>NZ_CP183984.1:187500-4987500 GCF_049913215.1 Variovorax sp. R-27
AAGAGCACGTGGTGGATGCCTTGGCAATGATAGGCGACGAAGGACGTGATAGCCTGCGATAAGCTTCGGGGAGCTGGCAAATTAGCTTTGATCCGGAGATTTCCGAATGGGGAAACCCACCGAAAGGTATCGCATGATGAATACATAGTCATGCGAGGCGAACCGGGTGAACTGAAACATCTCAGTAGCTCGAGGAAAAGACATCAACCGAGATTCCGAAAGTAGTGGCGAGCGAAATCGGAGAAGCCTGTTAGTGATAGCACAAGACATAACGGAACAGCTTGGAAAGGCTGGCCATAGCGGGTGATAGCCCCGTACGTGAAATGACCTGTGTGGTACTGAGCTAACGACAAGTAGGGCGGGACACGAGAAATCCTGTCTGAATATGGGGGGACCATCCTCCAAGGCTAAATACTCATCATTGACCGATAGTGAACTAGTACCGTGAGGGAAAGGCGAAAAGAACCCCGGGAGGGGAGTGAAATAGATCCTGAAACCGCGTGCTTACAAAAAGTAGGAGCCTCGTAAGGGGTGACTGCGTACCTTTTGTATAATGGGTCAGCGACTTACATTCAGTGGCAAGGTTAACCGAATAGGGAAGCCGTAGAGAAATCGAGTCCGAATAGGGCGATCAGTCGCTGGGTGTAGACCCGAAACCAAGTGATCTATCCATGGCCAGGATGAAGGTGCCGTAACAGGTACTGGAGGTCCGAACCGACTAGTGTTGCAAAACTAGCGGATGAGCTGTGGATAGGGGTGAAAGGCTAAACAAACTTGGAAATAGCTGGTTCTCTCCGAAAACTATTTAGGTAGTGCCTCAAGTATTACCATCGGGGGTAGAGCACTGTTTTGGCTAGGGGGTCATGGCGACTTACCAAACCAAGGCAAACTCCGAATACCGATGAGTACAGCTTGGGAGACAGAGCACCGGGTGCTAACGTCCGGACTCAAGAGGGAAACAACCCAGACCGCCAGCTAAGGTCCCTAAAATTGGCTAAGTGGGAAACGAAGTGGGAAGGCTAAAACAGTCAGGATGTTGGCTTAGAAGCAGCCATCATTTAAAGAAAGCGTAATAGCTCACTGATCGAGTCGTCCTGCGCGGAAGATGTAACGGGGCTAAGCCAGTTACCGAAGCTGCGGATTTGCAATTTATTGCAAGTGGTAGGAGAGCGTTCTGTAAGCCTGTGAAGGTGCGTTGTAAAGCGTGCTGGAGGTATCAGAAGTGCGAATGCTGACATGAGTAGCGTTAAAGGGGGTGAAAAGCCCCCTCGCCGTAAGCGCAAGGTTTTCTACGCAACGTTCATCGGCGTAGAGTGAGTCGGCCCCTAAGGCGAGGCAGAGATGCGTAGCTGATGGGAAACAGGTCAATATTCCTGTACCGATATATAGTGCGATGTGGGGACGGATCTTAATAGGTCATCCGGGTGTTGGATATCCCGGTTTAGTTGGATGTAGGCGTGCATTAGGCAAATCCGGTGCACATATACCGAGGCCAACGATCGAGCCAGCTTGCTGGTGAAGTGACTGAACGAGGTTCCAGGAAAAGCCACTAAGCTTCAGCTATATACGACCGTACCGCAAACCGACACTGGTGCGCGAGATGAGTATTCTAAGGCGCTTGAGAGAACTCAGGAGAAGGAACTCGGCAAATTGACACCGTAACTTCGGAAGAAGGTGTGCCCTATTAGTGTGAAGTGAACAACGGAGCATGAATGGGTTGCAAAAAATCGGTGGCTGCGACTGTTTATTAAAAACACAGCACTCTGCAAACACGAAAGTGGACGTATAGGGTGTGACGCCTGCCCGGTGCTGGAAGATTAAATGATGGGGTGCAAGCTCTTGATTGAAGTCCCAGTAAACGGCGGCCGTAACTATAACGGTCCTAAGGTAGCGAAATTCCTTGTCGGGTAAGTTCCGACCTGCACGAATGGCGTAACGATGGCCACACTGTCTCCTCCTGAGACTCAGCGAAGTTGAAATGTTTGTGATGATGCAATCTCCCCGCGGAAAGACGGAAAGACCCCATGAACCTTTACTGTAGCTTTGTATTGGACTTTGAACAGATCTGTGTAGGATAGGTGGGAGGCTTTGAAGCAGGGTCGCTAGATCTTGTGGAGCCAACGTTGAAATACCACCCTGGTGTGTTTGAGGTTCTAACCTAGGTCCATTATCTGGATCGGGGACAGTGCATGGTAGGCAGTTTGACTGGGGCGGTCTCCTCCCAAAGCGTAACGGAGGAGTTCGAAGGTACGCTAGTTACGGTCGGACATCGTGACGATAGTGCAATGGCATAAGCGTGCTTAACTGCGAGACTGACAAGTCGAGCAGATGCGAAAGCAGGACATAGTGATCCGGTGGTTCTGTATGGAAGGGCCATCGCTCAACGGATAAAAGGTACTCTGGGGATAACAGGCTGATACCGCCCAAGAGTTCATATCGACGGCGGTGTTTGGCACCTCGATGTCGGCTCATCTCATCCTGGGGCTGTAGCCGGTCCCAAGGGTATGGCTGTTCGCCATTTAAAGAGGTACGTGAGCTGGGTTTAAAACGTCGTGAGACAGTTTGGTCCCTATCTTCCGTGGGCGCTGCAGATTTGAGGAAGCCTGCTCCTAGTACGAGAGGACCGGAGTGGACACACCTCTGGTGTATCGGTTGTCACGCCAGTGGCATTGCCGAGTAGCTAAGTGTGGAAGAGATAACCGCTGAAAGCATCTAAGCGGGAAACTCGTTTCAAGATGAGATCTGCCGGGGCCTTGAGCCCCCTAAAGAGTCGTTCAAGACCAGGACGTTGATAGGTCAGGTGTGGAAGCGCAGTAATGCGTTAAGCTAACTGATACTAATTGCTCGTGCGGCTTGACCCTATAACTTTGATCAGTCTGATCAAGGTGTTATGCCAAGTTGACGCATTCAAAACAATTCGCCAAAGCTGATTCCAAACTCTATGAATTCGTTTGATTGATCGCGTGATCAGTCAGACAACCCTTTATGCCTGATGACCATAGCGACGTGGTACCACTCCTTCCCATCCCGAACAGGACAGTGAAACGCGTCAGCGCCGATGATAGTGCGGGTTCCCGTGTGAAAGTAGGTCATCGTCAGGCTCTTACAGCCCAGAAACCCCCAGTCAGAAATGACTGGGGGTTTTTGCTTTGGGAATTTGCAAATATTCAAATGCGCAGAAACAAAAAAAGCCCGATGAATCCATCGGGCTTTTTTGTTGGCGCAACCAGTGTGATTAGGCCGCCAGGCGCTGCTCAATAGCAGCCTTGGTTTCCGGCAATTCCGTCGGCAGATGGTGCTCCAACTGCTTGAACAGTTCCGCGTGCAGCTTCAACTCAGCTTGCCAAGCTGCCTTGTCAATACTGGTCACAGTGGCGAATTGTTCGGCGCTGAAGTTCAAGCCCGTCCAGTTCAGATCCTCATAGCGCGGGCTCACACCGGTGATGTGTTCCACACCTTCGGTCTTGTTGCCTTCGACGCGGTCGATCATCCACTTCAGCACGCGCATGTTCTCGCCGTAGCCTGGCCAGACAAACTTGCCGTCGGCACCCTTGCGGAACCAGTTGGTCGTGTAGATCTTCGGCAGCTTGGCGCCCGAGGCTTCCAGCTTCTTGCCGAGATTGAGCCAGTGCTGGAAATAGTCGCTCATGTTGTAGCCCATGAACGGCAGCATCGCGAACGGATCGCGGCGCACCACGCCTTGCTGGCCGGCGGCGGCGGCAGTGGTCTCTGAACCCATGGTCGCAGCCATATAGACGCCTTCAACCCAATTGCGGGCTTCGGTCACCAGCGGCACGGTGGTCGAGCGCCGACCGCCGAAGATGAAGGCGTCGATTGCCACGCCCTTCGGGTCGTCCCAAGCGTCGTCGAGCGCGGGGTTGTTCGTGGCCGCCACGGTAAAACGGGAGTTCGGGTGAGCAGCCTTGGTGCCGGTTTCCCTGGCGATCTGCGGCGTCCAGTCATTGCCTTGCCAGTCGGTCAGATGCTCGGGCAGGGTCTTGGTGTCCTGCTCCATGCCTTCCCACCACACGTCGCCGTCATCGGTGAGTGCCACGTTCGTGAAGATCACGTCGTGGTGCAGGCTGTCCATGCAGTTCGGATTGGTCAGCATGTTGGTGCCGGGCGCCACGCCGAAGTAACCCGCCTCCGGGTTGATGGCGTACAGGCGGCCGTCCTTGCCGGGCTTGATCCAGGCGATGTCGTCGCCGATGGTCGTGACCTTCCAGCCTTCGAAGCCGGCAGGCGGCACCAGCATCGAGAAGTTGGTCTTGCCGCAAGCGCTGGGGAATGCAGCTGCCACGTGGTACTTCTTGCCTTCGGGACTCGTCACGCCCAGGATGAGCATGTGCTCGGCCAGCCAGCCTTCGTCGCGGCCCATGTTGGAAGCGATGCGAAGCGCGAAGCACTTCTTGCCCAGCAGCGCGTTGCCGCCGTAGCCGGAGCCATAACTCCAGATCTCGCGCGTCTCGGGGTAGTGAACGATGTACTTGGTCTTGTTGCAGGGCCAGACCACGTCTTTCTGGCCGGCTTCGAGCGGCGCACCCACGGTGTGCACGCAAGGCACGAAGTCGCCGTCGGCGCCCAGCACCTCGTACACGGCCTTGCCCATGCGGGTCATGATGCGCATGTTGACGGCCACATAAGGCGAGTCGGACAGTTCGATGCCAATGTGGGCAATCGGCGAGCCCAGCGGGCCCATGCTGAACGGCACGACGTACATCGTGCGGCCCTTCATGCAGCCGTCGAACAGGGGCTGCAGCGTCGCCCGCATTTCAGCCGGTGCCATCCAGTTGTTAGTGGGGCCGGCGTTTTCCTTTTCCGCGGAGCAGATGAAGGTGCGGTCTTCGACGCGCGCCACGTCGCTCGGGTCGGACACCGCGAGGAACGAATTGGGGCGCTTGGCGGGGTTGAGCTTCTTGAAGGTGCCGGCGTCGACCAGTTGCTGGCAGAGGCGGTCGTATTCTTCCTTGCTCCCGTCGCACCAGTGGATGGCTTCGGGTTTGCACAGCGCGGCCATGTCGGCCACCCAGGCAATCAGTTTCGCGTTCTTGACGTATGAGGGCGCCTGAATGTTGAGGCCCTGCATCGTGGGTGCGTTCATCGGAAAATCTCCTAAGTTGAAAAATCGTCTTTCCGAACGGGGCGCTGTGCCTGCTCAGGCACGGAGGTCCGTTTGAGAAAACGTTTCGCTTCGGGAGATTGCGTCAGTGCGGGCCGCACCGCCCGCAGACAAAGGCGACAGTGCCTGTCAGCGTCAGGCCAAGAAGACCGCGATCGATGCCAGAAGCAGCATCAGCACGCCGCCGGCCAGCGGAAGTACCAGCGGCATCAGGTGAACGACCGATTCGACAGCGTCTTTTTCGACAGCGGCAGCGTGGCTCGGCTCGACGGGAGTAGGGTTGGACATCGGGAAATTCCTCGAAGGCTCAATTGACAAACTGATAGCATTTTACCGGCGGGTAGCCCAGGGCCGGTCTAGGGGGATGCGAGCCCCTGAATCAGGCTTGTCGGGGTTGATCTTGCGGCTCAATGCTGCTCTTCGGCTTCGAAGCCCGCATCCTTCAGCGCGGCCAGCACGCTGGCCAGATGGGCCCGCCCGCGCGTCTGCAGCACCAGCTCGACGTCGACGTTCTGTGCCGCCAGCATCGTGAAGGCGCGTTGATGGTGAACCTCGTCGACGTTAGCGCCCGCTTCGGCCACAGTGGCCGTAATCTGCGCCAATGAGCCCGGCACATCGCGTGCGCTGACACGCACTCGGGCCAGCCGCCCAGCCCGCACCATGCCCCGCTCGATGATGGCCGCTAGCAGCAGTGGATCGATGTTGCCGCCTGACAGAACCAGCCCCACGCGCTTGCCCTTGAAGCGTTCGGGGTGCCGGATCAGCGCCGCCAGCCCCGCCGCGCCCGCGCCTTCGACCAGCGTCTTCTCGATTTCGAGCAGCATCAGCACGCCTTGCTCGATGTCGCCTTCGTCCACCAGCAGCAGGTCGTCGACCTTGCTCGCGATGATTTCCTGCGTCAGCACACCGGGCGTGCCGACCGCAATGCCTTCGGCGATCGTGCTCTTGCCCTGCACGTGGTGCGTGCCCTTGATGGCGTTGACCATCGCCGGAAAGCGCGTGGTCTGCACACCGACGATCTCGATGCCCGGCTTGCGCTCGCGCGCGGCGACCGCCATGCCCGCGATCAGCCCGCCGCCGCCCACCGCCACCACCAGCGTGTCCAGGTCGGGTACGGCGTCGAGCATCTCGAGCGCCACCGTGCCCTGGCCCGCGATGATCGCCTCGTCGTCGTAGGGATGCACGAAGGTCAGCCCTTCGCGCTGTGCAAGCTCGAAAGCGTGGGTCCGCGCCGCCTCCAGCGTGTCGCCGTGCAGCACCACCTCGGCGCCGAAGCCGCGCGTGCGTTCGATCTTCACACCGGGCGTGAAGCGCGGCATCACGATCAGTGCGCGCAATCCGAGGCGCTGCGCGTGATAGGCCACACCCTGCGCATGGTTGCCGGCAGACATGGCGATCACTCCGCGTGTACCGTTCTGGGAAAGATCGACCAGCTTGTTGCACGCCCCCCGCTCCTTGAACGAGGATGTGAACTGCAGGTTCTCGAATTTCAGGAACACCTGAGCGCCGACGATTTCCGACAGGGTGCGCGATTCGACACACGGCGTGTTGAGCACCTGGCCTTGCAGGCGCGCTGCGGCGCGCTCGATTTCCTGGATTCCGATCATGGCGCGCATTGTGGCTGGAATCGCACCATCAGGGTTTTTCCCGTTTACTGGTCTTCCCGAAGCTAAAAGTCTGCGTTATGGTCGCTCCGAGATTGAGATTGTCCTCGTTGGAGGTTGCCTGATGGCCAAGCGTGCGGGTGTCGATGTAGTGGCTGCTGCGGTACGCGGGCAGGCATTGCCGTCGCCCGGCCTCAAGGAGGCGCCGGTGCTCGAGCTCATGTGCTCGCACTTCGTGCTCACGCTCGCGGCCAAGCAGGGGCCGCGTTTCAATGTGCGGCGCGATATCAACGGCCTCCTGTCGCTCACGGGGCGGCACCTGGTGTGGCCCGCGGCGGTGCTGCAGCGGCTGCGCGAATTCCTCGGACGCCGCTGCGCGGGCAACGAAGCATGGAAGGGCGTCGAAGACTTCGACGGCCGCACGCTGCTGGAACGCCACGGCGTGTGGCGCGGCCCGTATGAAGAGGGCACGCTCTTCTTCTACCTCGACGAATACGCCAAGGACCAGCCGAAGGACCTGCTCTCGGTGCTGGCCGTCACGCGCGACTGGCTCACGCACGCATTGCGCAAGCAGTCGACGCTGGTTGAGAAGAACATCGATGCGCTCGCAGGCCTGCTGCAGCTCAACAAGGCCGAGCGCGCGCTGCTGCTCTACGGCACGCTTGCGCGCTACCAGCGTGACCTGCGCTCGCTGCTGGTCGAGTTCAAGGTCAACAACGCACCCGAGGCCTATGCCGCCATCGCCGACATCGCGGGCGTGAATGCAAGCGAAGTGGGCGAGGCGCTGCGCGCGGGCTCGCGGCTCGAACGCATCGGGCTCGTCGAGAACCTCATCTCCGAGCACAACATCACCGACCTTGCAGACCTCATGAAGGTCAGCGAGAAGCTGCCACCCGTGCTCATGCGCGAGTACCGCGACCACAACGAGTTGATGGCCGTGTTCACGCGGCCTTCGGCCAAGAGCGCGCTCACGCCGCACGACTTCTCGTTCGTGCAGGAAGACGCGCAGATGCTCGTCACGCTGCTGCGAGCGGCGGTCGCGCGCAAGGAGCCCGGCGTCAACGTGCTGCTCTACGGCCCGCCCGGCACCGGCAAGACCGAACTCGCGAAGGTCGTCGCGCAGGCGGCCGGACTCGAGCTCTTCGAAGTCGAGTACGCCGACCGCGACGGCAACTCGCTGAGCGGCCGCGACCGCTACCGCTCGCTGCAGATCGCGCAGGTGTTCCTCAAGGGCAGCGCGCAGGCCGCACTGCTGTTCGACGAAGTCGAAGACGTCTTCCCGCCCATCAGCACCGAGGCCGCACAGTTCATGGCGCGCGCCGAGCAGATTCCGGCTCCCACCAGCGGCAGCGTCAGCGGCAAAGCCTGGGTCAACCAGATCCTCGAAGCCAACCCCGTGCCCACGCTGTGGGTCACCAACCGCATCGAGCAGATCGACCCGGCCTTCCGCCGCCGCTTCGCCTATCACCTCGAGCTCAAGTCGCCGCCGCCCGGCGCGCGCGAGCAGCTCGTGAAGAAAACGCTCGAGGGTGTGGTCGTGTCCGAGGCTTTCACTGCCAAGCTGGCCGAGCGCAAGGGCCTCACGCCCGCGCAGATCCGCACTGCAGTGCGCTTCGCAGGGCTCGCGCGAACCGACGACGCGTCGATGGAAGCGCTCATAGAGCGCCAGCTGCGCAACGCCGACCTGGCTCTGGGTACGCTCGACAGCGGCCGCGGCGAGCGCCGCAGCGTCACCACCTACGACCTCGACATGCTCAACGTCGAGACCCGCTTCGAGATCCCGCGCATCGTCGAGGCATTGAAGGCGCGCGGCCACGGCACGCTGTGCTTCTACGGCGCACCAGGCACCGGCAAGACCGCGCTGGCCGAACACATCGCCAAGGCCGTCGGCCGCCCGCTCATCGTCAAGCAGGCCAGCGACCTGATGAGCAAGTACGTCGGCGAAACCGAGCAGAACATGGCCGCCATGTTCCGCGAGGCCGAGAATGAAAAGGCCGTGCTGCTGCTCGACGAGGCCGACAGCTTCCTGCAGGACCGGCGCGGCGCGCAGCGCACCTACGAGGTCACCGAGGTCAACGAGATGCTGCAGGGCATGGAGCGCTTCAACGGCGTCTTCATCTGCACCACCAACCTGCTCGACCGGCTCGACCAGGCAGCGCTGCGGCGCTTCACCTTCAAGATCAAGTTCATGCCGCTCACCGCCACGCAGCGGGAGCGCATGTTCATCACCGAGGCGCTCGCCGGCGACGCCGCACTCATGACGAGCGCCATGCGCTCGCGGCTGGCACCGCTGACGCAACTGTGCCCGGGGGATTTCGCGGCGGTGAAACGACAGGTCGATATCCTCGCGGCGGAGTTTTCCGCGACCGAGTTTCTCGACCAGCTCGAAGCCGAGCATCGCATCAAGCCTGAAGTGCGCGAATCGCGCGGCATGGGCTTCCTGCAGTAGCCGGCTTCATTGGCAGCAGCCGGACGAAGAAGACGGTGCTGTGAGGAAGAACAAGGAGGAACACATGGGCTCTCGCAAGGTCGAAGACGCGCGGCAACTGCCGCCTCCTGGCACATGGGCTGCGGCAGCAGCAAGCGCTGCGCTCGCCGTGGCCTGCCTGCTGGCGGGCTGTGGGGGCGGCGGTGGAGGAGGAGGCGGCGGTGGGTTGCCGATCGGCCTGGTGCCCGGCACCACCACACCGCCGCCCGCCAGTGGCGGTGACGGCGGCAGCGGCATCGTCGCCTCGGCCACGGTCGCCGGCCTGTGCGCCGCGCCGCGCAACGGCATCAACCCCGACACCGGCACGGCCTACCCCGACCACAGCGGCACGCTCGACAACGAGAAAAGCTGGGTGCGCGGCTGGATCGACGAAACCTACCTCTGGTACGGCGAGGTGCCGACCACCCTCAAGGCCGCCGACTACGCCACGCCGATCACCTGGTTCAACGTGCTCAAGACCACGGCCACCACGAACTCCGGCCGCGCCAAGGACCGCTTTCACTTCACGTACGACACCGAGGTGTACCGCCAGCTGTCGCAGGGCGGCGTGTCGGCCGGCTACGGAATGGAAACGGCGTCGGTGCGCAGCTCGCCGCCGCGCGACATCCGCATTGCCTTCGTCGAGCCGAATTCGCCCGCCACCACGGCGGGCCTGCAGCGCGGCGCGAAGATCCTCACGATCGACGGCATCAATGTCGTCAGCAGCACAGGCACCGCCAACGTCAACGCGATCAACGCGGCCCTGTCGCCCAAGGCCATTGGCGAATCGCACACCTTCACCTTCGAGGTGGGGGGCACGGCGCAGCCTGCCGTGCAGCTGACGGCGGCCAAGATCACCAGCACGCCGGTGCAGAACGTCCAGGTCATCGACACCGGCAGCGGCCGCGTCGGCTACCTGCTGTTCAACGACCACATCACGACCTCCGAGGCGCAGCTCATCTCCGCGGTGAACACCTTCAAGCAGGGCGCCGGCATCCAGGACCTCGTGCTCGACATGCGCTACAACGGCGGCGGCCAGCTGCTCATTGCCAGCCGGCTGGCCTACATGATCTCGTCGCCGTCAGTGACCGCGGGCAAGACCTTCGAGCAACTTGCCTTCAACGACAAGAACCCGTTCCACCTGACAGTCGCGCAGACCCTCACGCCCTTCACCGCCACCAGCCGCAGCGGTCAGGCCCTGCCCACGCTCGGCCTCTCGCGCGTCACCGTCCTGACCGGCCCAGACACGTGCTCGGCGAGCGAGTCTGTCGTCAACAGCCTGCGCGGCGTGGGCGTCACCGTCAACCTTGTCGGCGGCACCACCTGCGGCAAGCCCTACGGCTTCTATCCGCAGGACAACTGCGGCACCACCTACTTCGCGATCCAGTTCAAGGGCGTGAACCAGCAGGGCTACGGCGACTACGGCGACGGCTTCACGCCCAACCCCGGCTGCACCGTGGCCGACGACTTCAGCCATCAGCTTGGCGATAAAGACGAGGCGCGGCTGTCCGCGGCGCTCACGCTGCGCAGCACCGGCGCCTGCCCGGCCGGGTCGGCCAAGTCCGCCGCCTCGGGCCTGGAGAAGACAGAGCAGGCCGATGTGGAGCAACCCTACATGCCGGGCCGCTCGCCGCTGCGCGAGAACCGCCTGATCGACCCCCAGCCCAACCCGGGCTGACCCCTCTCCCCGCTCCCGCGGAAAACCCCTAGGCCATGGCGCTTGCCACACCCGTGGCTCGCCATTTAGAGTCGGCAAACGTTTGCGCAAAGCTTTGCGCAAACGTTTGTATTTCAGTGGTATTCGGTGTCGAAGCCTGAAAACCAAATTCCTAGTTTCAGGAGAAGAAGATGCGCAAATGGATCGGGGCGATGTTCTTCGCCGTCATCACGGTGTTGGCGGGCTGCGGCGGAGGTGGCGATGGAGGCGGCGGCATCGGCCTCGGTCCGGGCTTCGGTGGCGGCGGATCGGGCGGCTCCACCAGCGCGCAGAAGATCATCATCGACAGCGACTACAACACCATGAGCGACGACGGCCAGCTCGGCGTCATGGCCGCGCAGCTGCAGGCCACGGGCCAGGTGCAGGTCATGGGCATCAGCGTGGTCTCGGGCAACCAGTGGCTCAAGCAGGGCGTGTCCGACGCGCTGATGTCGGTGGAGCGGCTCGGGGTGGGCGGCAACATCGGCATCTACGTGGGTGCGAACTACGCGCTCAACCACACCTTCGCCGACGTGGAAGCCGAAATGGCCGCCGGCGCTGGCGGCGACGGCTACCTCGGCGCCTGGGGCGGCCCCGAACCCAAGACCGACGCCGACCTCAAGCCCTCGCCCGACGGCTTCGCCCAGCACACCGTGGTGCAGCGCAAGAGCGCGGTCGACTTCATCGTCGACACCGTGAAGGCCAACCCGAACGAGATCACCATCCTCGCCATTGGCCCGCTCACCAACATCGCGCTCGCGGTGAAGCAGAACCCAGAGATCGTTCCGCTCATCAAGAAGATCATCTACATGGGCGGCGCCATCGACGTGCCGGGCAACACCACCAAGGCTGCCGAGTTCAACTGGTGGTTCGACCCCGACGCCGCGCAGTTCGTGGTGCGGCTGCCGATCCCGCAGGTGGTGGTGCCGCTGGACGTGACCGACACCGTTTTCCTCACCAAGCCCATCTACGACCGCATCGCGCACGCCGCCAAGCCCACGGCCGTGACCGACGTGTTCCAGAAGCTCAACGGCTACGGCTTCGACGGCAAGAACGGCTTCGAGACCAACCCGAACTACACGCAGAACATCTGGGACACCCTCACGCTGGCCTACCTGATCGACCCGAGCTACGCCACGCAGACCGTGGACCGCTACGTCGACGTGATCGCCAAGCCCGGTACCGCCAACAACGGCCAGTCCATCGGCTACACCTCGCAGCCTGCGGGGGCGACGCTGCAGAAGATGACGGTGGTGAAGAAGTTCGACAACGCGCGCTTCTTCGAGCTGTACGTCGACCTGCTGACGCGGCCGGTGCCGATCACGCTGCCCCCGACAGCGAACTGAGCGCCATAAGCCGCGCTTATCCAAACGCAACCGGGAGACACGTTCCCAACAGGCATTGCTCTTCGGATACTCGCCCACGTCCGCAACC
This sequence comes from Variovorax sp. R-27, assembly GCF_049913215.1. Classification (NCBI taxonomy): domain Bacteria; kingdom Pseudomonadati; phylum Pseudomonadota; class Betaproteobacteria; order Burkholderiales; family Comamonadaceae; genus Variovorax; species Variovorax sp. R-27. Next base: position 199,821 of record NZ_CP183984.1, read on the forward strand.
CCGCGGACGCACAACGAATCCGACAGAGACAACGCAGTGCCCCTCTCCGCCATCACCGCTATCGACAGCCACGCCCATGTCTTCGTGCGCGGCCTGCCCCTGGCGGAGATGCGCCGGCATGCGCCCGACTACGACGCCACGCTGGCTGAGTACCTCGCCTTGCTCGATGCGCACGGCGTCTCGCACGGCGTGCTGGTGCAGCCCAGCTTCCTCGGCACCGACAACCGCTTCCTGGTTGATGCGCTGTGCGCCAGCCCCGCTCGCCTGCGCGGTGTCGCGGTGGTCGATCCGCGGGTGGACGACGCCACGCTGCAGGCGATGGCCGACGCCGGCGTCGTCGGCATCCGCCTCAACATCGTGGGCATGCCGCTGCCCGACTTCTTGCGGCCGGACTGGCAGCGGCTTTTCGCCCGCGTGCATGCGCTGGGCTGGCATGTGGAGCTGCATCGCGAATCGCGCGACCTGCCGCTGGCCGCACGGGCCGTGCTCGACGCCGGATGCGCGCTGGTCGTGGACCACTTCGGCCGCCCCGCGTCGGCGCCTGCCATCGCTGACGAAGGCTTCGCCTGGCTGCTTGCCGCCGCGGCCTGCGAGCGCATCTGGGTCAAGCTGTCGGCCGCCTACCGGAACTGGCCCGTGGCCACCGCAGCCACGGCCGCGCACGACGCCGCACAGGCACTGCTGAAGTCCTTCGGCCCCGAACGCCTCGTGTGGGGCAGCGACTGGCCGCACACGCAGCACCGCGAGATCGCCGATTTCGCCACCGCACACGCGGCTCTGGCCGACTGGGTGCCCGACGCCGCTGTGCGCCGCCGCATCCTGGTCGACACGCCGGCCCGCTTGTTCAAGTTCAATACAGGAGACATCGACCAATGACCAACGAAATCTCTCGCGCGCGCCTGCTGCGCGCCATTCCCCTTGCCCTCGCGGGCGCAGCCCTGCTGATGGGCGGCGTCAGCGCGCAGGCCCAGGCGTGGCCGGCCAAGCCCGTGCGGCTGGTCGTGAGCTATCCGCCCGGCGGCACGGTCGACGCCGTGGCGCGCATCGTTGCGCCCAAGCTGTCGGCGAAGCTGGGTCAGCCGGTGGTGATCGACAACCGCGGCGGTGCCGGCGGCGCCATCGGAGGCGACCTGGTCGCCAAGAGTTCGCCCGACGGCTACACCGTGCTGCTCGACGCCTCCAATCACGCGCAGAACCCCGCGCTGCGCAAGATGCCCTTCGACACGCTGCGCGAACTGGCGCCGGTGTCCCTGCTGGTGAAGGTGCCCAACGTGCTGGTGGTGAATCCGTCGGCACCGATGAAGAACGTGGCCGACCTGATCGCGCAGGCCAAGGCGAAGCCGGGCGGCATCAACTACGCCTCGTCGGGCAACGGCTCGGCGCAGCATCTGGCGGGCGAACTGTTCGCCTCGATGGCTGGCGTCCAGATGACGCACGTGGCCTACAAGGGCGGCGGCCCCGCGCTAACCGACGTGATGTCGGGGCACGTGCCTGTGTTCTTTGCCAGCATGGCTTCGAGCCTGCCCTTCATCCAGAGCGGCAAGCTGCGCGCGCTGGCGGTGACCGGCAAGGCGCATGCGCCCGCCTTGCCTCAGTTGCCCACGGTGGCGCAGGCCGGCCTGCCCGGCTACGAGGTCTACGAATGGAATGCGGTGTTCGTGCCCGCCGGCACGCCCGCGCCGGTGGTGGAGCGGCTTTCGAAGGAACTGGCGGCCACGCTCAAGGACCCGGAGGTGCGCGGCCGGCTCGAAGCATTGGGCGCCGAGGTGATCGGCTCCAGCCCCGCCGAGCTCGACGGCTTCCGCCGTGCCGAGATCACCAAGTGGACCAAGCTCGCCAAGGACAACAAGATCCAGATGGATTGATCGGGGCCGTGCCTCAGCCGCGCAGCATGGCGGCGAAGGTGTCCGCGAAGGTCGGCCGCGAGCGCGCCAGCCACAGAGCCGAAAGCTCGAAGGCCGGCAGCCCCGCGCCATCGCGCACTTCGGCATAGCGCACGCCCTCGTGCTGCAGTGCGCGCACCGAGCGCGGCAGCAGCGACCAGCCCAGCCCCGCAGCCACGCAGGCCAGCACCGTCAGCGTGCGGTTGGCGTCGTGCACCACGCGCGTCTCGTGGCCGGCGCGGCGCAGCGCGCCCAGCAGATGCGCGCGCAGGGCGGGTATCTGCTGCTCCGGAAACCACACCAGCCCGTGCCGCGCGATGTCGGCGAGCGACACGCAGCCGTCGTCGTCCAGTGGCCAGGCGGCGGGCAGCGCGGCGATCATCGGCTCCTCGCCCAGCCGCAGCTCGTGCACCCGGGCCGTGACTGACACCGGCGGATGCAGCAGCGCGATGTCGATGCGCCCGCCTTCCAGCGCCGCCACCTGCTCGGCATTGCTCATCTCGCGCAGCACCACGTCGAGCTGCGGATGCTCGACGCGCAGCTGGCGCAGCGCGTTCGGCAGCACCTGGTAGACCGCATGCGTCACGAAGCCGATCGTGAGCCGGCCTGCGCGTCCGGCGCCTATCGCGCGGGCGCGCTCTGCGGCCGTGTCGCCATAGGCAAGGCTGGCGCGCAGGTCGTCGATGACGGCCAGGCCCGCGTCGGTGAGCGTGGCCCCGCGGCGCGAGCGCGTGAAGAGCGGTGTGCCGAGCTCCTTTTCGAGCCGGTTCAGCGTTTGCGTGAGCGCTGGCTGCGCCAGGCCCAGCCGCTCGGCCGCCTTCGTGAGGCTGCCCGCCTCGGCGATCGCGACCACGCAGCGCATCTGGCGGGTGTCCAATGCGGTTCCCCTCGAAGATGCTCTGGCGTCAGAAGGCTTCGCAGACGCGAAGCACCTCGCTGCCGTAGGCCTCGAGCTTCTTGGTGCCGATCCCGCTGATGCCCTGCAGGTCTTCGAGCGTCGCGGGCGCGCGCTCGGCAATGGCTGCCAGCGTGGCGTCGTGGAAGATCACGTAGGCCGGCAGGTTGTGCTCCTTCGCCACCTCGGCGCGCCAGGCCTTGAGCGCATCGAAGCGCTTCTTGCCCATGTCGTCGAGCTTGGCTGCGGCCGGCGATGGCGCGCCCTTGGCGACCTTCTCGCGCCGGGGCTTGCGCTCGGCCGGTGACGAAACCGACTCGCGCAGCGTCACGCTCGCCTCGCCCTTGAGCACCGCGCGCGAGCCTTCCGTGAGCTTCAGCGTGTTGAACGCCTCCGCGTCCACCGCCAGCGCACCGGTGGCAATCAGCTGGCGCAGCACGCCGCGCAGCGCCACCTCGCTGAACTCCGCGCCAATGCCGAAGGTGCTGACGCGCTCATGGCCGAACTGCTTGACCTTCTCGGTCGGCTTGCCGCGCAGAATGTCCATGATGTGCCCTGCGCCGAAGCTGATGCCGCTCAACTGCTGCACGCGGTAGATGGTGCTCAGCAGCTTGCGCGCGGCATCGGTGCCGTCCCACACCTGCGGCGGGTTCAGGCAGTTGTCGCAGTTGCCGCAGGGTGTGCTCTTCTCGCCGAAGTAGCCCAGGAGGCGCACGCGCCGGCAGTCGCTCGCCTCGGCCAGCGAGAGCAGCGCATCGAGCTTGCCGCGCATCACCTGCTTGAACTCTTCGCCTGCCGGACTCTCGTCGATCATGCGGCGCTGGTTGACCACGTCTTGCAGGCCGTAGGCCATCCAGGCGTCGGCGGGGCCGCCGTCGCGGCCCGCGCGGCCGGTTTCCTGGTAGTAGCCCTCGATGTTCTTAGGCATGTCGAGGTGGCCGACGAAGCGCACGTCGGGTTTGTCGATGCCCATGCCGAAGGCGATGGTCGCGACCATCACGATGCCTTCCTCGCGCAGGAAGCGGTCCTGGTGCTTCTGTCGCACCGCCGCATCGAGGCCCGCGTGGTACGGCAGCGCGTTGATGCCCGCGTCGCGCAGCGTCACGGCCACGTCTTCCACCCGCTTGCGCGACTGGCAATAGACCACGCCCGCATCGCCTTCGTGTTCGCGCTCGATGAAGCGCAGCAGCTGCGTGGTGGCGTCTTTCTTCTCGACGATGGTGTAGCGGATGTTCGGCCGGTCGAAGCTGGAGACGAACTGGCGCGCGTCCTCCAGCTGCAGCCGCTCGACGATGTCGGCGCGCGTCAGGTCGTCGGCCGTGGCTGTGAGCGCGATGCGCGGCACGCCCGCGTAGCGCTCGTGCAGCACAGTCAGCGCGCGGTACTCGGGGCGGAAGTCGTGGCCCCACTGGCTTACGCAATGCGCCTCGTCGATGGCGAAGAGAGAAAGCTTGCCGCGCTCCTTCAGCGAATCGAGCTGCGACAGAAAGCGCGGCGTGTTCACGCGCTCGGGCGCCGCGTACAGCAGCGTGATCTCGCCGCGCAGCATGCGGCGCTCCACGTCCTGCGTCTGCTCCCAATCGAGCGTCGAGTTGAGAAAGGCCGCGCTCACCCCGGCCTCGTGCAGCGCGCCCACCTGGTCGTGCATCAGTGCGATCAGCGGCGACACCACGATTGCCACGCCGCGCCCCGCACGCTGCCGCGCGATGGCGGGAATCTGATAGCACAGCGACTTGCCGCCACCCGTGGGCATCAGCACCAGCGCATCGCCGCCGCCCACCACGTGATCGACGATGTCCTGCTGGGCCCCCCGGAACTGCGCATAGCCGAAGACCTCGTGGAGGATGTCAGAAGGGGCGCTGCTGCCGGAGACGTCGATGGGGTGGGGAGCGAGAGAGGACACAGGCAGCGAGCGATGGGAGGTCGGAAAGGAGGCGCAGAGGGCAAAAGGGGGCGGGCCGTCGATTGTCCCCCAGCCCCGTCGATATGACTGTGGCACGAGGTTTGCGATGGTCATCCCCGTCCCGCGGCCTCCCTTGTCTAGACAGCAAAGCGGTGCATTTCCCAAGGAAGTGCACCAAAAATGACCTTTCGGGTTATCCTGTATATACAAGTTGGGGCGCTTGGCAACAATGCGAGGCGTGCGTTACCCGGCCATCGGGCCCGCCGCCGAGCCTTTTCCAAAGAAACAGACCCAGGAGTACCCATGGTCAAGAAGACGGTAGTTGTGAAAGTCGCTTCGCTGCTTGCAGCAGGTGCGTGTGCAGCGGGCATGGCCGGAACGGCCGCCGCCCAGGACATGACGAAGATCGCGCTCGGCATGTCGGGCTGGACCGGCTTCGCGCCGCTCTCGCTGGCCGACAAGGCCGGCATCTTCAAGAAGAACGGGCTCGACGTCGAACTCAAGATGATCCCGCAGAAGGACCGCCACCTGGCCCTCGCTTCCGGCGCCATTCAGTGCGCGGCCACCACGGTCGAGACGCACGTGGCCTGGAACGCCAACGGCGTGCCCATCGTGCAGATCTTCCAGATGGACAAGTCCTACGGCGCCGACGGCCTCGCGGTGCGCGGCGACATCACCAAGTTCTCCGACCTCAAGGGCAAGACCATCGGCGTCGACGCCCCCGGCACCGCGCCTTACTTCGGCCTGGCCTGGATGCTCAACAAGAACGGCATGACGCTGAAGGACGTGAAGACCACCACGCTGTCGCCGCAGGCCTCGGCCCAGGCTTTCGTGGCCGGCCAGAACGACGCCGCCATGACCTATGAGCCATACCTCTCGACCGTGCGCGCGAACCCCGCCGCCGGCAAGATCCTGGCCACCACCCTCGACTACCCGATGGTGATGGACACCGTCGGCTGCGCGCCCACCTGGCTCAAGGCCAACGCCAAGGCCGCCGCCGCGCTCACCAAGTCGTACTTCGAGGCGCTCGACATGATCAAGGCCGAGCCGGAGAAGTCGAACGAGCTCATGGGCTCGGCCGTGAAGCAGAGCGGCGAGCAGTTCGCCAAGTCGTCGGCCTTCCTGCGCTGGCAGGACAAGGCCGCCAACCAGAAGTTCTTCGCGGGCGAACTCACCAGCTTCATGAAGGAAGCCGCGCCCATCCTTCTGGAAGCCGGCGTGATCCGCAAGGCGCCTGAAGATTTCGCCGCGACCTTCGATGCAAGCTTCGTCAAGTAAGACCATGTCGCAAATGCCGTCTGCCGCGGTGGCCGCGGCGCCTGCCCCCAGGCCTGCAGCGGCGCCGGTCGTCGCGCCTGCGCGCCGCCGCGCGTTCGCACCGCTCGAACCCATCGGCACGCGTGCGCGCGTGCTGCTGGGGCTCGCGTTCTTCGTCGTCTTCGTGCTCGTGTGGGCCATTGCCACGCTCGGCGGCTTCGTGCCGCCGACCTTCCTTGCAAGCCCGCCGACCATGGTCAAGGAGGGCTGGCTGCTCTTCACCGAGTACGGCTTCATCGGCGACATCGGCATGACTGTGTGGCGCGTGTTCGGCGGCTTCCTGCTGGCGGCGGTGTTCGCTGTGCCGCTGGGCATTGCCATGGGCACCTGGAAGACCGTCGAAGCCTTCTTCGAGCCCTTCGTCTCGTTTTGCCGCTACCTGCCGGCCTCGGCCTTCATTCCGCTGCTGATCCTGTGGGCGGGCCTGGGCGAGATGCAGAAGCTGCTGGTGATCTTCATCGGCTCGTTCTTCCAGATCGTGCTGATGGTGGCCGTTACCGTGGGCGGCGCGCGGCGCGACCTCGTCGAGGCCGCCTACACGCTGGGCGCCAACAGCCGCGGCATCGTGGCGCGCGTGCTCATTCCGGGCGCCGCGCCGGGCATCGCCGAAACGCTGCGCCTCGTGCTGGGCTGGGCGTGGACGTACGTGATCGTGGCGGAGCTGATCGGCTCTTCGTCGGGCATCGGCCACATGATCACCGACAGCCAGGCGCTCTTGAACACCGGCCAGATCATCTTCGGGATCATCGTGATCGGCGTCATCGGGCTCCTTTCCGACTTCGCCTTCAAGGCATTGAACCGCCGTCTGTTTGCATGGGCCGCACTGTGACGAAGAACCAACTTTCCATCCAGGGCGTGTCGCGCGTCTTCACCGGCACCAAGGGGCAACGCACGCAAGCGCTGCAGCCCATCGACTTCGAGGTGAAGGAAAATGACTTCGTCACCATCCTCGGCCCCTCGGGCTGCGGCAAGTCGACGCTGCTGCGCATCGTGGCGGGGCTCGACTTTCCGACCACTGGCCAGGTGCTGCTCGACGGCGAGCGCATCGATGGCCCGGGCGCCGACCGCGGCGTGGTGTTCCAGAGCTACACGCTGTTCCCGTGGCTCACGGTGGCGCAGAACATCCGCTTCGGCCTGCGCGAGCGCGGCATGAGCGAGGCCGACCAGAAGGAGCGCAGCGAGTTCTTCATCGCCAAGGTAGGCCTGCGCGGCTTCGAGAACCACTTTCCGAAGCAGCTCTCGGGCGGCATGCAGCAGCGCACGGCCATTGCGCGCGCGCTGGCCAACGACCCCAAGATGCTGCTGCTCGACGAGCCCTTCGGCGCGCTCGACAACCAGACCCGCGTGCTGATGCAGGAGTTGCTGCTCGGCATCTGGGAGTCGGCGCAGAAGACGGTGCTGTTCGTCACGCACGACATCGACGAGGCGATCTTCATGGCCAACCGCGTGGCGGTGTTCAGCGCGCGGCCGGGGCGCATCAAGACCGAGATCGCGGTCGACTTTCCGCATCCGCGCAGCTACACCATCAAGACCTCGCCGGAATTCATGGACATCAAGGCGCGCCTGACGGAAGAAATTCGCGCCGAGTCGATGGCAGCGGCGGAGCATTGACCGAAACGATGAAACGCGACCTGCCGACCCTCGCGCTCTACGCGCAAGTCAAGGATCACATCTCCCGCAAGATCCAGGACGGCACGTGGCCGCCCGGCCACCGCCTGCCTTCGGAGCACGAGCTGGTGGCGCAGTTCGGCATGGCCCGCATGACGGTGAACCGCGCGCTGCGCGAGCTGGTGGAGCAGGGCCGCATCGTGCGCGTGGCCGGCGTCGGCAGCTTCGTGGCCGAGAACAAGCCGCAGTCCACGCTGCTGCAGATCGCCAACATCGCCAGCGAAATCCGCCAGCGCGGGCACGACTACCGCTGCGAAATGATCGAGGTCGAGCGCATCGCCGCCTCGCCAGACGTGGCTGCGTGGCTCGACCTGCGCGCGGGCGACTCGGTGTTCCACAGCGCCTGCCTGCACCTGGAGAACGAAACGCCGGTGCAGCTCGAAGAGCGCTACGTCAACCCGCAGGTCGTGCCCGACTACCTCGAGCAGGACTTCACCGCCATGCCGCCCAGCGAGTACCTGGTGCGCAACGTGCCCTTCGACCAGATCGAACACGTCGTCGATGCCGTGCTGCCCAACCTGGAACAGGCGCAGAGGCTCGCGATGGCGCCCACCGACCCCTGCCTGCTGCTGACGCGCCGCACGTGGATACGCAACACGCCCGTGACCTGGGTGCGCTGCCTGCATCCCGCTTCACGCTACAGCCTGGGCAGCCGTTTCAAAGCCGACGGCAACCCGAGCTTCGGCTAGTTTTTTCGTCTTCAGAGACCTACGTTTTCTCTCGCAACTACTTGTATAGACAGGTTCACATGCCAAGCAATCACACCGCCACTCCAGATGCCACTTTGACCCTCATGCCCGGCAAGGTCGATCTAGCGATGCTGCGACGCATCCAGGCCGGCGGCGTGCAACTTGCGCTCGATCCGTCGGTGCGCGACGGCATGCTTCGCGCCGAAGCCGCCGTGCGCCACATCGTCGAGAACGACCAGGTCGTCTACGGCATCAACACCGGCTTCGGCAAGCTCGCCAGCACGCGTATCGGCAACGACCACCTGGCCGAGCTGCAGCGCAACCTGGTGCTGTCGCACAGCGTGGGCACGGGCGAGCCGCTGGCCGCGCCCGTCGTGCGCATGATCCTCGCGACCAAGGCCGTGAGCCTGGCGCGCGGCCATTCGGGCGTGCGGCCCGCGCTGGTCGATGCGCTGCTGGCCCTGTTCAACGCGGGCGTCACGCCGAGCATTCCGTGCAAGGGCTCGGTCGGCGCTTCCGGCGACCTCGCGCCGCTCGCGCACATGGCCTGCGTGCTGATCGGCGAAGGCCAGGCGACCCTGGCCGATGGCAAGGTTGTCGGCGGCGCCGAGGCGATGCGCAGCATCGGCCTCGAACCCTTCGTGCTCGGCCCCAAGGAAGGCCTCGCGCTGCTCAACGGCACGCAGGTGTCGACCGCGCTCGCGCTCTTCGGCCTGTTCGGCGCGGAAGACGTGTTCGCCTCTTCGCTGATGTCGGGCGCGCTGTCGCTCGAAGCCATCCAGGGTTCGATCAAGCCTTTCGACGCACGCATCCACGCCGCGCGCGGCCAGCTCGGCCAGATTGCCGTGGCGGGCGCGGTGCGCACGCTGCTCGAAGGCAGCGAGATCGTTCCCTCGCACGCCGACTGCGGCCGCGTGCAAGACCCGTACTCGGTGCGCTGCATCCCGCAGGTGATGGGCGCCTGCCTCGACAACCTCGCGCACGCCGCGCGCGTGCTGGTCATCGAGGCCAATGCCGCGTCGGACAACCCGCTGGTGTTCGTCGACACCGGCGAGGTGATCTCGGGCGGCAACTTCCACGCCGAACCCGTTGCCTTTGCAGCTGACATCATTGCGCTGGCCATCAGCGAAGTCGGCGCGATTGCCGAACGCCGCATCGCGTTGCTGCTCGACACGGGCCTGTCGGGCCTGCCGCCGTTCCTGGTGCGCGACGGTGGCCTCAACTCCGGTTTCATGATCGCGCAGGTAACGGCGGCGGCATTGGCTTCGGAAAACAAGTCGCTCGCGCACCCCGCCAGCGTCGACAGCCTGCCGACCTCGGCCAACCAGGAAGACCACGTCTCGATGGCCACCTTCGCGGGCCGACGCCTGGCTGACATGGTCAACAACACGGCCGTGGTCGTCGGCATCGAAGCCATGGCCGCCGCCCAAGGCATCGAACTCAAGCGCAAGCTCAAGAGCTCGCCGCTGGTCGAAGCCGAATTCGCCAGCATCCGCCAGAAGGTCGCTTTCCTCGAACGCGATCGTTATCTCGCCCCCGACATCGAAGCCATGCGCCAGTGGGCGCTGAAGGCCGAGCTGCCGGCCGCGCTGCTCGACATCCTGCCCAGTCACTCGTAAAAACACCCCGATTAGGAGAACCACGCCATGAACGCTCCCGAGAAATTCGCCCTGAACAACCCTGACGCTGCCGACCCGCGCCATGACCCGACCCGCGTGATCCGCGCCCCACGCGGCAGCGAGCTCAACTGCAAGAGCTGGCTCACCGAAGCCCCGTTCCGCATGCTGCAGAACAACCTCGACGCCGAGGTGGCCGAGCGCCCGCAAGACCTCGTGGTGTACGGCGGCATCGGCCGCGCCGCGCGCAACTGGGCCTGCTACGACCAGATCCTCGCGTCGCTGAAAGAGCTGAACGACGACGAGACGCTGCTCATCCAGTCGGGCAAGCCCGTCGGCGTGTTCAAGACGCACGAGAACGCACCGCGCGTGCTGCTGGCCAACTCCAACCTCGTGCCGAAGTGGGCCAACTGGGAGCACTTCAACGAGCTCGACCGCCAGGGCCTCTTCATGTACGGCCAGATGACGGCCGGCAGCTGGATCTACATCGGCAGCCAGGGCATCGTGCAGGGCACCTTCGAGACCTTCGTCGAAGCCGGCCGCCAGCACTACAACAACAGCCTCGCGGGCAAGTGGATCCTCACGGCCGGCCTGGGCGGCATGGGCGGCGCGCAGCCTCTCGCGGCCACGCTGGCCGGCGCCGTGTCGCTCAACATCGAATGCCAGCAGTCGAGCATCGACTTCCGCCTGCGCACGCGCTACGTCGACAAGCAGGCGCGCGACATCGACCATGCCTTCGAGCTCATCAAGCAGCATTGCGACGCAAAGGAAGCTGTGTCGATCGCGCTGCTCGGCAATGCGGCCGACATCCTGCCCGAGCTGGTCAAGCGCGTGAAATCAGGACAGGCCGGCGGCCTGAAGCCTGACCTCGTGACCGACCAGACCTCCGCGCACGACCTCATCAACGGCTACCTGCCTTCGGGCTGGAGCGTGCCCCAATGGCAGGCCGCGATGAAGGACGTGTCGCAGCACGACGCGCTCAAGAAGGCCGCCGCCAAGTCGTGCGCCGTGCACGTGCAGGCCATGCTCGACTTCCAGGCCATGGGCATCCCCACGGTCGACTACGGCAACAACATCCGCCAGGTCGCGTTCGACGAAGGCGTGAAGAACGCATTCGACTTCCCGGGCTTCGTGCCGGCCTACATCCGCCCGCTGTTCTGCGAAGGCAAGGGCCCGTTCCGCTGGGTGGCGCTTTCGGGCGACCCGGAAGACATCTACAAGACCGATGCCAAGATCAAGGAACTGTTCCCCGAGAACAAGCACACGCATCGCTGGCTCGACATGGCGCGCGAGCGCATCGCCTTCCAGGGCCTGCCGGCGCGCATCTGCTGGCTGGGCCTGGGCGAACGCCACATCGCGGGCCTGGCCTTCAACGAGATGGTGAAGAACGGCGAGCTGAAGGCGCCCATCGTCATCGGCCGCGACCACCTCGACACCGGCTCGGTCGCCAGCCCCAATCGTGAGACCGAAGCCATGAAGGACGGCACCGATGCCGTGTCCGATTGGCCGCTGCTGAACGCGCTGCTCAACACGGCGGGCGGCGCCACCTGGGTCAGCCTGCACCATGGCGGCGGCGTGGGCATGGGCTACTCGCAGCATTCGGGCGTGGTGATCGTGTGCGACGGCACCGATGCCGCGGCCAAGCGCATCGAGCGCGTGCTCTTCAACGACCCGGCCACCGGCGTGATGCGCCATGCCGACGCGGGCTACGACATCGCCGTCGCCACCGCGAAGAAGCAGGGCCTGAAGCTGCCGATGGTGAAGTGATGGCGGGCGCGGTCCTTCCCGACGCCCGGGAGTTGCAGCGCCGCGTGCAGGCGCGCGTGGACGACGCGCTGGTCGCGCAGTTCCAGCGCGACGGCGCGGTCTGCATCCGCCAGCTGCTCACGGCCGATGAACTGGCATTGCTGCGTGACGGCATCGAAGCCAACCTCGCCGTACCCAGCCCGCGCGCCAAGGTGGCGAGCCGGCCCGACGACCCGGGCCGCTTCTTCGAGGACTTCTGCAACTGGCAGGACATCGACGCCTTCCGCCGCTTCATCTTCGAAGCACCGCTCGCGCAACTGGCGCAACGGCTGATGGGCTCGCAGACCGTGCGGCTGTACCACGACCACTTGTTGGTCAAGGAGCCCGGCACGCGCCAGCGCACGCCCTGGCACCAGGACCAGCCCTACTACAACATCGAGGGCGAGCAGAACGTCAGCATGTGGATTCCGGTCGATCCGGTGTCGCGCGCCGCCACGCTCGAGTTCGTGGCCGGCTCCCACAAGGGGCCGTGGCTGATGCCGCGCACCTTCATGGACAACCACGCCAAGTGGTTCCCCGAAGGCAGCCTGCAGGACCTGCCCGACATCGAGGGCGCGCGCGAGCGCTTCCCCATCGTCGGCTGGAACATCGAGCTCGGCGATTTCGTCTGCTTCCACATGCTCACGCTGCATGCGGCCGCCGGGGTCGAGGGACCGAACCGGCGCCGCGTGTTCTCGGTGCGCTTCCTGGGCGACGACATCCGCCATGCGCCGCGCAGCTGGAAGACCTCGCCCGACTTCCCCGGGCTGGCCGACACGCTGCCGGCGGGCGCGCCCATGGACGACGCGCGCTTTCCGCTGCTGATGGGTTAAGACGAAGGTAGAAAGAAAAAACGCGCTCATTCCCATCGAGTGGGAATCAAGGCTTGGAAGTGAGAACGGCGAGCAAGATACTGCACGCCGCATCCACTTTCGACCTCCAGCGATTGCCTCCGATGACGCCCCCGATTGAAGCTCCCGCCCACAACGACCGCGCGCTGTTCGTGCTGTCGGTGCTGGCGCAAAGCAAGGCGGCGATGACGGCGGCCGAGCTGGTGCAGGCCACCGGCCTGTCGCAGAGCACGCTGTACCGGCAGATCGCCACGCTGCGCCGCTGGGGTTTCGTGATGGAGTCCGAGGGCCGGTACTCACCGGGCCCGGTGAGCGTGCAGCTGGCCACCGGCTTCGACGGCAACTCCGACCTCGTGATGGCGGCGCGCGCCGACATGCGCGTGCTGGCCCAGCAGACGCACGAGAGCGTGGCGCTGGTCACGGCCGTGAACGAGCGCGTCGTGTGCCTGGAGATGATCGACAGCGAGCAGTCGCTGCGTTGCTCCTTCGATCGCGGCCGCAGCGTGCCGGCGCGCGACGGCGCCAGCGCCAAGTGCCTGCTGGCCCACATGCCGCTCGACCAGCGCGATGCCCTGCTCGACGGGCTCGGCGAAAGCCTCGAACGCCGCGCCGAGCGCGCCGCCGAACTCGATGCCATCCGCGAAGCCGGCCATGCCGTGACCCACGGCGAGGTCGATCCCGGCGTGTGGGGCGCGAGCGCGCCGGTGCTCGCCTCGGGGCGGCGCCTGCGCGGCGCGATCACGCTCATGGCGCCGCTCACGCGCGTCGAGGGCATGGAAGCTGCATTGCTCCACATGACCGTCGTCACGGCGGCCCGCATCTCTCGCGCCCTGCAGTAGTCGCGCGCTGCTTTTTTCTTCTTTACTCCCACGGAAGCCTTTCACCATGAACACCCGTCGCTCCCTCGTCGCCGCCGCACTCTCCGGCCTCGCTCTCTTCGGTTTCGCCGGCGCTGCCCAGGCGCAGGGTGAGCCGCTGCGCGTGGCCACCGACGCCACCTTCCCGCCGATGGAGTTCGTGGAGAACGGCAAGCGCACCGGCTTCGACGTGGAGCTGGTCGAGGCCATCGGCAAGACGCTGGGCCGCAAGATCGAGTGGATCGACATCGACTTCAAGGGCCTCGTGCCGGGCCTGATCTCCAAGCGCTTCGACATGGCCGTCTCGGGCATCTACATCACCGACGAGCGCAAGAAGGTCGTCGACTTCACCGTGCCGTACTACGCGGGCGGCCTCGTGGTGATGGTGAAGGACGGCAACACCGCCATCAAGACGCCGGCCGACATCAACGGCAAGAAGGTCAGCGTGCAGGTGGGCACCAAGTCGGTGTCGTACACCAAGGAGAAATTCCCGCAGGTGCAGCTGATGGAAGTCGAGAAGAACCAGGAAATGTTCAACCTCGTCGACATCGGCCGTGCCGACGCCGCCGTGACCGGCAAGCCCGCCGCCTACCAGTACGTGCGCACGCGCGGCGGCCTGAAGGTGCTGCCCGAGCAGATCACCACCGAGGAATACGGCATGGCGATCCGCAAGGACACGCCGGAACTCACCAAGGCGGTGAACGGCGCCATCGAGAAGCTCAAGGCCGACGGCACCTACGACCAGATCGTGAAGAAGTGGTTCAGCGCCAACGCCAAGTAAGCGAGCCATGGATTTCGATTTCTCGCCCGTCTGGGAGGGCTGGCCCGACCTGCTGCGCGGCGCGCTGGTCACGGTGGAGATCACCTCCTGCGCGCTGGCGCTGGGCTGCGTGCTGGGCCTCTTGGTCGGCATCGGCCGGCTGAACCCGAAGCGGCGCTGGCTCTACGGCGTGTGCACCGCGTATGTGGCGGCCATTCGCGGCACGCCGCTGCTGGTGCAGCTGTTCATCCTGTTCTTCGGGCTGCCGCACTTCGGCATCCTGCTGCCGGCCTTCCTGTGCGGCGTGCTGGGGCTCGGCGTGTACTCGGGCGCATACGTGTCGGAGATCGTGCGCGGCGCGATCCAGTCGATCGACAAGGGCCAGACGATGGCGGCGCAGTCGCTGGGCATGACGCCCGGCGTGGCAATGCGCCAGATCGTGCTGCCGCAGGCGGTGGTGCGCATGATTCCTCCGCTGGGCAACGAGTTCATCGCGCTCATCAAGAACTCGGCACTGGTGTCGTTGCTGACCATCCACGACGTGATGCATGAAGGGCAGAAGATCATCAGCGTGTCTTACCGCTCGCTGGAGGTGTACCTGGCCATCGCGGTCGTGTACTTCGTGCTGACCGGCACCATGACGCTGGTGCTGCGGCACTTCGAGCAGCGGCTGCGCCAGGGCGGGTTGATGCGATGAGCGTTGTGCTTCGTTTCTCGCGCGCCGCGCTGCCCGTCACGCCGTGGAAGAACGGCGGCGGCACCACGCAGGAAATCGCCAGCTGGCCACAGGGCGCGGGGCTCGACAGCTTCGGCTGGCGCGTGAGCATCGCCACCATCGCGGCGGCGGGGCCGTTCTCGGTGTTCGCCGGTGTCGACCGCAGCATCACGCTGCTGGAGGGCGACGGCGTGCGCCTCTTCACGCACGACGGGCGCATCGACCATCGGCTCGACGTGCCGCACCGGCCCTTCGCCTTCAGCGGCGACGAGGCCATCGACTGCACGCTGCTCGGCGGTGCGTCGAACGACTTCAACGTGATGACACGGCGCGGCCAGTGGCGCGCCGAGGTGCTGGTGCTCGATGGCGTTTCAGCCATCGACGCCGCGCCGCATGGCGTGTTGCTGGCGTTGCGCGGCGCGTGGCGGTTTAACGACGAAGCGTTCCGCGATGGCGAGGGCCTGCAGTGGGCTGACGCAGCGCAGGCCTGGCAGGCAGTGCCCGAGGGCACCGATGCACGGTTGCTCGCAGTGCGCGTCGTGCCGGCGTAACCTGCAACAGCAAAGACAGGAAAGACGATGAAACCCGCCAACGAATTCCCTTCGGCCGACGGCCTCTGGACCGGTCTCCGCCTCGCCATCGATGCCGAGGTGGAGAGCGCCATCGTGGTGGAGCAGGGCGCGATCCGCTGGGTCGGCGCGCGCAGCGCACTGCCGGCAGGGTTCGCGGGCCTTGCGCTGCACGACGGCGGCGGCGCGCTCGTCACGCCGGGCCTGGTCGATTGCCACACCCACCTCGTCTACGGCGGCCAGCGCGCCAACGAATTCGCAATGCGGCTTGCGGGCGCCACGTACGAAGAAGTGGCGAAGGCTGGTGGCGGCATCGTCTCGTCGGTGCGCGCCACGCGCGAGGCCGATGAAGACACGCTCTTCGCGCAGGCCGCGTCGCGGCTCGAACAGTTGCTGGCCGACGGCGTGTGCGCCATCGAGATCAAGTCGGGCTACGGCCTTTCGCTGGAACACGAGCGCAAGCAACTGCGCGTGGCGCGGCGCCTGGGCGACGCCTATGGCGTGACGGTGCGCACCACCTTCCTCGGCGCGCACGCGCTGCCGCCCGAATACGCAGACCGCAGCGGCGACTACATCGACCTCGTCTGCAACGAGATGCTGCCCGCGCTGGCCGCCGAAGGGCTGGTCGATGCGGTCGACGTGTTCTGCGAACGCATTGCCTTCTCGCTCGAGGAAACCGAGCAGGTCTTCAAGGCCGCACAGGCGCTGGGCCTGCCGGTGAAGCTGCATGCCGAGCAGTTGTCGGACATGGGCGGCGCGGCACTGGCCGCGCGCTATGGGGCGCTCTCGTGCGACCACATCGAACACCTGTCGGCCGAAGGCATCGAGGCGATGCGCAAGTCGGGCACGGTGGCCGTGCTGCTGCCCGGCGCGTACTACACGCTGCGCGACACGCACCTGCCGCCCATCGCCGCGCTGCGCGCCGCGGGCGTGCCGATGGCGGTGTCCACCGACCACAACCCCGGCACCTCGCCGGCACTGAGCCTGCTGTTGATGGTGAACATGGCCTGCACGCTGTTCCGCCTCACCGTGCCCGAGGCGCTCGACGGCGTCACGGTGCATGCCGCGCGCGCGCTGGGCCTGCAGGACACACACGGCGCCATCGCGCCAGGCATGCCCGCCAACTTCGTGCTGTGGAACGTGCGCGAAGCCGCCGAACTCGCCTACTGGTTTGGCCAGCAGCCCGTGCGCGCGGTGGTGCGGCAGGGCCGCATCGCCATCGGAGCCAAGGAATGACACAAACGCTTTTCGCAGCCGATGCGCTGCTGCCCGAAGGCTGGGCCAGAAACGTCCTGCTGACGTGGAACGATGCGGGCCAGCTCACGCAGGTGCAAGCAGGTGCGCAACGGCCTGCCGACACGCAAGCCGCCAACGGCCCCGTGATCCCCGGCATGCCCAACCTGCATTCGCACGCCTTCCAGCGCGCCTTTGCCGGCCTTACCGAACACCGCGCCGAGCAGCAGGACAGCTTCTGGAGCTGGCGCACGCTGATGTACCGCTTTGCCGCGCGCCTCGGCCCGCAGCACATGGAAGCCATCGCCACCTGGCTCTATGCCGAGATGCTCGAAGCGGGCTACACCAGCGTGTGCGAGTTCCAGTACGTGCATCACGACGTGGACGGCCGTCCGTATGCCGACGACGCGACGCTGAGCCTCGCCCTGCTGCGCGCGGCGAAGAAGACCGGTATCGGCTTCACGCTGCTGCCGGTGCTCTACCAGACCGGCGGCTTCGGCGACCTGCCGCCCACCGAGGGGCAGCGCCGCTTCATCCGCTCGACCGATTCGATGCTGCGCCTGCTCGAAGCGCTGAAGCCTGTGTGCGACGCGCAGGGCGCCCGGCTCGGCCTCGCACCGCATTCGCTGCGCGCAGTGCCGCCCGAAGGCTTGCGCGATGCGATCGCGGGGCTCGAAGCCATCGACCGCACCGCGCCCATCCACATCCACATCGCCGAGCAGACGAAGGAAGTGGACGACTGCGTGGCCTGGAGCGGCCTGCGCCCGGTCGAGTGGCTGCTCGATCACGCGCCGGTCGATGCACGCTGGTGCCTCGTGCACGCCACGCACATGAACGACGCCGAGTACGAATACGCGGCCCAGAGCGGCGCGGTCGCGGGCCTGTGCCCGACGACCGAAGCCAACCTCGGCGACGGCATCTTCGACTTCGCCAAATGGCGCAGCCACGGCGGCGCATGGGGCGTGGGCTCGGACAGCCACGCGAGCGTGAACGCCGCCGAAGAGCTGCTGATGCTCGAATACAGCCAGCGTCTGGCCAGGCGCCAGCGCAACGTCGGCGCCAGCGCGGCGCAGCCGCATGTGGCGACCGCGCTCACGCTCGAAGCGGTGCAGGGCGGTGCGCAGGCATCGGCCCGCGCCGTCGGTGGGCTTGCAGCGGGGCAGCAGGCCGACTTCGCCGTGCTCGACGCCTCGCACCTCACACTGCAGGGCCTGCTTGCGCCCGATATGCTCTCGGCTCACGTCTTCGCAAGCCATCGCACCTCGGCCGTCGACACCGTCTGGGTGGCGGGCCGCGCGCGCGTTTCGGCCGGCCGCCATGCGCTGCACGACGAAGCCGCGGCCGCCTTCGTGGCCGCGCGCACCCAACTACTCAAGGATTGACCCCACCATGGCCTTCACCACCGCCGAACCGCCATTCCGCTTCCGCCAGGGCACGCGCCCGCTGCTGATCTCGATGCCGCACGTCGGCACGCACGTGCCGCCCGCGCTGGCTGCCCGCCTCACGGAGGAAGCGCGCCATGTGCCCGACACCGACTGGCACCTCGAAAGGCTCTACGACTTCGCCGACGAACTCGGTGCCTCGGTGCTCGTGGCCACGCACTCGCGCTACGTGATCGACCTGAACCGTCCGCCGGATGGCGCGAGCCTTTACCCGGGCCAGAGCGTCACCGGCCTGTGCCCGGTCGACACCTTCGACGACACGCCGGTGTATGCCAACCCCGGCGACCTGCCGGGCGATGCGGAAACCGCCGAGCGCCGCGATGCCATCTGGCAGCCCTATCACGCGAAGCTGGCCGAAGAGCTCGCGCGCATCCGCGCGCAGCACGGCGTGGCCGCGCTGTGGGACGCGCACTCGATCCGCTCGGTGCTGCCGCGTTTCTTCGAAGGCAAGCTGCCCGACCTGAACCTGGGCACCGGCAAGGGCATCAGCTGCGACCCGGCGCTGGCGCAAACGCTGCTGGGCATCGCCGAAAGCGCCACCGGCTACACGGGAGTGCTCAACGGCCGCTTCACCGGTGGCTACATCACGCGCAACTACGGCAACCCTGCGCAGAACGTGCACGCGGTGCAGCTGGAGATGACGCAGAGCAGCTACATGCAGGAGGCCTTGCCCTTCGACTATCTGCCCGAGGTGGCGGCGGGCGTGCAGCCGCATGTGCGGCGCATGATCGAGGCGGTGCTGGCGTTCGCCGAATCGCGCGCGGCGCGCTGAGCGACCGCAGGCTCAACTGCTTTCCAGGCTCGCGAAAGTCCTGGAGAAATCGCCGAGCGCCAGGTCCTTCATGTGGATGCTGAAGCTCAGCGTGCCCGCATCCCAGAAGCAGAAGCCGGGCCGGTTGTCCGACTCGAGCATCAGCAGGTTGATCCATTCGCCAGGCAGGCCGCCGCGCTCGGCCGATGCCTGCTCCTCGGGCGATTCGTGCTGCGTGAACACGTGTGCGTTGACGAGGTGGCAGTCCTCGCTCTTGCCCGAAAGCTCTTCCTGCAGCGCCCAGTAGGCCTTCTGCAGCTTGTCGTCGTCCTCGATGTTCAGCAGCACCGCGTCGCGGCCGGTCAGGCGGTCGCGCGCGTTGTAGAGGCTCGGCACCGACACGGTGGCAGTGGCAACGGCCGTGAAGCCGGGGAACGCGTCGCCGTTCTCGAACGTGGCGTCGTCCGGGTAGACGTAGGTCTGTAGCGACGAGGCGGGGGCGGTCGAGTGGATCACCCGGTGCTTGTGCAGTTCCTCCTGGTCCTCGCCGAAAAAATAGAGCATGCCGTCGCGCGGCAGCCAGGGCTGCAACCCGGCGACGTCGGCCAGGCGCAGTTGCGCATAGAAGCGCCAGTGCGTGCCGTCTTCCGCACGGGGAAATTCGATGTCCGGCGGAAGGTCGGGGGCGCCGCCGAAGCGCGTGTTGCCCTTCTGCGCATAGTCTTCCGGCTCGGTGGTGCGGTAGCGCACGGTGTTGCGGGCCAGGCGCAGCAGCGCGGGCAGGTAGCGCTTGAGCTTGTGCCGGGCGCAGGCGGCTTCCAGGATCGCCGCGTGTTCCGCGCTGCCGCGTGCCAGGAAGCTTTCGGGCGCCACCGCCACGTCGACGTCCGGGCGATAGCGGATGTCGAGGTACAGCGCCTTGAGCTTGTTCTCGAGCGTGACCTTCTTGATTTTCTTCAGCGACACCGGCAGCGACACGAAGGGATTCTTCTCGACGTTCAGCAAGGTCAGCGCCGGCAGGTGGCCGACGCATTCGGGCAGCGTGGCGAGTGCGTTGCCGGGCAGCACCAGCCGTTGCAGCCGCGAGAGGCGGCCGATGCTGTCGGGCAGGTCGCGCAGCTTGCCGTACTGCAGGAACAGAGCTTCCAGCTGCTCGAGCGCGCCGAAGTTTTCGGGCAGGTGCTCGATGGCCGAGCCGCGCACGAACAGCTCCTTCAACGACGAGAGCGAACAGAATTCGTCCGGCAAGGCTGTGAAGGGCGCGTGCGCCGGCGACATGAACTGCAGCGACAGGAACTCGAGGTTCCTGAAGCGCAGGATCTCGGGCGGGAAGGCCTCGATCTTCGGTGTGTCGCCTTGCCACGGTTGCCGGACAAGCAGCCGCCGCACCCGTTCGGGCGGCACCTCGGCAGCCTCCTCGAGGCTGGTGTATGTGTGCGGCTGCAATGTCACTCCACCCGGCTCGAAAGCCTTGCGGACGTGGATGGGAACGCTCTTGCTGTCGTCGTAGCGCGAACGCATCGTGCCGCGCAGCTCGACCGACGAAGGCGTCAGCGTCACCGTGCCGTGGAAGCTGTCGAGCGCGAAGCCGCGCTCGTACAGGTGAAAGTCGAAGGTGGCCGGCTGGTTTTGCGGCATCTGCACTATGCGCAGCGGCTCGCCGGTCTTGTCGTGGAAGAAGAATGCGCCGTAGGTGCCGAACTGCGGCGCGATCGTGCCCTGCGAGGGGTTGTCCACGTCGTCGGGCTGGAAGGCGGGTGCATGCAGCGCCGCATCGAACGCGACCGGGGCCGTGTGCAGCTGGAACTGCATGCCGCCGTCGACGAAGCTGGCCGAGGATTGCGCGGTGAACGCGAAGTGCGCGTCGCCGACCTGGAAGATGTCTTCTTGCATGGAGATGAAAGCGTCGGGTGCCTGCGTCCAACCTTGCCAGACCGGCAAGGCATGGACAAGGCCAAGTCCCGGGGCAGAGCGGGGCGATGGGCTGGTTTCTACAATCGGAGCTTATGAAGCCCCTTGTCTACACCCGCGGCCAGGCCCTGGCCGGCATCCTCGCCAAGCGCATCGCCATCCTCGACGGCGCCATGGGCACGATGATCCAGCGCTTCAAGCTCACCGAGGAGCAGTACCGCGGCGAGCGCTTCAAGGACTTCGAGCGCGACATCAAGGGCAACAACGAGCTGCTGTCGCTCACGCGGCCCGACGTGATCCGCGACATCCACGAGAGCTACCTCGCGGCCGGCGCCGACCTGATCGAGACCAACACCTTCGGCGCGACCACCATCGCGCAGGAGGACTACAAGATGGCTCACCTCGCGCGCGAGATGAATCTCGAATCCGCCAAGCTGGCGCGCGCGGCCTGCGACAAGTTCAGCACACCCGACAAGCCGCGCTTCGTGGCCGGCGCGCTGGGCCCGACGCCCAAGACGGCGAGCATCAGCCCCGACGTGAACGACCCGGGCGCGCGCAACGTCAACTTCGAGGAACTGCGCGCGGCCTACTACGAGCAGACCGAAGCACTGGTCGAAGGCGGCGCCGACGTGATCCTGGTCGAAACCATCTTCGACACGCTCAACGCCAAGGCCGCGCTGTTCGCGGTCGACGAGTATTTCGACAACAGCGGGCAGCGCCTGCCGCTCATCATCAGCGGTACAGTGACCGACGCCTCGGGCCGCATCCTCAGCGGCCAGACCGTCACCGCCTTCTGGCACAGCGTGCGCCATGCGCAGCCGCTGGCCATTGGCCTGAACTGCGCGCTGGGCGCGGCGCTGATGCGCCCGTACATCCAGGAGCTGGCGCGCGTGGCCGGCGACACCTTCATCAGCTGCTACCCGAACGCGGGCCTGCCCAATCCGATGAGCGACACGGGCTTCGACGAGACGCCCGACGTGACCTCGCGGCTGCTGCACGAGTTCGCGGCCGAGGGGCTGGTGAACATCGTGGGTGGCTGCTGCGGCACCACGCCGGACCATATCGCGGCCATCGGCAAGGCGGTGGCGCCCGTTGCCGGCCGCGTGCTCGGCAGCAACAACGCCGGCTTCTACAAGGAAGCCGCGTAAGCACCACTCCGGTCGCGCCCGCGGCCGATTGACAGGCTCTCGGCCCCCGGCCTACGCTGGGGCGCAAGGAGCCTACCCATGAACACACTCGTTCCGCGCTGGATCGGCATTGGCGCACTGGCACTGCTGCTTCCGCTCGCGGCCGCGGCGCAACAGGCCTTCACGCGCGGCGCGGTCAACATGCGTGCCGGGCCCTCGGGCGACTATCCGTTGGTGGCGCGGCTCGGGCCGGGCCAGCCGCTCGACGTGGTCGGCTGCACCAGCGGCTATGGCTGGTGCGACGTGGTGCTGCCCGACGGCGGGCGCGGCTGGGTCTGGTCGCGCAACCTCGACTACGCATATCAGGAGCAGCGCGTGCCGCTGGCCACCTACGGCGCGGTGATCGGTGTGCCGATCATCGGCTTCGCGATCGGCAGCTACTGGGCCGACTACTACCGCGACCGGCCGTGGTACGGCGACCGGCGCTGGTGGGGTGGCCGGCCGCCTCCGCCACCCGTGGCGGGCTGGCGTCCACCGCCGCCGGTGAGGCCGGGATGGCAGCCGCACCCGTGGCGGCCAGGGCCGGGTTTCCGGCCGCCGGGGCCTGGCTTTCGCCCACCACCCGGACCTGGATTCCGCCCGCCGCACGATCCCGGCATCAGGCCGCCGCGGCCGCAGCCGGGCTTTCGTCCCGGGCCTCCGCCCGGCGTGGCACATCCACACCCCGGCGGCCGGCCGAGGCCCGGTGGGGGCGGCGGCGAACGCCCGCATGGCGGTGGCGGACACGGCGGCGGACATGGTGGCGGCCATGGAGGTGGCCACCGGCCCTGAAGGCGCGTGCGTCAGCCCTCGGCGACGTGCACCACGCGCTTGCCGAAGTTGCGCCCCTCCAGCAGGCCGATGAGCGCAGCCGGCGCGTTATCCAGCCCGTCGACCCGGTCCTCGCGCAGCGTCACGCGGCCGGCATCGACCCATTCGCTCATCTCGCGCCGGAAGGTGTCGAAGCGGTCGCCGTAGTGGTCGAGGATGACGAAGCCCTGCATGCGGATGCGCTTCTGCAGCAGCGCCGCCAGCAGCAGCGGCAGCCGGTTCGGGCCGGACGGCAGCTTCTCGTTGTTGTAGTCGGCGATGTGCCCGCACACCGGCACGCGCGCGCCGATGTTGAGCAGCGGCAGCACCGCATCGAACACTGCGCCGCCGACGTTCTCGAAGTAGACGTCGATGCCCTTGGGGCACGCGGCCGCGAGGCGCGATGCGAACTCCGGGCCATGGCGGTCGAGGCAGGCGTCGAAGCCGAGCGTTTCGACCGCGTAGCGGCACTTGTCCGCGCCGCCCGCGATGCCGACCACGCGCGCGCCCTTGAGCTTGGCGATCTGCCCGACCACCGAGCCGACCGCGCCGGTCGCCGCGGCCACGACAACGGTGTCGCCCGGCTTCGGCTGGCCGATGTCGAGCAGGCCGACGTAGGCGGTGAAGGCAGGCATGCCGAGCCCGCCCAGCGCCAGCGAAGGCTGCGCCATCTCGCCGAGCGGGAGCAGGTCCTGGCCGTCGGACAGCGCGTAGTCCTGCCAGCCTGCGTTGCCGAGCACGAGATCGCCGGGGCGGAACTGCGGGTGCTTGGAGGCGGCGACGCGGTTGACCGTGCCGCCCGGCATAGGCTCGCCCAGTGGCACCGAGGCCGCGTAGACCGGCGCGATCTCATCCATCAACTGGCGCATGTACGGGTCGAGCGACAGGTGCAGGGTGCGCAGCAGCACCTGTCCTTCGCCGGGCGTGGGGACGGCGGTTTCTTCTAGGCGGAAGTCGCCCGGTGTCGGCAGGCCGCGCGGGCGTGCAGCGAGGACGATGCGGCGGTTGAGGGTGTCGCTTTGAGGCATGGGCTGGTGGCTCCTGTAATGGTTGGGGATGCGGATCTGCGGAGGCGAATAGACCAGTCGTCTAGTGCATGAGCGAAAAAAAGCGGGAGCGCGTGCGCCTCCCGCTTCAGGCTTTTTCAGGTGTCCGGAGACAGGCCCAGCAGCTGCCGGGTGTCGCGCATGGCCATGTCCAGCGATGCGCGGTCGCGGGTGATCTTGGCCAGCAGGCTGGCGCCGAGCCATCGCTGGTAGAGCGCGACGGCGATTCCCTGCGCGTCCTGTTCCTTTGCTTGCGGCGCGGCCTGCAACGAGCCGTCGGCCCGGCCGGCTTCGATGCAGCGCGCCAGCCGGTCGGTGATGCCGCGGGTGCCTCGCGCCAGCGCCGCGCGCATGCTTTCGGACAGGTCGCAGACCTCCGCGCCGAGCTTGACCACGAGGCAGCGGCTCTGCGCATCGTCGCCGGTCTGCGAATCGAGCCAGTCGTCGAAGTAGCCGATCAGCCGTTGCGCGGCCGTGCCCGGTGCCTCGGTCAATAACGCGTCGGTACGCCCCAGGTATTCGGTGAAATAGGCTTCCAGCACGGCCTCGCCGAAGGCCTCCTTGGAGCCGAAGTAGTGATAGAACGAGCCCTTCGGCACCTTCGCCGCCGTCAGCACCTCGGCCAGTCCGACCCCGGTGAAGCCCCTTTGCAGCAACAGCGGATGGGCCACGTCGAGGATGTGCTGGCGGACGTCGGGAGTGGGGGCGATCGCGTTCATGGCTCGCACTCTAGCGGCTATTAGACCAGTCGTCTAGTCGCCTTGATCGCCGCCGGTCTTGGGGCTGCACTCACCGGCGGCTGCCCGGTCCTTCGCTATCAACTTCACGAAACGCTGGGCTCCCAGGCCGAGTGGGCGCTCACGTGACCACACCACGTCCACCCACAGGTCCAGCCCGTTGCTGAGGTTCTCGAACGGAATCTCGATCAGGGCGCCCGCCGCCACATGCGGCTTTGCGAAGTTGCGCTGCAGCCAGCCCCAGCCCAGCCCGGCGGTGATCAGGCTCAGCGCGGCCAGTGCGTTGTCGGTGCGCCAGACATGGCGCGCGAACACGAAGCGCGGGTCGCTGGTGGTCAGGTCGCGCCCGGCCACGACGATCTGCCGGGTGTTCGTCAGATGGTCCTCGCGCAGCCGGCCACCGTTGGCCGCGAGCACCGGGTGGTCCGGCGCGATGACCGCCACCATCAGGTCGCTGCCGACCTCCTGGAAGCCTTCGCGCCCGTCGAGGCTCGGGCGCTCGAACACCAACGCCAGCTGCGCGCGCCCGCTGTGGAGCAGCGCCAGTGCGTCGGCCTGCGGGGCCGCCAGAACCTCGACCTGCAGCAGCGGGTGCTCCCGTGCCAGTTCGGCCAGCGGACCGCTCCAGCGCGCGGCCAGCAGCTCGGGCGCAATGGCCAGCGTGAGCCGGTCTTCCAGCCCCTGGGTCAGCGCCAGCGCCTGCACCTGCAGCTGCTTGAGCTGGGCCGCCAGCAGCCGCGCCTGCGGCTCCAGCGAGCGCGCGGCGGCGGTGGGCTGGGGCTCGCGGCCGCTGCGGTCGAACAACGGCAGGTCGAGCTCGGCCTCGAGGTTGGCGATGGCCATGCTCACGGCCGACGGCACCCTGTGCAGCGCCCGGGCGGCGGCCGAGAAGGAGCCGTGGTCGATCACGGCCAGGAAGACTTCGACGTTGTCGCTGGAAAAAGCCATGGCACCCGACCTATCAATAAAACTGAAACAAGTTAACTTTTTATATCAGCGGATGACACATAAAGTCCAGTCATCGCAGTAACGAAACCAAGAGAAGAGTCATGCAAGGCATTCAACGTCGCATCGTCTACATCAGCCTTTATGAGGGCATCGCCATCGTCGCCGCCAGCGCCGGGCTGGCATTGATGACGGACGCCGGCCTCGGCCATTCGGGCGTGCTGGCGGTGGCCGCCTCGGTCGTCGCGGTGATCTGGAACCTGGTCTTCAATTCGCTGTTCGAGCGCTGGGAGTCGCGCCAGGTCGTGCGCGGACGCAGCCTGCGCCGCCGCATCGCCCACGCCATCGGCTTCGAGGGCGGGCTGGTTGCCTTCCTGGTGCCGATGTTCGCCTGGGGCCTGGGCGTGTCGCTCTGGCAGGCACTGGTGATGGACCTGGGGCTGGTGATCTTCTTCCTGGTCTACACCTTCGTCTTCAACTGGGTCTTCGACCGGGTGTTCGGCCTGCCGGCTTCTGCGGCGGCGAACAGCACGGTGGTCACGGCGTAGAGGGCGCCTTCTTCTTGTCGTTGGCGGCGCGGACTTCCAGCGCGGCCTGAAGCCGCAGCGCCTCCTGCGGCGTGAAGAGCTGGGCTTGAAGCTGCGCCCGCGTGGCCTCGTCGGCCGCGGCGTAGCGCGAGAGGCGGCTTTGCCAGTCTTGCTCCTGCTGGTCGAGCGTGGCCAGCCGCTGCGCTGCCTCGTGGCCGTACTGCTGGGAGCGCTCGGCAAAGCGCTCCTGGGGGCTCGCACCGCGTGCTTCCAGCGCCGCGGTCTGCTCGGCGACGCCGAGTTGCGCCGTGGTGGCAGCCCGGTCGGCGAGCTGCTCGGGCGTAAGCCAATTCTTCTCGGTCTGCGCCAGCGCCTCGCGCTTCTGCTCGGGCGTCAGATCCTTGTTGCGCTCGATCTCCAGCTTCTCGACGCTGAAGCGGTCGAACTTCTCCTCGGCGCTGAACAGGCCCTCGACCTCTTCGGGTGCGAAGTAGCGTGCCCGGATGCCCGCGCGCGCATCGAGGATCCTGCGCAGCCCGGCAGGGTCGCCGATGCTGGCCGCCGGCAGCGCCTCTAGCGCGTTGCGATAGTCGATGTAGCGCTCCAGCAGGCCCAGCCCGCGCACGCGCCATTCCGGCGGCAGGTACTTGTCGATCTTGGCGCGCATCTCGGCCATCAGGCCTTCCTTGTCCCTGGCCTGGCTGTCGTTCAGCATCTGCTCGAAGATGCGCAGCAGGTCGGGTGTCAGCAGTGGGTCGGGGGCGTGGCTGTTGTTGCGCAACGCGACGGCGGATGCTTCCGCCGCCGCGGGGTTGGTGGCCGGCGGCATCGAAGACGCGGCGACCGCAGGCGCTTCAGGCGCGCTGAGCTGCCACCACGCCACGCCTGCGGCCACCACCACCGCGACCGCCGCCAGCGGACGCAGGAGCTTCGGGGACATCGTCTCCTCAGAGGCCGAGCTGCTTCAGCTTCGCCGCCTGGTTGACGTACAGCGTCACCGGGCTCACCGAGAACAGGTCGCGCAACCCGAGCAGCTGATTGACTTCGTCCAG
Source organism: Variovorax sp. R-27 (assembly GCF_049913215.1). Classification (NCBI taxonomy): domain Bacteria; kingdom Pseudomonadati; phylum Pseudomonadota; class Betaproteobacteria; order Burkholderiales; family Comamonadaceae; genus Variovorax; species Variovorax sp. R-27. The sequence goes on from NZ_CP183984.1 coordinate 226,949, forward strand.
ATGGTTCTGCCGGTAGCTGCCAAGGTAGGTGCCCAGATGCGAACTGCAGGCCGATGCCAGCCCGTCGTTGGCTTCGCCGTGGACCGCGCTCAGCAGCGACAGCGGGTAGTCGGAGGCGTCGAACACGTTGGTCAGCGGCTGGGTGCCCGACCAGGAGAAGTACCGCACGCCGTTGACCAGCTCGGCCCCGTTGCCGCAGGCCGTGGTGGGCACGCCGTCGGGGAACTTGGCGTTGAACTTCGCCGAGCCCACGGTGTTCAGCGAATCGAGCGCGCCCAGCCCGTTCTGGGGCGTGTTGTTGCCCGAGAGAATGCCGAGCAGGCTGGAGAACGCGTTGACGGCGCTGACCACCACGGTCCGGCTGAGGCTGCCGGCCGGCAGCGTGTCGCCGAGCACGTCGGCCACCTTGCTGCCCTTGTGGGGGCTGCCCACCGTCGTGACGGAAGCTACCAGCTCCGGCGCCACACCCGAGACGTAGCGCGCCGTGGGCCCGCCGTGCGAATGGCCGATCAGGTTGACCTTGCTCGCGCCGGTGAGCGCCAGCACGTCCTTGACCTGCTTGAGCAGCTGTTCGCCGCGCACTTCGCTGCTGTTGGTGGCGGCCACTTCGGCGACGAAGACCTTGGCGCCCTGGGCACGCAGCTCGCCGGGAATGCCGTACCAGTAGTCGATGCCCGCGATCGTGTCGAAGCCCAGCATGCCGTGCACCAGCACGATCGGGTAGGCCGTCTGCGCGGTCTTGCTGCTGGCGGCCTGGGCCGTCTGCATCAGGGGCGCCAAGGCCAGCACGCCGCACATCAGCAGCGCGCCGGCAGAGCGCCGCGCCGTACCGCTTTTCCTGCCCGTCGAAGCCAGAATCGTCTTCAGTCGAATCATCGGAACTCCCTGCAATTGGGGTGGATCGGTTTTGGGGATGCACGCAAAAAAGAACGAGCGTGCTCTTTTCATTCTGCGAAATCAGGGATTCGCTATCGATTCGGACTTACCCTTTCATGATTCAGACTTACTCCTTGCACGCTATCTGCTTGGGGGAGGGCGATAGACTCCCCCAACCCGCGCACGAATAACCGCTTTTGCCCCCGAGTCAAACCATGTCTTCCCCAATGCCCCCTCCCATGAAGCTGTCCGGCCTCGAACCGGTTGCCATCGGCGAGGGCACGCTGTTCGTCAACATCGGCGAGCGCACCAACGTCACGGGCTCCAAGGCCTTCGCGCGGATGATCCTGAACGGACAGTTCGAAGAAGCCCTGGCCGTGGCGCGCCAGCAGGTCGAGAACGGCGCGCAGGTGATCGACATCAACATGGACGAGGCCATGCTCGACAGCAAGGCCGCGATGGTCCGCTTTCTCAACCTCATCGCCAGCGAACCCGACATCGCGCGCGTGCCGGTGATGGTCGACAGCTCGAAGTGGGAAGTCATCGAAGCCGGCCTGCGCTGCATCCAGGGCAAGGGCATCGTCAACTCCATCTCCATGAAGGAGGGGGTCGACAAGTTCAAGCACGAGGCCAAGCTGGTGAAGCGCTACGGCGCCGCCGCCGTGGTGATGGCCTTCGATGAAAAAGGCCAGGCCGACACCTACGCACGCAAGATCGAGATCTGCGAGCGCGCCTACCGCATCCTGGTCGACGAGGTGGGCTTCCCGCCCGAGGACATCATCTTCGACCCGAACATCTTCGCCATTGCCACAGGCATCGAGGAGCACGACAACTACGCGGTCGACTTCATCAACGCCGTGCGCTGGATCAAGGAGAACCTGCCGGGCGCCAAGGTGTCGGGCGGCGTTTCGAACGTGAGCTTCAGCTTCCGCGGCAACGACCCGGTGCGCGAAGCCATCCACACCGTGTTCCTGTACCACGCGATCAAGGCGGGCATGGACATGGGCATCGTCAACGCCGGCATGGTCGGCGTGTACGACGACCTCGAACCCGAACTGCGCGAGCGCGTCGAAGACGTGGTGCTCAACCGCCGCGCCGACGCCGGCGAGCGCCTCGTCGAGGTGGCCGAAACCGCCAAGAGCGGCGCCAAGGACGACAGCAAGAAGCTCGAATGGCGCGGCACGCCCGAGAACCCGGTGCACGTCAACCAGCGCCTGTCTCACGCGATGGTGCACGGCATCACCGACTTCATCGTGGAAGACACGGAAGAGGCCTACCAGCAGATCCTCGCCAAGGGCGGCCGCCCGCTGCACGTGATCGAAGGCCCGCTGATGGACGGCATGAACATCGTGGGCGACCTGTTCGGCCAGGGCAAGATGTTCCTGCCGCAGGTGGTGAAGTCGGCGCGTGTGATGAAGTCGGCCGTGGCCCACCTCATTCCCTACATCGAGGAAGAAAAGCGCCAGGACGAGGCCGCGGGCCGCGACGTGCGCACCAAGGGCAAGATCATCATCGCCACCGTGAAGGGCGACGTGCACGACATCGGCAAGAACATCGTCACCGTCGTGCTCCAGTGCAACAACTTCGAAGTGGTGAACATGGGCGTGATGGTCCCGTGCCACGAGATCCTGGCCAAGGCGAAGGTCGAGGGCGCGGACATCGTGGGCCTGTCGGGCCTCATCACGCCGAGCCTCGAAGAAATGCAGTACGTGGCCGGCGAGATGCAGAAGGACGATCACTTCCGCATCAAGAAGATTCCGCTGCTCATCGGCGGCGCCACCACCAGCCGCGTGCACACGGCCGTGAAGATCGCGCCGCACTACGAAGGCCCCGTGGTCTACGTGCCCGACGCCTCGCGCAGCGTGAGCGTGGCGCAGTCGCTGCTTTCCGACCAGGCCACCGCGTACATCGACGAGATCAACGCCGACTACGTCAAGGTGCGCCAGCAGCACGCCAACAAGAAGCAGGTGCCGATGTGGCCGCTGGCCAAGGCGCGCGCCAACAAGACGCCCATCGACTTCGCGAACTACCTGCCGCCGGTGCCCAAGTTCATTGGCCGGCGCGTGTTCAAGAACTTCGACCTGACCGATCTGGCCAAGTACATCGACTGGGGCCCGTTCTTCCAGACCTGGGACCTGGCCGGCCCGTTCCCGGCCATCCTGAAGGACGAGATCGTCGGCACCGAGGCCGTGCGCGTGTACGCCGACGGCCAGCGCATGCTCAAGCGCCTCATTGAAGGCCGCTGGCTCAGCGCGAGCGGCATCGTCGGCTTCTGGCCCGCCAACACGGTGAACGACGACGACATCGAGCTGTACACCGACGAGTCGCGCAGCGAAGTCGCGCTCACCTGGTACGGCATGCGCCAGCAGACCGAGAAGCAGATGATCGACGGCGTGATGCGCCCCAGCCGCTGCCTGTCCGACTTCGTCGCGCCCAAGGACAGCGGCGTGAAAGACTACGTCGGCATGTTCGCCGTCACCGCCGGCCTGGGCGTCGAGAAAAAAGAGAAGTACTTCATCGACGACCTCGACGACTACTCGGCCATCATGCTCAAGGCCCTGGCCGACCGGCTGGCCGAGGCCTTCGCCGAGTCGCTGCACCACCGCGTGCGCACCGACCTCTGGGGCTACGCGAGCGACGAAAGTCTGAGCAACGACGACATGATCGCGGAGAAGTACCGTGGCATCCGCCCCGCGCCCGGCTACCCGGCCTGCCCCGACCACAGCGTGAAGCGCCCCATGTTCGACCTTCTGGCCTGCGCGGACATTGGCATGACCCTGACGGAAAGCCTCGCTATGATGCCCGCCGCCAGCGTGAGCGGTTTCTACCTGAGCCACCCCGATTCGACGTACTTCAACGTCGGCAAGATCGGGCACGATCAGTTGCAGGACCAGGCCGCGCGGCGCAAGGAGAGCGAGTCCGATCTCGAGCGTCTGCTGGCGCCCAATCTTTGAACCTGCCGGCCGGCGCGGCCGCCCGGCGCCGGGAGTTGTTATTCAGAAGCTGATGTTTGCAGCCGCGCACTACGCGGCACTGGCGGTTTTCGTGTTCAGCTGCTGGGGTTACGGCCGCGCATTGCTGGGCCGCATGGCCCCGCCGCCGCGCCGCGACGCTGGGCTCGAAGCCGCCATGGCCGTGGCGCTGGGCGTCGGTCTCTTCATCTGCGCGTTCCAGGCGCTGGCCATCTTCGGGGCCTTCAAGATGGGTGCGACCGTGGCGCTTGTCGTGGCGGGCTTCGTTGCGGCGGCGATCCAGCTGCCGTCGTGGCTGCGCGAGCGGCGTGCCCTGCGTGCGAACGAACCCGCCGCGCCGTGGACCTACTTCGAACGCGTCGCGATGATCGCGCTGGCTCTGGTCGCATTGCCCGCGCTGGTAGCGCCGCTCGCGCCGCCGATCGCCTTCGACGAGTTGATGTACCACCTGCCGTATGCACGCCAGGTCGCGCAGCAGGGCTCGCTGGGCATTCACGACTGGCTGCGCTACCCCTGGTTCCCGTACAACTACAACCTGCTCTACGCCGCCGCACTGCAGGTCGGCGACGACGTGCTGCCGCACTTCCTCAATGCACTGGCGGGCGCCCTGTCGGTGGTGATGATCTTCCGCCTCGGCATCCTGCACGCCAACCGGCTCACCGCCTGCATCGGCGCGGCCATCTGGCTGGGGCTCGGCGATTATTCGAACGCGCTGATCGACATGGGCGTGGCGCTGTTCGTGCTGTCGGCCTGCGTGGCGCTGTGGTGGTGGCGCGAGTCGGAGCCCGGCAAGCCCGTGCACGGCGGCATGCGCTGGCTCGGCGTGGCTGCGTTCTGCCTCGGCGTGGCCGCGGGCTCGAAGTACCAGGCGCTGATCTTCCTGCCGCTGGTGGCGCTGTTCGTCATCCGCCACGAGCGGCGGCCCCAGGCATGGGCGCTGGTGTTCGTCTGCTTCCTGATCCCGTGCGTGTACTGGTACGCGCGCAACGCCGTCATGACGGGCGACCCGTTCAACCCTATCGGTGCGCGCGTGTTCGGCTTCACCGAATGGACGCCGGCCGACTACGTGCAGCAGGTGGCGGATGTGCGCGTGCATGCCGAACTGCCCAATGCGCTGATCTGGTCCGTGTTCTTCGCACCGTTCAGCGTGCTGTGGAAGCGCTCCGCGGCCGTGCGTGCGGCAGGCTGGTTCTGCCTTTACTCGGTGGTGGTCTGGGTTGTGACCTCGCGCTATCCGCGCTACCTGACGGCCTCGTTCCCGCTGCTGGCCGCCATCGCGGCCATCGGCTGGCAGGTGCTGTTCGGCTGGGCCGCATCGGGCGTGCGCCGCATGTTCGGTGCGAAGGAGAAGACGCAGGATGCCGGTACCGTGGCGACGGGCTCGATGAGCCGCGACACCGCGCGTTCCGGCGCCCGCGCGGGCGACTGGGTGCTCGTGCTGCTGCTGGCCGTGCTGGCCGCCGTGTCGGTGCGCCAGACCGCGGTGAAGGTGTCGATGGTCTCGATCACCCCGGAAGCCCGCGATGCCGTGCTGCGCAAGCACGTGCCGGGCTACGCCGTCATGGACTACCTGCGCCGCACCGCCACAGGCCGTGTCTACCAGATCGCTCTGAACGAGGCGATCTACTACGGGCCCAACCCTATCTGGGGCGACACGCTCGGGCCGTGGCGCTACACCGACTTCGGGCGCCTGTCAGGCGGCGATCTCGCGCGCAAGCTCGGTGGCCTGGGTTTTGTGGCGGTCGTCCTGCCGGACTCCGTGGTGCCGGTGTTCAGCGCGCGTGTCGACTTCGACAAGTACTTCGCCGTGGAGTACGAGAAGGACGGCAGCCGGGTCTACCGTATCCTTCCCGCCGCACCATGACCGACGCCAATTTCCCCACCACCCACGACAGCAGCGGCCTGCGCATTGCCGCGGTGATCCCCTGCTACAACGAGGCGCTCGCCATCGCCCAGGTGGTGGCGGGCTTTCGCGCCGCGCTGCCAGAGGCCGAGATCCACGTCTTCGACAACAACTCCAGCGACGACACGGCCGCCGTGGCGCGCGCGGCCGGCGCCATCGTCACGCACGTGACCCTGCGCGGCAAGGGCAACGTGGTGCGGCGCATGTTCGCCGACGTCGATGCCGACGTGTACGTGATGGTCGACGGCGACGCCACCTACGACACCGGCGCCGCGCACCGGCTCATCGACCGACTGGTGAGCGACAACCTCGACATGGTGGTCGGCAGCCGCGTGGACGACGGCCAGGACGCGCACACCTACCGCACCGGCCACCGCCTGGGCAATCGCATGCTCACGGGCGCCGTGGCGCAGCTGTTCGGTGGTGGCCTGAGCGACATGCTCTCGGGCTACCGCGTGTTCTCGCGGCGCTATGCCAAGTCGTTCCCGGCGCTGTCGCGCGGCTTCGAGACCGAAACCGAACTCACCGTGCACGCGCTCGAACTGCGTATGCCCTATGCCGAGGAAAGCACCGCCTACAGCACGCGTCCCGAAGGCTCGGTGAGCAAGCTCTCGACCTACCGCGACGGCTGGCGCATCCTCAAGACCATCTGCAAGCTGTTCGTGAGCGAGCGGCCGCTGCAGTTCTTCTCGATCATCGGGGGGCTGCTGGTGCTGATGTCGGTCGCGCTGGTCTTGCCGCTCGTCATGACCTACATGCACACCGGCCTGGTGCCCCGGCTCCCCACGGCGGTGCTGGCCACTGGCGCGATGCTGGCTGCCATGCTGTCCTTCGTGTGCGGCGTTGTCATGCAGGCCATCACGCTGGGGCGACGGGAGGCCAAGCGGCTTAGCTACCTCGCGATTCCTAGCGTGCGCGAGCAGGCGGCCCGCGGCACACGCACTTCACGATGAAGATCGGACGCGAGTTCCTATCCTTCGCCCTCGTCGGCGTGATCGGGCTCGTGGTCGACGTGGTCGTGCTGTATCTGCTGGCGCCGCTGCTGGGTTGGTACGGCGCGCGGGTGGTGTCGTTTCTCGCGGCGGCGACCACCACCTGGGCCTTCAACCGCCGCTACACCTTCGCGGCCAGCGCATCGGCTGGCAGCTCCCTCTGGCGCGAGTACCTGGGCTACCTGGCGACCATGGCTGCCGGCGCGGTGCTGAACTACGGCGCCTATGTGCTGACGCTGCACTGGGTCGAAGGGCGCTGGGCCGCGGCCCTGGGCGTGGCGCTGGGCAGCCTTGCCGGCATGAGCGCCAATTTCCTGTCGGCGCGCTACCTGGTCTTTCGCTCGCACCGCGGCGGCTGAGGCCGACGGTGCGCGGGGCGCTCAGTGCGCGCCGGAAACGACGACTGGAATCTCCGTTGCAGGCGGCGTATTGCGGCTGCGGCCGCAGCGCACGATGCCGTCGATCATCACCATGCCCACGCCCGGAATGTCGCCGAGCTGCACGCTTTCGAGCAGGCCTGGCGCGGGCGAATGCTGTGCGCGGTCCATGAACACGAAGTCGGCGTCGCGGCCCACCTCGATCAGGCCGCAGTTGAGCTTTCGGATCTTCGCCGTGTTGCCGGTCGCGAAGCAGAACACCAGCTCGGCCGGAATGTTCGCGATGGACGACAGCATTGCCACCATGCGCAGGATGCCCAGCGGCTGCACGCCAGAGCCCGCGGGGCCGTCGGTGCCGAGAATCACGCGGTGCGGGCACTTGAGCTCCAGCGCCGCCTTGGCCGCCGCGATGGCCACCTTCTCGTTGCCGTTGTGCACGATCTCGATGGCGCGCGAGCTCTTCTCGCAGAGCTCACACACGTGCGCCTCGGGCAGTGAGGTGTGGCCGCCGTTGATGTGGCCGATGATGTCGGCGTCGGCCTCGAGCACAACATCTTTGTCGATCAGGCCCGAGCCCGGGATCGACGGGCCGCCCGTGTGGATGGTGCTCTGGATGCCGTACTTGCGCGCCCAGGCCACCATCTCCTTCGCCTCGTAGCCGGCCTTGACAGAGCCCAGGCCCACTTCGCCGAGCAGGCCCACGCCGGCTTCGGCGAGTTCCTTGAAGTCGCTCTCGACCATGCCCTTCTCGATGACGGGCGCGCCCGCCAGCACCTTCACTCCGCCGGGGCGGAAGTTATCGAAGGCGCGCTGCGCGGTGATGGCCAGTGCCTTCAGGCCCACGATGTCCTTGGGACGGCCGGGCAGGTGCACCTCGCCGGCGGAAATCATGGTGGTCACGCCGCCGTGCATGGTGGAGTCGATCCAGCCGATCTGGCCCTGGCGCGGCGTCCAGTCGCCGAACACCGGATGCACGTGGCTGTCGATCAGGCCTGGCGCCACGCAGGTCTTCTTCGCGTCGATGACGGTCGCCGCGCCTTCGAGATCGCAGTCTTTCTCTTTGCCGACCGCGACGATCAGGCCGTCGTTCACCACGATGGTGTCGGCGTCGAGGATGGGCTTGTCGATGTCGCCCGAGAGCAGCAGCCCGATGTTCTTTATGACGACCTTGCCCGACTTGCCGCCGGCTGCGATTTCTGCCATTTCGATGTGTCCTCGTGGGGTGGTGTGTTGTCTTGCGGCTCGTCCGCTTCTGTATCCGCGTCAGCGCGCACTGTGCGCAGCAGCGTCTCGATCACGAAGTCTTCCCAGTGCGTGATCGCCTCCGGTGACTCCAGCGGTTCACCGAGGAAGGCGGTGAGCGTGTGGCGGTTGGAGGTGTAGAAATAACCCGTGGACGCGATCAGCAGGTAGATGTCGCGCGCCACCAGTTCCTTGCGGAACAGGCCCTGCGCAGCGCCGCTGGCGAGGATTTCCGCAATGATCGCCACCGCGCGCGACGAATACTCGCGCGCCCGCAGCGACTTCGAAATGTGCCGGCCCTTGTGCAGGTTCTCGGTGTTCAAGAGCGTGACGAACTCGGGGTTCTTGCGGTAGTAGCCCAGCACGAAGCGGATGACTTCGGTGAGCGCTTCCACCGGCCGCGAGGCGTCGAGCGCGATGGCGGCCTCGGCGTCGTCCATGCGCTGGTAGATGCCTTCGAGCACCGCAATGAAGAGGCCTTCCTTGCTGCCGAAGTAGTAATAGATCATCCGGTCGTACGACTTCGCGGCCTTGGAGATCTTCTCCACGCTGCCGCCGTCGTAGCCGTACTTGGCGAACACCTTGGTCGCCGATTTCAGGATGCTGTCGCGCGTGGCCTGGGCGGCCGCCTCGCGCACGCCCGTGCGACGCTGGGGCTTGGTCTTGGGTGCGGAGCGGCTGTCGGCCATCGGGCGCGCGAGATGCCGATTACTTCTCTGCGAACGCGCGCTCGACCACGAAGTCGCCCGGCGTGCTCGTGTTGCCTTCCTTGAAGCCGCGCTTTTCCAGGATGTGCTTCAGGTCGACCAAGAGGCCGGGGCTGCCGCACAGCATGACGCGGTCTTCCTCGACGTTGAGCGGCGGCAGGCCGAGGTCGTCGGTGAGCTTGTTGCTCTCGATCAGGTCGGTGATGCGGCCCTGGTTGCGGAACTCCTCGCGCGTGACGGTCGGGTAGTACAGCAACTGCTTGGCGATCATCTCGCCGAGGATCTCGTGCTTGGGCAGGTGGTCGGTCACGAGGTCGTGATAGGCCAGCTCGTCGACCTGGCGCACGCCGTGCACCAGAATGACCTGCTCGAACTTCTCGTACGTGTCCGGGTCGCGGATGATGCTCATGAAAGGTGCGAGGCCGGTGCCGGTGCCGAACAGGTACAGGCGCTTGGCCGGCAGCGTGTAGTCGATCAGCAGCGTGCCCGTGGGCTTGCGGCCCACGATGATGGTGTCGCCCACCTGGATGTGCTGCAGCTTCGAAGTCAGCGGGCCTTCTTCCACCTTGATGCTCAGGAACTCGAGATGCTCCTCGTAGTTCGGGCTCACGATGCTGTAGGCGCGCAGCAGGGGCTTGTTGTTGACCTTCAGGCCGATCATCGTGAAATGACCGTTCGAGAAGCGCAGCGCCGGGTCGCGCGTGGTGGTGAAGGTGAACAGGCGGTCGGTCCAGTGGTGGACGCTCAGGACGCGTTCTTCGCTGAATGCACTCATACGGAACTCAAGAGTTGGTTGGTAACAGGGGAGGTTGGCTGAGCCGACGTGCACGCCTTTGGGGCGAAAACCGCCGGCCGGCTCCGAACCCTCCATTGTCGTTGGTCGTAAAAACCCCGATGAACATCGCGAGAAAACACCATTGCAAGCATCGGGCCTGTTTGCTACATTGACTGCGAATGTAGTGAACGCAACATGAAAGTGTAGGGAATGCTACACAAACGGAAGTCGGTGCACAAGCGGGCGGACGGCACGTTTGTTGCAAACCCCGACAGCCAGGATTTGCCCACATACGCCCACGAGATTGCCCGATGACAGAACACACCAAGACAGATGGCCTCCCCGGCATGGACATGCCCGTGGTGGCTGAAGCCGGCAGCGGCGCCTTCGGCAAGGCGCCGCCGCGCAACGAGCGCATGAGCACTGCCAAGGTCGAGTGCAACGCCTGCCCGGTGCTGTGCCAGATCTCCGACGGCCGCACCGGCGCCTGCGACCGCTATGCCAACCGCGAAGGCGTGCTGGTGCGCGTCGATCCCGTGGTGCTGTTGCGCCGGACGATCGAAAGCGAAGCGCCTGCGCTGGTGCCCTTCAATCGCACCGGCGCCGAAACGGCCCCGGCTCCCGCCGAGCCCGACTGGAACGGCGACCTGCTGCACGCCGACGAAGTCTTCGTCACCGGCGTGGGCTCGTCCACCACCTACCCCGACTACAAGCCCGCGCCCTTCATCGTTGCATCGAAGGCCCAGGGCGTAGACATGGTCACCGTCGTCACCGAAGGCATCTTCAGCTACTGCAGCTTCAAGGTGAAGATCGACACCGACCGCTTCCTCGGCTCCGAGCAGGCCAACGTGCGCTATCGCGGCGAAGTCGTGGGCCACGTCACCACGGCCGAGTACGGCTCGCAGATGCTCTCGCTCGGCGGCGTGCACCACCTTACTGGCGGCAGCAAGAAGGAAGGCCGCATGACGGCCGAGCTGATGCAGCTGCTGGGCAACAAGAAGGCCGTGGAGTGCACCATCGACGGCGGCTCCACCCTCGTCATCCAGGCCGGCAAGGCGCCCATCGTCAACGGCGTCGAAGAGCAGCGCATGCGCGTGGGCTGCGGCTCCGCGGCGGTCGGCATCTTCGCGCGCCAGTTCGCGGGCGTGGCCGACGAGGTGGTGGTGGTCGACGACCACATCACCGGCGTGCTCACCGAGCACCAGGCTGGCCGCTGCCTCGACATGGCGCCCTCGGGCATCCAGATGCTGGGACGCAAGTCCACGCCGGGGCGCTACTTCCAGGTGGCGAACCCGGGCAACGGATGGGGCGGCACCGACATCGCCGATCCCCTTGCGATCATCGAAGGCTGGGAAGAGGGCGTCGCGCGCCCCGGCCTGCGCCTGCTCATGACCTCGACCACCGGCGAGCACGCGCAGTGGTACGTGCTCGACGATGCACTGAAGCCCGTCGAGCAGCCCATGCCAACGGAGGTGAAGCGCATCGTCGATCGCATCGGCGAAAACTGCGAACCCTCGCTGTGCACCGTGCTGTTCCTCGGCGGCGCGGGCGGAAGCCTGCGCGCGGGCGTCACCGAAAACCCGGTGCTGCTCACGCGTGCCATCAAGCGCGCGCTGGTCAACGTCACATGCGGCGGTGCGCCGGCATACGTGTGGCCCGGCGGCGGCATCACCGTGATGGCGGACGTCATGCGCATGCCCGACAACAGCTTCGGCACCGTGCCCACGCCAGCCATCGTCGCGCCCATCGAGTTCAGCATGCGGCGCGACGACTACGAGGCGCTCGGCGGCCACATGGAACACATCTTCCCGCTCGAACAGGCGCTCGCGCGCGGTGCGTGGCAGGAAGACGGCGCACCGCTCGCGCGCCAATGGCTCGCGATGGACGACGCCAATCCGTGGCCGCTCGGCCACGCCCCCATGCTGGGCTGATCATGTCCGCCCAACGCACAGCGCTCGACAAGAACCGCTGGCATTTCAACCACGGCCCGATCGACATCGTGGCCGAGGCGCATGGCGACCCGTACGCCGTCGCGGCCGCGCACGACGCCGCGTGGGCGCGCTTCGTCCACGTGCTCGACGAACTGGTGCACGAGCTGCCGCTGCTGCGCCTGCCCGTCACCGACAAGATGCGTCCGCGCAATGTGGTGGCGCGCCGCATGTGGGACGCCTGCGCCGCGTTCTCGCCGATGTTCATCACGCCGATGGCGGCGGTGGCCGGCTCGGTCGCGCAGGAGCTGATCGCGTTCTACGAGCGCCCCGGCATCGAGCGCGCATGGATCAACAACGGCGGCGACATTGCGCTGCATTTCGCACCCGGCCAATCGGCGCGCGTGGGCGTGTTCGCCGACCTCGCGCGCTTCGACTGGCGTGACAACAGCGGCATCCTCACCACCGACGGCCAGTTCGAGCTGCACGCCGACCAGCCCGTGCGCGGCGTCGCCACCAGCGGCTGGCGCGGGCGCAGCTTCTCGCTGGGCATCGCCGACAGCGTGACGGTCCTGGCCGCCACTGCGGCGCAGGCCGATGCGGCGGCGACAGTGATTGCCAACGCCGTCGATGTCGACGACGCTGCCATCGCGCGCCGCCCCGCGAACGAATGCAAGGACGACAGCGACCTCGGCGACACCCTCGTCACCGTCGACGTGCCCGCGCTGGCCCCCGGGCAGGTGCGCAGCGCACTCGATACGGGCGTGGTGTGCGCCAAGGTCCTGCAAAAAGGCGGGCTTGTGTGGGCCGCTCTACTCGTTTGTCAGGGGCAGTGGCGACTTGTCGAGCCCTTATGCTCGAAGGCGCTCAAGACCGAGCTGCCGAAAGCAGTTGGTTCAGTATTTGCTTAACGAAAAGCAAGGTTCTTTTTCATGATCGAAATCCGACGCGTCTTCACCCATGTCGAGCACATCCACCACGAGTTCGGACCGCGCGCCGAAACGCCGCTGGTGCGCGGTGCCATCGGCGCGGTGCTGACCAATCCGTTCGCCGGCCGCTACGAGCCCGACATCCTGCCGATGATGGCGCTGCTCGACCCCGTAGGCGTCGACATGGCGCACAAGCTGCACGCCGCCATGGACGTGCCGCTCGAGCAGATCGCTACCTACGGCAAGGGCGCCATCGTCGGCGCCGACGGCGAGCTGGAGCACGGCGCGCTGTGGCACGTGCCCGGCGGATACGCAATGCGCGAGCTGCTCGGCTGGAAGGGCAGCCGCGTTGCCTACACCGCAGGCACGGCCGAAGAAAAAACCGGCCAGCCCGGCAATGCGCTGTCCATCGTGCCCTCGACCAAGAAGGTCGGCCCGCCCGGCGCCGCGCTCGATGTGCCGCTGACCAACATCAACGCCAGCTACGTGCGCGGCCAGTTCGACGCCATCGAGGTGCGAGTGCCCGGTGCGCCGGCTGCGGACGAGATCGTCTTCATCCTCGCGATGAGCACGGGCTACCGCGTGCATGCCCGTGTCGGCGGCCTGCTCGCAGAGAACATCAGCAAGTGGGACGGCCTGCGCTGACCCGCACAGAGACAAGACAAGGAACACAGAACATGACCGCCAACATCCGCAAGCTCGTCATCCAGGTCGATGAAACCCGCAAGGAAATGGGCAAGGACGTCACGCCGCCCACGCGCCGCGCCGTCGCCATCGCCGTGATCGAGAACCCCTACGCCGGCCGCTACAGCGAGAACCTCGACGAGCTGATTGCCATCGGCGAAGAACTCGGCGCGCTGCTCGGCCAGAAGGCCGTGAAGGCTCTGGGCATCGAGCCCGGCCAGGCGCAGAGCTACGGCAAGGCCGCCATCGTCGGCGAGCGCGGCGAGCTCGAACACGCCGCCGCCATCCTGCATCCCAAGCTGGGCGCGCCGCTGCGCGTTGCGGTCGAGAAGGGCGCCGCACTCGTACCCTCGGCCAAGAAGCAGGGCACGCTGGGCACCGCCATCGACGTGCCGCTCGGCCACAAGGACGCAGCCTTCGTGCGCAGCCACTTCGACGCGATCGAAGCCCGCGTGAGCGATGCGCCGCGCGCCAACGAGATCGTGGTGGCGGTTGCCGTCACCGACAGCGGCCGTCCGCTGCCGCGCATCGGCGGCCTGCAGGCCCATGAAATCAAGGGCGAAGACGGTCTTCGCTGACGCTGTCTTTCGCCCTCGCCCAATCACGGTGTTTTCTTTCCTCATTCGATCTCAAGGAGCTTCCCCCATGAACCCATTGCGTCACGTCTTCAGCGCCGCGGCCCTCGCTGCGCTGACCACTGCTCTCGTTCCCGCGCATGCGCAGGGCGTGATCAAGATCGGCGAGGTCAACAGCTACAAGGCCCAGCCCGCCTTCCTGGAGCCCTACAAGAAGGGCATGGAGCTGGCCGTCGAAGAAATCAACGCCAAGGGCGGCGTGAACGGAAAGAAGATCGAGCTCATCACGCGCGACGACAACGCCAACCCCGGCGACGCCGTGCGCGTGGCCGAAGAACTGGTGGCGCGCGAGAAGATCGACGTGCTCACCGGCACCTTCCTGTCGAACACCGGCCTGGCCGTGGCCGACTTCGCCAAGCAGAAGAAGATCTTCTTCCTGGCCGGCGAGCCGCTGACCGACAAGATGACCTGGCAGGGCGGCAACGAATACACCTACCGCCTGCGTCCCGGCACCTACATGCAGGCCGCGATGCTCGTGCCCGAGGCCGTCAAGCTCAAGAAGAAGCGCTGGGCCGTCGTGTACCCCAACTACGAATACGGCCAGTCGGCCGTGGCCGCCTTCAAGACGCTGCTGAAGGCCGCGCAGCCCGACGTCGAGTTCGTCGCCGAGCAGGCACCGCCGCTGGGCAAGGTCGATGCGGGTGCCGTGGTCCAGGCGTTGGCCGATGCCAAGCCCGACGCAATCTTCAACGTGCTGTTCGCTGCCGACCTCTCGAAGTTCGTGCGCGAAGGCAACACCCGCGGCCTGTTCAAGGACCGCACCGTCGTCAGCGTGCTGACCGGCGAGCCTGAGTACCTCGATCCGCTGAAGGACGAAACGCCCAACGGCTGGATCGTGACCGGCTACCCCTGGTACGGCATCCAGACGCCTGAGCACAAGGCCTTCTTCCTCGCGTACCACGCCAAGTACAACGACTATCCGCGCCTCGGCTCAGTGGTCGGCTACAGCATGATCAAGTCGGTCGCGGCCGGCGCTGCCAAGGCCAAGAGCACCGAAACGCCGAAGCTCCTCGAAGCCTTCAAGGGCCTGCAGGTAGATACGCCCTTCGGCAAGATCAGCTATCGCGCCGAAGACCACCAGTCCACCATGGGCGCCTTCGTCGGCAAGACGAAGAACGAAAACGGCAAGGGCGTGATGGTCGACTACACCTACTTCGACGGCGCGAAGTTCCAGCCCTCCGCCGCCGACGTCAAGAAGTCGCGCGCCGCCGACTGACCCTGATCCTTTTTCGGAACGCTTGCACCCATGAGCCTCTCGTCCCTGCTGCTTCAGTTCCTCACCGGGCTGTCGTCGGCTTCGTCGCTGTTCCTCGTGGGGGCCGGCCTTTCGTTGATCTTCGGCGTCACGCGCATCGTCAACTTTGCGCATGGCTCCTTCTTCATGGTCGGCATCTACCTGGCGTACACGCTGGTCGAGAAGCTCGGCGGCGGCATGGGCTTCTGGCCCGCGCTGGTGATTGCCGCGCTCGCGGTCGGCATCCTCGGCGCGCTGATCGAGATGGTGCTGCTGCGCCGCATCTACAAGTCGCCCGAGCTGTTCCAGCTGCTGGCGACCTTCGCACTGGTCCTTGTCATCAAGGATGCGGTACTCTACATCTGGGGGCCTGACGAACTGCTCGGGCCGCGCGCGCCGGGCCTGTCGGGCTCCGTCGAAATCCTGGGCCGGCAGTTTCCGACCTACGACCTGTTCCTGATCGTCGTCGGCCCGGTCGTGCTCGGCCTGATGTGGCTGCTGCTCACGCGCACCCGCTGGGGCACGCTGGTGCGCGCCGCCACGCAAGACCGAGAGATGGTCAGCGCGCTGGGCGTGAATCAGGCCTGGCTCTTCACCGCGGTGTTCGCGCTCGGCGCCATGCTCGCGGGCCTGGGCGGTGCGCTGCAGCTGCCGCGCGAGCCAGCCACCCTCGCGATGGACCTCAACACCATCGGCGCGGCCTTCGTGGTCGTGGTGGTGGGCGGCATGGGCTCCATTCCGGGCGCCTATGCGGCGGCGCTGCTGATCTCCGAGATCAAGGCCGTGTGCATCTGGCTCGGCGTGGTGGAAATCTTCGGCTACAGCGTGTCCTTCTCGAAGCTCACGCTGGTGGTCGACTTCATCGTCATGGCCATCGTGCTGGTGTGGCGCCCGTGGGGCCTGTTCGGCCGGCCGCAGGCGCCGAGCCGCTACGTGGGCATGGCCGAGGAGCCGCTGCGCCGCGCGAGCAAGGGCTACCTGTGGCTGGTTGCCGCGCTCGGCGTGGTGCTCATGGCGATGCCGCTGCTCACCGCCGATTCGCCCTACACCACAGTGCTGATGATCGACCTGCTGATTGCCGCGCTGTTCGCCGCCAGCCTGCACTTCATCATGGGGCCGGCCGGCATGCACTCGTTCGGCCATGCCGCCTACTTCGGCCTCGGGGCTTATGGCGCCGCGCTGCTGGTGCGCTCCAGCGGCCTGCCGATGGAGGTGGCGCTCATCGTGGCCCCGCTCGTCGCGGCCATCGGCGCCTTCATCTATGGCTGGTTCGCCGTGCGGCTGTCGGGCGTGTACCTGGCCATGCTCACGTTGGCCTTCGCGCAGATCACCTGGGCCATCGTCTACCAGTGGGATTCGTTCACCGGCGGCAGCAACGGCCTCACGGGCGTGTGGCCGTCGGAGTGGCTGTCGGACAAGCGCACCTACTACTGGCTCACGCTGGTGCTCGTGGCCGCCGGCGTCATGATGCTGCGCCGCGTGCTGTTCTCGCCCTTCGGCTATGCGCTGCGCGCGGGCCGCGATTCGGTGCTGCGCGCCGACGCCATCGGCATCGACGTCAAGCGCATGCAGTGGACGGCCTTCGTCGTCGCGGGCGCCGCGGCCGGGCTGGCCGGCTCGCTCTACGCCTTCTCCAAGGGCAGCATCTCGCCAGAGAGCCTCAGCGTCGACAAGTCGGTCGACGGGCTGGTGATGGTGCTGCTGGGCGGCATCCAGACGCTGGCGGGGCCGGTGGTCGGCGCCGTCACTTTCAGCTGGCTGCACGACACCGTGGCGCGCAACACCGACTACTGGCGCGCGACGCTCGGCGCCATCATCCTGATCCTCGTGCTGCTTTTCCCGCAGGGCATCGCTGGCTTTGCGAAGCAGCTGACCGACAAGCTGCTGCGCCGCACCAAGCCCGATGCGGCGCCTGTGGCCGCCGAGGCGAAGGAGGCCAAGGCATGACGACCACTTCCAACGCACCCCTGCTCAAGGTCGAGAACCTCGGCAAGTCCTTCGGCGGCGTGAAGGCCGTCGATGGCATCAGCTTCGAGCTGCACGCCGGCGAACTGCTCGCCCTCATCGGCCCCAATGGCGCCGGCAAGTCGACCACCTTCAACATGGTCAATGGCCAGCTCAAGGCCGACCAGGGTTCGATCCTGTTCGACGGGCACGAGCTCGTGGGCCAGAAGCCGCGCGCCATCTGGCGCCAGGGCGTGGGCCGCACTTTCCAGATTGCCGAAACCTTCGCCTCGCTCACCGTGGTCGAGAACGTGCAGATGGCGCTGCTGTCGCACGACGGCAAGCTGTTCTCCATGTGGCGCCGCGCGGCCGACCACAAGCGCGACGAAGCACTGGCGCTGCTCGACCAGGTCGGCATGAAGTCGCAGGCCGACCGGCCCTGCAGCGTGCTGGCGTACGGCGACGTGAAGCGCGTCGAGCTCGCCATCGCGATGGCCAACAGCCCCAAGCTGCTGCTGATGGACGAGCCCACCGCCGGCATGGCGCCCAAGGAGCGCAACTCGCTCATGGCGCTGACCAAAGATCTCGTCATCCAGCGCGGCATGGCCGTGCTCTTCACCGAGCACAGCATGGACGTGGTGTTCGCGTACGCCGACCGCATGATCGTGCTGGCGCGCGGGCGCCTCATCGCGCAGGGCAAGCCGCTTGAAATCCGAGACCACCCGAAGGTGCAGGAGGTGTACTTCGGCAGCGGCAAGACATTCGAGAAGATCGCAGAGAAAGCCGCAGCCCTTGGAGTCGCAGCATGAGCACACACGAACCCCTCCTGCAGGCCAAGGCCCTGTGTGCCTGGTATGGCGCCGCGCAAATCCTTTATGACGTCGACCTCGAAGTGCGTCGCGGCGAAGTGGTCGCGCTCATGGGCCGCAATGGCGCGGGCAAGTCGACCACGCTGAAGACGCTCATCGGCATGCTGACCAAGCGCCGCGGCGCGGTGCGCTTCCTGGGCCACGACATCTCCAGGAGCGAGCCGCACCACGCAGCGCGCCTGGGCCTGGGCTTCGTGCCCGAAGACCGCCGCGTGTTCACCGACCTCACGGTGATGGAGAACCTCGAAGTCGGCAAGCAGCCCGCGCGCCGCTGGGCCGACGGTACCGATGCACCGCTGTGGACGCCCGAGCGCCTGTTCAAGCTGTTCCCCAACCTCGGCGAAATGCCGAACCGTCCGGGCGGGCGCATGAGCGGCGGCGAGCAGCAGATGCTGACCGTGGCGCGCACGCTCATGGGCAACCCGTACCTCGTGCTGCTCGACGAGCCTTCCGAAGGCGTGGCACCGGTGATCGTCGAGCAGATGGCCAACATGATCCTGGAGCTCAAGGCGCAGGGCGTGAGCATCCTGCTGTCGGAGCAGAACATGCACTTCGCCGAACTGGTGTCCGACCGCGCCTATGTGCTCGAGAAGGGGCAGATCCGCTATCACGCCACCATGGCCGAGCTTGCGGCCAACGACGAAGTTCGCCGCGCCTACCTGAGCGTCTGAGTTTTTCCTTCAACCCATCGGAGTCCACGCCATGCATCGCAGAACCCTCGTGAAATCCGCCGCCGCCCTCGGGCTGGTTGGCGGCTTCGGCAGTGTCGGTTTCAACGCCTTCGCGGCGGGCAAGATCAAGCCCGGCGACAAGGCCGCACTGATCGTGGTCGACGTGCAGAACTGCTTTCTCGACGGCGGCACGCTGGCGGTGAAGGGCGGCAACGAAGTCATTCCGGTCATCAATGCACTGGCGCCCGCGTTCCAGAACATCGTTGTCACGCAAGACTGGCACACGGCGGGCCATGCATCCTTCGCGAGCACCTACAGCGGCAAGAAGCCCTTCGAGACCACCAAGCTCAGCTACGGCACGCAGGTGCTGTGGCCCGATCACTGCGTGCAGGGCACGGAAGACGCCGCGCTCGGCAAGGACCTGAAGGTGCCCACCGCGCAGCTCATCATCCGCAAGGGCTTTCACAAGGAGATGGACAGCTACTCGGCCTTCGAGGAAGCCGATCACAAGACGGCCACAGGCCTGGCCGGCTACCTGAAGGCGCGCGGCATCAAGACCGTGTACGTCACCGGCCTGGCCACCGACTTCTGCGTGGCGTGGACCGCGATGGATGCGCGCAAGGCCGGCTTCGAGGCCTACGTGATCGAGGACGCCACGCGCGGCATCGATCTCAACGGCTCGCTGGCCGCGGCGTGGAAGCAGATGACGGCCAAGGGCGTCAAGCGCATACAGTCCGCCGACATCCAGACCGCCTGAGACCGCACCGCGAAGAACTACGACGAACAACAAGAAAACACGAGACACACGACGCATGAAGCTTTCGATCTCAAGGCGCGCCATGGTCGCGGGCAGTGCGGCCCTGGCCCTCGGCCCCGGCCTGCTGCGTTCGGCACGCGCGGAAAACGGCGTGACCGACACCACCATCCGCATCGGCCAGTCGGCCGTGTTCAGCGGGCCGGCGAAAGACTTCGGCGTCGACTACCGCGCGGGCATCAAGCTGTACTTCGACCGGGTCAACAAGTCGGGCGGCGTCAACGGTCGCAAGATCGAACTCGTCACCTACGACGACGCATACGACCCCGCAAAGACCGCCATCAACACGGCGAAGCTGATCGACGAGGACAAGGTCTTCGCGCTCACCGGCTACGTGGCCACCGGCAACCTCGCGGCCGCGATGCCGCTGGCCGAGAAGGCGGGCGTGCCGATGTTCGCACCGCTGGTGGGCACCAGCTCGTTCCGCACCAAGGTCAACCGCTACCTGTTCCACGTGCGTGCGGGCTACGACCTGGAGTTGCGCAAGATCATCAGCCACCTCTCGACCATCGGCATCCAGTCGATCGCGGTGGTCTACCAGGACAGCGCCTTCGGCAAGTCGAACCTCGCCACCTGCGAGGAGCTGGCGGCCGACCACAAGGTGAAGGTGCTCAAGACCTTCCCGCTGGCCATCACGGCCGAGGACGCGAAGCAGGTCGTCACAGGTCTCTCTGAAGCCAAGCCTGGCGCGGTCGTGATGATCATGGCCGGGCGCATGGTCGAAGTGTTCATGCGCGATTACCGCGCGAACGGCGTGGGCGCGCCGCTGTACACGCTGTCGGTCGGCATCACCGACGCGGCCGGTTCGGCCAAGCGGCTCGACGGCAAGCTCGCGGGGCTGGTCACGGCCAGCATCGTGCCGCCGCCGCAGGCGCAGCGCATGCCCATCGTGGCCGACTACCAGCGCGACCGCGCGGAGTTCGGCGAGAAGATCGACAGCTACACCGCGCTGGAGGGCTACATCGTCGCGCGCGTGATGGTCGAGGGCCTGCGCCGCGCGGGCAAGACACTCACGCGCGACAGCTTCATCGCCGGGCTCGAAAGCATCGGCAGCACGCGCATCGGCGACTTCCCCGTCGAGTACAGCGCGAAGAACCACAACGGCTCGACCTTCGTGGACCTGGAGATGTACACCCGTGACGGCCAGTTGCGGCGCTGAGCCGCTGCACCTGCTGGTCAACGGCCAGGCGCAATCGATCGAGGGCGTGCCGCGCGAAGCAACGCTGCTGCACCTGCTGCGCAACGACCTGGGGCTGAACGGCCCCAAGTACGGCTGCGGGCTGGGGCAGTGCGGCGCGTGCACGGTGCACGTCGACGGCGTGGCGGCGCGCTCGTGCGTGATTCCCGCGCGTGGCGTGGCGGGGCGATCCATCACAACGCTCGAAGGGCTGGGCGCGCGCGGCGACTGGCATCCGGTGCAGGCCGCCTTTGAAGACGCGCAGGCTGCGCAGTGCGGCTACTGCCTCAACGGCATGGTCATGCAGGCGGCGGCCTTGCTTGCGCGCGATCCGGATGCGAGCGATGCGCGCATCCGCAGCGAGCTTTCGGGCAACCTGTGCCGCTGCGGCACGCACGTCGAAATTCTCGATGCCGTGCAACGCGCGGCGGTGCGCATGCGCGCGCATCCGGCCACATGACGCGACGCGCCGATCTTCCGCGGACGCGCGCCGAGTTCCTGTCGGCCAATGGCGTGCTGCTGGTGGTGCGCGAGACCCCGCTCGCACCGCCGCCCGCCAAGGGCCAGCCCGCGTTCATCGCCGGCAACCCGATCGAAGGTGACGAGATCCTGCTCGCCGTGTGGGACGACGGCAGCGCCTCGGCGCTCAACGGTCACGTCGACCTGGGCACCGGCATCCAGACCGCGCTCGGGCAGATCGTGGCCGAGGAACTGGACCTCGGCATGCCCTGCGTGCGCGTGATGCTCGGCGACACCGCGCGCGCGCCCAACCAGGGCGCGACGATCGCGAGCGCGTCGATCCAGATCCATGCGCAGCCGATGCGGCTTGCCGCTGCGCAGGCGCGCGCGTGGCTGATGGCGCGCGCGGCTGAGCGCCTGGGCGTGGCCGACGATGCGCTGCAGGTGCACAACGGCGTGGTGCGAGTCACCGAAGCGCCGGACCGACACGTCAGCTATGCCGAGCTGGTTGCCGGCCAGCGCACCGTGCTTCGGCTCGATCCGCTGGCGCAGCCAAAGAACCCCGCCGATTACCGAGTCGTCGGCACGCGGCAGGCGCGCGTGGACATTCCGGCCAAGCTGGCAGGCGAGCTCGTGTTCGTGCACGACATGCGCGTGCCCGGCATGCTGCACGGTCGCGTGGTGCGCCCGCCGTATGCGGGTGCGGACCATGGCGAGTTCATCGGCAACACGCTCGAGGCGGTCGATGAATCGTCGATTGCGCACATCCCCGGCATCCGCGCCGTGGTCGTGATCCGCGACTTCGTCGGCATCGTGGCCGAGCGCGAGGAGCACGCCGAGCAGGCCTTGCGTGAACTGCGCGTCACGTGGAAGTCGTGGCCCGGCATGCCCGACCTGGGCGACCTGGCGCAGGCGCTGCGCGACAACCCGTCGACGCAGCGCCTGCTGGTCGATGAAGGCGATGTCGATGGCGCCATTGCCGCCGCCGCGCAGCCGATGCATCGCACCTACGTGTGGCCGTACCAGATGCATGCCTCCATCGGCCCTTCGTGCGCGCTGGCCGACTGGCAGCCGGCCGACGGCAGCGGCATGCAGCTGCGTTGCTGGGCCGGCTCGCAGAATCCGCACGTGCTGCGCGCCGATCTCGCGAAGCTCATGGGCGTGGAGGACGTTCAGGTCGACGTGGTCCGCATGGAAGCTGCTGGCTGCTATGGCCGCAACGGCGCCGACGACGTGGCCGCCGATGCGGCGCTGCTCGCCCGTGCGGTCGGCGCACCGGTGCGCGTGCAGCTCACGCGCGAGCAGGAGCATGCGTGGGAGCCCAAGGGCGCCGCGCAGCTCATGGAGATCGACGGCGGCCTCATGGCAGACGGCCGCGTCGCCGCCTACGACTTCGAAACCTCTTATCCGTCGAACGGCGCGCCCACGCTCGCGCTGCTGCTCACGCGCACCATCGAACCGGTGGCGCAGGCTTTCGAGATGGGCGACCGCACCGCGCGACCGCCCTACACGTACGACAACCTGCGCGTGAAGGTCAACGACATGGCGCCGATCGTGCGCGCCTCGTGGTTGCGCGGCGTGTCGGCGCTGCCCAGTTCGTTCGCACACGAGTCGTACATCGACGAGCTGGCGACTGCTGCGGGTGTGGACCCGGTGCAGTTCCGGTTGCGGCATCTGGAAGATCCGCGCGCGGTCGAGCTGGTGCAGGCCACCGCGCAGAAGGCCGGCTGGCGCATGCGCACCGGGCCGCAGGAGAACGCGGACGGTGGGCTCGGCGAAGGCGGCGACATCCTCTTCGGGCAGGGTTTTGCATACGCCCGCTACATCCACAGCAAGTGGCCGGGCTTCGGCGCCGCGTGGGCCGCGTGGGTGGCCGACGTCGAGGTCAATCGCAAGACCGGCGAGGTGCATGTGCGCCGCGTGGTGGTGGGGCATGACGCGGGGCTGATGATCAACCCGGCAGGGGTCGAGCATCAGATACACGGCAACGTGATCCAGACCACGAGCCGGGCGCTGAAGGAGCAGGTGCGGTTCGCGCCGCAACAGCAGCAGCAAGGCACGGCGACAGGTGCGCAGCTGCCGGGCGTGCTGCCTTCGGGCGTGGTCGCGAGCCGCGAGTGGGGCAGCTACCCGATCATCAATTTCCGCGAAGTGCCGGTGATCGAGGTGATGCACATGCCCCGGCCCGGCGAGCCTTCGCTGGGGGCGGGCGAGTCGTCTTCGGTGCCGGGGACTGCGGCGATCGCGAATGCCATCTTCGATGCGACGGGGGTGCGGTTTCGCTCGCCGCCGTTTACGCCGGAGACGGTGCTGGCGGAATTGAACCGGGGGTTGCCTGATGACGCCGCTGTGCCCCCATCCCAACCTTCCCCAAGAGGGGGAAGGAGCAATGCAGTCTGGCCGCGCCGCAAGGGCTTGTGGGCTACCGGCGCCGCGCTCGTCGTCGGCGGCATCGGCGTCGTCACCGGCCTGCTCGGCTGGCGCTCCGCCATCGCGCCCGTATCGCTCACTGCTCCGGTCTACAGCCAGGCCACCATCGAACGCGGGCGTGTGCTCGCAGCCGCCGGGGACTGCGCCGTGTGCCACACCGCACCCAGCGGTGCAGCCAACGCGGGGGGGCGCGCGATGGAAACGCCCTTCGGCACGCTCTACACGACCAACCTCACGCCCGACCCCGAGACGGGCCTCGGCCGCTGGTCCTTCAGCGCCTTCCAGCGCGCGATGCGCGAAGGCGTCTCGCGCGACGGCCACTACCTGTACCCCGCGTTCCCCTACACCGCATTCGCGAAGACCAGTGACGACGACCTGCAGGCGCTCTATGCGTACTTCATGTCGATGCCTGCGGTGCGTGCGGAAACGCCGAAGTCCGAGCTCAAGTTCCCGTTCAGCATGCGGCCGCTGATGGCCGGATGGAATGCGCTCTTCCATGACCCGGCGCCGATGCAACCCGTGGCCACGCAAAGCGCGGAATGGAACCGTGGTGCGTATCTCGTCAACGGCCTGGGCCATTGCGGCGCCTGCCACACGCCGCGCAATGCGCTCGGCGCGGAGCAGGGCGGCAGCGCCTTCCTGTCGGGCGCCATGATCGATGGCTGGGAAGCACCGGCGCTCACGCACCTGTCGAAGTCAGCGGTGCCGTGGGACGCCGACGAGCTCTATCGCTACTTGCGCCACGGCCACACGCAGCGCCATGGCATCGCCGGCGGGCCGATGGCCGAGGTGGTGCGCGAGCTTGCGCAGGTGCCGGATGAAGACGTACGCGCGATGGCAACCTATCTCGGTTCGTTCAATCCAGCACCGTCCGTGCAACCGACTGTCGTGGCACAGCAAGCGGTCGATAACGCCGCACGCACGCAGGGCCAGTTGCCCGGTCCCGCGCAGCGCATGTTCGACAGCGCCTGCGCCTCCTGCCACCACGACGGCAACGGCCCCACGCTGCTTGGCGTGAACACGCCGCTCGCGCTCAACAGCAACCTCACGAGCGCGAGGCCAGACAACCTGCTGCGCACCATCCTCGACGGCGTGCGCGAGCCCGCGAGCCGCGACATCGGTTTCATGCCCGCGTTCCGCGAAGTGCTCGACGACCGGCAGATCGCCGAGCTTGCCGGCTACATGCGCACGCGCTTCGCACCGCAGGAGCCTGCGTGGGCCAACCTGCCTGCCGACGTGGCGCGCGTGCGCGCCGCGCCGGGACACTGACACCAGGAAGAGAAGAGCCGGCCGCGTCGCAATCCGCTGTGCGCCGCTACGATGCAACGTAGCGCACATCCAAGGAGACACCACGCCATGCCGCTCGATCTTTCAATCTCTTCCAGCCTGCCCCGCGACGCCGAACGCGCCACCCTCGTCGGCCGCATCTGGCAACCCGGCGTGGGCCCCGTGCTGGTGGCCGTGCACGACGGCGACCTGTACGACCTGTCGGCGCTCGCGCCGACCATGAGCGACCTGCTCGAGGGCAGGAAAGCGCCTGCAGAAGCCGTTCGCCATGCATTGCAGGGCGCGCCGCGCATCGCTGCACTCGACGAAGTCCTTGCCAACAGCGACGAGACCGCGCGCGACACGAGCAAGCCCTGGCTGCTCGCACCCTGCGACCTGCAGGCCATCAAGGCCAGCGGCGTCACCTTCGTCGCGAGCCTGCTCGAACGCGTGATCGAAGAGCAGGCGCGCGGCGACGCATCGAAGGCCGAGGCCACGCGCGCGGCCATCGGCGGCGTGCTCGGCGACAACCTTGCCGACATCGTGCCGGGCTCGCCCGAGGCAATGAAGGTCAAGGAAGTGCTGATCGCGCAGGGCGCGTGGTCGCAGTACCTCGAAGTCGGCATCGGCCCCGACGCCGAGATCTTCACCAAGGCCCCGGTGCTCTCCGCCGTGGGCACGGGCGCCGACGTCGGCATTCATTCGGGCTCGGTGTGGAACAACCCGGAGCCCGAGGTCGTGCTAGCCGTCAACAGTCGCGGCGAGACGCTTGGCGCCGCGCTGGGCAACGACGTCAACCTGCGCGACTTCGAAGGCCGCAGCGCGCTGCTGCTCGGCAAGGCCAAGGACAACAACGCCTCGTGCGCCATCGGCCCCTTCATCCGCCTGTTCGATGCTCACTTCGGCATTGCGGACGTGCGGCGCATAACCGTCGCGCTGGAAGTGACCGGTCCCGAGGGCTTCATGCTCGAGGGTTCGAGTTCGCTGTCGAAGATCAGCCGCGATCCGCTCGACCTCGTGGCGCAGACCGTGGGTAGGCATCACGCCTACCCTGATGGTTTCATGTTGTTTCTTGGAACGATGTTCGCGCCGACACAAGACCGTCACGGGCCTGGGCAAGGATTCACCCACGTCGTGGGCGACCGCGTGTGCATTGCCGCACCGGAACTCGGCGCCCTGGTCAATCGCGTTGTGCACGCGGACCAGGCGCCGATGTGGACTTTTGGTATCAGTGCGTTGATGCGCAATTTGAGTGAACGCGGTCTGCTGTGATTCGCATGTAGACGTTCCGTTTGAATTTCAAAAGGAGTTGTACTCCTTAGTAATTCATATGCGTCGTGTTGCAATCTGTTGCTGTTGACCGCGCCTCTTGTTCCCCTCAAGATTGCCGCTGTTACGAAACGGTTGAACAGGGAGAAGAGGTTTGTCGCCGAGCGAAATCGATCTATTGCAGTTGCCTGTGGAAGGCTCGCATCCGTGCGGTGAAGACCTGGAATACGACCCCGATTTCATGGCGTTGCACCAAGCAACAACCGGTAAGCGCGAGCAGCAATTCGGCTCGACGATCATCCCCGCCGAGCCACCCGACTGGGCCCGCGTGGAGCGCATCGCGAAGCAGCTGTGCACACGTACGCGCGACCTGCGGGTGCTGGTGCCCCTCACGCTGGCCTGGACCGAAAACCGTGGCTTGCCCGGCTATGTCGATGGGTTGCAACTCGTCGACGCCGTGCTGCAGAAATTCTGGGACGGCGTGCATCCGCGCGTTGTCGACGATGGCTTCGAAGACCCGCTGCCGCGCATGAATGCACTGGCCGCGCTGGCCGAGGCCGAGGGATTGGGGCGCAGTGTTCGCGATGCAAGGCTGCTCGAAGACGGCGGCGCATCAATGAGCCTGCGACAGGTCGAAGCCTTGCTCGATTCGAGCAAGACCGACCATCAGATCGATTACCCGGGCGGCATCGGCCGGCTGCGGGACGCGGCGCGGCGTGCGCAGGAAAAGGCGGCGCCCCCGGTGGTGGCATTGCGTGCTGCGCTCGACCTGCTGCAGCGCATACGCGAGACCTGCGAGCGCGCGCTAGGTCAGAGCTGGGCGCCGGATTTCTCGCGGCTCGAGCGCTCGCTGCGCACCGTGGCCCAGCTGTTGCCCGAGCAGGCGCAGAGCGAAGGGGTCGAGGCTGGCGAAACCCACTCTGGAGCCGATCCGCAAGGGGAGGGAGTTGCCGGGCCGGCTGCGAAGGGTGCTGCTGCCGGCAGTGCAAATGGTGGTGCTGGCCTACGCACGGTGCTTATTAAAGATATTGAAATATCGACTCGTGATGATGTGCAAGTGTTGTTGGAAAAAGCTTGCCAGTTCATGGAGCGCACGGAACCCAGTCATCCGGCGCCCATGCTGATTCGCAGAGCGCAGCGGCTGCTGGATCTCAACTTCTTCCAGATCATCGAAGAGCTTGTGCCCGAGGGATTGCAAAAGATAGAAAGCCTTGCTGGACGCCCGCTGAACAGTGGGGGCAGCACGTAATAAGAAGAAGGCGGAGGCCGTCGCGGACTCCGCTGGCCGGCAGGACTGCCGGGGTCGTACCCACACGCATTACAGATTCAAGAGGAAGCTTATGGCAGACAACCGTGTCAGAAACAGTGGTCAGAAGTTCATTGCGCGTAACCGCGCGCCGCGTGTGCAGATCGAATACGACGTCGAGATCTACGGCAGCGAACGCAAGATCCAGCTGCCCTTCGTGATGGGCGTCATCGCCGATCTCGCAGGCAAGCAGGTCGACCCGATGCCCGACCTCGGCGAGCGCGAGTTCATGGCGGTGGACATCGACAACTTCGATGAACGCATGAAGTCCATCAAGCCGCGCGTTGCCTTCCAGGTGCCCAACACGCTCACCGGCGACGGCCAGATGAACGTCGACATCACCTTCGACAGCATGGACGACTTTTCGCCCGCGCGCATCGCCCGCCAGGTCGGCGCGCTGCAGCACCTGCTCGAAGCGCGCACCGAGCTGTCGAACCTGCTGTCCTACATGGACGGCAAGAACGGCGCAGAGCAACTGATAGCGCAGGCACTGCAGAACCCGGGGCTTCTCAAGTCGCTGGCCTCGGCGCCGAACCCGGCCATCGCCAAGGCAGTGGAAGCCGCCAACGAAAAGGCCGGCACGCCCGGCAACCCAGGGACCTCTTCCGAGTAAGCGCGAGCACGAGCAGCAAGGACCGTCATCATTATGAGCACCGCCCCCAAACAGACCGCCGCGCGCGCACCCGCCTCCGTCGAAACGCTCGAGCCGAACGAGTTCTCCGACCTGCTGCAGCGCGAGTTCAAGCCCAAGACCGACCAGGCCCGCGAGGCGGTCGAGAACGCCGTCAAGACGCTGGCCGTGCAGGCGCTGGAGAGCACCGTCACCGTCTCCAACGATGCCTACCGCACGGTGCAGGCCATCATCACCGAGATCGACCGCAAGCTCTCCGAGCAGATCAACCAGATCCTGCACCACGAGGACTTCCAGCAGCTCGAAGGCGCATGGCGCGGCCTGCACTATCTCGTGAACAACACCGAGACCGACGAGCAGCTCAAGATCCGCGTGATGTGCGCGTCCAAGCGTGAAGTGGCGCGCTCGCTCAAGCGCCACAAGGGCATCGGCTGGGACCAGAGCCCGCTGTTCAAGAAGATCTACGAAGCCGAGTACGGCCAGTTCGGCGGCGAGCCCTTCGGCGCGCTGATCGGTGACTTCCACTTCGACCATAGCCCGCCCGACGTCGAGATGCTCAGCGAAATGGCCAAGATCGCCGCGGCCGCGCACTGCCCCTTCATCGCCGGCGCATCGCCCACCGTGATGCAGATGGACTCGTGGCAGGAGCTGTCGAACCCGCGCGACCTGACCAAGATCTTCCAGAACACCGAGCACACCGCATGGCGCAGCCTGCGCGACTCGGAAGACGCGCGCTACATCGGCCTGGCCATGCCGCGCTTCCTGGCGCGCCTGCCGTACGGCGCGCGCACCAATCCGGTCGACGAATTCGAGTTCGAGGAAGAGACCGACTCGGCCGCGCACAGCCGCTACACCTGGGCCAACTCGGCCTATGCAATGGGCGTGAACATCAACCGCTCGTTCAAGCAATACGGCTGGTGCACTTCCATCCGCGGTGTGGAGTCCGGCGGTGCGGTGGAGAACCTGCCCACGCACACCTTCCCGACCGACGATGGCGGCGTGGACATGAAGTGCCCGACCGAGATCGCCATCAGCGACCGGCGCGAGGCCGAGCTCGCCAAGAACGGCTTCATGCCGCTGGTGCACCGCAAGAACTCCGACTTTGCCGCATTCATTGGCGCGCAGTCGCTGCAGCTGCCGGCTGAGTACTACGACGCCGACGCAACGGCCAACGCGAACCTCGCGGCGCGCCTGCCGTATCTGTTCGCCTGCTGCCGCTTCGCGCACTACCTGAAGTGCATCGTGCGAGACAAGATCGGTTCGTTCCGCGAGCGCGAGGACATGGAGCGTTGGCTCAACGACTGGATCATGAACTACGTCGACGGCAGCCCCGGCACCTCGTCGCAGGACACGAAGGCAATGAAGCCGCTGGCGGCGGCGGAAGTCCAGGTGGAAGCCATCGAGGACAACCCGGGCTACTACGCCGCCAAGTTTTTTCTCCGGCCGCACTATCAGCTCGAAGGGCTGACGGTGTCGTTGCGGCTGGTTTCGAAGCTGCCATCCAACAAGAAGGACAGCAGCTAATTCAACGGTGTCCCGGAATCGGGCACATATAACTTTGGGGGTTAATCATGGCAGTAGACATGTTCATGCGCGTTGAAGGCGCGAACGGCGAATCGAAGGACTCGAACCACAAGGAGTGGACGGACATCAAGTCGTTTGCGTGGGGAGCAACGCAGCCTGGAAACATGGTCAGCGGCGGTGGCGGCGGCGTGGGCAAGGCGAGCTTCAATGACCTGCAGGTGCTCGCACGCATCGACAAGGCGGCGCCGTCCGTCCTGAAGAACTGCGCCAGCGGCAAGCACCTGAGCAAGGTGGAAGTGTCGGTCTGCAAGGCCGGCGGCGCGCAGATCGAATACACCCGCGTCACGCTCGAAGAAGTGCTGGTCACCTCGGTGCAGTACACGGCCGAGCAGGGTTCGGACGCCGTGTTCGTGCAGTACGCCTTCCAGGCCGCGAAGGTGAAGCAGCAGTACTGGGAACAGACCGACAAGGGCGGCAAGGGTGCCGAGACGGTGCTGGGCTGGAACATCAAGGAAAACAAGGAAGCCTGATTT
This sequence comes from Variovorax sp. R-27, assembly GCF_049913215.1. Classification (NCBI taxonomy): domain Bacteria; kingdom Pseudomonadati; phylum Pseudomonadota; class Betaproteobacteria; order Burkholderiales; family Comamonadaceae; genus Variovorax; species Variovorax sp. R-27. The sequence continues at coordinate 257,096 of NZ_CP183984.1, forward strand.
CCTTTTTCCCCGATGCGCGGCCGGCCCAGCGGGCCGGCCGCGACGTTTTTCCCGACGGCCTCCACGGCCGTCCTTCGCACACAGGCCTTTCGCGCCGTGTGCCATTCAGTCAGCGAGGAAGCTTCATGGGCGATGGGTTTGCAGTGCTGGGCGAACGCTCCGTGGCCGAGCACACCGAATGGGTACAGAGGCAGATCCGCGCCAATCCCCAGAATGCAAGCTTGCGTCTTGCCCTGTGCCACTTCCTCGCGCTGCGCGGCGAATGGCAGCGGGCTGAAGACCAGCTCAAGCTCGCCACCAAGCTCGACCCCACTTTCACTCCCGCCAGCGTCACCTGTTCGATGGCGCTTTCGGGCGAACGGCACCGCAGCGACTTCTGGTCCGGCGGACGCGCTCCGGCCATCGTCTGCGGCAACGCGGAATGGGTCGAACAGCTGATCGCCGCCGCGGCCCTGCCGGCCGACCGGGCCGAGGAAGCCGCCGCCCTGCGCGAGACCGCGCGGCAGGCCGCGCCCGCCTTGCATGGCGCGCTCACCAGCGTCGACCGCTCCGATTCGCGCGCCGTGCAGGCGCTCGACGGCGAACCGGTGGAGCGCAGCATCTTCGCGTGGCTGTGCGACGGCGACGTGCGCATCGGCGCGGTGCTGGAGTTGCTCACACCCTCGGGCTATGCATGGCTGCCCCTGCCCGAAGTGCGCCGCATCAAGTTCTCGCGCCCTCAACACCTGGTCGACCTGCTGTGGGCGCCAGCTGAATTCGAGCTGCACGACGGCCGCGCGCTCAACGGCCTGGTGCCGGTGCGCTATCCGGGCTCGCTCGAAGGCCTCGACGACGAAACCACACTGGGCCGCCGCACCGACTGGCTGCCATTGGCCGGCGAAGATCAATACGCGGGCCTCGGCCAGCGCACCCTGATCAGCGAGGCTGGCGACCATTCGCTGCTCGACCTGCGGCTCATCGAATTCTCGCGCGAGGACGCGACCTGATGAGCAGCATCATGGACACCGACGGCGACCAGCAGGAAAGCGTCGCGCGCGACCGCCTGCAGCCGGTGCTGCTCGACCGCCTCACCGACAAGACGCCGCAGACCCGCCAGGAGCGCGCGGGCGCCTTTCTCATGAGCGGCAGGCTGTTGCGCGACTCGGTGCTGCGCGATCTGCAGTGGCTGCTCAACACCACCAACTTCGGTGCGGACCACAACATCAACACCATGCCGCGCGCGCGCCGCTCGGTGCTGAACTTCGGCGTGCGCGGCTGGGCCGGCGGCCGCATGTCGGAGGTCGACTTCGCGGACGTCGAAGCGGCCATCCGCTCGGCCATCATCGACTTCGAGCCGCGCATCATGAAAGACAGCATCGACGTGCGCTGCGTGACCGACGCCACCGATCTCGAACACCACAACCTGCTCGCGCTGGAGATCCGCGGCACGCTGTGGTCGGTGCCGTACCCGATCGAATTCATCCTGCGCTCGGAGCTCGACCTCGAAAGCGGGCACATGGTGCTGCGGCCCACCGGAGGCCTCTGAATGGATGCCAGGCTGCTCGACTACTACAACCGCGAGCTCACCTACATGCACGAGCTCGGGGCCGAGTTCGCGCAGCGCTACCCGAAGATCGCGGGCCGCCTCGGCATGCGCGGCATCGAGGTCAGCGACCCGTACGTGGAGCGCCTGCTCGAAGGCTTCAGCTTTCTCACCGCGCGCATCCAGCTCAAGATGGACGCGGAGTTTCCGCGCTTCTCGCAGCGGCTGCTCGAAGTGGTGTACCCCAACTTTCTCGCGCCGCTGCCCGCCATGGCCGTGGTGCAGATCGACGGCAACCTCAACGAAGGCTCGCTGAAAGCCGGCTACGAGTTGCCGCGCCACACCATCCTGCGCGGGCGAATGATCAAGGGCGAGCAGACGGCCTGCGAGTTCCGCACCGGCCATGCCGTCACGCTGTGGCCCATTCGCATCGCCGACGCCGGCATCGGCCCGGTGCCCGCGGAAATCGCGCATGCGATGCCCATGGCTGCGCGGCAGGCGAAGAGCGCAATCACCATCAAGCTCGAAGCAGTGGGCGGTGCGCGCTTTGCCGACATGCCGCTCGACCGGCTCGAGTTCTTTCTTTCGGGTGCGGAGCTGCATGCGCTGCGCGTGCTCGAACTCGCGGCGCACCACAGCATCGGCGTCGTGTGCCGCAGCGGACCGGGCAGCACGGCGCGCATCGTGCCGCTGGGCGACGAGGCCATCAGGCACGAGGGCTTCGACCCCGACCAGGCGCTGTTGCCCTACGACGCGCGCTCGTTCCAGGGCTACCGCCTGCTGCACGAGTATTTCGCGTTTCCCGACCGCTACCTGTTCTTCAGCGTGAACAAGCTGCGCGCGGCGGTGCAGGCCATGAGCGGCACCACGATGGAGATCGTGATCCTGCTCGACCGCGCCGACGGCGACCTCGAACGGCTGGTAGACGCCAAGCATTTCTCGCTGTTCTGCACACCCATCATCAACCTCGTGCCGCGCCGCAGTGACCGCATTCCGGTTGGGCCGGGCCAGCATGAGCACCATGCGGTGATCGACCGCACGCGTCCGCGCGACTTCGAGATCTTCACCGTCGAGCGCGTCACCGGCCACATGGCCAACGGCTCGGAAGAGCGCGAGTTCCGGCCCTTCCTCGGTTCGTTCGCGGCGGACGACGGCGACTTCGGCGCGTACTTCTCGCTGCGCCGCGAGCCGCGCCTGGTGTCGGACCGCGCACGCGCCCAGGGCACGCGCACCAGCTACACCGGCAGTGAGGTCTATGTGTCGCTGGTCGACCAGCACGACGCGCCGTTTCCGCACAGCCTGCGGCACATCACGCTCGACGCGCTGTGCACCAACCGCGACCTGCCGCTGCTGCTGCCGACCGGGCTCGAGTCGGATTTCACGCTGCGCGTATCGGCGCCTGTGCGATCGATCCGCATCCTGCGCGGGCCTTCGCGGCCGTACCCCGCATTGGCCGAGGGCGCGCTGACGTGGCGTCTCATCAGCCACCTCGGCCTCAACTACCTGAGCCTTACCGATGTCGATGCAGCGCAGGGCGCGGCCGCGCTGCGCGAGATGCTCGACCTGTACGGCAACCTCGCCGACCCTTCGGTGCGCCGCCAGATCCAGGGCGTGCGCTCGATGGCGCTGGCGCCGGTATTCCGTCGCCTGCCGGAGCCGGGCCCCATCGTGTTCGGGCGCGGCGTGGAGATTGCGCTGAAGATCGACGAGGTCGCGTTCTCGGGCGCGAGCCCGTATCTTTTCGGCGCCGTGCTGGAGCAGTTCTTCAGCCGGCATGTGTCGCTCAATGCGTTCACCGAGTTCGCGCTGTCCAGCCTGCAGCGCGGCGAGATCGCGCGGTGGACTCCGCGCGTGGGACGCCGCCCCGCCGTATGAGCGAAACCAGCTTTACCGACGGGATGCAGCAAGCCGCAGCGCCGGCCGGGGAGGCCCAGGAGGTGCTGGATGCGGCCGAGGCTCGCCACGACATCGCGCAGCCCGTGCAACCCGCGTACGGCGGCGCGGCGCGGCGCGGCGTGCCACAGGCCGATCCAGTGCTCTGGGCCAAGCTGGTCGAGCAGCCCTTCGAGCACGACCTGTTCATGCTGCTGCGCCGGCTCGACGCACAGGGCGACCATCCGCTGCTGGGCCGCGCGCCGCGCCCGCTCGACGAGCCGCTGCGCCTCGGGCAAGAGCCCTCGATGGCCTTCGCGCCCTCGAATGTGTCGGGCGTCGATGTCGACGGCGACGGCCCGCCGCGTATCTCGATCTACGGCTTCGGCCTGTTCGGCCCCAACGGTCCGCTGCCGCTGCACCTGACGGAGTACGCGCGCGAACGCAAGCGGCACCATGCCGACAACACCATCAGCGCGTTCGCTGACCTGTTCCATCACCGGCTGATCCTGTTGTTCTACCGGGCCTGGGCCGACGCGCAATCGGTCAACAGCCTGGACCGCCCCGACGGCCACCGCTTCGTCGACTACGTGGCCAGCCTCATGAACATGGGGCAGCCCGGCCTCAAGGAGCGCGACCGCATTGCCGACCATGCGCGCACCTTCATGGCGGGCCACCTCGTGCGTCAGACGCGCAACCCCGAGGGCCTGATCCAGATCCTCAAGCTCTACTTCGACGTGCCCGTGCGCGTCGATGAGTTCGTGAGCGACTGGGTGATGATCGACGAGCGTCAGGTCAGCCGCATCGGCATCACCGGCCGCAACCACCGGCTCGGCGGCGGCGCCACCATCGGCCTTGCGGTGCGCGATGCGCAGAGCAAGTTCCGCCTCGAACTCGGGCCGCTCTCGCAGGAAGAGTTCCGCGAGTTCCTGCCGGGCAGCAAGCGACTGCAGCAAGTGGTCGACTGGGTGCGCCAGTACGTCGGCATCGAGTTCGCGTGGGACCTGCGGCTCGTGCTCAAGAAGCAGGACGCGCACGGCATGCGGCTCAACAGCAACCAGCGCCTCGGCTGGGGCAGCTGGCTCGGCACGCGCCTGTCGGACACCGACGCCGGCGACATGGTGTTCCAGCCCGAAGCATTGTTTTCCCGTTCTGCATCGGCGGCACCCGTTGCCGCGCCTGCATCTTCCTCCATGGCTCTATGACCGACATCCGCCGCGTCTCTCTCTTTTCGAAACTCAATCCGATGCTCTACAAGGCATTGGAGACCGCCACTGCCTTCGCCAAGCTGCGCGGCAATGCCTACGTCGAGCTGGTGCACTGGCTGCACCAGATCCTGCAGCTGCAGGACAGCGACATGCTGCGCATCATCAAGCGCGCGGGGCTCAACCTCGACGCGGTCGAGCAAGACCTCGTGCGTGCGCTCGACCGGCTGCCGCACGGTGCCACGTCGATCAGCGACATCTCCGAGCACGTCGACAACGCCGTCGAGCGCGCGTGGGTCTATGCGAGCCTGCGCTTCGAGGCTACCTCGATCCGCGGTGCGTATTTGCTCGCGGGCATCATCAAGACGCCGGGGCTGCGCCAGGTGCTCTCGGGCATCTCGCGCGAGTTCGACAAGATCGTGCCCGACGTGCTGGTGGCGCAGCTCGCTGCATGGACCGAAGGCTCGCCTGAAGACGACTTCGATGCCGCACCAAGCGGCGTCGCGGCCGGCGGCGCAGCCGCTGCCGCGCACCACCAAGGCGATAGCCCCGCGGCAGGTGGTTCGGCGCTCGCCAAGTATGCGAGCGACCTCACCGCCAAGGCACGCGCAGGCGAGCTCGACCCGGTCTACGGCCGCGACGACGAGATCCGACAGATCATCGACATCCTCATGCGCCGCCGCCAGAACAACCCGCTGCTCACCGGTGAGGCCGGCGTCGGCAAGACGGCAGTGGTCGAGGGCCTTGCCTCGCGCCTCGCCGCGGGCGACGTGCCGCCTTCGCTGAAAGACGTGTCGCTGTGGGTGCTCGACCCCACGCTGCTGCAGGCTGGTGCGGGCGTGAAGGGCGAATTCGAACAGCGCCTGCGCCAGGTGATCGACGAGGTCGAGAAGAGTCCCAAGCCCATCGTGCTTTTCGTCGACGAGGTGCATACGCTGGTGGGCGCAGGCGGCACGGCCGGCACCGGCGACGCGGCCAACCTGCTCAAGCCGGCGCTGGCGCGTGGGCGGCTACGCACCATCGGCGCGACCACCTGGTCGGAGTACAAGAAGTACATCGAGAAAGACCCGGCGCTCACGCGGCGCTTCCAGACCATCCAGGTGCACGAGCCCACCGAGCCCAAAGCGGTGATCATGCTGCGCGGCATCTCGGCCGAGCTGGAGAAGCACCACGGCGTGCTCATTCTCGATGCCGCACTCGAAGCGGCCGTGAGCCTGTCGCACCGCTACATTCCCGCGCGGCAATTGCCCGACAAGGCCGTGAGCCTGCTCGACACGGCGTGCGCGCGCGTGGCGCTGAGCCAGCACGCACTGCCCGCCGCCATCGAAGACCTGCAGCGCCGCATCGAGGTGCTGGGCATCGAGTCGGGCATCGCGGGGCGCGAGGCAGCCATTGGCGTGGGCGAGCATCAGCGCGTGGAAGACATCGCGGTCCAGGTGGCTGCGGCGCAGGCCGAGCTCGATCTGCTGGAGACGCGGCGCGTGGAAGAAAGCGCGCTGGTCGAACGCATCGTGGCGCTGCGCAAGCAGCTGTCGCCGGCGGCGGTTCCGGTGCAGACGGAGACGGAGACGGCAGAAGCCGGCGAGGCGAATGTGGATGTCGATGCGGATGTCGACACACCGTCCGCTGAACCCCAGCGCACGCCCGAGGAAATCCGCGCCGAACTCAACGAAGCACAAGATAAGCTCGTGCAGCTGCAGGGCGAGTCTCCGCTCATCCTCGCGGCCGTCGATGCCCAAGCCATCGCCACCGTGGTCGCCGACTGGACCGGCATTCCTATCGGCCGCATGGTGCGCGACGACGCGCAGTCGGTGCTGAAGCTCGGCGAAATTCTCTCGGCCCGCGTGGTCGCGCAGCCCGATGCGCTGGAGACCATTTCGCGCCGCATCCGCACCGCGCGTGCACGGCTCGACAACCCCAACAAACCCGTCGGCGTGTTCCTGCTGTGCGGCCCCTCGGGCGTGGGCAAGACCGAGACCGCGCTGGCTTTGTCCGAAGCGCTGTACGGCGGCGAACAGAACCTCGTCACCATCAACATGAGCGAGTTCCAGGAGTCGCACACCGTCTCCACGCTCAAGGGCGCACCGCCCGGCTACGTGGGTTACGGCGAAGGCGGCGTACTCACCGAGGCCGTGCGCCGCAGGCCTTACAGCGTGGTGCTGCTCGACGAGATCGAGAAGGCGCACACCGACGTGCACGAGATCTTCTTCCAGGTCTTCGACAAGGGCTGGATGGAAGACGGCGAGGGCCGCCACATCGACTTCCGCAACACCGTGATCATCATGACCTCCAACGTCGGCACCGACCTGGTCATGCAGCTGTGCGAAGACCCGACCCTGCGCCCCGACCCCGAGCCGCTGGCTGCCGCACTGCGCGAGCCGCTGCTCAAGGTGTTCGCGCCCGCGCTGCTCGGCCGCCTCGTTGTAGTGCCTTATTACCCGTTGCACGCAGAGGCATTGCATCGCATCATCCGTCTGCAGCTCGATCGCATCGCGACGCGCCTGCAGGCGAACCACGGCATCGCACTGGCCTACGACGACAGCGCCGTCGAACTCGTCGCGCGCCGTTGCACCGCCATCGAATCGGGCGGCCGGATGATCGACGCGATCCTCACGCACACGATCCTTCCGAGGCTGAGCGAGGAAGTCATCGGAGCCACGGTCAGTGCGCGCAAGCTCGCGAGTGTGCAACTGAGTGCGGCGGATGACGACTTCCGCTACGAATTCTTCGAACATTGAGCGCAGAAAGGGAGCACCACATGGCCAGAGTCGTCACTGCACACACGCCGCTTGCACCGGACCAGTTGCTGTTCCGTTCGATGCACGGCAAGGAAGGGCTGTCGGAGCTCTTCGAGTTCGAAGTGGACCTGCTGAGCCCCAACACTTCCGTCGACATGAAGGCGGTGCTCGGCAAGCCGCTTACTCTCGAGATCGTGACGATCGACGGGACGCCGCGCTACCTCAACGGGCAGATCACGCGTTTCACGATGATCGGCCGCGAAGAGAGCTCGTCGCGCTATGTGGTGTATCGGGCTCTGGTGCGGCCCTGGCTCTGGTATCTCACGCGCACCAGCGATTGCAAGATCTTCCAGAACAAGTCGGTGGTCGACATCCTGGACGAAGTGCTCGGCGAGTACGGGTTCGCGTTCGAGAAGAAGCTCAGCGCCACCTACCGCCAGCGCGACTATTCGGTGCAGTACCAGGAGACCGACTTCGCATTCGTGAGCCGCCTGATGGAGCACGAGGGCATCTACTACTACTTCAAGCACGAGAAGAACCAGCACACGCTGGTGCTGGCCGACGACATGGGTGCGCACGACACGCTGCCGGGCTACCCGCGCATCGGCTACCTCGCCACCGATCGCGCGGGCGAGACGGGCCGCGAAGTGATCGACCAGTGGGAGGTGACCGAGGAGATTCGCCCCGGCACCTTCGTGGTCGACGACTTCGACTTCAAGAAGCCCAAGGCCGACCTGCTCAACACGCGCAGCCAGCCGCGGGAGAACGATCACGGCCGCTACGAGATGTACGAGTGGCTCGGCGGCTACAGCGACGCCGGGGATGGCGAGCACTACGCGCGCATACGGCTCGAGGAAGCGCAGGCGCAGGCCGAGGTGGACACCGGTCACTCCAACGTGCGCGGCATGGCGCCCGGCTACCGTTTCAGCATGCAGAACGCGCCGCGCGACGAGGACAACAAGGAATACCTGATCGTCTCGGTGACGTACAACCTGCGCGAGGGCGGCTATGCCACCGGCAGCCCCGACGGTCTCTACAGCTTCGACTTCGACGTGCAGCCCACGTCGTTTCCGTTCCGCGCGCCGCGCGTCACGCGGATGCCGACCACGCACGGCCCGCAGACCGCCACGGTCGTGGGCCCGCCCGGGGAAGACATCTGGATCGACAAGTACGGCCGCGTGAAGGTGCAGTTCCGCTGGGACCGCTACGGCCAGCGCAACGAGGACAGCTCGTGCTGGGTGCGTGTGTCGAGCGCGTGGGCGGGCTCCAACTTCGGCGCGGTGAACCACCCGCGCGTGGGGCAGGAGGTCATCGTCGATTTCATCGCCGGTTGCCCCGACCGGCCGATCATCATCGGCCGCGTCTACAACGCCGACCAGATGCCGCCGCTCGAACTGCCGGCCAAGGCGACGGTCAGCGGCTTCATCAGCCGCACCATCAAGGGCGACGGCGAACTGGCCAACCACTTCGTGATCGACGACGACCCCGGCAGCGAGTCGATCAAGATGCACGCGCAGAAGGACTTCAGCCTCAGCGTAGAGAACAATGAAACGCACACCGTGGACGGCACGCGCGAGACGCTGATCGAAGGCGCGGACACCTACACGACCAACACCTCGCTCGACGAGACGGTCAACGGGCCGCACACGCTGACGGTGAACAAGGGCGGGCCGCAGACGATCACCGTCAACGGCGGCAACCAGTTCATCAAGGTGGATGGCGGCGACCAGCAGGTCGACGTCATCGGCAACCAGACCATCCATGTCACCGGCAAGCGCAAGGACACGGTCGACAGCGGTGAAGAGCGGATCATCGGTACGTCGCTCAAGGAAGACATTGCCGGCCCCCAGATCACCAAGGTGGTCGGCCTGTACACCGAAGAAACCAAGGGGAAGAAGGTGACGGTCCACGGCGACGAGGACTATCTCGTCGAGGGGGCACAAAAGGTGCACGCGAACACGTCGTTGAGTGCGACGACGGATGGCCCCATGAACCTGGAAAGCACCGCGGCAGACATCTCGGTCAAGTCGCCGACCAAGATCGTGCTGGATGCGCCCCATGTCGAGGACAAGTCGGCAAAAAAGGTGACCTTCACGGACTGGGGCATTGCCTTCAAGGGCTTCAACATGGGGATCAACGGGGCCAACGTGAGCCTCAACGGCACTTCGCTGTTCGTGAACGGCCTGGTGACCAGCATTGCCGGGCTGAACCTGGGGTTCAACACCTACTCGCTCACGGGTGCGTTCATAAAGCTCGACCTGTATTCCGTCAGCCTTGCGGCGGGCACATTTTCCACCACCCAGACGACTTTCACGTGGGACAACGAGGCACAAAAAATCGATAACAACGGATACAGGGTGAACCTCTCGGGCTTCACCGTCTTTGTCTGAGCTTGGAGCGCGTGTTGGATCTTTTCGCTGTGTGGTTTACCAAGTACTGGTATCTGATTGTCCCCATCGCTGTCGTCGTGCTGCCAGCGTTCGTGGCGATCACGCTGGCCAAGCGCCATGCCTCCCACGTGATGCATATGCAGAGTGTGGTCAACCGCCGCGCGATGGGTGCGGATCTCGCCGAGCGAGTGCTTCGTACGGGCCAACCGGCCGTAGCGACGGTGCTCGAGAGCCATGACACGGGCATGCGGGCCGCGCGCATCTATATCCTCGTACGGCTCAAGTTCCAAGTACAGCCTGAGGGCGGATGGCCTGCCTTCGAGGCTGAACTGGTCGCCCCGATCAGCCCGGTGAAGCTCGCCGACTTCGCACCGGGGCGCTCCGTGAAGCTGCGCTTCGACCCGGTCTCGCACGAGATCGCCATCGATCAGCCGATGCGCTGAAGCGGGTCCGCTGCCCCATGAAGACCATCAAACCCTTTCGCCTGAGCATCCTCACGCGGCCCTTCCGGCGGCAGCGGCAAGACCACCTGGGCGTCTCGGTCTTCGCGATGGCCAGCCTGGCGCCCGAGCCCCTGCTGATGCCCGACCAGGATCTCTGGAAGCTGGCGGCCGACGAAATCGGGCCCGGCAACGTGCTGGACCTGTGCGTGCCCAAGATCGAGCCGGAGTGGCTGGTCAGCGGCTATGCGTACACGGCGCATCAGGACGACAAGACACTGTGCGCGGCCCAGGCCGTCTTCCATGGCCAGGCCAAGTCGTTGCTGGTGAGCGGTGATCGCTACTGGCTCGACGGCCGCGCCACGCCTGCGCAGCCTTTCGAGCGCCTGAGGCTGGATTGGGCGCATGCCTATGGCGGCCCGGGCGAGCCCGAAAACCCGGAAGGCATCGGCAGCTTCGAGGAAACGATCAACGGCGTACAGACGCGCCGGCTTCCCAATGTCGAGTTGCCCGGCGCGCGTCAGGACGCACCCGGGCGGCGCATCGTGCCTGCGGGTTTCGGCGCCGTGCCTCCCGATCGGCCGCAGCGGCTAGCGCTGATGGGGCGCGCCTACGACCAGCAGTGGCTGCAGCACGAGTACCCGGGTTTCGCCGATGACATGGACTGGCGCTACTTCAATGCAGCACCTCCCGACCAGCGCCTGCCCGGCCAGCGCGAATTGCCGCCGGGCGCCGCCTACGAACTGTGGAACATGCACCCTCGGCAGCCGGTGATGCGCGGCCAGCTGCCCGATTGGCAGGCGCGTTGCTTCGCCAGCTTTCAGAAAGATGGTGGCGCGCTGTCGGAAATTTCGCTGCACCTGAGCACGGCCTGGTTTTTTCCGCACGTCGAGCGCGTCATCCTGGTCTGGCACGGAGCATCGCCCATCGCAGAGGATGACGCGGCCGACGTCAAGCACGTCATGCCCGCGCTCGAGTTGCGCGGGCAGCCGCGGCCGCTCGCCCACTACCAACAGGTGCTGCAGCAGCGCATCGATCCAGCCAAGGCGGTGCTGGTCCTGCGCGACAGCGACCTGGTCCCCAAGGCGATCATGGGGCCATGGGCAGGCGACCAGATGCCCGATATCGCTTCGCTTCCGCTGGCGCGCAATCTGCACGCAGGCCGGCAGCGCGAGCGCGAACGCATGCGTGCCCGTCTGCTGGCGCAGGGCGTGGATCCCGAGCAGTATCTGCCGCCCGTGTCCGAACCAGATCTGCGGCCGCCTGCCTCCGCGGACGATCTGCCCGACTTCGCCGAGAAGGCCGATCGAGCCCTCGAGCAGATGCGCCAGGCGGCCCTTGCTCGCGGCGCCGAGGACCGGGCCAAGGCCGTCGCACACGGGATGCCCGCTGCCATTCAACCCGATATCGATATCCCGCCGCTGTCGCAGATGGAACCGCGCAAGCTGTCCGACGAGATCAAGGCGAGCATCGACAAGGCCATGACCGAGGTGGAGGCGCGGACCGGCAAGCCTGTGCAGCGCCGATTCGACCCGGACCGCCTGCTGCGTGACCTCGCGCGCCTCGAGGAAGACGCCGCGCGCGAGCGCCGAACACCCCCCACATCCGACGAGGCCGCCGAAAGCGCGCGGCTGCGCGAGCAGGCTGGGCGCAGCATGCGCATGGGGCACCTCTACGGCGCACACCTGCTCGAGCCGGCGCCGCCGGTCAGCAGCCTGCGCTCCAGGCGGCTGCGTCGGCGTCTCGAGGCCGCAGCCAGCGGCGAGCGTCGTTTTGCAGGCATGAGCTTCGTCGGCGCCAACCTCTCGGGTCTGGATCTGCGCGGTGCCGACTTCACGGGAGCGAACCTCGAAGACGTCGACTTCAGCGACGCGCGGCTCGATGGCTGCAACTTCACGCGCGCGGTGCTTGCGCGGGCGCGGCTTGTCCGGGCTTCGCTCACCGATGCGCGGCTGGACGAGGCCAATCTGGGCGGCGCGCAATGCGAAGGGGCGAACTTCACGGCGGCCAGCTTCGTGCAGACGCGTTGCAGCAAGACCATTTTTCGTTCCTGCGTGCTGGCGAAGGCCGCGTTCAAGCAAGCCGATCTGTTCGAAAGCGAATGGGCGCGCTGCGATGCGCGCGGCTCGCACTGGGAGCAAATGGCGATGGTCAAGCTGGCACTGGAAGACATCGCTTTCGACGACGCCGCGTTCAAGCAGGTGAGCTGGATCGAGTGCAGCTTCAAGGGAACATCCTTCGTACGCGCCTCGCTGAACGCCTGTGCTTTCGTCGCCGTCGATGCGCGGGAGGGGGTCGACTTCACCGAGGCCAGCCTCGTGACCTGTTCCTTCGTTCATGGCTGCAGCTTTGTGCAGGCGGTGTTCTGCGCCGCTTCGCTCAGGCAGTGCGGCCTGCGCGGTGCCATATTGGTCGGCGCCGACCTCGCGAAGGCGCGCCTTGAAGGCTGCGACTTCTCCGAGTGCGACCTGCGGCGCGCGCGGCTGGAGGAGTTGCATGCCGGCGAGAGCCTGTTCATTCGCGCGGACTTGCGCGAAGCCTCGTTGCGCGGTGCCAACCTCATCGACGCCAATCTTTCCAAGGCCGACCTGCGCTTTGCCAGCCTGCAGGATGCCAATCTGTTTCGCGCCGACGTGTCACAGGCCGCCATCGACGGTTCGACCACCTTCATCGGCGCCTACACCCAGGGAGCCAAGACCTTGCCTGCAAGAAAGACTGAGCCGGTTCGATGACAGTGGAAGAACTTCTGGACAAGATTCGGCATGGCGAACCGGTGGTCAAGGCGAGTCTCGCGGGTCAGGACCTCAGCGGCGTCGACTTGTCGGGGGCACAGATGGAGCACGTCGACTTGAGCCGGACGAATCTGCGTGGCGCCAGCCTCGACGACAGTTCGCTGGCGCAATGCAACCTCGATCAAGCCAACCTGTCGGCGGCCAGCTTGAAAGGCGTGCGCGTGTTTCGGTGTCGGTTGGAGGCCGCGCAACTCGGCCGCGCGTTCATGCAGGACACCCAGTTTGTCGAATCTTCGCTGGCTCACGCGGATTTCGAGAAATCGCAAATGGAGCGCGTGGCTTTTCTCAGATGCGAGCTCGGGCATGCGGTGTTGAAGCCCGGCATCTGCGATCAGATCGTCATCACCGAATCACGGGTCGACCAGCTCGACTGCCGCGGGGCGAAGCTGCTGCACCTGATGTTCTTTCGCATGGATCTGCGCACGGTGGAGTTCGCCCAGGCCCAATGCGATGGCTCGATCTTGATGGAGTGCAATCTCGAAGGTCAGCGCTTGCCGCACACCGCCTTCCTGCGCTGCCAGTTCACCGACAGCGCGATGGCAGATGTCGATTTCAGCGGCGCCGTGCTGACCCAGAGCAACTTCAAGGGCGCCACGCTGACCAAGGCGAACTTCAGCGGAGTGGATGCCGCCCAGACGATGTTCCCGGAGGCCGATCTGCGTGAAGCGAATTGCAGCGATGCCATCTTCGATCAGTCGATCTGGGCCGACGCCAAACTCGAAGGTGCCGATTTCAGCCGCTCGCGCCTGCCGCTGAGCGTGTTCCATCGCGCGCAGGCGAAGGGTGCCAGCTTTCGCGACGCGGACCTGCACGATGCTGATTTTTCCTATGCCGCACTTCATGACGCGGATTTGCGCAATGCACGTTTTCTGCGCACCCGCTTTCATCGGGCCGCGCGCGCAGATGCGCGTTTCTCGGGAAGCGCTGGCATCATCGAAAACGATCCGGAGCTGTTCAAGGCTCAAGAGATCCTTCCGCTGCGCTGATGCTGCCAGGCCTGTCCGTTCCACTGTTTACCCATCGAAACAAGGAAATCTCCATGTCAGTCGTTTCACTGCGCAAAGCCTCGAAGCTGACGGCTCCGGTTCACTTCCAGGGGGTGGTCGCCGCATTGCTGCCGGATGGACGTATCAGCGTCGATGACGAGCAGGGTGCTGTCTGGGTTTGCCGGCGCGCGGCTAGCTGCCTGCTCAAACCGGCCAGCGGCGATACCGTGCTGGTGTCCGGTCCCGACAGCGCGCGAGCCTACCTGATCGCCGTGATCGAGCAGGCCGATGCGTCGTCAAGCTGCATCGAGGCGGCGGGCGACGTCACCTTCGCGTCTACCGGCAACGGCCGGGTGACCATCGCGAGTACTTCGGAGCTCAGGCTTCGCGCGGACAAGCGCTTCGTACTCAAGGCAGAAGAGGGTGAGTGTGACATCGGTGAACTGCGGCTGGTGACGCGCTCCGTGCAGGCCGCGGCAGGAAGCGTCCGGCTGGTCGGCAAGGTATTCGAGACCGTGGCCGATCGTATCGTGCAGATGGCGCGTCAGACGCTACGCCTGACGGATGAAGTCGACCAGGTGCGTGCGGGCCACATGGACTACAAGGCCAGCGAGACGGTGCGCATTCATGGCCACCACACGATGGTCACCGGCCAGGAGCTGGTGAAGGTGGATGCGGCTCAGATCCACATGGGCTAAGCGAGGAGGTACCAGATGTTTGCCAATTGTCAGCTCATGGGAATGGACATGGCATTCCCCGACGTCTGCAAGACGCCGATGCCCATTCCATACCCGAACATGGCTATGGGGCCGATGGCTGTTCCGAATGCTTGGAACATCCTTTTCATGGCGATGCCGGCACACAACATGGCTACGACCACGCCAATCACCCTGGGGGATCAGCCCGGGGCGCTGGGCGGCGTTGTGTCGCAGACGTTCATGCAGCAATCGCGTCATGTGACAGGCGCGTTCACCGTGCTTCTCAAGGGTACGCCGGCCACGCGGGTCACCAGCATCACGACGCAGAACCGTTGCAACATCGTCGGCATGCGCATCGTGCCGAGCCAGTTCAAGGTGCTGATGCTGGCGCCCTGAGGGCGCGTCGATTCAGACCGTCCCTGCCAGCGTCACCTGCTGCGGAAAGCCCACCCACACGGCCAGCGCCGAGTAGTTGTCGCGCGATTCATCAGCCTTGGATTCGGCTGCGCGGCGAATCAGCGCGAGCCATTCTTCCGCGCTGTCGGCCAGCTGCAATGAGCGTTCCATCACCTGCTGCGAGATCAGCTGCCAGAGCCCGTCGGTGCACAGCAGGAAGGCGTCGCCATCGGCAAGGCGCTGTGGCGCCGTGATGGTGGCTTCGGCCGTGGCGCGCGCACCCAGCGCGCGGTAGAGCAGGTTGGTCTTCACCAGGCGCTCGCCGCCGTTCTGGTGGCTTGCGGCCGCATCGCCCGACCGCTCCGACAGGCTGTGGTCTTCCGTGCGCTGCATCAGCGCGCCGCGGCGGAACCAGTAGAGGCGGCTGTCGCCCACGTGGGCCCAGCAGGCCTGGTTGGTGATGCGGTCGATGAACAGCGACACGAAGGTCGCGCTCATGCGGCTCTGCTCGGTCAGCTCGCGCTGCTTCGCGAGGATGGCGTCGTTGGCCGCCTTCACGCAGCGCTGGATGTTGTCGGCGGCCAGCGAAGGGGCGTCGACAAAGGTGTTGAGGGCGGTGTCGACCGCGATGCGCGAGGCCAGTTCGCCGCCTGCGTTGCCGCCGACGCCATCGCTCACCACGAAGCAGCCGTTGCGCTCGTCGAGGTGGTAGCCGATGGCGTCCTGGTTGCCGCTGCGTTCGCCCACGCATGAGAACTGCGAGGTCGAGATGGGTACGGCGAAAGAGCGGGTGGCTTCAAGCACGGCGCGCCTCCTTCAGCCGTTCCATTTCCTTGTCGTAGGCCTGCTGGAAGGCACGGCCGAAGACGGCCTGGAAGTCGTCCTCGACGGCCGCTGTCGTTTCGGTGTGCAGCTGCTGGAGCTCTCGCCACAGGCGCGCCTCGCGACCGCCGGGCAGCAGCTTCTCGCCCAGGCTGCCGTCGTGCGGGGTTTCGCGGCTCAGCGCGGCGGGGTCGAAGCGCTTGAGCAGCGTGAGCAGCGCGGCGCGCATGCCGGCGACCATGCCGAGCTGGTGCGACTGCAGGTCGCCGAGCGCGTCGTGCACGGCGGCCTCGGGCGGCAAAAAGCCGGGCATGCGCGCGCCGAACATCTGCATCAGCACGGCGCGGCCGTTGGGCAGGATCTTGAACGGGTTGTTCTCCTCGTCCACGATCATCGTGATTTCGGCGCGCACTTCGCGCTTGAGCATGGCGCGCGAGGACAGCAGCTCGATGGTGCCGTCGGTGAAGGCCCGCATGATGCGGCCCAGGCGCTGCATGGCTTCGATGTCGAGCGGTTGCTGGCCAGCGACTTCGGGGACGCCTGCGCCTTCGAGAAAGGCCTTGAAGAGGGCTTCCGACGAGGACGATGGGGCTGCGGTGGGTTGTGTTGCTGCTGCGACGGGTGTAGCCGCAGGTTCAGCAACTACGGGCGGCACTGCGACAGGTGGCGGCTCGGGCGGGCTCTCTTGCACCACGGGCGGTGGTGCAGGAGGCGGCGGCGGAGGTGGTGGCGGCGGAGCGGGCGCAGGCGGTGGCGGTGGCGGTGGCGGTGGCGGTGGCGGTGGTGGCGCCTCCACCTTCACAGGTTCGACGGCGGGCACGGGTGCCGGCGCAGGTGCTGGCACCGGCATCGCCACCGGAGTCGGCGGACGGAACTGAGCCGCCACTTCCCGCGTATGGTTCGAATGGCTGTACCCCTGCACGGCCGGTCTGTTGTTCTGCAACAGGTCGAGCGCGGGGTGCGTGTCGCCCGGCAGCATCGGGTCGGTATGCGTCAGCGCGGTGGGGCGCGGATCGGTCAGCGGCGAGTGCGCGCTCTCGTCGGCTGCGAAGAAAGAAAGCGGGTCGACACCGCGCTTGAGCGCCATGTCCGACATGTCGTTGGCCGCGTCGGGGTTCAGCTCCGCGAGCGGATCGACCGGGTTGCGGCGCGCCTGCGACGGCAACTCGAAGGGCTCGTGCGCCATCGGGTCGGGCATCGGCGCGGGCGTGCTGTCGACGCGGCGCGGTGCGTTGGCGAGGATGGCGTCCCAGTCAGCCGCAGAAGGGATCTGCGACGAGGCGAGGGTCGGGCTCACCTTGGGTTGCGGCGCCGGCGGTGGCGCGGACGGCTGCAAAGGGGCAGCGAAGGACTCGCGCGGCGCCGGAGCGAATGCGGGCGGCTGCGTCGGTGGCGGCACGGGCGTTGCCTGCCGCGGCGGTGGCATCGCCACCGTGGGTTGCGTGTCGCCGATGGGCAATGCGCCTTCGCCGAACAGATCGGAGAACACGTCGGATGCGCCGGAGGACGGCAGCAGTGCGTCGATGGGGCTCGCCGACATCGGCGCGGCCATTGGCGGCTGCATCGATTGCAGCGGCGGCGGGGAAGGAGGTGGCGGTGGCTGAACCGCAGCCGCTACGGGCGCCGCGCGCTGCGCGCTCGCGGCCTCCAGCACATAGCTTCCGATCGCGACGCGGTCGCCATCGGCCACGCGCGCTTCCTGCTCGTGCGCGAGCGTGTGCCCGTTCACGCTGATCGGCAGCACCGCGCTCATGTTGCGCAGTACCGCCACGCCGTCTTCGTCGAAGCGCACGGTGGCCTGCAGGCGCGAGATCTGCCGCTGCTCGTCGGGCAGCACGAGGTGGTTGTCGGGGCTGCGTCCGATCGTTCCGCCGGGCGCGGCGAGCAATGCCGAGGGGCCCACGGTCACCGGCCTGCCGGCATGTTCGATCACTGTCCAACGCATGGCTTCTCCGTGTTCGTCGTCTCGCGCCGCCGCACTGGTGCGGCCGCGATGTTCTTCATCAACGCTTCATTCGCTTGGCGGCCTCGAACGCGGGGCCCCACACCGGATGCTTGCGCTCCGCCACGTTGAGCTCGAAGGTCGGGAACGCATCGAGGATCTTGCGGAACTGGTTGCGGCACTCGGCGATCTGGTTGGCCACGCAGTAGCTGAAGGCCTCGAGCTTCATCGCATCGAGCCGGGTGCCCGGCTCGGCACCTTCGAATACCGACACGCCGCCGCTCTTGAGCGTGCTGACGGCCTTGGCATAGTCGCCTTCGTCATACGCTTGCTGCGCCTTCTCGAGCGTGGTGCGCGCCACTTGCTGGCTCAGTCGTTCGGGTTGCGGCGCGGGCTCTGGCGGCGGTGTGGTCGTGCAACCCGCGACCACGAAAAGAGCGAACGCCAAAGCAGGCAGACATGACTTCAATCTTCTCTCCTACCTTGCAAAAGGAATGCTTGAGATAGTGTGCCGCTGTGTTGCGACATGCACGTTATGCGCCATCGTAAGTGCGCATGACTTCGATAATATAGGCCGCGAACCCTCGGGGAGATTTCAATGCATCGACGAAGCTTGCTACAAGGCGCACTTGCCACCACACCGTTGTTTGCGGGCCTCATCGGCGGATGCGCATCGACAGCCAAGTCCATGCCCACGCCCTATGCCGTCACAGTCAAGATCGACGACGGCGTCAACCCCGACGGACGCGGCCAGGCCGCACCCATCCTCGTGAAGGTCTTCGAACTGAAATCTTCCGGTAACTTCGAAACCGCAGACTACTTTGCACTACAGGATCGCGACCGCGAGACGCTCATGACCGAGCTCGTGAATGCCGACCAGGCCATCATGCGCAGCGGTGAAGAGCGCGTGTTCAAGCGCGAGGCAGGGCTCGACTCGCGCGCCATCGGCATCATTGCGGGCTATCGCAAACTCGAGGCCGCGCGCTGGCGCATCGTGTTGCCGTTGAAGGAACCGAAGCAAACCAACCTGTACAAGGTGTGGCAGTTTTCGCCGAGCGAGCAGGCCGTGCACGTTGCCGTGCGCAAGACGGGCATAGAGCTGCTACCAAGTCGTTAATTTCCGGCTTGGGGTGTCGGCTTGCTAGTACGAAAGTGCGAGAAATTCTTGAGCGAAATGCGGTGCAAAACGTAAGACGCGCCGTGTAGCATCAGGAGCAAAACAAGTGGACCGGGAGGCCGCTCCTCAGCGCATCTCCCGCTTCGATGTGAGCACTCCCCAGGAGGTCTTTTGGTGACAGTTCGCAATTCGGGCGCCGCAAAGAATGGCGCCCATCCGCAGGCATTGGCGAATCGTGTGGTGTGGTCCGAAGGGATGTACCTGCGGCCGCAGCATTTCCAGCAAATGGAACGCTATGTCGAGCAATACGTGACCCGGCGCACCGCAGGCCTGCAAGGCGCCTATTGGGGTTGGCTGAGTCTGGAGATCGACCGCGACGCGTATGCGCTGGGCCGTGTGTCGCTGCTCGGAGGCGCGGGCGTGATGCCCGACGGCACGCCGTTCTCGTTCGGCGCCGAAGACGCGCCGCTGCCTTACGAAGTGCCGACCGATCTCACCGACGAGCTCATCGTGCTCGCGCTGCCGCTGCGCAGGCCCGGCAGCGAAGAGGTCATCTTCGCGGAAGACGAAGGTTCGGCCGCGCGCTTCGGCGTGATCGAGCGCGAAGTGAACGACGGCAATGCGGTGGCACTCGGCCCCGCCGTGCTGCAGCTCGCAGCGCCGCGCTTGCGTCTTGCGCGTGCTTCTTCGCTCACCGCTGAATGGCAAGCCATTGGCGCGGTGCGCGTGATCGAGCGGCGCACCGACCACAAGCTGGTGGTCGATGCCAACTACATTCCGCCGGTGCTCGACGCTTCTGCGCACGCAATGCTGCGCAGCATGATCGCGGAGCTGCACGGCTTGCTCACGCAGCGCTCCGAGGCATTGGCCTCGCGGCTCTCGCAGCCGGGTCGCGGCGGGGTGAGCGAGGTCTCTGACTTCCTCTTGCTCGAGCTGGTCAACCGCTACCTTGCGCTCACGTGGCATTCGCAGCAGGCGGTGCAGGTGCACCCTGAAAACCTGTTCGTCGACTGGCTCAAGCTGGCCTGCCATCTGGCCACGCACACATCGCCCACGCGCCGTCCGGTGCTGTGGCCGATATACGACCACGACAACCTCAACGAGTGCATCCGCCCGCTGCTTGAGGAGCTGCGGCGTTCGCTGTCGGCCGTGCTCGAGCAGAGCGCGATCGCCATCGAACTCGAAGAGCGCAGCCATGGCGTGCGCGTGGGCCGCATGCCCGACCCGGTGCTCGTGCGCAACGCGGGCTTCGTGCTTGCGGTGCATGCCGACCTGCCGGCCGACGCCATTCAGCAGCGCTTCCCCACGCAGGTGAAGATCGGCTCGGTCGAGCGCATCCGCGATCTCGTGCAGCTGCAACTGCCCGGCGTGGTGGTGCGGCCGCTGCCGGTGGCGCCGCGGCAGATTCCGTACAACGCGGGCTACCACTATTTCGAACTCGACAAGAGCGGCGACATGTGGCGCCAGCTCGAAAAATCGGGCGGCGTGGCGATGCACCTGGCCGGTGACTTTCCCGGGCTGGCCATGGAGTTCTGGGCCATCCGTCCGTGAGGGACTCTATGAACGGTGTCAACGACATGGCCGTCGGTCCGGGAGGCTTCGTGCCGCCGAATCCCGGCGGCGGCAACGCAATGGGCGACGCAGGCGGCATGCCGAATGCCTCGCGTGGTGGTAGCGGCCTTGGCGCGCAGCCCGAGTCCTTCACCGCATGGCACGACGCGCGGCGCCCGCATGCGGGCGACACGGCGCTCGCGGGCAACAACCCGCTGGTGGCGGCCGCCAATCCGCTGCTCGACCTGATTCCGCAGATCCGCGCCACCGGCCACCATCCCGCGCCGGCGCAGCTGCGCGAGCACCTTGTCGATGAAGTGCGCCGCTTCGAAACGCGCGCGCAGCAGGCGGGCATTTCGCCCGAAGTGATCATCGGTGCGCGCTACTGCCTGTGCACGGCAGTCGACGAGGCCGCGGCGCTCACGCCGTGGGGCGGCAGCATCTGGTCGTCGCAGAGCCTGCTCGTGATGTTCCACAACGAGACCTGGGGCGGCGAGAAGTTCTTCCAGCTGCTGTCGCGCCTGGTGCAGAACCCGCAGCAGCATCTGCACCTGATAGAGCTCATCTACTTCTGTCTGGCCATGGGTTTCGAGGGGCGCTTTCGCGTCATCGACAACGGCCGCACGCAGCTCGAAACTCTCAAGCAGCGGCTGCTGCAGATCATCCGGCAGACGCGCGGCGAAATCGCCGTGCCGCTGTCGCCGCACTGGCAGGACGCGAGCGCACCCGTGCGTCGCACGCGCAACTGGCTGCCCGTGTGGGCGGTGGGCGCGGTGGCGGCGGTGCTGCTGCTCGTCGTGTTCGCGCTGCTCATCTTCAACCTTGCTGGCCATTCCGACGGAGCCTTCGCGGCCGTCAACGCGGTACGTCTGCCGCAGACCGCGCGCGCCGTGGTCATGCCAGCGCCAACGCCGCGCCTGCAGCGCTTTCTCGAGCCAGAGATCCGCGACGGCCTGCTGACCGTGCGTGACGAGGCCGACCGCAGCGTGGTGGTGCTGCGCGGCGACGGCCTGTTCGCCTCGGGCTCCGACCGCGTGCTCGACCGCTATGCGCCGGTGCTCGCGCGCGTGGCCGATGCGCTCAACGCCGTGGACGGCAACGTGCTGGTCAGCGGCTTCAGTGACGACCAGCCGATCCGCAGCGTGCGCTTTCCCTCCAACTGGCAACTCTCGCAGGCCCGCGCCGACGCGGTGAAGAAAATGATCGCCACGCGCCTTGCGCGCCCCGAACGCCTGCGAGCCGAAGGCCGCGGCGATGCCGACCCGCTCGTGCCCAACGACTCCGCGGCCAACCGCGCGCGCAACCGGCGCGTCGAGGTGACGCTGCTGGTGGCGCCGGTAGCCGGCGTGCCCGCCAACTCTGCGCCACTTGCCGCTCCAGCAGCACCGCAGCTCGGAGGCACCCGCTGATGCTGCGCGCCATCTTCCGTTTTCTCATCAGCCGCGATCTGTGGGTCTTCCTGGGCCTGGTCGCGCTCGCCTTCCTGATCTGGATCATCGGCCCGGCCATCGCGGTGGGCCGCTACCGCCCGCTCGAAGACGAGATCGTGCGCATCGTGGTCATCGCGCTGATGTTCGCGATCTGGATCGCGCGCGTCATCTACCGCAAGTGGCGCGAGCGCCGGCTCAATGCGCAGCTGCTCAACCAGCTGCGTACCCCTTCCAAGAAAGAGAAGGAAGCCAAGCCCGAGGACGCGCCCGAGATCAAGGAGCTGCAAAGCGGCTTCACCGACGCCACGGCCATCCTGAAGAACATGCGCTTCGGCGAAGGAGCCGACGGCAAGTCCGGTGGGCGCTTCTCGCTGTTCGATCGGCAGTACCTGTACCAGCTGCCCTGGTACATCTTCATCGGTGCGCCGGGCTCGGGCAAGACCACAGCGCTGGTGAATTCCGACCTCGACTTTCCGCTGGCCGACCAGCTCGGCAAGGCCGCCGTGCGCGGCATCGGCGGCACGCGCAACTGCGACTGGTGGTTCACCAACGAAGCGGTGCTGATCGACACAGCCGGCCGCTACACCACGCACGAGAGCAACCGCGAGACCGACGAGGGCGAGTGGAAGGGCTTCATCGATCTGCTGAAGAAGTTCCGCCCGCGCCAGCCGATCAATGGCGCGATCCTCACCATCAGCATTGCCGACCTGCCGCTGGCCGACGACGCACAGCGCGCGCGCCATGCGATGGCGCTGCGCAAGCGGCTGCTGGAGCTGCGCAACGACCTGGGTATCGACTTCCCGGTGTACGTGCTGGTCACCAAGACCGACCTGCTGGCCGGCTTCAACGAGTACTTCGGCTCGCTGGGCCGTGCGGAGCGGCAACAGGTGTGGGGCTTCACCTTCCCGATCCAGGGCAACCCGGCGAACAAGGCCGGCAAGGGCGCGGCACCCGTGGGTAGCGGCGACCTGCGCGAGCGCTTCCACCAGGAATACAAGCTGCTGCACCAGCGCCTGGACGAGCGCCTGCCCGAGCTGCTGGCGGCCGAGTCCGACCCGATGCGTCGCGCGCAGGCCTACCTGCTGCCGCAGCAGTTCGCGAGCTTCGAGGACATCCTCGGCACCTTCCTGGCCGACGTGTTCAACCCGTCGAAGTTCGAGGCCGCGTCGATGCTGCGCGGTGTGTACTTCACCAGCGGCACGCAGGAAGGCACGGCCTTCGACCGCGTGATGGGCGCCATCAAGCGCTACCTGCAGGTCAACGCGCCGCCGGCGCCGCCGCCGGGCCCGGGCAAGAGCTACTTCCTGAAAGAACTGCTGCAGCAGGTGATCTTCCGCGACGCTGGCGTGGCCGGCACCAACCTGCGCTGGTACCGGCGCAAGCGGGCCATCGACATCGCGGGCTACAGCGCCATCGGCGTGCTGCTGGTGCTGTTCCTGGGTGCCTGCGTGAACAGCTGGCGCAACAACAAAGACTACGTGGCCGAGGTCGACACCAACGCCAAGGCCTTCAACAAGGCAGCCGCGCGCGGTGAGCTACCCACGGTGGTCGATTCGAGTGGCGACATCGCGAGTTCGCTGCTTATCCTCGACAAGCTGCGCGACCTGCCGAAGTCCAGCCACTTCGACATCGGCGATCCGCCCACGTCCTACCGCTTCGGCCTCTACCAGGGCGAGAAGCTGCAGGCCGCAACTGATGGCGTGTACCAGCGCGCGCTGGAGACAGTGCTGCTGCCGCAGGCCGCGCAGCGCGTCGAGCAGTCGCTGCGCGACGCCGCGAAGATCGACGCCGAATACAGCTACGAGGCGCTCAAGGCGTATCTCATGCTGTATGACGCAGAGCGCTACGACGCCGACTTCCTGCAGGCTTGGCTGCTCGCCGACGTGGACCGCAAGATCGGTGCCTCGCTCACGCGAGAGCAGCGTGCGAACCTCGAGTCGCACCTGAAGGCGCTGTTCGTGGGCCGCGTGCTGACCTCGCCGTTCGCAAAGGACGACCGGCTCATCACGCAGACGCGCGAGCGCCTGGCCGGCGTGCCGCTGGCCCAGCGCTCGTATGCGCGGCTGCGCCGCATCCTGCTGCAGACCAGCCAGCCCAATGCCTTCACCATCGCCGAGGCGGGCGGGGCCGAATCGGCACTGGTCATCCGCCGTGCGAGCGGCAAGCCGCTGACCGACGGCATTCCCACGCTGTTCACCTACCGCGGCTACTGGGACATCTTCGACAAGCGCATTGCCGAGACCACGCTGTCGCTCGAGCAGGAAGACCGCTGGGTGCTGCAGATCCGCGCGCCCGGCATCACCGACATTACCTCGCGCGAGTTGCTGCTGCGCGAAGTGCGCCGGCTCTACCTCACCGACTACATCAAGGTGTGGGACGACTACCTCGTCGACATCCGCCTGGCCGACAGCCGCTCGCTGCTGCAGAGCATCCAGATGACGCGCGTGCTCTCGACCGCGGAGTCGCCGATGTCGCGGCTCATCCGCGGCGCGGCGCGCGAGACCGACCTGCTGCGCAACCACGACGAGGCCGCGCGCAGCCTGCTCGACCAGGCGCAGAACCGCGTGCAGAGCACGCGCGAGCGCATCGAACAGCTCATCGGGCAGCCCGACGGCAGCCAGCGCCGCAATACTCGGGTGGACCGCCCCGAGTCGCTGGTGGACAACCACTTCGAGCCGCTGCGCCGCATGGTGACCGCGCCCAAGCAGGGCGGACAGGCCCCCATCGATGCGACGGCCGCGCTCATCAACGAGCTCTACAACTACCTCACCGCCACCGACACCGCGCTGCGCAGCGGCAACATCCCGCCGACCAGCGATTCGGTCACCAAGGTGCAGGCGGAAGCCGGGCGCCTGCCGGTGCCGTTCCAGGGCATGCTGAACGACCTGTCGGCCACTGCGTCGTCGAAGGCGGCGGCAGTGACTCGGCAGAACATCGGGCAGAGCGCTGCGGCCAGCATCGGCTCGTTCTGCAACCAGGCGATCGCGGGGCGCTATCCGTTCACGCGTGGATCGAACCGCGACGTGGCCTCGGGCGACTTCGCGCAGCTGTTCGCGCCGGGCGGGATGATGGACGACTTCTTCCAGAAGAACCTCGTCACGCAGGTCGACACCTCGGTCAATCCGTGGGCCTTCAAGCGCGGCGTGGACGGCAGCGCGGCCGGCCGCTCGGCGTACCTCGATTCGTTCCAGAAGGCGCAGGCTATCCGCGACGTGTTCTTCTCGGGCATGGCGGGCGGACGCACGCCCTCGTTCACCATCGACATCCGGCCCGAGGACATGGACGCGGCGCTCACGCAGTTCACGCTCGACGTCGACGGGCAGACGGTGCGCTACGCGCACGGTCCGCAGGCGCCCAGCACCATCAAGTGGCCCGGCCCGCGCAACAGCAACCAGGTGCGCCTGCAGGTGACCACCGCCAACGGCACGCCGGCCGGCGGTATCGTGACCGAAGGGCCGTGGGCGCTGCACCGGTTGTTCGACAAGGCCTCGATCTCCGCGGGCAGCTCGCCCGAATCGTTCAACGCAAGCTTCGACCTGCAGGGCAAGAAGGTCGTGCTCGCGGTGACGGCCAACAGCGTCTACAACCCGCTGCGCCTGCCGCAGATGAACGGCTTCTCCTGCCCGGGGAAATCCTGAAATGAACAGCAGCATTCCTCCTCAGGCCTGGGTGCCAGTCGACGAACAGATCGGCTGGTACGGCAAGCTGCCGGCAGCCGGCGACTTTCTCTACCGCCGCATGCCGCGCGAACTGCAGGCGTGGTGGGACCGCTGGATGCAGAACGGCCTGGGCAGCTTCAAGCGCTGGCCCGATGCGATGACGCGGCACTACGCCGTTGCGCCGGTATGGAACTTCGCGATTCCCGCCACGCAGGGCGTGGACGCCGTGCAGTTCGGCTGCATTGCGCCGAGCTGCGACCGCGTGGGCCGCTACTACCCCGTGTGCATCACGCTGCAGGTGGCCGCGCAGAACTACCGCCCATCGGTGCTCGAAGGCTCGGCCGCGTGGTACCGGCAGTGCGGCACCGCGCTGCTGCAGGCCATCCGCCACGGCGTGGCGCCCGACCAGTTCGACAGCCAGGTGCTGGCCGCGGGCCGTGCCGGCTTCCAGACCGCCAGCGGCGGCTCGGACGACATCCTCTCGATCCTCGGGCCTACAGCCGGTGGCGCGAGTGCCCAGCAGCCCCTGGGCTGGCCAGAGCTTCCACTGTGCTTCGACCCTTTCGGCAGCACCAGCTACTGGTGGACCAATCAAGCCGACGGATCGCCGTTGCGGACCGCTGCCCATGGCGGGGGCCTCAACACACCACTGTTTTCCAAGTTGTTTTCGCAGGGGCATGTGCCATGGGCATGAAGAAGAGCCAGACCGGCCATAGGGGCCACAGCAGTCCCGCAGGAGGAGAAGCATGACGACGACGCACGGCATCGGAAGCCCGCCGGCCGAGACGGATGACGAACGGCCGCACCCGCTGGGCGTGAACCACCGGCTGGCCGAATTCGAGCTGCTGGAGGTGATCGGCGAAGGCGGCTTCGGCATCGTCTACCGCGCCTACGACCACTCGCTGCAGCGCGAGGTGGCCATCAAGGAATACATGCCCTCGATGCTCGCGCGCCGCGTGGGCGACAACAGCGTGCATGTGCGCTCCGAGCGGCTCACGGCCACCTTCCAGGCGGGCCTGCGCAGCTTCATCAACGAGGCGCGCACGCTCGCGCAGTTCAGCCACCCGGCGCTGGTGCGCGTGCATCGCTTCTGGGAGGCCAACTCCACCGCCTACATGGCGATCCAGCTCTACAAGGGCCGCACGCTGCGCCGCCTGGCCGAGGACGAGCCGGGCAGGATCACCGAGCCCTGGCTGCTCGGCATGCTGGGGCCGCTGCTGGGTGCGCTGGAGACGCTGCACCGCAGCCAGTGCTTCCACCGCGACATCGCGCCCGACAACATCTTCATCCAGCAGGACGACCTGCCGGTGCTGCTCGACTTCGGCGCGGCGCGCAAGTCGATTGCCGACCTCGTCGACGAAGTGGCGGTGATGGTGAAGTCGGGCTACTCGCCCATCGAGCAGTACGCCGACGACAACACGCTGCTGCAGGGCGCGTGGACCGACATGTATGCGCTGGGGGCAGTGCTGTACCGCGCGGTCACGGGCCATCCGCCGCCTTCGGCCGTGGTGCGCAGCGTGCAGGACGCCTACGTGCCCCTGTCGTCGATGGGCCGCGACGACCTGAGCCCGAGCTTCTGCACCGCGGTCGACCACACGCTGGCCGTGCACAGCAAGGACCGCACGCAGACCGTGGCTGCCTTCGCGACCGAGCTGGGGCTTGTGAAGCTCGGCGACATCTACGTGAGCGGCATGAGCGCCCCGACGGTGATCATTCCCACGGCACCCGTTTCGGCGACGCCGCCACCTCCGCCGCTGGTGCCGCAGCAGTTCTCGCCGATGTCGGCACCGGTGCCGTTGGAGCCGATGCCGGTGGCAGCGCCGGAGCAGCCGAGGGCCGCGCCTACACCAGTGCCGGCGCCCGCACCGCGCGTCGCACCGCAGGACCGCAGCAAGGCGCAAGGGCACAAAGCCGCAGCACCAACCGCGCAGAAGAACAAGCTCAAGCGCCCGCCGTGGGGCATGGTGGGCGCGCTGCTGATCGCGCTAGTGGCCGTGGGCAGCTGGATCGGCCTGCGCCTGACCTCGGGCATGCAGCCGCAGGAGACCAAGACCGCGATGGTGCCGGTGCCGCCTCCGGCCGCGCCGATGTCGAGCAACACCGCGCCGCCGGCGGCAATGCCACCAGCCACCACCACCGATGGCGTGCCGGCCGCGCCTGGAACGCCTGCGGCCGGCGGTAGTGCAGCAGCGCCGCTGCCCGCCGCACCGGCCAGTGCGCCCGCCGCGACGGCCACGGCGCCGCTGACACCGCTGGAGAACGTGCCGGTCGGCCCACCGGCCGCGCCGCCCGAATCCGCGCTGGCCACCGCCGAAGCCGAAGACTGGAACCTCGCGCAGACCGAGAACACGCGCGAAGGCTACGAGGCTTACCTGCGCCGCTACCGCCGCGGCGTGCATGCGCGCGAGGCGCGCAATGCAATCGCCGAAATCAACCGGCTCTCGCCGCCGTCAGTGCCCGTCGCGCCCGGCACGTTGCCGCCTGGGACCACGACGACGACCGTGGCGGGTGCCACACCCGCCGGCACGCCGGGCGCACCTGCTGCCGCTCCCGCCACGCCTGCGGCCTCGCCCGGCATGGGCCGGGTGCTGTTCAACGTCCGCCCCTGGGGCCAGGTGTTCGTCGACGGCGCGGACCGCGGCGTGAGCCCGCCGCTCAAGTCGCTGTCGCTGCGCCCGGGCATCTACAACATCGAAGTGCGCAACGGCGATCTCGAGGTGTTCCGGCAGCGCGTGACGGTGCAGGACAGCAAGTCGGCGCCTGTGGTGAGCCACGAGTTCAAGTAGTACGGTCTGCGCCGCGGCTGGCTCCCGCGTTCATTTGGCGCCGCGCAGTGCCCTGCGGTACTGCACCGCCTCCGCCACGTGCGCCGCTTGCACCGCATCCGCCCCGGCCAGATCGGCGATCGTGCGCGCCACCTTGAGCGCGCGGTGCGTGCTGCGCGCCGACCAGCCGAGCTTGTTCGCCGCGTTGAACATGAACTTGCGCGCCGCGTCGTCGAGCACGGCATGCCGGTCGACGGCAGAGCCCTGCAGCGACTGGTTGGCGTGGCCTTGCCGCCGTATCGCACGCTCGCGCGCATCGACCACGCGGGTGCGGATGCTGTCGGTCGATTCACCGGGCGGCGCTTCGAGCAGCAACTGCGCCGACACCGCTGGCACTTCGATGTGCAAGTCGATGCGGTCCAGCAGCGGGCCGCTGAGCTTGCCCTGGTAGCGTGAGACCTGGTCCGGTGTGCAGCGGCAGGGTCTCGACGAAGAGCCCAGATAACCGCAAGGGCAGGGGTTCATGGCGGCAATCAGCTGAAAGCGCGCCGGGAATTCGGCGCGCCGCGCGGCCCGGGCGATGGTGATGGTGCCGGTCTCCAGTGGCTCGCGCAGCGCCTCCAGTGCCGAGCGGGCGAACTCGGGAAATTCGTCGAGAAAGAGCACTCCGTGGTGCGCCCGCGAGATTTCTCCGGGCCGGGGTGGAGAGCCCCCGCCGACCAGCGCCACCGCGCTCGATGTGTGATGCGGTGAGCACGTCGGGCGGCTCATCCACCGCTCGGTCGCAAAGCGCCCGCCCAGGCTGGCCACGGCCGCGCTTTCCAGTGCCTCGTCGATGTGCATCGCCGGAAGCAGGCCCGCGAAGCGCTGCGCGAGCATCGACTTGCCCGAACCCGGCTCGCCCACCATCAGCAGGCTGTGGCCGCCGGCCGCCGCGATTTCGAGCGCGCGCTTGGCGCCGGCGTGTCCCTTCACTTCAGACAGGTCTGCGTACTGCGGCGGAATCGCGCCGGGCGCGGCCTGGACGCGCGCCCAGCCACTGTCGTCTGGCGATTCGGGCAGCTGCGATGCGGCATCGCTGCCTTCGGCGATGAACTGGCGCACCACATCGAGCAGGTGCTTCGCGCCATACACCTCACCGCCCGGCACCAGTGCGGCCTCCTGTGCACTCTCCAGGGGCAGCACCAGCCGCGTGGCAACGCCGCGCGTGTGCAGCGCCAGTGCCATGGCCAGCGCACCACGAACGGGCCGCAGCTCGCCGGACAGCGACAGCTCCCCGGCGAACTCGTGGCCGGCGAGCCGGGCGTTGTCGATCTGCCCGCTGGCCGCGAGGATGCCCAGCGCAATGGGCAAATCGAAGCGCCCGGAGTCCTTCGGCAGGTCGGCCGGCGCAAGGTTCACCGTGATGCGCTTGTTGTTCGGAAACTCCAGCCCCGCGTTCTGGAGCGCCGAACGCACCCGTTCGCGCGCCTCCTTGACCTCGGTTTCCACCAGCCCGACCAGCGTGAAGCTGGGTAAACCGTTCGCCAGATGCACCTCGACAGTGACACTGGCCGCTTCCAGGCCCAGCAAGGCGCGGCTCTGCACCAAAGACAATCCCATTCTTCTCCCTCTCCCCAAGATGGTGCGCCTATCTTCGACATGTCCGCGGTGGTGCGGCGCACCGGATATCTGCAACCACTCGCAACAGACGTTGTAACGATTTGGCTCTCAACCAATGCGGGGGCGGGGGTGGTTATGACCGGTATTTGTGCAGTTTGGCACGCTCCCTGCTTTGAGCCTCACAGGTCCAACAACACACTTGCGAGGAGTTCCCTGATGACGCACCGTACCGCCGCCCAGGCGCTGATCGTTCTGGCCGCTGCATTGACCGCTTCGGGCGCAGCCCTGGCGCAAACAGCAACGACGGATGCCGCAGCAGCACCGGCAGCCGCTCCCGCCCCGAATCTCACGGGCAACGTGTCCATCACCACGAACTACAAGTTCCGTGGCCAGGACCAGGACATGATCGGCAAGAACGACTACGCCAAGACCAAGGGGTTCAAGCCCGCCATTCAAGGCGGCCTGGACTACGCCTTCGGCGACAGCGGCTTCTACGTGGGCAACTGGAACTCCAGCGTCAACTGGCTCAAGGGCAACAGCATCGAGATGGACGTGTACGGCGGCTACAAGTTCAAGGCCGGCCCGCTGGACATGGACGTCGGTGCGCTCACCTACATCTACCCGGGCAACTCCGCGGGCAACACCACCGAGCTGTACGTTGCCGGCACCTACGCCAACGAAACCCTCGGCTCGTTCACCGCCAAGTACTCGCACACCGTGTCGAAGGACTACTTCGGCTACGCGGGCAACAAGGCCGGCTCGGGCCTGAAGGGCACCAACACCGGCTACCTGAACCTGTCGTACAGCAAGGAAATCGTGCCCAAGGTCACGCTGAAGGCGGCGATCGGCTACACGAACATGTCCAGCGACATCCGCAGCCTGGGCTACAAGAGCTACGTCGACTACAACGTCGGCGCGAGCTACGACTTCGGCAACGGCCTGTCGCTGACCGGCTCGGTGCAGGGCGCCAACAAGAAGAGCTCGTACCTCGCGGTGGCCAACCCGGGCGTCGACCTCGGCTTCGGCACCTTCGGCCAGACGACCTACTCGCCGAACAAGGCGCGCTTCATCCTCACGCTGACGAAGACGCTGTAATCCATACAACAACGAGGTGCGGCCCAAGCTGCCGCGCTATTCCATTTCCATCCGAAGGAGAAAACTCATGAAGCTGGTCACAGCCATCATCAAACCGTTCAAGCTCGATGAGGTGCGCGAAGCACTGTCGGCCATCGGCGTGCAGGGGATTACCGTCACTGAGGTCAAGGGCTTCGGTCGCCAGAAGGGCCACACCGAGCTCTACCGCGGCGCGGAGTACGTGGTCGACTTCCTGCCCAAGGTCAAGATCGAAGCGGCCGTCTCCGACGACCTGGTCGATCGCGTGATCGAGGCTGTCGAAGGCGCGGCACGCACCGGCAAGATCGGCGACGGCAAGATTTTTGTCTACAACCTCGAACAAGTCGTGCGCATCCGCACCGGCGAAACGGGCCGCGAAGCCCTCTGATCGAGTCCAGGCCCGAAAGAACAACGATTATGAAAAAACTGCTTGTCTCTCTTGCGCTCGGCTTGAGCGTGTTGGCTGCCGGTACTGCCGGCTTCGCGCAAACCCCCGCTGCGGCCACGGCCGAAGCACCGGCCGCGTCGGCATCGGCCCCCGCTGCCGCGCCTGCAGCCGCAGCAGCTCCGGCCGCTGCCGCCGACGCAGCTCCCGCGGCGCCCGCAGCCGCACCCGCTCCGAAGATCGACTCCGGCGACACCGCCTGGATGCTGACTTCGACGCTTCTCGTGATCCTGATGACCATTCCCGGCCTCGCGCTGTTCTACGGTGGCCTGGGCCGCTCGAAGAACATGCTGTCGGTGCTGATGCAGGTCTTCGTGATCTTCTCGCTGATCAGCATCCTGTGGGCCATCTACGGCTACAGCCTGGCCTTCTCCGGTGACGGCAACTTCTTCGGAGGATTCGACAAGATCTTCATGAAGGGCATCACGCAGGAGACCTTCGGCGCGCTGACCACGATTCCCGAATACGTGTTCGTCGCCTTCCAGGGCACTTTCGCGGCCATCACCGTGGCGCTGATCGTCGGCGCGTTCGCAGAGCGTGCCAAGTTCTCGGCCGTGCTGCTGTTCTCGGTGCTGTGGTTCACCTTCAGCTACGTGCCGATCGCCCACATCGTGTGGGGCGGCGGCCTGCTGGGCAAGGACGGCGCACTCGACTTCGCTGGCGGCACCGTGGTGCACATCAACGCCGGTGTGGCTGGCCTGGTCGGCGCCTACATGGTCGGCAAGCGCGTCGGCTACGGCAAGGAAGCATTCACGCCTCACTCGCTCACGCTCACCATGGTCGGCGCTTCGCTGCTGTGGGTCGGCTGGTTCGGCTTCAACGCCGGCTCGGCTGGTGCTGCCAACGCCGTCGCCGGCCTGGCCTTCATCAACACGGTGCTCGCCACCGCTGCCGCGGCCCTGTCGTGGATCCTGGGTGAAAGCCTGCACAAGGGCAAGGCCTCGATGCTGGGCGCTGCGTCTGGTGCCGTTGCCGGCCTCGTGGCCGTCACGCCTGCCGCCGGTTTCATCGGCCCGATGGGTTCGATCGTGCTGGGCCTGCTGGCCGGCCTGGTCTGCCTGTGGGGCGTGGGCGGCCTGAAGCGCATGCTCGGTGCCGACGACGCGTTCGACGTGTTCGGCGTGCACGGCGTGGGCGGTATCCTGGGTGCCATCCTGACCGGCGTGTTCGCGGCCAAGGGCCTCGGCGGCACCGGCGGCGCAACGCCCGACACCTTCGCGATGGGCGCACAGGTCTGGATCCAGATCAAGAGCGTGGCGCTCACCGTCGTGTGGTCCGGCGTGGTTGCCTTCATCGCCTACAAGATCGCCGACCTGACCCTCGGCCTGCGTGTGTCGGAAGAAGAAGAGCGCGAAGGCCTCGACATCTCGTCGCACGGCGAAACGGCTTACAACCGCTGATCTGCTCTGGCCGGGTTGCCTTCGGGCAGCCCCGCCGCTGAAACGACCACCACCACCTTTTACAAGAACAATTCTTCGTAACGAGTTTTTCAAGCGAGGTCTCCTTTGGATGTTCAGCCCGCAAGCGCTCCGGCGCCAGCGGGCTTTTTTTTGCCCTTTGCCGCGATGGCCGGGGGCACAATCGCGACACCATGTGGACCTCCCTCGAAGACAGCCTCTGCGAACTCGGCGAGTCGCCGTTCTGGCATCCCCAGGAGCGCTCGCTCTATTGGCTCGACATTCCCGGCCGCGCCGTGCTGCGCACCCGCGGCGACATCGGCTCCGCCAATGCCAGGGTCGAGCGATGGCCGCTGTCCACCGAGCCCGGCTGCATGGCGCCCGCGCGCAGTGGCGGCCTCGTGATTGCGCTGCGCGACGGCATCTACCGCGCGCGCGAGTGGGGCGGCGAACTGGTCGCGATGGCGCGCGTGGAGCACGACGTGCGCACCATGCGCTTCAACGACGGCAAGTGCGACGCGCTGGGCCGCTTCTGGGGCGGTTCGCTCAACGAAGCCAAGGACCGCGCCAATGCCGCGCTCTATTGCTTCGATGCACGCCCCGACACCGGCGTCTCGCCCACGCTGACGCAGATGGCCAACGAGTCCACCACCGCCAACGGCCTCGCCTTCTCGCCCGATGCCCGCACCCTCTACTGGGCCGACACCGCCGCGCACGTGGTGTGCGCGTGGGACTGGGACGCCGAAGGCAATTCGCTCTCGCACGCCCGCGTGTTCCACCAGTTCGACGCCAAGCCAGAAGGCTGGACGCCCGAAGCACCGATGGGCTACCAAGGCCGCCCCGACGGCGCCACCATCGACGCGCAAGGCCACTATTGGGTTGCCATGTTCGAAGGCGCGCAGCTGCTGCGCTTTGCACCTTCGGGCGAAATCGTGGCTTCCGTTCCCGTCCCCGTGCAATGCCCGACCATGCCCTGCTTCGGCGGCGATGACCTGAAGACGTTGTTCGTCACCAGCGGCCGCAAGGGTCGGCCTGCTGCCGAGATCGAGCGATTGCCCGCCTCGGGCACGGTGATCTCCATGCGGGTCGATACGCCTGGGTTGCCGGTCAGCTTCTTCGAGGACTAGGGTGGGTTGTGACGTGGTTTGTTCAGGGCGCGCGATCACGCCGACGGGGGACATTCGCGCAGGGGAGTACCCGGTGTCATTCGCACGCGCCCTGAACAAAAGCACAAGAACCGCATGGCCCTGCAACACATCCCACCCATCCAGTGCCTGCTGACCTTCGAGGCAGTGGCCCGGCTGCGCCACGCGGGCCGCGCAGCCGATGAGTTGTGCGTCACGCCCAGTGCGGTGAGCCACCGCATCCGGCAGCTCGAATCGCACATCGGCTTCAAGCTCTTCGGCCGCAGCGACTTCAGCCTCACGGCCGACGGTGCAGCCTACCTCGCGAACGTGCGCACGGGGCTTGCTGCGCTGCAGGCCACGCCGCTCGGCGCCAACGCAGCCCAACGCGCCACGCGCCTGCGCATCGCCGTCACGCCGACCTTCAGCCGCCAGTTCCTCATGCCGAGGCTGGAGCTGTTCCGCAACATCTATCCAGACATCGAACTGGTGCTGCAGGTGTCGATCCCGCTGCTCGACGTCACGGCCGAGCAGGCTGACCTCGAAGTGCGCTACGGCCCCGGCGGGTACGCCGACTGCGAGCACCGGCTCCTGCTCGAGGAGCAGGTCGTGCCCGCCTGCAGCCCGAGCTACCTCAACGAGTTCGGCCCCTTCACCGGTTTTCGCACTGCGGCGGAGATTGCCAGCGCACGGCTGATCCGCAGCCCGCTCGAACCCTGGGGCACCTGGTTCGCGAGCTGCGGGCTCGACCAGCCCGAGCCCAACATCGGCTCGCAGTTCAACGACCTGGGGCTTGTGTACGACGCCGCGGCCAGCGGCTTTGGCGTGGCGCTGGTACGGCAGAAGATGGGCGCGGCGTGGTTCGAATCGGGCCGGCTGGTGGCGCTGTCCGACCAGGCTGTGCTGTCGCCGCACCGGCACTACATCTGCTGGCAGCCGGGCACGCTCGAGCGCTGGGAATGCGCGGCCTTTGCCGACTGGCTCGAACAGAGCCTGCGCTGAACCCGCGAAGTTCTTTCAAGCGCCCGGCAAAAATCCATCAACCCGGGCCTGCCGCAATGTCCGTAGAGTGCGGGTAGAACCGAGACATCCCGCGAGCAGAAGAAAAGAGGTCGCCGCATGAACGCGCCGCTCACCCCCACGCAAAACGATTCGCTGCAGAAAACAGAGCGCCAGTCCCAGGTAGTGCGAGGGCTGCAGGCTCATCTGCCGGCCCACGCCCTGATCTGGCACGCAGAAGACACCACCCCCTACGAGTGCGACGGCCTCACCGCCTACCGCGCCCGCCCGCTCGTGGTGGCCCTGCCCGAAACCGAGGCGCAGGTGGCCGCCGTGCTCAAGACCTGCCATCAGCTCGGCGTGCCCGTGGTGGCGCGTGGCGCGGGTACCGGGCTCTCGGGCGGCGCCATGCCTCACACCATGGGCGTGACCATGTCGCTCGCCAAGTTCAACCGCATCCTGAAGATCGATCCGGTCAGCCGCACGGCCATCGTGCAGTGCGGCGTGCGCAACCTGGCCATCAGCGAGGCGGCCGCGCCCTTCAACCTCTACTACGCGCCCGATCCGTCGAGCCAGATCGCCTGCACCATCGGCGGCAACGTGGCCGAGAACTCGGGCGGCGTGCACTGCCTGAAGTACGGCCTGACGCTGCACAACGTGCTGCGCGTGCGTGGCTTCACCGCCGAAGGCGAGCCCATCGAATTCGGCGGCGAGGCGCTCGACGCGCCGGGGCTCGACCTGCTCGCGCTCGTCATCGGCAGCGAAGGCATGCTGGCCGTGACCACCGAAGTCACCGTCAAGCTCGTGCCCAAGCCGCAGCTCGCGCGCTGCATCATGGCCAGCTTCGACGACGTGCGCAAAGCCGGCGACGCAGTGGCCGCGGTGATCGCGGCCGGCATCATTCCGGCAGGGCTGGAGATGATGGACAAGCCCATGACCGCCGCCGTCGAAGACTTCGTGCGCGCGGGCTACGACCTCGATGCCGCCGCCATCCTGCTGTGCGAATCCGATGGCACGCCCGAGGAAGTGGAAGAAGAAATCGGCCGCATGACCGGCGTGCTGCGTGGCTGCGGCGCGACCGCCATCGCGGTGAGCAGCAGCGAAGAAGAGCGCATGAAGTTCTGGAGCGGGCGCAAGAACGCGTTCCCCGCCTCGGGCCGCATCAGCCCCGACTACATGTGCCTCGACTCGACCATTCCGCGCAAGCGCCTGGCCGACATCCTGCTGGCCATCCAGGAGATGGAGAAGAAATACAACCTGCGCTGCTGCAACGTGTTCCACGCGGGCGACGGCAACCTGCATCCGCTGGTGCTGTTCGACGCCAACGACCCCGACGAGCTGCACCGCTGCGAGCTGTTCGGCGCCGACATCCTGGAGACCAGCGTCGCGATGGGCGGCACCGTCTCGGGCGAGCATGGCGTGGGCGTGGAAAAGCTCAACAGCATGTGCGTGCAGTTCACCGCCGCGGAGAACGAGCAGATGTTCGGCGTCAAGCGCGCCTTCGATCCCGAGGGCATGCTGAACCCCGGCAAGGTGATTCCCACGCTGCAGCGCTGCGCCGAGTACGGCAAGCAGGTGGTGCGCGGGGGCAAGCTGCAGCATCCGGATCTGCCGAGGTTCTGATGACGATGGACAACGCACTTCACCAGGTCGTCGAACGTATCCGTGCCGCAGTCGATGACGCTACGCCACTGTGCATTCGCGGCGGCGGCACCAAGGATTTCTACGGCGAGCCGCCGCAAGGCGAGCTGCTCGACACGCGTTCGCTCGCCGGCATCACCAGTTATGAGCCCAGCGAGCTGGTCGTCACCGCGCGCGCCGGTACGCCGCTCGCCGAGCTCGAAGCGGCGCTGGCGGAGAAGGGCCAGTGCCTGCCGTTCGAGCCGCCGTGCTTCGGCAGCAACGGCACCGTTGGTGGCATGGTCGCCGCCGGACTCAGCGGCCCGGCACGTGCCAGCGTCGGCGCGGTGCGCGACTACGTGCTCGGCGCCACGATCGTCAACGGCCGCGGCGAGGTGCTGACCTTCGGCGGCCAGGTGATGAAGAACGTCGCGGGCTACGACGTCTCGCGCGTGCTGGCCGGCTCGCTCGGCACGCTGGGCGTGATCGTCGAGGTGAGTCTCAAGGTGCTGCCCGTGGCGCCCGCCGAAGCCACGCTCGAGTTCGCTTGCAACCAGACCGATGCGTTGCGGCTGCTCAATGAGTGGGGCGGCCGGCCGCTGCCGCTCAACGCGAGTTGCTGGCTCGAATACGAAGGGCAAGGCACGCTCTATCTGCGTTTGCGCGGTGCGGTCGCCGCGGTGGAAGCGGCATGCACGCACCTCGGCGGCGAGCGCAAGGACAACGCGCGCGCCGCCGCCGACTGGCAATCGCTGCGCGACCAGCAACCTCCGTGGTTCGCCACGAACGATGGCACGGATGCTCTCTGGCGCCTGTCGGTGCCGCAGACCGCGCCCATGCTCTCGCTCGACGGCGCCGCGCCGCTGATCGAATGGCACGGCGGCCAGCGCTGGTACAAGGCTGCGCCCGAACAGGCCGCGCGCATCCGCGAGATCGCACGCGCGGCGGGTGGCCATGCCACGCTGTTCCGTCTGCCCGACCTAGGCACGCAACAAGGCAGCGTCCAGCGCTTTGATGCACTGAGCGCGCCCATCGAACGCATCCATCGCGCGCTGATGCGCGAGTTCGATCCTCACGGCATCTTCAACCGCGGCCGCCTGCTCGCCCCCACGTAAAACAACAAGAACCGACAGACATGCAAACCGAGCTCGCCCCCGAATTTCGCGGCACCGACGAAGGCCGCGAAGCCGAAGCCATCCTGCGCAAATGCGTGCACTGCGGCTTCTGCACCGCCACCTGCCCGACCTACCAGCTGCTCGGTGACGAGCTGGACGGCCCGCGCGGGCGCATCTACCTCATCAAGCAGGTGCTCGAGGGCAAGGAGCCCACGCGCAGCACGCAGCTGCACCTCGACCGCTGCCTCACCTGCCGCAACTGCGAAAGCACCTGCCCGAGCGGCGTGCAGTACGGCAACCTCGTCGACATCGGCCGCAAGATCGTCGACCAGAAGGTGCCGCGCCCCGCGATGGAGTCGGCACAGCGCTGGCTGCTGAAGGAGGGCCTGTCGTCGCCGCTCTTCGGCCCCGCGATGAAGCTCGGCCAGTCGGTGCGCGGCCTGTTGCCCGAGGCGCTGAAAGCCAAGGTGCCCGCGAAGCAGGAAGCCGGCGCATGGCCCACCGCCACGCACGCACGCAAGGTGCTGATGCTCGCGGGCTGCGTGCAGCCATCGATGATGCCCAACATCAACAGCGCCACCGCGCGCGTGCTCGACGCGGCCGGCATCCAGGCGGTGATTGCGCCGGCGGCCGGCTGCTGCGGCGCGGTGAAGTTCCACCTGAACGACCAGGACGGCGGCAAGGCGCAGATGCGCGCCAACATCGACGCGTGGTGGCCCTTGGTGGAGCGCCGTCCTGACGAAGGTGGAGTCGAAGCCATCGTCATGAACGCATCGGGCTGCGGCGTCACCGTGCGCGAGTACGGCCACATCCTCCAGCACGACGCTGCCTATGCGCTGAAGGCCGCGCGCATCAGCGAGCTCACGCGCGACCTGAGCGAGCTGCTGCCCGATCTCGTGCCCGCGCTCAAGGCCCGCGTGAAGGCGCCTGCGGGCGTGGTGGCCTATCACCCGCCGTGCACGCTGCAGCACGGCCAGAAGCTGCGCGGCGGCGTCGAGACGCACCTGCGCGCGCTCGGCTTCGACATTCGCGTGGCAATGAACGAATCGCACCTGTGCTGCGGCTCGGCCGGCACCTACTCGGTGCTGCAGCCCGAGCTGGCCTATCCGCTGCGCGACCGCAAGCTGGGCCACCTGAAGCAGTTGCAGCCCACCACCATCGCGTCGGCCAACATCGGCTGCATCACGCACCTGCAAAGCGGCAGCGGCGACACGCCGGTGCGGCACTGGGTCGAACTGCTGGACGCGGCGCTGTCTGACAAGGCCTGATCGCACAAGCAGGAGGGCGTTGGTCCGACTCCCGCGAAGCCGGTTCGCGGCGCATCATGGCTGCACCGAATCTGCAAGGAGCCAGTGCCATGTCCCATGTTGTCGCATCCCTTATTCCTTCCACGCTGCGGCGCGTGCTGCTGGCCTGCACCTGCGCGGCCGGTGCGATGGCCGCACAGGCGCAAGGCGCCATGCCGCCCTGGCAGGGCGCGGGTCCGGCGCGCTATGTGTGCGGTGGTATCGGCTCCGACGAATCGACGGCCATGCGCGCCGCCATGAAGGACCATCCGCTGGCATTGCTGTTCGCGCGCGCCGATGGCGCCTACCTGGCCAATGTCGACGTGACGATCAAGGGCGGCGATGCCAATAACGCCGCAGCCCTGGCGTTCCGCGCCAGCGGCCCGGTTTGCCTGGTCGACCTGCCGAACGGGCGCTACGTGATCGATGCGGCCATGCCCGGCGAAGGCGCCAAGACCCAGAGCGTGACGGTGGGCGGGGGCTCGAAGACGGCCGACTTCAGGTTCTGAGCGGCCAGGGCAGGGAGCTTCAGCCCGCCGCCAGCGCGGCCTCTACGTCGCGCGTGAGCGAGGCTGGCGTGTCCAGCGGCGCATAGCGCTTGAGCACGCTGCCGTCGCGCCCGATCAGGAACTTGGTGAAGTTCCACTTGATGGCCGTGCTGCCCAGCAGGCCCGGCTTTTCCTTGGTGAGCCACTGGTAGAGCGGCGCGGCGTTGCTGCCGTTCACGTCGATCTTCTCCATCATCGGGAAACTCACGCCATAGTTCCTGGTGCAGAAGGCGCCGATTTCCTCGTTGCTGCCCGGGTCTTGCGCGCCGAACTGGTTCGACGGAAAGCCCAGCACCGTGAGCCCCTGGTCGGCGTACTTCTCATGCAGCGCCTCCAGCCCCGCGAACTGCGGCGTGAAGCCGCATTTGCTGGCGGTGTTGACGATCAGCAGCACCTTGCCCTTGAAGGCGGAGAGCTTCACCGGCTTGCCGTCGATCTGGTTGGCCTCGAAGTCGTAGACGCTGGTCATGCTGTTGTTCCTCAGATGGGAGAAGAGGCGCGATCATCGCGCCGCGCGGGCGTTCGTGCAAACGCTGCCCAGACGGCGCCCAGCACGATCAGCGCGCCGCCAGCGAGGATGCGCGGGCTCATGTCGGCCGCACCCAGCGCCACCGACGACACGCTCGCGAACAGCACCTCCGACAGCATGATTACCGAGGTTGCGGCGGCCGCGAGCCGGGCCGCGCCGTACTGCAGGCACACATTGGCGAAGACGAACGCTATGCCCAGCGGCACCGCCCAGCCGAGCCAGCCCGGCGATGCGTGCAGCGGCGAATCGAAGGCGCCGAGCGCGGTGCCGCCCAGCGCCGTGATGCCGGCCACGATGGCGCAGCCGCAGAACATTGCCAGCGCGCGCGACTCGCCCGGGGCCTGCCGCAGATGGCGCAGCGCGATGTTGGTAACGGCAAAGCCGAAGCCCGCCGCTACGCCCAGCCAGTCGGGCAGGCTCGACGGCACCGGCCAGTCGGCGCCCGGCGCCTTCAGCACCACCACCACGCCGGTCAGCGCCAGCGCCACGCGCGCGAGCGCGCCGCCGGTCGGCCGCTCACCCAGCAGCAGCCAGCCCAGCAGCACGCTCCACAGCGGCATCAGATAGAACAGCAGCACCACGCGCACCACGTCGCCCTGCGTTACGGCCCAGTTGAAACCCACGTTGGTGAAGCCGGCCGCGAAGCCCAGCACCGCCAGCATCGGGAAGGCCGCGAAGCCTTTCCACGCGTGCCGGCGCATGAGGCCCATCACGGTCGCGATGGCCAGGTAGATGAGGCAGGTGGCCCACAGCGGATGCATGCCGTGGCTTGCGATCTGGCGGAAGGGGAACCACGAAACGCCCCAGACGAAGGCGTTGAAGATCAGGGCGAGCGCGGGCATGGTGGCGTTGGAAAAGGGTGGAGCGCCGGGCGCGCCGGCCGTTTCACCAACGCGGGCGCGCGATGTCAGTGATGCTTGTCGCTACGGGCGATGGCCAAGAGGTGCTCGACCTCTTCAGGGTACTTCTTGAGGTTGTTCTCGTGCCAGCGCTTGATGAGCCACATGCAGCCCGCCACGACAAGACCGAACGCGCTGATCGCGCCGTAAGCCGAGAGGCCCAGCCCCGTGCACACGCTGTAGAAGCCGCCCAGCAGAAGAATGCAGGCCTGCTCGTTGAAGTTCTGCACCGCGATGGAGCGGCCCGCGCCCATCAGGTTGTGGCCTCGGTGCTGCAGCAGCGCATTCATCGGCACCACCAGGAAGCCGCCCAGGCCGCCCAGCAGAATCAGGAACGGCACCGCTAGCCACACGTTGCTGATGAAGTTCATGCAGATCACCATCAGCCCCATCGCGATGCCCATGGGGATCACGCGCGTGGCCATGTCCAGCCGCATGCGCATCGAGGCGACGATGGCGCCCACGGCCGTGCCGATGGTCACCACACCCGTCAGCGCCGAGGCCTGCGTGGTGTTGTAGCCCAGCGCCAGCGAAGCCCAGGCCAGCACGATGTACTTGAGGTTGCCGCCAGCGCCCCAGAACAGCGTGGTGGTGGCCAGCGAGATCTGGCCGAGGCGGTCGCGCCACAGGCGGGCGTTGCAATGCCAGAAGTCGGGCAGCAGCGCGGCGATGTTGCGCGCCATGCCGTGCTCGGGGTTGGAGCGCAGCGGGCGCATCTCGACGCCGGTGTGCGGAATGCGCGTGTTGAACCAGGCCGCCAGCACGTAGACGAAGATCAGCACCGCGATTGCGGCCTCGGCCGGCGTGTCGATGCCGGTGTCGATGAACGGGAGATCGAAGGCCAGCAGCTTGCTGGAGATGGAATGCCCCACCAGCGTGCCGCCCAGCACGATGCCCAGCAGGATCGATGCGATGGTCAGCCCCTCGATCCAGCCGTTGGCCTTGACCAGCTGGGACGCCGGCAGCAGCTCGGTCAGGATGCCGTACTTGGCCGGCGAATACGCCGCAGCGCCCAGCCCCACGATCGAATAGGACAGCAGCGGGTGCGAGCCGAACAGCATCATCAGGCAGCCCACCACCTTGATGGCATTGCTGATGAACATCACCTTGCCCTTGGGCAGGGCGTCGGCAAAGGCACCCACCAGCGGCGCCAGCACCACATAGAAGACCGCGAAGATCGGCACCAGTGCCGCGCGCTGCCATTCAGGCGCGCCCGAACTTCGCATGAGATCGACGGCAACAACGAAAAGCGCTTGGTCGGCCAGCGACGAAAAGAACTGGGCCGACATGATCGTGTAGAAACCGCGCTTCATCGATGGGCTGGCTGGCCAGAGGGTCTGCTGGCGGTAGTGAAAAAGTGTCGCGTTGCGGGCGAATGGGCGGTTATAGCACGGGGGTGCGACGCGGAATCCGGCGTCCCCACGGTGTTCGACCTCATTCCCGAAGATGCTAAAACGTGGTCTGCATTGTCCCCGAGTCTCTCCCGGAACCACCCATGCCGCGTCCCATACTCGCAACTGTCCATACCGACGCCCTGCGTCACAACCTCGACCGGGCGCGCCGCTCGGCCCTCGAAGCCCGCGTCTGGGCCGTCGTCAAGGCCAACGCCTATGGCCATGGCATCGAGCGGGTCTATGAGGGATTGCGCGGCGCCGACGGCTTCGCGCTGCTCGATCTGGCCGAAGCCGAGCGCGTGCGCGCCCTCGGCTGGCGCGGCCCGGTGCTGCTGCTGGAAGGCGTGTTCGACGCCCGCGACCTGGAGCTGTGCTCGCGGCTGGACCTCTGGCACACCGTGCATTGCGACGAGCAGATCGACATGCTCGCCGCCCACAAGACCCTGAAGCCGCAGCGCGTGTTCCTGAAGATGAATTCGGGCATGAACCGCCTGGGCTTCACGCCCGAGCGCTTCGGCTCCGCCTGGACCCGTCTCAACGCGCTCACGCAGGTCGACGAGATTTCGCTCATGACCCACTTCAGCGACGCCGACGGCGCGCGCGGCATCGGCCACCAGTTCGAGACCTTCGAGCGCGTCACCCGCGACCTGCCGGGCGAACGCTCCATCGCCAACAGCGCCGCCACCCTGCGCCACGCCGACCAGACGCGTGGCGACTGGGTGCGCCCCGGCATCCTGCTGTACGGCAGCGCGCCCGACTTTCCCGAACACGATTCGGCGCACTGGCAGCTGCAGCCCACCATGACGCTGTCGACGCAGCTCATCTCGGTGCAGACGCTGAAGGCCGGCGACACCATCGGCTACGGCTCCAACTTCACGGCCGAGGGGCCGCTCACCATCGGCGTGGCGGCAGTCGGCTATGCCGACGGCTATCCGCGCCACTGCAACACCGGCACGCCGGTGCTGGTGAATGGCGTGCGCACCCGCATGGTCGGCCGTGTGAGCATGGACATGATCACCGTCGACCTCACGAACATGCCCGACGCCAAGTTCGGCAGCGAGGTCACGCTGTGGGGCAAGTCGGCGAAGACAGGCGCCGTGCTCCCCATCGACGAGGTCGCGCGAGCCGCGGGCACCGTCGGCTATGAACTGATGTGCGCCGTGGCGCAGCGCGTACCCTTCGCTCCCGTCGAAGGTCAATGAAGATCCTTTCCAACTGGCGCTCCGTGCGCCTGTGGGAAACGCAGGTCGAACGCGACCTGCATCGCGACTACAGCCTGCGCACGCACGGCATCCTGATCGGCACCTTCACGCTGTTGCTGATGTGGGGCGTGTCGGCGCTGCAGATGCACCTGCTGCATGTCGATTCGCTGGCGGTGCGCTACTTCCTCACGCTGGGCGTGGGGTACCTGGGCTATCTGCTGGTGCTGCGCTGGTGGGCCAGGCGGCTGGTCGAGGGCCGCAGGACGGACTTCGATGTCGATGCGCCCGACGTTGACTTCGGCAGCGGACGCGGCGGCGGCTCCCAGAGCCACGTGAGCGTCGGCGATGCCCATGGCGGTGGTGGCGGCGGCGATGGCAGTGCCCTGTCCGACGTGGCGAGCGGTGCGCTC
Source organism: Variovorax sp. R-27 (assembly GCF_049913215.1). NCBI lineage: Bacteria > Pseudomonadati > Pseudomonadota > Betaproteobacteria > Burkholderiales > Comamonadaceae > Variovorax > Variovorax sp. R-27. Next base: position 301,104 of record NZ_CP183984.1, read on the forward strand.
GAAGTCGCCGGTTCCGCGGACGAAGGCGCGATCATCGTCGTGCCGGTGGTCGCCATTTTCCTGATCTGTGTGGCCATCCTGTTCGGCGCCGGCTCGCTCGTGCTGCTGTACTTCAGCTGGGACGCGCTGCTGGCCGTGGCCATCGAAGTCGCCTTCTCGTACGTGTCGGCGCGCGCCGCGGTGCGGGTGGCGCGCGAAGGCTGGCTCATGGCCGCCGTGCGGCTCACGTGGAAGCCGCTGCTGGGTGCGGTCGCGAGCGCGGTGATCCTCGGCGCGCTGCTCGATCACTTCATGCCGCAGGTCAACTCCTTGCCCGAGGCGGTGCGCGTTCTGCTGAAGAAGCACTGAGTTCACACGGCGCGAAACACCTCAGGAAAATCGCCCGTCTTCTGTCCGTCGCGCCACGCGAGGCCCGCGGTGTCCAACGGCCCGGGCAACAAGGACGGACGATGCCTCAGCCTGAGTTCGTCGTCGGCGTAGAGGATGGCAAAGGCCCTGCGCTTCTCGTTGAAGTTCACGCCGGGGCCGGCATGGTGCAGTGCCCGGTAGTTGAAGACCACCACGTCGCCCGGGTCCACCTCGTAGCCCACGATGTCGAAGGCGCTGCGATTGGCTTCGATGTCCGGCAGTTCGAATTCATCGTCCAGCACCTCGATCTTGCTGCCGCTCAGCCCATAGTGCGTTTTCCAGAGATGCGAGCCGCGCACCACCTCGATGGCGGTCTCGCGCGGCATGTGGTCGACCGGCATCCACACGCGCACGATGCGGTGGCTGTCGGCCAGTCCATAGGACGTGTCCTGGTGCCAGGGCGTCTCGGCGGCAGGGCCGCGGCCTTTGTAGAACAGCTGGTCGTAAATCCAGCGCAGCCGTCTCGTCACGGTCAGCTGCTTGGCGATCTCGCCGGCGCCTGACTCGAACACCACGCGCTGGAGCATGCCGTTCTTCATCGAAGGCATCTGGTCGATCAGCAGATAGAGCGGGTCGGCATCCACCACGGTCGCGTAGGGCGAAGGAGCGCGGCGCTGCTGCTCGATGCCGTCCTGGGCCAGTTGGATCCATTCGGGCGAGATGATCTTGCGCAGGCACACCACGCCATCCCTCAGGAACCGAAGGCGCTCGTCGATGCTTACGCTGCGAAGCAAAGGGTTGCTCATAAAGATCTCCAAGGCCTGCTTGCCCGTTTTCAGGCACTCTCCCCTGTCGTTGTCGCTCGCATGAAATAGAACAGCCAGCCGATCATCAAAGCGGCCATGCAGGCGAAGCCCCAGGTCATGGCGCGGATGGTCTGGATGTAGGAGATGGGTGGCGCTGCCGCGAACATCAGAATGGCGAACACCACGGCGCCGACGATCGAGCACAGCAAGAGGGCACCTGGCCGCGCGGCCGCCCTGAAGCCCGTCCGCAGGCACATGGTCAGCCCGAAGATCGCGGGCGCATAGAAGAAGGGGGAAAAATCCATTCCCTTGTAGTTCGGACCGAATGCGAGGACGACGAGGCGGGGCCCCAGCAGGCCCAGCAAGACGCCGACTCCTTCGGCAATCACGAACCCGAGCAGCACGAACTTGATGAAATCGCGGAAGGCTTTTTTTCTTCCTTCGGAATTCCAGTTCGCCGCCAATTGCGGAAGCAGGTAGTAGCCAAGCGCCGACAGCACGTACTGCATCGGCAGCAGGAAGGTGATGTAGATCTTGAGCAAGCCACCCTGCTCGGAATCTGCCGAGGAGCCAAGCAGCAGGATGGCCCCTCCCGTCATGATCCAGCTCATGAACTGGGAGAGGCTGGCTTTCCAGCCATAAGCCATCGATTCGCCGACCGTCAGCCCTTGCGCATTCTTCGCTGCCGGGAGCGGAAGCATCACGTTCCCCGCATTCCTGAGCACCAGAAAAAGAAACGGGACCTGGATGATGGAAATCAGCAGCAGGGCTTCCATCCACGTCGCGGGCTTTTCGGCTTTCAGGATGGCGACATATCCCACGCCGACCAGCACACCGGTAACGCACAGAATCCCGTACCGCCGCCCAGTGAGCAGGAGGCTGCGCGAGATCCAGAAGATCTCGTAGCCGACGATCAGGGCCACGCCCACCCAGTGCAGCTGCCCGGGAAAAGCCGCCACTTGCCAGGCCGCGTACCCCAGAAGAGAAAAAAGAACCACCAGAGCCCATGAGAGCCATGCCGCGGATCGATGCGCGTAGTAGCGCTTGATCAGCAAGGGCTCATGCACCATGGCCATGTGCAGGATGTATTGAAAGCTGCTCACCGCCAGGAATGCGGAGGCAACGCCGAAATCCGAAGGCGAAAGCACGCGGGCCAGCGCAAAGCTCAGCAGCAGTTGGCTCGCGCTGTATATGCATTGGTCTGCAACGGCGTAGATCGGACCACCAAGGCGTTTTCTGAGTCCGGACAGATGCTTCATCCCGTTCAGTCCGATATGGACAGCAAAACGGGATTGGCAGTCGCCTTCACAGAAAAGCTCCCGCCCGACGGGTTTCCGCAACTGCCTTCACGCATCTGGGGGAAGAAGTCGACGCGCGTGCATTTCTTTCCGCTGCCTGCGGGGACTGACACGGTTTGTTCCGGGCCCTGCGTCCAGACCACGTGCAGCAAAGACTCGCCGCGACGCAGCACGAGCTGGCTCATGCCCTTGGCATCCTGGTACGACACCTTCTGGGAGTGCCTGGCGATCTTGAGAAACTCGGTCAGCGCGGAGTAGGCCTCTTTCTTTTCTCCGGCTTTGGACTTGATTCCGAAGTTGTCTTCCTTCGAAAAGTAAGACTGGCCCCTGTCGCGCCACGCGTAGAGGTTCAGGAGCTTGATGCCCGCGGCGGCATTGATCAGGTACTCCCTGAAGATCAGCGAAGCCTGTGCGTTGCGGTCGCGAACCGGCATGTACGAGGCGTAGCCCCATTCCGAAGCGACGATGCCGGTCTTCTTCAGTTGCCGCTGGTCCAGTTGCGCACGCAGCTTCTGGTAGTCGGCCAGCGCCGTTTCGGGAACCGAGCGGTATGGATGAATAGAGATGTCCGTCAGGCAGTCGGTCCTGGCGGCCGAGACAAAGGCATCTTCCAGCTCCGAAGGAACCTTGCCTCCGGCGAAGGGCAGCTTCGCGAAGCCGTATCCGATGACGATGTTCGGCTGGATCTTTTGCTGCGCCAGCTTGTTGCACAGCTCCGACGAGGCGGTCCCGAAGTTCGAAAGAAGGTTGGGCTGCAGGAATGTCTTGTTGTCCGGCTCGTTCCATATCTCCCAGACGGCGACATCGGTGGTGTGCGCCTTCATGAAGTCGCTCGCAAAGTCCGCGAACATGGTTTCCTTGCTGCGGTTGCCGCCACGCAAGTCCGAGGGCTCGTGTCCCCAGATCTCGCGGCCACCAAACAAAGTGACGATGGCTTCGAGCCTGGCCTTGCGCACGCGCTGGATCAGGCCCGGGTAGTCGATCAAATTGGGGTTGACGCTTTTCAGCGGAGGCCGCACGCCGAACCGCACGAATTCGAAACCGGCCGCACGTATTTCATGCAGGTCGTCGTCCGTGATGGTCGCGGGATCGATCTGCACGCTCAGCGCAACCGGGTACTCCGAGGTCAGGCCGTCGATGCCTCGGGCATTGGCCGTGCTGATCGACGCTGCAATGAACAGCAGGGTGCCCAGCAGCCCGACGAGGCCTCGGGCAAAGAATCCAGAAATCTTCATGGCAGGACCGACTCCTTGTACAGATCGACGATGGCGGTGTTCATTCGCTGCGAAGTGAATTTCTCTTCGAAGATCTTTCGCCCGGTCTGTCCCATCTGCCGCAGGGTTTCATTGGGGATGCCGTCGATTTCCCGCAGCATCTGGTCCATCTGCTCCAGGGAAAAGAGCCGGCCGCTCCTGTCGTCTTCAACGATGTCGACGAGGCCGCCCACAGCGGATGCAAAAACCGCCTTGCTCCTCGCCATGGCTTCGACTGCAACGAGCCCGAAGCCTTCCCATCTCGACGGAACGATGATGGCGTCGCAGTCCTGGTAGACGGCGTCCAGCTCGTCTTTTTCCAGCCAGCCCTTGAACTCGACCCGATCGGACTTGGGAAGAAAAAGGTCATTCCGCACGGCATCGCCGACGACGATCAGCTTGAAATTCGGCTGGATCCTGTTGTACGAGTCGAGCAGGACGTCGATTCCCTTTTGCCGGTCCAGGCGGCCGACGAACAGGACTTTTCGCTGGCTGCGTTCGGCTTCATCAGGCAGCAATTGACTCGGCAGCCTGGGGCTGACGGAGTCGATCCCGTTGGGAATGCATGTGCATCGCCTGATGCCGGATTTCGACGCGATCCTGACCTCATGGCGGCTGATGCAGATGATGGCGTCGCTGCGCGAGGAAAGCAGCCGCTCGATCCAGCGATAGGCCGACTTCTTGTAGCGAGACGCAGCCTGATCGAATGCCCAGCCGTGGGAGCAATAGACGATCTTCACTTCGCTGGGTATCTGCCCGAGCATGGCCATGACCCGGACGATGCCCCCGGCAATCGAGCTGTGCAGGTGGAGCACGGAAGGGCGCTCCGATTCGATGATCTTCTTCACGCGCGCGGCGTAGCCCACCAGGGACAGGGGGCTGCGGGCGGTGGGCACCACGTGTGCGCTCTCGGGGTTCAGCCAATCGACCGTTCCGGGCAGTATGAATTTCACCTGGCTGATTTCCGGAGAGTTCTTCTGGAAATTCGAAACGATCCGAAGATAGGTTTCCAACCCGCCCTTGAGCGTTTCGGCAACGTGCAGTACTTTCATGGAGATTCGCTCCTCAGATCAATGCGTGGGTTCCGGCGATGACTTCGGTCTTCAATTCGTCGAGTCTTCTGCGGTCGGCATTTTTTTCGTTGAGCAGATTCAGTACGGAGGCCTTCAGCTCTTCCCGGCGTGGTGACAGGCCGAACAAATACTGGGTTCGGTCCGTCAGCTGGAAAAAGGACTCGACCTTCTTGTCCCAATTCATCCCGATGGAGGGAATGTTCAGGCTGTAGGCGACGATGTTTGCGTGCAGCCGGTGCGCTGCAATGCACGAGCAGGCGCTGATCAGCGCAACAAGATCGTCGGGGCGCTTCGGAACGACGAACGAGAAGCCCGGTGCGGCTGCCCGCGAAGAAGAAATCTCGGCAAGGATCTTGTTGTCCTCCGCCGCGCCGTTCGTGAAATACAGCACCCGCGCGCCTTCCGCCTGCAATGCTTCGGCCAGGCCCGAGAAGAATTCTGCGGACCCGCTGGTGCGCGTGTCGCCATATTCGGAATTCATCACCAGCGCATCGAGGCTGCTGACGCAGATTCCCACGTCCCACTTCTTGTCCGGGGAGAGCTCTTCCGAAAAGGCGCTCGCGCAAACCAGCGCGGGGTCGGGAACGACCTTGATCTCGCTGCGCGGGATGTCGAAGAACGCGTGCAGGTTGTTCGCCGAGTCCACATCGCGCGTCGCGTAGAAAACGGGGGCGGCGTTCCTGAGGAATTTCTTGACCAGAAATTTCCCCCAGAACGACCATTTGGCCGTGACGCCAACCGAGACCACCGCGACCTTCTTGCCGCGAAGCAACCTGCTCAGCAGAAACAGCTTGGCGGGAAAGTTCAGCGCCACGTCGCAGAACAGCTGGCCACCGCCGATGAGGACCAGATCCGCATCGTTGACCGCGGCTTGCCATTGCTTGCGCCAGCCCAGGAGGTAGTTCTTGAGGCAATACGCGAAAACGATTGCCGATCGCAGCAGGGCCGGCATCTTCTGGAAGATTTCGAACGCGCCGCCGCCACGCAGATTCGATTCGTCGAACGCGACGCGGCCGGCGATGTCGAGGAACTCCACCTTCGCCTCCGGATATTTCATGCCGGCGATGTGAGCCAGCGACGCCGCGATGACCCCGTCACCCAGGTTGTCGCTGTACGGCACCGCACAAATCAGGATTTTTTTCATCTGGAGACTGCTTTGTTCTCGGAAACTTTGATGGCAATGAGGTAGAGCATTACGGAGGTCAAATGCCTGGTGAAGCTGCCGAGATCTGGTTCGAATATCAATTGCACAAGAATGTGCGCTATGAAAAGGCTGCCGAAAAACCGCGGCTCGAATCGATCCGGATCGCGTTTGGACTTTCGCCGGGCTCTGTACAGAATGATCAGCATGGCTGCGATCATCAATTGCATGAACGCGTCGCTCGCAGTCTGAAAATAAAGAACCGGCGTGATCAGCACTGTTGCGGCATAGACGTAATTGACCAGAAATCCGGGGCCACTGGCGGGAGACGCAATATTGGTAAAAGCCGTTCTGTTGTCGCTGCCGATCTGTTCCGCGTAGGCATTCGAGGTATCTCGCGGCGATTGAAGCGTCTGCAAAATACTGGAAGGCGCCGCCATGATCGCTCCGACAACCACGATGGCGGCCAGAATGTGATATTTAATAGGGCGCCGCCACAGGTAATAGACCATGAAAAACACACCGACAATCAGCAAATAATATTGCCGTACGAAGACCCCGTAGATCGCGTAAAGAAAAAGGAAGGCGCCGACGGTAAGTACTTTCGACGTTCGAAAATAGATGGTCGAAACGGTGATGAACATGGTCATGATGAGCACGACCGTCTCCTTGGACGGCGCAAACATGTTCAGCATGATGCAAGGCGCAATCAGCAGCAGCCTGGCGAAAAAGTCGCCGGCCTTGCGAACGTCGTGAGTCGCGAAAAACAAAAATATGACGCTCACGCCGCAGGTGAAAACGTCCAGGTTGTCGACCCCGATAACGGCGAACAGCGCGGCGGTGACAGCAAACGAGTTGTCCATTTCGCCCGTGCCGCCGTAATTGAGGATCTCGATGATCTTTGCCGAGTCCACGCTCCATTTCTCGGGAAGCATTTCCCTGAAATACGCGTAGATGATCGTGTACACGAGCACGATCAGTATTCCGGCAATCGAGAATTGATTGAAGCGGCGCGTGCTTCTTCTTCTCACCGCCGGTCCCGGAATGGCGTGGCTCATCCGCATGTGGATTCCAATCCAATCATTTCGAAAGCGAAGGAAAATCTGTCCGGCCGGCCCGGCCGGAGCCGATCATCCGGGACCGATGAAATTCATCGGGACCCGTGACCGGCAGCAACCACCCAGATGGTTCTGAAGAAGATGTCCACGTCCTTCCCGACGGAAAGGGTCTCGACATACCTCACGTCCAACGCAACGCGTGCGTTGTAGGTCAGCTGATTGCGACCGCTGACCTGCCACAGGCCCGTGATCCCGGGGCGAACAGCGCAGTAGTGCGACCAGTTCTGGCCGTAGAGCTCCTTCTGCTCGAGCATGCAGGGGCGGGGGCCGATGAGGCTCATGTCGCCCGTCAGCACGTTCCAGAATTGCGGCAGTTCGTCCAGGCTGGTCTTGCGGATGAATTTGCCGAAACGCGTGATCCGTGGATCGTCGTCCAGCTTTTGGTATCCATCCCATTGGCGGCGTGCCTCCGGATTGCTTTTCAGATGTTCCTCGAGCACCTGGGCCGAGTTGGCGATCATCGAGCGGAACTTGTAGAACCTGAATATTCGCCCGTCTTTTCCGTAGCGCGACTGGTAATACAGGACCGGAGATCCGGAGCTGATCAGCACGAAGAGGCCGATCAGCACGAAGAGCCAGCCGAATGCCGCAAAAAAGAACAGCGCGGCGGCAATGTCTACCGACCTTTTCCCGATCCGCAGTACGGCCGGATGATGAATTCCGGTTTGCGATCCGCCTCGGGACATTTCGCCGCTTGCGTCCGAAATATTCCAGCCTTGCGGTACCAGCGATTCTTCAGGGTGGAGATTTCCCATGGGATTTCTCCGCCCGGATTTGAAGCGCGACAAGATTTCTCGTCGAAATGATTTCATTTTTGACGCACCTTTCCTCACGCAGGCAAAAGCCTGCATGTCCTCTGTTATGGCCTTGGTTTTTTGGCCGAGACGACCCGCACAAATGCCTCGTAGGATCTGCAATGCAGAAACTATTGCGCGGCCAAATGACTCGATGAAGGCAATACGAATGGACTAATTGCCATTTGTAGTGCCTTATTACTCCGAATACTAATTGAGTATTTAATCAATGAGTCAGGGTGAAATCCCGGCTCATGATTTTGAATTTAACTCCAATTTTCACGGTCTAGGTGGAATCCCTGTTGGTATTGTATGTATATTGTAAGTGCTTGTAAGCACCATATTTGTAACTCCCGCTGCCAGCGTGGCGGCGAGTTAAATCAATAGCATTCAGAATTACGCCATTTACCGTACGACCTGCATGCGCAAGTCTTCTGACGCTCTCATTCAATTCGCCGAGCTGGGTTTTTTCGGCGCGTGCAACGAGTAGCAAAGTGCTCGCAAGCGGGGCGACCGATGCGGTATCTGCGGCAACGAGAACCGGGGCCGTGTCGATGATGACGAGGTCGTATAGCGGAGATAACTTTTCCAGTACCTGGGCAAAGGAATCGCTCGTCAGCAGCTCGGCCGGATTGGGCGGAAGCACACCCGTGGTAATGATGTCCAGATTCGGCAGGGCCGACGGGCGAATCGCTTTCTCGAGGTCGAGCGTGCCGGCGATCAATTCGGACAGGCCGGAAGACCGCTGGATCGAAAGGAATTGATTCACGCGGCCCTTGCGCAAGTCCGCGTCGATCAGCAGAACCTTCTTGCCGGTTGCCGCGGTGATCGCCGCGAAGTTGACCGAGATGAAGGTCTTGCCCACGCCAGGCGTCGCGCCGGAGATGAGAAGGCGGTTGTTGGTCGCTTCCAGCATGGCGAACTGCAGCGCGGTGCGAAGGCTGCGCAGGCTTTCCACCGCGGGGTCTTCGGGGAACAGGTGCGCCAGGACGTGCTTGCCGACGACCTTGTTCTCGATGTTCCTCTCGACCGTGCGCTGGGCGGCGCTCAGCGGAATGCTGCTGTAGACGTTGAGCCCGGTGTGGCTTTCGATCTCTCCCGGATTGCGGATGCCGCCGAAGAACGAGTTCCTTGCAATCGCGGCGCCGATGCCGGCAGCCAGCCCCAGGATCACAGCCAGCGCGATGACCAGGGGCCGCTTGGGCCACACCGGTTCTTCCGGAACGATGGCGTCGTCCAGCAGGCGCACGTTGCCCACCTTGCCTTCCTTGGCCAGCCGCATCTGCAGCGAGCTGTTGAGAAGCGATACGTACAGGTCGGTGTTCACCTTGATGTCGCGCTGCATGCGAACGGTGTTCTGCTGCAGCTCCGGCATCTTGCGGATGCGTGCATCGACGGTTGCGAGCGCGCTCTTCCATGCGGCGACCTGGGTGTCCAGCGTCTGGACGGCGGGATGCTCGCTCGTGAAGCGCGCCGTGAGCTCGCGCCGCTTCTGTTCGGCCTCGAGCAGCTTGGACTGCAGGTCGATGGTCTGGGTCAGCGCGTTCTTTGCCTCGTCGTCGAGACTGACCGTGCCGTTCTGGTTTCTGTAGCGGTTGTAGATGTCTTCGGACTGCTCCAGCTGCTTCTTGAACTGGGGCAGCGCGCCGTCCAGGAAGCCCAGTGTCTTCTCGGCCTCGGCCGCCTTGCGCTCCATGTTCTGGCGAACGTAGAGGCGACCGATTTCGTTGAGCAGCTGCGTCAGCTTTTCTGCGTCGCCGCTTCTCCAGCTGACATCGAGTACGCCCGACTGCTTGCCTTTTTCCACGACCTTCAGGTTGTCCTGCAGCGCCAGGAGCGTCAGCTGCGTCGAAGACCGCACGAGCTGGAACTGCGCGCCCGGCTTCGCGTTGATGCTGCTGACCAGCAGGCTCACGCTTCCGTTCGGAACGCCGGGAACGTTCGCTACCAGCAAGGTGCCGATGGAGCCCTTCATCGGCGTATCGATGTCGGGGTTGCTCAGTTCGTACTGGCCATCGGCCCCGAGGGTCAGCGTGAACGGCTTTTCCTCGAAATCCGCGGGAACGTCGAACCTCGGAACGAGGATGCTCTCGGTGCCCGTCACGTAGCCCGAAAGCCCCATGAAGCCAGGGTCCGACAGCTCGGTGGCGCGGCGAGCGAGCCAGCTGCCCACGATGGGGGCATACCGCGGCCGTGCGCTGATGTAGAGCTTGGTGTTCTCCACGGCCTTGCCGAGGATGGCGCGCGAGCGAAGGATTTCGATCTCGCCCGCGGCCGGCGTCTTCACGCTCAGCAGCGAGGAGGCGGCATCGCCCAGGAAGCTGCCTGCGGAGTTGCCGGAATCTTCCACCTGCACCGCGACGTTGGCTTCGTAGAGGGGCTTGCCGAGGAAGGCATAGGCCGCGCCCAGGAGCACGGTCACGGCAACGATGGCCGCGACGAGCCAGCGGTGGTCGATCAGGATGTCCAGGTACTCGGCCAGGTTGATGCCGTCGCCATCCTCTTCCAGCGCTTGCATCGGCATCGGCGCGGCTTGCGGGGGTGCGTTCATGTAGGTTGCTGCTCGGGTTTTGTGATTTTCAGAATGCGGTCGATCCATGTCCGGACGCCGGCATCGATCAGGGCCAGGGCGTGCTCGAACGCCGCCTCGTCTTTTCCATACGGGTCGGGCACGTCCTGCGCGACCGAGAACTCGGCAATGCGGAAGACCTTGCCGCGCACGAAGGGGTAGGTCGATTCGAGATGGCGGCGCTGCTCCCGGTCCATCACCAGGATCAGGTCGGCCTGCCGGCACAGCATCTGGCTCACCTGCTGCGCGACGTGGTCCGAGATGTCGATGCCGCGCTTTCGCATGAGCGCCTGCGCCATCGGGTCGGCCGGCTTGCCGACGAGCGCGCCGGTGCCCGCGGAGAACACGCGCAGATGCGGCAATCCCGCGGCAAGCAGGCCTTCCGCCATCGGGCTTCGGCAGATGTTGCCGATGCAGACTGTCAGTACGGATCTCATCGGTGGTTCATGTAGACCTGGTCGCTGTAGTAGAGCGCCTGGGTCGCCGGCAGGATCAGGCTGGCCACCCGGCTCCAGGTGGCCAGCGGCACCGAGTCGATGTAGACCACGTCGCGCGGCTGCAGCGGAAAGCGCTCGGCCAGCGCCAGCGCGGCGGGGTTCTTCGCATTCAGGTGGAAGACCGACGGCGAGCCCTTCGTGTTGTTGGCGTTGTTGCGCACGACGTAGATCTGCCCCGTGTTCGCCGTGCCCAGGCTTGCGCTGCCGGCCTCGCCCAGCGCCTCGTTGAGGGTGAGCCTGCCGTTGTGCATGGTCAGCGCCGAGGGCTTGGCGACTTCGCCCATCACGAACACCTTGCTCTCGTCGCGGTTGCGCACCTGCACCACGTCGCCGTTCTGCAGCGGGATCTTGCTGGCGTTGCTGCCCAGGTCCTGCAGCTTGGGCAGGTCGATGAGCGTGGTCTTGTCGCCGCGTGTCAGCGTGATGAACGAACGGTCGCCGCTGGACGTGATGCCGCCGGCCCGGTTGAGCGCTTCGGACAGCGTCATCGGAACGTCGGTGAAGAGCTGCAGCCCCGGCGTGCGCACTTCGCCTTCCACGAATGCACGGCGGCTTCTGAAGGACTGGATGCGCACCGTCACCTGCGGGTCCTTGATGTAGCGCGCGATGCGCTTGGCGATCACGTCGGACGCCTCGATCTCGGTCAGGCCCTGCATCTGGACCCGGCCGATGTACGGAAAACTGATCTGCCCGTTGGCGCCGACGATGAAGCCCGGCGCCACGCTGATGCCCGTGGGGTCCGTCTGCTGGGAAATCACGGCGCCGGCGTTGGGCAGCAGCTCGGGGTGGTCATAGACGATGACGCCCACGACGTCGCCCGGGCCGATCGTGTAGACCGGGGCTTCGCCGAACAAGGCCTTCACGTCGGGCGGAATCGCCGCCGGCTGCGCCTCGGCCATCGCGCGGATGAGGCTCGGCGAGATGGGGACGAGCGCCTCCTGCGGCGTGCCGTCGGCAGCAAGAGATGGCGCCGGACTCTGATCGGGCTCGTAAGCCACCACGGAGCCAAAGCCCGGTGCGCAGCCCTGAAGCATCAACGCGCCGGCCAAGGCGGCACTCCACCCCATCAGGTACAGGTAGCGTGTCAAATGGAACTCCATTGCGAACTTGGTTTTTTCAACAACTGCGATTCATATGCAAAGCCCGAGCCCGATTTGCGCCGGTAATTCTTTTTATTACCAAGACGCTTTTCCGGCTTGACCGGAGATTTATCGGGAGAGCAATGAAAAAGAAATTGTCGCTGCCTTCGCAGCAGCCCTATTTCGTGGAGTAGACGCAAAAGGCGTGTCCATTCGTGGTGCGACCACGCCGGGGGCAGGGTTATCCCTTGCTTCCCCTTCCGGAGACCCTTTTTCATTGGGAAGCGAGGGGGCAAACGGCTGGTCAGGATGCCGTCAGCCGAAATGGAAAATGCAACTTATTAATTACCCCATTGATACGGGAAATCGTGGCTCTCGAACCACAGAGGCCACTCGCATAGGGTTTTTGACATTTCGTTCTACTTTGTAAGCAATTGTCAACTGAGTAGGACGTAGCCGACAAATCGTGGGCTATGAGCTTCAGTTCGTCCAGTTTGAGCGTCGAGCAATGACGCGGGAGGGTACCTAGTCGGCCGCTGCCCAAGGTGAACTGGCGGTAGGATTTTTGAATTACTTCCGAATTCCTTGCCCTTCGCCGGGGCCAGGAGCACCAAGACCGTGCGAAATCTGCCCAGGAAATCGATGAATGATTTCAGGCTAATTGCCGATTCAATTCAGGGGAAATGCGATTTGCGACAGCCTGATTGACACTTTTGTAGTGTTTTTTATTTTCATCATTCGGGAGCCGAAGGATGTTTCAGATTTCAATCAATGAAACTGTGCCTGGCTCATCGCGAGGCCGGGCAAATCAGAAAAAAGAATTCAGATCCGGCCGTGCCGACGCCGCGGCAGGTGAGATCGAAAAAACAAATTGCACCAATTCCCTGCCAAATTGAATGCGAATGTGTCAGGCGAAAAGGCTCAAAGCCTATTGCTCACGGTCGTCGCCGGGGTGGCCGAGCTGGTTCTTGGCCGAGCGCACGCCCCGCAAGACAAGGTACAGAGCGCCGCCGCCAACCAGCAGAAAGCCGGCCACAGCCAGGCCGCCCATGCCGAAGGCCCACCACCAGAACAGGCCGCTGATGGGCAGCAGCACCAAGGCCACCAGAAGTTCGATGAAGATCAAGCGCATCTATCTGTCTCCCCCTTCGCTCAAGCACGCATATAGCCTTGTTGGTGTGTAAGAAATCGCTACGTGCATTCGAATGGCGAGAGGATAGCCCAAGAAGAAAAAAGGGTGTACAGGGTTCTGCAGACGCTGCATTTGCAGTCTGCGGACCGAACCTGTGCGCCGCCTGACCTTGGATCCCGGTGCGCTGCGCCGGCGCTCAGTAAAGCCCGAGTTGCCGCGTTCTCAGGCGTGCCAGCCCCAGCAGCGCGTCGGTGAACGGCGTTGCCACCGCCGTCAGCTCGCCCAGTTCGCGCACCACCGTTACAAGCGCATCGAGCTCCACCGAACGCCCGGCTTCCACGTCCTGCAGCATCGAGGTCTTGAACGCCCCGAGCTTCATGGTGATGGCGTGCCGGTCTTCAGGGCTCTGCGTGATCTCGATGCCGATGCGCCGCCCGATCTCCTTGGCCTCCAGCATCACCGCCGAGATGAAGCCGCGCACGTAGTCGTCGCCCATGATCAGGTCGGTGGTGCAGCCGGTGAGCGCGCTGATCGGGTTCACCGTCATGTTGCCCCACAGCTTGAACCACACGTCCTTCTGGATCTGCGGCGACAGCGTGGTGTCGATGCCGGTGCTCTTCAGCAGCTCGACCAGCTTCTGCACGCGCGGCGTGGCCTCGCCCGAAGGCTCGCCAACGATCAGCCCGTTGCCGAAGTGATGCCGCACCACGCCCGGCCCGTCGAGCGAGCAGCTCGCGTGCACCACGCAGCCGATCACGTTGCGCGACGGAATGGCGCGGGCAATGGCGCCTTCGGGGTCCACCGCCGCGAGCCTGTGGCCCGTGATCTCGCCGCCGAAGCCGCCTTCGAGGAACCACCACGGCACGCCGTTCATCGCGACCAGCACGATGGTGTCGGCGCCGATCAGCGGCCCGATGCGTTCGGCCACGGCGGCCAGGGCCGGCGCCTTCACGGCGATGACCACCAGGTCCTGCACGCCAAGTGCTTCAGGGTCTGCCACGGCGTTGACGGGCACGCGCGTGCGCACCTCTCCACCCGTGCTGCCGCGCATCAGCGACAGCCCATCGCGCTGCAATGCCTCGAGCGTGGCACCGCGCGCCACCACGTTCAGCCGTTGGCCCGCCTGCGCGAGGCCGACACCGATCCATCCGCCGATCGCGCCGGCGCCGTAAATACAAATCTTCATGGGGTCCGTCGCTTCAGGTTCAGTTGCGGTACGTAGGGTCGATGCGGTCCACCTGGCGGACGAGTGCATTGAACACATCCTGCCCGGCGCCGTGCTCGGGGCTGAACTGCAGCGCGTCGCGCGTGCAGCGCTGCGCGATCTCCTCGCTCACCGGAATGGCGGGGCCCATCGAGAAGGTCGCCATCTGGATCTCGCAGGCACGCTGCAGCGTCCACAAAATCGCAAAAGTCTGCGGCAGCGTCTGCCCCCAGGCCAGCAGGCCGTGGTTACGCAGGATCACCGCGTTGCGGTCGCCGATGCTCTTGAGCAGGCGCGGGCCTTCGTCGGCATGGATCGTGATGCCCTCGAAGTCGTGGTACGCCACCATGCCGTGCAGTTGCGCGGTATAGAAATTGGTCTGCTGCAGGCCGCCCTGCAGGCAGGCCACGGCCACGCCTGCGGTCGTGTGCGTATGCATCACGCAGTGCGCGCCGGGCAGGCCGTCGTGAATGGCGGCGTGCACCGTGAAGCCGGCCGGGTTCACCGGGTAGGTCGAGCCGTCGAGCACCTTGCCCTGCAAGTCGATTTTTACGAGATTGCTGGCCGTGACCTCGCTGTAGTGCAGGCCGAAGGGGTTGATGAGGAACTGCTTCTCGCCACCCGTCACGCTGTCGGGCAGCCGCACCGTGATGTGGTTGTAGATCATCTCGACCCAGCCCAGCATCGCGAACACGCGATAGCAGGCCGCAAGCTCTTCGCGCGCGGCGCGCTCGTCGGGGTGGATCGAGGGATGGACCAGCGCCGAGGGTGCTGGAGTGGCGAGTGTGTTCATGGCAGTTCCTTCATGTGTTTCAACCTTCCGCGGTGAAGCCGACTTCCTTGACGATCGGCGCCCACTTGGCGGTGTCTTTCTTGAGCAGTTCGGTCAGCTCGGCCGGCGTGGAAGACATCGCTTCCAGTCCGAAGGTGCCGAGGCCGTCGATCACGTCCTTCTGCGCCAGCGCGTTCTTCATGGCCGTGTTCAGCTTCGCCACCAGTTCGGGCGAGGCCTTGGCCGGCAGGAAGAAGGCGAACCATTCGCTGTGGGCCATGTCCTTGATGCCGTGCTCGCCGAAGGTCGGCACGTCGGGCGCGAAGCGGCTGCGCTTGGAGCCCGACACGCCCAGGATGCGCACCTTGCCCGACAGCAGATGCTGCGTGATGTCGCCGATGGGCCCCGACACCGCCGAGATGTTGCTGCCCAGCAGGTCGAGCATGGCCGGCTGCGTGCCGCGATACGCCGCGTGCTTCAGTTCGACGCCGCCCTTCTGGCCCAGCAGCGCACCGATGAAGTGCGGCGTGGAGCCGGCAGCGGGCGAGCCGAAGTTGGCACCGGCCGGGTTGGCCTTGGCCCAGGCCAGGAACTCGGGCACGCTCTTCACGCTGGCCGGCACGGCCGGGCCCACGGCAAAGCCGAAGTCGAAGATGCAGGCCAGGCTCACCGGCGTGATGTCGACCATCGGGTCGTACGGCAGCTTCTTGTAGATGTGCGGGTAGATCGTGAGGATCGAGGTCGGCGTCTGCAGGATGGTGCTGCCGTCGGCCGGGCGGCTCTTCACGTAGCTCACGGCAATCTGGCCGCCCGCGCCGGTGCGGTTCTCGACCACCACGGTCTTCGCGTATTCGGGGCTGAGCCTGGTCGCCAGGCGCCGGCAGGTGGTGTCCGACGTGCCGCCGGCCGCGAAGCCGGTGACGATGGTTGCGGTCTCGATGTTCATCGCTTGCGCGAAAACGTTCTGGCCAAGGCTGGCCATCAAGGCCGAGGCGCTGGTGGTCTGCAGGATCTGGCGGCGCGTGAAGCTCATGGTGTCTCTCTCCGGACGTTGGTTATGGAGGGTCAAGACTCGTCGCGCAGCCAGGTGACCGCGCCCGAGTGGGTCACGGCGCCCTGGTGGGCAGGGCGCACGGTGAGCGCGTATTTTTCCAGCAAGCCACCTCGGGCGACCCCCACGTTTACCTCACGTCCGGCGAGCCGCGCCGTGATTTCTTCAGCCGTGAGTTCGACCGTGATCGAGCGTGCGTCAGCCCGCGCGTCGATGGCGATCACGTCGCCGTCGCGCAGCGCCGCAATCGGGCCGCCGTCCGCGGCTTCAGGCCCCGCGTAGCCAATGCACAGGCCGCGCGTCGCGCCCGAGAAGCGCCCGTCGGTCAGCAGCGCCACCTTGTCGCCCATGCCCTGGCCGTAGAGCAGGGCGGTGATGCCCAGCATCTCGCGCATGCCGGGGCTGCCCCTGGGGCCTTCGTTGCGGATCACGATCACGTCGCCGGCCTCGTACAGGCGGTTCTGCACGGCGGTCTGGGCTTCTTCTTCCGAATTGAAGACGCGCGCCGGACCGCGGAACACCAGGCCCTTCAGCCCCGCCGTCTTGAGCAGGGCGCCGTCCGGGCAGAGGTTGCCCTTGAGCACCGCCAGCCCGCCGTCGCGCGTGATCGGGTTGCCGGCCTCGCGCACCACGCGGCCGTCGGGCGCCAGCGCACCAGCCAGTTCCTCGGCCATCGTGCGGCCGGTGAAGGTGAGCGCGTCGCCATGCAGGAAGCCCTGCTCCAGCAGCGTGCGCAGGATGACGCCCGCGCCGCCGATGTAGAACACGTCGCGCGCCAGGTACTGGCCGCCCGGACGCAGGTCGGCGATGAGCGGCGTGCGCGCGAAAACCTCGGCCACGTCGTCGAGGTGGAACTTGATGCCCGCCTCGTGCGCAATCGCAGGCAGATGCAGCGCCGCGTTGGTCGAGCCGCCAGTGGCCGACACCACGGCGCAGGCGTTTTCCAGCGCCTTGCGCGTGACGATGTCGCGCGGCAGCGGGCTGTCGCCCATCACCGCCTTCATCAGCGTCTTTGCGGCGCGGCGCATCAGCGGCGCGCGTTCGCTGAACACGGCCGGCACCATGCTGGAGCCGATGGGCGCCAGGCCCAGCGCTTCCGACACCATGCCCATCGTGTTGGCCGTGAACTGCCCCGCGCATGCGCCGGCCGTGGGCAGGCAGGCGCGGCTCATGGCGTCGAGTTCGTCGTGCGTGGCGGTGCCGGCCAGCACCTTGCCGATGGTCTCGTAGGTGTCGACCACGTTCAGGTCGCGGCCCCGTACTTCTGGATGTGGCCCCGGCATCTGGCCCGGCAATGCCGAGCCGCCGTGCACGAACACGCTCGGCACGTTGCAGCGGACCATGCCCATCATCAGCCCCGGCAGGTTCTTGTCGCACGCGCCGATGGCGAAGATGCCGTCCCACTGGTGGCCGCGCGTGGAGGCTTCCACGCTGTCGGCGATCAGCTCGCGCGAGATCAGCGAGAAGCGCATGCCCGAATGCGCCATCGTCAGCCCGTCGCTGATCGACACCACGGGGCATTCGTGCGGCGTGCCGCCGCCGGCGTAGATGCCGGTCTTGGCATGCTGCGCCTGGTCGCGCAGGTTGAGGTTGCACGGGCTCATCTCGCCGCCCGTGTGGAACACGCCGATGTGCGGGCGCGCGATGTCCTCGTCGTCCTGGCCCAGCGCATGGAGAAAGCTGCGCGTGGTCGCGCGGATCGTGCCCTCGCGAATGGTGGCGGAGCGAAAGCGCTTGGTGGGGTCGGTGGGCGTGGTCATCAGGCTGGCGTTGGCTGCTGGCTGGATTGCGGACGGGTCAGAACATGCCGTTCTTGTTCGCGGCGGTCTCGGGCACGGGCTGCACCACGTCCCAGTGCTCGACGATCTTTCCGTTCTCCAGCTTGAAGATGTCGACGATGGCGCTGCCGCGCGTGCCGGGCTCGCGAACCGCGTTCACATGCAGGATCACGTAGTCGCCGTCGACGAAGCTGCGCTTGATCTCGCTCTTCGAGTTCGGGAACTTCTCGCGCAGGAACCCGATGAACTTGCGAAAGCCCTCGGGGCCGTCGGCCGCCGTGGGGTTGTGCTGCACGTAGCGGTTGCCCACGTATTGCAGGGCCGCATCGGCATCCTTCTGGTTCAGGCCCTTCTCGTAGAAGGCGAGCACGGTCTGGCGGTTGGCTTCCTGTTGGGCGGTGGGGCCTTGCTTGCCGGCGCCCATGGGTGCACAGGCGGCGAGGAACAGGGTGGCTGTCGCGGCCATGGCCGCCAAAGTCATGCGTTGCATCAAGGGTGCTCCGGTGTGAAGGAAATCAGTAGCCGTTGGGCGAGGCCACGCCCGGTGCGGCCTTGTACTTTGCGAGCAGTTGCTTCGCCGCCGCCGCCAGCACGATGGTGTCCACGCCCACCGCCACGAACAGCGCGCCGGCCGCGAGCCATTTGCGCGCCTGCTCTTCGGTGGTCGACAGGATGCCCGGCGCCTTGCCGGCCTTGCGGATGCGTGCGATGGCGTCGGCGATCACGGCCTGCACCTCGGGGTGGTTGGGCTGGCCCACGAAGCCCATCGAGGCCGACAGGTCGGCCGGCCCGATGAACACGCCGTCCACGCCCGGCGTGGCCGCGATGGCGTCGAGGTTCTTCATCGCCTCCACCGTCTCGGCCTGCACCAGCAGGCAGGTCTGCGCATTGGCTTCGTGCAGGTAGTTGGGGTAGGCCTGCCAGCGCGAGGCACGTGCCAGCGCGCTGCCCATGCCGCGGATGCCTTCGGGCGGGTAGCGCATGCCCTGCACCAGCCGCGCGGCCTGCTCGGCCGTGTCGACCATCGGCACCAGCAGCGTTTGCGCGCCGATGTCGAGGTACTGCTTGATCAGCGTGGTGTCGCCGACCGGAATGCGCACGATGGGGTGCGAGCGTTCCGACTCGGCCTGCGCAGACCACGCGCTGGAGATGCCCTGCAGTTGGGCGAGCACCGAGCGCACGTCGTTGGGCGCGTGCTCGCCGTCGACCAGCAGCCAGTCGTAGCCGGTGCCGGCGAGGATCTCGGCCACGTAGCCGTCGGCCAGTCCGACCCAGAGGCCGATCTGGGGCTTGCTCGCTTGAAGGGCCTGCTTGAAGGTATTGATGGGTGTTTGCATGGCGTCTTTCTTCTTTCAGACAAGGCGGAACGAGATGGCGCCGAGCGGGCCGTAGTCGGCGTGGAAGGTGTCGCCCGGCACGGCAGTGGTGGGCCGCGTGAACGAGCCGGCCAGCACCACTTCGCCGGCCTCCAGGCATTCTTCCCACGGCGCCAGCTTGTTCGCGAGCCAAGCCACGCCGGTGGCCGGATGGTTGAGCACGGCCGCGGCCACGCCCGATTCCTCGATCACGCCGTTCTTGTAGAGCAGCGCGCTCACCCAGCGCAGGTCCACTGCATCGGGCTTCACCGGCCGGCCGCCCATCACGATGCCGGCATTGGCCGCGTTGTCGGAGATGGTGTCGAACACCTTGCGCGGCGCCTTGGTGTGTCGGTCGAACTGCTCGATGCGCGCGTCGATGATCTCGATGGCGGGCACTACGTAGTCGGTGGCGGCCAGCACGTCGAAGATGGTCACGTTCGGCCCCTGCAGCTTCTTGCCGAGGATGAAGGCCAGCTCCACCTCGATGCGCGGCGCGATGAAGCGCTTGAACGGGATGTCGCCGCCCTGCTCGAAGAACATGTCGTCGAGCAGCGTGCCGTAGTCGGGCTCGTCGATCTGGCTGGACTGCTGCATGGCGCGCGAGGTGAGGCCGATCTTGTGGCCGCGCGCGACGCGCCCTTCGGCGATCTTGTTCCTCACCCATTCGCGCGAGATGGCGTAGCCGTCCTCGATGGTCATCTCTGGAAAACGCTTGGAGAAGTGCTCGACCTGCACGCGCGACTTCTCGCTTTCGTGCAGCTCGGCGGCCAGTTGGGCGATGGTGGTTTGGGAGAGCATGGACTGGCTTCGTTCAGGTCTTGTTGAACAGGGGATGCAGGTTGCTGTGCTTGCCGTCGTACACCTGCCCCGGGCTTTCGTCGATCTGCAGCGTGATGCCGATGTGGCGCTTCTCGAAGATCGGCGCGAAATGCGCGCGCACGTCGGCCAACAGTTCGTCGCCGGCTTTCTTCTTCACCGCCTCCGAGCGTCCCGCGGCCATGCGGATGTTGAGGTACACGAAGGCGTAGTCGGCCTTGCCGTCGGCCACCGCGTAGTGCGCGGCAGGGTAGGCCAGCACGCGCGTGCCGCCGATGGGGAACACCGGCTTGTCGGCCTCGTCGCGCTGCTTCAGCATGGTGTCGGCCAGCGTGCGGCACAGCGCCGGCATGTCGGTCTCGGCTTCGATGTTGGGCGTGTAGAGGATCACGAGATGGGGCATGGGTGCTCTCCGTTCATTCCACCGACATCGTCGCGGCCGTACACGTCACGGCGAAGATCGGGATGGCCTTCATGTGAAGAATCTCGCCCTTGCCGCGCGCGGCCGCGGCCACGCTGATGAAGGTGCGGATCTCGAAGCCGCCCTGGCCCGCTTCGCGGTAGGTGGCCTCGTCGCCGTAGTCGTCCTGCGAGAGCAGGCCCTCGCGGTCGTTGGCGCACCAGCGCTTCATGAACTCGGCGTCCCACGCGGCATTGACCTTGCCCGAATCGGGCGTGGCGGGCCAGTGCGAGATGCCGCCCGTTCCCACCAGCGCGATGCGCTCGGGCACCTTGTCGCAGGCGCGGCGCAGCGCCTCGCCGAAAGCCCAGGCGCGGTGCAGCGGCGTGAGCGGCGGGCCCTGGCAATTGATGTTGACGGGGATGACCTTGGTGTCGAACTCCGGCGTGAGGAAGTTCAGCGGCACCATGATGCCGTGGTCAAACTTCCACTCCTCCGCGTAGGCCACGTCCACCGTCTGCATCACCTCGCGGATCAGGCGCTGTGACAGCGCGGCATCGCCGGGAATCCTGTGCTTCTCGATGCCCAGCCACTTCGGGTCTTCGATCGGGCCCTCGTAGCTGTCGGCCATGCCAATTGCATAGGCCGGCATGTTGTTCATGAAGAAGTTCGCGAAGTGCTCGGCGGCGATCACGATCACCGCGTCGGGCTTCGTCGCGCGCATCGCCTCGCCGAAGCGGTGGAACTGCGCGTGGAACTCGTCCTTCACCGCCGGGTCGGCGAGATGTGCGCGGCCGGTGATGCCGGGGGCGTGGCTGCACACGCCTGCGAATACGAGGCTCATACGCCTGCCACCTTTTCGTCTGTACCTGTCGTCATGGCGTAGATGCCGGCACGTACGGGGCCGTACTTGCGCACGCCTTCGCGCATTGCTTCGAGATAGTCGGCCCACGGGATGCCCAGCAGCGGCGCGAAGTGCATCAGCAGCTGGCCATTGCAGCCGAGCACGTAGAGCTTGCCGATGTCGCCGGCATCGATGGCCTCGCGCTCTTCATCGGTGAAGTCATAGGCGCTCAGCAAGGCCGCGCGCGCCTCGCCACCTTCGGCATAGCGCCGCTGCACTTCCTGCTCGCGATTCAGCGCGAACAGGAATTTCTGCATCGCATAGAGGCTCATCGTTCAGCCCTCCACCTGGATGTTGGCCTTGCGGATCACGTCGCCGTACTTCGCAATCTCGCTCTGCATGAAAGCCGCAAAGCGCTCCGGCGTGCCCGACAGCGACGCGATGCCTCCCTTGTGGAAGGCCTCCGTCACCACCGGCCCCGCCAGCGCGCGGTTCACTTCGGCGTTCATGCGCTGCACCACGGCGTCGGGCGTGCCGGCGGGCGCCAGCAAGCCGTTCCACGAATTGGACTCGATGGACACACCCTGTTCCGCCAGTGTGGGTATGGCCGGTGCGTACTGCGAGCGCTGCGCCGTCGCCATGCCAAGCGCGACGAGCTTGCCGTTCTGGATGTGGCTGCGGAACTCGGGCCAGTTGCCGAACATCATCGTCACCTGCCCGCCGAGCAGGTCGGTGAGCGCCGGGCCCTGGCCCTTGTAGGGCACGTGCACGATGTCCAGGCCCATCTGCAGCTTGAGCATTTCGCCCGACAGATGGGCCGAGGTGCCGTTGCCGAAGGAGGCAAAGCTCAGCGTGCCGGGCTTCGCCTTGGCTGCGTTGCGCAAGTCGGCGAGCGTCTTCAGGCTGCTGGCCGGATGCGTGGCGAGCACGTGCTCCGACATGCCCATGAGAGCGACCGGGCGCAGGTCTTTCTGCGTGTCGTAGGGCAGCTTGCGGATCAGCGTCTGGTTGGCCGTGAAGCTGTTGGCCACGCAGACGAAGGTGTAGCCGTCGGGCGCGGCCTTGGCCGCAGCGTCGACGCCGATCACCGTACCCGCGCCGGGCTTGTTGTCGACGATGACGGGTTGGCCCAGCGTCTTCGACAGCTCGACGCCGACGAGGCGCGCCACGAAGTCGGTGGTGCCGCCGGGCGTGAAGGGCACGATCACGCGGATCGGCTTGTTGGGCCATGTGCCCTGTGCACGCGCCAGCAAGGGCAGGGCCGCGAATGCGGCCGCGCCTTGCAGCAGCGTGCGGCGGCGTGTGCTCACGCCACGCCCCAGTGCGGAATGTGATGCGAGCCCAGCGACACCGCCACGTTCTTCGGCTCGCAGAACACCTCGTAGCTCCAGGTGCCGCCTTCACGTCCCGTGCCCGAGGCCTTGGTGCCGCCAAAGGGCTGGCGCAGGTCTCGCACGTTCTGGCTGTTGACGAAGCACATGCCGGCTTCCACGGCGGCGGCCACGCGGTGCGCCTTGCCGATGTTCTCGGTCCACACGTAGCTGCTCAGCCCGTACTGGATGTCGTTGGCCAGGCGGATCGCATCTGCCTCGTCCTTGAACGGAATCAGGCAGGCCACTGGGCCGAAGATTTCGTCCTGCGCGATCTTCATGCGGTTGTCGACGTCGGCGAATACGGTGGGCACCACGTAGTTGCCCTTCTTCACGCGATCGGGCAGGTTGCTCGGCGCTTCGAGGCCGCCGCACAGCAGCGTTGCGCCTTCCTTCGGACCCAGCTCGATGTAGCTGCGCACCTTGGCCAGGTGGGCCTGCGAGATCATCGGGCCGACGATGGTCTTCTCGTCGAGCGGGTCGCCCACGGTGATGTGCTTGGCGCGCTCGGCGAACTTCGCCGCGAAGTCGGCGTAGATCGACTGCTGCACCAGGATGCGCGAGCCGGCCGTGCAGCGTTCGCCGTTGTTGCTGAAGATCATGAACACGGCCGCGTCGAGCGCGCGGTCGAGGTCGGCGTCCTCGAAGATCACGAAGGGGCTCTTGCCGCCCAGTTCCATGCTGAACTTCTTCAGGCCCGCGCTCTTCACGATGCGGTTGCCCGTGGCGGTGGAGCCGGTGAACGAAATGGCACGCACGTCGGGGTGCGCCACCAGCGGTTCGCCCGCTTCCTTGCCATAGCCGTGCACGAGGTTCAGCACGCCGGGCGGAATGCCGGCTTCGAGCGCCAGCTCGCCCAGGCGCGCGGTCGTCAGCGGCGAGAGCTCGCTCATCTTCAGCACTGCCGTGTTGCCGAAGGCGAGGCAGGGCGCGACCTTCCAGGTGGCCGTCATGAAGGGCACGTTCCATGGGCTGATGAGCGCGCACACGCCCACCGGATGGAACAGCGTGTAGTTCAGGTGCGTGGGCGTGGGGTAGGTGTGGCCGTCCACGCGCGTGCACATCTCGGCGAAGTAATAGAAGTTGTCGGCCGCGCGTGGAATGAGCTGCTTGCCGGTCTGCGCGATCACCTGGCCGCAGTCGTTGGTTTCGGTCTGCGCGATCTCGGGCACGTGCTTGGCGATCAGGTCGCCGAGCTTGCGGATCAGCTTCGCGCGCTCGGGCGCGGGCATGCCGGCCCACTTCGGAAAGGCTTCCTTCGCGGCAGCCACGGCCGCGTTCACTTCGGCTTCGCCGCCCGAGGCGACCTCGGCCAGCACTTCTTGCGTGGCGGGGTTGACGGTTTCGAAGTAGTCCGTGCCGGCCACGCTCTTGCCGGCGATCAGGTGATCGACTCTCATGCTTTTCCTTGAATGGTGTTCTGAAGCGCGCCGATGCGCTCGATCTCGGTGACGACGACGTCGCCCGGCTGGCAATCGACCACGCCGTCAGGCGTGCCGGTGAGGATCAGGTCGCCCGGCGACAGCGTCATGAAGCGGCTGAAGTACTCGATGAGGAAGGGTGCGTCGAAGATCATGTCGCGCGTGCTGCCTTGCTGCGTGACGGTGCCGTTGACGGTGGTGCGCAGCGCGAGCGCCATGGGGTCGGGCACGTCGGCCGCATCGACGAACCACGGGCCCAGTGGCGTGCAGGTGTCGCGGTTCTTCACGCGCAGGTTGGGGCGATACCAGTTCTCGAGGTAGTCGCGGATGGCGTAGTCGTTGGCCACCGTGTAGCCGCCGATGAAGTCATAAGCGTCGTCGCGCTTCACGTTCTTCGCGGTCTTGCCGACGACGATGGCGAGCTCGCATTCGTAGTGCATGAACTTCACGTCGGCTGGGCGGTGCGTGTGCTGGCGGTGGCCGATGAGCGTGCTCTGGCCCTTGACGAACACCAGCGGTTCTTCGGGGGCCTTGAATTCGAGTTCCTTCGCGTGGTCGGCGTAGTTGAGGCCGAGCGCGAGGATGGTGCGGGGGCGTGCAGTCGGCGCGAGCGGGGGCAGCCAGGTGAGCTGATCCTGCGGCACGATGCGGCCGTCGTCCAGGCGCACGGCAGCGTCTTGCTGGCCGTTGAATTCGTGGCTCGTGCCGGTGTGCTCGCGGCCTTCGAAGATGACGCG
This sequence comes from Variovorax sp. R-27, assembly GCF_049913215.1. Lineage (NCBI taxonomy): Bacteria > Pseudomonadati > Pseudomonadota > Betaproteobacteria > Burkholderiales > Comamonadaceae > Variovorax > Variovorax sp. R-27. The sequence continues at coordinate 325,963 of NZ_CP183984.1, forward strand.
TGCGTGCTTCATGCGGCTTCCTTCACCAGCGTGTTGCTCAATGTCTCGAACCCCGACGCGGAGATGTCGATGCGATCGCCGGCGCGGGCCAGCGGGCGGCCGGGACCGCAGCCGAGCATCAGCACGTCGCCGTGTGCGAGCGTCATGAAGTCACCGACGTCGGCGAGCAACTGCTGCGCCGGCCGCACGAGCTGCGAGAAGTCGATGGACTGCTTCAGATCGCCGTTGATGCGCACCTCGACGCGGAAGCTCGCGGGGTCGGCAATCTCTTGCGCGTCGCGCAGCACGGGGCCGATGCCCAGGAAGCCGTCGACGCACTTGAACTTCACCGGCGGCCGGAAGAAGCTCGCATGCGGTATCGACAGGTCGTTCATCAGCACGAAGCCTTCGACGTCGCCCTCTGCGCCGATCACCATGCCGATGCTCGCGCCGATTTCCACCTCGGGCACCGCAGCCGGCACGGCGATGTCGCTGCCGTGCGGGCTCCAGGTGTTGGCCGTCTTCACGTAGAGCACGGGTGCCTTCGGCGGCGCCTTGTAGGGCGGCTGCGTCATCTGCGGCGCGAGCGCATCCACTTCGGCGCGGAAGTTCAGCAAGGTGCCGTACACCGTGCCTGTGGGCAGGAAATGGCTCATGGCGAGGGTTGCTCCAGTGCGATCAGTTCGTCGAGCAGCCCGTAGAGCTGCGTGAGCTTGGCCTTGCCGAGCGACTTCTCCATCCACTCGTAGTGCGACTCGATGCTGGTCGACAGCCGCTTCACGAGCTTCATGCCGTGCGGCGTGGCCTCGACCACGGTGCGGCGCTGGTCGGCCGGATCGCGGGCGCGGGTGATGAGGTTGTCGCGCTCCATGCGCGCGAGCACGCCGGTAAGGCTGGGGCCGAGGATGAAGGCCTCTCGTGCGACCCGGCCGGTATCGACCGCGCCGTGTTCGCCCAGCACGCGCAGTACGCGCCATTGCTGGTCGGACAGCGCGTGCTCGCGCAGGCTGGGCCGGGTGTGGGCCATCACGGCTTCGCGGGCCTGCAGCAGCAGGCGCGGCAAATTGCGGTGCGTGAATGTCGTGCTCAAGGCTTGTCTCTTCCTAAATTACTTAACATGTTAAATGATTGGCCGTTTCTTTCCAAGGCACCGGGCATCAGGGTTTGTGCGGACACCTAAACTCAAAGGATGGCCAAGGACAAAACAACTTTCGTCTGCAGCGAATGCGGCGGCACCAGCCCCAAGTGGCTCGGCAAATGCCCGAGCTGCGGCGCCTGGAACACACTCATCGAGCAGGTCGCGGGCGCGGGCAACGGGCCAGCCAACAACCGTTTCGGCACGCAGTTCGCGTCACTCGCGGGCGCGTCGGAGCTCGCGACCCTTTCCGAAATCGAGGCGACCGACATCGCGCGCACGCCCACCGGCATCGACGAGCTCGATCGCGTGCTGGGCGGCGGCATCGTCTCGGGCGGCGTCACGCTGATCGGCGGCGACCCGGGCATCGGCAAATCGACGCTGCTGCTGCAGGCGGTCGATGCGTTGCAGCGCGCGGGGCAGAACGCGCTGTACGTGACGGGCGAGGAAAGCGGCTCGCAGGTGGCGCTGCGCTCCAGGCGGCTCGGCCTCGATCACTCGCAGGTGCAGGTGCTGGCCGAGATCCAGCTTGAAAAAATCATCGCCACGCTCGACGCCACGCGCCCGGCCATCGCGGTGATCGACTCGATCCAGACGGTTTATTCAGACCAGCTCACCTCGGCCCCCGGCTCGGTGGCGCAGGTGCGCGAATGCGCGGCGCACCTCACGCGCTTTGCCAAGACCAGCGGCACGGCCGTAGTGCTGGTGGGGCATGTGACTAAAGAGGGCGCGCTTGCCGGCCCGCGTGTTCTCGAGCACATGGTCGACACGGTGCTGTACTTCGAAGGCGACACGCATTCGAGCTTTCGCCTCGTGCGCGCCATCAAGAACCGCTTCGGTGCGGTCAACGAGATCGGCGTGTTCGCCATGACCGAGCGCGGCCTGAAGGGCGTGACCAATCCGAGCGCGATCTTCCTGAGCCAGCACCCCGAGCCGGTGCCCGGCAGCGTGGTGCTGGTCACGCTCGAAGGCACACGGCCGATGCTGGTGGAGATCCAGGCGCTGGTCGACAACGGCGGGCCCAGCCCGCGCCGCCTGTCGGTGGGCCTGGACCGCGACCGCCTCGCCATGCTGCTGGCCGTGTTGCACCGCCACGCGGGCGTGGCCTGCATGGACCAGGACGTGTTCGTCAATGCGGTGGGCGGCGTGCGCATCAGCGAACCTGCGGCCGACCTGGCCGTGATGCTCGCCATTACGTCGAGCCTGCGCGGCAAGCCGCTGCCCAAGGGCTTCATCGCTTTCGGCGAAGTGGGGCTGGCCGGCGAGGTGCGACCCGCGCCGCGCGGGCAGGAGCGTTTGCGTGAAGCGGCCAAGCTCGGTTTCAGCGTGGCCGTGGTGCCCAAGGCGAATGCGCCGCGCAAGGGCACGAAAGAGATCGAAGGTTTGACGATCCACGCCGTCGAACGCATCGAAGAGGCGATGGACGTGGTCCGCCGCCTCGATTGACCGTCGGGAAAAAATGCCCGGCGCGCCTGTGACGCGCCGGGCTACCCTCCCTATCCCCCGATGTGTGTCGTGAACGCCGGTCCGCTGCTGGGTACGCATTGGCCGCTGCCCAACGTGGCCGGGTTCATCGTGTACTGGCATCCCGGGTCGCCGCCGCGGCTGCCGGTGGCGTTCGCCATGCCGGTGCCTTGCGAGCCTGCGACCCGGGTTGCCTCTCCCTGAAACTGTTCGCGGCCGTCCATGCTGCTGATCGCCGTGCCGACGAGGGTGAGACGAACGAAGGTGACGGAACGCGGGATGGTCATACGCTTTTCGGTGGCCCGGGCTTGCTGTGCCCGTGAAGCGAAATGTGCCGCGTGGCGCTCGCGTGCCATGCGCTTTTCGGGGTGAGTACCGTCCAGCGCGCCCAGGGGTAGTCAGGGCCGCTACTTCGGCGCCCGCCCCGGGGCGGCGACAATGCGCGCCATGGATTTCAAGAAACTTCTGGTGCCCGTGGGTGCCATCCTTCTCCTGGGGCTGGCCTGGCGCAGCGGCGGTTGGGGCGGTGTTGCCCTGGCCGGCGGCGCGATCGTGATGTTCTTGCTGCTGCACTTCAACCGCGCGATGCAAGTGCTCAAGCGCGCGGCCGAACGGCCGGTGGGCTATGTGGCCAGCGCCGTGATGCTCAATGCCAAGCTCAAGCCGGGCGTGACGCTGATGCACGTGATCGCGATGACGCGCGCCCTCGGCGAGCTGCGCTCGCCCAAGGACGAGCAGCCCGAGCACTACCGCTGGACCGATGGCGGCGGCTCGTATGTCGATACCGTGTTCAACGGCGGCAAGCTGCAGAGCTGGACGATGACGCGGCCCGAAACGGCGCCCGAAGACGACAGCACGCAGACCCCCGCGGCCTGATCAGCCCGCGCCCGCCTTGCGCCTTGGCTGCCGCCAAGGCGGATTCGCTTTCGCATGGTGGCGCGCCTCCTTCACGAATTCGGTGCACACGTGCGTCATGAGGTCGGCCGAGCGGTAGACCAGGAACACGTCGAAGTCCGGCAGCGCATCGGTGATCGACAGCCTTTCCAGCAGGCCGGGCTGCAGCCGCAGCGGCCCCGCGCCGTGGAAGACGAAATCCGACCACATGCTGATCAGGTCGGTCTGCGTGGCCAACTGCAGGCCCAGCAGGTTCGAGGCGCTGTGCACCATGCGCCTGGGCATCTCCAGGCCGTGCAGGCGCATCGTGCTCACCAGCGGGCTGCCGGCGTCGTCGACGGGGTCGAGCACCAGCCAGTCGGCGTCGAGCAGCGGCTGCAGCTTGCGCACGCGCCGCAGCGGATGGCCGGCACGCACCGATAAATGCATCGCCACTGAGAAAAGCGGCTCCCACTGGAGGGCGCTGGTGCCCGGCCCGTTGCAGGTGGAAACCAATCCCAGGTCGAGCCGCCCCTCGCGCAGGCCTTCGAAGATCTGCTGCGGCCGCAGCTCGAAGCCGCGCATCGCCACATTGGGAAAGCGCTGGCGAAACGAAGCCATCGCATCGGGCAGCGGCCCGCTCGACGCCACCGCGGTGAAGCCGATGTTGAGCTGCGCCTCGTCGTGCCCGCGGATCGCCTCGATGTCTTCGAGCGCATGCCGCAGTTCCTGCTCGACAAGGCTCGCGCGCTTGACCAGCGCCACGCCGTAGGGGGTGAGACTCACGCCGCGCGTGGAACGCGACATCAGCGTCACGCCGAGTTCGCGCTCCAGTTCCGAAATGGTCTTCGACAGCGCGGGCTGCGTGGTGTGCAGGCTGCGCGACGCCTCATGGATGCTGCCGTGCTGTGCCACCGCCAGCAGAACGCGCAACTGTTGCAGCTTCATCGTGGTGCCGATCTCCCGAAATAAGGCGTCCTGAGGGTTGTCCCGATGGCTTCCGGTGCCTGTTTATGACGGGGATGCCGTTTGGTTATCAGCATGAAAATATGTGATTCTTTGCCGCAGCGCTTTGCCTGAATACTCCGCCGCCAGAGGCCGATCCGGCCCCCCGCAACCTGTTCGTGGAGTGACATTAGATGAGCGAAGCCGCATTGCCCGCAAGCCCGATCCGGGGCCCTTCACCAGCCGCCGCTACCGCCGTGCAAGGCAAGGGAAGGCAGAGCCAGTTCCGCCTGATCGCCGCCTGCTCGCTGGGCAATGCGCTGGAGATGTACGACTTCACCGTCTACAGCTTCTTCGCGCTGCTGATCGGCAAGCTGTTCTTCCCCTCCGACAGCCCGTACGGCTCGCTGCTGCTGGCCGTGGCCACCTTCGGCATCGGCTTCGTGATGCGGCCGCTGGGCGGCGTGATCATCGGCAACTACGCCGACCGCAAGGGCCGCAAGGCCGCGATGACGCTGACCATCGGCCTCATGGTGCTCGGCACGCTGTGCATCGCGTTCGCGCCCAGCTATGCGTCGGCCGGCGTGTTCGGCTCGCTGATGATCGTCGCGGGCCGGCTGCTGCAGGGCTTCTCGCTGGGCGGCGAGGTGGGTGCGGCCACCTCGATGCTGATGGAGGCCGGAGGCATCAAGGGACGGGGTTTCCGCGTGAGCTGGCAGCTTGCGAGCCAGGGCGTGTCTGCGCTGCTGGGCGCGCTCACGGGCGCCGCGCTGTACGCCGCATTGCCGCAGGCGTCGCTCGAAAGCTGGGGCTGGCGCCTGCCGTTCCTGCTCGGCCTGCTGATCGCGCCGGTGGGCCTGTACATCCGCTCGCAACTGGAGGAAACGCACGTTGCCGAAAGCCACGAGTCCAGCCCCATCGGGCGGCTGATGCGCAACCACGGCGGCCTGGTGCTCAAGGGCATCCTCGCCACCACGGCGGGCACGGCGACGATGTACCTCGTGGTGTTCTTCATGCCCACCTACATGATCCGCGTGCTGCACATGCCGCCGTCGCTGTCGCTGCTGTCGGGCTGCGTCACGGGCATCACGCTGTTCGTGGTGTCGCTGGTAGCGGGGCGATTGGCTGACAGGCTGCCGAACCGCAAGCCGCTGGTGATCGGCTCGCTGCTGTTCAGTGTTGTCGCCGTCTACCCGGTGTTCTGGATCATCAGCCACTACCCGAGCGTGCCGCTGGTGCTGGCGCTGTCGGCGCTGCTGACCGCGAGCGTGAACATCGGCACCACGCCGATGTTCCTGATGTTGCTCGAGATGCTGCCGGCCGGCGTGCGCGCCAGCGGCATCTCGGTGATCTACAGCGTAGGTGTGACGGTGTTCGGCGGCTCCTCGCAGTTCATCGTCACCTGGCTGCTCGCGAAGACGGACAACCCGATGTCGCCGGCCTTCTACATGATGGTCTGCGGCGTGCTGAGCCTGTGTGCGCTGCTGAGCCTGCGCGAACGCAAGGCCGATTGATCGAAGAACTTCACCGAGAGCGAACCCTTTCACATGACCCGCGAACTCAGCCCCCAGACCACGAAGCTCCTGTCGCGCCTGCTCCCCCAGGCCGACGTCGACACGCAGGCCTTCGTCGACATCCGCCGCCAGATCCATGCCAACCCGGAGCTAGGCTTCGAGGTGAGCGCGACCAGCGAACTCGTTGCCAGCCTGCTGCGCAGCTGGGGCTACGACGTGCACACCGGCATCGGCAAGACCGGCATCGTGGCGCAGCTCAAGCTCGGCAGCGGCACGCGCCGCCTCGGCATCCGCGCCGACATGGACGCGCTGCCCATCATCGAGGCCACCGGCCTGCCGTATGCGAGCCGAAACCCGGGCCGCATGCATGCCTGCGGCCACGACGGCCACACGGCGATCCTGCTGGCCGCGGCCAAGGCGCTGGCGACGGCGCGCAACTTCGACGGCACGCTGAACCTGATCTTCCAGCCTGATGAAGAAAACCTCTGCGGCGCGCGCGCGATGATCGCGGACGGCCTGTTCGAGCGCTTCCCCTGCGATGCGGTGTACGCGCTGCACAACGCGCCGGGCGTGCCGGTGGGCACGGTGCTGGCGGTCGAAGGCCCGGTCACGCTGTCGTCCGACGTGGCCGATGTCACGATCAAGGGCGTGGGTGGACACGGTGCCATGCCGCACCGCGCGCGCGATCCCGTCGCGGCAGCTGCGGCGGTGGTGACGGCGCTGCAGACCGTGGTGGCGCGCAACGTGGCGCCTGACGACACGGCGGTGGTGTCGGTCGGCTTCATCCGTGGCGGCGCCACGCACAACGTGATTCCGCAGTCGGTGTCGCTGGGCCTGAACGTGCGCGCGGCACTGCCCGAGACGCGCGCGCTGGTCGAGCAGCGCATCCGCGAGATCGTGAGCCTCACCGCGCAGGCGCACGGCGTGGAGGCCGAGATCGACTACCGCCAGCTGGTGCCGCCGGTGATCAACACCGCGGCCGAGACGCAGCTGATGGCGCAGGTCTGCACCGAGCTGGTGGGCGAGGAGAACGTCATCACGAAAGTGCCCCGGGGCTTTGCGGGCAGCGAGGACTTCGCGTGGATGCTCGATGCGTTGCCGGGCTGCTATCTGCTGCTCGGCAACGGGGAGGGCGAGTTCGGGGGCTGCATGGTGCACAACCCCGGGTATGACTTCAACGACCAGGTGCTGCCGCTTGGAGCCGCATGCTGGGTGCGGCTGGCGCAGACCTACCTGGTCGCCTGAGCCATAGCGGCCTTAGAACGGCGCGTCTTCTTCCTCGGGCGCATCGGCAGGCACGGTCGTCGTGGGTGCGGCTGCCACAGCCGGTTTCTGCGCTTCGTCGGGCAATGCCGCCGAGAACGCCGCCTCGCCACCCAGAGCATCGAGCAGCGCCGGCACCAGCTGGCCCAGTTCGCCCGTGGCAATCGCCACGTCTGCGTCGAAGTTGTCTTCCTTCTTGCCGCCCGCGGCGCCGTCGCCCGTGCCTTCGAGGAAGGTGATCTTGCGGATCAGCATGCCGTGCGTCAGCTCGAAGGACACGCGGTCGTCCCACGTCAGCGCGAGCCGCGTCGGGCGCTTGCCGTCGGTGATGTGCTGCTTCACCTCGTCGATGTCCAGCGGGTGCTTGGCGTAGCGCACCACGGCCTTGGAGTCGTCGGAGGCCTTGAGCTCGCATTCGCGGTCGATGGTGAAGCCGGCCGGCGGCTCCTGCGTCAGCAGCCAGTTGGCCATGGCGGCTGCGGGCTCGATCTGCGTGTTGATGAGGGCCACGGCAAAGCCGTCGAGCGACTTCACGAGGCTGGTGACCACTTCATCGGCGCGTGCGGCGTTGCCGCTGTTGATCACGAGGCGGTTCTCGGCCTTGTCGATCCACACCGCCACGCGCGCACTGCGCGTGAAGGCCATGGGCAGCAGCTCCAGGGTGATGTCTTCCTTGAGCTCCTTCTTTTCCTTCTTGCCGGGCTTGCGGCCGGTGGTGGCTTCGATCTGCGCGCAGCGCTCGTCGAGCTTGCGGCGCACCACGGAGCCGGGCACGGTCTTGCTCTCGATCATGTATTCGACCAGCCATTGGCCGTCGATGGATTCGACCAACGGGCCGTTGGCTTCGCCGCGGGGCTCGACCCAGCCGGCGGACTTTTCCTGCGAGGGGCCGCAAGGCTCGAAGCGCTGCTTGCCGAGCCCTTCTTCCGCCTCGGCCAGTGTTTGGGACCAGGCAGGTTCGATGCGATAGACGATGACGTTCTTGAATACGGACACGGAAACCCTTTTTCCACTGGTTTGCACAACCGGCCATTGTCGGGCACCCCGTTCCGGCCCCGGCCGTAAAATCGAAAGCTTTTGCGACTTCCCCCCCGTCGCACCCCACCCCCACACCGCTTCCCAAACAAAGGAATCAGGAAATGAGCTCGATCCCCCCCTCGCTGGACGACCGTGACGGCAAGATCTGGATGGACGGCGAACTCGTGGACTGGCGCGACGCCAAGATCCACGTGCTGAGCCACACGCTGCACTACGGTTGCGGCGCCTTCGAGGGCGTGCGCGCCTACAAGACGGCGGACGGCGGCACGTCGATCTTCCGCCTGGCAGAGCACACCGAGCGCCTGTTCAACAGCGCCAAGATCCTGCGCATGAAGATCCCGTTCACGCCCGAACAGCTCAACGAGGCCCAGAAACAGGTGGTGCGCGAGAACAAGCTCGAAAGCTGCTACCTGCGCCCGCTGATCTGGATCGGCTCCGAAAAGCTCGGCGTGAGCCCCAAGGGCAACAAGATCCACGCCATGGTCGCGGCCTGGTCCTGGGGCGCCTACCTGGGCGAAGAGGGCATGAAGCGCGGCATTCGCGTGAAAACCTCCAGCTACACCCGCCACCACGTCAACATCACGATGACGCAGGCCAAGACGGTGAGCAACTACACCAACTCGATCCTGGCCAACATGGAAGCGCTGGACGACGGCTACGACGAGGCGCTGCTGCTCGACGCGAGCGGCTTCGTGTCGGAAGGCGCGGGCGAGAACATCTTCGTGGTCAAGGGCGGCGTGGTGTACACGCCCGACCTTTCGGCCGGCGCGCTCAACGGCATCACGCGCAACACCATCCTGCACGTGTGCAAGGACCTGGGCCTGGAACTGGTGCAAAAGCGCATCACGCGCGACGAGGTCTACATCGCCGACGAGGCCTTCTTCACCGGCACCGCTGCTGAAGTGACGCCCATCCGCGAACTCGACCGCGTCGAGATCGGCAACCGCGGCGACGGCGGCGCCCGTGGCCCGATCACCGAGAAAATCCAGTCTGCCTTCTTCGACATCGTGAACGGCAAGAACCCCAAGTACGCCCACTGGCTCACGAAAGTCTGAGAGAACCCATGTCCACCAATGCAGTCGTCGAACTCCTGGCCAAGGAGCTCAATCATCAGGGCGGCGTTTTCTGCCCCAGCCCCAAGGCCGACATGAAGCTCTGGAACAGCCACCCGAAGGTGTACCTCGACGTGGCGCGCACCGGCGAGGCCAAGTGCCCGTATTGCGGCACGGTGTACCGGCTGAAGGCCGGCGAGACGGTGTCGGCGCGGCACTGAGCCGAGCCGACGCAACCGCCCCTTTACTGCAGTTCAGGCAGCAGCCTGAGGGGCGGTTTCTTTCTTGCGCCAACGCGACGGCAGCAGGTCGCGCCACGGATCCGGGTCTTGCTTCTCCTGCGCCAGCCGCAGGTAGACCATCGCGATGAACAGCAGTGCCAGGCCGATCTGCGCGTCGCGCATGGCCGAATTCACGCTCGACGCGATCAGCGCGATCAACGTAGCTGCAAGCGCATAACGGCCCGCCATGTCGGGCCGTTTCCACGCCTGCCAGACGGCGGCGACCATGATGACCAGCAGGCTCAGCAAGGCCGGCAGCCCGCCCTGCGCGCCGACCCACAGGAAGTCGTTGTGCGGCATGTTCGAGTCGGCGAACAGCGCCGGGCCGCGCTTGTGCCACTGCTCGGTCCAGCCGCCGATGCCCCAGCCGGTGAGCGGCCGGTCGGCGATCATGAGGCCCGTGTCCTTGTACATGTAGTAGCGGATCACCCAGCTGCCCTTGAAGATGGCGCCGGCCTGCGCCTCTTCGATTTCCTGCACGCCGGTCTCGACCTTGTGCTGGAGCTGCGGCAACTGGTACAGCCCGGCTCCCAGCACCACGGCCCCCAGCACCAGTGCGCTCACCAGCATCTTCAGATGGTTGCGCCACTGGTGGATGCACACCACCGGAATCACCAGCAGTAGCGCGAGCACCGAGGTACGCGAAGTCAGCGGCAGCGCCACCACCACGCCCAGCCCGAGCAGCAGCACGAAGGCCGGAATGGCACGCAGCGGCTTGTGCGCGGCGATCTGCGCAATGCCCCACACGGCGGCGGTGGACGCCACCACACTGAACAGCAGCGCGTTGCTGATCGACTTGTTGCCCACCTCCATAACCACCGCGCGCAACGGCGACCAGACCGGAAAGCCGATGGCGTAATAGGCCATGATCAGCAGGATATTCAGCGCCGCGATCAGCAGGAAGCCGCGCAGCGCCCATATCGCTTCTTCGCGCGTGAGCGCCATCGCCATCAATATCGTGAGGCCGATGCGCACCCCGTGGAACAGGTTGGAGCCGGTTTCGGGGTAGTGCTGCCCGAAGGCCAGCACGAGGAAGGTCCAGGCCAGGTAGGCCACCACCGGCCACCACAGCGGGTTGGCGCGCAGCCGCGCGTAGCGCTCGCGCAAGCCGCCGGCCACCAGCATGGTGAGCAGCAGCAAGATGGCCGAAAGGTAGGTGACGCCGACCGGCATGAACACCACCAGCCCCCAGAACATGGCCGCGGGCCGAACGATGTGCGATCTCTGCATAGGGGCGGGATTTTAGGTTGGCATCTGGGAGCCAACCTGACCACGGCCCCGTGCGGGCGAGGGTGGCGCGGTCAGTGCCCGCGCGCTACGGCCGGCAACCGGATCACGAAGCTGGCGCCGCCGCCCGGGCGGTCTTCGCAGCGCACCGTGCCGCCGTGCCGTTCGGCGATCGACTTCACCAGCGCCAGCCCCAGGCCCACGCCGCCGTTGCGCTCGCTGGCGCCCGGCAGACGGTAGAAGGGTTCGAAGATGCGTTCGCGCAGGGCCGTGGGCACGCCGGGGCCGCGGTCGTTGACGCGCACGGTGGCATAGCCGTTGGCGCTGCCCAGCTCCACCGCGATTTCGCCGGCGCCGTATCGGCGGGCGTTTTCCAGCAGGTTGCGGATCGCGCGGCGCAGCAGGCGCGACACGCCCGGCACGGTGAGCGTGGCGTTGTCGGTGCCTTCGGCCAGGTCGAGCTCGGCATTTACCTGCGAGCACTCTTCGGCCGCCAGGCCGGTCAGGTCCACGGCCTCGATGGTGCCCATGTCTGCCTCGCTGGCGTCGAGCCGGCTGGCCAGCAGGATTTCGTCGATGAGCTGGTCGAGCTCGCCGATGTTGCGCGAAATTTCCTCGCGAGCGGCCGGGCTCGGGCGCTCGCCCATCAGCTCCAGGCCCATGCGGATGCGTGTGAGCGGCGAACGCAGCTCGTGCGAGGCGTTGGCCAGCAGCGATTTGTGCGAACGCACCAGTTGCTCGATGCGTTCTGCCGACGCGTTGAATCGTTTTGAGAGATCAGCCACTTCGTCCTGCCCTTCTTCGGTCACCCGCACCGAGAGATCGCCCTCGCCCCATCGCTGCACGCCGCGCTGCAGCGATTCCAGCCGCTGCGTGATGCGCCGAACGATCGGGTACACGCCTAATGCCACCGCCACGCCCACCAGCGCGATCATCCAGCCCAGCCCGAAGGGCGTGCGCCACGGCGCGAAGCCGCCGGAGCCGGTGGGTCGCTCGCGTGGCGCCACGCGCAGCGTGATGGCCTTGCCGTCGCTGAGCGTCACGTCGAACTCCAGGCCCTGGCCCGGTACGCGCAGGGCGGTGCCCGCGCCGATCGGCTTGTCCTGTGCGTCCAGCACGACCACGTTGCGCGGCACCGGTGCCAGGCGCTCGCGCTCGGCCTCCGCCGCTTCGCGCACGATCCAGTTGGCCATCAGCGTGAGGATGACGACGCCGCCCACCACCGCGAGCCAGATGCGGACGTAGAGGTGGCGTGAGTAGAGGCTGCGCAGCATCGGCAGCCGCTCAGTCTTGCTGTTTCGCGAACACGTAGCCCACGCCGCGCACCGTGAGGATGCGCTTGGGGTTCTTCGCGTCGACTTCTATGGCCGCGCGGATGCGGCCCATGTGCACGTCGATGGAACGGTCGAAGGCTTCGAGTTCGCGGCCGCGCACGGCCTCCATGATCTGGTCGCGCGTGAGCACGCGGCCCGCGCGCTCGGCCATCGCCACCAGCAGGTCGAACTGGTAGGAGGTCAGGTCGGCCAGCGCGCCGGCCACCGACACGGTGCGTGCATTGCGGTCGATTTCCAGCGTGCCGAAGCGCATCACCGTGGAGGCTTCGGCCTCGGTGGCGTTCTCGCTGCGGCGGCGCAGCACGGCGCGGATGCGCGCCAGCAGCTCGCGCGGCTCGAAGGGCTTGGGCAGGTAGTCGTCGGCGCCGATTTCGAGGCCGATGATGCGGTCCATCGGGTCGCCCTTGGCCGTCAGCATCAGCACCGACACCTTCGACAGCGGGCCGGGCAGCGCGCGGATGCGGCGGCAGACTTCGAGCCCGTCGGTGTCGGGCAGCATCAGGTCGAGGATCACCAGGTCGGGCGCGTGCTGCTGCAGCTGCTCGAGCCCGGCGGCGCCATCGCCGGCATGGTTGAACGCGAAGCCCGACTGCGTCAGGTATTCGCCCACCATCTGCGCCAGGCGGGCGTCGTCTTCGATCATCAGGAGTTGGGGGGTGCTCATGCGCTTCATGGTCGTCCACGGGGAGCAAGCAGGCTTGAACGCTCCGTAAAGTTGGGTAAACCTCGAATATCCCTGTCAACCGGCGATGCTGCGAAAAGCATAGCGCCGGGGGCAGGGGGCACGGTACTCAGCCCCGACTGTGCGGCCTCAGCTGCAGCCGCAGCGACAGCGTGGGAGACAGCGGCAGGTCGATGGGGGCCGAACCGTTGCCATTGTCGATGTGCGCCAGCGATTCGAACAGCGGCAACGCCTGCGCCATGGGGTTGATTTCGGCGAGCGACTTCGCGGCCTCCGAGTGCGGCGGCGTGGCGTTGTCGTTGTTCTCGCTGCCGGCCAGCGACCAGTCGAGCGCCGCCACGGTCCGTTCGGTCGGTTCGCTGGCGATCACCAGCGCCAGCGCCAGCAGGCCGCGGCTGTCGGTCACGGAGGTCAGCGCACCCACCGTGGGCGCGTCGTAGCCCACCAGCAGCACCGGCTCCTGGTCGCAGGCGCATTGCACCGCAGCTTCGAGCAGGCCCGAGGCAAAGCTGTGCTCGTAGGCCGAAACCGCGTTGCTGGCCGCCATGCAGCCGGTGCCGATGGTCCAGTAGCCCACGGCCGCGTTGTGCACCGAGTTGTGGAACTTGGTGGGCGACAGCATCTTCGGGTCGCTCGCGAGCGTGCTGCACATGTAGTCGTTGATCGACAGGTCGCCGTGCGCCGAGGTGAACACGCAGGGCACGTCGGCAGCGTTGCGGCCCGAGCCGGCCAGGGCGGCGGCTGCCACTTCGAGCGCCAGCGCCACGGTGTCGGGCGCGCGGCGGCGTTCGGCCGGTGCCAGCACCTGTGGCGACGGGCGCTTGGCGGGCGGGTCGGCCAGCGTGCCTTCGCCGCGGAAAGCGGCGCGCGCGGCCTCCCAGCCGGGCAGCGTGGGCGTCCAGAAGGCGGGGCCTTCGATGTAGAGGGTCGGGGGCGTGGGGGCTTGGTTCATGTCGCTCATGCCGCCTTGCCGAACACCAGCGAGCAGTTGTTGCCGCCGAAGCCGAATGAATTGGTCAGCGCATAGCGCACCTCGCCGCGCGCCGGTTCGAGCCTGATCTGCGGGCCGAAGCCTTCGTCCAGCGTGTGGGTGTTGACGGTGCCCGGCATCACGCCGCGCTCGATGGCCAGCAGGCTGATGACGGCCTCGACGATGCCCGCCGCGCCCAGCGTGTGGCCCATGAAGCCCTTGGTCGAGCTGGCGTGCGTGCGCGCCGGGAAGCGGCGCGCCACCAGCGCGCCCTCGACCTCGTCGTTCTTCTGGCTCGCGGTGCCGTGCATGTTGATGTAGTCGATGGCCTCGGGCGCGAGGCCGGCGCGCGCCAGAGCCTCGTCGAGCGCGCGTTCGGCGCCCAGGCCCTCGGGGTGCGGCGTCGACATGTGGTGCGCGTCGCTGGCCTCGCCGTAGCCCAGCAGGTGCAGCGGCGCGGCATCGGCGCCGGTCTGCACGCGCTCGACCAGCGCGAAGCCCGCGGCCTCGCCGAGGCTGATGCCCTTGCGGGTGGCGTCGAAGGGCCGGCACGGCTCGCTCGACACCAGTTCGAGCGAGTTGAAGCCGAACAGCACGCTGCCGCACAGCGTGTCGGCCCCACCGACCACGGCCGCGTCGGCCAGGCCCAGGCGGATCAGCCGCTCGGCCGAGGCGAACACCTTGGCGCTCGACGAGCAGGCGGTGGAAATGGTTTCGCTCGGGCCGCTGATGCCCAGCACCTGCTGCGTGAACATGGCCAGCGAGTGCGGCGTGTGCACTGCGGCACGGCGCTGGTTGGGTGGGAACATGCCCTGTTCGTCGAGCTGGGTGTAGGCCAGCTCGGTCTCGCCGATGCTGGCGGTCGAGGTGCCCAGGATCAGCGCGATGCGTGAGGCCCCGTACTTCTCGCGCGCGGCGGCCACGGCCTCGATGAAGCCGTCGGCATGCAGGCCCAGCCAGGCGAGCCGGTTGTTGCGGCAGTCCCAATGGGCGAGCGATTCGGGCAGGCGGATCTCCTCGAGCCCGTCGACGCGGCCGATCCAGGTGGGCAGAGGGGCGTCGCCGAAGTCATTGGCGCGCAGTCCGCTGCGCGACTGCGCGAGCGCGTCGGCCAGCACGTCCTTGCCGACACCGACGGCGGAGGTCGCCGTGTAGGCGCTGATTTGGAGAGGAGAAATTCGGGACGGCACGATCTTGTAGGGGCTTGCTGGCAGGCTCGCGGACGATGGGCGCGCAGGAAGAGGGCGCGAGGGGGGAAAGGAGAATGAAAGAAACGAATGTATACCGGCACAGCCTACCAGTTGCGCGGCGCGCGCAGCGTCGGCTGTTTCCTATAGGGCCCAGGCCCTATTGACGGTCGGCGGGCCTTGTGATGGCCGTCATCCGCGAGGCCAGCGCCACCAGCACCAGCACCGGCACGCCCAAGAGCGCGGTGGCGACGAAGAAGGTGCTGTAGCCGTAGGCGTCGACGAAGACGCCCGAATAGCCGGCGATGAACTTCGGCAGCAGCAGCATCAGCGAGCTGAACAGGGCGTACTGCGTGGCCGAATAACTGATGTTCGTGAGGCTCGACAGGTAGGCGATGAAGGCCGCCGAGGCGATGCCGCCGGCCAGGTTGTCGGCCGAGACCACGGCGATCAGCGCCGTCAGGTCGTGCCCGCGCGAGGCCAGCCAGGCAAACAGCAGGTTGCTGGCCGCGCTAAGCACCGCGCCGAGCATCAGCACCCGCATCACGCCCAGGCGCATCGACAGCACGCCGCCGACGAAGGCACCCACCAGCGTCATGATCACGCCGTAGATCTTGCTGACCGAGGCCACCTCGTCCTTGGTGAAGCCCATGTCCACGTAGAAGGGGTTGGCCATGATGCCCATCACCACGTCGCTGATGCGGTAGATGGCGATCAGCGAGAGGATCAGCACCGCCTGCCACTTGTAGCGGCGGATGAAGTCGGCGAAGGGCTCTACCAGCACGCTCTGCAGCCATTCGGCGGCATTCTTCGCCTTGGGCAGCACGCGCGGCACCGGTTCGGGTGACAGCAGTACCGTGATCACGCCCACCGCCATCGAGGCCGCCATCACCAGGTAAGCCGTCTTCCACGCCCCGTTCTGGTAGGCCGCCGCGCCCGTGACCGCAGCGGCTGGTGCCACCTCGGCCCAGGCCGCGACCCACAGCACGCCCGCGCCGGCCCAGATCATCGCGAGCCGGTAGCCGGTCTGGTAGGCGGCCGCCAGCGCGGCCTGCTTGCGCGTTTCGGCCGATTCGATGCGGAAGGCGTCGAGGGCGATGTCTTGGGTGGCCGAGCCGAAGGCCACCAGCAGAGCGCACCAGATCAGCGGCGTGAGGCCCAGCCGGGGGTCGTTCAACGCCATGCCGATCAGCCCGGCGATCACCACGCACTGCGCCAGCAGCAGCCAGCCGCGCCGGCGCCCGAGCAGCGTGGTCAGCGGCGGCAGGGGCAGCCGGTCGACCAGCGGCGCCCAGACCCATTTGAAGCCGTAGGCCAGGCCGACCCAGCTCAGGTAGCCGATGGTGGTGCGGTCGATGCCCGCTTCGCGCAGGCGAAAGCTCAGCGTGCCGAGCACCAGCAGCAGCGGCAGCCCGGCGGAGAAACCCAGCGCCAGCATGCGCAGGGTGGCGGGTTCTAGGTAGACCTTCAGCGCGTCGCGCCAGGGCGGTGAGGGGGTGGTGGGGGTTTCTGCGGGCGAGGCGGACATGAACCCCGGATTGTCCATGAGTGGCGGGGGACATCGGCCAGGGCCTTTGTCTTCATTTGTTCCTATGATCCGCCTCCTATGTGCACACGCTGCGATCGCCCTGTTTCCGCCATTTCTGCCGCTTCCACGTGGAATCCCCGGCGGGCCTTTCTCCTGGCCGCCGCCGGCGCGGCCCTGAGCGCACCTGCATTGGCGCAGGTCGATGTCGGCAACGCCTCGGTGGCGCGCAACCTCGTGCCGGCCGACAGGATCGAGGCTGCCGGCGTGCAGCAATACGGCCAACTGCTCGAACAGGCGCGCGCCAAGAATGCGCTCGCGGGCGACAGCAACCCGCAACTGCAGCGCCTGCGCGCCATCGCCAAGCGCCTCATTCCTTTCGCCACGCCGTGGAACTCGCGGGCCCGCGACTGGAAGTGGGAGGTCAACCTGATCGGCAGCAAGCAGATCAACGCCTTCTGCATGCCCGGCGGCAAGATCGCCTTCTTCACCGGCATCCTCGAACAGCTCAAGCTCACCGACGACGAGGTTGCGATGGTCATGGGCCACGAAATGGCCCACGCGCTGCGCGAGCATGCGCGCGCCCGCATGGCTAAGAGCGCGGGCACGGGCGCGGCGCTCTCCATCGGTGCGCAACTGCTCGGCTGGGGCCAGGTGGGCGACCTGGCGGCGCGCGCCGGCACGCAGCTCCTCACGCTCAAGTTCAGCCGCAGCGACGAGACCGAGGCCGATCTCGTGGGGCTCGAACTCGCGGCGCGCGCGGGCTATGACCCGAAGGCTTCGGTGTCACTGTGGAAGAAGATGGCTGCGGCGTCGAAGAACCAGGGCAGCCTGAACTTTCTTTCGACGCACCCGAGTGGGCCGGATCGCATCACGAAGCTTGAAGCGAACCTGCCGAAGGTCGAGCAGCTCTACCGCGACGCGAAGAAGAGCTGACCTGCATGACGCTCTTTCCCCTTGGGGAGAGGGCGGCGGTCTCTAGATAAGAGCCGCGCCTCATCGTCTGCACCTGTCCTCTCCCCGAGGGGAGAGGGGCCAATTCCCGACACGTTTCAGATCCGGGCCACACCGCGTTTCCGTTGGCACGCCGCTTGCATCTCAACTTGTACACATGTTTGGATGCCTTATGATGGTGCATGAAGAAAACGGAGAAAGCGGATCGCCCGCCGCCGCCTGGATCGCGAAATTCGCGGCCCCCGTGGCGGACGCAGCGGCTGGCAAGGCCCTGGGCTTTGCCCTGCCGCTCGCCGGGCTGAGCTTCGCGGTCAAGGACAACATCGACGTCGCCGGCGTGCCCACCACGGCCGCCTGCCCGGCCTTCGACCGCCTCCCCACGGTCCACGCAGCCGTGGTGCAGCGCCTGCTCGAAGCCGGTGCATCCCTGGCTGGCAAGACCAACCTCGACCAGTTCGCCTGCGGCCTGAACGGCACGCGCTCGCCATACGGCGAAGTGCCAAACGCCTTCGACGCGCGATACGTTTCGGGCGGCTCCAGCTCTGGCTCGGCCTACGTGGTGGCGGCCGGCGAGGTCGACTTCGCGCTGGGCACCGACACCGCCGGCTCGGGCCGCGTGCCTGCCGGGCTCAACAACATCGTCGGACTCAAGCCTTCGCGCGGCCTGCTGAGCACCTTCGGCGTGGTGCCCGCCGCGCAGAGCGCCGACTGCGTCTCGATCTTCGCGCGCACCGTCGCCACCGCGGTCGACGTGCTGCTCGCCGCAGTCGGCCACGACGCGCGCGACCCGTACTCGCGCGACCTGACCCTGAGCCGCAAGCCGCTGCCCGCGCACTTTCGCTTCGGCGTACCCGACAAGCTGAGCTTCTTCGGCGACGCCGCCGCCGAACGGGCGTTCAACGACGCGACCGCGCGCCTGCTGGCCATGGGCGGCTCGCCGGTCACCATTTCCTACGCCCCGCTCGCCGAGGCCGCCGCGCTGCTCTATGAAAGCGCGCTGGTCGCCGAACGCTACGCCGCGGTGCGCGAGTTCTTCGATGCGCACGGCGACGAGGTGATCGAGCCCGTGCGCGGCATCCTCGCGAGCGGCCGCAACTACAGTGCTGCCGACGTGTTCGAAGCCCAGACGCGGCTGCGCGCCATCGCGCAGCAGGTCGAGCCGATGTGGCGCGACATCGACGTGCTGCTTGTGCCCACCGCGCCCACGCACTACACCCGCGAGCAGATGCGCGCCGACCCCGTGGTGCTCAACCGCAACCTCGGCGCGTACACCAACTTCGTCAACCTGCTTGACTACGCCGCGCTCTCCGTGCCCAGCAGCCTGCGCGCGGACGGCCTGCCCTTCGGCATCACGCTGATCGGCCCCTGCGGCAGCGACCTCGCGCTGGCCGACCTGGGCCAGCGTTACCACCACGCCACCGGGCTCGCGCAAGGCGCGACCGGCGTGCCGCTGCCCGAGCCGCGCGCCATTCCCGGCCTCGCCGCGCCGGACGCCGGCACCCTGCCCATCGCCGTGGTAGGTGCACATCTCTCGGGCATGCCGCTCAACAGCCAGCTCACCGAGCGTGGGGCGACGCTGCTGCGCGCCACCACCACTTCGTCCTCCTACCGCCTGCATGCGCTGCCGGGCACCGTGCCGCCCAAGCCCGGCCTGCAGCGTGTGGTCGAAGGCAATGAAGGCGCTGCCATCGCGCTCGAAGTGTGGGCTGTGCCCCTGGCGCAGGTCGGGAGCTTTCTCTCCCTCATTCCGCCGCCCCTGGGCCTCGGCAGCGTCGAGCTGGCTGACGGTAGCTGGGTGAAAGGCTTCATCTGCGAGGGCCACGCGCTGGCCGGCGCGCAGGACGTGACCCTCCATGGCGGCTGGCGCGCATACGTCGCGAGCCGCGCCACCCCGAGTTCCAACTGATCAGGAGTTCCGATGAGCACCCAAGACAAACCTCCCGCATCGCGTCGCCGACAGCTGCTGCAGGCCGGCGCCGCGGGCCTGGCCGTGTTGGCCGCGCCCGCCGTCGTGCGTGCGCAGGGCGCCGCCAAGCTGCGCATCGGTTTCTGGCCCGTGGCCGCCGGTCTGCCGTTCTTCGCAGCGGTCGACAAGGGCTACTTCAAGGAAGCCGGCCTCGACGTCGAACCGCTCAAGTTCGCCGGCGCGCAGCAGGTAATGGAAGGCATGCTCGCCGGCCGCTGCGACGGCAGCGCCAACGGCACAGGTTCGGCCAACCTCGCCATCGGCGAGATCGCACAGCCGGGCCTCTTCAAGATCTTCTGCACCAACCCGAGCAACGCCAAATACGTGCTCGACGAATTCATCGTCGCCAAGGACAGCCCCATCAAGACCATGGCCGAACTGGCCGGCAAGAAGGTTGCCTCGGGCCCCGGCATCCAGAACGTCACGCTGTGCAAGACCATGCTGGAGCGCGCGGGCGCCAAAGGCGCGACCGTGAGCGAACTGCCCATCGGCCAGCACGTGGCCGCACTGGTCGCGGGCCAGGTCGACGCCTGCTACACGCTGGAGCCCACCGGCACCGTCGGCCGCATGAACGGCACCACGCGCGTCATCGAGGCCGGCGTGGTCGCCAAGTACATCCTCGGCGACCCGATGGCGCCCTGGCACGGCGGGGCAGCCAGCCTTACCACCGAGTTCATCAAGAAGAACCCCGAGGTTGCGAAGAAGTACATCGTCGCCTACGCGCGCGGCGTGGAGCTGGTGCGCACCAAGCCCGACGAGGCACGCCAGTTCATGAAGGGCTACACCGCCATCGAAGGCAAGCTCACGGCGGAAGTGCCGCTCGCGTCGTACATGCTCTACAACGAGTTCAAGCCCAGCGACGTCGCGTACTTCCAGAAGTTCTACGACCTATTCACCGACAAAGGCATCTTCGAGAAGAAGGTCGTGGTGGACACCTTGCTCTACAAGGCCTGACGACCATGGCCGACGCAAGCTCGACCACGGCCGCGCCGTGGACCCCGCCGGCCAGCACGGCCACTGCCGCGCCCAAGCCGCCGCTGCGAGACCGCATGCTGCCCTTCATAGGCCCGGTGGTGTTGTTCATCGTGTGGGACTTGGTGGTGCGGCTCGGCTTCATCAAGCCGATATTGCTGCCCACGCCCGCCGACACCATCGCCGCGCTCATCACCGGCCTGGCCGGTGGCCCGCTGCTCACCGACTTTGCCATGACCGTGTGGCGCACCGTGCAGGCCTTCGTCATCGCGGCGGCCATCGGCGTGCCGCTGGGCGTGCTGCTCGGCAGCAACGAGAAGGCGTACCGCAGCGTGGAGTTCCTGATCGACTTCTTCCGCTCCACGCCGTCGTCCGCGCTCATTCCGCTGTTCCTGCTGATCTTCGGCGTGAGCGACGTCAACAAGGTGGCCATCGCGGCCTTCGGCGCGCTGCTCATCGTGGTGTTCAACAGCGCCTACGGCGTCATCAACGCACGCAAGCAACGCGTGATGGCGGCGCGCGTCATGGGCGCCTCGCGCTGGCAGGTCTTCAAGGACGTGCTGATCTGGGAAAGCCTGCAGCCCAGCTTCGTCGGCCTGCGCTCTGCGGTGTCGATGGCGCTGGTGATCGTCATCGTGGCCGAGATGTTCATCGGCTCCGACACGGGGCTCGGCCACCGCATCATCGATGCGCAGCAGGTGCTCAACGTGAAGAGCATGTACGCGGCGATTCTTGCGGCCGGTGCGCTGGGCTATGCGCTGAACATCCTCTTCCTCATCGCCGAACGCCGCATCGTGCACTGGAGCGGAAGATGAAAGTCACGCAAGACATCGTCCTCAACGGCCCGGTGTACGCCGACGTGCCCAAGCCGGCCTTCAAGCCCGGCCCGGCAGGCACGCACATCACCATCCGCGGTCTCACCAAGTATTTCGCGGGCTGGCCGCTGTACGAGAACTTCGACCTCGACATTCCCAAGCACGCCATCGTCTCGGTGTTCGGGCCGAACGGCTGCGGCAAGTCCACGCTCATCAACATGATCGCGGGGCTCATTCCCATCGATTCGGGCGAGATCCTGTTCGACGGCAAGCAGCGCAAGGACACCAAGATCGGCTACGTGTTCCAGAACTATCGCGAGGCGATGTTCCCGTGGATGCGCACCATCGACAACATCGCCTATCCGCTGAAGCTCGAAGGGCGCAGCAAGGCCGAGGTCGACCAGCGCATGGAAGAGCTGGTGGCGTCCTTCGACGTGAAGTTCGACCTGAAGCGCTTTCCGTACGAACTCTCGGGCGGCCAGCAGCAGACCGCGTCGATCATGCGTGCGCTCGCGCCAAACCCCGAGGTGCTGTTTCTCGACGAGCCCTTCTCGGCGCTCGACTTCGAGATGACGCTGTTCATCCGCGAGAAGCTGCAGGAGGTGTTCATGCAGACCGGCACCACCATGCTGCTGGTGTCGCACGACCTCGAAGAGGCGGTGTACCTCGCCGACGAAGTGCTGCTGCTGACCAAGCGGCCCACCAAGGTCGCCGAGATACTGCGCTACAGCGACGCACGCCCGCGCACCGTCGAGACGCTGAGCACCGAGAGCTTCGTCGCCATGAAGAAGCTCAGCCTCGACATCTTCCAGCGGGAGGTTCGCCGGTGACAGCCGAGATCAACATCCCCGATGTGCTCGCTGAAGTGAGCGCAGTGTTCGCGCGCTACGAGGCGGCGCTGGTCGGCAACGACCGCGCGGTGCTCGACGAGCTCTTCTGGAACAGCCCGCACACACTGCGCTACGGCTTCTCCGAGAACCACTACGGCCACGCCGACATCAGCGCATTCCGCGCATCGCTGCCCCAGCAGAGCCCGCCGCGCGAACTGCTGCGCACCGTCATCACCACCTACGGCCGCGACTTCGCGACCGCCAACGTCGAGTTCCGCCGCGAAGGCAGCCGCCAGACCGGCCGCCAGAGCCAGACCTGGTTGCGCACGGCCGATGGCTGGCGCGTAGTCGCCGCCCACGTGAGCCTGCTCGGCTGACCCGCGGGCACATTCTTTGCACCCACCTCAAATCCAAGACCGGAGTACGTCATGACCAGCCAATTCAATCGCCGCGATTCCCTCAAGACCCTGGCCGCACTTGGCGCGGCAGGCAGCCTCGGAAGCTGGAGCGCCCTTGCCAGCGCACAGGCCAAGCCCAAGCCGCTCACCGTGGGCGTGATCTACGTCGGCGCACGCGACGACTACGGCTACAACCAGGCGCACGCCATGGCCGCCGCCGAGATCAAGAAGCTGCCCGGCATCAAGGTGGTCGAGGAAGAGAACGTACCCGAGACCGCCGCCGTGCAGAAGACCATGGCCGGCATGATTTCGCAGGACGGCGCCAAGCTGCTGTTTCCCACTTCGTTCGGCTACTTCGATCCGCACATCCTCGCGGTCGCGCCCAAGAACCCCGACGTGCGCTTCTCGCACTGCGGCGGCCTCTGGACCGAAGGCAAGCACCCGAAGAACGTCGGCAGCTTCTTCGGCTACATCGACGAGTGCCAGTTCCTGAACGGCGTGATTGCCGCGCACATGACGAAGAGCAACAAGATCGCCTTCGTCGCCGCCAAGCCCATTCCGCAGGTGCTGCGCAACATCAACGCCTTCACGCTCGGCGCGCGCTCGGTCAAGCCGAACATCACCTGCAGCGTGATCTTCACGGGCGACTGGTCGATGGCGGTGAAAGAAGCCGAAGCCACCAACAGCCTGGCCGACCAGGGCTGCGATGTATTCACCATGCACGTCGACGGCCCCAAGGTGGTGGTCGAGACGGCGGCCAAGCGCGGCAAGATGGTCTGCGGCTACCACGCGAGCCAGGCCAAGCTGGCACCCAATGCGTACCTGACAGGCGCCGAGTGGAACTGGCTCACCGCCTACAAGACCGCCATCGAAGCCGCGCAAACCGGCAAGCCGCATCCCAACTTCCTGCGCGGCGGTTTGAAGGAAGGCTACGTGAAGATGTCGGCCTACGGCCCCATGGTGCCGGACGCCGCCAAGAAGCAGGCCGACGACATCAAGGCGAAGATGATCGCGGGCACTTTCGACATCTTCAAGGACGGCATCAAGGACAACAAGGGTGCGGTCGTGGTGCCGGCCGGCAAGGTGCTCAAGCAGACCGACCTGGAACTCGAGAAGATGAACTACCTCGTCGAAGGCGTCGTCGGCCAGGTCTGAGCCGCGCAGCAACAAGCATCGCCATGCGCCACGCGCTCAAGGAATTCGCACTGCCGGTGTTCGCCATTGCGGCGGCACTGCTGGTGTTCGGCCTGCTGGTGGCCTTCGCGGGCGTCGATCCGGTGGAGGTCTGGGCCACGCTGTTCAAGGGCGCGTTCGGCGACTGGTTCTCGTGGCAGAACACGCTGCAGCGCGCTGCGCCGCTGATGCTCACCGCGCTGTGCGTGGCGCTGCCCGCGCGCGCGGGGCTCATCATCATCGGTGGCGAGGGCGCGCTGGTGTTGGGTGGGCTGGCCTGCGCGGCGCTGGCGCATGCGGTGCCGCTACCCGGCAATGCCGTCGGCACAGTGATCGTGTGCGTCGCAGGCGCCATCGCTGGTGCGGTGTGGATCGTTCTCGCGGGCTGGCTGCGGCAGTTTCGCGGCATCAACGAAACCATCAGCAGCCTGCTGCTGGCCTACATCGCCATCGGCATCTTCAAGCACCTGGTCGAAGGGCCGCTGCGCGACCCGGCGAGCCTGAACAAGCCCTCGACCTATGCATTGAACGACGGGATGCTGATAGGCGGCATCGGTGGTTCCGACGTGCACTGGGGCCTGGTGATCGGCATCGTGGCCTGCCTGGGGCTCGGCTGGTGGCTGCGCGCTACGGCTTCGGGCTTCTCAGTGCGCGTGGTGGGCGGCAACCCGCGCACCGCGCAGCTTGTGGGGCTGCCGGCCACGCGGCTCATTCTTTCTGCCTGCGGACTCGGCGGCGCGTGCGCGGGGCTGGCGGGTGCGGTCGAGGTTGCAGCAGTGCACACCAATGCCAACGCCTCGTTGATCGCGGGATACGGCTACGCGGGCATCCTCGTGTCCTTCATCGCACGGCACAACCCGGTTGCCATCGTGCCGGTGGCGATCCTGTTCGGCGGCTTCGGTGCGGCGGGCAGCCTGCTGCAGCGGCGGCTGGGGTTGCCCGATGCGTCGGTGCTGGTGCTGCAGGGTATCGCTTTCGTGCTGATCCTCGCGAGCGAGGGCCTGCGCACGGTCAACTGGAAGAAGTTCGGCGACCGCATGCTGCCCGAGGCAAGGAGCTACACATGACGGCCGACCAATGGATCGCGCTGGTTGCCGGCATCGTCGGCGGCGCGCTGCGCGTCGGCGCTCCATTCCTTTTCGTGAGCCTGGGCGAATGCCTCACCGAGAAATCGGGGCGCATCAACCTCGGGCTCGAAGGCGTGCTGGTGTTGTCGGCCATGGCGGCCTTCGGCGGTGCCTACCTCACCGACTCCGCATGGCTCGGCGTGCTGATCGGCGCGGTGGCCGGTGCGGCGCTCGCGCTGCTGCACGGCCTGCTGTGCTCGCTCGACCGCGTGAACGACGTGGCGACCGGCATTGCTCTGATGTTGCTCGGCACGGGGCTCGCGTTCTATCTCGGCAAGCCGCTCATCCAGCCGCAGGCGCCGCAGATTCCCGCGATCCCGCTGGGCTTCTGGAGCGACAACACTGTCGTGCGCTCGGCGCTGCAGCTCAATGCGCTGGTGCCCATCGGCGTCGCGCTCGCAGTGCTGCTGTGGTGGGGCTTCGCGCGCACGCGTGCCGGGCTGCTGGTGCGCATGGCGGGTGACTCGGCGCAGGCCACGCGCGCGCTCGGCTACTCGGTTTCGGGCCTGCGCATCGCGGCCACCACGGCGGGCGGCTTCATCGCCGGGCTCGGCGGTGCGTCGCTCACGCTGTTCTACCCCGGCAGCTGGAACGAAGGCATCTCCAGCGGCCAGGGCCTGATTGCGGTGGCGCTCGTGATCTTCGCGCGCTGGAGCCCGCTGCGCTGCGTGGGTGCGGCGCTGCTCTTCGGCGGCGCGGGCGCCATCGGCCCGGCTCTGCAATCCATCGGCATCGGCTGGGGCTACCACCTCTTCAACACCGTGCCGTATGTGCTCACGCTGGTGATTCTGGTGTTCACCTGCAAGCCGGGTAGCGCGGCCGTCGGCAGCCCCGGCGAACTCTCGTCGACAAGGAGTTGAACGTCATGAGCGGTCTCGGAGGCCTCAACAAATCGGCGCATGGTGTCGTCGTCGGTCTGGTGCAGTTGCAGCTGCCGAGCGTGAAGACGCCGGCCGACCTCGCCGCGCAGGCGCAGCGCATCTGCGAGTTGGTGGGCAAGGCCCGCCGCAACCAGTCGACCATGGACCTCGTGGTGTTCCCGGAGTACGCGCTGCATGGACTCTCGATGGACACCAACCCCGAGATCATGTGCGCGCTCGACGGCCCTGAAGTCGCGGCCTTCAAGAATGCCTGCGTCGAACATCGCATCTGGGGCTGCTTCTCCATCATGGAAGCCAACCCCGGCGGCAATCCCTACAACAGCGGCCTGATCATCGACGACCACGGCGAGATCAGGCTCTACTACCGCAAGCTGCACCCGTGGGTGCCGGTCGAGCCGTGGGAGCCCGGCAACCTCGGCATTCCGGTGTGCGACGGACCCAACGGCAGCAAGCTGTCGCTCATCATCTGCCACGACGGCATGTTTCCCGAGATGGCGCGCGAGGCCGCGTACAAGGGCGCGGACATCATCCTGCGCACGGCCGGCTACACCGCGCCCATCCGCCATGCGTGGAAGATCACCAACCAGGCCAACGCTTTCTGCAACCTCGCCTACACCGCGAGCGTATGCCTGTGCGGCAGCGATGGCAGCTTCGACTCGATGGGCGAGGGCATGTTCTGCAATTTCGACGGCACCGTGCTGGCCGAGGGCGGTGGCCGCATCGACGAGATCATCACCGCCGAGCTGCGCCCCGACCTCGTGCGCGAGGCCCGCACCGGCTGGGGCGTGGAGAACAACATCTACCAGCTCTACCACCGCGGGTATGTCGCGGTGAAGGGCGGCGCACAGGACTGCCCCTACACCTACATGCACGACATGGCCGCCGGCACCTACAGGCTGCCATGGAGCGCCGAGGTGAAGGTGACCGACGGCACGAGTTGCGGCTTTGCGCCGCCGCAACGCAACTACGCAGGATCACGACCATGACCACCACCATCGCCAACACCACCGAACGCCACGTGGCCGCCGAGCCCTATGCCTGGCCCTACAACGGCGCGCTGCGGCCCGACAACACCGCGCTCATCGTCATCGACATGCAGACCGACTTCTGCGGCAAGGGCGGGTACGTCGACGTGATGGGCTACGACCTGTCGCTGGTGCAGGCGCCGATCAAGCCGATCGCGCGTACGCTGGCGGTGCTGCGGCCGCTGGGCTATCACATCATCCACACGCGCGAAGGCCACCGGCCCGACCTCGGCGATCTGCCGGCCAACAAGCGATGGCGGTCGCGGCAGATCGGTGCGAATGGCGTGGGCATCGGCGACGACGGGCCGTGCGGGCGCATCCTGGTGCGCGGCGAGCCGGGCTGGGAAATCATTCCGGAACTGGCGCCGTTGCCGGGCGAGATCGTGATCGACAAGCCGGGAAAGGGGTCGTTCTATGCGACGGATCTCGAACTGATCCTGCGTACGCGTGGCATCGAGAACATCATCCTTGCGGGCATCACGACCGATGTTTGCGTGCACACCACGATGCGCGACGCGAACGACCGGGGGTTCGAGTGCCTGCTGTTGTCGGACTGCACGGCTGCGACGGACTACGGCAATCATCTTGCTGCGCTGAAGATGATCACCATGCAGGGCGGCGTGTTCGGGGCGCATGCCACCTCGCAGGCTTTGCTGGCGGTTGCATGAAGCTGTTTTGTTCGGGGCGCGCTCACGCCGACGGGGTACCTTGCTCCGCGAATGTCCCCCGGCCTTCGGCCTCCTCCTTTACTTCGCTGCGCAAAGCACCCCATCGGCGTGATCGTTCAGAGCGGTCGTTGATCGGCCCTAACACGCACTCAAGGGATGGCAAACGAACATGAGCGCCATATCACCCCACGCCATCGGCGGCCTTCCCTCAGGCACTGGTGCACTCGCGCTCGACACCTACGAGCTCACCAAACGCTTCGGCGCCTTCACGGCCATGGACCGCGTGACGATGCACGTCGAGCCCGGCACGGTGCATGCGCTGCTTGGCGAGAACGGCGCGGGCAAGAGCACGCTGGTGAAGTGCGTGGCGGGCTTCCAGCGCGCGGAGGAGGGCAGCATCCTGATCGACGGGCGCGAGCAGGACATCGCCAACCCCATCGTGGCGCGCGCGCTGGGCATCGGCATGGTCTACCAGCATTTCACGCTGGCGCCCGGCATGACGGTGGCGGAGAACCTGTTGCTCGCAGGCGGCAAGACGCCGGCGCTGATCGACTGGAAGACGAAGCGCGCGGAACTGAAAGACTTTCTTGCGACCACGCCGTTCAGCCTCGACCTGGACGTGCGGCCTTCGGAGCTTGCGGCCGGCGAGAAGCAGAAGCTCGAACTGCTCAAGCAGCTGTACCTGAAGCCGCGCCTGCTGATCCTGGACGAGCCCACCTCGGTGCTTACGCCACAGGAGGCCGACGAGGTGCTGGGTCATGTGCGCGAGTTCGCGCGCAGCGGGCTGTGCACGGTGCTCATCATCACGCACAAGTTTCGCGAGGTGATGGCGTATGCCGACAGCGTGACGGTGCTGCGGCGAGGCAAGGCGGTGCATCACTGCCGCGTGGTTGACACCAGCCCGGCGCAACTGGCGCAGGCCATGATGGGTGGCGAGCAGGCAACGACATCGACGCCTGTCGCCAGGAAGCCCGTGCCTGCCAATGCGCCTGTTGCATTGAAGGTCGAAGGACTCAAGGCGCAAGGCGATCGCGGCACGCTGGCGCTGCACGACCTGAGCCTGTCCGTGCGCGCGGGAGAAATCCTCGGCGTGGCTGGCGTCTCCGGCAATGGGCAGCGCGAACTTGTAGAGGCGCTCGTTGGCCAGCGTCCGCGCCTTGCAGGCAAGGTCACGGTAATGGGGCAGCCCTATGGTGCGCACCGCGCCGAGAACCGCAAGCTCAAGGTCCGCAGCCTTCCCGAAGAGCCGCTGCGCAACGCCTGTGTCGGCGACCTCAGCGTCGCGGAAAACATGGCGCTGCGTGATTTCGATCAACCGCCTTTGTCGCGTGGCGGTGTGCTGAGCTTTCCGTATTGGCGCAGCAGGGCGCGCGAATGGATCGCGGAGTACGGCGTGAAGACGCAGGGCGAAGGTGCGCCGATCCGCAGCCTCTCCGGCGGCAACGTACAGCGCGCGGTGCTGGCCCGGGAGCTGGCCGGCGACATCAACGTGCTGATCGCCGCGAACCCGGTGTTCGGCTTGGACTTCGCGGCCGTCGCCGAAATCCACTCACGCATCGTGCAGGTACGCGAGAAGGGCGGGGCGGTGCTGCTGATCAGCGAAGACCTCGACGAACTGCTCGAACTGGCGGACCGCATCGTCGTGATGAGCGAAGGGCAGATCGTTTTCGAGACTTCGGCGGCTGGTGCGGAAAGACACGTGATCGGAGCGCACATGGGCGGTGGGCATCACGAGCCGTTGAAGGCTGCGGCATGAACGCATCGGAACCAGCGAGCAAAAGCATGCGCATAGAACAAGCCAACCCATTCCCCTACGAGTTCGACGTAGCAAAGACCGCGCTGGTCCTCATCGACATGCAGCGCGACTTCATCGAGCCCGGTGGCTTCGGCGAAACGCTGGGCAACGATGTCTCGCTGCTCGAAGCCATCGTCCCCGCAACCAAAGAAGCACTGCGGGCGTGGAGACAAGCCGGCGGCCTCGTAGTGCACACAAGGGAAGCGCACGCCGCCGACCTCTCCGACTGCCCACCGGCCAAGCGAAACCGCGGCAATCCCACGCTGCGCATTGGCGACGAAGGCCCCATGGGCCGCATCCTCGTGGCTGGCGAGCCTGGCAACCAGATCATCGAAGCGCTCACCCCCATCGACGGCGAGATTGTCATCGACAAGCCCGGCAAAGGCGCGTTCTATGCTACCGGCCTGCACGAACTGCTGCAGCAGCGCGGCATCACCCACCTGCTGTTCGGCGGCGTCACGACCGAGGTCTGCGTGCAGACCAGCATGCGCGAAGCCAACGACCGCGGCTACGACAGCCTGCTGCTCGAGGACTGCACCGAAAGCTATTTCCCGGCATTCAAGGCGGCGACGCTCGACATGGTCCGTGCACAGGGTGCCATCGTCGGCTGGACCGCGCCGAGCGCCGCGCTGCTCGAGGCGCTGAACAGCAGCCCTTCTTCTTGATGCCGACGCCAGCGACTACCATTCCACACGTGTCTACCGTTCGAACCCGCCCCGAATCTCCCGTTACTGCCACCGATACGGCCGTTTTCCGCACGCGGGCCGACGAGGTCTACGCGCAGCTCAAGCGCGACGTGGCCGACTTCATCCTCGTGCCCGGCGACCGCTTCACCGAGAGCGAGATCAGCGACCGGCTCGGCGTGTCGCGCACGCCGGTGCGGCAGGCGCTGTTCCGGCTGCAGCAGGAAGGCTTCGTCGAAGTGCTGTTCCGCAGCGGCTGGCGCGTGCTGCCCTTCGACTTCGACCAGTTCGAGCAGCTCTACGACCTGCGCATGGTGCTGGAGACCACCGCCGTGCACCGGCTGTGCGAGACCGACCGCCACATCGATCGCGGCCTGCTCGACACGCTGGCCGGCATCTGGCTGGTGCCTGCGGCGCAGCGCAGCAGCGACATGGCGCAGGTGGCGCAGTGGGACGAAGCCTTTCATTGCTCGCTCGTGGCGGCAGCCGGCAACGCCGAGATGGCACGCGTGCACGGCGACGTGACCGATCGCATCCGCATCATCCGCCGGCTCGACTTCACCAAGCAGCCGCGCATCGATGCCACCTACGACGAGCACGCGAAGATCCTGAAGGCCGTGCGAGCCAATCGCGGCGACCAGGCCGCGATGCTGCTGCGCGCGCACATCGAGACCAGCCAGGCCGAGGTGCGCAAGATCACGCTGCACCAGGTGCATCTGGCGCGGCACGCGGGGAAGGCCTCGGCGCCGCGCTGAACGAGCCTGCTGCTGCCTCAGTCAGCGGTGATGTTGCCGCGCTTGACGACTGCGGCCCAGCGGTCCGCATCCTTCTTCATCAGCATGCCGAATTCGGCCGGCGTCGAGCTTGCCGGCACCATGCCCTGCGACTCGAACGACTTCGCCACCTCGGGCTGCTTCAGCACCGCCGCGATCTCCTTGTTGAGCCGCGCCACCACGTCAGGCGGCGTGCCCTTCGGCGCGAGCACGCCGTACCACATGTCCACGTTGTCGGCGGTCACGCCGGCCTCGGACAGCGTGGGAACGTCGGGCAGCTGTGGCAGGCGCTTGCCGCTGCCGGTGGCAATGGCCTTGAGCTTGCCCACCTGGATGTGCTGCAGCGCCACGTGCACCGGCAGGAACATGTAGTCGATGCGCCCGCCCAGCAGGTCGGTCACCGCGCCGGCCGTGCCCTTGTACGGCACATGCAGCATCTCGGTGCCCGTGCCCTGCATGAACAGCGCCATCGACAGGTGGTGCGGCGTGCCGACGCCCGGCGTTGCATACGTCAGCTTGCCGGGGGCCGCCTTGGCAGCGCTCACCATCTGCGACACCGTCGTCGCCTTCTGCACGTTCGGGTTCGTCACCAGGAGCAGCGTGCCCCACGAGGTGAGCGACACCGGCGCGAAGTCGGCCACCGGGTCGTAGCTCAGCGAGCGATACAGGCTGCGGTTCATCACCAGCGTGTTGACCTGCACCATCAGCGTGTAGCCGTCGGGCTTGGCGCGAGCCACGCGCTCGCTGCCGATGTTGCCGCTGGCGCCGGCCACGTTCTCCACGATCACCGGCTGGCCCAGCAGGGCAGGCAGGCGGGCCGAGAGCTGGCGTGCCACCAGGTCGATGCCGGTGCCGGGCGTGTAGGGCACCACCAGCGTGATCGGTTGGTCAGGCCAGGCACAGGCAGCGGTGGCGCCCGTCGCGAGAAGCAGGGCGGCGAGGGTCTTCTTGGTTTTCTCGATCAGCGAACGCATGGTCGTGTCTCCGTGTTCTTTTCAGTGATGCTCAAAGGTAGGAGGCGCGCGCCTTCAGCGCCACCGGGTCGTAGCCGGCCACGCGCTTGTAGTTGTCCGAGATGGCCTGCAGCTCGGCGACGGGCACGACGTCCTCGATGTTCCGGAAGCGCTTGCCGCCCGAGCGCTCGAA
Source organism: Variovorax sp. R-27 (assembly GCF_049913215.1). Lineage (NCBI taxonomy): Bacteria > Pseudomonadati > Pseudomonadota > Betaproteobacteria > Burkholderiales > Comamonadaceae > Variovorax > Variovorax sp. R-27. The sequence continues at coordinate 357,638 of NZ_CP183984.1, forward strand.
CACTTCGCGCAGGATCGCGTCGGGCGGGTTGCTGCGGTTGGTCAGCACCACGTTCGTGGTGGCCTTCACGCGCACGCGGTCGTAGTCCTCCAGCGCGGCGGTGCCTACGCCCAGGTCCTTCAGCGCACCGGCCAGGAAGCGCGCATCGATGATCGCCTGCCCGGCGCCATTGGAGCCGCGCGGCACCATGGGATGCGCCGCGTCGCCCAGCAGCGTGAGGCGGCCGTGCGTCCAGCGCGGCAGCGGGTCCTGGTCGACCATCGGGTACTCGAGGATGGTGTCCGACGCGAGGATCAGCGCGGGCACGTCGAGCCAGTCGAAGTGCCAGTCGGCAAACGCAGGCAGGAAGTCTTCGAGCCGGCCCGCGCGGCTCCAGTCGCGCAGGGCGGGCTGTGGCGCGTGGATCTCGGCGACCCAGTTCACGAGCTGATTGCCCTCGGCGTCGATGTCGTTGCGGATCGGGTAGATCACCATCTTGCCGACCGCGAGCCAGCCCGCGCGCACCATGCTGCCGCCCGAGAGAAAGGGCTTCCAGCGCGCGGTGCCGCGCCACATGTTCACGCCCGAATAGCGCGGTGCGCCTTCATCCGGGTACAGCTGCTTGCGCAGCGCCGAGTGGATGCCGTCGCAGCCGACCGCGATTGCGCCGCGCACCGAAGGCGCATCGGCAAGGTGCGCGGTGACGCCCCCGGCGTCCTGTGTCACGCCCGTGCAGCGGCGGTTGCACACCACGCTGTCGGGGCCGAGGCGCTTCAGCGTCTCTTCGTACAGCACCGTCTGCAGGTCGCCGCGGTGAATGGAGAACTGGGGCCAGTCGTAGCCCGCGTGTTGGCCGGCGGCCTCGCGGAAGATCAACTGGCCGTGCTCGGTGAAGAACACGGCCTCCTGCGTGCGCACGCCCACCTTGTCGAGGGCGTCCAGCAGCCCGAGTTCGGTGAGCTCGCGCACGGCATGCGGCAGCAGGTTGATGCCCACGCCCAGCGGCTTCAGCTCGGGCACGGCCTCGTATACGCGGCAGGGAATGCCGGCCTGGTGCAGGCTCAGCGCCAGGGTCAGGCCGCCGATGCCGGCGCCCAGGATGATGACTTCGTTGCTCATGAATGGTCGGTCGTTGCGTTCGGTTTTGTCTCGGGCCGCATTAGGAACGCAAGCTGGTCATTTGGGAAATTTAGATGTGATATGGATTTATCATGAATCCTTATGAACCTATCGACCCGCCAGATGCGCGCATTCCTGCAGGTGGCACGCATGGGCAACTTCACGCGCGCGGCCGAGCAGGCGCACATCACGCAGGCGGGGCTCAGCATCCTGATCCGCGAGATGGAAAGGCAGCTGGGCTGCCGGCTGTTCGATCGCACCACGCGCGTGGTGAGCCTCACGCCGGCAGGGCGGCGCTTGCTGCCAGTGGTTGAACGGCTGGTGACCGATCTCGACGACGTGGCGGCCGAGCTGGGCGCCGAGGGCGACGCCGCGCGCCAGACGCTGCGCATTGCGGCCACGCCGCTGGTGTCCTCGCATCTGCTGCCGCAGGTGTTCACCACCTTCCGCGCGGCGCATCCGCAGGTGAGCCTGCGCCTGTTCGACGCCGACCTGCGCGACGTGGAGGCGATGGTGGCGGCCGGCGATGCCGATGTGGGCCTGGGCTTTTTCTTCAAGGCCGCGGCGGGGCTGGAGCGCACGCCGGTAGGGCGCTTTCACCTGATGCGGGTGGCGCCTTGCGATGGTGATGGCGAAGAGCCGCCTGCCATCGGCACCGCGCCATGGTCCGTGTTGCGCAGCGCCGAACTCCTCGGCCTGCCGCCCGGCAACCCGATCCAGAAGGTGATCGACCAGCATCTGGCCATCATCGGCCGCGCCGACGCGCAGCGGCCCGCGTTCAACTTCTTCGGCACGCTGATCTCGATGGTGGAGGCCGGCTTCGGCACGGCCGTGATGCCGACCTTTGCGCTGGCCGCCTGCCGCCGGCACCGCGTGCGCACCGACGTGCTGACCAAGCCGAAGGTGGGGCTCGACTTCTTCCGCATCACCAAGCGCGGCGCGCACGAGACCGAAGCCATGCAGGCCTTCGTCGCCACGCTGGAGAAGGCGCTGCCCGCGCTGTCGCGCTAGCGGGCGTCCGCGGCCTGCGCCCCGGTGAGCCGCTTGCGCAGGAACTCCGCGAAGGCATAGGCGATCACCGGCAACTGCCGGCCGCGCAGGCTGGCCAGTACCAGTTCGCCACGCGGAAAGCCGCGGTCCTCGATGTCCCGCGCCACGATGTCGGGGGCTTCGGCCGCGGCGCCGATGGCCATCTGGAACGAGATCGAGCGCCCGTCGTAGAGGCAGCCGCGCAGGAACTCGAAGCTGTTGCTCTCCACCATGGCCCTTATCCGCGTGGAGCTGCGGGCGAGAAAGCGCTCCAGCATCTGGCGCCCGCCGGTGTCGCGGTTCGGCAGCACCACAGGGTAGTCGGCGCAATCGCTCAGGCGCAGGGTCTTGGACTTCGCCAGCGGATGGCGCTTGTGCATGATGGCCATGAGCTTCTGCTCGACCGCGCACACGCGCTCGATGTCGGACTCCGGCGCCAGGTTGAACACCAGCGCGAGGTCGCTCTCGAAGCTGCGCAGCGCGTCGGCGGCCTGCACGTGGTCGCCGATGCGCGCATCGAAAGCCACCAGCGGGTGCTCCGCAGCGAAGTCATTCACGGCCGCCGGCAGGAAGCGCGGCGCGAGCGCCTGGCTGGCCACCAGCCGGACGGCGCCCCGGCGCAGGCCCTGCAGGTCTTCTATTTCGGAGCGCACCCGCTCCAGCTCCGAAGAGCGGCCGCGGATGTAGCGCACGAACAGTTCGCCCGCGGCGGTCAGGCGCATGCCGCGCGGCAAACGCTCGAAGAGCGGTGTGCCCAGTTCGTCCTCCAGGTCCTGGATGCGGCGGTTGACGGCGGAGGGTGCGACATGGAGCCGCTCGGCCGCCTGGCGGATCGAGCCGGCCCGGGCGACCTCGTCTGCATAGCGCAGGAAGCGAAGGTGGTTCATGCCCGTGGCGATTGCACGAAGCGCGCCAGGAGTGCCGCTTTTACCGTTGCCGCAACGGCAACGGGCAGTACGTGAATCGGTATGGATTCGGAGCACCTTCTGGCACGGCGACTGCGTGCCGATCTCGCATGACACGCCGATCTGCACCCTCGCGCACCAATGCGGCGCAACCGCCCGTCCGTTTCGGTCCGGCGCCCCACAACGCCTGGACACTCGCCGGCGGCCGGGTCAGCCTCGTGCGCTTCCCGAAGCGGCCACGGCCCGTGCAGATGCCCGCCGAGCCGCAGCCGATCGAGTTCGACCTGGCGCGCAGCGCGCTCGTCGTGGTCGACATGCAGAACGACTTCTGCCATCCCGAGGGCTGGTTCGCGCAGAAGGGCATCGGCATTCGCGCGGCGCGCAAGCCCATTCCGACCATCGCGCGGCTGCTGCCGGCATGGCGCGCGGCTGGCGGCGGCGTGGTGTGGCTCAACTGGGGTATTCGCGCGGACCGCCTCAACCTGTCGCCCACGGTGCAATTCAAGGGCAAGCGCAGCGCAGACGGCGTGGGCTATGCGGAGCATTCGCCCATCGACCACGGCCCGTCGCTCGTGCAGGGCGAGTGGGGTGCGCAGGTGATCGACGAGCTGGCTGTAGCGCCCGGAGACATCACGGTGCACAAGCACCGCCTCAGCGGCTTCTGGGACAACGAGCTCGACAGCGTCCTGCGCCAGCAGGGCATCACGACGCTGCTGTTCGCCGGCATCAACACCGACCGCTGCGTGTTCTCGACGCTGCAGGACGCGAACTTCCTCGGCTACGACTGCGTGTTGCTGAAGGACGCGTGCGGCACCCCGTCGCCGGCCTACGTGACGCGCGGCATTCATTTCATCGTGCAGCAGCTGCACGGTTTCGTTGCAACCGCCGAGTCGCTGCTCGCTTCGCTTTCCTCACTCTCCAAGAAACGCTAGGAGTCCTCCGCATGCCGCTGTCCTTCTTCGCCAACTCGCGCCTCGTGCGTTCGCTCGCTTCGCTGGGCGCTGCCGCCGGCCTGGCCCTGGCGGCCGTTTCCGCCGCCGCGCAGGTGCCGGTCAAGCTCGTGCTCAACTGGAAGTACGAAGGCCCGCAGGCCTGGTTCTTCGTCGCCCAGGACAAGGGCTACTTCAAGGCCGAGGGCCTCGACGTCGAGATCGACCAGGGCGAGGGCTCCGCGGCCTCGATCCCGAAGGTGGCGGCGGGCGCCTACCAGGCCGGCTTCGGCGATCTCAACGCACTGGTCGACCTGGCATCGAAACGCCCGGCCGATGCGCCGGTGGCGGTCTACATGCTCTACAACACGCCGCCCTTCACGCTGGTGGTGAAGGAGGGCAGCCCCATCAAGACGCCCAAGGACCTCGAAGGCAAGACCATCGGCGGCCCCGCCAACGACGGCGCGCTGAAGCTGTTCCCGGCCTTCGCCAGGATCGCGAAGGTCGATGCGTCGAAGGTAAGCATCACCAACATGGCGCCCAACCTGCGCGAGCAGATGCTCACGCGCGGGCAGATCGACGCCGCCTTCGGCTACGTCACCACCGTGAGCTTCAGCGCGAAGGCGATGGGGCTCGATCCGGCGAAGGACCTGCGCTTCATCCGCTACGGCGACCACGGCATGGACCTGTATTCGAACGCCGTGTTCTTCTCGCGCGTCTTCGCCCGGGACAACCCCAAGGCGGTGCAAGGCTTCGTGAAGGCGTTGAACCGCGCGGTGAAGGAAGTCATTGCCGACCCGGACATGGGCATCGACTACGTCATGAAGCGCGAGCCGCTGCTCAAGCGCGAGGTCGAGAAGGAAAAGCTGCTCGCCACGCTGCGCAACGACATGAGCCACCCGGAGGTGGCCCGCATCGGCCTGGGCGACGTGGACGACGCGCGATTGAAGAAATCCATCGACATCGTGGTGGACGCCAACCAGCTGCCGCGCACACCGGCGCCTGCCGAAGTGTTCGACCGCAGCTTCCTGCCCGCGCGCGCCGAGCGCCCCTCCAAGACTTTGAACTGAAAGCGAGAAACGACATGGAACTGCAACTGAGAGACAAGGTGGCGCTCATCACCGGCCCGGCCAAGGGCATGGGGCGCGCCGTGACGCTGGCCTTTGCCCGGGAAGGCGCGAAGCTGGTGCTGGCCGGGCGCGACATCGGCGCCATCGAGCCTGTGGCCGAGGAGGCGCGCGCGCTCGGCGTCGATGCGGTCGTCGTGCCCTGCGACCTGACCGTGGGCTCGCAGACCGAGGCACTGGCCGCGCATGCGCTGGAGGCCTTCGGCCGCATCGACGTGCTGGTCAACGTGGCCGGCGGCTCGGGCCCGATCGGCAAGACCGGCTGGGAAACCACGAGCGAGGAATTCGACGAGATCGTGCAGCTCAACATGACAGGCTGCTTCAACACAATGCGCGCCGTGCTGCCCTCGATGATCGAGCGCAGGAGCGGCAAGGTGGTGAACGTCGGCGGCACCTTCGGCATGCGCGGACGCGCCGGCCGCATGGCCTACTCGGCCTCGAAGTGGGGCCTGCGCGGCATCACCAAGAGCTTTGCGCTGGAGGCCGGCCCGTACGGCATCAATGTGAATTGCGTGGCGCCCGGCATGGTCGACGGGCCGCGCTTTCGCGAGAAGGTGTGCGCCAACATGGCCGACAAGCTCGGCATCACGCTGGAAGAAGCGATGACGCGGCACGCGGCCGACTATGCGCTGCGCCGCGTCTCCACCGATGCCGACGTTGCCAACGCCTGCCTCTTCATGGCGAGCGATGTGTCCCGACAGATCACCGGCGTCGACCTGCCCGTCGACGGCGGCTGGGCCATGCTCTGAGGAGACCGGCATGAAAGAAGTCGACCTCGTCATTCGCGGCGCGCGCGTCGTGTCCGCAGACCAGATCATCGAAGCCAGCGTGGCCATCGCAGGCGAGCACATCGTGGCCGTCGGCCATGACGACACCATGCCGCCGGCGCGCGAGGAGATGCGCGCCGACGGGCTGTTTCTGCTGCCGGGCGCCATCGACAGCCACGTGCATTTCCGCGACCCGGGCTACCCGAACAAGGAAACCTGGAAGACCGGCTCGGCCGCCGCCGCGATGGGCGGCGTGACCACCGTGTTCGAGATGCCCAACACCAATCCGGCGACGGGCACCGTCGAGGCCCTGCGCCTGAAGCAGAAGGCAGCCGAGTCGTCGTATTGCGACTTCGGCATCCACGGCCTGTTGGGCGACGATACGGTCGAGCGGCTCGAAGAACTGCTCGACGCCGGCGTCACCAGCTTCAAGGCCTTTGTCGGCAACACCTTCGGCAACCTGCCCGCGCCTACCGATGGTGCGTTGCTCGAGGGTTTCGAGAAGCTCGCCCCGTTGGGTATCCGCACCGTGGTGCATGCGGAGAACTCGTCAATCCTGCAGCGCCGCCAGAAGCAGATGCAGGCCGCCGGCCGCATCGACGCGATGGCGCACCTGGCCGCGCGCCCGGCGGTGGCCGAGATCGAAGCCATTGGCCGCGTGCTCACCTTGGCCGAGTGGACCGGCGCGCGCGTGCACATCGCGCACCACAGCGCGGCCGATTCGCTCTTCCTGCTGCGTGAAGCCAAGCGCCGCGGCGTCGACGTGACGGCCGAGACCTGCCCGCAGTACCTGCTGCTGAACACCAGCCACATGCTGAAGCTCGGCGGCGTGATGCGGCTCAATCCGCCGATCCGCGAGGCGCGCCACAACCAGCCGTTGTGGGACGCGCTGCTCGACGGCACGCTCGACATGATCGCGACCGACCACGCGCCGCACACCCCCGAAGAGAAGACCCGCGAGAGCATCTGGGACTGCGACTGCGGCTTTCCGGGCGTGGAGACGCAGATGCCGCTGATGCTGACCGAGGTGAACCGCGAGCGCGCCACGCTGATGGACTACGTGCGCTGGAGCGCGGTGAACCCGGCCAGGGCCTGGGGCCTGTATGGCACCAAGGGCGTGATCGCGCCGGGTGCGCACGCCGACATCGCGATCGTCGACATGCAGCGCGCCGGCACGCTGTCGCAGAACCGGCTGCAGAGCATCAGCAAGATATCGCCGTGGAACGGCCGCGCGGTGAAGGGCTATCCGCTGCACACGCTGCTGCGCGGGCGCTTCGTGATGCGCGAAGGCAAGCTGGTGAGCGATGCGGTCGGCTGGGGGCGCACGGTGAAGGGTGTGCAGAAGATGCCCACTCCGAAGCCGCGCAACACCGAGCACTACAGCAGCGCCATCCTGCAGACGCCGGCCGGCGTGCCTGCGACGGCCGTGCCGGTGGGTGCGGTGGATTGGAGCGCCGCATGAACGCGGGTCGCGTGCAGCAGGTGCAGGTATGGCGCATCCCGTGCAGCGGGCCGGGCGACCTGAGCGGCGCCAGGGCGCTGATCGATGCGGGCGAGATCGTCGCGGCCGACATCGTGGCCGTGATGGGAAAGACCGAAGGCAACGGCTGCGTCAACGACTTCACGCGCGAGTACGCATCCAGTGCCTGGTGCCATCTGCTGGCGCCCGCGCTGGGTTGCACGCCCGACGCGGTGCATGCCCGCGTGGCGCTGGTGATGTCGGGCGGCACCGAGGGCGTGCTGTCGCCGCATTTCACGGTGTTCACGCGGCGCTGGGTGGCCGAAGCGCCGGCTGGCCCGGGCAAGCGCCTCGTGGTCGGCGTCGCGCACACGCGCGCCTTCCTGCCGGAGGAATTGGGCCGCACCGCACAGGTCGACGCCACGGCCGAAGCCGTGGCCGAGGCCATGCGCGATGCGGGCATCGAGAGCGCGGACGACGTGCACTTCGTGCAGGTCAAGTGCCCGTTGCTTACCGCGGCCAAGGTCTCCGCCGCGCTGGCACGCGGCGCCGCACCCGTGACCCACGACAGCTATGAGTCGATGGGCTATTCGCGCGGCGCATCGGCGCTCGGTGTGGCGGTCGCGCTTGGCGAAGTCGCGCGCGAAGAGGTCTGCGATGCCAGCGTGATGAGCGATTGGCGGCTGTTCTCCGCGCGCGCATCGGCCTCGGCCGGCATCGAGCTGGAAGACAACGTCGTCATCGTGCTCGGCGAGGCGCAAGGCAGCGCGTCGGCGTTCCGCATCGCCCATGCGGTGATGCGCGATGCGATCGACGCCGCGAGCGTGCGCGCCTTGCTGCGCGATGCCTTCGGGCTCGACCCGGAGCGCGATGCGCAGGCTTTGTCGGCGCGGCTCGTGAACCTGCTCGCGAAGGCCGAGGCCAGCCCCGACGGCCGCGTGCGCGACACGCGCCACACCATGCTCAACGACTCCGACATTCACTCGACGCGCCATGCGCGTGCCGTGGTGGGCGGTGTGCTGGCCTCGGTGGCCGGCCATACGGCGCTGTACGTGTCGGGCGGCGCCGAGCACCAGGGGCCCGCGGGCGGCGGCCCGGTGGCCGCGATCCTGCGGGTGGACGACACGGACTCCACATTTTCCTGAAGGACCTCATGGGCAACGCATTCATCCAACTGTCCGACGTGATGCTGCGCTATGGCGGCGGCACCATCGCGCTGGACCATACGACGCTGGACATCGAGAAGGGCGACTTCGTTGCCCTGGTGGGCCCGAGCGGCTGCGGCAAGTCGACCATCCTGAAGCTGGTGGCCGGCCTGCTGAGGCCGAGTGCGGGCGCGGTGATTGCCGGTGGGCGCGAGGTGGGCGCGGCCGGCACGCTGGCCCCGGCGGGTGCGCATGCGTCGACAGCACCGCGCCTTCGCATCGGCCTCGCCTTCCAGAACCCAACCATGCTGCCGTGGCTCACGATCCGCGAGAACGTGATGATCCCGCTCAAGATCGTCGAGCCCTTCCGGCAGCACTACCGCAGCAAGAAGCGCGGCGAATACGCCGAGCGCGCCGATGCGCTGCTGGCGCAGGTGGGGCTCAAGGGCTTCGGCGACAAGCGGCCGTGGCAGCTGTCGGGCGGCATGCTGCAGCGCGCCTCGCTGTGCCGTGCGCTCGTGCACGAGCCCGAACTGCTGCTGCTCGACGAGCCCTTCGGCGCGCTCGACCAGTTCACGCGCGAGGAGCTGTGGGACATCATGCAGACGCTGTGGATCGCCAAGCGCCCGACCGTGCTGCTGGTGACGCACGACCTGCGCGAGTCGGCCTACCTGGCCAACCGCATCTGCGTGATGAGCGCGCGGCCGGGGCGCATTCTCGAAACGCGCGACGTGGGCTTCGCGCGGCCGCGCACGCTGGAGAGCAGCTATGCGCCCGAGTTCGCGGCGCTGGTGCAGCAGCTGCGCATGCGCATCGCGCAGGCGCGCCGCGAAAGCGATGCGGTGCCAGTACCGATGCTGGTGCCGCCTGGGAATGTGCTCGAAGAGGTGGCCGCATGATCGCGCCGCTAGCACGGCAACGCCTGCTTTCCGCGGGCGCGCTCGTCGGCTTCTTCGTGCTCTGGGAGGTGGTGTGCCTGGCCTTCGGCGTGTCCGACCTGATCCTGCCGCGCCCGAGCCAGATCGCGGCGGTGTTGATCCAGAAGATGCCGCTGCTGTGGCCGCACACCGTGCAGACGCTCTACACCACGCTCGCCGGCTTCGTGCTGGGCGTGGGAGCGGGCATCGTCATCGGCGTGATGATCGGCTCTTCGAAGCTGGCCTACGACGTGACCTATCCGCTGCTGGTGGGGTTCTCCAGCATTCCGAAGGTGGCGGTGGTGCCGCTGTTCGTGGTGTGGTTCGGCGCGGGCACGGTGCCGGCGATCCTGACCTCGATGGTGATCAGCATCTTTCCGGTGGTGGTCAACGTGGCCACCGGCCTCGCGAGCACCGAGCCCGAGCTGGAGGACGTGCTGCGCGTGCTCGGCGCGAGGAAGCGCGACATTCTCTGGAACGTGGGCCTGCCGCGTGCGCTGCCCTACCTGTTCGCCTCGCTCAAGATCGCGATCACGCTGGCCTTCGTGGGCACCGTGCTGAGCGAGACGGTCGCGTCCAACCAGGGCATCGGCACGGTGATGATGATCGCCAGCGGCAACTTCGATGTGCCGATGGTGTTCGCCGGGCTCTTCCTGCTTGCTGCGATGGGGGTGGCGCTGTATGCCGTCTCGTCGCTGGTCGAGCGGCGCATGACGGGCTGGGCCCAGCGCAAGACCGACATGGCGATGGCATGAACGACATGAGCGATCTCGTCCGTATCACCGCCGGCGGCCTGCGCTTCGTGGCGCAGACGCACCCCGACGCGCCGCTCACCGTCGCGGCCTTTCGCCGGCTGCTGCCTTACCGGCAGAAGCTCATTCACGTGCGCTGGAGCGGCGAAGGCTGCTGGGTGCCGCTGGGCGACTTCCAGCTGGGCGTGGGCTTCGAGAACCACACCAGCCATCCGTCGGTGGGCGACATCCTGTTCTACCCCGGCGGCTACAGCGAGACCGAGATCATCCTGGCCTACGGCGCCTGCAGCTTCGCCAGCAAGATGGGCACGCTTGCGGGCAACCACTTCCTCACCATCGTCGAAGGGCGGGAGCAGTTGCGCACGCTCGGCACCAGGGTGCTGTGGGAAGGCGCGCAGGACGTTCTCTTTGAAGCCATCTGATTCAACCCACGGGAGCCTCGCATGTCCTTTCCAGTATCCCGCCGCGCAGCGGTCGTCGCGGTGTCCGCCGCGTTGGGCGCATCGCTCGCGGCGCTTCCGGTGCGCGAAGCACGCGCCCAGCAGCTCACGCCTATCAAGTTCGTCCTCGACTGGAAGTTGCAGGGCATCCATGCCTGGTACTACCTCGCCGAAGACCGGGGCTACTTCGCCGCGGAAAAGCTCGCGGTGACGATCGACCAGGGCGACGGCTCGGCGGCGGCCGTGACCAAGGTGATGGCCGGGGCCTACGACGCGGGTTTCGGCGACGTGAATGCGGTCATCCAGAACGCGGCCGCCAAGCCCGGCGCCGCGCCCGTGATGGTCTACATGGTCTACAACCGCGCGCCGTTCGCGCTCATCGTGAAGGCGGGCAGCCCCATCAGGACCCTCAAGGACCTTGAGGGCCGCACGCTGGGCTCGCCGGCCGGCGGCGCCGCGCAACGCATGTTCCCGCTGATGGCGGCCCGCAACGGCGTGGACGCGGGCAAGGTCAAGTGGACCAGCATGGCACCCAACCTGCAGGAGCAGATGCTGCTGAAGGACCACGTCGAGGGCTCGGCCGTGTTCTCGGTGACCAGCTACATGAACCTGGTGGCGCAGGGCGTGGACCCGGACAAGGACATCCGCTGGTTCCACTACGGCGACCACGGCGTCGACCTGTACGGCAACGGCGTGCTGGTGTCCCGCCAGTTGCTCAGGGACAAGCCGCAGGCCGTGGCCGGGCTGGTGCGTGCCGTCAACAAGGCGGTGCGCGACACGGTGGCCGACCCCGACGCGGCCATTGCCGCGTTGATGAAGCGCGAGCCGCTGCTCAACCAGGCGCTGGAGAAGCGGCGCCTGCTCTACACGCTTCGCACCGTGATGCTGACGCCCGAGGTTGGCACCGGCGGCATCGGTGACGTGAACGACGAGCGCATGACGCGTGCCATCGGGCAGGTGAAGGAAGCGTTCGAACTGGCGAATGCACCGACCGCAGGCGAGGTCTTCGACCGGCGCTTCCTGCCGCCGCTTGCGGAGCGCAAGATCGCTGCGCCCTGAACGCCCACCCGACTACGAAGGAAACGCCATGTCCGCTCGCATGCACGAAGGCCCGCTCGACTGCGCCTGGCTGCTGGCCGATCCCGGCGCGCAGCCTGCGCAATCGGATGTGCGCATCGAGCTGGAGGACGGCTGCATCCGGTCGATCGCGCCGCTGGCGGAAGAGGCCGTCGCCGGCACGGGCACGCCGCGCCTGCTCGCGCTGCCGGCGCTGACCAACGCGCACGATCATGCGCGCACCTTCCGCAGCGCCACGCTGGGCGCCTTCGGCCAGCCGCTCGAAGGCTGGCTGCCGTTCCTGGGCGTGGTGCCGGGCATGGACCCGTACCTTTGCGCCGCGACCTCGTTCGCGCGTTCGGTGCGGCATGGCGTGGCGAACCTGATGGTCCACTACACGCGCGTGCAGGGCGGCATGGCCTATGTCGACGAGGCTAGGGCGGTGGCGCGCGCGGCGCGCGACGTCGGCGTGCGCATCGGCTTCGCCATTGCCATGCGCGACCGCCACGGCATTGCCTACTGCGACGACGCGAGCGTTCTGGCGGCGCTGCGCCCCGGCATCCGCCATGCAGTGGCCGAACGGCTGGCGGTGAAGCCGGTGGCGCCCGCGCAGCAGCTTGCGCTGGTCGACGAGGTCGCGCGCATGGTGGAAGAGGACGGCCATGGCGGCCACGCGACCGTCCAGTACGGCCCGACGGCGGTGCAGTGGTGCAGCACGCCGCTGCTCGAGGCAATTGCGCAGGCATCGGCCGACACGGGCCGGCCCGTTCACATGCACCTGCTCGAAACGCGCTATCAGCGCGACTGGGCCGATGCCAACCACCCCGGCGGCATCGTCCGTTTTCTCGACGACATCGGGCTGCTGGGCCCGCGCCTCACGCTCGCGCACTGCGCCTGGGCGCGGCCCGAGGAACTGGCGCTGATTGCCGAGCGCGGCGCGACGATCGCGGTCAACACCAGCTCCAACCTGGGGCTCAAGTCGGGCATTGCGCCGGTGCCCGAGATGCTGCGGCACGGATGCCGCGTGGCCATGGGCCTGGACGGCATGGCCTTCGACGAAGACGACGACGCGCTGCGCGAGATGCGGCTGGCGTACTCGCTGCACCGCGGCTGGGGCTACGACACCACGATGACGCGCGACCAGCTCTGGGCCTTTGCCGCGCGCAACGGTCCGCGCAGCGTGCGCGGCGGGCTGGCTGGCGGCGGCAGCATCGTGCCCGGCGCCGCGGCCGACTTGGTGTTGCTGGACTGGGATGCGCTCGACGACGACGCGCTCTTCGCCGAGACGGATCCGCTCGACCTGCTGTTGGCGCGCGGCAACGGCAGCCACATCGCCAAGGTGCTGGTCGGCGGGCGCGTGGTGGTCGATGCGGGCCGCGTGCAGGGCGTCGACGAGCCCGCGCTGCGCACCGAACTGCTGGCACGCATGCGCAGCGCGCTGGCGGCGGATGCTGCCGGCGCCTTGTCGTGGCGTGAGACCGTCAAGGCGCTGGCCGAGGACCTCGGGCCGTTCTACCGGCGCGGGCGGATGGGTGGCTGCTGCGGCTAGGCCGCGCCTTACAGCTTGAAGTCGTAGTCCACCGTGATCGGCGCGTGATCGCTGAACTTCACGGTCTTGTAGATCTGCTCGGTACGCGCCAGCGCCGCGGTCTTCGGCGTGGCCAGGTGGTAGTCGAGCCGCCACCCCACGTTGTTCGCATAGGCCTGGCCGCGGTTGCTCCACCAGGTGTAGGCATCGCCGGTGGTGTCGGGCTTGAGCATGCGGTACACGTCGACCAGGCCGGCGCCCTCGGCACCGGCGTCGAGCAGCTTCGTCATCCAGGCGCGTTCTTCAGGCAGGAAGCCGCTGTTCTTCTGGTTGCCGCGCCAGTTCTTCAGGTCGATCTCCTTGTGGGCGATGTTGATGTCGCCGCACAGCACGAACTCGCGCTCTTTCTTCAGTGCCAGCAGGTGCGGAAAGAAGCCTTTCAGGAAGCGGAACTTGGCCTCCTGCCGCTCCTCGCCCGAGCTGCCGCTCGGGAAGTAGCAGCTGATGACCGAGAACTTGCGCTTGGGCGTGTCGAAGCGCAGTTCGAGGTAGCGGCCCTCGGCGTCGAACTCGGCGTCGCCCCAGCCCACCACGACCTGGCTTGGCTTGTGCTTGGTGTAGATGGCGGTGCCGGCGTAGCCTTTTTTCTCGGCGAAGTGGAAGTGGCCCTTGAGGCCGGCCATTTCCTCGAACCGGCCTTCGATGTCGCTGGCCTGGACGCGGATCTCCTGCATGCAAATACAATCCGGCGCAAGTTCGGCCACCCAGTCGGCCACGCCTTTGGTAGCGGCCGAACGCAGGCCATTGAGATTGAGACTGGTCAGTTTGAACACAAGGAATTCCCGATGGCTGTAGATGGTGAGAAAAGCAGCGCGGTCGCACAGGACTTCGTCCAGTTTGCGTTGGATGCCGGCGTGCTGCGCTTTGGCGAATTCAAGACCAAGGCCGGTCGAATGAGCCCCTATTTCTTCAATTCGGGGCTCTTCGACGACGGCGGCAAGATCGCCCGGCTCGCCGGATTCTATGCAGACCGGCTGATCGAAAGCGGGCTCGAATTCGACATGATCTTCGGCCCCGCCTACAAGGGCATTCCGCTGGGCGCCACGGTAGCCGCCGAGCTTGCCCGGCGCGGGCGCAACTACCCCTTTGCCTACAACCGCAAGGAAGCCAAGGCGCACGGCGAAGGCGGCAACCTGGTGGGCGCACCGCTCAAGGGCCGCGTGCTGATCGTCGACGACGTCATGTCGGCCGGCACCGCGGTACGCGAGTCGATCGCGGCGATCCAGGCAGCGGGCGCCACGCCGCATGCAGTGGCCATCGCGCTCGACCGTCAGGAAAAGGCCACCGAGAACGGTGTCGACGTAAACCACAGCGCCGTGCAGTACGTGCGCAACCAGCTCGGCCTGTCGGTGATTGCCATCGCCACGCTGGACGACCTGCTGAGCTACCTCTCGGGCAACGCCGCTGCCGACCTGGGCGCGCACCGCGAGCGCGTGCTGGCCTACCGCACGCGCTACGGCGCCACCAGCTGAGGCAAGGGCACCCATGCACGACGCACGCGACGATCACGGCAAGCCGATCCGCCTGCTGGCGTCGGCTTCTTTCTTCCTGGCGGTTTCTTCGTTCTGCGGCGCCTTGCAAGCGCAACCGCAGAAAGTGGAAGGCGCCTCCCCCGGCATCTATACCTGCACCGATGCCCGCGGCCGCACGCTGACGGCCGACCGGCCGATTGCCGAGTGCACCGACCGCGAGCAGCGCGAGTTGAACCCGAGCGGCTCGGTGCGCCGCAAAGTCGAGCCCACCTACACCGCGCGCGAGCTGCAGGAGCGCGAAGACCGCGCCCGCGAAGCCGCCATCCAGACCGCGCGCCTGACCGACGAGCGGCGCCGCGAACGTGCGCTGCTGGTGCGCTACCCCAACCTCGCCACGCACGACCGCGAGCGCAGCGAGGCGCTGGCGCAGATCGATGCGGTGACCCAGGCGGCGCGCAAGCGCATTGCCGAGCTGAGCGAAGACCGCAAGAAGATCGACGAGGAGATGGAGTTCTACAAGCAGGACACCAGCAAGGCGCCGGGCGCGGTGCGCCGCAAGCTTGAAGACAACACCCAGAGCGTGGCGGTGCAGAACCGCTTCATTGCGGAGCAGGAAGAAGAGAAGAAGCGGGTGAATGCGCGCTTCGACGAAGAGCGCACGCGTCTGAAGACGCTCTGGTCGCCGCAGAACGGCGGGAATCCCCGCTGATGAACCTGCCGGGGCCTTGCACCAAGGCCCCGGTTTCTTGCCATCAGCCCAGCTTGGCTTTCAGCAGCTCGGTGACCTGCGCCGGATTGGCCTTGCCGCCGCTGGCCTTCATGACCTGGCCCACGAGGGCGTTGAGCGCCTTCTCCTTGCCGCCGCGGTATTCCTCGACGTTCTTCGCGTTCTTGGCGATCACTTCGTCGAGGATCTTGTCGAGCGCGCCGGTGTCGTTCATCGGCTTCAGGTCTTTGGCTTCGATGATCGCGTCGACATCGCTGCCTTCGCCGGTCCACAGGGCTTCGAACACCTGGCGCGCGGCGTTGTTCGGCAGCGTGCCGTCTGCGATGCGCTTCACCAGCTGGGCCAGTTGCTGTGCCTTCACCGGTGCGGCCTCGATGCCGATCTCGGCGGCGTTCAGGCGGCGCGCCATTTCGCCGGTGATCCAGTTGCTGGCGAGCTTGGGCGTGGCGCCCGCGTTCACGGCTTCGTCGAAGTAAGCGGCGAGCGCAGCGCTCTGCGTGAGTTGCGCCGCGTCGTATTCCGACAGGCCGTGGTCGCGCACGTAGCGCTCGGCCATCGCGCGCGGCAGCTCGGGCATGGTGGCCTTCACGCGCTCGATCCAGTCGGCGGCGATGACAAGCGGGGGCAGGTCGGGGTCAGGGAAGTAACGGTAGTCGGCCGAGTCTTCCTTGGCACGCATCGCGCGCGTCTCGCCTGTGTCGGGGTCGAACAGCACGGTGGCCTGTTCGATCTCGCGGTCGTCCTCGATCTCTTCGATCTGCCAGCGGATCTCGTAGTCGATCGCCTGCTGCATGAACTTGAAGCTGTTCAGGTTCTTGATCTCGCGGCGCGTGCCGAGCTTGTCGCCGGGCTTGCGCACCGACACGTTGGCGTCGCAGCGGAAGCTGCCTTCCTGCATGTTGCCGTCGCAGATGCCGATCCACGTGACGATCTTGTGCAGCTCCTTCGCATAGGCCACGGCCTCGGCAGTGGAGCGCATGTCGGGCTCGGTCACGATTTCAAGCAGCGGCGTGCCGGCGCGGTTCAGGTCGATGCCGCTCTGGCCGATGAAGTCCTCGTGCAGCGACTTGCCCGCGTCTTCCTCGAGGTGGGCGCGCACGAGGCGCACGGTCTTCTGTTCTTCGCCGAGGAAGAACGAGACCGAGCCGCCCTGCACGACCGGGATCTCGAACTGGCTGATCTGGTAGCCCTTGGGCAGGTCGGGGTAGAAGTAGTTCTTGCGCGCGAACACGCTGCGCGGCGCGATGTGCGAGCCCAGCGCCAGGCCGAGCTTGATGGCGCGCTCGACGGCGCCCTTGTTCATCACGGGCAGCGTGCCGGGCAGTGCCAGGTCGACCGCGCAAGCCTGCGTGTTGGGCTCGGCGCCGAAGGCGGTGGAGGCGCGGCTGAAGATCTTGCTCGCGGTCGACAGCTGCGCGTGCGTCTCGAAGCCGATGATGACTTCATAGCCGCGCACCAGCGGACCGGTCGGGCGGCCCTGTTGTTGTGCTTCGAATGTGTTCACGGTCTCGCTCATCTCAAAAGCCCTCCGGCGTGCGTGCATGCCAGTCGGTGGCATGCTGGAAGCGGTGCGCCGCATTTAGCAGCTTCGCTTCGCCGAAGTAGTTGCCGATCAGCTGCAGGCCCACGGGCATGCCGCCGTCGAAGCCCGCGGGCACGCTCATGCCGGGCAGGCCGGCCAGCGAGGCGGGCAGCGTGAAGATGTCGGCGAGGTAGTCGGCCACGGGGTCGTCGCCGTGCTCGCCGAGCTTCCATGCGGTGGTGGGCGCGGCGGGGCCGGCGATCACGTCGCACTGCCTGAAGGCCTGCTGGAAGTCGTCGGCGATCATGCGGCGCACTTTTTGCGCCTGCAGGTAGTAGGCGTCGTAGTAGCCGTGCGAGAGCACGTAGGTGCCGATCATGATGCGGCGCTTGACTTCATCGCCGAAGCCTTCGGCGCGCGTGCGTTCGTACATGTCGGACAGGTCCTTGTACTGCTTCGCGCGGTGGCCGAACTTCACGCCGTCGAAGCGGCTCAGGTTGCTCGAGGCCTCGGCCGCGGCAATGATGTAGTACACGGGAATCGACAGCTCGGTGCGCGGCAGCGTGACCTCGACGCGCTTGGCGCCGAGCTTTTCGTACTGCGCGAGTGCGGCATCGATGGCCGCGCGCACGCCGGGCGCCACGCCTTCGCCGAAGAACTCCTTCGGCACGCCGATGCGCAGGCCTTCGAGCGAGTCGTTCAGCGAGCGGCCGAAGTTCTCGGCGGGCTTGTCGAGCGAGGTCGAATCGCGGTCGAGGTCGGGGCCGCAGAAGGCCGACAGCAGCAGCGCGCAGTCTTCGGCCGAGTGGGCCATCGGGCCGGCCTGGTCGAGGCTCGACGCAAAGGCCACCATGCCGTAGCGCGAGGCGCGGCCGTAGGTGGGCTTGATGCCGGTCACGCCGCAAAACGACGCGGGCTGGCGGATCGAGCCGCCGGTGTCGGTGCCGGTGGCTGCGGGAGCCAGGCGTGCCGCGACTGCAGCCGCGCTGGCGCCGGACGAGCCGCCCGGAATGCGCTCGCGGTTCCAGGGGTTCTGCACGGGCACGGCCTTGTCGTGGCCCACGGCGGGCACGGCGATGTTCTCGTTGGCCGAGCCCATCGCGAACTCGTCGCAGCTCAGCTTGCCGAGCGTGACCGCGCCGGCTTCGGCCAGGCGCCTGACCACGGTGGCGTCGAAGGGCGAGCGGTAGCCCGCGAGCATCTTCGAGCCGGCGGTGGTGGCGAAATCGGCGGTGACGAAGATGTCCTTGTGCGCGATCGGCACGCCGGCCAGCGCCGGTGCGTTGCCGGTGGCGATCAGCGCGTCGGCGGCGCGGGCCTGGGCCAGCGTGACTTCTTCATTGACGTCGACGAAGGTGCCGAGCGACTCGTGCGCCTTCATGCGGCCGAGAAAAACCTGCGAGGCCTCGACGGCCGAGACCTTGCGCTCGGCCAGCGCCTTGGCCAGCGCGACCACGCTCATCTGGTGCAATTCACCGCTGCTCATTATTCGATCACCTTCGGCACGAGAAACAGGCCGGCTTCGACGGCCGGGGCGCTCTTCTGGTTGGCTTCGCGGTTATTGGGTTCGCTCACCACGTCGTCGCGCAGGCGCAGCGTGATGTCTTCGAGCGCGGCCACCGGATGGGCCAGCGGCTCGACGCCCGTGGTGTCCACGGAACGCATACGTTCGACTAAATCGAAAAAGCCGTTGATCTGGCTGAGCATGCGCTCGCTTTCATCGGAGGCAAGCTGCAGCCTCGCCAGAGAGGCAATGCGCTCAATATCGGAAGCGGAGAGTGACATAGGTCGGAACGGCCCAAAAAAGCGAAGGTAATCGCACGCCGAAGCGGGTGCTAATACAGGAATCAGAGGGGATTCGGGTATTATCCCGCCTTTGCCGCAACCCCCGCGAACGCGCCGGCTTTTGCGCCAAAAACGATCAATTCACCCCGTCAAACGACCCAAAAAATAGAGTGACGACCTGCCGATGCGCAGGCCGTACTCAGAGGAATTCCGCACATGTTTGGAGCTTTCCGTCGGTACTTTTCCACCGACCTTGCGATCGACCTCGGCACCGCCAACACCCTGATATTTGCCCGTAACAAGGGCATCGTGCTGGACGAACCCTCGGTTGTCGCCATTCGCCACGAAGGTGGCCCCCACGGCAAGAAGGTGATCCAGGCCGTCGGCCGCGAGGCCAAGGCCATGCTGGGCAAGGTGCCCGGCAACATCGAGGCGATCCGCCCGATGAAGGACGGCGTCATTGCCGACTTCGTGATCACCGAGCAGATGATCAAGCAGTTCATCAAGATGGTGCACCCGCGCACGCTGCTCACGCCGAGCCCGCGCATCATCATCTGCGTGCCCTGCGGCTCCACCCAGGTCGAGCGCCGCGCCATCAAGGACGCGGCCGAAGCAGCAGGCGCCACCTCCGTCTACCTCATCGAAGAACCCATGGCCGCGGCCATCGGCGCGGGCCTGCCCGTCAGCGAAGCCTCGGGCTCGATGGTGGTGGACATCGGCGGCGGTACCACCGAAGTGGGCGTCATCAGCCTGGGCGGCATGGTCTACAAGGGCTCGGTGCGCGTCGGCGGCGACCGCTTCGACGAAGCCATCATCAACTACATCCGCCGCAACTACGGCATGCTGATCGGCGAGCCGACGGCCGAAGTCATCAAGAAGAACATCGGCTCGGCCTTCCCGGGCTCCGAAGTCAAGGAAATGGAAGTCAAGGGCCGCAACCTTTCCGAAGGCGTGCCGCGCAGCTTCACCATCAGCAGCAACGAAGTGCTGGAAGCCCTGACCGATCCGCTCAACAACATCGTCTCGGCCGTGAAGAACGCGCTGGAACAGACGCCGCCCGAGCTGGGCGCCGACATCGCCGAGCGCGGCATGATGCTGACCGGCGGCGGCGCGCTGCTGCGCGACCTCGACCGCCTGCTGGCCGAGGAAACCGGCCTGCCGGTGCTGGTGGCCGAAGACCCGCTGACCTGCGTGGTGCGCGGCTGCGGCATTGCGCTGGAGCGCATGGACCGTCTCGGCAGCATCTTCACGAGCGAGTAAAAGGCGAAAGCCATCATCGGCCGGCCTCTGCTTGCGCAGGCCGGCTTTTTGTTATTTGATTCCGCACCACCGCCGGGTCTGAATTCATGCCTCTGGGCACGCTCGATCGCACAGCGCCACCCCTGTTCAACCAGGGGCAGTCGGCGCTCAGCAAGCTGATCTTCTTCGGCGCGCTGTCCCTGTTCCTCATGGTGGCCGATGCGCGCTTTCACATCGTGCAGCCGATCCGCGCGGCCATCGGCGCGGTGCTCTACCCGGTGCAATGGGTGGCGCTGAAGCCGGTGCAGGCCGTGCTGGGGGGCGGGCGCTACCTCGAAGACCTGAAGACCGCGCAGCGCAACGAGGAAGACGCCCGCAAGGCGCTGATGATGCAGGCCGAACGCGCCGCCCAGGCCGACACGCTGCTGCAGGACAACGCCCGCCTGCGCGAGCTGCTCGAACTGCGCCAGACCACGGCCACGCCGGGCCGCGCGGCCGAGGTGCTCTACGACGCGGCCGACCCCTACACCCGCAAGATCGTCATCGACCAGGGCCTGACCCAGGGCGTGGCGCCCGGCTCGCCGGTGATCGACGCGCGCGGCGTGCTCGGCCAGGTCACGCAGGTGCTGCCCTTCACGAGCGAGGTCACGCTGGTGATCGACCGCGATCTTTCCATTCCCGTGCAGAACACCCGCACCGGCGTGCGCAGCGTGGCCTTCGGCGACGCCTCGGCCCACGGCGGCGGGCTGGAGCTGCGCTTCATGGCCGCCAATGCCGACCTGCAGGAGGGCGACCTGCTCTCCACCAGCGGCGTCGACGGCATCTACCCCGCCGGCCTGCCGGTGGCGAAGATCGAGCGCATCGAGCGGCGTGCCGACTCGGCCTTCGCCCGCATCTACTGCATGCCGCTGGCCCATGTGACGGCCGCGCGCTATGTGCTGGTGCTCGAGCCCACCGGCACGCCGGCCGCGCCGCCGCCTGCCGCGCCCGCCGCCGCCCAGCGCAAGCGGCCTGAAGGCAAGCCCGGCGCGGGCAAGAACGAAAAGAAGCCAGCGGGAGCGCGCCCATGATCAAGCGTCCAGGCCAGCAGCAGCTCCTGCTGCCCGTCAGCCCGCTCTTCATGTGGAGCAGCCTCGTGGTGGCGCTGCTCATCAACATGATCCCCATCGGCCGCGCGGTCTGGATGCCCGACCTGCTGGCGCTGGTGATCGTGTTCTGGGGCGTGCACCAGCCCGCGCGCGTGGGCATCGGCGCGGCCTTCGTGTTCGGCTTGTGCATGGACGTGCACCAGTCGTCGATGCTGGGCCAGCATGCGCTGTCCTACACCACGCTGGGCTTCTTCGCGATCACCATCCACCGGCGCCTGCTCTGGTATCCGGTGCTGTCGCAGGCGCTGCAGGTGCTGCCGCTCTTTGCGCTGTCGCAGCTGATCGAGGTCGTCACGCGGATGATCGGCGGCGGCGTGTTCCCGGGGTGGACCGTGCTGATCTCGCCCGCCATCGAGGCTGCGCTGTGGCCGCTGGTCACGGCGTTGTTGCTCGCGCCCCAGCGCCGCACCCCGGAACCGGACGAGAACCGCCCCCTCTAAGCCCTGCCTGCCGCATTTGCCAAAAGCAACTGCACGCGCCTAAGCTCCCACCGCCATGACCGAAATCCGCAACGTCGCCGCCGACCTCGCGCGCTTCAAGCGCCGCGTGATCGTCATTGGCCTGGCGGTGCTCTTCGCGTTCAGCCTGCTGTGCGCGCGGCTGGTGTACCTGCAGGTCACGCGCCACGAAGACCTGGCCGAGCAGGCCGAGAGCAATCGCACGGCCGTGGTGCCGGTGGTGCCCAACCGGGGCCTGATCCTCGACCGCAACGGCATCGTGCTGGCCTCGAACTATTCGGCCTACACGCTGGAGATCACGCCCTCGAAGGTGAACGACGTCGAGGAAACCATCGACAGCCTGACCCAGGTGCTCGAAGTCTCGCCGCGCGACCGCCGCCGCTTCAAGCGCCTGCGCGAAGACTCGCGCAGCTTCGACTCCATTCCGATCCGCACCCGCCTGAGCGACGAAGAGGTGGCGCGCTTCGCGGCCCAGCGCTACCGCTTCCCGGGCGTGGAAATCAAGGCGCGCCTGTTCCGCAACTACCCGCAGGGCGAGCTGGCCTCGCACGTGCTCGGCTACATCGGCCGCATCAACCAGCGCGAGAAGACCGCGATGGAAGACTGGGACGAAGAAGACCAGGCCAACTACAAGGGCACCGACTACATCGGCAAGCTCGGCATCGAGCAGAGCTACGAGAAGACGCTGCACGGCCAGACCGGCGTCGAGCAGATGGAAACCTCCGCGGGCGGCCGCGCCGTGCGTCGCCTGGCCAGCCACCCGGCCACGCCCGGCAACACCGTGATGCTGTCGCTCGACATCAAGCTGCAGAAGCTGGTGGAAGACATGTACGGCGACCGGCGCGGCGCGCTGGTGGCCATCGACCCCAAGACCGGCGAGGTGCTGGCCTTCGTGAGCAAGCCCACCTTCGACCCCAACCTGTTCGTCGAAGGCATCGACAACGAGAGCTGGGCGGCGCTGACCGAGTCCCTCGACAAGCCGCTCCTGAACCGCGCCCTGCGCGGCACCTACCCGCCCGGCTCCACCTACAAGCCCTTCATGGCAATGGCGGCCTTGCAAACCGGCAAGCGCGGACCCAACGTGGTGGTGAACGACCCCGGCTATTTCAACTTCGGCGGCCACCGCTTCGGCAGCCCCGAAGGCAACCTGGGCGGCGTCGACATGCGCCGCTCGATCCAGCTGTCGAGCAACATCTACTACTACTCGCTGGCCAACGAGATGGGCGTGGACCTGATCCACGACTTCATGAAGCCATTGGGCTTCGGCCAGATCACCGGCATCGACCTGGGTGGCGAGGTGCGCGGCGTGCTGCCCAGCACCGAGTGGAAGCGCAACACCTACAAGCGTCCCGAGCAAAAGAAGTGGTACGCGGGCGAGACCATCTCGCTGGGCATCGGGCAGGGCTACAACGCCTTCACGATGCTGCAGCTGGCACAGGCCACGGCTATCGTGGCCGACGGTGGCCTCAAGCACAAGCCGCACCTCGTGCTGGCCACGCGCAACACCGTCAGCGGGCAGGTGGTGCCGCTGCCACAGCCGCCGGCGGAAAACCTCGGCTTCTCGGCCGCCAACGTCGCGGTGGTCCGCGACGGCCTGACCAGCGTGGTCACTGCCGGCACGGCGCGCGGCGTGTTTGCGGGCGCAGCCTACCAGGCAGCCGGCAAGACGGGCACGGCGCAGGCGGTAACGCAGGCGCAGAACACCAAGTACAACGCGCGCGCCCTCGAAGAACACCAGCGCGACCACGCCCTCTTCATGGCCTTCGCGCCCGTGAACGACCCGAAGATCGCCGTGGCCGTGATCGTGGAAAACGCCGGCTGGGGCGCAGGCGCCGCAGCCCCCATCGCGCGCCGGGTGTTCGACTACTGGCTTGCGAACCAGTACCCGAGCGAGGCCGACCTGGCGGCCATCAAGACCGGCAAGGCGACCGCGCCGATCGGCAAGCCGCGCGTGGCAAGTGAAGTGGCGTGGCCGGCGCCCGTGGCGACGCCCGCCACCGCGCCCTGATACCCCTTCAGACCACCGTTCCGCTGACTTCGCCGAGGCCGATGCGCACGGCGCCCGCGCGCTCGCAGTAACCGCGAATGATCAGCGTGTCCCCGTCTTCCAGGAACGTGCGCTTCTCGCCATTCGGCAGCGTGATCGGCTGCTTGCCGCCCAGCGTCAGTTCCATCATCGAGCCGGCCTCGTCGGGCTTCGGGCCCGACAGCGTGCCCGAGCCCAGCAGGTCGCCGGGCTGCAGGTTGCAGCCGTTCACCGTGTGATGAGCGATGAGCTGTGCGGCCGTCCAGTAGGCGGCCTCGGTGGTGTTGCCGCGCGTGAGCAGCGCCGGTGCAACGCCCTCGGCGCGCATCTTCGCGGTCTGCAGCAGCACTTCGAGCGTGATGTCGAGCGCGCCGCTCTCGCGGTTCGATGCCGAGTCGAGATACGGCAGCGGCTGCGGGTCTTCCGCGGGCCGCTCGAACTTCGCGCGGAACGGCGCCAGCGCCTCCATCGTCACGATCCACGGCGACAGCGAGCTCGCGAAATTCTTCGAGAGGAAGGGGCCGAGCGGCTGGTACTCCCAGGCTTGCACGTCGCGCGCCGACCAGTCGTTGAGCAGCGTCACACCGAACAGGTGGTCTTCGGCTTCGCCGATGGCAATGGGTTCGCCCTGCGCGTTGCCGCGGCCTACCAGGAAGCCCAGCTCCAGCTCGTAGTCGAGCCGCTTCGAGGGGCCGAAGCTCGGCGATGCGGCGTCGGGCGCCTTGGTCTGGCCCTGCGGGCGCTTGAAGCTCTGACCGCTCACGACGATGGACGAGGCGCGGCCGTGATACCCGATGGGCACCCACTTGTAGTTGGGCAGCAGCGGCTGGTCGGGGCGGAACAGCTTGCCGACGGTGGTCGCGTGATGGATGCCCGTGTAGAAGTCGGTGTAGTCGCCGATGCGGCAGGGCACCGTCATCTCGGCCTTGGCCTGCGCCAGCAGCGCCTTCGACCACGCGGCCTGCTTGTCGCTGCCTTCGGCGAGGCCAGCGGAGATCGCGGCGCGCAGGGCCTGGCGGTCCTTGATGCTGGCGTTCATCAGCACGTTCATGTCGTCGGTGTCGACGAGGCCCGCTGCGCGCAGGTCGAGTACCTGGTCGCCGATGGCGACGCCGATGCGAAAGGCCTCGCTGCTGCCGGCCGTGCGGAAGCGGCCGAGGGGCAGGTTCTGGATCGGGAAGTCGGTGCCGGCTTCATTGGCCGAGGCGACCCAGCTGCGCAGCTTCGGGTCATGGGTGGCGTTCAGTGCGGTCATGGATGTCTTTCTGTGAATCGGTTCAGTCTGCGGTCATGCCGGCCTTTTTGGCCACATCGCCCAGGCGCTTGTATTCGGTCTCGGTCAGCGTGGTCAGCTCCTGCGCGGTCGAGCCGCGCGGCGAGAAGCCTGCCTGCGCCAGCTTGGCCTTCACGTCGGGCATGGCAAGCGCTTCGACGAAGGCCTCGTTCAGCGCCTTGACGATCGGCGCCGGCAGCTTCGCCGGGCCGTACACGCCGAACCATGGCTCCAGCGCGTAGCCCTTGAGACCGGCTTCGGCCATCGTCGGCACATCGGGCAGCGAAGGCGAGCGCGTAGGGCCCGCCACTGCCAGCGCGCGCAGCTTGCCGGCCTGTATGTGCGGCAGCGACGCCGGCAGGTTGTCGAACATCACGCCGATGTTGTTGCCCAGCATGTCGGTGATGGCCGGGCCGCTGCCCTTGTAGGCGACGTGCACGAGCTCGGTGCCGGTCATCTGCGCGAACATCACGCCGGCCAGGTTCATCGAGGTGCCGGCGCCCGCGGTGGCGTAGGGCAGGCCGGGGTTCTTCTTCGCGGCGGCAACGAGGTCGGGCACGGTCCTGATGGCCGAGGCGGCCGGCACTTCGAGTACGATGGTCGAGGTGCCCAGCAGGCTGATGGCCGTGAAATCCTTGCGTGGGTCGAAGGCCATCGACTTGTAGATGTGCGGGTTCAGCGCGTTCGTCGAGATGGCGCCGAAGCCGATGGTGTAGCCGTCGGGCGCGGCCTTGGCCACGGCGTCCATGCCGATGTTGCCGCCCGCGCCGCCGCGGTTGTCGATCAGCACCGGCTGGCCCAGCTTCTCCGACACCTTCTGGCCTACGGTGCGCGCCACCAGGTCGGTGGTGCCGCCCGGCGTGTAGGGCACGATGAAGCGGATGGGCTTCGTCGGAAAGTCGGCGGCCTGTGCGATGTGCACGAGGAAGGGCGCCGCCAGCAGCGCCACGGCCGCCGCCCGGCGGGTGAGGGTGAATGCGTTCTTCATGCCTTGAACTGGTCCTTCAGTCCCGCCCAGCAGTCCGCGTAGTCGATGTCCAGCGCAGGGCTCTTCAGCGCGAAGTCCGTCGGAATGAAGCGGTAGCGGCTCTCGAACATGAAGGCCAGCGTGTTGTCGAGCTTGTGCGGCTTGAGGTCGGCATTCGTGGCCTTGTCGAAGGCTTCCTCGTCCGGCCCGTGCGGCACCATGCAGTTGTGCAGGCTCGCGCCGCCGGGCTTGAAGCCGCCTGGCTTGGCGTCGTATTCGCCCAGCACCAGGCCCATGAACTCGCTCATCAGGTTGCGGTGGAACCATGGCGGGCGGAATGTGTTCTCCATCACCATCCAGCGCGGCGGGAAGATCACGAAGTCGCAATTGGCCGTGCCGGGCGTGTCGCTGGGCGAAGTCAGCACGGTGAAGATCGACGGATCGGGATGGTCGAAGCTGATCGAGCCGATCACCATGAAATGCGCCGTGTCGTACTTCACCGGCGCGAGGTTGCCGTGCCAGGCGACCACGTTGAAAGGCGACTGCTTCATCGGCGCCTGCCAGAAGCGGCCGCCGAACTTCTTGACGATTTCGTAGGCGCCTTCTTCCGATTCGAAAGCCGCCACGGGCGCCTGGAAGTCGCGCGCGTTGGCCAGGCCGTTCGAGCCGATCGGGCCGAGCTCGGGCAGGCGGAAGTGCGCGCCGTAGTTCTCGCACACGTAGCCGCGCGAGAGCCCGTCGGGCAACGCCACCTTGAAGGCCATGCCGCGCGGCAACACCGCGATTTCGCCGGGCTTCACGTCGAGCACGCCCAGTTCGGTCGTGATGACGAGGCGGCCCTGCTGCGGCACCAGCAACATCTCGCCGTCGGCGTTGACGAAGGCGCGGCGCTCCATCGAGCGGCCCGCGAGGTACATCAGCGAGCCGATGCCGACCTGCGACTCGGCATCGCCGTTGGCCGCGATGGTGCGCATGCCGTCGACGAAGTCGTTGTCGGCCGCGCCGTCCAGCGGCTGCGGATGCCAGCGCAGGGGCTCAGGCGGCAGGGAGATCTCACGGTCGGCGCCGGTCGTCCAGTGCGCCTGCGCGTAGGGCTGGTAGCGGCCCGAGACCACCGAGGGCTGGCGACGGTACAGCCAGGTGCGGCGGTTCTCGTGGCGCGGCGCGGTGAAGGCGGTGCCGGAGATCAGCTCGGTGTACAGGTCGAAGGGCCCGCGCTGCGGGTTGTTGCGGCCCTGGGGCAGGGCGCCGGGCACCGCCTCGGAGGCGTGTTCGTTGCCGAAGCCGCTCTGGTAGCGCCGTTCGGAGGCTGGGGTTGCTGGGGTCATGGGCTTCTCTTTCGAAAGTCGCAATGAGGAGGTCGGGATGCGTGCAGCCTAGCCGGCACGCGCCGCCTCGAAGGCTTCGCGCAGCACGGCGAGCGAGCCGACGTGGTTGGCCAGCACGAGCACGAGGCGCGCATTGAAGGCATGGCTTTCCTCGGTGGAAAGCCCTTGATGCGCCTCGATGAGCGCTTCGTAGAAGTCGTCGGGAGCTTCGAGGTTCGGTTCGGTGGTCAGGTGCTGTTGCTGCTGCATGGTGTTCACGCCTTTGCCAGTGCGCGGCCGATGGCTGCGCGGATGTTTGCCGCCGTGGGTCGTCTCCAGCGCGCGCAAACGTGCTGGTCGGGCCGCAGCAGGTAGACGGTGCCGGGCTGCGCGTCGTAGCGCTGGGTGGCGAGTGCGACGTCGGCGCCGCCGCCTTCCACGTGCACCACGTGCAGCGGAAAGTCGCTCGCCTTCAGCGCCTGCAGGCTCCGCTCGGCCGTCTCACCCTGGCCGAACACGAGTGCGGTGAACTGCGAGACATGGCACTCGCGCAGCAGCCAGCCGGTGCTGCCATCGGCGCGCACGACAGGCGCATCGGCCGCCGCGGCGCCCGGCACCATCACACCGGCGAAGGCGTCGGCATCGGCCGTGTTGAGCGGCGAATCGCGCAGCACCGTGGCCACCGATAGCCGCCCGCTGTTGACCAGCGTGCGCGCAAAGGCGTGGCGCTTGGTCAGCTCCAGCACCGCGTCGCGGAAGAGGCGGCTCACCTCGCTCTTGGGCGTGATGAAGTCGGTCGCGCGCGTGGAATTGCGGATGTTCTCGTCGGCCGCGAACTCGCGTTCGCTGGCGTAGCTGTCGAGCAGCGCATCGGGCGCGTCGCCCCGCACTACCGCCGCGAGCTTCCATGCGAGGTTGTCCGCGTCCTGCACACCCGAGTTGGCGCCGCGTGCGCCGAAGGGCGACACGCCGTGCGCCGAGTCGCCCGCGAACAGCACGCGGCCGTGGCGGAAGTGCTCCATGCGCTGGCAGGCGAAGGTGTAGACGCTGGCCCAGCCGATCTGGAACTGCACGCCTTCGAAGCCGATGCTGTCGAGCAGCGCACGCACGCGCGGCGTGATGTTCTCGGGCTTGCGTTCTTCCACCGGGTCGGCGTCCCATCCGAGCTGGAAGTCCACGCGCCACATGCCGTCGGCCTGCTTGTGCAGCAGCACGCTCTGGCCGGGGTGGAACGAAGGGTCGAACCAGAAGCGCCGCTCGGTGGGCAGGTGTGCATCCATCGTGATGTCGGCAATCAGGAAGCGGTCGCGAAACACGCGGCCTTTTGCTTCCTGGCCCAGCAGCTGGCGCAGGTTGGAGCGCGAGCCGTCGCAGGCGGCAACGTAGTCCGCGTGCAACCGGTAGTCGCCCTCGGGCGTCTCCACGGTCAGCACCGCGCCGTCGTCGCGTTGCTCGATGCCCGTGACCTTGCTGTTCCAGCGCAGGTCGATCAGCGGCAGCGTGGCCGCGCGCTCGACGAGGTAGCCCTCGACGTAGTACTGCTGCAGGTTGATGAAGGCCGGGCGCTCGTGGCCGGGCTCGGGCAGCAGGTCGAAGCGGTAGACCTGCTCGTCGTGGAAGAACACCTTGCCCACGTTCCACGACACGCCCTTGTCGACCATGCGGTCGCCGCAGCCGAGGCGATCGAAGATCTCCAGCGTGCGCTTGGCGAAGCAGATCGCGCGCGAGCCGCTTGAGAGGGTGTTGTCGTTGTCGAGCAGCACCACGGGCACCTGCCGCAGCGCAAGGTCGATGGCCAGCGCGAGGCCGACCGGGCCGGCGCCGACGATCACCACCGGGTGGCGGGCGGGCGTGGCCGAGTCCTGGTCAGCGTGGCGGCGATAGTCGAAGCGCAGGCTTTGATAGTCGATCACGTGTTGTCTCCGTGTCTTCTTCTGTCGTCTCGCGCAATCAGCCTTCCAGTGCCTTCCACATCTCGATGTCGCGCTCGGCCGTCCACACGCGCGGGTCGGCATGGCCCGAAGCCTCGTCGTAGGCGCGGCTCACGTCGAAGGGCATGCAGTGGTCGAAGATCACCCACTGGCTGTACTTGGGCTTGAGCTTCTCGTAGGTGTCCTTGTAGACCGCGTTCAGGTCGCGCCCGGCCTTCACGCCCTCTTGCACGCTGGCGTACACGTCGGAGATGAAGTTGCGCGTGCCGGTCAGGCCCTCGGCCACTTCGGCCGGCGTGGTCAGCGCGGCGCCGCGGCCCGGCACCAGCGCGGCGGGCTTCAGGGCGGCGATGTTGTCCAGCGTCTGCGGCCAGTCCTTGAAGTAGGCGTCGCCCGCATACGGCGTGGCACCGAACTCGACCAGGTCGCCCGACAGCAGCGTCTTCTCGCCCGGCAGCCAGACGACGGTGTCGCCCTTGGTGTGGCCGCGGCCGAGCTGGATCAGCTGCACTTCAAGCTTGCCGAGCCACAGCGTCATCTTGCCGGTGAAGGTCATGGTGGGCCAGGTCAAACCCGGCGGCACCGTCTCGACGTTCTGGAACAGGCGCGGGAAGCGGCCGATTTCGCTGGCCTTGTCCTGCTCGCCGCGCTCGACGATCAGGTCGCGCGTGTCCTGGCTGGCCAGGATGTGTTCGGCACCGTAGCCCGCCGCGCCCAGCACGCGCACCGCGTGGTAGTGCGTGAGCACCACGTACTTGATGGGCTTGTCGGTCACTTCGCGGATGCGGCGCACCACGTCGGCCGCCATGGCGGGGGTGGCCTGGGTGTCGGCCACCAGCACGCAGTCGTCGCCGATGACGATGCCGGTGTTGGGGTCGCCCTCGGCGGTGTAGGCCCAGGCATGTTCGGAGATCTGGCTGAAGGTGATCTTCTTTTCTTCCATGTCGGCCTGGCTGGCGAATTTCTTGGCTTGGCTCATCGGTTGTCTCCGTCTGTGGGGTGGGGGTGGGTGAGTTTCGGGATTTGGGATTCGTCTAATCTGAACGAATTCGCGGTGAACGAATTTTCCGCAGTGTAAGCCGCTGATCAGTTAATGTCTAATCCCTTCTTCATGAACGAACGACCAGAAGGTGAGGCCGGCCATGGCAGCCAGTGACACCGACCGCGCCCAGCGCGGCATCCAGAGCATCGAAGTCGGCGGCCAGCTGCTGCGCGCGCTGGTGCACCACGGCCGGCCCATGGCGCTGAAAGACCTGGCGCGGGAAGCCGACATGACGGCCGCCAAGGCGCACCCGTACATGGTCAGCTTCGGGCGCCTGGGCCTGATCGAGCAGGACCGTGCCAGCGGCCACTATCTGCTCGGCCCGCTCGCCTTGCAACTGGGGCTCATCAGCCTGCAGCAGGCCGACCCGGTGCACATCGCCACCCCGCTGATCGCCCAGCTGGCCCAGCAGACCGGCCACACCGTGGCGCTGGCCGTGTGGGGCGCGCGCGGCGCGACCATCGTGCGCACGGCCGAATCGCCCTCGCCGGTGCACGTGAACATGCGGCACGGCACGGTGTTCTCGCTGACCAACACGGCCTCGGGCCGTGTGTTCGCAGCCTTCCTCGATGTCGACGCGGTGCGCCAGCTGCTCGAGGACGAGCGCCAGCGCCAGAAGCAGCGCAAGGGCTCCGAGCCCGTTCCGGCCGGCATGCCGCCGGTGCAGCCGCTGCCCTCGTGGAGCGACTTCGAGCGCCAACTGCAGGAAGTGCGCGCGCACGGCATCAGCCGCTCCGACGGCGAGGTCATCGAAGGCGTGAGCGCCATGGCGGCGCCCGTCTTCGACCACACTGGCGCCATCGTGTTGGCCGTGACCGCCATCGGCCCGGCCGGCATCTTCAATACCGCGTGGGACGGCGAGATTTCCCGCGCGCTCAAGGCCTGCGCGGACACCGTGTCGCAGCGCCTGGGCGCCACCGCCAACCCGCCTGCCGCGAATCCCCCCAGACCAGAGCGATGACGCCAGTCACACCAGACATCTCTTCTTCTCCTCTCCACGCGGCCATCGAGCTGCTGCGCAACGCCCGGCGCATCGTCGTCTTCTCCGGCGCCGGCCTGTCGCGCGCCTCGGGCATCCCGACCTACCGCGACGCCGACGGCCTGTGGAAGAACCAGAACGCGCTGCAGTTCTCGCATGCCGAAGACCTTCAGCGCGACCCTTCGGGCTTCACGAAATTCTGGGCGCAGCGCCTGTCGCTGATCGAATCGGCGCAGCCCAACCCGGGCCACACCGCGCTGGCGCTGCTGCAAAGGCTGCGCCCTGCCACCCGGCTGGTCACGCAGAACGTCGACGGCTTGCTGACCCAGGCGGGCGGGCTAGACGTGCTCGAACTTCACGGCTCATTGCGCCGCTGGCGTTGCGACCGCTGTGGCAACCGCAGCGGCCCATGGCCCTTTCACCGCTGCCTGCGCTGCGGCTCGCACGCGCGGCCCGACGTGGTGATGTTCGGCGAGATGCTGAACGAAGGCGTGCTGCTCGATGCGCAGGTGGCCGCGCAGGAATGCGATCTGTTCATGGTGGTCGGCAGCACGACCATCGTCTACCCGGCGGCCGAGCTGCCGCAGACCGCGCTGGCGCATGGCGCGCGGCTCATCGCGCTCAACCTGGAGCCGCTGCCGCACCTGGACGAGGCCGCGACCGTGGTGCTGCGCGGCGCCTCGGAAGACCTGCTGCCACAGCTGCTGGCAGCCTTGCCAGGCCTCAGGGGCTGAGGGCGATCAGCCCTTCTTGCCGCCCAGCAGCACCAGCGCTCCGCCCACCACGATCACGGCCACGCTGGCCCAGGTGGGGAAGTTGACCGTCTGCTTCTCCTTCATCGAGAACTCCAGCGGGCCGAGCTTGGCCTCGTGGGTTTCCTTGGTGAAGCTGAAGCTGCCGAGGCCCAGGGCGGCGATGCCGGCCACGATCAGCAGGATGCCGACGATGCGTGTTGCGTTCATGGGGTCGATCCTCCGTCCGTTGAATGGCTGCTATTGCCGGGGCTGCTGCGGCGTTTGCTGCTGCAGCTGGTCCACCCATTGCACCACCTCGGCCATCGCGGCATCGCTGGCCGAGATCAGCGCCTTCACACCGCCGGGTGCGTCGGCGCTGGAAGCAGGGCGGCGCACGGTGAAAGTGCGCTGGCCGAGCACGCGGTCGCCGGCGGGCGCGCTGCGGACCAGCGTGGCGCGCAGGCGCACCAGGCCCACGCTGGCGCTGGCCGAATCGAAGTAGTGGCTGAACTCGTCGAGCGAGATGCGCAGCGTGTCGGGCGTCTCGCCCCGGCTGCGCGAGATGGTGGCGCTTTCTTCGGGGCCGAGCACGGTGCGGCGCTCCGACAGCGTGTCGCGCAGCCGTTGGCGCAGCAGCTGCGCGGGCGGCAGGCTCCAGCGCGACTGGCCGTAGGGGCGCAGCTCGTTGGCGTCGGCGTACCCCAGCCGGTAGAGGATCTGCGTGCCGTCCAGGCGGGAGTTGCTGTCGAACTCGGCCAGCGCCAGCGTGGGAAGGGTGGCCGCGGCAGGCGCAGCGGCAGCAGCAGGCGCCGTCAGGCCGGGGCCGAAGTCGTACAGCGTGGTGCGTGCGGGCTTGTCCGGCAGCGCACCGCAGCCTGCGACCAGCAGCGCGGCGCCGAGCGCGATGCCGGCCGGGTTCATCAAGGAGCGAATGGCGTTCTTCATGGTGGACGGTCCTCCCTGGATGCTGCTCAGGGCCGCGTCGCAGCGGGCGCGCTGAACCCCGGCTCGCCCGGGCCCGCGACTGCGCCGCCGTTGCCGAACAGCAGCGATTGCGGGTTGTCGTTGATGTTGTCCGCCGCGCGGCCCAGCCGGCGCACGGCGTGCGAGGTGTCGTCGGCCACGCGGTTCACGCGCGGCAGCGTCGCCGCGTTGAACGAATCGACCGCCTGCGCCAGCGCCTTGGTGCCGTCGCTCAGCCGCTCGACCGGGCCGTCGGGTGCGTTCAGCCGGCCCACGGTGGTGTTGAAGTTGGTGGCCACGCGCGAGACGTCGCCGGCCGCCTTCTTCACCGAGGCCAGCGTGTCGGGCAGCTTCGTCAGTGCGGGATTCAGTCCGGTCTTCACCGTGTTGTCGAGCGTCTTGAGCAGCGTGTTGGCGCTGGACGAGGCGGCCGCGATGTTCTCCAGCGCTTCGGCCGCGCGCTTCTGGTTGGGGTCGCTCAGCAGCTGGTTGGCGCGCTTCGTCACTTCCTCGACCTGGTTGATGATGGCCTCGCCGCGGTCCTGCAGCTGCGCCAGCATCGATGGCTTGAGCGGAATGCGCGGCGGGTTGTCGTCGTCCGGCTTCAGCGACACCGTCGACTCGCCCTTGTCGTCCAGCGCGATGAAGGCCAGGCCGGTCACGCCCTGGTAGCTCAGCGTGGCAAAGCTGGAAGTGGTGAGCGGCACGCGCTCGTCGACCGTGATGCGCACGCGCACATTGCCTTTCACCTTGGGGTCGAAGTCGATCGACGCCACCTTGCCCACCGCGATGCCGCGGTAGCGCACCATGGCCTGCGGCTGCAGGCCGCTGACGGCGTCGCGCGTGGACAGCTCGTAGATGTTGCGCACGGTGTTGTCGCGCGTGAACCAGATCACCAGCCCGACGAGCGCGGCGATCAGGCCGAGCACGAAGGCGCCGGCGGCGAGGGCGTGGGCCTTGTTTTCCATGGTGGCTACCTACCTTTCAGCGGCCCGCCTCGGCGGCGGGCTGCGACGGAGATTGTTCGGCGGGCTTGTCGTGCAGAGCCTCCAGGGCGCGCTGGCCGCGCCCGCCGAGAAAGTATTCGTGGATGAAGGGATGCGGGTACGCGATGACTTCGCGCGCCGCGCCGGTGACGATCACCTTCTGGTCGGCCAGCACCGCGATGCGGGTGCTCAGGTCGAACAGCGTGTCCAGGTCGTGCGTGACCATCACCACCGTGAGGCCCAGCTCGCGGTGCAGGCCGCGCAGCAGGTCGCAGAAACTGTCGGACGCCTCGGGGTCGAGGCCGGCCGTGGGCTCGTCGAGCAGCAGCAGCGGCGGGTCCATGATGAGCGCGCGCGCCAGCGCCACGCGCTTGATCATGCCGCCCGAGAGGTCTGATGGACTCTTGTTCGCATGCTGCGGGCCCAGGCCCACCATCTGCAGCTTCACCAGCGCCGCGTGGCGGATCAGCTCGTCGGGCAGCAGCTTCAGCTCGCGCAGCGGAAAGGCGATGTTCTCCAGCACGCTGAAGGCCGAGAACAACGCGCCGTGCTGGAACAGCATGCCCACGTTGGCCGCGCCCGATGCGCTGAGTTCGCCAGGCTCCTGGCCCAGCACCTCGACGTGGCCGCGCGTGGGTTTCTCGAGCCCGAGGATCTGGCGCAACAGCACCGTCTTGCCGGTGCCCGAGCCGCCGACCAGCGACAGCACCTCGCCACGGTCGATGTGCAGCTGCAGGTCGCGGTGCACCACCTGCTCGCCGTCGGGACTCTGGAACACCGTCCACAGGCCGCGGATGTCCACCACGGTGGTGTAGGTGTCGGAGCGTACGGGCATGCTCATGGTGTCAGGCCCTGAATCCGATGCCCTTGAAGAGCACGGCGAAGAGCGCGTCTACAAGGATCACCGCGGTGATCGACGTGACGACCGACTGCGTGGTGCCTCGCCCGAGGCTCTCGGTGTTGGGCTTGACCTTCATGCCGAAGTAGCAGCCGATCAGCGCAATCAGAATGCCGAACACCGCCGACTTGGCCAGCGCCAGCCAGAGGTTTGAAATCGGCACCGCGCGCGGCAGCGCCGAAAGAAAGTAGGCGGGCGAAATATTGAGCGCCGCATCGGCCGCCAGCATGCCGCCCGCGAGCGCCGCCATCGAAGTCCAGAGGCTGATCAGCGGCATTGCGATGGCCAGCGCCAGCACGCGCGGCATCACGAGGCGAAAGCCGTGCGGGATGCCCATCACGCGCATTGCGTCGAGTTCTTCCGTTACCCGCATCACGCCGATCTGCGCAGTGATGGCCGAGCCCGATCGCCCGGCGATCAGCACGGCTGCCAGCACCGGCCCCAGTTCGCGGATCAGCGAGAGCCCGAGGATGTTCACCACGAAAGTCTCGGCGCCGTACTGCCGCAATTGCTGCGAGATCAGGTAGGCCAGCACCACGCCGATCAGCAGCCCGACCAGCGCCGTGATGTGCAGCGCCGTGGCGCCGAACTGATACAGGTGCCCCGAGAAATCGCGCCACGGCCCGCGGTGCGGCGCACGGATCAACCGGCCCACGTCGAGCGCCAGCTGGCCGATCAGGCTCGTGAAGTCGCGCACCACGTACATCGCGCGCGGCCCGTTGTGCGAGAACGCGCGGATGCGGTCGCTCAGCGAGGGCGGGGGCTCGTCCGGCGTGGCGACGGTGTACTGCGCCACCTGGTCGAGCACGGCCTTGTGCTGCGGCAACATTTCGAGCGTGGCCGGCCACTGGTGGCGCCAGTGTTCCCACAGCAACTGCGCGCCGATGTGGTCGAGTTGCCCGATGGGGCGCAGGTCCCACGCGCGGTCGTCGGCGGGCGGGGCGGTTTCCAGGCTTTTGGCCAGCGCCTGCCATGCCGGCTTGGACGACATCGCCAGCGTGGTCCAGCAGCCGCTGGCCACCGTCCACTGGCGGCCTTCCTGTTCCCGCTGCTCGACGCGAGGCCACGCGCTGTCGGCGGCGGAGGCGTCGGCAGTCGATGTGGCAGGGGACATAGGGCGGGTGAGCGGGAAAGTTAACAAAGGCGGGGGTGGAAGCGCGCATCGTAACCGGGTGCATCCAGTGTGAAGGTGCTCCAGACCCCTCGTTTGCGTAGGGCACAACGCCGTTTCTTCGGGTTTTCTTCAGGGCAGGTGCGATCACGCTGAAAAGCCCTCGGACAGGGCTTCACGCAACCACCCCACAAAGGCCGTCACAGCCTGCGGCACATGCGTGGCGTAGGGTCGTATTGCATACAGCCGCTCGCCGAAAGCACCCACCGAGCGCCACTGCGGCAGCACCTGTTGCAGCTTGCCCGACTGCAGCGCCGCCTGCGCGCTGAAATCGGGCACCAGCGCAATGCCAAGCCCGCTCAGGGCCGCGTCGCGCAGTGCCTCGCTGTTGTTCGCGACCAGCGGCCCCGAGACCGGCACCGTGATGCGCGGCGCCGAGGCCTTTGCCTCGAAGTGCCAGGTCGGCGTTTCCTGCGCGCGCGGGTAGTGCAGGCAGTCGTGCTCCGCCAGCGCCTGCGGCTCGCGCGGCGTGCCGCGGCGGCGCAGGTAGGCACGGCTGGCCACCAGCACCGAGCG
Organism: Variovorax sp. R-27; assembly: GCF_049913215.1. Taxonomy (NCBI): domain Bacteria; kingdom Pseudomonadati; phylum Pseudomonadota; class Betaproteobacteria; order Burkholderiales; family Comamonadaceae; genus Variovorax; species Variovorax sp. R-27. The sequence continues at coordinate 393,994 of NZ_CP183984.1, forward strand.
GGTTTCGCACAGCGTCCAGGCCACGTGCGTGTCGGGCGGCGCGGCCGTGTGGCGGATGGCCAGGTCGAAGCCCTCCATCGCCAGCGAGCTGAGCCGGTCCGACAGATCGAGCTCGAGGCGCACTTCGGGCTGCACGCGCAGGAAGTCGGCCAGCCGCGGCACCAGCTGTTGGCGCGCGAATGCCACCGGCGCCGTTACCCGCACCAACCCGCGCGGCACCCCCGCGAGATCGCGCACGCCCGCGAAGCTGTGGGCAATCTGCTCGAAGGGGCCGCGCATGTCTTCCACCAGCCGCTGGCCGGCCTCGGTGAGCCGCACGCTGCGCGTGGTGCGCTGCACCAACGGCGCGCCGGCCGCGCGCTCCAGCTCGGCGATGCGCTGGCTCATGGCCGCCTTGCTCACACCCAGGCGCAGCGCCGCCGCCGTGAAGCTGCCCTGTTGCGCCAGCACCGTGAGCCAGTGCAGGTGCGTCCAGAGCGACTCGATATTTTGGGGTTTCATGGTTCTATTGTTCGCTATTCTGAACAATAAGTTCAGTCTTCGTGACTAGGCGCGGAACAAGGTGCTGCCTAAACTGATTGCACTCCTCCGCCAGTAAAGCCTTCTCAAAGCCCTCCCCATGCCCACCTCCATCGACCACTTCATCGCAGGCAAGCCTGCCGCCAACACCTCCGGCCGCACGCAGGACGTGACCAACCCCGCCACCGGCGCCGTCACCGGCAAGGTCGGCCTGGCCGACACCGCGCAGGTCTCCGCAGCCGTCGCCGCCGCGCAGGCCGCCTTCCCGGCCTGGGCCGACACCCCACCCATCCGCCGCGCGCGCGTCATGTTCAAGTTCCTGCAGCTGCTCAACGAGCACAAGGACGAACTGGCCCACCTCATCACCGCCGAGCACGGCAAGGTCTTCACCGACGCGCAGGGCGAAGTCAGCCGCGGCATCGACATCGTCGAATTCGCCTGCGGCATTCCGCAACTGCTCAAGGGCGACTTCACCGACCAGGTGAGCACCGGCATCGACAACTGGACGCTGCGCCAGCCGCTCGGCGTGGTCGCCGGCATCACGCCCTTCAACTTCCCGGTGATGGTGCCGATGTGGATGTTCCCGGTGGCCATTGCCGCGGGCAACACCTTCGTGCTCAAGCCCAGCCCGACCGACCCGAGCGCCTCGCTGCGCATGGCGGAGCTGCTGACGGAAGCCGGCCTGCCCGACGGCGTGTTCAACGTCGTGCAGGGCGACAAGGCTGCCGTCGACGCGCTGCTCGAACATCCGGACGTCAAGGCCATCAGCTTCGTCGGCTCCACGCCCATCGCCAACTACATCTACGAAACCGGCGCACGCCACGGCAAGCGCGTGCAGGCCCTGGGCGGCGCGAAGAACCACATGGTGGTGCTGCCCGACGCCGACATCGACCAGACGGTCGACGCCCTCATCGGCGCGGGCTACGGCTCTGCCGGCGAACGTTGCATGGCCATCAGCGTGGCGGTGCTGGTCGGCGACGTGGCCGACAAGATCATTCCCAAGCTCATCGAACGCACAAAGACGCTGAAGGTGCTCAACGGCACCAATCTCGCCGCCGAGATGGGCCCGATCGTCACGCGCGCCGCGCACGAGCGCATCACCGGCTACATCGACCTGGGTGAGAAGGAAGGCGCGAAGCTGCTGGTCGACGGCCGCAACTTCAATGGCAGCACCGCTGGCGAAGGCTGCGGCGACGGTTTCTGGATGGGCGGCACGCTGTTCGACAACGTCACGCCCGAGATGCGCATCTACAAGGAAGAAATCTTCGGTCCGGTGCTCAGCTGCGTGCGCGTGGCCAACTTCAAGGACGCAGTCGACCTCGTCAACGCGCATGAGTTCGGCAACGGCGTGAGCTGCTTCACCCGCGACGGCAACGTGGCGCGCGAATTCAGCCGCCGCATCCAGGTCGGCATGGTCGGCATCAACGTGCCGATCCCGGTGCCCATGGCCTGGCACGGCTTCGGCGGCTGGAAGCGCTCGCTGTTCGGCGACATGCATGCCTACGGCGAAGAGGGCGTGCGCTTCTATACCAAGCAGAAGTCGGTGATGCAGCGCTGGCCCGAGAGCATCGGCAAGGGCGCCGAGTTCGTGATGCCGACTGCCAAGTAAAAGCAGGCCCCCCGGCCACCGTCGCCGGGGTCTCTCCGATCCTTCGGGTTCTGAAACGTTTCTTCCGTAGAGTTCGCCATGACCGCCTAGAAACCCGGACGCATCCCGCGTCCAGCATCAGAAGACCAGAGAGGACCGAGGAGACATGGCTGCGAACAACAACACGAGGACTTTCCGAAACCCGGCTTCGGCCGGCGGCGCGCTCTGGCGGCTGCTGGCCCTGGCCGTGGCGCTCGTCGCGGCGCCGACGCTGCACGCTGCCGGCGTGCTCAGCGTGAGCCCGCAAGGCGAAGCGCGCGACGTGCGGCAGGTGTCGATCCGCTTCGACGCCGACATGGTGCCGCTGGGCCAGAGCGAAGGCGCCGAGCCCGCGAACGTGCAGTGCTCGCCGCAGACACCGGCAGGGCGCGCGCGCTGGATCGGTCCGCGCGCCTGGGCCTTTGAGTTCGAGAAGGATGTGCGTGGTGGGACGCGATGCAATGTCGTGTTCAAGGCTGGGCTGAAGACGCTGGCGGGCGAGGCGGTGACCACGCTGCCGGCTGCGAGCTTCGTGGCCGGCCCCCATGGTTTCTCTACTTCCTTTCCGGCCGAGGGCTCGCAGGTTGCGCCCGACCAGGTCTTCCTGCTGCGCCATTACGACCCCCAGCCCGTGGGTGATCCGCAGACGCTGGCGGCCGGCTTCACCTGCGAGCTGCGCGACGGCGACAAGGTGCAGAGCCAGCCGGCGGAGCTGGTCACCGGGGCCGCCCTGGCCTCGGCGCTGCGCGCAGCCCAGTCGGGTACCTATGCCTTGGCACTGCGCTGTGTGCAGCCGCTGCCCGAAGGCGTGCAATTGCGCTTGCGCCAGGCGCCCGTGGGCGGTGCCGAGCCGAAGCTCTTCAACTACACCACTCGTCCGCGCTTCACCGCGCGTGTCGAGTGCACGGTGCTCGACTACCCCCAGGGACAGAAGGCCTGCGACCCGCGACGGCCGGTCGAACTGACTTTCTCCGCCGGCATCGGCCTCATGGGGTCCGGCGGCATTCGCCTGACCGACGCGTCGGGCGCCGACCTGTCTTTCGATGCCGTCGACACATGGCGTCGTGACGAGGTCCGGCAGTTGCGCGTGATGCCGCCCAAGGGCAGCTTCGGCGAGGGAACCCGCTTCACTGCGCGCCTGCCCGAAGACTTCCGCGACGTGCTCGGCCGGCCGCTGGTCAACGCGTCGGAGTTTCCCAAGACAGTCGAATTCGCTCGCCTGCCGCCATATCTGGGTGTGGCCAACTCTCTCGCCGTCATGCCGTGGCAAGCCGGCAAGTCCGACGCAGTGGCGGCCTTTGCCGTGCGCCGCGTCGAGAAGTCGGTGCCGCTGCGGCAATGGCGGCTCGGCGGCGAGATGGGCGTGGGCATCGAGGCCTACGCCATCGAACTGCTGCAGAGCCAGCAGGCCGGCCAGTGGCCCACCGAAGAGCTGAACGCCAAGGCAGGGGCACCGCGCATATCGACGCTGGCCACGCAAGGCGATGCAATGGAATTCGTCGGCGTGCCGCTCGCCGCGCCCGGCTTGCACGTGGTGCGCGCCGACAGCGCCGCCTTCACGCAATACATCGACACACGCCCGCTTGGTCCGAACGAAACCCGGGATGCCTCGCCACGCCAGCGCTATGCGGTGGTGCAGGCCACCAACCTCAACCCCGGCGCGAGCTTCGGCAATGCAGGTGCTTCGGTGATCTGGGTCACCGCGTTCGACAGCGCCAAGCCGGTGGCGGGCGCCGACGTGGCCGTGTACTCGTGCAACCGCGAACTGCTCTGGCGCGGCAAGACCGACGCGCAGGGCCTGGCCCGGCCGGACGAGGCCTTGCGTGGCAAGCTGGCGTGCAGCAACAACACCCGCGCCGTGACGCCACGCTACGGTGGCGGCGGCAACAACGGCCCTTGGGTGGTGGTGCGCGCGGGCGACGACATGGCGCTGATGCAGGTCTTCGCAGGGTGGAACGGCTTTCCCGTAGGTCGCGATGCGCAGAACTTCCGCGCCCACACCGTGCTCGACCGCACGCTGTTCAAGGCAGGCGAGACCGTCAGCATGCAGCACGTCGTGCGGCTGCTTGAAAGCCGCGGCTTCGCGCTGCCGCCGGCAGGCACGCTCGATATCGAGATTCGCTACAGCTGGAGCGACAAGGTGAGCACGTCCAGTGTGCCGCTCAGCCCCGACGGGAGCGCCACCAGCCAATGGACGATCCCGTTCGACGCCAAGCTCGGCAACTACACCGTGTTGGTGTTGCAGGGCGGCCGGCAGCTGGCCAGTGCGCAGTTCCAGGTCGAGGAGTTCCGCACGCCGGTGTTCGACAGCGAACTGCGCACCAAGGCGCTGTGGGAGCGCGACGCTCAACTCGCGGTGGTCGATGCGCGGCTGAGCTACTTCGCCGGCGGCGCCGCGGCCGGGCTGCCGGTGACCGTGCAGCAGGGCTGGGCGCGCCAGGTGCAAGGTCCGCAGCCCGGCTACGCGTTCTACGACGAAACGCTCGATGCCGTGCCTGCCATGCCGCCGTCCATTCCACCGCAGGCCACGAAGCTCGATGCCGCTGGCAGGACGCAACTGCGGCTCAAGGCGCCATCGCTGGAACGGCCGATGCTGCTGCAGACCGAGCTGAAGTTCCAGGACCCCAACGGCGAAACCCAGACCGTCGGCGCCAGCACCATGCTGTGGCCCGACCGCATGAAGCTCGGCCTGCGCGTGCGGGCGAAAGACCGGGATCGGCCGCAGGCCATCGAAGGCATTGCACTCGACGACCAGAACCGGCCGGTGGCCGACGAACCCGTGAGCGTGCGTGTCAAGCCGGTGCAGCGGAACTGGAACAACGGACAGACGCGAATCACCGACCTCGGCCCCGAGGTGGATGTGTGCAGCACCCGCACCGACGCGCAAGGGCGGTGGGCCTGCGAGTGGCAGTTACCCGCCGCGGTGTCGGGCCAGCAGGTGCCCGAGCAATGGCTGTTCAGCGCGAGCGCCAGCAGCCTGAAGCACAGCCGCGCCGTCGTGCGCACCGACATGCTGCAGTACCGCTGGACACTGGGCTGGCAGGAGGCGCTGGCCCGTTCAGCGCTGCAGCTGGAGAACGGACCGGCCTTCGGCCCTGGCGAGACCGCCATCGTGATCGCGCGTCCCGAGCGTCTGCCGGCGAACCTGCTGCTCACCGTGGAACGCGAAGGTGTGATGGCAGCCAGCGTGCATGCGATCACCGCGATGGCGCAGCGCATCGAACTGCCGCTGACTGCGCAACATGCGCCCAACGTGCATCTGGCGGCGCGCTATGTGTATCCGCTGCAGGACGCAGGCAAGGACGCACCGCTGGCGAGCGTACAGCGCGCGGAGGTGCCGGTGCGTCCCGACGCGTGGACGCTTTCCGTCGGTTTGCGTCCCGAGGCTGCAACGGCGCGGCCGCGCACGCAGCTGCCGATGGAAATCGCGGTGCGCGATGTCGCCGGCCAGCCCATGGGTGGCGCGCGCGTGACGCTGGTCGCGGTGGACCAGGCCCTGCTGGCGCTCAAGCCCAATGGCACCTGGGCGCTGGCCCGGGCGATGCTCGCAGCGCGCGGCAACTCGGTCACCAGCACGGCGCTCGATGCCCGCCTGTTGCGCCGGGTCGAGCTCGGTCTGCAGCCGCAGCACCGGCCGGACGATGAGGCCGCGCGCGGCTTGTTCGGCGCCGTACCGGGCGCTCCGGCCCCGGTCGCGGCCGCCGCGATGCGCGCCTCGAAGCCGGACGCGCCGGACGAACCGCCCCCGCGCACTGACCTCTCCTCGCTCATCCTCTGGCGCACCGACCTGCGCACAGACGCCCAAGGCATCGCCCGCGCCACGGTGCCGCTCAACGACGCGCTCACCCAGTTCCGCATCGTCGCCATCGCCAGTGCGGGCGAGGCGCAGTTCGGCCAGGGCGAAACCACCATCACCAGCACGCAGCCGCTGCAGATCTTCAGCGGCCTGCCCGAGCTGCTGCGCGCGGACGATGCCATCGTGCAGAAGCTCAGCCTGCGCAACACCGGCGCGTCGCCGCTCGCTGTGGTGCTCAAGGCCGAGGCCGTCGTCGAGCCCAATGGCGAATGGTCCGGCGCACGCGATGTGGTGCCCGCCGATGCATTGGCCGCGCGCGGCCTGAAGATCGAGCGCCGCGTGCAGCTTGCGGCCGGCCAGACGCAGGAAGTGCTGTGGCCTGTGGCCGTGCCCGGTGGTGCCGGCACGCTGCGCTGGCGCATCAGTGCGCAGGGCGGCGAAGAGAGCGACGCGCTGGAGATCACGCAGCGCGTGGTGCCAGCACTGACCGCCACGGTGCGCCAGTCGACGCTGCTGTCGGTGGCCGACGCGGGCGCGGTGCCCGTTGTGCAGCCGCGCGATGCCGTGCCGCTCACAGGGGGCGTGCGCGTGGCGCTGCAGTCCAGCCTCGTGGATGCGGCGCTGGCCGAATCCACGCGCTGGATGGCGCAGTACCCGTACAGCTGCCTCGAGCAGCAGAGCTCGCGCTACGTGTCGCTCGACGACCGCGCGAGCTGGGACAAGCTGATGGCCCAGCTGCCCAAGTACATCGACGGCAAGGGGCTGGCACGCTACTTCCCCGAATCCTCGCTGTCCGGCAGCGAGATGCTCACCGTGCAGCTGCTCGACCTCGCCCACGCCAAGAGCTGGCCTGTGCCCGAAGTCCCACGCCGCCAGATGCTCGAGGCGCTTGATGCCCTGCTTCAAGGCCGCCTGGCCGCGCAAGACTGGGCGCCGCGCAATTACCTGGAGCCGCAGCAGCTCGCCGCGCAGGCAACGCTGGTGGAGCATGGCCGCGCGAAGATCGTGGTCAAGCCCAAGGCGCTCGACGCGCTTTCGGCCCAGTCGCTGGTCGACTGGTCGCGCGCGCTCATGGCGATGCCCGCCGATGCCGAGCGCGATGCTGCGCTGAAGGAAGCCGGCGCGCAGCTGCGCAGCCGCTTCGACGTGCAGGGCACGCGCCTGCGCTGGCGCGATGAATCGTCGCTGCACTGGTGGTGGTTCATGTGGAGCGGCGACAGCACCGCCGCGCGCATGGCCCTGCTCGCGCAGCAATGGGCCGAGACCGACGCAAGCTGGAAGGCCGATGCGCCGCTCATCACGCAAGGGCTGGTCGGCCGCCAGAGCGCCGGCCGCTGGAGCACCACCACCGGCAATGCCTGGAGCACGGTCGCGCTGCGCCGCTTCCAGCAGCAGTTCGAAGCCGGCCCGGTCGATGGCGTGACGCGTGCCACGCTGGGCCGCGCCACGCGCGATGCGGCGTGGACCGATGCCAAGGCTCCGAGTGTGCTGCTGCCCTGGCCAGCCCAAGGCGCCCAGGGCACGCTGCAGTTGCGCCACGAAGGCAGCGGCAAGCCATGGGCCACCATCAGCACGCTGGCAGCAGTGCGCAACACGCAGCCCGTCGCCAACGGTCTCGTGGTACGCCGCAGCGTCGCGCCGGTCGAGCAGAAGCGCAAAGGCCAGTGGTCGGTGGGCGACGTCTACCGGGTGCGGCTGGACCTCGAATCGACCGCCGAGCAGACCTGGGTGGTGGTGCGCGACGCCGTGCCCTCGGGCGCGAGCCAGCTCGGCCGCGGCCTGGGCCGCGAGAGCAATCTCGCGCAGCGCGGCGAGACCAGCGAGGGCTGGGCCTGGCCCAGCTACATCGAACGCGCCACCGACAGTTACCGTGCGTACTTCCGCTACGTGCCGCGCGGCAACTGGCGCGTGGAATACACCGTGCGGCTGAACAACGCGGGCGACTTCAAGCTGCCCCCGGTGCGCGTGGAGGCCATGTACGCGCCCGAAGTTTTCGGCGAGGGCACCGCCCAGACCATGACCGTGAAACCCTGAGAAAAAAGATGAGAGACAACGACAACACCTTCGACTACATCATCATCGGCGCGGGCACCGCCGGCTCGCTCATGGCGAACCGGCTCAGTGCCGACAAGAGCAAGCGCGTGCTGCTCATCGAGGCGGGCCGCAAGGACGACTACCACTGGATCCACATTCCGGTGGGCTACCTGTACTGCATCGGCAATCCGCGTACCGACTGGCTCTACAGCACCGAGCCCGACGCCGGCCTCAACGGCCGCGTGCTGCGCTACCCGCGCGGCAAGACGCTGGGTGGCTGCTCCAGCATCAACGGCATGATCTACATGCGCGGCCAGTCGCGCGACTATGAGCACTGGGCCGATCTCACCGGCGACGAAGGCTGGCGTTGGCAGAACGTGCTGCCGGCCTTCAAGAAGCACGAGGACTTCTACCTCGGCGCCGACGAAATGCACGGCGCCGGCGGCGAGTGGCGCATCGAGAAACAACGCCTGCGCTGGGACATCCTCGACGCCTTTGCCGAAGCCGCTTCGCAGGCCGGCGTGCCGCACACCGCCGACTTCAACCGCGGCAACAACGAAGGCGTGGGCTACTTCCAGGTCAACCAGAAGAACGGCTGGCGCTGGAACACCGCCAAGGCCTTCCTGCGCCCGACCTGCTATGGCAGGCCCAACTTCGAGCTCTGGACCGGCGCGCAGGTGTCGCGCCTGCTGTTCGAGACGCTGCCCGACGGCACGCGCCGCTGCACCGGCGCCGAGGTGTGGAACGGCAGCGAGATGACCACTGCGCACGCCACGCGCGAAGTGATCCTGAGCGCGGGCGCCATCGGCTCGCCGCAGATCCTGCAGCTCTCGGGCATCGGCCCGGCCGACCTGCTGCGCCAGCACGGCATCGACGTGGTGCTCGACGCGCCAGGTGTCGGCGCCAACCTGCAGGACCATCTGCAGATCCGCGCGGTCTACAAGATCGAGGGCGCGCCCACGCTCAACGTGATGGCTTCGTCGATGGTCGGCAAGGCGAAGATCGGCCTCGAATATCTGCTCAAGCGCAGCGGCCCGATGAGCATGGCGCCGTCGCAGCTCGGTGCCTTCACGCGCAGCTCGCCCGATCGTGAATGGCCCAACCTGCAGTACCACGTGCAGCCGCTGTCGCTCGACGCCTTCGGCGATCCGCTGCACAGCTTTCCGGCCTTCACCGCGAGCGTGTGCAACCTCAACCCCACGAGCCGGGGCTCGGTGCGCATCAAGAGCAAGCGATTCGAAGACGCGCCGGCCATCGCGCCCAACTACCTGAGTACCGACGAAGACCGCAAGGTGGCGGCCGATTCGCTGCGCGTCACGCGCCGCATCGCCGAGCAGCCCGCGCTTGCCAAGTACAAGCCGCAGGAGTGGAAGCCCGGCGTGCAGTACCAGACCGACGAAGACCTGGCGCGCCTGGCCGGCGACATCGCCACGACCATCTTTCATCCGGTGGGCACCACGAAGATGGGCGCCGGGAGCGACCCGATGGCCGTGCTCGATTCGCAACTGCGGGTGCGTGGGATTCAGGGCTTGCGCGTGGTGGATGCGGGCGCGATGCCGACCATCACCAGCGGCAACACCAACAGCCCTACGCTGATGATGGCGGAGAAGGCCGCCGGCTGGATTCTCGGCGGGGCGGGGGGCTAGCCTCGGCGGCCTGGCCCTTGCCCGCGAGGCGCGCCTTCGCGCCTTCGAGCATCAGGTCCACGCCGATCTCGAACAGCGCGTCGGGCCCGGCCCGGCGGTAGTGGGCGAACGCCTCGGCCAGCAGCGGACGCGAGGCCGCGGCGGCATCGAGCGCCTGCTGGCGCATCTCCGCGTCGGGTGGCGCCGCCTGTTCTTCCAGCACGCAGCCCACGGTGTAGCGGCCCAGCGCGATCAGCAGCGTCATCGCCTGCGTCGCCGGCACGCCCAGGTTGACCACGGCTGCAAGCTGGGCCTCGACCATGTCGAGGTCGCCCGGGTCGGGCTCGGAGCCGGCATGCAGCCGCGCGCCGTCTCGCCGCGCCAGCAGCGCGCGGCGGAAGCTGTGCGCGTTCTCGCGCAGGAACCCGTCCCAGGTCTCGCCAGGCAGCGGCAGCTTGCGCTCGTGGGCGCGGTGCAGGATCTCGCTGTTCATCGCGTCGAGCAGAGCCCGCTTGTTCTTGAAATGCCAGTACAGCGCGGGCTGCTGCACGCCGAGCCGCTCGGCCAGCAGCCGGGTGCTGAGCTTGTCCATGCCGACCTCGTCGAGCAGCGCGAGCGCTGCCTCGAGGATCACTTCGCGGTCCAGTTTCATGTCGATGTCGATGCCAGTTCGTGCGGGTACTTCACAGCCTGGAATTTATCGCTGATAATTCCTTATCAATGATAAATTCCAACAGTTCTTCAACTTCTTTCGCGACGAACGGCCGCCACGCGCAGTTCGTGATCCTCGCGATCGTCACGCTCGACGCCATCGGCATCAGCCTGGTCATGCCGATCGTGCCGAGCCTGCTGCGCGAGGTCGGCCACACCGGCGACCTCGGCTGGCACTTCGGTGCCTTTCTCTCGCTCTATGCGCTGATGCAGTTCCTCTGTGCGCCCGTGCTCGGTGCACTGAGCGACCGCTTCGGCCGCCGCCCGGTGCTGCTGGCTTCCGTGCTGGGCGCGGCTGTCGACGCGCTCTTCATGGCCTTCGCTCCCTCGCTGTGGATGCTGTTCGTGGGCCGCGCGATCGCGGGCATGACGGGCGCGAGCACCGCCGTGGCCTCCGCCGCCATCGCCGACCTCACGCCCGAGCACCAGCGCGCGCGCTGGTTCGGCCGCATGGGCGCCTGCTTCGGCCTGGGCTTCATCGCCGGGCCGGCGATCGGCGGCGTGCTCGGCGACCACGGCGTGCGGCTGCCGTTCATCGCGGCCGCACTGCTCAATGGCGTGACCTTTCTCGTGGGTCTGCTGGTGTTGCGCGAGTCGCGCCCGCCGGCACTCGCGTCGCAGCCCTTCGACCGCGGCGTGTTGCATCCGCTCGCGCCGCTGCGCTGGGCCGGGAGCTTTCCCGCGCTGCTGCCCTTGCTCGGCGTGTTCCTGCTGCTCGTGCTGGTGGGCGAAGTCGCCGGCACGACCTGGGTGCTCTACGGCCAGGACCGCTACGCCTGGAACGGCACCATGGTCGGCCTCTCGCTGGCGGTCTTCGGCCTGCTCCATGCGCTGGTGCAGGGCTTCGTGGCGGGTCCGCTGGTCGAGCGCTGGGGCGAACGCGCAGCCATCGCCGTCGGCACCATCGCCGACGGCACGGGCTATGCGTTGATCGCCTTCGCCACGCAGGGCTGGATGGTGATCGTACTGCTGCCGCTGCTGTGCATGGGCGGCGTCTGCGCACCCGCGCTGCAGGCGACGCTCTCGGCGCGCGTGGGCGAGGCGCAGCAGGGGCGGCTGCAGGGCGTGCTCGCGAGCATCACCAGCCTGGCCGCGGTGTTCGGCCCGCTGCTCATCAGCCCGCTCTACTTCGCGTTCCGCACGCGCTTTCCGGGCATCGTGTGGCTGGCGGGAGCGTCGCTCTACCTGCTGTGCCTGCCGGTGCTGCTGCGCAGGACCAAGCAAGCCGCCGCGCAGGGCTGACGAATCACTTCTCGATCGTCTTGTTCCAGCGCGCGTTCCATGCGGGCCGGTTCGCGTTGATGCTCTCCCAGTCGATGGTGACAGCGGCCTTCATCCACTTGTTGATGTTCGCCACCTGCGTCGCGCTTTCACCCACGACCGGGGCCTTGGGGTTGGTCGGGATCTGCGCGCCGTACTGCAGCACGTTGGCCTGGGCCACCGGGCTGAGCAGGAACTCGGCGAGCTTCTGCGACAGCTCGGGCTCGCTGTTGTTGGCGATCACGCACTGGGCCGTGACCAGCACCACCGCGCCTTCCTTGGGCGGCGCATATTCGACCGGGATGCCCTTTTCCTTGAGCGCACCCACGATCGTGGGCGTCAGCGGAAAGATCGCCGCCTCGCCGGTCTGGATCATCTCGGACAGCTTGGCCGAACTGGGGATGTACTCCAGCACGTTCGGGCCGACGGTGGTGGGCCACGCCTTGAAGCCCGGTTCCACGTTCTTGTCGTTGCCGCCCTGGATGCGGTTGAACATCAGGAAGCCGTGCAGCCCGAAGGACGATGACGACATCGACTGGAACACCACCTTGCCCTTGAACTTGGGGTCGGCCAGGTCCATCCACGAGGTGGGCGGCGCCCAGCCCTTTTCCTTGAACATCTTGGCGTTGTAGGCAAGGCCCGTCATACCCAGGCTCACGCCGCTGGCCATGTCGTCCTTGAAGCGCGCGGCCGGGTAGATCTCGCTGAGCGACTGGCTGGGCTTCTGCTTCTGGCACAGGCCCATGCCGATGGCGCGCACCATCACGCCGTCGTCCAGGAACATCACGTGCATCTGCGGCTTGTCCTTGTTGGCCTGCGCCTTCGCGAGGATGTCGGACGAGGTGCCGGGCACCACCACCACCTTGGCACCGTAGGCCTTCTCGAAGGCCGGGAAGACGTACTGCGTGTACGCCTTCTCCATGGTGCCGCCGTTCATGCCGATGTAGATGGTCTTGGTCTGCGCGCTGGCGCTGCCGGCGGCTGCGAGCAACGCGGCAAGGAGGAGAAAGCGGGGGGACTTGGCGATGCGGTACATGGCGATGCTCTCCAATCAGGTTCAGGTTCAGGTTCAGGTGGGGGAAACGGTAAGGGGTTGTTCGTCGAAGCGCTCGATGGCGAAGGCGTCGATGGGCGTCTCGGTGCGCCCGTCGCGCGCCAGCTCGGCCAGCACTTCGCCGGCGGCCGGGCCGATCTGGAAGCCCGCGCCCGAGAAGCCGAAGCCGTGGAACAGGCCGGGCGTGGTGCGGCTGGGCCCGAGCACCGGCTCGCGGTCGGGCAGGTAGCCTTCGGTGCCGCCCCAGGTGCGGATGATGTGCGCATGGCGCAGCACGGGCAACAGCTCCACGGCCTGCATCGCGAGCGTGGCGATGGCGTCGCGCTCGGCGCGCGCGCGTTCGGCATCGAGCGTGATGCCCGTGCCGCCGCCGAGCACGAGATTGCCGCGCGCCACCTGCCGGCAGTAGATGCCGCCGCCTTCCACGCCAAGGCTCCATTGCATGAAGTGCGGCACCGGCTCGGTCACCGCCATCACGGGGCTGCGCGCGCGCAGCGGCGGCGTCTCGCCGAACTGGCTGGCGATGGCGCCGGCCCAGGCGCCCGCGCAGTTGAGCAGCACGGGCGCCTGCACCTCGAGCGCGTTGCCGCTGCGCACCATGAACATGGCGCCGTCATGCGCGACCTCGTCGACCTTGTGGCGCTCGAAGATCTGCGCGCCCGCGCGCTGCGCCGCGAGCGCGAAGGCCGGCGACACGAGGCGCGGATTGGCCTGCCCGTCTTCCGCGCACAGCGAGCCGCCCACGGCGCGCGCGCCGAGCCAGGGGCACTGCTCGCGCAGGCGCGCGCCGGAGATCAGCTCGAGGCCCAGGTCGAAGTCGCTGCTCAGCGCGCGGTAGCGTTCGAGCGAGGCCATGTCCGATTCGCTGCGCGCGATCTTGAAATGGCCCGAGCGGATGTATTCGCCGTCGGTGCCCAGCAGCTCGGGCAGCTGGCCCCAGATGCGGTGCGCGCGCTGCGTCAGCGGCAGCTGGCTCAATGACCGGCCCTGCCGGCGCACGCCGCCGAAGTTCACGCCGCTGGAGCGCGAGCCGCAAAGATCGCGCTCCAGCAGCACCACGCCCAGGCCCATGCGGCGCAAGGCCAGCGCGGCAGAAGAGCCGACGATGCCGCCGCCGACGATGGCGACGTCGGTCTGCAGCTTCTTGATCGTGCTCATGCGCCAGCTCCTTCCGCGGGCACGAGCATGATCGGAATCGGCTTGATCGGCGCCTGCCCGCGCAGCCTGCCAACCTGCTGCAGCGGCTGGCCCGTGGCATGCGCGAGGATCTCCGCCGCCGCCACGCCGCACATGCGCCCCTGGCAGCGGCCCATGCCGACGCGCGACAGCGCCTTCAGGCGGTTCATCTCGTCGGCGCCGTTGGTGGCGACAGTCTGGCGCAGCGTGCCGGCCGTGATGTTTTCGCAGCGGCAGATCACGAGATCGTCGCTCGCGTGCGCGGCCCAGTCCTGCGGCACGGGGAAGGCGCGTTCAAGGCCCTGGCGGAATCCGGCGAGCTTGCCGAGCTTGCGTTCGAGTTCGGCGGCGCGTGCTGTGTCGACCGCTACGCCGCTGTCGGCCAGCAGCGCCAGTGCTGCGCGTTCGCCTGCCCACTCGGCCGCGTCCGCGCCCATGATGCCGGCGCCGTCGCCCGCGAGGTACACGCCCTCGACGCTGGAGCGCCCGGCCGCATCGCGCACCGGCAGGTGGGCGCGGTGCATCGGCGCGTAGTCGAAGCGGCAGCCGAGCAGGTCGGTGAGCTGCGTTTCGGAGCGCAGCGCGTAGCCGAAGCCGATGGCATCGCAGGCCAGTGTGCGTTCTTCGTTGCCGTCTTGCCATGCCACGCCGGTGACGCGGCCCTGCGCCTCGTCGCCGAGCACGCGCAGCGGCCGCACGCCGCTGTGCAGCGCCACGCCGTGCGCGCGGAGCCAGCCCACGTAGTACACGCCCTTCGCGAACACGGCGGGCTGCGTCAGCATCGCGGGCGTGGCGGCGATCTGGTCGGCGAGGCGCGCGGTGTCGAGCACCGCAGCCACTTCCACGCCGGCCTTCGCGTACTGGTACGCCACCAGATACAGCAGCGGCCCGGTGCCCATGAACACAACGCGGCGCCCGATGGCGCAGCCCTGGAACTTGAGCGCGACCTGCGCGCCGCCGAGCGTGTAGACGCCGGGCAGCGTCCAGCCCGGCACCGGCAGCACGCGGTCGGTGGCGCCGGTCGCAACGATCAGGTGGCTGTAGGGCACGCGACGGGTGCTGCACGTCGGGTTGTGCATCACGTCGAGCTTGTGGTCCTGTGCGTTCCACACGAGGCTGTCGGGGTGGTGGTCGATGCTGCCCCGCAGTGCGTCGAAGGCTGCGTGCACGGCATCGGCGCGCTTCGACTCGAAGCCGTAGAGCGTTCGCGCGGTGCGTTGCGAGAGGCTGGCGGGCGGACGGCGATAAATCTGCCCGCCGGCGCGCGACGCCTCGTCGATCACCACAGCCCGCAGGCCATGCGCCACCAGCGTCTGCGCCGCGCGCACGCCGGCCGGGCCGGCGCCGACGATCGCGGGGCGGATTTCGCTTGCCGTCGTCATGCGCCATTCCTTCCCGTGACCAGCGCCATGCCGGGCGCGATGAAGGTCGAGCAGGCGCGCAGCCGTTCGCCTTCGCCGGTGGAGATCCAGCAGTCCTGGCAGGCGCCCATCATGCAGAAGCCGGCGCGCGGCAGGTTGCTGAATTCGTTGCGGCGCAGCTGGGCGCATTGCGTGAGCACGGCCGTGAGCACGGTGTCGCCGGCCAGTGCGCTCGCGGGTGCGCCGTCGAGTGTGAATGGCACGGCGTCGCGGCCGGTGGTTTCGGCCACACGGTGCAGCAGTGCGTTCGAAGTTGTCGTTGTTGTCATTGCTTATCTGCGCCCCACCAGCACGCGGTCCAGCCCGTAGACACGGTCGAGCAGCACCATCGCGAAGGCCGTGATCGCCACCATCAGCGCCGACACCGCCGCCATCAGCGGATCGATCGACTCGGTCGCATACATGTACATGCGCACCGGCAGCGTCACCGTGCTCGGCGCGGTGACGAAGATCGACATCGTCACTTCGTCGAAGCTGTTGATGAACGACAGCATCCAGCCGCCCGTCACGCCCGGAAGGATCATCGGCAGCGTGATGCGGCGGAACACCGTGGCCTGGCTCGCGCCCAGCGACAGCGCTGCCTGCTCGGCACTGCGGTCGAAGCCCACCAGCGCCGCCACCACCAGCCGCAGCGTGTAGGGCGTGACGATGAGCGCATGCGCCATCACCAGCCAGCCGAAGCTGCCCGTGCCGCCGACCAGCGCGAACAGCCGCAGCAACGCGACGCCCAGCACCAGGTGCGGCACGATCAGCGGCGACAGGAACAGGCCGTTGAGAAAGTTGCGTCCCGGAAACTCATAGCGCGTGATCGCCATGCCGGCTGGCACCGCGAGCAGCGTGGCGATGGTGGCCGAGCTCAGCGCGAGCCACAGGCTGTTCCAGAACGACTGCATGAAGTCGGGGTGCGCGAACACTGCCTTGAACCAGCGCAGCGAGAAGTGCGTGGTCGGAATGGTCAGCGTGTTCTCGGGCGTGAACGCCACGATGCACACCACCACCAGCGGCGCCAGCATGAAGACGATGACGAGCGCGTTGAACGCGAGGGCGATGGGGCCGTTCTTGTTCATCGCTTCAGCCCAGCGCTTTCTTGTAGCGGCCTTCGACGAGGCGGTTGTAGCTGAGCATCACGACGAGATTGGCCACCAGCAGAACCAGCGCCACGGCTGCACCCAGCGGCCAGTTGAGCTCGCTGAGGTATTCGTCGTAGACGATGGTCGCCACCATCTTGAGGCGCCGCCCGCCCAGCAGCCCCGGAATGGCGAACGAACTCGCGGCCAGGCCGAACACGATCAGGCTGCCCGAGAGAATGCCCGGCATCACCTGCGGCAGCACGATGCGCCGCAGCGTGGTGAAGGGCGTGGCGTTGAGCGAGAGCGCTGCGTTCTCGACACCCGGGTCGAGCTTCTGCAGCGATGTCCACACCGGGATCACCATGAAGGGCAGCATCACGTGCACCAGCGCGATGACCACGGCCGTGCTGGTGTAGAGGATCTTCACTGGCCCGATGCCGAGCAGGCCCAGCAGCCCGTTCACCGCGCCCTCGGGGCCCAGCAGCATGCTCCAGCCGAAGGCACGCACCACCACCGACACCAGCAGCGGCGCCAGCACCACCAGCAGCAGCACCGAGCGCCACGGGTTGCGCATGCGGCTCAGCACATAGGCCTCGGGCGCACCGACCAGCACGCAGATCAGCGTGACAAGGGCCGAGACCCAGAAGGTGCGCCAGAAGATGCCGAGGTAGTACGAGTCGGAGAACACCAGCGCGTAGTGCGCGAGCGTGAACTCGCCGGACTTGGGGCCGGTGGCCGGGTCGTACACGTTGAACGACAGCACGGCAGTGAGCGCGAGCGGCACCAGCAGCAGCGCTGTGAACAGCAGCAGCGCGGGGCCGGAGAGCCACCACGGGGTGGCCTTGCTCTTCAATACGCTGCTCATGCCGCGACAGCCTTTTCTTCCGCTGGCAGCAGCCGCATGCAGTGCGCCGGCCAGTCGAGGCCCGTGCGGCTGCCTTCTTCCAGTGCTTCGCGCCCGTCGTTGGGGCTCAGCACCGTGAGATCACCGACGGACGTGGCCACGCGGTAGAGCCACTGGCTGCCGAGGAAGAAGCGCTCCTGCACTTCGCCGTCGAGGCGGCCTTGGCCCGGCGGCACCAGCTGCAGCTTTTCGGGCCGCACGCTCAGCAGCGCGGCGGCGTCGACGCTGAAACCCGTGTCGTCCACGTCGAGCGAGAGCGCACCGACCTCGACGCAGGTGCGCGTGGCACCGCTGTTCGACACGCGGCAGTCCAGCAGGTTGGCCTTGCCTACGAAGGTGGAAATGAAGCGCGTGCTCGGGTGTTCGTACACGCGCTGCGGATGGTCGATCTGCGTGGCGCAGCCGCCTTCCATCACCACCACGCGGTCGCTGATCGACATGGCCTCGCTCTGGTCGTGCGTGACCATCACCGTGGTGGTGCCGACCTTGCGCTGGATCTGGCGCAACTCGAACTGCATTTCCTCGCGCAGCTTGGCGTCGAGGTTGGACAGCGGCTCGTCGAGCAGCAGCACCGGCGGCTCGATCACCAGCGCGCGCGCCAGCGCCACGCGCTGCCGCTGGCCGCCCGACAGTTCACGCGGGTAGCGCCCGGCATGCGCTTCGAGGTGCACCAGCGCCAGCGCCTGTTTCACGCGCTCGATGCGCTCGGCCTTGGGCATCTTGCGCATCTCGAGGCCGAAGCTCACGTTGTCGGCCACCGTCATGTGCGGGAACAGGGCGTAGGTCTGGAACACGATGCCCAGCCCGCGCGTGTTGGCCTTGGCATGCGTGATGTCCTTGCCCGCGAGCTCGATGCGGCCGCTGCTCACGGCCTCGAAGCCAGCAATCATCTGCAGCGTGGTGGTCTTGCCGCAGCCCGAGGGGCCGAGCAGCGAGACGAACTCGCCCTTTTCCACAGTGAGGCTCATGGCCGACACCGCGCGGGTGGCGCCATAGAACTTGGTCACGTCGGTAAGCCGGAGGAATGACATGGAACGGGCCTTTTTTCGGGGGCGAAAAGATGGCTTCAGGCACCTTGTTTCACCTTGGTGCGGGCCATGGACAGCTTGCTGCTCTTGATTCACTCTATTGCAACGATTGCGCCAGATCGCCTCGGGTATTCCATTAATCAGAATCTTTCTTCAATTTATTCCGATCAATGGAATATGATGGCTACGATTGATACATCGGATTCCACAGGAGCAAGGTATGGAGACCTCTTCGGCGTCGCCGGCGGCCAGCGGCGGCGTGCCGCGCGTCTTTTCGGTGATCCGCGCGCTCGGCGCGGTGCAGGCCGAAGGCGGCCGCGTGACCCAGATCGCACGTTCCGTGGGCCTCACGCAGGCCACTACGCACCGTTTGCTGCAATCGCTCATGGCCGAAGGCATGGTCGAGCAGGACGAGCGCAGCAAGCTCTACCGGCTGAGCATCGATTTCTTCGCGCTCGCCGCGAGCGCGGGCAACCCGGGCGACCTGCGTTCTATCTGCCGGCCGGTGCTGCTGCGGCTGTGCGCGAGCCTGGGTGACAGCATCTTTCTACTGGCGCGCAGTGGCTTCGACGCGGTGTGCCTTGACCGCAGCGAAGGGCCGTTCCCGATTCGCTCGTTTACAGGTGACATCGGCGGGCGCATCGCGCTGGGCGTGGGGCAGGGCGCGCTGGCGATCCTGGCCTTCCTGCCCGAGGCCGAGCGCGAAGAGGTGATCCGCTTCAACCTCTCACGCGTGCGCGAGTACGGCGTGTACGACGAGGTGTACCTGCGCACCGAGATCGAGCGCGTGCGGCAGGCGGGCTACGCGGGGCGCAACACGGGCCTGCTCGAAGGCATGGCGGGCGTGGCCGTGCCGATCCTCGACCGCGAGGGGCGTGCCGTGGCGGCACTGAGCGTGGGCACGATTGCCGACCGGCTCAATGCGGACCGCATGCCGACGGTGGTCGAGCTGCTCAAGCGCGAGGCAGCGGCCATCGGGCCGAAGATCAATCCGTTCGATGCGACGTTGAGGAGGCCGGCGCAGAGCCTGGCTGGGTCGCCGGCGAGCCAGAAGATTTCGTTGCCCGAGGCGCCCGGGCCGGGCTGAGCGATTCGCTTCAATCGCTTGCGGATGCGTATTCCATCTCGATCTTCAGGCCCGGAAATCGGGAGTGCAGATCGTGCAGGGCACGGCGCAATGCGTCTTCGCCGGGCCGGTTGTCCGGAAGTATTGACGGATCGAGCACGAAATGCAGCCGCGTTTCGTCGGCTTCCTGGGTGGCCGAAATCGGGGCCTCTTCCCGCAACTCTCCTTGCTCGAAGCGCAGCCGCAATTGCTTTCCACCGTCCCTGATCTCCGCCGTGAGTTCGCTGCAGACAGCGTTCAGTACCGCGATCCCAATCCGGCAGAACTCCGAACCCACTTCCAGATGGCGTTTGCGCGAATGGCAGGCGGCATGGATCGTGAGAAATATCTGCGCCACCGTCCAGTTCGGATGCTGCGCGTCGGGCTCGAGAGGCATGCCGCTGTCGTAGCGCACGTCGATTTCCGCGCCGTCGATCTTCAGAAAAATCTGTGTGCATCGACCGTCGATCGCATCGTCGATGGCATGGCAGAGGGCCTGCAGGGCAAGCGTCGCGGCGACATCGCGATCATGGACATCGAAGTACATGCCGGTGCGGCGGCGCACCACTTCGGCCCCCGTCAGGATCACGATTTCTTGTTCGAATTCCGAGTGCATGCCTGATGTTGCCTGATTCGGCAGCGGCGGATCCATGTCCGCCCTTGCAATTTCGACTACGCCTTCAGTCGCCGAACAGGCCAGTTCGACTCTTCCGCCTGACACGACAATGCGCGCGAGGAGCCCCATCCATGAACAACCCCTCGATCCTCTACCCCGTATTCGCCCTCGCCGGCCTCACCGGCCTGGTGCTGCTGCTCATCCCCATCGTGCGCATCCGCGCCGTGCGGCGCCGCGAGGTCCGGGGCATCGATTTCAAGCTGGGCGAATCGGCGGCCGTGCCCGACGCCGTGCGCATCCCGAACCGCAACTACATGAACCTGCTGGAGCTGCCGGTGCTGTTCTATGTGGTGTGCCTGCTCTTCTATGTAGCGGTGCTGCCCACGCCCACGGCGATCTGGCTGGCTTGGGCGTATGTCGGCCTGCGCGCGCTGCACAGCGTGGTGCACCTGACCTACAACCACGTGATCCACCGGCTGGTGCTGTTCGCCGCGAGCAACGGCGTGCTGGTGGTGCTGTGGGTGATGGCGGCCACCCGGTTGGTGCGCTAGGCGCACATGAACCGTGCGAGTTCATTCCTGAAACGCATCAGGTCCTTCCATATTTTCACTAGGCAAGCGCGCGGGATTCGCAGATATTGACCGGGTCCTCCTTTCTCCTCCTTCCCGGAGCGCGTCCATGTCCGAAGCCAACACCTCCCCCTCCGTCGCCACCGAAGTCGAGCAGCTGCTGCAGCGTCTGGGCGTGCCCCCCGAGGCCCACACCGGCGGCGAGCTGACGGTGCGTTCGCCCGTCAGCGGCGAGGTGATTGCGCAGGTGCCGCAGACCTCGCCGGCAGAGGCCACCGCTGCCATCGGCCGTGCGCACGAGGCTTTCAAGGCCTGGCGCAACGTGCCGGCGCCGCGCCGCGGCGAGCTGGTGCGGCTGCTGGGCGAAGAACTGCGCGCCGCCAAGCGCGACCTGGGCCTGCTCGTCACGCTGGAGGCCGGCAAGGTCCCGTCCGAGGGCGCGGGCGAGGTGCAGGAAATGATCGACATCTGCGACTTCGCCGTCGGCCTCTCGCGCCAGCTCTACGGCCTCACGCTGGCCACCGAGCGCGCCGAGCACCGCATGATGGAAACCTGGCACCCGCTGGGTGTGTGCGGCGTGATCTCGGCCTTCAACTTTCCGGTGGCCGTGTGGTCGTGGAACGCGGCGCTGGCGCTGGTGTGCGGCGACTCGGTGGTGTGGAAGCCGTCTGAAAAAACGCCGCTGACCGCGCTGGCCGTGCACGCCATCGCGCAGCGCGCCATCGAACGCTTCGGCGATGCGCCCGAAGGCCTGCTCGGCCTGCTGCTGGGCCAGCGCGACGTCGGCGAAGTGCTGGTCGACGACCACCGTGTGCCGATTCTCTCGGCCACCGGCTCGACCGCCATGGGCCGGCAGGTGGGGCCAAAGCTGGCCGCACGCTTTGCCCGCGCCATTCTCGAACTCGGTGGCAACAACGCCGCCATCGTCACGCCCTCGGCCGACCTCGACCTCGCCCTGCGCGGCATCGCCTTCGCGGCCATGGGCACGGCCGGCCAGCGCTGCACCACGCTGCGTCGCCTGTTCGTGCACGAGAGCGTGTACGACCAGCTGGTGCCCAAGCTCGCCAAGGTCTACGGCAACGTGCAGGTGGGCGACCCGCGCGAGGCCGGCACGCTGGTCGGCCCGCTGATCGACCGCGCGGCCTTCGACGGCATGCAGAAGGCGCTCGGTGAATGCCGCGAGATCGGCGCAAAGGTGCACGGCGGCCAGCGCGTCGAAGGCATCGGCACCAAGGACGCTTACTACGTGCGCCCCGCGCTGGTCGAGCTGAAGTCGCATGAGGGCCCCGTGCTGCGCGAGACCTTCGCACCCATCCTGTACGTGGTGCGCTACAGCACGCTCGACGAAGCCATCGAGCTGCACAACGCAGTGGGCGCGGGCCTGTCGTCGTCGATCTTCACGCTGAACATGCGCGAGGCCGAGCGCTTCATGTCGAGCGCGGGTTCGGACTGCGGCATCGCCAACGTCAACATCGGTCCGAGCGGCGCGGAAATCGGCGGCGCCTTCGGCGGCGAGAAGGAAACAGGCGGCGGGCGCGAAGCCGGCTCCGACAGCTGGAAGGCGTACATGCGCCGTGCCACCAACACCATCAACTACTCCACCGCCTTGCCGCTCGCGCAAGGCGTGACCTTCGACATCGGCGACTGATCGCCTCCGGTTTGTTCGAGCTTGCCGCGCAGCGCTTTGCTGCGGCGGCAGGTGGGCGGCCGCATGCATTCACCAAAAACCATAACCAGGAGACAGAGAACATGAGCATTCCCTTCAAGAGAGTCGCGGCCGCCACGCTGCTTGCATTCGCATTCGGTGCCAGCGCGCAGACCCCAGCCACCGGCACCCTCGACAAGATCAAGACCAGCGGCAAGGTCGTGCTCGGCGTGCGCGAAGCCTCGCCGCCGATGGCCTACATGCTCGGCGCGGGCGACAAGTACGTGGGCTATCACGTCGAGCTGTGCGAGCGCGTGCTGAAAGACATCGCGCCCACGGCCAGGCTCGAATACATGGCCGTGACCGCGCAGAACACCATCCCGCTGGTGCAGAACGGCACGCTCGACATCGGCTGCGGCCCCACCACCAACAACACCGCGCGCCAGCAGCAGGTGGCCTTCGCGCTCACCACCTATGTGAGCGAAGTGCGCATGGCGACCAAGGTCGATTCGGGCATCACCACGCTCGACCAGCTCGCGGGCCGCAACGTCTCGGCATCGACCGGCACCACTGCGGTGCAGCTGCTGCGCAAGCGCGAGCGCGCGCAGAACGTCTCGTACAACACCATGCTCGGCAAGGACCACCTCGAAAGCTTCCTGCTGATGGAGTCGGGCCGCGCCGATGCCTTCGTGCTCGACGACAACCTGCTGGCCGGGATCATCGCGAACTCGAAGAACCCCGGGGCCTACCGCATCGTGGGCGACGCGCTGGGCTCGGAGCCGATCGCGCTGCTGTTCCGCAAGGACGACCCGGCCTTCAAGACCGCGGTGGACGATTCGCTGCGCCGAATGATGAAGAGCGGCGACCTCGAGAAGATCTACACCAAGTGGTTCGTGGCCGCCATTCCGCCGAAGAACACGAGCCTGAACCTGCCGATGAGCGCGGCGCTGAAGCAGCTGATGCTCGACCCCAACGACAAGCCACTGGAGGCCTACGCCAAGTGACAGCAGATACCGTTGCCTCCCTCGCTTTTCAGCCGGCGCAGCGCGTGCGCGCCATCGGCGTCTCGGAGATCCTGCGCATCACCGACAACGCGAACGCGCTCAAGCGCGCGGGTCGTCCGGTGATCGTGCTGGGCGCGGGCGAGCCTGACTTCGATACGCCGCAGAACGTGCGCGAGGCCGCGGTGCGCGCCATAGGGCGCGGCGACACGCGCTACACGGTGCTCGACGGCAGCCCGGCGATGAAGGCGGCGGTGCAGCTCAAGTTCAAGCGCGACAACGCGCTCGACTTCGCCCTCGACGAAATCAGCGTGAGCGCAGGCGCCAAGCAGGTGATCTTCAACGCACTGATGGCCAGCCTGAACCCCGGCGACGAGGTGATCCTGCCCGCGCCGTACTGGACCTCGTACGCCGACATCGTGCAGATCTGCGGCGGCGTGCCGGTGCCGGTGGCGTGTACCGGGGAGAACGGTTTCCGGCTCGATGCCGCGCAGCTCGAAGCGGCGATCACACCGCGCACGCGCTGGCTGTTCATCAATTCGCCGTCGAACCCGACCGGCGCGGCCTACAGCGCGGCGCAGCTGAAGCCGCTGTGCGAGGTGCTTCTGCGCCATCCGCAAGTCTGGGTGCTGGCGGACGACATCTATGAACACATCCTCTACGACGGGTTGGCATTCGCGACGCCGGTGGCCGTGGAGCCGCGCCTGCGCGAACGTACGCTGACCATCAACGGCGTGTCGAAGGCCTACGCGATGACCGGCTGGCGCGTGGGCTACGGCGCCGGGCCGCGCGCGCTGATCGCGGCCATGGCCGTGGTGCAGAGCCAGACGACCTCGTGCCCCTCGTCCATCAGCCAGGCCGCTGCCATCGAGGCGCTGACCGGGCCGCAGGGCATCGTGGCCGAGCGCTGCGCCGACTTCCAGGCGCGGCGCGACTTCGTGGTCGCCGCGCTGAACCGCGCGCCGGGGCTGCACTGCCGCGTGCCGGAAGGCGCGTTCTATACCTTCGCGAGCTGCGCCGGCGTGCTCGGCAAGCGCACCCGCGGCGGTGCGCTGTTGCAGACCGACAGCGACTTCTGCCGCTACCTGCTGCAGGACTTCGAGGTGGCGGTGGTGCCGGGCAGCGTGTTCGGGCTGGCGCCGTACTTCCGCATTTCGTATGCGACATCGATGGCGCAGCTGGAAGAGGCGTGCGCGCGCATCATCGCTGCCTGCGCCGCGCTCGAATGACCTCCTTCATTTCATTGGAAAACGCATGACCTCACCCCGCACCGGCGGCCAGATCCTGGTCGACCAGCTCATCACCCACGGCGTCAAGCAGCTGTTCTGCGTGCCCGGCGAAAGCTTTCTCGCCGTGCTCGACGCGCTGCATGACGCATCCATCGACGTGACCGTGTGCCGCCAGGAAGGCGGCGCGACGATGATGGCCGAGGCGCAGGGCAAGCTCACCGGCAAGCCGGGCGTGTGCTTCGTCACTCGCGGACCGGGCGCCACCAACGCGGCGGCCGGCGTGCACATCGCGCACCAGGATTCGACACCGCTGCTGCTGTTCGTCGGCCAGGTCGCGCGCGATGCGCTGGGCCGCGAAGCCTTCCAGGAGCTGGACTACGGCGCGGTGTTCGGCACCATGGCCAAGTGGGTGGTGCAGATCGACGATCCGGCACGGGTGCCTGAGCTGGTGTCGCGTGCCTTCCATGTCGCAACCTCGGGCCGGCCCGGGCCGGTGGTGATCGCGCTGCCCGAAGACATGCTGACCGAGGCCGCGACGGTGGCCGACGCGCAGCCTTACGCGGTGACCGAAACCCATCCCGGTGCAGCGCAACTCGCAGAGCTGCAACAACGACTGTCGCAGGCGCAGCGTCCGGTGGTCATCCTGGGCGGCAGCCGCTGGTCGGAGAAGGCCGCGCAGCAGTTCGCGGATTTCGCGGCCGCGTTCTCGCTGCCCGTGTACTGCTCGTTCCGTCGCCAGATGCTGATGTCGGCCGAGCACCCCTGCTATGCGGGCGACCTGGGCCTTGGCGCCAATCCGCGCATGCTGGAGCGCATCCGCAACGCCGACCTCGTGCTGCTGGTCGGCGGGCGCTTGTCCGAAGTACCGTCGCAGGGCTACGAGCTGCTGGCGATTCCGCAGCCGAAGCAGGCGCTGGTGCACGTGCACGCCGACGCCGACGAGCTCGGCAAGCTCTATCGTCCGGCGCAGGGCATCCACGCCACGCCGCAGGCTTTCGCGGAAGCCGTGTCCACGCTGCGCCCCGCGCAAACGCCGGCCTGGCAGGCAGAAACGAAGACCGCCCGCGAAGACTTCCTGCGCTGGAGCGACCCGGCCCCCATCCGCATTCCCGGCCCGCTGCAGATGGGCGAGGTCATGCAGCACCTGCGCGAAGTGCTGCCGGCCGACACCATCTTCTGCAACGGTGCGGGCAACTTCGCCACCTGGGTGCACCGCTTCTGGCCCTTCCGCTCCTACGCGAGCCAGCTTGCGCCCACCAGCGGCTCGATGGGCTACGGCCTGCCGGCCGGCGTCGGCGCCAAGCGGCTGTGGCCGCAGCGCGAAGTGGTCGTGTTCGCGGGCGATGGCGACTTCATGATGCACGGCCAGGAATTCGCGACGGCCGTGCAGTACGGCCTGCCGATCATCGTGGTGCTGCTCGACAACGCCATGTACGGCACGATCCGCATGCACCAGGAAAAGCACTACCCCGGCCGCATCAGCGCCACGCAGTTGAAGAACCCGGACTTCCGCGGCTATGCCGAGGTGTTCGGCGGCCACGGCGAACGCGTGAACAGCACCGAAGAATTCGGCCCCGCGCTGGCGCGCGCGAGAGAGAGCGGCAAGCCGGCCATCCTGCATTGCCTGCTGGACCCGGAAGCGATCACCCCGGGAAGCACCCTACAGTCGATTCGCAAGGCAGCGCTGGCTGCAAGCTGAGCACCCGGTGTCATTCGCACCCACCCCGAAAAGACTCAGCGCAACCCACCCACATAGCGAGGCGGCGGCGTAGGCGGCGTCCCATCGGGCTGCCGTGCCGCCAGCCGCGCAGCGCGAGCCAGCGGCTCCATCGCCTGCTCCAGCCGTGTCGCCAACTGGTAAAGCTCCTCGTCCTTGGTGTCGGCAGCGTGCGCGCGCGTCATGCGCACGATCTCGGCCGCGTACTCGGCATTGGTCGCCATCCACTCGGTGTCGGTCACGCGCCCATGCTTTCGCCGCAGCGCCACGTGAAGGCGGGCAGCAAGGGCGATGCGTTCGCTTTCGGACATGGATGGCATGGTTCCTCCGTCGGTGGGTCAACTACTCCCGAGATGTTCTCTGTGCTGTGCAAGATCGAGGCCCAGCACCTCGCTGTCGGCATCGACGCGCAACCCGACCATGATGTGCACCAGAAACAGCACCACCGCCGTCCCCGTTGCGCTGTAGATAGCCACGCTGCCGACGGCGATCGCCTGCGTCAGCACGTCGCCCGTGGCGCCCGAGATGCGCGCATCGGCGAACACGCCCGTCAGCAGCGCGCCCACGATGCCACCGATGCCGTGCACGCCGAACACGTCGAGCGAGTCGTCCGCGCCAAGCAGGTGCTTGAGCCCGGTGGCGCCCCAGTAGCAGGCCAGCCCCGCGATCGCGCCGATGGCCAGCGCGGACAGCGGCGTGACGAAGCCGGCTGCCGGCGTGATGGCCACCAGCCCCGCCACCAGGCCCGAGCACAGGCCCAGCAGCGAAGGCCTGCGCCGCACGATCCATTCGCCGAGCATCCAGCTCATGGCGCCGGCCGCCGCCGCGATGTGCGTCACCAGCATCGCCAGGCCCGCGCGCCCGTCGGCCGCCACCGCCGAGCCCGCATTGAAGCCGAACCAGCCTACCCACAGCAGGCCCGCGCCCGTCATCGTCATCGCCAGGCTGTAGGGCTCGAAGGCCTCGCGCCCGTAGCCCTTGCGCGGCCCGAGCGCATAGGCGCACACCAGCCCCGCGATGCCCGCGTTGACGTGCACCACCGAGCCGCCGGCGAAGTCGAGCGCGCCCATCTGCGCGAGCCAGCCGCCCGGCTCCCACACCCAGTGCGCGACAGGTGCATACACCAGCACGCTCCAGAGCAGCGCGAACCACAGGATCGCCGAGAAGCGCATGCGCTCGACAAAAGCGCCAAGCACCAGTGCGGTGGTGATGATCGCGAAGGTCAGCTGGAACATCGCGTAGACCGATTCAGGCACGTTCGGCGCGACGTGGCTCACC
Organism: Variovorax sp. R-27; assembly: GCF_049913215.1. Classification (NCBI taxonomy): domain Bacteria; kingdom Pseudomonadati; phylum Pseudomonadota; class Betaproteobacteria; order Burkholderiales; family Comamonadaceae; genus Variovorax; species Variovorax sp. R-27. Next base: position 421,379 of record NZ_CP183984.1, read on the forward strand.
GCCACCTGCCCGGCCTCCTTCAGATACTCGAAGCCCGAGAACCAGAAGCGCCCGGTGCCGCCCAGCCAGGGCCAGCCCTCGGTAAAGGCCAGTGAATAGCCCACCGCGAACCAGGTCAGCGAGACCGCCGCGGCTATCGCCACCACCCCCGCCATGGTGGCCAGCACGTTCTTGCGGCGCACCATGCCCGCATAGAAGAGTGCGATGCCGGGCAGCGTCATCAGCAGCACCAGCGCGGTCGAAGTCATCATCCATGCGGTGTCTGCCGCGTTGATGGAGGCGTGCGGAGCCAGGGCCATGACCGTTTCTTCTTCTTGAAGTGATGGACCTTGGTGCTGCCTGCACAAGTCGTGCCACATCGTTAACTATCAGAAACACTTTGGTTCGCAAATCGGGCTTTCTCGGTAAGGCAAAGCGGGTAATTCCCAATGCACTGAGGCGGTGCGCACCCTAAAGTCTGCCCACTCGCGAACGGGCCCTGCTCGTGCTGCCGAGGGTCCGAGGAGACAATCCCCAAGCAACAATAAAAATGCTTCAAAGGCTCCGTACGAGATGCCGTGTTTGACTTTGAAAGGCGCCGCTGGTCGGCGCCTTTTTTATGCCTGCATGACTTGATGCACCTGCATCTTCAGCTCCTTTTTTGATAGCGCCACGGGTGAGGTAGTCCTCCCCCTATGGAAATGCTGGTGGTAACGGGCGCCTCGCTGTTCGCCGTGTTTCCGGGCGCACCGCCGGCGACCCTGCCGGGCACCAACAAGAGCGCGTCTATTTGGGGCACCCCGAGCAAAGGCCCCAAATGAAAAAAGCCCCCGGAGCGGGGGCTTCTTGCAGGGACCGGAGCGCTCACTCCTCGACGAAGGCTTCCTCGCGCTTGGCCTTGATTGCGGGCAGCAGCACGATGCCCAGCAGCAGCGCAGCCGCCACCAACAGCCCCGCCGACAGCGGCCGGGTGACGAATACGCTCCACGCACCGCGCGACAGCAGCAGCGCGCGCCGCAGGTTCTCTTCCATCATCGGCCCGAGGATGAAGCCCAGCAGCAGCGGCGCAGGCTCGGTCCGCAGCTTGATGAACAGGTAGCCGATGAAGCCGAAGGCCGCCACCATCCACACGTCGAAGGTGTTGTTGTTGGTCGAGTACACGCCGATCGCGCAGAACAGCACGATGGCGGGGAACAGGAACTTGTAGGGCACCGTCAGCAGCTTGATCCACATGCCGATCAGCGGCAGGTTCAGGATGATCAGCATCGCGTTGCCGATCCACATCGAGGCGATCAGGCCCCAGAACAGCTCGGGGTTGCTGGTCATGACCTGCGGACCCGGCTGGATGTTGTGGATCGTCATTGCGCCCACCATCAGCGCCATCACCGCGTTGGGCGGAATGCCCAGCGTCAGCAGCGGGATGAAGGAAGTCTGCGCACCGGCGTTGTTGGCCGACTCGGGCGATGCCACGCCGCGGATGTTGCCCTTGCCGAAGGGCACTTCGCCGGGGCGCATGCGGATCTTCTTCTCCAGCGCATACGAGGCGAACGAGGCCAGCAGCGCGCCGCCGCCGGGCAGGATGCCCAGTGCAGAACCCAGGGCAGTGCCGCGCAGCACCGCGGGCAGCATGCGCTTGAAGTCGTCCTTGGTGGGCCACAGGCCCTTGACCTTGTGCGTGAACACCTCGCGCTCGTCGTCGGGCTGCGAAAGGTTGCCGATGATTTCGCCGTAACCGAACACGCCCATGGCGATCACCACGAAGCCGATGCCGTCGGTGAGCTCCGGAATGTCGAAGCTGTAGCGCGCGACACCCGAGTTGACGTCGGTGCCCACGATGCCCAGCAGAAGGCCCAGCACGATCATCGCCACCGCCTTCAGCAGCGAACCCGAAGCCAGCACCACGGCGCCGATCAGGCCCAGCGTCATCAGCGAGAAGTACTCGGCCGGACCGAACTTGAAAGCCAGCTCGGTCAGCGGCGGCGCGAAGGCGGCCAGGATCAGCGTGCCGACGCAACCCGCGAAGAACGAGCCGAGGCCGGCCGCGGCGAGCGCCGGGCCTGCGCGGCCCTGCCTTGCCATCTGGTAGCCGTCGATACAGGTGACCACCGAGGACGACTCCCCTGGCAGGTTCACCAGAATGGCCGTGGTCGAGCCGCCGTACTGCGCGCCGTAGTAGATGCCGGCCAGCATGATCAGCGCCGACACGGGCGGCAATGCGTACGTGGCGGGCAGCAGCATCGCGATGGTTGCGACCGGGCCGATTCCCGGGAGCACGCCGATCAGCGTGCCCAGGATGCAACCCAGCAGGCAGTACAGCAGGTTGGTGAAGGTGAAGGCAACGCCGAAACCGATGGAAAGGTTGTGGATCAGGTCCATGGTGTGCGCTCCTCAGCCCGAAATGAAGGTGGGCCAGACCTGGATCTGGAGCTTGAGCGCCCAGATGAAGGCCACGTAGCTGCCAGCCGCCAGGATGGTCGAGAGGATCAGCACGTCGCGCAGCTTGAAGTGCTCGCCCGCCATGCTCGAGATGATCGTGAGTGCGTAGATCGCGATGATCATCCCCATGGCCGGCAGCCCGATGCTGGGCAGGCCGCCCAGCAGCACGCCGAAGGCCAGGTTGGCGCCGAGCACGAAGGCCAGCGGCTTCCAGGCCCATTTGCCGATCGGGTGGCCGTCGGTGGTTTCGACCACCAGCGCCTGGAACATGATGATGGCCCCGAGGATGGCCAGCAGGATGCCCAGCATGAGCGGGAAGTAGCCCGGCCCCATGCGGGCGCCGTCGCCGATGGTGTAGGTGGTCGCGCCTATCGCAAAGGCGCCCCCCACGGTGGTGAACATGACTCCTGAAAAGAAGTCAGCCTGACTCTTGATGCGCATGTCGTCTCGCCCCTCTTGTATGGAAGGGTGAGGGTCGTTCTGCGGGCCTGACCGTTGGCTGACCTGCCCGGTACGGACAAATGCTTACCGCAGGGCTAGGGTTCTCCCTCGACGCTCCCTGCGCCACAGAGGGCCACAAACGAAAAAAGCTCCCGAAGGAGCTTTTCATTCAGAAGCCCGAAGGCTCTGGAGGGAAGGGCTTAGTAGCCGCCGCGACCACCGCCGCCGCCGCCGTAACCGCCGCCACCACCGCTGCGGCCACCGCCGCCGCCGCCGTAACCGCCGCCGCCGCCACCACCACCGTAGCCGCCACCACCACCGCCGCCGTAGCCGCCGCCACCACCGGTACGGGGGGGACGAGCTTCCATCGGACGGGCTTCATTCACCGTCAGGGCGCGGCCCTGCAGCGAGTGGCCGTTCATGGCTTCGATGGCTGCGAGTGCTTCAGCATCCGAACCCATTTCGACAAAGCCGAAGCCCTTCGAACGGCCGGTGTCACGTTCCATCATGACCTTGGCGCTGACGATTGCGCCGAACTCGCCAAAGGCTTGTTCCAGGTCGTTGTCACGCACGGAGTAGGCGAGGTTGCCTACGTAGAGTTTCTTGCCCATTGAGGGACTCCTAATTCAAACCAACAAGACAAAGCGATGGAGTCCCAGAATCACAACAAACAAAATGCGCTGTGGCGCGAAACTGACCGATCACCGAATTACGTGCACGGGAGACAAAGCTCACAGACACGTAGGCCGGATTATCCAGCCCTAATTGCAAAAAACGTGGCGAAATCGTGTGTTATTGAGAAACATCCCGGCGCGACGGGCGGTTTCGCAACGGTTTCAGCAGGTCCGAGAGCCCGTTGTGGTCTATTTCATGCATCAAATGGAGTAGCCGGCCTATTTCTCCCGAGGGAAAACCCTCGCGTGCAAACCACGTCAGGTAATTTCCGGGCAAATCGGCAATCAACGTGCCTTTGTGCTTGCCAAAAGGCATTTCGAGCGTCACCAGCCGCTGCAGGTCTTCAGGTTTCATCGCGTGCTCAGCCTCCCGCCCGCTTGACCGTGTGGCCCTGCTTCACGAGTGCGGCGATCACCGTTTCGCGGTGGTCGCCCTGGATTTCGATCACGCCGTCCTTTACCGTGCCGCCCGAGCCGCAGGCCGTTTTCAGCTGCTTGCCGAGTGCCGTGAGCGCCGCCGCATCGAGCGCGACGCCCTTGACCACCGTCACGCCCTTGCCTTTGCGCCCCTTGGTCTCGTGCGATACACGCACAATGCCGTCGGTGGCCGGTACGCGCGCCTTGAGTTCCTTGCAGCGGCACTGGGCCACCGGCTCCCCGCAGCCGGGGCACATGCGCCCGCCCGCCTCGGTGGAGTACACCAGGGCGCTGCCGGACTGATTGCGCTGCTGTTTCATCGTCGACATTCGATTCGTCTCTTCTCTCTCTGTCTGCTTACATGCCATTCGACTCACTGGGCCTGATCCCCGCGCTCGTGCAGGCTGCCGCCCAAAGCGGCTACGCCGCGCCGACCGCCATCCAGGCCGCGGCCATCCCCGCGATTCTGCAAGGTCGCGACGTGCGGGGCTCGGCGCAGACCGGCTCCGGCAAGACCGCAGCATTTTCCCTGCCCCTGCTGCAGCGCCTGGGCGCTGAACGCGCGCAGGGCTCATCTCGCCGCGTGCGTGCCCTGGTGCTCGTGCCCACCCGCGAACTCGCGGCCCAGGTCGGCGAAACCATGCGCAGCCTGGCGCAGCACCTGCCCGAGCGCCTGAAGATCGTCGTCGCATTCGGCGGCGTGTCGATCAACCCGCAGATGATGGGCCTGCGCGGCGGTGCCGACATCGTCGTTGCCACTCCCGGCCGTCTGCTCGACCTGGTCGAGCACAACGCGCTGAAGCTCGATGCCGTGTCGATGCTCGTGCTCGACGAGGCCGACCGCCTGTTCGACCTCGGCTTTGCCGAAGAACTCGGCCGCATCCTCGCGCTGCTGCCCAAGCAGCGCCAGAACCTGCTGTTCTCCGCCACCTTCCCGAGCGCCATCCAGGCGCTGGCAGATGGCATGCTGCGCGACCCGTCCGTCGTCGACGTGCAGGGCGAGCCGGGCACCGAGCCGAACATCGTGCAGCGCGTGATCGAGGTCGACGCCGCCCGCCGCACGCAGCTGCTGCACCATCTGCTGAAGCAGCACGAGAACGAATGGGACCGCGTGCTTGTCTTCGTCGCCACGCAGCACGCGGCACAGATCGTGGCCGAGAAGCTCTACAAGAACGGCATCTATGCAGTGCCCTTCCACGGCGACATCGCGCAGGGCACGCGCACCGACATCCTTTCGCAGTTCAAGCAGAGCCGCTGGGACGTGGTGATCGCCACCGACCTCGCGGCACGCGGCATCGACATCGCGCAGCTGGCCGTGGTCATCAACTACGACCTGCCGCGCTCGCCGACCGACTACATCCACCGCATCGGCCGCACGGGGCGCGCAGGAGAGAGCGGCCTTGCGATCAGCTTCGTGAGCGCGTCGACCGAGGCGCACTTCCGGCTGATCGAAAAGCGCCAGGGGCTGAGCCTGCCGCGTGAGCGCGTCGAAGGCTTCGAGCCGACGGAAGTGGCGGTGCCGTTGGTCGATGCGTCGGGCACCGGGGGCATCAAGGGCAAGCGGCCGAGCAAGAAAGACAAACTGCGTGCGGCTGCTGCGCTTGCCGCGGCCCGGGGGGATGCTCCCGAGAAGAACGACTGACCAGCGCCGATCAGTCTGCCGCGTAATCGACCTGGTGCCGCGCGACGCGAAGGTCGCCCAGCTCTTCGCGAATGCGCAGGTGCGCTGGATGCGTGGCGTAGCCGTCGAGCGAGGCCTGGCTGTCGAACTCGCTGTAGAGCACCACGTCGCAGGCATAACTTGCGCGGCTCGAATCAACGCCCACTTCGATGTGCAGCAGGCCCGGGATCTGGCCGCGCAGCGATTCGAAATTGTGCTTGAGCAGTTGGCGGGCCTGCGTCTTTTCTTCCGGCGTGTCGCCACGCAGGTCCCACATCACGATGTGCTTGAACATGCGCACGATGGTAAGCAGGCGCCTCGCGAAAGACCATGCATTGCAGGCCTTCGCGCGTGAAGAACAGTTTTCCGCTTCCGCGCGTTGCGCGCCGCTATGCGTGCTGCTTGCCGAGGAAGCTCGAGATCAGATCCATCGGCAACGGGAACACGATGGTCGTGTTCTTGTCGGCACCGATCACCGTGAGCGTTTCCAGGTAGCGCAGCTGAATGGCCTGCGGCTCCTGCGCCAGCACGCGCGCGGCCTGGAACAGCTTCTCGGAAGCCTGCAGCTCGCCCTCGGCGTGGATCACCTTGGCGCGCCGCTCGCGTTCTGCCTCGGCCTGCCGCGCGATGGCGCGCACCATCGATTCGGTGAGGTCGATCTGCTTGATCTCCACGTTCGACACCTTGATGCCCCATGAAGCCGTCTGCACGTCCAGCGACTCGCGCACGTCGAGGTTGAGCTTCTCGCGCTCGGCCAGCATGTCGTCGAGCTGGTGCTTGCCCAGCACCGAGCGCAGGGTGGTCTGGGCCAGCTGGCTGGTGGCGTTGAAGAAGTCCTTCACCTGGATGATGGCCTTCTCGGCATCGACGATGCGGAAGTAGACGACCGCGCTGACCTTCACCGACACGTTGTCGCGCGAGATCACGTCCTGCGTCGGTACTTCGAGCACCACGGTGCGCAGGTCGACGCGCACCACCTGCTGGATGGCCGGTATCACGAGCACCAGACCCGGCCCCGAAACCTTCGAGAAGCGCCCGAGGGTGAACACGATGCCGCGTTCGTACTCCCGGAAGATCCATACCGCTGAAAACAGCAGCACCGCCAACAGCACAAGGATGACGGCGCCGATGCCGGAGGTGAGAGAGAGCATGTTGGTCTCCTGCGACCCAGCGAAAGCGCTGGATAGTTGGACACCCGGCGCTTGGCGGCGTTCCTCGCGGCACGAAGAAAGAAAGGTGACTACCAGCCCATCTGCTTCGCTGCCAGCTCTTTCATGATCTCTTCGGCCCCGCCGCCGATCATCATCACCTTCACCTCGCGGTAGATTCGCTCGCTCACCGTGCCGCGCATGAAGCCCATGCCGCCGAGGATCTGCACCGCCTGGTCGGCGCAGAACTGCATGGTTTGCGTCGCGTGGTTCTTGAGCATGCAGATCTGCGCGACCCATTCGGGTGCATTGAAGCGCCCCGCCGCTTCGAGCGCGTCGCCCTCGGCCGACACCGCCTCGATCCAGGCCTCGGTGGAGGCGATGCGCATCTGCATGTCGACCAGCTTGTGGCGCACCGCCTGGTGTTGGATGAGCGCAGCGCCGAAGGTCTTGCGCTCGCGCGCCCAGGCCAGCGCCTCGTCGAGGCAGGCCTGCGAGAAACCCAGGGCGCCCGCCGCGATGCCGATGCGTTCGCCGTTGAAGTTGCCCATGACCATGCGGAAGCCTTCGCTCTCGTTCCCGAGAAGGTAGCGCGCAGGCACGCGCACGTTGTCGAAGTGCAGCGTCGCGGTGTCGGAGCACAGCCAGCCCATCTTCGACAGGCACGTGCGCGAAAGACCCGGCGTGTCGCCCGGCACCAGCAGCATCGAGATGCCGCCCGCGCCGCGTCCTTCGCCGGTGCGCACGGCCACGGTGATCCAGTCGGCGCGCATGCCCGAGGTGATGAAAGTCTTCTCGCCGTTGACCACGTAGTGATCGCCGTTGCCGTCTGTTTCTCGCCTTGCAGTAGTGCGCAACGAGGCCACGTCGGAGCCGCCACCGGGCTCGGTGATGGCAAGCGCTGCGATCTTCTCGCCGCGCAGCACCGGCGGCACGACCTCGTGGCGCACCGCGTCGCTTGCATGCAGCACCACGGGCGGCAGGCCGATGTTGTGCGAGAACAGGCTCGCAAGCACGCCGCCGCTCTTGCCATGGCGCGCGAGCGCGACCCACGCAGGCAGCTTCAGCGAATACGAGGCGGGCGTGCCGCCGAGTTCCTCCGGATAGCCCAGGCCCAGCAGGCCAAGTTCGGCGGCACGGGCGTAGAGCGCGCGTGGAAATTCGCCCGCGTCGTCCCATGCCTGCACATGCGGCGCGATTTCGCTTTCGGCAAAGCGCCGCACCGTGTCGGCGAGCGCGGCTCGGTCGGCTTGCAGTTCGGCGTCCATGCCGTGTTCAACCGCGCGGCGGCCGCTTGGCGATGCCCATGGTCTTTGCGAGGATGCCGAGCATCACCTCGTCGGCGCCGCCGCCGATGGAGCCCAGCCGGCCGTCGCGGTACAGCCGCGAAACGCGGTTTTCCAGCGTGAAACCCATGCCGCCCCAGAACTGCAGGCAGGTGTCGGACACCTGCCGTGTCAGGCGTCCGGTCTTGAGCTTGGCCATCGACGCGAGTTCGAGCACGTCCTCGCCCTGCACATGCAGGTCGCAGGCGCGGTACGTGAGGGCGCGCAGTGCTTCCACCTCGGTCTTGAGTTCGGCCAGCTTGAACTGCACCCACTGCTGGTCGGCCAGCGTGGCGCCGAACATCTGCCGCTGCTGCGCCCATTCGATGGTCTGCGCGATGCAGTCTTCCATCGGTTCGAGCGAACTTGCGGCCGCCCACAGGCGCTCTTCCTGGAACTGCTGCATCTGGTAGACGAAGCCCTGGCCCTCTTCGCCGACGCGGTAGCGCTGCGGCACGCGCACCTTGTCGAAGTAGATGAGCCCGGTGTCGCTCGAATTCATGCCGATCTTGCGGATCTTCTTCGCCTTCTCGATGCCAGGGCTGTCCATCGGCACCATCACGAGCGACTTGTTGCGGTGCACGGGGCCGTCGCTGGTGTTGACCAGCATGCACATCCAGTCGGCCTGCAGGCTGTTGGTGATCCACATCTTCTGGCCGCTGATGAGGTAGTCGTCGCCGTCCTTGCGCGCATGGCTCTTCAGGCCCGCCACGTCGCTGCCCGCGCCGGGCTCGCTCACGCCGATGCAGCCGACCATGTCGCCCGCGATGGCGGGTGCGAGGAATTCGCGGCGCAGTTCGTCGCTGCCGAAGCGTGCGAGCGCGGGCGTGCACATGTCGGTCTGCACGCCGATCGCCATCGGCACGCCGCCGCAGCTGATGTGGCCCAGCGCCTCGGCCATCGCCATCGCGTACGAGTAGTCGAGCCCGGCGCCGCCGAAGGCCTCGGGCTTGTTCAGGCCCAGCATGCCGAGATTGCCGAGCTTCTTGAAGACCTCGTGCGCGGGGAATATCTCGGCGGCTTCCCATTCGTCCACGTGCGGGTTGATCTCGTCGTCGATGAAGCGGCGCAGCGTCTTCTGGATCTCGAGGTGTTCGTGGGTGTACTGCATGGTGTCTTGTCTCCGGTCGTTCTTTACTTGTCCTGGAACACGCGCGGCGTCTGCGCGAGATGGAAGCCATCGAAAGGCCGCACCGCCGCGCGCTGCTGCGTCTGCGCATCGGGAATCTCCATCGGCCAGCCCATGCGCACCTGCGGCCGTGCACCGTCCACGCGCAGCACGCTGCCGCTGATGAAGCTGGCCGCAGGACTCAGCAGGAAGGCGATGGCGGCGGAGGTCTCGGCCTCGTTGCCGAAGCGGCCCGCAGGCACCGTGTTGCGCATGGCGCGCAGCATGTCGCCGGCTTCGGGCGGGTAGTGGTCCATGCCGCTCGATGCGATGTAGCCCGGCGCCACCGCGTTCACGCGCACGCCGCTCTCGGCCCATTCGGCGGCCGCCGTTTCGGTGAAGCTCACCATGCCGGCGCGCGCCGCGCCGCTGTGGCCCATATTGGGCATGGAGCCCCAGATGTCGGCCACGATGTTGACGATGGCACCGCCGTTGGCCTGCATGCTTTGCACATAGCACTCGCGCGCGACCAGGAAGCCGCCCGTGAGGTTGGTGTGGATCACCGCCTCCCAGCCCTTGGCCGAGATGGCGGCAAGCGGCGTGATGTACTGGCCGCCAGCGTTGTTCACGAGCCCGTCGATGCGGCCGTGCGCTGCGACGATGGCGGCGATGGCTGCGCGCACCGCTTCTTCCTGGCGGATGTCGAAGGCCTGCGTGCTGGCCTTGCCGCCGCTGGCTTCGATCTCGGCGCGTACCTTGTCGAGCTTCTCGGGCTTGCGGCCGACCAGCACCACCTGCGCGCCGAGCGCCGCGAGTTCGTGCGCTGTGCAGCGGCCGATGCCGGAGCCGCCGCCGGTGACGACGATGACCTGTCCGCCGAACAGGCCGGGTGCGAAGACGGAGCGGTAGCGGGAGGATGCATTCATGCGGAAGACTTTCGGAAACTTGTCTTGAAGAGCGTCACGCGTCGGCGACCTGCGCGACTACATGCCGCGCGGCCACCTGCGCGCCCACCGCGACATGCAGCGCGACACGACCGGCACGCGGCGCGCAGTGCACGTGCTCCATCTTCATCGCTTCGAGCGTGACGAGCGGCTGGCCCGCGGCGACCGCATCGCCTTCGGCCACCAGCAGGGCGATCACGCGGCCGTTCATGGATGCGCGCAACAGGCCGTCGCCGTCGGTGCCGTCGGTGCGGAGCACCGCTACGTGCGTGAGGTTCTCCAGCTGGAACGACTGGCCGCGAAAGTGGAAATCCACGCGGTCGGGCTGGCGCACGACGAAGGCCTGTTCGGACAGGCCGCCGCACGAGAAGCGGAGCCCGCCATCGCCGGGCAGTGCGAGCAATGCGAGCTGCACTGGCGTCTCGTTGTCCAGCGCGATGTCGAACCGGCCAGCGCCGCGCGGTGTCACCCGGGCCGCGTGTACCGTGCCGTCGAGCGCGAAGCGAAGGGCGTTGGGCAGCGTGTGTGCGAGCGGCGAGGGCCAGCCACGGTCACCCAGTTGAAGGAGCAGGGCGGCGAGCAATGCGGAGCGGGTTTCATCCTCCGCATCGGCGGTGAGCAGGGCGTCGAGGTGATCGCCGATGAAGGCGGTCGTAGCCGCACCGCTTGCGAATACGTCATGCGACAACACACGCTGCAGCAACTGCTGGTTGGTCGAGATGCCGAGCGTCACCGTGTCCTGCAAGCCCGCGATCAGCCGGTGCCGGGCTTCCTCGCGCGTGCGGCCATGCGCCACGAGCTTGGCGATCATCGAATCGTAGAAGGGCGGCACGGCGGCGCCGTCACGCAAGGCGTGTTCGGTGCGCAACGCGGCAGAGGGCCGCCACGCCGCGAGCGTGCCGCTCTGCGGCATGAAGCCCTGCTGCGGATCTTCGGCGCACAGGCGCACTTCGATCGCATGGCCGGTGATGCGCACGTCCTGCTGCGCGAGCGGCAAGGGCTCGCCGGCCGCGACGCGCAGTTGCAGCTCGACGAGGTCGAGGCCCGTCACCGCTTCGGTCACCGGGTGCTCCACCTGCAGGCGCGTGTTCATTTCCATGAACCAGTACTGGCCTTCGGCGTCGAGGAGGAATTCGAGCGTGCCCGCGCCTTCGTAGGCGATGGCTTTCGCCGCGGCGACGGCGGTGGCGCCCATGCGTTCGCGCAGTGCGTCGGACACTGCTGGCGAGGGCGCTTCCTCGACGACCTTCTGGTGCCGACGTTGCACCGAACAGTCGCGCTCGCCAAGGTGGATGGCGTTGCCATGCCGGTCGGCGAACACCTGGACCTCGACGTGGCGCGGCGCGACGATGGCGCGCTCCAGGATCACGGTGGCATCGCCGAACGCGTTGAGCGCTTCGGACTGCGCGCTGTGCAGTTGTCCGGCGAAGTCAGCGGCGGAGGTGACGAGCCGCATGCCGCGCCCGCCGCCGCCCGCAGTCGCCTTGATCATCACGGGCCAGCCTATGCGCGCCGCCTCTGCGGCCAGCTTCTCCGCGCCCTGGTCTTCGCCCTGGTAGCCCGGAATGCACGGCACGCCCGCCGCCTGCATCAACCGCTTGGCGCCGGCCTTGTCGCCCATCGCGCGAATGGCCTCCGGTGATGGTCCGATGAAGACCAGCCCCGCGTCTCGGCAGGCCTGTGCGAACGCTGCGTTCTCCGCGAGAAAGCCGTAGCCCGGATGCACTGCATCCGCACCGCTGGTGCGCGCGGCCTCGATGATTGCGGCGATGTTCAGGTAGCTCTGCGCGGGCAGAGATTCGCCGATCCACACGGCCTGGTCGGCCTGCCGCACATGTTCGGCATCCGCGTCGGCGCTCGAATACACGGCCACCGTGCGGTAGCCCATCGCGCGCGCCGTGCGCATCACGCGCACCGCGATCTCGCCGCGGTTCGCGATCAGGATCTTGTGGAATGCACTCATGGCCGCGCTACCGAAAACTGCATGGGTTGCGGCACACGCGCATCGGCATCGCGGCACACGGAAAGAACTTCCGCCAGCACCGCACGCGTGTCGCGCGGGTCGATCACGCCGTCGTCGAGCAGCAGCGCGCTGGTGGTGAACACGCTCATCTGCCGATCGAAGCGCTCGACGATCTGCTGCTGCATCGCATCGATCTTCGCGTGGTCGACCGCACCCTTGCGTGCCATGCCCGCCTCCATGACGATGGCCATGGTCTTCGCCGCCTGCTCGCCGCCCATGACGGCTGTGCGCGCGTTGGGCCACGAGAAGCAGAAGCGAGGCGCGAAGCCCCGGCCGCACATGCCGTAGTTGCCCGCGCCATAAGAGGCGCCGCAGTGCAGCGTGATCTGCGGCACGCTGGCGTTGGTCACGGCCTGGATCATCTTCGCGCCGTGCTTGATGATGCCGGCCTCCTCGTGCGCCCGGCCCACCATGTAGCCCGTGATGTTCTGCAGGTAGACGATGGGCGTGCGCGTCTGGCAGCAGGCCTGGATGAAGTGCGTGGCCTTGGTCGCGCCGTCGGAATCGATAGGGCCGTTGTTGGTGACGATGCCCACGGCATGCCCTTCGAGCCGGATGTGGCCGCAGACGGTGGCGCTGCCGTAGTGCTCGCTGAACTCCAGGAACTCGGAGCCGTCGGCGATGCGCGCGATGACTTCGCGCATGTCGACCGGCCGCCGTCCGTCGCTCGGCATGATGCCGAGCAGGTCTCCGGCGTCGTAGCGCGGCGGAATGAACTGGCGCGGCGCTTCGTTGCGCGCCCAGTCGATGCCGCCGAGGATCGAGCGCGCGATGCGGATGGCGTCGCGGTCGTCTTCGGCCAGGTAGTCGCCGAGGCCCGAGATGTGCGTGTGCATCACCGCGCCGCCCAGTTCTTCTTCGGTGGCGATCTCGCCGGTGGCGGCCTTCAGCAGCGGCGGCCCCGCGAGAAAGGCCCGCGTGCGGTCGCGCACCATCACGATGTAGTCGGACAGGCCCGTCTGGTAGGCGCCGCCCGCGGTCGAGGAGCCGTGCGTCACCGTCACCACCGGAAGCCCCGCAGCCGACAGCCGCGCGAGGTTGCGGAAGATGTTGCCGCCGCGCACGAAGTCCTGCACGCGGTAGTGCATGAGATTGGCGCCGGCGCTTTCCACCAGCTGCACATAGGGCAGCTTGTTTTCGAGCGCGATCTCCTGCACGCGCAGCTGCTTGTCGAGGCCCATGGGCTGCAGCGCGCCGGCGTCGATGCCCGAGTCGGAGGCGCTGACCATGCAGCGCACGCCCGACACCTGGCCGATGCCGGAGATCAGGCCCCCGCCGGGCACGCTCTTGGCCAGATCGGGGTTGTCCTGCCCCAGCCCCGCGAGCGAGGCCAGCGGCAGAAAGGGCGCGCCGGTGTCGAGCAGCAGCGCGATGCGCTCGCGCGGCAGCAGCTGCCCGCGCTTGGCAAAACGCTCTGCCGAGGCACCGGAGGCCGCGACGGCGCGGGCCTCGTGCGCGCGCACCTGGTCGAGCAGCGCGAGCATGCCGGTGCGGTTGGCCTGGAAGGTGTCGCTGGCCGCTTGCAGCCGGGATTCGATGACGGGCATGGGAAGAGTCTGTACAGGTCGCTTGTTTTCGCTCTGCACAGACTCTAGGGGGCGGGCGCCCCGCCCGCTTGCGCCTACTAGCTGGTCGTCAGCCGGTCATCAGCTGGCGCGCGCGCGTGGCGCGGCAACGGGGGCATCGAGGCTGCTGCCCGTTACCACCCAGTAGATGAAGATCAGCACCGCGCCGGCCGTGCCGAACACCGTGAGACCCATGTAGCTGCCGCCGATGGCCAGCGCGTCGGCGGGCGCGGCTGCGATGCAGACCATGCTGGCCGCGCTCATGCCCACGTAGTGCATGGTGCAGACCGCCACGCCCATCACGGCAGCGGCCGCGACCTTGTGCGAGAACTTGCGCAGGTTGAACGCCAGCCACAGGGCGGCCGCGGCGGCGGTGACGGCGATGAGCACCGACAGCCCGACCACGGCCAGGTCGAAGTTCATCGAAGCGCGCATGCTCATCGCGAACATGCCCATGTAGTGCATCACGCAGACGCCGATGCCGGCCAGCAGGCTGCCGGCGAGCCAGCCCGATTTGCTGAACTTGCGCCGTCCACCGGCCATGTACAGCGCAATGCCGGAGATCAGGATGGCCGCCACCAGCGACACCACCGTGAGCGGCATGTTGTACGAGATGGCCACCGGCAGGCGGTACGCCAGCATACCGATGAAGTGCATCGACCAGATGCCGATGCCGCCCAGCGCCACCGCGGCGCAGGCCACGACGGCGAGGTTGGGCTTGCCGTCCGCGCCGACCATGCGGCCGGCGCAGATGAGGGCCACCAGCGAGCCCGCGAATGAGATCAGGAAGGAGAGCGCCACCATGCCCAGGGAGTACTCGGGCGACAGGAGTTGGCCTACGACGAGCGGAGTCATGCGATGTCCTTTCAAGTTCAGGAAAAGAGCGCCTCGCAGACCTCCCGACTACCGGATGCAATCGGGACGCCACAAGACGTCCCGCGCAGTCTGTAATATTTGTTTTTAAAAGTAAACTCCAATTTACACTTATTGTTACTCTACCTTACGGGGCGAATTCGATATATCGCATTGTTGCGATCGGCCGACATGTAGATCGTGCCGTCGCGGCTCACGGCGACGCCAGTGACCACATAGGGCGGGGGCAGCCCGGGCCCGGGCGCGAGGCCGATCGGCAGGTTCTCGGCGACCGTGCGGCGCGTGCCGTCGGGGGCGATTTCCACCAGCCGCCGCGCCGCGCTCTCGGCCACGATGAAGCTGCCCCACGGCGTTTGCGCCACGCCTTCGGGCAGCGCCAGCCCGTCAGCCACGGTGCGCAACGGCGCGCTGGCGTCCAGCGGAATGCGCAGCAGCTTGCCGGCCGCCTCGGTCACGTAGAGCGCGCCGTCCTGGCCGACGATCATCTGCACCGGGCCGTTCAGGCCGCTAGCAAGCACTGACTTTTCGGTGAACTTCGGCCCGCTGGCGCGGGTAATGCTGCCGGTAGCTATTTCGGCGTAGATCACGCTGCCGTCGGGCATGGGGATGGCGTCGAACGGTGCCTTCAGGCCGTGGATGGTTTCTACGGTCTTCAGCGTCTGCCGGTCGACCAGCTGCACCGTGCCCGTGAACCACGAACTCAGCGCAAAGAGTTTTGGCGACAGCCCCACTGCGAACGGGTAGTCGAGATCGGGCTCGCGCTGCATGCGGAACACGTCGCGCACCTCGCCCGTGCGCACGTCGACCTGGCGGAAGCCGAAGACGTCGGCCACCCACAGGTCGTTGCCGTCGATCTTCATGCCGGCCGGCACCGCCACCTTGCCGCTGGTGAGCGTGCGAAGTTCGCCGGTGGCGGGGTTGAAGGCCTGCACCTCGTTGTTGGCCATGTTCGACACATAGATCGTGCCGTCCGGCGCGATGGCCAGGTTGTCGAGCGAGGCCCGCAGCTGCTTTGCGACCGTCTTGCGCCCGGTGGCGAGGTCTACTTTCACCAGCTCGCCGCTGCGCGCATCGACCACCCAGAGGTTGCCCTTGCCGTCGAGATTGGCGGCGGCCGGGATCTTGAAGCCGTCGGCGATCACGGTCATGTTGCCGTTCGCCGGGTCGATCTTCACGACCTGTCCCTTGAACCACAGCGGCCCGTAGAGCATGCCGTCGGGGCCGGCCTCGAAGCCGTTGAAGCCGCCCATGTCCTTCTTGATGAGCCGCGGCGGCTTCTGGCCTTCTCGGTCGATCTCCCACAGCGCGTCGCCCAGGAACACCTGCGAGGCGTAGAGCTTGCCGTTGCGGCGGTCGAAGTCGAGCGAGTTGAGGCCCGGCAGGTCCTTGGCCAGCACGCGCAGCGGGGCGGTGTCGCTCTCGCGGTAGCGCAGCATGCCCATGAGGTAGTTGGTCCAGGCCAGTTCGCCCTTCGGACCCACGGCGATGTCGTCGGCCTGGCCCTCGGGCGCATCGATGAGCACCTTGGCCACGCCGGTGTTGCGGTCGACCTCCCACAGCGTGTTGCCGACGACCGAACCCGCGAGCAGCCGGCCCTTCGCGTCGATGGCCAGCCCGTGCACCCCCGAGAAGGATGAAGGGGCGACCAGCGCCTCAGGAGCACCCCACGATGCGGGCCGCGTGGCAGGCGATGGCGGCGCGACCGTGCTGCAGGCGCCCATCAGGGCGAGGGTGGCGGTCAGTGCGACCGCGCGAAGGCTGCTTCGACAGGGCATGGCGTTTTCTCCTCTTGTTGATGCGCGAAGCAGTCTAGGAGGCGAAAGGGGCCGCAAAGTCTCTCCGGAGACACGATGCGGACTTTCGTCCGCTGTGGATTACCCGAGCCCGTTCGTTCAGCCGCGCAGCAGCTGAGTGACCGTGTGGATCAGCAACCCCACCAGCCCACCCACCAGCGTGCCGTTGATGCGGATGAACTGCAGGTCGCGCCCGATGTGGCGTTCCAGTTCGAGTGTCATCTCCTGCGCGTTCCACTCGCCGACGCGTTCCTCGATATAGCGGCGGATGTCCTCGCGGTAGCGCTCGATGGCCAGCGGCGCGGCGGCCTCTATCTGCTCGTTGATCCAGCGGCGGATGGCTTCGTCGCCTTGCAGCCGCGTGCCCAGCGCGCCGGCCATCGAGGCGATGCGCTGGCGGATGGCCGAGTCGTCGCGGCCCAGGTCGTCGTGCAGCCACGCCAGCAGCTCGCCCCACAGCCCGTGCAGGTAGTCGCCGAGGGCGGGGTGCGCGATGAGCTCGGCGCGGATCTGCTCGCCGCGCTGCTGGAACTCGGGGTCGAGCTTCAGGCGCACCACGAAGTCGTCGACGAAGTGATCGAAGCGCTTGCGCATCGGATGGTCGGGTTCGGCCGCCAGCTCGCCGATGGTGCGCGCCACGGCCGCGACGATCTTGCGCGTGGCCAGCTTGGCCGCCACCTGGTCGAGGCCCACGTAGCGCAGCGTCTTGATCTCGCGCGCAATGGCCTCGGTGATGTGCGCCTGCACCTCGTCGCCTTCGAGCAGGCCGGCCACCTGCTGCAGCACGTCGTCGAGCAGGGCCTGGTGGCGCCCGCCGGCGGTGAGCGCGTCGAGCGCCTGGCCGGTCAGGCGCGAGAGGTCAATTTTTTCGAGGCCGGCTGCGGCGGCACGCCCCATGAAGTCGCGCACCCGTTCGTCGTCGAAGGCCGAAAGCCCGTAGCGCGTGCCGGCCACGCCCCATTCGCCGAGCTTCTCGCCGCTGGCGGGGCGTGCCAGCCAGTCGGCGATGCGCCCGGCCGCATCGAACTGCCGCAGCTTGGCGAGCACCTGTTCGGTGCTCAGGAAGTTGTCGCAGATGAAGCCCGCGAGCTTGGCGCCGATGCGGTCCTTGTTGCTCGGGATGATCGCGGTGTGCGGAATCGGCAGGCCCAGCGGATGGCGAAACAGCGCCACCACCGCGAACCAGTCGGCAATGGCGCCGACCATCGCGGCTTCGGCAAAGGCGGCCACGTAGCCCCAGGCCGGGTGCTGCGCATGAAGCGCGCTCGCCGCCGCGTAGAGCAACGCCGCGCCGCACAGCAGGCCGAGCGCGACACGCTTCATGCGCCCCAGCGCATCGCCGCTGCTTTCCGCCGGTTCAGCCAATGGCGGGCGTGGAAGCAAGGCGCTCCATGAACAGCTCGCAGCGCGCGAGTTGCTCGAGGCTCACGAATTCGTCGGGCTGGTGCGCCTGCTCGATGCTGCCGGGTCCGCACACAACGGTGGGGATGCCGGCGTTCTTGAACAGACCCGCTTCGGTGCCGAAGGCCACCAGCGTGGTGCGTTCTTCGCCCGCGAGGCGCTGCGCCAGTTTGGTGATCGGGTTGTCGGCCGCGCCAAGGAAGCTCGGAATCTCGCAGATGGTCTCGAAGCTGAAGCCCGCGTCGGGCGCGACCTTCTTCATCGCCGGTTCGATGCTGCCCGCGTAGGCCACCACGTCGGCCTGCATGCGCTTGGCGTCGGCGGTCGGCAGGTCGCGGAATTCATAGCGGAACTCGGCGTCGCGCGGCACCACGTTGTCGGCAATGCCGCCGTGGAACTGGCCCACGCTCGCGGTGCTGAAAGGCACGTCGAAGCCCTCGTAGCGCGGCTCGTTGCGCTCGAAGTCTTCTGCCATGTCGCGCACCTTGCCGATCACCCGGGCCGCCATTTCGATGGCGTTGACCGACTTCGGCGTGAGCGAGGAATGCGCTTCCTTGCCGCGCACGCAGCACTTGTAGCGGTACACGCCCTTGTGCGCGATGGCGGGCACCATGCTGGTGGGCTCGCCCACGATGCAGGCGATAGGCTTGATGTTGGCGTCGCGCATGTCGGCGATCAGTTCCTTCACGCCGAAGCAGCCGATCTCTTCCTCGTAGCTGAAGGCGAAGTGCACCGCGAAAGGCGAGTCGCTCTCCAGGAAGCGATGGGCATTGGCCAGCGCGATGGCGATGAAGCTCTTCATGTCGGCCGAGCCGCGCCCGTAGAGGCGCTCGTTCTGCACCACGGCGGAGAGCGGGTCGACGCTCCAGTCCTGTCCGTCCCAGGGCACCGTATCGGTGTGTCCCGAGACGATCACGCCGGCTGGCTTGCCTTCGCCCAGCGTGGCGAACAGGTTCGCTTTGGTGCGTTCGGTGTTGTAGGTGATGCGGCTTTTGACGCCCAGGGCCGCGAGGTGGCTCTGCGCGAAGTCGATCAGTTCGAGGTTGCTGTTGGCGCTGACGGTGTTCATGCGCACCAGGGTCTGGGCCAGCAGCAGGCTTTGGGGGGAAAGCGTGTGGAGCATGCAACACATTCTCCCGGAAGTCGGCGCGGCGCGTGCGTGGATGTCGTAGCCGTCACGCGAAGCGGGTACGCTGCCCCTCTTCTTTTGGACGGAGAAACCAGCACCATGCGCACCCTTCAGATCGCCTTGACCGCCACCGCCGCCCTCTGCGTGGCCGCCTGCAGCACCACCGGACCTTCCAGCAACAAGCTGCTGACGCTCGACGGCAACCCGCCGCTGGTCATCGCCCACCGCGGTGCATCCGGCTACCTGCCGGAAGAAACGCTCGAAGCCTATGCGCGCGCCATCGAGCTCGGCGCCGACGTGATCGAGATGGACCTGATCTCCACCAAGGACGGCGTGCTCATCGCGCGCCACGACCCCAACCTCGCCATCAGCACCGACGTGGCCAAGCATCCCCGCTTCGCCTCGCGCAAGAAGACCATCAAGGTCGACGGCGAAACCCAGACCGGCTGGTTCAGCAACGACTTCACGCTGGCCGAGATCAAGACCCTGGGCGCCATTTCCACTGACGCCGAGCGTCCGCAGGAATTCAACGGCAAGTACAAGGTGCCGACCTTCCAGGAAATCATCGACTTCGCCAAGGCCAAGTCGAAGGAAACCGGCCGCACCATCGCCATCTACCCCGAGACCAAGAACCCGACCTACTTCCGCGACCTGGGCCTGCCCCTGGAAGACAAGGTCATCGCTGCCATCAACGCGGCCGGCTGGAACAGCAAGACCGCGCCCATCTACGTGCAGTCCTTCGAGCCGGGCAGCCTCAAGTACATGAAGAGCAAGGGCCTGAACACCAAGCTCATCCAGCTGATCGACGGCGACAGCGTCGACCTGAAGACCGGCGCCGTGACCTTCGCCGTGCCCAGCGACCGCCCCTACGACTGGACCAAGGCCGGCGACAAGCGCAACTTCGACGCCATGGTCACGCCCGCGGGCCTGGCCGAGATCAAGACCTACGCCGACGGCATCGGCCCGTGGAAGCGCTACATCGTGAGCATCAAGGGCACCATCGGCGCCGACGGCAAGCCGGTGGACGTCAACAAGGACGGCAAGATCAACGACGCCGACGCCACCTCCACCGCGCCCACCTCGCTGATTGCCGATGCGCACAAGGCCGGCCTGTTCGTGCACCCATTCACCTTCCGCAACGAGTCGCGCCGCCTGGCGTCCGACTACAACAAGGACGGCAAGAACGAATACGGCGTGTACTACAAGCTCGGTGTGGACGGCGTGTTCACCGACTTCACCGACACCGCGCTGGCTGCGCGCGCCGACTATCTGAAGAGCATCGGCCGCTGATCGGGGCGTTGTCCGCAAATGACCACCGACGACTTGTCGCCACGCGACCTCGAACTTCTGCGCATGGCCATCCGACTGTCGGATGAGTCGAAGGCGCGCGGGCGCCATCCCTTTGCCGCGCTCGTGGCGAACGAGCATGGCGAGGTCGTCGTCACCGCGGGCAACAACTCGATGCCGCCAGAGGGCGACCCCACGCAGCACGCCGAGCTGGCCGCCGCCGCGCAGGCCGCGCGCCTGCTCACGCCCGAGCAGCTCGCGCGCTGCACGCTGTACACCAGCGCCGAGCCCTGCTGCATGTGCGCGGGCGCCATCTACTGGACGAACATCGGCCGCGTGGTCTACGCGCTTTCAGAGCACGCGCTGCTCGGCCTGACCGGCGACCACCCCGAAAACCCGACCTTTTCGCTCCCCTGCCGCGAGGTCTTTGCGCGCGGGCAGCGGCGCGTCGAGGTGGTGGGGCCGCTGCTCGAAGAGGAAGCCTCCGCGCCGCACGTCGGCTTCTGGACCGCCGGGCACTGAACCCCGGGTGCGCACGCGGGGTGCGCATTTTTGGTGGTGCCTCGAAACGCCAGAGTGGATAGACTGGCATTTTGAGACGTCCACGCCATGAAACTCATCGACTCGCTCGTCACGCAGGCGGCTGGCATCGCCGCCGTCCGACGTGACCTTCACGCCCACCCCGAACTCTGTTTCCAGGAAGTCCGCACCGCCGACGTGGTGGCAGGCAAGCTCACCGAATGGGGCATTCCCATTCATCGCGGCCTGGGCACCACAGGCGTGGTCGGTATCGTCAAGAATGGCTCCAGCAGCCGCGCAGTCGGCCTTCGCGCCGACATGGACGCGCTGCCCGTCACCGAGCTCAACACCTTCGCCCACGCCAGCAAGCACCACGGCAAGATGCACGCCTGCGGCCACGACGGCCACACGGCCATGCTGCTCGCAGCCGCCCAGCACTTGGCGAAGAACCGCAACTTCGACGGCACCGTCTACCTGATCTTCCAACCCGCGGAAGAGGGCGGCGGCGGCGCCCGCGAAATGATCAAGGAAGGGCTGTTCGAGCAGTTCCCCATGGATGCCGTGTTCGGCATGCACAACTGGCCCGGCATGAAAGCGGGCCAGTTCGCCGTGAGCCCCGGGCCGGTGATGGCCTCGGGCAACAAGTTTCATGTGAACGTGATCGGCAAGGGCGGCCATGCCGCGCTGCCGCATACGGGCATCGACCCGGTGCCTATCGCCTGCGAGATCGTGCAGGCCTTCCAGACCATCCTCACGCGCAAGATGAAGCCGACCGATTCGGCCGTGATCTCGGTCACCACCATCCATGCCGGCGAAACCAACAACGTGATTCCCGACAACTGCGAGCTGTCGGGCACGGTGCGCACTTTCTCGCTGGAGGTGCTCGACCTGATCGAGGCGAAGATGAAGCAGATCGCCGACCACATCTGTGCGGCGCACGACGCCACCTGCGACTTCCGCTTCGAGCGCTACTACCCGCCCACCATCAACACCGAGGCCGAAGCCGACTTCGCGCGCCGCGTGATGGGCGGCATCGTCGGCCCCGAGAACGTGCTGAAGCAGGAGGCCGCCATGACTTCCGAAGATTTCGCCTTCATGCTGCAGGCCAAGCCCGGCGCCTATGCCTTCATCGGCAACGGCGACGGCACGCACCGCGACGTGCACCACGGCGAAGGCCCGTGCACGCTGCACAACGCCAGCTACGACTTCAACGACGACCTCATCCCGCTGGGCGCCACCTGCTGGGTGCAGATCGCCGAGCAGTTCCTCAAGCCCGGCGGCGCAGCGACATGATCGGCATCGCAGAGGCCTTTTCGCCGCGCTACGCCCAGGCGCGCCAGAAGTTCCTGCAAGGCTGCGTGAGCGCCGGCCTCACGGTCGAGCCGCATGCGCACCCGCTCAAGGGGCGCGACGGCGAAGACCTGTCGATGGACGTCGCGCTCGACGGCGACGCGAATGCGCAGAACCTGCTGATCGTCAGCAGCGCCTGCCATGGCGCCGAGGGCCACTGCGGCAGCGGCGTGCAGGTGTTCGCGCTGCACGATGCCGAATGGCGCGAGAAGGCCAAGGCACAGGGCGTGGCGGTGCTGTACGTGCATGCGCTCAACCCGCACGGTTTTTCCTACGGCCGGCGCGTGACGCACGAGAACGTCGACCTGAACCGCAACTTCATCGACTTCTCGAAGCCGGTGCCGGTCAACGAGCCGTATGCCAAGCTGCACGACCTGCTGCTGCCCGCCACCTGGCCGCCCACGCCCGAGAACCAGGCGGCGGTGGACAAGTGGATCGCAAAGCACGGCGCCACTGCCTACCAGGCGGCCGTGACCAGCGGGCAATACCAGTTCGACGACGGCCTGTTCTTCGGCGGCAAGGCGCCGACCTGGAGCAACAAGACCATCCGCAGCGTGCTCAAGCGGCACGCGGGCAACGCGAAGCGCATTGCCTGGATCGACCTGCACACGGGGCTGGGCCCGAACGGTCTGGGCGAACGCATCTTCGCCTGCCGCGACGACAAGGTCGCCTATGCGCGCGCCAATGCGTGGTGGGGCACGCCCGCCGCGCCCGTCACCTCGATCTACGACGGCTCCTCGACCTCGGCGCTGCTGCGCGGGCTGATGTGGGACTCTGTATACGAGGAGTGCCCGCAGGCAGAGTACACCGGCATCGCGCTCGAATACGGCACGCTGCCGATCCTCGAAGTGACCGGCGCGCTGCGTGCCGACCACTGGCTGCACAAGCACCCCCAGGCGCCGGCCGACCTGGCCGACGGTATCCGTGCTCGGATGCTGGAAGCGTTCTATACGGACACCGATGCCTGGCGCGGGCAGATCGTCAGCCAGGCGCGGCAGGCGATGTTCCAGGCTGCTGACGGGCTCGGCGGCTGACCTGATCGGTCAGCACAAGCCCCTAAGTCCTGACCCGCCCATCCCCAGTCAGCATCGAAAGCTCGACGAACTTCGACGCCACGTGGTTCTTGGCAGAGAACGACACCTCGAACCCGCCAAACTGCTGGCGGTCGATGCTTTCCAGCCCCGCGATCAGGCTCTCGCGCGTGGGCTTGCCCGGGGCCTTGCGCAGGCCCTCGGTCAGCACCTTGGCGGCCAGGTAGCCCTCCATGCTCGAAAAATTGGCACTCGCGCCGCCGCCGGCCTTGCGTACCGCCTCGGTGAACTCGCGCGCCAGCGCATTGGCCTGGTTGTAGGGCGAGGGCACCACCTGCGTCACCATCACGCCGGCCGCGTCCTTGCCCAGCTCGTCCGCCAGCGCCTGCGTGCCGACGAAGGACATGTTGAAGAAAGTGCCGCCGTAGCCCGCCTTGCGCGCCTCGCGGATGAAGGCCGCGCAGGCCTTGTATGCACCCACCTGCACCACTGCATCGGGCCGCGCCGCCACGATGGTCTTCACCGCCTGCGCCACGTCGGACGAATTGCGCTCCACCGTGGCCAGCGCCACCGGCTTGAGCTGCTGCTCGCCGAGCGCCAGCGTCACGCCGTCGAGCCCGGCCTTGCCGTAGGCGTCGTTCTGATAGAAGACCGCGATCTTCTTCAGGCCCAGGTGGGTGAGCTGCTTCACCATCAGCGCCGTCTCGTCGTTGTACGAGGCGCGCAGGTGGAACACATTCTTCTGGAAGGGCTCGCGCAGCGACATCGCGCCGGTGAAGGGGGCCACGAACGGCACCTTGTCCTTCACCGCCAGCGGCAGCGCCGCCAGGCTGGTCGGCGTGCCGATGTAGCCGAAGAGCGCGAACACGTCTTCCGAGATCAGCTTCTGCGTGTTGGCCGCGCAGCGGTCGGGCTCGTAGCCGTCGTCGAGGTTCTTGATGACCACGTCGCGGTGCCCCGACTGGGCGTTGTACTGGTCCAGGAACACCTTGGCGCCCTGGTGAAACTGGATGCCCAGCTGCGCCGCCGGACCGGTGAACGCTGCCGACTGGCCCAGCACCAGCGGCGTGTCGCCCTGTGCCCGCGCAATGCCGAAACTCCCCAGCGTGGCGGCCGCGCCTGCGGCCAAAGAAAAATGACGTCGATTCAACATGATGAAAACCCACTCCCGCGCTCTGACTCGCGCACAAATTAGACTCGCCCGATGGCCCACGCACCGGATACCTTGCTCGAAGAAGCGCCTCCCCAGCCCGTAACGACCACCGTGCTGGGCGCCTGTCCCCACGACTGTCCGGACACCTGCGCGCTCGTTACAACCGTCAAGGACGGCGTGGCCGTCAAGCTGCAGGGCAATGCCGCCCATTCGCACACCGGTGGCGTGCTGTGCACCAAGGTGTCACGCTACATCGAACGCAACGACCATGCCGAACGGCTGGTGCAGCCCCTGAAACGTGTCGGCCCCAAGGGCAGCGGCCAGTTCGAGCCGGTGTCTTGGGAAGCCGCATTGGACGACATCGCCGCGCATCTTCGAGTATTACAGGGAAAACCCGAAGCTATTGTCCCCTATAGCTATGCGGGCACCATGGGGCTGGTTCAGGGCGAGTCGATGGACCGGCGCTTCTTTCACAAGCTGGGCGCCACCCTGCTGGACCGCACGATCTGCTCGATGGCCGGCGGCGAAGCCATGGTCTACACGCTGGGCGCCAAGGTCGGCATGCGCATCGAATTCTTCGCCGAAGCCAGGCTGATCCTGATCTGGGGCAGCAATTCCATCGCAAGCAACCTGCATTTCTGGCGCCACGCCCAGGCCGCCAAGCGCGCCGGCGCACGGCTGGTGTGCATCGACCCGCGCAAGACAGAAACCGCCGACAAGTGCGACGAGCACATCGCGTTGCTGCCCGGCACCGACGCCGCGCTGGCGCTGGCCCTGATGCACGAGCTGATCGTGCACGACTGGCTCGACCACGACTACATCGCCAACCACACGCTGGGCTGGGAGCAACTGCGCGAGCGCGCGTTGCAATGGCCGCCGTCGCGCGCGGCCGAAGTCTGCGGCATTCCCGAAGAGCAGATCGTGTCGCTGGCCAGGGCCTACGGCACCACCAAGCCGGCTGCGATCCGCCTGAACTACGGCATGCAGCGCGTGCGCGGCGGCGGCAACGCCGCCCGCGCCATCGCCTGCCTGCCGGCTCTGGTGGGCGCCTGGCGCAACCGCGCGGGCGGCCTGCTGCTGAGCAGCTCTGGCCACTACCCGGTCGATCGCGCCGCGCTGCAGCGCCCCGACCTGCTGGCCGGGCGCAAGCCGCGCACCATCAACATGAGCACCATCGGCGACGCGCTGCTGGACACCGCCAACCCGGTGGAGGCCATCGTGGTCTACAACAGCAACCCGGTGGCGGTGGCGCCCGAGTCGGCCAAGGTGGCGGCGGGCTTCGCGCGCGAAGACCTGTTCACCGTGGTGCTGGAGCAGTTCCGCACCGACACCGCCGACTACGCCGATTACCTGCTGCCCGCCACCACGCAGCTGGAGCATTGGGACATCCACTGCAGCTACGGCCACACCGACGTGCTGCTGAACCGCCCGGCCGTGGCACCGCGCGGCGAGGCCCGCAGCAACGCCTGGGTGTTCCGCGAGTTGGCGCGCCGCATGGGCTTTGGCGAGCCCTGCTTCTCGGATTCCGACGAGACGCTGTGCCGCACCGCCTTTGCCGACAACGCAATCGACTTCCCCGAGCTGCTGGCGCAGGGCTTCACCAGCGTGAAGCTGCCCGAGGCGCCGTTTGCCGAAGGCAGCTTTCCCACGCCTTCAGGCCGCTGCGAATTCTTCAGCGCGCGCCTCGAAGCCATGGGCATCGGCGGCCTGCCCGACCACGTGCCCAACTGGGAGCCGGCCGGCAGTTCGACCGAATTTCCGCTGGCCATGATCTCGCCGCCGGCGCGCAATTTCCTCAACTCCACCTTCGTCAACGTGACGAGCCTGCGCGCCATCGAGGTCGAGCCGCTGCTCGAAATCCACGAGGCCGACGCCGCCGCGCGCGGCATCGAGGACGGCGCGATGGTGCGCGTGTTCAACAAGCGCGGCGAGCACCGCTGCCGCGCCGAGGTCTCGCGCCGCGCGCGGCAGGGCGTGGTGCACGGCATGGGCATCTGGTGGCGCAAGCTCGGCATGGACGGCACCAACGTCAATGAGCTGACCAGCCAGCGCCTGACCGACATCGGCCGCGGCCCCACGTTCTACGACTGCCTCGTCGAGGTCGAGAAGGCGTGAGGCCTCTCCCCGCGCTTGCGCTGGCCGGCGCGCTGTTGCTCACCGGCTGTGCCGACCTCGGCTACTACTGGCAGTCCGCCAGCGGCCACATCGGCATCATGCGGGCCGCCAAGCCGGTGCCCGAGTGGCTGGCCGACCCGGCCGTGTCCGCGCCGCTGAAGGCCAAGCTCGAACTCACGCAGCGCATCCGCCGCTTCGCTTCCGCCGAACTCGGCCTGCCCGACAACGCCAGCTACAAGTCGTATGCCGACCTGCACCGCCCCGCCGCCGTGTGGAACGTGGTGGCCGCGCCGCCGTACTCGCTTACGCTCAAGAGCTGGTGCTTCCCGGTGGCGGGGTGTGTGGGCTACCGCGGCTACTACAGCGAGGACGCGGCCAAGGCCGAAGCAGAGGCTCAGAAGAAGCAGGATCTGGAGGTGGCCGTGTACCCTGTGCCCGCGTACTCCACGCTGGGCTGGATGAACTGGGCCGGCGGCGACCCGCTGCTGTCCACCTTCATCGGCTACCCCGAGGGCGAGCTCGCGCGCATCGTGTTCCACGAACTGGCGCACCAGGTGCTCTACGTGGCCGGCGACACGGTGTTCAACGAGTCGTACGCCACGGCCGTCGAGCGCATTGGCGGGGCGATGTGGCTGCAGCGCGAAGCCGGCGAGCAGGCCCGCCGCGAGTACGCGCAGTTCGATGGGCAGCGCCAGGACTTCCGCGCACTGGCTCTCAACACCCGCCGCGCGCTGACGCAGGTCTACGAATCGCCCGAAGCCAAGGCCAAGGACTGGGCCAAGGTCGAGGTCATGAAGCAGGCGGCCATGGCCGATTTTCGCGAGCGCTACGCGAAGCTGAAGGAGGGCTGGTCCGGCCCCCGCCGCAACGCCTACGACGCCTGGGTGGCGCGCGCCAACAACGCGGCCTTCGGCGCGCAGGGCGCCTACGACGATCTCGTGCCCAGCTTCGAGAAACTCTTCGAACACGAAGGCCACGACTGGCCGCGCTTTTACACTGAGGTCCGGCGCATCGCCGCGCTGCCGACCACGGAAGAACGCCGCAGTGCCCTGCAGGCGGCGACCGGCATCATGCAAACCCATTCCAGCCCGGAACAAAAAAACGGAGATCACGGTGCCTGACATCCATATCGAACGCAACCACACGCTGGGCATCGCCGGGGCGCGCGTCGCCGCACGCCAGTGGATCAAGCAGGCCGAACAGGAGTTCGGCCTCGAATGCGTCTACACCAAGGGCGAAGACCGCGACGTGGCAACCTTCACGCGTGCGGGCATCGACGGCACCGTCGAAGTCACGGCCAGCACTTTCACGCTCGACGCGACGCTGGGCTTCCTGTTCAGCAGCTTCAGCGAAATGATCGAGCAGAAGATCACGCGAAACCTCGACGCGTTGCTCGAATCCCCCCGGGGTGGCGGCACCCGTCTCGCCTGAGAGACTTCGGCTTCAGACGATGGTGTAGCCGCCGTCCACCGGCAGCGCCACGCCGCTCACCATCGACGCGCCATCGCTCAGCAGAAAGAGGATCGGCGCCACCACTTCCTCCACTTGCGCAAAGCGGCCCAGCGGAATGTTCCTGAGGGCGGCAGCGCTCTTGTCCGCGTCGGCCCAGGCCTGTTCGGCCATGGGCGTGAGCGTGACGGTCGGGTTCACGCTGTTCACGCGGATGCCGTGCGGCCCGAACTCCAGGCACAGCGAGCGCGTGATGGCGTCCATCGCGGCCTTCGAGGCGCAGTAGCAGAGGTGCGCGTCGAGTGCGACCAGCGAGGCCTGGCTCGACACGTTGACGATGCTGCCGCGTATGCCGGCCGCGATCATGGCCTTGCCGCAGCGTGAGGCCGCGAGTGCTGCGGCACGTGCGTTGACGGCCATCACGGTGTCGAAGCTTTCGGCCTTCATTTCGACAGCGGATTCGAGCAGTGCGATACCGGCGCAGTTCACTACGAGGTCGAATGCTTGCAACGCGGTAAGCGCACGCTCCAGGGCGGGTGCGTCGGCCACGTCGAGCACGAGTGGCGTGCAGCCGGCTTCGGCGTGCAGCGTCTCCAGTGCCGCGGCGTTGCGTCCCACGGCTGTGACCTTTGCGCCGGACTGCGCGAGTCGCATTGCCACTGCGCGGCCGATGCCGCTACTCGCGCCGGTCACCAGTGCGCGTTGGCCGGAGAAGTTGAAGGAGGTTGTCATGTCAGTTGCTTCAGTGTTCGTTCGGGGTGCGTGCGAATGACACCGGGTGCTCCCCTCCGCGAATGTCCCCCGGCCTGCGGCTTCCTTCTTTATTTCGCTCCAGATCGCATCGAGCAGTCATTTCAGCCGATGCACCGCATCACGCAACGCTGGATAAAGCGATTTGTAGATTTCGAAGCGCTCGCGATACACAGCCTGTGCCGCGGGTTCGGGCCGCGCCCGCTCCACCAGCGTGATCCAGCCGCGCTCGGCCGTCGCCGCATCGACCAGCCCCGCGCCCAATGCCGCGAGCATTGCCGCACCGAGCGCGGCCTCGACCTCTTGCTCGATGGTGAACACCGGGTAGCCCGTGATGTCCGCCACGATCTGCATCCAAAGGTCCGAGTGCGCCGCGCCACCGACCACGATCAGCCGATCGTCCAGCGGCTGCCCGCTCTGGCGTCCCGCCTCGATGTTGTGCTGCAGTGCAAAGCTCACGCCTTCGAGCACCGCGCGGTACAGGTGCGCCCGGCTGTGCGCGAGCGAGAGACCAATGAAGGCGCCCTTGGCCTGCGCGTCCCAGATCGGGCTGCGCTCGCCCATGAGGTAGGGGAGGAACACGAGGCCTTCCGCACCGGGTGGCACGTCGACGGCCTTGCGCTCGATCAGTGCGTGCGCATCTTCGCCGGTGCGCGCCGCCTCGGCCACTTCGGCCTGGCAGAAGGCTTCGCGGAACCACGTGATGGCTGCACCCGCCGTGATCGCGCCGCCGAATACATAGCTGCGGTCCGCACCGCTGTACACGTGCGGCATCGTTATGAGTTTGTGCCGTGCATCGACCGTGGGGCTCACGAAGCCCCAGCACATGCTGGTGCCGATCATCGCCACGTGGTCGCCGCTGCCGGTGACACCCGCGCAGAAGGTGGCCACCGCTGCATCGACGCCGCCCGCCATCAGCGGCATGCCTTCGACAAGGCCGAGCTTCGCGGCCCATTCGGCGCTCAGGCCGCCGACCACCTCGCTCGACTCGACCAAGCGCGGCGGCATCATGCGCGACGGAATGCCGAGCATCTGCATCGCCTCTTCGGACCACTGCCGGCGCGCCGCGTCGTACACGCCGCCGATGTTGCCGGCGGAACTGTGATCGACGGCAAGCTCGCCCGTGAGCCGCCAATTGATATAGCTGTTGGGTGGCAGGAAATGGCGCGTCTTCGCCCACACATCGGGCAGGTGCTCGCGCACCCACAGGATCTTGGTGAAGCCGTAGTAGCTGTCGACGCCGTTGCCGGTGATGGCTTCGAGGCGTGGCACTTCCACGTTCGCGTTCACCCATGCGACCTCGGCGGTGGCGCGGCGGTCCATCCAGATCAGGCAAGGGTGCAGCGGCTGCATCTGCCCGTCGACCGGAATGCCCGCGCCGCCGTACAGGCTGCTCACGCACATCGCTGCGATGTCCGACGGCGCGACGCCGCTGCCGGCCACACAGGTGCGCACGCTCTCGCACACCGCGTCGAACCACACGGCGCAGTCCTGCTGCGCCCACAGCGGCTTCGGCGTCTCGGGCTGGTAGGCCACGCTCGCCTGCGCATGCACCTTGCCGTCGATGCCGACCAGCAGGCACTTGGTGCTTTGCGTGCCGATGTCGACGCCGATCACGTATTTCATGGTGTGTTGTCTCTCTCAGGATCGGGGCTGCGGCGTGAGCAGCACCTTGATGGAATCCAGCGAGTTTGCCAGCGCGAAGGCGCGCTCCCATTCGGTCAGCGGAAAGCCGTGCGTGACGATGCCCTGCGAGGTGACCAGGCCGCGCGCCAGCAGGTCGATGGCAACGGGGTAGCAGTAGGGCCCCAGGTGCGCACCGCGCACGTCGAGCTCCTTGCGGTCGCCGATGATCGACCAGTCGGCGCTCGTTTCCGAGCCGAACACGCTGAACTCGACGAAGCGGCCGAGCTTGCGGATCATGTCCAGCCCCTGCGTCACGCCGATGGGGGCGCCGGTGGTCTCGATGTACACGTCGCAGCCGTAGCCTTCGGTCAAACCCTTGACGATGGCATCTGCGTTCTCGGTCTTGGGGTTGATGACGACATCAGCGCCGTATTGCTTGGCGAGCGCCAGTCGTTCCGGCACGAGGTCGATCACGATGAGTTTCTTCGGCGTCTTCAGCGCCGCGACCTGCACCATCATCAGCCCCAGCGGGCCGGCGCCGGCGATGACCACCACGTCGTCGAGCTGTATGTCGCCGCGGTTCACCGTGTGGATCGCGCAGGACAGCGGCTCGATGATGGCCGCGTCTTCCAGCGAAATGCCGTCGGGGATCTTGTGCACGCGCGAGGTCGGCGGCAGGCGCATGTAGTCGGCCATGCCGCCATCGGCCACGATGCGCTGGAAGCCGAAGATGTTGTGCACTTCGCACATCCAGTACTTGCCTGAAGTGCAGAAGCGGCACTTGCCGCAGGGCACGATCTGCTCGGCGATCACGCGGTCGCCTTTCTCCACGCCGAAGTGCTCGCCCGCGCCTTCGCCGAGGGCTTCGACGTAGCCGAAGAATTCATGGCCGGGAATGACCGGCGCCTTGACCCATGAGGGCTGGCCGTCACCGCCCCAGAACATCTTCGCGCCCGAGTGGCATTTGCAGTCGGAGGCGCAGATGCCGCAGGCGGCGATGGAGATCAGCAACTCGTTCGGGCCGATGGCCGGCATGTCGACGGTTTCGAGGCGATAGTCCTTCGGGCCATGGCAGACGACGGCCTGCATTGAAGCGAGTTGTGCGATGGCGCCGGACGTACCGGGCTGGAGCTTTTGATAAGACATGAGGTTGGGGGAGTGGGGAATGTGTCTGTTGCGAAGTCAGCGCTTGGCTTCGCGGCTGATGAAGATGGCGAGCAGGACGATCCCGCCCTTGATGATCAATTGCAGGTACGGCGACACGCCGATCATGTTGAGGCCGTTGTTCAGCACGCCCAGCAGCAGCGCACCGACCAGCGTGCCGACGATGGCGCCGCGCCCGCCGGCAATCGATGTGCCGCCCATCACCACGGCTGCGATGGCGTCGAGCTCGAAGCCCACGCCCACGCCGGGCTGTCCGCTGGTCACGCGCGCTGCCTGCACGATGCCGGCGATGGCGGCGGTCAGCCCGCTCAGCGCATACACGAGCAGCTTGTAGCGCGACACGCGCACGCCCGAGAGTCGAGTGGCTTCCTCATTGCCGCCGATGGCATACACGTAGCGGCCGAACGGCGCCATGTTCAGCAGCACGTAGGCCACGAGGTAGGTCGCCAGCATGATGAGGATCGGTACCTTGATGCCGGCCAGCACACCGCCGCCGAGAAAGGCGAAAGAATCGGGCAGCCCGTCGATGGGATAGCCGCCCGTGTAGATCAGCGCAATGCCGCGCGCAATGCCCATGGTGGCCAGCGTCACGATGATCGGCGGCATGCGCAGGTAGGCTACGCAGTAGCCGTTGAACAGGCCGATCACCACACCCACGGCCAGGCCGAGCGGCACCGCCAGCATCGGCGGCAGCCCGAACTGCACCATCATTCCCGAGGCCAGCGTGCCCGACAGCGCCACCACCGCACCCACCGAAAGATCGATGCCGCCGGTGAGGATCGCGGCCGTCATGCCCACCGCGATGATCGCGTTGATCGACGACTGCAGCGCGATGTTCTGCAGGTTGCCCCAGGAGAGAAAGTTGTCGGTCGCGACGATCATGAAGACCGAGATCGCGACCAGGCCTACCAGTGGGAGGAAGGCTGTGGAGCGGCGCAACTGGGTGAAGAAGCCGCCTGCAGGTGCCGGTGGTGTGGGGTGGGTTGCGGTTGCGTTCATTTCATGTGCTCCACTGGGTATTGCGCGAAGACGGGATGCCCTGTGCACAGTGGGCGCCGTCGGCGTGATCGCGCCTCGAACAAATCTCTGTCGCAGTCATTGAGCGCCTCCCGACGAAGTGGCGTAGCGCATGATGTCGCCCGAGTTGATTGCGTCGCCTTCGAGCGTCGCCACGATGGCCCCGCCCGAGAACACAGCAACGCGATCGCACATACCGACGATTTCGGGCAGCTCGCTCGAAATCATCACGATCGATTTGCCTTGCCGCGTGAGCTCGCGCATCAGGCTGTAGATCTCGGCCTTGGCACCTACGTCGATGCCGCGCGTGGGCTCGTCGAAGATCAGCACTTCAGAGGCGTGGCCGAGCCAGCGCGCGATCACCACCTTCTGCTGGTTGCCGCCTGACAGCGTGGCCACGCGTGTCTCGATGTTCGGCGCCTTCACACCGACGCGGCGCGAGAGTTCACCGGCCGCCTGCTTCTCCGACGCCTGGCTCACCAGCCCCGCGCTGCGGTGCCTGCCGAGGTTGTTCAGCGAGATGTTGAAGCGGATCGTGAAGTCGGTGATCAGCCCTTCGACCTTGCGGCTTTCGGGCAGCAGGCCGATGCCGTTTTCCAGCGCCTGCGTCGGGTCGTCCAGGCGCACGGGCTTGCCGTTGCGCAGCACTGTCTTGCGGTGCACGCGGTCGGCGCCCATCATGCCCAGCGCCAACTCGGTGCGGCCCGAACCGACCAGCCCCGCAAAGCCGAGGATCTCGCCTTCATGCAGATCGAAGGCATTGATGGGGCCGCCCTTCGCTAGCTGGATGTGCGGCACTTCGAGCACCTTGCGCCCGCGCGGCGCGGGCACCGGCTTCGGCGGAAAGTTGTGTTCGATGCGGCGGCCCACCATCATTTCGACCAGCGCATCCACATCGGTCGCGCCCACCTCGGCATGCCCCGCATTGGCACCATCGCGCAGCACGCTGATGCGGTCGCACACCTCGAAAATTTCGTCGAGGTGATGCGAGATGAAGATCATCGCCACGCCCTTGGCGCGCAGCTCCCGCATGATCTTGAACAGGTGCCCGGCCTCGTTCGGCGTGAGCGTGGCGGTCGGCTCATCGAGCACCAGCAGGCGCGCCTTCAGCGACAGCGCCTTGCCGATTTCCACGAACTGCTGCTGCGCCACCGAGAGCCTGCAGATCGGCACGCCGAGATCGATCTGCACACCCAGTTCGTCGAACAAGGCCCGCGCAGAGCGCTTCATCGCCGCCTTGTCCATCAGACCGAAACGGTTCTTCAGGTAGCGGCCGAGAAAGATGTTCTCCACCGCGTTCAGGTACGGGATGAGGCTGAACTCCTGGAAGATGATGCCGATGCCCGCTGCGATGGCATCGTTGTAGCCCGCGAACTTTCGCTCGCTGCCTTCGATGAAGATGCGCCCCTCGTCGGCCTGGTAGATGCCGCCGAGGATCTTCATCAGCGTCGACTTGCCCGCGCCGTTCTCGCCGAGCAGCGCATGCACCTCGCCCTTGCGGATCGAGAGGTCGATGCCCGCGAGTGCCTTCACGCCCGGAAAGCTCTTCGAGACGCCTTCGAGCCTCAGCATTTCGGCGGTGTCGTTCATGGCCGTGCGCTGCTTCTGGCGTCGGTTACCAGGTGAAGGTCTTCGCGCCTTCGGCGTCGATCAGCTTCACGTCGACCGGCACCGCGGCGGGCACGTTGGCACCCCACTTCTTCGCCAGCGCGATGCCGATCGCCAGGCGGATCTGGTCGCGCGGGTACTGCGCGGTGGTGGCGATGAACTTCGAGCCGGGCTTCTGCATGGCCTTGATGGCCTCGGGTGCGCCGTCCACGCTGGTGAGCTTCACGTCCTTGCCGCTGGCTTCGATGGCCGCGAGCGCGCCCATCGAGCCGCCGTCGTTCACGCTGAAAACGCCCTTCAGGTCCTTGTTGGCCTGCAGGATGTTCTCGGTCACGGTGAGCGCGGTGGCGCGTTCCTGCTTGCCGTTCTGCGTGCTCACCACCTTGATGCCGGGGTACTTGGCGAGTGCTTCGCGGCAGCCCTTCACGCGCTCCAGAATCGGCACCACGGGAATGCCGTCGAGGAT
Organism: Variovorax sp. R-27; assembly: GCF_049913215.1. Classification (NCBI taxonomy): domain Bacteria; kingdom Pseudomonadati; phylum Pseudomonadota; class Betaproteobacteria; order Burkholderiales; family Comamonadaceae; genus Variovorax; species Variovorax sp. R-27. The sequence continues at coordinate 455,830 of NZ_CP183984.1, forward strand.
GGCCACGTCGCCTTTCTCGCCGATGCTCTTTGCCAGGTATTCGCAGGCAAGGCGTCCGGCGTCGGTGTTCTTCGAGCCGACGAAGGAATCGACCGGGCCCTGCGCGTTGGCGTCCACCGCCACCACCACGAGGCCCGCCTTCTTGGCCGAGCGCACGGCCGACTGCACGCCGGTGGAGTCGGTCGGGTTCAGCAGCAGGATGTCGACCTTCTTCTGGATCATGTCTTCCACGTCGCCGATCTGCTTGGCCACGTCATGCCGCGCGTCCGTGGTGACCACGGTCGCGCCGATGCTGGCAGCGGCCTCTTCGAGCGCCTGCTTCATCGTCACGAAGTAGGGGTTGTTGAGCTCCTGGAAGGTCATGCCGATGCGCAGCGGCTGCTTCGGGGCCTGCGCCTGCGCGGCGGATGCGCCGCAGACCAGTGCGGCAGTAAGGGCGGTGGCTTTGAGGATGTTCTTCATGGTGGCTGTCTCCTTGGGTTTGTGACTGTCGAAAAACGCGGACAAAGGCTCGCCCCACGCGGTGCCCGAAGGGCCGCGTCGGTGACGACACGGGGAACACGGAAACCCGGCTACGGCGGGTTGGCGGCACGCGAGGCCGCGGCCTGCATGCGATGGAAATTGCGGAACTTGGTCGGCGGCATGCGCTTGTGCAGCAGGAACTGCCGGTTGAAGTTCGACACGTTGTTGAAGCCCACGTCCATGCAGACGTCGAGCACCGGCTTCTCGCTGTTGGTGAGAAGCTCGCAGGCGCGGCTGATGCGCAGCCGGTTCACGTAGCGCACGAACGATTGGCCCGTGTGCTTGCGGAAGGATCGCGAAAACGCGCTCGGGCTCTGGCCTACCAGCTCGGCCAGCATCGGCTCGCGCAGGTCGTCGCCGAGGTTGGCCGCGATGTGCGCCAGCACGTTGTTGATTGCGTGCGACATGAAAGCCTTGGGGTCGGGCTTGAACGCGGGGCTGGCCAGGCGCTGGCGGTCGTTGCCGTCGGCCAGCAGTTCGAGCAGCGACAGCAGCAGGATCACGCGGCGCAGGCCGCGCGCCTGCAGCAGCGATTCCATGATCGGCTTGGCCGCGGCGGCGGTCTCCACCGAGAACAGCAGGCCCGAGCCCGATTCGGCCAGCAGCGGCGCGATGCGCTCGAACTCGGGAAAGGTGCCGGCCATGTTCTGCATCAGCCCGGCCGGGAACTGGATCACGATGCCGCGCCGCTCGACGCTCTGGCCTGCGGGCACGTCGCTGATCCAGTTGTGCGGCAGGTCGGGGCCCATCAGCACGAGGTTGCCCGGCTCGAAATGGCCGACGTGGTCGCCCACGAAATACACGCCCTGGGTCTCGACGATCAGCTGGATCTCGTACTCGGGATGGAAGTGCCAGCGCACCGTGCGGTACGGGTAGCCGTGCGCCCAGCAGGTGAACGATTCGTCACCGCGGACTTCAACGATTTCCAGGTCGGGTTGCATGGGGCGGACTGTACGAACCGCTCCCGATGCCAACAACCAGAGATGGCGCCCGGATTCGATACTTTTTTGACTTCCGGGGAGGCCCGGATGGCCGATGCCGCGCCATGCATTGCGCCGCAGCAAACTCCTTTCTCCTCGGGGAGAGGAGGGGGCGAGGGCGGTATTTGCTGCGCTGCGGAAAGCGCCGGATTCTCGGAGTCAAGAATTCATAGGTGTTTTCCCGCCCCGGCAGGCCCGGGCACACTCTGGCGTCATGACGACAACAAGCTCCTCCCCTCCGGCAGCGGGCCCGCTGGCCGGCCTCAAGGTCATCGAGCTCGGGCAGCTCATCGCCGGGCCTTTCGCCGCGCGCACGCTGGGTGACTTCGGCGCCGAGGTCATCAAGATCGAGCCGCCCGGCGCGGGTGATCCGCTGCGCACCTGGCGGCTGCTGAAAGACGGCACCTCCGTCTGGTGGCAGGTGCAGTCGCGCAACAAGCGCTCGCTGGCGCTGGACCTGCGCGAACCGCAGGCGCAGGCCGTCGTGCGCAAGCTCGCGGCCGAGGCCGACGTGCTGATCGAGAACTTCCGCCCCGGCGCGATGGAAGGCTGGGGCCTCGGCCCTGACGAGCTGCTGGCCGCCAACCCTGCGCTCGTGATGCTGCGCATCAGCGGCTACGGCCAGACCGGCCCGTACCGCGACCGCCCCGGCTTCGGCGTGGTGGCAGAGGCCATGGGCGGGCTGCGCCACCTCACTGGTGAGCCGGGGCGCGTGCCGGTGCGCGTGGGCGTGTCGATCGGCGACACGCTGGCCTCGCTGCACGGCGTGATCGGCGTGCTGATGGCGATGCAGCACCGCCACGCGACGGTGAGTGCGGAATATCCGAAGGGCAAGGGACAGGTGATCGACGTGGCGCTCTACGAGGCCGTCTTCAACTGCATGGAAAGCCTGCTGCCCGAGTACGGCGAATTCGGCGCGGTGCGCGAGGCGGCCGGCAGCGCGCTGCCGGGCATTGCGCCGACCAATGCGTACCGTTGCGCGGACGGCGGCTACGCGATCGTCGCGGGCAATGGCGACAGCATCTTTCGCCGGCTCATGGCGTGCATCGGCCGGCCCGACCTCGCGGCCGATCCTTCATTGGCCGGCAACACCGGCCGCGTGGCGCGGGTCGAAATGCTCGACGCCGCCATCGGCGACTGGACCGCGCAGCACACCGTCGACGAGGTGCTGGCCGCGCTCGACGCGGCGCATGTGCCGGGCGGGCGCATCTACACGATCGCCGACATCGCGGCCGACCCGCACTACGCCGCTCGCGGCATGCTGCAGCAGGTGCAGATGGCCGACGGCACTGCGCTCGCGGTGCCTGGCTTCGTGCCCAAGATGTCGCTCACGCCGGCCAGCCACCGGCACAACGCGCCGGCGCTGGGCGCGGACACCGATGCGGTGCTGAGGGAAATCGGCCTGAGCGCGGAACAGATCGCCGCGCTGCACGAGCGCGGAATAGTGGGCTAGCCGATACGGGCCATTCATGGGCCTGAAATGGCCTCCGTGCGATAAACCGGGCAACAAGGAGAGTCCATGGCAGCAGCGAACAGGCGACAGGAAGCCCCGAAGCGAAACAGCAGCACCCCTGCGCGTGAAACCGAACGCGTCTACGGGACTGCGAAATGGGACTTGTCGAAATCGGACTGCGAGAAGGTGGAGCACCTGCTGCAGCAACTGCGTCTGCGCCGCGTGGCCGTGGAGCCCAAGTTCTCCGACGACGTCATCGTGTGGCCCTCCAGGAGCGCCGTGGCTGGCGGTGCAGAGATGGCGGCACTGAGCGCAATCAATCTCGGCAACGCGGCAGAGGCGCTCGGTCAAAGAGTGGAAGGTCGCGGCATTCCCCGGATGAAGCTCATCAAGCAGCTCGACGACGTGTCCGTGATGCAGGCCAACTCGTCCGCCCTGCTGGCGATGCGCCGCAACACGCCAGGGCTGCGGGTTGCACCTGCCGCATGGGCCTACCTCCAGTACATCCGGCCGCTGAGCGATGAATTGGATTCCAGCGCGATCCAGGTCGCGCCGGGGGCCAAGGTCAAGAGCTTCGAGTTGCATCTTGCGGACCCGCAGGGCAAGCCCGTGCCGGGCGTCCGGGTCAAGGCGCTCGTCGATTGGGACGGCGCGCATGTACCCGCGGTGACCGACAGCAAGGGAATCGCGAGCCTGGGAATTCCGGTGCTCTACCCGCGGGTGGAAATGATCCTGGTCGAGCCGGAACACACGCACTGGTCGGTCTTCATCAAGGGATTCGACCGGGTCGCGGCACCGAAGCGATTGAACGTGCAGGCCACGCCGCTGGTGCCCGACAGCTTCCAGCTGCTGGCGAACTACGCGCCATACGACCCCCAGGCCGGAGCGGGCGTGACGGTCGGCGTGATCGACAGCGGCGTCGGGCCGCATGCGGACATCGCCGTGGCGGGCGGCGGCTGTTTCGTCACTGGCGAGAATGCCGCGGATTTTCTCGACAACGGCATCGGGCACGGGACCCACGTCGCCGGCATCATCGCGGGCAAGAAAGCGGCCGCCACCGGCATCTATGGCCTTGCGCCGGCCTGCCGCCTGCTGGCCTACCGGGTCTGCCCGAAGACCGGCGAGCGCGGACGCGCGAAATCGACCGACATTGCCAGCGCGCTTGAACGCGCCATCAGTGACGGCTGCAACATCGTGAACATCAGCATGGGCAGCCTGGAGCCGATGCCGGAGATGCCGGACATCCTCCAGAAGGCGCGCGATGCCGGCGTTGTGGTGTTCGCGGCCACCGGCAACGACGGCCAGCCCCTGCTGCGCTACCCGGCCCGGTACAGCCACACACTGGCCGTCGGTGCGCTGGGGCGCGACGGGACATTTCCGGCCGATTGCCCCGAGAGCTTTCAGGAGAGCGAGATCCGCCGCAAGAAAGAGTTTGTCGCCGAGTTCTCGAACTATGGGCTTTCGACCGATTTCATCGGCCCCGGCGTGGCGGTGCTGTCGACGTTTCCGGGCGAAAAGTACGCAATGATGTCCGGCACCTCGATGGCCACGCCGTACTCCTCGGGCATGGCGGCCCGTCTGTTGTCAGGGAATTCGAAGCTGCTTAACATGCCTGACGGTCCTGAAAAGGCCGACGCCATCGTCAAGATGCTGTCTCAGACAGCGCAAAAGGTGGGTTGGCCAGCCGAATATGAAGGTTTTGGAGTTCTGAAGTGACAAGCGTCGTGTTGACCTACACAGGCAGCCCTGGCAAGAAGTTGTCGGCGCAAGCACGGCTGCGTCGCAGCGTGCCGGGCGCGGTGCTCACGCCAAAGACGAGCACCCTGGTGGAAGCCCAGCTCGACGAGGAGCAACTGGCGGCGCTCGAGCAGAACCCGGAATGGGCCGTGTCCCAGCCTAGCTTCGCGGAAATCCGCAAGCCTGTCTTCAATCTGAAAAACGCACGCGCCAAGCTCGCGAAATAGCCGCAAGGCGCCCACGGCCGCTGGTGGTCATGGAGTTTTTGGATAGGGAGCTTCATGTCCGATACAGACATCCAGGTCGTGAGCAATTCATGGGCCGGAATCCAGCGCGTCGCCGCAACGCCGAAGCCGCCTGAGTTCTTCAGGGGCCGTGAAGGCTACGCACCAGAGTTCTTCGGGGACGCCAACCGAGTGGAACTGCCGTCGATGGGCGACGCCATCTCCATGGACGACATCGCAAAGCTCGAAGACGGCTCCTTCGAGCTCAAGTACCAGCACTTCAGCACGGTGCAATGCATTTCCCGGCGCGTGCCGCTTTACTCGGCGTGCAACATCGACGGGTCGAAGTCGAAGAACGTTCCGCGTCACGACACCTGGAACTACGATGGCCGCATCAAGAAGGAATACCAGATGCTGCGGGAGGCCTACGGCCCCGAGCAGGACAAGAAATTTTCCCGCGGCCACATGACGCGCAGGCAGGACCCGAACTGGGGCTCGCTGGCAACGGCGCAGCGGGCCAACATCGACACCTTCTTTGCCACCAACGCCTGCCCGCAATGGCAGCCTTTCAACGATGGGCTGTGGGGCGATCTAGAGGACTACATCCTCGGCAATGCCCAGGGCGACGACAAGCGCATCAGCGTCTTCACGGGCCCGATCCTCCGGTCGGACGACCCGGAGAGATTCGGCATACAGATTCCGCGGGACTTCTGGAAGGTGGTGGCCTTCATCAGCGAGGCGACGGGCGAGCTGAGCGCCATCGCCTACCTGATGAGCCAGGGCACCTATCTCGATTCAGGAGTGGCGCGCGACCTCGAGGACTTCGAAACCTCGCAGCGTCCGCTCGCGTTCATCGAAGCAGAGACCGGGCTCAAGTTCGAAAGCCTCGAAGGGCGTGACGTGCTCGATGGCGTTGACATCGCGTTCGTCCAGCCCATCCGGCGCTACGCCGATACGAAGCTTCCGGCCTGACTGGTGCGAAGGCGCGGTCGATCAGCCGCGCAGGGATTCGATCAGGTCGATGTACTTCTGCTTGGCCTCGTCGGCGCTCGCACCCTTCTGGGCGGTCCATGCGTCCCACTTGGCGCGCGCGACGATGTCGCTGAAACTGGGCTTCTTGGCGGTGTTGTCGCCCTCGGTGGCTTGCTTGAAGAGGCCGTAGATCTTCAGCAGCGTCGGGTTGTCGGGGCGCTCGGCGAGCAGCTTGGAGTTGGCCTGGGCGGCTTCGAATTGGGCGTTGAGATCAGACATGGCGGTCGAATTGAAGAAAAGCGGAAACCGTGCATCTTAAATTGCGCGGTACCCGGTGGTACCAGATTCAGTCCTTCAGCCCCGCCCGCGCCAGCTCCACATCGAGCCGCTCCCGCGCATCGGCCGGCTTCAGCCCTGCAGCTCTTTCATATAGCCGCGTTGCCTCGCCCGTGCGCGATTCGCCGTGCAGCATCAGCTGCGCGCGGGCGTATTCCATCATTCCGGCGGCCGAATGGGGGTGCAGTTCGAGGCCGCGTTCGAACAGTTCGAGCGAGGTCTCGGCACGCACGCCGTAGGTCATGCGCCCGACCAGCGCACCGACCTTGTCGATCACCTCGGCGTGGAACGAAGCCAGCGCGAGGTGCGCGTCCGCGTGCCGCGGCTGCAGCTCGATCACGCGCTCCAGCGCTCCCTTGAGCTTGCTGCCCAGTCCCTGCGCCAGCGCACGCGCCACGCTGATGCCCTGGCTGTAGCGGCCCAGCGCGTAGGACTGCCAGTAGAGCGCCTGGCAGTTCTCGGGCTCGGCAGCGGCCTGCGCGCTCGCGCGCTCGATCACCTGGCGGAACATCGCGAGCCGCACGGCCTCGCGCGGTTCGACGTAGTTGGCGTAGATCGCGGTCGCCTGGTTGGCCAGCGCCAGCCCTTCGGCGCCCTGCAGCAGGCCGATAGCGGCGGCGCGTTCGAATTCGCCGCTGTGGTACAGCGCCCAGCCTTCGGCGAGCGCAGAGCTTTCGGGCGGCAGCGGCAGCTCGTGGCCGGCATGCAGGCGCGGCCAGTGGAGCAGCACGCTGCGGGCATCGAAACGGGGCACGTCGGCCCAGGGCAGGGGCGTCCAGGGGGCCGCGTCGGCGGTGGCAAGCGGGCTGGCAGACATCAGCGAGAGCGGTTTGAAATCGGGGTGGGGCATGGTTGCTAGACCGCCATATCGACCGGGGAAGCCGCGGCGCCGGCGCTGCTGCCGGCACCGCTGTTGCTGGAATCTTCGCCGTTGTAGGCATTGCTGAGTGTCAGCAGATGCCGCCGTTGTTCCCGCCCGAGGTAGGGCGCGAGCAGGTGCAGGGTGTGGTGGCCGCCGCGCATCAGCGCGCCCTGCGCATGCGCGGGCTCCAGCGCCTCGCGCGGGTTGCGCACGTATTCATAGCTGAGCCAGTAGGTCAGCACCACGACCATGCTCTGCGCGAGCGTGTCGACCTCGTGCGCGTCGATCTCGAGGTGCCCGGCGCGGCTCAGGCCGGCGATCAGCTGGCGGATGGCGCGTGCCTTGTTTTTCAGCACCAGCTGGAACTGGGTTTCCAGCCGCCGGTTCTTGCTGAGCAGGTCGTTGAGGTCGCGGTAGAGAAAGCGGTAGCGCCAGATCAGCTCGAACAGGCTGTGCATGAAGAACCACGCGTCCTCCACGTCGTGCACGCCTTCGCTCGCGTGCAGCAGTTCGTTGAGCTCGGTCTCGTAGGCTTCGTAGAGCTTGTTGATCAGCTCTTCCTTGGCCGGGTAGTGGTAGTACAGGTTGCCCGGACTGATGTTGAGTTCGCCCGCCACCAGGGTGGTCGAGACGTTCGGCTCCCCGAAGCGGTTGAACAGATCCAATGCGGCTTCGAGGATGCGTTGCGCCGTGCGGCGTGGCGCCTTCTTTGCCATGTCGGTGCCCCCGGTTGTCTCGTGGTCTCTTGGGGGCACTCTAGCGCATGTGCACCGCACCATGAACGGTGCGGGACATGTTTTGCCGCGCTGATTTTTTGTGCAGTGCCGCAATACCGACCGGTCGGCAGACGGCTCGGGCTGGCTCAGCCGGCTTTGCTGCGGCGCAAGGTTTTCTTGGCGGCCGGCGCGGCCGTCTTGCGGGCCGCGGTCTTGCGGGGAGCGGCGGCGGCGCCCTGCGGTTTCTTCAGCTGTGCTTCGAGCGCCTCGACGCGCGCCTGCAGCGCAGCCATGTCGGCGGCGCTGGGGATGCCGAGCTTTTCGAGGGCGCGCGCCACGCGTTCTTCAAAAATGTTCTCCAGCTTGCCCCACTGGCCCGCGGCCTTGGTGCCGAACTCGCTGGCGAAGCCGGCCATGCGTTGCTGGGCCTGGGACAGGGTTTCCTCGGCGGCCTGCTGGGTCTTCTTCTGCATGCCGGCGCCGTCCTTGACCAGCGCCTCGAAGGCCTTGCTGCCTTCCTGCTGCATCTTGGCGAAGGCGCCGAGCCCGGCAAGCCAGATCTGCTGGGCGGAATCCTTGATGCGGTCTGCGGCCTTGCCGTTGCTGTCGTCGTCCTGGGTAGCCATGCGAATGTTCCTTTGCAAACAACCGGCCGACTCTAGCCGTTCGACGTGCTTCCCATTAGAGCTTCGCGTCTATGAGGCCAAGCCTCCCCGGGAAGGCTCAGGGCGTTGCGCCCGCCGCGCGGCTCGCGTCGAGATGCGCCTTCGCGCGCTCGGCCAGCGCCATTTCACCGGGCGTGCCGGGCACATAGGCCTCGACCGGCAGCGGCCGCCCGTGCGAGTCGACCGAGACGAACACGATCAGGCATTCGGTGGTCTTTTCCATCGAGCCGCCCTTCATGTCGCCGCTGCGCACCTCGACCGAGATGTTCATGCTGGTGTTGCCGGTGTAGGCCAGGCGGGCCTCCACCTCGACGAGGTCGCCGATCATGATCGGCCGGTGAAAGCGGATGCTGCCGATGAAGGCGGTGACGCAATACCGTTTGGCCCAGCTGGTCGCGCAGGCGTAGCCGGCCTCGTCGATCCACTTCATGACCGTGCCGCCGTGGACCTTGCCACCGAAGTTGACGGTGCTGGGTTCGGCGAGAAAACGCAGGGTGATCGAAGACATGGGGCCGCCTTTTCGGATATGGCTATGGGGTGGGGAGCCGCGATTATGCGAGCGGGCGCACGCTTGCGGATGCCGCCCGTCGTCCGGGCATGCACGCTCAGTCAGTCGGCTGCTAGCTGCCGCTGAACAGCTGGGCCAGGGTGCGCCGCAGCCAGGCATTGCCCGGATCGGCATGAAAGCGCTCGTGCCAGTGCTGCTTCACCGCATAGGCCGGCAGCGTGAAGGGCGGCTCCAGCAGCTTCACCGGCTCCTGCGTGGCCAGCACCTTGCCGAGGATGCGCGGCACCACCACGATCAGCTCGGTGTGCGCCACGATGCGCGCCACGCTCAGGAAGCTCGACAGCCGCACCACCACGTCGCGCTTCAGGCCCAGCCGCGCGATGGTCGTGTCGACGATGGCGTGCCCGGTGCCCGAGGTCGACACCACCGCATGCGCCTCCGCCTCGAAGCGCTTGCGCGTGAGCTTCGCGCCGATGCGCGGATGGTTCTGCGCCGCCAGGCAGACGAAGTTCTGCATGAACAGCGTCTGCTGGTAGAAGCCCGCGTCCAGCTGCGGCATGAAGCCCACGGCCAGGTCGACCTCGCCGTCCTGCAGGCGGCGCCCGCTGATGGTCGAGATGATCTCGGTCTCGATATGCACCCCCGGCGCCGCGCGCCGCAGGTGGTCGAGCAGGCCGGGCAGCAGCACCACCTCGCTGATGTCGGTCATGCAGATGCGAAAGCGCCGCTGTGCCTGCGCGGGCTCGAAGCTGCTGCGGTTGCCCTGGGCCTGAGCCAGCTGGGCCAGCGCCTCGCGCAGGTTCGGATAGATGCGCTCGGCATGCGGTGTGGGCTGCATGCCCTGCGCGGTGCGGGTGAACAGGCGGTCGTCGAAGTGCGCGCGCAGCTTGTTCAGCGCGGTGCTGGCCGCGGCCTGCGCCATGCCCAGCCGCTCGGCCGCCTTCGAGACGTTGCCGGTCTTGTAGACCTCGTCGAACACGGCGAGCCATTCGAGATCGAGCTTGGACATCGGGGGCTCCTGCGTACGGTGAAAGGCACCATTATCGAAATTTCGAATTCCGTGTATTGGCTACCGGTCTTGAGGAAATAGTGGTGCGGCTCAACAATGCCGCCACGGAGACACCCACGCCATGAAACCCGCGCCTTCCAATGCGGCAGAACGCCGCGACTACTACGCCAGCATCCGCCCGCTGAATCTCACGCCGCTGTGGGAATCGCTGCACGCGCTGGTGCCGCGCGAACCGCAGACGCCCTGCGTGCCCGCGCTGTGGCGCTACGACGAGATCCGTCCGCTGCTGATGGAGTCGGCCGAGCTCATCACCGCCGAAGAGGCCGTGCGCCGCGTGCTGGTGCTCGAGAACCCCGCGCTGCCCGGCAACTCGTCGATCACGCAGTCGCTCTACGCGGGCCTGCAGCTCATCATGCCGGGCGAGGTGGCGCCTTCGCATCGCCACGTGCAGTCGGCGCTGCGCTTCATCGTCGACGGCAAGGGCGCCTACACCACGGTGGGCGGCGAACGCACCACCATGTACCCCGGCGACTTCATCATCACGCCCTCATGGGCCTGGCACGACCATGGCAACGAAGGCATCGGCGGCACAGTGGAGCCGGTGGTGTGGCTCGACGGACTCGACATTCCGATGCTGCGCTTCTTCGACGCCGGCTTCGCCGAGAACGACGACGCCAAGGTGCAGCACGTGTCGCGCCCCGAAGGCAACAGCCTCGCGCGCTTCGGCCACAACATGGTGCCGGTGCGGCACGACCACACATCGGCCACCTCGCCGATCTTCAACTACCCCTACGCACGCAGCCGCGAGGCGCTAGCGCAACTGCAGACGCAGGAAGCGCCCGACGCATGGCTGGGCCACAAGCTGCGCTACATCAACCCGCTGACGGGCGGCTCGCCGATGCCGACCATCTCGACCAACCTGCAACTGCTGCCAAAGGGCTTCGCGGGCAAGACGCACCGCGCGACCGATGGCGCGGTGTACAGCGTGGTCGAAGGCCACGGCACGGCCGAGATCGCCGGCCAGCGCTTCGAGTTCGGTCCGCGCGACACCTTCGTGGTGCCTTCGTGGGCGCCGCTTCGGCTGTCGTCGCAGGGCGAAGACACCGTGCTCTTCAGCTTTTCCGACCGCCCGGTGCAGCAGGCCATGGGCATCCTGCGCGAAGCCTTTCTCGAAGACGCCTGAAGCCCGGGCGACCCTTCTTTCTTTTTTTTGTTCGACCGTGTGCCGCCACGCGCGGCAGGAGCCTTCATGTCCTTCGTCTTCACGCCTCCTTCCATCGTCGGCCTGCCCATCGTGGGCTCCGACCAGCAGTTCCCCGTGCGCCGCGTCTACTGCGTCGGCCGCAACTACGCGGCCCATGCGCGCGAGATGGGTTTCGACCCCGACCGCGAACCGCCTTTCTTCTTCTGCAAGCCGAACGACGACGCTTCCGTGGTGCCGGTGTTCGACGGCAAAGGCGCGTCCATTCCCTACCCGCCGCTCACGAGCAACTACCACTACGAAGCCGAGCTGGTGGTCGCCATCGGCAAGGGCGGCAAGGACATTCCGGTCGACCAGGCCGCAAGCCACATCCACAGCTACGCCGTGGGCCTGGACATGACCCGCCGCGACCTGCAGATGAAGATGCGCGAGCAGGGCCGCCCGTGGGAAATCGGCAAGGCCTTCGACTTCTCCGCGCCCATCGCGCCGCTGCGCACGCTGGCCGACGTGGGCGAGATCAACGCCGGCGCCATCGTGCTCGAAGTCGACGGCCAGGTGCGCCAGAACAGCGACATCACGCACCTGATCTGGTCGGTGAACGAAGTCATCGCCAACCTGTCGACGCTGTTCACGCTGCAGCCCGGCGACCTGATCTTCACCGGCACACCCGAAGGCGTGGGCGCGGTGAAGCCCGGCCAGACGATCAAGGTGAGCATCGACCGCCTGCCGTCGCTGACCGTGCAAATCGACTGATCTTCTTCACCGCACAGGCTCGCCATGACCCCATCGAAGAACCCTCCCACCGTGCTGCTGGTCGGCGGCGGCATCGGCGGCATGGCCGCGGCGCTGGCGCTCGCGCGCCTGGGTGTTTCCATCGACCTGCTCGAACAGAGCGCCACCATCGGCGAGATCGGCGCCGGCCTGCAGCTAGGGCCCAATGCCTTCGCCGCGCTCGACGCGCTGGGCGTGGGCGAGGCGGTGCGGCGGGGCTCGGTGTTCACCGACAGGCTGGTGATGATGGACGCGGTCGATTGCGGCGAAGTGGCCTCGGTGCCGGTCGGCGAAGCCTTCCGCGCGCGCTTCAGGAATCCCTATGCGGTGAGCCACCGCGCTGACCTGCATGGCGCAATCCACGAGGCCGTGAAGCAGCATCCGCTGATCCGCTTCCACACCTCGGCGCAGGTCGAGGCTATCGATATGGGCGGTCAGGGCGTCACTGCCGTCACGAGCGATGGCCGGCAGTTCAAGGCAGACGCCATCGTCGGCTGCGACGGCGTGAAGTCGGTGGTGCGCAGCAAACTCATCGGCGATGCGCCGCGCGTGTCGGGCCACGTGGTCTACCGCGCCGTGGTGCCTGCGGCCGACATGCCGGCCGACTTGCGCTGGAACGCGCCCGTGGTCTGGGCCGGCCCCAACTGCCATCTGGTGCACTACCCGCTGCGCCATGGCGAGCAATACAACCTGGTCGTCACATTCCACAGCCGCGAGCAGGAGGAGTGGGGCGTGACCGACGGCAGCAAGGAAGAAGTGCTCTCGTACTTCGAGGGTGTGCATGCGCGCCCGCGCCAGCTGCTAGACCGTCCGACCTCGTGGCGCCGCTGGAGCACCGCCGACCGCGATCCGGTGGAGCGCTGGAGCGAGGGCCCGGCCACGCTGCTGGGCGATGCGGCGCATCCCATGATGCAGTACCTCGCGCAGGGCGCGTGCATGGCGCTCGAAGACGCGGTGACGCTCGGCGAGGCGGTGAAGGCCTGCGGCTTCGACATGACCGCCGCGTTCAAGCTCTATGAAGCTGCACGCATCGCCCGCACGGCGCGCGTGGTGCTGTCGGTGCGCGAGATGGGGCGGCTGTATCACGCCAAGGGCGTGGAGCGCCTTGTGCGCAACAGCCTGTGGATCGGCCGCTCGCCCGAGCGCTTCTACGATGCGGTCGAATGGCTCTACGCCTGGCGGCCCGAGCATTGCCTGGACGATGCCCCCGAGGCGCTGCGGCCATCTGCCGAAGCGGCCGCCATGGCCGCCGCGCTTTCGCTGCACTGACACCCGTTGCTTCCAACATTCATAACCATCGAGGCCCCAGGCCCAGGAGACAAGACATGAACTTTTCGCGAGCACTTCTGGCAGGCGTCCTCGCCTTGACGGCGGCGACAGGCGCCATGGCGCAAGCCGGCGACTTCCCCAACAAGCCCGTGACCCTCGTCACCCCCTTCGCGGCTGGCAGCGGCCCCGACGCGGTGCTGCGCCTGGTCTCCGACAAGCTCTCGCGCCTGTGGGGCCAGCGCGTGCTGATCGACAACAAGCCCGGTGGCGGCGGCTTCATCGCCATCGACCAGGCCCGCCGCGCCGCGCCCGACGGCTACACGCTGCTGCAGCTCGACAGCGAGCACATCGCCGCGCTGCCGCACCTGTACAAGTCGCGCAACTTCGTGACGCTGCAGCACTTCGACCCGGTGGCATCGCTCTTTCGCACGCCCTTCTTCGTGGCCGTGGGCACCGACTCGAAGTGGAAGAACATGAGCGACCTGATCGCCGCCGCCAAGGCCAACCCCGACGGCATCGTCTACGGCTCGTGGGGCGTGGGCAGCCCGGGCCACCTGGGCGCGCAGCAGCTCGAGGCGCTCACTGGCATCCACATGCGCCACGCGCCGTACCGCGAGGTGTCGCAGCTGTTCTCCAACGTGGGTGCGGGCGAGGTGCCTTGGAGCTTCGCGAGCATTCCGTCGAGCCAGGGCATCTACAAGGCCGGCAAGCTGCGCTACCTGGCCATCGCGGCGCCCAAGCGCATCCCGCAGATGCCCGACGTGCCGACCATGGCCGAGGCCGGCGGCCCGGCTTCGCTGGAGGTGAATTCGTTCGTGTCGCTGCTCGCGCCCAAGGGTGTGCCGGCAGCCATCAAGGCGAAGATCAATGCCGACGTGGCCAAGGTCATCGCCGACCCCGAGATCCGCGCCCGCTTCGACACCTTCGCCTTCGAGCCGCTGGCCCGGTCGCCAGAGGAAATCGAGCGCAATGCCGAGGCCAAGTCGAAGGTGTACGGCGAGCTGGTGCGCAGGGGCAACATCAGCCTCGAATAGCGGGGGGCGTGGCTTGCCCGGTGTCTTGCTCGACAGTTAAGCTGGCCCTCTTTGGTTTTTGACAACTTTTTCACACTTCTTTTCATGCAAGCCACCAAGAGAGCTCTCCTGATTGCCTGCGGTCTGGCGGCCGCCGCCACCGCGCTGCCGCTGAGCGCCAATGCAGAGAATGCCGCCTGGCCGACCAAGCCGATCCGCCTGCTCGTGGGCTTCCCGGGCGGCTCCACGCCCGACATCGCGGCGCGCACCATCGCCGAGCCGCTGTCGAAGGCGCTGGGCCAGCCGATCGTGGTCGACAACAAGGCCGGCGCCTCGGGCAACATCGCGGCCGACCAGGTGGCCAAGGCCACCGACGACCACACGCTGGGCATCGTCATCAACGGCAACCTCACGTCGTCGAAGATGCTGTACGCCAGGCTGCCGTACGACCCGGTGAAAGACTTCACCTACCTGTCGCTGATCGCGACCGCGCCGCTGGTGCTGGTGGCGCAGAACAACCTGCCCTCCGGCACCGCCTTCTTCGACGAGGGCCGCAAGGCCGGCGACAAGTGGAACTACGGCTCGGTGGGCATCGGCTCGGTCGGGCACCTGGGCATGGAACTGCTCAAGACCCGCGTGCCCGGCTTCAAGCCCGAGCACGTGCCCTACCAGGGCAACCCGCAGGTCATCACCGCGATGCTGGGCGACCAGGTGCAGATGGGCCTGATCCCGCCGGGCGTGGCCATGCCGCAGATCAGGGCCGGCAAGCTCAAGGCCATCGGCCTCACGGGCGGCCGCAGCGCGCTGGTGCCCGAGATCCCGCCGCTGTCGGAAGCTGGCGTGAAGGACTTCAATCTCGAAGTGTGGGTGGCGCTGCTCGGCCCGGCCAACCTGTCGAAGGCGGCGCAGGCGCGCATCAGCCGCGAACTCGAAGTGGTCATGAAGAACCCGGACGTGCGCCGCAAGCTCTTCGAGCAAGGCTGGCAGGCCGTGGGCACCTCGCCGGACGGGATGCGCACGCGCGTCAACGAAGAGGCGTCGATCATGACCAAGATCATTTCCGCACGCGGAATCAAGCTCCAGTGATGACTACGTCTCCCACAACATTGCATGAACCGGCGCGCGAGCTGCCGGTCTTCGGTGAATACGACGTGGTGGTGGTCGGCGGCGGCCCCGCCGGCATCGCTGCCGCCGTGAGCGCTGCACGCCACGGTGCCAACACGCTGCTGGTGGAGCGCTACGGCTTTCTCGGCGGCATGGGCACTGCCGGCGGCGTTACCAACTTCGCGGGCCTGTACGGCAAGCGCAAGGGCGAGATGACGCAGCTGGTGCACGGCGTGGTCGACGAGCTGATCGACCGCATCGCCGGCCTCAACGGCATGAACCAGCCGCAGAACGGCATGGGCGGGCGCATCTGCGTGCGCTCGTACGACACCTCGGCCTACAAGCTGGCCGCTGACCAGTTGCTCGACGCCGCGGGCGTGAAGCTGCTGTTCCATGCGTACGCGGCCGCGGTGATCCGCGAGGGCAGCCGCATCGCGGCGCTGGTGGTCGAGACCAAGTCGGGCCGCCAGGCCATTCGCGCCAACGCCTTCATCGACGCCAGCGGCGACGCCGACGTGGCGGCCTTTGCCGGCGTGCCCTTCGAGGTGGGCGACGGACACGGCAGCGGGCTGTTCCCGACCACCATGTTCCGCATCGGCCAGGTCGACGCGCCGGCCGCACTGGAAGCGGTGGGCGAGTTCAAGGCCATCAACGACTACATGGCGCGCACCGAGCAGCAGAAGCCGGGCGTCTACAAGTTTCCGCGCGAAGGCGCCATCCTGCGGCCCAACAAGGACCCGCGCGAATGGCGCGCCAACGTCACGCAGATCCGCAACGCCCAGGGCCGCGCGATGAACGGTGTCGATGCGCGCGAGCTCACCGAGGGCGAGCTCGAAGGCCGCCGCCAGATCAGCGAGTACTTCAAGTTCTTGAAGGCCGAGGTGCCGGGCTTCGCGCAGTCGTCCATCGTGGAGATCGCGCCGCAAGTCGGCATTCGCGAGACGCGGCGCATCCAGGGGCTCTACGCGCTCGGGCGCGAAGACATCCTGGGCTCGGCGAAGTTCGACGACAACATCGGCCTGAATGCCTGGCCGATGGAAATGCACGCAGACGGCCGCATCGAGTGGGCCTTTCCGCGCGACGAAGCCAACGCCTACAACCACCTGCCTTGGCGCATGCTGGTGCCGCAGACGCTCGACAACCTGCTGGTGGCCGGCCGCTGCGCATCGATGACGCACGAAGGCCAGTCGGCCGCGCGTGCGAGCGGTGGCTGCTTCGTCATGGGGCAGGCCGCGGGCACGGCGGCAGCGTCGCTGGGCAGCACGGCCTTCGCGAAGGTCGATGTGCCGGCCCTGCAGAAAAAGCTGGTCGCCGACGGCGCCGACCTCGACCGCTGAGCACGGTGGCGCGCTAGAGTCCGGGGCAAGATGAACTCGACCCCCGGACGAAACGTGAATCTTCTTTCGTTGTCGATCACCGCGCGCCGCGGCTTCCTGGCTCTTTCGTGCGCCGCGCTCGGCCTGATGCAGTGGGGCTGCGCCAGCACGCCCGAGGGCGAGCCCGTTCATGGCAAGGACGCGATGGTGAGCTTTCTCGCGAGCAAGGACGGCCGCAAGCTCGTCATTGCCGGCGAGAAGTACCACTACGTGTTCGACGGCGACCCGGGCGTGGCCACCATCCTGCGGTGGGAAGGGCGCACCAAGATCTCGCCCGCACTGGTCGGCGAGTTGAAGGTGGCGCGCAACCAGAGCCTCGAAGGCCAGTACGTGCTGATGGCCTTCGACACCGACCTGACGCCTGACGACCAGGCCTTCCTGATCCAGACCGGCTTCGCGAAGACCGAGGTGAAATACGGCGACCGCACCGGGCCGGCGCTGCGCTACTTCGGCAGCGTGAAGGGCCGCCGCTACGAGGCCGGCGTGCTGAAGCAGGACGAGGCGGTCGACTTCTCCCGGACGCAGTACCTCAAGTACGTGGAGCAGGAAACGGCCAGCGGCCCTGCCGACAAGGCCGCGCCGACGCCGCTGGCCCGCGCCGCCGACGGCTCGCTGGTGCTGGGCGGGGCGCCGTTGTCGGTGGTGCAGGGCGGCACTGACTACAGCTGCCGGGCCCGCTTCATGGACATCTGCTTCTTCAGATAGCAGCCGCTGACCGGCCCGCGACAGCCCGCGGGCGCGGCCTTTGCTATGGTCCAGGGTTGCTTTCTGCCCTGTTTTGACAGCCTTCCCCCGATGACCACCGATTCCGCTACCGCCGCCCACCTCGTCAACGAACTCGTCGCGCTCATGCAGCTCGAGCCACTGGGCGGCGACCGCTTCCTGGCCCAGAGCGAGGACATCGGCACGCCCGCCGTGTTCGGCGGCCAGGTGCTGGGCCAGTCGCTGATGGCCGCGAGCCTCACGGTGGGCGCCGAGCGCCCGGTGCATTCGATGCACGCCTACTTCCTGCTGCCGGGCGAACATGCCCCCATCGAGTACAGCGTCGACCGCGTGCGCGACGGCCGCAGCTTCACCACCCGCCACGTGGTGGCGCGCCAGCAGGAGCGCATCATTTTTGAAATGTCGGCCTCGTTCCAGACCGTGGACGAGGGCGTCGAGCACCAGTTCGACATGCCCGAGGTGGCCGGCCCCGAAGGCCTCGTCAGCGAGCTCGACCAGCGCATCGCCCTCGGCGACCGCCTGCCAGAGCCCTGGCGCTCCAAGGCAATACAGCCGCACGGCATCGAATACCGCCGCGTCGACCCTGAAGACCTGATGGCGCCGCTGCCGCGCCCGGCGGCGTCGCAAAGCGCCATCTGGATGCGCGCCATCGCGCCGCTGCCCGACGATCCGATGGTGCACCGCGCGCTGCTGGCCTATGCCTCCGACCACGGCCTGCTTCGCGCCGCGATGCTGCCGCATGGCCTGAGCTTCATGAGCGGCCAGGTGCGCCCCGCGAGCCTCGACCACGCGATGTGGTTCCACCGCGATTTCCGCATGGACGACTGGCTGCTGTACGTGCTCGATTCGCCCAGCGCGGGCGGCGCGCGCGGCCTGTGCCGCGGCAGCCTCTATGCGCGCGACGGCCGGCTCGTGGCTTCGGCCGCGCAGGAGGGCATGCTGCGCATCAGGAAGCCGGCGTAGTCACGACAGCGCAAGCCCGAAGCACAAGCTCTCATCACCATGAAAATCTTCTTCTCTCCCGCTTCCCCCTTCGTGCGCAAGTGCATGGTCGTGGCGCACGAGCTCGGCATTGCAGACCGCATCGAGAAGCTGCCCAGCGCGGCCGGCCCCGTGAAGCGCGACGCCACCATCATTCCGAAGAACCCGCTCGGGCAGGTGCCGACCTTCATCACCGACGACGGTCAGGTGCTGTTCGACAGCCGCGTGATCTGCGAGTACCTGAACGCCACGCAGTCGGGCAAGCTGTTTCCGGGAGACGGCGCCGCGCGCTGGGCACGCCTGACCGAACTGGCGCTGGCCGACGGCATGACTGGCGCCGCATTGCTCGCTCGCTACGAGAGCGTGTTGCGTCCCGAGGAGCTGCGCTGGGCCGACTGGACCGACGGTCAGCTCGCCAAGGTGCGTACCGGTCTCGAATGGCTCGAGACGGCAGCGCCTTCGTTCGGTGACCGTGTCGATATCGGCACCATCGCTTTTGGCTGCGCGTTGGGCTACATGGACTTCCGGTTTCCCGCAGTGGATTGGCGCGCTCAAGCGCCGAATAGCGCGAAGTGGTTCGAGGCGTTCAACCAGCGTGCGTCGATGCAGGCGACGTTGCCCACTGCCTGAGTTCCGTTCGATTCAGGGCGCGATCACGCCGACGGCGTGCTCCGCTTCGCGAATGTCCCCCGGCCTTCGGCCTCCTCCTTTATTTCGCCGCGCAGAGCACACCATCGACGTGATCGTTGGACGCGGCGGTTGATCGGCCAGCACGACAGTTGCGCCTTGAACGCGCAGTTTTTCGCGAAGGTGTCAGGAATGTGCCAGCGGATGGTGAGCCATGTCATGAGGCGTTGATAAAACGCGGGCCTTGGAATCACAACAAGGGAGCTTGAATGGCCAACGAAAATATGGCGATGAGTGCCAGTGGGCGCGCAGAACTTCGCCGCCGCGAGGATGTGCGTCTCCAGTACTACAACGACATGGCAAACAACTGTACGTTTGGAGTGGGTGCTCTCGCGCACCTTGGTCCTTGCACTGCCGAGGAACTGGTTCGTCCGGTAACGGCGGCGCAAGTCGATGCCCAGTTGGCGACCCGACTGCACACGGCGGAGGCCGGCGTGCGGAGGCACGTGAATCGCCAGGCACTCACACAAGCCCAGTTCGATGCGCTGGTGAGCTACACCTTCAATCTTGGTGTCGCTGGCGCCCGGTCAGTGCTCGATGCTGCGAATCGGGGTTCCAATGCAGACGTTGTGACGCACATGAACAGCAACGTCTTTGTCCGTCCCCGCGATGCTCGCGGCCGCCGTCTTCGCGCTGTTCGTTCACAGGGCCTGGCAAACCGCCGGCGCGAGGAAACATCCCCATTTCAGCCCACACGATGAAACGCGTATTCGTTACCCTGCTGGCCGTCTTCGCAGTCTCGGGAGCATCCGCAGCCTCTCCTGCGAGATACGAGCCTGGTTTTCAGGAGGTATTGACCGCCTTGGCGCAACGCTCCGGGATATCCGAGGACGAGTTGCGTGGCCTTCTGTCTCGCTGCGAGGTAAGTCAATCAGCAATGAATATTTGTGCGTATCGAGATGTCGTTGCGGCCGACTTGAAACTGAAGCACGCCGTAGCCAGCAAGGTGCAGCAGTTGCCGGCCTGCAAGGAGCGGCTCGAAGCCAGGATCGCCCGTTGGGAAGTCGCGCGAGACCAGGGATGCAAACGCAGCGCGGCGAAGGACTATGGCGGTGGTTCGCTTGAGCGGACGGCGGAGTCCATGTGCGCTCAGCACGAAATCGTTCGGATGACGAAACAGGTTGAACGTCAACGCACCTGCAAGCAGTAAGCCTTTGGAGTTCAGCACAAGCGCCGCGTCCACGTGCGAATGGCACCGGGTGCTCCCCGCAGCGAAATAAAGGAGGAGGCCGCAGGCCGGGGGACATTCGCGGAGGGGAGTACCCGGTGTCATTCGCACTCGCCCTGAACAACAAGACAAGAGCCTGAATGGCAAGAGTCCCGATTCCTTGGCTAAATGCAGGCTCCGCATGAACCAAGGAATCCCGGATGTCTTCTGAAGAACAGAAAAAAGTAGCCATCGTCACCGCAGGTGGCAGCGGCATGGGCGCCGCAGCAGCACGCAAGCTCGCAGACGACGGCTTTCGTGTAGCCATCCTCTCGTCGTCGGGCAAGGGCGAGGCACTGGCTGCCGAGCTGGGTGGCATCGGCGTGACCGGCTCGAACCAGTCGAACGACGACCTGAAGCGGCTCGTAGACAAGGTCGTTGCCCAGTGGGGCCGCGTCGACGTGCTGGTCAACAGCGCCGGCCACGGCCCTCGCGCACCCATCCTCGACATCACCGACGAAGACTGGCACCGCGGCATGGACGTCTATCTGCTGAGCGCGGTGCGCCCCGCGCGCCTCGTTGCGCCGCTCATGGTGAAGCAGGGCGGCGGCTCCATCATCAACATTTCCACCTTCGCCGCCTTCGAGCCCGACCCGGTGTTCCCCACATCGGGCGTGTTCCGCGCGGGCCTCGCAGCCTTCACCAAACTCTTTGCCGACAAGTACGCGGCCGACAACGTGCGCATGAACAACGTGCTGCCGGGCTTCATCGACAGCCTGCCCGAGAAGGCCGAATTCCGCGGCCGCATTCCCATGGGCCGCTACGGCAAGAGCAGCGAGATCGCGGCCGTCATCGGCTTCCTCGCGTCGGAAGGCGCGGGCTACATCACCGGGCAGAACCTGCGCGTGGACGGCGGCATCACGCGCTCGGTGTGAAGCCCGGCGGCCGGCGACAGGCCGCTCTCTACAATCTCGCCCATGTGCCCGAGGATGCCCCGCTTTCCCATTCGCCGCCGGCAGTCGGGTTGCTCGCGGCCGACGCCTCCTTGACGCGAGCGCAGTGATGCGCGGCGGCTTCGGCCGACGCGACGCGCACGGGTCGCACGCCGGCCCTTGTCCTGCCATCTCCCGCACCGCCTTGCCGGTGGCATGCGGGCTGCTTTTCTTTTTCCATGTCTTCTTCCCACAGTCGCCTGCGCACCGAGTGGTGCCCCAGCATTCCCCGCGAGCTCATGGCTGGTGCCGTCGCCACCTTCGCTCTCATTCCCGAAGTCATCGCTTTCTCTTTTGTAGCCGGCGTCGATCCGGCGGTCGGCCTGTTCGCTTCCTTCGTCATCGGCATCGTCATAGCCTTCGCCGGCGGCCGGCCGGCCATGGTGTCGGCCGCGGCCGGCTCTGTGGCCCTGGTGGCCGCGCCGCTGGTGCATGCGCACGGCCTGCCGTACCTGCTGGCTGCCGGCGTGCTCGCCGGTGCAATGCAGATCGTGTTCGGCCTGCTGCGCCTGGGTGTGCTGATGCGCTTCGTCTCGTCGTCCGTGCGTACCGGCTTCGTCAACGCACTCGCCATCCTGATCTTCGCGGCGCAGATGCCGCATTTCATCGGTGCCAACACCGCGACCTGGGCCATGGTCGGGCTCGGGCTGGCCGTCATCTATTTGCTGCCGCGCATCACAACGATCGTGCCTTCGCCACTGGTGTGCATCGTGGTGGTGACGTTGGTGGGCCACTGGCTGGGGCTGCCGCTGAAGACGGTGGCCGACCTCGGGCAACTGCCCGGCGCGCTGCCGGCGTTCGCGCTGCCCGACGTGCCGCTGACGCTCGAGACTTTGCGCATCATCGCGCTGCCGGGGTTCGCCATCGCGATGGTCGGGCTGCTCGAATCGATGATGACCGCCAGTGTGGTCGATGAGCTGACCGACACACCGAGCTCGAAGAACCGCGAGTGCAGCGGCCTCGGCGTGGCCAATGTCGCGGCCAGCTTCTTCGGCGGCATTGCGGGCTGCGGAATGATCGGCCAGACCGTGAGCAACGTGCGCTACGGCGGGCGCGGGCGGCTGTCCACGCTCTTCGCGGGCGCGTTCCTGCTGATCCTCATGGTGCTGCTCAAGCCCTGGCTGTCGCAGGTGCCTGTAGCGGCGCTGGTCGCGATCATGGTGATGGTGTCGGCCTCTACTTTCGACTGGGGCTCGCTGCGCACGCTGGTGCGGCATCCGCGCATGTCGAGCGCGGTGATGCTCGCCACGGTGGCCGTCACCGTGGCCACCGACAACCTTGCCGCGGGTGTGGCCACGGGCGTGATGCTCAGCGGCGTGTTCTTCACATTCAAGGTGGCGCGGCTGCTGCATGTCCATGCAGCGCAGGACGCCGACGGCGCGCGCGTCTACCGCGTCACCGGCCAGGTGTTCTTCGCTTCCGCCGACATGCTGGTCGACGCCTTCGACGTGCGCGAGATCGACGGTGCAGCGGTGCGCATCGACGTGTCGCAAGCACATTTCTGGGACGTGACCGCCGTGGCCGCGCTGAAGAAGGTGGTCGAGCGATTGCGCAAGCACGGCAGCGTGGTGGACGTGGCCGGCATGAACCAGGCCAGCCGCGACCTGGTGCTGCAGCTCGATACCGCGCCCGACTGAAAGGTCAAGCGGGCGCCGTGCCTTCCCGCGCGCTGCGGCTCGCGCACGCCACGGCACCGGTCAGCGCCTAGGCGATTTTCCCCATGAGCCGGATGGCGCGTTGGACCTAGACTTTCCATCCAGGTCCCGCCGGATGTCCGATGGGCCGGAAAGGCTGCTCATGAAAATCTCCGCACAGGCGCTGGAGAAATCGCACCGGACCGTCCAGTCCTACGAAGGTTCTGCCCGCGAGTACAACGCGATCGTGGCCGAACACCCGCTGCAGCCCGAAATCGCGGACGCGATGCGGCGGATGATGCAGTTCGTGCCCACCGGCGGCACCGTGCTCGAGATCGGCTCCGGTCCGGGGCGGGACGCCGACTTCATCGAGTCCCTGGGCGGGGTCGTCAGGCGCACCGATGCGGCACAGGCATTTCTCGACCTGCAGGCGGAGCGCGGCAAGAAGGGCGAACTGCTCGATGTCATCACGGATGCGCTGGGAGGGCCCTACAACGCCATCCTCGCGATGTGCGTGCTGATTCATGTCGATCGCGCGCAGATCGGCCCGATCTTGCGCAAGGTCTTCGACGCACTCGAGCCCGGCGGTGCCTTCCTGGTCTCCATGCGAGTCGGCGAAGGCGAGACGAATGGCGACTGTCACACCGTGTACTGGGCGAAAGACCTGTTCGCCGCGCAGCTTGGAGAGGCCGGCTTGCGCACGCATTGGGAGATGGAGCGCATCGGCCGCAACGAGGAAGCGTGGGTCTACTTCCTCGCGCTTCGTCCGCAATGAGACGCGGCGCCGTGAACGCCGTGAAGCCGCGCGAACCAGGGGGCGAACGGAGGCCCTACACGCCCAGGTAGCGCGTCCACAGCGACCGGTCGGCGTCCAGCGCAGCCGAGTCGCCCTGCCACACCACGCGCCCGCGTTCGAGGATCACATGGCGGTTGGCCAGCGGCAGCAGGCGCTGCACGTACTTGTCGACCACCAGGATCGCCTCGCCTTCGGCCTTGAGCGTGGCAATGCAGTGCCAGATCTCCTCGCGGATCACCGGGGCCAGCCCTTCGGTGGCTTCGTCGAGGATCAGCAGGCGCGGGTGCGTCGACAGCGCGCGGGCGATGGCCAGCATCTGCTGCTCGCCGCCCGAGAGCTGGTTGCCCGCGTTGGCCTTGCGCTCCGACAGGCGAGGGAACAGGCCGTACAGCGCGTCGAGCGTCCAGCGCGGCGCGCTGCCCGGACGCGGTCTTGCAAAGGCGCGCAGGTGCTCATCGACGCTGAGATTGGGAAACACATGCCGCCCTTCGGGCACGATGGCCACGCCGCGCCGCGCGATGGCGTCGGGCCGCATCGATTTGTTCGGGCCGCCAATGGCCGCGCCGCCGAAGTGCACGCTGCCGCGCATCGGCGAGAGCGTGCCGGTCAACACCTTCAGCAGCGTGCTCTTGCCCATGCCGTTGCGTCCGAGCAGCGCGAGCACTTCGCCGGGGCGGATGTCGAGGTCGATGCCGAACAGCACCTGGCTGGCGCCGTAGCCGGCTTCGATGGATTTCGCTTCGAGCAATGTGGATGCCGCACTCATGAATGGCCTTCTGCTTCCGTGCCGAGGTAGACGGCTTGTACGTCGGGGTGGCCCCGCACTTCGTCGGCCGTGCCGCTCATCAGCACCTTGCCCTGCACCAGCACGGTGAGCCGGTTGGCCAGGCGGAACACCGCGTCCATGTCGTGCTCGATCAGCAGGATGGCCATCGATGCGCGCAGCGATTCGATCAGCTCCACCATGCGCGCCGATTCGTCCGGGCCCATGCCGGCCATCGGCTCGTCGAGCAGCAGCAGCTTGGGCTCGGCCGCGAGCGCCAGCGCCACGTCGAGCGCGCGCTGCGCGCCGTGCGGCAGCGTGCCCGCGATGCGCTCGCGTTCGCTGCCGAGGCCGACGCGGTCCGCAAGCGCCACGGCGCGATCGACGAGGTCGCGTTCCTTCGCGCGCGGCGCCATGAAGCGCAGGCTGGTGCCCGCATGGGCCTGCGCTGCGAGCATCAGGTTGTCGTGCACGGTTTCTTTGGGGAACACGCGCGTCACCTGGAAGCAGCGCGACATGCCGGCGGCCACGCGCTGATGATCTTTCAGCTTCGTGATGTCGGCTTCGTCGAGCAGGATGCGGCCGGCATCGGCTTTCAGCAGGCCGGTGATCAGGTTCACCAGCGTGGTCTTGCCCGCCCCGTTCGGGCCGATCAGCGCATGCACTTCGCCGCGCTCCACGGTGAGGTTCACATGGTCGGTCGCCAGCAGTCCGCCGAAGCGCTTGACCAACCCTTCGATTCTGAAAAGGCTCATGGTGTCGTCTTACTCCCTCGCCCCTCCGGGGAGAGGGTTGGGGTGAGGGGCAAGCGGCGCTTGTAGAGGGCGGCAAGCCCTTTGGGTGCCCACAACGCAACAGCGATCAGCAACAACCCCAGCGGCATATGCCAATGCTCCGTGTGCTGCTTCAACGCCTCTTCGAGCAACAGCCAGACAACAGCGCCTACCGGCCCGCCCCAGCTGCGCCCCAGCCCGCCGATGACGACCATCACCAGCAGCGTGGCCGACTGCGTCCAGTGCATCGTCGCCGGACTCACGAATCCGTTGCCGCCCGCGAGCAGCGCACCGGCCAGCCCCGCGATGGCGCCTGCAATCGCGAACGCCACCAGCTGCAGCCGGAACACCGGATAGCCCAGCGCCCGCATGCGCGTCTCGTTGTCGCGGATGCCCATCAGCGCATGGCCGAAGCGCGATAGCGTCGCACGGTGCAGCCACCAGAGCGCGAGCGCCACGATCGCCAGCACCACCCAGTAGAAGTTGGCTTCATTGCCCAGGTCCAGCCCCGGCAGCAGCGTGGGTCGCGACATCAGCGTGTAGCCGTCGTCGCCGCCATAGCGGCGCAGCGACACCACCACGAAATACAGCATCTGCGCGAAGGCCAGCGTGGTCATGATGAAGTACACGCCGCGCGTGCGCAGCGCCACCGTGCCGATCAGCGCCGCGACGAGGCCGGCCACGAGCGCGGCCAGCGGCCACATCACCCACGCCGACATCACGCCCGCGTCGCTGAGCGCGACCACCGTGTACGCCCCCACGCCGATGAAGCCCGCGTGCCCCAGCGCCACCATGCCGCCGAAGCCGAGGATGAAGTTGAGGCTCGCCGCAGCCAGCGCCACGATGAGCACGCGCCGCACGAAGCCGATGTAGAACTCGAGCCCGAAGACAGGCGCGACCAGCGGAAACGCCGCGAGCAGCACGAAGAGCAGCCCGAGGCCGATGTAGCGTGAGGACTTCATGCGCGTGCCGAGAAAAGGCCCGAGGGCCGGAAGATGAGGACCACCACCATCAGCGCGTACATCGCGACTTCGGCGAACAGCGGCCCCAGGTCGGCTGCAGTAGCCGGCGGCAGCGTGGCACGCAGCAGCATCGGCACGAAGGCACGCCCCACGGTGTCGACCACGCCCACGAGCAGTGCAGCCACGAAGGCGCCGCGCACCGAACCGATGCCGCCAATCACCAGCACCACGAGCGCCGGAATCAGGATGGCCTCGCCCATGCCGACCTGCACCGCGACGATCGGGCCCATCAGCGCGCCCGCCAGCGCGGCCAGCGCCGCACCGAGCAGGAACACGCCGTTGAAGATGCGGCCCACGCGCACGCCCATCAGCTCGGCCATCGGCCGGTCGGAGGCGCCCGCGCGCACCCGCATGCCGATGCGCGTGTGGTTCACCAGCAGGTACAGCGCCAGCGCCACCAGCAGGCCACCGACGAGGATCACGAGGCGATAGGCCGGGTAGGGCAGGCCGTCCATCAGTTCGACCGGCCCCGAGAGCGCGGCCGGCGTCGGCGCCATCACCGGCGACGGGCCCCAGGCCATCGTCACGATGTCGTCGGCGACCAGGATCACGCCGAAGGTGGCCAGCACCTGCGCGAGGTGGTCGCGTGTGTAGAGGCGGCGCATCAGCAGCACTTCGAGCAGCAGCGCGACCACGACGGTGACCGCCACCGCGATGACGATGGCCGCCGCGAACGAACCGGTGCGCGTGTGCGCCTCGGCCGCCACATATGCGCCGGCCATGAAGAGCGAGCCATGCGCGAGGTTCAGCACGTCCATGATGCCGAACACCAGCGTGAGCCCCGCAGCCAGCAGGAACAGCATCAGCCCGTAGCCGAGGCCGTTGAGCAGCTGCTCGAGAACAAGAATTCCACTCATAGGATCACAAGGATTGCTCGCGTTTTCATTCGAGGAACACCGAGGAACCGGCTTTGCCGGGCCTCAGGTGTTGCCCCCGGTAGGGGGAAGGAGAAGCGACACGAAGTGCGCGAAGCCTGGGGGCGAGCCTATTTCAGGGGGCACTTGTCTGCGTAGCTGTCGCCGTAGTTCGTGAGAACCGTGTTGATCAGCTTGTTCGTGACCTTGCCCTGCGCATCCTTGCCGATCACGCGCAGGTAGAAGTTCTCGATGGGAAAGTGGTTGTTCGCGTACTTGAAGTTGCCGCGCGTCGATGCGTAGTTGGCCTTCTTCAGCGCGGCCACCACGGCTTCGCGGTTCTGCGCGTTGCCGCCGGACTGCTTCACGGCGGCGTCCATCGCGAGGATCGCGTCGTAGGCCTGCGCGGCGTACACCGACGGGTAGCGGCCGTTGTATTCCTTGCGGAACGCGGCCACGAAGGCCTTGTTGGCGGCGTTGTCGAGGTCGTGCGCCCAGTGCGAGGTGTTGAACAGGCCGAGCATCGGGTCGCCCACGGCGCCGATTACGTCCTCGTCGGCCGAGAAGCCGCTGGTCACGAGCGTGATGTCCTTCGACAGGCCCGCGCCCACGAACTGCTTGATGAAGTTGATGCCCATCGCGCCGGGCAGGAAGAAGTAAATGGAGTCGGGCTTGGCCGCGCGCAACTGCGCGAGCTCGGCGGCGTAGTCGATCTGGCCCAGCTTGGTGTAGAGCTCGTCGGCCACCTGGCCCTTGAACTGGCGCTTGAAGCCGCCAAGGGCATCCTTGCCGGCGGGGTAGTTGGGAGCGATCAGCACGATCTTCTTGAAGGCGCGGTCTTGCGCGAACTTGCCGGCGGCCTCGTGGAACTGGTCGTTCTGGTAGGCGGTGCCGAAGAAGTAGGCATTGCACTGCGCGCCGGCGAACTGGCTCGGGCCGGCGTTGGCCGAGAGGTACGGCACCTTGGCGTTGAACAGCGTCGGGCCCACGGCCAGCGCCACGTTGGAGCCGATGGGGCCGCTGAAGATATCGATCTTGTCGCGCTGGATCATGCGGTCGACCAACTGCTTGGCCTGGTCGGGGCTGCCGGCCATGTCGGCCTGCACGAATTCGACGTCCTGCCCGCCGAGCTTGCCGCCCAGCTGCTTGATGCCCAGCGCGAAGCCGTCGCGCGCCTCGGCGCCCAATGCCGCGAAGGGCCCCGAGATGTCGAGGGCCAGGCCCACCTTGACGGGTGCGGCAGCGGCCGACACCGCGGTACCGAGGGCTGCGCCGCACAGCAGCAGCGAAAGCAGGGTGCGCGGCAGCGCGGGCGACTTCGGGGGCAGGTGGCTCATGGGTTCTCCGGCAGGGAAAGATGAAACAACGCACCGGTACCGCCCCATGCGGCACCGGCGACATCAAACCGTTGATAGCTAAATACTTTAACTGTAAACAATTCGGTGTCAACAGTGCTAGCACGAATGGTGCCAGTGCGCCGTCTCGTTCCTGCTCAGCCGAAGGGGTTGGCGGTGGCAAACCAGAGGCCGATGCCGGTGGCGATGATGAAGGCTCCGTCGGTCACGCCCGCCACCAGGAAGAACTTGGTCTGCAGCGTGTCGACCAGCTCGGGCTGGCGTGCGGTGCTTTCCAGGAACTTCTGGCCGACCAGCCCGATGCCGAGGCAGGAGCCGAGGGCCGCGAAGCCGATCAGCAGGGCGACTGCGAGGGGAAGGATGTTGAAGCCGGTCATGGTGTTTTCTCCTGGTTGGTTGATTGATTCGATGGAGGTACTTTCCCAGAGAGGGTGCGCACGGTCCATGACGTGGGAGGTCATGGGCTGCACGAAAAAAAGCCGGCCGCAAGAAGCGGCCGGCTTTCAGGGGAGCGTCAGAGCCTCAGGGCAACTGGGTCCAGTTCTGGTTGTTGCCGCCGTTGCAGGTCCACGTGATGAGCGCCGTGTCCTGCGTCGTCGAGCCGTTCGGCACATCGAGGCATGAACCCGATGCGCGGTTGCGAACCGTCCCGCCGACCAGGCTCCATTGCGTTGTGTCGCCGGCGGTGCACGCCAGCTGCACCACAGGTGCATTCGTCGTCGCGGTGCCGTTCTGCGCCAGGCACAGGCCGCTGTGCTCTGCGACGAACTGCACGTAGCCGCCCGTCAGGCTGTTCACCGTGAACTTCTCGTTGCCGGCGTTGCCGCACGGCCATTGCACGGCGGTCGTGCCGCTGGTGGTCGCCGCGCCCTTGATGTTCACGCACATCGTGGGGTTCAGGTCGGAGCGGATGCGCGCGACGACGGCCGGAGCCGTGTCGAGCGAGCGCACGTACTCGCGGATCGCCACCTGGTCGGCCCCTGGAAGGCTGTTGGCGTTGCCGTGGCCGCTGGTGAGCACGTCCTGCAGCGTGGCCGCCTGGCCGTTGTGGAAGAACGCCGTGGTGTTCCACGTGCCCGACAGCGTCGGCGTGTCGAAGCCCACGCCCGCCAGCGGCTGGTTCATGCCCTTGCCCGACGATGCCTGGATCGTGCCCACGTCGTGCCGCAGGCCGTCGCGGAAGGTGCCGCCCGAGTGACAGGTCACGCACTGCGCCGAGCTGAACAGCGTCTGGCCGCGCGTCGCATCCACGCTCAGGCTGCCGTCCGCGTTGCGCGCCGGGCTGCGCATGAACTTGCTCAGCGAGCCCAGGTAGGCCGCCAGGTCGTCGAGCTGCGCGTTCTTGCCGGCCTTGGGCGCGCCCAGCGGGTCGGAGGTGGCGGCGAAGTCCGCATTCGTCAGGAAGCCGGTGCCGCCGAACTCGTTGCGGATGTCGTTCTCGAAGTCCTGCACCTCGTCGAAGTTGGCCGTCCAGTGCAGCTTGCCGTGGCCTATGCCGCGCCGGCCCTGCAGGCTGATGGTGCGGCGCAGGCCCTCGCCGCGCTGGGTGAAGTCCCACACCATGCCGTCATCGCCGCCGTCCGCATGGCAGCTCGCGCAGGAGATGTAGTTGTCCTTGCTCATGCGCCGGTCGGAGGCGTTGTAGAACACCTGCTTGCCGCGCAGCGCCGCGGCCGCCATCGGCTCCTGCGCCACCGTCGACACGTTCTGCAGGAAGGTCGGGGCATTGGTCTCCGAACTCAGCACCGAGGCCACGTCGTGCACCGACACCGAGCGCGCCAGGAAGTTGTTGACGAACAGCCGCTTGCGCGCCGAGTCCAGGTACAGGCCGTGCGGCGCGCTGCTGGCGTTGATCTCGCCGCGCACCGAGCGGCTGTACGGATCGACGATGGCGACGCGGTTGCCTTCCATCTGCGCAACGAACAGGTAGTCACCCGACGCGGAGAACAGCGCGGCGCGCGCCGGTGCGCGGTCGTCGAAGTCGATCTGCTCGTCGAACTTCTCCGCCGCCGCCTGCAGGTCGACCTGCGACAGGATGGAGCGCACCGTCTGGTCGTGCACCAGGTTGTTTCCGTCCCTGAACTTGCCGCGCACGATGTTGTCCTTCTTCGAAGGCAGCACCGCCCGCTTGCCGTCCGGCGAGATCACGACCTGGCTCAGGTAGTTGGCCACGCCGCGCGCACGGCTCTCGGTGTCCACCGTGGTGGTGTCCACCGGCAGCGCGATGGTGGTCATGGCGCTCATGCTCTGCAGGTTCACCCTGTGCAGCTGGCCGCCCGTCATCTTCGACTTGAAGCGCGTGACGTAGGCCACCTGCGAGTCGGAGTTGACGGCAATGCCGCGCAGCGCGCCATCGAGCGCGACCGCACCGGTTGTGGCGCCGTTGTTCGGGTCGAAGCTCATCAGCACCGACTTGCTCTCCAGCGTCAGCAGGCCCTTCGCGCCATCGGGCGTGAAGGCCACGCCGTAGGGGCCGCTGCCGTAGGCGAGCGCCACGGTGGCGGAGATGGCGCCGTCTGCCGCGTTGAGCGCGACCAGCTTGTCCTCGCCCTGCACCGTGACCCAGATGCGTCCGTCGGGGCCGACTGCCAGCGTCTTCGGCTCATCGCCTACGCGGGTCTCCCAGAGCTTGGCCAGGGTCTGCGCGTTGATGGCGGCGACCGTGCCGCTGTCGGGGTTGACCGAATACACAGAGTTCGCGTCGCCTGCGATGTTGGTGGTGTGCGTGGGCGCCCGCGCCGTGGTCGGAACGATCACCGTGAGGTTGTAGGTGTAGAAGGTCTCGCGGCCGCTGCTGTCCTTCACCGTCAGCGTCACCGTGAAGTGGCCGGGGCGCGTGTAGGTGTAGGTGTAGTTCGGCTGGCTCGAATAGGCAGTCTGCGTGCCGTCGCCGAAGTTCCAGCGGAACTGCGCGCCGCTGCTGCCCAGCGTGGCCGGGTTGAACACCAGCTGGCCGTTGACGATCTTCGGTCCGCCGCCGATGCCGGGGTCGCCGATGATGGCCTGGCCGCGCAGCGTGCTCACCTCGCTGTCGTTGAGCACGCGGCCGTAGACGCGAACCTCCGCCAGCGTGCCTTTGAAGAGCGCGGCATTGCCCTGGATCTGGCCCAGCAGGTTGAACTTGTTCGACAGGCCCTTGTTGCCGGTGGGGCCGGTGGATGTGGTCTTCACCCCATCGACGTACACGGCCTGCGCACCCGAGGCCGCGTCCCGCGTCATCACGACGTGGTGCCAGCTGCCGTCGTTCACCGCTGCGGTGGAGGTGGTGCCCGCATCGTTGCCGATCGACAGCTTGATGCGCCCGCCGTTGTCGAGCCAGCCCCAGAACACGTCGTCCGCGCCGCCGGACTGGTCGCGCCCGAAGATGCCGGGCGCGGTCCACGAGTTGGGTCCGCCCGCCTGCGTGGTCTTCATGTAGAAGCTCAGCGAGGCGGTGCCGCCGAGCACGGTGGCCACGCTGTCGTTCTTCAGCGGCACACCGGTGGTGCGGTTCGCGAAGTTCATGCCGATGCTCTCGAACGCGTCGCCGCCGGCGGGCGTGCCGTTGTTGGCGCCGATCTGGTCGGAGAGGTTGCCCGCCAGCGTCCAGTAGTGCATCAGGTTGATGTCGGTCGCGTTGCCGGTGTTGAAGGTCGACTTGTAGTCCGCGCCGATGGCGTTGCCCGCATAGTCCTTCACGCCGTTGGCCGGCAGGAACACTTCATAGCTGGTGCCGGGCGAGAGTGGCTGGTCGGGGTGGAAGTTGATGATGCCCAGCTGCACGCTGTAGGTGCCGGCCAGCGTGTTGCCGCCGACTGGGCGCACGATGAAGGTGTTGAAGTTCACGCTCTCGGGCCGGATGTTGTCCGTCATGCCCAGGCCGATGCGCGATGTCAGCGCCTGCTGCTTCGCTCCGTTGGCGGGCGAGACCTGCTTGACCTCGGGCTTCGTGGTGTCGGGGTCCACCGAGTGCACGACGAAGCCGCTGCCCGAGCCATGGTCGTTGCCCACGAAGACGAGATTGCCGAACATCGCGACCTGGCCGTTGTCCGAATGCGTGAAGTTCGGGTCGTCCTCGCGCAGGATGCTGCCTCGGCCCACCTCCACGTGGTTGAGCGGATTGCTCACGTCGACCTTGTGGATGCGCGTTTGCGCGCCCTGGATGACGTAGTTGTCCTGCGTGGCGCAGTACAGCTGTTCGTCGATGACGAGCCGGTTGTCCTCGGCCACGAAGTGCGAGCGGTCGCTCAGGTCGTAGCTGTACATCCTGGCGCCGCTGTTGCGCGCGGAGGCATGCAGGTTCCTGCCGTCGAAGCAAGTCGCGTAGTAGAACGGCGTGGTGCCCACGATGGAATCGAGCACCTTGGGGTTGAGCGGATCGGAGATGTCCAGGCTCGCGAAGCCGCCGTTGCTTTCCATCGCAGTCAGCACCATGTGGTTGCCCATCGTGAAGATCGGCCCGATGCGGAAACCGCCGAGCTCGCCGGTGGGTACCGGATTGGGCTTGCCGGCGCCGCGGTTCGCGATCACGGCGTTCGCGGGGTCCCCGGCATCGACGATGAAGATGCCCCGGCCCGCCGACGCCACGTACAGGTAGGGTGCCTGCCACCAGAGCTGCCAGGCCACGTTCTCGTAGTCGCCGCCATTGACGCCGGGCAGCGCCAGCTTCTTCACCTGCTTGATGTCGTTGACGTCGGTGAAGTCCCAGAACTCGACGCCGTTGATGCTGGGCAGCACCACGTACGTCTTGCCGCCGATCTTCGCGGTGCCGAAGGAGTGCGTTTCGCGGAACTCCTTGGTGCGGGCCTCGGGTTCGTAGATCTTCTTGACCAGCTGGATCTGGCGCGGGTTCGACACGTCGTACAGCAGGAAGCCGCCCGGGCCCAGGCCGCTGTCCGGCGCGAAGGAGGTGAGGAAGTAGCCGTTGACCATGATGCCCGCGTTCATGCCGTAGTCCTTGCGGCCCGGGTAGGTGGCGGGCACCTCGCGCGATTCGTAGGCGCTGCTGTGCGCCGGATCGAGCGGGTGCGCGGGGCTGGTGATCATCGACACCGGCTTGAACAGCTCGGCCGACGTGTAGGTGAGATTGCCCAGGCCCGGCCCCTGCAGCGGGAGCGGGTCGGCGACGGCCGCGGAGACCGCTGCCGCCATGTTGTTCAGGGTCGTCATCGGACTGACCCCGGTGATTGCCGCGTGCGTCAGCAGCGTGACGAACGGCAGCAGGAACGCCATCAAGTAATACCGGATTTTCATCGTTGCCTCCAGGTTGTTTGAAGTCCGCAGGGGAACCCTTTTTCTCGGCCAACTCGCTCCGTCTTTTTTCTTCTGGCAAAAGCTCGCGCGCAGGACGCACCCCGGCGGGCGACGCATGCGTCGCCCGCCGTACAGCCTTTGCTTCCTCTTCTTCCCTCTCTCGCTCTCTCCTTGATCGGGTGGCGTCAGCTCATCTCACGCCGCCCGATTCATAGATGTCCCACGCCTCCTTGGCGCTCGCGCCGCGGTGGATCATGGCCATCAGCGCATCGACCACCGCCGACGGATTGGCGTGCTGGTACACATTGCGCCCGTACACCATGCCGACGGCGCCTTCGTCCATCAGCACGCGCGAGCGTGCGAACACCTGCTGCAGGTCTTCGCGCCCGCCGCCGCGCACGAGCACGGGGCAGCGCGCGGCCTGTACCACGCGGTGGAAGTCGGCCGGGTCGCTGGTCGGGTCGGCCTTGACGATGTCGGCGCCCATCTCGCGCGCCAGGCGCACCAGCGTGACGATCTTCTCGGCGTCGCCGTCGACCATGTAGCGGCTGCCGGGCGTGGGCGACTGCATCACCAGCGGCTCGATCATCAGCGGCATGCCGTAGCGGTCGCAGTCGGCGCGCACGCGCGCGATGTTCTGCACGCACTGGCGGAACAGGTCGGGTTCGTCCGGCAGCATGAACAGGTTGACGACCACGCAGGCGGCGTCGCGTTGCACGGCCGGCAGCACCGGGTCATGCTCGTTCTGCAGCACGGCCCACATCACGCGGTGCGCGGTGGCGTTGTAGGGGTTGCCCATGTCGATGCGCTGCACCAGCGCGGGCTTGTCACGGCCGGGGCGGTCCTGCAGCAGGTCGGCCTGGCCGTAGTTGAGCTGGATGGCGTCGGGGCCGGCGGCGACCAGCTTGTCGATCACCGCCGGCATATCCTCGAGCCCGTTGAGGAACGAGGGCTCGTTGCACACGCCATGGTCGAGCGCGATGTCCAGGCAGCGCCCGTTGTTCAGCAGCCGGTTCAGGCGTGCGGTCTTGTCCTTCGACATACGAAAGAAATCCTTGCTTGTTTGGTTGTGGGACAGAAAAGGTGAGTCAGGCCAGCGCGAGCAGATGCCTGCTGGCCGCCGTGTCGATGAGCTGCAGCGCGTCGTCGCGCAGGTACACCGAGCCGGCGCCCGCGTTCTCGATGGCCTGCTTGCTGACGCGTGCGCCGCACAGCGCCACCGAGATGCTGCCGCGTGCCAGCGTCCACGCGATCATCAGTTGGCCGAACGAGCATTCGAGCTGCTTGCGTAGCGGTTCGATCTCCTCGAAGAAGGCCTTGAGCTTTCCGCGGTTCCCGGCGCTGAAGCGCGGGTTGCTCGCGCGCTGGTCGTCGCCGTTGAACTTGCGCTCGGGGTCGATGGGGCCGGCGAGCAGGCCGAGCGCCAGCGACGAGTAGCCCAGCACCGCCACGTTGTTCTCGCTGCACAGCGGCACCAGCGTCTGCTCGATCTCGCGGTCGATCAGGCTGTAGCGCTCCTGCGCCGCGTCGACCGGGCCATAGCGCAGGTACTCGGCGAGCGTCTCGGGGCTCACGTTGCTCACACCGATGGCGCGGATCTTTCCCTGCTTCTTGAGTTCGAGCAGCGTGCTCATCGTCTCCTCGACCGGCGTGGTGCTGTCCTGCCAGTGCGTGATGTAGAGGTCGATGTAGTCGGTCTGCAGGCGCTTCAGGCTTTCTTCCGCCTCGTGGATGATCGACTCGCGTCCGAGGTAGCGGTACACCGGGTGGCCGTCTTCTTCAAAGAAGTGCGTTCCCTTTTGCGTGTGCCACACCAGCCCGCACTTGGTGGCGATCACGGCTTCGTGGCGGCGGCCTTTGAGCGCGGTGCCGACGATGCTCTCGGAGCGCCCGAGGCCGTAGGCCGGCGCGGTGTCGATCAGGTTCACGCCCGCGTCTAGCGAAGCCTGTATGGCCAGCACGGCGGCGGCGTTGTCCCCGCCGCCCCACATCCAGCCGCCCATGGCCCAGGTGCCCAGGCCGATGGCCGAGCATTCGATGCCCGAGGGGCCGAGCGTGGTCTTCTTCATCGATGCGTTGTTCATCGCTTGGCCTTTCTCGTGTTCATGAGGTGGTCGATGGTCACGGCCGCGAGCAGGATGAGGCCCTTGATCACGTCCTGCCAGTAAGGCGACACGTCGAGCAGGATCAGCGAGCTGGTCACCACCGACAGCAGCGCCAGGCCCAGCACAGCGCCCAGCACCGTGCCCGAGCCGCCCTTGAGGCTGGCACCGCCGATCACCGCGGCGGCGATCACGTTGAGCTCCATGCCCATGCCGAAGGTGGGCGTGGCGGCGCCGAAGCGGGCCGTGTAGATCACGCCGGCAAGACCCGCGGAGGCAGAGCACAGCACCGTGACCCAGAACTTCACGTTGCCCACGCGAATGCCCGAGTACAGCGCGGCCTTCTCGTTGCTGCCCGTGTAGAACACACGGCGCAGCAGGGTCGAGCGGCGCAGCACGAAGTCGCTCGCCACCACGATCGCCAGGAAGATCAGGATCACGGCCGGAATGCCGAAGAGCGTGCCCTGGCCGATGAACTTGAACTCGGCAGGCAGCGAGAACAGCGACTGCGGCGTGCCCTGCGTGAGCGCCAGGCACAGGCCGCGCACGATCACCATGAAGGCCAGCGAGGCGATGAAGTGGTTCAGGCCGATGCGCGTGACGCAGCCGCCGATCATCGCGCCGATCAGCGCGCTTGCGCCGATGGCCACCAGCCCCGCCGTCCACGGGTCGAAGCCCATGAGGAAGAGCTTGCCCGTGACCACCATCGCGAAGCACACGACGGAGCCCACCGACAGGTCGATACCGCCGACGATCAGCAGGATCGTCATGCCCACCACCACGATGCCCTCGATGGAGAACGACAGCAGCATCGCGCGCACGTTGTCCCACGTGAGGAAGTAGGGCGACGCGAAGCTCATGCCCACGCACAGCGCCGCGATGATGAGCAGCAAGCCCATTTCGCGCATGCTGCCGAGTTTGCTGGCGGGTTTCACGGGGCCTCCTCCTCCAGTCTGTGGTCGCGGCTGGAGGCCTGGGGCGGCCCCCGCATCGAGTTGTGCCGGGTAGTTCATGCTGTCGTTTCCTCTTCGCAAAGTCCGGAGGCCAGCCGCAGCAGCGCCTCTTCCGTCATTTCGTTGTCTTGCACTTCACCGGCCAGCCGGCCGTCGCGTATCACCAGCGCGCGGTCGCACAGCCCGATGATCTCGGGCAGCTCCGAAGAGATCACGATCACGCCCACGCCCTGGTTGGCCAGCTCGCGCAGGATGTGATGGATCTCCGACTTGGCGCCCACGTCCACGCCGCGCGTGGGCTCGTCCATCAGCAGCACCGAGGGGTTGGTGGCCAGCAGCTTGGCGATGGCCACCTTCTGCTGGTTGCCGCCCGACAGGCTCGCCACGTCGATGTCGACCCCGTCGGATTTCAGCTTGAGCTTGGTGCCGAGCTCCACGGCCAGCCTGTGTTCGGCCGAGCGTTGAAGCAG
The DNA here is from genome assembly GCF_049913215.1 of Variovorax sp. R-27. NCBI lineage: Bacteria > Pseudomonadati > Pseudomonadota > Betaproteobacteria > Burkholderiales > Comamonadaceae > Variovorax > Variovorax sp. R-27. Next base: position 493,032 of record NZ_CP183984.1, read on the forward strand.
GCCGAAGCGCGAGCTGACGCGCTTCAGCGCCATCGATGCGATGTTCTGCGCAATGGGCAGGTCGAGGTACACACCGGCCGCCTTGCGGTCTTCGCTGAGGTAGGCGATGCCTTCGCGCAATGCGTCGCTGTACTTGCGGATCGTGAGCTGCTTGCCGCGCAGGCGCACGGTGCCGCGCCGCGCGGGGCGCAGGCCGCACACGGTTTCGGCGAGCTCGCTGCGACCGGCGCCCATCAGGCCCGCAATGCCGAGGATCTCGCCGCGCTTCAGCGTGAAGGACACGCCGTGCACGCGTTCGCCGTCGGCGATGTCGCTCACTTCGAGCACGTGTTCGTCCGATGCAGGCTCTTCCTGCTTCGGCGGGTAGTAGTTGCCCAGGTCGCGCCCGACCATGCGGCGCACCAGGTCGTCGGCGTTCAGCTCGGCGAGCGGGCCGCTGTGCACGTCGCGTCCGTCGCGCAGCACGGTGACGCGGTCGCCGTGCGCAAAGATCTCGGCCATGCGGTGGCTGATGTAGATGATGCCGATGCCCTGCGCCTTGAGGTCGTGCAGCACCCTGAAGAGAGCTGCCGATTCGTTGTCGGTCAGCGCGGCCGTCGGTTCGTCGAGGATCAGCACCTTGCAGTTCAGCGTGAGCGCCTTGGCGATCTCGATGAGCTGCTGCGTGGAAATGCTCAGGTCCTTCACCAGCGCGGAAGGATCGATGTCCTGCCCCAGCCGCTGCAGCACCTTGGCGGCGCGCTCGTTGAGGCTCGCGTAGTTCATCCACGCTGTTTTGCCGGCGTTGATCTCCGGCATGAAGATGTTCTCGGCCACGGTGGCGTCGCCGCACAGGGCGATCTCCTGGTGCACCAGGCCGATGCCCAGGCGCATGGCGTGCGCCGGGCCGTCGATGACCACCTGCTGGCCGTCGAGCGAGATCGTGCCTTCGTCGGGCTGGTGGATGCCGTCGATGATGTTCATCAGCGTGGACTTGCCCGCGCCGTTCTCGCCGCAAAGGGCGTGGATCTCGCCGCGGTGCAGCGAGAAGTCCACGCCCGAGAGAGCACGCGAAGCGCCGAAGCGCTTGCTGATCCCCTTCAGTTCGAGCAATGCGCTCACTGCGTTCACTCGCCGATTCCCTTGGTGCCGCGGCGAGCGAGGTACTTGTCCCAGTAGAAGTCGTCGGCGTTGGCCTTGCTGACCACCGCGAGCCCGTTGTCCAGGAAGGGCACGGCCATCGGGTTGGTGCCGTTGCGCTTGGCGTCGTTCATCGGGTCGATGAGTGTCGGGTTCTTCGCAAGGAACAGCATCATCATGCCCATGTAGCCCTGCATGCCCTGGTTCGGGTTGATGGCGCCGAACACGTCGCCCGACTTGATCATGTCGAGGATCTTGGCGTTCACGTCGCAGCACATCACCTTGATGTTCTTCTTGGTCTCGACCTTGGCCTGCGCCGCGCCGAGCGCCGAGTTGGCCTCGGGCATGAAGAGGGCACCCAGGTTCGGGTTGGCTTGCGCCAGGCTCAGCACCGCCTGGTAGGCCTTGTTCGGGTCCTGGTTGCTGGCGGCGCGGCCGACCAGCTTCATGCCCGGGTGCTTGGCCTTCATGCGGTTCACGAAGGCGGCGATGCGGCGGTCGTGGTTGTCCTGGCCCGGGTTCTCCAGCACGGCGTATTCGCCCTTGCCGCCCAGCGATGCGGCGATGGCGTCGGCGGCCTGCGTGCCTTCGCGGTCGTTGTCGGACGTGATGAAAGAGGTGCGCTTGGAGTTCGGCGAGTCGGCCGCGAAGGTGACGACCGGGATGCCCATCGCCGCCGCGCGATTGATGGGCTCGATGAACGGGTCGGGGTTCATCGGGTGCAGCAGGATGCCGGCAGGCTTGCGCGCCAGCTCCTGCTCGAAGGACGCGAGCTGCTTGTTCACGTCGTACTCCGGCGTGCCGGTGTAGCGGGTGCGAACGCCCAGCGTGCGGCCGAGCTGCTTCATCATTTCGTAGACCGGAAACCAGTACTCGACCCCCGACACCATCACGTTCATCACGTAGACGTCGCTGGGGTTGCCGCGCAGTCCGCCGCCCGCGGCGGGTGCCGCGGCCTGCTGCTGCGCGAATGCGCTGGCGCCGGCCAGGCCGATGCCGGCTGCCGCGGCGGACTTCAGGAAATTACGCCTCATTTTTTGTCTCCTCACGTTGGGTGGGCTCAGCTTGCAATGCTGCTTTTCAGGGCAGCGCTTTGATCCTCTGCGTCACGACAGTTGTTATGACAGGCTAGAATGTACGCGCTGCCCGTTTGACGGGATAACTAGGGGAAACGCTACTGGCAACGCGCTTTTATTCCGCCGAAGCTGTTATGACATGAAGCCAAACATACTGATCGGCATCGACATGGGGTCGAGCAGCCTGAAAGCCCTGGCCCTCGAAGCCGGGAGCGGCCGCTCCATCGCCTTGTCCCGAATGCCACTGCCGCACGACCGGCTGCCTGGAGGGGGATGCGAAGTGGCCGCGACGGCGATCCGCGCGGCCTTGACCCACGTGCTGCGCGACGTCGCCCACCAGCTCGGCGCCCGCGTGGCGGAGGTCTGCGCCATCGGCTGCACGGGCCACGGCGCGGGGCTCTATGCGCTCGATGCGCGCAACGAACTCGTGGGCGGGCGGGCCGTGGCGTCGACCGACCAGCGCGCCGATGCGCGTGCACGTTCGCTCTCACTGGGCCATGGCGACGCTCTGTTCGCGGATGTCGGCTGCAGGCCGTGGCCGGGGCAGCCCACCGTGATCGCGGCCGAGCTGCTGGGCACCGATGCCGTGCAGCGCGGCGCGGTGCGCCGGCTGCTGTTCGCGAAGGACTATCTCGGCTTTCTGCTGACAGGCGAGATCGCGACCGATGCCAGCGATGCAAGCACTGCCGGGCTGGTGTCGATCGCAACGGGCACGTGGTCGCAGGCGGCCTTCGATGCATCGGGCATCGCGGACCTCGGGCCGCACGTCTTCGGGCCGCTGGTGCCGAGCGGCGAGGTCGCCGGCAAGCTGCGGCCCTCCGAAGCCGCGCTGTGCGGCCTGCCCGCCGGCATCCCCGTGGCGATGGGCGCCATCGACCTGCTCGCCTCGATGACCGCGATCTGCGCGGAAGGGCGCGCCCGTGCCGTGTCGGTCTTCGGCACCTGGTGCGTGAACGCGGTGATCGGGCCGGTGATCGAGCCCAAGCCCGACGTTGCCGCCGTCGTGAACTTCGGCCGCGAGGACAAGCGGCTCTACATGGAGAACAGTCCGTCGTCGATGGCCAACATCGCATGGCTGGCTGGCGTGCTGGGGCTGCCCGATTCGCGCGCTGTCGTCGACCTGGCGATGTCGGTGCCGCTGGGTGCGGGCGGCCTGCGCTTCCTGCCCTTCGTCAACGGCGGTGGCGGCGTGACGGCGGGCTTCGTCGGGCTCAAGAGCCACCACACGCGCGGCGACATGGCGCGCGCGGTGGTCGATTCGGTCGCCGCGCTGCACGCGCGGCACACCGCGCGCCTTGCAGCCTGCGGCCTGCCCGTGTCCGCATCGACCGTGCTCGGCGGCGGTGCGAGCGACACGCGCCTCGTGCGCCTGCTCGCCGGCTTCCTGGCTCATCCGGTCGAACGCTGCGCCGACGACGAAACCGGCGCGCGCGGCGCAGCCATCTACGCCGCCATGTCGCAAGGCATCGACCACGCCGAACAAGGCAGCGCCTTGCTCGCGCCCTGCGACACGGTCGAACCCGATGCCGCCGAGGCACGCGCCCATGCCGATTTCAACGCCGGCTTCAACGAACTGATCGACACCATGTCTCCTGTGTTTTCCCATCTGTCGGGAGCTGCGAAATGAGCGCCTGGCAACTGCCTTTCGTGCGTCCGGCTTCGCTGGCGGATCGTCATTTCTCGACAGTGATCGTCGGCGCCGGCATCAACGGCGTCGGCGTGTTCCGCGACCTGTGCCTGCAGCGCGTCGACTGCCTCATCGTCGACAAGGGCGACTTCAGCGCGGGTGCCAGCAGCGCGCCCTCGCGCATGATCCACGGCGGCCTGCGCTACCTGGAGAACGGTAGCTTCTCGCTGGTGGCCGAAGCCACGCGCGAGCGCAACCTGCTGCTGCGCAACGCGCCGCACCTGGTGCAGCCGCTGAAGACGGTGGTGCCGCTGTCGAGCTTCTTCGGCGGCCTCATGAGCAGCGCGCTCAAGTTCTTCGGCCGCACGCCGCCGCAGCGCACGCGCGGCTTGCTGGCCGTGGCGGCGGGCCTGCGCCTGTACGACCTGCTGGGCCGCCGCCAGCGCGTGATGCCCAACCACCGCATCAGCCGCGTGCCGCAGAACGACCGCAGCCTGTTCCGCGCCGCGGTGCGCTGGACCGCCACCTTCTTCGACGCATGGATCAGCCACCCCGAGTGGCTCATCCTCGAATTGATCGGCGACGCCTGCCGCGACCAGCCGCGCTCGGCCGCCGCCAACTACTGCCGCGTGATGGGCTGCGCGGGCAACATCCTCACGCTGCGCGACGAGATCACCGGCGCGCTGGTGCGCGTGACGGCCGACACCGTGGTGAATGCCAGCGGTGCGTGGCTCGACCGAAGCACGGCCGTGCTCGGCGGCGCGGGCTCGCGTGTGATGGGCACGAAGGGCTCGCACCTCGTGCTCGACCACCCCGCGCTGCGCGATGCGCTCGAAGGCCGCATGGCCTACTTCGAGGCGGTGGACGGGCGCGTGTGCATCGTCTATCCCTTTCTCGACCGCGTGCTGGTGGGCTCCACCGACATTCCGGTGGACGACCCCGACCAGATCGGCACGGAGCCCGAAGAGGTCGACTACCTGCTCGACGTGCTGGCCGAGGTGTTCCCTAACCTCTCCTTCGGGCGCGGCGACGTGGTCTACACCTATGTCGGCGTGCGGCCGCTCGCACGCTCCGACGCCGACAAGCCGGGGCAGATCTCGCGTGACCATTCGGTGGTGCTCGACCCGCCCAATGCGACGCGCGACATTCCCATCGTCGGCCTCGTCGGCGGCAAATGGACGACCTTTCGCGCACTTGCTGAAGAAGCCACCAACGAAGTGCTGCAGCAGCTGGGCCGCCCGCGCACCGCATCGACCGAACTGCTGCCCATCGGCGGCGGTGCGGAGCTGCCTGCCGATGCACAGGCGACGGAGCGCTTCGTCGATCGCATGGTTGCCACCTCCGGCCTGGGCCGCACGCGCGCACAGGTGCTGCTGCGCCGTTATGGATCGAAGGCGCTGCCGCTGGCGCAGCGCCTCGGTGCCTCGGGCGACGTGCCGCTGCAGCACGCGCCCGACTACTCCGTCGCCGAACTCTCGTACCTCTGCCTCGAAACCGGCGTGGTCCATCTCGACGACCTCGTGATCCGCCGCACGCTGCTGGCGATTCGCGGGCTCGTCACCGATGCTGCGCTGGCCGAGATGGCTGGCATTGCAGCCGAAGCGCTCGGCTGGGACGCAGCGCAGGCACACCACGAACTGCAAGCCTGCTCCGCCGCCCTGCGCGAGCGCCACGGCGTGCGGCTTTCGCCGGTGGTGGCCGATGCGCAGCCGTCTTTCGATGCATCATTGATGACTCCTCAGGCCTTGGGCCAGCCCTCAACGTGAACTCTTCGACCGAAACTTCGACCGTGCTCGACCGCGACTCCGAGTCGCCCCTGTGGGCCCAGTTCCGCGATGCGCTTCGACTGCAGATCCTGCAGGGCGCGCTGCCCATCGGCGCCAAGCTGCCGTCCGAAGCCGAGCTCGGCGAGCAGTTCGGCATCTCGCGCATCGTGGTGCGCGAGGCGCTGGCCGACCTGGTGCGCAACAACCTCATCTACAAGATCAAGGGCCGCGGCGCATTCGTGTCGGCACGCGAGCGCGACGAGGATTTCGTCTCGACCGTGCTCGGCTTTTCCGACGAGATGGAGCGCAAGGGCCGCTCGGTTCGCACGCAGATCCTCACGCAGGAACTGCGCGCGCCCACCGAGCAGGAAGCCGCGTCACTTGGGTTGAGTGACGACACGCAGGTGGTCGCGCTGAAGCGCCTGCGCAGCGTGGACGGCGAGCTGCGCCTGCTGGTCGAAACCGTGGTGCCCGCCGACCTTGCGCCGGGCCTGCACCGCACGCGCCTGGACGACCGCTCGCTGTACGACGTGCTGCGCCGCCAGTACGGCCTGCGCCTGGTGCGCGCCGAACGCTGGATCGATGCGGTGCTGCCAGACGCCGAGACCTGCCAGCTGCTCAACCTGCCGCAGCCCGAGCCGCTGCTGCGCATCGAATCGATCGCCTACGGTGCCAATGGCCGGCCGCTGGAACACTACCGCGCGCTCCACCGCTGCAAGACCAGCCGCCTGCACGTGCAGACGACGACCTGAGGTGGTACTCAGCTCTTCGCGGCGTTGCGCGAGGCCTGGGAGGGCGAACAACTGATGGTGCCTGCGTATTCGTGCCTCGATTGGCCGCATGCGCCTTGGACGGCCCCCTACAAGGAAATTGCTTCGACCCCTAGAATGAACCGATGGAAGCCCAAGAGTTGCTGATAGCTTTGCACGATGAGTCGGCTGGATATGAAATCTCGCCCGACCGAGTGCCCCTGTCCGTGCTGCGCAGCTTTACCCGGGACGTGGATGAATTTCTTCGCGGCGACGGCAACGACGTCGATACCAACGCGCTCGATATTTCTATCGAAAAAGGATCGCTGGCCATTCGCACGGCGCCTACGGCCAATCCTGTCTTGCTGAACGATCTGCGAAAGCTCGCCAACGGTCAAGAGATGGATGGCGTCGGCTTGAAGCGACGCGCTGTGATCGAGCGCTGGCAAAAAGGCGCGCGCGGCGGTCGTCGATGGCGCGTGAGTATTGCAGCGGATTTTCTGCCCGCTGCCATCGTGATCAGTGCCGAATCCGACTTCAGGGCCGACGATGCGGACCAGTGGGTACGTGTCGAGCGCTATGTGCGCGGTGAAATCGAAGACATGGGTGGCCATGCAAAGCCCAACGCCCACATTCGTCTGCCGGACGGCAAGGCATTGCTGGTTGATGCAGCCCGTGAAATGCTGCGAGATGAAAAAGTCAATCGTCTCTACAAGCCAGCGATGATCCGGATCGTTGCGGAATACAACGTCATGACACGCGAGTATCGAGGCGCCAAGCTCTTGGAGTTCGTCGAGCACGAGAGCCGGCTCGATGAAAAAGACCTGGATCGTTTGACTCAACGCGGGGCCAAGGCATGGCGCGATGTGCCTGATGCGGGTGCTTGGATCGACGAGCTTCGGGGAAGCAAGGAGTGAGCGCGATTCTGCTCGACACGAGCTACCTGATCTCGCTAGCCGATCCGACGCGTGCTCATCATCAAGCTGCGGTCAGCTATCTTCGAGAAGCCCTGAAGCGCGGCGTACCGCTGTATCTATCGGCAATTGCGGCTTCGGAATTCCAGGTTAAGCAAGCAGTGACCGATTTGCCCTTGCGCAATTTCGAAGTGCTCCCTTTCAACATCGACCACGCCATGACCGCAGGGTTGCTGATGCGCGATCTCAAGAGAGATGGCAACGATGATCGAAGTGCCGTCAAGGACGACATCAAGCTGATCGCCCAGGCAATCTGCGAATCGTTGACGCATATCCTCACAGAGGATGCTCAAACTTTGGTGAAGTACCTACGCAGACTGAACGACGCTGGTACCAGCGTCGTGAAGCCGATCTTGTTGGCCGACGGCTTCGACTCCGCCTGGTTTGACAATGGCCAACGAGGACTCCTGGGCGACCTTAGCGTTTGAGTCGTGATTGAGCGTCAGTGCTCAATCATCGTTCAATCAGTTTGTCAGCAGCCGCTTCAGATACCGCCCCGTGTGGCTCGCCTCGTTCGCCGCGATGTCTTCCGGCGTGCCTTCGCCCACCACCATGCCGCCGCCCGCGCCACCTTCAGGGCCCATGTCGATCAGCCAGTCGGCCGTCTTGATGACGTCGAGGTTGTGCTCGATCACGACGATGGTGTTGCCCGCGTCGCGCAGCTGGTGCAGCACCTTCAGCAGCAGCTCGATGTCGGCGAAGTGCAGGCCGGTGGTCGGCTCGTCGAGGATGTAGAGCGTGCGGCCGGTGTCGCGCTTGCTGAGCTCCAGCGCCAGCTTCACGCGCTGCGCCTCGCCGCCCGACAGCGTGGTGGCCGACTGGCCGAGCTTGATGTAGCTCAGGCCCACGTCGAGCAGGGTGCGCAGCTTGCGCTCGATGGTCGGCACGGCCTTCAGGAACTCGTGCGCGGTCTCGACCGTCATCTCGAGGATCTGCGCGATGTTCTTGCCCTTGTACAAAACCTCGAGCGTCTCGCGGTTGTAGCGTTGGCCGTGGCAGACCTCGCAGGGCACGTACACGTCGGGCAGGAAGTGCATCTCGACCTTCACCACGCCGTCGCCCTGGCAGGCCTCGCAGCGCCCCCCCGCCACATTGAAGCTGAAGCGGCCCGGGCCGTAGCCGCGCTCGCGCGCGGTGTTGGTCTCGGCCATCAGCTCGCGGATGGGCGTGAACAGGCCCGTGTAGGTGGCCGGGTTGCTGCGCGGCGTGCGGCCGATGGGGCTCTGGTCGACATTGATGACCTTGTCGAAGTACTCGATGCCCTCGACCGATTCGTGCGCAGCCGGTTCTTCGTGCGCGCGGTACAGCGTGCGCGCCACTGCCGTGTAGAGCGTGTCGTTCACCAGCGTCGACTTGCCCGAGCCCGAGACGCCCGTCACGCAGGTCAGCAGGCCGACCGGGAAGGCGACGCTCACGTTCTTCAGGTTGTTGCCGGTGGCGCCGACGACGCGAATTTCCTGCAGGTCGGTCTGCGTGGCCAGGTGAGCAGCCTCGCGTGCGGCGCGGCGTTCGGCCGCGGGGCTCGGCGGAAAGCGCGAGGCCTTCTTGCCTTCGTTGAACGCAGGCTTGCTCACCACGGGCAGCCACGCGGTGCGGTGCTTCGGCACTTCGATCTTGCGCGTGCCCGACAGGTACTGGCCGGTGAGCGAGTCGGGGTTGGATGAAACCTCGGCATACGTGCCCTGCGCCATCACGCGCCCGCCGTGCACGCCCGCGCCGGGGCCCATGTCGATCACGTGGTCGGCGGCGTGGATCATGTCCTCGTCGTGCTCGACCACGATCACGCTGTTGCCGATGTCGCGCAGATGCTTCAGCGTGCCGATGAGCCGGTCGTTGTCGCGCTGGTGCAGGCCGATGCTGGGCTCGTCGAGCACGTACATCACGCCTGTGAGGCCCGAGCCGATCTGCGACGCGAGCCGGATGCGCTGCGCCTCGCCCCCCGAGAGCGTCTCGGCGCTGCGGTCCAGGCTCAGGTAGTTCAGGCCCACGTCGTTCAGGAATTTCAGGCGCAGGCCGATCTCGCGCACCACCTTGTCGGCGATGTCGGCTTTGGCCCCGCGCAGCTTGAGCGTATGGAACCACGCGAGCGAATCGCGCAGCGTGAGGCGGCTGAGCTCGAAGATCGCCATGCGCGGCGGTTCGCCGCCGTCGGCCGGGCGGTTCGATTCGTCGACCAGGAACACGTTGCGCGCTTCGGGGCGAAGGCGCGAGCCACCGCAATCGGGGCAGGGCTGCAGGTTGCGAAAGCGCGCGAGGTCTTCGCGCACCATCACCGAATCGGTCTCGCGGTAGCGCCGCGCCATGTTCGGGATGATCCCCTCGAAGGGATGCTTCTTCGTGAGCTTCTTGCCCGCGAAGTTGCCCGACTCCATGGTGTAGTTGAACTTGATCTCCTCGGCGGCTGAACCGTGCAGCAGCACTTGCTGCACCGAGGCCGGCAGCGATTCGAAGGGCGCGTCGACGTCGAACTTGTAGTGCTTCGCGACGCTCTCGATCATGCTGAAGTAATAGCCGTTGCGGCGGTCCCAGCCCTTGATGGCGCCGCTGGCCAGCGACAGCGAAGGAAAGGCCACCACGCGCGCCGGGTCGAACACCTCGCGGTGGCCGAGGCCGTCGCAGCTGGGGCAGGCGCCCACGGGCGAGTTGAACGAGAAGAGGCGCGGCTCCAGCTCCGACAGCGAGTAGTGGCAGATCGGGCAGGCAAACTTGGCGTTGAACAGGTGCTCTTTATCAGCCGCACCCTCGGCGCCCAGCTCGAGCGCAATGGCGCGGCCTTCGGCCAGGCGCAGCGCGGCCTCGAAGCTCTCGGCCAGCCGCTGCTGCATATCGGCGCGCGCGCGCAGGCGGTCGATGACCACGTCGATGTCGTGCTTCTCGGTCTTCTTGAGCTTGGGCAGGTCGTTGTATTCGTAGGTCTGCCCGTCCACGCGAAAGCGCACGTAGCCGGCCGCCTGCATCTCGGCGAAGAGTTCGAGGAACTCGCCCTTCTTCTCACGCGCCACGGGTGCCAGGATCATCAGGCGCGGCTCGCCGGGCAATGCCAGCGTGGCATCGACCATCTGCGAGACCGTCTGCGCTTGCAATGGCAGGTGGTGGTCGGGGCAGTAGGGCGTGCCGGCGCGGGCGTACAGCAGGCGCAGGTAGTCGTGGATCTCGGTCACGGTGCCCACGGTCGAGCGCGGGTTGTGGCTGGTGGCCTTCTGCTCGATGCTGATGGCGGGCGACAGGCCCTCGATCACGTCGACGTCGGGCTTGTCCATGAGCTGCAGGAACTGCCGCGCATAGGCCGACAGGCTCTCGACGTAGCGCCGCTGCCCTTCGGCATACAGCGTGTCGAAGGCCAGGCTCGACTTGCCCGAGCCCGACAGGCCGGTGATCACCACCAGCTTGTTGCGCGGGATGTCGAGATCGACGTTCTTCAGGTTGTGGGTGCGCGCGCCGCGGATGCTGATGCGCTGTTGCGCGAGCACCGCGCCGAGGTAGGTGGCGCGTTCGCGCTCCGCATCGCGTGCGCTTTCGGCGTCGGCTGCGGTGTCTTCAGTGGATATTGAATTCAAGGGGGCGATCGTCCGAGGGCAACCGGACATGATAGACCGCCGCGCATTTCATGGCGAGTGGCCGGGCTCTGCAGGCCTGGGCGGATGCACCGGCCCGGTGCTGCCCCCGCTGCCCGTACTGCCCGTACTGCTTATGGCCCGGCCAACCATGTGCTCGGCCAGCGTGTCGTACAGCGGGCGGCTGATCATCCGCGAGACCAGGCTGGCCAGCATGGCCGCGGCCATCAGGCTCAGCACCATCGAGTGGCCGTCGACCATCTCCATGACGATGATGAAGGCGGTGAGTGGTGCCTGCGTCACCGCCGCCAGGAAGCCGGCCATGCCCATGGCGATGAGCGCCGGCCCCTGGTCGCTGCTGGCCAGCCGGGCCACCGCGTCGCCGATGCCCGCGCCGATCGACAGCGACGGCGCGAAGATGCCGCCCGGCACGCCGCACCAGGCCGTGAGCCAGGTGGCGATGAACTTGAGCACGGTGTAGAGCGGCGTGAGCTCGTCGTGGCCCTGCAGCATCTGCTTGACCGCCTCGGAGCCCGCGCCGAAGGTGACGCCGCCCGTCGCCAGCCCGATGACGGCCACGGCCAGCCCGCCGCAGGCCGCGAACCGCACCGGAAAGCGCGCCCGCCAGCGGTTGAAGCGCCCCGCCGCGCCCGTGAGCGAGGCGATCAGCAGCCGCGCGAACAGCCCGCCGGCCGCGCCGCTCAGCAGGGTGACCAGCAGGCCGGGTCCGAGCACGTCCCAGCCCAGCCGGGGTACACGGATCACGCCGAAGTAGCTGGTATTGCCGAAGGCCGACACCGCCACCAGGCCCGCCAGCACGATGGCCGTGATGATCAGGCCGCTGGAGCGTGCCTCGAGCCGGCCCGACAGCTCCTCGATGGCGAAGACCACGCCCGCCAGCGGCGCATTGAAGGCTGCCGCGATGCCCGCTGCACCCCCGGCAACCAGCAGCGCCCGCCCATCGATGGTGGTGTTGGGCGAGAGCCAGCGGCGCGCATGCTGCATCACCCCCGCCGCCACCTGGACCGAAGGCCCCTCGCGCCCGATCGAAAGGCCGGCCGCGAAGCCCGCCGCGCCCAGCCCGATCTTGGCGACCGTGAGCCGCAGCGAGGCAAAAACGAAGCGCCGTTCCTCGGGCAGGGCCGGATTCAGGGCCGCCTTGATCTGCGGAATGCCCGAACCGCCCGCGCCGGGGAAGAAGCGCAATGTGAACCAGACGATGCCGGCCGTGAGCAGCGGTGTCGTCAGCAGCACCGCCCGGGGCCAGGCGGCGTAGAAGCGGTGGAATTCGCCAAAGACCCAGTCGCTGGCCAGCGTGAAGCCCACCACGAACAGCCCGGCCGCGATGGCGTAGCCCAGCACGATCGCCCGGTCGAGCCAGACGCGGCCGTTCGACAGCTCGGCGCGCAGATGCTCGAAAAAGTCTGGTTCGCGGTTCATCGTAGAAGTCCATTCTGGCACTTGGCGGGAGTGCGGCCGATCGCCTTGGGGCACAATCGAGGGTTCTTCTCAACCTCCTCCTTCATCTACTTATCAGGGGCAGTGCATATGGCATCGGTCAATAAAGTCATCGTCGTCGGCAATCTGGGGCGCGACCCCGAAATGCGTACCTTCCCGAGCGGCGACCAGGTCGCGAACGTCACAGTGGCCACCACCGATCGCTGGAAAGACAAGCAAAGCGGCGAAATGCGCGAAGCCACCGAGTGGCACCGCATCGTCTTCAACGGCCGCCTGGCCGAAATCGCCGGCCAGTACCTGCGCAAGGGCTCGCAGGTGTATGTTGAAGGAAGCCTGCGCACGCGCAAGTGGACCGACAAGGACGGCATCGAAAAGTACACCACCGAGATCCGCGCCGACCAGATGCAGATGCTCGGCAGCCGTCAGGGCCAGGGCGGCCCGTCGGGCGGTCCCGAGGACGACGGCGGCTACTCGCAGGGTGGCGGCGGTGGCGGTTATTCGCAAGGCGGCAATGGCGGTGGTGGTGGCGGCGGCGGTTACGCCCCGCGCGCGCCGGCAGCCGCTCCGCGCGCTGCGGCGCCGGCTCCGCGCCAGGCACCGGCCAAGTCGTCGTCGGGCTTCGACGACATGGACGACGACATTCCGTTCTGATCCGGACCTTCGCAGGTTCACAAGCAAAGAGCCGCTTCCCGAAAGGGAGCGGCTCTTTCTATTTGGGCAGGCCAGTCACGCGTGGCGCCGACCCGCGGGCATCAGCAACTGCTGCACGCCGACGTGCACTTCCATTTCGTGCATGTGCGTTTCGGCATCGACCATGTGCTCGGTCATCAGGCGGTGCACGGCGTCGGCATCTTCATCGCGGAAGGCCTGCAGCAGCCTGGTGTGAAAGCCCAGGTTGGCTTCGCCGAAGTGGCGGTGCTCCCATGCATTCTTGTAGACCATGAGGTCGCGCAGCAGGTCGTTGAGAAAGCGGCACATGAAGGCGAGCAGGGCGTTGGGACACTTGTCCGCCAGCAGGTTGTGAAACTCCAGCTCGGCGACGCGTTGTGCACGCAACTCGATGTCGTTGCGAGGCTCCTGCTCGCACAGGCGGATGGTCTGCTCGAGCAGGTCCAGTTGCTTCGCGTCGAGCCGGCCGACGACGCTGACCGCGAGTTCGGGCTCCAGGATCTTGCGCAGCTGGTAGATGTGATGCCCGTCCAGGTGGTGGAAGTGCAGGAAGTTTCTCAGCGGCTCTGATGCGTGATCCAGCGAGACCTGCTGGAGATAGGCGCCGCCGGCCGGGCCTGTGCGCGTCTTGATCAGGCCGCGCACTTCCAGTGCCTTCAATCCCTCCCGCATGGTGCTCTTCGAGACGCCGAAAAGCTCGACGAGCTCTTTCTCGTTCGGTAGCCGGTCGCCTGGCTGCTTGCGCTCCGTAACGATCCAGCGCTTCACGTCTTCGACGACGAGGTCCGAGAGCTTGGGGCGTTTTCTTGCGCGTTGACCAATGGGCATGCCCTGTTCCTTGGGGAAGCTCCCGAGCGGAGCCGATCGCCCATGATAAATCGATGCAATTGAATGCAATTGAGTCAAAAACATGCGCAATAGGCCGGTGATCGGGCTTGTTCGGGCATCGAACTTGCTATGTAATGCTCCTATTTATATGTTTTATACGGATAAATAGTAGGCATATCGAAGAAGCTCAATTCCCAGCCCCACGTGACTCTCTCAAAGGAAAAATCATGAAATCAAGCGAACCTTTGCAAGCCCACTCGAGACTCTGGAACGACGACCTGGCGCCCACGCGGCCCGAGCAGCGCACCTGGCGCTGGTATCACTTCGCCGCGCTCTGGGTGGGCATGGTGATGTGCATTCCCGCCTACACCCTGGCCGCCGGTTTGATCGAGTCCGGCATGTCCTGGTCCGAGGCCGTCGGCACGGTCTTCCTGGGGAACTTCATCGTGCTGATCCCGATGCTGCTGATCGGGCATGCGGGCGTGAAGTACGGCATTCCCTACGCGGTGCTCGCGCGTGCCTCGTTCGGCACCCGGGGCGCCCGCATACCGGCGCTGCTGCGCGCGCTCGTGGCATGCGGCTGGTACGGTATCCAGACCTGGTTCGGCGGGATGATGATCTACACGCTGGTCGGCGTGCTGATCGGCCATCCGCTCGAAGGCGAGAAGATCGCCTGGCTGGGCATCAACTTCTTCCAGCTGGTGAGCTTCCTCGTCTTCTGGGCGCTCCAGTTCTATTTCGTCATTCACGGCATCGAATCGATCCGCAAGCTCGAGACGTACACGGCGCCGCTGAAGATCCTCATTTGCTTCGTGCTGCTGGCGTGGGCGCTCAACCGCGCCGGAGGCCTGGGCCCGATCCTGCAGCAGCCCTCGCAGTTCGTCGAAGGCGGCAAGAAGGCGGGTCAGTTCGCAGCGGTCTTCTGGCCGTCGCTGACGGCCATGGTGGGCTTCTGGGCCACCCTTGCGCTGAACATTCCCGACTTCACGCGCTTCGCGAAATCGCAGCGCGACCAGATCGTCGGGCAGGCGGTCGGGTTGCCCGTTCCCATGGGGCTGCTCGCGGCCCTTGCGGTGGTCGTCACCTCCGCCACGGTCGTGATCTACGGCAAGGCGATCTGGGACCCGGTCGACCTGGCCAGCCGCATGACGGGCGCGGCCGTGCTCATCGCGCTGATCGTGCTGCTGGTCGATACCGTCAGCGTCAACCTGGCGGCCAACCTGGTGGGCCCGGCCTACGATTTCTCGGCGTTGAATCCGCGGGCCATCTCGTACCGCACGGGGGGCTACATCACGGCCGGTATCGCGGTCGCGATGATGCCGTGGAAGCTGCTCGAATCCACGCAGGGCTACATCTTCACGTGGCTGATCGGCTACTCCGCGCTGCTCGGGCCGATCGCCGGCATCCTGATTGCCGACTACTACATCGTCCGCCGCACGCAGCTGCAAGTGAACGACCTGTACAGCGATCATGGCGAGTACCGGTACAGGAACGGGTGGAACCCTGCCGCAATCGCAGCGTTCATCGCCGGTGTCCTGCCCAACCTCCCCGGGTTCCTCAATGCGGCGCTGCCGAGCGTCTTTCCGACCGTGCCCGAAGTCTTCAAGACGATCTACACCTACGCATGGTTCGCGGGCATCGCCATCTCGACCGTCGTGTACGTTGCGTCGATGCGGCTGCAGAAGCAGACGACGGTGCCGCAACAGACCAGGCCTTCGGAGGCTTGAGCATGACGAACGCGCTCTTGATCAGAGGCGGGATCGTCGTCAACGCCGACCGGGAGTTCACAGCCGACGTGCTGTGCGTCGAAGGGCAGATTGCCGCCATCGGCGCCGATGCCGCACGCCAGGCGCCGGCCGGCGCGGTGCAGTTGGACGCTTCCGGGCAGTACGTGCTGCCCGGCGGCATCGACCCTCACACGCACATGCAGCTGCCGTTCATGGGCACGGTCACGATGGACGATTTCTTCACCGGCACGGCCGCGGGCCTGGCCGGCGGGACCACGACCATCCTCGACTTCGTGATCCCCAACGCGCAGCAGTCCCTGATGGAAGCCTATGGCACCTGGAGGGAATGGGCGCGCAAGTCCGCCGCGGACTACGGCTTCCACGTCGCCATCACCTGGTGGGACGAGAGCGTGCACCGCGACATGGGCACCCTGGTGAATGAAGAAGGCGTGAGCAGCTTCAAGCACTTCATGGCCTACAAGAACGCCATCATGTGCGACGACGAGATCCTGGTGAAGAGCTTTCGCCGCGCACTCGAACTCGGTGCCATGCCCACGGTGCATGCCGAGAACGGCGAGCTTGTCCACTTTCTCCAGCAGGAGCTGGCCCGCAAGGGCGTAACCGGACCCGAGGGCCACCCGCGGTCGCGCCCGCCCGCGGTCGAGGCCGAGGCGGCCCAGCGAGCCATTGCCATCGCCGACGTGCTGGGCGTTCCCCTGTACGTCGTGCACGTGTCCTGCATGGAGGCGGCCGACGCAATTGCGCGCGCCCGCGCGGCCGGGCAACGGGTCTACGGCGAAGTCCTTGCAGGCCACCTAGTGGTCGACGAGAGCGTGTATCGCGCGCCAGACTTTGCCAGCGCTGCTGCACACGTGATGAGCCCGCCATTCCGCTCGAAGGCGCACCAGGAGTTTCTCTGGCGCGGCCTCCAGTCGGGCAGCCTGCAGACCACCGCGACCGATCACTGCACCTTCTGCGCGGCCCAGAAGGCCGCCGGAAAGGACGACTTCGCCAAGATACCGAACGGCTGCGGCGGCATCGAGGAACGCATGGCCGTGATCTGGGATGCCGGGGTCAACTCCGGTCGGCTGACGCCCAGCGAATTCGTCGCCGTCACATCGACCAATGCGGCCAGGCTCTTCAACCTGTATCCCCGCAAGGGCCTGATCGCCCAGGGGGCCGATGCCGACCTCGTGCTGTGGGACCCGCAGGCCTCCAAGACCCTTTCGGCGGCAACGCAGCACTCCAGGGGCGACTTCAACATCTTCGAAGGACGCACCGTGCGCGGCATTCCGACGCACACGGTCAGCCAGGGGCGCGTGGTGTATGCCAACGGTGACCTGCGCGCAGAGCGGGGCGCGGGCCGCTATCTGCCGCGCCCTGCATTTGGTGCCAATTTCCAGGCGCTCAACAAACGTGCAAAGCAGCAGTTCGCTCCAATGGCGGCGAAGCCTTGAGCAGGCTGTGCTCGAACCCCGGCGCTGCGCGCAAGCCATGGCCGGTGGGGACGCAGTGGAGCTGAGCGACCATGGGTTGAAGCTCTCCATCGATCGCCGCAAAGGCCGCGCAAGCTCGCTGGTCAGCCAGCTTGTGGACGGCATTGCCGAGGCGATCGGGCAGCGCAGGATTCTGTCCGGCGAGAAGCTGCCATCCGTGCGGCAGATGGCAATGCATCTGCAGCTCAGCACCTTCACCATTGCACAGGCGTACCAGCGGCTGGTGTCGCTCGGCATGATCGCGTCGCGCCCCGGCGCCGGATTCATCGTGGCGAGCCAGGTCACGATGGAGCCTGCACCGCAGCTGCGCGTGCCGCCGTCCGGCCCCAACGATGCGTGGCTCCTGTCGGAGGTGTTCTCCGACCAGACGGCATCCATCAAGGCCGGCTGCGGGTGGCTTCCATCGGGCTGGCTCGACGGCATCGAATTCGGCCGGGCCCTGCGATCGCTGAGCCGCACCATGAAGAGCCAGGTCGGCGGGTACGGCCAGCCCTTCGGCGATGCCAGCCTGCGGTCGCGCGTGGCCTTCGAGCTGGCGCGCTTCGGCGTGCCTGCCGACATCAACTCGGTGCTGATCACGCAGGGCGCCACGCAGGCCATCGACCTCGTCATCCGCTTTCTCCTCAAGCCAGGCGACGTCGTCGTGGTCGAGGACCCCTGCTATTGCAACCTGCTCGAACGGCTGAAGCTGGCGCGCGTGCAGCTGCTGTTCGTGCCTCGCACGCCGGCCGGCCTGGACACCGACGTGCTGGAGGCCCTGGTGCAGAAGCACAAGCCCAAGGCCCTCTTCGTGAGCTCCGCGCTGCACAACCCCACGGGCACGTCGATTACCTTGCCGATGGCCTACAAGGTGCTCCAGATTGCGCAGCGCACGCAGATGCTCATCGTCGAGAACGACGTGAGCCGGGGGCTCGCTCCGCCCGACACACCGATGCTGGCCGCCATGGCGGGCCTCGGGCCGGTCATCCACATCGGCGGATTCTCAAAGACCATTTCGCCGCTGCTGCGCGTGGGCTTCATCGCGGCCGATGCGGCCACCCTCGAAGCGCTGGTGCACCTGAAGATGGTCACGGGGCTCACTTCTTCCGCGGTCACGGAAAAGGCCGTTCACCAGATTCTTGTCGACAGCGCCTATCGCCAGCATCTCGAACGGCTGCGCCATCGCCTGGCGGATGTGCACACGCAGATCGAGCGAAAGCTCTGCGCTGCCGGCGTGGAACTGTTCCATCGCCCGCGCGGAGGCCTCTTTCTCTGGGGGCGCCTGCCGATCGATCCTGCCGAGGCCAGGGAAGTGACGGCACGCGCACTCAGGCAGGGCATCTGGCTCGCCCCGGGCATGTACTTCAGCGCATCGGACACCGCCAGCGCCTGGTTCCGTTTCAACGTGGCCTATTGCGACACGGACAGGTTCTGGCAGTTCCTGTCCGCGCTATGAGCGCGTTCTCATGAGAGGACCGCCTCGATAAGAAAAGGCCCCCTGCGCTTCAGCGCGCCGACGAAGACCTTGATGAACTCTTCCGCCGTGAAAGCACGCGCGGCTTCCACACCCATGCCTTTTGCCAGCGAGACCCAATCGAGAATGGGATCGGTGAGGTCGAAGCTGCCGCGCGTCTGGTGCTCGGGGGGCTTCACGCCCATGCGCCGCATCTCGTCGATCAGCAGCGCGTACTTCCTGTTGGCCAGAACGATCGTGATCGCGTCGAGGTTCTCGTGCGCCTGCGTCCAGAGCCCCTGCAGCGTGTACATGCCGCTGCCGTCGGCTTGAAGCGTGATCACCTTTCTGTCGGGGCAGGCGATGGCAGCGCCCGTTGCGAGCGGAATCCCGATGCCGATCGAGCCACCGGTAATCTGCAGCCAGTCGTGCGGTGCCGCGTCATACGACTTGGCAAAAAGCTGCGTCACGGAAGACAAAGCCTCGTCGCAGACGATGGCGTTGTCCGGCAGCAGCCGGGCAATCAGCTCCGCGAGCGCTTCGTTCGTGAGTGGGCCTAGTGGAAGATGTGGCTGGTCGCGGCGTCTTGCGGGCGGGGGCTCGTCCAGGACCAACCGGGCCGAAGCGAAGTATTCCGCGAGACCTTCGATGGCCGCAGCAACATCGCCCCCCGGTTCGCACAGCTCGATCACTTCGCAATCGTCGCGAAGCAGGCGGCTCGGCATGCCCGGATGCGCAAAGAATGCCACCGGCCGCTCGGCGCCGATCATGACGATCGCATCGAACTGCCCCAGCTGGGCCACGGCCAGGTCCGTCGCGTAGGCCACGCGCGGCACGGCGGGGCTTCCTGCCCCGCGTGCCATGCGCGCATTCGCAAAGGGGGCCAGCAGGCTGGCGCCGGTCTTGCGCGCGATCTCGGAAGCGAGCGCAAGGGTTTCCTGCCGCAGTGCGCGGCCACCGAGAAACAACGCCGTCTTCCGGTCGCTGCGCAGCAGGGCCACGGCCCGCTGTTCCTTCTCGCGATCGGGAGGCGGCGGTGAGTCTGCGAATCTTGTGAGACTCGGTGGCTGCACCGGGTCGGCATCGCCCCAGGTGACTTCCGCGGGCACGACCAGCGTGGCGACACCGGGCAGCGACCTGGCTGCCCGGCACGCGTCGGAAACGCTCGAGGCAATGTCATGCACGGAGCCGATGCGTCCGTACCAGTTCGACATCGGCCTGGCGAGGCTTTCGATGTCGGAGGTCAGCGGAGCGTTGAAGGGCAGGTGGTGCGTCGCATGGTCGCCGACGATGTTGACGATGGGGGTCCTGGCGCGCCTGGCGTTGTGAAGGTTCGCCAGCCCGTTGCCCAGGCCCGGGCCCAGGTGCAGCAGGGTCGCGGCGGGCTTGTCGGTCATGCGCCCATAGCCGTCGGCCGCGCCCGTGACCACGCCTTCGAAAAGGCCCAGCACGCAGCGCAGGTCCGCCCGGCGTTCCATGCCGGCCACCAGGTGGAGCTCGGAGGTTCCCGGGTTGGCAAAACACACCTCGACGCCCGAGGCAATCAAGGTTTCGCAAATGACATCGGAACCGTTCAATTCGTTCTCCTTCTTTCTTCTTCAGCCCGTGCGGCGTTGCTGCGTGGGTGCTGCGGCGTCGATGTGCAGCGGGCAGCGGGTCAGCTTCTCGTCGTTCGTGTCCGTGAAGACGTATTGCTTCCACTCGAGGTCGCCCCGGTGGTAGGTGCCGACGACGTCCGGCGCCGGCTGCCCGTCGTACAGCTCCACCTGCCGGCGGATTCGCTGCCTCACCTTGTCGCCTTCCGGCGTGGGGCCGGCGAGCAGGTCGAAGCCCGCCCGCGGCTGCGTGACCATGGCCAGTGAACGACCGAGATTGCGGCTCTTGCGGTGCCGGTGCGCCGGCGCGCTGACGTTGATGAAGAGCGGAACGCCCGCGAAGCACAGGCTCCAGAACGGCTGCTCGGGGTCGGTGGGGATCTCGGGCGGCCACGGTTCGGGATCGTTGTCGACCCAGTCCTGCATCACGTGCCAGGCGGTCTGGTGGTAGTGATCGAGCGCCCGCTCCTGTGCTTCGGGCTTGAACAGGATCACCAGCACGTTCATGGATTCCTCGATCCCCGTCATCACCGAAACCGTCTTCAGGTATTCGCGCAGCCCCTGGCGCACGCGAGCGAGTTCGAGCGGATCGGTGTCGGAGCCCGCGAAGACGAAATGCAGCGTGTTCGTGCGGAACGCCGCGCGCGCGAAGTTGCATGGAAACTTGCTCGGCTCCCGCAGGTAGCCGCTGAAATCGTCCAGGCTCGCCTTGGCCCATGGGTAGGCGTGGTAGGCGTTGTCGGCGCTGTCCACCCATTCGATGGCCTCCTGGTGGGTCAGCGTGACCTTGGGCGGAAGTACCGCGGGCGGCGCGGCCACCTCGGTGCACCAGGACGAATATTCCGGGTATCCGCCCGTCACCGTCGTCAGGTAGTGCGCCTGCAGCTGGCGGGTGATGGGCCCCACTTCGCCGTCGCCGATGGGCAGGCGATCGACGGAAGTCACGGGGAGTATCTCGAACAGGGTGCCGCACATCAGGACTTCATCGGAAATCAGCAATTCGGTGCGGTCGATTTCGCGCTCCACGACTTGCAGCCCCAATTTCTCCCTGGCCAGCACGATCAGCGTATCGCGGGTCAGGCTTTCCAGGATATCGGCGAAGGTCGGAGGCGTGATCAAGACGCCGTCCCTGATGATGAAAAGACACGCCGCCGGGCCTTCGGACACCTTGCCCCTGTTATTCAGGATGATTGCGATATCAAAGCCGTTATCGCGCGCTTCATTTTGTGCAAGACGGCTGTTTTGGTAATTGGCTGCTACCTTGGCGCGCGGCGGTATGCAGTCGTCGGAAATCCGGCGCCAGGTGGAAATTGCAGCGGCAACTCCTTTTTCTATCTTCGGCGAGCGCGGCAGCGGAATTGCGGTAATGTGCGCACCCGTATCTTCGGTAGCGACCAATGGCTCGCCGGGGCCGGAATATCTGAAATACGTCGACAGGTTGATTTGCGCGTGCGCCTGAAATTCGCAGCGGCTCAGCAACTCGATCGTCGCCTGCCGGAGCGTTGGCGTATCGAAGCGCGACTTCATTCGCATGATCTTCATCGACTGCTCGAGCCGCTTCAGATGGTCGTTCAGGCGGAAGATGTACGATTTTTTCGTGGATTCGTCCCAATAAGCCCGAAGCCCTTCGAATATGTTCGCACCAAAAAATCCAGCCTGGGTGCGAACATGCAAAGTGCATTGCTCCCAATTGACAAATTCACCGTCCATCCACGCGATGCTGGGGTGCGGTGCTGGAAATATCGATCGACCGGAATTGCTGTCCATAAAATCTCCAGGAGATGAAGAAAAGAAAATCCGAGGCGATAAACAGCCTTCGGCATCAGTTGGGCCAAAAAGTCCCTGTCGGGATTGGTGATTTGTTGAATTAAATAAAAAGGATTAATTGTCCGGATTTGCTCTAAAAGAAGATTGAAGAATAAAAACAATTGAAGCCGAGCGGATCGTACGGTGCCTTGTCGAAGGCATTCCATTTACGGTTCAAATCGTTATAAATAACTGTATTGGCACCAAAGTGGGGGCTGTATTGGTGGCGCAATTCGGCCGTCGGCGCTGCCCGGGCTGCCGCCGATGGCGTGCCCGCAGTCAGGAATTCAGGGGGTGGAAGAGGCGGCCGGCTTGCGGCGCGCCTTTACTTGCTGTGGGGCTTCCCGCGCCCCGCCCAACGCGCGACCAGCAGCGTTTCGATGTCGTGCACGCGCCGCCCTGTCGCGCGCGCAACCGCCTCGCGGTAGGGCGGCATGTTGGTGCACTCGAGCACGATGTCCTCGACCGAGGGCGACAGCTCCACGAGGCGGCATGCGGCGTCGACCACATTCCGGCCGGCCTCTTCGAGGTCGAGCTGCGTTTCGTTGTGGAGGATGCGCCGATGGAACTCGCACCCCGGCTCCACGCCCTGCACGGGCGTCGCCTGCGGCACGCCGGCCATGGCCAGGATGGCGGGGCTCAGTGAAGCCGCATCGAAGGTCAGGACGCCCGGCCGCGCGAAGTCCTTGCACTGCAGCAGGCTCGACGTGACGACGGGAACGGGCACCGCGTCGGCCAGCGTGTCCTGGTAGGCGGCCAGAAAGCCGCAGCTGGTCGTGATCATCGCTGCGCCCTCGTCGACCATCGCCCGCGCGGCATCGACGAAGGGCTGCAGCAGCGCAGGGTCGGCCTGCTTCACGATGCGCTCGGGCGAAGCGCCCGTGACCACATGAAACCGCACCGGAATGCCGTGCCGGCTGAAGGTCTCAGGGTTGCCGATGTCGCCCGGTGGCCGCGGAAAGCGCGTGTCGAGCATCAGCACGCCCAGAAAGGCACCGGCGTCGCGGGTCATTGCCATCGTGGGGCCTGCCGTCACTCCACCGTGCTGCGGCGATCGATCTTGCGGCTCAGCACGATCGAGGTCTGCGTCTGGTTGACGCCGTCGATCTGTCCCATCTGGTCGAGAAGGGTGTCGAGCTGTTCGGGGCTGCTGCATCGGAGCAGGACCATGTAGTCGAACTGGCCGCTCACGGCCCACACTTCTTCCACTTCGGGCAAACGCCCGAGCGCCTTGATGATCACGGGGGCGCTCTTCGCATTGACGCTGAGGCCGCAGAAGGCCCGCACCGCAGCCTGCTCCAGCCGTTGGCCAAGGCGCACCCCGTACCCCGAGACGATGCCATCGCGCTCCAGCCGCGCGATGCGTGCGACCACGGTGGTCCTGGCGACCTTGAGCTTGCGCGCGAGATTGGCGGCGGGCTCGCGGGCGTTGGCTTGCAGCAGCGTCAACAGGTGACGGTCCAGGTCGTCGAGTCGTAGGTCCATGGCGGCCCTGCAGCGGAAATGAGTGGATTGTGCCGCCGCGTCGCGGCCGTCGTACGCTGAGATCTCGATGGCGGGGACCATCGCCCGCTTACGCCACGGCCGTGACGACGACGTTGCTGCTGCTGCTGGCGGCTTCCGACGAAGCCTTGAAGCGCCCGAGGAAGGCACGCGTCGATTCCTGCTGCGGGTTGTCGATCACCACGCCCGGCGGGCCGCATTCGGCGACGACGCCGTCGCGCATGAAGATCACCTGGTCGGCCACTTCGCGCGCAAAGCCGATCTCGTGCGTCACAAGGATCATCGTCATGCCTTCGCGGGCCAGGCCCTTGATGACGTTGAGCACTTCGCCGACCAGTTCCGGGTCGAGCGCGGAAGTCGCTTCGTCGAACAGCATCACCGTGGGCTTCATGGCCAGCGCACGCGCGATCGCAACGCGCTGCTTCTGTCCGCCCGACAGCTTGTCCGGGTAGTAGTCGGCCCGGTCGAGCAGGCCGACCTTCGCCAGCAGCGCGCGCGCCTCGGCCTCGGCCTGCGCCTTGGGCGTCTTCAGCACG
Organism: Variovorax sp. R-27; assembly: GCF_049913215.1. Taxonomy (NCBI): domain Bacteria; kingdom Pseudomonadati; phylum Pseudomonadota; class Betaproteobacteria; order Burkholderiales; family Comamonadaceae; genus Variovorax; species Variovorax sp. R-27. The sequence goes on from NZ_CP183984.1 coordinate 516,947, forward strand.
GTGACCGGTCCTTCCATCACGTTGCGCAGCGCGGTCATGTGAGGGAAGAGGTTGAAGTGCTGGAACACCATGCCGGTCGAGGCCCGGAAGCGTGCGAGGCTGCGCTCGCTGGGCAGCGTGGTGCGCGCGCCGTCGAACTCGATGGTCTGCTCGCCGACCGTGATGCGCCCGGCGTTCGGTATCGACAGCAGGTTGATGCACCGCAGCAGTGTCGACTTGCCCGAGCCCGAGGGCCCGATCATCGCGACCACCTGGCCGCGTTCGATCTGCAGCGAGATGTCTTTCAGCACGACGTTCTGCCCGAAGGCCTTCTTCAGGTTGGCGATTTCGATCAGGGGGCTGGCCATGTCAAACCTCTTTCGGGCCGGAGCCGAATTCCATGCGCTTGGCCCAGATCGTGATGGGCAGCAGAACCGCGAAGTACGCGATCGCGATGAAGGTGTAGAGCTCCAGCGGCCGGTACGTGTCGTGCGCGATGACCTGGCCCTGGTAGAGCAGGTCGGGAACGGCCAGCACCGACAGCAGCGAGGTGTTCTTCAGCTGCATGATCGACTGGTTCATCAGCGGCGGCACCATCTTCTTGAACGCCTGCGGAAGGATCACGCGCCGCAGCAGCTGCAGCCGCGTCATGCCCAGCGCCTTGGCGGCTTCGGTCTGGCCGGCGTCGATCGAGATGATCCCGCCGCGCACGATCTCCGAATAGAAGGCGCCGCCGTAGAGCGACAGGCACAGCGTGGCGGCCACGACCGCCGACATCTCGAGCCCGGTCAGCACCGGCAGCGCGTAGTAGAACCACACGAGCTGCACCAGCACCGGCGTGCAGCGGAAGACTTCGATGTAGGCGCGCAGCGGCGCGGTGATGAGCGGGTTGCTCGACAGCCGGCCCAGGCCCGTCACCAGGCCGACGAACAGCCCCAGCACCACGCAGATCACCGTGAAGAGCAGGGTGTAGAGCAGGCCCGACACCAGCAGGCTGCGGTATTTCCAGAGCACGCCGAAGTCCCAGTCGTAGCTGCCTGCACCGCCTCCCAGGGCACCGCCCGAGAAGTGCTTCAGGGCTGCCCAGGCGCCCGCCAGGGCCAGGACGATCAGCAGGGCCGTGCCGAGCTGGGAGCGGCTCTTCGGCTCGCTCGAAGATTCCACGCTGTCCATCGGGGCGTCCTCAGAACTTGATTTCGGGCGGGAAGGCACTGGCGGGCACGCCCGCGAGTTTCTCCATGTTCTTCAGGATGACGCTGCGGACTTCGCCCTTCGCGCGGACATCGGCCAGCCAGGCGTTGACGGCCTTCTGCATGCCGGTGTCGGTTTCCTTGCGCAGGCCGATGCTCACCGGGGCGGTGTAGACCGGCTGCGGGATGTACATGGTGCCGATGGAGCCGCGCTTGGCGAGCAGCGGCTGGGCCAGCAGGATCACCAGCACCTGGCAATCGGAACGGCCGGCCTGCAGCGACATCGTGGCGGCGCCGGAGTTTTCCAGGCGCGAGACATCGGCCTTGGGCAGCACGCGCGTTGCCAGCTGGTCGTGGCTGGAGCCGACGTCCACCACGATCTTCATGTCGGGCGAGTTCAGCTGCTCCCAGGTCTTCTGCGGAATGCCCTTCTTGCACACCACCGTGTAGGTGTTGTCGAAGAGCGTGTCGGAGAAGCCCACCACTTCCTTGCGGGCCGGCGTGGGGGCCATGCCGAACATGGCGTCGATCTTGTTGGACTGCAGGTCGAGCACCGCGTTGCCCCAGGTGGTCTCGACGTACTCGACCTTGGCGCCGAGCTTCTGCCCCAGGCTTTCCGCGAAGTCGGGGCCGAAGCCTTCCCACTTGCCGGTGGTGATGTCCTTGGCGAAATACGGAATGGCGCCTGCGACGGCGCCGACGCGCAATACCTTGGTGCGCTGCACCCGGGCCAGCGAGCTTTCTGCTGATTCCTGCGCAAAGGCCGAGCCCAGCGCGCAGACGGTTGTCACAGCCACGAGGGCACGGAAAAGGATTCGTTTGGTAAGCACGTTCACTCCAAGCAAGAAGCTCGCCATAAAAAGAAAAGGAAAGTATCGCTTCCCAGCCCGAGTCCGAGTCTAGAAGTGCGGACTGTCACAAGCAACGCGGCACATCGTCAGGACGACGGATTTCTCTCGTCATACCGTCAGAGTCTTCGGCGATATGCAGTCTGGCGCGTCGTTTCGACGGTTTCGGCCGGGCATGCGGCGCTTCGTTGCGCGGGGCGACTTCAGGCCTGGAAGTCATTGTCCCTGTGCCGACAGTCCAAGCTGACGAACGGCGTCGTCGTATCGACGAAGCGCGCAGCCCTTTCGCCGATCTGCTCTCTATCAACTGCCAGGACTCACTTTTACAGTTCTTTTACAGGGCAACGGTGCCCCGCAGGAGAAATGAAATGACCAAAGTGAAGATCGAGAAAGTCCTGGTTCTGGGTGCCGGCAAGGTCGGCAGCACCGTGGCCGACATGATTGCGGAATACCACCGCCTGCCAGTGACGCTGGCCGACGTGAGGCCGGGCCGCGGCGACGAAAACGACCCGCTGGTGCAGCGCATCGCGCTCGACGTGGAGAGCACCGAAGACCTGCGCACCACGTTGCGCGCGCACTCGGTGGTGATCAACTGCCTGCCGTTCTTCCTCGCGCAGCGCGTGGCCACCGAGGCTGCTGCATGCGGCGTGCATTACTTCGACCTGACAGAGGACGTGGCGGCAACCAAGGCCATCCGCGAGATCTCGAAGACGGCGACCTCGGTCCTCATGCCCCAGAGCGGCCTGGCGCCGGGCGTGATCGGCATGCTCGGCGGCTACCTCGCAAGCCGCTTCGACGAGCTCTACGACCTGCGCCTGCGCGTGGGCGCACTCACGCGCAATGCCACCAACAGCCTGCGCTACAACTTCACCTGGAGCATCGACGGCGTCATCAACGAGTACTGCAACCCGTGCGACGCCATCGTGAACGGCCAGCTGGTGTCGGTGCAGCCGATGGAAGGGCACGAGACCTTCACGCTCGATGCCGAAGCCTTCGAGGCCTTCAACACCTCAGGCGGCCTGGGCACGCTGTGCGAGACGCTCGAAGGCAAGGTCCGCAATCTCGACTACAAGACCATCCGCTATCCCGGCCATCGCGACGCGATGAACTTCCTGCTGCACGACCTGCGCCTGATCGAGCGGCGCGACCTGCTGCGCCAGGTGCTCGAGCATGCAGTGCCGCACAGCCGCGAAGACGTGGTGATCCTGTTTGCATCGGCCTCGGGCATGCGCAATGGCCGCTTCGAGCAGGAGACGCGCGTCGGGCGCGTGTTCGGAGCGCCGCTGCGCGGCAAGGACCGCACCGCCATCGAGCTGACCACGGCCGCCGGCGTCGTCGGCGTGTTCGAACTGCTGCGGCAGGGCCAGCTTCCCGCGCACGGTTTCGTCGGGCAGGAGCAGGCGCCGCTCGGGCAGTTCCTCGCCACCAAGGTCGGCCACTACTACCAGGGCCTGGGCGTAGCGTCGTTCGCTCCCGCGCCAAGGCCCAAGGGCGAGCCTGCGCACGCCTGATCGATCCGTCCATCTGCAGGCCGGGGACGTCGCGTACCAGGCCTGGCCCTCGCCGCCGACGAAAATCGAGGGAATGAACAAGAACACTGTTGCCATTCTGGGCGCCGGCATCGTCGGCGTGTCGTGTGCCCTGGAGCTCCAACGCAGAGGGCATGAGGTCACGCTGTTCGACCGCACTGCCCCGGGCCGCGAGACCTCGTATGGCAACGCCGGGGTGATCGCACGCAGCTCGCTGATGCCGTTCAATCATCCCGGGCTGTGGTCGGTACTGCCGAAGCTGTTGAAGAACACTGCGGCGAGCTTTCGCTACGACCCCGCATTCCTTGCGAAGAATCTTTCGTGGGCCGTGCGCTTTCTCGCCAGCGCGCGCGCCAGCGTGTTCCAGGAGACCACTACCGCGCTGGATGCGCTGATCAGGCTCTCGACGTCGGAACACCGGCGCCTGCTCGCCGAAGCAGGGGCGGCGCATCGCCTGCGCACCAACGGGTGGCTGTTTCTCTACCGCAGCGAAGAAGGCTTTGCCGGCAGCCGTCTTTCGCGCGAGACCTTCGATCGCTTCGGCGTCGCCACGCGCGTGCTGGATGCGAAAGAGCTCTCGGACCTCGAGCCTCATCTGAAGCCTCTTTTTCCGCGTGCGCTGTGGATCCAGGACACCGATTCGGTGGACAGCCCGGGCCGCGTCGTGGAGGCGTACGCCAGGCTTTTCGTCTCGCGCGGAGGGCAGATCAAACAGGTGTCGATCAGCGGACTCGGCCGCTCCGGCGCAGGCGATGTCTGGCAGCTCCGTGAGGAGGGCGGCTCGGTGCACGAGGCATCGAAGGTCGTGCTCGCATTGGGGCCGTGGACCCGGGAGTTCGCGAAGAAGTCGCTCGGCATTTCCGTGCCGATGGCGTTCGAGCGCGGCTATCACATGCACTACAGCGCAGTGGGCAACGCCTCGCTCGGACGACCCGTGTACGACACCGGCGGCGCCTATGTGCTGTCGCCCATGGAGCAGGGCCTGCGGCTTTCCACCGGCGTGCAGCTCGCGCAGCGCGATGCGCCGAAGAACCTCGTTCAACTCGAACTTGCGGAACGCGCGGCACGCGAAGCGTTTCCGCTGGACAGCCGCCTCGAACCGGAGGCCTGGATGGGAAGCCGGCCCACATTGCCGGACAGCCGGCCGATCGTCGGCGAATGCCCGCGGCATCCCGGCCTGTGGCTTGCGTTCGGCCATCAGCACATCGGCTTCAACACCGCTCCGGGAACGGCCCGCCTGCTGGCATCGCTGATGCACGGCGAGCCTTGCGACATCGATCCACTGCCGTTCGCGCCCGGCCGCTTTCTTCGATAGCCGACATTTCTGGCGCAGTCGCAAGCCGCCTGTGACATCAATGTCATGGGATTGCGCGATTCGCCAACGCAATCCAGGCCCAATGCATTCATCCGTGCTACCAATGGCACGCGGTTGCACGGCGCAAAGCGAATGGCATGCATGTTGCTGAATTAATTTTTTACAAAAATTCGGCAGATGGCAAATTCGTTGGACGACAAGAACGGCTTCTCCCTGGACCGCCGCGTATTTTTTCTTGGCACGGCAAGCGCCCTCGCATTGGGAACAACGGCTTGCGGCGGTGGGGGAGGCGGTGGTTTCTCGATGGCGGCGGGCTCTGGCGCCGCACAGCAGGGAACGGCCGCGGCGGCGTCGGCCGATGCAGTGGCCCTTGCCGATGTCGTTGTCCCCGAATCGACGACTCCATCCGTGGAGGCGCGCAAGTTCGTCCACCCCGGCCTGCTGCACACCGAAGCCGACTTCGAGCGCATGCGCCAGAAGGTCAAGGACAAGGCGCAACCCTGGCTCGACGGCTGGAACGCATTGACGGGCAATGGCCGCGCGCAGCTTGGTGCGAAGCCGCGCCCGCTGGCCACCGTGATCCGCGGCGGCGACGACTCCAACTTCGCGCAGATGTACATCGACATCGCGCGCGCCTATCAACTGGCGCTGCGCTGGAAGGTCTCGCAGGACACGCGCTATGCCGATCTGGCCGTGGTCTTCCTGAACGAATGGTCGTCCACGCTGACCACGCTCACCGGCAATGCGGACCGCTTCCTGGCCGCCGGCATCTACGGCTACCAGTTCGCCAATGCGGCCGAGATCATGCGCACCTACGAGGGCTGGGCCGCCGCCGATTTCGCGCGTTTCCAGAACATGATGCTCACCGTGTTCTATCCGCTGAACCACAGCTTCCTGACCAACCACAACGGCGCCCAGATCACCAACTACTGGGCCAACTGGGACCAGTGCACCCTGGCCGCGATGCTGTCCATCGGCGTGCTGTGCGACCGGCAAGACATCTACGACGAGGCGATGAGCTACTACAAGACAGGCCAGGGCAACGGGGCCGGCCTGCAGGCGGTCTACCAGGTGCATTCGGGCTACCTCGGCCAGTGGCAGGAGAGCGGGCGCGATCAGGGCCACTGCACCCTGGGCATCGGCCTGGCGGGCGCGTTCCACGAAATGGCATGGAACCAGGGAGACGACACGTACGGCTACGAGAACAACCGCTTTCTCGCCGGCGCCGAGTACGTGGCGAAGTCCAACCTGCGCGACAGCAACGGCGACTTCTACACCGTGCCCTTCTTCACCAACATCAACAAGCAGGGCACGCAGTCGGTGCTGTCGACTGCCGGCCAGGGGCACCGGCGCGGCATATGGGAAAGCGTGCACAACCACTACGCGAATCGCCTGGGCATCGCGACGCCCTACACCGCCCTGCAGGTCGCGCAGATGTACCCTGAGGGGGACGGTGGCAACGGCGACCAGTTGGGCTTCGGCACGCTGACCTTCACGCGCGATCCGCTCGCGGCACCGGGAAAGCCGAGCGGGCTCACGGCCCGGGTGCGCGGCACGCAGGCGGTGCTGTCATGGTGGGGCTGCCCCGACGCGCAGAGCTATTCGGTCAAGCGCGCGAGCACCGCCGGCGGGCCGTACGCCACCATCGCCCCGGACATCACCGACACGCTCACGTTCACGGACAGCAGCGTCGTTGCCGGAGAAGTCTGGTACTACGTGATCGTTGCGGTAACCGCGTCGGGAGAGAGCGCAGCCTCCAACGAAGAGAGGGCCGCGATCAAGGCCGAGCTGCTGATGCAGCTCAAGTTCGATGAAGCGAGCGGCACCACAGCTGCCGACGCGACCGGCCAGTTCGGCGCCAGCGCATTGCAAGGCGGCGCGGCCTGGGTTGCCGGACGCGAAGGCAATGCAGTTGTGCTCGACGGCAAGGCCGGCAGCTATGTCGCCCTGCCTGCGGGCGTGGTGTCGAAAGACCTTGCCGACTTCAGCATCACCGCATGGCTGTACATCGACAGCCTCGCGACGTGGTCGCGGGTCTTCGACTTCGGCTCCGGCGAGCGCCGCTACATGATGCTGACCGCCCGCAGCAACAGCGGCACGCCGCGTTTCGCGATCTCCACCGTCCACGGCTACAACGAGCAGGTGATCGACGGGTCAGCGGCGCTGCCGACCGGCAAGTGGGTGCACGTTGCGGTGACCGTGTCCGGCGCGCTCGGCACCTTGTACGTGGACGGCGTCGAGGCCGGCTCCAATGCGCAGATGAGCCTGGGGCCCTTCGATCTCGGCTCGACAACGCAGAACTGGCTGGGGCGTTCGCAGTTCTCCGGCGATTCGTATCTCAAGGGGCGCATCGACGACTTCCGCATCTACAGCGGCGCGCTGGGCAGCGCGGACGTGGCGGCGCTGGCCCAGTAGGCGATCCGGTAGCGTCTAGCCCAGCCTGCCCTGGCAGACGTACTTGATGTGCATGTAGTCCTCCAGGCCATGCACCGAGCCTTCGCGGCCGTAGCCCGATTCCTTCACACCGCCAAAGGGCGCGGCCTCGGCCGCCAGAGCGCCTTCGTTGATGCCGACAATGCCCGACTCCAGTGCATCGGCCACACGCGAGATGCGGCGCACGTCGGTCGAATAGAAGTACGCCGCGAGCCCGAAGGGCGTGTCGTTGGCGGCGGCAATCACTTCGGCCTCGGTCTCGAAGCGAGTGACGGGCACCACGGGGCCGAAGGTTTCCTCGCAGCTGCATTCCATCGTCGCGTCAGCATTCACCAGCACGGTGGGTGCGTAGTAGTTGGGGCCGTCGCAGCGCGCATTGCGCAGCCGCTCGCCGCCGACCACGATGCGCGCGCCCCTGGAGACCGCATCGCGCACATGGCGCTCGATCTTGTCGACCGCGCGCGCGTTGATCATCGGGCCGATCTGCGAGTCTGGCTCGGTAGCCGGGCCCACGCGCAGCGCACCGACCCGCGCGGCCAGCTTGTCGACGAATGCATCGTGCACCCGGGCCTGCACGAACACGCGGTTCGGGCACACGCAGGTCTGGCCGCCATTGCGGAACTTGGAGGCCATCAGGCCTTCCACCGCGGCGTCGACGTCGGCGTCGTCGAACACGATGAAGGGCGCATTGCCGCCGAGCTCGAGCGAGAGCTTCTTCAGCGTGTCGGCCGAAGCCCGCGCCAGGTGCTTGCCCACAGGCGTGGAGCCGGTGAAGCTGATCTTGCGAACGCGCGCGTCGGCCAGCCACACGTCCACCACCTCGGGCGTGCGTTCGCGCGATGCGGTCACGATGTTGAGCACGCCGGCAGGCACGCCCGCTTCCTGCGCCAGCTTCACGAGGGCCAGCGAGGTCAGCGGCGTGTCTTCGGCCGGCTTGCACACCACCGTGCAGCCCGCCGCGAGGGCCGGTGCGATCTTGCGCGCGATCATGGCCGCCGGAAAATTCCACGGCGTGATCGCCGCGACCACGCCCACCGGCTCCCTCAATGCCAGCATGCGGCGGCCCGTTACCGGCGCGGGAATCACTTCGCCGTTGGCGCGCGTGGCCTCTTCGGCAAACCACTCGACGTAGCTGGCCGCGTAGGCGATCTCTCCGATCCCCTCGGCCAACGGCTTGCCCTGTTCGCGCGAGACCAGGCGGCCCAGGTCTTGCTGATGCGCCAGCATCAGGTCGTTCCAGCGCTTGAGGATCTGCGCGCGCTGCTTGGCAGGCACTGCACGCCAAGCTGGGAAGGCTGCGTGCGCGGCATCGACGGCCGCGCGTGCGTCGGCGGCCGTGCCGTCGGGCACGCTCGCGAAGACGGCGTCGGTGGCGGGGTTGGTCACGTCGAGGCGGCGGGCGTCGCCAGCCTCGCGCCAATCGGCGCCGATGAGCTGGCGGCCGGGCATCAGGTCTTTGTGTTCGAGTTCGAGTGTCGTCATGGTCGAAAAGTCTTTCTTCAGGCCGCCGCGACGCGCTCTGCAATCGCGATGCCCACTTCGGTGGTGCTCGCCGAGCCGCCGAGGTCGCGCGTGCGCGGACCGTCGCGCAGCACCGCCTCTATCGCGCCCAGGATCGCGTCGTGCGCCGCGCGGCCCGCGCCTTGCCCCTGCGTGAGGAAGTCCAGCATCAGCGCGCCGGACCAGATCATTGCGATCGGGTTGGCGATGTTCTGGCCGTAGATATCGGGCGCCGAGCCGTGCACCGGCTCGAACAGCGACGGAAACTTGCGCTCGGGGTTCAGGTTGGCCGACGGCGCAAGGCCGATGGTGCCGGTGGTCGCGGGCCCGAGGTCGGAGAGGATGTCGCCGAACAGGTTGCTCGCCACCACCACGTCGAAGCGCGTGGGCTGCAGCACGAAGCGCGCCGACAGGATGTCGATGTGCTGCTTGTCGACCGTCACGTCGGGAAAGTCGAGGCCCACCGCGTCAGCGCGTCCGTCCCACCAGGGCATGCTGATCGCGATGCCGTTGCTCTTGGTGGCCACCGTCAGGTGCTTGCGCTTGCGCGCTCGCGCGGTCTCGTAGGCGTACCGCAGCACGCGGTCGGCGCCGTGGCGCGAGAAGACCGATTCCTGGATCACGATTTCGCGCTCGGTGCCCTCGTACATCACGCCGCCGAGGGAGGTGTATTCGCCCTCGGTGTTCTCGCGCACCACGAGGTAGTCGATGTCGCCGGGCTTGCGGCCGGCCAGCGGGCAGGGCACGCCCTCGAACAGGCGCACCGGACGCAGGTTGATGTACTGGTCGAACTCGCGGCGGAACTTCAGCAGCGATCCCCAGAGCGAGACGTGGTCGGGCACGGTCGCGGGCCAACCGACGGCGCCGAAGAACAGCGCGTCGACGCCCTTGAGCTGTTCCTTCCAGTCGTCCGGCATCATCTGGCCGTGCGCTGCGTAGTAGTCGGCGCTGGCCCAGTCGATGGTGCGGCAGTCGAGCTCGAAGCCGAAGCGCTCCGCGGCGGCCTGCACCACGCGCAGCCCCTCGGGCATCACTTCCTTGCCGATGCCGTCGCCGGCAATCAGCGCGATGCGGAAGGTCGGTGTCATTTCGGTCTTTCTCATGATGTGAGGGCCGTGGCGCGGTCCACGTGATTCGCGCGGTCCATCTCGTCGAGCCAGCCCTGGCGCAACTCGGGGACCGAGTGCGCCAGCAGCTCGTAGTAGGGGTGGTGCGGGCCGCGGTCGTAGTCGGCGCGCGCCACCTGCGCGAGCTTGCGGCCGTGCTGCATCACGACGATTTCGTCGCACACGGCGCGCACCGTGTGCAGGTCGTGGCTGATGAAGAGGTAAGACACGCCCAGTTCGCGCCGCAGCTCCGCCATCAGGTCCAGCACCGCCGCGCCGACCACGGTGTCGAGCGCCGATGTGACTTCGTCGCACAGGATCAGGTCGGGGTCGGCCGCGAGCGCGCGCGCCAGGTTCACGCGCTGCTTCTGCCCGCCCGACAGCCCGCCCGGCAGGCGACCGGCCACGGTCTGGGGCAGCTTCACCAGATCCAGCAGTTCGCGGATGCGCCTCTGCAGCGGCTCGCCGCGCAGGCCTTTGTAGAACTCCAGTGGCCGCGCCAGGATGCGCTCGATGGTCTGCGATGGGTTCAGTGCCGTGTCGGCCATCTGGAACACGATCTGGATGCGGCGAAGCTCGTCGCGCTCGCGCTGCTGCAGCGTGGGCTTCAGTTCGCGGCCGTGGAACAGCACGCTGCCATGGCTGGGCTTCAGCAGGCCCGCCACCGCGCGCGCCAGCGTGGTCTTGCCCGAGCCCGACTCGCCGATCACGCCGATTGCCTGGCCGCGGTACAGCTTCAGGTCGATGTCCTGCAGGATCGGCTTGGCCGGGCGCCCCTGCGCATCCACCGGGCCGTAGCCGGCCGAGAGCTGGCGCACTTCGAGCAGCAGTTCGCGGCCGTCGTCGGTGGCCCCGGCTGAAGCACGCGGCACCGGCCGCGCGGCGGCCAGCAGGCTCTTCGTGTATTCGTCGGCCGGCGCGGCGAGGATCTGCCCCGTCGCGTTCAGCTCGCGCATGCGGCCGTTGCGCAGCACCAGGATGTGGTCGGCCATCTGCGCCACCACCGCCAGGTCGTGGCTCACGTACACCGCGGTGGCGCGGCGCTCGCGCACCACGCGGCGGAAGGCGCGCAGCACTTCGATCTGCGTCGTCACGTCGAGCGCGGTGGTCGGTTCGTCGAGGATCACGAGGTCGGGGTCGCCGATCAGCGCCATCGCCGCCATCAGCCGCTGCAGCTGGCCGCCCGACACCTGGTGCGGATAGCGCGAGCCGATGCTCTCCGGATCGGGCAGCGCCAGTTCGCGGAACAGCTGCACCGCTTTCGCCTCGGCTTCGGCCCGCTTGCACAGGCCGTGGATCACGGTCGGCTCGACCACCTGGTCCATGATCGTGCGCGAGGGGTTGAAGGATGCAGCCGCGCTCTGCGCGATGTAGGCCACGGTGCGCCCGCGCAGCGCGCGCTGTGCGCGGGCATCGAGCGCCAGCACGTCGGTGTCGCCGATCTGCACCCTGCCCGCCGAGATGCGGCAGCCGTGGCGCGCATAGCCCATCAGCGCCAGCGCAGTGGTGGTCTTGCCGGAGCCCGACTCGCCGATCAGCGCCAGCACTTCGCCGGGCTGCACGGAGAAGCTCAGGTTGTCGACCAGCGTGCTGGCGCCAGCGCAGATGCTCAGGCCCTGGACTGTGAGTGGTGCTCCCATCAGCGTGTTCCTTTTTCTCGCGCGGCGCCGCCGGGCAGGTTGTCGATGACGAGGTTGACCGCGATGGTCAGGCTCGCGATGGCCAGCGCCGGCACGATCACCGAGGCGCCGCCCATGGCCAGAGCGCCGATGTTCTCGCGCACCAGCGATCCCCAGTCGGCGGCCGGCGGCTGTATGCCCAGGCCGAGGAAGCTCAGGCTCGCCAGCAGCAGCACGGTGTAGACGAAGCGCAGCCCCAGGTCGGCCAGCATCGGGCCGACGATGTTGGGCAGGATCTCGCGCAGCATGATGTAGAGCGTGCCTTCGCCGCGCGTGCGCGCCACGGTCACGTAGTCGAGCGCGTTGATGTTCACGGCCAGTGAGCGAGCGATGCGGTAGGCGCCGGGCACGTAGATGATGGCCGCGGTCAAGACAAGCATTGGCACCGAGGAGCCGAAGCCCGCCACCATGATGAGCGCGAACATCTTGCTCGGAATGGCCGTGAGGGTGTCGAGGCAGCGGCTGAGCGTTGCGTCGATCCAGCGGCCGCTGGCTGCTGCCAGCAATGCCAGCACGGTGCCGGTGCCGCTGGCCACGAGCGTGGCGAGCAGCGCGACGCCGACCGTGTAGCGCGCTCCTTCGATCACGCGCGCCAGCATGTCGCGCCCGAGGTAGTCGGTGCCGAGCCAATGCGCCGCGCCGATCGGCATGAAGACGTTCGAGGTGCCGGTGGATGCCGTGCTGTACGAGAGCAGCCAGGGACCGAACACCGCCGCGAGCATCCAGAAGAGCAGCACCGCGAGGCCGAGCAGGCCGGAGACGCCGAAGCCTGCGAGCCAGTGCAGACGGCCGCGCTTCGGCTCGGGCAGCGGCGCGGCCGTGATGGAGGCCATGGCGTTCACAGCCGGAGAAGAGGAGGGGGAGGTGGACGGTTCCATGCTTGCTGCCTCTTCTTCAGCGGTGCCGCAGCCGCGGGTTGGCGACGATGCCGCAGATGTCGGCAGCGGTCACCAGGATCAGGTAGGCGCAGCAGAAGATCATTGCGCAGGTCTGCACCAGCGGCATGTCGCGCTGCGATACGCCGTCGACCATCAGCTTGGCGATGCCCGGGTAGTTGAAGATGGTCTCGACGATGATCACGCCGCCGAGCAGGTACGACAGGCTGAGCGCCACCGCATTGGCGATCGGGCCTACCGCGTTGGGCAGCGCGTGCGCCAGCACCATGCGCATCGGCGAAGCGCCCTTGAGCCGCACCATCTCGATGTAGGGCGCCTCGAGCTGGTCGATGACCGCGGCGCGCGTCATGCGCATCATCTGCGCGACGATCACGCAGCACAGCACCAGCACCGGCATCGCGAAGGCCTGCAGCATCTGGCCCAGCGAATCGATGTCGCTGACGAAGGAAAGTGCCGGCAGCCAGCGCAGCTTGACCGCGAACACCAGCACCGCCAGCGTCGCGACCAGGAATTCCGGCACCGACACCACCGCCACCGCCGAGGTCGAGGCCAGGCGATCGAACCAGGAGCCGCGCCACACCGCCGAGGCGATGCCCAGCGCCAGCGCGATCGGCACCGAGAACAGCGCCGTGACAGCAGCCAACAGCAGCGAGTTGGGCAGGCGGCTGGCAACCAGCTCCGACACCGGCATCTGCGTGGTGGCCGAGCGGCCGAGATCGCCCTTCGCGATGCCCAGCAGCCACTGCGCATAGCGCTTGGGCGCGGGTACGTCCAGGCCCATCTGCGCGCGCAGCGCGGCCAATGCTTCCGGCGTGGCGTCCTGGCCGAGCTGCTCCTGGGCTGCGTCGCCGGGCAGCACCGCGGTGATCGAGAACACGATCACCGACACCGCCAGCAGCGACAGCAGCGCCAGCGCTATGCGCTGGCCGAGCAGCTTGAGGATCTGTCGGTTCATGTCCGCGGGCTCATGCTTCGAGCCATACGCTCTCGGCAAAGTTGTAGCCCATGAGACCGCCGAGCGGAATCGGCGACAGCCCCTTGAGCTTGGAAGTGTGGCCGTCGATGCTCGCCAGGAAAAGCGGAATGCCGATGCCGGCGTCCTGGTGGATCATGGTCTGCATGTCGGCGTACATCTGCTTGCGTTTGGCCAGGTCGGTCTCGGCGCGCGAGGCGAGCAGCAGCTGGTCGAACTTCTCGCTCTTCCAGCGCGACTCGTTCCAGGCCGCACCCGACTGGAAGAACTGCGTGAGCAGCACGTCGGCGCTCGGGCGCGGGTTGACGTTGCCGAAGCCCACCTGGCTGTTGAGCCAGTGGTTCGACCAGTAGCCGTCGGCCGGCATGCGCTTGATGTCGAGCTCCAGGCCTGCGCGCTGCGCGGTCTGCTGCAGCATCAGCGCGATCTCCACCGAGTAGAGCGCCGCGGGCGACGCCACCACCGGCACCTTGCCGGTGACGCCGGCCTTCTGCAGGTGGAACTTCGCCTTGTCCAGGTCGAAGGGGCGCTGCGGCAGGCCGCCGAAGTAGAAGCGGTTGGTCGGGTCGATCGGCTGGTCGTTGGCGACCACGGCGTAGTCGAGCGCGATGGTCTTCTTCATCTGCTCGCGGTCGAACAGGTGCTTCATGCCGAGCACGAAGTCCGGGTTGGCGCCGGGGCCCGCGTCCTTGCGCATCACCAGGTCGGAGTACTGGCCCGACTGGGTCACGAAGATGCCGAAGCCGGGCGTGCCCTTCACGCGTTCCACCGAGCGCGGGTTGACCGAGCCCACCAGGTCCATGCCGCCCGACAGCAGCGCGTTGACGCGGGCGCTCTCGTCGCCGATGCCGACGAACTCGATCTCGTCGAGGTACGGCTTGCCGGGTTTCCAGTAGGCCTCGTTGCGCACCACCAGCGAGCGGATGCCGGGCTTGAACTCCTTGAGCTTGTAGGGGCCGGTGCCGATGCCGGTGTTGAAGTCGGTGGTGCCGTCCTTGACGATGTGGAAGTGGAAGGTGCCCAGGATCACCGGCAGGTCGGCGTTGGGCGCGCTCAGCACCACCGTCACTTCGTTCGGGCCCGTGGCCTTCACGCTCTCGATCTGGTCGGCGAGCACCTTGGCCTTGGAGGCCGCGGCCGGGTCTTTGTGGCGCATCACCGAGAAGACAACGTCGGCGGGCGAGAGCGCCTTGCCGTCGTGGAACAGCACGCCCTTGCGCAGCGTGAACACCCAGGTCTTGGCATCCTTGGTGGTGAACGATTCGGCCAGCGCGGGCTGCGGCGTCAGGCTGCCGTCGAGCGTCGTCAGGCCGTTGTAGATCATGTTGCAGCGCGAGTAGTCGGTCTGGTTCGACTGCTTGGCCGGATCGAGCGTGTCGGTCGCGGCAGCGGTGGCCCCCGCCACCCGGATGCGCCCGCCGCGCCGCGGCGTCTGCGCATGGGCCGACACCGCCATGCCCGCCAGGCTGCCGGCCAGCGTGGCCTGCATGCCGCCGGCCATCAGCATCGTCAGGATGTCGCGCCGAGAGGCGCCGCGTCGCAGCGATGCCATCACGCGAAGGCTTTCGTCTGGGCCGACGAGGTTTTCGAAGCTCTTGTTGCTGCTGTCGCTCATGGTGGGTGCTCCTGAGGGGCCGTGGGGTGGAAGAAATCGGAAACGAACGAAAGAGATGACTGCAAGCCCTCAGGCCAGCCTGTCCTTGAGCCGGTAATAGACGCCCACCGCCGGCAGGAACCACGGCGGGCCGAAGTGGCCGGGAATGGCGGGCCACTCGCGGCCCTGCCAGGGGTTGGCGCCCGCATTGCCGCCCATCACGGCGGCCATGCGTTCGCCCATGTGCACCGACATCTGCGTGCCGTGGCCGCTGTAGCCCATGGCGTAGTAGAGGCCGTCGCGTTCGCCGGCATGCGGCAGGCGGTCTTGTGTCATGTCGACCAGTCCGCCCCAGCAATAGTCGAGCCGCACCGCGCCGAGCTGCGGAAATGTCTCGGCCAGCCCCGCGCGCAGGATGTCGCCGCTCGCGGCATCCGACTGCGGGCTGGAGACCGCGAAGCGTGCCCGTCCGCCGAACACCAGCCGGTGGTCGGCCGTGAGCCTGAAGTAGTGGTGGATGTTCGCGATGGTCGTATACGTGCGCCGCGCCGCGAGCAATGCCTGCGCACGCTCGGCGCCCAGCGGCTCGGTGACGACGATGAAGCTGCCGATCGGCACGATGCGCCGGCGCAGCCAGCCGAAGCTGCCGTAGCCGCCATGGCGCGTCGCGCCCGTGGCCAGCAGCACCTGCTGCGCCGTGACCACGCCGCGCCCGGTGTGCAGCCGGTGCGCATGGCCCTGGCCGATGCGCTCGATGCGGCTGACCTCGGTGGAGGTGTGAATCTGTGCGCCGTTGCGCTGCGCGGCCGTTGCCAGTCCGTGTGCGAAGCGACCCATATGCATCTGGCCGCTGCGCTTGTAGAGCAGGCCGCCGTGGAAGCGATCGCTCTGCACCTCTGCGCGCACGCGCGCCGCGTCGAGCAGTTCGACGTCGCAGTCTACGCCGTCGTCGACCAGGCGTCGGGCGCTGTTTTCGAGCGCGGCCATCTGGTTCGCCCGCGTGGCGAGCTTGAGCTTGCCGTGGCGCATGAAGTCGCAGTCGATGGCCTCGTCGCGCACCAGCCGCGCCACCGTATCGACCGCCGCGTCGTACGCGTGATACCAGCCGCGCGCGCGCTCGACGCCGACCTTGGCCGCCACATCGGCGTAGTCCACGGCCAACCCGTTGTTGACGTGCCCGCCGTTGCGGCCCGACGCTTCGGCCGCCACCCGCGAGCCGGCCTCCAGTACCGCGACGCGGGCACCACGCCGGGCCAGTGCCAGCGCCGCCGACAGGCCGGTGAAGCCGCCGCCGACGATGGCTACATCGACCTGCGCCGGCAACTCATGTGCCTCGGGGGCGAAGGCTGGCGCCGAATCGGTCCAGTAGGAGTCGAGCTTCATGGCGTGGGGCTGGTGCTGCAAGAAAGAAAGATCAGAGGCCGACGACGCCGGGCAGGCCGCCGATGTCCTGGATCTCCGTGTAGCGGTACGCGGGGTTGCCGGGCCCATGGCCGCGATTCACGAACACCTTGTTGACGATGCCCAGGTCGTCCGCCGACATCAGGTCGTAGCGCAGGCTGGACGACACGTGCAGCACGTCTTCCGGGTTGCAGCCGAGCGAATCGAGCATGTATTCGAAGGCGGTCAGGCGCGGCTTGTAGGCCTGGGCCTGCTGCGCGGTGTAGACGCGGTGGAAGGGAGCGCCGAGCATCGCGACGTTCTTCTGGATCTGGTCGTCCGATGCGTTCGACAGGATCACCAGCGGGATTTCCTTCGCGACCTTGGCCAGGCCGGCGGCCACGTCGGCGTGCGGGCCCCAGGTGGGCACCGCGTCGTAGATCTTCTGCGCGTCCAGGTCGAAGTACTGGATCTTCCACTTGCGGCACAGGCGCCGCACCGCGTTCTTCAGCACCACCTCGTAGGGCTGCCAGGCGCCCAGCACCTCATCGAAGCGGTAGGCCGCGAAGTCGGCGATGAACTGCTCCATGTGCTCGGCCGGAATGCGATCGGCAAAGAGCTCATGCGACATCTCTTTCATGCGGAAGCGCGTCAGCGTTCCGTAGCAGTCGAAGGTCACGTACTTGGGCTTGAAGGTCATGGTCTCGAATCCTTGGGTTCATTCAAACCGGTCGCCGGCCGGGTCGGGTCGCTTGCTTTGGATGGCAATTGCGACAAGCTCATTACGAATTGATTGCAGCACGCAGCCGCTCCGGAGTTGTAGGGAAAAACGTTGCCCGCCGCGACAAAGCTGCGGTTTGAAGGGGGCGTGGCGGCATGCCATGCGGTCTGCCCTCCATGCGTGCGGCGGCGCACCTCAGTGCGTCGCGGCGAAGTCGATGAGCACGCTTTTGAAGCGCAGGTTGGCCTCGACCGCCTGGCGCCCCAGGTCCTTGCCGATGCCCGATTGGTGATAACCCCCGGTGGGAATCACGAAGTCGGCGCTGCGGCCGTAGCGGTTGATCCAGACCGTGCCGGCACTGATGCCGCGCATCGCCCTCAGCGCGCGGCCGATGTCGGCGGTGTGCACGCCGCTGGCCAGCCCGTAGTGCTCGTGCGCGGCAAGCGCCAGGCCTTCTTCTTCGTCGGCGAAGGTCTGCACCGTGAGCACCGGTCCGAAGATCTCTTCGCGCACCGCGGGGTTGGCGCCGTCAACACCCTCGATCAGCGTGGGCTGGAAGTAGGCGCCACCCGGCCCGCCGTCGAACAGGCCGCCGCCGCAGCGCACGGTAGCCCCGGCGTCGCGCGCGCGATCGACGATCTCCAGGATGCGGCCGGCCTGCGGCGTCGAGATGATGGGCGGCAGCGTGGCCGTGTCGTCCCAGGTCGCGCCCGGGCGGATCGCCGCGAAGCGCGCCGCGATGCGCTCCACCAGCGCCTCGGCAATGCCGCGCTGCACGATCAGCCGCGACCCGGCCACGCACACCTGCCCCGCGTTGCCGGTGATGGCGCCGGCGATCATGCCGGCCAGGCGGTCGATGTCGGGCGCATCGTCGAACACCAGCTGCGGACTCTTGCCGCCGAGTTCCAGCGTTACCGGCTTGGGGCCGGTCATGGCGCAGGCGGCCATGATGGCGGCGCCGGTGCGGGTGGAGCCGGTGAAGGTCATCTTCGATATCAGCGGGTGCCGCGAGAGCGCGTCTCCAGTGATGCGGCCATCACCCTGCACGACGTTGAAGAGCCCGGGCGGCACGCCGGCCTCGATGGCCAGCTCGGCCAGCCGCAGCGCCGACCAGGGCGTGAGCTCCGATGGCTTGAGCACCACCGCATTGCCGGCCGCGAGCGCCGCGCCGACCTTCCACGACACCATGACCAGCGGAAAATTCCACGGCGTGATCGCACCGATGACGCCATAGGGCTCGGCCACCACCATGCCAAGGTGGTCGTGGCGTGTTGCCGCGACTTCGCCGCCGAGCTTGTCCGCGTACTCGGCGAAGAAGCGCAGGCCCTCGGCCGTGAATGGAACGTCCCACGCGATGGCGTCGCGCACCGGCCGCGTGGAACACACGGCTTCCAGCGGGCCGAGATTTGCCGCATCGGCCTCGATCAGTTCAGCCCAGCGGCGCATCACGCGAGCGCGTTCACGCGGTGCACGGCGTGCCCAGTCGCTGTGGCGCCAGGCGCTCCATGCGTCGCGCACGGCGGCGTCTACCGTGTCGGCATCGGCCAGTGGAAGCTCGGCATGCGCCTGCGCATCGGAGGGCCTGTGCACCACGATACGGCCGGCGTCGGGCACGAGGCGCCCACCGATGAAATGGCCCGAAGGCACGTGGATCTGTCGCGGGTCGAAGGCTTGCATGGGCGTAGGTTGCGAGAACACCGCAAGGGCGGCGATCGATCCTAGGCAGGTTGGCACAGCATTTGTATGCGTACGCAGGCACCGCACCGCAGCGAATTGCAAAACCCGGGCACGTTGCAGCCGAAGCTTGCAAGTTGCAGTGAACGTCGATTTCGGTCTGGCACCGTGCGCCGATGTCGTCCAAGATGGAAGGAACATCCTCTTCGCTACCGAGACCCTTCAATGCCCGATCAGACCCCGAATGCACCCACCGGAGACGGCGTGGTGCTGAGACCGATGACGCCTGCCGACCTGCCGTTCGCGCAGGCGCTGACCGACCTGTTGCGCTGGCCGCATCGGCTGGCGGACTGGGCGCAGGTGTTCGCGCATGCCGAAGGCATCGTGGCCGAGCGCGACGGCGAGATCGTCGGCTGTGCCCTGCGCTGGCTCTGGGGCGAACGCCACGCCACCCTCGGCCTCGTGGTCGTGACGCCAGCCTGCCAGGGCCGGCGCATCGGACACCGTTTAATGAGCGCGCTGCTCGACGGCCTGGAAGACCGCACGGTGCTGCTGCATGCCACCGCCGAAGGTCGCGGCCTCTACGAGCGGCTGGGGTTCGTGCGCACCGGCGAATTGCGGCAGCACCAGGGCATCGCGCAGTCGGCGCCGCTGGTGGCCTTGCAGCCAGGCTGGCGTCTGCGGCCTGCCGGTGTTCACGAGGCAGCAGCGCTGCAGGCCCTCGACGCGGCGGCGCGTGGCATGCCGCGCGATGCATTGATTGCCGACCTGCTGTCCACCGCCGATGCCTGCGTGGTGCTCGACCATGACAACGAACCGCGCGGCTTTGCGATGCTGCGTCGCTTCGGGCGCGGGCATTCGATCGGGCCGGTGGTTGCGCCTGATGTCGACGGTGCGAAGGCGTTGATCGCGCATCTGGCCAGTGTGAATGCCGGGCACTTCACGCGCATCGACATCGACTTCGACAGTGGGCTGTCTGAGTGCCTGGAGAGCATCGGGCTGCTGCGTGTGGATGCGCCTACGACGATGGTGCGTGGTGCGCCGCTTGTCACTCCGGCGGGTGGTCCTTCGCTCTTTGCCATCGTTACTCAGGCTGTTGGATGAGCGCTTGCTGTTCAGGGTGCGATCACGCCGACGGGAGTACCCGGTGTCATTCGCACGCACCCTGAACGTGTTCCCAGCCGAGTCCCAGTCAATCATGAAAACTACCTTCCTCTACA
This sequence comes from Variovorax sp. R-27, assembly GCF_049913215.1. Lineage (NCBI taxonomy): Bacteria > Pseudomonadati > Pseudomonadota > Betaproteobacteria > Burkholderiales > Comamonadaceae > Variovorax > Variovorax sp. R-27. Next base: position 536,984 of record NZ_CP183984.1, read on the forward strand.
AATCCGACCCGGCAAGAGGCCGCCTGTGGGCCGAAGTGTTCAGCCGCCGCTCACCAGACATCGACTTCCGCATCTGGCCCGACATCGGCGACCCAGCGCAGGTGCGCTTCCTCGCAGCCTGGGAGCCGCCGGAAGATCTGGCGACGCGCTTTCCCAATCTGGAAGTGCTGTTTTCTTCCGGCGCGGGCGTCGATCAGTTCGACTTCGCAGCGCTTCCGGCCTCGTTGCCAATCGTGCGCATGGTGGAGCCCGGCATCGTGCGCGGCATGGTCGAGTACGTGACGCATGCTGTGCTTGGCCTGCATCGCGACATGCCGCAATACCGGCGCCAGCAGCAGGAGGGCCTGTGGAGGCCGCTGCCCGTGCGGCCCGCTGGTGAACGGCGCATCGGCGTGCTCGGATTGGGCTCGCTCGGGCAGGCCGTGCTGGCGCAGCTTGTTGCGCTGGGCTTCGACTGCGCAGGATGGAGCCGTTCGCGGCACGAGGTCGACGGCGTGCAATGCCATGCCGGCGCCGATGAGCTGCCGGCCTTTCTGGCGCGCACCGACATCCTCGTGTGCCTGCTGCCTCTGACCGATTCGACACGCGGCTTTCTCGATGCGCGGCTGTTTTCGTTGCTGCCCACGGGCGCCGGGCTGGTGCATGTGGGGCGCGGGCCGCAGCTTGTGGATGCCGACCTGCTGGCCGCGCTCGCAAGCGGACAGATCGGCGATGCGGTGCTCGACGTGACCGACCCCGAGCCGCTGCCGCTGGAGCACGCCTTCTGGCGCCATCCGCGCATCCAGCTCACGCCGCACATCGCGAGCATGACGCAGCCGCTGAGCGCGGCGGAAGTGGTGCTCGACAACCTCGAGCGCTTCGAAGCCGGCGAGCCGATGCTCGGGCTGGTCGACCGCGCGCGTGGGTATTGAAGACGGGAAGAAGGAAGACCGACCGCACGATCTGCTGCGTGCCATGCACACAACCGCAGCCTGCTTTGTGCGGCACCCCCAAAGCAGCACCACCTCGTGCGGTGCGCCGCCTAAGCTGAGGGCATCGAAAGCTCCTTCGCTCTCGCTCCCTCCAACACCGTCATGACGCACCCCACCGCATTGCCCCACCAAGCCGCGCTCGACGCAATCGACCGCGCGCATCTGATCCACCCCGTCTCGCCCTGGCGCGTGCACGAGCAGCGCGGCCCCACCGTGCTGTCTTCGGGCCGTGGTGCCTGGCTGACCGACGGCAACGGCCACGAACTGCTCGACGCCTTTGCGGGCTTGTGGTGCGTGAACGTGGGCTACGGGCAGGAGAGCGTGGTGCAGGCCGCCACCGAGCAGATGCGCAAGCTGCCGTACGCAACCGGCTACTTCCACTTCAGCAGCGAGCCGGCCATCCGCCTTGCTGAAAAACTGGTGCAGATCACGCCCGCCTCGCTGACCCGCGTGTACCTCACGCTGGGTGGCTCCGAGGCGGTCGATGCCGCCGTGCGCTTCATCGTGCAGTACTACAACGCGACCGGCCGGCCGTCGAAGAAGCAGTTCATTTCGCTGGAGCGCGGCTACCACGGCTCGTCGTCCACCGGCGCGGGCCTCACGGCGCTGCCGGCCTTTCATCGCGGCTTCGACCTGCCGCTGCCCACGCAGCACTACATTGCGTCGCCTTACGCCTATCGCCATGCCGACGGCGCCGACCCGCAGGCGCTGATCGCCTCGTCGGTCGCGGCCTTGCGCGCCAAGGTGGCCGAGCTGGGCGCGGACAACGTGGCTGCCTTCTTCTGCGAACCCATCCAAGGCTCGGGCGGCGTCATCGTGCCGCCCAAGGGCTGGCTGAAGGCCATGCGCGAGGCCGCGCGTGAGCTCGACATCCTCTTCGTCGTGGACGAAGTCATCACCGGCTTCGGCCGCACCGGACCCATGTTCGCCTGCGAAGCCGAAGACGTGGAGCCCGACCTGATGACCATGGCCAAGGGCCTCACGGCCGGCTACGTGCCGATGGGCGCGACCATGATGTCGGAGAAGGTCTACGCCGGCATCGCCGACGGCGCGCCCGAGGGCGCCTCCATTGGCCACGGCGCGACCTATTCGGCGCACCCGGTCGGCGCCGCTGTTGCACTCGAAGTGCTGCGGCTCTACGAGGAAGGCGGCATCCTTGCCAACGGCCAGCGCGGCGCGGCGCACTTCGCCGCCGGGCTCGATGCGCTGCTCGCGCATCCGCTGGTGGGCGATTCACGCCACCGCGGCCTGCTGGGCGCGCTGGAGCTGGTGAGCGACAAGGCCAGCAAGCGCCGTTTCGATGCGGCGCTGGGGCTGTCCGATCGCATCTTCGCCGCCGGCTACCGCAACGGGCTGGTGTTCCGCTCATTCGGCGACCACATCCTCGGCTTTGCGCCTGCGCTCACCTTCACCGAGGACGAGTTTGCGCAGATGTTCGCGCGGCTGAAGAAGACGCTCGACGAAGTGCTGGAAGCACCTGACGTCCGCGCCGCGATGGCGGCCTGAGCGAACAGGCGCGCAAAGCCCGCAAGACCGGCGGCCAACGACGCAGAATCGGGCTTTCTCTCGTTATCAGGCACCGCCATGTCAGAAGCTTTCAAGATCGACCGACTCGACCTTCGCATCCTGGCCCAGTTGCAGAAGAACGGGCGCATGACCAACGTCGACCTGGCGGACGCGGTGGGGCTCTCGCCCAGCCCCTGCCTCATTCGCGTGAAGCGGCTGGAACAGGCCGGCTACATCGCCGGCTATGGCGCGCACCTTCGGCTCGAAAAACTCGGCGACACGCTCACCGTGTTCACCGAGGTCACGCTGTCGGACCACCACCGCGAGGACTTCGTGCGCTTCGAGGCTGCGATCCGCGAGGTCGACGAGGTGCTCGAATGCCACCTGGTCAGCGGCGGCTACGACTACCTGTTGCGCTTTCTCACCCGCGGCGTGAATCACTACCAGGAAGTGATCGAGGGGCTGCTCGAACGCAACATCGGCATCGCGAAGTACTTCAGCTACATCGTCATCAAGTCGCCGTTCATCAAGACGCACTGTCCGATCGAACGGCTTTTCCCTCACGAGCGCTGACCGGCGCCTTCGACCGTCCATGCCCGAACCAAAGCCTCGCTTCCAGCCGCCAGCCCGCTTCGTGCGGCTCGCGGAAACCGACCGGCCCGCGCTGACCCTGCACATCGACGGCGAGGCCCGCACCGCGCTGGCCGGCGACACGCTGCTGGTGGCGCTGCTGAGCAACGGACGACGCGTGCGCGACAGCGAGTTCGGCGACGGGCCGCGCGCCGGCTTCTGCCTGATGGGCGCCTGCCAGGACTGCTGGGTGTGGACACCGGCCGGCGAGCGCCTGCGCGCCTGCTCGACACCGGTGGAAGAGGGCATGTCGGTGCTTACGCGCCCGCCGGCGGACCAGTGGTTGCCGACACCGGACCTGCAGCAGTCGCTGGCTCGCCATGCGCCGGAGGGCGGGGCATGAGCGGGGCGCCTCCTTCTTTTCCTTCTGCTTCGCCACGCATCGTCGTTGTGGGCACCGGCCCCGCCGGCGTGCGCGCCGCGCAGGCGCTGGTGCGCGCCGGCGTGCGGCCCATCGTCGTCGACGAAAGCCGGCGCGACGGCGGCCAGATCTACCGCCGCCAGCCCGAGGGCTTCAAGCGGCCCTATGCCAAGCTCTACGGCACCGAGGCCGAAAAAGCGCAGGCGCTGCACAGCGACTTCGACGCGCTGCGCGACCACATCGACTACCGCGGCGACACGCTGGCCTGGAACGTGAGCGAAGGCGCGCTGCACGTCGTGCATGCCGGCGAGCCGCAGACGCTGCCGTTCGATGCCTTGCTGGTGTGCAGCGGCGCGACCGATCGGCTGATGCCCGTGGCGGGCTGGCACCGCGCCGGCTGCTACAGCCTGGGCGCATCGCAGATCGCGCTGAAGGCGCAGGCCTGCGCCATTGGTTCGCGCGTCGTCTTCATGGGCAGCGGCCCGCTGCTGTACCTCGTGGCCTCGCAGTACGTGCAGGCCGGCGCGCGGGTGGCAGCGGTGCTCGACACCGCACCGGCCGCCAAGCCCTGGGGCGCCGTGGCCGGTTTGCTTGCAAGACCGCGGTTGGCACTGCGCGGGCTCGCGCTGATTCGCGGCCTGCGCCGCGTGGGCGTGCCGGTGCTGCAGGGCGTGGAGCCGCTGCGCATCGACGGCGACGACAGCCTGGGCGTGCAGGCCGTGGCCGTACGCGATGCCCAGGGGCGCGAGCAGCGCTTCGAGTGCGATGCCGTGGGCCTCGGCTGGCACCTGCGCGCCGAAACGCAGCTGGCCGACATTGCGCGCTGCGACTTCGAATTCGAGCCGCTGAGCCGGCAGTGGCTGCCGCGCATCGACGCCGACGGCCGCAGCAGCACCAAGGGCGTGTACCTGGCCGGCGACGGCGTTCGCATCCTCGGGGCCGATGGTGCCGAAGCGGCCGGCCGACTGGCAGCGCTCGCCGCGCTGGCCGATCTCGGCCATGCACCGGGCCGTGCGCTCTACGACGCCGAGTCCGCCGCGTTGCGTCGCACCCTGGCGCAGATGAATCGCTTCCGCGAAGGCCTGGCGCGTGCCTTTCCATGGCCGCATGCACAGGCTGCGGCACTGCCCGACGACGCGGTCGTGTGCCGCTGCGAGGCGGTGACGGCAGGCGAACTGCGCCGCTGCGTCAACGAGATGGACAGCCATGAAGTCAACCGCGCCAAGGCTTTCAGCCGCGTCGGCATGGGGCGCTGCCAGGGCCGCTTCTGCGGCCACGCCTCGGCCGAGATCGTGGCGCAGGCCAGCGGCGTGCCGGTGCAACTGGTGGGGCGCCTGCGCTCGCAAGCACCCGTCAAGCCGCTGATGATGAACACGCGCGAGGTGCAGGCATGAGCGATACGACGACCACCACCGACGTGCTGGTGCTCGGCGGCGGCCTGATGGGCACCACCGCCGCCTTCTTCCTGCGCCGCCAGCATGGCCTGTCGGTCACGCTGCTCGAACGCGAGCTCGTGGGCCGCCAGGCCAGCGGCACCAACTTCGGCAATGTGCGCAGGCAGGGCCGCGCTCTGGCGCAGATGCCACTGGCCAACCGTGCGCGCGCCGTCTGGGGCCGCGTGAAGGAACTGCTGGGCGAAGACCTGGAGTTCGTGCCTTACGGCCACCTGCGCGTCTGCTACACCGAGCAGCAGGCCGCGGTGCTGGAGCAGCACGCGAAAGACGTGAAGCCGCTCGGCCTCGATCTCGAACTATTCAATGCGGAGCATCTGCGCCGGCGCTGGGGCATCTTCGCGCCCGGCATCGTGAGCGGATCGCTGTCGCCGAACGACGGCCACGCCAACCCGCGCCTGGCCGGCCCGGCCTTTGCGCGGGCAGCGCGGCGCGCGGGCGCGAACATCGTCGAGCAGGCCGAGGTGATGCATGTCGAGCGCGATGGCGCGGGCTTCGTTGCCCACACGGCGGACGGCCGGCGCTTTCGCGCGGCGCAGCTTTTTGTAGCCTGCGGCGCGTGGTCGAACCGCATGGCCGAACAGTTCGGCGAAGCCGTGCCGATGGATGCGCGCGGGCCGCAGATGGGCGTGACGGAGCCGCTGCCCTACGCCATCGGGCCGTCGATCGGCATCTCTTCGCCCATCGAGCACGAGGGCCTGTACTTCCGGCAGATCGCGCGCGGCAACATCGTCTTCGGCGGCGGGCTCAAGGGGCCTGCGCATGCGCAGCACATCCGCGCCTACGTGAAGCCCGACAACGTGCTGCGCCAGTTGCGCGAGCTGCGCCGCTTCGTGCCGGCCTTCGAGCACGTGCAACTGATCCGCGTGTGGAGCGGCATCGAGGGCTACACCGCCGACTGGCAACCCGTGATGGGCCCGAGCGCCCGCGTGCCGGGCCTGCACTATGCCTTCGGCTTCAATGGCGAGGGCTTTGCGATCAGCCCGGGCGTGGGCGAGACGATGGCCGAGCTGATCGCCACTGGCCAGACGTCGACGCCGATCGAGAGCTTCTCGATCGGCCGGTTCGCTCAAGAGCAGACGAAGCAGGCGGCCTGAGGCCGCGGCCGCTTGCCTACAGCGTCATCACGACGAAGACCTTGCGCAAGGTCTCGTGCACATGCCACTCTCCGGTGGTGTTCGCCGGAAAGAACAGCGTGTCGCCCGCGCGAATCTCCAGCGCGGCGCCATCGGTCGGCGTGAATGTGCAGGCACCGGCCAGGATGTGCATGACCTCGGCGTTGGCCAGCTGGCGCTCGAAGCGGCCGGGCTCGCATTGCCAGATGCCGCTCTTGTTGTCACCTGCGCCGGCGAGCTCGACGTCGATGCCGCTCAGCCGGCAGGGTGGCTGACTCAGGGGGCGTGCGGGCGTGCCCTGGTCTTGCAGGCCGCCGATGGTGGCCGACTGGCGAAGGATGGTGATGCCCATGGTGCTCAACGTCCGGCCTCGACCGCATCGGCCAGCTCGGCCAGCGTGTGGAAGTGGTAGTCGGGCACGGTGTGCTTCGACTCGATGGTGCCGCCCGAACCCTTTTGTGCATGCCGACGCTCGATCCAGCAGGTGGTGATGCCCAATTGCTTGGAGATGCCGATGTCGTGGTACTGGCTTTGCGCCACGTGCAGGTTGTCGGCCTGCTTGTAGCCCCAGGCGCCTTCGAAGCGGCCGCGGGCATAGGCGAAGTAGCGCGCGTCGGGCTTCTCGCACAGCGCGTCGTCGCAGCTCAGCAGCATGTCGAAGGGCGAGCCCAGGGTCTTGTCGAAATGCGCCAGCGCCCAGGCCTGGGCGTTGGTCATCGTCACCAGCTTGAAGCGCTTGCCGAGCCGCTTCAGCGCTTCCACCGAATCGGGGAACGCCGGCCATTGCGCGACCGAGTCGCGCAGGCCCTGCGCGATGGCGTCGGTGTCGGGCAAGCCAAGCGCCGGCGCGACGGCGTGCCAGCAGCGCTCCAGGTCGTCGGGGTACCAGCCGGCATTGCCGTCGGCGCGCGCGCGCCGGTAGGCGGCCAGGAAGTCGTCGTCGCTCACGTCGGCATCGGGCGCCGCGCTGCGCAGGTAGGCGAGCATGCCGCCCTCGAAATCGATCAGCGTGCCGACGACGTCGAAGGTGAGGACCTTGAAATCTTGCAGGGACATGGAAAAGCTCCAAGGATGAAGAAGAGGACTTCATCGAGCATAGGTGCGCACCCTGCGGGCGCGGGCCCGAACTTGGGCCGCGTCACGGCACAGGATGCGGTTGTCGGCGCCGCGGTGGCATCTTCTTGCGCGGCAGCGCTCAGTTCTCGCCGACGTGGCCCTTGTGCTGCGGCAGGTCGTCCGTGATCGTGAACCACGGCGCCTTGGAGCCGACGAAGATGTGTGCGGTCGGGCGAATCGCTGGCGCATCGACCAGCGTGCCCAGCGTGACGTGCACGAACTGGCCGTCGCGCACCACCGAATAGAGCAGCGAGCCGCACTTTGCGCAGTGAATGTCGCCCGCGTCCTTCTTGCCGTAGATCATCACCGCGTCTTCGCCCTGCGTAATGGCGAGCTTGCCGCGCTCGATGCCCGCGAAGGGCTTGAAGGCCGAGCCGGTCGCGCGCCGGCAGTCCGAGCAGTGGCAGTTCAGGGCGTAGGCGAATTCATCCGCCACCTTGTAGTGGACGGCGCCGCAGAGGCACTTTCCCGCGAGCATGCGGCCGATGAAGAAGCTGCCTCAGCCCGCCAGGCCCACGAACACGTTCTGCACGTCGTCGTTCGCGTCGATGGCCGCCAGGAAGGTTTCGACTTCTTCCAGGTCTGTCGCGCTCAGGCTCGCCGGATCGACCGGGTTCTTGGGCTTGTAGCCCAGCTTGGCCGACAGCACGGTGAAGCCCTGGGCCGGCAGCGCGCGGCTCACGAGATCGAGGTCGGTGGGGTCTGTCAGGAAGACTGCGGGGTGGCCTTCGCTGGCCGGTTCGAAGTCTTGGGCGCCGGCTTCGATGGCGGCCACTTCGGGGTCGGCGTCGGGTTTGGCGGGTTCGGCTTCGATCATGCCGACGTGGTCGAAGTCCCACGACACCGAGCCCGAGGTGCCCAGCTGGCCCTTGCGGAACAGCACGCGCATTTCAGGCGCGGTGCGGTTCACGTTGTCGGTCAGGCACTCGACCATCACCGGCACGCGGTGCGGCGCGAAGCCTTCGTACATCACGTGCTCGAAATGCACGGCCTCGCCAGTGAGGCCCGCGCCTTTCTTGATGGCGCGGTCGAGCGTGTCCTTGGGCATCGAGGCCTTGCGCGCCTGCTCCACGACCAGCCGAAGACGCGAGTTGGAGGCCGGATCGGCGCCGTTGCGCGCGGCCATCATGATTTCCTTGGCGAGCTTGCTGAACAGCCGGCCCTTGGCATTGGCCGCCAGATCCTTGTGTTTCGCTTTCCATTGGGCGCCCATGTCTGTTTCCTTGAATGTGTGTTGTGCGTGCGGCCGTGTCTGGCAGGCTCCTGGCTTTGCAGAAAGAAGGGCTGGATGACCGGATTGGGGCGACTACTGTAGCCTTCTTCCCATGACTGCTGCACACGAAAACCAGTACCCCACGCCGTTCGAGTCCGGCAACGGCAACCAGACCACCACCTGGGCCGAATGCATCGCCTTCTACGAGCGGCTGGCCGGGCAATTTCCCGGCGTGCTGCGCTGGGGCGAGATCGGCGTGTCGGACACCGGCGTTCCCCTTCACGCCGGCGTGGTCACTGCCGACGGCGTGTTCGATCGCGACACGCTCAAGCAGCAGCGCCGCCCGGTGTTCTTCAATAACAACGGCATCCACCCCGGCGAGCCCGAGGGCATCGACGCCTGCATGGCGCTGGTGCGCGATTTCTGCACGCAGCCCGGGCGGTTGGCGGCGCTGGGCGACACGGTGTTTTTGTTCATTCCCGTCTACAACGTGGACGGCTGTATCAACCGGCAGAACACCTCGCGCGTGAACCAGCTCGGGCCCGAATCTTTCGGCTTCCGCGGCAACGGCCGGCACCTGGACCTGAACCGCGACTTCATCAAGTGCGACAGCCTGGCCGCGCAGGTGTTCAACCGCTTCTTCACCGCGTGGGACCCGGATGTGATGGTCGACACCCACACCTCCAACGGCGCGGACTACAGCTACACCATGACGCTGATCCCGACCCAGCCCGACAAGCTGGGCGGCGGGCTCGGGCAGTTCCTGCGCGAAAGCATGCTGCCTGCGATCTACGGCGACATGGCGCAACGCGGCTGGCCCACCTGCCCGTACATGAACCTGCTGGCCGAGACACCCGACGACGGCATCGAGGACTTCCTCGACCTGCCGCGCTTTTCCACCGGCTATGCGGCGCTGCACCACACCATCGGCTTCATGCCCGAGACCCACATGCTCAAGCCCTTTGCCGACCGCGTGGCTTCCATGCGGACGCTGGTCGAGGTGGTGCTGGAGTTCACCGTCGCGCACGCGGCGCAGATTCAGGCGCTGCGCCGCGACGCCAGGGCTGCTGCAGCGCAGCAGGCGCGCTGGCCGCTGACATGGCGCAACGACCGCAGCCGGCCGGCGAGCCTTCGCTTCAAGGGCTATCGCGCGGTTCGCACGCCGAGCCGGCTCGGGAACTACGAGCGCCTGGCCTACGACCGCAGCCAGCCCTGGGAGAAAGACATCGTGCACTTCGATCGCTGCGTGGAAGACCTGGCGGTCGCGGCGCCCAAGGCCTACCTGGTGCCCCAGGCCTGGCGCGAAGTGATCGAGCGCCTGCAATGGAACGGCGTCGAGCTGCGGCGCCTGGAAGCGGACCAGTTGTTCGATGCGGCCCGGGTGTACCGCGTGCAGAGCGTGACCTCGCGCGCGAGCGCCTACGAAGGCCACATGTTCCATGACCAGCTGGTGCTCGCCACGCACACCGAGCGCTTCCAGGCGCGCGTGGGCGACGTGCTGGTGCCACTGGACCAACCCAACGCCCGCTACGCGGTCGAAACGCTGGAGCCCGAAGCCCACGACAGCTTCTTCCGCTGGGGCTTCTTCAATAGCGTGCTGGAGAAGAAGGAGAACTTCTCGGCCTATGTATTCGAGGACACCGCGCTGCGCATGCTGGAGGACGAGCCCGCGCTGAAGCGCCAGTTCGAGCAGTGGAAGGCGGACCACCCCGAGAAGCTGTCTGACCAGCAGGCTGTGCTGGGCTTTCTCTTTGCGCACGGCCGGCGCCATGCGGAGCCGGGGTGGCGACGCTATCCGGTGGTCGGGCTGATATAGGCAGGTCGCGGCGCGGACAGCAGTTTTTTCCAAGTCCCGGCGGCGCATTGCGTCTAGGCTGCGGTCATCCTTCAACTCCTTTGGAACGACCAGACATGCGATCCAGCGACGCGCAACAGAAGACAGATGCCTTTCACCGGCTGCACGCCGGCCCTGATCCATTGGTTCTCGTGAACGCCTGGGACGCCGCCAGCGCCCGCATCGTCGAGCGCGCCGGCGCAAGCGCCATCGGAACCACCAGCGCGGGCATGGCCTGGTCGCTTGGCTACGCGGACGGCGAGCGCATGCCCGTCAGCGAGCTGATCGCAGCCTGCGAGCGCATCTGCCGCGTGACGGGAGTGCCGGTGAGCGTGGACATCGAACAGGGCTATGGCGACAGCACGCAGGCGGTGGGCGACGTGGCAAGCGCGCTGATCGGCATGGGCGCGGCCGGCATCAACATCGAGGACGGCACAAGGCCGGGCACGCGCGAGCTGGCGGCGCCCGAGGTGCTGTGCGAGCGCATCGCCGCCATCCGCAAGCTCGACGCGCGCTTCTTCATCAACGCGCGCACCGACGTCTACTTCGTGCCCTGGAACGACCCGGCGGCTCGATTCGAAGAGGCGCTGCGCCGCGCACAGCTTTATGCGGCGGCGGGTGCGGACGGCATCTTCGTGCCCGGCATGTCCAGTCTTGAAGAGATCGAACGGCTGGCGGGCGCGCTGAGCCTGCCCGTGAACGTGTACGCGGGCTATGCCGGCGCACCGTCCGCCGATGGGCTCGCGCGTGCTGGTGCGCGGCGAATCAGCCTGGGTTGCGGCCCGCTGCAGTCGGCATTGGGGCTGGTAGACCGGATCGCCAAGGAGGCTTTCGAGCATGGCCGCTTCGGCACGATGGGCGAGGGCATGCTGTCGGTCGGAGAGATCAACGGGCTCTTTGCCGCCACTGCCTGAACTCCTTGGCCCCATGGCGCGTTCGGGTACAGTGGGCGCCCCTTGCCGCAGCCGACCCCGCCCGAAACCAGCTCCCCGCACAGCATCCGCCTCGAGGCGGTGACGCTGGTGCGCGGCAACCAGCATGTCTTCGAGGGGCTGACGCTCAGCCTGCAGGAGACGCGCATCGGCCTGGTCGGCGACAACGGAGCCGGCAAGAGCAGCCTGTTCCGCCTCATCAGCGGACTCGATCAGCCGCAGCAGGGGCGCGTGGTCGTGCATGGCTGCGACACGCAGGCCGACCGCAGGCAGCTGTCGAAGCACGTGGGCCTGATGTTCCAGAACCCCGACGACCAGATCATTTTTCCGACCGTGGCCGAGGAACTGGCTTTCAGCCTCACGGCGCGTGGCGAAACACGGCAGGCGGCGCGGCAGCAGGCGCGCGATTTTCTTGCGCAGCGCGGGCTCGAAGCCTGGGCCGGGCGCGCCGTGGGCGAGCTGAGCCAGGGGCAACGCCAGCAGGTGTGCCTGCTGGCCTTGCAGATCAGCGAGCCCGCCACGCTGCTGCTCGACGAGCCTTTTGCCAGCCTCGATCTGCTGAGCCAGGCGCGATTGGCCGCGCAGCTCGAGGCGAGCGATCACCAGATCCTCGTGTCCACGCACCTGCTCGAACACGTCTACGACTTCGAACGCGTGCTGTGGCTCGAACAGGGCAAGGTGCGCGCCGACGGGCCGGGCCGCGAAGTGTGCGAGGCCTATGCCGAGAACGTGCGCGAGCGCGCTGCGGCAGAGCGGGGCCGCCATGCGTAGCCTCTATTCGGAGCAGCCGACGTGGATGCATGCGATGGCGGCGTGGGTCAAGCTCGCGGTGCTGTCGGTGTGCGGCACGCTGCTGGTGCTGGTCGAGCGGCCGGTGCATCTGGCCGTTGCCTGCGCGGTGGTGCTGCTGATCTTCGTCTCGCTCGGGCCGCCTGCGTGGCGCCGGGTGCGCATGCTGGTCGGCGTGGCGATCGCTGGCGGGCTGATCGTCGGCTTCCACTGGGCGATGGGCACGACCCCGCTCGGCGTGGCCAGCGCATTGCGCCTTGCCAGCGCGGCGACGCTTGCGCTGATGCTCACGCTGACCACGCGCTTCGAAGACCTGCTGGCGGTGCTCGAAGCGGTGCTGCATCCGCTGCAGCGCCTTGGCGTGCCGACCGAGCGGATCGCACTGGGCCTTGGCCTGATGCTGCGCTTCGCCGAAAATTTCTATGTGCAGTGGCAGCGCCTCGACGACGCCTACCGCGCGCGTTCAGGCCACGGCGGCGGCCTGCGGCTGCTGGCGCCGCTGACCATCCGCACGCTGCAGACGGCGGAGCGCGTGGCCGATGCGCTCGCCGCGCGGCTCGGGCGCTGAGCTTCCTTCCTTTTTCTCGATTGCGATTGCCATGACCACCACTTCAGGCTCCCTCACTTCGTCCCGCTCCCTGTCGTACATCGCGCTGTTCGCAGCGCTGATGGCGGTGTTCGGCCTGATCCCGAAGATCGACCTGCCGTTCGGCGTGCCGATCACGCTGCAGTCGCTGGGCGTGATGCTGGCGGGCTGCCTGCTCGGGCCGCGCCGTGGGTTCCTGGCGATTGCGCTGTTCCTGCTCGCGGTGGCACTGGGCCTGCCGCTGCTGCCCGGCGGCCGCGGCGGCCTGAGCGTGTTCGTGGCGCCGGCCGGGGGCTTCCTGTTCGGCTGGATGTTCGGGGCCTTCGCCTGCGGCTTGCTGATGCGCCTTGCCGTGCGTCGCATGGCCGGGGCCACGGGCGTGGGGCTGCTGGTTGCGGCTTTTGTGTCGTCGGTGGTCGGCGGGATCGTCGTGGTCTACGGCTTCGGCATCGTCGGGCTTTCGTTGATCGCCCATATGTCGCTGCCGCAGGCCGCGCTGGCCATGCTGGTGTTCATTCCCGGCGACCTGATCAAGTGCGGCATCTGCGCGATGCTCGTGCAGACGGTGATGCGCGGCATGCCGGGCTGGCGGCTCGACCGCGACTGAGCTACTTGCCGCGTCGCCTGAACACGGTGGCCGAGAGGTAGTCCTTGCGCGGGCCGTGGACCGTGTGGCGGATGGTGAAGGAGCCGTCCGCCAGAAAGCGGTAGCTGCTGTCGTAGGTGTCGGGCGTGCACAGGTGCGTGGCCGAACCGGCGAGCGCATCGCCGTCGCGCACGATGCCGATGGCGTGGAACAGGCGCGGCGGGGTTTCGGCAAAGTGCACCACGAAGCCGCCCGGGGCGCGTTCGAAGAGGTACTCGCGGTGGCCGTCGAATTCCTTGCCGTCGGCAAGGCGGATCCGGCCCTCTTCGCGGTACTTCAGCATCCCTGTCTCGAGCGGCGTGAACACGGCTGTGCCGGTCATGGAGGCCTGGCCCTCGATGGTTCGTTCCAGGTCCCATGCGCCCACCAGCCTGTCGAAGACAGTGTCCGCAGTGCCCCAGGGGGGCGGGGGTGGAAAGGCAGGGGCCGGCGTGCTCATGCAAAGACTCTACGACAAGCCTTGATCTCCCTTTGGAGCAGCTGATTGTTTCCACTTCGTGAACGCCGTGGTTCTTTTCTCTAAGGGTTTTTACTTAGATAACGGCGCACAATTCATCTCACAGACCGGCCCCAAAGCCGATCTGGGTGAACAGGGCCCCGAGCGAGGTGGCCGCCCCCGGAGGGACGGTGACCCACCCAAGACCGGTTCGAAATCATCCAAAGAACTGAAACGAATTGAAGGACATCCAAATGACCGCCTCTAAGCTCCTCTCCGCTATCTCCATCGCCCTGCTGGCCGCTGCCGGTGCCGCACACGCTGAAACGTATGAAGGCGTGCACCAAGTGACCTCGGCCGCCAGCCGCGCCGACGTTGCCGGCCAGGCCGTGGTTGCAGCCCATAGCGCCAACCCCTATGCCACCGGCGCCGACGCAGGCCCCGCTCGCGTGATCGTCTCGACGACCAGCCGTGCCGCCGTTCGCGCCGATGCAGTTGCCGCTGCACACAGCGCTGACCCGTATGCCGAAGGCGCTGCCGCTGGTGTCGCACCGGTCGTGGCAAGCACGGTCGACCGCGCCGCGGTGCGTGCCGCAGCCCGCGCTGCCGCTCGCGGTGACGCACTGCCGCTGTAATCACTCCCCCGACAGGGGCTGAGACAAAAGGCCGGGCCATGCGATGCATGGCCCGGCCTTTTTGCGTCTGGCTTGCTGCGCCTGGTCAGCGCGCGGGCAGCGGCCGCAGCGCGGCGATGAGGAAAGGCGCGTTGTCGTCGTCGGTCGGGTCGTGCAGTTCGACGAACCATTGCGCGGCGTCGCCGTATCCGGAGCCTGCGCTGAGTTCGCAGGCATAGAGCAGCCTTCCTGCCCGCGCATCCTCCCGGAACGCGATGGCTTCATCGCAGCACTCATCGATCAGCGACCCCGTGCCATCGGGCGCACCGACGAAGGACCGCCGCATCAGCCGCATGACGATGCGTTCCGGCGCCACTGTGCGTTCGCCTTCCCGCGCAATGGGCACCGTCGCACGCAGCCGAAGTTCGAACGGCTCGCCGACGCGAAAGCCTTCCCCGCGCTCCAGCGACATGCCTTCAAGCGCCACGCGCACCCGGCGGCGCTCGCGCAGCCTCGTGACGACGAGCAGCACCGCCGACACCGAGAAGACCCCGAAGAACGGCAGACCCACCACCAGCCAGAGCCATTGCCAGCCACCGGCCAGCGCCCAGGTCATTGCCTGGAAGCCGAAGACCGCCATGAACACCAGCACCGCGAGCGCGGCCAGCCATGCGGCCCAGTCGGCGGCCGACTTCGGCGCGCGCTCCGTGGCCGGCGGCGCGCGCGAGGTCCATTCGGTGGGCAGCCTTTCGTCGTCCGGCTGGGCGATCGGGTCGATGGATGAATGGCGCTGCAGCATGAAGAGCCGCCGAGCATAGCCAGTCGCGCAGCAAACAAGCAGCACCACGCCGGTGCGGCTCCCGGCCATGTGGCGGAGCCGCCTTCGCCAAAAGGCGCATTGCCTTGCCACGGCGCATCCTTCATGATTGCGCGGCGCGGAAGGGGTGGCCGCAAGACTTCATGCTTTCGCATTAGTGCGTCATCGTGGTGCGGCCGGGTGAAAATACGAGCACGCTTCCGTAAGGAAAAAAGAAAGCATGATCCCGTTGCAGCCGAGGCGGCAACCCAACACGCATGGCCCTTACTCTCGACCCCGAAGACACGCGCGGACGCATCCACGACCTGGTGTGGAGCGGCTTTTATCCCGACGCCGATGTCGAATGGCTGATCACCGACGAGTACCTCGATCCCGATGAGATCACCGCCGAAGACCGGGCCTGGGTCAAGGCCGAGGCCGCAAGTGCATGCGCCGCCAAGCGCGCGGCCGAGGCCGGGTGGCCCGCGCAGACCGAATACGACCGGCTCGAAGCTGTGTTCGCGCAGCTGCGCAGCGAAAAGATCATTGCGCTGCATCGCGCAGGCAACACGCTCGCCGATGGCCACGACGACGTGCGCGAGCAATGGCGCGCCGCGGGCCGCATGGACTCGGGTATTCGCGGCTGCTGCTTCTATCACGCGCAAGACCTCGATGCGGCGGTGCGCACCGGCCGCCTGCACCTGGCCTTCAGCGGCGGCATGATCCCCGAGATCGAGCAGCGCGAAGCCAACACCGTGGTGGTGGGCCACCGCATCGCCGAGCTGCTGCGTGCGGCCGGCTTCGGCGTGCAATGGAGCGGCAACATCGACCAGCGCATCGAAGCCGACCTCGGCCAATGGCGCAAGCGCGGCCCCTCCGCGTGAGCGTGCAACAGGCCTGGCAGCCGCCGCGCCGCATCGACGCGATCGATTTCTGGCTGCGCTCGCGGCTGCTGGCCACGGCCCATGCGTTGCGCGAGACGCTACGACCTTCGGCCCGGCGCTGGCACGGCGGCGACAGCGCACTGGCCGACGCGCCGGTGCTCGCGCAATACCGCACTCCCTTGTGGTCCGACGGCCGCGCCGAAGAATTTCCGCTCGTGGCCGGCAAGGTGCAGAACCTGCGCGTGGCGCGCCGTGCCTTCGATGCCATCGAGGTGCCGGCAGGCGAAGTGCTGAGCTTCTGGCGCCAGCTGGGGCGGCCGGGCGCATGGCGCGGCTTCGTGCAGGGCCGCGAGCTGCGCGGCGGCTGCGTGGTGCCGACGCTGGCCGGCGGGCTCTGCCAGCTGTCGAACGCGCTCGCCACCGTGGCGGTGCGCGCGGGCTTCGAGCTGGTCGAGCGCCACGGGCACACGGCGCGCATCGAGCGGGCCGGCGCGGCCGACGGTGACGCGGTCGATGCGACGGTGTTCTGGAACTACGTCGATCTCAAGCTGCGCGCAAAGCATGCGTGGCGGCTCGAAGTGGAATTGACCGATAGCGAACTGGTGCTGCGCATCCGCGCGCGTTCTCCGCTGGCGGCACCGGCTGCTCCTGTGGCGCTGCGCCGAACGAATGACGCGGGCGCAGCACTGCCATTGGCGCGCGGTTGCCTGAGTTGCGAACAGACCTCCTGCTTTCGCCATCGTCCCCAGGTCGACGTCGGCCCCGAGGGCCGCGCCGCAGTGCTGGTCGATGGCTGGACGCCGGAGTTCGCCTGCTACCTGCGCGAGGAACATCCACACGCGCAGCGCCTGCAGCCGGCGCCGCTGCGGCTTGCGTTCTGGCGTCTGCCCGCGACCGGCTGGCACCGTGAGACAGCAGTGCCCGCGCAGACACTGTGGGCCGTGAGCTTGCGCCGCGCGCTGTGGCAGCGGCTCTGGGCGCGGCATGCAGGCCGGCGGCAGGCGAGCCTGATCGACGGCCAGCGCTGGCTTGCGCGCGCCCTGGCAAGCCGCCTGACGCCGGAGCACACGGAGCTGGTGGTCGAGCAGGCACTGCTGCCGCACCTGCAGCGCATCGGTGCGCTCGACGGGCGCCGCGTCACCGTGCTGGCCAGCGCGTTGCCGATGGCCGAAATCGAACAGCGGCTCGATGCCGCGGCCCGGTACTGGCCCGGTGACGCAACGCTGCGCGACTTCCGCGCAGATCCGTCGCTGGTGCGCGCCGAGACGCTGGCGCTTGCCCGTGCGCAGGCTGTGGTCACGCCGCATGCAGATGTCGCCCGGCAGCTCGCCAAGCTGGCACCGCAAGCAGCGTTGACGCGGTTCGACTGGATGCTGCCCCCGGTCAAGGCTGCTGCTTTCATCGAACGCAGGGGGCCGCCGCTCGTCGTGTTCGCCGCAAGCGCACTGGCACGCAAGGGCGCGCGCGAACTTGCCGCGGCGCTGCAAGGCTGGCCTTACCGGCTGCGCGTACTGGGTGCGCCTTCGGACGACAAGCAACTCTGGCGCGGCATCGCGCACATCGAACACATGAACTGGCAAGGCGACTGGCTGGCCGGCGCCAGCGTCGTCGTGCTGCCCGCGCACGTCGAGCACGCACCGCGCGCGGTACTGCGCGCTGTGGCAGCCGGGGTGCCCGTGGTGGCCTCGACCGCATGCGGCCTCGCAGGCTTGACCGGCGTGCGCGAGGTAGCACCGGGCGACGTCGAGGCCCTGCGCGCCGCATTGCAGGCTGCTTGCATCCCCTGAACGGAGAGGACAGATGGCATCGATCGAACAGGCCCGCGCGGCGCTGGCTTCCCATGGCGCGCTGGCGCCGCAATCCACCGCCGAGCATTGGCGCGGAGAGATCCCTCTGCCGGCCGCCATCGAAACCTTCTACGCACAGGTCGGCCCGCTCGGCGAGTGGATCAACGACCGCGTGGGCCATGCGGGCCTCACGGTGCCGACCGCCGGCAACCCCTTCAGCATTCCGACGCTCGCGCGCCTGTGGGAGCTGCAGGCCGGCTACCGCTGGCACGGCATCACCGGCGAGCGCATTGCCGACTGGCCCGATCGCTGGCTGGTGGTGGCCGACCAGGGCGCGGACCCCTTCATCTTCGACCTGAACACAGGCGCGATACAGTTCGCCCGGCATGGCGAGGGTGTGTGGAAAGACGATGCACCGATCTTTGCCGACATCCTCGAGATGGCCGCGTGCCTCGGCACTATCGGCCAAGTGTGGGACGAGGCGGGCGAGGACATCTTCATGGACGACGATTCCGTCAACCCGGTGCACCGCGCGCGCCTGATCGAGCGGCTCACGCCGCTGATTGGCGCCAGCGAGGCAGGCGACATCGCGGACCTGTTCGACTGGTAGTCGGCTGGCGCGCCGCAGGAAAAACAATACGGGAGCAGCACTTCAATGACCATCGACCTCCAGACGCTCAAGTGCGGCGAATGCGGCAGCAGCGTGCTCAAGCGCACCGGCCTCAACGAATACACCTGCGACCACTGCGGCTCGGTCACGCTGGTGGAAGACAACGTGTCCGACCGGCTGGAGCGCGTGCTCAACCAGGTGAAGAATGAGGCCGGCCGCCGGCTCGCGGCTGAAGAGGCGCTGAGGCAGAAGCTGATGCTGCGCAAGGTCGGCATCGGCGTGGCCGTCCTGCTGGGCGCGGTGCTGGTGTTTCGCGTGATCGGGCTGTTTCTCTTCGACTCCCGCGACGCCGCGTCCGGTGCACCGCGGTCCGTGGTGGCCGCTGCGGTCGATCGCACCATTCCCGTCGATGGCCTGAAGCTCAACGAGCCGCGCCAGGTGCTGGTGGGCAGCGGCAGTTCGGCCATGCCCAAGCTGCTGGTGGTGGCGCGCAACGAAACCGGCAAGTCGCTGTCGCGCGCGGGCATTCGCGCCACGTACTACGACGGCGACAGCAAGCTCGACGAGCGCAGCGAGATGCTGCCGGTGTCCGTGCTGGAGCCCGGCGAAAGTGCGCCCGTGTTGATCGACATGCCCAGCGGCAAGAACGTCACTCGGCAGGAGCTGCGCGTGCAGAAGCTGGCCGAGCCCTACAGCGCGGTGCAGGGGCCGCGCATGGCCTTCTCGCGCGTGCGGCTCATCCAGCAGGGCGAGCGCGTGCGGCTGGTGGGCCGCATCGCCAACGACCGCAAGGACGCCACGGTGCTCGGCGGCTTCGAGGTGCTGGTCACGCTGTACGACGACGCGGGGCAGGTGATCGGCTTCGGCCACGGCTACGGGCAGGCCAACGAGATCCAGCCGGGCACGCGGACTTCGATGGACGTGAGCATCGCGCGCTTCGGCCGCGCGACGGCCATCGCGGCATGGGACTACCGCATCGGCTACAGCACGGTCGAGTCGTCGGGCACGCGCACGCCGGTGCTGAACGCCGACCGCGTGATCCGCACGGTGGGCGGCCCAGAGTCCTTCAACCCCGAACTGCGCCTGGGCACCGACGACCTGCTGGCCGACGACAGCGAGCGCTTCGACGACAAGCAACTCGAACTGCTGCCGCTGGTGGACGGGCGCAACAACATCCAGCAGCGGCTGTTCCTGGGCGAGCTGGTGAACCGCAGCACCGATGCAGTGGTGCTGGCGCCGGGCGGCGTGATCTCGCGCTTCAGCGGCAGCAAGGCGCATGGCACGACCAACATCGCGGGGCTGGCGTACCTCTATCCGGGCGAGCGCTTTCCGATCTTCCTCGAGCCCGAGGACATGGAGCGCATCACCGCGACTCGCATCGAATGGAAGCCGATGCGCCGCGCGGCATTGCCGGGTCCGCGCAAGCCGCTGGAGGTGAAGGTGACGGGCACCAAGGCCGAGACCGGCAGCGTGCTGCTCAACTTCAGCCAGCGCTTTACCTACAAGAGCGTGGAAGTCACGGGCAGCGTGAAGAACCCGGGCACGGGCATCGTCGGCAAGGTGCGGCTGTGGGTCAGCCTGCGCGACCGCAACGGGCAGCTCACGGGCTTCAAGCTGGTGGAGAACCTGCCGGCCATCGCGCCGGGCGAGAGCGTGCCGTTCCAGGTGAACGTGGAGCAGAACGGCCGCGACTTCGCGAGCGTGACGACGCTATACCAAACCGAATAGCCCCTCGGGCGACGGCGTTGGGCGGTTCGCGCCATGATCGCGGCCATGATTCCGTTATCGATCCTCGACCTTTCCCCGATCACCGAGGGCAGCGACGCCGCGCAGTCGTTCCGCAACTCGCTCTCGCTGGCGCAGCATGGCGAGAAGCTGGGCTACACGCGCTACTGGCTGGCCGAGCACCACGGCATGCCGGGCATCGCGAGCGCGGCCACTGCCGTGCTGCTGTCGCACGTGGGAGCGGGCACTTCCACCATCCGCATCGGTGCAGGCGGCGTGATGCTGCCGAACCATTCGCCGCTGGTGATTGCCGAGCAGTTCGGCACGCTGGAATCGCTGTACCCGGGGCGCATCGATCTGGGCCTGGGGCGCGCGCCCGGCTCCGACCAGCGCACCGCGCGGGCCTTGCGGCGCAACCTCGAATCGGACGCGGACCAGTTTCCGCAGGACGTGATCGAGCTGATGGACTTCATGTCGAAGACGCCGCAGCAGCCGGTGCGGGCCGTGCCCGGCGCGGGGCTCGAAGTGCCGGTGTGGATCCTCGGCTCCAGCACCTTCGGCGCGCAGCTCGCGGCGCATCTGGGGCTGCCCTACGCCTTTGCCTCGCACTTCGCGCCGCAGCAGATCATGCAGGCCATCCAGATCTATCGCGAGACCTTCAAGCCGTCGGCACAGCTGCAGAAGCCGTATGTGATGCTGGGCTTCAACGTGTTCGCGGCCGACACCGACGAAGAGGCCGAGTTCCGCGCCACCTCGTGGCAGCAGGCCTTCGTGAACCTGCGCAGCGGCCGGCCGGGGCGCCTGCCGCCGCCGGTGGAAAACTATCGTCAGAAGGTCGGGCCCGCGGAGAACGCGCTGCTCGACTCGGTGCTGTCGTGCTCCGCGGTGGGTTCGGTCGAGACGGTGAAGAAGGGCGTGGAAGCGTTCGTCGCGCGCACCGGTGCCGACGAGCTCATGATCACCTCGCAGGTGTTCGACCACGCTGCCCGGCTGCGCTCCTATGAGCTGCTGGCCAACGCGTTCGGACAGGCGCCGAAGCAGTAAAGCTCAGGCCCGCTTGCGGGCTTCCTCGTCAACGAGGTCTTTCTTGGAGAGCTTGCCCACGGCGGTCTTGGGCAGCTCTGGCCGGATCTCCAGCGCGCCGATCATCTCGTGCTTGCCCAGGCGGTCCTTCAGGAAGGCCTTGAGCGCATCGAGCGTCAGTTCGCTCGCGCCTTCCTTCAGCTTCACGAAGGCCTTGGGCGACTGGCCGCGGTACTCGTCGGGGATGCCGATGACGCAGACCTCGGCCACCGAGGGGTGCTCGTACACCGCCTCTTCCAGCACGCGCGGGTAGACGTTGTAGCCGCCGCACAGCAGCATGTCCTTGGTGCGGTCGACGATGTAGAAGTAGCCGTCGGCGTCCATCTTCGCGACGTCGCCGCTGCGGAAGTAGCCGTCGGCCGTCATCGACTCGGCGGTTGCCTTCGGGTTGTTCCAGTAGCCCTTCATCACGTTCGGGCCCTTGATGCACAGCTCGCCAGGCTCGCCGAACGTGGTGACGTCCTTCGCCGGATCGTCCAGGCTCACGAGCTTGATGCGCACCTGCGGCAGCGGCATGCCGCACGAGCCCGCCTTGCGCACGCCGCGCGCGGGCGTGAAGGTGCCCACGGGCGAGGTCTCGGTCATGCCCCAGCCTTCGTTGAGGTGGCAGCCGGTGAGCTCGAAGAAGCGCTGCTCCACCTCCACCGGCAGCGGCGCGCCGCCAGAGCCGCAGAACTTGAGCGAGCGCAGGTCCATCTCCTTGGCCTTGGGGTGCGCGAGGATCGCGGTGTACATCGTCGGCACACCGGGGAACACGCTGATCTTGCTGGCCGCGAGTTCGTTCATCACCGCGTCGACATCGAAGCGCGTGTGCAGCACCAGCGCCGCGCCCAGGCGCACGCCGAGCAGCATCGCGGCGCTGAGCGCGAAGATGTGAAAGAGCGGTAGCACGACCAGGAAGCGTTCCGCCCCTTCGGCCAGGATGGGCGGGTCGCCCTTGGTCGACTCGTAGTACTGCGCCGAGGCCGACGTGAGGTTGGCGTGCGTGAGCATCGCGCCCTTGGGCAGGCCGGTGGTGCCGCCGGTGTACTGCAACACCACGATTTCTTCGGCGAGGTCGCCAATCGGGTGGGTCTCGTGCGTGCCTTCGCTTTTCAGCAGCTCGGTGAAGCGCACATGCCGATCGTCGGCGGGCACGGGAGCGATCTGGCCGGCGCCCTGCAGCTGGGCTTGCACCTTGTCGCCCATCGCGCCGTAGTCGCCGAGGCTGCCGACCACCAGCTTTTGCAGGCGCGAGTTGTCGAGCAGGCGCGCCATCTGCGGGTACAGGTTGACGAGGTCCAGCGTGATGAGGATGTCAGTGCGGCTGTCCTCGATCTTGTGGGCCAGCACGCGCTCGGCGTCGAGCGGCGAGTAGTTCACCACCGTGCCGCCGGCCTTCAGCACGGCGAAGAAGGCGATCGGGTAGTGAGGCGTGTTGGGCAGGTAGAGGCCGACGTGCACGCCGGGCTTCACGCCCAGGTCTTGCAGGCCCTTGGCGGCACGGTCGACCGCGGCGCCGAGCTGGCGGTAGGTGATGGCCTGGCCCATGAACTCGACGGCGGAGTGGTCGGGCCAGCGCTCGACGGCCTCGTCGAGCATCTGCTGCACCGGCTTCACGGGCAGTTCGGCGTCCCAGCGCATGCCGGGTGGGTAGGCGCGTGTCCAGGGGGTGTTGTCGCCGGAAAGGGCGGCGGGGGAGGGGGTGGCCATGCGTCTTGTCTCCGCTGTGCTTTGCGGCACTTTAGCGCCGGCCTTTCGCATCGTGGGGCGGTAGCTGACAAGCCGGCGACAGGGGTTTTCCCGATTTCCCACACACGGGAAGCCCCTACCGCCGGGCTGGGACAATGGCGGGCTTATGGCAAAGCAACGGATCGTGGTGGGATTGAGCGGCGGAGTGGACTCCGCGGTCACGGCGCACCTGCTCAAGCAGCAGGGGCACGAGGTGGTCGGCATCTTCATGAAGAACTGGGAAGACGACGACGACAGCGAATACTGCTCGTCGAACATCGACTTCGTGGACGCCGCCAGCGTGGCCGACGTGCTGGGCATCGAGATCGAGCACGTCAACTTCGCGGCCGACTACAAGGACCGCGTGTTCGCCGAGTTCCTGCGCGAATACAAGGCCGGCCGCACGCCGAACCCCGACGTGCTGTGCAACGCCGAGATCAAGTTCAAGGCTTTTCTCGACCACGCCATGCGGCTGGGCGCTGAGAAGATCGCCACCGGGCACTATGCGCGCGTGCGCCTGAACGAGGCCACCGGCAAGCACGAGCTGCTGAAGGGGCTCGATCCCTCGAAAGACCAGAGCTACTTCCTGCACCGCCTGAACCAGGCGCAGCTGTCGAAGACGCTGTTCCCGGTGGGCGAGCTGCACAAGACCGAGGTGCGCCGCATCGCCGAGGAAATCGGCCTGCCCAACGCGAAGAAGAAGGACTCGACTGGCATCTGCTTCATCGGCGAGCGGCCGTTCCGCGATTTCCTCAACCGCTACATCTCCAAGGAGCCGGGCCCGATCAAGGACGACCGCGGCCGCAAGCTGGGCGAGCACCAGGGGCTGAGCTTCTACACGCTGGGGCAGCGGCAGGGGCTGGGCATTGGCGGTGTGAAGGAGAAGGGCGCGCAGCGCGGCTCGGGCGACCACTCGCCGTGGTTCGTGGCGCGCAAGGACGTCGAGAAGAACACGCTGTGGGTGGTGCAGGGGCACGACCATCCGTGGCTGCTGTCGTCGGTGCTGAAGGCGGACGATGCGAGCTGGGTCTCCGGCGAGGCGCCGGTGCCGGGCGGCTACGGCTCGAAGGCGCGCTACCGGCAGGTCGATGCGGCTTGCGAGATGGATGCTGGTGATGCCGCTGCGTTCGGCTTGCGCTTCGGCGAGCCGCAGTGGGCTGTGACGCCGGGGCAGTCGGCCGTGCTCTATGACGGCGAACGCTGCCTTGGCGGCGGCGTCATCGTCTGATTCAGGGCGACGACCGCACCGATTCGTCGACGTGGACTAGATCCAGCGGGTGGCGTTTGCCGGCCAGATGGTCTTCGATGCACTGCAGCAGCAGCGGGCTGCGATGCCGCGCCACGCTGACGCGGATTTCGTCCGCCGTCATCCAGATGGTGCGCACGATGCCTTCGTCGAGCGGTCGGCCTTCTTCGAATGCACCCAGGATGCCTGTGAAGGCGAAGCGCATATAGGTGGTGTCTTCGCCGCGCTCGGCCAGCGGCCGGGAACGCGCCATATAGACGCCGATGAGCGCTGTTGGCGTGAAATGATGGGCTGTTTCTTCGAGGGTTTCGCGCGCGCAGCCCTCGGCTGGGGATTCGCCAGGGTCCAGGTGGCCTGCGGGTGTGTTGAGCCGCAGGCCGTCGCTGGTCTGCTCCTCGACCAGCAGGAAGCGCCCGTCGCGCTCGATTACCGCAGCCACGGTGACGTTGGGTTTCCAGCGCGGGCCTGCCATGGGATTTACCGTGTTTGGGGCGCTTATTTCAGCACGTAGCCGCTGAAGCGCCAGACGCGGTCGCTGTCGAGGTGAAAGCTCACGAGCTCGCGCAGCGTGCCGTCGGGCTTGTTCGCGAAGCGGGTCTCGTATTCGACGCTGACGTACTGGCCGGCCGTCTCGCTGTCCGCGTCGGCCACGACCTGGCGATTGACTGCCACCCAGGTGCGCATCTGCGGTGCGCCAATTGGGGCGCGGCTCCTGGCGACCTGGCCGGTGAAGTCGGCGCGCGTCACGCGCTTGCGGGTGGCCGGGGTGGCGCCGTCCCACAGTTCGCCGGCCTTGCCCTGGTCGATCATCTGGATCGCCAGCATGCCGCCGCGCACCATGTCGCTGGCTTCGACCTCCTGCGCAGCGGCCGGGCTGAACCAGCTCCAGAACAACGTGGCGGCGAGCAGCAACCGGATCATCGAATTCATTCGTCTCATTCCTTGTGGTGCAAGCACATGACGGCGGGGTGCCGTTGGAGACTGTAGCGTGCCGGAGATTCCCGACTCAGCGCGCGCTGATGCTGGACAGGGCATCGGCTTCGATTGTTTCCAGCCGGTAGCCCAGGCCGTAGATGGCCAGCAGCAGGAAGCCGTTTGCGGGGCGCAGGTCGAGCTTGGTTCGCAGGCGCGAGACATGGGTGTCGAGCGAGCGCGACAGCGCCTCGATGCCAAGGCCCCAGACGGCCTCGTGCAGGTGCTCCCGCGAAAGCAGTCGCCCGACGTTCTGGAACAGGAACAGCGCGAGCTCGTACTCCCGGTTCTTCAGCTCGACCTGCACGCCGCGAACCTTCAGAACGCGCGAGGGCGGATAGAAGTGGTAAGGGCCGAAGACCAGTTCCATCTCGTGCTGGGCCGGGTAGGACCGGCGCAGCAGCGCGTTCACACGCGCTTCGAGTTCGCCGGCACGGGTGGGCTTGACCATGAAGTCGTCCGCGCCCGCGTTGAGGCCTTCGACCATGTCCGCCTCGTCGCGCTTGTCGGTCACGAAAAGAATGGGAAGCCGGCTGTTGAGTTCGTGACGGATGGACCTCACCACGTCCGGGCCCTCCATGTCGGACAGGTTCCAGTCGAGTATCAGCAGGTCGAAGGTCTGCCGGCGCATTGCCTGCAACAGCGCTTTTCCTTCCGTGTAGGGATGGCACTCGTGCTCGAGTGCCGCCATGGTTCGATTGATTCGCTTGAATTGATCTACACCGTCATTGAGTACCGCGATTCGCATTCCATCCCCTTCTTCCTCCCCTTCGTCAGTCTCTGTGAACTGGCGATTGGGCTGAAGTGTATCTATCTGCGACTAACGTAAAGTTTTTGAACTGCAACTAATGCACGCAAATCGAGGTTTTCAGTTCACTTGTTAACGAAGTTAACGGCAGTTGAATACAAATCGAGATCCTGAGTAGAGGGCGTTATGGGTGCCCATCGACAACTTCTCGCTGGACAAACCGCCTGGAGTTCGGCCGGCGCGAGGTTGGACACGTGCCGCGGTCTTCGCGAGGCGGCTATCGAATACCCGAATTTGCTATCAATTGAATAGCGATGCCGACAGCATTCATCGGCACTTTGGGGTCAAAACCACAGAGCGTTTTGGCGACGGCGGGCGGCTGTAATCTTGCTGTAAGCTCTGCCCGCATTCCCTGTGCCCCCTTGCTCTGAGGAGATCTCTATGCTGATAGGCGTGCCCGCCGAGACACTGGCTGGCGAAACCCGCGTGGCTGTTACACCTGAGACGGTGAAAAAACTGGTCGCCTCAGGGCACTCCATACGGGTGCAGTCGGGGGCCGGCGTTGCAGCCAGCGTCACCGATGCCGCGTACCAGGCCGCAGGCGCCGAGATCACCGACCAGGCCGGGGCCTTCTCCGCCGACATGGTGCTCAAGGTGCGCACGCCCACCGATGCCGAAACCGCGCTGCTGAAGTCCGGCGCCGTCGTCATCGGCATGCTCAATCCCTTCGACGCGGCCGGCCTGCAGCGCCTGGCTGCTGCAGGCGTCGTCGGCTTCGCGCTCGAAGCCGCACCGCGTACCACCCGCGCCCAGAGCATGGACGTGCTCTCGTCGCAGGCCAACATCGCCGGCTACAAGGCCGTGATGATCGCGGCCGACAAGTACCAGCGCTTCTTCCCGATGCTCATGACGGCGGCCGGCACGGTGAAGGCCGCGCGCGTCGTCATCCTGGGCGTGGGCGTGGCGGGCCTGCAGGCCATCGCCACGGCCAAGCGCCTGGGCGCTGTCATCGAGGCATCCGACGTGCGCCCCAGCGTCAAGGAGCAGATCGAATCGCTCGGCGGCAAGTTCATCGAAGTCTCGTACGACACCGACGAAGAAAAAGAAGCCGCGGTCGGCGTCGGCGGCTATGCCAAGCCGATGCCTCCAAGCTGGCTCGCGCGCCAGCAGGTCGAAGTCGCCAAGCGCGTGGCGCTGGCCGACGTCGTCATCAGCACTGCCCTCATTCCGGGCCGTGCCGCGCCGACCCTCATCACCGAGGACATGGTCAAGTCGATGAAGCCGGGTTCGGTGATCGTCGACATCGCCGCCGGCAAGGGCGCGGGCGGCGTGGGCGGCAACTGCCCGCTGTCGGAAGCCGACAGGACGGTGGTGAAGCACGGCGTGACCATCGTCGGCGAAACCAACCTCGCTGCGCTCGTGGCGGCCGATGCCTCGGCGCTCTACGCGCGCAACGTGCTCGACTTTCTCAAGCTCATCGTCACCAAGGAGGGCGCGCTGAAGATCGACCTCGAGGACGACATCGTCGCCGCCTGCCGCGTCACGCAAGACGGCCAGGTCACGAAGAAATAACGCCCGCCGAGGAGAAGAACATGGACATCGTTTCGCACACAGTCATCAACCTGATCATCTTCGTGCTGGCCATCTACGTCGGCTACCACGTCGTGTGGACCGTCACGCCTGCGCTGCACACGCCGCTGATGGCAGTGACCAACGCCATCTCGGCCATCGTGATCGTGGGCGCCATGCTGGCGGCCGCACTCACCGACACGCCGCTGGGCAAGACCATGGGCGTGCTGGCCGTGGCGCTGGCCGCGGTGAACGTCTTCGGCGGCTTCCTCGTCACGCGGCGGATGCTGGAGATGTTCAAGAAGAAAGAAAAGAAGGCCGTCGCACCGAAGGCTGAAGAGGGAGCCGCCAAGTGAGCATGAACCTCGTCACGCTGCTGTACCTCGTTGCCAGCATCTGCTTCATCCAGGCCCTCAAGGGCCTGAGCCATCCGACCACCTCGATCCGCGGCAACATCTTCGGCATGACCGGCATGGCAATCGCCGTGCTGACCACCGGCGCGCTGATCTACAAGCTTGCCAGCGGCAACCTCAACGGGCTGAGCTACGTGCTGGTCGCGCTGGTGCTCGGCGGCGGCCTTGGCGCCTACATGGCCAACAAGGTCGAGATGACCAAGATGCCCGAGCTGGTCGCCTTCATGCACAGCATGATCGGCCTGGCCGCGGTGTTCATCGCGGTCGCCGCAGTGGCCGAGCCGCATGCCTTCGGCATCGCGATCAAGGGCGACCCGATCCCGAGCGGCAATCGGCTCGAGCTGTTCCTGGGCGCGGCCATCGGTGCCGTCACCTTCAGCGGCTCGGTCATCGCCTTCGGCAAGCTCTCGGGCAAGTACAAGTTCCGCCTGTTCCAGGGCGCGCCGGTGCAGTTCGCGGGCCAGCACATGCTGAACCTCGTGCTGGGCCTGGCCACCATCGGCCTGGGCCTGGTGTTCGTCTTCACCGAAAGCTGGCCGGCCTTCTTCGCGATGCTGGCGCTGGCCTTCGTGATGGGCGTGCTCATCATCATCCCGATCGGCGGCGCCGACATGCCGGTGGTGGTGTCGATGCTCAACAGCTACTCGGGCTGGGCGGCCGCGGGCATCGGCTTCAGCCTGAACAACGCGATGCTGATCGTGGCCGGTTCGCTGGTGGGCTCCTCGGGTGCGATCCTGAGCTACATCATGTGCAAGGCCATGAACCGCTCGTTCTTCAACGTTATCCTGGGCGGCTTCGGCGGCGAGGCGGCCACGGCCGGCGGCGCGGCCAAGGAGCAGCGCCCGGTGAAGACCGGCAGTGCCGACGATGCGGCCTTCGTGCTCGGCAATGCCGAGACGGTGGTGATCGTGCCGGGCTACGGCCTTGCAGTCGCACGCGCGCAGCATGCGGTGAAGGAACTTGCGGCCAAGCTCACCGAGAAGGGCATCACCGTGAAGTACGCGATCCACCCGGTGGCGGGCCGCATGCCCGGCCACATGAACGTGCTGCTGGCGGAGGCCGAAGTGCCCTACGACCAGGTGTTCGAGATGGAAGACATCAACGGCGAGTTCGGCCAGGCCGACGTGGCGATCATCCTGGGCGCCAATGACGTGGTGAACCCCGCCGCGCACACCAAGGGCAGCCCGATCTACGGCATGCCGATCCTGGAGGCCTACAAGGCCAAGACCGTCATCGTGAACAAGCGCTCCATGGCCGCCGGTTATGCCGGGCTGGACAACGAGCTCTTCTACATGGACAAGACCATGATGGTCTTTGGCGATGCTAAAAAAGTAGTGGAAGATATGGGCAAGGCCATCGAATAGGCCGAAGGTCCCTGCCCGCACGGCGGGCGAGTTCTTCGCGGCGCCACTTCGAGCGCCGTTTTCGCTTTCAACAAGTCCGACTTCCCGGAGGAGACAAATCCAATGACCGATCGTCCCTGGCTCAGCAGCTACCCGCAGGGTGTGCCCGCCGATATCGATGCCTCGCAGTACCCCTCGCTGGTCGCGCTCATGGAAGAGAGCTTCACGAAGTACGCAGACCGCACGGCCTACAGCTTCATGGGCAAGGACATCAGCTACGCGGAAACCAACAGGCAGAGCAAGGCCTTCGCGGGCTACCTGCAGAGCCTGGGCCTCGCCAAGGGCGACCGCGTGGCGGTCATGATGCCCAACTGCCCGCAGTACCCGATCTCGGTTGCGGGCATCCTGCGCGCCGGGCTGATCCTGGTCAACGTGAACCCGCTGTACACGCCGCGCGAACTCGAGCACCAGCTCAAGGACTCCGGCGCGAAGGCGATCATCATCATGGAGAACTTCGGCACCACGCTGCAGCAATGCATCGGGGCCACGCCGGTCAAGCACATCGTGCTGGCTTCCATGGGCGACCGCCTCGGTTTCCTGAAGGGCGCGCTCGTCAACTACGTGGTGCGCAACGTCAAGAAGATGGTGCCCCAGTTCAACCTGCCGGGCGCGGTGCGTTTCAACGACGCGCTCGACAAGGGCGCGAGCGCTTCGCTGAAGCCCGTGGCCATCGGCCCCGACGACGTGGCGGTGCTGCAGTACACCGGCGGCACCACCGGCGTGTCGAAGGGCGCGGTGCTGCTGCATCGCAACGTGATCGCCAACGTGCTGCAGTCCGAGGCCTGGAACGAGCCGGTCATGAACAAGGTGCCGGCCAACGAGCAACCCACCAGCGTGTGCGCGCTGCCGCTGTATCACATCTTCGCGTTCACGGTCGGCATGATGCTGAACATGCGCACGGGCGGCAAGCTGATCCTGATTCCGAATCCGCGCGACATTCCCGGCGTGCTGAAGGAACTGTCGAAGCACACCATCCACAGCTTCCCTGCCGTCAACACGCTGTTCAACGGGCTGGCGAACCACCCCGACTTCAACACCGTCAACTGGAAGAACCTCAAGGTCTCGGTCGGCGGCGGCATGGCGGTGCAGGCCGCGGTCGCGAAGCTCTGGCTAGAGAAAACCGGCTGCCCGATCTGCGAAGGCTACGGCCTGTCGGAAACCTCGCCGTCCACCACCTGCAACCCGACCAACAGCACCGCCTACACCGGCACCATCGGCCTGCCGCTGCCGAGCACCTGGCTCAAGCTGCTCGACGACGACGGCAACGAAGTGCCGACCGGCGAGCGCGGCGAGATCGCCATCAAGGGCCCGCAGGTGATGGCCGGCTACTGGCAGCGCCCCGACGAGACCGCCAAGGTCATGACGCCCGACGGCTACTTCAAGAGCGGCGACATCGGCGTGGTCGACGAGCGCGGCTACTTCAAGGTGGTCGACCGCAAGAAGGACATGATCCTGGTGTCGGGCTTCAACGTGTACCCGAACGAGATCGAAGACGTGGTTGCACTGATTCCGGGCGTGCTCGAATGCGCGGCGGTCGGCGTGTCCGACGACAAGACCGGCGAGGCCGTGAAGCTCGTGATCGTGAAGAAAGACCCTTCGCTCACTGAGGCGCAGGTGCGCGAATACTGCAGAGCAAACCTTACGGGTTACAAGCAGCCGCGAATCGTAGAGTTTCGTAGCGACATGCCGAAGACGCCGGTCGGCAAGATCCTTCGCCGCGAGCTGCGCGACGCCAAGAAGTAAGCGCTGAAGTAAGGGTTCGGCCCGGGTAGGGCCACGGCATCGATCTTGCATATTCGCGGGTCGATGTTTCGATTCCTACTGACCCGTGTGAGCCTGCTGGTGCCGACCTTCATCGGCATGACACTGCTCGCCTTCTTCCTCATCCGGCTCGTGCCGGGCGACCCCATTGAAACCATGGCCGGCGAGCGCGGGATCGACCCCGCGCGCCATGCCGAACTGCGCACCGCCTACGGCTTCGACAAGCCGGTGATCGTGCAGTACGGCATCTACATCGGCCGCGTGCTGCACGGCGACCTCGGCAAGTCGCTGATCACGCAGGACACGGTGATGAGCGAGTTCCTCGCGCTCTTTCCGGCCACTGTCGAGCTTGCGGTCTGCGCCATTCTTTTCGCGCTGCTGCTGGGGTTGCCGGCCGGCATTCTCGCGGCGGTGCGGCGCAATTCCATCTTCGACCACGGCGTGATGGCCACATCGCTCACCGGCTATTCGATGCCGATCTTCTGGTGGGGACTGCTGCTCATCCTGTTCTTCTCGGTACAGCTCGGATGGACGCCCGTGTCGGGGCGCATCGCGGTGCAGTACTACATCGAGCCCGACACCGGCTTCCTGCTGATCGACTCGCTGCGTGCCGGCGACGTCGAGGCCTTCTGGTCGGCGCTGCATCACCTCATCTTGCCGGCCATCGTGCTCGGCACGGTGCCGCTTGCGGTCATTGCGCGCATGACGCGCTCGGCCATGCTCGAAGTGCTGGGCGAGGACTACATCCGCACCGCGCGCGCCAAGGGCCTGTCGCGCTTTCGCGTGGTGGGGCTGCATGCGCTGCGCAATGCGTTGATCCCGGTCGTGACCGTCATCGGGCTGCAGGTGGGCGTGCTCTTCACGGGCGCGATCCTCACCGAGACCATCTTCTCCTGGCCCGGCGTCGGAAAGTGGCTCATCGAGGCCATCGGCCGACGCGACTATCCGGTGCTGCAGGGCGGCATGCTGCTGCTCGGCGGCATCGTGATGCTGGTGAACCTGCTCGTCGACGTGGCTTACGGCGTCATCAATCCCCGCATCCGGCGCTGAGCTCATGGCCTCGACACAAACCATTTCCACCGGTGCGAAAAGCACCGCCCCTCCCGGCCCGTGGCGCGAGTTCTGGACGGCGTTCTCGGCCAACCGCGGCGCGGTCATCGGGCTCGCCACCATCGTCTTCCTGCTGCTGGTTGCGCTGTTCGCGCCGTGGATCGCACCGCACGCGCCGAACGAAACCAACAGCGCCGTCTTCCTGCAGCCGCCGGCGTGGCAGCAGGGCGGCTCCGTCAGCTACCTGCTGGGCACCGACGCGATCGGGCGCGACATTCTTTCGCGGCTGATGTACGGCGCGCGGCTGTCGCTGTCGATCGGTGTCGCGGTGGTGGCGCTGTCGGTGGTCGTGGGCGTGGTGCTCGGGCTGATCGCGGGCTTCTTCCGCGGCGTGCTCGAGATCGCGATCATGCGGCTGATGGACATCGTGCTCACGCTGCCGAGCCTGCTGCTGGCCATCGTGATCGTCGCGATCCTCGGGCCGGGGCTGGTCAACGCAATGCTCGCGGTGGCCATCGTGGTGCTGCCGCACTATGTGCGCATCACGCGCGCCGCCGTCATCGCCGAGGTCTCGCGCGACTACGTGACCGCCGCGCGCGTGAGCGGCGCCGGCACGCTGCGCCTGATGTTCAGCGAGGTGCTGCCCAACTGCGCCGCACCGCTGATCGTGCAGGCCTCGCTCGGCATCTCGACCGCCATCCTCGATGCGGCGGCGCTCGGCTTCCTCGGGCTCGGCGCGCAGCCGCCCTCACCCGAGTGGGGAACCATGCTGGCCGATGCGCGCGAGTTCGTGCTGCGCGCGTGGTGGGTCGTTACCTTCCCGGGCATGGCGATCCTCGCGGCGGTGCTGGCTTTCAATCTTCTGGGCGACGGTCTGCGTGATGCACTCGACCCGAAGCTCAAGCGCTGAAGCAAAGGAAAGAAAAGATGCCTTTGCTTGAAATAAAGAATTTGCACGTCGAGTTCCCCACGCAGGGCGGCGTGCTGCATGCGGTCGACGGCGTGAGTCTCACGCTCGAAGAAGGCGAGGTGCTAGGCATCGTCGGCGAATCGGGCTCGGGCAAGAGCGTCACGATGATGGCGCTGATGGGCCTTGTCGGCTTTCCGGGCCGCGTGCGTGCGGACCACATGCGCTTTGCGGGCAAGGAACTGCTCGGCATTTCCGACAAGGCGCGCCGTGCGCTGGTCGGCAAGGAGGTCGCGATGATCTTCCAGGAGCCGACCACCAGCCTCAACCCCTGCTTCACCATCGGCTTCCAGCTGATGGAGACGCTGCGGCTGCACCTGAAGCTCGACAAGCGCGAGGCGAAGAAGCGCGCGACCGAGCTGCTCGAGCAGGTGGGCATCCCGGCCGCGTCGTCGCGCCTGGGCAGCTATCCGCACCAGCTCTCGGGCGGCATGAACCAGCGCGTGATGATCGCCATGGCCATCGCCTGCAACCCGCGCCTGCTGATCGCTGATGAGCCGACCACCGCACTCGACGTGACCATCCAGGCGCAGATCCTCGACCTTCTGCGCGACCTGCAGAAGGAGCGCGGCATGGCGCTGGTGCTCATCACGCACAACATGGGCGTGGTCAGCGAAATGGCGCAGCGCATTGCCGTGATGTACGCGGGGCAGGTGATGGAGCACCAGCGCGTCGACCGGCTCTTCGCGTCGCCGCAGCATCCGTACACCGAGGCGCTGCTTGCTGCGCTGCCCGAGCGCGCCGCGCCCGAGGGCCGGCTCGCCACCATCAGCGGCGTGGTGCCCGGCGTGCACGACCGGCCCGCGGGCTGCCTTTTCGCGCCGCGCTGCAGCTACGTGACCGAGCGCGCCTGCCAGGTGCGGCCCGCGCTGCGCGAGTGGCAGAGCGCCGAGGTGCGCTGCCACTTTCCGCTCGGCGAGCCGGGGCGCAAGGCGGCTATAGAGAGCGATCCGCCGAAGCAGCTGGCGGCCGAGGTGCTGTCATGAGCGAGAGCACATCGACTGAAGTGGTTGTCGAGGCGAACAACCTCCAGCGCACCTACGACATCCGCCGCGGGCTGTTCCGCGCGCCGTCGCACCTGCGCGCGGTGGGCGACATCTCGTTCCGCATCGAGCGCGGGTGCACGCTGGCCGTGGTCGGCGAATCGGGCTGCGGCAAGTCGACCCTGGCGCGCATGGTCGCGCTGATCGAGAAGCCCACGGCAGGCCAGCTCACGCTGATCGGCGCCGATGCGGTGAACCCGCCGCCAGAGCGCAAGCGCGAGTTGAGGCAGGCCGTGCAGCTGGTGTTCCAGAACCCGTACGGCTCGCTCAATCCGCGCAAGAAGATCTCGACGGTGCTCGAAGATCCGCTGGCCATCAACACCACCATGGGCAAGTCGGAGCGCGCCGCCAAGGCCCGCGACATGCTCGCGCGCGTGGGCCTGCGGCCCGAGTACGCCAACCGCTATCCGCACATGTTCTCGGGCGGCCAGCGCCAGCGCATCGCCATTGCGCGCGCGCTGATGCTGAGCCCGCGCCTGCTGGTGGCCGACGAGCCGGTGTCGGCGCTCGACGTGTCGATCCAGGCGCAGGTGCTGAACCTGCTGGCCGACCTGCAGGCCGAGCTCGGCCTGGCGTACCTCTTCATCTCGCACGACCTCGGCGTGGTGCGGCACATCGCGCACGACGTGCTCGTGATGTACCTCGGCCACGCGGTGGAGCAGGGTCCCAAGTCGCGCATCTTCGCGCGGCCGCTGCATCCGTACACGCAGGCGCTGCTGGCCTCGACGCCGGGCCTGAGCAGTCAGCGCATCGTGCTCAAGGGCGAGCTGCCGTCGCCGCTGAATCCGCCTTCGGGCTGCGTGTTCAGCACGCGCTGCCCGCACGTGGCACCGCGTTGCCACGAAGAGCGGCCGCTCCTGCGCATGCTCGACGAGCGGCTGGTGGCTTGCCACTTCTCCGAGAAGTTTCTCGACGGTGCGCCGCTCGTGCGCGCCGATGTTCCCTCCGCCGCCATCGCGATGGCGACGAACCCTTAACGTTCGCTTTTTCAACCGTGTCTCAAGGAGTCCACATGAAGACCCAGCCCACCGTTTCGCGCCGCTCACGAAGCCTGGCGCTCCTGGCACCGACAGCGCTTGCGGCCCTTACCCTGGCCTGTGGCGCAGTGTCTGCCAAGACGCTGGTGTATTGCTCGGAAGGCAGCCCCGAGAACTTCTACCCGGGGATGAACACCACCGGCACCTCGTTCGACGTGACCACGCAGGTCTACAACACCATCGTCGAGTTCGAGCGCGGCGGCACCAAGGTCGTGCCGGGCCTGGCCGAGAAGTGGGACATCTCCGCCGACGGCACGGTCTACACCTTCCACCTGCGCAAGGGCGTGAAGTGGCACACCACGAGCAAGAGCTTCAAGCCCACGCGCGACTTCAACGCCGACGACTTCATCTTCATGCTCGAGCGCCAGTGGAAGGAGAGCGATCCCTTCTTCAAGGTCACGAGCCAGAACCACTCCTACTTCAACGACATGGGCATGCCCAAGCTGCTGAAGACGGTGGACCGCATCGACGACTACACGGTGAAGATCGTGCTCAACCAGCCCGAGGCGCCGTTCCTCGCGAACCTGGCCATGCAGTACGCGGGCATCCAGTCGAAGGAATACGCCATTGCCATGCTGAAGGCCGGCACGCCCGAGAAGGTCGACCAGGACCCGATCGGCACCGGCCCCTTCTACCTCGTGCAGTACCAGAAGGACGCGATCATCCGCTTCAAGGCCTTCCCGCAGTACTGGGGCGGCAAGGCGAAGATCGACGACCTCGTGTTCGCCATCACGCCCGATGCCTCGGTGCGCTGGGCCAAGCTGCAAAAGGGCGAATGCCACGTCATGCCCTACCCGAACCCGGCCGACCTCGACGCGATCCGCAAGGACCCGAACGTGCAGCTTCTGGAGCAGCCCGGCCTGAACGTCGGCTACCTCTCGTACAACACCACGAAGAAGCCCTTCGACGATGTGCGCGTGCGCAAGGCCATCAACATGGCAATCAACAAGAAGGCCATCATCGACGGCGTGTACCTCTCGACCGGCGTGGCCGCGAAGAACCCGATCCCGCCGACCATGTGGTCCTACAACGATGCCGTGAAGGACGACCCGTACGATCCCGAAGCCGCCAAGAAGCTGCTGGCGCAGGCCGGCTTCCCCGACGGCTTCTCGACCGACCTGTGGGCCATGCCGGTGCAGCGCCCGTACAACCCGAACGCCAAGCGCATTGCCGAGCTGATGCAGGCAGACCTCGCCAAGATCAACGTCAAGGCCGAGATCAAGAGCTTCGAGTGGGGCGAGTACCGCAAGCGCCTGCAGGCTGGCGAGCACCAGATGGGCATGCTGGGCTGGACCGGCGACAACGGCGACCCGGACAACTTCATGTACACGCTGCTGGGCTGCGCCTCGGCCAAGTCGGCCAGCGGCAGCAACATTTCGAAGTTCTGCTACCAGCCGTATGAAGACCTTGTGGTGAAGGCCAAGAGCACGACCAAGCAGGCCGACCGCGACGCGCTCTACAAGAAGGCCCAGCTGATCTTCAAGGAGCAGGCGCCGTGGTTCACGATTGCGCATGCGGTGCAGCTGAAGCCGGTGCGCAAGGAAGTGGTCGACTTCAAGCTCAGCCCCTTCGGCCGCCACACCTTCTACGGCGTGGACATCAAGTAGCAGGTGGCTGCGCCCATCGCCATCGTCGCGGCAATGCACGAGGAGCTGAGTGCGCTCCTCGCGCAGATGCCCGACGAGCAACGCGTGCGCATCGCCGGGCGCGACTTCTGGGTCGGCCATCTGCATGGCCAGCCTGTGGTCGCGGTGCTGTCGCGCATCGGCAAGGTCGCGGCGGCAGTGACGGCCACGATGCTGCTCGAGCGATTTGCCGTCGGGGCCATCGTCTTCACCGGTGTCGCGGGCGGACTCGCGCCGAGCGTGAATGTCGGCGACGTGGTCGTTGCCAGGCAGTTGCTGCAGCACGACCTCGATGCCTCGCCCATCTTTCCGAAATACGAAGTGCCCTTGCTGGGCCTTTCGCGCTTCACGGCCGATGCTGCGATCAGCGACGCATTGGCGGGTGTGGCCGAAGTGACACTGCGTGATCCGCTGGCCCTGGTGGGGCAAGAGGCGGTCGACGAGTTCGGCCTCCAGTCGCCGAAGGTGCATCGCGGCCTGCTGGTGAGTGGAGATCGCTTCGTCTCGACCGCCGCCGAAAGCGAAGCGCTGCGCCTCAGCTTGCCCGACGCACTCGCGGTCGAGATGGAAGGCGCCGCGGTGGCGCAGGTTTGCCACGACTACGGCGTGCCATTCGCGGCCATGCGGACGATCTCGGATCGCGCGGACGATGAGGCGCATGGCGACTTCGCACGGTTCGTGGCCGAGGTCGCGAGCCGCTACAGCCTCGCGCTCGTGAACGCGTGGCTGGCCGGCCGGGACGCGAAAAGGGCCTGAGCTAAGGCGCGGCCCGCCGCCAATGCGGAAGGTCGCGAAGCAGGGGCGGGATGGACAGCACCAGCAGCAGGGCGGCCAGCGGCACGACGCAGACGAACCCCACGTGCTTGAAGCCGAGCGCGCCCACCGTTCCCCCAAGCACGAACATGCCGACCAGCCCGCCGCAGCGGCGCAACCTGCTGCGGTCGTGGCGCACCGGCAGGGGTGTCGACGGCATGCGCCGGTTCCAGTAGAGCATCTTGCCCAGCTCGATCCCCATGTCGGTGATGTTGCCGGTCATGTGGGTGGTGCGCGTGCTGCCGCCCGAGGTCTTCGACGCCACGGCGTTCTGCAGGCCCATGATGAACGACAGCAGCAGCACCGTGAGCGGCACCGCGAACGGCGTTGGCCAGGTCAGCGTGATGGCTCCCGCGAGTCCGAACGGAAACATCAGCGCGGCTTCCAGCAGCAGAGGCAGCGCATAGACGCCGTGCAGCCGGTGCTGCCGCGCCCAGTTCACCAGCACCGCGCATACTGCGGCGCCGCTCAGGAATGCCAGGATCGCGCCCAGCGCGTTCAGCAGCAGCGTGGCGTTGCCCAGCACCATGCCGTCCGCGAGCTGCGACGCGAAGCCGGTCATGTGCGAGGTGTACATGTGCAGCACAAGGAATCCGCCCGCGTTGACGGCCCCGGCATTGAAGGCCAGCAGCAGGCCGAGCGCGGTGTTGGTAGACGGCGCTCGATGGCGGTTGGTGAGGAAACGAAGTCTGCGCACGGTGGTCTCCCGGGGCGGCGTCGGTCGGCCCCGCAAGCGCTCAGTGTCGCACCCAGCGCCAGTCGGCGATCTCGGGCATGTCCTGCCCGTGCCGGGTGATGTAGGCCCGGTGCTCGAGCAGCCGGTCGCGCAGGTGCTGCTGCACGTGGCCCGCCGTGTCGCGGATGCGGGGCACGCGATCGATGGCGTCGGCTGCGAGGTGGAAGCGGTCGAGCCGGTTCAGCACCGTCATGTCGAAGGGCGTGGTGGTCGTGCCTTCTTCCAGGTAGCCGTGCACATGAAAGTTGCCGTGATTGCGCCGCTTGTAGGTCAGCCGGTGGACCAGGGCGGGATAGCCGTGAAAGGCGAAGATCACCGGTGCGTCGGTGCTGAAGATCGAGTCGAAGACCGCATCGGGCAGGCCGTGCGGATGCCCCGAGGGTGATTCGAGCGCCATCAGGTCGACCACGTTCACCACCCGCACCTTGAGGTCCGGCAGCAGCGTCCGCAGGAGGTCCACCGCCGCCATGGTCTCCAGCGTGGGCACGTCGCCGGCGCAGGCCATCACCACGTCGGGCGCCACGCCGTTGTCGTTGCTGGCCCAGTCCCAGATGCCCAGGCCCACGCTGCAGTGGCGCTCGGCCGCGGCGATGTCGAGCCACTGCGCCTCGGGCTGCTTGCCCGCCACGATCACGTTGACGTAGTTGCGGCTGCGCAGGCAATGGTCCGTCACCGACAGCAGCGTGTTGGCGTCGGGCGGCAGGTAGACCCGCACGACCTCGGCCTTCTTGTTGACGACGTGGTCGATGAAGCCCGGGTCCTGGTGGCTGAAGCCGTTGTGGTCCTGGCGCCAGACATGGCTGGTCAGCAGGTAGTTCAGCGACGCGACGGGGCGCCGCCAGGGGATGTTGCGCGTCACCTTCAGCCACTTCGCATGCTGGTTGAACATGGAGTCGACGATGTGGATGAAAGCCTCGTAGCACGAGAAGAAACCGTGCCGTCCGGTCAGCAGGTAGCCTTCGAGCCAGCCTTGGCAGAGGTGTTCGCTGAGCACTTCCATCACGCGGCCGTCGGGTGCCACGTGGTCGTCGCCCGGCAGGATCTCGGCGCTCGACATGCGGTCGGTCGCTTCGAAGACCGCGCCCAGGCGGTTCGACGTGGTCTCGTCCGGGCCCATGATCCGGAAATTGCGCTCGCCGGCGTTGAGCCGCATCACGTCGCGCAGGAACTCGCCGGTGACGCGCGTGGCCTCCGCGTCGACGGCGCCTGGCTTCGGCACCGCCACGGCGTAGTCGCGGAAGTCGGGCAGCTTGAGGTTCTTGAGCAGCAGGCCACCGTTGGTGTGCGGGTTCGCGCTCATGCGGCGCGTGCCTCGAGGCGCGAGGGCGGCGATGTCGGCGCGCAGGGCGCCGTCGGCATCGAACAGTTCTTCGGGGCGGTAGCTCTGCATCCATTCCTGCAGCAGCGCGATGTGGGCCGGCTTCTCGGCGAAGCCGGTCAGCGGCACCTGGTGCGCGCGCTGCGTGCCTTCGATGCGCACGCCGTCCACCGTCTTCGGCCCGGTCCAGCCCTTGGGCGAGCGCAGCACGATCATCGGCCAGCGATGCCGCTGTCCCAAGCCGTCCGAGCGCGCCTCCACCTGGATTGCACGGATCGCATCGAGCGAAGCGTCGAGTGCGTCCGCCATCAGGCCGTGCATCAGCGCGGGGTCGTCGCCCGACACGAAGCGCGGTTCGTAGCCGTGGCCGCGCATCAGCTGCGTGAGCTGCTCGTCGCCGATTCGCGCGAGCACGGTGGGGCCGGCGATCTTGTAGCCGTTGAGATGCAGGATCGGCAGCACCGCGCCGTCGCGCGCGGGGTTGAGGAACTTGTTGGAATGCCAGCTGGCCGCGAG
Organism: Variovorax sp. R-27; assembly: GCF_049913215.1. Lineage (NCBI taxonomy): Bacteria > Pseudomonadati > Pseudomonadota > Betaproteobacteria > Burkholderiales > Comamonadaceae > Variovorax > Variovorax sp. R-27. The sequence goes on from NZ_CP183984.1 coordinate 576,996, forward strand.
CGCGCCGGTTTCGGCCTCGCCGTCGCCGATGACGCAGCAGGCCAGCAGTTCGGGGTTGTCGAACACCGCGCCGTACGCATGCAGCAGCGAATAGCCGAGCTCGCCGCCCTCATGGATCGACCCCGGCGTTTCCGGCGACACATGGCTCGGGATGCCGCCCGGAAACGAGAACTGCGTGAACAGCCGCTTCAGGCCTTCGGTGTCGCGCGAGATGTGCGGGTAGACCTCGGTGTAGGTGCCTTCGAGGTAGGTGCTGGCCACCACGCCCGGCCCGCCGTGGCCGGGGCCGGCGATGAAGATGGCATCGAGGTCGCGCGCGTTGATGGCGCGGTTCATGTGGGCGTAGATGAAGTTGAGCCCCGGCGTGGTTCCCCAGTGCCCGAGCAGGCGCGGCTTGATGTGCTCGAGGGCCAGCGGCTCCCGCAGCAGCGGGTTGCCCATCAGGTAGATCTGTCCCGCGGACAGGTAGTTGGCGGCGCGCCACCAGGCGTCGAGCAACGCGAAGCGCGCGGGGATGGCAGGGGAGGGGGAATGTGGCATGGGGACGGCTCCGATGGACCGAAGCGGCGCCGGCCATCGAACCATCATGCGGCGCGCATGCGCACCGCCCTGTCAGGAAAGCGCCCGTGAGGCTGCGCGCGCCGGCGCGCCCCGCTCAGGCTACTTGAGCCAGCCGCGCCGGCGGAAGTACCACATCGGCACCAGCGCGCTCGCCGCCATCAGCACGATGGCATACGGATAGCCCATGGCCCAGTCGAGCTCCGGCATGAACTTGAAGTTCATGCCGTAGATGCTCGCGATCAGCGTGGGCGGCAGCAGCGCGACGCTGGCCACCGAGAAGATCTTGATGGTCTTGTTCTGGTTGATGTTGATGAAACCGACGGTCGCATCCATCAGGAAGTTGATCTTGTCGAACAGGAAGGCCGTGTGGTTGTCGAGCGATTCGATGTCGCGCAGGATCTGCCGGGCTTCCTCGAACTGCTCGGCGTTGAGCATCTTGCTGCGCATCATGAAGCTGACCGCGCGGCGCGTGTCCATCACGTTGCGGCGGATGCGGCCGTTCAAGTCTTCCTGCCGCGCGATGGCGCCGAGCACTTCGCCGGCCAGCTCGTCGCTGACGTTGCCCGAGAGCACCTTCTTGCCGGCCACTTCGAGCTCGTCGTAGATGTTCTCCAGCGTGTCGGCCGAGTACTCGGCGTCGGCGTCGAAGAGCTTGAGCATCACTTCCTTGGCGTCTTCGATCAGCCCCGGTGCGCGGCGCGCGCGCATGCGCAGCAGGCGGAACACGGGCACGTCTTCGTCGTGGATCGAGAACAGCACGCCGCGGCTGCGCAGGTCGGTGTTGTGCTGGTTGAGGATGAAGGCCACGCGCACGGTGCGCGGGTCTTCGTCGTCGTCGATCAAGAAGTCGGAGCGGATGTGCAGCTCACCGTTGTCTTCTTCGTAGAAGCGGGCCGACTCCTCGATGTCCTCGTCCATCGCGTCTTCGGGAATGGACAGGCCGTAGTACTGCTTGATCCAGCGCTTTTCTTCGAGCGTGGGTGACTCGAGGTCGACCCAGATCGGCTGGAACTTGGAGAGCTCTTCGAGCGCCTCGATTTCTTCCTGAACGAGGCGGCCGTTGGCGAGCGTGAAGATGTTGAGCATTGGCTCACTCCCGGGAATGACTGAACGATGGGCGAGGGAGGGGCGCTTTCAATTCCCGGGCCCGACGTGCGCTAAGAAAAACGCGTCAGTGAAAGGGAGTTGAAAGCTGCCGAGACGGGGCGGTTTCCATTGGGAAGAATCTCCGGTTGCAGCGAGGCGCGATTATGTCACCGGCCACATGGCAGCACGGTGGCTGGACTGGACGGGCATACAGTAAAGTCGTGCCCATGCAGACCGCTGCGCTCCCCGTTTTTTCCGCTGCCGCGAAGACCCAGGCCGAGCGCCTGGCCGACGCGCTGGCCACGCTCAACGACGCGCAGCGCGCGGCGGTCGAACACGGGGTGGGAGCAGCCATTGCCGAACGCGACGAGCGGCCGCTGCTCGTCATTGCCGGCGCCGGTTCGGGCAAGACCAGCACGCTGGCGCACCGTGTCGCACACCTCATTGCCGGCGGTGTCGATCCGCAGCGCCTGCTGTTGCTGACCTTCTCTCGCCGTGCCGCGCAAGAGATGGAGCGCCGCGCAGGCCAGGTGCTGGCACGTGTGCTCGGCCTGAAGTCCGAAGCCCCGCCCGCGCTGCCTTGGGCCGGCACCTTCCACGGCATTGGCGCGCGGCTGTTGCGCGAGTACGCGCCGCAGATCGGGCTCGACGAGAACTTCACCATCCACGACCGCGGCGATGCCGAAGACCTGATGGGGCTGGTGCGTCACGAGCAGGGCCTGTCTTCCACCGTCAATCGTTTTCCGCGCAAGGGCACCTGCCTGTCGATCTACTCGCGCTGCGTGAACACGCGCGCGCCGCTGGCCGATGTGCTGAAAGAGGCCTTTCCCTGGTGCGGTGAATGGGAGGCCGAACTGAAGAAGCTGTTCGGCGCCTACGTAGAGGCCAAGCAGCGGCAGAACGTGCTCGACTACGACGACCTGCTGCTCTACTGGGCCGAGATGGCCGCAGAGCCCGCGCTGGCTGCGCACATCGGTGAGCGCTTCGACCACGTGCTGGTCGACGAGTACCAGGACACCAACCTGCTGCAGGCTTCGATCCTGCTCGCGATCAAGCCCGACGGGCGCGGTGTGACAGTGGTGGGCGATGACGCGCAGTCGATCTATTCCTTTCGCGGCGCGACGGTGCGCAACATCCTCGACTTTCCGTCGCAGTTCACGCAGGCCGCGCGCGTGGTCACGCTGGAGCGCAACTACCGTTCGACGCAGCCGATCCTCGATGTCTCGAACCGCGTGATCGCGCATGCGGCCGAGCGGCATGCCAAGACGCTGTGGACCGACAAGCCCTCGGCCGGCAAACCGCTGCTGGTGCTCGTGCCCGACGAAGCGGGGCAGGCGCGCTGGGTGGCCGACAAGGTGCTGGCGCACCGCGAGGGCGGGCTCGCGCTGAAGTCGCAGGCGGTGCTGTTCCGCACTTCGACGCACAGCGCGGCGCTCGAACTCGAACTGGCGCGGCGCAACATCCCGTTCGTGAAGTTCGGCGGGCTCAAGTTTCTCGAGGCCTCGCACGTGAAGGACCTGCTCGCGGTGCTGCGCTTTGCGCAGAACCCGCGCGGGCGCATGGCGGGCTTTCGCGTGACGCAGCTGATCCCCGGCATCGGCCCTGTCACGGGCGCGCGCCTGCTCGATGCGATGGACCAGGCGGCCGACCCCGCCGCAGCGGTGCGCGACTTCGTGCCGCCTTCCGCGGCACGCGCGCAGTGGGTCGACTTTGCCGAGGCCTACGCCGCCTTGCGCGCACCCTCGCTGAAGTGGCCGGCCGATGTCGAGCTGGCGATGGACTGGTATCTGCCGCATCTGGAGCGGCTGTATGAAGACACCTCCGGCGTGCGGCGCGCAGACGTGGAGCAACTGGCGCGACTCGCGGCCGGGTATGCCTCGCGCGAACGCTTCCTCACCGAACTCACGCTCGACCCGCCCGAAGCCACCAGTGACCGTCCGGGCCCGCCGCTGCTCGACGAGGACTACCTGATCCTCTCGACCATCCATTCGGCCAAGGGGCAGGAGTGGAATTCGGTGCACGTGCTCAACGTGGTCGACGGCTGCCTGCCGGCCGACGTGGCGCAGAGCGCGCACGAGCTGGAAGAGGAGCGCCGGCTGCTGTACGTGGCAATGACCCGGGCGCGCGACCACCTGCACCTGCTGATACCGCAGCGCTTCCACATCACGCAGCAAGCGGCGCGCGGCGACCGGCACTTGTATGCCAACCGCACGCGCTTCATCGCCGATGCCGATCTCGAAGGCTTCGAGCAGCAGACCTGGCCGCCTCCGCCGGTACGCCCGCCGGCCGTGCCGCCGCCGAGCGCGGTGATCGACCTGCGCAACCGGATGCGCGCGGCCTGGCGCTGAATCGCTGAGCGGGCTGCTGGCCCTTCCGGTGGCAGGGTCACACGTGGACCGGGGCTGAAACATTTGTTCTCGAAGCGCTGCATCGCCTGCCCCGCGAGCGCCAGCTGCTATTGATTCGCTAGCGTGTGAAAAGCTGCGCACGAAGCCGCAAAACCCCGGGCAACTCAGGTATTGCAATACCGTGACAGCTTGGGCATAGTGAATCGACCCACCCCTCTTTCCTCTTCTTCCCTTCCTCCCGTTCCCCCTCTCAAAACTCCCGTTTTTCGCCGGCCACGCTGCATTCCGTAGCGCGGTCATTTCCCCAACCGTCAATTCCAGGAGGTCATTCATGAATTTGACGATCAGCGGTCATCACCTCGACGTCACCCCTGCCTTGCGCACCTACGTCACGAGCAAGCTGGACCGGATCACCCGACATTTCGACCAGGTTGTCGATGTGAAGGTGATCCTCACGGTGGAAAAGCAGAAGGAAAAGGAACGCCGCCAAAGGGCGGAGTGCAACATTCACGTCAAGGGCAATGACATGTTCGCGGAGTCGAGCCACGCTGATCTCTACGCTGCGGTCGATGAACTGGTCGACAAGCTCGACCGCCAGGTGGTGCGCCACAAGGATCGTCTGCAGGACCACCATCACGCGGCGCCCAAGCGCGTGATGTAAGAGCCCCCGGCTCGCATCAAGGCCGCCTTCGGGCGGCTTTTTGTTTTCCGACTGTTGCGGTAGGGCTTTGGCAAGCCCCCAGAGGGAAGTACGAGGCCTCAGGACAACATGTAGACAGAAAGTAAATAGGGGGACTGGGGGTTTTTACCAAGCGGGTGCATAATCGCCCCCGCTCTGCACCCACCATGAATCGCCTCGCGTCCATCCTGCCGCCCGCTCAAGTGCTTGTGAGCGTTGACGCTACTAGCAAGAAACGTGCTTTCGAAGAAGCCGGCCTGCTGTTCGAAAGCCTTCACGGTCTGGGCCGTGCCCTCATCACCGACAGCCTGTTTGCCCGCGAGCGCCTCGGCTCCACCGGTTTGGGCCACGGCGTTGCCATTCCGCATGGCCGCATCAAGGGCCTCAAGGCGCCGATGGCCGCGGTGTTCCAGCTGGCCAACCCCATCGGCTTCGACGCACCCGACGAGCAACCCGTCGCGCTGCTGATCTTCCTGCTGGTGCCCGAAGCGGCCACGCAGAAGCACCTCGAAATCCTCTCTGAAATCGCCGAACTGCTGAGCGACGCCAGCCTGCGCGAACAGATCAAGTCCAGCACCGACGCTTCTGCATTGCACGGCCTCATTGCCGGCTGGCAGTCGACCCAAGTCGCCTGAGCGCATGTGTCGGCGCGTGCGGCTGCTGATAAGCTGCGCGGCACTTCTTCCCGTCACTCATCCAATGCCGGCGCCGGGCGCCGTCTCCTGAACGCATGAAGCCGACCGTCATCAGCGCCGATGCCATGTTCGAGGAGTTCCGCGGTTCGCTCCGCTGGGAATGGCTCGCGGGGCTCGGTGCTTCAGAGCGCCAGTTCGACCCCGAAGTCATCAGCCGCGCCCAGTCGGCGGCCGACCTTGTTGGCTATCTCAACTACATCCACCCATATCGCGTGCAGATCCTCGGCGCCCGCGAGGTGGCCTACCTGACGCGCGGCAGCGAGGAAGACTGCGCGCGGCGCATCGCCCGCATCGTCACGCTGGAGCCGCCGATGCTGGTGCTGGCCGACGGCCAGGCTGCGCCCGACGAGCTGCTGTCGATCTGCGAGCGCGCCCAGCTGCCGCTGTTCGCCACGCGCGAGTCGTCGGCCTTCGTGATCGACCTGCTGCGCGCCTACCTGTCCAAGCACTTTGCCGAGCGCACCTCGATGCACGGCGTGTTCATGGACATCCTGGGCATGGGCGTGATGATCACGGGCGAGTCGGGCCTGGGCAAGAGCGAGCTGGGACTGGAGCTGATCTCGCGCGGCAATGGCCTTGTGGCCGACGATGCGGTCGACCTGTTCCGCATCAACCAGAACACCATCGAAGGCCGCTGCCCCGACCTGCTGCTGAACCTGCTCGAAGTGCGCGGCATCGGCCTGCTGGACATCCGCGCGATCTTCGGCGAGACGGCGGTGCGCCGGAAGATGCGGCTGAAGCTCATCGTGCACCTCGTGCGGCGCGACAGCTTCGAGCGCGACTACGAGCGCATGCCTTCGGCGCCGCTCACGCAGGACGTGCTGGGCATCCCGGTGCGCAAGGTCATCATCCAGGTGGTGGCGGGGCGCAATATCGCCGTGCTGGTGGAAGCGGCGGTGCGCAATTCGATCCTGCAGCTGCGCGGCATCGACACGTACGCCGACTTCGTGGCGCGCCACCACAAGGCGATGGAAAACTCCCGCGACGGGGACTGAAAACGAGGGAGACGGATCAGCGCTTCTTTGCGCAGTCTCCGCACAGGCCGTAGAGCGACATGGCGTGGTCCTGCAGGATCCAGCCCTTGTCCTTGGCGATCATCTGCTGGCGGCGTTCGATCTCGGCGTCGTAGAACTCCTCGACCTTGCCGCAGGAGGTGCAGATCAGGTGGTCGTGGTGCGTGCCTTCGTTCAGCTCGTATACGGCCTTGCCGCTTTCGAAGTGGCTGCGCTCGAGGATGCCGGCCTGCTCGAACTGCGTCAGCACCCGGTAGACGGTGGCCAGGCCGATGTCGGAATGTTCGTTCAGCAGCACGCGAAACACGTCTTCCGCCGTCATGTGCCGTTGGCTGCCGGTCTGGAAGATCTCGAGGATCTTCAGGCGCGGTAGAGTGGCCTTGAGGCCGGTGTTCTTCAGTTCGTCGATGTTGGCCATGTTGGTTCCTGCGCCCTGGGGCTGCGGCAAAAAGGCCCCGAAAAAGGCCAGCCGCTACAATGGCCGATCATATCGCTACCCCCTTTTTCCTCCCATGCCTGCCATTCTCCAACGCCGTCCCTGGCTGCTGGTTGCTGCCGTTGCCGCAACGCTCTGCCTTGGTGCCTGCAGCGGTTTCAGCGATCGCACGCGTGGCGCGCTGGCCGCTGTTACACCTTACAAAGTCGAAGTGGTGCAGGGCAATTTCGTGTCGAAGGAACAAGTCGCGGCGCTCAAGCCGGGCATGTCGCGCCAGCAGGTGCGTGAAATCCTCGGTACCTCGCTGCTGAACGACGTATTCCACGCCAACCGCTGGGACTACGTGTTCACGATCCGCCGCCAGGGCGTCGATCCGCAGGAGCGCCACCTGACCGTGTTCTTCAATGGCGAGCTCTTGGACCGCTTCGAGGGCGATGAAATGCCCAGCGAAGAGGAATTCGTCGCCACGCTCGACACCCGCAAGAAATCGGGCAAGGTGCCGACGCTCGAGGCCTCGGAAGACGAGCTCAAGAAATTCGCACCCGCCAAGGACGATAAAAAAGCCGACGCCGCCGCAGGCACGTCGGCCTCCCTGCCGCCGCTGCCGGCCGCCTACCCCCCGCTCGAAGCCGCGCGCTGAGCGCAGCACAAGCAGCAGCGGGCGGCGCCCGCCGAGTCAGGCGGCGTCCGTCCCGTGTCCATGCATGCCATTGGCCGTTTCGAAATTTCGAAGACTGAATCCGCGTGACTGAATCCACCACCACTCCTTCCAGTTCCTCCACTGCGCCGCGCCGTGTCGCCGTCGCCGGGGCGTCGGGCCGCATGGGCCACATGCTGATCGAGGCCGTGCGCAACGCGCCCGACCTGCGACTGGCCGGCGCACTCGACATCGCGGGCAGCCCGGCCCTCGGCACCGATGCCGGCGCCTTCCTGGGCTTCGACAGCGGCGTGTCCATCGTGTCCGACCTGCGCGCCGGCCTGAAGGACGCGCAGGTGCTCATCGACTTCACCCGCCCCGAAGGCACGCTCGCGCACCTCGCGGTCTGCCGCGAACTTGGCGTGCAGGCCGTCATCGGCACCACCGGCTTCAGCGACGAGCAGAAGGCCGAGATCGCCGAGATTGCGAAAGACATCGCGATCATGATGGCGCCCAACATGAGCGTGGGCGTCAACGTCACCTTCAAGCTGCTCGAAATGGCGGCCAAGGCCATGTCGACGGGCTACGACATCGAAATCATCGAGGCGCACCACCGCCACAAGGTCGACGCGCCCTCGGGCACCGCGCTCAAGATGGGCGAAGTGATTGCCGATGCGCTGGGCCGCGACCTCAAGGACTGCGCCGTGTACGCCCGCGAAGGCATCACCGGCGAGCGCGACCCTTCCACCATCGGCTTCTCGGCCATCCGCGGCGGCGACATCGTGGGCGACCACACCGTGCTGTTCGCGGGCACCGGCGAGCGCATCGAGATCACCCACAAGTCGTCGAGCCGCACCACCTACGCCCAGGGCAGCCTGCGCGCGGTGCGCTTCCTGGCCGAACAGCGCGCCGGCTTGTTCGACATGTACGACGTGCTGGGCTTGCGCTAACCAAAAGGACCGCCGATGAGCGTGCTCGATCTGCTGACCCATGGCGACGGCGTCAGCCGTTCGGTGGCGGCGCTGCTGCTGGCGATGTCGATCGCGAGCTGGGTCATCATTCTCTGGAAGGCGTGGCTGCTGCGCGGCGGCACGCGCGACGTGCTGCGCAGCATCGCGGCGTTCTGGCAGTCGTCCACCCTGGCCGACGCCGAGCAGAAGCTCAAGGCCTTCGACCGCGCGACGCTCGTGTCGCCCGCCGTGTCGGCCATCAAGAGCGTGGCCGCCGGTGCGCCGGCCGGCACGCTGGGCGCCACGGTCGACCGCAACCAGCGGCTCACGCGCGTGCTGCGCGACGCCCTGCACGGCGCGCTGCGCCGGCTGCAGGCGGGGCAGATCCTGCTCGCCACGGTCGGCGCCACCGCGCCCTTCGTCGGATTGCTGGGCACGGTCTGGGGCATCTACGGCGCGTTGACGGGCATTGCCGGCCAGACCGGCGGCTTCACCATCGACAAGGTGGCCGGACCGGTCGGCGAGGCGCTGATCATGACGGCCTTCGGCCTGGCCGTGGCTATTCCGGCCGTGCTGGCCTACAACGTCTTCGGCCGCGTCATCGGCCGCATCGAGGCCGAGCTCGAAGGCTTCGCGCACGACCTGCTGGGCAGCTTCGGCACCCCGCCGGAGCCCGCTGCGCCGCCGCCCGCGCGGCCAATGCCGGTCTGAGCACTCAGCACGATGGCCTTCGGTCGCACTTCACTGGGTAGCAGCGCCGGCGGCGGTGGACGTGCCATGGGAGCGGGCGCGCAGCGGCCGCTGTCCGACATCAACGTCACGCCGCTGGTCGACGTGATGCTGGTGCTGCTGGTGATCTTCATCATCACCGCGCCGCTGATGGCCAGCTCGATCAAGCTCGACCTGCCGCAGACCGACGCTGGCCAGCCCAACGACGCGCCCAAGTTCGTGAGCCTGTCCGTCGATGCCTCGGGCAAGGTCTTCCTGAACGACCAGGCCGTGACCGACGAAGAACTGGCCACCCGCCTCGAAAAGGCCGCTGCCGACAGCAAGGACACCGAAGTGCAACTGCGCGCCGACCAGACCGTGCCTTACGGCAAGGTGGTGGCGCTGATGGGCATCGCGAACAAGGCCGGGCTGAGCCGCATCGGCTTTGTGACCGAGGCCGAGCCGCCGAAGAAGCCCGGAAGCTAGGCTAGCCCAGCACCACGGGCTTGGTGTGCCAGATCTCATGCGCGTACTGCGCAATCGTGCGGTCCGACGAGAACGCACCCATACCCGCCACATTGAGAATCGCCATCCGCGTCCACGCATCCGAGTCGCGGTACAGCGCATCGACTTCGGCCTGTTTGGCCACGTAGCTCGCGTAGTCGGCCAGCAGCAAATAGTGGTCGCCCCAGTTCACCAGCGCGTCGTAGATGCCCTGGTAGCGCGCCGGTTCGCCTGCTGAAAACGCGCCGTCGCGGATCGCGTCGAGCACGCGCTTGAGCTCGGCGTTCTCTTCGTAGATTTCGCGCGGCTGGTAGCCCCGTGCACGGATGTCGGCCACTTCGGGCGTGGTGTTGCCGAAGATGAAGATGTTTTCCGGTCCCACGTTCTCGCGCATTTCCACATTCGCGCCGTCCAGCGTGCCGATGGTGAGCGCGCCGTTGAGCGCGAACTTCATGTTCCCGGTGCCCGAGGCCTCGGTGCCCGCCGTGGAAATCTGCTCCGACAGGTCGGCCGCCGGCATGATGATCTCGGCCAGGCTCACGCTGTAGTTCGGCAGGAACACCACCTTCAGCAGCTTGCCCACGCGCGCGTCGGCGTTGATGGTGCTCGCCACGTCGTTGATGAGCCGGATGACGAGCTTGGCCATCGCGTACGCCGAAGCCGCCTTGCCCGCGAACACCACCACGCGCGGCACGATGTCGATCGGCCCACCCGCCGCCTGCGCGTCGAGGATGCGGTGGTAGCGCGCCACCACGTGCAGCACGTTGAGCAGTTGCCGCTTGTATTCGTGGATGCGCTTGACCTGCACGTCGAACATCGCGTCGGTATCGATGTCGAGCTTCAGGTGCTGCTCGACCCAGTTGGCCAGCCGCAGCTTGTTCTCGCGCTTGGCATGGCGGAATGCGCGCACGAAGGCCGGTTGCGCGGCCATGGGCTTGAGTGCCTCGAGCTGCGACAGGTCGCGCCGCCAGCCCTTGCCGATGCGCTGGTCGAGCAGCGCCGCCAGCGGCGGGTTGGCCTGCGCCAGCCAGCGGCGCGGCGTGACGCCGTTGGTCTTGTTGTTGAAGCGCTCGGGAAAGATCTTCGCGAAATCCGAGAAGATCGACTGCTTCATCAGCTCCGAGTGCAGCCCCGACACGCCGTTGATCGAGTGGCTGGCTAGCACCGCCACGTAGGCCATGCGCACGCGCCGCTCGCCGGCCTCGTCGACCAGCGACAGCCTGCGCATCAGCTCCACGTCGTTGCCGACCTTCTGCGTCACGGTGGCGAGAAACTTCGCGTTGATGTCGTAGATGATCTGCAGGTGCCGCGGCAGGATGCGCCCCAGCATTTCCACCGGCCAGGTTTCCAGTGCCTCGTGCATCAGTGTGTGGTTTGTGTAGCTGAACACCTTCTGCGTGTGCGCCCAGGCCACGTCCCACGCGAGGCCGTGTTCGTCGAGCAAGAGGCGCATGAGCTCGGGCACCGCCAGCACGGGGTGCGTGTCGTTCAGGTGGATGCTGACTTTTTCGGACAGCTGGTCGAAGGTCTTGTGGTTGCGCAGGTAGCGGCGCAGCAGGTCTTGCACGCTGGCGCTGCAGAAAAAATACTCCTGGTGCAGCCGCAGCTCGCGGCCCGAGGGCGTGGAGTCGTCGGGGTAGAGCACGCGCGAGACGTTCTCCGACTGGTTCTTGCTCTCGACCGCGCCCATGTAGTTGCCGCGATTGAAGGCCGAGAGGTCGATTTCCTCGGTGGCGCGCGCCGACCACAGCCGCAGCGTGTTGGTGGCCTGCGTGCCGTAGCCCGGGATGATGGTGTCGTAGGCCACGGCCAGCACGTCGTGCGTGTCGACCCAGTCGGCCGCGCCGTAGGGGGCGTTGGTGCCCTCGCGCTTTTGCACGTGGCCGCCGAAGCGCACGCGGTAGTTCACTTCGGGCCGCTGGAATTCCCACGGGTTGCCGCGCGTGAGCCAGTAGTCGGGCGTCTCGACCTGTTGGCCGTCGACGATGCGCTGGCGGAACATGCCGTATTCGTAGCGGATGCCGTAGCCCATGCCCGGCACGCCGAGCGTGGCCATCGAGTCGAGGAAGCAGGCTGCGAGCCGGCCCAGGCCGCCGTTGCCCAGCGCAGCGTCGGGCTCGCGCTCGGCCAGCGCGTCCATGTCGACGCCGAAGTCGGCCAGTGCCTCGCGCACCGTGTCGTAGAGGTCCACGGCCAGCAGCGCATTGGTGAAGGTGCGCCCGATGAGGAATTCCATCGACAGGTAGTAGACGCGCTTGAGGTCCTGCGCGTAGTTGGCGCGCGTGGTCATCATCCAGCGCTCGACCAGCTGGTCGCGCACCGCCTGCGAGGTGGCGTTGAGCCAGTCGTCCTGGCTGGCGGCGACCGGGTCCTTGCCGACCGCGTAGATCAGCTTGTTGGCCACCGCGCGCTTGAAGGCCGCGACGTCGCGGTCGGGGTGGTCATAGGCGAAGTCTTTGATCGTCATGGGCGCCCTTGTTGCGTGGAAGTTGTTGTGGTGGTCAGGCACGCGGCTGTTCGAGCGCCTGCCGGTAGACATCGATGTACTGCGCGGCCGCAGTGGCCCAGTCGGCCGGCCGCCGCATGGCGTTGCCGCGTACGCGCCGCCAGTCGGGCGCACGCTCGTAGAGCGCGAAGGCGCGGCGCACGGCGCGTTCGTAGTCGGCGACCTCGAAGCTGTCGAACACGAAGCCGGTGGCTTCGCCGCTGGCCATGTCTTCGAGCGAGCTGTCGACCACCGTGTCGGCCAGCCCGCCGACGCGGCGCACTAACGGCAGGCTGCCGTACTTGAGGCCGTACATCTGCGTGAGGCCACAGGGCTCGAAGAGCGAAGGCACCAGCGTCACGTCGCCCGCGCCGAACATCTGGTGCGCCAGCGTCTCGTTGTAGCCGATGGTGACGCCGACCGATTGCGGCGTGGCAGCCGCGCGCTGCCGGAAGGCTTCCTCCAGCCAGGTCTCGCCGCTGCCCAGCAGCGCCAGCTGGCCGCCCTGGGCGAGCAGCGCATCGAGCCCGCCCAGCACCAGGTGCAGGCCCTTCTGCTCGGTGAGCCGGCTCACGAGAATGAAGAGCGGCGCATCCGGCCGCTCGGCCAGCCCCAGCTGATGCTGCAGCACCGACTTGCAGCGCGCCTTGCCGGCCATGTGGCGGCCTTCGGGCGTGTGATAGCCCTGCATCAGCGCGGCGTCGGTCGCCGGGTTCCAGACCTTGTCGTCGACCGCGTTGAGGATGCCGCTGAGCACCCCGCTGCGCTGGCGCAGCAGGCCGTCGAGTCCGCAGCCCTGCTCGGGCGTCTGGATTTCGAGCGCGTAGGTCGGGCTGACCGTGGTGAGCCGGTCGGCGAAGTACAGGCCCCCCTTCATGAACGAGACCTGGCCGTGGTATTCGAGCCCGTTCATCTGGAACGCAGCGCCGGGCAAGCCGAGCTCGGTGAAGTTCCAGGGCGCGAAGATGCCCTGGTAGGCCAGGTTGTGCACGGTGAAGACGCTGCCTACGTGAGGGCCGCCGGCCTGCCGCGCGAAGTGCAGGTAGGCCGGCGCGAGCGCGGCGTGCCAGTCGTGCGCGTGTACCACCTCCGGCCGCCACTGCGGATCGAGCCCTTGCGCCAGTTGCGCCGCGGCCCAGCCGAGCAAGGCGAACCGGCGGTGGTTGTCGCCGTAGGGCTGGCGCGAGGTGTCTTCGTAAGGATTGCCGGGCCGGCCGTAGAGCGCCGGTGCGTCGATCACGTAGGCCGGGATGCCGGGCGCCCCGTCGATGTCGATGTGCCCCAGGCGCAGCCCGAAGCGCTCGCCCCAGGGCGCATTGAAACCGTCCACAGGCGCCAGGTCGCGCACGCCCGCCACGATGGCCGGAAAGCCCGGCAGCAGCACGCGCGCGTCCTCGCCTTCGGCCATGAGCGCCAGGGGCAGGGCGCCGGCGATATCCGCCAGGCCGCCGGTCTTGAGGAGGGGAAAGAGTTCGGCGCTGACCTGGAGGATTCGCATCGTGGGGCGTTGTGGCCTCAGGCGGCCAGTCGTTTGAGCATCTCGCGTGTCACGAGCACCACGCCGTTCTCGGTACGCTCGAAGCGGGCGGCGTCGGCCGCGGCATCTTCGCCGATCACCATGTCGTCGGGTATGACGCAGGCGCGGTCGATCACCACCCGGTTGAGCCGGGCGCCGCGGCCGACTTCCACGTCGGGCAGCAGCACGGCCTCGTTGATCTCGCAGAAGGAATGGATGCGCACGCCCGAGAACAGCACCGAGCTGCTGACTTTGGAGCCCGAGACGATGCAGCCGCCCGAGACGATGGTGTTGACCGTCATGCCGTGCTGGCCGTGCCGGTCGAGCACGAACTTGGCCGGTGGCAGCTGCCGCTGGTAGGTCCAGATGGGCCAGTCCGTGTCATAGATGTCGAGCTCCGGGGTGATGGAGGCCAGATCGAGGTTGGCTGCCCAGAATGCATCAATCGTGCCCACGTCGCGCCAGTAGGCCTTGGCGTCGGGTCCGCGCGAGGCCCGCGTGACGCACGACATGCCGAAAGGATGGGCCAGCGCGCGGCCCTGGGCCACGGCGCGGGGAATGATGTCCTTGCCGAAATCGTGGCTCGAATCGGGGTTGGCGCTGTCTTCTTCGAGCAGCTGGTAGAGGTACTCGGAGTCGAACACGTAGATGCCCATGCTCGCCAGCGCCACGTCGGGGTGGCCGGGCATGGCGGGCGGATCGGCGGGCTTTTCCAGGAAGGCAGTGATCTGGCGGCCGTCGTCGATGGCCATCACGCCGAAGGCCGTGGCTTCCATGCGCGGCACCTCGATGCAGCCGACCGTGCAGCCCAGGCCGTGCTCGGCGTGGTCCTTCACCATGATCGAGTAGTCCATCTTGTAGATGTGGTCGCCGGCAAGTACCACCACGTAGTCGTGCTTGGTCGAGCGGGTCTGGATGATGTCGAGGTTCTGGAACACCGCATCGGCCGTGCCGCGGTACCAGTGCTCGTCGCCCACGCGCTGCTGCGCGGGCAGCACGTCGACCATCTCGTTGAGCTCGGCGCGCAAGAAGCTCCAGCCGCGCTGCAGGTGGCGCATGAGCGAGTGCGACTTGTACTGCGTGACCACCGCCATGCGCCGGATGCCCGAGTTCAGGCAGTTGGACAGCGCGAAATCGATGATGCGGAACTTGCCGCCGAAGTACACGGCCGGCTTGGCGCGCCGGTCGGTCAGCTGCTTGAGGCGGGAGCCGCGCCCGCCGGCCAGCACCAGGGCGATGGTGCGGCGTACCAGTTGATGGGCCTGCAGCTCCTGCTGCGGGTGCGCTTGCGGTGTGAGGTTGTCCATCCTGTGTCTCCGTTCGTTCGTCTATTCGCTTGTTGGAATTCGTCGTCAGAGTTTCTGCATCGAGACTAGCACCGCGCCGCGCGCCTGGCTCCTACGTTCTTGCAATCCCGATGCTCGAAAAAGGCACTTGTGCCTTGTCGCCGAGCGGTTGGCCCATCTCGCCCGGGTCGTGCCCGGGGTCGGTGGAAAGGCTCAGGCGCCACGTGCCCGCGGGCAGCGTGAAAGACACGGGCTGCGGACCTGCGTTCACCATCACCAGCCACGCGCTGCTGTTGTCGTCGGTGCCATCGCCGAAGAGGATTGCAAGGGCCGTGCCCGTGCTGTTCCAGTCGGCGGGCGTCATCGGTTCGCCGTCGGGGCGCAGCCACCGGATGCCCGATGGCGTGCCCTGCGGCGCTTCGGCCGGCCACCAGCGGGTGCTGCGCAGGGCCGGGGCCTCCCGGCGCAAGGCGGCCAGGCGCGCCACGAAGGCGCTCATGCGGGCGGCGTCGCTGCCGGGGGCGGACGCGCCGATCCATGCGAGCCAGGTGGTTTCGTTGTCCTGGCAGTAGGCGTTGTTGTTGCCCTGCTGGCTGTGGCCGAGCTCGTCGCCGGCCAGCAGCATGGGCGTGCCCTGGGACAGCATCAGCGTGGCGAGTAGCGCGCGCTGCAGGCGGGTGCGCAAGGCCAGCACGGCGGGGTTGTCGCTCGGGCCCTCGACGCCGCAGTTGTTGCTCATGTTGTGGCCGTGGCCGTCGCGGTTGTCCTCGCCGTTGGCGAGGTTGTGGCGCTCGTTGTAGCTCACGAGGTCGCGCAGCGTGAAGCCGTCGTGCGCGGTGACGAAGTTGACGCTCGCGGTCGGTGCGCGGCCGTTGTGCGCAAACTGGGTGCTGGAGGCGGTGAAGCGATGGGCGAAGTCGCCGAGGCTCGCCTTGTCGTCGTGGTCCTGCCGCAGCCAGAAGCCGCGCTGCGTGTCGCGGTAGCGGTCGTTCCATTCGAGCCAGCCGGGCGGGAACTCGCCCAGGCGATAGCCGCCCGGGCCGATGTCCCATGGCTCGGCAATGAGCAGCGTGCGCGAGAGCACCGGGTCCTGGGCGATGGCGGCGAAGAAGGGCGCGCGCGCATCGAACCCCCGTTGTGCATCGCGTCCGAGCACCGGGGCGAGATCGAAGCGGAAGCCGTCCACGCCCATCTCGCAGGCCCAGAAGCGCAGGCTGTCCATCACCAGCTGCAGCACGCGCGGCTCGCCGAGGTTGAGGCAGTTGCCGCAACCGGTCCAGTTCTCGTAGAGGGCGCGGTCGTCGGGGCGCAGGTGGTAGTAAAGGGCGTTGTCGATGCCGCGCAGCGAGAGCGTGGGGCCGAGCTCGTCGGTTTCGGCGCTGTGGTTGTAGACGACGTCGATCACCAGTTCCATGCCGCGCGCGTGGATGTCGTCGGCCATGGCGCGGAATTCGCCGGCGGGGGTGGTGCCGGGGCGGCCGCTCCAGTAGCGGGCTTCGGGGGCGAACCAGCCGATGGTGGTGTAGCCCCAGTAGTTGCTCAGGCCCATGTGCTGCAGGCGCTGCTCGTCTGCTCGGTGCTGAACGGGCATGAGGCTCAGGGTTGTGATGCCCAGGGCCTGGAGGTGGTCAAGTACGGCGGGTTCCGCCAGGCCGGCGTAGGTACCTCTCAGGGCTGCGGGGACGGCGGGGTGGAGCTTTGTCTGGCCTTTTACGTGCAGCTCGTAGAGGACTCGGTCGCCTGCTGCGATGCGAGCGTGGCCGGGAGTGGCTGCTGGTGCCGGACTGGGTGCAGCTACCCGGGCCTTGAGGGCGACTGCGGCGTTGTCTCGGGTGTCTCTTTTGTCTGGATTCGCTGGGTCGTGGCCCAGGAGGATGTCGCTGCCGTCGTAGTTGCCCACGATCTCTTTGGCGTAGGGATCGAGCAGGAGCTTGGCTGGGTTGAAGCGGGTTCCCTCTTGAGGGGACCAGGGGCCGTGGACTCGGTAGCCGTAGACCAGGCCTGGAGATGCGCTGGGGATGTGGCCGTGCCAGATGCCGTTTGTTTGTGCTGGCAGTTTCAGGCGTTGTTGTTCGTTTTTGCCTGTGGTGTCGAAGATGCAGAGTTCTACTGCTTCTGCTGTCGGGGCTGCCAGGGCGAAGTTCACGCCTTGTGGTGAAGGTGTTGCGCCCAAGGGGAAGGGGGTGCCTGGGCTCAGCATTTGGCTGGCCTTTGGGTGGGTTTGCTTTCCGAGGCCGGGACTCGCCCCGGCGGGCGAGCTACTTTCTTTTGCTTCGCCAAAAGAAAGTAGCCAAAGAAAAGGCGACCCCACTGTCTGCGACCCCTTCGCTTTGCGAAGGGGCAACCTGTGGTGCTCGCGTTTCGCGGGGTCTCGCCCAAACTCGCTTCGCTCAGACAAGGGCGAGCCCTGATCCGCGAAACGCTGCGCTCCTCGGCGCAGCCAGAGGGGAGGGGAGACGGAACGGGCCTTTGCTTCGCTCGGCCTGGTATTGGCTGTTGGATGTTCGGGGGCCGAGCGAAGCGATGGCCCGCTGGGTTCCCCAATCCCTTCTGGCTGCGCCGAGGAGCGCAGACGTAGACGGGATCAGGGCCGCAGCTGTTTGAGCGAAGCGAGTTCTGCGGACCCCCGTCTACGTCGAGCACCGCAGGTTGCCCGTAGCGAAGCGGAGGGACGCAGACAGCAGGGTCGCCTTTCTTTTGCCTACTTTTCTTTGGCGAAGCAAAGAAAAGTAGGTCGGCCGCCGGGCCGAGACCCGGCTCCGGGAAGCAAACCAAGTCACAAGCTTTCAAGCCAACACCCACATCACAGTAGCCAACGGAGGCACGCTGATCGAGATCGAATCCGCCTTCCCATGCCAAGCAACAGGAGCGCTTTCGACAATCCCATTGCCAACCCCACTCCCCCCATAAACCGCCCCATCCGTATTGATGACCTCCCGGTAGGAACCCGAAGCAGGAACCCCCAACCGATACCCATGCCGAGGCACAGGCGTGAAGTTGCAAACAGCCACAACAAACGCCCCATCCCGCCCCCGCCGCACGAACGCAAACACCGACTGATCCGCATCGTCATGCACGATCCACTCGAACCCCGCCCCGTCATGGTCAAGCTCGTGCAACGCAGGAAAGTGCCGATACACGTTGTTCAAGTCGCGCACCAGCCGCCGCACTCCTTGGTGAGAGGCATGCTCCAGCAGATGCCAGTCGAGGCCGCGGTCCGCATTCCACTCCGCGTACTGCGCGAACTCCCCGCCCATGAACAACAACTTCTTGCCCGGATACGCCCAAAGGTAGCCGTACAGGTTGCGCAGGCCAGCAAACCTCTGCCACTCGTCCCCGGGCATGCGCCCGATCAGCGAGCCCTTGCCATGCACCACCTCGTCATGCGACAGCGGCAGCACGAAGTTCTCGCTGTGCGCGTACATCAGCCCGAAGGTGATCTGCTGGTGATGGTGCTTGCGATAGACCGGGTCTGTGCCCGCATACGACAGCGTGTCGTTCATCCAGCCCATGTTCCACTTGTAGTGAAACCCCAGCCCGCCGTCTTCCGGCGGACGGGTCACGCCGGGAAAACTCGTCGACTCCTCGGCCAGCGTCACCGCCCCAGGCCGCTCAATACCCACCACGCGGTTCATGCGCCGCAGGAAGTCGATGGCCTCCAGGTTCTCGCGTCCGCCAAGCACGTTCGGCACCCACTCGCCGGCCTTGCGGCTGTAGTCGCGGTACAGCATCGAAGCCACCGCATCCACGCGCAGGCCGTCCACGCCGTAGCGCTCCAGCCAGTACAGCGCATTGCCGACCAGGTAGTTGCGCACCTCCGTGCGGGCGTAGTTGAAGATCAGCGTCTGCCAGTCGTTGTGGAAGCCCTCGCGCGGGTCGGCGTACTCATACAGCGCCGTGCCGTCGAAGCGGCCGAGGCCGTGCGAATCGGTCGGGAAGTGCGCGGGCACCCAGTCGAGGATCACGCCCAGCCCGGCCGCATGCGCGGCCTCGACGAAATGCCGGAAGTCGCCCGGCGTGCCGAAGCGCGAGGTCGGCGCGTACAGGCCGATCGGCTGGTAGCCCCATGAGCCATCGAAGGGGTGCTCGGTGATTGGCAGCAGCTCGATGTGCGTGAAGCCCAGGTCGCGCACGTAGGGCACCAGCGTGTCGGCCAGGTCGCGGTAGTCCAGCCATTCATGGCCGTTCTTGCGGCGCCATGAGCCCAGGTGCACTTCGTAGATGCTGATCGGCGCGTGGCGCTCGTTTGCGGCGGCACGGCCTTCGGGCATCTTTACCGGCGCGGGCAGGGGCTGCACCACGCAGGCCGTGTCGGGCCGCAGCTGCGACGAGAACGCGAAGGGGTCGGCCTTGCGCAGCACCTCGCCCTGCGCCGACAGGATCTCGAACTCGTAGCTGTCGCCGACGGTCACGTGCGGCGCGAAGATCTCCCACACGCCGCACTCGCGGCGCAGCCGCATCATGTGGCGCCGGCCGTCCCAGTTGTTGAAGTTGCCGACCACCGACACGCGCCGCGCATTCGGCGCCCAGACCGCGAAGGCCACGCCCTTCACGCCGTCCATCTCGCGGATGTGCGCGCCCAGCCGCTCCCACGGCCGCAGGTGCGTGCCTTCGGCCAGCAGCCAAACATCGGTTTCGCCGAGCACGAACGGAAAGCGATACGGGTCTTCCAGCCGTGAGGTGTGCGCCTCCCAGTCGACCTGGAACGAGTAGCCCATGCGGGCTTCGGCCGCCGGAACCAGCCCGCTGAACAGGTCCGAGCCTTCGTGCCGCGCGAGGATGGCCAGCGGCCAGCCGGTGCGCGAATGCACCACGGCCACGCGCTGCGCGCCGGGTAGCAGCGCGCGCACTTCCAGGCCTTCGGGTCTCTCGTGCGGGCCCAGCACGGCAAACGGATCGCCGTGCTCCGCGCGCATCAGCGCATGGACTTCGGACTCGGGCAGCGGCTTCAAGGGCATGGTGGTCAGCTTCGTCCTTCAACGGCGGGTGTGCCGAAGAAGACGCCGTACGGCGCCAGCGTCAGCATGCGCTTTTCATCCACGGTCTGCATGACGGCGGTGTGCTCAAGCGGCTGTCCGACGAGAGGCATCAGCCCGTCGGGCAACGGCATCGATACCGGCTCGCTCCCTAAGTTGAAGACCGCCCGCAGCGAGAGCTTTCCGTCGCGCCGCTCGAAGTGCAGCAGTGGCTCGGGTGCGTCGATGAAGCGGATGCCACCGGTGCGCAGCAGCGGTTGCGTGCGCCGCCAGTGCAGCAGCGTACGGCTGAAGGCCAGCATCGACCTAGTGTCCGCGGCCTGTCGTTCGACGGCCAGCGGCAGGTGGGCGCCGTACACCGGCAGCCAGGGCGCGCCGGTGGTGAAGCCGCCGTTCGGCGCCTCGGCGGTCCATGGCATCGGCGTGCGGCAGCCGTCGCGGCCCTTGAACTCGGGCCAGAAGGCGCGGCCGTACGGGTCTTGCAGCAGTTCGAACGGCACTTCGGCCTCTGGCAGGCCCAGTTCCTCGCCCTGGTAGATGCTCGCGCTGCCGCGCAGCGCGAGCAGCAGGGTCAGCCAGAGCCGGTCGCGGCGCGTGTCGGGTGCGCCGCCGTCGCTCCAGCGCGTGGCGACGCGCGGCACGTCGTGGTTCGACATCGCCCAGCAGCCCCAGCCGTTCGTGGGTTCGAGTGCTTCGTCAAGGGCCTCGACCTGGTGGCGCAGGTGCTTGGGACTGTGGTCGGCCGTCAGCAGGCTGAAGCTGTAGGCCTGGTGCAGTCGCTTGCCGCGGTCGGTGTACTGCGCCATGACGGGCGGCGCGTTCTCGTCGCCGACCTCACCCAGCGCCACCGCGCCGTAGCCGTCGAGCAGCCGGCGCAGGCTCTCGAGGAACGCCAGGTTCTCGTGCTGGCTCTTGTCGTACAGATGCTGCTGCATCGCATAGGGGTTGTCGGCGCGCACCGTGCTGACTTCGCCTATCGAGGCCAGCGAGGCCGGCGGGTTGTCGCGCAGCTGCGCGTCGTGAAACTGGTGGTTGCAGGCGTCGAAGCGAAAGCCGTCCACGCCGCGCTCGCACCAGAAGCGCACCTCGCCCAGCAGCGCCTCCTGCACTTCGGGGCAATGGAAGTTGAGGTCGGGCTGCTCCGCCAGGAAGCTGTGCAGGTAGTACTGCCGCCGGCGCGAATCCCACTGCCAGGCCGAGCCGCCGAACACCGAGAGCCAGTTGGTGGGCGGCGTGCCGTCGGGCTTGGGGTCGGCCCACACGTACCAGTCGGCCTTGGGGTTGTCGCGGCTCGAGCGGCTCTCGGCGAACCAGGCGTGCTGGTCGGACGTGTGCGACAACACCTGGTCGATGACGAGCTTCAGGCCCAGTTCGTGCATCCGCGCCAGCATGGCGTCGAAGTCGGCCAGCGTGCCGAACATCGGGTCTACGGCGCGGTAATCGGCCACGTCGTAGCCGAAGTCCTTCATCGGCGATCGGAAGAAAGGAGAAACCCAGATGGCGTCGACGCCGAGGCTGGCCACGTGCTCGAGCCGGGACGTGATGCCCGGCAGGTCGCCGATGCCGTCGCCGTCGCTGTCCATGAAGCTGCGCGGGTAGATCTGGTAGATCACCGCACCGCGCCACCATTCGCTGCTGTCGGTATTGCTGCCCATGCCGGTCCCTGTGGTCTGAAATCATTGTGGCATGCGAAATTCGGGCCAGTGATACGCAGGTGCGGGGCGGTGGTGCATGGCGCGAAGACCCGTGAAGCTTTCTACACTGGGCGCCGCTCCCGCTTTTCAAAATGACGACATCAGATTCCGCCTCTTCTTCCCTCGCCGCGCTCGAAGCGCGGCTTGCCCAGGACCTCGAATACCTCGGCTGGCCCGGGCGCAACTGGATGCCCGCGCGGCAAGTCGGCGGTGAACCGATGCTCGACGTGGCCGTCATCGGCGGCGGGCAGGCCGGCCTGGCTGCCTCGGTCGCGCTGGCGCAATTGGGCATTCGCGCGGTGGTGTTCGACCGCTCGCCCGCGGGCAGCGAAGGCCCCTGGGCGACCACGGCGCGCATGGAGACGCTGCGCTCGCCCAAGGAGCTCACCGGTCCCGCGCTGGGCCTGCCGTCGCTCACCTTCCGTGCGTGGTTCGAGGCCCAGTTCGGGCTGGAGGCCTGGACGGCGATGGACAAGATCCCGCGCCTGCAGTGGATGGACTATCTGGTCTGGTACCGCCGCGTGATGGGCGTGGACGTGCGCAACGACACGGCCGTGACCGGCATTCATCCGCTGACCGATGCCACCGGCGTGCGCCTCGACCTGCGCACGCCGCAAGGCGAACGCAGCGTGCTGGCGCGCCGGGTCGTCCTCGCCACCGGGCGAGACGGCCTGGGCGGGCCGGCCATTCCCGCTTTCGTCAACGCGTTGCCGCGCTCGAAGTGGGCGCATTCTTCCGACGAAATGGACTACGGCCGGCTCAAGGGCCTGCGCGTGGGCGTGGTCGGCGCGGGCTCTTCGGCCATGGACAGCGCAGGCACCGCGCTGGAGGCCGGTGCGCACAGCGTCGAGCTGCTGATCCGCCGGCCCGACCTGCCGCGAGTCAACAAGGGCAAGGGCGCGGGCGTGCCGGGGCTCACGCAGGGCCACTACGACCTGCCCGACGAGCTCAAGTGGCGCATCCGCCACTACATCAACGTGGCGAACGTGCCGCCGCCGCATGGCAGCACGCTGCGGGTGTCGGGGCACGCCAATGCCTTCTTCAACTTTGGCTGCCCGATCCTGGCCATTGAGCCGAAGGGCGATTCGATGCGCGTGTCGACGCCGAAGGGCGACTTCGAATTCGACTTCCTCATCGTCTCGACCGGCTTCAAGGTCGACTGGCCCAACCGCCCCGAGTTCGACGGCATCGCCGCCCAGGTGCGCACCTGGAAAGACCGCTTCGTACCCGCCCCCGGCGACGAAGACCAGGAACTGGCCGACTCGCCCGACCTCGGGCCGGTCTTCGAATTCCAGGAGCGCGTGCCGGGCGAATGCCCGGGGCTTGGGCGCATCCACTGCTTCTGCTACCCGGCGGCGCTGTCGCACGGCACGGTGTCGGGCGACATCCCGGCCATCAGCGACGGCGCCAAGCGGCTGGCGAGCGGCATCGCCAGCCTGTTCTACCGCGAAGACTTCGACCACCACTACGCCAACCTCGAGGCCTACGCCGAGCCGGAACTCTTCGGCGACGAATGGACGCCCGCGCTGCCGCCTCAGGAAAGAAACTGAACCATGACAACCAGCACTCCCACTTCCGATGTGATCGATGCCGCCGTCCCGCTGGCGCCAGACCACCCCACCTGGGCGCTGCGGCGCCAGCGCGACAAGGTCGTCGCCGCGACGCAAGGCAGCTACGACGCGATGTTTTCCCCGGCCGTCGAAGGCCTGTCAGTGAGCGAGCGGCTGCTGGTGGCGCTGCATGCCTGCCGCGTGTCGAAGGCGGACAGCCTTGCCGCGCACTACCGCGACCGGCTGGCGGCCGAAGGCGCGGACAGCGCCCTGACGGCGGCGGTGGACGCCGGCAAGCCCGTGGCCGATGCGCGCCTGCAGGCCGTGCTGGCCTTCACCGGCAAGCTGATCGAACGCCCCATCGAGGGCGACAAGGCGGCTGTGCAATCGCTGGTCGACAGCGGCCTTTCGACGCCCGCCATCGTGGCGATGAGCCAGCTGATCGCCTTCCTGTCGTACCAGATCCGCGTTGCCGCGGGCCTGAAGGCACTGGCAGCGGTGGAGGTGGCGGCATGATGGCCCCGATCCGCATCAAGGGCTTCACCAACGAGGTGCTGAAGTGGAAGCCGTGGCTCGACACGGTGAACGTCGACACCGCCACGCCGGCGCAACTGGCGGCGCTGGACGAGATGAGCCCGCAGGCGCGCACGTCGCCGTACTTTCTGGTGCTGGCGCATCAGCCCGAGATACTGCTGCAGCGCTCGATTGCCTTCAACGCGATCATGTTCGCGCCGGGCGGCATGCCGCGCGCCGAGCGCGAGCTGGGTGCCACGGTGGAGTCGCGCGTCAATGGTTGCGTGTACTGCGCCTCGGTGCATGCGCAGCGCTTCGAGCAGCTGGCCAAGCGCAACGACGTGATCTCGCAGGTGTTCGAGGAGCCGGCGGGCGCCGGCACCACGGCGCGCGAGAAGGCCATCGTCGAGTTTTCGATCCGTCTTGGCGCGGAGCCCGACAAGGTCTCGGCCGACGACGTGCGCGGGTTGAAGGAGGTCGGGCTGACCGAGCTGGAAATACTCGACCTGATCCATTCGGTTGCCATCTTCGCCTGGGCCAACCGGCTGATGCTCAACCTCGGGGAGCCGGTGTTCCCCGAAGCAGACGGTTCATAGGCGCGCGAGCAGCCCGGCGACAGTTTCGTTCGCCAGGCTCAGCGGTTCGAGCAGGTCGTTTTCGCGGCGGAAGTCGACGCCGTTGACCAGCGAGGCTGCATCCACGATGGTGCGGGTCGCGGGCGTCGGCACGCCGGCGATGGCGCCCAGCGCCTCGACGAACGCCAGGCCGTAGGGCATGTCTTCGGTCACGTAGCGGGTGTCGACCTGCGTGGGGCCGGGCGGGCCGCCGCGTTTGGCGTGCAGCTCGGCGGCGATGTCTGCGAGCTTTTCAGACGTGGTGCCGAAGGAGCGCGCGAAATGCGCCTCGATGGGGCCGAGCTCGATGCCGAAGGCTGCCGCCACGGCGCGGCGTTCCTGGTCAAGTGCCTCGATCGCGCGCGACACGCCGGGCGTCATGCACTGGTACTGCGGCCAGTTCTCGGCGCGCTCGATGCGGGTCCAGTTGAAGACCGCGAGCGGGCCGTGCGACTGCGGATTGACGTTGGCCAGGGCGCTGGCGAGGGCGCTGTCCTGCGCGGAGAAGCCGTCGCCGAAGAGGGCGGTGCACAGCGCGACGGCCTGGGCCGTCTCGGAGGCGGGCAGGGCGGAGACGCCGACGGCCTTGCGTCGCGTCATCACCCTGACCTGCGTGCCCGATTCGCGGCGCGCGGTCAGAACGGTCGTGCCGAAGCTGGCGACAGTGATCTGCCGGCCGGCGCGGCGGGCTGCTTCATGGAGATAGAGCGACGACAGCGAGGCCATCGAGCTGACGATCACGGTCTGGCCGTCGCGCAGGCAGGGGAGCAGAGCGTCCATCACGCGCTTGTGGCCGTTGACCGGCAGGGCCAGCAGCAGTACGTCGGAGGCCGCGCACAGCCCGGCCGCGTCGTCGGCAACCTCGACGGTCACTGAAAACGACTGGATGCCGCTGGCCTCCAGTGCCTGCGTGCGCAAGGCTTCTGCTCCCTGGCCGCCTGGCGACCACATGGTGACGCCGTGGCCCGCCTGTCGCAGCCAAGCCGCGCTGGCCAGCGCGATTGCCCCGGTGCCCGCGATGCCGACGCGGTACTTCTTGCCCGAAAACTCAGTCAACCTTGATCCCGCCCTGCTTGATCACCTTCGCCCAGCGCTGGCTGTCTTCCGTCACGACCTTGCCCAAGGCAGCCGGGCCGCCACAGGTGTTCACCGCGCCCAACTGGGCGAAGCGCTGCTTCGTCTCCGGCAGGTTGCACACCTCGAGCAGCGCCGCCGACAGCTTCTCGACGCTCGCCGCCGGCATGCGCGCCGGCGCCATCACGCCGACCCAGACCGGCACTTCCATTCCAGGCAGGCCCGTGGCCTCGCCGATGGTGGGGGCCGAACCCATGCTGGGAAGGGAAACCCGGGAGAAGGTGCCGAGCACGCGCGCCTTGCCGCTGGCGACCATGGGTTCGATCGAGGCCACGCTGGTGACGATGGCGGCCACCTGCCCGCCCAGCAGGTCCGTCATGGCGGGTGCGGCGCCCCGGTAGGGCACGTGCAGCAGGTTCGTGCCGCTCGCCTGCGCCAGCAGCGCCCCGGTCAGGTGCGAGACGGTGCCGTTGCCGGTCGAGGCATAGGTCACCTGGCCCGGCTTGGCCTTGGCATCGCGCAGCACGTCGGCCACCGTCTTGTAGGGGCTCTCGGTGCGCACGGACAGCGTCATCGGCGTGTCGGCCACCAGGGCCACCGGCACCAGCTCGTGCACCGGGTCGTAGGGGAGCTTGGGCTGCAGGTGGGGGGCGATCGTGATCGCGCCGCCGGTGGCCAGCAGCACCGTGGCCCCGTCGGTTGCCTTGGCCACCGCGTCGGCGGCCACGATGCCGCCAGCGCCGGCCTTGTTGTCGATGATGACGGGCTGGCCGAGCTTGTCGGTGAGCTTGGCGCCCAGGTAGCGCGCAATCACGTCCTGCGCGCCGCCGGTGGCGAAGGGCACGACGATGCGCAGGGGCTTGTCGTTCTGCTGGGCCCACAGGGGCGTGGCGGCGAGGCCGACGGCGGCCGCTAGGCCCAGGGCGAGGTGTTTCAGGCGCAGTTTCATGGTGTTCCAGGCGGTGCGAAAAACCTGCCGGACGGCAGGCGTTACCCGCGCAACACGCAGGTTACGTGCCCCGAGTCTAGAGTCTGCCGGCCGGGGCTTTCGCCCGGGCGCGATAATCCCGCGTTCCCGGCCGCTCCGAGCCGGGCTCTTGCCGAACCGCCATGAATCCCAGCTACAAACCCAGCGACGTCGAGTCCGCTGCCCAGGCGCAATGGAGCGCCGCCGATGCCTACCGCGTCACCGAGGACACGAGCCGCAAGAAGTACTACGCCTGCTCGATGCTGCCGTACCCCAGCGGCAAGCTGCACATGGGCCATGTGCGCAACTACACGATCAACGACATGCTCACGCGCCACCTGCGCATGAGCGGCTACAACGTGCTGATGCCCATGGGCTGGGACGCCTTCGGCCTGCCGGCCGAGAACGCAGCGCTGAAGAACGGCGTGCCGCCGGCCAAGTGGACCTACGAGAACATCGCCTACATGAAGGGCCAGCTCCAGGCCATGGGCCTGGCCATCGACTGGAGCCGCGAGATCGCCACCTGCGATCCCAGCTACTACAAGTGGAACCAGTGGCTGTTCCTGAAGATGCTCGAAAAGGGCATTGCCTACCGCAAGACCCAGGTCGTCAACTGGGACCCGGTCGACCAGACCGTGCTGGCCAACGAGCAGGTGATCGACGGCAAGGGCTGGCGCACCGGCGCCACGGTCGAGCGCCGCGAGATCCCGGGCTACTACCTGAAGATCAGCGACTACGCCGAGGAACTGCTCGAACACACCCAGCACAAGCTGCCGGGCTGGCCCGAGCGCGTCAAGCTGATGCAGGAAAACTGGATCGGCAAGAGCGAGGGCCTGCGCTTCGCCTTCACGCATGACATCAAGGACGCGAGCGGCAAGCTGATCCAGGACGGCCGCATGTACGTGTTCACCACGCGCGCCGACACCATCATGGGCGTGACCTTCTGCGCCGTGGCGCCCGAGCATCCGCTGGCCGCGCATGCCGCCACGCTCGACCCCAAGGTCGCGGCCTTCATCGAGGAGTGCAAGAGCGGCGGCACCACCGAGGCCGAACTCGCCACGCAAGAGAAGAAGGGCGTGCCCACCGGCCTGACCGTCAAGCACCCGATCACCGAGGAGCAGGTGCCCGTGTGGGTCGGCAATTACGTGCTGATCGGCTACGGCGACGGCGCCGTGATGGGCGTGCCCGCGCACGACGAGCGTGACTTCGCCTTCGCCAACAAGTACGGCATCGAGATCATCCAGGTGGTGCTGGTCGACGACGAGCCGCACTTCGACTATCACAAGTGGCAGGATTGGTACGCCGACAAGCAGCGCGGCGTGACCATCAATTCCGACAACTTCAGCGGCATGTCGTACAAGGAGGCCGTGGCCGCCGTGGCGCATGCGCTGGGCCAGAAGGACCTGGGCGAGCTGCAGACCACCTGGCGCCTGCGCGACTGGGGCGTGAGCCGCCAGCGCTACTGGGGCACGCCGATCCCGATCATCCATTGCGACGAACACGGCGCAGTGCCGGTGCCCGAGAAAGACCTGCCCGTGGTGCTGCCCACCGACTGCGTGCCGGACGGCTCGGGCAACCCGCTGCACAAGCACGAAGGCTTCCACGCCGGCGTGGTCTGCCCCGTCTGCGGCAAGCCCGCGCGGCGCGAGACCGACACGATGGACACCTTCGTCGATTCGTCGTGGTACTTCATGCGCTACTGCGACCCGAAGAACGAAGAGGCGATGGTGGCCGGCGGCGCCGACTACTGGATGCCGATGGACCAGTACATCGGCGGCATCGAGCACGCGATTCTTCACCTGCTGTACGCGCGCTTCTGGACCAAGGTGATGCGCGACCTTGGCCTCGTGAAGGCCGACGAGCCCTTCAGCAAGCTGCTCACCCAGGGCATGGTGCTCAACCACATCTTCTACAAGCGCAACGAAAAGGGCGGCAAGGACTACTTCCCGCCCAGCGAAGTCGCGACGGTGCTCGATGCGCAGGGCCGCATCACCGGCGGCACCACCGCCGACGGCACGAAGGTCGAGTACGGCGGCGTCGGCAAGATGGGCAAGAGCGAACGCAACGGCGTCGACCCGCAGGACCTGATCGAGAAATACGGCGCCGACACCGCGCGCCTGTACACGATGTTCACCGCGCCGCCCGAAGCCACGCTCGAGTGGAACGACGCGGCCGTCGAAGGCAGCTACCGCTTCCTGCGCCGGGTGTGGAATTTCGGCGTGGCGCAGGCGGACGTGGCGCCGGTGGCTGTCAGCGGCCAGACCTTCGGCAAGAATGCCCAGGCGCTGCGCCGCGAGGTGCACACCGTGCTGCGCCAGATCGACTACGACTACCAGCGCATGCAATACAACACGGTGGTGTCGGGCGCGATGAAGCTGCTCAACGCGCTGGAAGGCTTCAAGCCCGACGGCAGCGCGGGCGACGCGGCCGCGATGCGCGAGGGCTTCGGCATCCTGCTGCGCTGCCTCTACCCGGCCACGCCGCACATCGCCCAGCAGCTGTGGAACGAACTCGGCTACGACAAGGACCTGGGCGGCCTGCTCGACGCGCCCTGGCCCGCGGTCGACGTCGGTGCGCTGGTGCAGGACGAGATCGAACTCATGCTGCAGGTCAACGGCAAGCTGCGCGGCAAGCTCAGCGTGCCGGCCGGCGCATCGAAGGACGAGATCGAGAAGCTCGCGCTTGCCTGCGACGATTTCGTCAACTTCGCCGAAGGCGCGCCGCCCAAGCGCGTGATCGTGGTTCCCGGCCGTCTGGTCAACGTGGTCCTTTGAACGACTCAAGCATGAACACTCGCAATGTCTCGCTGCCGCGCCGCGGCTTTCTTCTCGGATTGACGGCGGCGGGCGCTTCGCTCGGCCTGGCCGGTTGCGGCTTCGAGCTGCGCAAGGCGCCTGTCTTCGCGTTCAAGACGCTGCAGGTGTCGGGCAACTCGGCCATGATCAACCAGATCCGGCGCGAGCTGCGGGCGACCGGCACCGTGACGGTGGTGACGCCCGACACGTCCACCGCCGGTGGTTCGTCTCCGGCGCCGGCCGCCGACGTGGTGCTGGAGATCCTGAGCGAGGACCGCAACCGCATCGTGATCTCGACCAACTCGGCCGGCCTGGTGCGCGAGCTGCAGCTTCAGTTGAAGGTGCGCTTCCGCCTGCGCACGCCGGGCGGTAAAGACCTGCTGCCGGCCACCGACGTCTCGCAGACGCGCGACCTGAGCTTCAACGAAACCAACGCGCTGGCCAAGGAAGGCGAAGCCGACCTGCTGTTCCGCGACATGCAGTCGGACATCGCGCAGCAGCTGATGCGCCGCCTGGCGGCCGTCAAGGAACTCTGAGCCTGCGCGCTCCGGCCATTCCATTTCCATGCAACTTGCCAGCGCCCAGCTCGGAGCCCACCTGCAGAAGGGCCTGAAGCCGCTCTACACGATCCACGGCGACGAGCCGCTGCTCGCGCAGGAAGCGGCCGACGCCATCCGCACCGCCGCGCGCGCGCAGGGTTACACCGAGCGCAGCTCTTACACCGTGGCCGGCGCGCACTTCGACTGGAGCGCGGTGCTCGCGGCCGGGGGCTCGCTCTCGCTGTTCGCAGACAAGCAGATCGTCGAGATCCGCGTCCCCTCGGGCAAGCCCGGCAAGGACGGCAGCGCGGCCCTTCAGCAGATGGCCGAGTCCGCGCCCGGTAACGACAGCACGCTCACGCTGGTGATGCTGCCGCGGCTGGACAAGGCCACGCGCACCGGCGCCTGGTTCTCGGCGCTGGAGAACAACGGCGCGAGCATCCAGGTCGACCCGATCGAGCGCGGCGCGCTGCCACAATGGATCGCGCAGCGCCTGGGCCAGCAGGGCCAGCGCGTGATGCCCGGCGACGAAGGCCAGCGCACGCTGCAGTTCTTTGCCGATCGCGTGGAGGGCAACCTGCTCGCCGCGCACCAGGAAATCCAGAAGCTCGCGCTGCTGCATCCGGCCGGCGAGCTGAGCTGGGAGCAGGTCGAAGGTGCGGTCAACAACGTGGCGCGCTACGACGTGTTCAAGCTGTCCGAAGCCGTGCTGGCCGGCAATCCGCAGCGCGTGGCGCGCATGCTCGATGGCCTGCAGGCCGAGGGCGAGGCCGAGGTGCTGGTGCACTACACGATTGCCGAGGACATCCGCGCGCTCAAGCGTGTGAAGGACGCCATGGCCTCGGGACGCCCGCTGCCGATGGCGCTGCGCGAGAACCGCATCTGGGGCCCGCGCGAGCGCGCCTTCGAGCGCGTGCTGCCGCGGCTGGACGACCGCATGCTGACCCGGCTGCTGCGCGCGGCGCATGTGGTGGACGGCATCGTGAAGGGGCTGAAGCAGCCCGACTGGCCCGCCAGCGGCTGGCAGGCCCTGCAGCGGCTGGCGCTGATGCTGTGCCGCGCCTGCAGCAGCGCGGCGACCGCTCCTCGGCGCGCCTGATCCGCTTGGGCGCGATGGCTTGAGCCATCAAAAGGCCCGTGTAAGCCGGGTCACAGGTCGGCGTGGGAAAATGAACACATGAATGCGTTCAACGTCAGCGAGCACATGCAGACCCTGGGTCTGCAAGCCAAAGCCGCTGCATTCCTCATGGCCCGTGCGGATGCAGCTACCAAAAACATAGCATTGAAGGCGCTGGCCCGACGCCTGCGCGAAGCCGGCCCGGTGCTGGCGGTCGCCAATCAGAAGGACCTGGAACGCGCCACCGCCGCTGGCCTCTCGGCGCCGATGGTCGATCGTCTCAAGCTCACGCCCAAGGTCATCGAGACCGTGGCCATCGGCTGCGAGCAGCTCGCCGGCATGGCCGACGTGATCGGCGAAATCATCGGCATGAAGCAGCAGCCCAGCGGCATCCGCGTGGGCCAGATGCGCGTGCCGATCGGTGTCTTCGGCATGATCTACGAGAGCCGGCCCAACGTGACCATCGAGGCTGCGAGCCTTGCCATCAAGAGCGGCAACGCGGCCATCCTGCGCGGCGGCTCGGAAGCCATCGAGTCGAACAAGGCGCTGGCGCTGCTGGTGTCCGAGGCGCTGGCCGAAGCCGGCCTGCCGGTCGAAGCGGTGCAGCTGGTGCAGACCACCGACCGCGAGGCCGTCGGCCAGCTCATCGCCATGCCCGAGTTCGTCGACGTGATCATTCCGCGCGGCGGCAAGGGGCTGATCGAGCGCATCAGCCGCGACGCCAAGGTGCCGGTCATCAAGCACCTGGACGGCAACTGCCACGTCTACGTGGACGACACGGCCGAGTTCGACATGGCGCTGCGCATCGTCGACAACGCCAAGACCCAGAAGTACAGCCCCTGCAACGCCGCCGAAGGCCTGCTGGTGTCGGCGTCGGTGGCCGACGACTTCCTGCCCGAGATCGCCGCCATCTTCGCGGCCAAGGGTGTGGAAATGCGCTGCGACCCGGTGGCCGCCGCCATCCTGCGCGCCGACGAGGCGCTCGATCCGAAGGCCCGGGTGGTCGATGCGGTCGAGTCCGACTGGTCCGAGGAATACCTGGCCGCCGTCATCAGCATCAAGGTGGTGGCCGGCGTGGACGAGGCCATCGCGCACATCAACCGCTATTCGAGCCACCACACCGACGCCATCGTCACGCGCGACCATGTCCACGCACAGCGCTTCCTGCGCGAGATCGATTCGGCCAGCGTGATGGTCAATGCGAGCACACGCTTCGCGGATGGCTTCGAGTTCGGGCTGGGCGCCGAAATCGGCATCAGCACCGACAAGTTCCACGCCCGCGGTCCGGTGGGTATCGAAGGACTGACCTCGCTCAAGTACGTGGTGCTGGGGCAGGGCGAAGTCCGGACCTGATCCGATGCGCCCGCGTGCGGTCTTGTCATTGGGGCGGCCATCCCCAAATCCTACAATTCCGCTCCACCTTTAAGCACAAAACCAACAAGGCCGCCGCATGGTTCCGCATCTCGTCACCGCCCTGACCGGCCCGATCAACGAACTGGAGCAGCGGGTGCTCGACTCGATGCCCGCCATCGAGCGCTGGTTCCGGCTCGAGTGGATGGAGCACACGCCGCCGTTCTACAGCGCCGTCGACATCCGCAACGCCGGCTTCAAGCTGGCCCCGGTCGACACCAACCTCTTTCCGGGCGGCTGGAACAATCTCACCAAGGAGATGCTGCCGCTGGCGGTGCAGGCTGCTCAGGCGGCCATCGAGAAGATCTGTCCGGAAGCGCGCAACCTGCTCGTCATTCCGGAAAATCACTCCAAAAATACCTTTTATCTCGCCAACGTCGCGCAACTGGTGCGCATCTTCCACATGGCGGGGCTCAACGTGCGCATTGGGTCGATCGATCCGGCCATCAAGTCGCCCAAGAAGATCGAACTGCCGAACGGCGAAACCGTGACGCTCGAGCCGGTGGTGCGCAGCAAGCGCCGACTGGGGCTGAAGAACTTCGATCCCTGCACAATTTTGCTCAACAACGAGCTTTCTGCAGGAACGCCCGGCATCCTCGAAGATTTGCATGAGCAGTATCTGCTGCCGCCGCTGCACGCAGGCTGGTCGGTGCGCCGCAAGAGCAACCATCTGCACAGCTACGAGGAACTGTCCAAGCGCCTCGGCAAGCTGCTGGGCATCGACCCGTGGCTCATCAACCCGATCTATGCACGCGCCGAAGGCGTGGATGTGGCCGAGGGCCGCGGCATCGACGTGCTGACCAGCCATGTGGATGCGGTGCTGATCAAGGTGCGCCGCAAGTACAAGGAATACGGCATCAACGAGAAGCCGTTCGTGGTGGTCAAGGGCGGCCACAGCGGCAGCGGCAGCCCGGGCGTGGTGACGGTGCGCGATGCCAAGGACGTCGAGGCGCTGATCGGCAAGCCGCGCGGCACCGCCAGCAGCGCCCCGGCCGGCAAGACCGGCGCCGGCCGCGAGCTGCGCGAACCCACCGAGCTGATCGTCCAGGAAGGCGTGCTCACCAACGAGCGCGTGCACAACGGCGTGGCCGAGCCGGTGGTCTACATGATGGATCGCTACGTTGTCGGCGGTTTTTACCGCGTGCATGCCGAGCGCGCCGCCGACGAAAACCTCAAGCTGCCGGGCGCGAGCTTCGTGCCGCTGGCTTTTTCTGAAAGTGCGCACTTGCCACAGCCCGGCGCCAAGCCTGGCGCCAGCGCGCCCAACCGCTTCTACATGTATGGCGTGGTCGGCCGGCTGGCCATGGTGGCCGCCAGCTACGAGATGGAAGCGACCGATCCGGACGCCGAAATCTACGAATGATTGCCGGGGGCGGCTTGTGGCGGCTTGCGCCGACCACAAGCAACGGCAAAATAGCGGCCCCACAGCAACGGAAACAAAAGGGCGGGAGGGTGACGCAGGTGGACTAAAGTTCACACTTGCCTCGCCCCGGCGTGTCTGACGCGTCGATTCCAGCAGCCTGCCCTTTTCCCATCGACTTCGTGTCAGCCCCCAAAAATCTCTCAGCCGGCCTCATCGTCGGCGCCATCGGCGTCGTCTATGGCGACATCGGCACCAGCGTGCTGTATGCCGTCAAGGAAGTGTTCGGCCACGGCCACGTGCCGTTCACCGTCGAGAACGTCTACGGCATCCTCTCGATGTTCTTCTGGACGCTCACCGTCATCGTCTCCATCAAGTACGTCGTGCTCGTGCTGCGGGCCGACAACGAAGGCGAGGGCGGCCTCGTCGCCATGCTGGCGCTGGCCTCCCGCGCGGTGGCCGACAAGCCCAGGCTGCGCCACCTGCTGCTGGTGGTCGGCATCTTCGGCACTTCGCTCTTCTATGGCGACGGGGTCATCACCCCGGCCATCTCGGTGCTCTCGGCGGTCGAGGGCCTGGAGGTGGTGTCGCCGCACTTCACGCACTACGTGATCCCGCTCACGCTGGTCGTGCTGTTCTGTCTCTTCGTGGTGCAGAAGCGCGGCACGGCGGGCATCGGCAAGTTCTTCGGACCGATCACGCTCGTGTGGTTCCTGGCGATTGCCGTGCTTGGCGTGTCGCAGATCCTGCACCACCCCGAGATCCTGAAGGCACTGAACCCGTTCTATGCGCTGAAGTTCATGTGGGACAACCCGGGCACCAGCTTCATCCTGCTGGGCGCTACCGTGCTGTGCGTGACCGGCGCCGAGGCGCTGTACGCCGACCTGGGCCACTTCGGCAAGAGCCCGATCCGCATTGCGTGGTTCTCGGTCGTGATGCCGGCGCTGACGCTCAACTACTTCGGCCAGGGCGCGCTGCTGCTGGAGAACCCCGAGGCGGTGAAGAACCCGTTCTTCATGATGGCGCCCGAATGGGCGCTCATTCCGCTGGTGCTGCTGGCCACGGCGGCCACGGTGATCGCGTCGCAGGCCCTCATCACGGGCGCCTTCAGCGTCACGCGCCAGGTCATCCAGCTGGGCTACCTGCCGCGCCTGAACATCGAGCACACCAGCGTGCGCACGGCGGGCCAGATCTACATTCCGCTGGTCAACTGGGGCCTGTTCGTGGCCATCGTTCTGGCGGTGGTCATGTTCCGCTCGTCGAGCAGCCTGGCCGCGGCCTACGGCATTGCCGTGACCACCGACATGCTGATCACCACGGTGCTGACCTTCTTCGTGATCCGCTACGCGTGGAAGCTTCCGCTGGCGCTGTGCATCGCATCGACAGCGGTCTTCTTCGTGGTCGACTTCCTGTTCTTCGCGTCGAACCTGCTCAAGCTGTTCGAGGGCGGCTGGTTCCCGCTGCTGATCGGCGGCTTCGTCTTCACGCTGATGATGACGTGGAAGGAAGGACGCCGTTTGATGGGCGAGGCGCAGCATGCCGACGCGATCGACCTGAAGTCCTTTCTCGACTCGGTCTTCGTGAGCCCGCCGGCGCGTGTCGATGGCACGGCGGTGTTCCTCACGGCCGAGCCGGGCACCGTGCCGAATGCGTTGCTGCACAACCTGAAGCACAACAAGGTGCTGCACGAACAGAACATGTTCGTCACCGTGCGCAACCACGAGGTGCCGTGGATTCCGATGGACAAGCGCATCGAGATCGAGGCGCTCGGCCACCACTGCTGGCAGATCATCGTGCACTACGGCTTCAAGAACGACATCGACCTGCCGCGCGCGCTCGAAAACGCGCGCATGCGCGGCTGCCAGCTGGAGCCGATGACGACCAGCTACTTCCTGTCGCGCGACGTCGTGATTCCGACGCTCGGAAGCGGCATGGCGCCGTGGCGCGAGAAGCTGTTCGCGCAGATGCACCACAACGCGAGCGGGGCGGCGGCGTTCCTGGGGCTGCCGAACAATGCGGTGGTGGAGCTGGGGTCGAAGATCGAGATCTGAGGCTCAGGCAGGGCGCCTCAGTCGAATTCTCCTGGGCGCTCCTTCGCGAGCCCTTCCACGTGCGAGGCGATCGCGCCCGGCGTGGTAAACCAGATGTCGCCCCGGTCGCGCGCCTGCGCCAGGTGCGTGAGTGCGGTGCGCAGGTGCCGCAGCCGATAGGGCTGGCCCACGATGTACGGGTGCAGCGCCAGGCCCATCACCAGCGGCTGCGTGCGCGACTGTTCGAGCATCTCCTCGAAGTTGTCGATCACCATCGCGCTGAAATCCTTCGCGTCCATCAGGCGGCCGACGATCATCGGGATGTCGTTGAGCTCCTGCGGATACGGCACCGACCACAGCGAGCCGCCGCCGCGTGTGCGCATGCGCAGCGGCTGGTCGTCGTGGCACCAGTTGAGCGAGTAGCTGTAGCCGGTCTCGGCCAGCAGGTCGGGCGTGACGGCGCTTTCCGAAATCCATGGCGAGAGCCAGCCGGCGGGTGCCTGCCCGCTTTCGCGCACCATGCGTTCGCGGCAGCGCTGCAGCAGCGCGCGTTCGTGCACTTCGTCGAGCGCGCCCTGGCGCTCGGCATTGCTGTGACCGTGGCCGATCAGCTCGTCGCCGCGCGCCACCAGCGCCTGGACCAGCTCGGGGCAGTGGTCATACAGCGCGGTGTTGACGAGCGCGCCGGTGGGCAGCGCGAGCGCGTCGAACAGCTCCAGGCAGCGCCACGCGCCGACGCGGTTGCCGTACTCGCGCCAGCCGTGGTTGAGCACGTCGGGTTGCGGCGAGGCCGGGCCGATGCATGCGCCCAGCCCGTCGCCGAAGGCGAAGTGTTCGACATTGAAGCCGATGTACACCGCCAGCCGCGCGCCGTTCGGCCACACGTAGTCGGGCCGCCGCGTGATGGGCCGGTAGTCGAAGCGGTCGTGCGTGGGAAGCCGGTCGGGCCAGCGCGTCGTCATGCCTGGGGCCTCATCACAGCACGGCGAGGCCGGCGCGCACCAGCAGCCATTCGGCGCTGTCGTTCCACACGTCCATCTGCACGATCAGGCCATGGCGCACCACGTAGCGGTCGACATAGCGATTGCCTTCGAAGGCCGTGCCGTCGGGCCATGCGCCGTAGAGCGTGCCGAGGCTGTAGACCACCGTTTCCTCGGGCGTTCCGCCGGCCACCGTTTCGGTGCGCTCGATCTTCTTCTTGACCCACGCATAGCGCTTTGCGTTGAAGGCGGAGGTGTCGCCGGGCGCCTGCATTGGCCGGTTGCCGGTGAAGCGGATGCGGATGCCGGGCGCGGTGAAGCGGGAGGCCGACTGCGGGTCGGGAATCATCACCAGGCGAAGGAACTCGTCGACCACGGCGGCGGGGTCGAGCGCGGGATTGCTCTGCTGCGAAACGGATGCGTCCACGGGGTTCTCCAATCTTGCTGGGCCATGGCGGTGCACGGCGGGATGTCGCGACTGGGTTCGTGCAATTCCCGTGCCTGATGGTTGACATTATGGAATTCAGATTGTTGACAATCTGGTGCTGCCGGCCTCCCGGCACAATCGCCCGATGCGATTCCCCAAGCCCGGCCGGACGCATGAAGAAAAGGCCCCGGCCGGCAAGGACATCGCCGCTTCCGGCAACATCGCGCCCGATATCCCGGTGGCAGCCGCCGCTCCCGGCACCGCAAGAAAGAACGCCTGATGAAAAACATCCTCTTCGTCGCCGATCCGCTCGATCACTTCAAGATCTACAAGGACACGACCTTCTCGATGATGCGCGAGGCCCAGCGCCGCGGCCACCGCATCGCGGCCTGCCTGCCGCAGGACATTCAGTGGAAGTCGGGCGGCGTGGTCACGGCCACGGTGCAGCAGATCACGCTGACCGGCGACCCGAAAGATTGGTACAGCGTTGACATCACCGAGGCCAAGGCGCTGAAAGACTTCGACGCCGTGCTGATGCGCAAGGACCCGCCCTTCGACGCCGAGTACATCTACGCCACGCACCTGCTGGAGCAGGCCGAGCGCGAGGGCGCGCAGGTGGTGAACAAGCCGCGCGCGCTGCGCGACCACCCCGAGAAGCTCGCGATCATGGAGTTTCCGCAGTTCACCACGCCCACGCTGGTGACGCGCAGCTCGCAGGCCGTGCGCGACTTCCACGCCGAGCACGGCGACATCATCCTGAAGCCGCTCGACGGCATGGGCGGCATGGGCATCTTCCGCGTGCGGCAAGATGCGCTGAACCTCGGCTCCATCGTCGAGACGCTCAACAAGGACGGCGCAGAGACGATCATGGTGCAACGCTTCGTGCCCGAGATCGTGCAGGGCGACAAGCGCATCCTGATCATCGCGGGCG
Organism: Variovorax sp. R-27; assembly: GCF_049913215.1. Taxonomy (NCBI): domain Bacteria; kingdom Pseudomonadati; phylum Pseudomonadota; class Betaproteobacteria; order Burkholderiales; family Comamonadaceae; genus Variovorax; species Variovorax sp. R-27. Next base: position 614,877 of record NZ_CP183984.1, read on the forward strand.
AGCCGGCGCCCTTCGTGCTGGCGCGCATTCCGCAGGGCACCGAGGTGCGCGGCAACCTGGCTGCGGGCGGCAAGGGCGTGGCGCAACCGCTGACCGCGCGCAACCGCGAGATCGCCGAGACCGTGGGCCGTGCGCTCGCGCCGCGCGGGCTGCTGCTGATCGGGCTCGACGTGATCGGCGACTCGGTGACCGAGATCAACGTGACCAGCCCGACGTGCTTTCAGGAGATCACCGAACAGACCGGCTTCGACGTGCCGGCGATGTTCATCGATGCGCTGGAAGAGACCCTGCGCAAGCAGGGCCGCTGACGCAGCAGGTCAGAAGTCGATGGTGCCGCTCACCGCGAACGTGCGCGGCGCGCCCAGCACCAGGTAGTTGCTGCCCTGCGTGCCGCCCACCGAGGCCCAGTACGACTTGTTGAACAGGTTGTCGATGCGTGCGCGCAGCGTGAGCGCGCGGCCGTTGCCGAGGTCGACCAGGTAGCGCGCGCCGATATCGAAGCGCGTCCACGACGGCACCGACTGCGTGTTGGTGGCGTTGGCGTACTGCTTCGAGGTGTACAGCACGCGTGCGTTCAGCGACAGGTTGCGCAGGCCGGGCACGTCCCATTCGGCGCCGAGATTGGCCTGCTGCTTGGCCACGCCGATGGCGGTGAGACCGTCGGTCGCGCCGCCTTGCGTGTTCTTCTGCTTGGCGTCGAGCAGCGTCAGGCCACCGAGCAAGCGCAGGCCCTTGGTGGGCTGGCCGAACACCGAGAACTCGAGGCCCTGGTTGCGTTGCTTGCCGTACAGGCCGTAGGTCTGGCCCGAGTAGTAGTAGGTGGGCTGGTCGGTGGTGAAGAACGCGGCGCTGGCGCCGAGCGTGCCGCCGTCGTACTTGACGCCGACTTCCTTCTGCTTGGCCTGGTAGGGCGCAAAGATTTCGCCGGCGTTGGTGACGGGACGGTTGTTCACCGTGGTGCCCGCGACGTTGCCCTTGACGAGGCCTTCGATGTAGTTGGCGTAGGCCGAGACAGTCGGCGTGATCTTGAACACGACGCCGGCCACCGGCGTGGTCTTGCTCTTGTCGTAGGTGCTCGTCTGCTTGAGCGTGGTGTAGGCGAAGCTGGTCTGCTCGATGGTCTGGCGACGCGCGCCGAGGGTGACGAGCAGGCGGTCGTCCATGAAGGACATGGTGTCGGCGATGGCCACGCTCGAGGTGTCGATCTTGTCGGTCAGGCGCGGGTCTTCCAGCGTGTTGCCGGTGAAGGCGTTGGCGACCGGGTATGCCGTTGCGTACGGTGCGTAGATGTTGTTGCGGATGGTGCCGCGCGAGATCGTGTACGCGTTGTCGCGGTCGTTGCTGTACTTGGCGACCGAGGCCACCACGGTGTGTTTCACCGGGCCGGTCGCGAAGTTGCCGCGCACGCCGAGCTCGGCGGTGCCGATGCGGTCCTTGCGGGTGTTGCTGAAGCGAGTGTTGCTGGTGTTGCCGAACGAGTCGGTGAGGGTTGGGTTCGACAGCACGTTGTCTTCGTCGCTGCGGCGCACGCCGCCGGCGGCCCAGGCCGTGATGTTGTCGGTGATGTCGACTTCGCCGCGGAAGGTGGCGAACTTGTCCTTTTCCTTCGAGTAGGTCCAGGGCTGGGCGAAGTTGGTGCGGGCGTCGGGCGCGCGGGGGATCGGCAACGTGGACGAGGGCGTCAGGCTCGGGCGGCCGTCCTTCAGGTCGTAGTCCTGGTAGCCGAAGTCGGCCGACAGGCGCACGTTGCGGTTGTGCCAGTCGAGGCCCACGCCGAAGGCGCTGAGCTGCTGGCTTTCGTTCTTCACGCCGGTGCCGCCTTCGCGGCGCACAGCGTTCACGCGAATGCCCAGGCTGTCGTCGGGACCGAAGCGGCGGGCCAGGTCGAGGTTGACGAAGCCCTGGCCGCCGGTCTGCACGCCGAAGCCGATGCGTGTGAGCGGCTCGTTGGGCGCGCGCTTGGGCAGCAGGTTGATCGCGCCGCCGATGCCGCTGCCGCCGGGCGCGGCGCCGTTCAGGAAGGTGTTGGCGCCGCGGAACACCTCCACGCGCTCGAAGAACTCAGAAGCGATGTACTGGCGCGGCAGCATGCCGTAGAGGCCGTTGTACGAGACGTCGTCTGAGTAGACGGGGAAGCCGCGCACCACGTACAGCTCTTGGAAGTTGCCGAAGCCACGCGCCTGGCGCACCGACGGATCGTTCAGCAGCACGTCGGCCACGCTCTTGGCCTGCTGGTCCTGGATCAACTCGTTGGTGTAGTTGGTGCTGGAAAACGGCGTGCTCATCATGTCCTGGTTGCCCAGGATGCCGACCCGCCCGCCGCGCGCCACCTGGCCGCCCGCATAGGGCTTGGTCAGGCCTTCGGCCGATGCATCGGCGCTGGCTTCCACGGTCACCGTGGAGAGCGTGCCGCTGGCCGCTGCCGCAGCCGGCTCGGCAGTGGTGGTTTGGGCCAGGGCGGCCACGGTGTTGAGCGCGAGCAGCGACGCGACCACGGTTGGCCGGAGGAAGAAGCGGGGAGCGGGCATGGACGATCCAGATAAGATGCAAATGAGAACGGTTATTGTTCACTCGATTGCATCCACCTGTTGATACTTTCTTGCAATGTTGCAAAAAAGTGTCGGTCGAAAGACTTCATATCTGCGTCAGAAACCGGATCGCTGCCCGTCCACGAACACATGCAGCTCGCCCGGCGCGAAGGGTGTCCAGGTCTCGTTGGTGGTCAGCGGTGCGGTGACGACCACGGCCACGCGGTCGTTGGGCGTGGTGTGTTGCGCGAAGTCGATCTCCACGTCTTCGTCCGACAGCTGCGCGGTCACGAAGGGGTGGCGGCGCTCCACGTACCAGAGGTTGGTCGAGGCATGGGCCCACAGCGCCTGTCCGTTGGACAGCATGAAGTTGAAGGTGCCGTGGCTCGCGAGCTGTGGCGCCAGCTCGCGCAGCGTGAGTGTCAGCTCTTCGATGCTCGGCACGCCCGCATGCGACTTGGCCAGCTCCTGCATGATCCAGCAGAAGGCGTGTTCGCTGTCGGTGTTGCCCACCGGATGAAAGTTGCCGTGCAGCCGCGGGCGGAATTCCTTCAGATCGCCGTTGTGGGCGAACACCCAATAGCGCCCCCACAGTTCGCGCACGAACGGGTGGCAGTTCTGCAGGTTGACCTCGCCCTGCGTCGCCTTGCGGATGTGCGCCACGACGTTGCGGCTCTGGATGGGATAGCGCCGGATCAGCTCAGCCACTGGCGATTCGCTCGCCGGCTGGTGGTCGACGAAGTGGCGCAGCCCGCGGTCCTCGAAGAACGCGATGCCCCAGCCGTCGGCGTGGTGGTCGGTGCGGCCGCCGCGTTGCGCGAACCCCGTGAAGCTGAAGGTCACGTCGGTCGGCGTGTTGCAGTTCATTCCTAGCAATTGGCACATGGCGCTATTAGAGCGCGAGTGCCGGCCGGCCGTGCGGCGGATCCGCTCGCCGCTCAGCGCACGAAGCGGCCCTCGGGCGTGACGCGCACCATTTCGATGAAGCGCGAGCCGGTGGTGTTGCCGGTCGAGAAATCGATGTCCATGCCGGCCAGGCGGAACTTGAGCGCGCGCAGCGTCGCATGCAGGCGGGCGCGCGTCAGGTCGCGGCCGGTGCGCTTGAGTGCCTCGATCATCACCAGCCCGTTCAGGTAGCCCTCGAAGCTGCCGTAACCCACCGGTACCTGTGCCCGCTCCGCCAGCCGGCGATAGTCGCGCGTCACCGTCTCCACCTCGCCCCAGGGATAGGGCATGACTTGCGAGATCGCGAGGCCGCCCGCCTGCAGGGCCACCACCTTGGCCGTGACTTCGCCCGGCACGATCGACATGCCGTAGAACATCGGCTTGCTGCCGGCGGCGTAGGTGGCCTTGATCACCTCGCCGGCCACGGTGCCGGCCAGGTACATCAGGATGGCCTGCGACTGGCTGTCGGCCAGCGCCTTGCCGGCGGCGGCGGCGTCGGAGCCGTCGCCCTTGGCGACCACCTTGGCCGTCGGCACCAGCTTGTGGGGGACCATGGCCGCCTCGATCAGCTTGACCGCCTCGGCGCCGCCGGGGTTGTCGAGGTGGGCGATCGCGATCTTGTTCACACCGATGGTCGCCAGGTGCTCGACCAGGGCCTGCGCTTCACGGGCGTTGCTGGCGCGCACGAAGTAAGCCGATCCCGCGACGCGTTCGCGCGCGCTGTCGCCCACGCCGTAGCCGCCCACGCTGGGCGCGCCGCTCTGCTGCAGCAGCTTGGCCGCGGCGGCCGTGGTGCCCGAGCCCACGCAGCCGAAGAAGGCGAACACGCGATGGTCGTTCAGCAGCTTGGTGTAGTTCTCTACCGCCTTGTCGGCCTTCAGCTCGTCGTCCAGCGCCACCATCTTGATCTTGCGCCCGTTCACGCCGCCCTGTTCGTTGACGGCATCGAACGCCAGCGCGGCACCGTTGTGCACGACCTTGATCTGCGATCCGAGCGGCCCGCTCAGCACGGCCGAACTGCCGAGCACGATTTCACTGTCGCTCACCCCCGTTTCGGCGGCTTGCGCGGAAGAGAGCCGAGCGAGCCCGGCGGCCGCCACGGCCGTCGAGGCGATAAAACTTCTGCGTTGCATGTAAGACCCATCCCAACTGATTTAACAAATTCTCACAATTAGAGACGATGGGTTCTTTCGTACTACTTGGTGCTTACCCTGACTGTGGCGGGCGGCGCAATTGCCACGCTGCGCAGATGGCCAGCGCGCAAAGGCCGGCGAGCATCGCGAAGACCTCGTCGAAGGCCGCGAGCCGCGCCGGGCTGGTCATCGGGTTGGCGAGCGAATCGCCGTGCGCCGCGAGACGCCACTCCAGCACGATCGCGCACAGGCTCACGCCGGCCGCGCCGCCCAGCATGCGCACGAAGTTGATGGCGCTCGCGCCCTGCGGGATCAGCGGCTTGGCCAGCGGCCGCATCGAGCCCAGGTTGAGCGAAGGCAGGATGAAGCCCAGCCCGATGCGCCCGATGATCGCGAAGGCCACCAGCAGCCACAGCGCGCTGTCGAGCCGCAGCACCATCATCAGCGCGAACGAGGCCGCCAGCAGCACGAGCCCGATCGTCACCAGCACCCAGGTCGGATGCTTGTCGGCCAGCCGGCCCACGCCGGCGATGGTCAGCGCCAGCACGATGCCCGCCGGCAGCAGGATGGTGCCCACGTGCGATGCGGAAAGGTGCAGCCCCACCTGCATGTACACCGGCAGCAGGTAGGTCGAGCCGAACAGCGCCGTGCCGTAGATGAAGGCGACCACGCTGCCCATCGCGAACTGCCGGTACTGGAAGAGCGCCAGGTTCATCAGCGGCGTGCCGCCCGAGGCCGCGAGTCGACGTTGCCACCAAACGAAGATGCCGAACGCCAGCAGCGCACCGGCCAGCAGCAGGCCCGCCTGCAGCGGTGAATCGCCGCGCAGCGCGACCAGCCCGTTCAGCAGGCACAGCGTGCCAACCGTGCCCAGCGCCAGCCCGCGCGCGTCGAGCCCGCTGCCGCGTACCGCGGCCACGCCGCCGGGCGCAGTCTTGGGCACGAACTTGTAGGCCAGCCAGAGCGAGGCCAGGCAGAACGGCACCACCATGAAGAAGATCGAGCGCCAGCCGAACAGATCGACCAGCACCCCGCCGATGCTCGGCCCGATGGCCGGCGCCAGCACCACGCCCATGCCGAAGATGCCGCTCGCACGCCCCTGCTCGTGCGGCTCGAAGGCGCGCAGGATGATGATGGCCGGAATGGGCTGCACGACCCCCGCCGCCAGCCCTTCGGCCACGCGCGCGAACAGCACCAGCGAGAAGTCGTTGGCCACGCCGCCCACGATGCCACCCACCAGCAGCAACAGCATCGTGCCCACGTACGTGCGCCGGTAGCCGTAGCGCGACAGCAGCCACGGCGTGGTGAGCATCGACACCGTCATCGCCACCATGAAGCCCGAGCTCACCCACTGCGCGCGCTCCTGGCCGAGCGAGAAATGATGGCTCATGCCCGGAATCGCAACGTTGACGATGGTCGAGGACATGATCGACGCCATCGTCCCCACCATGACCGACAGCAGCAAGTACCAGCGGTAGCGTTCGCCATAGCGCTCGCGCAGCGAGCCGATGGAAGGCGGGGCCGGCGCGATCGCGGCTTCGGAAGTCTGTGGGGAGGTCATGGGGCGGCGGAATGTCTCGGGGTCCGTCGTCCTACAAGCATATCGGTCTTTGCACGGCCGGGACTGCGCGGGGCGGCCGCACAATGCATCCGCTGTCCCCTCCGCGTCAAGAAGATCAAGACAAGAACATGGACTCTTCACCCGACGAACAAGCCAATGCCCAGCAGGCTGCCATCGAGCCCGAAGGCGCGCCTACGCTTGCGGCCGAACTGGCCTCGCCGACCGTCAGCCGCGCCTATCGCTGCCAGTGCGGCCGCCCCGTCTTCCTGCGCAACAGCGAATGCCTGGCCTGCCACACGCCGCTGGGCTACGTGATCGACCGGCTCGGCGTCATGCCGCTCGCACCGGCCGTGGGCGAGGGCGCGCAGCCCGACACCTTCACCGTGTTCGGCGATCCGCACGGCAACACCTACCGCCGCTGTGCGAACCTCATGACGCCGGCCGCCTGCAGCTGGATGGTGCCCGCCGCGCGCGACGGCGAACAACTGCCTCCCGATACCCAAGGCCTTGCGCCGGGCTACTGCCTGGCCTGCAGCGTCACGCGCACCATCCCCGATCTCTCGCTGGAGAGCAACGGAGAACTCTGGCGCAAGCTCGAAACCGCCAAGCGCCGGCTCATCTCGCAGCTGCTCGCGCTCGGCCTGCCGGTGGTGAGCCGCCATGTCGATCCCGTGCACGGCCTGACCTTCGACTTCCTCAGCAACATGCCGGGCGGCCCGCACGTGATGACTGGCCACCAGCACGGCGTGATCACCCTCAACGCCGAGGAGGCCGAAGACGCCGTGCGCGAGCGCATCCGCGCCGAGATGCGCGAGCCCTACCGCACGCTGCTCGGCCACTTCCGCCACGAGATCGGCCACTACTACTGGGACCTGCTGGTGCTGCCCACGCCGTGGATCGACGACTTCCGCGCGCTCTTCGGCGACGACCGCGCCGACTACGCCGCCGCGCTGCAGACCCACTACGAGCAGGGCCCGCCGCCCGACTGGGCCGACCGCTTCGTGAGCAGCTACGCGAGCACCCATCCGTGGGAAGACTGGGCCGAGACCTGGGCCCACTACCTGCACATGGCCGACACCGCAGACACGGCGATGAGCTTTGGCGTCGACGCGACCAACGTCGAGCTCACGAGCGACCTGTTCACCCTCGACGACCTGTGGCAGCCGGAAGATCCCGATGCCGGCAAGTTCCTGGACTTCATCAATGGCTGGGTGCTGCTCACCAACGTGCTCAACGAACTGTCGCGCAGCATGGGCCAGCCCGATTACTACCCCTTCGTGCTGCCGCGCGTGGCGGTGGGAAAGCTGCAGTTCATTCACCGCGTGATCACGCAGCAGCGGCCGGGCGATGCGCCGACGATGGTGGTGGCTGGCGATGTGGCCGACCCTGCACCCGAGCAGGTGCAATCACAGACGCAATCGCAAAGCTCCGGTCAGCCCTGAGGCGGCGACTCGCCCGTCGCGCAGCGCATGCAGATGCACGCCAGCCCGCGCATGTCTTCCGGCAGGTTCGTGAGCGGCGCCCTGCTGAAGTCGACCTGCATGCACCAGCAGGGTGGCTGCGTTTGCCCCGTCTCTCGTTCGATCTCCATCGCGCAGCGGTTCGGCTCGCCGCACAGCGGACAGCGCGTGGCGTCGATCAGGCCCGGGACTGCCGCCAGAGTGGTCATGCGATCTCGAAGGCCGGCAGCTTCTTCGGCACGGCCACGTTCTGCAGCGTCACGTACACCGGCAGCCCGCCGCTGTAGGCCGGGTAGTCCTCGCCCTCGATCAGCGGCAGCAGGTAGCGACGGCACTTCTCGGTAATGCCGTAGCCGTCGTCCGAAATGAAATCGCGCGGCATCGGCTTCTCGACGTTGGCGACGGATTCGAGCGGCGCGCTGCCGATGCGATAGGCATACGGCACGTCGGACGTGCGCTCGATGGTCGGCATCACCGCGTTGCGGCCTTCCAGCGCCAGCTCCACCGCGCGCTGGCCCAGCTCATAGGCCTGCTTCACGTCGGTGGCAGAGGCGATGTGGCGTGCCGCGCGCTGAAGGTAGTCGGCCACGGCCCAGTGGAACTTGTGGCCCAGCGCTTCCTTGACCATCTGCGCCACCACCGGCGCGGCTCCGCCGAGCTGCGCATGGCCGAAGGCGTCGCGCGTGCCCTGCTCCGCGAGGAAGGTGCCGTCGGGGTGATGGCAGCCTTCGGACACCACCACCGAGCAGTAGCCGTGCTGCTTCACCAGTTCATCGACACGTGCGATGAAGCGTGCCTTGTCGAATTCGATCTCCGGGAACAGCACCACCACCGGAATGCCCTGGTCCGCCGCCAGGCCGCCCGCCGCGGCGATCCAGCCCGCGTGCCGGCCCATCACTTCGAGCACGAACACCTTGGTCGACGTGGCCGCCATCGAGCGGACATCGAACGAAGCCTCGATGGTCGACACCGCCACGTACTTCGCGACCGAGCCGAAGCCCGGGCAGCAATCGGTCAGCGGCAGGTCGTTGTCGATGGTCTTGGGCACGTGGATGGCCTGCAGCGCATAGCCCGTCGACTGCGACAGCTGGCTCACCTTGAAGCAGGTGTCGGCCGAATCGCCGCCGCCGTTGTAGAAGAAGTAGCCGATGCCGTGCGCCTTGAACACCTCGATCAGCCGCTCGTACTCGCGCCGATTCTTCTCCAGTGACTTGAGCTTGTAGCGGCACGAGCCGAAGGCGCCCGAAGGTGTGCTGCGCAGCGCTGCGATTGCTTCGGCAGTTTCGGCGCCGGTGTCGATCAGCTCTTCGGTCAGCGCGCCGATGATGCCGTTGCGCCCGGCGTAGAGCTTGCCGATGCGGTCCGGGTGCCGGCGCGCCGTTTCGATCACGCCGCAGGCCGACGCGTTGATGACCGAGGTGACGCCGCCCGACTGGGCGTAGAAGGCGTTGAGGATGGGCATGCGCGGGATTCTCCCGCAGCCCTAAGGCAGGCGCCAGTGCCGGCGTGTCAGGATGTCAGCGGCTCTCGAAGACAGGTGGCCGCTTCTGCAGGAACGCGCTCACGCCTTCGCGGAAGCTGGGGCGGTCGATCAGCTCGCGCTGGCGCTCGCTCTCGTAGTGCAGCTGCTCCTTCAGCGTGTGGTGCTCGGAGGCCTCGAAGGCTTCGCGCGCTTCGAGCACGGCATGCGCCGGCAGGCGGGCGAGGCGCTGCGCGATGCCCTTGGCTTCTTCCAGCAACTGCTCGTCGTCCACGCAGGCCCAGATCAGCCCCCACTGCACGGCACGCCCCGCGCCTACGCGTTCGTCGAGCAGGGCCATGCCCATCGCGCGCGCCCGGCCGGCGCGGCGCGGAATGGCCCAGGTGCAGCCGAGGTCGGGCACGATGCCGAGCTTCGGCAAAAAGGGCAGATAGAAGTAGGCACTGCGTGCCGCGATGGTCACGTCGGCTGCCAGCGCCAGGCCCACGCCGGCACCGGCCGCCGGGCCATTGACAGCGGCAACTACCGGCACCGGCAAGCTGCGCAGCGTTTCGATCAGCGGGTTGCTGAGCTCCTGCATCCACTCGGCAGTCTGTGTGCCCAGTGACTTGTCTTTGTCGCCCGGCGCCATCGCGCTCAGGTCGGCGCCCACGCAGAAGGCCTTGCCGGCGCCCGTGAGGATCACGGCGCGCACCGAGCGGTCGTCGCGTATGCGTTCCAGCGCATCACGCAGTTCGACCTGCAGGCCGTGCGCGATCGGGTTGAGCTTGGCGGGCAGGTTCAGCGTCAGCGTTGCGATGCCGTCGGCCTGTTCCTGGAGGATGAAGGGTTGTGTCGGTGCGTCGGGGCTCATGGGCATCGATGGTTCGGCGCCCATGGAGCACGGTCAAGCCGGGGACAACCCGTGGGGCAGAAGTCGCCAAGGCGACCATGCGCGCGAACGCGCGGGCAGCGGCATCGCGGCCGGCTGCGCATCCGATACCGTGATGCACGACGGCTCCAGCGCCGAGACCAGCACGCGCCGGTGGTCGGTGCTCTCGAAGCGGTCGCCGGGCTCCAGCACGATGTCGCGCATATCGCGGTCGAGCGTGACCCACACCGAGCCGCTGCGGCACTCGATGCCCACGCCCGCGCCGTCGGGCACGGTGAAGACGGAACGTTTCGGCAGGTTGACGTGGAAGCGGGAGGTGTTGGAAGAAGAGGCGCTCATGGCAAGCTCCATTGCATTCGTGATACGAATGAATATAGTGAGCCGACCTCCCCTTTGCACACGGTCATTCGGAACTCGTTGCATGCACCCAGAGAATGCGAAAGCCCCAGGCGCCATGAGCGGCGAGCTGCCGCCGCTCGAACTTCTGCGCAGTTTCGAGGCGGCCGCGCGCCGGCTGAGCTTCACGCTGGCGGCTGGCGAACTGCACCTGACGCAATCGGCCGTCAGCCGGCAGATCCAGCAACTCGAAGCCAGCCTGGGCGTGCTGCTGTTCGAGCGCCGCCACCGCGCGTTGGCGCTCACCGAGGCCGGCGGCGTGCTGCAGCGAGCCGTTACCGACAGCCTGGAGCGGCTGCGCGACGCCACGGCGCGTGTGCGTGCGAGTTCGGCGCCGCGCCAGGTGGCGATCACCACCACGCCGGGTTTTGCGTCGATCTGGCTCATTCCCAAACTGGCGCGCTTCACCGGCAGCCATCCGCAGGTCGACGTGCGCGTGTCGGCCACGCTCGACGTGCTCGACCTGGAAAGCAGCCGCATCGACCTGGCCGTGCGCTTTGCGCCCATTGGCCGCGGCATCGGACCGGCGCTGTTCGAGGAGTCCGTCATCCCGCTGTGTTCGCCGCAGCTTGCCGCATCGCTGCGCCAACTCTCGGACTTTTCGAAGCTCACGCTGCTGACCGTGGAATACCCCGACCACAGCGAAGCCCCGACCGCCGACTGGGAGCCTTGGCTCAAGGTGATGGGGCTGGAAGACCTGCGCATGAAGAGCACGCTGCGCTTCACTCAGTACGCCGATGCCGTGGCCGCCGCGGTGGCGGGGCAGGGCGTGGTGATCGGCCGGCTGCCGTTGCTGAGCGAACTGGTGCGCGATGGCCGGCTCGTGGCGCCGCTCGGCGAAGGCGCCGCATCGCACCGCGGCTATTTCATCGAGATGTCGAGGCGCGCCGCGGGCAACCGCGACGCGCAGGACTTCGCGCAGTGGCTGCGCGACGAAGCCGAGGCCGCGCAGCGAAGCTGACCGACGATCAACCCGGCAGCAGCACCTTGTTGACGACGTGGATCACGCCGTTCGACTGGTAGACGTTGGCGATCGTCACCATCGCCGTGCCGCCCTTGGCGTCGGTCACCATCACGTTGCTGCCGCTCATCGTCGCGGTCAGCGTGCCGCCGCTCGCGGTCTTCAGCGTGGCCTTGCCGCCGCCTGCGTTGATGGCGCTCATGAGCGCCGGGCCGTCCATCCTGCCGGGCACCACGTGGTAGGTCAGCACCTTGGTCAGCGTGGGCTTGTTCTCGGGCTTGAGCAGCGTGTCGACAGTGCCGGCCGGCAGCGCGGAGAAGGCCGCGTTGGTCGGTGCGAACACGGTGAACGGGCCGGGGCTCTTCAGCGTGCCGACCAGGTCCGCGGCCTTCACTGCGGCCACCAGCGTCGTGTGGTCCTTCGAATTCACGGCGTTGTCGACAATGTCCTTCGTCGGGTACATCGCTGCGCCGCCGACCATCGGGTTCGTCGACGACATGCCGCCGCTGCTGCCGCCCATGCCGCCCGCGCAAGCGCCGAGCAAGACCGAAACGCCGACTGCAATCATGAGTTTTTTCATTGAAGGCTCCTGAAAAGAATGGTTCTTGAAGTTCTCTGCGGAAACCGCCGGCAGCTCGGAGGCGCGATGCGCTTGAGTCGAATACGGCGCGGCCGCGCAACTGGATTCACGCGTCGGCTTTGCGCCACAACCGCGCGTGCGGCGCTTGCGCATCACGAGCGCGCTCGACAGAATCCGCCCTTCGTTTTTCAGCAACAGTTTCTTTTCACCGCGCTTGGCGACGACCAACCTCCCGGGCGACAAACCAATTCAATGAACCGTTTCCTGAACACCTGACCCGCACACCGACCGCCCCGGCCGGACGTGCATCCACGCATCCGCCGAGGCCCATCGACAAAGGCCCCGCGCAGCCATTCGCCGGGGCTTTTTTTGTTTTTTGGAGTGTGTGCACATGAGTGCTCAACGAAAGGCCCGTGACGACAACAAGCGTCTGGGCCGGTTCTATTTTTCGGTGCCGACTGCGGCACCTCGCAATCCAGTGGTGGCCGCGATGGCGCGCGGCGAATCGAGCCAGGGCGCAGGACGTCACCTGCGTACGCACCGCGCGGAACGGCGTGCGCAGAAGGTGGCGCTGCAGAAGGCTGCGCGCAGCCTGGGCGGGAGGGGCGACGATGCGTGAAGACATGGACAAGGTCATCGTCGAGCGGCCGCGAGGCGGCTGGCGAGTGCAGGGAGATGGGCGCAAGTGGCGCAACAGCAAGGACCGTGGTTCGCACCTGGGCATGAAGCGCGGCCATGCCCACCCGAAGTGGCTCAGCGAAAACCTCGCGCCGCTCAAGCGCTGGTTGCACAAGCAGGTACACCGGCCGTGGGACAAGGTGTACGCCGAACTCTGTAGCGGCATTGACCGCCGCAGCACGGTGCAGGCGCACATCTTCGAGCACATCGACGGCTTCGTGGAGTGCAGGGCCGAACTGCGCGACGGCCAGGTGTGGGTGCCTGCCGAGCGGTGGCGGAGCCGCCTTCGCACGCTACTGAGTGAAGCGGCACATGTGGAACTCTTCGTGCATCCGGTCACCGGCATCCTGCTGCCCAACCGGCGCTTGCATGAAGCGCGCAAGGCGCAGAAGCTGGCTTATCGCGCCGCGTGGAGCAGGCCGCCGGCCGGCAAGGCGCCTGTCTTTCATGTGATCGACGAGGTCACGCAATGGCACCGCATCGATGGCTGCTGGTTCGAGGTCACGCTCGCGCCGCTGCCCGAGTTGCGGCGGACGATGCTCGATGTGACGTACTACGACGTGTTGCGCCGCTGCCCGGTCACGCGGCGCGGCGGTTGCGAAAAGCCGGCCTTCGGTTCAGCCGATCATCGGGAGATGTATGGGCGCGATCATGTGTACGCCTCCGCCATGCGCAGACTCAGCCAATGGGAGGTGCGAAAGCGTTTTGGCTGATCGTCGGCGGCGTGCTGATGCTGGCGATCAAGCGCTAGCCAGCTCGCGCCGGCGCCCGCGGCAGCACGAGGAACGCAATCGTGCCCGCGGCCAGCATGCCCGCCACCGTGAGGAACACCGCGCGGTACGGCTCGACCTCATGCGCCACAGCCCACGATGCGGCCACGCCGGTCGTCCACTGCATCAACGAGACACCGAGGAACATGGCCATGTTCATCAGCGCCATCGCGCGCCCCGTCATGGCCGCCGGGTAAGCGTTCTTGGTGTACGCGTACTGCAGTACGCTGTAGCCGGACAGCAGCCCGTAGACGATCGGCAGGCCGATGTCCACGATGCGCGAATGCGTGAGCGCCATCGCGCCGAACATCAGCGTACCGGCGAACGCGCACCCCATCATCCAGCGCGTGCGTCGCGCGCCGCCCGGGTCCATGCGGCCGAACAGCATCGGGCTGATCATGCCGGCGACGGTCATCACCAGTGCGACGTTGCCGCTGGCCACCAGCGAGAGGCCGTGGCGGTCGTGCAGCACCGGGCCGAGCCACAGGCCTCGCAGCGTGATGAATGCCGCGTACGACACGCAGGCGAAGCACACCAGCCCCAAGGTGTGGGGCATCGCGAACAGAGGCACCAGTTCGCGCACGGCCTTGCGCAGCGACTGGCGCTCGGCTGGCACGGGCTGCGGGTTCGCGAGTGCAGCGGGCTCGCGCACGCGCCAGAAGATGACCAGCCACGAGAGCACCGCGAATGCGGCCAGCACCGCGTAGCCGGCGCGCCAGGACGCAGCCTCGATCAGCAAGGCCAGCGGCGTGCCGGTGAACAGGATGCCCATGCCGGCCATGCTCATCACCAGCCCCGACATCGCGGTGAAGCGCGAGGCATCGAAATGCCGCGCGATGAACACCGTGCAGGCCAGGAACGCCGGCGCGCAACCGACGCCGATCAACGCCTGCCCGAGCAGCAGTGCGTGGAAGTTCGGCGCCACCGCGCACAGCGCGGCGCCCGCGACGGCCAGGGGAAAGGCTGTCAGCACCGTGCGGCGCACGCCGAAGATGTCGATCGACACGCCCATCGCGAGCTGCATGATCCCGAAGGCGAAGTGGAAGGTGCCTGCCCACATGCCGAGTTGCTGGGGCGTCAGGCCGAAGTAGCCACTGAGGGGCGTGGCCATCATGGCGCCAACGGTGCGGAAGGCCTGGCTCAGGGCGAAAGCCGAGGCCAGTGCCACGAGCATGGCAGCCGCCGAAGTCGACCAGCGCGGCGGGGGCGGCGATACCGCATTCGTGTTCATCGAAAGGGAAGGATCGGGAAGGAGGGAGAGCGACGAATGCTAATGGCACGCCGCCCCTCATGCAGAACGGCGCCCGAGGGCGCCGTTCTTTTCATGCTTCAAGCCCGGCAGGGTGCCGGGCCTGGGTGGATCAGGCCTCGCCCTTCACCTTCAACCGCCACGCATGCAGCAGCGGCTCGGTATACCCGCTCGGCTGCTCGATGCCCTTGAACACCAGGTCCTGCGCCGCCTTGTAGGCCGACGAGGTCGTGAAGTTGCCGGCCATCGGCTGGTACAGCGGGTCGCCCGCGTTCTGCTCGTCGACCACCTTGGCCATGCGCTGGAAGGTCTCGTCGACCTGCGCCTTGGTCACCACGCCGTGCAGCAGCCAGTTGGCGATGTGCTGGCTGGAGATGCGCAGCGTCGCGCGGTCTTCCATCAGGCCGACGTTGTGGATGTCGGGCACCTTCGAGCAGCCCACGCCCTGGTCGATCCAGCGCACCACGTAGCCGAGGATGCCCTGCACGTTGTTGTCGATTTCCTGCTGGCGCTCTTCGGCAGTCCACTTGGCGTCGGCCGCGATCGGCACCTGCAGCAGCGCGTTGAGGATGTTGTCGCGCTCGCCGTCGGCGTCGATCTTTTCCAGTTCCTGCTGCACCGCGGTCACGCTGACCTGGTGGTAGTGCAGCGCATGGAGCGTGGCGGCGGTGGGCGAGGGCACCCAGGCGGTGTTGGCGCCGGCCTTGGGGTGGCCGATCTTCTGTTCGAGCATGGCGGCCATCAGGTCGGGCATGGCCCACATGCCCTTGCCGATCTGCGCCTTGCCGCGCAGGCCGCACGACAGGCCGACCAGCACGTTGTTCTTTTCATAAGCGCCGATCCACGCGCTGGACTTCATGTCGCCCTTGCGGATCATCGGGCCGCCCTGCATGGCGGTGTGCATTTCGTCGCCGGTGCGGTCGAGGAAGCCGGTGTTGATGAAGGCCACGCGCGCGGCGGCCTCGGCGATGCAGGCCTTCAGGTTCACGCTGGTGCGGCGCTCCTCGTCCATGATGCCGAGCTTCACGGTGTTGGCGGGCAGGCCGAGCAGCTGCTCGACGCGGCCGAACAGCTCGCTCGCGAAGGCCACTTCGGCCGGACCGTGCATCTTCGGCTTGACGATGTAGATGCTGCCGGTGCGCGAGTTGCCCTTGCGCTTCAGGTCGATGGTGGCGATGGTGGTGGTCACCACGGCGTCCAAGATTCCTTCCGGAATCTCCTTGCCGTCCGCATACAGCACGGCCGGGTTGGTCATCAGGTGGCCCACATTGCGCAGGAACATCAGCGAGCGGCCGTGCAGCTTGACGGGCTTGCCGTCGGCGCCCGTGTATTCGCGGTCGGCGTTCAGGCCGCGCGTGAAGGTCTTGCCGCCCTTGGCGACTTCTTCCGTCAGCGTGCCTTCGACGATGCCGAGCCAGTTCGAATACGCGACCACCTTGTCGGCCGCATCGACCACGGCCACCGAGTCTTCGAGGTCGAGGATGGTCGAGAGCGCGGCTTCGAGCACCAGGTCGCTCACGCCGGCCGCGTCGCTCCTGCCGATGGGCGTGCTGCGGTCGATGCGAATGTCGAGGTGAATGCCGTTGTGCTTCAGCAGCACCGACGACGGCGCGGCGGCATCGCCCTGGTAGCCGATGAACTGCGAGGCATCGGCCAGGCCGGTGCTGCTGCTTTGCAGTGTGACGACGAGCTTGCCGTCCTTCACGCTGTAGCCGGTGGCCATCTTGTGCGAGCCGTTTTCCAGCGGCGCGGCCTGGTCGAGCACGTTGCGCGCGAACTCGATGACCTTGGCGCCGCGCACGGGGTTGTAGCCCTTGCCCTTTTCGGCGCCGCCGGCTTCGGAGATGGCATCGGTGCCGTAGAGCGCGTCGTACAGCGAGCCCCAGCGTGCGTTGGCGGCGTTGAGCGCGTAGCGCGCGTTCAGGATGGGCACCACCAGCTGCGGGCCGGCCTGCAGCGCGAGTTCGGAGTCGACGTTGGCCGTGGTGGCCTTCGTGCCCTTGGGCTGCGGCAGCAGGTAGCCGATCTTCTCGAGGAAGGCGCGATACGCCGGCATGTCGGCGATCGGGCCGGGGTTCTTCTTGTGCCAGGCGTCGAGTTCGCTCTGCAGGCGGTCGCGCTCGGCGAGCAGGGCGATGTTCTTCGGCGCGAGATCGCTGACGATGGCGTCGAAGCCCTTCCAGAAGACGTCGCTGGCCACGCCGCTGGCGGGCAGGACCTTGTCTTCGATGAAGCGGTGGAGCTCGGTCGCGACCTGGAGTCCGTGGGCGGTGGTGCGGGCGGTCATGGGGTTTCTCCTTGAGAAAAATGCAATCCTGGGTCGAACTTTATTCGATACTTTGCTGGCGAGTAAGAGCCGGAAGCGGGATTTATCCGTGACAAAAATGAAGGTAATCGCTGGCGAGCGGCCTGGGGCGCAAAGGGTAGGCACTGATAAGAACGCCGCAGGCGAGGGATATATTTAACTTCTTAAATAAATCCCGACCCGTTTCCATGATCCTCCTGGCCTCCAACGAAAACCCCCTCGGCATGCCCGACTCGGCCCGCCGCGCGGCCGCCGCCGCGCTCGTAGGTGCTGGCAACTACCCCGACAGCAACGGCACCGCGCTGAAGAACGCGCTGGCCGCGCGGCTCGACGTGCCGGCCGACTGGCTCACGCTGGGCAGCGGATCGAGCGAAATCCTCCATCTCGCGGCGCAGGTCAGCCTGAAGCCCGGCGAGGGCGTCGTCTATTCGCAGTACGGCTTCGTCGTCTACGCGCAGGCCACGGCGCAGGCCCATGCGCACGCAACTGTCGTGCCCTCGCTCAACTTCGGCCACGACCTGGGCGCCATGCGCGCTGCCATCGGCGACGACACGAAGCTGGTGTTCGTGGCCAACCCGAACAACCCGACCGGCACTTTCATCGATGCTGCGCCGCTGCTGGCCTTTCTGCAATCGGTGCCCGCGCACGTGACGGTGCTGCTCGACGAGGCCTACACCGAGTACCTGTCGCCTGTGCAGCGCTACGACAGCATCGAGTGGGTGCGACGCCTGCCCAACCTGGTCGTGGCGCGCACTTTCTCCAAGGCCTTCGGCCTGGCCGGGCTGCGCATCGGATACGGCGTGTCGCAGCCGGCGCTCACGGCGCGCATGAACGCGCACCGCCCGCGCTTCAACGTGACGACACCGGCGCAGGCCGCGGCAGTGGCCGCGCTGGGCGATGCGGACTTCCTCGCGCGCACTTATGAGCTCAATACGGCCGGGCGCGAACAGCTCGCGGCGGGCTTCAAGGAACTGGCCCTCGAGTACGTTCCCTCGTCGGGCAATTTCCTGATGGTGCAGGTCGGCGATGCGCAGGCCGTGCACGCGCGCCTGCTGGCGGCCGGCATCGAGGTTTCACTGCTCGGCAACTACGGCCTGCCGCAGTGGCTGCGCATCAGCATCGGCCTGCCCGAGCAGAACCGCGCGGTGCTGGCCGCGCTGCGCTGAGCAGGGCGGCACTCCTTTTTCAACAACGCCCCGAGGAGACAAGACCATGAAGCGCCGTCAGTTCGCAGCGCAGTCCGCTGCCGCCTTTGCCGTCGCGGCCGCTGCGCCGCTGGTGTTCGCGCAGCAAGACCGCACGGTGCGGATCCTGGTCGGCTTTCCGCCGGGCGGCTCGGCGGACGTGGTGGCGCGGGTGCTCGCCGAGAAGATGCGTGTGTCGCTCGGGCAGAACGTCATCATCGACAACAAGCCCGGCGCGGCCGGCCGGCTCGCGCTGGGCGAACTCAGGCGCGCGGCGCCGGACGGCACCACGCTGGTGTTCTCGCCGAGCGGCGCGATGGTGATCCATCCGTGGCTCTACTCGAACCTCGGCTACGACCCGGCGAAGGACTTCACGCCGATCGCGCTCGGCAGCATCTTCGACTTCGCGGTGACGGCCGGGCCCGGCGCGCCCGCCGGCGACCTGAAGACGGTGCTGGCGTGGATGAAGGCCAACCCGGCCAAGGCCAACTACGCCACCTCGGGCGCGGGCACGGTGCCGCACTTTGCCGGACAACTGATCGCCCAGGCGGCCGGCGTGCCGATGACGCACGTGGCCTACCGCGGTGGCGCGCCGGCTGCACAAGACCTGATCGGCGGCCAGGTGCCGCTGATGGTCGACACGGCCTCGGAAACCATCGAGCACCACCGCGCCGGCAAGGTCCGCATCCTCGCGGTGACGGGCGAGCAGCGCAGCCGCGCGCTGCCCGACGTGCCGACGCTGAAGGAGTCGGGCATCAACGTGACGGCCGATGCGTTCTTCGGCCTCTATGGCCCGCCGGGGATGTCGCCCGAAGTGGTCGCACGGATCGACAAGGCCGTGGCCGATGCGCTGCGCATGCCCGACGTGCAGGAGAAGATCTATTCGCTGGGGCTGGTGCCTGCGCATGCCGGGCCGGCCGAGTTGGCAGCCATCCAGGCAGCGCACTTGAAGCGCTGGGAAATGCCGATCAAGAACTCGGGCTTCAAGGCCGAGTCCTGATCGCTCAGACCTGCCCGCCGAGTTCCCGCGCGGCAGCCTGCACAGGCTCGATGTAGCGCTCGTCGTAGCGGTGCGTGGGCATGGTCAGCGTGACTGCCGCGGCAAGGCTGCCGTCCGCATGGAACACCGGCGCCGAGATGCCCGCCAGCTCGGCCGTGCGGTCGCCCACCAGCGCGCAGTAGCCCTGCGCGCGAATGCTGTCGTACAGCTTGCGTTCTTTCGCGCCACGCGGCTGTTCGGCCTCCGGGCCGAAGGCGATCAGCACGCGCGCGCCTGCGCCTCGGTCGTTGGGCAGCAGGTCGCCCACGCGCACGTGGTCGCGCACCACGTGCGATGAATCGACCCGGAACTGGCACAGGCGCACCCAGCTGTCGCCCTGGTCCTGCCGCACGTGGTACGCCGCGCTTTCGCCCGTTGTTGCAGCGAGCGAGCGCAGCACCGGCAGGACGATGCGGTCGAGCGACTGCGACGCCGCGTACAGCCCGTGCAGCCGCGCGATCTCCATGCCCAGCGCATAGCGCCCGTCGTCCTGCCGGCGAATCAGCCGCGCGTGTTCGAGCGAGGCCAGCAGCCGCAGCACGGTGCTCTTGTAGAGCTGCGTGCGCTCGGCGAACTGCGCGAGCGACAGCGCCTCGTCGCCCGCCTGAAAGGCCGAGAGCAGGCTCAGCGCGCGGTCGACCGCCGCCGCGCCGCCGGGGGCGGCATTGAGGTCGGACACGGATTCGGTCTGGGCTTTGCGGGGCATGAGGAGGAGGGAGGGAATGGGTCGGCTTGACAGTCGGGTGGATCGACGGTCTAATTCTGTTTAACGGAATATAGTTCTGTAAGATAGAACAGTCAAGCGATTCCACGATTCCATCGAAGGAGACAAGTCCGATGACACCCCCCGACGTCCTCATCAGCGAGGTCGGCCCGCGCGACGGCCTTCAGTCGGTCAAGGCCACGATGCCCACGGCCGACAAGCTGCGCTGGATCGACGCGCTCTACGCCGCCGGCATCCGCGAGATCGAGGTCGCGTCCTTCGTGCCCGCGAAGCTGCTGCCGCAGATGGCCGACGCCGCCGACGTGGTGCGCCACGCCGTCACGCTGCCCGGCCTCACCGTGATGGCACTGGTGCCCAACCGCAAGGGCGCGCAGGCCGCGCTCGAGGCCGGCGTGCACAAGCTCACGATGCCGGTGTCGGCCAGCGTGGCGCACTCGCTGGCCAACGTGCGCAAGACACCGACCGAAATGGTCGAGGAGGTGCGCGCCATTTCCGATCTGCGCCGCGCCATTGCGCCGCATGTGAAGCTCGAAGCCGGCATCTCCACCGCCTTCGGCTGCACGCTGCAGGGCCTGGTGCCCGAAGACGACGTGATCCGCCTGGCCGCGCAATGCATCGAGGCCGGCGCCGACGAATCGGGCCTGTCCGACACCGTGGGCTACGCCAACCCCGCGCAGGTGCGCCGCCTCTTCAAGCGGCTGAGCGCGGAGATCGGCAGGCACGCGGGCGCGGCCCACATGCACAACACGCGCGGACTTGGCATCGCCAACTGCCTCGCGGCTTGGGACGAGGGCGTGCGTACCTTCGATGCATCGCTCGGCGGTCTCGGCGGCTGCCCTTATGCGCCGGGCGCCTCGGGCAATGCCGTTACCGAAGACCTTGTGTTCATGTTCGAGGCCATGGGCGTGCGCACCGGCATCGACATCCAGAAACTCATTGCGGCGCGCGCGCCGCTCATGGCCGGCCTGCCGGGCGAGCCGGTCTACGGCATGACGCCGGAAGCCGGATTGCCCAAGGGCTTCGTCCAGGAACACACCGCACAACATGTCTGAAGCCAATCCTCTTCCTTATGCCGGCGTCCGCGTCGTCGAGTTCACCCACATGGTCATGGGCCCGACCTGCGGCCTGCTGCTGGCCGACCTCGGCGCCGAGGTCATCAAGGTCGAGCCCATCGAGGGCGACAACACGCGCCGCCTGCTCGGCTCGGGCTCGGGCTTCTTCCCGACCTTCAACCGCAACAAGAAGAGCATCGCGCTCGACCTGAAGAAGCCCGAGGGCGTGGAGGCCGCGCTGCGCCTCGTCGCCACCGCCGACATCGTCAGCGAGAACTTCAAGCCCGGCACCATGAAGAAGCTGGGGCTCGACTACGACACGCTCAGCAAGCTCAACCCGCGCCTCGTCTACGTGAGCCACAAGGGCTTTCTGCCCGGCCCGTACGACCACCGCACCGCGCTCGACGAAGTGGTGCAGATGATGGGCGGCCTCGCCTACATGACGGGCCGCTCGGGCGACCCGCTGCGCGCGGGCACCAGCGTGAACGACATCATGGGCGGCATGTTCGGCGCCATCGGCGCAATGGCAGCGCTGCGCCAGCGCGACCTCACCGGCAAGGGCTGCGAAGTGCAGTCCGCGCTGTTCGAGAACAACGTGTTCCTGGTCGCGCAGCACATGATGCAGTTCGCCGCCACCGGCAAGGCGGCCGACCCGATGCCCAGCCGCATCTCGGCCTGGGCCGTGTACGACGTGTTCACCGTGAAGGATGGCGAGCAGATCTTCCTGGCGGCCGTGAGCGACAAGCAGTGGGCCATCTTCTGCAAGGCCTTCGGCCTGGAGGACATGCTGGCCGACTCGCGCCTGAAGACCAACAACGACCGCGTGCTGGCGCGCGAATGGATGATGCCCATCCTGCGCTCGCACCTCGCGAACCACAGCGCGGCCGAACTCAGCGCGGTGTTCGAGCAGAACGAGCTGCCCTTCGCGCCCATCACCAAGCCGCAGGAGCTGTTCGACGACCCGCACCTGAACGCCACCGGCGGCCTTGCGCCGGTGCGCATGAACGACGGCAGCACGGCCAAGGTGCCGCTGATGCCGTTCACGCTGGGAGGCGAACGGCCCGGCATCCGGCTGCAGCCGCCGCACGTCGGCGAGCACAGCCGCGAGCTGCTGAAAGAAGTGGGCTACAGCGACGAAGAAATCGCCGCGCTCGAAACACAACACATCACCCTCGGAGACTGACCCCATGTTTTTCATCACACGGCGCGCCTTGCTGGCGTGCGCCGCGGCCGCCGCATGCCTGAACGCCGCTCCCGCCCTTGCCGACACCGCCTGGCCCGACAAGCCCGTGCGTCTCGTCGTGCCCTACACGCCCGGCGGCGCAACCGACATCGTGGCGCGCCTCATCGCGCAGAAGCTCGTCGACGACACCAAGTGGACCTTCATCGTCGACAACCGCGCGGGCGGCAACGGCAACATCGGCATGGACGTGGTCGCCAAGTCCAAGCCCGACGGCTACACCATCGGCCTGGGCCAGACCGCCAACCTCGCGATCAACCCGACGCTGTTCCCCAAGATGCCCTACGACGCGCTGAAGGACCTGGTGCCGGTGTCGGTCGTGGCCTCGCAGCCCGTGGTGCTGGTGGTGCGCGCGGACGCGCCGTACAAGTCGCTGGCCGATCTGGTCGCGGCCGCCAAGGCCAAGCCCGGCGAGATCAAGCAGGCGCTTGCCGGCACCGGCACGCTGGGCCACATGGCCGGCGAGGTGCTCGCGAAGCGCGCGGGCTTCCAGGTGCTCAACGTGCCGTACAAGGGCGCCGCGCCGGCCATCACCGACCTGCTCGGCGGCCAGACCGACTACATGTTCGCCACGCCGCAGGGCGCGCTCGCCATGGTGAAGGGCGGCAAGCTGCGCGCGCTGGCCGTCACCTCGGCCAAGCGCCTGCCGGTGATGCCCGAGGTGCCGACCGTGGGCGAGAGCTACAAGGGCTTCGAGGCGGTGGACTGGAAGGCGCTCGTCGTACCGGCCGGCACGCCCGCCGATATCGTGAAGAAGCTCAACGCCGCCGTCGACAAGGCGCTGGCCAAGCCCGCGACCATCTCGCAGCTGCTGGCAGAAGGCAGCACGCCCGTGGGCGGCAGTCCGGAGCAGGCGGCGCAGTACGTCAAGGTCGAGCATGCGCGCTGGGGCGCGGCGGTGCGCGAGGCGGGCGTGCGGCCCGAATAGGCGCCCTCCAGCTAACCAGCAAACCGGCGGGCGATATAGTTTCCGCCCCATGGACCGCCTCAAGCAGCTCGAATCCTTCGTCTCGGTCGCGACCCGCGGCGGTCTCACGGCCGCGGCCAAGGCCGAGGGCGTGGCGCCCGCGATCATGGGGCGCCGGCTCGATGCGCTGGAAGAACGCCTGGGCGTCAAGCTGCTGGTGCGCACCACGCGGCGCATCACGCTCACGCACGAGGGCAGCGCATTTCTCGAAGACTGCCAGCGCCTGCTGACCGAATTCGCCAACGCAGAAGCCAGCGTGAGTGCCGGCGGCATCAAGGCCAGCGGCCACCTGCGCGTAACGGCGCCGGCCGGCTTCGGCCGCCGCCACGTCGCGCCGCTGGTGCCGCGCTTTCATGCGCTGCATCCGGAAGTGACGATCTCGCTGAACCTCAGCGACCGCGTGGTCGACGTCACTGGCGAGAGCTTCGATTGCGCGGTGCGCGTGGGCGATCTGCCCGATTCATCGCTCGTGAGCGTGCGGCTCGCCGACAACCGCCGCCGCTGCGTGGCCACGCCCGAGTTCGTGCGACGCCACGGCATGCCCAAGCACCCGGGCGAGCTCTCGCGCTTTGCCTGCCTCACGCTGTCGAGCGATGCCTCGCAGACGCGCGGCTGGGCGTTTCGCATCGTCAACGAGGAAGGCACCCAGGAGCTGATCCACCTGCGCCCCAGCGGCCCGCTCGATTGCTCCGACGGGCAGGTGCTGCACGACTGGTGCCTGGCCGGCCACGGCATCGCCTGGCGCAGCACCTGGGAGGTCGAGGCCGAGATCGATGCCGGCCTGCTCGTGCCCCTGCTCGACGAGTTCGCCGCGCCGCCCAACGGCATCTACGCGGTGTTCGCGGGCGCCAAGCACCTGCCGCTGCGGGTGCGACTGTGGCTTGATTTCCTCAAGGAGCAATACGGCAACCCGGAATTCTGGGGTGGAAGGGCCTGAGGCGCATCAGCGGCGTCACAATCTGTTTGCATTTGCAACCCCACTCGGAAGAAAGCCATCGATGACGCTCGAAGCCATCCTCGCGTACCTGCACTTGCTTGCCATCCTCACGATGGTTGTCTTCATTTCCAGCGAAGCAGCGCTATGCCGCGTGCAGTGGCTCAACGCCGCAGTGGTCGAGCGGCTGGCCAAGGTCGACATGGTCTACGGCATTGCCGCCATCGCGGTGCTCGCCACGGGCATCGCGCGCACCTGGTGGGGCGTGAAGGGCACGGCCTGGTACTGGACCAACCCGCTGCTGCACGTGAAGCTGGGGCTGTTCATCATCGTGGGCGTGCTCTCGATCTTCCCGACGCTCACCTACTTCCGCTGGCGCAAGACGCTGCGTGCCACCGGCAAGCTGCCGGCCGAGGCCGACATCAAGAAAACGCGCAAGCTGGTGATGGTGCAGGCGCACCTGATAGCGCTCATTCCGCTGGTGGCGGTGTTCCTGGCCCGCGGCTTCGGCAAGTAAGCCCGGCATGGGACACCCCGGCATCCAGCTTCTGTTTGCCGGAACCATCTTCAGCAGCGCGTTCCTGCTGTTCCTGGTCCAGCCGCTGATCGCGAAGCAGATTCTTCCGTGGTTCGGCGGCTCGGCCGCGGTGTGGTCGATCTGCATGGTGTTCTTCCAGGTGGTGCTGCTCGCGGGGTACGCGTATTCCGACTGGGTCACGCGCCATCTGCGCATGCGGGCGCAGGCCGTGCTGCACGTGGCGCTGCTGCTCGCGAGCCTGGCGTTTCTTCCGATCGTGGTGAGCGCGAACTGGAAGCCGACGGGCACCGAAGACCCGGCCTGGCGCATTCTGGGGCTGCTGTTCGGCACCATCGGCCTGCCGTATTTCCTGCTCTCGACCACCGGGCCGCTGGTGCAGTCATGGGTGGCGCGCACGCCGTGGGGCGCGCAGGTGTACCGCTATTTCTCGCTGTCGAACCTGGCCTCGCTGCTGTCGCTGCTGAGCTATCCCGTGCTGATCGAGCCGCGCAGCACGCTGCTGCAGCAGGCGCACGGATGGTCGTGGGGCTACGCCGCCTTCGTGGTGCTGTGTGCCGGCACGACGCTGTACATGGCGCGGCGATTGACGGCCGAGGTAGTGCCGCAGCAGTCATCGCCGGGCCAGGCCGCCCAGGTTGTCGTGGAGGACAAGCCGCCGCGCGTCGCCGACTACCTGCTGTGGCTCGCGCTGCCGGCGCTGGCGTCGTGGCTGCTGCTGGCCGTGACGAACCACATCACCCAGAACGTTGCCGCGGTGCCATTCCTTTGGGTGCTGCCGCTGTCGCTGTACCTGCTGACTTTCGTCCTGTGCTTCGAGAGCGACCGCTGGTACAGGCGCGGCGTGTTCCTGCCGCTGGCGGCCGTCATGCTGCTGCTGTGCGCCTTCGGCCTGCAGCACCACATCGGCGCCGAGGTCCGCATTGCGTTGCCGCTGTATGTGTCGGGGCTGTTCGTGCTGTGCATGTTCCTGCACGGCGAAACCGCGAAGCTGCGGCCGGGGCCACGCTACCTCACGCGCTTCTATCTGATGATGTCGCTCGGCGGGGCGCTGGGTGGGGTGACGGTCGGGCTGGTCGCGCCGCATGTGCTGGTGGCGTACTACGAGCTGGGGCTCGGCCTGATGCTGACCGCGCTGGCGGCGGCGGCCGTGCTGCGCCAGCGGGTGTGGCTGCGGGTCTGCTGCGTGGTGCTGGCCGCCTGCTGCACGCTCTTCCTGCTGCTGCAGGTCGGCAGCGACCGGTCGGGCGCGCGCAGCCTGCAGCGCAATTTCTATGGGGCGCTGCTGGTCTACGACACGACGGGCGATCCTCCGTCCGACAACGTGCGCCAACTGGCGCATGGGTCGATCAAGCACGGCTCGCAGTTCCTGGACCCGGAGCGTCGGCACGAGCCCACCACCTACTACGGCGAAACCTCCGGCATCGGCCGCGCGATCGACTCTGCGCCGGCCGGGCCGCGCCGCGTGGGCCTGATCGGACTGGGTGCGGGCACGCTCGCGACCTATGGCCGCAGCGGCGACGTCTACCGCTTCTACGAGATCAATCCGCAGGTGTTCGCGCTGGCGGACAAGGAGTTCAGTTTCCTGCGCGACAGCGAAGCGCGCATCGAGCGCGTGCTCGGCGATGCCCGGCTGGCGCTGGAGCGAGAGCCGGCGCAGGGTTTCGACGTGCTCGCGGTCGACGCCTTTTCAGGGGATTCGGTGCCGGTGCACCTTCTCACGGCCGAGGCGATGGACGTGTACCTGCGGCACATGAAGCCCGACGGCGTGATCGCCTTTCACGTGACCAACCGGTTCCTGGCGCTCGCACCCGTGATCGCCAAAGTGGCCGAGGCCCGGGGACTGCACGCGGTGCTGGTGCACGACGAGGCCGAGCAGTCCGACTGGCTGCACCGTACCGACTGGGTGCTGGTCGCGCGCGATCCGCAGGTGCTGGCGCGCGAGCTGATACGGGAGGCCGCGACGCCGATCGCCACGAAGCCGGGCCAGCGGCCCTGGACCGACGACTTCAACAACCTGCTGGGCGTGCTGAAGTAGCGTGGTGCATTGGCGCGGCCATGAAAAAGGCCCGCACGTGGCGGGCCTCTTTTCACAATTGTCAGCGCAGCGTGGCTTCAGGCCTTGGCGTCTTTCTCGCACTTCTTCATGAAGCTGTTCTTGGCGGCGCCGGCCAGTGCCTTGCCGTTCTTGTCGACGGCCTTGGCGGCGCAGGCGGGAGCAGCTGCAGCCTTGGTGTCCTTCTCGCACTTCTTGATGGAGCTGGCCTTGGCCGCGCCAGCGAGGGCCTTGCCATTCTTGTCCACAGCCTTGGATTCGCAGCTTGCACCGGCGGCGGCAGCGGGTGCAGCAGCGGCGGCGGGGGCTGGTGCCGGGGTGGCGGCCTTGTCTTGAGCCTGTGCGGCGCCGAAGGAAAGACAGGCGCCGAGTGCGAGCAGGGAAAGGAGCTTCTTCATGGTGATGTGTCCTTGCAAGGTTGGGTTGTGACAGGAGCCCCGCCTCGGGGCCGACCATCCTAACGGGCCAAGCCAACAATCGGATGACCATCGTCAACTGCACCCGGGTTTGCCCCCGGTAAAATTCCCGGATGCTATTGGTCAAACAGGAGCTGCTCGCGGCGCTCGCGAACACGCTCGAATCCTTCTCGCCCGGCGCTGGCTCCAAAGCCGCGTTCGAGTCGCCCAAGGTGGCTGCGCATGGCGATTTCGCCAGCACGGCCGCCATGCAGCTCGCCAAACCGCTGGGGCGCAAGCCCCGCGAGCTGGCCGAGCAACTGAGCGCTGCGCTGCTCGCCACCCCCGCTTTCGGCCAATGGGTCGAGGCCATCGAGATCGCCGGGCCCGGCTTTCTCAACATCCGCCTGAAGACGACGGCCAAGCAGCAGATCGTGCGCGAGGTGCTGTCGGCCGGGAATACTTTCGGGCAACAGCCCGCCACCGGCGAAAAGGTGCTGGTCGAGTTCGTCTCGGCCAACCCGACCGGCCCGCTGCATGTCGGCCACGGCCGCCAGGCGGCACTGGGCGACGCCATCTGCAACCTGCGCGCCTCGCAGGGCGAAAGCGTCTGGCGCGAGTACTACTACAACGACGCCGGCGTGCAGATCCAGACGCTGGCCACCAGCACGCAGCTGCGCGCCCGCGGCTTCAAGCCCGGCGACGCCGAATGGCCCAGCGGCGAGAAGGCCCCGGCCTACAACGGCGACTACATCGCCGACATCGCCGAAGACTTCAAGGCGAAGAAGACCGTCAAGTCGGAAGACCGCGAAGTCACCGCCAGCGGAAACATCGACGATATCGACGCAATCCGCGAGTTCGCCGTGGCCTATCTGCGCCGCGAGCAAGACCTCGACCTGCAGGCCTTCCGCGTTCATTTCGACCAGTACTACCTGGAGTCCAGCCTCTATACCAGCGGCCGCGTCGAAGCTGCCGTGCAGAAGCTCGTGGCCGCCGGCAAGACCTACGAACAGGACGGCGCGCTGTGGCTGAAGTCGACCGACTACGGCGACGACAAAGACCGCGTGATGAAAAAGCAGGACGGCACGTACACGTACTTCGTGCCCGACGTCGCGTATCACATCGCCAAGTGGGAGCGCGGCTTCCACAAGGTCATCAACATCCAGGGCACCGACCACCACGGCACCATCGCGCGCGTGCGCGCCGGCCTGCAGGCGGCGGGCGAAGGCATTCCCGAGGGCTATCCCGACTACGTGCTGCACACCATGGTGCGCGTCATGAAGGGCGGCGAAGAGGTCAAGATCAGCAAGCGCGCCGGCAGCTACGTCACGCTGCGCGACCTGATCGAGTGGACCAGCACCGACGCCATCCGCTTCTTCCTGCTCAGCCGCAAGCCCGACACCGAATACACCTTCGACGTCGACCTCGCGGTGACGAAAAACAACGACAACCCGGTTTATTACGTGCAGTACGCGCATGCGCGCATCTGCTCGGTGCTGGCCGGCTGGGGCGGCGACGCCGCCACGCTCAAGGACGTCGACCTGTCGCCGCTCGAAAGCCCGGCCGCCCAGGCGCTGATGCTGCTGCTGGCCAAGTACCCGGCCATGCTGACGGCTGCGTCGAAGGACTTCGCTCCGCACGACGTCACGTTCTACCTGCGCGAGCTGGCCGCCAGCTACCACAGCTACTACGACGCCGAGCGCATCCTGGTCGACGACGAAAAGGTCAAGCTGGCCCGCCTGGCGCTGGTCGCCGCGACCGCGCAGGTGCTGCACAATGGCCTCGCGATTCTCGGCGTCAGTGCGCCGAGCAAGATGTGAACCTCCTCACCATGAAGAAGACAACCAGACAACGCGGCAACATCGTCATCGGCCTGATCATCGGGCTGGTGCTCGGCCTGGGCGTCGCGCTGGGCATCGCGGTCTACGTGACCAAGGTGCCGATCCCGTTCGTGACCAAGACGCAGCGCGGCGGCGCCGAGCAGGACGAGGCCGAAGCCCGCAAGAACCGCGACTGGGACCCGAACGCGCCGCTGGCCGGCAAGGCAGGCGCCGCCAAGCCGGCGCCCGCACCCACCGGCCCGGTCAACCCCGTCACCGGCGAGCCGGCCACCACCGCCGTGGCCCCTGCCACCGCCCCGCCCACGACCGCACCGCCGGTGCCCGTGGTGGTGGCGCCCAAGCCGCCGCGCCCTGCGCCGGTGCCGGCCGAAGCCAATGCCCTGCCGCCTTCGAACGATCCGCTGGGCGACCTGGCCCGGGCGCGCTCGGGCGGCGGCGCCAGCTCCGGCAGCACGACCACCGCGTCGGCCGCACCGAGCAGCAACAGCAATGCCGGCAGCAGTTCGGGCCCCGATCCGTTCATGTACTTCGTGCAGGCCGGCGCCTTCCGCACCACCGACGACGCCGAGGCGCAGCGCGCCAAGCTGTCGCTGATGGGCGTCGAGGCCAAGGTCACTGAGCGCGAGCAGGCGGGCCGCACCGTCTACCGTGTGCGCGCCGGCCCCTTCAACAAGAAGGACGACGCCGACCGCCTCAAGGAGCGGCTCGACGGCGGCGGCATGGATTCGGCGCTGGTTCGCGTGCAGCGCTGACCCGGCAGCCGACACAAATAGCCCCTAAGCTTCGCCGCGCGGCGTTTGCCGCCACCATCCACTGCCTCGGGCGCGCCGGATGAGGGGGGAACTCCCCGCCGCGCGCCGGCTCAGTCTGCCGTAACAACTGGAGAGCTCTTTCAATGAAACGTCGTGACTTTTCGCTGGCCGCCACTTCGCTCGGGCTGCTGTCCCTGGCCGCCAACCCGGCCCACGCCCAGGCGCGTGCGCCCAAGGCCGGCACCGAGTACCTGGTGCTCGACAAGCGCGTGCCGGTCGATGCACCCGCCGGCAAGATCGAGGTGGTCGAGTTCTTCTCGTACAACTGCCCGCATTGCAACGACTTCGAGCCGGCGCTGGAAGCCTGGATCAAGACGGTGCCCAAGGAAGTCGCCTTCCGCCGCATCCCCGTGCCTTTCGTGGGCAACGACGTCGAAGCCAAGCAGCGCCTGTACTACGCGCTCGAGGCGATGGGTAAGGTCGACGAATATCAGCCGAAGGTGTTCAACGCGATCCACGCGCAGCGCCAGAACGTGAACGGCGACGCCAACATCATTGCCTGGGCCGCCGCGAACGGCCTGGACGGCGCCAAGTTCAAGGAAGTCTTCACCTCCTTCGGCGTGGCCAGCAAGGCCAAGCGCGCCTCGCAAATGACCGACGCCTACAAGGTGGCTGGCGTGCCGGCAATGGCCGTGGCCGGCCGTTGGTACGTGGATGGCGAAACCGCCGGCAACATGACCAAAGTGCTTCAGGTCGTGAACTATCTGATCGGCGAAGCAAAGAAGGGCTGACCCCCCAGGATCGCGGTCCGGCGGAGCCGGTTCCGTGGTGTTCCTGGAGGAATTCCCGAGAGAAATCCAGGAAGAAAGTCAAGCCCGCATCGGCGGGCTTTTTCATCTGTGCGTGCGGGGCTGACGCAATCAGCCGCATACAATGCCGAGCAAGTTTCGTGCCTCTATGACATTGCACTCTCACCCCACCACTCCCTTCCTCCGTCGCATCGGCCGCCTGGCCGCCGGCGCGCTGTTGCTGGCCGGCCTTGCCTCGGGCGCACTGGCCGAAACCGCCGACCGCACCAAGCCGATGAACATCGAGTCGGACTCGATGCGCTACGACGACCTGAAGCAGACCAGCGTGTTCACCGGTAACGTGCTCGTTACGAAGGGCACGATCATCATCCGCGGCGCACGCATGGATGTACGCCAGGACCCCGAGGGCTACCAGTACGGCGTGGTCACGGCGGCACCGGGCAAGCGGGCCTACTACAAGCAGAAACGCAATGCGCCCGACGAGTGGATCGAGGGCGAGTCGGAAGTCATCGAGTACGACAGCCGCGCCGACAACGTCAAGTTCATCCGCAACGCCACCATGCGCCGCCTGCTTGGCGCTACGCCGAACGACGAGAGCCAGGGCGCGCTGATCGTCTACGACCAGAGCAACGACACCTACACGGTCAACGGTTCCACCGTGCCGCCGAACACCGCCGTCAACGCGTCCACCCCGGGCGGGCGCGTCAAGACCATCCTGACCCCCAAGGCCGCCACCGCACCGGCAGCCGGTGCCTCGGCCCCGGCCGGCGCGAAGGCGGCGCCGCCGGCGCCCACGCCCGCACCCGGCAAGGGCCTGCGCCAGAGCACCACGCTCAGTGACCAGGGAGAAACCCGCAAGTGATCGAAACCGCAGGAACGCAGGACGCCAACGGCGCACCGGGCAGCCGCCTGATCGCGCGCGGCCTGAAGAAGAGCTACGGCAGCCGCACGGTCGTGAAAGACGTCTCGCTCGACGTGCAGAAGGGCGAAGTCGTCGGGTTGCTCGGGCCGAACGGCGCGGGCAAGACCACCTCGTTCTACATGATCGTGGGACTGGTGCGCGCCGACGCGGGCGACATCAGCATCGACGGCGAGCCCATCGCCCACATGCCGATCCACCGCCGCGCCCGCATGGGCCTGAGCTACCTGCCGCAGGAAGCCTCGATCTTCCGCAAGCTCACGGTCGAGGAAAACGTGCGCGCCGTGCTCGAGCTCCAGAGCGAGCCCGACGAGAACGGCAAGATGGCGCCGCTGTCGAAGCAGCACATGGACGAGCGCCTGGCCGAGCTGCTGGCCGACCTGCGCGTCGACCACCTGCGCGATTCGCCCGCGCTCGCGCTGTCGGGCGGCGAGCGCCGCCGCGTCGAAATTGCGCGTGCGCTGGCTACGCAGCCGCGCTTCATCCTGCTGGACGAGCCCTTCGCCGGCATCGACCCGATCGCGGTGATCGAGATCCAGCGGATCATCAGTTTCCTGAAGGAGCGCGGCATCGGCGTGCTCATCACCGACCACAACGTGCGTGAAACGCTGGGCATCTGCGATCACGCTTTCATCATCAGCGACGGGCATGTGCTGGCACAAGGCACACCCTCGGAGATCGTCGACAACGCCGAAGTACGCAGGGTGTACTTGGGCGAACACTTCCGCATGTAAGGGCGGGAGCGGTTCCCATGAAGCAAGGGCTATCCCTTCGCGTCTCGCAGCATCTGGCGTTGACGCCACAGCTGCAGCAGTCGATCAGGCTGCTTCAACTCTCCACGCTCGAACTGAGCCAGGAGGTGGAGCAGATGCTCGACGAGAACCCGTTCCTCGAGCGCACTGCGGAAGAAGCGGCGCGCGAGGAATTCGGGCTCGACACGGCCGATGCCCCGGTGCCGCGCGACGACGGCGGCGATAGCGGCGACGGCGAAAGCGACTTCGCTTCGCCCGCCGCCAGCACGTCCACTGCTTCCACCGAAACCAGCACCACCACCACGGCCGACACCGACGGCCCCGCTGCCGAAATCACCGAGCGCGAGCCCGACTGGGAAGGCGACGGCACCGTCGACATGGCGCCCGACGACAGCGAATGGGGCAGCGATGCACCCGCGCGCCAGAACAACCTCGGCGACGACGAACGTGCCGACGCCACCGAACTCGCGCGCAGCCAGGAGTCGCTGCAGTCCTTCCTGCACCGCCAGGCCCTGAGCCTGCGCCTGAACGAGAACGACAGCGCCGCGCTGCGCTTTCTCATCGAATCGCTCAACGACGACGGCTACCTGGAAGACTCGCTGCCCGCACT
This sequence comes from Variovorax sp. R-27, assembly GCF_049913215.1. Taxonomy (NCBI): domain Bacteria; kingdom Pseudomonadati; phylum Pseudomonadota; class Betaproteobacteria; order Burkholderiales; family Comamonadaceae; genus Variovorax; species Variovorax sp. R-27. Next base: position 647,603 of record NZ_CP183984.1, read on the forward strand.
GGCCTCGGGCCTGGCCGGCGACGACAACGACCAGTTCGACGACCTCGTGCATCACTTTCAGGTGGCGCTCGGCCTGCTGCAGAGCCTGGAACCCGCCGGCGTCGGCGCGCGCGACCTCGGCGAATGCCTGGGCATCCAGCTGCGCGCCCTGGCCCGCGAGGACGAGACCGACGAGGAAGAGCTGGTCCGCAAGACCGCCATCGCCATCTGCAAGCAGCCAATGGAGCTGCTCGCGCGCCGCGACTTCAAGCGCCTGGCCACGCTCACCCGCAGCAACGAGGAGCTGGTGCGCTCGGCGCTGCAGATCATCGCGCGGCTCGAGCCCAAGCCGGGCCGGCGCTTCGTCGACGTCGAGCGCAACATCGTCATTCCCGACGTGATCGTCACCAAGACGGGCCGCGGCACCAATGTGAAGTTCCGCGTCATGCTGAACCCCGAGGTGATGCCGCGCCTGCGCGTGCACGACATCTACGCCGGTGCGCTCAAGTCGCACAAGGGCGAAGGCAGCCAGGCGCTGTCGCAGCGGCTGCAGGAAGCGCGCTGGTTCATCAAGAACATCCAGCAGCGCTTCGACACCATCCTGCGCGTGAGCAACGCCATCGTCGAGCGGCAGAAGAGCTACTTCGTGCACGGCGAACTCGCGATGCGCCCGCTGGTGCTGCGCGAGATCGCCGACGAGCTGGGCCTGCACGAATCGACCATCTCGCGCGTGACCACCGCCAAGTACATGGCCACGCCCTTCGGCACGGTCGAGCTCAAGTACTTCTTCGGCTCGGCGCTCGGCACCGAGACCGGCGGCAATGCGTCGAGCACTGCGGTGCGCGCGCTGATCAAGCAGTTCGTCAGCTCCGAGAGCATCAAGAAGCCGCTGTCGGACAGCCAGATCTCCGAGATGCTGAAAGAGCAGGGCATCGAGTGCGCGCGCCGCACTGTGGCCAAGTACCGCGAGGCGCTGCGCATCGCGCCCGCCAACCTGCGCAAGGCCCTGTAGAAAGCCACCGATGACCCGCCGCCTGCCGTCGCTTTCGCGTTGTGGGCATTGGGTTTTCGTCATGGCGGCGGTCTTGCTGTTCGCAGGCTGCGCCACATTGCCCGACGAGGCGCCGCGCCCGCCCACCAAGGCCATGGCCGTGTCAGCCGACACCGCGCTCGGCAAGATCGCGCTGGCCTCGCAGCCCGACCCCGACCTGAGCGGCTTTCGCCTCATGCCCGGCGGCGACTTCGCCTTCGACACCCGTATCCAGCTGGCCCGTCGCGCGCAGCGCACGCTCGACGTGCAGTACTACCAGATCGAGAACGACGAGACCGGCCGCTACCTGATGCGCACCCTGCGCGACGCCGCCCAGCGCGGCGTGCGCGTGCGGCTGCTGATGGACGACCTCTACACCTCCGGCGAAGACGAGCTGCTGCTCGGCCTGGCCGCCACGCCCAACGTGGAGCTGCGCCTGTTCAACCCGTTCCCGGCCGGGCGCGGCAGCCTGCTGAAGCGCTTCAGCGCGTCGCTTTTCGACTTCAGCCGCGTGAACCGCCGCATGCACAACAAGCTGTTCATTGCCGACGGCGCGATGGCGGTGGCGGGCGGGCGCAACATCGGCAACCAGTATTTCAGGCGCACGGCGGGTGAGAACTTTCTAGACCTCGACACCTTCGTCACCGGCGCGCTGATCCCGCGGCTGGGCAGCCTGTTCGACCAGTACTGGAACAGCATCTACGTGCGGCCGATCCAGTCGGTGGTGGCCAGCGACCTGTCGCGCGAGGAGCTGCAGAAGCGCTTCGACATCGCCACCGGCCCCGACACGACGCCACCGCCGCCGCCGCCCGCACCTAACGACCTGCTTGGCTACAGCCCGATGGCGGAAGACCTGAACGCCGGCAAGCTCGGACTGATCTGGGCCACCGCAGAGGCCTACGCCGATTCGCCCGAGCGCGTGATCGGCAAGACCGCCTCATACGGCGGCGTGCCGCTGCTGGACGTCGACAGCGTGCGCTACAACGTGGTCGAGCAGATGCGCCGTGCGCGCTCCGAGGTGACCATCGTCTCGCCCTACCTCATTCCGGGCGCCTCGGGGCTGGAGGTGATGCGCGAGATCCGCGGCCGCAACGTGAAGATCAGCGTCGTCACCAATTCGCTGGCCGCCACCGACGAGCCGTTGGTGCACACCGCCTACCGCCGCTACCGGCCCGACATGCTCAAGCTCGGCGCCGACCTCTACGAACTGAGCTCCACGCGCACCCGGCGCAGCGTGCGGCTCGGCCTGTTCGGCACCTCGGTGGGCAGGCTGCATGCCAAGTCGGCGGTGATCGACCGGCGCATTCTTTTCGTCGGCTCGATGAATTTCGATCCGCGCTCGGAGACGCACAACACCGAGATCGGTCTCTTCATCCGCAGCCCCGAGATGGCGCAACAGGCGCTCAAGCTCATCGACGTGCTCAAGCAGCAGGGCGCCTACCGGCTGCGCTTTGCCGAGGGCAGCAACGAGTCGCGCATCGAATGGGTCAGCGACGACGCCGGCAAGCTCACTGTGCTGAGCGAGGAGCCCGACTCCGGCTTCTGGGACCGGACCATGCTCGAACTGCTGGCGCCGCTGACGCCGGAGAGCCTGTTGTAGCGTCGGCTCAGTTGCCGCGCACGGCCGACCAGATCAGCCGCAGGCCCAGCAGCCCCATCACGCCGCCGGCGGCCCGGTCGATCCAGACCTTGTAGCGCAGGTAGGCCGAGCGTGGCGCTGCCGAGGAAAGCGCCAGCGCCACGATGGCGTACCAGCCCGTCTCGATGCAGAAGATGACCGCCGGCACCGCCAGTGCGAGCACCAGCGGCACCTCGCGCGGCAGGAAGGCCGCGAAGATGCTGGCGTAGACCACGGCAGTCTTCGGGTTGCTGACCTGCGTGGCCAGGCCCAGCAGGAAGGTGCGGCCGCTACGGCCCTGCTGGCGCGGCGACCCGTCCGTCTCCTGCGCCGCCACGGCCAGCGGCTGCCGCGCGCCGCTCCAGATGCGAAAGCCCAGGTAGACGAGATAGGCGCCCCCCAGGCCCTTGATGGCCACGTACAGCGCCGGCACGGCCAGGAACGCCGCCTGCAGCCCGGCCAGCGCGGCAATCGCGAAGACCAGCCCGCCGGCACCCATGCCCAGCGCTGCGGCCAGTCCGTCGGTGCGCGAGGTCACGGCGGTGCGGGCCACCATCACGAAGCTGGGGCCGGGACTCATCGCGCCCACAGTCATGGCGCCGGCGATGCCGAGCAGCGAAAGGGTGGTGTCCATCATGGCCTTGCCTTCTCCGGTGTCACTGCACGTTGACCGCTTCGACCTGCACCAGCAGCTTCACCTTGTTCTCGAAGCCGAAGTTCAGCCCCCAGGTGATGCCCCAGTCGCTGCGCTCCACGGTCGTCTCGAAGTCGCCGCCGCACACCTGGCGGTTGATCAGCGGGCTCAGGTAGCAGTTGAAGCGCACGGCCTTCAGCGTCACCGGCTTGGTCTGGCCCATCAGCGTGAGCGTGCCGGGCACGTCGACCACCTTGCCGCCGCTGAAGTCGATGCGGTCGGCCACGAAGCGGCCGGTCGGAAACTCGGCCACGTTGAAGAAGTCCTTGCTCTGCACGTGGCGGTTGAGCAGGTCGACGCCGGTGTTGATGGAGCTGATGTCCATCGTGATGTCGACCTTGCCGCTGGCGCCGGTACCGTCGATCTGCACGGAGCCGTCCTTGGTGCTGAAGCGGCCCCGGTTGGTGGTGGTGCCGTAGTGGCCCATTTCGTACATCACGAAGGTGTGCGTCGGGTCGACCACGTAGTTGGCGTTTTTCACCGGCCCGCCCGCGGGCTTGGCGGCCACGGCCGGCGCGGTGTATTCGGGCCCTTGTGGTTGCTGCTGTGCCGTGGCGCCGGTGAACGCGGCGGCCGACAGGGCCGCGGCGAGAAGGAGCTTTTTCATGGCGTTGGTTGTGTGGGTCATGAAAGAGAAAAGTGAGTGAGGGGAGGGCAGGCCCATTCGGCCGTTCACAGCGGCCCGAGGCCTGTGAGCGTGAACTTGAAGCGCACCTGCACCTCGTTGCCGACCATCGAGGTGTCGGTCCATTCGCCGTCGCCCACCTTGTAGTCGAGCCGCTGGATCGTAAAGCTTCCGGTGGCCACCGCGTAGTTGCCGCCGGCCGCCGCGATGCTGACGGGCACCGTCACGTACTTGGCCGTGCCCTTGATGGTGAGCTTGCCCGCCATCTCGAACTTGCCGTCGCCCAGCGCCTTGATGGCGCTCGACTGGAAGCTTGCCTGCGGGAAATGCGCGGCGTCGAACCACGGCTGCTTGGGCAACTCGGCATCGCTCATCGGAACGCCGAAGCCTGCGCTGGCCGTGTCGATCTGCAGCGCGACGCTGCCGCCCTCGGGCTTCTTCGGATCGAAGGCGACGTGTGCGTCGAACTTCTTGAACGTGCCTTCCACCGGCACGCCCATCTGCTTGGTGACGAACACGATCTGGCTCTTGTCGGCAACGAGCTTCGCGGCCGCGGGCTCGGCGCCGGCCGGCAGCGCCATCGCGAAGGCCAGTGCCGCGAGCGACGGCAAGAGGCGGAAAAACAGTCGCTTCATCATCGAGCAGATTCCTTGCGTGGCCCGGGCCACATGCGTTTCAGAAGACCGTCGCGGTCGATCCAGTGGTGCTTGAGCACCGCCACCACGTGCAGCAGCGTGACGCCCGCCAGCACGAAGGCGCAGTTGCGGTGCAGCGGCTGCAGCACCGCCTCGGCGAAGTCGTGGTCGACAGGCACGAAGTCGGGCAGCGGCAGCACGCCGAACCACGCGACCGGCATGCCCATGGCCGAGCTGTAGGCCCAGCCGGACAGCGGCACCGCGAAGAACAGCAGGTACATCAGCGTATGGCTGATGCGGTAGCTGGCCAGTTGCAGCCGCGTCATGCCCGGCGGGAGCGCCGGCGGACGGTGCCCCAGCCGCCACAGCAGCCGCAGCGCCGAGAGCGCGAGGATCGTGATGCCCGCCCATTTGTGCCAGCTGTAGACCTTCAGCCGCAGCGGCGAGAACGGCAGGCCCGTCATGTAGATCCCGACGCCGAACGAGCCGACGATCAGGGCCGCAAGCAGCCAGTGCAGCGCGATCGCGAGCGGGTCGTAGCGCGGGTCGGCGGCGAGGGGAGGGGGGGATGTGTCGGTGGACATCGAAGGCAGGGCTGGCGGCCTGTGCGCGGAGCATATATCGGAAGCCATGACAGCACAGCAGGGCCCGTGCCAGCCCGGTGGCCTCGGTCAGCCCCGCAGCTGCTGCGCCTTCAGCAGCACGCCGCGCAGTTCGTCCGGCTGCACCGGCTTGCGCAGCGCATGCCAGCCGCGCTCGGCGGCGAGCCGCTGGGTGGCTTCGTTGATGTCGGCCGAAATCAGCGCGATCGCCAGCGACGGCTTCTGCCGCTGCAGCTTCTCGGCCAGCGCGATGCCGTCAAGCGCGCCCGGCAAGCGGATGTCGCACAGCGCCGCGTCGAGCGCGCGCAGGTCGGCCAGCGCCAGCGCCTCGGCGGCGCTGGCATAGACGCGCGGCTCCACTTCCCATTGCAGCAGCAGGGCCGAGAGGCTGTCGGCCACCACCGTGTTGTCTTCCACCACCAGCACGGCGAGCCCGGGGCGCAACGGCGTGCGCGCCGCCTCGTCGCCATCGTTCTGCGCCACCGCAGCAGGGCGCGTCGCCACCACCGCGCCTTCCGGTGCGGCAGGCAGTTCGAAGCTGAACACCGACCCTCGCCCCGGCGCCGAGCGCAGCGACACCGCAATGCCGAGATGCGCTGCCAGCCGCCGCACGATCGCCAGGCCCAGCCCATGGCCGCGCTGCAGATTGCGCTCGACGTTGCCGATCTGCTCGAAGTCGTTGAACACGCGCTGCTGCGCGTCGGCCGCGATGCCGATGCCGCTGTCGCGCACCTCCACGCGCCAGGCCCTGCCGGCGCCTCGCCGCCGCGCCCGCACCGCCAGCAGCACGCGCCCGCGCGGTGTGAACTTGACGGCGTTGTCGACCAGGTTGGCGAGCACGCGGCGCAGCGACACCGTGTCGCTCCAGGCGATTGCGTCGCGCGGACAGTGCACCAGCACCCGGCCGTCGCCCGCCTGCCGCGCCAGTTCCTGCAGCAGCGGCGCCAGCGCCACTGCCGCCGGGCGCAGCGGATCGACCGCGGCCTCGATGCGGCCGATTTCCAGCAGCTGGTTGGTCAGCCCCTCCAGCGCCTGCTGCGCCCGCGCAAGCGAGCCCACCGTGTGCTGCACCGCCTCCATGTCCGCGCCGTTGTTCAGCTGCTGGCGCAGCACCTCGGCCTGCAGGCCGATGGCCATCACCGGCTGGCGCAGGTCGTGGTTGGCGGCCGAGAAGAAGCGCAGACGCTCGGCCTGCGCATGCTCGGAGGCGCGCAGGCCGGCCAGAGCCTGTTCGCGCAGGGTGCGCTCGTTGAGCCGCAGGCCGATGTTCTCTTCGAGCTGGCGCGAACGCTCGGCCACCAGCTTCCACATCATCGCGATCAGGCCGATGCCGATGACCGCCACGGCCATCATCACCGGCGCGCCCATCCATAGGCCGGTAACGATGATCGGCGCCAGCAGCAGCGTGATGGCGAGCTGCGTGGCCGGCGTGTAGAACGACACCGAGAAGGCCGACGACAGCGTCATGCCCATCAGGATCAGGCCCAGCAGCAGTTGCAGGTCGGCGCTCGCGGGGTTGAACAGCAGCACCCCGGCCAGCCCGTGCGCCAGCTCCCAGATGGCCGTGCGCAGCGTGTGCGTGCGCTGCGCCTCGCGCAGCGTTTCGGGCGTGAAGGGCTCTGGCAGGCGCTGCGGGAAGAAGCCGCGCATTACCGTCACCCCCGTGACCATTGCGATCCAGACCAGCGCGCGCGTCAGCGAGTACTGCCAGGCGAAGAGCGCCGCCACGCCGCAGTTCAGCAGGTACTGCACCAGCAGCACCGGACCGATGGGCCGGACCGACAGCCGCAGCACCTCGCACTGGATCGCGAAGCGGTCGTCGCTGCTGTCGCTGGCGGCGGCCGGCGCGGTCGGTGATGCGGGGGTGGGGGTCATCGGCGAATCGACTATATAGAGAAGGTGCGTGACGCGGCGACAATGGAGTCCCCTAGTCGGGTTCCCCGATGGCCAAATTTCCGTGAACGATCTCTCCTTTTTCCTGCCTTGCGCCGCCGGCGTCGAGGAATTCCTCGCCCAGGAGGTGCACGCCCTGACCGGCCGCGTCGGCCAAGACCTGCTCACGCTGCGCGGCGGCGTGCGCGTGCGCGCCGACTGGCGCGACGCCTTGAAGCTCAACCTGCACTGCCGGCTTGCGCAGCGCGTGCTGGTCGAGCTGGCCCACGCGCCCTACCGCAGCGAGAACGACCTGTACGCCATCGCCAACGGCGTGGCCTGGGAGATCTGGTTCACCCCGAAGCAGACCTTCAAGATCGAGACCACCGCCCAGCACAGCCCGCTGCAGAGCCTGAATTTCGCCACCCTGCGCATCAAGGACGCCATTGCCGACCGCTTCCGCGCCAAGGCCAACGGCGTGCGCCCGAGCATCGAGACCCAGTGGCCCGACTGCCGCGTGTTCGCCCACCTGACCACTGACACCTGCACGCTTTACATCGACACCTCGGGCGAGCCGCTGTTCAAGCGCGGCTGGCGCCAGGACAAGGGCGACGCCCCGCTGAAGGAAACCCTGGCCGCCGCCATGCTGGCCGCCAGCGGCTGGTGGAACCCCGAAACGGGCGAAGTGTCGACCCAGCCGCTGTACGACCCCTGCTGCGGCAGCGGCACTATTGCCATCGAGGCGGCGCAGATCGCGCGCGGCATCGCGGCCGGGTCGCTGCGGCGCTTCGGCTTCGAGAAGCTGCTGCCGTTCCAGGCGCACGTGTGGACCGCCATCAGGCAGGAGGCCGAGACGACCGTGCGCGAGGGCGGCGTGGCGATCTTCGGCTCTGACGTGTCGCACCGCATGGTCGACTTTGCCGAACGCAACGCCGAGCGCGCCGGTGTGGCGCAGGCCATCGAGTTCCGCGGCGGCGACGCGCTGCAGCGCATGCCGCCGGCCGAGGGCGGCGTGATCATGCTCAACCCGCCGTACGGTGAGCGCATCGAGGTGGGCGGCGTGGCCGGCACGGGGCGCTCGGGTGCGCGCGAATCGGCGCAGACCGAAGCAGGCGAAGGGGGTGATGGCGGCGAATTCTTCCCGCAGCTCGCCACCCACTGGAAGAAGAATTACGCCGGCTGGACCGCCTGGGTCCTCACGCCCGACCTCAAGCTGCCCAAGCAGATGCGCCTGAAGGAATCGCGCCGCGTGCCGATGTGGAACGGCCCTATCGAATGCCGCCTGTTCCGCTTCGACATGGTCGCGGGCTCAGCGCGGAAGTAGCTCGCCTTCGGGCTTCGGCTGCTGTTCTTTGGCTTCCTTGGGGCGAACGGCACAGGCCGCGTTGATCGTTCGCGTGACGAGGTCGCGCGCGCCGGCCAAGGTCACGGTGCGCACGTCGCTCTCCTCGAAATGCCTTACCGCGACCGGCTCGCCGACGAAATCCGGATGGCCGAAGTAGGTGGCGCTCACGTAGCGCGCGCTGCGGGCCTCGCAATCGACCTTGGCCCGGGCCTGGAAAGAGCGGAACCTGATGCCGTCGCGGCCCGTGCGGTCTTCAGGCAGGCTCATGCGCAGGCTCACGAGGCGGTTCGAGCCGTCCACCTCGACGCTGGTCGGCTCGACCTGCACATAGCTGCTGGTGGCGTCGCCGGGCGTGCCCGACAGCGTGAACCACTCGGCCCGGACACCCACGGAGGCGAGCAGGACGAGGCAGAGCAGCGGGAGACGTTTCATGAAAGAGGGCGGATGCTGTGATGAGGCAGGGCGCGCAAGCGCCCGGGAGCATTGTCGTCGGCCGAACCGACTCGGGCCTGACGCCGGCCCCGCATGGTGCAACATCGGCGATATCCCCCGCACATTCCATGACGTTGACAGAATCCTCCGCCCCCGTCGTCATCGACACCAACATCGCGCTCGACCTGCTGGTCTTCGAAGATCCGGCCTGGGAGCCGCTGACTGCGCGGCTGGCCGCGGGAGAACTGCGCTGGCTGGTTACGGCCGCCATGCGCATGGAGCTCGAACGCGTGCTGGGCTATCCGCTGATTGCAAGGCGCATGGCGCAGCGCGAACTGCAGGTGCCGATGGTGCTGGCAGATTTCGACGCGCGGGTGCAGATGGTCGAGGGCATTCCGCCGCGCGCACCTTGCGTGTGCAGCGATCCTGATGACCAGGTGTTCATCGACCTGGCTGTGGCGCATCGGGCGCTGCTGCTGAGCAAGGATCGGGCGGTGCTGTCGATGAAGAAGAGGCTGGCGCTGCGTGGGGTGGCGGTGCAGGCGACGTTCGCGGCCTAGCTGCATCAATGGTTCGGGTGTCGGGTATCAATTGACAACCTTCTAGTCATCGATCCTTGTCAGGACGCTGTTAGATTTTTCAGCAAGGCAAGGATGGTTGCGGCGAATAGGCATTGCAGTCCCTTGCTTTTTTTGCGGCACCGACGCCACCCCTTCAGCCTTTGCTATGACTGGAAACCATGCAACCATCTTTTGCGACTCTTTGGTCGAATCACCCCAATATCAAGGGCGACGATGACCTGCTGGACAAAGATACCTACAAGGACCAATGCGCGATCAACGTAGGCGCTGCCTTTATTCGTTCGAGCATGAGCCTCGACAACTTCCGAGGTGTCTATTCCTGGCAGAAAGACAGGCCGAAGTACCCGATTCGTGCGCAGGAGTTGGCGAACTGGCTGGATTCGGGAACCTCGGGTCTTATGTCGCGCACCGAAAAGTACACCGGCAAAGAAGGATTCGACAAAATCGCCAAGCGCACTGGAATCGTGTTCATCCAGAACTACTGGGGCGAGGGGAGACAAGGTGACCACATCGACCTCTGGAATGGGTCGCGGATGACAGAACTCATGTCATATTTCCGTGTGCAGTGGCATCTCTCTTGGGAGGGGATCATCACTGACATGCGTCTAGCGCAAGCTATTTGGTTTTGGCAGGTTTCATGAAAATCCTACTTCGCCTCATCTGCATTGTGCTGGGGGGGCTGGCGCTCAGTTTTGTTGTGGCAAAGTGCGTGCTCGTGCCCATTGGCCAGTGGTACGAAATGAACAAAGCGCAAAGCGAGAGCGATCTAACTCAAGCCTTTGTAATCGCCCTTGCGGTGCAGGCAATTTGCGCCATCGTGGGTGGTTGGTTAGGCGACTGGGCATTCCGCAAATGGCGGCAGAAGCGACTCGATCGCCAATAACTCGCGCAACGACTGTCGCTAATTCGGGAGAGGCGCCAGATACCACCGCCCCAGCAACCGCGCCACCGCCCGCACCCGCTGCGTATCGCGCCCCCACCGCCGGCTCGCCGGCAGCTTCTGCGCCCACTTCATGCGCCGCGCTGCGTTCGCGATGCGCTCGCGCACCTCTTCGTTCACGCCGGACAGCGCCGCATGCCAGTGCTGCCCGGCAGCCTGCGGCGCGGCGGCTTCCAGCATCATGGCCGTCGAGTGCAGGTAGCTCAGCCAGTCGCGCGCCTGGCATTCGGCCAGTGTCATGACCTCGGCCGGGTCGTCCTCGAAATCGATGTAGCCGATCACGCCGTCAGGGCACTGCACGAGGTTGCGGTCGAAGGCCTGGCTCAGGTGCTGGCCGCGCACGTGCACGGCGGCGATTGCTGTCAGGCCCTCGCGCCAAACAGCCAGCAGCGCCGCGGGGCCCGCTGCGGCGGCCTGGTCGAGCCGCTCCTGCAGCACGACCGTCGCGCGGCCGCTTTCGCCCAGGTCGGAGATCAGCAGGCCATCGGCCTGTTGTGCCAGCACCACCGGCACGCGCAGGCCGGCGGCCGCGAGCTGTTTCAGCCGACGCGCCTCGGTGGCGATGGCCGCTTCGCCGCCCGGGTTGGGCACCGGCTTGATGATGTCCAGCCGCGCCATGCGGGCGACCGCCGCCATCACGCGGTAGCCCCACTTGCCATGCCGGGGGCCGGCCTTCTTGAGCCACACGCGTTCGCTGCCGAAGCGGTGGCTGGCCACGTTCTTCTTCTGCTGGGGCAGGGTGGTGCGCAGGAACTCCGCGTAGTCGCTGGGCGCTGGCGGGTTCGGGGAAAGCGCGTCGAGGGGCGCGGGCGCCGAAGCTGCGCCCTTGCGCGTTTGCAGGCGCGCGTTGGCGCCTCGTCTCAAAGGATTCATCAGGTCGATACCTCCGCACTCCGTGCTGCGGTACGAGCTTGCTTGGGGCGGCCCGGCGCTGCACTCATGCGGCCATTGCAAAGCCCGTCACAAGCCCTTGCGGGCCCTGTGTGACGGGCTGGAAACTCTCAGCACTGGCCAGCGGCCAGTAGGTACGGAAAACATTGTGCTGCTCGTCGAGCGGGCCGAGCAGGGCGCCCGGCTGCACCTGCATCACCAGGTTGCTCAACAGGCGCACTTCGGTGTCGGAAATGCGGCGCACGATGTGGTGCGCGGTAATCTGCTGCGGATGGTCGAGGCCCGCGGCCTGCACCAGCTCCTGCAGCGCATGCAGCGTGCTGCGGTGGAAGTTGCGCACGCGGTCGGCCTTGGTGGGCACCACCAGCGCCTGCTGGCGCAGCGGGTCCTGCGTGGTCACGCCCGTGGGGCAGTGGCCGGTGTGGCAACTCTGCGCCTGGATACAGCCCAGCGCCATCATGAAGCCGCGCGCGGCGTTGCACCAGTCGGCGCCCAGCGCCATCATGCGGGCCACGTCGAAGGCGGTGATCACCTTGGCGGCGCAGCCGATCTTGATGCGGTGGCGCAGGTTCACGCCGATCAGCGTGTTGTGCACCAGCAGCAGGCCTTCCTGCAGCGGCGCGCCCACGTGGTCGCTGAACTCGACCGGCGCCGCGCCGGTGCCGCCCTCGGCACCGTCGACCACGATGAAGTCGGGCGTGATGCCGGTGGCCTGCATCGCCTTGACGATGCCGAACCATTCCCACGGATGGCCCAGGCAGAACTTGAAGCCGGTCGGCTTGCCGCCCGACAGCTCGCGCAGTTTCGCGACGAAATGCATCATCTCGGTCGGCGTGGAGAACGCGCTGTGCGACGAGGGCGAGATGCAGTCCACACCCACCGGCACGCCGCGCGCCGCCGCGATCTCGGGCGTGACCTTGGGGGCCGGCAGCACGCCGCCGTGCCCGGGCTTGGCGCCCTGGCTCAGCTTGATCTCGATCATCTTCACCTGCGGGTCGCGTGCGTTGGCAGTGAAGCGTTCTTCGTTGAAGGTGCCGTCGTCGTTGCGGCAGCCGAAGTAGCCCGAGCCGATTTCCCAGATCAGGTCGCCGCCGTGCACCCGGTGATGCTGCGAGATCGAGCCCTCGCCGGTGTCGTGCGCAAAACCGCCCATCTTCGCGCCCTTGTTGAGCGCGAGGATGGCGTTGGCCGACAGCGCGCCGAAGCTCATGGCCGAGATGTTGAATACGCTCGCGCTGTAGGGCTGCGTGCAGACCTGCGCCGGGTTGGCGCCCACCGGCTGCGGCGTGCCGCCGATCACGATGCGGAAATCGTGGTTCTCGAGCTTCGTCGGCTGCATCGAATGGTTGATCCACTCGTAGCCCGCGATGGTCACGTTCAGCTGCGTGCCGAAGGGCCGGTTGTCGGGGTCGCCCTTGGCGCGCTGGTATACCAGCGAGCGCTGGGCACGCGAGAAGGGTGCGGCTTCCGAGTCGCTCTCGATGAAGTACTGCCGCATTTCTGGCCGGATGAACTCCAGCAGAAAGCGCAAATGGCCGATGACCGGGTAGTTGCGCAGGATGGCGTGGCGGGCCTGCCGCAGGTCGTGCACGCCGGTACCTGTAAGTACCGCAAAGACTGCCACGCCGATCCAGGCCAGCCACAGGTGCGGCGACACCAGCACGAACGCGAGGCAGGCCACCAGACCGACCACGCACAGGGCGAAGGCGCTGTAGCGCGTCGGAAACGGAATAATCGTGGGCATAGAAATAGTCTCGACCGGAGCCTGCTGCATCATAGAGGGCTGCCCCGAACTTGCCATGACGACCATTCCCGACCCCATTTCGCCCCCAGAGGCCACCTCCGCAGCCCAGTCCCCCCTCGGCCCCGACGATTTCGACGCACTCGACCAGGCGCTCGACGCCATGCGCGAGCACGACGAGGAAATCCCCCAATGGGAGTTCTGCGAGGGCTTCATGGCCGCGCTGATCTGCACCCGCCGGCCCATCATGCCGTCCGAATACTGGCCCGTGCTGCTGGGCGACAGCTTCTCGTCCGCGCAGCACATGGAGTTCGTCTGGAACTGGAAGCGCCGCTGGGTCGAGATCGAAGAGGGTCTCGATGCCCCCGTCGAAACCCTCGACGACGAACGCAGCTGGCAGCCCGAGGTGCTCGACACCCGCGGCGCCATCGCCTCGCTGCCCGAGGAAGAACGTGCCGAAGTGGCCGGCGAAGCGATTCCCTCATTCGCGCAGGTCTGGGCGCTGGGCTTCATGTACGCGGTCGAGAACTGGCCCGAAGACTGGGCCACGCCGCGCGACAAAGATGCTGCGCGCATGCTCGACGACGCACTCGACAACATCGTTGCCCTCACCGAGGACGACAACGCCAAGCCAACGCTGTCGATGTACAGCGACGACGCCCCACCCAGCGTGAGCCAGCAGCGGCTGGACGACTTCGGCGCTGCCATCTGGGCCGTGTACGACCTGCGCCAGCTCTGGAAGAGCCTCGGGCCGAAGGCAGAGACCATCCGCAAGGAAGCTGCTCCCGGCCGCAACGACCCGTGCCCCTGCGGCAGCGGAAAAAAATACAAGAAGTGCCACGGTGCCACCTAGCGCCGGCATTGGCTCTGACAGTGCACCCCTGACGCCGCGCGCGGCCTGGGTGATGGTCCTGGCGCTGTGCGCCGGGGTCGCGCTGAGCCAGGCATTCCGCACGGTCGGCGCCATCATGGCGAGCCCGCTGCAGGCCGACTTTCATCTTTCCGCCCAGGCCCTCGGGATCTTCTCGGGGGCTTTTCACTTTGCGTTCGGCGCCATGCAGCTGTTCATGGGCATCGGCATCGACCTGCACGGCGTGCGCCGCACGGTGCTGGTGGCCTTTCCTGTCGCCATCGCGGGCGCGCTGCTGTCGGCGGTGTCGTCCAGCTATCTCGTGCTGGTGGCGGGCCAGGCGCTGATCGGCGTGGGTTGCGCGCCAGCCTTCCTGGTGTGCACGGTGTTCATCGCGCGGCACTTTCCGGCGGCGCGCTTCGCCACCGTGTCGGGCATGGTGCTGGCCGTCGGCGGCCTCGGCATGCTGGCGACCGGCACACCGCTGGCGTGGCTGGTGCAGGCCTATTCATGGCGCGCGGGCTTCCTGGTGCTGGCCGTGGCGGCCGCGCTGGCATGGCTCGCAATCTGGTACTGGGTGCACGAGCCGGCCTCGGCCGTGCCGCAGGTCAAGGAGTCGATCCCCGAGGCGATCCGCCAGTTCGGCGCGCTGTTCGCCATGCCGCACACGCTGGGCATCATGGTGCTGGGGGCAGTCACCTACGCCGCCTTCATCTCGCTGCGCGGCCTGTGGCTCGGCCCGCTGATGATGGAGCGCCACGGCTACTCGCTGGTGCAGAGCGGCAACGTCGCGCTGGCGGTGTCGGTGATCTCGCTGTTCGGCGCGCCGCTCTTCGGCCGGCTCGACCGCGACGGCGCCGGGCGACGCCGCTGGATCGTGATCTGCGCGCTCGGTTATGCGGGGCTCTTCGCGCTCATCGCGGTGTTGCACTCGGCCTGGCTCGACATCGCCGGCATGGTGCTGATCGGCGTGCTCTCGGGCTTCATCGTCTGGCAATACGCCGACGTGCGCGGCGCCTATCCGGCCACGCTCACCGGCCGCGCGATGGCCGTGTTCACGATGGCGATGTTCCTTGGCGTGGCGCTCATGCAGTGGGGCACGGGCGTCGCCGCTTCGGTCGCGTCGGCGCATGGTGGCGACCCGCTGACGGCCGTGCTGTCCACCATCGCCGCGCTGCTGGTGATTGGCATCGCGGCCTTCGCGTGGCTGCCCGCGCCGAAGGCCGATTCCGTCAGATCTTGAAGGCGCGCTGAATGTCCGGCCGCACGAGGTCGGCGTACTCGCGATGCTTGCGGATGTAGCCCGCGATGAACTGGCACACCGGAATCACATGCAGCCCCTTGGCGCGCGCCTCGTCGAGCACGTGCCTCGCGATGCCCGAGCCCACGCCCTTGCCCTCGTGTTCCGGCAGCACCTCGGTGTGCGTGAACATGATCGCGTCGGTCAGCAGGTTGTACTCGGCATAGGCCGCGAGCTTGGCATCCAGCGTGGCCTCGTAGCGGTGCTGGGCTTCGTTGTTGGAAAAGGTGAGGGCGGTGTTGTTGCTCATGGCTGGCGTGCAAGAAAAGTGGCGAGGTTGGCTGCGGCGGTGGCGCGCACCTTGTTGCGCAGGATGGGCGTCCAGCCGAGCAGCAGGCCCGGCGTGCCGAGCGCCTGGCGCGACCAGGTCCAGAACGGGAAGCTGTCGCGGTGCGTCGCGATCAGCCCTTCGGGCGTGAAGGTGAAGCGCGCGTCGATGCTGTTGTCGACGAGGCGGCCGGTGGCGCTGAAGCGGTAGTGAGCGTCCCAGTGGGCGCTGCCGGTGTTGTCGTCGGCCTTCACGTCGCGCCAGGTCAGGCGCCACACGTCGGCGCCCTTGGCTTTCGTGCCCGTGGCCAGCATGCGCCACATGCCGCCCACTTCGCGCCGCCCACGCAGCGAAAAAGCCTCGTCGTCGAACACCGCGTCGCTTGCGTAGCAGGCTTCCATGGTGGCGGCGTCTAGCTTGGCGAACGCGCTGTAGAAGCGCTCGATGGTCTGGGCATTGGTGGCTGCTGTCATGAGGCCTTCGGGTTGGTTGGCGGGGGTCACAGCACCTGGGGAATGGTGCGGGCGAGGAAATCATAGACCGAGCGGATGCGCCGGTCGGTGCGCACCTCGCGGTGCACCGCCAGCCACACGGGTAGCACCGGCAGCTTGATCGAAGGCAGCACGCGCACCACTTCGCCGTCGGTGTGGGCCAATGACTCGCTCACGAAGCCGATGCCCATGCCCTGGCGCAGCGCCTCCCAGTACACGCTGACGTCGTCGGTGCGAAAGCAGAAGTCCTCGCGCTTCAGGGGCGCGCCGAGCTGGGCGGAGCTGCGCAGGATGCTGTCGTCGCGGTCGTAGCCCAGCAGGTCGTGTTTGAGCAGGTCGGTGATCTGGCGCGGCGTGCCGCGGCGGCGCAGGTAGTCGCGCTGGGCGAAGGTGCCGAGCGCGAACCGGCCCACGCGCCGGGCGATCACCGAGCCGGTCTCGGGCGGGCTCATGCGCAGCGCGATGTCGGCCTCGCGCCGCAGCAGGTTGCTGACTTCGTTGGTTGCCACCAGCTCGACCTGTATCTCGGGCAGCTCGCGCCGCATCTGGGCCAGCAGCGCCGGCAGCAGGTGCCGCGCCGTGGCCTGGCTCGCCGAGATGCGCACCGTGCCGGCCAGCGCGGTGTTGGCGCCCGACACGCTGCGCGACAGCGCGAGCGCACCGCTTTCCATGGCGCGCGCGGCCTGCGCGAGCCGCGTGGCCATTTCGGTCGGCCGCAGGCCCCGGCCGGTGCGCTCGAACAGCACCACGCCCAGCTGCGCTTCGAGTTCGGCGATGTGGCGGCCCAGCGTCGGCTGGCTCGCGCCCACGGCGCGCGCCGCTCCCAGCAGGCTGCCATGGTCGAGCGCGGCCAGAAACGCGCGCACCAGCCGCCAGTCGAAGCCTAGTTCCTTGTCGGGTCTCATCGGTATTCAGTTTTGAATAGCAGTTATCGAAGCTTGACGCATTGTGAACTGCGGGCGCGCTTTCGATAATCCGCGCAATGGATGAGCGAAGAAACTTTGTCCGGCTGCTGGGAGGCGGCGTTGTCGTAGCGGCGGGTGCGGCCGCGCTGGCAGCCTGGTGGCTGAACTCCGACATGCCGGCGGCCGCGCTGGAGGTATGGAACGGCCCCGGCAACGAGCCCGACGTGCGCAAGCGCGCCGTCGCCTATGCCGTCACTGCCCCCACCGCGTACAACTGCCAGCCCTGGCTGGTCGACCTGCGCGAGCCCGACGCCATCGTGGTCTATTGCGACCGCGAGCGCGTGCAGCCCGAGTCCGATCCCTTCGGCCGGCAGGTCGTCATCGGCCACGGCGCTTTCATCGAGCTGCTGGTGATGGCGCTCGCGCAGCAGGGCGTGCAGGCCAGCGTGCAGCTATGGCCGCAGGGCGAGCTGATCGGCGAGCCGCGGCACTGGCCGCACATTCCGGTGGCACGGCTGCGGCTGGCGGACGGTGGCGTGCCCGATCCGCTGTTCGCGCAGGTGCTGCGGCGGCGCACGCCCAAGCAGCGCTTCGACCTCACGCGGCCGGTGTCGGCCGACATATTGCAGGGCCTCACCTCGGTGGTGCCGGTGGGCGGCATGGTGAGCTCATCCGGCACGGTCGAGATGGCGCGCGTGCTGCCCTTGCGCAGGCTCTGCGCGGCGGCCGCGCGCGTGGAGCTCGCCACGCCCGGCACCGCCATGGAAAACCTGCAGCTGCTGCGCATCGGCCCGCAGGAGATCCTCGAACACCGCGACGGTTTCTCGGTCAACGATCCGGCGCTGCGCATCGCCGTTGCGCTGGGGCAGTTCAGCCGCAGCGCGCCCGCGCCCGAAGACAGCCCCTCGTTCCGCCAGGCCCTGCAGATGTTCGAGGACCAGGCCCAAACCGCGATGGGCTTCGTCTGGCTCAGCACGCGCGGCAACAGCCGCACCGAGCAGATCGCGGCGGGCCGCGCCCATGTGCGCCAGCAACTGCGTGCCACCGACCTGGGCCTGGGCATGCACCCGATGAGCCAGCCGCTCGAAGAGTTCGCGGAGATGGCGCCGTGCCGTGCGGTCGCGCACGACCTGCTGCTGGGCACCGCGCGGCCGGGCGACAGGCACAGCCCGACGGTGCAGATGATGTGCCGCCTCGGTTACCCGATGGCGCCGGTGCCTGCCGCGCCGCGCCGGCCGCTCGGCGACTTCATGACGGCCTGAAGGCCGGAGCCTGCCCGGGCGTTCAGCGCGAGAGCAGCTCGACCAGCGTCTTCAGCGCGTGATGCACCGTGGCCGCGCGCACCGTGGCGCGGTCGCCGTCGAAACGGCGGCGCTCGGTGCGCACATCGCCATCGACCGACCAGCCGAACCACACCGTGCCCACCGGCTTGTCGGGCGTGCCGCCGGTCGGGCCCGCCACGCCGGTCACGGCCAGCGCCACGCGCGACGGCGGCGAATGCGCGATCGCGCCCGTGGCCATGGCGCGTGCCACCGGCTCGCTGACCGCGCCGTTCGCCGCGATCACCGTTGCGTCCACGCCCAGCAGCTCGGTCTTGGCTTCGTTGGAATACGTGATGAAGCCGCGCTCGAACCACACGCTCGACCCTGCCAGCTCGGTGCAGGCCGCGCCGATCAGCCCGCCCGTGCAGCTTTCGGCGGTGGCCAGCATCCAGCCTTTTTTCTGCAGCAAGCCGGCCAGGGCCACGACCAGTTCGGGCGTGTCCTGGTCGGCGAGCGCCGTTGTAGAGGAAGAGTCCATCGGGTTCACCATGCGCGCCAGAGTGCAATGACCAGCAGCGTGCAGAACGCCGCCACCAGGTCGTCGAGGATGATGCCGAAGCCCGCGCGCCACCAGCGCACCTGCACCGCATCGCGCTGCTTGAACAGCGCGTCGGCCCAGCCCACCGGGCCGGGCTTGGCGGCATCGAAATAACGGAACAGCGCAAAGGCGATGGCCTGCGCGAAGAGGCCGGCCGGCGTTACCAGCCAGAGCACGATCCAGAAGGCGATCACCTCGTCCCACACCACGGCGCCTGGGTCGGCCACGTTCATGTTGCGCGCGGCCACGGTGCAGGCCCACCAGCCGATGGGCAGCGAGGCCGCGATGATCCAGCCGATGGTCGCCGGCGTGAACCAAAGCTGCATCACCGCGAAAGCCACCCAGGCCCACAGCGTGCCCACGGTGCCGGGCGCGAAGGGCGACAGGCCCGAGCCGAAGCCCAGCGCGATGAAATGCGCGGGGTGCGACAGCAGAAAGCGCAGCGTGGCGCGGCGCATCGGGGGTTGGGGCATGGCGCCGGTGGTCGTGGTGGACAAGGAAGAAGGAGAGGAAGAAGCGGCGTGCATCGGGGCAGAAGTGTCGCGCATCTGCGCCGGCACCGGTTCGGTGCGATTTATTTATCAAAGTAATAACTTGTTTAATTGGCGCCGGCCGCCTAATATCCGGGCTCCTTTCCAAGCTTCGTCTTCGCGCCATGTCTTCCTCTTCCGCCGCCCTGCGTCCTCCGCCTGCCACCGCCGCCTGGAGCGAATTGTTCAGCGGCCGCAATGGCTGGCGCGCGCTGGCCCTGACAGGCGGCGTCGCGCTGCATGCTGTCAACGTGCACATCGTGACCACCGTGCTGCCGTCGGTGGTGCGCGAGATCGGCGGGCTCGACTGGTACGCCTGGAGCACCACGCTCTTCGTGGTCGGCTCGATCCTCGGCGCCACGCTGTCGGTGCGGCTGCTCGCGGTGCTCGGCCCGCGCGGCGCGTGCCTGGCGGCGCTGGCGGTGTTCAGCGCCGGCTCGGTCGGCTGCGCGCTCGCGCCGGCCATGCCGTGGATGCTCGCGGGCCGCACGGTGCAGGGGCTGGGCGGCGGGCTGCTCGCGGCGCTGAGCTACGGGCTGATCCAGCTGGTGTTCGAGCAGCGGCTGTGGCCGCGCGCAGTGGCGCTGGTGTCTGGCATGTGGGGCGTTGCCACGCTGTGCGGGCCGGCCGTGGGCGGCCTGTTCGCGCAGGCCGGGCATTGGCGCTGGGCCTTCTGGTTCCTGCTGCCAGTGGCGGCGGCGCAGGCGCTGCTGGTGCTCGTGCAATTGCGACCCTCGATGGGCGTGAAGCACGCGCGGCCCGAGGTTCCACCGCGCGTGCCGGGGATGCAGATCGGCCTGCTCGCGCTGTCGGTACTGGTGATTGCGGCCAGCGGCCTGTGGCCCGAGCTGCTCTGGCAGGCCGTCGGCGTGGCACTGGGGCTGGCCATCGGCTTCGCGGCCACGCGCATCGACAGTCGCGCCACTGTGCGCGTGCTGCCGAGCGGCGCCTATTCGATGAGCGCGCCGCTGGGCGCCATCTACGCGAGCGTGGCGCTGCTGCTGATCGGCAGCACCACCGAAATCTTCGTGCCGTACTTTTTGCAGTTGCTGCACGGCCACTCGCCGCTGGCAGCGGGCTATCTCACCGCCGCGATGGCGGGCGGCTGGAGCGCGGGCTCGCTGCTGTCCTCGGGCCGCAGCGGCACGGGGGCCGACCGCATGCTGCGCGCCGGCCCGGTGATCTGCACGCTGGGGCTGGCGGCACTGGCGTGGCTGCTGCCGTCGCCGGGGTTCTTCGCCGACGGCTTCGAGACCTTGCTGATCGCCGTCGCACTGGCGGCCGTGGGGCTCGGCGTCGGCATCGGCTGGCCGCACTTGATTACGCGCGTGATGTCGCTGGCCCCCAAGGGCGAAGAGGGCCTGGCCTCGGCCTCGATCACCACCGTGCAGCTCTACGGCATGGCCGTTGGCGCGGCCGTGGCGGGGCTGGTGGCGAATGCAGCGGGCCTCACCGTGCCGGGCGGCCTCGAAGGCGCGCGCTCGGCGGCCGCGTGGCTGTTCGCGAGCTTTGCGCTCGCGCCGGCCTTGGCGGTGTGGCTTGCGTACCGCGCCGTCGCACGGCGCGGCTGGTGAGCGGGCCAGCCTTAGAAGAAGAGAAGGCTCAGGCCACCACGCCTTCCCAGGCCAGCGCCCGCCTGCGCGCCCGCACCCGCAGGCCTTCACCGCGCAGCAGGCCCACCAGGTCGTAGACCTCGGCAGGCAGGTGCGCACCGCGCCAGGCCACGTGCTGGTCGGGGCGGCACAGCACGAGGCGGTGCGTGTAGGCCTTGGGCACGTCTTCGGTCTCGATGTCCAGCACCGTGAGCGGCATGCTGTAGGCGGCCGCGGCGCGTTCGAGCGGCCGCACGTCCGCGCTGCGGTCGAAGCGCAGCATCGTGTAGCCGGGGCCGAAGGCGTCGTAGACCGAGCGGCCGTCCGAAAGCCAGAAGTGCGGCGCGCGGCAGCCCGGCACGGTGGACGGCGTGAACTCGCCCATCGAATAGGGCGGCGCCATGTGCTCGCCGTCTGCAATGATGATCGGCGAGCCGCTGTAGAAGTAGCCGAAGTTGAGGCCGCCGCAGCAGAACTGCTGCACGTTCAGCTCGTAGGCCTCGCGTCCGATGTCGGCGCGCAGCGCATCGCCGGCGGGGCCGGGCTCCTCGATGTTCGGCGGCACGGCGCGGCGCGCGCGGATCATCTTCTGCGCATGGTCCATCGCGAAGTTCGACACCTGCTCGGTGATCGGCTGGCGCTCTGCCTCGTAGGCGTCGAGGATGGCGTCGTCGCCCCAGCCCTGCACCACCGCGCCCAGCAGCCACGAGAGGTTGAGCGCGTCGGCAATGCCCGCGTTCATGCCGTAGCCCGCATAGGGCACCCACAGGTGCGCCGCGTCACCAGCGATGAACACGCGGCCCTCGCGGAAGCGATTGGCCACGAGGCGGCGGCCGATCCAGTCTTCCTTGCTGATGATCTCGTACTTGAAGTCGGGGCCCACGCCGAGGATTTCGCGCAGCGACTTGTCGCGGTCGACCGAATCGAACTCGGGCTCTTCGGCATTCAGGTGGTTGTGCACCAGCCAGGTCTCGTGCCCGTCGATGGCGAACATGGTGCCGCAGCGGCGCGGGTTCATTGCGTAGTAAGACCACGCCGGCTTGCCCGGAATCAGCGCGCGCAGCTGCGGCGCGCGGATGAAGGTCGACTGCACGCGCTGGATCACGGCCGTGCCTTCGAGCCTTGCGCCGATCTGCTTGCGCACGGTGGAGGCGCCGCCGTCGCAGCCCACCATGTAGCGGCATCGGATGCTGCGCGTCACGCCGCTGTCCATGTCGGTGGCGATGGCGGTCACGCCTTCATCGTCTTGCGTGAAACCTGCGAACTGCGTGCGGTTCAGGAGCGTCACGCCCGGCAGCGCGGCCGTGTGCTTCAGCAGGATGGGCTCCAGGTAAATCTGGTTGATGCGATGCGGCGGCTCGGGCGTGGGCCACCACGCGTCGGGGCCCTCGGTTTCGGTGTAGCGGTCGCGCCGGCACGGAATCGGAATGCGCGTGAGCTCGGTGCCCGTCACGCTGGTGCGGAACACCACGTCGTTCGGATAGTCGGCCGGCAGCCCCGCGTCGCGCAGCTTCTGCGCCACGCCCAGGCGGCGGAACTGCTCCATGGTGCGCGATGCCACGTGGTTGCACTTCACGTTCGGCGGCTCCGCGAAACGGCGCGTCTCGCAGATGACGACCGAGACGCCGCGCGAGGCGAGGTCCATGGCCAGCGTAAGGCCCACGGGGCCGGCGCCGACGATCATCACGTCGGCCTGCAGTGCTGCTGCGGTGTGGTGGTCGGTCATGTTCGGAAGAGGGCGGAAGGGAGCGTGCCGTCAGTCGAGCCGGATGTGGGCGGTCTGGATCACCTTCGCCCACTTCTTCGTCTCGGATTGGATGTAGGCCTCGAAGGCTTCGGTCGAGCTCGGCGCGGGCTCCGCGCCGAGGTTGCGCATCGCGGCCTTGATCTGCTCGTCGGCGAGCGCGGCGTTGATCTCGGCGTTGAGCCGCGCAACGATGGGTACGGGCGTACCCGCGGGCGCCACCACGCCGAACCAGCCCGTGGAGTCGTAGCCGGGCAGGCCGGCCTCCGCCACCGAGGGCACTTCGGGCAGCATCGGCACGCGCTGCGCGCTGGTCACCGCGAAGGCGATCAGCTTGCCCGCGCGGATCTGCTGCAGCGAAGCCTGCAGGTCGACCAGCGCGAGCTGGATCTGTCCCGCCATGGTGTCGAGCGCCGCGGGGCCCGAGCCGCGGTAGGGCACTTCAACCAGCTTCACGTCGGCCATCTGCGCGAACAGCGCCGCCGACAGGTGCATGGCCGTGCCGTTGCCGCCATGACCGATCGACAGCGTGCCCGGCTTCGCCTTCGCCAGCGCGATCAGCTCGCGCTGCGTGCGCGCCGGAAGGGAAGGGTGTCCCACGATCACGAAGGGCGTGGCCGCGACCATGCCCACGGGTTTGAAGTCCTTCACCGGGTCGAAGGGCATCTGTGCGTACAGGCTCGCGTTGGCCGTCAGCGCACCGGCCGCGCCCAGCCCCAGCGTGTAGCCGTCGGCCGGTGTCTTGGCCACCAGCGCGAGCCCCACGTTGCCGCCGGCGCCGGGCCGGTTGTCGACCACCAAGGGCTGGCCCAGTTTCTCGTTGAGCCTCGGCACCATCAGGCGCACCACCGCATCGGCACTGCCGCCCGGCGGAAAGGTCACGACCATGCGGATGGGCCTGTTCGGGAAATCGCCGACGGTCGAAGATGGCGATGGCGCAGGGACCTGCGCGAAAGCCGAGCCGCCGGTCAATGCCGCGCCGACTGCGCCCAGCATGAGCTGCCTGCGAAGCGCGCTCTTCCCGTCGGCAAGAGGTACTGCCATCGAGGCTCCTTGAATGTGATGTGTCTTTTCAACGATTGAACGATGACAGCATTCATTCGTAAATCAAGATATTTCTAATGAAATATCATCTTTTCTGATGAATACGAACTTCAGTCCTACGATCCGCCAGCTGCGTGCATTCCTGGCGGTCTACCAGCTGAAAAAGCTCAGCGCGGCGGCTCAGCGGCTGTTCGTTACGCAGTCGGCGGTGAGCATGCTGATCCGCCAGCTCGAGGACGGACTGGACACGCGCCTGTTCGACCGCACCACGCGTTCGCTCAAGGCCACGGCGGCGGCCGAGCAGATGATGGTCACGGTCGAGCGCATCCTGCGCGACGTCGATTCGCTCTCGGCCGACTTTCGCGAACTGGCCACGCTCGAGCGCGGCCGCGTCACGCTGGCCATCACGCCCACGCTCTCGGCCTTTCTTCTGCCCGATGCCATGCGCGCGTTCAACGAGCAGCACCCCGGCGTGCGCGTGCTGGTGAACGACTGCGCGCCCGACCAGTTCATCTCGCGCATCCTCGGCGAGCACGTCGATTTCGGCATCGGCACGCCCGAGCGGCCCGGCGCCGAGGTCGAGGTGCAGCGGCTCATGCGCGACCACCTTGCGCTGGTGTGCCGGGAAGACCACCCGCTGGCCAAGGCGCGCGTGGTGCGCTGGACCGACCTGGCGCGCCATCCCGTCATCACCGTGCGCCCGGGCTACGGCGTGCGCCCGCTCATCGACGGCACCGCGGCCGATGCGGGCGTGGCGCTTGACGTGGTGAACGAGGTTTCGTTTCTCTCGACCGCCATCTGGATGACGGCCGCCGGCATGGGCGCGTCGATCATGCCCTCGGCCTTCGCGCGCGCGGAGGCCAATCCGTCTCTGGTGATCAAGATACTGAGTTCGCCGCGCGTGGCGCGCGACATCTCCATCGTCACCAAGCGCGGCCACTCGCTCTCGGCCGCGGCGCGTGCCTTCATAGAGGCTCTGAAGCGCTCCCTATAATTTTTAGATCCACAACACACGGGAGGGCCAGTCCCCATGAGAACTTTCATTCAACGTCTCGGGGCCCTGTCGCTCCTGGTGGCCTTCAGCTTCGCGCTGGTGGCCTGTGGCAACAAGGAGGCCGAGCAGCGCAAGGCCTTCACCACCTTCCTGCAGACCCGCGTGCTCGACAAGCCCGGCCTGCGCGTGCCGGTGCCTAACGAGGAAGAGAAAACCTCGTTCGGCGACTACGCGAAGCACTACGCCGTGATCACCGACTTCAACGAAGGCATGAACAAGTCGGTGAGCCAGCCCATGACGCAGATCATGGCCAAGGGCGCGCTGCGTTCCATCGCCGACCTGCCGGCTCGCCGCGACGACCTCAAGGCCGCGAAGGATGGCCTGACCGCCCTGCGCACCGCGCTCGACCAGCAGACCGCCAAGGCCGATGCCGCGCATGCGCAGCTCAAGCAGCCCGACGACCTGAAGCAGGTCTACGACAAGGCCTTCGACAAGAC
The DNA here is from genome assembly GCF_049913215.1 of Variovorax sp. R-27. Classification (NCBI taxonomy): domain Bacteria; kingdom Pseudomonadati; phylum Pseudomonadota; class Betaproteobacteria; order Burkholderiales; family Comamonadaceae; genus Variovorax; species Variovorax sp. R-27. The sequence goes on from NZ_CP183984.1 coordinate 672,663, forward strand.
CGTGACTGCGCCGTCCACCACCTTCAAGGAAGTGTTCCCCGCGCTCGACACCGTGTTCAACAGCGCGCTGGCCATCGGCGACTTCATGGAGAAGAACAAGTCGAAGATCCAGGTCGCAGGCTCTTCGGTCACCGTGACCGACCCGGCGGTGCAGGCCGAGCTCAACAAGATGCTGCAGCAGCTCAACGGTCAATCGGCAGCCATCAACGCTGCACAGCAGAAGATGCAGGCGATGGTGCGCGGCTCCTGACCGGAGCAGCGCAGCAACGACAAGAGCTCAGACGAAGTGGTCGAACGAGCCGAAGCGCTGTGACACCGGCGCGCCGGTTGCATCGACGATGCGCAGGCCGGCATCGGCCTCGATGCGGCCGATGCGCGTGACGCGCGTGGCGCTGTTCAGGCCGGCTTGCGTGACCGCGTCGCGCGCAGAGGCGGGTGCAGTGAAGACCAGCTCGTAGTCGTCGCCCCCAGAGAGTGCGCAGGTACGCAAGAGCTCGGTGCGCAGGCCTGGCGCCTCGGCAGCGATCAGGGCCGTGGCCGCATCGGCATCGAGCGTGGCGCCCACGCCGCTCGAACCGAGGATGTGGCCCAGGTCGCCGATCAACCCATCGCTCACATCCACCGCCGAAGAGGCGATGCCGCGCAAGGCCTGCCCCAGCGCCACGCGCGGCGTGGGCTGCTCCATGCGCATGCGCGTCGATTCGAAGGCCTCGGCCGACAGCGCGATCGTGCCGCGAAACACCTCGAGCGCCAGCCGCGCATCGCCCAGCGTGCCGCTCACCCAGATGTCGTCGCCCGCGCGCGCGCCCGAACGCAGCAGCGCCGCGCCGGCCGGCACTTCGCCGAACACCGTGATGCAGATGTTGAGCGGGCCGCGCGTAGTGTCGCCACCCACCAGCTCGCAGCCGTGCGCATCGGCCAGCGCGAACAGGCCGCGCGAGAAGCCCTCGAGCCAGGGCTCGTCGACACCCGGCAGCGCAAGCGCGAGCGTGAAGGCCAGCGGCTTCGCACCGCAGGCCGCCAGGTCGCTGAGGTTCACCGCCAGCGCCTTGTGGCCCAGCCGCGCCGGATCGACGGTGGAAAGAAAGTGCCGGCCCTCGACCAGCATGTCGGAAGACACGGCGAGCTGCATGCCCGCAGCGGGCGCAAGCAGCGCGCAGTCGTCGCCCACGCCCAGCGGGGAGCGCGTGGCGGGGCGCTTGAAGTAGCGCGTGATCAGGTCGAATTCACCCATGGGGGGTGAGCATAAGGGCTGAGGCCGTGCTCAGGCCTGCCCGCGGAAGCGCAGCGACGCCTGCCGCACCACCTCGGCCAGCAGCCGCTCCTTGCCCTGCTTCTCGCGCAGCCAGCGCGCGTCGTTGCGGTTGGCTTCCACGCTGGTGCGCAGCTCGCCCAGCGCCTGCGTGGCGTTGAGCGCCTCGCTGTGCCATTCGAGCTGGGTCATCGTCATCAGGATGTGGTCGCGCAGCGGCATGTGCTGGCCGGTGGCCGGGTCCACGTACACCGCGTCCAGCCCGAAGCGGCAGGCCTGGAAGCGGTTGTAGGTGTAGACGAGGTAGTCGTCTTCCGTCGGCTCGAAGGGCTGCTCCTGCAGGAACCACGCTGCCAGCGACTGCACGTAGCCCGCGAGCGCGGCGGCGCGCTCGACGGTGAGCGGTGTGTCGAACACGCGGATCTCGATGGTGCCGAACTCGGGCTTGGGGCGGATGTCCCAGTAGAAGTCTTTCATGCTGCGCACGACGCCGGTGCGGGTCATGCGCTCGAAGTACGCCTCGAACTCCTTCCAGCTCAGCGTGAAGGGCGCGCGGCCCGACAGCGGAAACGCGAACACCGAGTTCAGCCGCGCCGAGTCGAACTGCGTGTCCTGCCCCTGCACGAAGGGCGAGGATGCCGACAGCGCGATGAAGTGCGGGATGTAGCGCGACATGCGGTGCAGCATCAGTAGCGCAGCATCGGCGTCGGGGCAGCCGATGTGCACGTGCTGGCCGAAGATGGTGAACTGCTTGCTCAGGTAGCCGTACAGCTCCGACAGTTCGCGAAAGCGCGGTTTGTCATAGATGCGCCGCTCGTGCCACTGCTGGAACGCATGTGTACCGCCGCCCACCACCGCGATGTTGAGCTTGTCGGCATTGCGGATCAGCGCTTCGCGAATGGGCGACAGCTGCGTGATCACGTCCTGCGCCGAGTGGCAGATGTCGGTCGAGATCTCGATCATGCTCGACGTCATCTCGGGCACCACGCTGCCGGGCAGCGGGGTCTGCGCCATCAGGCGCAGCATGTCCTCGGCGTAGGGGGCCAGGTCGTAGTCGTGCGTGTTCACGAGCTGCAGCTCCAGCTCCACGCCGAGCGACAGCGCCTCCGATTTGTTGAAGGGCTCGAGCTTGACCGCGCGGCTCTCGGGGTCCGAAGGCAGCGGCGCCGAGCGGACGTCGTCGCTGTCCGGGTCGATAGGCGTGTTGTTGTGGTTGTTGGTTGCGGTGCTCATCGCTGCGTGTCCTCCGTGATGCTGAAGGCCTGGGGCATCCAGGGCACCGAACTTTCGCCCACCGCGTGGATGGCCACCGTGGCGAGCATCGCGCCCACCACCTCCATCAACAGGATCGAGGGCAGGGCCACCTGCGTGATCATCGTGCCCAGCAGCGGCGATGCCGTGGCGAAATTGGAGGCAATGAGCAGCGCAATCGACGACAGCGGCGACATCGCACAGCCGACCCAGAAGGCCTGCTTCCAGCTCGCGCCGCTACCCGGGTTGGCAATGGCCACGCCCGAAATCTTGGCCAGCAGGCGCACGCCGATCACGGCCAGCACCACGCTGGCCACCGGCAACGTCCAGTCGGCCTGCGCCGCCACGATCGACACCAGCACGAACATCAGCATGGTCAGCAGCGAAGCCGCTGTGCCCAACTGTCGCTGCCAGGCCCAGGGCTTGGGGTTGAGCGTCTTCAACAGCACGCCGCCGATCAACGCTGCCAGCGGCGCCGAACCGCCGATGTGCGCGGTGAGCGCGGCGCCCGCCGCGATGATCGCCAGCAGCAGGATCGACGTGTTCTCGCTCGACGGGCTCATCACCCGCAGGGCCGAGCGCAGCGCCAGTGCCATGATCCCGCCGACCACGAACGATAGGCCCAGCACCACCGCCACCGGATACAGCTTCTGCAGCATCGTCTGCGGCGCGCGCTCGATCAGCCCGGCCTGCGCATAGCCCAGTGCCAGTGCGTAGAAGGTGTTGAGCGTGGCCAGCGTCATCGCGCGTTCGGTCACGGGGCCGGCGGCGCGGGTGTCGATGATCACGCGGCTCAGCACCGCCGGAGAGGCGACGATGGCCATCAGCGCGATCGGGTTGGCCACCGGCTCGGGCAGGCCCAGCAGCGTGAGCACCCAGTACACGCCGAAGTAGGTCAGCGTGGCTTCGAGCAGGCTCTGCACCAGCACCATCGGGTTGTGGCGGAACCAGCGCAGCGGCAGCCGCCCGCCGGCCTCGAACAGCACCACGGCCACGCCGAGTTCGAGCAGAAATAGGCTGATGCCGCGCAGCGGCCAGATCGCGCCTTCGAAGCCGGCGAAGCCCACCACCGCGCCCACCAGCGAATAGCCGATGACCTTGGGAAACCCAAGATAGCGTTGCACCAGGTGGCCGGAAGCCGCCGCCGCCGCCAGCAGCAGCGACCACAGCACGGTGGGCAGGCCCGCCGAAGGGCGCACCCATTCGGACCAGAAGCCCAGCAGATCGTTGAGGAAGCTCGTCAAATTCATCCAGGCAGGAAAAAGCTCACCGGCCGGCTGCGCCAGCGGGCCCAGATCGCGCTGCGGATGCGGGCGCGGTCACCGAGGCTCACGCTGTGCGCGCGCAGCGCCAGGCGGAAAGCGAAGTAGAAACTCACGCTCACATTGAGCGCGCCAATGACCGGGATCGCCGCCACCGCCCACCACAGCGCGGGCTGCTGCAGCATCCCGAGGCCGGTGGATGCCGCGGCTGCGGCGATCTGTCCGGCCGAGAGTGTCACGTGCCGCACATCAAGGCCAAGCCCGAAGAAACCCGCGAACGCGGGCAGCAGCCCGAGCATGAGTCCCAGCGAGATGTTGGAGGCGAAGCCTGAGATGTGTGTGCGCATGAAATCGGCCCAGCGGCGGGCCCGTGCGGCGCCGAGAAAAGCGCCGATGCGGGGGTTGTAACGCATGGCGGAGTCCATGCGATGCAGGACAAAGGCGTTTTCTGTCCATCCGGCGACGATGCTGGCCGAAAACAGCAGGATGCCGGTGATTGCCGCGTAAAGCGCGGTCGGCCCCGCCAGCGAAAGCGATTTCAGCGTGGCTGCGGCATGCGCGGCGTCGAGCAACGGTCGTTCCAGCGCCAGCTGGGCCAGCAGCGCGATGCCCACCACCGCCGGCACCACCACCAGCACATTGCCCAGCACCGCCGCCACCTGCGAGCGCACGAGGTTCGCGACCTCGTCGACGAAATCGTTCACCGCGCCGTCCGAATCGATGTCGCGCAGCCGCGCCGCCATGGCCGGCGCCGTCATCGCGGGCTGCTTGGTGGCCAGCGTCAGGTGCAGCAGCTGGATCGCGACGAAGCTGGCCGCATACATCAGCCCCGCGCCCAGCCCGCTCCAGAAGGCCGACAGGCCCAGCGCATAGATGCCGAACTTCAACAGCACCGTGATGGCCGTGAGCGCGCCGCCGCCCGCGGCCTTCTTCACCATCTGCAGGTAGCTGGCGCGGTCGCGGGTGATGTAGTGCTCGCCGGTCTCGGCGCTGCGCTCGGTCACCTTGGCGGCCAGCATCGATGAGTTCGAAGCGATCAGCGCGCGGATGCTGTTGCGCTCGCCGCCCGCCAGCACCAGCCGGCCTACCAGTCGCGCCACGCTGGGCGCGGGGTTGGGCGCCATCAGGCAGTCGAGCAGCTCGCGAATGCGCAACACCCGCTCGCGCAACTGGCGCAGCCGGAACACCAGGCCGACCGAGATGCCGTTGTCTTCCAGGTGCGTGTAGACCGAGGCGGCGCCGGCCCGGCAGGCGTCGAGCCGGTCGCGGAAGGCCAAGAAGGCAGCCTGCAGCGCCTCCTCGTCGCGGGGCTCGCCGGGCCGGTCGAACATCTGCTCGCGCAGTTCGTCGAGGTCGGCCATCAGCGAATGGAAAGGGCGCCCCTGGCCCAGCACCTCGGTGCTCATGCGCAGGCGCAGCTCCGGCGAGAAACCGGCCGCAACCACCTGGCTGCTGCAGTAGGTGACGGCATCCATCACCGTGTGGCGCCAGCGCGGCGCGCCGTCGTCGTCCAGCGCCGCATCGGCCAGCAGCGCGCCGATGCGGGCCAGCTGCGTCTCGTCGAGCAGAGCGATCCAGCCCGCGTCGAACACGCCGGGCAGCACCATGCGGAACAGGTCCGACGCGTCGGTGGTCTCGGGCGTGCCGGGCAGGATCTTGCGGCGCAGCCGCTCGCCCAGCTCGCTGGCGAAGGCGGTGCGGGGCGCAAAGCCGTAGTCGGCCAGCAGCGTGGTCAGGTCGACCGCCTGCGTGAACACGCGCCACCAGGCGCGCAGCCGCTCTCGCAATTCGGGCCGCGCCTCGATGGCGTCGAGCAGCAGCTGCACGCGGCCGATCGCTGCCTGGGGCGAGGCGCGGTCGCCGCGCAGCCAGTCGAAGATATTGATGAGCCAGATGTGGCGCTGTGCCACGTCGGCTGTCGGGTCGAGGCCGGCAAGCAGCCCCTGCAAGTCGCGCGATGCGGCAGCCATGGAACGATCTCGTCAAGCGCCGGGGAACGCCGCGGAACCGGCTTTGCCGGGCCGCAGGTGTTGCCCCCGGCGAGGGGGGTGGCGAAGCGACACGAAGTGCGCGAAGCCTGGGGGAGTACCTAGTGAAGCACGCGGGAGACGGGGGCTCCGCCCACATCCGCTTCAAGCACGAACATCGGAATCGGCACGTCGAAGCGCTCGCCTTCTTCCGTCACCACGAAATAGCTGCCATGCATCGTCCCGCTGGGCGCCTGCAGGCGGCAGCCGCTCGTGTAGCGGAAGGATTCGCCGGGCGCCAGCAGCGGCTGCTGGCCGATCACGCCGAGGCCTTTGACCTCCTGCGCATGGCCCGAGGCATCGTTGATGAGCCAGTGGCGGGCGATCAGCTGGGCAGCCACCGTCCCCGTGTTGGTGACGGTGACCGTGTACGAGAAGGTGTAGATGTTGTCCTTGGCCGACGACTGTTCGGCCAGGTAGCGCGGTTCGACTTGCACGCTGAAGGGGCTGTGTGACATGGGCGCGATGGTAACTGCAGGCCTTTTCCCCATGTCCGCCTGGCGATGTCAGATCGTGTTGCCCTTCGGCGTGCTCTCGGGTGCCGCGGCCGGAACGGTCTGGAACAGCAGGTCGCGCAGCGCCGCGGTGGCGGCCGTGTCCGGGTCCCGGTCCGAGGTGCCGACCAGCACGATGCGCCAGACCTGGGTGCCGCTCTTCAGCAGCGTGGCGTCCACGTGCCGCGAGGCGTCCGTGGTCATCGCACCCTTCATCTGCAGGCCCAGGCGGCCCTTGACGTTGATGGGGCGCGCGCGCGCGTCCAGCTCCATCGACGGGCGCACCGCCATCGCCCAGATCCGCTGGTACTCGTCCAGGCTCACCTGCTCCATGCCACCTTCCACGGCGAAGACCGCGACCACGGTGTCCGAGAAGAAGGTGTGAACCACGTCGCCGGTGGTGTTGGACTGCTCCCGGTATTGCCACCCGCGCGGGATGCTCGCGCGCAGCTTCGTGACAGGGTTCGTCCACTCGAAGCCGGCGTAGAAGCGCATGCTTCTTTGCGCCTCGCGCTGGTTGATGAAGACCACGCCGGCCACGAGGCCCGCCAGTGCGGTCACGGCCAGGCCCGTGCGCAACACGCCGGTTCCGGCCGCCTGCACCAGATAGCGCTTCGCGTCGTAGGTGGCGGGGCGGCCCTCCTTCACCTCGAAGAACTGGCGGCCCATGGTTAACAGCGTGACGAAGGGAATGCCCAGGCCGAGGCCGGACAGGTACATCCACGCCACGCGTCCCAGGTACTGAAGGAAGGTTGGCCGCCCGCCGTCGCGCAGCCTGACCCGCACGCCGAACAGCAGCTTGCCCAGCGTCGTGCCGAACAGGCCGAAGACGATGGCTTCGAAGACCAGCGCCACGGGCAGGAAGATGATCCCGAGCGTTGGCGTGGACGACGGGTTTTCCATCCACAGGCCGAAGGCCGGCCAGATGCGGCCCACCACCGCGGCCATGAAGAAGCCAGCGGGCAGGCACATCGTCCAGACGTCGAAGAGACGGGCGAAAAAGCGGCGCCACGGGCCGGCCGCCGGCAGGCCGGGGTCACGCCTTTGCGGTGCTGGTGCCTCCAGGGGGCCGTCGGACAGCCACGGTTCCGGGTCGGGGCGCGCGGACTGCGGCGCGGGCATCGGGTGGTCCGGGGCTGCTTGCTCGTCGGGCAAAGGCGGCGCCTCGCGCACTGCGGCGGGCCCGAAGTCCGGCAGCAGCACGGGCTCCATGCGCATGCCGGGCAGCATCAGTTCCTCGACCTGGTGCAGGGGCTTCCAGGCCAGCCGCCCCGGACGCCAGACCAGCGTCTGCGCGTCGATGACGCCCGTGCGAATGCGTTCATGGATCTGCGCGACCGACAACGGACCCTGCCTGTCTTCGCCCCGTGCGTACCACCAGCCCTCGTCCATGGAAGCTCCCCCGTCTTGTAGTGCCGCCCTCTGCGGGCCACACAAATGTATCGGGAAGTACTCCTTGCTCCAAGGACAGGCGGGCGGGGCTGAAGCGACAATCGGGGGCATGAGCACCCCGTTTCGCATCGCGCCCTCCATCCTGTCCGCCGACTTCGCGCACCTCGGCAAAGAACTGACCGACGTGATTGCGGCCGGCGCCGACTGGATCCATTTCGACGTGATGGACAACCACTACGTGCCGAACCTGACCTTCGGCCCGATGATCTGCCAGGCACTCAAGCCCTACGCCAAGACCGCCGACGGCACCCCGGTGCCCGTCGACGTGCACCTGATGATCCAGCCGGTCGACGCACTGGCGGCCTCTTTCGCGCAAGCGGGCGCCGACTACATCAGCTTCCACCCCGACGCCTCGCCCCACACGCACCGCAGTATCCAGGCCATCAAGGCGGCCGGCTGCAAGGCCGGGCTGGTGTTCAACCCGGGGCTGGGCCTGGAGGCGCTCGACTGGGCCATCGACGACATTGACCTGATCCTGATCATGAGCGTGAACCCCGGCTTCGGCGGCCAGAGCTTCATCGACTCGGCCCTGCGCAAGATCGAACTCGCGCGCAAGCGCATCGAGCAGAGCGGGCGCGACATCCGCCTCGAGGTGGACGGCGGCATCAAGGCCGACAACATCGCGCGCGTGGCCTCGGCCGGCGCCGACACTTTCGTGGCGGGCAGCGCCATCTTCAACGCCAAGGACTACGGCGCCGTCATCACCGACATGCGCAAGCAGCTGGCGGGCGTCGTCAGCGCTTGATCTTCCCGCTCTTGTAGACGCGGTTGGCCTCCAGCCCGCGGTCGGTATCGACCAAACCGCGCTCCACGTCTTCATGGGCCTGGCGGCCCACCTCGGTCGGACGGCCGTCCGGCGTCTGCTGGCTGTCGGACGACTGGTCGTGCTCGTGCGGCAGGCGCGGCGCCGATTCGCCGCCTTGCTCCACCTTGGTCTTGCCGCCGCCGGCATCCTTTTGAGGATCGGCCGGCGCGGTCTTGCTCTTGCTGCTCTTGCTCATGCGGGGCTCCTTCAATGAAGAACGAGCCTGTGTCGCGACTGCCGCCGGGGCGGTAGGACATGCAAGGCAGCCCCTGTAGGCGGGCGTGGCCCGCCACTATGCTATGAAATGAGTAGCGCCTTTGCGCGCAGGGAAGGGGCTCCGCAATAATCCCCGGATGTCCTCCGATCCCTCAGATCCATTTGCCGGCATTGCCACCGACAGCCTGCGCATCCACACCTTCGTCTCGCTGAACCCGGGCCCCCGGTTGCTCGTGATGGGCGGCGTGCATGGCGACGAAGTCTCCGGCACCCTGGGCATCGAGCGCATCCTGGGCGAGTTCGAGGCCGGCACCCTGCAATTGCAGCGCGGCGAGCTGACCTTGGTGCCCGTCGCCAATCCGCTCGCACGGCGCCGACTGCAGCGCGAGGGCGAGCGCAACCTCAACCGCCTGTTCCGCCCGACCGAGGCACCGGCCGACTACGAAGCCCGCGTGACCAACGTGCTGGCGCCGCTGATCGCGCGCCACGAAGTGCTGCTCGACCTGCATTCCTTCCAGAGCGAGGGCGAGGCCTTCGCCATGATCGGCCCGCGCGACAACACCGGCACGCTGGAGCCCTTCGCCCGTTCGTATGAAGAGGGCCAGCTCGCGCTGCACATCGGCACGCCCATCGTGGTGGAGGGCTGGCTCGACATCTACGCCGCCGGCCTCGCGCAACGCGCGGGCGGCACGCCGGCCGACGAGGCCGCGCTCGACTTCGGCCGCGGCACCAACGAATACATCCGCAGCCGCGGCGGCTACGGCGTCACGCTCGAATGCGGCCAGCACCTGGACCCGCAGGCACCCGAGGTGGCGTGGCGCGCCATCCGACGCACGCTTGCGCTGCTGGGCATGGCGGCGCTGCCCGAAGGGCTGTCGGGTGCGCCGGTGCAGCCTCCCAAGCTGCTGCGCCTGGCCAGCGTGACCGACCGCCTGCACGAGGAAGACAGCTTCGTGCGCGACTGGGCCACCTTCGACGAAGTGCAGCGCGGCGAGCCCATCGGCATGCGCCACGACGGCACGCTGTTGAGCGCGCCCGAAGACGGCTTCATCGTGTTTCCCAACGCGATGGCGCTGCCCGGCGCCGAGTGGTTCTATTTCGCGCGCCCGAGCGAGCGCCGGCTCGGGCCGGTGGCCGGCGCGGCCTGACGAAGCCTGACGCCGCGCTCCTACATCGCCCGCACATGGGTGGCGCACATTCCAAGATTGAAGGAGTGTGCCCATGCCAGTCTCGAAAAAAGCCCCCGCGCCGCGCGTCCTCTGGAAGGGCGCCATCAGCTTCGGCCTCGTCCACATCCCGGTGGCGCTCTATTCGGCCACCACCGACCACGGCATCGACTTCGACTGGCTCGACAAGCGGACCATGGACCCGGTCGGCTACAAGCGCATCAACAAGAAGACCGGCAAGGAGATCGCGCGCGAGCAGATCGTGAAGGGCGTCGAATACGAGGACGGCGAGTACGTGGTGATCAGCGACAAGGAGATCGCGGCCGCCTACCCCAAGACCACGCAGACCATCGAGATCGAGACTTTCGTGCCGGCCAACGGCATTCCCTTCGTGTATCTGGAGCGGCCGTACTACGTGGCGCCCATCAACCGCGGCGCCAAGGTGTACGCGCTGCTGCGCGAAACCCTGCAGCGCAGCGAGCGCGTGGGCGTGGCGCGGGTCGTCATCCAGACCAAGCAGCACCTCGCCGTGCTGGTGCCCGTCGGTCCCGGCCTCGTGCTGAACCTGCTGCGCTGGGGCGCCGACATCCGCCCGTGGACCGACCTGCCATTGCCCTCCGAAGATGCGAAGAAGGCAGGCCTGAGCGAGCGCGAGCTCAAGATGGCGAAGCAACTGGTCGACGACATGAGCGCCGACTGGGATCCGAACGAATTCAAGGACGAGTTCAAGGACGAGATCCTTCGGCTGATCGACAAGAAGGTGAAGGCCGGCCAGACCGAGACCGTGACGCAGCCCGAGCCTGAAGAAGAGCAGTCCACCGAAGGCCGCGGCGCCAAGATCATCGACCTGACCGAGTTGCTGCAGCGCAGCCTGCGCGGCAAGGCGAAGGCTGCCGGCGAAGAAGAAGCTCCCCCACCCAAGGCCGCGGCGAAGAAGCGCAAGCCCGCCACCAAGACAGCAGCGCGCAAGGCCCCGGTCCGACATCGCCGCGCCGCCTGACGCCGGCCTGCCGCCATGGGCACCACCGCATCGACCGCGCGCAAGGCGCTGGCGCGCTACCACGGCAAGCGCGATTTCACCCGCACGCCGGAGCCCAAGGCCGGCGGCAGGAATGGCAAGGGCGTGCTGTCCTTCGTCATCCAGAAGCACCACGCGAGCCATCTGCACTACGACTTCAGGCTCGAACTCGACGGCACGCTCAAAAGCTGGGCCGTGCCGAAGGGGCCGTGCCTCGACCCGACCGTGAAGCGCATGGCCGTGCACGTCGAAGACCATCCGATCTCTTACGCCGGCTTCGAGGGCACGATCCCGCCGAAGCAGTACGGCGCGGGGACCGTCATCGTCTGGGACCGCGGCGACTGGCTGCCCGACGGCGATGCGCGCAAGGCGCTCGCGGCCGGCAAGCTCAAGTTCGAGCTGCGCGGCGAGAAGCTGCACGGCCACTGGACGCTGGTGCGCATGCACGGCAAGGGCGACGAGAAGCACGAACCCTGGCTGCTCATCAAGGAGCGCGACGGCGATGCGCGTGCGCTCGACGACTACGACGTGCTCGAAGAACAACCGGCCAGCGTGATCACCGGGCGCGACGTGGACGAGGTGGACCAGCCGCCGAAGAAAGTCGCAACGAAGAAGGCGCCCGCAAAGAAAGCCGCACTTCCCGCCACCTTCCAGCCCCAGCTCGCCACTCTCGCGACTTCGCCACCGCCGTCTCCCAACGACTGGCTCTACGAACTCAAGTTCGACGGCTACCGCCTGCTCGCGCGCATCGACAAGGGCAAGGCCCGCTGCTTCACCCGCAACGGCCATGACTGGACCGCGAAGCTGCCTGCGCTCGCCAAGGCCCTCGCGAAGCTGCCTACCGACTCGGCCTGGCTCGACGGCGAGATCACCGTCGACGGCGAAAACGGCGCACCCGACTTCCAGGCGCTGCAGAACGCCTTCGACAGCGGTGCGACGTCGTCCATCGTCTACTGGCTGTTCGACGCGCCTTTTCTCGATGGCGAAGACTTGCGCGACCTGCCGGTCGAGGAGCGCCGCGCACGGCTCGCGCAGCTGCTCGGCAAGAAGCCGCCCGCGCTGCTGCGCCTGAGCGAAACCTTCGACGCCTCGCCGCGCGACTTGCTCGCGTCGTCGGCGCGCATCGGCTTCGAGGGCATCGTCGGCAAGCGCAAGGGCTCGCCGTATGTGTCGCGCCGCTCGCCCGACTGGATCAAGCTCAAGAACCAGCAGCGCCAGGAATTCGTGATCGGCGGCTACACCACGCCCAAGGGCACGCGCTCGGGCTTCGGCTCATTGCTGCTCGGCGTGCACGACGAGGCCACCGGGCGCCTTCGCTACTGCGGCAACGTCGGCACGGGCTTCGACGCCGACCGCCTCGCCGACATCAAGGCGAAGCTCGACAGGCTGGCCACCGAAGACTGCCCGTTCACCCCCACGCCGCGCGGCATCAAGGCGCAGTGGGTCAAGCCATCACTCGTGGCCGAAGTCTCGTTCGGCGAATGGACGCGCGAAGACCGCGTGCGCCAGGCCGTCTTTCAAGGCCTGCGCGCCGACAAGCCCGCGCGCGACATCCGCCGCGAGCGGCCGGAGGAAGGAAAGAGAAAGAGCGCCCCCATGTCCCAGAAGATCACCCACGCCGACCGCGTGATCGACAAGCACAGCGGCATCACCAAGGGCGAGCTCGCGGCCTACTACGACGGGGTGGCCAGGCTCATGCTGCCGCACCTGCGCGGCCGGCCGGTGTCGCTGGTGCGCGCGCCCGAGGGCGTGGGCGGCGAGCTGTTCTTCCAGAAGCACGTGCAGAACCGCGAGATTCCCGGCGTGCGCCTGCTCGATCCCGCGCTCGACCCGGGCCACGAGCCGCTGCTGCAGATCGACACGAAGCAGGGCCTGCTCGGCGCCGCGCAGATGAACGTCATCGAGCTGCACACCTGGAACGCCACCTCGCGCGCCATCGGCAAGCCCGACCGCATGACCTTCGACCTCGACCCCGGCGAAGGCGTGGCATGGCCGCAGATACAGGAGGCCGCGATGCTGGTGCGAACGCTGCTTGACGAGCTTGGCCTGCCCTCGTTCCTGAAGACCAGCGGCGGCAAGGGGCTGCACGTGGTCGTGCCGATCCGGCGCCAGTACGACTGGGATGCCGTCAAGGGCTTCTCGCAGGCCGTGGTGGCGCATCTGGCGCAGACCATTCCGGCGCGCTTCGTCGCCAAGAGCGGGCCGCGCAACCGCGTGGGCAAGGTCTTCGTCGACTACCTGCGCAATGGCTTCGGCGCGACCACCGTCAGCGCGTGGTCGGCGCGTTCGCGCCCGGGGCTGGGCGTGTCGGTGCCGCTTGCGTGGGAAGAGTTGCCCGAGCTCACGAGCGCTTCGCAGTGGACCGTCGCCAATGCGGCGCAGCGCTTCGAAACCGGCAACAAGCCCTGGGCCGCGATGGAGCGCAGCCGCAAGGGGCTTGCTGCGGCGATGAAGCTGCTCGGCTACAAGCTGGAGTGATGCCCGCCGCCAGTCGAGAGTTGCGCGCGAAACTGCGAACCAGCCTCATCGAGGCCGTGCCAGCGTCGCCGCGAGCTCCCACAACGAACCCATCTGCCCCGAATGAAAGAGCAAAGGCGGCGTGTCGGTCCGCGAGAAGCGATCGACCCGGCCGAGGATGATCGTGTGATCGCCTTCCTGGTGGCGTGAATAGGTCGAGCACTCGAAGGTTGCGACGCTCTCGACAAGCCTTGGGCATTCGTTGGGTCCAACTTCGAATGCTTCGGCGTAGCGCTCGAACTTGTCCGCCGCGGGCTTGGCGAAATGCCAGGCCAGGTCGCGCTGCTCTGCGGTCAGCACGCTGAGGTTGAACGGCCGCGCCGCAAGGAATGCGTCGGCGCTGCGCGTGTCGTCGCGGATGCTCCACAGGATCAAGGGTGGATCCAGCGACACCGAGGCGAACGAGTTGATCGTCATGCCCTCGCGCTTGCCTTCAGGTGTCGCGGTCGTCACGAGGCACACCCCCGTGGGAAAGGCGCCAAGCGCCTGTCGCAGTTGGCGGGCATCGACCGTGTCGGCCGCGTCGCCCGTGATGAGAGCCCAGGAGTACATGGCCGATACCCCGATCAGTACTGGCCCTTCGGCTCGAGGCCGAGCAGGTATTGCCCCACCATCGAAGAAACTGCATCCCAGTTGAGGCTGATGTGGCGCGAGATGGCGTTCGTGTCCCGCCACATGCGCTGGATCGGCTGGTCGAGTGCCAGGCCTGCGCCTCCTACGCTGGCGAACACGGCTTCCACGGCATCGCGCGAGAGACGTGCGGCGAAGGCGTGGTCGCGCCGGTTGCGAATCCGTTGCTGGATGCTGATGACATGGCCATCGGCTGCCATCTGCTCTACCTGTGCGGTGTCGCGATAAAGGAGAAGCCGCGCTGCATCGACGCTCGCCGACGCTTCAGCCAGGCGAGACTGCACCGGGAAGAACTCGCTCAGCCTGCTTCCGCCTCCAGCAACAGCCCCTCGCGTGACGCGCGAGCCGGCCAGCCCGATCAGTTCGTCCACCGCGCCTTGGGCCGTGCCGATGATCGGCGACACGAGGCATACCGGCACCGCCGACAGAAAGGGGATGCGGTAGATCGGGTTCGTGTTGACGGCGGCGCCGGGAGGGTTGTTGGAGGAAGCCTGCGCAAACGTCAGCTTGCGGTGCCCCGGAATGAATGTCGGCTTGTCGATGACGATCGCCTTGGATCCCGTTCCGGCCTGGCCCGCCACGTGCCAGTTGTCCTCGATCGACCAATCCGATCGGGGTGCGAGCAGAAAGCCGGCCGTTGGCGCAGCGCCCTTTTCTTCCGGCGGAAACTGAACGCCCAGCAGTGCCCACTGGGAGTTGTCCACGTTGGACGCGAAAAGCCATTTGCCATGCACGAGGTAGCCGCCGTCGACCTTCTCGGCCATCGTCGCCGGTGCATACGAGCCGCACACGATTGCGCTGGGGTCCTCGCGCCAGACGTCGTCCTGCGCCTGCTCGGGGAAGGTCGCGACCAGCCATTGATGGATGGCGCCCAGCGAGCAGCCCCACGCCGACGAGGTGCAGCCTCGTGCCAGTTCGCTGACCACGTCGATGAAAGCGGTAAAGCCGTACTCGAACCCGCCGTAGCGCGCCGGCTGCATCAGCTTGAAGAAGCCCGCGTCATGGAATGCACGCGTCGTCTCTTCCGAAACGCGGCGATCCTGTTCGGTGCGTTGAGCCCGGGCGCGCAGCACCGGCACCAATTCGCTTGCGGATGCAACTATTTTTTCGATCGAAGGGGCGCCCATCGCAGGCGACTTTCGGCCTGGCGCAGGGATGTCGACGTGATTGAGTTGAGCGAGCGGGTTCGTTGCGGCATCAGTCATGGGTGTCTCCAAAGGATGTGTGGCTCTGCGATCAGAGGGCTCAATTGAAGCGGATAACATTTGCAAATGCAATCAATATTGGCTCGGGGTTTACGCTATATCGGTGATGTTTTTCGCTTGTAAGATGGCCCATGACCAAGAGAAAGCCGGCAGTGACCACCCCCGTAAAGCAGCGCAAGACAAGCCCCGAAGCGCTCCCGGAATTGATTGCAGAAGCAGATAAATCTGTGAATCACGATCTGGAACGGGCAATCCCTTACTTGCTTGCACGTGCGGGAACCCGAATGGGCCAGTCGTTCAGCAGGGAGCTCAAGCAGTTCAACCTTTCGCTGACCGAGTGGCGGATCTGCGTCGCGCTGCACCATCAGCCACATCAGCGCCTCTCCGACCTGGCGTTGCACACATCGACCGAGCCTTCCACGCTCTCGCGAACTGTCGACGGCCTGCTTCAACGCGGTGTGGTGGTGCGCGATCGATCCGACGAGGATGCGCGGGCCCTTGCGCTCGCACTGACCGAGGCAGGGCGCGACCTCGCGTTGCGGATCATTCCGCTGGCCCAGTTGTACGAGCGGGTGTCGCTGTCAGGACTGAGCTTCGCGCAGGCCGAGTCGCTTCGGGACATGCTCCGGATGGTCTACGACAACCTGGCCGTGCTGGACAACGAATGACGGCTCGATAAACGGCCGGAGACGACGCGGTGAACATCAACTCCATTGATCTGAATCTCTTCCTGGTCTTTCAGGCGATCTACGCCACGCGCAGCGTGACGCTCGCGGGTGATCGGCTCGGCATGACGCAGTCGGCGGTGAGCAACGCCCTCAAGCGCATGCGCGAGCGTTTCAGCGACACGCTGTTCGTGCGCTCGGCGGACGGGATGGTCCCCACGCCCGTCGCCGAACGCCTCATCGCCCCGATCGAGGAGGGAATCGCCTGCCTGGTGCAGGCGGTCGATCAAGGCAGAACCTTCGATGCGCAGACATCGGGCCGCACGTTCAGGATTGCCGTCAACGACATCGGGCAACTGGTCATGATGCCCGAGCTGCTCATGGTCGCTCGCGCTGCTGCACCCGGGGTTCGCTTCGAAACAGTGGACGTCTCCATGGCCGACGCCCGGCAGCGGATGCTCCATGGACAGATCGACATAGCGCTCGGCAGCTGGGAGCCGATGGGGCCGTCGTTCTACCAGCAGCGACTGTTCGACGAATCATTCGTCGTGCTGATGTCGAAGACTTCGCCGTTGGGCACACCCGCAAGCATCGAACTCGACGACTACCTCGCGGCGGAACACATTGCGTACCGGCCTCAGGGAACGACCGACTCGCAATTGCAGCAGACCCTGGATCGGGCGGGTGCGCTCGATCGCCGGCGGGTCGTCCTTACGGCCGCTCACTCGCTGGGCCTGTCGTCGATCGTCGCCGCATCGGGCCTGCTGCTGACTGCGCCGGCCCGTCTCGCCAGGGCGATGGTGGCTTCACGCGCGGATCTGCATATCGTCGATGCGCCGTTCGAGGTCACGCCATTCGAAATACGGCAGCAGTGGCACGAGCGATTTCATCAGGACAGCGGAAATCGCTGGCTGCGCGAACTGATATTCGGCCTCTTCCATCAGCGATCACGCCGCGATCCACAGGTGTAGACGTCGTACGGTGCGCCTGGATTGGCCTGCCGTCGCGGTGCCGGAAATGGCGTTGACGGACCCTAGTCGTTCCTGGAGTCGTTCAACACGAAGTCGTATTCGAGCGTGTAGAAGGGAACGTCCATGCATGTGCCATCCGGCGCGACGCCGGGCTCATTGCGTTTCCACTCGGCGATGAGCGAGCTGCGCACGCCGAATACCGCGTCGGAGTCGAGATAGCGACCTTCTGCGCGAAACACGTGGGTGATGAGCGTCTCGTACCCCGGCGCCCGGATCATGAAGTGCAGGTGTGCCGGCCGCCACGGGTGGCGGCCGAGCTCTTCCAGCAGTTGCCCCACCGGGCCGTCGTGAGGAATCGGATAAGGAACGGCCACGACAGATCTGAACCGGTAGCTGCCGTCCCCGAGGCTGCTCAGATGGCCTCGACCTTGCGCATGCTCCAGCTCCGGACGCTGAACGTCGTACCAGCCTTCGTCGTCGGACTGCCAGACGTCTATGCGCGCATCGGCGATCGGCTCGCCGTCGATCCCGCGGACCGTTCCGCCAACGAAGCAGGGTTCACCGCTCGCGCCATTGGCGATGTCGTCGCCGTTCCTGTACGCCGGGGCGTCGGGTACGTAGAAGGGACCGAAGACTGTCGCCTCGGTGCATCCGGCAGGGCGCCGGTTGCACTGTGCGGTGACGAGCGTCGAAAGCCCCAGCACATCGGACAGCAGAATGAACTCTTGCCTCTTGTCGTCGGTGATGCTTCCGGCGCGCGTGAGGAAGTCGATGCCATGGGACCACTCGGCTTCGGTGAGCTGCACCTCGCGTGCGAAGTCGTGAAGGTGGCGCACCAGGCTGTCCATCACGGTCTTCAGGCGCGCATTGGAAGTTGCACCGTGCGCTTTCCGGACTGCGCTGGTGATGGTCCATTCGTCGATGTCGATCATTAGGTCCCGTGCCTGCCCGGGTGAATCAGGACTGCTTCAGCTTGAACAGCGACAGCGCGTTCGTCCGGCCGATCTTCGTCCGATCGGCCTCGCTGATGCTCGCGTCGTTGAACCAGTTCGAAGCGTGATCCACGTTCTCGAAAGGCCAGTCGGTCGAGAACAGGATCCGGTCCGACCCGATTTCCAGCATCGCATCGATCAGCGTCTGGGTGCGGAAGTTGCCGGAGGTCGTGAGATAGAAGTTTTCCTGGAAGTATTCGCACAGCTTGCGCTTGGCCGGATAGCCCTTGGGCGCCTTGACCCAGGCATTGCGGTGGTCGACTCTCCACATGTTGTAGGGCAGGCCTTCGCCCAGATGGCCGAGGATGATCTTGAGACCGGGATGGCGATCGAAGAGGCCGCTGGCCATGAGGCGCAGGGCGTGGACGGCGGTTTCCTGTGCAAAGGCCCACGTAGGGCCGAGCAGCCACGGGTGGCCTTCGTAGATCTGCGCTCCGCTCGCGAGCGGGTTGCGCGGATGCAGGTAGAACGGCGCGTCGAGCCGCTGCGCCGCCTCCCAGAAAGGGGCGTACTGCGGCGCGTCATAGTAGGTGGCGTTGTCGGTCGTGCCGATCTGCGAGAAGCCGTTGACCAGGGCGCCGCGGAAACCCAGCTCGGTCATGCACCGCTCGAGTTCCTGGGTGGCCCTTTCGGGGTCCTGCATGGGCAGGGCTGCGAACGCCTGGAAGCGGTCGGGCCGTCGCGCCACCTGCTCCGCCAGAAAATCGTTAGCGCGGATCGCGAGCTCGCAGGCTTTCTTCGGATCGGGCACCGCCTGCACGGCAGGTGCATTCAGCGAGAGGATCATCATTTCCATGCCGTGCTCATCCATCTGGCGCAAGCGCCCTTCGTGAATGTCTAGGAGGCGGCTGCTGAGCTCCCGCCAGTAGTCTCCCGGCACGAAGCCGGCTGAATCCTGAAGCGTCTCGGGAATCGCAAAGTGTTCCTCGAGGCCGATCTTGCCTTGCATGACCATCTCCTTTGTGCGCGCGGGCTCTGCCGTTGCTTGGGTTCCTGGCAGCGCCACGTTGGCGTTCGCCTGGCTGCTGAATCTATGCAGGCGCCGGGATGTGGTCCAACGAATATCGGTGATAGCGCGCATTCGCCAGGCGAATGAAAGAGCGGGCAGGGCACCGCGACAGTCCGATCCATGGGTAGACCCTCCCCAGAATTTCCAGGATTGATAGGGAACATCCGAAAAATGCGTTGGACCCGCCACTGCGAGGCGACCATCATTCAGCCCGTCGCGGAACAACCCTCGCCGTGAGATCTATTCAGTCGGAGACAAGAGCCATGCGCCAAATCGATCTTCACAAGCTGGCCGACGATGCCCGCTTCAACCGCTTTCACGGGCGCGTGCTTTTCTGGTGCGCGCTGATCATTGTGTTTGACGGCTACGACCTGTCGGTCGTCGGCATTGCGCTGCCTTCGATCATGGCGAAGATGGGCGTCGATGCGACCAACGCCGGATTCATGGTGAGCTCGGCGCTCTTCGGCATGATGTTCGGGGCAATCTTCCTCGGCACCATTGCCGACAAGATAGGCCGCCGCTGGGCGATCGCCATCTGCATTGGCCTGTTCAGCGTTTTCACGGCCGCAGCCGGCCTCGCCGACGACCCTTTCACCTTCGGTGCAATGCGCTTCCTTGCCGGGCTCGGCATCGGAGGCGTGATGCCGAACGTGGTCGCGCAGATGACCGAATACTCACCCAGGAAGATTCGCGCGACCCTGGTCACCCTGATGTTCAGTGGCTACGCAGTTGGCGGAATCATTGCAGCGCTTCTGGGCAAGGGGCTCATCGAAACCTACGGCTGGCAATCGGTGTTTTTCGCGGCGGGCCTGCCGGTCCTCCTGATTCCCGTCATCCTGAAGTCGGTTCCGGAATCGATGCCATTCCTGCTCGCCAAGGGCCGCAGCGACGAGCTGAAGGAAATAGCCTCCAGGCTCGATCCCGGCTATCGGCCGCAGGCGACGGACCGATTCGTAGTGCCGGCGCAAGACAAGGCCGACAGCGCGCCGATCAGGCACCTTTTTCGTGAAGGCCGCGGCTTCAGCACCGTGATGTTCTGGATTGCGTTCTTCATGTGCCTGTTCATGGTTTTCGCGCTGAGTTCGTGGCTGACTAAGCTCATGGCCAGCGCCGGCTACAGCCTGGGCTCGGCGCTGACGTTCGTGCTGGTGCTGAACGCGGGAGCCATGGTTGGCGCAATCGGCGGCGGCTGGCTCGCCGACAGGTTCCACATCAAGTACGTGCTCGCGGCAATGTATGCGCTTGCCGCGGTCTCGCTGACGCTGCTTGGGTTCAAGATGCCGACGCCTGCGTTGTTCGTCCTTGTCGGACTGGCTGGTGCTTCGACGATCGGCACGCAGATCGTCGCCAACGCCTATACCGGGCAGTTCTATCCGATGGCGTTCCGCTCTACCGGTCTCGGGTGGGCATTGGGTGTGGGCCGCAGCGGTGCGATCCTCGCGCCGATCCTGATCGGTGTGCTTGTCGGCATGAGCCTGCCGCTGCACCAGAACTTCATTGCGATCGCCATTCCGGCTGTCATCGGCATGATTGCCGTGCTGTTCATCAATCATGAACGGTCTGCGTCGATGCAGCACGCCAACGCGAGTTCCGAATTGAACCAGGCTCCCGCGAGCATGCCGGCAGTGCGGGGAAGTTGAGCTTGCCAGGCCAGCCGTCCACAGGCGCACGATCCGGTTGGTGCTGTTCGGGTGCGCGTCAGCCTGCGTCCACCAGCTCCCAGTGATTCGCCAGGTGCATGAGGTGAGCGCGCGTGTACTCGGATTTGCCCAGTGCGCCGTAGGCGAAGTGCGGTGCGAGTACCCCGCTGTGTCGTTCGAAACGATTCAATGCGTCCATCAGGTGCTCCACCGCAGCGTTCAACGGCTGACCTGAAGCAATCGTGGGCGCGCCGGGTATCGGCTCTTCCAATCCATGGCTCATCTTGCCGCGCGCCGAGAACACTGCAAATGCCATGGCGCCCAACGAGGCGCGAAACCAGGCAGGCTTCAGCTGTGGAAAGCCATCCAGGGAATATTCGATGCTTTGCGCCGCGTGGTGCAGCACATGGGCGAGATCCCAGCCTGAGCGGGTATGCAGCGGTGCCTCGCGAAGGCGCTCGAGCGTGCGCATGGTGTGAGAAAGGTCGGTATTCATGTGGAGCCGGATGCTATGCATCGGGTCGCACCGAGACTGTCAAATTTTTGACGATCTCTGATTTCGGTTTCCCGCGCCACGGTTTGCAGAGTCCGGCCTGGCCCCGATCGATTCGTGCTGCACGCACCGCAGGTTGATGCTCACTGCAGCACTTCCTCGGTAGTTACCTCGAACCGCTGCAGCGTGTTCGCGCCGAACACCATCGTGATCGGCACGTCCGCCGCGTCGCGACCACGCGCGATCACCACGCGGCCGATGCGCGGCGTGTTGTGCCGCGCGTCGAAGGTGTGCCAGCGGTTGCCCAGGTACACCTCGAACCACGCGCTGAAGTCCATCGGAAAGCGCACCGGCGGAATGCCGATGTCGCCGAGGTAGCCCGTGACGTAGCGCGCCGGTATGTTCATGCAGCGGCACAGCGTGATCGCAAGGTGCGCGAAGTCGCGGCACACGCCCGTGCGCTCGCGAAAACCCTCCAAAGCGGTGCGCGTGGCCCGTGCGTTCTGGTAGTCGAAGCGCAGATGCCGGTGCACGAAGTCGCAGATTGCCTGCACGCGCGACCAGCCCGGCGCCACGTTCGAGAAGTTGGCCCAGGCGAACTGCAGCAGTTCGCCGTCGACCTCGCAATAGCGGCTCGGCAGCACGAAAGGCAGCGTCTCCACCGGCAGGTCGGCCGCCGCATGCTCGCTGGCGCTGAAGTCCACCGGGTCGGGCCAGCCTGTGTCGAACACCACTGCGTGGTTGCGCAAACGCACGTTGCTCACCCCTACGGGCACGTGCACGCGCGCGCAGCTGTTGCCGAAGCTGTCCTGGTAGTGGTCGGTGGCCATCGGCGGGCTGAGGGTGATGTTCTCGCCGCCTTGCAGGTCCTGGGCACGCGACGGGTGCACCTGCAGCATGTAGATCACCGCCGTGGGGGCGGTAACGCCGAGTTCGATGTCGAAGCCGATCCTGATCTGCATGGGGTTCTTTCTTCCCTGAGGGGATCCGGGCGGTGCGGCCGGTGCGCGAGAGGCAGTGCGATGAAAGACAAGCACGATCAGTGCCGTCCCGTGGGCCCATGCTATGCGACGAATCTTTCAGGCTCCACAGCCAGTACCCGCGAAGCAGCGTAGGCGGGTGCGATGCGTTGTCGGTGCGCTCCTACCTTGCACGCACTCTTTCTCCCACAGACGGGGGAGGGCGGCCACTACGGGTCGCGCGCGGTGCGAAACATAACCTTGCAATTCGCTTGCATCCTTGGAGGGACCTATGGAGCTTTCATCGTTTTTCGACACGCTCGCCAGCACCTGGGGCGACGAAATCCTCGTGTGGGCCGTTGCCGCCGTGGCAGGCTGCATATGCCTCGTCGCCGTGGTCAACGTGCTCGACATGTTCCTCGACAGCAACAACGAAACAGGCTGAGTGCCCACCCATGAAAGATTCCAGCAGATCCACGATGACGCCGCAGAACAAGGCCGCCGCAGGCCGCCGCGCCAGCGCCACCAAGGCGAGCGACGGCAGCAACGCCAAGCAGCAGCAACTCGAAGGCTTCACCGTCGAGCATCCGACGACCCTCACCACCAACCAGGGTCTGCAGATACCGGACAACCACAACTCGCTGAAAGCGGGTGTGCGCGGCCCCACGCTGCTGGAAGACTTCATCCTGCGCGAGAAGATCACGCACTTCGACCACGAGCGCATTCCCGAGCGCGCCGTGCATGCGCGCGGCTCGGCGGCGCACGGCTACTTCCAGGTCTACAAGTCGATGTCGCAGTTCACCTGCGCCGACTTTCTCCAGGACCCGGACCAGAAGACGCCCGTTTTCGTGCGCTTCTCGACCGTGGCCGGCTCGCGCGGATCCGCCGATACGGTGCGCGACGTGCGCGGCTTCGCCGTCAAGTTCTACACCCGCGAGGGCAACTACGACCTCGTGGGCAACAACATTCCGGTGTTCTTCATCCAGGACGCGATGAAGTTCCCCGACCTCATCCATGCCGTGAAGCCCGAGCCGCACCACGAGATGCCGCAGGCCGCGAGCGCGCACGACACCTTCTGGGACTTCGCTTCGCTCATGCCCGAGAGTACCCACATGCTGATGTGGGCCATGAGCGACCGCGCCATTCCGCGCAGCCTGCGCATGATGGAAGGCTTCGGCGTTCATACCTTCCGCTTCGTCAACAGCCGCGGCGAGAGCCACTTCGTGAAGTTCCACTGGAAGCCCAGGCTCGGTATTCATGGCCTGGCATGGGACGAGGCGCAGAAGATCGCGGGTAAAGACGCCGACTTTCATCGCCGCGACCTGTGGGAAGCCATCGAGAACGGCGACTTCCCCGAATGGGAGCTCGGCGTACAGATGATTCCGCAGGACAAGGAACACTCGCTCGGCTTCGACCTGCTCGACCCCACCAAGCTGATTCCCGAAGAGATGGTGCCCGTGCAGAAGATCGGCAAGCTGGTGCTCAACCGCAACCCCGACAACTTCTTCGCCGAGACCGAGCAGGTGGCCTTCCATCCGGGCCACGTGGTGCCCGGCATCGACTTCAGCAACGATCCGCTGCTGCAGGGCCGCCTCTTCTCGTACACCGACACGCAGATCTCGCGGCTGGGCGGCGCCAACTTCCACGAGCTGCCGATCAACAAGGGCGTGTGCCCGTTCCACAACTTCCAGCGCGATGGCATGCACAGGCAGACCATCGCGCGCGGCCAGGTGGCCTACGAGCCCAACACGCTGGGCAGCGGCACGGAGTTTCGCGTGGACGGCGGCCAGCACGGCTTCCAGTCTTTCCCCGAAGAGATCGATCCGCCCAAGGTGCGCCGCCGCAGCCCGTCGTTCGACGACCACTTCACGCAGGCGCGCCTGTTCTTCAACAGCCAGAGTGCGGCCGAGAAGGAGCACATCATCGGGGCCTTTCGCTTCGAGCTGTCGAAGCTCGAAGTGCCCGCCATCCGCCAGCGCATGGTCGACAACCTCGCGCACGTGGACGAGAAGCTCGCGCGCCGCGTGGCCGAGCCGCTGGGCATCGGTGAGCCCGATGCCAAGGCGGCGGCAGGCCGCGCGGGCTTTCGTGACCACCGTATCGAGTTGCCCATCGACGAATCGCCCGCGCTCAGCATGGCCGACACCGGCGACGGTTCGATCCGCACGCGCAAGATCGCGATCCTCGTGGCCGACGGTGTCGACTCGGCTTCGCTGAAGCCGATACGCGATGCGCTCGAACAGGCTGGCGCGCAATGCAAGGTCGTCGGGCCGCGTCTGGGCACCGTGGCCAGCGCGTCGAAGCGGCAGATCGAAGTCGACATGACGTTCGCGAACACGCCGTCGGTGATGTTCGATGCGGTGCTGGTGCCAGCCGGCGGCGAAAGCGTCGCTGCATTGGCGGGCATTGGCGACGCGGTGCACTTCGTGCTGGAGGCCTACAAGCACTGCAAGGCGATCTGCACCGTGGGCGAGGGCGTGCAGCTGCTCTCGACGCTGGGCATTGCCGCCGACTCCGATGCTCCAGCAGGCGTGATCGTGGCCGCCACGCCGGTCACCAACCTGGGCGATGCGACTGCCGCAACGCAGATCGCGCATGACTTCATCGCCGCCATCGCGAAGCATCGCCATTGGGATCGCGTGAACATCGACGCGGTACCGGCCTAGCGAGCTTTTGACGTACCTGTCTGCAGGCCGTAATGCGGCCTGCAGCGCGTGGCGCGTCGCGCCGACGCAGGCAATCAAGCAGGCAATCACCCATGACGAGTCCGGGTTTCTCGGGGGCTACACACATGGTCCATATAAACGCGCGCTGTCTGCTCGCTGTTCCCCCTTCATTCAAAGAAACCCACATGACTCATCCCGCACTGAGGCCGACCTGGCAGTTCAAAGCTCTGGCATTGACACTGGTCCTTGCGCTGACCGCCTGCGGCGGCGGTGGTGGCGGGACCTCCTTCCCGCTGATCCCCGGGCCTTCTACGGGCACCACGCAGCCGAACACGCCGCCGTCGACAGACACGCCGCCGGTTGCGGAGCAGCCACCGCCCACATGTACTGCCGCCGTTCCGGCCAATGCGCCGGTCACGGCCATCTCATCCGTTCAAGGTACGGGCGACACGAGTCCTCTGGCAACGCAACCCGTGACCGTGCGTGGCGTGGTCGTCGGTGACTTCCAGAACACCGGCACCACGACCGTGAAGCTGAATGGATTCTTCATGCAGCAGCTCGTGCCCGATGCCGATCCGCTGACCTCGGAAGGCGTCTTTGTCTATGCACCGAACAGCGCCACACGTGTGGCCGTTGGCGATTTCGTTCAGGTCTCCGGTGTGGTGACCGAGTTCGGCCAGACCGCGGGCGCCGATGCAAAGCCCGACAGCCTCACGCAGATTGCGGGCACGACAGCGGACCCACTGGCCATCAGCGTCTGCGCTTCCGGCATTGCAATCAGCCCGACACAGATCACGCTGCCGGTGGCCAACGAATCAACGCTGGAGCGCTACGAAGGCATGCTGGTCGAAATTGCGCAGCCCCTGGCCGTGACGGAACTGTTCGAGCTGGGCCGCTATGGCCAGATGGTGCTGGCACTGAACGGGCGGCAGTTCAACGCCACCAACGGCAACGCGGCGGCAACCCATGCGCAGAACCTGCTTTCGCGCATCGTGCTGGACGACGGCTCCTCGCGCCAGAACCCGAACCCCATTCCGTACCTGAGCGCAGCAGGCACCGACGGCACCCGGCGCATCGGCGATACGACGCAGAAAGTCACCGGCATCCTGAGCCACAACTTTGCGGCCTATCGCATCCAGCCAACGGTGGCGCCCGTGTTCGCGCAGGCCAATCCGCGCTCGCCGACCGCACCGGTGGTCAGCGGCCCGCTCAAAGTGGCCAGCTTCAACGTGCTCAACTACTTCACCACGTTCGTGAACGGAGAAACCTCATCGGGCCAGACCGGCCAGGGTTGCTCGTTCGGCACCGGTCCTGCATCCGCGGCCAACTGCCGCGGCGCGAACAACCTGAACGAGTTCCAGCGGCAGCAGGCCAAGATCGTGGCCGCCATCGCAGGCCTCGATGCCGACGTGGTGGGCCTGATGGAAATCCAGAACTCCGACGTGGCAACGAACGACCTGCTGGCGGCCCTCAACGCCAAGGTCGGCCCGAACACCTATGCCGCCGTCAGCAGCGGCGTGTTCGGCACGGATGCCATCAAAGTGGACATCCTGTACAAGCCCGCGAAAGTCCAGCGCGTGGGCAACGCCGTTCTTCCGACGGGCACGGACCTGGCCGACTACACCGCTGCAAGCGGACGCCCGCCACTGGCCCAGCGATTCAGCGCCGTAGGCAACAACGGCGGCTTCTGGTTCGTGGTCAACCACCTGAAGAGCAAGGGCAGTTGCCCGACCACGGGCGACGTCGACCAGGGGCAGGGCTGCTTCAACCTGGCGCGTACCCAGCAGGCGAACGCACTGAACAGCTTCGTCGCCAAGCTCAAGGCCATGGACGAGGACGAGACCGACGTACTGATGATGGGCGACTTCAACAGCTACCTGCTGGAAGACCCGACCAAGGTGCTCGAAGCTGCCGGCAACGAAAGCCTGCTCAAGCGCATGCCCGCCGACAACCGGTACACCTATGTCTTCGGCGGCGAAACCGGCGCACTCGACCATGCCTATGCCTCGGCCTCGCTGGGCTCGCAGGTCAGCGGCGTGAGCGTGTGGCACATCAACGCCGACGAGCCCACTGCGCTGGACTACAACACCGACTTCACGACCGACGACCGCTATGCGCCCACGCCCTTCCGGGCATCGGACCATGACCCTGTGCTTGTCGCCCTGACCCTGGCGGCCGATGCCGCGGTGACGCAACCCATCGTCAGTGCGTCGGTCCCGACGGCCGCAAAGGTCGGAGAAGCCTACAGCGTGAACATCTTCGAAGCCACACCCGGCGGCGCGACCACGCTGACTTCTCTTGCAGTCGATTGGGGAGACGGCAGCGGCGCCACGACAGTGCCTGGCACCGGCACGGTGACGCATACCTACGCGGCCGCGGGCACCTACAACGTGGTGACCACGCTGACCAACTCCGCCGGTCAGGCCGCAACGCAATCGAGCAGCGTGAACGTGAGCGCGGTGGTCGTGGTTGTACCGCCCGGAGCGCCGGATCTGTTCTTCAGCGAATACGTGGAAGGCACGGCGAGCAACAAGGCGATCGAGATCTACAACCCGACCGCATCGGCGGTGGACCTGAGCCTGTATACCGTCAGGCTGTATTCCAACGGCACGGCCACGCCGCCAACCAACTCCCAGGTGCTTTCCGGCTCCTTGCCGCCTGGTGGCGTGCTGGTGCTGGCGAACGCCAGTGCGACGGCTGCCTTCAAGCCCGCAGGCACGCTCACCAGCGGCGTAGTCAACTTCAATGGCGACGATGCCCTGACGCTGGAAAAGTCGGGCGTGGTCATCGATCGCTTCGGTCAAGTCGGCCTTGACCCTGGAACCGAATGGACCGCCGGCGGAGTCGGCACGCTGAACCGGACCCTGCGCCGCAAGCCGGACATCAAGGCGGGGGATCGCAACCCGGGCCTTGCTTTCGATCCGTCGGTGCAATGGATCGGTTTGCCGGAGGACACCTCCGACGGCCTGGGCGCGCACACGGTAAATTGACCTGGCGCAAGCACCCTCTTAGTCCTTTAGCGCTAGACCGTATTGAGAATAGGCGCGGCAGGAGGCCGCTCCTAGACTTTCCCCCCGAGGCCTGAACGGCGCGCACTCCCGCGGCGTCGAGCATCCGCAGCAGCGGATGCATGGGCCGCACGCAGGGGGTTCAATGGCGTGGTTTTCAAGATGGGGATGGGAGCGCCCTGCACGTCATCGTGCGGGCTTCGCAGGTGCGCTCGGTCTGGCTGGCATTCTTCTCCTGGGCTACGGCTCTTTGGCATCGGCGCAGCAAGCGACGAGCGCCGAAGCCGCGGCCAGCAAGATGGAGCAGGCCCGACTGGCCGACACCGACACCTTGCTGGCATTGACCAGCGAAGGCGCTGTTCTCTATGGGCAGGACGCGGTCAAGCTCTCGGGCTACCAGTACTGCAGCCAGGCCGTTGCGCTGGCCGAGGCCGGCGAGTTTCGCCAGAGCGTGCGCGCCGCGAGCAAGGCGCTGCACCTGGCCAACGCCACCAACGACCCGAACCTGATGGCCATGGCCAATCGCGACCTGGCCATCGTCTACAGCTACTCGGGCCAGCTCGAAAAAGCCGAAGAGTTCGCACGCGAAGCGCTCAGGCACCAGGCGCGCGACCCCAAGCTGGTGGTCGGCCCCGTGCAGAAGGTGATTGGCGACGTGCGCACGCGCCGCGGCGATTTCTCCGGCGCGGTTCTCAGCTATGACGAAGCTCTGGCCAACAGCTCGCAGCGTTATGCGCCGCTGGTGCAGGCCTCGCTGGTCAACGCGCTGATCGAATCGGGCGACCCCGCACGGGCACGCGAAGTGCTCGGCACCATGGCTCCGCCGAAGGACGCACCGCTCACCGCGCAGCTCGACCGCACCCGCGCCCGCCTGCTGCTGGCCGAGAACAAGCCGGCCGAGGCGCGCGACATGTACCGCGCGCTCACGGCGCGCCAGGTCGGCGCGGACACCGAGTACTACCGCCTCTGGGCCTGGGACGGCGTGGCGCGCAGCGAACTCGCGCTGGGCCAGAAGCAGGCCGCGGCCGAGGCCGTGGGCCGCGCGCTGGGCGACGTCGACAAGGTGCGCGCCAAGTTCCGCAGCGAAGAATTCAAGATGGGCCTGTTCTCGGACCTGCAGACGGTGTTCGAGCGTGGCGTGGCCATCTACAGCGATGCGGGCGATGCGCGGGCCGCATTCGAGGTGAGCGAGCACAGCCGCTCGCGCGCGCTGCTCGACGCGGTGCGCGGCCGCGCGAAGATCAACGAGCAAGCCGCCAACACCGTCGACCTTGCCACGCTGCAACGCACGCTGGCGCCCGACGAACGCGTGGTGCAGTTCCACTCGCTGCCCGACCGGCTCGTGGTGTGGGTCGTGAGCTCGAGCAGCATCACCGAGAAGACGGTGGCGGTGAAGCGCGACGAACTCAACGAGCTGGTCGAGACTTTCCGCAACTCCATCGTGCGCGGCCGCCGCACCGCCATCACCAACGCCGACAAGCTGGGCGCCGCGCTGCTCGGGCCGCTCGGCCTGGCACCGGGGCAGAGGCTGATCGTGGTGCCGCACGGGCCCTTGCACTACCTGCCGTTCCAGGCGCTGCGGCTCGACGGCCGCTACGTCATCGAGACGCATCCGGTGGCGGTGGCGCCGTCTATCAGCATCGCGGTGCAGCTCGCTCAGCGCACGCCGCGCGTGAACGCATCGCTCACGGCCTTCGGCAATCCGCGCATCGAGGACAAGTACGACCTGCCCGGCGCCGAGACCGAAGTGAAGCAGCTCGCGCAGCTGTTCCCGCGCAACACCGTGTACATGGGCGCGGCCGCCACCAAGACGCAGTTCCGCGACGTGGCCTCGCGCTCGCCGCTGATGCACGTGGCGGCGCATGCCGAGGCGGATGCGGTCGATCCGCTGTACTCGCGCATCCTGCTGGCCAACGAAGGCGGCAAGCAGAATTTTCTGGAGGCGCACGAGATCCTCGAGCTGCCGATGGACGGCACCGCGCTGGTCACGCTGTCGGCCTGCGAATCGGGACTGGGGCGCATCGCGCAGGGCGATGAGGTGCTGGGCTTCACGCGCTCGTTTCTCTCGGCTGGAAGCTCCAGCCTGATCGCCTCGCTGTGGCCGGTGTCTGACGACGCGACCGCGGTGCTCATGAGCACGCTCTACGGCGAGCTGGCCAAGGGACGCGACATCCAGAAGGCCATGCAGGCCGGGCAACTCGCTGTATTGAAGGACCCAAAGATGTCCCATCCCTTCTTCTGGGCGCCGTTCAATTTGATCGGTAACTGGCGCCTGACGGTGGGGAGCTGAGCCATGCGCAATGCCATGAAAAGAAACCGCCCCCTTGCTCTTGATCCGCGCAGCGCACTGCGTCCCGTTGCCTGGGCCGCCGGCGCGCTGGTGTCGGCCATGTTCTTCATGGCTGCCGATCGCGCGCATGCCCAGGAGCAGGCGCAGGCTGAACCGCAAGCCACGTCGGCCAACGATGCCGGCGACAGCACCGAACTGCTGCCCACCAAGGACCCCTGCGGCACCTGCGACCGTCCGCTGGCACAGGCAACCGGCGCCGTTGCACCGCAGAGCCTTCCGGCACCGCCGCGCCCAACAGGCTCGACATTCAAGCTCAACGACCTGCGGCTCAACGGCGTGAAAGCGTTGACCAACGAAGAGCTGCAGACCATCACCGGCCCCTACATCGGCCGCGACGTCACGCTCACCGACCTCGAAGAGCTGGCGAAGGCCATCACCGCCCGCTACAAGGAACGAGGCTACTTCCTCGCACAGGCCGTGGTGCCCGTGCAGACCGTGCGCGACGGCATCGTCGAGATCAGCGTCATCGAAGGCCGCCTCGGCAAGGTCGACGTGGTGGTTGCGCCCGACGCGCCCATTGCCGAGTCGCGCGTGCGCGGCTTCCTCGCGCCACTGCAGCCCGGCGAGGCCGTGAGCGCGCCGGCTTATGAACGCGCGATGCTGCTGCTGTCCGACCAGCCTGGCGTCAAGGTGTCATCGGGACTGCAGGAAGGCGCGCAGGCCGGCACCACCGACCTGTCGGTCGAAGTGGCCGCCGCGCCGCGCTGGGCCTTCACGGCCGAGGCCGACAACCACGGCACAAAGGAATCGGGCCGCTACCGCGTGGGCGGCACGGCGCGCTGGCTCAGCCCCTTCGGCATCGGCGACAACCTCGACATGCGCGTGATGGTGTCCGACAGCAACGCGCTGCAATACGGCCGCATTGCCTACGAGGCGCCCATCGGCACCAGCGGGCTTCGTGCGGGCGTTGGCCTGTCGCGGGTGAGCTATGAGCTTGGCGGCCAGTTCGTCGACCTCGATGCGCGCGGCCGCGCCAACGTGCTCGACTTTTCGCTGAACTATCCGCTGATCAGACAGCGCCAGCAGAACCTGTTCCTGCGCCTGGGTGTCGACGTGAAAGACCTTACCGACGAACTGCGCGCGGCCGACTTCAGCTCGAAGAAGCGCGTCAACGGCCTGAGCCTGGGATGGACCTGGGAGCGCCGCGACGAACTTCTGGGCGGCGGCTACTGGGCCAGTTCGGGCACGCTGTACCACGGCAACCTTTCGATCCGCGACCCGGAAAGCCGCGACTTCGATCGCAGCATCACGGGGCACAACACCGAAGGCGGCTTCACCAAGCTGAGCTTCCAGCTCTCGCGCCTGCAGGCCATCGTGCCGCGCCATTCGCTGTACCTGTCGCTGGGTGGACAGTGGGCCAGCAAGAACCTCGACGCCTCGGAAAAACTCGCGCTCGGCGGCGCACGCGCGGTGCGTGCCTACCCCTCGGGCGAACTGCTGGTGGACCAGGGCGTGATCGGCACGGTCGAATGGCGCTGGTCGCTCAACGAAGAGCTCACGCCCTTCCTGTTCTACGACGCCGCGCACGGAAAGATCGTGCGCAACCCGACGCCCTACGACGGCGTCAACAGCCACAGCCTGCGCGGCTACGGCGTGGGCCTGAGCTGGTCGCGGCCGGGCAATTTCTCGATCAACGCCACGCTCGCCTGGCGCGCCGGCACGCCGCCTGCGCAGACCGACGGCGGTGGCCGCAACCCGAGGCTGTACGTGCAGCTCATCAAGGCGTTCTGACCATGAAGCAACGCAATCGATTTCCACAGCGGCTTCAACTGCGGCCCATCGCGCTGTCGCTGATCTGTGCGGGCGCGGCCCCGGCCATGGCGCAGGTGTTGCCCACCGGCTTCACACCCATTGCCGGCGGCGTCACGATGACGCAGAGCGGCAACGTGATGAGCATCACCCAGCCGTCCCTGCGCGGTATCGCCAGCTGGCAGACCTTCTCCATCGGCGCGACCAACACAGTCAACATTGCGCAGCCGAGCACGCGTGCAGTGCTGCTCAACCGCGTGGTGGGTGACGGCGGCACCATCCAGGCATCGCGCATCGACGGCACGCTGAAGACTTCGCTGATCGGCAGCCCGAACCTGCCCGGCGGCAGCGTGTTCCTCATCAACCCGAGCGGCATCGTGTTCGGCAAGGGCTCGTCGGTCAACGTGGGCGGGCTGGTCGCGTCCACGCTGGATATCGCCAACAGCAACTTCATGCCCGCGGGCTCGGAGAACAAGGCCTTCGACAAGAGCGAGCAGCTTGTCTTCGTCGGTCCCTCGGGCAGCATCGCGCAGGTGAGGGTGGAGGGCGGCGCGTCGATCACCGCATCGCCGGGCGGCACCGTGGCGCTGGTCGGTGGCTCGGTGCGCAACGACGGCGAGATCAACGTCGCGCGCGGCTCGGTGGGCCTGGTGTCGGCCAGCAAGCTCACGATGAACCTCGACTTCGACGGCGACGGGCTCACGACCTTCAAGGTGCCGCTGGACGGGCAGACCACCTTCAAGCTCGCGGACCTGCAGGCCACCGACACGATCGGGGACAAGAACAGTCCCACCACCGCGCAGCTCATGAACACCAGCAACATCACGGCCAATGGCGGTCGCGTGGTGCTGATGGCGGCAGCAGCGGATGTCGATGCACGCCAGCTCGTGGTGAGCCAGACCGGCGTGATCCGGGCTCTCTCGCTGTCCACGCGCAACGGCGAGATCGTGCTCGACGGCGGCCAGTCGCCGGCGCGCTCGAACGAGATGCTGCTCGGCGGCACCCTCGACGTGAGAGGCACCGAGGCGGGCGTGGCCGGCGGCTCGATCACCGCGAGCGCGGACTACGTGCGCCTGTCCGGCCTGACCGCGGATGCAGGCGGCAGCAAGGGCGGGCAGATCCAGATAACGGGCAACAGCGCAGTGAGCATGTCGCCCGATTCGGTGCTGCGCGCGAACGCAACCGGTGCCAACGGGCAAGGCGGCACGGTAGACCTGAGCGCCGACTACACGCACGTCTCCGGCCAGATCCAGGCGCGCGGTGCGGGCAGCGGCGCGGGCGGCACCATCACGACGACGGCGCGGCAGGTCGAGGTGACCGAACTGGCGCAGATCGATGCGGCGGGCGGTGCGAGCGGTGCCAACGGGACCTGGGTGGTCGAGTCGAAGGGCACGCTCAATGTGGACAACACCGTGCCGGCCTACGACCCGTCGGACTATGGGCTGAACACGGCCGACACGCGCATCAGCACGACAGCCATCGGCAACACGCTGGGCCACTCGACCGACGTGACGCTGCGCACCGGCTCCAACGACGGCGAGTCGCACGACGTGCGATTCCAGGACAACGCGAGCATCGTCAAGTCGCAGGGGCGCGACGCGCGGCTCACGGTCGATTCGCTGCGCGACATCCAGATGTCCAGCGGCTCGTCGATCCGCTCGGAAAGCGGCGCGCTGCACGTGGACTTCAACGCCAATTCGGCCAGTGGCACCGACGGCGGCGTGATCGAACTCAACAACGCGAGCATCGCCACCAACGGCGGCAACATCCGCTTCTACGGGCAGAGCGACGCGGCCAACGGCTATGCGGTCGGCGGCATCGCGCCCACCGATGGCGGGCCGAATATCGGCCGCGCGGGCATCTCGCTGTTCGACAGCACGCTGAGCACCTGCGCGATGGCTTCGGGCGCCTGCGGCGGCAGCGGCTCGATCGTGCTGCGCGGGCAGGGCTCCAGCAGCTCGGCCGGCGACCCGAACTACTACGTGAGCGCTGACGGCGTGCAAGTCTCGGGCAGCAGCCTGACCACCGGCGCAGGCAACATCGCGATCACCGGCGCGGGCGGCATCGGCGCGGGCGGCGTGCTGCTGGACGGCACCGAGAGCAACGACACAGTGCTGCGCACCGGCACAGGCGATGTGAACATCACCGGCAGCTCGCGCAGCTGGACGGCCACGGATCCTGTCGCGGTGTACGGCAGCACCGTGGACTTCGTCGACAGTTCCTTCCCCGACGTGACCACGGGCAACATCGGCGGCATCTCGATGCGCGGCGCGATCATCGATGCCGGCGGCCGCGTGGCCATCGACGGCACCGGCAGCGACATGCAGGGCCTGACGGCGAACAGCGCCTTCCTGACCTCGGCATCGGCCGCTAACGGTGGCGCCGGCGTGAGCTACGGCGCGGGCAACGGCGTTTCCATCCTCGGGGGCAGCATCACGGCCGGCAAGGGGCGCGACGTGTCGATCTCGGGCACGGCGGGCGGCAAGGGCTTCGACGTGGCGAACGGCGCCGCGACCGTCGGCAACGACGCATCGGCGGTGGTGCTCGGAATGGAAGCCGGCGGCACCGTGCGCGCCGAGGGCGGGCGCATTGCCGTCGACGGCCGCGGCGGCGACGTGCGCGTGGGGCGCGTGAACCTGCGCGACCTGGAGTCGGGCACCACCATCCTGCCGGTGCTCGACGTCTCGAGCAGCACCGGCGCGGGCGGCACCGTCAGCCTCAACGGGCGCAACGTGCTGGTGACCGATTCGTTCGACAACGTGACCACCATCGACGCCGGCGGCGCGGGCCAGTCCGGCACCATCGACGTGCGCGCCACCGGCACCATCGCCATCAGCGATCAGGCCAGCCTGCGCGCCGACGCGAAGTCGGCCACGGGCAACGGCGGCACGGTGAACGTGATCGCGGGCGACACGCTGCGCGGCTACGGCAGCCTGTCGGCGCGGGGCGGCAGTGCCGGCGGCAACGGCGGCAGCATCGAGACCTCGGCGCCGCACTTCGACCTGACCGGTGTGCGCGTGGACGCCTCGGCGCCTGTAGGCACGGCCGGCACGTGGACTATCGACCCCTACAACGTCATCATCGCCCATGGCACGGCCAGCGGCAGCCTGACGGGCGACCCCTTCGCGCCGATGGCGAATTCGACAGTGCAGGATGGCGATATCAATGCCGCGCTCGACAAGGGCACCAGCGTGACCATCACCACCGGCACCGGCGGTGTGGCGACCGACGGCAACATCAGCTTCGACACGCTGGCGGCGATCCAGCGCACGACCGGCGGTGCGCCCCTGACCTTCCAGCTCGACGCCGCGCACAACATCAGCGGATCGGGCAACAGCAACACCATCCAGTCGGCCGACGGCGCACTCAACGTGGTGTTCAACGCGGGCGTGGGCGGGCAGGGCGGAACGATCAGCTTCAACGGCGCGATCAATACCAACGGCGGCAATGTGACGATGAACGCCGATGCCGGTGCGAACAGCAACTCGGCGCTGTCGCTCAACGGTACGAAGATCGACACGCGCACCATCGCGGGCGGCGACGGCGGGCCGAGCGGTTTCGTGCAACTGAGCGGCAGGCGTACCCTGCCGACCACCGTCTTCAGCACGGTGCCCACGGTCGACCTCACGGGAGTGACCATCCAGAGCAGCACCGGCGATGTCTCGATCACCGGCGTCGGCCAGCATGGCGATGGCGTGCGCATCCAGAACGGCACGGCGGCAAGCCAGATACTGACCACCAGCGGCGACATCGATATCGTGGGTATCGGCGCCAGCTACAACTACAGTCTTTCTCCGTTGTCCGTGCAAAGCGTGGACATCACCGGCGCGACGGTGGTCCGCAGCGTAGGCGGCAACATCGGCATTCGCGGCCTTGTGACGCCTGGTCCGCTGGATGCGCCTTCGGGCGGCGTGCTGGTGGCTGGTACAGCGCTGGTCACTACGCTCGGCGTGGGCAACATCGACATCGCGGGCGAGTCGCAGGCCAACGGCACTGGCGTCACCATCGCCGCAGGCGCGCAGGTGAACGGCAACAACAGCGTGGTGCTGCGAGCCAGCAACAACGGCACCGTCGATGCCCTGGTCGTAGGCGGAACCGTGCGCGCGGGCAACGTGCTCAACCTCCGCCCCGGCGGCGTGGACGCTGCCGGCAACGCTGTCGACCGCACGGCCAACCCGATCACACTGGGCGGCACGGCGGCCACGGGCTTCGCGGTGTCGGCCGACGAGTTCACGCGGCTCGACGCGCCCACCATTGTCGCCGGCAGCAATGCCCATGCGGCAGACATCAACGTCGTCGGGCCGCTCGGCGTGCCCAACGCGCTCACGCTGCAGAACGGCGGTGGCGGCAACATCCAGCTCGGCGGCGCACTCACGGCGTCGAAGGTCGGGCTGATCTCGGGCGGCAACATCACGCAGACAGCTGCTGCGCCAATCACCGCCGGCACGCTGCTGGCGCGCTCCACCGGCGGCAGCGTGCTGCTCGACCAGGCAGCGAACAACGTCAGCGCCGACACGTTGGGCGGTGGCGCGGCCGGTGCCTTCCGGTATGTCGATGTCGACACCGTGAAGCTGGGCTCGGTAAGCGTCACCGGCTACGACGCCGCCGGCAATGCGCCGCAGGTCGTGTCGGCCACTTCGATGGCGGCCGACACCGTGTTCGTGCGCACGCTGAGCGGCGACCTGCTGCTGGGCGCCAACGTGAGCAGCACCAACGGAGCCGACCTCGTGGCGGCATCGCGCTTCCAGAACACCGGCGGCTACACGATCGGCGGCGCGCCGTGGCGCGTTTGGGCCGACACCTGGGTGGGCGAGACGCGCGGCGGCCTGGCGGGTTCGGGGCTGTACCCCAACCTGTACCACTGCGCGTACTCGGGCCTGTGCGCGGTGAGCATTCCCGCGGGCGCCAACCACTTCATCTACGCGCAGCAGCCGGTGGCGACGGTGATCGTCGCCAACGCGAGCCGGCCCTTCGGCTATCCGAACCCGCTGTTCAGCTACGGCATCGGCGGGCTCATTCTGGGCGACACGGGCGCGGGCTTCGCCGGCTTCCTGTTCTCGCCGGCGCTGCAGGCCAGCCCGCAGGGCGCGTACCCGATCAATGGCACCTTCACCTCGGCCGAGGGCTATGCGGTCAACGTGGTGCCGGGCACCCTGTTCGTCGGCGGGCTGCCCAACCTGCCGCGCCCCGACGTGCTGCGCGACCTGCCCGCCACCTGGGTGTACGACCGCAACATCGGCCCGCCGCCGATCTGCTTTGCCACCGGGCCGCTGGAAGGCGACCGCGCAACGCAGGGCAGCGACGTGCTGGCGCGCGAATGGTCGCGCGTGCGCTCGCGGCCCAACCTGTCGAGTTGCGTGGACACCGAGAAGCGCAACGGCTGCGCGGACTTCTGATCCGCGCCCGGTTCAGGCGACGCCGCGTGCGCGGCGGTTGGACATCACGACGTTGTCCTTCGGGATGACCTGGCCTTCGCGCATCGCGGAGATCCACGCGTCGGTCGAAGTCACCGCAGCGAAGTTGCTGTGGAAGACAACGCTGAAGACGCGATGGATTTCTTCCGCCGTGACCTTGCCCGCCGCGTTCTCGTACGGCAGAGCGCCGCTGGCGTCGGCCAGGAATTCCACGTTCAGCCCACGGTGCATGGCCTCGAACACGGTGGAAGCGTCGCAGTTCTGCGTCATGTAGCCGGCCACGCTCAGCGTGTCGATCTCATGGCGCGCGAGCCAGTCGGCGAAGTCGGTGCCGGTGAACACGCTCGGAAAGCTCTTGGTGATGAGGTGGTCGTGCGGCCGCTTCGCGATCTCGGGGTGCAGCTGGCCGTTGTGCGTGTCGGCCTGGAACACCGGTGCGCCCTTGGGCGCATGGTGGCGCACCACGATCACCGGCGTGCCGGCGGCGCGTGCCGCATCCATGGCCTTCGTCACGTTGGGCAGCGTGTCTTCGATGGGCGGGAACTCGATCGGCAGGCCGCCGCCTTCGAAGTATTCGTTCTGTACGTCGATCACGACGAGGGCGCGGCGCGGGGTTGTGGCGGTGTTGTTGCTCATGAAAGACTCCTTCTCTCTGGTTGTTCGGATGGCCTGATTCTTCGCCTTTGCACCGTTTCGCGACAGTGGCCCGAAAGCCATTCATCGATAAGATCGGGCCATGCGCAATCCGGCCATCGAAACCATCGCCGTCGTCGTCTTCGACGGCATCAGCCCCTTCCACCTGTCCGTGCCCTGCATGGTCTTCGGCGAAGACCGCACGGAGACCGGCGCGCCGCGCTTTCGCATGCGGGTGTGCGCGCCGGAGCCCGGAGCGCTGCAGACCAACGCGGGCTTCACGCTCGTGGTGCCGCATGGGCTCGAGGCGATCCGCCGGGCGCAGATCGTGGTGGTGCCTTCATGGCGCGACGACGGCAGCGCGGCGCCGCCCGAGCTGATCCGCGCGCTGCAGGCCGCGCACCGGCGCGGCGCCACCGTGGTCGGCCTGTGCCTGGGCGCCTTCGTGCTGGCCGAGGCGGGGCTGCTCGACGGCCGGCCCGCCACCACGCACTGGAAGCTGGCGCCGGCCTTCGCGAAGCAGTATCCGAAGGTGCAGCTGCAGCCCGAGGTGCTGTACGTGGACGATGGCAGCGTGCTCACTTCCGCCGGCACGGCCGCGGGCATCGACTGCTGCCTGCACCTGCTGCGCGTGCGCTACGGCGCCGAGACGGCCAACCGCGCCGCGCGGCGCATGGTGGTTGCGCCGCACCGGCAGGGCGGGCAGGCGCAGTACATCGAGCAGCCTGTGCCCGCAACAGCCGAGCGCGACCGCCTCGCGCCGCTGCTGGAGTGGCTCGGCGGGCACCTCGACACGCCGCACGAGCTCGACGACCTCGCGCGGCGCGCGCTCATGAGCCGGCGCAACTTCACGCGGCGCTTTCGCGAATCCACCGGCACCACCGTCGGCCAGTGGGTGCAGAACCAGCGCCTTGCGCTGGCGCAGCGGCTGCTGGAGACCACCGACCATCCGGTCGAGCGCGTAGCGACCGGCGCCGGCTTCGGCTCGGCGGTGTCGCTGCGCAAGCATTTCATGTCGGCGTTCAAGGTATCGCCCACTGCGTATCGCCGGCAGTTCTCGCGGGCGTAGAAAGCGCCGGGGTCAGGCGATGTGCACGTGCCGCCGCGTGGTCAGCAGCGCCCGCAGCTTCGCTGGCGCAACCGGCTTGGTCAGCAGCATCACCCCGCCATGTCGCAGCCGTTGCAGCACCTCGGGCCCGGTGGCGCCCGACACCAGCACCGCCAGCGCGTCGGGCTGCAGGCGCTTGGCGGCGTCGATCACGTCCACGCCGTCGCCTTCGCCCGCCAGTTGCAGGTCGCACAGCACGGCGTCGTAGTGGAGGTCGCCGGTGCCCAGCCGCGCGATGGCCTCGGGGCCGTTGGTCACGCATTCGACCTGGCAGCCCCATTGCTCCAGCAGCGCGCGGCTGCCGTCGAGGATGGCGGGGTCGTCGTCCACCACCAGGCAGCGCAGGCCGGCCAGGGGCGCGACGGCGAGTGGCGGCGGCTCGGGTGGCGTGATGTCCGCCAGGCGCGCCTCGGGCAGCGTGAAGCTGAAAGTGCTGCCTGCCTGCAGCGCCGATCGCACGGTGATGCGGGTTCCCAGCAGCGCAGCGATGCGCGCGCAGATGGCCAGCCCCAGCCCGAAGCCGCGGCGCCGGTCGCGCTCGGTGTTGGCCACCTGGTAGAACTCTTCGAAGATGCGGCCCTGGTGGATCGGCGCGATGCCCACGCCGTTGTCGCGCACCTCGATACGCACGCCGGCCGGGCTGCGCCGTGCGGCCACTAGCACGGTGCCGCCCTCGGGCGCATGGCGCAGCGCGTTGGTCACGAGGTTGCCGACGATGCGCCGCAGCATTGCCGCGTCGGTGCGCACGGCCAGGCCGCGGTCGCTCCAGCGCAGCCGCACGCGGGCCTCGACGGCGGTGGCGGCGTGCTGCGCATCGAGCTGGTCGAACAGCGCGGCGAGCGGTACCTTGGCGATCGCAGGCGTCAGCACCTGTGCATCGAGCCGCGAGATCTCGAGCAGGTCGTCGAGCAGCACGCCCATGAACTCGGTGCTCTCCTGCAGCCGCAGCACGGCCGGGCGCTGCGTGGGCGAGGCGCCAGGCAGCAGGCCGTCGATGAACAGGCCCATGGCATGCAGCGGCTGGCGCAGGTCGTGGCTCGCTGCCGCCAGGAAGCGCGCACGCGACAGCGCGGCCTGCTCGGCCTCGGCCATGCGCTGCAATGCGACGGCGGTGGCCTCGCGCACGCGCTCCTCGCTGACCTGTCGGTTGCGCTGCAGTCGCTCGGCCAGCCGGTCGATGTCATGCGCGAGCACCGCGAGTTCGTGCGTGCCGCGCGTGCCGCCCTCGACCACGTCGCAGCGCACCTCGAAATGCCCCGACTCCAGCGCCGCCACCGTGCGCGACACGCGCCGCAGCGGCCGCGCCACCGTGCGCGCCATGTGGCGCACCGAGGCCCATGCAGCCACCAGTGCCACCAGCGCAATGCCGATGCCTGCAAAGAGCGAGCGGCTGCGCTCGCGCGTGTAGGCGGTGGTGTCGCGGAAGGTCTGCACGAGGCCGATGGGCGTGTCGCCCGCAGCGGTGGAGCCGGCGGGCGCGAAGGCGCTGGCGCGCGAGGCCTCGCGCAGCGTGACCGGCGAGGTGAACATGCGCAGCTGCGCCAGCGACGGCGTCTTGGGCCCGGCCGTGACGTACACGCCCGCGCTGTTGCTGATCTCCACGCGCGTCACCTGGCCGCCGCGCAGCGCGGCATTGGCCACGTTCTGCAGCGCCGGCAAGTCGCCCGCGTAGAGGCTCAGGTCGGACATGGCCGCCACCTGCCGCGCCACGGCCTGGCCTTCGGCGTCGAAGGCGGCTTCGAGGGTCTGCAGCCGGTTGTGCGTGAACCAGCCGGTGAGCGCCAGCGCCACCGCCGCGCACGGCACCACGCCAAGACGGAACAGATCGCGCTGCAGGTTGCCGCGCACGACCAGCGTGTGGGGCGACTGGGGCGGCGGCGTGGGCATGGGCGCGGGCGCACCGGCCCCGTTTGTTCCCGGCGGGCCTTGAGAGGGCGGTGCGGTGCTCATCGCGGGGCTGCGAGCCGGTCGGTCAGTTCCCGTTCCTCCGGCATGCGCAGGCCGAGTCCGCGTGCCACGGTGGCGTTGACGCGCACGGTGGCGGGCGTTGCCGCTTCCACCAGCGGCGCATTGCTGTTGCTGCTGCCCGTGCCCGCGCTCGCCACTTTCTGGCCGAGCAGCCGGGCCTGCTGCGCGAGTTGCGATGGCGTCGAGACCGCCGCGGCCAGGCCGCCCGAGCGCACCAGCCCTTCGCTTGCGCCGAACACCGGCAGGCCCGCGCTCGCGCCGGCGCGCAGCACCGAGAGCGTGGCCGCCTGGCTGTCGCCGATCAGGTCGGGCAGCACCATCAGCGCATCGCTCAGCGGCACCACCTGGCGCAGGGCGTTGGCGAGCGACTTGGCGTCGGGCGCGTATTCCACGCGCAGGTCCCAGGGCGGGTTCGCGCCTTGCGCCGCGCGCTGCAGTTCGCGCACCAGCGGCTCCGACTCGGGCGTGGCGACCACGCCGATGCGGTGCTTCTGCGGCAGCACGGCGGTGATCAGCGCGAGCTGGTCGGCCATGGCCGGGTCGCGCAGCAGCACGCCCACGCGCCGGTCGCCGCGCCGCAGGGCAGGGCTGCTGGCCTTCAGGGTTTCGTATTCGAGTCGGCTCAGCATCGCCAGCACCAGCGGCTCCTGGCCCGGCCGCTCGACGGCGGCGCGCGCGGCGGCGGGGCCTACGGCCATGGTGAGCGGCGCGTCGGAAGCGGTGCGCAGGCTGCGCGTGCGCACGCCGGCGTTCGCGGCGCGCTCGGTGTCCGTTGCCTCCGCGGGCGGTTGCGGATCGGCGCCGCCGGGAGTGAGCCGCACCAGCTCGAACTTGCCGCCAGGTTCCTGGTCCGCGCGCAGCTGCTGCACGAACTCGGAAGACGCCGCGGCATCGTCGCCCATCAGCACCGTGAGGCTGGCGGCCGAGGCCGGGGCAGCGAACAAGGCAGACGAGACAGCAGCACCGGCCCACACGAAGCCCACGGCCAGCACGGCGCGGCGCAACCTTCCGCAGAAGGGCGAGAGAAAGGAATTCACGGCAACAAACATGGACTGCTTCCGCAGCAAGGGGCGATAGTCCAATGTAAGGACGGACCCGGCTTGGCGCGATAAGGCGGAGGGCTTATGTCCGTGTCGGCGAGGGCCTGCTCGTGTGACGGATGTCACGCGGTGGCAGCCGCACGGCCTATGTCCGATGGACTACCTACGCACCTACCGCGAGGGCTGCGACGGCCCTTTGCGTCTGGATGGCCTGGCGCAGCACGCGCGGCGACACCGGCTTGTAGAGCACCGTGATGCCTGCGCTCGCCACTTCGCGCAGGCGGTCGGGCTTGGTCTCGCCGGTGACGAGCAGGCGCGCGGTGCCGACTCCGATGCCGCGCGGATGGCGCTCCAGCGCAGCGATCACGTCGAGCCCGTTGTCGCCGCCTTGCAGCAGCAGGTCGCTGATGACCACGTCGGGCGGCTGCTCCCAGGTGTCGGCCAGCGCCAGCGCCTCGGCGCGGGTCTGTGCGGGCAGCACCTCGGCGCCCCAGTTGGAGAGCACCACCGTCAGGCCTTCGAGGATGGTGCGCTCGTCGTCGATCACGAGGATGCGCACGTTGGCCAGGCTTTCTTCTTCCTCGATGGCGGCAACGGCCTGCGACCCCGCCGCCGGCGGCAGTGCGGCCGGGGCCGAGCGCACCAGCACCCGCACGCAGGTGCCCTTGTGCAGCTTCGAGCTCAGCTCTACGCGCGTGTTGAGCAGCTCGGCCAGGCGCTGCACCGTGGCCAGGCCCAGCCCCATGCCGCGCGCGCCGCGCGCCGCCTGGCGGCCGGTGGGCTCCACCTGGTAGAACTCCTCGAACACCCGCGCCTGGTGCTGCGCGGCAATGCCCACGCCGGTGTCGACCACGTCGATGCGCACGCCCCTGCCGCGCCGCCGCGCACCGATCAGCACGCCGCCCTCGATGGTGTGGCGCAGCGAGTTCGACACCAGGTTGTTCAGGATGCGCGACAGCATCACGTAGTCGCAGCGCACCCACATGTCGGTCTTGCGCACCACCAGCCGCAGGCACTGCTGCTCGGCCACCGGGCGGAAGTTGCGGCTGATTTCATCGAACAGCCGGTCGAGCGGAAAGTCGATCCACTGCGGCTGCAGCACGCCCGCGTCGAGCTGCGACAAGTTCAGCAGCTCCGAGAACAAGCGGTCGAGCGAATCGACGCACTCGCGGATGTGGCCGATGCGCTGCAGCTTCACCGGGTCGTGCTCGCCGTTGGCCAGCCCGTCGGAGAAAAGCGTGAGCGCATGCAGCGGCTGGCGCAGGTCGTGGCTGGCGGCGGCCAGCAGGCGGGTCTTGGCCTGGCTGGCCACTTCGAGCTGCTGGTTCTTGCGGGCCAGCTCGGCCGTGGCCTCGTTGATGCGGCTTTGCAGCAGCCGGTGGCTTTCC
The DNA here is from genome assembly GCF_049913215.1 of Variovorax sp. R-27. Taxonomy (NCBI): domain Bacteria; kingdom Pseudomonadati; phylum Pseudomonadota; class Betaproteobacteria; order Burkholderiales; family Comamonadaceae; genus Variovorax; species Variovorax sp. R-27. Next base: position 716,011 of record NZ_CP183984.1, read on the forward strand.
GCGAGCGCGCGCGCGGCCTGGTTGAAGCCGTGCTGCAGGTGGCGCACTTCGGAGGTGCCCTCGATGGCCACGCTCGCGTCCTCGCCCGCGCCGAGCCGGTCGACCGCCTTGCCGAGCGCGCGGATCGGCTCGCTGATGCGCCGCGCCGCCCACCAGCCTGCCAGGCTCACGCCGAAGAGGCTGATCGCCAGCACCAGTCCCACGTTGAACCAGACCGAGCGCCGCGCGCTTTCCACCGCGGCCAGACTCATCTCGACCATCACCTGGCCGTTGTGGCGGCCGTCGTCGCCCACGATGGGCACCACCACCTGCAGGCCGTCGGCGCGGGCGCGGTCGACGGTTTCGGAGTTGGCGACGATCTCGCCGTCTTCCGTCCAGATCTGCACCTGCTGCACGTTGGGCTGGTAGGTGCCCGACTGGGCGGTGCGCGCCAGCGCGCGGCGGTCCATGCGCGCCAATGGCGCCTGCGCCACCGTGGCCACCTGCAGGGCCACCGTTTGCGCATTGGCGCGCATCAGCTCCGTGAGGTTGCCCAGGTGTTGCCGCGTCAGCACGGTGATGGCCGCCACCGTGGCCAGCGCCGCCGGCACCAGCGCCAGCAGGATCAGCTGCTGGGCAAAGGTCAGGCGGGCCAGGCCGCGCAGGACGCGGAAGTTCCAGTTCATGGGGGCATCGGACGCATGGGCGCCGAGCTTAGGAGGCCGGTCCGGAACCGGGAAGACAGGAAAAACATCACAAAAATTGCTTGCAATTGATATTTAATGGCGTCCGCGCTGCCCATGTTAGACCCGCCGATGCGCAACGGCCCTATCTCTTTAGGACCACAAATGCAGGCTTCCATGCGCCGATTCGTCGATTTCTCCGGTGTCCTCCGAGCGGCGGCACTGGCCTTGCTCATGGGTTTTCCGCTGTGGGCCTCGGCCCAGGCCGCCCCTTCGCCGGACGGGCCGATCCGCTTCGGCATCCTGCCGCTCGGAGGCGCCTTCGAGTCGCGCAGCGACTGGGACCCACTGCTGGCCGAGCTGAGCCGCGCCATCAACCGCCCGGTGAGCGTGCTGTCGGTCAACTCGTACGAGGCGCTGGAGCATGCTATCCAGCGCGACGAGGTCGACATGGCCTTCCTCTCGGGAAAGATGGCGCTCGACGCCGTGACCCAGCGCCGCATGAAGGTGGTGGCGCAGGTGGTGCGGCACGACGGCCTGCCCGGCTACCGCGCGCTGCTGCTGTCGCGCAAGGCGCCGCCCTTCAACTCGCTGAAGAACATGCTCGACCAGCCCGAGCGCTGGCGGCTGGCGCGCGGAGAGAAGCAGTCGGTGTCGGGCTTCATCGTGCCCCAGCTGCAGCTCTTCCTGCCGAACCACATCGCGATGGAGACGCGCTTTCGCAGCGAGATCGTGGGCACCCACCAGGCCAACGCGCTGGCCGTGGCCAACAGCGAGGCCGACGTGGCCACCAACAACACGGCCGACTTCGAGCGCTTCAAGCTGCGCTTTCCGGCCGAGACCGAGCGGCTGCAGGTGCTGTGGGAGTCGGACCTGATCCCGCACGCGCAGATCGTGGTGCGCCGCGAATACACGCCCGAGCTGCGCAAGCGCGTGCAGGCCTTCCTGACCGGCTACGGCCGCGCCAAGGGGCCGCGCGGCGATGCCGAGCGCGTGGTGCTCAAGTCGCTGCACGACCTGGCCGGCTTCGTGGCCGCCGACAACAGCTCGCTGCAGCCCGCGGCCAAGCTGGCCTACCAGCTCGCCAAACAGAACGCCATGACCGCGCAATGGGTGAACGACGCCGCGCGCGAAGCCCGCCTGCAGCGCATCGAGAGCGGCTATGCAGAACAGGTCGGCGTGCTCAAGGACGTGACACCGTGACGACGAAGGCCTGGCGCGTGGCTGCCGTGCTGGTGCTGGCCTTCGCGGCCATGCTGGCCGCGCCGCTGCCGGCCATGGCGCAGGGCGCCGCCGCATCATCCGAAAAGACAGCAGAGAAGGCCGCGCCGGTGCCGATCAGGATGATCCGCTTCGGCGTGCTGCCGCTGGGCGGCACCGTCGAGTCGCGCGCTCTGTGGACCCCGCTCATGGCCGACATGAGCCGCAGCCTCGGCATTCCGGTGAGCGCCTATTCGGTGCCCACCTACGAAGAGCTCGACCGCGCCATCGGCCGCGACGAGATCGACATGGCCTTCCTCTCGGCCAAGATGGCGCTCGACGCCGTGATGCAGCGGCGCATGAAGGTGGTGGCGCAGATCGCGCGGCACCCCAGCGTGCCCGAGCACCGCGCCGTGCTGCTGGTGCGCAAGGCCGGGCCGCTCAACACCCTCGAAGCCGTGTTGGCCCAGCCGGAGAAATGGCGGCTCGCGCGCGGCGACAGCCGTTCGGTCACCGGCTTCATCGTGCCGCAGAGCCAGCTCTTCCTGCCGAACAACATCGAGATGGAGACACGCTTTCGCAGCGAATTCGTCGGCACCCACCAGGCCACCGCACTGGCCGTGGCCAACGGCGACGCCGACGTGGCAACCAACAACACCACCGACCTGGAGCGCTTTCGCCAGCAGTTCCCAGTGGAGGCCGAGCGGCTGCAGGTGGTCTGGCAATCGGAGCCGCCGCCCGGCGCGCCGATGGTGGTGCGGCGCGACTTCCCGCCCGAGTTCCAGGCGCGGCTGCAGAACTTCCTGACCGGCTACGGCAAGGGCAAGGGGCCGCGTGCGGACGCCGAGCGCGAAGTGCTCAAGACCCTGCGCGCGGCCTACGGCTACGTTGCGGCCGACGACAGCGCGCTGCTGCCGGAGGCGCGGCTGGAGCACCAGTTGGGCAAGCAGCGCGCCATGGCCGCCTCGTGGGTCAATGACGCGGCGCGCGAACAGCGGCTGCAGCGCATCGAGAAGACATATGCGGAGCAGGTCGAGATCCTGCGCGCGGCTCCGGCGCGCTGAACGCCCGGTTCGGCTCTCAACCTAGTCCCTTCGCCGTAGCTCCAAATCCCCCTGCCTAGGCCATTAGCTAGGCCTTAAGGCGGATTTGCCTCCCGTCCCCCGCGCCGGAAACTTCGTGTTTCTTTCAGGCACCCTTGCCGTTGACGGAGTGCGGATGAGTTGGCGAACAAAAGTGGTCTGGAGCGAGGGGATGCTGTTGCAGCCTCAGCACCTGCAGCAGAGCGAGCGTCATGCCGATCATGCGAGGCATGTGCTCCTGCGTTCGACCACCCCCTACGCCTGGGGCTTTGCCGAGCTGGAGATCGACCCGGCCGCGCTCACGCTGGGCAAGCTGGCGCTGGTGCGGGCGGTCGGCGTCTTCGGCGACGGCACGGTCTTCGACATGCCGGCGGTCGACCCGCTGCCCGAGCCCATCGACATTCCTTCTTCCATGCGCGACGAGGCCGTGGTGCTCGCGCTGCCGCTGCGCCGCGCCGGTGCGCGCGAGGCCGACGCCGAGGAATATGAAGAGCTGGTGCGCCACCGCGTGCTCGAATCCGAAGTGCCCGATTCGAACACCGCCGGCGAGCGCACGGCGATGCTGCAGCTGGGCCAGCTCCACACGCGCCTGATGCGCGCCGGCGAAGCCACCGACGCCTGGACCACCATCGGCGTTGCCCGCGTGGTCGAGCGCCGCGTCGACAACCAGGTGCAGCTCGACCGCGCCATGCTGCCGCCGCTGCTGGACGTGGCCGGCCATGCCGTCATCCGCGCCTGGCTCGACGAACTGCTGGGCCTGCTGCGCCAGCGCGGCGAAGCGCTCGCGGGCCGCATGACGCAGGGCGGCACCGGCGGCGTGGCCGAGATCGCAGACTTCATGCTGCTGCAGGCCGTGAACCGCAACGAGGCCATCTTTGCGCACCTGGCAAAGAGCGCGATGCTGCACCCGCAGCATTTCTTCGAGCATGCGCTGGGGCTGGCCGGCGACCTTTCGAGCTTTCGCGATTCGCGCCGCGTCGCGCGCTTCGGCCCCTACATCCACGACGACCTTGCACTGAGCTTCCGCCCGGTGATGGACGACCTGCGCCGCAGCCTCTCGATGGTGTTCGAGCAATCGGCCATCCGCATCGAGCTGCACGACCGCAAGCACGGCGTGCGCGTGGCGATGGTGACGGACGTGGAACTGCAGCGCAAGGCGACCTTCGTGCTCGCGGTGAATGCGAACATGCCCAGCGAAGCGCTGCGCGCGCGCTTCCCCACGCAAGTGAAGATCGGCCCGGTCGAGCGCATCCGCGACCTCGTCAACCTCGCGCTGCCGGGGGTCACGCTCACGCCGATGCCGGTCGCGCCGAGGCAGATTCCCTTCCACACCGGCGCCAACTACTTCGAACTCGAAACGCGCAACAGCGACCTGTGGCGCCAGCTCGAGCAATCCGGCGGCATCGCGATGCACATCGCCGGAGATTTCCCGGGCTTGGACCTCGCGTTCTGGGCCATTCGTTCCTAGCCACACCGGGCTGACGGAAACGGAACACCATCATGAGCACACCTCCCGACCCCTTCGCCGCCTTCGAGTCGGAACGCACGGTCATCAAGCCCAAGCCGCGCACGCCCGGCGGCACGCCGCCCGCGCCGGCACCGGCGCCTTTCTTCGGCGGTGCCGATCCCACGCCGGCCGCCGACGTCGGCGAGCTCGGCCTGCTCAACCCGCTGGTGTCCGCCGCCGGCAAGCTGCTGGTGTTGATCGGCAAGCTGCGCAACCTTGCGCAGCCGCCCAATGTGCCGGCGCTGCGCGCCTCCACCGCCGACGCCGTCAACCAGTTCGATGCCAATGCGCGCCGCGCCGGCGTCAGCAATGAATCTGTGCTCGCCGCGCGCTACGTGCTGTGCACGGCGCTCGACGAAGCCGTGGCCAACACGCCGTGGGGCGTGCAGGCCGGCTGGAACAAGCAGAGCCTGCTGGTGCAGTTCCACAACGAAACCTGGGGCGGCGAAAAAGTCTTCCAGCTGCTTGCCAAGCTTGCGCAGGACGTGCCCACGCACCGCCAGCTTCTGGAGCTGATCTACAGCGTGCTCGCGCTCGGCTTCGAAGGCCGCTACCGCGTGGTCGACAACGGCCGCGCGCAGCTCGACTCGGTGCGCCAGCGCCTCGCGGACCTGATCGCGAAGGACCGCCCGGCCGTCGAGCCCGAGCTTTCTCCGCACTGGCGCGGGCAGGGCGCGGGCACGGTGCGGCTGCGCGAGTCGCTGCCGCTGTGGGTGTTCGCGGCCGGCTTCGCGCTCTTGCTGGCTCTGGCATGGTTCGGCCTGCGGCTCACGCTCAACTACCGCTCCGACACCACCTACGCCGCGGTGTCGAGCCTGCGCGCGCCCAACATCCAGATCGCGCCGCCCGCCCTGCCGGCGAAGACGCCGCGCCTCGCACGCTTTCTCGAACCCGAGATCAAGCAGGGCCTGGTCACGGTGACCGACGAGGCCGACCGCAGCGTGGTGCGCCTGCGCGGCGACTCCTTCTTCGGCTCCGGCAGCGCCGAGCCGATGGCGCAGTCGCTGCCCGTGCTGCGGCGCATCGGCCAGGCGCTGGCCGAGGTGAAGGGCGAGGTGCTGATCACCGGCCACTCCGACAACCAGCCGATCCGCTCGCTGCGCTATCCCTCCAACTGGCACCTCTCGGCCGCGCGGGCCGATGCGGTGAAGGGCGCGCTGACGACGCTGGTCGACCCGGCGCGCATGCGCTCCGACGGCAAGGCAGACGCCGAGCCCGTGGCCGCCAACGACACGCCCGCCAATCGCGCGAAGAACCGCCGCGTCGACATCGTGCTGCTGACCGAACCCGACCGGCTCGCTGCTGCCACACCGGCTGCTCCCGTACCAGGAGCGACGAAATGATCAAGAAAATCTTCGGCTTCCTGTTCAGCCCGCTGCTGCTGACACTGCTCGCGCTGATCGTCGTCGCGCTGCTGATCTGGTGGATCGGCCCGCTGGTGAAGATCGGCTCGCTCGCGCCGCTCGAAAGCGAAATGACGCGCGCCATCGTCATCGGCGTCATCGTGCTCATCGTGGTGCTGCGCGCGCTGTACCGCCGCTGGCGCGCGCGCCGTGCGAGCCAGCATTTGACCGACGGCCTCATGAAGGCGCCGGCCGCGAAGACCGATGCGCCGGTCAACGGCGAGCAGAAGATCCTCGACACGCGCTTCAGCGAAGCCGTTGCCACGCTCAAGCAGATGCGCCTGCATGCCGCCGGCAAGAAGCCCGGCTTGCGCGACTGGATGTCGATCTCGGGCGGCAGCTACCTGTACGACCTGCCGTGGTACGTCTTCATCGGCGCACCGGGCGCGGGCAAGACCACGGCGCTGGTCAACTCGGGCCTGAGCTTTCCGCTGGCCGAGAAGTTCGGCCCCGGCGCCATCCGTGGCGTGGGCGGCACGCGCAACTGCGACTGGTGGTTCACCGACGAGGCCGTGCTCATCGACACCGCCGGGCGCTACACCACGCAGGACAGCCACCAGTCGGAAGACAAGAGCGCATGGGAAGGCTTCCTGGGCCTGCTGAAGAAGGCGCGCCCGCGTCGTCCGCTGAACGGCGTGTTCCTCACCGTCAGCGTGGCCGACCTGCTGAGCCAGGGCCCCGAGGCGCGCACCCAGCTTGCGGCCTCGATCCGCGCACGCCTGCTCGAACTCGACGGCAAGCTCACCACGCGCCTGCCGGTGTACGTGCTCGTCACCAAGAGCGACCTGCTCTACGGCTTTACCGACTACTTCGACGACCTCGGCAAGGAACAGCGCGCACAGGTCTTCGGCTTCACGCTGCCGGCCAACGAGAACGTGCAGCTGGAAGAGAAAGGCCTTTCCACGGCCTTCAACCGCGAGTTCGCGCTGCTGCACAACCGCGTGAACGACGGCCTCATCGCGCGCATGCAGCGCGAGACCGACGGCACGCGCCGCGCGGCCATCTTCGGTTTTCCGGCGCAGTTCGGCTCCATCGGCTCGCTGCTGTCCGACCTGCTGGAGCAGGTGTTCACCGGTTCGCGCTTTGCACAGCCGCCATGGGTGCGCGGCGTGTACTTCACCAGCGGCACGCAGGAAGGCAGTCCGATCGACCGCGTGATGGGCAGCCTCGCGCGCAGCTTCGGCATCGAGCGCGCCATGCTCGCGCCGCAGAAGTCGAGCGGGCGCAGCTACTTCCTCACCTCGCTGCTGCGCGAAGTGGTGTTCCCCGAGCAGCGCCTCGCCGGCGCCGACGTGAAGCTGGAGCGCCGCCGCCACACGCTGCGCGTGATCGGCGTGACGGCGATGACGCTGGTCACCGTCGGCCTGCTCGCGGCCTGGGGCTACAGCACGCTGCAGAACATGAACTACCTGAAGTCGGTCGAGGCCCGCGTCGAGCCCGCCAGGCAGAACCTCGCGGCGCTGCCCGCGCGCGTGCAGAACCTGGTCGAGGTCGCGCCCGTGCTGCAGAGCCTGCGCGACATCTGGAAGACGCCCGACAACCACCAGGGCGACGAGCCGCTGTCGATGACGCTGGGCCTCTACCAGGGCGACAAGCTCGACGCCGCCGCCATGCTCACGCACCAGCGCGCGCTCAACGACGCCTTCCTGCCGCAGATCGCCAAGCGCATCGAAGACCAGCTGCGCACCGCGCAGAAGGACAACCTCGAGTACACGTACGAGGCGCTCAAGAGCTACCTGATGCTCTACCAGCCCGAGCACTTCGATGCCGAGGCGCTCAAGGCCTGGATCACGCTCGACTGGTCGCGCAACCTCGACCGAGGCATTCCCGAAGACCAGCGCAAGGCGCTCGAAGACCAGCTCGACGTGCTCATCGCCCAAGGCCCGCCGCGCTCGCCGCTCAAGATGGACGAGAACCTGGTGCGCAGCGTGCGCGCCGTGCTCGCGAGCTACCCGCTGGAACAGCGCGTGTTCAGCCGCTTGAAGCGCCAGCGCGCCACCAAGGACATTCCGGCCTTCAGCGTGGCCACTGCCACCGGCCCCTCGGGCCCGCTGGTGTTCGAGCGCATCAGCGGCAAGCCGCTGACCGATGGCGTGCCGGGCATGTTCACCTACGACGGCTATCACAAGCGCTTCCAGAACGAAGTGACCGTGCTCACCGGCCTGCTCGCCAACGAAGACCCGTGGGTGCTGGGGCAAGACCGCAACGCAGCCGACCGCCTGCGCGACGTGGCCGCGCTCGGCGCGCTGACCGATCGCGTGCGCCGCCTGTATCTGGAGGAATACGTCAAGCAGTGGGAAGCACTGCTCGCCGACGTGCGACTGATCCGCGCCACCGGGCTGGAGAAGAACATCGAGACCGCGCGCATTCTTTCGGGCGTCGATTCCCCGCTCGCGAACTTCCTGCGCGCGGTGGTCAAGCAGACCACGCTGATCCCGGCGGCCGACGCCAACAAGGACGTCGTCAGCAAGGCGACTGAAACGGTGCGCAACACGCGCAAGGGCCTGGAAGACCTGTTCGGCAGCGACCCCGGCCGGCAGGTGGCCCCGGGCAAGCGCATCGAGAGCATCGTCGACGACCGCTTCGAGTCGCTGCGCCGCCTCGTCACCGCCGGCGGACCCAACCAACCCGCGCCCATCGACGATGCGCTGAAGCTCTTCAACGAGGTCTACGTGTACCTCAACGCGGTCGACACGGCCGTGAAGGGCCGCACCTCGCCACCGCCCGGCGACGTGGCCGGCAAGCTCAAGTCAGATGCGGGCCGCCTGCCAGAGCCGGTGCGCTCGATGGTCGAGAACCTCAGCCAGTCGGGCGCCGCGCAGGCGCAGACGGCGGAGCGCGGCAACCTGAGCCAGGACCTGCGCCCCGTGGCCGAGTTCTGCGCGCGCGCCATCGCGGGCCGCTATCCCTTCGTGAGCACCAGCAAGCGCGACGTGCTGCCCGAGGACTTCGGCCAGATGTTCGGCCCCGGTGGCCTGATGGACGACTTCTTCCAGAAGCGCCTGGCCGCGCTGGTCGACACCAGCACCAAGCCGTGGCGCTACAAGCCCGTGGCCGAACGCGGCGCCATCACCACGCAGGCGCTCGCGCAGTTCGAGCGGGCCGCGCGCATCAAGGACATCTTCTTCCGCGGCGGTGGCCGTGGGCCATCGATGCGGCTGGACTTCAAGCCGGTGGAGATGGATGCGGGCATCACCCAGTTCATCCTCGACGTCGATGGCCAGCTCGTGAAGTACGCGCACGGGCCTGTGGTGCCGATGGCCGTGCAGTGGCCGGGGCCGAAGGGCAGCAACCAGGTGCGTATCCAGGTCAGCCCGCCTTCGACCACTGGCAGCTCGGGTGCGGCTGTGGATGGGCCGTGGGCGCTGTTCCGTGCGCTCGACGACGGGCAACTCGAGGCCGGCGATGCGCCTGAGAAGTTCTTCATCACCTTCCAGATCGGTGCACGCAAGACGCGCTTCGAGGTGACGACGAACAGCGTGCAGCATCCGATCCGGTTGCGTGAGCTGCGGGAGTTTTCTTGTCCGGAGGGGCTGTGAACGAGGCGGCCTCTTCACCTTCGCCTCTCTTTGCCTCGACTGCGTTGCCGGGGTGGTTCGGCAAGTTGCCGGGCATGGGGGATTTTGCGCATCGGCGGCTGCCTGAGGCGTTTCGTGCCGTGTGGGATCAATGGCTGCAGCGGGGCATGGCCCGGCTGCGGGATCGGCATGCGGATTGGACTGAGCGATACCTCGAAGCGCCTATCTGGTGCTTTGCGCTGGGGCGGCAGGTGGCGGGGGAGCAGGCGTGGATCGGGGTGCTGATGCCTTCTGTCGATGGGGTGGGGCGGTACTTTCCGTTTGCCCTGGCTATGGAGCTCGATCGGTCCGTTTCCGGGCAACTGCAGGGGGAGGCGCTGGCTATGGCGTTGCAGTGGTGGGCTCATGCTACGCAGGCTGCGTTGGAAGGGCTTGATGGGGATCTGGATGCGCTGCGGTTTGATGCGGTGTTGCATCGGCTGTTTGTTGATGGCGCTTCTGCTGACGGACGTGAGAGTAGTGTTGATTCGCTGGAATTGCCGCTGGCGGGGGCGTCGCTTTGGCTGAGTGATCCTGCTGCTGAGCATGGGGTTCGGATGCTCTGTACTGGGTTGCCTCGGGATGAGCAGTTTGAAGCCCTGTTCTTCGGGTTTGCGGAGGAGGGGTGAGATGAAGGCCTCTTCTCGTTTGTTTTTCCGGGGCCGGGTCTCGCCCCGGCGGGCGACCTACTTTTCTTTGCTTCGCCAAAGAAAAGTAGGCAAAAGAAAGGCGACCCTACTGTCTGCGTCCCTTCGCTTCGCTACGGGCAACCTGCGGTGCTCGACTCCGGAGGGGGTCCGCAGAACTCGCTTCGCTCAAACAGCTGCGGCCCTGATCCCTCCTACGTCTGCGCTCCTCGGCGCAGCCAGAAGGGATTGGGGAACCAACTGGCCATCGCTGCGCTCGGCTCGGTACGACTGCAGGCGCTGCGCGCCTGCAGTCGCTTGGAGGCCAAGCGAAGCAAAGGCCCGTGTTGCCTCCACCCTCCTCTGGCTGCGCCGAGGAGCGCAGCGTTTCGCGGATCAGGGCTCGCCCTTGTCTGAGCGAAGCGAGTTTGGGCGAGACCCCGCGAAACGCGAGCACCGCAGGTTGCCCCGTAGCGCAGCGAAGGGGTCGCAGACAGTGGGGTCGCCTTTCTTTTGCCTACGTTTCTTTGGCGAAGCAAAGAAAAGTAGGTCGGCCGCCGGGCCGAGACCCGGCCTCGGGAAGCAAACACTCAACAAAGGAGCCAGTCAATGACCGACTCCAACGACGACCGCACCCGCGTAGTCCCCAAGCCTGGTCAGCCGACAACAACAACCGGCGACACGGCCGCGACCGTAATCACCGCAGGCGCTACCCCAGTCACCAGCCCCGCCACGGGAAGCACAGACGCCGGCCTGCTCCCGGTAGGCAGCCGCCTGGCCGAATTCGAAGTCACAAGAGTCATAGGCCAAGGCGGCTTCGGCGTCGTCTACGAGGCGTGGGACCACACGCTGGAACGCGTAGTAGCAATCAAGGAATACCTCCCCACGTCACTGTCGACAAGACAGAACGACGGCACAGTAGTCCCCCTGTCCGAACGCCACAGAGAAACCTTCGACCTGGGCATGCGCAGCTTCATCAACGAAGCCCGCCTGCTCGCCCAGTTCGACCACCCGTCGCTCCTGAAGGTCTACCGCTTCTGGCAAGAAAAAGGCACCACCTACATGGTCATGCCTTTCTACAGAGGCGACACGCTGAGAGAGGCCCTGGTAGCCATCCCCGCAGGCGTAGACGAGTCATGGCTCATCCGCATCATGGACGGCGTCACGCAGGCGCTCGCGGTGATGCACAACGCCAACTGCTACCACCGCGACATCGCCCCCGACAACATCATTCTGCTCGAAGGCTCGGGCCGCCCGGTGGTGCTCGACTTCGGCGCCGCGCGCCGTGTGATCACCGACAAGACCCAGGCGATCACCGTCATCCTCAAGCCTGGCTACGCCCCCATCGAGCAGTACGCCGAGATGCCCGACATGTCGCAGGGCGCGTGGACCGATGTGTATGCGCTCGCGGCCGTGATGCACGTGGCGGTGTGCGGTCGCGCGCCGCCGCCTTCGGTGGCGCGGCTGCTGTCCGACAGCTATGTACCGCTTGCGGGCAACGAGATCCTGCGGCAGCGCTACAGCCTGCGGCTGCTGGAGGCGATCGACGCGGGCCTCGGCGTGCGGCCCGAGCAGCGGCCGCAGTCGATGGCCGAGCTGCGAGCCGCGCTCGATCTCGAAGTGGGGCACAGCATCGCGCCGACGCCGCGCACGCAGCCGCCTTCGGGTGCGCGCAGCGGCAACAGCAACGCCGACGCTGCGACAGTCATCGCGAGCGGAAAGAGCAAGGCAGGTGGCAAGGCACCGGCGCCCGCGCCCGCTCCCACCGGCGGCGGGGGCAAGAGCAACAAGACCGTCGCCGCACTCGTATCGGTCGCCGTGCTTGCAGCCGCGGCCGGTGGCGGCTGGTGGTGGTTCCAGGGCCGCACCGGCGGCAACACGAACGCCGATGACAAGAAGGTCGTCACCACCACGCCGGCCCCGCCACCCGACACAAAGATCGCAGAGGCTCCTCCAGCACCGCCGCCACCACCACCGCCCCCTCCGGCCCCGCGCACGCCCGCCGAATCGCTGCAATCTCTCGCAACCGGCGCCGCGCCCGGCTTCGAGGTGACGGCCACGCCGAAGAAGGCCGAAGTCGCCATCGGCAAGGACCGCCTTGCCTTCGAGGTGCGCAGCAAGCGCGAAGGTTTTGTCTACGTGTTCCTGCTGTCCAGCGGCGGTGAGATGTTCCTGCTGTTCCCGAACCTGCTCGACAAGTACAACAAGATCACCGCGGGCGGTTCGCTTTCTCTGCCGCGCGCTTCGTGGCCGATGGACGCGGGCGGCCCGGCCGGCACCGACCAGTTCGCGGTGCTCGTGAGCGAGCACGAGCGCGACTTCAGCGCCGCCGGCGTGCAGAACGACGGCGTGTTCCCGGTGTTCCCGCTGCCGGTGCTGGCCGCGCTCGAAGCCACGCGCGGTACCGGCCCCTCGCCGTTGCTGGGCAAACCCGTGTGCGCACCCGGCGCCCCGTGCAACGACGTCTATGGCGTCGGGAATTTCAAAATCGTCGAGAAGTAATCGTCTGTAGAGCGTTGGCCCTTCGGGTCGCCACTTTCCGGACAAGGAGACTTTCATGACCACTTCGCAAGCACTGCAGCAGCAACGACAACAGCAGCTGCAACAGCGCCTCAACTACGTGCTCCAGTGGGCCGCTACTGCAGCCGTTGTTGCCGTCATCGCCTCGCTGGCGGGCTGCACCGCCCCGCCACCGGCCACCACGGGCACCGGCGCGGCCACGACCGACACCGCCGGCACGAGCAGCAGCGCCTCGCGCCCACCGCCGACCGGCGCCAGCGTGGCCGGCCAGGCGCGCACCTTCTCGACCCAGCTCGCCACCTACACCTCGGTTGGCTTCGACTCGGTGCCGGGCTGGTCGCGCGACGACTTCTCCGAAAGCTGGCCCGCCTTTCTCGGCAGCTGCAAGGTGCTGACCGGGCGCGGCGCCGAATGGAAAGAGGTGTGCGACCGCGCGCTCAAGGTCGACGGCAAGAACAACAACGCCATCCGGGGCTTCTTCGAGGGCGAGTTCTCGGCCTACCAGATTCGCGACGACGATCGCAAGCCCGACGGCGTGGTCACCGGCTACTTCGAGCCCGAGATCGCGGGCGCCCGCCAGTACGGCGCGCCTTTCATCTACCCCGTGTACGGCCAGCCCGACGACATGCTGTTCGCCGATGCGCGCAAGCTGCCCGCCGGCAACGGCACGGTGGCGGCCCGCGTGGAAGGGCGCAACGTGGTGGTGCAGACCGGTCTCAGCACGCGCGACATGGGCGCGCCGGGCCTCTTTGCGCTCGACCTCTCGGCCATCTCGCGCGACACGCTCGACCGCAAGGTGCGCCTGCGGGTCGAGGGCAAGCAGCTGCTGCCGTACTACACGCGCGAAGAAATCGAGACCAAGGGCGCGCCCAACGCCAAGGTGCTGGCCTTCGTGAGCAGCGCCACTGCGCTGTACGAAATGCAGATCCAGGGTTCGGGCCGCATCAAGCTGGCCAACGGCGACATCGTTCGTGTCGCCTACGCCGAGCAGAACGGCCAGCCCTTCCGCCCGACGCTGGCGCAGGCTTCCAACGGCAAGCCGCGCAGTCCGGTGAAGGTGCGCGGCTCGTCCATCGAGCTGCAGCTTGACGACGGCGATGACGACGACGTCGGCGCGGTCGACAGCGGCACCATCCGCACGCGCGGCTTCACGCTCGCGCGGCCCGTTGCCAGCGGCCCGGTCGTGGTGCCGGGGCGGCGCGCGGCCGGCGCGGTGTCGGGCTCGGGCATCAAGGACCCGAGCTATGTGTTCTTCAAGGAATCGACCTCGCCCGTGGGCGGCCCGGTGGGCGCCTTCGGCGTGCCGCTGTCGGCGGGGCGCTCGATTGCCGTCGATCCGCGCAGTACGCCGCTGGGCTACCCGGTGTTCGTGTCGACGCGCACGCCCGGCAGCGGCGCGCCGATGCAGCGCCTGACGATCGCGCAGGACACCGGCGGCGCCATCCGCGGCGCGGTGCGGGCCGACTATTTCTTCGGCAACGGCCAGCAGGCCGCGACCAACGCGCGCCGCATGAAGGAGCGCGGCCAGCTGTGGATATTGCTGCCGCGCGGCCTGGCCGTTGCGCAGGCCGCGGTGTCGTCGGCCATCCGCACGCGCGGCGGGCCGGTGGGCGCGAACCTGCCGCAGTGCCTGGTGCCTTCGGAGGGCAGCTGCGTCGACGACTGATCGATCGGGCGCCTTGACTCCTCATGCAGGAAACCCTTTCGTCCGCGGAAAGCAGTGAGCTCGTCCGCCTCTGGCGGCGGCGGCAGACGCTGTCCCCGAACGACATGGGCGCCATGTACCGCATCGTGGGCGATGCGCTGGTGGCCTGCAATCCGCCAGAGCTGCAGGTGCTGGGCGAGGGCCGGCAGGAGCTGGTGGCGCAGTTCATCTATGTGAAGGTGTTGCGGCTCGATGCCGACCCGGACGAAGCCGACGAGCGCGCGAGCCACAGCGCGCCTTCCACCGCCTTTGCCCTGTGCGCTTACTTCCGCCGCTATCTCATCGACTGCACGCGCGCCAGCTCCTTCCGCCGCAAGCTCTCCATCGGCGACCAGATCACCGAGGCGCAGCTCGAAGACGAGATCGGCGCGGGCGAAGACCTCGACGGCTGCCTGGCCGAGCACGGCCTGAGTGCGCAGGCCGTGCAAGTGGCCGCGCGCGCCTTCATCGCCGAACTGCCCGAGCCCGAGCGCCTGCTGCTGTGCGAGGGCTTCGGCAAGGAGGCCGAGGGCGGGCTGTCGGGCATTGCCTCGCGCCACGCCATTGCTTCCTATCACTACCGCGCGGGCCGGCTCGGCCTCGTGCACAAGCGCGAGGGGTTGACCGCGGACTACGCCAAAACCCGGATCGGCGGCTGGCTCCAGCAGACGCTGGGCATCGCCATCGAGCCCGACAACATGGCCGCGATCCTGCAGGTTTTCAAAATCCTCGGTGCTGAAGCGTCTTATGCCTGAAGACATAGCCATTCAGGAACAGACGCCATGACCCACGACCTCTGGCCCCCGCTCAGCGTGATCCGCCACGCGTTGGAAACCGGCGCGACCGTGCCCGACGATGCGCCGGACAGCGCACCCGGCACGGCCACCGTGGCCATGCCGGGCACGTCCCCTCCAACGGGCGCAGCACCGGCCCCGGCGCCTGCCGCATCCGACCTGCTGCTGCCTCTTGTCGAATTGGCCCGGCGCCGCGAGGCTGTCGCCCAGCGCGCCTTTCCGGCCCGCTGGGCGCCGGGCCGCCTTGTCAGCGTGGTGCACGAAGGGCGGCTGCTCGGCGTGCTGCTCGACCGCTGCATCCAGGGCGATCTCTGGCAGGGCTGGATGGCCGCCGGCGAGGCCGACTGGGCATCTGCCTTCGACGTGCTGCTGGAGCCTGACGACGAGCCCTTCGAGCCGATGTTCGGCGTGATCCAGGCCTGGAACGTGCTCACGCTGGCACCTGCTCCGCAGCTTTGCGCGCGCGTGCTCGGCGAGGTTTCGGCCACGCGGCTCGCCGCGATCCGCGCGGTGCACGACGAGTGGGCCGCGCACGCATCGCTCGCCATTGCGCCGGAGCCCGGGCGCATCGCGTTGCGCGGCGTGGGCGGTGTGTTCTCGGTGCTGTCGGGCACGCCGCTCGGGCCGCAGGACCCGCGTGCCGATTACCAGGAGCTGTACCGCGACGTGGGCTTGCAGCTGGGGAGGGCGCTGACGCGGCCGCAGGGCGACGAGGCTTCTTCTTCTCCCGCTCCATCGCCTGCACGGCCGCAGCCCAGGCCCGAAGGCGGCTGGTGGGGCAGCATCCGCCGCTGGTTCGGCGCGGAAGGCTGGACGCGCCCGGCCTTCGCGGTGCTGGCGCTGTTCGTGGTGATCCAGAACGTCGGGCTGCTCGGCGGCCGCGGTGCTCCCGAGGAAGACGAGGTGCGCTTCCGCGACGTGCCAGCCGCACCCGCGCCGGCGCGCGCCGACCTGGTGGTGCGCTGGAAAGCCGGCGTGCGCATGGACGAGGCCGACCGGCTGCTGCAATCGATATCGGCCGACGTGGTGGGCGGGCCGGGCGATCCGGGTGGCAATGGCGTATGGCGGCTGCGGGTGCCGGAGCCAGTGGATGCGCTGGCGGTGCTCGCGGCTTCGCCGCTGGTCGAGTCAGCCGGGCCGGCTGGGGAGCAGCGGCCATGACACGCGCCGCGGCCTTCGGGCATGCCGCCCGTCTGCACCTTCACCTGCGGCCCAAGGGGAAGGGCGTCACGCAATTGCGCTTTCTCCAGGTGCTGCTCGTGCTGTGGCTGCTCGCCTGCTGCACCCTGGCCTTCGCCACCCAGCGCGCCTTGCTCGTCGGCGTCTCCGAACTCGTCAACCAGCCGCAGGCGCTGTGGCTGCAGGCGCCTCGCAACGACGTGATGCTGATGCGCGACGCGCTGCTCAGGCAGGGCTTCGCGGCGCCCGACATCGCAGTACTCGCCGACGGCGTGAGCGGCGCCGCGCTGCCAGAATCGCAAGCCATCCACGACGCGCTGGCCAGGCTGCTCGCGCAGTCGAAGAGCGGCGACTTCGTGCTGCTGTATTTCTCCGGCCACGGCACCCGCCTGCGCGACATTGCCAAGCGCTACCAGGAGCCTGATGGGCTGTCGGAGAACTTTCTCGCGCGCGACGTGCGCGGCACGCTCGGGAGCGACAACGTGCTCACGGGCGACCTGCGCGACGTCGACTTCGATGCGTGGATCCAGTCTTTCCTGGCGAAGAACGTGTTCGTCGCCTCGGTGTTCGACACCTGCTCGGCCAACTCCATGACGCGCGGCACGGCCGATGCACCCGCCACAGCCGAAGGCCCGCCCGATGACGAAGTGCGCTGGCGCGGCCTGCGCGTGACGCAATTGACCGGCGGGGCACCACCCGCGCGACCGCAGACGCCACCCGTGCCGACCGAAGCCGTGCCCCGCGCCCGCTACGTCGCCTTCTTCGCGTCCGAAAGCCACCAGATCACGCCCGAGCTGCGCTTGCCCCGCAAGGGGCGCAATGCCCGGCCGCAGGGCCTGCTGACCTGGGCCGTGGTCGAGGCGCTGTCGCGCAAGCCCGCCACCTGGCGCGACCTGTTCGACGGCGTGCTCGCGCAGTACCCGCCGGTCATCGACGAACTCGCGCAGCGCTTTCCTACGCGCGAGCTGCCGTCTCCGGTGGCCGAAGGCAACCTCGATGCGCCGCTGTTCGCCAACAGCGGCGCGCCCGCATCCACGCGCCCCGTATGGCGCGCGCAACGCAGCGGCGACAGCCTGGCCATCAAGGCCGGGTTGCTCGACGGCCTCGCGCAGCAGCAGGAGCTGCGCGTGCTCGCCACGCTCGAAGACGGCGCCGTGCGCAGCGCACCGGCCACCGTGTCGCAGATCAAGCTCGGCGGCGCGTGGCTGGCCGTGCCGGCGGCGCTGAAGGATGTGTCGGGCGCTGCGTTCTGGAGCGTCACGCCGATGAGTGAACCGGCCGCCACCGCCTTGCGCGTGCGCGCCGACAAGCCGCTGCCCGCCGGCCTCAGCCTCGACTACCCGGCTGCGATCCGCCCCACCGACGATGCGGCCACCGCCGACGTGCGCTGGACCGACCTCGGCCCCTCGGGCCAGCGCCTCGAACTGCTCTCGCCGCTGTTCGGCGCCACTGTCTCCACCGTGGTGCTGCCCGACACCGCCGCGCTGCGCCGCCGCCTGCAGGCACTGGCACAGCTCAAGTGGCTCGCGCAGCTGCAGGCCCACGGGAAGGACGGCCAGCTCGACGGCTTCGACGCCGCGCTCGAAGTGTGGAGCGCCGACCGCATGCTGCGCAGCACGCCCATCGTTCAAGTTCAGGCCCAAGCGGCGAACGCGCTGCCCTCGCTGCGCGCCGGCGAGCGCCTGCGCCTGAACGTGCGCAACACCAGCGGCCGTTCGCTCGACCTCGTCATCGCCGGCATCGACGCGCGCGGCAACCTGCAGTCGGTCTACCCCGACGAGCTCGTCGGCGAAACCAACCGCTTCAAGCGCGGCACGCCCGATCAGCCCTCGGTCAAGCGCTTCGACCTGCCGTGGCTCGATGCCGCCGGCGACGCGCGCCTGCTGGTCATGGCAGTGCCCGCCACGCCCTACAGCGCGCCGCGCCTGTTCGGCGTGGCCTATGCGCAGACCGATGTGTCCGAAGTGCGCGTGCGCGGTGGCCAGCCGCCGGCGGAGAGCGGCGAGCGGCAGGTGTTCGCGGCCCTGCTGCGCAGGAGCAGCGGCGCAGCGGACGGCGGAGCCCGGCCATGACAGCGCGGTCCGAGATCACGGTTTCCTTTTCCTGTTTCGATTTCCGGAGGTGATATGGCATTTCTAGACGACGGCTCCTGGAGCCCTGAAGACGCCCAGCGGTTCTACGAACTGATCGGCACCGGCTCAGCCGAAACCGACCTGGTCATGCTGATCGAGAACAAGGGTGCGCCAGTCGAAGGCGAGCTCGACCGCCCCTTCGACGACGGCAAGGCGCGCATGAACATCGGCGGCTACTACTGGTCGGTGCAGGTGCCCGAGTCTTCCAGCCAGAACCAGGTCGTGCCCAACAACCTGATCGTTGCGCGTCGCAGCGATGCGGCCACCGCCACCATCGCCAGCCTGCTGCGCGCGCAGGAAAAAGACCTGAAGGTCGTCATCAGCGCCTTCAAGTCGGGCGGCGACGAGCGCTCGCCCGATGCGCAGTCGACCTTCGAGCTGGTGCTGGAGAACGCGCGCATCTGCCGGCTGGTGCTCAACTCCGGCGGCCACTGGGGCGTGCCCTCGGAGCTGATCTCCATCAGCTACCGCACGGTGAAGGTCAAGTCGGCACCGCAGAAGACCACCGGCTTGCGCGGCGCGGTGCGCGAATGCCAGTTCACCCGCGCCTGAGCCTCATCACCCCACCCAGGAGCCGCACACCATGACGACCGCCGCCGAATTCCTCAAGGCCGCCGATCCGGCCGCCGCCCTCAAGGCCCTGAGCGACGACGTGCGCGCCAAGCCTTCCGACAGCAAGCACCGCGTGTTCATGGCGCAGCTGCTGTGCGTGCTCGGGCAGTGGGAGCGCGCGCTCAACCAGCTGACCGTTGCGGCCGAGCTCGACGCGCTGGCCGTGCCCATGAAACAGGTCTACGGCGAGGCCGTGCGCTGCGAGGGCCTGCGCGCCGAAGTGTTCGCCGGCACGCGCACGCCCATGATCTTCGGCCAGCCCGACCAATGGCTGGCGCTGCTCATCGAGTCGCTGCTGCGCCAGGGCCGCGGCGAGAGCGAACTGGCCGAGGACCTGCGCCAGCGCGCCTTCGACGGCGCGCCCGCCATCAGCGGCACCATCGACGGCGCACCCTTCGAATGGCTGGCCGATGCCGACATGCGACTGGGCCCGGTGCTCGAAGCCTTCGTCAACGGCAAGTACTACTGGATTCCGTACGCGCGGCTCGCGCACATCAAGATCGATCCGCCCGAAGACTTGCGCGACTGCGTGTGGATGCCCGCGCACCTGCAGTTCGAGAACGGCGGTGAAACCCTTGCGCTGATTCCCACGCGCTACGAGGGCACAGAGAAGGTGGAAGACGGCGAGCTGCGTCTCGCGCGCAAGACCGAGTGGCGCGAGCTGCGCCCCGAAGTCTGGGCCGGCTACGGCCAGCGCGTGCTCGGCAGCGACGCGGGCGAGTACGCGCTGATGGACGTGCGCGAGATCCTGTTCACGCAGGCCAGCGAAAGCGTTGCAGAGGCCGGAGAGGCCGAGGGCAGCGTCGATGGCTGAGCTCACCGCGCAGGAGCGGCTGCAGCCCTCGCTGCTCGATCGCCTCGTCGACAACGCACCCGACGAAAAGCGCGAGGGCGACGAGAAGCGCACGCTGACCAAGCAGGCGCTGCGCCAGGCCGTGCTGCGCGACCTCGGCTGGCTGTTCAACGCCACCGGCTACGGCCTCTCGATGGACGACAAGCAATACCCGAATGCGGCGCGCTCGGTCATCAACTACGGATTGCCTATGCTGTCTGGCCAGTTCACCTCGTCGGTGCAGCGTGTCAGCATGGAACAGGCTTTGAAGAACGCAATCCTGCAGTTCGAGCCGCGCATTTTGTCCCGCACACTCGAAGTGGAACTCGTCATGGAAGGCCCGGCACTGGACTCCCACAACAGCATCGGCCTGCAGATACGCGGCATGCTGTGGGCACAGCCCGTGCCGCTGGAGTTCCTGATGCGAAGCCGCGTTGACCTGGAAGAAGGACGCATCGAGATAGTGGACATGGCGCAAAACCCAAGGTGAGTCCCGCATGGACCCTCGGCTGCTGAGCCTGTACGAACAGGAGCTGCGCTACTTCCGCGAAAGCGCTTCCGAGTTCGCGCGGGCATTTCCAAAGATTGCGCATCGACTTGGCATCGAGGGCCAGGAAGTGGCCGACCCGTATGTGGAGCGGCTCATCGAGGCCACGGCGTTTCTTTCGGCGCGGGTGGGCCTGAAGCTCGATGCCGAGTACCCGCGCTTCACGGGCCACCTGCTCGACATCGTCTATCCGCACTTTCTTTCGCCCACGCCGGCGATGGTGGTCGTGTCTTTCGTGCCCGACCCCGACGACGCGAACCTTGCGACCGGCCCCACGTTGCCGCGCGGCAGCGGACTGCGCGCACGGCAAGCGGTGGGGCAGAACACGCATTGCGAATTCCGCACGGCCAGTGCGCTGCGCATCTGGCCCATCGAAGTGCAGCGCGCGCAGTACTTCACCTACGCGCCCGACCTGCCGCTGAACACGCACCCGCAGTCGCGTTCCATCCGCGGCGGCCTGCGCATTGCGCTGCATGCCACGGCCGGCCTGAACTTCAGCCAGATCGCACTCGACGATCTGGTGTTGCACTTCGGCGGTGCCGAAGACGTGGCCTGGCAACTGCACGAATGCGCGCTGGGCCAGCCCATCGGCGTGCTGGTGCGGCCGCTCGCGCCCGGTGGTGCGCTGCAAGGCGTGGCGCAGAGCCTGCCGGCCAGCGCCATCGGCGCGGTGGGTTTCGAGGAGGACGAAGCGCTGCTGCCCACCACCGCCACCGGCTTCTCGGGCTTCAGGCTGTTGCAGGAGTACTTCGCGTTTCCGCAGCGCTTCCAGTTCGTGCGCATCGGCGGGCTCCAGGCGCTGCTCGCGGCCATGCCGGTGACCGACGTCGAAATCGTGCTGCTGTTCTCGCGCGGCGACGCAGCACTCGAAAAGCTGGTGAGCGCCGACAACGTGCAGCTGCACTGTGTGCCCGCCGTCAACCTGTTCAGCAAGCGGCTCGACCGCGTGCCCATGACCGAGGGCGTGAGCCAGTTCCACCTGGTGCCCGATCGCACGCGCCCGCAGGACTTCGAGGTGCACACCATCACCGAAGTCATCGGCCACGGCGCGCCCGGTGCCGATGCGGTCGCGGCCGAGCAGCCTTTCAGGCCTTTCTATTCGGCCTTTCACGGCAGCCGCAACAGCCACCCGGCCTACTTCACGACCACGCGCGAGCCGCGCATGCTGTCGGTGCGACAGCGCACCGAGGGCAACCGCAGCAGCCACATCGGCTCCGAGGTCTACATGCAGATCGTCGATCCGCAGCAGGCGCCGTATGCGGCCACGCTGCGGCAGCTGGCGGTGACGGCGCTGTGCACCAACCGCGACCTGCCGCTCTTGATGCCGCTGGGCCGCGAGAACGACTTCGACTGCGTCGATTCATTTCCCGTGCAGCGCGTGCGCATGGTGCGCGGGCCGTCGCGACCGGTGTCGCCGGTGGTGAGCCAGGGGCTGGGGTGGCGCGTGGTCGATCACCTTGCGCTGAACTACCTGTCGCTGTCCGACAGCACGCCGGAGCAGGGCGCGGCCGCGCTGCGCGAAACGCTGATGCTCTATGCCGTGCATGCCGACGAGATGCGCCAGGGCCAGGTGCGCGGCCTGCTGTCGGTGAAGTGCAAGCCGGTTGCGCGCCGCCTGCCGCTGAAGGGCCCGATCGCTTTCGGGCGTGGGCTCGAAGTGACGCTCGAAGTCGACAAGGACGCCTTTCATGGCCACAGCGCCTTCTTGTTCGGGGCCGTGCTGGCGCGCTTCCTGTCGCGCCATGTGGAGGTGAACCATTTCGTCGAGACCGTGCTGCGCATCGCGGGCAAGGGCGAGACCATGCGCTGGAGGCCGCTGTGCGGGACGCGACAGATTCTGTGAGCACCCGCGTCGACAACGCGCTGCGCGGGTGGTCCGCGGAGCCGTGGTCGTTCGACTACTTTGCCGTCATGCGCCGGCTGGAGTCCGTCGCGAAGACCACGCCGCGCTGGGGCCGCGCGCTGCTGCCGAGCGCCGAGCCGGTGCGCGTGGGGCAGGAGCCATCGCTGTCGTTCGCGCCCGCGAGCTTCAGCCGCTTCGAGCCCGCCACAGCCTATTCGCCGCCGCGCCTGCGCCAGCACTTCTTCAGCTACATCGGCCCCAATGGTCCGCTGCCGGTGCACCTGAGCGACTTCATTCGCGAGCGCAGCCTGAACCATGGCGACCCGACGTGGCTGGCCTTTCTCGACAGCTTTTCGCACCGCTTCTCGCTGCACTTCTATCGCGCGTGGGCGCAGTCGCGTCCGGCCGTGGCGCTCGACCGGCCGGGCGAAGACCGCTTCCGCCTGCAGGTCGGTGCGCTGGTCGGCATCGGCACGCCGGGCCGCGTGGACCGCGACGAGATCCATGACGACGCGCGCCTGCATTTTTCGGGCTGGCTCGCGCGCCGCGTGCACAACGTGGAAAGCGTGGAGTCGGTGCTGTGCAGCTACTTCGGCGTGCCCGTGAAGCTGGAGCGCTGGGTCGGCCACTGGATGAGCCTGCCGGTGGCAGAGCTCACGCGGCTGGGGCAGGGCGAGAGCTCGCGCTCCATGGGCATGGGCGCCATGCTCGGCACCCGCGCCTGGGACCGCCAGCACCGCGTGCGCCTGCACCTGGGCCCGCTCACGCTGGAGCAGTACCGGATGTTCCTTCCCATCGGAAATGCGCGCCCCGTGCTGCAGCGCTGGATGCAGCAGCTGCTCGGCGATGAGCTCGAGTGGGACGCCGAGCTGGTGCTCGAGAAGGCGCAGGTTCCGCTCACGCGCCTTGGCGACGCGAAGGGCAATGCACCGCGCCTGGGCTGGGTGTCGTGGCTCGGGCAGCGCAAGCGCTCGCGCGATGCAGCGGACGTGCGCATCGGCAACCAGTCTTTCAACAAACCCATCTTCATTCGTTCAGAAGAGATACGGAGTCCCTCATGAGTGAAATCAGCCGCACCGCCCTTTTCGGCAAACTCAACTCGCTGGCCTACAAGGCCATCGAAGGCGCCACCGTGTTCTGCAAGATGCGGGGCAATCCGTACGTGGAGCTGGAGCACTGGTTCGCCCAGCTGCTGCAGGCGCAGGACTCCGACCTGCACCGCGTGATCCAGCACTACGGGCTCGACGTGTCGGTCATTGCGAAAGACATGACCACCGCGCTCGACCGCCTGCCGCGCGGCGCCACCGCCATCAGCGACTTTTCTCCGCACATCGAGAACGCCATCGAGCGCGCCTGGACCTATGCCACCCTGCAGTTCGGCGAGGCGCAGGTGCGCACCGGCTACATCCTGGTGGGCATGCTGAAGACGCAGAGCCTGCGCAACCCGCTGTTCGGCTTGTCGAAGCAGTTCGAGAAGGTCAAGGTCGAAGACCTGGCCGACAACTTCGCGAAGATCTGCGATGCCTCGCCCGAAGCACAGATGCGCGCGCAGGACGGCACCGGCATGGGCAGCGGCGCACCCGGCGAAGACTCGGGCGCGATGGCTCCAGCCGCCATGGGCAAGGGCGATGCGCTGAAGAAGTTCGCGGTCGATCTCACCGAGAAGGCCAAGAAGGGCGAGATGGACCCGGTCACGGGCCGCGACGAAGAGATCCGCCAGATCGTCGACATCCTCATGCGCCGCCGCCAGAACAATCCGCTGCTCACCGGCGAGGCCGGCGTCGGCAAGACGGCCGTGGTCGAAGGCTTTGCGCAGCGCCTCGCACGCGGCGACGTGCCGCCGCAGCTGAAAGACGTGAAGCTGCTCACGCTGGACATCGGCCTGCTGCAGGCCGGCGCGAGCATGAAGGGCGAATTCGAGCAGCGCCTGCGCCAGGTGATCGACGAGGTGCAGAGCTCGCCCACGCCCATCATCCTGTTCATCGACGAGATCCACACACTGGTGGGTGCGGGCGGTGCGGCAGGCACGGGCGACGCGGCCAACCTGCTGAAGCCGGCTTTGGCGCGCGGCAACCTGCGCACCATCGGCGCCACCACCTGGGCCGAGTACAAGAAGTACATCGAGAAAGACCCGGCGCTCACCCGCCGCTTCCAGGTGGTGCAGGTGCCGGAGCCCGACGAGACCAAGGCGATCCTGATGCTGCGTGGCGTGGCCAGCGTGCTGGAGAAGCACCACCGCGTGCAGCTGCTCGACGAGGCCATCGAGGCGGCCGTGAAGCTGTCGCACCGCTACATTCCCGCGCGGCAGCTGCCCGACAAGGCCGTGAGCCTGCTCGACACGGCCTGCGCGCGCGTGGCCGTGTCGCAGCACGCAACGCCGCCCGAGGTGGAAGACTGCATGCGCCGCATCGAAGGGCTCACGGTCGAGCAGGAAATCATCGGCCGCGAAGAAGCCATCGGCATCGACGTGACCAAGCGCGCAGCACAGGTCACCGCGCTGCTGGCCGAATCGAAGGTGCAGCTCGATGCGCTGAATGCGCGCTGGCAGGAAGAAAAAGGGCTGGTCGACCGACTGCTCGAACTTCGCAGCAAGCTGCGTGCAGGCAACAAGCCGGTGGATACGCCTGCGGCTGCAGCTGCCACCGATGCGGCACCAGCCGCCGCCGAGCCCGCGCACGACCGAGCCGCGCTGCTCGCCGAGCTGCACGAGCTGCAGGCCAAGATCCACGCGGTGCAGGGCGAGTCGCCGCTCATCCTGCCTTCGGTCGACGAACAGGCCGTGGCCTCGGTGGTCGCCGACTGGACCGGCATTCCCGTCGGCCGCATGGTGAAGAACGAAGTGGAGGCGGTGCTCAAGCTCGCCGACACGCTCAACCAGCGCGTCATCGGCCAGAAGCACGGTCTGGAAATGATCGCGCGCCGCATCCAGACATCGCGCGCGCGGCTCGACAACCCGCAGAAGCCGATCGGCGTGTTCATGCTCTGCGGCACCTCCGGCGTGGGCAAGACCGAGACCGCGCTGGCGCTGGCCGAGGCACTGTACGGCGGCGAGCAGAACATCATCACCATCAACATGAGCGAGTTCCAGGAGGCGCACACCGTCTCCACGCTCAAGGGCGCGCCTCCGGGCTACGTGGGCTATGGCGAGGGCGGCATCCTGACCGAGGCGGTGCGCCGCCGCCCTTACAGCGTGGTGCTGCTCGACGAAGTCGAGAAGGCCCACCCCGACGTGCACGAGATCTTCTTCCAGGTGTTCGACAAGGGCTGGATGGAAGACGGCGAGGGCCGCATGATCGATTTCAAGAACACGATCATCCTGCTGACCACCAACGCCGGCAGCGAGCTGGTGATGAGCATGTGCCGCGACCCCGAGTTGCTGCCCGACTCCAACGCGCTTGCCGATGCGCTGAAGGCGCCGCTGATGAAGGTGTTCCCGCCCGCGCTGCTGGGCCGCATCGTCACCATTCCCTATTACCCGCTGTCGCCCGAGATGATGAAGAAGATCGTGCGGCTGCAGCTGGGGCGCATCAAGAAGCGCGTCGAGACCAACCACGGCGTGCCCTTCGAGTACAGCGAAGCGGTGGTCGAGCAGGTGGTCGCGCGGTGCCAGGACCCGGAGTCGGGTGGGCGCGTGATCGACGCGATCCTTACCAACACCGTGCTGCCTACGATTTCTGTCGAGTATCTGCAGCGTCTGGCCTCTGGTGGGGAGATCCGCCGTGTTGCGCTGGACGTGAAGGATGCGGACTTCACTTACGCGTTCGACTGAGATGTCGTCTTGCTCTTTTATTCGCTGCGCTGGTTCGGGGTGCGATCACGCCGACGGGGTGCCTTGCTCCGCGAATGTCCCCCGGCCTGCGGCCTCCTCCTTTATTTCGCTGCGCAAGGCACCCCATCGGCGTGATCGTTGTTCGCATCGGTGGTTGATCGGCCAGCACCACAGCCGCGTCCATGTGCGAATGGCATCGGGTGCTCCCCGCAGCGAAATAAAGGAGGAGCCGAAGGCGGGGGACATTCGCGGAGGGGAGTACCCGGTGTCATTCGCACGCACCCCGAATGTCTTCCTGACTGACTGACACGCCACCACCATCAAGAGAAAAAAATGGCCGACCACGAGTTCCGCATAGAAAGCGATTCACCCGCGAAGGACGACCTGATGTTCTGGCGCATCGTCGGCCACGAGGCGCTTGCGCGTCCGTCGGCCTACGAGCTTACGGTGATCTCGCAGAACAAGGCCATCGAGGCCAAGGACATCCTCGGGCATGCCTTCGACGTGGTCATCGAGTTCCAGGATGCCGACGGCGGCACGCACGAGCGCCACTGCCAGGGCCATGCCGTGCGCTTCGTGCGCGCCGGCCACATGGGACGGCACTACGAATATCGCATCACCCTGCGCTCGTGGTTCTGGCTGCTCACCAAGCGCGCCAACTCCCGCATCCTGCAAGAAAAGAAAGTTCTCGAAGTGCTCGACGCCGTGTTCGAGGACAGCCCCATCAAGCGCTTCAAGAAAACCAAGGCCGACAACGTCGTCGGCACCCACAACCCGCGCCGCTACTGCGTGCAGCACCAGGAAAGCGACTACCAGTTTCTCTCGCGCCTGCTCGAGGACGAAGGCATCTACTACTGGTTCGACGCGCACGACGCCCCCGGAACCATGCACCTTTCGGACGCCAGCGACATGGCGCACGACAAGCTGCCCGCTGCCGACACCCTGCGCCACATGGCCACCAACGCCGCCGAGCCGCGCTTCAACGAAATCTCGCGCTGGGTCAGCGGGCGCCAGTTCGACACCGGCAAGCATGCATCTCGCGACAGCGACTTCAAGGCCATCAAGAAAAAGCTGGGCGCAGACATCGACGCCTCGGACGACCACGAGCTGGCCAACCTGGAGCTGTTCGAGTTTCCGGGCGGCTACTTCACCGGCGACGAAGCCGAGACCCGCGCCAAGCTGCGCGGCGACGAACTCAACGCGCGCCGCGACCGCCACTGGGCCGTGACGCCGTGGCCCGACGTCACCGCCGGGCGCGGCTTCAAGTACGAGGGCGACCCCGACGGCACGCGCAACGGCGACTACGTCATTGCTGCCTGCACCTTCGTCGCCAGCCACCGAGGCTACGAGGGCGTGAGCGCCAGCGCCGCGGCGCGGCCCGTGCACAACGCGCTGGCCGACGTGCTGCGCGACGACGCGGTGAACGCCGACACGCTGCCTGTGCTCGAAGAGCTCATCGCCGCCACGCCCGCGCTGGCCGCCGCGCAGACCGGCAACAGCATCTTCCTGCTCACCGTGATGCCGGCCGATCGCCTGTTCCGCGCGCCGCGCCTCACGCCGCGCGTGACCATGCCCGGCCCGCAGACCGCCATCGTCGTCGGCCCCAAGGGCGATGAGCTGCACGTGGACGACCACGGCCGCGTGAAGGTGCACTTTCACTGGGACCGCTACGACGAGAGCAACGAGAAGTCGACCTGCTGGGTGCGCGTGTCGCAGCCCTGGGGCGGCAAGGGCTGGGGCGGCTACTTCATTCCGCGCATCGGGCAGGAGGTGATCGTCGACTTTCTCAACGGCGACCCCGACCGGCCGATCATCGTCGGGCGCGTCTACAACGACGAGCAGCCCATTCCGTACAAGTCGCCCACGCAGAGCGGCTTCAAGACCCGCTCCACGCCCGGCGGCGGCCCTGCGAACTACAACGAGATCATGTTCGAGGACAAGAAGGGCGAGGAGAACATCAACATCCACGCCGAGCTCGACATGAGCCGCAGCGTGGAGCGCGACGACTCCACCACCATCGACCGCGACCAGACCGTCACCGTCAAGCGCGACCAGACCAGCCTGGTAGACCGCGACCGCAAGAGCACCGTCACGCGCAACGACACCAACATGGTGGTGGTCGACCAGAAGAACACGGTCAAGGGCAAGCAGAACAACCAGGTGGTTGGCACTCGCACCACCTTCGTCGACAGCGACGACAAGACCATGGTCACGGGCACCAGCCTGAGCGACGTGACAGGCGCGCGCACCGACACCTCGCGCGCCGGCGAAACCCGCAACGTCACCGGCAACCAGACCATCACCGTCAGCGGCAACGTCACCTACAAGGCCGCGAAGATGAGCTTCGAGGCCGCCCACATCGACTGGCTGGTGACGGGCTCCAACTCCAAGTACATCACCGTGCCCAGCGGCCCGCTGGGGCTGATGGCCGACAAGATCAAGCTGATAAGCAACACCAAGATCGAGATGATGGCGGTGGGCGACATCAACGCCACCTCCATCGGCTCGAACACCACGGTGCTGGGCTCCAACTCGAGCGGCTATATCGGCACCAACAGCGAAGCCAACATGGGCGTGACCCGCTCGACCTTCATCGGCATGAGCATCGAGAATGCGCTGGCGTTGGCCATGGCCAACGTGCTGGGCGTGAACATCGAGAACACGGCGGGCGTGAAGCTGACCAACTGCGCGGCGCCCGACATCGCGGCGGTGGCGATGGATGTCAAGCAATCGGCGCTGCACACCTTCACGCCGGGCGCCGGTGGCGCGGGCGCCGGGGCGGCCGCGGTGGCCGGCGGCCTGGCCGCCGTGGCAGGCGCCGCCTCGGCCTATGTCGACATCGGCGCCACGCTCAAGCAGTACGCCGATGCGGCCGAGGCCCTGGGCAAGGCCGCCGACGACGCGCATGCCGAAGGCCTGCACAGCCTGGAAGACCGGCTTCGGTCGCTGGCGGGCAAGGCCAGCAACCGGCGCTTCGACGCCATCCTCGGCCTGGTGCCGATCATGGGGCTGGGGTTGCCGATCGCGGAGGTCTTTACCAGTGACCCCAGCGGCACCGCCGATCTCGGCAAGGTCAACAACGCCGTCGAGCCCGACGGCTCGGCCCGGCCGCCCGCAGAGCGCGAGCCCGAAGACGACTAGCCGGGGCGCCGAATGCAAGTCCTCAAACCCCAGGCGCTCGGCCTCTCGACGCGGCCCATCGAGTTCCGCAAGCGCTTCGGACTCAGCGTCAGCGCGTACCTGCACCTGCCGTTCGCGCAGGGCGAGCGCGGCACGCTGTGGGCCGAGCAGTCGATGTGGTCTTTTCTTGCGAAGGAAATGGCGCAGCCGCTGATCGACGAAGGCGTCGCCAAGCTCACGCCCGAGTTCCTGGTGCACGGCAAGGCCTTCGCGCCGGCCGACCGACCCGATGCCTGCGCGGTGCGCGCGCGCTTCGGCGCGTGCGAGAAGACGCTGCTCGTCTTTGGCGAGCGGCACTGGGAGGGCACGCGCGTCACCGCGCCGCAGCCCTTCGAGTCGCTGCCGCTCGACTGGGCTGCCGCATACGGCGGCGCCGACTTCGCGCAGAACCCGCAAGGACGGGGTCGGCAGGCACGCGACGGCGTCCTGTGGCTGCCGAACACCGAGTTGCCGCAAGACCGCCTGCTGAGGCCCGACCAGGCCATTGCGCCGGCCGGCTTCGGCGCGCTCGACCTGATGCATCCGCAGCGCGCGCAGTACCGCGGCACCTACGACGCCGACTACCTGAAGCTGCATGCGCCGGGCTTTGCGCCCGACACCGACTGGCGCTACTTCAACCTCGCGCCTCCCGACCAGTGGATGGCCGCGCCTCTCGTCGGCGACGAGCCCTTCGCCTTCGACAACATGCACCCGCAAAAGCCGCGCATCGAAGGCCGCCTGCCGGGCCTGCGCGCGCGCGTGTTCGTCGGCTACAGGATTGCCGGCAGCAGCGAGCCCAAGGTGCGCGAGGTGCCGCTGCGGCTGACCACCGTGTGGTTCTTCCCGCATGCGGAGCGCTGCATCGCGATCTTCCAGGGGCTGGCCGAGGTCGGTACCGACGACGGCTCCGACGTGGCCAGCCTGATGGGCGCGGTAGAGCGCACCGGCGAGCCGCGCAGCGACGCGCATTACCTTGAGGCCGCCGCGAAGCGCGCAGACCCGAAGATGGGCCCCGTCTACGCCATCATCGACAGCGACCTGCTGCCCGAAGGCATCAGCACGCTCGACCCCGACGTCGAAGCCGCCAAGGCACCGTTCGGCATGGACGGCCTGCAGGGCGAGGCGCAGTACCGCCGAGCGGAGATGGATGTCGAGTTCGCGCGCGACAAGGCCGTGGAAATGGGCAAGGACCCCGACGCGCTCGGCATCAGGATGCCGCCGCGCGAGAAGGTGCCGGTGGGCGATGAGCTGCCACCGTACCTCGAGAAGAAGATGAAGGAGGCCAACGCGCAGGGCTGGGCTGCCGTCGAAGACGCCGTGACCGTGCTCGAGAAGGCACTGGAAGCGGCGGAGCAGCACCGCATCGACCTCGCCAAGGTGCAGCACCGCGGGCCGCCGCTCTACAACGCCGAGAAGCATCTGGCCGAGATGCAGGCGCAGGCGGCGGGCAGCACCCGCAAGGTCGACCTGACGCCGATGTTCCCCAGGCTCTGCGAACTCGAGGAAGTGCAGCGCAAGGGCTACCTGCAGTCCGCGCATGTGCAGCCGCCGGCCTTTGCGATGCCGGCCGATGCGGCAGCGGTATTGCGTGCGGAGATGACGCGCGCCATCGCGGCCGGCATCAAGCTGTTTTCGCGCGCCGACTTCACGGGCGCCGACTTTTCTGGCCTCGACCTGCGCGAGGTGAACTTCGAAGGCGCATGGCTGGAGAGCACCAACTTCAGCAATGCCAATCTCTCGGGCGCCACTTTCGCGGGGGCGGTGCTCGCGCATGCGAACCTAGAAGGCGCCATTGCCATCGGTGCCAGCTTTCGCGAGGCCAACCTTGGCAAGGCGCGGCTCGCGCGCGCCGTGTTCGACGGCTGCGATTTCTCGCAGGCCATGCTCATGCACTGCGCCTTCGGCGACACGCAGATGCGGCGCGCCAACTTCACGAAGGCCCAGCTGCTCGACACCACCTGGGGCGAGGCGGACTGGACGGGTGCAATGCTCGCGGGCCAGGTTTTCCACAAGCTCGACCTCAAGGGCATGCGCTGGCCCGAGGCCGACCTGTCGGCCTGCAACTTCATCGAGTGCGACCTCACGGGCGTGGACATGCACGACGCCACGCTCGCAGCCGCCACCTTCGTCACCTGCAAGCTAGACGCCGCCCGGCTCATGGGCGCGAAGTGCGCCGGCGCCGTGGCCGTGAAGGGCACCAGCCTCGCCGATGCCGAGATGGGCCTGGCCGACCTGCGCAACTTCAACTTCGGCGCTTCGGACCTGCGCGGTGCGAAGCTGGTGCGTTCCGTGCTCGACGGCGCCAACCTCTGCGATGCGCGGCTCGACGGGGCCGACCTGCGGCTGGCCAGCGCCAAGGGCGTACTGATGCGCAAGGCCATCTGCACCGGAGCGCTGCTGTCGGGCGTGAACTTCAGCGACGCGGTGTTCCAGTCGGCCGACCTGCGCGGTGCCGACCTGCGGCGCAGCAACCTCTTCGGTGCCGACCTCAGCCGCGTGCGGCTCGACGGATCGACCAGCTTCGACGGCGCGTTGCTCCAGCGTGCGCGCACGTGGCCCAGGCTCACTCCTGAACAGCAGGCTGCAGCATGACACCGCAACTGCTCGCCATTGCCGTTGGCGTCGGAGAGACGCTGGAAGGCCTCGACCTGCGCAAGGGCCAGTTCGCGAAACTGCCGCTGGGCGGCGGCGTGTTCTCCAAGGTCAACTTCGCCGAAGCAGACCTGCGCGCAGCAGACCTGCGCGAGACCGTGTTCGACCAGTGCGACCTGCGTGGCGCTCTCGTCTCGGGCGCTAACCTTCGCAAGGTTGTGTTCAATCGCTGCCTGCTCGACCA
Source organism: Variovorax sp. R-27 (assembly GCF_049913215.1). Classification (NCBI taxonomy): domain Bacteria; kingdom Pseudomonadati; phylum Pseudomonadota; class Betaproteobacteria; order Burkholderiales; family Comamonadaceae; genus Variovorax; species Variovorax sp. R-27. The sequence goes on from NZ_CP183984.1 coordinate 747,955, forward strand.
CGTCGATCTGCGCGAGGCCAACCTGCACGGTGCGGTGTTCACCGAATGCGACCTGACGCACGCGCAGCTGGCCGGCACCGTGCTCACCATGGCCACCGTCGCGAAGTGCCGGCTCGACCATGCGGTGCTGCGCGGCGCGCAGCTCGACTCGGCGGTGTTCAGCCAGTCGGTGCTGCTGGACGTGTGCGCCGACGACACCAGCTGGCACTACACCGCGGTGAACGAGTGCGACCTGTCGCACCTCACGTGGACCGGGGCGCGCATGCTGCGCAACGTGTTCTTCAAGACCTCGCTGAAAGGCATGTCGTTCGCGGGGCTGGAGTTGGAGGGTTGCCAGTTCTCGTCCACCGACCTGGGTGGCGCGGACTTCAGTGGCATCGTGCTGCGGCAGTGCAACTTCCAGGGCGCGCGGCTCGATGGAGCGAAGTTCGCTAAGGCGGTGGCGCCCTCGTCGATCTTCTGCGAGGCGGGCGGCACGGGGTGCGACTTCTCCGGCGCGAAGCTGAGGCAGGCGCTGTTCACCGGGGCCGTGCTGCCGCAGGCCAACTTCTCGGGCTGCGACCTGTACCAGACGCACTTCGCGGGCGCGAAGCTGCGCGGCGCCAACTTCACGGGCGCCGAACTCACCTATGCCGATTTCCGCCATGCCGACCTGGGCACCGCCGACCTGCGCCACGCCACGCTGATGCGCACCGTGCTGCATGGCGCCAATACGGAAGACGCGCAGATGACCGACCGCGCACGCGCCATCGAGAGCGACCCGGAGCTGGAGAAATCCGAGCGCTGGCAGCCGCTGGTCGCATGACGCCACATCGCAGCCACACCACATCGAAGCCAAGCAACGGAGGGAACACACCATGAAGACAAGCAGCCTGAAACCAGCGCCCGCCCAGGCCATCACCGGCCAGTGGTGCGTCGGCGTGCTCGGCCTCGACGAGGTCGGGGCGCTCGTCGTCGACAGTGGCGGCCTGCGGCTTCGCACGCGGCGCGCGGCGAGCTGCCTGCTCGAGCCCGCAGCCGGCGACAGCGTTGCCTGCCTGCGCATCGCGCCCGACGAGGTCTGGGTCATGGCCGTGCTGCAGCGGGAGGAAGGCACTGCCAACGTCGTCAGCTGCGAAGGCAACAACATGCGCATTGCCGTGGAGGGCGGCCGGCTCGAACTCGCGGCCGAAGAGCTCGACGTGGCCACCCAGCGCACGCGCCTGGCCACCGACACCGCAGACGTCGTCGGCCGCCAGCTCACCGTGGTGGGCACCGGCATCAAGCTGGTCGGCTCGGTGCTGTCTTCGGTAATGGACCGCGTGCAGCATTTCAGCAAGCACTACCTGCGTACCACCGACGGCATCGACCGCGTGGCGGCCACGCATCTGGAGTGCGAGGCGAAGCAACTGCTGCGGCTCGAAGGCGAGCACACGCTGGTGAACGGCCGCGAGCTCATCAAGGCGCGCGGCGCGCAGATCCACTTCGGCTGAAGCGAAAAGGGAGAACAGGAAATGTTCGCCAACTGCCAGCTGATGGGCACCGACATGGGCTTTCCCGATGTCTGCATCACGCCCGCTGCGCCGTCGCCCATTCCGGTGCCATATCCGAACATCGCGATGGGGCCGATGGCGATTCCGAACTGCCCCACGATCCTCATCATGGGCGGGCCGGCGCACAACCTCGACACCACCATTCCCATGACCAACGGCGACAACCCGGGCGTGATGCTGGGCGTGGCCTCGGGCACGGTGATGGGGCCGAGCCGCCATCTCACCGGCGCCTTCACGGTGCTGTGGATGGGCATGCCCGCGTCGCGGCTTACCAGCACGTCGCTGCAGAACAGCACCAATTGCCCCGGTGTGCGCACGGTGCCGAGCCAGCCGCTGGTGCTGTTGCTGGCGCCGTAGGCGGAGGTGGCTGCGCGGCCGCACGGCGGTGCGGCTCGCGAGGGAGGGGAACGCAAAAAAAGGGACGGGAAGCATGGCCGATCACAAGTTCAGCATCCAGGGCGATTCGCCCGTAGTCGACAAGCTCATGTTCTGGCGCATCGTGGGCCACGAGGTGCTGGCGCGCCCGTCGGCCTACGAACTCACTGTGCTGACCGACAACGAAAGCATCGATGCCGCGGACATACTGGGCCGCTCCTTCGACGTCGTGATCGAATTCGCCGATGCCGACGGCGACACCCACAAGCGGCATTGCCAGGGGCATGCCGTGCGCTTCACGCGCGTGGCGCAGAGCGGGCGCTTCCTCGAATACCGCATCAGCCTGCGCTCGTGGTTCTGGCTGCTGAGCAAGCGCGTCAACGCACGCATCCTGCAGAACAAGCCGGTGCTGGGCGTGATCGATGCCGTGCTCGACGACAGCCCAATCGGCAGCCTCAAGAAGCTCAAGGCGAGCGGCGTGGTCGGCCCCCATGAGCCCCACGTGTACTGCGTGCAATACCGGGAGAGCGACTACCAGTTTCTTTCGCGCCTTCTGGAAGAAGAGGGCATCTACTACTGGTTCGACGCGCACGACGCGCCCGGCACCCTGTACCTGTCGGACAGCAGCACGCTGGCACACGAGAAACTGCCCGTTGCCGACACGCTGAACCATGCAGAGCGCGGTGCGTCGGAAGGGCGCTTCAACGAGATCACGCGCTGGATCAGCTCGCGCCAATTCGAATCGGGCAAGTTCGCGTCGCGCGACCGGGACTTCAAGGTCATCAGCAAGCAGCTGCGCGCCGACAAGGGCGATCCCGACACGCACGAGCTGTCGGACCTGGAAGTGTTCGAGTTCCCGGGCGGCTATCAGTCGGGGGACGACACCGACAACCTCGCGCAGCTGCGGCTCGACGAGCTGATCGGCCGGCGGCAGCGCCATTGGGCATTGACCAGCTGGCCCGACGTGACGGCCGGGCGCAGCTTCGCGTTCAAGGGCGATCCCGACGGCAAGCGCGACGGTGACTACCTGATCGCGGCCTGCACATTCGTCGCGAGCCATCCCGGCTACGAGGGCGCGAACTTTCCCGAGAGCCGGCGTTCGATCGACGTCGTGCTGCACGACGCGCTGGCCGACGACCCCGTCAACACCGGGCTGGGCGAACTGGTGGGCGACCTGATCGCGGAGACGCCGGCGCTGAGCACCGGCCAGCGCGCGAGCAGCAGTTTTTTGCTCACGGTGATTCCGCTGAACACGCCCTGGCGCCCGCCGCGCCTGACGCCGCGCGTCACCATGCCCGGCCCGCAGAGCGCCATCGTCACGGGCCGCAGCGGTGAGCAGATCTGGACCGAGGAGCACGGCCGCGTGAAGGTGCAGTTCCACTGGGACCGCTACGGCAAGAACGACGAGAACAGCTCATGCTGGGTGCGCGTGTCGCACCCCTGGGCCGGCAAGAGCTGGGGCGCGATCAGCATCCCGCGTATCGGCCAGGAAGTGATCGTCGATTTTCTGGATGGCGACCCCGACCAGCCCATCATCGTCGGCCGCTTCTACAACGGCGAATCGATGGCGCCCTTCGGCCTGCCGGCCGGCGCCGTGGTGAGCGGCATCAAGTCGAACACGCACAAGGGCAAGGGCTACAACGAGCTGTCGATGGACGACACCGCCGGCAAGGAGAAGGTGACCATCCACGGCCAGTACGACATGAACACCACGGTCGAGAACAACCAGACGACCACCGTGCACAACAGCCGCACCGACACCATCGACGTGGACGACTCGGAGAGCGTGGGCAACAACCAGAAGCAGCACGTGGGCGTCGACCAGACCGTGTCGATAGGCTCCAACCGCAGCGAGACGGTGGGCGGCACCGAGACCATCGTCATCACCGGCCATCGTACGGAGACCGTGAACGGCGGCGAGACCGTGACCGTCAACGGCGGGCGCAGTCATACCGTGAATGGCATGCAGACCACCACCATTTCTGTGGCCGAGGCGCACACCGTGGGCGCGGGCCGCATGCACAGCGTTGGCGCGGGCGAGGCCATCAACGTGGGCGGCGTGCAGACCGTGAGCGTTGGCGGCGCGCAGATGGTCAGTGTGGGCGGCGTGCAAAAGGTGAGCGTGGGCGCGCTGCAGTCGATCTCCGTGGGCGGTCCGCACAAGCTGTCGGCCGCGGTGATCTCGGAGACATCGAAGGGGCCGATCAAGATCAAGGCGGGCGCGATCTGCATGGTCGAGGCGCCCACCATCATGCTCAAGGCGGGCGGCAGCAAGATCGTCATGAACGCCAGCGGCATCACCATCAAGGGCGCCAAGATCACCATCAAGGCCGACGGCAGCGCGTCGTTCAAGGCCGGTGGCTCGATCAAGATCAAGGGCTCCAACCTGGGGGAGGACTGAGCCGTGGAAGACCACACCGATCTTCAGAGCGCGCGCAGCGTGCTGCACAGCGTGGCGGCCTGGTCGAAACTGTCGGGCCAGGGCGTGGCGGTGGCCGCCTTTGCCGGCTTCGATGCCGAGGGGCGCTTCCTGGTCACGCTGGGCGATGGCATGACGCCGGTGCAGGCGCTCTCGACAGTGGGCCTGGCGCCTGGTGATGCAGGCGCGGCGATCGTCGTGGCCTTCGAGCAGGGCGAGGTGCGGCACCCGGTCATCGTCGGACGCGTGCAGCCGCTGCGCACCGAAGCGCCACCGGCACTCGATGCGCGCGTGGATGGCGAGCGCGTCGTGCTGCAGGCGCGCGAGCGCATCGAGCTGCGCTGCGGCGAGGCCAGCATCGTGCTCACGCGTGCGGGCAAGGTGTTGATCAACGGCAACTATGTGCTCACGCGCTCGCGCGGTGCGAACCGCGTCAAGGGTGCCTACGTGGGCATCAACTGACGAGGCACACGCCATGTGGCAGCTCGAAAACCGCACACCCTATGCCGCCGAACGCACCTGGGTGCGCGACCGCGACGGAGCGGAGATCTGGCTCGTGGCGGTGAAGTGCAGCTTCGATATTTCGCCCGATGGCGAGACGAGCGTTGCCCCCGAACAACCACCCGTCGCGCAGGCGCCCGTCTTCGTCGACGAGGCCGCGCCGCAGCCCAGCCTGCTCTACGAGATGGACCTGGTGCGCACCAAGCTGACGACCGACGTGCTGTTGATTGGCAATGCGCATGCGCCCGGTGGAGTGCCCGTGACGCAGCTCGACGTGGGCCTGCGCGTCGGCCCGATTGCCAAGCGGCTGCGCGTGACCGGCGACCGCGTGTGGCTCGGCGGCGCGCCATCGGAGCCCGAGCCTTTCAGCACCATGCCGCTGGTGTGGGAGCGCGCATATGGCGGCGTCGATCCGTGGACGCGCGATGCGCCGTTGCCGCAGTTCGATGTGCGCAATCCGGTGGGCACTGGCTTTGTGATGGAGGCGGCGCATGCGGAAGGTGTGCGGCTGCCGAATATCGAATATCCGGATCAATGCGTGCGGGCATGGAGCGACCGGCCGGAGCCTGCGGGGTTCGGGCCGCTGTGCAATCACTGGCAGCCGCGCGCGGGGTTTGCGGGGACGTATGACGAAGCGTGGCAGCGGGATCGGTTGCCGCTGCTGCCGGTGGATTTCGATGATCGGCACTATCAGTGCGCGCCTGTGGACCAGCAGGCGCCGCAGTTTCTCTTGGGCGACGAGCCGGTGCTGATGGTGCATCTGGCGCAGCAGTCCGAGATCCGCTTCGCGCTGCCTCGTGTACTGCTGGGCTTCGAAACCTTCTTCTCCGACGGCACGCAGGTGCTGCATGAGCGACCGCAGTTGCACACGGTGATCCTCGAGCCGGCAGTGATGCGCGTTTCGTTGGTCTGGCACAGCGCGTTGCCTTGTCATCCCAAGGTTCATAAGCTGCTGAAGACGCGCATCGTCGAGAAACGGCTACTGCGCCTGGGCGAGACCGTGCCCGAGCAGGCGGTGGAGGCCTGAGCATGGCCGGCAACGCGTTGCAGATCCTCGGGCTCGGCGCCAGCACGCCGATAGGACGCAATGTGTGGGCCAGCGCCGCGGCTGCACGCGCTGGCGTGTGTGGCTTCTCCGAGCACCCGTACATGGTCGACACGGCCGGCGAGGCGATGCGTATCGCGCGAGCGCCCTGGCTCGACGTGGGCCTCGACGGTGCAGCGCGCCTGGGCGCGCTGCTGCTGCCGGCCATCGAGGAGGCGTTGGCACCGTTGACGGAGCTTGGCGGAAACGTGTCGCCGCGCATCGGCCTTGCACTGGCGCTGCCGCCGCCGCGCCCCGGGCAGCCTGATGGCTTGGCCGATGACGTGTTGGAGGCCATGCGGGAGCGCATGGGTGATCGATTCGTCCGCATCGCGCGCTTCGAAGTCGGCCATGCAGCAGGCCACATGGCCGTAGCTGCCGCCGAGGCGGGTTGTGCGCGCGATGCCTTCGATGCATGTGTGGTGGCGGGCACCGATTCATATCTCGCACCCGAGACGCTCGAATGGGTCGAAGCCTGCGATCAACTCCACGGCGGCGGCCCGCTCAACAATGCCTGGGGCTTCATCCCCGGCGAGGCCGCTGGCGCGGTGCTGCTTGGCACGCCCCGTTTGGCTCAGCTGAGCGGCATCGTGCCGCTCGGGGAACTGGTGTCGGTTGGCATCGGCATGGAGTCCAAGCTCATCAAGACGGACGCGGTGTGCATCGGCGAGGGCTTGACCCAGGCCTTCTGCGCTGCGCTGCGGGCCCTCGCGCCTGGCGAGCAAGTGCACAACGTGTTCTGTGATCTCAACGGAGAGCCCTACCGGGCCGACGAGTTCGGCTTTGCCACGCTGCGCAACGGAGAACACTTTCGCGCAGCATCGGATTTCATCGCGCCAGCCGACTGCTGGGGTGACGTGGGTGCGGCGGGTTCGCCGCTGCACATGGCGCTGGCTGTCATCGCCAATCGCAAGCGCTACGCCAAGGGGCCGCTGTCGATGATATGGGGCAGTTCCGAGTCGGGCGAACGCGGGGCGGTGCTGGTGCGCTGCGCCGAACCGATGAGAGGCTGAGTCATGCCGCTCACCATCAGGGTCAACGGCACCAGCCTCACGCTGGTCCACAAGTTCAGCATCGGCATCAGCACCGCGACCATCCCCGACGTGTGCAAGACGCCGAGCCCCGGTGGTCCCGTGCCGGTCCCCTATCCGAACATCGCCAACTCGATCACGCTGTCGAGCGGCACCAGCACCGTCAAAGGCGACAAGGCGATGGCCGCGAACAAGGGTTCGAAGTTCGCGCTGTCCAACGGTGACAACGCAGGTGTGGCGGGGGGCGTGAAGTCCAGCACCTTCATGAAGGAGGCAACCTGGATCCTCTACTCCTTCGACGTGAAGATGGACGGCAAGAACACGGCCCGGCTCACGGACAAGATGTTCCACAACTCGGAGAACGCGGCGAATCTGGGTGGGGTGGCGCAGCAGCCGCTGATCGACGAAGTCGGTCAGGCCATGGCCGACAAGCTCTGCGATGCGGCCTGCAAGGCAATGGAGAAGAAGAAAAAGAAAGACGCAAAGGCCAAGAACAAGGCCAAAAAGAGCAAGAAGAAGCCGAAACCGTCGACGAAAAAGTTCCAGAACGAGATGCGCAATGTGTTGGATCCCAAGAAGAGCGGGCAACGAGGAAATCAGCCAGGGTTGATCACGGAGGCTTCGCAGGATCTTGCTGGAGGAGACTTCATCGGGAAGTGGGGTGCTGCAACCGGCTCGGGAAAGGGGTGCGCCAGGTGGGACATCGTGTTGGTCGGTGTCAAGAAGGTATCCAAGAAGTTGGTGGAAAAAGGAAAGTTGATGCTCAAGGACGTGTTCAAGATCATCGAGGTCAAATTTCCGGGGGACAGCCCGACTGACAATCAGAAGAAAATGCTGAAGATGTCACCTAAGACGGACAAGAAGGTCTTTGAAATGAGACCTGCGGAACACTGCATCTGCTCCTGAAAGGTCGAGAACCATGGAATGGCACCGATTCACTCTCGCGAAGGGCGACCATGTACTGGCCATGCCGTGCGTCGAGGCCGTCGCATTCGTCAACGGGCTGCCGGGTAATGGCGGCGCAGGTTTCGCGAGATTCCTGAATGACTTCGCCCACAACTTCGGCGCACGGCTGAGTTTCTATCGCACTGGAGACATGAAGCGCTTTCGCGCCTTTGACGTGCAAGCGTTTGAGGGACCGGCGCATTGGTTTGCTGACCCGCGTCTGCTGGCCACCAACATGCTCAGCTTCCGTGTGCACAGCGGCGAAACCGCTCGCGATGTGTGTCCACCGGCCTTGGATATGACACTAGCAGGCGCCTTCGAGCCGCCGCGCTTCGTACTTCGAATGATCTTGCCGGTGGAGTGGGGTGATGAGCCACAGCAAGTGGTCAGCATGGTTCAGGCCGCCTTGGCAGAACTGCCGCTTGACAGCGGGTACTGCGGATACTCCCTTGTCTGGGAAGAGACAGATACGGCGCTTGAGGAGAAGGTCTTCGCTTGGGCCACCCCTCTGCATCGTCGTCATCCGGGCCTCGGCTATGGTGACGCCGTCCGCTTGTCGAATGCGGTCGACCAAGGCGTGGTGGCTGTCAACTGGCTCACGTTTCTCGGTGCTGATTTGGTGGCTGCACTGGGCGGGCGTGATGCGTTGGCGAACAACGCTCCTGCGGAGGTGTCGGTGCTTCCGCTCGGCCAGGGCGGTGTGATCCTTCGCGCAGGAGAGGCGCCGAAACTGGGCGACCTGAACCGCAAGGATCGGTTGCCGGCCTACCATGCTGTGGGCCGCCTCGTCGAGCCCGTGCGGGCGCCCGACGAGGCGCTGGATGAGCTGGTGATCAAAGGTATGTCCGACGAGGCTGCGCATGACTGGCTTCGACGTTTCTTCGTCTGAGCGCTATAGCGGCCCGGTTCTGCTTCGGGCCACGCTGGAGCGTGGTCCCGAAGGATCGGTCGAGCTTGTTGAGCGGCGTATTCGCGTCTTTCTTGATGCGGTCGACGCGGGGTTCTTCTTCCCGGGGAGGCGGCTTCCTTCGGCGCCGGTCGAGCTTCGCGCCGCTGGCGCGTCGGTACAGGCGTGGCTGCAAGTCGAAGAGCTCCCTGTCACGGCCCTGGATGTGCTGGGCGGCATGCTGGCGGATTGCCGCCAACACGAAGTCCATTTCCATGCGGCGCGTGCCGTGCTGGGCCAGCGCGAGCTTGACTTGCTGAGCGAGAGAGGCGTGCGTCCGGCCGCTCCGGAGGAGCCGCCGTTCGAAGTCGAGTTCCCTGATGACATGGGCGGCAACTACGCATTGCTGGTCGAGATCGAATTCGCGCAGCCGGTGCAGCCCGAGGTCGGGCAGGGTTTGCTCGAAACCCTTGCGCTGTGGGACGCATTGACGCTTGCGTATCCCAACGATCCCGACGAGGCGGTGGAAGTCAGCGGCGCGCAAGCCATGTTCAACGACCCGCGCACGATCCACTATCACGAGTGGATCTGGGACAACGCGGACGCCGAGGCGTGGGATCTCATCATCAATCTCTGCTGCGCCTGGCACGAGACACTGCCCATCGTGCGGCTGCACTTCGAGTAGGAACTCGCCCCATGGACTCTGACACGCTGTCTTCCGTTGTCGCCGAACACACCGACGAAGCCTCCTTCCTCTGGCTCCAGCGCGCCAGCGCAGTCCACGCCCCCAACTACTCGCCCCAGCAATTCGCCGACCTCGACGAACGCCTCGCGGCCCACATCGACGGCCTGCGCGTTGCCGGCGAAGAAGGCTGGCAGCATGCACTGGCGATCACCGACAACGAAGGCCCCGAAGACTTCTTTGTTGCCGCCGTGCTCGCCATCGAGGCGGTCGATGGCCGCTTCGATGATCTGGTCGAGCGCGCCAAGGACCTGCCCGAGGTCGTGCCCGGCCTGATCTCCGCGCTGGGCTGGGTCGAGCCGAAGTATCTTGGCGGTCGCGTCAAGGCCTTGCTCGAGGACGCCTCGCCATTGCGACAGAAGCTCGGCGTGGCAGCCTGCGCGCTGCATCGGCGCGACGTGGGCCCGCTGCTCGGGCAGCTGCTTGCGGGCGCTCCAGACAGCGTGCGCATCCGCGCGCTGCGTACAGCCGGCGAGCTGGGCCGTGCCGACCTGTTGCCGCAGGCCCAATCGCTGTTCGGCGAGGCCAAGCCCGAGCTGCGCTTCTGGGCCGCGTGGGCGGCGGTGCTGCTCGGCGACCGGGCGCAGGCGCTGGACGTGCTTGCGGCCTTTGCACTGAAGAGCGGGCCGCGCCAGCCGCGCGCGTTCCAGCTCGCGTTGCAGGCGATGGAGCTGGCACCGGGCCACGCGCTGCTGCTCGACAGCGCCGCGCTGCCCGAGGCGCAGCGCCTGCGCATCATCGGCTCGGGCTTCATCGGCGACGCGCGCTATGTGCCGTGGCTCATCGAGCAGATGGCGCAGCCGGCCACGGCGCGTATCGCGGCCGAGGCCTTCGTCACCATCACGGGCGTGGACTTCAACCTCGCGCAGATGGAGGTTCCGCCGCCCGACGGCTTCGAGGATGGGCCGACCGACGACCCCGACGACGACAACGTCGAGCTGCCCGAGGACATCGCCTTGCCTTGGCCCGACATCGACAAGATCCGTGCGTGGTGGCAGCAGAACGGTGCACGCTTTGCCCCTGGTGTGCGGCTCTTCATGGGGCAACCGGTCTCGCCCGACAGCTGTACGGGTGTGCTGCGTGAGGGCTTCCAGCGTCAGCGCGTGGCAGCGGCGCTGCATCTGGCGCTGCTCGACGCGCGCGCACCGCTGTTCGCAACCAGCGCGCCGGCATGGCGGCAGCAGCGCTGGCTTGGCGATGGCATACCTCTTTAGGCGAGATTGCCAACATGCCCCACGGAATGAATACTCCTTGCGAGTTTGTTCGGGCGCATTCAGGCACAGAGCCTTCGGGGGCCGATTCATGATCCATATCGCTGTCATCACCCGGCAAGGCGCTCCGGCGGGGCAGGCCATTGCCGCGGACTTCGGACCCAATGGCGGAACCATCGGCCGGGCCGACACCAACACGCTGGTGCTGGACGACCCGGACCGCACCGTCTCGCGCGTGCATGCGCAGGTGCTGTGCCGTGACGGTCAGTACTTCGTCATCGATCGGGGCAGCAACCCGATGCAGTGCAACGGCGTGTCGCTGGGCTCGGGCAAGGAGGCCGCGCTGACCGATGGCGCGCGGCTGGTGGTGGGCAGCTTCGAGCTCACGGTGCGCGTGACGGCCGCCGCGCCGCCGTCGCTGGCCATCCCGAACACGGTGCTTGGAGGGGCTGCCATGGCCGCGCCAGCCGCACCTTCGAGCGACGACCCCTTTGCCGACCTGCTGGCGGGCCTCGCGCCGCCGGCCGCACCAGCGGCAGCGCCCGCCCCAACCCCTGCCACGGCACTGCCTGATTCGCTGCTGTTCCCCGACCCGATGGAAAGCGGCTCGCGCAACGTGCAAGCCGCGCAGATCGATCCTTTCGCGAACCTGCTGGGGCCCACGCCGTCGTCGACGCCGGCGGCCGGTCTTGGCGCGCTCGACGATTTCTCCGACCTCGGCGCGCCGCCCGCGCACGGCAAGGCCGCGGGCATCGACGAGCTGTTCGGCGGCATGGGCAATAGTGGCGGCGGCATCGGCGGCGATCCGCTTGCGCTGTCGCCGCTGGCCGATCCGCTGCTGCAGCCCAATACCGCTTCCGAAGCCGATCCGCTGGCCGCGCTGCAGCACGCGGCGCCGCGTACGCCCACGCCGCGCTCCGACCATCTGCCGATCGACCAGTTCGGCTTCACGCCGCCGAAGGCCATCGAGCCGCCACCACCGCCGCCTGCACCGCCTCCGGTGGCTGCGCCGGTGCCCGTGCAACCGCTGGTGCAGTTCGACGACATCACCGGCCAGCCGATACGCATCAGCGGGCCCGAGAGTTCCGGCAGGCCCGCCGAGTCGCTGCCGCCGCCCATCGACATCGCGCCTGCGCCACCAGCCAGGCGCACCGCGGCAACGCCGCCGCCAGAGCGCATCGCCACCGATGACGAGCTGCTCGCCGCCTTCCTGCGCGGCCTGGCCAGCACGCACCAGCCACCCGAGATGCTCACGCCGGGCCTGATGGAGCGCATCGGCTCGATGCTGCGCAGCGCCACCGAGGGCACGCTGCAGCTGCTGCTCACGCGCCAGGAGTTCAAGCGCGAGGTGCGCGCCGAGGTCACGATGATCGCGGCGCAGGCCAACAACCCGCTGAAGTTCTCGCCCACGGTCGAGGTGGCGTTGGCCCATCTGCTGGGGCCCGGCGTGCGTGGCTTCATGCTGCCCGAGGCCGCGATGCGCGATGCCTTCAACGACCTGCGCGCGCATCAATTCGGCGTGATGGTGGGCATGCGCGCGGCGCTGGCCCATGTCATCGGGCGCTTCGAGCCGGCGGAGCTGGAGAAGAAGATCAGCGCGAAGTCGGCGCTCGACGCGCTCTTCAGCGCCAACCGCAAGGCCAAGCTCTGGGACCAGTTCGTGTCGCTCTATGGCGGCATCGCGAGCGAGGCGGAGGACGACTTCCACAGCCTCTTCGGCAAGGCCTTCCTCGAGGCTTACGAAGAGCAGATGGCACGCCTGAAGTCCGACGCCTGAAAAGAATCAAAACAACCCCAGCACCCGCGAGGCACCCCGCTTGGAAATCGAAATCGTCACGCTCTCCCGGCAGGGAGGCCGCACCTACAACGAGGACGTGCACGGCCATTGGCACGACGAGCGCTATGTCGCCTGCCTGGTGGCCGACGGCGCGGGCGGCCACGGCGGGGGCGACGTGGCGGCGGCCACTGCGCGCGGCAGCATGCTCGGCGGCTTCTCGGCCGCGCCAGGGCTCGACGAGGCCACGCTGCGCCGGCTGGTGGAGCAGGCCAACCTCGACGTGGTGGCGCGCCAGGCCGAGGGCGGCAAGCTCGCGGGCATGCGCTCGACCATCGTGTTCGCGGCCATCGACCTCGAAAGCCAGGCTCTGGCGTGGGTGCACAGCGGCGACAGCCGGGCCTACCTGTTTCGTGGTGGCGCCATCGTGGCGCGCACCACCGATCACAGCCTGGTGCAGCAGATGGTGGCCGGCGGCATGCTCGACGAAGAGGGCGCGCGGCTGCATCCGCAGCGCAACATGCTGCTGTCGGCGCTGGGCTCGGTCGAGGAGGCGCCCGACATCGCGGTGTCGGACCGCATGCGTCTCTTGCCCGGCGACGTGCTGCTGCTGTGCAGCGACGGCGTGTGGGAGCCGCTGGGCGACGAGTGCCTGATAGATACGCTGCATGCCTCGCGCACACCCAGCCAGTGGACCGAGCTGATCGATGCGCAGGTCAAGGCGAATGCCAAGCCGGGCTACGACAACTACACGGCGCTCACGCTGTGGGTGATCGAGGACGACGAGGACGACGCGACGCGGCTCATGCCCGAAATCGCCGCCTCGACTGACACGACGAACCCTTGAGCGCTTCCGCTCGAGCGAAGGCGGCGCAGCCAGCCCCAAAAGAAAAACGCCCGTCCATCGGACGGGCGCCAGGCTGGCGGTCGCTGGGGCCGCTCAGCTGTACTTCTTGGCCGTCTTCTTGACCTTCTTCAACGCGCTGCGCAGCAACAGGGGCATGTCTTCCCGGTTCGGCAGGTTGGTGTAGTTGTCGATGCCCTGCTCCTTGCAGCAGTTGGCACAGGCGTTGTTGAGCAGGTCGAGCGCGTAGCGTGTCTTGCTGATCGTGCTGGACGCACCGGGCTCCCGGAACGGATCGAAGATGCCGTCCGGCAGGACCTTGTATCCGAGCGCTATCACCTGCGTCTGGAAGTGCGTGATGTGCTTCTGCGTGATCTGCCCGTAGTAGCCGTCCACGACGATCACCTCTGTCTGGCCGGGAGGTGGGTTCAGATCGTGGTTGAAGCCGAGCAGCTCGTAGTAGAAGATCTTGAACAGCGCCTGCACGAGCATCACGTCTTCACGTGTGTTGGAGCCGATCCGGCCGACCGACCAGTCGGTGTTGTAGGTCGTGAGCAGCGCGCCGCTGCTGCCGATGGTTGGGGTGCTGAATGCCATTGCATTGCTCCGGTGCGGTGAGGACGCATGGAAACCGCACCGGGCACTGGCGCGCCCGATGCCGTGCCCGGCGGTCCGTCGCCCGTCAGCGGGTCTCGGTGGTCGCCACGTTCCAGCCGAACTTGACTTCGCCGCCGCCGGCGCCCTTGTCGTCCTGGGCCTTGTAGGCGAACTCGATGTCCTTGAACGAGCACATCACCTGTTCGTACACGTCGCCGCCCTGCGCGCCGCCGGGGCTCACGGCAGAGATGAAGACTTCCTTCATCGTGACCTTCAGGTACTCCTGCTGGCCTTCGCCCGCCTTGCGGCAGGTCAGGACCATGTCCTTGAAGTGCTTGCCGCTCACGCAGTTCTTGGCCAGCACCGGGGAGGCCTTGTCGTAGGTGTGCGTGAAGTGGAATTCACCGGGCGTGGCCTTGCCCTTGCCCGAGCCGCCGCCAGAGCCTGCGCCCGACGAGTTGGCCACGTTCCAGGACCACGACGAAATCTCGATCTCGTCCTTGTGGTCCTTGTGGGAAGACTCGCCCTTGACGCCGTCGAGCTTGATGTGAAAGTCAGATGACATGTTCCTACTCCTTGGAACCCGATTGCGTTCGGGCGGTTGATGATCGAAACGAGAAAAATGGCTGCCGGCGGTGGGAGGTAAGTTCCGATGCCCGGCAGCTACTCATAGAACGAAACGGAACCGGGAATTCAAGAAGAATCCCCAGATTTTTTTCAGCCGGCGCCCTTGGCCGTCGGCAGCTTGGACACCAGGCGCAAAGAAACCGTGAGGCCTTCGAGCTGGTAGTGCGGGCGCAGGAAGAACTTGGACGTGTAGTAGCCCGGGTTGCCCTCCACTTCCTCGACGACCACTTCGGCGGCCGCCAGGGGCTTCTGCGACTTGGTGATTTCCGACGAGTTGGCCGGGTCGCCGTCCACGTAGTTCATGATCCATTTGTTCAGCCAGCGCTGCATGTCCTCGCGCTCCTTGAAGCTGCCGACCTTGTCGCGCACGATGCACTTGAGGTAGTGCGCAAAGCGGTTGCAGGCAAAGAGGTAGGGCAGGCGCGCCGCCAGGTTGGCGTTGGCCGTGGCGTCCGGGTCGTCGTACTCGGCCGGCTTGTTGAGCGACTGGGCGCCGATGAAGGCCGCGAAGTCGGAGTTCTTGCGGTGGATCATCGACAGCAGGCCGGCCTTCGACAGTTCGGCCTCGCGCCGGTCGCTGATGGCGATCTCTGTCGGGCACTTCTGGTCCACGCCGCCGTCGTCGCTCGGGAAGGTGTGCAGAGGCAGGTTCTCCACCGCGCCGCCCGACTCGATGCCGCGGATGCGCGAACCCCAACCGTACAGCTTGTACGAACGGTTGATGTTGGTCGCCATCGCGTAGGCCGCATTGGCCCAGGCGTACTTGCTGTGGTCGGCGCCAGCGGTGTCTTCCTCGAAATCGAACTCTTCCACCGGGTTGGTGTTGGCACCGTAGGGCGTGCGCGCCAGGAAGCGCGGCATGCACATGCCGAGGTACTTGGAGTCGTCCGACTCGCGCAGGCTGCGCCAGCCGGCGTACTCGGGCGTGAGGAAGATCTTGGTCAGGTCGCGCGGGTTGGCGAGCTCCTGCCACGACTCCATCTGCATCAGGTTGGGGCTGGCGCCGGTGATGAACGGTGCGTGCGCCGACGCGGCGATCTTGGCCATTTCGCCGAGCAGTTCCACGTCGGGCGGGCTCTGGTCGAAGTGGTAGTCGCCCACCAGCGCGCCGAAGGGCTCGCCGCCGAACTGGCCGTACTCCTGCTCGTAGATCTTCTTGAACATCGGGCTCTGGTCCCAGGCCGCGCCCTTGAACTTCTTCAGGCTCTTGGCCAGATCCGTCTTGGAGATGTCCATCACGCGGATCTTCAGGTTCTCGTCGGTCTCGGTGTTGTTCACCATGTAGTGCAGGCCGCGCCACGCACTCTCGAGCTTCTGGTACTCGGGGTGATGGATGATCTTGTTCACCTGGTCGGTGAGCTTGGCGTCGATCGCGGCGATCATGGCCTGGATCGACTTGGTCACGTCCTTGCCGATGACGGTGCTGTTGGCCAGCGCCTGCTGCGCCAGCGTGAGCACCGCGGCTTCGACGGCGCTCTTGGCTTCGTCGCTGCGCGGCTTGAATTCCTTTTGCAGCAGCGACGAAAAGTCGCTGCCCGCGTACGCGACATCTTTCAGCGCGCTCTGTTCGAGTGCTTCGGTGGCCATGGTGGTTTACTCCTCGTGATCCTGTGTGGCGGTCGGATGGGTGTCGTCGTCAGGCGGCGGGTGTGCCGCCGGCGTCTTCGGGCTTCTTGCTCGCGGCCAGCGTCTGCAGCAGGGCCGGGTCTTCGAGCACCTTGGCCAGCAGGTCTTCGGCGCCGCCCTTGCCGTCCATGTAGGTGACGAGGTTCGACAGCTGCGTGCGTGCTTCGAGCAGCTTGTTCAGCGCACCCACCTTGCGCGCCACGGCGGCTGGCGAAAAGTCTTCCATGTTCTCGAAGGTGAGCTCCACCTTCAGGTCGCCCTCGCCGGTGAGCGAGTTCTCCACCGCGAAGGCCGCGCGCGGCTTCATGGCCTTCATGCGCGAGTCGAAGTTGTCGACGTCGATCTCCAGGAACTTGCGATCGGCCACCGGCGCGAGCGGGTCTGCCGGCTTGCCAGAGAGGTCTGCCAGCACGCCCATCACGAAGGGCAGCTGCACCTTTTTCTCTGCCCCGTAGAGCTCCACGTCGTATTCGATCTGGACCCGGGGCGCCCGGTTGCGGGCGATGAATTTCTGACTGCTCTTGGCCATGGAGATGCTCCTTGCGGGTGTGAATGGGGGCGGGTGTGGGGTGGTGCTGGCTTACTCGGACGGGCGGCGGCCCGTGACCGTTTCGATGGTGTCCATCGCGTTCGGCGCGAGGTTGGCCATGATTTCGAGAAAGCTCACGCCGATGAGCTTCTTGGCGCGCTCGATCAGAAGCGGCGCGGGGTTGCCCGGCTCGGCCTGCTCGAGGTAGCGGATCACGCGGTCGAGCATCTGCACCGCGTCCTGCCGGTTCTGGATCTCGCCGCGTGCGCCGGCGGGGCGGGAGGCCGCGCTGCCGTTCGCCTGTGCATCGGCGGCCGTGTCGCCGGAGGCATCCGAAGCGGCATCGGCCGGCGCGCCGCTGGCGGCGGCGCAGGCCTTCTGCAGCACGCGGGCGATGGTGCGAAGCGGTTCGAGGTCGACGGCATCGGCGCGGCCGGTGTGATCGGCGACGAGTTTCTTCAGCTGCTCCACCAGCGCGGGCACGCCGAGGGCGGCCTGGATCGCCTCGGGCCGCTCGGCCTGGATGGCTTCGAGCCCGCCATGCACCTGTGCTGCGGAGTACGTGGCCTCGCCGCCGACGGCGGTGAGCGTGTTGTGGGCAATGGCAATGTCGCGCACGCGGATCGGGCCCACGCCGCGCGCGATGCCGATCTGCGCCTCGTACAGGTCGCGCAGGCCCATGCTCTCGTCGGTCAGCGGCGCGAGCGCGTTCAGGCGCATCGTCGGATCGTTGTCGTCGTCCGCATCCAGCTTTGGATGTATGCCTTCCCAGAAGGTGTCGAGCAATCCGTTGAGCAGGCCCAGCCCGGCGGCGAAGCCTTCCACGCCCTGCATGCGGGTGGATGCGCGCAGCAGCAGCACCGCGGCGCGCACGTCCTTGCTGCGGCGCAGGATGCCGTCGGCCCGTTCGCCCACTTCGCGCCACTCGGGTTCGACCGCGGGGATCACGGTGTCGCCGAACTGCTGCTCGGGCTTGCCCTGCGCGGCCGAGACCAGCGTCATGAAGTCCGCGTCGTACTCGAGATCGTCGCCGCACGGCGAGGCCTCGCCGATGGGCGCGAGCAGTGTGGCTGCGAGTTCGTTGGTCAGCATGTTGCCTGTTGGAGTTCGCTGGTGATAATCAAAGATGCGTCTTGACCGGTCAATGCAACGAAGGGAATAGCATGCGCACGCTGGGTACACACCATTCGTCCTATGAAGGCCTCCTTGGCGCGGCAACGCGGCGCCGCATCGCAGCTCTTGGCCTTGCGGCAGCGGGTCTTTTCATCGCGGGCTGCGCGAGCAAACCGGTGGTCACCACGGTGGCCGTGACCCTCACGGCCGGCGCCGACGCCAACCCCGATGCGCGTGGACGGGCCTCGCCGCTCACCGTGCGCGTGTATGCATTGAAGTCGCCCGGCCCGTTCGAGGGTGCCGACTTTTTCTCGCTGTTCGAGAAAGACCAGGCCACGCTCGGCGCTGAACTCGTGCAGCGCGAAGAAGTGCTGCTGCGGCCCGGCGAGACGAAGAAGCTCGACTTCAACCTGCCGCCCGACGCGAAGTCCATCGGCGTGATGGCGGCGTTCCGCGACCTCGACCGAGCGCGCTGGCGCGAAGTGCGCCCGGTCACCACGGGCAAGGCGCAGGCGCTCGACGTGAACTTCGGCGCACGCGCGATCCGTATCGACGCGAAGTAGTCGCCTCACCTTGCCCCGGGGGCGGCTCATGACGGCCGCCCTGGCCGCACCAGCGGTTGGTCGGCAGGCAGGAAGTGCTCGAACAGATCGTTCACGAAGGCCCCGCCGGTTGAGTCCGATGCGGCTGCCGTGAGGTAGAGCCCGCGCCAGCGCGGCGTGCGCGAGGTCTTGCCGTGGTTCTCGAACAGCACCTGCGCGAACTGGCGCAGGCCGGGCTGCAGCGCGCGCACTGCCTCCACGAATTCGTGAATGGCGAGCCGGCCCGCGGCGCCGGGCTGCTCGCGCAGCAGCGCCATGCGCAGCGCGTGCAGGTGCTTCGCGATGGGCTCGAACACGGTATCCAGCCGCTCGCCGGCCGGTGTCTCGATGAAGGGCGAGGCGTCGGTCAGGCGATGCCCCAGCACCTGCGCCAGCACTTCGGGCGGCAGCGCGCCGCGCAGGGCCGCATAGCCCGTGAGTTGTTCGAGCCCGGTCACGACGAGGTAGGTGGGCAGTTGCAGGCGCAGGGTGTCGCTGGTTTCGTCGAGCAGGCGGCGCGCCCGTGCGGCCAGCGACTTCAGCTCCGTGGCATCGGCATGCAGCAACTCGCCCGCCGCCACGCCCACCACCAGGCCGTTGAGCGGCAGCCGGTCGCGCCGCTCGGCCAGCGCGAGCAGCGACTGCAGCCACAGGCCGCGCAGCGGCGGCGTACCGGCCGTGTCGCCGAGCGCGCCCGGATGGATCTCTATGGCCACCGTCGCGCCTGTCAGCCACCAGTGCCACCACGTTGCGCCGAAGGGTTCGCCGCCACCTCCGCTCGCAGGTTCGGGCGGGGGCACGCGGTCGGCGTGTGCCGTGGCGAACAGGCCGGCCAGGTTGGCCGCAGCGTCGCCGAAGCACAGGAACCACGGCGCGGGCACCAGGGCCTTCAGCCGTGACGAGCGGCGCAGGGCCTGCTGCGCCTGCGCCATGTCGTCTCTCAGTGCGTCGATGGCAGCCTCGTCGGCGCCGGTGGATGGCGCGCCGAGCGCCGCGATGCGCTTCTGCAGCCCACGCCTGCGCGCACCTCGGCCCGCATCGCGCACCACCGCGTACAGCAGGCCGAAGCCGAGCAGGCACAGCGCCAGCAGCAGCCAGAAGCGATGGGTGGGCGAGAGCAGGGCATTCATCGGGAAACGGTCTCGAGGAAGACGAAGTCGGCGATCAGCCGCTCGCTGCTCTTGCCGGCCGCAAGCGCTTCGCGCAGCCGCAGCAGGTAGGCGGAGGCCAGCTCGTAGGGCGGACGGTCGGAGGTTTCGCTGAATGGCGTCGGTGACGACAGCACGGTGACCAGCACGTTGCCGAAGGGCGGGCTCACCAGCCAGCTCGACGGAATGTCGCGGCCCAGCTCCAGCGTTTCGCCGGCGTGCAGCCGCGTGGGCACCTGCCCGGCATTGAGGTGCATGACCGAGCCGTCGACCGTGTAGTAGTCGACCCAGATGTAGCTGTCGTGGCGCGGCGCGACCACTTGCACGCGCACGTTGTCGCCCTCGCGCAGCTGGCCTTCGCGGGCCGAGAGCGCGGTCACGTCCAGCCCGTAGACCTTCTCGTTGTTGCGCATCTGGTAGGGCTTGAGGATGGCGAACACCTCGCAGTGCGGCCACACGCGCAGGCCGATGTCGAAGCGCGGCGCCTTCACGCCGGGCAGCGCGCTCACTTCGTGCTCCACGCGTGGCAGGTCGCCCGGCAGCGAGACGAAGCCGGTCACTTGCGTGCGGCCGTCCCGGTCGACGGTGGCCGTGAGGTCGGCGCAGGCGAAAGTCTGCAGGTGCTGCTCGACGCGCTGGCTCAGGCCGGTGGCGGCCGCGGGCGGACCGGTGGACCACAGCCACAGCAGGTAGAGCAGGGGCAGCGCCAGCGCCAGCGCGGCGCTGCTCAGCAGCAGCGTGCGGTCGCGCCGGCGCGTGTCGTTGGGGCCGCGCGGGTCGGGCACCTCGTAGGGTTGCGGCGTGATGTGGTCCTGCACCAGGCTGCCGGTCGACAGCGGGCGCAGCAGCAGCTGGCTGCCGTGCAGGTCTTTCAGCTTGCCCAGCTCGCCCTGGTCGCCGTCCTCGAAGTAGTACTGGCCCTTGAAGCCGAGCGCCAGCGCATGCCAGTACACCTCGCGCACCGCGTCGTCCCGCGCGCCCAGGGCCGACAGGTGGTGGAAGAACTCGCTGTGCGCGTTGTTGGAGTTGAAGAGCTGCACCTGCAGCGGGGCCGCCGTGCTTGCCGCCGAGGTGGCCTCGGGGTGGCGCGCGAGGATTTCGTCGATCCAGGCCACCATTGCGAAAGCCGCCGATTCGATCTGCCCCGCGGGCGTGCCCGAGGCCTCGGCGGCGGCGCGGGCCGCATCGAGCCGCTGGCGGGCCTGCCGCTGTGCAGCATCGTGCGCCAGCACGGGCGAGCCGGCCGCGATCGATGCGTCCAGTGCGAGGCCGAACGAGATGAAGCTGGAGAAGCAGTCTAGAAGGCGGGCCATGGGCGGGCCCGCTCAGCCATGCGTTGCGAAGGATGCCCGGCGCCAGAGTCTGCTGCGATGGCACATGCCCATGTCCCCGGTTCCTTCGAGTAGGCGTTCATTCTTCCAAAGGGGGCGCGGCGGGCGCCATATCGCTTGGGGTCTATGCCGTTGGTGGGACGGCCGGCCTTGCTGTGCGGAGCATTCGCCGGTATCTTCAGCGTCTGCAAGTGCACTGCACGCTGGGACACGGGGAAAGACATCATGAAAATCCTGATCGCCGACGACCACCGGCTCGTCATCGAGGCGGTCAAAGCCAAGTTGTCGGAGCTGGAGCCTGGCATCGAATTCGTTCTGACGATGAGCGTCGACGAATTGCTTGCCGGAGCCACCGACGACCTCGACCTGGCCCTGATCGACCTCAACATGCCAGGCGCCGACGGCCAGGCCCACATCGACGAAATCCGCCGCCGCCATCCGGCCGTGCCGGTGATCGTGCTGTCGGGCTACGAAGACCCGGCCATCATGCGCAGCGCGCTCGAGCGCGGCGTGCTGGGCTTCATACCCAAGGCTTACTCACCCGAGGTCATGCTCTCGGCCGTGCGGCTGGTGCTGGCCGGCGGTGTGTACGTGCCGCCGATGATGCTGACGGCGCTGCCGCCGGGCATCGTGGCCGGCGTGGCGCCGCAGGCGGCTGCCGAGTCGCTGACGCGCGGCGCAGGCGGCGGCAATGGCGGCACCCAGACGCTGGAGCACCTGCGCAACGTGCTCACCGAGCGCCAGGTCGAGGTGTTGCAGCTGCTGTCGCAGGGCAAGCCCAACAAGCTGATCGGGCGCAGCCTGGGCATCAGCGAAGGCACCGTGAAGATCCACCTGGCAGCCATCTTTCGCGCGCTCAATGTGCGCAACCGCACAGAGGCGGTGGTGGCTGCGCAGGCGCTGACCGAGGCGCAGCAGGCCTAGGCTGCGCGCAATTCGGGCGCCGGGGTACCGGTACTGCCGCGCAATCCCTCTTTTCTCTGCGCAATGGCTTCCGACAGGAATTCCGCATCGCGCGCCACGCCCGAGAAGCGCCCTGAACCCCAGGTGTGGAGCCAGGGCAGCCCGAGAAAGTAAAGCCCCGGCTCGTTCGTCACGCCGCGCAGGTGCACCGGTGCGCCGCGCCCGTTGAACACCGGCGCGTCGACCCATGCGAAATCGGGCGAGAAGCCGATGCACCAGACCACGCTGGTGATGCCCGCCGCCGCAAGATCGAGCCGCGTGCGTTCTTCCTGCGGCTCCCACACCGGCGTGTAGACCGAAGGCGGCGGCGCTT
Source organism: Variovorax sp. R-27 (assembly GCF_049913215.1). NCBI lineage: Bacteria > Pseudomonadati > Pseudomonadota > Betaproteobacteria > Burkholderiales > Comamonadaceae > Variovorax > Variovorax sp. R-27. The sequence goes on from NZ_CP183984.1 coordinate 770,127, forward strand.
CGATGCCCTGCGCGGCGATGTGCTTGTCGATCGATGCGTTGATGCGGTTGTAGGTGCCGTCGGCCTGGTCGAGGTTGTCGCGCAGGTTGGGCTGCAGCTCGAAGGCGCTGTTGTCGAAGCCGCTCAGCAGGCCATACAGCTCCATGCCTTCGAGCGCAAAGCGCCGCAGGTCGATGTCGCGCCCGCCGTCGCGGCCGGTCACGTAGTGGTTGGTGTTGTCGCGCACGCCTTCGCGCAGCGGATGCTCGGTGACGGGCATGTCGTAGTACTTCATGTCGGCAAGCCAGTCGACCACCTCGCGGCCCCGGTAGAAGCGCGCGCAGCGCGGGGCGTTGCCGGTGGCCAGGTGCACCTTGCGGCCGGCCAGGTGCAGGTCTTCGGCGATCTGCGCGCCCGACTGGCCGCAGCCCACCACCAGCACCGCGCCCTCGGGCAGCTGCGCCGGGTTGCGGTACTGCGCCGAGTGGAACTGCGCCACGCTTGCAGGCAGCTTTTCGGCCAGGCGCGGCACGATGGGGCGGTGGTAGCCGCCGGAGGCCACCACCACCTGGTCGGCGGTGTAGAGGCCGGCGTCGGTCTGTACGCGGAAGCGCTCGCGTTCGCCGTCACGCGATACGCGTTCGACAGTCACGCCTTCGATGGCCGGCGCCTTCACATGCTCGACGAAGCCTGCGAGCCATTCGTTGATCTGGTCCTTGACCATGAAGCCGTGCGGATCGCTGCCGATGTAGCCCCAGCCCGGCAGCTGGCACTGCCAGTTGGGCGTGACGAGGCAGAACGAATCCCAGCGCTGCGTGCGCCAGGTGTGCACGAGGCTGCGCTTCTCGATCACGAGGTGGTCGATGCCGCGCTGCTGCAGGCAATGGCTCAGCGACAGGCCGGCCTGGCCGCCGCCGACGATGACGACGCTGTAGTGGCTGCGTCCGCCGTAAGGGTGTGACATGGGTTTCTTTCTCTCTCTGGATGTGGGGACAGTCAGTCGAAGGCGACGACGGTGACCTGGGCCTCTGCGGTTTCGCTGAAGCGCGCGGCGATGTGTTCGATCTCGGCGAGCTGGTCCATGGCCTGCGAGCAGGCGAAGCCGTACTTCGCGCGAACCCGCTCCGAGGCCATGCCCAATGCCTCGCGCGTGCGCCGCATGAAGTCGGCCAGGGCGTAGCGCTCGCCGGGCGCAAGGTAGTCGCGCACCACGCTGGAAGGCGAGTAGCAGCGGGTTTCGCTGGCATCGGGCCAGCGCACGCGGAAGTGCATCACAGGCATGCGGAGGGCTCCAGCAGGGCGAGAGGTGGCTGGATGAAGGCGTCGCTGCCGAAGTCCCACAGCAGCGCTTCCTCGCCTTCGGCGCGCAGTCGTACCTGCCGGGTGGCATCGACCTCGCCGATCACACCGCAGGCGATGTCGCGCGCGGCAAAGCGCGCCATCACCGAGGCCACCTGCGCGGGTGCCACGCTGAGCACGAAGCCGTAGCTCGGAAACGTCGACAGCCAGCGCAACAGCGGCACGCCATCGGGCCTTGGCAGCGCGTCGAGATCGATGCGTGCGCCAACGCCAGAGCACTCGAGCAGCATCATGGCCGTGCCCACCGCGCCGGCCATGCTGATGTCCTTGGCGGCGCCGCACAGGCCGTCTTCGGCGATGGCCGGCAGCAGCTCCAGGTCTGCACGCAGCCGCGCGGCGGGCGCGCGGGTCGAGGCGTTCCAGTACGGAAAGGGCTCTTCATAGGCGCCGCGCAGGTCGGCGGTCATCACGAGCAGGTCGCCCGGCTTCGCGTCGAAGCTGGTCAGCAGCCGGCGCGCGTGGCCGAGGATGGCGACTGCCAACTGCGGCCGCTCGCTGCGGTTGTTGCTGTGTCCGCCCACGATGGGCACGCCGTAGCGCACGGCGGCCTCGGCCATGCCGCGCAGCACGTCGTCGGCGGGGCTCATGCCGCTGCTCCAAAGCGCATCGACTACAGCGGTGGGGCGTCCGCCCATGGCGTAGATGTCGCTCACGTTGACCATCACGCCGCAGTAGCCCGCGAACCACGGCATGCGCACGATGAAGTCTTCCACCAGCCCTTCGATGGCGAACAGCAGGTAGCCGCCATGGCCGTCGGGGATGGCCGCGCAGTCGTCGCCGATGGGCACGGCCTGCGCGAGCGCGGCATGGCCGCCGGGCAGCGAGCGGCCCAGCGCCGACACCACGTCGCTGATGTCGCGCTTGTGGGCGAAGCCGCGCGTGGCGCGCAAGGCTTCTGCAATCTTGTGGACGTTCGTCGTCATGCCAGCACCTTCGCGCGCGTGACGAAGCCGCTCACGGGGTCGTGGCAGGGCGGATAGCGGCCCAGGTCGGCCTGCATGCGCGCATGCGGGCGGCCGTGCAAGCTCGTTTCTTCGAGCACCGTCCAGCCGAGCTTGTTGAACAGCGGCACGTTCTGCATCTGCACCTGCGCGAGAAAGGTCTCGCAACCCAGCGCGTTGGCGCGCGACACCGCCAGCCGTATCAACGTCGCACCCAGGTGCCCCTGGCTGCGGAACGCGGGGTGCACGGCCAGCCGCGAGCCCCACCATTCGCCTTCGGCTTCACCGCGATGGATTCGCACAGTGCCCACCACCTGCTCGGGCATGCCGCCGTTGCACGACATGGCCACCAGCAAGCGCGCATGGTCGTCGATGGCATCGCGGTCGTCGCGCACGAAGATGCCCTGCTCGATGCAGAACACCGCGCGGCGCAGCGCCATGGCCTCGTCGCGCTCCCACTGCTGGGCGGCTTCGCGCACCAGGTATTCGACGGGCGCGTAGTGGTCGCCCATCCGTTCGCGCATCTCGCAGAGGTCGTCGATGCACAGCATGTTCAGCTTTCGTAGACGGAGAGCGACGAGCACGCGCCGCATTTGCCGCATCCGGCCTTGATGTCGGCCGAGCGCAGGCCCGCCGCTACCACGCGTTCGCCCAGCGGCGCGAGCAGCGACTTCATGAACTCGGGCGAGGGTGCGGGGTGGTCTTCGAGCGGCGTGCCGCTGATCGGCACGAAGGGCACGACGAAGGGGTACACGCCGCGCGCCAGCAGCTGGTCGCAGGTGTCGAGGATCGCTTCTCGCGTGTCGCCCAGCCCGGCCAGGATGTAGGTGCTGACCTGCCCGCGCCCGAACACGCCCACGGCCGCTTCGAAGGCGCTCATGTAGCGTGAGACGGGCACGCTGGCCTTGCCCGGCATGATGCGTTCGCGCACCTCGGGCGTGACCACTTCGAGGTGCATGCCCAGCGTGTCGATGCCCGCGGCCTTCATGCGGTGGAACCACTGGTCGTCGTCAGGCGGCTCGCACTGGCCCTGGATGGGAATGTCGACCGCGGCCTTGATGGCGAAGGCGCTCTCGCACAGCACGGCCGCGCCGCGGTCGGTGGCGTTGGGCGTGCCGGTGGTCATCACCATGTGCTTCACGCTGTCGAGCAGCACGGCGGCGCGCGCCACCTCGGCAAGCTGCTCGGGCGTCTTGCGCGCGACGGTGCGACCGGCCGCGAGCGACTGGCCGATCGCGCAGAACTTGCAGCTTTTCTTGCGGCTTTCGTAGCGGATGCAGGTCTGCAGCACGGTGGTGGCGAGCACGTCGCTGCCGTGCAGCGTGGCGATGTGCGAGTAGGGCACGCCGTCGAAGGTCTGCATCGCGTAGAAGCGCGGCTGCTTCGGAAAGCTGATGCTCGCAATGGGAATGCTGCCGCGCATCACGCGGCTCATGCCGGTGGCGTCGGGCGCCTCGGCGGTGAAGGGCGAGTGCCAGGCGGTGGAGGTGTGGACCGGCACCATGATCGTGTGGCCGTCGACCGTCACGGCCTTGTGGTCCGAAGGGCCCGCGCCGCCGCGGCGGCTCGAGACGCCGGCCGAAGGGTCAACCAGCCGCAACCCGAAGGACTGGAGCTCGGTCATCAGCTGCCGGCTGTCCTGGGGCTGCATCGTCGTGGGTGTTGTCGTCATGGTCGGGGCTCCGTTGGGCGAAAGGTTGCGTGAGGTGCATGGGCACGGTGGTCTGCGCCGGCCGGTCGTTGATGGCGAGCGACAGCAGCTCGGGCCGCGCGTAGTGGCCGACCGAATCCATCATTCGCTTGCGCTTGGCGATCAGCGCCATGTCGAGGTCGGCAACCACCATGCCTTCGCCCTCGGTGAGCGGCGGTGCGAGGTGCTTGCCCTCGGGCGAGACGATGGCCGTGTGGCAGCCGCCGCGCAGCGCCTTCTGCAGGTTGGCGTCGGGCGTCACGCTGCGGATCTGCTCGTCGGTGAGCCAGCCGGTGGCGTTGACCACGAAGCAGCCTGACTCCAGCGCGTGGTGGCGGATGGTCACTTCCATCTGCTCCGCGAAGATCGGGCCGACCAGCGAGCCGGGAAACTGCGCGCAGTGGATCTGCTCGTGCTGCGCCATCAGCGCGTAGCGTGCGAGCGGGTTGTAGTGCTCCCAGCAGGCCAGTGCGCCGACGCGGCCCACGGCCGTGTCGACCACCTTGAGGCCGGCGCCGTCGCCCATGCCCCAGACCATGCGCTCGTGATAAGTGGGCGTGATCTTGCGGCGCTTGAGCACCAGAGTGCCGTCGGCGTCGAACACCAGCTGCGTGTTGTAGAGGCTGCCGTGGTCGCGCTCGTTCACGCCGAGCACCACCACCATGCCGCGCGCACGGGCCCGCTCGGCCACCGCCTGCGTGACGGGGCCGGGCACGACCACCGCGCGCTCCACCAGCTGCAGGTGCGGCGCGCCCTGCAGCACCGGCGGCAGCACGAAGCTGAAGTAGGGGTAGTAGGGCACGAAGGTCTCGGGGAAGACCGCGATCTGCGCGCCCTTCGATGCGGCCTCGTCGATGGCGCTGCACACCCGGTCGAGCGTGCCGTCGGGCCGCTCGAAGTCGGGCGCGATCTGGATCGCCGCTGCGCGCACGATGCGGGAGGTGGAAGCCATCGCTCGTGCTGCCTTACAGCGTCCAGGTGTCGATGACCACGGCGTTCGCCTTCTTGTGCAGCAGCACGAGGTCGAGCACGTCGAGCGGGTTGATCGGCGTGATGCCCTCGATCAGCGCGCCTTCGCCATGGCCGTACAGCGCCTGAAGCGCGAAGCGGCAGGCATACACCTTGCCGCCCTCTTCCATGAACTTGGCGAGCTGCTTGTTGAAGTTCTGGTGGCCCGGAAAGGCTTCGTCGCCCAGCGTGGGAAAGCCGCGCTGCACGCCCAGCGTCACGCCGGGGCCGTACAGCAGGACGGAAGTCTCGAAGCCCTTGCGACGCAGCCGCGTGGCCTGCAGCAGGTTCACGAAGCCGATCGAACCCTCGAAGGCCACGGTGTGGAAGGTGACGAGCGCCTTCTGGCCGGGTTCGGCCTTGACGTCTTCGAACACCTTCTCTTCGTAGTCGACGAGGAACTCGCCTTTTTCGTTGCGGGGGCGGGTGACTTTGGGCATGAGGTACTCCGGTTGGGTGATGGGTACGCAGGTGTTGCGTGCCTTTTCCTTCGCAGGCGATGTGCCAGCGGTTTGCCGGGTTCATGCGATCAATGCGCGATCAACGTGCAGCAGTGCGGGCTGCGTGCGCGCAAAATTTTTTCCGGCACCCGAAAACGCCGCCTCGGGGTGGGCCCGCGTGGCCTGTTCTGCACCGCGACGACGCACATGCCATGCGATCAATGCACCCGATCAATGGGGTTGATCGCACCTGATCGAAGCATTCATCCCCTCTGGCGCGGGCGCGGATCCTGCATGTTGATCGGTGGCCAGATGCAATCAATGGATGCAATCAACTTCGCCGAACCATCACCGATGACCACGATCACCGCCCACTGGCGCAAGCAGCTGCGCAACACCGCCCGGCCGGCCTACCTGCTGCTGGCCGACCTGATCGCCGACGACATCAAGACCGGCCGGCTCGGCGTGCGCGACCGCCTGCCCACGCTGCGCGAGCTGGCCGCCGACCTGGAGCTGAACTACACGACGGTGGCGCGCGGCTACGCCGAGGCGCGCAAGCGCGGGCTGATCGACTCGCGCGCCGGCACCGGCACCTTCATCCGCTCGGGCAGCCCGAGCCTGCGGCTGCGCGGCGGCAGCGGCGCCGAGATGACGATGAACATGCCGCCCGAGCCCGACGACGAGCACCTGATGGCGCGGCTGCACGACAGCGCCAGCCGCGCCTTCGCGCAGGTCGATTTCCACGACCTGCTGCGCTACCAGGACTTCGGCGGCACCGCGCACGACCGCGCCGCCGCCATGCATTGGCTGCGGCCCTTCGTGCCCGACGCGAGCGTCGACCGCATCCTGGTGTGCCCCGGCATCCACGGCGTGCTGACCGCGCTGTTCTCGCAGCTGGCGCGGCCGGGCGAGCTGATCTGCGTGGAAACGCTCACCTACCCGGGCGTGAAGGCCATCGCCGCGCAGCTCGGCGTGCAGCTGCATGCGCTGCAGATGGACGACGACGGTCCCATCGCCGATGCCTTCGAGCACGCCTGCAAGACGCTCAAGCCCAAGGCGCTGTACTGCAACCCCACGCTGCTGAACCCGACGGCGGCCACCGTGTCGCGCGCGCGGCGCGAGGCGCTGGCCGACGTGGCGCTGCGCTATGCGGTGCCGATCATCGAGGACGACGCCTACGGCATGCTGCCGCGCCAGACGCCCGCGTCGCTGGCCACGCTGGCGCCGGGGCTCACGTACTACGTGAGCGGTTTCTCCAAATGCTTCGGCGCGGGGCTGCGCAGCGCGTACGTGTGCTCGCCGACTGTGGTGCAGTCGCAGCGGCTGGCGGGCGCGATGCGCGCCACCACGGTGATGGCCTCGCCGATCACCAATGCGCTGACCACGCTGTGGGTGGAAGACGGCACGGCCGAAGAGATGCTGCAGGCGGTGCGCGCGGAGTCGGTGGCGCGACAGGTGCTGGCCACGCGCTACCTGGGCGACAGCGGGCTGCAGGCGCACCCCGAGGGCTTTCATGCGTGGCTGCCGCTCACGCCGGGGTGGAGCCCGGTGGAGTTCGCGTCGTACCTTCGCACGCAGAACGTGGGCGTGGTGGCGAGCGCGGCCTTTTCCACCGATGGCGATCCGCCCGATGCGGTGCGCATCTGCCTGGGCGGGCCGATGTCGCGCGAGCAGTGCGATCAGGCGCTGCGGTTGATTGCGGACACGCTGGCGCATCCGCTGCATCCGCACGCGACGCTGCGCTGACGAGCCGCTGTCGTCATGGCTACCAGCGGTAGGTGAGCTTCGCCTGCACCGTGCGCCCCTGGCCGAAGTACTGGCCGTAGCCCGCGACGTAGCTCTTGTCGAAGAGGTTGGTGGCGTTCAGCGCAAAGCTGTAGGGGCCGCGTTCGTAGCGGATGGCCGCATCGACCAGCGTGTAGGCCGGGTTGTAGCTGCTGTTGTCCACGCTGGCCGGCACCTTGCCGACGCGGCGCACGCCGCCGCCCACGCTCCAGCCCTGCAGCTCGGGGCTACCGAAGCGGTAGTCGAGCCACAGTGCGGCGGTCTGGCGCGCTGTGTTGAGCGGCTGCTTGCCCAGTTCTTCGGGGTTCAGGCTGCGGGTGATCTTTGCGTCGAGCAGGGTGTAGCTGGCCACCAGCTTGAGTTGGCGGGTCAGCGAGGCACGCGCCTCGAATTCCGGGCCGCGCGTGCGCACCTCGCCGATCTGCGAAACCGGGTTGAGCACGTACGGGGTGAACGTGGGCGAGTTGTTCTTTTTCAGGTCGAAGACCGACACGGTGAACAGTGCGTCCACGTTCGGCGGGCGGTACTTCAGGCCCACCTCGAACTGCCGGCCGAGCTCGGGCTTCAGGAGGTCGCCGCCGGCGATGGTGCCCAGCAGCGGGGTGAACGAGGTCGAGTAGCTGAAGTAGGGCGCCAGGCCGTTCGGCGCAAGGTAGAGCAGGCCCGCGTTGTAGGTGGTCTTGGTGTTGGTGTCGAGGCCGATTGACGACGCCGCCGCCTGCGGCCCCGGGCTGGCGCTGTTGTGCGCCCGGTCCTGCCGCACGGCCAGCCCGAGGGACCACGGCCCCGCGCGCATTTGGTCCTGCACATGGAGCCCGCGCTGCGTGATGCCGTTGGTCGACTGAACGGAGAACGCGGGCTCGGGCACGGGCGCGCCATAGACCGGTGCGAAGGCATCGATGGAGGAGGCCGGATCGACGCTGGTCTGCGTGGTGCTGCTCTGGCGCTGGTACTCCAGCCCCATCAGCAGCGTGTGCTCCACCGGCCCGGTGCGAAAGCGCCCCTCGATCTGGGTGTCGAGCGTGGTGGTGCGGCTCCTGTCCTTCATCCGCACCACCGAGCGGTCGAGTGTGCGCAGGTCGCTCTCGAAGCCGGTGCCGTAGATCTGCCGGTAGTCGATGTCGAGCGTCGCGTGGCGCGCGTTCTGCCGCAGCGTCCAGTTGTCGTTCAGCTGGTGCTCCAGCAGGTAGGTGAGCGAGAACGCATCGCGGTTGTAGCGGTCGAAGCCGGGCTCGCCGATGAAGCGCTCGCGCGGAATGCTGCCGTTGGGGTTGGGCGAGATGAGGGCGCCTTCGGGCCAGATACTCTTGGGCGTCATGCGGTCGCGCGTGGCCTCGGCCATCAGCGTGACCTTGGTGCGCGGCGATGGCGTCCACGTCAGCGACGGGGCAATGAAGTTGCGGTCGTCGCGCGAGAAGTCGGTCTGGCCGTTGCTGTTGCGCAGCACGCCGTTGAGCCTGAAGAGCAGGCTGCCGTCGGCGTTCATCGCGCCGCCAAGGTCGAAGCTGCCCTGGTAGCGGTTGCGGTTGCCCACCGAGAGGCTCACCTCGCGCACCGCCTCCGCCGAAGGGCGCTTCGACACCATGTTGATGGCCCCGCCCGGCGCCGACGGGTCGTAGACCGCGCCCGGTCCTTTCAGCAGCTCGACGCGCTCCAGCACCTGCGGCTCGACCAGCCACCGCGTGACGAGGCTGGTGGTGGGGAGCTTGAAGCCGTCGAGGTATTCGGCGGGCGTGAAGCCGCGCACCGTGAGCGACGCGAAGCGCGGGTCGTAGCCGCTGACCTCGGTGAGCACGCCGGCGGAGTAGCGCAGCGACTGCTCGACGGTGTGCACGGCCTGGTCGTCCATCTGCGCGCGCGTGACGACGGTGACGGCGCGCGGCGTTTCGAGCAGCGACGTGTCGGTGCGTGTGGCGGTGGCGCTGCGCTGCGCCACGTAGCCCTGCACCTGGCCGTCAGCGCGCTCGCCCTGTGCGGTGACGGTGAGCGTGGGCAGCGTGCTGCCGGTGCCCGGCGCTGCCGCCGTGGCCACGGCCGGGCGCACCGCATAGGCGCCGCTGCTGCCGGGCACGGCTTCCAGCTGGTGCGGCGACAGCAGCTCGGCCAGGCCTTCGGGCACCGTGCGGCTGCCCTGCAGCGCGGCCGCGTTCTTGCCGCGTACCAGCGCCGGATCGAAAGACAGCGTGATGCCGGCCTGGCGCGCGAAGGTGCTGAGCGCGTCTTCGAGCGCGCCGGCCGGAACATCGAAACCGGCGCGTGCGGAGGCCTCCGCCTGTGCACGTGCGGATCCTGCGGGCGCAGCCCAGCCCGCCGCGACGCCCAGCAGCAGCGCGGGAAGCAGGGTGGGCCTTGCCGGCCGGAACCGCCAGAACCCGGGAGGGCGGTCCGGATTAAGCCGTCTCAACGTCGCGCAACAGTCAATGTGCCTCCTGTGCCATGTTCGAGCCGTACAGGCAGTGTGCGAACCAGCGCTTCGAGCGCGCGGCCGACCGGGTCGGGGCCGTTGAGCTGGAACACGCCCGACACGCGCAGCGAGGCCACGTCCGCATCGCACAGCAGCGGAGTGCCGTGGTAGCGCGCCAGTTCGGCGACAAAGGCGTCCAGGCGCATCTGCCGGGCCACCAGCGCGCCGTCGGTCCATGCGTCGGGCTCGAAGCTGCGGTCGACGATGCGCTGCGGCTGTGCCGCGCCGCCGCGCACGATGTAGCCGTCGCCGGCCTGTGCGACCACTGGCGGCGCGCCTTCGGTATGGATGGCCACGCGGCCTTCGGTGAGCGACAGCCGCGTCTGGTCGTCCTGCTCGCGCACGCCGAAGCGCGTGCCGAGTGCCTCGAAGCGTGCATGCGGCGTCTCGACCCAGAAGGCGCGGTGGCCCAGCAGCGCGCCGCTGTCGGCGCCGGTGCGCACGAAAAGCTCGCCGCGGCTCAGCACGATGCGCCGCTGGCGCGGCGAGAAGATCACCTGCACCTCGGAGCCGGTGTTGATGTTCAGCTCGGTGCCGTCGGCCAGCGTCACGCGCTGGCGCTCGCCCACGGCGGTGGCGTAGTTCGTGCGTTGCTCCCAGGGCGTTTCGCGCCAGACGAACAGGCCGACGACGCCGCCGGTGACAGCCAGGCCCAGCACGCCGAGTGCGCGGCGCCGGCTTTGCTGCTGCCGCTGCTGTTGCGCGCGCATCAGGGCCGCGGCCTGCAACGCGCCGTGGGCCAGCGCGCCGCCTGCGTCGCCCATGTCGCTGCTCATACCGCCGCTCATACTGCCGCCGATGCGCGGCACCTGGCGGAAGGCGTCTTCCACGGCCTGCACCTGCTGCCAGGCCTGTTCGTGCGCGGGGTGCGCGGCGCGCCATGCGTCGCAGGCGCTGTGCGTTGTTTCGTCCGCGCTGCCGGAGCCCAGCCGCACGACCCAGGCGATGGCCTGTTCGAGCAGGTCGGAGGCGTTGCCGCCGTCGCCGGACGAAGGAGAAGAAGAGGGGAATGCAGGTTTCATCGCAGCGCCAGGCAGTGGCGGATGGCAGTTGCCATGTATTTCTCGACCGAGCTCAGGCTCACGTTCAGGCGCTGCGCGATCTCGGCATAGCCGAGGCCGTCGAGCCGCGAGAGCAGGAAGGCGCTGCGCGCCTTGGGCGGGAGGCCGTCGAGCATGGTGTCGATGCGCACCAGCGCCTCGACCAGCAGCAGTTGCGTCTCGGGCGAGGGCGCCTGAGGCTCCGGCAGGGCCGCGATGGCTTCCATGCAGGCGCGCTCCAGCGTGCGGCGGCGCACGTGGTCGACCACGAGGCCGTGCGCGATGGTGGTGAGCCAGGCACGCGGCTCGCGCACCTCTTCGACATCGCCCGGACGGCCCAGCACGCGCACGAAGGTGTCCTGCGCGAGGTCGGCGGCGTCGCCCGCGTGGCCGAGCTTGCGGCGCAGCCATCCGAGCAGCCAGCCGTGGTGGTCGCCGTAGAGGGTTTCCACACTGCGCGTGGGAGGACGGTCCGGCATGGAAGGGAAAGAGAAGTCGTTCGGGAACGCAGCGAGCGTTGCAGGCATGAATCTATCTCACTGGGTTGGCATTTGTGAAAGCTTTACTGCCGCGGCTGCATCCCGCCGGGGGATGGCCCCGGGTCTGCATGATCGGCGCGAGCGTGGACAGGCTGGCGGCGCTGGTGCTGCCAGCCTCGCAGCGCCCGAGGCCGATCGACAGCGCAAGGCCGCCCGCCGCCGCACCGACGCAGCCCGCGCTGGCCAGCCAGGAGCGCAGGGAGCCTGGGGTGCCGACGGTGGCTCGCGCTCGTGTTCGTGCGCGGGTGGGTGGCGGCACGAAGAGCCAGGGGGTGGCCATCACAGCAGCCCCTTCGGGGCACGCACCGCGCGGTCGTCGTACAGCGGAAACCGCAGCGTGAGACAGCCGTCGCCAAGAGGAGAGGGCGCGGTATAGATGCGCGCGCCGTGCCGCGCCACGATGGCCCGGCAGGCATGGATGCGGGGCGTGGCCGCGCGGCTGGCGCTGGTTTCGAAGGCGTGCGAGAGGCGGGGTGCGTCGGTGTCGCTGTCGCTGTCGATAGTGGCCTCGCGCCAGCTGATCACCGCCTGGTGCCCTTCGGCGCGCGCCAGCACATGCAGCGTCGTGCCCTGCGGCAAGGTGGCGGCCGCCGCGTCGGCGATGTGCGCCATGAGCTGGGGCAGGTCGCCCGCGATCACGGCCACCGGCAGCGGGTCTTCCGGCAGGCGCAGGTCGAGCCGGATGCCGCGTTGCGTCAGCGTTGCCCCGTGGGTGACGGCGAGCGCGCGCAACGGCTGTCGCAGGTCGATGCGCTCGCGCGTGGCGACAGGCTCCGGCCGGGCGCCGATGTGGGCCGGCGGCGTGCCCGCGGCGCGCACACCGAGCGCCTTGCCCGTGAACCAGACGGCGCCGAGCGCGAAGAAGGCGGTCGCGACGACGCAAAGGCTGCTTGCGCTCATCGGGCAACCTCCTGGCGGGGCAACGGGGACGATTCGGGCGATGACGGTGACGTGCGGAAAGTGCTCTGAAGCATGGCGAGGCGGCTCCTCTTTCGGTCTCAGGTGAATGCACTTCCTTGCCGAACGGAGCCGCCAAAACCCGTAATGGCGTATCGAAAAAAGTTGCGGGTGTCAGTACCTGCACTCAGGCGCGGCCTGGTCGAGCAGGGCCACGATGCGCCCGACCAGCCGCTCGCTGTAGGCAGGGGCTGGGTGCAGCACGTCCGCCATCTCGGCGGGCTTGAAGGACACGGCACCCCAGTCGGCAAACAGCGCGCCGGTCTCGCCGGCCACGCGCCGGGCGATGGTGTCGGCCGCGTCCCTGCCCGGGGCCGGGTGCGTCTGGCGGCTGAGGCCGGTGACGAGCGGCGTGCGCCCCTGGGCCTGCACGTGCGCCACCATGCGGCGCAGCGCCGGCTCGTAGGGCTGGCCGAACTGCCCGTCGTTGATGCCGTGTTGCAGCACCACGAAATGCGTGGTCAGCGGCGTGCTGGAGAAGGCGGGCGCGCGCTGGGCGGCCGTCGACCCCGCCACGCTGTTGTCGAGCACCGTGTAGGCCGGCCGCATGCGCTTGAGCATCGCCGCGGGCGGCTCGTCGAAGCGCTGGTTGTTGTTGTAGGCGCCATAGAGGATCGAGTCGCCCTCCAGGGTGACGGTGCAGTCGCGGGGTGCGTCGTCGGGCGCTTTCGCGGACGCCGCCGGACGGGTCGGGGCACTGCTGCTGTGGCTATTGCTGCTGCCCCTGTCGCCTCCGCAGGCGGGGACCAGCGCACCGATCGCAAGGATGGCAAGCAGCGTGAAAGCGATGTCGGACAGGCGGACACAGGCCGCGCGTGGGCGTGCAGAAAGAGAAACCAAGGCGATCTCCGGCAAGGGCCTCCGGCGTTTTCCGGAGGCATCGATCCCTTGCCGTACGAGTTTTCAAAACCCGTAATGCGCCTTGCGTTTCAGGTCAGTCAGCCATGTAAAGCCTGCTTTGTCTTCAGCGCTTGGCGAATACGCCGTTCCACGCGAACACCGAGTTCGGCGCGTTCACGCGCATCGGCAGGGTTGCGGGGCTCGGTAGGGCTTCTTTCTTCTTCGGGGGCTCGTGCTCGACGCGCACGCCCTTGGCCAGCTGGTCTTCGACCAGGCTCTGCAGCGTGACGGAGCCCAGGAATTCCATGACATGGTGCTTGGCGGAGGCCCACAGCGCATCGGTCGAGTAGCAGCCCTTGCTGCTGCCGCCGGCGTCTTCCTTGTTCGGCGAGGCTTCGGTGTCGGCCAGTGGCTGGCCATCGACCGAAGCGAGGATGTCCGCCACGGTGATTTCGGACGCCCTGCGCGTCAGCGTGTAGCCGCCGCCCGGTCCGCGCGTTGCCTTGATCAGCGCATGCTGGCGCAGCTTGCTGAACAGCAGTTCGAGCGACGAGCGGGCAATGTGCTGTCGTCGGCTGATCGAGGCCAACGGTACGGGGCCGTCCCGTTCGCGCATGGCGACATCGATCATGGCCGTCAAGGCGAAGCCGCCCTTCGTCGTGAGACGCATGGAGTGTTCCTCGGTGTTGGGTTTTGCAAACAATGCCTGGTAGGTGTGCAAAAGACCGGGAAAAGTTTCCTTCGGGAGGTAAAGGCCTTTTTTGAAACAAATCGAAAAAAGACCGGCCCATCGACGCTTGCGAGCCTGCAGGAAGGGCTTGGGGGGCTAGGACGACCAGCGATGAAGTTCCACGCCAGGAGCGTCGAGCGCCAGCTTCAGCACGTTGCCGTGCGTGGAGTCGGTGACGAACAAGGTCGACCTGCCAGGGCCACCGAAGGCGATGTTCGTCGTCGAGGCGCCGGTGGGCCCGCGCAGCACCATGACGGGTTCGGCGCGCGTGTTGAGCACCCAGACATAGCCCAGGCCGGGATTGGCGACCAGCACCCGACCCTGCGTGTCGACCGCAAGCCCGTCGGGGCCGCTGGGCCCGTAGGACGTGAAGAACTGGCTCACCTTGGCAACGCTCCCGTCGGCCAGCAACGGCACGCGCCAGACGCAGTTGCCGCGCGTCACCGCGAGATAGAGCACCTTGCCGTCCGGCGAGAGGGCCACGCCATTCGGGCTGGGCACGTTGGACAGCAGCAGGTCGAGCTGCCCGTCGGGCCTCAGGCGATACAGGCGGCCCGAAGGGTCGTGCAACCCGCTCTGGCCCTGGTCCGTGAAGTAGACGTTGCCCTGCGCATCGAGCACCAGGTCGTTCACGCCCTTGAAGCTCTCGGTGTTGCGCCGCTGAAGGTGCGGCGTGACGCGGCCGGTTCGCACATCCACCCGCATCAGGCCGTTCTTGTAGTCGGTGACGAGCAGGGTGTGTGCGTCGACGAACTTCATGCCGTTCGGCTCGCCGTCGTACTCGGCGACCAGCGTCCATTCGCCCGATGTGTCGATGCGGAAGATCCGGCCGAAAGGGATGTCCGTGACGTAGAGGTTGTCGTCGTCGTCGAACACAGGGCCTTCGAGAAAGGAATCGGTCACCTGGCCGCCGCGGTTGGCATCGGCCCAGACGCTGGGCTCCGGGCGGCGGAAGGACTCGGGCATGCTGGTGAAGGTCTGCAGGTCCAGCACCTGGGGCGCTTGCAATAGGTACAAGTCGGTCTCCTCTGCAATCAGGTCATCGCGAAGCCATAGAGCCTCGCCGGGTTGTCGACCAGGATACGGTCGCGCACGGCGGTGGTGGCATCGCACCATGCCGAGAGCACATCGGCCAGGTCGGCATCGTTGACGGTGCCTGGAGTCTCCGTGGTGTGAGGCCAGTCGCTGCCCCAGACCAGCCGTTCCGGCGCCGCCTTGACCAGCGCACGGCCCAGCGCGAAGGCATCCTGGTAGGCGGGCGCCCCGTCGCGCGATCGCATGTAGACGCCCGACAGCTTCATCCACGTATTGCCACCGTCGAGCAGCCGGCGCGCCACCGCAAATGCCGCGCCGTCGACACCGTCGGCCGGGTCGATGCGGGCCATGTGGTCTATCACCAGCGGCACCGGGAGTGCCGCCAATATCGGCGCGAGTTCCACCAGTTGTTCGGGCTGCAGGAAGACCTGGATGTGCCAACCCAGCCGGGCCACCTTTCGCGCCAGCGTCGTCAGCATCTGCGCCGTGGTGACGCCCCAGGACTGCGGCGTCACGAAGTTCACGCGCAAGCCGCAGACGCGATGCGCCGCCAGGCGGTCGAGCTCGTCGTCGGCCACGTCCTGGCCGACGACTGCGATGCCGCGCGCGCGCTCGCCCAGTTGCGCGAGCGCGTCGAGCGTGCAGGCGTTGTCCGTGCCGTAGGTCGAGGGATTGACGACCACCGTGCGCGAGGTTCCTAGCCGCTGCTGCAAAAGCCGATAGGCGGCCACCTCGGCGCGCGGCGGGTGGCGCTTCCAGTGCGGCGACGCGGCGAAGCGCGGGTCGAAGATGTGCATGTGGCTGTCGCAGGCGTCGGCAGGCAGTGCAGTCGCGGGCCAGTTCGTCCCCACCGAATGGGGAACCGGCTGCGCGTCAGAGGTGCGGTCCATGGCTGTCTTCAGTCGAGCTTGATGTTGCCCTTGCGGATCACTTCCGCCCATTTCGCATCTTCCTTCTTCAGGAAGTCGGCGAACTCGGATGGCGTCGAGCCGACCGGCTGCACGCCCACGTCCACGAAGCGCCGCTTCACTTCGTCATTCTTCAGGACTTCGACCACCGCCTTGTGGAGCTTGTCGGCGATGGGCGCGGGCGTGCCGGCCGGCAGGAGCAGGCCGTGCCACTCGTAGGCCTCGTAGCCGGGCGCTACGGTCTCGGCGATGGTCGGCACATCGGGCAGGCGCGCCGAGCGCTGCGGCGACGACACCGCCAGCGCGCGCAGCTTGCCCGAGGACACGAGCGGATACGACGCCGCGATGGTGCTGAACATGAAGTCGACCTGCCCGCCCATGACATCGGAGATGGCGGGGCCGCCGCTCTTGTAGCCGACATGCACCATGTCGAGCCCGAGCCGCTGGCGCAGCAATTCCGCCGCAAGCCGCTGCACGGTGCCGCTTCCGCCCGATGCGAAGTTGAGCTTTCCGGGTTCGGCCTTCGCTTTGTCCGCGAGGTCCTTGATGCTCTTCACCGGCGACTCCGCACGGATGATCACGATGTTGGGCGCCAGCGAGACGAGCGCCAGCGGCTGCAGGGCATTGCCGGCGTACGGCATCCGGGGAAAGAGATGCGGATTGATCGAGTAGGGCGTGGCGTCGTAGAGCACCGTGTAGCCGTCGGGCGCGGCCTTGGCCGCAAAGCTCGCACCGATGGTTCCGCTGGCGCCGGGCCTGTTGTCGACGATCACGCTGGTGCCCAGCTTCTCGCCCATGCGCACCGCCAGCACGCGCGCCAGCGCGTCCGCGGAGCCGCCCGGCGCATACGGCACGACGAGCGTGATGGGGCGGTCCGGAAAGGCGGCCTGGGCGGAAGCGGCAGCAGCGAAGAGGCACGCGGCGAGCATGCGTCGGATGGCTTTCATTCTGGTTTCCTGGGATGTGCGTTCATTCGGTCTTGAGGTCGAGCGTTCGGGCCAGCTCGCCATAGAGCTTGACCTCGCGCGTCAGCTGCGCGCCGAAGGCATCGGCGCAGGTGTTCTGTGCTTCCATGCCGAGCGAACGCAGCTTCTCCTGCGTGGCCGGCGCTTGCGCAAACTCGGTGGCTGCGCGGCGCAGCACGGCCAGGACTTCCGGCGGCGTCTTTGCCGGTGCCAGCAGGCCGTACCAGGCGTCGGCCGTGTAGCCCTTGACGCCCACCTCCTCGAAAGTCGGCACGTCCGGCAGCAGTGCCGAGCGCTTCGGCGCCGCCACGGCCAGGGCCGTCAGCTTGCCCGACTGCACCTGGGTGAGCACCGAGCCCAGCGTAGCGAAAGAGCTGTCGACCTGGCCTCCCATGAGATCGGTCGTCGCCTGCGCCGCGCCCTTGTACGGGATGTGGTTCATCGACGTGCCTGTCAGCCGCGTGAATTGCGCGCTCGCGAAGTGCCCCGAGCTGCCCGAGCCCGGCGTGGCATAGGTGCGCTTGCCCGGCTCGGCCTTGACCGCCTGCAGGAACGCGCCGAACGACTTGACGGGCATCGACGGCCCCACGACCAGCACCGTCGGGCTCACGGCGAGCGAGCACACCGGGGCGAACGACCGCACGGCGTCGAACTTGACCCGCTGGCTGTAGAGCGCCGGGATCATCGTGTGATTCGTTGCGCCCAGCAGCAGCGTGTAGCCGTCGGCCGGCGCGGCAGCGACTGCCTCGGCCGCCAGGATCGTGTTGGCGCCGGGCTTGTTGTCCACGATGAAGGGCTGGCCCAGGGCGCGCGATGCGTGGTCGGCAAAGGCGCGCGCCACGACGTCGGTGGGGCCGCCTGCGGAAAAGCCGACGAGGATGCGCACCGGCTTGGCTGGCCAGGTTTGTGCATGCGCCGTTGCTACTGCCGCCAGCGTGGCCGACAGCCCGAGCATGGCCACCGCCCGGCGGGCGTTCTTGCCTCTGTTCATTTTTTGTCTCCTTGTTCTGGTCCGGATGGTGCCGCCTTGCGGCTGCGCCTCAGACGCTCGTCGTCTGGCGGGCGAGCACCTGCAGCAGATTCTTCGCTGCGCCCACGCCCATGTTCACGTAGGCATCGCTGGTGACGCCGCCGATGTGCGGGCTCAGCACGATGTTCTTTTCGCCCTGGAACGGATGGCCGGGCGCCATCGGCTCGACCGCGAAGCTGTCCAGCCCGGCCATGGCCACCTGGCCCGAGCGGACCGCCGCCAGCAGCGCGGCCTCTTCGATCAGGCCGCCGCGTGCCGTGTTGATGACGATCACGCCGCGCTTGCATCGTGCCAGCGTCTCGGCGTTGAGCAGCCCGCGGTTGTCGTCCGTCAACGGGCAGTGCAGCGAAATGGCATCGGACTCGGCCCAGATGGTCGCCAGGTCCACGGCTTGTACGTACGCCGGAAGATTCTTGGCGTACGGATCGAACCCAAGCACGCGCATGCCCAGCGCATCGGCCATGCGCGCAAAGCGAAGCCCAATGGCGCCGAGCCCGATGAGGCCGATGGTGCGGCCGCCGAGCTCGAGGCTCTTGTGCGTTGCCTTGTCCCAATGGCCGGCATGCATGCGCGCATCGAGCGCCACCACCGACTTGGCGCAGGCCAGGAGCAGCGCGAGCGCCTGCTCGGCCACCGCTGCTGCATTGGCGCCCACGGCCGCAACGACCTCGATGCCGCGCGCCTGTGCGGCTGCCTTGTCGATGGTGTCCGTGCCGCTGCCGTGCTTGGAGATCACCTTGAGCGCAGGGGCCGCGTCCATGACCGCCGGGCCCACCTTGCCGTAGCGCACGATGATGGCCACCGGGTCATGCGCGCGGCACAGGGCCACGAGGTCGTCTTCGGTCGGTGTCTTGCCCGCGTAGATGACTTCGTATCCCTCGAGGAGGTCGAGTGCCTGTGGCGCGAGGTCGGCGCCCGTCACCAGGATGGCTGTCACAGCGTCTCGCCCTCCTTCAGCACACCGGCCGTGCGCAGGGCTGCATCGAGCCACTTGGCGGCGGTGTCCCCGTCCTTGATGGCGGCGATGCGTGCGGCCTCGTCCTTCACCTTCTTCGCGGCGAGAGGCAGCAGCGATTCGATCTTCTCGCGCTCCACCACGACCACGCCGTCGCCGTCGCCGACGATGAAGTCGCCCGGATGCACCGTTACGCCGCCGATCGACACCGGATGGCCGATGCGCCCGCCGATGTTCTTGGTGGGCCCGTTCGGGTTGGTGCCGACGGAAAAGACAGGGAAGTCCATCTCGTCGATCTCGTTGCTGTCGCGGCAGGCACCGTCGATGACCACGCCGGCAATGCCGACCTGCTTGCAGGCGGTCATCATGATCGTGCCCATGAGCGCGGAGGTCTGGTCGCCCTTGCCGTCGATCACGAGCACGTCGCCGGGCTTCGCCATGGCAATGGCGGCATGGATCATCAGGTTGTCGCCGGGGCGAACTTCTACGGTGATCGCGGTTCCGGCCAGCTTCATGCGGGGGCGCAATGCCTTGATGCGGCCGTCCACCGCGCCGCGGCGCCCGGCCACGTCGGCCAGGATGGCCGGCTGGAATTCGGCAGCCTGCGCCACGATGTGCGCGGGCACGCGCTCGAAGTTGCGGACGATGTCGGGGAGGGGCGATGACATGAGGGTGCTTTCAGAAGTGATGGGATGAAGAAGGGCGCTCAATCCAGCTTGATGCCCGAAACCTTGACGACGGCGCCCCAGCGAACACCGTCCGTGCGAATCAGCGATGCGAACTTCTCGGGCGGGCCGGACATCACCTCCGCCCCTTGTGCCGCGAGCTTCTTCTGCACCTCGGGCGTGGCGAGCGCCTTGTTGAAAGCTGCGTTGAGCTTGGTGACCGCATCCTTCGGCATGGCCGCGGGGCCTGCCACGCCGAACCACGTGACGGCCTCGAAATCCTTGTAGCCCGACTCGGCCATGGTGGGAACGTCAGGCAAGTCGCGGTTGCGTTGCAGCGAGGTAACGGCCAGCGCGCGCAACTGGCCGCTCTTGATCTGCGCGATCAGGGTCGGCACGGACGAGATGTACATCTGGATCTGGCCGCCGACCAGGTCGGTCAGGCCTTGCGATGCGCCCTTGTAGGGAACGTGCGTGAACTGCACGCCCGCGGCCTTCTGGAACTGCTCGGTGGCGAGATGGGCCACCGTGCCGTTGCCCGAGCTCGCGTAGTTGAGTGCGGTGGGCTTGGCCTTTGCGGCGGCGACCACGTCCGCGAGCTTCTTGTAGGGCGACGCGGCCGAGACCACCAGCACCAGCGGTGCGGAGGCGACGAGGCCCACAGCTGCGAGGTCCTTCACCGGGTCGTAGGGCAGCTTGGCGTAGAGCGTCGGATTGATCGCGAGGTTGCTGGTCTGCCCCAGCACCAGCGTGTAGCCGTCGGGGTTGGCCTTGGCTGCCGCGTCGACGCCGATGTTGCCGCCGGAGCCGGGCTTGTTGTCGATGACGATGGTCCAGCCCTCCGAGGTCGCGACCTTGTTCGCCACCTCGCGGGCAATGATGTCCGTGCCGCCGCCCGGCGGGAACGGCACGACGAGGCGGATGGGGCGCGCCGGATAGCCTTGTGCCAGCGTCACGCCGCAAGAAAGTAGAAGGGCGAGGCCGATGGCCGCGCGGCGAGGAATGGAGCTGGGGCTCGAGGTGCGCATTTGTGTTGTCTCCGGAATCGTTCGATCAATCAGTGCCTGCGAGCGGTGGTGCTCCGAGGCATGAAGCGACTTTAGATTTGCGTTCCGCTCCATACAATGGTGGTCCACTGAACGGACCATGGACCACTGTGCGAAACAAATTGCCGGCAGCCAAACGATCGACCGAAGTCATCGAAGAGCCGCGTGAAGTGGACGCGGGCGCCACGGGCGGCGTGACCGCAGTCACCCGTGCCCTGCAGCTGCTCGATGCCTTCGGCATGCAGGACGAGCGCCTCTCGCTGGCCGAGCTGACCCGCCGCAGCCACATGCACAAGACAACCGCGCTGCGGCTGCTGCGCACGTTGGCGCTTGCCGGCTACGTGGTGCAGCGCGACGACGGCGAATGGCGACTGGGACCTGCGGCAGGCTGGCTCGGAGCCCGCTACCAAGCCAGCTTCGATGCCAACAATGTCGTGGAGCCGATGCTGCTTGCCCTGTCGCATGCAACGGGCGAGAGCGCAGCGTTCTATGTGCGCGAAGGAAATTCCAGGACTTGCCTGGCGCGCGTGGAAGGGCCGCAGCCCATCCGGCACCACGCACGCATGGGCGCGATGCTGCCGCTGGAAAAAGGGTCACCGGGGCGGGTGATTCTTGCGTTCTCCGGCGAGCCCGGAAAGCTGTACGAAGACATCCGCAAGAAGGGCTATCACTTCTCCATCGGCGAGCGCGAGAAGAACGTGGCGACCGTGTCGGCGCCGGTCTTCGGCCTGCGCTGGGCGCTGCTGGGGTCGGTGTGCATCTCGGGCCCCGCGGACCGGTTGCCCAAGGCAAAGCTGCTCGGCCACGCGAAGACGATCATGAAGGCCGCGAACGAACTCTCCTACGCACTGGCCGGCCGGCCCACTGCGCAGACTCCGGCGGTGGTCTCCACTTGGCATCCCTAGAAGGGGCCGGTGGAGTCCGCGCTGAGCTCAGGCCGATGCGCGCAGCGTCTTGGCGGCCGCCACCATGTTGGTCAGCGCCGGCACCACTTCCGCCCACTGGCGCGTCTTCAGGCCGCAGTCGGGGTTGACCCACAGGCGTTCGGCAGGAACGCGCTCGGCCGCCTTCTTCATCAGCTGCACGATGTGCTCCTGGCTCGGAATGTTCGGCGAGTGGATGTCGTACACGCCGGGGCCGATCTCGTTGGGGTACTTGAAGTTGTCGAAGGCATCGAGCAGCTCCATGTCCGAACGCGAGGTCTCGATGGTGATGACGTCGGCATCCATGTCGGCGATCGACGCGATGATGTCGTTGAACTCCGAGTAGCACATGTGCGTGTGGATCTGTGTCTCGTCGCGCACGCCGTTGGCCGTGATGCGGAAGGACTCGACAGCCCAGTCGAGGTACTCCTGCCACTGCGACTTGCGCAGCGGAAGGCCTTCGCGCAGCGCCGCCTCGTCGATCTGGATCACGCGCACGCCGGCTTTCTCCAGGTCGAGTACTTCTTCGCGTATGGCCAGCGCAAGCTGGTGGCACGACACTGAGCGCGGCTGGTCGTCACGGACGAAAGACCAGTTCAGGATGGTGACCGGACCGGTCAGCATGCCCTTCATCGGCTTTTGCGTGAGCGACTGCGCGTACTTGATCCACTCCACGGTCATCGCCTTCGGACGGCTGATGTCGCCGAACAAGATCGGCGGCTTCACGCAGCGCGAACCGTACGATTGCACCCAGCCGAACTGGCTGAAGGCGTAGCCGTCGAGTTGCTCGCCGAAGTACTCGACCATGTCGTTGCGTTCGGCTTCGCCGTGCACCAGCACGTCCAGGCCCAGGACTTCCTGTTCCTTCACGCTGCGGCCGATTTCGGCCTGCATCGCGGCCTTGTAGCCTGCTGCATCGAGGCGACCCGCCTTGAACTCACTGCGCGCATGGCGGATTTCCGCGGTCTGCGGGAATGAGCCGATGGTGGTGGTCGGGTAGGCCGGCAGCTTCAGCAGGGTGGCTTGCTTGGGCGCGCGCTGGGCGTAGACGCTCTTGCGCTGGCCCAAGGCCGCGTTCAGCCTGGCGATGGCGGCCTTGACGCCGGGGTTGTTCACGCGCGGCGAGTTGCGGCGGGCGGAAATGGCGGCCTGATTGGCTGCCAGCTCATCCTTCACGGCATCGCGGCCGTGGCGCAGGGCGGCGGCCAGCACTCTCAGCTCCTCGAGCTTCTGGAGTGCGTAGGCGAGCCACCACTTGACCTCGGCATCGAGCTTCTGCTCGCTGGCCAGATCCACCGGCACGTGCAGCAGCGAGCACGACGGTGCAATCCAGAGACGCTCGCCCAGGCGCTGCGCCAGCGGCTCGAGCCAGTCGAGGATGGCGGCCAGGTCGCTCTTCCAGATGTTGCGGCCGTTGATGACCCCGAGCGACAGCACCTTGTGCGCGGGCAGCATGCTCAGCAGAGGCACCACGTCGTCGCGGCCATTGATGGCGTCGACGTGCAGGCCCGCCACCGGAAGGTTGGCGGCCAGGTACTTGTTTTCCAGCAGCTGGCCGAAATAGGTCGCGAGCAGGATCTTGACCTTGGCGGCCTTGAGATGGTGGTAGGCCGTGTTGAAGGCATGCTGCCAGTCGGCGTTCAGCTCGGTGACGAGCAAAGGCTCGTCGATCTGCACCCACTCGACGCCCTGGGCCGCCAGTGCGTCGAGCAGTTCCGCGTACACCGGCAGCAGGCGCGGCAGCAGCGCGAGCTTGTCGGAGTCGTCCTTGGCCTTTCCGATGGACAGGTACGTCACGGGGCCGACCAGCACGGGCTTGGCCTTCACGCCCTGCACCTTGGCTTCGGCGAGCTGCTCCAGGATGCGCGATGCGTCGAGCTTGAACTCGGTTGCCGAAGTGAACTCGGGGACGATGTAGTGGTAGTTGGTGTCGAACCACTTCGTCATCTCGCCCGCGGCCACGCCGCCGCAGCAGCCCGCGTGGTCTTCGGCGGACTGCGCCGAGCGGCCGCGCGCCACGCGGAAGTAGTTGTCCAGGGTGTCGCCGTGAAAGCCGCGCACGCGCTCGGGCAGGTTGCCGAGCGTGAAGCTCATGTCCAGCACCTGGTCGTAGAACGCGAAATCGCCCACCGGCACCAGGTCGATTCCGGCCTGGTCTTGCCAGTGGCGTTGGCGCAACTCGGCGCCGAGGGCCTTGAGCGCGTCGCGCGAGGACTCTCCCTTCCAGTACGACTCGAGCGCGAACTTCAGTTCGCGCCTGGCGCCGATGCGGGGAAAGCCAAGGTTGTGGGTGGTGGTCATGGGTATCGGAGCGTCCGGGCAGTCAGAGAAAGGGTGGATCCTAGGTTTGACGACTCTTGAAGTAAAATGGTCTTATTTCACGTATCCATGAATACTGCTCATTAGTCATGTTGGAGCGCACGCATCTGGCCATCGTCCAGGAGGTAGACAAGCAAGGCTCGCTCACGGCCGCTGCCGAGGTGCTGCACCTGACGCAGTCGGCCTTGAGCCATTCCATCCGCAAGCTCGAGATCCAGCTCGGAACGGAGATCTGGCAGCGCGAAGGGCGCAGTCTGCGGCTGACCCAGGCGGGCCAGTACCTGCTGGCGGTCGCCAACCGCGTGCTGCCGCAGCTCACGCTGGCAGAAGAACGACTGCGCCAGTTCGCCCAGGGCGAACGCGGGTCGCTGCGCATCGGCATGGAATGCCATCCCTGCTACCAGTGGCTGCTGAAGGTGGTGTCGCCGTACCTGGCGTCATGGCCCGACGTGGACGTCGACGTGAAGCAGAAATTCCAGTTCGGCGGCATCGGCGCGCTCTTCGGCTACGAGATCGACCTGCTGGTGACCCCCGATCCGCTCTACAAGCCGGGCCTGCACTACGAGCCTGTGTTCGACTACGAACAGGTGCTCGCGGTCGCGCGCGGCCACCGCCTGGCGAACGTGCCCTACGTCAAGCCCGCGCAACTGACCGAGGAGGTTCTCGTCACCTACCCGGTTGCGACGGACCGGCTGGACATCTACAACATGTTCCTGATGCCCGCGGGCGTGACGCCCAAGCGCCACAAGGCCATCGAGACAACGGACATCATGTTGCAGATGGTGGCGAGCGGCCGTGGCGTGGCCGCGCTGCCTCGCTGGCTGGTGGAGGAGTACGCGGAGAAGATGGAAATCGTGCCGGTCCGGCTGGGCTCGCGCGGCATCGCCAAGCAGATCTTTCTTGGCGCGCGGGAAGCGGACACCGACGTCGATTACCTGAAGGCCTTTGTCGAGCTGGCGCGTCAGGTGTAGCGCCTTTCCAGCGCATCCCACTCCGGCTTGTCGATCAGAAACTGTCGCCAGGCACGCGCACCCAGCCTTCCATCAACACGCGGGCGCTCCGGCTCATCAGGGCCTTGGTCACCACCCATTCGCCATCGACCTTGCGGGCCTCGGCGCCGACGCGCAGCGTGCCCGATGGGTGGCCGAAGCGCACTGCCTGGCGCTCGCCACCGCCGGCCGCAAGGTTCACCAGCGTGCCGGGGATCGCCGCTGCGGTGCCGATGGCGACCGCGGCCGTGCCCATCATGGCGTGGTGCAGCTTGCCCATCGACAGCGCACGCACGAGCAGGTCCACGTCCGCCGCCTTCACTGCCTTGCCGCTGGAGGCCGTGTAGTCCCTGGGCGTTGCGACGAAGGCCACCTTGGGCGTGTGCTGGCGTTTGGCCGCTTCACCGATGTCCTTGATGAGGCCCATCTTCACCGCGCCATGCGCGCGGATCGTCTCGAACATCGCCAGCGCCTTCGCGTCACCGTTGATCGCGTCCTGCAACTCGGTGCCGGTGTAGCCGATGTCGCCAGCGTTGACGAAGATGGTCGGAATGCCCGCGTTGATCAGCGTGGCGCGCAAAGTGCCCATGCCGGGCACTTCGAGCTCTTCGACCACCTTGCCGGTCGGGAACATCGCGCCGCCGCCTTCGCCGTCGCCCTCGTCGGCCGGGTCGATGAATTCCAGCGGCACCTCGGCCGCGGGGAAGGTCACGCCGTCGAGTTCGAAGTCGCCGGTTTCCTGCACCTCGCCTCGGGCGATCGGCACGTGGGCGACGATGGTCTTGCCGATGTTGGCCTGCCAGATGCGCACGGTGCACGTGCCGTTCTGCGGTACGCGCGCCCGGTCGATCAGGCCCTGCGCAATTGCGAACGGCCCGACCGCCGCCGACAGGTTGCCGCAGTTGCCCGACCAGTCGACGAAGGCGCTGTCGATGGAGACCTGGCCGAACAGGTAGTCGACGTCGTGGTCCGGCCGCGTGGAGCGCGACAGGATCACGGTCTTCGATGTGGAGGAGGTGGCCGCGCCCATGCCGTCGATCTGCTTGGCGTAGGGGTCGGGGCTGCCGATCACGCGCAGCAGCAGCGCGTCGCGCGGCGGCCCGGGCTGCCGCGCCGCCGCGGGCAGGTCCTGCAGGCGGAAGAACACGCCCTTGCTGGTGCCGCCGCGCATATAGACGGCGGGAATCTTGATCTGGGGAGCGGATGCCATGGCAAATGGGAGTGGTGGTTGTCTCAGGCTGCCGACTTGTTCTCGGCCAGGAAGTCTTGTGCAAAGCGCTGCAGCACGCCGCCTGCGTCGTAGATCGACACTTCCTCGGCCGTGTCCAGCCGGCAGGTCACCGGAACCTGCAGCGTGTCGCCGCCCTTGCGGTGGACGACCAGGGTGAGGTCGGCGCGCGGTGCGGGCTTGCCGATCACGTCGTAGGTTTCGGTGCCGTCCAGGCCCAGCGTGAGTCGCGTGGTGCCGGGCTTGAACTCCAGCGGCAGCACGCCCATGCCGAGCAGGTTGGTGCGGTGGATGCGTTCGAAGCCCTCGGCCACCACGGTCTCCACACCGGCCAGGCGTACGCCCTTGGCGGCCCAGTCGCGCGACGAGCCCTGGCCGTAGTCGGCGCCGGCCACGATGATCAGCGGCTGCCTGCGGTTCAGGTACGTCTCGATCGCCTCCCACATGCGCACGACCTTGCCTTCAGGCTCGATGCGCGCGAGCGACCCTTTCTTCTGCACGCCGTCGACCACCGCCATCTCGTTGACGAGTTGCGGGTTGGCGAAGGTGGCGCGCATGGCCGTGAGGTGGTCGCCGCGGTGCGTGGCGTAGGAGTTGAAGTCTTCTTCCGGAAGGCCCATCTTCGCCAGGTACTCGCCGGCGGCGCTGTCCAGCAGGATCGCGTTGGACGGCGACAGATGGTCGGTCGTGATGTTGTCCGGCAGCAGCGCCAGCGGCCGCATGCCGCGCAGCGTGCGCGGATTGGCCGCGAGCGCGCCCACGCCCTCGCTGTCCCAGTAGGGCGGCCGGCGAATGTAGGTGGACTGCGGCCGCCAGTCGTACTGCGGGCTCACCTTCTCGCCGCTGTCTGCGTGGATCGCGAACATGGGCTCGTACACCTTGCGGAACATCTCGGGCCTGACGGAGGCCGCGACGATGGCGTCGATTTCCTCGTCGCTCGGCCAGAGGTCCTGCAGGCGTATCTCCTTGCCGTTCACGACGTCCAGCACGTCGCGCTCGATGTCGAAGCGCATCGTGCCCGCGATCGCGTAGGCCACGACCAGCGGCGGCGACGCGAGAAAGGCCTGCTTCGCGTACGGATGGATGCGGCCGTCGAAGTTGCGGTTGCCCGAGAGCACCGCGGTGGCGTACAGGTCGCGCTCGATGATCTCCTGCTGGATCTTCGGGTCCAGCGCACCCGACATGCCGTTGCAGGTGGTGCAGGCAAAGGCGACGATGCCGAAGCCGAGCTGCTCCAGCTCGTGCAGCAGGCCGGCGTCGCGCAGGTAGAGCTCCACGGCCTTGGAGCCCGGAGCCAGCGATGACTTGACCCAAGGCTTGCGCTCGAGGCCCAGGCGGTTGGCATTGCGCGCCAGCAGCGCGGCGGCGATCACGTTGCGCGGGTTCGAAGTGTTGGTGCACGACGTGATGGCCGCGATGATCACGGCGCCGTCGGGCATCAGGCCCGCTGCTTCCTGCCGCCTGGCCTCTGCAAGACCGACGGCGATGTTGCGCTCGGCCAGCTGCGAGGTGGGCAGTCGGCGGTGCGGGTTGGAAGGGCCTGCCATGTTGCGCACCACGCTCGACAGGTCGAACTTCAGCACGCGTTCGTAGCTGGCGGTCTTCAGCGCATCGCCCCAGAAGCCGGCTGTCTTCGCATACGTTTCGACCAGCGCGACCTGTGCGTCTTCGCGGCCGGTAAGCCGCAGGTAGGTGAGCGTCTGGTCGTCGATGTAGAAGAGCGCGGCCGTGGCGCCGTACTCGGGGCACATGTTGGAAATGGTCGCGCGGTCGCCGATGGTCAGGCCGTGCGTGCCTTCGCCGAAGAACTCCAGGTACGCACCGACCACTTTTTCCTTGCGCAGGAACTCGGTGAGCGCCAGCACGATGTCGGTGGCGGTGATGCCCGGTTGGCGCCGGCCGGTCAGCTCCACGCCGACGATGTCGGGCAGGCGCATCCACGAGGCGCGGCCCAGCATCACGTTCTCGGCCTCCAGGCCACCGACGCCCACCGCGATCACGCCCAGCGCATCGACGTGCGGCGTGTGGCTGTCGGTGCCCACGCAGGTGTCCGGGAAGGCCAGGCCGTCCTGCACGTAGACCACCGGAGACATCTTCTCCAGATTGATCTGATGCATGATGCCGTTGCCCGCCGGAATCACTTCCATGTTGGCGAAGGCGCGCTTCGTCCAGTCGATGAAATGGAAGCGGTCTTCGTTGCGGCGGTCTTCGATCTGCCGGTTCTTCTCGAAGGCGTGCGGATCGAATCCGCCGCACTCCACGGCCAGCGAATGGTCGACGATCAGCTGCACCGGCACCACCGGGTTCACCTGCGCGGGGTCGCCGCCCTCGGCCGCTATCGCGTCGCGCAAACCCGCCAGATCCACCAGCGCGGTCTGGCCCAGGATGTCGTGGCACACCACGCGCACGGGAAACCACGGAAAGTCACGATCGCGCCGGCGCTCGATGAGCTGCAGCAGGCATTCATCGAGGATGGCCGGGTCGCAGCGGCGCACCAGGTTCTCGGCATGCACGCGCGCGGTGTAGGGCAGGGTGTCCCAGGCGCCGGGGCGCAGTGCATCGACCGCGGCGCGGGCGTCGATGTAGTCCAGCGTGGTGCCCGGGAGTTGTTTTCTGTGTCGTGAATTCATCGTGGCAAATCGGGAAGCGGCTTACTCGGAGCGGATGTCGTTGTCTTTCACGACCTTGGCGTAGCGCGGAATTTCGGCGCGAATCAGCGCGCCGAACTGTTCCGCCGTGCCGCCTGCAGCAGACACACCGGTGGGCTCCAGCTTGGCGTTGAGTTCGGGCGCCTTGAGGCCGGCGTCGAGCGCGCCGTTGAGCTTCGCGAGCACGGCGGGCGGCACGCCCTTGGGCGCGATCAGCCCGTGCCATGCCACCACGTCGTACTCGGGCAGGCCGCCGGCCTCGGCGATCGAGGGAATGTTGGGGTAGGCCTGCAGGCGCTGCGCAGTGGTCACCGCGAACGCACGCAGCCGGCCCGACTGCACGTGCGGCATCAAGGCCTCGGTGCCCGCGACCAGCATGTCCACGTTGCCTGCCACCAGGTCGGTAACGGCCGGACCCGTGCCCCGGTACGGCACGTGCGTGGCCTTGACCTTGGCCATGCCGAACATGTACTCGGTCACGATGTGCAGGTGGCTGCCGTTGCCCGCCGAGGCGAAGGTCAGCTTGCCCGGGTTCTGGCGCCCGTAGTCGAGCAGCTCCTTCAGGTTCTTTGCAGGTACCTTGGCCGGGTTGACGCACAGCACGTATGCGCCCTTCGACAACTGGATCACCGGCGTCATGTCGGCGACCGGGTCGAAGCGCAGCTTGTACAGGGACGGGTTGACGGTGTAGCTGCCGGCAATCAGCAGCAGCGTGTAGCCGTCGCCGGGCGTGTGCAATGCGTACTCGGTGCCGAGCGTGCCGCCAGCGCCCGGCCGGTTGTCCACCACCACGGCCTGACCCAGCCGCTGGCTGAGCACGTTCGACGCAACGCGCGCGATGAAGTCGGAGCCCCCGCCGGGTGCGAAGGGGCAGACGATCTTGAGCGACTTGGCCGGAAAGGCATCCTGGGCCCAGCCGGTGCGGGCGACGGGCAATGCCAGCCCGGCCAGGGCTGCTGATGAAAAGGCGCGGCGATTCAGGGTCATGCTGTTGTCTCCAGTGTTGTTGTGCATGCCTCCCGCGACGGCGTGCCATCGCGGTGGCAGGCGCTAGTTTGCGCCCGTATGGCAAACCCGCGACAAACGCTCGGAGACTCCTGTGCGGCTCAGATCCGCGCCTCGATCGGCACGAACTTCACGTCCTCGGGGCCGGTGTAGTTGGCGCTCGGGCGAATGATCTTGTTGTCTACGCGCTGCTCGATCACATGCGCGGCCCAGCCGCTGGTGCGCGCGATCACGAACAGGGGCGTGAACATCGCGGTGGGCACGCCCATCATGTGATAGCTCACGGCGCTGAACCAGTCGAGATTGGGAAACATCTTCTTGGCCTCCCACATCACCGATTCCAGCCGCTGCGCGATGTCGAACATCTTGGTCGAGCCGGTTTCGTCGGACAGCCGCCTGGCCACGCCCTTGATCACCACGTTGCGCGGATCGCTCACCGTGTAGACAGGGTGGCCGAAGCCGATCACCACCTCCTTGGCCTCCACGCGGCGGCGGATGTCGGCCTCGGCTTCGTCGGGCGAGTCGTAGCGCTTCTGGATCTCGAAGGCCACTTCGTTGGCGCCGCCGTGCTTGGGGCCGCGCAGCGCGCCGATTGCGCCCGCGACGGACGAATACATGTCGCTGCCGGTGCCGGCGATCACGCGCGCGGTGAAGGTCGAGGCGTTGAACTCGTGCTCGGCATACAGGTTCAGCGAGGTGTGCATCGCGCGCACCCAGGCCTTGGAAGGCTTCTCGCCATGCAGCAGGTGCAGGAAGTGGCCGCCGATGGAGTCGTCGTCGGTCTCCACATCGATGCGCTTGCCCTGCGTGCTCCAGTGATACCAGTACAGCAGCATCGAGCCGAGCGAAGCCATCAGGCGGTCTGCGATGTCGCGTGCGCCGGGCAGGTTGTGGTCGTCTCTCTCGGGCAGGATGCAGCCCAGCGCGGAGACGCCGGTGCGCATCACGTCCATCGGGTGGGCGCCGGCGGGCAGGCTCTCCAGTGCGTCTTTCACGTTCGCCGGCAGGCCGCGCATGGCCTTCAGGCGTGCCTTGTAGGCCTTGAGCTCGGCACGCGTGGGCAGCTTGCCGTGCACCAGCAGGTGGGCGATTTCTTCGAATTCGCAGACCTCGGCGATGTCCAGGATGTCGTAGCCGCGGTAGTGCAGGTCGTTGCCGGTGCGGCCCACGGTGCAAAGCGCCGTGTTGCCCGCGGTCACGCCCGACAGGGCGACGGACTTCTTGGCCTTGAAGCCGGCCGGTGCGGCGATCTCGGTCGTGGGGGTCATGAGGGTCGTGGTGGTCATGCGGTTTCCTTGTCCAGATAAGAGCGATCGATGGCGGCGGGGCGGCCGGCGGCATCGACCGCCACCATCTCGAACACGCCCTTGAGGACTTCTTCCGCCGGAACGCCCGGCACGTCGGCCAGGCCGGTCACGCACACGGTCATCGAACAGCGGCCGATGCGGCTGACCCATCCGCGCAGGACGAGCTGATAGCCCACCGGCACGGGCGAGAGAAAGCTGACGCTGGTCACCTCGGCCATCACCACTTCGCGCTGCGCCAGGCCGCGCGCCGCCAGGAAGGCCGCCTTGCTCATGAGCTGCAGGCCCTGGCCGGCGAAGAGCGTGCCGCGGTGATTGGCATGCACCGGCAGCACCAGTTCGCGGAGTTCGGTTGTTCCAACGGGTGTCGTCATGGTTCGCAATCTACGCAGAAAGCAACGACTGCAGAAGGACTGAAAGGGCGAACTCCTGCGAACGGGAGCAGGCAGATTTGCGAATGCTGCGAAGTTCAGCGACTGGAGCCGCGAGCCATACTTGGCGAATGGCTCGATGTCTTGAGCCCTATTGCCTGATGCTTTGGAAAGCACCGGGCATCTAGGCGCCTCGCGGTTCCTGCACGATCAGCGCGTGACGAATCTTCTGCGCCAGTTCGAGCAGAGCGGGCGCCAGCTCGCGCGATACGACGGCGATCGACTCCTCGGTCGAGACGCTGACATTCAGCACATAGATGACGTCGTCCACCTGCAGTGGCGTGGCCAGCGCCACTACCTCGGGTTGCCAGGCCGCGGCGCAGTACCCCTTGGCATGCACGTCCGCCCACGCCTGCTTGATCTCTGTCTCCATCTTGCGCCAGTGCCTGCGGCGTTGCGCGAACAGTTCCATCAGCCTGGCGCGGCGAGGTTGCGAAGCGACCGCCAGGTAAGCCCTGCCCAGCGACGTGAGTTCCATCGGCACACGCTGGCCCGAAACCACGTGCCGGAGCGCTACGCGCTTCGCATAGCGAATGGATTCAAGGTAAACCATCTCGTCCCGGTCCGGCGCGGCCAGTCCGACGTTGATGCGCTTTTGCAGCGCCAACTCGCGCATGTGCGGTGTTGCTGCCTGTAGAACACGCGAGCCGGTGCGCATCGCGTGCGACAAGCTCAGCACGGCGGGCGCCAGGCGATAGGCGCGTTCGATGCTGTCCAGCTGCAGCATGCCCGCACCCACCAGCGTCTGCGTGAGTCTGCTGACCGTGGACTTGGAAAGTCCGGTGCGCTCGGCCAGTTCGCCATTGCCCAACAGCTCGGAGCCTGGCCGGAATGCACGCAGGATTTCGATGCCTCGCTCCAGCGATCGATTGGCGGGTGATCGTCCGGGCTTGTGGTCGAGATTGAAGTTGGGAAGTTCGGTCATGGGAGCCTTGCGGACGGGCGACGCGTGGATTCACCGTGAATGGATCGGATCGAAGTATCCATTGCCTGTGTTCCATCCAGTGGAATTGCAATCACCTTTGCGAGCCGCTTGATCCTAGAGTTCAGCTGTCACGCGCTGCAGCTCGGGCATGTGACGGACTTTCAAATCAAACAGTTCTGGAGACATCAGACCATGGCAGCCCCTTCCACCGGGCGAGCACGCGTGCTCGCCTTCCTTCTCGCAGGCTTCGCAGTCGTCGGCACAGCCTTCGCCTACCCCGACAAGCCCATCCGTTTCGTCGTGCCCTTCGCGCCGGGCGGAGGCACCGACCTGATCGCTCGCACGCTGGGCGCGGAAATGTCCAAGGACCTCGGGCAGCCGGTCATCATCGACAACAAGCCGGGCGCGGGAACACTGATCGGCACGGACAACGTGGCCAAGAGCGCGCCCGACGGCTACAGCGTCGTGGTCGCCTCGTTCGCCCACGCCGTCAATCCATCGCTGCAGCCCAGGCTTTCGTATGGCAGCAACAAGGCCTTTGCGCCGGTCATCCTCGTCGGTCGCGGACCCAACGTGCTGGTGGTGCGCCCCGACAGTCCCTACAAGTCCGTGGCCGATCTGCTCACCGCCGCGAAGGCCAATCCCGGCAAGCTGACTTTCGCATCGCAGGGCGCGGGCACCTCCGCCCATCTGGCCGGCGAGATGTTCGCCAACCTCGCCAAGGTCAAGCTCTCGCACATTCCCTACCGGGGCGCAGGTCCCGCGCTGACCGATCTGCTGGGCGGCCAGGTCGACATGATGTTCGCCACCGCAGCGGCCGTGTCCACCTTCGTCGACAGCGGCAAGCTGCGCGCCCTGGGCGTGACCACGGCTGAACCCTCGCCGGCATTCAAGGGTGTGCCGGCCATTGCGGCCAGCGTGCCGGGCTACCTGGTGGAGAGCTGGTACGGCTTGTTCGTGCCGGCCGGTACGCCGCCAGCAGTCGTCGAGCGCCTCAACGCCGCCGGCCGCAAGGCCGCCCGTGCACCCGACTTCGTGCGAAAGATCGAACACGAAGGGCTGGTCATCAACGCCGGGCCGCCGGCTGAACTGGACAACTACGTGCGGGCCGAAGAAGAACGGTGGGCGCGCGTCATCAAGGAAAACGGCATCAAGGCCGATTGAACTGCGGCCATCGGCCGCCCAGGAAAAAGCACATGACATACACCCTCATCGACTTTCAGGTGACGGACGCCATCGCGACCGTGACATTCAACCGCCCGGACAAGCGCAACGCCATGAGCGACGACATGCGCACGGAATTCATCGACGTGCTGGAGCACGTGGCCGCCGACAGGGCCATCAGGGCAATGGTGCTGACCGGTGCAGGCAAGGGTTTCTGCGCCGGCGGGGACATCAGCGGAATGCAGAAGCGCATGAATGCTCCGGCAGGTGAAGTGGGGTTCAACGGCTGGCATCGCCAGCAGCGCGTGCATCACGTGCAGGCCTTGCTGCACACCATGCCCAAGCCGGTGATCGCAGCGGTCAACGGCGCTGCCTCCGGTCTGGGGGCGGACACTGCGATGGCCTGCGACTTCATCATTGCCAGCGAATGGGCCAGCTTCGCCTGGAGCTATGTGCTGCGCGGGATCATTCCCGATGGCGGCGGCATGTACTTCCTGCCGCGCCGCGTGGGCCTGCCCAAGGCCAAGGAGCTGATCTTCACCGGCCGCCAGGTCAAGGTGGACGAAGCCCTCTCGCTGGGCATCGTGGACCGCAAGACCGGCGCGGACACGCTGCTCGCCGACGCGCGGGCGTGGGCGGTCGAACTCTCGTCTGCGTCTTCCACTGCGCTCGCGCTGACAAAGACCATCCTGAACCAGAGCTTCGAGCTGACCTCGCACGACGTGTTCGCACAGGGCAGCCAGGCGCAGGGCATCTGCTACACCAGCAGCGAGCACCGTGCTTCGGTGGAAGCTTTTCTGGCCAAGACGGCCTCCAGGGACTGAGCCATGAATGAAGCCATCGCCAAGCTGCTGTCGCCGCGCAGCGTCGCCGTCATCGGTGCCTCGGCAGACCCCAGGAAAACCACCGGCCGCCCAGTGGCCTATCTGCAGAAGCACGGCTTTGCAGGCCGCATCATGCCGGTGAACCCGAAGGTCGAGCGCATCGGCGAGCTGCCGTGCTACGCCGACATCGCGTCGCTTCCGGAAGTGCCCGACGTAGCCGTCGTGCTGCTGGGAGCCGAGCGCGCGCACCTGGCGGTGAAGGAGCTGTCGGCACGGGGCTGCGCCGCCGCCATCGTGCTGGCCAGCGGCTACACCGAAACCGGCGAGGAAGGCGCGCGGCGCCAGCAGCAGTTGGTCGAGGCAGCAGGGACGATGCGCATCCTGGGTCCCAACACCATCGGGCTCGTCAACCTCACGGACAACATCGTCCTGTCGCCGTCCGGAGCGCTGGAGATGGATGAGTTCCAGGCCGGCGGGATCGGCGTGGTCTCGCAAAGCGGGGGCATCCTGGGCTCGCTGCTGTCGCGCGCCGCGGCGCGCGGCATCGGCCTGTCGAAGCTGATTTCCACGAGCAACGAAGTTGACCTGGAACTGGCCGACTTCATCGACCACCTGGCCGACGACCCGGCCACCAAGGTGATTGCGCTGTATGTCGAAACCGTGCGCGACCCCGCGAAGTTTCGCGCGGCCTGCCTGAAGGCCGCGCGCATGGGCAAGCCGGTCGTGGCCTTCAAGATCGGCCGCTCGGAGGCGGGCGCCAAGGCCGCCGTGTCCCACACCGGTGCCATGGCAGGTGCCGACAGCATGTACGACGCGCTGTTCAGGCAGGTCGGCGTGATCCGGGCGCAGAGCTTCTCGGATCTGCTGGACATTCCTGCCGCGCTGTCCACGGGCCGCAAGCTGCGCGGCGGGCGCGTCGCCATCCTCACTTCCACGGGCGGCGCCGGCACGCTGGTGTCTGACGACCTGGGCGTGGCGGGCTTCGATACGCCCGCGCCCGACGAGGCCACCGCCAATGCTCTGCGCGCGCTGCAGACCGGCAGCGAGGCAGTGCTGGACCGCAACCCCATCGACGTGACGCTCGCCGGCCTGCGCCCCGACCTGCTGCGCGGCGCCATCGATGCACTGCTGGCAAGCCCGAGCTATGACGCGCTGGTGATCATCGTCGGCTCCTCCAGCCTGGCCATGCCCGAACTGCTGGCCGGCGCCATCCAGGAATGCCTGCCGAATTCCGACAAGCCGGTGATGGCCTACGTGAGCCCGCATGCGCCCGAAGTGGGAGCGCTGCTCACGCGCCGCGGCGTGCCTGCATTCACCGCAGCCGAGAGCTGCACTGCCGCGCTGGCCGGCATGCTGCGCGTGCAGCGCTTCGTGGCGTCCGGGGAAGACGCCGCGGCCTTGCCGCCGGTGGAGGCCGGCGAACTGCCCTCCGGTTCGCTCGACGAGGCGCAGGCCAAACAGTTGTTCTCGCGCTTCTGCGTGCCTTGCGCCGCGGAACGCGTGGTCGCTTCGCCAGCCGCGGCGGAAGCCGCTGCGCGCGAGCTGGGTGGGCGTGTCGTGCTCAAGATCCTGTCGTCCGAGATCACGCACAAGAGCGACGTGGGGGGCGTTGCCGTCGGGCTGGACGGCGACACCATCGGCGAGTGCATCGGCCACATGGCGGCTGACGTGAAGGCCCGCACCGGCGTGCATCCGCAGCGCTTTCTCGTGCAGGAGATGGTTGCGGGCGGCACGGAGCTGATCCTGGGAATGCACCGCGATGCGCTGGGCACGGCCATCCTGCTGGGCATGGGCGGCGTGACGGCGGAGCTTTTCAAGGACACCACCATGCGGCTGCTGGCGCAGGATGCGCGTGGCTTGAAGCCGCTCGGCCGCGCCGAGGCGCTATCGATGGCGCACGACCTCAAGACCTGGCCGCTGCTGGATGGTTTCCGTGGACGGCCCAAGGCCGACATCGAGGCCTTGGTCGATGCGATCGTCGCCTTCTCCAGGATGGCTGCGCAGCTTGGCGAGCGTCTGGTCGAGGCCGAGATCAACCCCGTCTTCGTGCTGCCGCAGGGGCAGGGCGTGCGCGCCGCCGACGGCGTGGTCGTGCTGGCCTGAGCGACAGGCCCGGCTCTTCTTTTTCTCTTCTTCTCGAACCGATCGGACATCCCGTGTACGCCACCGAAGTATTCGCCCGCTACGCCACCGAATTCCGCCAGGCCCGGCTGGGCGACGAGGTACTGCACCACGCCAAGCGCGCCGTGATCGACTGGCATGCCGCGCTGTTCCCCGGCCTGGAAGTTGCGCCCATGCCGCAGCTTCGCGCGCTGCTTGCCGACGATCTCGACCGTGGCCGTGCGCGCCTGCCCGATGGCCGCCCGGCGCCGGCACGCGCGGCCGCCCTGCTCAACGGCACGGCGGCCCACGCGGCCGAGGTGGACGACAGCTTCCGCGATGCCATGTACCACCCCGGTGCGGCCACGGTGGCGGCCGCGCTGGCCATCGCGCAGGACCGGGGCGCCAGCGGCCTTGAATTCCTGCGGGGCGTGGTGCTCGGCTACGAGGTCTCGACCCGCATCGGTGTGGCGATGGGGCGGGCGCACTATCGCCATTGGCACAACACCGGCACCGTGGGAACCTTTGGCGCGGCCGCTTCCGCCGCCGGCCTGCTAGGGCTGCACGGCGCGCCCTTCGCCCATGCGATGGCTACGGCCGCCACCTTTGCGGCGGGGCTGCAGCAGGCCTTCCGCATGGATTCGATGTCCAAGCCCCTGCATGCGGGGCGTGCTGCCGAAGGCGGCGTGCTCGCCGCGCAACTGGCCGCGCAGGGTGTGACGGGCTCGCTGGACGTGCTCGAGGGCGAGGCGGGCTTCGGCCGCGCCATGAGCGACGGTCCGGACTGGTCGGCGGTGGGCGACACGCTGGGGCGCGACTTCCACATCACCCGGCTGACCTTCAAGAACCACATCGGCTGCGGCCATGCCTTCGCTGCCATCGACGGGGCCCTGGAACTGGCGCGCCAGCATGGCCTGCGGGCTGCGGATATCCGCAGCGTCCACGTGGCCACCTATGGTCCCGCGCTGGACATCGCTTGCTACGAAGATCCGCGCACCGAGAACGAGGCGCGCTTCAGCCTGCGCTTCGTGGTGGCCACGGCGCTGGTGCATGGCAGCGTGCGGCTCGCGGCGTACACGCCCGAGCGGCTGGCGGATGCCGACACGCGCGCGATGATGGCGCGCATCACGACCGTGGTCGATCCCGGGATCGACGCCGCCTTCCCGGGCCGCCGCTCTGCCCGGGTGGAGATCGAGACGATCGACGGCCAGCGCCATGTCTGGCTGCAGCCCGACCGCAAGGGCGACCCCGAACTGCCGCTGTCGGACGCGGAGCTGGAAGACAAGCTGCTGGAACTGGCGGCGCCGGTGATCGGCACCGAGCGAGCGCGGACGCTGCTGCGCAACATCTGGTCGCTGGAGCAGGCGGGCGACCTGCAGGGACTGGGAGGCTGAGGTCGCGCAGGCCGGCTTCGCAGCCTTCGCTTTTCACCCAGGATTTTCGAAATTTTTTGGAACTCTATTTTTTGAGGGCCAGTAAAGTACCGGGCAATTTTTGAACTCTATTTGTTTGTTTTGAACTCCATCAGCTTCGACCACACCCGCTTCGACGCCGCCATCGTCGACCTCGACGGCACCATGGTCGACACGCTCGGCGACTTCGCTGCGTCGCTGAACCGCATGCTCGACGACCTCTCGCTGCCGCATGTGGCGCCTGCCGCCATCGAGACGATGGTGGGCAAGGGCTCGGAGCACCTGATTCATTCCGCGCTCGTGCATGTGATGGCGCCAGATGCTGCTGCCGATGCGAAGGCACGGGCCTTGTTCGACCGCGCATGGGAGCGCTACCAGCACCACTACCTCGCCATCAACGGACAGCACTCGGCGGTGTACCCCGGCGTGATCGACGGGCTGAAGGCGTTGCGCGCAAGCGGCCTGCGGCTGGCCTGCCTTACCAACAAGCCGACGTCGTTCGCAAAGCCATTGCTGGTCGACAAGGGCCTCGACGGTTTCTTCGAGCTGGTGTTCGGTGGCGATGCCTTCGAGCGCAAGAAGCCCGATCCGATGCCGCTGCTGAAGACCTGCGAAGCGCTGGGCACCACGCCCGCGCGCACGCTGATGATTGGCGACTCGAGCAACGACGCGCGCGCCGCACGCGCCGCGGGCTGCCCCGTTGTGCTCGTGACCTACGGCTACAACCACGGTGAGCCGGTGCGCGGCGTCGATGCCGACGGCTTCGTCGATTCGCTGGCCGAGCTTGCTCCGGCTGCGTTGCGGTAGCGGCCCTTCTTATTGCTTGCCGAGCAGCGCGTCCTTCAGCTTCCAGTCGGCCGGGTTTGGCCCCAGCCAGATGCGCAGCAGCGCATTGAAGAAGGCCGGCTCTTTCACCGGGTCGGGCTGAGGCACGCCGCGCACCGTGATCACCGTGCCGGTGCCGGGAAGCCAGTCGATGGTGAAGGTGTCGCCAGTCTTCAGCTGTTTCTGGTCCGCGAACATCTGGCCCATGCGCAGCAGGCCCGGAATGAGGTTGACCATTTCGCTCTTGGGCGAGTTGTCTTCCACGCCCTTGGTGAAGAGCTTGCCGAGTTCGTTCGCGTCGATGTCGCGCAGCATGGTGATGGCCACGCGCTTGGGGCCCGGCGCGGCCAGGGCCTCTTCGGTGGTCGACACCTTCTTGCCCACGTACAGGCCGGCCGTGTAGACCTTGAAGATGGCCTTGTAGCGGATGCCCGCGCCATTGAGCACCAAGGGGCTGCCGCGCAGATCCATCTGGTCTTCGAGCTTGACGCCGGCCACGTCGACCTGCGCGGCCGAGGCGCCGAGGGCGGTGGCCAGGCAGGCGGCCAGGGCGAGGCGGGAGAAGAGCACGGTCGGAAGCGAAAGAGCGGTCAACGGAGTCTCCTTGGAGTTTTGCGAACGGTCGTGCGAATGTATCTTTTTGTTTTACGTTCACGGCTTCGGGGGAACCCTGAAAGCGGCCAATGAAGGCGACCGTTGCACGCTTTGGCGTTTTCGTGGGCTAAACTCCGCGCCTCATATGTTCGTTCATCACATCATTCAAACAGGTGAAGGCAGCCGGGGAGCCTGGCCCTGGCGTCGCCATACTTCGCTGACTGTTTGATTGCACGGCGCACGCCGTGCGCCCGCGGTTCCGAGTCGATACACACTACGACGCCGGACCACCCGTGAATGACCTTGCCGCCGGCCGAAGGAGCGCCGCAGGCAACTGGAGAACGAATCCGTGATCACCGAACTTGAATTCAAGAGCCTCAGCGCCCAGGGCTACAACCGCATTCCGCTGATGGCCGAGGCCTTTGCCGACCTCGAGACGCCTCTTTCCCTCTACCTCAAGCTGGCCCATTCGCAGGGCGGCGGCAAGCACAGCTTTCTGCTCGAATCGGTGGTGGGCGGCGAGCGCTTCGGGCGCTACAGCTTCATCGGACTTCCGGCTCGCACGCTGCTGCGCGCCAGCGGCTTCGGCGCCGAGGCCGTCACCGAAGTGGTGACCGACGGGCAGGTGGTCGAGACTGCAAAGGGCAACCCGCTCGACTTCGTGGCCGAGTACCAGAAGCGATTCAAGGTTGCGCTGCGGCCCGGCTTGCCGCGCTTCTGCGGTGGCCTTGCCGGCTACTTCGGCTACGACACCGTGCGCCACATCGAGCGCAAGCTCGAAAAGAGCTGCCCGCCCGACACGCTGGGATGCCCCGACATCCTGCTGCTGCAGTGCGAGGAGCTGGCCGTCATCGACAACCTGTCGGGCAAGCTTTACCTCATCGTCTATGCCGATCCGAAGCAGCCCGAGGCCTATGCCGTGGGCAAGCGCCGCCTGCGCGAGCTGAAGGAAAAGCTCAAGTACTCGGTGAGCGCCCCCGTCGTGAAGCCCACGCAGCCGCATCCGCCGGAGCGAAGCTTTGCCAAGGCCGACTACCTTGCGGCCGTCGAGCGCGCCAAGGAAATGATCGCCGCCGGCGACTTCATGCAGGTGCAGGTGGGCCAGCGCATCAGCAAGCGCTACACCGAGTCGCCGCTGTCGCTGTACCGCGCGCTGCGTTCGCTGAACCCGTCGCCCTACATGTACTACTACAACCTTGGCGACTTCCACGTGGTGGGCGCTTCGCCCGAGATTCTGGTGCGCCAGGAGAACACGGGCGAGGGCGAACAGAAGATCACCATCCGCCCGCTGGCCGGTACGCGCCCCCGCGGCGCATCGATCGAGCTCGACAAGGCGGCGGAGGAAGAACTCATCAACGACCCGAAGGAGCGCGCCGAGCACGTGATGCTGATCGACCTCGCGCGCAACGACATCGGCCGCATCGCCAAGACCGGCACGGTGAAGGTGACGGAAGCCTTTGCGGTGGAGCGCTACAGCCACGTGATGCATATCGTGAGCAACGTCGAAGGCACGCTGAAGGACGGCATGACCGCCATCGACGTGCTGAAAGCCACGTTCCCGGCGGGCACGCTGACCGGTGCGCCGAAGGTGCATGCGATGGAGCTCATCGACCAGTTGGAGCCGACCAAGCGCGGGCTGTATGGCGGCGCGTGCGGCTACATCAGCTACGCGGGCGACATGGACGTGGCCATCGCCATTCGCACCGGCATCGTGAAGGACCAGATGCTGCACGTGCAGGCCGCGGCCGGCGTGGTGGCCGACTCGGTGCCCGAGCTGGAGTGGAAAGAAACTGAAGCCAAGGCGCGCGCACTCCTGCGTGCCGCCGAACTGGTCGAGGAAGGCCTGGAATGAGCACCGCACCCGATATTCAGAACGACTTCTCGCACGAGATCATCGGCGCGGCCGTCGAGGTGCAGCGCGTGCTCGGCACGGGGCTCGACGAAGGGGCCTATGCGGCTGCGCTGGCCATCGAGCTCGCCGAGCGCGAGATCGGCTTCACGCGCGACGTGGCGCTGTCGGCCAGCTACAAGGGCCGCTCGCTCGGCGAGGTGTACCGTGCGGGCTTCGTGATCGAGCAATCTGTCATCGTCGAACTCAAGGCAGTCGACGTGCTGACCGACCTGCATCGCGCGCAGGTGCTTGCCGCGCTGCGCCTGTCGGGCCTCAAGCTGGGCCTTCTGATCAACTTCAACGTGTTCCCCGTCGTCAAGGGCGTGCACCGGATTGTGAGCAAGCCATGAAACTGCTGATGATCGACAACTACGATTCCTTTACCTACAACATCGTCCAGTACTTCGGCGAGCTGGGTGCGGACGTGCAGGTGCACCGCAACGACGAGATCACGGTGGAGCAGATCGGCGAGCTGATCGCCTCCGGCGTGACGCGGCTGGTGGTGTCGCCCGGGCCGTGTTCGCCGGCGGAAGCGGGTGTTTCGGTGGCGGCCATCGAGGCCTTTGCGGGCAAGCTGCCCATTCTTGGCGTGTGCCTGGGCCACCAGGCCATCGGCGCGGCCTTCGGCGGCAAGATCGTGCGCGCGCAGCAGCTCATGCACGGCAAGACCAGCGAGATCACGACCACGCAAGAAGGCGTGTTCGCGGGTCTGCCCGAGAAGTTCATCGTCAACCGCTACCACTCGCTTTCCATCGAGCGCGAGAGTTGCCCGAAGGCACTGGCTGTCACCGCATGGACCGATGACGGCGAGATCATGGGGGTGCGGCACACCGGATTCGCGCATGACGTGCGCATCGAAGGCGTGCAGTTCCATCCCGAATCCATCCTGACGGAGCACGGCCACGCCATGCTCAAGAACTTCCTGGACTGAGCCACCATGACCGATCGCACTTCCCTCGTCGACCTGCGCAGCGACACCGTCACGCAACCCACGCCCGCGATGCGGGAGGCCATGATGGCGGCGCCGCTGGGCGACGACGTCTTCGGCACCGACCCGAGCGTCAATGCGCTGCAGGAAAAGATTGCCACGATGCTGGGCTTCGAGGCTGCGCTGTTCGTGCCCACCGGCACGCAGAGCAACCTGTGCGCGATTCTTTCGCACTGCGGCCGCGGCGACGAATACATCGTCGGCCAGCAGGCGCACTGCTATCGGTGGGAAGGCGGCGGCGCGGCGGTGTTCGGCAGCGTGCAGCCCCAGCCGCTCGACCACGCGCCCGACGGCACGCTGCCGCTGGCGCAGATCGAGGCGGCCATCAAGCCCGATGACGCGCACTTCGCGCGCACGCGGCTGCTGGCGCTGGAGAACACGCTGGGCGGCAAGCTGCTGCCCTTCGAGTACGTGCAGGCGGCGACCGATCTGGCGAAGAGCAAGGGGCTGCAGCGGCATCTGGACGGCGCACGGCTCTTCAATGCGGCGACCGCGCAGGCGGCGTTGAACAAGCGCAGCGACATCCGCGCGGAGGCGCGCCGCATCGCGCAATGCTTCGACAGCGTGTCGGTGTGCTTCAGCAAGGGGCTGGGCGCGCCCATCGGCTCGGCGCTGGTGGGATCGCGTGAATTCATAGCACGCGCACATCGCATTCGCAAGATGGCAGGCGGCGGCATGCGGCAGGCCGGGCTGCTGGCTGCGGCGGCTTCGCATGCACTCGATCACCATATCGATCGCCTGGCCGACGACCACGCATTGGCACAGCGGCTTGCACAAGGGCTCGAAGGCATCGAGGGCCTGACGGTCGAGGCGCCGCACACGAACATCGTGTTCGCGGATCTCACCGGGGCTGCGCAGGCGCGTTCGTCGGAACTGATCGCGAGCCTGAACCAGCAAGGCATCCTGGCGACGGGGCTTTACCGGTTGCGCTTCGTGACGCACCTCGACGTCGATGCCGCCGGCGTCGACCGGGCCGTCGCCGCGATCCGCGCCTTCTTCAACGCCTGAGCCCTGCGAGGACGCGATGCCTGATCTTCCCCATCTGCTCGCTTTCATCGCCGCCGGCTGGCTGCTGAACCTCACGCCCGGACCCGACGTGCTGTACGTCGTGACGAATTCGCTGCGCTCCGGCGTGCGCGCCGGCATCGTGGCGGGGCTGGGCATCACGGCCGGCTGCTTCGTTCACATCTTTGCCGCCGCAGTCGGCGTCGGCACCCTGATGGCGACATCGGCGGCGGCCTTCACGGTGCTCAAGTACATCGGTGCGGCGTACCTGCTGTATCTGGGCCTGCGCATGCTGCTGTCGCGCGCGGCGCCGCCTGCGGATCTGGACAAGGCGGCCGCCGATGCGGGCGGGGAGCGCAGTCTCAAGGCGATCTTTCTGGGGGGGTTCTGGACGAACGTGTTGAACCCCAAGGTCGCGCTGTTCTTCCTGGCCTTCGTGCCGCAGTTCATCGCGCCGGGCACCGACAACAAGGCGTTGGCCTTCGTGCTGCTGGGCGTGCTGTTCAACCTCAATGCCATTCCCGTCAACGTGGGATGGGCCTTGGCCGCAGGCTGGATGGCGCACCGCAGCGCCGTGCAGAAGGGCATGCACTGGCTCGACCGTGCTGCCGGCGTGCTTTTCATCGGCTTCGGCCTCAAGCTCGCGTTCACCGACGCGCCCGCCGTTCGCGTCGGCCGCTGATTCACTCTCGAGGAGACTTTCCATGATCACCCCCCAGGAAGCGCTGCA
This sequence comes from Variovorax sp. R-27, assembly GCF_049913215.1. Taxonomy (NCBI): domain Bacteria; kingdom Pseudomonadati; phylum Pseudomonadota; class Betaproteobacteria; order Burkholderiales; family Comamonadaceae; genus Variovorax; species Variovorax sp. R-27. Next base: position 813,808 of record NZ_CP183984.1, read on the forward strand.
GCGCACCATCGAACACCGCGAAGTCTTCCACGACGAGATGCTGCACATCGTGCGCCTCATCATGAGCGGCGAGTGCTCGCCCGTGATGATGGCCGCGCTGATCACCGGCCTGCGCGTGAAGAAGGAAACCATCGGCGAGATCACCGCCGCCGCGCAGGTGATGCGCGAGGTGTCGACCAAGGTGCCCGTCGCGGACACGACGCATCTCGTGGACATCGTCGGCACGGGCGGCGATGGCTCGCACACATTCAACATCTCGACCTGCTCGATGTTCGTGGCGGCCGCGGCGGGCGCCAAGGTGAGCAAGCACGGCGGGCGCAGCGTGTCGAGCAAGTCGGGCAGCGCCGACGTGCTGGAGTCGCTGGGCGTGAACATCAACCTCAAGCCCGAGCAGATCGCGCGCTCGATCGAGGAATGCGGCATCGGCTTCATGTTCGCGCCGAACCACCATCCGGCGATGAAGAACGTCGCGCCGGTGCGCAAGGAGCTCGGCATCAAGACCATCTTCAACATCCTTGGGCCGCTGACCAATCCGGCCGGTGCGCCGAACATCCTGATGGGCGTGTTCCACCCCGACCTCGTGGGCATCCAGGTGCGCGCGCTGCAGCGGCTCGGCGCCGAGCATGCGGTGGTGGTCTACGGGCGCGACGGCATGGACGAGATATCGCTCGGTGCCGCCACCATGGTGGGCGAGCTGAAGGACGGCGAGATCCGCGAGTACGAACTGCATCCCGAGGACTTCGGCTTCCAGATGTCGAGCAACCGCGCGCTGCGCGTGGAAACGCCCGAGCAGTCGAAGGCGATGCTGCTGGGCGTGCTCGACAATCAGGCCGGCCCTGCGCTCGACATCGTGCTGCTGAATGCTGGCGCGGCACTGTATGCGGCGAACGTGGTCGATTCGGTGCAAGCGGGTGTGGAGCGCTCACGCAGCGCCATCGCCTCGGGCGCGGCGAAGGCCAAGCTGGCCGAGCTGATCAAGGCCTCCACGACAGTCTGAGTCCCAAGAAACCGGAAACCCCAGAAGTTATGTCCGACATCCTCGACAAGATCGTTGCCGTCAAGCACCAGGAGGTGGCTGCGGCCCTGAAGCGAGCGCCGCTCGAGGCCGTGCGCTTCGATGCCGAGAGCCGCGTGCTGACGCGCGACTTCGAAGGCGCCCTGCGCGCCAAGATCGCCGCCGGGCAGGCCGCGGTGATTGCCGAAGTCAAGAAGGCCAGCCCGAGCAAGGGCGTGCTGCGCGAAGACTTCATTCCGGCCGACATCGCCCAGAGCTATGCGGAGGGCGACGGCGAGATCAGCGCGGCCTGCCTTTCGGTGCTGACCGACAAGCAGTTCTTCCAGGGCGGTGTGGACTATCTCAAGCAGGCGCGCGCCTCGTGCGACCTGCCGGTGCTGCGCAAGGACTTCATCATCGATGCGTACCAGGTGTATGAATCGCGCGCGATGGGTGCCGATGCCATCCTGTTGATCGTCGCTTGTCTCGACGATGCGCAGATGAAGGACTACGAAGCCATCGCGCGCGGGCTGGGCATGGCGGTGCTGGTGGAGGTGCATGACGCGGCTGAGCTCGACCGTGCGCTGAAGCTGAAGACGGCGCTGATCGGGGTCAACAACCGCAATCTGCGCAATTTCGAGGTGTCGATCCAGGCGACCATCGACTTGCTGCCGAAGCTGCCATCCGATCGTTTGCCGGTGACCGAGTCGGGCATCGGCACGCGCGAAGACGTCGCCACGCTACGTGCGGCCGGTGTCAACGCCTTCCTGGTCGGCGAAGCATTCATGCGCGCCAAGGAACCCGGCGAGGCCCTCGCTGCGTTGTTCAAATGAGCCGGCCCGATCAGCTGTCGAGCAGCGATCCTGCCGACTGGCCGGTGGCGCCTGGCTGGCAGCCACTGGTTGACGATTTCTTTGGCGGTGTCGTGGGACAAAAGCTGCTGGGCTTCTTGCGCGAGCGTCTCGATGCGGGGGCGGTGATTTTTCCGCCGCAGCCGCTGAGGGCGCTAGAACTCACGCCGCCGGAGGACGTGCGCGTAGTGATCCTGGGCCAGGACCCGTACCACGGGCGCGGCCAGGCCGAGGGGCTGGCGTTCTCCGTGGCGCCCGGCGTGGCACTGCCGCCTTCGCTGCGCAACATCTTCAAGGAGCTCCAGCGCGACTTGGGCACACCGCCGCCAGCATTCCCGAATCCGGGTGGCAGTCTGGTGAAGTGGGCGACGCATGGCGTACTGCTGCTCAACACCTGCCTGACGGTCGAGGAAGCGCAGCCAGCCAGCCATTCCGGCCGTGGCTGGGAGGTGCTGACAGATGCCGTCATTCGCCATGTTTCAGACGGCGCAAAACCTGTTGTTTTTATGCTGTGGGGCTCGCACGCGCAGAGTAAGCGGGCGTTGATCGACGTTAAGCGCCATAAGGTGCTGATGTCGAATCATCCGTCCCCTCTCTCGGCGTTGCGCCCGCCCGTGCCGTTCATCGGCTGCGGCCACTTCGGTGAAGCGCGTGCGTGGCGGGAGGCCCAGCGGGCGGAGGGGTGAAGTTGGGCGATAATCGTAGGCTCACACCTTGAGCAGTTTCCCCGCATCTTCTGGATGCTTGGATTTCTGAGTAGTCACAAAACCGTGCTATATTTCGAGGTTCGCCGGAGAGGTGGCCGAGTGGTTAATGGCAGCAGACTGTAAATCTGCCCTCTTACGAGTACGCTGGTTCGAATCCAGCCCTCTCCACCAGCGATGAATTTGGTTTCTAAGAGCGATTGGATTTCGCGCTTTGGGTGCCTTGAGTGCCCCAGATGCGGGAGTAGTTCAATGGTAGAACCCCAGCCTTCCAAGCTGATGACGCGGGTTCGATTCCCGTCTCCCGCTCCAGAGACTCGGTTCATTGTTGAGGCGATGTGAATTCGTAACTTTGTTACAAATGCCCTTTTGGCTCAGTGGTAGAGCACTCCCTTGGTAAGGGAGAGGTCGCGGGTCCGATTCCCGCAAAGGGCACCAGTTTTTGGGGGTTGCAACGGCAGCTTTGCAACCCATCTGCATACGTTGGAAACGTTTTTTTCGGAGTCGAAAAATGGCAAAAGGTAAATTCACCCGCACCAAGCCGCACGTGAACGTGGGCACGATCGGTCACGTTGACCACGGCAAGACGACGCTGACGGCTGCGATCGCGACGGTTCTGTCGGCCAAGTTCGGCGGCGAAGCCAAGGCCTACGACCAGATCGACGCTGCGCCTGAAGAAAAGGCCCGCGGCATCACGATCAACACCGCGCACGTCGAGTACGAAACGGCCAACCGCCACTACGCACACGTCGACTGCCCCGGCCACGCCGACTATGTGAAGAACATGATCACCGGCGCTGCCCAGATGGACGGCGCCATCCTGGTGTGCTCGGCTGCTGACGGCCCGATGCCCCAGACCCGTGAACACATCCTGCTGGCTCGCCAGGTGGGCGTGGGCTACATCATCGTGTTCCTGAACAAGTGCGACATGGTCGACGACAAGGAGCTGCTCGAGCTGGTCGAAATGGAAGTTCGCGAACTCCTCGACAAGTACGAATTCCCCGGCGACGACACCCCGATCATCCATGGCTCGGCCAAGCTCGCCCTGGAAGGCGACAAGGGCGAACTGGGCGAAGGCGCCATCATGAAGCTGGCCGAAGCCCTGGACACGTACATCCCGACGCCCGAGCGCGCTGTGGACGGCACGTTCCTGATGCCCGTGGAAGACGTGTTCTCGATCTCGGGTCGCGGCACGGTGGTGACCGGCGCTGTCGAGCGCGGCGTGATCAAGGTTGGTGAAGAAATCGAAATCGTGGGCATCCGCCCGACGGTCAAGACCACCTGCACCGGCGTGGAAATGTTCCGCAAGCTGCTGGACCAGGGCCAGGCTGGCGACAACGTCGGCGTGCTGCTGCGCGGCACGAAGCGCGAAGAAGTCGAGCGCGGCCAAGTGCTGTGCAAGCCCGGCTCGATCAAGCCGCACACGCACTTCACCGCCGAGGTGTACGTTCTGTCGAAGGACGAAGGCGGCCGTCACACGCCGTTCTTCAACAACTACCGTCCGCAGTTCTACTTCCGCACGACGGACGTGACCGGCGCGATCGAGCTGCCCAAGGACAAGGAAATGGTCATGCCTGGCGACAACGTCAGCATCACCGTCAAGCTGATCAACCCGATCGCGATGGAAGAGGGCCTGCGCTTCGCCATCCGTGAAGGCGGCCGTACCGTGGGTTCGGGCGTCGTGGCCAAGATCCTCGACATCTAAGTCGGGCGCAAAGAGTACCGGAGGGGTATAGCTCAATTGGCAGAGCGTCGGTCTCCAAAACCGAAGGTTGTAGGTTCGATTCCTACTGCCCCTGCCACTTAGGTGGCACTCCGAAAAAAGCCCGTCGCGTCCCGACGGGCTTCGGCGTCTCAAGAGACGCATTGAATTGAAGGCCTCAGGGTCACAGGAAATCAGCCAAACATGGCCACTTCTCAAATCGAAACCGTGAGCACCGGCGCCGACAAGGCCAAACTGGCCGTGGCTGTCGTGCTGGCAGTGGGCGCCATCGTGGCGTTCTATCTGCTGTCGCGCCAAGGCTCGCTGGTGCAATGGGCTGCGCTGCTGGTCGGCTTGGCCGCAGCGGTAGCTGCCTTCGGCAGTTCGGAGAATGGCCGTCAGTTGTGGGCCTTCGGCCGCGACTCGTGGCGCGAGGTCAAGAAGGTCGTCTGGCCGACCCGCAAGGAAGCGATGCAGATGACGGCTTATGTGTTCGCCTTCGTGGCGATCATGTCCGTCTTCCTCTGGCTCACCGACAAGACGCTCGAATGGGTGTTTTTCGACCTCATTCTGGGCTGGAGAAAATAAATGACCGCTGATCCAGTGAATGCAGTTGAAACCACGCCGGGCGCGCCAGAGGAAGAAAACACCTCGGTGCTGGCTCCCGCCGCCAATCCAGATCTGCGTTGGTACGTGGTGCATGCCTATTCGGGCATGGAGAAGGCCGTCGAGCGCAACATCACCGAGCGCATCAATCGCGCCGGCATGCAGGACAAGTTCGGCCGCATCCTGGTTCCGACCGAAGAAGTGGTCGAAATCAAGAACGGCCAGAAGCGCACCACCGAGCGTCGCTTCTTCCCGGGCTACGTGCTGGTCGAAATGATCATGGACGACGAGAGCTGGCACCTGGTGAAGCACACCAACAAGGTGACGGGTTTCGTGGGCGGCGCCAAGAACCGTCCGGCCCCGATCTCGCAGAAAGAGGTCGAGGACATCGTCAGCCAGATGCAGCAGGGCACCGAGAAGCCGCGCCACAAGGTCGAGTTCACCGTTGGCGAATTCGTGCGCGTCAAGGAAGGCCCGTTCACCGACTTCAACGGCACTGTCGAAGAAGTCAACTACGAGAAGAGCAAGGTCAGCGTGTCGGTCATGATTTTCGGCCGCGCGACACCTGTGGAACTCGAATTCAGCCAGGTCGAGAAGACCTGACGCCCCGCCGGCCTTCGGGTCGGCGTTACTGTTTTCGGCTGCGCGTTGTCCGACTCGGCGCGCGGCCTTGATCGAAGAGTCGTTTAACCCCGGGGAGCCGCGGCCGCAAGCCAAGGCGATATCACCCGCAAGGAGCAAATAGCATGGCGAAAAAAATCGTCGGCTTCATCAAGCTGCAAGTGCCAGCTGGTAAGGCCAACCCGTCCCCGCCGATCGGTCCCGCACTCGGTCAGCGCGGTCTGAACATCATGGAGTTCTGCAAGGCGTTCAACGCGCAAACCCAAGGCGTCGAGCCGGGTCTGCCGCTGCCGGTGGTCATCACCGCGTTCGCTGACAAGAGCTTCACCTTCATCATCAAGACGCCCCCGGCGATCACCTTGATCAAGAAGGCCATCAAGCTGGAAAAGGGCTCGGCCCGTCCGCACACCGACAAGGTCGGCAAGATCACGCGCGCTCAGCTCGAAGAAATTGCCAAGGCCAAGATGAAGGACCTGACTGCCGCCGACCTCGACGCAGCAGTTCGTACCATCGCCGGCTCGGCCCGCTCGATGGGCGTGAATGTGGAGGGCGTGTAAATGTCCAAGATCACCAAGAAGCAGAAGTCGCTCGAAGGCAAGGTCGACAGCAACAAGCTGTACCCGCTGGTTGACGCGATCACCATCGTCAAGGAAGCCGCTACCGCCAAGTTCGATGAATCGATCGACGTGGCCGTGCAACTCGGCATCGATGCGAAGAAGTCGGACCAGGTCGTGCGTGGCGCCGTCGTGCTGCCCAACGGCACCGGCAAGACCAAGCGCGTCGCCGTGTTCGCCCAAGGCGCCAAGGCTGAAGAAGCCAAGGCCGCCGGCGCCGACATCGTCGGCATGGACGACCTGGCTGCCATGGTCAAGGCTGGCGACATGCCTTTCGACGTCGTGATCGCCGCACCGGACGCCATGCGCGTCGTCGGTACGCTCGGCCAGATCCTCGGCCCGCGCGGCCTGATGCCTAACCCGAAGGTTGGCACGGTGACCCCGGACGTCGCTACGGCCGTGAAGAACGCCAAGGCTGGCCAGGTTCAGTTCCGCGTCGACAAGGCCGGCATCGTGCACGGCACGATCGGCCGTCGCTCGTTCGACAACGACAAGCTGCAGGGCAACCTCGCAGCGCTGATCGATGCTCTGGTCAAGGCCAAGCCCGCGACCAGCAAGGGCGTGTACCTGCGCAAGGTGGCTGTGTCGTCGACCATGGGTCTGGGTGTCCGCGTGGACACGCAAACCATCTCGGCGAGCTAAAGAGATTTGCTCCGCCCGAAAGGGTGGGGCGAATGTGGTGGGTCGCGGCAGCTTCGGTTGCCGCGGGCCATCCAAGACCGCTGGTGTGCAGGGTGCTGCACTTAATCGCCGGACCTTTCCGTCAGGCAATCAGCGCAGATGGCGATCCCGCTGCAAGGAATTTGATTTTTGTTCCGAAACAGTTGGTCGCTGCATGAAGCGCGATCCCAGGCCCCGGCCGAAGATCGCATTAAAAGGAGTAGACCTTGAGTCTGAATCGCAGTGAGAAAGAAGCGGTCATCAGTGATGTGACCAGCCTCGCCGCAAAAGCTCAAACGCTCGTGATGGCGGAATACCGTGGCATCACGGTGGCCGATATGACCAAACTGCGCAACGAAGCGCGCAGCAAGGGTGTGAGCCTGAGTGTTCTGAAGAACACCCTGGCCCGCCGTGCTGTCGCTGGTAGCCCGTTTGAGATTGTTGGCGACCAGATGACCGGTCCGCTGATCTACGGCTTCTCCGAAGACGCTGTGGCCGCCGCCAAGGTGGTGGCCGATTTCGCGAAGACCAACGACAAGCTGGTCATTCGCGGCGGCGCCTTCGGTGGCAAGGCCCTGGACGTCGACGGCGTGAAGCAACTGGCCAACATCCCTTCGAAGGAAGTGCTGCTGGCGCAATTGCTGGGCTTGATGCAATCCCCGATCTCTCGTACCGCCCGCGTGCTCGCGGCGCTGGCCGAGAAGCGCGGTGGTGGCGAAGCTGCACCCGTTGCCGATGCACCGGCAGAAGCGCAGGCCGCCTGAGCCTCGCGTTTGAAATATTCAACCCAATTGTTAGGAAACAAAAATGGCATTCGATAAAGACGCATTTCTGACCGCGCTCGACAGCATGACGGTCCTGGAACTCAACGACCTGGTGAAAGCCATCGAAGAGAAGTTCGGCGTGAGCGCCGCTGCAATGTCGGCTCCGGCCGCTGGTGGTGGCGCAGCCGCTGCTGTGGTCGAAGAAAAGACCGAATTCAATGTCGTGCTGGCTGATGTCGGCGCGAACAAGGTGTCGGTCATCAAGGCTGTGCGCGAAATCACCGGCCTGGGCCTCAAGGAAGCCAAGGATCTGGTGGAAGCCGCTCCCAAGGCTGTCAAGGAAGGCCTGTCGAAGGCTGACGCTGACGCTGCCAAGAAGAAGCTGGAAGAAGCCGGCGCCAAGGTGGAACTGAAGTAATTCAGACCCCCTGGAGGGCTGGAGGCGCCTGAAAAGGCCCTCCAGCCTTTGCCGCTTTCAGAGCGCACCCAAAAGCCGGCTCGTTGCCGGCTTTCCCGGAGACCTTCAGGTCGACGGAAAAGCCAAGACGAGACGTTTTTTGAGTGTCTTCTGACCCCGACTGCAGAAGACCCCTTGGTTCGGGCGATGTGCAACGCATCGCTGTCCGCCAACGGCTGGTAGTGGCCAGCCGCCAAGCAGTGGTGCCTCGGCACTGCTGACAAGTCGCTGAAGATCTCAAGCACCGGAGCTCTCATGGCCCAATCGTCCGCGTACAGTTACACCGAACGCAAGCGCATCCGAAAAAGTTTCGGCAATCGCGATAGCGTCGTCGAAATTCCCTACCTGCTGCAGATGCAGAAAGACGCGTACACCGCGTTCCTGCAAGCCGGCATTCCCCCGAAACAACGCACCGTCGAAGGCCTGCAGGCCGCGTTCGACGCCGCCTTCCCGATCGTCTCGCACAACGGTTTCGTCGAGATGAAGTTCCTCGAGTACAACTTGGCGAAGCCGGCGTTCGATGTGCGCGAGTGCCAGACCCGTGGTCTGACCTTCGCCTCGGCCGTGCGCGCCAAGGTCCAGCTCATCATCTATGACCGCGAGTCGTCGACTTCGCAGTCGAAGGTGGTCAAGGAAGTGAAGGAACAAGAGGTCTACATGGGCGAAGTGCCGCTCATGACCGAAAAGGGTTCGTTCATCATCAACGGCACCGAGCGCGTGATCGTGTCGCAGCTGCACCGTTCGCCGGGCGTGTTCTTCGAACACGACAAGGGCAAGACGCACAGCTCGGGCAAGCTGCTGTTCTCGGCCCGCGTGATTCCCTACCGCGGTTCGTGGCTCGACTTCGAATTCGACCCGAAGGACATGCTGTACTTCCGCGTGGACCGTCGCCGCAAGATGCCGGTCACGATCCTGCTGAAGGCCATCGGCCTGAACCCGGAATCGATCCTCGCGAACTTCTTCGTGAACGACAACTTCCGCCTGATGGACAGCGGCGCGCAGATGGAGTTCGTCTCCGAGCGCCTGCGCGGCGAAGTCGCGCGCTTCGACATCACCGACAAGTCGGGCAAGGTCGTGGTCGCCAAGGACAAGCGCGTTACCGCGCGCCACACGCGTGAGCTCGAGCAGGGCGGCACCACGCACATCAGCGTGCCGGAAGACTTCCTGATCGGCCGCGTGATCGCCCGCAACATCGTCGACGCCGACTCCGGCGAAATCCTGGCCAAGGCCAACGACGAGCTGACCGAAGCGCTGCTGAAGAAGCTGCGCACGGCCGGCGTGCAAGACGTGCAGGTGATCTACACGAACGAACTCGACCAGGGCGCGTACATCTCGCAGACCCTGCGCATCGACGAAACCGTGGACGAATTCGCTGCACGCGTGGCCATCTACCGCATGATGCGCCCCGGCGAGCCGCCGACGGAAGACGCCGTGCAGGCCCTGTTCCAGCGCCTGTTCTACAACCCGGACACGTACGACCTGTCGCGCGTCGGCCGCATGAAGTTCAACGCCAAGGTCGGCCGCGACGAATCGACCGGCCCGATGGTGCTGACCAACGAAGACATCCTGGCCGTGGTCAAGATCCTCGTCGACCTGCGCAACGGCAACGGCGAAGTCGACGACATCGACCACCTGGGCAACCGCCGCGTGCGTTGCGTCGGCGAACTGGCCGAAAACCAGTACCGCACCGGCCTGGCACGTATCGAGAAGGCCGTGAAGGAACGTCTGGGTCAAGCGGAACAGGAGCCGCTGATGCCGCACGACCTGATCAACAGCAAGCCGATCTCGGCCGCGCTGAAGGAATTCTTCGGCGCCTCGCAGCTGTCGCAGTTCATGGACCAGACGAACCCGCTGTCCGAAATCACCCACAAGCGCCGCGTGTCGGCCCTTGGCCCGGGTGGTCTGACGCGTGAACGTGCAGGCTTCGAAGTGCGCGACGTGCACGTGACCCACTACGGCCGCGTGTGCCCGATCGAAACGCCTGAAGGCCCGAACATCGGCCTGATCAACTCGCTGGCCCTGTACGCCCGCCTGAACGAATACGGCTTCATCGAGACGCCGTACCGTCGCGTGATCGACAGCAAGGTCACGATGGACATCGACTACCTGTCGGCCATCGAGGAAGGCAAGTACGTCATCGCCCAGGCCAACGCGGCCCTGGACAAGGACGGCAAGCTGACCGGCGACCTGGTCTCGGCGCGTGAAGCCGGCGAATCGATCCTGGTCGGTGCCGAACGCATCCAGTACATGGATGTGTCGCCCGCGCAGATCGTGTCGGTGGCCGCATCGCTCGTGCCGTTCCTCGAGCACGACGACGCGAACCGCGCGTTGATGGGCGCCAACATGCAGCGCCAGGCCGTGCCTGTGCTGCGCCCCGAGAAGCCGATGGTCGGTACCGGTATCGAGCGCGTCTCCGCGGTCGACTCCGGCACCGTGGTCACGGCCACCCGCGGCGGTATCGTCGACTACGTCGATGCGACCCGTGTCGTGGTGCGCGTGAACGACGCCGAAGCGGCTGCCGGTGAAGTCGGTGTGGACATCTACAACCTGATCAAGTATCAGCGTTCGAACCAGAACACCAACATCCACCAGCGCCCCATCGTCAAGCGCGGCGACAAGATCGCCAAGGGCGACGTGGTGGCCGACGGCGCATCGACCGACCTCGGCGAACTGGCCCTCGGCCAGAACATGCTGATCGCGTTCATGCCGTGGAACGGCTACAACTTCGAAGACTCGATCCTGATCTCGGAACGCGTCGTCGCAGAAGACCGCTACACCTCGATCCACATCGAGGAACTGGTGGTGATGGCTCGCGACACGAAGCTGGGCGCGGAAGAAATCACGCGCGACATCCCGAACCTGGCCGAGCAGCAGCTCAACCGCCTCGACGAATCCGGCATCATTTATGTCGGCGCCGAAGTGCAGCCGGGCGACACGCTGGTGGGCAAGGTCACGCCGAAGGGCGAGACCACGCTGACGCCTGAAGAGAAGCTGCTTCGCGCCATCTTCGGCGAGAAGGCTTCCGACGTGAAGGACACCTCGCTGCGTGTGGATCAGGGCTCGCAAGGCACCGTGATCGACGTGCAGGTGTTCACCCGCGAAGGCATCACGCGCGACAAGCGCGCACAGCAGATCATCGACGACGAGCTCAAGCGCTTCCGCCTCGACCTGAACGACCAGCTTCGCATCGTCGAAGCCGACGCGTTCGACCGCATCGAGAAGCTGCTGACCGGCAAGGTCGCCAACGGCGGCCCGAACAAGCTGGCCAAGGGCACGAAACTCGACAAGGCCTACCTGTCGTCGGTAGAGAAGTTCCACTGGTTCGACATCCGCCCGGCGGAAGACGAAGTGGCTTCGCAGCTCGAGTCGATCAAGAACTCGCTGGAGCAGACGCGCCACAGCTTCGACCTCGCGTTCGAAGAAAAGCGCAAGAAGCTCACGCAGGGCGACGAGCTGCCCGCGGGCGTGCTCAAGATGGTCAAGGTCTACCTGGCCGTCAAGCGCCGCCTGCAACCCGGCGACAAGATGGCCGGCCGTCACGGCAACAAGGGTGTGGTGTCGAAGATCGTTCCGGTCGAAGACATGCCCCACATGGCCGACGGCACGCCGTGCGACATCTGCCTGAACCCGCTGGGCGTGCCTTCGCGGATGAACGTGGGCCAGGTGCTCGAGGTGCATCTGGGCTGGGCCGGCAAGGGCATCGGCCAGCGCATCGGTGACCTGCTGCAGCAAGAGGCCAAGGTGGCCGAGCTGCGCAAGTTCATGGAGCAGCTGTACAACGGCTCGGGCCGCCAGGAAAACATCAGCTCGCTGAACGACACCGAACTGCTCGAAATGGCAGCGAACCTGCAGAACGGCGCGACCTTCGCGACGCCTGTGTTCGACGGTGCTTCGGAAGAAGAAATCCGCGGCATGCTGAAGCTCGCCTACCCGGACGACATCGCCAAGCTCAAGGGCCTGACCGATACGCGCACGCAGGCGTACCTGTTCGACGGCCGCACCGGCGACCAGTTCGAGCGTCCCGTCACCGTCGGCTACATGCACTTCCTGAAGCTGCATCACCTGGTCGACGACAAGATGCACGCGCGTTCCACCGGCCCGTACTCGCTCGTCACGCAGCAACCGCTGGGCGGCAAGGCGCAGTTCGGCGGCCAGCGTTTCGGGGAAATGGAAGTGTGGGCGCTGGAAGCTTACGGCGCCGCCTACGTCCTGCAGGAAATGCTGACCGTGAAGTCCGACGACGTGCAAGGCCGTACCAAGGTGTACGAAAGCATCGTCAAGGGCGAGCACTCGATCGAAGCCGGCATGCCGGAATCGTTCAACGTGCTGGTCAAGGAAATTCGTTCGCTGGGCCTCGACATCGAGCTCGAGCGTTCTTAATTTGAAAAGGGAAAGAGTCTTATGAAATCGCTACTCGACCTGTTCAAGCAATTCACGCCTGATGAGCATTTCGATGCCATCAAGATCGGCATGGCTTCGCCCGAGAAGATCCGTTCGTGGTCTTTCGGCGAGGTGAAGAAGCCCGAGACGATCAACTACCGCACGTTCAAGCCCGAGCGCGACGGTCTCTTCTGCGCCAAGATCTTCGGCCCCATCAAGGACTACGAGTGCCTGTGCGGCAAGTACAAGCGCCTGAAGCACCGCGGCGTGATCTGCGAGAAGTGCGGCGTTGAAGTCACGCAGACCAAGGTGCGTCGCGAGCGCATGGGTCACATCGACCTGGCCGCGCCCTGCGCCCACATCTGGTTCCTGAAGTCGCTGCCGTCGCGCCTGGGCCTCGTGCTCGACATGACGCTGCGCGACATCGAACGCGTGCTGTACTTCGAAGCCTACGTGATCACCGACCCCGGCATGACCCCGCTGAAGAAGTTCGGCATCATGTCCGAGGACGACTACGACGCGAAGCGCAAGGAATACGGTGACGAATTCGTCGCCAAGATGGGCGCCGAAGGCATCAAGGACCTGCTCGAAGGCATCGAACTCGACAGCGAGATCGAACGCCTGCGCGGCGACCTGACCGGCTCCGAAGTCAAGGTCAAGAAGAACTCCAAGCGCCTGAAGGTGCTGGAAGCCTTCCGCAAGTCGGGCATCAAGCCCGAGTGGATGGTGCTCGACGTGCTGCCCGTGCTGCCGCCGGACCTGCGTCCGCTGGTGCCGCTGGACGGCGGCCGCTTCGCGACCTCCGACCTGAACGACCTGTATCGCCGCGTCATCAACCGCAATTCGCGTCTGCGCCGCCTGCTGGAGCTGAAGGCTCCGGAAATCATCGCGCGCAACGAAAAGCGGATGCTGCAGGAAGCTGTCGACTCGCTGCTGGACAACGGCCGTCGTGGCAAGGCCATGACGGGCGCCAACAAGCGCGCGCTGAAGTCGCTGGCCGACATGATCAAGGGCAAGAGCGGCCGCTTCCGCCAGAATCTGCTGGGCAAGCGCGTCGACTATTCGGGCCGTTCGGTCATCGTGGTGGGCCCGACGCTCAAGCTGCACCAGTGCGGCCTGCCGAAGCTGATGGCGCTCGAACTGTTCAAGCCCTTCATCTTCTCGCGCCTCGAAGCCATGGGCATCGCGACGACGATCAAGGCTGCCAAGAAGGAAGTCGAATCGGGCACGCCGGTGGTCTGGGACATCCTGGAAGAGGTCATCAAGGAGCACCCGGTCATGCTGAACCGCGCTCCTACGCTGCACCGTCTGGGCATCCAGGCCTTCGAACCCATCCTGATCGAAGGCAAGGCCATCCAGCTGCACCCGCTCGTCTGCGCGGCATTCAACGCCGACTTCGACGGCGACCAGATGGCTGTTCACGTGCCGCTGTCGGTGGAAGCGCAAATGGAAGCCCGCACGCTGATGCTGGCCTCCAACAATGTGCTGTTCCCGGCTTCGGGCGAACCGTCGATCGTTCCTTCGCAGGACGTGGTGCTGGGTCTGTACTACACGACCCGCGACCGCATCAACGGCAAGGGCGAGGGCCTGATCTTCTCCGACATCGGTGAAGTGCAGCGCGCGCTCGACGCCAACGAAGTCGAACTCACCGCCAAGGTGGCAGTGCGCATCACGGAATACACCAAGAACAAGGAAACCGGTGAATTCACGCCGTCGACCTCGCTCGTGGACACCACCGTGGGCCGTGCCCTGCTGTCCGAGATCCTGCCGAAGGGCCTGCCGTTCTCGAACATCAACAAGGCGCTGAAGAAGAAGGAAATCTCCAAGCTCATCAACGTCTCGTTCCGCAAGTGCGGCCTGAAAGAGACCGTCGTGTTCGCCGACAAGCTGCTGCAAAACGGCTTCCGCCTGGCGACCAAGGCCGGCATCTCGATCGCCATCGACGACATGCTGGTGCCCGCCGAGAAGCACGGCATCATCGAGCGCTCCGCCAAGGAAGTGAAGGAGATCGAGCAGCAGTACGTGTCGGGTCTGGTGACCTCCGGCGAACGCTACAACAAGGTGGTGGACATCTGGGGCAAGGCCGGCGACGAAGTGTCGAAGGTCATGATGGCCAAGCTGTCGAAGCAACGCGTCATCGACCGCCACGGCAAGGAAGTCGAGCAGGAGTCCTTCAACTCGATCTACATGATGGCCGACTCGGGCGCCCGCGGTTCCGCGGCCCAGATTCGCCAGGTGGCCGGTATGCGAGGCCTGATGGCCAAGCCGGACGGCTCGATCATCGAGACGCCCATTACCGCGAACTTCCGCGAAGGCCTGAACGTGCTGGAGTACTTCATCTCCACCCACGGTGCCCGTAAGGGTCTGGCCGACACGGCGCTGAAGACGGCGAACTCGGGCTACCTGACCCGTCGTCTGGTCGACGTGACGCAAGACCTGGTCGTGACCGAGCAGGACTGCGGCACGCACGGCGGCTACCTGATGCGCGCCATCGTCGAAGGCGGTGAAGTGATCGAGTCGCTGCGCGACCGTATCCTCGGCCGCTCGGCTGCGGACGACGTGCTGCACCCGGAAAACCGTTCGGTGCTGCTGAAGGCCGGCGAGATGTTCGACGAAGACAACATCGAAGCGCTGGAAGCGCAAGGCGTCGACGAGGTCAAGGTCCGCACGGCGCTGACCTGCGAAACCCGCTTCGGCATCTGCGCGACCTGCTACGGCCGCGACCTGGGCCGCGGCGGCCTGATCAACATCGGCGAAGCCGTCGGTGTGATCGCCGCTCAGTCCATCGGCGAACCCGGCACGCAGCTGACGATGCGTACCTTCCACATCGGTGGTGCCGCTTCGCGCGCTGCCATCGCTTCGAGCGTGGAAGCCAAGTCGAACGGCTCGATCGGCTTCAACGCCACGATGCGCTACGTGACCAACAGCAAGGGCGAGCTGGTCGTGATTTCGCGTTCGGGCGAGATCGTCATTCATGACGAGCACGGCCGTGAGCGCGAACGCCACAAGGTGCCGTACGGCGCGACCCTGACGGTCAAGGCCGACCAGCAGATCAAGGCCGGCCACGTGCTTGCCAACTGGGATCCGCTGACGCGCCCGATCATTACCGAGTTCGCCGGCAAGACGCAGTTCGAAAACGTCGAGGAAGGCCTCACGGTTGCCAAGCAGGTGGACGAAGTGACCGGTCTGTCGACCCTGGTCGTGATCGACCCGAAGCGCCGCGGCGCTGCCAAGGTCGTGCGCCCGCAGGTGAAGCTCATCGACGCCTCCGGCGCCGAAGTGAAGATCCCGGGCACCGACCACTCGGTGACGATCGGCTTCCCGATCGGCGCTCTGGTCCAGATCCGTGACGGTCAGGACGTGGGCCCCGGCGAAGTGCTGGCGCGTATTCCGGTCGAAGGCCAGAAGACCCGCGACATTACCGGCGGTCTGCCGCGCGTTGCCGAGCTGTTCGAAGCCCGTTCGCCGAAGGACAAGGGCATGCTGGCCGAAATGACCGGCACCGTGTCGTTCGGCAAGGAAACGAAGGGCAAGATCCGCCTGCAGATCACCGATCCGGAAGGCACGGTCTGGGAAGACCTCGTGCCGAAGGAAAAGAACATCCTGGTGCACGAAGGCCAGGTGGTGAACAAGGGCGAATCCGTGGTCGACGGCCCGGCGGACCCGCAGGACATCCTGCGCCTGCTGGGTTCGGAAGAACTGGCGCGCTACATCGTGGACGAAGTGCAGGACGTGTACCGCCTGCAGGGTGTGAAGATCAACGACAAGCACATCGAGGTGATCGTTCGCCAGATGCTGCGCCGCGTCGTGGTCGACAACATCGGCGACACGAGCTACATCTCCGGCGAACAGGTCGAACGCAGCGAAATGCTCAACACCAACGACGCCCTGCGCGCCGACGGCAAGATCCCCGCGACGTTCACCAACCTGCTGCTGGGTATCACGAAGGCGTCGCTGTCGACCGACTCGTTCATCTCGGCTGCTTCGTTCCAGGAAACGACGCGCGTGCTGACCGAAGCCGCGATCATGGGCAAGCGCGACGAGCTGCGCGGCCTGAAGGAAAACGTCATCGTCGGCCGCCTGATCCCCGCAGGCACCGGCATGGCTTACCACCAGGCCCGCAAGGTCAAGGACGCCATGGACGAAGCCGAGCGCCGTGCCATCGCCGAATCGGAAGCGGCCGAACTGGCAGGCTCCGCCGACAGCGATGCAGCGGCCAGCACGGCTGACGCCAGCGAAGGCGCTGCGACCGAATAACTCGGTAGCATCACCGGCCATGACCGGTACACCACGCCCCCCGACCGCCTCCGGTTGGGGGGCGTTTTTCTTTGTGTTTTCAATGATGAGGCGTTGTCGTCGATGAGCGTATTGCCCGAATCGCTGACCAGCTGGATCGTGATCGCGGTCCTGCTGTTCTGGTTTGTCGGTGCCTACAACCGGCTGGTGCGTTTGCGCGCGGCCGTGCTGCAGGCCTACGGCCTGCTCGATGCGGCCCTGGGCAAGCAGCTCGATTTCGTGCAGGCCAGCATCACCGCTGCGCCACCGGTGGAGGCGTCGCCAACGGGTGAGTCGCTGTCGTCCATCGCGCCATTGCAGGCCGCGACCACCCAGCTCGCGACCCTGCTCGGCGCGACCCGGCTGCACCCGCTGGACACCGGCGTCATGGCCGCGCTGGCCACTGCGCTGCAGGTGTGGATCAATGCGTGG
Source organism: Variovorax sp. R-27 (assembly GCF_049913215.1). Lineage (NCBI taxonomy): Bacteria > Pseudomonadati > Pseudomonadota > Betaproteobacteria > Burkholderiales > Comamonadaceae > Variovorax > Variovorax sp. R-27. The sequence goes on from NZ_CP183984.1 coordinate 830,868, forward strand.
CGACGCCAGCACCCGGACGATGTGACGGTGTTCGACGCCGACGGCACTCTGTCGCGGCCGGCGCAACTTCAGCCCGGGACCGAGGCCACGGTGCCCAGCGCCATCGAGCCGATCGCGTGGCCCGAGCCTTCGGCCGCGGCGGAGATCGCGCGCAGCCAGTTCAACCAGGCGGTGGGGCACTACAACGCTGCGATCGCGCAGTTTCCGGCGTTGCTGGTGGCATGGGCCGTGCGTCTGCGTCCAGCCGCTCCGCTGCTCTGAGTTCGGCGCCCGGCGCGGCTCTTTCTTCTTTCCATTGCACGGCGTCCGGCTTTACGGTCGCCCGTTACCATCGCCCCAACTTGTCAGAACTACCTTCCGATCCTTCCTCCAGCAGCAACAACGGTGCGCCGTCGCTGCAGCCTCCGCTCTGGCGCCAACTGCAACTGACCGCGGTGGCGCTGGCGTCGATTCGCGCCGGCACCTCGGGCTCGGTTGCCTTCGAGGCGGTCGAGCCTTCGCTGCGCCCCGGCGTGCAGGCGCTCGGCTTCCAGGTGCTGCGCTGGCTCGGCCGCGCCGAGGCGCTGCGTCGCCACCTGGCCAAACGCACGCCGCCGCCGCTGCCCGATGCCCTGCTGTGCACCGCGCTGGCGCTGGCATGGGACAGCGAGCGTGCACCCTACGAGCCCTTCACGCTGGTCGACCAGGCCGTCGAGGCCGCCAAGCGCAACCCGGCCACGCGGGCGCAGGCCAGCTTCATCAATGCCTGTCTGAGGCGTTTCTTGCGTGAGCGCGACGAGCTCGTGGCCGCCACCGACACCGAACCCGTCGCGCAATGGAACCACCCGCGCTGGTGGATCGAGCGCCTCAAGCGCGACCATCCGCGCGACTGGCAGCGGGTGCTGGGCGCCGACAACGCGCAGGCGCCGATGACGCTGCGGGTCAACGCTCAGAAATCGACCGTGGCTTCGTATCTGGCGGAGCTGGAGGCCGTTTGCCTCGGTGCGATACGCGTAGGCCCCAGCGGCCTGCAGCTGACGCGCGCACGCCCCGTGCAGCAACTGCCCGGTTTTGCCGACGGCGCCTGCTCGGTGCAGGACGCCGCCGCGCAGATGGCCGCACCGCTGCTGCTCGAAGGCCTCTTGCCGACGAAGCCGGGCGTGGCGGCGCCACTGCGCGTGCTCGACGCCTGCGCCGCCCCCGGCGGCAAGACCGCGCACCTGCTCGAAATGGCGGCCCCCGGCGCCATCGACGTGACAGCCCTGGAAGTCGATGCCGTCCGCAGCCGCCGCATCGACGAAACCCTGGCCCGCATCGGCCTCAAGGCCAAGGTGCTCGTCGCCGACGCGGGGCGTCCGGACCAATGGTGGGACGGCACGCCCTTCGACGCCATCCTGCTCGACGCACCATGCACGGCCTCGGGCATCGTGCGACGCCATCCTGATGTGCGCTGGCTGCGCCGCGAAAGCGACACCGCCCAGCTCGCAGCCCAGCAGGCCGCTCTCCTGGCCGCGCTCTGGCCGCTGGTGCGGCCCGGCGGCCGGCTCCTTTACTGCACCTGCTCCGTGTTCCGCGAAGAGGGTTCGCAACAAATTGATGCGTTTCTTGTACACAACACCGACGCACGATTGCTGCCATCGCCGGGCCATTTGCTGCCCCAAAGCGGGTCGAATGCCCGTGGCGTCCCGGACAATCCCTCTGGTGACCACGACGGTTTCTTCTACGCCCTGCTTGAGAAGCGCCCGCACTGAACGGCGCTGGCCGGCCTTGCTGGCCGTCCTGCTCTGGGCCTGGGCAATGTGGATGGTCCTGCTGCTGCCGGCCCCGGCGGCCGCCCAGGGCCGCAACGGCACGTCGATCACCCAGATGCGCCTCGAGCAGTCCGACGATGGCGTCTACTTCAGCGCGGCCGTGCAGTTCGAGCTGCCCTCCTTGGTGGAGGAGGTGCTCGACAAGGGCATCGCCATCTATTTCGTGGCCGAGGCCGAGCTCTACCAGGAGCGCTGGTACTGGACCGATCGCAAGGTCGCCCAGGTCGCTCGCCACATGCGGCTGGCCTACCAGCCGCTCACGCGACGCTGGCGACTCAATGTGTCGGCGGCGCCGATGACCGGCGCGGCCGGCCTGGGCATCTCGCTGAACCAGAACTTCGACACCCTCGGCGATGCGCTCGACGCCATCAAGCGCATCGGCCGCCTGCGGCTGGGCGATGTGGCCGAGATCGGCGACGACCCGCAGCACCAGGTCACTTTCCGCTTCCGGCTCGACACCTCGCAGCTGCCGCGCCCGTTCCAGATCGGCGTGGTCGGGCAGGCCGACTGGAACATCGCCGCCGAACGCACGGCCAAGCTCCCGCTGGAGAAGCAGAAGTGAGCACTTCCGGGCGCAGCGGCGCAGCGGCCACGCCGGCCGCGCGCCGCGCGCGGGCCACGCGCTGGGCCATTGGTGTCGGCGCCGCGCTGGTCACGGCCATCGGCCTGGTGCTGATGTTCCTGCTGGCGCAGGCCACCAACAACCGCGCACTGTACGAGCGCTACTACGTGCGCCTGTTCGGCATCAACGTCGTGGTGGCGGTGCTGCTGGTGCTGGTGATCGGCTGGGTTGCCTTCCGCCTGCTGCGGCGGCTGCGGCAGGGCAAGTTCGGCAGCCGATTGCTCATCAAGCTGGCGGCCATCTTCGCGCTGGTGGGCGTGGTGCCCGGGGCGCTGGTCTACGTGGTGTCTTATCAGTTCGTCGCGCGCTCGATCGAGAGCTGGTTCGACGTGAAGGTCGAGGGCGCGCTCGATGCTGGCCTCAATCTGGGGCGCGCCACGCTCGATTCGCTGTCCGATGACCTCGCTGCCAAGACGCGCAGCGCCAGCGCGCAACTGGCGCAAGTGCCCGACACGAGCGCGGGCCTGGTGCTGGAACGCATCCGCGATCAGCTTGAGGCCACCGACGTGATCCTGTGGACCGGCAACGGGCAACTTGTGGCCAGCGCCGGCTCCTCGCGCTTCCAGCTGAACCCCGAGCGGCCAACCGTGCAGCAGTTCCGCCAAGTCCGCCCCGAGCGCGCCGTCGCGCACGTCGAGGGGCTGGACGAAACAGCCGCGCCGGGCGCAACCCCGCCAGTCGCGAGCGTGCGTGCGCTCGCCATGGTGCAAAGGCCGGGCTTCGACTTCGACACCGCGCCGCGCTATCTGCAGGTCACGCGGCCGCTGCCGCCGGCCGTGGTCGCCAACGCGCTCGCCGTGCAGGAGGCCAACCGCGAATACCAGGAGCGGGCGCTCGCGCGCGAGGGCCTGCGTCGCATGTACATCGGCACGCTCACGCTGAGCCTGTTCCTCGCCGTGTTCGGTGCGGTGCTGCTGGCCGTGCTGTTCGGCAACCAGCTCGCGCGGCCGCTGCTCGTGCTGGCAGACGGCGTGCGCCAGGTGGCGGCTGGCGACCTGCGGCCCACCGCCGTGCTGCAGGGCAAGGACGAACTCGGCGGCCTCACGCGCTCGTTCGCCGTCATGACGCAGCAGCTGGCCGACGCCCGCGGCGCGGTCGAGAAGACCATGGGCCAGCTCGACGCTGCGCGCGCCAACCTGCAGACCATTCTCGACAACCTGACATCGGGCGTGATCGTGCTCGACGCCAAGGGCACTGTGCTGTCCACCAATCCGGGCGCGACCCGTGTGCTGCGCGCGCCGCTCGCGGCCTACGAAGGCCGGGCGCTCGTCGATGTGCCGGGCCTGGCCGAGTTCGGTGCCAAGGTGCAGCAGCAGTTCGACGACTTTCTCGTCGAGCGCATGCAGCACGGCCTCGACCACTGGCAGCACGCCTTCGAGTTGCACGCCTCCGGCACCGACCTGCCGCAGCAGGACAGCGCCATCAACATCGTCGCGCGCGGCGCGGAACTGCCCGGCGCCGCGCGGCTGCTGGTGTTCGACGACATCTCCGAAATCGTCTCGGCCCAGCGCGCGCAGGCCTGGGGCGAAGTGGCGCGTCGCCTCGCACACGAGATCAAGAATCCGCTCACGCCGATCCAGCTCTCGGCCGAGCGGCTCGAGATGAAGCTCTCGGGCAAGGTCCCGCCGCCCGAACAGGCCGTGCTCGTGAAGTCGGTGAAGACCATCGTCGACCAGGTCGATGCGATGAAGCGGCTGGTGAACGAATTCCGCGACTATGCGCGCCTGCCCGCGGCCGACCTCAAGCCGGTGGACCTCAACGCCTTGCTGACCGACGTGCTCCAGCTCTACAACGCCGAGAGCCTGCCGATCACGCTGCGCTCAGAACTCGACGAGCGCTGCCCGCCCATCCGCGGCGACGCGCAGCAGATCCGCCAGGTCATACACAACCTGTTGCAGAACGCGCAGGACGCCGCCGAAGCTGCCGCCAGCGGCACGGGCAAGGCGGGCGAGGTCGTCATCCGCACGCGGCTCGGCGATTCGGGGCAGCGCGTGCGCCTGACGGTGCAGGACAGCGGCCCGGGCTTTGCCGAAAATATTTTGAAGCGCGCCTTCGAACCATACGTAACCACGAAAACAAAAGGTACTGGTTTGGGCCTTGCCGTCGTGAAGAAAATCGCGGACGAACACGGCGCGCGCATCGAGCTTTCCAACCGCGTCGTCGATGGGGCTGTAGCAGGGGCACAAGTCTCGCTATCATTCGCGCTGGCAGGCGAGCCGCGGGCAGCGGTCGCTCACACCGAAGATTCGAAGTCTTCCGCCGCCTGAGCCGCACGAATCTCCGTCGTCGCACAGGCGATGGATGGGCCAGCGGACCCTCAATACATTGCAGACACCAGCGCAAACAACAAGCAGCACTCATGGCAAACATTCTCGTGGTCGATGACGAGCTGGGCATCCGGGACCTGCTCTTCGAAATTCTCAATGACGAAGGCCACAACGTGGAGCTCGCGGAAAACGCCGCCGAAGCCCGCGCTGCGCGCCAGCGCGCACGGCCCGATCTCGTGCTGCTCGACATCTGGATGCCCGACACCGACGGCGTCACGCTGCTCAAGGAGTGGTCCACCGCGGGCCTGCTGAGCATGCCCGTCATCATGATGAGCGGCCACGCCACCATCGACACCGCGGTCGACGCCACGCGCATCGGCGCCTTCGCCTTCCTTGAAAAGCCCATCACCATGCAGAAGCTGCTCAAGGCAGTGGAGCAGGGCCTGGCGCGCGAGAGCGCACGCCGCGCCGCGGCAGGCGTGGTGCCCGCGCCGGTCACCGGCAACCAGGCGGCCGCCATCACGACGACAGGCGACAGCCTGCTGATGGCCTCGCTGGCTTCCGTGCCCGTGGTCGACGCCGGCCCGCAATCGACCCAGAGCTTCGACCTCGACCGCCCGCTGCGCGATGCGCGCGATGGTTTCGAGAAGGCGTACTTCGAGTTTCACTTGGCGATGGAGAACGGTTCGATGACCCGCGTCGCCGAGAAAACCGGCCTCGAACGCACCCACCTGTACCGCAAGCTCAAACAACTTGGCGTCGATCTTTCAAGAGGGCGCAGAAGCGCTGTATAATTTAGGGCTGCACACAAATGCAATGGCCCGGTAGCTCAGTTGGTAGAGCAGCGGATTGAAAATCCGCGTGTCGGTGGTTCGATTCCGCCCCAGGCCACCATATTCCGCAAGGCGCTACAACTTTCGAGGTTGTAGCGCCTTTTTGCTTTTGCGCTAGCAAATCGGCGTCATTGCGGCGCCTGTTCGCGTAGCAGGGCGCCACGCAAGGAGTTGATCGTGCCGCCCGCGGCTTCGATGCGCCGCCGCAGTTCCTCATTGACGAGGCGGATCAACGCGCCGAGTTCGGAGCGGGTTGGATAGACCTCTTCGCAGTCATTCACCTGCTGTGGAACGCTAAGCTTCTCGAGGCATGCATATGCGCAGTGCACGTCGCGAATGTTTTCGATGTCATCGCCTGCTTGCAGCGCGAATGATTCGGGGTTGTGCTGAAGAGAGTGTGACTGTGGCGCTGCGTTGGGCGCCGCAGCGGGTTCTTCGACGGAATGAGGGAGCGTGCGCGTGAACGCGCGAGCGGATCTGGCGTCGTATCACGTGCGCATCGACGATCAGCTGACGACGTTCCGCGAGGTAGTCGCATCACAACTGCGTGCCTGATACGGCGCAACAAGCAGCTCATCACCATACTGGATATGGCCGCTTGCCGGCAGCTATGGATCGATTGAGCGGGCGTTGCTGCCTCGGTCCACGCGGTGGTTATGGTGGCCGCGGCGCTTGCGCTCGGTCCGGGCTTTCTCCAGCGTCTCCTGGCTTTTCTTCGCAGCCGCCTCGCAGCGCTCGTGCAGCGCAATCAACTCCCTGTCCGTGAGCTTCTCGATGCCGATGAAGTCATCCTCCGCGTTGGAGGAGCGGATCAGTTCGTCCAGCTTGGTCTGCAAGGCGACACCGTCGCGGTTCTGGGTGTTCTGAATGAGGAAGACCATCAGGAAGGTGACGATGGTGGTGCCCGTGTTGATCACGAGTTGCCATGTCTCCGAAAAGCCGAAGAACGGCCCCGAAACCGCCCAGGCCACGACCACGGCCACGCAGATCAGGAAGGCCGCCGGGCTGCCGGCCATGCGGGCGAAGGTGTTGGCGAAGGAGTCGAAGAGTCGTTCCATGGGCGTGTTCTCCAGTGCGGGGCGATGCTGGCACCGTTGCGCGCGCGGATGCGTCAGCCGACGCCGTTTTGCGCGCCATCGCAATGCCCGTGGCGCTGTCGGCCAGAGGCGCCGGGGCAGGCTCGCGCCGTTACGCGCCCCCGTCCAGCACCAGTTGCGTCTGCGTGACGACCGCGCACAGCTTGCCGTCGGCATTGGTCACCGAGGTTTGCCACACATGCGTAGTGCGTCCGCGATGCAGCGCCAGGCAGGTGCCCGTGACGGTAGTGCCCAGGCGCGCGCCCGCGATGAACTTGGTGCTCGAATCGGTGGTTGTCGTGCGCTTGCCTTCTGGCAGGTTGGCGATGGTGCCGACCGCACCCAGAGTGTCGGCGAAGGCCATGTAGGCGCCGCCGTGCAGGATGCCGCCGGCGGTGCACAGGTCTTGCCGCACCTCCATCTGCGCGACCACGCGGTCGGGTGCGAGCTCGGTGAGCCGTACGCCCATCAGGCCGGGAAAGATCGCGCCCAGCAGTTTCTGGAGCGCGGCGATGTCGTGCATGAATGTCTCCTTGATTTGTCGAGGAGGCTCCATTCTGAATAGATAAGCACCATGGCCGCCGCGCGATGTCCGGTCAGGCCCTTCGCTTGAACATCGCGGAAGCCCCGCTGGCCTGCGCCACGTCCTCGGCCGACGACAGCAGCACCGGTCCCAGTTCGAGCATGCGTTCCTCGGTCAGTCGCACCAGTGGCCCTGCGATGGTGATGACGCCGATCACCGCGCCGTTGCCGCTGCGCACCGGCGCGGCCATGGCAGTCATTGCCGGCGCGAACACCTCGCTGATCATCGCGAAGCCGCGCTTGCGTGCCGCACGCAGATATGCCAGGAGTGCCTTCACGGTGGTCGGCGCCTTCGGGCCGTAGTCCTCGGGCTTGCCAAAGCCCTGCTTCGCCACGAGTTGCAGCGCCTGCTCGTCCGTCATTGTCGACAGCCAGGCGTGGCCGGCGGAACTGCAGGAGAGGTTCACCGAAAGGCCCATGTCCGGGTCGTAGCGCAGGCCGCGCGTTGCACCCTGCGCCTTGGCGACGAAGGTGAGCTCGTCGCCGTCGACCACCGCCAGCCGCACCAGTTCGCCCGATTCGGCGGCGAGCCGGTCGAGCAGCGGCTGCGCCACGTCGACGATGCCGCTGTTGCTGAGAAAGCTGAGGCCGAGCGACACCAGCTTGATGGTGAGCATGTAGTCGCCGTGGCTCTGGTCCTGCCGCACATAGCCGCAGCGGATGAGCTCGGTCAGCAGGCGGTGCGTGGCGCTCAGCGGCATTTCCAGCTCGGCCGACAGTGCCGACAGCGCGCGGCCTTCGGGGTGGCCGGCCAGGTGTTCGAGGACCTTGAAGCTGCGTTCGAGTATGGCTGTCATGACGTCACTCTAGCGCTTTTGCCAAGTGTTTTCACTAGTGGAAATATTTTCCAATTCCGCCCTAAGATCGCGCCGCCCTTGCACCTTCACACAGTTGGAGATCACATCTTGAGAACGCTTCATCGCCAGCTCGCCGCAGCCGGCCTGACCCTCGCCCTGGCCATTCCCGCGTTCGCGCAGGGCGTGCAGGACCGTGTGATCCGCTTCGGCCACCTCAACAACGCAGACCATCCGGTGAGCTTTGGCGTGAAGCGTTTTGCCGAACTGCTCGCGGCCAAGAGCGGCGGCAAGATGAAGGTGCAGGAGTTTCCGGCCTCGCAGCTGGGCAACGAGATGCAGCAGCAGTCGGCGCTGCAGGGCGGCGTGCAGCAGATGTCGGCACCGGCCACCACGTCGCTCGCAGGCATCGTCAAGGAGTTCGGCCTTGTCGACTTCCCGTTCGCGGTGGGCAGCTTTGCGCAGGCCGATGCGCTGCTCGACGGCCCGCTGGGCCAGGCGTTGATCGCGAAGCTGCCGGAGAAGGGGCTGGTGGCGCTGGGCTATTGGGACCTGGGCTTTCGCAACGTCACCAACAGCAAGCGGCCCATCACCAAGCCCGAGGACCTCGAAGGCCTGAAGATCCGCGTCATTCCGAACCCCGTGTTCCTCGAAACCTTCAAGGCCTTCAAGGCCAACCCGGTGCCGATGCCTTTCGCCGAGCTGTACGGCGCGCTCGAGTCGAAGGCGGTCGATGGCCAGGAGAACCCGTACGCGGTGATCCTGTCGAACAAGTTCTACGAGGTGCAGAAGTTCGTGAGCGCCACGAACCATGTGTATGCGGCCAACATCGTGCTGGTCAGCAAGAAGTTCTGGGACTCGCTGAGCCCTACCGAGCAGAAGATGATGCGCGAGGCCGCCGACGAAGCGCGCGGCTATCAGCGCCAGGTGAGCCGCGCCGCCGCGCAGCGCGCCGTAGGCGACTTGCAGGCCAAGGGGGCGCAGTTCAACGAGCTCGCGCCTGCCGAGCAGGCCCGCATGCGGCAGATTGCCAAGCCTGTCACCGAGCGTTTCGCCGCGAGCTATGACCCCGCCATCGTCAAGCTCTACACCGACGAACTCGCGCGCATCCGCAAGCAGTAAGACCTCCGACCGAAGGCGCCTCATGAAGATCCTCGTCCTGCACGGCCCCAACCTCAACCTGTTCGGCCGCCGCGAACCCCACATCTACGGCAAGACCACGCTGGCCGAAATCAATGCGCAGCTGCAGCAGCTCGCCACCGAACTCGGCGTGACGCTGGACATCCTCCAGTCGAACCACGAAGGCGACCTGATCGACTTTTTGCACACCCATATCGACGAGGCTCAGGGTGCGCTGGTCAACCCGGCCGGCCTCACGCAGCACGGCGTGCCGCTGCACGACGCGATCAAGGCGATGCCGTTCCCGATCATCGAGGTGCACATGTCCAACATCGCCGCTCGCGAGACATGGCGCGCGCATTCGATCATCTCGCCGGCGGTGAAAGGCACGGTCCAGGGCCTGGGCCCGCAGTCTTACCTGGCTGCGCTGCGCGCGCTGGTCGAGATGCACAGGCAGGCCGCGCCGGCCTGAACGCAGAGCATGGCCATGAACCGATGGATCGACCGGTGCTGCGCCGGCATCGAAGCCCTGATCGCAGCCGCGCTTGCGGTCATGGTCGTGCTGGTCTTCGGCAACGTGGTGCTGCGCTACGGCTTCAATTCGGGCATCACCCTGTCCGAGGAAGTCTCGCGCTGGCTCTTCATCTGGATGACCTTTCTCGGCGCGGTCGTCGCGCTGAAGGAGCACGGCCACCTGGGCGTCGACATGGTGGTGCAGAAGCTGCCGCCCATCGGCAAGAAGATCTGCCTTGCGATAGGGCACGTGGTAATGCTCTACATCGTGTGGCTGCTGTTCCAGGGCAGCACGGCGCAGACGCGCATCAACTGGGACGTGACAGCGCCGGTCACCGGCGCCTCGATGGCGGTGGTGTACATGTCAGGCGTGGTGTTCTCGGTGCTGGCTGCGTTCATCCTCATGCTCGACCTGCTGCGCCTGCTCACCGGGCGCATTGCCGAGAGCGATCTGGTGATGGTGCAGGAGTCCGAGGAAGCGGTACAGCTGCAGCAGATCCTCGGTTCGCAAGACAGCACCGCTCAAGGGGATGCACAACAGGGAGCACGCAAGTGACCATCGTCGTCTTCGTGGGCTCGCTGCTCCTTGCCATGGCGATGGGCATTCCCATCGCGTTCTCGCTGCTGGCCAGCGGCGTCGCGCTGATGTGGCACCTCGACCTGTTCGACGCGCAGATCCTTGCGCAGAACGTGATCGGCGGCGCCGACAGCTTTCCGCTGCTGGCCGTGCCGTTCTTCATGCTGGCCGGCGAGATCATGAACGTGGGCGGCCTCTCCAAGCGCATCGTCGACTTCGCGCTCGCGCTGGTCGGCCATGTGAAGGGAGGCCTTGGCTACGTGACCATCATGGCGGGCTGCCTGCTCTCGGCGCTCTCGGGGTCGGCCGTGGCCGACGCCGCCGCGCTGACAGCGCTGCTGCTGCCTATGATGGTCAAGGCGGGCCACGACAAGGCGCGCGCGGGCGGGCTCATCGCGGCCACCGGCGTGATCGGCCCGGTGATACCGCCGAGCATCGGGCTCGTGATCTTCGGCGTGGCGGCCAACGTCTCGATCTCCAAGCTGTTCCTCGCGGCCATCGTGCCGGGCCTGCTGATCGGCGGCGCGCTGTGGATCACCTGGGCCTGGCTGGTGCGGCGCGAGAAGATCGTGCCTCCGCCGCGCAAGTCGGGCGGCGAAATCTTCACCGCGTTCCGCAAGGCGCTGTGGGCGCTGATGCTGCCGGTGATCATCCTCGTAGGTCTGCGCATGGGCGTGTTCACGCCGACCGAGGCGGCCGTGGTGGCCGCCGTCTATGCGCTTTTCGTGTCGACCGTCGTCTATCGCGAGCTGAGCTGGAAGGACCTCTACGCGGTGTTCGTGGGGGCGGCCAAGACCAGCGCCATCGTGATGTTCCTGATCGCCGCGGCCATGGTGAGCGCGTGGCTCATCACGGTGGCCGACCTGCCTTCGAAGGTGGTGGGGCTGCTGCAGCCCTTCATGGGCAACCAGATCCTGCTGATGATCGCGATCATGGTGCTCGTGATGATCGTGGGCACTGCGATGGACATGACGCCGACGATCCTGATCCTCACACCCGTGCTGATGCCCATCGTGAAGGCCGCGGGCATCGACCCGGTCTACTTCGGCGTGCTCTTCATCATCAACAACTCGATCGGCCTGGTCACGCCGCCGGTGGGCACGGTCCTCAACGTGGTGGCCGGCGTCGGAAAGATCTCGATGGACGACGTCACGCGCGGCGTGGTGCCTTTCATGATCGCCGAGTTCGCCGTCATGTTCCTGATGGTGCTGTTCCCGTGGCTGGTGACGGGGCCGGCCAGGTTGTTCCACGGATAGACATATACATACAAGGAGACGTTGCCATGAAGAAGCCCTCGATGCTGAAACTGCTGGTTGCCGCCGTTGCGTTGTTCGCCATGTGCGGCGCCGGTGCGCAAGTCAAGGAGCGAACGCTCAAGTTCGCGTTCCAGAACCAGACCGGCCATCCGCAGGCGCAGGGCGCGCAGAAGTTCGCCGACCTCGTGGCCGCCAAGTCGGGCGGCAAGATCACCGTCAAGCTGTTCGCGGGCGGCGCGCTCGGCGGCGATCTTCAGACCGTGTCGGCGCTGCAGGGCGGCACGGTCGAACTCACGGTGCTGAACGCGGGCATTCTCTCGGCGCAGGTGAAGGAGTTCGCGGCCTACGACTTTCCGTTCCTGTTCAACAGCGGCAAGGAGGCCGATGCGGTCACCGACGGACCCTTCGGCCAGAAGCTGATGGCCAGGCTGGAAGACAAGGGCCTGCATGGCCTGGGCTACTGGGACCTGGGCTTTCGCAACCTCACCAACAGCAAGCGGCCGATCGTGAAGGCGGACGACATCGCGGGGCTGAAGATCCGCGTGATCCAGTCGCCGATTTACATCGACCTGTTCGGTGCGCTGGGCGCCAATGCCACTCCGCTGCCGTTTCCCGAGTTGTATCCCGCTCTCGACCAGAAGGCGGTCGACGGGCAGGAGAACCCGAACACCACCATCCTGTCGTCCAAGTTCGCCGAGGTGCAGAAGTACATCACCCAGACCCGGCACATCTACAACCCGCAGGCGCTGCTGATCAGCAGGAAGACCTGGGACGGCATGAGCGCGGAAGAGAAGAAGATCATCACCGAGGCGTCGGCCGAATCGACCGCGTTCCAGCGCGAGGCCTCGCGCGGCGCCGCCGACAGCGCGCTCGACGCATTGAAGAAGGCGGGCATGACCGTGTCGGAGCTGCCGCCCGAAGAGATGGCGAAGCTGCGCACGAAGGTGAAGCCGGTCATCGACAAGTACTCGGCCTCGGTCGGCGAGGCCACCGTGAAAGAGCTGATGGCCGAGATCGACAAGGCGCGCAAATAGGCGGGGGGCTCAGCCGGCTGTTGCGCGCCGCAGTGCCGCGCGTGCCAGCAGGCGCGTCGAGTCGAGTGTCGGGAGTGCCGAGTTGCCGTCGTTCAGCACCAGTGGCAGTTCGGTGCAGCCCAGTGCTACTGCATCGCAGCCGCGCGCCTTCAGGCCGTCGATCATCTGTTGCAGCACCGTGGTGGACTCGGGCCGGACCACGCCGCGCACCAGTTCGTCCATGATGATACGGCCGAGCATTGCACGCTCATCGGCATCAGGCCGCACGGCTTCCAGCCCGGCGGCCGACAGCGCCTGCGGGTAGACCTCGCTGTCGACCAGCCAGCGCGTGCCCAGAACGCCCACGCGGCGAAAGCCCCGCGATGCCGCCTCCGCCGCAACCACCTCGGCGATGTGCAGCCACGGCAGCGGCGACTGCGGCAGCACCCGATGTATCGCCTGGTGGATCGTGTTGTCGGGGCAGATCAGAAAATCAGCACCAGCCGCCGCGAGCTTGCCCGCCGACGACAGCATCAGTTGCGCGACGCCGTCGATGTCGCCGCGATCGAGGTAGTCCACATACGCGGCGAGCGAGTGCGTGTGCATCGAAACCTCGGGGTGCGCGTGCTCCTGGCCCATGTGCTTGGCGCCTTCGACGCACAGAGTGCGATAGCAGAGTGCAGCGCCTTCGGCCGAGCAGCCGACGATGCCAATGTGCAGTGGCATGGAAGAAATCTCCGAAAGGGAAACAGCAGGGCGAACGATGTTCTCACGGCCTTCGCGACACCGCCATGCCCGCATGGCGGTCGAGCCGCAGCGTCATCAGCGTTGCGATGGCCATAAGCAGGCCGACCACGTACCAGGCGTGGTGGAAGTCCGCGAGCTGCACGGCCGGCGCGCCGCGCAGCGCCTTCGAAGCGCCGAGCACCATCGCGCCCAGCGCGACGCCGAGCGCGAGCGAAACCTGCTGCAGCATCGTGCCGAGCGTGCTTGCGCCGGCGCGCGATTCATCGGGCACGTCGGCAAAGGCCAGCGTGTTGATGGCCGTGAAGTTCATCGAGCGCGCCATGCCCGCCACGAAGAGCAGCACGCACACCCACGGCAACGGGTCGCCTGGTGACAGCAGCCCGCAGCCGAACAGCGTGGCGGCGCAGATCGCGCCGTTCACCGTCAGCACGTTGCGAAAGCCGAAGCGCCGCAGCACTGCCGTGGTGGCGCTCTTCATCACGAGGTTGCCGCCCATGTACACCAGCAGCATCGAGCCCGCCTGGAACGCGTTCATGCCGAAGCCGATCTGGAACATCAGCGGCAGCAAAAAGGGCGAGGCGTTGATCGCGATGCGCGAGACGAAGCCGGCCGTCGCGGTGGCCAGCGCATAGGTTGGCACCGCCAGCGCGCGCAGGTCGAGCAGGGGCGCCGTCGTTCGCCGCGCGTGGCGCACTGCGGCGGCTGCCGCCACGGCGCCGGCTGCCAGCAGGCCGAGGGTGGTGGCCGAGCCCGGCTGCGAGCCGCCCAGGCGCGTGAGGCCTTCGACCAGCGCGGCCAGCGCAACGGCGGTGAGCACGAAGCCGACCGCATCGAAGCGCGTCGGAGCCACGTCGGTGCGGCGCGGGAACAGTCGCATGATGAGCCACAGGCCCACGAGGCCCAGCGGCACGTTCAGCAGGAAGATCCAGCGCCACGACGCGTGCGTTGCGATGAGCCCGCCCAGCGGCGGGCCGATCACCGGCGCGATGAGCCCCGGCCAGGTGATGGTGCCGATGGCCTCGATCAGCCGGTGCTTCGGTGTTTCGCGCAGCACCACGAGCCGCCCCACCGGCGACATGAAGGCCGCCGCCGCGCCCTGCAGCACACGCGCCGCAACGAACACCTCGAAGGTGGGCGCCAGCCCGCAGGCGAGCGAGGCCACGGTGAAGGTGCCGACCGCGAGCGCAAACACCCGCCGCGCGCCGAAGCGCCCGGCGCACCAGCCCGCCGCTGGCACCAGCGCCGCCATCGCGATCAGGTAGACCGTGACGCCCAGGCTCGCGTCCAGCGCGCCCATGCCGAAGCCGGCCCCGATGGCCGGCAGCGCGGTGACGATGATGGTGGCGTCCAGCGTCTCCATGAAGAAGGCGGCCGCCACTGTGAGCGCAATGCGCTTGGAGGCGCTGTCCGTGGCCGCTGCCGGCTGGGCGTTGTCGTTCATGCGGCAAGTCTGACATCGTTGAATGAGGGCTAGGGTTTTCCCCGAGGTGTTGATCCGGTGGATCGGACGGGCGTTGCCCGCGCCATCCGGATCGTCGGCGGGGCGTGGTTCGCACGCTCACCAAAAGGTCCATCAAATCAAGGACTTAGCGCGCGGTGCGACCGGTGCCGTGCGTGGCATGTCGATTGCTGAACCACGGGGCCGGCCGCGCGCCCCGCTGCGGAGCCTGGCCACGAAATTGGAGACAACCCGATGAGCCACCCCGTGGAACACACCACCGCACCCAAGCCCTTCTACAAATCCCTGTATTTCCAGGTCATCACGGCCATCGTGCTCGGGGTGCTGCTGGGGCATTTCTACCCCGACACCGGCGCTTCGATGAAGCCGCTGGGCGACGGCTTCATCAAGCTGATCAAGATGATCATCGCGCCGATCATCTTCTGCACGGTGGTGGTGGGCATCGCCGGCATGGAAGACATGAAGAAGGTCGGCAAGACCGGCGGCCTGGCGCTGCTGTACTTCGAGATCGTGAGCAGCATCGCGCTGGTGGTGGGCCTGGTCATCATCAACATCGTGAAGCCCGGCGTGGGCATGAACGTCGACGTGAGTCAGCTCGACACCAAGAGCATTGCGGCTTACACCGGCCCGGGCAAGATGCAGAGCACCACCGACTTCCTGCTCAATATCATCCCGAACACGGTGGTCGACGCCTTCGCCAAGGGCGAGATCCTGCAGGTGCTGCTGATCGCGGTGATGTTCGGCTTCGCGCTGCACAAGTTCGGCGGCCGCGGCACGCTGGTGTTCGACGTAATCGAGAAGGGCTCGCACGTGCTCTTCGTGATCGTCGGCTACATCATGAAGGTCGCGCCCATCGGCGCCTTCGGCGCCATGGCCTTCACCATCGGCAAGTACGGCGTGAGCTCGCTGTTGCAACTGGGCCAGCTGATGGCCACCTTCTATGCCACCTGCCTGTTCTTCATCTTCGTGGTGCTGGGGCTCATAGCGAGGTTCCACGGCTTCAGCATCTGGAAGTTCATCAAGTACATCAAGGAAGAACTGCTGATCGTGCTGGGCACCTCGTCGAGCGAGTCGGTGCTGCCGCGCATGATGGCCAAGCTGGAGAACCTGGGCGCGAAGAAGTCGGTGGTCGGGCTGGTGGTGCCCACGGGCTACTCGTTCAACCTCGACGGCACCTCGATCTACCTGACGATGGCGGCGGTGTTCATCGCCCAGGCGACCAACACCGACATGACGCTGACGCAGCAACTCACGCTGCTGGCCGTGCTGCTGCTTACCTCGAAGGGCGCTGCGGGCGTCACGGGCAGCGGCTTCATCGTGCTGGCGGCCACGCTGTCGGCCGTGGGCCATGTGCCGGTGGCGGGGTTGGCGCTCATCCTGGGCATCGACCGCTTCATGTCGGAAGCTCGCGCGCTCACCAACCTGATCGGCAACGGCGTGGCCACCATCGTGGTCGCCAAGTGGACCGGCGACCTCGACACCGTGCGCATGCATCAGCACCTGGACCAGGAAAGCACGGTGGAAGCCGACGAGCCCGAGCGCGTGCTCGACGCAACCGAGGCGCATATGCCCGCCAGCCCGGCACGGCAGGCCTGACCCCTTCCTTGCCGGCCCCGCGAAAGCGGGGCGGCGCAGGGCCATCGGGCTGCCACCGATGCGGACGGCCCGGCCTTGTGCAATAACGCTCCCATGATTTCAAGGGAGCCGGCCCGGCGTTTCGATGGACCTACCGACAATGCCAGGGGATGGCGCGGCCTGCCGCGCTGGTGCGGCGCACTGGCCCTGGTGGCCGTGGCCGCCTTTGCCGGCCACCAGATCGCCATGCAGGCCGGCCTGGCGCGCCTGCGCGAGGCGGCCGAACACCGGCTCGACATGCTCGCGACCGGGCTCGACGCCGACCTGGCCCGCTTCGACTACCTCCCCGCGCTGCTGGAGATGACGCCCGTCGTGCCGGCGCTGCTCGGCACGCCGACCGACACTCGCCTGCGCGACGTGGTCAACCGCTACCTCGACGGCGTCAACGCCACCGCCGGTGCCGAGATGCTCTATGTGCTCGACGCCGCCGGCACTTCGCTGGCCGCATCGGACTGGGACAAGCCCGGCACCACCGTCGGGCAGGACCTGTCGTTCCGGCCCTACGTGATCGATGCGCTGGGGCAGGGCAGGGGCCGCTTCTACGGTGTGGGCATCACCAGCAAGCGGCCGGGCTACTACCTTTCGTATGCGTTGCGCCGCGGCCAGTCCGCGCGCGGCGTGGTGGCCGTGAAGATCAACCTCGAAGAGACCGAGCGCGCCTGGCGCAAGCTGCCCGGCGACGTGGCGCTGATCGACCAGCGCGGCGTGGTCATTCTTTCCACGCGCGACAACCTGAAGTTCCGCCCGCTGCTGCCGCTCGATGCGCTGCAGCGCGCCGAGGTGCTGCGCTCGCGCCCCTACGGCGAGGCCACCCTGCAGCCGCTGCAGTGGACGCAGAAAGAAGCGCTCGACCGCGACGTGCAGGTGATCTCGCTCGACGGCGTGGACCAGCTCGCTTCGGCCCGCACCCTGCGCGGCGCGCCGTGGCAACTGGTGGTGCTCGACGACCTGGTGCCGCTGCGCGTGGCGGCGCGCAATGCAGCCATTACCGCCAGCCTCGCGATGGCGGTGCTGCTGCTGGTGGCCGTCGCGCTGTGGCAGCGCCGCCGCGCGGTACGCCAGAAGCTGGCCAACCAGGCCGCGCTGCAGGCGGCGCACGACACGCTCGAATCGACCGTGGTGGCGCGCACTGCGCAGCTGCGCGCCGCACAGGGCGAGTTGGTGCACGCCGGCAAGATGGCCGCGCTGGGCCAGATGTCTGCCGGCGTGGTGCACGAACTCAACCAGCCGCTCACGGCCATGCGCACGCTGTCGGAAAGCGCCACCATCCTGCTCGACAAAAGCCGCCTGGACGACGTGCGCGGCAACCTCGAGCGCATCCGCGGCATGGTCGACCGGCTCGCGCGGCTGACCTCGCAGCTGCGAACCTTCGCCTACAAGGGCGAGCTGCCGCTGGCGCCGGTGCAGCTGTCGCATGCCATCGCCGACGCGCAGGTGATCGTCGCCGAGGCCTCGAAGAAGCAGCGCGTGACCATCGAGGTCGACGTGCAACCCCCGGCGCTGAGCGTCATGGCCGAAGACGCCGCGCTGGGCAGCGTGCTCGCCAACCTGATGCGCAACGCCATCGACGCCATGCAGGACGCGCCGGTCCGCACGCTGCGTCTGGAGGCGCGGCCGAAGGAGGGGCGTGTGCTCCTGTCGGTGACAGACACCGGCCCGGGCATTCGCCCCGACATCCTGCCGCGCCTGTTCGAACCCTTCGTCACCGGCAAGGCCGCGGGCTCGGGGCTGGGCCTGGGGCTTGTGATCTCGGCACAATTGGTGCGGTCCATGGACGGCTCGCTGCGCGCGGCCAACCTGGACGGCGGCGGGGCATGCTTCGTCATCGACCTGCCCGCTGCCATTGCCGTGATCCACAACCCGCCTGTCCCCTCCCATTCCCCCCTTTCCATTGCACAACAGGAGTGACCCCCAAGTGAGCGAAGCCCCTGCCATCCGGGTGCTGCTGGTCGAGGACGACGAAGACGTCCGCATCAGCACCACCCAGGTGCTGACCCTGGCCGGTTTCGAGGTCGAATCTTTCGCCAGCGCCGAGCGCGCGCGGCCGCACATCGGCTTCGGCGTGCCGACCGTCGTCATCAGCGACGTGCGCCTGCCGGGCCTGAGCGGCACCGAGTGGCTGCCCGAGCTGCGCAACGTCGATGCCGAACTGCCCGTGATCCTGGTCACCGGCCACGGCCACATCGCGATGGCCGTGCAGGCCATGCGCGAGGGCGCCTACGACTTCATCGAAAAGCCTTTCAGCTCCGAGCGGCTGGTGGCCATCGTGCGCCACGCCATCGAGCGTCGCCAGCTCAGCCTGCAGGTGCGCGCGCTGCGCGACGCGCTGGAGAACTGGCAGGGCATCCAGTCCGTGCTGATCGGCCGTTCGGCGCAGATGCAGCAGGTGCGCCAGACCGTGAAGACGCTGGCTGAAACCTCGGCCGACGTGCTGGTCTACGGCGAGACCGGCACCGGCAAGGAGCTTGTCGCGCGCTGCCTGCACGACCACAGCGCGCGCCGCCGGCAGCATTTCGTGCCGCTCAACTGCGGCGGCCTGCCCGAGTCGCTGGCCGAGAGCGAGCTGTTCGGCCACGAGGCCGGCGCATTCACCGGCGCCAGCCGCATGCGCGTGGGCAAGTTCGAATACGCCAGCGGCGGCACGCTGTTCCTCGACGAGATCGAGAGCATGCCGATGGCGGTGCAGATCAAGCTGCTGCGCGCGCTGCAGGAGCGCAGCATCGAGCGCATCGGCTCCAACAAGACCATTCCCTTCGACTGCCGCGTGGTGGCCGCGAGCAAGGACGACCTGAAGGCCATGAGCGACCAGCAGAAGTTCAGGGCCGACCTGTACTACCGCCTGGGCGTGGCCTTCATCGAGCTGCCGCCGCTGCGCGAGCGGCGCGAAGATATTCCGCTGCTGTTCGAACACTTCACCCTGCAGGCCGCAAGCCGCTACGAGCGTCCCGCGCCGCTCTTGAGCAACGCGCAGCTGGCCGACCTGATGGCCTATGCCTGGCCCGGCAACGTGCGCGAGCTGCGCAACGTGGCCGACCGCTTCGTGCTGGGCCTGCTCGGCGAGCGCCTCACGCAGACACGTGGCGGCAACAGCGCCGAAGGCGTGCCCGCCTTGCCGCGCGGGTTGCCCCAGCAGGTGGAATCGTTCGAACGCGCGGTGATCGTCGAGGAGCTGCGCCGCCAGCACGGCGACCAGCCGGCTACGGCTGCCGCACTGGGCATTGCGCGCCAGACGCTGCACGACAAGGTGCGCAAGCTGGGCGTGACGGTGGACGAGTTCAAGTAGCAGCTCGCACTCGGCCCGCGCCTCAGGCCTGGAACTGGTAGCCGGTGCCCCTGACCGCGTGCAGCGGCAGCGACATGCCCGCCGCAAGCGCCTTGCGCCGCAGGCGGCTGACCACGGCATCCACGCGCTGAAGGTCGAAATTCTCGAGATCACCGCCAAGCGCGGTCGCGAGCTGCGAGCGGTCGACGGGCTTGTTGCGCTGCTTGAAGAGGCAGGCCACGATGGCCCGCTCCGACATGGTGAGGCGAAGCCCTCGCCCGTCGGGGTCGCAGAGGATCCAGTCGCCTTCCTTGAGCGTCCAGCGTCCCGTGCCGCGCGGGGCAGCCGGTGGTTGCGCCCGTTCGGCGCTGCTCTTCGATGCCTTGATGCGCCGGTAGACGCCTTCGAGCGTGGCCGCAAGCTCCTCGGCATGCACCGGCTTCACGAAATAGGCGTCGGCGCCGCCGCGCAAGCCGCGAACGCGGTCGTTGAGCTCGCCGCGCGCGGTAGCGAACACGATGCCGACGTTGCTGGCGGAACGCAGGTGCTGGGCAATCGAAAATCCGTTCTCGTCCGGCAGTTCGATGTCGATGACGACGATGTCGCAGCGGCTGACGGCATAGGCCCGGTAGAACTCGGAGGCCGTCGAGAATCCGGAGGCTGCGAAGCCCAGCTGGTTGAGGCTGTAGACAAGCGCTTCCTGAAGGTCTTCTTCGTCTTCGATCAGATAGACGACTATTTTTTTATCGGTGTCGGGTCTTGTAGTCATGGTGCGCCTCTCTTCGGTTTTTCAGAATCGAGAGTGCTGGGCGTCGAAGGTAAGCCGGATATATCAATAGCATGAAAGCAAAACCCTGCCTTGTTCTTTTTCTCGCGGTATTGCTTTGGCTGTTTGCTCAGGGTGCGGAAGCCCTTGTTCTGCAGGAAAGCAAAGGCAAGGAAGGGCCGATTTCATTGGCTGGGGAAGTGGAAATATTCCGGGACGCACCCGGGAATATCACCATCGAAGACATCTTATCGGCAGGTAGTGGCATAAAGTTTATACCCAGGGATGTCCGCTATCTCCAGAAGCACTCGGACGACGTTTTCTGGATCCGCTTCTCATTGCAGCAAGAGCCTGGTGCGGCGTCCGACTGGGTCGTGCAGATATTTCCGACCTGGGTCGACGATGTGAGGGTGTACAGCCAGGATCCGGCTGGAAAAATATCCCTCCATCAATTGGGAGACAGGCATCCATTTGCCAGCCGGGCCATACAGACCAGCGTGCTGGCTTTTCCGGTGGCCCTGGACTCTTCGCCCAGAACCTATTACCTGCGAATAAAAACGCATGGGCCGACCGTTTTCGATCTGAATGCCTGGCAGAAATCGACCCTCGAAAGATCGGAAATCAACCGGACGATATTCTTTTCCGCGTTCGCGGGAGCGATCTGCGTCATGGTGCTCATGAACCTGATTTTCTGGGTGTGGCTGCGAAGCAGCATCTATCCGATCTATGCGCTGTTCCTGGTGGCCATGCTGGTCGCAATTGTTGCCATGCAGGGGTATTCGAGCTCGTTGTTCTTCCCAGATGACCCGCTGCGCGCCGACCGCTTTGTCGATGTGACGTCGTGCGCACTGATGTCGATTGCGGCCGTGTTCGCGTGCCGGTTCTTCAACTATGGCCAGTACTCGGTCTGGGCGGCGCGGTTCATGTACCTCGCAGCGGCCGCCTTCGCCGCGATGATTCCATTTTCCCTCTGGTGGGGCATCGGCAACATCATCCAGCCGGCGGTGTATCTCGAGATAGTCGTCGCGCTTTTCAACCTTGCATTCGTCGTGTGGATCGTTGTCGGCCGAGGCGCCCGCCAGTACCTCCTTGCGGCGGTGGTCTTCGGCGTGGTGGATCTGTCGTGGATTTTCTTCTCGCTGGTGCTCCTGGGCTATGTGCAGGTGGACCAATCGTTCATTCTCGAAACCCTGATCCCGTTCTCGCAGCTGGCGAACCTGGCGTTGCTCAACTTCGCGGTGGCCAGCCGTTCCAGGCAGGCGGAACTGAAGCTGAGAGCCCAGCGCAAGCGCGCCTTCGACTCGATGAAGGTCGCCAAGCAGGCGCTTGAGGAGAGAGTCCGGCAGCGCGAGTTCGTGGCCATCGTCTCGCACGAGTTCCGCACGCCGCTGGCCATTGTCGACGCGGTGGCGCACGCGCTGGAGCTGTCTCCGTCCGGGCAGGACGACCGGGTGAAGCGCAGCGTCGGGAAGATCCGCAAGGCGATCCGCCGGCTCGCCGCGCTGATCGAGAACATCCTGCTGGACGACGCGCTGGAAGTCGGCTCGAGGCCCGTCGCCCGGAGCTTCGATCTTTGGGACGTGATCGGGAACATCCGCAGCATCGGGCTGCCTGAGGACAACGCCCGATTGAGTATCAGCGTGGCGCGGGGCCAGGCGATGTGTCGGGGCGATCAGACAAGAATCGAAATGGCAATCCGGAATCTGGTCCAGAACGCCCTGAAGTATTCGCCGGCGGAGTCGGCAGTCGATGTTCGATGCGACACCAGCGCGGACTCTTTCAGCGTGACCGTTTCGAACAAGGGAGCGCCGATTCCGGAGTTCGAGAGAAGCGGCCTGTTCGAACGCTACTTCAGGGGCGCCACGTCTGCCAACGTGCCCGGCTCGGGGCTCGGCCTCCACATTTCACGCACCATCGCCCAGCAGCACGGCGGCGACGTCACGCTGGTTGCCAGCGACGGCGAAGGCACGGTGTTCTGCCTGACATTGCCGCTGGACCTCGGGCATCAAGACCAGGAAGCGCCCCATGCGGCAAGTTTCGAGGCGCCGGCACTGAAAGTGTGAAGTTTTCGACGCGAAAAGAAAACGGTTTCATTGTCTCGGATGGGGCATTTATTGCCAATCTCCGTCATTAACAAGTGGCAAATGAGGCCGCGTATGTGCATCTTTTCTGGGTGCCGAGCTGAAAGCGCGATTTCCTGCATGGTATGAGTCGAAAGTTCGCATTTCTTAAGCTTCCGAGCTTGCTAACGACGGTCATTAACTGTCTTTAATTGTCATTGTCTAATGTGATTGTGAGCCGATACATTCCGCTGCCCAAAAGGGCATAGCGGAGTGCGGCGAGACGCCTCTCCGCGACATCCATTGATTGTTGTAACGGAGAGGTCGGAATGATTTCGTCAGAGTCCCGCGCCCACGGCTTGCGTCTGCAAGCATCTGAATGGAGCGCGGTCGGTGCCATCACCATAGCGCCGGTTTTCTTGTTCGTGGGAGCGCTCGATGGCGCAAACCGCGGTTGATCTGCTCGCGCAGCAGCGTCAATCGACCGGGCTTCCCCCCGTCGCATTCGATTTGCTGAGCGACTTCGCGAATGCGCTGCACGCGGGCCGGCGCTTTGGCGTGCTGCTCCTGACCCTGCCTTCAGGTGCCGACGTCCATTGGCTGCAGGCGATCCGTGGGCTGACCGACGCCCCGGTGCTGTTTGCGGCCAATGCCGACAGCATGGATACATTGCGGCGCATCGGCAGCGAATTTCCCGGTGAAAAGAATTTCGATTTTGTTCTTCCCCCATTCAATCTGGAGGAAATCAAATCGAAGGCGCAGCGTTTGCTGAGCCAGGCGAGCCTTGCCGCGCCGAGCTCGGTGAGCAATGAATTGCTGGTTTATAGAGGCTATCGCTTTCAGATCGGCGAGCGCAGGGTTTTCCATGAAGGACGGGAGATGCGCCTGCAGCCTCGCGAATACGACCTTGCCCTCGAGTTGTTTCGCAACAGGGATCGCCTGTTGAACAGAGACGAGCTGTACAGCCTCTTGTGGCGGGACATGGTCAATTTACGTTCTCGCGCACTGGATGTGTGCATTTTCAAGATCCGCAGGAAATTGAAAATAGAGCCGATAAATGGACTGATGCTCAGATCCGTATTCGGGCACGGATACAAATTGCACACGGTGACATCGACGATGGAATGAATGTCGAATTGCCTGGAGGCTCAGATTGTTGTTGATTAAAAGGTCAGGGATTAAAAAATGATTTCGTTGAAAGTAATAAGCAAGAGCGGCGGCGGAGCCAATCAGGTCTCGATGAACGAGATTCTTCTGAAAGAGGCATCGGTTGTCCGCATCGGCCTGTCCAAAGAACAGATCAAGGGAATGCGCCGTGTCGGCAACGATCTGGTCATTACCGCCGTTTCCGGCGAGGTCATCACCATTCGCGAGTTCTTCGCGTCGTTCGACGGCAACAAGAACGACCTGGTGCTGAGCGACGACAAGGATGGCCTGTGGCTGGCCGGATTCGGTGAAGGGCAGGGTGACCTGGTGGTCGGCTACACGGGCATCGATTCCATCGAACCCTTGCTGTTGCACCAGGACTTCAACTTCGGCGTGCTGCCCTGGCTGGTCGGAGGCGGGCTGGCCGTCGCGGGCGCTGCCGGTGGTGGCGGTGGTCAGCAACTGCCGGTTCTCCCACTCGCAGCATCGGGCGACACCACGCCCCCGGCCAGGCCCACCGTCAACCCGGCCAATGCCAGTTCGATCACCGGCACCGCAGAGCCGGGTGTGATCGTCAAGGTCACCGACAGTGCGGGCAAGGAGATCGGCAGCGCGACCGTCGCGCCCGACGGCAGCTATGTCGTCCACCCCACCACGCCGCCGCCGCACGGCATGGAGCTTCGTGTCGTCGCCGTGGATCGGGCCGGCAATGTCAGCCCCGACGCCCGGACGACCGTCGACAGCACGCCGCCCCAGATGCCCACAGTCGACCCTACCGACGGCAGTCCGATCACCGGCGCTGCGGAGCCCGGCTCGGTGGTCACGGTCATCGACGCAAACGGCACCGTCATCGGCCAGGCGACCGCGGCACAGAACGGCGCCTACAGCATCACGCCGGCCACGCCGCCGATCCACGGCACGGTGATCAACGTCGTGGCCGCGGACGCGGTCGGCAATGTCAGCCAGCCGGCCACGACCACCGTCGACAGCGCGGCTCCGGCAAGGCCCACTGTCAACCCGACCGACGGCAGCCCGGTCACGGGCACGGCCGAAGCCGGCTCCATGGTCACGATCAAGGACAGCGCGGGCAAGGTCATCGGCAGTGCAACCGCTGCGCCCAACGGCACGTATGCCGTCACCCCCACCACGCCGCCGCCCCACGGCACGGTGATCAGCGTCGTCGCAACAGACCCGGCCGGCAACGCGAGCCTGCCCGCCACGGCCACGGTCGACAGCAAGGCGCCCGATGCGCCGACCGTCAACCCGACCGCCGGCAGCCCGATCACCGGCACGGCCGAAGCCGGCTCCCTGGTCACGATCAGGGATGACTCGGGCACGCTCGTTGGTAGCGCCACCGTCACTGCCAACGGCACGTACAGCGTCACGCCCGCAACGCCTCCGGCAAACGGCACGCAACTGCATGTTGTCGCCACCGATGCCGCCGGCAACGTCAGTACGGAAGCCAGGACCGCGGTCGACAGCGCGCGACCCGCCGTGCCGACCGTCGACCCGACCGATGGCAGCCCCATCACAGGTACGGCCGAGGCCGGCTCGGTCGTCACGATCAAGGACGGCCTGGGCAACCTCATCGGCAGCACGACCGCCGCAGTCAATGGCGCCTACAGTTTCACCCCGGCGAAGCCTCCGGCCGATGGCACGGTGATCAACGTCGTGGCGACGGACGCGGCCGGCAATGCCAGCCTGCCCGCCACGACCAAGGTCGACAGCATGCCGCCCGCTGCGCCGACCGTCAGCCCGACGAACGGCAACCCGATCACGGGCACGGCCGAAGCTGGCTCAGTCGTCACGATCAAGGACGGCCTGGGCAACGTCATCGGCAGCACGACTGCCGGGCCCAGCGGCACCTACACCATCATCCCGGCGAAGCCTCCGGTCGACGGCACGGCGATCAACGTCGTGGCAACGGACGCAGCGGGCAACGCCAGCCAGCCCGCCACGGCCACGGTCGACAGCGCGCCGCCCGCTGCACCGAAGGTCGACCCGACGAACGGGAGCCGGATCGCGGGCACTGCCGAAGCCGGCGCTGTCGTCACGATCAAGGACGACTCGGGCAAGGTCATCGGCAGCGCCACCGTCGCTGCCAACGGCACGTACGGCATCACGCCCGCGACCCCCCCGGTGGATGGCGCGGTGCTCCACGTTGCCGCCACCGATGCGGCTGGCAACACCAGTCCCGAAACCAGGGCAACAGTAGACAGAACGCCCCCGAGTGCGCCCAAGGTCAACCCGACCGACGGCGACCCGATCACGGGCACGGCCGAAGCCGGCTCGGTCGTCACGATCAAGGACGGCCTGGGCAACATCGTCGGCAGCGCCACCGCCGCGGCCAACGGCACGTACCGGGTCACGCCGGCAACCGTCCCGGCGGACGGCACGGTGCTCCACGTTGTCGCTACCGATGCGGCGGGCAACACCAGCCCCGAAGCCACGACCAAGGTCGACAGCGCGGCGGTCGATATGCCGACGATCAACCCGACCAGTGGCCGCCTGATCACTGGCGCGGCTGAAGCCGGCTCCCTGGTCACGATCAAGGACGGCGCAGGCAACCTCATCGGCAGCGCCACCGCCGGGCCCAACGGCACGTACAGCGTCACGCCGGCGAGCACTCTGCCGGACGGCACCGTGCTGCACGTCGTTGCCACCGACGCGGCTGGCAACCCCAGCCCCGAGGCCACGGCGACGGTGGACAGCAAGCCTCCGGCCGCGCCCACCATCAACCCGACCAACGGGAGCGCGATCACGGGCACCGCCGAGGCCAACTCCGTGGTCACGATCAAGGACGGCGCAGGCAACGTCGTCGGCACGACTGTTGCGCTCAACGGCAAGTACAGCATCGCGCCGGCGGCCACCTTGCCGGAGGGCACCGTGCTGCGCGCTGCCGCCGCCGACGCGGCTGGCAACACCGGCCCCGAAGCCACGGCCACGGTCGACAGGACTGCGCCGGTCATCAGCGTCGCGATCGTCAACGACGCCAACAACGACGGCTTCATCAACGCCAGCGAGAAGGGCGCCGACGTGACCGTGAAGGTCACGCTCGTGTCCGGCGCCGCCGTGGGCGATGTCATCAGCCTTACCGACGGCACGGCCACGCCCAGCGTCACGCTGACCGCGGCGGATGTCGCCAACGGTTTCGTCAATGTCTCGTTCGCCAACCCGGCCGAAGGCAGGGCGATCCGCGTCAGCGCGACCAGCCGTGACCTTGCCGGCAATGTCTCCACGTCGGCGGTGGCCGACAGTGCTGTGCTCGACACGACCCCTCCGGCCGCGGTCATCGCTGCGGTCACGGACAACGCCGGCCCGGTGCGGGGGGCGCTCGCCAACGGCAGCACCACCGACGACACCATGCCCGCGTTTGACGGGAGCGGCGCAACGCCGGGCGACGTCATCAAGGTCTTCGACAACGGCAGCGTCATTGGCAGCACGACGGTCGATGCCGGCGGCAGCTGGAGCGTCAGGCCCGGCACGCCGCTGGGCGAGGGCGCGCACCGCATCACGCAGACGGCCACCGATGCCGCGGGCAATACCAGCGTCGCCGGTGCGCCGCTGGATTTCAAGGTCGACACCACGAGCGTGCCCGTCAACCTCAAGCTGGCGTCCGGGCGCCAGTCAAAGACGTTCCCCGACGGATTCACCGACGAAACCAGTCCAACGCTCGAGGGCAAGACCACGGCAGGCGCCGTCGTGACTGTCACGGAGGGCGCGAACGTTCTCGGCTCCACCACGGCGGATGCCAGCGGCAACTGGCGCCTCGCGCTACCGGTGCAGCGCGAGGGAGCGCACCAGTACACGGCCACCGCGGTGAACGCCGCCGGCACCAACAGCAAGGCTACCCTTGCGTTGACCATCGATGCGACCCCGCCGGCCGTGCCGTCCATCGCCGAGGTCATGGACGACGCCGGCTCGGTGCTGGGCCCGCTCGCCAACGGCGGCTTCACCGATGACACCACGCCCACGTTCGCCGGAAGCGGTGCGACGCCAGGCGACAAGATCAGGGTCTACGACAACGGCATCGCCATCGGCACCACGACGGTCAAGGACGACGGAAGTTGGAGCTTCGCCTTCACCATGGCGAATACGCCGCTGAAGGAGGGCGTGCATCGGTTCACCGCCACGGCCCTCGACCCGGTGGGTAATGAGAGCGTGCATTCGGGCAGTTTCTCGATCACCGTTGACCGAACGCCTCCGGTTGCTCCGCCCAATGCGGCGAGCTATGCCGACGATGCCGGTGCGGTCAAGAACCCGGCAAGCGTTGCCGCGACCACCGATGACGCCACGCCCGGCATCAACATCGGCGCCGTTGCGGCCGGCCTGACCCCGTCGCTTTACGTCGACGGCACCAAGGTCGCGGCAGCCTACGACCCGGCCACCGGCACGCTGACGCCGAGCTCCCCGCTCGCCGAGGGCGAACACCAGCTCAGCTACACCCTGACAGATCAGGCCGGCAACGAGAGCCCGCGTTCCGGTGCCTTCAGGGTCGGCGTCGACACCACGCCGCCTCCGGCGCTGGACCCCTCCAGGATCGAAGTGCTGGACAACGTGGGCGCCGTGAAGGGCCCGCTGGCCGCCGGCGCACAGACCGACGACAGCAAGCCGGAGTACACCGGCAAGGCCGACCCGGCGCAGGCGTCGAGCATCAATGTCTACGACAACGGCAAGCTGATCGGCAGCACGGCGGTGAACGCCGACGGCAGCTGGCGCTTCACACCCGATCTGCCACTGGCCGAAGGAGCACACAGCCTCACCGCGCAGGGTGTGGATGCAGCGGGCAACGTCAGCGCCATCACGCCCGCATCGACCTTCACCTTGCTGGGCGATCGGCCCACGCCTCCGGCAATCACCGGCGTAAGCGACGACAGGGGCAGCGTGAGCGGCAACATTGCCAAGGACGCAAGTACCGACGACACCACGCCCACGCTGAGCGGCACCGGCACGGTCGGCACAGTCGTGACCGTATACGCCGACGGCGTGGCCGTGGGCTCGGCGAGCGTGGCCGCCAACGGCACCTGGAGCGTGACCACCAGTCCTTTGAGCGGCGACGGCGTCAAGAACCTGAGCGCCGTCGCGGTCGACGGTGCGGGCCAGGCCAGCCTGGCCACGGGGCTCTATCCGATCGTGCTCGACACCACGGCACCGGCCACTCCGGCCATCGTTGTGGCTGCGGACGACCAAGGCGCAGTCACCGGCCCGATCACAGCCGGCGGCATCACCGACGACGCCTCGCCAACCTTCGGCGGCAACGGAGTGAAGGCCGGCGACACCGTCAAGGTGTACGACGGCGCCACCCTCATCGGCAGCACCACGGCGGCGACCGATGGCGCATGGAGCGTCACGCCCAGCAAGCCGTTGGGCGAGGGCGCGCACAGCATCACGCACACGGTCACCGATGCCGCTGGCAACACCAGCGTCGCCAGCGCGCCGCTGGACTTCAAAGTCGACACCACGGACGTCGTCGTCAGCATCGCCCATGCCGCGGACGACCAGGGCAGCGTGCGGGGCAATCTCGCTCCCGGTGCACGCACTGACGACACCACGCCGACGCTCGAGGGCAAGGCCACGGCCGGCGCCATCGTGACCGTCAAGGAAGGCACGACCGTTCTTGGCTCCACCACGACCGATGCCAGCGGCAACTGGCGCCTCGCGCTGCCGGTGCAGGGCGAAGGGGCTCACAACTACACGGCCACCGCGGTGAATGCCGCGGGCAAGAACGGCGAAGCCAGCTTCGCGCTGACCATCGACACCAGTGCGCCGAATGTGCCGGCTGTCGCTGGGGTAGCGGACGACGTCGGCTCGGTGCAGGGGCCGCTCGCCAACGGCGCAGCCAGCGACGACACAACGCCCACCCTCACCGGCAGTGGTGCGACGCCGGGCGACGTCATCAGGGTCTACGACAACGGCAGCCCCATCGGCAGCACGGCAGTCAAGGCCGACGGCAGCTGGAGCTTCACGCCGACCACGCCGCTGACCGAGGGGGCGCATCGGCTTACCGCCACATCCATCGACCCGGTGGGCAACGAAAGCAGGCCATCGGGCGACTTCGTGATCAACGTCGACACGACCGCGCCGGCCGCTCCAGCAGCTGCGACCAGCTATGCCGACGACTCCGGTGCAGTCAAGAACCCGGCGAGCGCCGAAAAGACCACCGACGACACCACGCCCAGCATCAACATCGGCACGCTTGCGGCCGGCTTGACGCCATCGCTGTATATCGACGGCACCAAGGTCGCCGCAACCTATGACCCGCTCACCGGCACGCTGACACCGGCCAATCCGCTCGGCGAGGGCACGCACCAGCTCAGCTACACGCTGACCGATCCGGCCGGCAACGAGAGCAGGCAGTCGCCGGCACTCGCCGTTGCTGTCGACACGACCGCGCCAGCCACTCCAGCCGCCGCGACGGGCTACGCCGACGATGCCGGTCCGGTTCGGAATAGCGCAAGCGTCGCCGCGACCACCGACGACACCACGCCCGGCATCAACATCGGCACCGTTGCGGCCGGCTTGACGCCATCGCTCTACGTCGACGGCAGCAAGGTCGCCGCGACTTACGACCCCCTCACGGGCACCCTGACGCCGACATCCCCGCTCGCCGAGGGCGCGCACCAGATCGGCTACACGTTGACCGATGCGGCCGGCAATGAGAGCAAGCCGTCACCGGCACTTGCCGTCACCGTCGACACGACCGCCCCGGCCGCGCCGGCTGCCGCGACGGGCTATGCAGACAATTTCGGCGCGGTCCAGAGCCCGGCAAGCACAGCCGCGACCACCGACGACACCACGCCCGGCATCAACGTCGGCACGGTTGCACCCGGATCGACACCGTCGCTCTATGTCGATGGCGCCAAGGTCGCCGCGACCTATGACCCAGCCACGGGCACGCTGACGCCGACCGACCCGCTTGGCGAGGGCGCGCATCAGATCAGCTACACGCTGACCGATGCCGCAGGCAACGAGAGCAAGCAGTCACCGGCACTCGCCGTCACCGTGGACACAGCGCCGCCCGCAGCGCTGGATCCGTCCCTGATCCAGGTGCTGGACGACGTAGGCGCCGTAACGGGGCCCATCGCCGCCGGTGCGCAGACCGACGACAGCAAGCCGACTTACGCCGGCAAGGCCGACCCCACGCAAGTGGCCAGCGTCAATGTCTACGACAACGGCAAGCTGATTGGCAGCACGGCCGTCAATGCCGACGGCAGCTGGCGATTCACGCCCGCGCTGCCCCTGGCCACTGGCGCACACAGCCTCACCGCGCAGGCCGTGGACGCGGCAGGCAACGTCAGCGCTGTCACCCCGGCATCGACCTTCACCCTGCTGGGTGATGCGCCCGCGGCACCTGCCATCACCGGTGTGAGCGATGACAAGGGCAGCGTGAGCGGCAGCATTGGCCCGAACGCCAGCACCGACGACAACACGCCCACCATCAGCGGGACCGGCACTGTCGGAACAATCGTGACTGTGTATGCCGACGGCGTGGCCGTGGGCTCGACCAGCGTGGCCGCCAACGGCACCTGGAGCGTGACCACCAGCCCTCTGAGCGGCGACGGCGTCAAGAACCTCAAAGCCATCGCGGTGGATGGTGCGGGCCAGGCAAGCCCGGCCACGGGCGACTACCCGATCGTGCTCGACACCACGGCGCCACTCACACCGGCTGTGGTCGTGGTCACGGACGACCAGGGCGCTGTCATCGGCGCGATCACGACCGGCGGCACCACCGACGATGCCTCGCCCGCCTTCAGTGGCAGCGGCGCCAATGTCGGCGACATCGTCAAGGTGTACGACGGCGCCACCCTCATCGGCAGCACCACGGTCAAGGCCGGCGGCAGTTGGAGCCTCACGCCCGAGAAGCCACTGGGCCAGGGCGCGCACAGCATCACGCACACGCTCACCGACGCCGCGGGCAACACCAGCGCCGCCAGTGCACCTCTGGCCTTCACGGTCGACACCTCGGGTGTCGTCGTCAGCGTCGGCCACGCGGTGGACGACCACGGCAGCATTCGGGGCAACCTCGCCCCTGGTGCGCTCACTGACGACACCACGCCCACGCTCGTGGGCACGGCCACTGCAGGAGCCATCGTGACCGTCAAGGAAGGCACGACCGTTCTGGGCTCCACCACGGCGGATGCCAGTGGCAACTGGCGCCTCACGCTGCCGGAGCAGGGCGAGGGCGCGCACAACTACACGGCCACCGCGGTGAACGCCGCCGGCACGAAGGGCGAGGCCACCCTCTCGCTGACCATCGACATGACGGCGCCGAGCGTGCCGGCCATCGGCAAGGCCGGAGACGACGTCGGCTCGGTGCAAGGCCCGCTTGCGAGCGGAAGTGCTACCGACGACACCACGCCCACGCTTGCCGGCATCGGCGCGACGCCGGGCGACGTCATCAAGGTCTACGACAACGGCAGCCCCATCGGCAGCACGGCGGTCAAGGCCGACGGCAGCTGGAGCTTCACGCCGACCACGCCGCTGGCCGAGGGCGCGCACAGGCTCACCACCACGGCCGTCGACCCGGTGGGCAACGAGAGCAAGCCCTCGGGTGACTACGTGGTCAACGTGGACACCACCGCCCCGGCCACCCCGGCCGCAGCAACAGGCTATGCCGACAATATCGGCGCGGTCCAGAACCCGGCAAGCACCGCTTCGACCACCGATGACGCCACGCCCGGCATCAACATCGGTGCGGTGCCGGCCGGCTTGACGCCGTCTTTGTATGTCGACGGCACCAAGGTCGCCGCAACCTATGACCCGGTCGCCGGCACACTGACGCCGAACACGCCGCTGACCGAGGGCGCGCACCAGCTCGGCTACACGCTGACCGATGCCGCGGGCAACGAGAGCAAGCAGGCCCCGACGCTCGCCGTCGCCGTCAATACCAGCGCTCCGGCCACGCCAGCCACTGCGGCAGGCTATGCCGACAACGTCGGTGCGATCCAGAACCCGGCAAGCACCGCTTCGACCACTGATGACACCACGCCGGGCATCAACATCGGCACGGTTGCGGCCGGCTTGACGCCGTCGCTGTATGTCGACGGCACCAAGGTTGCAGCGACCTATGACCCAGCTGCCGGCACGCTGACGCCAACCAACCCCCTGGGCGAGGGCGCACATCAGATCGGCTACACGCTGACCGATGCGGCCGGCAACGAGGGCAAGCCGTCACCGGCACTCGCCATCACCGTCGACACGACCGCTCCGGCTGCTCCGGCCGCCGCGACGAGCTATGTCGACGATGCCGGCGCGATCAGGAATCCGGCGAGCGTCGCCGCGACCTCCGACGACACCACGCCCGGCATCAACATCGGCACGGTTGCGGCTGGCTCGACACCATCGCTGTATGTCGATGGCACCAAGGTTGCCGCGACTTACGACCCGGCCACCGGCACGCTGACGCCGACCAACCCGCTCGGCGAGGGCACGCATCAGCTCAGCTACACGCTGACCGATCCGGCCGGCAACGAGAGCCCGCGTTCGGGCGCCTTCACGCTCAACGTGGACACCACGGCGCCCGCGGCGCTGGACCCGTCCCTGATCCAGGTGCTGGACGACGTGGGTGCCGTGACAGGCCCCATCGCCACTGGCGCGCAGACCGACGACAGCAAGCCGGTGTACACCGGAAAGGCAGACGCCGCGCAGGTGTCGAGCATCAACGTCTACGACAACGGCAAGCTGATCGGCAGCACGGCAGTGAATGCCGATGGCAGCTGGCGCTTCGAGCCCGCGCTGCCCCTGGCCACGGGCCCGCACAGCCTCACCGCGCAGGCGGTGGATGCGGCGGGCAACGTCAGCTCCGTGACGCCCGCCTCGACCTTCACCCTGCTGGGCGATGCGCCCGCGGCACCGGCCATCACCGGTGTGAACGATGACAAGGGTGGCGTGAGCGGCAGCGTTGCCCCTAACGCCAGCACCGACGACAACACCCTCACGCTGAACGGCACCGGCACGGCCGGCACGATCGTGATCGTGCGCGCCGACGGCGTGCCCGTCGGATCGGCCAGCGTGGCCGTCAACGGCACGTGGAGCATGACCACCAGCCCATTGAGCGGCGACGGTGTCAAGAACCTGAGCGCCGTTGCAGTCGATGGCGCGGGCCAGACCAGCCCGGCCACGGGCGCCTACCCGATCGTGCTCGACACCACGGCACCGGCGACTCCGGGCGTGGTCGGGGCCACGGACGACCAGGGCGCTGTCACCGGTCCGATCGTGGCCGGCGGCACCACCGACGACGCCTCGCCAACCTTCGGCGGCAGTGGCGCCCAGGCCGGCGACACCGCCAGGGTGTACGACGGTGCCACTCTCCTCGGCAGTGCCACTGTCAAGGCCGATGGCAGCTGGAGCTTCACGCCCAGCACGCCACTGGGCCAGGGCGCGCACAGCATCACGCACACGCTCACCGACACCGCGGGCAACACCAGCGTCGCCAGCGCTCCGCTGGACTTCAAGGTCGACACCACGGATGTCGTCGTCAGCATCGCCCAGGCGCTGGACGACAAGGGCAGCAAGCAAGGCAATCTCGCCGCCGGCGCATCCACCGACGACACCACGCCCACGCTCGCGGGCTCGGCCACGGCGGGTGCCGTCGTGACCGTCAAGGAAGGTGCGGCCGTTCTCGGCTCCACCACGGCGGATGCCAACGGCAACTGGAGCCTCGCGCTGCCAGTGCAGGGCGAGGGGGCTCACAACTACACGGCCACCGCGGTGAACGCCGCAGGCAAGAACGGCGCAGCCAGCCTCGCGCTGACCATCGACACGAGTGCGCCGAACGTGCCGGCCATCGGCGGAGCTTCGGACGACGTCGGCTCGGTGCAGGGCCCGCTCGCAAGCGGCGGCGCCAGCGACGACACCACGCCCACGCTCACCGGCAGCGGTGCGACACCGGGCGACGTCATTCAGGTCTACGACAACGGCGGCGCCATCGGCAGCACGACGGTGAAGGCCGACGGCAGCTGGAGCTTCACGCCGACCACACCGCTGGCGGAGGGGGCGCACAGGCTCACCGCTACGGCCATCGACCCGGTGGGCAACGAGAGCAAGCCCTCGGGCGACTTCGTGATCAACGTGGACACCACGGCGCCCGCGATCAAGGCCACGCTCGGCGCGATCAGCACCGACACCGGCACGAGCAGCAGCGACTTCGTCACCAGCGACCGCACTCTCGTGGCAACGGTCACGATCGACGCGGCAATGGAGGCGGGTGCCACGGTGCAGGTCTCGCTGGACAACGGCAAGACCTGGAACAACGCCACGCTGGTCAGCGGCAGCACCTACCAGTACGACAACACGGGCGTCTCGCTGCCCGATGGCAGCCATACCTTCCTGGCACGCGTGGTGGACGCGGCAGGCAACGCGACGCAGGCGACCTCTCAAGTCGTTGTCATCGACAGCAGCGCGCCAACCACGGACAACGCCGTGGCCATCACCGCCTACACCGACGACGTTGCACCCAACACCGGCGAATACGGCAGCGGCACCAGCACGAACGACACCACGCCGGTGCTCAAGGGCACGGTCTCGGGCCTGAAGGCCGGCGACGTCGTGCAGATCTACGAAGGCACTGCACTGTTGGGCACGGCCACAGTGACCGGCGCCACGTGGATCTTCGCTACGCCGGCACTGGCCAATGGCAGCACCCACAACTACACGGCGGTGATCGCTGATGCGGCAGGCAACAAGGGCACAGCCTCGGCCGACTTCACACTGACCGTGCACACCGGCTTGCCGCTCCAATCGGTAGCGATCACGGGCTACACGGACAACGAAGACCCGCAGCAGGGCACCTTCGCATCTGGCAGCACGACCAACGACACGTCGCCGCAGCTCGGCGGCACGCTCGCCGGCACGCTCGTTGTGGGCGAAGTGGTGGCGGTCTATCGCGACGGCGTCCGTCTGGGCGTCGCCACCATGACAAGCGCCGCGACCTGGACCTTCCAGGACGCGGGCCTCGTCGACGGCACCAGCTACAGCTACACCGCCCGCGTCGAGGACGGGGCGGGCAACCGGGGTGGTGCTTCGGCCGCCTTCAGGCTCACAGTCGACCAGAGCGCGCCCACGGCGGCGCCTTCCATCGACGGCGCCATGGACGACGTGGCACCGGTCACCGGTCCGATCACATCGGGCAGTACGACCAACGACACCCGTCCCGAGTTGAAGGGAGCCGGTGCAGAACCGAACGGCACGGTCAGGGTCTACGACAACGGCACGCTGATCGGCACCGCAATGGCGGACGGCTCGGGCAAGTGGAGCTTCACGCCCGAGGCCGGCAAGGAACTGGCCAACGGCGCGCACAGCCTGACGACGAGCAACGTCGACGCGGCTGGCAACGAGGGGCCGAAGTCGACACCGCTGACCTTCACGGTCGACACCATTGCGCCAACGCAATCGACGGTTGTGACTGCGGTCAACGACGACCTCGATCCACAGCGGGGCATGGTGGCCAACAACGGCCACACCAACGACCTGACGCCGCAGGTGGCGGGCACGATCTCGGTCGCGCTGAATGCCGGCGAGACGGTGGTGGTGCTGCGCGATGGCGCAGTGGTCGGCACCGCGACGATGACCGATGCGACCAACTGGACCTTCAATGATGCAGGCCTGAGCAATGGCCAGACCTACAGCTACACCGCCCGCGTCGAGGACGCGGGCGGCAACCGCGGCGCCATCTCGGGCAGCTATGCCATCAACATCGACACCTCGGTGCCGAAGCAGGTGGTAACGATCTCGACCGTGTTCGACAACGTCGATCCGGGCCAGGGCAACATCGCCAACGGCGGCACCACCAACGACTCGCAGCCCGAGTTGCGAGGCACGCTGTCGATTGGCCTCGGCGGCACCGAAGTGGTCGTGGTCTATCGCGACGGCGCCAGGATCGGCAACGCATCGGTCTTCGGCACCAGCTGGTCCTTCATCGACGCAACCGGCCTCGTCAACGCGTCGAGCTACAGCTACACCGCCCGGGTCGAGAACGCAGCCGGCAATGCCGGTGCGGCCTCTTCGCCCTATGCCATCACGCTGCAGACCACCGGCTCGGCCACCACCGCCACGATCACGGCAGTGATCGACGATGTCGATCCGCAGCAAGGCACCGTGGCCAACAACGGCGACACCAACGACACGGCGCCGCAGATCACGGGCTCGATCACCGCAGCGCTGCAGGCCGGCGAGAAGGTCGTCGTGCTGCGTGACGGCAAGGAGGTCGGCACCGCGACCATGACGGATGCGACGCACTGGACCTATGCCGACAGCGGCCTCGCCAGCGGCGGCACCTACGTCTACACCGCCCGCATCCAGGATGCGGCCGCCAATCCGGGTGCCGACTCCAACGCCTACACCATCCGCATCGACACCACGGCGCCGACGCAAAGGGTGGTTCTCACCCGCGCCATCGACAACGTCGACCCGGTTTCGGGCGACATCGCGGCCAACGGCAGCACCAACGACGACACGCCGACGCTGGAGGGCACGCTCTCGGCGGCGCTGAATGGCACCGAGCAGCTGCATGTGTTCCGCAACGGCGCGCACGTCGGCACCGCGAAGGTGACCGGCACGGCCTGGACCTTCGAGGACGCAAGCCTCTCGAGCGGCACGACCTACACCTACGAGGCCAGAGTAATGGACGCTGCCGGCAACGCCGGTGCCGCCTCGAACAGCCTGAGCTTCACCGTCAACACCTCGGGTGTCACCCAGACGGTGCAGATCCTGCAGGTGCAGGACGACACAGATCCGGTGCAGGGCAATGTGGCCAACGGTGGCGCGACCAACGACACCACGCCAACGTTCAGCGGCTCGATCTCGACCGCCCTGAACGCAGGCGACGTGGTCCAGGTGCTGCGCGATGGCACGGTGGTCGGCACAGCCACTGTGACGAACACCAGCTGGAGCTTCAGCGATGCGGGCCTTGCCGACGGCACGACCTATAGCTACACCGCCCGCGTCGTGAACTCGGGCGGCAACCAGGGCGCTCCGAGTGCGGCTTACGCGATCACGCTCGACCGGACGGCACCGACCCAGACGGTGGCGATCACGAGCTACACCGACGACCAGGACCCGCAGCAAGGCACCTTCACGTCAGGCAGCACGACCAACGATGCAACGCCGCAGCTCAACGGTACGTTTGCCGGCACGCTCGGCGCGGGCGAGGTGGTGGTCTATCGCGACGGCGTTCGCCTTGGCGCTGCCACCGTGACCGGCGCCGCGACCTGGACCTTCCAGGACGCCGGTCTCGCCAACGGCACCAGCCATAGCTACACCGCCCGCGTCGAGGACGCGGCGGGCAACCGAGGCGCCA
The DNA here is from genome assembly GCF_049913215.1 of Variovorax sp. R-27. Classification (NCBI taxonomy): domain Bacteria; kingdom Pseudomonadati; phylum Pseudomonadota; class Betaproteobacteria; order Burkholderiales; family Comamonadaceae; genus Variovorax; species Variovorax sp. R-27. Next base: position 868,681 of record NZ_CP183984.1, read on the forward strand.
CCTCGGCTGCTTTCACCCTCACCGTCGACCAGAGCATGCCTACGGCAGCGCCTTCCATCGACAGCGTCATGGACAACACGGCACCGGTCATCGGCCCGATCACTTCGGGCAGCACGACCAATGAAACCCGTCCGGCACTGCAGGGGTCAGGGGCAGAGCCCAACGGCACCGTCAGGGTCTACGACAACGGCGCGCTGATCGGCTCTGCAACTGCCGACGGCGCGGGCAAGTGGAGCTTCACGCCCGAGGCCGGCAAGGAACTGGCCAACGGCGCGCACAGCCTGACGACGAGCAACGTCGACGCGGCTGGCAACGAAGGTCCGAAGTCGACACCGCTGACTTTCGCAGTCGACACGATTGCACCGTCTGCGGCACCTTCCATCGACAGCGTCATGGACAACACCGCACCGGTCACCGGCCCGATCACCTCGGGCAGCACGACCAACGAAACCCGCCCTGTGTTGCAGGGCGCGGGAGCAGAGCCGAACGGCACCGTCAGGATCTACGACAACGGTACGTTGATCGGCTCTGCAACGGCGGACGGCGCAGGCAAGTGGAGCTTCACGCCCGCAGTGGGTTCTGAACTGGCCAACGGCATGCACAGCCTGACGACGAGCAACGTCGATGCGGCTGGCAACGAAGGGCCCAGGTCGGCACCGCTGGCCTTCACGGTCGACACGGTCGCGCCCTCCACGGCGCCTTCCGTAGACAGCGTCATGGACAACATCGATCCGGTCAGCGGTCCGATCACCTCGGGTAGCACGACCAACGAAACCCACCCTGCACTCAAGGGAGCGGGAGCAGAGCCCAACGGCATCGTCAGGGTCTACGACAACGGCACGCTGATCGGCTCCGCAACGGCGGACGGCAGGGGCAATTGGAGCTTTACGCCCGAGCCTGGCAAGGAGCTGGCCAACGGCGCACACAGCCTGACGACGAGCAACGTCGATGCGGCCGGCAACGAGGGGCCGAAGTCGACACCGCTGACCTTCACCGTCGACACCGTGGCGCCGCCCATTGCAACACTGAGCCTGGGCAACTACTCGGACAGCTTCCCCGCGGCGGGCACATTGGCAGCCAATCAATCGTCTGACCACAACAGCAACGACAACACTTTCGATCTCGTGTTGACCGGTGCCGACGCCTCGACCGCAAGCTATGAGGTATCCACCGACGGCGGTCTGGTCTGGAAGGCAACGACCGCCGCGCAGAACAACCTGTCCGACGGCAAATATCTCTTCCGCGCGACCCTCACGGATGCGGCGGGCAACAGCACGGCGGCGGCCAACAACATCGCGGTAACGGTGGACCGGACCAGCCCTGGGCTCGACCTGCAACGCGTCGGCAGCACCCTGGTTGCAGGCACAACTGAAGCCTATGCACTTGTCGCGATCGACGTGGGCAACAACGGGTCTGTCGAGGCGAGCGTCACGGCGGATACCAACGGCAACTGGACCTGGACTTCGTCGACGCCCATCGCGGCCAACACGGTCGTCTCAGCCGTTGCCTACGACCTTGCCGGCAATGCTTCGAGCAAGGGAACGCAGGCTGCCGACACAACGCCGCCTGCGGTCACCATCCAGAAATCCGATGGCAACAGCTTCTCGGGAACGACCTCGGACGCCGACATGCCGGTGGTTTCCCCCACCGCAACGAGGCCGATCACCGTGAGACTCAGCGTCGACAGCAACGCCGATGGCGTGGTCGACTACGTGCTTCCATTCACGGCCACGGTCACCGCTGACGGCACATGGGGCATCGACGCGAAAAGCGCGCCGGTGAATGTCGGCGCGATCGTTACGGCTGTGGCGCAAGACTACAACGGCAACCTTTCGGCACCGGCAACGGTGACCGTGGGTGGCGGCACAAGCAAGATTTCCGGTAGCGCCAGCCATGACAACTTCGGCTACGACGTGCAGGCAATCGGCGATTTCAACGGAGATGGCTACAACGACTTCGCGGTCGTGGCACCTCATGGATCGTCCGCCCAACGCAGCGCGAACAAATGGAGCGTCAACATTCTCTATGGCAGCAAGCAAGGGCTGCCAGACCTGAGCGATATTGCACACCTGCCTGGAACCGACGGGCTGAAGATATATACGTCGGGGGATATTTCCGACTCCAACATCCTGACCGCCGTGCAGGGCTATGGCGACGTCAATGGCGACGGTTATTCGGACGTGATCGTCTACGACGACAACCTGAACAGCGACTGGGTCATCTTCGGGAGGTCTTCCGCGAGCGCCACTTCCACGCCGGTGAACGTGGATGTCCGCACAATCATTTCGTCTGGCGGCGACAGCGACGGTGTTGCCATCGTGCAGCGCGAGGGGGGATCGACCTGGTTCGGTGCGGGCGGCGCGCTCGTGGACGTGAACGGCGACGGGTATGCCGACATCGTCATGCAGGACTGGCAGCGGGGAACTGGCTCCTCGGGCACGGCCATCATCTATGGGCATGCCGGGGCAGCGGGCACTGCAGCGTGGGCCAACTACTACGTCGGCTTTACCGGCTCAAGCCCGTCGAGCTATGTCTCGGACAGTCGCGGCTCGTCCACGGAAAGCTCGCGACCCCACACTGTCATCTACAACGACAACACGAACGGTTATCCCGTTAACGTGGTGAACATCGGGGACATCAATGGGGATGGGTACTCGGACTTTGCTTACAGCCTGTACAACGCCAGGAACCCCGTGGCCAACCTGGGCGATGCCGGGGCCATTCAGGTGATCTATGGCACGGCGAAAGGCTTCCCGCAGGACTACAGCCTGCAGACCGACTACACGAACATCGCCAATGGCTTCCGCGTCTATGGCGAGCAGGCAAGCCAGTTCCTCGGCACCTACATCGATCCGGAGCCGTACGGGTATCTGTCGAACACCGGCATGCCCACTTCCTCTGGCGACGTCAATGGAGACGGCATTGAGGACCTGATCATCGGTTCGCCGCAATTCGGACCGGATGCGGGAGAGCAAAGTGGGCCAGGTCGCGTCTACGTGGTCTACGGCAAGGCCGGTGGCGTGAAGTCCAACATCAACCTCGCCAACCTCTCGTCTGCCGATGGCTTCGTCATCACGGCATCGGACAGCACGCCGGATGCGATGTTCGGCAACGGGACTTCGGTGGGCGACTTCAACGGCGACGGTATCGACGACATCGCCATTGGCGCACCATTGGCCGACATTGGAGGCATCAACAACGGCGCGGTCTATATCGTGTATGGCCAGCAAGGCGGCTACTCGGGGACGATGAGCGTCGCAGCAACCTATTCGGGTGCCAAGCTGGCGAATAGCGCGAGCTTCACCTATAGACAGAATGGCGATGCAAACTCCGGATCGATGCTCGGTGTGAACGTGGCGTTGTCCGATCTGAACGGTGATGGCCAGGCTGACCTGGCCCTCGGTTCCGCATACCAGGGCATGCCTTGGACGCCTGCGGCGGGCTACCTGGAAGTGGTCTATGCCGACGCATTCAACTTCACCAACTTGATGACTGTTGGCGACGACGTCATCAAGGCGACGGCTGGCAGAGACAGACTCTCCGGCGGCGCCGGCAACGACGTCATCACCGGTGTGCAGGCAGGAGACAGCGCGTATGGCGGCGCGGGGAACGACAGCATCCACATCAACGAAATCAATGGCGTGGTCCGCGTGGACGGCGGCCTGTGGATCGACACCCTGGCCATCGACAGCTCGAACGTCACGCTCGACCTGTCGCAACTGGGCCTGAAGGTGAAGGGCTTCGAGAACTTCGATCTGGGACGGGGCGCGGGCAACACGGGCAACGTTTTGAAGTTGCGGATCGCCGATGTCCTGAGCCAGCAGAGCAGCACCGGTACCGGCAATGGCGCGGGCCAAGGCCACTTGCGTGTGACCGGGGATGCCAGCGACACGGTGGAGTTGCTCCGCGGGACCGACAGCTGGAGCAACACGGGAACTACGAACGTTGGTGGGGTGAGCTACAGCATCTATCACAACAGCACGCTGCCAGCCGAAAACACGCTTGGAGACATCTGGATCCAGCAGGGAGTGACGGTCGTCGTGAACTCGGGCGGCAATCAACAGGCGCCAACCCAGACGGTAGCGATCACGAGCTACACCGACGACCAGGGCTCGTCCAAGGGGAGTTTCGGCAGCGGCACCACGACTGACGACGCCAATCCGGTGCTCAACGGCACGCTTGCAGGCTCGCTCGGCGCGAGCGAGGTTGTGGCTGTCTATCGCGACGGCACCCGTCTGGGTAACGCCACCATGACCGGCGGCGCGACATGGACCTTCGAGGACGCGGGTCTGGCCGATGGCAAGACCTACAGCTACACCGCCCGCGTCGAGGACGCGGTGAGCAACCGGGGGGGCGCTTGGGCTACGTTCACGATCACCGTCGACTATGCCGTGACGGTCAACAGCCAGGTGACCGTGGACACGACGCCACTCGTCACCGGTACGATGCCCTTCAAGCTGACCAACGGCGAGTTCATCGAGGTCACCATTGACGGCAAGACCTACAGCTCGGCCAATGGCGCAGTGGTCGTCGATTCGCAGCACAACACCTGGTATGTGCAGGTGCCGTCGGCGATCGCGCTTGGAACCTACGACGTCAAGGCCGTTGTCAAGAGCGCTTCCGGTGTGCTGATCGCTTCCGACGATACCAAGGGCGAGTTGATCGTCTCTGCCGCGCCTACGGTGACGGTCGGCTCCGCGGCCAGTGACCCGAACCAGAAGGCAACCGCCTACACGCTCGGCGAGAACGGCATGTGGCGCATCCACACCAACCAGACGATGCTGGATGCCAGCGGAACCGACAGCGCTTCGCTTGGCAACTTCAATCAAACCCATCTGTGGAGCAACACCAACGAAGCGGGGAGCTTGGGGTACGACTCGGGATATGCCGGACGCAACTACGTTCAGAACGCCACGTTCATGGACTTCAACCGCGACGGGCACATGGACCTGTTTGCTGAAGACAGCACCTATGACGATGGTCAGCAGGCTTTCATCTTCAATGGCAGCGGCTACACCGCGGTGCAGGTCGGTGGGCCGTCCGCCGTAGGCGGCGACAAGCTCACCCTGGGCAGCGCAAACACGTTCAGCTGGTACGGCGGCGTGATGGCCTTCGACAAGACGGGCGATGGTTTTATCGACCTGGCCTATGGCGACCAGACGCCCAACGACTCCACGAGCGGAGGAGGGTACGACTCCCAGGTCGTGCTGAATGTCGACGGCAGCATCCTCGGCATGACCAAGGACAGCGGTTACACCGATGACCAGGCAGCCACTCCCGGCCCTGCGAATTCGAGCAACTACCAGAACGCCACTTTCGACATGGAGTTGTCGGGCGTCGATCTGAACAACGACGGCAAGGTCGATATCGTCTATCACGCGACGGCGGGCCTCACGAAAATCGGCGGGCCTTCCGCTGATCCGGCCCTGGCATCCACGGCGAAGAGCTCCGATCCGTATCGCCTGGTCGTCGCGACCAACAAGGGCGACGGCACCTGGGAAAACACGCAGATCATCGAGCAGACGTTCCAGCGCGCCGACGACGACCCGAGCTACGGCAACGGCATCTCCATGACCTGGGCCGACTTCAACGGCGACGGCTACATGGACTTGTTCATGGGTCGTGGCTACAGCCCGGCGGTCGGTTCTCAGTATCAGAGCCGCCTCCTGTTCAACGACGGCACCGGCAAGCTGGCGATGGACGACTGGAATGGCGACAAGATCGGCAAAACGCCGACGAACATGTTTACCTTCGCCGACTGGGGCGGGAGCGGCACCCCTCCCTGGCAGCAGGGCGGCCCCTCGCTCGCAGTCGACTGGAACGGCGACGGCAAGATGGACGCCATCGAACTGCCGGGCTTCGGCGCCACCGGCGGCTTGACGGCCATCGGCAACACCGGCCAGATCAATCTCTATACGAACAACAGTTCGGCTGGAAAGATCGAGTTCGGCAGGGTCAATCTGCTTGGCGGGTCGAGCACGATCGGCAACTGGACCGGCGACCCGTTGACAAACAACGCCGTGACCGGCGCCATCGCAGCCGATATCGACTGGGATGGCGACAGGGATCTGCTGGCGTTCACCCAGAAGGGCAACACGAAGTTCATCGCCAACACCAGCACGGTGGCCGACGGCACGTCGCTGCACTTCCGCATCTTCGATGCGCAGGGCATCAACGCGCTGTATGGCAACACCGTCCAGCTGTTCGACTCGTCGGGCAAGCGGGTGGCCACGCAGATGATCAATCCGCAGTCCGGCAACCAGACCAACGACAGCTCGGCGATCGTCGATTTCTACGGGCTCGACCCGAAGGAAACCTACACGCTGGCGCTTCTGCGTATCGTCAACGGTGCTGCGGCCGACGTCGGCGGCATGGGCAACCTGGGCGGCAACACGATCGAGAACGTGAATGCCGCCTGGACCGGACTGAAGGCCGGCGAGGCGAACCACGCCTTTGTGCTGACGACTGAATCCGGGAGCAACGTTGCCGATGCCAACATCGGCAACGGCATCGTCGGCACCGGGTACAACGACACCTTCTTCGCCACCCGCGGCAACGACAAGTTCGAAGGCGGTGGCGGCGCGGTAACGGTGTCTGGCGTAAGGGCCTGGAGCAACACCGGCGGTATCGACATCGTCGACTACAAGCTCGCCGACAGTGCGTCGCTCACGATCGACCTGGGCAACACCGGCGCGCAGAACACCGGCTTCGGCACGGCGACCTTCAAGAACATCGAAGGCCTGGCGGGCGGCAGCGGCGCGGACACCTTCACCGACAACGCGGGAGACAACGTGTTCGAGGGGCGTGCCGGCAACGACACCTTCAAGCTCACGGGCGGGGGCAAGGACACGCTGCTGTACAAGCTGCTCGCAACCACCGATGCCACGGGCGGCAACGGTGCGGACGCGGTCAGTTCGTTCGAGGTCGGGACTTTCGAAGCCACGGCCAATGCAGACCGCATCGAGCTGAAGGATCTGCTGGTGGGCTACACCGCCGACGCGGATGGCGCGGCGCGCTACATCAATGGCGTGGCCACCATCGATTCGGGGGATGCCATCGGCAACTACCTGAGCGTGACGGTCAGCGGTGGCAATACGACGTTGAACATCGACCGTGACGGATCGGGGAGTGCCTATTCGGCAACGGCGCTGATCACCCTCAACGGCGTGACCACCGACCTCGCCACGCTGCTGGCCAACCACCAGCTCGTCCTGGCCTGACGCGCATCACTGGATGAAAGAAAAGGGGCGCACCCGGTGTGCCCCTTTTTCCCGGTCCGGCCCAGGGAAACATACACATGCTCAATCTTCGCAATGCCACCCGCGCCGTCGTCATCGGCGGCGGCACCGCAGGCTGGTTCGCGGCCCTGACCTTGCGCCGCGTGTTCGCACCACAGGTCGAGATCCGGGTGATCGAGTCACCCGAAATAGGCATCGTCGGCGTGGGGGAGGGCGGACTGCTCAACCTCATCGACGCGCTGCGCCGCAACGGCATCGACGTTAACGAATTCGTGCGCGAAACTGGCGCGGCCTTCAAGCTGGGTTTCTCCTACGAAGGCTGGCGCACCGGCGCCGAGGACGACCGCTACTACCACCTCTTCGGCCGGCCCGGCCTGCAGGAAACCGACTGGATGGAGGGCGGCTTCCGTCCGCTGTTCTCCGGCATGGTGCGCGAGGGCGTCGAACTTCACCGCTACATCCCCGGCTTTGCCGCGATCGCGTCGAATGCATCGCAGCAGGAGGCGGCGGCGATGCTGCAGCTCGGAGCAAGGTCGGGCCTGTCGGCGTCGTTCCATTTCGACAGCCACAAGCTGGCGGACTACCTGCGCCGCGTGGCCGTCTCGCGCGGCGTGGTGCACCAGCAAGCCCACGTCGAGGAGCTGATGTGCGACGCGCAGGACATGGCGCGCGGCGTGCGCATCGATGACGGCGAAATCATCGACCTTGACCTGCTCATCGACGCCTCGGGGCTGGCACGTCTGGGCATCGGCAAGAAGCTCGGCATTCGCTGGCGCTCGTTTTCCGAGCATCTGCTGCTCGACCGCGCCGTGCCGTTTCACATGCCACATCCGCAGCAGAACCCGTCGCTGGTGACGCGCGCGATCGCGATGCCGGCCGGCTGGATGTGGCAGATCCCGTTGGTCGAGCGCGTCGGCGCCGGCTATGTCTTCAGCAGCGCCCACACCGACGAGACGCAGGTCATCGACGAGATCCATCGCTGCATCGGCCCTGATGTCGAGCCGATGCGCACTCTGCGTTTCGAGCCCGGCCACTTCGAGCAGGTGTGGGTCGGCAACGTCATGGCGATCGGGCTGGCCTCGGGTTTCGTGGAGCCGCTGGAGGCAACCTCCATCGGCCAGATGCTGGAGCAGCTGCGCAACTTCGAGCGCATCGTCACCGCCGGCGACGGCGTGGTGTCGGGCCACCTGATTGATGGCTTCAACGAAGCCAATGCGCGGTGCTGGTCGGGCATTCGCGACTTCCTGCGCATGCACTACGACTGCCCGCGGCGCGACACAGCCTTCTGGCGCGACGTGGCGGCCCTGCCATTGCCGCCCAGCTACTCCGAGCTGCGGCAGTGCTTCCAGCAGCGCACGCCGCGGCTCATCGACGTACAGAACTACGCCATCCACGGATGGCAGGGCATCTTCCACGTCATCAACTGGCTGTTCGTGGCCGCGCCGCTGGGCGTGGTGCCACCCGAGGCCGCCGCTGCCGAACTGGCGAGCCTTCCGGCCGCCAGCCGCCAGCGCGTGGCCATCTACATGAACCGGCTGCGCGAGCTTGGCGCGGCCGACAGCATTTCCAAAGAGGAGCGACCCGAGTGAAACCAGGCCCTACCGCCTTCTGCGCGGCCTCCACAGCCGCATGGCTGGCCTTCGCCAGCATGCCGGCCGCTGCGCAGATCATCTCCGGCGGATTGACGGTGGCGCGGCGGCTCGCACCGAGCGCGCTGGCCCGGGACATGGGCGTGCGGCCCGGCCCCGAGCTGCCCTCGGCGCCCGAGACCACGACGCCGCTGGAGCTGACCGATGCGGTGCGCCAGGCGGTGGCGCGCCATCCGTCCATCTCCGACGCCATCGCCGCGCTGGCGCAGCAGTCGGGCGGCGTCGACGTGGCGCGCGCCGGCTACTACCCGGCGGTGCGCGTGGGCATGGGCGGGGGCGCCAACAACGGTGCATCCGGCGCTGGCCGGGGGCGCGGCGCCGGCACACTGGCCACGGCCTCCGTATCCCAGATGCTTTACGACTTCGGCAAGGTCGACGGCGCAGTCAACCAGTCGGAGGCACAGGTCCGGCGCCAGCAGGCCGCGATCCTCAAGCAGATCGATACCGTCGCGCAGCAGGCGGCCGAGGCCGTCGTCATGACGCACCGCTACCAGTCGCTGGTCGCGATCGCGCAGGAGCAGGTCAATGCCGTCGAGAAGGTTCTGGAGACGGCACGGCTGCGCGCCGGCGCGGGCATCAGCACCAAGGCCGACCCGATCCAGGCCGAGTCGCGCGTCGACAGCGCGCGTGCCAATCTGCTGCAGGTCAAGTCACAGCTCGCGCAGTGGAGGGAGCGTCTGGGCACGCTGCTGGGCAAGTCGGTACCGCCGGCCGTGGCTCCGCTGCCGGAACGGCTGGCCAGCGAGTTGCGCATCGACCAGCTACCCGACGCCAGCCTCATGCCCGATGTGTTGACTGCAGAGGCAGAGCGGCGCGTGGCCTCGGCCCAGGTCGAAGTTGCCAGGGCCCAGCGCTACCCCACCATCAGCCTCGACGTTTCCGCCAACAAGGCCATGGGCGGAGTGAACCCCAGCACGCTGGAACGCAACGGCATGTACCACTCGGTCATGCTCAATCTTTCGAGCGTGCTCTACCAGGGCGGCGCGCTCGACGCCCAGGTGCGCGCAGCAGTCGCCGCCGAAGAGGCCGCGCGCATGCGCGTCGAAACCGCCCGCCTGAACGCGGGCGACCTGGCGCGCAATTTCCGGGAACAGGTCATCGGCGCGCGGGAGCGCCTGGGCGTGCTCGCAGATAGGCGCCGAAGCATCGGCGAGGCGCGCGACCTCTACCGCGAGCAATACAAGCTCGGCTCCCGTTCCATCCTCGACCTGCTCAATGCCGAGCAGGAGATCCACCAGGCCGCAGCTGAGCAAGAGGGCGTGCTGCACGACCTCTGGGCAAGCCGCATTGGTTACATCGGCGCCACCGGCCAGGGCCGCACGTACTACGGCCTCAACAACACCACCGTCCAAGGAATGGAACTGCTTCCATGAGTCTGCCCCCGCAGTACACGAGCTGGCTCGACGCCATGCTCTTCGTCGCCCGCCACTACGGCATTGGCGCTTCAGAAGAGAGCGTGCGCGTCTCGCTTGCATGGGAGCGCGGCGCGCCGTTCGACACGTTGCTCGACCACATGGCGCGGCAGCTTGGCCTGGCGCTGCGGCTGGACGCGTTCTCCAACGCGCAGATCGACCCGTGGCGGCTGCCGCTGGTGGTGGAGTTCGACAACGGCGAGATCGGTGTCGTGCGCACTTCCGACGGCAAGGGCAGCCTGGGCGTGCTGCTAGGCGGCGACCACGGATTGGAGACGGCGCTGCCCATCGATGAGTTGCGCCGGCGCGCGAAGCGCGTCGCCATCCTGCGGCCCAACACCGCCGTGCCCGACGCGCGTGTGGACGACTACGTCAAGCCCTACAAGCCCAACTGGTTCTGGGCCATCGCCCTGCGCGACTGGCGCCGCTACGGCGACATCGTGCTGGCCTCGGTCTTCGCCAATGTGCTGGCGCTGGCCTCGACGATCTTCTCGATGCAGATCTACGATCGCGTGGTGCCCGCGCAGTCGGAACCCACGCTGTGGGTACTGTTCGGCGGCGTCATGCTCGCCGTGGCCTTCGAGTTCCTGCTGCGCATGTCGCGCACGCACATCTCCGACGTGATCGGCAAGCGCGCCGACCTCAAGGTGTCCGACCTCGTCTTCGGCCATGCGCTGCGGGTGCGCACCGACGCGCGCTCCAAGTCCACCGGCTCCTTCATCGCGCAGGTGCGCGAGGTCGAGCAGGTGCGGGAGCTGCTCACCTCCACCACCATCGGTGCGGTGGCCGACCTGCCGTTCTTCTTTCTCTTCCTGGTCGTGCTGTGGATGGTGGCCGGCCCGCTCGCGCTGGTGGCGCTGGCGGCGGTGCCGCTGCTGGTGATTCCGGGGCTGCTGATCCAGAAGCCGCTCGCGCGGCTGGCCAATGAAGGCATGCGCGAATCGGCGTTGCGCAACGCGCTGCTGGTCGAGGCCGTCGAGGGCATCGAGGACATCAAGCTCATGCGCGCCGAGCCGCGCTTCCAGAACCAGTGGAACCATGCCAACGACGTCGCGGCCGGCGTCAGCATGCGCCAGCGCTTTCTCACGGGCCTGCTCATGACCTGGACACAGGAGGTGCAGACCATCGTCTACGCGGTGATGCTGCTCGCGGGCTGCTTCCTCGTGATGCGGGGCGACATGACGACCGGCGCGCTGGTCGGCTCGTCGATTCTCGCGTCGCGCATGATCTCGCCGCTGGCGCAGCTGTCGGGCGTGTTCGCGCGCTGGCAGCAGGCCAAGGTGGCGCGCGCCGGGCTCGACCAGCTCATGCAGCGCCCCGTCGACCAGCCCGAGAGCGCGCGGCTGGTGCACGTGCCGGCGCTGCAGGGTCGCTACAACGTCACGGGCGTCGAGTTTCGCTACGGCAAGGACGACAGGAGCCCGGCATTCTCGTGCGCGCAGCTGCAGATCCAGGCCGGCGAAAAGGTCGCGCTGCTGGGCCGCATGGGCGCGGGCAAGTCCACGCTGCTGCAGCTGCTGGCCGGCCTGCAGGCACCGCAGCGCGGCAACGTGGCGCTCGATTCGCTCGACCTCGCGCTGATCGACCCGGCCGACCTGCGCCGCGACATGGGGCTGCTTACGCAGAACGCGCGGCTCTTCTACGGCACCGTCCGCGAAAACGTCACCATGGGCATGCCGCTGGCGACCGATGCGCAGGTGCTGGAGGCCATCACGATGGCGGGCGCCTTGCCCTTCGTGCAGTCGCGCGCCGAGGGGCTGGACGACCTGATCCACGAAGGCGGACTCGGACTCTCGGGCGGCCAGCGGCAGGCGCTGCTGCTCGCGCGCACGCTGATACGCCAGCCTTCCGTCTTGCTGCTGGACGAGCCGACCGCGCACTTCGACGAAGTCACCGAACGCCAGGTGATCGAGTCGGTGGGCGCCTGGCTGGGGTCGCGCACGCTGGTGGTGGCAACGCACCGCATGCCGGTGCTTCATTGGGTGGACCGCATCATCGTGATCGACAGCGGCCGCATCGTGATGGACGGGCCGAGGGACCGGATTATTGGAGAGCTTTCGCATGGCAACAATGCCTGAGACAACCCGCCCACGAGGCGCCCGCAGCGTGGCGGTGGTGGCCGGTGCCGCGGCCGGGGTTGCTGACCCGCAAGGCACAAAGGGAACACAGGTCGGGCAGGGCAAACAGGGAGCACAGCTTCCGCGCCCGAAGACGCCTCCCGTAGTGAGCTATTCGCCAGCCGAGCCGCCGCTGCCGCGCGCCTCGCTGGTCGTGTGGATCGTCGGGACGGCGCTGGTCGCGTTGCTGGCCTGGGCGTGGTCTTTCAAGCTCGACGAGGTGTCCACCGGGACGGGCAAGGTGGTGCCCTCGTCGAAGGAGCAGATGATCCAGTCGCTCGAAGGCGGCATCCTGGTGGACCTGAAGGTGCGCGAGGGCGACATCGTCGATGCCGGGCAGGTGCTCGCCCAGCTCGACAGGACCAAGACCGAGTCGACCGTGCAGGAAAGCGCCTCGCGCGTGCGCGCCGCGCTCGCCATGTCGGCGCGCCTCGCGGCCGAGGTGGGCGGCATGCCGCTGGCGTTTCCGCCGGAGGTGCAGTCGGACGACGACCTCGTGCGCACCGAGACCGCGCTCTACCGCTCGCGCCGCGAACAGCTTGCGAGCAGCCTCGCCGGCGTGACGCAGGCGCTGGCGCTGATGCGCAGCGAACTCGCGCTGACCGAGCCGCTGGTGTCGCGCGGCGCCGCGAGCGATGTGGAGGTGCTGCGCCTCAAGCGCCAGATCAATGAGGCCGAGACCAAGGCCGCCGACATCAAGAGCCAGTACTACGTGAAGGCACGCGAAGAGCTTGCCAAGGCCAATGCCGAAATCGAGGCACAGCGCTCGGTGACGCGCGGGCGCTCCGACTCACTCACCCGGCTGACCTTCGCCTCGCCGGTGCGCGGCATCGTGAAGGACATCGCCGTGACCACCGTGGGCGGCGTGCTGCCCCCGGGCGGCAAGCTCATGGAGATCGTGCCGCTGGACGAGAAACTGCTGGTTGAAGCGCGCATCTCGCCGCGCGACGTGGCCTTCATCCACCCGGGGCAGGACGCGACGGTGAAGGTCACGGCATACGACTACGCCATCTTCGGCGGCCTGCCGGGCAAGGTGACGACCATTTCGCCCGACACCATCCAGGACGACGTGAAGCGCGACGTGTACTACTACCGCGTGTACATCCGCACCGACGCGGACCACCTGAAGAACGGGAGCGAAAAGAACTTCCCGATCGTGCCCGGGATGATCGCCACGGTGGACATCCACACCGGCAGCAAGTCGGTGCTCGACTATCTGGTCAAGCCGCTGAACAAGGCGCGCGAAGCCTTGCGCGAGCGCTGAGGAGCAGCGTGTGAAGAGAAGACAACCGGTGATTCCGGGCCGCAGGCCTGCGCTTACGCAGCAGGCGCTGAATGCGCTGGGCGAGCAATTCCGCGCCGCTTTCTCGCAGGGCGACTACGCGCAGGCGCACAAGTTCGCAATGCAGGCTTGGCAGGCCACGCACAGCCTGCAGCCGCTGGCCGACGTTGCGCTGTGCCTGATGCGGCTCGACCAGCCGCAACAGGCCTACCACCTCTACTGCCGCGTCGCCAGCGAGTTGAAGACCGCGAACACCTACGACGGACTGGCGGAAGCGGCGGGGCAGTTGGGCAAGCGGGACGAGGCGGGCGAGTTCGGCTCGGTGTCGCTGTGGCTCAAGCTGCAGGAGGCTGCAACGGAAGTAGCCGCTGCCACGGTCGATTCGCCCGCGCCACGGTGCTTCGACGAAAGAAGCCGCCATCGCAACGTCATCGCGTTCAGCCTGTTCGGCAGCAATCCGCGCTACTGCGAGATGGCGCTGCTCAATGTGCGGGCCGCGCACGAGTTCTTCCCGGCATGGGTCTGTCGCTTCTACGTCGATGCCTCGGTGCCGGAGGCAGTGTGCGAGCGACTGGCGCATGCGGGCGCGTCGGTGGTCGACGTGCGTTCGGTCGGCGGCGAAGACCTGCCGGGCACCATGTGGCGTTTTCTCGCGCTCGACGACCGCGATATCGACCGCGTGCAGTTCCGCGACGCCGACTCGCTGCTGTCCACGCGCGACCAGGCTGCCGTGCGTGCATGGTGCGCGTCGGACCGCTGGTTCCACGTCATGCGCGACTACCACTCGCACACCGAATTGATACTTGCCGGCATGTGGGGCGCGTGCCAGGGCGTCTTCTCAGACATCGCGGGCGACATGCGCGCGTACCTGAAGAGCCGGCCGTTCTCCGCGCGCTATGCCGACCAGCACTTCCTGCGGCATCGCGTCTGGAAGGTCGCCGAGCGCAGCATGCTCGCGCATGACGAATGGTTCGATCTGCCCGGCAACCAGCCCTTTCCGCCCCATGTGCCCATGACCGTCGACGCGTGCTATGCCCACGTGGGCGCGAACATCGGCGCGCCCTCGATGCAGGTGGTGCATGAAGCGCCCGATGGCACGCAAGTGCGATGGACCCTGTACGACGCCGCAGGGCAGGCCGTCTGCAGCTACGACGCCGTCGTTCGCGACAACGGCTACGGCGCGAGCATTCCTGCACCCTACGCCGCGGAGATCGCGGCGGGGCGCTGGAAGGTCGTGACCCGCTGACCCTGGGCGCTGATCCTTCAGCGCACCAGCAGCTTCATCATCCGTTCGAAGGTCTTGCCGTAGGGCGGCTTGAACAGGCCCAGGCCGTTCAGCGCCGACTGGTGAAAGATCGGCTTCATCTTCGAGAAGGTCTCGAAGCCGTGCTCGCCGTGGTACGCGCCCATGCCGCTGGCGCCTACGCCGCCGAAGGGCAGGTTGTCTTGTGCGACATGCAGCAGGGTCTCGTTGATCGACACGCCGCCGGTCACCGTGTTCTCCATCACCCGCTCGATGGTCGCGCTGTTCTTCTCGAACAGGTACAGCGCGAGCGGGCGAGGGTGTGCGTTGACGTACGCAATGGCTTCGTCGATGCCCTTGTAGGTCAGCACCGGCAGCAGCGGGCCGAAGATTTCTTCCTGCATCACGCGCATGCCGTCGTTCACGCCGGTCAGCAGCACCGGCGGAAAGCGGCGCGTCGCAGGGTCGGGTGCCGTGTCGGACAAGGGCAGGGCAGAGGCGCCCTGCTCCTGCGCCAGCGCCGACAGCTCCTGCAGCCGTGCGAAGTGGCGCGGGCTCACGATGCTCGTGTAGTCGGTGTTGGTGGCCAGCGCCGGGTACATCGAGGCGAACACGCGCCGGGCGCTGTCCGCAAAGCGCTGCTGCTGGCCTTCGGGCAGCAGCACGTAGTCGGGCGCGATGCAGGTCTGGCCCGCGTTGAGCGTCTTGCCGACGAGGATGCGTTCGACGGCCTTGTCGAAGTTGGCATCGGGCCCGATGATCGCGGGAGACTTGCCGCCCAGCTCCAGCGTCACCGGCGTGAGGTGCTCGCTCGCGGCGCGCATCACGTGGTGGCCGACAGCGGTCGAGCCGGTGAACAGCAAATGGTCGAAGGGCAGGCTGGAGAAGGCGCGCGCGGTTTCTGCGTCGCCGTTGACGATGGCGATCTCGTCTTCGGAAAACTGCTTTCGCACCAGCGCGGCGAACAGCTCGGCGAAGCGCGGCGTGAACTCCGACTGCTTCACCATCAGGCGGTTGCCCGCCGCCAGCGCCGCGGTCATCGGGCCCACCGCCAGGTACAGCGGGTAGTTCCACGGCACCACGATGCCCACTACGCCCAGCGGCTGCGGCATGATCCGCGACGACGCGGGCTTGAACCACAGGCCCGTGGAGCGGCGGCGCAGGCGCATCCATGCCTTGCCGTGCGCGAGCGCGTGCTGCAGGCCCTCGATGCTGGGGAACACTTCGGCAAGCTCGGTTTCCTGCGCAGCCCGGTGATGGAAGTCGGCGCTGATGGCGGCGGCGATTTCCTGGCGGTTGTCTTTCACCAGCGCACGCAGGCGCTTCAGGCGGTCGGCGCGCTCGTTCCACGGCGGCGTCTGTGCGCGCAGGCTCGCGGCACGCATCGTGTCGAAGGTCTGTCGCATGTCGTTGTGTGTCATGGTTTTTTGCGAAGGCCTAAGCCCGCTTGTTGATACACCGGCCAGCGATCCTGCACCTTGCCGCCGCGCACTCCACGGCCGCCGTCGTCAGAAGGGCTCGACGGGCAGCGCGCGCTTGTGGGCGCTCTTGCGATGCGTCGCAAGAATGATCTGGCGGGCCGCGGCCGACACCGGCTTGCCTTCGAGGAAGTCGTCGATCTGCTCGTAGGTGACGCCGAAGGCATCTTCGTCGGGCTTGCCCGGCACCAGCGATTCGAGGTCGGCGGTGGGCACCTTGTAGACCAGCGCGTCGGGCGCGCCCAGCAGCTGTGCCACCGCGCGCACGCGGCGCTTGTTGAGGCCGGTGAGCGGCGTGATGTCGGCCGCGCCGTCGCCGAACTTGGTGAAGAAGCCCATCAGCGCCTCGGCCGCATGGTCGGTGCCGATGACGATGCCGTCGTGCGCGCCGGCCACCGCGAACTGCGCAATCATGCGCTGGCGCGCCTTGATGTTGCCGAGCACGAAGTCTTCATGTGCCGCGTCGCGGAAGGTCAGGTCGCCGGCCTTCAGGGCGGCGAGCATGCCGTCGGCGGCGGGGCGGATGTCGACGGTGATGATGCGGTCGGGCTTCATCACCGCGAGCGAAGCCTGCGCTTCGGCTTCGTCCTTCTGCACGCCGTAGGGCAGGCGCATCGCGATGAAGGTGGCGTCGTAGCCCGTGGCGCGCAGCCGCTCGACGGCGCGCTGCGCGAGGCAGCCGGCGGTCAGCGAATCGACGCCGCCGCTGATGCCCAGCACCAGCGTCTTCAGGCCGGTGCGCTTCAGGTAGCTGGCGAGAAAGTCGGTGCGGCGCTCCAGCTCGTGGGCGGCATCGAAGACGGGCGCGACATGCAGCGCCGCGATGATCTCGCGCTGCGTGTCGTCGACGGGAGTGAGGTCTGCGCTCATTGTGGGATACGACGTGTGAAGTGAATCAGAAATCGACGAGGCTGAGACCAATGCTCAGCACCGTGCGCTTGCGGTTGTAATCCACCAGCGTGTCGCCATAGCCCGAGAACAGCTGCGTGTGGAAGCGCAGGTTGCTCTTGGTCGGGTCGCCGATGGCCTTGAGCCATTCGAGGCGCACCGAGCCGCGGCCGCTATCGCGCAGGTTGTTGCGCACGGTCACTGCGAGCTGGTTGTCGCGGTTGAGATTCCAGCGGCCGGTGATTTCGGCGCGGCCGTAGTAGTCGGCGATGTCGGGGTTGTCGTCCTTGGCGGCATTCTCGGAAATGCGCTTCCAGATGCGGCCGGTGATGGTGAAGCGGTCGTCGAGCTCGGCGCCGCCCATCAGGTACACGCGGTTCCAGCTGCGCGACAGCGGCAGGGTCTGGCCGTTCGACTGGTGCACGATGCCAAGGCCCGAATAGCGCCAGCGCCAGCCACCCGGCAGCTTGAAGTCGGTCGGGTAGACATACATCAGCTCGGGTTCGTGGTCGGTGGTGCGGAAGGGCCGCGAGATGGCGCCGTTGAACAGCTGCCAGGTCGACTGCTGGCTGTAGGCGAACCACAGCGAGTCTTTCTTGGTCGGGTCGTCCTGCGTGAGCATGCCTTGCGCGAGCTTGGTACGCACCGACAGGCCGATGCGCATCTCGTTGGCCTGGTAGGCCACCGGGTCGGCGGTGTGGCCGGCCGAGGGCGAGGTCGGCGTCTCGGGCTTCTTGGTGGCGGCCGAGACCGACACGTTGAGCGGGCGGTAGCCACGGAAGCCGAAGGTGCCGCAGTCGGTGGCGTTCTCCAGTTCCCAGAAGCGCGAGAGCGCCGAGTACTGGCGGTCGCGGCAGCCTTCGGTGGTGGCGACCGAGACGATGCGCGTGGCCGGGATCGATGAGTCCACCGGCGGCTGCGTGGTCGCCAGCACGGGCGGCGCCACGGGCACCGACACCGAAGGCAGCGTCTGCTGTTGCGCCCAGCGGTCGAAGCAGGCCAGGCGCGCTTCGTTGTTGGCGCCGAGCGCGGCGCACTGCTGCCAGGTGAGCTGGGAGTCGGCCAGCGGGCTCGCTGGCTTGTCCACGGCCTGTGCGTGCACCGCGGCGCCGCCGCCGAGGCAGGCGGCCACGGCCGCGAGCGCGCGGAGGTTGAAACGGGGTTGTCGTCGTGTCGTCGTCATCATTGCTTTCCTTCCTGGGCAACCGTCTTGCTGAGCACGAAGGGATGCGTGCTTTCGTCCGCGGCGTTGCGCCACGTGCCCCTGAATTCGCGCCCGCAGGAGCCGGCCTGCAGCTTGCCCGACCACACGCCGCTGATGGCGCGGCCGTCCTGCGATTCGTCGATGGAGAGCGCGCCTTCGTCGTCCACATCGCCCGCGAGCTGCGCGACCGTGGCCTTCGCCGGGTTGGCGCCGTTGCGCGTGATGGTGCCGCGCACGCCGTCGTAGTCGGGGTGCTTGCCGAGCTGCACGGCGGCCACGGCCGGCAGGTTGTCGAAGCGAGCTTCCCAGCGGCCGTAGAGCGATTGCACCGGCAGGTCGCGCGCGTCGGCGGGGCAGTCGGCGCTGCCCCGGGTGGAGGCGCAGCCCGACAGTGCGAGGAGGGCGCCGGCCAGCAGCGCGGCAGTGGCGGTCGTCCTCATGGCGCCGCTGCGGCTGCCGCCGCCTTTGCCGCGCTGTCCTGCGCCTTGCGCGCGAACTCGGCGCGCAGCGCCTTGAGTTTTTCGCGCGGGTCTTCCTTGATGGTTTCCTTGTCGAGGCCCATCTCGGCGATGAAGCGGCTGGGTATGCAGGGCACCATTTCGCGGCCCTGCTTGCGCTTCTTGGTCCAGCTTACGGCCAGGCTGCGTTGCGCGCGCGTGATGCCCACGTACATCAGGCGGCGCTCTTCCTGCAGCCGCTGCAGCGTGTCTTCGCTCACCTTCTGCTGGCGGCCGTTGTCGTCGTCGAGCTTGAAGGGCAGCAGGCCCTCGCTCACGCCGATCAGCATCACGTGCGGCCATTCGAGGCCCTTGGAGGCGTGCAGCGTCGAGAGCGTGACCACGTCCTGGTCTTGCTCGCGCTCGCTGATGGTCGACAGCAGCGAGATGGTCTGCGCCACTTCGAGCAGGCTCTTGCGTTCGGTTTCGATGTTGTCGTTGGCGCCCGAGGCGTCGTCCAGCGTGCCGCCGGCGCGCTGCGACATCCAGTCGACAAATTCGAGCACGTTGGTCCAGCGCGAGGCCGCGGCGGCTTCGCTGTCCTCGCCGTCGTAGAGGTGCTTCTCGTAGTCGATCTCCTTCAGCCAGTCGAGCATGAAGGTGCGCGAGTCTTCCGCGCCCATGGTGCGGCGCGCGCGGTATTCCAGGTCGTTGATGTAGCGGCCGAACTCGTGGATGCCTTCGAGCGTGCGCTTGGGCATCACGCTCGGCAGCGAGGGGCTGAACAGCGCCTCGAACAGGCTCAGCTTGTACTGGCTTGCGAAGGTGCCCAGGCTCGCGAGCGTGGTGTGGCCGATGCCGCGCTTGGGCGTGGTGATGGCGCGCAGGAATGCCGGGTCGTCGTCGTTGTTGACCCACAGGCGGAACCAGCCGCACAGGTCCTTGATTTCGGCGCGGTCGAAGAAGCTCTGGCCGCCCGAGACCTTGTACGGAATCTGCGCCTTGCGCAGCGCCTGCTCGAACACGCGTGCCTGGTGGTTGGCGCGGTACAGGATGGCGAAGTCGCGGAACTCCTTGTGCTGCTTGCCCTGCGTGATGGCGTCGCCTGCGCGAATGCTCACGATGCGCGCCACTGCGCGCTCGGCCTCGTGCACTTCGCTGTCGGCATCGACGATGCGCACCGGCTCGCCTTCGCCGAGTTCGGAGAACAGCGTCTTCGGAAACAGCTTGGGGTTGGGCCCGATCACGTTGTTGGCCGCGCGCAGGATGGCGCTGGTGGAGCGGTAGTTCTGCTCCAGCTTGATGACCTTGAGCTTGGGATAGTCGACCGGCAGCTTGCGCAGGTTGTCGAGCGTGGCGCCGCGCCAGCCGTAGATGGACTGGTCGTCGTCGCCCACCGCGGTGAAGTGGCCGCGCTCGCCGGCCAGGGCCTTGAGCACTTCGTACTGGGTAGCGTTGGTGTCTTGATACTCGTCCACCAGGATGTGGCCGAGCGCGGCCTGCCACTTGGCGCGAACCTCGGGAAATTCGTAGAGCAGCTTCAGCGGCATGCCGATCAGGTCGTCGAAGTCCACGCTCTGGTAGGCCGCCAGGCGCTCTTCGTAGCGGCCCATGATCTTTGCGGTGATGCGCTCGTTGTCGTCCGCGGCCTGTGCCTCGGCCTGCGCGGCGTTCAGGCCCATGTTCTTCCACTTGCTGATGGTCCACTGCCAGATGCGGGCGGTGGCCGCGTCGGTGGTGCCGCCGGCGTCTTTCAGGATCTTGGTGACGTCGTCGCTGTCGAGAATGCTGAAGGCCTTCTTCAGGCCGAGCACGGCGCCGTCCTCGCGCATCATGCGCACGCCCAGCGCGTGGAAGGTGCAGACAACGACCTTGCGTGCGTCCTTGCCGATCAGGTCTTTTGCGCGCTCGCGCATTTCTGCGGCTGCCTTGTTGGTGAAGGTGATGGCCGCGATGCGCTGGGGCGCGATGCCCGACTGGATGAGGCGGCCGATCTTGTGAGTGATCACCCGCGTCTTGCCCGAGCCCGCACCGGCAAGCACCAGGCAGGGACCGTACATGTAGTTGACAGCTTCGAGCTGCGCGGGATTGAGACCGTGAGACATTGGAGAAAAAGAGAACCGGAAAAAGGCCGTGGAGAACGCCGTGGGGAACGGCAGGCGCAAAGCGGGCAATGATACGGGGCCGGCCCCCCGCGGGGTTGTAGGCCGGACACGCCGATGCAGCCTGCTGGTGGGCAACGACAATGGTCCGGTGCTGCCTGTATTCCTTGTTACCTTCCCTTTCTTCGCGTTAATCGCGGCCGGCTATGGCGCGGCCCGCGCCCGCATCCTGCCGCTGGACGCGATTCCCGGCCTCAACACCTTCGTGCTGTATTTCGCGCTGCCGTGCATGCTGTTGCGCTTCGGCGCGGGCACGCCCATCGGCCAGTTGCTGGACGGCAGCGTCGCACTGGTCTGGGGCATCAGCGCGCTGGCCGTGGTGGCGGGCGTGGTGACGTTCACGCGCAATGCGCGCATCGGCTGGAACGACGCGGCCTTCGGCGCACTGGTGGCTGCGTTTCCGAACACCGGCTTCATGGGCGTGCCGCTGCTGGTGGCCATTCTTGGGGCTCAGGCAGCGGGGCCGATGATCATCACGATCGCGTTCGACCTCGTGGTGACTTCGTCGCTGTGCATTGCGCTGTCGCGCCTCGACGGTGCGGGTGGCTCGGGGCGGCACGGTGCCACGCAGGCCGCGCGCAAGGCGCTGCGCGGGATCGTCGTCAACCCGATGCCGTGGTCGATCCTGCTGGGCGTGCTGCTGTCGGCTGCGCGCTGGCCGCTGCCCGGGCCCATCGAGCGCACCATCGCCATGCTGGCCGATGCGGCCTCGCCGGTGGCGCTCTTCACCATCGGGGCGGTGCTGGCCCGTTCGGCGCTGCTGGCGCGCGAGCATGGCGCCAGCGCCGCGGTGGCCGAGGCCATGGGCACCACGGCGCGCAGCCCTGCGATCAAGGCACCGTGGAGCGACGTGCTGCCGGTGGTGGCGGTGAAGCTGCTCGCGCATCCGCTGCTGGTGTGGGGCCTGGGGCTGGGCGCCATGGCGCTCGGGTTGCCGCTGTCGCACGAGGCGCTGGTGGTGATCGTGCTGGTCGCGGCGCTGCCAAGCGCGAGCAATGTGTCGATGCTGGCCGAGCGCTTCGGTGCGGACAACGGACGCATCGCGCGCATCATCCTGTGGACGACGGCGATCGCCTTCTTCAGCTTTCCGCTCGCGGTGAGCGTGCTACGGGGTTAGGACGCCGAGCTTGTACGGGTCGGCATCGGCAAGGCGCTCGCACTTCGAGAAGTCGCGGCCCTGCGTGCCGTCGCAGTAGTAGGTGTTGTAGATGCGGCCGAAGAGCGTCGGGCTCGCGGTGAAGAGCACGCCGTGGTCGGGCTGCCAGTTGTCCTTGACGACGGGCGGGGCGCTGGCTTCCACCGGCTTGGCTGCCGAGGTGGCGGTGGGCGTGAAGTCGGCCAGCGTCTTGTGGGCCTCGTCGCCGCGCCAGCGTATTGCCAGCTCGGCAGCCGTGGGGCGCGACGCGACCGGCAGCAGGATGCCGTTGACCTGCAGGCCATAGCCGAAGCGGTGTGTCTTGCCGGCCAGGAAGGCATAGGCGCAGGCGGCCATGCATTGGCCTCGTATTTCGGTCTGCACGCCGCTCGCGCGGATGGCGTCGGCATATGCACCCGCTGCTTCGGCGGTGCCGCCGAATGAGTCTTCGAAGACCACGGTATGGACTGTTCCGCTGCCCAGCTGGTCGGTGAATTCCTTGATCGCGGTGCCGTCGAGCATGCCCGACACCACCAGGCGGCTGCCCTGCAGATCGAGCTCGGCCGCCGAGGCGGCGGGTGCGGCAAAAACGCAGGCGAGGCACGACGCGAGCGAGAGAACCCAACCTGAGAAAGACGGCGGTTTCACGGCGACCTACCCTTTGCCTTCGATGAGCGAGCCAGTTTGGAACGCGAAACCCGCGAGGAGTTCGCGCGCTGTTACAGCTTGAACAGCGACGAGGCATGTCGTCAACTCTTTTTTCACAAATTTTCGGGTAGGCCGAGGCAGGCCGTAAGACATAGATATCGCTATGACTTCAGATGAATGCTTGAGTTTGCAGATGCGCTGCTACAGTGCTTGCAAGTCAAAGGTGTGAAGGGGCGCGCAATGGCAATTCTTTTTCGCATCCTGCTGTGGTTGGTATGTCTCGCCGGCGTCGGCTGGTTCTGGCATGCCGGCAAGTTCGGCACCGCCACCGGGCTCGCGCTCGCCGCGCTGAGCCTCGTGGTGTTCGCCTGGCCCGTGAGCATCGCGCGGCGCAGGCACAACGAGCTGCGTTATGTGGACATGGGCAAGGAGCCCACTGGCTACCACTGAAACCGCGGTCTCAGGTTGATTGCCGCCAGTCAGATGCTGTGCGGATCGACGTCGACGAGCCATCGGATCACGCCTTTGCCCTCCGGCGTGCGCCGCAGTTCGTGCAATAGCGGCTGCCAACTCGCAAGCAGCCGCTGCAGCGCGGCGCGCGAGGGGCTTTCGATCAGCATCTGCGCACGCTCCACATTGGCCACGCGCTGGATCGCCAGCGGCACCGCCGGGTAGCGCGTGACGAGGTCGGAGCCCGGTATCGCCTCGGCCTGATCGGCTGCGATGTTCAGGAAGCCCTGCGCCACCGACTGCTCTCGCGCGTCGGCCCGCAGCAGCGCCTGGAACGCGAAGGGCGGCATGCCGGCCGCGCGGCGCTCGTCGAGCTGCTGCTGCGCGAAGCTGGCGTAGTCGTGCTTGCGCAGCGCCATGAACAGCGGGTGCTGCGCATGGTGCGTCTGGATCCACATTTCGGCCTTGGCGCCCTGCGCCGCGAGATACGCGGCATCGCGGCCCGCGCGGCCGGCCGACTGCATCAGCAGGCTGAACAGCCGCTCGGGCGCGCGGAAGTCACTGGAGAACAGCGCGCCGTCGGGGTTCACCGCCGCCACCAGCGTGATGCGGCGAAAGTCGTGGCCCTTGGCGATCATCTGCGTGCCGACCAGCACGTCGACCTCGCCCGCGTGCACGGCCGCGAGCTGCGATTCGAGCGCGCCCTGCTTCTTGGTGCTGTCGGCGTCGATGCGTGCGATGCGCACCGCGCTGCCATCGGGGTGCTTCACGGCCGAGAACAGCTCGGCCAGGTGCTCTTCGAGCCGCTCGGTGCCGCGGCCCACGGGCGCGATGTCGGGGTTGCCGCAGGCCGGGCAGGCGCGCGGCACGCGCTCGGTAAAGCCGCAGTGGTGGCAGCGCAGCGTGCGGTCGATCTTGTGGAACACGCGGTAGGCGCTGCAGTGCGGGCATTCGCTCTTCCAGCCGCAGTCGCCGCAGGCCAGCACCGGTGCGTAGCCGCGCCGGTTCAAGAAGATCATGCTCTGCTCGCCGCGCGCGATGCGCTGGCCGATGGCGTCGAGCAGCGCGCCCGAAATCACCGTCTTCGGCGGCTGCAGGTTCATGTCGACCAGCCGCACGGCCGGCAACTCGCCCGCGCCGATGCGCGAGGGCATGGCCAGCCGCACATAGCGCCCGCCCGGGTCTTCGCCTTCGGCGGGCCGGCTCTGGTGCCAGCTTTCGAGCGAGGGCGTGGCCGAGCCCAGGATCACCTTGGCCTTTTCGCGCTGGCCGCGCCACACGGCGAGGTCGCGTGCGGAATAGCGCGCGCCTTCCTGCTGCTTGTAGCTCGGGTCATGCTCTTCGTCGACCACGATGAGCTTGAGCCCCGGGATCGACGCGAACACCGCCATGCGCGTGCCCAGCACGATGCGCGCCGCGCCGCTGTGCGCCGCCAGCCAGCTCGCCAGCCGCTGCGGGTTGGTCATGCCGCTGTGCAGCGACACCACCGCTTCTTCGCCGAAGCGGGCCTTGAAGCGGGCTTCGAGCTGCGGCGTGAGGTTGATCTCGGGCACCATCACCAGCGCCTGCGCCTCGGGGTCGCGCGCGAGCAGGTCGGCCACGCAGCGCAGGTAGACCTCGGTCTTGCCGCTGCCGGTGCTGCCGACCAGCAAAAAAGTACCTGCTTCGGTCTCGATGCGCGCCAGGGCGGCCGTCTGCTCCGCGCTCAGCGCGATCAGGTTCGCCGACTCGGCTGTTTCGGCCACCGGCCCGGCCGTCGTCTTGCGCTTGAGCCGGCGCGCCAGCTGCGTCGTCGACAGGTCGCGCAGCTGCGGCGGCAGGGCGGCCAGCGCGATCTCGCCGATCGAGCGCTGGTAGTAGCGCGCTGCAAAGGCCACGAGGTCGCGCCACGCCTCGCCCAGCGGGGCCAGCGCGTCGAGCGCCGCGCCCACAGGCTTCAGCGCCATGTCGGGCTCGGCACCCACCAGCGAAACTGGCTCGTTCCAGACCACGCCCAGCACTTCGCGCTTGCCCAGCGGTACGCGCACCAGCGTGCCGGGCGGCATCGGCTCGGCGCTGGCGTAGCTCAGCAGGTCGCCGAGCGCGGCATGCGCGGGCGTCTGCACCGCGATGTCGAGTCGCCACGGCAGTGCTGGCGGCGCACCGTTCGTCGGCTGGGAAGCGCTGTCTAAGGGGAGGCCGGCTGTGGAGATGAGCGGTCCTTCTTGGAAAGGTTTGTTAAGGAGACTTTGAGCAAGAGCGCTTAAGTCGTTGATTTTTCAGAGCTTTGGAGGCCGTCCAGAGTTTCTGTGGATAACTTTGTTGACAAGCCGGCTCGATTCGCTGCGGGGCCTTGAAAATCAAGGCTCTGGCTGGAATGCCCGGAAAAAAAGCAAAGTTCAAATCCTATATAAATCAATAACTTAGCGTCGCTATCTCTTTAGGAGCAAAGAGGGAGGTCCCCCGGAAAATCTTGCGCAGTGCAACACGGGTTTTGTGCATAAGTCAGACCGATATGCCGTTTTTGCGCTTGACAAACGGCTTCGTACCAACTTTACGGGGCGCCTCGGTGCCCCGCCGGCCCGCTCCCGAAGACTGCAGTGTTAACTGCGCAGCGCGCGCGATTGGGCGTGCACCGCCTGCACCAGCGCCGCCACGTGGTCCGGCGGCGTGAACTGGCTGATGCCATGGCCCAGGTTGAAGATGTGCGTCGGGCCCTGGGTGCTGCGGTCGGCGTGGGGCTTGCCGAAGGCCTGCAGCACTTTCGCCACCTCGGCCTCGATCTGCGCGGGCGGCGCGAACAGCACGTTGGGGTCGATGTTGCCCTGCAGGGCCTTGGCCTTGCCGTCCGAGCCTTCGGCGATCTGCTTTCGCGCCGAGGCCAGGTTCACGGTCCAGTCGACGCCCAGCACCTCGCAGTCGAGTTCGCGCATGGCGTCGAGCCACAGGCCGCCGCCCTTGGTGAACACGATGCGCGGCACGGGCTGGCCGTCGGCGCCGGTGCGTTTGAGGCCGGCCAGCACGCGGGCCGTGTAGGCGAGGCTGAATTCCTGGAACGCGCCGTCGGCCAGCACGCCGCCCCAGCTGTCGAACACCATCACGGCCTGCGCGCCGGCGTCGATCTGGGCATTGAGGTACGCGGCCACCGAGTCGGCATTCACGGCCAGCAGGCGATGCATGAGATCGGGGCGGCCGTAGAGCATGCTCTTCACGAGGCGGTAGTCGCTGGAGCCCGCGCCTTCCACCATGTAGCAGGCCAGCGTCCACGGGCTGCCCGAGAAGCCGATCAGCGGCACGCGGCCGTCCAGCGCCTTGCGGATCGAGGCCACGGCATCGAACACGTAGCGCAGCTTGTCCATGTCGGGCACTTCGAGCGCGGCCACGGCCGCTTCGTCGCGCACCGGGCGCGCGAAGCGCGGACCCTCGCCGGCCTCGAACGACAGGCCCAGGCCCATCGCGTCGGGCACCGTCAGGATGTCGGAAAACAGGATGGCCGCGTCGAGCGGATAGCGCTCCAGCGGCTGCAGCGTGACCTCGGTGGCGTAGTCGGTGTTGGTGGCCAGCCCCATGAAGCTGCCCGCCTTGGCGCGGGTGGCGACGTACTCCGGCAGGTAGCGGCCGGCCTGGCGCATGAGCCAGACGGGCGTGTGGTCGGTGGCCTGGCGCCAGCAGGCTCGCAGGAAAGTGTCGTTTTGCAATGGGGCGAAAGGCATTTCCCGATTGTCGCAGGGCACCCCGGCATTGACCGACAGCGCATTTTGAGTTGCACCAACCCGCCTCGGTGATCCATGGCGCGCCGCAGCGCCGAGCATCCGGGCGGAACAACAACTCCGGACGAACATGGCGCAACAGGTTTTCGATTTCGTGGTGGTGGGGGCCGGCTCGGCGGGCTGCGTGCTCGCGCACCGGCTGGCGCTGGCGGGGCGCAGCGTGCTGCTGCTGGAGGCCGGCCCGCCCGACAACGACCGCTTCATCCACATGCCCGCCACCTTCGTGCGCGTGATCGGCACCGAGCGCACCTGGGCCTACGAGAGCGAGCCGCAACCCGCGGCGGGCGGCCGCAGGATGTTCGTGCCGCAGGGCCGCACGCTGGGCGGCGGCAGCTCGGTCAACGCCATGGTCTACATCCGGGGCACGCCGGCCGACTACGACGGCTGGCAGGCACAGGGCTGCGAAGGCTGGAGCTGGAGCGACGTGCTGCCGTGGTTCCGCAAGGCCGAGTCGAACGCGCGCTTCGCCTGCGAGCTGCACGGCACCAGCGGGCCGCTGAAGGTGAGCGACACGCGCTTCCGGCACCCGCTGAGCCTGGCTTTCCTGCGCGCGGCGCAGCAAAGCGGCCTGGCCTACAACGACGACTTCAATGGCGCCGACCAGGCCGGCGTGGGCTTCTACCAGACGACCACCTTCGAAGGCCGGCGCGCGAGCACCGCGGCCACCTACCTCGCGGCCGTGCGCGGCAACCCGAAGCTCACGGTGGTCACCGGCGCCCATGTGATGCGTGTGCTGACGCAAGACGGCGCCGCCACGGGCGTGGTCTACCGCACCGGCCAGGGCGGCACCGGCGAGGACATCGTGGCCACGGCAAGCCAGGAAGTGATCCTCTCGGCCGGCGCGCTGGCATCGCCCAAGCTGCTGATGCTGTCGGGCATCGGCCCCGGCGCGCAGCTGCAGGCGCTTGGCATTCCCGTGGCGCGTGACCTGCCCGGCGTGGGCGAGAACTTCCAGGACCACCTGGAGGTGTCGGTCTACGGCCGCACGCGCGAGCCGATCAGCCTGCTGGGCAACGACCGCGGCCTGGCCGCGCTGAAGCACGGCCTGCAATGGACGCTCTTCAACACCGGCCTTCTCACCTCCAACGTGGTCGAGAGCGGCGGCTTTGTCGACACCACCGGCGAAGGTCGGCCCGACCTGCAGTTCCACGTGCTGCCGGTGCTGGTGGGCGACGTCGACCGCGAGCCGCTGGCCGGCCACGGCATCTCGATCAACCCCTGTTTCCTGCGGCCCCGATCGCGCGGCAGCGTGCGGCTGCGCAGCGCCGATCCGATGGCACCGATCCTGTTCGACGGCGGCTACCTGCAGGCGCCGGAAGACGTCGCCACGCTGGTGCGCGGCGTGAAGCTGGCACGCCGCATCCTGCGCGCGCCGGCGCTGCGCGAGCTGGTGTCGGAGGAACTCGCGCCGTCCGCCGCTGAGGACCTGGCCGACGATGCCATCGAGGCCTACGTGCGCCAGCGCGCCAAGACCGTCTACCACCCGAGCGGCACCTGCCGCATGGGCCGCGATGAATTGGCCGTGGTCGATGCGCGCATGCGCGTGCACGGCGTGGCGAGGCTGCGCGTGTGCGACGCCTCGGTAATGCCATCGCTGGTCAGCGGCAACACCAACGCGCCCACGGTGATGCTGGCTGAGCGCTGCGCCGACTTCGCGCTGTCGGGCAACTAACTCTGCGCGTTCGGTCAATCGCCGATGCGCGCCGAAACCTAGAGTCGATCCCGACAAGGAGACAGAGCAAATGAGTTCCACGAGAGATTCCATGGCCGGCAAGGTCGCGTTCATCACGGGCGGCGGCACCGGCATCGGTGCGGCGGTCGCTGCGCAGTTCGCCGCGGCGGGCGGCCGTGTCGTGCTGATGGGGCGGCGCCTTGCGCAGCTCGAGGCCGTCGCTTCGAAGCTCGACGGCCTCGCGGTGGCAGGCGACGCCGCCAGCACAGAAGACGTGCGCCGGGCACTGACCCAGGCACGCGAGAAGCTCGGCCGTGTCGACGTGCTCGTCGCCAACGCGGGCGGCCACGGCGTGGGAGATGCGCTGTCCACCGACGACGCCTCGTGGGCGCTCTCGACGCGCCTGAACCTCGACACCGCCTTCGTCTGCGCACGCGAACTGCTGCCGGAGCTGATCGAGCGGCGCGGCAACATCGTCGTGCTGTCTTCCCTCGCAGGCCACTTCGCAGGGCCGGGCGTGGTCGGCTACGTGACGATGAAGCATGCGCTCATCGGCCTGGTGCGTTCGCTGGCGCGTGACTACGGCAGGCAGGGCGTGCGCGTGAACGCGGTGTGCCCGGGCTGGGTGCGCACCGAGATGGCCGACGAACAGATGCAGGTGCTCGTCGACAAGTACCGCCTGGCCGGCACCGATGCGGCCTACGACCTCGTCACGCGCGACGTGCCCATGGGCCGCGCCGCCAGCCCCGGGGACGTGGCGAATGCCGTGATGTTCCTCGCCTCGCCGCTGGCCGCGATGGTCACCGGCAGCTCGCTGATGGTCGATGGCGGCGCCTGCGCCGTGGACCTTCCCACCATCGCCTTCGCGCACGACGCCTGAACAAGGAACAACGACGCCATGAGCACAGACACCACCAAGCCCGCCGACTGGAAGACCTACGACCAGTTCGCACTCGGCATTGCCACCAACCGCCTGCCGCCCACCGACGCGCTTGCGGGCCGGACGCTGGTGCTGGCCCTGCCCGACTTCCGCCTCGCATTGAAGCCGCGCACGCAGCACACGATCGACTGGCAGGAAGAGGGGGCACGCGGCGGGCAGGCGCAGGGCGACTGGTACGAGGCCATCGAGGTCGCGCCAGACACCTTCTTCCTCGATATCACGCAGGCCGGCCGGCCCACCGAGGCAGTGACCGTGGTGCTCAACACGCGCACGCGCCGCGTGCTCGCCATCCGCTGCCGCATCGTCGGTGCAGAGGAGGCCGCCGGCCAGCCGCGCGTGCCGCAGGACTTCTGGGTCGGCACGCTCGAAGGCGGTGATGCCACCGGCCTTGTCCCGCACGCTACGCGCGACCTCATCGGCCTGCGCACCTGGCAGACCTACAGCCCCAACCACACCTACGAGCACACCTACCTGAGCTCGGAGCGCTACGCCTGGCAGTGCCTGGTCGGCGTGCAGCGCGGCCACGGCGACGTCGACCTGGCGAGCTACTGGAAGTTCGACGACGAGCAGTACGTCTTCACCTTCCGCGAGTTCCTGATTCCGGTGGCGTCGGTGTTCCTCTTCGACTTTGCGCGCGGCCGCTCGACTGGCAAGTTCCTCGGCGTCACCGGTGCCGGCGAAGTCGCCAACAACCCCGCGGGCGCCTTCATGCGCAAGGCCTCGCAGACCTTCTATCCGCCCGAGTTCGGGCCGGTCTGATCTTTCCCTTCTTAGCTGTCACACCAGGAGCTTCACTTCATGCGCACGCCCCACCAGATCGTTGCCGATCACTACGCCGCCTCCGACCGGCAGGACATCGACGCCATGTTCGCCGACGTGTCCGACGACGTGCAGTGGACCGAGATGGCCGGCTTTCCCTGCGCCGGCACGCACGTCGGCCCGGCGCAGGTGATCGAGAAGGTCTTCAAGGCGCTGGGCGCCGAGTGGGAGGGCTACCGCTTCGTGCTGGAGCGGCTGGTCGACGGCGGCGACACCGTGGTCGGCATTGGCGACTACCACGGCCGCAACCGCGCCACCGGCAAGACCATGCACGCGCGCGTCACCCATGTGTGGCAGGTGCAGGGCGGCAAGGTGCGGCGCTTCGAGCAGTTCACAGACACGCTGCTCGTGGCGCGCGCCATGCAGTGACAGCACTTTCTTCTTTCTCTTCTTCAACGCATCGCCCCGGAGCCCCTTCATGAATCTGCGAGACCTGTCGATCGAACACCTCGGCCAGGTGGGCCTGCTGGCACAGCGCCGGCGTGGCAACCACATCGACGGCCGCGAGGCGCCCCCCGCCAGCGGCAGCTACCTGCCGGTGGTCGACCCCGCCACCGAGATGACCGTGGCCGAGGCACCCGACAGCGACGCGGCTGACGTGAACATCGCCGTCGCCAGCGCGCGCCGCACTTTCGAGAGCGCCGCATGGAGGTCGCTGCGCCCTGCCGACCGCGAGCGCATGCTCTACACGTTGTCGACGCTGATCGAAGCGCACGCCGACGAACTCAGTGCGCTCGAGACGCTGCAAAGCGGCAAGCTGCGCGGCATCGCCCGCATGGTCGACGTGGGCGCGGGCGCCGAGTTTGTGCGCTACATGGCGGGCTGGGCCACCAAGCTCGAAGGCCAGACGCTGGACAACTCCATCGGTATTCCGGGTCCGCAGTGGGTGACCTACACGCGGCGCGAACCGGTCGGCGTGGTGGGCGCGATCGTGCCGTGGAACTTCCCGCTGGCCATCGCGCTGTGGAAGGTCGCGCCCGCGCTCGCGGCAGGCTGCACCGTGGTGCTCAAGCCTTCGGAAGAAACACCGCTCACCGCGCTGCGGCTGGCCGAACTGGCCATCGAGGCGGGCTTTCCGCCGGGCGCGCTCAACGTGGTGTGCGGGCGTGGCGCTACGGCCGGCGCGGCGCTCGCGCAGCATCCGGACGTCCGCAAGATCAGCTTCACCGGATCGACCGGCGTGGGCCGGCAGATCGGCCATGCCGCCGTCGACAACATGGCGCGCTTCACGCTGGAGCTGGGCGGCAAGTCGCCGCTGATCGTGCTTGACGACGCCGACCCGGCCGCGGCGGCGCAGGGTGCGGCCAACGGCATCTTCTTCCACCAGGGGCAGGTGTGCACCGCGGGCTCGCGCGTGTATGTGCAGCGCGGCATCTTCGACAAGGTGGTGTCGCAACTGGCGCAGGCCGCCGAGGGGCTGCACATCGGCTCGGGCTTCGACCCGCAGGCGCAGTTCGGCCCGCTCGTCTCCAGGCGCCACATGGACCGCGTGATGGCGCACATCGACGGTGCGGTGGCCGAGGGCGCGACGCTGGTCACCGGCGGTAGCCGAGCCTTCGATGGCGGCTGCTTCGTGAAGCCCACCGTGTTCGTCGACGCGAAGCCCTCGATGCGCATCGTGCGCGAGGAGGTGTTCGGCCCGGTCGCGACGGTCGTGCCCTTCGACGACGTGGAAGACGCGATCCGCATGGCCAACGACAGCGCCTACGGCCTGGCCGCCAGCGTGTGGTCGAACAGCCTCTCGGCCGTGCACCGCATCGTGCCGCGCCTGCAGGCGGGTGTGGTCTGGGTCAACGCGCACAACGTGCTCGACAACGCACTGCCGCTGGGCGGCGTGAAGCAGTCGGGCTACGGGCGCGACCTGGGGCGCGCGGCGGTCGAGAGCTTCACCGAGCTCAAGAGCGTGTGCATGGCGGTGTAGCCGCCGGGTTTCGATCACCAGAAAAGGAGACATCCATCATGAAGAAGATCCAGAAGAAGATTTCGCTGTCCTTCGCGGTCGGCGCCATGGGTATCGCGGGTGCGGGCGGTGCATGGGCACAGTCGGCCCCCGACTGCGGCCTCAACACCGGCAAGCCCGCAACGGGCGAGCCCATTCCCATCGGCGCGGTGGTCGGCAAGACCGGCCCCGACGACTTCAGCGCCTCGGGCCAGGCGGCGGCCGCGTACTTCAAGTGCGTGAACGCCAACGGCGGCATCAACGGCCGCCCGGTCGACTACATCGTGGTCGACGACCAGTGGAACCCGGAGACCGCCGCGCAGGTCGCCTCCAAGCTCGTGAAGGACCGCAAGGTGGTGGCGCTCGCGGGCAGCACCAGCTTCGTGGAGTGCGGCGCCAACGCCAAGATGTACGCCGACGAGGGCGTGATGGTCATCGCCGGCACCGGCGTGCCGCGCGAGTGCTTCAACGCGCGCAACTACGTGCCGGTGAACGCGGGGCCGCGCGTGTCGGCCACCATCGCCGCCATGTACGCCGCGCAGAAGTACAAGTCGAAGAAGATGGTCTGCATCATTCCGAACATCCCCAGCCTGGGCAACTGGGCCTGCGAAGGGCCGAAGGAGTGGGGCAGAAAGAACGGCGTGGAGGTCGAGACCATCGCCATCGACCCCGGCTCGGCCGACGCCACCTCCACCATGCTGCAGGCGGCCGCGAAGAAGCCCGACACCATCATCATGAACGTGCCCAAGGGCATCCTGGTGCCGATGCTGGCGGCCGCCGAGCAGCAGAACATCGGCAAGAAGATCCACTTCGTGTCGTCCGCGCCGGCCTACAACACCGACGTGCCCAAGGCCATCGGGCCCTACTGGAAGGGCAACTTCGACGTCAACCTCGAATTCAACCCGCTCGAATCGGCAGGCCCCGACAACAAGAACTGGCTTGCGGTGATGGACAAGTACGGCGCTAAGAGCGATCCGCGCGACACCTTCTCGCAAGGCGGCTACGTGGCAGCGCGCATCGTGACGCAGGCGCTGCTGAAGATGGACCCGAAGAAGATCGACCGTGCAGGCGTGACCGATGCGCTGCGCAAGGTGAGCGACTTCAGGAGCGACATCCTGTGCAAGCCCTTCTACGTGGGCAACGGCAACCGCCACAACGCCAACAACAGCGGCCCGGTAGCCAGCCCCGACGGCAACGGCTGGCGCTTCGCCCCCGGCGGCTGCCTGACGGCGGACGACCCGGAGCTGGTCGACATCCGCGCCGACGAGCAGAAGATGGGCCTGAAGTAAGCGCGCCCGGCCATGGACGAATACCTGCCTTTCGTCATCTCGGGCCTGGGCCTGGGCGCGGTGTATGCGCTCTCCGGCGTGGGGCTGGTGGTGCTCTACCGCTCGTCGGGGGTGCTGAACTTCGCCTTCGGTGCCATCGGCGCGATCGGCGCCTACGTGGCCTGGTCGATGCTCGAGGCGGACTGGCCGCAGGGGCTGGCGTGGTGCGCGGCCATCGTCACTTCGATGCTGCTGTCGCTGGCCTACGGACGGCTGCTGGCGCCGCGGCTGTCGCACCGCGATCCGACCATCCGCAGCATCGCGACGCTGGGCTTCGCGCTGGTGGTGGTGGGCTTCACCGAGTGGTACTGGGGCGAACAGCCGCGCCGGCTGGTGCTGCCTACCGACGCGGGCGCCATCGACTTCGTGCTGGGCGAGGTCGAGGTGCGGCTTACCCATACCCGCGCCCTGGGGCTCGCGCTGGCCGTGCTGATGATGGGCGGCGTGGGCCTGCTGCTGTCGAAGACGCGCGTGGGCCTGAAGATGCGCGCGCTGGCCAACGACCGCGACCTGAGCGCGCTGCTCGGCATCCGCGTGCTGGGCGTCGACACAGTGGCCTGGGTGCTCAGCGGAGCCTTCGCCGGCGTGTGCGGCCTGCTGCTCGCGAACATCGTGCGGCTGCAGGCCACGCTGCTGACCTTCCTGGTGATTCCGGCCTTTGCCGCCGCCATCATCGGCCGCCTGCACTCGCTGCCGGCCACGGTGGCGGGCGGCATCGCCATCGGCGTACTGGAGGCGCTGGCGATCACCGTGCCGGGCTTCGCGGCGTTCCGCACTGCCACGCCGTTTCTGATCGCGCTGGCGATGATCGTGTTCTATCGCACCGGGACGCGGCAGGCATGAGCGCCTCTTCGACCATCGTCGGGGCTGTGCCGGCGCACGACGTGCAGGGGCCGCCGGCTTCGCTCGCGCAAGCATCGCGCCGCGCGCGCATCTCGCTGGCGGTGATGGTGGGCTGCGTGCTGCTCATCGGCCTCGTTGTGCCGTGGCTGGCCAATGCCTACTGGATCAAGACGCTGACCTCCTCGCTCGCGCTGTCGATCGCGGCGGCCGGCGTGGCTCTGCTCTACGGCCAGCTGGGGCTGGTATCGCTGTGCCAGTACGCGCTGCTCGGCGTGGGCGGTTGGATCGCATTGCGCGCGGGGCACGGGATGGGCTGGCCCTTCGAGCTGTCGGTGCTCGCGGGCGGGTTGCTGTCGTGCGTGGTGGGCATGCTCGCGGGGCTGCCGGCGCTGCGGCTCAAGGGGCTGTACCTGGCGCTCGTCACGATGATGATGGCGGGCGGCTTCCAGGTGCTCATCAACGTCACAGGCTTTCCCGACGGCGGCGCGGGATGGCTGGGCCGCGTGTTCGGCAGCGAGCGGCTGATGATGCCCAGACCGACGCTGGCGCTTTCCGACGCGGCGTACTTCCGCTACGTGGCCGTGTGGCTGGCGGCGGTGCTGGCGCTGATCGAGCTTCACCGACGCACGCGCGCCGGGCGCTCGTGGGCGCTGATCCGGCGCGGCGAGGCGGCGGCCGTGGCGGCCGGTGTGAACATCCTGCGCTACCAGACCTGGGCCTTCGGCCTCGCGGGCTTCTGCGCCGGCGTGGCGGGCGCATTGCTTGCGGGCGGCGTGGGGCAGCTCGACGGGCGCGCCTTCACCGCGGGCGACTCGGTGATGCTGTTCGCGCTCACGGTGGTGGGAGGGGCCTACAACTGGGCGGGCGCGCTGATTGCCGGCTTGCTGCTTCGCGCGGTGCCGGCGCTGCTGACGGACTTCGGGGTGAATGGCTATCTGGCGATGATCTTCTTCGGCGTCGCGTTGCTGCATGCCCTCATCACCGCGCCCAGCGGCATCGCCGGACAACTGGCTGGCGCCTTCGCAGCAGTGCGCCAGCGGCTGTCTGGCGGCAAGGATGCTCCGCCATGATCCGCATCAGCGATCTCACCGTCGCCTTCGGCGGCGTCAAGGCCATCGACGCGCTGAGCGCCGAACTCGATGCGCCGGTGTGCGGCCTCATCGGCCCCAACGGCGCGGGCAAGACCACGCTGGTCAACGTGCTCAGCGGCCTCGTGCTGCCGCGCAGCGGCACCGTCGCGGTGAACGGCGCCGATCTGCTGGGCCTGAATCCCATCGAGCGCGTGCGCTTCGGCCTGCGCCGGTCGTTCCAGACCGAGCAGGTGGTGGAGGACCTCAGCGTGTGGGACAACGTGCGCGCCCTGCTCGACCACGTGCCGCATGCGCGCAGCGATGCGGTGGCGCAGGTCGCGCGCGCGCTGGCGCACACCGGCCTGCTCGATGCGGCAACGGTGCCGGGCCATCTGCTCAACCTGTTCCAGCGCCGCATGCTGGAGATCGCCAAGTCGCTGGTCGGCGCGCCCAAGCTGCTCCTGCTCGACGAACCCGGCGCGGGCCTCACCGAACAGGAGGCCGGCGCGCTGCGCCGCGTGATCGGCTCGGTGCACGCTTTCTGCGGCGCGCAGGTGCTGCTGATCGACCATGACGTCGACCTGATCGCGGCCACCTGCACGCAGACCCTGGTGCTCGATTTCGGCCGCCGACTCGCGCTCGGCCCGACGCGCCAGGTGCTCGACGACCCGGCCGTGCGCAAGGCCTACCTCGGAACGGAGTGACAAGCACATGCTGAGCGTGAACGATCTGCGCCTGCAGCGCGGCGGCAAGGCCGTGCTGCACGGCATCGACCTGCAGGTGCCTCCCGGCGAAGTGACGGCGCTGCTGGGTGCGAACGGCGCGGGCAAGTCGAGCACGGTGATGGCCATCGGCGGCGTGCTGCCGATTGCGGGCGGACGCATCGAGGTCGAGGGCCATGCGCTGCACGGCCAGCGGCCCGAGCGCGTGCGTGCGCTCGGCGTGGCGGTGGTGCCTGAGGGCCACCGCGTGCTGGGCGATCTCTCGGTGCTCGACAACCTGCGCGCCGCCGCCACTGCGTTGCCCGCTGCGCGCGTGGCCGATGCTGTGGAGCAGGTGCTCGCGGTGTTTCCGGAATTGCGCGTGAAGCTCGCGCTGCCCGCGCGTTCGCTCTCGGGCGGCCAGAAGCAGATGGTCTGCATCGCGCAGGCGCTGATCGGCAAGCCGCGCTACCTGGCCATCGACGAGCTCTCGCTGGGGCTCGCGCCCACGGTGGTCAAGCGGCTGGTGGAGGTGGTGCAACAGGTCGCGCGCGAAGGTGTGGGCGTGCTGCTGATCGAACAGTTCACCACGGTGGCGCTCGCGGTGTCGAGCCGCGCCTATGTGCTGGAGCGTGGTCGCATGGCCTTCGCGGGCTCGTCGCAGGAACTGCGTAGCCGGCCGGAGATACTGCACAGCAGCTATCTCGCGGCGGCTTGACGAAGGTTCGACGGGAGCGCGAAGGCGCGGCTTACCTGGGCGCTAGTGCGTCAGCATGGCCGAGGCGGCGACGCTCCCGGCCTCGCGCCGCTGGAACTCGCGCGGCGACACGCCGTATTGCGCCTTGAACACTCGGCAGAAATGCGCACTGCTGTTGAAGCCCCAGGCAAAGGCAATCTCCGACACCGACGTGCGACCGCCCGCCGCGTTGCGCAGCGCCTCGCTGCAGCGCTCGAGCCGCATCTGCCAGATGAAGCGGTCGAGCGTCTGCTCCTCGTCCTCGAACACGCGGTGCAGGTAGCGTTTGGAGCAACGCAGCTGCTGCGCGATGAGGTCGAGCGACAGGGTCGGGTCCGCGAGGTGCGCGTGCACGAACTGTTTCACGCGCACCTTCAGCACGCCAGGCACCGGGTGCGCGCCGAACTGCTCGTCGGAGTGGGTGGCAAGCGTGGAGGCCAGCAGGCCCAGCACCGTGTCGCTGACCGAGCGGCCGACTGCGTTGGGCAGCGAGGGCAGCTGGTCGGCCAGCGAGGTGAGGAACGAGCCGAGCACCGCGTAGAGCCCCTGCATGGCCGGCGTGTGCGCCTCGCAGGTGTGCAGGTCGGGGATCTTCATGCCCTTGAACTGCTGGCGCGGGATGGTGATGGCCAGCAGGCGCGAGCGCTCGGGGTTGGTGATGGCGTAGGGCACGCGTGGGTCGTACAGGCTCCAGTCGCCGGGGTGCAGGTGGAACTCGCGGTCGCGCTGCGAGATGTGGCCGTGGCCTTCGAGCTGCAGCACCAGCTTGTAGTGCTCGTCGAGCGCGATCTCGCTGCGCATGTCGGGCCGCGCCACGCGGTGCGAGGGCGCCTCGATCATGAACATGCCCAGCGGGCCGAGTTCGTAGGCGTCCATGCGCGCGTCGAAGGTGCCTGTGTCCAGGCACTGCACGTTCAGCGCGCCGAAGTAGGTGGTGTTGATCCGGCCCCAGCAGGCCTGCCGGTCGGCGGGGTGTTCGAGCAGCGTGCTGAAATGGTGTGCGTTCATGCCGTGGGTTCCGTGGAGGGCGCCCGGAAGCGCTTCCGCAGGATAGGCACGCGGGGGCGCGACATCATCGGTGTTTCCACCCGGGACACCGTGGATGCTGCGCTCCCGGTCAACGTACGGTGCGCGCTGGATCAACACACGGGCTTCTCGCCGAACACCTCGGCCATGAGGCCGATCAGCCACTGCAGGCCTGGATCGCCGTCGCGCGCTGCCGCCCACAGCAGCGACACCTCGTAGGCCGGTGTTTCGAAAGGCAGCGGGCTCACGGCCAGCCCGAGCGCGTCGCGCCACGTGGCGGCGGCGAAGGTGGGCACGGTGGTGATGGCGGGCATCTGCCGCACGATGAAGGGGCTGGTCGCGAAGTTGCGGCTGGAGAACACGACCTGGCGCGCATGCCCCTGCTCGCGCAGCAGATCGTCGACGAGCCCGCTCAGGTCGGCGCTGAACGAGGTCAGCAGGTGCGGGTGGTGCAGGTATTCCTGGAGCGTGATCCGCTTGCCGCGTGTCTTCACGAGCGCGGCGTTGTAGACGCAGACGAAGTGCCAGCCGAACAGCGCGCGTTGCCGGTGCCATGCGGCGCACTCGATGAACACGCCCACCGCCAGTTCGATTTCGGTCGCATCGAGCATGCCGGGCGCATTGGTGCGGTCGGCCGCGCGTGCGATGAGCCGCACCCCCGGCGCCTGTTCGGAAAGTCGCTGCATGAGCTGCGGCATCAGCGCCACCTCGAGCGCGTCGCTCAAACCGATGCGGAACACGCGCTTGGCCGTGGCGGGGTCGAACGCCGGCTGTGCATGCAGCGCCTGCTGCAGCGACAGCAGCAGCGGCTCGATGACGCGCGCGAGTTCGAGCGCGCGCGGCGTCGGCGTCATACCGTGCGAGGTGCGCACGAACAGCTCGTCGCCCAGCGCGGCGCGCAGGCGCTTGAGCGCGCCGCTCAGGGCCGGCTGGCCAATGAACAGGCGCTGCGCCGCACGCGTGACGCTGCGTTCGTGCAGCAGCGCGTGGAACACCAGCAGCAGGTTCAGGTCGAGCCGCCTGAAATCACTTTCGTTGATGTATTCCATGGTTTCAAACGATTTGAATGATAGGGCGCCGCTCCCTAACCTGAAGGCACTTTCTTCATCAGGCATTCAAAGGAGTCGACATGGCTTTGGAACAACAGACAGTGGTGGTGGTCGGCGGCTCGTCGGGCGTGGGGCTCGAAACCGTGCGGCGGCTTGCGGCAACCGGTGCCCGCGTGATCGCGACTGGGCGCGACAGCGGCAAGCTGCAGGAAGCGATCGGCGGCTTGGGCAGGAACGTGAGCGGCGCGGCCTTTGACGCCTGCGATCGCGGTGCGCTCGATGCTTTCTTCGAGAAGACCGGGCCCGTCGATCACCTGGTGCTCACGCTCAGCGGCGGCGAGGGCGCGGGCGAATTCGCGCAGCTCGATCTTCAGTCGCTGCGCCGCGGCTTCGAGGCCAAGTTCTGGCCGCAGCTCGAAGCGGCGCAAGCCGGCGCGCGCGTGCTGCGCAAGGGCGGCAGCCTGACCTTCGTGACGGCGATTTCCGCGCGCAATTCGCTGCCCGGCACAGCGGGACTGGCCGCGATCAACGGCGCGCTCGAAGCGATGGTGGGCAGCCTGGCGCGCGAGCTGAAGCCGAGCCGGGTGAATGCCGTGTCACCCGGCCTCATCGACACGCCGTGGTGGAACCGCGTGCCAACCGCGATGAAGGACGACCTGTTCCGCCAGCAGGTCGAGACGCTTCCCGTCGGCCGCGTGGGGCAGCCGCAGGACGTGGCGCACGCTATCCAGTTCCTGATCGAGAACGGCTACACCACGGGCACGGTGATCGAGTGCGACGGCGGGTTGCGGCTGGTGTGAAGAAGACGGAGGATCAGACCGCCGGCACGCGACGTGCGTCCGCCGGACTCACGTTGCGCCGGTACAGCACCAGCGTCGCGATCAGCCCGCAGATCGCGGCTGCCGTCATCCACAGGCCTGGCGCGCCCTTGTCGCCGGTCATCTCGATCAGCCCGGTTGCAATTGCCGGCGTGAAGCCGCCGAACAGCGCCGTCGCCAGGCTGTACGCCAGCGAGAAGCCGGCGGTGCGCACATTCACCGGCATCACTTCGGTCAGGGCCACGACCATCGCGCCGTTGTAGCTCGCATAGAGGAACGACAGCCACAGCTCCACTTCGAGCATGCGCGCGAAGCTCGGCGCGCCCACCAGCCACTTGAGCGACGGGTATGCCGTGAGGATGGTCAGCACCGTGAACAGAATCAGCAGCGGCTTGCGGCCCACGCGGTCCGACAGCGAGCCCATGATCGGCAGCCAGATGAAGTTGGAGATGGCCACGCACAGCGTGACGATCAGCGCGTCGGTTGTGCTCAGGTGCAGCACGGCCTTGCCGAAGGTGGGCGTGTAGACGGTGATCAGATAGAACGACACCGTGGTCATC
Source organism: Variovorax sp. R-27 (assembly GCF_049913215.1). NCBI lineage: Bacteria > Pseudomonadati > Pseudomonadota > Betaproteobacteria > Burkholderiales > Comamonadaceae > Variovorax > Variovorax sp. R-27. The sequence continues at coordinate 909,274 of NZ_CP183984.1, forward strand.
GACACCAGCATCATCCCGGCGACCACCAGGCCCCAGTTGGCGACCATCGACTGGAAGATCTCGCGCGCGTCGGGGCGGTGCTTGCGCGCCATGAACTCCTCGGTTTCCTGCAGCGAGCGGCGGATGATGAACAGCACCGGCACGATCAGGCAGCCCACGAAGAAGGGAATGCGCCAGTAGAAGTCGCCGATCTCCTGCGACGTGAAGGTCACGTTGAGCCAGTAGCCGAGCGCCGCCGCGACGACGATGGCCACCTGCTGGCTGGCCGACTGCCAGCTCACGTAGAAGCCCTTGTGGCCCGGCGTCGCCATTTCCGACAGGTACACCGACACGCCGCCCAGCTCCACGCCGGCCGAGAAGCCCTGCAGCAGCCGGCCGATCAGCACCAGCAGCGGCGCCGCCAGGCCGATGGTGGCGTAGGCCGGCACGCAGGCGATCAGCAGCGTGCCCACGGCCATCAGCGCGAGCGTGACGATCAGGCCCTTGCGGCGGCCGACGCGGTCGACATACGCGCCGAGAAAGATCGCGCCCAGCGGCCGCATCAGGAAGCCTGCGCCGAAGGTCATGAAGGTCAGCATCAGCGAGGCGAATTCGTTGCCCGCGGGGAAGAACGCCTTCGAGATCTGCGTGGCATAGAAGCCGAACAGGAAGAAGTCGAACATCTCCATGAAGTTGCCGCCCGTCACGCGCAGGACGGTGGCGACCTTGGAGGACGAGGCAGTGGAGGCGTGGGCGGCCGTGCCCGATTGCGCAGCGTTGGGCGCAGGATTCATCTTTTTGTCCCCTTGGGCTGTATTGGCGATGTGCTCGCACAAGGGTAGGCCGGACTCCCCGACCGCTACCTGACTGCGCAGGTCAGGTAGCTGTCACGCGCGCATTGCGTTACGTTGCGTCGCGCGGACGGACTTCAGGTTTTGTACTTGATCGAACAGCCGTAGGGCCGCGTACTGGCGGCCGATATCGGCTTGCCGCCGAAGGCCTCGCCCAGCGCCTGGTTCACGTAGTTGGTCGCGGTCTTGATGTCGTCCGCCCGCGCCGAGGCGATGCTGTCGATGCCGCCTGCGTACACCAGCGTGCCCTTGGGGTCGATGATGAAGATGTGCGGCGTGGTGCGCGCGCCGTAGACCTGGCCGATCAGGCCGTCTTCGTCCATCAGCACGGCGGTGGGCGCGGCCTTTTGCGACCTCATCCACGCGTCGAGCGCATCGGGCTTCAGGTAGTCGGTGGCGGCGCGCTCGGTGGAATTGATGGCCAGCCACACCACGCCCTTGTCGGTCGCGGCCTTCTGCGTGGCGGGCATGTTGCCGCTACCGTAGTGCTTGCGCACGAAGGGGCAGCCGGGGTTGGTCCATTCGAGCACCACGAACTTGCCGGCGAAGTCCGAAAGCTTGTGCTTGGCGCCGCTGGTGTCTACGGCAACGAAATCGGGCGCCTGCTGGCCCACGGCGGGTGCGGCGGCGGCATTGCTGCCCATCAGGAAGGTGGCGCCGAGCGCCACGGCGGCGGCGACTACGGCACGGCGGGAGGCCCGGCTCAGGGCGGCGCGGGCATGACGCGCGGCACGACGGGAACGCGAGTCGGTGGATGGCGAAAGAGACATGGCCAGCTTGAACTCCAAAACAAAATTCCAAACAACGAGTGCAGCTTAGAACGGTTTCTTCAAGTGCATGTGACAACCCATGTCACGGCGGTGGTCAAAGCGCGGCGAGCGCGGCGCGGACCTCGTCTTTACCGAGGATTTCGGTCAGCACGACCGGCGGCTTGCCCGGCGCCTGCAGCACGTACACCGGCACGCCGCTGCGGCCCAGCGCGGTGAGCGCCGCGGTGATGGCGGGGTCGCGCCGGGTCCAGTCGGCGCGCAGCATGGCGACCTTCTTGGCGTCGAAGTCGGCCAGCACTTGCGTGTCGGCCAGGGTGCTCTTCTTGTTGTACTGGCAGGTCACGCACCAGGCGGCGGTGAAGTCGATGAACACCGGATGGCCGGCGCCCGACAGCTCGGCCACGCGCTCGGCGGACCATGGCTGCCAGCGCTGGCTGGCGGTGCCCTGGGCAGATGCCAGTCTGGCCGGCTCCACCACTTGCAACACATTGCGGCCGATGGTGGCGGTGAGCACGGCGGTGAAGCCGATCAGCATCGTCGCGATCACGACCCGCGTGCGTCCGCGCAGCGTGAACGCCCAGACGATGGCGGCCAGGCAGACCAGCAGCGCGAGCAGCGTGCCCGCGCCATCGATGCCGCTTTGCTGGCCCAGCACCCACACCAGCCACGCCACGGTGGCGAACATCGGGAATGCGAGCAGGCGGCGCAGCGTGTGCATCCACGGGCCGGGCTTGGGCAGCAGGTGCGCGACGGCGGGCACGAAGCCGGCCAGCAGATACGGCAGCGCCAGCCCGAAGCCCAGCGCAACGAACAGCAGCAGCGCCTGGGCGGCCGGCAGGCCGATGGCGAAACCCATCGACGCGCCCATGAACGGCGCGGAGCACGGTGAGGCGATGACCACGGCGAGCACGCCGGAGAGGAAATCGTTGGCCAGCGGGTGCTTGGCCTGCGCGCTGCACACCGACGAGGGTGCGGCCCGGCCGAACTCGAACACGCCCACGAGGTTGAGCCCGATCAGCGTGAACAGCGCCGCCAGCGCCGCGACCACGCCCGGCGACTGCAGCTGGAAGCCCCAGCCCAGCCCGGCGCCGGCCGCGCGCAACGCGAGCATGCCGCCGCCCAGCGCGAGGAAGGACAGCATAACGCCGCCCGTGTAGGCCAGCCCGGCCTTGCGGTGCGCGCTGGCGTTGCCCGCCTGCCGCGCGAAGCCCAGCACCTTGATCGCGAGGATCGGGAACACGCAGGGCATGAGGTTGAGCAGCAGGCCACCGAGCAGCGCGCCAAGCAGGGCGGCCATGAAGGTGGTCGAGGAGGGGGCGGGCAGCTCGCCGGCCGGCGTTGCTGCTGCGCCGTTGTTGGCAGCGTTGGCGGTGAGCGCGGCCTGCAGCGCCGGCGACACCTCGGCGCGCGGCGCCGCGCCCGCGGGCCAGGCGCCCGTGACCGGCGCTTCGGCGCGCCAGGCCACCGGCTGTCCGGCTTGCCGGTCGGCCTCGGCCAGCGCCACCACCACCGGCATCACCGTGGGGCTGGCGCTGCGCTGGTCGGCCAACGGCATCGTCGCGGTCCAGATGCCGCCCTGCCAGGATTGGGTCCAGTCCTTGCCGGAGACGGCCGCGGTGCGGATCACCTCGGGAGTCTCGGGGAAGAAGCCCAGTGTCTTGCCCTGCACTGCGGCCGGCAGGCCTTCGAGCCGCACCTTCAGGTTGTGGCCGTCGACTTCGACGGTGCCGGGTTTGGCCAGCGGCTGGGGCTGGGCTGCCGCGGCAGTGTCGAAATCGGCCTTGTGCAGCGCGGTCGAGCCTTGCAGCGGCAGGGCCAGCGTGAACGTGCCCTCTTCGGGAATGCATTCCTTGCGGCAGACCAGCCAGGAGGCCTTGAGCTGGATGTCCATCGCTGGCGTGCCGCCCAGCGCCACCGGCGGCTTGTAGAGCGTGGACACCTCCAGCGGCACCGGCAGCAGCACGGTGTTCTCGTAGCCGTAGTTGGCGAGGCTGCCGACCGGAATCTTCTTCGGCACCGGCCAGGCGATTTCGCCGGTGGACACGCCGGCCGGCAGGGTCCACGTCATCTCGGTGGGCAGGCCCGAATCGCCGGCGTTCTTCCAGTAGGTGTGCCACTCGGGCTGGTGCGTGATCTGCAGGCCGACCCACACCGGGGCGCCGGGCGTCACGCCGTCGGGGGCGTGGGCGATCAGTTCGGCGCGTACGTGGGGAGTGGTTACAACCGCGCCCGGCTTGGATGGCAGGCTGGAGGTCGATTGCGCCGCAGCCGGCATGCTGGCTGCGGCTGTTGCTATCAGAAGCGTAGCGAAATGGATGCGCGAAAAGATCATGCCGTCAGTCGGAGCATTCAGTGGGGGCGAAGTTCCGGGTGTTTCAGGCGGCCAAATCGGCTGATGAGGCCCAGCCCAGCACCACGCGCCGGCTGTTGGCGCTTTTCTTCTCGATCTTGGTGACCACTACCGCCCCGATTTCCGAAGTGTTTGCAACATGCGTGCCGCCGCAGGGCTGGAAGTCGATCTGCGCGTCGCCTTCGCCCGTTCCGCCGATGCGGATGGTGCGCACCGTGCCCGTACCGCGAGGCGGCTGCACGCTCATGCTCTTGACCAGCGCGGGGTTGGCGTCGAGTTCTTCGTCGGTAATGGCGCCCACGGTCAGCGGGTGGGAGGCTTCGACCAGCCTGGCGAGGCCGGCGGTCAGCGCTTCCTTGTCCAGCGGGTCGGTCATGTGAAAGTCGAGCCGTGCGTACTCGGGGGTGATGGAGCAGCCGTTCACCGGCTGCGGCACCAGATGGCACAGGAGATGGGTGGCGGTGTGGAAGCGCATGAGCCGGTGGCGGCGCTCCCAGTCGAGGCGGGCGGTGACGGTGTCGCCGGGCTTCAGCGCGGCCAGCAGCTCGGCTTGCTCGGGGGCCGGCACGTGGACGAATTCATTGGTCGGCAGGCCCTCCGCATCCTTGGCCTTGCGGGTGTCGGCGATGACCAGTTCACGCCCGTCGGCCAGGGCCAGCACGCCGCTGTCTCCAGCCTGCCCGCCGCCCAGCGGGTAGAACACGGTGCGGTCCAGCACGATGCCGGTGTCGTCGATGCGCAGCACGCGGGCCTCGCAGGTGCGCAGGTAGGCGTCGGCACGGAACAGGTCGTCGGTCATCCGGCGATGGTAGCGGCGATGCGCAAATGAGGTGCGCCCACGCCAGAAAGCGCCCACGACCGACAACCCCGGGGCCGCCCGGCTGTGGATGATCCGGTGCATGCGGCCCCCGGCCGCGCAAGGACCATGCATGAATGAACCGCAGCAAGCACCCACCCGCACAGTGTTTCCCTGGCAGACGACCGCCCGGGCCCTGGTCGCCGCACTGCTGGTCGCCGGCTGCGGCGAGGCCGCCAAGCTGGCGCCCGAGCTGACCACCGGCCCCCGCCCACAGCTGGCCGAGCCGAACAAGACCCTGATTCCCACCGTCAACGTGGCCACCGCCGTCGGCTGGACCGACACCGCCTCGCCCACCCCGGCCGAAGGCCTGCAGGTGACGGCGCTGGCACGCGGCCTCGACCACCCGCGCTGGGTCTACACCCTGCCCAACGGCGACATCCTCGTGGCCGAGAGCAACAAGCCGCCCAAGCCTGGCGGCGCCGCCACCGATGGCGGCGATGGCCTCATGGCCAAGATCCGCAACTGGGTCATGGGCAAGGTCATGGGCCGCGCCGGCGCCGGCGTGCCCAGCGCCAACCGCATCACCCTGCTGCGCGACGCCAACGGCGACGGCCTGGCCGAAGTCAGGCAGGTGTTCATGACCAACCTGATGTCGCCCTACGGCATGGCGCTGGTCGGCAACGAACTCTTCATCGCCAATGCCGATGCGCTGGTGAAGGTGCCCTACACAGAAGGCCAGACCTCCATCAGCGCCAACCCCACGCTGGTGACGCCGCTGCCCGCCGGCATCAACCATCACTGGACCAAGAACGTGATCGCCAATGCCGACGGCAGCAAGCTCTACGTGACGGTCGGCTCCAACAGCAACATCGGCGAGAACGGACTCGCGGCCGAAGAGGGCCGCGCCGCCATCTGGGAAGTCGACACGAAGACCGGCGAGAAGCGCCTGTTCGCCAGCGGCCTGCGCAACCCCAACGGCATGGGCTGGGACCCGGACACCAAGGCACTTTGGACCGTGGTGAACGAGCGAGACGAAATCGGCAGCGACCTCGTGCCCGACTACCTCACCTCGGTGAAAGACGGCGCCTTCTACGGCTGGCCCTGGAGCTACTACGGCGGCATCGTCGATGCGCGCGTGACGCCGCAGAACCCCGAGATGGCGGCCAAGGCCATCGCACCCGACTACGCGCTGGGCTCGCACGTCGCGCCGCTGGGCCTGGCGTTCTCGCGCGCGGGCGGCATGCCCGAGCAGTTCGCCAGCGGCGTCTTCATCGGCGAGCACGGCTCGTGGAACCGCAAGCCCAAGTCGGGCTACAAGGTGGTGTTCGTGCCCTTCATCGGCGGCAAGCCCAGCGGGCCGCCGGTCGACGTGCTGACCGGCTTCCTGACGGCCGACGAGAAGGCGCAGGGCCGGCCGGTGGGCGTGGCGCTGGACAAGGGCGGCGCGCTGATCGTGGCGGACGACGTGGGCAACGCCGTATGGCGTGTGTCGAAGGCGAGGTAACGCTTCTTCAGCGCTGGATTCGGTAGAGGCGGTGCCGGCGCAGCGGATGCCCCTCGGGCACCAGCGGGTGATCGAATGCACCGGCCACGTCTTCCTTCATGCCGATGCGTTCCATGACCGCTGCCGATCGGGTGTTGTTCCAGGCGGTGAATGCCACGATCTCGGCGAGCCCGAGCTTTTCGAAGCCGACCTGCAGCGCACCGCGCGCTGCCTCGCTCGCAAACCCCTGGCCCCACCACTTGCGAGCGAAGCGCCAGCCGATCTCGACGCATGGCGAAAACGGCAGGTCGGCCAGCGGCGAGTTCAGCCCGGTAAAGCCCATGAACTCGCCGGACGCCTTGTGCTCCACGGCCCAGAAGCCCCAGCCGTTCCCGGCAATACGCGTCCTGATGCGCTCGACCATCGCATCGCTGTCGGCCTGCGTGGCCAGCGGCAGCAGAAATTCCATCACCTGCGGGTCGCAGGCAAGCGCAAAAAATGGCGCGAGATCGCTCTCGCGCCATTGGCGCATCCGCAGGCGTTCGGTTTCGAATTCGATGATGAGGCGAGGACGGGCAGCGTTATCGGTCATGCGACCGATTGTGCTGACTCAGAACCCCGCCAGCACCACCTTGCCCTGCGCCTTGCCGCTTTCGACCAGCGCATGTGCACGCTGAAGGTTCGCGGCGTTGATGGTGCCGAAGCTCGCGTTCGCCGTCGTGCGGATCCGGCCCGCGTCGACCAGCGCCGCCACTTCCGCCAGCAGCGCGCCCTGCTCGGCGATGTCCGGCGTCTCGAAGCGAGAGCGCGCGAACATCATTTCCCAGTGCAGCGAGATGCACTTGGTCTTCAGCGGCATCGCGTCGAACACCTTCATGTCGTCGATCACCGCCAGCTGGCCCTGGGGCTTGAGGCTTTCGATGATCTGCGCGTAGTGCTGCTCGGTCTGCGTGAGGCTGGCGACCATGTCGACTTCGCCGATGCCGGCCGCCTTGAGCTCGGCCGCGAGCGGCTTCGAATGGTCGATGACCACGTGTGCACCCAACTCCAGGCACCATGCGCGCGTTTCGGCACGCGAGGCGGTGGCGACGATGCGCAGCTTGGTGAGCTGGCGCGCCAGCTGGATGAGGATGGAGCCCACGCCGCCCGCGCCACCGGTAATCAGCAGCGTCTGGCCTTCGCCGCCGCCAGCACTACCGTTTTTGGGCACCTGCAGGCGGTCGAACAGCAGCTCGTACGCGGTGATGGTGGTCAGCGGCAGCGCGGCGGCCTGTGCGTCGTCCAGGCTCTTCGGCGCGAGGGCGGCGATGCGTTCGTCCACCGCGTGCAGCTCGGCATTCGCGCCTGGCCGGATGATCGAGCCCGCGTAGTACACGCGATCGCCCACCTTGAAGTTCTTCACGCCGCTGCCGATGGCCTCGACCGTGCCGACGGCGTCCCAGCCCAGCACCTTGGCCTGGCCGGCCTCGGGCGCGGCGTTCTTGCGGACCTTGGTATCCACCGGGTTGACCGACACCGCCTTCACGCGCACCAGCAGGTCGCGGGGGCCCGCCACGGGGGCGGGCAGCTCGATGTCCTGCAGCGATTCGGGGTTGTCGATGGGGAGGGGCTGGTAATAGCCGACGGCTTTCATGACGGGAACCTTTCAGTAACGATGCCTCGAATGTAGGATCGCAAGACTGGTTTGATAAGGTGGCTCAAACCAGCAACACTTTCAAATGAAGATTGAAAATCTCTCCGACCTGCAGGTGCTGGTGCACACGGCGCGTGGCGGCACGCTCACGGCGGCGGCGCATGCGCTGGGCATCACGCCCGCGGCCGCCAGCGCCACGCTCAAAAGGCTGGAGGCCCAGCTCGGCGCGCGCCTGTTCGAGCGCTCCACCCGCGCCATGCGCCTCACGCCGCAGGGCCAGACGCTGCTCGACTACGCGGTGCGTGCGTTCGAGCTGCTGGACGAGGGCGAATCGCTGGTCACGGCCGACCGCGGCGAGCTGGTCGGCACGCTGCGCGTGGCCTCGCCGTCCGATCTCACGCGCAGCACGCTGATGCCGTGGTTCGACGAATTCCTGGCGCTGCACCCCGGCGTGCAGTTGTCGCTTTCGGTGGGCGACCGCCCGCTGGACGTGATGCGAGACGAGGTCGACGTGGCGCTGCGCTACGGCGCGCTGGCCGATTCGCGGCTGGTGGCGCGGCCCTTCGCCCTGACCAACCCGGTGCTCACCGCCTCGCCCGATTACCTGCGCCGCAATTCCGCGCCGAAGGTGCCGCAAGACCTGGTGCACCACAACTGCCTGACCTTCAATCGCTCGGGGCGGCGGCATCGCGTTTGGCGGTTTGCGCAGAACGGGCAGTGGACCGAGGTGCGAGTGAACGGCAATCGCAGCGTGGATGACGCCTCGCTGGCGCGCGAATGGACGGTGGCGGGGTATGGCGTGTCGCTCAAGTCGGCGCTTGATGTGCGTAACGACATTCGTGAAGGGCGCCTCGTGCGGCTGCTGCCTGAATGGGAGACCGAGCCTTACCCGCTGCATGCGCTGTTGCCGAGTGGGCGCTTCGTGCCTGCGCGGGTACGGGCTTTTGTCGACTTTCTTGCTTTGAAGTTCGAGACTTTGCTGGCTTTGGGGTGAGGTTTTTTCCGGGGCCGGGACTCGCCCCGGCGGGCGACTTGCCCTCAGATCATTGGGGTGACGGCGCCGTCCATCGCCACGATGGCGCCGGTCACGTAGCTCGCCTTCGGCGATGCCAGGAATACGACCGTGTTGGCGATCTCTTCGGGCGTTGCGATGCGGCCCAGCGGCAAGCGGGCCTTGGCGCGCTGCAGTGCTTCGTCGGTGCCGATGCCTTGCAGTTTCGCGTCGGCCTTCATGCCTTCCTGCAGCCGCTCGGTCAGCGTGAGTCCGGGGTTCACCGCGTTCACGCGCACGCCCTTGGCGGCGTAGGCAGCGGCCATGCCGGCGCTCACCAGCATCAGCGCCGCATTGGCCGCGCCGCCGGCCATGTGCACGGGGCTCGCGACTTTGCCGCCCTGGCCGATCACGTTGACGATGGCGCCGCGGCCGCGTTGGCCCATGCGCTTCACGACCGGGTCGATCATGTGGATGTAGGTGAAGTACTTCGCGTCCATCGCGTCGTGCCACGACGCGGCGGTCAGATCGTCGGGCGGGGTGCGGCGCGCGGCGCCGGCCGAGTTGACTAGCACGTCGACCGCGCCGAAGGCTTTCTCTGCCGCATCGAGCGCGGCCACTGCGCTGGCCGGGTCCTTGAGGTCGGCCGCATGCACGGAGACCCGGCCTTCGGCCTGCGCGAAGGTCTCGATCAGCGTCTTGCGGCCCTGCTCCAGGTTGGCGATGTCGCGTGACACGAGGCTCACGCGCGCGCCTTCGCGCAAAAAGCCCAGTGCGCAGGCCAGGCCGATGCCCTTGCTGCCGCCGGTGATGAGTACGTGCTGGTCCTGGAGCTGGAGGTCCATGAAAGAGTCCTTGCCGTGATGAGTGGTGTGAATCGGCGATTGAAGCACCGCCTCGAAACCCCTGCACGGACGCGGCTGTGCCCTCAGCGCCGCGCGGCCGCGCGCTGCAGCGGCTCGGGCTCCAGCGCGCCCGGCGCGGTGTCGGTGGCGTCGCGCAGGTGGCCGTTGTTGTCGTGGTGCACCAGCAGCTGCCGCGTGCGCTGCCAGGCCGACAGCCGCGCGGGCGGCACCTCGATGTACGAAGCCAGCGCGAACAGCGACGACTGCTCCTGCTCCGGCGGGGCCTCGCGCCGATGCTGGCGGCGGCGCCACGGCGCCATCGCCAGCATCGACACCAGGATCACGCCGATCACCACCGCATACAGGCCCAGCAGGTGCAGCACCTCGGGTTGCGAGCGCGCGCCCAGCACATAGGGCCACGCATACCAGACCGCGCAGAACCAGATCGCGATGGTGATGGCCGGGCGCAGCACGCGCAGCCACAGGTACATGGCCAGCGTGCGCTGCGGCGAGCGGCCGCTGCCGAACGCGCGCAGCGAGATGCGCGCGGCGTCGATGATCGGTTCGTCCACGGCGGGCTGCCCCCAGGAGCGCTGGCGGCTCGGCGGCGGTTTGTCGTCGTGCGGGCGGCTGTGGGCATGGGTCTCAAGGTGCATCGGAAACTCCTCGGTCAGGGCTCGTCCACACCGCGCGCTTGCCGCGGCGGCGTATCAGAGCGTTGGGAAGGGCGACGACGGTGCTCGCCATCGTGATGGTCCAGAAAGCGATCGGATACCAGATCGTTCCGGCGAAATAGCGCATCAGGTCGCGGTCGTAGCGGCGGTCGATCCACAGGCTCAGCAGCATCTGCAGGATGCAGGTCATGGCCAGCAGCGTGCCCTGCCAGTGCGGCAGCAATGCCGAGTGCCAGGACGAGTCGGCCGGCAGGAACGGCCGCACCAGGCTGACGAGCAGCACCCCGGCCATCGCATAGGCCCAGACCACGCTCGTCATGTACTCGAAGTAGATGAGCCACATGCGCCAGTGGCGCGGCCGCAGGATCTTCGAGGTGTAGCGCAGCATGGTCTGGATGCCGCCGACGGCCCAGCGCAGGCGCTGCTTCCAGAGACCGCGCAAGGTCTCAGGCATCAGAATCCAGCACAGCGCGCGCGGCTCGAAGCGCAGCTGCCAGCCGCCGAGCTGGAGCTTCCAGCTCATGTCGATGTCCTCGGTGAGCACGTCGGGGCTCCAGAAACCCACTTCCAGCACGGCGCGGCGGCGGAACATGGCAATCACGCCCGACACCGTGAACAACGTGCCCACCAGCTGCTGCGATCGCTTGATGAGCCCGATGATCGAAGAGAACTCGCCCACCTGCATGCGCCCCAGCAGCGTGGTGCGGGTGCGGATGCGCGGGTTGCCGGTGACCGCGCCGATGCGCTCCGACGCCAGCATCGGCTGCAGCATCCACGCAATGGCGTCCTCGTCGATCAGCGCGTCGCCGTCGATGCCCAGGATGTATTCGCCGCGCGCGAGCTGGCAGGCGGTGTTGAGCCCGACTGCTTTACCCTGGTTGCTGGCGTTGTGGATCACGCGCAGGCGGCCGTACTCCTTCGTCATCTCGTCGAGCAGCTCGCCGGTGCCGTCGGTGCTGCCGTCGTTCACGGCAATGACCTCGTAGTGCGGGTAGCGCGTGCGCATCAGCTGCTCGATCACCTCGCGCAGGTGCGGCGCTTCGTTGAAGCATGGCACCACCACCGTGACCAGCGGGTGCGAGGGCAGCAGGGTGAGCGGGTTCACGTCGACGTCGCGCTTGCGCTCGAACACCCACGCATGCGAGAGGCCGCCCGCCATCCACACATAGGCCATGAAGAACGGGTAGTAGAAGACGAAGCCGAACAGCAGCGTGGGCAGCGTCTGCGCGAGGAACTGTGTGGTGGTCATGGCGACCGTTCTCCTGGCGCGGCTTGCGCGGGCTGTGCGGGAGTTTCCGCGGCGGAAGGCGTGCGCAATGCGCGCGGCAGCAGCGTGCGCACCGAGATCGCGCGGCGCACGGTCTCCAGCGATGGCTGGTTATCGAGGAAGTCGTCGGGGTAGTAGCCCAGGTGGCGCACGCCGGCGCGCTGCAGCAGCGTCCACTGGCGCGCGAGCTCCGCGTCGGGCACGGGCTTGCCGGTGCGCCAGTCGCGCGCCTGCAGCTCGAACACCGTGCCGTCGAGGCCACGCGGCGTATCGGCCACGCGACGCGCGAGCCGGCCCAGCCACGCGTCCGCATCGGTCTCGCGCTCCATGCGCGGCATCGCCATCAACGCGACGTAGTCGTAGGCGGCGAGCGAGGCTTCGTAGTTCTGCGCGAACCACTGCTCGGCCTGGGGCTCCAGCACCGGGCGCGCGTAGAGGTTGCGCGCAGTTTCCAGCGCGGGCCGCCAGGCACCCACGCGCGCGGCGAGCTCCTGCGTGAACGCGATCAGGTAGCGGGTCTTGGCGGTGGTCCAGCGCGCCATCAGTTCCGGGTTCGCGCGGATCGCGGCCACGTCTGCCGGCAGGCCCCATTGCGCATAGGTGGCCAGCGCGGCGGGGCTCGCGTCCTCGTCGTCCGACAGGGTCGCGTCGTCGTGGAACAGCAGGCCTTCGAAGAAGGCGTGGCTGCCAAGGTCTTCGTAGATGTCGCCGACCAGCGCGCGCACCGCGGGGTCGAAGGGCGTGAGCCGTTGGTAGCGGTCGGCCGGCATCGTACCGCCCTGCGCCGTCACCGTGTGCGTGGCGAGCGGGTTCGCGGCCGGCAGCCGGAAGGCCGTTACCGGCATCCACGCGTAGACCTTCACGCCGGTGCGGCTGCGCAGTTGCCACGCAGCGCGGCCGAACAGGTCGGCGCGCACCGGCAGATGGCGGTTGGGAAAGTACAGCGCGTCGGCCACGCCGTCGCCGTCGGGGTCGGCATAGGCCTGCAGGAACACCGCGCGCGGGCGCACGGCGGCCACGCGGTCGATCAGCGCCGAGAGGTTGCGCTCCTGCTGGGCCGGGTCGGGGTCGTACACGTAGTCGAGGTCGACGTGCATCACGCGGTTGACGGGCCGCACTTCGCCACCCACGGGGCTGCGCAGCAGTTGCGCGTATTCGGGTGCCTCGTTGTCGTAGGCAGCGAGCGCACGGCGGATGCGCGAGAGCGGCACGGCGGGCGTGTTCGAGCCGTCGTCCAGCGTGAAGGTGATGGGCATGCCCGCGCGCGCGGAGGCTTTCAGCGCCGCGTCGTTGTAGGCGCCGTAGGGCCACACCATGGCGCGCACCTTCGCGCCGGTGCGTTTCTCGATGAGCTCGCGGCTGCGGCGCAGGTCGGTCTCGATGCGCCGGGTGTAGGCGGCGTCGTTCTCGTAGCGGCCGGTCTTCGGGTCGTAGCGGTGCGTGGCCGCGGCCGGCAACATGTTGCCCTGCGGGTTGGCGAGGATGCCGGTGTGCATTGCGTCGGTATGGCTCGCGAACTCGACGAGGCCCGAGCGCGCCATCTCGGCGGCTTCGCTCCACAGCAGGAAGTCTTCGCGCGGCGCGGGCTTGTCGCCCCAGTGCACCTGCTGGCCTTGGGGCACTTCGAGCCAGCTGGTCACCAGCGCCATCAGCGCGGGGTAGTTGTAGCGCTTGAGCAGCGGAAACACCTTGGTGTAGGCGCTGCGGTAGCCATCGTCGAAGGTCAGCAGCACGGGCCTGGGCGGCAGCGGCTTGCCGCCGGCGCGCGCGTCGACGATCTGCTGCAGGCTCACCGGGTGGTAGCCGCTGTATTGCAGCCAGGCGAACACTTCGGCGAAGGTGCGCTCGTCCACGGCAGTCTCGTCGGGCGAGGTCTCGAAGCTCGCACGCACGTTGGTGCGCACGTCGTGGAAGGAGATCACGCGAAAGCTCAGGCCGTCGTCGGGGTCGGCGCTCGGCAGCGGCTGTGCGAGGGCCGGCAGGCAGAGCGCCAGCAGCAGCCATGGCAGGGCTGCGCGCAGGAAGGTGAAAGGGTTCTTCGTCGTTCTTCGCATCACGGCAGGGGCGTCGAGAGGTTCAGGAAGACGCCGCGCTGTCGTTCGCGCACGCCGTCGTAGGGATGGCTGGAAATGCTCAGGCCGTAGCGCAGCGCGAGTTTGGGGCCGAGGTTCCAGCGGTGCTCGTAGCGCAGGGTCCACATCGGGCCGCTGCCGAAGCCGGCCTGCCGGTAGCTGCCACCGCCGAGCTCCACGGCCTGGAAGAACTGGCGGTCGTCGCTCTTCCAGTTGAGCCATTGCGCGCGCACGCTGAGTTGCACGCTGCTGTCGCTCGAGGGGTTGAAGTAGGGCGCGGTGTCGATGGCGCGGCCGCGGCTCGCGTCGGCGCCAAGCTTCGTCTCGAGCTGGAAGCCCGGCGTGCTGACCCAGCGCTCGCTCCAGCCGATGTCGAAGCCGTTGCGCAGGTTGCCGTCGCTGAAGTCCAGCTGCTGCCACTTCAGGTCGAAGCGGCGCGACTCGTTCACCACATAGCCCACGCTCGCGCCGGCTTCGCGCGCGCCGATGCCGGCCACGCGCGCCTTCCACGGCAGCTCCTTGCTGTCGCCGTCATAGGTGGCCGACAGCCGCCACGCGTCGCCCGCGCGGTAGTCGAGCCGGCCGGCCACGCTGTTGCGGTAGGGGCCGCTGTTGGCGTGCTGCAGCGCGCCTTCGGCCAACCAGCGGCCGCGCTGCCAGCCCAGGCCGAGGCCGCCGCGCGCCCAGTTGGCGTTGCCGATGTCGGTGACGCCGCGGCCCAGCGACTGGTCGTAGAACATGCGCCACTGGTCGTCGATGAGGCCGGAGCTGAGCCGGCTGTCGATGCGCCATTCGCGGTTGGCGATGGCCGCGCCGCCGGAGGAGGCTTCGGCGTCCACGTCGAGCCGCGGGCCGACCTGGGCGCGGCGCTTGCGCTCCATGTCGCGCACCTGCACCGAGTCCGGCAGGTCGGCTGCGAGCGATTCGGCGCGTCGGCGGGCTTCGGCGAATTCGCCAGCATCGAGCAGGGCCTCGACATGGCCGGTGCGCGCGCCGATGTCGTAGGGCGAGTCGGCCGCCAGCGCCTCGAAGCGCGCGAGCGCGGCTTCGGGGTGTTCGCGCAGGCGCTCGGTGAGGGCTGCGCCGTAGGCATAGCCCGGGTTGAGCGGCGCTTCGCGCGTCAGCACCGAGAAGCTCTGCTGCGCCAGCGCCGGCCGGTCTGTGTAGAGCTGCGTCAGGCCGCGCAGGCCGCTCACGTCGGTGTACTCGCCGTTGGGTCGGCCGGCTTCGGGCGTGAGGCGCAGGAGAGCCGGCGTGCCGTGCTCCAGCCGCTGCAGCAGCGCCTCGGCGTCCTCGAAGCGGCCTGTGTCCTGGTAGGCGTAGAGCAATCCGAAGTAGAGCGGGTCGGGCGTCTGCAGCTCGGCGCCGCCGCGTGCCACGGCCGCCTCGTAGACCGGCACGGCCTCGGCCGAGCGGCGCTCCTGCGCGAGGGCGCGTGCCGCGGCCCCGAGGCCGTAGAAGGGCAGCTCCATGCCAGTGGCGCGCGCCGTGTCGTAGAGCGCGATGGCGTCGGCCGGGCGGCCGCTTTCGACCAGCGCCAGCAGGCGGTCGGACAGCAGGCGCACGCGCACGGTGCGCCATGCATCGGCGTCGCTGGCGTCCGCCTTCAGGGCCGCGGCATCGGCCCGTGCCATCGCGGCCTCCTGGTCGGCGAGCACGCGGTCGAGCGCGACGAGGCGCTCCGCGCCCAGTCGCTGGTCGCGCGCCTGGATCGCCCAGCGCAGCCGCTGCGCCAGCGCCTCCTGCTGCAGGGTCGAGAGCGCCAGCGGCGAGAAGCTGCCCGGCGCGGCACGCTCCGCCGCCTCTGCGTCTTCGAAGGCGCTCGATGCGGCGCCGGCGCTGGCGAGCAGGAAGTCGGCCTCGCGGCGGATGTCGCGGCGTTCGGGCCGCAGCGCACCGGCCTCGGTGTAGGCAGCGAGCGCCTGCAGCGGGTCTTTCGCCGCGCGCGCCAGGGCGGCGCGCAGCTCCAGCAGCGCGACGCGGTCTTCGATCTGCGTGGGCGCCGGCTGCGACAGCGCGCGGTACAGCGCCTGCGCGCCCGCGACGTCGCCGCTGTCGATGCGCCACCAGGCTTCGTGCAGGCGGGGCTCGCGCGCTCCGGGTTGCCGGGCGCGCCAGACGGCCACGGCCTCGCCCTGCAGGGCGAGCTCATGAGTGCGCCGCGCGGCAAGCGCGAGCGGGCCCAGGGCGTAGTCGCTCAGCTTCGACGGTGCGAACTGGCGGCCCAGCGCCACGGCTTCGGCGAACTGGCCGTCGCCAGCGGCGATCGCGATGGCATCGGAAGCCACGCGCTGGCGGGCGTCGTCGCCGATGGGCGCCGCGAGCCAGGCCTTCAATTGCTGGAGCGCCTGGGTCGCGGTAACGCGGCCTTCGCGCCGCGCGACGATCAGCGCATCGTGCTGCCGGACGTCGTAGGTCGTGGCGGCGATAGCGGCAGACGGCTGCGCGAGCACTGCGGGCGTGACGAGGGCCAGTGCGCAGGCTGCTAGAGGTGGAAATCCTTGTGATGTATGTGCAAGGCGATGAGACAACGAGCAGGCGAGCGCAGCTTTGCGCCCGGCCATGACCGTGCCTCCAGCTTTTTTCTGGATGAACACTCTGCTCCCTTGAATTCGGACGGCGGTTTCCGGCGACCGAAGCCGCAGCGAAAACCGGGTCGCCAGCGTATGTGACAGGCCGGCAACCTTGAAAACTCACTTGGGAATCACTCTAGAGAGGATCATTAACAATGGCAAACCAAAGTGTCACGAACTGGTTGTATGTGTGAACAGATTCGCGTTTTTGGCATCCCCGTCGTTTACTTTTGTGGTCCGGAAGCCATCGATGCCGGCTCGCGACCGGCCTAAGATCGCGCGATGAACGCTGCTACCCAGGCCCCTTCGCCTTCGCTACTTCCCCGCTTCTGGTCCCGCCTCACCACGCGCGACTTTGCGTCGCTCGATGCGGCAACCACCGTCGCGGTGCTGCCGCTGGGCGCGACCGAGCAGCACGGCCCACACCTGCCGCTGGGCGTGGATACGGTGCTGGCAGACGGCATCGTCGCCGCTTCGCTGCCCCTGCTGCCGGCCGAACTGCCGGTGCTCTTCCTGCCGACCCAGCAGATCGGCCTGAGCCCCGAGCACGCGCGCTTCGCGGGCACGCTCACGCTGTCGGCCGAGACTTTGATCCGCCTGTGGAACGAGATCGGCGCGGGCGTGGCACGCGCGGGCGTGAAGAAGCTGGTGCTGTTCAATGCACACGGCGGCCATGTGGGCGCGATGGACATCGTGGCGCGCGAGCTGCGCGCGGCACACGGGCTTATTGTCTACAGCGTGAGTTGGTTCAACCTGCCGCTGGGCGACGCGGGCGCGCAGTTCAGTGCGCAGGAGCACCGCTTCGGCGTGCACGCGGGCGAGATCGAGACTTCGATGATGCTGGCGCTGACGCCGCAACTCGTGCGCATGGGCGAGGCGCAAGACTTCCGCTCCACTTCCGAGCAACGCGCGGCCGACTACGCGATCCTGGGCAACGGCAAGAGTGCCAAGCTCGGCTGGGCCATGGAGGACTACAACGCCCATGGCGCCGCCGGCAACGCGGCTGCGGCCACGGCAGAGCATGGCCAGGCGGTGATCGATGCGGCAGCGAGGCAACTGGCGCTGCTGCTGGCAGAGGTGTCGCGGCTGCCGCTGAGCACGGCAAATACCGGCCCACTGCCTTGAGTTGATGGCGCCCCCGTGGCGTTAACGTTGACCTAACGGTTCTGCGCTACCTTCGCGGCGCACCAACCAAACAACGGGAGACGGCGTGCGCGTGCTGCTTGTCGAAGACGACGAAATGATCGGGAAGAGCCTGCTGCGCGGCCTCGAGAGATCGGGCTGGGCGGTGGACTGGGTGCGCGACGGCCTGCTCGCGCGCAGCGCTCTGGCCGATGGCGACTACACCTGCGTGCTGCTGGACCTGGGCCTGCCCGGAATGGACGGCATCGAGGTGCTGCGCCACGCGCGCGGCCTCAAGAACGACACGCCGATCCTCATCCTCACCGCGCGCGACGGCCTCGGCCAGCGCGTGGAAGGGCTCGACCTCGGCGCCGACGACTACCTGCTCAAACCCTTCGAGTTGCCCGAACTGCTGGCGCGCATGCGTGCGGTGGTGCGCCGCCGCCACGGCGCCTCCAACTCCATCATCGGCAGCGGCAAGGTGCAGCTCGACCTCACCACGCGCGAGGTGCTCTACCAGGGCACGCGCGAAACACTCTCGGCCCGCGAGTTCGCGCTGATGCACGCCATGCTCGAGCGCCCCGGTGCGATCCTGTCGCGCGAGCAGCTGGAGAACCGCATCTACGGATGGGGCGAGGAGGTGATGAGCAACGCCGTCGACGTGATCATCCACAACATGCGGCGCAAGCTCGGTGCCGACACCATCCGCAACGTGCGCGGCCTGGGCTGGCGCGTGGTGGATTCATGAGTTCTCCAATGACCGCCGCGCCAGGCCGGCCCTGGTACTCGCCGAGTTCGCTGCGCAACAGGCTGCTGATGTGGCTGGTGGTGGTGCATCTTCTCGCGGCGGCCGGCGTCGCGTGGTTCACCTACGCCAGCTACGACAGGCTCATCGTCACCTTCAAGGACGACCAGATGCAGATGCTGGCCGACTCCTACGCCAGCAACGTGGCAGTGCCCGAACTCAGGCCGGCGGACGAACGCAGCATCTTCGGTCGCGGCGCCTTCGTCATCCAGATCTGGAACGGGCGGGGTGAGCTGCTGGTCAGTTCATGGCCCGCGCTGGCCGTGGCCCGCCAGCCGGCGGAGGGGCTGAGCACCGTGCGCATGGGCTCCGGCGACGACGGTGTTTGGCGCATCTATTCCACCGCACCGGTGGCCGACGCCGACCGCTTCCAGGTGCAGGTGATCCAGAACGGCGGCTTCGTGCGCCGGCTGGTGGCCAAGCGCGCGCTGTCTTCGACGGCGCCCATCGCGCTGCTGCTGCCCCTGTCGCTGGCCGTGCTGTGGCTGGTGGTGTGGGCCTCGTCGCGCAAGCTGCGCAGCGTGGTGCTCGACGTCGCGGCGCAGGACGAGCGCAGCCTCTCGGAGCTGTCGGTGTCGCGCGTGCCCGACGAGATCGCGCCGCTGGTGGAGGCCTTCAACAGCCTGCTCGGGCGGCTGCGCCAGGCCTTTGCCGCGCAGCGCCGCTTCGTGCAGGACGCCGCGCACGAGCTGCGCACGCCCATCGCCGCCATCGGCCTGCAACTCGACAACATGCGCGCCGAAGTGCCGGCCGAGAGCATCGCCGAGCACTACACGCACCTGAAGGGCGGCGTGACGCGTGCCCAGCACCTGATCGAGCAGCTGCTGCGCCTGTCGCGCCAGGAAAGCAGCACCGAGCCCGAGGCGTCGGAGTCGCTCGACGTGGCCTCGGTGCTGCGCGACAGCGTGGCCCAGTTGATGGTCGTGGCCGACCGCCGCCGCATCGACATCGGCTTCGAGGGCGAGACCTCCGCGACGGTGACCGCGCCCCCGGCCGAGCTGCGCAGCGTCTTCGACAACCTGATCGACAACGCGTTGCGCCATTCGCCCGAGGGCGGGGTGGTCGACGTGCGGCTGCACGAGGTGGAAGGGCGGCCGGTGGTCGATGTGCTGGACAACGGGCCGGGCATTCCGCCCGAGCTGATCGACCGCGCCTTCGACCGCTTCTTCCGGGTGCCGGGCAACCCGACCGAAGGCAGTGGCCTGGGCCTGGCCATTGCGCGCATGGCCGCGCTGCGCAACGGCCTGCGCATCGTGCTGGCCAACCGCCATGACGCTCAGGGCCGGCCTGCGGGGCTGCAGGCGCGCGTCCACCTGCGCGATCACGGGGTGGGCCGCGCGGCTTAACGCTCAGGTAACTCTCGCTTAAAGGTCGCATAAAGCGGGCTTCCTACAGTGACTCCAGCCGCGAAAGCGGTCGCGCCGCAAGGCGCCAACCCGGTCTTCAAAAGGAGTTCACATGCGAAAGACCCTCGGCCTCCTGGCCATCCTGACCCTGGCCGGTGCGGCCCATGCAGAGAGCTACGACGGCGTGCACCAGGGCCCTGGCCTGCTCTCGCGCGACGACGTGGCGGCCCAGGCCGTGGCCACGGCCCACGCCCCCGACCAGAACGTGACGCGCGGCTCGCGCGGGCCCGATCCCTTCACCTCCACCGTCTCGCGCGAGGCCATGCGCCAGGTCGCGGTGGCGGCCGCCAATGCGCCCGACCAGAACGTGACCAGCGGCTCGCGCGTCAACAGCGTCGTCATCTCCACGATGCCGCCCGCGCGGTCTGCCGCAAGCGCTGTGAACGACAGCCGACTCTGAAGCAAAAACACCGGGGGAACCCACGATGAATCCCGAAACCCCAGACGGCTACACCCGCCGCACGGTGCTGGTGACCGGCGCGGCCGGTGTGGCGGCTGCCGCGTTGCCGCTGGCGGTGGATGCCGAGCCGGTGGCGCATGACGCCGCCGCGCAGGGCCCGACAACGGATGTGAGCTTGCGCATCAACGGCCAACTGCACGCCCTCTCCATCGACCCGCGCGTCACGCTGCTCGACCTGCTGCGCGAGCGGCTGCAGCTCACGGGTTCCAAGAAGGGCTGCGACCACGGCCAGTGCGGCGCCTGCACGGTGCTGGTCAACGGGCGGCGCATCAACAGCTGCCTCACGCTGGCGGTGCTGCACGAGGGCGACCAGGTGACGACCATCGAGGGCCTGGGCGAGCCGAAGAAGCTGCACCCGATTCAGGCCGCCTTCGTCAAGCACGACGGCTACCAGTGCGGCTACTGCACGCCGGGCCAGATCTGTTCGGCGGTCGGCATGCTCGGCGAGATGCGCGGCGGCATGCCGAGCCATGTAACTCACGACCTCTCGGCGCCAACGGTCTTCAGCAGCGAGGAAATGCGCGAGCGCATGAGCGGCAACATCTGTCGCTGCGCGGGCTATCCGAACATCATCGCGGCCATCCGCGAAGTGGCGGGAGTTGCGACATGAGGGCCTTCACCTTCGAACGCGTGTCGACGCCGGCCGCCGCGGCGCTGGCGATGCAGCAGCATCCGGGCGCGCGCTTCATCGCGGGCGGCACCAACCTGCTGGACCTGATGAAGCTCGACATCGAGCAGCCCACGCACCTGATCGACGTCAATCGCCTGGGGCTCGACCGCATCGAGGCCCTGCCCGACGGCGGGCTGAAGATCGGCGCGCTGGTGCGCAACAGCGACCTCGCCGCCGATGCGCGCGTGCGTCGCGGCCATCCGCTGCTGTCGCGCGCCTTGCTGTCCGGCGCCAGCGCGCAGTTGCGCAACAAGGCGACCACCGCCGGCAACCTGCTGCAGCGCACGCGCTGCTTCTACTTCTACGACACGACCAAGCCCTGCAACAAGCGCACGCCGGGCAGTGGCTGCGCAGCCATGGAAGGCTTCAACCGCATCCACGCGATCCTCGGCGCGAGCGCGCAGTGCATTTCGGTGCATTCGTCCGACATGGCGGTGGCGCTGCGCGCGCTCGATGCGCAGGTGGAAACCGTGTCGGCCAGCGGTGCCGTGCGCCGTATTCCCATCGCCGAACTGCATCGCCTGCCGGGTAGCACGCCGGAGGTCGAGACCGTGCTGGCACCGGACGAGCTGATCACCGGCGTGACCCTGCCGCCACCGCTGGGCGGCGTGCAGCTCTACCGCAAGGTGCGCGACCGCGCGTCTTATGCCTTCGCGCTGGTCTCGGTCGCGGCCGTGGTGGTGCGCGAGGGCCGTACCGTGACCGCCGCGCGCCTGGCCTTCGGCGGCCTGGCCGCGAAGCCGTGGCGCAACGAGGAAGCCGAGCGGCGACTGATAGGCACCGACGGCGGCACGCAGGCACGCGATGCGGTTGCCGACCTGCTGCTCGCCGATGCGCGCGGCCACGGGCACAACGATTTCAAGATTCCACTGCTGCGCCGCACCCTGCACGCCACGCTGGCGCAGGCGATCGAAACCACCTGAAGGGAGCAGGCACCATGCAATTCACCGAAGCCGCAGGGCCGAGCGCCCTGGATCGCGAGCGCGTGCTGGGCCGCCCGCTCGACCGCATCGACGGGCCGCTCAAGGTCAGCGGTCGCGCCCACTACAGCTACGAGTGCCACGACGAAGTACCCGATGCCGTCTACGGCTGGGTCGTGCTCGCCGGCATCGCCAAGGGCCGCATCACGCGCATCGACACCGCCGAGGCGCAGCGTGCTCCGGGCGTGCTGCTGGTCTACACCTACGCCAACGTTCCGCGCATGGTGCCGAAGGGGCGTGCCAACGTGGTCTCGCAGCTTTCGGGGCCGGAAGTTCAGCAGCACGGCCAGGCAGTGGCCTTCGTGGTGGCGCAGACCTTCGAGCAGGCGCGCGCGGCCGCGTTCATGATCCGCATCGACTATGAGCGCAGCGCAGGGCGCTTCGATCTTGCGGCCGCGCAGGCGAGCGCTCCCAAGCCCGGCGACGACCCGAGCGCCGGCAGCGAGAGCGCGGCCGACACGGCGGTGGGCGACTTCCAGGGCGCATTCGACACCGCGCCCGTCACGCTCGACCAGAACTACACCACGCCCGACCAGCATCCCGCGATGATGGAGCCGCAGGCCACCACCGCACGCTGGGACGGCGACCGGCTCACGCTCTACACCTCGCACCAGATGCCGAACTGGGCCGCAGGCGACGTGGCCGCCATGCTGGATGTGCCGGTCGCGCAGGTGCGCGTGGTTTCGGCCTTCGTGGGTGGCGGCTTCGGCTCCAAGCTGCGCACGCATGCGGACGCGGTGCTCTCTGCCTTCGCGGCGCGCGAGCTGCGCCGGCCGGTGAAGACGGCGCTGGCGCGCGAGCAGCTGCTCAACCACACGACGCGTCGCGCAGCGACCATCCAGCGTGTGCGGCTCGGCGCCACGCCCGACGGCCGGCTCACCGCCATCGGCCACGAGACCTGGACCAGCAACCTGCCGGGCCGCAACTACTACGAGGGCGCATCGCGCCAGACGCGCCTGCTCTATGCCGCCCCCAACCGCATGACGGCGCACCGCCTGGCCGCGCTCGACCTGCCCGAGGCCGCGGCCATGCGCGCACCGGCTACCGCCAGCGGCCAGCTGGCCTTCGAGGTGGCGCTCGACGAACTCGCCGAGAAGCTGCGCATCGACCCGGTGCAACTGCGCATCCTCAACGACAGCCAACATGACCCCGAGCGCGGACCTTCGCGCCCCTACTCGGGGCGCAAGCTGGTCGAATGCCTGCGAGAAGGCGCGCAGCGTTTTGGCTGGGCGAAGAGAAGCACTGTGCCGGGGCGGGTGCGCGACGGCCGCTGGCTGGTCGGCATGGGCGTGGCCAGCGCCATCCATCACCACTCGGTGCGGCCGTCGAGCGCGAAGCTGAGCCTCGACGCGCAGGGCCGGCTGCTGATCGAGACGTCGATGACCGACATCGGCACCGGCACCTACACCGTGCTGGCGCAGATCGCGGCCGAGACGACGGGCATTCCGATGGACCGCATCGGCGTGCGGCTGGGCGACACCGCGTTTCCCATGGGCGCGGGCTCGATCGCCTCGATAGGCGCGTCGAGCGCCGGTGCCTCGGTGTTCGATGGCTGCCAGCAGCTGTGCCGCCTGCTCGCCGAGCGTGCCGGCTTCGACGCGCAGAAGGCGCGCTTTGAGCGCGGCCGCATCGCCCTTGGGCGCCGCTCGCACGAGCTCGGGGAGCTGGCCGGCGCGGAAGGACTCAGCGTGCTCGGAAACGTCGAGCCCGGCGACCTGCACCGCCGCTACGCGCAGGCCGCGTTCGGCGCCCACTTCTGCGAGGTGGGCGTGGACATCGACACCGGCGAGACGCGCGTGCGCCGCATGCTCGGCGTGTTCGCGGCGGGCCGCATCCTCAACATGAAGACCGCGCGCAGCCAGGCCATCGGCGGCATGGTGTTCGGCGTGGGCGCGGCGCTCACGGAAGAGGCAGTGGTCGACGTGCATCACGGCTACTTCGTCAACCACGACATGGCCGAGTACCTGGTGCCGGTGCACGCCGACATTCCGGACATCGACGCCATCTACCTGCAGGACGCCGACGATCTCGCGAGCCCGATCAAGTCGAAGGGCATCGGTGAGCTCGGTACTTGCGGCTCGGGCGCGGCGGTGGCGAACGCGATCTACAACGCCACCGGCGTGCGCGTGCGGAACTACCCGATCACGCTCGACAAACTGCTGCCCGGGCTGCCGATGCGTGCTTGAATGGCACCGCCATGCCTGCCGCAGTCTCTTTTGTCGCACTGACTCGCAAGCTCCTGCTGGCCGCTGCAGCCTGCGTTGCCCTGTCGCTCGCCGGATGCGCAACGCTTCCCGACGAAGGGCCGCGCGCCGCCAGCACCTCGCTGCCCGTACAGGGCCCCGCCACGCCGCTCGACCGGATCGCCACCGCGTCGATGGAGGGGGCAGAGCCCGGAGCCAGCGGCTTTCGCCTGATGCTGGGCCTTGCCAGCATGGACACGCGTCTTGTGCTGCTGCGCGGCGCGCAACGCTCGCTCGACCTGCAGTACTACCACCTGCACGACGACGCAACCGGCCGGCTGGTGCTGCGGGAGCTGCGCAATGCGGCCCAGCGCGGCGTGCGCGTGCGGCTGCTCGTGGACGATCTGTACACGGAAGACATCGGCCCCTTGCTCGAGGGCCTGGGCGCCTATCCGAACGTGGAAGTGCGCATCTTCAATCCCTTTCCCACGCGCGGCGGCATGGCCACCCGCTTCGGCTTCGCCCTGTTCGACTTTGTCCGCGTCAACCGCCGCATGCACAACAAGCTGTTCGTGGCGGACGGCGTGCTGGCCGTGGCCGGCGGACGCAACCTCGGCGACGTCTACTTCATGCGCGACACCGACGACAACTTCTTCGACTACGACGTGCTGGTGGCCGGTGCCGTGCTGCCGCAGATGGCAGGCATCTTCGACGAGTACTGGAATGCGCCGCAGGTGCGCACCGCAGCGTCGGTGCTGCGCCCGTCGGGCGACACCGAAGCCGCGCGCCGGGACTTCGATGCGCGGGTGGATGGCGCCGACACGCCCGAGCCGGTGCCGTTCCGCACCGTCGATCCCTTGGGCCGCGTCACCCTCGGCGACGAACTGGGGGCGGGCCGCGTGAAGCTTGCGTTCGGCACGGCGCAGGCCTTTGCCGATTCGCCGGCCAAGGCCTGGGGCCAGGCGGAGACGCAGCGCCTGCCGAGTGGTGCGCTCATCGACACCAGCCGCCGCCTGCTGGGCGAGGCGGCGCAACAGGCGCAGGTTGAAATCATCACGTCGTCGCCGTACTTCGTGCCGGGTCCGGTGGCACTCGACGGCATGCGCCGCAACGCGGCACGGGGCATTCGCCAGACACTCATCACCAACTCGCTGGCCGCGACCGACGAGCCAGTGGTCCACACCGGCTATCGCCGCTACCGAGCCCGGCTGCTGGGCGACGGCATGCAGATCTACGAGATCCACCCGAACGCGGGCCGGGCGCTGTTCGTCGGCAGCATCGGCGCTGGCACGCAGGTGCGGCTGCACACCAAGGCGCTTGTGATCGACAGGAAGACCCTCTTCCTGGGCTCGGTCAACATGGACCCGCGCTCCGATGCGCTGAACACCGAGTTCGGCCTGCGCATCGATTGCCCCGCGCTGGCCGAGGAGGCGCGCGCCTTCTTCGGCGAACTCATGCAGCACTCGGCCTTCCAGGTGCGGCTCAAGCCGGGCAGCGACAGCGAGCTGGAATGGTGGCGAGTGGACGGCGACCAGCCGGTCAAGGTGACCGACGAGGAACCCGGCGCCGACCTGGCGACGCGCGCGAAGCTCTATCTGCAGTCGCTCGTGATTCCCGAGTCGATGCTGTAGGGAAGAGGGCGCTAAGACGCGTTGCGTCCCAGCACGCCGGCGAACATGCCGGTATCGACATTGCCCCCGCTCACGCACACGCCCACCGTCTTGCCGCGCCAGCGTTCCTGCTGCTGGAGCGCGGCCGCCAGTGCGGCTGCGCCGGCGCCTTCGGCCACGTTGTGCGTGTCGCTGAAGAGGATGCGCATGGCCTCGGCGATCTCGTCATCGGTGACGGTGACAACGTCGTCGGCTTCGCGCAGGATCACTTCGACCGATTCGGGCACCGGGACGCGGCAGGCCATGCCGTCGGCCAGCCGCGTGGTGACGGGCGACTCGACGGGCTTGCCGGCGCGAAAGGAATCGCGATACGCCGTGGCATGCGCCGACACCACACCGATGAGCTTGGTCGACACGCCGCAATGCGCGCGTGCTGCAGCCGCGGCGGCAAAGCCGGAGCCCAGTCCGATGGGCACGAACAGCACGTCCGGCGGCGTGTCTTTCAACGCGTCGAAGAACTCCACATACGCAGTCGACACGCCGCGCACCAGTTCGCGGTGGAACGAGGGCACGCGGTGCAAGCCGTCGCGTTCGGCCAGCACGGCCGCATGCTCGGAGGCCGCCTGGAAGTCGTCGCCATGCTCGACCAGCGTGACGCCGAGCGCGCGCATCGCGGCGTTCTTCTCGATCGAATTGTCGTGCGGCACCACGATGGTCGCGGCCAGCCCGTGGCGCCGCGTGGCGAAGCCGACCGACTGGCCGTGGTTGCCGCGCGTGGCGCTGATGGCGTGGCGCACCCCGGGCTGTTCGCGCGCCAGGGTTTCGAAGTAGGTCAGGCCGCCGCGAATCTTGAAGGCGCCGGCCGGCGTGTGGTTCTCGTGCTTGGCCCACACGGTGGCGCCCAGGCGCTGCGAAAGCAGCGGCCAGGCGTACTGCGGCGTGGGCGGCATGGCCGCATGCACGGTGCGCTGCGCGGCTTCGATTTCTTCGCGGGTGAACTTCACGGGATGTCCTTACTTGCGTTCGGTGAGTGCCACGCGAACGGCCAGCGCGGCCAGCACGCTGCCCATGATGTAGCGCTGCGCGCGCAGCCAGCCCGCGCTTTGCGACAGCACGGCCGTGATGCTCGCGGCGCCGACGATCATCACCGTGTTGACCACGGCGCTGGTCGCCATCTGCGCGATGCCCAGTTGCATGCTCTGCAGCAGCACCGAGCCGCGCTCGGGGTGGATGAACTGCGGAAAGAACGAGAGGTAGAACATCGCCACCTTCGGGTTCAGCAGGTTCGTGAGAAAGCCCATGCGAAACAGCTTGCCCGGCGGATCGGCCGGCAGTGCGCGCGCCTCGAAGGGCGCATTGCCGCCGGGCCTGACCGCTTGCCACGCGAGCCACAGCAGGTAGGCCGCGCCGGCGATGCGGATCGCGTCGAAGGCCAGCGGCACTGCCAGCAGCAGCGCGGTGAGCCCGAGCGCCGCGGCGAACAGATGCGCCAGGAACGCCAGCAGCACGCCGCCCAGCGAGATGAGCCCCGCGCGTCGACCCTGCACCAGCGTGCGCGAGACGCAATAGATCATGTTCGGCCCCGGCGTGAGCGCCAGCAGCAGCGAGGCGAGGGCGAACCAGGCGATTTCGGTGAGGCTCAGCATGATCGGGTCAGAGTCCTTGCGATTCGAGCGTGACGGGGCCGCGCGGCGTGTCGAGCACGGCGATGAGATTGGGCGGGCCGGCATCGACCTCCATGCCGGTCATGCCGATGGCCGACAGCGCGGCGACCAGCGTGGGCGCGCGCGGGTGCACGGCGCGCAGCGAGCGCATGGCAAGGCCAGACTTCGGCATGGCATCGGTGGGGTGCACCGGGCCCCATTGGATGAGCGTGGGCAGTGCGCCATAGAACAGCCGCTGGCCGTCGTCGCGCACGGTGATCTGCCATTCGAGCCGGCCGGCGGGCGTGTCGCGCGAGGCTTCGAGCAACTGGCCACGGTCGATGTGCGCGTGCTCTTCATGTGCGAGCGCCCGCGTTGCCGCATGCGCGTCGGGCACGCGGGCGACGAAATGAATCAGCTTCGGGCCATGCTGTGCGAGCCCGGCCTGCAGCGCGGCGTCGTCGAGGTCGAACCAGCGGTGCGTCTTGGGGCGCGAGGGCTGCTTGCCCGGCTCGATCGCGATGATTTCCGCGTAGGCCGCGGGGAAGGCGTCGCTTGCGATGTTCAGCAGGCGGTTGTGCGTGCCCATCAGCGGATGCGAGCCGCCCGGGGCCGGCGTGACGCCGAGCGTTGCCTCGCACCAGGCCACGCCCTCGGCGAGCGAGGCGGCGGCAATCACGAGGTGGTCGAGTTGCGCGTGCATGGCGGGCCTCAGGCGTTGTGCTTACAGCGTGACGTGGCCGTCGACGCAGGTCACGGCGTCGCCGCCGACCCAGATCTTTCCTTCGGCGTCGCGCTCGATGTAGACGCGGCCCGCGCGGCCCAGGCACTGGCCCTGCGCGGCAAGGTAGCGCTCGGGCATGTGGCCGTCGGCGATCAGCCATTCGGCCAGGCTGGCGTTGAGGCTGCCGGTGACCGGGTCTTCCTGCACGCCGATAGGCTCGGCGAAGGCGCGCACCTCGAGGTCGATCTTCGCGCCGTCTTCGTTCGGGGTCGCGGGCCGGTTGCCGAAGGCGCGCGCCTCGCGGTTCGAGCGGCCGATGAGCAGCGCGGTGTCGTGCGCCGCGGGCACGCCCGCCACGCCGGCCTTCACGCCCAGCTCCTTCAGGGCGCGGTGGTCGGGCTGCAGCGCCAGCACGGCGTCGGCGTCGTTGACCAGCAGGCCGAACCAGACCGGACCGTTGTCGAGCACTTGCGCCGCGATGACCTGCTGCGCCTTCAGGCCCAGCGCACCGGCCACCTTGGCCAGCAGCGCGGGGCTCGGGGCGCTGCGCTTCAGGGGCGGCGCGGCGAATGCCAGGCGCTCGCCGTCGCGCCGCAGGGGCACGAGGCCGGCGCCGCATTGCTGCACCACCAGGCCTGCAGCCTTGGGCTTGCCGCCGGCCTGCAGCCACGCATGGCAGCTGCCGATGGTCGGGTGGCCGGCAAAGGGCAGCTCGCCGCCGGGCGTGAAGATGCGCACGCGGTAGTCGGCGGCCGGATCGGTGGGCGGCAGCAGGAAGGTGGTTTCGGACAGGTTGGTCCATTGCGCAAAGCGCTGCATGGCGGCGTCGTCGAGGTCTTGGCCATCGATCACCACCGCGAGCGGATTGCCGTAGTAGGCGGTGGCGGTGAAGACGTCGACTTGCTTGAAGGGGCGGGATTTCATCGGGTTCATTCGAGGGGGAGGTCGAGCACGCCGCGCGTGCCCGGGCGGGAAAGCAACTCTGAATACCAGCGTTCGACGTTCGGCCAGTTCGGCCTGCGGTATTCGGCAGCCGGCAGGTTGAACCAGCGGTGCGCCTCGCAGCCGACCGGGATGTCGGCCATGGTGAAGCGCTGGCCGGCCATGTACGGCTGGCTCGCAAGATGCGCGTCGAGCATCGAGAACAGCGCTTCGCTGTCGCGGACGGACGCCTCGATGAGCGCGCTCTGGCGTTCCGACGGCGGCGTGCGCACCCACTGGATGAAGGCGTCGCGGCTCGTGCGGTTGAGCGTGGTCTGCTGCCAGTCCATCCAGCGCTCGGCGTCGAAGCGCGCGGGCAGCTCGCTCGGGTAGAAGTTGCCGTGCGAATGCCTGGCGCAGAGGTAGCGCACGATCACGTTCGATTCCCACAGCGTCACGCGCTCGGCGCCTTCGCCGTCGTCGATGGTGGGCACCATCGCATTCGGATTGAGCGCGAGATATTCGGGCGTCTGCACCACGCCGAACTTGCCGCCGGCCTCGGTGCGTTGGAAGTCGAGCCCGAGCTCCTGCGCGCACCACACCACCTTGCGGACGTTGATCGAACTGATGCGGCCCCAGATGTTGAGCATGGTCGGTTTCTTTCTATCTTTTCTTTGCTGCCCGCTTCAGCGGGGCGAGGGACGATCGAGGAAGAGCAGGCGTACGGCCAGCCCCAGCATCACGGCGGCCAGCAGGCCGCTCTGGAAGCGCGCCGCGCCGGGCCGGTTGTGCAGCCAGCGGCCGACCTGGCCGCTGCACGCGCCCAGCAGCGTGTTGAAGGCCAGCGCGGCCATCGACAGCACCACGCCGAGCTGCACCAGCTGCAGCGGCACGCTGCCGCGCGAGGGGTCGACGAACTGCGGCAGGAACACCATGAAGAACAGCAGCGCCTTCGGATTGACGAGGTTGTTCAGCAGCGCCATGCGAACGATGCGGCCGAAGCCGGCGGGCTGCGCCTGCGCACCGATGCGAAGTCCGCCACCGTTGCGTAGCGCTTGCACCGCCAGCCACACCAGGTACAGCGCCCCCGCATAGCGCAGCACGTCGAACGAAGGCGGCCACGCGGCCACCAGCGCGGTGACGCCGGTGGCCGCGAACAGCGTGTGCACCAGGTCGGCCGCCGAGATGCCGATGGCCGCCGCAAAACCGCCGCGCGGGCCATGGGCCACACCGTGCGAGAGCACGAAAGCCATGTTCGGGCCGGGCGACAGGAACAGCGCCAGAACCGCGAGCAGGAAGAGCGACAGCGTTGCAAGGCCGATCAAGGGAGGCTCCTGGTTTGTGCTTTCAGGCCTGTGCGGCGGCCAGCTTCTTGTCGCCGAGCAGCACCAGCTCTTCGCGCAGCGTCTGCGCCAGCGCGGCGATGGCGGTGTCGATCTCTTCGACGCTGGCCGTCACGAACGACAGGCGCAGCGTGCGCGGATCGCCTTCGCCCGCGTAGAACGGCGCGCCGGGCACGAAGGCCACGTTGCGCTCCACCGCCTTGGGCAGCAGCGTCACGGTGTCGATGCCCTCGGGCAGGCGCGCCCAGAGGAACATGCCGCCCTTGGGCGCGTTGAACTTCACGTCCAGGCCGGCCATCTCGCGCTTGAGCGCGGCGATCATCGCGTCGCGCTGGCGCTTGTAGAGGGCGCGGATGGTGGGCACGTGGCGGTCGAGGAACTTGTCCTTCATCACGGCCGAGACCATGCGCTGCGTGAAGATCGGCGTGTGCAGGTCGACGGCCTGCTTGGCCTGCAGCAGCTTGGGGTAGATCGACTTGGGCGCCACCAGGAAGCCCAGGCGCAGGCCGGGGGCCAGCACCTTCGAGAACGAGCCCAGGTAGATCACGCCTTCGGGGTTGCGCGCGGCCAGCGGCAGCGGCGGGGCTTCGTCGAACCAGAGTTCGCCGTAGGGGTTGTCCTCGACGATCGGCAGGTTGGCTGCCGCAGCGGCGGCGGACACGGCGGCGCGGCGCTCTTCGGTCATGGTGCGGCCGGTGGGGTTCTGGAAGTTGGGCAGCAGGTAGACGAAGCGTGCGTCCTTGGCCTTGGCCACCAGGTCTTCGACGATCACGCCGTCATCGTCGCTGGCCACGCCCACGGGGTGCGGCTCCATCGGGCCGAAGGCCTGCAGCGCGCCGAGGTAGGTGGGCGTTTCGACCAGCACCTTGCTGCCCGGATCGATCAGCACCTTGGCGACCAGGTCGAGGCCCTGCTGCGAGCCGGTGGTGATGAGCACCTGCGAGGCGTCGACGTCCCACGGCAGCATGTCGGCCACGGCCTGGCGCAGCGGCGCGTAGCCCTCGCTGGCGGCGTACTGCAGGGCGGCCTGGCCGTCGTTGTGCAGCACTTCGGCGCAGGCGTCGGCAAAAGCCTGGATCGGGAAGGTCTTGGGCGAGGGCAGGCCGCCGGCCAGGCTGATGATGCCGGGGCGCTCGGTGACCTTGAGGATTTCGCGCAGCACCGAGGGATTCATCTTGGCGGCGCGGGCGGCGAGTTTCCAGTTCATGGCTTTCTTCTTTCAGGCGGTGAGGTGAGATTCGAATGATGCGGGCAGGCGTGGCGGCGCTCAATCCGGCTGGATGTCGCCACGGTATACGACGCGGGCCTTGTTGTCTTGCGGCTGCGAGAGGCGCTTGCCGATGACCACCGTGGCCACCACCGCGACGGCGAAGCCCAGCGTGACCATGTCGAGCGGCTCGCCCAGCAGCGGGATCGACGCGAGGATCGAGAGAAAGGGCTGCAGCAGCTGGGTCTGGCTCACGCGCAGCGCGCCGCCCAGGGCCAGGCCGCGATACCAGGCGAAGAAGCCGATCCACATCGAGAACGTGCCGACGTAGACGAAGCCCAGCCAGGCCGACGTGGCGACGGGCTGCTGCGGCCACAGCGCCAGCGCGGCCGGCAGCGTGAAGGGCAGCGCCATCACGCAGACCCAGCAGATCACGCGCTCGGCGCCCAGCGACGGCGTGACCTGCGCGCCGTAGATGTAGCCGATGGAGGCGGCAATGACCGCGCCGAGCAGCAGCAGATCGGCCCATTCGAAGCCGAAGCCATGGCCGCTCTGGCTCGCGCGCAGCACCGAGAACGCCACCACCAGCAGGCTGCCCGCAATGGCGCAGAGCCAGAAGCCGAGCCGCGCGCGCTGGTGCAGCACCAGGGCCGCGACGGCGGCCGTGACCAGCGGCAGCAGGGCAGTCACCACCGCCGCATGGCTGGCCGTGACCACGCGCAGCGCATAGGCCAACAGCAGCGGAAAGCCGATGGCATTGCCCAGCACCGCGAAGGCCAGCGGCTTCCACTGGTGCGCTGCAGGCCGCGGCGAGCGCGTTGCCAGCAGGAAGATGGCCGACAGCACGCCCGCCAGCGCCGCGCGCCCGAGCGTGACGAACCACGGCGACAGCTGCGGTGCGTCTTGCGTGCCGGTGGCCAGGCGCGTCATCGGCAGCGTGACGGCGAACATGGCCACGCCTACAACGCCGAGCCACATGCCCAGCGTCTCGTCTTTCATGGCGAGCTTCATACGCTCACCATCCACCAGGCTGTCAGCACCAGTACCAGGCCCATCGCGCGGTTGAACCACAGCAGCCGCGAACCCTTGGCCAGCCATTCGCGC
Source organism: Variovorax sp. R-27 (assembly GCF_049913215.1). Taxonomy (NCBI): domain Bacteria; kingdom Pseudomonadati; phylum Pseudomonadota; class Betaproteobacteria; order Burkholderiales; family Comamonadaceae; genus Variovorax; species Variovorax sp. R-27. The sequence goes on from NZ_CP183984.1 coordinate 941,739, forward strand.
AGCAGCGCGCCGACCAGTGCGTAGGCGAAGTTGCTGATGAAGGCATAGGTCAGCATCACCGGCGCCACGATGGCGAAGCGGCGCAGCGCATCGGGCTGCCCGGCGATCCAGCCGGCCACCAGCGTGAGCGCCAGCAGCCAGGCCTTGATGTTCACGAACTGCAGCATCACGCCCTGGCCGAAGCCGACCGACAGCTTGGCGCCGTCGGCCTGGCCGAGCGTGGCGCTGCCGCTGAGCTTGTACGCGAGCCACAGCAGGTAGCCGATGCCCAGCGCCTTGATGGCCAGGCGCAGCGAAGGCATTGCCACCACCAGCGCGCCGATGCCGGCGGCGCACAGCGCCAGCAGCAGCGTCCAGCCCACGGGCACCGCGACCACGAAGCGCATGGCGCGCGGCAGGCCGCCGTTGGCCGCCAGGGCGGTGGAGAGCGTGGTGTTGGGACCGGGCGAGAAACTCATCGCCGTGGCCAGCACCAGCAGCGCGGTGAATTCTTGCCAGTTCATGACACACACTCTAAACTTGAGACCATTACAGTTCCAGTACAGTTGGTCGAACAATCGGGCAATCTGTATTGGTCACTCCTTCGACACAGAAGCCGGCACAGCCCAAAACAACGCATGCTGACACGCACCTCCACCCAGTCGCTGACGGGGCAACTGGCCGATCGCCTGGCCGAGCGCATCCGCACCCGCCTGCTGCCGCCCGGCGCTCGCCTGCCCTCGGTGCGCGAATGCGCGCGGCAGCAGGGCGTGAGCCCGTACACCGTCGTCGCCGCGTACGACCAGCTGCTGGCGCAGGGGCTGGTCGAGGCCCGCCGGCAGCGCGGCTTCTATGTGCGGGATTCGGCACCGGTACAGGACGGCCGTCCGAACCACGGCGCGGACGCCGGTGGCGCGAGCGGCATGCCGGCGGCGATGGCGGTGCAGATGATGGCCTCGCGCATACCGGCCGACGCGAGTTCGCTGATCCGCAGCATGTTCCACCGCCCGAGCGACAAGCCGCAGCCGGGCATGGGGGTGTTTCCGCCGGACTGGATGTCGTCCACCTTCATGCCCACGGCCGTGCGGCGCATGACCAGTACAGCCGCCCTGCAGGAGCTGTCGCTCCAGTACGGCGAGCCGGCCGGCGACATGAGCCTGCGGCGCAGCCTCTCGCAGAAGCTGGTGGGCATCAACGTGCCGGCCTCGCCCGACCAGATAGTGACCACCATCGGCGCCACGCATGCGCTGGACATCGTGAGCCGCACGCTGCTGCGCGCCGGCGACCCTGTGATGGTCGAGGAGCCGGGCTGGGCGCTGGAGTTCGCGCGGCTGGAGGCGCTGGGCATGCGCATCCTGCCGGTGCCGCGGCGCGCCGACGGGCCCGACCTGGAGGTGATGGCGCAGTACTGCGCGCTGCACCAACCCAAGCTCTTCGTCAGCGTGAGCGTGCTGCACAACCCGACCGGCTACAGCCTCACGCCGGGCAGCGCACACCGGGTGCTGAAACTGGCCAACGAATACGACTTCCACATCGTCGAGGACGACACCTACAGCCACCTCGCGCCCGAGCACGCCACCCGGCTCAGCGCGCTCGACGGGCTGCAGCGCACCATCTACGTGAGCGGCTTTGCCAAGATCCTGGCGCCCAACTGGCGCATCGGCTTCCTGGCCGCGCCCCCGGCGCTGAAGGAGCGGCTGCTCGAAACCAAGCTGCTGGCCACGCTGACCTCGCCCACGCTGTTCGAGAGGGCGTTGTCGTGGTGCATCGACCAGGGGCAGCTGCGCCGGCATTCGGAGCGCGTGCGCATCCGCCTCGACGGGGCGCGGGGGCGGGCGGTGAAGCTGGCGATGTCGCACGGCTGCACCTTTGCCTCGGAGCCGGCGGGGCTGTTCGGCTGGGTCGATACGGGCGTGGACACCGACGCGCTCACGCAGCGCATGCTCGACCAGGGCTACCTGCTGGCGCCGGGCTCGCTGTTCCATGCGCGCCGGCCGCCGAGCACGATGATGCGGATCAACTTCGCCACGTCGCAGGACGCGACCTTCTGGAAGGTGTTCAGCAAGGTCCGAAGCGAGCTCTGATGGCAGGTAAAAGGCGGGGAGGTCCGGGCCAAAAGGCCGGAGGCTTGGAGTAAGCTGGCAACACAAGAAAACCCACCCAGGAGACCACCCGCATGAGCACCGCCAGCAAGCCCTTCGACTTCAGCCAGTTCGTCCCCGGATTCGACTTCCTGAAGAACCTCGCCGGTGGCGCCGCAGCAGGCACCGGCGCCGGTTCGGTGCCAGGGATTCCGAGCCTTGCGAGCTGGGTGGCTCCCACGCTGAGCGTGGAAGAGGTCGACAAGCGCATCCAGGAGCTCAAGACGGTGCAGTACTGGCTCGAGCAGAACGGCCATGCCCTGAAGGCCACGATCCAGGCGCTCGAAGTGCAGAAGATGACGCTGTCGACGCTGCGCGGCATGAACGTGCGGATGGAAGACATCGCCAGCGCGTTCACCAAGCAGGCAGCCGCGATGGCGCCGGCGCCTGCCGCGGCAGCTCCGGAGCCCGAACCCGAAGAGGTCGAGGAAGAGGACGAGATGCCCGAAGAAGAGGCTCCAGCACCGACGAAGCCGCGCAGCAGGCCGGCTTCGGCCAAGGCAAAGACCGCGGCAGCCGATGGCGCCGGCGTGGTCGATCCCATGCAGTGGTGGGGCTCGCTCACTGAACAGTTCCAGCAGATCGCCAGCTCGGCACTGCAGGACGCGGCCCAGCTGAAGGTGCCGGCCATGGCCCAGCCGCTGGCCGATGCGGTCGGCAAGGTCATGGGCAAGCCGGCAACAACGGCCGCCCGCAAGCCTGCTGCGGCCAAGAAGGCTGCAGCGCCGGCTGCCAAAAAGAAGACGTCGACCGCCGCGCGCAAGCGAACCTCCGCCCGGCGTTGACGTCATACACATCCATTTGTTGAAGAGAACGGGTTGGCACGCATCATGAAGTTGTTTCCCTCCGGTCATGCCACCCATCCGCAATGGCGCATGGCGGCCGGCCTCGTGCTGGCCCAGCTGCGGGCACAGATGGCCCTGCCCGACTACGCCTCGTCGCCGACGCTGGGGCTGCTCTACATCACCGACCACTATGCGAGCGAGGCGCAGGACATCCTCGACCACCTGAGCGCCGAGCTGCCCGAAGTGACCGACTGGTCGGGCACCGTCGGCATCGGCGTGTCGGCCAACAACGCCGAGTACTTCGACGAACCCGGCATGAGCCTGATGCTTTGCGCTTTGCCCAGCGACCAGTACCGCGTGTTCTCGGGCGTGGCGCCGCTGGGCAATTCCGAAATGAGCGGCTTCGAGGCGCACACGGCGCTGGTGCATGCCGACCCGGCAACGCCGGACCTGGCCGAGCTGATCGCCGAGATGGCGGGGCGCACCGACACGGGTTATCTGTTCGGCGGGCTGTCTTCGGGGCGCGGCAGCGCGCTGCAGTTCGCAGTCGGCGGCAACGGCAACATCCGCGGGCACGGGGCGGCGGGTGGGGTGTTTTCGGGCGGCCTGTCGGGCGTGGTGTTCGGCGAAGGCGTACGGCTGGTGTCGCGCGTCACGCAGGGCTGCCAGCCGCTGCGCTCGGGGGCGGTGCGCGAGCGCGAGATCACCGAGGCCGACGGCAATTTGCTGCTGAAGCTCGACGGCGAGCCGGCGCTCGACGTGCTGCTGGCCGATCTGCAGGTGTCGCTCGAACGGCCGCAGGAGGCCATCGACGCCGTGCGCAACACGCTGGTCGGCCTGGCCGATGCCGGTAGCGACGGCATCCGCCGCACCGGCGACCTGGGCGCCGACGTGCTGGTGCGCCACATCATCGGGCTGGACCCGACGCGGCGCGGCATCGCCATTGCCGATGTGGCCGAGGCCGGCATGCGGCTGACCTTCTGCCGCCGCAACGCACAGGCCGCGCGGGCCGACCTGATGCGCATCTGCGCGGAAATTCGCGAGGAGCTGGAGCCCGAAGAGCAGACGCTCGCCACCGCGCGCGCCGTGGCGGCGGGCGAGGCCGAGGCGGCGCCGCATCCGGCACGGCGCATCGCAGGGGCGGTGTACGTGAGCTGCTCGGGGCGCGGCGGGCCGCATTTCGGCGCACCGGGCGCTGAGTTGCAGATCGTGCGGCACGCGCTGGGCGACGTGCCGCTGGTCGGGTTCTTCGCTGCGGGCGAGATTGCCCGGCATCACCTGTATGGCTATACCGGGGTGCTGACGGTGTTTACCGCCAACGACTGAACGCGATCAGGCCGGCTGCAGCGCGCGCGGCGCGGGCGCAGGCATGCCGGTGAACGCGAAATCTACCTCCGGCGCCAGCCCGCTCACGATCCGCGCGATCGACTTGCCCGAGCCGCAGGCATGCGTCCAGCCGAGCGTGCCGTGGCCCGTGTTGAGGAACAGGTTCGGCAGCCTGGTCTTGCCGATCAGCGGCACGTTGCTCGGCGTGGCGGGGCGCAGGCCGGTCCAGAACTGGGCCTGCGTGGTGTCGCCGGCGCCGGGGAACAGTTCTTCGACGCGGCGCACGATGGCTTCGCAGCGCACGCGGTTCAGGTCGCGGTCGTAGCCGTTGAGCTCGGCCGTGCCGGCGATGCGCAGGCGGTCGCCCGACTCCGAGGTGTAGCGCGAGAACACGAGCTTGAATTCGTCATCCGTCAGCGAGACCTGGTGGGCCTTCGACGCGTTCTTGACGGGCAGCGTCACCGAATAGCCTTTGGCCGGGTAGATCGGCAGGCGAATGCCCAGCGGGGCGGCATACAGCGGGCTCAATGAACCCATTGCCAGCACGAAGGCGTCGCCGCGGATGCGCTGGAAGCGGCCTTCGCTATCGGTGGCTTCGACGTGATCGATGCTGCCGCCGGCTTCGCGCAGCGCGGTCACGGTGTGGCTCATCAGGAACTTGACGCCCGCCGCGGTGGCCAGGCCCACGAGCTCGCGCGCGAAGCGGTTGGCGTCGCCGGACTCGTCCTCGGCCGTGTAGGTGGCGCCGGCCAGCTTCGGGCGGATGTGGGCGAGGGCGGGCTCGATTTTCACGGCTTCGTCGGCCGAGATGACCTGGCGCTCGCAGCCCAGTGCGCGCATCTGCTCGGCGGGCGCGAGGGCGCCGTCGAACTCTTTTTGCGTCGTGTAGAAGTGCAGGATGCCCTGCGTGCGCTGGTCATAGTTCAGGCCGGTGTCGCGGCGCAACTGTTGCAACATCGAACGGCTGTATGTTCCGAGACGCACGATCTGCTCGATGTTGTGGCGGGTGCGCGCCGGCGTGCATTCGCGCAGGAACTGGAGGCCCCAGAGCCACTGGCGCATGTCGGCGCGGACGCGGAAGAGCAGCGGAGCATCTTCCTTGCCCAGCCACTGCAGCACCTTGAGCGGCGCGCTGGGGTTGGCCCAGGGCTCGGCGTGGCTGACGGAAATCTGCCCGCCATTGGCGAAGCTGGTTTCGGCGGCCGGGGTGGCCTGCCGGTCGATCACGGTCACTTCGTGGCCGAGTTGCTGGAGGTAGTAAGCCGAGGTCACGCCGAGCAGGCCGGCGCCAAGAACGATCACGCGCATTTCAAGTACCTTTGAGGTTGCAGCGCTTGAACGACGGGTGTGGTGTGCTATTGAATAAATAGCAAAGCAATCGGACGACCGTAGTCCAAGTTGCCGCTCCCCCTGTCCTCGGTACCTGAGAGATTCACCCGCTGCGCCCGCAGAGGGTTTGCTCCTTCGGTGCATCACGACCACGTTGGGCGGTGTGATGGCTCTCCAGACGGCGTTTCAGTTGGTGCAGTACAGGTCCCTTGTTCGGACCGACCTGAGCGTTTATGGGAGTTTGCGCCTTCGGTAGGGCCACCCGGGTGGCCCGCTCTCCTGCAGTGGGGCGATTGTAGGCGGGGCTTGCGCGGGCGCCAACCTTTGATTTCTCTCCTCTGGCCGAATGGGATAATCGCCTGTTGATTTGCCGCAAGGCGATCGTTCCATATATCAGCAGGGGACTTCATGATCCTGGTTACCGGCGGCGCTGGCTTCATCGGCGCCAATTTCGTACTCGACTGGATCGCCAACGGCGACGAGCCGGTCGTGAACCTCGACAAGCTGACCTACGCAGGCAACCTTGAGACCCTCGCGTCGCTCAAGGGCAACCCGAAACACATCTTCGTGCAGGGCGACATCGGCGACAGCGCCCTCATCGACCGCCTGCTGGCCGAGCACAAGCCGCGCGCCGTGGTCAACTTCGCCGCCGAATCGCATGTGGACCGCTCCATCCATGGCCCCGAAGACTTCGTGCAGACCAACGTGCTGGGCACCTTCCGCCTGCTCGAATCCGTGCGCGGCCACTGGAGCGCGCTGCCAGCCGAGCAGAAGACGGCCTTCCGCTTCCTGCACGTGTCCACCGACGAGGTCTACGGCTCGCTGTCGAAGACCGACCCCGCCTTCACCGAAGAGAACAAGTACGAGCCCAACAGCCCTTACTCGGCCAGCAAGGCCGCCAGCGACCACCTCGTGCGCGCCTGGCACCACACCTACGGCCTGCCGGTGCTGACCACCAACTGCTCGAACAACTACGGCCCCTTCCACTTTCCCGAGAAGCTCATCCCGCTGATGATCGTCAACGCGCTGGCCGGCAAGAGCCTGCCCGTGTACGGCGACGGCATGCAGGTGCGCGACTGGCTCTACGTGAAGGACCACTGCAGCGCCATCCGCCGCGTGCTCGAAGCCGGCAAGCTGGGCGAGACCTACAACGTGGGCGGCTGGAACGAGAAGCCCAACATCGAGATCGTCAACACCGTGTGTGCGCTGCTCGACGAGCTGCGCCCCAGGGCCGACGGCAAGCCGTACAAGGAACAGATCACCTACGTCACCGATCGCCCCGGTCACGACCGCCGTTATGCCATCGATGCGCGCAAGCTCGAGGCCGAGCTCGGCTGGAAGCCCGCCGAGACCTTCGACACCGGCATTCGCAAGACCGTCGAGTGGTATCTGGCCAATGGCGAGTGGGTGCGCAACGTGCAAAGCGGCGCGTATCGCGAGTGGGTCGAGAAGCAATACGACACGACGAAGGCTGCGGCATGAAGTTGCTGCTGCTGGGCAAGGGCGGACAGGTCGGCTGGGAGCTGCAGCGCAGCCTGGCGCCCCTGGGTGAACTGGTCGCGCTCGACTTCGACAGCACCGATTTCAACGCTGACTTCAGCCGGCCGGAGCAACTGGCCGAGACAGTATTGAAGGTTCGCCCCGACGTGATCGTCAATGCGGCGGCGCACACGGCCGTCGACAAGGCCGAGAGCGAACCGGACTTTGCGCGCAAGCTCAACGCCACCTCTCCGGGGATCGTGGCCGAAGCGGCGCAGCAGATCGGCGCGCTGATGGTGCATTACTCCACCGACTATGTCTTCGACGGCAGCGGCACCAGGCCTTGGAAGGAAGACGACGCGACCGGCCCGCTCAGCGTGTACGGCCGCACCAAGCTCGAAGGCGAGCAACTGGTGGCCCAGAACTGCGCCCGTCACCTGGTCTTCCGCACCAGCTGGGTGTACGCGGCGCGCGGCGGCAACTTCGCCAAGACGATGCTGCGGCTGGCGAAGGAGCGCGACAAGCTGACCGTCATCGACGACCAATTCGGCGCGCCCACGGGTGCGGAGCTGCTGGCCGACGTGACGGCGCATGCCATCCGGGCGACGCTGCAGGATCCGGCGAAGGCCGGGCTCTATCACGCGATTGCTGGCGGAGAAACGACATGGCACGGCTATGCGCGCTTCGTGATCGAGCAAGCCAAGGCGGCGGGTGTCGAACTCAAGGCCGGCCCGGAGGCCGTCGAGGCCGTGCCGACCAGTGCCTTCCCGACCCCGGCAAAGCGCCCGCACAACTCGCGCCTGGACACCACCAAGCTGCAGGCCACGTTCGGCCTGCGCCTGCCGCCCTGGCAGGAAGGCGTCGCGCGCATGCTGCGCGAGATTCTTTGAACTTTCACGAGAAAAAGAACATGACCAAGACGACGCAACGCAAAGGCATCATCCTGGCCGGTGGCTCGGGCACCCGCCTGCACCCCGCGACCCTGGCGCTCAGCAAGCAGCTACTGCCGGTGTACGACAAGCCGATGATCTACTACCCGCTCAGCACGCTGATGCTGGGCGGAATGCGCGACATCCTGATCATCAGCACGCCGCAGGACACGCCGCGGTTCCAGCAACTGCTGGGCGATGGGAGCCAGTGGGGGATCAACCTGCAGTACGCGGTGCAGCCCAGTCCTGACGGGCTGGCGCAGGCGTTCATCATCGGGGACAAGTTCGTGGGCAACGATCCCAGCGCGCTCGTGCTGGGGGACAACATCTTCTACGGGCATGACCTTGTGCACCTGCTGTCCGAGGCGGACACGAAGACTTCCGGGGCCACGGTGTTCGCGTACCACGTTCAGGACCCGGAGCGATACGGCGTGGTGGCCTTCGACGCCAAGGGCAAGGCGAGCAGCATCGAAGAGAAGCCGCTGAAGCCCAAGAGCAGCTATGCGGTGACGGGGCTGTACTTCTACGACAACCAGGTTGTCGACATCGCCAAGGCTGTAAAGCCAAGCGCGCGTGGGGAGCTGGAGATCACCGCGGTGAACCAAGCCTACCTGGATCGCGATCAGCTGAATGTGCAAATCATGCAGCGCGGCTATGCATGGCTGGACACGGGCACGCACGACAGCCTGCTGGAAGCGGGGCAGTTCATTGCGACGCTGGAGCATCGTCAGGGGTTGAAGATTGCCTGCCCGGAAGAGATCGCGTGGCGCAATGGATTCATTGATAGTGCCCAGCTCGAGAAGCTCGCCGCGCCGCTTGAGAAGAGCGGGTATGGCAAATACCTGAGGCACCTGTTGACGGACAAGGTGCGTTCGTGAGCGGTCATGAGTTGCTGACCAAGGAGTCAACTCACACAATCACGGTCATCATTCCCACCTTCAATCGGCGGGTGCAGCTGCAGAAGGCAATTGAAAGCGTCCTGCAGGAACGCCGTGTGCCGGTGCTGGTGCACGTGTTCGACAACGCCTCGACGGACGAAACCGAGGCGTACGTGTGTTCTCTCATGGCGCAGGACCCTCGCGTACGCTACCTGAGGCGGCCCGAGAATATCGGCTCCACCGGCAACTACCAGGACGCGCTGGCGCATGTTTCGACGGCCTATTTCGTACCCTTGGCGGACGATGACTGGCTGCTGCCCGACTTTTTGCACGACGCGTATCAGATCCTCGAGGCACGTGCCGAGGTAGGTGCCGCAGTGTTCGTGACCGAGGTGCGAGATGCCGAGGGCGTCCTGCACGGCACGTATCCCTCGCCGCTCGACCAGTTTCGCTTCGGCCTGCTGCAACCGCGCGAGCACCTCACGGAGTGGCTGCTCCACGGCCACTATGTATGGACTTCCATACTTTGGCGCCAGGAGACCCTGGCGTGCCTGGGAGCGCCTTACCTGTGCACGGGCCTGCCAAGCGACGTCGACTTCCAGGCCCAGATCTTTTGCGAGTATCCGGTCTACCTGCGCAATCAGCCCGGCGCCGTTTTCTTCGCGCATGCCGATCAGGCCAGCCGAGGGTTTAATGTCTCGCACATCACTTCGTGGCATTCGGTGTTCGCACGGCTGGATCGCGAGATCGCGCGCAAGGGCCTCTTTTCGCCTGAAGAGTATCTGTCGCTTCGCGCGATCGCCGAAAAGCGTTACAAGGGAGCCTGGAGCGCGCCGGCCGGCGTCAGCCTGCCGGACCGGGAAAAAGTCATTGCAGCCCAGGTCGCCGGGTTTCGCCTCGGTGACTGGAAGACGGCGTTTTCGTTGATCGAGGGCGTCAAGGTGCAGCCACGAAGTGTGGGACGCGAAGTGTTCAGGCTTCCGCTCGTCGGTCGCATGGCGACCGCGTCAGTGGCCGGCACCGCCGCCGACGCCGATGAGTTGCTGGACCACGTCGTCGGGTGGATGAAGCAGGCGAGCGAAGCCATCGCGCAACTGGAACAGGATGCTGATCGATTGGAACAGGCGAAGGACGAGCAGCGCGTTCAACTGTCGGCGGAAATCGATCGGCTCGAGTGGCAGCGCAACGAAGTGGCACTCGAGTTGTCGATCTGCAGGCGCAGCGAGGCGGATGCGCTGGCACGTGCCGACACATCGGAGCTCCAACTCCTGGAATTGGCGCAAAAGGTGCAGCGATGGCGCAGCCATCCCTTGGTAAAAATGGCGACGAAGCTTGGCCTTCGTCGATTCTTTCGATGAACAGCGTTGTTTGCGGGGCCTGTAGCGCATGAAAGCAGTCATTCTGGCGGGCGGCTTGGGGACGCGCATTTCCGAAGAGACGCATCTCAAGCCGAAGCCCATGATCGAGATCGGTGCCAAGCCCATGCTGTGGCACATCATGAAGCTGTACTCGGCCTACGGCATCCACGACTTCATCATCTGCTGCGGCTACAAGGGCTACGTCATCAAGGAGTACTTCGCCAACTACTTCCTGCACATGTCCGACGTGACCTTCGACATGCGCAGCAACGAAATGCACGTTCACCAGCGCAAGGCCGAACCCTGGAAGGTCACGCTCGTCGACACCGGCGACGAGACGATGACGGGTGGACGTCTGAAGCGTGTCGGCCAATACCTCAAGGACGACGATGCCTTCTGCTTTACCTATGGCGACGGCGTGGCCGATCTGCGAATCGACAAGCTGATCGACTTTCATCGCGCCCACGGGCGCCTGGCCACGGTCACGGCGGTGCAGCCCGCCGGGCGCTACGGCGCGATCGAACGCGATGGCGATGTCGTGCGGGGGTTCATCGAGAAGCCGCGCGGCGACGGCGGCTGGATCAACGGCGGGTTCTTCGTCCTGTCGCCCCGATGCCTTGACTACATCGAAGATGACCAGTCCAGTTGGGAAGGGCAGCCGCTGGCCCGCATCTCCGGGGAGGGCCAGCTGATGGCCTTCGAACACGCCGGCTTCTGGCAGCCGATGGACACGCTGCGCGACAAGAACCACCTGGAGCAGCTCTGGTCCACCCATTCGGCGCCGTGGAAGGTGTGGCCGTGACCCCCTCGTTCTGGCAGGGCCGCCGCGTGTTGGTAACCGGGCATACCGGCTTCAAGGGAAGTTGGCTGGCGATGTGGCTGCATGCGCTCGGTGCCGAAGTCCACGGCTTCTCGCTGCCGCCGCCGACGCCGACCAACCTGTTCACGCAGGCACGCGTCGCCGATCTGCTGCGGGGCCATGCGATTGCGGACGTGCGCGACGGCCAAGCGCTCAAGCAAGCCGTTCGCGAGGCGATGCCGGAGATCGTTTTTCATCTGGCCGCGCAGCCCCTGGTTCGGTACTCCTACCAGGAACCGGTCGAGACCTATGCCACCAACGTGATGGGCGTCGTCAACCTGCTGGAGGCTGTCCGCGCCTGCGAGGGCGTGCGCGCGGTCGTGAATGTCACGACCGACAAGTGCTACGACAACCGCGAGTGGCTGTGGGGCTACCGGGAAAGCGAAGCGCTTGGCGGGGCCGACCCCTATTCGAGCAGCAAGGCGTGCGCCGAGCTGGTGACGGCTGCCTACCGGACTTCTTTCCTCGCGCAGGCCGGCGTGGCGGTCGCCACGGCACGGGCCGGCAATGTGATCGGCGGCGGCGACTGGGCCGACGATCGACTCGTTCCCGATTTCTTCCGCGCTCTCCAGGCACAACGTGCGCTCGATGTGCGTTATGCCGGTGCCACCCGACCCTGGCAACATGTGCTGGAGCCGCTCTCGGGTTATCTGATGCTGGCCGAGCGCCTCGTCCAGGGCGACGCGCTGGCGGCCTCTGCCTGGAACTTCGGCCCCGCCGACGAGGACGCCATCCCCGTGCGTCAGCTCTTGGACCGCCTGGTCGGCAAGGTGCCAGGCACGCAGTGGCGAGAAACGCATGCCAAGACCGTGCACGAGGCCGGCTACCTCAAGCTCGACAGCAGCAGGGCACGCAGCGAACTGGGATGGCAGCCCCGCTGGAGGCTCGACGAGGCGCTTGACAGGATCGTCGAATGGGATCGTGCCTGGCGTGCGGGTGAAGATATGCAGGCGGTCAGCCTGGGGCAGATCGCGGCGCACGAACGCGGGGCAGCGCATGCCGAGGTTTGACGTCACCGCCACCCGCCTCGACGGGCTCAAGCTGATACAGCGGCACAAGCTGGAAGACTCGCGCGGGTTTTTCAGCCGCTTCTTCTGTGCCGAGGAACTGGCCTGCGCGGGGTTTTCGCAGCCGGTGGTCCAGATGAATCACACCTTGACGCACCGGCGCGGATCTGTGCGCGGGCTGCACTTCCAGTACCCGCCGCATGCCGAAGACAAGCTGGTCAGTTGCCTGCGCGGCAAGGTCTTCGACGTTGCGGTCGATCTGCGCAGGGATTCGCCGACCTTTCTGGCCTGGCACGCCGAAGAATTGAGCGCCGAGAACGCGCGCAGCCTGTTCATCCCCAAGGGATTCGCACATGGCTTCCAGACACTCGCCGACGACACCGAATTGCTGTATTTGCATACCACTCCCTACGTGCAAGGCGCCGAAGGCGGGCTGAACCCCGCAGACCCCGCGCTTGCCATCGCCTGGCCGCTCGCGTTCGCAGACCTGTCCGCACGCGATGCCGCGCACCCTTTCATCCCTTCCGACTTCCGCGGTGTCTGACATGAAGTGCCGCCATTGCCACGCAGAACTGTCGCTGCAACTCATGGACCTGGGCTCATCCCCGCCTTCGAATGCCTACCTGGGCGCCGCGCAACTCGCAGCACCCGAAAAGTGGTATCCGTTGCGCGTGCTTGCCTGTTCCCAATGCTGGCTCGTCCAGACCGAGGACTACGCGCACTACGCGGAGCTCTTCTCCAGTGACTACGCCTACTTCAGTTCGTATTCGACGAGTTGGCTCGCGCACAGCAAGCGCTACGTCGATGAGGTCGTGCAGCGGTTTGTACTGTCACCAGCATCGCACGTGGTCGAGGTGGCTGCCAACGACGGCTACCTGCTCCAGTATGTGCAGCAGGCCGGTATCCCCTGCACAGGCATCGAACCGACGGCCAGCACTGCACGCGCTGCGCGCGAGAAGGGCCTGAGCGTGGTGGAGGCGTTCTTCGGCGTGGCATTGGCCCGGCAACTTGTTGCCGAGGGTAAGGCCGCGGACCTAACCGCTGCCAACAATGTGCTGGCCCACGTGCCGGACATCAACGACTTTGTGGCCGGCTTTGCTGAGCTGCTGAAGCCGCATGGCGTGGCCACCTTCGAGTTTCCGCACCTGATGCGGCTGGTGGCCGACTGTCAGTTCGACACCATCTATCACGAGCATTTTTCCTATCTGTCCCTGAGCGCGGTGCATCGACTGTTCGAGGCCAATGGCTTGTGCGTCTTCGACGTCGAGGAACTCGCCACGCATGGCGGCAGCCTGCGGGTCTTCGCGCAACGTCGCGACACGGGCGAGCGTGCGGTCGAGGCAACCGTGGCGCGCCTGCTGGCCGTCGAATTGAATGCCGGACTGACGACCCCGGCCTACTACGAAGGCTTCCAGTCGCGGGCCGACGACGTGCGCGACGGCCTCGTCACCTTCCTGATCGAGGCCCGCAGGGCCGGCAAGCGCGTTGGCGCCTATGGCGCCGCGGCCAAGGGCAACACCTTGCTCAACTACGCCGGCATTCGGTCCGGCCTGCTGCCCTGGGTCGTCGACAGGAATCCCGCCAAGCAGGGCCAGTACATGCCCGGCAGCCGCATTCCGATCGTGGACGAGGCGCGCCTTCAGCGCGAAAAGCCCGACTACGTGCTGATCCTTCCCTGGAACCTCAAGGCGGAAGTGATGAGCCAGCTGGCCTACATCCGCGAGTGGGGTGGGCAATTCGTCTGCGCCGTGCCCGGCCTGGAAGTCCTATGAAGATCGCAGTCACCGGTGCCAGCGGTTTCATCGGCCGGCACGTGGTTCACCGGTTGTCCTTGCTGCCCGGCGTCCACGTCGTCGCCGTGTCGAGGCGCGGCGCGGGCGCCTGGCTGCCGGAGGGCGTCGCGCATGTGGCGGTCGACATGAGCGCGGCTTCCGAAGGCGCCTTCGAATGGCTGGGGCGGCCCGATGCACTCATTCATCTGGCGTGGAGCGGCTTGCCGAACTACCAATCGCGGCATCATTTCGACACGCACCTGGGCGAGCAGTACCGGTTTCTCGAACAGCTCGTGAAGGCCGGGCTGTCAACGCTGGTGTGTGCCGGCACCTGCTTCGAATACGGCATGCAATCCGGCGAGCTCGACGAATCGCTTCCGACGGATCCTTGCAACCCCTACGGCTTCGCGAAGGATGCATTGCGTCGGGAGCTCGAGTTCCTGGCCGCGGACAGCCAGGTTCGCCTGACGTGGGCGCGGCTGTTCTACATGTACGGCGAAGGGCAGGCGCCGGGCGCGTTGTACACCCAGTTCATGGCGGCCGCCGGGCGTGGCGATGCCGAGTTCCGGATGTCCGGCGGCGAGCAGTTGCGCGATTTCCTGCCCGTGGCCGAAGTGGCGCAGCACCTCGTGGCCCTGGCCCTCGGCCACGCGGCGCACGGGATCGTCAATATCTGCTCGGGCCGGCCCACCTCGGTGCGCTCGCTCGTCGAGGGCTGGCGCGATTCCCTTGGCTCGCCGATCGAGCTCGCCCTGGGACACTTTCCCTATCCGAGTTACGAGCCGATGGCGTTCTGGGGCAGCAATGCCAAACTGATTCGACTGACGCGCGAGGTGGCCGATGCATCGTGAACTCTTGCGCATCGATGACTGCTAGCCTCTGCCGATAACGCGATTGACTCGTTGGCGCCGGGCGCGCTTGTGTTCGTGATGAACTTCAGTATTTCGAAGAGGTCGTGGTGCAGTTTCACGGCAAATTTCGACTCATAAAGGTGGACTAAAAAATGACGTTTGACAATGAAGTAGCCGCGCGCGTTGCGGCCAACGGAACCAATCCGGCCTTGCAGGCGGATGCGAAGACACTGATGGAATCTTCGTTTCGTGCGGGCTATTCCTACAACTTCTCCTGGATGGGACGCCCCATCATCCAGTATCCGCAGGACATCGTGGCAATGCAGGAGCTCATCTGGCGTGTGCAGCCTGACCTGATCATCGAGACGGGCATCGCGCACGGCGGCTCGCTGATCTTCTCCGCGGCGATGCTGGAGCTGAATGCGGCGTGCGGCGGCCCGGCCGATGCACGGGTGCTGGGTATCGACATCGACATCCGTTCGCACAATCGCAAGGCCATCGAGGCGCATCCCATGATGAAGCGCATTTCCATGATCGAAGGCTCGAGCATCGCGCAGGACGTGATCGACAAGGTCAAGGCCGCGGCTTCAGACAAGCGGTCCGTCCTGGTCTGCCTTGACAGCAACCACACCCATGCCCACGTGCTCGACGAACTACGCGCCTACGCGCCGCTGGTGAGCGTCGGCAGCTACTGCGTCGTGTTCGACACCATCGTGGAAGATCTGCCCGACAGCCTGTTTCCCGACCGCCCATGGGGCCCCGGCGACAATCCGAAGACAGCGGTTCACGAATTCCTCAAAACGCATGCGCATGTGTTCGAGATCGACCGGGCCATCGACAACAAGCTTCTCGTCAGCGTGGCCCCGGACGGCTACCTTCGCCGCGTGGCCTGACCCATTTGAGTTTTGGACAAATCATGAAAGCAACACCGACCGCCATACCCGACGTGCTGGTGATCGAGCCCAAGGTCTTCGGTGACGCGCGCGGCTTCTTCTTCGAGAGTTTCAACGGCAAGGCCTTCGACGAGGCCGTCGGGAAGCACGTCGAGTTCGTCCAGGACAACCATTCGCGCTCGGCCAAGGGCGTGCTGCGCGGTCTTCACTATCAGATCCAACAGCCGCAGGGCAAGCTGGTGCGTGTCGTGCGCGGGGCGGTGTTCGATGTCGCCGTCGACATCCGCAAGTCGTCTCCGACCTTTGGGCGCTGGGTGGGCGTGGAGTTGACGGACGAAAACCACAAGCAGCTCTGGGTGCCTGCCGGGTTTGCCCATGCGTTCCTGGTGTTGAGCGACACGGCCGAGTTTCTCTACAAGACCACCGATTACTACGCGCCGGCATACGAGCGCTGCATCGCGTGGAATGATCCGACCTTGAACATCGCCTGGCCTGACATGTCCCCTCAACTGTCCGCCAAGGATGCCGCCGGCGTTTCGCTGGAAAAGGCCGATCTGTTCCCATGACTGCGTTTGAGCAAACGATGAGCCTGGGCGATGCACGATCGGGCCGCGCCACTGCGGGCCGCCGGGTTATCGCGGTCGACCTCGACGGAACGCTGATTCGATCGGACCTGCTGGTCGAGAGCGTCTTCCTGATGCTGCGCTACCAGCCCCTGCTGTTCCTGAAGGCGCTGTTCTGGCTGTTGAAGGGAAAAGCCTATTTCAAGCGGCGCGTCGCCGACGTGGCAACGCCGGTCATCGCCACGCTTCCCTACAACAAGCCTCTGGTGGCCTGGCTCGAGAGCCAGAAAGCCCTGGGCGACGTGCATCTGGTGCTCGCAACGGCTTCCGACGCGCGGCTTGCACGCCAGGTGGCCGACCATCTGGGTATCTTCGACGAGGTGCTCGGCACCGAGGCGAAGAACCTTGCTTCTGCACACAAGCGGGATGCCCTGGTTTCCCGCTACGGCGAACAGCGCTTCGAATATGTCGGCAATTCGACCGCCGACCTGGACGTCTGGCGTTCCGCGAACGTCGCCCACGTGGTGAACCCCGAGTTCAATGTGTTGGCGCGCGCGCGCCGTCTCGGACGCTTGGGCGAGGTGTTCGACGATCGCGTGGGATACCTGCGTGTGTTGCGCAAGGCACTACGGCTGCACCAATGGGCCAAGAACCTTCTCGTGTTCGTACCATTGCTGGCAACGCACAAGTTGAGCCACTGGCAACTGCTGGGCGATTGTGTGCTCGCGTTCCTGTGCTTCGGCGCTTGTGCCTCCAGCGTGTACCTGCTGAACGACCTGCTCGACCTCAAGGACGACCGAAGGCACCGCACGAAGTGCAATCGGCCGCTGGCGGCCGGGACATTTCCGGTCTTCCACGCCATGGTCTGGATGCCCGCGCTGCTGGTGTTCGCGTTCGGTGCGTCGCTGCTGTGGCTGCCAGCGAGATTCGCGGTGGTCCTCGGGGTGTACTACCTCCTGACGCTGGCGTATTCGCTCTGGATCAAGCGCGTGGTCATGCTCGACGTGGTTACGCTGGCGATGCTGTACACGGTGCGCGTCGTCGCCGGCGCCGCCGCGATCGTCGCGCCGTTGACGTTCTGGATCCTGGCGTTCTGCATTTTCATGTTTCTGAGCCTGGCCTTCGTCAAGCGGTACACCGAACTCTATGAAGCCAGGGAGCAAGGGCGGGACGACGCCGCACCGGGGCGAGGCTACGAGGTCCAGGATTTCGAGCTTCTGGCGTCCCTGGGCGGGTCGTCGGGGTATCTGTCGGTGCTCGTGCTCGCCCTCTACATCAACGACGTGGCCTCGCTGCACCTGTATGGACACCCGAAGGTGCTGTGGGTGGCGTGCCCGTTGCTGTTGTTCTGGTTGAGCCGGGTCTGGTTGATCGCGCACCGGGGGCGCATGAATGACGATCCGATCGTCTTCGCACTGCGTGACCGTGTCAGCCGCTGGATCGGCATTGCGTTCGCCGCCACTTTTGTTGCAGCCGCATTTTGAACTCGTCCGCACGCCTGTCGTGGGGGCGGTATCCCCACCACCCGCAAACGGCGCACGCCGTTCATTGGCCGTCCGAGGTCGAAGGCGCTGCCGCATCCGCGCTGGCGCAAGGCAGCGGTGGCACGCTCGCGTTCGGCATGGGGCGCAGCTACGGCGACTCCTGTATGGCGGCGTCCGACCATGTCGTGGCGATGGCAGGCATGGACCGCGTGATCGCAGTGGACTGGGAAACCGGCGTGGTCGTCGCACAAGCCGGCCTCACCCTGGGAGCGCTCATCGACATCGCGCTGCCTCGGGGCTGGTTCCTGCCGGTCACACCGGGAACCAAGTTCGTCACGCTCGGCGGCGCCGTGGCCAACGACGTGCACGGCAAGAATCACCATGTGATGGGCACCTTCGGTTGCCACGTCAGGCGGCTGGCGCTGTTCAGGACGCAGGACGGGGTGGTCGACTGCTCGCCGCAGGACAACGTCGAGCTGTTCCGTGCGAGCGTCGGGGGGCTGGGCCTGACCGGCATCGTGCTGTCGGTTGAAATCCAGCTGCGTCGCGTGCCCTCTGCCTACATGGCGCAGCGCTCGATCAAGTTCGGTGGATTGGACGAGTTTTTCGACCTGTCCGAGCAGCTCGATGCGCAGCACGAATATGCCGTGGCCTGGGTCGACTGCCTCGCCACCGGCCGGCAGGCGGGGCGAGGGCACTACATCGTGGGCAACCATGCACAGGAAGGTGGCTTGCAGGTCTCTTCCGCGAAGCCCAAGAGCATGCCGGTCGATCCTCCTGTGTCGCTGGTCAATGCGGCCAGCCTGCGGATCTTCAACACGCTCTACTACCACCGGCAGCAAGCCAGGCAGGTCCACGCGGCGGTCGGCTATGACCCGTTCTTCTATCCGCTCGACAAGCTGCTGCACTGGAACCGGATGTACGGGCGGGCCGGGTTTCAGCAATACCAGTGCGTTGTGCCATTCGCCAGTTCGCGGGACGCGATTCGTGCGGTGCTCGCAGAGATCGCGCGCAGCGGCAGCGGATCTTTCCTCGCGGTGCTCAAGCGGTGCGGCGATGTTCCGTCGCCCGGACTTCTGTCCTTCCCCTTGCCGGGCGTCTCGCTGGCGCTCGACTTCGCGCAGCGCGACATTGCCAACGCACGGTTGTTCGCCAAGCTCGATGCATTGATTCACGAGGCCGGAGGACGCCTCTACCCGGCGAAGGACGCGCACATGAGCGCGGTGCATTTTCAGCAAGCCTACCCGGCCTGGCCCCAAGTCGAAGCGCTTCGCGACCCGCACCTGAAATCGCGGTTCTGGAACCGTGTAACTCCCTGAGACCCATTCCATGTCAACAAGAAAAAAGATCCTCATCGTCGGTGCGACCTCCGGTATCGCCGAGGCCGTGGCGCGGCAATATGCCGCCGAAGGCTGTACCTTTGCGCTTGTGGCGCGCGCACAGGACAAACTCGAGGTCGTCGCAAGCGACCTGAGCGCCCGCGGCGCCACGGGGGTGTTCAGCTATGTGTGGGACGCGGCCGAGCCAAAGCAGTTTCCCGATGTCGTCGAGCGCGCATGGCGCGACCTCGGCGAGGTCGACGTGGCGCTGATTGCCCACGGCACACTGCCCGATCAGGCGCGTGCGGCAGTAGACCTCGACTATGCCATCGAGCAGTTCCGTACCAACGGCGAAAGCGCGATCGTCTGCATGCTCGCGCTGGCGCCTCGGTTCGAAGCGCAAGGTAGGGGCACGCTGGCGGTGATCGGCTCCGTGGCCGGAGATCGCGGCCGGCCGAGCAACTTTCTTTATGGCGCCGCAAAGAGCAGCGTGGAGGCTTTTGCTTCCGGCATGCGGGGAAGGCTTTTCAAGCGCGGCGTCAACCTGTTGCTGATCAAGCCGGGCTTCGTTGCCACGCCCATGACGGCCGGGCTCGATCTGCCCAAGAAGCTGACCGCGACGCCGGAGCGCGTGGCCCGGACGATCGTCGATGCGGTGAGCGCAAGGAAGGCCGTCATCTACGTGCCCTGGTTCTGGCAAATCATCATGACGATCATCAAGATGATTCCGACATTCATTTTCAAGAAACTTGGGCTGTAAGGGTGAGGGATAACCTGATGAGTGAGTCAGTTCGAGGCAATTCTGCGGCCCGTGTCGAATGGCGATATTGGTGGATCGTATTTTTTGCCGTTTTTGCGATCGTCCTGGCAACTGCGGCTGGCTTCGTCTTCGGCCCCTACAGGCTGGAGGTGGGCGATTTTGCGGCCAATGCGCTGAACATCATCCGCGCCAAGAGTTTCCATGAGATCTACGGGAACTACTCGAGATGGCAGTTCAACCATCCGGGCCCGTTCTTCTTCTATGTGTATGCCTTCGGCGAGATGGTTCTGGTCGACCTCTTGCACTTCGTTCCCTCGCCGCATCAGGCGCACGTGTTCTTCGGCATCATTCTCCAGAGCGGATTCATTGCGAGTTCGGTCGCCATTTCATTGTTTCTGGTGCGCGACAAGAGAATTCTTCTCGCATGGATTCTGGTGGCGTGCCTGGGCGCGGGCATTGGCTACATCGCGGTATCGAGCATCTGGGCGCCGCATGTGCTGTTCGGCCCGTATCTGCTGCTTCTGATTTCCTCGGCGGCGCTGAGCCTGGGCTGGTTCCGCTTCCTGCCCGTGTGCGTCTTCTGTGTCTGCGTCCTGTGCCACGGGCACATCGCGCAGCCGGTGCTCACGTTCCCGGTTTTTCTTGCCGCAATCCTGAGCTTTGCATGGGCGGCGAAGGCGCGGCAGGTGATCGATCCTGCGTGGACTTCCGGCCGCAAGCGCACAGGGGTTTTTGCTGCCTCGTTCGTGATCATGGGCATCTTCCTGATTCCTATCATCATCGACCTGACCCGTTGCCCGGATTGCAACGCGGTGCGAGTCCTGACGTACATGAAGTCGAACCATGGTCAGACGCCCAAATTCAACCAGGCGATGAACTACGTCGCTTCCTATTTCATCTTCGACAGAAAGCCGGAGTGGCTGGACACGGCCCGAGACGTGAAGCTGGGCAGCCTCAAGGTTCTTTTCGAACTGCTCATGGTGGCCGCCGCACTCGTGCTTCCGACGAAATGGCTGCTGAACCTGAAGACGTCGAGGGTCGAACTGCAGCGCTTGGCCCTGTTCTGCATTCTGGCCTTGGCGTTCTCGACGCTGTGGGCGCTTCGGATCACGGGGCCTCTCTACGAATTCAACTCCTTCTTCGTGTACTCGATCGTCGGCCTGCTGGGATTGCTGGTCGTCTACTGCCTCATCGCGCGGCTGCCTCGCCCGGTGTTGCTGGTTTTTTCGCTTCTCTGGATCGCGGCCGCCTTTTTCATCGTGCCGCGGTACAACGCGAACTTCGAGGTTTTCAGCAAGCACTCGACGATACTGGGTGGCAGCGAGCCGGTTCATTTTGAAAAGTCCGGCAGCCGGATCGCTATCAACCAGATCGACGGACAGGATTGGGGCATCAATACCGGCCTGGCCGTGCGCTTGACCCGATCAAACGTTCCCTACTTCGTCCCGAACGACTGGACCTATGTCTTCGGCTGGGGAACCGGCTACACCGAAGAGCTCTTGAGAAACAAGAACAACTCGATGGAAATCTGGACCGCGAAGGTGGACCATCTTCCTCCCGAGTTCACCGAGAGCGACTATTGCCGGATCCATGACGATTCGCCGATCCTGGACACCCGCGGCGAGATCGAAAAATTCAATCCGCTGAAAGCGAAATGCGAAATCGTTGCTGCACCGTCCGCGCGTCCCGGCAGGCCGGACGAATGGGAATGGTTGTCCGCCAACATGATCGCGTTGCAATTCAAGTCAAAGAGCGCGTCGAAGCCAGTCGACCTGAGCTTTGAGGTCTTTCCTTATCTGGGCAACGGAAAGATCAAGTCGCAGCACGTGGGTGTGCTTGTCAATGGCGAGGAAATCGGCAGCGAGGAAGTTTCAGGTCAGGGCGTCGTGCATGTGAGCGTCGCCCCGTCGCTGTGGAACAGATCTCCCATCACGACGGTCGTGCTGAAGCTCGATGGAAAGCAGTCTCCCAAAGAACTGGGTCTTTCCGGCGACGACCGGCGCCTCTCCATCGGATTGCTCGGCGTTGGCGTTCGCTACGCGCAATAGCATGTGCCTCATTTTGTTTGTTAGGGTTTCGGTATGAAAATAATTCTTCCTGGAGGGGCCGGTCTCGTCGGGCAAAACCTGGTTGCCCGCCTGAATCGCGAAAAATTCACGCAGATCGTCGTGCTGGACAAGCACCGTCCCAACCTCGAGGTGCTGGCGCGAGCGCATCCCGACGTGGTTGCGGAATACGCGGATGTTTCCAAGCGCGGCGACTGGCTTGCGCATTTCGAAGGTGCTGACGTGGTGGTCATGCTGCAAGCACAGATCGGCGGCATCGATTACCAAGAATTCGTGGACAACAACGTGACTTCCACGGAACTCATCCTCGAAGCCGTCAAGAAGAACAAGGTGCCCCAGTTGGTCCATATCAGCTCATCGGTGGTGGAGTCCGTGGCCGACGATTTCTATACCCGCAGCAAGAAGGACCAGGAGCGTATGGTCCTGGACAGCGGCATCGAATGCCCGATCCTGCGACCGACCCTGATGTTCGGCTGGTTCGATCGAAAGCATCTCGGATGGCTGTCGCGTTTCATGGCGAAGGTGCCCGTGTTTCCCGTGCCGGGAAACGGTAAGTTCATGCGCCAGCCGCTGTACGTCGGCGACTTCTGCAACGTGATCATCAGTTGCATCGAAAACACCGTCCGCACCGGGATCTTCAACATCACCGGGCATCAGCAGGTCGACTACATCGACATCATTCGCGAGATCAAGCGCGCCACGAAGGCGAAGGCTCGGATCGTCAAGATTCCCTATGGCTTGTTCTACGGCTTGCTGTGGACTTGGTCGTTGTTCGATCGCAATCCGCCGTTCACCACACAGCAGCTCCAGGCCCTGGTGGCGCGCGACGAGTTCGAGGTGATCGACTGGCCCGGAATCTTCGGTGTGCGCAGCACGCCGTTCAATGAGGCTGTCGAGGAGACGTTCAATCATCCGGTCTACAGCAAGATCGCACTGGAGTTCTGACGTGGCGGAATCGAACCTTGTCGCTCCGGGCTCGCCGCGCGGGCAACGCATCGCCGTTCTGGGAGCCGGCCCTATGGGTCTGGCTGTCGCCTACCAACTGGCCCTCGACGGGCATCGGCCCGTCGTGTTCGAAGCCGACGACCGCGTGGGCGGAATGACCGCGGCCTTTGATTTCGGCGGGCTGCAGATCGAGCGCTACTACCATTTTCATTGCACCTCGGACACGGCCTTTTTCCAGATGCTCGAAGAACTCGGCCTCTCCTCGAAGATGCACTGGGTGGCCACGAAGATGGGCTACTGGTACCAGAACCGTCTTCAGCCATGGGGAAATCCGATGGCCTTGCTGACGTTCAAAGGCTTGGGGTTGGTCGCCAAGTTCCGCTACGGCCTGCACGCTTTTCTTTCAACCAAGCGAAACGACTGGAAGCCGCTCGACCACGTCGAGGCCACCGGCTGGATCAAGCGATGGGTCGGTACCGAAGCCTACGAGGTGCTGTGGAAGCGTCTGTTCGACTACAAGTTCTACGAGCACAGCTCTAACCTGTCGGCCGCGTGGATCTGGAGCCGCATTCGCCGCATCGGGCGTTCCCGTTACAGCTTGTTCAAGGAAAAGCTCGGCTACCTGGACGGCGGATCGCAAACGTTGCTGGATGCGCTGAAGGCGGCGATCGAGGCCAAGGGTGGCGAGGTCCGTCTCGCGTCTCCGGCCTCCAAGGTGGTGATCGAAGATGGCGCCGTGAAGGGGGTGCAAACGGCGGCGGGGATGGAGGTCTTCGACAAGATCGTCAGCACCGTTCCCTTGCCCTATGTGCCGCGCCTGATGCCGGAGCTGCCGGCGCAGACGTTGCAAGCTTTTGCCGCACTGAAGAACATCGCCGTGGTCTGCGTCATCGCCAAGCTGCGCAAGCCCCTGACCGAGAATTTCTGGCTAAACATTAACGACCCCGAGATGGACATTCCGGGGTTGGTGGAGTACAGCAATTTGCGGCCCCTGGACCCTCATGTCTTGTACGTTCCGTTTTACATGCCGGGTGAGCATCCGAAGTTCCAGGACGCGGACGAAGTCTTCCTGGCCAAGGTTCGCCGGTACTGCATGAAGATCAATCCGGCGCTGACGGAAGACGACTTCATCGACATGCGCGCCAGCCGCTACCGTTACGCGCAGCCGATCTGTGACCCGGGCTATCTGGATCGCCTTCCGCCTGCCGCCTTGCCGGTACAGGGTTTGTGGGTGGCGGATACGTCGTACTACTACCCCGAAGACCGAGGCATCTCGGAGAGCATCGGATTCGGACGCGAACTGGCGAAGTCGGCCGCGGCCGCGCAAACCCGATGAATAGCGCGTTGCTGACGCCGCAGTTCCTCCGGTTTCTCATGGCCGGCGGCATTGCCGCCGCCGCAAACTATGGGTCGCGCTTCCTGTTCAGTCTTTGGCTGGGCTACGGCACGGCCATTGTCCTGGCCTACCTGGTGGGGATGGTGGTCGCCTTCGTGCTGATGCGCCAGCATGTGTTTGACGCAAAGAAGAGCGCGCTCGGCCCGCAGATCATGAAGTTCGTCGGCGTGAATGTGCTCGCTGTGCTGCAGACGCTGGCTATCAGCCTCGTTCTTGCCCGCTGGGTGTTTCCGAAGCTGGGCATCGTCGAGCATGCCGAGGCCGTGGCGCACCTGATCGGTGTTCTCGTGCCGGTCGTCACGAGCTACTTCGGCCACCGGATGCTGACGTTCAAGTAGCCTTGCCGGATCCGGCCGCCTGCAGCATTCGCTGCAGCGTTTCCTCCAGCGGCGGACTGAGCAGCGTGACGCCGTGCGTTGCAAAAAGTGCCTGCAGCTTCGTCGCACTGCCGCAAAGCCGGTGCACCTCATTGGCCCGGACGAACGCGGGGTTCACCTCGATGCGCGGCGAATATCCCGTCAGACGCGCAAAGGTGTCGATGACGAAACGCAGTGCGTAGGGCTGGCCGGAGCAGATGTTGTAGGTTTCGCCGGGCTCGCCGTGCGAAAGCAGCAGCAGGTACGCGTCGCAGACCATTCGCACATCGTTGAACTCGCGCTCCACGTCCAGGTTGCCCAGCGCGATGGAAGGCTCGCGGGCCGCGAAGTGCATCGCAAGCTTGGGAATCAGGAAATGGTCGTCCTGGCCGGGCCCCGTGTAATTGAACGGGCGCGTGATCACGAGATCCAGCCGGTCAGCATACGTTCGCGCCATGTACTCCATGGCGAGCTTGCTCATGCCGTAGTGGTTGACAGGTGCCGGTGCGTGCGTCTCGCCAATGGGCGACTCGGCCGTATTGCCGTAGATGTTGGCGCTGCTGGCTAGCAGCACGCGCCGCGGGCGAACCGGTAGCTGCACCAGCGCGTTGAGCAGGTTGGTCGTGCCGATCACGTTGACGGCATAGAACGCTTCGTCGTGGGCATGGCCGACGAAACTGATCGCGGCAAGATGCACGACGGCATCCGGCGCGGTGTTCAGGACTTCGTCGCGCAGGGCATCCGCGTTCGTCAGGTTGGCCTGCAGCGCGACCACGGTGTGACCCGCCGCGGCTGCATGCTCGGCAAACAGGCGACCGGTGAACCCTTCCGCCCCGGTCAGCAGGATCTTCAAAACGAGAAGCCTTGTGCGTTGCGCCGCAGATCGGCCTCGACCATCATCTGGCACAGCTGCTCCAGCGTGGTGGCCGGCGCCCAGCCCAGCTTGGCCTTGGCCTTGGAGGGGTCGCCGATGAGCAGCTCGACTTCCGCCGGCCGGTAGAACTTGGGATTCACGCGCATCACGGTCTTGCCGGAGGCGGTGTCGACCGCAATCTCGGATTCCGCGGCGCCCTTGAACTCGACATCGATGCCCGCGCCCTTGAACGCGAGCGTGACGAAGTCGCGCACGGTCTCGGTGCGGTTGGTGGCCAGCACGAAGGTGTCGGGTTCGTCGGCCTGCAGCATGCGCCACATGCCTTCGACGTATTCCTTGGCAAAGCCCCAGTCGCGTTTGGCGTCGAGGTTGCCGAGCTCAAGCACGTCGAGCTTGCCGAGCTTGATCTTGGCGACGCTGTCGGTGATCTTGCGCGTGACGAACTCACGGCCGCGCAGCGGACTCTCGTGATTGAACAGGATGCCGCTGGAGCCGAAGATGTCGTAGCTCTCGCGGTAGTTGATCGTCATCCAGTGAGCGTAGAGCTTTGCCACGCCGTAGGGGCTGCGCGGATAGAACGGCGTGCTCTCGATCTGTGGAATGGCCTGAACCTTGCCGAACATCTCGGAGGTCGATGCCTGATAGAAACGAATCTTCGGGTTGACTAGGCGAATGGCCTCAAGCAGATGGAGTGCGCCGACGCCGGTGATCTGGGCGGTTGCGGCAGGCTGGTTGAAGCTCACGCCAACGAAGCTCTGTGCGGCGAGGTTGTAGATCTCGTCAGGATTCGCATCCTTGATCAGCGTGATCGAACTGCCCAAATCAGTCAGGTCGTATTCCACGAGGTGAAGATCGGGATTGCCTTGAATTCCGAGTTCTTCAATGCGCCAGAAGTTGACGGAACTCGTGCGGCGATAGGTTCCGTAGACTACGTAGCCCTTGGACAACAACAATTCCGCCAGATAGGCACCATCCTGGCCTGTGATGCCTGTTACAACAGCGCGCTTTTTCATCGAAGTCCTCTTTCCTTTTCTAACTGAATGACTGGGTTGTGCATGAGCAGCCTGGGGTGACATCTCTTGGATGCCGATTCAAGATCTGCGCAATGCACCTCTGATTGAAATCAATTGGACCGTTGTGGTGCAGTCCGGGGGCAAGACTGGTCAAAAAGAGCAGCCTTGAACTGTTCCGCACTCTGCTGCCAAGTCAGGAACGGCATTGTCTCCGAGCGCGGATGCTGGTCCAACTTAAATAGTTCGAGCCATCGCATCACGGCCGCTGCAATGTCTTCGCCCTTCATGCCGTCGAAGTAAAGTGCGTGGTCTGCTGCGACCTCCCTGAAGACAGGTAGATCCCTCGCGAGGATCGGCAGCTTGTGGATAGCGGCTTCGATCAACGGTAGTCCGAAGCCCTCGCCCTCGGAGGCCAGGATCAGGCAAGCGCTGTCGTCGTAGAGCCGCTCCAGGTATTCGTCGCTGATCCCTTCGAGCCAGAACAGCCGTCGGCCCCGCTGCGGGTGTTGTTGCAGCCGCTCGATGACTTCCTCGACCATCCAGCCTGTCTTGCCTACAACCACGAGATTGACGTTGATGCCGTTGCGCCAGAGCTGTTCGAACGCATTGAGCGTTTGTGCATGCCCCTTGCGAGGCTCGACTGTGCCGACCATCAGGAAGGCCGGCGCAGCCGCGATCTGGGCCAGCGTTGACTTGGCAGCGAGCGGCAGACCGCTCGTCGGCAACGAGTACGAAATGTCCGCGCCCAGGTGGAAGGCACGCACCTTGAGACCTGCCCCGATACGTTCGGGCGCGTTCTCGGAAGCCCATGCCGTGAACTCGTCCGCGACTGCGTTGGAGATCGCAAGAACACCATCGCTCTCGGCAATCACTTTCAACCAACGCTCGTGCACAGCCTTTGCATCCTGGAAAAATCGATGACTCAACAAGACCGGCAACAGGTCGTACACCACGAATTCGACACGGACTCCCTGTTGCCTCAGTGCCTTGTAGAAATCGGCTTGCTCCGGGACGATGTGTGGTTGCAGATCCAAGCCTACAAAGATGTCGCCATCTCGCGCGTCGATGGGCGCGTCATCGAGGCCCTGTGGCGAGCAACCGAGAAAACGCAACGAGAATTTCCGTGCGTAGTTGTATCCTGGTTCGCCCTTCAGGGCGTAGACCGGTTCTATCCGATAGCCCTCCGGCGGGCTGTCGAATAACGATCGGAGCAATGACCTAACCAACCGTTGAATGCCGCTTTGCCAGTCGCGTTGCACCAACTCCGACACATCGACAAAGAATTGGCGCTTCGCGGCCGGCATCGGCAGGGCCCGTGCAATGCTCTGCGCGGCTTCGGTCAAGCTTTCGTCGGATAGCGAAGTGTCTGCCCCGATCGACTTGATCAGCCCCGTGCGTGCATACTTCGCGCGCGATGCGAACAATTCGATCGCCTGGGCATACTGCCGAGCACAATCGGCCGGCGCATGCGCCGTGCTGATCAACTCCTTGCCCTTCTCTCCAAGAGCGCGCGCGGTGGGAGGCGATTGGCGTAGATTTTCCAGTGCCTTGATCAGCGCTTCGTCGCTGAACTCTTCAGGCAGCATCACGACTGCGTCGGACGGCAGATATGCCATCGATCCGTTGGCGTTGACCACCGTGGCAACGCCTCGACCCAAGGCATCCAGGACGGCGGCCGAGGTTTCGCCGCGCGAAAGTGTTCGCAGTTGAACCGCGACATCTGTCGAACTCAGGTAGCGCTGGAATGTTGCGGAGTCAACCCAGCCGGTGATGCTCACCTGCGCGGCTCGGTCGCGACGGGCAACGACCTGCTCGAGCTGCGCCCCATAGCGTCCCTTGTCGTTCTCTCCGACAAACACGAGCCGGCATTTTGGGTCCGTGGCCAGGGACGATTGCAGCCATGCGTCGAGCAGGCGGTGGTTCAACTTGGTTGGCCCGAGCAGGCCAAATGCGCAAACCATGAACTGGTAGTCGTCCAGGCCCAATTCCTTGCGTGCGCGACGTCTTGCCTCGTCGATCGATTCAGGCATCACTCGCAGCAGGGGAATCAGTGTCCAGTTGTCCGTGCTCTTGCTGCCGAACCATTGCCTTGCAAGTTCCAGCGAGTAGGGCGAATGAACGATGACACCCGACGCAAGCCGCAGCACGTCGAAGTTGCACGGGTATTTGAAGATCACGTCCGCCGTGTCTGCTGCCTTTGCACGCTCGGCGACGGCGCCATACCCGTGGGACTCGTAGAGTGCGCGTGTCCATGCAAACGCTTCGCCGCCGACGCTCTCTCTGTGTGCCTGGATTCCGCTCAGATAAAAATCATGCAGCACAACGGTCCCGGGAATCTCTTCCAGCAGCGAAAACATGTGCTGGTGAAACTCGGAATTCCCGAAGTGATAGAGGACCCGATCGAAAGCGGATGCGTTGTGGCGGAACCATTCGACGCTGCGCAGCGGAAACGACTTGCTCAGTTCGCGCCTGTCGACGGCCTTGAGGTCGGTCACCAGTTCGATGTCGTAGAACTTGGCAAGCTCCGGCAACAGCTCGGCGCTGTAGTTCGAGATGCCACTGCGCTCAGGTGGCAACGGCGACACATACGCCAAACGAGGGCGCGCTGCACCGGCTGGAGTGCCCATGGCACCGGGCTTCGCAGTGTGTGTCGAATCGTGCAACTGCTCGAAGGCCCGCAGCGCGCGCCGTCCCGACTCATCCCACGAGAACTTCTTGCTTTGCTGCTCGCCGTGCGCGACCAGGGTGCGTCGGAAAGCGTCATCACTGAGCGCTTGCGACATCTTTGCTGCAATGGATTTGTCGTCTCGCGGATCGAACATCGCGTCTTCCCACCCAATGACTTCAGGCAGGCTGGACGTGTTGGCACCGATCACGGGGGCACCGCATAACATCGCTTCGAGCGCCGGCAGCCCGAACCCTTCGTGCCACGATGGAAAAACGAACAGCGCGCACAGGTTGTAGAGGTCGACCAGGTCTTCTTCCGGCACAAACCCCGTGACTGCGACGTCTTCTTTGGCCAGCCCTTGCTGGCGGGCCAGCGCCATCAACGCCTCGCGGTCCTCGGGTCGCGCTGAACACACCACCGCGAGTTGGTGCTCATAACGCAATTCAGGAGGAAGCAACGCGAACGCCCGGATCAGCCCATCAATGTTCTTGCGATGGTCGATACCGCCTGTGTACATCACGAACGGCTTGTGAAGGTTGTACCGGGCACGCAATGCATGTGCGCGCTCGGGAGCCACGTCGAGCTTCCTGAAATGGTCGCCCGCGGCCGTGGACACATTGACGCAGCGTGTCGCGTCCAGGTCCAGGTGGGAAAGGCCTTCCTGTCTCGACGACTCCGAAATGGCGAGCCAGAGGTTCGCCTTGCGCATCGCCTCCACCTTGCCCATGTACCAGTCGCGCATGACCGGGTTGTCGAGGTAGGGCTGCGGGTTGATCAGCGGGATGAGGTCGTAGAGCGTGACGGCCGTGGGTGTGCGTGCGAAGCGGCCTACGCTGGTGACCGTGGCATCGCCCAAGCCTTCGAACAGGCTCGACACATGCACCGCGTCGGGCTTAAGGCTGGCCAGGAATGCTTCGTAGAGTTTCTCGTCGGCAAGTACTTCGCTCGGCGCCCGGGCGCCGGCGCCTGACTGCGCGGCTGGGTACCAAACCTTGATGTTCGCCGGATCGATCAGCCCATTGAAGGCGGTTCGGATGTCGTCCACCGCTTCTGGGAAACGTCCATTCAACGCAAGCAGAAGCTCGTGCTTTCCCGCTTGCCGCGCCATCGACTGCGCCAGAGACAGGGAGTAACGTCCAATGCCGCGATGTCTGTTGCCGGTGGATTGGGCGCCCTGAAGGTCAATGAGGATCCGCATCAGGCGTGCCCCGAACTTTGCTGGCTTTGACGCAGCTGCCGGTACACCAGGGCGGTGTCGGGAGACATGGACAGAGGTTTCTCCAACGGGCTATGCGATGCAGAAGAAGGGGGGGGCGCGAGCATCGCTTGCAGGCGCCGCCTCAGCGGTGGGACACAGCTTAAGGTGAGTATTGCCGCTCGCTTGAGCTGAGGGTGGCGGCCTACCGTAATCGCCACAACGCGAAGGACAGTCTTGATGCGACGCTTGATGCCACTGGTAATGCGGCCTTCCATCGCAGCGGAAGCCAGCCGCCGCAGCGGTGTCGTCGCCGCTAGCGACGCGCGCGCCTCGGCATCGAGGGCCCGCTCGTTTGCATGAGTGGCACTTGCTTCAGCAATGGTTGCCCGCGCCTCGGCCTTGACGGTGCGCATGGCTGCTTCGTGGGCCCGATTCTTTGCATCCTCGAGCGCCGTGCGTGCGCTATGGAGTTCGGCGTGGAATCTCAGTTCGAGTTGTACCCGTTCGGCACGCTCGGCTTCGAGCTGAGCCGCACACACGCGCAATTCTTCCTTGTGGCGCGCGATGAGGCCGTTGCACCACGTTCCGGATTGCCCGCTGAGTTCGGCGTAGTCGAACACGTTGGGCGGGATCTTCAGTGCTGGCAGCAGATTCGCATGTTCCACAGCCACGTAGAAGCGATTGAGCCCATCGAAGTAGGCGAATTGATAGCCTGCGTCGACCAGAATACGTTCAGCGCCGTCGTAGCGGAGTTCGGTCGACATCGGCACAGTGGCCTCGATCACGATGATCCAGGGCCGCAGCGTCTTGCTGTCCCAACCTCGAAGCACCTCTTCCTCCAGCCCCTCGACGTCAATCTTCAGCCAATGCACAGGACGGCCGTCCAGCGATGCCAAGGCGGTCTTCATCGGCAGCATGGGTGTCGGTACTGTCTTGTATGCAAAGCCATGCTCGGCTTGATGGATGTCGGCATAGGCCTTCACACCCGTACTGAGACCCGTATCCTCGATCACGTGGAGTTCAAGGATGCCCGCCGCGTCAGAAAGCGCAACCTGCAGGACGACCTCGTCGGGCCTATCCTGCCTCAGCAATTCCGCATAGCGCGGAACAGGTTCGACGTGCACGCCGCGCCACCCCTGCTCATAGAAAGCCTTGCTGACGGAGTCCACCACGGGGTGCTGGGCACCGATGTCGACGTAGACGCCCGCAGGCACATGCTTCAACGCCCGCCAGAGCATTACGTCCTCGAAGTTCTGTGCGTACGAAGTAAAAACCTTGGAACTGTTGTTTTGAGTCATGTGCGACTTGCGGCTGAGCCGATGGTCCTCCCAGGGAAATGCATGCTTTCGCGCATACCGCCATTTTACGAGGCGGAAACAGGTGATCATTAGCATGATGACCGCACTCGAATAAGACCCGCCATGATGAAGTTACGTTTGTTAGCGAAATTGCCGTGCCGCTATGCGAAGGCTTGATGTGCTGCGCCGAGTCGCGCGCAAGGTTCCCAAGGCCGCTTACTGGCTGATGACGCCTTGGCGCATGCCGGAACGACTGCAGTTTCTTCGGGAACGCGCTATCCGTGAGGCAAGAGCGCAGTCTCTGAAGCTGTTGTTTGATGAGGAGCACTCACGCCAAAAGGCTCTGCAGCAGGAAGGAGAGGGGACTTTCGTGGCCGCCCTCGATCTTTATAGTGCCGACGACGTCCTCGAAGCCGCGGGTTTGCCGCGAGACCAGGTTTTCTGGCCGCAGACGAACGCCCGGTCAGTCGTAGATCGAAAGAGTGCAGCGCGCTTTTTGATGGATACGCTACGTCAGCGAGGGGATCTTCGTGATCGTTTTCCCTACGTGTTCTCCGCCCCAGGCGGAAATGGCTTTGCCGAATGGCTGCACAGTCGCAACGGACAACAGGCTCTGGAGTTGACCCCCGAGAGCATGCAGCATCTGGTTGCACTTCTTTCGGAAGACTTTGCCGAGCGGGCGAGGCAGTTTTTTCTGGCGAATGACGATGTTCGCGCGGTCATGCCACACGGGCTGATGCCGTCGGGCCGACGTGGTCTTTTTCGGTGGTTCATGCAGCACGGGTTGGAAACTGGTGACTTGGCGCTCGAAGAAGTCTGGTGGCTGTTCCTGCAGGCGCAGGAGAACCCGCAAGCCGAGTTGGTGCGGGCCTTTCTGTTTACACCGGGATGGCAGCAGCGCTTCCCTGACGCACTGACAGTTTTTGGCTGGACCCGATTTTCGGCCTGGGTTGCGAATACCTATGGCGCTGACCGGTTTCCGTCGGGCTCGACCGAGATTTCTGGGTTTCCGGAGCCAGCACTGCAAGTGCGTATGGGGTATTTGGCGCAAGCTGCATGGCAGCGTGCACATCCCGATGCATTTTCGAGCGTCGCTGCCGCTCGGGCGTTGCTCGAATGGCTCGCGTCCGGCGCGGAGGGATCCATTACGCCGGAGGCGCACACGTGGTGTGCCGGGCTCGATATCGACACACTGATCCCCGGCTTGGTTCATGGTGGAGTCAATGTCATTGGCCATTTCTGCTATCCCTCAGGGTTGCGTGTTTCCGTAGAGGCCATGACCGAGGCTATGGCGCGGGTTGGCATTCAGACATCGTTGCGCGATGTCCGGACGGATGCGCGCGATGATCCGCGCCACGTGCGCTTCACTGGACTTGAGTCGGCCGACATTACGATCATCCACGTGCAGCCCGAGCCGTTCTTTGCACGAGCCTACGCCAGGGCGGACCTGGCTGAACGTACGCCACGCACCTATCGCATCGCCTATTGGTACTGGGAATTCGATTCGATACCGCAGTCATGGTGTGCTCACGCTGATCAGGTCGACGAGGTCTGGACTGCGACAGAGTTCATCGCAAGCGGTCTGCGCGAGCAGTTGTCCGTGCCCGTGCGAACACTTTTTCCTGGCGTGACCCTGGCTCCCTTCCAGGTTCGTGATCGCGCGTACTTCAACCTGGATGAGAGGCGCTTCACCTTCCTCTTCACTTTTCACATGGTGAGTGTGATGGAGCGCAAGAACCCGCTCGGACTCATTCGCGCATTCAAGATGGCGTTTCGCGGCGACGAGGCAGTGACGCTGGTGTTGAAGACATCGTTCGGGGATCGGTATCCCGTCCAGTTTCAGGAGTTGTGCGATGCTGCCGCCGATTTCCCGACGATCAAGATCATTGACCAAGTCTTGAGTTCCGACGAGGTGCTTTCGCTCATGAATGCATGTGATGCGTATGTTTCGCTCCATCGCAGCGAAGGGCTTGGGTTGACCATGGCTGAAGCGATGCTGATGGGAAAGCCCGTGATTGCAACGGCCTTCTCGGGAAACATGGACTTCATGAACGACGAGAACAGTCTTCTGGTGCCCTATGAGCGGGTGAAGGTCGGTCGGCCTATCCCACCGTACGACGCCGATCTGGAGTGGGCCGAACCTTCGGTCGAACATGCGGCCCGGTTGATGCGCCGCTTGTACGAAGATCAGAAATGGGCGCGCGAGATTGGGGCTCGCGGCAAGCAAAGCGCTGAAATCAATCTGTCGCTTGACGCGGCAGGACGTCGTATTGCCGGGCGCCTTGATGAAATTGAGGTGCTTCGACGGTGTGCGTCGCGCGAGTGAGGACTATCGTTCGACTATTCGTCCATGCTCGAGGTGGATCACCCGGTTGCACTCCTTGGCGATCAGATCCGGCGAGTGCGAGGCGAGCACCAGAATGCCGGATTTGGCCACCACGTCCTTCATCCTTTTTTCTGCCTTTTCTGTAAAGGCGGCATCGCCGACGGACAGCCATTCGTCCATGAGCAGGATGTCGGCTTCGACGCTGGTCGAGATCGAGAACGCCAAGCGCATCATCATGCCGGTTGAGTAGGTACGCACGGGCATGTTCACATACTCGCCCAAGCCGCTGAATTCACAGATGTCAGGTGTGAGCCGGTCGATCTGGCTTTTGCTCATGCCCATCACGAGGCCGCGCAGCATGATGTTCTCCACGCCCGTCGCGTCCATCTCGATGCCGAGAGACGGATCGATCAGACTGGCGACCGAGCCTTGGCGCGCGAACTCTCCCGAGGACGGCTCATAGACTCCGGCCAGCGTACGCAGCAATGTCGACTTGCCGGCGCCGTTGTGGCCCACCAAGCCGAGCCGGTCACCGCTCTTGAGCTCGAGGTTGATGCCGCTGAGCGCCTGCACCACTGTCACGCCGGTTTCCTTGCCGAAGCGCCCACCGGTCACGGAGGCTGCAAGCGTTTTCTTTAGGGAGTTGGCGCCAGCGCCATAGATCGGGAAGTTGACGGCGACGTTTTTGAGTGAAATGAATGCCATGGATCAGAGCCAGTAGACGACGCGACGGCGGTACTTCGAGAACAGGAGTGTGGCTGCGGCAAGGCACAGGACCGTCCAGAACAGGATGCCCAGCCAACTGTGGATGTGCGCCACTCCCCCCATCAATGGGGTTCGAAGCAAGTCCAGCATTTGTGCAAACGGGTTCCAGAGTACGTATTTGGCACGTCCAGGAAGACTTTCGGGTAGCCAAAACACCGGCGTGAGGAACATCAGCATTTGCATCACACTGGTGACGATCTGCGTGACGTCGCGATAGCGGGTGCAGATCAGTCCCAGCAGCAGGCCCAGCGCATGCGCGTTGACGATCAGGATGGCGAAGGCAGGAAGGACGAGCAGCACAGACCAGGACAACGAGATGCCGGCCCAGATCGCCACTGGAATGTAGAGCACGATCTGGTGAGCAAACTGGATCAGGTTGCGCGCCAGGCTTCGCCAGACGAACAGGCTGATCGGAAAGTAACCCTGCTTGAGGTAGTTCGACGACCCGACGAAGGCGTTGCAGGCATCGGTCACGATGCTGGAGAAAAAGCCCCAGAAGATGATGCCCAGTGCCAGGTGAGGAAAGAAGCGCGAGAGCTCGGTGCCGAACAGCGAGCTGTACAGCGGCCCCATGCCACCGATCATCACGCCCATGCTCAAGGTGAGCCACATCGGGCCGAGCATGGAGCGGCGATAGCGCAGGACGATGTCGAACCAGGCAAGGGTCCACCAGATATCGGTGCGGCGGGTGCCTTGCCACCAGTCGGACAGGGCGCTTCGGTGAAGATTGGAATGGACTTGACTCATGTACGGCCGTAAGTGTCTGCGAGGCGGACGATGTCGTCTTCGCCCAGGTAGCCGCCGCACTGGACTTCGATGAGCACGAGCTCCTCGTCGCCGATATTGGTCAGGCGGTGTTTTTCCTTCAGGGGAATGTACCGATACTGGCCCGGGAGCGTCTCGTGCTCGGTGTCTCCGATTTGCACGATGGCGCGCCCCTGTACGACCACCCAGTGCTCCGCGCGCTGGTGATGGTATTGCAGGGACAGCGCTTCGCCGGGTCTGACGGTGATGCGCTTGACCTTGTAGCCTTCCTCTTCCTTGAGCGAGGCATACGTGCCCCACGGACGGTGGACCACCGGCGGCAGATGCACTGTGTCGTGCTTGCGAGCCTTGAGCACGTCGACGACCTTCTTCACCTTTTGTGCGCTGTCCTTGTGAAGCACCAGCAGCGCATCGGGCGTGTCGACGATCACGAGATCGTGAACGCCAATGGTGGCAACGACCTTCGGGCCATAGCTTTCGATCTGCACGTGCGTGCCCGTCGTGTCGAGGGCTACGACATCGTCGGGAAGCGTGTTGCCGCTGGCGTCAGGCGTCAGCGCATTGGACACCGCAGGCCACGAACCCACATCGCTCCAGCTGAACTTGGCGGGCACCACGTGGACATTCGAGGCGTGCTCCAGCACCGCGTAGTCGATGCTGATGTCCGGCTGCAAACCGAACGCATGCAGATCGAAATTGACCGATGCGCCAGAGGTCTTGGCGGTTTCGAGTGCGCGCCTTGCCGCTCTTATCACCTCGGGGGCGTGCTTCTCGAGCGCCGCGATGATGGTGTCGGCAGTGAACGCGAACATGCCGCTGTTCCAGTAGTAACGGCCGGTGGCCAGGTACTTCTGCGCCGTCCCGAGGTCGGGCTTCTCGACGAAGCGCTTGACTTCCTGGCTCTCGCGCGAGACATGTTCGACCTCGATATAGCCGAAGCCCGTGTCCGGGCTCGTCGGGCTCACTCCGAAAACCACGAGATTGCCTTCCTGGGCAAGGCGGAAGGCTTCTGTTGCACTGGCGACGAAAGCTTCCACGTCCGGCACGAGGTGGTCCGCGGACAGGACAAGCATCACCGTGTCACCGCTGAACTGCCGAACACACTGAAGCGCTGCAAGCGCGATGGCCGGACCGGTGTTGCGCCCCTTGGGCTCAAGGAGAAAGGTGGTGGTTGGCGGGTCGCTCATCTGCCCGAGCACGTCCTTCGTGAGGAACAGATGGTCCTTGTTGGTTACGACCATCAGGTCACCGGTCCCGCAGGCCTGTCCACGCTCGACAGCCTGTTGAAGCAGCGTGGAGTCGCCGATTTTCATGAATGGCTTGGGAAAAGCCTGACGCGAAGCAGGCCAGAGCCTGGAGCCGGCGCCTCCCGAGAGCACCACAGAGAGTAGCCTCATTGTTTTCCTTTAGCTTTTTGACCGACCAATTTTACGGGCAGCCCCCCGACGTCCGGCGTAGGAGTGAAACGGCCGCCGTCGTCCTTTGCGGCGGCTGGTTGCGAAGATAATCCCCTCCCGCAAGGCCAGCGACGCCATGTTTCGGCATCGCCCTGTCTATTTCAGGTATTTCCTCACAAGCTCCGCCTCATCCGCCTCGCGGGTGCGCAATTTCTATGAAATCTGTCTATCGATTCATCCTCGGCCTGGCCGGACTCTGGCAAGGCCCCGGAATGATGGGGCGCGTGCAGCGGGCATTGCGAATGTTCAAGAAGTCGGGTTGGGCGGGCATCCGCTGGGAACTGGGCCGGCGCTTCGGCGGCTACAACGACTATACGAAGTGGGTGCAGCGCTATGACACCCTGACTCCCGAATTGCGCGACAAGATCGCCCAGCGCGTGGCTGCCCTGAAAGACAGGCCGCTGATTTCGGTCGTGATGCCCACCTACAACCCCAACCCCGCGTGGCTGCGCGAGGCTATCGAGTCGGTGCGCAGCCAGATCTATCCGAACTGGGAGCTTTGCATCGCCGACGACGCGTCGCCTTCGGCCGAGGTGCGCGAGATCCTCAAGTTGTACAGCGAGAGCGACCCGCGCATCAAGGTGGTATTTCGCCCGAAAAACGGTCACATCTCGGCCGCTTCCAACAGTGCGCTGGAACTGGTCTCGGGCTCCTGGGTTGCGCTCATGGACCACGACGACCTGCTGCCGGCCCACGCGCTTTTCTGGGTGGCCGATTGCATCGCGACCCATCCTGACGTGAAGCTGATCTACTCGGACGAAGACAAGGTCGACGAGGGGGGGCACCGGTTCGGGCCCTATTTCAAGTCGGACTGGAACGTCGATCTCTTCCGCTCGCAGAACATGTTCAGCCATCTAGGCGTGCTTTCGACCGAACTGATGCGTTCAGTCGAAGGCTTCCGCGTCGGCATGGAAGGCTCGCAGGACTGGGATCTGGTGCTGCGCTGCATGGAGCGGATACAGCCCAGCCAGATCCAGCACATTCCGCGCGTGCTGTACCACTGGCGCGTGCACGTCGAGAGCACGGCCCGTTCGATGAGCGCCAAGCCCTATGCGGCCATCGCAGGCGAGCGCGCGCTGAACGAGCATTTCATGCGCACAGGCGTGCGTGCCACAGCCGAACACCTCGATTTCGGGTACCGCGTGCATTACGCCTTGCCCGATGTCTTACCACTGGTTTCCGTGATCATCCCGACACGCAACGCCTTGCAGCTGACCCGGCAATGCGTCGAGTCGATTCTGGAGAAAACCAGCTATTCGAACTACGAAATCATCATCGTCGACAACGGCTCCGATGATCCGGACACGCTGGCCTGGTTCAAGCGCATTGCCGCAGAGAAGCCGAATGTCCGCGTGCTGCGCGACGACCGCGATTTCAACTACGCGGCACTGAACAACGGCGCGGTTGCCGCGGCCAATGGCGAACTGGTGGCCTTGGTCAACAACGACATCGAGGTCATCACGCCGGACTGGCTCAGCGAAATGGTGAGTCTTGCGGTGCAGCCGGGCGTGGGCGCCGTGGGGGCGCGGCTGTGGTTCCCCAACAAGACTCTGCAGCACGCCGGCGTGATCCTGGGCGTGGGGGGCATCGCCGCGCATTCGCACCGCCGCATGCCGATGGGCCGCGAAGGCTATGCTGGCCGCGCGGCGTTGATCCAGACGCTCTCCGCGGTCACCGCGGCCTGCCTCGTGATCCAGAAGTGCCACTACCTCGAAGTCGGCGGCCTTGACGAAGTGCATCTGAAGGAATCTTTCAACGACATCGACTTCTGCCTCCGGTTGCGCGAAGCGGGCCTGCGCAACGTCTGGACGCCCTACGCGGAGCTGTTCCACTACGAGTCCGCTACCCGCGCCAAGGATGTCTCGTCGCAGAAGCAGGCACAGTTCCAGGAAGAAGCCGCCTACATGCACCAGCGCTGGGGCGCCCTCATCCAGAACGACCCCGCCTACAGCCCCAACCTCATGCTGGCCCGCGAAGACTTCAGCTACGCCTGGCCGCCCCGCCTGCCTCCAGTCTGATGGCCCTCGACGTTTCCGTCGCGCTCTGCACCCGCAACGGCGCGCGCTATCTTCCCGAGCAGATCCGCAGCATCTGCACGCAGACGCCGCTGCCGCGGGAGATCGTGCTGTCCGACGACGGCTCCACCGACGACACGCTGGCCGTCGTGCGCGACACCCTCGCGCAGTGCGGCGTAGCGGACCAAGTCGCGCTGCGCGTGTTCAGCAATACGCCGCCCCTGGGCGTCACGCGTAACTTCGAGCAGGCCGTGCGGGCCTGCAGCCATGAACTCATCGCCCTGTGCGACCAGGACGACGCCTGGCACCCAGGCCGGCTCGCGCGCATGGTGGCGCAGTTCGAGGCGCGGCCCGACCTGCTGCTGCTGCACACCGACGCGCGCCTCGTCGATGCCGAACTGAAACCCCTGGGCTCCACACTTTTCCACGCGCTCGAAGTGCAGCCGGCCGAATTGGCAGCCATCGCGAACGGCGAGGCCTTCGGTGTGCTGCTGCGCCGCAACCTCGTGACCGGCGCCACCACGATGTTCCGCAAGACCCTGCTCGACACGGCGCTGCCGTTCGCGCCGGAGTGGGTGCACGACGAATGGCTGGCCGCTGTGGCGGCAGCCATCGGCCGCGTGGACGTGCTGCCCGAGCCGACCATCGACTACCGCCAGCACGCCAGCAACCAGATCGGCGCACGGCGGCTCACGTTGTCCGAGAAGATGGCCAAGGCCTTTGCCGAACGCGGCGACAAGCACGTGGCGCGGTTGCGTCGGGCTGAGGCACTGCTACTGCGCTTGCAGCAGCTGGGCGCCCAGGTGCCGGCGGCTTATCTGGAGGCACAGCGCGCCAAGGTCGAGCATCAGCGGTTCCGGGCCGAGCTTCCTGCGGCGCGGGCGCTGCGTCTGCTGCCGATCCTGATCGAGGCGGCGCGCGGCCGCTATGCGCGTTTCGGCCGCGGCGGGCACGCCATCGCGCAAGACTTGCTCGAACGCGGCTGACAGACTTGATCGGTCAACCGCGAAGCCGCCAGTACCGCCAGAACGACCCCGAAAGCCACACCTTCAGCAGGCTGGTCACGTGCCAGTACAGGTATTTCTTGCTCCGGTGGCTTTCTCGTTGCGCGTCGTGCCGGGCGACCAGGTCTTCGCCGACCTGCAGTTTCCACCCCGCGAGCCGGGTGCGGGCGCAGATGTCGAAGTCTTCGCCGTACATGAAGAATTTCTCGTCGAAGCCACCGAGCTGCCGGTAGACCTCGCTGCGAAACAGCATGAACAGCCCCGGAATCCACGCGGGCACCGTCGGCCGCACATAGCCGGGCTTCCTTCTTCCCACGATTTCAAGAGGCGTGAGCATCGCCCGGTGCGGCTCCGGCTCGGCCTTGCCGGGCTCCAGGATGCGCGGCGTCAGCAGGCCGGCGTCGGCCGCGGCCTGCGCGAGCAATGGCGTCAGCACGTCGCTGTCAAAGCGGATGTCCGGGTTGAGCACCAGGAACCACGGCGTGCCGCAGCGCTCGAAGGCCTGGTTGTGATTGGCACCGAAGCCCTTGGGGCTCGCGTTCTCGATCCGCTCCACCTCGAAGCCCCAGTTGCGGCCAGCGAGCACATCGGGCTCGGGAATGTTCAATGTGAGCAAAACCTTGTCGATGACTTCGCGGCTGTGCCGGTCCAGCTGCTCGAGCAGCGGCAGCACCAGCGCGAGCTGGCCGTGGCTCACGATTGAAATGGTGATCGGGGGGCGGGGGGAGGGGGGCGTGGGCATGGTCTAATTTCGCTCGGGAATTCTAGGGTTCCCCAACCCCCACACATGATTGCTCTGATCGTCATCAGTTTCTTCGTCGCTGCCTTCTCGGTCCAGCTGTTCATGCGCCGCGCGCGCAGGCATGCCCGCCTCTACGGCGCCGACATGCCCCAGCGCTTTCACAAAGGCCACGTGCCGCGCCTGGGCGGTGCGGGCATCCTGGTGGGCATGGGGGTGGCCTGGCTGGCGGCCGGCATCACCGGCACCGATCCGTTCAACGTGTCGTGGCCGGTCAAGACCTCGATGCTCACGCTGCTGTGCATCTTGCCGGCGGTGCTGGGCGGCATTGTCGAAGACGTTACCCAGAACGTGAAGGTGCGCTACCGGCTGGGGCTCACCATTGGCTCGGCGCTGCTCGTGTGCTGGCTGCTGGGGCTGGGCGTGGCGCGAACCGGCTTCGAGACGGTCGACGGCTGGCTGGCGATGATTCCGTACGCCACCGTGTTGTTCGCGGCCTTGGCCATCGGCGGCCTGCCGCATGCCTTCAACATCATCGACGGCTACAACGGGCTCGCGGGCACGGTCGCCGTGCTGGTCTGCCTGGCTATCTCCCACGTGGCGCTGCAGGTGGGCGACCGGCAGCTGGCGGCCATGGTCATCTGCCTGGTCGGCGCCACCTTCGGCTTCCTGGTCTGGAACTACCCGCGCGGCAAGATCTTCGCCGGAGACGGCGGGGCCTACGTCTGGGGCATGGTGATCGCCGTGGCCTGCGTGACGCTGGTGCAGCGGCACCGCGTGGTGTCGCCCTGGTTCCCGATGCTGCTGCTGATCTATCCGGTGTGGGAGACGCTGTTCTCCATCTACCGCAAGCTGGCGCGCGGCCAGTCGCCCGGCACGGCCGATGCGCTGCATTTCCACCAGCTGATCTTCCGGCGCATCGTGCGCGTGGCTTTCGCGGACGACGAGGCCCGGCAACTGCTGGCGCGCAACAACCGCACCTCGCCGTACCTCTGGATGTTCGCCGCGCTGTCGGTGGTGCCGGCCGTGCTGTTCTGGAACAACACGATCGTGCTGATGTTCTTCTGCCTGCTGTTCGTCACCACCTATGTGGGGGCGTACCTGATGATCGTGCGCTTCAAGGTGCCCCGCTGGTTGCGCCCCTGACGACATCTTTCTTTGCGAGAATTTCCCCTGTCCTTCGCTTTGGAGCCTGACCGCCCATGACCGACCCCGTCCTCAACATCCCCCCGCGCGACAAGGCCGAGATTCTGGCCCAGGCGCTGCCGTACATCCGCAAGTTCCACGGCAAGACCATCGTCATCAAGTACGGCGGCAACGCCATGACCGATCCGGCGCTGCAGGCAGACTTTGCCGAAGACGTGGTGCTGCTCAAGCTGGTCGGCATGAACCCGGTGGTGGTGCACGGCGGCGGCCCGCAGATCGAGGCGGCGCTCAACCGCCTGGGCAAGAAGGGCAGCTTCATCCAGGGCATGCGCGTCACCGACGCCGAGACCATGGAAGTCGTCGAATGGGTGCTGGCCGGCGAGGTGCAGCAGGATATCGTGGGCCTGATCAACCAGGCCGGCGGCAAGGCGGTGGGCCTCACGGGGCGCGATGGCGGGCTGATTCGTGCGCAAAAGCTCAAGCTGGCCGACCGTGCCGATCCCAACGTGCACCATGACGTGGGCCAGGTCGGCGACATCGTCTCCATCGACCCCAGCGTGGTGAAGGCGCTGCAGGACGACGCCTTCATCCCCGTCGTCAGCCCCATCGGCTTCGGCGAGGACAACGAAAGCTACAACATCAACGCTGACGTCGTAGCCGGCAAGCTGGCCACCGTGCTCAAGGCCGAGAAGCTCATGCTCCTGACCAACACGCCCGGCGTGCTCGACAAGGACGGCAAGCTGCTCACCAATCTGAGCGCGCGCGAAATCGACGACCTGTTCGCCGACGGCACCATCTCGGGCGGCATGCTGCCCAAGATCGAAGGCGCCCTCGACGCCGCCAAGAGCGGCGTGAATGCGGTGCACATCATCGACGGCCGGGTGCCGCACGCGATGCTGCTGGAGATCCTGACCGACCAGGCCTACGGGACGATGATCCGCGCCCGTTGAACGGGTGGGCGCGTGCTCACTGCGCTGTGCGAGAATCAATTGATTACATCTTTGCACGCGCTCCCATGCAGAACGAAGAGACGACCAGTGCTTCCGGCGTAGAGACCCCCGCGGACACGCTCACTCCCCCGGCGCGCAAGCGCCCGAAGCCGGGTGAGCGGCGCGTGCAGATCCTGCAGGCGCTTGCCGCCATGCTCGAGCAGCCCGGTGCCGAGCGGGTCACCACCGCCGCGTTGGCCGCCCGTCTCGAAGTGAGCGAGGCCGCGCTCTACCGCCATTTCGCCAGCAAGGCCCAGATGTTCGAGGGCCTGATCGATTTCATCGAGCAGAGCGTCTTCACGCTGGTCAACCAGATCCTCGAGCGCGAGGGCGCCACCGGCGCCCAGCAGGCCGCCAAGATCCTCACGCTGCTGGTCCAGTTCGCCGAGCGCAACCCCGGCATGACCCGCGTCATGGTGGGCGACGCGCTGGTCTACGAGAACGAACGCCTGCAGCAGCGCATGAACCAATTCTTCGACAAGATCGAAGCCACCCTGCGCCAGGTGTTGCGCGGGGCTGCCGCGGCCGACGGCTCGGCCACGCCCAGCGTCGACGCCCAGGTGCGCGCCGCTGCGCTCACGGCCTTCGTCGTGGGCCAGCTGCAGCGCTTTGCGCGCTCGGGTTTCCGCCGCGCACCATCCGAGCACCTCGAAGCCACGATCGCATTGATCGTTTGATTCGCGCTCGTCCCTTGCGGGGCGTCGGCCGGCTCGCCTTGGATCTTCGAGCGGAGTAGCATCAACTCGCCCCTTGCCGCCGGGCCTCGGCGGCAGGCCAATGTTTGCGCAGGTTCCTCGACGGAGGGCGCATGCCCGATGACGCGCGCGACAACCGGCAGC
This sequence comes from Variovorax sp. R-27, assembly GCF_049913215.1. Lineage (NCBI taxonomy): Bacteria > Pseudomonadati > Pseudomonadota > Betaproteobacteria > Burkholderiales > Comamonadaceae > Variovorax > Variovorax sp. R-27. The sequence continues at coordinate 985,310 of NZ_CP183984.1, forward strand.
CCACGCTGCAGACGATCCTCCTCACGGCGGTGGCCATGCTCGCGTTCGCGGCCAATTCGCTGCTGTGCCGGCTTGCGCTGCAGCACAAAGGCATTGATGCAGCGAGCTTCGGCAGCGTCAGGCTCGTGGCGGGAGCGCTCATGCTGGGGCTCATCGTGCGGTTCAGGGCGCAGCCGCCGGCCTCGTCCGCCCGCGTCGACTGGCTGGCCGCCGTCATGTTGTTCGGCTATGTCGCGTTCTTCTCCTTCGCCTACCTCAGCCTGTCGGCGGGCACGGGCGCGCTGATCCTGTTCGGCGCGGTCCAGCTGACGATGTTCGGCGTGGGCTTGCGCTCTGGCGGCGAGCGCTTCGGGGCTCTCGCGTGGTTCGGCTTCGTCCTGGCGGCTGGCGGACTCGTCTACCTGGTGTCCCCGGGCATCGCCGCGCCGCCGCTTCTCGGCGCCGTGCTGATGGCGATCGCGGGTGTGGCGTGGGGCGTGTATTCCTTGCGCGGCCGTGGGGTGGCTGACCCGCTGGCCGCTACGGCACGCAACTTCACGCGGGCCGTGCCGCTTGCCTTGGCGTTGAGCCTGGTGTTTGCTGCCAGCGCTCGCGTGGACGCGACCGGCCTTGTGCTTGCCGTGGCTTCCGGCGCGTTGACATCGGGCCTCGGCTACGCGGTCTGGTATGCGGCGCTGAGCCGTCTTTCGGCCATGCGCGCGGCCACCGTGCAGTTGTCGGTGCCGCTCCTGGCTGCGTTCGGCGGCGTGCTGTTCCTGTCGGAGGCGATCACGCCGCGGCTGGCGGCTGCTTCGGTGGCAATTCTGGGAGGCATCGCGCTGGTGCTGAGCCAGAAGTCGCGAAGCGCCCGCCGATAGCCGTCGGCGCCAAAGCCCTATGCGACGGCCACGCCTACCTTGGCTCCCGCCGCGACGATTTCTCCCCACGTCGCGTCGTCCACCCAGATTCCGTCCTTGCGGCGCGCCGCGCGCGCCTTGCGCTCCGGCTCGCCGGCAATCTGCACTTCGTCGAAGCCTTGCCCCGGCGGGCTCTGCCTCAGCCACTCGACAAACTCACGCGCCTCTTCGTCGAAAGACTTCTGCGTGCCCAGCCGCGCCGGGTCGATCAGCACCGTCAGCATGCCGTTCAACACCGTGCGCGCGGTGTCCGCCGGCCGGTGCCACGTGCCGCCGCCAGTGAGCGCACCGCCGAGCAACTCGCACGCCACCGCCATCCCGTAGCCCTTGTGCTCGCCGAAAGTCATGAGCGCGCCGAAGAGCCCGTTGCCCTGCGGCACCACCACCACGCCGGGGTCGTTGGTCGGTGCGCCGTTCTCGTCGATGAGGTAGCCGTCGGGCACGCGCTCACCCTTGTTGTGCGCCACGCGCATCTTTCCCTGCGCCACGCGGCTGGTCGCGTAATCGAGCACGAAGGGCTCGGCACCCGCGAGCGGAATGCCGATGCAGCACGGGTTGGTGCCAAAGCGCCCGTCGCCACCGCCCCACGGCGCGACCACCGGCCGCGACAGCACGTTGACGAAGTGCATGGCTACCAGCCCCTGCGCCGTCGCCATTTCCGCGAAGTGCCCGATGCGCCCCAGGTGGTGCGCATGCGAGAGCGTGAAGATGCAGCTGCCGTGCTGCTTCGCCCGCGCAATGCCGAGTTCCATCGCCTGCACGCCGACGATCTGCCCGTAGCCGTGCTGGCCGTCCAGGCCCATCAGCGTGCCGATGTCGAGGTTGACGCGCACCGCAGCATTCGGCTTCAGCCCGCCCTCGGCCACCGCATCCACGTAGCGGGGCAGCATGCCCACGCCGTGCGAGTCGTGGCCGCTCAGGTTCGCCAGTACGAGGTTGGCGGCCACCTGTTGTGCTTCGGCTGGTGAACTGCCCGCGGCCTCGAGGATGCGGGTGACGGTGGCTTGCAGGCCGTTGGCCTCCAGTGTTCTGGACATGGATCAGACTCCCTTCGCGTTCAGTGTGATGGCATAGAGCGACGTGGTCGCGCAGATGAAAAGGCGGTTGAGCTTGGGGCCGCCGAAGCAGACGTTGGCCACGCGTTCGGGGATCAGGATCTTGCCGAGCAGCGTGCCGTCGGGGTGATAGGCGTGCACGCCGTCCAGCGCGCTGGTCCAGATGCGGCCTTCGGTGTCGAGCCGGAAGCCGTCGAACAGCCCGTTGGTGCATTCGGCGAACACCTCGCCGCCGTCCAGCCTCCTGGCATAGGGGCCGACACTGAAGCGGCGGATGTGCCGCGGCCCGTCCGCCGCATGGCTCGCACCCGTGTCGGCGATGTACAGCGTCGATTCGTCGGGCGAGAACGCCAGGCCGTTGGGCTTCACGAAATCGTCGGCCATGCGTTCGACCTCGCCGCTCGCCGGGTCGATGCGGTAGACATGGCAGGCGCCGATTTCGCTGTCTGCCTTCAGGCCCTCGTAGTCGGAGAGGATGCCGTAGCTCGGGTCGGTGAACCACACGGCGCCGTCCGAATGCACGACCACGTCGTTGGGCGAATTGAGACGCTTGCCCTGCCAGTGCGAGGCCAGCACGGTGATCGTTCCGTCATGCTCGGTGCGCGTTACGCGCCGCGTTAGATGCTCGCAGCTCACTAGTCGGCCCTGGCGGTCGACCGTGTTGCCGTTCGTGTTGTTCGCAGGTTCACGGAACACGCCGACCGTGCCATTGACTTCGTCGTAACGCAGCATGCGGTTGTTCGGAATGTCCGACCACACCAGCGTGCGGTGCGCGGCGAACCACACGGGGCCTTCGCACCAGCGCGCACCGGTCCACAGGCGCTGCACGCGCTCGGGGCCGGGAATGCAAGACTTGAAGCGAGGGTCTCTGTGCTCGAAGCCGGTGCCCTCGAGAAATCCGAAGGGGAGGTTGGCCATGTCGTTCCTTGTCGATGGATTCACATCACGTCACATCACCGCGCCGACCTGCCACGGCACGAACTCGTTCTGGCCGTAGCCGTGCTGTTCGCTCTTCGACTGCGCGCCCGAAGCGGTCGCCAGCACCAGCTCGAAGATGCGCTGGCCCATCTCCTGGATCGACGCCGTGCCGTCCACGATCTCGCCGCAGTTGATGTCCATGTCTTCTTCCTGCCGCTGCCACAGCGCCGAGTTGGTCGCGAGCTTGAGCGAGGGCGAAGGCGCGCAGCCATACGCCGAGCCGCGCCCGGTCGTGAAGCAGATCAGGTTGGCGCCGCCGGCCACCTGGCCCGTGGCGCTCACCGGGTCGTAGCCCGGCGTGTCCATGTAGACGAAGCCGTGCGCGGTAACGGGCTCCGCGTATTCGTACACCGCCTCGAGGTTGCTGGTGCCGCCCTTGGCCACCGCGCCCAGTGACTTCTCCAGGATGGTGGTGAGCCCGCCGGCCTTGTTGCCCGGCGAGGGGTTGTTGTTCATCTCGCCTTCGTTGATTTCTGTGTAGTGCTCCCACCACTTGATGCGGTCCACCAGCTTCTGCCCCACTTCGCGCTTCACCGCGCGGCGCGTCAGCAGGTGCTCGGCGCCGTACACCTCGGGCGTTTCGCTGAGGATGGCGGTGCCGCCATGCGCCACCAGCAGGTCGACCGCCGCACCCAGCGCCGGGTTGGCGCTGATGCCCGAGTAGCCGTCCGAGCCGCCGCACTGCAGTCCGATGGTGATGTGCGCCGCGCTGCACGGTTCGCGCTTCACCGCATTGGCGCGCGGCAGCATCTCGTTGATGAGCGCCACGCCCTTCTCGACCGTCTTGCGGGTGCCGCCCGTGTCCTGGATGTTGAAGGTGCGGAAGTTCTCGCCCTCGGCCAGGTGGCCGGTCGCGAGCCAGGCGTTGATCTGGTTGGCCTCGCAGCCGAGCCCGACCACCAGCACGCCCGCGAAGTTCGGGTGCGTGGCGTAGCCCGTCAGCGTGCGCTCCAGGATCTGCATGCCCATGCCCTGCGTGTCCATGCCGCAGCCGGTGCCGTGCGTGAGCGCGACGATGCCGTCCACGTTCGGAAACGCCGCGAGCGCCTGCGGGTTGGTCTTGCGCGAGAAGTGGTCTGCAATGGCGCGCGCGGCCGTGGCCGAGCAGTTCACGCTGGTCAGCACGCCGATGTAGTTGCGCGTGGCCACGCGGCCGTCGGCGCGCTTGATGCCCATGAAGGTGGCCTCGCGCTTCGCAGGGGCGGGCTTCACGTCGGCGCCGAAGGCGTAATCGCGTTCGAAGTCTCCTTTGTCCGGGCCCATGTTCAGGTTCTGCGTGTGCACGTGCTCGCCGGCGACGATGGGCTTGCTCGCGAATCCGATGATCTGGTTGTAGCGCCGCACCGGCTCGCCCTGGGCGATGTCGCGCATCGCGATCTTGTGGCCCGGCGGAATCAGGCCGCGAACGGCCACACCTTCGACGACGGTGCCGCCGAGCAGTTGCGAGCGCGCGATGACGACGTCATCGGCGGGGTGGAGTCGGATGTAGGGGGTCATCGTGGTGCCTGCCGGCGCTTGTTTGTTTGTCAGGAGACCTTCGCGCGGCGCCAGCTCGCGCTGAATCTCTGGTGGAACTTGTCCATGTGCTGGTGCATTGCCTCGCGCGCCGCTGCCGGGTCGCGCGCGGCGATGGCGTCGAGGATGGCTTCGTGCTCGCCGATGGCAGCCTGCCACGAGTCCATGGTCTCGAAGTAATCGATCATCCGCGCAAAGATCGGCCCGTGGCGCGACTCCAGGAAGCCCTGCACTGTCTCCGTCAGCACCACGTTGCCGCAAGCGTTGACGATGGCCAGGTGGAAGGCGCGATCGCCCTCGTGCGGTACTTCGCTGCGCGCGGCCATCTCGCGCATCATCTTGATTGCGCGGCGGATGGCGTCCACGTCCTTGCGCTTGCCGTACTGGGCCGCCGTGGCGGCGGTCTCGCCTTCCACCAGGCGGCGCGCGCGGATGATTTCGAGCGGCCCCCACTCAGCGCCAGCCGCTCCGTTGGCGGGCGGCGCCGTGCGGTGCGAGCGGTCGAGCACGTACACGCCCGAGCCGGTGCGGATCTCGACCCAGCCTTCCACCTCCAGCGCGATCAGCGCCTCGCGCACCGAGGGCCGGCTCACGCCCAGCTGCTTGGCCAGGTCGCGCTCGGCCGGAATGCGCGCGCCCACCGCGAACTCGCCCTTGCCGATGAGCACGCGCAACTGTTCGGCAATCTGGCGGTAGAGGCGCTGGGGTTCGAGGGTCTGGATCGGCACGGGAGCGAAAAAAGGAGGTCGAGGGGCTTAAGGGTTGTCCTGAATTGGACAAGTGGTAAGGCCAATTCAGAATACGATACACCGCCCGCGCCATCATCGGGCCTAACCCGAAGACACGACCAGAGGAGACACCGATGAGATTGCAGGGAAAGACCGCGCTGGTCACCGCCGCCGGCCAGGGCATCGGCTACGCCAGCGTGCTGGCCATGGCCGCCGAGGGCGCGCAGGTCTGGGCCACTGACGTCAACGAGAAGCTGCTCGAACGCTACGCGGGCGTGCCCAACGTCACCGCGCTCAAGCTCGACGTGCTCGACAAGGCCGCCATCGGCGCGGTGGTGGCGAAGCTGCCCGCGCTCGACGTCCTCTTCAACTGCGCGGGCGTGGTGCACAACGGCACCATCGAGCAGGCCACCGACGACGAGCTGCTTTTCGCCTTCAGCCTCAACGTGCGCGCCCAGATGTGGACCATCCAGGCCGTGCTGCCCGGCATGCTGGCGGCCGGGCGCGGCAGCATCATCAACATGGCGAGCGTGTGCTCCAGCATGAAAGGCCTGCCCAACCGCTTTGTCTACGGCACCACCAAGGCGGCGGTGCTGGGCCTCACCAAGAGCGTGGCGGCCGACTACGTGGCCCGCGGCATCCGCTGCAACGCCGTCTGCCCGGGCACGGTCGATACGCCCTCGCTTGGCGACCGCATCAACGCCAATGCCGACCCTGAAGCCGCGCGCAAGGCCTTCATCGCGCGCCAGCCCATGGGCCGGCTCGCGCAGGCCGAGGAAATCGCGCCGGTGGTGGTGTTCCTCGCCAGCGACGAATCGGTCTTCGCCACCGGCCAGGCCTTCACCGTCGACGGCGGCATCACCATATGAACCAGCTCGACTTCAAGGGCCGCCACGCGGTCGTCACCGGTGGCGCCACGGGGCTCGGCTTCGGCATCGCGCAGCGGCTCGTGGCCTCGGGCGGCAGCGTCACGCTGTGGGACCGCGATGAAGACGCCGCCGCGAAGGCGGCCGAGTCGCTCGGCGACAAGGCCTTTGCGCTGAAGGTCGACGTGTCGCAGCAGCCCTCTGTCGCCAAGGCCGTGGCCGCCACGCTGGCGCACGCGCCGCGTATCGACGCGCTGGTCAACAGCGCCGGCATCACTGGCCCCAACACCAGGCTGTGGGACTACCCCGTGGACGACTGGCGCCAGGTGATGGACGTCAACATCAACGGCGTGTTCCTGTGCTGCCGCGAAGTGGTCGCGCAGATGCGCAAGCAGGGCACCGGCGGTAGCGGTGGCTACGGCCGCATCGTCAACATCGCCTCGGTGGCCGGCAAGGAGGGCAACCCCAACGCCAGTGCCTACAGCGCGAGCAAGGCGGCCGTCATCGGCCTGACCAAGTCGCTCGGCAAGGAGCTGGCCGACACCGGCATCCGCGTGAACTGCGTGACGCCCGCGGCGGTGAAGACGGCCATCTTCGACCAGATGACGCCCGAGCACATCGCCTTCATGCTCTCGAAGATTCCCATGGGCCGCTTCGGCACGGTGGAGGAGGTGGCCGCGATGGTCGGCTGGCTCTGCACCGAAGATTGTTCGTTCTCCACCGGCGCGGTCTTCGACCTCTCCGGCGGCCGCTCCACGTACTGATCAATTCAATTCAATGCACTGAAAGGAAAGCATGAAACTCGTCCGCTATGGCAACCCCGGCAAGGAAAAGCCCGGCCTCATCGACGACAAGGGCCAGCTGCGCGACCTGAGCGCCGTCGTCAAGGACATCGGCCCCGAGCAGCTGGGCGATGCCGCCATTGCCAAGCTGCGCAAGCAGAAGATCGACAAGCTGCCGCTGGTCAAGGGCAAGCCGCGCTTCGGCAGCCCCGTGGCCAACGTCGGCAAGTTCATCGCCATCGGCCTGAACTACGCGGACCACGCGGCCGAATCGGGCCTGCCGGTGCCCAAGGAACCCGTGGTGTTCACCAAGGCCAACAGCTGCATCCAGGGCCCGAACGATCCGGTGATGCTGCCCAAGGGCTCGGTCAAGACCGACTGGGAAGTCGAGCTCGGCGTGGTCATCGGCACGCGCGCACGCTACGTGTCGCAAAAGAGCGCGCTCGACTACGTGGCCGGCTACTGCACCATCAACGACATCAGCGAGCGCGAATACCAGATCGAGCGCGGCGGCACCTGGGACAAGGGCAAGGGCTGCGACACCTTCGGCCCGCTCGGCCCCTGGCTGGTGACGCGCGACGAAATCGAGAACCCGCAGAAGCTTTCGATGTGGCTCGACCTGAACGGCCAGCGCGTGCAGACCGGCAGCACCAAGACCATGATCTTCAGCGTGGCCAAGATCGTGAGCTACGTGAGCCAGTTCATGACGCTGATGCCCGGCGACGTCATCACCACCGGCACGCCGCCCGGCGTGGGCATGGGCATGAAGCCGCCGCTCTTCCTGAAGAAGGGCGACGTGATGACGCTGGGCATCGAAGGCCTGGGCGAGCAGCGACAGGAAGTGATTCCGTTCAAGCTCTGAACGCAGTTCTCTGAGATCATCCGGCGGATGAAGACGCCGCCGGACCATCGCTCGCAGGTCTTTGGAACGCCCTGGGAGGGCGTCCACGGCACCGCGATGGACAGTGCCCGCCACTACGGCCGGCACTGGCATTCGACCTACGGCGTCGGCCTGCTCGACCATGGCGCGCAAAGCTCGGCCAGCGGCCGCGGCAAGGTAGATGCCTATGCGGGCGATCTGATCACCACCAATCCCGGGGAAGTGCACGACGGCCGGCCGCTCGGCGGGCCGTCGCGGCGTTGGCGCATGGTGTATTTCGACGCGGCAGTGATGGCGGGCATGCTGGGCGGCGCCGCGATGGACGGCAGCGTTGAATTCACACGGCCCGTGCTCAAGGACTTGCGGCTGGTCCAAACACTGCGCCGCCTGTTCACCCATCTCGACGATTGGCGTAACCGCGCCGCGAGCGCCTCTGCGAGCGCTGAAGCCTTAGCCTGCGAAGAGTCGCTGGTCGAAGTCTGCGGCCTGCTGCTCGATGGCCATTCCACCGCCGTGCCGCAGCCCGAGATCGATGGCGACGTGCGGCTGGTGCGCGAGCGCCTCGCCGATGACCTGCTTGCCGCACCCATGCTCGATGAGCTTGCAGCGATGGCCGGCCTCGGCAAGTTCCAGCTGCTGCGTCGTTTCCAGAAGGCCTACGGCGTGCCGCCTCACGCATGGCTGTTGCTGCAGCGTGCCGAACGCGCACGCGCCTTGATCCGACGCGGCACGAACCTCGCGGACACCGCCGCCGCAAGCGGCTTCGCGGACCAGAGCCACATGACGCGCATCTTCACGCGCCACTTCGGTTTCACGCCCGGCGCCTGGCAGCGGGCGTAGCGTTCAGCGCAACACGCGGATCAGCTCGTCGTACACCAGCCGCACGCGCGCCGGCACAGGCGCCCGTTGCGAGCGGTAGACATAAATCGGCCACGGCTCGGGCGCCTCGGCCTCCAGCACCGACACCAGCGCGCCGCGCTCGATCCAGGGCTCGGCCAGCGAGCCGATCAACTGGGCGAAGCCCAGGCCCGCGAGCACCGCGGCGCACTCGGTGTCGAAGTCGTCGGTGACGAAGGCCGGCGAGGTCACGGCCAGCTGGCGCTCCTTGCGGAACATCATCGGCCAGGGCCGGCCCGACTTGCGATCGATCAATGCGGTGAGCGGCAGCGAGGCCAGCGCCTCGATCTTCTTCGGCACGCCGGTACGCGCGATCAGCGAGGGCGCGGCCACCACGTGCAGCGCCATCCGGCCGACCGGCCGCGCGACGAAGCGGGCATCGCGCAGCGGGCCCACGCGCACGCCGATGTCGATCTGCTCGCCGACCACGTCGGCATGCGACTCCGAGACGCGCAGGTCGAGCACCAGGCCCTGGTGCGCGGCGAGCATCGGCGCCAGCGCCTGCGGAATGAGCTGGCGCCCGAAGATGCCCGGCGCCGTGACCCGCACCGTGCCCTCGTGCTGCGACAGTGCGCGGCGGTCGGTGCGATGGAAGAGTTCGTCGACTCCGCTCAGGGCGGTGCGCGCCCGCTCCGAGAGCTGCCGACCGAAGTCGGTGAGCTGAACGCCGCGCGTGCTGCGGTGGAAGAGGGGCTCGCCGAGCTCGTCTTCGAGCTCGCGCACCGCGCGCGTCACCACCTGCGGTGACACCGAAAGCCGCGCCGCCGCGTCGCGGAAGTTGGCGGCATCGGCGGCGGCGCAGAACACGCGCAGGGCTTCGAGACGATTGGACATGGTGTTGAGAGTTCCTTTCTGAGGAATTCTGAAGTCGCCAGAGTTTCATTTACGGGAACATGTGGATTTTCCACACTGGAGGCACTTCTTCCACACACCCGAAAGGAATTTCCCATGACATCCGTTCAAGACAACATCAAGGGCAAGGTCGCCATCGTTACCGGCGCGAGCAGCGGGCTCGGCGAATCGACGGCGCGTCACCTGGCTGCGCGCGGCGCAAAAGTGGTGCTCGCGGCCCGTCGCACCGACCGGCTCGACAAGGTCGTCGCCGAGATCCGCGAAGCCGGCGGCGAGGCCATCGCCGTGGCCACCGACGTGGCCAAGCGCGCCGACCTCGACAAGCTCGCAGCCGCCACCGTCGAGGCCTTCGGCCGCATCGACGTGCTGGTCAACAACGCGGGCGTCATGCCGCTGTCGCCTCTCGACAAGCTCAAGGTCGACGAGTGGGACCGCACCATCGACGTCAACATCAAGGGCGTGCTCTACGGTATTGCCGCCGTGCTGCCGCGCATGCAGGCGCAGGGCAGCGGGCACATCGTCAACGTCGCATCCATTGCCGGGCTGAAGGTGTTCACGCCCATCGGCACCGTCTACAGCGCAACCAAGCACGCGGTGCGCGCCATCTCCGAAGGCCTGCGCGTGGAAGTGGGCAACAGCGGCCTGCGCGTGACCATCGTGTCGCCCGGCGCGGTCGAGTCGGAGCTGAAGTTCGGCAGCAGCGATGCCGAGTCCGCTGCGGGCGTGAAGGCGTTCTACGACGCCAACCAGATCCCGTCGGATTCGGTGGCGCGCGCCATCGTCTACGCGGTGGAGCAGCCGGCGAACGTGGACATCAACGAAGTCGTGCTGCGGCCGGTGTCGCAGGAATTCTGAAGAGAGCTTCCGAGGGGTAGGGATGGGGCCGATTGCGCCCCGTCCCGCATTAATTAACCTTCAATACCTGAAGGTTTCTTGCGGGCGAAAGTGGTAAAGCCCTGCAAAATAGAACGACCGTTCGTTTTTGCATGGAAATTCCACGATGACCGCAGCAGCCGTTCCCGCCAAGCCCGTTCGCGCCGCCCAGAAGGGCCAGCAGACCAAGGCCGTCATCGTCGACGCCGCGCTGGCGCTGGCCGCGCAGATCGGGCTCGAGGGCCTGTCGATCGGTGCGGTGGCTGAAATCACCAAGATGAGCAAGTCGGGCGTGTTCGCCCACTTCGGCTCGCGCGAAGAACTGCAGATCTCGGTGGTGCGTGAATACCACGCACGCTTCGAGCAGGAAGTGTTCTTCCCCGCCCTGAAGGCGCCGCGCGGCCTGCCGCGCCTGCGCGCCATGTTCGCCAACTGGATGAAGCGCACCTCGACCGAAATCGACTCGGGCTGCATCTACATCAGCGGCGCTTCCGAATTCGACGACCGCCCAGGCCCGGTGCGCGATGCGCTGGTCGAGTCGGTCAGCATCTGGCAGGCGGCAGTGCTGCGCGCCATCGTGCAGTCGCAGAGCGAAGGCCATCTGCGCGCCGATGCCGACGAGCGCCAGGTGGCGTTCGAGATTCACGGCCTGATCCTCGCGCTGCACTACGAAGCGCGCTTCCTGCAGGTGCCCGGCTCCATTGGCCGCGCCAACGTCGGCTTCGACAACATCCTCGCGCGCAGCGCCACGCCCGATGCGCCCAAGGCCGACACGGCCGCGCCGGCCGGCCGCCGCCTCAAGACCGTGCGCTGAAGAAGCGCGCGGCCTGCCCCGTTTTCGTTTTCCCCTTTTTCTTTTTTCTATCTAGCTTCGACCAGGAGAGTTCCGGATGCCTACCTACAACCCACCCGTGCGCGACATGCAGTTCGTGCTGCACGAAGTGCTCAACGTCGCCGAGGAACTCAAGGCGCTTCCGGCACATGCCGAGACCGATGCCGACACCATCAACGCGGTGATCGAAGAGGCCGGCAAGTTCGCCGCCGAAGTGACCTTCCCGCTCAACATCAGCGGCGATGAAGAGGGCTGCACGCTCGACAAGACCACGCACGAAGTCAAGACGCCCAAGGGCTTCAAGGACGCCTACGCCAAGTACATCGAAGGCGGCTGGCCCGCGCTGTCGTGCGACCCGGCCTTCGGCGGCCAGGGCCTGCCGTTCGTGGTGAACCAGTGCCTGTTCGAGATGCTCAACAGCGCCAACCAGGCCTGGACCATGTACCCCGGCCTCTCGCACGGCGCGTACGAGGCGCTGGCGGCCCACGGCACCGACGAGCAGAAGAAGACCTACCTGCCCAAGCTCACCAGCGGCGAATGGACCGGCACCATGTGCCTGACCGAACCCCATTGCGGCACCGACCTCGGCCTGCTGCGCACCAAGGCCGAGCCGCAGGCGGACGGCACCTACCGCATCAGCGGCAGCAAGATCTTCATCTCGGCCGGCGAGCACGACATGACGAGCAACATCATTCACCTGGTGCTGGCCCGCCTGCCTGACGCGCCCAAGGGCAGCAAGGGCATCAGCCTGTTCGTGGTGCCGAAGTTCAAGGTCAAGGCCGACGGTTCGCTCGGCGAGCGCAACCCGATCTTCTGCGCCGGCCTGGAGCACAAGATGGGCATTCACGGCAACGCCACCGCGCAGATCGTGATCGAAGGCGCCACCGGCACGCTGGTGGGCGAGCCCAACAAGGGCCTGGCCGCGATGTTCGTGATGATGAATGCCGCGCGCCTGGGCGTGGGCAACCAGTCGCTGGGCCTGACCGAAGTGGCCTACCAGAACGCGCTGGCCTACGCCAAGGACCGCATCCAGATGCGTTCGCTCTCCGGCGTGAAGGCCAAGGACAAGGAAGCCGACCCCATCATCGTGCACCCCGACGTGCGCAAGATGCTGCTCACTGCCAAGGCCTATGCCGAAGGCGGCCGCGCGCTGCAAATTTTCTGCACGCTGCTGCTCGACAAGGAGCACAACCACCCCGACGAGAAGGTGCGCAAGGACTCCGGCGAACTGGTCGCGCTGCTGACCCCCATCGTCAAGGCCTTCATCACCGACAACGGCCACGTTGCAACCAACGCCTGCATGCAGGTGTTCGGCGGCCACGGCTTCATCAAGGAATGGGGCATGGAGCAGTTCGTGCGCGACAACCGCATCAACATGATCTATGAAGGCACCAACACCATCCAGTCGCTGGACCTGCTGGGCCGCAAGGTGCTGGGAAACAACGGCGCGTCGCTGAAGAAGTTCGGCAAGCTGGTTGCGAAGCTGGTGGAAGAAGAGGGCGTCAACGAGAAGATGGCCGAGTTCATCAACCCCATCGCGGGCCTGGGCGACCAGCTCACCAAGTTCACGACCGAGATCGGCTTCAAGGGCTTCCAGAATCCCGACGAAGTGGGCGCCGCTGCTGTCGACTACCTGCGCGTGGCCGGCCACTTCGTGTTCGGCTACCTGTTCGCCCGCATGGCGCAGGTCGCATTGCGCGAAATCGCCGCCGGCAACACCGACCCGTTCTACGTCGCCAAGCTGCAGACCGCGCGCTTCTACTTCGCCAAGCTGTTCCCCGAGACCGCGACGCTGATGCGCACCGCGCGCGCCGGCAGCAAGGTGCTGATGGACACCGACGCGGCACTGGCCTGAAGCAAGCCCTTTGCCTTTTCCTTCACTTCGCCGGGAGACACGCATGAAGAAAACATTCGCCGCCGTTCTGTTCGCCGTCACCGCAGCCTCGGCCATGGCCCAGGTCACGCCGGTCGGCCTGTGGCGCAACGTTGACGACAAGACCGGTGAGGTCAAGGCCGAGATCCGCATCGATGAAACCAACGGTGCACTGCTCGGCCGCATCGAAAAGGCACTGGGCAAGGACGCCAAGCCCGGCGCCACCTGCGACGAATGCAGCGACGACCGCAAGGGCAAGCCCATGGTGGGCCTGGACATCATCCGCGGCGGCAAGAAGGCCGAAGGCAAGGAAGTCTGGGAAGGCGGCAAGATCCTCGACCCCGAGAACGGCAAGGAATACCGCGCGAGCTACACGCCCGTCGACGGCGGCAAGAAGCTCGAAGTGCGCGGCTACCTGGGCCCCTTCTGGCGTACCCAAACCTGGAACCGCGTGCAGTAACAAGCCTGCGCGCAACCAATCCAAGAAATACCAAGCAACATGTCCCGATTTCAAGTGAAGAAGGTCGCCGTGCTCGGCGCCGGCGTGATGGGCGCGCAGATTGCGGCCCACCTCGTCAACGTGCGCGTGCCTGTCGTGCTGTTCGACCTGGCCGCAAAAGAAGGCCCGAAGAACGGCATCGTCACGCGCGCCATCGACAACCTCAAGAAGCTCAAGCCCGCGCCGCTCGGCGACGTGGCCGATGCGGGCCTGATCGAACAGGCCAACTACGAAGACGACCTTGGCAAGCTCGGCGAGTGCGACCTCATCATCGAAGCCATTGCCGAGCGCATGGACTGGAAGCTCGATTTGTACAAGAAGATCGCGCCCCACGTTGCCAAGCATTCGATCCTGGCCTCGAACACCTCGGGCCTGTCGATCACCAAGCTCAGCGAGGCACTGCCCGAAGCGCTGAAGCCGTGCTTCTGCGGCATTCACTTCTTCAACCCGCCGCGCTACATGTTCCTGGTGGAGCTGATCAACACGCCCACCACGCAGCCGCAGGTGCTCGACGACCTCGAAGCCTTCGTCACCAGCACGCTCGGCAAGGGCGTGGTGCGCGCGCACGACACGCCCAACTTCATCGCCAACCGTGTCGGCATCGCCGGCATGCTGGCTACGCTGAAGGAAGTCGAGAAGTTCGGCTTGACGCCCGACGTGGTGGACGACCTCACCGGCAAGAAGCTGGGCCGCGCGAGTTCGGGCACCTTTCGCACCGCCGACGTGGTGGGTCTCGACACGATGGCCCACGTCGTGAAGACGCTGCAGGACAACCTCAACGCCGAGACCGATCCGTTCTACGCCAACTTCGCGACACCGCCGGTGCTCGCCAAGCTGCTGGAGCTGGGCAACCTGGGCCAGAAGGCCAAGGCCGGTTTCTTCAAGAAGGTCGGCCGCGACATCCTGCGCTTTGATTTGAAGAGCGGTGAATACGTGCCCGCCGGCGCCAAGGCCGACGAGGTGTATGGCCGCATGCTGAAGAAGCCCGCGGGCGAACGCCTGAAGCTGCTGCGCGAGAGCGAAGGACCCCAGGGCCAGTTCCTCTGGGCCATCTTGCGCGACGGCTTCCACTACGCCGCCGTGCACCTGGGCGACATCGCCGAGAGCGCACGCGACATCGACTTCGCCATGCGCTGGGGCTTCGGTATGAAGCAGGGCCCGTTCGAGCTGTGGCAAGAGGCCGGCTGGGCGCAGGTCGCCAAGTGGGTGCAGGAAGACATCGACGCAGGCAAGGCGCTGAGCAGCGCACCGCTGCCCAAGTGGGTGTTCGAAGGTCCGGTGGCCGAGGCCGGCGGCGTGCACACGCCCGAAGGCTCGTGGAGCGCATCGCAGAACAAGTTCGTGCCGCAGCGCAGGCTGCCGGTGCATGACCGCCAGCTGTTCCCCGAGAGCGTGCTCGGCGCGAACGCAGCCGATGCCAACACGGCCGGCACCACCGTCAGCGACGAAGGCGACGTGCGCGTGTGGACGCTCGATGGCGAAGTGCTCATCGCCAGCATCCATTCGAAGATGCACGCCATCAGTCCCGACGTGGCCGAGGCGCTTGGCGCCGCGGTCGAGCTGGCCGAAGCCGAATACAAGGGCCTGGTGATCTGGTCGCCCGACGAAGTGTTCTCGGTCGGCGCCGACCTGCAGGCGATGCTGCCGGCCTTCGTGGTCGCAGGCATCGGCGCGGTCGAAGGCGCCGAGGAAGAGCTGCAGAACGTGATGCTCAAGATCCGCTACGCCAGCGTGCCGGTGATCTCGGCCGTGCGTGGCATGGCGCTGGGCGGCGGCTGCGAGCTGGCCGTGCATTCGGCCAAGCGCGTGGCGGCGATGGAAAGCTACATCGGCCTGGTCGAAGTCGGCGTGGGCCTGATCCCCGGCGCCGGCGGCCTGACCTACATCGCGCGTCGTGCCGCGGAGAACGCAGCGGCCTCCACGGGTAGCGACCTGCTGCCGTTCCTCACCGAAGGCTTCACCGCTGCGGCGATGGCGAAGGTCGGCACTGGCGCGCTCGATTCGAAGAAGCTGGGCTACCTGCTCGACAGCGACGTTATCGTGCCGAACAAGGACGAGCTGCTGTACGTGGCGCTGCAGCAGGCCAAGGCCATGGCCGACGCCGGCTACCGCGCACCGCTGCGCCGCACCTTCCGCGTGGCGGGCCGCAGCGGCGCCGCGACCATCAAAGGCCAGTTGGTGAACATGCGCGACGGCGGCTTCATCAGCGCGCACGACTTCCACATTGCCAGCCTGATCGCGAACGTGGTCACCGGCGGCGATGTGGACGCCGGCTCGCTCGTGACCGAGGAATACCTGATGACGCTGGAACGCAAGGCGTTCTGCTCGCTCATCGTGCATCCCAAGACGCAGGAGCGGATCATGGGGATGCTCAGCACCGGCAAGCCAGTGCGCAACTAAGGACAGATTTCATGAGCAAGCAAGTACAAGACGCCTACATCGTCTCCGCCACCCGCACCCCCATCGGCAAGTCGCACCGCGGCTACTTCCGCAACTACCGCCCTGACGACCTGCTGGCCACCACGCTGCGCGCCGCGCTGGCCGCCGTGCCCAGCCTCGACCCGAAGGCCATCGAAGACATCATCTGCGGCTGCGCGATTCCCGAATCGCAGCAGGGCCTGAACGTCGCGCGCATCGGCGCGGTGCTGGCAGGCCTGCCGACCAGCGTCGGCGGCATCACCGTCAACCGCTTCTGCGCATCTGGCCTGTCGGCCGTGCAGATGGCGGCCGATCGCATCCGCGTTGGCGAGGCCGACGTGATGATCGCAGCCGGTGTCGAAAGCATGAGCATGGTGCCGATGATGGGCAACTCGCCCTCGCTGTCGCCCTCGATCTTCGAGCGCGAAGGCGACGTGGGCATTGCCTACGGCATGGGCCTCACGGCCGAGAAGGTCGCGCAGCAGTGGAAGGTGAGCCGCGAGGCGCAGGACGAGTTCGCGCTCGCCTCGCACCAGAAGGCACTGGCCGCGCAGAAGGCCGGCAAGTTTGCCGACGAGATCACGCCCATCGAAGTGACCGACCGCACGCCGAACCTGGAGACCGGCGAGTCGATTGCCAAGACTCGTACCGTGAACCTCGACGAAGGCGCGCGCCCCGACACCAGCATCGAAGGCCTCGCCAAGCTGCGCACTGTGTTCGCCGCGCGCGGCACGGTCACGGCCGGCAACAGCTCGCAGACCTCGGACGGCGCGGGCGCGCTGATCCTGGCGAGCGAAAAGGCCGTGAAGCAGTACGGCCTCACGCCGCTCGCACGCTTCGTGAGCTTCGCCAGCAAGGGCGTGCCGCCGCACATCATGGGCATCGGCCCGATCGAGGCGATTCCGGCCGCGCTGCGCTATGCCGGCCTGAAGCACGAGGACATCGACTGGTTCGAGCTGAACGAAGCCTTTGCCGCGCAGTCGCTGGCGGTCATCAACACGCTGGGGCTCGATCCGTCGAAGGTCAATCCGATGGGCGGCGCGATTGCGCTGGGCCATCCGCTCGGCGCTACAGGCGCCATCCGCTCGGCGACCGTGGTGCATGCGCTGCGCCGCGAGAACCTGAAGTACGGCATGGTCACGATGTGCGTGGGCATGGGCCAGGGCGCTGCCGGGATCTTCGAAAGGGTTTGAGCAAACCCCCAGGCTTCGCGCACTTCGTGTCGCTGCGCCAACCCCCTTGCAGGGGGCAACACCTGCGGCCCGGCAAAGCCGGTTCCGCGGTGTTCCGCGAATGGACCGTGACCGTTCTGGAGAAACGAGCATGCAACAGGAAGTTCTGAAGGTCGATGGCGGCGCACAGCAACTGGCGGTGCGCCGCTACGAGCCCGCCGGCGCACCGCGCGCCAGCATCGTGATCGGCGGCGCAATGGGCGTGCGCCAGTCGTTCTACGAACCCTTCGCGCAGTGGCTTGCAGAACAACAGGGCCTGCGCGTCTGGACCTTCGACTACCGGGGCTCGGGCGATTCGCGCGGCGATGCGTCGCTGCGCGGCTTCAAGGCCGACCTGTTCGACTGGGCGCGCGACTATGAAGCGGTGATCGATGCCGCCAAGGCCGCACTGCCCGACCAGCCGCTCTACCTGCTGGGTCACAGCATTGGTGCGCAGTTGCCGGGCTTCCTGCAGCGCCCGGAACAAGTCGACGGCCTCGTCAGCATCGCGGCTGGCAGCGGCTACTGGCGCGAGAACGCGCCGAAGCTCAGGCGCAGCATCCTCTACTTCTGGTTCGTGCTCGTGCCGCTGGTCACGCGACTGTTCGGCTACTTTCCGGGACGCAAGCTGAAGAAGGTCGGCGACCTGCCGCGCGGCGTGATCCTGCAATGGCGGCGCTGGTGTCTCAACCCGCGCTACAGCGTGGGTGCCGAGGGCGAGCTTGCATCGCAGAGCTACGGACGCGTGCGCTTCCCGGTGCTCGCGCTGTCGATCACCGACGACGAACTCATGACGCTCGCCGGCACCGAAAGCCTGGTGAGCTTCTATGCCGGCGCACCGAGCGCGGTCGAGCGCATCGCACCGGCGGACGTGCAGGCCCGGCGCATCGGCCACTTCGGCTTCTTCCGCGAGCAGTTCAGCCAGAGCCTGTGGCCGAGCACGGTCGACAAGCTGCACCGGCTGGCTGCGTTGACCGAACGTACTGCGGTGCAGCACGTCAACGTCCCGCACACGACTGCGTGACGCCATCCTCCGGAGGCACACTGCCGATCATGACGAGCACGCAGCACCCCTTCGACAAAGCCCTGACGATCCACCACAGCGACATCCGCGTGGGGCACTTCACCGGCATGACCAGCCCCGACTACTGGAACATGGTCGGGCCCTTCGGTGGCACCACTGCGGCCCTTGCGCTGCAGTCGGTGATGCAGCACCCCGACGTGCTGGGCACGCCCATCGCGCTCACCGTCAACTACGCGGCGGCGATCGAAGCCGGCGCGTTCGACATTCAGGCCACTGCCGTGCGCACCAACCGCTCGACGCAGCACTGGACGGTGCAGATCACTCAGGCCGGGCCCAGCGGTGCGCCCAACATGACGACCACCGCCACCGTGGTGACGGCCGCGCGCCGCGACACCTGGGGCGAGAGCGACATGCCGATGCCCGAGGCGCCAAGGCCCGAGACGGTCGACCGCATGAGCATCGGCCCGTCCGGCGTGGCGTGGATCAACCAGTACGAGATGCGTCCCTTCAGCGGCGGCATTCCCGCGAAGTGGGACGAGAGCCTGCACCACAGCGAAACCCGCATCTGGCTGCGCGACGCACAGCCACGGCCGCTCGACTTCGCCTCGCTCGCCGCGATGAGCGACATGTTCTATCCGCGCGTGTGGCTGCGCCGCGCGAAGCACGTGCCCGCGGGCACGGTGTCGATCACCACCTACTTCCACGTCGGGCCGGCGCAGTTGGCCGAGGTCGGCACGGGCTATCTCCTGGGCCGCGCGGCGGGGCAGCAGTTCTTCAACGGCTTTTTCGACCAGGCGGCGCATCTGTGGAGCGAGAAGGGCGTGCTGCTGGCCACCTCGAACCAGATCGTCTACTACAAGGAATAAAGAGACATGACCACCCTGCAGAAAGCCGCACTCATCGTCGGCGCCGGCGATGCCACCGGCGGTGCCATTGCCCGCCGCTTCGCGCGCGAAGGCTTCGCCACCTGCGTCACGCGCCGCAGCCTCGACAAGCTGCAGCCGCTGGTAGCGCAGATCGAGGCCGACGGCGGCCGTGCGCACGCCTTCGCCTGTGATGCGCGCAAGGAAGAGGAGGTGGTCGCGCTCGTCGAGCAGATCGAATCGACCATCGGGCCGATCGAGGTGATGGTGTTCAACATCGGCGCCAACGTGCCCGAGAGCATCCTGAACGAGACCGCGCGCAAGTACTTCAAGGTGTGGGAGATGGCCTGCTTCTCGGGCTTTCTCAATGGACGCGAAGTGGCGAAGCGGATGGTGGCGCGCGAACTGCCGAAGGGCGGCCATCGCGGCACGATCATCTTCACCGGCGCGACGGCCTCGTTGCGTGGCGCGGCGAACTTCGGCGCTTTTTCGGGCGCGAAGATGGCTTTGCGTGCGCTCGCACAGTCGATGGCGCGCGAGCTTGGGCCACAGGGCATTCACGTTGCGCACGTTGTGGTCGATGGCGCCATCGACACTGAATTCATCCGCAGCAATTTCCCCGAGCGCTATGCGTTGAAGGAAAGCGACGGCATCCTGAACCCGGAGCACATTGCCGACAGCTACTGGATGCTGCATTCGCAGCCTCGTGACGCGTGGACGCACGAACTCGACCTGCGGCCCTGGTCCGAGAAATTCTGAGAGAAGGAGACAACCCCATGGCGAAATCCGTCGACTTCTATTTCGACTTCGGCAGCCCAGCCGCCTACCTGGCCGCAACACAGCTGCCGCACATCTGCGCCGACACAGGCGCCGAGCTGGTGTGGAAGCCCATGCTGCTGGGCGGCGTGTTCCAGGCCACCGGCAATCATTCGCCCGCCGAGATCAAGCCCAAGGGCCCGTACATGACGACCGACCTGAAGCGCTTTGCCAAGCGCTACGGCGTGCCCTTCGTGCACAACCCCCACTTCCCGATCAACACGCTGCTGCTGATGCGCGGCGCCACGGGCGTCCAGATGAAGGAGCCGGCGCGTTTCGGTGCGTACGTCGATGCGGTTTTCCACGCGATGTGGGTCGATCCGAAGAATCTCAACGACCCGGCAACCGTCGGTGCCGTCTTGCAAAATGCGGGCTTCGACGCCGCGGGCCTGCTTGCGCTGGCTGGCGCGCAGGAAACCAAGGACCGCCTCAAGGCCGTCACGCAGGAAGCCGTGGAGCGCGGCGTGTTCGGCGCTCCCACCATGTTCGTCGGCAGCGAGATGTTCTGGGGGCAAGACCGCCTCGATTTCGTCCGCGAAGCCCTTTGCGCCTGACCGCGGCGCCAATCTTTTTCATCCAAGGACTACCACCCATGAGCGACATCCTCGTCCACACCGAAGCCGGTGTGATGACCATCACCTTCAACCGCGTCGACAAGAAGAACTCCATCACCAGCGCCATGTATGCCGAGCTGGCCGACGCGCTGGCTACAGCCGAAAGCGAAGCAGCCGTGCGCTGCGTGCTGATCCAGGGCGACCCGACGATCTTCAGCGCAGGCAACGACATCGGCGACTTCCTCAACGGCCCGCCGTCGACGGAAGAGTCGCCGGTGTTCCGCTTCCTGCGCGGCATCGCGACCTTCCCCAAGCCCATCGTCGCGGCCGTGTGCGGCCCGGCTGTGGGCATCGGCACCACGATGCTGTTCCATTGCGACCTCGTCTACGCGGGTGACAACGCCGCCTTCTCGATGCCCTTCGTGAACCTGGGCCTGTGCCCCGAGGCGGCATCGAGCCTGCTGGTGCCGCAGATGCTGGGCTACCACCGCGCGGCCGAGGCGCTGCTGCTCGGCGAACCCTTCATGGCCGAGGCCGCGCTCGAAGTGGGCCTGGTCAACCGCGTGGTGCCTCCGACCGAAGCGAACGCCATCGCGCAGACGCAGGCTCGCAAGCTGGCCGCCAAGCCGCTGAGTGCGCTGGTGGAAACCAAGCGCCTGCTGAAGAAGGCGCAGATGCCCGCCGTGCTCGAACGCATGGGCGAGGAGGGCGCGAGCTTCGGTCGCATGCTGCGCGAGCCGGCGGCACGCGAGGCTTTCGGTGCTTTCATGGAGAAACGCAAGCCGGACTTCTCCAAGGTCTGATGCGTTTTCGGGGCTTGCACGCGTACACTGGCCGCCGTGCAAGTTTCAGAGACAAGAACGCTCACAACGCCCGGCCAGTGGGCGAATGATGCTACTGAAAAAGTAGCAATCGACCTCACGCGCCGGCGTACTTTCGGCTTGCTGGCGGGTGCCTTGACAGCGCCTTCGCTGGCCCTGGCGCGTGTGCGACCGCTACGCATCGGCGTCATCGGCTCATGGTCCGGCCCTTACGCGGGCGGCGGGCGGCAGTTCGATGCCGGCATGGCCGTCTGGCTGGCGGCGCACAACCAGAACATCGCTGGCCGGCCGGTCGAGCTGCTGCGGCGCGATGTACCCGGCAGCGCGCCCGAGCAGGCACGCCGCCACGCGCAAGACCTCGTCGAAAGCGAGCGCGTCGACATGCTGGCGGGCCTGGACTTCAGCTCCAACGCCTACGCCGTCGGCACCGTCGCCACGCAGGCCAGGCTGCCCCTGGTGGTGATGAATGCTGCCTCTTCGGGCATCACGGCGCGTTGTCCGTTCGCGGTGCGGGTGTCCTTCACCATCGGCCAGGTCACGCTGCCGCTGGCGCGATGGGCGCTCCAGCAGGGGCTGCGCGACGTCTGCACCGTGGTGGCCGACTACGCCTCGGGCGTCGATGCCGAAAGCGCCTTCGTCTCGGGCATCACCGCGGGCGGCGGCCGGGTCGGCGCGATGCTGCGGGTGCCGCTGAACACGCTCGACTACTCGGCCTACATGCTGCGGCTGCGCGAACTCAAGCCGCAGGCGGTGTTCTTCTTCCTGCCCTCGGGGCAGATGCCGGCCACCTTCCTCAAGTTCTGGCGCGACCGTGGCATGGCCGACACGGGCATCCGCCTGCTGGCCACCGGCGACGCCACCGACGACCACTACCTGGAAGGCATCGGGGAGCTGGCCGATGGCCTCGTAACCAGCCACCACTATTCGTTCGCCCACGAATCGCCGGCCAACCGCCGCTTCACGGGCATCTTCGAGACGGAGTACGGCAGCCATCTGCGCCCGGGGTATTTCGCGGTCGCGGCCCACGATGCGCTTGCCGCCATCGATGCAGCGATGAGCTCGCCCGTGGCGCGCGGCGGCGTGGTCGGGGAGCGGCTGGTGGATGCGTTCCGGGGCGTGAAGCTCGACAGCCCGCGCGGCCCGGTAGAGATCGACGCCCACACCCGGGACATCGTGCAGACCGTGTACATCCGCCGCGTCGAGCGGCGCGACGGGCGCTGGGTCAACCGCGAATTCGAACGCTTCGAGCGCGTGCGCGACCCGGGCGTCTGAGCCCGGGGGCGTTGCTCAGGGCTGCTGTTCGATGGGCCGTGGGCGGCCGTTGTCGTCGATGGCCACGTAGGTGAACGTGGCCTGCGTCACCTTGATGTATTCGCCCTGCGCCCGGAAGCGCTCGGCAAACACCTCGACCGTCACCGTGACCGAGGTGCGCCCGATGCGCACCAGCTTCGAATAGAACGACAGGATGTCGCCCAGCCGCACCGGCTGCTTGAAGATGAACTCGTTGACAGCCACCGTGGCCTGGCGGCCCTTGGCGTAGCGCGCGGGGATCACCGAGCCGGCCAGGTCGCACTGCGCCATGACCCAGCCGCCGAAGATGTCGCCGTTGGCGTTGCAGTCCGCCGGCATCGGAATGACCTTGAGCACCAGCTCCATGTCGGTGGGCAGGCTCTTGAGGATGGCGGCAGCGGCAGCGCTGGAAGTATCTGACATGGGCACAATCTGGAACAAACAAGCAACCACGATTGTCTCCCATGCGCCGCAGCGGCGAAGCCCTTCCCCCCTCCCACTCCGTCTCCAGCCACCCGCCGGAGCGCAGCGACCGTTCCGACTGGGCGACGCTGCGCCGCCTGTTTCCCTACCTCTGGCAGTACAAGTGGCGGGTGGCCGCGGCGCTGGCCTTCATGGTGGGCGCCAAGGTGGCCAACGTCGGCGTGCCGGTGCTGCTGAAGAACCTGGTCGACACGATGACGCCCAAGCCGGACATGGCGCAGGCGCTGCTCATCGTGCCCATCGGCCTGCTGCTGGCTTACGGCCTGCTGCGCTTCTCGACCTCGCTGTTCGGCGAACTGCGCGAGCTGATCTTCGCCAAGGCCACCGAGGGCACGGCCCGGCAGATCGCGCTGGAGGTGTTCCGTCACCTGCACGCGCTGAGCCTGCGTTTCCACCTGGAGCGCCAGACCGGCGGCATGACGCGCGACATCGAGCGCGGCACGCGCGGCGTGCACTCGCTCATCTCGATGTCGCTCTACAGCATCGTGCCGACCATCATCGAGCTGGTGCTGGTGCTCACCATCCTGGGCGTGAAGTTCGATTCGCTGTTCGTCTGGATCACGGCGGCGGCGCTGGTGCTGTACATCACCTTCACCGTGACGGTGACCGAGTGGCGCACGCAGTTCCGCAAGACCATGAACGAGCTCGACTCGGTGGCGCAGAGCCGCGCGGTCGATTCGCTGCTGAACTACGAAACCGTCAAGTACTTCAACAACGAAGACTTCGAGGCCGGCCGCTACGACGCCAGCCTCGACCGCTACCGCAAGGCCGCCATCAAGAGCCAGCGCACGCTGAGCATGCTCAACACCGGGCAGCAACTGCTGATTGCCGTGAGCCTGGTGCTGATGCTGTGGCGCGCCACCTCGGGCGTGGTCGAAGGGCGCATGACGCTGGGCGACCTGGTGATGGTCAACGCCTTCATGATCCAGCTCTACATTCCGCTGAACTTCCTGGGCGTGATCTACCGCGAGATCAAGCAGAGCCTGACCGATCTCGACAAGATGTTCGTGCTGATGGAAAAAGAGCGCGAGGTGCGCGATGCGCCCGGCGCGCAGCCGCTGGCCGGTGCCGACGCCACCGTGCGCTTCGAGGACGTGAGCTTTGCCTACGAGGCCGCGCGGCCCATCCTCAAGCACGTGAGCTTCGAGATTCCGGCCGGCAAGACGGTGGCGGTGGTCGGGCCCTCGGGCTCGGGCAAGTCCACGCTCGCGCGGCTGTTGTACCGCTTCTACGACGTGCAGCACGGCCGCATCACCATCGGCGGGGAAGACATTCGCGAGGTCACTCAGTCCAGCGTGCGCCGCGCCATCGGCATCGTCCCGCAGGACACGGTGCTGTTCAACGACACGGTCGAATACAACATCGCCTACGGCCGCCCGGGGGCGAGCCGCGAAGAAGTGGAGGCCGCCGCACGCGCCGCGCGCATCCACGACTTCATCGTGGCCACGCCCAAGGGCTATGAAACGACCGTGGGCGAGCGCGGCCTCAAGCTATCTGGCGGCGAGAAGCAGCGCGTGGCCATCGCGCGCACGCTGCTGAAGAACCCTCCGATCGTGATCTTCGACGAGGCCACCTCGGCGCTCGACTCGGCCAACGAGCGCGCCATCCAGTCCGAGCTGAAGAGCGCCGCGCAGGACAAGACCACGCTGGTCATCGCGCACCGCCTGTCGACGGTGGTCGACGCGCACGAGATCCTGGTGCTGGAGTCGGGCGTGATCGTCGAGCGCGGCACGCATGCCGAGCTGCTCGCGAAGCAGGGCCGCTACGCCCAGATGTGGGCTTTGCAGAAGAGCGAAGCAACTCCATTGATGTAGCGCGATCATCCATTCCTTTTTATCGATTTCAGGAGTTCAGACGTGTCGACCAAGATTCCCCTGCTGGTGCTCAGCGGCCTCTCGAGTGCCCACCAGGCCCAGATTGCCGAGGTCTATGACATGACCTACGCCTTCGACCCCGCCCTGCGCGCGGCCGCCATCGCCGAGCACGGCAAGAAGTTTCGTGCGGTGCTGACCATCGGCGTCATCGGCATCACGCCCGAGGAAATCGCGGCGATGCCGGCGCTGGAGCTGATCTGCTGCATGGGCGCGGGCTACGAAGGCGTGCCGCTCGAAGTGACGCGCGCTCGCGGCATCGCGACGGCCAACGGCGCGGGCACCAACGACGACTGCG
This sequence comes from Variovorax sp. R-27, assembly GCF_049913215.1. NCBI lineage: Bacteria > Pseudomonadati > Pseudomonadota > Betaproteobacteria > Burkholderiales > Comamonadaceae > Variovorax > Variovorax sp. R-27. The sequence goes on from NZ_CP183984.1 coordinate 1,010,485, forward strand.
TGGCCGACCACGCCTTCGGCCTGCTGATCAGCATCGTGCGCGAGTTCCGCAAGCTCGACCGGCTGTGCCGCGAGGGCGTGTGGCGCGAAGCCATTCCGCAGCCGCCGAACGTGTCGGGCAAGAAGCTGGGCATCCTGGGGCTGGGCACCATCGGCCAGAAGATCGCGAAGCGGGCGGCGGCCTTCGACATGGAGGTCGGCTATCACAACCGCAAGCCGCGCGAAGGCGCAACGCAGCGCTACTTCGACGACCTGAAGTCGCTGGCCGCGTGGGCCGACTTCCTGGTGCTGGCCGCACCGGGCGGGCCCGCGACGAAGCATCTGGTCAACGCCGAAGTGCTCGACGCGCTGGGGCCGCAGGGCTACCTGGTGAGCATCGGGCGCGGCAGCGTGGTCGACACCGAGGCGTTGGCGGCCGCATTGCGCGAGAACCGCATCGCCGGGGCCGGCGTCGACGTGTACGAGAGCGAGCCGAAGCGGCCCGAGCCGCTGGTCGGCCTCGACAACGTGCTGCTGACGCCGCACATGGCAGGCTGGTCGCCCGAGGCGACGCAGAAGTCGGTGGACCATTTCCTCGCGAATGCCGAAGGGCACTTCGCGGGGCGCGGCGTGTTGACGCCGATCTGAGGCCTCAGCCCAACGCGGAGGGGCGGTGCGCCGCCCAGCCGCAGGCCTGGTCATAGGCATGCCCGAGCCGCAGCACGTCGAGGTCCGCATGGATCGGTCCCGCCAGCTGCAGCCCCATCGGCAGCCCGCCTTCGCCGAAGCCGGCGCGCACATTCAGCGTCGGCAGCCCGGCCAGCGTGAACGGCGTGACGATCTCCATCCAGCGGTGGTACGTGTCGCTCTTCACACCGTTCACCTCGGCAGGCCAGTGCAACTCGGCATCGAACGGAAACACCTGCGCCGTCGGTGCCAGCACGAAGTCGAAACGCTCGAACAGCTTCAGGAATGCTCGGTACACGTTCGAGCGGTACACCGATGCCTGGTACAGCGATGCCGCATCGAGGTGCCGGCTCTGCTCGATTTCCCATTGCGCCTCGGGCTTGAGCTGCCCGAACAGCTTCGGGTCGCTGAGGTAGGCGCCGAGCTTGCCGCCCACCAGCAGTTGTCTCAACCGCAGCCACGCGCTCCAGTTGTGCTCGCGCGGCACGTCGAGCGTGCAGGGCTCGACCTCGCAGCCGATGGTGCGGAAGGTGCCGAGCGCCTTCTCACCGAGTTCGCGGATGCCGGGTGCCAGCGGCAGGTCGGGCCAGATGCTGCCGAGCCAGCCGATGCGAAGACCCTTGCCGTCGCCGTTTAGCTGCAGCGTATCGGGCGAGGGCAGGGCGTGCGGCGACGACAGCGGCACGCGCGTGTCGAAGCCCGCCTGCACGGCCAGCAGCCGCGCCGCGTCTTCCACCGTGCGCGCCATCGGGCCTTCGCAGCCCAGCTGCTGGAAGAACAGTTCCTCGTCGGGGTTGCCCGGCACACGCCCGCGCGATGGCCGCATGCCGATCACGTTGTTGAAGGCGGCCGGGTTGCGCAACGATCCCATCATGTCGCTGCCGTCCGCCACGGGCAGCATGCCCAGGGCCAGCGCCACGGCCGCACCGCCGCTGCTGCCGCCCGCGCTGCGCTCGGGCGCATAGGCGTTGCGCGTGATGCCGAACACCGTGTTGTAGGTGTGCGAGCCGAGCCCGAACTCGGGCGTGTTGGTCTTGCCGATGACGACTGCGCCGGCCGCCCTGGCGCGGGCCACGTGCAGGCTGTCGGCCCGAGCCGGCGAGCGCGGCGACAGCGGCGAGCCCATCGAGGTCGGCAGGCCGGCGGCATGGCTCAGGTCCTTCACTGCCAGCGGAAAACCGTGCATCCAGCCGCGCCGTTCGCCGCGCGCCAGTTCGGCGTCGCGCTCATCGGCCTCGGCCAGCAACTGCGCCGGATCGCGCAGCGACACGATGGCGTTGAAGCGCGGGTTCAGCGCCTCGATGCGGGCCAGCGAGGCCTGCATCACCTCGCGGCAAGACACGTCGCGCGCGGCGATGCGGCGGGAGAGTTCGGTGGCGCTGAGTTCGAGCAGGTCGGCTGAAGGCATGGCGAGTGCGGGAAAAGGAGGGGGCGCCCAGTATGGCGCGGCGCTCGCATAATCGCCGCGTATGGAAACCAAGTGGCTCGAAGACTTCATCAGTTTGGCGGAAACCCGCAGCTTCAGCCGCTCGGCTCAATTGAGGCATGTGACCCAGCCGGCGTTTTCCCGCCGCATCCAGGCGCTCGAAGGCTGGGCCGGCACTGACCTGGTCGACCGCAGCTCCTACCCCACACGGCTCACGCCAGCGGGCCAGACGCTCTACAGCCAGGCCATCGAGATGCTGCAGTCGCTGCAGAGCACCCGGGCCATGCTGCGCGGGCACTCGGCCGCCGGGCAGGACGTGATCGAGATCGCCGTGCCGCACACGCTGGCCTTCACCTTCTTCCCCTCGTGGGTGACCAGCCTGCGCGAGCACTTCGGGCCGATCAAGAGCCGCCTCATCGCGCTCAACGTGCACGACGCGGTGCTGCGGCTGGTCGAAGGCAGCTGCGACCTGCTGATCGCCTACCACCACCCCTCGCAGCCGCTGCAGCTCGATGCCAACAAGTACGAGATGGTCAGCCTCGGCGAGGAAACCGTGGCCCCCTGGGTCAAGGCCGATGCCGAAGGCGCGCCGCGCTACCGGCTGCCGGGGCGTCCCGGCCAGCCGCTGCCCTACCTGGGCTATGCGCCCGGCGCCTACCTGGGCCGTGTGGTCGACCAGCTGCTGAAGGAGTCGGGCACTGCCATCCACCTCGACCGCGTTTACGAAACCGACATGGCCGAGGGCCTGAAGGTCATGGCGCTCGAAGGCCACGGCATCGCCTTCCTGCCGCAGAGCGCGGTGCGCAAGGAGATCAAGGCGCGCAAGCTCGTGAGCGCGCTGCCGCCCGAAATCGACAGCCTCGAGGCGACCATGGAAATCCGCGCCTACCGCGAACGGCCCGGCGCGCCGGTGCCGGTCAAGGCCGGCGCCAGCCGTGCCGCCAGCAAGGCCGCGGCCGCTGACAGCCTGCAACCCAAACGCACCGCCGATGCGCTATGGTCTTACTTGGTCGGCACCCAGCCGCACCGCTGACAACGGAGATTTGTGCACCGCACAATCTATAAATGCCGCGCATAGGACTCCCCGCAAACGGCATTGGCGCCCCGAACCCGGCGCCACTACAGTCGCGGCTGCTTTTAGTCGCTGTCACAGCAACATCTCCGGCACGCGCCCTGCGCGTGCTTTTTTTTAAGCCGAGGAACCTGTATGAGCTCCAATTTCAGGACTGAACACGACTTCCTCGGCGACAAGCAGATCCCTGCCGTCGCCTACTGGGGCGTGCACACGGCGCGTGCGGTCGAGAACTTCCCCATCTCTGGCACGCGCATCTCGGCCATGCCCGACCTGGTGCGAGCGCTGGCCTACGTGAAGAAGGCCGCCACGCGCGCCAATGCCGACCTCGGCGCCATCGACCGCGACCGCGCGGCGGCCATCATCCTGGCCTGCGAGGACATCATCGACGGCAAGCTGCTCGACGAGTTCGTGGTCGACGTCATCCAGGGCGGCGCGGGCACCTCGACCAACATGAACGCCAACGAGGTCATCTGCAACCTCGCGCTCGAAAAGCTGGGCCACGAGAAGGCGCGCTACGACGTGCTGCACCCCAACGACCACGTCAACGCCTCGCAGAGCACCAACGACGTGTACCCCACGGCAGTGCGGCTGGCGCTGTGGTTCGCCATCGGCCGGCTGCTCGAATCGATGGCCACCCTGCGTCGCAGCTTCGAGGCCAAGGCGCTCGAGTTCAAGGACATTCTCAAGATCGGCCGCACCCAGCTGCAAGACGCGGTGCCGATGACGCTGGGCCAGGAGTTCCTGACCTACGCGATCATGATCGGGGAAGACGAGGCCCGCCTTGGCGAGGCCCGCGCGCTCATCGAAGAAATCAACCTCGGCGCCACCGCCATCGGCACCGGCATCAACGCGCCGCACGGCTACGCGAACCTGGCCTGCCAGTACCTCGCCGAGCAGACCGGCGTGCCGCTCAAGCAGGCCGCCAACCTCATCGAGGCCACGCAGGACACGGGCGCCTTCGTGCAGCTGTCGGGCGTGCTCAAGCGCGTGGCGACCAAGCTCAGCAAGACCTGCAACGACCTGCGCCTGCTGTCCAGCGGCCCGCAGGCCGGCTTCGGCGAAATCCGGCTGCCGGCGCGGCAGGCGGGTTCGTCGATCATGCCGGGCAAGGTCAATCCGGTGATCCCGGAAGTCATGAACCAGGTGGCCTTCGAGGTCATCGGCAACGACGTCACCGTGACGATGGCTTCGGAAGCCGGCCAGCTGCAGCTCAACGCCTTCGAGCCGATCATGGGCTGGAGCCTGTTCAAGAGCATCCAGCACCTGAGCCGGGCCTGCATCACGCTGCAGGTGAACTGCGTCGACGGCATCGAGGCCAACCGCGAGTTCCTTGCGAAGAGGGTGCGAGAGTCGGTCACGCTGGTCACTGCGCTCAACCCGCTCATCGGCTACGAAAAGGCCGCGCTCATCGCCAAGACCGCGCTCGCCACCGGCGGGCCGATCGACCTGGTGGCCGAATCGCTGGGCATCATGACGCGCGCCGAGATGGAGGCGCTGCTCGTGCCCGAGAACCTGACGCAGCCGGTGCGCCTGTCGGCCGCACCGGTTCCGCCGGCTGCCGAGCCTTCGGGCCAGGCTTCGGGCATAAAGGCTGCTTAGTGAAAGTCGGACAATGCCAGGAGGCAGGATCGCACCAGGCTGGCGCTGCCATGCGCATGCCCGGTGCAGCGTGCGTGTGTATGCACCGGGTTGGTCCGGGTATCACGCAAAATGTAAATGTCTAGAATTTAGTTGTATCTGTTTCAGTCACCCTCAGGAGTTTTCCGTATGAAAAAACAAGTATTGGCATTGGCAGTCGCGGCACTGGCCGCTGGCGGCGCGATGGCGCAAGCCAATGACACGCTGGCCAAGATCAAGGCTTCCGGTGTCATCACCGAAGGCGTGCGTGAATCGTCGGGCCTGTCGTACACACTGGGCAATGGCCAATACACGGGCTTCCACTACGACGTCTGCGCCAACATCATCAAGGACCTCGAGAAGGCCGCCGGCAAGAAGCTCGAAGTCAAGTACCAGCCCGTGACTTCGCAGAACCGCATTCCGCTCGTGCAGAACGGCACCGTGGACATCGAGTGCGGCTCGACCACCAACAACGCCACCCGCCAGAAGGACGTGGCTTTCGGCGTGACCACCTACGTCGAAGAAACCAAGATCGTCGTCAAGGCCAACTCGGGCATCAACTCGCTGGCCGACCTGAAGGACAAGACGGTTGCAACCACCACCGGCACCACGCCGCTGCAGACCGTGCGCAAGCAAAAGCGCGCCGAGAACCTGACCTTCAAGGAGGTCTACGGCAAGGACCACTCCGACAGCTTCCTGCTGCTCGAAACCGGCCGTGCCGACGCCTTCGTGATGGACGGCTCGATCCTGGCTGCCCTGGCCGCCAAGTCGAAGTCGCCCAAGGACTACAAGATCCTGTCCGACGTGCTGGCCGTCGAGCCCATCGCCATCATGATCCGCAAGGACGACGCCGCTTTCAAGAAGGCCGTGGACGACAGCATCAAGGCACAGGCCAAGTCTGGCGAACTCGCCAAGCTGTACGACAAGTGGTTCCTCAAGCCGATTCCGCCCGCAGGCGTGACCATCGGCCTGCCGCTGGGCGAAGCCACCAAGAACGCTTGGGCCAACCCGAACGACAAGCCTGCTGAAGACTACGTCACCAAGGAATAAGCGCCGCGTCGCTGCGTGATGACGCCCACCTTTCGCGGTGGGCGTTTCTTTTCAAGGGACTGGTTTTCGAAGAGACGGTGAAGAAGGAGTAAACACAAATGGGCAACTGGGATTGGCAGGTATTCCTGCAAGACCCCGGGGGGGACTATCCGACCTACCTGCAATGGATGCTGTCGGCCTGGGGCTGGACCGTGTCGGTCGCGCTGCTGGCGTTGATCGTGGCGCTGGTGCTGGGCTCGCTCATCGGCATCATCCGCACGCTGCCCGACAGCCCGTGGCTGGTGCGGCTGGGCAATGCCTGGGTCGAGCTGTTCCGCAACATTCCGCTGCTGGTGCAGATCTTCCTCTGGTACCACGTGATCCCGGCGCTCATCCCCGTCATGAAGGGCGTGCCGAGCTTCATTCTCGTGGTGCTGGCGCTGGGCTTCTTCACTTCCGCGCGTATCGCCGAGCAGGTGCGCTCGGGCATCCAGGCGCTGCCCAAGGGCCAGCGCTATGCGGGCATGGCGGTGGGCTTCACCACCGTGCAGTACTACCGCTACGTGATCCTGCCGATGGCCTACCGCATCATCATCCCGCCGCTCACGAGCGAGACGATGAACATCTTCAAGAACTCGTCCGTCGCGTTCGCCGTGTCGGTCACCGAACTCACCATGTTCGCTATGCAGGCGCAGGAAGAAACCTCGCGCGGCATCGAGGTCTACCTTGCGGTGACGGGCTGCTACGTGATCTCGGCCCTCATCATCAACCGCCTCATGGCATTCATCGAGAAGAAGACCCGCGTGCCGGGCTTCATCGTGTCTGCAAGCGCGGGCGGCGGAGGACACTGACATGATGAATCTCGACCTGTCCTTCTACAACTGGGACGTCATCAGCAACTTCGTCGTCAAGGGCTTCTACTTCAGCATCATGCTGACGATAGTCGCCACGATCGGCGGCGTGATCTTCGGCACGATCCTGGCGCTCATGCGCCTGTCGGGCAAAAAGTGGCTCGATGCGCCAGCGGCCATCTATGTCAACGGCATGCGAAGCATCCCGCTGGTGATGGTGATCCTGTGGTTCTTCCTGCTCGTGCCGGCGTCGTTCTATTCGCTGTTCGGTTCGGTCGGCTCCAACTACCGCTCCGAAATCTCGGCCGTGATCACCTTCGTGGCGTTCGAGGCCGCGTACTTCAGCGAGATCATGCGTGCCGGTATCCAGTCGATCCCGCGCGGCCAGGTGAATGCCGGCCAGGCGGTCGGCATGACCTACGGCCAGAACATGCGCCTGATCGTGCTGCCGCAGGCCTTTCGCAACATGCTGCCGGTGCTGCTCACGCAGACCATCATCCTGTTCCAGGATACGTCGCTGGTCTACGCCATCGGTGCCTACGACATGCTCAAGGGCTTCGAGACCGCGGGCAAGAACTTCGGCCGCCCGATCGAGGCTTACCTGCTCGCGGCCGTCGTGTACTTCGTCATGTGCTACGCCCTTTCTTGGCTGGTCAAGCGCCTGCACAAGAAGATCGCCATCATTCGCTGATTGTTTGAGTGGCTGAACCGGAGAGAAAGAAATGTCCGAAAAAATGATTGAAATCAAGAACGTATCCAAGTGGTATGGCCCGGTGCAGGTGCTCAACGATTGTTCGGTGAGCATTTCCAAGGGTGACGTGGTGGTGGTGTGCGGGCCTTCGGGCTCGGGCAAGTCCACCCTCATCAAGACCGTGAATGCGCTGGAGCCCTTCCAGAAGGGCGAGATCACCGTCAACGGCATTCCGCTGCACGACCCCAAGACCAACCTGCCCAAGCTGCGCTCCAAGGTCGGCATGGTGTTCCAGCATTTCGAGCTGTTCCCGCACCTGTCGGTGACCGAGAACCTCACGATCGCGCAGATCAAGGTGCTGGGCCGCACGCCCGATGAAGCCAAGACCCGTGGCCTGAAGATGCTCGACCGCGTGGGCCTGATGGCGCACAAGGACAAGTTCCCGGGCCAGCTCTCGGGCGGCCAGCAGCAACGCGTGGCCATTGCCCGTGCGCTGTCGATGGACCCGATCGTGATGCTGTTCGACGAACCCACCTCGGCGCTCGACCCCGAGATGGTCGGCGAAGTGCTCGACGTGATGGTGAGCCTGGCCAAGGAAGGCATGACCATGATGGTGGTCACGCACGAAATGGCTTTCGCCCGCAAGGTCGCGAGCCGCGTGATCTTCATCGACGTGGGCGGCAAGATCCTGGAAGACTGCCCGAAGGACGAGTTCTTCAGCCACCCGGAAAACCGCCAGCCGCGCACCAAGGACTTCCTGAACAAGATCCTGCAGCACTGATCCGCTGCTGCCGCGCAAGAAAGTCAAAAGCCACGCTGTTCTGCAGCGTGGCTTTTTTCATTCGCGCTCGGGCAATGCCTTGTCGAAGAAGGCTGGAATCTCGAGGCCCAGCCGCGCCAGGAAGGCCTTCCTATCGAAGCCCGGCGGGTCGTTCCTGATGTCTCCGTCGTCGCTTGGAATGGCGCTGGCCGGGGTGTCCATGAATGCGAAATGCCAGGCGTTGGGAACCCGGTGGAGTTCGGCGCGGGGCATGTTCTGCGCAATCCATTCGGCGTGAAAACGCGGGACGAGGAACCGGTCCAGCTCCGCCTCATAGATCTGCGTCGGGATCCTGATCTCCGCCAGCGAAGACGACGTGAAGACAACACCCGCCGGCGCCAGCAGCACGACCGCACGCACCCGCGGGTCGCGCAGCGAAGGCAGCACCGATGCTGATGCAGCAGGCGAGCCAGCCGTCGTTGGGACGTTCCGGCCCACGCCGCAAAAAACCGGATCGGCCTCGCGCTCGCTCTCGCAGTGCCTGCGAATGCGCGACAGGTCGACCTGCCCACCCGCCAGTGCCAGCACGGTATAGCCGCCGGCCGAATGCCCCACCGCGCCAATGCGAAGGCCCTGGGCGTCGCTGGCGATGCGATCCTTCCACTGCGGGTCTTGCAGCAAGGCGTCGATCACGCGCGATGCCTGTCGCGGCCGTTCGGTGAAGTAGACGCTGCCGCCTTTCTGCAGCAGCGACCCGTCCTGCCAGTTGTCGCCGGGATGGCGAAGGGCCGCGACCATGTAGCCATCCCGCGCGAGGGCCTCGGCGAGGCTGCTGTGGCCCAGTTCGGTGCCGCCGATGCCGTGGCTCAGCACGATCAATCCCTTGAACTTGTCCTCGGGCGGTGCCTGGATGGCCGCCTGTACCGTGAACGGGCCCATGGCCGTCGTGCGCTCCGTCGCCTTCGTCGGGTAGTAGAGCGCGACCACCGTGGGTACGGCGTCGGGCGTGTCGCCCGGAATGCGCAGCTGCCGCCAGCCGGCCTGGGCTGCCAGGAGCTGGAAGGACAGCAGCAGGCCCGAGGCAAGCAGCAGGGTCTGGCGAAAGAAGAAGGCAGTGCGCATCGCGGATCTCCATCACATGGTTATGGAGTGCGCATGGTTGCCGCGCCGCGGCGCAACTTCCATGCGAATGCGATGAAGTGCGCCAAAGGCGGCGCGAGATGACCGGATGAAGCGCGTGCCGGAACCCCGCTATCCCGCTGCCACGATCACATGTGCCTGAATCTTGCCGGCCACCGGGCCCTCTTTGCCGTGGCGGCTGGCGATCGCCTCCGTTGCGCGCTCCGTAGCGAGCTGAAGCAGGGTGGCGTCGCGCGCCTCGATTTCGTTGCGCAGCGGCGTTCCCTGGCAATAGGCGGTCGCAACGTCGCGGGCCGAGGGGGCGCGGCTCAGCTTCTCGCGCGTCTCGATCCCGATGCTGGTGAACCCTGCGCGGCCCAGATCCTCGCGGATCAGTGCGGTGTCGTGATAGCCGTGCGGAGTGCGGGCGAGAAATCGCGGAGGGTCATGCGGAAACACCGTGGCGACGGCGTTCGTGACGTCGTCGGCAAAGGCGTTCTCTTCGATGCGGTCCCACACGCTGAAGACAAAGCGCCCGCCCGGCCTCAGCACGCGACGCGCCTCGGCGTAGCCGGCAACCCGGTTGGGGAAAAACATCGCGCCGAACTGGCAGCAAACAACGTCGAACGATGCATCTTCGAACGGCAGGGCGAGCGCGTCCGCCTGCCGCCACTCGATACGGCTATCGGGCCCCTGCCGGGTGGCTGCATAGTCGAGCATGGGCTGGTTGAGGTCGGTTACCACATAGCGCGCGCCGGCGCCGAGTTTTGGCGCAAGCGCCCGCGTAACCACACCGCTGCCGGCCGCCGTTTCAAGCACCGAGCCGGGCGAGGAGGCCGCAACAAGCTCTGCCATGTCGGTGGCGTAGGCCTCGAAGATGAGGGGGACCATCAGCGTGTCGTAGAACTTCGGGATCGAGCCTGCGAACACCTTGTCGCTTTCAGCCATGAGACCTCCTCGAAAGCCCTGAAATGGCGCGTTTGCTCACCTATTCCAGAGCGGGCAGGCCTCCCCGACGAGTCCGCCGCCTAGCCGGGCATTGGCGACGGTGCACCATGGTGGCCCCGCATGCCACCGCCGTCAACGTCGTTCTGGGGCGATGCAGCTCAAGGCAGGCGGGAAATGCGCTGCGTCAGCAGATCGAAGAACCCCTGCGCATCCCCCTCGGCAATCCAGTTCACGTTGGCGGGCTTCTTCAAGCCGCCGTACCAGTCGACCACCGTCTGGCCGAAGCCCAGCCCTTCGCGGCTGTCGACTTCCACGTTCACCTTCCGGCCCCTGAACAGCGAGGGCTGCAGCAGGTAGGCGATCACGGTGGCGTCGTGCACCGGGCCGCCGGGCAGGCCGTAGTACTGCATGTCGTGCTGCACATAGGCATCGAGGATGTCGGCCACCGTCTTGCCGGCTTGGTTGCCGATGCCGCGCAGCCTGGCAATGCGCTCGGGGCTGGTCAGCACCTTGTGCGTCAGGTCTAGGGGCAGCATGGTGATCGGCACGCCGCTCTTGAGCACGATCTCTGCCGCATGCGGATCGGCGAACACGTTGAACTCCGCCGTCGGCGTGATGTTGCCGCCATTGAAATGCGCGCCGCCCATGAGCACCAGCTCGCGCAGGCCGCGCGTGATGTCGGGGGCCTGCGTCAGTGCCAGCGCGAGGTTGGTCTCGGGCCCGAGCATGGCGAGCGTCACGCTTTTTTCGGGCGCCGCGCGCAGCGTGCGGATCAGGTAGTCGACCGCATTGCCATCGGCCAGCGGCTGGCTCGGCTCGTGCACCTTGATGCCGGTGATGCCTTCGCTGCCGTGGATGTCGGCTGCATAGATGGGCGTGCGCAGCAGGGGCCGCGGCGCACCGGCGTAGACCGGAATGTCGGGCCGCTTCGCCCACTCGCGCGCAAGGCGTGCATTGCGCGAGGTCTTGGCGAGCTGCACGTTGCCGGCCACGGTGGTCAGTGCCTGGATCTTCAACTGCTCGGGCGAGGCCATGGCGAACAGCAGCGCGATCACGTCGTCGGCGCCGGGGTCGGTGTCGATGATCAGCGTGTGCACGGTGGCATCGGCTGCATGTGCCTTCGGGGTGATGAAGCTGGTGGTCAAGAAAACGAGTGCTGCGAGAAGAACCGAAAAGATCGCGAAGCGCGATGGCCGTGTTGTTGCGACGGTCGATGCGGTGGACCTGAGATGCATGGTGAAGGAGGCTCCTTGCTGCGCGAAGAAGTGCGCTGTGCAAGTCAGTCTGCCAGAGCATCTCGAGCGCGGGCATCGGATCGCGGGTGCATTGTCGGTGGCGATGCACGGGCTCGCAACGGTGCGCATACCAAGGGGTTAGCGCGTGCGGGCGGCCGAAGTGGAAAGTGCGCAAACACGCCCAGGAAGAGGTCGGCCGCCTGTTGTGAAAACGCCGCTTGCTCAGCGCCGACGATCCAGCAGCCGCAGCGCAAAGAACGCCAGGATCTCGTCCCTTGCCGCAAGCGTCGGTTGCCCCGCCCCATCGATCAGGTGCGCCGTCACCACGCTGTGCGGGCTGGCCACCACCTGCGCGAAGAAGGGCGGCGTGTTCGGGTTGGCTGCGCTGTCGGGCAGCACGCGTGCGACAAAACGCTCGCCCAGTGCTTGAGAGAACGCAGCAAAGCGCTCGGCCTTGCAGAACCTGTCGCCGTCGAAGCGATAGGCCATCACGCTCAGGTCCTCGCGCTCCAGGCGTTGGCGCACGGCTGCGAGTTCGTCGGCCGCCACGTTCATGCCTGCCGGATCGTCGAGCGGCAGCGAAGGCTGGCACACCACCGGCGCGAGCATGGCCGGCTCCATCATCATCGAGAGCGCGAAGTTGCCGGTGAAGCACATGCCGATCGCGCCCACGCCAGGGCCGCCGCATTCCTCATGCGCCAGCCGCGCGAGCGCGCGCAGCCATTGCGTCACGGGGCTCGATGCGTTCGATGCAAAGGCGCGAAACTCCGCGCTCACGCAGGCCCGCTTGAACACGGCGGCGCCTTCCTCGGCCTGCGGCACCGCGCCGTCGCGCCCGAACAGCGAGGGCATGTAGACAGTGAAGCCCGCGTCGCGCACCCAGCGTGCAAAGCGTGCCACGTGCGGGCTGATGCCCGGCATCTCGGTCATCACGATCACGGCAGGGCCTTGGCCCATCAGGTAGACCTTCTTCTCGATGCCGTCGAGCGTGATCTGGCGCGGAATGAAGTCGTCGAGCGGATCGTCTTCGTTCAGGGAGCGGGTCGGTGTCATGTGAGTGCGGCCGTGGACGGCACGGGGAAAGCGGATGAGCTTGTATTGGGCCGCTCGCGTCGCCAGAATGGCAGTGTCAAATTTGACCGTTTCAGGGCTGAATCAGACATGCACGATTTCACCGTTCTGGTGCTGCCCGGCGCCTTCAATTCCAGCGTGGCGGTCACGCTCGACATCCTGGGCGCCGCGCAGGCCGTGGCCGCTCGTGCCGGCGTGGCGCCGCCGCGCTGGAGGCTGTGCTCGGTGCAGGGTGGCCCGGTGCGGTTGCAGGCCGGCATGAGCCTGGAGACCGCGCGCCTGCCCGTGCGAGCGCGTGACGACCGCTCGACGTGGGTGGTGCCGGGGCTCGGGCTCAACACGCCGGGCGAGATCCGGCGGTGCCTCGACAGCGACGACGCGGCCAAGGCCATTGCGGGCCTCGTGCGTCATGCGAAGGCCGGAGGGCAGGTCGCGGCCTCGTGCTCGGCGGTGTTCCTGCTGAATGCCGCGGGCCTGCTTCAGGGGCGGCGCGCAACAACTTCATGGTGGTACGCAGCGCTGCTCAAGCAGATGGCGCCTGGCTGCATCGTCGACGTCGACCGCATGGTGTGTTCCGACGGCCCCGTGGTCACGGCCGGCGCCGCGTTCGCGCAGACCGACTTGATGCTGCATCTGCTGCGCGAGCGTTGCGGCAGCGCGCTCACCGATCTTGTCTCGCGCATGCTGCTGATCGACGGGCGTCAGGCGCAGGCACCATTCATCGTGCCGGAGGTGCTGGCCAACGGCAACGACCTTGTAGCGCGGCTCGCGGCGCGGGTCGAATCGGCATTGCCCGATCCGCCCGCGGTCAGTGCGTTGGCGCGCGAGTTCTGCATGTCGGAGCGCACGCTGTCGCGCCACATCCAGAAGGCCACCGGCAGGAGCACGCAGGCGCTGGTGCAGAGCGTGCGTTTGCGGCGCGCCCGCGCGCTGCTCGAGTCGAGCCGGATGACTGTCGAGCAGGTGGCCGGCGCCGTGGGCTACCAGGACGCCACGGCGTTGCGGCGCCTGATGAAGAAGATGGCGGGCGCGAACCCGAGCCGCTACCGAGGCTGATGCGCCCGCAATGCGCCGTGCCTGCTCTTACTTCTTGCGCGCGGCAATCGCCTGCTCGGCCTTTGCCACCAGGTCGGCGCCCACGGTCGGCTTCCACTTGTCGTACACCGGCCGCGTCGCCTTCACGAAGGCATCGCGTTCGGCCGGCGTGAGGCTGGTCACCGTCACGCCCATGCCCGCGATCTCCTTCAGCAGGGGCTTGTCGGCTTCGATCAGGCCTTTGCGCGCGATGACGATTTCTTCCTTGCCCGCATCGATGGCCGCCTGGCGCACGATGGCCTGGTCGGCCGGCGTCCACGAGGCCCAGATTTCCTTGTTCACCACGAACACCAGCGGGTCGGCCACGTAGCCCCAGGCGGTCAAGAATTTCTGGCCCACGTTCTGCATCTTGAGCACGGTGAACAGGAACAGCGGGTTCTCCTGGCCGTCGACCGCGCCGCTCGCGAGTGCGGGTTGTGCGTCGGCCCAGCTCATCTGCGTGGGGTTGGCGCCGAGCGCGGTGAACATGTCGGAGTAGATGGGCGAGCCGACCACGCGGATCTTCATGCCCTTGACGTCGGCCGGCGACTTGATCGCCCTCTTCGAATTGGTGATCTCGCGGTAGCCGTTCTCGCCCCAGGCGAGCGGCACTACGCCGGCCTTGTCGAGTGTCTTGAACATTTCCTTGCCGACTTCGCCTTGCGTGAGCGCGTCAATGGCCGCGTAGTCGGGCATCAGGAAGGGCATGGAGAAGAGGTTGAGCTGCTTGACCTGCGGCGACCAGTTGATGGTCGAGCCGACGGCCATGTCGATCACGCCCTGGCGCAGCGCGCTGAACTCGCGCGTCTGGTCGCCCTGGATGAGCGACACGCCGGGGTACAGCTTGATGTTGATGCGGCCCTGGGTGCGCTCCTTCACCATGTCGGCCCAGATCTTTCCGGCCTGGCCCCAGGGCGTGGGCGGGCCGAGCACCAGCGACATCTTGTATTCGGGCTTGTAGGCGGCTTGCGCCATGGCGCCGGTCGAGAATATGCCCAGGGCGGTTGCTGCGGCGGCGAGGCCGAGAAGGGTGCGGCGGAATTTCATGATGAGGGCTCTCCTTATGGTTCTGAGACGGGACAAAAATCAGTAGCCGAGCTTGCGCGGCAGCCAGAGTGCGAGTTCGGGAAAGATGATGACCAGCACCATCACCACGAACATCGAGAACAGCATCCAGCCCACCCAGCGCACGGTCTCTTCCATGCGCACCTTGGCGATGCGGCACGACACCATCAGGTTGACCGCGAGCGGCGGCGTGAACTGCCCCAGCGCCACCTTCAGCGTGAGGATCACGCCGAACCACACCGGGTCCCACTTGTAGTACTGCACGATGGGCAGCAGCAGCGGCACGAAGATCAGGAAGATCGACACACCGTCGAGGAACATGCCGACCGTGATGAGCAGCAGTATCAGCAGCGCCAGGATGCCGTACTCGCCCAGGCCCGAATTCACGATCGCGCGCGTCACCGGGTCGATCACGCCCAGCGTCGACAGCGAATACGCGAAGATGCCCGCCAGTGACACCACCAGCAGGATCACCGCAGAGAGCTCGCCCGACTCGCGCAAGATCACGAACAGGTCGCGCACCTTGATGGTCCGGTGGATGCACATGCCCACGAACAGGCCGTAGAACACCGCCACCACCGCAGCTTCGGTCGGCGTGAACCAGCCCGCGCGCATGCCGCCGAGAATGAGCACCGGCGCGGCCAGCCCCCAGGTTGCTTCGCGAAAGCTCTTCCAGAACGGCGGGCGCGGCAGCGTGGCTTCGAGCGCGCCCATCTTGTGTTTGCGCGCCAGCAGCACAGCCGGAATCATCAGCGCCAGGCCTGCCATCACGCCGGGGATCATGCCGGCCGCGAACAGCGCCGGCACCGAAGCACCGGGCACCAGCACCGAATACACGATGAACGCGACTGAAGGCGGAATCAGGATGTCGGTGGCCGCCGCAGCGCCCACCACGCTGGCCGAGAAGGCGGCGGGGTAGCCGGCGCGCGACATGGCCGCGATCATCACCGCGCCCACTGCGGCCGCATTGGCTGGGCCCGAGCCCGAGATGCCGCCGAGAAACATCGCGACCGCAATCGCCACCAGCGGCAGCATGCCGGGGCCGCGGCCCACGATGGCGACGGCAAAGTTGACGAGCCGCAGCGCCACGCCCGAGCGGTCGAAGATGGAGCCGACCAGCACGAACATCGGAATGGCCAGCAAGGGGTACTTGCCGAGACCGGCATAGAAGTTCTGCGGCACGGCGAGCAGGCCGAACCATTGGGCGTCGCTGTTGGCCAGTGCGATGCAGGCGGCGCCCGCCAGTCCCAGCGCGGCGCCGATGGGCACGCCCACCAGCATCATCACGACGAAGGCAACGAAGAGCAGGGTGGCGATCACTTGGCGTCGTCCTTGCTCTCTTTGGTGTCCGAGCCGTAGTTCGTTTTGCGTCCGCGGCGGATCATGAGGCCCACCGCGCGCAATGCGATGGCGAACGACACGATGGGCAGCCAGATCGAATACCACCACGCGGGCAGCCCGATGCCGGGCGTCGTCTCTTCGAAGCGGAAGTCGTCCCACACCATGCGGATGCTGAGTGCGCCGATGAGCGTGAACAGAATGGCGATCATCAGCGCGCCGAACTGCGCGAGCCGCTTGCGCCGTGCCATCGAGCCGCTTTCGGAGAAGTATTCGATGCGGATGTGCCGGTCGCGCGCCACAGCGGCCGAGCCGGCCACCAGCGCCAGCATGATCATGAGGAACACCGAGAACTCTTCGGTCCACGCGAAGGACGAGTCGGTGAAGTAGCGAACGATGACGTTGGCAAAGGTGATGAGCGCCAGCGCGCCCATGATGATGACCGTGAGCCAGTCTTCGATGGCAAGGGGAACCTTGGTCGGTTCGTCTGCTGCTTCGATGTCGAGGGGGAGGGGGCTGGCGGCGTCCAGCGTGGGGCCGGACTCGGGTGGAGTTGTCATCGCGGGATGGTCAGTGAGGCACGAACGGCGGGACGCGTCCGGTACACCTCGACAGGGAACAGCCTTCGATGCTAGGTGGTCGATGACCACTCATGTATCGGGGGTTTCCTTAGCTGCGGGGCTTGGGAAAGGCACTTCCGGGGGGTGTGCACAGGCCGCCGGGTACTCCCCTCCGCGAATGTCCCCCGCCCTTCGGGCTCCTCCTTTATTTCGCTGCGGGGAGCACCCGGCGCCCTGTGCACGATGAGTGCGGCTGTGAGGTTGGCGGGTCGAGCGCTGTGGCGGATTGTGGATGGGCGGGCGGGGGCGTACCCTCAGTTACGATCACCTGAATGAATCGTGACCAGCTCAAACAACTCGAAAACGACCTCTGGTCAGCAGCCGATAAGCTCCGAGCCAACTCCGACCTCAAGGCTAGCGAGTACAGCACCCCCGTGCTGGGTCTAATCTTCCTGAAGTTCGCCGAAAACAAATACCGCCAGCACGAAGCGGCGATCGAGCAGGAGTTCAAGAAGCTCCAAGGCACACGCCGTGAGCGCAGCGAAGAAGAGATCGCCATCGAGAAGTGCGGCTTCTACCTCAAGCCCCACGCCCGTTACGACTACTTGCTAAACCTGCCTGAGAAGGAAAACATCGCCAAGGCCATCCGCCGCGCGATGGCTAGCATCGAGAACACCAAGCCCGAGCTGCAAGGCGTGCTGCCGCAGGAGGAATACGACCGCTTCACCCGTAGCCTTAAGAACCAGCACATCCCCAAGGTCCTGCTCAAACTCTTCTCCGACATCCCGGTGGACGCCTCGGGCGATGTGTTCGGCCAGATCTACGAGTACTTCCTAGCCAACTTCGCGCTCAGCGAGGGCCAGGGCGGCGGCGAGTTCTTCACGCCGCGCTCCGTTGTCAAACTCATGACCGAGATCATTGAGCCCCACGGTGGCAAGGTGTTCGACCCCGCGTGTGGCTCGGGCGGCATGTTCGTGCAGTCCGCCGAATTCATCCACCAGCACCAGACCGACAAGGCGGCCGACCTCGATGTGTTTGTCTGCGGCACAGAGAAGACGCTGGAGACGGTCAAGCTCGCCAAGATGAACCTGGCAGTGAACAACCTGCGCGGCGACATCAAGCAGGCCAACACCTACTACGAAGACCCCTTCAATGCCTTCGGGTCCTTCGACTACGTGATGGCCAACCCGCCCTTCAACGTGGACGATGTGACGCTGGACGCGGTGGAGAAGGACCGCCGTTTCAATACCTACGGCGTGCCTCGCAATAAGACCAAGGCCAAGGCGTCGGGTGCCGGCAAAGACGGCAAGGAAAAAGCCGTCGAGACCGTGCCCAACGGCAACTATCTCTGGATCAACCTCTTCGCCACATCGCTCAAGCCCGGCGGCCGTGCCGCGCTGGTAATGGCCAACTCGGCCAGCGATGCCCGCCACTCCGAGTCCGACATCCGCAAGACGCTGATCGAGCAGAACCTCATCTACGGCATGCTCACGCTGCCGTCCAATCTGTTTTACACAGTCACCCTGCCGGCCACGCTGTGGTTTTTCGACAAGGGCAAGACAGATGAGAGGGTGCTGTTCATCGACGCCCGCAACATCTTCACCCAGGTGGATCGCGCCCACCGCGAGCTGAGCGACGAACAGATCCAGAACATCGCGCTCATCCCGCGCCTGCACAAAGGCCGCCGCCAGGAGTTCGTGGACCAAGTGGACCGCTACCTGCACCAGGGGATAGCCCAACTGAGGGAAGCCGTCGAGCATCTGCCTGACCTGAGCAAGCGCCTGCTAGCCGTGCTGGCCGAAGAGGCGGCCGACGCCGTCACCAACCAGGCCGCGAGCGAAGCCATCACCGCGCTGCAGGCCCAGTGGGGCCAGCTCGCCGCGCTGCAGCAGGCCCAGGCCCAGCACGAGCGCACGCGCGGCCAGAAGCACGGTGTGGACGACCGCAACGCCGCCCAGCACACCCTCCGCGCCCAGTTCACGCCCTTCTTCAGCGGCCTGCACGTGGCCGTGAAAGCGCTGGACAAGGCCATCCGCGAAATGGACAAGCGCAAGGCCGAGGCCGCCAAGGCGGACGGCAAGCGCGCCACTGCCAACCGCCAGACCAAGGGCGTGAAGGCGGCGGTGCAGGCCCTGCACGACGAGCTCAAGGCCGCCGAGCTGTACTACCAGCATGTGAGTTGGCTGCAGGAGCGCTTCCCGAAGGCCACCTACGAAGACGTCACGGGCCTTTGCAAGCTGGCCAGCCGCGAAGAGATTGCTGAGCAGGATTGGTCGCTGAACCCTGGGCGGTATGTCGGGGTGGTAATCGAGGAGGATGGGAAGACGGAGGAGGAGTTCCTGGCGGAACTACAGTTGTCCATGGATGAGTTGGACGAGCTTGACGGCGCAGCACTCCGCCTGAAGGAGATCATTGATTCCAACCTCAAGAAGATCTGCGAGGCCAGCTGAATGAACGGGTGGCGCGACATCAAGATCAAAGAGGTGAGCGAGTACGTGACGGTCGGCTTCGTTGGCTCTATGGCCGATCAATATGTCGAAGCTGGCGTTCCGTTTCTGCGGTCATTGAACATCCAGCCGTTCAGGCTCAACTACAACGACCTGAAATACATCCCTGAGTCATTCCACGATTCCATCAAGAAGTCGAAGCTGCGCCCGGGCGATGTGGCCATTGTCCGCACGGGTTACCCGGGCACTGCCTGTGTGATTCCAGCGAACCTGTCGGATGCCAATTGCAGTGATTTGGTCATCCTTCGCCCCGGCCCGGAGCTGAATCCGCACTACATCGCGGCCGTGTTCAATTCCTCATTTGGTCAGAGCCTGGTAGGCGGCAATCTGGTTGGTGCTGCACAGCAGCACTTCAACGTGACGGTTGCGAAGGAATTGAAGCTGCGACTGCCGCTTCGGGCCGAACAAGACAAGATCGCCGCTGTCTTGGTCGGACTTAACGAGCTGATCGCCAACAGCCAGCGCCGCATCGCCTTGCTGGAGTCCATGGCCGAAGAAATCTACCGCGAGTGGTTTGTGCGGATGCGATTTCCCGGCCATGGGAGCAGCCACTTCGAAAAAGGCCTGGCGGCAGGTTGGAGTAGCGCCCTTTTGGGTCAACTGATTGGTGAAGTCAAACGTCCCGTGAAGAAAGGTGACCTCTCCAGTCACGCGCGCTACGTGGGGCTGGAGCACATATCGCGGAAATCGATCGCTTTGACCATGCACAGCTCCCCGGAGTCCGTGGACAGCGACAAGCTGGCCTTCACGGCCGGTGATATCTTGTTCTCGAAGATCCGCCCGTACCTGCACAAGGTGGCACTGGCGCACTTTGACGGCATCTGTTCGACGGACACATTGGTGCTCAAACCGAAGCGCGCTGACTACCGAGAGTTCGCGCTGTTCACTGTGTTCAGTGAGACGTTCATCGAGATTGCGAACACAGCGTCCAAGGGAACGAAGATGCCCCGAGCTGACTGGCATTTTCTGAAGCAGCTACGGATCTCCGTGCCAAGCGATGCTCTGTTAACGCGCTTCGGCGCGTTGACTAAACCTATGCTGGATGAGATTGCCACATTGATAGCGGTAAGCGAGTCGTTGACGAAACAGCGTGACGCCCTGCTTCCCCGACTGATCTCCGGCAAACTCCGCGTCGATGCGTTAGACATCCAGTTTCCACCAAGCATGCAGCCGCCGCTCGAAGCAGCGGCGCAGCAGGCGGCAAGAAACAGTTAGCAGGTCCTCGTTCACAGAACCGGTAACACCAAGGAGGTGCCATGGCCGCCGCGAAGAACTTCATCAGTGAAGACGACATCGAGCGGGCCCTATTGCAGCGGCTGCAGCACCTGTGCGGCTTCGATGCACTGAACTGCTACACGGCCCAACCGGACGACCTGAACGATGGCTCCGGCCGCGGCGATAAGCGCGAAGTGATCCTGGCCGACCGACTGCGCGCCGCGCTGGAGCGGTTGAACCGGCAGGCCCCGGCCCATGCGGTGGACCAAGCCCTGGCCCTGTTGCTCCGGCCACGCACAGCGATGAGCCTAGTGGCGGCCAACCGAGAGATGGACGCTCTGCTGCGCGACGGTGTGCCCGTGACCTACAAGCCCGAGACCGGGCCGCAGGCTGGCCAGAGTGTTACCGAGCGGTTGCGCGTGATCGATTTCGATGCACCCGACCCGCGCGACGGCCACAACCACTACTTGGCAGTCACACAGTTGTGGGTGCGCGGCGAGCATGGCTACCGGCGGCCCGACATGCTGCTGTATGTGAACGGCCTGCCTCTGGTGTTCATTGAGCTGAAGAACAGCAACGTCAAGCTGCGCGCGGCCTTTGAAGACAACCTCACGACCTACAAGGCCGAGATCCCGCAGCTCTTCACCGCCAATGCCCTCTGTTTACTGAGTAATGGCATCGAGACCAAACTGGGCAGCATCACCTCACAGTGGGAGCACTTCTTCAATTGGCTGCGGGTGGACGACGAGAAAGAAGCGCTGGACCGCAACGCCATTGCGGCCCAGGGCCTGAGCGTGGAGCGGGCGGTGCTGGGCTTGCTGAAGCCGGATCGGCTACTAGATTACGTGGAGAACTTCTGCGTGTTCTACCGGGAGACACAGAAGGTCATCGCGCAGAACCACCAGTTTCTCGGCGTGAACAACGCCTTTGCGCAGTTCCAGCGTCGCCGTGAGCTGAACGGCAGACTGGGCGTTTTCTGGCACACCCAGGGTTCGGGTAAGAGCTTCTCGATGGTGTTCTACACACGCAAGATCTTCCGGAAGCTCACTGGCAATTTCACCTTTGTGGTTGTGACCGATCGGGACGACCTAGACGGGCAGATCTACCGCAATTTTCTGCACACCGGCGTGGTGGCGCCCAAGGACGACGTACGCCCGCGCGACAGCGCCAAGCTGCGCGAAATGCTGGGTAAGAACAAGCGCGTGGTGTTCACGCTGATCCAGAAGTTTCGCTACGACAAGGGCAAGGACTATCCGCTGCTGTCCGACCGGGACGACATCGTCGTCATCGTGGACGAGGCGCATCGCACCCAGTACGCTGGCTTGGCTGAGAATATGCGCGCAGGCTTGCCGCGCGCCAACTTCCTGGCGTTCACCGGCACGCCATTGCTGGGCAAGGAGCGCAAGACCAGTGCTTGGTTTGGCGACTACGTGTCGGAATACAACTTCCAGCAGAGCGTGGAAGATGGTGCCACGGTGCCGCTGTTCTACGAAAAGCGCGTGCCAGAGGTGCTGATCCAGAATGACGATCTGAGCGAGGAGTTCGCAGAGATCCTGGAGGACGAGAACCTCGACGCTCAGGCACAGGAAAAACTGGAGAGGCGCTTTGCGCAGGAGATGGAGGTCGTCAAACGCGAGGACCGGCTGGACACGATTGCGCGCGACATCGTCTACCACTTTCCCCGCCGCGGTTACCTTGGCAAGGGCATTGTCATCTCGGTAGACAAGTTCACCGCCGTGACCATGTTCGACAAGGTGCAGACGCTGTGGAAGGCCGAGTTGAAAGCGTTGAATGGGCGCATCGCGACCACGAAGAACGACGTGGAACGCCAGCGGTTGAAGCAACTCAAGGCCTGGATGGGCGCGGCGCAGATGGCGGTGATCGTCAGCGAAGAGGCGGGTGAGGAAGAGAAGTTCACCAAGAAGAAGCTCGACATCAAACCACACCGCCAGCGCATGAACACACTGGACGCGCATGGGCACGACATCGAGTTCAACTTTAAGGACCCCGAGCACCCGCTGGAATTGGTGTTCGTCTGCGCGATGTGGCTGACGGGTTTTGACGCCCCTACGGTGAGCACGCTCTACCTGGACAAGCCCATGCAGGGTCACACGCTGATGCAGACCATCGCGCGAGCCAACCGGGTGAGCAGCCATGAAATCCTGGGCGTGGCAAAGCGTCACGGTGAGATCGTGGACTACTACAACGTCTTTCGCCGTATGAAGAAGGCGTTGAAGGACTACGCCGCCGGCCCCGAGGAGGAAGAGCTACCGGTGCAGGACAAGAGCAAGCTCTTTGCATTGCTGGACGAGGCCATCGAGCAAGGTCTGGCCTATTGCCATAGCCAGGAAGTGCCGCTGCACGAGGCGCTGGACCGGGGGGACGTGTTCACTAAGCTGGGCCAGTTCAACGGCTTCGCCAACACGCTGCTGGCCAGCGAGGAACAGCGCAAGTCTTTCAATGTCTATGAGAACACGATCTCGTCGCTATACGAGGCTTGCAAGCCGGAGGTGCTGGACCAGAAGAAGGGCCGCGTGGTGTCGGCCTTCCAATATCTGCGTGGCGTGATGGATAGCATCGTGGAGCAGGCCGATATCGACAGCGCCGTGAGGCGCATCGAGGCGCTGCTGGACGCCAGCGTGGTGGTGGACAACACCGAGGTCTTCTCGGCCAAGGAGTTCGAGGCGCAGTACAAGATCGTGCAGCGCGGCAGGGCCTGGGATCTCAGTAAGGTCAACGTCGAGAAGCTGCGCGAAGAGTTCAAGAAGGCGCCTTTCAGGAACATCGAGATCGCGGACCTCCAGGCCTTCTTGCAGCGCAAGCTGGCCGAGATGCTGGCGCAGAACAGCACGCGCGGGGACTTCCTGCAACGGTTGCAGAACGTGATCGACGCCTACAACTCGGGCGCCACTTCCACCGAAAATTACTACGATGAGCTGACGGCCTATGCCCAGGAACTCAAGGAAGAGGCCGAGCGGCACATTCGCGAGGGGCTGACTGAAGACGAGCTGGAACTCTTCGATCTGTTGAAGAAGGACACCCTCACTCAGGAGGAAACGCAGCGTGTGAAGCTTGCGGCCAAGCATCTGCTGCGGCGCTTGGTGCAAGAGCAGCCCAAGGTGCTGGTGCAGAACTGGCACCAGAGCGCACAGACGCAGAAGCAGGTACGGGCTGAGATCGAACGCGTGCTCGACGCCGACTTGCCGGAGAGCTATGACCGGACTACCTTCAAGCAGAAGTGCGACAACGTGTATGAGTTAATCACGGACTACGCAATCAAGGGCAAGAGGTGGGCCGCATGAGCGCGGCGCTAGGAGCTGGCGGTCCGTGCGCTAAATGATCCAGCGACCGTCATAAGGCGATCGGGGCGGTGCGTCGGGACCGCGAACTCATGCTAGGTAGAGGTCGCAGGCGCAGAGCGAATACGCCGCTGAACTTCCCCATCACGAAGATTTCAGCCATCGCACCTCAAAGGACCTATTCCCCAGGCGGGCCACGAACCCCGCAGCCCGCAGACCAGCCACTAACCGCCAGTCTCAGGCGCCCCACGTCGCGCCTTCTCACTCATCTGAAACAACTCCCCAGCCTTGCGCGCCAGCTCAGCCGCAAGCCAAAGCAGGTTGTCCAGTCGTCGAGGCCCATCCCCGCTGCACCAGTCGATGTCTTCCCCGTGGCAGACCCACAGGAGAGCTTCAAGCTGAGAGAGGGTGTTTTCGAGAAGATCCGCCGGGTCTTGGGCGTTGTCTTCGGAAGCTACCGGCGTGAGAGGCCGGGCTATAGTCTTGGTAGCCATTTTTGTGCGGTCCTTCCAAGGTGTTGCACGAACTTGGTTAGACGGCTGGGGTGCTAGTAACACCCTGGCCGTCGCCTTTTGATACCTCGCATTTGCATCGCTGCTTTCGCACCGACAACCTGCCGCGAGGCAAGCAGCCTTCAAACATCTCGGTGGCTTTGGTGTGTTGCGCCTTTCTTCTTCCCTTGTTGGGGCATCGAGTGACAGGGGCATCTACTCTAGAGAAGAACCCGGCTAAGTAGCCGTTCCATGCGGCACGAAGTCTCGGCGACTGCCAACAAATGCAGCTTCCGCAGCGGCTCTGAACGATCACCCCGTCGGCGTGATCGTCGCCCCGGATGCGAGCAGAAAGACTCAGTCCATCCAGGACCGCGCCCGGTCCAGATGCTCCCGGCACTCACGCACCATGCGTTCGAGCAGCTCGGCACAAGTCGGAATGTCGTCGATCAGCCCGATGCACTGCCCGGCCGAGACCACGCCGTTGTGAACCTCACCAGACTCCAACGCCGCACGGCCACGCGCGCCGGCCACCAGCGGTCGCACGTCCTCGAACTCGCAGCCACCCGGGCGGTTCTCCGTGGCCACCACCTCTTCGGAGATGGCGTTGCGGAACACGCGCGCCGTGTTGTGCAGAGTGCGGAACATCAGCTTCGTGTCGCGCTCGGTCGCCGCGACCAGAGCTTGCTTGATGTTGTCGTGGATCGGCGCTTCCTTCGTCACGCAGAAGCGCGTGCCCATGTTCACGCCCTCGGCACCCAGTGCCAGTGCGGCGGCCATGCCGCGCCCGTCGGCAATGCCACCCGACGCGATGATCGGAATGCGCAGCTTGCGCGCCGCCACGGGCAGCAGCACGAGGCCGGGCACGTCGTCTTCGCCAGGGTGGCCTGCACATTCGAAGCCGTCGACCGACACGGCATCGACACCATTGCGCTCTGCCGACAGCGCATGGCGCACGGAGGTGCACTTGTGCACGATCTTCACGTCATGGCGCTTCAACGCCTCGATGAAGTCCTTCGGGCTGTTGCCCGCGGTCTCCACGATCTTGATGCCGCTGTCGATGATGGCCTGCACGTACTCCGCATACGGCGGCGGCTTCACCGCCGGCAGGATCGTGAGGTTCACGCCGAAGGGCTTGTCGGTCAGCGTGCGGGTGCGCGCGATTTCGTTGCGCAGGTCGTCGGGCGTGGGCTGCGTCAGCGCGGTAACGATGCCGAGGCCCCCGGCGTTCGACACGGCCGCGGCCAGCTCGGCGCGGCCCACCCATTGCATGCCGCCCTGGATGATTGGGTAGCGGATGCCGAGCAGTTCGGTGATGCGGGTCTTCATCGTCGCTGCCTCTTGCTTAAAGCGCCTTCACCAGTTCCGGCACAGCCGTGAACAGGTCGGCCACGAGGCCGTAGTCGGCCACCGAGAAGATCGGGGCTTCTTCGTCCTTGTTGATCGCCACGATCACCTTGGAATCCTTCATGCCGGCCAGATGCTGGATGGCGCCCGAGATGCCTGCTGCGATGTACAGCTGAGGCGCGACGATCTTGCCGGTCTGGCCCACTTGCCAGTCGTTCGGGGCGTAGCCCGCGTCGACGGCTGCGCGGCTGGCGCCAAGGCCTGCGTTGAGCTTGTCGGCCAGAGGGGCCATCACTTCGGTGAACTTCTCGGCGCTGCCGAGGGCTCGGCCGCCGGAGACGATGATCTTGGCTGCGGTCAGCTCGGGGCGTTCGCTCTTGGTGACTTCTCGGCCCACGAAGCTGCTCTTGCCGCTGTCTGCGACGCCTTCGGCGGTTTCGACGGTTGCACTGCCACCCGTGGCTGCTGCGGCGTCGAAGCCGGTCGTACGCACGGTGATCACCTTGGTCGCGTCACTGCTCTGCACGGTGGCAATGGCGTTGCCGGCATAGATCGGGCGCTCGAAGGTGTCGGGGCTGTCGACCTTGGTGATGTCAGAGATCTGGGCCACATCGAGCTTGGCAGCCACGCGAGGCGCGACGTTCTTGCCGTTGGCGGTCGAGGGGAACAGGATGTGGCTGTAGTTGGCAGCAATCGCCAGCACCTGGGCTGCAACGTTCTCTGCCAGGTTCTCAGCCAGGCTGGGGCTGTCGGCCACGATGACTTTGGAGACTCCGGCGATCTGTGCGGCGGCCTTGCCGGCTTCGGCTGCATTGGCACCGGCCACCAGCACGTGGACATCGCCGCCGCAAGCCAGCGCAGCGGTCACGGTGTTCAGGGTCGCGGGCTTGACGGTCGCGTGGTCGTGTTCGGCAATAACAAGTGCGGTCATGTTCAGATCACCTTCGCTTCGTTCTTCAGTTTGTCCACCAGCGTTGCAACGTCAGGCACCTTGATGCCGGCACCGCGCTTCGGGGGCTCAGCCACCTTCAGGGTCTTCAGGCGCGGCTTGACGTCCACGCCCAGGTCTTCGGGCTTGAAGACGTCGAGCTGCTTCTTCTTGGCCTTCATGATGTTGGGCAAGGTGACGTAGCGCGGCTCGTTCAGGCGCAGGTCGGTGGTGATGACGGCCGGCAGGCTCAGGGAGATGGTTTCCAGGCCGCCGTCGACTTCGCGGGTGACGGTGGCTTTGTCGCCAGCGACTTCGACCTTGGAGGCGAAGGTGGCTTGAGGCAGGTCAGCAAGAGCCGCCAGCATCTGGCCGGTCTGGTTGGCGTCGTCGTCGATGGCTTGCTTGCCGAGGATGATCAGCTGGGGCTGTTCCTTGTCGACCAGCGCCTTGAGCAGCTTGGCCACAGCCAGCGGCTGCAGTTCTTCGGTGGTTTCCACGAGGATGCCGCGATCGGCGCCGATGGCCATGGCGGTGCGCAGGGTTTCCTGGCACTTGGCATCACCGCAGGAGACTGCGATCACTTCAGTGACTACGCCCTTTTCCTTCAGGCGAACTGCTTCTTCAACGGCGATCTCGTCGAAGGGGTTCATGCTCATCTTGACGTT
Source organism: Variovorax sp. R-27 (assembly GCF_049913215.1). Lineage (NCBI taxonomy): Bacteria > Pseudomonadati > Pseudomonadota > Betaproteobacteria > Burkholderiales > Comamonadaceae > Variovorax > Variovorax sp. R-27. Next base: position 1,037,464 of record NZ_CP183984.1, read on the forward strand.
GGCAATGTCCACTCCGGTGCCGTCGCTCTTGACGCGCACTTTCACGTTGTAGTCGACGACCCGTTTCACGGGCACAAGAACTTTCATGGCTGTTCCTTTGAATGACGAAGAAATGGATTACTCGAGCTTGGCGCCCGACTGCTTGATGAGGCGCTCCCACACCGGGCGCTCGGCCTTCCAGGCGGTGGCGAAGAGTTCGGGCGAGCTGTCCTTGATCTCGAAGCCCATGGCTGCCACACGTTCGCGCACGTCGGGCTGCTGCGTGGCCTTGCGCACTTCTTCGGCGATGCGGTCCACGATGGGTTTCGGTGTCTTTGCAGGAGCTGCGATGGCGAGCCAGCCGGTCACGCGATACGCCTCGTCCTTCAGGCCTTGCTCGGCGAGCGTGGGCACGCTGGGCAGCGTGCTCATACGGCGCTCGCCGCTCACGCCGATGGCGCGGATCTTCCCGGAATCGATGTGCGGCTTGGCCACCAGCGCGCTGGCATAAGCCATCTGGATCTGGCCGCCGATCAGGTCCTGCATCATCGGCGCCTCGCCCTTGTAGGCGACGTGGTTCATGTCGGACTGCGTCGCCAGGCTCATGTGCGCGCCGGCCAGGTGCGGGTATGCGCCCACGCCGTACGAGCCGTAGGCCAACTTGCCCTTGTTGGCGGTGACGTACTTCAGTAGTTCGGGGCCGGTCTTCACGGGAACGCTCGGGTGCACCACCAGCACCAGCGGCGCCATCGCGATCTGGTAGACCAGCGTGAGGTCGCGCTGCGTGTCATAGGGCAGCTTCTCGTAGAGAAATTCGTTGGTCATCAGCGAATTGCTCAGCCCCAGCACGATGGTGTAGCCATCGGGCGCAGCCTTGGCGACCGCGTCGGTGCCGATGATGCCGGCCGCGCCGGGCTTGTTGTCGATGATGACGGGCTGGCCCAGGCCGGCCGCCATCTTCTGGCCGATCACGCGCGCGAGCACGTCGGTGGCGCCGCCGGCAGCAAAGGGCACGACCATGCGGATCGGCTTGTTGGGGTAGGCGGTCTGGGCATTTGCCGCAGGCAGCGCGCACAGCGTGGCGACGGAAGCGGCGGCGCACAGCAGGGCGCGGCGGTTCGGAAGGCGGATGGTCATGGCTTGTCTCTGTCTCTCTGTCTTGGTTTCAAAAATCACTGCGCCCCGATGCGCGTCTTGAAGGGCAGCGGCTCCAGCGCCTTCTGCAGCCGCTCCTGAAGCGATGCGGCCAGTGCGCCCGCTGCCGCGTTGTCGATCAGCACGCGCACGAGGGTCTCGCCTTCGGTCTTCACGACGGGGCGCGCGGCCTCGGGCAGGCCGAGCGATACGCACACCTCGACGACCGTCGCGCTCACCACCTGGCGTGCGGCCATCGCGCGCAGCTCGGGCTTGTAGATCTTTCCGACGTTGGTCATCGGCATGGTCTCGATCACCGACACCCACTTGGGTTTGGCGGGCGCTTCGTCCACGCGCTCGGCGGTGAAGGCCAGCAGCTCTTCTTCGGTCGCCGAGGCGCCGGGCACCAGCGTCGCGAAGATCACCGGCAGTTCGCCCGCATAGGCATCGGGCGCACCGACCGCGGCGCACAGCTGCACGGCCGGGTGCGCGCCCAGCGCGTCCTCGATGGTCTTCGGGTCGATGTTGTGGCCGCTGCGGATGATCAGGTCCTTCGAGCGGCCGGTGAGGTTGAGCCGCTCCTCGCTGTCGATCCAGCCGAGGTCGCCGGTCGCGAGCCAGCCATCGGCCGTGAAGGCCTTGGCGTTGTCGGCCGGGTCCACGAAGCCGGAGAACACATTGGGCGACTTGAACAGCACCATGCCCTGCTCGCCGAGCGCTACTTCGCGGTCGCTGGCGTTGCCGTTCTCGTCGAGCGCCACCACGCGCATCTGCATGTAGGGCAGGCGAAAGCCCACGCAGCCCGCGGGTCCGTCCACGCCCGGTGGTGTGATGGTCGAGATGCCGGCCATCTCCGTCATGCCCAGGCTCTCGTGCACGTGCAGGCCGAACAGCCGCTCGAAGCGCGCGGCCAGCTCGGGCGCGAGCACGGCGGCGCCGGTGCGGCAGTAGGTGATCGATGAAATGTCCGCGCCGGCCAGCGGCACATTGGCCAGCGCCGCCAGCACGGTGGGCACGGCCGACAACGAGGTCGGGCGGTACTTCGCCACCAGCTTCCAGTAGTTGGCCAGCACCTCCTTGTTGCGCAGCAGCGAGGGCGTGGGAATGATCACTTCCACGCCCGCCGACAGCGACGACAGCGAGGCCGGCAGCACGCCCGCCACGTGGAACAGCGGATAGCCGTTGATGGAGATGCCGTTCTCGTTCATGCCCGCGACCTGCACGCTGGCCCAGGCCGTGAACACCTGCGCGCCGTGGCTGTGGCGCGCGAGCTTCGGCGCACCGGTGGTGCCGCCGGTGTGGAAGTAGGCTGCGATGTCGGCGGGTGCGATATCGCGGCCGCTCACGAGGCGGTCGTCGGGTTGCGCGGCGCGCAGCACGTCGAACTCGGCGACTCCTTCGGGGAGCGTTCCGGCAGTGCCAGGCGCTTCATCGTGCGGCGCCACGCGCAGCACCGTGGTCAGCGTCGGCACCTGGCCGCGCAGGCGCATCGCCTTCGACCACATGCCCGATTCGCTGTCCGAGCCGTAGGCGATCAGCACCTTGGCGCGGCCCGCGGTCATCAGCGCGACCAGCTTCTCGTCGGTGAGCAGCGGGCTCAGCGGCTGCACGATGCCGGCCGCCTCGCCGCCCCACAGCGCGAGGTGGTACTCCAGGCAACCAGGCAGCAGCACCGCCACCGCGTCGTCAGGCCCCACACCCAGCGTGTGCAGCATGTTCGCGGTCTGGTGGATGCGCGCGAGCAACTCGGCGTACGACCAGCGAATGGGTTCGTCGGCCGGGTTGCCTGTGCGCAGGAAGGTCAGCGCCGTCTTGCCGCCGAAGGCATGGCCCGCGTTGCGGAAGATCTCGTAGGTGCTGCGCACCGTGAGCGCCTGCTCCAGCGGCGTCTCTTCGAGCTTGCGGATGTCGGCGAGGCTGCGAACGGGAAGGGCGGGGCGGAACGGCGCGCCGACCGGGGTGCTGTAGTTGTTGTCGTGCCTGGTTGTCATGTCTTGTCTCCTTGGTGTTGTCGCCCTGCCGGCCCGGCCAGTTTTACTGGTTCGTGATGTGGTTGTCGCGAATGACCTTGCCCCAGCGCTCGAAGTCCTCGCGCATGCGCACGCCCGTCTGCTCGGGCGTGCGGTAGGCCGAGAAGGTGCCGACGCTCTGGAGCTTGTCCTGCACTTCCTTGTCGGCCAGCGCGGTCTTCAGTTCAGCGCTCATGCGGTCGATCACGTCCTTGGGCGTGCCGGCCGGCGCCAGCAGGCCGCCCCACGAGGTTGCGTCGAAGCCGGGGAATCCTTGCTCAGCCACCGTCTTCACATCGGGCAGCAGGCTCACGCGCTGGCCGGAGCCGACCGCGATGGCGCGCAGCTTGCCAGCCTTGATGTGCGGCAGCACGCCCACGAGGTCAGAGAACATCGCGGGCACCTGGCCGCCGATCAGGTCGGTGACGGCCGGCGCGCTGCCGCGGTAGGGCACGTGCTGCATGTCGAACTTGCCGATGGTCTTCAGCTGCTCGGTCGTCAGGTGCCCGAAGCTGCCGGCGCCCGCGCTCGTGTAGTTGAGCTTGCCGCCTTCGGCTTTGGCCTTGGCGATCAGGCCCTGCACGCCGGTCACGTCGGGCAGCGACTTGGGGTTGACCACCAGCACGATCGGCAGGTCGTACACCGAGCCCACGGGCGTGAAGTTCTTGAAGATGTCGTAGCCGGTGGGGCCGTACAGGTGCGAGGCCAGCAGCGTGGGCGTGGCCAGCATCACGAAGGTGTAGCCATCGGGCGCGGCGCGGGCCGCGGCGGCTGCGCCCACGGTGCCCGATGCGCCGCTGCGGTTGTCGATCACGATGTTCTGCTTGAGCGCGACCGACATCTTCTGCGCCACGATGCGCGAGGCCACGTCGGTCGGGCCGCCGGGCGGGAAGGGCACGATCAGCGTGATCGGCTTGGCGGGCCAGGCCTGCGCGAAGGCGGTGCCGGCCACCAGGGGCAGGGCGAGTGCGAGAAGGGCGCGGCGAACGGGACTGCGAAGGGAACTGCGAAGGGAAGAAAAGGATGCCATTGGGTCTTGTCTACTTTGGAAATGCGGGCGCCTGTCTTCTTCAGACGACGCCACTTGTTTTAAGCGCGGCCAGCTTTTCATCCGACAGGCCGAGCAGGGACTGCAGCACGTCGTGCGTGCCTTCGCCCAGTGTGGGCGGCGCGCTGCGCACCGGCAGGCGCTCGCCGTCGAAACGGTAGGGCGGCGCCAGCACGTTGACCGTGCCGGCCACCGGGTGCGGCTGCGTGGTCACGAGGCCGGCATCGGTCGCCCGCTTCGATTGCAGCGCTTCGAGCAGGCCCAGCACCTCGCCGCACGGAATGCCCGACGCCGTGAGCTTCGCGAGCAGGTCGGCGCGCTGGCGTTTGGCCAGCTCGGCGTGCAGCTCGGGCAGCAGTACCGCGCGGTTGGCCGAACGCAGGATGTTGGTCTTGAAGCGCTCGTCGGCAGCGAGGTCGGGACGCTCGATCACGTCGGTGCAGAAGCGTGCGAACTGCGCGTTGTTGCCCACCGTGATGACTAGCGGGCCGTCGGCCGCATCGAACACGCCGTAGGGCACGATCGACGGGTGCGAGTTGCCGTAGCGCGGCGGGTCTTCGCCCATCAGCAGCGCTTCGAGGCCGTAGTAGGCGGTGATCATCAGGCCGCAGTCGAACAGCGCCATCTCGACATGCCGGCCCTTGCCGGTCTTCTCGCGCTGGTACAGCGCAGCCAGGATGGCCTGCGCCGAATACATGCCGGTGAACAGGTCGACGGCAGCCACGCCGAACTTCAGCGGCGGCTGGTTGGCTTCGCCGTTCAGCGCCATCAGGCCGGCCTCGCCTTGAACGACGAGGTCGTAGCCCGGGCGTGCGGCTTCGGGGCCGGTGCGGTCGTAGCCCGAGATCGAGCAGTAGATGAGGCCGGGCTGCTCCTTGCTCAGCTGTTCGTAGCCCAGGCCCAGCTTGTCGATGCCGCCGAACTTGAAGTTCTGGATCACCACGTCGCATTGCTTCGCGAGGTCGCGCGCGAGCTGCTGGCCTTCGGGCGTCTGCAGGTCGAGCGTGATGGAGCGCTTGTTGCGGTTCACGCTGTTGAAGTAGGCGGTCTCGGTCTTGCCGACACGCAGGCCCCAGTCGCGCGTGTCGTCGCCGCGGCCGGGGTGCTCCACCTTGATGACTTCGGCACCCATGTCGGCCAGCACCATGCCGCACCAGGGGCCCGCGAGGATGCGGGACAGATCGAGGACGCGCACACCGGCAAGCGGCAGCGAGGAATTCAGCGAAGACATGGCAGCTCCAGAAAGACGAAAAACCTCCGCACCTGCGTGCAAGAGGTTGGAAGGGTGAGCACGGCGCGTGTCAGGACGCGTCCTGCTTCTGTCGGCGCAGCGCGACGAAGTCGGCCTTGCGCTTGCCGAGGAACGCGCCGATGCCTTCGGCCGCTTCGGCGTCCGCCTGCGACTCGACCATGAACACGGCCTCGGCGTCGAGCTGCTCTTCCAGCGTGGCGCGGTGTGCCTGGCGGCACAGCGTCTTGATACGGGCGCTCGCGCGTTGCGGGCCGCTTGCCACCTTGGCTGCGAGCGCGATGGCTTCGGCCAGCGCCGCGCCCTTGTCGGTCAGGCGGTTGACCGCGCCCAGTGCGTGCAGGCGCTCGGCCGGCATGCGGTCGCCGGTGAGGCACATCTCCGTCAGCACCTGGCGCGAGACGAACTCCGACAGGAATGCCGTGGCGCCGCCGTCCGGCGTGAGGCCGACCTTGACGTAGGCCACGGTAAAGAAAGCATCGCGCGCCGACACCAGCATGTCGCAGGCCAGCGCCATAGACAGTCCAGCGCCGGCAGCGCCGCCTTCGACCGCCGCGATCACGGGCTTGCCGGAATCGCGGATCGCGCGGATCAGGTCATGCAGGCCTTCGAGCTTTTCGCGGCGTTCCGACGCGGGCAGCTCGCGGCGCTTGGCCAGCAGGTTGAGGTCACCGCCGGAGCAGAAGAAGTCGCCCGCGCCGGTGAAGACGATGGCGCCGACCTCGGGGTCGTTCTGTGCGTCGGCGAGCGCAGCCGAGAGCTCGGCGTACAGCGTCGGCGTGATCGCGTTGCGTGCGCCGGGGTTGCTGTTGGTCAGGATGCGTACGGCGCCTTCCTGCGAGATCAGAACCGTCTTGTCCGTCATGCCGCGAGCTCCTTGCCGAGCGCGATGTAGCGCTGCAGATGATGGTCTTCGTCGCCCAGCTGGTGGTCGATCATCACGAGGCGCTTGGCGTAGTGGGGCATCGGCAGCTCCCACGTCATGCCGATGCCGCCGTGCATCTGGATGCTTTCTTCCGCCACCAGCGCGCCGATGCGGCCGATGCTGAACTTGGCGGCCGACAGCGCACGCTCGCGCGTCACGCGGTCGCCGGTGTCGATGGCGGCCGCGGCATTGATGACGGCCGAGCGGGCCTGTTCGATCTCCAGCAGCAGGTCGGCCATGCGGTGCTGCAGGGCCTGGAAGCTGCCGATCAGCGTGCCGAACTGCTTGCGCGTGCGCAGGTACTCCAGCGTCGCGGTCTTGGCCGCCTCCATCGCGCCCAGCGCTTCGGCGCACAGTGCGAGCACGCCGCGGCCGATGGCGCGTTCCAGCGTAGCGTGGCCCTGGCCTTCGGTGCCCAGCAGTGCATCGGCGCCCAGCTTCACGCCGTCGAACGAGAGTTCGGCGACACGGCCACCGTCGATGGCGGGGCAGCCGCGCACCGTGAGGCCTGCCGTCTTCGCGGGCACGAGGAACAGCGAGATGCCGGCTTCGTCGTCCACCTTGCCCGAGGTTCGGGCGGAGACGAGGAACAGGTCGGCCTGCTCGCCCTGAGGCACCACGGCCTTGGCACCGTTCAGCACCCAGCCATCGCCACTGCGCTCGGCCTTGGTGGCCACGCGCGTGCGCTCGTAGTGCGTGTCGGCCTCGTCGTGCGCAAAGGCTGCCACGGTCACGCCGTTGATGATGTCTGCGAGCTTCTCTTTCTGCGCGTTGGTGCCTGCGGCGCTGAGTGCCTCGCCGACCATCACGGCGCCCAGCAGCGGCTCGATCACCAGGCCGCGGCCCAGTGCCTCGAAGACCACGGCGATGTCGAAACCGCCGCCGCCGAAGCCGCCGTCGGCCTCGCTGAACAGCGCGCCGATCACGCCCAGTTCGGCGAACTGCTGGAAGATTTCCTTGCTGAACCCGTGCTCCGATTTCGCGATGCGGTCGCGCGCGTCGAACGCGTACTGCTCGCTGATGAAGCGATTCAGGCTGTCGGCGAGCATGCGCCGGTCTTCGGTGTGTTCGAAGTTCATTGCATGTCTCCTTACAGGCCCAGGATCATCTTGCTGATGATGTTCTTCTGGATTTCGTTCGAGCCGCCGAAGATCGACAGCTTGCGGTTGTTGAAGTAGCGCGAGGCGGCGGCCGATGCGTAAGCTGGTCCGAAGGTCTCGCCCGTGAAGCCGTCCTTCAGCGCTTCTGCGATGAAGGGGCGGCCGTACACGCCCATCGCGCGGCGGGCCAGCGAAGAGATTTCCTGGCGGATCTCGGTGCCGCGGATCTTCAGCATCGAGCTTTCCGCGCCGGGCACACCGCCGCCGGCCACCGCCGCGATCACGCGCAGGTTGGTGGTCTTCATGTTCTCCAGGTCGATCTCGACGCGCGCCATGCGCGCTGCAAAGGCCGGGTCTTCGGCCAGGGGCTTGCCGTTTTTCGTCTGCGTGGCGGCAATGCCCTTGAGCTGTTCGAGCGCGGCCACCGAGAAGCCCACGCCCGCGATGTTGGTGCGCTCGTAGGTCAGCAGGTACTTGGCGCAGGTCCAGCCCTTGTTCTCTTCGCCCACGAGGTTCTCGGCGGGCACGCGCACGTCGGAGAAGAACACCTCGTTGACTTCATGCTCGCCGTCGAGCGTGATGATCGGGCGCACTTCCACGCCGGGCGAGTTCATGTCGATCAGCAGGAAGCTGATGCCTTCCTGCTTCTTCGCCTCGCGATTCGTGCGCACCAGGCAGAAGATCATGTTGGCGTGCTGGCCCAGCGTGGTCCAGGTCTTCTGGCCGTTCACGATGTAGTGGTCGCCCTGTGCGTCGATGCCGCGCACGGCCGAGGTCTTCACCGCTGCCAGGTCGGAGCCTGCGCCGGGTTCCGAATAGCCCTGGCACCACCAGTCGGCACCGTTCAGGATGCGCGGCAGCCAGTAGCTTTTCTGCGCCTCGTTGCCGTACTTGATGAGCACCGGGCCGAGCATGTTCACGCCGAAGGGCACGATGCGCGGCGCGAAGGCCAGAGCGCATTCGTTCTCGAAGATGAACTTCTCTACCGCCGTCCAGCCCGGGCCGCCGTACTGCTCGGGCCAGTGGTTGGCCAGCCAGCCGCGCTCGTTGAGGATGGCGTGCCACTCCTGCATGTCGGCCTTCTCGAGGATCTTGCCGCTGCGCACTTTCTCCGACAGCCGCACGGGCAGCTTGTCGGCCAGGAAGGCGCGCACATCGCTGCGGAAGGCTTCTTCTTCGGGGGTGAAGTTCAGGTCCATCGCAGGCTCCTCAATAGATTTCGAACAGGCCGGCCGCGCCCATGCCGCCGGCGATGCACATCGTGACCACGGCGTACTTCGCGCCGCGGCGCTTGCCTTCGATGAGCACGTGGCCCGTGAGGCGCGCGCCGGTCATGCCGAAGGGGTGGCCGATGGAGATTGCGCCGCCGTTCACGTTCAGAAGCTCCGACGGAATGCCCAGCTTGTCCTGGCAGTAGATCGACTGCGAGGCGAAGGCTTCGTTGAGTTCCCACAGGCCGATGTCCTGCACCTTGAGGCCGTGGCGCGCGAGCAGCTTGGGCACTGCGAACACCGGGCCGATGCCCATTTCGTCGGGTTCGCAACCGGCAACTGCGAGGCCGCGGAAGGCGCCCAGCGGCTTGATGTTGGCGCGCTCGGCGTCCTTGGCTTCCATCAGCACGCAGGCCGATGCGCCGTCCGACAGCTGCGAGGCGTTGCCTGCGGTGACGAACTTGTCCTCGCCCATCACGGGCTTCAGCTTGGCGAGCGCCTCGTAGGTGGTGCCGCGGCGGTTGCAGTTGTCTTCGGTGGCGGTGACTTCGCGGTAGGTGACCTCCTTCGTCTCCTTGTCGGTCACGGCCATCGTGGTGGTGCAGGCGACGATCTCGTCCTTGTAGCGGCCGGCGATCTGCGCTTCTTCGGTGCGGCGCTGGCTTTCGGCGGAGAAGCGGTCCTGCGCCTCGCGGGTAATGCCGTAGCGCTTGGCCACGATGTCGGCGGTTTCGATCATCGCCATGTACAGCTCGGGCTTGTGCTCGACGATCCACGGGTCCATGCCGCTGTCGCCAGCATCGGTGGCGCTGCGCGAGCGGATCTGCGAGATGCTTTCGACGCCGCCCGCGATCATGGCCGGTGCGCCGTCCACCACGATGCGGCCCGCGGCCATGGCAATCGCCTGCAGGCCCGAGGCGCAGAAGCGGTTGACCGTGGTGCCGGCGATGCTGATAGGCAGGCCCGCGCGGATGACGGCCTGGCGCGCGATGTTGCGGCCGGTGGTGCCTTCGGGGTAGCCGCAGCCGAGGATCGCGTCCTCGATCAGCGCCGCGTCGAGGCCCGAGCGCTCTACCGCTGCCTTCACCGCGAAGGCCGCCAGCGTGGGGCCGGGGGTGATGTTGAATTCGCCGCGGTGCGCCTTGGTGAGCGGGGTGCGGGCGGTGGAAACGATGACGGCTTCACGCATGGGAATGTCTCCTGGACGGCTGACTGAGGTGGACTCTGATTACTCGGATTGATTGAGGCTGGCGAAATCGGCGCCTTGCGCGACCAGCTCGACCAGCAGCGGCGAGGGCTTCCAGAAGATCGGGTCTTCCTTGGCGAACTCGCGGATGTCGGCCAGCACCTTGGGCAGGCCCACGGTGTCGGCGTATTTCATCGGGCCGCCGCGGTGGCGCGGGAAGCCGTAGCCGTAGAGGAAGGTCACGTCCACGTCGAGCGGGCGCAGCGCGATGCGCTGGAGCACGACGTTGGCGCCCTCGTTGATCATTGCGGCCATGTAGCGGCGCATGATTTCTTCTTCGGTGAAGGCGCGCGGCTTGATGCCCGCGCGTTCGCGCTCGGCATCGATGATGGCCAGCACCTCGGGGTCGGGCACGCCGGTGCGCGCGCCTTCGGGGTACAGGTAGTAGCCGCGCTGCGTCTTCTGGCCGAACCAGCCGCGCTCGCAGATGCGGTCGGCCACCTGCACGTAGCGCGCCTGCGGGTCGCGCGTGGCGGCCTTGCGCTTGCGCGTGGCCCAGCCGATGTCGCCGCCGGCCAGGTCGGACACCTGGAACGGGCCCATCGGATAGCCGAAGTTGCGCACCGCTTCGTCGATCTGGTAGGGCGAGGCGCCGTCTTCCATCATGTGGTCGGCCGCCTGGCGGTACACCGCGAGGATGCGGTTGCCGATGAAACCGTCGCACACGCCGGCGCGCACCGGCACCTTCTTGAGCTTCTTCGCAAGCTCGAAGCCGGTGGCGACCACGTCGGCGCTCACCTTGGCGGGCACCACGATTTCCAGCAGCTTCATGATGTTGGCCGGCGAGAAGAAGTGCAGGCCCACCACGTCCTGCGGGCGCGAGATGCTGTCAGCGATCTGGTCGATGTCGAGGTACGAGGTGTTGGTGGCGATGACGGCGCCGCGCTTGCACACGCGGTCGAGCTCGGCGAACACGGCCTTCTTGACGCCCATTTCCTCGAACACTGCCTCGACCACGATGTCGACCTGCGCGAGTGCGTCGTAAGACGTGGAGCCCGAGAAGCGCGCCATGACGGTGGCCTTGGCCTCGGGCGTCATGCGGCCCTTCTTGATGAGGCCGTCATACACCTTCTCCACGTTGGCGCGGCCGCGCGCGAGCTGGGCGTCGTCGCGCTCGATCATGGTCACTGGCATGCCTGCGTCGAGCATCGCCACCGCGATGCCCGCGCCCATGGTGCCGCCGCCGATGATGCCGGCCGACTCCAGCGCGCGCGGCTTCGCGCTCTTGGTCTCGGGCGCCTTCAGCACTTCGCGCTCGGCGAAGAAGGCGTGGATCAGTCCGGCGCGCTGCGGGCTGTCGATGCACTGCAGGAACAGCTTGCGCTCCAGCGCCATGCCTTCGTCGAAGGGCAGCGTGAGCGCGCCTTCGACGGCTTCGATGATCTTCATCGGCGAGAACAGGCCGCGGCTCTTCTTCGCGGTGTCGGCGCGCGCGGCTTCGAGGGCTGCGCGGCTGGCTTCCTTGTCGGCCAGCGCGCCGGCTTCGCGCGTGCGGCGCACCGGGGCCTTGGCGGCGACCAGCTCCTGCGCGTAGGCGAGGCCTTCGGCCAGCGCGTCGGCATCGGTGCCGAGGCGGTCGACGAGGCCGAGCGACAGCGCTTCCTTCGCGCCCGCATGGCGGCCGCTGAGCATCAGCTCGAGCGCGGGCTTCACGCCGATGAGGCGCGGCGCACGCTGCGTGCCGCCCGAGCCGGGCAAGAGGCCCAGTGCCACTTCAGGCAGGCCGAGCTTGGCCGTGGGCGAGGCGAGGCGGTAGTGCGCCGACAGCGCCACTTCGAGTCCGCCGCCCAGTGCGGCGCCGTGGATTGCGGCGACCACCGGCTTCGTGCAGTTCTCGATTTTCAGGCAGACCTCAGGCAGCGACGGCGGTTGCGGCGTCTTGCCGAACTCGCGGATGTCCGCACCCGCGATGAAGTTGCGGCCCGCGCCGACGATCAGCACCGCCGCGGCGGCGCTGTCGGCCTCGGCCGCGTCGATGGCGCCCACGAGGCCGCGGCGCACATCCACGCCCAAGGCGTTGACGGGCGGGTTGTCGATGGTCACCACGAACACGTCGCCTCGACGCTGGAAGGTGACGGGACCATTGGACGTGGAGGGGCTGGGAGTTGTGGTGGCCATGTGCTTGCTTGTCTCTTTGCGTTGCGAACCGTGCGGTTCGAGGCTCTGGGGGTGAACCCAGCATTCTTTGCCCGCTGCGCCGCTTTGACAATTGCATAGGCGGTTGACAGACTGTCAAAGAATTTTTGACACAATCGGCCCATGGACCTCCAGTCGCTCACTTTGTTGGTGGAAATTCTTGACGCAGGCAACCTGAGTGCCGCGGCCCGCCGGCTCAAGATGAGCCGCGCCAACGTCAGCTACCACCTGAACCAGCTGGAGCGCTCGGTGGGCGCGCAGCTGGTGCGGCGCACCACCCGGCGCGCCGAGCCGACCGAAATCGGCCTGCGGCTTTACCAGCACGGCGTGGCCATCCAGGGCGAGCTGCTGGCGGCGCGCGAATCGGTAACGACGCTGGGGCAGGGCCTGCAGGGCCGCGTGCGCCTGAGCGTGCCCAGCGGCTACGGCCAGCTCGTGATGGCCGACTGGCTGATCGACTTCAAGCGCCAGTACCCCGGCATCGTGCTCGACGTGGTGTTCGAGAACCGCATCGAAGACCTGCTGCGCGACGAAGTCGACATCGCGATCCGCGTGATTCCCGAGCCGCCGCAGAACCTGGTGGCGCGCGAGATGGGGCCGGTGCGTTATGTGGCCTGCGCTTCAACCGACTACGCGGCGAAGAACCCGCTGCCGGTGCAGCTGGACGCCCTGCAGGGCGCGCCGGTGGTCACCGCCGCCGTCATCGGGCGACAGCTGCGCGTGTCGGCCTACCAAGGCGAGACGAGGCGTGAAGTGATCCTGGAGCCGACGCTGATCTCGGAAAACTTCCTGTTCCTGCGCCAGGCCATCCTCGCGGGGCTGGGCATCGGGCTCGTGCCCGACTACGTGGTGCAGGAAGACGTGCGCAAAGGCGACGTCGTGACCACGCTCGACGACTGGCGCCTGAGCATCTTCGGCACGCAGATGTTCATGCTCTACATGCCGAACCGCCAGCACACGCGGGCGATCCGGACGTTCATCGATTTCATTCTGGAGCGGGTTCGGGTGCCGGTGCCGGAGTGAGCTGGAGGCGCCGGCACTCGCATCGTGCCGGTCACGCGTGCCGCTGGTGTCTCTCCACGGTCTCGTAGTGCCGTGACTTGTCGACATACATCGCCCGGTCCGCCCGCTGCAGCGCAACCTCCAGCGACTCGTCTCCGTGGCAGGTCGCGAGCCCGATGGCCAGGCTCAAGGCGTGGCCGCTTTGCCCCGCGTGGAACTGGTTGTTCATTTCGAGCAGCGTGAGGATGCGCTCGCGCATTGCCTCGGCGCCGCGCTCGTCGGTCATCGGCAGCAGCACCGCGAATTCGTCGCCGCCGATGCGCGCGGGCCAAGCCGGCGGGTCGACGGCCTTGTCGAGCACCTCGCCCATTCGGCGCAGCAGCGAGTCGCCAGCGGCGTGGCCTTCATGGTCGTTGATCTGCTTCAGGCCATTGAGGTCGATGGCCACGATCGACACCGGCCAGGGGCCCTTGCGCGACAGGCGGTTCAGCTCCTCGGTGTAGTAGGTGCGGTTGCACAGCTGCGTGAGCACGTCGTGCTTGCCGAGATACTCCAGATAGGCCTCGGCCTTCTTGCGCGCGGTGATGTCTACCAGCGACACCAGCACCAGGTCCCAGGTGCCCTGCCGGTCTTCCTGCACCGCGAACTGCATGTGGATGTTCAGCACCTCGCCCGACAGCGAATAGTTGAGCACCTCGCGATGCTGCACGGTCTTGCCGTTCCACAGGTCTTGCAGTTGCTCGGCGAACGATTCGCGCATCTCGTCGCGGAAGATGCGCGAGATGCTGCCCAGCAGCGTGGGCAGGTCGGGCGCGCCGAACATGCGCAGCGTTTCGTGGTTCACGTCGATGACGCGAATCTCCTGCATGCAGCGCGCAACGAAGTCGGGGTGCACCTTGATGAAGGTGGCGAAGTCGGTAATGCCGCGCGCACGGATGCTCTCGAGCAGCGAGCGCACCGCGCTGAAGTCTTCCACCCACAGCGACACGGGCGAGCGGTCGAACAGGCTGCGTGCGTACATGGCGCTCTCGTCGCGCAGGCGCTGCGCAGCCACGCGCTCGGTAACGTCGTCGAGCGACACCAGCACGCGGCTCCAGCTGTCTTCGTACCCCGGCAGCACGCGGGCGCGCACGCGCACGTCGAGCCGCCGGCCGTCGAGCGCGTAGTTGACGGTTTCGCTCTCGAAGGTGAGCTGGCCGTGCCACAGCTGGTCGAGCTCGTGCACCACGGTGGCCGACATGTCGCCGCGGAACACGCGGTCCAGCGCGCCCAGCAGGGTTTCCTGGCTGTCGGCGGCAAAGAGTTTCAGCGTGTGCTGGTTGACCCGCAGCACCTTCAGCAGCGCCATGCAGTCGCTCACGCGCTGCGGGTCTGCATGCAGGTGCGCCACCAGGTTGGTCACGCCCTCGGCGCGCCAGCCGTCGAGCTTGCGCTTGAGGTCGCCGTAGTCTTCGATCCAGAGCGAGACGGGCGCCAGGTCGAACATGGCGTCGAGGTCGCCGATGGACGGTGGGGCCGAAGAGGGGGAGGACGCGGCAGCGGGCTGGGCCATCGATGAAGCTTTCGAAGAAGCGGCTGCAGCCATGGCTGACGAATGCCGGCGAACTGAAACCTTAATTATTACTCGCGCACCCGCTGCATTCAGCGGCTGTAGAGGCCCACCACGCTCTGCCCGCCCAGTGCATGGCCCTTGAGCGCGGCCAGCAGGGCGTCGCGCGCAAGGCCTGCCGGCAGGCTGCCCGGTGCGAAGTCGGTGGCAACCACGGTCATCACGTAGTGGTGCGGCCGGTCGCCCACCGGCGGGCACATGCCGCGATAAGCGGGTGCGCCGGCCACGTTCGGGCCCATGGTGAAGTTGAAGTTCGAGCCCGCCTGGCCTTCGCCCGCCTTGAGCTCGCCACGCTCGGCCGCGATGTTGTAGGCCACCCAGTGCGACACGCCGAGGCCGGCCGCGCCGTCGGGGTCGAACACCAGCACGGCGACCGACTTGGTCTTGGCCGGCAGGTTGCTCCACGCCACGGGCAGCGAGACGTTCTTGCCGCCGCAGTCGCCCGCGCCGGCGTAGTCCGCCGGAATGACGCCGTTGTCGCCGAAGGCGCTCGACGTGACCTTCATGCCCGTGAAGGCCTTGCCGCTGCCGGGCGACATGCCGGTGCAGCCCGCCATGAGGCCGGCGAAGGCGAGGGCCGTGACCGACAGGGTGAGGGGGTGAAGCCTGTTGTTGCTGCGCATATCTTTTTTCTCCTGGAGGGTTGTCTTCGTCTTCATTCGGCCTGGCCGAGCCACACGCTGCCGTCCGCTTTTTCATGCACCGCCAGCGGCGTGAGTCGTGCGCCGCGGCAGGGGCCGCCGACGCATTTTCCGGTGTCGGGCTCGAAGATGGCGCCGTGCCGCGCGCACATCAGGAAGCGGCCTGAACTTTCCAGCACCTGGCCTTCGAAATCAAGCGGGCCGCCTGCATGGGGGCACTGGTTGAGATAGCCGTGCACGCCGCCTTGCCAGCGTACGGCAAAGGCCTGGGCGCCGCCCGGTGCCGCGAACATGGCGGCGAGGCCGCCGTCGGCAAGCGCCGGGGCGATCAACTGGGGCTCTGTCGTGCTCATGGTGAACAGTATCCCTCGCGTGGCGGAAGGCATGCTTTCTGCTGCAATTGCGGCATGAACGATTTTTCTCCCGCCAGCGCAGCGTTGCTCGTCGCGCAGCCGCTGACTTCCCATGCCTTTGCCCCGTATGGCACCGTGATCGAGGCACCCACCGGTGAGGGCCGGCCCATCAACGGAGGCAATGCACAGCGCTTCGACCTGCTCGACGACCTGCAACTCGACGCCGAAGGCGGCCGGCCGATGCTCGCGCTGTTTCGCGCGCAGGCGCGGCGCTTTCCGCACGAGGTGTCGGAGATGGAGCGCCACGCGCTCGGCAGCCAGACCTTCGTGCCGCTGGGCGACAGGCGCTTCGTGATCGTGGTCGCGCGCGCGGGCGAGGCGCCCACCTCGGCGCAGCAACTCGCGGCTTTCGTCACCGACGGGCGCCAGGGCGTGGTGCTCGCGCCCGGCACCTGGCATCACGCGCTGCTGGCGGTAGATGCGGGCGACTTCGTGGTGATCGAGCGCGCGGGAGGCGGCGTCGATTGCGACGTCTGCCTTCTTCGGCAGAGCGGCAGCGTGCAGTTCTGAGGCTTGCCCGGCCTCAGCCCACGATGCGCTGCGCCAGCGCAACCAGCGACCGGTCCGACCCCGCCGGCCCGAGCAGCGAGATGCCCAGCGGCGCACCGTCGCGCGAGGCCAGCGGCATCGAGAGCTGCGGAAAGCCCGCAAGGCCCGCGATGCACAGCATGCGGATCGCGCGGTTGCGGTAGTCCTCCAGCGCGGCTTCGCTGTCGCTGCGCAGCGGCGCGATGTCGGGCATGGTCGGCATCAGCAGCACGCCGTCGGTGCCGAGCAGCGCGGCCAGGTGCTCGCGAAACGCGGTGCGGAAGGTGCGGCCCGCTGCAACCTGCGCATCGGTCACTTCGCGCGACCACGCAAAGCGTTCGGCCACGCCCGGACCGAGCGGCGGCGCGTAGCGTTCGATCAATGGGCCATCGGTGAGCCAGGCCTCGCGCGACTGCAGGTAGCGGAAGTTCCAGTACATCGTGTCGAAGGATTCCAGCGCCACCGTGGTGCCCTTGGCGGCACCGAGCAGGCCCTGCACGCGGTCGGCCGCGCCCTTCAGCGCTTCGATTGCGGCGGGCACGGCCAGCGCCCAGACATCGTCGGGCCGCAGCAGCCGCACGCGTTCGGGCAAGGCCGCCGCATCGGCGCCGAGCAGCACATCGGCCACGCGCGCGAAGGTGCCGATGTCGCGCGCGAACCAGCCGCAGGTGTCGAAGCTGGGTGCGAGGTCGAGCGCGCCTTCAAGGCTCACGCGGCCGTGGGTAGGGCGCAGGCCGTACAGGCCGCAGTGGTTGGCCGGCGCGCGCACCGAGCCGCCGGTGTCGGTGCCCAGCGCGAAGTCGCACAGGTTCGACGACACGGCCGAGGCCGAGCCCGACGACGAACCGCCGGTGATGCGCGTGGGTGCGCCACCGTTGATCGGCGCGCCGAAATGCGCGTTGTTGCCGTTCATCGAGAACGCAAGTTCGTCGGTCACGGTCTTGCCGGCAAAGCGGGCGCCGGCATCGAGCAGCTTCTGCACGGTCGGCGCGGTGCGGGTCTTGATGCCCGACATCGCCAGCACGATGGGATTGCCGCCGCCCGTGGGGTAGCCGGTCACGTCGAACAGGTCTTTCGCCGCAAAGCTCAGGTCGGCCAGCGGACCGGTCGCAGCGCGCGGCACCGGCGCATCGGGGTACGGAACGAAGGCGTGGGCGGGGTCTTGCAGAGGCATGGCGGTGAAAGATGTTGAAGAGGTTGTCTGTCAGGCGACGAGCACCGGCGCAATGGCCGCCGCGGCATCGGTGTGGATGCAGCGCACGCGGTGGTTCGGCGCGAGCTCGACCACCGGTGGTTGCGCGGTGCGGCAGGCATCGCTTGCGAGCGCGCAGCGTTCGGCAAAGGCGCAGCCGGGCGGCAGCGCGGACAGGTCGGGCGGCGCGCCGCCGATGGTTTCGAGCCGCGTGCCGCGCGCCAGCGCACCGTGCGCGCGGCTCTTGAGCAGCGCGATCGTGTATGGATGGCGCGGCGAGCGGATCAGCTCGCGCGCAGTGCCTTCCTCGACAATGCGGCCGGCATACATCACCGCGATGCGGTCGGCCACCTCGACGGCGGCGCCGATGTCGTGCGTGACGAAGATCACCGACAGCCCCAGGTCGCGCTGCAGCTCGCGCAGCAGCAGCAAGATCTGAATTTGCACCGTGGCGTCGAGCGCTGTGGTGGGCTCGTCGGCCAGCAGCAGCTGGGGCTTGCAGGCGAGTGCCAGCGCAATCATGGCGCGCTGGCGCATGCCGCCCGACATCTCGTGCGGGTAGGCCTGCAGGCGCCGTTCGGGGCTTGGAATGCGCACGCGCTCGAACAGCGCCAGCGCGCGTTGTTGCGCCTCGGCCTGCGTGACGGATTCGTGCCGGCGGATCGACTCGACGATCTGCGCGCCCACCGAATACACCGGGTCGAGCGCCAGCAGCGGCTCCTGGAAGATCATCGACGCGACCTTGCCGCGGAAGTCGGCCAGCTCGCGCTGCGACATCGCGAGCACGTCGCGGCCTGCCACCTGCACCGTGCCGCCCATGCGGGTGCGGCGCTCGGGGTGCAGGCGCAGCAGGGTGCGCATGGTCACGCTCTTGCCCGAGCCCGATTCGCCGATCAGCGCGACGACCTCGCCGCGCTGCACTTCGAGGCTCACGCCGCTGACGGCGTGCACCGGCTTGCGGCCGCCGCTGAAGGTAACGCTGAGGTCGCGCAGGCGGACCATCGGTTCGTCGTTGTTGCTCATGCTGCTTGCCTCGGGGTTTCGATGGCCATCGGATGCCCGCTGCCGGCTTCGTGGATCAGGCAGCTCACCGCATGCTGCGAGCCGGTGACGATGCGCTCGGGCACGACCTTGGCGCACACCGGCGCGGCCAGCGCGCAGCGCGGATGAAAGCGGCAGCCCGAGGGCGGGTTGATGGGGTTCGGCGGATCGCCCGCGAGCGCGGCTTCTTCTGTGCGGTGGTCAGGGTCCATCGACGGCATGGAGGACAGCAGCGCACGCGTGTAGGGGTGCGCGGGCGCGTCGTACAGCGCATCGGCCGGGCCGATCTCTGCCACCTGGCCGAGGTACATCACCATGACGCGGTCGCTCACGTAGCGCACCACGTTGAGGTCGTGGCTGATGAATACGTAGGTCAGCCCGAACTCGGTCTTCAGGTCGAGCAGCAGGTTGATGACCTGTGCTTCCACAGACTTGTCGAGCGCGGAGACGGCTTCGTCGAGGATCACCATGCGCGGCTGCAGTGCCAGTGCCCGCGCGATGTTCACGCGCTGCCGCTGGCCGCCCGAGAGTTCGTGCGGGTAGCGTTCGGCAAAGCGCTGCGGCGAGAGGCCCACGCGAGCCAGCAGGTCGCGCGCCCGTTCCACCGATTCGCGTCGCGATACGCCGTGCACCTGCGGGCCGAAGGCGATCGAGTCTTCGATGGTGAGGCGCGGGTTGAGCGAGGCGTAGCTGTCCTGGAACACCATCTGCACCTGGCGGCGGAATTCTTTCAGCGGCAGGTCGCGGCTGCCGACTTCGCGGCCGTCGAAAACGACTTCGCCGCGTGTGGGTTCGATGAGCTGCATCAGCAGGCGTGCGGTGGTCGACTTGCCACAGCCGGACTCGCCGACCACGCCAAGCGTTTCGCCCTTGAGCACTTCGAAGTCCACGCCGTCGACTGCGCGCACTACGCCGCCGCCGCGGCCCAGTGGGTCTTTTTTCAAGGGGAAGTGCTTGACCAGGCCCTTGATTGTCAGGAGCGGTTGGGCTGGGCCGCCGATGTCTTTGGGTGCGTCCATTTTTGTTAGCTCCTGTCCACTGCGTTCGGGGTGCGTGCGAATGACACCGGGTACTCCCCTCCGCGAATGTCCCCCGCCTTCGGCTCCTCCTTTATTTCGCTGCGGGGAGCACCCGGTGCCATTCGCACATGGGCGCGGCTGTGGTGCTGGCCGATCAACCACCGCTGCGAACAACGATCACGCCGATGGGGTGCCTTGCGCAGCGAAATAAAGGAGGAGGCCGAAGGCCGGGGGACATTCGCGGAGCAAGGTACCCCGTCGGCGTGAGCGCGCCCTGAAACGCACTGCATCGAAGAACAGACTTCCATGCTCACCCCTTGTTGTCCATGGCAGACCGAAGCCCGTCGGACAAGATGTTGAAAGAGATCGAAGTGATGAAGATCATCGCGCCCGGCAGCGCAGCGACCCATGGCTGCACATAGATGGCGGTGCGCAACGTGTTGAGCATCAGCCCCCACTCGGGCTCCGGCGGCTTCACGCCGAGACCGAGGAACGACAGGCCCGAAGCCAGGATCATCGACACCGCGATCAGGCTGGTGGCGTACACGAAGATCGGACCGAGCACATTGCCCAGCACATGCACGCGCACGATGGTGAAGGGGCTGGCGCCCGAGGCTCGCGCCGCTTCCACATAGTCGCGGGTGCGCACCTGCGTGGTCACGCTCTCGGCCACGCGCGCTATCTGTGGAATGAACACGATGGTCAGCGAGATCAGCGAATTGACCACCCCCGCACCCAGCGTGCCCGACAGCGCGATGGCCAGCAGCACCGATGGGAAGGCGTAGAACACGTCGATGGTGCGCATGATCAGCGTGTTGGTCAGCCCGCCCGCGTAGCCTGCGACGATGCCGATGATCGTGCCCAGCACGAAGGCGCACAGCACCGGTGTGATGCCGATGAACAGCGACAGCCGCGCGCCGACGATGAGGCGCGAGAGCATGTCGCGGCCCAGCTCGTCGCTGCCGAAGGGCAGGCCCTCGGTGCCGATGGGCTTCAGGCGCTTGAGCATCGACGACTGGTAGGGATCCGACGGCGCGAGCCAGGGGCCGAAGACTGCGAGCGCGATCAGCAGCAGCACGACGATGGCCGCGCCCACGGCGACCGGGTCGCGCCGGAAGCGCAGCCACACCGAGGCCCAGTAGCCGCGCGAGCGCTGGGCCGGCAAGGGTTCGACTGCGATTGCGGAAGATGAAGAGGCGGGAAGCACGGTGGACATGGCTTGGCGGCTTTCTTCTTCAGGCGCGCGCGATGCGCGGATCGAGCAAGGTCTGCAGCACGTCGACCAGCAGGTTCAGCAGCACGAAGAACAGTGCCAGCACCAGGATCGTTCCCTGCAGCAGCGGCAGGTCGCGCTGGAAGATGGCCGAGTTCAGCAGGAAGCCGGTGCCCGGCCACGAGAACACGGTCTCGATGAGGATCGAGCCGCCGAGCAGGTAGCCCAGTTGCAGGCCCATCACGGCCAGCGCGGTGGGCGCCGCGTTCTTCACCATGTGGCGGAACACGCCGAGGTGCGTGAGGCCCTTGGCGCGCAGCCCGACGATGAACTCCTGGTCGAGGATGTCGGCCACCAGTGCGCGCACCGTGCGCGCGATGATGCCCATCGGAATCACCGACATCGTGAGCGCCGGCAGCAGCAGGAACTGCAGGTGCTCCCAGTCCCAGGCCCAGTCGTCGGAGCCGCTGGGGCCCGCGCCGGTGGCCGGCAGCCACATGAGCTGCGACGAGAACACGATCACCATCACCATGCCCAGCCAGTAGTGCGGCACGCTCACGCCCAGCACCGAGAACATCGAGGCCAGGCGGTCGACCCACGAGTTGCGGAAGTAGCCCGCCACGAAGCCGAACAGGCAGCCCAGCACGAAGCCGATGAAGGTTGCCACCACCGCGAGCCGCAGCGTGTTGCCCACGGCGGTGAACACCTCGCCGGCCACCGCGCGGTTGCTGGCGATGGACACGCCCAGGTCGCCATGCATCGCGCGCCACAGCCACATCGCGAACTGCTCGGGCAGCGAACGGTTGAAGCCGTAGAGCTCGCGCAGCTGTGCCTGCAGGTCGGCGGACGCATCGGGCGGCAATATCGACACCAGCGGATCGCCCGGCGCGATGTGCACGAGCAGGAAGCACACGAGGGCCACGCCGATCATGATCGGCACGGCGTAGATCACGCGGCGCAGGAGGTAGGCGAACATTGGCTGGCTCGTGGCTGGCTGGAAGAAACGCTCAGTCCATCGTCATCGTGGCGATGTCGATGAACCAGCTCTTGGGCTGCACCACGTTCTTGACCTTGGCCGACATGGCGCGCGGACCGACGTCGTGCGCGATCCACACGAAGGGCGCGTCGTCCACGATGTGCGTGTGCAGCTTGGCGAGCGCGGCGTCGCGTGCCTTGTCGTCGAAGCTGGTGCGCGCATCGGCCACCAGCTTGTCGACCTCGGGGCTGCCGTAGTAGCCCCAGTTGTTCGACACCGGCGGGAAGGCCTTGGTGCTCACGAAGCGCACCATCGCGAAGAACGGGTCCATGGCCGCGAAGCTGATGTTGACCGCATTGGCGCCGTTGGCCGACGGGTCTTTCGCGCCCTTGCGCCAGTTGGTGAACAGCGTGTTCCATTCGATCACGTCGAACTGCACGTCGAAGTAGCACTGCTTGAGTGACTGCTGCGCGAACTCGTTCATCGGCAGCGGCTGCATCTGGCCCGAGCCCGATGCCGAGATCTGCACCTTCACCTTGATCGGCTTGGCGGCCGAGTAGCCGGCCTGCGTCATCAGCGCCTGCGCGGCCTTCACGTCGTATTTGATGTCGAAGGTGGGCTTGCCGAACCACGGGTGGCCCGGCGGCACCGTGCCCTTGGGCTCGGCCATCATCCCGCCCAGCAGCTGTTTCATGCCGCCGCGGTCGATGCACAGGTTGGCGGCCTGGCGCACGCGCTTGTCGAGCCAGGGCGAGCCTTCGGCGAACGAGAGCTGCCACGGCCACACGTGGGGCTGGGCGTTCGAATAGATCTTGAAGCCGCGCTGCGTGATCTGCGCCATGGCGTCGGGCGCGGGCGCCTCGATCCAGTCGACCTGGCCGCCCAGCAGCGCAGCGGTGCGCGCATTGGCCTCGGGCATCGGCAGCATCACGACCTTGTCGATCTTCGGTACGCGCCTGGCGTCCCAGTAGGTCTTGTTGGCGGCCAGCTCCAGCCGCTCGCGCGCCACGAAGCGCGTGACCTTGAACGGGCCCGAGCCGGCGGGGTCGGCGGCGAAGGCGGTCCAGGCGGCCTTGGCCTTGTCGGCGGGCGTGGCGCCGGCGGCGGCATCGAACTTCTTCTGCCAGTGCGCGGGCGAAGCCATGAACAGGTTCGTGAGGTTGATCGGCAGGAAGGCGTCGGGCTCGCTGGTGGTGAGTTCGACCGTCGTGTCGTCGATCTTGCGCGCCGACTTGAGCGTGGGCATGCGCGAGGCCGTCACGCCGACCTGGCTGGGGTCGAACTGCACGGCTTCTTTGTCGAGAACCTTCTGCACGTTCCACACCACGGCGTCGGCGGTGAAGGCCGAGCCGTCGTGGAACTTGACGCCGGGGCGCAGCTTGAAGACCCACTTGGTCTTGTCCTTGGCGTCCACTGCCCACGAGGTGGCGAGGCCGGGAATCAGCACGCTCGGTGCGTCGGCCTTCGACAGGTCCCACTGCGTGAGCGAGTCGTAGATCGGAATGCCGGTGAAGCGATTGCCCTCGAAGCCCTGGTCGGGCTGGCCCAGCGTGCGCGGAATGTCGGCTGCCGTCATGGCGATGCGCAGCGTCTTTTCCTGGGCCATCGCATGGGGCGCGGCCAGGGCCAGGATGGCGAGTGCCGCGCAGGCGGCCAGGGGCTTCAGGAACAGGGCAGGGGCAGCACGCTTCACATGGAACTCCGTTGGGTGGAATGGCGGAAAGGACGAAAGGAAACTCTCAAGCACGACATGTGCCAGCAGGCGGTCAGTCCCTGCCTGGCCTAGGGCCATGACAGCGCGATCTCGCGCCTTGCGCAGCGCAGGTCCATCTCGACTTCCATGTCCACGATCGGCGGGCGCGCGAGGTGCCATGTCAGGCCGGTGGTGAGCGCGCCGCGCTGCACGATTTCGTCGAACACCAGCGCGCCGATGTCATGCACCGTGTAGGCCTGCACGGCCGCGGCATCGCGCCAGCCGAAGCCCAGCACGGCCAGGCGGCGTTCCATTTCAGTCATCACGTAGCCGAGTTTGGCGCGCAGGCCGTCGGGGCTGGTGTCGCCCAGGCGGACCATCACCTCGCGGTAGCTGGCGTGGCCGTCGGGCGCTTCGCCGCCGCCCGAGACCACGAAGCTCGGCGGCCCGGCATCGTCGTCGGCCGGCACGGTGTACGAGAAGGCCTGGAAGGCCGGCGTGGCCGGTGCGCCGACGCGCGGGCACACGTTGGTGCGCGCAACCGGGTTGTGGTCGCCGCGCAGCAGCTGCCAGCGCTCGAGCGTGCCGGCATAGATGCGGTTGAAGTCGTGAAAGCCGCGCTCGGAGAACGGCGCGGGCGAGCGCAGTTCGCAGGCGCACAGCGCGGTGAGCGGCCGGCCGATGGCGCGCAGGTGCGCCGCGATGGCGTCGAAGCCGTCGGCCAGCGGCACGGCCTGCTGGAAGCGCACCCGCTCGATGGCAAAGCCGGGCAGCGCCGCCACGCCGGCGGAATACTGGAACACGCCCTTCGCGTAGCGGTAGCCGCCTTCGGGGAACGCAATGGTTTCGGTGCTTGTGGTTGTCATGCCGTCTTTCCTCGTCAGCGCCCAATGTAGGGAGCGACGAGGCCGACGGGAAGGCTCATTTCTGCACGCGCGTGTTGCCGGAATCAGAACGCGGCACCGCGTTGGAGCCGTAGCGCCCCATGCTGGTGGCCAGCATTTCGAGCAGTGCGCGCGATGCCGGCGACTGGCGCTGCCCCGGCATCGTGAGCAGGCTGGTCGCGGTGGCGGCAAAGTCGCGCTCCTGCAGCGGCACGGCGCACAGGTCGCCGTTCGACACCTCGTGCAGCGCCGCATAGCGCGGCAGGAAGGTGATGAGATCGCTGTTGCGCACCACGCCCTTGGCCATGTCGAGCGTGCTCGTCTCGATCACCAGGTCGAGCGACACCTGCGTCTTCGATGCGATGCGGTCGACCAGGTGGCGGATCTGGAACGAGCGGTCGGGCAGCGCCACGCGGTGGCCTTCGAGTTCGCGGAACGACACGCTTCGCCGCCGCGCCAGCGCATGCGTGGGCGCGACGATGGCGCACAGCGGCTGCTCCAGCCGCGCATGTTCGCGGAAGGCGTGGCGCTCGGGCAGGTTGAAGGCCAGCGCGATGTCGATGCGCCCTTCCTGCAGCGCTTCGAGCACCGCACGCGAGCCCACCACCGAGGCCTGCAGCTTCACCTGCGGATGCCGCTTCTGGAAGCGCGCCAGGTTGTTCGCAAGGAAGTGGCTGACCATGCCCTCGATGCTGCCGATGCGCACTGTGCCGACGGGCTGGCCGATCAGCTCCTGCAACGCGCCGCGCAGCGCCTCGCTGTTCTGCAGCACCTGGTCGGCGTGTGCGAGCACCAGCTCGCCGGCCGGCGTGAGGGTGGTGCGGTTGGCGCGGCGGTCGAGCAGGGCGGTCTGCAGTTCGCCTTCGAGCTTGGCGATCTGGCGGCTGATGGCGCTCGGCGCCACGCCCAGTTGCTCCGCGGCGCGGCGCAGCGAGCCGGCCTTGGCGGTCTCGCGAAAGTAAAGCATTGCCGTGGACAGCATGGCGGTTTCCTGTTTTCTTGTTCTCGCAAGGCCTGGGCCGGCCAAA
The DNA here is from genome assembly GCF_049913215.1 of Variovorax sp. R-27. Taxonomy (NCBI): domain Bacteria; kingdom Pseudomonadati; phylum Pseudomonadota; class Betaproteobacteria; order Burkholderiales; family Comamonadaceae; genus Variovorax; species Variovorax sp. R-27. The sequence continues at coordinate 1,062,740 of NZ_CP183984.1, forward strand.
CCTTCGGCCGAATGGCGCAGCACGTCAAGCAACGGGCGTGCCCCGGGCCAAGCGGGGTCGCCATCCCGGATATGCCGTCCGACCGATGGACGCCGCGGAGCCCGTTTTTGACAATGCAACCGTTTGCACCGACAGTCTGTGGGGCGAAGGGAACAGAACCGATGACAACACTGACGCAGGGTGCACGTGGCGCCGACGTTCGCAGATTGCAGGAGGCATTGAACCGGAAGCTCCAGCCGAACCCCGGGCTCGTGCTCGACGGCGACTACGGCCCGATCACCCGGATTGCGGTGCGCCGCCTGCAGGCCGCGAACTGGCTCGCCGAAGACGGCGAGGCCGGCCCCTGCACGCAGAACCTGGTGTTCGGCAACGAGTGCCACGCGCCGATCCTGCACCCCGTCGCGCTGATTCCGCAGCCCACGCCCGGCCAATGCTGGGCCGCCTGCACGGCCATGATCACGCGCTCCAACGTGCAGGCGGTGGTGGCGCGTACGCCAGCCGAGCTGATCGGCGACGACGGCGGCCTGCGCACCTTCGCGAATGCCGACGACGCCACGACGGCCGATGCGCTCTTTGCGTCCGCGCACGGCCTGACGGTGCGCCCGCCGGTGCCCTGGTCGGTCGGCCAGCTGCGTGCCGCACTGCAGCACGGGCCGCTGATGTTCGATCTGCCGTGGGGTGCGAGGGGGTATGCCGCCGGTGTCGGCCGTCCGGGCCACATGGTGCTTGTCGTGGGTATTCGCGGCGACGACGATCCCGGCGGGCGCGGCACCACGCTGCGAATCTTCGACCCCTGGCCGCCGGGCAAGGGGGCGCGCAGTTCGGTCAACCACGTCAAGTGGAGCCAGCAGGTGCCCCGGAACGCCTGTCGCGTGTTCTCGCATCCGTAGCCCGGTGGGAGGGCGCCAGGGGGGCGATGCGACAATCCCAGCGCCATGACAGACACCCTCACGATCACCCGCCCCGACGACTGGCACTTGCACGTGCGCGATGGCGCCGCCCTCGAAGCCGTCGTTCCCCACAGCGCTCGCCAGTTCGGCCGCGCGCTGATCATGCCCAACCTTCGCCCGCCCGTGACCACCGCCGCACAGGCCGTGGCCTACCGCGACCGCATCCGCGCCGCCGTGCCCGAGGGCGCGGCCTTCGAGCCCGTGATGTCGCTCTACCTCACCGACAAGCTGCCGCCCGAAGAGATCGCGCTGGCAGCCGAAGCCGGCGTGCGCGCGCTCAAGCTCTACCCGGCCGGCGCCACCACCAACAGCGATGCCGGCGTGACCGACATCCGCAAGACCTACAAGACGCTCGAAGCCATGCAGAAGCACGGCCTGCTGCTGCTGGTGCACGGTGAGGTGACCGACCCCGCCATCGACCTGTTCGACCGCGAAGCCGTGTTCGTCGACCATGTGATGATTCCGCTGCGCCGCGACTTTCCCGAACTGAAGGTGGTGTTCGAGCACCTGACCACGAAGGAAGGCGCCCACTACGTGCGCGACGCCGGCCGTTTCACGGCAGCCACCATCACGGCGCACCACCTGCTGTACAACCGCAACGCCATCTTCACCGGCGGCATTCGCCCGCACTACTACTGCCTGCCGGTGCTCAAGCGCGAGACGCATCGCGTGGCGCTGGTCGAGGCAGCCACCAGCGGCAGCGACCGCTTCTTCCTGGGCACCGACAGCGCACCGCACCCGGCGCACCTGAAGGAGCATGCGCTGGGTTGCGCCGGCTGCTACACCGCGCTCACGGCCATCGAGCTGTACGCCGAGGCCTTCGACAGCGTGAATGCGCTCGACAAGCTCGAAGGCTTCGCGAGCTTCCACGGCCCTGACTTCTACGAACTGCCGCGCCACACCGACACCATCACGCTCAAGCGCGAAAGCTGGACCGTGCCGGAGACCGTGCCCTACGGCGATGCCACGCTCAAGCCCTTGCGCGGCGGCGAAACGATCAACTGGAAGCTCTCATGACACCGACGCTGCGCGTGATGTTGCTGATCGACGCCGACAACGTCTCGGCCGATGTGATCGAACAGGCCGTGCAGCGCACGATGGATGAATACGGCGCCATTCATGTGCGCCGCGCGTATTGCAACGCCGAGATGGCGGTGAACCGGCAGGCGATGTTCAAGCGGCTGTCGGTGCGGCCGATGGTGAACCTGTCGGCCGGCAAGAACAGCACCGACATCGCGCTGTCGGTCGACGCCATCGACCTCGCCATCAACGAGCGGCCCGACGTGGTGGTGCTGGTGTCTTCCGACTCCGACTTCGCGCCGCTCGTGATCCGCCTGCGCGAAAAGGGCTGCCGCGTCTGCGGCATCGGCCAGCAGGGCAAGACGGGCGAAGAGACGGTCGGCGTGTACGACGCCTTCATGGACCTCGCGCACCACGCCGGCACGAAGCCCGCGGTGCGCACCGCGCCGGCGAAGAAGGCGGCTGCGGCCAAGTCTGCACCCGCGAAGACCGCGCGGGCCAAGGCGACGCCTGCTGCCAAGAAGGCCGCGGCCAAGACGCCGGCCCGCAAGACGGCGAAGGCTGCCAAGGCTGCGCCGCCACCGCAGCAGCAACAGCAACCGCAAATCTCCGAAGCGGCCGAATTCATCCTGCAGGCTGCACCGGCCTTGCGCAGCGGCAACGACGTGCCGCTCAACGACGTGGCAAAGGCCCTGCGCACGGCCGGCCTGCTTGGCAAGCACGGCAGCTCGCTCAAGCTTTTCGACAAGCTCACGTCGGAGTTCGCCGTGATGCAGCACCCTGACCGCATCCGCTGGACGGGCGCGCCCGCGCCTTGACCCTGCCGGCGGTTGATTGGGCGCAGCCCTGGCTCGCGCCCTATCGTTCGAGCGGCGGCGCGGTAGAGCAGGCCGCGCGGCACGCCGGGGTGGCTGCCGCCCTGCAGGCAGTCAAGCCCGCCCAGGCGCCCGATTTCGTACATCAGGACGCGCTGCCCGCAGGCCAAGCCTACGAAGCCCACATCTTCCAGACCCGCACCATCCCCACGCGCGACAACCTGCACGATCTTTTCAATGGACTCGTGTGGCTCGCCTTTCCGCAGACCAAGCGCCGGCTCAACGAACTGCAAGCGGCCGAGATCGCGCGCAGCGGCGTCGCCGCCGTGCGAGGCCCGCTGCGCGATGCGCTCACGCTGTTCGACGAGAACGGCGCGGTGCTCGATGCGCCACCCGCGCTCTGGCAGGCGCTGATCGCGCGCGACTGGCACACGCTGTTCATCACGCAACGCGGGCTGTGGAGCGAGGCGCGCCTGCTGCTCTTCGGCCATGCGCTGCTCGAAAAACTGGTCACGCCGCGCAAGCCGATCACCGCGCACGTGCTGCTGACGCACGACGCGAGCGGCCCGGCGGCGTTCGATGACGAGCGCATGGCGCAGGCGCTCGACGCGCGGCAGCTCGAACGCAAGCCCTTCGTGCCGCTGCCGGTGCTCGGGGTGCCCGGCTGGTGGGGCGGCAACGAGGCGGCGGCGTTCTATGCCGACTCGCAGGTTTTCAGGCCCTTGCCGGGCCGGGGAATACCAGGGGCATAGAACTTTTGCTCCTATCATGGCTCTACCGGCTGCCGCCGAGCGGAGCGCCCAGAACGCACTACAACACCCAGGGCCTCCATGCCGCGCACGGCTTGAAGAGGGCCCCGGGGTCCTCATCTAGGTGGCAGGTTTCCCCACGGAGAATTCAACTTGAAACGTATCCTTCTGTTCGTTTTGACCAATGTGATGGTCGTCGCGGTGCTCGGCGTGGTCGCCAGCCTGCTCGGCGTCAATCGCTTCCTCACGGCCAACGGGCTCAACCTGGGCGCGCTGCTCGGCTTCGCGCTGGTGATGGGTTTCGGCGGCGCGATCATCTCGCTGCTCATCAGCAAGCCCATGGCCAAGTGGACCACCGGCCTGCACATGATCGACAACCCCCAGTCGCCCGACGAGGCCTGGATCGTCGGCACGGTGCGCAAGTTCGCCGACAAGGCCGGCATCGGCATGCCCGAGGTCGGCATCTTCGAAGGCGAGCCCAATGCCTTCGCGACTGGCGCGTTCAAGAACTCGTCGCTGGTGGCGGTGTCCACCGGCCTGTTGCAGGGCATGACGCGCGAAGAGGTCGAGGCCGTCATCGGCCACGAGGTGGCCCACATCGCCAACGGCGACATGGTCACGATGACGCTGATCCAGGGCGTGATGAACACCTTCGTCGTGTTCCTGTCGCGCGTGATCGGCTATGCGGTCGACAGCTTCCTGCGCCGCGGCGACGACCGTTCGTCGGGCCCCGGCATCGGCTACTACGTGAGCACCATCGTGCTGGACATCGTGCTCGGCTTTGCCGCCGCGATGGTGGTGGCCTGGTTCTCGCGCCATCGCGAGTTCCGCGCCGACGCCGGTGCGGCCGCGTTGATGGGCCAGAAGCAGCCAATGATCAACGCGCTCGCGCGCCTGGGCGGCCTGCCGGCCGGCGAACTGCCGAAGGCCGTGGAAGCCATGGGCATCACCGGCAGCATCGGCAAGCTGTTTGCCACGCACCCGCCGATCGAAGAGCGCATTGCTGCGCTGCAGAACGCGCAGCGCTGATCAGTCGGTCGCGGCAAGTCCGCGGCGCCATGAAAAAAAAGCCGCCACATTGCTGTGGCGGCTTTTTTGTTTGTGTGGCGTGTTCAGTCTGCTGCGGGTGCTTCGGGTGCTTCAGGTGCTTCGACGGCCGGCGCCGCAGGTGCCTCGCGATCGGCGCGCGCGCGTTGCAGCGTGCGCGTCACATCGCCGTGCTTCATGCCGTACATGTCGGCGAACTCCTGCTCGCTGCGGCCGCTGGCCTCGAAGGCGCGCAGCAGCGCCTCGCGCTTGGCGGCCTGCTGGGCGAGTTCGGCCAGGGCCTCGTCCACCACGGCGTTGTTGTTCTCGTCACGCGAGCGCACCAGCACTGCATAGGCCTCGCGATCCAGGCCCGAGGCCTCGACGGCCTTGGCGATGCGCGCGACCAGCTGCGGGCGCAGGTCTTCGCCGTTGGCACGCTGCAGGCGGCGGCGGTGCAGCTCGAGGATGGCGTGGTGCACGTGCTCCGGCGCGACCGGGTCGAGCGCGTTGCCGTCGAGGTCGTGGCGCGCCAGGCCGGCGGCCACGGCCTCCAGGTAGCGCGTGGAGCGCGCGTGCTGGCCCATGGCGATCTTCAGGTCTTCGGCCTTGAAGTCTTCGGGGTGGCGCGCGAGCAGTTCCTCGTACACGCCGAGCTTCAGCGGCACGAAGCGCGCGCCGAAGAGCTGCGGGTACAGCTCGAACAGGCGCTCGAGCACCGGGTTGACCTTGCGCGGCGCGCGCTGCGGTTGAGCCGCTGCCTGGCCCTGTGCCTGGCCTTGCGCACCTTGCTTGCGCGGCTGCTGTTGCTGCCGCTGCGGGCGCTGGTTGCCTGCGCCCTGGTTGTTCTGGCGGGGTGGGCGGGACTGGCGAGGCTGCTGCGCGGGAGTTTCCGCGCTGGTGCTCGTGCCCGAATCCGCATCGGGGCCGGCCTGCAGCTGCTTCAGCTGATCGGCCATGTCCAGTTGCTGACGCCGGGGCGGGCGCGCGTTCGTCTTCGGGGTGGCGGTGGAAGCGTCGGTCATGCGGGGGGCGCGGCGAGGGTCGCGGTGGAATGAAAGGGAAAGAAATGAAGTCCGGTTTGGCGCCTTCAGCGCGGCCGGAACATCCTGAAGAGATTGTCGGGGCTGACTTCGAAATAGTCCGCCGGTCCGCCGCCGCGCAGGATGGGCTGCGCCGCGGCGGTGTCGTAGATGCCGTCCTTCAGCAGGTGGCGCGCAATGTGCACGCCCACCACTTCGCCGAGGATCAGCCAGGTTTGCACGGGCGTGCCGTCCACGCCTTCTAGCTGCAGGATCTGCGTGAGCCTGCATTCGAAGGACACGGGGCTTTCGGCTACGCGCGGCACCGCGATGGTTTTGGAGGCGGCGGTCGTGAGCCCGGCGAGCTCGAACTCATTCACATCGGGCGGCACGGCGGCGCACGAGCGGTTCATCTGCTCGGCCAGCGGCCGGGTCGCCAGGTTCCAGCCGAACTCGCGCGTCTGGCGGATGTTGTGCAGGCTGTCCTTGGCGCCGATGCTGGCGAAGCCGACGATGGGCGGCGTGTAGTTGAAGGCGTTGAAGAAGCTGTAGGGCGCGAGGTTGAGCACGCCGTTCGCGTCCTGCGACGAGATCCAGCCGATGGGGCGCGGCCCGACCATCGCGTTGAACGGGTCGTGCGGCAGGCCGTGGCCCTTGGCGGGCTCGTAGAAGTGGAAGTCGTCGTTCGCCATCGATGTCCTCAGTGGCCCAGGGCCGAAGCCCGCGCCGCCTGCCGGCCGATCAGCAGCCGGAACGGCAGCAGCATCAGCACGCCAACGGCGAGCTTCACGGCGAGGTCGCCCAGCGCCCACGTGAACCATGGGCCTTCGGTGCCCGCGAAGGCGATGCCCCAGAACACGATGCTGTCGAGCACCGCCGCGATCACCGTGGCCACCAGCGGCGCACGCCACCAGAGGCCGCGCCGCAGCCGGTCGAACACGCCGATGTCGAGCAACTGGGAGGCGATGAAGGCCAGCCCCGATGCCGCCGCGATGCGCACCGGCGCGAGCAGCAGCGAGATGCCCACGGCGACGGCAAAGCCGACCCATGCCACGCGCCGCGCCATGCCAGGGCCGAAGCGCCGGTTGACGAGGTCGCTCACGAGGTACGCCACCGGGTAGGTGAAGGCGCCCCAGGTCAGCCAGTCGTTGATGGCGAACTGCACGAGGATGTTGGAAGCCAGCACCACGGCTGCCATCGCGAGCGTGGCGGCGGTCAGTTGGCCGAGGGTGGGGCGCTCGAAGTGCATGGCTTGCATCAGACGCTCGCGGTGCGTTCGCGTTCGGCCTCGGCCAGCACGCCGTGCGCCACGGCCTCGGCCACCTTGATGCCATCGACACCAGCCGACAGGATGCCGCCCGCGTAGCTCGCGCCTTCGCCGGCAGGGTAGAGGCCGCGCACGTTGAGGCTCTGGAAGTCGTCGCCACGCGTGATGCGGATGGGCGACGAGGTGCGCGTCTCGACGCCGGTGAGCACCGCGTCGTGCGTGTCGAAGCCCTTGATCTTGCGGCCGAAGGCGGGGAAGGCCTCGCGCATGGCCTCGATGGCGTAGGCGGGCAGGGCCTTGTGCAGGTCGGTCGGTGTCACGCCCGGCTTGTACGACGGCGTCACGCTGCCGAGCGCCGTAGAGGGCTTGCCGGCGATGAAGTCGCCCACCAGCTGGCCCGGCGCGCGGTAGTCGCCGCCGCCGAGCACGAAGGCATTGCTTTCGAGTTCGCGCTGCAGTGCGATGCCCGCGAGCGCATCGCCGGAGGAATTGGATTCCCATCCTGGGAAATCGCGCGGGTCGATGCCCACCACGATGCCCGCATTGGCGTTGCGCTCGTTGCGCGAGTACTGGCTCATGCCGTTGGTGACCACGCGGCCCGGCTCGCTGGTGGCTGCGACCACGGTGCCGCCGGGGCACATGCAGAAGCTGTAGACCGAGCGGCCGTTGCTCGCGTGGTGCACCAGCTTGTAGTCGGCCGCGCCGAGCAGCGGGTGGCCCGCATGGCGGCCCCAGCGTGCGCGGTCGATCAGGCCCTGCGGATGCTCCACGCGGAAGCCGATGGAGAAGGGCTTGGCCTCGATGTGCACGCCGCGCTTGTGCAGCATCTCGAAGGTGTCGCGCGAGCTGTGGCCCAGCGCCATCACCACGTGATCGGCGCGCAGCTCGCTGCTTTGGCCGGTCGTCTGGTCGAGCACGGTGAGGCCGCGCAGGTGGCCGTCTTCGATGTGCACGTCCGTCACGCGCTGCTCGAAGCGGATCTCGCCGCCCAGCGCCACGATCTGCTCGCGGATGTTCTCGACCACCTTCACCAGCTTGAAGGTGCCGATGTGCGGATGCGCGACGTAAAGGATTTCGGGCGGCGCGCCGGCGTTCACGAACTCTTCCATCACCTTGCGGCCGAGGAAGCGCGGGTCCTTGATCTGGCTGTAGAGCTTGCCGTCCGAGAAGGTGCCGGCGCCGCCTTCGCCGAACTGCACGTTCGACTCGGGGTTGAGCACGCTCTTGCGCCACAGGCCCCAGGTGTCGCGGGTGCGCTGGCGCACGGTCTTGCCGCGTTCGAGCACGATGGGCTTGAAGCCCATCTTCGCGAGCATCAGCGCCGCGAAGATGCCGCAGGGGCCGAAGCCGATCACCACCGGCCGGGCAGTGCCTTCTGCCGCATTGGCCGGCGGCGTGTAGCGCATGTCCGGAGCGGCCTGGATGTGCGGATGGCCCGCGTGTTTGGCGAGCAGCGCGGCTTCCAGCTTCGCATCGGCCAGCTGCACGTCGCAGATGTAGACCGTGAGCAGTTCGACCTTGCGCGCGTCGAAGCTGCGCTTGTAGACGGTGTGGGAGGCGATCGCGTCGAGCGGAACGTCGAGCGTCCTGGCGATCAGGGTGACCAGCGCGTCGGGCGCGTGGTCGAGCGGGAGTTTGAGTTCGGAGATTCTCAGCATGGCATGGGGCTTGTGACTATCAAGCAGCCGGCCATTTTAGCTTCGTCGTTCGTGGAACACCGCGGAACCGGCTTTGCCGGGCCGCTGGTGTTGCCCCCGGTAGGGGGTTGGCGAAGCGACACGAAGTGCGCGTAGCCTGGGGGCGAGCCAGATCAGGCGGGCAGGAAGCCCTCTACCGACAGATAGCGCTCGCCGGTGTCGTAGTTGAAGCCCAGCACCACCGCATCGGGTGCCAGCGAGGGCAGCTTCTGCGCGATGGCAGCGAGCGTGGCACCCGACGAAATGCCGACCAGCATGCCTTCCTCGCGCGCGCAGCGGCGGGCCATTTCTCGCGCCGGTTCGGCATCGACCTGCAGCACGCCGTCGAGCAGCGAGGTGTCGAGGTTCTTCGGAATGAAGCCCGCGCCGATGCCCTGAATGGGGTGCGGCGCCGGCGCGCCGCCGGAAATGACCGGCGAAGCCACCGGCTCGACCGCGAACACCTGCAGCTTCGGCCACTTCTTCTTCAGCACCTGCGCCACGCCCGTGATGTGGCCGCCCGTGCCCACGCCGGTGATCAGCACGTCGATGCCATCAGGAAAGTCGGCCGCGATTTCCTCTGCCGTGGTGCGCACGTGCACTTCGACATTCGCGGGGTTGTTGAACTGCTGCGGCATCCACGCACCGGGCGTGCCGGCCACGATTTCCTCGGCGCGGGCGATGGAGCCCTTCATGCCGTTGGCGCGCGGTGTCAGGTCGAATGAGGCGCCGTAGGCCAGCATCAGGCGGCGGCGCTCGATGGACATGCTGTCGGGCATCACCAGGATCAGCTTGTAGCCCTTGACGGCCGCCACCATGGCAAGGCCGATGCCGGTGTTGCCCGAGGTGGGCTCGACGATGGTGCCACCGGGCTTGAGCGCGCCGCTTTTCTCGGCGTCTTCCACCATCGACAGCGCGATGCGGTCCTTGATGGAGCCGCCGGGATTGGCGCGCTCCGACTTGATCCACACCTGCTGCTTCGCATTGCCGAACAGGCGGTTGATGCGGATGTGCGGTGTGTTGCCGATGGTCTCGAGGATGTTCTGGGCCTTCATGGACGGAGTCTCCTTGGGTCAATGCGTTTGTCGGACGGACAGCGCGCATTGTGAGACCAGCCCATGACCCCTGCGGCCCCTATGCCGCTCCAGGCGTGAAGGTCATCGCCACGCCGTTCATGCAGTAGCGCAGCCCGGTGGGCTTGGGCCCGTCGTCGAACACGTGACCCAGGTGGCCGCCGCAGCGGCGGCAGTGCACTTCCGTGCGCGCCATGCCGAAAGACCGGTCCTGGTGCTCGCCCACGGCCTTGTCGAGCGGCTGCCAGAAGCTCGGCCAGCCGGTGCGGCTGTCGAACTTGGTCTTCGAGGAGAACAGGTCGAGCGCGCAGCCCGCGCAGCTGAAGCGCCCGGCCCGGTGCTCGTCGTTGAGCGGGCTCGTGTAGGGCCGCTCGGTGCCTTCCTGGCGCAGCACCGAGAACTGGCTCGCGGTGAGCAGCTTGCGCCATTCGGCCTCGGTGTGCGTGACTTCGAATTTCTCGTTGTCCGCTGCGTGCGCAGGGCGTGTGCCCCAGCCGAAGAACTGGGCAATGGCCAGCCCCAGGGTCGAAGTGCCAGCGGCAATGGCGAAGCGGCGTCTGGTGTTTTGCGTCATGCCCTTAGTTCGGGTCGGCGAGGCGGCGGGTTACAAATAGCGGCGCAGCATCGCCTGAAAAGGCGCTTTCGCCCGTGAGGCGATAATCCGCCCCGTGAAGCACGCCAGACCGCCGCTGGTGCAAGTCTCGAAAGAGCGCACTGGAGGAACGTCCGGACTGCATAGGACAGCGCAGGAGTTAACGACTCTCCACCGTGAGGTGAGGATCAGAGCAACAGAGACGAGCCGATTAAGTTCGGGTGAAACGGGCAATCTCTGCGCGCAGCAACACCAAGTAGGCCAGTATTGAGGTGGTTCCGCTGAGCTGGCGGGTAGGTGGCATCGAGCCGTCTGGTGACAGGCGGCCCAGAGTAATGGCGGTCACGTCGAGGGCTTCGCAAGAGGCCCTCGATGCACAGAATCCGGCTTATCGGCGGGCTTCACACTTTTCTTCTTCCCGTTTTTCTTTTTTCGCGCCTTCGGCCTGAAGGCGGGCGACAGCCTTGCCGCCAGCAGGGATTGGTAGTTACCCGTACAATCGATAGCATGCTAATTAATAGGCGGCTACCGTGACCGACTCCGACAACTCCCAACCGACACGCGAAAACGCGCTGATGCGGCTCGGCATGTCGCTTTCGGTGCTGCAGCGCGGCTACCGCGCCCATGCAGACAAGGCGGTGGCGCACGTCGGGGTGTCGCAATCGCTGGCTTGGCCGATCGTGATGCTCGGCCGCATGAACGGCGAAGTGCGCCAGGGCGTGCTGGCCGAGGCGCTGGGCATCGAAGGCCCTTCGCTGGTGCGCTCGCTCGATCAGCTGGTCGAGGCCGGTTTCGTCGAGCGGCACGAAGATCCGTCCGACCGCCGCGCCAAGACCCTGCATCTCACCGAAGCCGGCAAGGCCGCCTGCGCGCCCATCGAGGCCGCGCTGAGCCTGATGCGCACCGCAATGTTCGAAGGCGTGCCGGACGAAGACATCGCCGCCTGCCTGCGCGTGTTCGCCGTGCTCGAAGAGCGCCTGGGCCGCGCCGCGCAGCCGCCGCAAGAAGGGCGCAAGTAAATGGCCGCGCTCAGCCTGCCGCGCTTCAGCCGCGCGGAGCTTCTCTTTTCCGGCAAGAGCTTCGCCGCGGCCATGCTGGCGATGTACCTTGCCAGCCGCGCCGGCCTGCCGCGTCCGTTCTGGGCGCTCATGACCACCTACATCGTTGCCCATCCGCTGGCCGGTGCCGTGCGTTCCAAGGCGGTGTACCGCTTCTGCGGCACGCTCATCGGCAGCACCGCCACTGTGCTGCTGGTGCCCGCGCTGTCCAACGCGCCCGAGCTGCTGACGCTGGTGCTCGCGCTGTGGGTCGGGCTGTGCCTGTGCATCTCGCTGCTCGACCGCACGCCGCGCTCGTATGTGTTCATGCTCGCGGGCTACACGGCGGCACTGATCGGCTTTCCGTCGGTGCAGACGCCGCTCGCGCTGTTCGACACCGCTGTGGCGCGCGTGGAAGAAATCGGCCTCGGCATCTTCTGCGCCACGCTGGTCCACAGCCTCGTGCTGCCCGCGGGGCTTGCACCGACCGTGCTGGGCCTGCTCGACCGCACGCTGCAAGACGCGCGCAAGTGGCTCGGCGACCTGCTGCAGCCCGCCGGCCGCAGCAGCAACGCCGATCCGAAACGCCTCGACGACGACCGCCGCCGCCTCGCCGGCGACATCACGCAGCTGCGCCTGCTCTCCACCCACGTGCCCTTCGACACCACGCACCTGCGCTGGACCGCGGGCGCCATCCGCGCCATGCAGGACCGCGTCGCCGCGCTCACTCCGGCCCTGTCGGCCGTCGAAGACCGCCTGCAGGCGCTGGAGCAGGCCGAAGGCCGGCTCGCACCCGATGTGGCTGCCGTGCTCTCACAGGCCGCACAGTGGCTGCGTGAAGAAGCCGAACCCACCGGCGACGCAGCAACCCGCGCCGAACGCCTGCAAGCCCTGCGCCGCGCCATCGACGTACTGAGCGCCACACCCGCGAGCGCGGAGCAACAGACTCCATGGGGCCGCGCCCTGCGCATCGGCCTCGCAGGCCGTCTCGCAGAACTCGTCGACGGCTGGACCGCCTGCGCCCAGCTGCGCCTGGACATCGACGAAGGCCTGAAGGGCGCCGCGCCGCTGCGCCGCACGGCAGCGCTCGGCAGTCGAGTGCTGCACCGCGACTACGGCATGGCGCTGCTGTCCGCGCTTGCGGCCGTCATCGCCATCTGCCTGTGCGGCGCGTTCTGGATCGTCACCGGTTGGCCCATGGGCTCGGCCGCGACCATGATGGCTGCCGTCTTCTGCTGCTTCTTCGCCACCATGGACGACCCCGTGCCGGCGATCCACGGCTTCCTGAAGTGGACGCTGTTGTCCATTCCGATCTCGGCGCTCTATGTGCTGGTGCTGATGCCCACGGTGCAGGACTTCGGCATGCTCGTGGTCATCTGCGCGCCGCTCTTCCTGCTGCTGGGCCTCTACCTGCCGCGCCCGACGCATTTCATGCCCGCGATGGCGCTGATCTTCGGCGTGGCCGGCACGCTCGCGCTGCACGACACGGCCAGCTCCGATCTCGTTAGCTTCCTCAACAGCATGATCGGCCAGATCGTCGGCGTGGTCGTTGCTGCGCGAGTCACCCGCCTGGTGCGTTCGGTGGGCGCCGACTGGAGCGCGCGCCGCATCCAGCGCGCCACATGGCGCGAACTCGGCGACATGGCCGCGTCTTCTCAACCGCAGTACGCGCAGAGCGATGCTTATGCCGTGCGCATGCTCGACCGCATCGGCCTGCTCGCGCCGCGCATCGCGCAGGCCGGCGGCACCGTCGAAGGCGTGGCGGCCAACGATGCGCTGCGCGACCTGCGCATGGGAGCCGACATCGCCGTGCTGCAGCGCGTGCGCGCCCAGCTGCCGCTGGCCACATCGGCCGCGCTGCTGGGCGGCATCTCGCGCTTCTTCCGCCAGCGTTCGGAAGGCCGCATGAACCCGCGTCCGCCGGGCCTGCTGCCGCAGATCGACGAGGCGCTGAACGCAATGCTCGAAGCGCGCGACAACGCTGCTTCATCGACTTCGCGCGCCGCCGTTACCGCACTGGTCGGCCTGCGCCGCAATCTTTTTCCCGACGCGCCACCGATGCTGGGCGCGTCCAGGCAAGGAGCTTCCGCATGATCGGCGAAGCCAGTTTCTACGGCCTCTACCTGCCCTGGATCATGGTGCTGGCCCTCGGCGCGCTGCTCGCGCTGTGGGGCGTGCGCCGCCTGCTCGCGGCCACCGGCGTGTATCGCTGGGTGTGGCATCCGGCGCTGTTCGACATGGCGCTCTACCTGCTGCTGCTCTATGCGCTGAGCCGCGTCACCTCCTACCTCCAATAAACAGACAGACAACGAGATCTCCATGAAAGCCACCACCAGTCCTTCCGCAGAAAACCCGTGGGCCCAGCGCCTCGGGCGCGTTCTTTTCACCGTGGCCGTGGTGGCCGCCGCAGTGTGGGCCGGCCTGCGACTGTGGGACCACTACGAACTCGCACCGTGGACGCGCGATGGCCGCGTGCGCGCCAACGTCGTGCAGATAGCGCCCGACGTGTCGGGCCTCGTCACCGCCGTGCCGATCCGCGACAACCAGCCGGTCGCCGCCGGCACGCTGCTGTTCGAGGTGGACCGTGCGCGCTACGACCTCGCCGTGCGCCAGGCCCAGGCCGTGCTCGCCGCGCAGCGCGCCCAGAGCGCCCAGGCGCAGCGCGAGAACACGCGCAACACGGGGCTCGACGACCTGATCTCGAAGGAGTCGCGCGAACAGACCCGCTCGCGCGTCGAGCAGATGCAGGCCGCGGTTGCGCAAGCCGAGGTGGCGCTCGATTCGGCCCGCCTCAACCTGCAGCGCGCCGAAGTGCGCGCGCCCACCGACGGCCTCGTCACCAACCTCGACCTGCGCCAGGGCAGCTACGCCGCTGCGGGCCGTCCGGTGCTCGCGCTGGTCGACGCGCAGTCGTTCTACGTCGAAGGCTATTTCGAAGAAACCAAGCTGCCCCGCATCCACCTCGGCGACCGCGTGCGCGTCACGCCCATGGGCGGCGGCGCGGTGTTCGAAGGCGCGGTCGACAGCGTGGCTGCCGGCATCGCCGACCACGACCGCTCCACCAGCGCCAACCTGCTGCCCAGCGTGAACCCGACCTTCAACTGGGTGCGGCTCGCGCAGCGTATTCCGGTGCGCATCAAGCTCGATCCGCTGCCGCAGGGCGCGCGCCTTGTTGCGGGCCAGACGGTGACGGTGCAGGTGCTGGAGAACAAGGCGGCGCAGAAGACGGCGGCAACGACCCCAGCGCCGCAGAAGGGATGAACAGCATGACCCGCTTCGCATTTCGCCTTGCATCGCTGGCCGTCGCCGCCGGGCTCGCGGCCTGCGCAGCGGTCGGCCCCGATTACAAGCAACCGCCCGAGGCGCTCGCCAGCCAGAGCGCTGCCGGCAAGCCCTTCGCCGAGGCGCCCGCCAACGCCGCGCCGCTGCCTGCGCACTGGTGGCGCCTGTACCACGACCCGCTGCTTGATCGCCTCGTCGAGCAGGCTCTCGCGCACAACACCGATCTGCGCCAGGCCGTCGCCAACCTCGAGCGCGAGCGCGCCATCGACGACGAAGTGGCCGGCGGCAAGTACCCCACCATCGGCGTGAACGGCGGCCCGTCGTTCGGCCACCAGTCGGGCATCCAGTTGCTGCAGCGCGGCTACGAGCCGCCGAGCACCTTCAACTACAGCCTGGGCGCCTCGCTGTCGTACCAGGTCGACCTGTTCGGCCAGCTGCGCCGCGCCATCGAAGCCTCGGCCGCCAACACCGAAGCGGCCGAAGCCGCGCTCGACCTGGTGCGCGTCAACGTCGCAGCGGGCACCGCGCGCGCCTACGCCGAAGCCTGTTCCACCGGCTTGCGCCTGGAGATCGCGCAGAAGTCCGTCGACCTGCAGAAAGACGCGGTGAACGTCACCGAGCGCCTGCAGAAGGCCGGGCGCGCCGGCGCCATCGATGCGGGCCGCGCGCGTGCGCAGCTGCAATCGCTCAACGCCGCGCTGCCGCCGCTGCAGGCCAGCCGCCAGGCCGCGCTGTACCGCCTGGCCACGCTCACCGGCGCGCTGCCGCAAGACTTTCCGCGCGAGGTGGCCGGCTGCACCACGCCGCCGCGCGTGGCCGGCGTGCTGCCCGTGGGCGACGGCGCGCAGCTGCTGCGCCGCCGGCCCGACATCCGCCAGGCCGAGCGCACGCTGGCCGCGTCCACCGCGCGCATCGGCGTCGCCACGGCCGACCTGTACCCGCACGTGTCGATCGGCCTGTCGGCAATGTCGGCCAGCACCGCCGCCGATTTCGGGCGCAAGGACAGCATGAGCTACAGCCTCGGCCCGCTGATCTCGTGGACGATCCCGAACACCGGCGTGGTCCAGTCGCGCATCGCGCAGGCCGAGGCCGGCACGCGCGGCGCGCTCGCCAAGTTCGACGGCACCGTGCTCACCGCGCTGCGCGAGACCGAGACCGCGCTCGGCAACTACGCCCGCGAACTCGACCGCCGCGCTGCGCTGGAAGCCTCGCGAGACCAAAGCGCCATCGTCGCGCGGCAGGCGCGCCAGCTCTACCAGAACGGCCGCACCGGCTACCTCGATTCGCTCGACGCCGAGCGCGCGCTGGCCGCGAGCGAGTCCGCGCTGGCCGCCAGCGAAGCGCAGCTGTCCGACGATCAGGTCATGCTTTTCATGGCGCTGGGCGGCGGCTGGGAGCCTGAAGATACGAACCTTGCGCAAGGCAACCCGACCGGCGGCGCAACCATCACCAAGCAATGACCGCAGCCATCACCTCCGAGCCACAGCGCCGCCCCCACGCGCCGCTGTGGCTGCTGGCCTTGGTCACCTTCAGCGGCACGCTCGCCATGCACATCTTCGTGCCCGCGCTGCCCATTGCCGCGAAGAGCCTCGGCGCCGGCATCGGCGCCATGCAGATGACGGTGAGCCTCTACATCTTCGGCCTGGCAGTGGGCCAGCTGGTGTACGGCCCGCTGGCCGATCGCTACGGGCGACGGCCGGTGCTGCTGTTCGGGCTGGGGCTGTATTGCGTGGCGGGGCTTGCGGCTGCGGTCGCGCCTGAAGTGCATTCGCTCATCGCGGCGCGCCTGTTCCAGGCAGTCGGCGGCTGCGCCGGCCTCGTGCTCGGCCGCAGCATCGTGCGCGACACGGCCGAGCCGCAAGAAGCCACGCGCCGCCTCGCGCTGATGAACCTGATGGTCACCATCGGCCCGAGCCTCGCGCCGCTGCTCGGCGGTGCGCTCGCCACCGCGCTGGGCTGGCGCTCGATCTTCTACGCGCTCTTTGCCCTCGGCGTCATCGGCTTCCTGTTCACCTGGCGCCTGCTGCCCGAAACCGGCGCGCCCGGCGCGGCCGTCAATGCGCGTGAGCTCGCCCGCAACTACAGGAAGCTGCTGGCCTCGCCGGCCTTTCTCGGCTTCTCGGTCGGCGGCGGTTGCGCCACCACGTCGATGTATGCCTTCATTGCCTCGGCGCCCTTCATCTTCGTGGACCAGCTGCACCGGCCGGCGCACGAGGCGGGCATCTACCTCGCCATCCTGGTGTCGGGCGTGTGGCTCGGCAGCTTCCTCACCAGCCATCTGATCTCGCGTGTGCGGGTCGACCGCCTCATGGTCCGCTCGAACGCCTTGAGCGTGGCCGCGGCCTTCGTGTTGCTGGGCGCGGCGCTGACCGATCATCTTTCGGTGCCGCTCATCGTCGCCTGCATGTTCCTGTTCACCGTTGGCGCCGGCATGGCCTCGCCGGCCGCGCTCACGCAGGCGATCAGCGTGAACCCGCAGGTCATCGGCTCGGCCTCGGGCCTTTACGGCTTCACGCAGATGGCCGTGGGCGCGCTGTGCACGGCACTCGCCGGCATGGGCCACCGTAACCCCGCGCTGGCATCGGCCATCGTGCTGGCGGGGGCGGGCATCGTGGCGCAGCTGTCGTTTGCGGTGGCGCTGCGCGCGCAGAAGGCCCGCACGCTCACGGCGTGAGTCAGCCCTTGCAGCGCTTCTTCAGGTCCGTGCCGATCTGCGCGGTGAGGCTGTCCAGTGCCGTGTTGAAGGCCTCCTGGATTTCGCTCTCGGACGTGGACCAGTTCATCGAGTCGTCGAAGCCGCGATAGGTTTTCGTCGTCGTTGTCGCGCCCGAACCCTCCGGCGGAAACTGCACGCGCACGACGAGGTTGGCCGACTTCAGCGTGACGAGGCCGTGCACATAGGCCTTCAGCACCGTGACCCGGATCGCCGGTGCGCCGGCATCGCGCGTGTAGCCGGGAATCGATGCGATGCCGCTCCTGAACCATCCGTCGAAGCCCGCGCCGTCGATGTGCGTGCGGCCCATCTGGCCCAGGCTCTGCGCGTCGCGCTGGTCGTCGATGCCGCCGAGGGAGAACGCGCAGGCCAGCGCTGTGGGGGGCAGCTGTGCAGCTGCAGTCCGGCGATGCAGGCCTGCAACCTTGTCCGACGCGCAGCCCGCCAGGAGCAGCGGCGCCGCCAGTGCGCAGCAGGCTGCGCGGCGCCAACCCATGCGGGTCACTTCGCAGCCGTGTCCGCGACAGCCTGCACGGCGGACACTGCCGCCGCCGGGGCGGCAGCATCGGCCGAAGGAGTAGCTGGGGACGTAGCCACAACCGCCGGCGCTGCGGCTGCCACGTTGGCCAGTGCCGCATCGAAGTACAGCGAACCGTCGGGGTAGCGAAGCAGCTTGCCGGTATTGCGTTGCGACACCAGGTTGGCCTTCAGGCCGAGCGGGGTGTCGACATTGGCCGTCGCGGCTGCATAGATGGGGTGCTTGCTCTGCAGATCGGAGGCCAGCAGCGCCGTCGACTGCGCGATGCCGTCCAGCAGCGCCACCTTCAGCAGGCGAGCGTTGTCGGCCTTCCAGGCCGCGATGTTCTTCGTGGCGTCGTCACCCGACGCCGGGTGCTTCGCGCGGTAGATGATGTTGCTGCGGTAGGTCGCGTTCTGCAGCGCAAGTGCCGGCTCCGAAGGCGTTGCCGACAGCGCGGTCGGCAGCTTGGCCGCCTTGCGCGCCGTGGCCCCGCGCGGATAGATCAGGCCTCGCGCCGAGACTTCCAGCGTGGAGAAGTCGGGCGACAGGTGGTAGTCGAGGTTGATGAACATCACCGCGTTCGACGTCGAGCCCTTGAACGTCTTCTCGTACGCCTCCGTGGTGACGGTCTTGGTAACGGCCACGTCCGCGAGTTGCATGTTGGGCACCGACTGCAGCGACTGCGTGAGCGACTCGCGCATGAGCTGGTCAAAGTTCACGTCGACCAGTTCGTCCTTGAGCGGGCGAACGCTCTCTTCGGCCGCCTTGGCCCGCGTGGCGTTGACGCTTGCATCCACCGCGCCCATCGCACCGCCACAGGCCGCGGCCAGCAGAATGCCCAACCCCGGAACGGCCCCGCATGCCGCGGCACCGGTGGCAGCCGCATTCGAACGGACAAAGGCCGCATACAGCTCGGCCTGCTTGATGCCGACCTTCACCTCGACGGGCTGGAGGGCGCCGAGCACTTCAGGCTTGACCGGCTGCGTGGCCGGCAGGTGCGTGCAACCGGCGAAGACGAACGATGCCAACACCGGAATAACGGCGCTGCGGATAGCGAACATGAGTTTCTCCCTCGGACATGTGATTCGAATGCATCGCTGCGCCCCCTGTTTATGTCGGGTGTCTGCAGCGATGAAGCCTCGGCCAAGGTCTGCCACCTTTCGGCCGGCAGGGATCGTACATGCCGTTACGCTTTGTGCAACATTTGTTGCGCGCCCGGGTGCCCGGACTGTGCGGAAAAGCACTGTCCCTCGGGTTTGTCCCAGTCTGCGCGAGGGGGCGGAATCAGCGCGTGAAGAGCCAGCCCCCCTTGGGCTGGCGCATCAGCTCGTGGCGTTTCACGGCGCGCTCCTCGCCGTCGTCGCCCACGTAGACCACCTCGAAGCGCAGCAGCTTCGGCGTGACCATCTTCCAGTTCTGGATGCGTTTGACGGTCACGCAGGCGGTCTTGTCGTGGTACTGCATTTCCGTCATCGGGCCGCCCTGGAAGCCCGTGCCGTCGAACAGGCGGCCGGGCGCGGCAAAGGGGTTGAGCACCGCACCGTTGCGCGCGGTGATGCAACCCTCGGTCCGCACGAAGGACTCGATGGTCGGCGAGGCGCTGCGCACCACCTTGCCGACTGCCGGGCTGGGCGGCTTGCCGCCGATGGCTTCGCGGATGCGCTCGACCTGTTCTTCTGTGATGGGCGCCAGACCGTCCTTCGAGACCACGGCAGGCGGTGGTGCCGGTGGCGCGGGCGGCGGTGGTGGCGCGAAAAGCGTGCAGCCCGCTACCAGTGCCAAAGGCACGGTGCAGGCCAGGGCGGTGCTCGGTGGTCCGAACTTCATGGCTCAGTCTCCCTGACGGCGGCCCATCGGGGCCGCTGGCTGAAAATTGCAGGCCGCGAACATGCGGTGCATCGTCGTTGTCGTCCTCTTTCTCTTCTCTTCTCTATTTCTTCGTTGTTGTTGTTCAGAAGCGTTCGTGGGGTGCAAGGTAGCGCCACTGGCCGGGCTGCAGCCCCGCCAGCGGCACGCGGCCGATGCGGATGCGCCGCATCGCCAGAATGCGCAGGTCCACGCCGTCGCAGATGTTGGCGATCTGCCCAGGCCGCGCGCCCTTGAGCGCGAAGCGCAGGCCCGTCTGCTCGTCGCTCTGGCGGCCGATGCTCACGCGCGCGGGCGAGCGTTCCAGCCGCGCCAGCACTTCGGCGCTCACCGGGCCGGCCACGTCCACCATCACCTCGTGTTCGAGGATGCCGGCGTCTTCCTGCAGCTTGCGTTCGATGCGGAATTCCTGCGTGTACGCGACCAGCCCGCTGGCGCCGGTTTCGAGCGGCGTCATGCAGCGTTGCGCCTTTGCATGCGCCGGCAGAAAGCGCTGTCCGGCGCGCTCGGGCTCGTGATGATTCGCAGCCACCAGCAGGCGGTGCGCGGTGTCGGTTGCCATGCCGGCAGGCTTGTACAGAAGCAATGTGACAGGCACTACCGGCTCGGGCTTGGCACCCGCCTCGATCTCGACCTGCTGGTGCGGCAGCACGCGCGACTGCGGCAGCATCTGCGGCACGCCATCGACGCGCACTGCGCCGTTCTCTATCAGCAGCTCGGCTTCGCGCCGCGACACGCCAGCCATTGCGGCCACGCGCTTGGCGAGGCGGATGCCTTCGTCTTCGACGGGAGCAGTTTTCATGTTCATCGGGGCGCCGCCAGTTGGCGGATGCGTGCCACGTGCGCGGCCAGCGAGCGGGCCGCCACCGGCCACATGCGTTCGGGCACGTCGTCGTAGGCCAGCGGCAGCCATTCTTCGGGCGTGCCTTCGGGCAGCTTCTGCATCGCGGCGGCGATCTTGGCTTCGCGCTTCAGGCGGTGCGCCTTCAGCATGCCGATGGCGGTGCGGGCAAAGCCGATCACGTAGCCATGCGCCGGCAGGATGAAGCCGATGCCGCCGGCCTCGCAGGCCGCGTCGAGCGTGTCGAGCGAATCGAGGTACGCCGTCATGTCGCCATCGGGCGGATCGACCACCGTGGTGCTGCCGTTGAGGATGTGGTCGCCGGAGAACAGCAGGCCGTCTTCTTCCAGCACCAGGCACAGGTGGTTGGCTGCATGGCCGGGTGTGTGTATCACGCGCAGCGTGTGGGTGACGGTTTCGCCGGCAGCGTTGGCGCCCGACAGCACGAGGCGTTCGCCGTCGTTCAGTTCGCGCTCGGGCGTGAAGCGCGCGGTGGCGCGCGCGGTCGGCTTCGAGGCCAGGCCCAGGATCGGCGGCTTGCCGTTCTTGCACAGCGCCTGCAGCGGCGCCGCACCCGGCGAGTGGTCGGCGTGCGAATGCGTGCAGACGATCATGCGGATGTCGCCTTTCGTGGCGCGCCACAGCCGGCCGATGTGGTCGAAGTCGTTCGGGCCCGGGTCTATCACGATGTAGCCAGTCGCCGCGTCGCCCACGATGTAGCTGTTGGTGCCCGGGCCCGTCATCGCGCTCGGGTTGGGCGCGGTGAGGCGCATCACGTTCTTCAGCAGCGGCACCGGGTGCTCGCTCTGCCAGTCGAGCGCGTGCAGGAGCTGGCCGTCGGGGCACACCAGAGCGAGTTCGCCATAGGGTGACTCGTGTTCCATATAGCGCGCGTCCTCGCCCTTGAGCAGACCGGCGCGCGGGCAGCTGGTCCACAGCGGGGCCTCGCTGGCACAGGCCGCGAGCAGGGCATCGACGGTGGGGTACGCGGCCATGCGCTGCAGCGTGCGCACGGTCGGGAAGATCATGAAGAAGGTGCCGGCCTCATGGCGCGCGAGCGCATCGGCCGGATGCACCCAGCTGGGCTCGAACTGCTCGCTCTCGTCGGCAGTGGGCGTCTGGCCTTCGGGCATGCGCGCCACCAGAAAGGGCACGTCGAAGCGCTTGGGCAGGTCGCGGTCGGTCATCCAGTGCGCGAAGGTGAACACGCGGTCCGAGTCGAGCACCAGTCCGCGTGCCGCACACTGGTCGGCAAAGGCGGTGCCGGCGGTGTCGCCGCGGTCCATTGCGGCGACTTCTTCGGCTCTGACAGGGCTTCCGTCGGCATGGTGCGCGAGCAGGATGCCCAGCTCCTCGAAAGCCTCGCGAATGGCTGCGATGGCCTGCGTGCGCTGCACGCGGCTTTGCGTGGGGCGGCGCGTGGCGATGCGCTTGGCCGCTTCGTCGGCGTCGTCGATGTGGCCGCCGGGAAACACGTATGCGCCGGGCGCGAAACTGGCGGTGGCCGAGCGGCGGGTCATCAGCACTTCGATGCCGGCGGCGCTGTCGCGCAGCAGCAGCACCGTGGCGGCCGCGCGCAGGGGCGCGGGCTCGCGTGGGGTGTGTAGTTGTTGGGAGGAACGGACCATGGGGCAATTATGGGGAGCAGGCGCGATACATGCATGTCGACGCGCATAAGCTCATATGGAATCGGGCATCAGCGGCGCGCCACAATTCGCGCCTGCACCGTCTGCATTGAAGACAAAAGACTGAACGACCGAAAGACTGTCATGGCCCATTCTCCACTCACTCGTCTTGCCCGCCGTGTATTGCTGCTGGCAGCGGCCTCGCTCGTCGTGCCCGCCGCCCTCGCTCAACAGGACTGGCCGCAACAACCCGTCACGCTGATCATGGGCTTTCCGGCCGGCTCGGGCGTCGACGTGGTGGCCCGCGTCATCCAGGAGCCGCTGGCAAAGCAGCTCGGGCGGCCCGTCGTCATCGACTACAAGTCCGGCGCCGCAGGCAACATCGCCAGCGACTACGTGGCCCACTCGAAACCCGACGGCTACACGCTTGCCTTCGGCACAGCCGCCACGCACGGCAGCAACGCCGCGCTCTACAAGAAGCTGCCCTTCGATGTGGAAGCCGACTTCATTCCGGTGGCGCCGGTGCTCGACGTGTCGAACGTGCTCACCATCAATCCCGACGTGATCAACGCCAAGACCTTGAAGGAATTCGTCGAGCTGGTCAAGGCCAACCCCGGCAAGTACAACTATGCGTCTACAGGCAACGGCGCAGGCACGCACATGGCCTTTGCCGAATTCAATTCGCGCCTGGGCCTGAACATGGTGCACGTGCCCTACAAGGGCGGCCCCGAGGCCATTACCTCGGTGGTGCGCGGCGAAACCTGCTGCATCATGAACCAGGTGCAGACCATTCTTCCGCACTACAAGGCCGGCAAGGTGCGCCTGCTGGGCGTGACCACCGCCGCGGCCGTGCCGGCAGTGAAAGAAGTGCCCACCATCGCATCAAGCGGCCTGCCGGGCACCAAGGGCTTCGACAGCTCGATCTGGTTCGGCATCTTCGCGCCCAAGGGCACCGACCCGCAGATCGTCGACAAACTCAATGCCGCCGTGAAGGCGGTGCTGGAGCAGCCCGAGATCCGCGAGCGCTTCGAGAGCCAGGGCAACACCGTGCGCATCGAGTCGCCGGCACAGTTCAAGAAGACCGTGCACGACAACCGCGTGAAGTGGGCCGAGGTCGCGAAGGCCGCGAACATCAGCATCGACTGAGTTGCCAGCTACGGGCCGTGGTTCAGTTCACGCCCGGCGCGCCGGCATCGTCATCGCGATCACGCCGGCCATGATGCATGCAAGGCCGGCCCACGCCGTGGGCGCCGGTGCCTCGCCAAGAAATACCACGCCGATCATCACGCCGATAGGCACGCGCAGATAAGCCTGCGCAGCCGTCGACATCGGCCCCAGCGTCTTGATGAGCCGGAAGTAGATCGTGAAGGCCAGCGCGGTGGACAGCACAGCGAGTGCCAGCACCGCCATCGTCGAAGCGGCAGACGGCGCGAGCGTCCACGGCCGGTCGATGACAAGGCTCGCGGGCAGCAACATCGCCGTGCCGCTCAGCAGCGAGCCGGCGGCCGGCACCATCGGGTCCAGCCCCTTGAACACGCGGCCGAACATCGCGGCGCAGCCGTAGCAGACGGCGGCGGCCACCAGCCCGAGTTGCGCGAGCAGCGAATGCCCGAGCCCGTTCAGCGCCTCGAAGCCGACGATGAGGCAGATGCCCGCCAGCCCCGCGCCCACGCCGAACAGGCACCGCAGCGTGAGCCTCTCGGAGCCGCCAAGGCCCAGCCCCAGCAGGAAGATGAAGATCGGCGAGGTCGAGTTGAGGATGGTCGCCAGGCCCGCATCCACGCTGCGTTCAGCCCACGCAATGAGAGTGAAGGGCAGCACGCTGTTCAGGCAGGCCTGCAGTGCGAAGCGCCACCACATCGCCGGCTCCGTCGGCAGCTTCACGCCGCGCATGCGCAGCACCGCAAGCAGCAGCAAGCCGGCAATCAACGTGCGCGCCGCAATCAGCGTGACCGGCGGGATCGTCGCCACGCCGATCTTGATGAAGGTGTACGAAGCGCCCCAGCAGGTGGCCAGCAGCGCGAGCAGTGCCCATTCGAAGGCGACGTTGGTGTGGGGCTTGCTGGCGGAGGAGAGTGTGTGCATGGCGCCGATCATCGCGAGCCCTGCCAACCGACACTTCGCCCGCGAGCGAAGCGTGGATGCCTCAGTGGCTGTGCCCGTGCGCGGTGGTGTCGCCGCCGTTCAGCAGCGTTGCCAGGTCCACCTCCTGCTCGGCTGCCGCGCCTGCGATGACGCGCTGCTCCAGCTCGTCGAGGTGCTCCAGCGCCACGGCCAGCGCCTTGTCGAGCGACTGGCCCGTCGTCAGCACCTCGATGATCTGCTCATGCTCGCGCGGCGCGCAGCTTGCGGCCTCGGCGGAGTCGTACAGCGCCTTGTAGAGCTCGGTGTTCGAAATCAGCCGGCGAATATACGAGAGCAGCTCGTCACTGCCCGCCATCTCCGCCAGCAGCAGGTGAAAGTCGCCTGCCAGGCGG
Source organism: Variovorax sp. R-27 (assembly GCF_049913215.1). Taxonomy (NCBI): domain Bacteria; kingdom Pseudomonadati; phylum Pseudomonadota; class Betaproteobacteria; order Burkholderiales; family Comamonadaceae; genus Variovorax; species Variovorax sp. R-27. The sequence goes on from NZ_CP183984.1 coordinate 1,087,291, forward strand.
ATCGAGTCTTCACGCCGGCCTTCCTTGAACGCCTTCTGCTCTGCCTGCACGTGCTTGCGCAGCGCGGCCACCTGCTCGCGTTCCAGGTTGCCGAACAGCGTAGTCACCAGCCCGGCTTCGACGATGCGGCGCGCGCGGTAGATGCCGCGCATGTCGTCGATGGACGGGTTGGGCACGAAGGCGCCGCGGTTGTGCTCCAGCACCAGCCGTTTTTCGGAACCCAGCCGCGCCAGCACCTTGCGCACCGCACCGCGCGTGCAGCCCAGCGCCTCGGCCAGCGCGCGTTCGCGCAGGGGAGTGCCGGGGCGCAGCTTGCCGCTGAGCAGTGCCTTCGACACGGCGGCGTAGACGCGTTCGTCCACGTTGGCTTCGTCGGCGTCGGTGGGCTCTGCAGGGGCGGCGGAAGTGGGGGATTTGCGTGCGGTGGAAGGCATAGGCGTGGGGATTATTGCCCGCGCCGTGTCGCCTCCGGGAAATCCCCCGGATTGACTCGGCCCCTCTCGCTCCGTACCATTCGACTCGTTTGGTTAACCAAAATAATTGTATATGGTCAACCAAAACTGAATTCGAATCTCAACCAGAACAGGAATCGAGGCAACCCATGAAATCCGTCAAATGGCTGGCCGCGCTGCCGGTAGCCGCTTTCTTCAGCGGGGGATGGCTGTCCTCCGTCGCGCCCACCTTTGCGTTCGGCATGCCCTTCCTGATGGTGTGGAACGTCAGCTGGCTGGTGCTGACCTCGCTGATCATGGTGGTCATCGACCGCGCCGAAGGCGACCTCGATGCGCCCACAGCGGCCAACGGAGAAGCCCGATGAACGCCGCACTCGGCGTGATTGCCCTGTTCGTCGTCGGTGCGCTGGGCCTCGCGGTGCTCGCGCGGCGCGGCCGCACCATGAGCCTGGAGCAATGGGCGCTCGGCGGGCGCGGGCTGGGCGCGATCATGGTGTTCCTGCTGATGGCGGGCGAATCGTTTTCCACCTTCACCTTTTTGGGCGCCAGCGGCTGGTCTTACAGCAAGGGCTCGCCGGCCTTCTACATCCTGGCCTACGGCGGGCTGGCCTACCTCATGGCCTTCTGGATGCTGCCGGCCATCTGGCGCTACGCCACCGCGCACAAGCTGGTGTCGTTCTCCGACTTCTTCGCGCACAAGTACGACAGCCGCCCGCTCGGCGTGCTGGTGTCCATCGTCGCGCTCATGGGCATGGTCGCGCTGCTGACCATCCAGCTGCGCGGGCTCGGCATCATCGTGTCGGAAGCTTCATACGGCTCCATCGCGCCGCAGGTGGCCATCTGGATCGGCACCGTGGTCATGGTGAGCTACATCCTCTTCTCGGGCATCCATGGCTCGGCCAGCATCGCCATCGTGAAAGACGTGCTCATCCTCGCGCTCGCCGTGTTCCTCGGCATCTACCTGCCGTGGCACTACTACGGCGGCGTCACGCCCATGTTCACCGCCATCCACGCGGCCAACTCCAGCTTCTTCGAGTTCCCGAAAGAAGGCCTGAACCTCACCTGGTACAACTCGACCATCCTGCTGACGGCGCTGGGCTACTACCTGTACCCGTTCAACCTCACCTCGGTGTATGCCGCCAGGAGCGCGAGCGCGGTGCGCCGCAACACCATCCTGATGCCGCTGTACCAGGTGGTCATCGCCTTCCTGTTCCTCGTCGGCTTCGCGGCCATCCTGCAGGTGCCTGGGCTCAAGGGCTCGGAGGTCGACCTTGCGCTGTTCGGGCTGGCAAAGCACACCTTCGACCCATGGTTCGTCGGCGTGATCGGCGGCACGGGCGTGCTCACCGCACTGGTGCCGGGCTCGATGATTCTGCTCACGGCCTCCACCGTGATCGGCAAGAACGTCTACAAGGAAGGCTTCGCCCACAATGCCACCGACAAGCAGGTGTCGCGCGTGGCGCGCGGCGTGCTGCCTGTGTTTGCACTGGTGGCGGTGTACTTCGTGCTGCGCGGCGGCACCACCATCGTGTCGGTGGCCATCTTCGCGTCGAGCCTGCTCACGCAGCTGTTGCCCTCGCTGCTGTTCAGCCTCATGAAGAAGCCCTTCGGCAACAAGCACGCAGCCTTCGCGGGCATCCTGGCGGGCGGCGCGGTGCTGGCCTTCATGATGACCACCAGCTCGAACCTGGGTACGCTGTTCCCGGCTGCACCGGTCGTCTTCAAGTCGCTCAACATCGGGCTCGTGGCGCTGGCGACGAATGCGCTGGTGTTCGTGATCGTGGCGCTCTTCACGGCGCGCATCGTGCCGCGTACCGTTGCAGCGCAACCTGCCTGATGCTTTCAACGAACGGACTTTCAACATGCCATCGCTCCTGATCCGCAACGTGCGCCCCATGGGCGCCTCCCCGGTCGACGTGCGGGTGCAGGACGGGCGCATTGCCGAGATCGGCACCGCGCTTGCCGCACCGGCCGGCGCCACCATCGAAGACGGGCAGGGCGCCTTGCTGCTGCCCGGCCTCGTCGAAGGCCACACCCACCTCGACAAGACGATGTGGGGCATGGACTGGTACCGCAACGAAGTCGGCACCAACCTCACCGACAAGATCGAGAACGAGCGCGCCTTTCGCCACTCCAGCGGGCACGACGCGGCCACGCAGTCGCTGGTGCTCGCCAAGGCCTTTCTCGCACTCGGCACCACGCGGCTGCGCACGCACGTCGACGTCGACACGCAGGCCGGCCTGCGCCACCTTGAAGGCACCCTGCGCACGCGCGAGGCGCTGCGCGACGTGCAGCAGATCCAGATCGTCGCCTTCCCGCAATCGGGCCTGCTGGGCCGCCCCGGCACGGCCGAGCTGCTCGACCAGTCGCTGGCGCTGGGCGCAGACGTGCTCGGCGGCCTCGACCCCTGCGCCATCGACGGCGACCCGGTGAAGTCGCTCGACGTGCTGTTCGGCATTGCCGAAAAGCACCAGCGCCCCATCGACATCCACCTGCACGAGCCCGGCGCCATGGGCGCGTTCTCGCTCGACCTCATCCTGCAGCGCACAGAGGCGCTGGGCATGCAGGGCAGGGTGGCCATCAGCCACGGCTTCTGTCTGGGCGACGTGAGCGAACGAGAGCGCGACGCGCTGCTCGCGCGCATGGCCAGACTCGGCGTGGTGCTCGTCACCAGCGCGCCGCCTTCGCGCACCGTGCCACCGCTCATGGCCTGCCGGCAGGCCGGTGTGACTGTGCTCGGCGGCAATGACGGCATCCGCGACACCTGGTCGCCCTACGGCAACCCCGACATGCTCGAGCGCGCCATGATCATCGGCCTGCGCTACAACCTGCGCCGCGACGACGAGATCGAAGTCGCACTCGACACCGTCACGCACTCCGGCGCGCGCGGCTGCGGCTTCGAGGCCTACGGCCTCGTGCCCGGCAACCGCGCCGACCTGGTGCTGGTCGATGCGCAGACGGTCGCGCAGGCCGTGGTGTCGCGGCCCGTGCGCAAGCTGGTGGTGGCGGGCGGCCGCATCGTGGCGCGCAACGGCGTGCTGCAGGCCGACGTGGCTGCCTTGTGAGGGCAGTGCGCAGTCGTGACGGAGGCGTCGCCTTCGCGGTAGTGATCGTGCTGGTGGCGCTGAACCTGCGTGCCTTTCTCACGTCGAGCAGCCCGCTGCTCGAACCCATACGCCTTGCGACCGGCATCGGCTTTCATGCGGTGGCGCTGCTCACGGTGCTGCCGATGTTCGCGATGGGAGCCACGTCGCTGTGCGGCGCGGCAGTGGGCCAGCGCATCGGCGCGCGCGGCGGTGTCGCGCTCGGGCTCGGGGCCATTGCCTTCGCTTGTGCGAGCCGCTATGTGGCGGGCGGCGCGGCTGCACTGCTGTGGAGCGCGGCGCTCGCGGGCGCGGGTGTCGGGCTGGTGCAGGCGCTGATGCCCGGCGTGGTGAAGCAGGCCTATCCGACGCGCATCGGCGTGATGACGGGGCTCTACTCCGCTGCAATCATGGGCGGCGGCGGGCTCGGCGCCATGGCCAGCCCGTGGGTGGCGCACGCAATCGGCGGCGCGCAGCCCGACTGGCACGCGGGCCTCTCGATCTGGGCCCTGCTCGCAACCTTCGCGCTGCTGTATTGGCTCAACATGCGGCGCATGGAATTTACTGTCGCCGATGCGCCGCGCCAGAACCTCTCGTGGCTGCGCTGCTTCGCAAGCCGCCGCGCATGGCTGCTGGCTGCGTGCTTCGGCCTCATCAACGGCGGCTATACCAGCCTCGTCGCGTGGCTGCCGCACTTCTATGCCCAGCAGGGCTGGACCGCACAGCAGGGCGGCTCGGTGCTTGCACTGATGACGGCTGCGCAGGTGGTCGCCGCGCTCGCCATGCCCGCCATCGCGCGCAGCCGGGGGCGCGACCTGCGGCCCTGGCTGGTGCTCACGCTGGTTGCGCAACTGGCGGGCTTCTGCGCGCTGACCTTCGATGCGCCCGTGCCGGCCGTCGCCATCGCCGTCGTGCTGGGCTTCGGCCTCGGCGGTGCATTCTCGCTGTGCATGGTGCTGGCGCTCGATCACCTGCCAGACCCCGCACAGGCCGGCGCGCTCGCGGGCTTCATGCAGGGCGTAGGCTTCATGATCGCCGCGCTCGCGCCCTTCGTAACCGGCTGGGTGCGCGAGCACACTGGCGGCTTCGCGCTTGCATGGGCTTACCTTGCCGTAGTCGTGGTGCTGCTGCTGCCGCTCATGCTGTGCTTCGATCCGCGGCGCTATGCCGCGGCAACGGCTGGGCTCTTCTCGCCGAAAGCGCACCACGCCACCAACACGCTCACGGCGCTAGACAGCAGCACCAGAAAGGCCTGAACACCATGTACCAACAGCAATTCATGCAACGCGCACTGGCCCTCTCGGCACAAGCGCTCCAGGAGCCAGGCACCGAGCCCTTCGGCGCAGTCGTCGTCAAAGACGGCGTGATCGTCGGCGAAGGCTTCAACCATTCCGTCGCGCATTCAGACCCCACCTCGCACGGCGAAGTCGAAGCCATCCGCGACGCCTGCCGCAAGCTCGGCACCGTCAACCTGTCGGGCTGCGAGCTCTACACCTCGTGCGAGCCTTGTGCCATGTGCGTGGCGGCGATGCACATCGCGGGCATCGCCAAGCTGTACTACGCCGCGTCGCTCGCGCAGTCGGGCGAGGCATTCAAGGGTGTGACTGTGGCGGCGCGGCACCCCATCGATGTCGATGCGCTTCGCGCCGAAGCTGGTGCCACGCTTGCACAGCGCAGCCTTCCTGCGGAGCAGAAGCTCGACAGCGAGGCTGTGCAGATTCTTTCGGACTGGGCTGCGACGCGACGGGGTTCCTGAGCCCACGCGATCGAGGCGGGCGGCGCGGCAGCCGCCCCGATTCACGACGATGTTGTTACTCCCCGCTGCAAGCCAGCGTGAATAGAGTTGCCTCACGGCGCGATACGAAGCGCGCGATGAGGAGTCGGCATGAGCAGCATCAGGAACACCGCGACAACGCAACCCTGCGCACTGGTTGCACAGGCGCTCGCCATCTATCGAAGCATCGCCGCGTGCCACGCGCACATCGCAAACAACAACAGCAGAAGCAGGAGCAATACCCACGCGCTCACCGCTGCGCTGATGCTGCCCTGCTATCAGGCCGAGTTTCGCAACCTGGTGCTCGCGTTGACCTCTGATGAAGAGCGCGAACTTAGGTACGCGCTCGACGAATTTCGCAACTCAGCTGCATGAAGACGAGTACCTTCGCGCAACTTCTGTCCCACTGTGGTGCGTTCCGAATCGTTGCGCGGCCTTCGGAATTACGCTGATGGATTGAACGGGATTTCACTCGTAGCGACAAACGCAACCAGCGCCCAGACTCCGCTTCCCCGGCCGGGAATTTATTTCATGGAAGTCATTTCTCTTGAAAGGAGTTGGCAATGGCGGAAAAGCAGAAATTCACCATCCTCTCGTTTGTCGGCGGCGGCATACGAGGGTTGATGCCGGTATCGGTCCTGAACAAGCTGTACGCGAAGTTCCCTCAGATCATCGACAACACCGACCTCATCGCGGGATGCTCGACGGGCTCGATCATCACGAGTGAGCTATTGGCGGGAAAGACGCCGCAAGACATCATCAATCTCTTCACCTCCCAGAACGGGGAGATCGGGTTCTACCAAAAGATGAACACCGATCCGAAGGCGCCCGCGTATTCGATCGACGAGGTCTACGCTTCGCAGCTTGCGCTGCATGGCGACGCGAAGGTCCAGGATATCTACCTGAAGAAAGCGCTCTTCGTGACCTTCAATGTCGGCGGACTCGAAGTGCAGAACTCCGTGCAGACGGCCATACCGTGGCAGCCGGTCATGTACACGAACATGATCCCCGACCATGGCGACGTGACCATCGCCAAGGCGGCCACGTCGAGCGGCGCGATGCCCGGGCAACTGGGCTCGCTCGACGGCAACGTCGACGGCTGCTTCTTCAACCACGACCCCACGGTCGCGGCAATCGCCCTGGCGGTGAAGGCGGGCCATGCACTCGAGGACATTACCGCCATCACCTTCGGCACTGGCTACATGCCCGACTGGGTTGCCAGCGATACCCACGGCTGGGGTGCGGACCAGTGGATGAACGGCGATGCGAATCCCTTCAACAATTCGCCGCCGTTCCTCATGAACCAGTTGAAGTCGTCGCCGGTGCTCGACATGAGCCTGAACGGCACTTCGACCGAACTCATGCCGATGCTCGCCAAGATGCTGCTGGGCGATCGCTACATCAACATCAACCCGACGCTGCCCTTCTTCATTCCGGAGAACACGGTCTACCCGCAGGCCCTGCAGCTGCTGCAGGACAAGGGCGCGAACGCGGACACCGCGGACGCCGAAGCCCTGCTGCAGCTGTACTGGGTCGAACACGCGCTCGGCTCGGTGCGGACCTGAGCATCACCTGCAAGCAAACGCATTCCAGGAAAGGAGAAACGACAATGTCGATCACCGCAACAGGTGCTGCAGCGCCAGCACCCGCTATCCCCGTGGAGAACTTGGACCTCGGGCCCTACAACATCCAGTACCTGCCAGGCGACCACTACGTGCTGGACGTGAGCGGCAACAACCCCGCCAAGGGCGCAGGGGTCATCGGGTACACGCTCAAGCTGCCGCAGGTCGGCAACCAGCAATGGTTGTTCGTTCCCGCACCCCAGGCACCGGGCTGGTGGTACCTGCAGACAAAGATGGGCACCGGGTTCGTCTTGACGTTGCAGCCCGACTCCCCGGTCGTGCCCACGCCCGTCGTGATGATGCCCGTCGGCCTGTCCGATGCCGACAGGCAACTCTGGAGCCTGCTGTCCACCGAGGAGCCCGGCTACTGGTACATCCAGTGCAAGTCCGGGGCGAGCAATTCGAATGCGCCGCTGGTCATCGGGCTCGCCGACAACAAGGTGGAAGCCAGCGCCGTGGCCGGCCCTATCAGCTTCACCGGGTTCCGGGCGCAGGCCTGGGGGTTCAAGCCCGTGGGCAGCGCGGGTTGAGAGGAAGAGCGTCGGGAGCTCAGTCCCAGGCCGGCGACAGACCGGCCGGGTCTGTCAGGCGCTCATTGCGGTCGAGTGCCGCAATCTGCGCCATTTCCTCGTCCGTCAGCCTCAACTGCAGAGCCTTCAGATTGCCTTCAAGGTTCGCACGCTTGGTGGACGACGGAATCACCGCGTAGCCCAGCTGCATCGCCCACGCCAGCACCACCTGCGCTGTGGTCGCGCCGTGCGCCTTGGCAATCGCTTCGACAACCGGGTCGCCCAGCACCTTGCCGTAAGCCAGCGTCATGTAAGAAGTGATGTGAATGCCCTGGCTCTTCGCGAATTCAGCCACCTTGCGGTTCTGCAGATAGGGGTGCAGCTCGATCTGGTTGGTGGCGATCTGCTCCGCGCCCACGGCCGCAATGGCTTCCTTCATCAGCGCGATGTTGAAGTTAGACACGCCAATGTGCTTCGTGAGCCCCTGCGCCTTGGCCTCGGCCAGCGCACCCATGAACTCGGCTACCGGCACTGCGTTGCCGGGCGAGGGCCAGTGGATGAGCGTGAGGTCGACATGGTCTGTGCGCAGCTTGGCGAGGCTGTCTTTCAGGCTGGGCACCAGCTTGTCTTTGGCGTAGTTGTCGGTCCAGATCTTGGTGGTGATGAAGAGGCTGCTGCGGGCCACGCCGCTTTCGGCAATGGCTTGGCCTACCTCGGCTTCGTTGCCGTAGATCTGGGCCGTGTCGATGGTGCGGTAGCCCACGTCGAGGCCGTTCTTCACCGAGTCGATGACCACCTGGCCCTTCAGGCGGAAGGTGCCGAGGCCGAAGGCGGGAATGGGGTTGTTGTTCGTGTTCATGATGTGTGTTGTCCTTGTGTGTTGAAAAAAAGAGCGGGTTCAGTGACCGACCGGCACCGGCCCCGAGGCGCGAACCGGAATGCCGGCACGCCGATCAAGCGTGCCGCTCCACTGCGTGAGGGCCAGCGAAACCAGCACCACCAGCGCGCCAATCCACGGCGTATGCATCAGCCCAAGGTGCGTCACGATCAGCCCACCGGCCCAGGCCGCGCCGGCAATGCCCAGGTTGAAAGCCGCGATGTTCAGGCCCGAGGCCACGTCTACCGCCTGCGGCGTGAAGCGTTCGGCTTGCTTCACCACATACACCTGCAGCCCCGGCACGTTGCCGAAAGCCACCGCGCCCCACATCAGCACCGCCAGCAGGGCCAGCCACTTGTGCGGCGCCGCGAAGTTGAACACCAGCAGCACCGCGGCCAGCAGCGCGAAGATGATCTTCAGCGCCGGAATCGGGCCCATGCGGTCGGCCAGCTTGCCGCCCCAGATGTTGCCCACCGCCACCGAAACGCCGTACACCAGCATCACCCAGCCCACAGCGCCGGCACTGAAGCCAGACACGTCGGTAAGGATCGGCGCGAGAAACGTGAACGGAATGAACGAGCCGCCATAGCCGATGGCCGTCTTCGCATACACCAGCAACAGGCGCGGCTCGGCCAGCACCTTGGCTTGCTGCGCCAACGAGGCCGGCGGCGTGTGGCGGATGTTGCTGGGCACGAAGATCCAGCTGCCGATGAAGGCGACAACGCCCAGCGCCGACACGGCCAGGAAAGTCTCGCGCCAGCCGAAGTGCTGCCCGATGAACGTGCCCAGCGGCACGCCCGTGACCAGCGCCACTGTGAGGCCCGTGAACATGATCGCGATGGCGCTCGCTGCCTTTTCCTTCGGCACCAGGCCGGTGGCAATGGTCGAGCCAATGGAGAAGAACACCCCGTGCGCCAGCCCCGTGAGCACGCGGGCGGCAATCAGCGATTCATAGCTCGGCGCCTTCCACGCCAGCAGATTGCCGACCGTGAACAGCGCCATCAGCCCGAGCAGCAGCGCCTTGCGCGGCAGCTTGCCCGTGAGGGCGGTGAGCACCGGCGCGCCAATGGCAACGCCCAGCGCATAGAGGCTGACCAGCAGGCCGGCCGATGGAAGGCCGATGCCGAGGTCGGCGGCCACAGTGGGGATGAGGCCAACGATGACGAACTCGGTCGTTCCGATGGCGAAGGCGCTGAGGGTCAGCGCGAGCAAGGCGATTGGCATGAGAGCACTCCTTCTTGGATGTAGAGGAGTGTCTTGCGGTTACCTTTGCGGATAAACGGGGGTTGGGGCAGAAGATAGTTGCATGGAAATCAAAAATTAGTATGTTTCTTTCGTTGCTGGATAGAGTGGGCAGCTGTCTGCGGCGGCGAGAAGGCGTGATGAGAAGTCTTGAGCCATGCGTCTTGGATCGGTTTGCTGTGAATCGTCCCCAGGTCCTTAGATATCCCCGTGAAAGCAATGCGGCGGCGCAGGCACCGTCCAACAGCGTCACCGACCATTGGTTACGGAAAATCGCTCAGACCTACAGCTTTTTTTGCTTCGAAACCCTAGGTGGTTACGGGATGGCCGACGCCTCGCATTTCCGCTGCAATGGTTACTGGTGCACTACGCCAGAGCGGGCAACGTTACCGGCCGCCTAGTAGGCGAACGCTGTTGAAGAAATTAGGCAGAAAAACTGGAGGAACACAGATGGCCCATTTGCTAAACGTTCATGAAGATATTCGTGCCAACTTAGCGCGCAACACACTAGCGTGCGAATTTGCCAATGCACTAGATGGGTTATTCACAATTGAGGCATATCGGCGGCACGAGGTGAGCGGCTGGAAATATGTGGTTTTGCATTGCAAACCAACGCGAAATATTGCAGATGCTCTTCTTTTGGATCGCGAGGTTTTAGCGCTAATTGTTAACGTGACAGACGTTCAGGTGCGGACTCTGCATGTAGCCGAGTCGATTATTTCTGCCAGTAATGGCCGTTTAGATCCGGCATTTTTATTTGTTGTTCATGCCGACCGGGCGGGCGATGAAAAACTTCGAAACTGGGGGCGAGAGCTTGGCTATAGGGTTGTTCCAATCCACCGCTCCAAAGCTGGGGCTATACCAACGGCGGATGCTCTTCGTAGGAGGCTCGCGGGCGACCTTTTTACCCACGATCCTTTTTCCCTTACAGGCCCTGTACTTGCCGATTCGGAATTCTTTGGTCGCCGTAATAGTGCGCTGGAAACTTTGCGACAATTGCAAAATGGGCGAATTATTTCAATCTTTGGAATTCGTAAGTTAGGAAAAACCTCGCTAATAAACAGAGTGGTCACTCTTGCTAGAGAAAGCGGTGATCCAAGAGTCGCAATGATCGATTGCTCGGTGGATGGTTTTAATGGATTGCGTGCCGCGGATGCCTTGAAGGCCGTGGCGAAGGTCACACGGATGGCCGCAACTCGTGGATATGCGCACATTACGGAAGCGCTAAAGAGAAGCGACAAGGATTTGGTGCCAGTATTTGATGATCTCTGGTCGATGAAGGATCCGAAACCACTGGCAATTATTTTTGATGAAGTCGACTATGTAACTCCAGCCTCTCCAACGCGCTCACATTGGAGGAAGGATTTCAATATCTTTTGGAGGGAGTTTAGAGTTGTATATCAGGAAGCTCAAAGGATGGGATTTCCTCTGTCAGTGCTGGTGTCCGGGGTTTCATCTCACGCATTTCGAGTTGAAAGCTTTGAAGGCATCGAGAATTCGGTACTTCATTTTGTCCCCGAAGGTTACCTGGCGCCTTTTGCAAGGCACGCCTCGCAGCAAATGATCAAGGATCTCTGCCGCAGGTGCGGATTGGTTCTCGCAGAGGAAGATCAATCAAAGCTCGCTGAAGTTTGCGGAGATTTCCCTTATTGGATCAGACTTGCCGGCTCCTATATTCACAGAGCTATTGATATACATGGCCGACCGCGCGTGCTTGAATCGGAATTGGTTGCACGCCTTCTCAAAGAATTTGTTGATGCCGAAGGTGTAGATGCCGCGAAAGTTGCACTTGAAGATCTCCGACGTAAAACAGCGGAGCCAATTGAATTGTTGCAAAGAGCTGCAGCTGTTCCTCATCTTCCTCTTGTGGAAGGAAAATTGCTATTGCGCTATGGGCTGGCCAGTCAAGTGCCTGATGGTGTTACCGTGACGAGCCATATGATTCGCGCTGGCTTGACCGCAATCAGCAGCTTGGAGCTTTCAGTACAAGAATCTATAGATTTACCAGAAACATCAATCGGGCAGCTTCAATTAGGGCAGGAGGAATGGGCGGAGGAATTGGCTGTGATCAATCGACGGCGCAACACGGTTGAGAGAAAGTTGCGAGAGTTCATTCATGTTTCGTTGAAATTTACTGCTTTGACCGGTGAGAACTGGGTCGACAAGGTGCTTAAGGCGCTGCCCCAGCGCGAGCGCACTGAGCTCGCTTCTCTCAGCGGTGATGCGTTATTGAATAAAGTATTTTGGAAAGATTTGGGCGCCATTATTGCTAAGCATTGGGATTCATTTGAAAAAATATTTGGCGATAAGAAAAGATTTGAATCTGCTATTGCCTTGTTGAATGATAGACCGGACGCGCATGCAAAACCAATCGATGCAGCTGATGTCGCACTGTATCGCCGCGAACTTGTTTGGCTTGAGGAAAGGCTCGCTTGAATAATTTGATGGATGCGCGATCGGGTTTTTGATTTTTCTCGGCAACATATTTCTTTGATCTGATTGAGTTTTCCTTGATTGTTTTATTGATGCTTGAAGGTGAAGTGAGCGCTTGGTGCCTTTAAGATTTTGGGCGCTTGGGGTTTTTATGACTAACAACTTTGAAGAACTCGAACCGGAGGCGGAGTTTGAGTATGTCCTAGATTTTGCGAAGCCATTGGTCTTGCTATTGGGCTGGGTCGATCATGAAGGTATCGTAAGTGCCTTAAAATCCAGCGGCAGGCAATACAAGAAAAAAATCTTAGCCTCGCATTCTGAGAATTGGGAAGCTGCTGCTAAGCTTTTTGATTATTTTAAAATATCGGCTGTCGTTGGAAAGATTACTCCTGATATATTGAATTTGATTGTTCACGAAGACTACCTGTCGGCTCGAGATTGCCTTTTCAGGGCAGTCGGCTCAGTGCCGAATCAGATATATATCTTCGAAGATGTTTTTGTCGGCGAGCAAACTGATAGATTTCGCGAAGAATATTCTCCATATCCGGAGCGACAGGTCATGGAGCAGGCTATCGAATTTCTTCGTTCATGTGGCGTGGAGCTCGTGCCTTATAAGCGAAGGGCTGATGTTACGGTTTTGGCGGAAGCATTTTTAAATGACGTCGATCGCAATTTAATTTTTCGTCTCTATGTGCCGAGCGGGCGCCTGTGGTCAGGGGAAGCTGACACATTTCTTCAGCTTTTTCAAGATTATTTGGCGAAAGTAGATCAGTTGAGGGTCAGATTGGACCAAAAGAGGACGGATCACGGAACTATTTACGAGTTCCATGGTCAGCCGCCTGAAGGGCAAAATAATCTCGTTCAAGAATTCAACGAATTCTCCCAATTAATGAATCTTTGTGCCTCAGATACGGATGCCGCGGCGGGTCTTTTGGCCTCAAAAAAATTAGACCCTCGAGAAACGACAAGGCTACTTACACGTTACTCCAAAGAAGCCAAGCGCTTGCAGCTGGACATCAAGCATGAAGCCGAGTCGAAGATCATTGCAATCCGGCAGCGGCTTGAATCTGAGTTCATTGATCTCGATCCTTCCCCCGAGGATTGGCGAGCGATTGAGGCGTTGGTTAATTTGGCAATACCTGTTGTCAAGGGAGTACTGCCTATGCCCGCTCAATCACTTGGAGGGATTCCTCCGGCATCTGCACAAGGTTCCGCGAACATAATCTATAACTTCAAGCCTCAATTCATAGGTACTGTGAATGGTGTTATAGCGGATGAGATTCATGGCAACCAGCACTTTGTTGAAGAGCAGCGCCAACTACTTGAGCTTGTTTCTCAGCACGGCGGTTCTCAGCAGAGAGAGCTAGAAACAGCGGTGTATGAAGTTGCGGACAAAGGAGTTGATAAGGTTGATCGACTTAAAGCAAAGCAGCGACTCACCGCTTTTCTTATCGCAGTCGGTAAGAAAACCGGTGATGTTGCGGTGGGGCTGATACAAAAATATATAGAAAACCAACTTGGTCTATAAGCGGCTGTTGATGGGCTTCTGGCTTAAGTTTTATGGATGAACACGCAGATATACTGCCTTCGTTGCGCTAGGTAGCGCGGCCGGGTTTGGAAGCCTGATGAAGCCCCTGCGAATCTTGGAGACCATTTCATGGCTGAATCTGCTCGCACCCGCGTGCAATCTCGCGTTCCTTCCGCTTCTCTCAACCCCGCGCCAATTGATCTCGACGACCTCGCTCTCCAAGCCTGCGACGACGCCGACACCCTCAACGACGTGATGCGCGCCTACAGCGCACTCAAGAAGCTCGTCGACACCAGCGCCCTGAACGACAGCGAGGTGCTCACCCCCAGTCGCACCGAACTGAGCGCTTTGCTGGGGCTACTCAACGACGCACTGCTGGCTCGCATCGATACCGTCAATGGCGCCACCAGCGCAGTGCGCGAAGCGCTGCGACAGAACATCGGCAGCACCCAATAGCACCGGCCGACTACGCTGCGCATCTCGCTTTTCTTCTGCTCCCCACAACAAAACCGATGCCAGCTTCGTCCGTCGCCGACAACAAGCCCGAGGCCCTTCCCACCGCCGCCTGGGCCCGTCTGCGCGACATGGTCGCGGCGCGAACCCCTGCGGACGGCCGCACCGATGCGCTGTATCCGGGGCTGCGCTGCTACCGGTTCTCGCGCCCGGTGCGTTACGAGAAAACCCAGCGCCTCACGCCGGGCGTGGTGGTGGTCTTGCAGGGCCGCAAGACCGCGCACCTCGGCGACCGTCGTTCGCTCGACTACGGCGCCACGCAGTGCCTGGTGCTCGGGGCCGAGGTGGCGTGCCTCGGCACGGTCGTGGGGGCGAGCACCGAGCATCCGTACCTCGCTATTCATCTCGACCTGCCGCTCGACATGCTGGTGAAGTCTTTCGTCGCGCTGGCAGAAAGCGGCACGCTGGCCGAGCCCGCCCGTGTGACCGAGAACTTCACGGCTGCGGTGGGGCCAGAGGTGGTCGAGGCCTTCGCCCGCCTGCTGCTGGCGGCCGACGACCCGGTGGATCGCCGCACGCTCGCGCCGCTGGCGGTTGAAGAAATCGTGTTGCGGCTGCTGCGCTCCGAGGCCGCGGCCGCCATCCGCAGCGCGGGCGCCGTTACCAAGGCCGGTGCACGCATACAGACGGCCATCGCCTTCATGCGCCGCCATCTGGGCCGGCCACTGTCGGTGGCCGAGATCGCCAGCCACGTGCACATGAGCCCTTCGCACTTCGCGCACAGCTTTCGCGAGGTGGCCGGTGTCACGCCGATGCGCTGCATTCGCGACCTGCGCCTGGAAGAGGCGCGCATGCTGATGCTGGGCGCGGGGCTGCGGCCCGGCGATGCGGCTGCGAAGGTGGGCTTCGAGAGCGCGGCGCATTTCAATCGCGCGTTTCGCAGGCGCTTCGAGGCAACGCCTGCCGAGTACGTGCGGCGCGTTCAGTCGGGCTGATTGACTGACCGACTGATTGACTGACGTGGGGCGGCTGCGTCTTTCGCAGCCATGGTCAATTTCTTCGCAGCTTCGTGCCTTGGCGCGGGGGAGGGCGCTGGCTAACCTGCCGTCTGCCTTTTTCTTCAAGCAAACGACAAAGAAATTCTCATGAACCCGATTAACGTCATCATCACTTTCGAAGCCAAGCCCGAGCGCGCATCCGCGTTTGCCCAACTCATGCAGCAGGTCAAGCAGTCGCTGCCATCGGCGGATGGATGCCGTGGTGTGCAGTTGTTCGGGCACGGCGACAACGACTGCGTGTTCACGCTGGTCGAGTCGTGGGAGTCACGGAGCAAGCATGAGGCGCATATCGCGGGCGTGGTGTCGTCCGGCGCTTGGGACACGATGGCGGCTGAGCTGGCTGGGGCGCCTGTCAGTAGCTATTGCAACGAGCTCTGATGCGGCACGCTGGGGCGGGAGCGATCGATCAGGCAGTCGGTGCGCCTGCCTCCCTCAGCAGCCATTGTTGGTGGCGCAGTTGATACGGGGGAAGGGGTGAGAGCGCGTTTCAAACAGCTCATGGGGCTTTGTCGGGGCGCGCTCACGCCGACGGCGTGCTCTGCTCCGCGAATGTCCCCCGTCCTTCGGACTCCTCCTTTATTTCGCTGCGCAGAGCACACCATCGACGTGATCGTTCAGCTCAGCCGTTGAACCTCCCACACAACGACCGCGCCCATGTGCGAATGGCACCTCGGTAGCTTCAGTCCCTCAACATCAGGATAGAGATGGAGCGCAGCGAAATCGTTGCTCTCTCCGAATGGGCTCTTTGGAGAGCGGTATGCCCGGGAGTACGTCTCCACGGGAAGGTCGGTGCGCAGCAACACACGCAGCGCTCTTACCGTGTTGGCCGCACGCAGTTCAGCCAACGCCTTTGCCTCGCTGGGAACGGCGCCAGAAGCGCCGGTTTCTACCCCCGCGCCCGTGTACTTGGGAAAGGCTGCATAGGAACGGGTTAGCCACTCCGAAAGCTTGACGATCTGCGATCGATCCAGTTCCGCCGCGCCGCTTTCAAAGCTGATCTGAGTCGCCACGATGTAGCTGCATGCCGTTGCTTGCCCCGCAGCGAGGGTCGTGGCCAAAGCCCAGATGATTCGTCGGTGCATCGGCTTACTGCTGCCTGGGCGGCGCGGCAGGTCCTTCAGACCATTTGCAGCATGAGACTGTTTTGGCACACGCGGGTTGAACGGTTGCGTTCAGAACATCCAGACGCTCCGGGTGCCTTATCGCCTGGCTTTCGAATTCATCGATATGCCCCTGCACTTCGACGGAGGCCGTGGTGCTCAAGGTTCTCAACAGATCGGCGATCTCGGCAAGCCGGAGGTTCGCTTTCTTCAGCGAAGCGGCATCGTCCTTGATGGCGCCGGCATAGATGTCGGCGCGGTAGATGCCGCCGGTCGCCCTTTTCGGGTTCTGCTGCTCGACAAACCAGTTCGTCAGCGAGAGGACCTGCTGCGGTTCCAGATGCGTGCTTGCGGGGGTGAACTGCAGATCGTGCTGGAGGCCGGCGAACGAGCACGCGACTGCCCATGCGGGAGTCAGAGTACAGGCGAGGGCAAGGAATTGGCCTTTCATTGTGCGGGAGCCTTCGGTTCGTAGAGGGGGGCACCCGCTTGGCACGAGCATTCATGCGGACAGGCAGGAAGAAAGTCGAGTTGCACGGCCCTGACGCCTTGACTCTTCTCCAACTGTTTGAGATATGCGGACACGGACTTTTTGACATAGCCCTGGTCCGGTAGATAGATCTTCACTCCATCGAACTGCAGGTTTTCCCGGAGAACGCGTGCAACATTGCGCGCTCGTTCCATCGCCAGGTTGCTTGGGGACTGTTCGCCGGGTTCGGCGGAGGCGCTGATGTCGATGGATTCATGGCTCGGATATCTCGCGCGCAGGTCGGCCATCCAATTGGCCAGCCTCGACACTTGTGCCGCGGATACCGTGGCGGAGTCGCGATCGAAGTACACACCAATGACCTTCATCGGACTGCAGGCGTGGGCGGAAGGCGCGGCAACCAACACCAAGAGGATTGCAGTCACGTGCCAAATGGGCAGGAGGTATCTTTTCATGGGACACCAAGTATGTAGGCCACGATGCTGTCTGCATTGGATAGAAGGGCCGCGTGGTTTTCGCTTCTCACGTGTCGCCTTGAATTTGCTGTTCCGTTCCAGGTGTCATTCGATCCGAAGGTGTCGTTGAAGTGGGTCACTTCGTGGATCAAGACCACGAGCTGCGAGTTGGCATCCATGACTACGCCGGAGTCGAAGTTGACCACGTTGTCGTCGTAGTAACAGAAGGGGAGGGCGATCGCAATGGTGTGTGTGGCTGTGTCTGACTTGCACGCTGCAGCATCGGTCCCGAACGTGCTGCCCATAACGCAGGTTGCCAGCTTTCCACCCGCAATGAAGCGGACAAAATTTTCGGGCTTTAAATCTTTCAGTACGCGTACGCATGCAGCCAAGCCTTTCTGCAGGTGTTCGCGGGTGTCCTGGTCGGCGACGGCAAACCACGCTTTCACACGAGTCTGAGCTTCTTTGTCCCAGCGTTCCAGTTCGGGCAGCCGCTTCTTTGTGATGTAGTCGATCGCCATATCGCGCAGCCTCATTGCCAGCGTAGCGAACTCCTTGTTCGTCATGTTCGGGCAGATGTTCTCGGTCTGTTCGGCCTCTGGTGGATGCGTGACGTTGCCGTCCACGGTCTTCTTGAAGGCTGCGATCTCCGGGGCCGAGGCCGTAGTCGCCATCAGGGCCAACGCGGACACGTTCGGTGTGACACCGTTCGCATACCAGTGCCCATCGTCATACTCCGTCGATTGCTGCAGCCTGGAGAGCAGGGGCTGTGGCACCGGACAGTGACACACCACCACGTCGCCCTCCAACGCTACCTCCGATATGAACTGCGGACGTCTTGGCCCTCCTGCCTTCGCGATGATGCCAACGCTGTTGCATCCTTCGCAGTAGGCCCTGCCGCCTATCAACGCGGCGCGGTGGCCAAACAAATCGAGCATCGGTCCATCGTAGGGCAGCACCCTCCCACCAGGAGCTGGCGGATCGCCGACCACGAGAAATTTACGCATCATCCTGAAAGCTCCCTGTTGTGTCCGGGAGTTGTAGGAGGAAGCGCGTGTTGACACTGTGGCCTAGTGTCAATCGGCTAGAAATTTTTCACGCCGACCGTAGTTTTCGATTTTTGAAGAGACACGGTGTGCGCCAAAGAAAGCCGACAGCGTTGCAAGCTACGTCGCTTTGGGAGTCAGCTATGCGAGTTAGGCCGTCAATCTTCTTCTTGCTCACCGGCATGTTGGCAGCGAGTACCGCCCAGGCATGTTCTCGCGCATTTGCCATCGACCTCGACTTTTCGCCTGCATCTGCCATCCTCGAGAAGTCGGAAGTAGTGAGGCTGGTTAGCTGGCTTGATAGGTGGCGGAAGGAGTTCCCGCGACTGGAGAGCGTCAGGGTCGATGGGATCGCTCCTGCGAATGCCAAGGGAGCCAAGGCGCTTGCGGATCGCAGGGCCATGGAAACGGAACGTGCGCTCCGGATGCTTCTGGATGAAGTGCCGATTCACATCACCTCTCATCTCAGCTCGCCTTCATCGACATTCAAAGATGGGAACTATGCAGCGATCGATCTCGTTCCCTTTCAGACCGACCTCCCTGATTGCAATCCAGTCCCGATCCCGGGTTTCAAGCGCTGAAAGCGCAAAGGTCTTCGTCACTGCGGTGCCGGTGGCTTGTAAAGCGGATCGTCCCTTTGACAAGGGCATTCATGCGGGCAAGCAGGCAGAAATTCGAGGTCCACGCCGTTCACGCCCCGCTTCTTCTCTCCCATCAGATTAGTTACCGAAAAGGGAGCAATCACGTGAGCCCGCTCGGGAAGACGGACCTTTGTCTCTTCGAGTCCAAGGTTGTCCCGGAGAACGCGAGCAACGTTGTGTGCTCGCTCCATCCCCAGGCTATCAGGCGAATGCTCTCCGGGCTCGGTAGACGCATGGAGAGTGATGGACCCGTGGTTCGGATACCTCACCCGAAGATCGGCCATCCAGTTCGCCAAGCTCGAGACCTGCACTGCGGACACCGCAGCGGAGTTTCGCTCGAAGTAAACGTACGCGACCTTGATCGGGCGACATGCATAAGCGGATGGGGCGACCAACATTGCGAGGACTGCAGCCAAATTCCAGGCAGTCCGCCAGACAGTTGGTTGGCTCCTTCTCACGTGGCGCCTGCGATGCGGGCCGCGAATTTCTCGATCCATTCAATACACCCAGAGTTGATGACCCAGGAGGTGTACGTGGCCGAGCGAGTAAGCACTGTTGTCTATCGTCAACCGGCCGTTCGTATTTCACGGTGCGACGCACATTCGATTCAGGGCTCGTTGTCTGCAAGAAAAATCTTTCACACCCCCTGCATCCAAACCCACTCCTGGCGTGTAGACCCTTCAGCAGCGAGGAGCTGCTGCTGCCCATCTACAACCCAGGAGTATTTCCATGCACACCTCCCGTTCCGCCCGTTCACTCGCCATTCTCGGCACCGTCTCCGCCGCAGCCGCCGTACTCTCCGCCTGCGGCTCGATGTCTTCAGGCCCCGCCTTCAACCAGTCCAGCCTGCCGCCAACCATCCAGGTGCCGGCCGGCAACAAGGTCGCCATGGAAACCATCGGCAAGGGCGACATCACGTATGAATGCCGCGACAAGGCCAACACCCCCGGCCAGACCGAATGGGTGTTCGTCGGCCCTGACGCCAAGCTGTGGGACCGCGGCGGCAAGCAGGTCGGCAAGTACTACGGCCCGCCGGCCACCTGGGAGTCGAACGACGGCTCCAAGCTCACGGCCACTCAGCTGGCTGTCGCACCCTCGGGGCCGACCAGCCTGCCGTTCCAGCTCGTGAAGGCCAATCCGGCCGTGGGCTCGGGCGCGATGACTGGCGTGACCTACATCCAGCGCGTGGCGCTGCAGGGCGGCGTGGCTCCGGCTGCCGTGCCGTGCACGCCGGCCACCAAGGGCCAGAAGCAGGTCGTGCAGTACCAGGCCGACTACATCTTCTGGAAGGCGTCCTGATCGGCGGGTGATTCAGCAGTGGGGCCATTGGCTCCACTACCATCGGCCGGTGCAAAACCCGCCGCCTCCCGTCGCGCCTTTCGACTACGACGCCGCCCTCATGGCTTGCGCACGCGGCGATCGCCAGGCTTTGCAGCAGCTGTACGAGCGCGAGAGCCGCTACCTGATGGGCGTGGCGCTGCGCATCGTGCGCCAGCGCCAGCAGGCTGAAGACGTGCTGCACGATGCCTTCATCAGCATCTGGCAGCGCGCGGAGAGTTTCAATCCGGCGCGCGGCGAAGGTCGTGGGTGGGTCTACAGCGTGGTGCGCAATGCGGCGCTGAACATGGTGCGCAGCGGTGCGCGCCAGGTGGACCTGAGCGAAGACGCTGCCGAAGCCATCGACGACCAGGCCGCGCTGGCGGCATACGCCTCGGCTGGCGATCCGTTCGAGTTGCGCGCCGATCTGGGCAGGCTCGACAACTGCCTGAAAGGGCTGGAGCCGGCGCGGCGCGATTGCATCCTCTATGCGTATGTCGAAGGCTGCTCGCATGGCGAGATCGCCGAGCGGCTGCAAACGCCGTTGGGCACGGTGAAGGCCTGGATCCAGCGCGGCATGCGCGCGCTGCGGGAGTGCATGGCATGAGCGGCAGCAACAACCCGGCCGACGACGACATCGACGCGCTGGCGGGCGAGTACGTGCTGGGCACGCTGTCGGCTGGCGCGCGTGCGGCGGTCGAAGCGCGCATTCATAACGAGCCGGCCTTGCGCGAAGCCGTGCAGGGTTGGGAGGCGCGGCTGTTGCCACTGACCGCGCTTGCGCCGCCGACGGACCCGTCGCCCGCGCTATGGGCGCGCATCGAGCAGAGCCTTGGCAACGTTGCAGAGCCGAAGCCTGCGCGTCCGTCGGCCTTCTCGAACTGGTGGAACAACCTTCAGCTCTGGCGTGGCCTGGCCGCTGGCGGGTTCGCTGCCGCCGCACTGATGGTTGCGGTGCTCGTCATGCGCCCGTTGCCTCAGCCGCAGTACATGGTGGTGCTGGTCGCCCCGCAGGACAAGTCGCCGGGCTGGGTGATCCAGACCACCTCGTCGCGCCAGCTGAGCCTGGTGCCGCTGGGCACGTTCGAGGTGCCGCCGCAGAAAGCGCTTCAGTTCTGGACCAAGGCCGACCAGTGGCGCGGACCGGTGTCGCTGGGGCTGGTCAAGCAGGGGCAGACGCTGCGCATTCCCATCGACAAGCTGCCGCCGCTGGAGCCGAACCAGCTGTTCGAGCTCACGCTGGAGCCAGAGAGCGGCTCGCCTATCGACCGGCCGACGGGGCCGATCCAGTTCATCGGGCGTGCGGTCAAGGTGATGTAGCAGCGCTCGCTGCGCCTGTCCTTAACCATCGGTTAAGACCGGCTAAACAAGACGCGAATTGTCGGCGTGCCTCCGAATCGTGAGGATGCAAGGCGCCGACACGTTCGGAGCAGCATAAAAACAGGAGACAGCATGCACCCCAGAAACCTGAGCGGGCGCCAGTCACGCCTGCATTGGCTCACGGCGGCCGTGGCGGCCGTGGCGGCGATCGTGGCTGCCGCACCGGCCGAGGCCCGTGTCACCCGCATCGTGATCGACGATGTCTCGGCGCTCACGGGGCAGTCGATTCCGTACGAGCAGATCCGCGGTCGCGCCTTCGGCGAGCTCGACCCGAACGATCCGCACAACAGCATCGTTACCGACATCAAGCTGGGGGCGGACGCCGATGGCAAGGTGCGCTACGAAACCTCGTTCAATCTGGTGAAGCCGGTCGACATGAACCGCGCCAGCGGCTTTCTCTGGCATGACGTACCCAATCGCGGCGGCGCCGGAACCATCGTCGTCGAAGAGCGCGAACTGGGCGACATTGGCCTGCGCAGCGGCTGGCAGGCGGACAACGCCGGCAACACAGGCGTTCCTGTCAACCGCGCCTCGGGCACCAATCATTGGGTGGCGGCGCCCATCGCGAAGGTGGGTGGCGTGGCCGTCTCAGGCAATGTGCTCGCGCGAATCGTCAATCAGAGCGGCCCGGACTCCAAGCCGCTGATGGTGCAGACGAACCCTGTGCCATATCTCCCGGCCACGCTGGACACGACCAAGGCGACGCTGAAGACGCACACGAAGGAGACTGTCGACGGCGTTGTCACCGAGGGGCCTGACATCGCCCCGGGCGACTGGGCATTCGCGAAATGCGACGCCGGCAACCCGTTTCCCGGTACGCCGATCGACAACAACCCCGCCAACGCACCTGGCAACCTGCCGGTGCATATCTGTCTGCGCAACGGCTTCGATCCCAAGCTGCTGTACCAGGTGGTGTATCCGGCACAGAACGCCTACGTCCTGGGCGTGGGGATGGCGGCATTCCGCGACGTCGGCACCTTCTTCCGCTACGAAGCCGCCGACGACTCCGGCACGCGCAATCCGGTTGCAGGCTTCGTCAAGGGCACGGCCGTGCGGGGTGTGTCGCAGTCCGGAAACATGGTGCGGCAGTTCATCTTCATGGGCCTGAACCAGGACGAACGCAACCGCATGGTCTATGACGGAGCCTGGCCGATCATCGCGGGCCGCCGGGTGGCCGCGAACTCGCGCTGGGCCCAGCCGGACGGGGTGCTGGAGCTTTACCAGCAGGGCAGCGAAGGCCCGCAGTGGTGGGCGGACTGGCCAGACCCGGTGCGCAAGCAGCCCACCGGCAGCATCTTCTCGCGTTGCGACAAGAACAGCACCTGCCCGAAGGTGATCGAGCATTTCGGGTCGGCCGAGGTGTACGCGCTGAAGCTGACGCCGGAATGGATCGGCACGGCCGGCGACGCGGACATTCCGTTGCCCCGCAACGTTCGCCGCTACTACGTGCCGAGCAGCAGCCACGGCGGCGGATCTGGTGGCTTCGCGCACATGCCGCCGGAGACTGCCACCAGCCCCACCAGCCCCATCTGCCCCGGCAACAGCTTTGGCCGCGGCACGCTGGCGGCGAACCCGGTGCCGCACACGGAGATCACCAACGTGCTGCGCATGGCCATGCGCGACTGGGTGTTGAAGGGCACACCGCCGCCGCCGAGCCGATGGCCCACGCTGGCGGGCAAGACACTGGTTGACGCGAACAGGGCCGCAATGGGCTTTCCGGGCGCCGTGCCCGGCGTTCCGGACTCGATCTTCCAGCGGGAGAACTTTGCGTTTCCGGTGTTCGACTACGACTGGGGCCCGCAATTCGATCACGCGGAAGCTTCTGGCGTGCCTACCAGCGTGCCGCCGGTCATCAGGAAGGTCATCCCGATGAAGGTGCCGAAGGTCGATGCCGACGGCAACGAGATCGGGGGCGTGCCCACCGTGCTCGTGATGGCGCCGCTGGGCACCTACCTGGGCTTCAACATCACCGCCGGGGGTTTCCATCAGGGGCAGGTGTGCAACTACGTGGGCGGTTATGTGCCGTTCGCGCGAACGCGTGCCGAGCGCATCGCCCGCGGCGATCCGCGCCTGTCGCTCGAGGAGCGCTACGGCAGCCACGAGGGCTACGAGGCTGCGGTTCGCGCCGCAGCCGGCAAGGCGTTTGCCGAGGGCTTTCTTCTGCCTGCCGATCGTGACCGGCTCATCCGGCAGGCGTCCGAGAGCGCTGTGCTTCGCTGAACGCGGCCGTGCCTTCGATCATCTCCACGAGGGCGGCTGCCGGTACGGACAGTTCCGAGCGGCTGCGCATGGCCAGCAGCAGCACGCGCTCCATCTCGATGCCTGCGAGGCCAACCTGCACGAGGCCGAGGGCCTGGGCATAGAGCGCGGCGGCCGCGCGCGGCAGGATCGCCAGACCCAGCCCCGATGCGACCATGCGGCACATCGAATCGAAGCTGCGTACCTGCACCCGGATGCGGGGCGTGCGCTGTACCGCGTCTGCCGCCGCCATTACCTTGCGCGTGAGCGACGCGCTTCGTGCCAGCGTGACGAGGTCGTGGTCGAACACGTCCTCGATGGAGGCGTTCTGCCGGCCCTCCAGCGCATGGCCTGCCGGCACGAGCAGGACCAGCTGGTCGATATTGCAGACGATGGTCTCCAGGCCTTCACGCGGAACGTTGTCGCCGATGACGGCAAGCTCCGCCGTGCCTTTAAGCACGGCGCGGATACCGTCCTCGCTCAATGCGTCTTCCATGTCGATCACGACATGGGGATAGCGGCGGGCATACGCCGCCAGCACGCTCGGCAGGAAGCCTCCGAAGGCTGAAGGATTGGCGCACAACCGCAGGTGGCCGGTGGCACCCGATTGAAGATCGTCGACCGCCTGCACGAGTTGCTCCAGCCGCGCGATTACCTCGATGGCGTGCCGGTGCAGGGTCTGTCCCTCCGGCGTGGCGGTCACGCCGCGCTGCCCCCGCTGGAGCAGGGCGACGCCGCAATGCCGTTCGAGGTCGGTGATGCGCTTGCTCACCGCCGGGAGCGAAACGCCGAATCGATCCGCGCCCGCCGTCAGGCTCCCTGCATCGACGACTGCGACGAAAAGGCGCAGGGAGATGAGATCGAAACGGTTCAGGTTGAGCATGGCGGTTGGATTTGACCACCGCTGCCATCAAGGCTCTGCAGCAGCAGCGGCGCTCCTGCTGGCCACAACGGCGGCAACGATGCCGATGGCCCCCACCAGCAGGCACACCGAAAAGATCACCCCACGCGTCTGCGTCGCATCGGCAAACGCACCGACGATCAACCCCGCAAGCGGCTGCGTCAGGTTGTTCAGCAGCACGATCACGCCGGTGGTCTTGCCGTAGTCCTGCGCCGGAATGATCCGCTGCCGGTGGATGCGGATGTAGATGCTGAACATCTTGTCGAACCCGATCACCAGCAGGAAGCCGGCCGCATAGCCCCAGTGGCTGGTGCTTGCGGCCGTGAGCAGGCCGCCGGCCAGTATCAGCAGGTAGGCGGTGATGCCCATGTGCTTCAGCGCGATCGATCCCCGGATGATCGCCAGCAGGATCACGATGGTGGCCACGGCCCCCAGTGTCTGCAGCCCGGCGTAGTAGGTGGCGGAGCGCTGGTGCAGCCCGGTGACCATCGCGGCGGAAGAGGCCAGTGTGGTGCCGAGCATCAGGTTCACGCCTGCTGTCAGCATGGTCAGCCGCAGCAGGCCCGGCAGGCGCAGCACATGGCCGAGTGCGGTGGCGATGGGTTTCAGCAGATGCTGCCCCGGCTCGCCCTGCGGCTCGTGCAGCTCGACGGGGTTGCCGCGCCGCCACCAGGCAGTGGCTACGTCGGCCAGCAGGAACAGCGCCGCCGCAGCGCACACTGCCGCCTGCCACGGCCACACGGCAATCAGCGCAGCCGCCAGCAGGGGGCCGAGCACCATGCCGGTCTGGTCGGCGGTCTGCGCATAGGCCAGCACCTTGTCGAAGCCCAGGCCGCGGGTTCCACTGGCGATCTGCGGGAGCATCACCTCGCGGGCCATCATTCCCTGCGTGGTGAGCACGCCGCACACGGCCGACAGCCCCACGAGCCACCAGATGCCGCCCATGGCTTCGTTGGCCAGCACGCCGAGCACGCAGGCCAGTGCGCGAAAGATCTGGCTGCCGCGCAGCAGCTTCAGCGGCGACACCCGGTCGCACAGCGCGCCGCAAACGGGAAACGAGAGAAAGCGCGGCAGCGTCTCGGCCGCGAAGGCGTAGCCCGACCAAGCCACGTCCTGCGTCACCTGGAACACCACGAGCGGCACCAGGAACAGCAGGATCTGGTCGGCCAGCCTGGAGAGAAACAGCGAGAAGAGAAAAGCGGGGAGCTTCATCGCGCCGGCATGGCCTGCGCAAACCCCAAGGGGAGAAGGGTGGGGAGCGCGGTGGCGTCGGGCATGCGCTGAAGATAATCGAAACATGATCGCGCTCGACTGCTACTACAGCCTCTCCTCCCCCTGGGCCTACCTCGGCGGCCCGCAACTGCAGGACATCGTGCGCCGCCACCACGTGCGGCTCACGCTCAAACCGTACGACTTCCAGGCCGTGGTGCCGCAGACCGGCGGCATTCCGCTGAAGACCCGGCCCGAGCCGCGCCGCACCTACCACGCGCTGGAGCTCGCCCGCTGGAGCGACTACCTCGGCATGCCCATGAACCTGGCGCCCGCGCACTACCCCAAGGGCGCGCCGACCGACCCCAACTGGAACAAGTACCCGGGCTGGATGGTGATCGCCGCGCAGCTGCAGGGGCTCGACGCGCAGCCGCTGTCGCATGCGCTGCTGCGCGCGCTGTGGGCCGAGGAGCGCGACACATCGCAGGCCGAGGTGCGCATCGCGGTGGCCGACGAGACCGGCTACGACGGCGCCTCGCTGCAGGCACTGGAGCAGGCGGCCGAGACGCTGGCGGCTTACCGCGTCTACAGCGCGGAGGCGGTGGAGGCGGGCGTGTTCGGGGCGCCGACTTTCATTCTGAACGGCGAGCGCTTCTGGGGGCAGGACCGGCTGGCGTTTCTGGACCGGGCGCTGGACAAGTTGCGCGCGGCCGGCTGAGCGCTCCTGCAAAGGCCGGCTCGATGATCGACCGCATCCTGTCGAAGCACGGAGAGGTCATCGCCGTCATCGACTACAGGGCTGACGAAGACATCCCGTACTGTTTCTCCGCCCGGATTCTTGAGAACCGGTTCCCGCAGGAGTTGGTCGCGCTCATCGATGAGTACAACAGCCTCGTCGATGAAGGCGCGCTTTCGCTGCTCGATGAGGTCGAGGAACGGATCTACGCCTACGGGCTGAGGTTGACTGAGCGCGACGAGAAGCTGTTCTGCATCCGTCTGGATGACGAGGCTTCCATGTGGTTCTTCACGAGATATCCGACAGGCGGCGGTTTCGTGTCCGACTATCCGGGCACGGCCGGGTAGGTCCGCAAGGCGCTGCCGCGGCGGCTCAGAAGGCCGAGCGCGGCAGCAGCGCCGGCACCAGCGTGCGGTTCATCCGCTCGCGCCACCAGCGCAGCGCCTGTCCTTGCGCGCCGGTCTTCCAGGCCAGCCAGAAGGCCTCGGGTGGGCGCGGTTCCTCGGTGGGCAACTCGACCAGCGTGCCGCGCTTCAGCTCGCCCACGATGCAGGCGCGCGGCAAAAAGCCGTGGCCCAGGCCGGCCACCTGGCAGGCGATCTTCGCGGGCATCGATGGCACGGTGATGCGCGGCTGGCCGGCCAGCAGGCCGACGGTGCGCTCCGACAGCGTGCGCGCGCTGTCGCCCACCACGATGGCGTTGCACTCCAGCAGGTCGCCGCGCTGCAGCGGCCGGCCGAGCCGCGTGAGCGGGTGCGAAGGCGCGACGCAGAAGGCGAAGTCGAGGCTGCCCACGGTCACCGCCTGGTAGCCGCCACCGGCCGGGCCTTCGCCCGCGGCGATGACGATGTCGGCGCGGCCCTCGCGCAGCGCCTCCCAGCTGCCGGTGAGCGCCTCGCAGCCGATGCGCAGCCGCGTGCCGCAGCGCAGGTCTTCGAAGGCACGGATGTCGTCGATGAGCGCCTGCGTGGGAATCAGCGAGTCGTGCACGAGGCGCAGCTCCGACTCGTAGCCGGTGGCTATCAGCCGCATGCGCGATTCGAGATCGCTCGCGGCGCTGAGCAGCCAGCGGCCCTCCTTGAGCATTTCTTCGCCGGCGGCGGTGAGGGTCACGCGCGGGCCGTTGCGCTCGAACAGCAGCATGCCCAGTTGCTCCTCCAGCTTGCCCACGGCGTACGAGATGGTGGAGGGCACCTTGTTCAGGCGAGTGGCGGCGGCGGCGAAGGAGCCGTGGCGGGCGATGGCGTCGACGACCTCGATGGCTTCCAGGCTGAGTTTGAGCACGCTGCGGTTCCTTGAAGAGAAAAAGGAGTGAGAAAGGGGTGAAAAAGGAATGATCGAAAACTTCGATCATTGCCTGTGAAAAGTTTCGTCGATGACAGTTGATGCGGACCCGATGATTCAGTCCATGCCAAGGAGATTCCCTCCGAAAGCAATTGTGAATTCAATCGAATATCCACTCAACCGCAAGGAGCTTCACATGTCCATCAAGGCCACCCCCACCGCCGGCGCCAAGCTGCTCACCCCCACCGACCACACGCTGGTCATGATCGACTTCCAGTCGCAGATGGCTTTTGCCACGCACTCGATCGACGCCGTGAACCTGCGCAACAACGCCGCGCTGGTGGCGCAGGCGGCCGCCGGCTTCGGCGTGTCGACCATTCTCACGACGGTGGCCGAGAAGAGTTTCTCGGGCCCGATGTTCAGCGAGATCACCGACGCCTTCCCGGGCCAGAAGATGCTCGACCGCACCTCGATGAACACCTGGGAAGACGCCGCCGTGATCGAGCGCGTGAACCAGATCGGCAAGCCGCGCATCGTGCTGGCGGGCCTGTGGACCAGCGTGTGCATCGTGGGGCCGGCACTGTCGGCGCTCGACCAGGGCTTCGAGGTGTATGTGATTGCCGACGCCTGCGGCGACGTGTCGGCCGAGGCGCACAACCGCGCGATGGAACGCATGGTGCAGGCCGGCGCGCAGCCGATGACCTCGCTGCAATACCTGCTCGAGCTGCAGCGCGACTGGGCCCGTGGCGACACCTACGAGCTGACCACCGGCATCGCGAAAAAGGTTGGCGGCGCCTACGGCCTTGGCGTGACTTACGCCAAGACCATGTTCGGCGCACACGAAGGTTGATCGACAACGCCGAGGCGAACGAAATCATGAAGCCCTATGTCCTGTCGCTCGCGCTCGGCCTGCTGGTCGGCGTGATCTACGCACTCTTCCAGGTGCGCTCGCCGGCGCCGCCGGTCATCGCCCTGGTGGGGCTTCTCGGGATCCTGCTCGGCGAGCAGATCCCGCCGCTCATCAAGAGCGTGATCAAGCCCGATGCGGTGGCCACCTCGTGGCTGCACCACCAGGTCAAGCCGCACGTGTTCGGCGAACTGCCGAAGTGTGCGCAGCCGACGGCGGTGAACACCGCCGAAGCCCGGTCTTCCGGCAGGCGCGACGCATGAAGCCGTCCGCAGACCCCAGCCGCCGGCGCCTCCTCGGAGCGCTCGGCGCCACCCTCGCAGCCCCCGGCCTTGCCGTCGCCTCCTTCTCCGACAACATGACCACCAACACCGAAACCCCAGACCTGATCCTGCACAACGGCCGTTTCACCACGCTGGACCGCGCCAACCCCGTGGCCGACGCCGTGGCCATCAGGGACGGCCGCTTCACCCGCGTCGGCCGCGCCGAAGACGTGCTGCCGCTGGCCGGCAGCGCCACCCGCGTGATCGACCTGCACGGCAAGCGCGTGCTGCCGGGGCTGATCGACAACCACCTGCACATCATTCGCGGCGGCCTGAACTTCAACATGGAGCTGCGCTGGGACGGCGTGCGCAGCCTGGCCGATGCCATGGGCATGCTCAAGCGGCAGGTTGCGAACACGCCGGCACCGCAATGGGTGCGCGTGGTGGGCGGCTTCACCGAACACCAGTTCGTGGAAAAGCGCTTGCCGACCATCGAGGAGCTGAACGCCGTTGCGCCCGACACGCCGGTCTTCATCCTGCACCTGTACGACCGCGCATTGCTCAACGGCGCTGCGCTGCGCGCGGTGGGCTACACCAAGGACACGCCCGCGCCGCCCGGCGGCGAGATCGTGCGCGACAGCGCCGGCAACCCCACGGGCCTGCTGCTGGCCAAGCCCAACGCGGCCATCCTCTACGCCACGCTGGCCAAGGGGCCGAAGCTGCCCTTCGACTACCAGCTCAATTCCACGCGCCACTTCATGCGCGAGCTCAACCGGCTGGGCGTGACCGGTGCCATCGACGCGGGCGGCGGCAACCAGAACTACCCCGACGACTATGCGGTGATCCAGAAGCTGGCCGACGACGGGCAGCTGACGATCCGCCTGGCCTACAACCTGTTCACGCAGAAGCCCAAGCAGGAGAAGCAGGACTTCCTGAACTGGACCGCGACATCCAGATACAAGCAGGGCGACGACTACTTCCGCCACAACGGCGCCGGCGAAATGCTCGTGTTTTCCGCCGCCGACTTCGAGGACTTCCGCCAGCCGCGCCCCGACATGGCGCCCGAGATGGAAGGCGAGCTGGAGGAAGTGATCCGCGTGCTGGTGCAGAACCGCTGGCCCTGGCGCATGCACGCCACCTACGACGAGACCATCAGCCGCTCGCTCGACGTGTTCGAGCGCGTCAACCAGGACACGCCGCTGGCTGGCCTGAACTGGTTCTTCGACCACGCCGAGACCATCTCCGACCAGTCGATCGACCGCATCGCGGCGCTGGGCGGCGGCATCGCGGTGCAGCACCGCATGGCCTACCAGGGCGAGTATTTCGTCGAGCGCTACGGCCCGGGCGCGGCCGAGGCCACGCCGCCGGTGAAGCGCATGCTCGAGAAGGGCGTGAAGGTGTCGGCCGGCACCGACGCGACGCGCGTGGCCTCGTACAACCCGTGGGTGTCGCTGTCGTGGCTGGTCACGGGCAAGACGGTGGGCGGCCTGCAGATCACGCCGCAGCGCAACCTGATCGACCGCGAACAGGCGCTGCGCATGTGGACCGAGAACGTCACATGGTTTTCGAACGAGGAGGGCAAGAAGGGCCGCATCCAGGCCGGCCAGCTCGCCGACCTCGTGGTGCCCGACCGCGACTTCTTCGCCTGCGCCGAATCGGAGATTGCCGACACCACGGCGCTGCTCACGATGGTGGGCGGCAAGGTGGTCTACGGCGCCGGCCCCTTCGCCGCGCACGACGAAGGCGCGCCGCCGCCGGCCATGCCCGACTGGTCGCCCGCGCGCACCTTCGGTGGCTATGCCGGCTGGGCCGACACCGCCGAGGGCGCGCCGATGCAGAAGGTTCTGCGCAATGCCGCCGCGGCCTGCGCCTGCGCCAACAACTGCAACGTGCACGGCCACCAGCACGCCACGGCCTGGAGCAGCAAGCTGCCCATTGCCGACCTGAAGAGCTTCTGGGGCGCGCTCGGCTGCGCCTGCTGGGCGGTGTGACGACGATGCGCTGGACCACTTCGCCAGCGATTCGCTGGATCGCCTTGCTGCTGCTGTGCGCCGCCTATCTTCAGGGTGGGCTGAACAAGGCGATGGACTTCAACTCGGCCCTCGCGGAGATGAACCACTTCGGCCTGTCGCCCGCCGGCCCGCT
This sequence comes from Variovorax sp. R-27, assembly GCF_049913215.1. Lineage (NCBI taxonomy): Bacteria > Pseudomonadati > Pseudomonadota > Betaproteobacteria > Burkholderiales > Comamonadaceae > Variovorax > Variovorax sp. R-27. The sequence goes on from NZ_CP183984.1 coordinate 1,118,431, forward strand.
GGCCGTGGCGGTCATCGTGCTGGAGCTCGGGGCCTCGGCGCTGATCCTCGCCGGTCGCTTGCGCTGGCTCGGTGCGCTGGCGCTTGCGGGCTTCACGCTGATGGCGACTTTCGTGGCGCTGCGCTTCTGGCAGATGCCGATCGGGCAGGAGCGCTTCATGGCGGCAAACTCCTTCTTCGAACATCTCGGGCTGGTCGGCGGCTTTCTGCTCGTCGCCTGGCATGACCTGAAGGAGCGTGCCCATGTCTGAACCTTCGCACAGTGCGGTCGCACCGGCACCGCAACCCGGCGCCTTCGCGCCGCTGCGCCAGCCGGTGTTTGCGGTGCTCTGGGCTGCCACCGTGCTCGGCAACATCGGCAGCTTCATGCGCGACGTGGCCAGCTCGTGGCTGGTGACGGACCTGTCGGCCAACCCGACGGCAGTGGCGCTCATCCAGACGGCGGCTACGCTGCCGATCTTCCTGCTTGCAATTCCTGCGGGCGTGCTGTCCGACATCCTCGACCGGCGGCGCTTCCTGATCTTCGTGCAGGTGGTGCTCGCGGCCGTGAGCGGTGCGCTGCTGGTGCTTTCGCACACAGGCGCGCTGACGGTCGAATACCTGATCGCACTGACTTTCGTGGGCGGCATCGGCGCGGCGCTGATGGGGCCGACCTGGCAATCGATCGTGCCGGAGCTGGTGCCGCGCAGCGATCTGAAGAGCGCGGTGGCGCTGAACTCGCTGGGCATCAACATCGCGCGCTCCATTGGCCCGGCTGCGGGCGGGCTGATTCTTGCGAGCTTCGGCGCGGCCGCCACCTATGGCGTCGACGTACTGAGCTACGTGTTCGTGATCGCGGCGCTGCTGTGGTGGAAGCGCCCCGCGCCGGTGGACAGCGGGTTGTCGGAAAACTTCTTCGGCGCCTTCCGCGCCGGCCTGCGCTACACGCGCGCCAGCAAGGAGCTGCACGTGGTGCTGTTGCGCGCGGCGGTGTTCTTCCTGTTCGCCAGTTCGGTATGGGCGCTGCTGCCGCTGGTGGCGCGGCAGATGCTCGGCGGCAGCGCCGGCTTCTATGGCGTGCTGCTCGGCGCCGTGGGCGCGGGCGCCATCGGCGGCGCGCTGGTGCTGCCGCGCCTGCGCGCCCGGCTCGACGCCGACGGCATGCTGCTGCTGGCCGCGCTGCTTACCGCGGCCGTGATGGGCAGCCTGGTCTTCGCGCCGCCGAAGTGGCTGGCGGTGTTGCTGCTGTTGCTGCTGGGCCTGGGCTGGATCGTTGCGCTGACCACGCTCAACGGCGTGGCGCAGTCGATCCTGCCGAACTGGGTGCGAGGGCGAGGGCTGGCCGTGTACCTCACGGTGTTCAACGGCGCGATGGCTGCGGGCAGCCTGGGCTGGGGCCTGGTGGCGCAGCAGATCGGCGTGCCGGCCACGCTGGTGGCGGGGGCTGTGGGGCTCGTGATGGCCGGGCTGGTCTTCCATCGCGTGCGGCTGCCGGCCGGCGAGGCTGACCTGCAGGCATCGAACCACTGGCCCGAGCCGCTGCTCGCCGAACCGGTGGCGAACGACCGCGGGCCGGTGATGATCCAGGTCGAGTACCGCATCCGCAAGGAAGACCGCCCTGCGTTTCTCGATGCGATGAAGCGCCTGTCTCTGGAACGCCGCCGCGACGGCGCCTATGCCTGGGGCGTGCACGAGCACACGGCCGACCCCGAGCGGGTGATGGAGTGGTTCCTCGTCGAGTCGTGGGCTGAGCATCTGCGCCAGCACCATCGCGTGTCGAAGGCCGATGCCGACCTGCAGGGCGAGGCGCTGCGCTTTCACATCGGGCCGGGCAAGCCCGAGGTGCATCACTTTCTTGCGATCTGATTTTTCCTTCCCTTCCTTCTTTCTTTTTTTCACTCCACTGGAAAACCATGACCACACTCACACTGCGCGACGGCACCGAGCTCTATTACAAGGACTGGGGCTCGGGCCAGCCCATTCTCTTCAGCCACGGCTGGCCGCTCAGCGCCGACATGTGGGACGCCCAGATGCTGTTCTTCGCGGAGCGCGGCTACCGCACCATCGCGTTCGACCGCCGCGGTTTCGGCCGCTCGAGCCAGCCCTGGACCGGCTACGACTACGACACCTTCGCCGACGACATCGCCGAGCTGATCGAAAAGCTCGACCTGAAGGACGTGATCCTCGCGGGCTTCTCGATGGGCGGCGGCGACGTGACGCGCTACATCGCGCGCAAGGGCAGCGCTCGCGTGGCCAAGCTCGCGCTCATCAGCGCCGTGACTCCGTTGTTCATGAAGACGGCCGACCACCCCGTGGGGCCCGACGCCTCGCTGTTCGCGGGCATCCGCGCCGGCCTGGCCGCCGACCGCCCGCAGTTCCTCGACGACTTCAGCACGCTCTTCTACGGCACCAATCGCCCCGGCGCCAAGGTGTCGCAAGGCGTCTTCAAGCAGACGCTGCAGATCGCGCTGCAGGCCTCGATCAAGGCCACCATAGACTGCGTGACCGCGTTCTCGGAAACCGACTTCCGCCCCGACATGGCGAAGATCGACGTGCCCACGCTCGTGATCCACGGCGACGACGACCAGGTCGTGCCCTTCGAGGCCACCGGCAAGCTTGCGGCCGGGATGATCAAGGGCAGCCAGCTCAAGGTCTACGCAGGTGCGCCGCACGCCACCTGCACCACCCACAAGGACCAGGTGAACGCCGATCTGCTGGCGTTCATCCAGGCCTGATCGTTCCGTCTTCGTGGCCACGGGCTTGGGCCCGTGGTCGCCAAGGGTAGTGCCGGTGGCGATAATCCCGGGATGCGAATCCGCTTTACCAAGATGCAGGGAGCCGGCAACGATTTCGTCGTGCTGGACGAAACACGCGGCACGCTGGGCCTCAGTGCCGCGCAATACCGCTTTCTGGCCGACCGCCACTTCGGCGTCGGCGCCGACCAGATCCTGACCGTGCGGCCTTCGCCCGCGGCAGGCGTCGACTTTCAATACGTGATCCACAACTCCGACGGCGGCGAAGTGGAGCAGTGCGGCAACGGCGCACGCTGCTTCATGCGCTTCGTCAACGAACACCACCTGACCGACAAGACGCAAGTGCGCGTGCAGACGCTGTCCGGCGTGATCGAGCCGCGCATGGGCGCCGACGGCCGCGTGACGGTCGACATGGGCGCCCCCGTCTTCGAAACCGAGCGCGTGCCTTTCGACATCGCCGGGCTCGACCCGCAGCCCGAAGGCGCCTGGCACAAGTGGCACCTTGCCCTTGGCACGCGCGCGGGCACCGCTATCGTTTCGGTAGCGGTTCTGTCGATGGGCAACCCCCACGCCGTGCAGGTGGTCGACAACGTAGACACCGCCCCGGTGGCCGAGCAGGGCCCGCAGATCGAGCACCATCCGCGCTTTCCGCAGCGGGTGAATGCGGGCTTCATGCAGGTGGTCGACCGCTCGCACATCAGGCTGCGGGTGTTCGAGCGCGGCGCCGGCGAAACGCTGGCCTGCGGCACGGGTGCCTGCGCGGCGGTGGTGGCGGGCATTCGCCTTGGCCTGCTGGAGCGCCGGGTCGACGTGCAGACGCACGGCGGCATTCTCACGATCGAGTGGCAGGGAGAGGGGCAGCCGGTGCTGATGACCGGGCCGGCCACCACAGTCTTCGAAGGCGACATCGAGGTGCCGGAGCTGCCATGACGACCAACTTCACGAACAACAACGACGCCAACGCCATGAACCCGATCACCGAAGACGACATCGCCAACTACCTGGCGAACACGCCCGACTTCTTCGAGCGCCATGCCCAGCTGCTGGCGCAGGTGCAGCTCACCAGCCCGCACGGCAACCGCGCCGTGAGCCTGCAGGAGCGCCAGGCCGAGATGCTGCGCGAAAAGATCAAGGCGCTGGAGCACCGCCTGATGGACATGGTGCGCCACGGCACCGAGAACGTCGTCATTGCCGACCGCCTGCAGCGCTGGACCAAGGGCCTCTTGACCACGCGCGACCCGCGCAGCCTGCCGTACCGCATCGCGGTCGACCTGCAGTCGCTGTTCCTGGTGCCGCAGACGGCCATCAAGGTGTGGGACTGCGGGAGCGAATACCTGAACGAAGCCTATGCCCAGTGGGTGAGCGACGACGTGAAGGCGCTGGCCACCTCGCTGACCTCGCCGTACTGCGGGCTCAATTCGGGCTTCGAGGCGGCCAACTGGCTGCCCGAGCCGCAGGCCGCGATGTCGATCGCGCTGATTCCGCTGCGCCCGGACGCCGAGTCGCCGGCCTTCGGCATGCTGGTGCTGGCGTCGCCCGACGCGCAGCGCTTCAACGCCGAGATGGGCACCGACTTTCTCGAGCGCATCGCCGAGCTGGCCTCGGGCGGACTTTCGCGGCTTCGTCCTTGAAGCGCCCGCGCTGGTTGCGGCGGCCGTGGCAGGTCGTGCTGGCCGGCGGGGTGCTGGCCGTGGCGCTGGTGTATGCGGCCATCGGAGCCTTCCTCTGGTGGCATGCCGAAGAGCTGCTGGCGCATCCGCCGCAGCGCCCGGCCGATGCGGCGCTGGTGCTCGGCAGCCGCGCGTACCTCGACGGCAAGCCGCATCCGTGCCTCACGGGGCGGGTCGACGTGGCCCTGGCAATGGCGAAAGCCGGCCTGGTCAGGCAGTTGGCTTTTTCGGGTGGCGTTGATTCCGAGGACAGCCGCATCGAGGCCATCACGATGGGGGAACACGCGGTGGCCTCGGGCTTTGCGGGGCCGATGGTGCTCGAGCCTGCATCGACCTCCACGCGGCTGAATCTGTCGCTGTCGCGTCCGCTGCTGCTGGCAGCCGGCGTGCGCAGCGTGGTCATCGTGTCGGAGCCCTTCCATCTGTGGCGCATCGAGCGGCTGGTGAAGAAGAGCGGCTTCGACCAGAGCTTCGACGTGCAGTACGCGGCGGCGCCCACGTCGTGCTGGCGGGCCTTGGGCCCGTTCTCGAAAGGCGCATTGCGCGAGCCGGCGGCAGTAATCAACAATGCCGGCCATGGCTATCTCTTCTGAGCCGGTCGCATCCACTCCCCCGGACTGGATCGAAAAATACCTGGAGCACGTGCGCGTCGAGCGCCGGCTCGCGGCGCGCACGGTCGAGCTCTATGCCTTTCACCTGCAGGCCCTGCGCGAGCGTGCCGCCGAGGCAAAGCTGCCGCTGGACCGCGTGCAGACCGCCCACGTGCGCCGCTGGATGGCGCAATTGCACAGCGCCGGGCGCGAGCCGCGTGGCATTGCGCTGGTGCTGTCGTGCTGGCGCAGCTTCTACCGCTGGCTGGGCAATGAAGGGCTGATCGGCTTCAACCCCGTGCAGGACGTGCACGCACCCAAGGCCGGCCGGCCGCTGCCCAAGGCACTGGGCGTGGACGACGCGGTGCGCCTCGCCGAGCTGTACGACCCCGAGGCCGACCCATGGACCGAGGCGCGCGACGGCGCCATCGTCGAAGTGCTCTATGGCTGCGGGCTGCGCGTGAGCGAGCTCACGGGGCTCGATGCGCAGGCGAGCAACACGGCGCGGGGCTGGGTCGATCTGGATGCGATGGAAGCCAGCGTGCTCGGCAAGGGCAGCAAGCGCCGCATCGTGCCGATGGGCAGCAAGGCGGCCGAGGCGGTGCGCGACTGGCTCGCGGTGCGCGGCGATTGCCCCGGGCTGACTACCGCCCGGCTGCGCGACCCGCAAGCGGCGGCCGCGCTTTTCATCAGCGCCAAGGGCATGCGGATGTCGTCGCAGGCGGTGTGGAAGCTGCTGCGCGAGCGCAGCCTCAAGGCCGGCCTCGCGGCGCCGGTGCATCCGCACATGCTGCGCCATTCCTTCGCGAGCCACGTTCTGCAATCGAGCAGCGACCTGCGCGCGGTGCAGGAGCTGCTGGGGCACGCCAACATTGCGACCACGCAGGTCTATACGCGGCTGGATTTCCAGCACCTGGCCAAGGTCTATGACGCGGCACATCCGCGCGCGAAGGCGCGCCCCGAGTCCTCGCGCGCGAAGGCCAAGCCAGAGAACGACAAGTAAGCAAAGAACAATGAAAACACTTCGCCTCAAACCCGGCAAAGAGCGCTCGATGCAGCGCCGCCACCCATGGGTCTTCGAATCGGCCATCGCGCGCGGTGGCGCCGACTCCGGCGAGACCGTGCGCGTCGAGTCGCACGACGGCGCCTTCCTCGCATGGGCGGCCTTCAGCCCCATCTCCAAGATCCGCGCGCGGGCCTGGAGCTTCGTCGAAACGCAGCGCATCGACGCTGCTTTCTTCGCCTCGGTGTGCGCCCGCGCCGTGGCCGCCCGCGGCCTGTTCGACCTGCAGAGCGACGGCGTGCGGCTGGTGCACGGCGAGGCCGACGGCCTGCCGGGGCTGATCGTCGACCGCTATGGCGACACGCTGGTGGCGCAGTTCCTCTCGGCCGGTGTCGAGCGCTGGAAAGATGTTCTGGCCGACGCGCTGCTCAAGGCCACGGGCCTGGGCAAGCTCTACGAACGCTCCGACGCCAGCGGCCGCGAGCGCGAAGGCCTGAAGCCCGTCACGGGCTGGCTGCGCGGCGACGGCCCCACCGAAATCACCATTCGCGAGCACGGCTGGAAGCTCTCGCTCGACATCGCGACCGGCCACAAGACCGGCTTCTATCTCGACCAGCGCGACAGCCGCCAGCGCTTTGCCGAGCTGGCGCAGCACCGGCGCTTCCGGCGCGTGCTGAACTGCTTCTGCTACACGGGCGGCTTCACCGTTGCGGCGCTGGCGGGGCTGAAGGCCGCGGGCGCGCTCGAAGGCGTGGAGCTGGTGTCGGTCGATTCGTCGCTGCCCGCGCTGGAGCGGGCGCGTGGCCATCTCGCGCTCAATGGTTTCGAAGGGCAGGGCATACAGACCGAGTTTCTCGATGCCAACGTCAACACCGTGCTGCGCGAGTTCATCGACCAGGGCCGCACCTTCGACGCCATCGTGCTCGATCCGCCCAAGTTCGCGCCCACGGTGGCGCACGCCGAACGCGCTGCGCGGGCCTACAAGGACATCAACCGGCTGGCGCTGAAGCTGCTGGAGCCGGGCGGCGTGCTGTTGACCTTCTCGTGCTCGGGCGGCATCAGCGCCGACCTGTTCCACAAGATCGTGGCCTCGGCGGGGCTCGATGCGGGCGTGGACGGCTACATCGCCGAGCGCCTGGGCGCCGCGCCCGACCATCCGATGACCATCGAGTTTCCCGAGGGCGAGTACCTGAAGGGCCTGGTGGTGGTCAGAAAGCCCGCCTGACGCCGTCTTGACCCTGCCGCCAACGCAACTCAGTGGCATTGGCTAAACTGCCGGGCCACGCCTTTTCGTCCCATTTCCCGCCCCCATCTCCTGTTTTCCGCTTCCGGAGCACTATCCCCATGGCCCTCATTCCCGCGACCATCCTCACCGGCTTTCTCGGCTCGGGCAAGACCACGCTGCTCAAACGCATCCTGACCGAGGCCCACGGCCAGAAGATCGCGGTCATCGAGAACGAGTTCGGCGAAGAGAACATCGACAGCGACATCCTCGTGACCGAATCGAAGGAGCAGATCGTGCAGATGAGCAACGGCTGCGTCTGCTGCACCATCCGCGAAGACCTGCGCGAAGCGCTGCAAATGCTGGCCGCCAAGAAGCGCCAGGGCCTGCTCGATTTCGACCGCGTGGTGATCGAGACCACGGGCCTGGCCGACCCCGGCCCCGTGGCCCAGACCTTCTTCATGGACGACGAGATCGCCGAGAGCTACCTGCTCGACTCGATCCTCACGCTGGTCGACGCCAAGCACGCGCCGCAGCAGCTCAACGACCGCCAGGAAGCGCGCCGCCAGGTGGGCTTTGCCGACCAGATCTTCATCAGCAAGAGCGAGCTGGTGTCGGCCGAAGAGACCGATGCGCTCATTCATCGCCTGAAGCACATGAATCCGCGCGCGCCGCAGCAGAAGGCGCATTTCGGCGACGTGCCGCTGAAGGACATCTTCGACCTGCGCGGCTTCAACCTGAACGCCAAGCTCGACATCGACCCCGACTTCCTGAAGGAAGACGACCACGACCATCACGACCATGACCACGCGCATGGCGAGGCGTGCGACCACCCCTCGCACAAGCACGAGGGCCACGGCCATCATCACCACACGGACGATGACGTCAAGAGCTTCGTCTACAAGGCCGACCGCGCTTTCGACCCGGCCAAGCTGGAAGACTTCCTGGGCGCGATCGTCAACATCTACGGCCCGCGCATGCTGCGCTACAAGGGCGTGCTGAACATGAAGGGCACCGAGCGCAAGGTGATCTTCCAGGGCGTGCACCAGCTGATGGGCAGCGACCTGGGCCCCGAGTGGGGCAAGGACGAGGCGCGCCAGAGTCGCATGGTGTTCATCGGCATCGAGCTGCCGCGCGAAATTCTCGAGCAGGGGCTGGAGCAGTGCCTGGTCTGAGCTGAAGGCTTGCTGAAATAGAAAACGGCGCTGGCCCCAAAAGGCCAGCGCCGTTTTTCATTCGGGCCGGGGCCGGCTTACTTGCCGGTTGCGCCCATCCCGCCCAGCGGCTTGCCGTTGACCTTCAGGCTGCCTTCGCTGTACTCGACCTGGGCGGTGACGTCGTCGCCGTCACGCTTCACGAACCCGCTCTGCTCGCCTTGCTCGACCAGGCCGGCCACCATTTCGGGCGGAGGCGTCTGGCCGCTCTCTGCACCGGTTTCGGCCAGCTTCTCGATCCACTTCATGGGCAGTCGCGCGTGGGCCTTGAGCACGCCGCGCTTCATGAGCAGCGCGGTGCCGGGCATCTGCAGGTCTTCGTCGGTCACGCCGGCCATGCTGACCGTGTAGCCGATTTCGGCACGCTTGCCGTCGATTTCGACCAGCATCTTGTCGAGGCCGGCTTCGGGGCCGTACTTCGCCATCGCCTTGAGGTCGGGGGCGAGCTGCTCGGCCAGCGCCTGCATGGCGGCCTGCGATGCCTTGCTGCCGCCCTTGCCGCAGCCGCTGGCGGCGCTGGACTGCATCCAGGCGTCGGCCAGCTTCTTGTAGCCGGCGGCATGGATGCGGCGCGCGCCGCTGGTCAGTTCGAACTTGTCGATCTTCGTCTCGCCGATCTTGCCGGTGCCCCTGAACGTGCCGCTCGACGCATAGAGGCCGTCCTTGGTGCTGGCTTCGCCGACCAGTTCGATGTTCTGGAGCACGACTGCCGGCAGCGCCTTTGGTGGTTCTGCCGGTGCGGCGCCGTCCTCGGCAGCCTTCTTCTTGACGGCGAACTCGAGGGTGTCGAGCCGGCCTTCGGTCTTGCCGGTGGCCAGGAACCAGCCGGCGCTCATGTCCATGTCGGCCTTGGCGGCGAGCTTGCCCATCTTCATGGTCACGCCGCTGCGCGCTTCGCTGAAGTCCAGGCCGGGCACGGTCAGGTCGTAGCGCGCCTGGGTGCGCGCGGCGTTGACTTCCAGGCGGGCCTGAATGCCTTGCCAGTCGAGCCGGCCCTTGCCTTCTTCGACCAGCTTGGCGGGGGCGACGGTGAGGTCGGTCGTGAAGGCGCCACTGAAGCCGACCTTGGTGCGCGCGCTCAGGGGCTTGGCGTCACCGAACAGCTTTTTCGCCGCGGCCTGCGTCTTCTCGTCGAGCACCAGTTCGCTGTCGATGGTGGCCGCTGCCAGCGTGCCGCCGGCCAGCGGGCCGTGATGGATGGTGTCGCGGATGGTCAGGCGCAGCTGCTTGGGCGGTTTGATGCCGCCTGCGTCTTCCTCTTCGTCTGCCTCGGCTTCCTCGCCCTCGGCGGGCTTGTCGGCGGCGGCGGGTGCTGCTGCTGCCGGGGCGGCGGCATCGGCTGCGCAGCCGATTTCCAGCGTCACGGTGCTGACGGCACCGAAGAAGCCGCGTTCATATTTGCGCTCGGTCACGCGCACCAGCGCGGTCTGCTTCGGCAGCTCGTCGAAGGCGATGTCGTAGCGCGACTTGATTTGCGTGCCGGCCCACCAGGTGCTGCCGCCGTAGGCGACGGCGATAGCCGCGGCCAGGACTCCCAAAACTACTTTCTTGTTCAAGACTTGCTTTCTTTTTGCGAATGAACGGATAGGCCCCCTGCGCCATATGGACAAAGGCCCGGGGCCGCGCTGCTCCCACAGACAGCGCCGCGCGATGCTAACGGAGTTGGCCGGCATGCCGAGACATCGCCCGCGCCTGCGAGTTCTCTATACAATCGCGCGCCTGTTCCGGCAGCCATGTCCAGTTCTCGTGGACAAGATGTGACTTCCGGCACGGGGCGCCGCACGTTCCTGGTGGGCTTTCGGGGGTATAACCCCGGGGTTCGCCACTGGCGAGCACCCCGACAACGGGGAGCCTGCGTGGTCTGAAAGCCGCAAGTGGCTCCCATGGGAGGAGACACCCAGTGAAAGCGCGTTCCAGTTCGACCAAGGAGCCAGTCACCGTGAAGAAACCCGCCGCCAAGGCCACGCCAGCACCCAAGCCCGCCACAAAGAAGGCGCCGGCTGCGAAGCAGGCTGTACCTGCGGCCAAAAAGGTTTCCGCCACCGCACATGGCCCCGCAGCGAAGGAGAAAAGCGCGCCGTCCAAAAAGCCCGCAGCACCACCGGCCAAGGCCGCGACCGCTGCGACCAAGAAGTCCGCCAAGCCTGCAACTGCCGCCACCAAGACCGCAGGCGCGGGCTCATCGTCATCCAAACCCGTCGGCCGCCCTGCTGCCGTTCCTTCTGCCCCCTCGATCCCCATGAAAAAAACGGCTGCCGCCTCCACTTCCGCCCCGGCGACACCCTCGATGCCCGTTCAAACCCCCACGCCCGCACCCGCCGCGCGTGGTGGCCGCGTGTCCCGGCTGTCGCAACTTACCGTGCCCTCGATGCCGCAATCTGTCGCATCGACCGCCGCCAAGTCCAGCTTCTCGCAGGCGCCTTCCACCGCGCTGGTGCCGCCGCCGCCCCTGGCCGTGAAGAAAGACCCGAAGCTGGCCAACAACTGGAAGACCAAGACTCCTTCCGAGCTGAGCGACGCTGAAGTCATCGCCATGCCCGACGACGAGTACATGAACGAAAAGCAGATGGCGTTCTTCCGCCTGAAGCTCGAAGAACTCAAGCGCGGCATTCTCGAGAACGCCGGCGAGACCACCGAGCATCTGCGTGAAGACACGGTGGTCGTGCCCGACCCGGCCGACCGCGCCACCATCGAGGAAGAACACGCCCTCGAACTGCGCACCCGCGACCGCGAGCGCAAGCTGCTCAAGAAGATCGAGCAGTCGATCCAGCGCATCGACGCCGGCGACTACGGCTACTGCGACGAAACCGGTGAACCCATCGGTGTCGGTCGCCTGCTGGCCCGCCCGACTGCCACGCTGTCGCTCGAAGCGCAACAGCGCCGCGAACTCAAGCAAAAGATGTTCGGGGATTGAAACAGGGTCAAGGTAGATAGAACCCAGCGACTTCGATAGCCTTCGCCGAATGCCTAAGGAAGAATCGGGCCGCCTTTTTTCCAAGGTGGCCAAATTTGTCCGCAATCCCCTGAAGGATTGGTCGGAGCTGGATGCCCCTGCCTCCGCCTCGACCTCGGACTCTTCGCTGCCCGCCCAGCAGACCTACAGCCGCGAGATGCTGAAGGAGATGATCGAGCGGCGCCAGCGCAACGATTTCGTGCGCCGGCGCGAGTTCGACATGCTGCGCAAGCTGCGCCAGCGCGAGGCCGCCGCCCACGCCTTCGAGGCGACGGTCACACCGTCTTCCTTCAACATCAACAGCACCTCCGAGAAATCGGAAGGCCGCGCGCTCACGCTCAAGAAGATCGACGAGATCGAGCAGCAGATGTCGCAGCAGTGGTGGAAGGGGCGGGGCCCGAACGGCGAAACGCTGGTCAACCCGCCGCCTGACGCCGGCGCCGAGACGCTGCCGCCGGTGCATACCGACGATCTGCTGTCCGAGCCCGCCGTGTTGCCCGTCATCCCGCCAGTGGCTGCAGCCGAGGCTGGTGACGATGCCCCGGCGGTGGCCGCCAGCGTGCCGTTGCTGTCGTCGCGCCTTGCGCACGACGGCGCGCTGGAAGAGGCGGTGATCCGCTTCGCGCACAGCGACGACACCGGCGCCGAAGCCATCCTGCTGCAGGCCCTGGCCTCCACCGAAGGCACGACGCCCACCGAGGGCGGGCACGACGCCGCGGCCGAACGCGACGACAACCGCTGGCGCGCCCTGTTCGATCTGTACCGCGCAACCGGTGACGCCGCCAAGTTCGCCGCCGCCCGCATGCGCTATGCGCAGCGCATGCGGCGCATGGGCCCCGACTGGGTTTCGCTCGATGAGCTGGCCCGCAGCGTCAAGGCCGTCACTGCCAGCGAAGAGGCGGCCGGGGCCGCTGCTGAAGGCAGCAGCGCCCATGCCGACTGGACCTGTCCCACGCGCCTGGCGCGCGAAGGCCTGATGGAGCTCACCCGTGCGCTGTCGAAGGCAGGCTCGGTGTGGACGCTGGACTGGCGCGGGCTGCACGCCGTCGAGCCTGAGGCTGCCGCGCCGCTGCGCGTGCTGTTCACTCACTGGGCCGATTCGCCGGTGCAGCTGCGCTTCATGGGCTCGGCGCAACTGCTTGCCGTGCTGTCCGAGGCCGCACCCAACAACGAGCGTGGCACCGACGACATCTGGTGGCAGCTGCACCTTGCGGCGCTTCGCCTGATGCACCTGCCCGACGACTTCGAACTGGTGGCGCTCAACTACTGCATCACCTACGAGGTGTCGCCGCCCTCCTGGCAAGACCCGAAGGGCGAATGCACCACGCTGGCCGCGCCGCCCGCGAGCCGGCCCAGCTCGGTGTGGTCGCTGCTGTCGGTCGGTGGCGATTCGGAGAGCTTTCCGTCCACCGACAGCGGTTTTGCCGCGCTGGCGGGCGATCTGCGGGGCGAGTCGCTGTCGAGCTGGCAACGGCTGGACAACGACCTGCGCCACACCACGGCCCCGGTCATTTCGTGTGCCGCGCTGCTGCGTATGGACCTGGCCGCCGTGGGCACGCTGCTGAGCTGGGTGCGCGCACGCGATGCCAATGGCGAGCGCGTGCAGTTCGTCGATGCGCACCGGTTGATTGCCGCGCTGTTCAACCTGGTAGGCATTGCCGATCATTCGACAGTGACGGTTAGGAAAAACTAAAACCTGCGCCGCCCTATGGCGGTTGCATTGCCGCGGCGCACCCCCAGATGGCTGCGATGGAACAGTTTCACGGCACCACCATCGTGAGCGTGCGCCGCAAGACCCCCCAAGGCGACCAGGTCGCCATTGGCGGGGACGGGCAGGTCACTCTCGGCAATATCGTCATCAAGGGCACGGCGCGCAAAGTGCGCCGCCTCTATCACGGCAAGGTGCTCGCCGGCTTTGCCGGCGCCACGGCCGACGCCTTCACGCTTTTCGAGCGCTTCGAGGCCAAGCTCGAAAAGCACCAGGGGCACCTGACCCGCGCGGCAGTCGAACTCACCAAGGACTGGCGCACCGACCGCGTGCTGCGCAAGCTCGAGGCCATGCTCGCCGTGGCCGACGCCACCACCTCGCTCATCATCACCGGCAACGGCGACGTGCTGGAGCCCGAAGACGGCGTGATCGCCATCGGATCAGGCGGGGCGTATGCCCAGTCAGCGGCCAAGGCGCTGATCGACAACACAGACCTCTCGGCCGAGCAGATCGTGCGCAAATCGCTGGCGATCGCCGGAGAAATCTGCATTTACACGAACATGAACCACACGGTGGAAGCGCTCTGACCATGTCCATGACCCCCCAGGAAATCGTCTCCGAGCTCGACAACCACATCGTCGGCCAGCCGGCCGCCAAGCGCGCCGTGGCCATCGCCCTGCGCAACCGCTGGCGCCGCCAGCAGGTCGAAGACAAGCTGCGCCACGAGATCACCCCGAAGAACATCCTCATGATCGGCCCCACGGGCGTGGGCAAGACCGAAATCGCCCGTCGCCTCGCGCGCCTGGCCGATGCGCCCTTCATCAAGGTCGAGGCCACCAAGTTCACCGAGGTCGGCTACGTGGGCAAGGACGTCGATTCGATCATTCGCGACCTCGCCGAAATCGCCGTCAAGCAGACCCGCGAATCGGAAAGCACCAAGGTGCGCGCGCGTGCCGAAGACGCCGCCGAAGACCGCATCCTCGACGTGCTGCTGCCTCCCGCACGTGGTGCCGATGGCGCTGTGGCCGACACGGGCAACGCCACCCGCCAGGCCTTCCGCAAGAAACTGCGCGAGCACCAGCTGGACGACAAGGAGATCGAACTCGACCTCGCCGAGACGCGCACCCCGCTGGAAATCATGGGCCCGGCCGGCATGGAGGAAATGACCGAGCAGTTGCGCGGCATGTTCGGCCAGATCGGCGGCGGCAAGCGCAAGACGCGCAAACTCAAGATCGCCGAGGCACTGCGCCTGTTGATCGACGAGGAAGCGGCCAAGCTGGTGAACGAGGACGAGATCCGCACGCAGGCGATCACCAATGCCGAGCAGAACGGCATCGTCTTCATCGACGAGATCGACAAGGTCGCCACGCGCAGCGAAGCGCAGGGCTCCGACGTGTCGCGTCAGGGCGTGCAGCGCGACCTGCTGCCGCTGGTGGAGGGTACGGCCGTCACCACCAAATACGGCGTGGTGCGCACCGATCACATGCTGTTCATCGCGAGCGGCGCCTTCCACCTGAGCAAGCCGAGCGACCTGATCCCCGAGCTGCAGGGGCGCTTTCCGATCCGCGTGGAGTTGCAGTCGCTCTCGGTGGCGGACTTCGAAAGCATCCTCACGCAGACCCGCGCGTCGCTGGTGAAGCAGTACCAGGCGCTGCTCGCCACCGAGGGCGTGACGCTTGAATTCACGCCCGAAGGCGTGAACCGGCTGGCCGCCATCGCCTTCGAGGTGAACGAGCGCACCGAGAACATCGGCGCACGCCGTTTGTCGACCGTGATGGAACGCCTGCTGGATGAGGTAAGCTTCGACGCGACCCGCCTCGAAGGGCAATCGATCCGCATCGATGCCGCTTATGTCGACCAGCGCCTTGCGGCACTAAGTCACGACGAAGACCTTTCGCGCTTCATTCTCTGAAGCCGCTTCTCCTTCCCCCTGTAACGGGGGAATCCTTCACGCATCACATTCATTGCGTGAGCTAAGTACTTCATTTTCAACGAAATTCGCCGATTCCATGGTTTTGGAATCGGCGCTAAGTCGTTGATTCCATTACAAAAAATAGCCCAAACGGCCAGTTGCTTCCGAAGTGTTTCCTGCTACAGTGCAAAAAAGTGCAGTTAAGTGGGAAAAAGTGCGGGTAGCGCCCCTTTCGGGTGCTGCAGCACTCCCAACACAGGGGTTCGTGGTCGTGTTTCAAGGCGCTTCATCGCTCAGTCTGGATGCCAAGGGGCGGCTCTCCGTGCCGACCCGGCATCGTGACGTCCTGAGCGCGACGGCAGGCGGCCAGCTCACGATCACCAAGCATCCGCACGGATGCCTGATGGTGTTCCCCCGTCCCGAATGGGAAAAATTCCGCGAGCGCATCGCCGCGCTACCGATGTCGGCGCAGTGGTGGAAGCGCGTCTTCCTCGGCAACGCGATGGACGTCGAGATGGACGGCACCGGCCGCATCCTGGTGTCGCCCGAACTGCGCGCGGCCACCGGCATCACGCGAGAGACGCTGCTGCTGGGCATGGGCAACCACTTCGAACTCTGGGACAAGGCCACGTACGAGGCCAAGGAGGCCGAGGCCACCCAGGGCGAGATGCCGGATGTGTTTCAGGACTTTGCGTTCTGAGGACCCAAGTGAACACCCCATGGACCCATACGACCGTCTTGCTGAACGAAGCGGTGGAAGCCCTTCTTTCCGGCAGCACGGCGGCAACCGGCACCTACGTGGACGCTACCTTCGGGCGGGGAGGGCATGCGCGTGCAATCCTCTCCAGGCTGGCGCCGGAAGGCAGGCTGATCGCATTCGACAAGGATGCGGAAGCAGTGGCCGAAGCAGCGCGCATCTCCGATGCGCGTTTTTCTATCCGTCACCAGGGATTCCGCTCGCTGGGCGAATTGCCCGACGCGAGCGTCGACGGCCTGCTGATGGACCTGGGCGTGAGCTCGCCGCAGATCGACAACCCGGTGCGCGGTTTCAGTTTTCGTTTCGACGGCCCGCTCGACATGCGCATGGACACCACGCGCGGCGAGAGCGTGGCCGAATGGCTGGCAACGGCCGAACTTCAGCAGATTGCAGAGGTGATCCGTGACTATGGCGAAGAACGGTTTGCTGTTCAGATTGCAAAGGCGATTGTTGCTCGCCGACAAGAACGGGGCCCAATTTCAACCACCACCGAACTGGCCGAGCTCGTGGCTGGCACGGTCAAAACCCGCGAGCAGGGCCAGAACCCTGCAACGCGCACATTTCAGGCTTTTCGGATTTTCATCAACGCCGAGCTTGAAGAGCTGCAACAGGCGCTAGAAGCGAGTCTGTCCGTGCTCAAACCCCAGGGGCGGCTCGCGGTGATCAGCTTCCACTCGCTGGAAGACCGCATCGTGAAGCAGTTCATCGCCAAGCACTCGAAGGAGGTCTACGACCGCCGCGCGCCGTTTGCCGCCCCGAAGGTCATGAAGCTGCGCGCCCTGGAGCGCATCAAGCCGTCCGACGCCGAGGTGGGCGGCAACCCGCGCTCGCGCAGCGCAATTCTTCGCGTCGCAGAACGCACCGGGGCCAGCTGACCATGGCCCGCCTCAACATCCTGCTGCTGCTGGCCGTCATTGCGACGGCTTTGTACCTCGTGCACACGCAGTACATGTCGCGTCAGCTCTATACCGAGCTCGACCGCGTGCAGCAGGAAGCCCGTCGCCTGGAGACCGACCGCGATCGCCTGCAGGTCGAGAAGCGCGCACAGGCCACGCCGCTGCGCGTCGAGAAGCTCGCCAAGGAGCAGCTGCAGATGCGCACCACCTCGCCGGCGATCACGCAGTACGTGCGCCCTGACGGCACGGTGATCCCCGCGGTCGCGCCGGTGGCGCCTGCGCCGACCACGCCCAAGCCGGCGGCCAAGCCAGTCACCGCAGCGAGGGCCGCGCGATGAACCGGGGCAACCGCAGCGTGCGCTACACCACCAGCCCCTTGCTCGCGAGCAAGACGCCGGTGTGGCGCAGCAAGTTCATCGTCGCGGGCATTGCGCTCGGCTTCGTCATGCTGGCGGGCCGGGCGGCCTACGTGCAGGTGCTCAACAACAGCTTTTTCCAGCGGCAGGGCGAAGTGCGCTTTGCGCGCACGCTCGAGCTGCCGGCCAACCGCGGCCGCATCCTCGACCGCAACGGGCTCATCCTGGCCTCCAGCGTGGTGGCGCCCAGCATCTGGGCCATTCCGGAAGACATCGAGCGCGACGACCCCGAAGTGCGCGCCAAGCTCAAGCAGGTCGCCAAGCTGCTCGAGATGTCGCAGAAGGATTTCGACAAGAAGCTCGAAGACGAGGACAAGACCTTCGTCTGGATCAAGCGCCAGGTCGACGAGCCCATCGCCAAGCAGATCGCGGCCATGAACCTCAAGGGCATCTACCAGCGCAAGGAATACAAGCGCCAGTACCCAGAGGGCGAGGCTGCCGCGCACGTGGTGGGCTTTACCAACGTGGAAGACAACGGCCAGGAAGGCATCGAGCTCGCGTTCAACAAGGAGCTGGCCGGCAAGGCGGGTTCGCGCCGGGTCATCAAGGACCGACTGGGCCGCGTGGTCGAGGGCGTTGGCGAAACCGTGCCGCCGCTCGACGGCAAGGACATCCAGCTCAGCGTCGACAGCAAGGTGCAGTTCTTCGCCTACCAGAAGCTGCGCGATGCCGTGACCGCGCGCAAGGCCAAGGCCGGCAGCGTGGTGGTGCTCGACTCCGTCACCGGCGAAGTGCTGGCGCTGGCCAACTACCCGAGCTACGTGCCCGACAAGCGCCAGAACCTCACCGGCGAGCAATTGCGCAACCGCGCGCTCACCGACACCTTCGAGCCCGGTTCGACCATGAAGCCGATCACGGTGGGCATGGCACTCGAAGCCGGCCGCGTGAAGCCCTCGACCCTGATCGAAACCGGCCCCGGCCGATTCCAGATCGGCGGCTTCACCATCAGCGACACGCACAACTACGGCACGCTGACGGTCGAAGGCGTGATCCAGAAGTCGAGCAACGTCGGCGCGCTCAAGATCGCCCAGAAGATGACCCCACACGAGATGTGGGACACCTACACCGCGCTCGGCTACGGCCAGAAGCCGCAGATCCAGTTCCCCGGCGCCGTGACGGGCCGGCTGCGCCCGTGGAAGACCTGGAAGCCGGTCGAGCAGGCCACCATGGCCTACGGCTACGGCCTGTCGGCGTCGCTGTTCCAGATGGCGCATTCGTACACCTCGTTCGCGCACGACGGCTCGATCATTCCGGTCACCATCCTGAAGAATTCCGAGCCGCCGGTCGGCGTGCGCGTGTTCTCGCCGTCGAACGCGCTGGCGGTGCGCAAGATGCTGCAGATGGCCGCCGGCCCCGGCGGCACCGGCACGCGCGCGCAGACGGTCGGCTACTCGGTCGGCGGCAAGTCGGGCACGGCCCACAAGCAGGTCGGCAAGGGTTACGCGAGTAACAAATATCGCGCCTGGTTCACCGGCATGGCGCCCATCGACAAGCCGCGCATCATCGTCGCCGTGATGATCGACGAGCCCAGCGACGGCCAGTATTTCGGCGGCGTCGCCGCGGCGCCCGTGTTCAGCGAAGTCGTGCAGCAGACCTTGCGCATGATGAACGTACCGCCCGATCTGGCGGTCAAACCGCTTGTGATGACGCAGGGCGTCGACGAGAGTTTCTGAACATGCTGAGCTTCACTTCCCCCCAACTCGCCGCGGCCTGGCTCAAGGAGCGCGTGCCGCAGGCCGCGCTGCACGCCGACAGCCGTGCCGTGGGCGCGGGCGACGTCTTCATCGCCTGGCCCGGCGCCGCCACCGACGGGCGCAAGCATGTGGCGGCCGCGCTGGCGCTGGGCGCGGCGGTCTGCCTGGTGGAACACGAGGGCGTCGAGGCCTTCGGCTTCGAAGGCGACGACCGCATCGTGAGCTACCCCGGCCTGAAGGCCGCCACCGGCCCGATCGCCTCGGCCTTCTACGACAACCCCTCGGCCCTGCTCGACGTGCTGGCCGTGACCGGCACCAACGGCAAGACCTCCACCGCCTGGTGGCTGGCCGAATCGCTCTCCACGCTGCGCGCGGCGGGCGGCGTGCGCGCGATGCGGCCCGACGGCACCATGCAGCGCGATGCGCCGTCGCCCTGCGCGGTGATGGGCACGCTTGGCATCGGCGTGCCGCCCGAGCTGACCTACACCGGCCTCACCACGCCCGACCCGGTGATGATGCAGCGCGAGTTGCGCTCGCTGGTCACGCGCGGCTTCGGTGCCTGCGCCATCGAGGCATCGTCCATCGGCATCGCCGAGCGCCGCCTCGACGGCGCGCAGATTGCCGTGGCCGTGTTCACCAACTTCACGCAGGACCACCTCGACTACCACGGCAGCATGGACGCTTACTGGCAGGCCAAGGCCGAGCTGTTCCGCTGGCCCGGCCTGCGTGCGGCGGTGATCAACATCGACGACACGCACGGCGCCAGCCTGTGTGCGAACCTGATCGACGCCGGCATCGGCGCGCTCGACGTGTGGACCGTCTCGGCCGGCGGCAAGCCGGCCCGCCTCGTGGCGCGCGACATCGGCTACGACGCGCAGGGCCTGCAGTTCTCGGTGGCCGAGCACGGCACCGCTGTGGTGGAGCGCCTGTCGACCGGCCTGATCGGCCAGTACAACGTGGCCAACCTGCTGGGCGTGCTCGGCACGCTGCGCGCGCTGGGCCTCACGCTCGCCCAGGCCGTGGCCGCCTGCGCCAACCTCACCAGCGTGCCGGGCCGCATGGACCGCGCAGGCACCGGCGAAGGCGCGCCGCTCGCCGTGGTCGACTATGCCCACACCCCCGACGCGCTCGACAAGGCCCTGATCGGCCTGCGCCCGCTGGCAAAGCAGCGCGGCGGCGCGCTCTGGTGCCTGTTCGGCTGCGGCGGCGACCGCGACCCGATCAAGCGCCCGATGATGGCCGCCGTCGCCGAGCGCCAGGCCGATCGCGTGGTCGTCACCAGCGACAACCCGCGCAGCGAAAAGCCCGACGCGATCATCAGCCAGGTGCTGCGCGGCTTCTCGCGCCTCGACGCCGCCCAGGTGCAGCCCGATCGCGCCGCCGCCATCGCCGACGCCATCGCGCAGGCCGCCCCGCAAGACGTGGTGCTGATCGCCGGCAAGGGCCACGAGGCCTGGCAGGAAATCGCCGGCCAGCGCATCGAATTTTCAGACAAGACCCATGCGCTGCAGGCGCTGGCAAAGAGGGGGGCCGCGGCATGACCGACACGACGCCTCTCAACATCACGCTGGCCCAGGTGCAGCAATGGATTCCAGGATCGCGCCTGGTGGGTGACGCTTCGACCGTCATCGCCCGCGTGCACACCGACACGCGCACGCTCGCGCAGGGCGACCTGTTCGTCGCGCTCAAGGGCGAGCGCTTCGATGCCAACGACTTCCTGGCGGACGCCAAGAAGCGCGGCGCCGTGGCCGCCATTGCGCACCACGGCCTCGAGGCCGCCGGCCTCAGCGGCCTCGAAGTGCCCGACTCGCTGGTCGCGCTCGGCGCGCTCGGCGCGGGCTGGCGCGCGCAGTTCGAACTGCCGCTGATCGCCGTGACCGGCAGCAACGGCAAGACCACGGTCACGCAGATGATCGCGGCCGTGCTGTTCGCCTTCCGCGCCGAACGCGCGCTGGCCACCGCCGGCAACTTCAACAACGAGATCGGCGTGCCGCTCACGCTGCTGCGCCTGCGCGCGCAGCACCAGCGCGCGGTGCTCGAACTGGGCATGAACCATCCGGGCGAGATCGCGCGGCTGGCCGCCATCTCGCGCCCGACCATCGCACTCGTCAACAACGCCCAGCGCGAGCACCAGGAGTTCATGGCCACCGTCGAGGCGGTGGCCGTCGAGAACGCCGCCGTGTTCGCGGTGCTGCCCGAAGGCGGCACCGCCGTGTTCCCCTATGGCGACGCCTTCACTTCTCTGTGGACCGACATGGCGCACGCCGGCGGCTCGCGCCGCTGCATGACCTTCGGCGAATCGGAAGATGCCGACATCTCGCTCGACAGCGCCGAATGGAAGCAGGGTGCCTGGGCCGTGCGCATCCGCACGCCGATCGGCGCCTTCGATGCGCGCCTGCACATCGCGGGCCGGCACAACGTCGTCAATGCGCTGGCCGCCACGGCCTGCGCGCTCGCGGCCGGCGTGTCGGTCGAGACCATTGCAGCGGGCCTGTCGGCCTTCGAGCCGGTCAAGGGCCGTTCGCGCGCCAACGAGATCGTGCTGGCCGGTGGCCATGCGCTCACGCTGGTCGACGACAGCTACAACGCCAACCCCGATTCCGTGATTGCCGCCATCGACGTGCTTGCCGCCCTGCCGGGCCCGCGCCTGCTGGTGCTCGGCGACATGGGCGAGGTGGGCGACCGCTCGCCCGAGTTCCACGCCGAAGTCGGCGAGCGGGCGCGCCAGCGCGGTATCGAGTCCGTCTACACGCTGGGCGCCGCGACGGCGCACACCACCGCTGCCTTCGGCGGTGCCGACGGACGCCATTTCGAAGAGTTCGACGCGCTCGGCGCGGCCGTGCTCGCGCGCCTGCCGCAACTCGGCAGCGTGCTCGTCAAGGGATCGCGCTTCATGAAGATGGAGCGCGTGGTGCAGGTCGTCGAGGCGCAAGCACAACCACAACAACAAAAGGAGGCCGGTCATGACGCATGAACCGCGCGAAACCACATGCTGATGACCCTGGCCCAATGGCTGCAGACGCTCTCGCCCGAGTTCGGGTTCTTGCGCGTTTTTCAATACCTCACCTTCCGCGCGCTGATGGCTGCGCTGACCGCGCTCGTGGTCGGCCTGGTGGCCGGCCCGTACGTGATCCGCCGCCTGGCCGCACTCAAGATCGGCCAGCCGATTCGCGGCTACGGCATGGAAACGCACCTGACCAAGAGCGGCACGCCCACCATGGGCGGTGTGCTGGTGCTGTTCGCCATCGCCTTCGCCACGCTGCTGTGGTTCGATATTTCGAACCGGTTCGTGTGGATCGTGCTGTGGGTCACGATGGGCTTCGGCGCCATCGGCTGGGTCGACGACTGGCGCAAGGTGGTGCGCAAGGACCCGGAAGGCATGCGCTCGCGCGAGAAGTATTTCTGGCAGTCGGTGGTCGGCCTGATTGCGGCCTTCTACCTGCTCTTCAGCATCTCGGAGAGTTCCAACTGGCGCGTGGTGCAGCTGTTCTTCGCGTGGGTGCAGTCAGGCTTCGACCTCGACTTTCCGCCCAAGATCAACCTGCTGGTGCCGTTCTTCAAGGAGGTGAGCTACCCGCTGGGCGGCATCGGCTTCGTGATCCTCACGTACCTCGTGATCGTGGGCGCGAGCAATGCGGTGAACCTGACAGACGGCCTCGACGGCCTGGCGATCATGCCGGTGGTGATGGTGGGCTCGGCGCTGGGCGTGTTCGCCTATGTCACGGGCAGCGCGGTGTACTCCAAGTACCTGCTGTTCCCCAACATCCCGGGTTCGGGCGAGTTGCTGGTGTTCTGCTCGGCAATGGCCGGCGCGGGGCTCGCGTTCCTCTGGTTCAACACGCACCCGGCACAGGTCTTCATGGGCGACGTGGGCGCGCTGGCGCTGGGCGGCGCGCTGGGCACCATCGCGGTCATCGTGCGCCAGGAGATCGTGTTCTTCATCATGGGCGGCATCTTCGTGGTCGAGGCGATCTCGGTGATGGCGCAGGTCATGTACTTCAAGTACACGAAGAAGCGCTACGGCGAAGGCCGCCGCGTGCTCAAGATGGCGCCGCTGCACCATCACTTCGAGAAGAGCGGCTGGCGCGAAACGCAGGTCGTGGTGCGCTTCTGGATCATCACGATGCTGCTGTGCCTCGTGGGTCTTTCGACGTTGAAGCTGCGGTAACGGAACCATGCGGCATCTGAAAGACCTCCCCGTTCTCATCCTCGGCCTCGGTGCGTCCGGGCTGGCGATGACGCGCTGGTGCGCGCGCCACGGCGCCGTCGTGACCGTGGCCGACACGCGCGAGGCGCCGGCATTGCTCGCGACGCTGCAGGCGGAGCTGCCCGGGGTGACGTTCGTCGGCGGGCCGTTCACGGCTGCACTGGTCGAAGGCACGCCGATCCGCGCGGTGTATCGCTCGCCGGGGCTGTCGCCCGCGACCATTGCGCCGGTGGTGGAAGCGGCGCGTGCTGTCGGGCTGCCGGTCGGTGGCGAGCTGGATCTGTTCGCGCGTGCGTTGCTGGACCTGCGGACGGTGGAAGTGCCGGTGGTCGAGGCCGAGCCGGAACCCGAGGCGGAAGTACCCGTCGAGCCGGTGGCAGAAGTGCCCGTGGAAACCACCGAGCCGGAGGCGCAGGCGCAACTGCCGCTGGACGAGCCCGCGCCCGCCGAGCAGGCAGAAGCCGTGGCCGAGCCGGAGCAACAGCCCGAGCCTGTCGAAGCCGAAGCGCCCGAACTCGCCGCAGAAGCCGCGTCCGAGCCGACCGTGCCCGCGCAGGCTGAAGCAATGCCGCGCGATCCGTCGATGAGCGTCGCCGTGCCGCTGCCGCCCGAGGCCGCAGAAGTCGTCGAGCCGGCGGCCGAGCCCGCGCCGGAAGTGCCCGCCGTTGTCCCCGAGTCCTCCGAGGCTTCGGCTCCTGCACCCGCCACCGCTTCCCGCCTGCCCGTCACCGGCAAGCCCTACGTCCCGACCGCCGCCAGGGAGGCCGCGGAGTTCGTCGCCAAGATCGCCGAAATCTCCGCCACCAACCCGGCCTCGGCCGCTGTCGAAGAAGAATCGCCGCAGCTCGAGCTGGCGCCCATCGTCGAGCCCGAAGCCCCCAAGGGCTATGCGCCCGCGGTGCTCGCCATTACCGGCACCAACGGCAAGACCACCGTCACCTCGCTCACCGGCCAGCTGGTCGAGCGCGCGGGCAAGACCGTGGCCGTGGCCGGCAACATCGGCCCGACGCTGCTCGACACGCTCTCGGCGCACATGGATGCCGACACGCTGCCCGACGTGTGGGTGCTGGAGCTGTCCAGCTTCCAGCTCGACGGCGTGCAGGGCTTCGAGCCCACGGCCGCCACCGTGCTCAACCTCACGCAGGACCACCTCGACTGGCATGGCGACATGCCGGCCTACGCGGCGGCCAAGGCGCGCATCTTCGGCGCGCATGGGCTGATGATCCTCAACCGCGACGATGCCGGCGTGATGGCGATGCTGCCCGCGCCCGTCAGGGTCAAGCTGCAGCGCCCGCAGATCCGCACGCACGTCACCTTCGGCGCGGCCATGCCGCTGCGCCCGGGTGACTACGGCATCGAGCGGGTCAACGGCATGGCCTGGCTGGTGCGCGCGCTGGAAGCTGACGAAACGCAGAAGCGCAAGCGCGGCGCCGTGGTGGAAGAAGAAATCTTCCTGCAGCGCCTGATGCCCGCCGACGCGCTACGCATCCGCGGCCGCCACAACGCAATGAACGCACTGGCCGCACTCGCGCTGGCCAGCGCCGCCGACTGCCCGCTGGGCCCCATGCTCTACGGCCTGCGCGAATACCACGGCGAGCCGCACCGCGTGGAGCCCATCGCCATCGTGGACGAGGTCGAGTACTTCGACGACAGCAAGGGCACCAACGTCGGCGCCACCGTGGCCGCGCTGATCGGCCTGGGCGAAGAGCGCCGCGTGGTCGTCATCCTCGGCGGCGATGGCAAGGGACAAGACTTCGAGCCGCTGGCCGAGCCCGTGCGCCAGTACGCGCGCGCCGTGGTGCTCATCGGCCGCGATGCACCGCTCATCGAAGCCGCGCTGGCATCGACCGGCGTCTCTCTGCTGCATGCCGCCTCGATGGACGAGGCCGTGAAGCTCGCGTCCGCACGCGCCAACCCCGGCGACGCCGTGCTGCTGTCACCAGCCTGTGCGAGCTTCGACATGTTCAAGGACTACGCGCACCGCGCCGAGGTGTTCCGCGAGGCCGTGCAGGCCTACGAGGACAGCCCGCGCGGCATGGGCGGTTCGACGACGGAGGACACGGTTTGAACTCTGCCGCCTCAGGCGCCACGCCCAACGCATCCACCAGCCGCTTCGGCGGCTGGTTCAGGCGCGCCCGCAGCGGGATCGACTCGCTGCCGGTGCACCTGCCCGTGCGGCTGGGCGGCGCCGGCATCGCGCAGACAAAAGCCACGCCGATGCGCGTGCTGGGTTTCGACCAGGCGCTGGTCTGGGTCACGGTCGCGCTGCTGACCTGGGGCCTGATCATGGTGTATTCGGCCTCCATCGCACTGCCCGACAACCCGCGCTTCGCACGCGCGGGCTACAGCGCCTCGTACTTCCTCACGCGGCACGCGGCCTCGGTGATCTTCGCGTTCATCGCCGCGCTGCTGGCCTTCCAGATCCCGATGAAGACCTGGGAGCGCGCCGCACCCTGGCTCTTCGTGGCTTCGCTGCTGCTGCTGGTGGCCGTGCTCATTCCGCACATCGGCATCAACGTGAACGGCGCGCGCCGCTGGCTGCCGATGGGCTTCATGCGCTTCCAGCCCTCGGAGCTGGCCAAGCTCGCGATGGTGCTCTACGCCGCCAGCTACATGGTGCGCAAGATGGAGATCAAGGAGCGCTTCTTCCGCGCCGTGCTGCCGATGGGCATCGCGGTGGTGGTGGTCGGCATGCTGGTGATGGCCGAGCCCGACATGGGCGCGTTCATGGTGATCGCCGTGATCGCCATGGGCATCCTGTTCCTGGGCGGCGTGAACGCGCGCATGTTCTTCGTGATTGCCGCGCTGGTGGTGGTGGCCTTCGGCACCATCGTCGCGAGCAGCCCGTGGCGCCGCGAGCGCATCTTTGCGTACCTCGATCCGTGGAGCGAAGAGCACGCGCTGGGCAAGGGCTACCAGCTGTCGCACTCGCTGATTGCCATCGGTCGCGGCGAGATCTTCGGCGTGGGCCTGGGCGGCAGCGTCGAGAAGCTGCACTGGCTGCCCGAGGCGCACACCGACTTCTTGCTGGCCGTGATCGGCGAAGAGTTCGGCCTGGTCGGCGTGCTGCTGATCATCGGCCTGTTCCTCTGGCTCACGCGCCGCATCATGCACATCGGCCGCCAGGCGATTGCGCTGGACCGCGTGTTCTCGGGCCTCGTGGCACAGGGCGTGGGCGTGTGGCTCGGCTTCCAGACCTTCATCAACATGGGCGTGAACCTGGGCGCGCTGCCGACCAAGGGCCTGACCTTGCCGCTGATGAGCTTCGGCGGTTCGGCCATCCTGATGAACCTCGTGGCGCTGGCCATCGTGCTGCGTATCGACTACGAAAACCGTGTGCTGATGCGGGGAGGTCGCGTATGACGCGCACCGCACTCGTCATGGCAGGCGGCACAGGCGGCCATATCTTCCCGGGTCTCGCGGTGGCCGAGGCCCTGCGCGAGCGCGGCTGGCAGGTTCACTGGCTGGGCGCGCCCGGCAGCATGGAAGAGAAACTCGTGCCGCCGCGCGGCTTCGCCTTCGAGCCCGTGCAGTTCGGCGGCGTGCGCGGCAAGGGCCCGCTCACGCTGTTCCTGCTGCCGCTGAAGCTGCTGCGCGCTTTCTGGCAGAGCCTGCGCGTGGTGCGCCGCGTGAAGCCCGACGTGCTGGTGGGCCTTGGCGGCTACATCACTTTTCCGGGCGGAATGATGGGCGTGTTGCTCAACAAGCCGCTGGTGCTGCACGAGCAGAACTCGGTCGCCGGCCTCGCCAACAAGGTGCTGGCGGGTGTGGCCGACCGCGTGTTCACAGCCTTCCCCAATGTGCTGAAGAAGGCGCAGTGGGTGGGCAACCCATTGCGCGCGGCCTTCACTTCGCAGCCCGATCCGGCCACGCGTTTCGCGGGCCGTACCGGTCCGCTGAAATTGCTGGTGGTGGGCGGCAGCCTCGGCGCACGCGGCCTCAACACCGTGGTGCCGCAGGCGCTGGCGCGCATCGAGCCGGCCACGCGCCCGCAGGTGCTGCACCAGAGCGGCTCCAAGCAAATCGATGAGCTGCGCGCCAACTACACGGCGGCCGGCGTCGAAGGCGAACTCACGCCCTTCATCGAAGACACCGCGCAGGCGTACGCCGACGCCGACATCATCGTCGCGCGCGCCGGCGCCAGCACCGTCACAGAAATCGCGGCCGTCGGCGCAGCAGCGCTGTTCGTGCCTTTCCCCTCGGCGGTCGACGACCACCAGACCACCAACGCGCGCTTCCTCGTGGACGCGGGCGGCGGATGGCTCGTGCAGCAGGCCGACCTCACTCCTGAATTGCTGGCTGACTTGCTACAGAAAACCGAGCGCACCGCGCTGATCGAAAAGGCCGTCAAGGCCAAGACCATGCAGAAGACCGAAGCCGTCGAGGCGGTCGTCCGCGCTTGCGAGGAGCTTGCCAAATGAAGCACGCTATTCGTCACATCCATTTCGTGGGCATCGGTGGTTCCGGCATGAGCGGCATCGCCGAAGTGCTGCTGAACCTGGGCTACAAGATCACCGGATCCGACCTGTCCGACAGCGTCACGCTGCGACGGCTCGCGGGCCTGGGCATCGGCACCTTCGTGGGCCACGCCGCCGCGCACATCGACGGCGCGGACGCGGTCGTCACCTCCACCGCCGTGCAGTCGGACAACCCCGAAGTGCTGGCCGCGCGCGAGAAGCGCATTCCGGTGGTGCCGCGCGCGCTGATGCTGGCCGAGCTGATGCGCCTGAAGCAGGGCATTGCAATTGCCGGCACGCACGGCAAGACCACCACCACCAGCCTGGTGGCGAGCGTGCTCGACGCCGCCGGGCTCGACCCGACCTTCGTGATCGGCGGTCGCCTCAACAGCGCGGGCGCCAACGCGCAGCTCGGCAGCGGCGACTACATCGTGGTCGAGGCCGACGAGTCGGACGCCTCGTTCCTGAACCTGCTGCCCGTGATGGCGGTGGTCACGAACATCGACGCCGACCACATGGAGACCTACGGGCACGATTTCGCGAAGCTCAAGAAAGCCTTCGTCGACTTCCTGCACCGCATGCCGTTCTACGGCGTGGCCATTCTCTGCACCGACGATCCGGCGGTGCGCGAGATCGTGGCCGACGTGACCTGCCCGGTCACCAGCTACGGCTTCGGCGAGGACGCCCAGGTGCGCGCCATCGACGTGCGCGCCGTCGGCGGCCAGATGCACTTCACCGCGCAGCGCCGCAACGGCGTGACGTTGCCCGACCTGCCCATCGTGCTGAACCTGCCGGGCGAGCACAACGTGCGCAATGCGCTGTCGGTGATCGCGGTGGCCGTGGAACTCGGCATTCCCGACGAAGCCGTGCAGCGCGGCCTCGCAGGTTTCAAGGGCGTGGGCCGACGTTTCCAGAGCTACGGCGACGTGGCTGTGCAAGGCGGCCATAACGAAGGTGGGGCCGGCACCTTCACCGTGATCGACGACTACGGCCATCACCCTGTCGAAATGGCGGCCACCATCGCCGCCGCGCGCGGCGCATTCCCGGGCCGCCGGCTGGTGCTGGCCTTCCAGCCGCACCGCTACACCCGTACGCGCGACTGCTTCGAAGACTTCGTGAAGGTCATCGGTACGGCCGACTCCGTGTTGCTCGGCGAGGTCTACGCCGCGGGCGAGGCGCCCATCGTGGCGGCCGATGGCCGCACGCTGGCGCGCGCGCTGCGCGTGGCCGGCAAGGTCGAGCCGGTGTTCGTCGACGACATCGCCGCCATGCCGCAAGCCATTCTCGACAACGCCCGCGCGGGCGACGTGGTGCTTTCCATGGGCGCCGGCTCCATCGGCGCGGTGCCGGGCAAGGTCGTCGAACTCGGCGCAGCGGCTGTCACCGCCGTCGCACCTTCAACATCGCAGCGCGATTCGCGAAAAGGGAGGGCCTCATGAGCCTTCAGGACCCCAAACTCTTCGGCAAGGTTGCCGTGCTGTTCGGCGGTAGTTCCGCCGAACGCGAAATCTCGTTGATGTCGGGCACCGGCGTACTCGAAGCCCTGCGCTCGCGCGGTGTCGATGCGCACGCCTTCGACCCCTCGCAGCGCGAGCTGGCCGACCTGAAGCGCGAAGGCTTCGCGCGCTGCTTCGTCGCGCTGCATGGCCGCCATGGCGAGGACGGCACCGTGCAGGGTGCGCTCGAACTGCTCGGCATTCCCTACACCGGCTCGGGCGTGATGGCTTCCAGCGTGGCCATGGACAAGGTCATGACCAAGCGCATCTGGCAGGCCGATGGCCTGCCGACGCCCAAGTACGTGCGCCTGGCCTTCGACCAGCAAAGCCGCGAGCAGATCATGGCCGTGCCCGACGTGCTCGGCCTGCCGCTGATCGTGAAGCCGCCGCGCGAGGGCTCCTCCATCGGCGTGACCAAGGTCGAGGGCTACTCGCAGATGCAGGACGCGATCACGCTCTCGGCCAAGTACGACGCCGACGTGCTCTGCGAGGAATTCATCGAAGGCGAGGAAGTGACCTGCGCCGTGCTCGGCCACGGGCTCGACGCGCGCGCGCTGCCGGTGGTGCGCATCTCCGCACCCGAAGGCGCCTACGACTACCAGAACAAGTACTTCACCGACGACGTGAAGTACCAGTGCCCGAGCGGCCTGCCCGAAGCGGAAGAGCACGAGATCCAGCGCATCACGCTGGCTGCGTATCGCACGCTCGGCTGCCGCGGCTGGGGCCGCGCCGACGTGATGATCCGCGCCAGCGATCGCAAGCCCTTCCTGTTGGAGATGAACACCTCGCCCGGCATGACCAGCCATTCGCTGGTGCCGATGTCGGCCCGCGCCGCGGGCATCGCGTACGAAGACCTGTGCCTGCGGGTGCTGGCCTCAGCCGCGCTCGACGCAACGGGAGGCTCGCTATAGCCATGGCCGACAGCATCCCCGCTCCCTTCGACGTCAAGCTCATGAACATCGTCGCGAACATTGCCTTCGCGATGGTGGCGCTCATGCTGCTGGCGGCGGGTGCGTGGTGGGTGCTGCGGCAGCCTTTCTTCCCCATCGGCGGCATCAAGGTGGACGGCGAAGTCACGCACAACAACGCGGTCACGCTGCGCGCCAATGTGGCGCCGCAGCTCACGGGCAACTTCTTCACCATCGACCTGGGGCGCGCACGCGCCGCCTTCGAGTCGGTGCCGTGGGTGCGCAGCGCGGTGGTGCGGCGCGAGTTCCCGAACAAGCTGCGCGTGACGCTGACCGAGCAGGTGCCGGTTGCCAACTGGGGCGACGACGCGGGCTCGAAGCTGATCAACGGCTTCGGCGACGTGTTCGAGGCCAACGTGGCGGAGGTGGACGACAACCTGCCGCGCCTGGACGGCCCGATCGAACAGGCCGGCCAGGTGCTGGGGATGTACCGCGTGCTGCAGCCGCAGTTCCAGCCTTACGACATGAGCATCGACGAACTCACGCTGTCGAGCCGGGGAAGCTGGAAGGTGGTGCTCGACAGCGGTGCCGAAATAGAGCTCGGCCGCGGCCAGAGCGAGGAGGTGACGGCCCGCCTGCAGCGGTTCCTGAAGACCGTGACACAGGTCGCGGGCCAGTACCGCCGCACGATGGCCGACGTCGAGGGCGCCGACCTGCGACACAACGACGCGTATGCATTGCGGCTGCGCGGCGTCACCACGGTCTCGCCAGAGGCCCCAAGAAAAATCAAGTAGCGCTCATCGAGAAATCGAGGACATATCTCAATGCCTAAAGAATACAAAGACCTGGTCGTAGGACTCGACATCGGCACCGCCAAGGTGATGGTGGTCGTGGCCGAAGTGCTGCCCGGAGGCGAGCTCAAGCTGGCCGGCCTCGGCATTGCGCCGAGCAACGGCTTGAAGCGCGGCGTGGTGGTGAACATCGACGCCACCGTGCAGAGCATCCAGCAGGCCCTGAAAGAGGCCGAGCTGATGGCCGACTGCAAGATCAGCCGCGTCTACACCGGCATCACCGGCAGCCACATCCGCGGCATCAATTCGAGCGGCATGGTGGCGGTGAAGGACAAGGAAGTGACGCCAGCCGACGTGGCCCGCGTGGTGGAGACGGCGCGCGCCATCAACATCTCGAGCGACCAGCGCCTGCTGCTGGTGGAGCCGCAGGAGTTCGTGATCGACGGCCAGGACGTGAAGGAGCCGATCGGCATGAGCGGCATGCGGCTCGAGGCCAAGGTGCACATCGTGACCGGCGCGCAGAGCGCGGCCGAGAACATCATCAAGTGCGTGCGCCGCTGCGGCCTCGAAGTCGACCAGCTGATGCTGAACCCGCTGGCCTCGAGCCAGGCGGTGCTGACCGAAGACGAACGCGAGCTCGGCGTGGTGCTGGTCGACATCGGCGCGGGCACGACCGACGTGGCGATCTTCACCAACGGCGCGATCCGCCACACGGCCGTGATCCCGATTGCGGGCGACCTCATCACGAGCGACATCGCCATGGCGCTGCGCACGCCGACGAAGGACGCGGAAGACATCAAGGTCGAGAACGGCTATGCCAAGCAACTGCTGGCCGACCCCGACACGCAAGTCGAAGTGCCGGGCCTCGGCGACCGCGGCCCGCGCATGCTGAGCAAGCAGGCGCTGGCCGGCGTGATCGAGCCGCGCATCGAAGAGATCTTCTCGCTGGTGCAGCAGGTGGTGCGCGAGTCGGGCTACGAAGAGGTGCTGTCGTCGGGCGTGGTACTCACGGGCGGCAGCGCGGTGATGCCCGGCATGGTCGAGCTCGGCGAAGACATCTTCCTGAAGCCCGTGCGCCGCGGCATCCCGAAGTATTCGAGCGCGCTGTCGGACATGGTTGCGCAGCCTCGCGCAGCGACGGTGATGGGCCTGCTCGAAGAAGCACGGTTCGCGCGCATGCGTGGCTTCAAGGTCGCACAGAAGAATGGGTCGGTAAAGACTGCATTCGGACGTTTCAAAGACTTCATCGTGGGGAATTTCTAGCCATGATCAAGTCTCCACTCTGGCTCGCGCGTGGCAGCCCCCCATTGCATTTCAACGAGCGATGGCGACGAACAGGTCCACCATCGTGACGGACGCATCGTTGATCTCGTCACGGCACAAGAATTATTCATAGACACACAACGGCAACTGCAAGATTCAAGGAGTTAAAAATGACCATCGAAATGATCGAAGTCGAAGAGTTCAATCAGGGCACGCAGATCAAGGTGATCGGTGTTGGCGGTGGCGGCGGCAATGCGGTCGCCCACATGATGGAGCGCGGTGTGCAGGGCGTTCAGTTCGTCTGCGCGAACACCGACGCACAGGCACTGCAGCGCAGCAGCGCGCACAAGATCATCCAGCTCGGTACCAGCGGCCTGGGTGCGGGCAGCAAGCCCGACAAGGGCCGTGAAGCGGCCGAGCTTGCGGTGGACGACATCCGCGCGGCCATCGACGGCGCGCACATGCTGTTCATCACGGCCGGCATGGGCGGCGGCACCGGCACCGGCGCTGCTCCGGTCATCGCGCGCGTCGCGAAGGAAATGGGCATCCTCACCGTGGGCGTGGTGACCAAGCCCTTCGACTGGGAAGGCGGTCGCCGCATGACCAACGCCGACGCCGGCCTGGCCGAGCTCGAAGCCAACGTCGACTCGCTGATCGTGGTGCTCAACGAGAAGCTGCTCGACGTGCTGGGCGAAGACGTCACGCAGGACGAAGCCTTTGCGCAAGCCAACGACGTGCTGAAGAACGCCGTGGGCGGCATCTCGGAAATCATCAACGAGTACGGCGGCGTGAACGTCGACTTCGAAGACGTGCGCACCGTGATGGGCGAACCCGGCAAGGCCATGATGGGCACCGCTGCCGCAGCTGGCCCGGACCGCGCGCGCATCGCAGCCGAGCAGGCCGTGGCCTGCCCGCTGCTCGAAGGCATCGACCTCTCGGGCGCCAAGGGCGTGCTGGTGCTGGTGACGGCGTCGAAGGGCTCGCTGAAGCTGAACGAATCGAAGCTCGCGATGAACACCATCCGCGCCTACGCTTCGCCGGACGCGCACGTGATCTACGGCGCTGCATACGACGACAGCCTGGGCGACGAGATGCGCGTGACCGTGGTGGCCACCGGCCTGTCGCGTGCCGATGCCCGCCGCCAGGCACCTACGCTGGAAGTGATCCGCACCGGCACCGACAACATCCCGTTCAACGTGCCGACGCTCGGTGGTACGGGGCACGCCAGTGGTGGCGGCCACAGCCAGCCCAACTACGACGGCATGGCCGTTCCCAGCGTGTGGCGCACCAACCGCACGATGGCTGCAGCGAAGGTGGACGCGCTGTCTTCGGGCGGCATGGACGACTTCGAGATCCCGGCCTTCCTGCGCCGCCAGGCTGATTAAGAGGACACCCCATTCGATGGTCTCGCTGGAGGCCATCGCGGGGTGAACTCGACCAGACGCAGAGGGCACGAGGGTTCGCAAGGAGCACAGGGACGACCTGAAAGGGACGTCTGCTGGCTCTAGGCGCTGCGCTCACCTCGTGCCCTTTGCGTCCATTTCGCGCCAATTTGGCGGGATTGCATAGAACCCATGTCTATCGGTGCCATAGCGAGGGGCATAGGGCGCCATGCCCGTCGCGCGCCTAAAATCCCGGCCGTGCTGCAACAACGAACCCTCAAGTCGATCAGCCGCGCCGTGGG
Source organism: Variovorax sp. R-27 (assembly GCF_049913215.1). Classification (NCBI taxonomy): domain Bacteria; kingdom Pseudomonadati; phylum Pseudomonadota; class Betaproteobacteria; order Burkholderiales; family Comamonadaceae; genus Variovorax; species Variovorax sp. R-27. Next base: position 1,152,003 of record NZ_CP183984.1, read on the forward strand.
CGTGGGGCTCCATAGCGGCCAACGCGTGGAGCTGACCCTGCGACCGGCTCCCGCCGACACGGGTATCGTGTTCCGCCGCGTCGACCTGCCCGAGCCGGCCGAGATCCGCATGACCGCCGAGGCGGTCACCGACACGCGCCTTGCATCCACCGTTTCCACCGGCGGCGCCAAGGTGCAGACCGTCGAACACCTGATGTCTGCCTGCGCTGGGCTGGGCATCGACAACCTCTACATCGACATCACGGCCGACGAAGTGCCGATCCTCGACGGGTCGGCTTCGTCCTTCGTGTTCCTGCTGCAAAGCGCGGGCATCGCGCTGCAGAAGGCGCCGCGCCGCTTCATCCGCGTGACCCGCAAGGTCGAGGTGCGCGAAGGCGAGGGCGCCAACGAGAAGTGGGCGAGCCTGGAGCCGTACCACGGCTACAAGCTGAGCTTCGAGATCGACTTCGACCACCGCGTGGTCAATTCCACCGGCCAGCGCGTGGAGTTCGACCTGGGCACCGACTCGTACAGCCGCGACATCGCACGCGCACGCACCTTCGGCTTCACCAAGGAAGTCGAGTACATGCGCAGCAAGGGCCTCGCGCTTGGTGGCGGTCTCGACAACGCCATCGTGATGGACGACACCAAGGTGCTCAATGCGGGCGGCCTGCGCTACGACGACGAGTTCGTGAAGCACAAGATCCTCGATGCCATGGGCGACCTGTACATCATCGGCAAGCCGCTGCTGGCGGCCTACACCGCGTTCCGCTCGGGCCATGCGCTCAACAACAAGCTGCTGCGCGAACTGCTTTCGCACAGCGACGCCTACGAAGTCGTGACCTTCGAGGACGAGAAGCGCGCACCGCGCGGTTTCGGCGAAGTCGCCCGGGCCTGGTAGGCCGCGCCCGTCTCTCAGTCCCTCATGCTTCTTTTTCGCTGGGCCATCCTGCTGCTTCTGTTGGTGGCGGGCGTGTGCTTTGCGTTCTATGCGGGCACGGGGCAGGCCAAGTACCGGCGCATCGGATGGATCGTGTTGAAGTGGACGCTGCTGGCAGCGTTCGGTTTCTTCGCGGTGCTGATCGCCGAGCGCGTGGCGTAGCCTTCGCGTCTTCGTTCGCATGTCCGGAAACGGCATGCGTGGCAGCACACTCCGGCGCACGATGGCGCCATGAATACCAACACATCCCCCAACCGGAATCCATTCGGCGTTGAAGATGCGCCCGACCCGGAGGGCGCAGATATCGAAGCGTTTGCCGAGAACATCGAACTGCACGGCGGGCCCGATGACCCGAACGCGCCTGCGTGGGGCACACCGGTGAACGACGCGCCGTCCTCGATCGTCGGCGCATGGTCCAGCCGCTGGAATGGCGGCGCCGATCCGACGATCCCCGGTGATTCCGAAGCTGCGTGGAAGCAGGGCAAGGCCACCGTGCGGGTGGCCGGCAGCCGGTTCTACCTGCTGTTCGATTGGGATGGCGGTGCCCGGCAGGCCCTGCTCGATGTTCGCTATGTCGATCCCGACACACTCGTGGGCCGCTACATCAACCTGAGCAATCCGGCCATCACGCAGCCCTGGGTGGGCCTGATCGTCGACAACCGCCGGATCGACGGCCGCTGGCCCAACGGGCGATTGGATTTCCGGCGATAGGGGCTGCTCAGGCTGCGGCGAGTGCCTGCAGGGCCTGCACTTGCTGTGCGAGCAGCGGCCCCTTGCGGTGCGCAGGCACCAGCAGCATGACCGTGTCTCCCACCGCCTTCGGCCGTCCCCAAGGCGCATGCAGCTTGCCTTGCGCAAGCAATGGCGCAACGAGCCGCTCACGGCCCATCAACACTCCTTCGCCATCGAGCGCGGCCTGCAGCGCGAGGCTGTAGAGCGAGAAGTCCGGCCCGGCAGCCATCGCTTCGGCTTCGACTGCCGTGAAGCCGGGGCGAACAGCCTGTAGCCAACGCGGCCAATCGTCGCGCCACACGGTGTCGTGCAAACCGCCGCAGCGCGCGAGCAGATCCGCCAGGTCATCGAGCGAGCGAGGACGCCCACTGGGCAACGGCTGCTGCAGGCGCGGGCTGCACACCGGCAGCAGCCGGTCGCGCACGAGCGGAATCGCCTGCGCGCCGACAGCAGCCTCGATGTGCTCACCGGCCCGCGCATAGAACAAGCCGAGATCGAAAGGCTCGCGGCGGAAGTTCGGCGGCTGCTCCAACGCGGTGACGGACACCTGCACGCCGGGCAGCGCGGCCTTCAGCTTCGAGAGCCGAGGCGACAGCCACAGCTGCGCCACGGCCGGCAGGGCGGCCACCTGCAGCGTGCTGCGGCGCGCGGCGGTCTGCGTCTCGTGGCGCAGCGCCTGTACTGCGAGGCCGAGCTGGTCGACGGCAGCGCTGAGCGCCGGCAGCGCGCGCCGCCCGTGCGCGCTGAGGCGAATACCCTGGCTGTGCCGCTCGAACAGCGCGCCGCCGGCCCATGTCTCCAGCGTCTTGATCTGCTGTGCGACGGCGGCCGGCGTGACGAAGAGTTCTTCGGCTGCGCGCGCGAAGCTGCCGTGGCGCGCAGCGGCCTCGAAGGCGCGCACGGCCGTGTGCGGCGGCAGGCGGGGGCGGGGCGGTGCGAGCGGCATCGGAGCAATCCTTCAGGCCAAGTTTTTCTAGGGCCCAGGCCCAGATTATCCGGTTTGCCCGACTGGCGGCGGCAGGCGACGATGCGGCCATTCACCACTTCCAGCGAGATCCACCGCATGCCAGCCGCCCTGCAACGCCGCCCCTGGGTTCCCGCCGCCAGCGAAGACCACGTGCTCTCCATTGCCGCCGATGCCGCTGCGCGCGATGCGGCGGGCGTCGCCGCCGAGATCGAACGGCTGGTGGCCGACAACCACCGCATCCACGATGTCGAGGGACTGAACCTCAACCCCGCCACCAACGTGATGAACCCGGCCGCCGAAGCGCTGCTGTCGCGCGGGCTCGGCTCGCGCCCCTCGCTCGGCTACCCGGGCGACAAGTACGAGATGGGGCTGGAAGCCATCGAGCGCATCGAGGTCGTCGCGACCGAGCTTGCAGCCGAGGTGTTCGGCGCGAAGTTCGCCGAAGTGCGCGTGAGCTCCGGCGCGCTGTCGAATCTCTACGTGTTCATGGCGACCTGCCAGCCCGGCGACACGATCATCGTGCCGCCGCCCAGCATCGGCGGCCACGTCACGCACCATGCGGCGGGCGCGGCCGGGCTCTATGGCCTGAAGCCTGTCTCCGCGCCGGTGGATGCCGACGGCTACACGGTCGATGTGGTTGCGCTGGCGAAGCTGGCGCGCGAGGTGAAGCCGAAGCTCATCACCATTGGCGGCAGCCTGAACCTGTTCCCGCACCCGGTGCCTGCGATCCGCGAGATCGCCGACAGCGTGGGCGCAAAGCTGCTGTTCGATGCCGCACATCTCTCGGGCATGGTGGCCGGCAAGGCGTGGCCGCAGCCGCTCGAGCAGGGGGCGCATGCGATCACCATGAGCACCTACAAGAGCCTGGGCGGCCCGGCGGGCGGGCTGATTGTGTCGAACGACGCGGCGCTGATGGAGCGCATCGATGCCATCGCCTACCCCGGCCTCACTGCCAACTCGGATGCAGGCCGCACCGCCGCGCTGGCTCGCGGGCTGCTCGACTGGAAGGTGCATGGCGTTGCCTATGCGGCCGCGATGCGCGAGACCGCGCAGGCCCTGGCGCGTGCGCTCGATGCGCAAGGCCTGCCCGTGTTCGCGAAGGCGCGCGGCTTCACGCAGTCGCACCAGCTCGCGGTCGAAGCGGCGCGCTGGGGCGGCGGGCAGCATGCGGCGAAGAAGCTCGCGCAGGGCGGCCTGCTGGCCTGCGGCATCGGCCTGCCGATCGCACCCGTGGAGGGAGACATCAACGGCCTGCGGCTCGGCGTGCCGGAGATCGTGCGACTGGGCTTCACGCCCGACGACATGCCACAGCTGGCCGATTGGATCGCGCGGGCTCTGGCAGGCGATGCGGCCATCGTCGCCGCTGAAGTGCGAGAGCGCCGCAAGCGCCTCGGCGAACTGCGCTACATCGTGCGCTGAGTCAGCGCGAGCGCCCTTGCCGGTAGGTGCCGGCATGCGTCTTCGACAGCTCGGCCGCTTCCGCGAGCCGCGCCATCGACCGCCCCACCTGCGCATGCGTGATGGCAATGCCCAGCGCGTCCGCCGCGTCGGCGCCCGGCAAGCCTGGCAACTCGAGCAGCCGCCGCACCATCTCCTGCACCTGCGCCTTGGCGGCCTGGCCGTGGCCGGCCACCGCCTTCTTCATCTGCAGTGCGGTGTACTCGGCCACAGAAAGGTTGTTGCTCACCAGCGCGGTCACGCAGGCGCCGCGCGCCTGTCCCAGCAGCAGCGTCGACTGCGGGTTGACGTTGACGAAGATGATTTCGACCGCCGACGCATCGGGCTGGTAGCGCGCGGTGATCTCCGCGATGCCGTCGAACAGCACCTTCAGGCGCGCCGGCAGGTTGCCGGTGCCCAGGTGCCGGGTACTGATGGTGCCGCTGGCCACGTAGCGCAGCGCATGGCCGTCCGCGTCGACCACGCCGAAGCCGGTGGTCTGCAAGCCGGGGTCGATGCCAAGAATGCGCATGAAAGGAAGCGAAAAGGCTTACGCCAGTGCAAAGAGGAGAGAGAAGGGACCGAACTATCGCTCGAAAGCAGCGCTATCGCGGGCAGAATCCGTGCCGATTCGTACAGTCTGCCCCGCTTTCCGCAGGGCGCGCCACACAAGGAAGCGAATGTGAATGTAGTCGAGTCCTCCGCGCAGCGGCAACTGGACGAGGCGCAAGCCTTGATCGAACGCCTGCAGCAGCACCCCGCCGAACGCGCGGCCGCGAGCTTCCGCCGCATCGAACTGCTCAACGACCTGGGCCGCCGCAACGAGGCACTGGCCGCCTGCACCCGTCTGCTCGACGAGTACGCAGCCAGGCCCGACGTCGGCGTGGTCGTGCCCTGCTGCCAGGCGCTGCGCCTGCTGGCGCACATGCTGCGCCAGATGCATCGCCCCGCCGACGCGCTCGCCACCCTCGACCGCCTGATCGCCGCGCACGGCCAGCGCAGCGAGCCCGCGATCCGCGAGCACATCGCCCATGCGCTGTATCAGCGCACCTGGTGGATCGACGAGCCCGAGGCGCGCTGCGAAGCCTGCGATGCCATGAGCGATCTGCTCGACAGCCAGCCCGATGCCGCGCTCGACGCGTGGCGTGTGGAGGCCCGGCTGCTCAAGGCCGAGATCGAACACCATCGCGGCCTGCCGCAAGATGCGCTCGCCACGCTGGAAGCGGTGATCGAGCGCTTCGACGGCAGCACCGACCCCGGCGTGGTGCTGCGCGTGGCGCGTGCGCGCCTGGCCTCGGTGCTGAACCTGCGCGAACTGGCGCAGCACGCGCAGGCCCAGGTGATGTGCCTGGCCGTGGCCGACCAGATCGAGGCCGGCCTTGCCGACGCGGCGCCCGAGCTGCGCATCGAAGGCGTGCGGGCGCTGACGCTGTTCTTCGACGGCTTCGGCATCGACGAGCACGCGAACCGCGCCGAGCTGGTCGGCTGGCTGCTCGACCGCTACGGCCGCGACGAGTCGTCGCAGGTGCGCCGCATGGCCGTGCGCCGTGCCTACGACTGGTCGGTGGGGTTGCGCGAGCAGGACGACGGAGAGGTCGCGCTGGCCGCTTGCGAGCGGCTGCTCGCCACCTTCGGCGCCGACACCGACGCCGGCGTGCAGCGCACCGTGGCGAGCGCACTGCTCAACAAGGGCTTCGTGCTGCTCGAACGGCTCAACCGGCCCGAGGAAGCGCTCGCGGTGTACGAGCAACTCGCGAAGCAGCTGAAGGACACGCCCACGCCCGAGCTGCAGGACACCCTGTCCAAGGCCAACGCTGGCCGCCAGGCCTGCCTGAAGCGACTGCGCAAGGCCGATACGGAGCTGCCACCCGAGCTGCGCGAAGAGGTGCGCGACAAGGTCAAACAGGGCCGCAAGCACGGCGATGCGGGCGAGTCGCGCGAGGCCATCGCACTGTTCGACGAAGTGCTGGCCGCGTATTCCGCATCGCCTCACCCGGAACTGCGCCGCCAGTGCGCGCGGGCGCTCGTCCACAAGGCCTTCTGCCTGGTCGCGCTGGATCGTTTTGCCGAAGTGATAGCCGCAGCCGACGCGATGGACGCGCGCTACGGCGCCGACCCGTCGACGGAGATGCAGGAGACAGTCGCGCTGTGCCTGCAGTACAAGAGCACCGCGCTCGACCGCCTCGGCCTGCACGACGACGAGATGCGGGTGCACGACGAGATCGTCGCGCGCTGGGGCAACTCCGAGCTGCCGGACCTGCGCGGGCGCGTGGTCGGCGCGCTGTTTCGCAAGGGCGCCACGCTGCGCCAGACCGGCCAGCTCAAGGCGGCCGTGGCCTGCTACGACGAAGCCGTCGCGCGCACCACCGGCGCGAGGGAAGGCACGCTGCAGCTGTGGGCCGCCAAGTCGATGATCAACAAGGCCAAGGCGCTCGACAAGCTCGGCGATCCCGTGGGGCAGGCCAAGGCGTATCGCGCGCTCATTGCGCGCTTCGGCGATACAGGCGATGCCGCGCTGCGCGAACGCGTCGCCAATGCCTGCGAATGGCTGGCCGAGGCCGAGGGCCGGCAAGGTCGTGTGGAGGCGCAGCGCGCGGCGCTCGAAGCTGCGCTGGGCCGTTTCGGCACGGCGTTGTCGGCCGAGCAGCGCACGCGGCTGACGCGCGAGCTGCAGGCGCTGAAGGCCAAGGCCTTCGGACGCGCGGCGAAGCAGGCCTTCGACCGCGTGGTGCGCCGCAAGGCTTGATGAGGTTCAGGCGTTGAAGTACCAGCGGATGGAGTGAAAGAAGATTGGGGCGGCGAAGCACAGGGCATCGACGCGGTCCAGCAGGCCGTTGGCCCCCGTCACGCCAACGCCCTTCTGCCCCCAGTTCGGAATGCCCCGGTCGCGCTTGAGCGCCTTCATCACCAGGTGCCCCATCGACCCCGCGATGCAGGCAATGACCGACACCGCGAGCGCCTGCCCGAACTTGAACGGCGTGATGAACGAGAACAGCGCGCCCACCAGGCTCGCCACCACGATGCCGATGCCCCAGCTGGTCCAGTTGAAGCTGCGGCTCACGTTGGGCGCGAAGGGCGCGCGCTGGGTGCGGCGCGATATCAGGTGCTGCACCAGCACCGAGGTCTGCACCACGAACACCAGGAAGAACACGAGGAACGCGCTCTTGCCCTCGTAGCCCGGAAAGCTCAGCAGCAGCAGCGCCGGCACGTGGCTCATGCCGTAGACGCAGACCATGATGCCCCACTGCAGCTTGGCGTTGCGCTCCAGGAAGTGGCTCGGGTCGTTGGCCAGCGCGCTCGCCACCGGTATCGCGAGGAACACGTACACCGGGATGAACACGGTGAACAGGTCGAAGCGCGCCGTGGCCACCAGCCAGAACTGGATCGGCAGCACCACGAAGAAGGCGAGGATCAGGCTGCGGTGGTCGCCCCGCCGCGTGGGCGAGAGCGTGATGAACTCGCGCAGCGCGAAGAAGGAGATCAGCGCGAACAGCACGGTGGCCACGGTTTCGCCCAGTGCCCAGCCGATCCAGAAAATGATGACCATGAACCAGGTGGTGCCCAGCAGTGCGCGAAAGTGCGCGAGCTCGGCCTGCCAGGTGGCGTCGTGCACGGGGTTGCGCTTTTCCCTGAAGCTCAGGAAGAAGGCGGTGGTGCTCACGATCACGAGCACGCCGAAGATGATGAGGAAGAGCGCCGCGACTTGCTGGGTCGGGGTCAGGTTGCGCAGGAACTGGTTCATGTCGTCAGACGTCGCGCAAGGCGATCACCGCGGCGCGCGCCCGGTCGAGGAAGGGCCGGCGTTCTTCGTCTTCTTCGACGCGGATCGGCGCGCCGAAGGTGACGGAGCAGAGGATGGGCACCGGCACGATCTCGCCCTTGGGCATCACGCGTTGCACGTTGTCGATCCATGCCGGCACCAGCACCACCTCGGGGAACATGGTGGCGAGCGTGTAGAGGCCCGACTTGAACTTCTGCGGCTCGCCCGTGTGGCCGCGCGTGCCTTCGGGGAAGATGATGATGGAGTCGCCGCTGCGCAGGGCTTCGACGAGGGGGGCGAGTGGATCGACGGCTGGGGCCGATGCCGCGACCGGGATTTCTTCGGGCGCCGCGGGCGGTGGCGGCTCTGGAGGAGGCGGCGGAGCGGGCGGCTCGGGAAGGTCGAGCCGGCCCTGCGCTTCGGGCACGGTCTCTGCGGGTGGTGCCGGCGGCGTCAAGGGCAGCAGCGGCTCCATCGAGGGCTCGATGCGCTCGGCAGGCATCGGCGGGCGTTGCGGTGGCAAGGCTTCGGCCACCACAGGTGCGGGTACGGGAGGTGCCGCTGCTGCAGCAGGCGCCGACGCCTGTCGCTCAACGTACACCGCGTTGAACACCTCCGTCGTGATCCAGCGCTTGACCGGCGTGTTGGCCCAGTAGTCACGCGCCGCGATGGGCCGCGTGATGCTGCGCAGCTCTTCAGGCAATGCCGCCCAGATCATCACGAGGTCGGCGTGGCTCTGGTGATTGGCGAAATAGATGCGCTGCTCGGCTTTCGGCGGACAGCCATACCAGCGCGCCTGCGCGCCAGTGAGCAACCGGACGATTCCCAACAACAACCAACCCGTGAGCTTTGCCAGCATATGGGCGCGATGATACGGGCCATGCGATGGCGTTTCGATCCTCTTTCACTCGTGTGGGCGGTGGCCCTGTTTCTCGTTCTCGTGCTGCTGGCCACCGTCGGCGCGCGCTGGGGCTGGCTGCGCAGCTTCTTCGGCGACGTGCTGGCCGTGGTGTGGGTCTACTTCGTCTTCAGGACGGTGATTGGCGCGCGCGTGCTGCCGTTGGCGTTGGCTGCGCTGGGCGTCGGCCTCGCGGTCGAACTCGGGCAGTACCTTGCGGCGGCGTGGCACTTGCACATTCCGAACCGCGCCTTGCGCATCGTGCTCGGCAGCACGGCTGACTGGTGGGACGTGCTGGCCTACGTGATCGGCTTTGCTGCCGTGCTGGCCATCGAGGGCCTGCGCGATGCGGTCGTCAGGGCAGCTCGGCCGCAGGCATCCGCGCCATGACCGTCGACGCACGCCCGCTCAGGTAGGGCGAGCCGATCCGGCGCTCGAAGAACTTGGGGCTCGGCAGCATCACTGCCAGGCGCGCGGCCTCGTTGGTGCTCAGGCGCGAGGCCGGCTTGCGGAAGTAGTACTGCGAGGCCGCCTCGGCACCGAACACGCCTTCGCCCCACTCGACGTTGTTGAGATAGATCTCTAGGATGCGCCGCTTGTCGAGCAGCACTTCGAGCAGCGTGGCAAGCAACAGCTCCTGGCCCTTGCGCAGCAAGGTGCGCTCGCCGGACAGCAGCAGGTTCTTCGCAAGCTGCTGCGTGATGGTGGAGCCGCCGCGCAGGCGCACAGGCTGTACCGGCTTGCCGCGCGCCACCGCGCGCGCTGCGCGCTTGGCGGCGAGTTCTTCGGCCCTGGCGTTGCGCTGGCGGGCGCGCTCTATGGCTTCCCACTCCACGCCGTTGTGGTCGACGAAGCCGGCGTCTTCGCTCGCGATGACGGCGCGCTTGAGCGTGTCGTTGATCTGCGCGTAGGGCACCCACTCCTGCCGCCAGCCGGCTCCGCTGCCTTGGTGGATGGCGATCTGAAAAGCCTCGGAGCGCTGGAACGCGGTGCTCTGCGGATCGAGCACGGTCATCGCCGCGATGCGCACCACGAAGAACAACTCGAGTGCCACGCCCGCCACCACGAGGCAGGCGATCAGGCGCAGCACTGCCTTCATTTCAGCTCGGCTCGAACTTCAGCCAGCACTTGCGCGGAAGGCGGCCGCACGCCGCGCCAGATCTCGAAGGACTCGGCAGCCTGCTCGACCAGCATGCCGAGCCCGTCGCGCGCGACCGCGCCATGCGCCTCGGCCCAGGCCATGAAACCCGCCGCCGCAGGGCCGTACATCATGTCGACCGCGAGTCCGCCGGCGCGCAGCACGCTGGCCTTCACAGGCACTGCATCGCCCGCGAGACTGGAAGCAGTGGCGTTGATCACCACGTCGAAGGCGCCCGGCACTTCGTCGAGCGCCCAGGCTTCGAGCGATGCGCCGTGGCGCAGCGCAATGGCCGCATGGCGGCGCACCAGCTCGACGGCCTTGCCCACGGTGCGATTGGCCACCACGACGCGCGAAGCGCCCGCGTCGAGCAGCGGGCCGAGCACGCCGGCCGCCGCACCGCCAGCGCCGATCAGCAGCAGCGCCTTGCCTTGTAGCGGCACGGCCGCGTTGCGAACGATGTCGTTGACCAGGCCGATGCCGTCGGTGTTGTCCGCATGGATGCTGCCGTCGGCGTCGAAGCGCAGCGTGTTGACCGCCTGCGCGAGCAGGGCGCGTTCGCTGGTGTGCTGCGCGAGCGCAGCGGCCTCGAACTTGAAGGGCACGGTGATGTTGCAGCCGCGCGCGGTGTCGCCGCGTTCGGCGGCTTCGCCGCGAAAGGCCGCGATGCCTTCGGCAAACGCGCCGAGCGGAATCAGCCGCCGGCCGTAGTCCATCTGCTGGCCGCAGAGTTCGGCAAAACGTGCGTGGATGCGGGGCGAGCGGCTGTGCTCGACGGGGTTGCCCATGACGCAGTACAGGTCCATGGCGTCTGCCTTCTTTTGTTGCGTCTGCTTCTACTGCGAGGAGAGTTCGACCGACCCGTCGTGCGCGAACCGGAAGTGCGGCCGGATCACGATCTGGTCGGCGTGCTCCTTGCGCATCGCGTCGGTGAAGGTGCCGAAGTTGCCGACGCTGGCAACGATGGCCTGGGCGCGCTTGTCCAGCAGCGCAATGCCCGAGCTTTCATCGACCACCGTCGAGAGCAGGCGACCGTCGAAGTTGACCGTGATGGTCATCGTCAGCTCGCCGTAGAGCTTCTTGCCGGCGAGCGTCGGAAAGTTGGCAGTGCCCTGCGCTTCCACCCGGCGGCGCAGCGAATCGACGTAGGTGGCGAAGGCCGCTTCGCGCGTGAAGGGGCTCAGGAAGCGCTTCTTCGGGCGTGCGTTTTCTTCGTTTACGCGCCGCTCGATTTCGGCCAGCAGATTGATCATCTGGCGGCGCTTTTCTTCCTGCGCCGTGGCCTCGGTCGGGTCCCCGGGGTTGCGCGGGTCGGGCGCGGGCATTGCGGCGAGGTCGCGCTTGAGCTGGGTGAGCATCTGCATCTGCTCGGTCTGCATCGCGTCGACCTTGCGTTGCGCATCTTCGAACGAATCGCCGACGGTGGTGAAGCTCGACGGCGGCAGCGGGCTGGTTGCGCGGCCCTTGTCGAGGTCGCCGCCGCCCGCAAGCGAGGTCTGGGCCCGCAGCCGGGCGCTGGGGTCGGGCTTGTCGTTGGTCTTGCTGTTGACCAGGATCACTTCGAGCGGTGTGTCGCTGAAGACCTTGTTGAACGATTCGGGATCGACGAAGCGCACCGCGAGCAGTGCGGCATGCGCAATGACCGACACGCCCAGTGCAATCTGCAGCGTGCTGAGGTCCTTGAAGTTCATTCTCGAAACTCCTCCAGGGGCCGCATTTCTTCGGACGATCCGCCGAAATTCATGCGGGTGTGTTTTCGGGCGCAGCAGCCTCGCTGTCGCTCAGGTCGACGGCAATGGCGATCGGGCCTGCGACCACTTCTTCTTCGTCGCCCTCATCGCTTTCGTCTGCGAGGGCCGCATCGGCCTTCGGCGTGTCGAGGCGTTCGAGCACCGTGCCGCTCACGTCGAGCGCGATCTCATCGATCTCGCCGAGCTTCACGCGCAGGCGGGCGCCGCGTTCCTGCTGGCCAGCCACGGGGAACACCAGCGGCAGCGTTTCGGCCCGCACCAGCGCGCCGTTCGGCAGGTCTTTGATGACGGTGGCTTCGAGCTCGGTGATGCCCTGCTGCTGCAGGTACTTCAGCGTCCAGAAGCGTTCCATGCCGCCCTGGTAGGCGTTGTACGTGGCATAGGCCGCGTCGAAGCCAGAGAGGATCGAGAACAGGTCGGCGTCCTTCGGCTTGAAGGGCGCGGCCAGCGCCGCGGTCTTGCCGTGGCGCGCGGCCGCGATGATCTGCCACTGGTTCACGAGGTCGGTGTAGCGGCGCAGCGGCGAGGTGCTCCAGGCGTAGCTCTTCACGCCAAGGCCCGCGTGCGGCAGTGCGCGCGTGCCCATGCGCACCTTGATGCCGGGCGCGAGGCTGGCCTGGCTGCGGTAGAGCCCGGGCACGCCCAGCTCGCCGAGCCAGCCGCCCCAGCTGCTGTTGGCCAGGATCATCGCTTCGGACACGATCAGGTCGAGCGGCGCGCCGCGCTGGCGCGTGCTGATCTGCACCTGCTCGCTGCCGGTGGGCTCGCCCTCGTTGCCGACGAGGCGGAAGTTGTAGTCGGGCCGGTTGAAGTTCTCGGGCTTGCCGCGCACCACTTCGCGCTGTGCCTTCAGCTGCTTGGCAAGGCGGAACAGGAAGGAGAGCGGGGCACGCAGTTTGGCGGCGGCTTCCGGAGTGTTGTCGCTCTGGAAGGGCGCGTCTTCGAGCCATGGCTGCGTGACGACAGTGTCGAGCTGGTCGTGGCGCAGGTTGGCCACGATGGGCACGCGCTCCAGCTTCGTTTCGGTGCCTTGCAGCTCCAGCGTGGCTTCGTCGAAGCGCGCGTACAGCGACACGGCCGGGCGGTCGCCGCCTTCGAGCAGCGTGTAGGTGTTGACCACCTCGTCGGGCAGCATCGTGATCTTGTAGCCCGGCATGTAGACCGTCGACATGCGCGCACGCGCCACGTTGTCGATGGCGCTGCCCGGCGTGAGCGCGAGGGCTGGTGCGGCGATGTGGATGCCGACGGTGACGGTGCCGGTGCCGAGGCCCTGCACGGAGAGGGCATCGTCGATCTCGGTGGTCTGCGAATCGTCGATCGAGAAGGCCTGCACCTCGGAGGCCACGGGCAGATCGTCCACGATGGCGGGCGCCGCGAGCGCAGGGAAGCCGGTGCCCTTGGGGAAGTTCTCGAACAGGAAGCGCCGCCAGTGGAACTGGTAGGGCGAGTCGATGGCGCCGGCGCGCTCCAGCAGGTCGAGCGGCGGACGCTGCGTGGCGCGCGCGGCGTCGACCACGGCCTTGTATTCGGGGGCGTTCTTGTCGGGGCGGAACAGGATCTTGTAGAGCTGCTCGCGCACAGGTGCGGGGCAAATGCCCTCGGCCAGCTGTGCGGCCCACTCGGCGATCTGCGCCTGGATGACCTTCTTCTTCTCGATGGCGGCCAGCGCCTGCTGCACGATCTCGGCCGGCGCCTTCTTGAAGCGCCCCTTGCCCGCGCGGCGGAAGTAGTGCGGCGCCTCGAACAGCGCGAACAGGGCGGCCGCCTGCTGGGCGAGCGAGGGCTTTTCGCTGAAATATTCGGCGGCCAGCTCGGCAAAGGCGAATTCGCCCTCGGGCGCGAATTCCCAGGCGAGGTCGAGATCGAGGGCGGCGGCGAGCGAGCGCGCCTCGGCGATCAGATCGGCGGGCGACGGCTTCTCGAAACGCAGCACGATGTTGGCGCCCTTGACCTTGACGCGCTTGCCGGTTTCGAGCTCGATTTGTGCCGATGCTTCGGCCTCCGACAGCACGCGGCCGCCGAGGTACTTGCCGGCTTCTTCAAACAATACAAACATGGCGCGGATTGTCCCATGCAGGATGGGCCCGCTCGGCCCGGCTGTGCTCAGACCGGGTTGATGAAGGCCATCACGTCGTCCAGGTGGGCCTTTTCGAAATCCGACAGGGCGTGGTCGCTGCCCTCGAGCAGCTTGATGTTGCTGTCGGGGTAGCGCGCGGACATTTCGTGCCAGTCGAGCGCCTCGTCACCCTTGGCGATGATCGCGAACACGCGTTCGGGCCGCGTGAGCGGGCCGACTTCCATCGCACGAAGCTCGTGGATGTATTCGGGACGGAAGTAGAAATGCTCGGCGGGGTCGTGCCAGACGGTCTGGTCGCCGATGTAGCGCGTGAGGTCGCGCGCGGGATGCACGGCCGGGTTGAGCAGCACCGCGCGGCAACGCGTCATGCCGGCCACGTAGGTGGCGTAGTAGCCGCCGAGCGACGAGCCCACCACCGCCATCGACTTGCGCGGCCAGTGCGCGATGCCCTTCATCACCATGTCGATGGCATCGTGCGGCGACGGCGGCAATTGCGGGCACCACCACTGCAGATTCGGATGCTGCCGCGCCACGCGCTCCGCGACGATCCGGGCCTTGGTCGAACGAGGCGAAGAACGGAAACCGTGCAGGTAAAGCAGGTGTGTGGTTTGCGGATCCATGCGAGGAAAAGACGGGAGGTGCGGGCGTCGCACCTCGCTTGCCGGGAACGGGTAATTCTGCATGAGGTCTGTTCTCGCGAGGCCGCTTCCAACATACAAAAAACCCGCCGGACGAGGTTCTTCGGTAAGGCCATAGCTTACTGAGAGCCCGAGGCGCGCCGGCATTTCGCGTGCCCCGGTTCGGGGTGTGCCGTGCGTCGGGAATTCAAAAGTACTAAGGCCTTGACCACTGCGGCATGAATGGCCTACGTTCGGGTTACTTGATTTGCATGGGAAGGGGGATATGCCCTGCAAAAAAGCGGCGAAAGTTTCGCGGCGATGCTTCATCGTGGGCATCCCATGAACGGGGGAGGCGTGTATGGATTCCCGGTGCGCGCCGGGGCTTATGCTCATGCCCATGAACACTGAGGCTCAGGACGACGCGACGCTACGCCGCTGGGGTGTGCTGGTCGTCGAAGACGATAGCCGCGCGCGTGCCTTTTTCGAGGCCAGCGTGCAGCGCAGCCCGCGCCTTTTCTGGCTCGGCAGTGCGGGTACGGTGCAGGAAGCGCTGGGTTGGCTGTCCCGCACCACCACCATTCCCGACGTGCTTCTGGTCGATCTCGGCATGCCCGACGGCACCGGGCTCGACGTGATCCGCGACGCCGTGGCGCGCTTTCCCGGCTGCGAGCCGCTGGTAGTGTCTGTTTTCGGCGACGAAGAGAACGTGCTCGCCAGCATCGAGGCGGGTGCCGTGGGCTACATCCACAAGGACGCCGCGCCGGAGGACATCGCGCAGACCATCGTGGAGATGAAGGCAGGTGCCTCGCCGATCTCGCCCATGATCGCGCGGCGCGTGCTCGCGAAGTACCGCAGCCTGCAATCGGCGGCCGTTCCCGGCGCGCCGCCGGGTGCGGCGCCCGAAGCAGCCGCGGACGAATCCGACCGCGGCCTGCTGTCGGCTCGCGAACACGAGGTGCTGACGCTGATCGCGCGTGGCTTCTCGTACGCGGAGATCGCGCGGCTCAAGGGCCTGAGCGTGCACACCGTGCAGACCCACATCAAGAATCTCTACGGAAAGCTCGCCGTGCATTCCAAGAGCGAGGCCGTTTTCGAAGCGACGCGGCTCGGCCTGTTGTCTCATCCGGGCTGAGCACAGATGCGACCAAAATGGGCGTCGCTGCTGATGCTATGGCTGGCGATGCTCCTCGCGGGTATTGCCGGAGTCTCCAGCGCGGCCACGGCCGCGTCCGAGGCGCCGATCGAACTGCGCCAGGGCACCGTGACGACCACGGTCGACGGCGTCACGCGCACCGAGCCGGTCGAGCTGTCCTACCACTGGGACCGCCAGCACAACGGCCGCCCGGGCATGGCGAGCTTCGACCTGCCGTTCACGCTCGAGGCCGAGCCCGAGACGCCGTGGGGCATTTTCATTCCGCGCGTCGGCAACGTCTTCGAGGTGCAGTTGAACGACGCGCTGCTGCAGGTCTACGGCGACCTGGACCGCAGCAACGACGCCGACTACGCCAAGGCGCCCATCTACGTGCCGGTGCCCGGGCGCCTGCTGCGAAAGGGGGACAACCTCCTGCAGATCCGTCTGCACGCCGACACCGCCCGGCGCGCGGGGCTGTCTCAAGTGGTCATCGGGCCGGCCGCGCCGGTTCGCACCGAACTCTTCGAGAGCGCCTATGCATGGCGCTTCACCGGCTCGGTGCTGCTGATGGCCTTCAGCCTGATCGTCGGCGGCATCGCGCTGGCGCTGTGGCTGACGCAGGTCGACGCCGATGCCAAGGGCGCCCAGCGGCGCGACGGCATCTACTTCTGGGCCGCGCTGGCGGAGTTCTGCTGGGCGGTGCGGGTGGCCGACGGCGTCATCGCCGAGCCTCCCCTGTCCTGGGGGCCCTGGGGCGTGCTGATGGCCGCCTGCTATGCGGGCTGGGCTGCCTCTTCCATGATGTTCGTCTACCACCTCGCGGGGTGGGGGCGCGACCGCCGCTACCAGTGGGTGCGCTGGCCTATTGCGGGCATCGTGGTCGCTACGGTGCTGTTCAGCGCGCTGTCGCTGCAGCGCGAGGAGCCGATGTGGCTCACCGGCTGGCTTGCCGTCCAGATCGTGTTCGTCCTGGCCTTCGTCAGCGCCTTCGCCGTCGACACCCTGCGCAAACCGAGCGCCGAGCGTTTGCTGGTGGCCGGCGCCGCTCTGGTGACAGTGATGTTCGGCGTGCGCGACTGGCTGGTGATCCGCCTCAGCGATGCCTATGGCGAGACCACCTGGGTGCGCTATTCGTCGGTGTTCTTCGGCGTGGCGCTGCTGCTGATCGTGCTGCGGCGCTTTCGTGCGGCGAGCGTGCTGGCGCGCGGATCGGTCGCGGCCCTGGCCGAGCGGGTGGCCCAGCGCGAACGCGAGCTGGCGGCCACGTACGCCGAACTCGAGGCCGCGGCGCGTGACCAGGCGCGCACCCACGAGCGCGAACGCATCCTGCGCGAAATGCACGACGGCATGGGCTCGCACATCACTTCGGCGATCCGGCAGCTGCAGTCGGGCCAGACCAGCTCGGGCGACCTGCTGCGCACGCTACGCGATTCGCTGGACCAGCTCAAGCTGCAGATCGATTCGATCCACCTGCCGCCGGGCGACGTGGGTGCGCTGCTGGCGGCGGCGCGCTACCGGCTGGAACCCCGCCTGGCGTCTTCGGGCATTGAGTTCGAATGGGCGGTGGACGAGGTGGAGCCGGTAGAGCGGCTCGGCGCGCAAGGCATGCGGCAGTTGCAGTTCCTGCTGTTCGAGGCGATCTCCAACGTGCTGCAGCACGCCCAGGCCACCGTGCTGCGATTCGAGGCCGGGATGCAGGGCACGACGGTGCAACTGCGGGTGATCGACAACGGCAAGGGCTTCGACGCCGTGAAGCATCGGCCGCGGTCGCTGGCGGAGCGTTCGGGGGCCATCGGGGCCCGGCTGACGGTTGAAAGCCGACCTGGGCGCACGGTCGTTCAACTCGAGTTCGATTGAGAACCCCGCGCCCGATACGGGGCCCTCGGATGTTCATTCAGAACTGCTTGTAGAACAGCACGTAGCGCGTGATGCCGAGGCTGCGCGCGTTGTAGGCCTCGAACGCCAGGTAATGCACCCGCGTGCCTTCGGCGTACTGCTTGCCAGCAGCGCTGTCGCAATGCGTGTCGCCGGCCGTCTCGGCGGAGCAGTCGATCACCGCCTTGCGCGCCGTGGAGGACAGCGCGATGTTGTCGTTGAAACGGGTGCCTGACTTGGCGAAGCCGTAGGCCGTCAGCACGGCGGGGGCCAGCGCGCCGCTCGGCACGACCCACGCATCCTGGTTGCCAGTGACGCTGATGTCCAGGATGTTCGGCTGACCCGCACTGTTCGCGGGGTAGACCAGGCCAGCGTTGGCATTGGTGCGGGCGACCAGCTGGGTGCGCATGGGCGGCGCCAGGTCGAACAGCGGCTGCTGGCGGATCTCGCCGATCGTTGCTGCGCGAGAGAGAGTGCGCTCGTACTGGATCACGTTGGGTACGCCCGGCTTCGCGTGCACGAACTCGAATTTCCACACGCTTTGGTCCTGCAACTGGCTGATCTGCGTGTCGGTGTATTGGGGGTCGAGCAACCCGATGCCGGGCTCCCGGCTCGCCAGGCTGCCGGGCGTCGACGGGTTCTCGTAGATGCCGCGCAGATTGATGCCGTTGTTGAGCTCCGGCGTGCCGTCGGGCCTGGTCACCACGAGGAACGACAGGCCGGGTTGCGGGATGAAGGTCAGGACCTTGTTCAGCGGCGAAGTCACGATGACCTTGCTGAAGACTGCCGCGCCGCCTTCCTGCCGATTCCGGATCGGGATGCCGTAACCCGTGGTGTACGAGTTGAATGCGGGGGAGTTGATCATGTCGCGGTAAGCGAACACCGGGCGCACGTTGGAGGCGTAGACATGGCCGTCCCCGGCGAGTTTGAGCGTGCTGCCCACCTTGCGCACGGTGACGGTGCCGAAGGTGACGTTGTCTCCCACGTCGGTTGCGCGGTAGCTGAGTGCCAGGTCGCCGTTCGGGCGGAAGAACTCGAAGTTGGCGCGGTCCCAGGTGCGGCCCGTGTTTTCTGGGCGGAAGAGGCTGGTGAAGCCGCCCTGGTTGTTGGCGTCGCGGCCCACGCCGAAGCCGCTGTGGAGGTAGCCGGCAGGGTCGTCGCCGACGAAGAGTTCGCGGCAGGCGGGTGCGATCACATCAGTCGGCCCGCCGGTCACTGCCGTTGTGTCGTTCGGCGCGGTGACGCGCTGCGACAGCGGCAGCCGATAGCACGCGTTCAGGCGGTCGACCAGGTCGGCCAGCAAGGGCGGCGGGGGAAGGCCGGCCAGTTGGTCCGGCGTGATGCCCGGCGGCAGAGCCGGAACGGAGGCGTCGCTGCTACGGAAGATGATGGAGGCCGGCGCAGCGCTGTCGCCCGCCGGCAGACCCTTCACCGTGATCTCGATGTTGGCGGCGCCGCTGTCGGGGCGCACGCTGACCAGCAGCGCGTCGAGTACCTTGTCGTGCCCGGTGCCGTCGGCGCTGAACTGGCCGGTGATCGGATCGAAGGTGGCCTGCCCGAGGGCGTCCAGCACCGGCTTCAGCGCGGCAACGAGCGCGGCTGTCTGCTGTTGCAGGCGCGCGTCGGTCACGGTGCCGGCGTCGGCCTGGATGGCCGCCGCCAGATTGGCGGGGCGACCATCCGGCGAGAGCCGAGAGACGATGACCGTGGTCAGCGGCGTGATGTTGGCGGTGCCGCCGTTGTTGGCGAGCGTGCTGTAAAGCGACTGGTCGTCGCGCACCGCGGTGATTACGAGGGGAGCCTTGGTGGCTGCGGACAGCGCGCAGC
Source organism: Variovorax sp. R-27 (assembly GCF_049913215.1). Classification (NCBI taxonomy): domain Bacteria; kingdom Pseudomonadati; phylum Pseudomonadota; class Betaproteobacteria; order Burkholderiales; family Comamonadaceae; genus Variovorax; species Variovorax sp. R-27. The sequence goes on from NZ_CP183984.1 coordinate 1,171,136, forward strand.
GGTAGGTGCCTTGCCCGTCGGTCTGGGTGGTGCAGACCGTCGCGCCGCTTTGATCCTGGACCGTGACGGTGGCGCCACCGAAGGCCGCGCCGGTGGCGGCCGTGCCGCTCAGGGTGGGCGAGGTCGAAGCAGAGGAATTCGGGGTGGACGAGTTACCCGAGCCGGCCAGTCCGAAGGGCAGCCCTGAGCTCCCTCCGCCGCCACCGCCGCCGCACGCGACGACCGAAATGCAAAGACCTGTCACGAGCGACAAGCGCAGACGTTGAGACGCCATCCGATCCTCCCTTTTTTATGAATCCCCGAATGTAAGAGCAAGGGGCGAACGACCCGTGACAGTCGGGGATGGGGATTTCCACGGGGGGACACGCGCCGGGGATTCGTATAAGCCGGATAATCCGCCCTCATGTCTGCCGTGTTCAATCAGCCCTCCCTGGCGCGCCGCATTGCGCCCATCTTCCAGGGCTTCGACGGCTTTCTGGCCTTCGCCGTGCTGCTGCTCGCGTTCGCCGGGCTGCTGACCATGTATTCCTCGGGCTACGACCATGGCTCGCGCTTCGTCGACCATGGCCGCAACATGCTGCTGGCCGGTTTCATCATGTTCGTGGTGGCGCAGGTGCCGCCGCAGCGGCTGATGCTGGCTGCCGTGCCGCTCTACACGATGGGCGTGGCGCTGCTGGTGGCGGTGGCGCTGTTCGGCATCACCAAGAAGGGCGCGCAGCGCTGGATCAACGTGGGCGTGGTGATCCAGCCCAGCGAAATCCTGAAGATCGCGATGCCGCTGATGCTGGCCTGGTGGTTCCAGCGACGAGAAGGCCAGTTGCGGCCGCTCGACTTCGTGGTGGCGACGGTGCTGCTGGCGGTGCCGGTCGGGCTCATCATGAAACAGCCCGACCTGGGCACCTCGCTGCTGGTGCTGGCCGCCGGGCTGGCGGTGATCTTCTTTGCCGGGCTGCCGTGGAAGCTGATCGTGCCGCCGGTGCTGATCGGCGCGGTGGCCGTGACGCTGATCGTGGGCTTCGAGTCGAGGCTGTGCGCCGACGGGGTCGACTGGCGCGTGCTGCACGACTACCAGAAGCAGCGCGTGTGCACGCTGCTCGACCCGAGCAAGGACCCGCTGGGCAAGGGCTTCCACATCATCCAGGGGATGATCGCCATCGGTTCGGGCGGGGTGGGCGGCAAGGGCTTCATGCAGGGTACGCAGACGCACCTCGAATTCATTCCCGAGCGGACCACCGACTTCATCTTTGCCGCCTATTCCGAGGAATTCGGGCTGATGGGCAACCTGGCGCTGATTTCGGCCTTCATCCTGCTGATCTTCCGGGGGCTGGTGATCGCGACCAATGCGGCGACCTTGTTCTCGCGCCTGCTGGCGGGGGCGGTCACCATGATTTTCTTCACCTATGCCTTCGTGAACATGGGCATGGTGAGCGGCATCCTGCCGGTGGTGGGGGTGCCGCTGCCGTTCATCAGCTATGGCGGCACGGCCATGGTGACGCTGGGGCTGGGGCTGGGGATCCTGATGTCGATCGCCCGGGCAAGGAAGCTGGCGCAGAACTAGTAGCGCCTGAGTGCCCTTTGGGGCAGCGCGGAAGAGGGCGGCTGCCTAGAATGTCGCGATGATCTCTCGCGAACCCACCATCGAGCGCCTCGCCACGGCGCAACAGCTCCTTCTCACGCCGTTCGGCCTCGACGAATCGCATCTGAGCAAGGCCTTGGCCGAGATCACCGCGCACCGGGTGGATGACGCCGACCTGTACTTCCAGTACACGCGCAGCGAGGGCTGGAGCCTCGAAGAGGGCATCGTCAAGACCGGGAGCTTCAGCATCGACCAGGGCGTCGGCGTGCGCGCGGTCAGTGGCGAGAAAACTGCTTTTGCCTATTCGGACGACATTTCCGAGGCCTCGCTGCTCGACGCGGCGCGCACGGTGCGCTCCATTTCCTCCGCCGGCCGCACAGGCCGTGTGAAGACGCCGGCCCGCAAGATCGCATCGAGCCGCTCGCTCTACGACGGTATCGACCCCATTTCCACGCTCGACAGCACCACCAAGGTGAAGCTGCTCGAAAAGGTCGAAAAGCTGGCCCGCTCGCGCGATCCGCGCGTGGCGCAGGTCATGGCGGGCCTGGCGAGCGAGTACGACGTGGTGCTCGTGGCCCGTGCCGACGGCACGCTGGCCGCCGACGTGCGTCCGCTGGTGCGCCTGTCGGTCACGGTGATCGCAGAGCAGAACGGCCGTCGCGAAATCGGCTCCGGCGGTGGTGGTGGGCGTTTCGGCCTGGCCTATTTCACCGACGAACAGATCGCCGAGTACGTCGACCATGCCGTGAAGGCCGCCCTGACCAACCTCGACGCACGCCCGGCACCCGCCGGCGAAATGACCGTGGTGCTCGGCTCCGGCTGGCCCGGCATCCTGCTGCACGAAGCCATCGGCCACGGGCTCGAGGGCGACTTCAACCGCAAGGGCTCGAGCGCGTTCTCGGGCCGCATCGGCCAGCGCGTGGCGGCCAAGGGCGTCACGGTGCTCGATGACGGCACGATCGCCGACCGTCGCGGCTCGCTCAACGTCGACGACGAGGGCAACGCCAGCCAGCGCAACGTGCTGATCGAGGACGGCATCCTCAAGGGCTACATCCAGGACTCGCTCAACGCGCGCCTCATGAAGGTCAAGCCCACCGGCAACGGCCGGCGCGAAAGCTACGCACACGTGCCGATGCCGCGCATGACCAACACCTACATGCTCAGCGGCGACAAGGATCCGAAGGAAATCGTCGCGAGCATCAAGAAGGGCCTCTACGCCACCAACTTCGGCGGCGGGCAGGTCGACATCACGAGCGGCAAGTTCGTGTTTTCGGCCAGCGAGGCCTACTGGGTCGAGAACGGCAAGATCCAGTACCCGGTGAAGGGCGCGACCATCGTGGGCAACGGCCCCGACGCACTCACCCGCGTGACCATGATCGGCAACGACATGGCGCTCGACTCGGGCGTCGGCACCTGCGGCAAGGAAGGCCAGAGCGTGCCCGTGGGCGTCGGCCAGCCGACGTTGCGCATCGATGGTTTGACCGTAGGCGGTACGGCCTGAGGGCTTGTTAAGCTGCGCTCCTTTCACAACAAGGAGCGTTCGATGAGGATCAGGATCAATTCGTCCGCGGCTCTGTGGGCCGTGACTGCCGTGGTGGTGCTGGCAAGCGCAGGTTGCGCGTCGCGCGGCGGCTCCGGCGGCAGCCAGCCCGCGGCTGCGCCGGCACCTGCAGCCGCCCCCGCGGCACCGGCGCGCGGCGGCGCGAAGGCCGGCATGGATGCCCAGGGCAATGTGGTCGACTCGTCGAAGGTCGAAGCCGGCAGTGGCCGCACCGTCAAGGGCCTCAACGGCTACGAAGGCGAAATCACCGGCAACCCGGCACGCAACAGCAAGTTCGCGCGCCTTCAGATCGGCATGAGCGCCAGGCAGGTCACCGACCTCGCGGGTCCGCCGACCGATCAGGGCGCGTACGTGACGGGCAAGGCCTTCATTCCGTTCTATTTCGGCAGCGATCGCCACCGTTTCGAAATGACCTACAAGGGCCAGGGCCGCCTCATCTTCGCGGGTGGCGGCATGGGCGAATACACCAGCGGCAACCTGATCTGGATCATCCACAACGCGAACGAGTCGGGCTACCGGTAAACAACGCCGCGCCCGGCCGCTTGATCGGGTTTTTGCTTTCCGTGCTACATTTCGCGCACATGTCCGCCCTCCGCGCTTATTTCTTTGCCTACTTTTGGTTCCCGGTTTCCGGCGGACGAGAGGCGAGCGCGTAAAGCAAACGAACACCCTCCCAAAACCGCCGGTGCCCTGAGCCCCGGCGGTTTTTTTTTGCCCCTGCGATATCCACTCAAACCCGACAGACAAGGAAGCAACCATGAGCACGAACACTGCCCCCGCCAGCGACAGCTGGTATGCGAGCGTCGAAAAAACCAGCAAGACCGACGACGAACGCATCAAGGACATCAACGTGCTGCCCCCTCCCGAACATCTGATCCGCTTTTTCCCGATCCGCGGCACGCCCGTTGAAACCCTGATCGAAGGCACCCGCCGCAATATCCACAACATCATGGCCGGCAAGGACGACCGGCTGCTGGTGATCATGGGTCCCTGCTCGATCCACGACCCGGCTGCCGCGCTCGAATATGCCCGCCGCCTCAAGGTCGAGCGCGAGAAATACGCCGGCACGCTGGAAATCGTGATGCGCGTGTACTTCGAGAAGCCGCGCACGACTGTCGGCTGGAAGGGGCTCATCAACGACCCGTACCTCGACGAAAGCTTCCGCATCGACGAAGGCCTGCGCATCGCGCGCCAGCTGCTGATCGACATCAACCGCATCGGCCTGCCGGCGGGCAGCGAGTTCCTCGACGTGATCTCGCCGCAGTACATCGGCGACCTGATCTCCTGGGGCGCCATCGGTGCACGCACCACCGAAAGCCAGGTGCATCGCGAACTGGCCTCGGGGCTCTCGGCGCCCATCGGCTTCAAGAACGGCACCGACGGCAACATCCGCATCGCCACCGACGCCATCCAGGCGGCGGCGCGCGGCCATCACTTCCTGTCGGTGCACAAGAACGGCCAGGTCGCGATCGTGCAGACCAACGGCAACCGCGACTGTCACGTGATCCTGCGCGGCGGCAAGGCGCCGAACTACGACGCCGCCAGCGTCGAAGCCGCCTGCAAGGACCTCGAGGCCGCCAAGCTGCCGCCCACGCTGATGGTCGATTGCAGCCATGCCAACAGCTCCAAGCAGCACCAGAAGCAGATCGACGTGGCGAAGGACATCGCCGCGCAGATTGCCGGCGGCTCGAACCGGGTCTTCGGCGTGATGGTCGAAAGCCACCTGCAGCCGGGCGCCCAGAAGTTCACGCCGGGCAAGGACCAGCTGTCGGGCCTGGAATACGGCAAGAGCATCACCGACGCCTGCCTGGGATGGGACGATTCGGTACGGGTGCTCGACACGCTCTCGAAGGCGGTCAAGCAGCGCCGGGGCTGAAGCCCGGGCTAGAGCATCCTGGCCAGGTCAGGCCAATGGTGCCGCATCGACGCAGCTTCGTCGCTGTCGGTCGGCACCATCGAAAAGTCGGCGAAATCGAAGCCCGGCCCGACCATGCAGGCGACCAGTGTGTAGTCGCCTGAACTGTGGCCCTGGATCGGCCGGGCCGCTTGCCATTGGCCGGCGGGCACCACATGCTGGGGACGCGTGCCGTGCGCATCGACCGGGCCCAGCCGCACATGGGCCGGCGCTGTGCGCATTGCGGCGTCGCAGGTCCACAGCGTGAGCGGTACGCCTTCCAGATGCACCCAGACTTCGTCGGACAGCACCCGGTGCCAGCGCGAATGCTGGCTCGCTTCGAGCAAAAAGTAGATGCTGGTCAGCGCGCTGCGCGGCGCGCGACCGTCGGTGGGCGTGACGCTCGATGCTGAGCGGAACACCTCGCCGTACCAGCCGCCCTCGGGGTGGGGCTGCAGCTTCAGGGTCTCGATCAGTTCGTGGGCGCGTGTGAGCGGCATGGCGGTCATGATGCCGTCGCCGTGCGCAGCGCCGCAAGCAGTTTGTCGTGCACGCCGCCGAAGCCGCCGTTGCTCATGCAGACGATGTGATCGCCCGGGCGGGCCGCGGCCACGATCTGCTTCACCAGCGGCTCGATGGCCCCGGCCACCTGTGCGCGGCCGCCCATCGGCGCGAGCGCCGCAGCGGCGTCCCAGTCGAGCCCGGCCGTGTGGCAGAACGACAGGTCGGCTGCCTCCAGGCTCCAGGGCAGCTGCGCCGCCATGACGCCCAGCTTCATCGTGTTGCTGCGCGGCTCGAAGGCCGCGAGGATGCGCTCACTTTGCTTGCCAGCAGCATCCAGCTTCTTGCGCAGGCCGTCGAGCGTGGTGCGAATGGCTGTCGGGTGGTGGGCGAAGTCGTCGTAGACCGTGATCGCGCCACCGCCTCGCTCGACCGTGCCGCGCAGCTCCATACGCCGGCGCACATTGCGGAAGCTGCCCAGCGCACGGGCTGCCTCGGCCGGCGCCACGCCCACATGTTCGGCCGCGGCGATGGCGGCCAGCGCGTTCATCTGGTTGTGCAGGCCCGAGAGCTCCCATTCGACTCGGCCTACCAACTCGCCCCGCTGCAGCACGTCGAAGGCGTCGTGCGTGCCGCGCGCCTGCCATTCACCATTCGTGCCGAAGCGCGCGAGTTCGCTCCAGCAGCCCTGGGCCAGCACACGCTGCAGGCTTTCTTCGGTGGCATTCACTACCAGCCGCCCCGTGCTCGGCACGGTGCGAACGAGGTGATGAAACTGTCGTTCGATGGCTGCAAGATCATCGAAGATGTCCGCGTGATCGAACTCGAGGTTGTTCAGCACGGCGGTGCGCGGCCGGTAGTGCACGAACTTGCTGCGCTTGTCGAAGAAGGCCGTGTCGTACTCGTCGGCCTCGATCACGAAGGCCGGTCCATCGCCCAGCCGGGCCGAGACGCCGAAGTCCAGCGGCACGCCGCCCACCAGGAAACCGGGCGCCTTGCCGCCCTTTTCCAGCACCCAGGCCAGCATCGAGGTGGTCGTCGTCTTGCCGTGCGTACCGGCCACCGCCAGCACGTGGCGGCCGAGCAGCACATGCTCGGCCAGCCACTGCGGACCGCTGGTGTAGGGCTTGCCGGCGTCGAGGATGGCTTCCATCAGCGGGAACTTGGGGCTTCCGTCGGGCAGCCGCGCGCGGGACACCACGTTGCCGACCACGAACATGTCGGGCGCCAGGGAAAGCTGGTCGGCGCCGAAGCCCTCGATCAGGTCGATGCCGAGGGCGCGCAGCTGATCGCTCATCGGGGGGTACACGCCGGCGTCGCAGCCCGTGACCCGGTGGCCTGCCTCGCGCGCCAGGGCGGCCACGCCACCCATGAACGTGCCGCAGATACCCAGAATATGAATGTGCATCGGTCGATTCTAGGGAAGCGATGTGCTGCGCCCGTGCCTGGGCCACGTGTTTGTCCCGCGCTTCGTACTGATGTTGCTGTGTGGGGCGCGTACTGCGGGCAAAATGCCCCGATGGACACGTCCAAGCGTGAAATTGCCGCCACTGCAGCCCGCCTCGTTGTCGAGGAGGGACTGGAATATGGTCCGGCCAAGCGCCGGGCTCTGCGTGACCTGGGCCTTTCGGCGCGCACCGCGCTGCCCAACAACGACGAGGTCGAGGCCGAGGTGCGCGAGTACATCGAGCTTTTCTGCGCCGATACCCAGCCGCAGGAGTTGCATGCATTGCGGCTGCTTGCGCTCGAATGGATGGAGCGCATGGCCGTCTTCCGCCCTCATGTGGGCGGCGCCGTGTGGCACGGAACGGCCACCCGGTTGTCAGACATTTATATTCAGTTGTTTTGCGATGATTCCAAATCGGCCGAAATCGCCCTGATCGATCACCACGTGGACTACGAGCCGCGCATGGTGACCGGCTTTCATGGCGAGCAGGTCGAGGCCCTGAGCGTGCACGCCCCGAGCCGTGCACTCGGCGAGGAAATCGGCGTGCACCTGCTGGTCTACGACCTCGACGACCTGCGCGGGGCCTTGAAGCCCGACGCGCAGGGGCGCGTGCCGCGTGGCGATCTGCCCGCATTGCGCCGACTGATTGAACGAGAAAAGGACAAGTGAATGACTTCTTCGCCCACCCGACGCGGCATGCTCTATGCCGGCGTGGCGGCAGCGGCTGCGGCCGCCGGGCTCGGCGGCGCATGGTGGAAGGAGCGCAGCAGCAGTGGCGCAGCGGGCGGGGAGATGCTCGACGCGGCCTTCTGGGCCCAAAGCTTCGAGCGCCCGGAGGGTGGTGACCTCGTCCTGTCGAGCCTGCGCGGCAAGCCGCTGCTGCTCAACTTCTGGGCGACGTGGTGCCCGCCCTGTGTTGAAGAAATGCCGATGATCGACGCTTTCTTCCGTGCAAATGGCGCCAACGGCTGGCAAGTGGTTGGATTGGCCATCGATCAACCCAGCGCCGTGCGCAAGTTCCTGCAACGCACGCCCGTCACCTATCCGACCGGCCTGGCCGGCCTTCAGGGTACGGAGCTGGTCAAGAATCTGGGCAATACGAGTGGCGGTTTGCCTTTCACGCTGGTCCTGAATGCGAACGGCTCCGTGGCCGCCCGTAAAATGGGCAAGCTCGAGACCACCGACCTGGACACTTGGCGACGCGAACTGGTTCATGGTTAGAATCAGTTCCTTACGCTGGCGTTAGACGCCGAACGCCGAAAATCACCGATTTTCGAACAAGTTATGTCCTGAAGACCGGCTCAGCCGGCACTGGAGTCCCATGGATCTGCGCAAACTCAAGACACTGATCGATCTGGTGTCCGAATCGAATATTTCCGAGTTGGAAATCACCGAAACCGAAGGCAAGGTTCGCATCGTGAAGGGCGGCGGCGCCGCTCCGGTGCAGTATGTGCAAACCCTGGCGGCGCCTCAGGCGGCTGCCGCACCGGCCGCAGCTGGCGCTCCCGCTGCACCCGCCGTGGCCAGCGCACCGGCGGCCGAAGCCGCTCCGGCCGGCCATGCCGTGAAGTCGCCCATGGTCGGCACCTTCTACCGTTCGTCCAGCCCGGGCGCTGCTGCGTTCGTCGAGGTTGGCAGCAAAGTCAACGAAGGCGACACCATCTGCATCATCGAAGCGATGAAGATCCTCAATGAAATCGAGGCCGACAAGTCCGGCACGATCACCCAGATCCTCGGCGAAAACGGCCAGGCGGTCGAATACGGACAGCCGCTGTTCATCATCGAGTGACCATGTTCAAGAAGATCCTGGTTGCAAACCGGGGGGAGATTGCCCTCCGGATTCAGCGTGCCTGCAGCGAGCTCGGCATCAAGGCCGTGATGGTGTATTCCGAAGCCGACCGCGACGCGAAGTACATCAAGCTGGCCGAAGAAGCCGTGTGCATCGGCCCGGCCCCCTCGGCGCAGAGCTATCTCAACATGCCGGCGATCATTTCGGCGGCCGAAGTGACCGATGCCGAAGCGATTCACCCCGGCTACGGCTTCCTGAGCGAGAACGCGAACTTCGCCGAACGCGTGGAGCAGAGCGGTTTCCAGTTCATCGGCCCGACGCCTGACAACATCCGCACGATGGGCGACAAGGTGTCGGCCAAGCAGGCCATGATCAAGGCCGGCGTGCCTTGCGTGCCCGGCTCCGAGGGTGAGCTCTCGGACGACGCCGCCACCAACAAGCGCATCGCGCGTGCCATCGGCTACCCGGTCATCATCAAGGCGGCGGGCGGCGGCGGTGGTCGCGGCATGCGCGTGGTGCACACCGAGGCGGCTCTGGTCAACGCGATCCAGATGACCAAGGCGGAAGCCGGCGCGGCCTTCAACAATCCGGCCGTGTACATGGAGAAGTTTCTCCAGAACCCGCGCCACATCGAAATCCAGATCCTCGCGGACAAGCACAAGAACGCGGTCTACCTGGGCGAGCGCGACTGCTCCATGCAGCGCCGCCACCAGAAGGTGATTGAGGAATCGCCCGCACCGGGCATTCCGCGCAAGCTGATCGAGAAGATCGGCGAGCGCTGTGCGGCCGCCTGCAAGAAGATCAACTACCGCGGTGCCGGCACCTTCGAGTTTCTCTACGAGAACGGCGAGTTCTATTTCATTGAAATGAACACGCGCGTGCAGGTGGAGCACCCGGTGACCGAGTTCACCACCGGCATCGACATCGTCAAGACGCAGATCATGGTGGCGGCCGGCGAAAAGTTGCCGTTCACGCAGCGCCAGATCCAGATGCACGGCCACGCCATCGAATGCCGCATCAATGCCGAAGACGCGTGGAAGTTCACGCCGTCGCCGGGCCGTATCACGATGTGGCACCCGCCGGGCGGCCCAGGCGTTCGCGTCGACTCGCATGCGTACACCAACTACTTCGTGCCGCCGAACTACGACTCCATGATCGGCAAGATCATCGTCTACGGCGACACGCGCGAGCAGGCCATGGCCCGCATGCGCACGGCGCTCAACGAAACCGTGATCGAAGGCATCCAGACCAACATCCCGCTGCACCGCGAGCTGATGGTCGATTCCAAGTTCATGACCGGCGGCACCAACATCCACTACCTTGAAGAGTGGCTGGCTGCGCACAAGCGCTGACCCGGGACGCCGCGATGTTCGAACTCCGCCTGATGGCGCCGGAAGACCGGGTCGAAACGCTCGGTGAAGCGCTCGATGCACTCGATGCATTGAGCGTGTCGGTGGAAGACGCCGACGCGCAGACCGACGCAGAGCAGGCGCTTTTCGGCGAGCCGGGCATGCCGCCGCCGAAGGAGGGCTGGCAGCGTTCGCGCGTGATCGCGCTGTTCCCCGACGAGGCGCTCGCCAAAGAGGCCGCGTCGGTGCTCGCGCTGCAAGACTTCTTCGAAGGCTGCGAGGTGCTCGGCATCGCGCCGGTGCCTGAGCAAGACTGGGTGCGCCTGACGCAATCGCAGTTCGCTCCCGTCGAGATCACGCCCGAGTTCTGGATCGTGCCGACGTGGCATGAGCCACCCGAGCAGGCAAAGCAGGTGATTCGGCTCGATCCGGGCCTGGCCTTCGGCACCGGCACGCATCCCACCACGCGCATGTGCCTGCGGTGGATTGCGACGCAGGGCGACGGCGTGCTGGCTAACCAACGCGTGCTCGACTACGGCTGCGGCTCCGGCATTCTTGCGATCGGTGCGGCGAAGTTCGGCGCCACCGACATCGACGCTGTCGACATCGACGAAGCCGCGGTTTCGTCGACCCGGCTCAATGCCGAGGCCAACGGCGTCCGGCTGAACGCGGGCCTGCCCGAAGCGGCGAAGGGCCACTACGACACCGTGCTCGCCAACATCCTGGCCACGCCGCTCAAGGTGCTCGCGCCGTTGCTGCGCAGCCATGTGAAGGCGGGCGGATCGCTGGTGATGGCCGGCATCCTCGAGCGCCAGGCCGATGAATTGAAAGAGGCCTACGCGCCGTACGCAACGCTCGAAGTCAGCGACACCGAGGACGGCTGGATCCTCATGACCGCGCGCTGCTGAGCCGCCTTGCGCCCCTCCCGTGGCGGGGGCTCGACCCTACAATCGCCCGGTCATGAGTCTCGTCACGCGCTGCCCCGCCTGCACCACCACCTTCAAGGTGGTGCGCGACCAGCTTCGCATCTCTGATGGCTGGGTGCGCTGCGGCCGATGCAGCCATGTGTTCGACGCCACGCTTGATCTGCACGAGGCGCCCGATGGCGCAGCGCCGCCAGTGCAGGGCGGTGGCTACATGCCGGGGCTGGTCGAGTCCGCCTCGGAGCCCAAGGTCGCGCCCGAACTTCCTGCGCCACCGCCGCCGCTCGAGTTGGAGCCCTCGTCGCCTGCCGAAGATGCGGACTTCTTCGACGACGAGCCCGAGCAGCAACCTCGGCATGCGCTGCCCCCGGAGGCTCCAGCGCCTGCACCGACACCGGCGTTGCCACCACCACCTCCAGCAGCGCTCGAGTTCTCGCTGTCATTGCCCGAACACGGCATCGTCGCCGACGAGCCATGGTCCGACCTCGACGTCAGCGAACCCGCGTGGAAGCCGCCACCGAGCACGCTGCCGCCGTTCCCGAACATCGACCTGAACCTCGCGTCGCCGCCGCCCGCGCCACCACCCCCGGCGCCGCCCCTGCCCGTCGCCCCGCGCATCAAGGCAATGCGCGGGCTGATGATCGAGCGAGCGAGCGACGACGGCGCTGAAGGGGAGCGCGAGCAGGAAGAAAAAGACCACGACCAGGTGCAGATGCAGAAGGCGCTGCGCCGCGCCCGCATCAAGTCGGCCAAGATCGCGAGCGCCAAGGCGCGTGAGGAGCGTGCAGCTGCGAAGGCTTCGCCTGTTGTGGTGCAGGCCGAAAGCGAGTCCGACCTTGCGCTCTCCCCGGATTTCGAACTGCCAATAGGGCATCCCTTCGCGGACGACGACGAGTCCTTCGAGAGGGCAACCGGCTTCTGGCAGCGCAAGAGCGTGCGCATCGTGCTGGTCCTGCTGGCGGTGATTGCCGTGCTGCTGCTCATCCTGCAGGTCATCCGCCACGAGCGCGACGGCATTGCCGCGCGCCAGCCCAATCTGCGGCCCGCCTTGGCGGCACTGTGCCAATACACGGGCTGCGAACTCGCGGCCCTGCGCCAGATCGGCGACATCGTGATCGAAGGCGCGGCCTTCGCGCGCGAGAAGAGTGGGGGCAACGACTACCGTCTGAGCTTCACCCTGCGCAATGGCGCCACCGTGCCGCTCGCGATGCCCGCCGTCGAGCTCTCGCTGCTCGACACGCAGGAGCGCGCCGTCGTGCGCCGCGTGTTGTTGCCGGCGGACTACGGTGCGCCGACGGTGCTGCAGGCCCGAGCCGACCGCGCGGCCTCGCTGCCACTGACCTTGTCCGCTTCGGAAGCCGCAGCGCTACCGCCGATCGCGGGTTACCGCGTCGAAGCTTTCTATCCCTGAGCGGGGCGCCTGCCTGCACGCGTCCTTTTCTCTTTCATCCACCATTCAACCAACGGCTCAACCATGGCAGCAGTGATTTGCGGGTCCCTCGCGTTCGACACCATCATGACTTTCGAGGGCCGGTTCGCCGACCAGATTCTTCCGGACCAGCTGCACATCCTCAATGTGTCGTTCCTGGTGCCGACGCTACGGCGCGACTTCGGTGGCTGTGCCGGCAACATCGCCTACAGCCTCAATGCACTGGGCGGCACTGCGCTACCGATGGCCACGCTCGGCAGCGACGGCGCCTCGTACCTCGAGCGCATGCGCTCGCTGGGCATCGACACCGAGTTCGTGCGCCAGCTCGACGACACCTTCACCGCGCAGGCGATGATCATGAGCGACGTCGACAACAACCAGATCACCGCCTTCCACCCCGGCGCGATGCAGCAGGCGCACATCACGAAGGTGGCCGCGCGCGACGACATCAAGCTCGGCATCATCGCGCCCGATGGCCGCGACGCGATGCTGCAGCACGCGGAGCAGTTCGCTGCCGCCGGCATTCCGTTCGTGTTCGATCCGGGTCAGGGCTTGCCGATGTTCGACGGCGAGGCGCTGCGTCATTTCGTCGATCTCGCGAGCTGGGTGGTGGTGAACGACTACGAAGGAAAGATGCTGTCGCAGCGCACCGGCTGGAGCCTGGCCGAGATCTCGAAGCGCGTGCGCGGCCTGGTGGTCACGCTGGCGGCCGAGGGCTGCGAGATCTGGACCGACGGCGAGCGCGAGCACGTGCCGGGCGTGGTGGCCACCGAAGTGGTCGAGCCCACGGGCTGCGGCGACGCATGGCGTGGCGCGCTGCTGTTCGGTCTGGAAAAGGGTTGGCCGCTGGCGCAGTGCGCAGCGCTGGGTAACAAGGTCGGCGCGATCAAGATCGCGCAGCGTGGCCCGCAGAACTACGAGATCGACCGCAAGGCCCTGGGCCTCTGATCTTCTTCCCGCAGAAGCGCCAATAAAAAAGCCCGACACCGCGAGGTGCCGGGCTTTGCGCCTTCAAGGCCGCTGAGAAACTCAGGGCTTGCTGGCCGTGGGGAACGGCCAGGCTGCCTGGGGATTCAGCGTCGTTTGCGCCGCAGGGGCAGGCGCTACGGCTGCAGCCTTGGCGGGCGCAGCGGCCTTGGGAGCCTTCTTTGCAGCAGGCTTTTTGGCAGCAGGCTTTTTCGCGGCTTTCTTGGCCGCAGCCTTTTTCGCAGGCGCCTTCTTGGCAGCAGCCTTCTTCGCAGGCGCCTTCTTGGCGGCGGCCTTCTTTGCCGGGGCCTTCTTGGCAGCAGCCTTCTTCGCAGGCGCCTTCTTCGCTACGGCCTTCTTCGCCGGAGCCTTCTTGGCAGCGGCCTTCTTGGCCGGTGCTGCCTTCTTGGCGGCTACCTTCTTCGCAGGAGCCTTCTTGGCAGCGACCTTCTTGGCCGGTGCCTTCTTGGCGGCTACCTTCTTTGCCGGAGCCTTCTTAGCGGCCACAGCCTTCTTTGCCGGAGCCTTCTTTGCAGCGGCTTTCTTAGCCGGCGCTTTCTTTGCAGTTGCCATTTCTATTTCTCCTTGATCAAGTTGAAAAAATCAACCTATTGAAGCACTCCACGCACGTTGGGTAGCGTGAAGCGATTCATGGCGTTGAGATCTGAGCCCCAGCACCATGAACACCTGAGCCCCAGTCCATGCCGCGCTCTTTGGCGCGATCGGTGGCAAGGGCAATTCTTGAATTCATTAATTCTTGTCGAAAGATTCAATCCCAGGAGAGCGCACCACCCGACTGGTACTCGATCACGCGGGTTTCGAAAAAGTTGCGCTCTTTCTTCAGGTCAATCATTTCGCTCATCCAGGGGAACGGATTTTCTTCGTTCGGGAAGAGCGTTTCGAGGCCGATCTGCTGTGCACGCCGGTTGGCGATGTAGCGCAGGTAGCCCTTGAACATGGAGGCGTTCATGCCGAGCACGCCACGTGGCATGGTGTCTTCGGCGTATTTGTATTCGAGCTCGACGGCGCGCATGAAGAGCGCCTTGATCTCGGCCTTGAACTCGGAGGTCCAGAGGCCGGGGTTTTCGAGCTTGAGCTGGTTGATCAGGTCGATGCCGAAGTTGCAGTGCATCGACTCGTCACGCAGGATGTACTGGTACTGCTCGGCAGCGCCGGTCATCTTGTTCTGGCGGCCCAGCGCGAGGATCTGCGTGAAGCCGACGTAGAAGAACAGGCCTTCCATCAGGCAGGCGAACACGATGAGCGACTTGAGCAGCGTCTGGTCGGTCTCGTGGGTGCCGGTCTTGAAGTTCGGGTCGCTGATGGCGTCGATGAACGGGATCAGGAACTGGTCCTTCTCGCGGATCGACGGCACTTCGTTGTAGGCGTTGAAGATCTCGCTCTCGTCCAGGCCGAGCGACTCGACGATGTACTGGTACGCGTGCGTGTGGATCGCTTCCTCGAAGGCCTGGCGCAGCAGGAACTGGCGGCATTCGGGGGCCGTGATGTGGCGATAGGTGCCCAGCACGATGTTGTTGGCGGCCAGCGAGTCGGCGGTCACGAAGAAGCCGAGGTTGCGCTTGACGATGCGGCGCTCGTCTTCGGTCAGGCCGTTCGGGTCTTTCCAGAGCGCGATGTCGCGCGTCATGTTCACTTCCTGCGGCATCCAGTGGTTGGCGCAGGTGGCGAGGTACTTTTCCCACGCCCACTTGTACTTGAACGGCACCAACTGGTTGACGTCGGTCTGGCCGTTGATGATGCGCTTGTCGGAAGCCTTGACGCGTTGGGTGGCAGCAGGCGTTGCTACTGCGGCGGCGGCAACTGGACGCACGACCGCGCCGTCATCGAGCGCGCGGAGCGCGGGTTGCGCAATCGACGAAGTCGGAGCGTCCACCGAACGGCCTGCGGGCAAGCCGCTGGTCGATGCGTTGTGGTGCTGCAATCCTTGTTGCATATCCTTTGGTAAGGAGGGCTTGACTTCTTCGTCCCAGGTCAACATAGAAAAATCCAATGCTCAAATTATCGGAGTAACGATGTGAGTTGCAAAGTGCTCGTTCACATCGCACGCCATTTATGTGGTTGTTATGTTGCTCGCATGCATCGCGCGATGTCAGTCAATGCCTTCATTGAGTGAACGTCGCGCGATTTTTTGCATGCACCTCACTGACTCACTGTCGCGAGCATCGACGCGTTATTGGCACGCTTCACAGGTCGGATCGTCCACACCGCAGAACGCGATGTCGGTGGCGGGCATTGCGCTCATCTGTGCCTTCGCTGCAGCAGCGGCGGCTTCGAGTGCGCTCATGCCCGAGGGTGCGTCGTTGCCCGACGACACCGCGTTGAGACGGCCCGATTGCACCGTCGACTTCTCGGCGTGCGTCGCGCTCTGCGTACGCAGGTAGTACGTGGTCTTCAGGCCGCGCAGCCATGCGAGCTTGTAGGTGTCGTCGAGCTTCTTGCCCGATGCACCGGCCATGTAGATGTTCAGCGACTGCGCCTGGTCGATCCACTTCTGGCGACGCGCAGCGGCTTCGACCAGCCACGTGGTTTCGACTTCGAACGCGGTGGCGTAGAGCGCCTTCACATCCTGCGGCACGCGGTCGATAGGACGCAGCGAACCGTCGAAGTGCTTCAGGTCCATCACCATCACGTCGTCCCACAGGCCCAGGCGCTTCAGGTCGCGCACCAGGTAGTGGTTGATCACGGTGAATTCGCCCGACAGGTTCGACTTGACCGACAGGTTGCCGAAGCAGGGTTCGATCGACGCGTCCACGCCGATGATGTTCGAGATGGTCGCCGTCGGTGCGATGGCCACGCAGTTCGAATTGCGCATGCCGTCGGCCTTGATCTTCGAGCGCAGCGCGTCCCAGTCGAGGGTGGCCGAGCGGTCGACCTCGACGTAGCCGCCGCGTGCCTTTTCCAGCAGGTCGAGCGAGTCGATCGGCAGGATGCCCTTGTCCCACAACGAGCCCTTGTAGCTCGAGTACTTGCCGCGCTCGCGCGCCAGGTCGGTCGAGGCCCAGTAGGCGTGGTAGCAGATGGCTTCCATCGACTCGTCGGCGAACTGCACGGCCTCTTGTGAGGCGTACGGAATGCGCAGTTCGTACAGCGCGTCCTGGAAGCCCATCAGGCCCAGGCCGACCGGACGGTGGCGCAGGTTCGAGTCGCGCGCCTTCTTCACGGCGTAGTAGTTGATGTCGATCACGTTGTCGAGCATGCGCATCGCCGTGGAGATCGTCTTCTTCAGCTTTTCCTGGTCGACCTTGCCGCCCTTCAGATGCTGCAGCAGGTTCACGGAACCCAGGTTGCAGACGGCGGTTTCGGTGTCGCTGGTGTTCAGCGTGATCTCGGTGCAGAGGTTCGACGAGTGCACCACGCCGGCGTGCTGCTGCGGCGAGCGCACGTTGCAGGCGTCCTTGAACGTGATCCAGGGGTGGCCGGTCTCGAACAGCATCGTGAGCATCTTGCGCCACAGGTCGGTCGCCTGGATGGTGCGCGCGGGCTTGATGTCGCCGCGGGCAGCCTTCTCTTCGTAGGCCACGTAGGCCTTCTCGAAGTCGGCGCCGAACAGGTCGTGCAGGTCGGGCACGTTGGAGGGCGAGAACAGCGTCCAGGTGCCCTTTTCCATCACGCGGCGCATGAACAGGTCGGGGATCCAGTTGGCGGTGTTCATGTCGTGCGTGCGGCGGCGGTCGTCGCCGGTGTTCTTGCGCAGCTCCAGGAACTCCTCGATGTCGAGGTGCCAGGTTTCGAGATACGTGCAGACAGCGCCCTTGCGCTTGCCGCCCTGGTTCACGGCCACTGCCGTGTCGTTCACCACCTTCAGGAACGGCACCACGCCCTGCGATTCGCCGTTCGTGCCCTTGATGTGGCTGCCGAGCGCGCGAACGCGGGTCCAGTCGTTGCCCAGGCCGCCGGCGAACTTCGACAGCAGCGCGTTTTCCTTGATCGACTCGTAGATGCCGTCGAGGTCGTCGGGCACCGTGGTCAGGTAGCAGCTCGACAGCTGCGAGCGCAGCGTGCCGGCGTTGAACAGCGTGGGCGTGCTCGACATGAAGTCGAACGACGACAGCACTTCGTAGAACTCGATGGCGCGGGCTTCGCGGTCGATTTCGTTCAGTGACAGGCCCATGGCCACGCGCATGAAGAAGGCCTGCGGCAGCTCGATGCGGGTCTTGCGCACGTGCAGGAAGTAGCGGTCGTACAGGGTCTGCAGGCCGAGGTAGTCGAACTGGTTGTCACGCTCGGCCTTCAGCGCCGCGCCCAGGCGGGGCAGGTCGTACTGCAGCAGCTTTTCGTCGAGCAGGTCGTTGTCCACGCCCTTCTTGATGAACTGCGGGAAGTAGTCGGCGTAGGCGGTGGCGCGGTCGACCGGCATCACTTCGCGGCCGATGATCTCCTTGAAGATCGTGTGCAGCAGCAGGCGCGCGGTGGCGAAGGTGTAGTCGGGGTCTTTCTCGATCAGCGTACGGGCCGCCAGGATCGAAGCCTTGTAGACCTCGTCGAGCGGCACGCCGTCGTACAGGTTGCGCATCGTCTCGGCGACGATCGGTGCGGACGTGATGCTGTCGCCCAGGTTTTCGCAGGCCGACTCGATCAGGCCCTTGAGTTCGTTCAGGTCAAGGGTGACGAGCTCGCCGTTGTCCAGCACGTGCAGTGCGGGCGCGGCCGGCACGTCTTGCTCGCCCTGCTTCGAGCGCTCCTGCGTGCGGCGTTCGCGGTACAGCACGTAGGCGCGGGCAATTTCATGATGGCCGCCGCGCATCAGGCCGAGTTCGACCTGGTCTTGCACGTCTTCGATGTGGAAGGTGCCGCCGCCCGGACGCGAGCGCACCAGCGCGCGGATCACGCCCTGCGTGAGCACGTCGACCGTTTCGCGCACGCTGGCCGAAGCCGCGCCCTGAGTGCCGTGCACGGCCAGGAAGGCTTTCATCATCGCGATGGCGATCTTGTTCGGCTCGAAGGGCACGACAGCGCCGTTGCGGCGGATGATCTGGTAGTGGGCCAGGTTCTGGCCGGTGGGGGAGCCAGCAGTGTCTCGCTGCTGCTGTGGTGGCGTCGAGGGAACGGCACGCGGGGTCGATTGGGGGTTCAGGGCAGTTTGCATTCGCTTCCTCTCGGTTGGCAATTCTTGTTGGATGGCGGCGCCTGGGCCGGGCGCTGCGCCGGTGTGGATGACCGGACAGGGGACACTATATCTAGGGTGCGGGGGGTGTACAACCCACTAGATGTAGCGTTTTCCTATGGATACAAGGATTGCCGGTATTACTTCCGCCATAGGACACGGCCAGCGATGCCGCTTGAATACTGGCCTATGGTCTCTCAACCCGCATGGGGCTTGGCTTGCAAGCCGATTTGGGCCTGCAGGCCGCATGGTTGCTGAATCGCGCGGTTGCTATTTTCGCATTGCTGCGCTGCAAGAGCGACGCATCACGAGGTGCCGCACGATTGAAAAAATTAGCGCTGCACCACCTGCGGCGGAAACATCTGTGGATTCCAGCCGAGCTGTTCGCGCAGCAGGCGCCAGTCGAAGCCCGAGCCCGGATCCTGTTTGCGGCCCGGCGCGATGTGCTCGTGGCCGGCGATGTGCGCGATCGCGTAGTGCTGCGCGATCGCGGCGCACAGGCTCGCGAGCGTCTCGTATTGCGGCTCTTCGAAGGGCTGGCCTTCGAGGCCTTCGAGCTCGATGCCGACGGAGTCGTCGTTGCAGTTGCCGCGACCGCGCCACGACGACACGCCGGCATGCCAGGCACGATCGTCGCAACTCACGAACTGCCAGAGTTCGCCGTTGCGGCGCACGAAGAAATGCGAGGACACCTCGAGGTCGCGGATCGACTGGAAGTAGGGGTGCGCGTCCCAGTCGAGCTGGTTGGTGAACAGCTGCTGCACCGCGTCGCCGCCATATTCGCCGGGCGGCAGGCTGATTGAATGCAGCACGATGAGGTCGGTCTGCACGCCCGCGGGGCGGGGTCCGAAGTTCGGCGAGCGCAGCGCCTTCGCGAAGCGGTACCAGCCGGCTTGCCAGAGCCCGCTGTCGTTGGCTTCAGTCGTCGACATGGCTGCTCGCGCCATCGTCGCCGTTGGGCGTGGTGATGCCCAGCCGCGCGATGCGGTAGCGGATCTGGCGCAGGCTCATGCCGAGCCGCGCGGCGGCCGCGGTGCGGTTGAAGCCGCTCTCGTGCAGCGCACGCACGAGGATCTCGCGCTCCTGCTGATCGAGATAGGCCTGCAGGTCGGAGGGCAGCGGCGGCGGCGCGACCTTGGGGGGCGCCACCGGCACGCTCGGAAGCGGAGCCAGCGCGACAGGCGCGTCGGTGACGGGCGACAGCGGTGCTGGCGCGGACGCCGCGGCTTCGGCCGCAGCGGTGAAGCCGCCCATCAGGTCGAGATGAAGTTCGTCGCCGTCGTTCAGCGCCACTGCGCGGTGCAACAGGTTTTCGAGCTCGCGCACGTTGCCGTTCAGCGGATGCTGCGCGAGGCGGCGCAGCAGTTCGTTCGACAGATGCGGCACGGGCAGGCCGCCGTCCTGTGCGATGCGCGAGAGCAGCGCGGCGCACAGCGCGGGCAGGTCCTCACGGCGGTCGCGCAGCGCGGGCACCGCGATCTCGATCACGTTGAGGCGGTAGAAAAGATCCTGACGGAAGCGGCCGGCCTGCACTTCGGCGTGCAGGTCTTTATGCGTGGCGCTGACGATGCGCACGTCGACAGCTTCTTCCTGCGTCGAGCCGATCGAGCGCACGCTGCGCTCCTGGATCGCGCGCAGCAGCTTCGACTGCATGGCCAGCGGCAGGTCGCCGATCTCGTCGAGAAACAGCGTGCCGCCGCGCGCGGCCTGGAAGTAGCCGTCACGGTCTTGCGAGGAGCCGGTGTACGAGCCCTTGCGCGCGCCGAAGAATTCGGCCTCGAGCAGGTTCTCGGGAATCGCGCCGCAGTTCACCGCGACGAATGGGCCTTCGCTGCGCTGGCTGCAGGCATGCACGGCGCGCGCAACCAGTTCCTTGCCGGTGCCCGATTCACCGCGCACCAGCACCGGCGCCATGCCGCGCGCCACCTTGGCGATGCGCGACTTGACGAGGCGCATGGGCTCCGATTCGCCCACGAGACGGTCGAGCGCGGCAATGCCGGTGCCGGAGGTGACCACCGTTGCGTCGGCGCTGTTGTTGCTCGCGGGTACCGCCTGCACGGGCTTGGCCACCGGCTGCGGCGCCAGCCGCGCCTGCACGGCGGAAGCCACGACGGCGCGGAACTGCTTCAGGTCGACCGGCTTCGTGAGGTAGTCGAAGGCGCCGGCCTTCAGCGCTTCCACCGCGTTCTCGGCCGAACCGTATGCCGTCATCACCACGCAGCGCTCGCTGCGCTGGGCCTTCTGGATGCGGTGGATGATCTCCATGCCCTGTCCGTCGGGCAGTCGCATGTCGGTGATCACGGCGTCGAAGCGGCCGGCCTCCAGGTGCTGCCAGGCTTCTGACACGCTGCCCGCGGCCTCGACGCGATAGCCCTCGCGCAGCAGCGTCAATTCATAGAGCGTGCGCAGGTCGGGTTCGTCGTCGATGACCAGGATCTGCGCCGGTCGCTGGGTGGAAGGGGGGGGAGTGCTCACGGCGCTATTGTGTCAGCCGGTTTTCGCTGGGGGCGAAGCTGACGAAGAATTCGTTGCCCTCGGGCCCGCCCGGCACCAGCGCGCGCCGCTCGTAGCCGATGGTGGCGCCATGCCGCCGGCACAGCTCGCGGCACAGGAACAGGCCGAGCCCGCTGGAGCGGCTTTCGGAAGAGAAGAAGGGCTCGAACAGGTGCCGCTGCACCGCCGGCTCCAGCGGCGCGCCGTCGCTCCATACCATCAGGCTGGGGCGGTTGGTGCCGCTGCGCTGCAGCGCGGTCAGCACCTGGATCGAGTCTTCGCGCTTGCCGGCGTAGCGCGAGGCGTTGTCCAGCAGGTTCACGATCAGGCGGCGCAGGTGCTCGGCGTCGAAGCGCACCTCGCTGCTGGGCGCATCGAGCGACACCAGCACGCCCTTGCGCTGGGTCTGGCGCACCCATTCCTCGGCCAGCACCTGCACCGCGGGGTCGAGCACGACCTGCTCGCCGAGCGACAGCACGCGTTGCTGGCGGGCACGCGAGACGTCGAGCACGTCGTCCACGATGCGCGCGAGCCGCTGCGCGTTGTGCTGCACCATGCTTGTGAGCTTGCGGTGCGCGGGGTCGGTCAGGTCTTCGTTGAGCAGCGCGCTGGCCTGGGTGATGGCGGCCAGCGGGTTGCGGATTTCATGCGCCACGGCCGCCGACATGCGGCCCATTGCGGCCAGCTTCTCGGTGCGGATGCGGGCTTCGAGCTCGCGCAGGTCCTGCAGGAACATCACGCACAGGCTGTCGATGCGCTTCTCGCTGGTGGGCGTGAGCCGCGTGCGCACGCGCACCTCGCGCGCCGCGCCGCGCACCTGCGCCACCGGGATTTCTTCCGTCTGCGGCGCCCGCCGCGCGAAGGTCTGGCGCGCCAGCGCGGCCAGCGCATGCCAGGCAGGCTGGGCATGCAGCGGGAACGGCAGCGTCAGCTTTGCGAGGCCCTGGCCGAGGATTGCGTCGGCGGCCGGGTTGGCCGCATGTACCAGGCCTTCGGCGTCGATCACCAGCACGCCTTCGCTCAGCGTCTCGATCACCAGGTCGTTGACCTGCGCCTGCATCTGCGCACTGCTGCGGCTGCGCTGCGCCACGGCTTCCTCGCGCGCCAGCCGGCGGGCCATTTCGTGCGCGAGCAGCGCCACCACGAAGAGACCCGTGCCGGTGAGCGCCGCCTGCACGAAGCGCGGCGAAGAATCGCCCGGCTGCTGCAGCCAGTGCCAGCCCGCGTCGGCCAGCAGCAGCAGCGTGACCGTGGCGGTGGTGCCCAGGCTCACGATCATGGTGCCCAGCACCGCGCTCATGAGCACCGGCAGCGCGAACAGCGGCGTGTAGTTGACGTTGCCGCCCTGCAGCACCTGCAAGGCGGTGAAGGCGGCCAGATCGATGCCGATGGTCAGCAGCCAGAGCGCGGCAAAACCGCGGATCGGCGGCTGCACGCGCGTGTAGCGCATGCCCAGCCAGGTCGCGGCGAGGTAGAGCGCCGAGATGGTGATGGCCACCGGCTGCATCGTCTGCCCGATGACAAAGGCCACGCCCTGCAGCAGCATCAGCACCAGTGCGATGAAGCAGCGCGCGGCCATGAAGCCACGCCAGAGCCGGATCAGCGCCGAGCTTTCGCCCGTGCCCTGGTCGAGCACGTCCCAGTCGGTGACCGGCTCGCCGCGCGACCAGAGGGGGGCGCTCATTGGGGCGTTGCGGCTTCGCGGTGCGCGGTGCTGCAATAGACCGCGCCGCCGGGGCCGGCGATGGCATCGGTCGCCGGCAGGTGCAGGCCGCAATGGGCGCAGCGCACCATGGCCTGCGGCGGGCCGGCTGGTGCGGCGGGGCGCTGCTGCGCCTTGGCCGCGCGCTCGCGCATGGCATCGCGCATTTCTTCGCGGCGGTTCTTGCGCCAGAGCCAGATCGCGACCCAGAGCACCGCGAGGACGAGGAGGTATTTCATTTCAGACGGGAGGACGCGCAAGCACCACTTCGAGCACGAAGCGTGAACCCACGTAGGCCAGCAGCAACAGGGCCGAGCCGGCGTACAGCACGCGGCGCGCAGTGCGGCCGCGCCAGCCGAAGCGGGCCCGGCCGATCAAAAGGATCGCGAAGGTGATCCAGGCGAGCATGGAGAAGATGGTCTTGTGGTCCCACTTCCAGACGCGGCCGGCGGCACCGTACAGCTGCTCGCTGAACAGCAGGCCGGCCAGCAGCGTGGCCGACAGCAGCACGAAGCCGGCGGTGACGAATCGGAAGGTGAGCCGTTCGAGCGTGAGCAGCGGCACGCCGCCCTGCGGCTCGGCGGTGGCCAGGCGGATCTGCTTTTCGGCACGGGTGATCAGCCAGGCGTGCACGACAGCGGCGCCGAACAGGCCGTACGAGGCGATGCCCAGCGCCAGATGCAGCGGCAGCCACGGCGAAGCCGTGACGTGCAGCGGCGTGCCGGGAAACAGGATGGCCAGCAGCACCGCGGCCGCGCCCAGCCAGGCGAGCGCGCGCCGCACCTTCAATTGGGGATACATGCGGCTTTCGACCGCGTAGACGGTGAGCACCAGCCACGCGGTGACCGACAGGGCGGGTGCGAAACCGAAGCGCGGCTCGCTGCCGATGAGGCCGTGGGCCAGCACGGCGGCATGCAGAATCCACGCAATTCCGAGGGCCCACTGGGTCGATTGACGGCTCAGTTTGGCACCGGCACCGGCAACGAAACCGTAGGCAACCGCAGTGGCGATGCCCAGCGCCACGCCGAGCGGGGAGGGGATCGCTAAAATCATCGGCCGGAGTGTACCGGCTGAATTAAGACCTCCCCCAGGCTTCGCGCACTTCGTGTCGCTTCGCCAACCCCCTCACCGGGGGCAACACCAGCGGCCCGGCGAAGCCGGTTCCGCGGTGTTCCACCAGGGCGGGGCGGCGATACTGGCTTCAGATTTTTCGTTTCCTGCGATTTTCCATTTGTCCCGCCCCAGCGGGCAGCAAGGCTTCCTCTTCATGGCCACCGCCCTCACAGAAAAGTTCTCCCGCCTCGTCAAGACGATGAGCGGCCAGGCCCGCATCACCGAAAGCAACGTGCAGGACATGCTGCGCGAAGTGCGCATGGCGCTGCTGGAGGCCGACGTGGCGCTGCCCGTGGTGCGCGACTTCGTCGCCCGCGTGAAAGAGAAGTCGCTCGGCCAGGAAGTGCTGGGCTCGCTCAAGCCGGGCCAGGCGCTGGTCGGCATCGTCAATCGGGAACTCGCCGCAACCATGGGCGAGGGCGTGTCCGACATCAACCTCGCGGCCCAGCCGCCGGCGGTGATCCTGATGGCCGGCCTGCAAGGTGCCGGCAAGACCACCACCACCGCCAAGCTCGCCAAGCACCTGATCGAGAAGCGCAAGAAGAAGGTGCTCACGGTGTCGGGCGACGTGTATCGCCCGGCCGCCATCGAGCAGCTCAAGACCGTTACCAAGCAGGCCGGCGCCGAGTGGTTCCCGAGCACGCCCGACCAGAAGCCGCTCGACATCGCACGCGCCGCGCTCGACCACGCCAAGCGCCATTACTTCGACGTGCTGCTGGTCGACACGGCCGGCCGCCTTGCCATCGACGAAGTGCTGATGACCGAAATCAAGCAGCTGCATGCGGCGCTCGACCCGGTCGAAACCCTGTTCGTGGTCGATGCCATGCAGGGCCAGGACGCGATCAACACCGCCAAGGCCTTCAAGGAGGCGCTGCCTCTCACCGGCATCATCCTGACCAAGACTGACGGCGATTCGCGCGGCGGTGCGGCGCTGTCGGTGCGCCAGGTCACGGGCGTGCCGATCAAGTTCGCGGGCACCAGCGAGAAGATCGACGGCCTGGAGGTGTTCGACGCCGAGCGCCATGCGGGCCGCATCCTGGGCATGGGCGACATCGTCGCGCTGGTCGAGCAGGTCACGGCCGGCGTCGACGTGGCGGCAGCCCAGAAGCTCGCCGCCAAGGTCAAGAGCGGCGCGGGCTTCGACCTCAACGACTTCCTCGGCCAGCTGCAGCAGATGAAGCAGATGGGCGGTCTCTCCAGCCTGATGGACAAGCTGCCCGCGCAGATGGCCGCCAAGGCAACCGAAGCCGACATGACCCGCGCCGAGCGCGACATCCGCCGCAAGGAAGGCATCATCAACAGCATGACGCCGCTGGAGCGCCGCAAGCCCGAACTGCTGAAGGCCACGCGCAAGCGCCGCATCGCGGCCGGTGCCGGCGTGCAGGTTCAGGAAGTGAACCGCCTGCTCAACGAGTTCGAGCAGATGCAGGGGATGATGAAGAAGATGAAGGGCGCCGGCCTCATGAAGATGATGAAGAAGATGGGCGGCATGAAGGGCATGGGCGGAATGGGTGGGCCCGGCGGTCCCAAGCTGCCGTTCTAGGCGAACGCTTCGCCCCTCCATATATATAAGAAGGCCCGTCGGTCCGCACTGGCGGGCCTTCTGTCTTCAGGTCTGCACTTCGTAGACCGTTTCGTGCGCCTCGGTTGGCGCAGGCAACTCCCAGCGGTGCAGCATCCGCTCGATGCCCGCGTTCGACAGCGTCGTGTCGCGCTCGCGGTTGCGGCGCATCAGCTCTGCGTGCGGCGCTTCCAGGTACACCAGTTCGATCTGCGCGTGGTAGGCCCATAGCAGGTCGAGCGTCTTGGTGCGCATCTGCTGACTCAGGTGCGTGGCGTTCCAGACGAAGCGCTCCTGCTTGCGCAGCAACGCCTTCGCCTGATCGACCGCGTGATGTGCCGCGAGCCCGTCGTTCTCGCCGTGCTTCAGGCCCAGTTCGGCGCGCGCATCGTCGAAGGACACAACCGGCCAGCCCTTGCGGTGCTGTGCCGCCCAGTGGTTCTTGCCGCTGGCCGGCAGGCCGCACATCACCGTTACCCGTGAGCCCGGCGTCTGGAACAGCGGGTAGTCGGGGCTGGTGTCGGCTCCGCGGAAGTAGGCCAGGCGCGTGTGGGCGTCGACCATCTGGCGAGGGCCTTCCCAGCAGCCTTCTTCCTGCGCCAGCTCTTCGAAGAGCGCGATGTCGGCCATGCTGTCCGCGCGCTTCTCGTAGTGGCGGCCGAGCATGTCGCAGCGCGCCACGCAACACAGGTCGGGCAGGCTCAGCTCCCAGGAGAGCTTGTGCACCAGCCACTCCGGCCGCACGCCCTTGCGCGAGGCGAAGGCGTGGAACGGCACCTGGTGCACGGCGATGATCCGGCATACGGCCTCGCGCAGCGCGAAAGGCACGCGGGCCTTCCACATCAGCACCCGCACGTCGACCGCGCCGCGGCGCGAGTGGCCGGGCTGGCCGATGCGGCCGCTGGCTTCGTCGATCACCGTGGTGTCGGGCTTGGCGATGTCGTGCAGCAGGCAGGCCATGAACAGCACGAAGCGGCCGTCGGCATCGGCGCGCTGGTAGTGCGCGTCCTGCATCAGCGCGTCGAGCACCATGCGCGTGTGGATGCCGACGTTGCCTTCGGCGTGGTAGTACGGGTCTTGCGGCGTCTCTTCGAGGCGCAGCAAGGCCGGCAGCAGGTCGCAGCATTGCGCCCAGTCGGTGCCTTTGTCGGGCGCGGGCACCAGGGCGCGCAGATCGTCGTATGTCATCGCGGCCTCCCTTGGGTTGCGAGTTCGGCGGGGTCGCGCAAGGTGCGCAGCCCCAGGTCTTGCCAGGTGACCGGCGGCGTCGGTGCGTAGAGATCTACGCCGGGCGCGAGCCGGTTGGGCAGCACCGGCCGGCGGCTGTGGTGCGAGCCCGAGTCGAGGATGGTCTGGACGAAGTCCGGGCGCACCCACTTGTAGCGGCCCGTCACCTGCCCATCCGATTCGGTCTTGAGGTACAGGCCCTCGGCCAGATCGGACAGGTCGGTCTGCTGGCGCACGAGATCGAGCGGCTGGCCTTCGTTCGCCACCGCGTCCTCGAAGGCCGTCTTCCAGTCCGTGCTGCGCGCCAGCGAAGGCCGCACGAGCGCTCGCAGTGCTTTGGCATGGCGCGGCATCTCGCCTTCGTAGAGCACGGGCACCGGCAGCACGGGGCTGCCCGCGAGCAACGCATGCCGCGCCGGTGTCGAGAGAAAGCGCTGCGCCTGCCGGTCGTAGATGTCGAACTCCAGGAAGAAGGCCGGCAGCCGGTCGTACCAGCAGCTGTGCTTGGCAAAGCACCATTCGCCGTACATCACGTAGCGGTCTTCGAGGCGCTCCAGCAGCGCTGCTTCATGGGCGGCGGCCCAGTGCTTGAACAGGTTGAACTGCCGCTCGCCGGCGCCACCTGCGAGGTAGTGGCCGCGCGATTGCAGCAGCAGTTCGCCCGCCGAAGTGAACGACACGGCCGCATTGGCGCCATCGAGTTTTTCCTCGATGACCACGTGCTGGCCATGCAGCGCCGACAGCGGCGTCTGGCCGTCGTCGCTGTCGCCGGCCTGCAGGCGCGAGCCTTCCAGATGCGCAGTACGCGGGTACTTGAGCAGCGGAATCGATGAAAGAGAAGAAGAGAGAGGGAACACGTTGTTCTCCAGATGGAAATCAGGAAGAACCGACAACGTGCGGGAGCGAAGCTGGAAAAGAGTGCGGTCAGCGGAAAGCGCAGCCAGGCGCCCGACTTGACCAGCAATGAAGTGGCGTTGTCGGCGTCAGAGAGTGATGACGGCGAATCGGGGCACTTGGCGCTCCAGGGGATCGAGGGATCCGTGGGTTGAAAAAAGGAAGGCGCGATTCTAGCCACGCAGCATGAAAAAAGCCGACCCTGAGGCCGGCTTTTCGAGGTGCTGTGTCTTCAGCGCATCAGACGGTTGCCAGTGCGGGGCGCGCCAGGCGCACTGCATGCATCCATGCGCGGCGCAGCACGGCCGGCGAGCGCGATTCCTCGGGAATCAGCAGGTAGCCGCGGTCACGCAGCGTGGTGCCCAGCGCGATCTGGCTGGTCAGCACGGTCAGCGGGATCGCCAGCAGCAGCGGCAGGCCAACGGGCATGAGCCAGATCAGTGCGCTCGGGTCGATCATCGCGACGCCGACGGCCAGCATGGCGATCACCAGCGTCATGGGGGCCAGCTGCGAGGCAGCGACCTTCCACGGCACGGCAGCGGCTTCACGCGGGGGCGACTTCCAGTCGAGCTTGATGCCGGTGAGGGCGACCAGCACGAACAGCGAATGGGCCAGCATGCGGACCGGGGCTTGCACGATGGCAAGGCCGCTTTCCATCACCGAGCTCTTCACCAGGCCCCACGCACCGCCGTACTGGCGTTGCTCACCGCGCATCAGCACGGCAGCGATGCCCAGCACGCGCGGCAGGAACAGCAGGCACAGGGTCCAGACCCACAGGCCGGCCAGTTCGGCGGGCAGCACGCTCCAGCTCGACACGAGGCTCGAGCCGCTCAGCCAAAGGGCGGTGCCCAGCGTCAGGAACGCGAGCCACAGCGGAGCCGAGACATAAGCCATGGTGCCGGTCACGAACATCGCGCGGTGCACCGGGTGGATGCCGGGCTCGGCCATCAGGCGGGCGTTCTGCAGGTTGCCCTGGCACCAGCGGCGGTCACGCTGCAGTTCGGCCAGCAGGTCCGGCGGTTGCTGTTCGTAGCTGCCGACCAGGTCGGACACCAGCCACACGTTGTAGCCGGCACGGCGCATCAGCGCAGCTTCGACGAAGTCATGCGACATGATGCCGCCCGACATGCCGCCAGTGCCCTTGATCGGGGCCAGCGCGCAATGCTTCATGAAGGGTTCGACGCGGATGATGGCGTTGTGGCCCCAGTAGTGCGATTCGCCCAGTTGCCAGAACTGCATGCCCAGCGTGAACAGGCGGCCCGTCACGCGGGAAGCGAATTGCTGTGCGCGGGCGTGCAGCGTGACGTGGCCGATGGCCTGCGTCGCGGTCTGGATGATGCCGGCGGTGGGGTTGGCTTCCATCAGCTTGACCATCGAGGTCAGGCAGTCGCCGCTCATCACCGAGTCGGCGTCGAGCACGACCATGTAGCGGTAGTCCTTGCCCCAGCGGCGGCAGAAGTCGGCCACATTGCCGGCCTTGCGGTGCGTGCGGCGGGTGCGCAGGCGGTAGTACACCTCGACCTGCGGCTGGTTCGGGCTCTCGGCCAGGGCGGCGCGCAGGTCTTCCCAGGCGGCGCGCTCGGCGGCGGCGGTCTCGGGGTTGTAGCTGTCGGACAGCACGAACACGTCGAACTGCTTGGCGTGGCCGGTGGCCGCGACCGATTCGCAGGTGGCGCGCAGGCCGGCGAACACCGTGGCCACGTCCTCGTTGCAGATCGGCATGATGATCGCGGTGCGTGCCTCGGGATTCATCGGGTGGTTGACCACCTGTTTCGCCGAGAGGGCGTGCTTGTCACCGCGCACGGAAACGTAGAAGCCCATGAGCGCGGTCACGAAGCCGGTCACGACCCAGCCCGAAAGCAGGCCGTAGAGACCGATCTGGCCGTATTCGAGCCAGAGGTTGTCGTAGTCGGGTTGCACGCTGGCGAACAGCGACGACGCGATCACGGTGCTCAGCAGCGTGAGCATCATGAAAGCGAAGCGGCGCTGTGCGGCGGCGCGCTGCCAGGGTTGCTTGGCCTGCCGGGCGTCGTGGACGCCGGCTTCGGCGTCACGGCCCGCGCCGAGCTTGACCAGCGCGGCGGTGCCGAGGCTGTTCCAGAAACCGCGCCAGGGGCGGGGTGCCATGGAACCGCGGTTGACGGGGGGGGCGGTGACCGAGTTGGGATGGCGTTCTTCGCGAACCGGGCTGCGGTGCGAAAAATCGGTATCGGCCAGCACATTCAGTTGGGAGAAGTCGTTCGGCTTCATGTGGTTTACCAACGTTGCTTGTCGAGGGAAGGGGTGTCGCCAATGGCAGGAAAGCGCTTGATCACGCAATCCGGCTCAGCGCCGCCAGCGCTTGCGAGCGCGGCCAGCGAATGACCCGCGGCACGGGGCCGCGAGGGGGAAAACTGCTTTTGACGCAGGCCGTCGCGCTGCTGACGCAGTGCGAAAGATGGGCTGGTGAGTGCTGTCATGCCTGTACAGGGGCAAACCCTGTGCCAGGCTGGAAAAACGCTTTCAGATCAATGACTTGGAGCGATCTGACGGTGTTTTTCGCGGGGAGAGGCTGCTGGAAGGCCCCAAAACCCCTGTTTTTGTCGCCGAATCCCGACAAACCTTCTGGGCTGGTGGGGATAGGCCATATAAATCAACGACTTAGGTGCGTCGCTACTCGGCGACAGGGTCCCCGCCCGGAGCGACAGCGTCGGCCTTGAAGTGGCCCGGCGTGAGTTCGTGCTTCTGCAAAAGCCGGTAGAACTCCGTGCGGTTGCGGTCGGCCAGGCGGGCCGCGTCGGCCACGTTGCCGTCCGTCAGTTTCAGCAGGCCGACGAGGTAATCGCGCTCGAAACGCTGCTTGGCTTCGGCGTAGGTCTGGACTTCGACCGTCGGCACACGCAGCGCCCGCTGCACCAGCGCCAGCGGAATCAGCGGCGAGCTCGACAGCGCACAGACCTGCTCGACCACGTTGAACAGCTGGCGCACATTGCCCGGCCAGGCGGCCGTGGTCAGCGCCTTCAGCGCCTCGGGTGCAAAGCCGGACAGCCGCTTGCCGTACTTGGTCGACAGGCGCTGCAGGAAGTGATTGGCCAGCAGCGGGATGTCTTCGCGCCGTGCCGACAGCGGCGGCAGCGTGAGCGTCACCACGTTCAGGCGGTAATACAGGTCTTCGCGGAACTGGCCGGCTTCCATCGCGGCGTCGAGGTCGCGGTGGGTGGCCGAGACGATGCGCACGTCGACCTCGATCGACTGGCTCGCGCCCAGCGGCCGCACCGCGCGCTCCTGCAGCACGCGCAGCAGTTTGACCTGCAGGGCAGGCGGCATGTCCCCGATTTCGTCGAGCAGCAGCGTGCCGCCGTCGGCCTGCTGGAACAGGCCCTTGTGATTCGCGTGGGCGTCGGTGAAGGCGCCCTTCATGTGGCCGAACAGTTCCGATTCGAGCAGCGCTTCCGGAATGGCGCCGCAGTTCACGGCCACGAAGGGCTTGTCGGCGCGCGCGCTGGCCTTGTGGATGGCGCGCGCCAGCAGCTCCTTGCCGGCGCCGGAGTCGCCGCGCAGCAGCACGGAAGCATCTGACTTGGCGACCATGCGCGCTTCGGCCAGCAACTCGGCCATGCGGTTGCTGCGGCTCACGATCTCGGCGCGCCAGCTGTCGTCGCCGGCCTTGCTCGGCGTGGTGGCGGGGGCGCCGAGCGCCAGCGCCTGCGCGATCTTGTCGAGCAACTCGCGGCCGTCGTAGGGCTTGGTGAGGTAGGTGAACACGCCCCGCGCCGTAGCCTCGACCGCGTCGGGAATGGTGCCGTGCGCGGTGAGCAGAATCACCGGCAGCGAAGGGTGGCGCTTGCGGATCTCGTCGAACAGCTGGAGGCCGTCGCGCCCGGGCAGGCGCACGTCGCTCAGCACGAGTTGCGGATGCTCGATTTCCAGCTGCGTGAGCGCCGTCTCTGCAGAGGTGACGGCCGTGACCTGGTAGCCCGCCGAGCTCAGCCGCATCGAGAGCAGCCGCAGCATGTCCGGGTCGTCGTCGACCACGAGAAGACGGGCGCCAGAGGTGCTCATTGGTTCGGTTTGCTTCCGGTAGGCGGCGCCGCAGGGGTGGCTGCGGCCGGGGTGGTGTTGGGCCGCGCAAAGCTGCGCTCGATGGCGCGCAGGGCTTCGATGCGGTCGTTCAGCTGGTCTATGCGGCGCTGGCTGTCGCGTAGCTGCTGCACCTGCCTGTCACGGTCGTCTTCCACGCGGCGCTGCTCTACATAGCGCGCGGCCAGGGCGCGTGCCAGCGGATGCAGGGCCTGCGCCTCGGGCGCGGGGTTGGCGATCACGCGTTGCAGCAGGCCCAGCGCGCGCGCCAGGTCGGCTGGCACGCGGGTTTGCGAGAGCAGCAGCGCCAGTTGCATCTGCGCCGTGGGCGCATCGCCGGGGTCGCCGATGCGCGCGATTTCCGTGTTCAGGTCGGCGCCGTTCAGCGGGCGCACCCTGTCGGCATACGACAGCATGGCCGCCTGCGGCCCCTGCGTCATCAATGTGAAGAGCGACGAGGCCGGCTGCGTGGCCGGGGCCTTGGGCTCGGCCTCGACCGGCATCACGCGCGGCACGACCGGGGGCGGCGGCAGCGCGTCGGCCTCCGCGGGCGGCTTGGGCTGCGTGGCGCAGGCGGCCAGCAGCAGGACGAAAGGCACGGTCATCGCCCCGGCGAAGGAGGAACGGCGGACGAACGAAAAAGACATGGGTCGAAGAAAGGACGCGAGGCGGTCAGGCAGTGTTGGAGAGGGGAAGCCGGGGTGGTCAGGCCGTGCGCGGCAGTTCGATGCGAAAGCGAGCACCGGGACCGCCGGGCTGCAGAGTGATGCGGCCCCCGTGGGCTGCAATGTACTCCTGCACGATGGAAAGTCCGATGCCCGTGCCTTTCACCGTGTGCTCGGGCTGGCGTTCGCCGCGGAAGAAGGGTTCGAAGATCCGGTCGCGGTCGCCCTCGGCAATGCCGGGCCCGGCGTCGTTCACGTCGATGTGCACCGCCTCGGGCGTCCCCGACACCGCCAGGGTGA
This sequence comes from Variovorax sp. R-27, assembly GCF_049913215.1. Classification (NCBI taxonomy): domain Bacteria; kingdom Pseudomonadati; phylum Pseudomonadota; class Betaproteobacteria; order Burkholderiales; family Comamonadaceae; genus Variovorax; species Variovorax sp. R-27. Next base: position 1,203,710 of record NZ_CP183984.1, read on the forward strand.
TGACACCGCCCGTTACCGAAAAGCGAATGGCGTTGCTCAACAGATTGGCGATTGCGGTGCCGAGCTTGGTGCGGTCGACCGTCATTGCGATCGGCTCGCCCTCGGCGCGCACGCGCAGTCCGTGCGACTGCCACTGCAGGCGCTGCGCCTCGATCTGTTCCTCGATCAGCGGCAGCAGCTCGGTGCGTTCGCGGCGCAATTCGCGCGCCTCGAAGGCGGCGGCGTTGAAGCGCAGCAGCGCCTCGATCTGGCCCTGCAGCGCCACGGTGTTCTGCTGCAGGATCTGCGCGACTTCGAGCTGCGCCGGGTTCAGCGGCCCGGTCACGCCGTCTTCGAGCAGCGAGACGCCCTCGCGCAGCGCGGCCAGCGGCGTCTTCAGCTCGTGCGATACGTGGCGCAGGAAGCGCGCCTTGTCGGCGTCGAGCTCGGTCAGGCGCAGCCGCAGCCATTCGAGCTGCTGCGACACGCGCCGCACGTCGGCCGGGCCGCGGATGTCGATGGGCTCGTCGAGCCGGTTCTGGCCGAGGCCGACGATGGCGTGCTCCAGCCGCTTGAACGGCCGCGCCAGCCAGATGCCGAAGGCCAGCGCCAGCGACACGGCCAGCACGCTGGCGGCCACCACTTCGCGCATCAGCCGGCGGCGCGCGTTCTCGATGCGCTTGGCCAGCGCGTCGTTCTGCGTTTCGATCAAAAACTGCGCCTGCTGCGCGAGGTTGGTGTTGAGCGCGTCGAGCTCGCGGAACTGCATGGCCATCGTGCTTTCGCGGGCGAGGGCGCTGTCGGCGTTGCCGCTCATCAGGCCCTCGATCACGCCGAGCTGGGTGCGCCACATCTCGATGCCGGCGGGTGCGAGGCCGTTCTTTTCCAGCCGCTCCAGCACCTGGTGCGCCTCGCGCGCCGCATCGTCGAAGCGGCGGCGCAGCACCGCGTCGTTGAGCACCAGCGACTGGCGCCCCGCGCGCTCCATGGCCGCGCTGCGTTCGGCCAGCGACTGGGACGCGCCCGACAGGCGCAGTGCACGCGCGGCCGCGTCGCGGCTTTGCGTCATCAGTACGTCGTACTGCAGCACCGAGCGCAGCGCCACGCCAACCAGCAGCGCGGTGATCAGCAAGAAGGCAAACAGCAGGAGCTGCTGGAACGAGCCCCGTATGGAAGGTCGCTTCGCCATCAGTGGGCGAGCGCCGGCATCAACGATTCGCTCGTGACCACCTCGCCGCGCAGCGTGTAGGCCAGCGAGCGGGTGATGCGCAGATCGGTCATCTGGCCAACGAGCCTTGCATCGCCCTCGAAGTTGACGACGCGGTTGCAGGCGGTGCGGCCCATGAGCTCGTTCGCATCCTTGCGCGAGGCGCCTTCCACCAGCACGCGCTGCGTGGTGCCGACCAGCGCCTGGCCGAAGCGCTTCACGTTGGTGTCGATCACGGCCTGCAGCGTGTGCAGGCGCGCGAGCTTCACCTCGTGCGGCGTGTCGTCATGCAGCGCGGCGGCGGGCGTGCCGGGACGCGGGCTGAAGATGAAGCTGAAGCTGGCGTCGAACTGGCAGTCGTCGATCAGCTTCATCATCTTGTTGAAGTCGTCGTCGCTCTCGCCGGGGAAGCCGACGATGAAGTCGCTGCTCAATGCGAGCTCGGGGCGGATGGTGCGCAGCTTGCGCACCGTGCTCTTGTATTCCATGGCGGTGTAGCCGCGCTTCATTGCCATCAGGATGCGGTCGCTGCCGTGCTGTACCGGCAGGTGCAGGTGGCTCACGAGCTGCGGCACCTTCGCGTAGGCCTCGATCAGCCGCGGCGTGAACTCGTTCGGGTGGCTCGTGGTGTAGCGGATGCGCTCGATGCCGGGGATCTCCGCGACGTATTCGATCAGCAGCGCGAAGTCGGCAATTTCGGCGGTATCGCCCATCTTGCCGCGGTAGGCATTCACGTTCTGGCCCAGCAGCGTGATCTCGCGCACGCCCTGGTCGGCCAGGCCGGCGATCTCGACCAGCACGTCGTCGAGCGGGCGGTTCACTTCCTCGCCGCGGGTGTAGGGCACCACGCAGTAGCTGCAGTACTTGGAGCAGCCTTCCATGATCGATACGAAGGCCGTCGCACCCTCGACGCGCGCGGGCGGAAGGTGGTCGAACTTCTCGATCTCGGGAAAGCTGATGTCCACCTGCGGGCGGTTCAGGCGCTCGCGGTCGTTCAGCATCTCGGGCAGGCGGTGCAGCGTCTGCGGTCCGAACACGATGTCGACGTAGGGAGCGCGCGCGATGATGGCCTCGCCCTCCTGGCTCGCCACGCAGCCGCCCACGCCGATCTTCACGCCCTTGGCCTTCAGGTGCTTCACGCGGCCGAGGTCGGAGAACACCTTCTCCTGCGCCTTCTCGCGCACCGAGCAGGTGTTGAACAGGATGAGGTCGGCCTCGTCCACGTTCTGCGTGGGCTCGTAGCCCTGGGCTGCGTTGAGCACGTCGGCCATCTTGTCCGAGTCGTACTCGTTCATCTGGCAGCCGAAGGTCTTGATGAATACTTTTTTCATGGGGAACTCTCTCTGCCCTCCGTGGGTGGAGGGCTGCAGGTGCGCGCGGCGCGCCGCTGCGTTATTGCGTGTTGACGGTGTCGTTCGAGGTGAACGGCCAGATGTTCAGGAGCGGCTTGTCCAGCGACTCGCGGCTGGCCATGGCTTCGTCTGGCGTGAGGATCCACACCTCGCGCAGCAGTCCGGCGGCGTCGCGCGTGTAGTTGACGAGGTACTTCTGGCCGACGATGGCACCGGGCATCACCAGCATGTTCTGGCCGCTGCGGATGCGCGCGCCGGCGCCCAGGCGGTCGGGCTTGCCGTCGAGTTCGACCTCGGGCGCGTTGGTGACCATGAATTTGCCGCGCAAAGTGCCGATAGGGAAAGTGCGACCTCCAACGAGCGATTCGTTCTGGGTCTGCGGCCGGGGCACTTCGTCCTGGGCGCTGGCGGTGAGCGGGAAAAGGCCTGCAGCAGCAATGGCTGCTGTGCAAACTGCTATGAAAGTGAGAGCATTCGTGATTGTCTTGCAGCGGTTCATGGGGTTTATCCAGAGGCTGTGGAGCGGCGATTTTAGCGAGGGGGGGTGTGGTTCTCTCGCGCCGGCCACAGTCAGTTATGCGGGGCTTTGGGTTGACCTGCTTTACATTTCTTTACAGGCCCCATGAACACCGAGAGTCAGCCGCTGATCCAATAGTCGCTGTCAGCCCAAAGTGCACAAAGAACCCATGAAGAAAAATGTCGCGGTCGCCCTTGCGGGCGTGTTGATCGTAGCCGTCGCAGGCGGGTGGTGGAGCATGTCCGGCGACAAGTCCGCCACAAAGAGTGCCAAGGCCCCGACAGCCAACGGCGGCACTGCTTCCGGCGGCGGTGCTCCCGCGCTCGTGACGCTGGCCACGGCGCAGAAGCAGGACGTGCCGGTGACCGTGCAGGTCAACGGCAGCGTGGTGTCCCTCAACAGCGTCGACCTGCGCCCGCAGGTGACCAACACGGTGAGCGCGGTGCACGTGAAGGAAGGTCAGTTCGTCAAGTCCGGCCAGCTGCTGTTCACGCTCGACGACCGCAACGACCAGGCCAACCTCGCCCGCGCCCGTGCACAGCAGCAAAAGGATGAGGCCACCATGGCCGACCTCGAGCGCCAGTACAAGCGCAGCCAGGACCTGGTGGCGCAGAACTTCATCGCCAAGAGCGCTGCCGACGCCACGCTCTCGCAGCTCGAGGCACAGCGCGCCGCCGTGGCCGCCGACCGCGCGGCCGTGCAGTCGGCGCAGGTGGCGCTGGGCTATGCGACGCTGCGCGCGCCCATTGCGGGGCGTATCGGCGCCGTCAACATCTACCCGGGCACGCTGGTGCAGCCGACGCTGTCGCTGGTCACCATCACGCAGCTCGACCCGATCGCCGTGAGCTTCCCGGTGCCCGAAGGCAACCTGCAAGACCTGCTGGAGGCCGCGCGCTCGCGTTCGAAGGTCGAAGCCGTCGTCACCGGCGGCAAGGCGCCGCTGAGCGGCACGCTCGACTTCGTCGACAACACCGTCGATCCTCAGATCGGCACTGTGCGCGCCAAGGCCGTGTTCGCCAACGCCGACCAGAGCCTGTGGCCGGGCCAGTTCGTCGGCACGCGCATCACGGTGCGCACGCTCAATGGCGCCACCGTGGTGCCGGCCGCGGCGCTGATGATGCTGTCCGAGGGCACTTCGCTCTATGTGGTCGACGAGGGCAAGACCGCCACGCGCCGCAAGGTGAAGACGCTGCACACCTTCGGCACCAAGGTCGCGGTCAGCGGCGTGGAGCCAGGCGAGCAGGTGGTGATCGAAGGCAGCCAGAACGTGCGCCCGGGCGGCAAGGTCCGCGTTGACGTCAAGGCGCCGGGTGCGCCCGCCGAGCCTGCAGCGCCCGCCAACGGCACCACCGGCGTCACGCCGGGCAGTGCCGCGTCTTCCGACGGCGCCGACATCAAGCCGCCGAAGCAGGAACGCGCATGAATATTTCGGAGCTCTGCATCCGTCGTCCTGCGATGACGGTGCTGCTGTCTGCGGCCGTGGTGGTCATCGGCATCTTTGCGTACTTCAGCATCCCCGTGGCCGCGCTGCCGAGCTACAACACGCCGGTCATCAACGTCAACGCGCAGCTGCCGGGTGCCAGCCCGGACACCATGGCGTCGTCTGTAGCGCTGCCGCTCGAAAAGCAGTTCTCGACCATCCCGGGCCTGCAGACCATCAGCTCGGTGAACACGCAGGGCGTGACCTCGCTCACGCTCGAGTTCGTGAGCAGCCGCGATATCGACGCCGCCGCCGTCGACGTGCAGGCCGCGCTGCTGCGTGCCCAGCGCCAGCTGCCGCAAGAGCTCACGCAGCTGCCCTCGTACCGCAAGGTGAATCCGGCCGATGCGCCGGTGCTGTTCATCGCGCTGATCTCGCCGTCGATGAACCCGTCGGAGCTCAACGACTACGCCGAGAACCTGATCTCGCCCACGCTCTCGACCATCGACGGCGTGGCGCAGGTGGGCGTGTATGGCCGCAAGGCTTTTGCGGTGCGCGTCAAGGCCAACGCCGACCTGCTCAACGCGCGCAACATCACGCTCGACGAACTCGCCAAGGCGGTGAACTCGGCGAATGCCAACACGCCGGTCGGCGTGCTCGACGGCCCGCGCCAGACGCTCACCATCCAGGCCAACCGCCAGCTCATGAAGGCGGCCGACTTCGCCAAGCTGATCGTCGGCCAGCGCAATGGCGCGCCGGTGCGGCTCGACGAAGTGGCGACCATCGAGGACAGCTTCGAGTCGGTCAAGACCGCCAGCAGCTTCAACGGGCAGGACTCGATTTCGCTCGCCGTGCAGCGCCAGCCCAACGCCAACACCGTGCAGGTGGTGGACGCGGTGCGCGCGCTCATTCCGCGCTTCAAGGCCGAGCTGCCGCAGTCGGTGGAAATCCAGATGGTGAACGACCGCTCGCTGTCGATCCGCGAGGCCGTGCACGACGTGCAGCTCACGCTGCTGGGCACCATCGCGCTGGTGGTGCTGGTGATCTTCCTGTTTTTGCACCGGCTGGTGGCCACGCTGATTCCGGCCGCGACCATTCCCATTTCGCTGATCGGCGCGGTGGCGCTGCTCTACGCCTTCGGCTACAGCCTCGACAACATCTCGCTGCTCGGCATCACGCTGGCGGTGGGCCTGGTGGTGGACGACGCCATCGTGGTGCTCGAAAACATCATGCGCTACGTCGAGAAGGGCATGGACCCGTTCGCGGCGGCGCTGCGCGGCGCGCGCGAGGTGGGCTTCACCATCGTGTCGATTTCGATCTCGCTGGTGGCCGTGTTCATCCCGATCTTCTTCATGCCGGGCGTGATCGGCCTGCTGTTCCACGAGTTCGCGGTGGTGGTGGCGCTGGCGGTGCTGGTGTCTGCCGTGGTGTCGCTCACGCTGGTGCCGATGCTCGCGAGCCGCCTGCTCAAGCAGGTGCCGCGCAAGGAAGGCGCGCTCGACCACGAAGAAGAACACCCCGAGCCGGGCACCGCCATCGGCCGCGCATTCGAGCGTGGCTATCGCGCGGTGCACGGCGGCTACATGCGTACGCTCGACTGGACGCTGGGGCATCGCAAGGTGATGCTGATGATGGCGGCGCTGACCTTCGTCATCACGGGCTGGCTGTTCGCGACCATACCGAAGGGCTTCTTCCCCGAGGAAGACATCGGCCAGATCCAGATCACGACCGAGGCCGCCGAAGACATTTCATTCACTGCCATGAAGGCGCTGCAGGACCGCGTGGCCGCAACGCTCAAGGACGACCCGAGCGTCGACTACGTGAGTTCCTTCGTCGGCGTCGGCGGACCTACGGCCACACAGAACTCCGGCCGGCTGTTCGCGGTGCTCAAGCCGCGCAGCGAGCGCCCGCAGATGGCGAAGGTGCTCGAGTCGCTGCGCCAGCGCTTCCGCGAGATCCCGGGCATCGCCGTCTACATGCAGCCGGTGCAGAACCTGCGCCTGGGCGGCCGCCAGAGCAAGGCGCGCTTCCAGTACACGCTGCAGAGCGTGAACGCGGGCGAGATGGTGCCCTGGTCTACCAAGCTCATGGAGCGCATGCGGGCTGATGCGGCCTTCCGCGACGTGACCAGCGATTCGCAGAACCGCGGCCTGCAGGCCACGCTCGACATTGACCGCGACAAGGCCGGCGTGCTCGGCGTGGCGGTAGGCGACCTGCGCACCGCGCTCTACAACGCGTACGGCGACCGGCAGATCGGCAGCATCTACGGTTCGAGCAACACCTACCAGGTGATCCTCTCGGCCGCCGACAACGACCGCCAGTTCGAGGAAGACGTCTCGCGCCTGTCGGTGCGCAGCACCACGGGCAGGCTGGTGCCGCTGTCGGCCTTCTCGACTGTCAAGCGCACGGTGGGTCCGACTTCGGTCAACCACCAGGGCCAGCTGCAGGCGGTGACGGTGTCGTTCAACCTCGCGCCCGACGTGCCGCTGGGCAACGCGACCGCGAAGATCGACCAGTTCAAGGACGAGCTGAAGATGCCGCAGTCGATCATCACCACCTACGGCGGCGATGCGGCGGTGTTCCAGAGTTCGCAGTCGAGCCAGGCCGTGCTGCTGGTGCTGGCGGTGCTGGTCATTTACGTGCTGCTGGGCGTGCTGTACGAGAGCTACATCCACCCGCTGACGATTCTGGCGGGGCTGCCTTCGGCGGCAGTGGGGGCGCTGATCTCGCTGAAGCTCTTCGGCTTCGACCTGACGCTGATCGCGACCATCGGCATCCTGCTGCTGATCGGCATCGTGAAGAAGAACGCGATCATGATGATCGACTTCGCGCTCGACGCGCAGCGCACCGAGGGCATGAAGCCGGTGGACGCGATCCGCGAGGCCTGCCGCCTGCGGTTCCGCCCGATCCTGATGACCACGCTGGCCGCGCTGATGGGCGCGCTGCCGCTGGCGCTGGGCCTGGGCGCCGGCGCCGAGCTGCGCCAGCCGCTGGGCGTGGCCGTGGTGGGCGGGCTGATCTTCTCGCAGGTGATCACGCTGTACATCACGCCGGCCATCTACCTGGCGCTGGACCGTTACAGCGGCACGGGGCCGATGGTCGATCTGCCGGGAGAGGCCAAGGCCGAAGCTGCAGCGGGCGGTCACGCCGCCTCGCACGCCTGACGGCGATCCAAAAGATGCCGGATGGTCATGAGCGTGAGCCACCCGGCCAGAAAGGACTTTGGCAGTCCTGCGAAACGTCACACCCGGGCCATCGCCAATTGAAGGCGGGCCTCTTCTTCAACGGCTCCTCCTGCTCCCTCCTCCGCTCTTCCCATCCATGTGTGTGACGGGGTGAATGATGGCGATGGGGGAAGGGCTCGACGGTATCCAGCGATACAGGAAGTGGGCTTTTTTCTTACGGTGACGCATCGCGGAAACGCCGCAAGGCCGGCGCATTCGGGATGCTGACCTGCCGGGCCCGCGTTTCAATGAGCCCGTGTCCCGCCAGCGCATTCAACGTGCGGGTGACGGTGACGCGGCTCAATGCCGTCATGGCGCCGATCTGCTCATGCGTCAGATCGACGGTGAGTTGTTTCGATGCCTGCGCCGATGGCAGGCGTGCCACACGCAGCAGCAAATCGATGACCCGCTCCTTGGGCGCCGCCGAGGCCACCCCGGCAAGCTTGGCGACGATCATGTGATTCTTGAAGCCGAGCAGCTGGATCAACGAGGTCGCGAGTTCGGGAAGCTCCGAAAATTGCTGCGCGACATCCGCCGGGCGATAGCGGCTGAGAATGGCCGGCGCGACCGCCCGGGTCGTCGTGGGCCGAGGACTGTCGGCAAACGCCGGGCCTTCGCCAAAAATCGCACCCGGTCCGAAGATCTCGAGCAGAAACTCCGAGCCGTTGCTTCGCTGGATCGTGGAGTGAACGAACCCCGATCGCAAAAGATAGAAGTAGTCGTGCCGTTCGCCTTCGCGCGCAATGGTGTCGCCGGCCTCCAGGGTGACGAAGCTTCCCAGATGCGTGGCGTCGGTCCACGGCGCAGACAGCGTCTGGGATGCGTCCCAACTGGCGTACGCCGAGGGGCGCGAATTTGTTCTTTTCATGGGAGCGTCTTGCCCGGGTCGGAGAAAGGCAAGCGGCCCATCGTGCCGTCGCGCTAGGTCGTGGGCTCATCGAGCGGCGTGTCCGCCGCCAGGTGGGCGGTATCGCTCCAGCCCACAAGGCTGAAACCTTCCGGCGTCCACAGCATGCGGTTGATGGCTGCATTGCCCAGCTGCCAGGTGCGCGGCGCCTGCAGCTCCTGGCGGGTGGCTGCGCGGTAGAGCACGTCCATCACGCCGCCGTGTGCAACCAGCACGACCAGCTCGCCCGGATGTCGTGCCGCCAGCTCGGAGGCCACGCCTGTCACGCGGTCGCGGAACACCAGCAGGCTCTCGCCGCCGTCGGGTTCGAACTCGGGGTCGCGCTCGCGCCAGAGCTTGGCCTGCACCGGCAGCGTGGCTTCGATCTCGGCGAAGCTCAGGCCCTCGAAATGCCCGAAGGCACGCTCGCGCAGGCGCGGCTCGGGTTGCACGGCCAGGCCATGGGGCTTGGCGATTTCTTCTGCGGTCTGCCAGGCGCGCGAGAGGTCGCTGGCGTAGACGACACCAATCGGCTCGTCGGCCAGCGCACCACCGGCGCGCCGCGCCTGCCAGAGTCCGGTCTCGTTGAGCCCGATGTCGAGCTGGCCCTGGATGCGGGTGTCGACGTTCCAGGCGGTTTCGCCGTGGCGAACGGCGATCAGGCGGGTGGCTTCTTCCATTCGCGGGATTCTAGAAGCGCTACTTTTTGGCCGTTGACAGCTCGATGTTGACCCGGCGCTCACCCTGTGGCGGGTTCGGGAAGCCCTGCAGCGCGGCCCGGAACATCACCGGCAGGATCGCCGCACTCGAGGTGTAGGGACCATCGTTGCGGGCGCGGGTCTCGTAGACCACGCGGTTGGAGCCCACCTCGCGCAGCACCACGCTCACTTCGCGCTCGTACCAGGGGTTGGCGGGCGGCGCGAACGCCGGGCCGCCATACCAGCCGCCGCCGTACCAGCGCCGGCCGTAGTAGCCATAGCCGCCGTAGCCATAGCCCCAGGGGCCGTTGTAGAGCCACGGATCGGCCCAGGGCGAGAGGCCGGCCGTCACGCGCGCGCCGATCTGCGCGGTGTACTGGGGCTTGGCGTCGTCGCGGCGCATGCCGACTTTGTCGAGCGCCGCGGCGGCCATGGCTTCGAGCGATTCCTGCCGCGCGCCGTCGGCCTGCTGCGAGGGCAGGCGATCGAAGCGGTAGGTGGCGCCGGGCGCCACGGTGCCGGGGGAGGCAAAGCTCTTGACGTCGCTGTCGACCACCCAGGAGGTGGCGCAACCCGTCAGGCTTGCTGCAAGAAGAAGAGCAGAGAACGCAAGTTTCATTAGGGTCTCCGGGCACAAGGCCCAAAATTCCCCTGGGTTGCCCGGTCAGCCCTGGACGATGCGCAGGGCGGCAGGTGCCTGGGAGAGCAGATCGAAGGAGGGGGTGTCGAAGGCCTTGTCGCCGTCGTCATCCGCCACGCCCGTCGCCTTCAGACCCTTGAAGTCGTGCCGCGTTCCGTCGAGCAGGTGCGAAGGCACCACGTTCTGCAGCGCGGTGAACATGTTCTCCACGCGGCCGGGGTACTTCTTGTCCCACTCGCGCAGCATTTCGCCGACCTGCTTGCGCTGCAGGTTTTCCTGGCTGCCGCACAGCGTGCACGGAATGATCGGGAACTCGCGGTGCTGGGCCCAGCGCACCGTGTCTTTTTCGGCCACGTAGGCCAGCGGGCGGATCACGATGTGCTTGCCGTCGTCGCTCACCAGCTTGGGCGGCATGCTCTTGAGCTTGCCGGCGAAGAACATGTTGAGGAAGAAGGTCTGCAGCATGTCGTCGCGGTGGTGGCCCAGCGCGACCTTGGTGGCGCCCAGCTCGTCGGCCACGCGGTACAGGATGCCGCGGCGCAGCCGGCTGCACAGGCCGCAGGTGGTCTTGCCCTCCGGGATCACGCGCTTGACGATGCTGTAGGTGTCCTGGTTCTCGATGTGGAAGTCCACGCCCAGGTCGCTCAGGTACTTGGGCAGCACCTCTTCGGGAAAGCCGGGCTGCTTCTGGTCGAGGTTGACCGCGACGATGTCGAAGTGAATCGGCGCGCGCGCCTTCAGCTTGAGCAGGATGTCGAGCAGCGCGTAGCTGTCTTTGCCACCCGAGACGCACACCATGACCTTGTCGCCCTCTTCGATCATGTTGTAGTCGACGATGGCCTGCCCGACCTGGCGGCACAGGCGCTTTTCGAGCTTGTGCGTTTCGCGCTCGATCTTCAGGGAATTGGCAGTGGCGTCGGCGGCGGCGGGCGCCTCGTCGATCCAGACGGCGTTCATGGGCAGGCTACTTCGGGGAGTCGGGGGAAGGGGGTGATTGTCCCCGATCCCCATTCCGCACGCTACGCGGCGGGAAAGGCGGTGCGCATCGCCTCGACGAAGAGCCGCAGCTTCGCCGGGTAGAAGCGCGCGTACGGGTACGCCAGGTACACCGGCGCGGGCGTCCCGCGCCACTGCGGCACCAGATGCAGCAGCCGGCCCGCGGCGATCTCCTCGGTCAGCATCCATGTCGACGACACGCCCGCGCCCAGGCCCAGCACGACGGCGCTGCGCAGGGCGTAGAGGCTATCGGTGATCAGGCGCGGGCGGATCGGCACGCGGCACACCTCGCCGGTGGTCTCGTGCGTGAGCACGACCTCGGTGCGGTAGAAGTTGCGCGCGGCCAGCCAGGGCAGGGCTTCCAGCTCGCGGGGGTGGGTGGGCACTGCGGCCGCACCCTCGAAAAGAGAAGGCGCGGCAATCGCGATGCGCGGCACCTCGGACAGGCGGATCGCCACCACGGCCGGGTCAGTCACTTCGCCGACGCGAATCGCACAGTCGACGCCCTCGGCGATGAAGTCGGGCGTCTGGTCGTGCGGGCTGTCGTGCAGCAGCCATTCGACCGTCACCTGCGGATGGCGCTGCAGGTACCCGGCCAGCGGGCCGACCAGCAACTGCTGCCCGAAGGCGTGCGGCGCCACCACGCGCAGCCGGCCCTCGGGCTGGTCGCCGACGCCGCGCAGCTCGGCCTCGAAGGCGCCCCAGCTCTGGATCAGCTCCTTGGCGCGGTCGAAGCAGCGCTCGCCGTCCTCCGTGAGCTTCATCGCGTGCGTGGAGCGCTGCAGCAGCCGCACGCCCAGCGAGCGCTCGAGCGCCTGCAGGCGGCGGCTCACGGTGGGCTGGGTGGTGCCCATCTGCGTGGCTGCGGCCGACAGGCTGCCGGCCTCGACGATGCGCACGAAGGTCTGCATCAGCTCGATGCGGTCGGCGGGAGCAGGCTTTTCCATGCGTCGAGCGTATATCAATTGTTCGACCCGGGAGGCTACCTTTGACTGCCACCGCCCTGCAAACTCCGGTCCTTGCTTCTGGTTCTAAGGGTTAACACCATGTCTTCCATTCAATCAACGCATGAGCGACTGCCCGGGTCGCTGATCCTGCTGCTGGCCGCCAGCGCCGGCTTCGGTGTCGCGGCGCTCTACTACAGCCAGCCCATGCTGGGCGTGCTCGGGCCCGACATCGGCGCCTCGGCCCGTTCCGTGGGCTTCGTGCCCACGCTCACGCAGCTGGGCTATGCGCTCGGCATCCTGCTGCTCGCGCCGCTGGGCGACCGCTTCGACCGCCGCCGCATCATCCTCGTCAAGGCAACGGTGCTGGTGCTGGCGTTGCTCGGTGCAGCTTTTTCGCCCTCGGTCGGCCCGCTGCTGGCGGCCAGCCTCGTCATCGGCCTTGCCGCCACCATGGCGCAGGACGTGGTGCCGGCCGCCGCCACGCTGGCGCCCGAGGCGCACCGCGGCAAGATTGTCGGCACGGTGATGACGGGGCTGCTGCTGGGCATCCTGCTGTCGCGCGTGCTCAGCGGCTTCGTGGCCGAGCACTTCGGCTGGCGCACGATGTTCATGGTCGCGGCGGCCAGCATCGCGTTCATTGGCGTTGCCGCGGCGCGCGGCCTGCCGCACCTGCGCCCGACCACACAGCTGGGCTACGGCGCGTTGCTGGGCTCGCTGGCGGATCTGTGGAAGCGCCACAGCGCGCTGCGCCGCGCCGCCTTTGCGCAGGCCCTGCTGTCGGTGGGTTTCAGCGCCTTCTGGTCGACGCTGGCCGTGATGCTGCACGGCGCGCCCTTTCATCTGGGCAGCGCAGCTGCCGGCGCCTTCGGCCTGGCCGGCGCCGCGGGTGCGCTGGCCGCACCCCTCGCCGGGCGCCTTGCGGACCGCCGCGGCCCCGAACTGGTGATCCGCATGGGCGCCGTGCTGGTCGTGGTGTCGTTCGCGGCCATGCTGTTTGCACCGCTGATGGCGCCTGCCGCTCGGCTGGGGCTGATCGTGGCCAGCGCCATCGGCTTCGACTTCGGGTTGCAGGCCGCGTTGATCGCGCACCAGACCGTGGTCTACGGCATCGACCCCGGTGCGCGCAGCCGGCTCAATGCGGTGTTCTTCACCGGCGTGTTCATCGGCATGGCCACGGGTTCCGCGCTCGGCGCCCTGGTGCTGGCGCAGTGGGGCTGGTCGGCTGTGGCCTTGCTGGGGGCGGTGTCGGGGCTGGGTGCGCTTGCCGTGCGGATGTGGCCCGTGGCCGTCAAGCCCGCCGTGGCTTGTGGTTCAGCAGCCTGAAGGGCTGTTGCTCACCACTCGCCCGCTTCCATGCGGATCGCCACTTCGCAGTCGTCGAAGATTTCGAGCTTGGCGATCTTCACGCGCACGCCCACCACGCCGGGCAGCTGCAGCAGGCGCTGCACCAGCTTGCCGATCAGGCTTTCGAGCAGGTTGACGTGCTCGGCGGTGCACTCTTCGATGATGATGCGGCGCACCTTGCGGTAGTCGAGCACGTGGAAGATGTCGTCGTCCTGCGGCAGCAGCGGCTGCGGGCCGAGGTTGAGTTCGGCATCGACCAGGATCGGTTGCGGCGCCGTCTTCTCCTGCTCGAGGATGCCCAGGTTGGCGTCGAAGCGCAGGCCCTGGAGGGTGAGTGTCTGGTGGCCTTGCGAGGGAGTGGACATGGTGGTGGTGCTCACATGAGCGAGAAATCGCGCTCGAATTTCATCAGGTGCTGGCCGCCGTCCACCAGCAGCGTGGTGCCGGTGATCGAGCGGTTCTCCAGCGCGAACTTCACCGTGGCGACCACGTCGTCCGGGGTGGAGGAGCGGCCCAGCGGCGACAGCTTATGCAATTGCGCGAACTTGTCGTCGTCCAGCATGTGGCTCGCCAGCGTGAGGCCGGGCGCCACGCCCACCACGCGCACGCGAGGCGCGAGGGCCAGTGCCAGCATCGGCGTAGCGGCTTCGAGCGCGGCCTTCGACAGCGTGTAGCTCAGGAAGTCGGGGTTCGGGTTCCACAACTTCTGGTCGAGCAGATGGACAACCGCGCCTTGCGCGTTGCGCGCCGTCACGTGTTCATGCAGCGCCTGCGCCAGCAGGATGGCCGCGCCGGTGTTGCTGCGCGCATGGCGTTCCATGAGCGCATAGCCGAAGGTGGCGGCTTCGTCGTGCTCGAACAGCGCTGCGCTGTGCACCACGGCGTCGACGCTGCGAAAGCGCGCGACCACGCGGGGCAGCAGGGCGCGCGTGGCCTGTTCGTCTTCGAGGTCGGCGGCGAACAGGGCCGAGTCGCCCGAGAGTGCGGCGCAGTCGGCCACCGTCTGCTCGGCCTCGGCCAGCGAACTCCGGTAGTGCACCGCCACTTGCCAGCCGCCTGCGGCAAGCCCCAGCGCGATCTCGCGGCCCAGCCTGCGGCCTGCGCCCGTGACGAGAACGGTGCGGCGGGAGGCAGGGGCTTGGGAAGCGGGGCTCATGCGGGGAGAGGGAGAATGGCGCTGTGACGACAAAGACGACCCCCAGCAGTTTACCTACCGCCCTCGACCACCTCATCGCGCGTTCCGTCGAGCGCGCGGGTGGATGGATCGGGTTCGACCGCTTCATGGCACTCGCGTTGTATGCGCCCGGCCTGGGCTACTACGCCAACACTTCCGCCAAGTTCGGGCACATGCCTTCTTCGGGCAGCGACTTCGTGACGGCGCCGGAACTCACGCCGATGTTTGGCCAGACCCTGGCGGCTCAGGTGGCCGAGGCGCTGGAGAAGACGGGGACCGACACGGTGTGGGAATTCGGTGCTGGCTCTGGTGCGTTGGCGGTTCAGCTGCTGCATGCGCTCGACGAGATGGGGTGTACCGATGTGCGCTATCGCATCGTCGATCTGTCCGGCACGTTGCGGGAGCGGCAGCAACAGGCGCTGGTGCGGTATGCGGATCGTGTCGAGTGGCTGAGCGAACTGCCTGAGTCGATGGAAGGCGTGGTGGTCGGAAACGAAGTGCTCGATGCGATGCCTGTGCAATTGCTGGCGCGTGTGGGCGGGCAGTGGTTCGAACGCGGCGTGGTGCGCAATGCGAGCGACGACGGTTGGGCATGGGCGGACCGTTCCACCGAACTTCGCCCGCCGATCGAAGTGCCCGGCGAACACGACTACCTCACCGAGATTCATCCGCAGGCTCGGGCATTCATTGCCACGCTGGCGGATCGGCTTGGGAAGGGCGCGGCTTTTCTTATCGATTACGGTTTTCCCGAGGCCGAGTACTACCACCCGCAGCGGCATATGGGCACGGTGATGTGCCACCGGGCGCACCAGGCTGATGGCGATCCGCTGTCCGATGTGGGCTACAAGGACATCACTGCGCATGTCGACTTCACGGGTATTGCGCTGGCTGGGCAGGACGCGGGGCTTGAGGTGCTGGGCTATACGAGTCAGGCGCGGTTTCTGCTGAACTGTGGGTTGTTGGCTCGGATGGAAGCCGGGTCTGTTGCCGAGCGGGCGATGGCTGCGCGGTTGATCCATGAGCATGAGATGGGGGAACTGTTCAAGGTTGTCGGGTTTGCTGTTGGGGGGGCTTGGGATGCGATGGGGTTTGTTGATGGGGATCGCAGTCATACGCTTTGAGTGACTGTGGTTGTTTGTGTTCCGGGGCCGGGACTCGCCCCGGCGGGCGACCTACTTTTCTTTGCTTCGCCAAAGAAAAGTAGGCAAAAGAAAGGCGACCCCACTGTCTGCGACCCCTTCGCTGCGCTACGGGGCAACCTGCGGTGCTCGCGTTGCGCGGGGTCTCGCCCAAACTCGCTTCGCTCAGACAAGGGCGAGCCCTGATCCGCGAAACGCTGCGCTCCTCGGCGCAGCCAGAGGGGAGGGGGAGACGGAACGGGCCTTTGCTTCGCTCGGCTTGGTATTGGCTGTTGGATGTTCGGGGGCCGAGCGCAGCGAAGGCCTGCTGGGTTCCCCCATCCCTTCTGGCTGCGCCGAGGAGCGCAGACGTAGACGGGATCAGGGCCGCAGCTGTTTGAGCGAAGCGAGTTCTGCGGACCCCCGTCTACGTCGAGCACCGCAGGTTGCCCGAAGCGAAGCGAAGGGACGCAGACAGCAGGGTCGCCTTTTCTTTGCTTACTTTCTTTTGGCGAAGCAAAAGAAAGTGAGTCGGCCGCCGGGCCGAGACCCGGCCCCCGTCCCAAACATCCAAAGTCATAAGCTATCAACGAAGAGTTCGTTGGGAAACAACAAACCGGCCCCTACATTCCCGGCATGACAGCCGTTCTTTCCAGCAGCAGGCCCGAGCCCGCCGCACAGCACTTCGAAGTGCGCCCCTTCGATGCCCCGGTCGGCGCCGAAATCATCGGCCTTGACATCTCGAAGCCAATCAGCACCGAAGACTTCGTCCGAATCCACAAAGCCCACCTCGACCACCACGTCCTGGTATTCCGCGACCAGCAGATCACCCCGCAGGAGCACATCGACTTCAGCCGCCGCTTCGGCCCGCTCGAAATCCACGTCCTCCACCAGTTCCAGCTGAAGAACCACCCCGAGATCCTCATCGTCTCCAACATCAAGGAGAACGGCGAGCCCATCGGCCTTGGCGACGCAGGCGTCTACTGGCATTCCGACATTTCGTACAAACCCAACCCCAGCCTGGGCTCCCTGCTGCATGCGCAGGAGCTGCCGAGCGAAGGCGGCGACACGCTGTTCGCCGACCAGCATCTCGCGTGGGAGTCGCTGAGCCCCGAGCTGCAGCAGCGCGTCCTGCCGCTGAAGGCCGAGCACAGCTACCTCGCCAAGTACGAAGAGCTGCGCGCGAAGAACCCGTGGCGCCCCAAGCTCTCGCAAGCGCAGATCGATCAGGTCGCCCCAGCCGTCCAGCCCGTGGTGCGCACGCACCCCGAGACAGGCCGCAAGGCGCTGTTCGTCAGCGAGCACTTCACCACGCGCATCGTCGGTTTGCCGCAGGACGAAAGCGACGCCTTGCTCGCCGAGCTGTTCGCGCACAGCGTGAAGCCCGAGTTCGTGTACCGCCACCAGTGGGCGCCGCACGACCTCGTGTTCTGGGACAACCGCTCGCTGATGCACCTCGCAGCGGGCACGCCAGACCACCTGCGCCGCCGCCTCAACCGCACCACCATCGTCGGCGACACGCCTTTCTGATCTTTCTTCCGAACCACAGTCAATGAACCGCTTCACCCGCAAAGCCGCCGCGCTCGTCACCGGCCTCGGCCTTCTCGCCGGCAGCCTCGCTGCGCATGCTGAGGGCCAGATCCGCATCGCCGAGCAATTCGGCATCGTCTACCTGCTGCTCAACGTCGCGCAGGAGCAGAAGCTCATCGAGAAGCACGCGAAGGCCGCGGGCGTCGACGCCAAGGTCGAATGGGTCAAGCTCTCGGGCGGCTCGGCCGTCAACGACGCGCTGCTGTCCGGCAACATCGAGATCGCGGGCGCCGGCGTGGGCCCGCTGCTCACGCTGTGGGACCGCACCAAGGGCAAGCAGAACGTGAAGGGCGTGGCCTCGCTGGGCAACTTTCCGTATTACCTGGTGAGCAACAACCCGAACGTGAAGACGATCGCCGACTTCACCGACAAGGACCGCATCGCGCTACCCGCCGTGGGCGTGTCGGTGCAGTCGCGCGTGCTGCAGTTCGCCTCGGCCAAGCTGTGGGGCGACAAGGAGTTCAACCGGCTCGACAAGATCAGCGTGGCGCTGCCGCACCCCGATGCGGCTGCGGCCATCATCAAGGGCGGCACGGAGATCACGGGGCACTTCGGCAATCCGCCGTTCCAGGAGCAGGAGCTCGCGGGCAATCCGAACGCGCACATCGTGCTCAACTCGTACCAGGTGCTGGGCGGTCCATCGTCGGCGACGGTGCTCTATGCCACCGAGAAATTCCGCAGCGAGAACCCGAAGACGTACAAGGCCTTTGTCGATGCGCTCGACGAGGCGGCGAAGTTCGTCACGGCCAACCCTGAGAAGGCGGCCGACATCTACCTGAAGGTGAGCAACGCGAAGCTCGACCGCGATCTGCTGCTGAAGATCATCAAGAACCCCGAAGTGCAGTTCAAGACCACGCCGCAGAACACGTATCCGCTGGCGGAGTTCATGCACCGTGTGGGCGCGATCAAGAACAAGCCGGCTTCGGTGAAGGATTACTTCTTCGACGATGCGCAGAATTCGTCGGGGAATTGATCGATGAGCACGGCAGCGGCTTTGCCTTCCCGGGGTGACTCCCTCTCACATCGGGAGAGGGCAGGGGTGAGGGGGGAGCCTCTGGCATCGCCACCCGCCCTCACCCCAACCCTCTCCCGCGAGCGAGAGAGGGAGAGGGGGCAAGAAAGCGCACCGCTGCTACAGGTGGACAAGGTCAGCCTCGAATACCGTACCCCCGAGCGAGTCGTCCGCGCCACGCACCGCGTGAGTTTCGATGTCCACGCCGCCGACCGTTTCGTGCTGCTCGGCCCCTCGGGCTGCGGCAAGTCCACGCTGCTGAAGGCCGTGGCGGGCTTCATCCCGCCGGTCGAAGGCGAAATCCGCCTCGAAGGCCAGCGGGTGACACAGCCCGGCCCCGACCGCATCGTTGTGTTCCAGGAGTTCGACCAGCTGCCGCCGTGGAAGACCGTGAAGCAGAACGTGATGTTCCCGCTGCTGGCTTCGCGCACGCTCGGCAAGAAGGAAGCCGCCGAACGCGCGCTGCACTACCTCGACAAGGTCGGCCTTGCAAAGTTTGCCGATGTGCATCCGCACCAGCTTTCAGGTGGCATGAAGCAGCGCGTGGCGATTGCACGCGCGCTCGCGATGCAGCCGCGCGTGCTGCTGATGGACGAACCCTTTGCCGCACTCGACGCGCTCACGCGCCGCAAGATGCAGCAGGAACTGCTCGAGCTGTGGGACGAGGTGCGCTTCACGCTGCTGTTCGTCACGCATTCGATCGAAGAGGCTCTGGTGGTGGGCAACCGCATCGCTTTGCTGTCGCCGCACCCGGGGCGCATGCGCGCCGAGATCAACAGCCACGGCTTTTCGCTTGCGAGCCTGGGTGGCGCCGAGTTCCAAAACACGGCGCAGCGCATCCACGACATGCTTTTCGAAGAAGAGCACGAGGAGGCCGCGGCATGAGTGCCATCGTTCCTCCCATCCGCCCCGAATACGAGCGCACGCTCGAGCCCTTCACCGAGCTGCCGGTCGAACGCACGCTGCCCCTGGGCGCGCGCATCTGGTCGCAGGCCTGGCTGCGCAAGGGGCTGATCCTCGCCGTCATCGCCGTGCTGTGGGAGCTTGCAGCCCGCTGGCAGAACAACGACCTGCTGCTGCCCACCTTCACCGCCACGGCGAGCGCGCTGTTCGAAGGGCTTGCCAGCGGCGAGCTGATCGAGAAGGTGCGTATCTCGCTGGCCGTGCTGCTACAGGGCTACCTCGCCGGCGTGCTGCTGGCATTCGCGCTCACCACGCTCGCCGTGTCGACGCAGATCGGCCGCGACCTGCTGGACACGCTAACTTCGATGTTCAACCCGCTGCCCGCCATCGCGCTGCTGCCGCTGGCGCTGCTGTGGTTCGGGCTGGGGCGCGGCAGCCTCGTGTTCGTGCTGATCCATTCGGTGCTGTGGCCGCTGGCGCTCAACACCTATGCGGGCTTCCAGGGCGTGCCCGAAACGCTGCGCATGGCGGGGCGCAACTACGGGCTGAAGGGCCTGCGCTACGTGCTGCAGATCCTGGTGCCGGCTGCGCTGCCGTCGATCCTGTCGGGCCTGAAGATCGGCTGGGCCTTTGCCTGGCGTACGCTGATCGCGGCCGAACTGGTGTTCGGCGCCTCGTCGGGCAAGGGCGGGCTGGGCTGGTACATCTTCCAGAACCGCAACGAGCTGTACACCGACCGCGTGTTCGCGGGCCTTGCGATGGTGGTGCTGATCGGCCTGCTGGTCGAGAGCCTGGGCTTCAAGACGCTGGAGCGGCTCACGGTGCGCCGCTGGGGGCAGCAGCGCTAGCTAGCCGCTGGTCTTCTTCGCGGCTTGCCGCATCGAGCGCAGCTCGCCGTTGAGGAACTCGTTGGCGTCGCGCACCGTGCCGTTGTTGAGCTTCACCTTGTAGGCCTGCCCCGTCATCTCCGAGCGCGAGGCGCAGCGCTCGATGAAGTCTTCGGCCGTCACCAGCTCCTTTTTGAAGTAGTCGTACTTCGCCTGCATGTGCTTGGCGGCGTCGGCGGCGGTGTATTCGTTGCCGTTGCGCAGGAAGACCATGGCCGACATCTTCGAGACGCGCTGGATCAGCGTGTCGATCAGCTTGTCCTCGGCGTCGGAAGGGGTGGCGTGCGCCAGCAGGGCCGAGGCGCCTAGCAGGAGGGCGAGCAGCGTGGTGCGCAGGAATTTGAGCGAGGCCATTTGTTTTGTCTCCTGGCAATTTTCGGGCCATGCTAGGACTGGCGCCCCCGCCGTGTCAAACCCGGCCCGGCTCGGGTCTAATCGCAGGTTTTGGCATGTGTTAACCACTCTCCCATGAGCTCCTCGACCCCCGATCTTTCGTCGATTGCCCAGGCGCTGGCCGATGCCGCCGCAGCGCAGTCGATGCACTACTTTCGTACGCCGCTGGACATCATCACCAAGGCCGACGAAAGCCCGGTCACGCTGGCCGACCGCGCCGCCGAGACGGCCATGCGCGAAATCCTTGGCGCGCGCGTGCCTGCCGACGGCATCTACGGCGAGGAGCACGGCCCCGAGCGGCTCGACGCAGAGCGCGTCTGGGTGCTCGACCCCATCGACGGCACGCGCAGCTTCATCACCGGCTCGCCGCTGTGGGGCACGCTGATCGGTGTGCTGCAGGGCGGCCGCATCGTGCTGGGCGTGGTCGACATGCCGGTGCTCAAGGAGCGCTGGATCGGCGAGGCCGGCAAGGGCGCCACGCGCGACGGCCAGCCCGTGCGCGCCAGCAGCTGCACCGAGGTGGCCAAGGCCCGCATCGTCACCACCTCGCCCGACATCTTCGCGCCGGCCGACTGGACTGCCTTCGACCGGCTCAGCCGCCAGTGCGCGATGCGCCGCTTCGGCGGCGACTGCTACGGCTACGCCCAGCTGGCGGGCGGCACCATCGACCTCGTGGTCGAGACTGGCCTGCAGCCTTACGACTACCTCGGCCCCGCCGGTCTGATCGAGGCCGGGGGCGGCGTCATCACCGACTGGCAGGGCCAGCCGCTGGGGCTGAAGTCAGACGGGCGGGTGATCGCGGCGGCAACGCCCGAACTCCACCGGCAAGCGATGGCCATCCTCTCGGCCTAGACTGTCGAACATGTTCCGCTGGCTGATCGTCGTCGTCCTCGCACTGGTGCTCATGAGCGGCCTGACCGCCTGGCTGCGCCGCTTCGGCTTCGGACGACTGCCCGGCGATTTCGAGTTCCGCGCCTTCGGCCGCGAGTGGCAACTGCCGATTGCCAGCACCGTGGTGCTCAGCATGATCGCGGCGCTGGTCGCGCGTCTTCTGTAGAGAAAAGACAAACAGCAATGAGAGCCTGCGTAGACATCGGCGGCACCAAGGTGGCCGTAAGCCTTTCCGCTTCGAGCGACGCGCCGCTGATTGGCCGCCGCAGCGAGCCCACGGCCAAGACCGGCGACAACGACGCGGTGGCGGTGCAGATCATGCGGATGATCGACGAGGTCTGCGCGGAGCAAGGCATCGATGCCGCAACCATCGACCGCGTGGGCGTGTCGTCGGCCGGGCCCTTCGAGCTGCGCGAGGGCAAGGTCGAACTGGCCACGCCCAACATCTGCGGCGGCATCGCCGGCCCGGCGCGCGGCCTGCCCAACACATGGATGACTGCGCTGGTCGAGGCGCCGCTGGCAAAGCGCTTCGCCCGCGTGCGGGTCGAGAACGATGCGGTCGCCGCGCTGGAGGCCGAGCGCCACTGGGGCGCGCTCAAGGGGCTGGACGATTGTGCCTACGTTACGTGGAGCACCGGCGTCGGCGTCGGCCTGTGCGTGGACGGCCGCGCGCTGCGCGGCAAGAACGGCAACGCCGGCCATGCGGGCCACAGCTTCGTGGTGGACGACGCCAGCGGGGCGCTGTGCGGCTGCGGCAACGTCGGCGACGTCGAAGGGCTGATTGCCGGCAACTCGATCGCCCGGCGCTTCGGCCAGCCCGCGGCCGATCTGTTCAGCTCGGCCGCGGCTGGCGAGCCGCATTCGCTGGAAATCGTCGACGCGCTGTGCAGGGTGATGGGCCGCATGCTCTACAACCTGATCGCCACGCTCGACCTGCAGCGCGTCAGCCTGGGCGGCAGCGTGTTCTGGCACCACCGCGACTTTCTGCTGCCGAGGCTGCAGGCGCATGTAGACGGCAAGCTGCCGCCGCTCACGCAGGGCGTGCGCCTCGTGCCCGCCGGCCTGGGCGACAAGGTCGGCGACTACGCCGCACTGGCGCTGCTCGACTGAACGGCCACATCGTACGATCCGGCGAACATCATGACCCTGCTGCCTCGCCGTCGCTCCTATGCCTACTTGTTGTGGCTGGTGGGCGGTTTCATCGGGGCGCATCGCTTCTATCTCGGGAGCTACCTGGGCGGCGCGGCGCAACTGGCGCTGCTGCTGTATGGCGTTGCCGGCCTGCCGGGATCGCGCTTCGGCCTGGCGCTTGTGCTGCCGTGGATGCTGTTCGACGTCTACTGGATCTACCGGCGGATGAAGCAGCAGGACGGGGCCGCTGTCGAAGATGGTGAAGAAGCTCCGGCCCGCCAGCGCGCCCGTCGCGCCGGGACACGAGAGGCCAAGGAATACGACCTCGCCGCCCTCGCCGAAGCCAACAAGCTGCAGGAGCGCTTCGTGGCCGCCGCCGAGGCCGAAGACTGGGCCGGCGCCGTTGCCATCGCCGAGCAGATCGTCGCCACCGCGCGCCGCGTGTTCAAGGGCCCGCACCAGAACCTCGCGATGACGCTGTGCATGCTCGGCCAGGCCTGCTACCAGTTCAAGGCCTTCGACAGGGCCCGGGCCAGCCTGGAGGAAAGCCTTTCCATCGGCCGCAAGATCGGCATGCCGGCGGAAGACATGGACATCGCCCGCAAGGCGCTGGACCTGACCCTGACCGGCATCGCCGAACGCAAGGCCCACGGCGCTGCATCCGACGAAGAAGGCGCGCTGCTGAACCTGCTCGAAGACCGCGACGCGCGCTACCGCGACGCACTGGCCCAGGGCGACCTGCCCCGGGCCGAGAAGTTCTGCGCCGAAGCCGTCGCCGCCAGTCGCCGGCTGTACGGCGGCGCGGACAGGGCCGTGGTGCTCCAGCTGGCCAGCTATGCGGAACTGTGCCGCCGGCTGCAGTGGTACGACAAGGCACAGGCCTCGGCGGACGAAGCCCTGGCCATGATCGGGCTGCTCGGCCTCGACGACAGCTGGCGGCGCGGGCCGACCAACACCCTGGCGCTGCTGCATGCCGCGGCCGGGCGGGCCGAAGAGGCCGAAGCGCTCTACAAGAAGACCATCGCCATGGCGGTGGCCGAAGCCCGGGGCGGCTCCAGCGATGGCGTGGTGCGCGCATTCAACAACCTGGCGTTTCTCTATGCCGAGTCCGGCCAGGACGCCAAAGCCGAGCTTTGCTACGCGCGCGCCCTCGTGCATCTGGACAAGCTCCCGCCGGGCGAGGGCGACGCCGAACTGCACTCCGACATGCTCAACAACTTCGCCAGCCTGTTCATGGCGCGCCGCGAATTCGACAAGGCCAGGCCGCTGTTCGAGCGCTCGCTCGACATCCAGCAGGGCAACTGCCGGGGCATTTCCCAGGCGGCCGCAACCGCCCACAACGACCTGGGCCTGATCGCGCAGGAAGAGGGCGACTTGCGCCAGGCGCTGATGCATTTCAAGCGCACGCTGCTGCTCAACCAGATCTGCGCGCCCGACCACTTCAGGAACATCGACAACGCGCAGCGCAACATCGACAGCGTGAGCATGGTGCTCGCCACGGTCGCTCGCGCCGCACGCATGGAACCCAGCACATGAGCATCGGCGGCGCCTTCTACGCCCTGGACCGCTACCGGCTGCGCGCGCTGGTGATCGATCCGTCCACCGTGTCGGGCTTCCTGCATTCGCCAGCCGCGCAGGGCGGCCCGCACGACAGCCAGACAGTGGAGCAGGCCTGGGACGTGGTGCGCACGCTGCTGCCCGAGGCGGTGGACGGCGAGGAGCTCGACGGCACCGACGGGCTGGGCTGCATCTATCTCACGGCCGCTCACGTCGAGCGCACCGCGGCCCGGCTCGCGCAGCGCGACGTGGCGGAACTGATGGGCCGTTTCACCGGCGAGCCGGCGAAGTTCAGCGAACTCTACTGGGCCAAGGTCTGGCAGGACGGCGCCCGGGACCTCGAGGGCTTCATGGAAGGTGTGAAGCGCTTCTTCGCCGGCGCGGCCGCAAGGCGCGACGCCGTCGTGTTCTACATCGTCTGAATCGCCGGCTGGCTGCTAGTGCGGCGGCCGCACGGCCGACACGATCTCGCCCAGCCGCTGCAGCCCCGCATCCACCGCCTTCGAATATGGCCAGCCGCAGTTGATGCGCAGGTAGTTGTCGAAGCGCCCCGAGTTCGAAAACTGTGCGCCCGGCGCCACCAGCATGTGTTCGCGCAGCGCCGCGTCGAACACGTCCACCGACGAGCGTTGCCCGGGCAGCTCGACCCACAGCTGCAGCCCGCCGCGCGGCAGGTTCAGCCGCGTGCCCGACGGAAAGTATTTGGCGATGGCATCCGCCGTCTGGTCGCGCTGCACGTGCAGCCGCTCGCGCAGCCGGCGCAGGTGGCGGTCGTAGCCGCCGCTCGCGACGAACTCGCCCGCGGCGATCTGCGCCAGCGCCTCGTTGTTGCGGGTCTGCGCGTACTTGAGCATTTCCACCTGCGCGTGCCAGCGCCCGGCGGTGATCCAGCCCAGCCGCAGCCCCGGCGCCAGCACCTTGTGCAGCGAGGCGCAATAGATCACGTTGCCCGTGCGGTCCCACGACTTCACCGCGCGCAGCGGCGCGTCGCTTTCCACGAGGTCGCTGTAGGTGTCGTCTTCGACGAGCGCGATGCCGTGGCTCTCGCACAGGTGCACCAGCCGCTGCTTGTGGGCGTCGGGCATCACGCTGCCGATGGGGTTCTGCAGGTGCGGCACCACTACCACGGCCTTGATGTCGTCGTAGGTGTGGATGGCGAGGTCGAGCGCTTCCAGGGAGATGCCCGTTTGCGGGCTGGTCGGAATCTCCAGCGCGCGCAGCCCCAGGCTTTCGAGCACCTGCAGCAGGCCGTAGAAGGTGGGCGACTCCACGGCCACCGTGTCGCCGGGCTTGGCGATGGCGCGCAGCGCGAGGTTCAGCGCCTCGATGCAGCCGTTGGTGACGAGCACTTCGTCGGGCGGCACCGTCATGCCCACGCGCAGGCTGCGCTGTGCCAGCGCTTCGCGAAACTGCTCGTGGCCCTTCTGCGACGAGGCGGTGGTCAGCAGCTCGGGTCGCTGGCGCAGTGCGCGCGTCATCGAGTTGCGCAGGGCCTCGGCGGGATACAGCTCGGGAGCCGCGCGGGCGATGGCGAAGTTGAGCTTCACGCCCGTGTGCCGGCCACGCGCCATGAAGTTGGCCATGCGTGTGCGCATGCTGACGAACTGCGCGGGGTCGGGCGGCACGTCGGCAATCGGCTCTTCCATCGGCGCGATGGCCAGCCGCTGTGGCCGCCGCACGAAGTAGCCCGAACGGTCGCGGGCCTCGACCCAGCCGTCGCTTTCCATGGCTCGGCAGACCTGCAGCGCGGTCGACAGGCTGATGTCGTGCAGCCGCATCAGGCTGCGCAGCGAGGGCAGCTTGTCGCCCTGCTTGAGGGAGCCGGTGTGGATCGCGTCCACATAGTGCGCGGAGAGCTGGCGGTAGAGCGGTAGCGAGTCCATGGGGTCGATGTTCCCCGTATCGGGCATCCGAAAACAGATGCAGTTGCTAGGGAAAACGACCATAACAGATGCGTCGGCGGCACCGCTGTTACGGTCGCAATAGCCATGGCGTGTGCCTGTTTTTTAGGCGACGGAATTTCTACGATGAACCCTCATTCACCCGAGGTTCGCCATGATCACCACCCTCTCCCAAGCGCCCGATTCCATCGTTCTGGAACCCGGCCAGTCCCTGCGCACCTCGGTCGATGCCGGGGCCTGGCTCCAGTTGGCCGAGGGCCGCGCCCGGGTCGTGTCGCCGCCCGGATGGTTCGGCGAGACCGTGTTCATGGCCGAGACGCTGCTCGAGGAAGGCGAGGTGCATCGGCTGCCGCACGGCGGCTGGATCGAAGTGTCTGCGCTGACGCCGGTGCATTTGCGGGTGCACGTGCCGCTGGTTGCGCAGGTTTCGGCCGTGGAGGCGCGGCCTGTGATGCGCTTTGTGCGTCTGCTTACTGGCTGGTAGGGGACTTGTTCGGGGTGCGTGCGAATGACACCGGGTACTCCCCTCCGCGAATGTCCCCCGTCGGCGTGATCGCACCCCGAACAATCAACGTTCGCTAGCCGCTTCCCGCAGCGCCTCGAGAAAGCTATTCCGCCACCAGTGAATATCCTGCTCACGAATACGCGACAACAACTTCTGGTGCCGCTCCCGCCGCTCCTCCAGCGGCATCTGCAGCGCCTGCTGAACAGTTTCCGCCGTGCCGTGCGTGTCGTACGGATTCACCAGCAGCGCTTCCTTCAACTGCTCGGCCGCTCCCGCAAAGCGTGACAGCACCAGCACGCCCGGGTCCGCCGGGTCCTGCGCCGCGATGTATTCCTTCGCGACGAGGTTCATGCCGTCGCGCAGTGGCGTTACAAGCCCCACGGCCGCCGCGCGGCACAGCCCTGGCACACGCTTGCGCGCCACCATGCGGTGGATGTAGCGCACCGGCATCCAGTCGAGTTCGCCGTAGTCGCCGTTGATGGCACCGCAGAGCGATTCGAGCTCGCGCCGGATGTCGCCATACGCGTCGACCGTCTCGCGCGTGGGCGAGGCGATCTGGATCAGCGTGGCGCTGCGCCGGTTCTCGGGGTAGTTGGCCAGCAGCTCGCGGAACGAACGCACCCGCTGCGGAATACCCTTGGAGTAGTCGAGCCGGTCGATGCCCAGCAGCAGCCGGCGGCTCGAATACTCGCGCTTCATGGTCTCGTACATGTCGCGCGATTCTTTTGCATGCGTGAGCGCCGCGAATTCGTCGACGTCGATGCCGATGGGAAAGGCGCTGCTTCGCACCGTCTGCCCGTAGGCGCGGTACATGTCGTTGCCCAGGTACTCGCCGTGAGCCTCGTTGCGCACGTAGTGCTCGAAGTGCTGCACGTCCTGCTGCGCCTGGAAGCCGATCAGGTCGTACGAGAACAGCGAGCGCATCAGCCATTCGTGCTGCGGAATGGCCGCGGTGATGATCTGCGGCGGCAGCGGAATGTGCAGGAAGAAGCCGATGCGCTGCCTGCAGCCCATGGCGCGCAGCTCGGCTGCCAGCGGGATCAGGTGGTAGTCGTGCACCCAGATGATGTCGTCTTCCTTCAGCAGCGGCAGCAGCTTGCGTGCGAACAGCTGGTTCACGCGCCGGTAGCCGCCGATGAAGCCGGCGTCGAAGTGCGCCAGGTCGAGCCGGTTGTGGAACACCGGCCAGAGCACGTCGTTGCTGTAGCCGAGGTAGTAGCTGTCGTGGTCTTCGCGGCTCAGGTCGATGGTGGCCAGCGTTACCTTGCCGGCCTGCTGCCGGTGCAGTTCGCCTTCGCCCGTGGGGCCGCCTTCGACGACCTGTCCGCTCCAGCCGAACCACATGCCGCCGCTTTGCTGCAGGCTTTCGCCGAGCGCCACGGCCAGTCCGCCGGCTGCCGGCTTGCGTGGGTCCGCCACGCGGTTTGAAACGACAACAAGACGACTCATATGCACGAATCCCAGGGAGCGGACAGGCGCACGGCCGCGTTGATGATGCCGACCATCGAATAGGTCTGCGGAAAGTTGCCCCACATCTCGCCCGTGACCGGGTGCGTGTCTTCCGACAGCAGGCCCAGCGGGTTGCGCGCGGCGAGCATGGTCTCGAAGATCTGGCGCGCCTCGGCCTTGCGGCCGATCTTGGCGAGTGCGTCGATGCGCCAGAAGGTGCAGATGTTGAAGGCGGTCTCGGGCTTGCCGAAGTCGTCGGCGGCCTCGTAGCGGCGCATGTAGGGGCCGTCGCACAGCGACTTTTCCATTGCATCGACCGTTGAGATGAAGCGGGGGTCGCGCGCGTCGATCAGGCCGACCTCCACCATCAGCAGGATGCTCGCGTCGAGCTCGTGCCCGCCGAAGCTCTCCGCAAAGGCCTGGCGCTCTTCGCACCACGACTTGGCGAGGATCTCTTCCTTCATGCGCGCGGCATGGCCGTGCCAGTAGGCGGCGCGCTCGGGCAGGTGCAGCGCGCGGGCGATCTTGCTGAGCCGGTCGCAGGCCGCCCAGCTCATCAGCGCCGAGCTGGTGTGCACGCGTGCGCGCGTGCGCAGCTCCCACATGCCCGCGTCGGGCGTGCCGTAGACGCGCACCGCCTGTTCGCCCACCGCCTCGAGGTGCGGAAACTCCGCCAGCCCCGCGCGGCTGAGCAGCCGGTGATCGTGAAAGGCCTGCGCCGCGCCGAGCACGATGTTGCCGTACACGTCGTGCTGGAAATGCTCCTGCGCCTGGTTGCCCACGCGCACCGGGCCCATGCCGCGGTAGCCCGCCAGGTTCTCGACAAAGGACTCGGGCAGCTCGCGCTCCAGCCCGATGCCGTACAGCGGCTGGATGTGCTCGCCGTGCGAGCCGATCACCACGTTGCCCAGCCAGCGCAGGTAGTCTTCCATGGTGCCCACTTCGCTCAGGGAATTGAGCGCGCGCACCACGAAGAATGCGTCGCGCAGCCAGCAGTAGCGGTAGTCCCAGTTGCGCTGGCTGCCCGGCGCCTCGGGAATGCTGGTGGTCATGGCGGCGACGATGGCGCCGGTGTCCTCGTACAGCGAGAGCTTCAGCGTGATGGCCGCGCGGATCACCGCCTCCTGGTACTCGAAGGGAATGGCCAGGCGCTTGCTCCAGGTGCGCCAGTAGGAGATGGTTTCCTGCTCGAACTTGCGCGCGGTGTCGGCAATGCCGTCGAGCAGCGTCTCGTCCACGCCGAACATGAAGTTGTATTCGCGCGAGAGCACGAAGGGCTGGCGCGAGAGGATGTGCGAGATCGATGCGTCGGTGTTCAGCCGCAGCGTCACGTCGGGGCCCACGTAGCGAATGTGGTTGCTGCCGCGCGTAACCTCCACCGGCGCCGAGGCGCCCCACTGGAAGCGCGGATCGAGCGACACGCGGATGCGCGGCGCGCCGGCAATCGGCCGCACGCGGCGCACCATCATCAGCGGGCGGAAGTAGCGCGAGCGGCTGTAGAAGCGCGGCGCGAAGTCGGTGATCTCCACGCCCTGGCCCGCGCTGTCGAACAGCTGCGTGCGCAGCACGGCCGTGTTCGGCTCGTACCACTGCTTGGCCTCGGCGAAGTCTTCGATGTCGATGCTCCACGCACCCGCATCTTCGCCGGGGTGCAGCAGGGCGTTGAACACCGGGTCGCCGTCGAAGCGCGGCAGGCAGCACCACACGGCACGGCCGCGCGCGTCGATGAGTGCGCTGTAGGCGCAGTTGCCGATCACGCCGACGTTGAGCGAAGGCTCGGCCGGCGGGGCAAAGCCGCGCGGGCCGGGTGCTGCGGCTGCCTGCATGTCGGCCGGCGCGCGGTCGTCCGGGCCGGCCGCGCCTGCCAGCGCCTGGCCGGCGCGATCCTCGGGCGCCACCGGCAGTTGTTGTTCGCTCATCGGGGGCTCCTCGGGGATTCTTCGTTGGTTTTTGCGGGTTTTTGCGTCGCCAGCATGTCGCGTGCCTGCACCAGCCATTCGTAGACGGCGCGCGGCGATTCGAGCCGGTGCAGCGCCAGGCTCGGCCCCGAGCCGACCTTGATGGCGATGCCGCCGCGCGGCTGCACTACCGCAAAGCCGCTTTCATCGGTGGTGTCGTCGCCCAGAAAGACCGGCGTGCGGCCCGCGAACGGCGCCTCGGTCATGAAGGCGTCGATGGCGATGCCCTTGTTGACACCCGTGGGCTTTACCTCGAACACGAACTTGCCGTGCATGAGTTCGAGCTGCGGATGGTTTTCGATGGCGCGCGACATCGCGTCGCGGCATACGGCTTCGAGCTGCGGCGCGAGCCGGTAGTGCAGGGCGATGGCGGCGTGCTTGCGCTCCACCAGCAGGCCTTCGTGCACGCGCGCGAGTTCGTTGGCAATTTCGAGGATGGGAATGAGATCGGGCGGGCGCTGCTCCTGCGTGTGGCCGCTGGCGTTGCGGCGCTGCACGCCGTGCTCGCCGGCCGCGGGCAGCCGCAGCGGTGCGAGAAAGCGGTCGATGGAGTCGATCTGGCGGCCCGACACCACGGCAAGCGCGCCGCCGAGCTGGTCGCGCAGGTCGCTCAGCAGAGGCACGAGGGCAGGCGGAATCTCGATGGCTTCAGGCGTGGGCGCAAGCCCGACCAGCGTACCGTCGAAGTCGAGGAAGAGGGCTGCATCCCGGCCCAACGGAGGAGGCAACTGCAAGTTGCTGGAGGACTTTGGCATCGGGAAAAACCTTAACACGCGTCGAAGCATGCGCGTGTCGGCCAAAACCGGACGTGCGTCGGGGTCAGGGCCGTGAATCAGGCGGCCTTGGGCACCACATCGGCAAGCGCACGCAGCAGCGCCGCGGCGTTCACCGGCTTGAACAGCACCGGCACCCCGGAGGCGCGCACGTGCTGCAGCCGCTCGGGCGAGGTCTCGCCGGTCACCAGCATCAGCGGCGCCTGCAGCCCGAAGCGGCGCTGCAGCCTCAGGCCGACGTCGAGGCCGTTGTCGCCGTTGGAAAGGCGGTAGTCGCACATCAGCAGTGCGAAGGGCCGCTCCTGCACATCGGGCCGGCCCAGCACCTCGACGGCTTCGGTTTCGCTGGCCACGGCGTCCACGGCCAGGTCGTGGGCGTGGAAGAGGCCGGTCATGGCCTCGCGGATCTCCGCTTCGTCGTCTATCAGCAGGATGCGTGCGCGTGTCGCATGGATCACCGCCTCGGGCGAAGCAGCGGTGCTGCGGAAAGCTGCGGCCGGCTCGACGTCGGCCACCAGGGGCGCCGCGGCCGGCAGCTGGATGCGGAAGCGCGAGCCACCGCCCAGGCGCGACTTCACCTGCACCGGATGCTGCAGCAGGCGCGAGAGCCGCTGCACGATCGACAGGCCGATGCCCAGGCCCTGCGCGCGGTCGCGGCCCGGATTCTGCACCTGGTAGTACTCCTCGAACACGCGCTCGTGCTGCTCGGGCGCGATGCCGATGCCGGTGTCGAGCACTTCGATCCACACCATGTCGCCGCGCGAACGGGCCCGCACGGCAACGCCGCCGCGTGCCGTGTACTTCAGCGCGTTGTCGACGAGGTTCGAGAGCATGCGGTACAGCAGCTGCGGATCGCTGCGCACCCACAGGCCGCTGGCGCGCACCCGCAATTGCAATTGCCGTTGCTCGGCCTGCGCCGCGAACATGTGGTTGAGCGAGCGGAACAGCGCATCCAGCGACACAGGCCCGACGGCCGGCATGACCACGCCAGCGTCGAGGCGCGACACGTCGAGCATGGTGTCCAGCGAATTGCCCAGTGCATTTACCGCGCGCATCAGCCGCTGCGCGTTGCGTCCGCCATGGTGCTCGCGCAGCTCGTTCTCCAGCGCGGCGCCGAACAGGGCGATGGCATGCAACGGCTGGCGCAGGTCGTGGCTGGCGGTGGCGAGGAAGCGCGTCTTCTCGGCGCTGGCGCGTTCGGCGACGGCAATCTGTTTGCCGAGCTGCGCGGCCAGCGCCTCGTTCTCGAAGCGCAGTACCAGCGAGTCGGTCAGCAGCTTGTGCTGCTGGTCGCCCACGCGCAGCGTGAACAACAGGTAGCCCAGGCTGAACACCGCGAGGAAGAAGTGCAGGGCGTCGCCTTGCCAGGCCAGCGCGGCAATCAGGCTCAGCATCATCGGCAGGGTGTAGCCGTACAGCGCGGGCTTGAGCGGCCACAGCAGCTGCATGGCCCGGGCGCAGCTGCCGATGATGACCACCGTTACCACCGAGGTCACGGGCAGGTCGCCGGCCGAGATGAACAGCAGCGGGGCGGTGGCCGTGGCTATGCTCACGGCAGTGACGGTGCGCGAATGCCGGCGCGCCCAGCGCGTCGTGTCCGCGAGCGGCACGCCCTCGTGCCAGCGCGGCATGAAGAAGAGGGCGAGGCCGAACGACAGGTGGGCCGCCATCCAGGCCAGGATCCACAGGCGGGGCTGGTGCACGTACATGGCGGCGCCGAGCGCCGCGCCCAGGCCGAAGTGCACGAACACCGATGCGTTGTAGGCCGCGTACACCGAGGCCACATGCTCGCGCAGCACGCGCAGGCTCAGGTCGTCCGGCCCGGCGGATGGATCGGTCGGATGCTGGGAAGCGTCGGATTCGAGTGCGGGCTTCGGCGCGGTGGCATTCACCCGGTCGATGCTATCGGCCGGGTCTGCTCCGGGAAGTGCCAGAAGTCATGCCCTGGCGGACAGCGACGCCGCGACGGCTTCGACCCGGGCCTGGTGGATCGCCTCGCCGATCTTCGGGCCGATGGCGCCGGACTGCTGGGCGGCTTTGGCCACCACATCGGTGGCCACGGCCGCTGCCGTCGCCAGCACGGCGAGCAGGCGCTCGCGCTGCGGGTAGGGCGCATCGCCGGAGCCGGGCTGGCCGCGCGAGTCACATTCGCAGGCCAGCAGCGCCTCGGCGAAGCGCGCGGGCTTGCGGAAGGCGTCGCAGCGCTCCAGCAGGCGCACCAGCCCCGTGGCGTCCAGCGCGTCGCTGCCGTCGATGTGGCCATGCTCGCGCGCCACCACCTCGGCCAGTTCGCGGATGTCCACCGGCACGCGCCAGCGGTCGCACACCTGCTGCAGCTGCTTGACGCTCTCGTTGCGCATGAGGCAGGCGAAGCGCACCGCCAGCGAGGCCTGCAGGCGGGCGCTGGCATCGATGACTGCCATCGTCGCTTGCGTGCCGCCGTCGAGCTCGGGCAGCAGCACGGCCAGCGCACCGCATTCGCGCAGCACCTCGAACATGCGCGAGGGGCGTGTTTCCATCAGGCCGCGCGACAGCTCCTGCCACACGCGCTCGGCCACCAGCGCATCGACCTCGCCGGCGGCGACCATCTCGCGCATCAGCGCCATGGTTTCGGGGGCGACGCTGAAGTCGTCGAAGCGTGCCGCGAAGCGCGCCACGCGCAGGATGCGCACCGGGTCTTCGCGAAAGGCGTCGGTCACGTGGCGCAGCACCTTGTCGCGCAGGTCGCGCTGGCCGTGGAAGGGGTCGGCCAGCGTGGCGGGCGTGGGGTCGAAGCGGCCGTCGGCGCTCACAAGTTCGGCCGGCAGCGCAATGGCGTTGACGGTCAGGTCGCGGCGCGCGAGGTCTTGCTCCAGCGTGACGTCGGGCGCGGAATGCACGGTAAAGCCGCGGTAGCCCGGCGCGCTCTTGCGCTCGGTGCGTGCCAGCGCGTACTCCTCGCGCGTCTCGGGGTGCAGGAACACCGGAAAGTCGCGTCCCACGGGCAGGTAGCCGCGGGCCACCATTTCTTCGGGCGTGGCGCCGACCACCAGCCAGTCATGGTCGGACACCGGCCGCTGCAGCAGCCGGTCGCGAAGTGCACCTCCAACGAGAAAAATTTTCATAAGTGCAGTGTAGGGATACTCCCGGTACAAAAAAATAGAACGGTCGTTCGATAATCCCCGGAGCGGACCGGGAAATCGTTCGTTCATCGGACGAAATTCAGCGGCAATCACAAGTCGACGCCCGCATCCGCAGAGGGATATGTCAACCAAAGGAGCAATTCACATCATGAAGAAAACAATGTTTGCGCTGGCGGCTCTGGGTGCCTTGGCATCCGGAAGCGCGATGGCGCAGCAGGCGGGCGACTGGGTCGTCGGCGCGGGCTGGTTCCATCTGTCACCACAGGATTCCAGCAAGCCGCTGACCGTGACCTCGCCCATTCCGAGCGTGCTGGCCGGCTCGGGTGCTAGCGTGAGCGATTCCGACACGGTGGGTCTCAACGCCACCTATTTCCTCGACAGCCACTGGGCGGTGGAAGGCGTGTTCGGCGTGCCGCCGAAGTTCAAGCTCAACGGCACCGGCACCCTCGGCCGCGTCGGACAGCTCGGCGAGGCGCGCCAGTGGAGCCCGACGATCCTGGGCAAGTACTTCTTCAACGAGGGCACCGACGCCTTCCGGCCGTTCGTGGGCCTGGGCGCCACCTACGTCTGGTACAGCGACGTCAAGCTGACCTCGAACCTGCAGAGCGCACTGGCCGGCCAGTTCCACCAGTCGCCGTTCGCGGTGAACACCACGGCCAAGCTCGACAGCAAGTTCGCGCCGGTGATCAACGTGGGCGCGGCCTACCAGTTCGACAAGCACTGGGGCGTCTCGTTCTCGGTGTCGTACATCCCGCTGAAGACCAAGGCCAAGCTGACGACGACCTCGATCTACGGCCTGCCGGTGGCCAATAGCGAAGCCAGCCTGAAGCTGAACCCGATCGTCACCTACGTGGCGGCAACCTACCGGTTCTGATCCGCCCTACCTGCTTCGAAGACCCTAGCGCCCCGTGCGATAGGGCTCTTCGAACTGCAGGAAATCTTTCTCCGCCAGTGCATCGTCGATCCAGGCCCTGACGCCCGGCAGCGCCTGCACGCGCTCGATGTAGGCCGTGATATGCGCCGGCACCGGCAGGCCATAGGTCTTGATGCGCGTGCCGATGGGCGCGAAGTAGGCATCGGCGATGCCGAATCCGGCACCGAACAGCATCGGGCCGCCATGCGTGTCGAGCAGGCCGTTCCACATCTGCACGATGCGCGCGAGGTCGCTGGCGACTTCGGGCACTTCCTTCAGCAGCCGGGCGCCCACCTCGGGCAGCGAGGCTTCGATGTTCATGCCGCAATGGTTGCGCAGGCCGCCGAAGCCCGAGTGCATCTCGGCGCAGACGCTGCGGGCGCGCGCACGGTCAGCCGCGGACCGGGGCCAGAGCTGCTTTTCGGGGAAGGTCTCGGCGAGGTATTCGGCGATGGCCAGCGTGTCCCAGACGACGAGGCCGTCGTCCACCAGCACCGGCACCTTGGCCACCGGGTTCAGCGCGGCGATGGTGTGCTTGAACTGCGAATCGGCCTCGAACGAATCGAAGCGCACCACGACTTCCTCGAAATCGATGCCGGCCTGCTTCATCAACACCCAGGGCCGCATGGACCACGACGAGTAGTTCTTGTTGCCGACATAGAGCTTGCGCATGAGAGGGATCTCCGGTCCGTTGCGGTGGTTCAAAAAGGGGGTCTTCGATGCTAGCCGGACGCGGTGCCGCGATTGATGCCGAAGGCAGCGCGAATTGATGCGGCAGCGCGTTCAGCGCTCGCGGGTGTCGTCGTTCTTCTTCGGACCGGCCACGCGCTCGATCACGCTCACGAGGCGCGGCACCAGTGCCAGCACGGCGAGCGCCAGCAGCGCGCTCACCACGGCGGTCACCTCGCGGCCGAGCCCGCAGGCCATGCCGATGGCGGCCGTCATCCAAAGGCCCGCGGCGGTGGTCAGGCCCTGCACATGGCTCTCGTCCTTGCCCTGCTTGAGGATGGTGCCGGCGCACAGGAAGCCCACGCCTGCAACCAGCCCCTGGATCACGCGGCTCATGTCGGCCGGCACGATGCCGGTCTGCTGCGGGATCAGCACGAACATCGCCGAGCCGATGGCCACCAGCATGTGGGTGCGCACGCCGGCCGCCTTGCCCTGCTGCTCGCGCTCGAAGCCGAGCACGAAACCGAGGGCGCCAGCGAGCGTGAGGCGCAGCACGATGCGGGTGAGCTGCGCGACGTCGCTCACGTCCGAGAACTCGGATGCGAGGGTGTCGAGCACCTCGTCGCGCCAGCTCATCTCAGGGGAGGTCCTTGTTGGGCTCCGGCTCAGCCGCATCGCGCGGGCCAATGCGACCCAGGCGTTCCTTCAGCGACTGCGGCCGGCCGCTGATGATGGCCGCGTAGTTGGTGGTGTTGGCCAGCACTTTCTTCACGTAGTCGCGTGTCTCGTTGAACGGCACGTTCTCCGCCCAGATGGCGGCGTCGATCACCGGGCCGTTGCGCCAGCTGCGCGGGCGCCCCGGGCCGGCGTTGTAGGCGGCGGCCGCCAGCGCCATCGACCCGTCGAAGTCGTCGAGTGCGAGCTTCAGGTAGTTGGTGCCGATGGTGATGTTGGTCTCGCGGTCGTTGATCTGGCCGGGCGAGAAGTCGTTCATGCCGATCTTGCGGGCCGTCCAGCGCGCGGTGGCGGGCATGACCTGCATCAGGCCCGAGGCGCCGACGCCCGAGCGCGCGTCCATGATGAAGCGGCTTTCCTGGCGGATCAGGCCGTACACGTAGGCCGGGTCGAGGCCGATGTCCTGGCTCTTGCGCAGCACCGTGTCGTGGAAGGGCATGGGAAAGCGCTGTTCGACGTCGACCACGCCCTTGGTGCGCTCGCTGGTGTTGATGCAGCGGTCCCACACCTCGCGCTGGCAGGCGAAGTCGGCCGCGGCCAGCAGCGCGCGGTCGTCCATGCCGCCCTTGTCGTGCAGGTTGGTGGCGTAGTTCCACTCGCGCGTGCCTTCGGGGCGCAGGCCGATGGCGATGGCGTAGAGGCCGCGGGCGAGCGCCGGGTTGTTGCGCGCGGCGGCTTTTTCCTCGGGCGTGAGCGGGTCGGGGCGGGTGGGCACCATGGTGCGCTGGCCGAGCTCCTCGAGCGCCAGCATCTCGTAGAAACCGCGCGAGCCGGCGATGCTCTGGTAGAGGTCGCGGGCCTGCGCGCGGCGTTCGTCGCCGCCGGCGCTGGCCAGGGCGCGGGCCTTCCAGTAGACCCAGGTCGGCTCGAGCTGGGCGGCTTCGCTCATGGCGTTGATGGCGGGCGCCACCTCTTTCCACTGGCCGGCGCGCAGGGCGGCGCGCACGCGCCAGCCGAGCATGTCGTCGGACAAGTCGCTGTTCTTGGTGACGTTGGCGTAATAGGTGCCGGCCTGTGGCCAGAGCTTCAGCGCGGCGGCGCGGCCGATGGCGCCCCAGAGCCAGTTGCGCTCCTCGGCGGAGAGCATCGGGCCCCACTTGCTGTCGAGCTGCGAGGCGGCGAGTTCGGGGTCGGCGATGGCGATCTTGATGAGCGCGAGCACCACCAGCTCCTTGCGCGACTTGGCGGCCACGAAGGCGCGGCCGGTCAGGAACTTGGCCGAGCTGGCGTTGAGCTCCTCGAACAGCGGCAGCGCGTCGGGCGCGGCGATGGTGACGGCGGCGCGTGCGGCCTGGGGGCGGTTGGCCTCGATGGCCAGGCGCGCCTTCTTCCAGGCGTCGTTGGTCGACATCAGGCGGGCGGCGACCATGCGGTCGGCGGCGGTGAGGCAGCCGTCGTCCAGGTCTTTCTGGGCAAACCAGTTGCGGCGCACTTCGTCGGCCTGTGCCTGCGTGGCGGTGCCGGTGCGCAGCGAGTCGACCAGGACCGCGTAGCAGCGCACCTGCGCGTCGTCGCCCATGCGGAAACCGTCTACCGAGGCGGTGAAGTTGTCCCAGTCGCGGCGCTGGCCGAGCAGAAGCAGCCAGTCGTTGCGCAGGCGGTCTTCCTGGTAGGTGCCGGGGTAGCGCGCGAAGAAGTCCTGCACTTCGTTGGCGGGGGCGTCCTGCAGGCGCGCCTTGAGTTCCCAGTAGGCGGCCCAGGGCTCCAGTGCATGGCCTCGGGCCTGCGGCAGCAGGGCGGTCAGGCGGGCCTTGTCGCCGCGCTGGAAGGCCTGCTTCATCTGGATCAGCACGTCGTCGTTGGTGTTGCTCTGGGCTGCTGCGGGTTGCTGCGAGAGCAACGCGGCGAGGGCAAGAACAGTGGAAAAAACGAGTGCGGGTGCCGCGTTGCGCGGGTTGACGCGCGGGCGATGGCGCTTGGGTGCCAAAATGCTTGGGAACTGCATCGGGGGATTATGGACAAGTCAAAGGGTGCCGACACTTCGGCAACGGCGAGTTTTCTTAAGGAACAGTTGAGGAAGGCACTCATCGAGCAACGTCTTGCGATGCCCGACCGGCTGACACGCGCAGACCTTTTGCAGCGCGTGATGCGGATCTGGCTGGTCGGCCGGCCCGACACCGTGATCGGCGCCTACTGGCCCATCAAGGGCGAGTTCGATCCGCTGCCCGCCCTGCACCGCTGGAAGGAAGACGGCGAACTCATGGAAGAGACGCAGCGCCGGCGCATCGGACTGCCGGTGATCGACAAAGTCCACAAGACCCTGACCTTCCATGCCTGGTACCCGGGCTGCCAGATGGAAGAAGACGCCTACGGCATTCCCAAGCCCAAGGACACCGAGCTGATCGTGCCGACCCTGCTGTTCGTGCCCTGCGTGGGCTACAGCGCGGGCGGCTACCGGCTGGGCTACGGCGGCGGTTTCTACGACCGCACGCTGGCGGCGCTCGAGCCGCGGCCGTTCACGGTGGGTCTGGGCTTCACCCACGGCTTTCTCGAAGACTTCGAGCCCGAGGCGCACGACCTGCCGCTCGACGCCATCCTCAACGACAACGGAGTCGTCTGGCCGACCAGCTGAGCTGCCAGCGTCAGTCGATGTTGTCGACGGTGTCCGGGTCGGGCACCTCGCCGATGGTCTGGCGGGTGGTCTCGGACTGGAGCAGCAGCCAGTCGCAGAAGGCCCTGATTTCCGGCCGCAGCGCGCTGCGCGGCCCGGCAATGAGCCAGTAAGACATCGGCGAATCCATGCGGTGCTGCGGCAGCACCTCGACCAGGTCGCCGTTGGCCAGGCTCTCGGCAATGAGCGAGCTTCGCGCCAGCGTCACACCCTGCCCGGTAAGGGCCGCCTGCACCATCTGGTAGGCGTAATTGAAATAGAGCCAGCGCTTGGGCTGCGCGCGTTCCAGCCCGTTCACCTCGAACCAGCGGCGCCAGGTCAGCCATTCCAGGTGCGTGCGGTGCGCGTCGCCGGCCTCGATCAGCGTGAACTGGGTGATGTCGGCGGGTGTCTTGATGGGCGGGCTGCTCTTCAGCAGCCAGGGGCTGGCCACCGGCGTCAGCGTTTCGCCGAACAGGCGCACCGCGCCGGCCGTCATGGACTCGCGCGGGCCGTAGCGCAGGGCGATGTCCACGTCGGCTACTTCGAGGTCGACCGCCACGTCGCTGGCGTCGATGCGGATGTCGATCTCGGGGTTGTCGCGCTGGAAGGCCTCCAGCCGCGGGATCAGCCACATCGAGGCGAACGAGGCAAAAGTGGTCAGCGACACGCTCTGCCGCCCCGCGCTCTGGCGAATCTGGCGCACGGCCGTGTCAATGCGCGGCAGCGACTGCTGCACGGCCAGCAGCAGCAGTGCCCCCGCGCTCGTGAGCTCCACCGCGCGCGTATGGCGCAGGAACAGCGCCACGCCCACCTCTTCTTCCAGCGACTGGATCTGGCGGCTCACGGCCGACTGGGTCAGCGCCATTTCCTCAGCCGCGGCGCGGAAGTTCAGGTGCCGGGCCACCGCCTCGAAGGCGCGCAGGTGCCCGGCGGAGATCGGACGGGAGCGCAGATGGGTTTGCGAATGTTGCATGGATATGACTTTGGAGGGCGAATCGGCGTTTGGATCGATTGATGCGAAACGCGCATCAGTAGGCTACCTCGTTTTCATTGGACCGCCAACGCCATAGAAACGATCATTCATTCCCGAACTGCGCTATTGCCACTTTCTGACAAGCGCTTCGGCAAAGCCAAGGAGTTACATCATGTCCACCGCCGTCTGCACCACCGAATCGCTCTCGTCCCTGTCCGTTCCCGCCCGCACCGCCGCCGTTCCGCCGGCCGTGCGTCGTGGTGCCTGGCAGATCGCGCCCGGCGAGGCGATGAGCCTGAAGGCGCGGGCGGCCAGCATCCTGCGGGTCAAGCAGGGCCGGGTGTGGATCACGCCCGATGCCACGCTCAAGAACCCCAGCGAAGACCTGGTGCTCGCACCCGGCGAATCGCTGACGGTGGCCGCGGGCCAGCGCATCGTCATGGAGGCGTGGGACGGCTACGGCGCGACCTACAGCTGGGACAACGCCTGAGCGATTGTTTTCCCTCCAAGTGCTGAAAAGGCGGCCTCGGCCGCCTTTTTCTTTTTGAAGCGTCTTTTGGGGTAGGGCCGTCGGACGGCCGCCCGTTCAGTTCAATTCAGCCGTTGATGTCGAAGCTGGGCACCAGGGCCAGAAAGTGCCGCAGCGCCGCCTCGCCAAGCAGCACATGCACGCCGGCCATCAGGTCGGGGCCCTCGCATTCGGCCAGCCCCATGCCGAAACCGCTGTAGCGCCGGGCCGCCAGCGGAGCTTCGTAGACCACCCTGACGTCGACATGGCGCGGGTCTTCCTCGATCTGCTGCATCAGCGCGTCGATGGCTTCGGGCGGGCCTTCCAGGTGCTGGCAGAAACGCTGCCCGTCGAACACCAGCAGGCCGGTGATGTCGCGCTCCGCGTTGCGCATGCGCGCCCGGGAGGTGATCGAGCCCACGGTGCCCGGGGGCAGGTCCTGGGCGAGCGTGCTGCAGTAAAGCACTTCGTAGAGCGGGAGCCTTGGGTCTTCTGTCATGCGTCTTGGGGAGGAAAGCGGTGCGGAGTGTAGGCAGCCCCGGGACGCCGCGAAATGTCAAAAGACACAGGCGAAGCGCCTATAGTAAAGCGTGAAATTCGAGGACTACCCCGCTGCTGCAGCGCCTCCCCAGGGCGTGAATTCGTGCGACCAGTGCGCATTGCGACGGCTCGATGCCTTCCTGCCGCCTGCCGGCGAAGAGTTGCAGGCCATCCAGTCTTTCCGCGTCGGCACCCGGCGCGTGGAGGCGGGCAGTTCGATCATCGACGAGCACCGGCCGAGCCCGCAGCTCTTCACCCTTTATTCAGGCTGGGCCTTCCGCTACAAGACGCTGAGCGACGGACGGCGGCAGATACTGAGCTTTCTGCTGCCCGGCGATTTCCTCGGCCTGCAGGATGAGTTCGCCGAGGGCCAGACGCACGGCGTCGAGGCGGTGACCGACGTCACGCTGTGCGCCTTCTCGCGCGACCGGCTGTGGGACCTGTTCCATGCCCAGCCCAAGCTGGGCTACGACATCACCTGGCTTGCAGCGCGCGAGGAAAAGATGGTCGATGACAACCTCGTCACCACCGGCCGGCGCAATGCCGGCGAGCGCGTGGCCATGCTGCTGATGCACCTGTATCGCCGAGCGCAGCGCGTGGGCATGGTGCGCGACGGCTGGGTCGAGTTTCCGTTCAACCAGCAGCACATCGCTGATGCGCTGGGGCTGTCGCTGGTGCACACCAACAAGACGCTGCGGCGGCTGCAGCGGCTGGGGCTCTACAAGATCGACGCCGGCTGGCTGCGCATCATGGAGCCGCACGCCCTGGAAACGCTGGGCGACTACTTCGAACGCCCGATGCGGCCTACGCCGCTGATCTGATCCGCCACACGGCCTTCAGCGCGTGGCCACCAGCTGGCGCAGGTCGCTCTCGTAGGCCTGCAGCCGGCGCACCGCCTGCGCGCGCTGGCTGGCCGTGGTGCCGTTGTGCAGCGCCGCCGTGTTGCGGCAACCCTCCTGCAGCAAGGCCTGCTGCTGGTCGCGCCAGGGTCCGGGCGGTGGTTCGGCGATGCGCTGGATGTAGCCATGCAGCGCCGCGCGCGCCCCGGCCGGCGACGGCTTGCTGGCCACGAAGCCGCGCAGCAGCACCAGCGCCTCCTGCTGGCGCTTGCGGCGCTCGGCGTCCGCCAGCCGCGGGTCGAACACCGACTGTGCGACCTGCTGCTTCAGCAGTTCGCGTTGCTCCGTGCTGAGGCGGCCGTAGAAGTCCTCGGTGCGGTCGAGGAACTGGTCGTAGCGCTTTTCCTGCACCTGCGCCGGGGTGCGGTCGAGCCAGTCCTTGCGGTACTCGGCGTTGTTCTTCGCGTATTTGCGCTCCAGCTGCTGCAGCTGCGCGTCGGTCAGGCTCAGCGCCAGCTCGGTGCCGGCGGGCTCGGCGCGTTCGGTAACGGCCAGCAGGCGCTCGCGGATGCGGTCGGCCATGGCGCAGACTTGCTCCGGCGTCACCTCACCCGGCGCCAGCGCCTGCGCTTCCTGCAGCAGCGAGGCGATGCGCGGCAGCTCGTTCTGCCGGTGCCAGGCCAGCAGCTGGTCGAGTTCGTCGCGCACCTTGGGGGTCTGCGCGCCGTCGAAGTCCAGGTAGCCGTCGAGCCACCAGTAGCTCACCGTGGGCAGGTTGTTGTAAGCCAGCTTGATCGCGCTGCAGGCGCCCAGGGCGGCGGCGATGAGCAGCACGCCGATAATTCGCGCCACTGCAGCGCAACGAAATCGGGAAGAAAAACGCATGAATCAGACTCCGCAACAAGACAGCCGGGGGCCGGTCGACGTCGTCATCATGGCGGCCGGCAAGGGCACGCGCATGAAAAGCAGACTGCCCAAAGTGTTGCATCGATTGGGCGGTCGCGCATTGCTGGCCCATGTGACGGGCACCGCCGCGCGCATCGGCGCGCGCGACGTGGTGGTCATCACTGGCCATGGCGCGGCCGAAGTCGAGGCCTCGCTGAACAGCGGCATCGAGGGCGTCACGCTGCGCTTTGCGCGCCAGGAGCCGCAGCTCGGCACCGGCCACGCAGTGCAGCAGGCCGCGCCGCTGCTGCCGGACGACGGCACGGTGGTCGTGCTGTCGGGCGACGTGCCGCTGATCGGCGAAGACACACTGCGCGCGCTCATCGCGGCCAGCACGGGCAGCAAGCTGGCGCTGCTGACCATCGAATTCGACGACCCGACCGGCTACGGCCGCGTCATCCGCGCGGCGGGGCAAGGCGAGGTCACCGCCATCGTCGAGCACAAGGACGCCACCGAAGCGCAGCGCGCCGTGCGCGAGATCTACAGCGG
Source organism: Variovorax sp. R-27 (assembly GCF_049913215.1). NCBI lineage: Bacteria > Pseudomonadati > Pseudomonadota > Betaproteobacteria > Burkholderiales > Comamonadaceae > Variovorax > Variovorax sp. R-27. The sequence continues at coordinate 1,246,488 of NZ_CP183984.1, forward strand.
CGTGATGGCCGTGCCCGCGCGCCTGCTCAAGGGCTGGCTCGCGCGGCTGGACAACAAGAACGCCCAGGGCGAGTACTACCTGACCGACGTGGTGAAGTTCGCCGCCGCCGACGGCGTGCCCGTGGTCGCGCACATCACCACCGATGCACTGCAGGTGGCCGGCATCAACAGCCCGGCCCAGCTCGCGGCGCTCGAGCGCGCCTGGCAACTGCGCCAGGCGAATGCGCTGATGGAGCAGGGCGTGCGCCTGGCCGACCCGGCGCGCTTCGACCTGCGCGGCACGCTGGATTGCGGGGCCGACGTGGAGATCGACGTCAATTGCGTGTTCGAAGGCATGGTGTCGCTGGGCGAGGGCGTGCGCATCGGCGCGAACTGCGTCATTGCGAATGCGCGCATCGAGGCAGGCGCGGTGATTCATCCGTTCACGCATATCGAGGGCGAGAAGGCCGGCGTGACGGTGGGCGCGGGTTCGCTCATCGGCCCCTTCGCGCGGCTGCGGCCCGGCGCACAACTGGGTGCCGAGGTGCACATCGGCAATTTCGTGGAGGTCAAGAACTCGACGCTGGCTGCCGGCGCCAAGGCTAACCACCTGGCCTACCTGGGCGACGCCACCGTGGGCGAGCGCGTGAACTACGGGGCGGGCAGCATCACCGCCAACTACGACGGCGCCAACAAGCACCGCACCGTGATCGGCGACGACGTGCACGTGGGCAGTAACTGCGTGCTGGTGGCGCCCATAACCATCGGTGCGGGCGGCACCATCGGCGGCGGCTCGACCATCAACAAGTCGACCGAGCCGGGGGCGCTGACCGTGGCGCGGGGCAAGCAGGTGAGTTTTCCGAATTGGAAGCGCCCTCAGAAGAAATAGGCTCGCCCCCAGGCTGCGCGCACTTCGTGTCGCTTCGCCAACCCCCTGCCGGGGGCAACACCAGCGGCCCGGCAAAGCCGGTTCCGCGGTGTTCCGCGAAGAGGCACGAAAGCTTTATCGCAGCGGCAACCGGGGCTCGAACTTGGCGCGCTTGAGGCTGAAGAAGGCCTTGACGTTGCGCACGTTCGCGTCGGCTGTGAACAGGCGCTGCGTGAGTGCGCCGTAGTCGGGCATGTCGCGCGCGGCCACGACCAGCACGAAGTCCGGGCCCGGCGACACGCGCCAGCACTGCTGCACTGCGTCGTCGGCAATCACGCGCGTCTCGAAGGCGTCGAGCGAGGCAGCGTCCTGCCGGTCGAGCGAGATTTCGATCACCGCCTGCAGGCCGTGGCCCAGTACTGTGGCGAGCCGGTCGGGCGACAGCAGTGCGACCTGGCGTTCGATCAGGCCGACTTCGCGCAGCCGCTGCACGCGGCGCAGGCAGGTGGGCGGCGAGATGCCGACGTCCGCGGCCAGGCGCTGATTGGTCTGCGAGGCATCGCGCTGGAGCGCGTCGAGCAGGCGCAGGTCGATTGAATCCAGGGAGATTGATTCCATATTAGAGGAAATTATGGAATAAAAGTCCAAATCAAAGAAATGGAGAAATAAAAGTCCGAAATAAACAAAATTTCGAATGCATATTTCTTTCATGCCTTCCTACCATCGAGGCTCTTCTTCTTTCAAAGGCAGCTCACCATGTGCGGCATCGTCGGGGCAGCGTCCCATCGCAACATCGTTCCGGTCCTGGTCCAGGGCCTCCAGCGGCTCGAATACCGCGGCTATGACTCGTGCGGCGTGGCGGTGCATGCCGGCGGCCTGACGCGGGCGCGCACCACTTCGCGCGTGGCCGACCTAGTGGTGCAGGTGCGCGACGACAAGGTCGAGGGCCTCACCGGCATTGCCCACACGCGCTGGGCCACGCACGGCGCGCCGGCCGTGCACAACGCACACCCGCATTTCAGCCACGGCCCCGGCGCCGATGCGCAGACCGCGCGGCCGGGCCGCATCGCGCTCGTGCACAACGGCATCATCGAAAACCACGAAACACTGCGCGCCGCGCTCGAAGCCAAGGGCTACGCCTTCGAGAGCCAGACCGACACCGAGGTCATCGCCCACTTGGTCGATAGCCTCTACGACGGTGACCTGTTCGAAGCCGTGAAGGCCGCCGTGCTGCAACTGCACGGCGCCTACGCCATTGCCGTGATCTGCCGCGACGAGCCGCAGCGCGTGGTCGGTGCGCGTGCGGGCTCGCCGCTGATCCTCGGCGCCGGCAAGGACGGCGCAGAGAACTTCCTCGCCAGCGACGCGATGGCCCTGGCCGGCGTGACCGACCAGATCGTCTATCTGGAAGAGGGCGACGTGGTCGACGTGCAGCCGGGCAAGTACTGGATCGTCGACAAGAACCACAAGCCGGTCACCCGCCAGGTGCGCACCGTGCTCGCCCACAGCGGCGCGGCCGAGCTCGGCCCGTACCGCCACTACATGCAGAAGGAAATCTTCGAGCAGCCGCGCGCGATCGGCGACACGCTCGAGGGCGTGGAAGGCATCGTGCCCGAGCTGTTCGACGGCATCGGCCAGGACGGCGCGACCGGCGCCAGTGCCTACCGCGTGTTCCAGGACATCGACAAGATCCTCATCCTCGCCTGCGGCACCAGCTACTACAGCGGCTGCACCGCCAAGTACTGGCTCGAGGGCATCGCGAAGATTTCCACGCAGGTCGAGATCGCGAGCGAATACCGCTACCGCGACTCCGTGCCCGACCCGAAGACGCTGGTCGTCACCATCAGTCAGTCCGGCGAAACCGCCGACACGCTGGCCGCGCTGAAGCACGCGCGCTCGCTCGGCATGGAGCAGACGCTGACCATCTGCAACGTCGCCACCAGCGCGATGGTGCGCGAGTGCAAGCTGGCGTACATCACGCGCGCAGGCGTCGAAATCGGCGTGGCATCGACCAAGGCCTTCACCACGCAACTCGCGGGCCTCTTCCTGCTCACGCTGGCCATCGCGCAGGCCAAGGGCCGCCTGAGCGACGCCGACGAGGCGCGCTACCTGAAGGAAATGCGCCACCTGCCCGTCGCGCTGCAGTCGGTGCTGGCGCTGGAGCCGCAGATCATCGGCTGGGCCGAAGACTTTGCGCGCAAGGACAACGCGTTGTTCCTCGGCCGCGGGCTGCACTACCCGATCGCACTCGAAGGCGCGCTCAAGCTCAAGGAAGTGACCTACATCCACGCCGAGGCCTACGCCGCCGGCGAACTCAAGCACGGCCCGCTCGCGCTGGTGACGAGCGAGATGCCCGTGGTGGCCGTGGCGCCCAACGACGCACTGCTCGAAAAGCTCAAGAGCAACCTGCAGGAAGTGCGCGCGCGCGGCGGCGTGCTCTACGTGCTGGCCGACGGCGACACGAAGATCAAGAGCAGCGACGGGCTGCACGTGATCCGCATGCCCGAGCACTACGGCGCGCTCTCGCCGATCCTGCATGTGGTGCCACTGCAACTGCTGGCGTATCACACGGCGTGTGCGCGGGGGACCGATGTGGACAAGCCGCGTAATCTGGCGAAGAGCGTGACTGTGGAGTGATCCGGAGACAGCGCATCGACTGGAGCCGTTCGTGCGTGAAGAAGTCCAATACGACCGCGCTATCGACATACCCGGCCTCGTCCTGAGCACGGCCCGGTTTGCCGAGTTCCGGTTCGAGCCTCACTACCACCTGGACTGCCACATAGCGCTCGTCACCGATGGCGTGCAGCGCCAGACTTACCAGGGCGAGTCGCTGCTGCTTTCACGCGGTGCAATCCAGCTGATGCCCCCGGGGGAGGTTCATGACGGAACGGCGGGCGCAGATGAGTCATACACGCTGCACACTTTCCGCATCTCGCCTGCATTGCTGGCAGGCCTGGGTGAAGAGGTCACCGGCAGGCACTACCTTCCCTCCCAACCCGCAATGGTGCTGCGGGACGCTCGCCTTGCAAACGAGCTGCTGAGGGCGCATGCAAGCCTTCGGCACGCATCGGCCGATCCGTTGCTGAACGAAGCCCGCGTGCTGGACTTGTTCGAGTCCATCTTTTCCCGCCTGCTGCGCCCCGCGCCCCAGATCGTCGCCGGGGCCTTGTCGCCGCAGCAGTTCGGACTTGCCCGGGACTTCATGGAGGCGAACATTGCCGACAAGATCGTCCTGGAGGATCTGGCCGTCCTGCTCGGCCTGGAGCGGTTTCGGTTCCTGAAGCTCTTCAAGCGCACAGTCGGCATGACGCCCCATGCCTGGTTGCTGCGACTGCGGCTCGAGCGCGCGGTGGAGCTGATCCGGGCGAACCGAGACATGGCAATCACCGATGTTGCGCACGCCGTCGGGTTCTTCGACCAGAGCCATTTCACCCGCGCGTTCAGCCGTGCTTACGGTGTGACCCCGGCGCGTTTTCAGCGGCCCGGCGTCAATTTTTTACAAGGCGACTTCGTCACCGGCCAGTAGTCTCCCGTGTCTTGGCATCCATCCAACTGCACGGCACCGAATGACCACCTTCAGTTTTCTCGACGACTACAGCGAGGGCGCGCATCCCGAAATCCTGCGCGCGCTCACCGACTCCAACCTGGTGCAGCAGGCGCCCTACGGGGACGACGCCTACTCTGCACAGGCAAAGGCGCAAATCAGGTCGCGCCTGGGCGAGGGCTTCGACGGCGCGATCCACTTCGTCGCCAGCGGGACCATGGCAAACATCGTTTCGATATCGAGCTGCCTTCGCCCTCATGAAGCCGTGATTGCCGTGAGCTCCGGGCACATCGTCGTACGCGAGGCCGGCGCCATCGAGGCGACCGGGCACAAGCTCATCGTGGTTCCGGCGGTCGATGGAAAGATCACCCCGCAGGCGATCGAAGAAGCGCTTGCCTCCAACGCGCACTTCCCGCACATGGCCAGGCCGCGGCTCATCTATCTTTCCAACGCGACGGAAACGGGCACGATCTACACCCTCGCGGAACTGCAGGAGATCTCCGCCCTTGCCAGGCAGCGGGGCCTTCTACTTTTTCTCGACGGTGCGCGCCTTGGGGCAGCACTGGCTTCGCACAAGAACGACACGAGCCTGGCCGACATCGCCGCGCTGGCAGACATTTTCTGGATCGGTGGGACCAAGGTCGGTGCGCTGCTGGGAGAGGCCATCGTGGTCTGCAACCCTGCACTGAAGGAAGACTTCGCAATTCATCTGAAGCAGCGCGGCGGCATGCTGGCGAAGGGGCGGTTGCTGGGCATCCAGTTCCAGGAGCTGTTCGGCGCCGCCAGTCTGTTCACGTCGATGGCGCAGCACGCCAATGCCATGGCGGCAAAGCTCGCATCCGGCATCACCTCGGCGGGCCATGCACTGGCTGCGGATACCGAGACCAACCAGGTGTTCCCCATCCTGCCGGACCCGGTGATCGCTGCGTTGCAGAAAGACTTCGCGTTCTATGTGTGGGGAAGGGCGGGCGACGGCCACTCCGTGATCCGCCTGGTCACCTCATGGGCAACGGACGAAAGCCAGGTCGACTTGTTCTTGTCTCGCCTCGCCATTGCCGGTAGCGGCGCGTGAGCCGCTGCGTTCTTGCAAGCATCAAGACCGTGCCGCCCTTCACCGTCAAGCAGCACTGGCACGCCCGCTACAACCAGGACCCGGCGAATCGCTGGCTGCGCGGTTTGTGCGAACGGCTTTTTGCCAAGAAGTCGAACGCGCGTAAATAGAGGATCGAGCCTGTCGACGGCCAGGGTGAAAAGCACGATGCGCTTTTGAGCGCCTGCTCCGGGCGATAGCTTCAACCCGGAGCGCGGTGAACGAAGTGGCCTTGATGGTGCGGCCCGACGGCACGACCGAATGGCATTGCGAGACCGACCTGGGCCCGATCACCGTCGCCCCAAGAAAACCCGAGTGGCCGATCAAGCTCTTGAGGGCCATGACCGAGCGCGTTTCGACGACCACGTTGGGCAGCGCAAGGTTCTGCCGCGCTGCACGTTTCGCCGTTTCGGAGAAATCCAACCGTCGCTTGGGTGGCACGCGCCACCGTTGGTCAAGACAGAGCCGCATCACCTGATCAATGCATTCACGCGTTGTCAGGCGAGCACCCCTCGCGAGACATCGAGCGAATCAGCTTCGCGCTTCCGGGGATGTCAGGTGCCGTTCGGCGTGTTGCGTGAGCGGCTCGCCGACATGGCTGTGGAGAAGCTCAGTCATCGGGATTGGGTGCCAGCATCCAGTGCATAGCGTTCAGAGGCTGCGCGCACGCGTGAGAGAACAACGCCATTCCTATGAAAAATGAATGAGTGAATCTCGATTTTCGACGCATTCAAAAAGCAAGGGATGAAGTCTTGGTTGCTCTACTCCGTCGATCGCTGCATCGTGAATGGAGCGCCTTGTAATGCACAAGTGTTGGTTGATGTTAGGCCTGATGCGCCGGTATTTCCTTTTTTGTCGGACTCCACTTAAGAGCTGGCCATAACTTGTCACACGACGAATTCGAAGCGACGCTCCGCGTCACTTTCCGGGATCAATTGGCGCGTTCTTCTCCGGCGGGGTCTGAGGCATGAATCGTGCGCCTCATGGCGTGGTCGGCGAGTGCATCCGGGCCCGAGCCTGCGACATGCATGCTGGCCATGCACGACGAAAGTATTCCCCCGCATGCGAAGTACGCAACGCGTGCGGCGGCTGGTTCTCTTCAATCTCAAAAAAATCATTCCCATGACGATGTTTCCCGGAGGATGCGTTTCCGCACTGATGCTTTTGGTGCTCCTGTCTGGCTGCGGCGGTGGGGGTGGCGGCAACCAGGGCAGTGGCCTGTCCGGTCTGGGCGGTGGCAGTCAAGGCAGCAATGGCACCGGCCAAAGTGGCGGTGGCACAGGCGGCGCGAGCGGCACGGGGGGCGGCACAGGGGGCGGCATAGATGGGGGCACTTCGCCCGTCGCAGCGACCACCGCACTGGTAACCAGGCTCGGCAAGCCCGCCCGGGTGCTGTTCGGGCTCGGCTCCGGCTCCATCGACGAGATGAAGAAACAGGACATTCACCCGGACATCGTGGACACCTACCTGGTAGGCACTGGCGCAGGCGCCTGGCCTACCTGGAACAGTCCCGACGGCGCGTACCTCACATACACCGCGCAGGCCAAGCAGGCCTACGGCGCGATTCCGATGTTCACGCTCTACCAGATGCAGGGCGATCTGAGCGGCATCAACGACGCGGCCTTCATGAACAAATACTGGGGGCAGACGCGGCTGATGTACCAGCTCATTGCGGACCTGCGCGGGCCCGTTCTGATCAACCTGGAGCCGGACTTCTGGGGATTCCTTGCGTCGAAGAGGCCCGATCACGATGCGACGCAAATTCCGGCCGTCGTGAACAACCAGCCGGAATGCGCCGGGCTGCCGAATACCGCCGCGGGCCTCGGCCAATGCCTCGTGCAGATGGGCAGGCAGATCGCGCCCAAGGCGCTGGTGGGATTCCCGCCCTCCTTCTGGAGCGGCACCGCTGCCGAGATCGGCGCGCAGATGCGCGTGGTCGGGGCAGACAAGGCGGACTTCATCGTCGCCCAGACCAGCGACCGCGACGCGGGCTGCTGGGAAGCTGACTCGCCGCCCGACGAATGCAGGGGCCGAACCGGAACGTTCTACTGGGACGCAAGCAACAAGACCAGCCCGAATTTCCACGACTCCCAGAAGCAGATTTCGGACTACCGTGCCGCACTGGGCAATGGCCTGCCGATCCTGTGGTGGCAGACGCCGATGGGCGTGCCGTCCGACACGCCCGGCGGCACTGACCAGCACTACCGCGACAACCACGTCGACTACATGCTGCGCAATACCCAGGAGTACGGCGACACGCACACGTTCGCGATCGTCTTCAGTCCAGGAGGAAGCCACCAGACCTCCATCACCACCGATGGTGGCCAATTCGCCCGCCTGTCGGGCCAGTACCTTGCGCGAGGCGGTGCGGCCTTGAAGTAGCGATCGGACGCCGGAATCGCACTTGATCCGACGGCGACGTATTCGACCACCATGTATGTGGAAGGCGCCCCGGTTCTACATCCTCTTCCTGGATGAACACCAGGATCAGTCAGCCTCGCGAGCCGAAAAGCCTTCAAGGCGGATCGCGGGCTTGTCAATGAAATCAGCGCCTCCAGGAAAGCTGGCGGTCCGTGCCGGGCTCCGCGACTTTTCAGCGCATTAACCAACGGCTCCCATGTTTGACAAAACTGATTTTGCTGCTGCGTTGCTCGTGTTGAGCGCGGTCGTGCTCCCGGGTTGCGGGGGCGGAGATTCGGAAAATTTCCAGGCAGGCGCTACGGTCCCTGTTGTCGCAGGGGGCACCCCAGAGGTCCCCGCTGTCGCGGGAGGCACACCGGAGACTTCCGCCACCACGGGAGTCACCCCCGAAGTCCCCGCCGCCCCGGGAGACACCCCGGTGGCCCGCGTCATCAAGCACCCCGGTGTTGGGGTCACCCTCTCGGATCTCGCGACGCTCAAGGCATACGTCGACCAGGGCAGGGAGCCATGGGCGTCCGGCTTCGAGCAAGTGGCGGGCAGTCCCATGTCCAGGCTCAGCTACGGAGGGCATGGCCCGTTCGCGAAAGTGAGCCGCGCCCCTGACGAGAATCTCTGGGCCTGGCGCAACGACATGGTCGCGATCTCGAATCTCTCGCTGATGTGGTACTTCACCCGTGACGAGCGATACGCGGAGAACGCGCGCAAGTTCCTGCTTGGGTGGGCCACCACGCAGACGGAGTTCTCGGGTCGCGAGTCGATGCTCGACCTGGGCGACTACGCGCTCCAGTTCGTGGGCGGCGCGGAAATCCTGCGCGCCACATGGCCGGGCTGGAAGGAGTCCGACACGGCGACGGTGAAGAAGTACTTCAAGGACGTACTGATGCCGGCGGCGAACCCTTACGGCGAAAGCTCGTTCGGCGCCGCCAACAAGGGCGCACTGTCCCTCACCGCGCTTGGGCTGATGGCGATCTACAACGACGACATCGAGGCATTGGACAAGGTCGTCTACCAGGCCCGCACGCTGGCCCACATCGGGCTGAGAAATTCCAACGACATCGGCATGCTCGGCGACTCGCTGCGCGACCAGGGGCATGCCTATGGGCAGCTCAAGTCGCTGACCATGCTCGCCGAGGCGCTCTGGAGCCAAGGCATCGACATCTATTCCGATTTCGACAACCGCCTGCTGGCGGCGGGTGAGTATTTCGCGAGGGTGAACGAGCGCGTGCCCACGGCAGCGCTTCCTTTCGGCACCACCGATCGCTACTACCTCACCGACGTCACCGGGCACGGCTGGGACGGCGCCAATGGCGGGAGCGTGGCGCTGACCCAGATCTATGGCGCCTACGTCCTGCGCAAGGGTCTCCAAGCGCCCTTCATCGCGCAGAGGCGCCTCCGGATGCCGGTGGACGGCAGCAGCTTCATGTTCCTCAAGGACGCCGACACGTCGAAGGCGACGCCGCCGCCGGCGCTGCCCATTCCTTCGACCGCCTCGATCACCTCGGGATTCAGCAATGCCGACATCGGGGGCGCCAGCCCGGCCGGCACGGCCACCTACGCCGACGGCAAGTGGAACGTGGCTGGGGCAGGCCGGGGTATCTGGGGCGCACTCGATAGTTCCCACTTCGCCTACAAGGCCCTCACCGGCAACAGCGCCATCATCGCGAAAGTCGAGTCGCTCCAGAACACCCACCCGTCCGCAATGGCGGGCGTGATGATGCGCACAAGCCTGGATCCAGACGCTCCGCGCGCCTGGATGGCGATAAATTACAAAGGTGAAGCCTTACAGAACATGACGAAGCTGGCGGTGTATGGCGGCTCGAACTACGCGAATAAGGTTGCGAGCTCCGGGCCCACTTACTGGGTGAAGCTCGAGCGCATCGGGAACATCATCACCGGCTACGTTTCTCCCGACGGCACCAATTGGGCCGCCACCGATGTCGGCCGCATCGACGCCCCCGTTCCCGACACGGTCTATGTCGGATTGGTGGTCTCGTCGGTCACCAGCCAGCTAAACAACAGCGTCTTCAGCAACGTGCAGATCACCGGCGGCGACGGTGGTGCGCCGAGCGTCATCCCGGCGGCGCCCGCCATGCTGCTGGCCTCGCCGGGCGATGGCACCGTCCCGTTGCGCTGGCAGGCGTCCTTCGGCGCCAACGGATACACGGTCGGCCGCTCCGAGTTCAGCGGCGGACCCTACGAGGCCGTCGCGTCGGGCGTCACGGGCAGCAGCTATACGGACACCTCCGTGACCAATGGCACCACCTACTACTACACCGTCACGGCGAGCAACTCCGCCGGAACGAGCGGCCGTTCTCCCATGGACAGCGCCACGCCGACCCGTCCGATGGTGAACGTTGCCACCGGCGGCACCGCAAGCGACAGCGCGGGCAATGCGACCCAAGCGAAACGCGCCTTCGACCGGAACTCGCTGTCGCAATGGCTTTACGTGGGCACGACCGGCTGGCTGCAGTACGACCTCGGCCATACGGAGCGCGTCCAGCGCTATGCGATCACCAGCACCACCAACCCGGTCCCGCGCGATCCGAAGGACTGGCAGTTCCAGGCCTCCAACGACGGCGTCACCTGGACCACGCTGGACACGCAAAACGACCAGGTGTTTGACTACCGCCTGGAACTGAAGACCTATGCGATCGCGAATCCGGCCTCCTATCGCTACTACCGGCTCAACATCACAGCCAACAACGGCGACAGCACCCTCACGGATCTTTCCGAACTGGGGCTGTTCGTTTCCAAGTAGCCGTAATTAACCCGATGCGCGATGGACAGGCACGCCCATGGCACATCTCTTCCAGCTCCAAGCAATACGCCAAAAAATGCCGTAGATCTCAAGAAAAATAAGTGAGGTGTCCATTGGCAGATCGTCTCCAGTTCCATCGACGTTCCCCCGCAACTGGAATCGCGCGTGGCTCATCGCGATCGGCCTGCTGAGCACATGGGTCGCGGCTTGTAGCGGTGGGTCGTCGGGCACTTCGACAGCGGCACTCATTGCAGGCACACCCGCAACCGCACCTGCACCCGCGCTTGAACCCGCACCCGCCCAGGGCACCTCCTGGAAGAGCGTGAAGTTCGGCGGCATCGGCGTGATGGCGGCCGATCAGAACATCTATGGACGCATCTACGTGAGCGGCACCGGCCGGGGTGCGTTCTACAGCAACTGAACCCCGTCGCTTCATCCCCGCATCGCTCATGCGCAAGACCGTGCGGGGTGCTTCACATATCGACGCAGCGCTCGACTGCTTGTTCTTGCCGCCCTTCCAGTTGGCGATCTTGTGCCGGCCTTCAATGGCACTGAACACCTCCGCTTGCTGCCCTACGGAAGCTCCCGTGCGCTGACCGGATCGGCCGTCGGCGGCAGCGCACCGCGCGGGGGGCTGGGCGCAAGCTTGCGCGTATCGGGCAGCACCGGCGCGGCGTTCACCCCGCGCAGCATGATGTTGTCGGTGTTGGGCTGCGTCTGCAGCTGCTGGCCGCGGATCTCGTCGTAGCGGTCGTAGGCGAAGGCCTCGGTCGAGGCGCCATCGCGCATCACCGCCGGGCGCAGGAACATCATCAGGTTGCTCTTGGCGCGCGTGCGGTTCTCGTTCTTGAACAGGTTCCCCAGCACCGGGATGTCCCCGGCCAGCGGTACCTTCTCGATGTTGTTGTTGTAGGTGTCCGACAGCAGCCCGCCCAGCATCACCAGGCCGCCGTCCTCCACCAGCACGCTCGACTCGATCGAACGCTTGTTGGTGGTCGGGCCGTTCACGTTGGTCAGCGAGTTCTGGTCGACCGTGGAGGTCTCCTGGAAGATCGTCATGCGCACCGTGCCGTTCTCGTTGATGGTGGGGCGCACGCGCAAGGTCAGGCCCACGTCCTTGCGCTCCACGGTGGTGAACGGGTTCACTCCCACCGAGCCCGACGTGCTGGCGTACGAGCCCGTAGGGAAGGGCACGTTCTGGCCGATGATGATCCTGGCCTCTTCGTTGTCCAGCGTCAGCAGGTTGGGCGTGGAGAGGACGTTGGCATCGCCATCGCTGTTGAAGAAGTTGGCGATCGCGCCCAGGATGTACTGGCCGCCGATCTTGCCGGCGATGCCCAGGTTCAGCCCCGGCTGGATCGAGGAGGCCAGCCCGGCGGCATTGCGGGTGGCCAGCGCCTGGGTCAGCGCCAGGATGTTGGTCTTGTTCAGGCTGGAGTTGGTGCCGATGACCCCGTTGTTGCCCAGCGCGCTTTGCCACTGCACGCCGAAGTTGGCGGCCTTGCTGGCGCTGACCTCCACGATCAGCGCCTCGATCATGACCTGCGCGCGGCGCCCGTCCAGCTTGTCGATGACGGCGCGCATCTGGCGGTACTGGGGCTCGGGGGCGGTGATGATCAGCGAGTTGGTCGTCGGGTCGGCCTGGATCTGGCCGCCGGTGGAGGGCTGGTTGGCGGCTGGCGAGCCGCTTTGGCCGCCCGTGCTGTTCTGCGTGGCCTGCTGTGGCACGGCGCTGCTGCCGTCAGCCGCACCCGCGCCCGTGGTGCCCGATGGCCGGTTCGCAGCCATCGCGGCGCGCAGCGTGGCCGCCAGGCGCACCGCTTCGGCGTTCTTCAGGTAGACCACATAGATGTTGCCGGCAGCGCCATTGCTGCTTTCGGCAGGCGGGCGGTCGAGCTTCTCGATCAGCGTGCGCACGAGCTGCGCGCGCGCCGGATTGGCCGCGCGCATGAGCACCGAGTTGCTGCGCGCGTCGGCCAGCAGCGTGGTGCGAAACGATGCATCGGCGCCACCCGGCGCTTCGCTGACGCTCGGTGCGCCCGACGCACCGCCATCGATGAGCCGCTGCACCAGCGGAATCAGGTCGGTGGCGATCGAGTGCTTCAGCTGGATGACCTCGACATCGGAGGCATTCGGCACATCGAGTGCCGCGATGATGCGTGCGAGCCGCCGCATGTTGTCGGCGTAGTCGGTGATCACGAGCGAGTTGCTGCCCGGGTTCACGTTGATGGTGTTGTTCGGCGGAATCAGCGGACGCAGCACCGGCATCAGGGCGTTGGGCGACTCGTGGTTGAGCCTGAAGATCTGGGTGACGACCTGGTTGCTTGCCGACGCTGGCATGGCACCGATGGAGGTGTTCACGGCGACGCTCTGCAGCTTGGCGTTGGGTTCGAGCACTACCTTGTAGAGGCCGTCGGCCTCCACCACCGCAAAGCCCTGCAGGCGCAGCGCCGCGGCGAACTGGTTGAAGGCGGCGGCCGGCTGCACGGCGCGGTCGGTCACGAGGTCCATCGTGCCCTTCACGCGCGGATCGACCACCACATTGCGCCCGGTCACCACCGCCATGGTGCGCGCCACGGCCTCGATGTCGGCGTTGGAGAAATTGAGCGTGATCGGACTGCTGCGAACAACAGGCGCTGCCGCGGCCTCGGCCGGCGCGGGCGTCTCCACCGTCCGTGGCTCGACAACGGCAACCGCCTGAAGCGTGACCCGCACCGAATTGCCTTGCAGCTCTGCCGTGTACGGCACCGGCTGCCGGAGATTCAACACCACCCGGCTGCGCTCGCCGGCCTGCACCACATTGATCGAGCGCAGGTTGGGTTGATTCACTTCGATGGCCGCGCGCCCGACATCGTTGGTGGCGCCAAGGAAGTCCAGTGCGATGCGCGCGGGGCTCGCGACCGAAAAACTGCTGGGCACGGCGGCGAGCGGTCGTGCCAGGTCGATCTGGATCACCTCCACACCCTGTTGCATGGCGCTTGCGACCGCCTTGATCGCGTTCTGCGCGCAGGCGGTGTCGACCGCGCCGGCTGCAAGCAGGCCCAGGCACACGGCCCGAAGGCGGAACCGGAGAGCGCCCCGTGCGCCGAGGTCTTTCACTGGCGGGCGGTTTGTCTCAGATCGAATGACCGAGCACCATCGCGACGCCGGGTTGCTTGTTCGGCCGGACGAAGCTGTCGCGTGTCAGGCGTCCCATCTTGATGGTGAGCGTCTGGGTGTTGAACCACTTGTCATAGAGCGCATTGATCTCGCCGCTGGCGTACAGCTGCGAGAGGCTCCGGTCGACCGCCGCGAGCAACGCGGTGTCGCCCTTGCGCACCATCACTGCGTACGGTTCGACCGACAGCGCAAGCCTGCTCAGGCTGAGCGTATCGATCCCCTTGTCGTTCGACACGAGGCCCTGCAGCAGCGAGTCATCCTGCGCAAACGCTTGCACCTTGCCTTCCTTCAGGGCTTTGTAGGCCTCGCCGTTGTTGTCGTAGGTGGTGAACTTCGCGTCGCGCAGCTCGCCGTCGCCCAGTTGCTTGAAAAGCTTCTCCGAGGTCGAACCCTTGGCCAGAGCGATCGGCATGTTCTTCAGGTCCTTCACCGTCTCCACGTGAAGGCTCTTGTTCGTCAGCACGCGCATCCCGGCGACGAAGAAGGTGTAGCTGAAGTCCACCTTGTCCTGGCGCGCCATCGTGTTGGTGGTCGAGCCGCACTCGAGGTCGATTTCGCCGGCGAGCAGCTTCGGAATGCGCTCCGGACCGGCCACGAGCTTGTACTGGACCTTGATGTCGGGAAGCTTGAGCTCGCGCTTGATCTCCTCGACCGCGTGCAGGCACAGGTCCACCGAATAGCCGGCGGGCTGCTTCTGCGCATTGACGAACGAAAAAGGCGGCACGGCTTCGCGCACGCCGAGCACGATCGTGTGCGTTTCGCGGATCTTGCTCATCGTGTCGGCGGCCTGCGCCGGCAGTGCCGTCAGCGCCACCAGCACGGGGACCAGGGGAATCATTGCGGCATGCAGCAGCCGCAGGGGAAAAGGGAACATGGGGGGTACTACGCCAACGGCGGTTTGAATTTCGATGTCGATCACACGCCGTTGCTGTCTCGCCGACCCTCGGGGGTCGCGTTCGCATCCACCGCCCGGCATCGCTCGCAAGAGATTCGGTTCTTGCGAGCGATGCGGACCCCATGTGTCATTCGGTAACCTTGCGCGCTGATTGTTTACTGAAACGTGTGCCTTCCATTGGCATGAAAAATGGAATTCAAACGCTCGTTTTTCGAGTCAATCGCCACGTTCTGCCGGCGCTCGAGGGAGCCACGGTCGTTCCAGCTTTGTCCTGGACTTGCGACAACTCGCCCATCGGGTCAAAGACGCTCACGTTCCAGTAGGTCGGAACGTAGTCGTGCCCTGCCAGCGCAAGGGCATTGCCGACAACGATGTGCACTATATTTCTGAACGCTGATGACCAAAAAGGCCGAATCCAGACTGCTTTGTTGAGTCGCTTCACTCACAGCCACTGCACGGCGTATTCCCTAGCGGCGGGATAACCCGTACAAGCGAAGCTTGTGAGGGATGCCTAATAGTTCATGTTGCACTCGAAGGTGGGTAAAAAAATGCACTTTCTTGCAGCTGGCCCTAACTTGAAGGAGACACATGAAAACTCATCAGCCTTTGGCAGTTTCCGCAATCGTTGCAGCCGTTCTCGCCAGTGGGTGCGGTGGCGGCGGCAACAACAACGCACTTCCTTTCATCGGATTCGGCAATCCCCCTGTCGCCACGGTGCCGCCCCCGTCAGGCCCTGCGGCGCTGACATGTGATGACACGCTCAAGGCCAATTTCAAGCCTGACGCCAGCACCAGTGTTGTTGCGGTCAAGTCTTTCAAGAAGGGAGACGCCCTCGTCCTGGGTGGCGCGGCGACGGCGGCAACGCCGGTGGCTGCCAACGACGTCTGCATGGTCAAGCTCAATGTGGGGCCTGGAAACCCTGGACCCGAAGGCGCTCCTTCAACGTCGCCCGGCATCGGCATCGAGATCTGGCTGCCATCGAAAGCAGCCTGGAATTCGCGCATTCATGCGTTGGGAGGCGGTGGTTGGCAAGGGGGTGTCGCCGGCAGTGCGGCAGCGATTGCGAGCAGCGACGCGGCCAACGTGGCCGGCAAGGAAGGCGCTGTCTCATCGACCACGGATACCGGGCATTCCTCGCTCGCGGGCGGCTCGTTCGCAATGAACCCGGATGGCACCATCAACAAGACGTTGTGGACCGACTTCGCGAGCCGAGGCATTCATGAACAGGCCGTCAAGACGAAAGCACTGGCGGCGGCCTACTACGGAACGCCGGCCAAGTACGCCTATTGGGAGGGAGGCTCGACGGGTGGACGCCAGGGACTGAATCTGGCGCAGAACAACCCCACCGACTTCGACGGCATCATCGCCAACTATCCTGCCATCAACTGGAGCAGGTTCATCACCGCGGAGCTGTATCCGCAGATCGTCTTCCAGCGTGACCTGGGTGGTGTTGCACCGACCCAGGCTCAGCAGGATCTGGTTTCCAACGCTGCCATTGCCGCATGCGATGTGGTGGCCGGCCAGCACCTGGGCTATGCGCTCGACCCCGCGTCTTGTACGTACGACCCGACGACAGATCTCACGGTTCTCTGCACATCCGACGGTGGAACGAACGGAACGAGCGCGTGCGTCACGAAAGCACAAGCCACGGCCATCAACAAGGTCTGGTACGGCATGACCGCCGACGGCTCGGCACCGTCGCCGTCGACCGACAACGGCTGGTCTGCGGCATCGTCTTCCACGTTGCTTGGCTCCGCAAACCAGCGCTGGTACGGACAGAGCCGCGGCACTTCGCTGTATGGCGCCATGTTCGCTTCTTTTGGTCTGAACGGTCTGACCAGCCCGAACGGTGCATTCCCCATCGCGTCTGATCAGGTGGCGCTCGAGTTGCAGAACTCGACCATCGGCGACCCTTCGTTCGTGAATGCGACCGGCAACGGCCAATCGCTTTGGAAGCAACTGAGCTACGCGCAGTTGAGCAATGCCTACGACCGCGGCGTGACGCTGCAGCCGCAGTTCGGAAACATCAACACGGACAACCCTGACCTCTCCGCGTTCAAGAACCGCGGCGGCAAGATGCTGACCTGGCATGGTTTGGCCGACGAGCTCATCATGGCGCAGGGGACGGTCAACTACTACAACAGCGTGGTCGCCAGGAACGGCGGGTTGAGCGATGTCCAAGGCTTCTATCGACTCTATCTGGTGCCAGGTGCCGGCCATGGCGATCCGAACGGAACGTCCAACCCGGCAGCGGAAGTTCCCTACTTCACGCCGACCCAGTTCTACGACGCACTGACGGCGTGGGTGGAAAAAGGCACCGCTCCGGATGCCCTGACCCTGCAGACCCTTGGCGGTGCCCCGACGAAAACTCGTCCCATCTGCGTGTACCCGAAGAAAATTACCTACACCAGTGGAGACATCGGCTCAGCGGCGAGCTACACCTGCTCGTAGTTGCGGCCACTGTCAGAACTCGTGGTGTGGAGTCAGGCGACTGAACTGCGCTTGCAGCCACTCTGCGAGTGGAGCCCAGCCATATCAACCCATGGTGACTGCCGGCAGGGTCAAAGCCGGCAGGTGCCGAGAGACTTCCTCGTTCCACATCGTCAGCCGCTAGCACGAGCGGACTGAGAGCCACACCCAGGCCGGCAGACGCAGCTTCCACAAGCGCGGCGGCGAGCAGAGCGTTGGCGTTGTTCGCCTGCAGTCTGTCGCTCGCTGGGATGGCGATTTCACGGCCATCGTGCAGGAACCGCCAATCGGTCGACGGCGAGCGAGTGCCTACGAATGCCAGGCATTCGTGGCCTTCAAGGTCTTTCGGGTGACGTGGCGTTCACGTCGATGGCGCAGCACGCCAATGCCATGGCGGCAAAGCTCGCATCCGGCATCACCTCGGCGGGCCACGCACTGGCTGCGGATACCGAGACCAACCAGGTGTTCCCCATCCTGCCGGACCCGGTGATCGCTGCGTTGCAGAAAGACCTCGCGTTCTATGTGTGGGGAAGGGCGGGCGACGGCCACTCCGTGATCCGCCTGGTCACCTCATGGGCAACGGACGAAAGCCAGGTCGACTTGTTCTTGTCTCGCCTCGCCATTGCCGGTAGCGGCGCGTGAGCCGCTGCGTTCTTGCAAGCATCAAGACCGTGCTGACCAGCGGCGAATAGGCCCGCCGATTCGATCGCCCTTCACCAAGCGCCCAGAGCCGGCGCTTGACCATTGCCATCGATGCGAGTGCGGCCATGGTCTTGTCCTTCCAGCGCACAGGGGTGGTGTCGCCCGTCGGGTGCTTGCCTGCCAGCCACTGTGCGGGCAGATCGGGCACGAGTGCGAGCGCGGTGGCCATGCCGGCAATGGCCACGCCGCCTGCGATGACCTTCTCTGCCACCGCCATGCTCC
Source organism: Variovorax sp. R-27 (assembly GCF_049913215.1). NCBI lineage: Bacteria > Pseudomonadati > Pseudomonadota > Betaproteobacteria > Burkholderiales > Comamonadaceae > Variovorax > Variovorax sp. R-27. Next base: position 1,264,595 of record NZ_CP183984.1, read on the forward strand.
GGATGCCACCCGTCGTCATCAGCGGCATCTTCGCCACGGCCGCGAGCTTCGATGCGAACTCGAGAAAGTACGCCTCGCGGGCCAGCGTGCGGCCGTCGGCGGTGGCGCCTTGCATTGCAGGGCTTTCGTAGCTGCCGCCGGACAACTCGACCAGATCGACTGGCAACTCGTTCAGCCAGAGAATGACTTGCCGCGCATCGTCTTCCGAGAACCCGCCCCGCTGGAAGTCGGCCGAATTGAGCTTCACCGCGACACAGAACCCCGGCGAGACACGTGTCCGAACCGCTTTCACGACCTCGAGCAGCAATCGCACACGGTTGGCGAGGCTTCCGCCCCAACGGTCGTCGCGCCGGTTGGTCAATGGCGACAGGAACTGCGAGATCAGGTAGCCGTGCGCCGCGTGGATTTCAACGCCGGTGAAGCCCGCGCGTTCTGCCGCCGTCGCAGTGTCGGCAAAGCGGGTGATGATCTCGGCGATCTCGGCCTCGCTCATTGCCTTCGGCATGGCGAACAGCTTGCTGTGCTTGCCAAGATCGAGCGCAACCGCAGACGGCGCCCACGCCTCTTCGCCCATGTTGGCGCGCACCTGCCGGCCTGGATGGTTGATCTGCATCCACGCTTGCGCACCGCGGCTGCGCGCGACCCTCGACCACTCGATGAACGGCTCGATGGCCGTTCCGGCGTCGAGCACGATGCCGCCAGGCCCCGTCAACGCCCGCCCGTCGATCATCACGTTGCCGGTGATGATCAGGCCGGTGCCGCCGCTTGCCCACGCCCTGTAAAGCTCGAAGATCGCGGGCCCGGGCAGCTGCCCGATGGCCGCCATGTTCTCTTCCATGGCCGCCTTGGCGATGCGGTTGGGAACGACGCTGCCGTTGGGCAGGGTCAAGCTGGAGAAGAGGGGACTGTTCACGTTGCGCTGGCCTTCCGTACTCACGAAGAGAAGAATGCGGGTGATGCTAAGTTTGAAGTCAACTTGAAGGTCAAGCGCCATGAAGATCGGTGAACTTGCCGCGGCAACGGGCGTGGCCCCGTCCGCCATCCGGTTCTATGAAAAGAGTGGCCTGCTGCCGGCGGCACGGCGTGGCAGCAACGGCTACCGGAGCTACTCGAACGATGCGATCGAACGGCTCAGGCTGATCCAGGTCGCGCAATCGCTCGGCTTCTCGCTCGACACGCTTGGGGGCGTCTTCGCAAGCGCCGAAGGATTCAGGAAGGACGAGTTGATGCGCAACCTCGACGTTCGGCTCGCCGAGATCGACGGGCTCATGTCGACGCTGAGGTTGCAGCGCCGCGAGCTTCGTGATCTTCGGGAAACGTTGCGCAGCAGCTGGGCTGCGGGTGATTGTGTCGATGCGGTGGCGCTGGCAAAGGAGATGTCGGCGAAACCGGCGCCGATGTCGCGGCGCCTGACTATCCGGTCTTCAGAGGCCCGTTGAACCTGTAAGCACTGAGGATGATTCCGGACGGCATTGCTTTCGTGCTGACGAGCTCGAAGGAGCGTGGTGGCGTTCCCTCCGCAAAGAGGCGCTTCCCGGTGCCCAGCAGGACCGGATAGACGATCAGCATGGCTTCATCTGCAAGCCCATGTTCGAGCAACGTCGATGTCAGCGTGGAGCTGCCCCAGAGGACAAGGTCCGGGCCTGCTTGCGACTTGATGCGTTGAATGCTCTCGACGATGTCCGGTCCAAGGCCCTCGAATGGGCCCCACTCAAGACTTTCCGGACGGTGGGTAACGACATATTTGGTGGCCGCATTCAAGCCGTCCGCCATCGGGCTGCTCGGTGCCTTTGGCCAGAAGCCCGACCACATGTCGTAGGTGCGGCGGCCGAGCAGCAGATCGAAGCGCCCGCCGTGCGCGGCGAAGACTTCATCCCGGCCCTCGGGCGTCCGATAGGGCGCGGTCCAGTCAGCGTAGGGAAAGTCGTCTTCGCCGGAGGACTGGATCACGCCGTCCAGCGACACGTGCTCCATGATCTTGAGCTTTCTCATTCGAGTCTCCTTGCTTGGGGCCGATAGTACCCATCCGCACGTATGGGTGGAAGGTCGGCATCAAGCCTTCTCGGGAGCCAACGCGCCGGCCTTGGCTCTGGACTGCCGAAGCAGGATGACAAGTCCGGAAATCAGAAAGTACACAGCCCCGACCGCCGCATAACCGCCAAAGGTCTGCACAACGGGCGCCGCACTGCCTTGCTGCGCCACAAAAAATCCCCCGGCCAGCGCAGACTGAGCCCCGCTCAGCATCATCACCCATTGCCCTCGATCGCTCTTGCGACGACGGATGGCCGTCGCCAGCTGAAGCAGCCCCGCAACGATGGCCCACACCCCGAAGATCACCAGGATGATCTGCAGCTTGAGCACAAGCGAAACCACCACGGCAACCGTGACCAGCCCGCTCATCCAGGCATTCAGGACCTGCGTGGGGTTGGCCTTTGCGCCCCCCGTCATCCTGGTGTCCAGCAGGTTTGCCAGCGCATCCCATGCGGGATAGACGATCAGCAGGCTGCTTGCGAGTGCGGGCGACCCCTTGGCTGCGGTGAACGCCAGCGCGACCCACGCGAAGGAAAAAGCGGCGCGAATGAAGTAGAGCTTGCGCAGCCACGCGGCTCGCTGAAGAGGGGACTGGTTGGTGTTGGACATGGCATTGGCGGTGAAGACCGCGAGATCGGGTAGGAAGGAAGGTCGCAGCCCCTTGGGCGGGGCCGGTGCAGGAGATTCTGTTTCGGCGGCACCAGGCGCGGTATCGGTCGAATGACCGACAGGCCCCGAAAAAGAGCGACTGTGCGATGCTGGGCTTTTGCCCCAGCCATTTCATGTCCGACGACACGACCATTGCCGTTTTCGACGCAGTCCGCGCGCTTGCTTTCATCGGCGACCTGAGCATGGGCCAGCCGACCGACCATTCGCTGCGCACTGCGTGGCTCGCCGGAATGATCGCGACGCAGGCCCGCTGCGACCCATCGCAGGTCGAGGCCGCCCGGCACGTCGCGCTGCTGCGCTGGTCGGGTTGCACTGCCAATGCCCAGGAGTTCGCAGACTTTCTGGAAGACGACGTGCAAGGGCGAAGCGCCCTTCTTGCATCGCAGAAGCCGCGAACGGCGCAGCAGCCGTCCCGCAGCGTGCCCATTCCCAACGCCATGCTCGCCATGGCCAACATCCACTGCGAAATCGCCGGCGACATCGCGAACACGCTGGGCCTGGGTTCCGATACCGAAGCTGCGCTGCGCGCCATCTTCGAGACCTACGACGGCGGCGGCGTGCCCGGCCTTCTGCAAGGCAACGACGTGCCGCTTGCGACGTACGTCGTGGCCCTGGCGAGCGACCTCGAGATTTTCAGCCGCCTGTACGGGCTCGACGAAGCGCTCGCGCTGGCCCGCGGACGCGCGAACAGCGTCTACCCCGGCGCTCTTGTCGACGCCAGCGCACCGTGGGTCTCGACGTGGATGAATGCGCTGGATTCCGCCGCCCCGCCGTGGACCGACGCTGCCGACCAGCCCGCTTCGATGCTTCGACGTGTCGGGCTGGAGCTCGTGGGCGACGTGATCGATCTCAAGCTTCCCTGGATGACGGGTTACTCGCGTCGCGTGGCCCAACTGGCGCGCGATTGCAGCGCGCGTGCCGGCCTGGACGAGGCCTTGTGCCGCCGCACGTACAAGGCTGGACTGATCCACGGCATCGGGCGGGCGTCGGTGCCCAATGCAATCTGGAACGCGCCCGAACCGCTGCCGGCCTCGTCACTGGAACGCCTGCGGCTCGTGCCGTACTGGACCTCCCGCGCCGCCGGACAGATCGACGGCCTCGCGCTCGAAGCAGAAATCGCATCCTTCGCCTTCGAAAGGCGCGATGGCTCCGGCTATTTCCGCGGCCGATCGGGTGCGGCGATGCCGCAGGAGGGGCAGATCGTTGCCGCAGCCGAGCAGTGGGTTTCTCTTCGAACCCGCCGTCCGTGGCGAGCGGCGTTCACCGAAGCAGAGGCGCTCGATCGCATGAAGGAAGAGGCCGAGGCGGGCCGCTTCGACCAGGAGGTCGTCGCTGCTTTGCTTGCCAGTGTTCTGTCGCATACGTATACGCATACGCCCGCGAAACCTGTGGTGCCGGCGCGCGGCGAGCAGTCTCTGTCAGAGCGCGAACTGGAGGTTTTGCGCTGCATCAGCCGGGGCGAAAACACCAAGCAGGTTGCTCGTGCGTTGGGCATCAGTCCGCGCACGGTGCGAACGCATGTCGAACGTCTGTTCCTCAAGCTCGAATGTTCGACGCGAGCGGCCGCGACGTTGAAGGCGGCGACCAGAGGGCTTATCTGACGAGACCTCGGGCATGGGTGACCCCAGCCCTTGCGGGACTCCTGAGCAAGCTCGCCACGCTCCCGGCCAATGCAGCCAGGGCCGCCACTGCCAGACCCCAGTGCACCGCGCTGTGGGACGGCAGCAAGCCGAACATCAGGCTCATCAACAGGCTGCCGAGCGTCAACCCCGTGAGTCGGGCGGTGCCCTGCGCGCCACCGGCCGCGCCACTGCGCTCCTTGGGTGCCGAAAGCAGCATGTTCTGGTTGTTGGGCGTCTGGAAGAAGCCGAAGCCCAGGCCGGCGAGGCTCGTGAACACGGCGATCGGCAAAGCCGGGTTGCTGCCATGCAGCGGCCACAAGGCACACAGCGCCAGCCCACTCGCGAAACAAGCGCTTCCAGCCGCGCAGAGCCATGCGCTCGGCACGCGCTGGGCCAGGCGCGCCGACAGCGGCGCGGCCAGCATCACCGCCAGAGGCCAGGGGGTCATCAAGAGGCCGGCGGTCACCGCGCTCTGGCCCAGCTCGTGCTGGATGTAGAACGGCAGCGCGACGAGGCTGGCCATCTGGCCGGTGAAGCAGCACACGGAGGCAATGACCGAGACCCGAAAGGAATGCACGCGCAGCAGGTCGAGCGGGATCAACGGCGCCGCCTTCGGCTTCTCGCGCCGTACCAGCAGGATCATGCAAGCGGCCGACAACACGAGCAACGCGCCGCCGTGCAACGGATGCACCACGAGCCGGTCGCTCCCGAGCACGAAGGAGGCGAACATGACCGCGTTGAGCGCGATGCTCCACACGTCGATGCGGCGCACCGAGCGCGGCGGGCTTGGCAACCCCGCACAGGCGGCGAGCACGACCAGGCCGATCGGCAGATTCACCGCAAAGAGCCATGGCCAGCTTGCCGCGGAGAGTATGAAAGCGCCAAGGGTGGGCCCCGACGCGGAAGCGGCCGCGACGGCGAGCGCATTCCAGGCGATCGAGCGCGCCAGCAATCGACGCGGATAGGTAAAGCGCAACAACGCCAGCCCAAGAGGCATCACGGCCGCACTGCCCAGGCCCTGGAGGCACCTCGCGGCCACGAGCCATGGCAGCGACGGAGCCAACGCGCACAACACCGACGCCGCGGTGAACAGCGCGACGCCGCCAGCGAACACGCGCCGATACCCGAACCGCTCCCCGACAGCGGAAGCCGGCAACAGGAACATGACCACGGCCAGCTGGTAGGCCGTGATGATCCAGACGGCATCGGCGGGTGTCGCCTGCAGTTGCTGGGCGATGCCTGGCAGCGCGATGTTGGCGATGGCGCCGTCGAGCACCACCAGCACGCCCGCGCCCAGGATCGCGGCGACGGCTGCGAAGCGCCGCGGCAGAGGCAGGCCATCGGCGTCATGCACTGCGTTCGCGTCGTTCACCTCCTGGGTTTCGGCGGTGCGGGCCATGGTGGAAGAAGAGTTCGGTCGAAGCGTGGAGGACAACATGATTGGGCAACTGGGAGAGGCACGCTCTATTGCGCCAAGCCAGCTTAGGACTGCACGCACGGCTTGCCCAGCGCATGGCGCGCAGCTTGTTCCTGCATGCGGCGCCTGTCGAAACCATCGCAGCCGTGCTAGGTTTCGGGCATGCCAACAGATGCCGACCTGAACCTGCTGTTTGCGTTGAACGCACTTCTTTCCGAGGGCAGCGTCGCGAAAGCCGCCGAGCGCCTGGGTCTGAGCGAATCGGCCATGAGCCGGGCGCTTGCGCGATTGCGGGAATCGACCGGGGACGAGTTGCTCGTTCGCGCGGGTCGCGCGATGGTGCTCACGCCGCATGCGCTGGCACTGCGCGACCGCGTCAGGGAGTTGGTGCAGGAGTCACGCGCGGCGCTTCAGCCCGCCGGCGCGAGCATGGACCCTCGCACGCTCCAGCAACTGTTCACCATACGGGCCAACGACGGCTTCATCGAGGGCTTCGCGCATCGGCTCGTGGCTCGCACAGCGCACGAAGCGCCTGGCGTTCGCCTGCGCTTCGCGCCCAAGCCCGACAAGGACGTTCGTCCCCTGCGCGAGGGATTGATCGATCTGGATGTCGGCGTTCTCGGCGAGGCGGGCCCGGAGGTGCGCGTTCAGGCGCTCTACCGCGACCGCTTTGTCGCTGCGGTGCGCGAGGGCCATCCCCTGCTCGCCGAACCCGGGATCACTGCCGAGCGCTACGCCGCCTGCGACCACGTGGTCACTTCACGCCACGGCCGGACTGTGGGGCCGGTGGATGACGCTCTCGCAGCGATGGGCCTGGTGCGCAATACCGCAGTCGTCGTGCCCAGCTTCAGCACTGCCTTGTCGATAGCGGCCGCGACTGACCTGGTGGCACTGATACCGTCTTCGTACTTCGAACACCTGAGGGCGCGGGGCACGCTGCGCTCGTTCCCGCTGCCGATGCCCACGGAGCAGATCACCGTGTCGCAGATGTGGCATCCGCGTCTTGACCGGGACCCCGCGCATCGGTGGCTGCGCGGAGTGGTGCTGGAGGTTTGCCGGCCGCTGAATGAGCAAACAGGAGCGGCGTGAGTTCGTGCTCCCGGCCAGAACCGGACACTCCATGAACGGTGGGTCAGGGCGTGGTGGAAGTCGCCGTGGTGGCTTGAGTCATCACGGTGGCCCATGCACCGTCGATGCGCTTCCAGACTTCCACTACCCATAGCCCGCCACTGAAAAAGCGAGTGACTACAAGGTCGCCCTGCTGTTCGTGTTGCTCGCGTTCGCGTGGGACATAGGGCCGCTGCTTCTGCGTTTGAAGGTTGCCGATCCGTTCGGCCCGAGACATGAACTGGCCGTTCTGCTGGACAGTCGTGAAGTCGCTTGCGGTGTACTTGCCCCACTGTGCCGCATCGACGGTATAGAAGGCTTCGTCTCGTGCACGCATGGCGGCTTGCAGGTCAGGAGGGAGCATGCTTGTGTCGGTCATGAGAGCACTGTAGCTTCCACAGTTGCCGCCGCGAATACCGCGACGGGCAGGAGGCTGAGCTTTTCCACTTGTGCCAACTATGGAGTCCAGTGCGACCTGCCACGCATAAGATGCGAGAGTCGGGAGCGATTTCTCTTTGAGACGCTGGAGTCTTCCAATGACTACGATTGCCGAGAACACAGGTTTCGTCACGCTCATCAACGTATGCGTTCAAACCCTGTCACGTCTCCATCCCTTCCAGCGAGGGAGACGTGCAGCATCTGGCTTCGCCCGCCGTCGCCCGCCCTTCATGTCATCCGTTAGGCCTAGGAGCGCCATTCATGCCAAGCGAACTCACGCTAGTAAAGCCGGTTGCTCTCCCCACGCAGTCTGCCGTCGCTACTATTTATGAGTCAACGAATCTCGCAGACGCATTTGCGGTTCAACTTCCCTTTGGCACCTCCAGCGATCCAGAGGTCCTGTGGCGATTCCTTATTTCGCAGCAGCCATCCTGGATCGGATGGCTAACCAATGCCCGGGATGCAATCGTTGCGTGCTTTGGTCTGAAGACCGCCAAACACCTCGCGACTCTCTCCAGCGAAGCCAACGCCGACCGCATTGGCATCTTCAAGGTCTACGCCAAAAGCGAAACCGAGATCGTCTTGGGCGAGGACGACAAGCACCTTGATTTCAGACTGTCGGTACTCCACACCCCCGACTTGTCTCCAACGCTCGGTGGCCAACTGACTGTCTCAACCGTCGTTCACTGCCACAACCTCCTGGGCCGAGCCTACATATTGGTTATCGCTCCTTTTCATCGCCAGGTTGTGAAAGCCAGTCTTCGTCGCGCTGCACATATTGGTTGGCCCAAGGCAGCCGCGAGATAGAGGCGTGCTGTGTCCGTTGCACCGAGGCCCAAGGATGTTCTCCGCAACACGTGCTGCGAGTAAGCCGGGCGCGGTAGCGCCGATTGTCCGTTCCGGCTTGTCAATCCAACAAGCGTTTGCCGTCTATTCGGGTGTGGGTGCGGCTCCTAGACTGCGTGGATATTGCGTCCGCGCAGCCAACCTAGGAGAACCCGATGAAGCATTTCGCCGCAGCCGCGCTGGCCCTCTCGATGTTGCCGCCCGTGGCAGCCGCCGAGCCCGAGTTGCAGATTTCCCGGGCCGGCACACGCACGGCAAACAGTGCACCTGCACAGAATTTCACAGGCAGCGTGCGCGTCGAGATGCTCTACACGCCGGCCGGGCCTGAGCGCACGTCCGCCGGCTCGGTGAGCTTCGCCGCCGGTGCGCGCACTGCGTGGCACACACATCCGCTGGGGCAGACCTTGATCGTCACCGCCGGCGTTGGCCGCGTGCAGCGCCTCGGCGGCCCGATCGAAGAGATCAAGGCCGGCGACGTCGTGCACATTCCGCCGGGCATGAAGCATTGGCATGGGGCCGCTCCCGCCAGCGCGATGACGCACATCGCCATCACGGAAGCTCTCGATGGCAAGGCGGTGGATTGGCTTGAGCAGGTCAGCGATGCGCAGTACGGCGCGCCGCAGGCTGCTGCGGCCGCAGGACCGGCGCAGCCGTCGCAGGCCCAGCGCCTGCTTGGCGACGTCGCTCCAAAGCTGGCACAGCTCACCGACGACGTGCTGTTCGGCGACGTGTGGGCGCGGCCGGGTCTTTCGCCGCGCGACCGGAGCCTGGTCACCGTGAGTGCGCTCATCGCAATGAATCGGCCCGACCAGTTGCGCTCGCACATGTCCCGCGCGCTCGACAACGGTTTGTCCAAAGACGAGCTGGCCGAGGCACTGACGCACCTCGCCTTCTATGCCGGTTGGCCCAACGCGGTGACGGCAACCGGCGTTGCCCGCGAAGTGTTCGCGACGCGGCCTTGATGAAAGAACTCGATATGCAATACGTGACTTTGAACAATGGCGTGCGGATGCCGATCCTCGGCTTCGGCGTCTTCCAGATTGCCGACCCGGCGCAGTGCGAGCAAAGCGTGGTCGATGCCATCGAGGCCGGCTATCGCCTGATCGACACGGCAGCTTCGTACATGAACGAAGAGGCTGTCGGCAAGGGGCTGCGCCGCAGCGGCGTGGCGCGAGACCAGCTGTTCGTTACGACGAAGCTCTGGGTCGAGGACAACGGCTACGAGCGCACCCTGCTGGCCATCGACAAGTCGCTGCGCCGCCTCCAGCTCGACTACCTCGACCTGTACCTGATCCATCAGCCCTTCGGCGACGTTCACGGATCGTGGAGGGCGATGGAAGCAGCCCACAAGGCCGGCAAGCTCCGCGCTATCGGCCTGAGCAACTTCCATCCCGACCGGCTGATGGACATCAAGGTTTTCAACGAAGTGGCGCCCGCGGTGAATCAGGTGGAAGTGAACCCCTTCCATCAGCAGACCGACAGCGCGACGTTCATGCACGACAACGGAGTGCAAGCCGAGGCGTGGGCACCGTTCGCCGAGGGCCGCAACAACCTGTTCGGCAACGAGGCCTTGCTGGACATCGGTGGAAAGTACGGCAAGTCGGTCGGGCAGGTCGTGCTGCGCTGGCTTGTTCAGCGCGGCATCGTGGCGCTTGCCAAGTCGGTGCGCAAGGAGCGGATGGCGGAGAACCTGAACATCTTCGATTTCCAGCTGGACGACTCGGACATGCTCCGCATCGCAGAACTCGAAACCGGCACGAGCAGCTTCTTCTCGCATCGCGATCCGGCAATCGTCAAGTGGATGAGCGAACGGCGGCTCGGCGTCTGAGATGCACTCCGGGCAGAACAATTCGCCAGTGGCTGGCGTATTCATTGCCGCTGCACTGGCTCGCGGGCGCGCAGTTCTCGCGAGACCCTGAGGCGTTGAACCAGTACTTCAGGCAGATGGTTCCGGACACCGGGCCGTTCGACGCGAAGGTCGCGACCGATGCTGTTTCGGCGCTCTTCGACCGCATCGGTCCCGGGGTGCTCGTCACCCATTCATCCGCGGCAATACGCAGTTCCCGTTCTCCGATCTCAACAATGTGCAGGTTGCGGATCTGATGTCCGGGTTTCTCGCGCGGAAGGGCCTGGACTGAGTTGGCCTTGCCCCGGCCCCGAGGCCGCCTGCAGCTCGAACCACTCCCAGCGCTTGAAAGCCCTTGGCGTCGGCGAACACCTGCATGTACGTTCCGCCGCGCCGCTCGTTGACTGCGAACTCCGCGCCGATGTCGAAGCAATCAGGAATGCCGAGCGGCACATGAACCAGCAACACATCGTGCGCCTTCGAGCGGCGGGCAAAAACCTGCGCCAGCCCGGGAGCCGTCCGTGCATTCAATCGCAGGGGTTCGCAAAGGCTGCCGGCAAGCTCCACTGCACTGCGTTTGATTGCATCGCTCGCGGCGTGATCCTCGGTGCCTCCGTGGAGCAGGTCGATGTACTCGTGAAGTTGCATGAAAGAATTAAGAAAAGAAAGGGACCGCTGGAGTAGAGGCTGTATTTCTTACAGAAGAAGTTCGCAAACGCATGAGAAAAATGACTTGGACGGCTTTCAGGTCATATATGGGTAACGGGTCTTTACTAAAGTAGCGAACGAGTTTCGACGGGACCACGGGCATCACGGTCCCCGTCCTGCCTTGTAAGTTCAAGCATCAGGGAGATCTCACATGCCAACAGGCTCTACGCAAGTTGCGCGCGTTCTGAGCGTTTCTGCGGCTGCCATGCCCACACTCGGCGGTGAGCCGGCCCTGGAGCCGGTGGCCATCGAAGGCAGCGAAGGCCTGAGCGGGTTGTTCCGCTACACCCTCACGCTCGCCACGCCCGAGCAGCCTGGCTACAACGAGCGTCAGGCCGCCAACGTGACCATCAAGCAGTTGGTCGGCGAGGCGCTCACCGCGCATGTCGTGCTGGACGGTCGTCCCGGCTCAGGTCCGGACCGGCGCCACATCTCGGGCCTGGTAACGCGTGTGAGGTTCCTGCGCCTGGAGAATCGCCGTGCGTTGTACGAAGCGGTGCTCGAGCCTTGGCTCACACTGGCCACGCGCACCAGCGACTACCGAATTTTCCAGAACCAGACCGTGCTGGACATCGTCAAGGATGTCCTCGGCAAATACGGCCTTCCCTTCGATGTGCGGGCCACCCGCAGCTACCCGCCGCGCGAATTCCAGGTGCAGTACGGTGAGACCGACTACGACTTTGTCGCACGGCTGCTGCACGAATGGGGGCTCTACTACTACTTCGAACACGAAGAGAACAATCACAGGCTGGTCATCGTCGATGACATGGCTTCGCACCAGCCGTTCGCACACGCGGGCTATCAGACCATTCCTTTCCATGCGGCGGATGCCACCGTGCGGGAGGAGCATTGCGACCGCTTCAATGCCTGCGAGGAACTGCAAAGCGGCCGCTGGATCACCGACGACTTCGACTTCAAGCGCCCCAAGGCCGAGCTGCAGCAGGTCAGCGCAATGCCGCGCAAGACCGCGCAGAACACATGGGAGCGCTACGACTGGCCGGGCGACTACGTCGTGGAGTCCGAAGGCGAGCAGCTGGTGCGTACGCGCATGGAAGAGACGGGCAGCCAGGGCGAGCGCGCCAACGGTGCGGGCAACCTGCGGGCCGTGGTGCCGGGGTACCTGATCACGCTGGAGCGGCATCCCCAGAACGAATCGAACCGGCAGTACCTTGTGACGAACACGAGCCTGCGGCTGCAGGACGTGGGCGATGCGAGTTCGCAGCAGGAGTTCGAGTGCCGTGTGGAGTTCGAGGTCATTCCAACCAGCAAGGTCTACAGGGCCTCGACGCCAACTGTGCCGCGGCCACGAACCACGGGACCGCAAACCGCGATCGTCACAGGCCCGGCGGGCCGCGAGATATGGACCGACCAGTACGGCCGCGTGAAGCTGAGCTTTCACTGGAATCGCTATTGCACGAAGGACGAAAACAGCTCCTGCTGGGTACGCGTGTCCTCGCCCTGGGCCGGCACCAATTTCGGTGGCATCCAGATTCCGCGCATCGGCCAGGAGGTGATCGTCGACTTCGAGAACGGCGACCCCGACCGCCCCATCGTGACGGGCCGGGTCTACAACGCCGACAACATGCCGCCGTGGACCTTGCCGGACAACGCCACGCAAAGCGGTTTGCTCACGCGCAGTTCCGAAGGCGCAACGGATGCCAACGCCAACGCACTGCGCTTCGAGGACAAGAAGGGCCAGGAACAGGTGTGGCTGCATGCCGAGCGCAATCAGGACATCGAGGTCGAGAACGACGAAACCCACTGGGTAGCCCACGACCGCAGCAAGACCATCGACCACGACGAGACGGTTCGCGTCGGGCACGACCGCACCGAGACCGTGGGCCACGACGAGACCATCACGATCGGCAACAACCGCATGGAGACGATCAAGGCCAACGAACTGTTGACCGTGCTGCAGAACATGAATCGCTTCGTGGCGCTCACCTCGTCGGAGGAGGTGGGCATAGCCAAGACCTCGCTGATCGGCCTTACCCAGACGGTGGCCGTCGGCAAGAGCAAGAACGAAACCATCGGCGAAGACTTTTCGCTCGACGTGGGCGAGAAGCTCGTCATCACGGTTGGCAAGAGCCGGCTCGAGATGACGAAGGACGGGCAGGTCACGCTCACCGGTGCCAGGTTCGACTTCCGCGCCACTGGCGCGGTGCGGATCAACGGCAAGGTCATCGATCTCTGCTGATTGAAGACGCCGCGAGGATCGATCATCCATGGCACTGGATCCCAAGGCAGGCGCGTCTGCGTCCAAACCCGGATTGATCCCCGGTCGAATCGCACGTGTCGCGGTGATCCTGGGCAAGCCAGGGCCGAAAACCCCCGGCAGCGATCCAGCTCCTGAAGCAGGCCGGGACGTCGGAGAGGCAATCGTGGTGTGCACAACCCCCGATGTGTGCAAGACGCCCATCGGATCCTCCACACCTCCCATTCCGTATCAGATCACCGGCAAGCTTGGTGACGATGCCAACACATCGCAAAACGTCTTTCTCACCGGCCTCAAGGCGTTCAAGTTCGACAGTGTGGTTACGCATGTCAACGGTGACGAGCCCGGAACGGCGACAGGGATCAAGTCGGGGACGGTCGGCGACATCGCAGAACCCAAGACGGCATCGACCATAGTGCGCGTCAACGGCCAGTGGCTGGTGCGTGACGGCGACAGCTTCTGGATGAACAGGCGCAACACTGTCGGCGAGTTGATCTACAAGAAAGATCGGAGCAAGCACTGGCCACCCAACGATGATCCGGCCATCGACGACAGCGAGGCCGAAGCACTGTTGGCGCGGGCACAGGCTGACGGCGCCGTCATAGAGACCTACGAGACGGAACAGGAAAAAACCGGCAAGGCGCGTCTCATCCCTGCTGCGAGCACGACCGGCTATTCGAGCCTTGTGCGCACAGCGCTGGGAGAAAGACCAATCCTGCTCGCGCAAGCGCAACTGCAGCCGATGCCCAACGCGCCGGTTAGCGACGTGCGCCCCTCGACCATCCCCCAAGTCAGGCCGACGCCAACGTTCCAGCCCGGTCCGGCTGCCAACGACAACGTCTTCCGGCCACCCCCCGGCATGCCTCGTCCGTCGGGCGGCACGGGATTGGCCGGCAAGGCCGGCGCGGCGAGCCGATTCCTGATCATCCTTTGGCTCATCCAGGGCGCACCTATGCCCGGCGACAGCCTCATCCTGGGCAGGTCCGGCGCAAAACAGGTCCTGGAAGGCATAGATCCGAAGACACCGCAGGAACAGGCGATCTACGACCAGGCCTTTGAGCACCTCGCCCAGTACAAGGCCAGCGCGTACGACTCCTGGTGGCCTGCGAGCGCCAGTGACTACGACGCGGAAGTACGCAAGGCCGTCGAAGCGCAGATTGCCGAAGAGCGCGCGCGAGCGCAGCAGCAGGCCTCGGCCCCACAGTCCCAACAGGAGGTGACGCCTTCATCAAAGCCAAATCCCGAAGAGGGCGCGAAGATCGAGGGCAAGCCTGATCCCTGCAACCCAGGTGCCCACGGCAAGAACGAATGCCCACCCAATCAGCAATCGCACCACATCATCGCGGACTACATCCTGCGGATCGGCACGCGGACTGAACCCGGCGCGCGTTTGCCGGGAGCTCCGTCGCTCAACGAAGGCCCAGCGATCTGCCTCACCGATGCGGAACATGCCCGCGTTCACGAGTTGATGGATGGCGCGATCAAGGCGGCCGGCGGAGCCACCGGGACCGTCTCCTTCGACAAGGTCAAGCAGATTGCCTACGATGCCTTGGCCAAGGCCAAGCCGGACTGCAAGGGGAAGTTCGAAGCTGCTACAGACGAGTACTTCCAGAAGATTTCGCAGGATGCATTGGTTCGAGCCTACAAGACGGCATCGAAGGCCGTGAAAGAAGCTGCCCGCAAAGCTCTGAAGTCCGCGGGATGGCCCATTGAATAGAGTGAAATCAACACATCCATGGAACAGTTCAACACCACTGCGTCAGCCCCCGAACTCAAGATCGAAACCGGTGTCGCTGCGACGCGCAACCGGCTGGTCATCTCGTGCTCGAAGATCGAGGATCGCTTCGAGGGCTTCGCCCGCCTCTGCATATTCAATGCGGACAAGTCGGTCAAATGGAACTATTTCGATCTGCCTCTCACGATACGAGCCGGTGCCCTGCATCATCCCTCTCCATCGGAGGCTGCCTCTTTCGTTTTTGCTTCGGAAAACGGCGATGTCGTCCATCTGCCGATCGGCAAAGCACCAGAGATGGAGCGTGTGGTCGGCTCAGGCCTGTGGGACGACGACTCCGAAGGTTGGGGCTACTTGAACGCATTGCGTCAGATCGGTGGGCATCTATATGCCTGCGGAGGCGGCGGACAAATCTATCAGCGCCTTGGCGAAGACGCGTGGGAGCATGCCGATCACGGCCTGCTGCAAGAACCTGAGGGCGAGCACAACCTGTTCCTGAATGTGATTGACGGTACCGATGAGCGCGCGCTCTACGCCGCAGGCTGGAATTCAGACACCAATGGAGGTCTGCTGTTCTTTCGCATGGATGGTGCCTGGAAGCCCATTGCCGTCGATACGGCGGAACTCACTGGGCTGTGCATCGAGAGCAGCGATTCCATCTGGATTTGCGGTCACAACGGCGTATTGCTGCACGGCAATCAGTCAACGGGATTTGCGGACGTCTCTCAACTGGACGATTCGAGGAACTACAGCGATGTCAAGATTTACGGTGGGAGGGTCTACCTTGCCACTCCTGAGGGACTGTTTGCCCATGAGAACGGCATCATCGAGCCCGTCGTCACGGGTCTCGTGCCGGAGTACCGCGATGGTCACGTATTGCAGGTGGTTGACGGCGTCCTGTGGTCCATCGGCTATGCAGACATTGCTCGCTACGACGGGACAGTCTGGGAGCGCATCCCGTTCCCGGGAAATCCTCCGATCCTGTAGCTTCGGTGGCTCTGTGGACGCGAGACATGAACCGGGTGAGCGAGGCGGCGTCAAGGCACGGCGATGAAACCTCTGATCAAACCCGACGCGATCCAGCTTCAATTCGAAGCAGCGGTAGCTGGCACGCGCGACGATCTCTTTCTGACCTGTTCCAACGCAGAGGAGCGCTTTGAAGGCTTTACTCGTCTGTGTCGATTTCGCGCGGGAGCGAAGCCGCCGTGGGGCTACTTCGACCTCTCGGCCACAGTCTCGGACGCGACTTTTTTCTCCCCGACGCGCCATACCGATGACGCGGTAGCGGTGCCCGCCTTTGTCTTTCTGACGGAAGAAGGCAACGTGATGTACATGCCACCCAACGAGCCCGCCGTAACCGAGCGCATCGAGGGATCGGGGCTGTGGAGCGACGACTCCGAGGGATGGGGGACCATGAACGCGATCGCGCAGATCGACAGTCGCCTCCATGCCTGCGGCGGCGGCGGCCAGGTCTATCGGCGATCGGATGCCGGAACCTGGGAGCAGATCGGTACCGGATTGCTGCGGGGCAAGACCGAGACTGGCGGGCTCACCCTCAACGCCATAGCCGGGCCCCACGAACAGGAGGTCTACGTCGGAGGCTGGCGCGCGAACGTGAACGACGGTGTGCTGTTCTGCGGGAACAACCGTGGCTGGAAGCCCATGACGTCCAGTTTCGCGTCGATCAGTAGCATCCATGCCGAGCGTGACGATTCGATATGGGCGTGCGGTCGCCGTGGAACCGTTCTGCACGGAAATTGCATCGATGGATTCAGGGACGTTTCGGAGCTCGACGACACCCGCAGCTACGTCGATATCACGAGCTACGACGGGCAGATCTTCCTGGCAACGGAGAGAGGTCTTTACGTCCATGACAACGGCACGACTCGACGCGTCCAGACGGGGCTCGATCCAGACCATGCGGATGGCCACGTCTTGCAGGTGGTCGATGGGGTGCTGTGGTCCATCGGCTATGCCGACATCGTGCGCTTCGACGGCACGGTCTGGGAACGCATTCCGTTTCCCGGTAATCCCCCGATCCGATAGGCAGTCATGGCACGGTGGAAACGCGATATGGATTGGGTCAGCGAGGCGGCGCAGCGCATCGGTTGCTGCGGCCTCGCCGAGTGGCTGCTGGAATTTGCCTCGTGGGCAGAGCTGACGCCTACCGAGTGCCCACCCTCGGGGCTTGCAAAGAAGGTGGACTACGCAAGCCTTTCGCGCGGTCTGAAGATGACGCTGCTCTACCCCTTCGCCGAACGCGCCGCGTCAGCCGATCCGCAAGCGTGGGTGCTCCATGACCTCGAAATCGATGCCTCCAGGCTTCCCCTGCCCTTCGATCTCAACGTCAGCGCCGAGACGCCTCGGAGCACCCAACGCAAGTTGAGCGCCGACACGGCTTTCGGCCGCAGTGTCGATTTCCGCGACGGCAACTACCGCGTCGTCCACTACCTTCCAGATGGCCGCGTGGTCGGCGTCGGATTCAGACCCACCCTGGCAGGCATCGAGAGCCTGCACCTGCAGCGCATCGTTACCATGCCCGATTTCCGCACGATGGGAACACCGTGACGAGCCCGTCGCCGGACCCGTCGACCATTCCCTTTCTGCCCGCACGGCCAGCCCCGGCCGAGTCCGAAACCGGCGACGCCCTTCAGATCGATGCCTGCGGCACGCGCTGCCCGGTGCCCATATTGCGATTGCGCAAGGCGTTGAGCCGCAGCGCACCGGGGCAGGTGCTCATCCTCACCACGGACGATCCTGCGGCGTTCACCGATATTCCGCAGGCCATGGCCTCGCTCCCGGCCCAACTCTTTGCCATTCGCCGCGAAGGTGATCGCGTCATCTTCACCGTGCTGCGTCAGTGACGACAGGCAACCTTCGACGGTCTTCAACCCAACAGTCATGGCGCCACACCTCGAGAATCGCACGCCTTTTTCCGCTCTGGCCTTTTCGCAGTTTCACAGCGACGGTACCGACATGGCCGTGCTGGCGGTGCGGGGCAGCTTCCATGTCGTGCCGAACGCTCCGCTGGTGCTCGCGCCCCGACAGGACGAACTCGAACTTGCCGACCGCTACGAAGGCGACGCTGCCAACGGCCTGCTGGTGCGGACCTGCGACATCGTGCCTTTCAGGCCGGCGGCTGACCTCACCATCCTGGGCGCGAGCTGGGCGCCTCGGGGCGTGGAAGCCCGCTCGTGGATCACCGGCGTGCGTCTGGGCAAGCTCGAAAAGGTTCTGAGGGTCCACGGGCCGAGAGTCTGGCGCTGCGCCACCACGCAGGAACAGGAAAAAGACAGATCGACCAGCAAGGGCTGGGCACTCTCGCAGGCCCATCCCGTCAAGGCCGTCGCACTCGACTGGCGCGGGGCCTTCGGAGGCCCGATACCCGGCTCGGGAGACGATGAGACGCCGACCGACGTGCATCGCTTCAACCCGATCGGATGCGGCATCGTCGATGAAGACCACAGCCCTTCGGATGTCGATATTCCCGCACCTTGCATCGAGGATCCCGCTGATCCCGTTCTCGATTGGCGTCGCCGTGACTACGTGCCGCAAGGCTTCGCTCTGCTTCCGCCGGTCTGGCGTTCCCGCCAGCAATACACGGGCACTTTCGACGATGCATGGCTCGCGTCGAAACATCCTCTGCTGCCGGACGATTTCGACTACCGCTTCTACCAGTATGCGGCGCCGGACCTCATTCATCGGGAGCGCCTGAACGGCGACGAAGAGCTGCAGCTTCTTCACATGCATCCGGACCACACCCACATTCAGGTCTGGCTGCCTGGCGTGCAGCTGTCCGCCATGGCGCACTGGAAAGATGGAGGCACTGCCCCTCAGGAAATGATGCTCGACGGCGTCCATGTGGATCTGAACTCCGATCTGGCGACGGTCTATCTGACGTGGCGATGCTGGGTGCCCAAGCGGTCAGGCATTCATCTGATGGAACTGCAGGTCGAGAACCCTTCGAGACTCCTGGAAGCAGGGCGCCAGTACGTCAACCATGACCGGTTGCCGGGTGCGCCGGCCAAGGGTTGAGTGAAGCAGAAACCATAGTTCGCCGCTATGAATTCAATTCACTCAATTGGGTTGATTGGCGGAAGATCCAAACCTAGACTGGTCTCGGACCCCACGTGCGATCACCAACCAAAGGAGAACCCCTTGTCCGATGAAACAAAGTGCCCCTTCCCGGGCCACCAGCGTACACACAGCTTTGCCGGCGCTCCTGCGAATACAGACTGGTGGCCCAGCCAGCTGAACCTGAAGCTCCTGCACCAGCATTCCGCCGAGTCCGATCCCATGGGCGAAGCGTTCGACTACGCCGAGGAATTCAAGACCCTCGACCTTGATGCCGTGATCAAGGACCTCCATGCCCTGATGACCGATTCGCAGGACTGGTGGCCCGCCGACTACGGCCACTACGGACCTCTCTTCATCCGCATGGCCTGGCACTCCGCCGGCACGTACCGCATTGCGGACGGCCGCGGCGGCGGTGGCCACGGCGCTCAGCGCTTCGCGCCCCTGAACAGCTGGCCGGACAACGGCAACCTCGACAAGGCGCGCCGGCTGCTGTGGCCGATCAAGCAGAAATACGGCCGCAAGCTTTCGTGGGCCGACCTGATGATCCTGACCGGCAACGTCGCGCTGGAGTCCATGGGCTTCAAGACGTTCGGCTTCGCCGGCGGCCGCCCCGACATCTGGGAGCCGGAAGACGACATCTTCTGGGGCCCCGAAGGCAAGTGGCTGGCCGATGAGCGCTACAGCGGCGATCGCGTGCTGGCCGGCCCGCTGGCCGCCGTGCAGATGGGCCTGATCTACGTGAACCCCGAAGGACCGAACGGCAACCCCGATCCGCTCGGCTCGGCCCGCGACATCCGCGAGACCTTCGCCCGCATGGCCATGAACGACGAGGAAACCGTGGCGCTCACCGCCGGCGGCCACACCTTCGGCAAGGCCCACGGCGCGGGCGACCCGGGCCTGGTCGGCGCCGAACCCGAGGGAGCCGACATCGAGGAACTGGGCCTGGGATGGAAGAACGGCTTCGAAAGCGGCCTGGGTGCGCATGCCACCACCAGCGGTATCGAAGGCGCCTGGACCCCCACGCCCACGAAATGGGACAACAGCTACTTCGAGACGCTGTTCGGCTACGAATGGGAACTCACCAAGAGCCCGGCGGGCGCCAACCAGTGGAAGCCCAAGGGCAGCACGGGTGCGGGCACCGTGCCAGACGCGCACGATTCGGGCAAACGCCATGCCCCGATGATGACCACGGCCGACATGGCCATGCGCATGGACCCGGCCTACGAAAAAATCTCGCGCCGCTACATGGCGAATCCGGCGGAGTTCGCCGATGCATTCGCCCGCGCCTGGTTCAAGCTGACGCACCGCGACATGGGGCCGCGCGCACGCTACCTCGGCGCGCTGGTGCCGAAGGAAGAGCTGATCTGGCAGGACCCGATTCCCGCCGTGAACCACCCGCTGGTCGATGACAAGGACGTCGCGGCCCTGAAGGCCAAGGTGCTCGCCTCCGGCCTGGGCATTGCGCAGCTCGTGGGCGCCGCCTGGGCTTCGGCCTCGACTTTCCGCGGCAGCGACAAGCGCGGCGGCGCCAACGGTGCGCGCATCCGCCTCGCCCCGCAGAAAGACTGGGAAGTCAACCAGCCGGCCCAGCTGGCGAAGGTGCTTTCGACGCTCGAAGGCATCCAGAAGGAATTCAACGGCGCGCAGTCCGGCGGCAAGAAGATCTCGCTCGCCGACCTGATCGTGCTGGCCGGCAACGCAGCGGTCGAGGCCGCGGCGAAGAAGGCCGGACAAGACGTGACGGTGCCTTTCTCGCCGGGCCGCGGGGACGCTTCGCAGGAGCAGACCGACGTCGAATCCTTCGCACCCCTGGAGCCGCAGGCCGACGGGTTCCGCAACTATCTGAAGAAGGGTATCGACTCGGCCACCGCCGCCGGCCTGCTGCTCGACAAGGCGCAGCTGCTGACCCTGAGCGCGCCCGAGCTGACGGTCCTGGTCGGTGGCCTGCGCGCCCTGAACGCGAACGTCGGGCAGTCGCAGAACGGTGTGTTCACCAAGCGTCCGGAGACTCTCAGCAATGATTTCTTCGTGAACCTGCTCGACATGAACACCGGGTGGAAGAAGTCAACGACGGCTGAAGGCGTGCTGGAAGGCCGCGACCGGAAGACGGGCGAACTCAAGTGGACGGGCACCGTCGTCGACCTCGTGTTCGGTTCCAACTCGCAGTTGCGCGCGCTCGCGGAAGTCTATGGGGCCAGCGATTCGCAGAAGGCCTTCGTACGGGACTTCGTGGCCGCCTGGACCAAGGTGATGAACCTCGATCGCTTCGACCTCAAGAAGTGATCGGGCGGTGATCGAAGGCGACCGGTTCCGGTCGCCGCCGAGTGAGTGACAGCAGTGCAGCCCCGGCCTGGTTTCGGATGATTCCGAACCAGGCCGGGGCGCATCCAAAAAAATGACGGCAGGAGACAACCATGCTAGTCGTGAAGAAGGCGCCTGCGGAGTCGATGGAGTTCTTCCAGCCCGAGCAGTGGATGCATCTGCTCGAGCAGCTCGACATCATCCTGGCGACGGTGCAAACCGACGACACCAATCCCATACTTCGCCGTTTCGGCGTGCGCCGGCGCTCCGCCATATTCCGTCGCCTGATGCAGGAGCGATGGCGTCTCGTCAAGGAGATGGAAGCATTCGGCCAGGCCGGACTTCTCGCCTTCGCGAAGAACCAGATGCTGGACGCATCGCCGTCGCGCCGCCATCTCGACGTCGAGTTCAAGCTCCTGGGCGAAGCGTTCGATCAGTGCTCCAAAGACCTGTCGCCCGATACGCAGGCCGCGCTGAGAAAGTGGCTGCTCGCGCGCTCGCACATGCATCAGGAGCACGCAAGGTTTCTGGAGACCTACTGACGGGCGCTGTGTGGAGGCTGCTACTGTTGTCGGTAACGGCTATCGGCCTTCAACACCAGGAGCTTTCATGAAACCCCAGCCCATCGAATACGCCAACGCCTCGGACGAAGTCAAAGCCGTCTTCGACGACATCAAGACCTCGCGCAACGTGCCCGACGTCAACAACTTCTGGAAGTACCTGGCCAACGACCCCATCGCGCTCAGGCGCACCTGGAGCAGCCTGAAGGAAGTGATGGCACCGGGCGCGCTCGACCCGGTGGTGAAGGAGATGGTCTACCTTGCCGTGAGCGTCACCAACAACTGCGGCTACTGCATTGCGAGCCATCACGCCGGCGCCGAGAAGGCCGGCATGACGCCCGCGATGTTCGCCGAGCTGATGAGCGTGGTCGGTATGGCCAACGAGACCAACCGGCTCGTCAATGGCTACCGCGTGCCGATCGATCCGGCGTTCGACAAGTAAAACCGATCAGCCGATCGTCATCAGGCTCGCATTGCCGCCGGCCGCCGCCGTGTTGATGCTGAGCGCACGCTCCACCACCAGGCTTTCGAGCGGAATGTCCGTATCGCCGGGCGTAAAGGCGCGCACGCCGACGATCGGCCCCGGCCGCGCTGCGATGCGCTGCATCACGCCCGACAGGCTCTGCATGCTGCCGTGGTGCAGTGCGGCGTCGAACATCACCGTGTCGGAGGCCCAGTCATTCGCGATGGCCACGCACTGCTGCACCTCGGCCGGCAGCGATGCGCGAAGACTTTGCGCGGCGGCATTGGCGGGCCAGATCGCGGTGCTGCCCACCGACAGCACTGCGGCCAGCTGCACCAGCCGGTCGGCTTCCGTATCAGCTCCCGAGTCAACCAGGCACAGCACCGCCTCGCGCGGCTCCAGCGTGTAGACGTTGCGCTCGCCGGTCGGGCCGGCCAGCGTGCGCGAACTGCCTGAGCGCGACTGCTCGGCGAAGCGCGCGCATTGCGCCGCCAGCGCGGGGCGGTCGGTTGCCTCCGCCCAGCGCGCGAGTGCCGACAGCGCGGCCCGTGATGCAACAGCACCACCCGCCACCGCGCGCTCCATTGCATCGTCCGGCCGCGCCGACAGCATGCGCAGCATGTACAGCGGACCACCGGCCTTCGGCCCCGTGCCCGACAGCCCCTCGCCGCCGAACGGCTGCACGCCCACCACCGCGCCGACGATGTTGCGGTTCACATAGACATTGCCCGCCTTGGCGTGCTCCACGATCTGCGCGATGGTTTCGTCGATGCGCGTGTGCACGCCCAGCGTCAGCCCGTAGCCCGTGCCGTTGATCTGCCCGATCAGCGCGCCCAGGTCGCGCCTGCGGTAGCGCACGACATGCAGCACCGGTCCGAACACTTCGCGCTGCAGCTCCGCGATGCTGTCGAGCTCGATCAGCGTCGGCATCACGTACGTGCCGTTGCGCGTGTCGTGTGCGTACTCGCGGCCCTGGCGAAAGACCTTGCGGCCCTTCGAGCGCATGGTCGCGATGTGGCGCTCGATGCCGTCGCGTGCTTCGGCGTCGATCACCGGCCCGATGTCGACGGCCAGCCGCGCGGGGTTGCCGATGCAGGCTTCGGCCATCGCGCCCTTGAGCATCTCCAGCAGCCGGTCGGCCGCTTCTTCCTGCACGCACAGCACGCGCAGCGCCGAGCAGCGCTGGCCCGCGCTGTCGAAGGCCGAGGCCATCACGTCTGTGACGACCTGTTCCACGAGCGCGGACGAGTCGACGATCATCGCGTTCTGTCCGCCGGTTTCCGCGATGAGCGGCACCGGCGCACCATGCGCGCCGAGCCGCTGCGAGAGCGTCTTCTGCAGGATGCGCGCAACCTCGGTCGAGCCGGTGAACATCACGCCCTGCACGCGCGCGTCGGCCACCAGCGCAGCGCCGACGGTTTCGCCGCGGCCCGGCAGCAGCTGCACAGCGGCATGCGGCACGCCGGCTTCCCACAGCACGCGCACTGCTTCGGCCGCCACCAGCGGCGTCTGTTCGGCAGGCTTGGCCAGCACGGGGTTGCCCGCCGCGAGCGCGGCCGCCACCTGGCCGGTGAAGATCGCCAGCGGAAAGTTCCATGGGCTGATGCACACCATCGGGCCGAGCGCGCGGTGCGTGTCGTTAGAGAAATCGCTGCGTGCCTGCGCCGCGTAGTAGCGCAGGAAGTCGACCGCCTCGCGCACTTCGGCGATGGCGTTGGCATAGGTCTTTCCGGCCTCGCGCGTCAGCAGGCCGAGCAGGCGAGGCATGCCTTCTTCGAGCTTGCCGGCGGCGCGGTCGAGCAGGGCGGCGCGCTCGGCGGGCGGCGTGGCGGCCCATGCCGGGGCGATGTCATGGGCATGGGCAATGGCCGATTCGACATCGGCCAGCGTGGCCTCTTGCACCCGTCCGACGATGTCGCGGTGGTCGGCGGGGTTCAGCACGCTGACCGCTTCGCCAGCTGGCGCTGCTTCGGCGAGCATCGGCGCTGCATGCCAGCTTTCACCGGCGCTGCCGGCGAGCACATGGCCCAGCGCGCGCAGGCTGTCGTCGTTCGCCAGGTCGAGCCCCTGCGAGTTGGCACGCTGCGTTCCATACAGCGCCGCGGGCAGCGCAATGGCCGGATGCGGCAGGCCCATCGTGCCTTCCTGCTGCGCCATGCGTTCCACCGTGGCGACCGGGTCTTCCACCAGCGCATCGAGCGAGATCGTCGGGTCCGCGATGCGGTTCACGAACGAAGTGTTCGCGCCGTTCTCCAGCAGGCGGCGCACAAGATAGGCCAGCAGCGTCTCGTGCGTGCCCACTGGCGCATAGATGCGGCAAGGCCGACCGAGCGGGCCGACCACCTGCTCGTACAGCGGCTCGCCCATGCCGTGCAGGCACTGGAACTCGTACTGCCCCGGCTTGTAGCGCGACGGGTCGGCCGCCGTGTAGATGGCGGCCAGCGTGTGCGCGTTGTGCGTGGCGAACTGCGGGTACACGGCCTCCGGCGCATCGAGCAGCTTGCGTGCGCAGGCGAGGTACGACACGTCGGTGTAGGCCTTGCGCGTGTAGACGGGGTAGCCGTCGAGCCCGTCGATCTGCGCGCGCTTGATTTCGCTGTCCCAGTACGCGCCTTTCACCAGCCGCACCATCAGCCGGTGCCGGCTGCGGCGGGCGAGATCGATCACGAAGTCGATCACGAACGGGCAGCGCTTTTGATAAGCCTGGATCACGAAGCCGATGCCGTTCCAGCCCGCGAGCGCCGGCTCGAAGCAAAGGCGCTCCAGCAGATCGAGCGAGAGTTCGAGCCGGTCGGCCTCCTCTGCGTCGATGTTCAGGCCGATGTCGTACTGCTGCGCCAGCAGCGCAAGCTCGCGCAGCACCGGGTACAGCTCGGCCATCACGCGTGAATGCTGCGCGCGGCTGTAGCGCGGATGCAGCGCCGACAGCTTGATCGAGATGCCCGGCCCCTCGTACACGCCGCGATGGTTCGATGCCTTGCCGATCGCGTGGATCGCCTCTTCGTACGCGACGCGATAGCGCTTGGCGTCTTCCATGGTGAGCGCAGCCTCGCCGAGCATGTCGTACGAATAGCGAAAGCCCCCGGCCTCCAGTTCGCGCGCGTTGCCCAGCGCCTGCGCGATGGTTTCGCCGGTGACGAACTGCTCGCCCATCATCCGCATCGCCATGTCCACGCCCTTGCGGATCAGCGGCTCGCCGCCCTTGCCGATCAGGCGCGTGAGCACGGCCGACAGGCTGGTCTCGCTGTGCGTGGCCACGAGCTTGCCCGTCAGCAGCAGGCCCCAGGTCGTGGCGTTGACGAACACCGACGGGCTGCGGCCCGCATGCGACTGCCATTGGCCGTGCGCGATCTTGTCGCGGATCAGCGCGTTGCGCGTCTCGGCGTCGGGGATGCGCAGCAGCGCCTCGGCCAGGCACATCAGCGCCACGCCTTCCTGCGACGACAGCGCGTATTCCTGCAGCAGGCCCTGCACGAGGCCGGCGCGGCCCCCTGCGTTCTTGCGCTCGCGCAGCTGCCGGGCGATGCGGTAGGCGAGTTCCTGGGCTTCTTCGGCCTGGCCGCTTGGCAGGCGCGCTTGTGCAAGAAGCGGCGGCAGCGCCTGCGGTTCGGCGCGGCGCCAGGCTGCAGTGATCTGCTCGCGCAGCGCCGAAGAGGGCTCGGACAAGCCATCGGCAAACGCCGCGAAGGAAGAGGGCAGGGGGTCGGCGCTGGTGGTGCTCATGAGGGGCTCGTGCTGGTGATATGTTGGATGATCCGCGTCTCCAGGGCGAATTTGTGTTCGAAGAATGGCGATTCGGCAGAGTAAATCGCTAAGACGAGCGGGTGGGCCGCGCGAGAGAATCCGTGTTCCAACCACCAGCCCCGGGGAGTCGCACGAACATGCACAACAACAGATGGCTTTGCCTTGCGGCCGCGTGCCTGTCGCTCTGGTCGGCGCATGCGGCGGCCGATCCCGTCGACTGCACAGCGTCGGCTTCCCTGGATTGCTACCGCAGCTTCCAGCCGACCGGAGCCGGCGGCACGCTGAACTACTACGCCTCGCTCGCTCCCGGTGCGGAGGCAATTGCCGGCCCGATGAAGGCACTCATCGCCGTGCACGGCCATCCGCGCGACGCCAACAAGACCTTCGACGCGGCACTGCGCGCCGTCCGCAATGCCGATGCGCTGGGCAACACGCTGGTCGTCGCGCCGGTCTTCCAGGTCGCAGCGGACAAAGCCGGCAAGTGCAGCACCCCGGGCGTGCCCGCTGCGCAGCCCGGCGACCTGCTGTGGACCTGCGGCTCCTGGCTCGAAGGCGGCCGTGCAGGCGAGGGCGGCCGCATCACCTCGTTCGCTGCCATGGACGCGCTCGTGACCGAGCTGACGCAGCGCTGGCCGAGCCTGCGCACAGTCACCATCGCCGGCTTCTCGGCCGGCGCGCAGATGGTGCAGCACTACATCGGCTTCGCGCAGAACGGGGGCGCGGTGGCCGTGCGCTACGTGGTCGCCGATCCGGGTACGTGGCTCTACTTCGATCCGTTTCGTCCGCAGCCGACGCCCGATGCCACGGCTTGCCCCGCGATGAACCGCTGGAAGTACGGCACCGACGACCTGCCAGCGCACCTCGGGCGCAGTGCCGCGCAGGCGCGCCGGCAGTATGCGGAAGCCGACATCAGCTACCTCGAAGGCGAACTGGACAGCAACGATGCGCGGGGCACGGCCTACCGCGTGCTCGACAAGTCCTGCGCGGCCGCCGCTCAAGGCCCGTTCCGCCTGCAGCGCGGCCTTGCCTACGCGCAGTACGACCGCACGCTGCTCGCGCCGGCCAAGCGCCGCGAGGTCGTGGTGGTGCCGGGCTGCGCGCATGACGTGGCGTGCGTCTTTCCATCGGAAGCCGCGCGCGCCGCATTGATCGGCCCGCCGCGCTGAGGGCGGTTCGCCGGGAGGCTTGACGCAATTTCCTTTATGGTGGATATTTAATCCAATATGAAGGAAATAGAAGAAGCACCGTCCGGCCTGAACGACCGCATCGCGCAGCGCGTGCGCGACCTGCGTGCGCAACGCGGCCTCTCGCTCGATGCGCTGGCCACGCACTGCGGCGTCAGCCGTTCCATGATCTCGCTGATCGAGCGAGGCGAAAGCAGCCCCACCGCCGTGCTGCTCGAAAAGCTCGCGACGGGTCTCGGCGTGTCGCTGGCCTCGCTGTTCGAGGCGCCCGCGCCCGCCGCCGATCCGGTGTCGCGCCTGGCCAGCCAGCTGCAGTGGCGCGACCCGCACTCCGGCTATGTGCGGAGGAACGTCTCGCCGGGCAGCTTTGCATCGCCGATCCAGATCGTCGAGGTGCTGTTTCCGCCCAAGGCCCGCGTGGCTTATGAAACCGCGGCGCGAGAGCCGGTCATCCACCAGCAGGTGTGGGTGCTCGACGGCGTCATCGAACTCACGCTGGGCGACGACCAGCATCGGCTCGCCACCGGCGATTGCCTGGCGATGGTGCTCGACCGCCCCATGAGCTACTACAACCCCTCGAGCACTACCACCCGCTACGCCGTGGTGATCGCGACAGTGCCTTCTTCCTGGAGATGAACAACATGACGAATTTCGAAGCGCCCCGCATCCATGTCCTTTCTACGGTGAGCGATGCCCAGGTCCAGGCGCTGGCCGACCTGTTGATCGATTGCGTCGAGGGCGGCGCGTCTGTCAGCTTCATGCTCCCGCTGGCCCGCGAGCGCGCCCTCGCGTTCTGGCGGAAGGTGGCCGACGGCGTGGCGCGCGGCGAACGTGCATTGCTCGTGGCCGAAGACGCCGAGGGCCTCCTCGGAACAGTGCAACTCGTGCTCGACCAGCCCGAGAACCAGCCTCACCGCGCAGAGGTCTCGAAGATGCTGGTGTACCGCAGGGCGCGGCGCCGGGGCATCGGCGCGCTGCTGATGCAGGCCGCCGAGGACCAGGCGCATGCGCACGGCAAGACCTTGCTGGTGCTCGACACGTCGAGCGCCGAAGCCGAGCGGCTCTATGCCCGCATGGGCTGGCAGCGCGTTGGCGTGATCCCCGGATTCGCACTGCTGCCGGAGGGCGAACCGTGCAGCACCACCTTCTTCTATCGCGCGCTGCAGGCCCGCGCACAGGCACCGGCGGCAGGCTGAGCCGAACAGATTTGTATCGCACCTTGTCTGGCACGCGGCCAGATACGGAGAGCGACCATTCAGTGCCTGCCCTGACACACTGCGAAGGCAGGTGCTGCGATGCAATGGGTGCTTCATCCACTCGACACGAAGCCCGCCATGACCATGCACTCGTTCCATCGTCCATCAGGCCGCGCGCTGGCCGCCGTCCTGATGCTGACCGCAGCCTTCGCCGTGCAGGCGCAGTCGTCTTCCGCGGCAACCGATCCTCGCGGCCGCTGGATCACCGCGAACGGCAACCTCGAAGTGGAGCTCGCACCGTGCGGCACCGCGCTGTGCGGCACCGTCACCAAGGTCCTCGGCAATCGATCGATGGCGCCCGGAGGCGGCGACATGCAACCCGCCGACGGCCGACCGGCCCTCGGCATGACGCTGCTGAAAGACTTCATGCCAGTCGATGTGACCGATCCGTCCCGGCCGCCCACCGAATGGGCCGGGCAGATCTACAACCGCGAGAACGGCAAGACCTACAGCTGCAACATGTCGGTCAGCACCACCGGCAATCCGGCGGGCGAGCTGCTGCTGCGTGCGTACGTCGGGCTGCCGCTGTTCGGCAAGACGCAACGCTGGGTGCGCGCCGCGTCGGACAACTGAGCTGCCATGCGCGGCCGGTCCGTCAGTCGGTCAGGCGCACCACGCGCCCGTTGCGCACGCCCAGCGATTTGCCATCGCGCCACGCAGGCCGCCCGTTGACGATGACGGCGTCGATGCCCTCCGCGCGCAGCGTAGGGGCCTCCCAGGTTGCGCGGTCGGCAATCCGGTCGGCATCGAACACGGTGATGTCGGCAAAGGCGCCTTCGCACAGCACGCCGCGGCCGGGCAGGCGGAAATGCCGGGCCGTCAGCCCCGTCATCTTGTGCACCGCCTGTTCGAGCGAGAACAGACCGACGTCGCGGCAGTAGTGGCCCAGCACGCGCGGAAAAGTGCCCCACAGGCGCGGATGCGGTGACGCGTCGTGCGGCATGCCATCGGAGCCGATCATGGTTTGAGGAAAGGCGAGCACGCGCCGCACGTCGGCCTCGTCCATCAGGAAGTAGATGGCGCCGGCCGGCTGCAGCAAATCGACCGCATCTTCCATCGACACACCGAGGCGCTGCGCGATCGCGTCGAGGTCCATGCCCGCGAACTCGGGGTGTGGCAGTGACTGGGTGACGATGATCCGGCTCGACACCGCAATGCGGTCCTTGCGCAGGATGGTGGAGCCCGCGCAGTAGGGATAGCAGTCGAGCGCGATCGGCTGGTGCGCCATGGCCTTGCGCACGTGGGCCAGGGTTTGCACCGAACGGCCATGGTTGCGCGGGCCGATGAGCTTGTGGTGCGACACCACCACCGGCGCCTGCGCCGCGCGGCCGACCGCGAAAGCCTCATCCAGCGCGGCGAAGACATGGTCGCCCTCGTCGCGGATGTGGCTCGCGTACACGCCTCCGTAGGGGCCGATCACTTCGGCGACTTGCGCCATCTCTTCGGTCGTGGCTGGCATGGCCGTGGGATAGGCCGCGCCGGTGGACAGCCCGATGGCGCCGCTGGCCATGGCCTCGTCGAGCAGCGCCCGCATGCGCACGATCTCTTCCGGTGTGGCGGCCCGGTCGAGGCGCTCCATCGTCGCCGCGCGCAAGGTGGTGTGGCCCACCAGGCAGGCCGCGTTCACCGCGGCGGGCGCAGCTTCCAGGCGCGCGAGGTAGGCCGCGAAGGTGGCGTCGCCGAATAAGGCGGGGTCGTGGCCCAGCAGGTTCAGCGGTGGCGGCACGGTGGCGCCGGCCGGCGCGCCCCAGGGCGCGAGGCTGATGCCGCAGTTGCCGGTGACGACCGTCGTCACGCCCTGGCTCAGCTTGGCCGGCATGTCCGGCTCGAGCAGGAGGTAGCGGTCGTCGTGCGTGTGCGAGTCGATGAAGCCCGGCGCCACGATGCGGTCGCTGGCATCGATCTCGACCGTGCCACGCAGCGCCGACAGATCGCCGATGGCGGCTACGCGCGCACCGCGGATGCCGACATCGGCCTTGCGCCGTGCATCGCCCGTGCCGTCGATCAGCATGCCGTGGCGCACCACGAGGTCGAAGTCGGCCATGTACGTGCGCGCTTCAGTCGAGCTTGGCGCCCGAGTGCTTGACCACGTCGGCCCACACGGGGCGCTCTTTCCTGGCGAGGTCGAACAGGTCCTGGCGCGGACCGGTGTGGACCTCATAGGCCTGGGCGGCCAGCTGCTGCTTCACCGCGGGCGAATTCAACGCCTTGTTGAAAGCAGTGTTGAGAGCGTCGAGGATCTTCGGATCGACGCCGGCCGGTGCAACGTAGCCGGTCCACGCCACGGCCTGGTATTTCTTCAGGCCGGTCTCGGCGATGGTGGGCAGATCGGGCAGGCGGCTGTCGCGCGCGGCGCCGGTCACGGCCAGCGGCGTGATCTTGCCGCCCTTGAGGTGCGGAGCGATGGAGGTGATGTTCTCGAACACCAGGTCCACCTCGCCGCGCATCAGCGCCATGTCGGCTTCCAGCCCGCCCTTGTACGGGATGTGCACGATGGACACGCCAGCCATCGACTTGAACATCTCCGCGCTCAGGTGGCCGGTGGTGCCGTTGCCGCCGGAGGCCACGGTGAGCTTGCCGGGCTGCTTCTTGGCCATGTCGATGAGGCCGGCCACGTCCTTCACGCCGAGGTCGCTGCGCACGGCCAGCACGTTCTGCACAAAGCCGGTCAGTGCCACCGGGGCGAGCTGCGTGTCGGCGTCGTAGGGCAGCTTCTTGTAGAGCGACTGGTTGATCGCCAGCGTCGCCACGTTGGCATAGGCGATGGTGTAGCCGTCCGCGGGGGCGGCGATGGTGGCCTGCGTGCCGATGATGCCGGAGGCGCCGACGCGGTTCATTACCACCACCGACTGGCCGAGGTCGCGGCCCACCGCATCGGCGAGCAGCCGCGAGACGATGTCGGGCGTGGTGCCGGCGTTGAAGGGCACGATCAGGGTGATCGGCTTGTCGGGGTACGCGGCTTGCGCGTAGCCGCACAGGGCCAGCGCGGCCAGCGGCGCGGCCAGCACACTCAAGAGCCAGCGGCGGGAGGCAAAGGAACGGACGTTGAAGAACGACATGGTCAAGGCTTTCTGAAGAAGATCGATGGAGGGGCTTGCGGTCTCCTGGGCGACGCTGCGCCGGGGCATGGCGGCGTCGGCCTCGTTGCTATGGGAATGGATGAAATGGGCGCTACGCCATCACGGATTGCAGGACCGGCAGGTCGACATTGCCTCCCGAGAGAACGAGCACGGCGCTCTGCCCGCGCAGCGAGACATGGCCGGCCAGCATTGCCGCGAGCGCCACGCTGCCGCCGGGCTCGACGACGAGGTGCAGTTCCTCCAGCGCGAATCGCATCGCGCGGGCCACCTCCGCATCCGTCACGGCGACGGCCTCGTGCAGCAGCGGCTGGTTGATGGCGAACGGCAGCTCTGCGGGCGTGACGGCCTGCAGGGCATCGCACAGCGTGCGCGCGCCGGGTGCGTTGGTCTCGCGCCGGCCGCTGCGCAGCGAGCGCACGGTGTCGTCGAAGCCCGCGGGCTCGACGGCCACGCGCCGCGCGCCGGGGCTCAGCGCATCGAGGGCCAGGCAGCAGCCGGCCATGAGGCCGCCGCCGCCGCAGGGCGCTGCGAACAGGCCCAGGGTTTCCCGCGCACCGGCCGGCAGGTCTTGCAGCGCTTCCAGTGCCACGGTGCCCTGCGCGGCCAGCACCTCGGGGTGATCACCCGGCGGTACCAGCGTGCCGCCGGTCTCGGCCAGCAGGCGCATGCCGATGTCCTCGCGGCTTTCCCTCTCGCGGTCGTAGTGGACGACCTTCGCACCCTGCGCGAGCGCGCGCGCCACCTTGGTCTTCGGGGCATCGACCGGCATCACGATGGTGGCCGACACGCCCAGTTGCCGCGCCGCCCAGGCAATCGCCTGGCCGTGGTTGCCCGTCGAATAGGCCACCACGCCGCGCTCCCGCTGCTGCGGCGTGAGCGTCAGCAGGGCATTGAAGGCGCCGCGGGCCTTGAAGGAACCGGTGACCTGCAGGCTCTCGGGCTTGATCCACACGGTGCCGCCCATCAGCGCGTCCAGCGCGGGCGAGCGCAGCAGCGGCGTGCGTTGCACGTATGGCGCAATGGCCTGTGCGGCGCGCAGCACGTCTTCGAAACGGGGCACGCGCATCGTGCCGAGCATCGCGTGCTCGATGTGGTCCGGCAGCGCCGCGGCAGAAGAAGTGGAGGAGGTGCTCGTCATCGCGCGGGCCTCCTTCACGCCGGTTGCCACACCGGGGGCTCGGTGCTGCCGGTCTGGCTGGTGAGGCGGGTGTAGGCCTCCAGGCGGCGGTGCTGGGCGAAGTTGAAGATGGTGTTGCGGCCCAGCTGGCACATGTCCAGGTTGCAGTCGGCCACCACCAGCTCGTCGTCCCAGCTGGTGGCCATGGCCATGATCTCGCCCTGGGGGTTCACGATGATGGAGTGGCCCATCAGCTCGAAGCCGTCTTCATTGCCGGCCTTGGCCACGCCCACGCCGAAAGTGGCGTTCTGGTAGCACCCGGCCTGGATGGAAAGCTGCGAGTGGAAGTTGCGCAGGTGGTGCGCCTCGAAGCCGCGGTTCTCCTGGTTCACCGCCGGCGTGTTGTAGCCCAGCATGACCAGCTCGACCTGCTGCAGCCCAAGCTCGCGCCACGATTCGGGCCACCGCCGGTCGTTGCAGATCAGCATGCCCAGGTTCACGCCATCGACCTGGCCCACAGGCGCGCGCACGACCGGGAAGCCCAGGTTGCCCACCTCGAAGTAGCGCTTTTCCAGGTGCTGCACCTTGCGGATGGTGGAAAACTCCTTGTGCCCCGGCAGGTGCACTTTGCGGTACTTGAGCACGATCTCGCCCGAAGGCGCGATCACCACCGAGGTGTTGAAGCGCCGCTTGCGCACCACGCCGGTCTCGTCGGCCTCGTGGGCGATCTCGGCGTAGCCCAGGTAGCAGGTCAGCCCATAGCGGCGAATGGCATCGAAGATCGGCTGTGTGGCGGGCGAGGGCAGCGCCTCCTCGTACCACGCGTCGGCCTCGTCGAGGTTCTCGACGTACCAGCGCGGAAAGAAAGTGGTCAGCGCCAGTTCGGGAAACACCACGACATTGGCGCCGCGCTGATGCGCGCGCTCCAGCAGGCGCACCATGCGGGCCACGACGGCATCGCGGCCTTCGGCTTTCTGGATGGGCCCGAGCTGGGCGGCGGCGACGGTGATCAAGCGGTTCATGGCGGCAGAAAAGTTGGTCTGAGCCAAATGATCTGGCCCGCCGCCCCTGCGGCCAACTGCGCCTGAACCGCCCCGGCAGGCCGCGAGGGCATGCATCGAATCTGCCGCAAGTGATTGATTTCAAACACAAAACCCGTGGCGCTCAAGGCGCCCCGACCCGCTCGTCGATAACCGCGCGTTATGCCCTGGGGACAAAAGGTGATGGACGTCCGGCCCGCGCTGTCAATGGCGCGCAACGAATGGCCCGGCTCAGGGGCGAGGCGCACGCACGGGCGCATCCTCGCCCGGGTGCTCGGGCAGCGTGAGGGCGAGCGCACTGTCGCGCCCCTCCTGCTTCAGCAGCCGTTTGAATACGGCCAGGAATTCCTTCGCCATGGCCGACAGCGGGCTGACGTTGGTGTGGATCAGGTAGATGCGGTGCGCGAGCGCGGGCGAGAGCGGCTTGAGCACCACGCCATCCGTCATCACCGAGCGCCGCGCACCGAAGGCCTCGATCAGCGCCACGCCGACGCCTTCGCGCACCAGCGCCATCGCCTCGGGCGTGGAGCGGATCTCGACGTCGGCGCGCAAGGGCAGGCCCGACGCGGCGAGGAAATCGGCAGTGAGCCGGCCGAAGGGCGTGTCGCGCCCGTAGCCGATGAAGGTCTGGCCCACCAGGTCGCTTGCGCTGATTGCCTCGGCCTGCGCCAGCGGATGGCGCTCGGGCACCGCGCATTCGATGAAGCTGTGGCCGATCGCCCGCGATGCCGCGTTGGCACTGGCCGGCGGCGGCATCGAGGAGATCGCCAGGTCCGCGTGGCCCAGCAGCACGTGCGGCAGCAACTGGTCGAACGGCAATGGCCTGTACTTGATGCGCACGTCGGGATAGCGGGCCCGGAAGCGCTTGATCGCCACCGGTATCAGCCACTCGCTGAAGCTGGGGCTCGAAACCAATGACAGCTCGCCCTGCGAACCGCCGACCAGGTCGGCCGCCAGTGCATTGAAGCGGCGCACGCCCTCCAGGATGCTTTCCACCTCCGAGAACAGGCGGCGCGCCTCGGGCGTTGGCTGCAGGCGCCCGCGCACGCGCTCGAACATCAGCATGCGCAGCCGGCTCTCCGTCGTGGCCAGCACGCGGCTGACGGCCGGCTGGGAAACGCACAGCATGCGCGCCGCCCCGCTGAGGGTGCCGGCAATCATGATGGCGTGGAAGACTTCGATCTGCCGCAGATTCAGCGGCACCGGCGGGGTCAGGAGCGTGGCAGGCATGGCGCGGGACACCATGCAAGTAGCACGCCACTGCGCGGAGGCTGCGCGGCCTGCAGCCTGCTAGCGCGCCCCGAACGCCGCGTTTTCGAAAAGATCCTTGAACTCGCGCGGCTGCGAGCGCCAGTACTGGTGCGGCGCTTTGACCTGCGCGCCCAGTTCGGCAGCGGCATGCCACGGCCAGCGCGGGTCGTAGAGGATCGCGCGTGCGAGCGACACCGCATTGGCCTGTTCCTTGGCAATGATTTCCTCCGCCTGCCGCGGCTCGGTGATGAGGCCCACGGCAATGACCGGCATGCCGACCTCCGACTTCACGCGCTCGGCAAACGGCACCTGGTAGCCCGCGCCGAGCGCGATGGCCTGCTTCGGCGACACGCCGCCGCTCGATACGTGGATGGCCGCGCAGCCACGCGCTTCGAGCGCCTTGGCGAAAGCGACGGTGCCGTCGAGGTCCCAGCCGCCCGGCACCCAGTCGATGGCCGAGACGCGCACCCACACGGGCTTGTCGGTGGGGAAGACTTCGCGCACCGCATCGAACACCTCGAGCGGAAAGCGCATGCGGTTCTCGAGGCTGCCGCCGTATTCGTCCTCCCGGTGATTGGCCAGCGGCGAGAGGAACTGGTGCAGCAGGTAACCATGCGCCGCGTGGATCTCCAGGCCATCGAGGCCCAGCCGCGCCGCGCGCCGTGCGGCTTCGACGAAGGCGTTGCGGATGCGGGCGAGCCCTGCGGCATCGAGCGCGATGGGCGGGTCTTCGGTGGGCGCATGGGGTACGGCCGAGGGCGCATACGCCTTCCAGCCGCCGGGCTCGTCCGGCCGGATCTGCTTGCCGCCTTCCCACGGTGCACGGCTCGATGCCTTGCGCCCGGCGTGGCCCAGTTGCATCGCGACCTTGATGGGCGAGTGCGCACGCATCGCATGCAGCACGCGCGCCAGGCCCTCTTCATTGGCATCGGAATACAGCCCGAGGTCGCCGGGCGAGATGCGCCCCTCGGCTTCCACCGCCGTCGCTTCAAGGATCAGCAGCCCCGCTCCCGAGAGCGCGAGATGGCCCAGGTGGATCAGGTGCCAGTCGCCCGGCGTGCCATCGACGGCGGAGTACTGGCACATCGGCGCGATGACGATGCGGTTGTCGATCTGCAGGGGGCCGAGCCGCAGGGGCTCGAAGAGACGGGGCTTGCTGATGCTGTCGTTGCTCATGACGATGCGGCTCCACAGGTGCTGTAGTTGCGCGAATTCTGCGGGGTCTTCGCGATCGGTGCCGGGGCCGGCGCGGAAGCCTTGCGGCTCAGGGCGGTATGGATCAGCAGCGCGCCGACCACCATCGCCATGCCCACCGCCTCGTTCACCGTGGGCAGCCTGCCCAGCGCCGCGCTCATCAGCAGCGCCGACACCGGCACGAAGTTGATGAAGGCCGTGCCCGTCACCGCGCCCAGCGTGCGCACGCCGTAGTTGAAAGCCAGCACCGCGATGGCCGAGGACACCAGGCCGACGTACAGCAATGCCTGCCACGACAGCCGCAGGCCTTCCATGCTGGGCGCATGCGTCCAGCCCAGCAGCGTGCCGACCAGAGCCGTGGCCAGCAGCAGCGGCCACGAGGCCAGCACCGTGAGCGCCGTGTACTCGATCACGTCGAGTTCCGGAAAGCGCGCCGCGCCGCGCGTGTACCAGACCCAGCCCAGCGTTCCGACGAAGGCCACCGCGTCGCCGAAGAGCGTCGATTCGCCCGAAGCCCCGGCGCCGAACAGCAGCCCCGACACGATGGCCACGCCGAGCAGCGACAGCGCCGTGGTCAGCAGCGTGGAGCGGCTCGGCCGCACGCCGTCGAGCGCCCAGCGCAGCAGCTGCGTGGTCATGGGCGTGGTCGCCATGATCACCGCGCCGTGCGAGGGCACCGAGTGCGCCAGGCCCGCCAGCAGCATCACGCTGAAGATGCCGAAGCCCGCGAACCCGCGCACCGCCAGCGGCCCGGCATGCTGGCGCAGCTTGCGCCACGGCGCCGCCCCGCGCGGAACGATCAGCAGCACGAACAGCAGTGCGGACATGCTGTAGCGGATGAGCGTGAACCACGCCGGCTCGACGTGGTGCAGCACGCCCTTGCTGACCAGGAACATGCCGCCCCACCCGGAGGTGGCGAGCAGCAGCGCGGCGATGCCGAGCAGGCGTTGGCGATGGGACATGGGGAAGCCTTTTCTTGCAATGAATCAATGCCCCAAGAATCGATGCTGGGGCCCGCAAATGCCATTCGCTTCTTTGGACAGGGGTCTCCAAAAAAGCGAACAGACTGAAGCGGCCGCCAAGCTCACAATCCGCTCCCATGGAGCTCTACCAACTCAAGACCTTCGTCGCCATCGCCAAGGAAGGCAGCCTGACCCGCGCCGCCGAGCGCGTGTTCACCAGCGCACCGGCGGTGAGCGCACAGCTCAAGGCGCTGGAAGACGAGCTCGGCGTGAAGCTGTTCGAACGCACGCCGAAGGGCATGTCGCCCACCGAGGCCGGCCTAAGCCTGCTGGAAGAGGCCGAGCGCACGCTGGCCTCCGCATCGCGCATGCGCTCGGCGGCCGACCAGCTGCGTGGTGCGGCGCAGGGCGTGGTGCGCTTCGGCACCGTGGTCGATCCGGTGGCGCTGCGGCTCGGAGAGGTGCTGGTGAAGCTGGCTGAGCGCCATCCGCAGGTCGCGCTGCAGCTGAAGCAGGGCCTGTCGTACGAAACGCTGTCGGCAGTGCAACGCGGCGATCTCGACTGCGCCTACGTTCTCAGCGACGGCGAGCAGATCGACGGGCTGGAGCTGCATCGCCTCGGCGTGATCGACCTCGTCGTGACCCTGCCGCTGCCGGTGGCCGAAGCGCACCCCGACCTCTCGCTGGACCAGCTTACGAACCTGCCATGGGTGGGCACGCCGCCTTCGTGCATCCTGCGTGTGCACCTCGAAAAACTGTTCGCCGGCGCAGGCCGTGAATACCGCCAGGGCCGCACGGCCGATGGCGAGAGCGCCATCCGCAGCATGGTCGCAAGCGGCATGGGCGCGGGCCTGATGCGGCTCGATCAGGCAGAGCAGGGCGAGCGCAATGGCGAACTCGCGATCTGGAACGGATGGCGTTCGCACACGTGGCTGTGTTGGGTTGCGCCGGCTGAGGGCAAGCGGCTTGTGGCGGTTGATGCTGTGCGCAGTGCGGTGATGGAGGCGTGGGCTTGAAGTGTTGGCGTGGCTCGTTCGGGGCGCGATCACGCCGACGGGGTACCTTGCTCCGCGAATGTCCCCCGGCCTTCGGCCTCCTCCTTTATTTCGCTGCGCAAGGCACCCCATCGACGTGATCGTTGGACGCAGCGTTTGATCCGGCGGCACAACGACTGCGCTCATGTGCGAATGGCATCGGGTGCTCCCCGCAGCGAAATAAAGGAGGAGGCCGCAGGCCGGGGGACATTCGCGGAGGGGAGTACCCGATGCCATTCGCACTCGCCCTGAATGAATGAACACACCCGAAGTCGGTGTTTTGCACCCCCAGTGCCCATTCTTAAAAGCTTCTTCTTAACAGGCATGCCAAACGGCTTATTGCCCGTACAACGAGCCGCCGATACCTTCGAATCGCGCCTCATCCGAGGCGCGATTCGCATGGAAAACGGACAACCACAATGGCTCATTCACTCCCCGCGTTCCGGCCCAACTTCGGCCGGCGCCTGCAACAACTACTGGCGTGTGCCGCGCTGCTCGCGGCCGCCACCGTCACATCGGCCGCCGAGCCCGCCAAAGATCATCCGCTGGTCGGGCGCTACGAAGGCTCGGTGATGGATGCCTTCCAGAGCAAGGACTACGACGAAGTCGGCCTGCTGCGCGAACCGATCCAGAACTGGGGCGACCCCGTGCCCAAGCCGCGCCTGCTGCAGGTCGCGGGCAAAGTCTCGCTCTACTACTACCGCCTGCCCGATGGTCGCTCGCTGCTCGAAGTGCAACGCAACTACGAGGCTGGCCTGAAGGCCAAGGGCTTCCAGACACTGTTCGCGTGCGCCACCACCGACAGCAGCTGCTACAAGAAAGACCCCGACCGCGAAACGCCGTTCACCGACGTCTCGGTGCTTGCCAACACCATCGACACGCCCGAGTGGCCGATGATCGGCCGCGGGCGCCAGTTCGTGAGCAACTATTTCGACAACAGCGGCCGCTACCTGCTCGCGCAATACGACGGCCCCAACGGCAAGGTCTACGCCAGCATCGCGCTCGCCGAAGGCAACAGCCGCGGCAACTTCGCCTTCGTGCGCGTGGTCGAGAGCAAGGCGATGGAGGGCGACAAGATCGTCTTCGTAGATGCCACGGCCATGCAGAAGGGGCTGGCGGAGAACGGCCGCATCAGCCTCTACGGCATTCACTTCGACCTCGACAAGGACAGCATCAAGCCCGACTCGCAGCCCACGCTCGACGAGATCGCCAAGCTGATGCGCAGCAACCCGCAACTGCGCGTGCAGGTGGTGGGCCACACCGACGCGCAGGGCGAAGAGCCGCACAACGCAGACCTCTCGCGCCGGCGCAGCGTGTCGGTGATTGCGGCGCTTGCGAAGACGGGCCTCGATGCGCGGCGCTTCACTTCGCGCGGCGCTGGTTCCAAGGAGCCGGTGGCGCCGAACACCAACGAAGAAGGCCGCGCGAAGAACCGTCGTGTCGAGCTGCTGCGGCTGTAGCCGCGCGGTCAGTCGGCGGTCAGCTGACGGTCGTCAGATCGGGGCCGGCTTGCAGTCGGTTTCCATGGATTGCCGGGATGGCAGGCCACGCTTGGGCCTGTCATCATTCGCGGCTGCATGAATAACGACTCGAAGAATTTTCTTGCCGATCTGTTGAATCGCGCCAGACAAGCCCTGGCGGACCCGGCGGGTGTGCTGCCCGCGGCAACGCCCGCCACCGGAGAAGCAGGGTGCGTGGTGTTCCTTGCCACTGGTGAAGACGACAGCCGGGCCCGCGTGGTCTCGGGGCGCGGCGCCGACATCGACGCCGCATGGCGCGCCGCCGCCGAGAAAGCCAGGCGCACCGGCCAGGCACCACAGCGCCTGCGCGCCGAGGTGGTCGACAAGGTCACGCCCATGAGCTGGGCCGCGCTGAAGACGAAGCTGGCCAAAACCAAGCGCAACTACTTCAACGAAGGCATCGCATTCGACGCGCGCTTCGAGTTCGCGCTGCTCGCGCAGGAAATGCACGGCAGCGCGATCCTCTACAACGGGGACGTGGAGCATGCCGAGCCCAACACCGGCAACCTGCGCCTGCACTGCAAGCGGCGCTTCGGCCGCGAGATCGACTTTCCGACTGACGACGCAGCGCTCGTATGGTGCTTCACCACGCGGGCCGTGTACGTGGATGCGAAGGGCGCATGGCCCATCACCGCTGAAGGCCAGGCGGCCGGATTTCGCGAGCTGCGCGAATGGAATGCGCGGCAAGTCCATGCGCTGGTAGACAACGCCGGCAACTACCTCGCCGAGCAGGTCAAGCCAACGGGCGAGTTCCACTACGGCTGGTTTCCCTGCTTCGACCGCGCCATCCCCACCTACAACACGCTGCGCCACGCCAGCTCCACCTACGCGATGCTGGAAGCGTGGGAGCTCACGCGCAGCGACACGCTCAAGGCCGCCATCGACCGCTCGCTGGCCTTCCTCACCGGCACGCTGATCCGCCCGGCCCATCTGCCGGACGGCACGCGCGCCGCCTACCTGCTGGACATCGGCAGCGAGATCAAGCTCGGCGGCAACGCCGTGTGCCTGCTCGCGCTGGTCAAGTACACCGAGCTCACCGGCGACAGGAAATACCTGCCGCTGCTGGAGCAGCTCGCACTCGGCATCCGCCACATGCAGGATGCGGAGACGGGCAGCTTCGTGCACGTGCTGAATGCGCCCGCGCTCGACGTGAAGGACAGGTTCCGCGTCATCTACTACGACGGCGAGGCCGCCTTCGGTCTGATGCGGCTCTACGGCCTCACGCGCGACGAGCGCTGGCTCGCGGTCGTCGAGAAAGCCTTCGATCATTTCATTGCCGCCGAGCACTGGCGCGCGCACGACCACTGGTTGAGCTACTGCGTCAACGAACTCACGCGTTACCGGCCCGAGACGCGCTACTACCAGTTCGGCCTGCAGAACGTGGCGGGCTATCTCGACTTCGTACTGGAGCGCATCACCACCTTTCCCACGCTGCTCGAACTGATGATGGCCGCGCGCGACATGGTGCTGCGGCTCGAAGCCGATCCCGCATTGCGCCCGCTGCTGGCCGGGCTCGACCGCGACAGGTTCGACCGTGCGCTGGCATACCGCGCGCGCTACCTCGCCAATGGCCACTTCTGGCCCGAGCTGGCGATGTTCTTCCGCAACCCCGCGCGCATTGCCGGCTCGTTCTTCATCAAGCACCACAGCTTTCGCGTGCGCATCGACGACGTGGAGCATTACCTCTCGGGCTATGTGGCGTATCACCGGATGCTGAAGGAGCGCGAGGCACAGCAAGACGCGCGGGCAACAACAGCTACCGGCATCATTGCCTGGGGCGGTGACGTGAATCTCTCGCGCCGCCAGCACTACCGGCTGCACGAACTCGGCGGCGCGAAAAAGATGCTCGGCGACATCGCCGCGCTGCGCGAGGCAGACCTGCGCATCGCGAACCTCGAGTGCGTGGTTGCCACCATCGGCGAGCAGGGCGTCGACAAGGACGAGACGGCTCCCTACTACTACCGCGCCCGCCCCGAAATGCTCGCGGTGCTGACCGAGGCCGGCATCGGCATGGTCACCACCGCCAACAACCACAGCGGCGACTATGGCCCCGATGCGC
Organism: Variovorax sp. R-27; assembly: GCF_049913215.1. Taxonomy (NCBI): domain Bacteria; kingdom Pseudomonadati; phylum Pseudomonadota; class Betaproteobacteria; order Burkholderiales; family Comamonadaceae; genus Variovorax; species Variovorax sp. R-27. Next base: position 1,306,068 of record NZ_CP183984.1, read on the forward strand.
TCATGGAACAGCAGGGCCTGCTGGACGCCGCGGGCATCGCCCACGCCGGCACCGGCCGTACGCCAGAGGCCGCGTTGCGCCCGGCGTTCCGGCGCGCGGGCGGCGTGCGCGTGGCGCTGTTCTCGCTCGACGCCACGCAGCCCGAATTTGCCGCCACGGCCGAGCGCGCGGGCGCCGCCTGGCTGTCGCTGGACGACCCTGCCGAGTGGACCGCCACGCTCTCGCCGCGCATCGAGGCCGCGCGCCGCGAGGCCGATGTAGTGCTGGTGGCTGTGCACTGGGGCGCCAACCTCGAGACCGAACCCACGCAGGCCGAGATCGAAGTCGGCCACGCCATCGTCGATGCCGGCGCGGACGCGATCCTCGGTACTTCGGCGCATGTGCTGCAGGGCATCGAGATCTATCGCGGCCGGCCGATCCTGCACGACGCCGGCGACCTGCTGTTCGACTCGGTGCGCAACGACTTCGGCGACTCGGGCGTGTTCTCGCTGACGCTGGGTCCGCGCGGTGTCGAGGAGGTGATGTTCACACCCATTGGCGTCGGCTTCGGTTTCTCGCGGCAGCTCGAAGGCGACAAGGCGCAGGCCTTGAGCGAACGCTTTGCGGCGCAATGCCGCGCGCTCGGGACGGAGATGGTCCTGGTGTCTGGCGGCCGTTGCGCGGTGCGACTGTCGCCGCCCGAGCGGCCTGCCTTTCGGCCCGACTCGGCCTCTGCGGCCGCACCAGTCTTCAGCCCGGCGCCTGTCGTGGAGCCGGTACAGACACCACGGCCCGAATGGCTGGTCGACGCCGTGCCCGAAGACGCGCGCATCACGCCACTGCAGATCGGCCCGTTGCGCCTCGTGGGCCTGCGCTGCACGCCGCGGCAGATCGTCGGGCGCCGCATGCTGTGGGTCGAATCTTTCTGGACCGCTGACGAGCCCATCGCAGCCGACCTGCGCTTGTACTTCCGCGCGATGCCGATGCGCAGCACCCGCATGCCGCCCTGGGGCGAGAGCATGGACCACGACCCCTGCGACTGGATGTGGCCTACCAGCCGCTGGGAGCCCGGCCGCATCTACCGCGACCGCTACGGCCTGCGCCCGCCGCGCGGCGGCCTGCTGGAAAGCGACGTACTGCAGCTCGAAGTGAGTGTGCGCGGCGACCTGTCCGAGCTGCCGCCCGCGCGTCGCCTCGCGCTGTGGTGCGGCCTGCGCGTGCCGGACGCTCCTACGCCCTTGCCGGAACGCACAGCGCCAGTGCTCATGGCCGACCGCCCCGGCGCGGGCCCCGATCCCGCGCCCGTGTGGACCGCCGAGCAACTGCAAAAGGCCACGCGCGGCCGATGGCTCGTCGAGCCGCCGCCGGACTGGTTCGCCAACTCGGTGGTGCGCGGCCCGGTCCACATGGAGCTGCTGCCGAAGCCCTCGCTCTTCGTCGCCTCCGACTACCGCACACTGGCCGCGCACGAGAACTACAGCAAGCCGCGCACCGACAACTGGGACCGCCACCTCGAACTGCCCTGCCTGCACTCCGAGCTGGCCGGCGCCGTGGTCGCGCACGCGGTGGACGGGCTTGACCCGGCCTTTCCGCTGCTGCAGGTGGACGATCCCATTGCCGCGATGCTCGCCATAGGCGCCGCCGCGCGGTCGCGCTACAAGGGCTTCGTGGTGGGCGTGACCGGCACGGTCGGCAAGTCGTCCACTATCGCGATGCTGCGCGACCTGCTGCCCGAGCGCGCGCGCGTGCACACCACCATCGACAACTACAACTCGCGCGTCGGCGTGCCTGCCATGCTGGCCAACCTCGGGCCTGATGTGGACGTGTGCATCCTCGAAATGGCGCAAAGCGGACTGTGGATGGACCGCGGCCCTATCTCACTGGTGGCGCGGCCGCACGTGGCACTCATCACCGAGATCGGCCTGTCGCAGACGCGCCAGGCCTCGACGCTGGAGCTCACGGCCGAATACAAGTCGCGCATCTTCCTGGGGCTGGAGCCCGGCGGCGTGGCGATCGTGCCCGATCACATTCCCTGTCTGCCGCAGGTGGTGGCAGCGGCCGCACGCACGGCGGGCGCCGTCTGGGTGGTGGGCACCGGGCCCGACGCGAACGTGCGCATTGTCGACACCCGGCCCGAGCCCGGCGGCGGCTGCCGTGTGCGTATTGCCGTGCCAGGGCGCACGCTGGAGTACCTGTTTCCGGTCGAGAGCGCGGGGCTGGTGCGCAACTCGGCGCTCGCATTCGCGGCCCTGCTGGCCATGGGCTTCGATGGCGAGGCCGCCTGCGCGCGCATGCCGCATGTGCGCCTGCCGGCCTCGGTGATGCAGGTGCGCGCGCTGCACACGCAGGCCGGCGTGCAGGCCACGCTGATCGACGACAGCTGGAACGCCGAAGTCATGTCGATGCATAACGCGATGGAGTTCGTGCGAACCTGGCAGCGCGCGGAGAGCAGCGGCCCGGTGATGCGCAAGATCGGCGTGCTGGGGCGCATCGTCAATCTCGACAACGACGCCGAGGCCATGCACCGCAGCCTGGCCGGGCCGCTGCTGGCATCGGGCATCCAGCACCTCGTGACGCACGGCGAAGAGATGCGCTGGCTGCGCGAGGAAGTGCCCGCCGAACTGCTCGGCCCGCACTTCGACAACGCCGTGCAGCTCGCGAACTACCTCGAAGGCTTCTTGCGCGACGGCGACCTGGTGCTGGTGAAGGGCGACCGCGACCGATCCGACTTCGGTAGCATCCCCGCACTGCTGCAACGGCTATGACTGCATCGAGCCTCTTCCGTCGATATGCGCGCTGCGCCCTCGTTCTGCTCGCGCTGGCGCAGGCCGCCTGCGCGCAGCGCACCGGCCCCGACGTGCCGCGTCCCTTCGCCGCGGCCAACGACGAAGTGCTGCACTGGAACCAGCCCGCCGACCGCGCCAGTTGCCCCGACCGCAACAGCTACCTGTGGGTGCAGACCCCAGAGGGCCCCGCCTGCATCCGCTACTTCGCGAGCGACGACATCGAGGGCGCGCGCATCGCCATCGTGCAGTTCTCGGGCGACCGCGACAGCGTGATGGACCAGGCGCCCACGCGCATTCCCGATAACACCGAAGACCTGCGCACGCTCGATGCGCAGCGCAGCCGCGACCGCGCGGGCGTGCCGTGGATCTTCGTGGCGCGGCCCGGCACGTACGGCTCGTCGGGCGATCACCGCAAGCGCCGCCAGCTGGTGGAGTTCCACGCGCTCGATGCCGCGCTCGACGCACTCATGCAGCGCCACAGGCTGCAGCGCATCGTCATCGTCGGCCACAGCGGCGGTGCCACCGCGGGCGCCGCGCTGCTCACGCTGGGCCGCATGCGCGTGGTCTGCGCGGTGCTGACTTCGGGTGCCTACGGATTGCTGGAGCGCGCGCGCCTGCTGGGCCGCTCCAAAGACGGCCGCACCGACACCACCGGCAGCGCGCAGTTCTATGACCCGCTGGACCACGTGGGTGGCATCGTGCGCGACCCGGCACGGCGTATCGTGCTGATCGGCAACCGCGACGACAGGAACACGCCCTTCGCGCTGCAGGAGCGCTTTGCCGACGCTGTGTCCAAGGCCGGTCATCGCATCGAACTGCGCACGCACGCCGCCGAGCCGCCCGACTACCATGACCTCAAGGACCGCATCGCGCTGCGCACCGCTTCGCAGTGCGCGCGCGAGGCGTTGTTCCCCTAAACAATTCCGGCAGGCAGGAGACACATGAGCAGCAGCATCACATCGCGCGAGTTCGGCCGCATGCCCGACGGCCGCGCCGTCACCGAATACACCCTGGGCAACGGCCGCGGCCTGAGCCTGAGCGCCATCAACCACGGCGGCATCGTCACCGCGCTGCGCGTGCCCGACCGCGATGGGCGCAGCGCGAATATCGTGCTGGGCTTGCCGACGCTCGCCGACTACCTCAAGCCGCATCCGCACTTCGGCACCATCGTCGGACGCTTCGCGAACCGGATCGCGGCGGGGCGCTTCACGCTCGACGGCACGGCGCATCAGCTGGGGCTGAACGATGGCGTCAACTCGCTGCACGGCGGTGCGAAGGGCTTCGGCACGCGCTTCTGGGACATCGTGCCGCTGTCGGCGCAAGAGGCCGGCGACGACATCGCCATCGAGCTGCGCTACACCAGCGCCGACGGCGAAGAAGGCTACCCCGGCGAGGTACAGCTGACAGTGCGCTACACGCTGAGCGCGAGCGCAAACACATGGCGCATCGACTACAGCGCCCTGACCGACAAGCCCACGGTGCTGAACCTGAGCCACCACGACTACTTCAACCTCGCAGGCAGCGGCTCGGTGATGGACCACCGGCTGATGATTCCTGCGAGCCGCTACTGCCCGGTGGATGCGACGCTGATTCCGACTGGCTTGGCCGATGTGGCTTCGACGCCGTTCGACTTTCGCACTACGACCCATATTGGCGAGCGCATCCGCGAAGGCCACGAACAGTTGCTGCTCGCACACGGCTATGACCACAACTGGGTGCTCGACCGCGCGCAGGGCGATCGCGGCCTCGCGCTTGCGGCGCGGCTGGAGCACGAGGCCACGGGCCGCGTCATGGAGGTGCATACCAGCGAGCCCGGGGTGCAGTTCTATTCAGGCAATTTTCTCGACGGAAGCCTCATGGGCAGCGCGGGTGCAAGTCTGCGGCAGGGGGACGGGTTGTGCCTGGAGACGCAGCACTATCCGGATTCACCGAATCAGCCTGGGTTTCCGTCTACGGTGCTGCGGCCGGGGGAGGTGTTTCGCAGTGCGACGGAGCACCGCTTCTTCGCGTGAAGCCATCGCCGCAATCGGAATCACTTTACAGAGCCTTGAGCGGTCCGCGACGGCTGTAAATCGCATGTGCCGTTGGTCGCCACAGCCTGTTGGCCACGAACTCCTCCACATGTGCTGGCCCGGCATGGGTGAGGACCACAGGGCAAAAGGGCAATGCAGCCATGGTCCCTACGGCCTGCAAGGCACGCCGGCGTGAAAGGGTCGAGGCCGCCTTCGGGTCAGACGGAGCGTCACCCGTATTCATGATGTTTTTCGTCATTGATTGATTCCTCCCTGATCTGGTCACTTGATTGCTACCGCATCGGCAGGCGCACCCGGCACCGCCACGCGGAACTTCAAGCCGTCGAGCAGCTTGTCCCACAGCGCGATGGCTTCTTCGTCGTTGAGTGAGGAGGCCGCGGCCGCGCCGATGCGGTCTGCCTGGACCTTGGTGCGCATCGCCACGCTCAGATTGCCGGGGCGCGCGACGCTGCCGCCGTTCTCGCCGATGAACATCCACTCGAAGTCCTGCGTGCCGTCGGGGCGGCGCACCAGCGACTCTTCGCCGTCCCAGCCGTGAATCTTCTTCTTGCCCTCGCGCAAGGTCGTGAGCTTGGGGTATCTGCTGCCAGCCTCGCGCTTGCGGTCGGCGATGAGCTTGAGCAGACCATCGCTGTTGCCGGGGTAGTTGGCGTTGATGGTCTGGTTGCTTTGGACGCTGAAGACCACGTCGGGTAACGACTCCATGTGAAGGCCGACTTGCGTGAGCACGTTGCCTTTGGAGCCATCCAGTTGGCGGAAGCCGAACTCGTGGCAAAGACCTTGTTCGTTGGGCACTTCGTCGGGCTCACGAGCTCGCAAGTTTTTGGCTGTATCGCTGGCGTAATCGAGAATGGACTCCGCCGTTTCGCCATTGTCCGTTCCATCTCCGCCTTTGAAGATGTGCGGTCCAACGATGTAGTAGACGCGCAATCCTTCCAACCCAAGTTTTTTGGCCGTGTCATCCATGTAGGACCGAATCAGCCATGTGCTCGGCGCTGGGCCTTTGCCGAAGTAGTTGATCTCGGCTGTCTTGTGCGCCGCAAGGATTTTTGCCCGATCAGCCTCCATCACCTTCTCGATGTCCTTGGCTTGGTTGGGTAGGGTCGGGAAGTCTCGGCCAAAGGCCAGGCGCGATTCCACAGGTGCAGTCAATACATAGCGCCCGAAGCACAGCAACTTGGTATGTTCGAACAGCCGTTCAATGCGAGGATTGGTCATCAGGTCCTTTCTTTGGTCGTGAATGAGATGAGGCGCTTCAGTCCTTCTTGTCCCACCATGGTGGGTCGAAGTCATTGGCGATGCGCACAATGCCGTACAGCGTTGAGGCACCGGCATCAAGGTTCTTGTAGCTGTCCTGATGGTCGTAGCCGCGCTGGGTGAACTTGACCTTGGCTTTGACTTTGCTCGCGCTACGCTCCACCGGCACCGTGCCGTCGGCCGCTGCAAGGGGTGGCTGGAGCTTCAGCGTAAGTTCCACTCCGTAGCTGCCGCGCACCTTCAGCAGGCCCTTCTTGTTGTCGCCCTTCTCGCCGGGCACCAGCGTCCAGTTGGCCGGGTCGCCTGCCTTCGCCGCGTCGCCATCGACCACACGCCACGACACCTCGTTCCAGGCGCGGTGTTCCGGATCGTTGCCGTAATGGGCGTACGTGCGCTCGTGGAAGGTGTTCTCGATGGCGTTGGCGAATTTCATTGCGTTGATGACTCGCCGCATCGTTGCTTTCGGCCCGATCTGCTCTTTCGTCTTTCCTCCCTCTTGAAGCGGTTTTCCGAGTTGCCTTGCCGGATCAATCCACTCCGGATTGATCAGCCGCCACCACTTCTGCGGTCCGAGCGCATAGATTTCGTCCGCCGCATCGCCCTGCGGCAGCCTGGCCAGAAAGTTGCCGTTCTGATCCTGCACATGCAGCCACTGCATCCCGTAGGCAGCCGTGGGCAGTAGTTCCAGCCCGCCCTGCGCATTGGCCAGCACGGCAGTCACCTTTGCGCCATCGTCCCCGAGCACGCCCTGGATGATGTTGTCCTCGATGCCGCCTCCCTCGAAGCCCGCACGCATGCGCTTGTAGGCCGCCGCCGCGCCGGTCGTGGGCATCACCCCGTGCACGATGCCCAGCACCTTGCTTTTGATGTTTCCGTAGTCCGGATGAATCAGCGCACGCGCCAGGATGCCGCCCATGCTGTGGGTCACGAGGATCACGCCCGGGCAGTGGAAGCCGTTCTCGTTGTAGGTCTGTATGAGCTTTTCGATCTTCGGCGCGAGTGATTTGGCCTCCTCGCCGTTGCTCTTGAGCCAGTTGTAGCCAAAGGCATGCACTGGGTACCAGCAGTTGCCGATCCTCTTGATCTCGGCCTCGGTCAGCGCTGCCGCCCCCGTGGCGCCGAAGGCCGAAGGGTCGCGCATGACCGCGCGTTCGGACCGTACCGGCCCGGGGTGGTTGCCTGCAGGAGTCCAGATCGGAGAGAGCTTTGCGTTTGCGCCGTGGCCTCGCAGCATGTCGTTGAGCTGGTACTCCATGCGTTTGATGATGTCGCCATAGGCCTTGAACATCACCTCGCTCCAGCCGCGCGCGCGGGCCTTCTGCGCGGCCGTGAAGCTCAGCCTGTTGTTCGCCAGCGGATGGTTCGGGTCGGCCTTGGGGTCGTCGATCAGCAGCTTGCCGACGCGACCCAGATCGTCGGGCACGTTGTTGTGGCGCTTGTCGGAGCTGACGGTAGCGTCGCCCGTGGCATCGAAGCGACCGGTGCCGTCGTCGGTGACTTCATAGCGGTCAACTTCCACTTCGTCGGGGTCCAGGCGCATCTGGCGGTCGGCCGGCTCGGCGTTGCGTCGGTTCCAGCCGTCCACGGCATCGTCGGGTCGCCAGGCGATGTTGTCGCTGCGCTTGAGCAATGCCTGTCGCGCCTTGGATAGTCGCAGGTTGCTGCCCATGATGCCGGGGAGGAACACGATGGGGATGAGCTTGCCGGGCGGAACGCGCACGTGCACCTTGCGCTTGTCGGCCACCGGTGTCGTGGCGACGGCCACATCCGCGAAGCCGCCGATGCCGAGGCTGAAATCCAGCCAGATGTCTTTTTCTTCGCCTTGGACAGCCATTATTTCTTCCTCCCCATCCAACATACCCTGTAGATCTCGGGACCATCGGAGCGCTGCAATTGCGTGGTGCCATCGGTGCCGGTAGTTGCACCGGAGGCGTTCGTGTGTGCGCAGGGAAGCCCCGCGGCATCGGACGAAGCCGTGGGATCTGGTGGCGGAGGCGATTCGCCACCGCGAGTGAGCCTGAACACCTGCCTGGCCGCAGCCGTGTTCTTCTCATCGAGGTGATGGAAGACGACTTCCTGATCGAAAGCCGCCTTAGCATCCCGGTTCACCACTTCCGGCGTGCGCCTGGCTGGTCCCATCAGGCTGTGGGTCGCCGCATGCTCGCGCCACAGTCCACTGGTGCCATGCACGATGCCCTGCGCGTTCCAGCGGCTGAAGCTCGAGCCACCGGCGATCAGCACTTCCTCTTTGGCCGTGATCGTGATGCGCTCAGCCTCGAGCTTGATGTTGAGCCTGCCCAGGAGGTTGATGCTGTTGCGCAAAGCTTGAACGTCGATGTCCGCGCTGCCGGCGATCAGGCGGATGCCTGCCCTGCAGGCAAAAAGGCGCACCGCGTCCCTCGCGCTTGCAAGAAGGCTCTTGCCCGCGCTCACGCTGGTATGCGCCCCGCTGGTGAACGCGTTGTGACCCAAGCTCGCAACGTGTGTCGAGCCGTGCGCCGTGGCCTGGATGCCCGCCGGGCTGGCCAGCGTCAGGTGCGGTTGCCGGAATTCGGGGAACTGGCCTTGCTCCGGGTCGACGCCGCTTCCCCTGATGGCGTCGTTCTGTTCCTTCAGTTCCCGGGCCACTTCGTCCTGATCGCCCGAGTCGTGCGCCCTGGCCTCCTGCGCCATCTGGCTCAGGCCTTCGTGCAGGTCGCGCCCTTGCGCGAGCCGCGCCACGGTCTCGAGCATGTCGGTGATGTGGGCCTGTGCGTTCGGGCGCGATTCTGTGGTGACCAGCAGGCCGGCCCTGGCGCGAATGGCGCCGTGCCCGTCGGTGCGCAGCTCGAAGCCCTGGCCCCGGTCGTCCTGGCGGCCGGTGGTGTCTTCGATGCGGCCGATGTGCCCCAGGCTGATGCTGCTGCTCAGGTGGTCGCTCTTGAGCTGGGCCTGTACCTTGCCGCTCGTGTCGTCGAGCGCCAGATGGTTGCCGCGCTCACCGCCGCCGAGTTCGCGGCTGCGGTAGCCGGCCAGATGCTTCTGGTGGGGCAGGGCCCATGCCGGCATCCGGTCGGCGTTGTGCACGCGGCCGATGACGACGGGGTAGTCCGGATCGCCGTTGAGGAAATCGACGATGACTTCCTGACCGATGCGCGGCAGCGCTACTTCGCCGAAGTTCGCGCCGGCCCAGTTCGAAGACACGCGCATCCAGCAACTGGAGTTCTCGTTGTTCTGGCCGATGCGGTCCCAGTGGAACTGCACTTTGATGCGGCCGTACTGGTCGGTCCAGATCTCCTCGCCGGACGGGCCGACCACGACGGCGGTCTGTGGGCCGTGGGTGCGGGGCTTGGTCGTTGTGCGACGGGGCCGCCACGGATTGCTCGTGGGCTGCACGTCGAAGGCGAAACGCTGCACGGAGCCTTCGGAGGCCTTTGCACCTTCTGTGGCCTGAAGATTTTCCTGAAGGTCGTAGCTCACGCCGAGCAGCAGGTATTGCCGGTTCTGAGCGGTGCGGGGATGCTCTGCCAGGCGCATGGTGAAACCCGGCGCAAGGTCGCGCCTGTTGGAGCGGCCACTTGCGCGGCTGCGCTCGCTCAGCTGTTCTTCGTTGCGGATGGCCGCATAGGCTTCACCGTCTGCGAGCCGGGTGTAGCCGCCGGGCCACTCGTACAGCTCGTAGCGGTCGTGGTCGTGGCCGCTTGGCTTCTGCTGCGACTGACTCAGATCGGCCTTGGGGTGCAGGTCGTCGTAGTCGTCGTGGAGGAACCGGCCTGAGCGGACTTCTTCGCAAGCTGCCCATTCGTAGATGCGCTCGCCCGCATCGAAGCCGCCCGTCATGCCGGCTTGTTCATCGACGTGGAAACGGAGCTCTTCGCCACCGGGCAGCGGTCCATGCGAACTGGCGATGTCATCGGCGAAGACCAGCACGTGCTGCCCTTCTTCGTGGCGGAAGAAGTAGTACAGGCCCTCGTGCTCGCAGAGCCGGGAGATGAAGTCAAAGTCGCTCTCTCCGTACTGCACGCAGTAGTCCCAGCGCCGGTAGTCTCGGCTGAGCTTCTGTTCGAGCGGGTAGCCGTAGCGCTCCAGCACGGCCGTGATGATTTCGGGAACGCTCTGGTCCTGGAAGATCCTGAAGTCACTGCGGCGCGTGGCCAGCCACAGCCATGGGCGCAGCTGCATCCTGTAGAAGCAGTGTCGGTCGTCTTCGCGCGAGAGACCGAATCTGGTGACGATGCCGTCGAGGTATCGCACTCCGCCGCGTTCGGTCTTGATGGCAACGCTGGCGGACTTGCCCAGCATCGCATTCGGATCAATTGCGTTGTCGCTGCCCAGCAGGTCGAGATCGAAGCTGTAGAGCTGGCTCAGTGCCTCGCGGCCCGCCAGACGGTGGAATTGAATTGCATCGCTCGCAGGCGTGCGGATGCTTACCCGCCGCTTCATGGCAGCGGGGCGCGCACGTGCGCGCCGTCGAAGTTGGACATTGGGCTCCCTGGATAGTGATCGCCTCTCGTGCCGAGGGCGAAGAACTTGTTTGGGCGGGATTCTGGGAGCCCATGTGCCAACGGCAATGACACCGCATCAGGTGCCTGCGCTTTGCGTGAACTAGTGCGCGATCATTCTTTCGTGCATAGAGAGGTGCTCTAGCCTGCGAACATTGCCGCCGGCACACCCGGGCTGTCGATGCGCACCTTGAACAACCCACCCGCCAGCGGCTCGGCCGCCTGCTGTTCTGCAGTAAGCCCGTTGCGCGCGGTCGTGATGTAGAGCGTGCGCAGGTCGGCATCGCCGAAGGCGCAGTCGGTGACGTGGCTCGCGGGCAGCACGATGCGACACAGCTCGGCTGCGCTCACCGGGTCATGGCAGGTCACGCAGGAGCCGCCCCAGTGCGCGATCCACAACCGGCCGGCCGCGTCTGTGGTCATGCCGTCGGGCAGACCATCGGGCTTCGGAAAGCGGTGCCACACGCGCCGGTTCGACACGGTGCCGGCTTCCATGTCGAAGTCGTAGGCGTAGAGATTGTTCAGCACCGTGTTGTTGAAATACATGGTGCGGCCATCGGCCGACCACGTCGGGCCGTTGGTCACTTCGAAGCCGTCGTCGTGCTTCGTGCAGCGGCCGTCGGCGTCGTAGCGGTAGAGCGCGCCGGTAGGAGCCTTGCAGTCGAAGTCCATGCTGCCGCCCCAGAAGCGGCCGCGGCTGTCGCACTTGCCGTCGTTGAAGCGGTTGCCGGTGCGCTCGGGTTCGGGCTGGTGCAGGTAGTGCGGCTTCGCGCCGGCACCCGGCAGCTGTGTCGTGTCGAAGAGCGCGAAGCCGCGGCGCAGCGTGAGGATCAGGCCCGGTGCCGTCGCGCGCTCGGAGATCGCGGTGATCTCTTCGTCGAACTGCCAGGCCCGTCGTGCACCGTCGGCGGGGCGAAACCAGAACAGGCGCGGCGTGAGGATGTCGATCCAGTAGAGCGCCTGTTCGCGCTGCGACCAGAGCGTGCCCTCGCCGAGCTCGGCGCCAGCGGGCCAGATGCATTCGGGCTCGCCTGCGACCGAAGGCGCGGGCAATGAGGGAAGGGGGCTTGTCTCTTTCATTTGTTCTTTCCTTGTGATGTCTTCTTGACGCGGCGGATCGTATCAAGGCATATTGATAACGGAAATTGAAAATACTGGCATCAACTGATATTCATATTGCAATGTCATGTGATGCGTACCTCGGAGACTTTTCTTGAATTCCCCCCAGCTTTCCATTCATCCCAGCCTGAAGGACCGCACGGTGTTCGTCACCGGTGGCGGCAGCGGCATTGGTGCGGCCATCGTCGCTGCTTTTGCTGCGCAGGGCGCGCGCGTAGCCTTCGTCGATATTGCCGAGGGCGCCAGCGCGGCGCTCGCGCAGCAGATCAAAGAGGCTGGCCACGCGGCGCCATGGTGGCGTGCCTGCGACGTGCGAGACATCGCCGCGCTGCAGAAGGCCATTGCCGACGCGGCCGCCGAACTCGGCGACTTCGCTGTGCTGGTCAACAACGTGGCGAGCGACGACCGCCACACGCTCGAATCGGTCACGCCCGACTACTACGACAACCGCATGGCCATCAACGAGCGGCCCGCGCTGTTCGCGATCCAGTCGGTGGTGCCGGGCATGAAGCGGCTGGGCTTCGGGTCGGTGGTCAACCTGGGCTCGACGGGCTGGCAGACCAAGGGATCGGGCTACCCCTGCTATGCAATTGCCAAGTCGTCGGTGAACGGGCTCACGCGCGGGCTCGCGGTGGACCTGGGCCGCGACCGCATCCGCATCAACACCGTGTCGCCCGGCTGGGTGATGACCGAGCGGCAGGTGAAGCTGTGGCTCGATGAAGAGGGCGAGAAGGCCTTGCAGCGCAACCAGTGCCTGCCCGACAAGCTGATGCCGGAAGACATCGCGCGCATGGTGCTGTTCCTCGCGTCTGACGACGCGAAGATGTGCACGGCGCAAGAGTTCACCGTCGACGCCGGCTGGACGTAATCAGGCACTCCCCCAGGCTTCGCGCACTTCGTGTCGCTTCGCCGACCCCCTCGCCGGGGGCAATGCCAGCGGCCCGGCAAAGCCGGTTCCGCGGCATTCCGCGAATGAATCCGGTCAATCGATTTCGAGTTTGCGTCCGTAGACGCTCATGCTGGCCGTCTTCAGCGCCTTCATCATCACCTTCGCCGCCGGCGACAGCAGCCGGTCGGTGCGCGTGATGATGCCGAAGGCGTCCATGTGGCAGGGCATGTCCAGCGGCAGCAGCGACACGATGCCGTGCGCGGCGTAGTAGCGCGCCACGTCGGTTGCGAGCACGGCCACCATGTCGCTCTGCTGCAGCATGCGCGTGATGAAGAGCAGGGCCGAGCTTTCGATGGTGTTGGTCGGCGGCGCTAGCCCTTCTTCCTGGAACATCAACTCGAAGCGGTGCCGCAGCACGCTGCCCGCAGGCGGCACGATCCAGCCGGCGCTCACCACGTCGCGCAGCGTGAGCCCGCTCACGCCCAGCAGCGGATGGCCGGGGCGCACCAGCGCGCACACGGGCTCTTCGGTCAGCGCCTCGTAGCGCAGCTGCGATTTGTCGTGCTCGGCGAAGAGGCGCGCCACCAGGATGTCGAGCTTGCCTTGCTCCAGCCGTTCGATCAGCACCGGGCTGGTCTCGATTTCCAGCGACACGCGCAGGTCGGGCTGCTCGCGCTTCACCATGGCCACGGCGGGCGGCATCAGCGTGAGGCCCGGCGCGGTGATGGCGCCCACGCTCACCTGGCCGAAGCGGCCGGCCTTGAGCGCGGTGAGTTCGTCGTGCGCCTGGTTCAGGCTCGCTAGCGCGACGCGGGCGTGGCGGATCATGGTCTCGCCGTACCAGGTCGGGCGCATGCCGCGCGGCAGGCGGTCGAACAGCGGCACCTCCAGCACGTCTTCCAGGTCTTTCAGCAGCTTGGAGGCGGCGGGCTGCGTCATGTTGAGCACCTGCGCCGCGCGGTGGATGTTGCCTTCCTCGGCCAGGGCCACGAGCAGCAGCAGTTGCCGGGTCTTGAGCCGGGCGCGGATGAACCAGTGGTTGTAGTTGGTCATGTCGTCTCTTGAAACGAAGGACTGATCGGGTTTTCCAGAATCCGATGATCGATATCCATTTTGCTTAAAAAACGATTGGATTGATATCAAATCTATTCATAGACTCGCAGCACTCCAAAAACAACAGAGACAAGGTCCGCGCCCCAGTGATTCACGGCGAGCTCCATCAGAACGTGCGGCAGTACATCAATGGCCGCTGGGAAACCAGCGCGACCACGGGTGTGAGCGCCAATCCCTCGGACACCAGCGAAGTGGTGGCCGAGTACGCACGCGCCGATCGCCGCCAGGCCGAGGCCGCCATCCGCGCGGCCACCGAGGCCTTTCCCCACTGGAGCCACAGCACGCCGCAGCGGCGCGCCGACGTGCTCGACCGCATCGGCGCCGAGCTGCTCGCACGCAAGGACGACCTGGGCCTGCTGCTGGCGCGCGAAGAGGGCAAGACCCTGCCCGAGGCCGTTGCGGAAGTGGCGCGCGCGGGCCAGGTCTTCAAGTTCTTCGCGGGTGAAGCCCTGCGTGGCGGCGGGGGCGAGAACGTGGCCTCGGTGCGCGCGGGCGTGCAGGTCGACGTCACGCGCGAGCCGGTCGGCGTGGTGGGGCTCATCACGCCGTGGAACTCGCCCTTCGTCATTCCAGCCTGGAAGATCGCGCCCGCGCTGGCCCATGGCAACAGCGTGGTGTTCAAGCCGGCCGAACTGGTGCCGGCCTGCGGCTGGGCGCTGACCGAGATCATCAGCCGCGCGGCCCTGCCGGCCGGTGCCTTCAACCTCGTGATGGGCAGCGGCCGCGAAGTGGGGCAGGCGCTGGTCGACAGCGCGCTGGTCGATGCGCTGAGCTTCACGGGCTCCATGACCAATGGCGAGCGCATCCTGCAGGCCGCTGCAGCGAGGCGCGCCAAGGTGCAGCTGGAGACGGGCGGCAAGAACGCGCTGGTGGTGCTGGCCGATGCCGACCTCGACCGCGCCGTCGATTGCGCGGTGCAGGGCGCGTACTTCTCGGCAGGCCAGCGCTGCACCGCGTCGAGCCGGCTCATCGTCGAAGCGGCGGTGCACGACGCCTTCGTCGCAAAGCTGCGCCAGCGGCTCAAGACACTGAAGATCGGCCACGCGCTGGAGCGCGGCGTCGACATCGGCCCGGTGGCCGACGAAGAACGCCTGGCGCAGAACCTCGCCTGGGTCGACGTGGCGCGCGAAGAAGGCGCCGAGCATGTGTGGGGCGGCGAAGCGCTGGAGCGCGCCACCGTCGGCCACTACATGAGCCCCGCGCTGTTCCTGGCCAAGCCCTCGCACCGCATCGCGCGCGAGGAAATCTTCGGCCCGCTGGCCTGCGTGCTGCGCGCCGACGACTACGACGAAGCGCTCGCGCTGTGCAACGACACGCCCTTTGGCCTGTGCGCGGGCATCTGCACCAATTCGCTGAAGCACGCGATGCATTTCAGGCGCCATGCCGTGGTCGGCATGACGATGGTCAATCTGCCGACCGCGGGGGTGGACTTCCACGTGCCCTTCGGCGGCCGCAAGGGGTCGGGCTACGGGCCGCGCGAACAAGGGCGCCACGCCGCGGAGTTCTACACGACGGTGAAGACCGGCTACATGCTGGCCTGAGCCGCGACGAAAAACGGTTCTCAACAAGCAAGTCAACAGAAGGAGACATTCCATGACCATGAATCGCCGCACCCTCAACACCGCGCTCGCCGCCGCTGCCCTCAGTGGCATGCTGCCCATCTCTGCGCTTGCGCAGAAAAAACTGGTGCTCGGCTTTGCGCAGGTGGGGGCCGAGAGCGAATGGCGCACCGCCAACACCGAGTCGATCAAGTCGTCAGCCAAGGAGGCGGGCATCGATCTCAAGTTCTCCGATGCGCAGCAGAAGCAGGAAAACCAGATCAAGGCCATCCGCTCGTACATCGCGCAGAAGGTGGATGTCATCGCGTTCTCGCCAGTGGTCGAGTCGGGCTGGGAAACGGTGCTGCGCGAGGCCAAGGCCGCCAAGATCCCGGTGGTGCTGACCGACCGCTCCGTCAACACCAAGGACGACTCGCTCTACGTGACCTTCATGGGCTCCGACTTCACCGAGGAAGGCCGCAAGGCGGGCCGCTGGCTGGTCGAGAAGATGAAGGACCAGAAGGGCGAAGTGAACATCGTCGAGCTGCAGGGCACCGTGGGCTCTGCGCCGGCCATCGACCGCAAGAAGGGCTTCGAGGAAATCATCAAGGCCGACCCGAAGTTCAAGATCATCCGCTCGCAGACAGGCGACTTCACGCGCGCCAAGGGCAAGGAAGTGATGGAAGCCTTCCTGAAGGCCGAGGGCAAGAAGATCAATGTGCTGTTCGCGCACAACGACGACATGGCCATCGGCGCGATCCAGGCCATCGAGGAAGCCGGCCTGAAGCCGGCGAAGGACATCACCATCATCTCCATCGACGGGGTGAAGGGCGCTTTCGAAGCCATGATCGCCGGCAAGCTCAATGTGTCGGTCGAATGCAGCCCGCTGCTCGGGCCGCAGCTGATGCAGGCCGTGAAGGACATCAAGGACGGCAAGACGCTGCCCAAGCGCATCGTGACGGTCGAGGGCATCTTCCCGATGGAAGTTGCCGCGAAAGAGTTTCCCAATCGCAAGTACTGAGAGCCCACACCCATGAAACGCAAATTCCTCAAAGCCTCTCTCGCGGGCATCGCGTTCGCCATCGTCGGCTTCACGCCGCTGGCCAACGCGCAGGACAAGGGCCTGATCGCCATCTCGATGCCCACCAAGTCGTCGGCCCGCTGGATTGCCGACGGCGCCAACATGGTCAAGTACTTCAAGGACAAGGGCTACAAGACCGACCTGCAGTACGCCGACGACGACATCCCGAACCAGCTCGCGCAGATCGAGAACATGGTGACCAAGGGCTCGAAGGTCCTGGTCATCGCGGCCATCGACGGCACCACGCTGTCCGACGTGCTGCAGAAGGCGGCCGACAAAGGCGTGAAGGTCATCGCGTACGACCGGCTCATCAAGGGTTCGAAGAACGTCGACTACTACGCCACCTTCGACAACTTCCAGGTCGGCGTGCTGCAGGCGCAGTCGATCGAGGCGGCGCTGGGGCTCAAGAGCGGCAAGGGCCCGTTCAACATCGAGCTGTTCGGTGGCTCGCCCGACGACAACAACGCCTTCTTCTTCTACAACGGCGCGCTCTCGGTGCTCAAGCCCTACATCGACAGCGGCAAGCTGGTGGTGCGCAGCAAGCAGATGGGCATGGACAAGGTCGGCACGCTGCGCTGGGACGGTGCGGTGGCGCAGGCGCGCATGGACAACCTGCTGTCGGCCTACTACACCAAGGACCGTGTCGACGCGGTGCTGTCGCCGTACGACGGCCTGTCCATCGGCATTTTGTCGTCGCTCAAGGGCGTGGGCTACGGCTCGGGCTCGCAGCCGATGCCCATCGTGTCGGGTCAGGACGCCGAGGTGCCCTCGGTCAAGTCGATCCTGCGCAAGGAACAGACTTCAACCGTGTTCAAGGACACGCGCGAGCTGGCCAAGGTCACGGTGGCCATGGTCGACGCCATGCTCTCGGGCAAGACGCCCGAGGTGAACGACACCAAGACCTACAACAACGGCATCAAGGTCGTGCCCTCGTACCTGCTCAAGCCGGTGAGCGTGGATGCGTCGAACTGGAAGACGGTGCTGGTCGACAGCGGCTACTACAAGGAAAGCCAGATCAAGTGAGCATCGAAAGCAGCATCGCCGATGCTGGTGCAATCCTCGAGATGCGTGGCATCACCAAGACGTTTCCCGGCGTGAAGGCGCTGAGCAACGTCAACCTCAGCGTGCGCGCCGGGGAGATCCACGCAGTGGTCGGAGAGAACGGCGCGGGCAAGTCGACGCTCATGAAGGTGCTCAGCGGCGTCTACCCGTGCGACTCGTACACCGGCGAGATCCATTTCGAGGGCGAGCTGCGCCGCTTCCGGGGTATTGCCGACAGCGAGAAGCTGGGCATCATCATCATCCACCAGGAGCTGGCGCTGGTGCCGCTGTTGTCCATTGCCGAGAACATCTTCCTGGGCAACGAGATTGCCAGCGGCGGCGTGATCGACTGGTTTGCCGCGTACGCAAAGACGCGCGAGCTGCTCGCCAAGGTGGGCCTGAAGGAGCCGCCGACCACGCTGGTGACCGACCTGGGCGTGGGCAAGCAGCAGCTGGTGGAAATCGCCAAGGCGCTGGCCAAGGAGGTGAAGCTGCTGATACTCGATGAGCCCACCGCCAGCCTGAACGAGAACGACAGCGATGCGCTGCTGATGCTCCTGCTGGAGCTCAAGCGCCAGGGCATCGCGTCGATCCTCATCTCGCACAAGCTCAACGAAATCGCCAAGGTGGCCGATTCGATCACCGTGCTGCGTGACGGTGCCACGGTCGAGACGATGGACTGCGCAAGGCAGGCGATCAGCGAAGACCGCATCATCCGCGGCATGGTTGGGCGCGACATGGCGCACCGCTATCCACAGCGCGACCCGAAGATCGGCGAGACCGTGTTCGAGGTGCGCGACTGGCGCGTGCACCATGCGCTGCATGCCGACCGCGAGCAGATCAAGGGCGTGAGCCTGAACGTGCGCAAGGGCGAGATCGTCGGCATTGCGGGCCTCATGGGCGCGGGACGCACCGAGCTGGCCATGAGCGTGTTCGGCAAGTCCTACGGGCAGCGCATCAGCGGCTCGGTGTTCATGCATGGCAAGCAGGTGGACGTGAGCACGGTGCGCAAGGCCATCGACCACGGCATCGCCTACGTCACCGAAGACCGCAAGGGCCTGGGGCTGGTGCTGGAGGAAGACATCCGCAAGAACATCAGCCTGGCGAATCTCGATGCGATCTCCGAGTCTTCGGTGATCGACAACGGGCGCGAATTCAAGGTGGCCAACGAGTACCGCAAGGCGCTCAACATCCGCTGCTCGGGCGTCGAGCAGCTGGTGGTCAACCTGTCTGGCGGCAACCAGCAGAAGGTGGTGCTGAGCAAGTGGCTCTTCACCAAGCCCGAGCTGCTGATTCTCGACGAGCCCACGCGCGGCATCGACGTGGGCGCCAAGTACGAGATCTACACCATCATCGACCAGCTCGCGAGCGAGGGCAAAGGCATTCTCATGATTTCTTCGGAACTGCCGGAACTGCTCGGCATGTGCGACCGCATCTACGTGATGAACGAGGGGCGCTTCGTCGCCGAGTTTCCGGCCGCCGAGGCCTCGCAGGAACGCATCATGCATGCCATCGTGAGTGCGGGGAGTTCGGTTCATGTCGCAGCCTGAAGTCAACGCGGTGAAGGCCGCCATTCCCGCTTCCGAAGCGCCGAAGCTGCACGTCGGCTTCCTGAAGAACAACCTGCGCGAATACGGCATGCTGATCTCGCTGGTCGCGATCATGGTGCTGTTCCAGGTGCTGACCGACGGCACGCTGTTGCGGCCGCTGAACCTCACCAACCTGCTGCTGCAGAACAGCTACGTGGTCATCATGGCGCTGGGCATGCTGCTGGTGATCGTGGCGGGGCACATCGACCTGTCGGTGGGCTCGGTGTGCGGCTTCATCGGCGCGCTGGCTGCGGTGCTGATGGTGGAGTACGAGTGGCACTTCGTGCCCACGGCCATCGTGAGCATTCTTGCCGGCGCCGTCATCGGTGCGGCGCAGGGCTGGTTCGTGGCGTTCCGCAAAATCCCTTCGTTCATCGTCACGCTCGCGGGCATGCTGGTGTTCAAGGGGCTCACGCTGGCGCTGCTGGCGGGGCAGTCGGTGGGGCCGTTCCCGGTGGAGTTCCAGCGGCTCAGCTCGGGCTTCATTCCTGATCCGCTGGGTGGCGATGCGTTGCGCACCACCTCGCTGGTGGTGGGCGCGCTGGCCGCCGCGGCGCTGGTGTTCTTCAAGCTGCGCGGGCGCGCCAAGCTGGCGGCGCACGGCATGGAGCAGGAGCCGTATGCCTTCTTCCTGGTGAAGAACCTGTTCTTCGCGGCCATCATCCTGTTCTTCAGCTACCTGCTCTCGACCTACAAGGGCCTGCCCAATGTGCTGATCGTGATGGCGGTGCTGATCGTGGTGTACGACTTCGTCACCAACCGCACGACCATCGGCCGGCGCATCTATGCGCTGGGCGGCAATGAGAAGGCGGCGCGACTGTCGGGCGTGAAGACGCAGCGGCTCGCGTTCCTCACCTTCGTGAACATGGGTGCGCTGGCGGCGCTGGCGGGCCTGGTGTTCGCGGCGCGGCTCAACACGGCCACGCCCAAGGCGGGCCTGGGCTTCGAGCTCGACGTGATCGCGGCCTGCTTCATCGGCGGCGCATCGGCCTCGGGCGGCGTGGGCCGGGTGATGGGCGCGGTGATCGGCGCCTTCATCATGGGCGTGATGAACAACGGCATGTCGATCCTGGGCATCGGCATCGACTACCAGCAAGTCATCAAGGGGCTGGTGCTGCTGGCGGCGGTGTTCATCGACGTCTACAACAAGAACAAGTGACGGCTGTACATGGCTGACGACGACACTCTCTCGCCCGTCTTGGAGCTCAAGGGTATCCACAAGCAGTTCGGCGGCATTCCGGTGCTGCGCGATGTGCAGTTGCGGTTGTACCCGGGCGAGATCCACGCGCTGATGGGACAGAACGGCGCGGGCAAGTCGACGCTGATCAAGGTGCTGACGGGCGTGCTGCCGTCGAGCGGTGGCGAGATATTCCTCGACGGCCAGCAGATTCACCCGCATTCGCCGCTGGAGGCCCAGAAGCTGGGCATCAGCACGGTCTACCAGGAGGTGAACCTGTGCCCGAATCTGTCGGTGGCGGAGAACGTGTTCGCGGGGCGCTATCCGCGCTGCGGCGTGGCACAAGGCTTTCGCATCGACTGGGCTTGCGTGAACCGGCGCGCCGAAGAACTGCTGGCGCGCATCGGGCTCGACATCGACGTGACGCGGCTGCTGTCGAGCTACTCGGTGGCGGTGCAGCAGATGGTGGCGATTGCGCGAGCGCTGGGCGTGTCGTCGAAAGTGCTGATCCTCGACGAGCCGACGTCGAGCCTTGACGACGACGAAGTGGAGAAGCTGTTCGAAGTGCTGCGGAGGCTGCGCGGCGAGGGACTGGCCATCGTCTTCGTGACGCACTTCCTCAACCAGATGTACGCGGTGTCGGACCGCATCACGGTGCTGCGTAACGGCAGCTGGATCGGGGAGTGGCGCGTGGCCGATCTCGGGCCGCAGGCGCTGATTGCCGCGATGCTCGGGCGTGAGCTGGCGGCGCAATCGGCACGGCCTGCTGCGTTGCCTGCGTTCGATGAAGCGGCACCGGCTTTGCTGCAGGCCGAAGGGCTAGGTCAGGCGGGGCAACTGCAGGCGACCGACTTGCGCGTGCGTGCCGGTGAGGTCGTTGGTATCGCGGGGCTGCTGGGCGCGGGACGCACGGAACTCGCGCGGCTGCTGTTCGGGCTGGAGTCGCCGGACCGTGGCGTGCTCAAGGTTGATGGCCGCGCTGTCAGTTTCTCGAATCCGGCCGATGCGATCCGCGAAGGCCTAGCGCTGTGCCCCGAGGAACGCAAGACCGACGGCATCGTTGCAGAACTGTCGGTGCGCGAGAACATTGCACTCGCCTTGCAGGCGCGGCTGGGCACGCGGCGCTTCCTGTCGCACGCCGAGCAGACCGAGATGGCCGAGCGCTTCGTCAAGTCGCTCGGCATCAAGACCGCGAGTGTCGAGACCCCCATCGGCCTGCTCTCCGGCGGCAACCAGCAGAAGGCGATGATCGCGCGCTGGCTCGCGACCGAGCCGCGCCTGCTGATTCTCGACGAGCCCACGCGCGGCATCGATGTGGCGGCCAAGCAGGAAATCATGGAAGAGATCCTGCGGCTCGCGAAGGCGGGCATGGCGGTGATCTTCATCTCGTCGGAGATGAGCGAGGTGGTGCGGGTGGCACATCGCATCGTGGTGTTGCGGGACCGGAAGAAGGTAGGAGAGCTGCCGGGCGGCTCTTCCGAGGACGAGGTCTACGAAATGATTGCTGCGGCATGAACAACCTCCTGTCCTTGGGGCGCGATCACGTCGACGGGAGACATTCGCGGAGGGGAGCACCCGGTGTCATTCACACACGCCCCGAATACAACGCGTGCCGGAGCAACTGACCATGGCCGAAAAAAACCACAACCGCCTGGCGAACGCAATGCGCCACAGACTTGCGTGGCCACTGATCACGCTGTTGCTCCTGCTCGCAGTCAACACAGCCTTCAACTCCAGCTTCCTGCATCTCGAATGGCGAGAAGGCCATCTCTACGGCAGCCTGATCGACATCCTCAACCGCGCAGCACCGCTCGTGCTGGTGTCGTTGGGCATGACGCTGGTGATCGCCACGCGCGGCATCGACATCTCGGTGGGTGCAGTGGTGGCCATCGCGGCGGCGCTTGCGGCCTGGATGATCGGCGGCTCGGTGGCCAATGACGTGAGCCGGTTCCCGATGTCGCTCGCGATCCTCGCGGCCATCGGCATCGCGCTGCTGTGCGGGCTGTGGAACGGTCTGCTGGTGGCCAAGGTCGGCATGCAGCCGATCATCGCGACGCTGATCCTCATGGTGGCCGGGCGCGGCATTGCGCAGCTGATTGCCGACGGTCAGATCATCACGATCTATTACAAGCCCTTCTTCTTCCTGGGCAGCGGCTATCTGCTGGGGCTGCCGTTCTCGCTGTTCATCGTGGCGGCGGTGTTCGTGCTGCTCTATCTGGCGATCACGCGCACGGCGCTGGGGTTGTTCATTCAGGCTGTGGGCATCAACCCGACGGCGGCGCGTGTGGCGGGCGTGCAGGCACGGCGACTGATTGTTGGTGCCTACGCCTTCTGTGGTGCTTGCGCGGGCGTGGCGGGGCTGCTGATCAGCTCCAACGTGAAGAGCGCGGACGGCAACAACGCAGGCCAGCTGATCGAACTCGATGCGATCCTGGCGGTGACGCTGGGCGGCACTGCGCTGACTGGTGGGCGCTTCAGCCTGGTGGGTAGCGTGATCGGCGCGCTCATCATCCAGACGCTGACCTATGCGATCTATTCGCTGGGGGTGCCGCCGGAGATCAACCTGGTGGTGAAGGCCGGCGTGGTGTTTGCGGTGATGCTGTTGCAGTCGCCCGAGTTCAGGGCGGAAGTGCGGTCGCTGGTGCAGCGGCCGGCGCATGAAGGGGCGAAGGTATGAGCGCGGTGATTGATGCGACACCCTCACCCCAGTCTTCTCCCGCGCGCGGGAGAGGCAGCAAGAGGGGGCTCAACCCCAAGTACCTGCCGCTGGCGGCGACGATCTCGCTGTTCGTGCTGGTGGCCACGCTGGGGTCTGTTTTCTACGACGGCTTCTTCTCTGCGCAGGTGTTCCTCAACCTGCTGATCGACAACGCCTTCCTGATCGTCGTGGCCGTGGGCATGACCTTCGTGATCCTCTCGGGCGGCATCGACCTGTCGGTGGGCTCGGTGATCGCGCTCACCACCATGGTGTCGGCCTCGCTGGTCGAGAAGCACGGCTGGAGCCCGGGCATCGTGATTCCGCTGGTGCTGGTGATGGGCACGGCTTTCGGCGCATTCATGGGGCTGCTTATCGAGCGCTTCCGGCTGCAGCCTTTCATCGTCACGCTGGCAGGCATGTTCCTGGCGCGCGGGCTGTGCTACCTCATCAGCATCGACTCGATCAGCATCACCAACGAGTTCTACTCGGAGGTCTCGCAGATCCGCATTCCCATCTGGGGCGAGGCCTCGGTGTCGATCAGCGCGGTGATCGCCATCGTGGTGCTGCTGGCGGCGATTTTCATTGCGCACTGCACGCCCTTCGGCCGCGCGGTTTACGCCATTGGCGGCAGCGAGCATTCGGCAATGTTGATGGGCCTGCCGGTGCGCCGCACGCTCATTGGCGTGTACACGCTCTCGGGCTTCTGCTCGGCGCTGGCGGGGGTGATCTTCACCTTCTACATGCTCTCTGGCTACGGCTTGCACGCGATAGGGCTGGAGCTCGACGCCATCGCAGCGGTGGTGATCGGCGGCACGCTGCTCACGGGCGGTGTGGGCTATGTGGCGGGCACGCTGTTCGGCGTGCTGATGCTCGGGATCATCCAGACGCTCATTTCATTCGACGGCACGCTGAGCTCGTGGTGGACGCGCATCGTCGTCGGTGCGCTGCTGTTCGTGTTCTGCCTGCTGCAACGCTTCTTTACCTCGCGCGCACCCCGGCGCTGACTTTCAATTTTTCCCAGGACACCTCGCATGCCGGACACCCCTCCGAAGAAACTGCGCTCGACCGAATGGTTCGGGTCGGCCGACAAGAACGGCTTCATGTACCGAAGCTGGATGAAGAACCAGGGCATTCCGGACCACGAGTTCGATGGCCGGCCGATCATCGGCATCTGCAACACCTGGTCGGAGCTCACGCCGTGCAACGCGCACTTCCGCAAGATCGCCGAGCACGTGAAGCGCGGCATCTCGGAGGCGGGCGGTTTCCCGGTCGAATTTCCGGTGTTCTCCAACGGCGAGTCGAACCTGCGGCCCACCGCGATGCTCACGCGCAACCTCGCGAGCATGGACGTGGAAGAAGCCATCCGCGGCAACCCGGTCGATGCGGTGGTGCTGCTCACGGGCTGCGACAAGACCACGCCCGCGCTGCTGATGGGCGCGGCGAGCTGCGACATCCCAGCCATCGTGGTCACGGGCGGACCGATGCTCAACGGCAAGCTCGAAGGCAAGAAC
The DNA here is from genome assembly GCF_049913215.1 of Variovorax sp. R-27. NCBI lineage: Bacteria > Pseudomonadati > Pseudomonadota > Betaproteobacteria > Burkholderiales > Comamonadaceae > Variovorax > Variovorax sp. R-27. The sequence goes on from NZ_CP183984.1 coordinate 1,330,360, forward strand.
ATCGGCTCGGGCACGGCCGTGTGGCAGCTGCATGAATCGCTGAAGGCGGGCGAGATCAACCTGCACCAGTTTCTCTCGGCCGAAGGCGGCATGTCGCGCTCGGCGGGCACCTGCAACACCATGGGCACGGCCTCGACCATGGCCTGCATGGCCGAGGCGCTGGGCACTTCGCTGCCGCACAACGCAGCCATTCCGGCCGTCGATGCGCGGCGCTATGTGCTCGCGCAGATGTCGGGCATGCGCGCGGTGCAGATGGCGAAGGAGGGGCTCACGCTGTCGAAGATCCTCACGCGCGAGGCTTTCGAGAACGCCATTCGCGTGAATGCGGCCATCGGCGGATCGACCAATGCGGTGATTCACCTGAAGGCGATCGCGGGGCGCATCGGCGTCGATCTGGAGCTGGAAGACTGGACGCGCATCGGCAGCAACACGCCGACCATCGTCGACCTGATGCCTTCGGGGCGCTTCCTGATGGAAGAGTTCTATTACGCCGGCGGTTTGCCCGCCGTGCTGCGCCGGCTCGGCGAGAACGGTTTGCTGCCGCACCCCGATGCGCTCACCGTCAACGGCCAGTCGATCTGGGACAACGTGCGCGAGGCGCCCAGTCTCGATGACGAAGTGATCCGCCCGCTGAGCAACCCGCTGATCGCCGACGGCGGCATCCGCATCCTGCGCGGCAACCTGTCGCCGCGCGGCGCGGTGCTCAAGCCCTCGGCCGCGACGCCGGAGCTGCTGAAGCACCGCGGCAAGGCGGTGGTGTTCGAGAACCTGGAGCACTACAAGGCGCGCATCGTCGATGAAGACCTCGACGTCGACGCCAGCTCGATCCTCGTGATGAAGAACTGCGGCCCCAAGGGCTACCCCGGCATGGCCGAGGTCGGCAACATGGGGCTGCCGCCGAAGCTGCTGCGCCAGGGCATCAAGGACATGGTGCGCATCTCGGACGCGCGCATGAGCGGCACGGCTTATGGCACTGTGGTGCTGCACGTCGCGCCCGAGGCGGCGGACGGCGGGCCGCTTGCGGCGGTGCGCGACGGCGACTGGATCGAGCTCGATTGCGATGCGGGGCGCTTGCATCTCGACATCAGCGACGAAGAGCTGGCGTCGCGCCTGGCGTCGCTGACCGCCTCCGACGCACAGCCGATGAGCACGCGCGGCGGCGGCTACCAGAAGCTCTACGTCAACCACGTGCTGCAGGCCGACGAAGGCTGCGACTTCGATTTTCTGGTCGGCTGCAGAGGCTCGGCCGTTCCCCGCCATTCACACTGATTCATCGTCATGACACCCAGATACCGCGGCATTTTCCCGGTGGTACCCACCACCTTCACCGAACAGGGCGCGCTCGACCTCGAAAGCCAGAAGCGGTGCGTCGATTTCATGATCGACGCGGGCTCGGACGGCCTGTGCATCCTCGCCAATTTCTCGGAGCAGTTCGTGCTTTCCGACGAAGAGCGCGAAGTGCTCACGCGAACCATCCTCGAACACGTGAAAGGCCGCGTGCCGGTGATCGTGACCACCACGCACTACAGCACCAAGGTGTGCGCCGAACGCAGCCGCCGCGCGCAGGACATGGGCGCTGCGATGCTGATGGTGATGCCGCCGTACCACGGCGCGACTTTCCGCGTACCGGAGCCGCAGATCTTCGGGTTCTATGCGGGGCTGTCGGACGCGGTGGGCATTCCGATCATGATCCAGGACGCGCCGGCCAGCGGCACGGTGCTGTCGGCGCCGTTCCTTGCGCGCATGGCCAAGGAGATCGAGCATGTCGCGTATTTCAAGATCGAGACCGCCGGCGCGGCCGCGAAGCTGCGCGAACTGATCCGCCTGGGCGGAGACGCCATCGAAGGCCCGTGGGACGGCGAAGAGGCCATCACGCTGATGCCCGACCTCGACGCCGGCGCGACCGGGTCGATGACCGGTGGCGGCTACCCGGACGGCATCCGGCCGATCATCGAGGCGCACCGTTCAGGCGACCGCGACAAGGCCTTCGCGCTATATCAGCAGTGGCTGCCGCTGATCAACTACGAAAACCGGCAGGCGGGCCTGCTGGCTTGCAAATCGCTGATGAAGGAGGGCGGGGTGATCGCCTGCGAAGCGCCGCGTCACCCGTTGCCGGCGATGCACCCCGACACGCGTGCCGGCCTGATCGAAACCGCGAAGCGGCTCGATCCGATGGTGCTGCGCTGGGGGAAGTAGGACGGGGAAAGAGGCCGCTCAGGCCTCGGGGGTGCTGCTGTTCTTTTCGAGTTCGCTGACCTGCAGCGACAGATCGAACAGCTTGGACTTGCTGGCGTAGTAGCGGTCGAGCCGCCATTCCTTCAGGATGTCCATTGCGAGCTGGAAGCTCTTGTAGTCGAGGTTGTAAAGCGTGACCAGTTCGAAGCTGCGTTCGGACTCTAGAGCCAACACGAGTTGGGCCAGGATCTTGGCCGATTCGTTGGCCGGGTCCGTTTCGATGAATCGGCGAGCGACCTTGATGGCATTCATGGGAAAGGATTCCTCGGTAGGCAGGGACCGAGAACTATAGCTAGCGTGCAACTGCCTTTTGTGACAGTACTGTGACAGTAGGGGCATCGCCAGCCCACCGCGCGGGTTGGCGACGCCTCCGGTGCAAAGCTCACTCAGCGCAGGGGCGCGGGCATCGGTTGGGGCATCGGGCGAGGCATCGGCCGAGGCATGGGCATCGGCTCCGGTGCCATGGCCGGCGCGGGCATCACGATGGTGGTGACCGATTCGCGGATCACGCCACCGCCCATCACGCTGCCGTCGACGTTGGCCTGGGTGTTGCCCATGCTGCCCAGCACGCGGGCCTCGCAGGCGGCGCGGTCATCCGGCTGCTGCTGCAGGCCGCAGCGCGCGAGCGCATTGGCGCGGTAGTCGGGTGCGCTGGTCAGGCCGCCCTGGGCGGCTGCCTGGCGTGCGGCGCCGGCTTCGCGGATGCAGGCAGCGCGGTCTTGCTGGTTGTGGCCGCAGACGGCCAGTTCCTGCTGGTAGATACCGGGCGCTTCACCACGGCGCGGCGACGCGGCCGAGACAGCGGTGGAGGCCGCCAGAGCGCCAACGGCGAGCACGGCGAAGAGCATTGAACGAGTGTTGCGAGTAGTGCTTTTCATGGATGACTCCTTGAAGCGAGCTGAAAAACCAGGGAAATGTTCGACCTCCCGCAGGAGGCCGGGTTCAGTCAACGTGCCGGCAGGGTCTGCGGCGGCAGGGGCGTCACGGTTTCGCGGATCACGCCGCCGCCCATCACGCTGCCTTCGGTGGTGGTGCGTGCTCCCCCCTTGATGCGGGCCTCGCAGTCGGGCTGTTCGACGGCGGGTAGTTCGCTGCAGCGGGCGAGGGCGTTGACCTGCTCGCGGGCGGGGCTGGGGCTTGTGAGGCCGCTGCGTCCGGCTTCCTGGCGGGCGGCGCCGGCTTCGCGCAGGCACGCGGCGCGGTCCTGCTGCACGCCGTCGCAGGTGGCGCGTTCCTTTTGCATGCGGGCTTCGGAGCCCGGTGCCTGTGCGCTGGCCGTCTGTGCGCCGAAAACGATGAAACCACTGGCGGCGAAAAGGGCCGTGGCAGAGAGGATCGAACGAACTGTTGTTGTCATGCGGGCTCCTGGTGAAGCCACGCCCTCCGGGAGGTGCGTGACCGGAGCCACAGTCTGGTGCCGGTCAGGGCCTGCGGTCTGTGGGACAGCCGCACCCATGGACTGGGCCGGACGCGCCCCTGCATGTGGGACGTGTCCGGCAAGCGGGGCTTCAGCCCGCTGCGATGCGCTGTGCCAGGTGAGCGAGCGCTTCCTCGACCTGGTCGACAAGGATCAAGGACAGGTCGCCGGGCTGTAGCCGCGCCAATGCCGTATCGATTGCCACGAACTCGCCGCGGATCTCGTCGATATAGCGCGTGCGAGCCGCGCCCTGCAGGCCCTGGCGCAGCAGCGCCATGACTTCGCCGTCGGCGCGGCCGCGTTGCGCCGCATCCTGATAGAGGATCACGTCGTCGAAGGCCTGGCCGAGGATGGCCGTCTGGTCGCGGATGTCCGAATCGCGCCGGTCGCCCGCGCCGCTGATCACCACCGAGCGCTTCTTCGCCGGCATCGTGTCCACGGCAGACACCAGTGCGCGCATGGCGTCGGTGTTGTGGCCGTAGTCGGCGATCACGGTGGCGCCGCGGTAGTCCATGACGTTGAAGCGCCCGGGCACGCCGGCCGCGTCGTTCATGAAGCTCGCAAGGCCGCTGCGGATGGTGTCCCAGTCCAGGCCCACGGCCCAGGCCGCGGCCACGGAGGCCATGACGTTGTCGACCTGGAAGCCGATGGTGCCGCCGCGCGTGATGGGCACGTCGCGCAGCGCGATGCGTTCGCGCCACGAGCCCTCGGCTGCGACCAGCGTGTCCTGGTCGACGTACACGGTGCGCTTGCCTTGCGCGCGGTGCGTGGCCATTACCGGGTGCATGCGGTCGGCGGTGAAGAAGATCACGTGGCCGGGGCAGCCGGCCGCCATGGCAGCGACGTTCGGGTCGGCCGCGTTGAGCACCGCGTAGCCGTCGGCCGCCACGTTGCGCACGATCACGCGCTTGAGCACCGCGAGGTCTTCGACGGTGGTGATGTAGTTCAGGCCCAGGTGGTCGCCGCTGCCGATGTTGGTGACCACGGCCACCTGGCAGCGGTCGAAGCCGAGGCCTTCGCGCAGCACGCCGCCGCGGGCCACTTCGAACACGGCCGCATCCACGTCGGGGTGCATCAGCACGTTGCGCGCGCTCTTGGGGCCGCTGCAGTCGCCGCTGTCGGTCTGGCGGCCGTCGACGTACACGCCGTCGGTGTTGGTCATGCCGGTGCGCAGGCCGCTCGACGCGAGCAGATGGTTGATGAGGCGCGCGGTGGTGGTCTTGCCGTTGGTGCCGGTGACGGCAACCACGGGAATGCGGCCGTCGTCGCCATGGGCGAAGAGGGTGTCCATCACCGCTTCGCCGACCGCGCGGCCGCGGCCGAACGAAGGCGAGATGTGCATGCGAAGGCCGGGCGCGGCATTCACTTCGACCACGCCGCCGTGCTGCTCTTCGAGCGGGCGCAGCACGTTCTCGCACACCATGTCGACGCCGCAGATGTGCAGGCCGACCATCTGCGCCGCATCGACGGCGCGCGCCGCAACTTCAGGGTGCACGGTGTCGGTCACGTCGGTGGCGGTGCCGCCGGTGGAAAGGTTCGCGTTGTTGCGCAGCACCACGCGCTGGCCGCGCGCGGGCACGCTGTCGGGCGCGAGGCCCTGGGCTTCGAGCCGGCCGATGGCAATGTCGTCGAGGCGGATCTTGGTGAGCGAGGTGGCATGGCCCTCGCCGCGGCGCGGGTCGAGGTTCACGGTATCGACCAGCTGGCGAACCGTGGAGCTGCCGTCGCCGATCACCTGCGGCGGGTCGCGCCGCGCGGCGGCCACGAGGCGGTCGCCCACCACCAGCAGGCGGAAGTCGAAACCGGGGAGAAACTTCTCGACCATCACCTCGCCGTAGGCGGCGGCCGAGTCGTAGGCCGCGAACAGTTCTTCGCGCGAGTTGATGTTGACCGTGACGCCCTTGCCCTGGTTGCCGTCCTGCGGCTTCACCACGACCGGCAGGCCGATCTCGTTGGCGGCGGCCCAGCCGTCTTCGGCGCTGCTCACGGGCCGGCCCAGCGGAACGGGCACGCCAGCGGCGTTAAGCAGCTGCTTGGTCAGTTCCTTGTCCTGCGCGATCGATTCGGCCACGCCGCTGGTGCTGTCGACCTCAGCGGCCTGGATGCGGCGCTGTTTCGAACCCCAGCCGAATTGCACGAGGCTGCCGCTGGTGAGCCGGCGGTACGGAATGCCGCGTGCCACGGCGGCATCGACGATGGAGCCGGTGCTCGGGCCCAGGCGCTCGGATTCGTCGAGGTCGCGCAACTCGGTGATGGCGGCGTTGGCGTCGAAGGCGGTGTCGGTCAGGGCGGCGGCGATGAGCTGCTCGGCCACTTCGATCGCGCGGCGGCCGACGGCTTCTTCGCTGTACTGGAACACGACTTGGTAGACGCCGTCTTCCACGGTTTGCGAGGTGTGGCCGAAGTTGACTGCGCAGCCAGCCTGGGCCTGCAGCGCCACGGCGGCGTTCTCGAGCACGTGGGCCAGCGCCAGCGGCTGGCCCAGCACCATCGGGTGCAGCTCGCCGATGGTGGGGAAGCGCGCACGCAGGCGCGCCTCGAAACCGGCCAGCTTGCTGATGGCGTTCTCGTCGCCTTCGCAGGCCACGACTGCCTCGATGGCGGTGTGGCGGCTCCAGAGATTGGGCCCGCGAAGGGCTCGGATGCGGGTGACTTTCATGGGGCTGCGAGGGCTACGGTCTTGACGAGGCGGGAGCGAGGCGATGCGGGTGCAACGCTCAGGCGAATTGGGTTTGGAGGGGCTGGGTCTGAGACAGCTGCAGCGAGGCCAGCGCCGCCTGCAGGTCGGCCTCGAAGGCCTCCACGCCAGCGCCGATCAGGTTCAGCGGAATGCCCATGGCCCAGGCCGCGGCCACGGCGGCCAGCAGGCTTTCGAGGCTCACGCCGGCATGAGTGGCGCGCCACACGGTCAGCCGGCCGAGGCCCGGCAGGAACGATTCGCTGCTGCCGTTGGCCAGCACCACGCGGTCTTGCCGCACCAGCACGGCCTTGCCGCCGGCGGTCTGGTGCGCGGTGAGGTCGGCGGCCTGCGAGTCGGCCGAATAAAGAATGACGGCGCCATCGCACAGCGGCGCGAGGCCGGCTACGCGCGGGTCGGCCGCGTTCAGCACGGCGGTGCCTTCGGACAGCACCACGTCGACCTGCGTGCGCAGCACCTTGACCATCTGGTCGCTCTCGGTGATGTCGTAGTCGGTCAGCGTTTCAGAGCCTTCGAGGTCGGTGACGATGCCGACTTCGCAGCGGTCATAAGAAAGGCCGTCGCGCAGGATGGTCTCGGCGCCGTTCTCGATCACCACGGCCTGCACGGCGCGGTTCACGAGCAGGCGGTGGCCGGCGTCCCAGTTGGCGCTGTCGCGTGCATCGACGCGGCGGCGTTCGAGGAACAGGCCGTCGCGGCAGGCGAGGCCGGTGTGGCGTCCGCCCAGGCCGATCAGCCAGGCCACGAGGCGCGCCAGCACGGCGGTGTCGCGCGAGCCGGCCACGCCGACCACGGGAATGCGCCCGGGTGCGTCGTTGGGGAACAGGTGGTCGCAGATGGCGCGGCCCACCGGGCGCGGCGAACCGACGGCCGGCTTCAGGTGCATCAGCAGGCCGGGGCCGGCGTTGACTTCGACGATCGCGCCGCGCTGCGGGCCCAACGGCTTGGAAATGTCTTGCGCCACGAGGTCGATGCCGGCGATGTCGAGGCCCACCACGCGCGCGGCCAGCACGGCGGCGTGCGCGACTTCGGGGTGGACCTGGTCGGTGCAGTCGTTGGCCATGTTGCCGTTGCGCTGGATCGTGACCACGCGGCCGGCGGCCGGCACGGCGTTGGCGTCCAGTTCCTGGCGCTTGAGTTCGAGCTGCAGCTTGGCGTCGGTGTCGATCACGATCACGTCGAGCGGAAACTCTTCTTCGGCGCCGCGGCGCGGGTCGCTGTTGAGCTGTTTCTCGATCAGTTCGCGCACCGTGGCCTGGCCGTCGCCGGTCACGGTGATGATCTCGCCGCGCGCGGCCGCCACCACCTCGCCGCCCACCACCAGCAGGCGGTGTTCGTGGCCGCGGATGAAGCGCTCGACCATCACGTCGCTGCCCTCGGGCTCGGCGACCGCGAAGGCGGCAAAGACTTCTTCGCGCGTCGTCAGCTCGAGCGACACGCCGCGGCCGTGGTTGGCGTCGGAGGGTTTCACGACCACCGGCAGGCCGATGTCCTCGGCGGCTTCCCAGGCTTCTTCGGCATTGGCGACCACCTGGCCTTCGGGCACGGGCACGCCGCAGCTTGCGAGCAGGGACTTGGTCAGTTCCTTGTCGCTGGCGATCGATTCGCCGATGGCGCTGGTGTAGTCGGTCTCGGCGGTCCAGATGCGCTGCTGGTTGGCGCCGTAGCCCAACTGCACCAGGTTGCCGCTGTTCAGGCGCATGTGCGGAATGCCGCGGTCGGTGGCGGCGGCCACGATGGCGGCGGTGCTCGGGCCGAGGTAGCAGTCTTCCACCTTGGCCTTGACCGCGTCGACAGCCTTCTGCACGTCGGCGGCGGTGAACGGGTCGTTGTTGATGGCCGCCATCAGCAGGCGGTGGCCCTCGGCCAGCGCCACGCGGGCGACCTGCTCGTCACGCGCGCGGAACACCATGCGGTAGACGCCGTGCTCCGAGGTGCTGCGGGTTTGCCCGAAGCCCGTGGGCATGCCGGCCAGGTTCAGCAGTTCGATGACGACGTGTTCGAGCACGTGGCCCGACCAGGTGCCTTCGGTCAGGCGCTGGATGAAGCCGCCGCGCTCGCCCACGCCGCAATGGTGCTCGATGAGCGCCGGCAGCAGGCCGGTCAGGCGGTCGGTGAAACCGTCGATCTTGTTGGAGGGGTAATCTTCCAGTTGGCCCAGATCGAGCCAGACTTCGAGCACCGGACGGTAGGTCCAGAGGTTGGGGCCACGCAAATAGTTGATGCGCAGCAGTCGGATGTCGTCGAAACGGGTCATGCAAACGTTCGATGTGCTTTGGCCGAGCACCACGGCGCCTTCAAGCGCGCCCATGGCGATCAGTCAGAATCGGCGCCCGACGAAGGGCGCCATGACGCGGTCCATGCGGCCCGCGACGGGCAAGAGTCAAAGAAACACAATGCAACATCACGATCCAGTCGGCACCCGGGAGGGCGAAACAGAGGCGGCTTCAGACGCGCTGAAAAACCGGCTCGCAGTCGCGGAAAACGTTCTGGTAATACTGTCGGTTGACCTCGACGACCAACTTCGCTTCGCTTCCGCCCTAGTGGCCCTGACTGACCAGAGGCTGATCGCGCTCGAACCGGGCGGCGAATGGCGTGAGTGGCCACTAACAGACGCGGCCCTCGAACTGCGCCTGTCCGACCACTCAGGCGTTGGAACACTAGATCTGACGGGGCCTGCAGGCCGGTTGGGCCGCTGGCGCTACACCCTGGCCGGGCAGGCCGCGGCCCTGCGGCTGCTCAAGCTTTTCGGCCAGCGCATGGCTGGTGTCGCCAAGGAGACACCCGAAGTCATCGAGGTCGCCGATGGCGACGAACCCGCCGACACCGAGCTCCAGACCCCCCCCTCGACCTGGGTACTGCTGCGCCTGGGCCGCTTCGCCAAGCCCTACCGCAAGCAGCTGATTGCAGGGTTTCTGCTGACCCTGATCTCCACCGCCGCCACCCTGGTGCCGCCGTACCTGACCATCCCGCTGATGGACGACATCCTGATTCCGTTCCAGAACGGGCAGAAGATCGACACCATGCGCGTGGGCCTGTACCTGGGCGGCCTGCTGATCGCGGCGCTGGTCGGCTGGGGGCTGGGCTGGGCGCGCACCTACCTGCTGGCGCTGGTGTCCGAGCGCATCGGCGCCGACCTGCGCACCACCACTTACGAACACCTGCTGACCCTGCCGCTGGACTATTTCGGCGGCAAGCGTACCGGCGACCTGATGGCGCGCATCGGCTCGGAAACCGACCGCATCAACGTTTTCCTGTCTCTGCACGCGCTCGATTTCGCCAACGACGTGCTGATGATCGTGATGACCGCGGCCATCCTGTTTTCCATCAACCCGCTGCTGGCCGTGGTCACGCTGGTGCCACTGCCCTTCATCGCCTGGATGATCCACGTCGTGCGCGACCGCCTGCGCACCGGCTTCGAGAAGATCGACCGCGTCTGGTCCGAGGTGACGAACGTGCTGGCCGACACCATTCCCGGCATCCGCGTGGTCAAGGCCTTCGCGCAGGAGCGCCGCGAAGCCGAGCGCTTTCGCATTGCCAACGCCTACAACCTGCAGGTGAACGACAAGCTCAACCGCACCTGGTCGCTGTTCACGCCGACCGTGTCGCTGCTGACCGAAATCGGCCTGCTCGTGGTCTGGGCCTTCGGCATCTGGCAGGTGGCGCGCGGCAGCATCACGGTGGGTGTGCTCACCGCCTTCATCGCCTACATCGGCCGCTTCTACACGCGACTCGACTCGATGAGCCGCATCGTCTCGGTCACGCAGAAGGCCGCGGCCGGCGCCAAGCGCATCTTCGACATCCTCGACCACGTGAGCAACGTGCCCGAGCCGGCCAACCCGGTGAAGGTGGAGCGGGTGCAGGGCCGCATCGAGATGAGCGGGCTGGGCTTTCGCTACGGCTCGCGCGCGGTGATCCACGACCTCGACCTGGTGATCGAGCCCGGCGAGATGATCGGCCTCGTGGGCCACAGCGGCTCGGGCAAGAGCACGCTGGTCAACCTGATCTGCCGCTTCTACGACGTGACCGACGGCGCCATCAAGGTCGACGGCACCGACATCCGCCGCTTCGCCGTGGCCGACTACCGCCGCCACGTGGGGCTGGTGCTGCAAGAGCCGTTTTTGTTCTTCGGCACGATCGCGCAGAACATCGCCTACGGCAAGCCCGACGCCACGCGCGAGGAAGTCGTCGCCGCGGCCCGTGCGGCTCACGCACACGACTTCATCCTGCGGCTGCAGCACGGCTACGACTCGCTGGTCGGCGAGCGCGGGCAGGGGCTGTCGGGCGGCGAGCGCCAGCGCATCAGCATCGCGCGCGCTCTCTTGATCGACCCGCGCATCCTGATCCTCGACGAGGCCACCTCGGCAGTGGACACCGAGACCGAGAAGGAAATCCAGAAGGCGCTCGACAACCTCGTGCAGGGCCGCACCACCATCGCCATCGCGCACCGCCTGTCGACGTTGCGCAAGGCCGACCGGCTCGTGGTCATGGACCGTGGCGAGGTGGTCGAAGTGGGACCGCACGATGCCCTGATGGCGAAGCAGGGCGCCTACTGGCGGCTCTACCAGGCGCAACTGCGCCAGGGCGACGACGATGCGAGCGAAGGAGCCGCCGACGAGCGCGCCAACGCGCAGGCGCCGCTGGCTATCAGCCACGCAGCTCATCCCGCGGGGGACGCATGACCGAGCACAACACCCCATCTTTCGAACTCGAACGCGATGCCTTCGGTCGCCTGGTGCTGACCGACGCGCAGGGCGAGTGCCATGTGGGCGTCGTGCCTGTGCGGGCCTTTCCGCTGAGCGCGCCCGGCCATGGCATTTCGCTGGTCGGCAGCGAAGGGCGCGAACTGGTCTGGATCGACAGCGTCGATCAACTGCCAGCGCAGGCCAGGACGCTGCTGGAAGAAGAGCTCGCAGTGCGCGACTTCGCGCCCACGCTGCTGCGCCTGCACGGCGTGTCGAGCTTCGGCGTGCCCAGCACCTGGACCGTCAGCACCGACCGCGGCGACACCACCTTCGTGCTGAAGGCCGAGGAAGACATCCGCCGGCTCGAAGGCGGTGCGCTGCTCATTGCGAGCGCGCACGGCGTGCAGTTCCGCATTCCCGACGTGAAGACGCTCGACCGGGCCTCGCGCAAGCTGCTCGAGCGCTTCCTCTGAGGCGCCCGGCCCGGTTCGATCAGTCCAGCAGGTCGGAGTACTCGCCGCGCTCATAGGCGTCGGCGATCTGCCATGGCAGCGTCTTCGGCGCCGGGATGGCCGAAGCCGTCATCACGTTGAGCGAGGTGCCGTGCGCATTGCGCTGCTCGATCTTGCGGGCGTAGCGGCCAGCCACGTCCCAGTCGATGCGCAGCGTGCTCTCGCCCTGCTGCACCTCGTAGCGCTGCACGCCCTTGCTGCCGGCCGTGCCCAGCGCCTTCATGTGCGGCAGGCTGGCGGGGTCGACCAGCCAGTAGGCATTTGCCCACGAGCCGCCGTAGCCCACGTTGCCGTAGTTGGCCTTGTCGACCTCGATCAGCTTGCGCTGCTGGCGCAGCACCATGCCGACCTGCACCTTGCCGGCCGCATCGCGGCGCAGCCACAGTGGCGCCGCGGTGTTGTCGGCATGCGAGTGGCCGATGTGCACCTTGCCTTCGCTGGCCTCGTGGTCGTGGTCGGCGCGCAGCGCGGGCGGCAGCTCGCGCTCGATCCACACCGTGCCGGCGCGGCGGAACATCAGGTCGGCGTAGCGGCTTTCGCGCTGAACGCCGTCCTTGCCGATCGTCAGCACATGGTGCTGGATGCGCAGGTTCTGGTCGGGCGCCTCAGCATCGCCGGCGGCGCTGGCTGCCAGCGGAAGCACTGAGAGGGCCGCAGCCGCCAGCAGCGTCTTGAGCGTCGAGGGAACGCTCACAGACCTGCCGCCTCTTTGACCTTGTTGAACACCTTGATGTTCTCCACGGTGCCCTTAAAGATCTTCGAGCCCGCGCCGCCGGCGAACAGCATCACGTCGCCGCCGCCATGGGTTTCCGCGCCGGGCGTGCCGAGATTGATGCCGACTTCCTGCAGGAAGTTGTCGTCCTCGGTGTCCATCGCGGTCTGGTCGTCGCGCGAAGTCGCACGGGCCGGTGCGATCCACGGCTTGTTGCCGTCTTCCGCGTTGACCTGGCTGGAGCCCGTCGCGTTGGGCCGGCCGCCGTTGCCGAACACCAGCGTGGTGTAGGGCTTGCCATCGGTCGCCTTTGCCAGCTTGCCGTCGGAGTAGCTGTTGACCTTGCCGAGAATCGGGTTGCCGATCTTCGGATAGCCGTTGAAGGCAATGGCGTGGTCATGGTCGGCCGTGACCACCACCAGCGTGTTCTTCAGGCCCGGGTCCTTCTTCTCCATGTAGTCGAGCGCGGTCTGGATGGCGGTGTCGAAGGCCAGCGTGTCTTCCAGCGCACGCTTGGCATTGGTGCCGTGCAGCGCATGGTCGATGCGGCCGCCTTCGACCATCAGGAAGAAGCCCTTGTCGTTCTTGCTGAGCACGCCGAGCGCCTTCTCGGTCATGTCCGACAGGCTGGGCTGGTCGAGGCTCTGCTTCACGCGGTCGAGCTCGTAGGCCATTTCGCTCTGCGAGAACAGGCCCAGCAGCTTGCTGGTGGCCGCCGTGTCGACGGTCTTGAGCTTGGTGCCGGTGTCGACGTAGGTGTAGCCCTTGGCCTTCATTGCAGCCACCAGGTCGGCGCCGTCGGTGCGCTTGCTGCTGGGGTTGGTCGCGACCGGCAGGTAGTTGCGCTGGCCGCCGCCCATCAGCACGTCGATGCCGTCGAGCAGCTTGGGGTTGTAGTTGGCGTGGCCCGGCACGCTCTGCTCGGCGATGGTGTTGTAGCCGTTGCGGTTGCAGATGTGCGAGTAGGTGGTGGCCGGCGTGGCATGGCCGACGCGCGTGGTCGACACCGCACCCACCGCGCGGCCCTTGGCCTTGGCGAGTTCGAGCAGCGTGTCGACGGCCTTGCCGTTGGTCGGCTGGCAGGTCGTGTCCTCGCCGTTGATGTACTGCTTGCCGGTGCTGTCGACGGCGGTGGTGTCGCCCGACATCGAGATCACCTCGTTGCGCATCTTCACGCCGGTCATGTAGGCGGCCATGGAGGGCGCGCTGTCGGTGGTCTGGCCGTCGAGCGAGAAGGTCTTCACGCGCGCCGCGTACGGCAGCGACTGCATGACGAGGTTGGCGCGCTCGGGGCTCACCAGCGAGCCGGGCTTGGCGGCCAGTTGCTTCTCGCCCTTGTAGATGCGCGCGGCGGTCACCGTGACGGGACCCATGCCGTCGCCGAGGAAGAAGATGACGTTCTTGGCTTCGCCGGCGGCGTGCGCGGTGCCGGCCAGGGTGCCGGCGGCGGCGCAGACGAGGGCGGCTGCCAGGCGGGTGTTGCGGGTGATGCGGTTCATGGTCGTGTTCATGGTTGTGTTCGTCGATGAGCGCTCGCTGCCCTTCACAGGCCGACCGCCTTCTTGATGAGGCCGAACACGTCGGTGTTGGTGATCACGCCGGCGAAGTTGTCGGCGCCCAAGCCCTGCGCACCGAGGAACACGTCGGCACCGCCATGGGTTTCGGAATCGCTGGCCGCATCCATCGGCACCACGGCTTCCTGCCGGTAGTCCTTGTTTTCCAGCTCGGCGTCGGATATCGGGCCGCGCGTGGCGAGGCGGCGCGGGCCGTTGCCGAAACCGATGATGGTGTATGGGTTGCCATCCACGTCCTTGCTGGTCTTGCTGGTGTCGACGTAGTCCTTCACGAGGCCCAGCACGCCGGGCTTGCCCGCTTCGGTCTTGCCGGTGCGCGCGGCATAGCCGTTGAGCTGCAGCGTGTGGTCGTGGTCGGCCGTGACAACCACCAGCGTGTTCTTCAGGCCCGGATCGATGGCCTGCATCTTGTCGAGCGCGAGCTTGATGGCGTCGTCGAAGGCACCGGTGTCCTGCAGTGCGCGGCGCGCGTTGGTGGCGTGCAGCGCGTGGTCGATGCGCCCGCCTTCCACCATCAGGAAGAAGCCCTTCTTGCGCGCGGCCAGTGCGTCGATGGCCTTGCCGGTCATCTCGGCCAGGCTCGGCTCCTTGGTGGCGTCGCGGTCGAGGTCGTAGGCCATGTGGCTCTTGGTGAAGAGGCCGGCGATCTTGGTGGCGCCGTCGGCCGGCAGCTTGTCGAACTCGGTCTTGTTCGCGGCGAAGCTGTATTTGGCGGTCTTCAGCTCGGCGATCAGATCGCGCTTGTCGTTGCGCTTGCCGCCGGCTTCCTTGGCGATGAAGTAGTCGGTGCCACCGCCGAAGAACACGTCGACGCCGTCACCCAGCTTGCCGTTGTAGCCCGCGCCGCCCGGCACGAGCGCGGCGGCGATGGTGTTTTCCGCGTCGCGGTGGCACACGTGCGAGTACGTGGCGGCAGGCGTGGCGTGGGTGATACGGGTGGTGGTCACCACGCCGGTTGCGTAGCCCTTGGCCTTGCTCTGCTCCAGCAGCGTTTCAACGGCCTGGCCGTTGCCCGAGGGGCAGGTGCTGTCGAAATTGACCTGGTAGGCCTTGCCGGAGGCGTCGGCGGCCTTGGTCTCGGGGCTCATCGAGATGACTTCGTTGTTCATCTTCACGCCGGTCATGTAGGCCGACATCGAGGGGGCGCTGTCGGTTACTTGCGCGTCGTTCGAATAGGTGTGGACGAAGGCCGTCTCGGGCAGCGTGTCCATCGTGAGGTCGCCGTCTTCGCCGACCTTGTAGATGCGTGCGGCGGTCATGGTGGTGATGCCCATGCCGTCGCCGAGGAAGAACAGGACGTTCTTGGGTGCCTGCGCGGCCGGCGGCGGGGTGGTCGTCGGCGGAATGAACGGCAACACGACGCCGTTGTTGTTGCTGCCGCCGCAAGCGGACAGCAGTAGTGAGGCGCCCAGCAGCGCCGGGGCAATGAAGCGTTGGGTCATGATTCCCTCGGGTGGTTGTTTGACCGGTGCACCGGGCGTGCACCATTTCTGGAGGTGAAATCTAAAGACGTCAGATGACCCGGCCGTGACGAGTTGAAAGCCGAATGAAAGTTCAGCGCTCTTGTCGAAATAAAGGCGCGAACTGTCTTCGGCGCGTCACGCACGCCGGCTAGCTGAGGCGACTACTCAGCGCGACGCGAACCAGCGCAGCGCCGCTGCGCCGGCTGCCGCGGCAAGGCCGCTCACAAGCGTGCCCCATGCCATGTCGATGAACGACAGCGCAAGCGGCCAGTCGCGGATCACAGCGAGGTTGGTGAGGTCATAGGTGCCGTAGCAGAACAGGCCGAACAGCCCGCCCAGCAGCGCCGCCCGCGTCACGCCGCGTGCCCGCAGGCCGGGCACGATCGCGAACACCAGCAGGCCGACGGGGTAGGTGAGGTAGAACAGGGCCGCGAAGCCCAGCCGCGGATTCGGCGACATCAGATCGCCCATGGCCTGCTGGTACATGTTCTTGGCGACGAAGCCGAGCCAGAGCACGTCGAGCGCCAGCAGCACCGCGAAAGTGGCGACCCATGCAAGCAGGTGTTTGGCGTTCATGTGGGAGATCGTATCCACGCCCCCGGGGCAGCCTGCGAAAATCGCGCCTTTGGACTACGGCGGCATGCACCGCCGCCGACGGATATGCCCCTGCACACCACCGCCCTCGTTCTGTTCTCCGGCGGCCAGGACTCGACCACCTGCCTCGCCGATGCGCTCTCGAAGTACCAGCGCGTCGAAACCCTGGGCTTCGACTACGGGCAGCGCCACCGCGTCGAGCTCGACGTGCGCGGCACCATCCTCTCGAAGATGCGCGAGCGCTTCCCTGATTGGGCGCCGCGCCTGGGCGAAGACCATGTGCTCACGCTTGCAGCGCTGGCGCAGCTCGGTGGCTCCTCGCTCACCGAAGAGGTCGCCTTCGCCATGCAGGCCGACGGCCTGCCCAACACCTTCGTGCCCGGGCGCAACCTGCTGTTTCTTACGCTCGCCGGCGCGCTGGCCTACCGGCGCGGGCTGCAGGTGATCGTCACCGGCGTCTGCGAGACCGACTTTTCGGGCTATCCCGACTGCCGCGACGACACCATGAAGGCGATGCAGCTCGCGCTGTCGCTGGGGCTGGAGCGCCGCCTCGTCATCGAGACGCCGCTCATGTGGATCGACAAAGCCGAGACCTGGACCATGGCGCACCGCCTGGGTGGCGAGCCGCTGGTCGACCTGATCGTGGAAGAGACCCACACCTGCTACCTCGGCGACCGCGTGCACCGCCAGGCCTGGGGCTACGGCTGCGGCGAGTGCCCCGCCTGCGACCTGCGCAAGAAGGGCTGGGAGCGCTACGCCGCGGCGGGCTGAACCCCCGCTGAGGTGTTCAGCCGGTAGCGTGCGCCGCCAGCGGCGCCGTCTTCCTGCGGCACCAGCGTCCATCGCTGGTTGTGGAAGTCGCCCACGGCCGCGCGGTGCGCGATCGACACCATCGCTCCGCCGGCGGCGTGCACCGTGGCGGCGAGCCGCTTGTAGAGCACGCTCTCGGCCTGCGCATCGAGCGCGCTGGTGATCTCGTCGGCGAACAGCCATGCCGGTTTCTTGAGCAGTACCCGCGCGATGGCCAGGCGCTGCTGCTCGCCGCCGGAGAGCTTCTGGCTCCAGGCGTCGCTGTCGTCAAGGCGGCTCACGAGGTCGGGCAGCAGCGCGTCGGTCAGGGCCTGGCGCAGCTGGTCGTCGCTGAAGTTCGATGCGGGGTTGGGGTAGGTCAGCGCATCGCGCAGCTTGCCGTCGGGCACGTAGGGCCGCTGGGGCATGAAGGCGACGTTGTCGGGCACCTGCAGCTTGCCCTTCGAGAACGGCCAGATGCCCGCGAACGAACGGAACAGCGTCGACTTACCGCTGCCCGAGGGCCCCTGCAGCAGCACGCTGTCACCGGGCTTCACCGCCAGCGCGGCGCCGGCAAGCAGCGGCGTGCCGTTCGGCAGCGCGACTGCGAGGTCGTCGGTTTGCAGCATCTCCGAGGGCGCGCGCTGCAGGGCGTCGTCCCGCGAGGCATGGGCCGTCATGCTGTCGTCGAAGCTGGTGAGACGGTCGGTGGTGGCGCGCCAGACGGCCACGCTGTCGTAGTTGTCGACGAACCAGCTGAGCGACTCCTGCACCTTGCCGAAGGCCGAGCCGATCTGCATCAGGTGGCCGAGCTGGAACGCGCCGCCAAAGTACTGCTGCGCCGCCACGAGAAACGGAAAAATCACCGCCGCTTGCCCGAAGAACGAGGTGAAGGTGACGAGGTTCTTCTGCTGCTTGATCAGCAGCAGGTAGTTGCGCAGCACATCGCCGAAGCGCAGGTCGAGCTGGCCGCGCTCGACCTTCTCGCCGTGGTCCAGTGCGATGGCTTCGCTGTACTCCCGCACGCGCACGAGGTGATGCCGGAAATCGGCCTCATAGCGCTGCTGCTTGAAGTTCAGCCCGATCAGCGGACGGCCGATGAAATGCGTGACGACGGTGCCGACGATGGAATAACCCAGTGCCAGCCAAACCATCGCGCCGACGATCTGGTAGGTGGTGCCGCTGAACGTGAACGAGAAATTGCCCGACAGCCCCCAGAGCAGGCCGATGAAGCTCAGGAGCGTGACGACGGCGTTCAACAGGCCCATCGAGAGCGTCATCGTGGAACTGGTGAAGATCTGCATGTCTTCCTGGAGGCGCTGGTCGGGGTTGTCCGGCGTGTGGCCGTCCTTGTTGGCGTAGCGCGCGAGTTCCAGGTGATAGAAGGTGCGGTCCGCCATCCAGCGCGACAGGTAGCTGCGCGTCATCCAGGTGCGCCAGCGCAGCTGCAGCAGCTGGGTTATGTAGAACTTCAGCACCTGCACCGCGATGTTGAAGAAGGCGATCCAGCCGAACACGCGCACTTCGCGCCAGAAGGTCGTCACGTCCTTGTTCTGCAGCGCGTCGTAGAAGCGCCCGTACCACTGGTTGCCCAGCACCGCCACATATACATAGAAGAGGTTGAGCGCGACGATGGCCAGCAGCATGGCGCGCGCGCGCCATTTCTCCTCGGACCGGAAGTAGGGCGCCGCGAGCGAGAAGACGCGGCGCAGTACCTGGATGAACGTGCTTGCGCGCGCGGTGACGGATGAAGACATGTGGTTTCCTCGCAGGCGCCCGTGCGGCGCCGGTCATCATGAAGAAACCATCGTAGACAAGAGTTTCTTAATCCGGCCTGAAATCGGCCTGAAACCTTGCCCAGCCTCCGAAAAACAGGCCCGTCAGTGCAACATGACCCTGGCCGCCGTCGCCAGGAAGTGCGCCAGCGGCGGCGTTTGCAGCCCTTGCGCCTTCGCCTCTTCGTCCCAGAGCCGCAGCCGCACGGCGTCGCCCGACCAGCGGTGCGTGGCAAAGCGCTGCGCCGCTTCCGCGTCCATCACGCCGCCCTGCAGGGCCAGGCTGCGCACCGAATCGGGCGAGAGCTTCGAGAAATAGTCGGGCCGCGTCGCGCACAGGTAGCGCTTGGCGTCCACATGCAGGCGGATCGGCTCGCGCACTTCGATGTCGAAGGCGCCGCGCAGCAGTGGTAGTGCGATGTATTGATGGCGGTCGTCGATGCCCAGTTGGGTAGGAGACTGCGATAGCGTCTGGTGCTCGGCGATCAGCAGGTGGCCCAGGTCATGCAGCAGCGCGGCGGTGACCAGTGAATCGCTCGCGCCGGCCTGTTCCGCGAGCCAGGCGCATTGCAGCGCGTGTTCCAGCTGGGACACGGGCTCGCCCGCGTACGCGACTCCACCGCGTTCGGCGAACAGGCGGGCGATCTCGGCAAGGTCGAGTGTCATGAAAGCGAAGCGAAAACACAGGGAATAACTCCGGCAGCTTGACGCGACGCAATGACATGCGGATGACGAAGCCGCCGCGACATCGCCGGCCTAGGGTGTATTTATGGGTATTTAGGTGTTTCTGGGGCATCTGACAAATTCTTGTCACATGCCGGTGCCAGCATCGCCCGCATCGCTGAACGGCACTTGCGTACTTTCGCTTGCCTGCCCGTGTGTCCCGCATCGCGTCCTTTCTACTTTTCCCAAGAGAACCTCCACCATGCTGCATCGTCAACTCCGCTGGGCCTTCGTGCCGGCCGCCCTGTTCTCGCTGGCTTTTGCCGCATCGGCCCAGGGCCGCACCGAGCTGCTGGTCTACACCGCGCTCGAAGCCGACCAGGTGCAGGCCTACAAGGCCGCATTCGAAAAGGAGAACCCGAGCATCGAGCTGAAGTTCGTGCGCGACTCGACCGGTATCGTCACCGCCAAGCTGCTGGCCGAAAAGGCCAACCCGCAGGCCGACGTGGTGTGGGGCCTGGCCGCCACCTCGCTGATGCTGCTCGACAAGGAAGGCATGCTCCAGCCTTACGCGCCCAAGGGCCTCGACGCCATCAAGCCGACCATGCGCGATGCGGCCAACCCGCCCAAGTGGGTCGGCATGGACGTGTGGTCCTCGGCCATCTGCTTCAACACCGCCGAAGCGCAGAAGAAGAACCTGCCCAAGCCCACCAGCTGGGCCGACCTGACCAACCCGGTCTACAAGGGCCAGATCACCATGCCCAACCCGGCCGCCTCGGGCACCGGCTACCTGATGGTGTCCGGCTGGATCCAGATGATGGGTGAAGAAAAGGCGTGGAAATACATGGACGCGCTGCACCAGAACATCGGCATCTACAGCCAGTCGGGCAGCAAGCCCTGCCGCCAGGCCGGCGCCGGTGAGTTCGCGCTCGGCATGTCCTTCGAATACCGCGCCAACAAGACCAAGCGCGACGGCGCTCCCATCGACATCGTGCTGCCGAAGGAAGGCCTGGGCTGGGACATGGAAGCCACCGGCATCATGAAGACCAGCAAGAAGCAGGACGCAGCCAAGGCGCTCGCCGACTGGGCCGTGACCAAGCAGGCCAACGAGTTGTATGCCAAGAACTTCGCGGTGCTCGCGCTGCCGGGCATCCAGGAAAAGCTTGAATTCGTGCCGGGCGACGTCGAGAAGCTGCTCGCCAAGAACGACTTCAACTGGGCGGCAGCCAACCGCGACCGCATCCTGACGGAATGGTCGAAGCGCTACGAGTCCAAGTCGGAAAAGAAGCCGCTTTGATCCTGTCGTTGAAGCCAAGCGGTACCCGGTCATGACGAGCAGCAGCTTTCTTTCCCTTCGCGGCATCGGCAAGTCCTTTGGCGCCACACGCGTGCTCGACGGCATCGATCTCGACATCGAGCCCGGCGAGTTCGTGTGCCTGCTCGGCCCCTCGGGCTGCGGCAAGACCACGCTGCTGCGCATTGTCTGCGGCATCGAGCGCGCCGACAGCGGCCGGATCCTGCTCGGCGGCCAGGACATCGCGGGCCTGCCGCCCGCGGCGCGCGGATTCGGCGTGGTGTTCCAGTCGTACGCACTGTTCCCCAACCTGACGGCCGCGCAGAACATCGCCTACGGCCTGCACCCCACGGGCGCACTGGCCCGCGAGATGGCCAAGCGCTCGCGCGAGATGCTCGACCTCGTCGGTCTGGCCGCGCATGCCGACAAATACCCCGTCCAGCTCTCGGGCGGACAGCAGCAGCGCATTGCACTGGCGCGTGCGCTTGCGCCCAACCCGCGCCTGCTGCTGCTCGACGAGCCGCTCTCCGCGCTCGACGCGCAGGTGCGCGCCAGCCTGCGCAGCGAAATCCGTGCGCTGCAGAAGCGCCTGGGCATCGTCACCATCATGGTCACGCACGACCAGGAAGAAGCCCTCTCGATGGCCGACCGCGTGGTGCTGATGCACAACGGCCGCATCGAGCAGGCGGGCACGCCCGACGAGTTGTATCGCCAGCCGCGTACCCGCTTCGTGGCGGGCTTCGTGGGCCGCATGAACATGCTGCCGGCCACCGTGCTGGCCGACGGCAAGGTGCGCGTGCGCGACAGTGAGCTGTTCTGTGCGCCCGGCAGCCTCAGCGTCGGTTCGCAGGCAACCGTGGGCATCCGGCCCGAGCACGTGGTCGTGAAGCGCTTCGGCACCGAGCTCGGCGCCAACAGCTTTGCGGCACGCCTGCTCGACACCGAGTTCTTCGGCAACCGCACCTCGGCCCGCCTGGCCTGCGAGCCACTGGGCATCGAGATCGAGGCCGAGTTGCCCGCCGATGCGCGCGGCGGCGGCAGCGATCCGCTGGTGCCTAGCAGCATGGTGCATATCCAGTTGCCCCTGAACGCGCTGTCGGTCCTGGCGAACTGAGCATGAGCAGTTCTCCCGACGCCATCGCCGTTGTGCCGGTGGTGGTGGCGCGTGGCAGCGCATTCGACCGCGAGCGCTGGCTGACGGGCGCGGCCGTGTTGCTGGTCGTGCTGCTGCTGGTGGTGATCGTCGCGTTGCCGGTCGGCGCATTGGTCGGCCAGAGCTTCTTCGACCACGCGGGCGCGTTCGTGGGCCTTGCCAATTTCGCGCGCTACCTCGACAACCCGGCGCTGGTGCAGTCGGCCTTCAACAGCCTGGGGCTCGCGGCCCTCAGCGCCGTGATCTGCACGGGCATCGCCTACGTGTACGCCTACGGGCTCACGCTGTCCTGCATGCCGGCCAAGGGCCTGCTGCGCGCGGTGGCGCTGGTGCCGCTGCTCGCGCCTTCGCTGCTGCCCGCGATCAGCCTCGTCTACCTGTTCGGCAACCAGGGCCTGTTCAAAGGGCTGCTGGGCGGCGCGTCCATTTATGGCCCGCTGGGCATCGTGCTCGGCTCGGTGTTCTGGACGCTGCCGCATGCGCTGCTGATCCTCACCACCGCCATGGCTACCTCCGACGGCCGGCTCTACGAGGCCGCGCAGACGCTGGGCGCCTCGCGCTGGCGCATCTTCCGCACGGTGACGCTGCCGGCCTCGCGCTATGGCCTCATCGTGGCCGCGATGGTCGTGTTCGTGCTGGTCATCACCGACTTCGGCGTGCCGAAGGTGGTGGGCGGCCAGACCGGCGTGCTCGCGACCGACATCTACAAGCAGGTGGTCGGGCAGCAGAACTTCCAGATGGGCGCTGTGGTCGGCCTCGTGCTGCTGATTCCGGCTGTGCTGTCGTTCCTGGTCGAGCGCCACGTGCGCAGCAAGCAGGCGGCGGCGCTGTCGGCGCGTGCCACGCCCTATCAGCCCGAGCCTATGAAGGTGCGCGACCGCGCACTGCTGGCCTTCTGCGTGCTCACGGCCTGCGGCATCCTCGTGATGATCGGCATGGCGGTGTTCGCCTCGCTGGCCACCTTCTGGCCCTACAACCTCGTGCCGTCGTTCAAGAACTACGACTTCAGCAACATGGACGGGGGCGGCTGGGGCAGCTACTTCAACTCGCTGCGGCTGGCCGTGTGCGCGGCAGTGGCGGGTGCATTCATCACCTTCATCTCGGCCTATTTCGTCGAGAAGCCGCGCCACTTCGGCCTGCTGCGCGAACTGCTGAACCTGCTGGCCAACCTGCCGCTCGCGGTGCCAGGGCTGGTGCTTGGTGTGGGCTACATCTTCTTCTTCATCTCGCCTTCGAACCCGCTGCGTGCCATCTACGGCAGCATGACCATCCTCGTGGTGTGCACGGTGGCGCACTTCTTCTCGGTGGCGCACCTGACTTCGCTCACGGCGCTGCGCCAGCTCGACCGCGAATACGAGCTGGTGTCCGAGTCGATGGGCGTGCCGTTCTGGCGCACGCTGTGGCGCGTGCACCTGCCGGTGGCGCTGCCGACCGTGCTGAACGTGGGCGGCTATTTCTTCGTCAACGCAATGACGACAGTGTCGGCCGTCGTGTTCCTCTACTCGCCGCAGACTACGCTCGCAGCCATCGCCGTGCTCAACATGGACGACGCCGGCGACGTCGCGCCCGCCGCCGCCATGGCTTCGCTGATCATGCTCACTGCCGCCATCGGCCGAGGCGTGTTCGCGCTGGCCGGGCAGTGGGCGCTCAAGCGCACCCAGGCCTGGAGACAACGGTGATCGCTGCCCCCGCACACAACCCGGACGGCTTCGATCTCATCGTGGTCGGTGCCGGCATCGTCGGCCTGGCCCACGCCTACAGCGCCGTGCAGCGCGGCCTCAAGGTCTGCGTAGTCGAGCGCGACGCAGCCTGCATCGGCGCCTCGATCCGCAACTTCGGCTTCATCACCATCACCGGCCAGGCGCCGGGCGAC
Organism: Variovorax sp. R-27; assembly: GCF_049913215.1. Taxonomy (NCBI): domain Bacteria; kingdom Pseudomonadati; phylum Pseudomonadota; class Betaproteobacteria; order Burkholderiales; family Comamonadaceae; genus Variovorax; species Variovorax sp. R-27. The sequence goes on from NZ_CP183984.1 coordinate 1,353,797, forward strand.
ATGTGGCGCCGCGCGATGCATTCGCGCGGTGTGTGGAACGAGGTCGCGCCGCAGGCCGGCATCGAGGTCGTGCACCGCAACCTCTGGCTCGCGGCCTATCGCCCCGAGGCGCACGACGTGCTCGAAGCCTTCATGCGCACGCCGATGGGCAAGGGCTGCGAACTGCTCGACGCCGCCGATGCGCAGGCCAAGGCGCCGGCGCTGAGCCTGGCGGGTGCGCGCTCGGTGCTTTTCAGCCCGCACGAACTGCGCGTCGAATCGCGCACCGCCATCGGCCTGCTGACCAAATGGCTGGCCGAGGCGCACGGCGTGACCTTCCGTTTCAGCGAAGCCGTGCTCGAAGTCGAAACGCCCCGCGTACGTACCTCGCTCGGCACGCTGCATGCCGAGCGCGTGGTGGTCTGCACCAACACCGACCTGCACGGCCTGTTCGCTGGCCGTATTGCCGCGCACGACCTCACGCTGTGCCGCCTGCAGATGCTGCGCGTGAAGCCTGAAGCGGGCTTCCGTCTGCCCGGCTCGGTAATGTCGGACCTGAGCCTCGTGCGCTACGAGGGCTACAGCACGCTGCCCGAAGCCGCTGCGCTGCGCGCACGCCTGCAGCAGGAGGAGGCCGCATCGCTCGCTCATGGCATCCATCTGATCGTGGTGCAGAGCGCCGACGGCTCGCTGGTGGTTGGCGACTCGCACCACTACGCCGACGCGCCCGAGCCCTTCGCGATGGAGGAGGTCGACCAGCTCATCCTGCGCCACCTGCGCAGCACGCTGAACCTCGAGGCCGCGCAGATCACCGAGCGCTGGACCGGCGTGTACCCCTCATCGAAGACCACGCCCTGCGTGATCGACGCGCCCGACGACGCCACGCGCGTGGTGCTGGTCACCAGCGGCAGCGGTGCGAGCACCGGTTTCGGCATCGCGCACGACGTCTTCAACGCCTGGTGATGGCTGCAGGGCCGTTGCCTTCCTTCCGAACCTCTTCATCTCAGCCGCCATGAACGCCCACAACCACTCCCAGCTCCAGGCCGTCGTCTTCGACTGGGCCGGCACCATCCTCGATTTCGGCTCCTGTGCCCCCATGGGTGCCTTCGTGAAGCTGTTCGAGCAGTTCGGCATAGACATCACCATCGCCGAGGCGCGTGGACCGATGGGAGTGGCCAAGTGGGACCACATCAAGGCGCTGGGCACGCTGCCGCGCATCAATGCCCAGTGGGAAGCAAAGCACGGCCATGCGTTCAACGACGCCGATGCCGACAAGCTGTATGAAATCTTCACGCCCATGAACGCAGCCAGCGCACGCGACCATGCCGACTTCATTCCGGGCGCACTCGAGGCCGTCGGCGTGCTGCGCCAGCGCGGCCTGAAGATCGGTTCGACCACCGGCTACAACCGCCCGATCATGGAAGTGGTCGCGCCCATCGCCGCGGCCGGCGGCTATGCGCCCGACATCCTCGTGTGCGGCGGCGACCTCGCCGAAGGCCGCCCGTCGCCGCTCATGATGTACCGCTGCTTCGCCGACCTCGGTGTGTGGCCGCCGCACACCGTGGTGAAGGTCGACGACACCGGCGTTGGCCTGCAGGAAGGGCTCAACGCGGGCGCCTGGGCTGTGGGCGTGGCCGTCAGCGGCAACGTGAACGGTCTCACGCTGGCCGAATGGCAGGCGCTCGATGAAGGCCAGCAGCAAGAACGTCGCGCACGCGCCACCGCCGAACTCGAAGCGGCCGGCGCGCATTACGTGATCGACAGCGTGGCCGACTTGCCGCAGGTGCTGGAAGACATCGAACGCCGGCTGCAGCGCGGCGAGCGGCCTGTCGTCGCCTGACCTGTAGCCAGAAGCGGCAGCGTCCGACTTGACGCACGCCTTCGCGGGCATAGCATGCCCGCCATGATGAGAAGCACAAGCCTTGTTCTTCTTCTGTTCTGCGTGGGCCTGCTGACGGCCGCGTGCGACGACAGGCCGAAGCCGGGTGGCCCCATGCCGAAGGCTTCGATGAGCTTTGTCGCCACACCCGCGCCATTCGCACACTGAGCCAATGCCGAGCCTGAAGGTGGTTTGACACCACCGGGCTCTGCGCGTGCCTCGCGTTTCCGCGTCACGGGGTATCCTCGTCGCGGAGACAAAAATGAAGACAAACGAGACAACCACCCATCAGGCGGATTCACGCTACGCCATGGTGCGCCTGGGCCTCACGCTGCTGGTCATGACGGTCGGCAGCAGCGGCATGTACGTGGTGTCGGTGATGCTGCCCGCGGTGCAGGCCGAGTTCGGCGTCGCGCGTGCCGACGCCTCGCTGCCCTACACGCTGCTGATGCTGGGCTTCGGCTTCGGCGGCGTGCTGATGGGCAAGCTGGCCGACCGCGTCGGCGTGATGCGGCCGCTGCTGATGGGCTCCGTGTTCCTCGGTGCGGGGTACATCGCGACTGGCCTCTCTGGCGGCATCGTGTCCTTCACCATCGCGCAGGCGCTACTGGTCGGCCTGCTCGGCAGCTCGGTGGCTTTTGCGCCGCTGGTGGCCGACACCTCGCTGTGGTTCGTCAAGCGGCGCGGCATCGCGGTGGCGGTGTGCGCGAGCGGCAACTACCTTGCGGGCGCGGTGTGGCCGCCGATCGCGCAGCACTTCGTCGAAACGGTGGGCTGGCGCCAGACCTACATCGGCATGGGCATCTTCTGCGGGCTGACGATGGCACTGCTTGCCCTGTTCTTCCGCGCGCGGCCGCCTGCCCTGGCTGATGCACCGCCCGCCAACACTTCGAACAGGGCCGCGGTGCGCGACATGACGCGGCCTTTCGGCCTGAGCATGGGTGCGGCACAGAGCCTGTTGTGCGTGGCAGGCGTGGCCTGCTGCGTGGCGATGGCGATGCCGCAGGTGCACATCGTGGCCTACTGCGGCGACCTGGGCTACGGGCCGGCGCAGGGCGCGATGATGCTGTCGCTGATGCTGGGCTTCGGCATCGTGAGCCGGCTGGTGTCGGGCGCCATCTGCGACCGCATCGGCGGGCTGCGCACGCTGCTGCTTGGCGGCTTGCTGCAGTGCGTGGCACTGCTGCTGTTTTTGCCCTTCGACGGGCTGGTGCCGCTCTACGTGATCTCGGCGCTGTTCGGGCTGTTCCAGGGCGGTATCGTGCCATCGTACGCAATCATCGTGCGCGAGCACTTTCCGCCGAAGGAGGCGGGCGCGCGCGTGGGCACGGTGCTGATGTTCACGCTGTTCGGCATGGCGCTGGGCGGGTGGATGTCGGGCAAGGTATTCGACCTCACGGGCAGTTACCACGCGGCCTTTCTGAACGGCATTGGCTGGAACCTGGTGAACGTGAGCATCGCGGCCTTCCTGCTGTTCAGGACGCTTCGGCAGCCAGCCGGCCGAGTGTCTGCATCGCCTGCTCGCTGAGCGCACCCCACGGGTGGCCGTAGTTCAGCCGCAGGCAGTTGGCGAAGGCGCGCGTGGCCGAGAAGATCGGCCCGGGCGCGACGCTGATGCCGAGCTCCAGCGCCTTGCGGTGAATCTCCAGCGCGTTTGCGCGCGCCGGCAGCTCGACCCACAGGAAGTACCCGCCCAGCGGCCGCGTGGCGCGCGTGCCCGGCGGAAAGTAATGGCCCACGGCCTGCGCGAAGGTGGCCTGCTGCATCGCCAGCGTCTGCCGCAGCTTGCGCAAATGCTTGTCGAGCCCGCCTTTTTCGAGATAGCCAGCTAGCGCCAGCTGCGCGGGCGCCGAGGTGCTGAGCGTGGTCGTGAGCTTCTGCCGCGCGACCTTGCGCGCGAAGCGGCCGGCCGAGGTCCAGCCGATGCGATAGCCGGGTGCCAGGCACTTCGAGAACGACGAGCAGTGCAGCACCAGCCCCTGTGTGTCGAAGGCCTTGGCTGGCGCGGGACGCCGCTCGCCGAAGTAGAGCTCGGCATACACGTCGTCCTCGATCAGCGGCAGTTCGTGCCGCGCGAGCAGCTCCACCAGCGCCTTCTTCTTCGCATCGGGCATCAGGCTGCCCAGCGGGTTCTGGAAGGTGGTCATTAGCCAGCACGCGGTGGGCTTGTGCGCCGCGATGGCCAGCTCCAGCGCTTCGAGGTCGATGCCTTCGCCCGGATGCGTCGGCACCTCGATGGCCCGCAGGCCCATGCGCTCCAGCGCCTGCAGCGCGGCATAGAAAGTTGGCGACTCGACGATCACCGCGTCGCCCGGCCGCGTGACCGCCGCGAGGCAGAGGTTGAGCGCTTCGAGTGCGCCGTTGGTAATGACGATTTCGTCTGCCGGCACCGGCATGCCGTCGGCCAGGTAGCGCAGCGCGATTTGCCGGCGCAGCGCCGCGCTGCCTGGCGTGAGGTCGTCCACCGTGCTCCATGGGTCGAGCGACTTGGCACTGGCGGCCATGAACTGCCCGAGCCGCGCCAGCGGAAACAGCAAGGGGCTCGGAAAGGCCGAGCCGAAGGGCACGACCTTGCGCGACATGCTGGCCTCGAGGATGTCGAACACCTTGTCGCTCACGTCGAGCGACAGCGGCCCGTCTGCCGGGCGCGAGGTGTGGGTGGACTCGGGCGGCGCATCGCGAAGGCCGCCGCCAGTCACGTAGTAGCCCGAGCGGTCGCGTGCGCGCACGAGGCCGCGCGCCTCCAGCAGGTAGTAGGCCTGGAACACGGTCGATGCGCTGACCCCGCGGCTCTGCCCGGTGTGGCGCACGGAGGGCAGGCGGTCGCCGGTCTTCAGGGTGCCGTTGCGGATCGAGGCCTCGATGTCTGCGGCCAGGGCTTCATATCGCTTCATCGTGGGGTGTTCTTCATTCGGCAGCACTTTATCTGCACCGGTCAATTGGTGCGGATCTGCATCTGTTTTTTCTGGCCCGACTGGGCCACACTCGACTCCATGTCGAATCTCATGCGCGCGGTGCGCGCCGTTCTCTGGAGTTTCATCGGGCTGGGTGGCCGCCGTGCCGACGCTGACAAGCGGACTGCGCAAGTCGGCATCCTGCCGCTGATCGGCGTGGCATTCGTGATGGTGCTGCTGCTGATCGCGGGGCTGCTGGCGCTGGCGCACTACGCTGCCGGTACATGAAGCTGCACATTCGCCTCGTCGTTGCCGGGCTGCTGCTCGCCGTGCAGGGCATGGCGGGCGCCGCGACGCCGGCCACGGTGCCCGACACCATCGAGCAGCGCGTGGCCGCCTGCATCGCCTGCCATGGCCGCGAGGGCGCGACCACCAACGCGGGCTACTTTCCGCGGCTGGCGGGCAAGCCGGCCGGCTACCTGTTCAACCAGCTCGTGAGCTTCAGGGACGGCCGGCGCTTCAACAGCGACATGGCGTACATGGTGCAGCACCTGTCGGATGCGTACCTGCGCGAGATGGCCGAGTACTTTGCCGGGCTGCAGCTGCCTTATCCGCCGATTTCCCCCACCAGCGACGCAACGCCCGAACAGCTGCAGCGCGGCCGCCAGCTCGTGCGCGAAGGCGATGCGGCGCGCGGCATACCCGCCTGCGTGCAGTGCCACGGCGCGGCGCTCACGGGCGTGCAGCCGGCCATTCCGGGGCTGCTGGGGCTGCCGCGGCTCTATGTGTCTTCGCAGCTCGGCGCATGGCTCACGAACGAGCGGCATGCGCTGCCGCCCGACTGCATGGCTGACATCGGCCGGCGCATGAGCACCGCCGACATCAACGCCGTTGCGAGCTGGCTGGCGGTGCAGCCGATGCCGGCCGACACGAAGCCCGCGGCCTCGCTGCCCGCGCCGCTGCCGGTGACTTGCGGCGGCATGCCGAAGTGACGGAGCAGCGCCCATGAAACTCCGACACCTGGCCTGGACGCTGCTGGCGCTGATCGTGCTCGGCGCAGCCGCCGCCGGCGGCATCGTGGCCATGAACCTGCGCGGCGAAGACCCGCTGCCCGCGCAAGCCGAAGCCTTCGCCGCCACGCCGCAACTGGTCGAGCGCGGACGCTACCTCGCGCTGGCCGGCAACTGCGCGGGCTGCCACACCACGCGCGGCGGCCAGCCCTATGCGGGCGGCCTGCCGATCGAAACGCCCTTCGGCACCATCTATTCGAGCAACCTCACGCCCGACGACAAGGCCGGCATCGGCGGCTGGAGCAGCGCGCACTTCTGGCGCGCGATGCACAACGGCCGCAGCAAGGACGGGCGGCTGCTGTACCCGGCGTTTCCGTACCCCAACTTCACGCAGGTGACGCGCGAGGATTCGGACGCGATCTACGCCTATCTGCGCAGCGTGCCGCCCGCAGCCGAGCTCAACAAGGCGCACCGGCTGCGCTTCCCCTACGACACGCAGGCGGCACTGGCCGTGTGGCGCGTGCTGTCGTTCAAGCCCGAGCCCTTCGTGGCCAATGCCGGCAAGCCGGCCGAATGGAACCGGGGTGCCTACCTGGTCAACGGTTTGGGCCATTGCATCGCCTGCCACGGCAGTCGCAATTCGCTGGGTGCGACCGAAACCAAGCTGGGCCTTTCGGGCGGTCTCATCGCTGTCGAGAACTGGTACGCACCTTCGCTCAACGATCCGCATGAAGCCGGCGTGGCCGACTGGCCCGCGGCCGACGTGGTGGCGCTGCTCAAGAGCGGTGTCGCGCCGCGCGGTTCGGTCATGGGTCCGATGGCCGACGTGGTGTTCCGCAGCACGCAGTACCTGAGCGAAGCCGACCTGACGGCCATGGCGAGCTATCTGAAGGACCTGCCCGACGCACCGAAGCCCGAGGCCGATGCCGTTGTCGCGAAGGCCCCCATCCGCCGCGATGCCGGCACCATGACGCGCGGCGCGAAGATCTATGACCAGCGCTGTGCCTACTGCCACGGCGACCAGGGGCAGGGCGCGGCGGGCGCCTACCCGCCGCTCGCGGGCAACCGCGCCGTCAACATGGCGCGGCCCACCAACCTGATCCAGGTGATCGCACACGGCGGCTTCCTGCCCTCGACCCCCGGCAATCCGCGACCCTACGGCATGCCGCCGTTCGGCCAGACGCTGGATGCGGCCGAGGTCGCGGCCGTGCTCACCTACGTGCGCGGTTCGTGGGGCAACGACAGCGCGCCCGTCACGCAGCTGGACACCATGCGTCGCTGAGCGACGCCCGCGCTTTCTTCAGATGTTCGTGCTAGAAGGAATGCGGCTCGGCAGCAGGTGCTCGTAAGGCCGCGTGCGCGTGGTGTTGCGCTGGCGGATGGTGTTCTCGATGCCGACGAGCGCGTTGCGGAAGCGCTCCAGCGGCCCGCCTTGCCCGGCGATGGCAGGGTCGAGCAGCACTGGCAGATGCGGGAACATGTTGTCCTTGTACTCGCCCAATGGCCGGTAGTACACGCCGCCGAGGATGTGGAACAGCAGGATCTGCTCCTGCGCCGCCAGCCGCGAAGGCAGCATCTGCGACCAGCTTGCTTCGTTCTGACCCGCACTGCTTGTCGGCGCCGGCACGCCGCCCGCGCCAGCGCTGAAGGGCGCATAGGTCATCACCGAGTACTGCGGGAAGTTCACCGCCGCATGCTGCGCGCTGGCGTTGAAGATGATCGCGGTCAGCACGTCCGCGAGCTGCGCGCGCGTGGTGATCGGCCGGAAGCCGTGCACCTTGCCGCTGGTCGCGAGCTCGGTGGCCCAGGCCTTGAGCTCGTAGTCGCCGGTGACATCGGCGTCGCTCAGGTAGTAGGTGGCCACGTAGTCGCCGACCCATTGCGCGATGGCGTTCCAAACCAGCAGCGCGTCGTCGCGGTACGGGTAGTCGGGCAGCGCCGCCGTGTCGTCCACGCCGCGCGTGCGCAGGTCGTTGGGCAGCATCATGCGGTCGTAGAAGTCGTAGGCCAGCCGGTCACGGCCGCACTCGCGCTGCAGCGTCTCGATGGGCGCGGTGAGGATCACGTCGCCCGTGGTCAGCGGCGCCATGATGATCAGCGTCGCGAACTCGTTGATGAACATCGCGCCCTCCAGGTGCGGCGACAGCAGCCGGCTCAGCGGATGCGCGGTCGCGAACTGGCGCTGCGTGGCCATCGCGAAGGCCTCCGACATCAGGTGCGTGCGGCCCAGGTGCACGAACATCTCGTGGTAGTTGAAGTCCGCCACCTGCACCGCGGTCTTTGCCGATTGCCATGCCCAGTAGGCCTCGGCGTTGGCGGTGTCGTCCACGCGAAGGAAGATCGGGCTCAGCGTCGGGTCTTGCCCGCACTGGATCGCGACCGGCACCAGCGAGCGGCCGGTCTTCGGCCGCGCGAACAGTGCAATGGGCATGTGGATGAAGGCAGTGCCGGTGAGCGGCTTGACCTGCGGGCCTGCCGGCGCCATGTCGCCCAGGCCTTCGTAGTCGAGCAGGTAGAGCCGGCCGGAGGCGGCCGCATCGGCGAGGCTGTCGCCGGCGCCCATCACCTGCCGGTACTGCGCGTCGCTCAGCGGAAACTTCGCCGGCAGCGCCGTCGCTCTCTGGATCAGCATCGGGTTGGGCCCGGACACGCGCATGGCCGCGAACAGGTCGTTGTCGTGCAGCAGCTGCGAGATGGCCGGCTTCTCGATGGTGACGAACAGCGCGTCGTACTGCGCCACCGTCTTCGGCCCGTTCAGCGCACCCAGCGGGCCTTGCGACAGCAGGTCGTGGTGTATCTGCTTGAGCTGCGTGGCGATGTCGCCCGCCGTGCCGGTGAGCGTGCCCAGCAGGCTCAGCACCGTGGCCGGCAGCGTCGCCAGCCCGCCGTTGGCGGCCAGCAGCTGATCGAAGCTGGCCTGCAGGCCAGCCAGGCGCGTGCGCAGGTTGTCGAGCGACTGCAGGCTGCCCGAGGCCAGCGCGCTGGTGGCGAACGAGGCCGCGAAATTGGTGACGGCCTCCACGGCCTTCGCAATGGTCTTGAGCTGGTGTTCGAGCGCCGGCAGTTCGCCCGGGGGTACCACCGCGCCCATCGGCACGCCGGCCAGGTTGATGTGCGATTCGGTCCAGAGGTAAGTTGTCTGCCGTCCCACCAGTTCGAGCCGCCGCAGCGTGGCGCTGATCGGGTCGATCTTCTGCGGCAGCGTGGGCTTGAGCACCGGCAGGGCGGCCGATGCGGTGGATGGTTTGCCGGCCAGCAGGCCCAGGCCGCCCGCCGAGGCGGACCATTTGAGGATGTCTCTGCGCTTCATCGGGGAGTTCCCTGTTGTTGTGAATCTTGGGAAGGCCGATGGCGTGCTCGGCCACTGAATAGAACGGTCGTTCTATTCAGTGGGCGGATTCTGCGGAGGGGCTCTGGCGTTGGCAATAAGGGTTGGTGCCTAGGGCTCGAAGGCACTCAACCGGCGCTGCCGGGGAGCTCAGGCCGTGTGCGGGTGCCGCGCGCCGTCGTAGAGCGTGCGTGCAAGGTCGCGATGCCTTGCCAGCAGCGGAGCCAGCTCCAGCCCGGTAAAGCCGCCGTCGCGGATGCGGACCGCCCCGTTGATCACGCTCAGCGACACCGAACCCGGCGTGCAGAACACCAGCGCAGCCACCGGGTCGTGCCCCGCGCCCGCATGCGCCACGCCGCGCATGTCGAAGGCGACGATGTCCGCCGACATGCCGGGCGCGATCGCGCCGATGTCGTCGCGCCCCAGCACGCGCGCGCCGCCCAGCGTGGCGATTTCCAGCGCCTCGCGCGCCGTCATCGCCGCCGGGCCGTAGCCCACGCGCTGCAGCAGCATGGCCTGCCGTGCTTCGCCCAGCATGTGCGCGCCGTCGTTCGACGCGCTGCCGTCCACGCCCAGCCCCACGGGCACGCCCGCGCGGCGCATTGCGCCGATGGGCGCGATGCCCGAGGCCAGCCGCATGTTGGAGCAGGGGCAGTGCGCCACGCCGGTGCCGGTGCGGCCGAACAGCGCGATGCCGGCCTCGTCGAGCTTCACGCAGTGCGCGTGCCACACGTCGCGGCCGACCCAGCCCAGGTCTTCGGCGTACTCGGCCGGCGTCATGCCGAACTTCTCGCGCGAATAGGCCACGTCGTTGTCGTTCTCGGCCAGGTGCGTGTGCAGCGACACGCCGCGCTCACGCGCCAGCTCGGCCGAAAGCCGCATCAGGTCGCGCGACACCGAGAACGGCGAACACGGCGCGAGCACGATGCGGCGCATCGAATGGCGCGACGCGTCGTGCCAGCGGCCGATGAGCCGTTCGCTATCGCGCAGGATGGCTTCTTCGGTCTCTACCACCTCATCGGGCGGCAGGCCGCCTGCGCTGCGGCCCACGCTCATGCTGCCGCGCGCCGCGTGGAAGCGCATGCCCATGGCATCGGCCGCCTCGATCGAATCGTCGAGTTTCGAGCCGTTGGGAAACAGGTAGAGATGGTCGCTGGTGGTGGTGCAGCCGGAGAGCATCAGCTCGGCCATCGCGGTCTGCGTCGACACGCGGATCATCTCGGGCGTGATGCGCGCCCACAGCAGGTACAGGTTGGTGAGCCAGCCGAACAGTTCGGCGTCTTGCGCCTCGGGCACGGCGCGCGTGAGGCTCTGGTACATGTGGTGGTGCGTGTTGACCAGGCCCGGCATCACCACATGGCCGTGCATGTCGATGGCCTCGGCCTGGCCGTTGCGCAGAGCGTCGTGATACGCGATGGGAAGGTCGGCCGTGGGGCCTGCCCAGGCCACCGCGGGCCCGTCGCACACCACGGCGCCGTCGGCGATCTCGCGCCGGGCGGCGTCCATGGTGAGCAGAACGTCGGCATGTCGAAGAATCATCAGCATGCCGGCATTCTTGCCGGGGCTCAGAGGTCGGGCAAGCCCATGGCCGGATCGCTCACCGTGTGCTTGCCGGTTTCGACGCGGCCGGCGAAGCGGCGGTAGTAGGCCGGGTCGGCATCGCAGGTGACGGCGAAGTCGTACCACTGGCCGCTGGCTGCGAGATCCCAGTGCTGGTCTACGTTGGCGCCGCCGTTCACCGTCGCGGTCCACGGCCCGTCTGTACGGTAGGCCTTGGCGACGATGGTGAACTTGCACGCGGCCTTGCCGTCGTTGCGCATGTTCAGGTAGACGTTGCCGTTGGCGATGTCGTAGCACACGCGCACCTCGGGCTGTGCCGCATCGCCTGCGCGCAGCGTGTTGAGGTTGCCCTTGAAGTGACGGTGAAAGCCGTTGGGACCGAGCACCCACAGGTCGTAGAGGCCGGCGTCGTCGGCCATTGCGGCCCAGGTGTCGTCGAGCTTCTTGCCCGCTTCGACCATGTAGCGGCGCGGCAGGCGGTCGAGGTGGCGCTTGTCGTAGACGTGGAACACGGCAGCCGCCTTGCCGGTGTTGAGGAACAGCAACTGCAGCTTGCCGTTGACCACGTCGGCCTTGGCGCTGGTGTGCAGTTCGTAGGGCAGGGCGCGCGAGGGGCGCGTGCCGGTGGGCTGCTTCGGCAACTGCGGATCGAGCGGCAGCGGCACCTGCGTCAGCGCTTCCTGGTCGAGGCGCAGCTTGTCGGCCTCGGTCCTGTTCTTGCGGCCGGTGAGCGTGGGCAGGGCCTCGCTGTTGGGCGTCGCGAAGTTGAAGGCGCTCGTGAGGTCGCCGCACACGGCGCGGCGGTAGGGCGAGATGTTCGGCTCCTTCACGCCGAAGCGCGCTTCGATGAAGCGCAGCACCGAGGTGTGGTCGAACACCTGTGAGTTGACCCAGCCGCCGCGGCTCCATGGCGAGAGAACGTACAGCGGCACGCGCGGGCCGGGGCCGAACACGCGGCCGTCGGGTGCAGGCTGCGAACTGCTGCCTTCCGGTGGCTGCTGCGTGAAGTACTCGTGCACAAGGTCGGCATCGGCGAGCGTCGTCTTGCCCGCGGCGGCGCTCCTGGAGTCGATGGGGTTGATCAGCGATGGCGCGGACGGCGACGGCACATGGTCGAAGTAGCCGTCGTTCTCGTCGAAGTTGACCAGCACCACGGTCTTGCTCCAGACCTCTGGCACGGCTGTCAGCGCGTCCAGTATTTCCTGCAGGAACCAGGCGCCTTGCACCGGGCTGGATGGGCCGGGGTGTTCGCAATAGATGGAGGGGGCGTTGATCCAGCTCACCTGCGGCAGGCGGCCGGCCTTGATGTCGCTGCGGAACGCATCCAGGTACTCCTCCGGCTTGTTGCCCGGCAAGGTGTTAGCGATGCCCTTGTAGAGCGGGTTGCCAGGGTTGTCGCTGGCGGGGTCGTAGGCGTGATAGGGCGTTGCCTGGCCGCTGTTGGAATAGGGCGAGTTGGGGGCGCCGCCGCTGGAGACCGGGAAAGGGGATGCCCGGTTGGCGCGCCTGAACTGGCGGAAGGCGCCGAGCATGTTGTCGCCCCATTCGTCGGGCATGTTCTGGTAGCAGATCCAGCTCACGCCTGCGTCTTCGAGCCGCTCGGCGTAGGTCTTCCACGTGTAGCCGGTGTTCACGGCAGAAGCGCGTCCGTCGAGCCAGTCCCACTCGTTGTTGACGAAGGCAACGTTCTGCGCGGTCGAGCCGTTGGTGCCCGTCAGGTGGAAGGAGCGGTTGGCGTCCGTTCCGGTGTGCATGGCGCAGTGGTAGCTGTCGCAGAGCGTGAAGGCGTTGGCCAGCGAGAACTGGAACGGCACTTCCGCTTCCTTGAAGTAGCCCATGGCTGCGCTGGTCTTGTAGCGCGGCCATTGGGAGAGGCGGCCGCCGTCCCATGCTTCCTGGCTGTCGAGCCACTCGTGGGGCGTGCCGCTCACGCGCTGGGCGTTGCCCTTGGTCTGGTCGAGGTGGTAGGGCAGCACGAGCTTGCCATCGGCATCGCTCTGCTGCCACACGTTGCGCCCACCCGGCAGTGGAACGGTGAAGCGGTCACCGAAGCCGCGCACGCCCGGCAGCGTGCCGAAGTAGTGGTCGAAGGAGCGGTTTTCCTGCATCAGCACGACGATGTGCTCGACGTCCTGGATGGTGCCGGTCTTGTTGTTGGCCGGAATGGCGAGTGCGCGGCGGATGCTGGGTGGGAAGGCGCTGAGCGAGAGGGCGGCAAGGCCGGTGGTGGCCGTGCCGGTGAGGAATTTGCGGCGTGAATTCATGGCAGCTTGTTGTGGTTCTTCGGGCGATCAGGGAGCGCAGCGCTTTTCGGGCTTGACGCCCGTATCCGGTGGGGGTGTCGTGGTGTCCGGTGTGGGCAGGCCGGCGAAGCCGCCACCGTCGCTGCCGCCGCATGCGGAGAACGTGCAGGCAATGAAGAGCAGCGCGCACGCGAGATGCGTGCGCGAAGTGATGAATCGCATGGGGAGATCCTCTCGATGTTGTGCGCCGAGGCTAGGAAGCCCGGGTGACATCGAGATGAACCCTTCGATGCCGAGGTGTAAGCGCGCATTGCGCGCTCCACGCCTCGTCATCGATGCATGGCGAGGCTCAGAGGTCGGCCATGCCCATCGCGGGGTCGCTTACCGTGTGCTTGCCGGTTTCCACGCGGCCGGCAAAGCGGCGGTAGTAGGCCGGGTCGGCGTCGCAGGTGACTGCGAAGTCGTACCACTGGCCGCTGTTCGCAAGCTCCCAGTGCTGGTCTACGTTGGCGCCGCCGTTCACGCTCGCAGTCCACGGGCCGTCTGTGCGGTAGGCCTTGGCGGTGATGGTGAACTTGCAAGTCGCCTTGCCGTCGTTGCGCATGTTCAGGTAGACATTGCCGTTGGTGATGTCGTAGCACACGCGTACTTCGGGCGCAGCGTTGCTCGTGCCCGACGCATTCACATTGCCCTTGAACTGTCGATGGAAGCCGTTGGGACCGAGCACCCACAGGTCATAGAGGCCGTTGTCTCCGGCGGCGGGCGTCCAGGTGTCGTCGAGCGTCTTGCCCGCCTCGACCATGTAGCGGCGCGGCAGGCGATCGAGATGCTTCTTGTCGTACACGTGGAAGACTGCCGCGGCCTTGCCGGTGTTGGCGAACAGCAGCTGCAGCTTGCCGCCGGTCGCGTCGACCTTGGCACTTGTGTGCAGTTCGTAGGGCAAGGCGCGCGAGGGCCGCATGCCCGTGGCCTGCTGCGGCAATTGCGCGTTGGCCGGCGGCACCACCTGCGGCAGCACGTCCTGGTCGGCGCGGACCTTGTCGGCCTCGGCCTTGGTGCGGCTGCCCGCGAGCACCGGCAGCACCTCGGTGTTGGGCGTCGCGAAGTTGAAGGCGCTCGTGAGGTCGCCGCACACCGCGCGGCGGAACGGGCTGATGTTGTCCTCCTTCACGCCGAAGCGCGCCTCGACGAAGCGCAGCACCGAGGTGTGGTCGAACACCTGCGAGTTGACCCAGCCGCCGCGGCTCCATGGCGAGATGACGTACATCGGCACGCGCATGCCGGGGCCGTACACGTTGCCGTCGGGCGTGGGCTGGGCGGTGGGAATGCCGGGCGGCGCGGGGTGCGTGAAGTACTCGTAGCTCATGTCCTGCGCAGGCAGCGTGCTCTTGCCCGCGAGCGTCGATGTATCGGGGTTGGGCGAAGGCGCGGAGGGCGAGGGCACGTGGTCGAAGTAGCCGTCGTTCTCGTCGAAGTTCACGAAGAGCACCGTCTTGCTCCACACCTCGGGCACGGCGGTGAGCGCGTCCAGCACCTGCTGGATGTACCAGGCGCCCTGCACCGGGCTCGAAGGTCCGGGGTGCTCGGAATACACGTCGGGCGGAATCACCCACGACACCTGCGGCAGCCGGCCGTTCTTCACGTCGGCGCGGAACGCATCCATGATCGCGCCCGCGTCGAAGGCGGCCTGATCGGCCACCGGCAGCGTGTTGGCCGTACCCTTGTAGAGCGGGTTGCCCACGTCGTCGCCGGGCGCGTAGGCCGGCGACGCGCCTTGCGGCAGCGAGGTGCTCACCGGCTTGCCCGAGGCTTCGTTCGCCTTGCGGTAGGGCTTGAAGCCCAGCAGCGGGTTGCAGCCGTAGTTGTTGGGAATGTTCTGGTAGACCATCCAGCTGACGTTGGCCTCCTGCAACCGCTCGGCGTAGGTCTTCCATTCGTAGCCTTCGGTCGACGGGCCGGTCGAGCTCCAGGCATTGACGTTGTTCACGTAGGCCACGTTGGCGCCGGTGGGGCCGTTGGTGCCGGTCCAGTGGAAGGAGCGGTTGGCGTGCGTGCCGGTGTGCATCGCGCAGTGGTAGTCGTCGCAGATCGTGAAGGCATTGGCCAGCGCGAACTGGAACGGCAGCTCGGCTTCCTTCAGGTAGCCCATGGACTGCATGAATGGCGTCTTGCCGGCCTTCTTGTAGCGCGGCCACTGGTACATGCGCCCGCCATCCCAGGCGTTGTGCGCATCGACCCAGGTGTGCGGCGTGCTCGACACGCGCTGGGCGCTGCCCTTCGTGCTGTCGAGGTAATAGGGCAGCACCACGTTGCCGGCGTCGTCGAGCTGCTGCCAGACCTTGCGGTCAGCAGGAAGCGGAATGGTGAAGCGGTCGCCGAAGCCGCGCACGCCCATGAGCGTGCCGAAGTAGTGGTCGAAGGCGCGGTTCTCCTGCATCAGGATGACGATGTGCTCGACGTCCTTGATGGTGCCAGTGGCGTTGTTGGCCGGTATGGCCAGCGCGCGGCGAATGCTGGGTGGGAACGCGCTGAGCGCGAGGGCGGCGGCGCCCGTGGTGGCGGTGCTGGTGAGAAATTTGCGGCGTGATGTCATGGGTGTGTTGTTGTGGTTCTTCATGGACGGGGTCAGGGGCACAGGCCGTGATGATGAGCGCAGGCACGAGGTGCTTGCGCTCATCCTCTCATCGGAATGTATCGGCGCTCAGAGGTCGGCCATGCCCATGGCCGGGTCGCTCACCGTGTGCTTGCCCGTTTCGACACGGCCTGCGAAGCGGCGGTAGTAGGCCGGATCTGCATCGCACGTGACTGCGAAGTCGTACCACTGGCCGCTGCTCGCAAGCTCCCAGTGCTGGTCGACGCTGGCGCCGCCGTTCACCGTCGCGGTCCATGGCCCATCGTTGCGATAGGCCTTGGCGTTGATGGTGAACCGGCACGCCGTCTTGCCGTCGTTGCGCATGCTCAGGTAGACATTGCCGTTGGCGATGTCGTAGCACACGCGCACCTCGGGCGTCGCATTGCTGGTGCGCAGTGCGTTGAGGTTGCCCTTGAAGTGGCGATGGAAGCCGTTGGGCCCGAGCACCCACAGGTCGTAGGCGCCGCCGTCATCGGTCATCGCGGCCCAGGTGTCGTCGAGCATCTTGCCGGCCTCGACCATGTAGCGGCGCGGCAGGCGATCGAGATGCAGCTTGTCGTACACATGGAACACGGCCGCGGCCTTGCCGGTGTTGGAGAACAGCAGCTGCAGCTTGCCGTTGACCACGTCGGCCTTGGCGCTGGTGTGCAGTTCGTACGGCAGGGCGCGCGAGGGGCGGGTGCCGGTGGGCTGGCGCGGCAGCGCGGGCGTGGAGGGCAGCGGCACCTGCGCCAGTGCTTCCTGGTCGAGGCGCAACTGATCTGCTTCGGCCTGGGTCTTGCGTCCCGCGAGCGTGGGCAGCACTTCGCTGTTGGGCGTTGCGAAGTTGAAGGCGCTGGTCAGGTCGCCGGCAATCGCGCGGCGGAACGGCGAGATGTTCATTTCCTTCACGCCGAATCGCGCTTCAAGAAAACGCAGCACCGAGGTGTGGTCGAACACCTGCGAGTTGACCCAGCCGCCGCGGCTCCATGGCGAGATGACGTACATCGGCACGCGCGGGCCGGGGCCGTAGACGCGGCCGTCCGGCTGGGGCACGCCGCTGGGCGTGCCGGTCACCAGCGGGTGGTTGTAGCGCTCGAACGCGACATCGGCGTCGCCGAGCGTGGTCTTGCCCGCCGCGCTCTTGTCGGGGTTGATCGACGGCGCGGAAGGCGACGGCATGTGGTCGAAGTAGCCATCGTTCTCGTCGAAGTTGACGATGAACACCGTCTTGCTCCACACGTCGGGCGATGCGGTGAGCGCATCAAGCACCTGCTGGATGTACCAGGCGCCCTGCACGGGGCTCGAAGGCCCGGGGTGCTCGGAGTAATCGGCGGGAGCGACGATCCACGACACCTGCGCGAGCTTGCCGCTGGCCACGTCCTGCTTGAACGCGCCGAGCAGGCCGCCGTCGGGCATGGTGTTGGCGATGCCCTTGTAGAGCGGGTTGCCCGCGTCGTCGCTGGCGGGGTCGTAGGCCGGCAGCGTCGTGCCCACGGGCGGGCTGGCGTCGCCGTCGTAGCGCTCGTTGTTCTTGCCTGAAGCCTTGTTGGCCACCCGGTATTGCTGGAAGCCGGCCAGCGGGTTGTCGGTGAAGTTGTCGGGCAGGTTCTGGTAGACGATCCAGCTGACCTTGGCGTCCTGCAGGCGCTCCGGGTAGGTCTTCCAGTTGCAGCCGAAGGTGGTCGAATCGACGCCGGGGTTGTCGGTGGGGTCCCATGGAAACCGCAGGTTCTCCCAGGTGTTGTCCACCGAGGCGACGCCCGCCACGCCGGCACTGGTCTGGCCCGAGGGGCCGTTGGTGCCGCTCCAGTGGAACAGGCGGTTGGAGTTGGTGCCGGTGTGCATGCCGCAGTGGTAGCTGTCGCACACGGTGAAGGCGTTGGCCAGTGCGTACTGGAACTGCAGTTCAGCCTCTTGCAGATAGCCCATCGATTGCGTGAAGGGCGCCGTGCCGGTGGCCTTGTACTTCGGCCATTGGTTGAGGCGGCCGCCGTCCCAGGCGTTCTGCGCGTCGAGCCAGCTGTGCGGCGTGCCGCTGACGCGTTGCGCGTTGCCCAGGGTCTGGTCGAGGTGATACGGCAGCACCACCTTGCCGTCGGCGTCGCTCTGCTCCCACACGCGGCGTCCGCCGATCAGCGGAATGGCGAAGCGGTCGCCGAAGCCGCGCACGCCCATGAGCATGCCGAAGTAGTGGTCGAACGAGCGGTTCTCCTGCATCAGGATCACGACGTGCTCGACGTCCTGGATGGTGCCGGTCTTGTTGTTGGCCGGAATGGCGAGCGCGCGGCGGATGCTCGGCGGAAAGGCAGAGAGCGCGAGGGCGGCAGCGCCAGTCGTGGCTGTGCCCGTGAGGAATTTGCGGCGGGAGGTCATTGAGTGGTTCCTGGCGGCGCTCAGGGCGCGCAGCGCATCTCGGGCTTCGGAGTGTTGTCGGGCGGGGTGGGTGTGGTCGGCGTCGTCGGCGTGCCGCCGAAGAAGCCGCCGCCACCGCTGCCACCACCGCACGCAGAGAGCACGCAGGCCAGGAACAGCACGGGCGCAAGCCGCGTGCGGAGAAAAAGAAGTCGCATGGATCGGTCCTTTGTTATGTGGTTCTGGAAGGCGCGTGAGGGGCGCACCTGGGCCACGAGACTAGGGATAACCCGTTACCGACTGGTTAACTTGGGATGACGCAGAGAAGTCAGGCGCGTGACAACGCACTGCCCAAGGCAGCGTCAGGATCGGCGAAATGACGGCGTAGCGCGGCCTGGCGCCGCGTTCAAGCGCAGCGCTCAGGGCTCGTTGCTGATACCGCTCGATACATGCCCGGCGGGCACGTGGCGCGAGGCCGCATCGACATGACCGGTCTGGTCGTCGAAGAAGAAGTCAGGTTCGAACTCGCGCAGGAACTCGCCCTTGGGCAGGCCGCCGAGGAACATGGCCTCGTCGACGCGGATGTTCCACTTCATGAGCGTGCGGATCGCGCGCTCGTGCGCCGGCGCGCTGCGCGCCGTGACGAGCGCGGTGCGGATGCGCATCTGCGCATTGCCGGCCATCTGCAGCCGATGCAGCGCCATCAGCAGCGGCTTGAACGGCCCTTCGGGCAAGGGCAGGTCGGCCTTGCTGAGCTCGTGGGCCTGGAAGGCGTCGAGCCCTTCGGCCTGGAACACGCGCTCGGCCTCGTCCGAGAACAGCACCGCATCGCCGTCGAAGGCAATGCGCACTTCGTTCGGCCAGGCGTCGCTGGCCTTTACCGATTCGACCAGCACGCGCGCGGCCGGAAAGCCCGCGATGAGCGCCTCGCGCACGTCCTGCGCGTTGACCGACAGGAACAGGTGCGCGCGCAGCGGGCGCAGGTAGCCGAACGGCGGGCGGCCCTGCGTGAACACGCCGCGCTGCAGCTTGATGTCGGCGGCCGCGCTCGACTTGAAGATGCGCATGCCCGAGACCGGGTCGTTGCGCGAAAGAATCACGACCTCGACGCGCTGCACGCCGTCTTCGTTGAAGCGCAGCAGCTTGCGGATCAGCGAGTACGCGATGCCCGGCGCGGCCGGCACGTCGATGCGGTCGAGCTGCAGCTTCATGTAGCCCTCGTTGTCCCCGGCCTCGAAGATCTTGTTTTCTTCTTCGAGGTTGAACAGGGCACGCGAGGAGATCGCGACCACGAGCTTGTCTTCGAGAGTCACAGGCATGGCGTTTCCCCATGGACCTGACTTATTCCAGCAGGTGCGCCGCGCACGGCCGCCCGAAGCGGCCGCACCGCCCCCGGCAAGGGGGTTGGAGGCCACACGAAGTGGGCAAGCCTGGGGGTGTGCTTCATTTCACGAACTGGTTCAGCTGGATGATAGGCAGCATCACGGCCAGAACAATCAGCATCACCACCCCGCCCATCGCCACGATGAGCAGCGGCTCCAGGATGGTTGCCAGATGCATCGCGCGGCGCTGCACTTCGGCACTGAGCTGGTTGGCCGCGCGTTGGAGCATCAGCGGCAGGGTGCCGGTCTGCTCGCCGAGGCGCGCGAACATCGACACCAGGCCCGGAAAGCGCTTCTTCTGCGCCAGCGCCGAGGCCAGCGGCGCGCCTTCGCGCACCAGCACCAGTGCGTCGAGCGCGTCGGCGCGCATGGCGCGGTTGCTCAGCGTTTCGGAAGCCGCCTGCAGCGCACGCAGGATCGGCACGCCTGCCGTGGCCAGCATGGCGAGCGTGCTCGCGAAGCGCGCTGCGTTGTAGCCGCGCGCGAGCTTTCCGACCAGCGGCAGCTTGAGCCAGACGGCATCGAACTTCAGGCGGAAGGCCTCCTGGGCCAGCGCCAGCCGCGCGCCGATGGCCGCGAGCACGACGGCGCACAGCATCCACCAGCCATAGTTGCGCACGCCCGCGCTCAGCGAAAGCATCACGGTGGTGAGAAAGGGCAGCGAGCGCTTGGTGCCCGCAAAAACCTGCGCCACCTGCGGCACCACGTAGCTCACGAGGAAGATCACGATCACGATCGCCACCAGCGTGACGATGGCCGGGTACAGCGCCGCGCCGATCAGCTTCTGCTGCAGCGCCTGGCGTTCTTCGAGGTCGTCGGCAAGGCGGTCGAGCACGAGGCCGAGATTGCCGCTCTGTTCGCCGGCGCCGATCACGGCCGTGTAGATGGGCGAGAACTCGCGCGGATGTGCCGACAGCGCACGCGCGAACGGCGAGCCCGCGTTGACTTCGGCGCGCAGCGACGCGACAAGGTTGCGCTGCTGCTCTGACTCGGCTTCGTCGGTGAGTGCCGTGAGCGCGCGTTCCAGCGGCAGGCCCGACGAGACGAGGCCCGCGAGCTGCCGCGTCCACACCGCGAGGCCGGTGGAATTGAAGACGCGCTTGCCGCCGCCGAGCCAGCGGCTGAGGGTGCTGCGCTGGCCGGTGCCGTTCACGTGGTCGCTTCCGACCGGCTTGACCGACAGCGGAATGAGCGCCTGCGCCCGCAGCAGGCTGCGCGCGCTGCGTGCGGTGTCGGCCTCGAGCACGCCTTCGCGGCTCTGGCCGCTGGCGTCGATGGCTTCGAAGGAATAGGCGGGCATGGGGAGCGCCGGGGCGGCTTAGTCTCGCGTGACGCGCAGCAGTTCGGCGCGCGAAGTGACGCCAGCCTGCACCAGCCGTTCGCCGTCTTCGCGCATCAGGCGCAGGCCGCCGCGCGCGCCGGCCTTGAGCAGTTCGCTCTCGGCCGCCTTGCTGTGGATCAGGCCCTGCACGGTTTCGTCCGCCACCAGCAGCTCGAAGATGCCGGTGCGGCCCTGATAGCCGGTCTGGCCGCACACTTCGCAGCCCGCGCCGGCGCACACCGTGCACACCTTGCGCACGAGGCGCTGCGCGAGCACGCCGAGCAGAGACGAGCTCAGAAGAAAAGGCTCCACGCCCATGTCGGTCAGGCGCGTGACGGCGCTGACCGAGTCGTTGGTGTGCAGCGTGGCCAGCACCAGGTGACCGGTCAGCGAGGCCTGGATGGCGATCTGCGCGGTCTCGAAGTCGCGGATTTCACCGATCATGATGACGTCAGGGTCCTGCCGCAGGATCGCGCGCAGGGCCTTGGCGAAGGTGAGTTCGATCTTGGCGTTGATCTGCGTCTGGCCCACGCCCGGCAACTCGTACTCGATGGGGTCTTCCACCGTCATGATGTTGCTGCGGCTCGCGTCGAGCCGGGCCAGCGCGGCGTACAGCGTGGTGGTCTTGCCCGAGCCCGTGGGGCCGGTCACGAGGATGATGCCGTGCGGCTGCGAGATGAGCTTTTCGAAGCGCTCCAGCGTGTCGCCCTGCATGCCCACCGATTCGAGCGTGAGCTTCGATTCGCTCTTGTCCAGGAGACGCAGCACTGCGCGTTCGCCATGCGCACTCGGCAGCGTCGACACCCGCACGTCGACCGCGCGCGTGCCGATGCGCAAGGAGATGCGTCCGTCCTGCGGCAGCCGCTTTTCGGAGATGTCGAGGTCGGCCATGATCTTCAGGCGCGAGATCAGCGCGGCGTGCAGCGCGCGATTGGGCTGCACCACCTCGCGCAGCGTGCCGTCGATGCGAAAACGCACGGACGAGGTGCGCTCGTAGGGCTCGATGTGGATGTCGCTCGCACCGTCGCGCGCGGCCTGCGTGAGCAGCGCGTTCAGCATGCGGATGATGGGCGCGTCGCCAGCGCTTGCCAGCAAGTCTTCGACCGCGGGCAGCTCCTGCATCATGCGCGAGAGGTCGGCGTCGTTCTGCACCTCGCTCACCACCGCGGCGGCGCTCGACTCGCCCTGCGCATAGGCCGCGCTGATGCGCTGCGCCAGCGCGCCGTCGGCCAGCACCTCGAAGGCCTGCACGCCGTACTTGCGCGACACCTCGCCGACCGCGCTGCGCGCCGGGTGGCTCGACATCCACAGCGTGTAGCGGCCGTCGTCGGTCTCCTCGAGCAAAAGCTGCTGGCTGCGTGCGAAGGCGTAGGGCAGGGGGTAGCGCATGGACATCAAGGCAGTATCAAGGCAGTTCGCGCGAGGTCACCGGGTCGGCGGTCGGCGGCAATGCGCCGCGCAGGGAGCTCGGCGCCAGCTTGCGGTTGTCGGCGGGCAGCGCGGGCGGCGGGATCAGTTGGGTGCCTTGCTCGCGCAGACCGCCCCGGCTGTTGCTGCTGGTGCCCAACGGCGGCGACTCCGGCAGCACGGGCGCGGCATTCACGTTGCGCAGCATCACGTTGTCGGTGTTGGGCTGGGTCGCCTGCTGCAGGCCACGGATCTGGTCGTAGCGATCGAATGCGAAGGCTTCGGTCGCCGTGGCGTCGCGCATCACCACCGGGCGCAGGAACATCATCAGGTTGTTCTTGACGCGCGAGCGGTTCTCGCTCTTGAACAGGTTGCCGACCACCGGGATGTCGCCGGCGAACGGCACCTTTTCAGTGTTGGTGCCGTAGGTGTCCGACAGCAGGCCGCCGAGCATGACGAGCCCGCCGTCTTCCACCAGCACGCTGGATTCGAGCGAGCGCTTGTTGGTGGTGGGGCCGTTGGGGTCGGTGGTGGTGCCGGGCGCGACGTTCGAGATCTCCTGGAAGATCGTCATCTTCACGGTGCCGTTCTCGTTGATGGTCGGACGCACGCGCAGGGTGAGGCCGACGTCCTTGCGCTCGACGGTGGTGAACGGGTTCACGCCCACCGAGCCCGAGGTGCTGGCGTAGGAGCCGGTCGGGAACGGCACGTTCTGGCCGATGACGATCTTGGCTTCTTCGTTGTCCAGCGTCAGCAGGTTGGGCGTGGAGAGCACGTTGGCGTCGTTATCGTTGCTGAAGAAATTCGCCACCGCGCCCAGGATGTACTGGCCACCGATCTTGCCGGCAATGCCGAGGTTCAGGCCGGGCTGGATCGACGTTGCAAGGCCGGAGGCATCCTTGGTGGCCAGCGCCTGGGTCAGAGCCAGGATGTTGCCGCCGTTGAGGGTGGAGTTGGTGCCGATGACGGCGTTGTTGCCCAGCGCGCTTTGCCACTGCACGCCGAACTTGGCCGCCTTGGTGGCGTTGACCTCGACGATCAGCGCCTCGATCATGACCTGCGCGCGCCGGCCGTCGAGCTTGTCGATCACGGCGCGCATCTGGCGGTACTGCGGCTCGGGCGCGGTGATGATCAGCGAGTTGGTCGTCGGGTCAGCCTGGATCTGGCCGCCGGTCGAGGGCTGGTTGGCGTTGTTGAGCGGCGCGTTGGCGGCGGCCGAGCCACCGCTCTGGTTGCCGCCGCTGTTCAGGTTCACCTGCATGGCCTGCGGCGCGCTCTGCTGGGGCGCCGCGCCGCCACCCGCGGCACCGGCAGCGCCTGGCGTGGTGTTCTGCTGGTTCGCCGCCATCGCGGCGCGCAGCGTGGCCGCGAGGCGCACCGCGTCGGCGTTCTTCAGGTAGACCACGTAGATGTTGCCGGCCAGGCCGTTGCTGCTTTCCGTCGGCGGGCGGTCGAGCTTCTCGACCAGCGTACGCACCAGCGCCACGCGTGCCGGGTTGGCCGCGCGCAAGATCAACGAGTTGCTGCGCGGGTCGGCCATGAGCGTGGTGCGGAACGACGCATCGGTCGCACCGGGTGCGGCGCCGCCCGGGGCGCCGGAGCCGCCGCCGTCGACCAGGCGCTGCACCAGCGGCACCATGTCGGTGGCAACCGAGTGCCTGAGCTGGATGACCTCGATGTCGGACGCATTCGGCACGTCGAGCGACGCGATGATGCGCGCCAGCCGGCGCATGTTGTCGGCGTAGTCGGTGATCACGAGCGAGTTGTTGCCCGGGTTCACGTTGATGGTGTTGTTCGGCGGAATCAGCGGGCGCAGCACCGGCAGCAGGTTGTTCGGCGACTCGTAGTTGAGCCGGAAGATCTGCGTGACGATCTGGTTGCTGCCGCTGGACGCCGTGGCGCTGATGGAGGTGTTGACGGTGCTGCTCTGCAGCTTGGCGTCGGCCTCGGGCACCACCTTGTAGAGGCCGTCGGCTTCCACCACCGCGAAGCCCTGCAGGCGCAGCGCCGAGGCGAACTGGTTGAAGGCGGCGGCTGGCTGGATGGCGCGGTCGGTGACGAGGTTCATCGTGCCCTTGACGCGCGGGTCGACCACCACGTCGCGGCCCGTGACCACCGCCATGGTGCGGGCCACGGCCTCGATGTCGGCGTTGGAGAAGTTCAGCGTTATCGGCTCGCCGCGGCGCGGCGCATCGCCGGTCTGCGCGAACGCGGCGGGGGCGCCCTGCAGGAACGTGGCGGCGATCAGCACGCGTACGGCGAGTGCGACGGTGCCGGTCGAAAACAGTGGCTTCATCATGAGGATCAACCCAGGGTGATGATCGAACGCGCGTTCTCGCGCCGTCCGATGATGTTCAACAAATTGGAAAGCGCGTCTTCGCGGCCGGGGGCGGCACTGGCTTCGCCGTTGAAGCGGAAGGAAGTGCCGTTCCAGCTGCCGCTGCCGTTCAGTTCGAGGCTGCCCTCGCGCGTGCTGAGCAGCAGCGTGGGGCGGGTGCCGCCTTCGAGTGAGAGCCGGTAGCTGCCCATCGGCCGCAGGGTCGACAAGCTGGAGGAAACATCGGTGGCGTCGAGCGTGGCCTGGCCTGCAACGCGCAGCGCGGGGCCGTCCCACTGCATAGAGAAGGCCTTGGTGGACAGGTCGAGCGCGCCTTCGAGCTTGAGCGTGTTCCAGGGCGCGCCCAGGCCGGTGAGCAGGGTGGCGGGCCAGCGCGAGCGGCTGTCCTGCCATGCGAGTTGCATGCCGCCGGCGCGCGGGCTGGCCTTGAGTTCGAGCGGCTGCGCGGCGCAGCAGGGCAGGTCGAGGCTGGCGGCGATGCCGCTCCAGCCCGGGCGCATGCGCCAGTGCAGCAGGCCGGGCAGCGACACCGCCTGCGCGCCGCCGGCGCCGCTGGCGAAGACCACGGCGGCTGTACCGTTCCAGACGGTGCCGCGCGGGTTGGCCAGCACGAGGCGGCCATGGCTCCAGTTCGACAGCGCCGCCGCGAGCCAGCGCGCCGGCGCGAACAGCACCACCGCCAGCAGCGCGCCGACCGTGATGCCGAGCAGGGCCCAGCGCCAGCCGCGGTGCGGCCGGGGTTCGGAGATCTGAGGGCGGGTCAGCATGCGGGCCTGTTGCTCATCGCGCTCATCGCGCCGCGGGCAGCGCCATGACGACGGTGCCGTCCCAGCGGACCTGCGGCGTCTTCGGCGCGTCCTTTGCGCCGGGCGACGGTGTGGCCGGCGCTGCGGTCGGCGCGCGGGTCAGGTGGACTTCGCGCGGCACGGCATGCGCGTTGCCGCGGGCCTGGCCGAGCCATTGGGCGACGGTGGCAGCGGGCGCGGACCGCAGCGAGACGGCGGCAGCGCCGTCGCCGCCGGTCGTCACGAGCTGCGCGTTGCCGGCGCCGAAGCTGTCGCGCACCGAGGTCTCGAGCGCACGCAGCGCGTCGTCGCGGTTCAGGCGCGGCTGCGATTGCAGTGCCTTCGCGCGGTTCTGCAAGGTGGCCATCTGCTGCAACTGCGCATCGAGTTGCGCATGTTCGGCCGGTGCCGCGGCCAGCGTGCGCAGCGCGGGGGCGAGCGCAATCCACCAAAGCAAGGCCAGTGCCACGAGCGCGGCGGCGGCGTAGACCATGCGGCGCTCGCGTACCTCCAGGGTGGCCCAGTGGGCCTTGAGCTGTTCGCTGAAATTCATCGGTTGGCCTCGGCCTGCACCAGCAGGAGGTCGCCTTCGGTACGCACGTTGTAGCCGCGCGGCGCCAGCGCGCCGGTGATCTGCGAGACCTCCGACGGCTGCAGCCCGAGGCCGCGCAGGCGCAGCTGCCCGGCGCTGTAGTCGACCGCGCTCGGCACCTTGCCGGGCGGCAGGTTGGCGGCGAGCGCGCCGACCATGGGTTCGAAGTCGCTGCCCGCCACGTCGCCCACGGCCTGCTGCAATGCGGCAACTTCACGCTGCATCTGCACCGGCGCGTCGACCACGATCTTCACCGAGGGGAAGGTCTGGGTCAGCATGGCCTTGGCGGCCTGCCGTTTCGATTCGAGCGCACTGCGCTCCTTCCAGGCCCAGGCGTTGAGTCCGATCAGCTGGGTCAGCAGCAGAACGACCACGCCCCAGCGCGCGGCGCGCCACTCGGGCGCATAGCGCAGCGTTTGCAGGACCGATGCGAATTTCTTGCCGGCGCGTGCGCGGCCGGTTGCGGCGAGGTCGAACTGCGCGAGCTCCCAGGGCGTGCGCGCGGCCTGCAGCCAGCGCTGCGGCGATTGCACGATGGGCACGCGGCGCTCGAGCAACTGCTCGGCCGCTTCGGCCACGGCGGGTTCGGTGGTGATGACGGCGGTGTCCAGCGGCAGGCCGCCCGACAGGGCCAGCCCCGCGCCGGCCAGCGGCAGCGAGACCACGCCGTCGGCGTCGCACACCGTGAGCTGCGGCGCCTCGGGCTCGCCCGTGACCAGCAGCAGCGGCGGGCCGTCGACCGGCTGCGGCGCGAATTCAGGGACGATGCGCACCACGCGACGGCCGGCCGCTTCGAGCCCTTGCACGACGCTGCGCAGCCAGATGCGATTGCAGGCCGCGACCCACACGGGCGCGCCGGCCTTGGCGTCGGGTTCGAGCGCGAAGTGCAGGGCTTCGGGTTCGTCGAGCAGGTGTTCTTCGAGCAGGCCGTCGAGCACCGCGCGCAGCTTCGACGCGCTGCCCATGCTGCCCTTGGGCAGCGTGACGCGGTGCCACGAGAGCGCGACGGAAGGAATGCCGAGCATGACCTCGGCGCTCGAGGGCAGGAGCGCCAGCAACGCACGGCCCTGGTTGCGCAATGCAATGCCGTCGTCGCCTGCCTGGGCCCAGTCGTACTCGCCCGCGGCATCGGCCGGAGGGAGGGGGGCAATGAGCAGCAGGGGAGTCATGTGGATCTTGGAAAAGCCGGTGATTGTAGGTGCGCGTCTGACAGGCTGACGCTCTTGTTTCGATAGCGTGTTGCGCAGACGCCATGCGCGTTCGAAGGCTTTTTGTCTACAAATAGGGCATCGAAATCAGGGTTTGACCGTAGTGTCCGTTGCGCCGGCGCCGCGGGTGCGCCAGATCGTCGTTACCGTGACACCGTTGCGCTGTAGAAGCGAGCGCTCCTCGACGTAGGTGCGCTCCAGCCGCAGCCTGCCGTAGACCTCGAAGTACTGCGTGCCCACGCCGTGCTGCGCTGCATTGAAGGGCGCGCTGCCGCTGGGCAGCGCGGCGTTGGCGGCGGCAATGTCCTTGAAGAAGGCGCGCGTGCGGCGCTCCACAAGTTGGCGCGCGCTGGCGATATTGAGCGACTCCATGCTGGCGCTGATGGCTTCGGCGCTCGCGGTGTTGAGGTTGAGCGTGGTCTTCACCGGCAGGATCGTCACGTACGGTTCGAGCGCGGCGGCGGTTGAGGGCGACAGGCCCAGCCACACCAGTTGCGAGACCTGCTGCGGCATCAGCGGCGCGGCGCTGGGATCGCCGCCGTCGCTGCCGTCGGTCGCGGTGCCCGTGGCAAGGGCGGCCACCAGGCCCGTGGTCATCCGGCTGAGCTCCGACGCCGGCAGGCCCAGCAGGTTGAACAGCCGGGTGAAGGTGGCGACGCTGGCGGGCACCGGCTTGCCGTTGTCGACCAGCGACAGCACGTTGAGCTTGGACTGCGCATCGACGATGCGGCCCGAGAGGAAGGCGTCGGGCAGTCCTTCGAGGCTGTCGCTCGACACGTTCTTGTCGGCGGCCAGGAAGCTCGTGAGCCGCGCCTCCTCGAGCGGCACGGCCCAGGGCTCTGCCAGGTTGTCGGGGCCGCCGGTGCGGCCGTCTTCGCTGAGGATCAGGCGCGACCAGTCGAGCGCGCCGACCAGCACCCAGGCAGCCTGCACGCGTGCGCGCTCGGCGCCTTCGACTTCGGCCGCGCGCCATTGCTGCCACAGCGCCGCGGCGGCGAAGGTGGCCACGAGCATCACGGTCAGCATCGCGGCGAGCAGGGCGGCGCCGGACTGGCGCTTCTTTGTTGCCGTCATGATGATTTCGCCGATCCGACGGTCGGCTTGACCCAGTCGCGCGTGAGCGTGCCCGAGAGGCCGTCTCCGGGCGGCAGCGTGATGACGAGGCGCACGCCGTCGGGCATGGCGACGACGGGGCCCGCGGGGTTGTTGGGGTTGGGCGCGACGGTAGGCAGCTGGCTGGCCGGCACCCAGGTGTTGTCGCGGAAGAAATAGAGCTGCCAGTTGCTGGCTGGCACCAGCGGCACGTCGCTGTAGCCGCCTCCGGTCGCGCTCGCGCCGCCGTCCTGTGCCCAGGCGCCTGCGAAGTTCCAGGCCTGCTGCCATTCGCCGCGCGTGGTGAAGGGCTGCGATTGCCAGCGCCGCCAGCGCACGCCGTCGGAGCCGGACTTCAGCATCCAGGCCACAACCTGCACCGAAGGCGCCGCGTCGTCGCTGCCACGGCGCGTGAGCCGCAACACTCGGCCGTCCCAGTCGATCGGTCGGGTCTGCGCGAGCGTGGTCACGGCGTCGAGGTCGGCGCCCCACTGCGCGAGCGTGGCCTGCAGCGTGAGGACGGCGTCGGCGCGCTGCTGGTTCTGCGTGGTGGCGCGGGACATGCTGTCGAGCCCGCGCCAGCTGATGAGCGAGAGCAGGGCCATCACCGCGATGGCGACGAGCAGTTCGATCAGCGTGAAGCCGCGGGACCTGGAGACGAGCATCAGTACCTCCCCACGATGGTGGAGATGCGCAGGATCGGCGCGTCGGCTTCGTCGCGCACCTGCACGTCGACGCGCCGGAAATTTGGGTTCAGCGTGGACGTGGTCGAAGTGGTCACGTTGAACGAGACGCCGGCCTGCAGGCAGATGGAGCCCGAGTCGCCGATTGCCGGCATTTGCCGCGACAGGCGGGCCTTGGCGAGTTCGTTCTCGGCGCACAGGTCGGCCAGCACGAGATCGGACTGGCGCTGCGCATTGCGCGTGAGCGACATCGTGGCCTGCGAACCCGCGGCCAGCGCCAGCGCGACGATGCCGAGCGCGATCAGCACTTCGATCAGCGTGAAGCCGGCGATGCGAGAGGACGGGGCAGGGCGTCGCGCGCTCATTGCACGGCCGATACGGTGAAGGGGCGCACCCCGTCGGTCGCGATGCGCAACGCGCGCGCGGGCGGGCCGGCGGAATAGAGCATGACCTGCTGCGCCGCGATGATCGGATCGGGCCCGAGCTGCAGCGCGGGAACCAGCGTGCCGTTGGCGAGAGAGGCCTGAGCTGTGATGCCCTCGGCGGCCCAGTTGGCGGGCAATGCGCCAGGCGGGAGGCCGTCGAACACGAAGCTGCCTTCGACGGGCCGCCACCGCACCACGATGCCGCTGGCGCGCGACTGGGCACGGGCCGATTCGAGCAGGGCGGCGAGCCGGTCGGCTTCGCGATCGAGCTTGGCGGCGTTGGTGTCGCGTATTGCGAAGCTGACGGCGGCGGTGGCGATCGCGATGATGGCGATCACCACGATCAGTTCCAGCAGCGTGAAGCCGCGGGCCGGGTGGATGTGGGGGCGTGGATACCGGTTGCGGCGCAGCGCGCCCGAGCCGCTATTGCCAGCTGCCGATGTCGGCATTCTTGCCCTCGCCGCCGCTTTGGCCGTCGGCGCCGAACGAGAGCACGTCGATCTCGCCCTTGATGCCCGGGTTCATGTACTGGTACGGATGGCCCCAGGGGTCGTTGGGCAGCTTCTCGACGTAGGCCTTCCAGTTGGGTGCGGCCGGACCGGTGGTCGGGCGCGTGAGCAGCGCCTGCAGGCCCTGCTCGGCGGTGGGGTAGCGCTGGTTGTCCAGGCGGTAGAGCTTGAGCGCCTGCATCAGGTTGTTGATGTCGGTGCGGGCGGCCGTCACGCGGGCGTCGTCGGCGCGCTCGATCACGTTCGGCACGATGAGCGCCGCCAGCACGCCGATGATGACCAGCACGACCATCAGTTCGATCAGCGTGAAGCCGCGTTGGGCGGTGCGGGTGGCGGCACGGAGGAATTTGTTCATAGCTTGGGCGGACATGATTCGGAAAGCGCGCTGCATGATAATCCGCAGCCATGACAAGTCCCTACTCAGCCGCTCGCTGGCATGCCCCACTTGCAACGACGGGGCTTTGGGCGCTGGCGGCCGGTGCCGCGGTGTTCTGGGCGCTGCGCCTGGCTTCGCCGACCGACGCCGTGGCGGCGGCCGCGACGATGCCGCGGCCTTCGGTGACGGCCGATTCGGATGCGGTGGCCCGGCTGCTGGGCGTGCTGCCTGCGTCACGCACGGCCCAGGTGGCGCCCGAGGCGGCCAGCCGCTTTGCGCTGTCGGGTGTGGTGGCCGACCCTTCGAAGCAGGGGGCCGCGTTGATCTCCATCGACGGCAAGCCGCCGCGGCCGTTCCGTGTCGGCTCGTCGGTCGGCGACAACTACGTGCTGCAGTCGGTGGGCCTGCGCTCGGCGACCATCGGCACGCAGGCCGACGGCCCGGCGGCGTTCACGCTGCAATTGCCGGTGCGTGCGCCGATCAGCGTTTCCAGCCCCGGGCTGCCGGCAGTGCCTATGTCTGCGCCGACCGGGCCTCTGCCTGCGACGATGCCAGCTGTGGTGGCTCCGCCGCAGTTGCCGCAGCAACAGCAGCAACCGGGTGGCCCGCTGTCGCAACCTGCTGCTATGGCACCGCCGCCGCAACAGGCGCCCGCGCAGTAGCAGCGGACAGTTGAACGATCGAAGCCGGCCTTGAGCCGGTTTCTGCTTTTTCAGGCCTGCAGAAAGAGCCGGTACGCCGGGTTGGCCGTTTCCTCGACGTAGGGATAGCCCAGCGTTTCGAGGAAGGCGTCGAACTCGGCGCCTTCGCCGGCGGGCACCTGCAGGCCCACGAGGATGCGGCCGTAGTCGGCGCCCTGGTTGCGGTAATGGAACAGGCTGATGTTCCAGTTCGGCTGCATCAGGCTCAGGAACTTGAGCAGCGCGCCGGGACGCTCGGGAAACACGAAGCGCAGCAGGCGCTCGTCATGCGCGAGGCCAGTACGTCCGCCCACGAGGTGTCGCAGATGCTCCTTCGCAAGCTCGTCGTGGGTGAGGTCGAGCGTGTTGAATCCGTGCTCGTCGAAGGTCCGCGCGATGAAGGCCGACTCGCCGCGCGCCGAGGTCGTGAGACCGACGAACACATGCGCCTTGGCTGCATCGCTTATGCGGTAGTTGAACTCGGTCACGTTGCGAGGTGCGCCGCCGCCCGTGGCTTCGGCGTCGCTCGC
The DNA here is from genome assembly GCF_049913215.1 of Variovorax sp. R-27. NCBI lineage: Bacteria > Pseudomonadati > Pseudomonadota > Betaproteobacteria > Burkholderiales > Comamonadaceae > Variovorax > Variovorax sp. R-27. Next base: position 1,384,984 of record NZ_CP183984.1, read on the forward strand.
GGGCATCTCGCCGATCAGCTCGCAGAAGCGGCGGAAGCTGCCGCGCTCTTCGGGCATGGTGACGGCGAACAACGCCTCGCGCTCTTCACCGACTTCGGCGCGTTCGGCAACGAAGCGCAGCCGGTCGAAATTCATGTTGGCGCCGCACAGAATGGCTGCATAGGTCTCGCCGTGGCGACCGTGCTGGGCAACGTATTCCTTGATGGCCGCGACCGCCAGCGCACCGGCCGGCTCGACGATGCTGCGCGTGTCCACGAAGATGTCCTTGATGGCGGCGCACACGGCGTCGGTGTCGACGGCGATGTATTCGTCGACCAGTTCGCTGGCGATGCGGAAGGTTTCCTCTCCGACCAGCTTGACCGCCGTGCCGTCGGAGAACAGGCCAACGTCGGGCAGGTTCACGCGCTGATGAGCCGCGACCGATTGCATCATCGCGTCGGAGTCGTTCATCTGCACGCCGATCACCTTGATCTCGGGTCGCACGGCCTTGATGTAGTTGGCCACGCCGGAGATCAACCCGCCTCCGCCGATTGCGACGAACACCGCATCGAGCGGGCCTTGATGCTGTCGCAGGATTTCCATTGCGATGGTGCCCTGGCCTGCGATGACATCGGGGTCGTCGAAGGGATGCACGAAGGTCAGGTTTTGCTGCGCCTGCAATTCGAGCGCGTGCAGATAGGCATCCGAATAGCTGTCGCCATGCAACACGATTTCGCCGCCGAAACCACGCACCGCATCGATTTTCAGTTTGGGCGTGGTCACCGGCATCACGATCACCGCGCGCGTGCCGAGCTTGCGCGCACCCAATGCAACGCCTTGCGCGTGATTTCCAGCCGATGCGCAAATTACGCCGCTTGCCAATTGAGCAGCACTCAGATGTGCCATCTTGTTATAGGCGCCGCGCAGTTTGAAGCTGAAGACCGGTTGCTGGTCTTCGCGCTTGAGCAGCACGGTGTTGCCGAGCCGTTCGCTGAGCGCGCGCGCCTTCTCGAGCGCGGATTCGACGGCAACGTCATAGACCCGAGCATTAAGTATTTTTCTGAGATAGTCGGCGGGCGTGAGCGCCGGATTAACAGGCGCATTGCGCACGATTTTTTCCATGGGAGTTTTCATTTGCTAACTGTTGATGATAAGAGGCATCGGGATTGCATGCGAGATATGACATGGACACAAATGTCATAAACCTCTTCGGCAAAGCCCCAGCTGCAAATGATTCGGGATTTTTTGGACGCACCTATCCCGCGATTCATCCGACCGCCAATCAATTTACAAATGAGCAGAATCTGTTATCAATTTCTGTCAGTGACCTTTCGAAAGGGCTGATGCAGGCGGAGGCTGCGCGCGTTCAGCGAAAAGAAATTGGGCGTGCCACATGGCAGGTGATGGGCAACAGATTGCGTGCGCACATCGTTCCGTTGCTCGGCGACGTGTCGGCGCAGTCGTTTGCAACCGCCGACGCGCAACGCTTGATCGATCACCTCGGAGAGCAGGGCTTCACCAGCACGACGATTGCCCAGTACCTGGTGCTGTTGCGCAAGGTGGTGATGCACGGCGTGCACATCGGTGTACTTCGCGATGCGCCTCCTTTTCCGAAGGTCAAGGTGCGCAGCCAGCCGCGCGGCAGCTTCAGCGTTGCGGAGTACCGGACGATCATCAAGACCGCGCGCAGCTTGCGCGGGCACTCGCATCCGGTGCTCGATCAACTCGCGGCCGGAGAACGTTTCTGGATTGCGCGCGAGCTGCTCGTCATGCCGGACGAGTTGCCCTGGCTGATCCGCTGGATGGTGAACACCTTCGTGCGTCCGAGCGACATCAAGCTCATGAAGCACAGGCATATCGAGGTCGTGCGCGGCAAGCACGTCTATCTTCGGATGAACCTGCCGGAGACCAAGCGGCACAGTCAGCCCATCGTGAGTCTGTGTCCTGCGGTGCGGGTCTATGAATGCTTGCTCGCTTATCGTGGCGAGCATGGGTATGGCGGAGCGGAGGACTACATCTTCCTGCCGCAGTTGAAGAACCGCGAGCATGCGCTGGCGGTGCTCAACTTCTTCTTTCACTGGGTGCTCGAAAAGGCAGGGCTTGAGAAAGGGCCACTGGGCCAGTCGAGGACGCTCTACTGCCTGCGTCATACCGCGATCACGCTGCGGCTCTTGTACGGGCAAGGGATCGACATGCTGACCTTGGCACGCAATGCGCGCACGAGCGTCAATATGGTCGAGCGTTTCTACGCATCGGTGTTGAGCGGAGAAATGAATGTGGGGCTGCTGCAAAGCCGGCGTAGCCGGGCGAGCTGAGAAAAAGAGAGAGAAAGGACAAAAAGCCGCCCGGCGTGAGCCGGGCGACTTGAGGCTTTGCTGATTCGAACTGGCAAGAGCCAGCATCGGGATCAAACGAGGAAGATCAGAACGCGTGACGGATGCCGAAGTCGTAGCCCGTCGAGGTCTTCGGCGTGAACACGCCAGCAGCCGCGTTGTAGAAAGCCGGGCCACCCACTGTCAATGCCGCGCCGTTCTTGTTGCTCACGCGAGCAACCGTGGCGTAAAGGGCCGTGCGCTTCGACAGGTTGTGCACGTAACCAAGTGCCAGCTTGTTGGCCTTCGGGTCGCGTCGGGTGGCCGACAGGTTGTCGTCGTACTTGACAGCCGAGTAGGACGCTCGGATCAGGCCTGCACCAACTGGCACAGTCAGGCCAAGTAGATAGCCGTTCAGATCGACGTCGGGACGACCGCCGGCGATCGGCCGGTTTTTGTAGTCACGCGAGTTCTCGGCACGCGAAAGTTCGCCGAACAGCTTCACGGGGCCGAAGTCATACGAGGCACCCAGGTTAAAGATGTTTACCGAGTCAGTGGTGCCAGCGTAGTACTGATCGCCAACCGTGCTGTTGCCGTAGGCCACTGCGACGTCCAGAGGACCGTTTGCGTAGCCGAAGCGACCACCGATGTAACGGCCTGCGCGGCTCTTCGAGGTTGAGCTGTCCGCCGGGGTGAAGCCGCCGTTGCTGTACTTGTCGTTCTCGTGGAACGCATACATCACCTGGCCGTAAAAGCCGCCAAGGTTCGGTGGCAGGAAGTAGCCGATCGAATTGCTGGCGCGAGAGTAGTTCTGGTTGCCGCCGAAGCCGCCGGTGTCCTTGGCGCCGTAGGTCACGGCGTTGAAGCCGTTGGCCGTGTTGATCAGGTTGGAGCCAACGCCGTTGGTGCCGAACGGATCGAAGACGGTGTCGTTCCAGAACGTCGGGGTGTAGTCGCGACCCAGGCGGAGTTCGCCGAAACCACCCGACAGACTCACGGTCGAGCGACGAACGAAGGTTGCGAGGCCGGTGGCGCCGTCGTCATTGGTGATGGGGGCTTCGAGCCAGAAGCTGGCTGCCAGGCCGCCACCCAGATCTTCCGTACCACGGAAGCCCAGGCGGCTCGAGTTGTAACCCGAGTTGGCCAGCGCCGTGCGGCTGACCTTCACGCTGCCCAGATTCGTGGGCCTCAGGTCGCGCGAACTGGACGAGTAACCGCTGATCGACGCGTCGACCACACCAAACAGCGTGACGGACGACTGAGCCGAGGCAACACCGGCAACAGCCAGGGCAGCCAGAGCAACTGCCCTTTCGGTGCGAAAACTAGAGTGGCGGCAAGGCCGGTGAGGGTGGCCTGGAAAGAAAAAAGCCCCGAGCTTTGCAGCTCGGGGCTAAATCCACCAATTGGAAGGGTGGAGGAGACAACTGGGTGCGCATACGTTTGCGCAATGAAATAAAGTATATCGACTGTTTGTTGCGTTGCAACAAGCGAGTGATGCTTTTCCCACACACAAATGGATGTCGGCGTGCATTTTTGCCCGACATCCCAGACCTGGAACTCCGAAAACCATGGAATGCACAGTAAGTTGGACCGGTGACGCAGGCACGCGATCGGCCATGGGCTTCGTTGCCGAGACGGGCAGCGGCCACGTCCTGATGATGGATGGCGCACCGGATGCCGCGAAGCCCGAGAACGGCGGACAGAACCTCGCGGCGCGGCCGATGGAGACCGTTCTTGCCGGCACCGGGGGATGCACTGCCTACGATGTCGTGCTCATACTGAAGCGCGGACGCCATCGCGTCGAGCGCTGCAGCGTCAAGCTGACCAGCGAGCGCGCCGAAAAGGACCCCAAGGTCTTCACGAAGATCCACATGCACTTCACCGTGGCGGGCAAGGGAATTCCGGCCTCAGCCGTGGAGCGCGCAATCGCACTGAGTCACGAAACGTATTGCTCCGCCAGCATCATGCTGGCGAAGACAGCCGAAATCACCACCAGTTTCGACCTGATCGAAACCTGAGCCAAGTGGCCTAGATGCGGTGCGCCAGCGTGGTCATCACGCGGGAAGCCACGCGCATCAGGGCCTTGGCCGGTGCCGGGAGCTCCGCCGCGCCGGCGTCGACAGCCTGCGACGCATGACGGGCTTCGTCTAGCTTCATCTGCTCGACCACTGCCTTGGATGCGCTGTCTCCGGACGGAAGGCGATCGAGGTGGCTGTCCAGGTGGGCCTCCACCTGACGCTCCGTCTCTGCGACGAATCCCAGACTCAATGGGTCTCCGAGGCGGCCCGCGACGAGGCCGAGGCTGAAAGCGCCTGCGTACCAGAGAGGATTCAGGATCGACGGGCGCGCCCCCAACTCGTCAAGGCGTTGCCGGGTCCAGGCCAGGTGATCGGTTTCCTCGTGCGCCGCTTCGAGGAAATGGGCGCGCAGCGCAGGATCGCGTGTCACCGCTGCCTGGGCTGTGTAAAGCGCCTGTGCGCAGACTTCACCCACATGATTCACCCGCATCAGCGCGCCGGCTTCCCGACGTTCCGCTTCACTCATTTCACCCGGTGCCTGTGAGGGGACGGGCGTCGCCCGCGTGGCATGGGGGCGGGCAAAAAGCGTGCGCAATGCCGCGTCTGCCGCGGTCAGAACAGGGTCGATCATGAGCGTCATGTGGCTATTTGAACGCACATGCGAAATGCCATGCCGGAGCCTCGTCATATTTCACATAGTGGTGTGCAGAGGGGTCTAAGTCCTTTGTTGCAAGCGTGCAACGAAACGCGCGAGCCATCCAAGATTTCGGGCGAATTGTTTTGCCCTGCCGCAGCGGCTCTGGTGCAATAGCATCAACTTCCCAAAAGGAGGTTGGCCCGGGGTCCGGTGGGAGCACAAAAGTGCCAGTCACGGTGAGCCCTTCGCACCGGAGCCCTATGTTTAACCTTGGAGAAACTTGCAATGAAAAAATCTCTAGTTGCTCTGGCTGCCCTGGCTGTTGCCGGTGTTGCCTCGGCTCAGTCGTCCGTCACGCTGTTTGGTGTGGTCGACGCGTCGATCAGCGGCTATTCGAACACCGCCCGCGACAACCGCGCGACCGTGTTCCCCAACGCTTTCGGTATCCCCACGTACCTGAACCAAGGTTCGGTCAAGACCAGCCGCACGGCTCTGGCTAACTCGGGTTACAACTCGAGCCGCCTGGGCTTCCGTGGTACGGAAGACCTCGGTGGCGGCCTGGCAGCCAGCTTCTGGCTCGAAGCCCCGATCACCAATGACGACGGCCAAGAAGGCGTCGCGACGTTTGCTCGTCGTGCGACCGTGAGCCTGTCGGGTGGTTTCGGTGAAGTTCGCCTGGGTCGTGACTACACCGCCACGTTCTGGAACGACACCGTGTTCGATCCGTTCGGCACCAACGGCGTTGGCACCAACCTGATCTTCTCGTCCAGCGCTCTGCTCGGCGCCTTCGGCACCCCCGCAGCCTCGACCGGCGCCGCCACGAACGTCGGCTCCAGCAACTACGTTCGCGCAAGCAACGTCGTTGGCTACTTCCTGCCGCCGAACCTGGGTGGTTTCTACGGTCAAGTGCAGTACGGCTTTGCTGAAAAGACCAAGTACGACTCGGGCATCTTCACGCCTAACGTGGCCAACAGCCAGCGTCAAGGCCGTTACGTCGGTGGCCGCTTCGGCTACGCCAACGGTCCTCTGGACGTTGCGCTGGCTTATGGCAGCAGCACCGTGGGTGACGACTACTACGCCGGCACGACCACCAAGACCAACACGCTGAACCTGGGCGCTTCGTATGACTTCGGTCCCGTGAAGCTGTTCGGTGAACTGTCGAAGGTCAAGAACAAGGTTGACTACGAAGTGACGCCGCTGGCTGGTGGTCGTCCTGACGTCGACGTGACTGGTTACCTGCTCGGCGCTACCGTGCCGGTCGGTGCTGGCCTGATCCGCGCTTCGTGGTCGCACGTCAAGTACGACAACAACCTGCCGTTCAACCCGTTCGGTGTGAACAACCCCGATCCGAAGGCTAACAAGCTGGCTCTGGGCTACGTGCACAACCTGTCGAAGCGCACGGCTCTGTACGCAACGATCGCTCGCGTCAGCAACAAGAACGGTGCTGGCCTGACGGTTGGCGGCCCGGCCTTCTACAACAACACGGCTGGCGCCTTCACCCCGAAGAGCTCCACCGGCTACGACTTCGGTATCCGTCACGCTTTCTAATTTGACGCTGGCGTAAGCCAGCTTCGAATCAAAAGCTCGAAAGCCACTCGACGAAAGTCGAGTGGCTTTTTTTCGTCTGGACACTCTTGGGGAAACCACGAGGCGCACCCCCGGGGAACCACCGTGCGGGCACGCACCTTGCACTGCTAGCATGCCCCGTTCACTCCGCTCGATGAATGATTGCCTTTGTACTGCGCCGCCTGATCCAGGCCGTGATCGTGATGATCGCGGTCGCGTTCATCGCCTTTCTCCTCTTCCAATACGTCGGCGACCCCGTCGTGTTCCTGCTGGGGCAGGACGCCAAGCCTGAGCAGATCCGCGAACTGCGCGCCGCATTGGGGCTCGACCAGCCCTTCTTCGTGCAGTTCTGGCACTTCCTCGTCAACGCTGCACAAGGTGAGTTCGGCCTGAGCCTGCGCCAGGGCGCGAAGGTGTCGCGACTCATCGGCGAGCGCTTCCCCGCCACGCTTGAACTCGCGCTCGTCGCGGCCGTGCTGGCGCTGTTCATCGGCATTCCGATGGGCGTCTACACCGCGTTGCGCCGCGGCACCTTCATGAGCCAGGTGTTCATGACCGTGTCGCTGCTCGGCGTGTCCTTGCCCACCTTCCTGATCGGCATCCTGCTGATCCTCGTCTTCGCCGTGACGCTGGGGTGGTTCCCGAGCTTCGGGCGCGGCGAGACCGTGAAGCTCGGCTGGTGGACCAGCGGCCTCTTCAGTGCCGACGGCTGGCAGCACATCGTGTTGCCGGCGGTGACGCTGGCGATCTTCCAGCTCACGCTGATCATGCGGCTGGTGCGCGCCGAGATGCTCGAGGTGCTGCGCACCGACTACATCAAGTTCGCGCGCGCGCGGGGCCTGACGAACCGCGCCATCCACTTCGGCCATGCGCTCAAGAACACGCTGGTGCCCGTGATGACCATCACCGGCCTGCAGCTCGGCGGCCTGATTGCCTTCGCGATCATCACCGAGTCGGTGTTCCAGTGGCCCGGCATGGGCCTGTTGTTCATCCAGGCCGTGACCTTCGCCGACATTCCGGTGATGGCAGCCTACCTGTGCCTCATTGCCCTGATCTTCGTGGTGATCAACCTCGTGGTCGACCTGCTGTACTTCGTGGTCGATCCGCGATTGCGCGTTGGCAAGGCGGGAGGGCACTGACATGACGACAGCGACAGCAGAGGCCCCGCGCCTCAAGGCCTCCGGCCGCGCATTCGCGCACATCGCGAACTTCTATCCCGAGATCACGGCCTTCCGCCGCGACCTGCACGCACACCCCGAGCTCGGCTTCGAGGAGGTCTACACCTCCGGCCGCGTGCGCGAGGCCCTGCGCGCCTGCGATGTCGACGAGATTCACGAGGGCATCGGCAAGACCGGCGTGGTCGGCGTCATCCGCGGTCGTTCGACGGCCAGCGGCCGCATGATCGGCCTGCGCGCCGACATGGACGCGCTGCCCATGCGCGAAGACAACGACTTCGGCTGGCGCTCCGCCAGCGAGGGCCTCATGCACGGCTGCGGCCACGACGGCCACACTGCCATGCTGGTCGGCGCCGCGCGCTACCTGGCCGAGACGCGCGATTTCGACGGCACCGCCGTGCTCATCTTCCAGCCCGGCGAAGAGGGCTGCGCCGGCGCGCGCGTGATGATCGAGGACGGCCTGTTCGACCGCTTCCCGGTCAACGCCGTCTACGCGATGCACAACTGGCCCGCCATGCCGGCCGGCACCGTCGGCATCAACCGCGGCGCGATGATGGCCGCGGCCGACCGCATCACCATCAGCATCAAGGGCAAGGGCGGCCATGGCGCGCACGCCTACCAGACCGTCGACCCCGTGATCGTCGCGGCGCACATCATTACGGCTGCCCAGACCATCGTCTCGCGCAATGTGCGCCCGATCGACGCCGCCGTCATCAGCATCTGCGCGATGCAGGCCGGCGATCTCGGCGCGATGAGCGTGGTGCCGGGCGAGGCCACGCTGGTCGGCACCGTGCGCACCTTCAGCGCGCGCGTGCAGGCGCAGATCGAGCAGCGGCTGAACGAGCTGTGCGCGGCCATTGCCTCGGGCTTCGGCGCCAGCGCCAGCATCAAATATGAGCGCATCTACCCCGCCACCATCAACACCGCGCCCGAGGCCATGTTCGCGGCCGATGTGGCCGAGTCGCTGGTGGGTGCGAAGAATGTCGAGCGCAGCATGGAGCCCAGCATGGGCGCCGAAGACTTCTCTTTCATGCTGCAGAAGAAAGCCGGCGCCTACCTGCGCATCGGCCAGGACGTGCGCGATGGCGCCTACCTGCACAACAGCCGCTACGACTTCAATGACGAGATCCTGCCGCTTGGCGCCGCGCTGCATGCCGGCCTGATCGAGCAGGGCATGCCGCTTGCCGTTACCCGCGGTGCGCAGCCAGGGAGAGCCGCCGCTACCGCGGCGACGTGATGTGTTTGATTCCAACCCGAGGAGTGTTCCCATGAGTTTCAAGAAAAGTGTGGCTGCGGCCGCCGTTTTGTGCGCCCTGAGCGCCGTCAGCATGGTCGCCGGCGCGCAGACCATCCGCATCGCGAACCAGGGGGACGCGCTATCGCTGGACCCGCACTCGCTCAACGAATCGCTACAGCTGAGCGTGACCGCCAACGTCTATGAAACCCTCGTGGGCCGCAACAAGGACCTGAGCCTTGCACCGCTGCTGGCCACCAGCTGGAAGCAGACCTCGCCGAACGTCTGGCGCTTCGAACTGCGCAAGGGCGTGACCTTCCACGACGGCACCCCGTTCTCCGCCGACGACGTGGTGTTCAGCTTTGCGCGCGCCCAGGGCGACGGCTCCGACTTGCGCGCCACGCTGAGCGACATCAAGGCCGTGCGCAAGGTCGGCGACCTCGCCGTCGAAATCGAAACCAACGGCCCCTTCCCCATCCTGCCCGACGTGATCTCGCTCACCATGATCATGAGCAAGAAGTGGTGCGAGGAAAACCAGGCCACCAAGCCGGTGGATCGCCGCAAGGGCATCGAGAACACCGCCTCGTTCAAGGCCAACGGCACCGGCCCGTTCCGTGTGCGCGAACGCCAGCCCAACGTGCGCACCGTGTTCACGCGCAACGGCACCTACTGGGGCAAGATCGACGGCAACGCGCAGGAGATCATCTTCACGCCCATCGCCAACCCGGCCACCCGCGTGGCCGCACTGGTCTCGGGTGAAGTCGACGTGATGGAGCCCGTGCCGGTGCAGGACATCGCCCGCATCAACGCCGCGCCCAACGCCCGCGTGATCACCGGCCCCGAGATGCGCACCATCTTCCTGGGCATGGACCAGAAGCGCGACGAGCTGCAGTACTCGAACATCAAGGGCAAGAACCCGTTCAAGGACAAGCGCGTTCGCCAGGCCTTCTACCAGGCCATCGACATCGTCGGCATCCAGAAGACCGTGATGCGCGGCGCCTCCAAGCCCACCGGCCTCCTGGTCGGCCCCGGCATCAACGGCTGGACTGCCGAACAGGACAAGCGCTTGCCCTACGACGTCGAGGCCGCCAAGAAGCTGCTGACCGAAGCCGGCTATCCGAACGGCTTCGAGGTGTCGCTGAACTGCCCGAACGACCGCTACGTGAACGACGGCCAGATCTGCCAGAGCGTTGCCTCCAACCTCGCGAAGATCGGCGTCAAGATCAATCTCGTGGCTGAAACCAAGGGCACCTACTTCCCGAAGGTGCTGCGCCGCGACACCAGCTTCTACATGCTGGGCTGGACCCCGACCACCTACGACTCGCACAACGCGCTGAGCTCGCTCACCTCCTGCCCCGACGACAAGGGCACCGGCCAGTTCAACCTGGGTGCGTACTGCAACCCCAAGCTCGACGAGCTGACCAAGAAGATCCAGTCCGAGAGCGACAAGGCCAAGCGCAACGAGCTGATCAAGGAGGCGTTCAAGATGCACGCCGACGACATCGGCCACCTGCCGCTGCATCAGCAGTCGCTGGCCTGGGGCGTGAGCAAGAAGGTCGAGCTGGTGCAACTGGCCGACAACTTCATGTACTTCAAGTGGATGAGCATCAAGCCGTGATCCCGCTGGCCGCCCGCAAGGCGGCCTGACCATGGGCCCGCTTCTTGCGGGCCCATTCCTTTTGCCTCACGATGAAAAAAACACTCGCCCGTTGGCTCGACAGCGATGTCGGCTACAGCTTTCGCACATCGCCCGTGGCCATTGGCGCGGCGCTGATCGCGCTGGTCTGCGTGGTCTGCGCGGTGTTCGCCGGATGGGTGTCGCCGCACAACCCCTTCGACCTCGCCACCCTCGAGCTCAGCGACGCGCGCCTGCCGCCCGCATGGAGCGCCGAAGGTTCGGCCAAGTACCTGCTGGGCACCGATGACCAGGGCCGCGACATTCTCTCGGCCGTCATCTACGGCGCACGCATCTCGCTGATCGTCGGCCTGGTGTCGGTGGTGCTGTCGGTGGCGGTCGGCGTGGTGCTGGGCCTGCTCGCCGGCTTCTTCGGCGGCTGGCTCGACTCGTTCCTCATGCGCGTGTGCGACGTGATGCTGTCGTTTCCGCCCATCCTGGTGGCGCTGCTCATTGCCGGCGTCGGCCGCGCGCTCTTTCCCGGCGCGCACGAGTCGCTCGCCTTCGGCGTGCTGATCATTTCCATCTCGCTGACCGGCTGGGTTCAGTACGCGCGTACGGTGCGCGGTTCCACGCTGGTGGAGCGCAACAAGGAATACGTGCAGGCCGCGCGCGTCACCGGCGTGGCACCGATGCGCATCATGCTGCGCCACGTGCTGCCCAACGTGATGGGGCCGGTGATGGTGCTGGCCACGATCCAGGTGGCCACGGCCATCATCACCGAGGCCACGCTGTCGTTCCTCGGCGTCGGCGTGCCGCCGACTTCGCCTTCGCTGGGCACGCTCATCAGCATCGGCAACCAGTACCTGTTCTCGGGCGAATGGTGGATCACGGTGTTTCCGGGCCTGATGCTGGTGCTGATCGCACTCAGCGTGAACCTGCTTGGCGACTGGCTGCGCGACGCGCTCAACCCTCGTCTGCGCTGAAGAGAAAGATAAGGAGAACGCCACCATGACGCTGCTCCAGGTCAAAGACCTCGTCGTCGAATTTCCGCACCGCCGCGGCACGCTGCGTGCGCTCGACCGCATTTCATTCGACATCGCGCCCGGCGAAATCCTCGGCGTGGTGGGCGAATCGGGCGCCGGCAAGTCGCTCACGGGCGCGGCCATCATCGGCCTGCTCGAACCGCCGGGCCGTGTGGCCGGCGGCGAGATCCTGCTGGAGGGCCAGCGCATCGACAACCTCGGCTTCGACGCGATGCGGCCCATTCGCGGCCGCAAGATCGGCGCGATCTTCCAGGACCCGCTGACTTCGCTGAACCCGCTCTACACCGTGGGCCGGCAGCTGATAGAAACCATTCGCGCCCACTTGCCCGTGACCGAGAGCGAAGCGCGCAAGCGGGCCATCGGCCTGCTGCAGGACACCGGCATTCCCGCCGCCGAGCAGCGCATCGACCACTTCCCGCACCAGTTCTCGGGTGGCATGCGGCAGCGCGTGGTGATCGCATTGGCGCTTGCGGCTGAGCCGAAGCTGATCGTGGCCGACGAGCCGACCACCGCGCTCGACGTGTCGATCCAGGCGCAGATCATCCAACTGCTCAAGCAGGTCTGCAAGGACCGCGGCGCAGCGGTGATGCTGATTACGCACGACATGGGCGTGATCGCCGAAACCTGCGACCGCGTGGCCGTGATGTATGCCGGCCGCATTGCCGAAATCGGCCCGGTGCACGAAGTGATCCACCAGCCTGCGCACCCCTACACCTCGGGCCTGATGGCATCGATTCCCGACATGACGAGCGACCGCGAGAGGCTCAACCAGATCGACGGTGCAATGCCGCGGCTCAACGCCATTCCCACCGGCTGTGCCTATAACCCGCGTTGCCCGCGCACCTTTGCGCGATGCCTCGTCGAGCGGCCCGAGCTCATGCATGCCGGCGCCACGCGCGCTGCCTGCTGGCTGCACGATGCGGCCGATCCGCATGCCGGCCAGGCCGAGATTGCGGCAAGGCATCACGACGCATTGGCGGCCGGCGAACGCGCCACGCCCGAAGCGGCCGAACCCATCGTGGAGGTGACGCGATGAGCGAACCGCTCGTGGTCGCGCACGACCTCGCTCGCACCTTCGACGTCTCGCCGCCCTGGCTCAACCGCGTGCTCGAACGCAAGCCGCGCGTGCTGCTGCACGCGGTCGACGGCGTGAGCTTTTCCATCGAGCGCGGCAAGACGCTGGCGTTGGTAGGCGAATCGGGCTGCGGCAAAAGCACCGTGGCGCGCCTGCTGGTGGGCCTCTACGCGCCCACGCGCGGCGGCCTGCAGTTCGACGGACAGGACGCGCACGCCGCGTTCAAGACCCCCGAAGGCCGCAAGCTGCGCCGCCGCATCCAGATGATCTTCCAGGACCCCTACGCGAGCCTGAACCCACGCTGGATCGTGGAAGACATCATCGGCGAGCCGCTGCGCGAGCACGACATCATCAGCGACAAGGCCGCGCTGCGCGAGCGCGTGGGCGAACTGCTCAAGTCGGTCGGCCTCTCGCCGCTGGACATGAGCAAGTACCCGCACCAGTTCTCGGGCGGCCAGCGCCAGCGCATCTCGATTGCGCGCGCGCTCGCCACGCAGCCCGAGTTCCTGGTGTGCGACGAGCCCACCTCGGCGCTCGACGTGAGCGTGCAGGCGCAGGTGCTCAACATCATGAAGGACCTGCAGCGCGAGCAGGGCCTGACCTATCTCTTCATCTCGCACAACCTCGCCGTGGTGCGCCACGTGGCCGACCAGGTCGGCGTGATGTACCTGGGCCGGCTGGTCGAGGTGGCCGACAAGCAGAAGCTGTTCTCGGCGCCGCAGCATCCATACACCCGCATGCTGCTCGATGCCATTCCGCAGATGAAGCACACGGGGCGCCAGCGCACGCCGGTGCAGGGCGAAGTGCCGAACCCGCTGAACCCGCCCACGGGCTGCGCCTTTCATCCGCGCTGCCCGCATGCGAATGCGCGCTGTTCTTCCGAGCGCCCGAAGCTGCTGAGCATCAAGGGCGTGCAAGTCGCTTGCCATGCGGCCGAGGAGGGCCGCATCTAGCACGGCCGCTTAATCCGGGTCGGCGCCGCGTGTTCGGCTTCAGGTCTATAACTCCTTGGTGCTTTCGTAAAAATCACACCAAGGAGAACAGCACATGTGGGCCTTGCTCTTGTTGCCCTTCATCGGGCTTCTGTGGCTGCCGTTCTACAACAGCCCCTTGCCGGAGCTGTTCGGCTTTCCCTTCTTCTACTGGTACCAGCTGCTGTGGGTGCCGATCACCGCGCTGCTGATCTGGATCGTCTACCGCAGCGGGTATGAAGAGGGAGACGAATGATGGACGGCCAGATCAACTGGACCGCGCTGTCGGTCTTCGTCTTCTTCTTCGTACTGGTCACCGTGATGGGCTTCTGGGCCTCGCGCTGGCAGAGCGGCGGCGCCAAGGGCAAGGGCGCGCACCTCGACGAGTGGGGCCTGGGCGGGCGCAACTTCGGCACCTGGATCACCTGGTTCCTGGTGGGCGGCGACTTCTACACCGCCTACACCGTGATCGCCGTGCCGGCGCTGGTGTACGCCGTGGGTGCCTACGGCTTCTTTGCGCTGCCGTACACCATCCTCGTGTACCCGATCGTCTTCATCATCATGCCGAAGCTCTGGCATGCCGCGCACAAGGCCGGGCACGTGACTGCCGCCGACGTGGTGTACGGGCGCTACGGCTCGCGCGCGCTGGAGCTGGCCATTGCCGTGACCGGCGTGGTCGCGACCATGCCCTACATCGCGCTGCAACTGGTCGGCATGGAGGTGGTCATCAAGGCGCTGGGGCTCACGGGCGAGCTGCCGCTGGCGGCGGCCTTCGTGATCCTGGCGCTCTACACCTACTCGGCGGGGCTGCGCGCGCCGGCGCTCATCGCGTTCGTGAAGGACCTGATGATCTACATCGTGGTGCTGGTGGCCGTGGTGCTGGTGCCCATGAAGCTCGGCGGCTACGGCAGCGTGTTCCACGCGGCGGGCGATGCCTTCGCGGCCAAGGGCGGCGCGACGGGGCTCACGCTCAAGCCGGCGCAGTACCTGCCGTACGCGAGCCTGGCGCTGGGCTCGGCGCTCGCGGCCTTCATGTACCCGCACACGCTCACCGGCATCTTCGCGGCCAAGAGCGCCAACACCATCCGCAAGAATGCCGTCTTCCTGCCGGCGTACACGGTGCTGCTGGGGCTCATCGCGCTGCTGGGCTACATGGCCTATGCAGCCCATCTCACGGTGAAGAGCAACAACGACGTGGTGCCGGCGCTCTTCAATGCGCTGCTCCCGTCGTGGTTCGCGGGCTTCGCGTTTGCGGCCATTGCCATCGGTGCGCTGGTGCCTGCGGCGGTGATGTCGATCGGTGCGGCCAACCTGTTCACGCGCAATTTCTGGAAGGCCTATGTGCGGCCTGACGTCACGCCGGCGGGCGAGGCCAAGGTCGCGAAGATCGTGTCGCTGGTGGTCAAGCTGGGGGCGCTGGTGTTCATCCTGTTCCTGCCCACGCAGTTCGCGCTCGACCTGCAACTGCTGGGCGGCCTGTGGATCCTGCAGACCTTCCCGGCGGTGGTGTTCGGCCTGTTCTTCGGCTGGTTCCGTGCACCGGCGCTGCTGGCGGGCTGGGCTGTGGGGCTGCTCGGCGGCAGCTGGCTGGCGTTCTCGGACGGCATCAAGCCGGTGCACACCTTCGTGATCGGCGATGGCAGCTACACGCTCTACACCGGGCTGGCGGCGCTGGTGTTGAACATCGTGGTCGCGGTGGTGGTGCAACTCGTGGTCAAGGGAGCGCCGCTGCGCGAGGCGCCTGTGCTCGCGAGGAAGTAGGCCAGAACCATCGATCTTCGAAAAAGTGTGCGCAAAGGCACCGCCTTGCGCCGAAAACTGTTGCAGAGTGCCGCCATGCCAATGACGACAACGCTTGCAACCTCCGAACTGGGCCGCCGCGGCTTCCTGATGGGCACCGCCCTTGGCGCGACTGCGGTGCTGGCCTCGCTGGCCTGCAGCGTGCAAGCCGCCGACGCACCTGCTGGTGGAGCTTCTCGCCGCATGCCGGTGATCTTCATCGGCCATGGCTCGCCGATGAACGCCATCAGCGACAACGCCTTCACGCGTCGGCTCTCGGCATGGGGCCGCGAGCTGCCCCGGCCCTCGGCCATCCTCAGCGTGTCGGCGCACTGGCTCAGCCGCGGCGCCACCGGTGTCGGCATGCAGGCGAAGCCGAAGACGATCCACGATTTCGGCGGCTTCCCGCAGGCGTTGTTCGACATCGAATACCCGGCGCCGGGTCACCCCGCGCTTGCCCAGGAGACCGTCGGCGTGGTGAAGCAGACGCCGGTGATCGCGACCGAGCAATGGGGCCTCGACCACGGCACGTGGTCGGTGCTGAAGCACCTGTACCCCAAGGCCGACATTCCCGTGTTCCAGCTCAGCATCGACTACGACAAGCCGGCCGCCTTCCACTACGCGGTGGGCCGCGACCTCGCCGCGCTGCGCGACAAGGGCGTGCTGGTGATGGGCAGCGGCAACGTGGTGCACAACCTGCGCGCCACCGACCGCGGAACGCCCGACGGGCCCAGCGCAAGCCGGCCATGGGCGCAGTCGTTCGACGATGCGGTGAAGTCTGCACTTGCGGGCCGCGACGACCGCGCACTGGTCGACTACGCGAAGCTGGAAGGCGCATCGACCGCCGTGGCGATGCCCGATCACTACTACCCGTTTCTCTACGCCCTCGGCGCCGCCGGGAGCGGCGAGCGCGCGAAGACGGTCTACGAGGGATTCCAGTCGGGCACGCTCAGCATGCGTTGCCTGCAGTTCGGCTGAGCGCGACCGGGGCAGGCGTTACTGCTCTTCGCCCCAGGCGAAGCCGTCGCGCGCAATCATCGCGCTGGACGCGCTCGGGCCCCAGGTGCCAGCCGCATAGGGGCGCGGGCCGCCGTCCGATTCCCAGCTGTCGATCAGCGGCTCGACCCAGCGCCATGCTTCTTCCTGCTCGTCGCTGCGCACGAACAGGTTCAGGCGGCCGTCGATCACGTCGAGCAGCAGGCGCTCGTAGGCGCCCACGCGTTCGGCGCCGAAGCGCTTGTCGAAGTCGAGGTCGAGCTGCACCGGCGCCAGCTGCGCGGCCGCGCTCTGGTTGCCGTTGGTGCGCTGCCGGTTGTCCTGCGCCTGCGCGAGCATGTGAAGCTCCAGCCCGTCCTTGGGCTGCAGGTTGATCACCAGCTTGTTGACGTTGCCCGCCGGTGCCCGGTAGATGGCATGCGGCGTGGGCCTGAAGTTGACCTCGATGCGCGCGTCGCGCGAAGCCAGCCGCTTGCCGGTGCGGATGTAGAAGGGCACGCCGGCCCAGCGCCAGTTGGCGATTTCGGTGCGCAGCGCCACGAAGGTCTCGGTGCGGCTGTCCGGGTTCACGCCCGGCTCGTCGCGGTAGCCCTGCACCCGCTCGCCGTAGGCCGTGCCGGCCGTGTACTGGCCGCGCACCGTGTGCAGGCCCAGGCTCTCGGGCGTCCAGGGCTTGAGGGCGCGCAGCACCTTGAGCTTTTCGTCGCGGATGGCGTCGGCGTGCGAGTTGATCGGCGGCTCCATGGCCACGGCGCACAGCAGCTGCAGCGCGTGGTTCTGCACCATGTCGCGCAGTGCGCCGGTCTGGTCGTAGAACGCGCCGCGCTTTTCCACGCCCAGGTCTTCGGCAATGGTGATCTGGATGTTGGAGATGTGCTCGCGGCGCCAGATGGGCTCGAACAGCGCATTGCCGAAGCGCATGGCGAACAGGTTCTGCACCGAAGGCTTGCCGAGGTAGTGGTCGATGCGAAAGACCTGCTTTTCTTCGAGCACCTTGCCCACGGCGGAGTTGATGGCGCGGTTGGAAGCCAGGTCGTGGCCCAGCGGCTTCTCAAGCACGATGCGGGTCCTGGAACCGTTGAGCCCGGCCGCCGCGATCTGCTCGACCACCTGGGTGAAGAGCGCGGGCGCCGTGGCCACGTACATCACCACCGTCTTGGCGTCGCGCTGGTTGAGCAGGCTCGCCAGGCGGGCATAGTCGTCGGGCTTCGAGAGGTCCATGCGCAGGTAGTGCAGCATGGAGGCGAACTTCTCGAATTCCTCCGGCGAAGGCCGCTTGGCGCCTTCGACCGCCTTGAAGCGCGACTGGATCAGCTCCCGGTACTGGTCGTCCGACAGGTCGTCCCGCGCCACGCCGACGATGCGGCCGTCAGGTGGCAGACTGCCGTGCCGGAATGCCTGGAACAGCGCGGGCATCAGCTTGCGCCACGCGAGATCGCCAGTACCGCCGAACAGAACGAGATCGAAGCTCATGAGAAAACTTTCCTTTGTCTGAGTGCCGAGGCAGGCTGCATGCGTCGCTGATGCGACATGCGCCAGTCGCGATGGTACTTGTACCGATTCGAGAGACCTGTACTAAAGCTACGCTGCCCCATGGCCGCGAGGCCTTTTTTTATTGCACAGAGGTGGAGGGACCCAATGAAGAGCAAGATTCTCACCGCAGCCGCGCTGCTCGGCCTGTCGGCCGCCGCGTCGGCCCAGACCGTCAACGTGATCTGCTCGGTCCAGGCCGAGTGGTGCAACGTGATTTCCACCGTCTATGCCCGAACCACCGGCGTGCGCATCAACATGGCGCTCAAGGGCTCGGGCGAAGCGCTGGCCCAGCTGATTGCCGAGAAGGACAACCCCAAGACCGACATCTGGTTCGGCGGCACCGGCGATCCGCACCTGCAGGCGGCCGAGCAGGGGCTCACGCTCGAATACAAGTCGCCCACGCTGTCGCAGCTGCATCCCTGGGCCCAGCAGCAGGCCAAGCAGTCGGGCTACAAGACGGTCGGCATCTATTCGGGCCCGCTGGGCTTCGGCTACAACCCCGAGCTGCTGGCCAAGAAGAAGCTGCCAGTGCCCAAGACCTGGGCCGACCTGCTCAAGCCCGAATACAAGGGCGACATCCAGGTGGCCAACCCCGCATCGAGCGGCACGGCCTACACCATGATCGCCACGCTGGTGCAGATGATGGGCGAGGACAAGGCCTTCGACTACCTCAAGGCGCTGCACAAGAATGTGGGCCAGTACACCCGCTCGGGCACCGGTCCGATCAAGGCGGTGGCACGCGGCGAAACCGCGATCTCCATCAGCTTCGTGCACGATGGCCCTGGCGAGAAGATGCAGGGCTTTCCGGTCGAGACCATCACGCCGAGTGATGGCACGGGCGCCGAGATCGGCTCCATGAGCATCATCAAGGGCGCGCGCAACCTCGACGCCGCCAAGAAGTTCTACGAATGGGCACTGACGCCCGCCGCGCAGGAGCTGGGCGCCGCCAACAAGCAGTTCCAGCTGCCGAGCAACGTGAATGCAAAGCTCGACCCGCGCATTCCCGATTTCAAGAAGATCAAGTTCATCAACTACGACTACGCCAAGTACGGTGCCAGCGCCGAACGCCGCCGCCTGATTGCGCGCTGGGAAAAAGACGTCAATTCGCTGCCGCGCTAAGTGGAAGCGCGTTCAGTCGCTGAAGGCGCGCCGGTCAATCCGGCGTCGCTGGCTGCCATCCGGCGCTCGCGGCGCTGGATCTGGGCGTGGGTCGCGCTGGGCTTTGCGGCGTACCTGCTGCTGCCCTGGTATGCGATCCAGGATGCCACCTGGTACGAGGCCGTTCCGCAGGTCTTCGGTCAGGCGGAGGGTGCCAACGGCCTGATGCAGGCGGCTACGCAGGGCCGCAGCTGGCTCTTCATCGGCCTTGCGGGGCTTGTGATGTGCGCCGTAGGCGCGTGGCTGCCGGCGGGGCGGGCACAAGGGCGCTGGCTGCTGGCGGGCGGCGCGATCGGTGCCATCGGGCTTGCCGTCACGGGCTTTGCCATCGGCGCGCGGGGCTGGAGCTTTGCGGCGCTCAACGCGCAGTTCGGCGAGCTGGCCATCAACCAGTTCGGCATCGGCGCGGGCGGCTTCGTGGCGCTCACCGCGCTGGTGCTGCTGGCGGCCTTCGGCATTGCGCGGCTGGGCCTCTTCAAGGGCGACCTGTTCGTGTCTGCCGCGGTCATCGGCTGCGGCGTGCTGATGGCGCTGTTCATTGCCTATCCGGTGAGCAAGGCGTTGTCCGGTGCGTTCTTCAATGAGGACGGGCAGTGGTCGATCACCGCGTTCGTCGCGCGCGTGTTCACCGAGCGCATCTGGGGCCTTGGCTGCCTCTCCGGCGGCGTGCGCTGCGGCGTGGCGTGGAACACGCTGGTGCTGGCCCTGCTCGCGGCGGCCGGCACCACCTTCCTCGGCACGCTGATGGCGCTGATGGCCGAGCGCGGCAGCAAGCGCGGGCAGGGCGCGCTGCGGGTGCTGGCGCTGCTGCCGATCATCACGCCGCCCTTCGTGGTGGGCCTCGGCTTGATCCTGCTGTTCGGCCGCGCCGGCATCGTCAACCAGGTGCTGGAGAACGTGTTCGGCATCGAGCCCACGCGCTGGTTCTACGGCATGCCGGGCGTGCTGGTGGCGCAGCTGTTCGCGTTCACGCCCATCGCCTTCATGATCATGCGCGGCGTGGTGCAGGGCATTGCGCCCAGCCTCGAGGAAGCCGCGCAAATGCTGCGCGCCGACCGCCGCCGCACCTTCTTCACCATCACGCTGCCGCTCTTGAAGCCGGGGCTGGCCAACGCCTTCCTGGTGGGCTTCATCGAGAGCATTGCCGACTTCGGCAACCCCGTGGTGGTGGGCGGGCAGTTCTCGGTGCTGTCGACCGACATCTTCTTTGCCATCGTCGGCGCGCAGTACGACCAGGGCCGTGCGGCCTCGCTGGCCTGGGTGCTCACGCTGTTCGCGCTCGGCGTGTTCGCGCTGCAGCGCGGCGTGCTGGGCAAGCAGAACTACACCACCGTGAGCGGCAAGGGCGACGCAGGCATCGCGATGGCGCTGCCCGACGGCGTGCGCCGCACCATCTACTGCATCGCCTTGCCGTGGATCGCGTTCACCGCCGTGGTGTACCTGTTCGCCTTCGCGGGCGGCTTCGTGCAGACCTGGGGACGCGACTACAGCTTCACGCTGAACCACTTCAAGAACGCCTTCGCGCTGGAGTGGGGGCAGTTCGGGCTGGTGTGGGCGGGTACGGCGTGGAACTCGCTGATCACCACGCTCAAGCTGGCGGGCATCTCGGCGCCCATTACCGCGGCGCTGGGCCTGCTGATTGCATGGCTGCTGGCGCGCAACGAGTTCAGGGGGCAGGGGCTGTTCGAGTTCGGCGCGCTGCTGGCCTTTGCGATTCCGGGCACGGTGCTGGGCGTGAGCTACATCCTGGCTTTCAACGTGCCGCCTTTCGAGCTCACGGGCACGGGGCTCATCATCGTGCTGTGCTTCATGTTCCGGAACCTGCCGGTGGGCGTGCGGGCCGGCACGGCGGCCTTCAAGCAGCTCGACCGCTCGCTCGACGAGGCTTCGCTGATGCTGCGCGCCTCGACCTCGCAGACGCTCTTCAAGGTGGTGCTGCCGCTGCTCAAGCCCGCGCTGGTGGCCGCGCTGGTCTACAGCTTCGTGCGCGCCATGACGACGGTGAGCGCGGTGATCTTCCTGGTCACGGCGGAGAACGAGTTGGCCACCACCTACATCATCGGCCGCGTCGGCAACGGCGACTACGGCATCGCGCTGGCGTACTGCACGGTGCTCATGATCCTGATGTCGCTGGCCATTGCGCTGGTGCAGTGGGTGGTTGGGGAGCGCAAGCTTGGGCGGCGCAAGGCGGGTGTGCCGGTTGTGCCCGCGCCCGTGCATTGAAACGAGAGAAGAATCCATGAGCAACGGCATCGAATTCCGCAACGTCACCAAGCGCTACGGCGCCGACAAGAACGCGCCGCTGGCCGTCAAGGGCATCAGCTTCGAAGTGCCGGTGGGCACGCTCACCACCATCCTCGGGCCCTCGGGCTGCGGCAAGACGACCACGCTGCGGATGATCGCGGGGCTCGAATCGCCGACCGCGGGCTCGATCTTCATGGGCGGGCGAGACGTCACCACGCTCGGCCCGGCCGAGCGCAACGTCAGCATGATGTTCCAGAGCTACGCGCTGTTCCCGCACATGAACGTGATCGAGAACGTGAGCTACGGCCTGCGCATGAGCGGCGTGAAGAAAGACGAGGCCACGTCGCGGGCGCGCGAGGCGCTGCGGGGCGTGGGGCTGGTCGGCTTCGACGAGCGCCTGCCCAGCGAGCTTTCGGGCGGCCAGCAGCAGCGCGTGGCGCTGGCGCGTGCGCTGGTGCTCGAACCGGCGGTGCTGCTGTTCGACGAGCCGCTGTCGAACCTCGATGCCCGGCTGCGCCGCGAGATGCGCGAGGAAATCCGCTCGCTGCAGCAGCGGCTGAAGCTCACGGTGGCCTACGTCACGCACGACCAGAGCGAGGCGCTGGCCGTGAGCGACCAGATCATCGTGATGGACCACGGCGTGATCGCCCAGCGCGGCACGCCCGAGCAACTCTACGGGCGGCCCGAGAGCGAGTTCGTCGCCGGTTTCATGGGCGAGGCGATGGTGTTTCCCGCCACGGCGCAAGCCGACGGCAGCGTGGCGCTCGGCCCGCTGCGCCTGCAGCCGCGCTACGCGGTGGCGCCCGGCACGGTGAAGGTGGCGGTGCGGCCCGAAGCCTGGCAGATCGGCGCCATTGGCGCGGCGGACGGCCTTCCGGCCACGCTGCGCAAGGCCGCCTACCTTGGCAGCTTCTACGAATACGGCTTCGACACCACCCTGGGGCCGGTCTTCGTGGTGTCGACCGACCTGTCCCGCCCGCTGGCTGCCGGCGCGCAGGCCACGCTGTCCCTGGGAGCCCATGGCGTGAGCGTGGTGCCCGGCGCATGAAACAATGGCGCCATGAACGTGGTTTTCGACTTGGGCGCCGTGCTGTTCGCATGGGAGCCCACACGGCTGGTACAGGCCCATCTCTCCCAACACGCACCCACTGAAGCCGCCGCGGCCGCCTTGGGCAGGGCGCTTTTCCATCACGACGACTGGACGGGTTTCGACTGCGGCACCCGCACGCTGGACGACGCCATCGCCCGCATGACGGCGCGGCTTTCGCTGCCGGCCGAGCCGCTTCACACCATGCTCGAAGGGCTGGGCGAGCGGCTGGAGCCCATCGGCGTCACGGTCGACATGCTCGAACAGCTGATCGCCCACCGCGAAGCCGGCCAGCCGCTGCGCCTGTACTACCTGTCGAACATGCCCGCGCCGTACGCCCGCGCCATCGAGCGCAAGCACGCCTTCATGCAGCGCTTCGACGGCGGCGTGTTCTCGGGGGACGTGAAGTTCCTCAAGCCCGAACGCGAGATCTACGAAGTGCTGGCGATGCGCTACCGCCTCGATCCGGCACAGACCGTGTTCATCGACGATTCGGCCGCCAACGTGGAGGCGGCGCGCGCCTTCGGCTGGCACGCCATTCATTGCACCGCGCCGGCCGTGCTGCCGTCGCAGCTGCAGCGCTACCTGCCGGTGAGCACCACCTTGTCGGTGTCGAACCCCAGGCTGCGGGCGTAGTCCAGTTCCGCGCGCAGCACGGCCTCGTCGAGGCGTGGCGCGCGCGACAGCACCCACAGGTATTGGCGGTCGGGCGTGCCGACCAGCGAAACCTGATAGTCGCGGTCGAGCTTCAGGATCCAGTAGTCGCCCCAGACCATCGGCAGCCAGCCGAGCCACGCTGGCGCAAATCGCACCTGGAGGCGCCCTGCGCCAGGCTGGCCTGCCACCGGCACCACGCGGGCAGCGCCGACGGCCTCGTCGAAGTTGCCGTCTTCCCGCACGCAGCGATTGAGCACCTGCACGGCACCCCCAGGCTGCGGGGTGTATTCGGCGACGACGGGGCCGGCGCATTGTTTCTGGAAGCGGTTCGGCAGGCGGGCCTGCTCGTGCCAGATGCCCGCATAGCGCTGCAGATCGACCGGCGCCACCACCTGCAGCGGCGCGCGCATCAGCGGTGCGCCGTCAGCCGGGCCGGCTGGCCGGGCGCGTGCGGTGCGCGCCGCGTCCATGGCGAACCAGGTGGCCACGCCGCCCACGACGAAGGCCGTGGCCATTGCGCCGATCGCGTTGCTGGTGCGGCGGTCGTCGAAAGGCCGGACGGTGGTGGCGTCGGCGCGCGTGCGAGGGGTCATGAGGCACTCCTGAGGGATGAAGACATTCGGCGTAAAACTCAGGCTAGCCAAGGCCCGGGCACGCGCCCGTCAGCCACGGACCACAGGCGGTGTAGGGCGGGGAGGCCGGACAGCGGAGACAACCACACGGGCATCAGGCCGATGGAGCCGCGTGAAAACCCGTGCTACGGTGCGCATGAAAACATCGGCCGACGCGCAACTGCGTGCAGGACTTGTCACAACCCGCACTGGATAATGATTTCATGAACCAACTCGATGCCCTCCGCCAATGGACCACCGTCGTCGCCGACACCGGTGACTTCAAGCAGCTCAGCGTTTCCAAGCCACAGGACGCGACCACCAATCCCTCGCTGATCCTCAAGGCCGTGCAGAAGCCCGAATACCGGCCGCTGCTCGACGAGACAGTGAAGAAGCACGCGGGCAAGCCGCTCGACGAGGTCATCGACCGCCTGCTGGTGCGCTTCGGCACCGAAATCCTCTCGATCATCCCGGGCCGCGTGTCGACCGAAGTCGACGCCCGCCTGTCCTTCGACACGGCCGCGACCATTGCGCGCGGCGAGCGCATCGTGGCGCTCTATAAGGCCGAAGGCATCGACACCGAAAAGCGCCTGCTCATCAAGGTCGCCTCCACCTGGGAAGGCATCGAGGCGGCGCGTGCCCTGGAGCAGAAGGGCATTCGCACCAACCTCACGCTGCTGTTCTCGTTCGCGCAGGCCGTGGCCTGCGGCGCTGCGGGCGTGCAGCTCATCTCGCCCTTCGTGGGCCGCATCTACGACTGGTACAAGAAGTCGGCCGGCGCCAAGTGGGACGAGGCTGCGAGCGCTGGCGCGAACGACCCCGGCGTGAAGTCGGTGCGCGAAATCTTCAACTACTACAAGCAGCACGGCATCAAGACCGAAGTCATGGGTGCGAGCTTCCGCAATGTGGGACAGATCCAGGCGCTCGCCGGCTGCGACCTGCTGACCATCAGCCCCGAGCTGCTGGCCGAGCTGGCCGCCAGCAACGAGCCGCTGCAGCACGCGCTCGACGCCAAGGCTGCAACTGGCGGCGACGTCGCCAAGGTCAGCTACGACGAGGCGGGCTTCCGCTTTGCCCTGAACGAAGACGCCATGGCCACCGAGAAGCTCGCCGAAGGCATCCGCGCCTTCGCGGCCGACGCCGTGAAGCTCGAAAAGCTCATGCAGGAAAGCGGCAAGTAAACATGGCCATGACCCTTCGCTGCGATCGCGCGCCGGCCTGGGCGCAATTGCAGTCCAGCTTCGAAATCGCGGGCCGCCAGTTCGACGTGCGCCATGCCTTCGTCGACGACGCAGGCCGCTTCGCCCGCTTCAGCCAGGAGGCGCCGTATGTCTTCGCCGACCTGTCGAAGAACCTGATCGACGCGCGCACCGAAGAGCTGCTGTTCGAGCTGGCCCGCGAGTGCGGCCTCGAGGCTCACCGCGACGCCATGTTCGCCGGCGAGCACATCAACAACACCGAAGACCGCGCCGTGCTGCACACGCTGCTGCGCGCGCCGGCCGATGCGCAGACCGGCCCGAAGACCGCGCACGAGCTGCGCGAAGTGCACGCCACGCTCGACGCGATGCTGGCCTATGCCGAGAGGGTGCGCACCGACCACACGATCACCGACGTGGTCAACATCGGTATCGGCGGCTCCGACCTCGGCCCGCAGATGGCGGTGCTGGCGCTGGCCGAATTCGCCGCGCCGGGCAAGCGCTTTCACTTCGTCTCGAACGTCGACGGCCATGAGCTGGCGGGCGTGCTGCAGGGCCTCGCGCCCGAGCACACGCTGTTCCTCATTGCCTCGAAGACCTTCACCACGGCCGAGACGATGACCAACGCGCTTTCTGCCAAGCGCTGGTACGAGCAATCGGGTGGCACCGACATCGCGGGCCACTTCGCGGCGCTCACCACCAATGTGGAAGCGGCGAAGAAGTTCGGCATCGACACCACCTTCGGCTTCTGGGACTGGGTGGGCGGCCGCTATTCGCTGTGGTCGGCAATCGGCCTGCCGATTGCGCTGGCCATCGGCGCCGACGGCTTCCGCCGGCTGCTGGCGGGCGCGCATGCAATGGACGAGCACTTCCGCACGGCACCGCTCGCGCAGAACCTTCCGGTGCGGCTGGGCCTGCTTGACGTCTGGTATCGCAACTTCCACAAGTTCACGAGCCGCAGCATCGCGCCGTACCACAGCGCACTGAAGCGTGTGCCGGCCTACCTGCAGCAGCTCGAGATGGAAAGCAACGGCAAGCAGGTCGATGCCAGCGGCAAGCCGGTGGCCTTCGGCACTTCGCCTGTGCTGTGGGGCGAGCCCGGCACCAACGGGCAGCACGCCTACTTCCAGATGCTGCACCAGGGCACAGACGTGATCCCGCTCGAGTTCGTGGCGGTGCGCGATGCCTCTCACGACCTCGAAGGCCATCACCCCAAGCTGCTGGCCAATGCGCTCGCGCAGGCGCAGGCGCTGATGGTGGGCAAGCTCGACGAGGGCGGCCACAAGAACTTTCCGGGCAACCGGCCGAGCACCTTCTTCGTGTTCGAAAAGCTCACGCCCGAATCGCTGGGTGCCTTCCTCGCGATGTACGAGCACCGCGTGTTCACCAGCGGTGCGCTGTGGGGTATCAACAGTTTCGACCAGTGGGGCGTGGAGCTCGGCAAGGTACTCGCAAAGGACATCGAACCGCGCCTCGCATCGGGCGATGTCATGGGGCTCGATGCATCGACCGCGGGCCTGCTGAAGCGGCTGGGCAGCTGAATCGGGCCGCTGGCAAGCCAATTCATAACCCGTTTGTTTGCAGGCCAGCTATCGCTTCTAGCCGAGTTTGCCGTTGAAAGACGCATCTATATGATGGCCCGGGGAAATTTCCCTGGGACCAATCAAGAGGAGTCGATCAATGAATTTTCAAACAGCGGTCAAGACCTGTCTGAACAAGTACGTGGATTTCAGCGGGCGCGCCTCGCGCTCGGAGTTCTGGTGGTTCGTGCTTGGACAGCTGGTCATTCTCATCGTGGCAAGCCTGATCCATCGGTTCGTGTACGGCATCGCGGCCCTGGCCCTGCTGCTGCCCGCGCTGGCCGTGGGAGCGCGCCGCCTGCACGACATCGGCAAGAGCGGCTGGTTTCTGCTGCTGGCGCTCATTCCGCTCGTCAACCTCGTGCTGATCTATTTCTACGTGCAGCCGACGCAACCCGAGTCGAACAGCTACGGCGAACCACCGACCGCCTGAGTTTTTAAAAAAAGGGCCGCGCAAGCGGCCCTTTTTGTTTGGTCCTGCCGAGAGACTCACGCAGTTACTGCCTGTGCGGCCGTGCGCGCCGGCGCGCCGCTCGCCATGCGCACGCACAGGTCGAAGGCCTGCTGCAGCCCTTCGATCTTCGCAATGCCCTGGCCCGCGATGTCGAAGGCGCTGCCGCTGGCCGACGTGGCCACCGGCACCGGCAGGCCGCCGTGCAGCGTCACGCCCTGCTCGAAGCCCATGAGCTTCATCGCGATCTGGCCCTGGTCGTGGTACATCGACACCACCGCATCGACGTCGCCGCGCCGTGCGCCGATGAACACCGTGTCGGGCGAGAACGGGCCGCGCGCGTCGAAGCCCTCGGCGCGCAGCTGTTCGACGGCGGGCGCGATGATCTCGATTTCTTCCATGCCGATGGAGCCCCCGTCGCCCGCGTGCGGGTTGAGCCCCGTCACCGCGATGCGCGGATGCGCCACGCCCGCGCGGCGCAGCGCCGACGCGATGATCTTCACGGCGTCGCTCACGCCTTCCACGGTGATGTGGCTCGCCACGTCCTTCAGCGGAATGTGCGAGGTCACGCGCGAGGTCCAGAGCGATCCTGTGAGATTGAACTCGCAGACGAAGCCCGTCACCGCAAAGCGCTCCTGCATGTAGCGCAGCTCGTCTTCATGCACGAGGCCGCCCAGGCGCAGCGAATGCTTGTTGAGCGGCGCAAAGAGAATGCCTTCGGCCTGCCCGCGCCGCACCGCCAGCGTGGCCAGCTCCAGCGCCTCGAACGAGGCCCGGCCAGACTGTTCATTCGACTCACCCAGCACCGGCTCAAGGCCCTCCATCCAGTCGCGCGTGAGCAGGCTGGGGCGGCCGTCTTCGAAGCGCAGCGCGTCGAGGTTCTCGACCTGCAGCGGGTCCAGCTTCACGCCCGCCGCGCGCTCGCCGGCGGCCAGCACGATCGGGTCGGCAATCAGCAGCACGCGCGCGGCGTCCAGGTTGCGCTGGCGCCCCAGCAGCTTCACGGCCATTTCGGGGCCGACGCCGCTGGGGTCGCCCAGCAGCACGACGATGCGGGGTTTGGCGGAGATCACGCTCGAGGTCTTGGTAGTGGTGGACATGGTGTGGCTCGGATGCGAGTTGAATGAAAAGGGAGCGGGCCGGTTCATTCGGCCTTGATATTGGCGTCGCGCACGAGCTGGCCGTAGTGGTCGAATTCCTGCTTGTTCATTGCCGCGAAGGGCTCGCCGGTGAGCGCGCCGGGCTCGCCGCCCAGGGCCTTGATGCGCGTCTGCACGTCGGCCAGCTTCAGCGTGCGCGTGAGCTCGGCGCTCAGCCGCTCGACCGCGGGGCGCGGCGTGCCGGCCGTGACGTAGAGGCCGTACCAGGTGGACACGTCGGCGCCCTTGACGCCCTGCTCGGCCAGCGTGGGCACGTCGGGCAGCTCGGGCGAGCGCTGCGGCGCACTCACGGCCAATGCGCGGAACTTGCCGGCCTTGATCTGGCCCATGGCCGAGGAGGTGCTGTCGAACATCATGTCGACTTCGCCCGCGATGATGTCGATGTGCGCCTGCGAGCTGCCCTTGTAGGGCACGTGGATCGACTTCATGCCGGTGGCCAGGTTGAAGGCCTCGCCGCCCACGTGCTGCGTGCTGCCGATGCCCGACGAGGCGTACTTGAATCCGCCCGGCTTGGCCGCCATGGCCGTCACCAGGTCCTTCACCGACTTGTAGGGCGAGCTGGCCGACACCACCAG
Source organism: Variovorax sp. R-27 (assembly GCF_049913215.1). Taxonomy (NCBI): domain Bacteria; kingdom Pseudomonadati; phylum Pseudomonadota; class Betaproteobacteria; order Burkholderiales; family Comamonadaceae; genus Variovorax; species Variovorax sp. R-27. Next base: position 1,413,639 of record NZ_CP183984.1, read on the forward strand.
CACGTTGGGCATCACTGCCACCAGGCCCACGGGCTGCAGGTCTTTGAGCGGGTCGTACTTGAGCTTGAGGATGTGCGGCGCCACAGCCTGCGCCGTGTTGGTGGCCAGCAGCAGCGTGGCGCCGTCGGCCGGCGCGCGGGCGGTGAGTTCGCCGGCAATGGTGTTGGAGGCGCCGGGCCGGTTCTCGACCACCACGGTTTGCTTGAGCGCGGGCGAGAACTTGTCGGCCAGCACGCGCGCCAGGATGTCGGTGCCGCCGCCGGGAGAGGCGCCGACCATGATGCGCATCGGCTTGTCGGGGTAGCTCGACTGCGCACCGGCCGCTGACACGGCCAGCAGGGCGGCTGCAGCCAGCCCCGCCGCGCGGGCGAGAGAGGGAAATTTCATCGGGTGTCTCCTGCTTGTAATGAGCCCGAGCGTACGGAGCTTCTCCCTCGCGATCCAATCGTAAAAGCCTGAAGCTCCATATACTTTTGCATATGACCTCCGGACTGACCGATGCCTCGCTGATGCTCCACGTGCGGCCGCGCCAGCTGTTGCTGCTGGCCCGGCTCGATGCCCATCGCCACCTCGGCCGGGCGGCCGAGGCCATGAACATCAGCCAGCCTGCCGCCACCAAGCTGCTGCAGCAACTCGAAGATTCACTCGGCGAGAAGCTCTTCGAGCGCCTGGCGCGCGGCATGGAGCCCACGCCCTACGGCGACATCCTCATCCGCTACGCGCGCCGCGTGCTCAGCGACTTCGGCACCGCCCGCGAGGAGATGCTGGCCCTGCGCTCGGGCCTGAGCGGCGCCCTGCGCGTGGGCAGCGTGCCGGGTGCTGTGCCCGAACTGCTGGCGCCAGCGCTGGTGGAGTACCGCCGCCGCCATCCGCAGGTGGCCGTGTCGGTGGTGGTGGAGACCAGCGACGTGATTCAGGCGCAGCTGGAGCAGGGCGACGTCGATCTCGTGCTGGGCCGTCTCACCGAGAGCCATGACGAGGCGAAGTACGCGAGCGTGCCGCTGCTAGGCGAGTCGATGGTGGTCGTGGTGCGCACCGCGCACCCGGTGTTCGAGCGCGCCACCGTCACGCTGGCCGGCATGGCGAACTGGTCGTGGGTGCTGCAGCCGCCGGGCTCGCCGCAGCGCGGGCGCTTCGAGGCGGCGATGCGCGAGGCCGGTATCCAGGCCCGGCTCGACATCATCGAAACGGCATCGCCCATCGCCATTACCGCCTTGCTCGAGAACTCCGATATGGCGGCCGTGATGCCCGCCTCGCAGGCCAACCACTACGCCCGATTGGGCGTGCTGCGCACCGTGCCGGTGGAGCTGCCGGTGCGCGTGCCGCCGATCTGCCTGATCACGCGGGAAGACCGGGCGCTGTCGCCGGCGGCCGCACAGTTCCGCCGTCAGCTGCTGGGCGGCGCCTGAGGCCTTTGGGATGCTGTTTTCCATGCTGTATTGCATCAACTAGGGAATTCACTAGCCAACTGGTGCATGAAAGTACTGGTGGTGGCTGTCGAAGTACCAAAACTGCAAGCGCGTTTCTCCAGAATCCGGCCACGGCGACCCGACAAGAGGGCGTCGCTCACCTCTAGGAGACAACATGAAGCGTTTTCTGAAAGCGGGCCTCGTCCTCGCACTCATCGGCTCGGGCGTCGTGTCCCAGGCCGCCACCGAACTCGTGATCGCGACCGTGAACAACGGCCACATGATCGAGATGCAGAAGCTCACGCCCTTCTTCGAAAAAGCGAACCCCGACATCAAGCTCAAGTGGGTCACGCTGGAAGAAGGCACGCTGCGCCAGCGCGTGACCACCGACATCGCCACCAAGGGCGGCCAGTTCGACGTGATGACCATCGGCCTGTACGAAACGCCGATCTGGTCGAAGAAGGGCTGGCTCAAGCCCATTGCCACCGATGCCGCCTATGACATCGACGATCTGCTGCCCGCCATCCGCGACGGCCTGTCGACCGACGGCAAGCTCTACGCCGCGCCCTTCTATGGCGAGAGCTCGATGCTCATGTACCGCAAGGACCTGGCCGACAAGGTGGGCGTGAAGTTCTCCGACCAGCCGACCTGGGCGCAGGTGAAGGAGTTCGCCGACAAGGCCAACGACCCGAAGGCGGGCGTGTACGGCATGTGCCTGCGCGGCAAGCCGGGCTGGGGCGACAACATGGCCTTCCTGACCACGCTGGTCAACACCAACGGCGGCCAGTGGTTCGACATGCAGTGGAAGCCGCAGATCGACACCAAGGCCTGGAAGGACGCGATCACCTTCTACGTCGACATGATGAAGAAGGACGGCCCTCCGGGCGCATCGGCCAACAGCTTCAACGAGAACCTTGCCCTCTTCAACGAAGGCAAGTGCGCGGCCTGGGTCGACGCGACCATCGCGGCCTCGTTCATCAGCGACCCGAAGCAGTCGAAGGTGGCCGACAAGGTGGCCTTCGCGCAGGCACCGACCGCCTCCACGCCGAAGGGCGCCAACTGGCTGTGGTCGTGGAACCTCGCCATTCCGGCCAGCTCGACCAAGGACGACGCGGCGCAGAAGTTCATCAAGTGGGCCACCTCCAAGGAATACATCAACCTCGTGGCCAAGGAAACCGGCTGGGCCTCGGTGCCCACAGGCACGCGCAAGTCGACCTATGCGAACCCCGAGTTCCAGAAGGTCGCCAAGTTCGCCGCTGCAGAGAAGAAGGCGATCGACAGCGCGAACCTCACCGACAGCACCTTGCCGAAGTCGCCGTACGTCGGCGTGCAGTACGCGGCCATTCCTGAGTTCCAGGCCATCGGCGTGGCGGTGGGCCAGCAGATGAGCGCGGCGCTGTCGGGCAAGGTCACTGTGGACCAGGCGCTGAAGACTTCGCAGACCGCAGCCGAGCGTGAGATGAAGAAGGCCGGGTACTACAAGTAAGTCTTCGGGCTTGCTCCCTCCCTCGCTGGGGGAGGGTAGGGGTGGGGGCTCGCGGCGCATCGTTCGGTGCCGCGCCTGATCGGGCAGCCCCCATCCCAGCCTTCCCCCAGCGGGGGAAGGAGCCAGGGACCACAAGAAGGGATACCTCATGAAAAGACTCCTGCCCCGCGCCCTCATGGCGCCCGCGGTGCTCACGCTCTTCCTCTGGATGATCGTGCCGCTCGTGATGACGTTGTACTTCTCGTTCGTCAACTACAACCTCATGCAGCCCGGTGAACGCACCTTCGCGGGCATCGAGAACTTTCACTACTTCATCACCGACCCGGACTTCTGGCCGGCCACGTGGAACACGCTGCTGCTGATCGGCAGCGTGATCGTCATCACGGTGGTGTTCGGCGTGCTGCTCGCGCTGCTGGTGAACGAGCCCTTTCCGGGGCGCGGCATCGTGCGGGTGCTGCTGATCTCGCCGTTCTTCGTCATGCCTGCGGTCAATGCGCTGCTGTGGAAGCACATGATGATGAACCCCATCTACGGCGTGCTGGCCGACGTGTGGCGTGCCTTCGGCGCACAGCCGGTCGACTGGCTCACCGACGTGCCGCTGCTGTCGGTGATCATCATGGTGGCCTGGCAGTGGCTGCCTTTTGCCTGCCTGATCTTCATCACTTCGCTGCAGTCGCTCGACCGCGAGCAGATGGAAGCCGCGCGCATGGACGGCGCGAGCTCGTTCCAGCGCTTCTTCTATCTCACCATTCCGCACCTCGCGCGCCCCATGGCGGTGGTGATCATGATCGAGATGATCTTCCTGCTCAGCGTGTTCGCCGAGATTGCCATCACCACCAATGGCGGCCCGGGCAACGAGAGCACGAACATGACCTACATGATCTTCAAGCAGTCGCTCATGAACTTCGACGTGGGCGTGGCTTCGGCCGGCGCGCTGTTCGCGGTGGTGCTGGCCAACATCGTGGCCGTGTTCCTCATCCGGATCATCGGCAAGAACCTCGACTGAGGAGCAACACGCCATGCAACAACAACAAGCCCCCAGCAACTTCCTGCCCCAGGCCATTCGCACAGTGGGTGCGTGGGCCGTCACGCTGCTGCTGTTCTTTCCGCTCGGCTGGCTGTTCCTCACGGCCTTCAAGACTGAGCTGCAGGCCATTCACGTGCCGCCGCTGTTCATCTTCGAGCCCACGCTCGGCAACTTCAGCGAAGTGCAGCGCCGCAGCGACTACCTGCTGTACGCGCGCAACTCGCTCATCACCAGCCTGGGCTCGACCATCCTCGGCCTGCTGATCGCGGCGCCCGCCGCGTACTCGATGGCCTTCTTCCGCACGAAGAAGACGCGCGACATCCTGATGTGGATGCTCTCCACCAAGATGATGCCGGCCGTGGGCGCGCTGGTGCCCATCTACGTGATCGCGCAGACCGCGGGCATGCTGGATTCGCTCACCGCGCTGACCATCGTGTTCACGCTGTCGAACCTGCCGATCATGGTGTGGATGCTCTACAGCGCCTACAAAGATATTCCGCCCGAGATCCTGGAGGCCGCGCGCATGGACGGTGCCAACCTCTGGACCGAGTTCCGCCACGTCGTGATGCCGCTGTCGGTGGGCGGGCTCGCATCGACCGGCCTTCTGTGCCTGGTGCTGAGCTGGAACGAGGCCTTCTGGGCGTTGAACCTCACCTCCGCCAAGGCCGGCACGCTGGCCACGCTGATCGCCTCGTACTCCAGCCCCGAGGGCCTGTTCTGGGCCAAGTTGTCGGCCGCCTCGCTGATGGCCATTGCGCCCATCGTCGTGTTCGGCTGGTTCAGCCAGAAGCAACTCGTCCAAGGCCTGACCTTCGGCGCCGTCAAGTAAAGAAAGGGAGACATCTCATGGCCTACCTCGAACTCAAGAACATCAAGAAGAGCTTTGGTGAAGTCAACATCATCAAGGGCGTCGACCTGCAGATCCAGAAGGGCGAGTTCATAGTCTTCGTCGGGCCTTCGGGCTGCGGCAAGTCGACGCTGCTGCGGCTGATCGCCGGGCTCGAGCCCATCACCAGCGGCAACCTGCTGCTCGACGGCAAGGACATCACCTGGGCGCCTTCGGGCAAGCGCGACCTTGCGATGGTGTTCCAGAGCTACGCGCTCTATCCGCACATGAGCGTGTACGACAACATGTCGTTCGCGCTGAAGCTCGCAGGTGTGTCCAAGAGCGAGATCAAGACCAAGGTCGATCATGCGGCGAAGACGCTCAACCTCACGCAGTACCTCGACCGCACGCCCAAGGACCTGTCGGGCGGCCAGCGTCAGCGCGTGGCCATCGGCCGCGCCATCGTGCGCGCGCCCAAGGTGTTCCTGTTCGACGAGCCGCTGTCGAACCTCGACGCGGCACTGCGCGGCAACACGCGGGTCGAAATCCACAAGCTTCACCGCGCACTCGGTGCGACCACCATCTACGTGACGCACGACCAAGTCGAGGCCATGACGCTGGCCGACCGCGTGGTGGTGCTGAAAGACGGGCTCATCGAGCAGGTCGGCACGCCGCTGGAGCTGTACGACCACCCGGCCAACCAGTTCGTCGCGCAGTTCATCGGCATGCCGTCGATGAACATGGTGGCCGCCAATGCCATTCCCAGCTTCTCGGCCGCCACCGGCGGCAGGCTGCCCGCCGACGGCTTCCTGGGCGTGCGGCCCGAGGGCCTGCGCGTGCATCCGAAGCAGGGCGCGCCGGTGAGCGACGTGCAGGGCCGCGTCGAGCTGATCGAGGCGCTGGGCGCCGACACGCTCATCCACGTCGACGTGGGCGGCGTGCCGCTCATCGCACGGCAGAACGACCGCACGCCGCTGCAGGCCGGCGACGACGTGGCCGTGGAGCTCGACCCGTCGGTGCTGCATCTCTTCAACCGCGAAGGCCGTTCGGTCGCCGCGTGACCTTCATTTTTCTTCTACCGTCTTTTCAACGGACATTCCCGTGACCATCGCGCAAATTCCACCGGCTCTCACGGAGTTCACGGTGCTTCACCTGGGCCTTGGCTCATTCCACCGCGCCCACCAGGCGGTGTACCTGCAGCGGCTGATCGACGCAGGCGACACCCGCTGGTCGCTCTCGGGCGCCAACATCCGGCCGGACATGGCCGATGTGGTTGCTGCATTGCAGGCGCAGGGCGGGCGCTACACGCTCGAAACCGTGTCCCCGGCAGGCGAGTACCGCTACGAAGAGGTCGAAGCCATCCGCGAAGTGCTGCCGTGGGAGCGCTCGCTGGCCGGTGTGATCGCGCGCGGTGCGGCGCCGTCAACACGCATCGTGTCGTTCACCGTGACCGAGGCGGGCTACTACCTCGACGACAAGAGCAAGCTCGACCTGTCGTTCAGCGACCTGGCGGCCGATGTCGAACGCGCGCGTCGCGGCGAGGCCGGCGGCGACGGAGTGACCATCTACGGCGCAGTTTGCGCGATCCTGCGCACGCGCAAGGCCGCGAACGCGGGTCCGGTCACGCTGCTGAACTGCGACAACCTGCGCCACAACGGCGACCGCTTCCGCGCCGGGCTGCTGGAGTTCATCGAGCTGGCGGGCGATGCCGATCTGCTGGCATGGGTCAACGCGAACACGCGCTGCCCGAACGCGATGGTCGACCGCATCACGCCGCGCCCGCCGCCCGAACTGCGCGCGCGCGTAAAGGCTGCCACGGGCCGCGACGAGGCGGCAGCCGTTACCGGCGAGAGCTTCATCCAGTGGGTCATCGAAGACAACTTCGCAGCCGGACGCCCTGACTGGGGCCGCGTGGGCGTGGAGCTGGTCGAATCGGTGCAGCCCTATGAAGAGGCCAAGATCCGCATCCTCAATGCCACGCACAGCTGCATTGCGTGGGCGGGCACGCTGGTGGGGCTGAACTTCATCCACGAAGGCACGCACAACGCGGCCATCCGCAAGATGGCGTTCGACTACGTCACCGACGACGTCATTCCCTGCCTGAGCCCGAGCCCGATCGACCTCGCGGCGTACCGCGACGTGGTGCTCGACCGCTTCGGCAACCCCGCCATCCGCGACACCAACCAGCGAGTGGCGGCGGACGGCTTCTCGAAGATTCCGGGCTTCATCGCGCCGACGGTGCGTGAGCGCCTGGCGGCGGGCCAGCCCGTCGACAGCGTTGCGATGCTGCCGGCGCTGTTCCTCGCGTTCCTGCAGCGCTGGCACAAGGGCGCGCTGCCCTACGCCTATCAGGACCAGGGCATGGACGAGGCCGTGGCTCACGCGATCTGCGATGCGGCCGACCCGGTCGCTGCGCTGTGCTCGGACGCGGGCCTGTGGGGAAACATCGCCGCCGACGCCCGGCTGATCGATGCCGTGCGCCGGGCCGCCGAACGCGTTGCGCGTTTCGTTGCCGCGGAAAGCCGACCATGACGAGCGGGCGCCTTCAGGACCGGCATGTGCTGCTGACCGGCGCGGGCGGCGGCATCGGCCTGGCCGTGGCGCAGGCCTGCATCGCCGAAGGCGCGCGCTGCACCGTGATCGATCGCGCCATCGCCGCGCCCGAAGCCGTGCGAGCGCTGCAGCAGGATCACCCCGACAAGCTCGCCTACATCGCGGCCGACGTCACCGACACCCAGGCCATCGCGCACATGCTGGCCGAGGCGCAGGTGGCCTTCGGACCCATCCACACGCTGTTCAACAACGCGGCAGTGTTCGACCTGGCGCCGCTGCTCGACAGCGATGAAGCGTCATTCGACAGGCTCTTCGCGGTCAACGTGAAGGGTATGTTCTTCGTGATGCAGGCCGTGCTGCGCCACATGGTCGAGGCCGGCACGCAGGGTGCATCGGTCATCAACATGGCATCGCAGGCAGGGCGCCGCGGCGAGGCGCTGGTGTCGCACTACTGCGCGACCAAGGCGGCCGTCATCAGCTACACGCAGAGCGCCGCGCTGGCCATGGCGCCGCACGGCATCCGCGTCAATGGCATTGCGCCCGGTGTGGTCGATACGCCGATGTGGGACCATGTCGACAGCCTGTTCGCCAAGGCCGAAGGGCTGCCGCCCGGAGAGAAGAAGCGGCAGGTCGGGCTGGCGGTGCCTCTCGGGCGCATGGGCGTGCCGGGCGACATCGCGGGGGCGGCGGTATTTCTTGCCAGCGACGAGGCGCGCTACATCACGGCGCAGACTTTGAATGTCGATGGCGGTAACGTGATGAGCTGAGATGAGCGAAGACTTCCACCTGTACCTCGACAGCGCCGACCTGACGGAGCTGCAGGCCTGCCTGCCGCACCCCGTAGTGCACGGTGTGACAACGAACCCCACGCTGCTGCAACGCGCAGGCATCGGCCGCGCCGAAGTGCCGGGCCTGCTCAAGCGCTGCATCGAACTAGGCGCACGCCAGGTCCAGGCGCAGGTGTATTCGAGCGAAGTCGACGCCATGCTCGAAGACGCACAAGCACTGCTCCCGCAATTCGACAGCGGCCAACTGGTCATCAAGATTCCCGCCACGCGCCAGGGCCTCGATGCCGGTGCGCGGCTCATCGCGCAAGGCGTACCCGTCACCTTCACAGCCGTGTACGCGCCAGAGCAGGCGCACTTCGCGGCGCAACTGGGTGCGGCCTACGCAGCGCCATACCTCGGGCGGCTCGATGACTCCGGCATCAACGGCCTGGCGCTGATCGGGCAGATGCAGTCGCTGGTCGCACGGCGGCCCTCGTCGGGCACGCGGCTGCTGGTAGCAAGCATCCGCTCGCGCGAGGCTTATCTTTCATTGCTGGGGCTCGGCGTGGGGGCCATCACCGTCCCGCCGCGCCTTTTTGCCGAACTGCTCGACCATCCCGCCACGCTGGCCGCCGAACGCGGCTTCCTGGCCGATGCGCGCGCCTTGCCGTGATCCAGAATCCAGACACCATGCGCATTGCACTCACGGGCGAAGCCCTCATCGATTTCACCGCCAGCGAGGCGGGCACCCTGGCTTTTCTCGGGCACGAGGGCGGCTCGCCGCTCAACACCGCGGTGGCCTGCGCGCGGCTCGGGCAGCCGACCGGTTTTCTCACGCAGTTGTCGACCGACCTCTTTGGCGAACGGCTGATGGGCTTCCTGCAACGCAACGGCGTGGACACCAGCTTCATTCTGCGAAGCAACGCACCCTCGACGCTGGCCTTTGTCGAGCGCACGCCGCAGACCAACCGCTACGCCTTCTATACACGCGGCAGTGCCGACGCCACCTGGGCGCCCGAGCCGCTGCCGCAGTTGCCGGCGGACTGCCGCTTCCTGCACTTCGGCTCGATCTCGCTGCTGCAGGACCCGGCCGCCACGCGCATCACCGACCTCGTCGCAGCGAGCAGGGAGTGTTGCGTGATCGTGTTCGACCCCAACGTACGGCCCAGCCTGATCACGGACATGGCGGCGTACCGCGCGCGCGTCACCGGCTGGTTCGCCATGGCCGACCTGGTCAAGCTCAGCGACGAAGACGCTGCGCTGCTCGCGCCCGGCCAGCAGGTCGACGCGCTGGCCGCCGAGTGCCTGCAGGCCGGCGCGCGCGCCGTGATCGTCACGCGCGGCGGCGACGGCGCAACGCTCTGGCGCACGGGGCACGAGCCGTTGACCGTGGCCGCGCCGCGCGTCACCGTGGTCGACACCATCGGCGCGGGAGACACCTTCACGGCCGGGTTGTCCGTGTCGCTGCTCGCGCATGGCGTGGAGCGGCCGGCGCAGCTCGGCGAGCTGGGCGACGACGCATGGCGCGAAGTGATGAGCTTTGCCGCCACCGCCGCCGCCCTCAACTGCACCCGCGAGGGTGCCGATCCACCGACGCTGGAGGCGGTTCACGCCGCCTTGGCGAAGGCACAAAATACCGCTGTTGCTGCTGCTTCCCGGCCCTGAGCCGGGCTGCCATCATGACGACGACCACCCGAAAGCGTTCGATTCCCCGTCAGCGCCAGCCCGAGCTGGAGCGCGACTTCACGCGTTCCCCCTCGCTGGGTTACGAGACCCCCGAAGAAACCGGCCTGGTGCGCTGCCTCGCGCACGGCTTTCCGAGCCCGCTGGTGCGATGGCATTTCCATGAAGACTACGAGCTGCACCTGATCACCGAGACATCGGGCAAGGCCTTCATCGGCGACTGGATCGGGCCGTTCCAGCCCGGGCACCTGGTGCTGTGCGGGCCGCGGCTGCCGCACAACTGGATCTCGCTCGACGTGCCCGAAGGCGGCGCCGCGGGACGCGACCGGGTGATCCAGTTCCGACACGAGCCCATCGAGCACGCGGCATCCCAGATTCCCGAGCTGCGCGAGGTAATGCACCTGCTGGAGCGGGCGCGCCACGGCATCGAATTCTTCGGCATGTCGGAGAACGCGCAGGCGCACTGGGACAGCATCAAGGCCGCGCGCGGCGTGCGGCGCCTGAGCCTGTTCCTCGACTTCATGGCCGACCTGGCGCAATGCACCGACTACCGGCTGCTGTCGAGCGTGCAGATGCAGGGCGCACAGGGCGCGGACGGCGACGCGCAGGTCGACCAGATCAACGGCATCGTCAACCGCATCACCAACAACATGGCCGACCCGATCTCGATGTCGGACGTGGCGGCCGAGCTGGGCATGAGCGAGAGCCGCTTCAGCCGCTTCTTCAGGCGCTCCACCGGCAACAGCTTTACCGATTTCGTCAACCGCGTGCGCATCAACAGCGCCTGCCACCTGCTGATGCAGACCGATCACTACGTGACCGACATCTGCTACCAGGTGGGCTTCAACAACGTGGCGAACTTCAACCGGCGCTTCCTTGAAATCAAGGGCATGACGCCGAGCGAATTCCGCCGGCAGGCTGACACGCGCTTCGGCAGCGGCGTCTCTTCCTGAGCACGCAGCAGAAAACCAGGGGGCTCATCTTGTATCTGGGACTCGACCTCGGCACGTCCGAGCTCAAGGCGCTTTTGCTCGCCGACGACCACCGCATCGTGGGCGTGGCCCGCGCACCGCTCACGGTCGAACGGCCGCAACCGTTGTGGTCGGAGCAGGCGCCGCAGCAGTGGTGGCATGCGCTCGAAGAGGCGATGCGCGCACTCGGCAAGTCGCATCCCGAAGAGCTTGCGGCGGTGCGTGCGATCGGCCTGTCGGGCCAGATGCACGGCGCCACGCTGCTCGACGAAGCGGGCCAGGTGCTGCGCCCCGCGATTCTCTGGAACGACGGGCGCAGTGGCGCGCAGTGCGAAGCGCTTGCGCGTGCCGTACCGCGGCTCGGCGAGATCGCGGGCAACCTGGCGATGCCAGGATTCACTGCGCCCAAGCTGCTGTGGGTGCGTGAGCACGAGCCCGAAGTTTTCAGCCGCGTTGCGCGCGTGCTGCTGCCGAAGGACTGGCTGCGCTTCATGCTCAGCGGCGAGGCGGTCAGCGAGATGTCGGACGCGGCCGGCACGCTGTGGCTCGACGTGGGTGCGCGCGACTGGTCCGATGAATTGCTCGCTGCCACCGGGCTCACGCGTGCGCACATGCCGCGCCTGGTCGAGGGCAGCGAGGTGTCGGCGCAGCTCAAGCCCGAGCTTGCGGCGCGCTGGGGCGTGGGTGGCGGCGGTGCGGTGCTGATTGCCGGCGGTGCTGGCGATAACGCGGCCAGCGCGGTCGGCATGGGGCTGGTCGAGCCGGGGCAGGGTTTTGTGTCGCTCGGCACATCGGGTGTGGTCTTCGTGTCGACCGACCGCTTCTTGCCGAACCCCGCGCAGGCGATGCACGCCTTCTGCCATGCGTTGCCGAAGCGCTGGCACCAGATGTCGGTAATGCTCTCGGCCGCGAGCGCGGTGAGTTGGGCGGCAAAGACCTTCCGGTTCGCCGACGAAGCCGCGCTGCTCGAAGCGGCGGCGTCCATCTCGCTGGCGCAGCGCGAGCGCTGCCCGCTGTTCCTGCCGTATCTCTCGGGCGAACGCTCGCCGCACAACAACCCCAATGCGCAGGGCGTGCTGTTCGGGCTGACGCATGCACACGGTCCGGCGGAAATCGCCTACGCCGTGGTCGAGGGCGTGAGCTTCGGGCTGCGCGATGGCTTCGACACCCTGCGGCTGCCGGCCGACATGCCGCTGCGCGAAGTGGCGCTGGTGGGCGGTGGTGCACGCAGCGTGTGGTGGGGCCAGTTGCTGGCCGATATCTTCCAGGTGCCGCTGACGCTCTATGCGGGCAGCGAGACGGGCGGGGCGTTGGGGGCAGCGCGGCTGGCGTGGCTGGCCGATGGGGGCGCGGTGGCCGAGGTGTGCAAGCTGCCGCCGGTGCTGCAGCAGTTGATTCCGTCGACCGAAGGAGCCGCTGTGCATAGCGCGCGCCACACACGCTTTCAGGTGCTCTATGCGGCGCTGCGAGACCAGTTTCAGTAACTGGCACAGGCAATAAAAAAGGGCCGCTTTCGCGGCCCTTCTTCTTTTGGTGAGCAGTGCTCAGCCGGGCATTACATGCCCATGCCGCCCATTCCGCCCATGCCGCCCATGTCGGGCATGCCGCCGCCAGCGCCAGACTCGTCCTTGGGCGCGTCAGCGACCATGGCTTCGGTCGTCAGCAGCAGCGAGGACACCGAAGCGGCGTTCTGCAGTGCGGTGCGGGTGACCTTCGTCGGGTCCAGGATGCCCAGCTCGAGCATGTCGCCGTACGTGTCGTTCGCAGCGTTGAAGCCGTAGTTGCCCTTGCCGGCCAGCACAGCGTTCACCACCACCGAGGCTTCGCCGCCGGCGTTGTTCACGATTTCGCGCAGGGGAGCTTCGATGGCCTTGAGCACCAGCTTGATGCCGGCTTCCTGGTCAGCGTTGTCGCCCTTGACCGACTCGCCCACGGCTTGCTTGGCACGCAGCAGAGCCACGCCGCCGCCAGCCACGACGCCTTCTTCCACTGCAGCGCGGGTAGCGTGCAGGGCGTCTTCGACGCGAGCCTTCTTTTCCTTCATTTCGACTTCGGTGGCGGCGCCAACCTTGATCACTGCAACGCCGCCGGCCAGCTTGGCCACGCGCTCTTGCAGCTTTTCACGGTCGTAGTCGCTCGTGGCTTCTTCGATCTGCACGCGCACTTGCTTCACGCGGGCTTCGATGTCGCCAGCGGCACCGGCGCCGTCGATGATGATCGTGTTTTCCTTGCCCACTTCGATGCGCTTGGCTTGGCCCAGGTCGGCCAGCGTCACCTTTTCGAGCGTCAGGCCCACTTCTTCAGCGATGACCTTGCCGCCCGTCAGGATGGCGATGTCTTCCAGCATGGCCTTGCGGCGGTCGCCGAAGCCAGGAGCCTTGACAGCCACGACCTTCAGGATGCCGCGGATCGTGTTCACGACCAGCGTAGCCAGGGCTTCGCCTTCGACTTCTTCGGCAATGATCAGCAGCGGACGGCCAGCCTTGGCGACTTGTTCCAGCGTGGGGAGCAGGTCACGGATGTTGCTGATCTTCTTGTCGAACAGCAGCACGAAGGGGTTGTCGAGCAGCGCCGATTGCTTCTCGGGGTTGTTGATGAAGTAGGGCGACAGGTAGCCGCGGTCGAACTGCATGCCTTCGACGACGTCGAGTTCGCTGTCCAGCGACTTGCCGTCTTCGACAGTGATCACGCCTTCCTTGCCGACCTTGTCCATCGCGTCAGCGATGAGCTTGCCGATTGTTTCGTCGCTGTTGGCCGAGATCGAGCCGACTTGAGCGATTTCCTTCGACGTGGTGGTGGGCTTGGAAGCCTTCTTCAGCTCGGCGACCAGGGCCGTGACAGCCTTGTCGATGCCGCGCTTCAGGTCCATCGGGTTCATGCCGGCAGCCACCAGCTTGAAACCTTCGCGAACGATGGCTTGTGCCAGCACGGTCGCGGTGGTGGTGCCGTCACCGGCGTTGTCCGAAGTCTTGGAAGCCACTTCCTTCACGAGCTGGGCGCCCATGTTCTGCAGCTTGTCCTTGAGTTCGATTTCCTTGGCGACCGACACACCGTCCTTGGTGACGGTGGGGGCGCCGAACGAGCGCTCGAGCACCACGTTGCGGCCCTTGGGGCCCAGGGTCACCTTGACTGCGTTGGCCAGGATGTTGACACCCTCGACCATGCGTGCGCGGGCTTCACCGCCGAAGACTACGTCTTTTGCTGCCATGTTTGTTTACTCCGAATGGGATGTTTGAATTACTTCTCGACGACCGCGAACAGGTCGTCTTCCTTCATGACGAGCAATTCGTCACCGCCGACCTTGACGGTCTGGCCGCTGTACTTGCCGAACAGGACGCGGTCGCCGACCTTGACAGTCAGTGCGGCCAGTTCGCCCTTGTCGTTGCGCTTGCCCGGGCCCACGGCCAGGACTTCACCCTGATCGGGCTTTTCAGCGGCTGCGTCGGGGATGACGATGCCGGAGGCGGTCTTGGTTTCGCTGTCAACACGCTTGACGATCACGCGATCGGCCAAAGGACGAAGTTTCATTGCATCTCCTGGATGTATGGATAAGAAACGGGTTTGTGGTCGGGTGCCGGACCGGAGGCCGGCAGCCCATCGACTGGAAGCGAGGGCTGTTAGCACTCATCAGCAGCGAGTGCTAATCATAAGGGCAATCGGTGGGCTTTCAAGTGACAGGGGCTGCCGCCGGTGCGTAACGGATCTCACGCCCGGCCCGCCAAGCCGCCGCCAGACACGCCCGCCGCATCCGCCCGGTGGCCCATCAGGAAGTCCACGAAGGTGCGCACGCGCAGCGGCGCGAACCGCAGCTTGGGATACAGCAGGTTGTAGGGCCGGGACCGGCCGCCGAAGGGCTTGAGCACTTCGACCAGTCGTCCCTGGCGCAAGTCTTCCTCGACCACGAAGCGATAGGCCTGGAAGATGCCCGCGCCATGCCGGGCCAGCGTAACCCCGGCCAGGACGTCGTCCGAGCAGGCGTAGCCGCCGGAGGTGAGCATTTCGATGTCCTGGCCGTCCTGACGGCACAGCCAGGGGATGGTGCGGCCGCTGCTGGGCAGCTCGAACTGGATGCATTCGTGGGTCTGCAGGTCGTCCAGGGTCCGGGGTTCCCCGTGCCGGCGCAGGTAGTCCGGGGCTGCGACGAGCACGAGTTCGGCGTCCTCGAGATGGCGAGCAACCAGGGTCGAGTCGGCTGGCGCGCGCACACGCACGGCAAGGTCGTACCCCTCCGCGGCGAAGTCGATGTTGCGGTTGCTGACGTGAACCTCGACCCGGATGTCCGGGTAGCGCGCCCTGAACTCCGGCAGCAGCGGCAGCAGCCGGTAGTGCCCGTAGGTGGTGGGAACGCTGATCCGCAGCAGGCCGCTTGGCGTGATCTGCTGGCCGCTGACCTGGCGTTCGGCCTCCACCAACTGGTTGAGCGCCTGGCGGCATTGCTCGTAATAGGCCTGGCCCGCCTCGCTCAGCCGTATCTGCCGTGTCGTGCGCAGGAAGAGGCGCACGCCGAGGCGTTCTTCCAGCCTGCCCACCGTCCTGCTTACGGCGGCGGGCGTCACGCCCGCAACGGCGGCTGCGGCGGTGAACCCCTCTTGCTCGGCTGCAAGACAGAAAAGCTCCAGGCTTCCCAGCAGCAAGTCGTCGAACTGGCGATTCATGATTGATTACATGGAGTAAAGACTAAAGATGCTTAGATCATCTTTATCAACTTGAAGGGCGTCAATAAAGTAGATCCCAGAGGCGAGAGCCTCCATGAACCTGAACCAACTGCCTCCGCTTTGACCACCCGAAAGGAAACCATCATGAAGACCCAACCCAAGACGATCGTGATCACCGGCGCCTCGAGCGGCATCGGCCTGGCCCTGGCCGGCGCGTACCTGCAGCGCGGCGACAACGTCGTCGGCAACGCCCGCAGCGCCGAACGCCTGCAACAGGCATCCGTGTCGCTCGGTTCGCCCGACAACTTCCTGGGCGTTGCCGGCGACGTCGCCGACCCCGTCGTCGGCGATCTGCTGGTGCGGCGTGCCATCGAGCGCTTCGGGCACGTGGACGTGCTCGTCAACAACGCCGGATTCTTCAACGCCAAGCCGTTCATCCAGTACACGCCGGACGAGCTGGAAGCCCTGGTGAGCACCAACCTGAAGGGTTTCGTCTATCCGTCGCAGGCGGCAGTCCGCCACATGGTCGAGCGCAAGGCGGGCCACATCATCAGTATCACGGCAAGCCTTGCCTCGCAGCCCAACCAGGCCGTGCCGGCCGTGCTGCCGCTGCTGATCAAGGGCGGCATCAACCAGGCGACGAAGGCGCTGGCGCTGGAACTGGCGCCGCACAACATCCAGGTGACGGCGGTGGCGCCGGGCATCGTCGACACGCCGATGTACACGAAGGAAATGCACGGCTTCCTCAACACGCTGCAGCCGGCAGGCCGCATCGGCACGGTGCAGGAAATCGTCGACGCGGTTCTCTACCTGAGCGACGCCAGCTTCACGACCGGCATCGTGCTGCCCGTGGACGGCGGCATGGGCACCGGCAAGTGGTGAGCGAAGCAGCGAAGCATCGACAACGAACCCCGGAGAACGCCATGCCCTACATCCGCATCGAAATCACCCGCGAAGGCACCACGCTCGACCAGAAGAAGCAGCTGATCGCCGAGGCCACCGAGATGATGGTGCGCGTCCTGAACAAGGATCCTGCCTCGACCTTTGTCGTGATCGACGAATACGACACCGACAACTGGGGCCAGCACGGCCGCACGATCACCGAGGTGCGCCGCGAGCAGACGCTTGCTGCTACTGCACCGCCGCGTCCATCCAGAACTTGAGCTGCGGGTTCTTGAGCCGGCCCTTCTTGTCGTAGTACTTGCCCAGCCATTCCTCCGGCGTGTTTTTGAGTTCCAGCGCGTCCTTCTGGCCGCCAAGCTGCTTGAACCAGAAGCGGGAGGAGAAGTGGTCGTAGACGTCCAGGATGCGGGTCGCATAGGCCATCGCAAGCTTCTTGTTGCCGCGCACGATCAGCAGGTTCTCGTCGTTGTCGAACGATGCCTTGTGCCCCAGGTTGTGGCTGCCGGTGGCAACGACGCAGTCGTCGTCGAAGGGGTCGATCACCACGACCTTGTCGTGAATGATCGCGAAGCCGGCATTGAGGATTTCCTTCTTCCAGCCATCGGGCACCTTGAAGTCGAACGCCTCAGCTCCGAAAACACGCGGATCCTGGAGCACGGGCGGTTTCTTCTCGCCCTTCTTCCTGGCGGGCGGAGTCATGCCCTTGAGCTCGTAATAGAAGCCTTCCGAGGCCGACTTGTTCGTCACGCATCCGCGCACGAACAGCTTCTTGTTCTTGCTCGCGGCCTGGGCTGTCCAGTTCGCGATGCTCGGGCTGCCCGGATAGAAGGCGAGAAAGAGCACGGAGTGGCTGGCGCCCGCGATCAGCTGGGCAAGGTCCTCCATGTCCGGCGGGCGCTTCTCGGTTGCCGGGTTCTTGCCGCGCGCCTTCGGCGTGTTCGGCGAAAACCAGCTGTGAGCCGCCGCGCCGTCGTCCAGTGTCAGCGCCGAGCCCTTCGACGCCCACTTGCGAAGCGCGGCGCCCTGCAAGGCTTTCGGATCGTCCGCGGCCTCGTCGGTGTCCTTGGCGAGCTCTTTCCAGTACGCCAGATAGCGCTTGGCGAGCGCATCGTTGTCGATGACGATGGAATTGTTGGTCTGGGTGCACAGGCCGGTGGCCGTCCAGTTGGTGGAGCCGGTGAACACCGCCTTCGGCTTGCCCTTGGAGTCGACGTAGACCAGGAACTTGTTATGGGCGATATGGCCGTTGGACATGATGCGGTTGTGAATCTCCGCAGCGGTGCCGGTCAGGGTTTCGCGCGCTTGCTCGTTGCCATCGACCTTCACGGTCTTGATCTTGGTCTTGCCGGTCTTGGGGCTGGTCACCTTCACCGGTTTGCCGTCTTCGCCCAGCACTTCCTCGTCTTCCTTGGAGTCGCCCAGGACGATGTGGAGGCGTTCGCCCAGCCCTGCGAGCCAGCCGATCAGCTGCGGGTCCTTGAGTTCGTAGAGCGCCGCGTAGATCTTGCCCTTGCCGTCGGCGCGCGCAAGAAACTCCTGGATGGCCTCGATCATGTCGCCCGAGAGGCTCTCGCGGAGCTTGCTCTTGTCGCCGGGGTCCAAGACCTTCTCGATCAGCGAGTCCTTCATGTCCTTGGAGCCGAGCGCGCGCGCGACGCGCTGCGTGGAGATCAATCCGCGGTTGAAGTAGACGCTCAGCTTGTCGTCGATCACCGGGGTGATCTCCACCTCGTTGGTCAGCAGGATCGGCAGCTTCGCCATGGGCTGGAGCTTTCCCGGGGCGCCCTCCAGCGGCACGATCTTGTAGCGGAAGATCCTGTTCTTGTTCTTCTCGGCTTCGAGACGCGCGTAAGGATCTTTCCAGTAGAACTTCTGGATCGGAAGTTCCTCGGTGGTCCATTTCTTGGGTGTGATGCCCTTGAACCTCGCCTGGCCTGGCAGGGGCGTCTCACGGCCGTGCTGGTCGATGCGGTAGACCGCGAATCCCATGCAGCCATCCGGCTTCTTGCCGTAGCTCCACGCGACCATGATCACCTCGTTGTTGGCGAAAGCCACGGCGTTCTGCATGAGTCCCCTCCACGTTCCGGTAGCGGCCGATTGGATGTCGACTTCGAGAGTGCGCTGGCCACGGCCGCCTCCCGCGCGGGAGTATCGCGGGATCGATCGGGCTCATCAATGGTATTTCTGTGTCAGTCCACCTTGATGCTCGCAGCCTTGACCACCTGCTGCGCCTTGGCGGTTTCGTCGACGATGAACTTGTTGAACTGTGCCGACTGCATCGTGAACGGCTCGGCGCCGAGCTTCTCCAGCCGCTCTTTCAGCTCGGGCGACACCATGATCTTTGCGACCTCGGCCTGAAGCCGCTCCACCACGGGTTGCGGCGTCTTTGCCGGGGCGAAGAGGCCGACCCAGAACAAATACGCCGAACCCGGCACGCCGGCCTCAACGGTGGTCGGGGCATCGGGCAAGGCGGGCGAGCGTTGGGCGGTTCCCACGGCCAGCGCCTGCAGCTTGCCGCTCTTGATGAGTGGCAGCGCCGACACCATCGGCGCGAAGAACCAGTCGACGCGGCCCGACATCACCTCGGTCATCGCTTCGGGCGTGCCGCGGAAGGGCACGTGCTGCGCATCGAGCCCGGCCGCGAGGCGGAACACCTCCGCGTTCATGTGCGTGGCCGAGCCGTTGCCAGCCGATCCGTAGTTGAAGCTGCCCGGCTTTGCCTTGACCTTCGCGACCAAGTCCTGCACGTTCGTGAAATGCGCGGGCGCGGTCACCAGCACGTTGGGCAGGCTCGCCATCGGCGTGATGCCAGTGAAGTCCTTGATCGTGTCGTACGACAGGCCCTTGTAGATCCACGGGTTCACAAGGTGCCCCGCTGAATGCACCAGCAGCGTGTACCCGTTGGCCGGTGACTTGGCCGTGATGGCCGCGCCCAGGGTTCCGCCCGCGCCGGGCTTGTTGTCGACGATCACGCTCGTGCCCAGCGCCGGCCCGAGCTTCTCCGCCACGAGGCGCGCGACGATGTCGGTGCCGCTGCCTGCCGTGAACGGCACCACCAGCTTGATCGGCTGCGTGCCCGGCCATGCGCCCTGCGCGAGCGCGCCGTTGCTGCCCAGCGTGCAGGCCGCGAGCGCCGCGGCCACGGTGAGTGCCTGTCGGCGGCTCCAGGGGAATGTCTTGTTCTTCATGCGTCTTGTCTCCGTTGATTTGTTCGATGAGCAATGAATGACCGAAGGCGGCGCGAGCGCTAGGCCGGTGGCGCGTTCGGCATCACCAACGCCACCAGCACCGGGCGGTTGCTGCGGTTTTCGAGCTGCCGCTTCTCGCCGGGTGCGAAGCGGCAACTGTCGTACTGCTCGAGCACGTCTTCCTGGTGCGCACCGTCGAGCTCACCGACCACATGGAGCTGGCCTTCGAGCACGAGGTAGAGCTTTTCCATCGGCGAGCCGTCGAGCCCGGTGTGGCCGCCGGGCAGGATCTGGCTCATGCCCATCCACATCTGCGTGGAGGGCCCGGCTTCCTTGCCCTGCAGGCGCAGGCAACGCATGTCGAAGTGGTTGGGCGCCTCGTAGTGCGGCGCTTCGTTGAAACGGGTCACGTGCATGGCGGGTGGTCCTTGCGGTTTCAGGGGCGCAGCACAACGCGGTCGGTGCTGCCCGACAGCACCAGCCGGTAAGCATCGATGGCTTCGTCGAGCGTGAAGTGGCGCGCCACGGGAAAGGGCTTCAGCGTGCCGCGCTCGAAGCCCTCGCGCATCGCGTCGAGCTGCGCGGTGGAGGCCACGCAGTCCATCGCAAGCGAGTCGATGCCCACGAAGGTGTGCATGCCGCGGTAGAACGCGAAGATGTCGAAGGGCACCGCGCGGTCGTGCGTGGCAATGAAGATCTGCGTCGCGCCCTTGGCCATCGCCTTGTTGGCGGCCTCGAAGTAGGCGCTGCCCACGGTGTTGTAGACGATGTGCGCGCCGCGCCCGTCGGTGAGTTCGCGCACTTGCGCGCCCACGTCGGCGTGCTGGCGCGCGTCGATCACGTCGACCGGCCCGTTCGCGAATCCCTCGAAGGGCCCGGCGTGCCGCTGCACTGCGATCACCCGCGCGCCAGCCTGCGAAGCGAGTTGCACCGCAGCCTGCCCGACCTTTCCGTTGGCGCCGAGCACCAGCACAGTCTGTCCCGCCTGCGGCATGCCGCTGCGGCGAAAGCCTTCGTAGGCGGTGACGAAGGGCACGCCCACCGCGCCGGCTTCGTCCATCGAAATGCCCCGGGGCTTTGCGCGCAGCGCCGCTTCGGGCAGCACCAGGTAGCGCGCGTGTGAGCCGTCGCGCGTGATGCCCACGTCGCCGCCCGAGCCGTAGACCTCGCGGCCGATCCATTCGGCAGGGCCGCTCACCACGGTGCCCGCGAAGTCGCGGCCCGGGGTGCGTGGCCAGACAGCCTGCGGCATGATGCCCAGCGTCGCTTTCACGTCGCTCGGGTTCACCGCGGCGGCGGCGATGCGCACCACGGCGTGGCCGGGTGGCGGCGTGGGTTCCGGCTGCGGCGCGGCCTCGAGCCGCAGCGTGTCGAGGTTGGCGGCCTTCTCGCTCACGCGCAATGCGCGGGATGCGTGGGTGGTGTGCATGGCTGCGACGCTCATCGTTCAGCCTCTCGCTTCCGGCAAGCCCAGCATGGTGCGCGCCTCGCGCGGGTTGGCGATCTCGCCGCCCAGGCTCAGCAGGATGTCGCGCGCCTTCGCCACCAGCTGCGCATTGCTCTCGGCCAGCACGCCCTTCTCCAGGTAGATGTTGTCCTCCATGCCCACGCGCACATGGCCGCCCAGCAGCCAGGCCTGCGCGACGATCGGAAACTCCATGCGGCCGATGCCGAAGGCGCTCCAGAAGGCGCCGTGCGGCAGCATGTTGCGTGCGTAGAGCAGCGTCTCGGGCGTGGGCGCAAAGCCGTACTTCACGCCGAGCACGAAGGTCCACATCGCGGGGCCGTCGAGCGTGCCGTCGGCGATGAGGTCGAGTGCAAGGTTGATGTCGCCCGAATCGAAGATCTCCAGCTCGGGCTTCACGCCGGCCTCGCGGATCATCTTCGCCATGCGTCGTACGTTCCTCGGCGTGTTCATCACCACGTCGGGGCCGGAGTTCATGGTGTTGAGGTCGAGCGAGCACACGTCAGGCTTGATCAGCGCGATGTGCTCCACGCGTTTCTCCGGAGGCAGCAGCGTGGTGCCGGGCGCGGCGATCTTCGGGTCGTCCTCGCTCGGAATGAAGCGCCCGCCGGGGCCGGTCGTGAGGTTGATGATCAGCTCGCGGTTCCCGCGGCGGATGCGGTCGACCACCTCGCGGTACAGCTCGACTTCCATCGAGGGCTTGCCGGTTTCGGGATGGCGCACATGGATGTGCACCTGCGCCGCGCCGGCCTCGGCCGCGGCCAGGCATTCGTCGGCAATCTGCACTGGCGTGATCGGCAGGTGCGGCGTCTGCTCCGGCTTCACGAGGTTGCCCGTGACGGCGCATGTGATGAGGGTCTTCGGGTTCACAGGTGACGCCCTCCATCGACCACGATGCGCGTGCCGGTGACGAAGCGCATCGTCGTTGCGAGCGCTTCTACGGTGGCCGCCACATCGTCGGGCTTGCCGATGCGCCCGAGCGGCGTGGTGCTCGCCATCTTGTTCGCGAACTCCGCGCCGCGGCCGGGCACAAAGCCCGACTCCACCGCGCCCGGCGACACCGAAACGACGCGCACCGCCGGTGCCAGTGCCTTGGCCAGCGCGTCGCCGACCACGTCCAGCCCGGCCTTCGCTGCGACATACGCGAGGTTGCTGCCCACGCCGGTGAAGCCCGCGATGGACGAGATGTTGACCACGAGCCCATCGCCGCTGGCCTTCAGCATCGGTGCAAAGGCGCGGATGGTCGCGAACACGCCGCGGAAGTTGGCGCGCACGATGTCGTCGATGAGCTCGTCGGTCAGCGCGTCGAGGTCACCGGCGGGAACGGGCTGCGTATGGCCCGCGCTGTTGACCAGGATGTCGCAGCGGCCATGCGTGGCTTTCACCTCTGCGGCCGCGGCCTGCAGGCTAGGCGTGTCGACGATGTCGGCGCGGATCGCGCCGTGGCGCTGTGCTTGCGCAGAGGGCAGGGCGGCAGCACGCGCAGTCGCATCGTCGCCCTTGCGGTGCAGCAGCACGCAGGTAGCGCCGAGCGCTGCGAGGCGAGTGGCCGTCGCGTAGCCGATGGCGCCGAGGCCACCGGTGATGACGGCGACCTTGCCGTCGAGTCTGGAAACAGGATCGAAGCTCATGGGATGAAGAGGAGTTGGGGAGTCAGGGAATCGGCGGCCGGGGGAACTTCATCTCGCCCGGCTCGAGCTGGAAGTCGTACTGCAGCGTGGCGGTCTTGCCGTCGGGCGCCAGCGCGAAGCGGCCGATCAGCCGGCGCGTCACACCGAAGGTCGGGTCGCTCTCCAGGTTCTCGTCGTCATCGGCGAACACCTGCGTGATCAGCACCTTGTGGCCCGGCTTGCTCACCATGAAGTGCAGGTGAGCGGGCCGGTTCGGATGGCGCTGTTGCGCGCGCAGCAGTACACCGCAGGGTCCATCGGTAGGCACCGGGTAGCCGGCCGGCCGCACGCTGCGGAAGTGAAAGCGCCCCTCGGCATCAGTGCTGAAGCGGCCGCGCAGGTTCATGTCTTCCTGCTCGGGGTCCTGGTTTTCGTACAGGCCGATAGGCGAGGCCTGCCACACGTCGACCGTGGCATCGGCCACAGGCTGGCCCTGTGCGTCGCGCACCGTGCCTGTCACCGCGAGCGGAATGCCCGGCGTGCCTGAGCGCGCGATGTCGTCGCCCGGTGCGCAGGCTGGCGAGTTCGCACGCCAGAACGGGCCGAGCAGTGCGGCCGGCGATTCGCCGTGCGGGTCCTGGTTGTTCTGCAGCGCCACCACGGTGGACACACCAAGGATGTCGGCCGCCAGCACCACCTCGTTCTTGGTTTCGCCGGTGGCCTGGCCGATGGCGACGATGAATTCGAGCGCTTGCTCGAACTCCTCCTCGGTCAGCTTCACCTCCTGGACGAAGGCATGCAGGTGGCGGGTGAGCGCATCCATCACGGTGCGCAGCCGTGGGTCGGGCGTTCGCTTCATGGCGTCGAGCGCGAAGCCCAGCACCGAGTCGGGGGAGGTGGCGATGTTCATGGTGGGTCTCGTGCAATCTGCGTGATTCATGCAATCGTTTGCACGATATTACGCCAGATCGTCGAAAAGTAAAATGACCACATTCCGCAGGTCATGAATAGGAAAAGCCGCCCCAAGCACCTGACACGCACGACAATCGTTTGCACAAATCATGAGCACCAGCCCGACTTCCTCCCCCGTGACCATCCGCGATGTCGCCCGTGCCGCCGGCGTGCATGTGTCGACCGTCTCGCGCGCGCTCAGCCCCGAGAAGCGTTCGTTGATCAGCGACGAGGTGCTGCGCGTGGTGGAAGAAGCGGCGCAGCGCCTGGGCTACCGGCCCAACCGCGCGGCCTCCGCGCTGCGCACCGGGCGCACCCACACCATCGGCGTGCTGGTGCCCGACATCACGAACGCGGTGTTCCCGCCGATCCTCCAGGGCATCGAAGCCAGCGCGGCGGCTCGTGGCTACTTCGTCTTCGTCACCAACGTGGTCGACCCCGCGCTGGCGCGGCCGGTGCTCGAACGCATGCTGGCGCAGCGCGTCGACGGCGTGATCCTGGCCACCGCCACGCGCGACGACCCGCTGGTCGACTTTGTCGTCAAGGCCGGCCTGACCACGGTGCTGGTCAACCGCGCCGATGAAACCGGCCGCCTGCCGGCCGTGGTCAGCGACGACCGGCTCGCGATGAAGCTCGCGGTCGACCACCTCGTCGGCCTGGGCCACAAGCGCATCGCGCATCTCGCGGGGCCGCAGAACATTCCCACCGGCGTGGGCCGCTCGCTGGGCGTGGAGCAGGCCTTGCGCGACCACCGCATGAAGCCGTTCCGCGTGGTCGAGTGCGCGAGCTACAGCCGCGAGGCGGGTGCGGTCGCAATGAAGCAGATGCTCGCGGCCGGCGCCGCGCCTCAGGCGGTGGTGTGCTGCAACGACCTCGTCGCGCTGGGCGCCTACGACGCGCTGCGCGAGGCGGGACTGCGCGTGCCGCAGGACATCTCGGTCACCGGCCACAACGACATGCCGCTGGTGGACATGGTCGATCCGCCGCTCACCACCATCCGCCTGCCGCACCGCGAACTCGGCTGGCGCTCGGCCGAGATGCTGTTCGCGGAGATCGACGGGGCGGCGATGTCGGCGTCGACCGTGGTGCTGCGGCCGGAGCTGGTGGTGCGCAAGTCGACGCGCGCGCCGGCTGCGCGCTGATCAGGGAGTCGCGTCCAGGAATTTGCGCCTTTTTTGCGCGCTGCGCGATAGGCTTCCCGCTCATGATCCGATTCCCGTTTGATCGTCCAGGCACGAGAATGGCCGGCAACCCTTTCATTGACAAGAGTTACCGCCCTGCATGAAAAGCACCGCCCCGCAGCTCACCGTCACTGAAGAACGCCGCGCATTCGGCTGGGTCGATGCCCTGGTCATGCTGGCCTTGCTGGGTTTGTTCTGGAGCGCATTGCACTTCGGCAAGGGCATGCTGGTGCATTTCGATCCGGCCGCCGTGCCGCAGGTCGACAGCTCGCCGAGCCTGATTCCGTACTACGCGGGCCGCACGCTGATGCGCATGTGGATCGCCTTCGGCTTCTCGCTGTTCTTCGCCATTTCCGTGGGCTACCTTGCGGCAAAGAACCGGACTGCGCGCGCCTTCATCCTGCCGGCGCTCGACGTGCTGCAGTCGGTGCCGGTGCTGGGGTTCCTGTCGGCAACGGTGACGGGTTTCATGGCGCTGTTCCCCGGCAGCCTGCTCGGCGTGGAGTGCGCGGCGATCTTCGCCATCTTCACCGGGCAGGTGTGGAACATGGCCTTCGGTTTCTATCACTCGATGGTCACCGTTCCCACCGACATGCAGGAGGCCGCGTCGACCTACGGCCTGACCCGCTGGCAGCGCTTCAGGACGGTCGAGCTGCCGGCATCGGCGCACAGCCTGATCTGGAATTCGATGATGTCCTTCGGCGGCGGCTGGTTCTTCGTTGCGCAGAGCGAAGCCATCAGCGTGATGAACAAGGACATCAAGCTGCCGGGCCTGGGCTCGTACATGGTGCAGGCGATCTCGAACGGCGACAAAACGGCCGCGCTGTGGGCGGTGGTGGCCATGATCGTGTTGATCCTGGCCAGCGACCAGCTGGTCTGGCGCCCTCTGCTGGCGTGGGCGGACAAGTTCAAGATCGAGCTGACGGGGTCGACGACTCCGGCCACCTCGTGGGTCTACAACCTGCTGCGCGGCGCCTACCTGTTCACCTGGATCAGCGAGCGCCTCTGGCGCCCGCTGCTGGACAGGGTGTTCCAGGCGCGGGCTCCGATGGCGCGAATGCCGGTGAGGCTGAAGGCGTCATGGAAGAAGCTGCTCTGGCGGGTGGTGGGCATCGTGCTTTCCATCTGGATCGGCATCGAGCTTCTCAGGGCCGTGGCGGCGGCCACTGCCGCGCTGCACGGTGCGCTGTCCTTGGCCGACTTCGGCCACATCGTCTGGCTCGGCTTTCTTACGGCCCTGCGCGTCGCCGCCATGACAGTCCTGGCCACGCTGATCTGGACGCCGGTCGGTGTGTGGATCGGGTTCCAGCCGCGCGTTGCGCGATTCGCCCAGCCGTTGGCGCAGATCGGTGCGTCGTTTCCCGTGAACATGACGTTCCCGATCGTCGTCGGCTTCTTCGTGGCCAGCCACATCAGCCTCAACTGGGGCAGCATCCTGCTCATTGCCATGGGCACGCAGTGGTACATCCTGTTCAACGTGATCGCCGGCGCCATGGCGATTCCGAACGACCTGAAGGAAGCCGGGCGCGTCTACGGCCTGCGCCGCTGGAGCCTGTGGCGCACCCTGATCCTGCCGGCCATCTTTCCGTTCTGGGTGACGGGCGCCTGCACGGCCGCCGGCGGTGCATGGAACGCCAGCATCGTGGCCGAGCTCGCCACATGGGGCGGCACGAGCCTGCAGGCGGATGGCCTTGGCGCGTACATCGCCAACGTCACCAAGACGGGCGATACGCCATTGATCATCGCGAGCATCGGCGTGATGTCGATCTTCGTCGTGCTGATGAACAAGCTCATCTGGCGCCGGCTGTATGCCTTTGCCGAGCGCCGATTCAGATTGGACTGAACATGAACACTCCCACGCCCTCATTGCAGGAGTCGCCCGTGCCGGTGGCCGAGCTCCGTGCCGTCACCAAGACGTTCATGACTGCAGGAAACCATGAACTCAAGGTGCTCGACAACATCGACCTGGCCGTCAGCGAAGGCGAGTTCCTTGCGCTGCTGGGACAGTCCGGCTCGGGCAAGTCGACGATCCTGCGTTGCCTCACGGGCCTGATCGTGCCGACCTCGGGCCGGGCGCTGGCCAACGGCAAGCCGCTCAACGGCGTGAATCCCGATGCCTCGGTGGTCTTCCAGACTTTCGCGCTCTACCCGTGGCTCACCGTCGAGCAGAACGTGGCGGTGGGCCTGATGGCCAGAAAGATCGGCCGCGCCGAGCGCGACGCAGCCGTCGACAGGGCGATCGAGCTCATCGGCCTGGGCAACTACCACTCGGCCTTTCCGCGCGAGCTGTCGGGCGGCATGAGGCAGCGGGTGGGCATTGCGCGTGCGCTGGTTTCGCAGCCCAAGCTGCTGTGCCTGGACGAGGCCTTCAGTGCGCTTGACGTTCTGACGGCAGAGAACCTGCGGCAGGAGCTGATCAGCCTGTGGCGCGACCCGGGCGGCGACCTCAGCTCGGTCTTCATGGTCACGCACAACATCGAAGAGGCGGTGGAAATGGCCACGCGCATCGTGGTCGTGTTTCCGCGCCCGGGACGCATCGGCCTCGTGCTGGAGAACAAGCTGCCCTATCCGCGCGACAGCAAGGACCCCGAGTTCCAGCGGCTGGTCAGCGTGATCCACGAGTGCATCACCACGATGACGCTGCCCGACCTGCCGCCGGAGACGCCCGTGAAGGGGGAGCCCATCTCACGTGCGCGCACCCGAATGGAATCGATCCCGCTGGTGCCGGTGGGGCAGATCCTCGGGCTGATGAGCATCCTCAGCGACTCGCCGGACCTGTCCAACATCTACGACATTTCCGACGAGATCGGCAAGGAGTTCGGCGAGACGATCGCCATTCTCAAGGCGGCCGAGATCCTCGAGTTGATCGATACGCCGCGGCAGGAGGTGCGCTTCACCGAGCTCGGCCGGAAGTTCGTTGCTGCCGACCGGCTCGGAAAGCGCGCGATCTTCGAGGAGCAGGTCTTCAAGCTGCGGCTGTTCCACATCATCATCGCGCTGCTCAAGGAATACGAAGAAGTCGAGGCCGAGCGCGTCATCAAGGACATCGGCAGCGCCTTGCCGTACGACAACCCGGAGAAGATCTTCGAGACGATGATCGCCTGGGGTCGCTACGCGGGCCTGATGGACTACAACGCCAAGACCGGCATGGTGTTCGTGCCGGAAGACGGGGATGCGGTCGAAGACGTGCACATCTGACGACCGCTGCGGCTGCTCAAGTCAAAGCAGCTCGAACGCGATGTCCTGCGCGCCTTCCCACAGCACCTTCCTGCCGAGCGCGCGCAGCTGCTCCTTGCCTTCCACGATCGTCAGGAAGTGGTTGCCCGCAAGCGGCCCCATCTTGCTGGCGAAGCTGCAGCTGCCGTAGGCCAGGATGATTTCGGTCTCGCTGTAGCCACCGGGGTAGAACAGGATGTCGCCGACCGAAGGATGGCTGGTGTGGTTCTCGAAGCCGACGCCCAGTTCGAAGTCGCCCAGCGGAATCCAGCAGCCCTCGCCGCTCCAGCGCACGTGGATGATCTTCTGCCTGTAGGGCAGCAGCCTGGTGAACGCCTCCACGGTCTTGGGTGCTTCGGGATTCGTTTCCGCGATGAAGCGCAGGCCCGCCGCTTCGATGCCAATTCTTGCCATGAGTGATTGAAGGAAAGTAAGTAAGGGTTGATCAGTGCAGCAGCTGGCTCAGGAAGAGCCGGGTGCGTTCGTGTTTCGGGTTGCTGAAGAACTCCTTCGGCTCTGCCTGCTCGACGATGGTGCCCTGGTCCATGAAGATCACGCGGTTGGCAACTTGGCGCGCGAAGTTCATCTCGTGCGTGACCGACAGCATGGTCATGCCGTCGTCGGCGAGCGAGACCATGGTGTCCAGCACCTCCTTGACCATTTCGGGGTCGAGCGCCGAGGTCGGTTCGTCGAACAGCATGACCTTGGGGCCCATGCACAGAGCACGCGCAATGGCCACGCGCTGCTGCTGGCCGCCTGAAAGCTGCGACGGATATTTGTTGGCCTGCTCCGGAATGCGCACGCGCTCCAGGTACGACATGGCCACTTCCTTCGCCTCTTTCGGCGTGTACTTCTTGCTCCACACCGGCGCGAGCGTGCAGTTCTCGAGGATGGTGAGATGCGGGAACAGGTTGAAGTGCTGGAACACCATGCCGACGTCGCGCCGCACCGCGTCGATGCGACGCATGTCGGCGGTGAGCTCGGCGCGGTTCACCACGATCTGCCCCTGCTGATGCTCTTCGAGCCGGTTGATGCAGCGCAGCAGCGTCGATTTGCCCGAGCCCGAAGGCCCGCAGATCACGATGCGTTCGCCGCGCTGCACTTCGAGGTCGATGTCGCGCAGCACCTGGAAGTCGCCGTACCACTTCTGCACGCCGACCATGCGGATGACGAGTTCGGCCCGGTTGTCTGTGGTCGACGCGGGCGTGTCCGGTTGCAAGGCGCTCATGGGAATACCTCAGGCGGTGGTGGTTCGGATCTTCAGGCCGAGTTCGTCGACCAGGCGCTTCGCCGCGGCGATGCCCTCGGCGCCCATAGGCAGACGCGGCGGGCGCGGCGCGCCGACCGGCAGGCCCATGGCCGCGAGCAGGGCCTTGGTGCCCGCCACGTACGACTGGCCGGCAACGAAGTCGATCATCGGAAAGTGCTTGAACGCCAGCTCGCGCGCCTCGGCCAGCTGGCCGGCCATGACGAGGTCGTACAGGCGCGCCATTTCGCCCGGAGCGCCGTTGGACGGCACTGCGGCCCAGCCCACTGCGCCCTCGACATACGACTCGAAGCCCATGATGCCGCCGAACACCGCCATGCGGCCGTCCGACAGCCGCATGATGTCGCGCACGCGGGTCACTTCCAGCGTCGATTCCTTGATGTAGCGGCAGTTGTCGATCTGCGAGAGCCGCGCCACCAGCGGCGGCTTCAGGTCGACGTTGGCAACGGCCGGGTTGTTGTAGACCATGATCGGAATGCCGATGGCGTCGGAGATGGTCTTGTAGTGCAGGAACAGTTCGTCGTCGGTGGGGGTGCAGTAGAAGGGCGGCAGCACCATCACGCCGTCGGCGCCCTGCGCCTCGGCGCGGCGGCTCAGGCGCACGGCGGCGCGCGTGTCTTCGGCGGTGGTGCCGATCAGCACCGGCACGCGGCCGGCGGCGCGGTCGATCACCGTCTTGGCGACAAGCTCGATCTCGTCGTCGGACATCGACATGAATTCACCCGTCGAGCCGAGCGGGATCAGGCCGTGGATGCCGGATTCGATCTGCCAGTCGACATAGCGCTCGAGCGTGGGCACGTCGACCGCGCCGTCGGCGTCGAAGGGCGTGACCATGATGGTGTAGGTGCCGCGGAAATCAGCCATGGGACAGGTTGTTCAGTAGGTCAATGGGTGGAGGAAGGCAGCAGGCCCGAGGCCACCAGTGCCGCGTGGATGCGCGCCGTGTCGTCGGCCGGCACGGGCAGCAGCGGCGGGCGTGGGTCCGGATGGGGCAGCCGGCCAAGAAGATGCAGTGCCGTCTTCATGCGGTTGTGGGCGTCGAGGTATGGCGCGCGATAGAAGGCCCGGCACAGCGGCACCAGCCGATCGTTGACCGCGCGTGCGGCAGCCAGGTCGCCGCGTGCGACGGCTTCGTGCAGCGCCACCAGCAGCGGGGCTGCCACGCTGCCCAGGCCCGACAGGATGCCGTCGGCGCCATAGGTCAGGGAAGCGAACAGCCAGCTGTTGCTGCTGCTCAGCAGCGTGACCGGGCGAGGCAGCGCGCGCAGGGCCCGGAGGTTGTCTTCGTAGAGCTCGGGAACGTCGCTGCCTTCCTTCACCGCCACGATGGCAGGCACGTCCAGGCAAAGCTGCGCCAACGTCTCGGTCGAGAACGCGAGACCCGAGGCGCGCGACAGCTGGAACAGCACGATGGGCAGGCTGCTCGCACCGGCCACCTCGCTCACGAAGCGACGGGCCATGTCGGGCCGCGCGCCCGCGCCCTGCGCGAACACCGCGGGCGGAAACAGCAGCAGGGCCGAGGCTCCGGCCTGCGCCGCATCCTGCGCCAGCGCGCAGGCGTAGCGGGTGTCGTCCGCCACCACGCCGGCCACCACGGGCACGCTGCCGGCCGCGGCCACCGCAACGCCCACCACCTGGGCGCGCTCCGCGCGATCGAGCGAAGTCGCCTCGCCCGCATGCCCGTTGACCACCACCGCGCGCACGCCGGGCGTGCCGGCCACGTCGCGCACATGGGCGGCCAGCGCGTCGTCGTCGACGCGGCCGTCCGGGGTGAAGGGGGTGAGCGTGGCGGGCCAGATGCCGCCGACTCCGGAAATGTGCATGGCCATCCTGGGTTGGGTCGCTGAAGCTGGCAGTATGCAAGAAAATTGGAAACGATTGCAATAATCCCGACCAGACCGCATGGGTTGCAGTTTTCTTCTTGACTGCCGGCCTTATGAAAACCTACGATAAAAATATGCAAACGTTTACAAGAAACTGCTCTCGTAAGGCCAAGCCATGGCGGTAACGCTGCGCGACGTGGCCCGTGCCGCCGACGTTTCCATTGCCACGGCCTCCCGTGCGCTGGCCGGCTCCAGCCTGACCAACCACGCGACGCAGCGGCACGTGATCCAGGTCGCCGCCGCCCTCGGCTACCGCACCAACACCTTCGCCCGGGCGCTGAAAACCAAGCGCTCGCGGCTCATCGGCCTCACCGTGCACAACCTGGAGAACGCCTCGTTCCAGGTGCTCGCCTCGGTGGTGCAGACGCGCATGCAGGCGCTCGGCTACCAGGTCATCCTGAGCATCAGCGCCGACGACCCCGAGCAGGAACGCGACATCTTCAAGACCCTGGTCGACCACAGCGTCGACGGCCTGATCGCCGTGCCCAACGGTGCCAACGGCGCCCAGCTGCTGGCCATGGAGCACGCCGACATCCCGGTGATCTGCGCGGTGCGCCGCGTCGAGGGCGCCACGCTCGAATCGGTGCTCGCGGGCGACCTCGACGGCGCCTATGCCGGCACCAAGCACCTGCTCGACCTCGGTCACCGGCGCATCGGCCTGATCGTGGGCATGAGCGACACCACCTCCGGCAAGGAACGCCTCGCGGGCTACAAGCGGGCCATGCAGGAAGCGGGCCTGCCCATCGATCCGGCGCTGATCCAGGCCGGCCGCTATGCGCCCGAAACAGGCGTGGTGGCCGCCAACGCGCTGCTGTCGATGCCCACGCCGCCCTCGGCGCTCTTCGTGGCCAACCACGAGTCATCGCTCGGCGTGCTGCGCGTGGTGTCGGAGCGCGGGCTGCTGATTCCCGATGACCTTTCGCTGCTGTTCTACGAAGACTCGCCGTGGTTCGAGTGGCAGCGCCCCGCCATCAGCGTGGTGGACAGCGGCGCCTTTGAGATGGCCAACCTCGCGGTCGACCGGCTGGTGCAGCGCCTCTCGGGCGTGGCCAACAGCGGGCGCGAATACCGCGTCGGCTCGCGGCTGATACAGCGCGCCTCCTGCCGCGCCGTCGAAGCGCACTGAAACAACCTCTCCCCGACATGCCCTATCTCGAAATCCTGGCGCCGAGCGCCCCCGAAACCCGCAAGCGCACCGCCAGCCGCGCGCTGACCGACGGCGTCGTCACGTCGTTCGGCGTCGAGCCCTCGACCGTGACCCTGTACTTCATGCCCATCGCGCCCCACGACTATGCCCACGAGGGCCAGTT
This sequence comes from Variovorax sp. R-27, assembly GCF_049913215.1. Taxonomy (NCBI): domain Bacteria; kingdom Pseudomonadati; phylum Pseudomonadota; class Betaproteobacteria; order Burkholderiales; family Comamonadaceae; genus Variovorax; species Variovorax sp. R-27. The sequence goes on from NZ_CP183984.1 coordinate 1,445,990, forward strand.
GGGCCACGACGGCGGGGGAGAGGGCACGCGCGTGTTCGTCAAGGTGCACGCCTACCGCCGCACGCCCGCCCAGCGCCGCGCGCTGGCCGCTGCCATCACGCCCGCGCTGGCTACCTGCTTCGCCACCGGCAGCCACAACGTGGCCGTCTATTTCCTCGACCGCGAACAGGACGAAGTCGCGCACGACGGCCACCTGGCCAGCGACGAAGCCGAGCAGCAACCCGATCACACCGCCTGAAGACCATGACCCATTTCCTCACCGAAGACCAGATCTCGCTGCGCGACACCGCGCGCCGTTTCGCCGAGGGCGAAGTGCTGCCGCGTGCCGCGGCCATCGACCGCGAAGACAAGTTCGACCGCGTGCTGTATCGCGGCATGGCCGAACTCGGGCTGTTCGGAGTGAGCCTGCCCGAAGTGGCCGGCGGCTCGGGCTTCGACACCGTCAGCACCTGCCTCGTGATGGAAGAGCTGGCGCGCTGCTCGGGCGCCATCGGCAACGCGTTCGCGATTCCCGTCGAGGCGGCGCTCTTCCTGCACCACCACGGCAACGAGAGCCAGAAGGCGCTGATCCCCGGCATCCTCGACGGCTCCGTCGTCATGGCCACCGCCATGTCGGAGCCCGACTTCGGCTCCGACGTGGCGAGCATCACCACCACCGCGCGCGCCGTGGAAGACGGCTGGGTACTGAACGGCACCAAGGCCTGGGTCACGCTCGGCGGCGTGGCCGACCGCATCATGGTGTTCGCGCGCACCGGCAAGGAAGCCGGCCACAAGTCGATCAGCTGCTTCATGGTCGATGCACACCAGGCCGGCGTGAGCCGCGGCAAGAACGAGGAACTGCTCGGCATGCACGGCCTGGAAGACTGCCAGATCGTGTTGCAGGACGTGCACGTGCCCAGGACGGCGCTGATCGGCGCCGAGAACCAGGCTTTCAAGACGGCCATGGGCAACTTCAACTTCAGCCGCCTGCTGATGTCGTCCATGGCGCTCGGCATGGCGCAGGCCGCGATGGAAGACGCCGTGGCCTACGCCACCACGCGCAAGCAGTTCGGCGAGCCGATCATGAACTTCCAGGCCATCCAGTTCATGGTGGCCGACATGGCGACCGACATTGCCGCGGCGCGCCTGCTGATCCACCACGGCGCGCGGCTGCAGGACGCCGGCCACTCCATCGCCAAGGAAGGCGCGCAGGCCAAGCTCTTCACCACCGACATGGCGATGCGCCACGTGTCGAACGCGCTGCAGATCCACGGTGGCAACGGCTACTCGCGCGACTACCGCATCGAGCGCATCTTCCGCGACGTGCGCCTGGCGCAGATCTACGAAGGCACCAACCAGATCCAGCGCCTGATCATCTCGCGCCAGGTCGTGAAAGAACTGGCTTGAGGACGCGGCCATGATCGACTGCATCACCCCCGACGCCGCCGCCGCGCTGCTGCGCGATGGCGACATGGTGCTGGCCGGCGGCAACGGTGGTTCGGGCGTGCCCGAAGCCGTGTTCGAAGCCATCGAGCGGCGCTTCACCGCCGGCGACGGCCCGCACGACCTCACGCTGTTCCACGTTACCGGCGTGGGCGCACTCACCGAAAAGGGGATGTGCCACTTCGCGCACCCGGGCCTGGTGCGCCGCGTGATCGGCGGCAACTTCGGCATGCAGCTGCCGTTCATGAAGATGATCCTCGCGCAGGACGTGGAGGCCTACAACTTCCCGCAGGGTGTCATGACGCACCTTTGCCGCGCGATGGCGGGCCGCCAGCCCGGCGTGCTCACGCACGTGGGCCTCGAAACCTACATGGACCCGCGCCAGGACGGCGGCCGCATGAACGCGCGCACCACCGAGGCGCTGGTCGAGCTGGTGCACGTGGCCGACCGCGACTGGCTGTTCTACCGTGCGCCCGGGGTGCCGAACGTGGCGCTCATCCGCGGCACCTCGGCCGACGAAGACGGCTACGTGAGCATGGAGCACGAAGCCACCGCGCGCGAAGACCTCTCGATGGCGCAGGCCGTGCACAACGCTGGCGGCATTGTCATCTGCCAGGTCAAGCGCATCGTCAAGCGCGGCACGCTGCATCCGCACATGGTGAAGATCCCGGGCTTCCTGATCGATCACTTCGTGGTCGAGCCCGAGCAGATGCAGACCTACACCACGCGCTACGACCCGGCGCGCTGCGGCGAGATCGTGGTGCCGGCCTCGAGCATCGCGCCAGACCCGCTCGACGTGCGCCGCGTGGTGGCGAGGCGCGCGGCCTTCGAGCTGCGCCCGCGCGACGTGGTGAACCTCGGCGTGGGCATCTCCGCGATGATTCCCAACGTGGCCTCGGAAGAAGGCATTGCCGACCTCATCACGCTCACGGTCGAGTCGGGCGTGGTTGGCGGCGTGCCCGGTCATGCGCGCGAGTTCGGCACTTCGGTCAACCCGCGCGCGATTCTCGACCAGTCGTACCAGTTCGACTTCTACGACGGTGGCGGCCTGAGTTGCGCGTTTCTTTCGTTCGCGCAGGTCGACCCACAGGGCAACGTCAACGTCACGCGCTTCGGCAAGCGCTACGACGGCGCGGGCGGCTTCATCAACATCACGCAGAACACGCAGCGGCTGGTGTTCAACGGTTCGCTCACTGGGGGCGACTTCGACATCGGCGTGGCCGACGGCGAACTCAAGATCCGCCGTGACGGTGCATTCAAGAAGTTCGTGCCGGCGGTCGATCAGATCAGCTTCTCGGGGCGGCTCGCGCGAGAGCGAGGCCAGCAAGTGAGCTTCGTGACCGACCGCGCCGTGTTCGAACTCGAAGCCGACGGGCTCGTGCTCACCGAGATCGCACCAGGCGTGCGACTGAAGGAAGACGTGCTCGAGAAGATCGGCTTCGAGGTGCGCGTCAGCGAGCAACTGCGCACCATGGACGCACGCATCTTCCGCAACGGCCCCATGGGCGTGCACGACGAGTTCATTGCGAAGGCACCACGCCACGCTGGCAACGCGGCGCAAGGAGAGCGGGCATGAGTGATGTGTATTTCGAAGACGTGGTGATAGGCGCAGAACTGCGCAGCGAAAGCCACGTCGTGAGTGCCGATGACATCGGCCGCTTCTGCGATCTCACACACGACCACCATCCATTGCATACCGATGCGGACTACGCGCAGTCGCGCGGCTTTCCGGGCGTCATTGCGCACGGGCTGTTCGGTCTCTCGCTGATGGAGGGGCTGAAGACCGCATTGAAGATCTACGAGAACAGTTCCATCGCTTCGCTCGGATGGGATCAGGTCCGGTTCTTGCGACCTGTTGTTGCAGGGGATGCGGTGCACGTGGTGTTCCGCTTCACCGACAAACGTCTTTCGTCGCGCGGTGGCCGCGGCGTGGTGACCGAGAGCCTGCAGCTCGTCAACCAGCGCGCGGAGCCCGTGATCGAAGCCGTGCACGTGGCGCTGGTTGCATGTCGACAAGCGACCCAGGCGGCCTGACTTCGATTGCCCGAGTTCTTCTCTTTCTTTCCTTCCCTGTCTTCAACGAAAGCATCTCATGCACATGATCAAACTATCCCTGGGTTTCATCGTCGGCCTCGTGCTGAGCGGCTCGGTCCTTGCCCAGACCTGCACACCCAAAGTCTCCGCCGAACACCTGACCGCGCCCGGCAAGCTCCAGATGTCCACCAACCCGACACTGCCGCCGCAGCAGTTCGTCGACAGCAAGGGCGAACTGCAGGGGCTCAATATCGAGCTCGGCCGTGCCGTCGCGAAGCAGCTGTGCCTCGAGCCCGTCTTCATGCGCATGGATATGCCGCCGATGGTGCCCGCGCTGCAGGCCGGCCGCTTCGACGTGATCAACACCGGCCTGTTCTGGACCGAGGAGCGCTCCAAGCTCATGTTCCAGGTGCCGTACGGCCAGCAGTCGATGAGCATCTACACCGTGCCGAACAGCAAGCTCGCGCTGACCAAGTTCGAAGACCTCTCAGGGCATGTCGTCGGCATCGAGACCGGTACGTATGCCGAGCGCAAGTCGCGCGAATCGAATGCGGCCATGGTCGCCAAGGGCATGGCGCCTATCGACTTCCGCACCTTTGCAACGGCCTCCGAAACCACCGCCGCGCTGCGCGCCGGCCAGCTGGAAGCGGGCATCAACATCGACGAGACGGCCATTGCCTTCGAGGAGCGCGGCATCGTCAAGATCCGCGCGAGCGGCCTCTACGGCACCGACATCACGCTGTCGTTCCGCGATCGCGCGGTTGCCGAAGCCGTTGCGCAGGCCCTGACCGACCTGAAGGCAGACGGCACCTACGACAAGCTGTTCGACAAGTTCCGCATGACGCGCCTGAAGGACACCACGAAGTTCGCGATCCGCGGCCCCGGCCCGTCGCCGAAGTAAGCAGGTTGAAGAGGGTCCGGCCGTGTTCAATTTCGATGCCTTTCTGTCCTACTTCGTCAACCCGTTCCTCCTCGGGGGCGTGGGCATCACGATCGGACTGACCATCGCGACCATCGTGATCGGCCTGGCCCTGGCGCTGCCACTGGCGCTGGGCAGCATGTCTTCGCATCGATTGTTGTCGGCGCCGGCGCGCTTCTACATCTGGGTGTTTCGCGGCACGCCGCTGCTGGTGCAGATCGTCATCATCTACACCGGGCTGCCGCAGCTGGGCCTTCGCTTCGACGTGTTGACCTCCGCGGTGCTGGCGCTGAGCCTGAACGAAGCGGCGTACCTGTCGGAGACCATTCGCGGCGGCTTCTCCGCCATCGCGAAGGGGCAGATCGAAGCGGCCAAGGCGTTGAGCCTTTCGCGCTTCGCGACCTTGCGGCTGGTGACCCTGCCGCAGGTTTTGCGGGTGATCATTCCGCCACTGGGCAATTCGGTGAACGGGCTGCTCAAGGCAACCTCGCTGGCGTCGGTGATCTCGATGGAAGAGCTGATGCGCCGCGCCCAGGTGCTCATGCAGGAAAAATTCGAAGTGCTCGAACTCTATTGCGTCGCGGCCTGCTTCTACCTGGTGCTGACCACGCTTTGGGACCGTGTGCAGGTGCGGCTGGAGCGCCACTACGGCAGAGGCTATGCGGCTGCGCGTGGCGCGGCCTGAACCGGATTCATCTGAACCATGTCCACTTCAACCTCCGACTTCGACCTTGTCGTGCGCAATGCGCGCGTCGTTACCGCTTCAGACACCTTCGATTGCGATATCGGCATCAGCGAAGGGCGCATCGTGCAGCTCGGGGCGAAGCTCGGCCCCGCCGCGCGCGAGATCGACGCGGCGGGCCGCACCGTGACGCCGGGCGGCGTGGATGCCCACTGCCATCTCGACCAGCCGATGCCACCGCCCACGCGCAACGCCGACGACTTCGACACCGGCACGCGTTCGGCGGCTTGCGGAGGCACGACGACCGTGATTCCGTTCGCCGCGCAGCAGAAGGGCCAGTCGCTGCGCGCTGCGGTCGAGGACTATCGTGGCCGCGCCGCCGGCAAGGCCCACGTCGACTACGCCTTCCACCTGATCGTGAGCGACCCGACGCCCACGGTGCTGAAGGAAGAGTTGCCGGCGCTGATCAAGGAAGGCTTCACGTCTTTCAAGATCTACATGACCTACGACGACATGAAGCTCGACGACGGCCAGATCCTCGACGTGCTGGCGGTGGCGCGTGAACACGGCGCAATGGCGATGCTGCATGCCGAGAACTCCGACTGCATCGAGTGGCTGACCAAGCGGCTCGAGGCCGCAGGCCGCACCGCGCCGCGCTTTCACGCGCATGCGCGGCCGATGCTGGTGGAGCGCGAGGCGACGCACCGCGCCATTGCGCTGGCCGAACTGGTCGATGTTCCGATCCTGATCGTGCACGTGTCGGGCCGCGAGGCCGTCGAGCAGATCCGCTGGGCGCGCGCGCACGGCCTGAACGTGTTCGCCGAGACCTGCCCGCAGTACCTGTTCCTCACCGCTGAAGACCTGGGCATCGACGACAGCTACAAGGGCGCGAAGTGCGTCTGCAGCCCGCCGCCGCGCGACAAGGCCAACCAGCAGGTGATCTGGGACGGACTCAACGACGGGCTCTTCACCGTGTTCTCGTCTGACCATGCACCGTTCAAGTACGACGCACCGGAAGGCAAGAAGCCCGGTGGCGAAGAGGTCGCGTTCCGCCACATTCCCAACGGTATTCCGGGCATCGAGACGCGCATGCCGCTGCTGTGGTCCGAAGGCGTGCTCTCGGGCCGGATGACGGCCAACCGTTTTGTCGAACTCACGGCCACGGGCCCGGCCAAGGCCTACGGTCTGCATCCGCGCAAGGGAACGATCGCGGTGGGTTCCGATGCAGACATCGTGATCTGGGACGAACGCGACTTCGTGCTGAAGAACGAGCAGCTGCACCATGAGGTCGACTACACGCCCTACGAAGGCATGCGGCTCAAGGCCTGGCCGGGCGTGACGCTGAGCCGCGGCGAGGTGGTGTGGGACGGCAGCAGCTTTCATTCGCACCAGGGGCGCGGCGAACTGCTGGCCTGCGGCGTGCCGACGTTGATGCCCAGGCGTCGTTGAGAGAACGCCGGAGGCCGCCAGTCGATGACATTGCGAACCGGTTAATCAAATCTTAAAACAGCTAAAAACTTATTAAAGCCATCCCTTCAGCATCGGCTCCAGAAGGCGACGACATGGTGTCTGTCGCCGACCATTCGTACTGGAGCCTCCATGCTGAACCACCTGAAGTCAAACTGTCTTTCGAGCCGAGAAAAGAACAGCCGCGCGCGCATACCTTTCAGAACCATCGCTGCGGGCGTCGCCTCTGCGGCATGCGTTTCGTCGGCATGGGCGCAAGTTGCACAAGACCAGCTCTCCGAAGCGGGTTCGCAATGGGGCATCGGCATTGCCGCTGGCATGGAGCGCAAGCCCTATCGCGACTTCGACAACAAGGGCCTGGCCATCCCCATGCTCACCTACGAGAACAAGTGGGTCAGCGTTGCGTTCCCGAGTGCCGATTTGAAGCTGACGTCCGTAGGGCCTGTCTCTTTGCGGCTGCGTGCGCGCTACGCGGGCGATGGCTATGAGGCCGACGATTCGCCCTATTTCGGCGGCATGGAAAAGCGCAAGGGCAGCCTGTGGCTGGGCGGGGCAGCCATCTGGCGCAACGACATTGCCAACCTGTCGGCCGAACTGCTGGCCGACGGGTCGGGCAACAGCAAGGGAACGCGGTTCAAGGTGCAGATCGACCGGCGCTTTTCTTCGGGTGCCTTCGGCTTCACGCCGCGCCTGGCCGCGCATTGGGTCGACCGCAAGTACGTCGACTACTACTACGGCGTGACGGCGGCCGAGGCCCGATCCGACCGGCCCGAATATGCCGGCAAGGCTACCGCCAACATCGAAGTGGGCCTGCGCGTGGACTACGCCGTGGCGCCGAAGCAGACAGTTTTCCTGGACGTGAGCGCGACCAGCTTCGGCAGCGGCATCAAGAACAGCCCTTTGGTCAGCCGGTCGAACCAGACCGGCGTGCGCCTCGGGTACGTCTACAGGTTCTGAGAAGAGGTCGACGGGGGCGGCGCTGCCGCCGCCGGGAACACCACCCGGATGGCAAAGCCGCGCCCCTCCAGTCCATCCCCGGTTTCGATGGTCGCATGATGCAGCTGGGCGATTCCAGCCACCAGCGACAGGCCGATGCCGCTGCCGCGCGTGGAAGTGCCGGCAGCCCGATGGAAGCGCTCGAAGATCGCCTTGCGTTCCGACAGCGGCACCCCGGGCCCATCGTCCGCTACTTCGAGGTAGACCTTGTGGTGTGCTTCTTCCCGTCCGGCCGGCAGCTCATGGCCGCAACTGATCCGGACGCGCCCGCCTTTCGGCGTGTAGCGCAGCGCGTTGTCGATCAGGTTGCGCAGCAGGATGCCCATCTCGTCGATGTTGCAGTGGATGGTGCATTTGTGAATATCGAGCAGGATCGAGCGCTCCTGCTGCAGGGCATGGGTGTCGAAATCGCGGGTCACGTGCAGGATGAGATCGCTCAGGTCTGCCCGCATGTGCTGCGGAGCATTGGCACTCGCATTCAGTCGTGCCAGGTCGAGCAACTGTTCGGACAACCGCGAGCTGCTCTGTGCGACCCGAAGCAGCTTGGTCAGTGCCACGTCCTTGTCGGCGGCGGTGTTCGCGCGCAGCGCGATCTGGGCCTGCGCCTGCAGCGCAGCCAGGGGCGTGCGCAGCTCGTGGGCGGCATCGCCGATGAAGCGACGCTCGCCCTCGATCGATTCGGAAAGCTGCTCCAGCAGACGATTGAACGACGCGACCAGCGGATGCAGCTCGCGCGGCAGCGCGGCCGAGGACAGCGGCGTGAGGTCGAACCTGCGCCGGCTTCGCATGGCAGCTTCCAGCGCCACCACTGGCTTGAGCGAGCTGCGTACCACCAGCCACATCAGCGCGCCCACGATCAGCAACAGGATGGTGCTGAGTACCAGCCCGGTCAGGGCCTGGCGCTGCATTTCGGCGTCCACCACGCTGTGGAGGTTGCCGACCTGTACATAGATCCGGCCTTTGGAATCCGAGACCGAATAGACACGCCATCGTCTTCCCTCGATCACCGTGGTGGTGATGCCATCCTCGAAGCCTGGCCGCAGCGGCGATTCGGGAGCTCCGGGCGTACGCACGGACAACCGCTTGCGATCGATCCAGACTTGGAAGACGAGTTGCTCGCTCTCTGCCAGCGCGGGGTCCCGCAGTTGCAGCCCTGGCCCCGTCACAACCATGTCCTTGTCGGCCGGAATTGTCAGCAGGATGCGAGTGGCAATGACCTTGAGCTTGTCGTCCCAGATGCTGGCTTTGTTGTGCGCGAGATACGCGAAAAGCACCGCGAACGCCACGATCCAGCCCAGGACGATGGTCGCCCCGAGCATCAGGATCATTCGCGCATAGAGCGACTTCGACTTCACGGCGGAGGCTGGCCGACGACATAGCCATGGCCGTGAACGGTGCGGATCAGGTCGTCGCCGAGCTTGCGGCGCAACTGGTGGATGAACACGGCAATGGTGTTGCTCTCGACGACGCTGGCCGTTCCGTAGACCACATCCTGCAGTTGATCGCGCGTGACGACGTGGCCGGGGCGTTCCAGCAAGGCGAGCAGGGTGCGGTACTCGTGCGCGCTCAACGGCACATCGACGCCGGCCTTGGTGACCACGCGGCGACTGCGGTCGACCGTGACGTCGCCACGGGAAAAAACGGGTATCACGCGACCCTGGCTGCGGCGAATGACCGAACGCACACGTGCCCACAGTTCGTCGAACTGGAAGGGCTTGACGAGGTAGTCGTCGGCGCCCGCGTCGAGGCCGTGGATGCGCTCGCTCAACTGATCTCGCGCCGTGAGAATCAGGACCGGTGTCGGGTCGTAGCGGCTTCGCATCGACCGCAGCACCGTCAAGCCCGACTCTCCGCCTGGCAGGCCCAGGTCCAGCAGCACGGCTGCATAGGCATGGTCGATCAGGGCGATCCGGGCGGCTGATGCATTGCCGACACGGTCGATGGACCAGCCGCTCTGGCGCGCGCCATCGCACACGGCTTCACCCAGCATGTCGTCGTCTTCTACGAGGAGCAGGTGCATGAGAGCGGAATTTCTTGTGGCCGAACGAAACAGCCCGGATGATGCGCCAGGATCATTAATGACTTTTTAAGATGTGCGAGAAGGCCATGAACGAAGTTGCGAGTAGAACCATGCGAGCCATCGTGCTGGATGCGCCCGGGCCGCCCGAAGCGCTGCACTATCGCGAGCTGCCCATACCGACGCCGCTCAAGGGGCAGGTGCTCATCAAGGTCCGCGCGTTCGGGCTCAATCGATCAGAGCTTCATACGCGGCTGGGGCTGGCGGAAGGCGTGACATTTCCCCGGGTGCTCGGCATCGAAGCCTGCGGGCAGGTCGCCGAATGCCCCGGAGGCGAGTTCGCGGTCGACCAGCAAGTGGTTGCGGTGATGGGGAACATGGGACGCACCTACGACGGCGGCTATGCCGAGTACACCTGCGTGCCGGCCAGCCAGGTGATTCCGTTCAGGAGCACGCTTCCCTGGAGCACACTCGGCGCCGTGCCCGAGATGCTGCAGACGGCCTATGGCTCGCTGGTCAGCGCGCTCGATGCGCAACCTGGCCAATCGATCCTGGTGCGGGGCGGGACTTCGTCGGTTGGCCTGGCGACTGCCATTCTGGCCAGGCAGCGCGGCCTCGTGGTCTTCTCGACAACGCGCAACGCTGCAAAGCGGGACGTGCTCACGGCTGCCGGGGTCGACCATGTGATCGTCGATGACGGCGACGTGGCTTCGCAGGTCCGGAAGATCCTGCCGGGTGGCGTGGATCTCGCACTGGAGTTGGTCGGCACGCCTGCGTTGCCCGACACCTTGCGGGCGGTTCGGCCCAGGGGCGTCGTCTGCTTCACCGGAATGCTGTCGAACGAGTGGCTGGTCAAGGACTTCTATCCGATCGGCTACCTGAAGAACCTCGTGCGGCTTTGCGCGTACTCCGGCGATGCCTCCGACCTGCCTGCCTCGGTGCTTCAGGGCTTTCTTGACGGCGTGAGCGCGGGCAAGCTCAGCGTGCCCATCGACCATGTGTACGGCTTCGACGAGATCGTCGAAGCCCACACGAAGATGGAGAGCAACAGTGCGGCCGGCAAGCTGGTGGTGGTCGTGTAGCAGACCGCATTGCCGATGACTTGAAGGTTTTCGGCTGCGCCTTCGAATGCCTTGCTCTTCCGGTTGAGGTGTCGCGCTTCATAGACTGAAGCGCATCGCTCAACGGGAGAACCGCGAATGAAAAATCCAGTCTTTGTCGTGCCTGGGCACGGCAATTCAGGCCCTGCGCATTGGCAGAGCATCTGGCAGTCGACTCGACCGGAATGGCTCCGGTTGCAGGTCGATGACTGGGATCGGGCGGTTTGCGACGACTGGGTCTCGGCGCTGGAGCAGCAGGCTGGCGGGTTGGGCCGCGATCTCGTGGTCGTGGCGCACAGCCTGGGTTGCCTGGCCGTGGTGCATTGGGCGATGCGGTGCACGCCCCGGATTCGAGGCGCATTGCTCGTCGCAGTCCCCGACCCTCAGGCGGCTGCCTATCCGGCGGAAACGTCGCTGGGGTTCGAGCCGCTGCCGTCCGCCCGACTGCCGTTTCCGAGCATCGTGGTCGCCAGCAATGACGATCCGTATGGCAGCACGGCTTACGCGAGCGAGCGCGCACGCGCCTGGGGCAGCGAGTTCGTCGAGGTGGGAGCGCGTGGGCACATCAACGCTGCCAGCGGCCTCGGCGACTGGCCCGAGGGCTACCGCCTGCTGCAGCGCTTGCTCTGAACCGGGCGCTGCCTACAGCTGGTCCGTGGGCACGAACCACGAGAACAGCAGCAGCTGCAGCCTTGTCAGCATGCTCGAATCCGGCTCGCTGTCGAGCACTTCGTTGTCGACGTCGCCCGTGCCGACCCATTGCACGTTCTGGCCATCGGGCTTGAGCGTGACGCGGTAGACGCCCTCGATGTCGTCGAGCTGGTAGGCGAAGAGCAGTGCCTGTGTCAGGTCGAAGCTGCGCACGCGCACGCCGAACTCGGTGTTGAGCCGGGCGGAACGCGGGTCGAGGTTCATCGAGCCGAGCAGCACCCACTGCCGGTCGACCAGTGCCAGCTTGGCGTGCAGGCGGCCGCGCGCCTTCTTGAGCAGGTCGCGGAACTGGCCGCTGCGCCGCAGCTGCTGGGTGCTGACCTCGTACAGGTTCACGCCCAGCTTGAGCATGTCGACGCGGTAGCGGTTGTAGTTGATGTTGACCAGTGGCTCGTCGCTGTCGGCCAGCGAGTTGGTGATGACGGTGATGTTCACGCCGTGGTCGCGGCCCATGCGGATGCGTTCCATGCCCTCGTCGCCGGGAATGAAGTAGGGCGAGATCACCACCACGTTCGACTGGGCCGTGGCCAGCATTTCGTGAAAGCGCTGCGCCAGCGACTCCGTGGGATGCGCCATGACGCCCAGTGCCTTGTTGGGGCTGTCGGCGGAGGCATGGGCCTCGGCGCGCATCCACTTGGCCTCGTCGATGTTGGCGAGCTGGGCGGCCAGTGGCGGGTCGCCGAGCAGGTCGGTGGCGGCCAGCGGGTCGGGCGGCGGTGCGTGGGTGGGGGAGGTCGCTTCCTCGAAGTCGGTTTTCAACTCCTGAGGCGTTCGGCTGGTGCTGGCCACCCTTTGCAGGGGGTAGACCACGTCGCTGTTCCAGTAGGTGTCGAAGATGGCGGCGGACTCGGGGACCACCGGGCCGGCCAGCAGCACCTCGAAATCGATGAAGTTCGCGCTCTCGCTGCGCAGGAAGTATTCGTCGGCCAGGTTGCGGCCGCCCGCGATGGCCATGGCGCCGTCGGCCACGAACAGCTTGTTGTGCATGCGGTGGTTGAGCCGCCTGAAGTCGGAGAAGAACTCCAGCCAGCGCCCCGACGAATGGTCGCGCGCGTTCACGAAGGGGTTGAACAGCCGGATCTCGGCATTGGGCTCGGCGGCCAGGCCCAGCAGCAGGCGGTCCATGCCGGCCGTGTAGAAGTCGTCGAGCAGCAGCCGCACGCGCACGCCGCGCCGGGCGGCATTGCGCATTTCGCGCAGCAGCAGGCGACCGGTCTTGTCGTTGCCGAGCTGGTAGGTCTGGATGTCGAGCGACGACTTGGCGCGCCGCATCAGCTCCAGCCGTGCATCGAGCGCGAAGGAGGCTTCGATCAGCGGCCGCATGCTGGTCAGGCCATCGGGCGGGGAGTTGAGGCTGACGGCCGCGCGGCCGAGCTCGGTGGCGGGCGAGGCCGCAATGGCCAGCGTCGGCGGTTCGGGCGTGCGCGGCGGGAGGCCGGCGCAGCCGGTCAGCGCAATGGCAGTCGCAAGGACCATCAGCCGCAAAGCCGGACCGCGCAGCGCGGGAAACAGAAAGGCAATGAGCTTGAGCATGAGGGCTGCCAACGCACGGGAAGCGTGCGGGCGGCATGGTAGCCGGTTCACCCCTAACCCGAAGACGCAATTTCGCAACGCAACGCCCTTCACTCAGGGCGGTGATTGGAGGAAGCGGAAATTTGTCACGACTAAAATGCGAATCGTTCGTATTAATCAAAATTTCGAGGAGTGGAGCAGGAATGAAGAGGTTGGTGCTGATGGGGTGCCTGGCGATTTCCACACAGCACCAGGTGCTGGCCCAGACGACGAATGCGGGCTCGCTGCCCGAAGTGCGGGTCGACGCGAATGCCGAAGCCGAGACGGCGACCACGCCGGTGATCGGCTACCGCGCGAAAAATGCGGTCACCGCCACCAAGACCGACACGCCGCTGTCGGAAACGCCCCAGTCCGTGACCGTGATCACGCGCGACCAGATGGTCGACCAGGGCGCGATCAACGTGCAGGACGCGCTCAACTACGCGGCCGGCGTGCGCTCCGACGCCTACGGCCTCGATTCGCGAACCGACTCCGTGCGGGTGCGAGGCTCCACCCCCGACGTCTACCTCGACGGCCTGCGCCAGGCCTACGGCTACTACACCAGCACCACCCGCACCGAGCCCTACACGCTGGAGCGCCTCGAAGTGCTGCGCGGCCCCTCGGGCATGCTGTTCGGCGCGGGCACGGCCGCCGGCGTGGTCAACATGGTGAGCAAGCGCCCGCTGCAGGAGGCCCAGCGCGAAGTGGGCGTGCAGTTCGGCAGCTTCGGCCGCAAGCAGATCCAGGCCGACCTCACCGGCCCGCTGAACGCTGACGGCTCCCTGTCGTACCGCCTGATCGCGCTGCAGCGCAAGTCCGACACGCAGGTCGACTACGTGCCCGACGACCGCAGCGTGATCGCGCCTTCGCTGACCTGGCGGCCTAACGCCATGACCTCGCTGACGCTGCAAGGCCTCTGGCAGAAGGACAAGAGCGGCAGCAGCTCGCAGTTCCTGCCCTGGGAGGGCACCTTGTTGCCGAACCCGAACGGACGTCTTCCAACCAGCCGCTTCATCGGCGAACCGGGCGACTACTACGACAGCGAGCGCAAGACCTTCGGCTGGCAGTTCGAGCACAAGTTCAACGACAGCTGGACGCTGCGCCAGAACTTCCGCTACGCGCGCAACGAAAACGACAACCGCTACCACTACGGCGGCGCGTTCGCGGGGGCCGAAAGCTGGGATGCCACCGACCCGATCTTCAAGCGCGTGCTGGGCCGCTACTACGACAGCTCGCTCACGCGCAACCGCACGCAGACGCTCGACAACCACGTCGAGGGCCACTTCCAGACCGGCGCCCTGAAGCACACGCTGCTCGTGGGTGCGGACTTCGCACGCCAGCGCGAGAACGTCTGGGTCGGAACGACGTTCGACACCATCGACGTCTATGCGCCGGTCTACGGCCATCTCGACGAGCCCGTGCGCGACGCGCGGCCACGCACCCGCCAGCGCCAGACGGGCGTCTATCTGCAGGACCAGATCAAGCTCGACAACTGGATCTTCGTGGCGGGCCTTCGGCACGACAGGGCCGTGTCCAGCGCTGCGGGCAGCAACGACGAGAAGAGCAGCGCCACCACCAAGCGCCTCGGCCTGATGTACGCCTCGCCCTCCGGCTGGTCGCCGTACCTGAGCTACAGCGAGTCGTTCACGCCGCAGGCTGCGCGCGAAGGCCGCATCTTCAGTCCGCTGCGCGGCGAGCAATGGGAAGTGGGCGTGAAATACGAGCCCAAGGACCGCGCCCTGGCCTTCAGCGCCGCGGTCTACGACCTGCGCGAGAAGAACCAGATCAGCGAGCCGCAGCCCAAGGTGTTCACGCAGCTCGGCGAAACCAAGACCCGCGGCGTGGAGCTGGAAGCCAAGGGCTCGATCGGCCCGAACCTCGACCTCATTGCCCACTACAACTACACCGACGCCGACGCGCTGATCGAGGGCCTGCCCAAGCACCAGGCGAGCGTCTGGGCCAAGTACAAGTTCTCGGTCGGCGGCGTGAGCGGCTTCTCGGCCGGTGCCGGGCTGCGCATGATGAGTTCGTTCCGCGACATGCAGTCGGGCGTGGGTCCGCGCATACCGGGCGTTGCGCTGGCCGATCTCGTGTTCGCCTACGAGACCGCCGCCTGGCGCTATGCGCTCAACATCAACAACGTGACGGACAAGGTCTACTTCAGCACCTGCCTGTCGCGTGGTGACTGCTGGTACGGCTCGCGCCGCAACATCGTCGCAAGCGCCACCTACCGTTTCTAGAATCCCTTTCTCCATCAGAGCCACCACGACATGAACAGCCGAAAGATCAAGACCTGGGCCTGGGTGCACAAGTGGAGCAGCCTCGTGTGCACGGTGTTCATGCTGCTGCTGTGCATCACGGGGCTGCCGCTGATCTTCCACCACGAGATCGGCCACCTGCTCGGCACCGAGGTCGAGGCGCCGAAGATGCCGGCGGGCACGCCGCACATCAGCCTCGATCGCGTGCTCGACATCGCGAAGGCGAAGCACCCCGACCGCGTGGTGCAGTTCGCCTCGCAGCCCGAGGACGACGACGGCCTGTGGTTCGTCACGCTCACGCCCACGCCGGAAGCCACGGACGACTTCAAGTCGGTCGCGGTCGATGCGCGCACGGGCGAAGTGCTCGCGCAGCCCAAGTTCGACGAAGGCTTCATGTACGTGATGTTCAAGCTGCACGTCGACCTCTTTGCCGGGCTGCCGGGCAAGCTGTTCCTCGGCTTCATGGGCCTGCTGCTGCTGGTGGCCGTCGTCTCGGGCGTGGTGCTGTATTCGCCCTTCATGCGCAAGCTCGACTTCGGCACGGTGCGGCGCGAGAAGCGGCCACGCCTGAAGTGGCTCGACCTGCACAACCTGCTGGGCATCGTCACGCTGGTGTGGGTGTTCGTGGTGGGCGCCACCGGCATGATCAACACGTGGGCCGACCTGCTCATCAAGTACTGGCAATACGACCAGCTCAGCGCACTTCTCACCCCTTACAAGAACGAGCCCATCGTGGCGGTGAACGAACGCGGCTCGGTGCAGCGCTCGATGGACGCCGCGATGCAGAAGGCGCCCGGCACGAAGCTGTCGTTCATCGCGTTCCCGGGCACGTCGTTCTCGAGCCCGCATCACACCACCTTCTTCCTGCGCGGCAACGAGCCCTTCACCTCGAAGCTCTTCCAGCCGGTGCTGGTCGACGCCAAGACGGCGCAGGTGACCGCGTCGCCGAAGCTGCCCTGGTACCTCTGGGCGCTGCTGGTGTCGCAGCCGCTGCACTTCGGCGACTACGGCGGCATGCCGATGCAGATCATCTGGGCGCTGCTCGACATAGCGACCATCATCGTGCTGGGCAGCGGGCTGTATCTCTGGCTCAAGCGGGGCAACCCCGTGCCTGCGTCCGGCAAGAAGACGGCTGCGCATGAGCAGCATGCGCCTGCCGCCCCGCAGGGCGAGCCGGCTCCGGCGATGAAGGTTCAGGCATGAAGCCGCATCAACACCATCAAAGCTTCTGGCGCATGTGGGGCTGGCCGATCGTGCTCGGCCTGCTGACCACCTTCGGGCTGATCTCGGCACTCTTCAGCGATGGCGGGCTGGGCGACATCCTGGCGTGGATCGCACTGGGCATTCCGTGCGTGGTGGGCGCCTGGTATGGCTGGCGCAAGGCGCCGGAGCGCTAGTTTTCCCTGAGAGTCGCGCCACCGCGACACGCGTAACTGGTGCGCCGAAGCAGAATCGGCGCGATGAAACCTGCGCCCGTTGCCGCCGCCTGCCTTCTCTTGCTGGGTGTTCCGCTGGCCGCGCAGGCCCAGCAGGAGCCATCGGCCGATCCTGACACCAGCGGCGCGCGTCTGCGCGAGATCACTGTCTCCACGCCACGCGGCGAAGTCGCGCCTTTCAACGTGCCAGGCTCGGTAGACCGTGTCGATGGCGACGAGATGCGCGACAGCCGCCTGCAGGTCAATCTTTCGGAAAGCCTCGGAGCGGTGCCGGGGCTGCAGGTGCAGAACCGGCTGAACTACGCGCAGGACCTGCAGCTGTCGATCCGTGGCTTCGGCGCGCGCTCGACCTTCGGCGTGCGTGGCGTACGGCTGTATGTCGATGGCATTCCCGCGACCTTGCCCGATGGCCAGGGGCAGACTTCGAACATCGACATCGGCTCGCTGGACCGGGTCGAAGTGCTGCGCGGGCCGTTCTCGGCGCTGTATGGCAACTCGTCGGGTGGCGTGGTGCAGGCATTCACCGCTTCGGGCGAGGGCGCGCCGCGGTTGGCGTACTCGCTCGCGGGTGGCAGCTTCGGCACCTGGCGGCAGTCGCTGCAACTGAGCGGATCGCAGGGGGCGGTGGACTATCTGCTCGACGCGAGCCGCTTCCACACCGACGGCTGGCGCGAGCACAGCGCGGCGCGGCGCGACATTGCCAACGGCAAGCTCGGCATCGCGCTGGACAACGGCGACAAGCTGACGCTGATCTTCAACAGCGTGCGCATCGACGCGCAGGATCCGCTGGGCCTCACGGCCGACCAGTACGCCCTGGCACCGCGCAACGCCCCGCTGGCCACGCAATACGACACCCGCAAGACGGTGGAGCAGACGCAGGCCGGTCTGCTCTACGAGCACCGCATCAACGCGCAGCAGGGGCTGCGCCTCATGGTCTACGGCGGCGAGCGCAAGACCACGCAGTTCCAGTCGATCCCGCCATCTGCGCAGCAGAGCCCGCTGCACGCGGGCGGCGTGATCGACCTGTCGCGGCAGTACGGCGGCGTGGACCTGCGCTGGAGCGCCGCGCTTACGCTGGCCGACCGGCCACTCGACGTGGTGGCGGGCCTTGCCTATGACAGCCTGCGCGAAAAGCGGCGTGGCTATGAGAACTACCTCGGGCCGGTTTCAGCACCGGTGCTCGGCGTGCAGGGGCGGCTCAGGCGCAACGAGCTCAACGAAGCCTGGAACCTCGATCCTTACGCGCAAGCCACCTGGCGCTTTACCGACCGCTGGACGCTCGAAGCCGGCGTGCGTCGCAGCAGCGTGCATTTCAACTCGCAGGACCGCTACATCGTGGGCGCGAACCGCGACGACAGCGGCAGTGCGCGCTACAGCAAAACACTGCCGGTGGCTTCGCTGCGCTACCAGGCGACTCCGGACCTGGCGCTGTACGGCTCCATCGGGCGTGGCTTCGAGACGCCGACGCTGAACGAACTCTCCTATCGGGCGAACGGCGCGAGCGGGCTCAACTTCGCGCTGCGGCCGTCGGTGAACGACAGCATCGAGGTCGGGGCCAAGGCGCGGCTTGCGGGCGGCCTGCTGACGGCGGCGCTGTTCCAGACCCGCACGCGCGACGAGATCGTCACGGACACCAACGTCGGCGGCCGCGCGACCTTCCAGAACGCGGGCCGCACCAGGCGCAACGGCTTCGAGCTGGGTTGGCAGCACGAGACTGCGAATCACTGGCGCACGCAGCTGGCCTACACGTGGCTGGACGCGACGTATCGCGATGCCTTCTGTTCGCCGTCTCCGTGCGCGGCTGCGAACACTGTGGCAGCGGGCAATCGCATTCCGGGCATTGCGCGGCAATCGTTGTTCGCATCGTTGGGCTGGGTGCCGCCCGAGGGCTGGCGCGCCGGCGTCGAGATGCGTGCGCTGGGCCGAATGCAGGCCAATGACGTCAACACCGCGAGCGCGCCGGGCTATGCCGTCGCGGCGATGTATGCGGGCTATCTGAAGAAATGGGAGCGTTGGGAGTTCAACGCCTTCGCGCGTGTCGACAACCTGTTCGACCGGCGCTACGTGGGCTCGGTCATCGTCAACGAGGGCAATGCGCGCTATTACGAGCCTGCGCCGGGCCGCAACTGGACGGTGGGTTTGAGCGGCGCTTACCGCTTCTGACCCACCGCCGTTTCTTGCTTCTTACTTGAGGCCGGCAGCTGCGCGCAGTGCTGGCGCCTGCGTCGTCGCTTCCCAGGTGAACTCGGGCTCTTCACGGCCGAAGTGGCCGTAGGCGGCGGTCTTCTGGTAGATCGGGCGCAGCAGGTCGAGCATCTGGATGATGCCCTTCGGACGCAGGTCGAAGTGCTCGCGCACGAGTTCGGCGATCTTGTCGTCGGGGATCACGCCGGTGCCTTCGGTGTAGACCGTGATGTTCATCGGCTGGGCCACGCCGATGGCGTACGCCACCTGGATCTGGCACTGGCGCGCCAGGCCGGCGGCCACGATGTTCTTGGCCACGTAGCGCGCGGCATAGGCAGCCGAGCGGTCGACCTTCGACGGGTCCTTGCCGGAGAACGCGCCACCACCGTGCGGGCAGGCGCCGCCGTAGGTGTCGACGATGATCTTGCGGCCGGTGAGGCCGCAGTCGCCCTGCGGGCCGCCGATGACGAAGCGGCCGGTCGGGTTGATCAGGTAGCGCGTGTCCTTGAGCCATTCCTTGGGCAGCACGGGCTTGATGATCTCCTCGATGATGGCTTCGTTGAACGAGGCCTTCATCTTGGTCGAGGTTTCGCTCTGGTCGGGGCTGTGCTGGGTGGAGAGCACCACGGTGTCAATGCTGTGCGGCTTGCCGTCCACGTAGCGCATCGTGACCTGGCTCTTGGCGTCGGGGCGCAGGAAGGGCAGGCGGCCGTCCTTGCGCAGCTGGGCCTGGCGCTCGACGAGGCGGTGCGCGTAGTAGATGGGCGCGGGCATCAGCTCGGGCGTTTCGTCGCAGGCGTAGCCGAACATCAGGCCCTGGTCGCCGGCGCCGGTGTTCAGGTGGTCGTCGCTGGCATGGTCCACGCCCTGGGCGATGTCGTTGGACTGCTTGTCGTAGCAGACCATCACGGCGCAACCCTTGTAGTCGATGCCGTACTCGGTGTTGTCGTAGCCGATGCGCTTGATGGTGTCGCGCGCCACCTGGATGTAGTCGACGTGCGCGTTGGTCGTGATTTCGCCAGCTAGCACGACCAGGCCGGTGTTGGTCAGCGTCTCGGCGGCCACGCGGCTGCGGGGGTCCTGCTCGAAGATCGCGTCCAGGATGGCATCCGAGATCTGGTCGGCTACCTTGTCGGGGTGGCCTTCGGAAACCGATTCGGAAGTGAAGAGGAAATCGTTCGCCATTTGTTCAAACTCCTTGAAGTGGTTGGCGCGTTGCCAACTCTGCGGAGCCATGGCGAACGCTTTAGCAGATGCCGATGAATCGGCGGGGGCACAATCGCTTCGCGCTTGTGTTTGTCGCCCTGCAAGTTGTTCCGTAACTCGGCGACAATTTGCATTCTATTCGAGCCGCGCAATACCATGCGCGCGCGTCCGTTTTTTGACCCCCTCCCGTTTTCAATGATCACCCTGTTCCGCCTGCTTGCCCGCGTGCCGATGCCGTTGATGCATCGACTCGGCGCCATGCTGGGCTGGCTGGTCTGGTGGAGCGCGCCGGACTACCGCCGCCGCTTCAAGGCCAACGCCGAGAGCGCGGGCTTCGCCCCCGACCAGTACCGTCCCGCCATTGCCGCCGCCGGCAAGATGGCTTCCGAGCTGCCCTGGCTCTGGCTGCGCCCTCAGGGCCAGACCGTGCTGCACCGTGTGGTGCGCTGGGAGGGCGTCGAGGCCTTCGAGGCGGCCATGCAGGCCAAAAAGGGCGTGATCCTGGTGGCGCCGCATCTCGGCAGCTGGGAGATGTGCGGCCAGGCCATCGGCGAGCGCTTTCTCGCGGCCTACGGGCCGATCACGGCGCTGTTTCGCCCCGCGCGCAAGAAATGGATGGCCGACCTGATCGCCGCCGGCTCGCGCGACCGGCCCGGCCTGCAGACGCTGCCTACCAACAACAGCGGCGTGCGCGGCCTGATCCGCACGCTGCGCGGCGGGGGCTACACCGGCATCCTGCCTGACCAGGTGCCGCCGTTGGGGCAGGGCGTATGGGCGCCGTTCCTGGGGCGCCCGGCCTACACCATGACCTTGCTTCCCCGCCTCGCGCAACAGACCGGCGCGGCCTGCTTCCTGAGCGTGTGCGAGCGCCTGCCGAACGGCGCGGGCTACGTGATCCGCTTCGAACCCATCGTCGGCACGGCGCTGACCGACCCGTCGGCTTCCATCGAGGACGCGGCCGCGGCCATGAACGACGCCATCGGCCGGCTGATCCACAGCCTGCCGGGCCAGTACGTGTGGGACTACGCCCGTTACAAGGAGCCGCGCGCCGAGCGCGTGGCCGCTGCCGCCGGGGAGGCCGCATGAGCCTCGGTTCCCGACTCGGCATCGGCTTCATGCGCGTGATCGCGCCGCTGCCGTTGCCGCTCGTACGCGGCTTTGGCGCATTCCTCGGCCGTATCCTCCACACCGTCGCCGTGCCGCGGCGGCGAGTGGTCGATACCAACCTGGCGGTGTGCTTCCCCGAGAAATCGGAGGCCGAGCGGCGCGCCATCGCGCGCGAGACCTTCGTCTACGTGGCGCAGTCATGGCTGGACCGCAGCTGGCTCTGGCATGCACCCGAGAAGGTGGTGGCGAGTCGGCTCAAGGTGGTCGGGGCCGCTTCGGAGATCCGCGAGATCGCCGACGGCGACGAGCCGATGATACTGTTCGCGCCGCACTTCTATGGCCTCGACGCCGCGGCCACCGCCCTGACCATGCACACGGCGCGCCCCTCGGCCACCATCTACACGACCCAGCGCGACCCCATGGTCGATGCCTGGATCCGTGAAGGCCGCACCCGCTTCGGCGACGTGGCGGCACTCAACCGGGTGGACGGCATCAAGCCCGTGCTGCAAGGCCTGCGCAAGGGCGGCCTGCTGTACCTGCTGCCCGACATGGATTTCGGGCGCGACCAGACCATCTTCGTGCCGTTCTACGGCGTGCAGGCGGCCACCGTGCCCTCGCTGTCGCGATTCGCGCGGCTGGGCAAGGCCAAGGTGGTGCCGGTGGTGTCGAAGCTCACGCCCGGGGGCTACGAGATCGAGATCCTGCCGACCTGGCAGAACTTCCCGACCGACGACGTCGAGGCCGACACCACGCTCATGAACACGCGGCTGCAGGGCTACATCGACACGATGCCTGCCCAGTACTACTGGGTGCATCGGCGGTTCAAGACCCGCCCGGAGGGCGAGGCTCCTATTTACTGAGCGCGCTGCAGGAAGCCTTCGATCTCGCGGGCGACCAGCTGTGGTTGCTCGTGCACGATCCAGTGGGTCGCGTTCGGCACCTTCTTCACCTCGAGCTTCGGCACATAGTCTCCCAGCCCTTCGAGCAGCCCGGGCAGCAGCGCCGCGTCGTCGAGCGCCCAGAACACGAAGGTCGGCACTTCCACCGTGAGCCGTTCGCGCGGCAGCACGGGGATGCTGTCGATGGTCTGGCCCGGCAGCGGCGGCTTCATCGGCGTCACGCGGTAGAGGTTGCAGGCGCCCGTGAGGCCCGCACTCCAGACTTCGCGGTACTTCTGCTTCACTTCTTCGGTGAGCCAGCCGAAGCCGTCCGGGCCGGCCTTCATCAGCAGGAAGAAGGGCCACATGCGCTTGAAGTCGTCGGCCGCGAGCAGCCCCTCGGCGTCGGGGCGCGCGAGGAAGTTCATGTAGGCGCTGGCTTGCTGCTGTTCCGGGCTGTTGCGCAGTTCGCGGGTGAAGGTGCCTGGGTGCGGCGAATTGATGATGACCAGCTTGCCGACCTGCTGCGGGAATGCGTTGGCATAGCCCCAGGCAAAGGCGCCGCCCCAGTCGTGGGCCACCAGCGCGGCCATGGTGCCATCGGCGCTTTCGGTCGCGACGAGTTGCTGGATGTCCTGAATCAGCAGGTGAGCCTTGTAGGCCGCCACTTCCGTCGGCGCGCTCGACTTTTCGAAACCGCGCAGGTTGGGCGCCACGCAGCGGTAGCCGCCGTGGGCGGGGTCCGCGAAGTAGTCGAGCAGTTCGTCCCAGATGAACGCGGCCTCCGGGAAGCCGTGGAGGAACACCATCAGCGGCTGGCCCGGCTTGCCGGCGGCGCGGCAGCTCAGGGTGGTGCCGTTGGGCAGGCTGCGTTGGAAGGTCTCGATCATGCTTCTTGTCTCCTTGGGTTGACTGTCGCTATTGTTTTGATAGTGAACTGCGCAGATGGGACGGTCGGTACAGCCTGTTTTGTGATCAGGCCTCTTCTGGCTCCGCCGGCGGCTCCGATGGCGTTGCCGGTGCGGCAGCCCCATCCGGATGCACCCAGCGCCACAGCAGTTCGGCTGCTTCGCCAACGCCCTGCTTCTTCAAGGCCGAGAACAGTTTCACCTCGCCGCCGCCGGCGTTCAGTCGCGTAATGGACAGCACCTTGGCGGCTTCGCTGCGCGTGAGCTTGTCGGACTTGGTCAGCAGCACGAGGAACTTGAGGCCCTGTTCCACGCGCGGGCGGATCACGTCGAGCAGGATCTCGTCGAGCTCGGTCAGGCCGTGGCGCGGGTCGCACATCAGCACCACGCCGCGCAGGCTTTCGCGCGTCATCAGGTAGTTGCCCATCACGCGCTGCCAGCGCAGCTTGGCTTCGCGCGGAACGGCCGCATAGCCGTAGCCGGGCAGGTCGGCCAGCACCGCGTCGTCTACCTTCTGCTTGCCGATGCCGAACAGGTTGATGTGCTGGGTGCGGCCGGGCGTCTTGGAGGCGAACGCCAAGCGCGTCTGCTGCGTGAGGGTGTTGATGGCGGTCGACTTGCCTGCGTTGGAGCGGCCGACGAAGGCGATCTCGGGCAGGTCGACCGGGGGCAGATGCTCCAGCTGGGGGGCGCTGGTGAGGAAGTGGGCGGTGTGCAGCCAGCCGAGCGCAACGCGCTCGCGTTCAGCGACCTGGGGGTCCGCGGCGGGGGCCGCGCGGGGAGGATAGGCAGCGGGCTTGGCGCGCGGGGAGGGCATCTACGGACTTTCGAAACAAGACCCACATTGTAGAATCGTGAGGTTTTGCGCCATAAATTCGAAGCCCCCGATATGAAGTTGTTTGCCAATATTCTGCTTGCAGCCCTCGTGGGCATCGCATCCAGCGCGAGTTTTGCAGCCGATGAACACGCGGCTGCTCCGGCCGCGGCGCCTGCAAAACCGGCCAAGCCGGACCCCGCCAAGGGGGACACGCTGTTCAATGCGAGCACTCCAACAGTGCAGAGCTGCGCCTCGTGCCACAACGCCGACGGCAACTCGACCATCGCGGCCAATCCCAAGCTGGCGCAACAGCATCCCGAATACATCCTCAAGCAGCTGGAAGACTTCAAGTCCGGCAAGCGCAAGAACAGCGTCATGAGTCCCATGGCCGCGAACCTCAGCGACCAGGACATGCGCGACATCGCCTGGTTCGTGGCCTCGAAGAAGGTCAAGACCGGCTTCTCGAAGAGCAAGGACACCGTGGCCTTGGGCGAGAAGATCTACCGCGGCGGTATCGGTGAGCGCTCCATCCCCGCCTGCGCCGGCTGCCACAGCCCCAACGGCGCCGGCTTGCCCGCTCAATACCCGCGCCTGGGCGGCCAGAACGCCGACTACACCGTGGCCCAGCTCAAGGCCTTCCGTGGCGACGGCACTCCCGTGCGTACCAACAGCGGCCCCATGACAGGCGTCGCTGCCAAGCTCAACGACCGCGAAATTGCCGCCGTGGCGGACTACATCGCCGGCTTGCGCTGATGACGATGCGCTCCAGAGCGTGAACTAACCGCCGACAACAACCCCAAACAAAGGGCGGGCCGATCCAGCAGGATGGCCCGCCTTTTTGCTTTCTTCCCTTCTTCCCTTACCTTCGCCCGATGTCCGTCTCCACCCATGGCCTTCGCGTTCATCGCGGCCCGCACATGCTTCGCGCTGCGGTGGAGCTGTTTTCGTCGATGCGCTTCGCGATCGCGCTGCTCACCATCATCTGCATCGCGTCGATCATCGGCACCGTGCTCAAGCAGCACGAGCCGATCAACAACTACATCAACCAGTTCGGTCCGTTCTGGGCCGAGCTGTTCCGCGCGGCGCGGCTCGACTCCATCTACAGCGCCTGGTGGTTCCTGCTGATCCTGCTGTTCCTCGTGATCAGCACCACGCTGTGCATTGCGCGCAACACGCCGCGCATCCTGGTCGACCTCAAGACCTTCAAGGAAGACATCCGTGCGCAGAGCCTGAAGGCCTTCGGCCAGCGTGCTGAGAACCGGCTCGGTGAAACGCCCGAAGCAGCGGCCAACCGCATCGGGCAGCTGCTGGTGAGCGGCGGCTGGAAGGTCAAGCTGCAGCAGCGCGAGGCCGTCGATGGCAGCCGGCCGACTTCCGCAGGCTGGATGGTCGCGGCGCGCGCCGGCGGCGCCCACAAGCTCGGCTACATCGCGGCCCACAGCGCGATCGTGCTGGTGTGCATCGGCGGCCTGCTCGACGGCGACCTCGTGGTGCGCGCGCAGACCTGGTTCAACGGCAAGAGCGTGTTCACCGGCGGCGGCATGATCGCCGACGTGGCGCCGGAGCACCGCCTGTCCGCCAGCAACCCGACCTTCCGCGGCAACATCCTCGTGCCCGAGGGCGGGCAGGGCAGCGTGGCCATCCTGAACCAGTCCGACGGCGTGCTGCTGCAGGAGCTGCCGTTCTCCATCGAGCTGAAGAAGTTCATCGTCGACTACTACTCGACCGGCATGCCCAAGCTTTTCGCGAGCGAGGTGGTGCTGCACGACCGCGAGACCGGCGAGCAGGTGCCCGCGCGCATCGAGGTCAACCACCCGGCCAGCTACAAGGGCGTGGAGATCTACCAGTCGAGCTTCGACGATGGCGGCTCGAAGGTGAAGCTCAAGGCAGTGCCGATGGCGGCCGCTGCCAAGTCTTTCGAAGTGGAAGGCATCATCGGCGGCCCGAGCACCGAGATCACCAACGGCAAGGACAAGCTCACGCTCGAATACGCTGCGCTGCGCGTGATCAACGTCGAGAACTTCGCCGACGCCGGCGCCATGGGCAGCGGCGCCGACGTGCGCAAGGTCGACCTGCGCCACGACATCGAATCGCGCTTGGGCGCCGCCAACAAGACCAACAAGCCGAAGGTGCTGCGCAACATCGGCCCGAGCATCGGCTACAAGCTGCGCGATGCTGCCGGCCAGGCGCGCGAGTATCAAAACTACATGGTGCCGGTCGACACCGGCGACGGCCAGCCGGTGTTCCTGCTCGGCATGCGCGAGAAGCCCGAAGACCCGTTCCGCTACCTGCGCGTGCCGGCCGACGAGCAGGGCTCGATGGATGGTTTCGTGCGCATGCGCGCCGCACTCGGCGACGCCGACACCCGCGCGCGTGCCATCGAGCGCTACATCGCCAAGGCGACCGACCCCAAGCGTCCTGAAATGGCCGAGCAGCTGCGCGTGTCGGCCGCGCGCGCGCTGGCGCTGTTCTCGGGCAGCGAGCGTGCCAAGGCCGACGCCACCACCGCAGGCGGCTGGCAGGCGATTGCAGAGTTCATGGAAGTCAACGTGCCCGAGGCCGAGCGCGAGCGCGCAGGCGGCGTGCTGGTGCGCATCCTGAACGATGTGCTGTTCGAAGTGCTCAACCTGAGCCGCGAAGGCGCCGGCCTGGCCGCGCTGCCGAACGACGAGAAGTCGCAGGCCTACCTGACCCAGGCCGTGCTGGCCATCAGCGACGCGCACTTCTACCCGGCCCCGGTCGCGATGATGATGACCGACTTCACCCAGGTGCAGGCCAGCGTGTTCCAGGTGGCGCGCGCCCCTGGCAAGAACGTCGTCTATCTGGGCTGTCTGTTGCTGATCGTCGGGATTTTTGCCATGCTGTACGTCCGTGAGCGGCGCCTCTGGGTGTGGCTGACGCCCGATGGCAACGGGACCGACGGTGCCACGGCGGCCACGATGGCGTTCTCGGTCAATCGCAAGACCATGGACAGTGACCGCGAATTCGAGCACCTCAAGCACAAGCTGCTCGCCCTGAACAAGACAGAACCCGAGACACCATGAACACCACGACCCTCACGCTCAATGAAAGCTGGCTCTCGCGCCGCAACCTGTTCGACTGGGTGTTTGCGGCGCTGGTGCTGGCCGGCGGCCTGTTCGCGTTCGCGCGCTATGCGGGGTCGATGGACTATTACGAGAAGCCGATCCTCGTCGCCGCGGTGATCGCGATGATCTCCATCGGCTGGTTCTGGCGGCCGTTGCGCGTGCTGGCCATCGTGGTGGCCGCGGCGTCGCTGCTGGCCATCGCGTCGTACCAGGGCGACCTGGCACGCGCCGACACGGTGTTCTGGCTCAAGTACTTTTTGTCGAGCCAGTCGGCCATCCTCTGGATGAGCGTGCTGTTCTTCATGGGTACGCTGTTCTACTGGCTCGGCTTCTTCGGCGGCAAGCAGTCGGATGCTTTCGACATGATCGGCTCGCGCCTGACCTGGGCTGCAGTGACGATGGCGCTGATCGGCACCATGGTGCGCTGGTATGAAAGCCACCTGCTCGGCCCGGACATCGGCCACATCCCGGTCAGCAACCTGTACGAAGTGTTCGTGCTGTTCTGCTGGCTGACGGCCACGTTCTACCTTTACTTCGAAGAGCGCTACAACACGCGCGCGCTCGGCGCCTTCGTGATGCTGGTGGTGAGCGCGGCGGTCGGCTTTCTGCTCTGGTACACGATCGTGCGCGAGGCGCATGAAATCCAGCCGCTGGTGCCTGCACTGCAGAGCTGGTGGATGAAGCTGCACGTGCCGGCCAACTTCATCGGCTACGGCACCTTCGCGCTGTCGGCCATGGTCGCCTTCGCCTATCTCATCAAGGAGCAGGCCAACGAGACGCGCTGGTACAAGCTCACGCCGATCTGGCTGCTGGGCGTGGCGCTGTGCTTCGTGCCGGTGGCGTTCCGCCAGCGCGTGCAGGAAGCTGGCGGCAGCTACTGGGTGGTCTATGCAGGCATCTCGGCGCTGATCGCGGCGGGCATCCTGCTGGGGCGCAAGCGCATCGCGGCGCGCCTGCCGGCCAACGACGTGCTCGACGACGTCATGTACAAGTCGATCACCGTCGGCTTCGCCTTCTTCACCATCGCCACAGTGCTGGGCGCCCTGTGGGCGGCCGATGCCTGGGGCGGCTACTGGAGCTGGGACCCGAAGGAAACCTGGGCGCTGATCGTCTGGCTCAACTACGCGGCCTGGCTGCACATGCGGCTCGTGAAGGGCCTGCGCGGCACCGTGGCGGCCTGGTGGGCACTGGGCGGGCTGGCGGTCACCACTTTCGCCTTCCTTGGCGTGAACATGTTCCTGAGCGGGCTGCACAGCTACGGCACGCTGTAGACGCAGGCTTGCGGTCTTTCGCGAAGAATTGAAACCGCGCGCCGCGACGGCGCGTAACCAAATCAGGGTTGGTCACGAACTACCCTGAGCACAACGATTCACGCGAAAGGCCTGTCATGTCGTTCCATTCCCGCCCGATCCGTCGCAACAGCAGCAGCGACAACGGCTTCACCCACCCGCTGTCGAGCGAGATCACGCCGCGCGCCGCCTACGAAAGCCGGCGCGACATGCTGAAGCTCATGGCTGGTGGCGCGGCAGGGGCGGCGCTGGCCGGTTTTGCCTCGCGCGAAGCGTGGGCTCAGGCCGAGCGCCCCAACAAGCTTGCGCCGCTGTCGGGAACCAAGTCGGCGGTGCCAGGTGCCATGTCGATGGAAAAGCTCACCGACTACAAGGACGCGTCGACCTACAACAACTACTACGAGTTCGGCACCGACAAGGCCGATCCGGCCAAGAATGCCGGCACGCTGAAGACGCGGCCGTGGACCGTGGAGGTCGAAGGCCTGGTCAAGAAGCCGGGCAAGTACGGCATCGAAGACCTGCTCAAGCTCAGCGCGCAGGAAGAGCGCATCTACCGCCTGCGATGTGTCGAAGGCTGGTCGATGGTCATTCCGTGGGTCGGCTATTCGCTGGCCGAGCTGATCAAGAAGGTCGAGCCGCAGGGCAATGCCAAGTTCGTCGAGTTCGTGACGCTGGCCGACCCCAAGACCATGCCCTTCGTGGGCTCGCGCGTGCTCGACTGGCCCTATACCGAAGGCCTGCGCATGGACGAAGCGATGCATCCGCTCACGCTGCTTGCCTTCGGCATGTACGGTGAGGTGCTGCCCAACCAGAACGGTGCGCCGGTGCGGCTCGTGGTGCCGTGGAAGTACGGTTTCAAGTCGGCCAAGTCGATCGTGAAGATCCGCTTCGTCGAAAAGGAACCGAGCACGGCGTGGAACAAGGCTGCGGCCAACGAGTACGGCTTCTATTCGAACGTGAACCCGAACGTCGACCACCCGCGCTGGAGCCAGGCGACCGAGCGCCGCATCGGCGACGGCGGCGGCCTGTTCGCCAAGCGGCGCAAGACCGAGATGTTCAACGGCTACGAAGCCCAGGTCGGCCAGCTCTATGCGGGCATGGACCTGAAGAAGAACTACTGAGCTTGCCTCTGCACCCGGCCATCGCTCCATGAACAAGCTGCTCATGCATCCGGCGACCAAGCCGGTCATCTTCTTGCTGTGCCTGCTGCCGTTCGCGCGGCTGGCCTACGGCGCGTTCACGGATGGCCTCGGCGCCAACCCCGCCGAGTTCCTGATTCGCGCCACCGGCGACTGGACGCTGCGCTTCATCTGCATCGTGTTGGCGGTGACGCCGCTGCGCGTCATCAGCAAGTGGAACGCGCTTGCGCGCTACCGGCGCATGCTCGGCCTGTTCGCCTACTTCTACGTGGTGCTGCACCTGCTGTGCTACAGCTGGTTCGACATGGGTTTCGAGTGGGGCGACATTGCCAAGGACATCGCGAAGCGGCCGTTCATCCTGGTGGGCTTCTCGGCCTTCGTGCTGCTGACGCCGCTGGCGGCCACGTCGTTCAATCGCGCGATCAAGGCGATGGGCGCGAAGCGCTGGCAGATGCTGCACAAGCTGGTCTACGTGATCGCGGGCCTGGGCCTGCTGCACTTCTTCTGGATGCGCGCGGGCAAGAACAACTTCGCCGAAGTGTTCATCTACGTTGCGATCATCGGGGTGCTGCTTGCGTGGCGCGTGTGGAATTTTGCGAGCAAGCGCAAGGCGAAGCCGGCAGCAGGGGCAACAGGCGCGGTGCGCAACAGCGAGAAGCCGCTGCGCACCAACTGACAGACGGCAATCAGCCGTCGATCTCGCTGCGCAGCTGGTCTTCCATCGTCTCGCGGCGGCGGATCAGCCTGGCGCTGGCGCCACTCACCAGCACCTCGGCGGCACGGCCGCGCGTGTTGTAGTTGCTGGACATGCTCATGCAGTACGCGCCCGCCGACAGAACCGCCAGAAGGTCGCCCGCCACCACGTTGAGCGCGCGGTCGCGGCCGATCCAGTCGCCGCTTTCGCAGACCGGGCCGACCACGTCGTAGGTCGGCGCGTCGCCAGCGCGCGTGCGCACCGGCACGATGCGCTGGAAGGCCTGGTACATCGCGGGGCGCGGCAGGTCGTTCATGGCCGCGTCGACGATGCAGAAGTTCTTGTCCTCGCCGGGCTTGGTGTAGAGCACCTCGGTCACGCACACGCCGGCATTGCCGACCAGCGAGCGTCCGGGCTCGATCACCAGTTTGCGCTGGCCGAAGCCGCGCGCGTCCAGCTTGGCGAGCAACTGCTGCCACAGCGCATCGGCCTTGGGCGGCACTTCGCCGTTGTAGTCGATGCCCAGGCCGCCGCCGAAGTCCAAGTGATGGACCGGCACGCCAGCCGCTTCGATTGCCTCGACTAGGTCGAGCACGCGATCGCAGGCGTCGAGGTAGGGCGAGGCTTCGGTGATCTGCGAGCCGATGTGGCAGTCGATACCGACCACTTCCAGGCCCGGCAGCCTTGCAGCATGCCGGTAGGCTTCGACCGCGCGATCGTGCGCGATGCCGAACTTGTTGCCCTTGAGGCCGGTGGAGATGTACGGGTGCGTCTTCGGATCGACGTTCGGATTGATGCGAATGCTGATGGGCGCGCGCTTGCCTTCGGCCACCGCCACTTCGTTGAGCACGTCGAGTTCGGCTTCGCTCTCGACGTTGAAGCAGGCGATGCCGGCGGCGAGGGCCTGACGCATTTCGGCGCGGGTCTTACCGACACCGGAGAAGATGATCTTCTTCGGATCGGCGCCCACGGCCAGCACACGAGCCAGTTCGCCGCCCGAGACGATGTCGAAGCCGCAGCCTGCTTCCGCGAAAACGCGCAGCACGCCGAGCGACGAATTGGCTTTCATCGCATAGCAAATCAGTGCATCGCGACCTTCGAAGCCGCGCTGGTATGCGGCCAGGGCGTCCAGCATCCACTGCTTCGAGTAGACGAAAAGAGGGGTGCCGTGCTCGCGGGCCAGCGCGTCGAGCGCAACGCCTTCGACGTGCAGCGCGCCATCGCGCTCTGCGATGTGCGGCTGGCCGGGGAGGGCGGGGGATGTGATATCGGCGCTCACTTGCGCGGTTCCGTGCTGTTGCTCGCCGGTGCGCTGGCAGCGGCGGCCGGTGCACTTGCGGCAGCCGCTGGTGCGGGCGCAGCCTCGCTGGAGGAGGATGACGACCGCAAGCTTTCGGGTGTCATCAGCTGCGGCAACGTGGCTCGTCCGGCGGCGGCAGGATCGGTCGGCAGGTACAGCGCACCGCGCTGTCCGCAAGCAACCAGACCGGCAGCGCCTGCGACGAGGCAGACCATGAGCGCAGCGCGGGCGCGGGTGCTCACTAGAATTTGGCGAACGTTCAACATAGCGAAATTGTAATGACCGACACCGAGTACATGGACCGCGCCGAAGCCGCGCTCGCCGCCATCGAGCAAGGCTGCGACCGCATCAACGATGCGACCGACGCTGACATCGACAACCAGAGGGTGGGCGGGATGATCACGATTTCGTTCCGCAATGGCAGTCAGTTGATCGTGAATCTGCAAAAGCCCCTGCAGGAAATCTGGCTTGCCGCGCGCTCTGGCGGCTACCACTACCGCCATAACGGCCAAGCCTGGGTCGATACCAAGACCGGGGAAGAATTCTTCGGCAACCTGTCGCGCGAGGCGACTCTGCAGGCAGGCCAGCCGCTGGCGTTCGCGGCTGCCTGATTCTGCGTCTCCGCCGTCAGTTGCGGAAAAGATCGAGGATGCGGTTGCGCTCCTCGGGCGGGGCCGGCGGGCTCACCGGGGCGCCGGTCAGGGCTTCCGCTGGCGCCGCAGGCGTGGACTCCACGCCCAGGCTTGCCACGCCGCGTCCCGGCGCATAGTCGTCGTAGTACCACTCGCCGCCGACGCTCACGATGCCTGAAGGCGGGTTGGCCGACAGCTCTGTCACCGGCACGCCCTTGATGGCGGTTTCCATGTAGGTGATCCAGATCGGCAGGCTCAGGCCGCCGCCGGTTTCGCGGTCGCCCAGGTTGCGCGGTGTGTCGTAGCCGATCCACGAGATGGCCGTCATGGTCGGCTGGAAGCCGGCGAACCAGGCATCGAGCGAGTCGTTGGTGGTGCCTGTCTTGCCGTAGAGGTCGGGGCGCTTGAGCATGGCCTGCGCCTTGGCCGCGGTGCCGGCGCGAGCCACGGAATTCAGCAGCGTGTCCATGATGAAGGCATTGCGCTGGGGAATGGCGCGCAGCGACTCGTTGAGCAGCGGCGGCTGCTTGTCGACCAGCACCTTGTCCTTGTGGTCGGTGATGCGGGTCACGAGATACGGATTGACGCGGTAGCCGCCGTTGGCGAACACCGAATAGCCCACCGCCATCTGCATCGGCGTGACCGAGCCCGCGCCGAGCGCCATCGGCAGGTAGGCCGGGTGCTTGTCCTTGTCGAAGCCGAAGTTGGTGATCCACTCCTGCGCGTAGCGCGTGCCGATGGACTGCAGTATGCGGATCGACACGAGATTCTTCGACTTCATCAGCGCGGTGCGCATCGACATCGGACCGTCGTAGCCGCCGCCGTAGTTCTTGGGCTCCCAGGGCTGGCCGCCGGTGGTGCCGGCGTCGAAGAAGAGGGGGCCGTCGTTGATGACGGTGGCCGGGGTGAAGCCCTTTTCAAGCGCCGCGGAATAGATGAAAGGCTTGAAGCTCGAACCAGGCTGGCGCCAGGCCTGCGTCACATGGTTGAACTTGTTCTTGCCGAAATCGAAGCCGCCGACCAGCGCCTTGATGGCACCGTCGCGTGGATCCATGGCGACGAAGGCGCCTTCCACCTCGGGCAGCTGCGTGATTTCCCAGGTGTTCTTGGGCGTCTTCACCACGCGGATGACCGCGCCGCGGCGGATCTTGATATTGGGCGGGGCCTTGTCGGAGAGGCCGGACTGCGCAGGCTTGAGGCCGTCGCCGGTGATCTGCACTGGGTCGCCGTTGCCGCGCACGGCGTCGATCTGCTTGGCAGTGGCCTTGAGCACGACCGCTGCCATCACGTCGCCGTTGTCGGGGTGGTCGCTGAGTGCGTCGTCCACCGCCTCGTCGAGTTCCTTGGCGTCGTTCGGCAGATCGACGAACTTCTCGGGGCCGCGATAGATCTGGCGGCGCTCGTAGTCCATGATGCCCTTGCGCAGCGCCTTGTAGGCTGCCGCCTGGTCGGCCGCGACCAGCGAGGTGTAGACCTTCAGGCCGCGCGTGTAGGTGCTGTCGCCGTACTGGGCGTACATCAGCTGGCGCACGGTTTCCGCGACGTATTCGGCGTGCAGGCGGTTCGGGTCGGCGGCATCGCGCAGATGCAGTTCTTCCTTCTTGGCTTCGGCGGCCTGTTCAGCGGTGATGAAGCCGGCTTCCTGCATGCGGTCGATCACGTAGAACTGGCGACCGCGTGCACGTTGCGGGTTGTTGACCGGGTTGTTCGCGCCCGGCGCCTTCGGCAGGCCGGCCAGCATGGCGGCCTGTGCGATCGTAAGTTCTTGCAACGGCTTGCCGAAATACGCTTCGGAGGCGGCGGCGAAGCCGTAGGCGCGGTTACCGAGGTAGATCTGGTTCAGGTAGATCTCGAAGATCTGATCCTTGGTGAGCAGGTGCTCCAGCTTGAAGGTCAGCAGCACTTCGTAGATCTTGCGGGTGAGCGTCTTCTCCGAGCTCAGGTAGACGTTGCGCGCCACCTGCATCGTGATGGTCGACGCGCCCTGGCTCTTCACGCGATTCATGTTGGCCAGGCCCGCGCGCACCATGCCCTTGTAGTCCACGCCGCCGTGGTCGTAGAAACGTGCATCTTCGGCCGCGAGCACGGCGTCTTTCACGACCTTGGGAATGGCGGAAATCGGGGTGAGATTGCGGCGTTCCTCGCCGAATTCGCCGATCAGGGTGCCTTCGGCCGAGAACACCCGCAGCGGCAGTTTGGGCCGGTAGTCGGAGAGTTCGCTGATGTCCGGCAGGTTCGGATACGCGACGGCAAGAGCCACCGCCACCACGCAAAGCACCGCCAGCACACCGGCCGCGGCAATGCCGAAGCCCCAGAGGAAAAAGCGCAACAGCCATTTCAGCCAGGTCGGGCGCTTGGGGGGAGGGGTCTTGGCTGGCCCTTTGGGGCTTGAAGTTTCTTGCATGAGGGGCCGGAGAGTCACCGGACATTATAAAAAGCCGTCCTCTTTTCACGATCCGATCTTTGCTGCCCTTGCATCGCCATAATTCAAAAGTTACAAAATGCGGATTTGACGTCAGGTTTTGACAACGCTTCAGGGTTTTGCCCCCCGGCGCTGCTTGGTTGCCGCTACGCCTGCTGCTAGCATGCAACCGAACGCACATTTTTCTATTGGTTACAAATACAGGGGGAGAGGGACTTAACTTGGCTGCTCTTGGATCATTGTTTCGTCGTCAGAACGCTCCCCTGCTTGGGCTGGATGTCAGTTCGTCCAGCGTCAAGCTGGTCGAGCTCGGCCGTGAGGCCAGCGGCAAGCTGGTCCTGGAGCGCTGTGCCATCGAGCCCCTGGAACGTGGCTGGATCACTGACGGCAACGTCGAGAAATTCGACGAGGTGGCGGAAGCCGTCCGGCGCGTCGTCCGCAAGAGCGGCACGCGCACGCGTAATGTGGCGCTTGCACTGCCGCCGTCGGCCGTGATCACCAAGAAGATCATTCTTCCGGGCGGCATGAGCGAGCAGGAGCTCGAGATTCAAGTCGAGTCCGAGGCCAACCAGTACATCCCGTTCTCACTGGACGAAGTCAGTCTCGACTTCTGCGTCACGGGGCCGAGCGCCACGTCCGCCGGCGACGTGGAAGTGCTGATTGCCGCGTCCCGCAAAGAAAAGGTCCAGGATCGCGAAGGCCTGGCGGAAGCCGCCGGCCTGAAGGCGATGATCCTCGACGTCGAGTCTTATGCCTCACGCTTAGCCACCGCCCGCCTGATCGAGCAACTGCCTGGCAAGGGCGTGGATTCGATCGTGGCGCTCTTCGAAGTGGGCGCGTTCACCACCAGCATGCAGGTGCTTCGCAACCAGGAAGTGCTGTATGACCGCGATCAGGCATTCGGCGGCGCCCAGCTTACGCAACTGATCGTGCGCCAGTACGGTTTTTCCGCTGAAGAAGCCGAAGCCAAGAAGCGCAGCGGCGACCTGCCCGACGACTACGGTTCCGGTGTGCTCAAGCCTTTCGTGGAAAGCATCGCGCAGGAAATCGCGCGTGCGCTCCAGTTCTTCTTCACGAGCACGCCGCACAACCGTGTCGACTACGTGTTGCTGGCGGGTGGATCGGCATCGCTGCCGGGCCTGACCAACGCCGTGACGCGACAGACCTCGTTCGCCTGCTCGCTCCTGAATCCCTTCGACGGCATGGACTTCAGTTCGAACATCCGCGAGAAGAAGGTTCGTCGCGAGGCGCCGTCCTATCTGACCTCTTGCGGGTTGGCCATGCGGAGGTTCCTGCAGTGATCCTCATCAATCTGCTTCCGCACCGCGAAGCTGCACGCAAGCGGCGGCGCGAGGCTTTCTTTGGCACATTGGGCGCCGCAGCGGTGCTCGGTCTTCTGATTGCTGGCTTGGGCTACCTCTGGTTCGAAGCCCAGATCGCGGCGCAGCAATCGAAGAACAGCTTCCTCTCGGTCGAGATCAAGAAGCTCGAGGTCGAGATCAAGGAAATCTCGACCCTGCAGGAAGAAATCGCAGCGCTGCGCGCGCGCCAGCAGGCCGTCGAAGACCTGCAGGGCGACCGTAACCTGCCTGTGCACCTGCTCAACGAACTGGTCCGGCAACTGCCCGATGGCGTCTACCTGACCAGCATGAAGCAGGACAACCAGACGGTCACGCTGCAAGGCATGGCCCAGTCGAACGAGCGGGTCTCGGAGTTGCTGCGCAACCTGGGCAACAACAGCCCATGGCTCGTGAAGCCGGAGCTGGTCGAAATCACTTCGGCAAATGTGAACCTGAATCCGCGCGACCAGCGCCGCGTGGCGAACTTCACGATGCGCATTGGCCTGAAACGCCCCACCGATGCTCAAAAGGCCGCTGCCGAAAAGGCCTTGGCCGCAACGGCGCAATCCAAGGGGTAACCGATCATGGCAAGCAATCGCCCCTCCCAAAAAATAGATGTCGGCGCTGCGCTGCAGCGTTTCGGCGAACAGTTCCGCGGGCTCAACCCGAACGATCCGTCGATGTGGCCGCCGGTGCCCCGGTACGCGCTCTGCCTGGCGGTCACCGCGCTGGTACTGGTCGCCCTGTGGTTTGTCTGGCTGACCAATTCGAACGACGAGCTCGAAAGCGAACGTTCCAAGGAAGTTGCGCTCAAGGCCGATTACCAGAAAAAGGTGGCTCAGGCAGCGAACCTCGAACTGCTGAAGAAGCAGCGCGAACAGGTGCAGCAGTACGTGACCCTGCTCGAGAAGCAGTTGCCCAGCAAGGCGGAAATGGATGCCCTGTTGTCGGACATCAATCAGGCAGGTCTTGGCCGCAGCCTTCAGTTCGAGCTGTTCCGTCCGGGGCAGGTATCGGTCAAGGACTACTACGCCGAACTGCCGATCGCCGTCCGCGTGACTGGGCGGTATCACGACATGGGCGCCTTCGTGGCCGATGTCGCTGGTCTCTCGCGCATCGTGACGTTGAACAACATCACCGTCACCCCGCAAAAGGACAAGGACGTGCTGACGATGGACACCACCGCACGCACCTTCCGCTACCTCGATGATGACGAGCGGGCTGCACAGAAGCGCGCCGCTGCGCCGAAGGCGAAGAAATGAAGATCGCCGCCAAAGTACTGTGGCTGACGATGGCCGCGTTGGGGCTGAGCGCCTGCGACTCGGGCCAGGACGACCTGCAACGCTGGATGGCCGAACAGCGCGCCCAGGTGAAGCCTTCGGTGCCGCCCATTTCCGAGCCCAAGAAGTTCACGCCGCAGGCCTATACCGAAGCCTCGTCGTTCGAACCTTTCAACATCCTGAAGCTGACGCAGGCACTGCGCCGCGACTCGAACCAGCCGAGCACGTCGGAGCTGATCGCGCCCGAACTGGCACGCCGCAAGGAGGCGCTCGAAGCCTTCCCGCTCGACTCGATGGCGATGGTCGGCAGCATGAATCGCAACGGCCAGCCGGTGGCGCTGGTCCGTGTCGACAAGCTGCTCTACAAGGTGCGCGTCGGCGAATACCTGGGACTCAACTACGGGCGCATTACCCGTATCAACGAAACCGAAGTCGCCTTGCGTGAAATCGTGCAAGACGCCGCCGGTGAATGGATCGAACGCGTCGCGACGCTGCAGCTGCAAGAGAGTGCGAAATGAACCAAAACAAATCAACGATGGCACAGTGGCTGCGCGCTGCCGGCCTGGGTCTGCTGGCCTTCGGTGCATTGGCCGTGGCCCATGCGCAAAACGCCATCGAGGCCGTGACCAGCTCGACACAGTCCGGTGCGGAAGTGATCCGCATCGACCTTGCGCAGCCGCTCACCGCGGTGCCCGCCGGGTTTGCCGTGCAAACGCCGGCTCGCATTGCGCTCGATTTCCCGGGTGTCACGAATGCCATCGGCCGCTCTGCCATCGAAGTGAACCAGGGCAACCTGCGCTCGGTGAACGTGGTTCAGGCTGGTGAACGTAGCCGGGTGGTGTTGAACCTGAAGCAGGCGACTGCGTACAAGGCCGAGATCCAGGGCAAGTCGCTGCTGGTCATTCTCGAACCGGTGGCCGGTTCGGCGCTTGTCACGTCTGCCGCCACGACTTTCGCGGAAAACCGCAACCGGGACATGTTGCCGTTGCGCGACGTCGACTTCCGCCTCGGTGCCGACAGCACGGGCCGCGTCATCGTCGATCTTCCGAATAATCAGGTCGGTGTCGACGTCAAGCAGCAAGGCAAGAACCTCGTTGTGGAGTTCACCAAGTCGACGCTGCCAGAGGGGCTGCGCCGCCGCCTCGACGTGGCCGACTTCGGAACGCCGGTCCAGCTGATCACCTCGCAGCAATCGGGCGACCGTGTCCGCATGACGATCGAAGCCAAGGGCGACTGGGAGCACAGCGCCTACCAGAGCGAGAACCAGTTCGTGGTCGAAGTTCGCGCCCGCAAGGTCGATCCGACCAAGCTGACGCAAGGCGTCGGCTACAACGGCGAGAAACTGTCGCTCAACTTCCAGAACATCGAAATCCGTTCGCTGCTGCAGGTGATTGCCGACTTCACGAACTTCAACATCGTGACCTCGGACTCGGTGAGCGGCGCGCTGACTCTGCGACTGAAGGACGTGCCCTGGGATCAGGCGCTCGACATCATCATGCAGGCGAAGAACCTGGGCATGCGCAAGAACGGCAGCGTGCTGTGGATCGCACCCAAGGACGAAATCAACGCCAAGGAAAAGCTCGAATTCGAGGCCAAGGCCGCGATCGAGAATCTGGAGCCGCTGCGCACCCAGTCGTTCCAGCTCAATTACACCAAGGCGATTGCCATCGCGCAGGGGTTGACGGGCACCGGTGCTTCATCGGGCGGTGGCGGTGGCAGCGGTACGACGACGCGCATCCTGAGCCCCCGCGGCAGCGTCATCGCCGAGTCGCGCACGAACCAACTCTTCGTGTCGGACATCCCATCGCGCCTGGCCCAGGTGACCGAGCTGATCCAGAAGCTGGACATTCCGGTTCGTCAGGTGCTGATCGAAGCCCGGATCGTCGAAGCGTCCGACACCTTTGGCAAGTCGCTTGGTGTGCGGCTGGGCGGCGGTATCGCTGGAGAGCGCTTTGCATCGTCCGCCGGCAGTCGGGCTTATGGCAACGTTGGCGTCATGCCCATCGTCACGCCAGGTACCAATGGCGCTGCCAGCACGGTCACCAGCACCTTTACCAATTCCAACTTCATCAACCTCCCGGCAGGCGATGCGGGCGGTACCGGCAACGCGGCGGGCACCTTCGCGATCTCGCTCTTCAATTCGAGCTTCTCGCGCATGCTGAACCTCGAAATCTCGGCGCTCGAAGCCGACGGCAAGGGCAAGCTGGTGTCCAGCCCCCGTGTCATCACGGCCGACCAGACCAAGGCGCTGATCGAGCAGGGTGAAGAAATCCCGTACCAGCAGGCCACGTCCAGCGGTGCTACCTCGATCTCGTTCCGCAAGGCGGTGCTGAAGCTCGAAGTCACGCCGCAGATCACGCCGGAAGGCAACATCATCCTGACGCTGGACGTGAGCAAGGACGCCCGCGGCGTGAATACCTCGGCGGGTCCAGCGATCAACACCAAGCACGTGCAAACCGAGGTGCTGGTGGAGAACGGCGGCACGGTCGTCATCGGTGGTATCTTCGAGCTCACCGAAACCAATGACGAATCGCGCGTGCCGGTGCTGGGTGAAGTGCCCTACCTGGGGGCACTGTTCCGCAAGCGCGAACGCGTTGCCAACAAGACCGAAATGCTCGTCTTTATCACCCCGAAGATGATTACCGACCGCAACGCCGCGCGCTGACGCGCGGGCGTAGCAGCCACCGCGTGGCGGTCGCACTCGTCGGCTTGCCCGGCGCCGGAAAATCCGCAGTGGGCCGGCGCCTGGGGATGCGGCTGGACCTTCCGTTCATCGACACCGATCATGTGATCGAGCAGCGCATAGGCTGCTCGATCCGCGATTACTTCGAGCGCGAAGGTGAAGTAGCCTTTCGGGATCTCGAACAAACCGTGATCGCCGACCTGGCCGCCAATGCCCAGGGCGTGCTGGCGACCGGAGGCGGCGCGGTGCTGCGGGAGGCCAACCGCACCCAGTTGCGCGATCACTTCCACGTGATCTACCTGCGCTCTTCCCCCGAGGACCTGTTCCGGCGCCTGCGCCACGACGTCAAGCGGCCCCTGCTGCAGGTCGCTGACCCGCTGGGCCGGCTGCGCGAACTGCACGATGCGCGCGACCCGTTCTACCGGGAAACGGCCCACGACGTGGTCGATACAGGCCGCCCGTCGATCGCCATGCTGGTGAACATCATCGTGATGCAGCTCGAATTGGCAGGTGTCGTCGAGCCGGGCGCCCATCCCGAAGAGCCCCCCGCCTGAGCCTGTCTGGGCCGCAGCGCCTAAACTCGCTGCCCATGTCCCTGCCCGTACTTTCCGCTCCGCCAGAACGCGTCGACATCCAGCTCGGCGACCGCAGTTACCCGATCCTGATCGGTGCCGGCCTGCTGGACGATCCCCAGAGCTTTGCCGTCACGCCCGCCGCGGCCACGGCCCTGATCGTCAGCAACACCACAGTGGCGCCGCTTTACGCCAAGGCGCTGCAGACTGCCCTGGCGGGCCGTTTCCGTACCGTGCACTTGCTCGAGTTGCCCGACGGCGAGGTCTACAAGAACCTGCAGACCCTGAACCTGATCTTCGACGACCTGCTGGGACATGGCAGCGACCGCAAGACCGTGCTGTTCGCCCTGGGCGGTGGCGTGGTGGGCGACATGACAGGATTCGCCGCCGCCAGCTACATGCGCGGTGTGCCGTTCGTGCAGGTGCCGACCACGCTGCTGGCGCAGGTCGATTCCTCGGTCGGCGGCAAGACGGCCATCAACCACCCGCTCGGCAAGAACATGATCGGCGCGTTCTACCAGCCGCAGCTCGTCGTGTGCGATCTGTCCACGCTGCAGACGCTCCCCCCGCGCGAACTGAGTGCCGGCCTGGCCGAAGTCATCAAGTACGGCCCGATCCACGACATGGCCTTCTTCGACTGGATCGAGGCGAACATCGAGGCCCTCGTCGCAAGAGACCCGGCCGCGCTGGCCTACGCCGTCAAGCGCAGCTGCGAGATCAAGGCGCTGGTGGTCGGCCAGGACGAGCGCGAAACCGGCCTGCGCGCGATCCTCAACTTCGGCCACACCTTCGGCCACGCGATCGAATCGGGCCTCGGCTATGGCGAATGGCTGCACGGCGAGGCCGTCGGCTGCGGCATGGTCATGGCAGCGCACCTGTCGCAGCGGCTCGGCGGCGTCGATGCTGCCTTCGTCGAGCGGCTCACGCGCCTGATCGAGCGCGCCGGCCTGCCGGTCGTCGGCCCCGCGCTGGGTGCCGAACGCTATCTGGAGCTGATGCGCGTCGACAAGAAATCGGAAGCCGGCGAGATCCGCTTCGTGGTGATCGACCGGCCCGGCTCCGCCGTGGTCCGCAGCGCGCCCGACGCGCTGGTGCGCGAAGTGCTCGCGCAGTGCTGCGCGGGATGAGCCTCGCGGCCTATGCCTGCCTGCCCGCGCAGTCGCGCGGCCGTCGGCATGCCGAGCCGCCCGCGCCCACGCGCGATGCCTTCCAGCGCGACCGCGACCGCATCGTGCATTCCACGGCCTTTCGCCGGCTGGTCTACAAGACGCAGGTGTTCCTGAACCACGAGGGCGACCTGTTCCGCACCCGGCTCACGCACTCGCTGGAAGTCGCCCAACTGGGCCGTTCGATCGCCCGGGCCCTGCGAATCAACGAGGACCTGGTCGAGGCGATTGCCCTGGCGCATGACCTGGGCCACACGCCCTTCGGGCACGCAGGCCAG
Organism: Variovorax sp. R-27; assembly: GCF_049913215.1. Lineage (NCBI taxonomy): Bacteria > Pseudomonadati > Pseudomonadota > Betaproteobacteria > Burkholderiales > Comamonadaceae > Variovorax > Variovorax sp. R-27. Next base: position 1,487,564 of record NZ_CP183984.1, read on the forward strand.
GACGCGCTCAACGACTGCATGGCCGGGCATGGTGGCTTCGAGCACAACCTGCAGAGCCTGCGCGTGGTCGATGCGCTGGAGCACCGCTATCCGCAGTACGACGGACTGAATCTCAGCTTCGAGACCCGCGAGGGCATCCTCAAGCACTGCTCCCGCGCGAATGCGGAGCGTCTGGAGGCGGCCGAGCCCAACGGCGTGGCCCGGCGGTTTCTCGACCGCACGCAGCCGGGGCTCGAGGCGCAGCTGTGCAACCTCGCCGACGCCATCGCCTACAACGCCCACGACATCGACGACGGCGTGCGCTCGGGGCTCATCAGCGTCGAGCAACTGTCCGAGGTCGAGCTGTTCGAGCGCCATCGCCGCGAGGCGCTTGCCGAGCATCCGCAGTTGCAGGGCCGGCGCGTGCTCTACGAAACCATCCGGCGCATGCTGAGCGCGCAGGTCTACGACGTGATCGACGCGACGCGCGCGGCGCTCGAAGCCCTCGCGCCGGTCGATGCCGACGCAGTGCGCAAGGCCCCGCCTGTCGTCGCGTTCAGCGGCACCATGCAGGCCCAGTCGGAAGACCTCAAGCGTTTTCTCTTCCACAACCTCTATCGGCACCCGCAGGTCACCCAGACCACCGATCAGGCGCGTGACGTGGTGCGGGAGCTGTTCGAGGCCTATCTCGAGCGCAGTGCCGAAATGCCAACTTCCTTCGCCGAGCGCGGCGACAGGCACCGAGCCGTGGCCGACTATATCGCCGGCATGACCGACCGTTTCGCTGTGCGCGAGCACGAGCGGCTCACCGGCCGCCGGGGGATCGCGTGAGTTCCGTCGCAGCACGTCCGCGCGTTCCCGCCGCGGCCTTCGCCGTCCTGCTGGGCGGCGTCAGCGGAGCCTTGCATCTGGGCAAATTGCCGCCGGCCGTTCCGGCGCTGCAGGCATCGCTCGGCATCGGCCTGGTCGAGGCGGGATTCCTGTTGTCACTGGTTCAGGTCGCGAGCATGACCCTGGGGCTGCTGGTCGGGCTTGCGGCAGACACCATCGGCCTGCGCCGCAGCATGCTGACGGGGCTGTTCGTGCTGACGGTCGCGAGCCTGCTGGGAGGCCTGGTCGGCACCAGCGCAGATGGCGGCGCGTACGCCGTGCAATGGCTGCTTCTGTTGCGCGGCATCGAAGGCATCGGCTTCCTGCTGGCGGTCATGCCGGGACCGGGGCTGATCCGCGCCTTGACCCCGCCGGGCGCGGACAAGGCAGCGCTGGGCCTCTGGGGTGCCTACATGCCGCTCGGCGTGGCCCTTGCGCTGCTGCTTGGGCCCGCCCTGATCGCCTGGGGCGATTGGACGGGCTGGTGGTGGGCGTTGTCGGTCGTGTCGGCCGGTGCTGCGCTCTGGGTGTGGACGGTCGTGCCTGGTGATCGAACCCGTCAGGCAGTGGGAGGCCAGCCCAGCGAAGGCTGGTCGTCGCGCCTGCGCGCCACTGTCGGTGCGCGCGCCCCCTGGCTGGTTGCGCTGACGTTCGCCGTGTACTCGTCGCAGTGGATGGCCGTCATCGGCTTCCTGCCCGCCATCTATGCAGGTGCGGGCGTGCCGGCTGCCTGGAACGCGGTGCTGACTGCGCTCGCGGCCGCCATGAACATCGTCGGCAACATCGCCGGCGGCCGCTGGCTGCAGCGCGGCGTGGCGCCCGAGCGCCTGCTGCAGCTCGGTTTCCTGACGATGGCGCTGGGCGGCGTGGCCGCCTTCGCGCAAGCAGGGCAGGGCGCCGACGCCTTGGGCCTGCCGCCCGCGCTGCGCTACATCGCCGTCTGCGCCTTCTCGCTGGGCGGTGGCATGGTGCCGGCCACGCTGTTCCTGCTGGGGGTGCGTCTGGCACCCGGGCCCACCACCGTGTCGACGACCGTCGGCCTCATGCAGCAGGCATCGTCGCTTGGCCAGTTCCTGGCTCCGCCTGCGGTGGCGTGGCTGGCCCACCGCGTTGGCGGCTGGCACTGGACCTGGACGGCCACGCTGGCCTGTTCGCTGGCCGGCATGGCGATCGCGCGGCGACTGGGGCGGATTCGCCCTGCGGCGGAGATGGCATGACCCATCCGACGACAATTGCAGCCGCCCAGGCCGAAGCCGACACGCGGCGCTGGCTCGAACGCGCGGTGATCGGCCTCAACCTGTGCCCCTTCGCAAAGGCCGTGCACGTTAAGTCGCAGATCCACTACGCCGTGTACGAACCCGCCGAAGCAGCCGACCTGATGGACGCGCTGCTGGCCGAAGCCAAAGACCTCGCAGCGCTCGACGCCGCCGTGCGCGACACCACACTTCTGATTGCACCGAATACCTTGGCCGATTTCCTGGACTTCAACGATTTCACGGCGCGTGCCGAACGCCGGCTTGCGCGCGCCGGTTTCGACGGCGTGTTCCAGCTGGCGAGCTTTCATCCGCAGTTCCAGTTCGCCGGCACCGAAGTCGACGCCCTCGGCAACGCCACCAACCGCGCGCCATACCCCACGCTGCACCTGCTGCGCGAGGACAGCGTGAGCCGCGCGGTCGAGGCGTTCCCCGAGGCGGAGGCCATCTTCGAGCGCAACATCGACACGCTCGAAGCGCTGGGGTCCGATGGCTGGGTAGCTCTCGACGTCGGCCCCGGGAGCGCCAGGCCATGAACACCAAAGCCGCATCGAAACCGGTGACGAAGACGAACAAAGCCGCCAAGGCTGATGCCGAACTGGCCGAAGCCCTGCGCCCTGGCCAGTCCGTCGAGCTGCTCAAGGAACTGCACATCCTCACCCGCGAGGGGCGCCTCAACCAGGACTCGCGGCGCAAGCTCAAGCAGGTCTACCACCTGTTCCAGTTCATCGAGCAACTGCTGCGCGAGCTGCCGGAAGAGGGCGCAGGCGCAACGCTGGCCGATCATGGCGCGGGCAAGTCGTACCTCGGCTTCATCATCTACGACCTGTTCTTCCGGGCGCGGCAGGGCAGCAGCGGCCATGTCTACGGCATCGAGACGCGCGGCGAACTGGTCGAGCGCTCACGCGCGCTGGCGCAGCGGCTGGGCTTCGACCGCATGTCGTTCCTGAACCTCACCGTGGCCGAATCGGCGCGAGCGAGCGAACTGCCGGAGCAGATCGACGTGGTCACCGCGCTGCACGCCTGCGACACCGCCACCGACGATGCCATCGCCTTCGGCCTCGCCAAGAAGGCGCGCTGCATGGTGCTCGTGCCCTGCTGCCAGGCCGAAGTGGCCGCCTGCCTGCGCGAAACCAAGGCGCTGGCGCTTTCGCGCACGCCGCTGGCCGAGCTGTGGCGCCATCCGCTGCACACGCGCGAAATCGGCAGCCAGCTCACCAACGTGCTTCGCTGCCTGTATCTCGAAGCCAACGGCTACAGCGTCACCGTGACCGAACTGGTCGGCTGGGAGCACAGCATGAAGAACGAACTGATCCTGGCGCGCTACACCGGCCAGCGCAAGGCGAGTGCGGCGACGCGGCTGCGCGAGTTGCTGGCGCAGTTCGGGCTCGACACGCTGGGCGACACGCGCTTCCGTCTCGCCTGAGCCGCCGGCGCGCAACTCGCGTCTGCAGACCCCATGGCCCGTCTTCCCCGCCTCACGCTGGCCGACATGCCGCACCACGTGATCCAGCGCGGCAATAACCGCCAGCCGATCTTCATGGACCGCGCGGATCACGAGAAGCTGCTCGCGCTGCTGGCCGAAAACGCCACGCGCTTCGGTATCGCGCTGCATGCCTATGTGCTGATGGACAACCACTTTCATCTGCTGGCCACGCCCAACAGCGCCACCGGCCTGCCGCAGTTCATGCAGTCGGTGGGGCGCAGCTACGTGCGCTACTTCAACGACCGCCACGGCCGCAGCGGCACGCTGTGGGAGGGGCGCTACCGGTCGACGTTGATCCAGACCGACCGCTATCTGCTGACCTGCATGGCCTACATCGACCTCAATCCAGTGCGGGCGGGCATGGCGGCTGATGCGCGCGACTTTCCATGGTCCAGTCACGGCCACTACGCCGGCCTGCGGCATGACCGGCTGCTGACGCCCCATCCGCTGTACTGGGAGCTCGGCAACACGCCGTTCGCGCGGGAGGCTGCGTATGTCGAGTTGGTGCGCGGCGGGGTACGCGCGGCCGACCAGAGCGCGCTGACCGAAGCCACCTTGCGCGGCTGGGCTGCCGGTGACGACGATTTTCTCGATGGCCTGCAGAAGTCCACCGATCGCCGCGTGGTCAAAGCCAAGGCCGGCCGGCCGCCTTCGAACACCTCATCCTGAGCTGAAAAGCAGTGCCAATCTATTGTGCTGCCTGGTCTTTTTGCTCCTGTTTTTGATATGTCCCTAATTTAATTCCGAGAAGAAAACTCAAGATTTAATAAGAATCTGACCCCTATTAAAGTGTTTGGCATTCTTTGTGCATCGCAATATGCTCCCTTTCCCTGCGAAAACTGAAGGAGCGCGCCCATGACGACGGCTGCCGAGATTCAACATCTCCAAGAACACGGTCTGTATTCCGGTGCCGACGAGCACGATGCCTGCGGCGTCGGCTTCGTTGCACACATCAAGGGCGAAAAAAGCCATGCCATCGTGCTGCAGGGCTTGAAGATCCTCGAAAACCTCGACCATCGCGGCGCCGTGGGCGCTGACAAGCTGATGGGCGACGGCGCCGGCATCCTGATCCAGCTGCCCGACCACCTGTACCGCGAAGAAATGGCGAAGCAGGGCGTCACGCTGCCCCCGCCGGGCGAATACGGCGTCGGCATGATCTTCCTGCCGAAGGAACACGCCTCGCGCGAAGCCTGCGAACAAGAGATGGAACGCGCCATCAAGGCCGAAGGGCAGGTGCTGCTCGGCTGGCGCGATGTGCCGGTCAACCGCGACATGCCCATGTCGCCCACTGTGCGCGAAAAGGAACCGCTGCTGCGCCAGGTCTTCATCGGCCGCGGCAACGACGTGATCGTGCAGGACGCGCTGGAGCGCAAGCTCTACGTGATCCGCAAGACCGCCAGCGCCAACATCCAGCGCCTGAAGCTCAAGCACAGCAAGGAATACTACGTTCCCAGCATGTCGAGCCGTACCGTGGTCTACAAGGGCCTGCTGCTGGCCGACCAGGTCGGTACCTACTACCTCGACCTGCAGGACAAGCGCTGCGTCTCGGCCCTGGGCCTGGTGCACCAGCGTTTCTCGACCAACACCTTCCCCGAGTGGCCGCTGGCCCACCCGTACCGCTACGTCGCCCACAACGGCGAAATCAACACGGTCAAGGGCAACTACAACTGGATGAAGGCCCGCGAAGGCGTGATGTCGTCGCCGGTTCTGGGTGCCGACCTGCAGAAGCTCTACCCCATCAGCTTTGCCGGCCAGTCCGACACCGCCACCTTCGACAACTGCCTCGAGCTGCTGACGATGGCCGGCTACCCCATCAGCCAGGCCGTGATGATGATGATTCCCGAGCCCTGGGAACAGCATGCCACCATGGACCCGCGCCGCCGCGCGTTCTATGAATACCACGCCGCCATGCTCGAGCCGTGGGACGGCCCTGCTTCCATCGTGTTCACCGACGGCCGCCAGATCGGCGCCACGCTCGACCGCAACGGCCTGCGCCCGTCGCGCTACTGCGTGACCGACGACGACCTAGTCATCATGGCCTCTGAGTCCGGCGTGCTGCCCGTGCCCGAGCAGAAGATCGTGCGCAAGTGGCGCCTGCAGCCCGGCAAGATGTTCCTGATCGACCTGGAGCAGGGCCGCATGATCGACGACGAGGAGGTCAAGGCCACCCTCGCCAACAGCAAGCCCTACAAGCAGTGGATCGAGAACCTGCGCATCAAGCTCGACAGCGTGAAGGCCGAGCCGGTCTCCGCGCCGCTCTCGCAAGTCGCGCTGCTCGATCGTCAGCAGGCCTTCGGCTACACCCAGGAAGACATCAAGTTCCTGATGAGCCCGATGGCGCAGGCTGGCGAAGAAGGCATCGGCTCCATGGGCAACGACAGCCCGCTGGCCGTGCTCTCGAGCAAGAACAAGCCGCTGTACAACTACTTCAAGCAGCTGTTCGCGCAGGTGACGAACCCGCCGATCGACCCGATCCGCGAAGCCATCGTGATGTCGCTGGTGTCCTTCATCGGCCCCAAGCCCAACCTGCTGGACATCAACCAGGTCAACCCGCCGATGCGGCTCGAAGTGAGCCAGCCGATCCTCGACTTCGCCGACATGGCGAAGCTGCGCGACATCGGCAAGTACACGCAGGGCAAGTTCAAGAGCTATGCGCTCGACATCACCTACCCGCTCGCCTGGGGTGACGAAGGCGTCGAAGCCAAGCTGGCCTCGCTGTGCGCCGAAGCGGTGGACGCCATCAAGGGCGGCCACAACATCCTGATCGTGAGCGACCGCGGCGTGAGCCCGACGCAAGTGGCCATCCCGGCCGTGCTGGCCCTGTCGGCCGTGCACCAGTACCTCGTTCGCGAAGGCCTGCGCACCACCGCCGGCCTCGTCGTCGAAACCGGGTCGGCGCGCGAAGTGCATCACTTCGGCGTGCTGGCGGGCTACGGCGCCGAAGCCGTGCACCCCTACCTCGCCATGGAAACGCTGGCGGCCATGCACGCCGACCTGCCGGGCGACCTGAGCGCCGACAAGGCGGTCTACAACTACGTGAAGGCCATCGGCAAGGGTCTGTCGAAGATCATGTCGAAGATGGGTGTCAGCACCTACATGAGCTATTGCGGCGCGCAGCTGTTCGAAGCCATCGGCCTGAACAGCGAGACGGTGAACAAGTACTTCACCGGCACCGCCAGCCGCGTGGAAGGCATCGGCGTCTTCGAGATCGCCGAAGAAGCCATCCGCATGCACAAGGCCGCTTTCGGCGACGACCCGGTGCTCTCCAACATGCTCGACGCCGGCGGCGAATACGCCTGGCGCACGCGCGGCGAAGAGCACATGTGGACGCCCGACGCCATCGCCAAGCTGCAGCACAGCACGCGCTCCAACAACTGGAACACGTACAAGGAATACGCGCAGCTCATCAATGACCAGAACCGCCGTCACCTCACGCTGCGCGGCCTGTTCGAGTTCAAGATCGATCCGGCCAAGGCCATTCCGGTGGACGAAGTCGAGTCGGCCGCTGACATCGTCAAGCGCTTCGCCACCGGCGCGATGTCGCTCGGCTCGATCAGCACCGAAGCGCACTCCACGCTCGCCATTGCCATGAACCGCATCGGCGGCAAGAGCAACACCGGCGAAGGCGGTGAGGACCCGGCGCGCTACCGCAACGAGCTCAAGGGCATCCCGATCAAGCTGGGCGACACGCTCAAGAGCGTGATCGGTGCGGAGAACGTCGAGGTCGACCTGCCGTTGAAGGACGGCGACTCGCTGCGTTCGCGCATCAAGCAGGTTGCATCGGGCCGCTTCGGCGTCACGGCCGAGTACCTGCATTCGGCCGACCAGATCCAGATCAAGATGGCGCAGGGCGCCAAGCCGGGCGAGGGCGGCCAGCTCCCGGGCGGCAAGGTCACCGAGTACATCGGCAAGCAGCGCTATGCCGTGCCGGGCGTGGGCCTCATCTCGCCGCCGCCGCACCACGACATCTACTCGATCGAGGACCTGGCGCAGCTCATTCACGACCTGAAGAACACCGCGCCGCACGCCAGCATCAGCGTGAAGCTGGTGAGCGAGATCGGCGTCGGCACCATCGCCGCCGGCGTGGCCAAGTGCAAGAGCGACCACGTCGTGATCGCCGGCCATGACGGCGGCACGGGCGCTTCGCCCTGGTCGTCGATCAAGCACGCTGGCAGCCCGTGGGAAATCGGCCTGGCCGAAACGCAGCAGACGCTGGTGCTCAACCGCCTGCGCAGCCGCATCCGTGTGCAGGCCGACGGCCAGATGAAGACCGGCCGCGACGTTGCCATCGGCGCGCTGCTGGGTGCCGACGAGTTCGGCTTTGCGACCGCGCCGCTGGTGGTCGAGGGCTGCATCATGATGCGCAAGTGCCACCTGAACACCTGCCCGGTGGGCGTGGCCACGCAAGACCCGGTGCTGCGCAAGAAGTTCTCGGGCAAGCCCGAGCACGTCGTCAACTACTTCTTCTTCGTTGCCGAGGAAGTGCGCCAGATCATGGCCCAGCTCGGCATCCGCAAGTTCGACGACCTGATCGGCCGCGCCGACCTGCTCGACATGCGCAAGGGCATCGAACACTGGAAGGCTTCGGGCCTGGACTTCAGCCGGCTGTTCGCGCTGCCGAACGTGCCGGCCGACGTGCCGCGCTTCCATGTCGAGAACCAGGACCACGGCCTCGACAAGGCACTGGACGTGAAGCTCATCGAGAAGTCGCGTCCCGCCATCGACAAGGGCGAGAAGGTGCAGTTCATCGAGGTGGCGCGCAACGTCAACCGCTCGGTGGGCGCAATGCTCTCGGGCGCGCTGACCAAGGTGCATCCGCAGGGCCTGCCCGACGACTCGATCCGCATCCAGCTCGAAGGCACGGGCGGCCAGTCGTTCGGCGCCTTCCTGGCGCGCGGCATCACGCTGTACCTGATCGGCGACGCCAACGACTACACCGGCAAGGGCCTCTCGGGCGGCCGCGTGGTGGTTCGCCCGAGCCTCGACTTCCGCGGCGAAGCGGTGCGCAACACCATCGTCGGCAACACCGCGCTGTACGGCGCGACCACCGGCGAGGCCTACCTGTGCGGAGTGGCCGGCGAGCGTTTCGCGGTGCGCCTGTCGGGCGCCACGGCGGTCATCGAAGGCACCGGCGACCACGGTTGCGAATACATGACCGGCGGCACGGTGGCCGTGCTCGGCAAGACGGGCCGCAACTTCGCGGCCGGCATGAGCGGCGGCGTTGCTTTCGTCTACGACGAAGACGGCCAGTTCGCCACGCGCTGCAACCTCTCGATGGTTTCGCTCGACAAGGTGCTGACCTCGGCCGAGCAGACCGCGAGCGTGCATCGCAAGATCTGGCACGGCGGCGTCGCCGACGAAGCGCAGCTGAAGAAGCTGCTCGAAGAGCACCACCGCTGGACCGGCAGCAAGCGCGCACGCGAGCTGCTCGACAACTGGGCCGTGTCGCGCACGAAGTTCGTGAAGGTGTTCCCGAACGAATACAAGCGCGCGCTGGCCGAGCTGCACGACCGCAAGGTCGAACTCACCAGCAGCGGCAACAACGCGCACATCGGCCTCGAGCCGCACGCGCTGGCCCCCGCACCGCAAACGGCCCCGGCCGCAGCTTGAAGATCAACCAAAACAGAATGAATCCCTGTACGGCATGCAGCGCGTGAAACAGTCACAGCCCCTTCGGGGAACACCGCGGAACCGGCTTTGCCGGGCCGCTGGTGTTGCCCCCTTGAGGGGGGAGGCGGCTACACGCAGTGAGCAAGCAACGGGGGTGTAAAGGAATCACGATGGGAAAGATCACCGGCTTCATGGAGCATGAGCGTGTCGAAGAGGGCTACAAGCCCATCGAAGAGCGCGTCAAGCACTACAAGGAATTCGTCGTCGGCCTGAACACCGAACAGGCCAAGGTGCAGGGCGCGCGCTGCATGGACTGCGGCACGCCGTTCTGCAACAGCGGCTGCCCGGTCAACAACATCATTCCGGACTTCAACGATCTCGTGTACCGCAACGACTGGCAAAACGCCTTCGCGGTGCTCGACTCGACCAACAACTTCCCCGAGTTCACCGGCCGCATCTGCCCCGCGCCCTGCGAGGCAGCCTGCGTGCTCAACGTGAACGACGACGCGGTCGGCATCAAGTCGCTGGAGCACGCGATCATCGACCGCGCCTGGGACGAAGGCTGGGTGGCGCCGCGCGTCGCCAAGCACAAGACCGGCAAGAAGGTGGCGGTGGTGGGTTCGGGCCCGGCCGGCATGGCGGCTGCGCAGCAACTCGCGCGCGCCGGCCACGACGTGACGCTGTTCGAGAAGAACGACCGCATCGGCGGCCTGCTGCGCTACGGCATCCCCGACTTCAAGATGGAGAAGTCGCACATCGATCGCCGCGTCGAGCAGATGAAGGCCGAAGGCGTGACCTTCCGCACCGGCGTGATGGTCGGCGCCGCGAAGGACCCGCTGGGCAAGGGCTCCAAGGTCACGAACCTGGCCAAGGAAACTGTCACGCCCGAGCAACTGCAGAAAGAGTTCGATGCCGTGCTGCTCACGGGCGGTGCAGAGCAATCGCGCGACCTGCCGGTGCCCGGTCGCGACCTCGACGGCATCCACTTCGCGATGGAGTTCCTGCCGCAGCAAAACCGCGTCAACGCGGGCGACAAGGTCAAGGGCCAGTTGCGCGCCGACGGCAAGCACGTCATCGTCATCGGCGGTGGCGACACCGGCTCCGACTGCGTGGGCACCAGCAACCGCCATGGCGCGGTCAGCGTCACGCAGTTCGAGCTGATGCCTCAGCCGCCCGAGGAAGAAAACCGCCCGCTGACCTGGCCGTACTGGCCGATCAAGCTGCGCACCAGCTCCAGCCATGAAGAGGGCTGCGAGCGCGAGTTCGCGATTTCCACCAAGGAATTCATCGGCGAAAAGGGCAAGGTCACTGGCCTGAAGACCGTTCGCGTCGAATGGAAGGACGGCAAGATGCAGGAAGTGGCCGGCAGCGAGCAGATCCTCAAGGCCGACCTGGTGCTGCTCGCGATGGGCTTCATCAGCCCCGTGGCCACCGTGCTCGACGCCTTCGGCGTGGAGAAGGATGCCCGCGGCAACGCCAAGGCCACGGTCGACTTCATCGGCGGCTATGCCACCAACATTCCGAAGGTTTTTGCCGCCGGCGATATCCGCCGCGGACAGTCGCTGGTGGTGTGGGCCATTCGTGAAGGCCGTCAGGCCGCGCGCTCGGTGGATGAGTTCCTGATGGGGTTCAGCGACCTGCCGCGCTGAATTTTGTTTCAATTTCGCGGGGCCGGTCACGGCCCCGTTATCATCCGCGTCAAACCGCATGCCGGGATGCTTGAAAAAGCGCCCGGCTTTTTTATTGAGATGGACCCAGCCGCACCACTGCCACATCCCTTCGTAGAGTTCCGCGACGTCACGTTCGGCTATGGTGCACGCGCCATCCTCGACGGCGTTTCGTTCTCCGTGCCGCGAGGCAAGGTAACGGCCCTGATGGGAGCATCGGGCGGTGGCAAGACCACCGTGCTGCGCCTTATCGGCGGGCAGCAGAAGGCACAGCGTGGCGAGGTGCTCTTCGACGGCCACGATGTCGGCAAGTTCGATGCAACCGCGCTCTACGCGGCGCGGCGCCGCATGGGCATGCTCTTTCAGTTCGGCGCGCTGTTCACCGACATGACCGTGTTCGACAACGTGGCGTTTCCGCTGCGCGAGCACACACAACTCTCCGAAGCGCTGGTACGCGACGTGGTGCTCATGAAGCTCGACGCCGTCGGCCTGCGCGGTGCCCGCGACCTGATGCCCAGCGAGGTGTCGGGCGGCATGGCGCGGCGCGTGGCGCTGGCGCGTGCCATTGCGCTCGACCCCGACCTCGTGATGTACGACGAGCCTTTCGCGGGGCTCGACCCGATCTCGCTCGGCACCGCCGCGCGCCTGATCCGCCAGCTCAACGACACGCTGGGGCTCACCAGCATCATCGTGTCGCACGATCTCGAAGAAACCTTCCGCATCGCCGACCACGTGATCATCCTGGCCAACGGCGGCATCGCTGCACAGGGCACGCCCGACGAAGTGCGCCACAGCGCCGACCCGCTGGTCCATCAGTTCGTCAATGCGTTGCCCGACGGGCCAGTGCGTTTCCATTACCCGGGCGTCAGCATCGAGGACGACTTCGGCAATGTCGAAGGAGGGCGCTCATGAGCTGGTGGAAGCCTGCCGACGTCGGCTTCGGCGTGCGCCGCCATCTGGCCAACCTGGGCTATGGCGCGAAGCTGTTCATGCGCCTGGTCGGCCCGGGCGCGCAGATCATGCGCCGCTTCGGGCTGGTGCGTGACCAGATCCATTTTTTGGGCAACTACTCGCTCGCGATCATCGGCGTGTCGGGGCTGTTCGTGGGCTTCGTGCTCGGGCTGCAGATGTACTACGCGCTGCAGCGCTACGGCTCTTCCGAAGCGCTCGGCCTGCTGGTCACGCTGAGCCTGGTGCGCGAGCTCGGGCCCGTGGTGGCGGCCTTGCTGTTCACCGGGCGCGCGGGGACGTCGCTCACCGCGGAGATCGGTCTCATGAAGGCCGACGAGCAGCTGAGTGCCATGGAGATGATGGCGGTCGACCCGGTGCAGCGCATCCTCGCGCCGCGCTTCTGGGCCGGCGTCATCACCATGCCGCTGCTGGCGGCGGTGTTCAGCGCGGTCGGCATCATGGGCGGCTACGTGGTGGGCGTGCTGATGCTGGGCGTCGACCCGGGCGCGTTCTGGGGCCAGATGCAGGGCGGCGTCGACGTGTGGCGCGACGTCGGCAACGGCGTCATCAAGAGCATCGTCTTCGGCTTCACCGTGACCTTCATCGCGCTGCTGCAGGGCTATGAGGCCCAGCCCACGCCCGAAGGCGTGTCGCGTGCGACCACGCGAACCGTGGTGTCGGCATCGCTGGCGGTGCTGGGGCTGGACTTCCTGCTCACCGCCATGATGTTCAGTATCTAAAGAGGCTCGGCCTCCATCGTTCTAGACAGAGAGTCAAACCATGCAACGTTCCAACAACGACATCTGGGTCGGCCTGTTCGTCCTGATCGGCGCGGCGGCGCTGCTGTTTCTCGCGCTGCAGTCGGCCAACCTGCTGAGCCTGAATTTCCAGAAGACCTATTCGGTGACCGCGCGCTTCGACAACATCGGCGGGCTCAAGCCGCAAACCGCGGTGAAGAGCGCGGGGGTTGTGGTCGGCCGCGTGGAGTCCATCTCCTTCAACGACAAGTCCTTTCAGGCCGACGTCACGCTGGCTTTGCAAAACCGCTACAGTTTTCCCAAGGACAGTTCGCTCAAGATCCTGACCAGTGGCCTGCTCGGCGAGCAGTACATCGGGATCGAAGCGGGCGCCGAGGACAAGAACTTGCAGGCCGGCGACACCATCACCTCGACCCAATCGGCCGTGGTGCTTGAAAACCTGATCAGCCAGTTTCTGTACAGCAAGGCAGCCGAAGGCAATTCGACGCCTGGAACAGCCAACAAGAAATGAAAACACGATCTTTTTTGTCTTCCGCTATGAATAACGTAGCAATTCGCGCCCGTTGGGTGGGCGCAGCAGCTTTTCTTGCACTGGTGGCCGGTTGCGCCACCGGACCCAACGCCAATCCGGCCGACCCTCTCGAGCCGTTCAACCGCGGGGTCTCGCGCTTCAACGACACCGTTGACGACGCAGTGCTCGTTCCCGTGGCCACGGCCTACCAGAAGGCGCTGCCTTCGATGGTGCGCACCGGCGTGAACAACTTCTTCGGCAACATCGGCGATGTCTGGAGCCTGGCCAACAACGTGGCCCAGCTCAAGCTGCAGAACAGCGCCGAGACCTTCATGCGCCTGAACGTCAACACCTTCTTCGGGCTCGGCGGCCTGCTGGACGTTGCGACCGAGGCCGGCATTCCCCGCCACGAGGAAGACTTCGGCCAGACGCTGGGCTACTGGGGCGTGGGCCCGGGCCCGTACGTCGTGCTGCCGCTGCTGGGCTCCTCGACACTGCGCGACACCGCGGCCAAGCCGCTCGACATGTACGGCGACCCGCTGGGCCATGTGGAAGACATCCCCTGGCGCAATTCGCTGACGGTGCTGCGCATCGTCGACACGCGCTCGCAATACCTGCGCGCAAGCCGCCTGCTCGGCGATGCGGCGCTCGACAAGTATTCGTTCACGCGCGATGCGTTCCTGCAGCGCCGCCGCAGCCAGGTCTACGACGGCAACCCGCCGGACGACGGCGGTGGCAGTGACGGTGGTGGCAGCGACAAGTAAGCCGCAAGAGGAGGGGAGGCTGCTTGCATCCGGTTGCAAGGCTTCACCTCCCGGACAGGAACCCGGTCGGCCCCAGGGGGCTCGAATCCGTTCCTGTCTCAGCACCCGGTTTTTTCGGGTGCCTGCAGATTTTCAAACTTGAATGAGGGACTCTTCATGAACAACAAGACCTTGCAACGTCGCGATCTCGGCCGCCTGGTGCTGGCCGGTGCCCTGCTGTTCGGTGCGGCTGTCGCCTTCGTCCAGCCCGCCCGTGCCGCCGATGAAGCGCCTGATGCGCTCGTCAAGCGCCTCTCGACCGACGTGCTCGAAACGATCAAGGCCGACTCGTCCATCAAGTCGGGCGACGTCAACAAGATCATGCTGCTGGTCGACAGCAAGATCATGCCCAACGTCAACTTCCAGCGCATGACGGCCTCGGCAGTCGGCCCGGCCTGGCGCACTGCAACACCCGAACAGCAAAAACGCCTGCAGGACGAGTTCAAGGCCCTGCTGGTGCGCACCTATGCCGGCGCGCTCGACCAGGTGACCGACCAGACCGTCACCATCCGCCCGTTCCGCGGCTCGCCCGACGACAAGGACGTGCTGGTGCGCACCGAGGTCCAAGGCCGCGGCGATCCGGTGCAGCTCGACTACCGCCTCGAAAAGACCCCTGGCCAGGGCGCCGGCTGGAAGGTCTACAACCTGAATGTGCTGGGCGTGTGGCTGGTCGACACCTACCGCACCCAGTTCGCGCAGGAAATCAACAAGAGCGGCATCGACGGCCTGATCGCCGCGCTGGCCGCGCGCAACAAGGGCAACGGCAAGGGCTGACCGGGCGCACGCGATGCTGGTCCTGCCCACCCGACTCACCCACGACGAGGCCCCCGCCTGCATGCGCATGCTGCAGCAGGGGCTGAAAGGCCAGGCCGACTCATCGTCCACCGTGGTCGACGCGACTGCACTGGCTCAGTTCGATTCGTCGGCGCTGGCTGTGCTGCTCGAATGCCGGCGCGAATCGAGCGCGCTGGGCCGCGGTTTTTCGGTCAAGGGTCTGTCGCCCAGGCTGCGCGAACTCGCGGCGCTGTATGGCATTGCGGGCCTTTTGCCCGCCGCGCCCTGAAAAAGTAACGGCCCCTTAAAATCGCGGGCTCCCATGCCCGCGATTTCATTTAAATCGGTCTCCAAGACCTACCCCCCCTCCAGACAGCAAAAAGCCCAGGGCAAGCCAGGGCTCAAGGCCGTCGACGAGGTCAGCTTCCAGATCGAACCGGGCGAGTTCTTCGGCCTGCTCGGCCCGAACGGCGCGGGCAAGACCACCCTGATCAGCATGCTCGCGGGCCTGTCGCGGCCCACGGCCGGCGCCATCAGCGTCCATGGCTTCGACGTGCAGCGCGACTTTGCACAGGCGCGCCGCCAGCTCGGCATCGTGCCGCAGGAGCTGGTGTTCGACCCCTTCTTCAACGTGCGCGAATCGCTGCGCATCCAGTCGGGCTACTTCGGCATCAAGAACAACGAGGCCTGGATCGACGAGCTGCTGCAAAGCCTGGGCCTCGCCGACAAGGCCACGGCCAACATGCGCCAGCTCTCGGGCGGCATGAAGCGCCGGGTGCTGGTGGCGCAGGCGCTGGTGCACAAGCCGCCGGTGATCGTGCTCGACGAGCCCACGGCCGGCGTCGACGTCGAACTGCGCCAGACGCTCTGGCAGTTCGTCGCCCGGCTCAACAAGCAGGGCAGCACCGTGCTGCTCACCACCCACTACCTCGAAGAGGCCGAGGCGCTGTGCAGCCGCATCGCGATGCTCAAGCAGGGCCGCGTGATCGCACTCGACCGCACCAGCGAACTGCTGAAATCGGCCGCGAGCAACGTGCTGCGCTTCAAGACCGACGCCATGCTGCCCTGGGCCATTGCCCAGCATGCGCGCATCACCGGGCGCATCGTGCAGCTGCCGGCGCAGAACGCCCATGAAGTCGAACAACTGCTGGCCGCGATCCGCGAAGCCGGCGTCGCGGTGGAAGACGTGGAAATGCGCAAGGCCGACCTGGAAGACGTGTTCATCGACCTGATGGCCGGCGAGCAAACCCCGCTGGAGGTGGCGCGATGATGGCCGTGACCGGTTGGCGCGCGCTGCTCTACAAGGAGACGCTGCGTTTCTGGAAGGTCGGCTTTCAGACCGTGGGGGCGCCGGTGCTCACCGCGCTGCTGTACCTGATGGTGTTCGGCCACGTGCTCGAAGACCACGTGAAGGTCTACGGCACGGTCGGCTACACGGCCTTCCTGGTGCCTGGCCTCGTGATGATGAGCGTGCTGCAGAACGCCTTTGCCAACAGCTCGTCGTCGATCATCCAGAGCAAGATCATGGGCAACCTGGTCTTCGTGCTGCTCACGCCGCTGTCGCACTGGGGTTGGTTCTTCGCCTACGTGGGCTCGTCCGTCATCCGCGGGCTGGCCGTGGGGCTGGGCGTGTTCGTCGTCACGGTGCTGTTCGCGCAGCCGAGTTTCGTCGCGCCGGTCTGGATCATCGTGTTCGCGCTGCTGGGCTCGGCCATGCTGGGAACGCTTGGCCTCATCGCCGGTCTCTGGGCCGAGAAGTTCGACCAGATGGCGGTGTTCCAGAACTTCCTGATCATGCCCATGACCTTCCTGTCGGGCGTGTTCTATTCGATCGGCTCGCTGCCGCCGTTCTGGCAAAGCGTGAGCCACCTGAACCCGTTCTTCTACATGATCGACGGCTTCCGCTACGGCTTCTTCGGCGTGAGCGACGCCTCGCCCTGGCTGAGCCTGGGCATCGTCGGCACCGCCTGGCTGGTGGTGAGCGCGATTGCCGTCCACCTGCTTCGCATCGGCTACAAAATCCGGGGCTGAACAAAGCCTCTTCCCACACCCCATGACCGCCGAACAACTCCAGGCCCTGATCCAGTCCCATCTCCCGTGTGAGCACATCACGCTCGAGGGGGATGGCCGACATTGGTACGCCACCATCGTCTCGGCCGAATTCGAGGGCAAGCGCTCGATCCAGCGCCATCAGCGGGTCTACGCCACCCTCGGTGCGAAAATGCACACCGACGAGGTGCACGCGCTTTCGATGAAGACCTACACGCCGGCCGAATGGGCGGCAGTGGAAAAATAACTCCCGGCCCCTCGTGGCCTCCTGACTTCGCTGGAACTTCGATGGACAAACTTCTGATTCGCGGCGGGCGAGAGCTCCGCGGCGAAGTACTCATTTCCGGCGCCAAGAACGCCGCGCTGCCCGAGCTGTGCGCGGCGCTGCTGACCGACCAGCCCGTGACGCTGCACAACGTGCCGCGCCTGCAGGACGTGTCGACCATGCTCAAGCTGGTGCGCAACATGGGCGTGACGGCCGAGCGCAACGACAACGGCACGGTCCGCCTGAATGCCGGCGATCTCGGCAACCCCGAGGCGCCCTACGAGCTGGTCAAGACCATGCGCGCCTCCGTGCTGGCCCTGGGCCCGCTGCTGGCGCGCTTCGGCCATGCCAGGGTGTCGCTGCCGGGCGGCTGCGCCATCGGCTCGCGGCCTGTCGACCAGCACATCAAGGGCCTGCAGGCCATGGGTGCCGAGATCGTGGTCGAGCACGGCTACATGGTCGCGCGCCTGCCCGAAGGCCGCACCCGCCTGAAGGGCGCGCGCATCCTGACCGACATGGTCACCGTCACCGGTACCGAGAATTTCCTTATGGCAGCCGCGCTGGCCGAGGGCGAAACGCTGCTCGAAAACGCCGCGCAGGAGCCCGAGATCGTCGACCTCGCCGAAATGCTGATCCGCATGGGCGCGAAGATCGAAGGCCACGGCACCAGCCACATCCGCATCCAGGGCGTCGAGAAGCTGCACGGCTGCGAGCACGCCGTGGTGGCCGACCGAATCGAGGCCGGCACTTTCCTGTGCGCCGTAGCTGCTGCGGGCGGCGAGGCCTTCCTGCGCCACGCGCGCGGCGACCACCTCGACGCCGTGATCGACAAGCTGCGCGACGCGGGCTGCACCGTCGCCTCTGAAAAAGACGGCGTGCGCATCAGCTCCAAGGGCCCCGCCTACGAGCACCTGAAGGCGCAGAGCTTCAGCACCACCGAGTACCCGGGCTTCCCGACCGACATGCAGGCCCAGTTCATGGCCCTGAACGTGATCGCGCGTGGCGCCTCGATGGTCACCGAGACCATCTTCGAGAACCGCTTCATGCACGTGAACGAGATGGTGCGCCTGGGCGCACGCATCCACGTCGAGGGCAAGGTGGCGATGGTCGAGGGCGTGCAGCAGCTCTCTGGCGCTACCGTGATGGCCACCGACCTGCGCGCCTCGGCCAGCCTGGTCATCGCCGGCCTCGTGGCCGAGGGCGAGACGCTGGTCGATCGCATCTACCACCTCGACCGGGGCTACGACCGCATGGAGTCCAAGCTGCGCGGCCTGGGCGCCGACATCGAACGACTGACCGGAGCTGCCGCCGCATGATCACGCTAGCCCTCTCCAAAGGCCGCATCTTCGAAGAGACGATGCCCCTGCTGGCCGCCGCCGGCATCGAGGTCACCGAAGACCCCGAGAAGTCGCGCAAGCTGATTCTCGAAACCACCCGCCCCGACGTGCGCGTGGTGCTGGTGCGCGCCTCCGACGTGCCCACCTACGTGCAGTACGGCGGCGCCGACCTCGGCGTGACCGGCCTCGACGTGCTGCTCGAGCACGGCAACCAGGGCCTGTACCAGCCGCTCGATCTGCGCATCGCCGCCTGCCGCCTCAGCGTGGCCGTGCGCGCCGACTACGACTACGCCTCGGCCGTGAAGCAGGGCTCGCGCCTGCGCGTGGCGACCAAGTACGTGGGCCTTGCGCGCGACTTCTTCGCCAGCAAGGGCGTGCACGTCGACCTGATCAAGCTCTACGGCAGCATGGAGCTGGCACCGCTCACGGGCCTGGCCGACGCCATCGTCGACCTGGTCTCGACCGGCAACACGCTCAAGGCCAACCACCTCGTCGAGGTGGAGCGCATCATGGACATCAGCGCGCGCCTCGTGGTGAACCAGGCCGCGCTCAAGCTCAAGCGCGAGCCCATCCGCCGCATCGTCGACGCGTTTGCGTCAGCCATTCCCACCGCCTGAACCTCAAGCACATGACTCTGAACGCAGCCCCCGCCCGTCTGTCCACGACTTCAGCCAGCTTCGACGCTGAATTCAAGGCGCGGCTGCATTGGTCCGCGGACGACGACGCGGCCATCGAGAAGGTTGTGGCCGACATCCTCGCCGACGTGCAGAAGCGCGGTGACGACGCGGTGCTCGAATACACGAATCGCTTCGACAGGCTCGATGCGAAGACGCTGCCCGAGCTTGAGCTGACGCAAGCCGAGCTCAAGGCCGCCTTCGAGGCGCTGCCCGCCGCCCAGCGCGCCGCGCTCGAAGCCGCCGCGCGCCGCGTGCGCAGCTACCACGAGGCCCAGAAGAAGGCCAGCGGCGAAAGCTGGAGCTACCGCGATGCAGACGGCACGCTGCTCGGCCAGAAGGTCACGCCGCTCGATCGCGTCGGCATCTACGTGCCGGGAGGCAAGGCCGCCTATCCGTCGAGCGTGCTGATGAACGCCATTCCGGCGCACGTCGCGGGCGTGGGCGAAATCATCATGGTGGTGCCGACGCCGAAGGGCGAAAAGAACCAGCTCGTGCTCGCCGCCGCCTACGTGGCCGGCGTGACTCGCGGCTTCACCATCGGCGGCGCGCAGGCCGTGGCCGCGCTGGCCTACGGCACTGCCACCATCCCCGCCGTCGACAAGATCACCGGCCCCGGCAATGCCTACGTGGCGGCCGCCAAGCGCCGCGTGTTCGGCACCGTGGGCATCGACATGATCGCCGGCCCGAGCGAAATTTTGGTGCTGGCCGACGGCACCACGCCGCCCGAGTGGGTGGCCATGGACCTGTTCAGCCAGGCCGAGCACGACGAGCTGGCCCAGAGCATCCTGCTGTGCCCCGACGCCGCCTACATCGACCGCGTGCAGGCCGAGATCGATCGCCTGCTGCCGGCCATGCCGCGCGCGGAAATCATCGCCGCCTCGCTCAACGGCCGCGGCGCGCTGATTCACACGAAGAGCATGGAAGAGGCCTGCGAGATCAGCAACCGCATCGCCCCCGAGCATCTGGAAGTCAGCAGCAGCGAACCGAACCGCTGGGAGCCGCTGCTGCGCCACGCCGGCGCGATCTTCCTGGGCGCCTTCACCAGCGAAAGCCTGGGCGACTACTGCGCCGGCCCGAACCACGTGCTGCCCACCAGCGGCACGGCGCGCTTTTCCAGCCCGCTGGGCGTGTACGACTTCCAGAAGCGCTCCAGCCTGATCGAGGTCAGCGAGGCGGGCGCCCAGGTGCTGGGCCCGATCGCCGTCACGCTGGCCGAAGGCGAGGGCCTGCAGGCGCACGCCGAAGCTGCCCGCATGCGGCTGCGTAAGATCTGAGCTCAAACAACCGGTCACCGGGAGGAGCAAGCAAGATGATCGATCGTCTCCGTCATTCGCGTCTTTTTCGATTCGCCACGGGCCTCGTTGCGGGCGCCGCACTGCTGGCCGCCTGCAGCCAGATGCCGCAGGCGCCGCGCACGTCGGCTGCCGTCAGCGCTACGCCCAGCGCCGCGCCGGCAGCGCCTGCCCCGCAACTCGGCACGCAGTGGGGCGAGGGCCTCGAATCGAAGACCCGCACGGTCATCACCAAGCGCCTGTCCGACCAGCCGGACGACGTGGCCTCGCTGGGCTACAACGAGGCCTCTGCCGTGCGCCGCTCCGTGGGCAGCAATCCTGAGAGCCGCCTGAGCCTGATGCTGGCCGACGGCGACGTCGAATGGTCGGTGCTCGGCGAAGACAGCCGCCCGCTGCCGCTGCAGCGTGCCCGTCGGGGCAGTGGCGGCGAAGACATGTTCCGCCTCGCCGGCGTGCAGGGCTCGCGCTACACGCTGCGCTTTCGCAACCTCAGCGAGCGCAGCTACGAGGTGATCGCCACGGTCGACGGCCTCGACGTGCTCAACGGCAAGCCCGGCAGCCTGCGCAACGGCGGCTATGTGCTGCGCCCGCTGCAGGCGCTGACCATCGAAGGCTTTCGCAAGAGCGAGAACGAGGTCGCGGCTTTCCGCTTTTCAGCGCCTGGCCGTGCCTACGCAGCGAACACCGAAGCGGGCGACGTGCGCAACATCGGCGTGATCGGCGCCGCGCTGTTCGAACTCGAGGAGCGCGACGCACCGCGCCGCCAGCGCCGCGACGCCACCCCGTCGCAGCCCAGCGCCTTCCCGGCCGACGGCGCCTACGCGCCGCCGCCGCGCTACCGCAAGTGATGCCGATGAAGCGTGCCGCCGCCTTCCTGCTGCTCGCGCTGGCGGCCGCCACCGGCGCGCAGGCCATGAGCATCCGCGAACTGCGCACGCTCGAAGCCAGCGAGAAAGACGGCAAGGCCTACGCCAGCTACTACCTGGTCGGCGTGCTCGAAGGCCTGCGCGAAGGCGTCGAATCGTCGCAGCGCAACGGGCAGAAGCCCGTGTTCTGCGTCGAGGGCCGCCGCCTCGAACCCTCCATGGCGCGCTCGCTCTACCAGACCGAACTGACCCGCAACGCCGACAGTTACGAAGCCGACATGCCAGTGCAACTGGTCATGGCCGGTGCCCTCCGAAACAGCTACCGCTGCACCCGATGACCGCTGCTCCCGAATCCATCCGCCCGCCGCTCGACCGCATCCGCAACGACGTGCGGTCCATGCATGCCTACGCGGTGCAGGACGCGCGCGGCTTCGTCAAGCTCGACGCCATGGAAAACCCCTTCGGCCTGCCGCCCGCGCTGCAGGCCGAACTCGGCGCGCGCCTCGGTGCGCTGGCGCTCAACCGCTACCCGGGCGAGCGCGGCGCCGACCTTCAGCGCGCGCTGGCCGCGCACGCGCAGATGCCCGAGGGCTTCAGGCTGATGCTGGGCAACGGCTCGGACGAGCTGATCTCGCTGCTGGCCATTGCCTGCGACCTGCCCGGCGCCACCGTGCTGGCGCCCGTGCCCGGCTTCGTCATGTACGCCATGAGCGCGAAGCTGCAGGGCCTGAAGTTCGTCGGCGTGCCGCTCACGGCCGACTTCGAACTCGACGAAGCCGCCATGCTGGCTGCCATCGCGAGCGAGAAGCCCGCCATCGTCTACCTCGCGTATCCGAACAACCCGACCGCCAACCTCTGGGACGACGCCGTCGTCGAGAAGATCGTCGAAGCCCAGGGCGCGCAGGGCGGCCTGGTGGTGATCGACGAGGCCTACCAGCCTTTCGCCGCCCGCAGCTACATCGACCGGCTCGCGAAGCACGGCCACGTGCTGCTGATGCGCACGCTCAGCAAGTTCGGCCTGGCCGGCATCCGCCTGGGCTACCTCATGGGGCCGGCCGCGCTGGTCGCCGAGATCGACAAGGTGCGCCCGCCCTACAACATCAGCGTGCTCAACTGCGAGTGCGCGCTGTTCGCGCTGGAGCACGCCGAAGTGTTCGAGGCGCAGGCCCGGCAGATCCGCGAGGAGCGCGAACGCCTGATGATGGGCCTCGGCCGCCTGCCCGGCGTGAAGACCTGGCCCAGCGACGCCAACATGATTCTTTTGCGCGTGCCCGATGCCGCCAAGACCTTCGAGGGCATGAAGGCACACGGGGTTCTGATCAAGAACGTTTCTAAAATGCACGAACTGCTCGCAAACTGCCTGCGCCTCACCGTCGGAACGGCCGACGAGAATGCGCGGATGCTCGCGGCACTCGAAGCCTCACTATGACCACCCCCACCAACCCGGGCAGCGCCGATCGCACCGCGACGGTCACCCGCAACACCGCCGAGACGAAGATCACCGTCAGCGTCAACCTCGACGGCACCGGCAAGGCCAAACTTGCTACCGGTATCGGCTTCTTCGACCACATGCTCGACCAGATCGCCCGCCACGGGCTGATCGACCTCGACATCGACTGCCAGGGCGACCTGCACATCGACGGTCATCACACGGTGGAAGACGTCGGCATCACGCTGGGCCAGGCCGTGGCCAAGGCCATCGGCGACAAGAAGGGCATCCGCCGCTACGGCCACGCCTACGTGCCGCTCGACGAGGCTCTGAGCCGCGTGGTCATCGACTTCTCGGGCCGTCCCGGCCTCGTGATGCACGTGCCGTTCACCAGCGGCATGATCGGCACCTTCGACAGCCAGCTCACCTACGAGTTCTTCCAGGGCTTCGTGAACCACGCCTTCGTCACGCTGCACATCGACAACCTCAAGGGCGTCAATGCGCACCACCAGTGCGAGACGGTGTTCAAGGCCTTCGCGCGCGCCATGCGCGGCGCGCTCGAACTCGACCCGCGTTCCGTCGGCGTCATTCCCTCGACGAAGGGCTCGCTCTGAACGCGTTCGTCCATCAGCTATGAAATCTGTAGCAAATACCGTTGCCGTGGTCGACTACGGCATGGGCAACCTGCACTCCGTGTCGCAGGCCGTGCGCCATGCGGCCGACCAGGTCGGCGTGGAGGTGTTCGTCACCTCCGACCCCGACGTGGTCCGCAAGGCGACCCGCGTGGTGCTGCCGGGGCAGGGCGCCATGCCCGACTGCATGCGCGAGCTGCGCGACTCCGGCCTGCAGGAGTCGGTGCTCGAAGCCGCGGCGAGCAAGCCGCTGTTCGGCGTGTGCGTGGGCATGCAGATGATGCTGTCGCGCAGCGACGAGGGCCCCACCGATGGCCTGGGCCTCATTCCGGGCGAGGTCGTCAAGTTCGACCTGGCTGGCCGCCTGCAGCCCGATGGCAGCCGCTTCAAGGTGCCGCAGATGGGCTGGAACCAGGTGCGCCAGGCCCAGCCGCATGCCGTGTGGGCGGGGGTGCCAGACCAGAGCTACTTCTACTTCGTGCACAGCTTCTACGCCCGCCCGACCGACCCCAAACACAGCGTGGGCGAGGCGGAATATGGCGCGAGCTTTACCGCAGCCATCGCACGCGATAACATTTTTGCAACCCAGTTCCACCCGGAGAAGAGTGCGGACCACGGGCTGCAGCTGTATCGCAACTTCCTCCACTGGAATCCCTGAACCCATTTTCCCGACCGGGCCGAACCTCTCACAGCCCGGCTTCCGCATACTCGCGTCACTTCCATGCTCCTCATTCCCGCCATTGATCTCAAAGACGGCCACTGCGTTCGCCTCAAGCAGGGCGACATGGACCAGTCCACCATCTTCAGCGAAGACCCCGCTGCCATGGCCCGCAAGTGGGTCGAGGCCGGCGCGCGCCGGCTGCACCTGGTCGATCTGAATGGCGCCTTCGCCGGCAAGCCGCAGAACCACGCGGCCATCAAGGCGATCCTGAAAGAGGTGGGCGACGACATTCCGGTGCAGCTCGGCGGCGGCATCCGCGACCTCGACACCATCGAGCGCTACATCGACGATGGCCTGCGCTACGTGATCATCGGCACCGCCGCGGTCAAGAACCCCGGCTTCCTGAAAGACGCCTGCAGCGCCTTCGGCGGCCACATCATCGTGGGCCTGGACGCCAAGGACGGCAAGGTCGCCACCGACGGCTGGAGCAAGCTCACGGGCCACGAGGTGGCCGACCTGGGCAAGAAGTTCGAGGACTACGGCGTCGAATCGATCATCTACACCGACATCGGCCGCGACGGCATGCTCTCGGGCATCAACATCGAGGCCACCGTCAAGCTCGCGCAGGCGCTGACCATTCCGGTGATCGCCTCGGGCGGCCTGTCGAACATGGCCGACATCGACAAGCTCTGCGCAGTCGAATCCGACGGCGTCGAGGGCGTGATCTGCGGCCGCGCCATCTATTCGGGCGACCTCGACTTCGCCGCCGCGCAGGCCCGCGCGGACGAACTGGCCGGCGCCTGACGCCTTTACCGCGTAGCGCGTGCTTTCCGCGCTCGCCATCGCCAACTACCGCTCGCTGCGGCAGCTGACCGTGCCGCTGGGCCGGCTCACGGTCGTGACCGGGGCCAACGGCAGCGGCAAGTCGAGCGTGTACCGGGCGATGCGTCTGCTGGCGGACATCGCCAATGGCGGGGTGATCCGCTCGCTGGTGCGCGAGGGTGGGCTTTCATCGACCTTGTGGGCCGGGCCCGAGCGCTTCTCGGCGGCCATGCTGCGGGGCGAGGTGCCGGTGCAGGGCACATCGCGCAGCGAGCCGGTCGCGCTGAAGCTGGGGTTCGCTGGCGTCGAGGCTGAAGATTTCGGCTACGCCATCGACATCGGCCTGCCGCCACCGAGTTCATCGACGGCCTTTTCGAGCGACCCGCAGATCAAGCACGAGGCCATCTGGAGCGGCCCGCTGCTGCGCCCCTCGACGCAGCTGGTCGACCGCAAGGGCGCCGCGCTGCGGCTGCGTGAGGGCAAGAGCTGGCAGGCCGTCGGCCGGCCCATTCCTGCTTTCGCCAGCATGATGACGGAGCACGCCGACCCGCGCGACGCACCCGAGATGCTCACGCTGCGCGAGCAGATGCGCTCCTGGCGCTTCTACGACCACTTCCGCTCCGACGCCGATGCGCCCGCTCGCCAGCCTCAACTGGGCACGTACACGCCTGTGCTGTCCAACGACGGCGCCGACCTGGCCGCGGCATTGCAGACCATCCGAGAGATCGGCGACGGCGAAGCACTCGACCGCGCGGTGGACGACGCCTTCCCCGGCGCAAGCATCGAAGTCCAGGTGACAGGCGACCGCTTCGAGACGCTGATGCGCCAGCACGGCCTGCTGCGGCCCCTTACAGCCGCCGAACTCTCCGACGGCACCCTGCGCTACCTGTTGTGGATCGCGGCGCTGCTGACGCCCCGCCCGCCTGCGCTGCTGGTGCTCAACGAGCCGGAGACCAGCCTGCACCCCGACCTGCTGCCGGCCTTGGGGCGGTTGATTGCGCAGGCCGCGCGGCAATCGCAGGTGATCGTGGTGTCGCACGCCGCCCGGCTGATTGCCGCGCTGGACGACAGCGAAGGCCTGCAGCCGGTAGTGCTCGAAAAGCAGTTCGGCGAGACGCGCATCGCCAACCTCGACATGAGCGAAATACCGCGCTGGGAGTGGCCAGCGCGGTGATCCTGTTGGCCCCCCGGCTTTTCGCTCCGCTTCGCTGCGTGTAATTCGCCACCCCCCGAGGGGGAGGCGCGGCCCGCCTTGGGGCGGCCCGGCGGCGGCCGCGGGCTAGGCTTATTCGGCCTTCACCGACATCGTCTGGATGATCGTTTCCAGCTGCGCACTCATCGGCAGGTTGATGCTTTCCCCCGACGGCAGCTTGCGCAGGAACCAGCGCTTGTACTGCCGCTCGATCTCGCCGTCCTCCGCCAGCACCTGGAAGGTGTCGACGACCACCTTGTTCAGCTGCGGGTCGCCCTTGCGATACATGATCCCGTAGGGGTCGTAGGAGAGGAAGTCGCCGACCACCTCGTAGTCGGCCTTGGCGGCGTCCTGCGCGATCAGGCCGTAGAGCAGCACGTCGTCGGTCGCGAAGGCATCGGCCTGGCCGCTCTTCACCAGCCCGAACGACTCCGCATGGTCGCGCGTCACCTGCAGGTTGATGTTCAGCTTGAACTTCTCCGACAGGTCGCGCAGCGTCTTCTCGTTGGTGGTGCCGGCAGTGACGGCCACCTTCCTGCCCGCGAGGTCGCGGAACGACTTGATCGGCGAGCCCTTCTTCACCAGCACCTTGGTGCCCGAGACGAACATCGTGGGCGAGAAACTCACGCGCTTCTGGCGTTCGAGGTTGTTGGTGGTCGAGCCGCATTCCAGGTCGACCTTGCCGCTCGCGACCGCGTCGATGCGCGAGTCCGACGTGACGGGCACCCACTTGATCGTGAGGCTCCTGTTCACCGCGTCCTCGATGGCCGTTACCAGCGCGCGGCAAAGCTCGATCGAATAGCCGATCGGCTCCTTGCGCGCATTGAGGTACGAGAACGGCACCGACGACTCGCGGTAGCCGATGGTGATGGCGCCGGTTTCGCGGGCCTTGGCGAGGGTGCCGGTCAGCGCGGTGGGCGCTGCCTGTTCCTGTGCCTGTGCCGGTGCCGCCAGCACGAACACGGCGGCCGCCAGCAGTCCGGCGAGGAAAACCGACAGCGTGGCCTTGGGCTTCATGGCGCGCCTCACGCGTGGGCGGGGTGGGCGAGGGTGGCGCTGGCTTCCTCGTCGAGCGCCTTGGCGTTGACCTCGGCATCGCTCTCGGACATCAGCTCGCCCTCCCACTTGGCAACCACCGCGGTGGCGATGGAGTTGCCCACTGCGTTGGTGGCGGAGCGGCCCATGTCGAGGAAGGTGTCCACGCCCAGGATCAGCAGCAGGCCGGCCTCGGGAATGTCGAAGTGGTTCAGCGTGGCTGCGATCACCACCAGCGAGGCGCGCGGCACGCCGGCCATGCCCTTGGAGGTGAGCATCAGGATCAGCAGCATGGTGATCTGCGTGCTGATCGGCATGTGGATGTTGTAGGCCTGCGCGATGAAGAGCACGGCGAAGGTGCAGTACATCATCGAGCCGTCGAGGTTGAACGAGTAGCCCATCGGCATCACGAAGCTGGAGATCTTGCGCTTCACGCCGAAACGGTCGAGCGCCTGCAGGATCTTCGGGTAGGCCGCTTCCGAACTGGCAGTGGCAAACGACAGCAGGAAGGCTTCCTTGATGAGCACCAGCAGCTTGAACACGCGCGGGCCGAGGAACAGGAAGCCCGCCAGCACCAGCACGCTCCACAGCACGAACAGGCCCAGGTAGAAGTCGCCCATGAACACCGCGAACTTCAGCAGGATGCCCAGGCCGTTGACGGCCACCGTGGCGGCCATGGCGGCCAGCACCGCGAGCGGCGCGAGCTTCATGACGTAGCCGGTGATCTTGAGCATGGCGTGCGACAGCTCCTCGATGGCGGCGACCAGCGTCTTGGCCTTGTCGCCCAGCGAGGCGAGCGCCACGCCGAAGAACATCGAGAACACCACGATCTGCAGGATCTCGTTGTTGGCCATGGCCTCGACGAAGGACTTCGGCACCGTGTGGCTCACGAAGTCTTTCAGCGTGAATTTCGAGGTGGCAAGGTTGGCCGAGGCGCCGATGTCGGGCAGCGGCAGGCCGAGGTTTTCGCCGGGCTTGAGCAGGTTGGCCATGACCAGGCCGATGACCAGCGAGATCAGCGAGGCGGTGAGGAACCAGCCGATGGCCTTGCCGAACACGCGGCCGACCGACTTGGCGTCGCCCATGTGCGCGATGCCCACCACCAGCGTGGAGAACACCAGCGGGCCGATCAGCATCTTGATCAGGCGCAGGAACACATCCGAGATGATGGAGACGTAGTCTGCGATTTCTTTCGCGGCTTTCTTGTCCGGAAAGCTGGAGAAGATCATGTAGCCCACGATGATGCCGAGCACCATCGCGATCAGGATCCAGGCGGCCATCGGCAGCTTCTTCATGCGTATCCCCTTGTCGTGTGAGAGTAGTTTTTCCGAGTGCACGGGACCGACTTGCACGTTGTCCCTCGATGCAAGCGATCACAGGGTATCCAAGAAGGCCCCGGGCACGCAATGGCCCTTGATGCCAATTCCGTGCCACGGTGCGGGTGCTGCCTACAATTCTCGCCATGGAAATCACCCCGATCGAGTTTCGCGGCCAGCCCGCTCTGCGTGCCAACGGCATCGATGGGAGCACCCTCACGGTGGCCTTGCATGGGGCGCAAGTGCTCTCTTGGACCGCGGCTGACGGGGTGGAAAGGCTCTACCTGAGCCCTTCGGCGGTGTTCGACGGGCATACGGCCATCCGCGGCGGCGTGCCCATTTGCTGCCCCCAATTCAACCAGCGCGGCATGTTGCCCAAGCATGGATTCATGCGCAATTTGCCTTGGGTGCACGAGGTTTCGGATGCGCCCGAAACGCTGAGGCTGACGCTTCGCGACTCCGAAGCCACCCGAAAGCTCTGGCCGCACGCTTTTGAGGCGCGGCTTGAAGCCACTTTGTCCGGCGGCCAGCTGCGCACGACGCTCACGCTGGTCAACATCGACCGCGCCCCCTGGACCTTTGCCGCCGCGCTGCACACCTACCTGCGCGTCGACGACATCGCCAACGTGCGGCTGGAGGGCCTGCAGGGCGCCAACCGCTGGGATTCGCTGCGCGACGACCGCTGGGTGGAAACCGCG
Source organism: Variovorax sp. R-27 (assembly GCF_049913215.1). NCBI lineage: Bacteria > Pseudomonadati > Pseudomonadota > Betaproteobacteria > Burkholderiales > Comamonadaceae > Variovorax > Variovorax sp. R-27. The sequence goes on from NZ_CP183984.1 coordinate 1,516,497, forward strand.
GCAGCGTTGCATTTCGATGCAGAGTTCGACAGCGTCTATGCCGCGCCCGCCCAGCCGCTGCGGCTGGTCCAGCCGGGCGGCAAGCTCGAAATCTCCCAAAGCGCGAGCTGCAGCGAAACCGTGGTCTGGAACCCCGGCGCGGTGCTCGGTGCGAAACTCGCCGACATGCCTGCCGATGGCTTTCGCCACATGCTCTGCGTGGAGGCCGCCCGCATCGACGAGCCCGTGCTGCTGATGCCTGGCGCCCAATGGCAGGGCTGGCAACAACTCCGCGTTCTCTGATCCCCTACCGGTTGTTCAACATCCCATGCTTGCCAAACGCATCATTCCCTGCCTCGACGTCACCGGCGGCCGTGTCGTCAAGGGCGTCAACTTCCTCGAACTGCGCGATGCCGGCGATCCGGTCGAGATCGCCGCGCGCTACAACACCCAGGGCGCCGACGAACTGACCTTTCTCGACATCACCGCCACCAGCGATGGCCGCGACCTGATCCTGCCGATCATCGAGGCGGTGGCTTCGCAGATCTTCATTCCGCTGACCGTGGGCGGCGGCGTGCGCACGGTGGCCGATGTGCGCCGGCTGCTCAACGCCGGAGCCGACAAGACCAGCTTCAACTCGGCCGCCATCGCCGATCCGCAGGTGATCAGCGACGCCGCGCAGAAGTACGGCTCGCAATGCATCGTGGTCGCCATCGACGCCAAGCGCCGCAGTCCCGAAGAAGCCGCCACCCGCGGCGCGGGCTGGGACGTATACAGCCACGGCGGGCGCAAGAACACCGGCCTCGACGCCGTCGAATGGGCGACCGAGATGGCGCGCCGCGGCGCCGGCGAGATCCTGCTGACCAGCATGGACCGGGACGGCACCAAGAGCGGCTTCGACCTGGAATTGACCCGCGCGGTGAGCAACGCCGTCAGCGTGCCGGTGATCGCCTCGGGCGGCGTGGGCAGCCTCGACGACCTGGCCGACGGCATCCAGACCGGCGGCGCCGACGCCGTGCTGGCGGCCAGCATCTTCCACTACGGCGAGCACACGGTGGGCGAGGCCAAGGCCCGCATGGCTGCGCGCGGCATTCCCGTGCGGATCGATGCTTGAAGCGTGTCCAAAGGGTCTTTTCCTATCCCCGACAATACTTCCATGAATTGGCTCGATGAAGTGAAGTGGGACGCGAACGGCCTGGTGCCGGTCATCGCGCAGGAACAGGGCAGCAACGACGTGCTGATGTTCGCCTGGATGAACCGCGAGGCGCTCGAAAAGACCGCCGAGCTGGGCCGCGCGGTGTATTTCAGCCGCTCGCGCAACAAGCTCTGGTTCAAGGGCGAGGAGTCGGGCCACGTGCAGACCGTGCACGAGATCCGCCTCGACTGCGACAACGACGTGGTGCTGCTCAAGGTCACCCAGCTCGGCCACGAGCCCGGCATCGCCTGCCATACCGGGCGCCACAGCTGCTTCTTCAGCAAGTACGAAAAGGGCCAGTGGACGGTGGTCGAACCCGTCTTGAAAGACCCGGAGTCGATCTATAAATGACGGCCACAGTGAACAGCAACACCTCCGACGCCCTCGCACGCCTGGCCGCGGTCATCGAAAGCCGCCTGCCCGCGCGCGGCGGCGATCCCGAGAAAAGCTACGTCGCGCGCTTGCTGCACAAGGGCCCCGACGCCTTCCTCAAGAAAATCGGCGAGGAAGCCACCGAGGTCGTGATGGCCGCCAAGGACGCCGACCATGGCGGCGACCGTTCGAAAATAGTGAACGAAGTGGCCGACCTGTGGTTCCACACCATGGTGGCGCTGGCGCACTACGGTTTTTCCCCGTCAGACGTCACCGCGGAACTCGAGCGCCGGGAGGGCACCAGCGGCATCGAGGAAAAAGCGCTGCGCAAGGTGCAGCAACGCGGCATCGAAGAGCAGCAGAAAGGCCAGGCCTCCGAATGAACGAAATCACCGCGATCGACGACATCTCCGGCAAGACGCCCGAGCAGCTGGAAAGCCTGCGCCAGATCACGCTGGCGGTGTACATCCTCTATGCGCTTTCGTGGTTCACGGGCGGCCTCACGGGGATCGTGGGCATCGTGCTCAACTACCTCAAGCGCGAGGATACGGAGGGCACGCTCTATCAAAGCCACTTCACCTGGCAGATCCGTACCTTCTGGTGGGGCCTGGTCTGGTCCATCCTGGGGTTCATCACCATCTGGATCCTGATCGGCTTCCCCATTCTCTTCGTCACTGCCGTGTGGATGATCTACCGGCTGGTCAAGGGCTGGCTGAACTGGAGCGAACGCAAGCCCATGGCTGTCTAACGAACAACCTCCATGTCACACGATCCCAACTGCATCTTCTGCAAAATCATCGAGGGCAAGATTCCCTCGCGCAAGGTCTACGAAGACGAAGACCTGTTCGGCTTCCACGACATCGCGCCCTGGGCGCCGGTGCATTTCATGCTGGTGCCCAAGAAGCACATCGCCTCGATGGCCCAGCTGACGCCCGACGACGAGGCGCTGATGGGCAAGATCATGATCCTGGCGCCCAAGCTGGCGCTGGAGCAGGGCTGCAGGCCCTATCCGGACGGCGGCTACCGGGTCGTGGTCAATACCGGCACCGAGGGTGGGCAGGAGGTTCACCATCTCCATGTCCATGTCATGGGTGGTCCCCGGCCGTGGCTTCGCGGCTGAGCGGCATTAAGCCAAACTGTCACATTCCGCCCGACTAAAATCGGACACATTCTTAGGAGTTCTCCATGGGTTCTTTTTCCATCTGGCACTGGCTGATCGTGCTGCTCGTAGTGGTCATGATCTTCGGCACCAAGAAGCTGCGGAACATGGGTTCGGATCTTGGCGGCGCCGTCAAGGGCTTCAAGGACGGCATGAAGGACGGCAGCTCGTCCGATGCCGCCGCTTCGTCGGCCCCCGCCCAGCAAGTGACCGGCCAGCCGGTCAACAGCGACAAGCCGACGATCGACGTCGAAGCGCGTCAGAAGTCCTGAGCGCGGACCGCACGTGCTCGACCTCGGCATTGAGAAGCTGGCGCTGATCGGCGTCGTGGCGCTGATCGTCATCGGCCCGGAAAAGCTGCCGCGCGTGGCCCGCACCGTCGGCACCCTGCTTGGCAAGGCGCAGCGCTACGTGAACGACGTCAAGGCCGAAGTCAACCGCTCGATGGAGCTCGACGAGCTCCGCAAGATGAAGACCACCGTCGAGGATGCGGCGCGCGACGTCGAGCACAGCATCCACACGGGCGCGAGCGAATTCGAGAAGCAGTTCAGCGGTTCGGGCGAAACCCTCTCGGCGCTGGCCGAACCCGAGCCGTCGCCGCCCGAATACAAGCATCCCCGCAAGAACTGGCGCCTGAAACAGGGCGCCACGCCACAGTGGTACAAGGCGCGCAACGGCGTGCGCACCAAGGCGCTGTCGGGCGCGGCGCGCGTTGCGCGCTTCCGCCCGCACACGATCAACAAGATCAACTAGCGCATCCACAACACCGCGTTCTGCGCGCGCCGCACGCCGGCCGACGTCACGCTATCTTCTTTTCCAATGGCTGATTCCGACAACAAGAACAAAGACAAAGAAGACGAGCTGGCGGGCACCGAACAGCCGTTCGTGGCGCACCTGGTCGAGCTTCGCGACCGCCTGCTCTATTGCGTCTACGGCCTCGTGGTCGCGGGCATCCTGCTGGCCATCTGGCCCGGCCCGGGCGGGCTGATCGACCTGATCGCGATGCCGATCAAGGCGCACATGCCGCACGACGCGAAGCTGATCGCCATCGGCGTGTTCTCGCCGTTCTTCGTGCCGCTCAAGGTTTTGATGATGGCCGCCGTGCTGCTGGCGCTGCCCTGGCTCATGTACCAGGCATGGATGTTCATTGCGCCGGGGCTCTACAGCCATGAAAAGAAATTCGCGCTGCCGCTGATCTTCTTCGGCAGCCTGCTGGCCTATGCGGGCATCGCGTTCGTGCAGCTCTTCGTGCTGGACAAGATGTTCAGCTTCATCCAGCGCTTCGCACCATCCGCGGTGCAGGCAACGCCCGATATTTCCTCGTACGTCGAGGCGATCCTGTCGCTCTACATCGCCTTCGGCGTGGCCTTCCAGGTGCCGATCGTCGTGATGCTGCTGGTGCGTTTCGAGATGGTGACCATCGAGAAGCTGAAGTCCTTCCGCGGCTACTTCATCGTGGTCGCGTTCGTCGTTGCCGCGGTGCTCACGCCGCCCGACGTGGTGTCGCAGCTGGCGCTGGCGGTGCCGATGTGCCTGCTGTACGAGGTGGGCATCATCGGTGCCAGGTACTTCGCCAGTTCCGGCAAGAAGCCAGAGGAAGAGGAAAGCGCTGATTCAGCGCAATCCTGATCGACCGACCTGACAGCCCGTTATTCGGGCTGACTCGGCGGCACCTGCCGGACCGGGCTCTTCGGGCGCAGACCCGGCGTCACATCCAGCTCCATCTTGTCGCTGCCGCGCTGCAGCGCGAACCGCGAGGTGCTGCCGGGCTTCAGGCCGGCCACGGCGGTCAGCAGCGCCTGTACGTTGTCGGTCTTCTTCTCGCCCACCGAGGTGATCACGTCACCCGGGCGAATGCCGGCCTTGGCGGCCGGGCCGTTCTGCAGCACGCCGGTGATGATCACGCCCGCGTCCGCCTTCACGCCGAAGGTCTCGGCGAGTTCGGGCGACAGGTCGCTCGGCTCCACGCCGATCCAGCCGCGGCGCACCTGGCCTTCCTTCACGATCCCTTCGAGCACGATCTTGGCCATCGACACCGGAATGGCGAAGCCGATGCCCATGCTGCCGCCCGAGCGCGAGTAGATCGCGGTGTTGATGCCCTGCAGGTTGCCGTTGACGTCGATCAGCGCGCCACCCGAGTTGCCGGGGTTGATGGCTGCGTCGGTCTGGATGAAGTTCTCGAAGTTGTTGATGCCGAGCTGGTTGCGGCCCAGCGCCGAGACGATGCCGCTGGTCACGGTCTGGCCCACGCCGAAGGGGTTGCCGATGGCCAGCACCTGGTCGCCCACCTGCAGCGCGTCTGAATCGCCCAGCACGATCACCGGCAGCTTGTCGAGCTCGATCTTCAGCACGGCCAGGTCGGTGTCGGGATCGGTGCCGATCACCTTGCCGCGCGCATGGCGGCTGTCGTTGAGCGTCACTTCGATCTCGTCGGCGCCCTCGACCACGTGGTTGTTGGTGAGGATGTAGCCGTCGGGGCTCACGATCACGCCGCTGCCCAGGCCCACCTGGGGCTGGTCGTCCTGGTCGCCGAAGAAGAAGCGGAACCACGGGTCGTTGCTTCGCGGGTGGCGCTGCGCGGCCTTGCTGGTGTTGATGCTCACCACCGCCGGGGAGGCCTTCTTGGCCGGCACGCTCAGGCTGCCGGGCGTTGTCACGCCCGGGTTGCCGGCCGGTGCCTCGACGATCGACACCACGCCGCCCAGCGAGGTTGCGCGCTTGTTGATCCACTCGGGCTTGAGCGTCGCGACGACGAAGTAGGCCGCGAGCAGGACGGTCACGGCTTGGGCGAAGAGCAGCCAGGTGCGTTTCATGAAAGATTGGTGAAAAAGACGTTGGAAGGCTGCAGTGCAACGCAGCAATGTTGTCAATTGTCCCTCAACCGCCTGGTGCAGAAACCGCTCGCAGAGGTCGAGATTAAGACTTCCTGCGTACGTAAAGCCGGGTTAACACCTAGGATCGCAGGTCGGTCCCATCCGGCCCGTGTTTTTCAGGCCTCCCGCGCTGCCCACCCGGTGGAAGCGGCCAGGCATTTCGCCAGCGCGCCATTTTTCCGTTTTGTCACCCGGTCCCGCGGGCTGGCGCGCGATCACGATCTCCCTGCCAGCCATGACTTCAGAAGCAACCTTCCCGGACGGCGCGCAGCCGGCACCGGCACGCACGCTCGACTCGAGCGACTACAAGACCCTCGGCCTGTCCGCCCTCGGCGGCACCCTGGAGTTCTACGACTTCGTCATCTACGTGTTCTTCGCCACCGTGCTGGGCGCGCTGTTCTTCCCGGTCGACATGCCCGACTGGCTGCGGCAGTTGCAGACCTTCGGCATCTTCGCGGCCGGCTACCTCGCACGCCCGGTGGGCGGCATCGTCATCGCGCATTTCGGCGACATCTTCGGCCGCAAGCGCATGTTCACGCTGTCGATCTTCCTGATGGCTGCGCCCACGCTGGTGATCGGCCTGCTGCCGACCTACGCGAGCATCGGCGTTGCGGCGCCCCTGCTGCTGCTGGCGATGCGCGTGCTGCAGGGCGCGGCCATCGGCGGCGAGATGCCCGGCGCCTGGGTGTTCGTGGGCGAGCACGTACCGGCGAAGCGCTACGGCTTTGGCATCGGCATGCTGACTTCGGGCATCACCGGCGGCATCCTGCTGGGCTCGCTGATCGCGGTGGCCATCAACCGCCACTATTCGCCCGAGCAGGTGAGCGACTTCGCCTGGCGCATTCCCTTCATCCTGGGCGGCGTGTTCGGGCTGGTGTCGGTGTACCTGCGCCGGTTCCTGCACGAGACGCCGGTGTTCAAGGAGCTGGCCGGCCGCCGCAGCGTGGCGCGCGAGATGCCGCTGCGCACCGTGCTGCGCGAGCACCGCCTGGCCTGCGTGTACGTCGCGCTGCTGACCTGGGTGCTGTCCGCCGCCATCGTGGTCGTGGTGCTGTACACGCCCACGTATCTGCAGAAGGTGCACCACATTCCCGCCGCGCTGGCGCTCGAGGCCAACGCGCTCGCCACGCTCACGCTGACCATTGGCTGCATGCTGGCTGGCTGGGCCAGCGACCGCATCGGCACGCGCACCGTGATGCTTGTCGGCTGGGGCGGCCTGTTCGTCACGGCCTACCTGTTCTACAGCGGGCTGCCCGGAACGCCGGCTACGCTGTTCTGGCACTACGGGCTGGTGGGCCTGTTCGTGGGCACCATTGCTACCGTGCCGATTGCGGGCGTGCGTGCCTTCCCAGCGCCGGTGCGCTTCACCGGGCTTTCGTTCGCCTACAACATGTCTTACGCGGTCTTCGGCGGACTGACGCCGGTGATCCTGACGCTCTGGCTGCAGCGCGACACGATGGCGCCGGCGCACTACGTGGCAGTGCTGGCCGGGCTGGGCTTCCTGCTGGCGTTCCTGCCCCTGGCCGCGCGCGGCCATGCCATGCGGGATGGCGCGGCCCCCGCGGGCGGCGCGACAATGGCGCGATGAGCACCACCCGCCACGAACTGCTCCACGCATTCGACCTGCTGCTGGCCCCCGGGCGCTTCAAGGACTACGGACCCAACGGCCTGCAGGTCGAAGGGCGCACCGTGGTCCGCAAGATCGTCTCGGGCGTGACCGCCAGCCGCGCGCTGATCGAGGCCGCGATCCACGCCGAGGCCGATGCCATCTTCGTTCACCATGGCCTGTTCTGGCGCGGCCAGGACGGCTGCGTTACCGGTTGGATGAAACAGCGCCTGGGCCTGCTGCTGGGCGACGACGTCAACCTGTTCGCCTACCACCTGCCGCTCGATGCGCATCCCGAACTCGGCAACAACGCGCAGCTCGGCCTGAAGCTGGGGCTCGTGGCCCATGCCGGTTCGACCGGGCGCTTCGGCGAGCAGGAGCTGGGCTTTCTCGGCATGCAGGAAAGCGGCGAGAGCTTTGCCAACGCCAAGGCGCTTGCCACGCATGTCGAAAGCGTGCTGAAAAGGCCAGTCACGCTTGTCGATACGGCGCATCGTGCTATCAAAAACGTAGCTTGGTGCACGGGCGGCGCGCAAGGCTACTTCGAGGCGGCCATCGCGGCCGGCGCCGACGCCTTCATCACCGGCGAAATCTCGGAGCCCCAGGCTCACTACGCGCGCGAGATGGGCGTGGCCTTCCTGGCCTGCGGGCACCACGCCACCGAACGCTACGGAGCGCCGGCGGTGGCCGGGCATGTGGCGGCGCAGCTCGGGCTGAAGCACGAGTTCATTGACATCGACAACCCGGCATGAGCGCAGCGCCGGGCCGCCCCAAGCAAGCTCGCACCGCAGTGCGAAGCGCGGAGGTATTTCAATGAGCGGGGCCATTGCCATCACGCTGGGCGATCCCGCGGGCATCGGGCCGGAGATCATCGTCAAGGCGTTTCGTGATGCACCTGACGCGACCCGCAGCGCCTTCGTCGCCGGCGACGTGGGCACGATGCGCCAGGCCTCGCAGGCCCTGGCCGGGCCGGGTCAGCTGGCTTGGCCTGTGCTCGAGATCGAATCCGTCGCCGAAGCCGCGACCGTACCGCCGGGCTGCATCCCCGTGCTGCAGGTGATCGCGCCGCCATCGCACATCGAAACGGGCCGCATCAGCGCAGAGGCCGGCCGCGTGGCGGGCGAATGCGTGATCTGGGCCGCGCGGGCCGCGCTGCGCGGCGAGATCGGCGCCATCGTGACCGCACCGCTGCACAAGGAAGCGCTGTCGGCCGCCGGCTTTCCGTACCCCGGCCACACCGAGCTGCTGCAGGCCGAGGCGGCTGCGCATCTGGGCCGCACCGTGGCCGACGTGCCGGTGCGCATGATGCTGGCCAACGACGAGCTGCGCACCGTGCTCGTCAGCATCCACATGTCGCTGCGCAACGCCATCGAGGCGGTGCGTTTCGAAGGCGTGCTCGAAACGCTGCGCATCACGCATCGCGCGCTGACGCATGCGCTGGGCCGCGCGCCGCGCATCGGCGTGGCGGGCCTCAACCCGCATGCGGGCGAGGGCGGTCTGTTCGGTTCGGAAGAGCGCGAGATCATCGCGCCGGCCATCGAGGCCGCGCGCGCCGAAGGCATCGACGCCAGCGGGCCCTATGCGCCCGACACGGTCTTCATGCGCGCACGCGCCAGGCACGGCGTGCCCTCAAGTGGCGAGTTCGACGTGGTGGTGGCGATGTACCACGACCAGGGCCTGATCCCGGTCAAGTACCTGGGCGTGGAGAAGGGCGTGAACGTGACGCTGGGCTTGCCGCTGGTGCGCACCAGCCCCGATCACGGCACCGCGTTCGACATCGCGGGAACGGGGCTGGCCGATGCGTCGAGCCTCGTCGAGGCGCTGCGCATGGCCCGGGTGCTCAAGGGCGCTTGATCAGGGGCGCTTGAGGCTGTCGCGGATTTCGCGCAGCAGCACCACGTCTTCGGGTGTCTCGGGGGCCGCGGCCGGTGCAGGCTCTTCGTTGCGCTTCAGGCGGTTGATCTGCTTGACCATGATGAAGATGATGAAGGCCAGGATCACGAAGTTGACTGCGATGGTGATGAAGTTGCCATACGCCAGCACCGGAACGCCGGCCTTCTTCAGGTCTGCCAGCGTGTTTGCCACGCCGGCGGGCGCCGTGCCCAGCACCACATAGAGGTTGGAGAAGTCGAGCTTGCCGAACACCACGCCGACCAGCGGCATGATGATGTCGGCCACGAGCGAGTCGACGATCTTGCCGAACGCTGCACCGATGATCACGCCGACCGCGAGGTCGATGACATTGCCCTTGACGGCAAATTCCTTGAATTCACTGAGGATGCTCATGATTCAAAAGGCTGCTGGAGCTCTGCTGTTGAAGGAAAGTCGAGTATGCCCGCGATTGCTCACTTCTCCAGCGAGCGTGGCGCAACATCGACATGCGCGGCCGGCAACCCTTCACGACTGCGCGCGGCAATTTGCCTGAAGCCGTCCTCGAGATGGCGCACGAAGCGCGGCGTGTCGAAGTAGCCGCGGCGCGCGACCTTGGCCGCCACGAGCCGCGCGCGCAATGCGGCCAGCTCCTCCGGGTGCGTGGCGTAGTGGATGGCCTTCTGCACGTACTCGTCGTGGTTCGTAGCCACCAGCTCCGGCAGCCCGATGGCGCCGAGCAGGCTGCCCGCCATGCGCGACACCATCGTCGTGCCCGTGAGCGCCAGCAGCGGCACGCCCGACCACAGCACGTCGTTCGCGGTGGCGCCGCTGCTGTAAGGGAAGGTGTCGATGAACAGGTCGGCCAGGCCGATGCGCGCCAGGTGCTGGTCGACCGGCATGCGCGGCGACACGATCAGGCGCTCGGCCGGCAGGCCCGCCTTGACCCATTGCGCGCGCAGGTTGTGCTCGAAGCCGTGCGGGCCCTGTGCCAGCCACAGCACCGAGTTCGGAATGCCCTGCACGATGCGCACCCACGCCTCGAAGGTCTCGGGCTGGATCTTGAACGACTGCGAGAAGTTGCACAGCACGAAGGCGTCTTCGGGCAGGCCGTGCTCGGCGCGCGTGGCCTTTTGCGGGTTGACCGGGCGCTTCGTGTCGATCACCTGGAAGGTCTCGGGCAGGCGCAGCAGCTTCTCGGTGTAGCAGTCTTCCGTGCCCGGCGGCGAGAGGAAGTTGTCGGACACCAGGTAGTCGTAGTTAGGCGTGCCGCTGGTGCCCATGTAGCCCAGCCACATGAGCTGCGCTGGCGCCGCGTGATAGGCCATGACCTGCGGCTTGGCGCCGCGCGTGTCGCCCGAGAGGTCGATCAGGATGTCGATCTCGTCCTCGCGGATGCGCTCGGCCATCTGCTGGATCGACTGGCCGTGCATGTCGACGAAGTGCTCGGCCGACGCGGCGATGCGCGCCCGCGCAGGATGGCCGTCGTCCGGACCGTAGGAGTAGACGAAGACTTCGAAATCTTTACGGTCATGCTGGCCGTACAGCTCGGCGGTCAGGTGCGCGACCGGGTGGTTGCGGAAGTCGAATGAGTAGTAGCCCACGCGGATGCGCGGCGCCGTGCGGCGCGCGCCGGCATCGGCGAAAGGCCTGATGCCCGTGTTCCGGTCGGCCAGCGTGGCGGAGCGCTGGGTCCAGTTCATCAGCCGGCGCGCATCGTCGTAGTTCGACATCAGGATGAACGACGACACGGTCTGGTCGTTGTTCGGGTTGTCCAGCAGCGCCGCGATCCTGGCGCGCAGTTCGGGTACGCCGTTCCAGTCGGCGATGTGCGCCTTTTCGCCCAGCATCCACACCATGGCCGGCATGAAGTCGGGGTCGTCGCGCAGGCACTGCTCGAACTCCGCAATGGCCGCCTCCGACTGGCCGGCCATTACATAGGTCACGCCCAGGTTGCAGCGTGCGAGCACCTGGCGCGGATGCACTTCGAGCGCCTTCTTGAGCACTTCGATGGCGGTGTCGAAATGGCCGAGGCGGAAGTTCACCGTGCCCAGGTTGTTCAGCAGGAGCTCGTGCTCGGGCAGGCTTTCCAGCGCCAGCTTGTAGAGCTCGGCCGATTCCGCAAAGCGCATCGACACGCCTTCGAGCGCGCCGCACACGCCGTAGAGCGCGGCCACGCCTTCGGGGTCGGACAGCGCCTTGTGGCGCTCCTCGGCCGGCCAGTTGCGCATGGCGCGCTGCATGGGCGCGATCGACTCCTCGGTGCGGCCGCAGCTCTGCAGGGCCCTGGAGAGCATGAAGTCGGCCTCGCAATCCTGCGGGTCGGCCGCGGCCCGCTCGTACGAGTCGAGCGCGGCGGCCCAGTCTTTTTGATGCGCGCGGATCTTGCCGATGTTCTTGTGCGCGGCCGCATAGCCAGGGTCGAGCGCGAGCGCCTGGCGGAACTGCACGATCGCCTCGTCGAAGCGGTCCTGCTCCATGTCGATTGCGCCGGCGTTGTTCCATGCCGCGGGCGCCTGTGGTGCGAGCCGCGTGGCTTCAGCCGCGGCCTCGCGGGCCTGGCGGAACTTCTTCTGCTGGCGGTACACCGCCGACAGGTTCACGTAGGCCTCGGGGTAGTTCGGCAGCGCCTTGATCGCGCGGCGAAGGTCTTGCTGCGCTTCGGCCGGCAGGCCCATGTGCATGAAGATCGTCGCGCGGGTGTTGAAGTAGAAGTGATGCGGCGACCGCGCGATTGCGCGGTTCACGTAGTTCAGCGCCAGCTTCGGCCGTCCTTGCCGGTACAGCGCTTCGCCCGTCAGGTGCAGCGCGTCGGCATGCTCCGGAAAGCGCGACAGCAGGGCTTCGTAGACCTGGATGGCCTCGGCGAAACGGCCCACCCGGTGCAGCACCAGTCCCTGTTCCAGAAGGCTGCCGGCATCTGCTGCCGATGTGGAGGGTGCGGGGGCGAGAGAAGGTGAGTTCATGAAGCCGTGTGATGGACGGGTCAGAAGGTCGGCCGCTGCAGGAAATGCCGGCCTTCATGCAAGTGAAAAAGGCCGGCAACCCAGTATAGGGGCCGGCCTTCCGTTTCATCAGCGGGCGTGCCCGCAGCGCAGGGGCGCCACGGGCACGCCGTGCCGGATTACCAGGACCAGGAGGCGCCGATGCCGCCGCCGACCTTGCCGCTGCTGCCGCTGCCGATGTTCACCTTGATCTGCGCGCCTTCGCCGATGCGGAAGCTGGCTGCCGCAGCGAGAGCCGAGCGGCCGTCGTACGAGCCCACGCCCACGCCGATGCCGAAGCTCTTGCCCGCTTCGAGCGCCGGCACCGAGGCTGCTGCCAGGGCGATGGCCGCACCGGTGCTGCTGGTCTTGCGCATGTCCTGCACTTCGTTGCGGACCTGGTTCAACTGCGACATGTTCGCGGCGTCCGTCGGCAGGACGCCGGGAGCCACGTTCTGCACGCGGCCGTTGGCGACCACGCCGTTGCCCGCCGTGATGGTGCCGCCCGCCGTCACGTTGCCGGTGACGTTGACCGTGCCCGCGTTCAGTGTCGTGACGTTGCCGGTCACGGCGTTGATCGTGGTGATGTTGCCGGTCTGCGTGTTCAGCACCGTGATGTTGCCGTTGGCCGCCGTGACCGTCTGGAAGTTGCCGGTGGTGGCGTTCACCGTGCTTGCATTAACCGTCGTGGCGCTCACCGTGTTGGCGGTCAGCGCGTTGATGGTGGCGCTGGCTGCCGACAGGTTGGTGGTGCTGACGTTGGTTGCGCTCAACGTGTTGATCGTGCCGCGGCTCGCCGACAGGTTCGTCGTGCTGACATTGGTAGCGCTCAGCGTGTTGATCGTGCCGGCGTTGGCTGTCAGGTTCGTGGTGCTGACGTTGGTGGCACTCAGCGTATTGATCGTGCCGTTGCTGGCCGACAGGTTCGTCGTGCTGACGTTGGTGGCGCTCAACGTGTTGATGGTGCCGTTGTTGGCGGTCAGGTCCGTCGTGCTGACGTTGGTAGCACTCAGCGTGTTGATCGTGCCGGCGTTGGCCGTCAGGTTGGTGGTGCTGACGTTGGTGGCGCTCAACGTGTTGATGGTGCCGTTGTTGGCGGTCAGATCCGTCGTGCTGACGTTGGTGGCACTCAGCGTGTTGATCGTGCCGTTGCTGGCTGTCAGGTTCGTCGTGCTGACATTGGTCGAGCTCAACGTATTGATGGTGCCGTTGTTGGCAGTCAGGTCCGTGGTGCTGACGTTGGTGGCACTCAGCGTATTGATGGTGCCATTGCTGGCAGTCAGATCCGTCGTGCTGACGTTCGTTGCGCTCAACGTGTTGATGGTGCCGTTGCTGGCCGTCAGATCTGTGGTGCTGACATTGGTCGCGTTCAGCGTGTTGATGGTGCCGTTTGCAGCCGTCAGGTCCGTGGTGCTGACGTTGGTTGCGCTCAGTGTGTTGATCGTGCCGTTCGACGCCGTCAGGTTCGTCGTGCTGACGTTGGCCGAGCTCAACGTATTGATCGTGCCGTTGCTGGCCGTCAGGTTCGTGGTGCTGACGTTGGCGGAGCTCAGCGTGTTGATGGTGCCGTTCGACGCCGTCACGTTGGTGGTGCTGACGTTGGTGGACGTGAGCGTCGAGATGCTGCCGGTGTTCGACGTCAGGTTGGTCGTGACGACGCTGGTGGCATCGACATTGGTTGCCTGCACGTTGGTCGCGGTGATGCCGGTCGTCAGGATGTTGGTCGAGGTCAGCGACTGGATAGTGCCGTTGCCCGACGACAGGTTGCCCGTGGTCACGTTGCTCGCGCTCAGCGTGTTGATCGTGCCGTTGGCTGCCGAGATGCTGGTCGTGGCCAGGTTGTTGATCGTGCCGTTGGCGGCCGAGACGTTGGTGGCGCTGACGCTGCCGGCAGACACGGTGCCTGCGGTGAGAGTGGCCGTGCTGATGCTGGTGGAGGTCAGGCTGGTGATCGTACCGGTGCCGGCCGTGACGGTCGCGGCGCTGACGTTGCCTGCAGACACGGTGCCTGCGGTGATCGTGCCGGTGCTGATGCTGGTGGATGTCAGGTTGGTGATCGTGCCGGTGCCGGCCGTGACGGTCGCGGCACTGACGTTGCCTGCGGACACGGTGCCTGCGGTGATCGTGCCGGTGCTGATGCTGGTCGAGGTCAGGTTGGTGGCCGTTGCCGATGTTGCGCTCAGGCTGGTGGTGGTCACCCGGGTTGCGGTGATGCTGCCTGCGGCGACTGTGCCGGCCGTGATGCTGCCCGAACTCAACGTATTGATGGTGCCGTTGTTGGCAGTCACGCTGCCCGCACTGACGCTCGTTGCGGTCAGCGTGGGCGTAGATATTCCGTCTGCGGAGGTCAGGACCCCGTTGTTCGGCCCCCCCACCACATTGACGTTGTTTCCGCCCACCTGGACCTGGGCATATGCCACCGGCAACGTCATCACATAGCCGGCGCCCACGAGCACCGAAGCGAGAAGGCGGCTGACGCCCGGGCGATGAACGATGAACGAGCGAACGCTGGAGCGCTTGGATGTAGTCATTTGGACTTTTTTCCTTGAAGAATCAGTTGCCATTTCTGGTCTTCCAAGCGCCCTCGTCGCGTGGAAGCGGGGTTGGGTTTCATTGCGTTACCCAATGCAACTGATGCTAGGAATCGAGGTCTTCGATGAACATCACCGGGATCCGTAGTTCTGGATGTATGCACGCAGCGTGACGACGCATCGGCAAATCAACGAGGTGCTCGCAAAGCCAACGCCCATGCGGCTTCGCAGACATCGCGCAAATCGCGTGGTGACGTTTCGATACGCGTTCCGGAGCGCGTTTCGTGTGGCGCGGTGCTACGTAACACACGCAGTAACCCGCACGTAACAACGGCGAAAAAACGGCCTTTTCAAGGCCTCCTCAAGCCCTCGTTTTTCGGGGCGTTCGAGGCAATTTCTTCAATGAAATCAAAGTACTACATGCGCCGGCGCGCCGTGCGCCCCGGTGTTCCTCCGCGCGGGCATCGTTCCTGCGGTATCTGAAACGAAAGTCAACATTTCGTCGCTACCTGCGGGTAGCTACAGAGCCAGAGGACGTCGCGTGATCAATTTTTTCTTGGGCATTGAAAACGCATGCAGCGCGGGCGAAGTCCGCTGCGTGCCGGCAGGAGAGCGGTCATGGAAATGAGCATGCAATACGCCGCCGCCGTGCGGCATGTGCCATCGGCTGCGCAGTTGTATGGCGGCGTTTTTCACGCAGCGTTGATCGTCGCGGACGATTCCATCGCCGCCGACCGCATGCGGCGCATCCTCGCCGAACTCGCGCCGCATCGCCGCGTGGTGATCGCGTCGGGCCAGGCCGAGGCGCTCAACCTGCTGGCGGCATTGCCCTATGACCTCGTGCTGGTCGACATGCGGCTGCCGGGCAACGACGGCGCTGCGCTGCTTCAGCATGTGCGCCAGGCTTATCCGCGCATCGAGAGCATCGGCATGTCGGCAACCGACGACCAGGAACTCGTGAACGCAGCAATCGCTGCCGGCGCCATCGGCTATCTGCTGACCGAAGCCGACGACGCCGAACTCGCCTATCTGCTGCGCTCCATCGAGC
Organism: Variovorax sp. R-27; assembly: GCF_049913215.1. NCBI lineage: Bacteria > Pseudomonadati > Pseudomonadota > Betaproteobacteria > Burkholderiales > Comamonadaceae > Variovorax > Variovorax sp. R-27. The sequence continues at coordinate 1,532,113 of NZ_CP183984.1, forward strand.
GCGGCGGCTCGCCGATGGATTCGCGCATCGCGCGGCGCATCCTCGGTTCGATTGCCGCCTACGCGAAGGCGCGCACGATCGAACCCATCCGCGTCCAGGCCCCGGTGCCGTCGTCGTCGTCAGAGCAGGCTTCTGCCGCCAGGCTGCCGCAGGGCCTGCTGTCGCCACGGGAACTCAAGGTGCTGCGCCTCATCGCACAGGGCTGGAGCAACCGGCAGATCGCGGACGCGGTCTACCTGTCGGTCAACACCATCGAGTTTCATGCGAAGAGCATCTATCGCAAGCTCTCCGTCAAGTCGCGGACCCAGGCGGTCCACGAGGCGATGCAGCACGGTCTTCTGAACTGAAGTCCCCGCGGCGACAGCCCTTGTCGCCCCCGGCGGGCGCCCCGCGAATGCGGCGCGCCTTGCCGTCGTTCGCCGGCCACGCGCATGGCGACCATTGAATATCCCTTGAGCGCCCCGCTACAATCGCGGGTTGACTCCTGCTCCAGCGAAGAAGACAAGAGGATCCCCATGAGTGACATGACCTCCGGCTCGCCCCGGATCGACACCAGCAAGCGGACGTGGTTGATTGCATCCAGCTGCGCCGGCGTGGTGGGCGGCGTGGCAACCGCCGTTCCCTTTGTGAGCACTTTCCAGCCTTCCGAGAAGGCCAAGGCCGCGGGCGCCGCGGTCGAGGTCGATATCTCGGGCCTCAAGGTCGGCGAGAAAATCACCGTCGAATGGCGCGGCAAGCCGGTCTGGATCCTCAAGCGCACCCCCGCGCAGATCGCCGAACTTCCCAAGCTGGACGGCCAGCTGGCCGATCCCCTCTCCAAGCGTCATCCCGACGAATTCACCCCCAAGTACGCGCAGAACGAGCACCGCTCGATCAAGCCCGACGTGCTGGTCGTGGTCGGCATCTGCACCCACCTGGGCTGCTCGCCGACCGACCGCTTCCAGGCCGGTCCGCAGCCTTCGCTGCCGAACGACTGGGAAGGCGGCTTCCTCTGCCCCTGCCACGGTTCCACTTTCGACCTGGCTGGCCGGGTCTTCAAGAACAAGCCCGCGCCCGACAACCTGCCGGTGCCGCCGCACATGTACCTGTCGGACACCAAGCTCCTGATCGGTGAAGACTCCAAGAAGGCCTGAGGCGGAAGAAGAACATGGCTGAATTCCACGAGATTTCCCCCAACGCTCCTGCCAGCGAGAAGCTGCTGAACTGGGTCGACAACCGCTTCCCGCTCAGCAAGCTCTGGAACGACCAGTGGGGCAAGTACTACGCGCCGAAGAACTTCAACTTCTGGTACATCTTCGGCTCGCTGGCCATGCTGGTGCTGGTGATCCAGATCGTCACCGGCATCTTCCTCGTCATGCACTACAAGCCCGACGCGAACCAGGCGTTCGCATCGGTCGAGTACATCATGCGCGACGTGCCGTGGGGCTGGCTCATCCGCTACATCCACTCGACGGGCGCCTCGGCGTTCTTCATCGTGGTGTACCTGCACATGTTCCGCGGCCTCATGTACGGCAGCTACCGCAAGCCGCGCGAGCTGATCTGGGTGTTCGGCTGCGCGATCTTCCTGTGCCTGATGGCCGAAGCCTTCATGGGCTACCTGCTGCCCTGGGGCCAGATGTCCTACTGGGGCGCCCAGGTCATCGTGAACCTGTTCGCCGCCATTCCCTTCGTCGGCCCCGACCTGGCCCTGCTGATCCGCGGCGACTACGTGGTGAGCGACGCCACGCTGAACCGCTTCTTCAGCTTCCACGTGATCGCCGTGCCGCTGGTGCTGCTCGGCCTGGTGGTGGCCCACCTGATCGCGCTGCACGAAGTGGGTTCGAACAATCCCGACGGCATCGAGATCAAGGCCAAGCGCGGCCCCGACGGCCATCCGCTGGACGGCATTCCGTCGCATCCGTACTACACGGTGCACGACATCTTCGGCGTGGTGGTGTTCCTCACGATCTTCTCGGCGGTGATCTTCTTCGCCCCTGAAGCCGGCGGGTACTTCCTCGAATACAACAACTTCATCCCGGCCGATTCGCTGAAGACGCCGAACCACATCGCTCCGGTCTGGTACTTCACGCCCTTCTATTCGATGCTGCGTGCGACCACCGACGACATGGTCAACGTGTTCGCGCTCATCGTTGCCGCGGCCGCCATCTGGAACCTCGTCAAGGGCAAGTCGGGCATGGGCCTGAAGATTGCCGGCGTCGTCGTGGCGGCTGTCGTGATCTTCCTGCTCAAGAACTTCGACGCCAAGTTCTGGGGCGTGGTCATCATGGGCGGCTCGGTCATCATCCTGTTCTTCCTGCCGTGGCTCGACCATAGCGAAGTCAAGTCGATCCGCTACCGTCCGGGCTGGCACAAGTATGTGTACGGCGTGTTCGTGTTCTTCTTCCTGATCCTGGGCTACCTGGGCATCCAGGCGCCCGGCGTCTGGGGCAACCTGGTCATCGGCTCTTTCGCCCTCGACATCGCGCAGACCATTTCGCAGATCGGCACGCTCTTCTACTTCGGCTTCTTCCTGCTGATGCCGTGGTGGAGCCGCAAGGGCGAGTTCAAGACCGTGCCCGAGCGCGTGGTCTTCGCCGCTCATTGAGAACCAGAAGCGCAAGAGAGCTGAGAGAAACACGATGAAGAAAAGCATTTCCGGCTGGCTCGCGGTCCTGGGTCTCGCACTGGGCCTGACCTTTTCCGCGGCGGCATCGGCCGAGTCCGAAGGCATCGCGTGGGACAAGGCGCCCAACAAGACGACCGACGTGGCCGCCTTGCAGAACGGCGCCAAGCTGTTCGTCAACTACTGCCTGAACTGCCACTCGGCAGCCTTCATGCGCTACAACCGCCTGCAGGACATCGGTATCACCGAGCAGCAGATCAAGGATAACCTTCTGTTCGCGACCGACAAGGTCGGCGAAACCATGAAGGCCAACATCGACGCGCGCCAGGCCAAGGAATGGTTCGGCACCACGCCGCCCGACCTGACGCTGGTCGCCCGCTCGCGCGCCGGCCACGGCGGCACCGGCGCCGACTACCTCTACACGTACCTTCGCACCTACTACCGCGACGACACCAAGGCTACCGGCTGGAACAACCTCGTGTTCCCGAGCGTCGCCATGCCGAACCCCCTGTGGGAACTGCAAGGCGAACGTCGCCCGGTCTACACCAAGGTCGAACAGCACGGCCACGAAACCGAAGTGTTCAAGGGCTGGGAGCAAGTCACTCCCGGCACCCTGACGCCCGTGCAGTACGACAATGCGGTCGGCGACCTGGTGAGTTACCTGCAATGGATGGCCGAACCGGCACAGAACACCCGCATCCGCATCGGCGTGTGGGTGCTGCTGTTCCTGGCCATGTCGGTGGTATTCGTGTGGCGACTGAACGCCTCGTACTGGAAAGACGTCAAGTAGTTCCGTCCACGCCGACCGGATACCCTCGGGCATCCGGTCCCACAGAGTGGGTTGCCAACGCGACCCACTCTTTTTGATTTTTAGGAGTCTCTCGCCATGATGGTCTTGTATTCAGGAACGACCTGCCCCTTTTCCCACCGCTGCCGCTTCGTGTTGTTCGAAAAGGGCATGGACTTCGAGATCCGCGACGTCGATCTCTACAACAAGCCCGAAGACATCAGCGTGATGAACCCGTACGGCCAGGTGCCGATCCTGGTCGAGCGCGACCTGATCCTGTACGAGTCGAACATCATCAACGAGTACATCGACGAGCGCTTCCCGCATCCCCAGCTGATGCCCGGCGACCCGGTCGACCGCGCCCGTGTGCGCCTGTTCCTGCTCAACTTCGAGAAGGAACTCTTCGTGCACGTCTCGACGCTCGAGAACCGCACCACCAAGGGCAACGAGAAGGCGCTGGAAAAGGCCCGCTCGCACATCCGCGACCGCCTCACGCAGCTGGCACCCGTGTTCCTCAAGAACAAGTACATGCTGGGCGACAACTTCTCGATGCTCGACGTGGCCATCGCGCCGCTGCTGTGGCGCTTGGACTACTACGGCATCGACCTCAGCAAGAACGCGGCACCGCTCTTGAAGTACGCCGAGCGCATCTTCTCGCGCCCGGCCTACATCGAAGCACTCACGCCTTCTGAAAAGGTCATGCGAAAGTAAGTAAGCTTCGTGCCTGCTTCCATCGTTTTCCGTCGCTTTTCATGATCAACGCGCTCGAGTCGTCTTCCACCCGCCCGTACCTCATCCGGGCGCTGTACGAATGGTGTACCGACAACGGGTTCACGCCCTATGTCGCGGTGCAGGTCGACGACACCGTCCAGGTGCCGCGCGAGTACGTGAAGAACGGCGAGATCGTGCTCAACATCAGCTTCGACGCGACCAGCTCGCTCAAGCTCGGCAACGACTTCATCGAGTTCAAGGCCCGTTTTGCGGGCACGGCGCGTGAAATCAGCGTGCCGGTTGGGCGCGTGATTGCCATCTACGCACGCGAAAACGGACAGGGCATGGCGTTTCCCGCGCCGGCACCGTCGGTTCCTGCGGAGCACGACGGCAGCGATGGCCCGGTCTCCGCGCCTTCGCCCCAGGGCCCTGCCCGCATGCCCTTGCGTGACGCCTCGCGCGGCACCGAAGGCGATGCCGGCAAGATCGTTCACCTGGTGACGGGCGAGGACGGCGACGAAACGGTCGATGCGGGCTCGCCCGCCGATCCGGTCGACGAGCCGCCGCGCCCGCCGGCCGGTGGCGGCACCAGGCCCTCGCTCAAGCGCATCAAGTAGCAGTGGCAGGAGCGAGCAGCCGGGCATGCCGGCTGGCGCTACTAGAATCACGCACTGGAATTTCGCCGCTTTAGCTCAATTGGTAGAGCACCCGCCTTGTAAGCGGAAGGTCGTCAGTTCGATTCCGACAAGCGGCACCATGCAAAGAACCCCTGAGTCCTGAATCGGCTCAGGGGTTTTTTCATGCCGAGGCCGATTGCGCCACGCCCTGCATCAGCAAGCCGAGCATTGCCAGCTGCGCCACCAGCGCCGGCCGTTGCGCCGACCGCAGGTTCTCGAGCACGGCCTCCAGCAGCGTTGCGCCTCGCCCCAGCCCGGCTTGCTTCAACCGCAGCACCTGCGCTTGCGCTTTCGACATTGCGCCGCCGCCCTGATGGCGCAGGCCTTGGCGCAGCCACAGCGCCAACAGCTCCAGCGTGTCGCCGGCCAGCGCGTTCAACGCCGGTACTTCTTCGGCGTCGCTTTCCAGATCCAGCGGCTTCGGCGCGACCGCTTCGACCTGCAGCACCACCGCGCGCTGTGCCGTCAGCAGGCTCAGCGGCTGCATGACGGCCTGGCTGCCTTGCAGATGCACCGTGCCCGCCACGGCGCGCAGCACGCCGTACTCGCCGGCGAGCGCGCGTGCCAGCGCATCGACCGCGCCAGGTGTGGCCGCGCGATGCGGCAACGCCAGGTGCAACTGCGCGTCTTCGGTCTTGGCCTCGTTCGCTTCGTCCGCCGCTGCCTGTCCAAGCCGCGCATGCAGCACCTGCGCCGCCGCATCCCAGTGACAAGACGCCTCCTCCATGCGTTCGAACGCCACCACATGCAGCTGCCCTGAGGCACCAGCCGACGCGCCGCTCGCAGCCTGCCGCGGCCGGACGAAATCGGGCTGAGCCTCTTTCAGATGCGCCACCAGCCCCGCCACGCTGTTTTGCCGCAGCGGTGCGACCAGGTCGTCCCACGATTTCGGCGACAGCGGCAGCACGCCGGTCTGCCGCGCGCCCGCCGTGATGTCGACCAGCCCGTTGGCGCGCCGCGTCGCGGTCTTGGTGATGACCTGTCCGCTCGCCAGTTGCCGTAGCGGAAAGCCCGCGACACGCCGGTTCAGCAGGTTGGGCGCCGCGCCGCCGGCCGCCGCATCGGCCTCGCGCGACCACTGGCGCTCCAGCACGGTCACGTTCTGCGTGTCGGGGTCGGCAAAGAGAATGTTCGCGCCCTCGGCCGTCTCGTCGGACCAGAGCTCCGCGCCGAGCGACACCAGCCGCAGATGATCGAGCGCGACCTCGCCCTTCACGCCGATGCCAAGGATCTGGCTGGCCGGTAGCGCGGGCCGCGCAGAGCCATCCTGCGGCCGCCCGGCATGCGCCGCTGCCTGCAGCCGCGCCCATAGCTCGGTCAGCACGCGCACCAGCCGCAGCGGCTCGAATCGGCTGCTGCGCGCCTGCTGGGCCTGCAGCAGCTGCCAGAGTTCGTCGAGCGCGTCGTCGATCCAGTTCCAGCCCAGCGCGCGCACCTGGCTGCGCACGGCCTCGAAGCGGGCCGCCAGCGCCATCAGCGGCTGGCTGGAACCGTCGAGCCAGAGCGACAGCAGCAGGGCGTCGATCTGCGCGCGCAGGGTCAGCGCGGCTTCGCCCTGCATGGCTGAGGGCAGCGGCGCGGGTTCCGTCGTGTCCACGCCCGCGGATGCGGACGGTTGCACCTCGACCATCACCTCCGCCGAACCGGGCGCCAGCAAGCCGGCTTGCCGGAAGGCCCACACCGCGATCACCACGTGCGCGCAGCCGCTGCCCTGCTTGCAGTCGCAGCGCGCATGAACCAGCGAGCTGCGCGAGAAGAAGCGCACGCTGCACATCGGCAGCCGCGCCACGGGCGGCGCGCCGGCGCTGCGCCAGGCCTGCACGCCGACCACAGGGCGCGCGGCGGCGAGCTTGTTCGCCTGTTCGAGCACCGAGGGCGCGAGGCTCGCGGCCAGCGCGGCATCGTCGAACTGCGCGGGGCTCCATGCGCCGTCCGGCTCTGCCGAAGCCTCATCGGGCGTGTCCGGCGCATCGGCCTTTGCCGACGCAGCCTGCGCCTGGTAAGCCAGCACCAGCATCACCCGATGCCGGCACATGCCGCTCGCCGGGCAACTGCATTGCGCGTCGCGCAGCGTGCGTCCCGGCGGCAGGCTGGTGCGCACACCGTCGTCGAACTGCGCCTGCACCACGCCGTCCGCGCCGGTCTCCATCTTCGGCAGCAGGCTGGCGGCCACGTCTTTCTGCGCGCGCTTGACGAAGCCCGCATTGGCCAGAGCCGTCAGTGCCTCTGGCGTCAGCTCGAGCAGGTCGGCGCGCCATGTTGTCGTGGAGCCGCTCATCCCTGCACCTTCTCGGCCAGCCAGCCGGCGAGCTGGCCCGGCGTCATCGCGCCGATCTGCGCGCCTTCGCGCACCAGCCGAGCGGCCATCTCGCGGTCGTAGTTGGGCTCGGCCTTCGAATCGAGGGCGGCCAGCCCCAGCACCTTCGCGCCGGACTCGACCAGCGCCTTCACGCGGCGCACCAGTTCATGCTCGCTGCCGCCTTCGTAGAAATCGCTCACCAGCACCACGATGCTCTTGCGCGGATTGGCGACGAGCGACTGCGCATACGCCACAGCCTTGGCGATGTCGGTGCCCCCGCCCAGCTGCACCTTCATCAGCAGCTCGACCGGGTCCGACACGTCGGCAGTCAGGTCGACCACCGCGGTGTCGAAGGCCACGAGCCGCGTGCGCATGCCGGGCAGCTGCCACAGGCAGGCGGCCATCACCGCGCTGTGGATCACCGAGTCGACCATCGAGCCGCTCTGGTCGATCAGCAAAATGATGTCCCATGGCTCCGCATGCCGCTTGGTGCGGCTGATGAACACCGGCCGCTCCACGTAGAGCTTGCGGCGTTCCGGGTCGTAGCGGTGCAGGTTGGCCGCCAGCGTCTGCTTGAAGTCGAAGTTGCGCGCCACCTTCATGCGCGAGCGGCGGCGCCGGTCGCGGCTGCCGCTGAAGGCCTGGCGCACTTCGGTGGCGAGCTTTTCCATGATGCGCCGCACCACCTCGGCCACCAGCTTGCGCGCGGCCGCCAGCACCTGCGGGTTCATCAGGTGCTTGGTGTGCAGAACCGCGCGCAGCAGCGATTCCGAAGGCTCGATGCGCTCCAGCACTTCGAGATTCGTCACCACCTCGTCGATGCCGTAGCGCTCGACTGCGTCCTGCTCCAGCCGCTCGATCACTTCCTTGGGAAAGAGCGTGTGGATGGCGTTGATCCAGTCCGGCGTGCTCAGCGCCGAGGGGCCCAGGCCCGCGCTGCGTTCGCCGCGGGTCGCACGGTCGCCGTCTCGGCCGTAGAGCCAGTCGAGCGCGGCATCGGCGGCCTGCGCCTCGGCGCTCAGGCTGCCGCAGGCCGATTCGGCGGGGTCGCCCAGCAACAGGCGCCAGCGCTGCAGCGGATCGGGAATGTCGAGGCTCATGGGTGAGGCCTTCCTTGCGCGTCTTCCAGCGTCACGCCCCAGGCTGCGAGGCGCGCGAGCACGGCGTCTTCCACGCGGCGGGCCTCGGCCAGTTGCTCGGGCGCGGCCTCGCCGGCGCGGTGGGCCGTGAGCGCGCGGCGCGACAGGTGCGTAGCATCGTGCAACGCCAGCACCTGGTCGGCCAGCAGCCCGCGCTCCTGCGGCGGCAGCCAGGCGAAGGCGGCGCGCAGGCTGGGCATGGCGCGCACGAAGTCGGCGTTGTCCAGCGCCTGCACGGTGCGGTCCATGCCGGCGACGAAAGCGGGCTCGGACGACAGCGTTTCGCGCGCCAGCGCCAGCAGTCCGGTGAGCGCGTCGCCGAGCACGGGGGCGGGCAGCGAGTGCAGCAGCTGCATGGCTTCGCTCACACCGTGATCGCTGTGCGTTTGGGCATCGGCAATCCGGCCAGCCAGGCTCAGCGTTGCGCCCAGCGCCGCGCCGCGGCTCACGGGCGCGGCACTGGTGTCGGCGGCCTTGCGTTGCCATACGGCGAGCGCACGAGCTGGCTCCACGTCGAGCAGCGATGGTGCGTGCGTATCGTGCGCGTTGTCCTGTGCATGGGCCAGCACGTCGGCCACGATCCGTCGCAGCGCGAGGTGGCCTTCGAGATGCGCCTGCATGTCTGCCGGTGTGATGGCGGCGGGCGGCTCCAGCAGCCACAGCGCACGGTCGAAGCCCGATTCGATCACCACGCGCAGCACCGGCGCATCGGCCATGCCGAGCATCTGGCCGTGGCGCAGCAGCGTGTGCAGCACCGACAGGGCAGGGCCCAGTGCCTCGAAGCGCGGCTCGCTGGCAATCGCGCCGCGCAACTCGCGCAGCAGCGCATCGCTGAGCGCCGACAGCCCCGCCCACGCGGCCTGGTTGAGTCCGTCGGCCAGCGGGCCGATGTGGCCGTGGGCCTGGCGCAGATCGTCTTCGAGCCGGGCGCGCGCCGCGTCGTGCAGGCTCGCGCCCCAGGCGCCGGCCTCGATCAGCGCGGCCTGCTGCTCCAGCGGCTCGCTCAGCGACCAGAGTTCGGTGCGTTCGCCCGACATCGCGAGCTTCGGCCCTTGCGTGCGGCGTACGCCGGGCAGCCGCAGGATCGACAGCCGGTGCAGCACGCGGCTCTTCGCGCGGTCGGCATCGAGCAGCAGGTCGAGCTTGAGCTGGCCGCGCAGCACGATGCCATGCGCCGCCAGCTCGGCCTGTACGGCGGCCACCAGCGGCGGCTGCGGCGTGCCGGGCGCGAGGCGGCCGACGGTGTCGCCGGCCAGCACGTCCATGGCCTGCACCAGCACGGGATCGGTGCCGGGGCGGATCGCGCCGCGATAGGTCCAGGGCAGGGGCGCGTCGAGCGCGTCTTTCACGAGCGCGCCGGCCAGTGCGTCGAGCCAGTCGGAGCGCAGCGGCTTCTCGTGCCCACGCAGCCGCGCGAGCCCTTGCGCGCGCAAGTGCACAGCCATCAGGTCGGCGGTGGAGGCGGGCAGTTTCTTCTCGCGCAGGCGCTGCATCACATGCTGCAGCGTGCGGTGTGCGGCGCCCTCGGGGCCGTGGTCCCAGACCCACTGGTAGTAGGCGGGGGAGGGCATGCCCGAGGCATAGCCCGCAAAGGCATCGAGGCGCTTGAAGGTGTAGGGCACGAGGTAGGAGCCGAAGCGCAGCGTGGCCTCGGGGTCAGGCGTCCCAGACGCTTCTTCATCGTCGGAGGATTCGAGCGAGGGCTGCGGAGTGGCGGGCAGTTCGGTCGGCAGGCTCTGCCAAAGCCGCGCCAGCGCGGGCGCGTGATAGCCGCCGCACACTACCAGCGCCTGCGCCCGGCCCGCTTGGCTCGGCTGCGCCATCGCCCAGGCGATCCAGCGCGCCATCATCTGCTCGCGTGCCTGGTTGCCTTGCGAGCCCCGGTCCTCGCCGCGCAGGTGATCGAAATAAGTCGAGAGGCGCTGCGCCAGTTCGGCCGCATCGCAGCCGTCCTCGAACAGGTGGTCCCACAGCGCATCGCGGCCCTGCACCGAGAGCTTTTCGGTCAGCGCGCGCTCGTAGGCTTCGGCGCGCTCCTCGTGTTCGTGGTCGGCCACGTCGGCGTAGCGGTTCTCCATGCGCGAGAAGGCGTCGTGCCAGGCCGGCAGATCGATGAAGCGCACAGCGGCACCGACCTCGCGTGCCACCTGCAGCGCCTGCCACTCCGGCGAATGCTCGGCAAAGGGCGACCACGAACCGCGGTGCGTCTGGTCGCCCGAGAGATAGCTGTAGATCGCCACCGGCAACTGGTGCGGCAGGTACAGCTCGTCAAGGCGTTCGTTGAAGTCGGCCGGGCCTTCGATCAGCACGTACGCCGGGCGCAGCGTGCGGATGCGCTCGGCCACCAGCCGCGCGCAGGCCGGGCTGTGGTGGCGCACGCCGACGATGTGGGGTTGCTGCATCGGCGCGTGTTCAGGGCAGGCGGTGGCGTGCTTCGTAGTACGCGCGCCAGTGGGCACCGTTGCGCTTGGCGGCCTTCTGCTCGAAGTAGCGGCGCAGCTTTGCGCGGTCGTCCGCGTTGTCCTTCACCACCGTGCCGGCGATGCAGTCGACCAAGTCTGCGGGCGAGCCTTCGCGCTGTTCGAGGAACCATGCGCGCACGCCGACTGCATGCGCCACGTTCACGGCTTCGGCGGTGGACATCACGGCGGTGAGCCGGTCCATGGCCGCATCGCTGCCCGCATTGCCGTTGTCGCCCTTCGCGGGCGCACCGCGCAGGTCGCGGAAGGTCGACACCAGCAGCTCCAGCACAGGTGCGGGCACCGTCTTCGGAATGCCGCTCTGCGCGAGCAGCCGCGTCGACGATTCCTGCACCAGCGCCAGTTCGCGGTCGAAGTCGAGAATGGGAAACACCGTCTCGAAGTCGAAGCGCCGCTTCAGCGCCGCGCTCATCTCGTTCACGCCGCGGTCGCGCGTGTTGGCGGTGGCGATGATGTTGAAGCCCTCGCGCGCGTAGAGCATGCCGTGCTCGCCCGACAGCTCGGGCACCGCCATCACGCGGTCCGACAGCATGCCGAGCAGGCAGTCTTGCACTTCGAGCGGTGCGCGCGTGATTTCTTCGAAGCGCACCACCTGGCCCTTCTGCATACCCAGGAACAGCGGCGCCGGCACCATCGCGCGCGGGCTCGGCCCTTCGTTGATGAGCAGCGCGTAGTTCCAGCCGTACTTGATCTGGTCTTCGGTGATCGATGCGCCGCCCTGGATGGTGAGCGTCGAGATGCCAGAGATGGCCGTGGCCAGCAGCTCCGACAGCATCGACTTCGCCGTGCCCGGCTCGCCCACCAGCATCAGCCCGCGGCCGGTGGCCAGCGTGACGAGCATGCGCTCGATGCTGGCCACGGGCGCGACGATCTTCGGTGCGATGTCGAGCGCCGCGTCGCCGAGGATGAACGAGCGGGCGGCCTTCAGGCCGAGCACCCAGCCGGGCGGGCGCGGGTCTTTGTCCTGCGCCTGCAGCCGCGCGAGCTGTGCGGCGTACAGGATCTCGGCTGGCGGGCGCTGCAGGTTCGATGCGCCGGTGTCTGGGGAGGACTTGCTGGAAGTGGCCATGATGGGTGCGGGTGAAGCTAGAGGATCCTGTAGTGACCGGGCTTGCCGGTCTCGATCGTGATGTCCGTGTTGTCTTGAGAATAGGTGTGGGTGGACCTCAGCCGGATCTTGCCGCCCTGGAAAGCCTCGCCCCGGTCGTCCAGCCTGAGCACAGCCATGCCGTTCGACAGTTCCTTCACGAGCACTCGGGCCGTTCGCCGTGGCGTACCGCGCTCGCCAATGGTCAGCCATTCGATCCAGAGGCGCGAGTGCACATGCTCGAAGCCCTCGTCGGCAATCACGACGCGGAGCACGCCGCCGCCTTTCGGCGAGAGCCATTCGCCGCCTGTTGCCACCGTGCGGACCTGCGTCGGCACCTCGGGCGCCATGCCCTGGGCTGCGGCCGTGGTCACAGCCAGAGCGAGCCCTGTGGCCAACATCCAGCAGCGCAGCCTCATGCCCTGAGGCCTTCCATGTCGCGGATCAATTCACTCGCGGAAATCGGATCGAGCTGGTGCAGCGCCTCGGCATCGCGCATGTCGCCCCAGCCCGAGGGCTTGCCCACCTGCACCTGGCCGAGCGTCTGCTCGGGGTATTCGTCCACCATGCCGACGATGATGCCGGGGTCCAGGCTCAGCTCGATCACGCGGTCCGTGCCCAGCGGCTTGCTGAAATACCAGATGCAGCCGCCGTCCTGCGCCTGACCGCGGCGCCAGCCCTTGTTGGCCAGCCCCAGCACGCGGCCGGTGGGCACTTTGGCGTCTTTCCAGCGCTCCAGCTTCAGGCTCTTCTTCTCTTCGTCGGTCAGCGTGTAGATGTCGCGGCCGATCTGCGCGAAGGGCTGCAGCAGTTCGTAGTCGGCGAACACCTGGCCGAAGGCCGCTGCGTCGGCGGCTGGCAGCTCCAGCGCATGCGGCACGCCGATGCGGATGTTCTCGCCCTCGGGCAGTTCGAACGGATCATCTTCTGCCGTGGTGTAGCTGCCGTCTTCCGCCACGCGGAAGCAGGCCTGCAGCGTGCCGCCGTAGCTGGCACTGCCTTGCACCGCGTACACGCCCCAGATCAGCCGCTGCACGATGTGGCGCACCAGCGGGTGCTCGACCAGGAACATGCGGAACACCTCGGGCGTCCAGCGGCGGCGCGCGCACATTGCCACTTCGAGGCGCAGCAGCTGCTGGCTGGCGATGGTGCGCACGTCCTTCTTCAGCAGCTTGAAGCGTTCGACCGCTTCCTTGCTCAGTTCGGCGTCGTCGGTCTTCTTGGGCTTGGGCAGGTCGGGCAGGCGCGCGCCGTCGACACCGTCGGCGCCGGTCTCGCGCACGTAGGGTTTGAGCGTTTCGTCGAAGCCGACCTTGAATGCGCGTGGGCCGAAGTCGAGCCGCATCGTGCCCTGCTCGTCGAGGCCGAGGTCGGGCGCGAGCCGGTCTTCGAGTTCCTCGGTGCTGAGGCCGCGTGCTTCGGCGATGGCATCGATCTTCTCGCGCGCCTTGTCCTGCAGGCCCTTGAACTTGACCTTTTGCGCAATGCCGTTGAGCAGCATCAGCGCGACGTCGCTGCCGATGGTGGCGAGCACGTCGAGCCCGGTCACGGCGCGCGCGTGTGCGGCCTCACCGGGCCAGGCGCGGATGAAGGGAGTGAGCTTGCGTGCGGTGTCGTCGTTGCCGAAGAAGCCGAGTGCGGTGAGCGCCCAGCCTTCCTTGCTCGGGCCGCCGGCTTCGAGCCAGGCGGTGAAGGCGTCCCAGGCGAATTCGGCAAGAGAGTCGGTGTCGCAAGCCTCCTTGGCCACGGCGATGCCGCCGTAGATTTCCTCGTTGGTCGGAAAGGTCAGCATCTGGCCGAGGTTGTCGAGCACGTCGTCGGGCAGGGCCTTGCCGTTCTTCAGCGTGGGTCGGCGCCAGCCGCGCGGCTGCCAGAACTCGGGCAGCTTCGCGCGCCTGGTGGGAAAGCGGTCGAGCGGGCTTTCGTCGAGCACGGCGCGCAGCGCCTCAACAACTTCAGGCTTGCCGTAGCGGCCGGCCACGTCGAGCAGCAGCGCTTCGTGGCCGTTGGCCTGCAGCAGGCGCAGCGCCGAACCCGCGCAGTCACGTGCTTCGCCGGCCTTGCCGAGCGCGGGCGCAATCAGGCCGGCGGCGGCGTGCTCTGGATATTTCAGCAGCCATTCGCGGCCTTCGGCGCGCAGCGTCTTGAGCTTGGCGAAGGCGCGCGCGGCCGGCATGGCCAGTTCGGCGGCGCCGTAGTTCAGGGCGTACGAGAGATTGTCGGTGGGCTTGGAGCGCACCATGGCCACCAGCCCCGGCAGCACGGCGAGGCCGTGCGTGGCCAGGATCATGCCGATGCTGTCGCTCTCGGCTTCGCCTGCGACCGCATTCCAGAACGGCACGCCGATTGCCGCCGGCAGCAGCGCCGAGAAGCTTGCATTGAAGGTGAACCAGTAGTAGCGGTCTTTCTTGCGCTCGGCCACCATCGCGCGCCAGCTGGCGGTCAGGCCGTCGGCGTCGCCGGCCGCGATGGCCGCCGCGGCGGTCTTGGCGAAGGGCGCCAGGCTGATCCTGCCCTTGTCGAAGCCCAGCGAGTCGAGCAGCGCCTCCGTGTTCTTGCGCGCAGCGTCGTAGCGACCGGTTTGCCATGAGTTCAGGCGCAGCGCCTTCTCGCGCTCGCCTTCGCCCCACTGTTCCACCGGCGCCAGCGCCAGCGGCTCCAGCACGAGCGCGCCGGCCGCCTTCTTCTGCACCTTGGCGAGCCACGGCGGCGCTGCCAGCACGCCGGGCAGCTCGCTCGCGTCGGCCACTTCGGTGGGGCCGGCCAGCAGCGCCAGTTGCCGGTCGATCACCGCCTGCGCGCCGGCATCGAGCCAGGGCCGCAAGGCCGGCAAGGACGCGCTGTGCGCGCGCAGCAGGCGCGTGAGGCTGGGCGTGACGAGGTTGGCGTCTTTCCCTCCCGCCGCGACCAGCCGCGACAGCGCGGGAATGGCCGCCATCGGCCAGCGGTCGACGGCCAGCGCCAGCCGCGCCAGCGCACCCTTCGAATTGCTCGCCACGCGGGCGAGCGCCTGCACGGCTTCGGGCGTGCCGATGCAAGCCAGCGCATCGCCCGCATCGTCAGTGGCGGCGCCGCGCTCCAGCACCGGCACCGCGTCAAGGCCGCGCTCCTGCACCAGCGTGCTCGTCATGGGGCCGCTGCCCCAGAAGCCGGTCGAATAGCTCAGGCGGACCTTCGCGGCCAGCGCGATGGCGTCGGGGTCGGTGGCTGTCAGCAGCAGCCAGTGCATGGTTTCGGGCGTGGTCTTGTCGGCCGCGAGCGTGTGCACGAGCGTGTTCGAGATCTCGGGCGCATCGGGCAGCAGCATTGCCAGCGCGGGCTGACGGCTGGGGTGCACCTTGGGCAGGCCGGCTTCGATGCGGTCGCGGCAGTCCTGCCAGACATCGGGGGTGGCCAACGCCAGGTGTGCGCGCAGCGTCTGTTCGCCTTGCCCCAGCGGGCCGTAGTAAGAGTCGCCCATCTGGCGGGCGACGGCGGTGCCGAAGCTGCTCTGGTGCTTCTGGGTTGCGCGGTCGTAGGCGGTCTGCACATCGATCTGCTGCGCGGCCAGCGCCATGTCGATGGTGGCTGGCAGCCCGTACTGCTTCACGAGGTAGTTCACCAGCACGTTGCCTATCTCGTGCACGTTGTAGCGGCCCCCGGTGCCCAGCGCGAGTGCCAGCAGCACGGTGTCGGCCTCGGCGTCGGCCGCGGGGTCAGGCTGCGTGCTGCGGTCGACCATGCGCTGCGTGGCCGCCCGTAGGGCCGCGTCAGTGCCGGTCATGTTGACGTTGAGCTCGAGCTTGCGGCGCACCGGCAGCCAGGCTGCGGCCACGCTCACCGCTTCGTCGGAGGGCTTTGGCGGAAAGCGGCGCGACGGGAAGGCTTCGCGCTGCATGTCGGGCGAGAGCCGTATGGGCGTGCCGGCGGCGAGCCAGGGCGGGGTGTCGGCGCTTGCGGGTATTTCGACGCTGGTCGCGGGGGGAACTGCGTGCGATGCGCTTGGCGCTGCGGCGCCCAGTGCTTTCGCGATGGCCTGGGCGTCCTTGGCTGGCGTGCAACTGGTGCCCCAGCCTGACAGCAGGCCCTCGTTCTTGAGGCGCTTGAAGGCAAGCGCCGCGCCTTGCTCGCTCACGCCGTGCTGGCGCTTGAGAGTGCCGGCCGAGAGCGTGTCGCTGGAGGTCAGAGTACCGGCTTCGATCTGCGCGCGCACGGTTTCGAACACGCGGTCGGCCTGGCTGTCGATGCCTTCGGTGGGTGCCGCATCCGCGGCCGTGGTGCTGGCGACGACGGCCGTCGGCGTAGGGGGCTTTTCCGCTGGCTCTGCCTTCTCCACCTTCGGCTTCGCCTCGGTCTTGCCGATGGCCGCGCTGGCGGCCACGCCCACTTCGGAGTAACCCTTGCCGGTCTTCTCGGCCACCAGCTTGGTCAGCGCGGTGGCAGCCTTGGTGGCGTCGTCGAACGACTTGGTCTGGCTCTGGCCCGCGGTGCCGATGCGGCCCCAGCGAATGTTGAGCTCGGTGTCTGCCTGCTCGATTTCCCAGAATTTGCTGGCGGTTCCCTCGATGAGTTCAAAGCGGCGCATGGAAAAAACATCCTCCTGTGAGTTCGCCGCAGAGGATAAAGGGCCTGCGTGAAAGCTCGGCCCCTCTACAGCAAGAAGATTTCGCTCCGCGCGACAACGCTTACGAAGAAATTATTCACGTGCCGCCGCGCCGCCCGCATGTTCCCCCGCGAAAGCGTAGGCCGGCCCCATGCGCTGCCGCTTGCAATGCTGAAGCGCGCGGCCGGCCGATTCGAGCAGGCCGGCCAGCGTGTCGCCGTCGGCGGGGTGGCAGGCAATGCCCATGCTGAGTTCGCCCCCTGCGAGCAGCCGGCCTTCGTAGGCCACCGGCCTGGCGCCTGCGGTCTCGATGCGGATGGCCATCTCCGCGAGCTTTTGCCGCGGCGGGCTGCCGACCAGAAGAATCGCGAACTCGTCGCTGCCGAGCCGGGCGACCATGTCGTCGGCGCGCACCTGCTCGCGCAGGCGCTGGGCGATGGCAGTCAGCACCGCGTCGCCACCCGCGCGGCCATGCCGCTCGTTCACGGCCTTGAAGCCGTTCAGGTCGATCACCATCAGCGAGAAAGGCCGGCCGTCGCGCAGCCATTCTTCGGCGCGGCTCTCGAAGCCGGTGCGGCTGGCGGCGCCGGTGAGAGCGTCGGTGCCCGAGTCTCCCGCCTTCTGCTGCACGCGTGCCTCGCCAGCGCCATCGCCCCGCAGGCGCATGCCGAGCGCGAAGATGAAAATCACCAGTTCGGCGATCATTGCGGCCTGCACCAGGTTCGGCTGGGGCGGCGCCCACGCCGGCCCGATCCAGGCCGACATCCGCGCGGTCGAGAGGCCGCCGAGCAGCAGTGCCGCGCCGGCCAGGAAGAGCGCCGCCGGCCACGGCTGGCGGCGCAGCACCTTCACAGCGCCTGCCGCGAGGATCACGGTGGAAGCCACCGCCAGCGCCTGCACCATGCGCAGCGTCCACAGGCGCTGCGTCTCGAGCGTGGCATAGAGCGTGGCGATCGCGAAGATGACCAGGGTTGCCCGCGCGACCCGGTCGAGCCGGGGCGAGAAATCTTCCAGCCGCAGCAATTGCCGCACGAACTGCAGCCGGCAGGCCGTCCACAACACCAGCGCTGCCGCGGGCCATTGCGCGAATTGCGTGGAAGGCGCGAGGCTGTTCAACCCGGCGAAGGCTGCCAGCGCGCACGCGCAGCTCAACGCGTACCAGCCGTGGATCTTCGTGCCGAACACCAGCAGCAGCACCAGGCCGCAGGTCGTCAGGCCAGCCAGCAGGCCGTAGCTCACGCCGTCGAACATCGAGGCCTCTTAGAACTCAGCGCCTTCGACCAGGAAGCGCAGCCTGCGCACGCCCTGCCATTCATCGGCATCGAGCCGGAACGCCAGCTTGACCTTCGGCGGCAGCGGCTCGGTGTGGCTGAACCAGATCGCGTCGATAGGCTGACCCTGGTGCCTGAGCTTGAGCGACAGGTGCTTCTCGCCCACCAGCCGCTGCGACACCACTTCCACCTCTTCGCTGAAGGTGGGCGGCGCAAAGCCCTGGCCCCACACCTCGCGGTGCAGCGTGTCGACGAGGTCGATGCGCATGTACTCGCGAGCTATCGGCCCGTCGGTCTCGATCTGCCGCGTGAGCTCGGCCTCGGCCAGCCATTCGCCGGCTACCTGCGCGAAGCCTTTTTCGAAAGTCTCGAAGTGCTCGCGCGCGACCGTGCAGCCGGCCGCCATCGCGTGGCCGCCGAAGCGCAGCAGCACGCCAGGGTGGCGCTTGGCCACGAGGTCGAGCGCGTCGCGCAGATGGAAGCCGGGAATCGAGCGGCCCGAGCCTTTCAGCTCCTGCTCCTTGCCCGGCGCGCCGCTCGCGGCGAAGACGAAAGTGGGGCGGTGAAAGCGGTCCTTGATGCGCGAGGCCACGATGCCCACCACGCCTTCATGAAAGCCCGCGTCGAACACGCTGATGGCCGGCGGCGGGGCTTCGATGCCTTCGCCATCGGTGGCGAACAGCGATTCGGCCAGCAGCAGCGCCTGGTCGCGCATGCCGCCCTCGATGTCGCGCCGCTCGCGGTTGATGCCGTCGAGCATGCGCGCAAGTTCTTCGGCGCGGCCTGCGTCGTCGGTCAGCAGGCACTCGATGCCCAGTGTCATGTCGGCCAGCCGGCCGGCGGCGTTGATGCGCGGGCCGAGTGCAAAGCCGAAGTCGAAAGTGGTGGCGGCCGAGGCATTGCGGCCCGCGGCCTTGAAGAGCGCCGCCACGCCGGCGGGCATCGTGCCGGCACGGATGCGGCGCAGGCCCTGCGCCACAAGGCGGCGGTTGTTGGCGTCGAGCTTCACCACGTCGGCCACGGTGCCGAGCGCCACAAGTGGCAGCAGCACATCGAGCTTGGGCTGCGTGGCCGTGTCGTACACGCCGCGCTTGCGCAACTCGGAGCGCAGTGCGAGCAGCACGTAGAACATCACACCGACACCGGCGATGCTCTTGCTCTCGAACTCGCAGCCGGGCTGGTTCGGGTTGACCAGCACGTCGGCCGTGGGCAGCTCGGGGCCGGGCAGGTGGTGGTCGGTCACCAGCACCTGCAGGCCGCGCACCTTGGCGGCCGCCACGCCTTCGACGCTGGCGATGCCGTTGTCGACGGTGATCAACATGTCGGCGCCGCTGTCGGCCACGCGCTCGGCGATAGGTGGCGTGAGGCCGTAGCCGTCGACCACGCGATCGGGCACGAGGTAGCTCACGTGCCTGGCGCCCAGCAGACGCAGGCCGCGCACGCCGACTGCGCAGGCGGTGGCGCCGTCGCAGTCGTAGTCGGCGACGATGCACAGGCGCTTGTCCTGCGCAATGGCGTCGGCCAGCAGCACTGCGGCCTCGTGCGTGCCGCGCAGCGTGTCGGGGAGCAGCAGGCGTGCGAGGCCGTCGTCGAGTTCTTCCTTGGCGCGCACACCGCGGGCGGCGAAGAGCCTTGCCAGCAGCGGATGCACGCCGGCCTGCTCCAGCGCCCAGACGGTGCGCGGGGGAATCTCCCTGGCGATGATCTTCATAGCGCCTCCAGCACTGTGGCGGCCCGCTTGCGGTCGAACAGGCTCCTGGCCCAGCCGGCCAGGCTGCGTGGCTGCACGGTGTAGCGCTGGGCTGTGCGGTCGCCGCACAGCGTGAGCGACACGGCGTCGCCGCGCGTGTAGTCGGCCAGAAGCGCGGCGACGGGGCCCGCGTCCAGCTCTTGCCAGGCGGCGGCCCAGGCCATGCCGTCGTCGCGTAAGGCGGCGATGCGCAGGGCGTCGCTCACTGTCGGTGCCGCGGCAGGTGCGGCTTCCTTGTTCAGCGCGCCGGTGCCGCTGAGCCAGAACGAATTGATGGGCGGCACGCCGCGCGCGGCGCGGTCGTCGTTCACGCGCTGCGTGTACAGCAGCATCTGCATTTCGTTCTGCAGCCGGCGCAGCGGCCGCGCGGCATCGGCCAGCGGCGACCATTGCGAGATCGGGTAGCCCACGGCGCGGTCGATGGAGGCGGTAGCCAGCCCGTCGAAGATGCGCGCGCGCGCCAGCCATCGGCCGGGCACGGGCGAGGGGTGCAGCACGATGCCGTCTTCCTCGAAGAAGGGGCGCGCGGCTTCCAGCAGGGCGGTCGATTCGTCGGCGTCGATTTCGATGGCGGCGGGGTCGCCCAGCACCACGTCGTCGATGCCGACCTGCCAGTTGCACAGCATGACGACGCCCCAGCCTTCGGTATCGCCGGGCGTGGCGATGCCCAGCCGCCGCGCATCGAGCGCGCCCCAGGGGATGCAGCCGTCGGCGGCGGAGATGCCCAGTGCCTGCGCCAGCGCGCGTTCATGCGGAGGCGAGCGCGTGCTTTCGTCCTGCGTGTCGGTGTCCGCGAGGGTGAGCCGCTGCAGCAGGGTTTCGAGATTGGGGAGCCGAAGCGTCGGCAGCGCCGCGCGGCATGCCGGGGAACCGCGGCCGGCAAAGGGGATCAACAAGTGACGTGGGGAGGTTTCGGCCATTCCCGTATTGTCCGGGAAGCCCCAAGGTCATCCGGAATGCCACAATTCCGCCCCTATGCGACTTCCTTATGAACTGCAGCTCGGCTGGCGCTACACGCGCGCAGGCCGGGCGACGCGGCGCAACGGCTTCATCTCCTTCATCTCCGGTGTCTCGATGCTCGGCATCGCGCTGGGCGTGGCGGCGCTGATCATTGTGCTCAGTGTGATGAACGGCTTCCAGAAGGAGGTGCGCGACCGCATGCTCGGCGTGGTGTCGCACATCGAGATCTTCTCGCGCGACGGGCAGGCGCTGCAAAGCCTCGACCAGATCATGGCCGCGGCGCGCAAGCACCCCGAAGTGGTCGGCGCAGCGCCTTTCATCAATACGCAGGCGCTCATTGCGCGCGGTGAGGACATGAAGGGCACGATCGTGCGCGGCATCGATCCCAAGCTCGAACCCGAGGTCACCGACATCAACGGCATCGCCTCGAAGGGCACCTTCGACAAGCTTGTGCCGGGCGAGTTCGGCATCGTGCTCGGCGCAGAACTGGCGCGTTCGCTCTTCGTGCAGCCGGGCGACCAGGTCACGCTGGTGGCGCCGGGCGGGCAGGTCACGCCGGCGGGCGTGGTGCCGCGGCTCAAGCAGTTCACCGTGGTCGGCACCTTCGACTCGGGCCACTACGAATACGACTCGGCGCTGGCCATGGTCCACGAGCAGGACGCGGCCAAGGTGTTCCGCCTCGAAGGGCCGACCGGCATCCGCCTGAAGCTCAAGAACCTCAACGAGGCACGCGACGTGGCCGACCAGCTGGCAGTGACCCTGCCGGGCGAGTTCCTCATTCGCGACTGGACGCGCCAGAACAAGACATGGTTCGCGGCCGTGCAGGTCGAGAAACGCATGATGTTCATCATCCTCACGCTGATCGTGGCGGTGGCGGCCTTCAACCTCGTCTCCACGCTGGTGATGACCGTGACCGACAAGCGCGCCGACATCGCCATCCTGCGCACGCTGGGCAGCTCGCCGCGCAGCATCATGGGCATCTTCGTGGTGCAGGGCGCGATGGTGGGCGTGATCGGCACCGTGGCCGGACTGCTGCTGGGGCTTGGCATTGCCTACAACATCGACGTGATCGTGCCCTTCCTGGAGCAGCTGTTCCACGCGAGCTTCCTGCCCAAGGACATCTACCTGATCAGCAAGATGCCGAGCGATCCGCAGCGCAGCGACATCATGCCCATTGCAATCATCTCCCTCGTGCTGGCCTTCCTGGCCACGCTGTACCCGAGCTGGCGCGCCAGCCGCGTGAACCCTGCCGAGGCCTTGCGCTATGAGTGAAGTCGTATTGAAGGCCCGAGGCCTGACCAAGCGCTTCCACGAAGGCCGGCTCGACCTGACCGTGCTGCACGGCGTGGACCTCGACGTGCATGCCGGCGAAACGTTGGCAATCGTCGGCGCCTCGGGCTCCGGCAAGAGCACGCTGTTGCATTTGATGGGCGGGCTCGACGAGCCCACGGCCGGCAAGGTCGAACTGCTGGGCAAGGACATCGCGCATGCCGATGCGGCGGAGCAGGGGCGGCTGCGCAACCAGCACCTGGGCTTCGTCTACCAGTTCCATCACCTGCTGCCCGAGTTCAGCGCACTCGACAACGTGGCCATGCCGCTGAAGATCCGGCGCGTGGAGCCCCATGCGGCCGCGCAGTCGGCCACGAAGATCCTCGAAAGCGTGGGGCTGGGCCAGCGCCTGCATCACCGGCCGGCCGAGCTGTCGGGCGGCGAGCGCCAGCGGGTTGCGATTGCGCGCGCACTGGTCACGAAACCGGCCTGCGTGCTGGCAGACGAGCCTACTGGCAACCTCGACCGCAGCACAGCGGACACGGTGTTCGAACTGATGCTCGAACTTGCGCACCGGCATGGCACTGCGTTCGTGATGGTCACGCATGACCAGGATCTGGCGAAGCGGTGCGATCGGGTGTTGCAGTTGGTGGCGGGGCGGCTGGCGGGCTAGACAGCCAGCAGTTCGGTCATTTCTTCCTGTTGCCGCACATCCAGCGGCAGCACGCACAACACCTTTCCACCCAGCGTGAGCACAAGGCCGAGCCGGCCGCCAATCTGCATCACCTGGCAGACCACGCGCGGTGCATCAGGCCTTGGGGCAGCCGTTGCCGACACTGCGACAGCACGCGTCGGCGGCTGCCGCAGCATCGCAAGCAGCGTTCGTGCATCGCAGTCGCTCAGCGCCTGCCGATACACATGGAAGGCCGCTTCCGAGGCGCTTTCTGTTCCGTCCTTGTCCTGCCGAAGACGCAGCAGCGCCCGATGCAACTGCTGCCGGCAAGCCGCCTCAGTCTTGCCGCTGGCCTGGGCAATTTCCTTGAAGCTGGCTTCGAATACTTCGCGCAGCAGCACCGCGGCGCCGTCCGCTGGCGACAGCCTCGCGGCGATCAGACGCAGCGCCCGCTCGATGGATTCGGCCTGCGCCGCATCCACTTCCGCCGAAGGTGCCTCGGGCGCAAGCCCTTCGGCATCCCGCAGCCACCGCTGCATCCAGTTCTCCCGCCGCAACTTGTCGATGGCAAGGTTCTGCATCACCGTCGTCAGCCAGGCCTGCACCGAGTCGGGCTCGGGCATGCCGCCAGCCTCGAGCGCGCGCAGGTAGCTTTCCTGCACTACGTCCTCGGCATCCGCCGGGCCACCCAGCATTCGCGCCGCCGCGCGAACCAGCCGGCTTCGCAGCGCCGGGAATTGCGAGAGATAGCGTTCATCGAGCATCGCCGCAGCTTGCCATAGCGCGCAATGTCACGAAACTGTGGGCTTGTTCGTCAAGACAGTTCAACCACAGGAGCTTTCTCCATGCAGCCCATGTTTTCAATGGAATCCGACGACGACACCAAGCCCGCCGCAACCGCCGAGCCGCGCAACTCCTACCTGGAGGAGAAGGCGTTCAAGTCGCGCACGCTGCTGATCTTCGGCACCATCAGCGACTCAGTGGCGGCCGATGTGACGCGCCGGCTCATCGCGCTGGACGCCGACAGCCCCGACAAGCCCATCGACATCCTCGTGAGTTCGCCGGGCGGGCATCTGGAGTCGGGCGATGCCATCCACGACATCGTGCGTTTCATCAGCGCGCCGGTGAACATGATCGGCACTGGCTGGGTCGGCAGTGCGGCCACGCACCTGTTCCTGGCGGCGCCGCGCGAGCGCCGCGTGTGCCTGCCGAACACGCGCTTCCTGATCCACCAGCCCAGCGGCGGCGCGGGCGGGCAGGCGACCGACATCGCCATCCAGGCGCAGGAAATCATCAAGGCCCGCCAGCGCATCGCGCACGAGATCGCGCGCGAGACCGGCAAGCCCATCGACGTGGTGCTGGCCGACATCGAGCGTGACCGCTGGCTCTCGGCCACGGAGGCCGTCGAATATGGATTGGTCTCGCGCATCATCCAGCGCAAGACCGAACTGCAGGCCTGATCAGGCCTTGGGCTTGTAGGCGACCACGTCGATCTCTACCTTGGCGTCGACCATCAGCCGCGCCTCGGTCGTCGAGCGCGCCGGCTTGTTTTCACCGAAGTAGCTCATGTAGATGCGGTTGAAGGCACCAAAGTCGCGCGCGTCCTGCAGCCAGACGGTGCTCTTGCACACGTCGTCGAGCGTGGCGCCGGCCAGCGCGAGCACGGTCTTGAGGTTTTCCATCACCTGGCGCGTCTGCGCCTCGATGCCGCCCACCACGATCTCGCCGTCCTTGTTGGCGGGCACCTGGCCCGACACATAGACGAAGTCGCCGGCGCGCACGGCCGGGGAGAAGGGGCGAACCTGGCGGTCGGAGGCAAGGGGCGGGGCGCCGAGGTATTCGAGAGGCATGGGAGGGCTCCTGGGGTTGAAGTGAACGATGGAAGGGGGATTGGCGAGTATCCATCCAATCTGAAAATCTATTTCAGAAAAACCCTTTATCGAGGGTTAACACGGATGATTTGGCATGAATACTGCTTCAAAGTCCGGGCCGAAGAGAAATTTTCTTTCACAAACTCGCCCGCCTCATGAAGGAGTTCCCCATGCCCCACGTCGGTCTTGTCCAGCGCCTGCCCATGCTGTCGAAGCGCAGCCTGCTGGGCGCTTCCCTGCTCGCGATGCTGTGCGCCGCGCTGCCCTACCAGAGCGCCCAGGCCCAGGGCCCGCGCAACTTCGCCACGCTGGCGATGGTGGCCGAGCCGCAGACGCTCGACCCGATGGCCTCGACTGCCGACCTGGTCGGAACCATCATGCAGCACGTGTACGAGACGCTCTACACCTTCGACGCCAAGTGGAACGTGGTGCCGATGCTGGCCGAAGGCATGCCGAAGATCTCGGCCGACGGCAAGACCTACGCCATCACCCTGCGCAAGGGCGTCATGCTGCACAACGGCCGCGAACTCACGGCTGACGATGTGGTGGCCAGCCTGCAGCGCTGGATGGAACAGTCGCCGCGCGGCAAGGCCGTGGGCAAGGAAATCGACAGCCTCAAGGCCAAGGGCCCGCTGGCGGTCGAGGTGGTGCTGAAGGAGCCCTATGCACCGCTGCTCTCGCAGCTCGCGCTGCCCAGCGGCATGGCCGCCATCATGGCCAAGGACTCCATCGCCTCGCCGCTGAAGGACTTCGTCGGCACCGGCCCCTACAAGTTCAAGGAGCGCCGCCCCGACCAGTTCGTGCTGCTCACGCGCTTCGACAAGTACACGGCGCGCAAGGAGCCCGCGAGCGGCTACGGCGGCAAGCGCGAAGCGGCCATCGAGGAGCTGCGCTTCGTGCCCGTGCCCAACGCCAGCACGCGCGTCGAAGGCGCGCTGGCCGGCCAGTACGACTTTGCCGACCTGCTGCCGGTGGAAGCACTGCCGCGCCTGGAAAAGTCCGGCGGCAAGACCGTGCCGATCATGACGCCCTCGTTCGGCTTCCCCTACCTCGTGCTCAACACCAAGGAAGGCGTGGCCGCCAGCCAGCCGGTGCGCCAGGCGATCCAGACCGCGCTGGGCGAAGGCGAAATGCTCGCGGCCGGCTTCGGCGACACGCGCTTCTTCGTGGCCGAGGGCAACCACTTCCCCAAGGGCTCGCCGTTCTATTCGACGGCCGGTGCCGACCAGTACAACCAGCGCAACGCCGCCAAGGCCAAGGAGGCTGCGGCCAAGGCCGGCTACAAGGGCGAGCCGATCCGCGTGCTCACCAGCCGCCAGTACGACTTTCACTACAACATGGCGCTGCTGATGGCCGAGCAGCTCAAGCGCGCCGGCTTCAAGGTCGACCTCAACGTGGTCGACTGGGCCACGCTGGTGCAGCGCCGCAACGACGCCAAGCTGTGGGACATCTACGTCACCCATTCGGGCCAGTTCCCCGAGCCGATGCTCTCGCCGCCGCAACTCGGCGACGGCGCGCCCGGCTGGTGGGACACGCCCGCGAAGAAGTCGGCGCTGCAGGCCTTCAATGTCGAGAGCGACCCGGCCAAGCGCGGCGCGCTGTGGGGCAAGGTGCAGCAGGTCGTCTATGACGAAGTGCCGTACATCAACGTCGGCAAGTTCAACGGCCTCTCGGCCAAGAGCCCGGCGCTGGACAACTACACGCCCGCGACCTGGCCGTTCTTCTGGAACGCGAAGATCAAGTAAGGCAGGGATACCAGCCATGCCATCGCGTCGCCAACTTCTGCAAGCCAGCGCACTGGCCTCCGGCCTCGGAGCCCTCGGCCTCACGGCCTCCACCGTTCAAGCCGCAACCTCCGGCCCGGTCTACGCCTACGTCGGCACCTACAGCGACGGCGGCAAGCCGTGGCGCGGCGGCCGCGGACTGGGTGTGCACCAGTTCGTGCTCGACAGCGCCACCGGTGCGCTCAAGCCCATCCCCGGCGCGCCGCCGGCCGTGACCAGTGCGGGCGAGGGCGCGAAGCTGCGCAACCCCGCGTCGCTCGCGCGCCACCCGAAGCTGCCGATGCTCTATGCGGCCAACGAGTTCGAGGCCGGCTCGGTCTCGGCCTTCCGCATCGGTGCAGATGGCGCGCTGTCGTTCGTCTCCGAGACGGCCTGCGGCGGCAAGGACCCGGCCTACATCAGCGTGCATCCCGATGGCCGCTTCCTGTTCACGGCCAACTACGCCAGCGGCGACGTCAGCGTGATCGCGCTGCGCGCCGACGGCACGCCCGATGCCGGCACCCCCGCAGTCGTCTACAAGGACGTCGAGGCCTGCGGCGCATCCACGCCCTGCAAGCCCGGCGCCGACGTGGTGCCGGCAGCCGCGCGCTCGCACGAAGGCTTTGCCACCAGCGACCACGACGGCCCGCACGCGCACATGGTGCACGCCGACCCGAAGGGCAATTTCGTGCTGGTGGCCGACCTCGGGCTGGACCGCGTCATCTCCTACCGCTTCGACCGCATCACCGGCGTGCTGAGCCAGCCGAGCACGGTGGCCGTGTCGGAAAGCTCGGGCGCGCGCCACTTCGTGTTCCACCCGAACGGCAAGTGGCTCTACCTGGTGAACGAAGAAGCATCGACCATCGCCTTCATGCGCTACGACAACGCCACCGGCGTGCTCACGCTGGTGAGCGAAACCTCGGCGCTGCCCAAGGGCTTCAAGGGCACCAGCTACGCATCGGGCATCCGCATGCTGCCGGACGGCCAGCACTTCGTGTCGCTCAACCGCCTGCACGACTCGATCTCGCTCTTCAAGATCGACGCACGCACCGGCGCGCCCACGCTGGTGCTCGAGGAATGGTCGCGCGGCAACTACCCGCGCAGCTGCACGCTCGACCCGAGCGGCAGGTTCCTCTACGTGTGCCACAACAAGCAGGGCGACAACGTCACCGTCTTCCGCGTGCAGGGCGGCGACATCAAGTTCACCGGCCAGTACGTTGCAGTGGGCAGCGCCGCCGCCATCGAGTTTTCCGCGTGATGAAGAAATCGATGTTCCGCTACATCGCCTCCCGCGCCGCGGGCATGCTCGTCGTGCTCGCCATCGTGGCGGTGCTCGTCTTCGTGCTCACGCGTGCGGCCTCGGGCGATCCGGTTTCGGTGCTGCTGGGCGACCAGGCCACCGCGGCCGACATCGCCCGCGTGCAGAAGGAGTACGGCCTCGACAAGCCGCTGCCCGTGCAGTTCGGCTATTGGCTGCGCGAGGTGCTGCAGGGCAACCTCGGCACTTCGATCTTCCTGCAGCGCCCCGTGACGCAGGCGCTGTGGGAGCGCTCCGAACCCACCACGCTGCTTGCGCTGATGGCGGTGGCCATCGCGGCGCTGATCGGCGTGCCGTGCGGCATCGTCTCCGCCGTGTTCCGCGGGCGCGCGGTCGACCAGCTATTCACCGGCATCGCGATGCTGGGCGCGAGCATTCCGAGCTTCTGGCTCGGCATCGTGCTGATCCAGATCTTTGCCGTGTCCTTCGGCTGGTTCCCGGTGTCGGGCTACGGCGCGCCCGATGCGGCGCTGGCCGAGCGGCTGCATTCGCTGGTGCTGCCGGCGACGGTGCTGGGCCTGCTGAACTCCGCGCTCATCATCCGCTTCACGCGCGCCTCCATGCTCGACGTGCTCGGTGAAGACTATGTGCGCACCGCGCGTTCCAAGGGCCTGAGCGAAAGCACGGTGGTGCTCAAGCACGCGCTGCGCAATGCGCTGGTGCCCATCGTCACGGTGATCGGTCTCACGGTGGCGCTGATGATCGGCGGCGCCGTCATCACCGAGACCGTGTTCGGCCTGCCCGGCGTGGGCAACCTCGTGGTCAGTGCCGTGCTGCGGCGCGACTACCCCGTCATTCAAGGTGCGCTGCTCGTGATCGCCGCGATCTATGTGCTCATCAATTTCTCGATCGACCTGCTGTATGCGGTGGTCGATCCGCGCGTGAAGGTCTGAGCGATGCGTATGCCCCGAATGCTCCGTCAGCTGATGCATCGCCGCATCGTGATGGTTTCCGCCCTGGTGCTGCTGGTGATCGCGGTGCTCGCGATCGGCGCGCCGCTGTTCGCCTCCATCGACCCCAACGACACGGCCGTGCTGGAGCGCCTGAAGGCGCCGAGCGCCGAGCATCTGCTCGGCACCGACGAACTGGGCCGTGACCTGTATTCGCGCATCGTGCACGGCGCGCGCTACTCGCTGGCCATCGCGGCGCTCACCGCGCTGGGCGCGGTCATCGCCGGCACGGTGCTGGGCCTGATGGCCGGCTTCTTCCGCCGGCTCGACGCGCCGTTGATGCGAGTGGTCGACGCGATGATGTCCTTCCCCGACATCCTGCTGGCCATCGCGCTGGTGGCCATCCTCGGGCCGTCATTGATGAACACCGTGCTCGCGCTGGTGCTGGTCTACACGCCGCGCGTGGCGCGGGTAGTGCGGGCCTCGACGCTGGTGGTGCGCGAACTGCTGTTCGTCGAGGCCGTGCGTGCGCTGGGCGTGCGCACCTCGCGCATCCTGTGGCGGCACATCTTGCCGAACCTGATGTCGCCGATCCTCGTGCAGGTGTCGTTCATCTTCGCGTACGCGATCCTGGCGGAGGCGGGCCTTTCGTTCCTCGGCGTCGGCGTGCCGCCCGAGATCCCGACCTGGGGCACCATGGTCGCGGGCAGCCAGCAGTACGCGCACCAGGCCTTCTGGGTAGTGCTGTTCCCGGGGCTCGCGATCATCTTCACGGCGCTGTCGCTGCAACTGCTGGGCGACGGTGTGCGCGACCTGCTCGACCCGAAGCTCAAGAAGACATCGTGATGACGAACGCCAATCAAACACCACGTCTCACGGTCAGCAACCTGAGCACCAGCTTCCCCACCGAAGACGGCCTCGTGCGTTCGGTGGCCGACGTGAGCTTCTCCATCCAGCCGGGCAAGACGACCGCGCTGGTCGGCGAATCGGGTTCGGGCAAGTCGGTCACCAGCCTCACGCTGATGCGCCTGCTGCCCAAGACCGCGAACGCGCAGGTCAGCGGCAGCGCCTCGTTCGTGACGCGCGAAGGCAAGACGCTCGACCTGCTGCAGATCGGCGAACGCGAGATGCGCTCGCTGCGCGGCAACCAGCTGTCGATGATCTTCCAGGAGCCGATGACCAGCCTGAACCCGGTGTTCACCATCGGCGAGCAGATTGCGGAAAGCGTGCGCCTGCACAAGGGCCTCGACCGCAAGGCGGCGCTGGCCCATGCTCTGCGCATGCTGGAGCTGGTCGAGATACCGGCCGCCGCGCAGCGCATTCACGAGTATCCGCACCAGCTCTCGGGCGGCATGCGCCAGCGCGTGATGATCGCGCTGGCCATGGCCTGCGACCCGACGCTGCTGATTGCCGACGAGCCCACCACCGCGCTCGACGTGACCATCCAGGCGCAGATCCTCGAGCTCATGCGCCGGCTGCAGGCCGAGACGGGCATGAGCATCCTCTTCATCACGCACAACCTCGGCGTGGTCGCGCACCATGCGGACGACGTGGTGGTGCTGTATGCGGGCCGCGTGGTCGAAAGCGCACCGGTTCGGCCGCTGTTCGCGCAGCCCGAGCATCCGTACACGCAGGGCTTGCTGGCCTGCCTGCCGGGCAAGGCGCGCCTGCCCGGCCAGCCCAAGCCCAAGCGCCTGTTCGCCATTCGCGGCCAGGTGTCGAGTCCGCTGGCACCGCCGCCGGGCTGCGCCTTCGAGCCGCGCTGCGATCTCGCGCTGGCCGGCTGCACCGCCGGGATGCCGCCGCTGATCGAAACGCACCACGGCCGCCAGGCGCGCTGCATCCGTGTGCAGCCGGCGCAACCACTCGTGAGGGTCGCATGACCGCTGTTTCTTCCTCTTCTCCACTCATCGAAGTCCGCGGACTCAAGAAATACTTCGGCAGCAGCGACCGCCCGGTGCGCGCGGTCGACGACGTGTCGTTCGCGATCCAGCCCGGTGAAACGCTGGGCCTGGTGGGCGAATCGGGCTCGGGCAAGAGCACCATCGGCCGCACCGTGCTGCGACTGCTCGAACGCACCAGCGGGCAAGTGCTGTACCGCGGCGACGACATCGGCACGCTGTCGGGCGAGCGCATGCGCAAGCTGCGCAGCAAGCTGCAGATCATCTTCCAGGACCCGTACGCCAGCCTGAACCCCAAGATGCGCATCAGCGCGATCCTCGGCGAGGCGCTGTCCACCCATGGCTTGCACAAGGGCGCGGCGGCGCGCGACAAGCGCATTGCCGAGCTGCTCGAGACCGTGGGCCTGCGCGCCGAGCATGCGAGCCGCTTTCCGCACGAGTTCTCGGGCGGGCAGCGCCAGCGCATCGGCGTGGCGCGCGCGCTGGCCGTGGAGCCCGAATTCATCGTGGCCGACGAGCCCTTGTCGGCGCTCGACGTGTCCATTCAGTCGCAGGTCATCAATCTGCTGGCCGACCTGCGCGAGCGGCTGGGCCTGACGATGCTCTTCATCTCGCACGACCTCGACGTGGTCGAGTACCTGTGCGACCGCGTGGTGGTGCTGTACCTGGGCAAGGTGATGGAAGTCGCCACCACCGAAGAGCTGTTCGCGCGGCCCTCGCATCCCTACACACAGGCGCTGCTGGCCGCGAGCCCGAAGCCCGACCCCGAGGTGGCGACCGAGCGCATTGCGCTGAAGGGCGACATTCCCAGCCCCATCTCGCCACCCTCGGGCTGCGTGTTTCGCACGCGCTGCCCGCATGCCATCGAGGCCTGCGCGCTGACTGTGCCGCCGCTCGAAGAAATTTCGGCAGGACACTACAGCGCCTGCATCCGCAAAGAACTGCTCTCCAACATTGCCGCATGACCATGACCGACAAAGCCGTCGCCGCCAACGATTTCAACGACCCGCTGCTGGGCAGCAACTTCAAGGGCTACCCGCGCACCCAGGCGCCGCGCCGCCGCAGCGAGATCGGCGCCGCCGGATGGAACGTGCTCGCCGGTGACCTGCCGCTGCCGCTGGCCGTGCTCAAGCGCGAGGCGCTCGAACACAACCTCGCCTGGATGCAGTCGCGCGTGCGCGAATGGGGCATCGACCTCGCGCCGCATGGCAAGACCACCATGTCGCCGCAGCTCTTCCAGCGCCAGCTCGACGCCGGTGCCTGGGGCCTGACCTTCGCCACCGTCACGCAGCTGGCCGTGGGCGTGGCGGCCGGCGCGCGCCGCACGGTCATCGCCAACCAGGTGGTGAGCGACGAAGACCTCGCGGGCATCCAGATGCTGCTGAGCGAGCATGTCGACCTGCGCATCGTGTTCCTGGTCGATTCGCTGGCGCAGCTCGCGCTGATAGAGGACTGGGCGAAGCGCCACCCCGCGAGCGTGCCTTTCGAGGTGATGATCGAGATCGGCGTCGACGGCGCGCGCACCGGCTGCCGTACGCACGAGCAAGCCGTGGAGCTGGCCACACGGCTGCGCGCGAGCGATGCGGTCAAGCTCGTGGGCATCGAGTGCTACGAAGGGCAGGGCGCCACCGGCCAGAGCGAGCCCGATGCGGCCTACGCGAAGACGCTGATGGACCGTGTGGAAGCTGTGGCACGCCACTGCGACACCAACAAGCTTTTCGAGACCGACGAGGTGCTGGTTTCGGCCGGTGGCTCGGCCATCTTCGACCTCGTGGCAGGGCGCCTGAAGCCCGCGCTCGGCGCGCCGGTGCGCGGCCTGCTGCGCTCGGGCTGCTACGTCACGCACGACCATGGCTTCTACAAGCGCATGGTGAGCGCGGTCGATGAGCGCCTGGGCTGCGGCTGTGGCGAGAGCCTGGTGCCGGCGATGGAAGTCTGGGCCACGGTGCAATCGCGCCCCGAGCCGGGCCTGGCGATTCTTGCGGTCGGCAAGCGCGACATTTCCTTCGATCTCTCGCTGCCCGTGCCCATCGCGCGCGCGGCGCGCGGCGTGTTGCAGCCGCAGGCCGTGCCCGCGGGCTGGAAGATCACCGCGCTCAACGACCAGCACGCCTACCTGCGCTGGGACGCGAGCGAGGAAGCCGAAGCGCCCAAGGTCGGCGACCGGGTCGGCCTCGGCATTTCGCACCCCTGCACCACCTTCGACAAATGGCACTGGATGCCCGTGGTCGAGAACGACTACCGCGTGAGCGATGCCGTCGCCATGCACTTCTGAGCACGCTGCGATGACACCCTCCCTGCTTCAGAAAATCGCGCAGATCCGCAGCGACGCCCCGGCGACGCGGCGCGCGATTCTCGACCTGATCCTCGAAGACCCCGACCGTGTGCTCGAAGAGAGCTTCGAGCAGCTGGCCGAGCGCTCGCGCAGCTCGGTGCCTACCATCATGCGCACTTGCCGCGACCTCGGCTTTGCCGGTCTGCGCGAATTCAAGCTCGCGCTCGCGCAGGAGCTGGCGCTCGGTGGCTCGCCGCTGCACCGCCGCGTGAACATCGAGGACGCGGCCGACGAAGTGGTCGGCAAGATCGCGCGCAGCGCGGCGGCATCGGTCTCGGGCGTGCGCGGCCAACTCGACATGCAGGTGCTCGACGGCGCCGTGGCGGCGATTGCGGCGGCGCCGCACGTGGACTTGTACGGCGCGGGCGCGACCTCGTGGTTCATGGCCAACGACCTGCAGGCGCGGCTCTTCAGGCTCGGCCTGTCGGCCAATGCCTGGGCCGACTACCACCTGCAGCAGGTGGCCGGCGCGGCGCAGCGGCCGGGCGGCGTGGTCATCGCCATCTCGCACGTGGGCGGCATGCCCTCGCTGCTCGACGCAGTGGACATCGCGCGCGGGCAGGGCGCCAAGGTGGTTGCGCTGACGCGGCCCGGCACGGCGCTCGCGGCCAAGGCCGACTTTCTGCTCGGCCTGTCGGTGCCCGATGACGCGGTGATGCACGTGGGCATCGATGCCTACCTGACGCACCTCACTGCCATCGAGATCCTTACCGTGCTCGTGGCCCAGCGCCGCGGCGAGCCCGCCGTGCAGCGCCTTCAGCGCGCGCGCGAAGCCTTCCAGCGCCACGGCATCGACGCCACCACGCACCCGCTGCAAAGCTGGGACGGCGGCGGCATCAACAGTAACAAGGGAGCCGCATCGTGAGTGCGACGACAGGCAAGGCCATCCTGCTCGAAGCTGGCCTGGTGGTCGACGGCTCGGGCGGCCCTTCGTGGCCCGGCGACGTACTGCTGCAGGGCGACCGCATCGTCGCGCTCGGCGAAGGCCTGCGCGAGCGGCTGCCCGATGGCCTCGCGCTGGCCGACGTCGAGATCGTCGACTGCCGCGCCAAGGTCATCGCCCCTGGCTTCATCGACGCGCACACGCACGACGACGCCATCGTGCTGCGCGACCCGCTGTGCTTGCCCAAGGTGTCGCAGGGCATCACCACGGTGGTGACGGGCAACTGCGGCATTTCGCTCGCGCCCTACCGCACGCCGCAGTCGCTGCCGCCGCTCACGCTGCTGGGCGCCGATTCGTTCAAGCACGCGACCATGGCGGAGTACCGCGCGGCGGTCGACGCGACGCAGCCTGCGCTCAACGTGGCAGCGCTGGTCGGTCACACCACACTGCGCTTCGCCACCATGGAAGCGCTGGACCGCCCCGCCAGCGCCGATGAGATGGCGCGCATGGAAGCGCTGCTCGACAGCTGCATGGCCGACGGTGCGCACGGCATGTCGTCGGGCCTGTTCTACGAAGAGGCCTTTGCTGCGCCCGCCGAAGAAGTGACGGCGCTGGCGCGCGTCGTGGCACGCCATGGCGGCGTGTACGCCACGCACCTGCGCAGCGAGATGCAGCAGATCATCGAGGCGCTGCACGAGGCTGGCGACTCGGCTTTCAATGCCGGCGTGCCGCTCGTCATTTCGCACCACAAGTGCGCCGGCCCCGCCAACTGGGGCCGCACGAAGGAGACGCTGCCGCTGATCGAGTCGCTGGCGCAGCGCCAGAAGATCGCGATGGACGTGTACCCCTACGTGGCCGGCTCGACCGTGCTGCGCGAGGACCTTGTCGATGGCGTGATCGACGTGCTGCTCACTTGGTCCGACCCGCATCCGGAGATGACGGGGCGCCTTGTCTCCGACATCGCGCGCGAGTGGGGCGTCACCGAGCAGGAGGCCTGCCTGCGCCTGAAGCCGGGCGGCGCCTGCTACTTCCAGATGCAGGAGGAAGACGTGGAGCGCGTCATCGCGCATCCGCTCACCATGATAGGCAGCGACGGCCTGCCGCACGACCGGCATCCGCATCCGCGCCTGTGGGGGGCTTTCCCTCGCGTGTTTGCGCGCTACTGGCGCCAGCGCAGGCTGTTCACGCTGGAGCAGGCCGTGCACAAGATGACCGGCATGACCGCGCGCAACCTGCGCATCGCCGACCGCGGATTGCTGCGCACCAGCGCGATGGCCGACGTGGTGGTGTTCGACCCCGAGACCATCGCCGACACCGCGACCTACGACCAGCCGCACGGCGTGAGCCTGGGTGTGGAGCGCGTGTTCGTGAACGGCGTGCTGGCCTACCGCGGCGGCGAGGCCGAAGCACGGGTGCTGGCGCGCGCGGGGCGGATGCTCACGCGCGGGAGCTGATCAGGCGAACACCAGGCAGGCTGGCGTCGGCACTTGTGCCACCTGCACCGGCTGGTCCAGCTTGCCGTTCGCGGGGTCGATGCGCAGGCGCAGGATGGCGTCGCCTTTCTGGCTGAGCGCGTAGAGGTGACTGCCACTGGGCGCCATCGCGAGCGCGCGAGGGAAGCGTAGGCCTTCGCTCCAGTGCTGCAGCGGTGTCAGCGTGCCGCTGGTTGCATCGACGCGGAATGCTGCAATGCTGTCGGCCAGCGGATGCTCCGACTTCAGCCGGCGGTTGCTCGCGTAGAGAAACTGCCCCGAGGGATGCATCACCAGCGCCGCCGAGTTTTTCTGGCCGGTGAAGTCTTGCGGCACTGTCGAGATCCGCTGGCGTTGTCCATCTATCAGGCCGCTGGCCGCGTCGTAGCCGAAGCAGGCGACTGTGGCGTCGAGTTCGTTCACCAGGTACAGGATGCGTTGCGACGGATGCAGCGCCAGGTGGCGCGGGCCGCTGCCGGGCTGCGTGGCAGTGCGGCCGACCAGTGCCAGCTTGCCGTCGGTGAGCGTGAAGACGTTGATGCGGTCGCTGCCGAGGTCGGTGGCTAGCACGCGCTGGCCCGAGGCGTCGAACTGCACCATGTGCGGGTGTGGCGACTCCTGCCGTTCGGTGTCGGGGCCGGAGCCGGTTTCCTTCTCAATGCTCGATACCTTGCCGAGCTTGCCGTCCGCACTGATCGGCAACACGTTGTAGGCGCCACCGCCATACAGCGCCACCACCAGCGCGCGGCCATCCGGCGACACGGCCAGATGTGCCGGGATCACGCCGGAGAGTGACAGCGGCTGGCGGTTGATCAGTGTCAGGCGGCCACTGCGCTCATCGATGGCATAGGCTTCGGCTGTTCCGGTGGGCAGGCCCTGGTAGGTGTCGATCTCGTTGATCGCGTACAGGAAGCGCTGGCTGGGGTGCACGGCGAGAAACGAGGGGTTCGCGCTTGGGACCGCTTGCACTTGCGTCCAGGCACCGTCGTTGATGGCGAGCACATAGATGCCCTTCGATGCTGGTCCGCCGGCTGTGCCGCCCGGTGCGTCGCTGGTGTAGGTGCCGACATAGGCGAAACGCGGTGTGAGTGTGCTGCGACTGGTGGCTGCGGCGTCTGGGGTTTGCGCGTTGGCAGGCAGCCATGGCGTCAGGGCACCAAGGGCGGAGGTGCCGCCGATCCATTGCATGACTGTGCGGCGTTGGGGGCGATGTGTCATGAGATTCCTCTTGTGATTTGGCTCAGTGGTTGCTGTTCAGGGTGTGTGCGAATGACACCGGGTACTCCCCTCCGCGAATGTCCCCCGGCCTTCGGCCTCCTCCTTTATTTCGCTGCGGGGAGCACCCGATGCCATTCGCACATGGGCGCAGCCGTTGTGCTGGCCGATCAACCAGTGCTCTGAACGATCACGTCGATGGGGTGCCTTGCGCAGCGAAATAAAGGAGGAGGCCGCAGGTCGGGGGACATTCGCGGAGCAAGGTACCCCGTCGGCGTGATCGCGCCCCAAACAAGAGCGATGGCTCATCTCAAGGCCGTACAGACATTGCATGGTGAAAGATGTTGTTCGGGTCATACCGACGCTTCACCTT
This sequence comes from Variovorax sp. R-27, assembly GCF_049913215.1. Taxonomy (NCBI): domain Bacteria; kingdom Pseudomonadati; phylum Pseudomonadota; class Betaproteobacteria; order Burkholderiales; family Comamonadaceae; genus Variovorax; species Variovorax sp. R-27. The sequence continues at coordinate 1,568,421 of NZ_CP183984.1, forward strand.
CCGCAGGAAGTCATAGAGCCCCTGGTCGCCGTAGTAGAGCTGCGACCAGAAAGGGTAGGCCAGCATGTCGCTGTCCGGGTAGTTGATGTAGCAGCCCTCGTAGCGCTCGCCGGGGTAAGGGGTGCCGGCGTAGCGCTCGGGTACGTCGGGCGTGCCGTACACGTCGCGGTAGAAATCGCCGATCCAGCGCAGGTGGCCGGCATCGTCCTTCGCATCGCGCCAGTAGGTCTGGTACTGCAGCTTCATGATCGAAGCGCGCTGCGGCACCGCCGTGTCGTTGATGCGCTCGGGCTTGTTGACGGCGCCGCCGTACGAATCCACCTGCACCAGCGACTGGCTGAGATCGACACCCGGTATCACGCGCGTCAGGTGCGTGTAGATGCGCTGCGCCTCGCGGGCGCTGAAGTTCTGCTTCATGTAGGCCGACTTGTATTTGCCGCGCTGGTTGTCGCCCGAGCCGTTGAGGTACTGGGTGGCCGTGAGCCAGTCGTAGCGTGTCACCGTGTGCGGCTTGGAGCACAGCAACTGCCCCGCGTCGCGTTGCGGGGCCGGGCCCACGCCCGGCGGCCGGCCCTTGGCGGGCACCGGCGCGCAGGCGCGAAAGCGATCGAGGAATTCGTTGAGCACCGTGAGGTCGTTGCAGGTGCCGTCGGGGTTGCAGAACTGCGTCAGCATCACGATCTGGCCCGACGAGCGATGCGTGAGCTTGAGCAGCGAGAACATGCCCCAGGTGTCCGGCGACTTGCCGCGGGTCGCCCAGTATTCGCCGTAGGTGGAGAGCAGGGTGGCAAAGCGCTCGGGCGTCATGGTGGCCCAGTCGAAGGCGACCACCGCCAGCGCAACCTCGCGCGGCGCGGGCGGCAGGGTGTCGAACACGTAGCTGGTGATCGCGCCGAAGTTGCCGCCGCCCGCGCCACGGCATGCGCGGAACAGATCGGGCTCGCGGCGCGCATCCACGGTGCGCGGCACCACCTTGCCGCGGGAGTCGACCGTAAGGATGTCGACGGCGGAAAGCCAATCGACCGTCAGCCCCTGCAGGCGCGACAGCAGGCCGTAGCCGCCGCCGCAGATGTGCCCGCCCGCGCCGACCGAATAGCAGGAGCCGCCGGGCAGCGTGACGTTGCTGCGCTTGTACAGGTCGAGGTATTCGCTCCAGTTCTGCGTGCCGGGGCCGACACGGTAGCGCCCGTCGCCGCTGGCGGGGCTCGCCTGGTTGAGCAGGCTCAGGTCGAGGATCGCGCCGTTGGGGTTGTTGGAGACGAAGTCTTCATAACAATGCCCACCACTGCGCAACGTGGGCCGAAGGCCTGCATCGACGATGCGCTGCAGGGCGGCGGCCGCATCGCCGGCGTTCTCCGCCAGTTCGATGCGCGAAGCGGCGTCTGACTCCGTTGCAGGCCATCGCAGGTTGAAACCCTTTTTCAGGGTGTTGTAGCGAGCATCCTGGCGTGTCACGGTGATGGTCATGGGCACTTTCTGATGGTCGTCTTGCGACGGTGAGCGGGAAGCAGGCGCCTGAAATGAAAGACTTTTTCTTAATTTCCTTGATTTGACGAAAATATCGCGCTACGCCGCCTATATTGACGTCAATTATTGGATTGTTTGAAAGATATTTTCATAAGGACAACCCCGAATCGGTGCCCCTCAAAGTCAGGGGCCGCGGTACCGGCACTGCGTCGTATCCAGTTGGATATGACCCCACGACCCCTAAAGTTCTAACGCTCCCGGCAAAAATCGGTCAAACTGACGCACTCACCGGCCGTCGAATTCCGACTTGGAGCAAAGATGGACAAGGACGCTGAAGGCCTTGGCGCCGATTTCGAGCTGTGGCAGCAGCTCACTGACGACTACGAAGCAGCATTGGGCGCACTGGCCCGGGGTGAGCCGGGTGCGCGGGAGCGAGTGCTCCGGTTGTCGCTGGCGCTGCGGCAATTGCATCCGGACCTGTCCCCCGTCGACGACAACAGCTAGGACGAAGCTCGCGCTCAGTTGCTCGCCGGCTCCTCTTCTTCCCCCTCCGCCTGCGCCTGGAACATCCGCGTGAAGTCGCAGCATTCCTGCGCCAGCATCACGATGGACGAGGTCAACGCGCTGCGGTGCTCGCCCTTGTGCATCGCCACGTAGCGCACCACGGGCAAGGCTGGCGTCACGTCGATCACCGTAAGCATCCCCGCCGCCACCAGCGGCTGCAGGCACTCGCGCGGCAGGTAGCTCACGCCCAGCCCCGACACGGTGAGCCCGGTCAGCGCCACCAGGTTGCTCACCACGATCACGTTGGCGGGCTGCACGCCTTGCTCTTTCATCCACGCGTCGTAGGCGCGGCCCGTGCCCGAGTTGTTGCCCTGCACCAGCATGCGATGGCGCGCCAGTTCGTGCAGTCGCACGGTGCCGCCGGCCGGCACCACGCCGGGCTTGCACATCCACGCGCTCTTCACCTGGCCGATGACCTTGTGCGGCAGGCGCGAGTCGGCAAAGGTGTCGGGCACGATGACCAGGTCGAGCTCGTCAGCCAGCAGCTTGTCGCGCAGCTGCAGGCTGTCGTCCACGTCGGGCTCGAGGATCACCTTGGGGTAGTGCTGCTGGATGAGGCCCACCAGCCGTGGCAACCACGTCATCGCGGTGAGCTCGGTCACGCCGACGCGGATACGGCGTTCCACCACGCCGGGCTTGCCGAACTGCTCGACGGCGGCGTCGCGCTGCTCCAGCAGCTTCCGGGCGAGCACGAACATCTCTTCGCCCTTCTCGGTGAGCCGCGCGGCGCGCTGGCTGCGGTCGAACAGCTCGGTGTCGAACAGCTGCTCCAGCTCGTGCACCCGCTTGGAGATGGCCGACTGCGAGGTGTTGAGCTGGTTGGCCGCCTGCGCGAAGCCGCCGAGCCGGGCGATCCAATACAGGGCTTCGAGTTGCTTGAAGGTCATCACGGTGCGTTGCTCCTGTGAAGGCTGACTGAAAGAACGCTTTTATTCATGCGATTCGATCACAAAAAATCGCTTTTAGAAATTCATTGCGAGGCAGAAGATTCGCCAAAACCACCGCGTTCGACCAACGTCATCGACTCTTCAAGGAACTCTCCATGGACTTCAAGAAACTGCCCCTCGCGCTCGGACTTGTCTTTGCCTTCACCTGCGGCGCCGCCAGTGCCCAGGACGGCGGCACGCTGCAGAAGATCAAGGAGAGCGGCACGATCCAGATCGGCGCGCGCGACAGCCAGATCCCGTTCTCGTACAAGCTCAGCGCCGACAGCGCGCCCATCGGCTTCACCAACGACATCTGCCTGAAGATCGTCGACGCCGTGAAGGCCAAGCTGGGCCTGGCCAAGATCGAGGTGCGCTACACCATGCTCAACTCGACCAACCGCATTCCGCTGCTGCAGAACGGTACCGTCGACCTCGACTGCGCCACCACCACAAACACCACGCAGCGCCAGCAGCAAGTCGACTTCGCGCCCAGCCACTTCGTCACCAACATCACCGCCGCCGTGAAGAAGGCTTCGGGCATCAATGCACTGGGCGACCTCAACGGCAAGAACGTGGCCACCGTCTCGGGCAGCACCTCGATCCAGTTGCTGCGCGGCGCGCGCAAGAGCGGCACCATCGAAGTGAACGAGATCGCCGGCAAGGACACGTCCGACGGCTTCCTGCTGCTGTCCACCGGCCGCGCCGACGCCTATGTGCTCGACGACGTGCAGCTCGCCGGCATGATCGCCAGCGCGACCAACCCGGGCGACTACAAGATCCTGAAGGAATCGCTGCGCCAGGAGCCCTACGGGATCATGCTGCGCAAGGACGACCCGCAGTTCAAGGCACTCGTCGACGAGACCGTCACGGGCCTGATGAAGTCGGGCGCCATCGAGCAGCTCTACACCAAGTGGTTCCTGTCGCCGATCCCGCCGAAGAACGCGAACCTCAACTTCCCGATGACGGATGCGGTGCGCGAGATCTACAAGAACCCGAACAACAAGGGCGTCTGAGCGATGACTCTCCAGCTTCCTGATCTCGACCGCGGCCAGGCCTTTTCCGATGCGCTGATGCGCGAGGTGAAAGCGCGCTTCCTGCAGGTCGACCATGACCACCACGGCCGCGAGCGCCTGTACTTCGACAACGCCGGCGGCTCGTTCCGCCTCAAGGCCGCGGTCGAGCGCTTCGCGCAGGTCGATGCCATTCCCGACAACGCCGAGCGCATCCACGCCACGGCCGTCGAGCTGCAGAACATCCAGGCCAAGGGCAGCGCCGACCTGCGCACCATCCTCAACGCCACGGGCGGCAGCGTGTACGCCTCGTTCAGCGCCTCGGGCGCCATGTTCGACATGGTGCGCGCCATCGCGGAGAACGTGCCGGGCATGAACATGGTCACCACCGTGCTCGAACACCCGTCGGCCTTCGACGCGATGAGCCTCTATGCCCAGCGCCTCGGCCGCGAGCTGCGCGTGGCGCAGAGCAACCCCGTCACCGGTGGCGTCGACGTGGAAGAGATCGTGCGGCTGGTCGACAAGGACACCTGCCTGCTCAACGTGATCTACGCGTCGAACATCTCCGGCGCCAAGCTCGACATGACCGAAATCGTGCGCCGCGCGCGCGAGATCAAGCCCGACCTGTACATCCTGGTGGACGCCGTGCAGCACGCGCCGCACGGCCTCATCGACCTGCAGAAGACGCCGGTGGACGGCATCAACCTCGCGCCCTATAAGTTCTTCGGCTGTCGGGGCTCGGGGCTCTCGTGGGTGTCCGAGCGCGCGGCCGTGCTGCCGCACCACAAGCTGGCGGGCAAGAAGCCCGACTACTGGGACCTGGGCAGCGCGGCGCCGTGGCAGTTCGCGGTGCTCACGGAAATCGTCGACTACGTTTGCTGGCTGGGCGGCCACTTCAGCGACGCCACCGACCGGCGCGCACTGTTCATCGCCGGCATCACGCACATCGAATTGCACGAGCGCGCGCTGCTGGCACTGCTGCTCGACGGCAACGCGAACGCCACCGGCATGCGGGAGATGAAGGGCGTCAACGTCTTCCTCGACCACGAAGACCTGACGAAGCGCGACCTGATCCTGGGCATCGGCTTCGACCGTATCGACTGCACGCAGGCGGTGGTCGAGTACGGCAAGCGCGGCGTGACCGTCTACGAGCGTGTGGCAACCAGCATCTACTCGAAGCGCATGCTCGAATCCTTCGGGCTCGCGGGCACCGTTCGGGTGTCGCCGCTGCATTGCAATTCCGTCGCCGACATCGAGAAATTCCTGCGCATTACCCAGGAAATAGCCACCGACATCTGACTGTCACAAACCGTCATATTCGGTAGTTAGCATGTTTCTCTACCCCCGTTCACAGGGGGAGAGGAGCATGAGATTTGGAAATCCGCAAGCTGATCGCACCAGCGCTGGCCGTCGTCCTGCTGGCCGCGGTCGGGTCCGGCGTCTGGTATTCGAACACCCGCCTGCACGATGAATCGGCCACCGCCGCCGCCGCGCGCATCGAGCAGCAGAAACAGGTCACGCTGCGGGGCCTGATCGGCTCCGAAAAAGAAACCTTCTTTGCCGACCCGCGCGTGCAGAAGGCGCTGGCCGCGCAGGGCATCACTGTCACCGTCGAGAAGGCAGGTTCGCGTGCCATTGCCAGCCGCTACGACGCCACCAAGTTCGACTTCGGCTTTCCCTCGGGCGCGCCCGCTGCGGCGCAGCTCAAGACGCTGGCCAAGGCGCCTAACGTCTTCAACCCGTTCTACACGCCCATCGTGCTGGCCAGCTGGCGGCCGATTGCGGAAATTCTCGTGGCCAACGGCATCGCGCAGAAGCAGGGCGACTTCTACTACGTGGTCGACCTGCCGGGCCTCATGGCCATGATCGAGAAGGGCACGCGCTGGAAGGAGCTCAAGGCCAGCAGCGCGTTTTCCACCAGCAAGTCGCTGCTCATCAACTCGACCGATGTGCGCACCTCCAACTCGGCGGCCATGTACCTCGCGCTCGCGAGCTACCTCGCCAACAGCCAGCAGATCGTGCAGAGCCAGGAAGACGTGGACCGCGTCATGCCCGTGGTTGCACCGCTCTTCCTGCGCCAGGGCTTCCAGGAGCAATCGTCGGCCGGGCCGTTCGAAGACTATCTCGCGCTCGGCATGGGCAAGGCGCCGCTGCTGGTGGCCTACGAGTCGCAAATGATCGAGTTCTGGCTCAAGAACCCCGACCGGCTCAAGAGCGACATGGTGCTGCTCTACCCCAAGCCCACCGTCTATTCGAAGCACGTGCTGGTGCCCTACACGCCCGGCGGCGCGCGGCTCGGCGCGGCGCTGGAAAACGACCCGGCCCTGCGCGAGCTGGCACACGAATACGGCTACCGCACCGGCGGCGACGCCAAGGGCCCCGAAACCTGGGCCGCGCGCGGCGTGAAGGTGCCCGACGTGCTGGTCGACGTGATCGACCCGCCGAGCTTCGAGTGGCTCGAGCGAATGACCACGGGCATCGAAGCCCGCTTCAAGTGAACGACCGAACGACTGAACCAAGGAACGCATTCATGAACGCGCCTGTCACCGCAACCACCACCACCGCAACGGCCCCCGCGCCCATCGACCTGCAGCCGCCGCAGGCCTTCACGCTCGAACCGCCCGCGCCCGTTGCCCTGGTGCCGGTCGAGTCGGCCAGCGGCAAGGTGCGCCTGAAGCCCGAGGACGTAGCCGAGCTCGACGCGCAGGTGGCGCGCTTCATCGACGACATCACCGCACACGACAGCCAGCATCCGCAGTTCAAAGAGGCCGTGGAGCGCATCCACTCGATGGGCAACAAGGACATCGAGGCCTCTGCATCGGTCTCCAACCGCATGCTCGACCGGCCCGTGGGTTCGCTGCGCAACGGGCTGTTCGACAAGGGCGCGCAGATCGGCCAGTCGCTGATCGACTTGCGCCACCAGGTGGAAGACCTCGACCCCTCGAAGCAGGGCGACCTGTTCTCGGCGCGCAAGCTGCTGGGCATCATTCCGCTGGGCAACAAGCTGCTCGCTTACTTCGAGCGCTACCAGTCGTCGCAGACGCACCTGAACGCCATCATCGAATCGCTCAAGCGCGGCAAGGACGAGCTGCTGCGCGACAACACCGCCATCGAACAGGAAAAGGTCAACCTCTGGACGCTGATGGAGCGGCTCGAGAAATACGTGCACATCGGCAAGGCGCTCGACGGCCAGCTCGACGCCAAGGCCCGCGCGCTGGAAACCACCGACCCCGAGAAGGCCCGCGTGATCCGCGAGGAAATGCTGTTCTATTCGCGCCAGAAGGTCACCGACCTGCTCACGCAGCTCGCGGTGAACATCCAGGGCTACCTGGCGCTGGACATGATCCGCAAGAACAACCTGGAGCTGATGAAGGGCGTGGACCGCGCCACCACCACCACCGTGGCCGCGCTGCGCACCGCGGTGATCGTCGCGCAGGCGCTGTCCAACCAGAAGCTGGTGCTCGACCAGATCAGCGCGCTCAACGCCACCACCGGCAACCTCATTGCCAGCACCAGCGAGATGCTGCGCGACCAGAGCAGCGCCATCCACCAGCAGGCAGCCTCCAGCACCATCGAGATCGCCAAGCTGCAGCAGGCCTTCGCCAACATCTACCAGACCATGGACACGATTGCCGACTTCAAGAGCAAGGCGCTCGACTCCATGCAGACCACGGTGGACACGCTGACGAATGAAGTCGCGAAGAGCCGCACTTATCTCGACCGCGTGCGCCGCCAGGAAACGACAGAGGCGCTGCAGTCGCCGCGCGGCGAGGTCGCGCTGTGAGTCTGCTGACCCGGCTGCTAGCTCTGACGGCTGTGGTGCTGGGCCTTGCGGCCTGTGGCAAGGAAGAGCCGCCACAGGCGATGAACGCCGCGCCGGCCGCGCAAGCCACCGCGACCTTCACCATCCTCGCGGGCTCCGAACTCAAGGACCTCGAAGCCCCCATCGTCGCCGCCGCGAAGGCGGCCGGCGTGGACGTGAAGCTCTCGTACGCCGGCACGCTCGATATCGTCGAGCGCATCAACGCCGGCGAGCGCTTCGACGCGATCCTGCCGCCCAACGGTGCGTATCCCGCGCTCGCGCTGCAGGCCAAGCCGCTGGCGCGCGACAAGCTCTTCTATTCGCGCATCGCGCTCGGCGTGAAGAGCGCCAAGGCCGCGCAGCTCGGGTGGAACAAGAAACCGCCGGGCTGGGCCGAAATCGCGAAGGCCGCAGGCGCAGGCCAGCTGCGCTACGGCATGACCAACGCCACCAGCTCCAATACCGGCATGAGCGCGCTGTTCGCCGTGGCCTCCGCGCTCGCGGGCAAGACCGAAGACCTGACCGCCCAGGACGTGGACGAGAAAACGCTGAAGGCCTTTCTCTCCGGCCAGAAGCTCACCGCCGGCAGCTCGGGCTGGCTGGCCGATGCCTACATCAAGGACCCGTCGGCCATCGACGCGATGGTCAACTACGAAGCCGTGATCCTGCGCGCCAACGAGAAGCTGCCCGCCGCCGACCAGCTCACGCTGATCTACCCGCGCGACGGCATGATCTCGGCCGACTACCCGCTGATGCTGCTCAACGCCGACAAGCGCGAGGCCTACACCCAGCTGGTCGCCACGCTGAAGGCCGCGCCGTTCCAGCGCGATGCACTCTCGGCTGCCTTCCTGCGCCCCGCCAACCCCGAGGTTGCCGCCGCCGGCGCCTTGCCTACCGCCGCCGTGGCCGAGCTGGGCTTTCCCAACCGGCTGGAGGTGATCGACGCGGTGCTCGGCACCTACCAGTCGAAATGGCGCAAGCCTGCCACCTCGATCTTCGTGCTCGACCTCAGCGGGTCCATGGCGGGCAAGCGGCTGGCGTCGATGCGCGAGGCGCTCAAGTTGCTGTCGGGTGCTGACGAAGCCACCACCGCCAGCGCCCGCTACAGCGCCTTCCAGAGCCGCGAGCGCGTGGTGCTGATCACTTTCTCCACCGAGGTGCAGGAGCCGGTGTGGGTGCGCTTCGATGCCGACCGGATCGACGCGGCCCGCGCCACGCTGCGCGAGCAGGCCGACGCGATGACTGCCAACGGGGGCACGGCCATCTATTCGGCGCTCGCTGCCGCCGAAGAAGTGGCACGCAAGGAACAGCAGCGCGAGCCCGACCGCTTTGTGAGCATCGTGCTGCTGACCGACGGCGAGAACAACGCGGGCCTGAAGCCGCGCGAGTTCCGCGAGCGCTATGCCGCGGGCGGCCTGCCCGCGCGCATCTTCCCCATCCTCTTCGGCGAGGCCAACGTGAGCGAGATGCAGGAGATCGCGCAGCTCTCGGGCGGGCGCGAGTTCGACGGCCGCAAGCTGCAGCTGGGGCAGGTGTTCAAGGAAATCCGGGGCTACCAGTGATGCCGGAGCGCTCGCTCAAACTGCGCGCGCTGCTGTTTCTCTACGGCAACGGCAACATCCTCGGCTGCGCGCTGGCGCTGCTGGGGCCGGCACTGCTGTTTGCCGGCGTCATCGACACCGGGTGGCTGCTGATCACTGCCGGCCTGTACGTGGCCGGCTGGCTGCTGGGCCGCAGGGCACCCGAACTCGAACGCCGCATCGAAGACAGCCTCAGCGTCGAGCAGACGCTGGAGCGCCTCGACCGCGTGGTCGCGCAGGCGCAGCCGCACCTCACCGAAGACATGCGCAAGAGCCTCGACAACGTGCGCGGCTCGGTGGGCGAGGTGCTGCCGCGCCTCGTCGGTACGGGCTCGCATGGCGACGACCTGTTCACCGTGCGCGAGACCGTGCTGCGCTACCTGCCCGAAACGCTCGCCAACTACGTCGCGCTGCCGCCGGCCTTTCGCATCACGCATGCGGTGAAGGACGGCAAGACCGCGCGCCAGTTGCTCGGCGAACAGCTGGGCCTGCTCGATGCAAAGCTGCGCGAGATCGTCGCCAACGTGGCGTCGAGCGATGCGGCCGCGCTGGTGGCCAACGGGCAGTTTCTTGAAAAAAAGTTTCGCCAGCCGGACTTTCTTGCGGGCTGAAGCGCTCTTTCAGAACGGGTAGTGCCGCGGCGTCGTCTGCACCGTGATCCAGCGCAGTTCCGTGAAGGCCTCCACGCCGGCCCGGCCGCCGAAGCGCCCGTAGCCCGATGCCTTGACACCGCCGAAGGGCATCTGCGCCTCGTCGTGCACCGTGGGGCCGTTGACGTGGCAGATGCCGGACTCGATGCGCTGCGCCACGTTCCACGCACGCGCCACGTCGCGGCCGAACACGGCCGATGAAAGGCCGAACTCGTTGTCGTTGGCAATGGCCACGGCTTCTTCCACGCCGCTCGCGCGCACCACCGCCTTCACCGGCGCGAAGGATTCCTCGTGGTAGATCTCCATTGCGGGCGTCACATGGTCGAGCACGGTGGCGGGCATCAGCGTGTTCTGGGCCTTGCCGCCGCACACCAGCTTCGCGCGGATCGCCGAGCGGCAGTGCCTGCGCGCGGGCCGCGAACTTCGCGACGAATTCATCGGCCACCGCGTTGTCGACCAGGATGCGCATGGCGCTGGCCCTGCGCAGCAGCAAGCGCCTGCTGCACAGCGCCTTCGCGGACGACGACGAAACGCTGAATGGCTACATCCAGCACCGGCGACTGGCCGCGAGCATCCGCGAACTGCTCGACCCAGCAAACGCGGCAAGGTCGATCACCGACATCGCGCTGGCTTCGGGCTTCGGCAACCTCTCGCACTTCAGCCGAGTGTTCCGCGAGCACACGGGCGGCAGCCCGAGCGAATTCAGGCGGCAGGCGGCGTTGCGCTGATTGACGCAAATACTGCGTCTGCGGTGACGCAGAAAAGCGGCAACTCGGGCCGCAACAAATCAATGTTCGGGTCGATATCATCCTGGGCGGGTGCGTCGAAGCAAGCCTGCAGGTCGATGACTTGCATGTTCCGGGGTACCCACATCAACAACGAGAAATTAATTTCCGGGAGGCCGTATGGCAATTCAAATTGACACGGATGGAATGATCATTCACGCGAAAGTCCGCAATGCGCGCAGCCCTGCGATCGAACGCGGTAGACGTACGAGCACGATCACAGGCATCGTTGTGCACCAGACCGATGCGGACACTTCAGCATCCTCGCTGAACAGCTACAAACGCCCAAAGGCCAATGGCGCGCACTTTCTTGTCGACACCGATGGAACTATTTACCAGACCGCCGCGATCTACCAGCGCACGAACCATGTCGGGCCACTGAAGGCGAGGTGCCTGATCACCGGGAAGTGCTCTCCGCGAGACTACCCTGCGGGCGTGAACGCGGTGGATCCGATGCATCGCATCGAGATGCGCAGGGCACCTAGCGACCGGTATCCAGGCAACATGGAGGGCATTGGTATCGAGATGGTGGGCAGGGCCAGACTACCAGCAGGGTTCCAGGTACCACGAAACAACAAACTCTCCACGGATGAGTTGAGAGGACGGTACGGTGTATACGACACGCCGACCACCGCCCAGAACCAAGCACTCTCGTGGCTTGTCAAGGCGCTCGAAGACTCCATGCAGATCGCACCGAGCGAGATATTTCGACATCCAGAAGCCAGCAGAAAAAATACGACCGAGGCACAAGGTGCGAATTGGAATCTGGTGGTCCCGACGCCATGAGAAAAGTCATCGTTCTTGCGGTAACGCTGGCTACCGTAGCTATGGCCCTGTCAGTTCACGCGGCAGACAGGCGCTATCCGGCAGCCTTCGTAAAGTCGATCAAGATCGACAACCCGTCGGGGAAAACAGCGTGGGAGAACAAAGATTTTCTAGATTGTCAGGATGTTGTTTTGACCGTCGAAGATGTGTTCTATGCGCTACGTCATATGCGGAGGGTCTCAAAGAGGTCGTATCTCGTGCCGCAGGCGCAAGAAACCGGATGCGAGGGCAGTGCGCTCGTTACATTCAAGAACGGAAAAATCCTCGCTATCGGCATTGAGCCCACGGGGAGAATCAGTACCGCGGAGTTGGACGAGGCGCTTGGGCCCACGACTGATCCCGGAAGCTACTACGACTGCGAACCCTGCAACGATCGCAAGATGGCACTGCTCAAAGATGCTCTCAATCGGGCAGATGAACGGCGCCTCAAGCGACTGGAGGCAGAAGGTCGGATTCCACCAGGTCAGGCGGAACCACGGCTTAAAACTCTGCGGGAAAGCCGCGAGCCCAAGCCACCCCCCAAGAGCTGAAATCCACACGGTTGAACACGCTGCCTCCGACGGCAGGTGATCAAGAAGACCGTGGCGTCCTGTTTTCTGGTTGCACCGCATCGTCGACGCTCCAGGGCGCGTACACCTCGGCATGCAGGTCGGGCGAATTCACCTTCGCGAGCAGGTCGCGCAAGTCGTCCTTCACGCGCGCCAGCGACAGGCGCGCGCCGCGCACGCGCACATAGGCTGCAAAGTCGCACAGCGCTTCGATGCTGGTCGCGTCGAGGTCGGCCGACTCTTCCAGGCTCAGCACCATGCGCTGCAGGCCCGGCGCCGCGTCGATACGTGCGCGGATCGATGCGAACACTGCATCCGCATTGCCGAAGAACAAGGGCACATCGGGCCGCGCGATCAGCACGCCAGGCGGCACCACGGCCTCGGGGTGGCGGGCCGTGTCTACAAAGTCGTGGCTCTGGCCCAGCCGGCCGAGCCAGCTCACGGTGGTGCGCGAGAAGCCGCGCAGCAGCAAAAGCAGGCTCACGCCGATGGCAGCCAGCAGCCCGTTGAGCACGCCCAGCAGCAGCACCGCGGCAATCGCCACCAGCGCCACCAGCCGGTCGCGCCGCCACTGAAAGTACGGCCGCAGCGCCGCCGGGCTCAACGTGTGGCTCACCGCGTGGATGACGATGGCCGCCAGCAGCGGCTCGGGCGTATGCGCGATCCACGGCAGCAGCGTGAGCACCGCCACCAGCACCACCAGCCCTGCGACGATGCCGGCCGCGCGAGTCTTCGCACCGGCCGATTCGTTGGCCGACGTGGCCGAGTAGCCCGCGCCCACCGGCATGCCCTGGAACAGCGCCGACAGCAGGTTCGCACCACCGAGCGCCAGCAGGTCGCGGTTGGCCGACACGTTGTCGCCGTGGCGCATCGCAAAGGTGCGGATAGACCCGTAAGACTCGGCATAGAGGATCAGCGCCATCGCGAAGGCCAGCCCGCCGAGGCTCTGCCACTGTTCCCGGTCGAGTTGCGGCACGCCCGGGTGCGAGAAGTCCAGCGAGATCGGCCCCACCGCCGCCACACCCCAGGCATGGCACAGGCCGCTCACGTCGAGCACGATGCCGGCCACGATCACCAGCAGGGCAGCCGGCACCGCGCGCCATCGTGCCAGGCTGCGCAGCAGCACCAGCGCGACAAGCGCCATGGCCGCGCCCGCAAGGTTCCAGTGCCGCCATTCGACCACCAGCCCCGCGGCAAGGCGGAAGAAATCGCTGTGCGCCGGCGGCACCGCAAGCACCTTGGGCAACTGCTTGACCACGATGGTCAGCGCCAGCCCCAGCGCGAAGCCGCGCAGCACCGGCTTGGCGATCAGGCTCGACACCGCGCCGAGCCTGGCGACGCCCGCGATGACGAAGAACACCCCGGCCAGCAGCACAATGCCCGCGCCCAACGCCAGCCGCGTGACCGCATCCACACCTGTCACCGACATCGTGGCCGCGAACAGCACGGCGGCGGAAGACGAAGTGGCCGAGACGATCGCGAAGCGGCTGCTGCCGAAGAGGCCGTAGACAAGAAGGCCCGCGAACAGCGCGATCACGCCGGCCTGCGGTGGCAGCCCTGCAATGCCTGAATAAGCCACCGCCTCGGGCAGCAGCAGGCCCGCGATGGAAACGCCCGCGACGATGTCGGCAAGGCCAGGGCGGCGTGGGGCGGTCGTGGGCGTGGGCATCAGGGAAGTTTCCGCGGTCATGGGCAAGTTTGTTGTTGTCGCTTCATGCTGGCAATGGGTAGCGGACCGGAACCTGACGGCGCAGGGGGATACCGGCGCGCGACCGTGCATACTCTCGCGCGCCCTAAAAACCATATTTCAGCAAGGATCCCATGTCAGGACACGGCTTTCACGTGCACGGCCCGCACGACCACGAACTGGAACACGCTGCATCAGGCGGCCATGGCGGTGGCCATGACGACGCAGTAGCAGCGCATTCCGGCGGCATGAGCATGACGAGCAAGATCGCGGTGTGCACCGCCGTGATCGCCACCGTCGGCGCGATCTTCTCGTATATGGGCGGGGCCACGCAGGCCAACGCCGGCCTCTACAAGAACAACGCCGCGATCAAGAAGACCGAGGCATCTAACCAGTGGAATTACTTCCAGTCGAAGAGCACCAAGCAGGCGCTGGCCGAGTTCGCGCGCGACACCGCGACCGACGACACCCGCAGGCAGGGCTGGCAGGTCAAGGTGGCGCGCTACGAGCAGGAGAAGACTGAGATCCAGACCGAGGCGAAGAAGCTGGAGGCGGAGGCGAGCCGGTGGGATGCGCAGTCTGATGAGCAGATGCACCAACACCATCGGTGGGCTCAGGCGACTACTGTGCTGCAGGTGTCGATTGCGCTGGCTGCCATTGCGCTGCTGACGAAGAAGAAATGGCTTGAGCGGGCGATGTTCGGCGTGGCGGCTGCGGGGCTTGTGGTGGGTGGGCTGGCGGCGTTTCACATCTAGCGCGTACCGCTTTCGCTCACGGCGACACGCAACGACTGCATCGTGGTGCCGGCTGTTTCGATCCGCCGCTGCAGCTCCTCATTGACCACCCGCACCAGCGCGCTGAGCTCGGTGCGGGTCGGATAAACCTCTTCGGTATCGCTCAACCCCTGTGGAACGATGAGCTTTTCGAGACACACGTACGCACGCTTCACCTCGTGAAGACTGTCGATGTCATCGCATGCTTGCAGCGCAAGCGATTCAACGCTGGCGGCTTCAGAAGATTCGGGAAGTGAGTGAAGGTGCGCGGACGCACGAGCGGATGCAGCCATGAATGGCCTCCAAGTGATTGCGGTTTGCTGAAACCGACGCACTCAACGCCAATTGAGGGCGGCAGCTCGACGGGTTGGCGTACCGGGCAATCACTTGCGTGAAACCGGCAGGGCGCGAGCCCTCCCGTCGAGCCGCCAAAACTGGAGGCACGAACGACAAAGCCGCAGACTCTGCGGGGAAACTGCGGCTTGTGTCGCAGTGATTGCACGGGACGCCAATCCCGATCACGCCTGTTTTGACGTGACGGCGCGCAGTATAGCCACGCAGATACCTGTGATTCGAGGAGGGGCGGGATGGTCCTGCGCCTCACAGCCCCGGAGTTGGACCTGCTTCGGTGGAATGCTGCAGTGCGATACAAGCCAAGCCCATGACAGGTACGATTTCGCCGAGACCGCATCCACACGGCCACCGTCTCCTCCCGCGTGTGCCCCTAACCCGAGCAACCTCGTCCATGACCGCCTCCCACCGCCAGCCCGTTGCACTGAACAAAGCCTACCGCCTGCTGAACCACGGCCCCACCGTGCTAGTGAGCGCCGCACATGGCGGCCAGCGCAACATCATGGCCGCGGCCTGGGCCATGCCGCTGGACTTCGATCCGCCCAAGGTGGCGGTGGTGCTCGACAAGAGCACCTGGACGCGTGTGCTGCTCGAAGGCGCCGGCAGCTTCGCGCTGCAGGTGCCGGTGCGTGCGCAGCTCGACCTGACCGAGGCGCTGGGCAACAGCTCTGGCCGCGAGATCGTCGAGAAGTCGGGGCAGGACAAGTTCGCCGCCTATGGCCTGGAGACCTTCGCGGGCACGGCCACCGATGCGCCGCTGCTCGAAGGCTGCGCGGCCTGGCTCGAATGCCGGCTGCTGCCCGAGCCCTCGATCCAGCAGCGCTACGACCTGTTCCTTGGCGAGGTGATCGCCGCGCAGGCCGATGAGCGCGTGTTTGCCAACGGTCGCTGGAACTTCACCGGGCACGACGAACTGCGCACCTTGCACCACGTGGCGGGCGGGCACTTCATCGTCGATGGCGATGCAGTCGACGCGCAGCCACTGCCGCCGCTGTCTCGCTAGAGGACGTTCAGGCTGAAGTGCCCCGCGCCGCGCGCGGCACCAGCATCGCCCGCAAGGCCAGCACGCCGCACACGGCTGCCGCCAGTGCCAGCAGCACGGCCCAGAGCAGGCGCGAGGGCGATGCAGCGTCCAGCCAGTCGGCCAGCAGCAAGGTGGTTGTGTTGTAGGCGGCGTGCAGCGCAATGCACGGAATGAGCGAGCGCGTGCGCTCGTACAGCCACGCGAGCACGGTGCCCATCACGAAGCCGACCACGAACTGGTAGATGTTCATGTGCGCCGCGCCGAAGAACAGTGCCGACATGAAGATTGCCTGCCCCCGCGGATAGCGCTGCAGGAAGCCGCGCAGCACGATGCCGCGGAACAGCATTTCCTCCAGCAGCGGCGCCAGCACGCACACCGCGAGCACGGCGGCGATGCTGCCGTCGGCCATGCGGCTGAACATCGATTCTTCCCAGGCCGACAGCGGAACAACGCGCATCAGCAGGTTGAGCGCGGAAGTAATCGTCAGCAGCAGCGCGGGCACCAGCAGCAGCACCGGCGGCACCACGAGCATGAGCACTGCCCCGGCGGAAGCCGGCGACTGGTGGAACAGCTCGCGGTACGTGAGCTTCTGGGCGTGCATCACCACCGCGAACACGCAGCCGTTGCCCAGCACGGCTGCAAGCACACCGATCTGCATGGTGTTGAGCTCCAGCCATCCGTTGGCGTCGCGCAGCGCTGCGCCAATGACGAACTCGCAGAGGAACAGCGCCACGAACAGGAGGGCGGCTTGCGCCACCGAGGGAAAGGCGGCGCTTTTCGGGGAGGGCATTGGGCGGGGCGCGGAGGGAGGGTGGCGCGGATGTTACGCGACCGGCTTGTCAGCCTCGCCGCAGGTGTTGCGAGAGCGGCGCGAGCGCTATCCCGCTGCTGCCGTCCTGCGCCGCCAGCACCAGTTCTCGCAGCAATGCGTACTCGCGCAACCGGGCAGCGCCATGCGGGTCGCCCGGCTCGATGCCGGCGGAGGGGTGGCACATGAGCACGTCGCCGGCATTGCATGCCGATATCCATTCGGACAGGCGCTGCTCGTGTTGCTGCATGTCGCCCGAAAAATCGTAGACGCCCAGCAGGTGGCTGCTCATGGGAATGCCGCGTTGCGCGGCCAGCGTGGCCAGCTGCGCGCCACCCAGTGCGTGGATGACCCGGGCCTTCAGCCGCTCGGGGCCCTGGCGCAAGCCCGGTGCCGTGCTGCGGATCCAGGGCGGCGACGCGGCATAGCGCCGCGCGATTTCCTCCACCAGCAGATCGCGCACGACCGGAAACTGGTGCACGTGCCGGTGCCCGTCGACGAAGGCGGGCGCGCGGCCCATGGCGTCCTCGAAGCGCGTCAGCTGGTCGCGGATGTCGGCCTGCAGCCCCGGTGCGAACACCGTGCGCGTGTACGTCCGTGCGAGCAGCCCCAAGAGCCCGGGCTCGGTGCCACCAGCACGGGCGGGCCGCGTGAGGTCCAGATGCAGGCCGGCATCGAACCGCGCCGGGTCGATGCGCCGCAGCATCCTCGTTCCGGTCAACCAGGCATCGCGTCGCACCATGCAACTGGTCGCGGAGATCTTTCCCTGCTCGGCCAGGTCGAACACGGCGGAGTTGATGCCCGCGCTCATGCCGAAGTCGTCCGCGCAGATACAGAGGTAGCGCAAGGCCTCACTCATCGCCGTTCGTTCCGGAGATCGGGGCGGGCGTGGCTTCCAGGCAATGCGGGTCGCTCGTGGCGCTGCCTGCGAAACGCCATGCGGCGACGCCGTCGTTCACCGCCACCAGTTGCGCGCGGAAGAGCCAAGGGTGCGTGAGCTGCGCCGTGTTCGAAGCGACGAGCCATGTGGTGCGGGGCACGCACAGCGTGGCCGCGAGCTGCGTGTGGTCGATCAGCGTGCGGGCCGCGCGCTCCGGCTCGAAGCGGCCGGCGTCGGAGATCTCTTTGCGCCAGTTGTCGCGGGTGTCCAGCGCTGCCGCCTTCCAGTCGTCCGACACCAATACCGGCCCGCGCAGGTTCCAGTAGAAGGGAATGTCGTAGTAATAGCTGTCGAGCATCAGCACCTGGTCGCCGGGCGCCACCGCCTGCCCGGCCGGCAGCCGCAGCCGCGTGCCCGGCGGCGATGAAAGGATCGAAATGGCAACCACGCAGGCGATGCACACGGCGGCGGCCCCCAGCGCCATTACGTGCACCTTGGGTAGCAGCGTCTCCAGCACGCGGCCGGCGAGCACGCGCTGCGCGATCAGGTACGCCAGCGGCGGCAGGGCAGGCAGCACGTAGCCGACGAGCTTGGAGCGCGGCAGCGAGAAGAACACCACGATGACTGCGAGCCAGATCCACATCAACCAGTCGACATCGCTGAGCCGGGCGCGCGCGGTGCCGTCCTTGCCTCTGGGCACGAACACCCACGCGAACCATGGCAGCGTGAAGCATGCGAGCACCGGCAGGTAGAACCAGAAGCCATGCTCGTTGTTGAAGCCCGATGAAGCAAAGCGCCGGAAGTGCTGCGTGATGACGAAGTAGTCGAAGAACTTCGGGTACTTCATCTGCATCGCGACGAACCACGGGCCGGCCACTACCAGCACGATTGCCCAGCCGGGCAGCCACAGCGCGAGCCGCAGTGTTGCGAGCCTGCGCGTCGCTGCGCACCAGATCGCGATCACCATCGCGGGCAGCACGAGGCCGATCAGGCCCTTGGCCAGCAAGCCGGCCGCGGCGAACAGGTAGGCGCCAGCCAGCAGCGCCTGCCATGGTTCCCCGCGCTCCTTCGCCATTGCGGCGCCGGCCGTCAGAAGCACCGTGGCAGAGATGCAGCCGGCCACCAGCATGTCGAGGTTCGCGAACTGCGCGCCCAGGAAGAAGAAGGGCGTGGTCACCAGCACCACCGTCGACAGCAGCGCCTGCGGCACTGTCGTCCATCGGCGCAGGAAGAAGAACAGCGAAGCCGCCGCTGCGCCACCACCCAGGACGGACGGCAGTCGCGCCGCCCATTCCACCGGCCCGGTCACCGACATCGCGGCCGCGCCGATCCAGTAGAACAGCGGCGGCTTGTGGAAGAAGGGCAGGCCGTCGAGCCGAGGCACCAGCCAGTCGCCGGAGTGCAGCATCGCGAGCGCGACGCCGCCGTAGCGGCCCTCGTCAGGCGCCATCAGCGGACGGAGCCAGGCAGTGGCCAGCAGCCACGCGAAGAGCGCGGCAATGAGCCACAGCGGCCGGGGCACGGTCCGCCATGCAGAGTCGAATTGCTTCATGGCTTGCCGGTCTCGATCCCCGTGCCGCGCTCTTCGCGCACCACATACAGCGGGCGGCCCTTGACCTCCTCGTAGATGCGCGCGATGTATTCGCCCACGATGCCGGTAGAGATCATCTGTATGCCGATGAAGAACATCAGGCTCACCACGATGGTGGTCCAGCCCGAGACGGCATTGCCGAACAACAGGTGGTCGATTGCCACGAAGGCGCCATAGCCGAAGGCCGGCAACGCCAACAGCAGGCCCACCACGCTGACCATGCGCAGCGGCCAGGTGGTGAAGGCAGTGAGCCCGTCGATGGCCAGGCGCACCAGCCGGCGTGCGTTGAAAGTGCTGCGGCCTTCCGCACGCGGTGCGGGCGTGTAAGGCAGCGCCACTGCGCGAAACCCCACCCAGGCGTACAGCCCCTTCATGAAGCGGCTGCGCTCCGGAAGGCTCATGAGCGCATCGACCACCTTGCGGTCCATCAGGCGGAAGTCGCCCGCATCCTTGGGCACGGCGAAGCGGTCCGACGAATTGACGAGGCTGTAGAAGAGCCGGCTGCCGATCTGCTTGAAGCGGCTCTCGTCGCTGCGCTCTTCGCGCACCGCATACACCACCTCTGCGCCGGCCACCCACTGCGCGACCATCGTGTGGATGAGCTGCGGCGAATGCTGCAGGTCGCCGTCGAGCAGCACCACCGCATCGCCCGTGGCAGCGGCAAGGCCTGCAGTGAGTGCGGCCTCCTTGCCGAAGTTGCGCGACAGAGAGATGCAGCGAAAGCCCGAGAGCTCGCACCACGCCTCGGCCACCGCGGCGGTGTCGTCGGTGCTGCCGTCGTCCACCACGATGATCTCCCAGCGCATGTGCGTGGCCCAGAGGATGTCCTCGAGCAATGGCAGCAGGTGCCGCAGGTTGGCCGCTTCGTTGAAGCAGGGGATCACACAGGAGATGCTGCGCGCTCCGGTCGGCGGGGCAAAAGGCGTGGCTGCGCGTGGTGCGGGCGCCTCGGCCTGCTGCAGCCTGGCCGGTGCGCGCGAATGCCTGCTGGCGTTGGTCGGGGAGATCATGGATGCCTCCAGAAAGAAGCGGCCGCTGTCTTGTCGTCGCGCGCGCGGCCAGCGTGCGACGTCGGAAAAGAAATGAACCGGTGCGCGATCCATTGCGCGGCGGCGAGCAGCCCCGCGATCGCGACCGCGAGCAGCAGGCCGGCTGCGATGTCGAGCGGGAAATGAACGCCCACGTAGACGCGCGCCCATCCGGTGATGGCGGCCAGCAGCAGCAGTGGCACGCTCAGCCTGCGCAGGCTGGGGCGCAGCAGGAAGGCCAGCGCCACCATGAACATCACCGTTGCGTGCGTGCTGGGCAGCGAGCCGCGACCCGCGTGCTCGATGTATGACGGAGCCAGCCCCAGCATGAAAGGCCGCGGAGCGTTGAGCGACAGCGCAATCGCGTGCGAGGCCATCGATGCGAAGCCCGCGAGCGCTGCCACGATGCAAAGGTAGGCCCGGTCGGCGCGATGCCGCCACAGCGCCACAACGAGCACGCCCGCGCACAGCCAACTGCCCCAGAGCGCGAAGGCCGATGCAACCGACAGCACCCACGGCGTCGGCTGGCTGCCGGCCGTGAGCCATTGAAAGAGTGTGAGGTTCAGCGCATTCATGGCGCCACCTTCTTCGGCAAGCTGGAGAAAACAATGGGCGTGCGACAGCACCCGGTGCGGCGCGCGCACCAGAAAAATCCGGACATGGTCAAACCTTTCGGGAGGGACGCAGGAACCCGCAGCGCGAAGCAGCGGACCACCAGACGCGCGAGGCGTCGTGTCTCAGATCCCGGAAGGTGGTGCAGCAGTGGGCGGCAGAAGCCGCCAGGGCTGCGAGAGAGGCGGGGCACCGCCGTGCGGCGGCACGTGTTCGGGCGCTTCGCGCACGATGGGCACCACCAGCCGTGCGACAGCCACGGCCAGCGGCAGCAGTGCCAGCACCATCGCCATCAGCGTGTTCAGCCCGAGCTTGAAGGCATCGGGGTGGTCGATGCTCGCCGGCGCCTGGGTGAACACCGTGGTCTCGCGGTCGGACGGATGATCCGCGCGGTCGTCGGCTTCGAATTGCGTGGTTTCGCTGAGGTTGCGCAAGCGCAGCATCGGCTCGTCTTCCAGCCCGTCGCAGCGGAAATGCACCGCGATGAACGGCTGCAGAAAGATCAGCAGGATGCCGGCAACGCACCACGCCTTGTAGTGCGCCTCAGCAAAACGACGGATGCGTGCGAGCAGCATGCACGAATGCTAGGAGGCTCGTGTGAACAGAACCTGATCGGGCGGGTCAGCATCCCGCAAGGTTGAGGATGACGTGCGTGTGAAAAGGCCTTCGTGGGCTGCTTCATCGACCCCTCGTGCCGCAAGGCTGCTTCTTGACCCTGGAGTGGCTTTGGGGCTTTCAATCGCCTGCATGAATCCAGCTCTTCAGCATCAGGCTTTTGACCGTGAAATGTCATTCGCGCGCGCCGCACTGGCAAACGGCGACACCGCACAAGGGTGGCGTGCGCTCGAACTTGCACACGTCATCGGGCAGTCGCGCTTCCTTCTGCATCTGCGCGTCCATATGGCGATGCTCGGTGTCGCGGTGCGGCACAACGACCTGAAGGAAACGGGCGCACAACTGTTGCGCTTGGCCTTGGTTCCATTGGGTCACATGCTTGGCCGCCTGCCCGCCTTCAACCCCGGCAGTGGCCGCGTGAGTGCGCTATCGCCTGCTGACTGGCCTGGCGAACTCGACCCTCACTCTCTCGAGCGGATCGATCCTTCGGCATCACCACGCCGTTGCTGAACGGCGCTCACGCGGAGACGAGCTTCGGCCGCCCGCTAAAGCAAAAACGGAATAAACCGCCGCGTGCCCCGCATATAAGCGCGATAGTCATCGCCGAAGTGCGCGATGCACTCCTGCTCGTCGCGCAGCGCCGTCAGAAACAGCAGCACCGTGGCCGCGAGCACCAGCGCCAGCGTGAGCCAGGTGAACTGCTTGAGAAAAGCGCCCCACGCCAGCAGCATCAGCGCCGTGTACATCGGATGGCGGATATAGCGGAAGGCGCCGGTGCTGACGATGGCTGAGGTTTTCTCGAAACCGTACAGCGCGGGGTCGTCGCTGCGCGCCTCGGTCGGCTTGCCCTGCGCCTTGAGCAGCCGCACCGCGTGGATCGGCAGCCAGATCGACAGCACGAAGAAGAGCGACGAGACGATCTGCTTGGGCGAGAACGGATCGTCGTGCCACATGGGCAGGTTCACGACGATCAGCACCAGCATGCATTCCCATGCGAAGAAGCGGTAGAAACCGTGCGAGCCGGGCTGGCTCAGCGGGCCGCGCGACACGTACAGCAAAGCGGTCGTGCCGGCGACGAAAAGGAAGAGCTGAATCCAGAAGAGCATGGCGGGCGAATTTACACGGCCCGCGGGCATCAGCCCGAAATGGAAAACCCGCCGTCGACGGGAATGGCCGTGCCCGTCACGTAGTCCGACGCGGGGCTCGCGAGGAACACGGCGGTGCCGGCAATGTCGGCCGGCTGGCCCCAGCGGCCGGCTGCGGCCCGTGCCTTCACGCGCTCGTACAGGCCCGGGATCTGGTTGCGTGCGCCGTCGGTCAGTTCGGTCTCGAACCAGCCCGGCAGGATCGCGTTGACCTGGATGTTGTCGGCCGCCCACGAGAGCGCCGTCGACTTGGTGAGCTGCACGATGCCGGCCTTGCTCGCGGCATAGGCCGGTGCATAGGGCGCGCCGAAGATCGACATCATCGAGCCGATGTTGATGATCTTGCCGCCGCCCGCGGCCTTCAGGTGCGGGTGCGCGGCGCGGCTGCACAGGAAGGCGCTGGTGAGGTTGGTGTTCATCACCTGGTGCCACTCGTCCAGCGAGAGCTGGTCGACCGGCTTGCGTATGTTGGTGCCGGCGTTGTTGACGAGGATGTCGAGCCGGCCGCAGCGCGCGGCGGCGTCGTCGAACAGCTTCTGCACCGAGGCTTCGTCGCTCACGTCGGCTTCGAGCGCGAAGCTGTCGCTGCCCAGCGCCTTCAGCGCTTCGACGGCAGCGGCCGACTTCTGCGCATTGCGCGCGGCGACGATGACACGCGCGCCGGCCTTGGCGAGGCCCTGCGCCATGCCGAGGCCGATGCCCCCGTTGCCGCCCGTGACGAGCGCGACTTTGCCAGTGAGATCGAACATCAGGTAGAGGCTGGAGTGGAGGTGGTTTCGGGCTTCTTGGAAACGAGCGTCAGGATATCGTAGCTGGCGACCAGCTCGCCGTCCTGGTTCGTCACTTCCACGTCCCATGCCACCACGCCCTGGCCCTGGCCGCTCGCGTCTTTCTTGTTGCGGTCGATCTTGCGCTTGCAGGTCAGGCGCGCCTGGATGGTGTCGCCGATGCCCACGGGCTTGGTGAAGCGCAGCGTGTCGAGGCCATAGTTGGCCAGCACCGGTCCCGGCGAAGGCGACACGAACAGCCCGGCCGCGGCCGACAGCACGAAGTACCCGTGCGCAATGCGCTTGCCGAAGGGCGACTGCTTCGCGGCCACCTCGTCGAAGTGCATGTAGAAGTAGTCGCCCGAGATGCCGCCGAAGGCCACGATGTCGGCCTCGCCGACGGTGCGGCGGTGCGTGAGCAGCGAGTCGCCGATGCGCAGGTCTTCGAAGTAGCGGCGGAAGGGGTGCACATCGCTCTCGCGCACGGCCGCGCCGCGCACGTGCTCGCCGGTGATGGCGGCCAGCATGGTGGGCGAGCCCTGCACCGCGGCGCGCTGCAGGTAGTGCTTCACGGCGCGCAGGCCTCCGAGCTCTTCGCCGCCGCCCGCGCGGCCGGGGCCGCCGTGCTTGAGCTGCGGCAGCGGCGAGCCGTGGCCGGTCGACTCGGCCGCGGCCTCGCGGTCGAGCACCAGCAGGCGGCCGTGCCATGCGGCAGCAACCGGGATCGCCTTGGCCGCGATGGCCAGGTCGCGCGTGACCAGCGTGCCCACCAGGCTGCCGCGGCCGCGCGCGGCCAGTGCCAGCGCTTCGTCGATGCCGTCGTAGGGCATCAGCGTGCTGACGGGGCCGAAGGCCTCGACGTCGTGCGCGGCGTCGTGTTCGAGCGGCTTGCGGCTCAGCAGCAGCGTGGGCGCGAAGAACGCGCCTTCGCTCACGCCGTCGCCCACCGGCGAGAAACCGTCGCGCTCGCCGTACACCAGTTCCGCGCCCTTCAGCAGCGTGGCCACGCGTTCGGCCACGTCGGCCTGCTGGTCGCGCGAGGCGAGGGCGCCCATGCGCACTTCTTCGCGCGACGGATCGCCGACGACAGTTTTCGCGAGCCGCGCGCGCAGCCGCTCGGCCACCGCATCGAGATGCTGGCGCGGCACGATCGCGCGGCGGATGGCCGTGCACTTCTGGCCGGCCTTGGTGGTCATCTCGCGCGCCACTTCCTTCACGAAGAGATCGAACTCCTCGTCGTCGGGCGTCACGTCGGGCGCGAGGATCGCGCAGTTCAGCGAGTCGGCCTCGGCGTTGAACGGGATCGACTGGCGCACGATGTTCGGGTGCACGCGCAGCTTGGCAGCGGTATCGGCCGAGCCGGTGAAGGTCACCACGTCGGGGCCTTCGAGCCGGTCGAGCAGGTCGCCCGTGCTGCCGATCACGAGTTGCAGGCTGCCCGCAGGCAGGATGCCCGACTGCACGATGAGGCGCATCAGCGCTTCGGTGAGGTAGCTGGTGGCCGTGGCCGGCTTGCCGATGCAGGGCATGCCCGCGAGGAAGCTGGGCGCGAACTTCTCGAGCAGGCCCCAGATGGGAAAGTTGAACGCGTCGATGTGCACCGCCACGCCGCCGCGCGGCACCAGGATGTGCGTACCCGCGAAGCCGCCCTTCTTGCCGAGCGGGAAGGCCGGGCCTTCGTGCACGAGGTTGCCCGAGGGCAGCTCGTTGGTGCCGATGCCGGCGTAAGCGCTCAGCGTGCCCGCACCGCCCTCGATGTCGATCCAGCTGTCGGCGCGCGTTGCACCCGTGTGGGCCGAGACGGCGTAGAGCGTTTCCTTGTTCGCGGCCAGGTACTTGGCCAATGCCTTCAGGCGTTCGGCGCGCTGCTGGAAGTCGAGCGCCATCAGCGCGGGAATGCCGGTGCGGCGCGCGTACTGCAGCGCCTCGGCGAAGTCGATGGCCTCGGCGTGCGTGCTTGCCACGGGCTGGCCGTTGACGGCACTGCGCAGTTGCTGCGCAGCCTGCTGGCCGATCCAGCGGCCGGCGATGTAGCTTTGGAGGGTGGTGGTCATGGTGCGTGTCCTTTGGTCAATGGCGCCGGGTCGAAGACTGGGTCAGTCCTTCTTGCCGATGCCCAGGTAGGTGTCGATGATTCGTTGGTCGTGCAGCAGGTCACGCGCCTTGCCTTCGAGCGCCACGGCGCCCATTTCGAGCACATAGGCGCGGTCGGCCACCTGCAGCGCGGCGCGCGCGTTCTGCTCCACCAGCAGCACCGACACGCCATGGCTGCGCAGCTGCGACACCACGCGCAGCACTTCGCGCACCACCAGCGGTGCAAGGCCGAGCGAGGGTTCGTCGAGCATCAGCAGGCGGGGCCGCGCCATCAGCGCGCGGCCGATGGCCAGCATCTGGCGTTCGCCGCCCGAGAGCGTCGATGCCATCTGCGGACGGCGTTCGCGCAGGCGCGGGAAGATCTCGAAGATCTCGTCCATGCGCGCACGCTGGTCGCGCTTGCCCTTGCGCCACTGGTAGAAGCCGCCGAGCAGCAGGTTGTCTTCGACCGACATCTCGCCGAACAGCTCGCGCCGCTCGGGCACCAGCGCCACGCCGCGCGCCACCATCGTCTCGACGCCGGGGCGGGCGATGCGCTCGCCGCCCAGCGAGAGCCGGCCGGTGGACTGCAGCAGGCCCATGGCAGCGCACAGCAGCGTGGTCTTGCCGGCGCCGTTGGGGCCGATCACGGTGACGATCTCGCCTTCGTTCACCTGCAGGCGCACGCTGTGCACCGCCTCCACGGTGCGGTAGGCAACGCAGAAGTCCTCGAGTTGAAGCAGAGGGTGGCTCATCGTGCGTCTTCCAGCAGTTCGTCGTCAGCGCCGCCCAGATAGGCTTCGAGCACGCGCGGGTTGGCCTGCACTTCGGCGGGCGTGCCGGTGGCGATGACGGTGCCGAATTCGAGCACCGTGATGCGGTCGGCGAGATTCATCACGAACTCCATGTCGTGCTCCACCACGAGGATGCCGAGGCCCTCAGCGCGCAGCTGGCTCAGCAGCACCGAGAGGGCGCGTTTTTCAAGATGGCGCAGGCCGGCCGCGGGTTCGTCGAGCAGCAGCACCGAAGGCTGGCCGGCGAGCGCACGGGCGATTTCGACCACGCGCTGCTGTCCCAAAGAAAGCGATGCGGCGGGCGTGTCGGCATGTGGGCCTAGGCCGCAGCGTTCGATCTGCTTGCGGGCTTCGGCCATCAGCGCGGCTTCTTCGGCGCGGTCCAGCCGCAGCATTGCCGCGAGCCAGCCGCGCTTTGCGCGCAGGTGGGCGCCGAGCGCGACGTTCTCGACCACGCTGCGCTGCCCCAGCAGGCGCACGTGCTGGAAGGTTCGGCCCAGGCCGAGTGCGGCGAAGGCGCGCGACGGCTTCGTTGCCATCGATTGGCCCGCCAGCCTCACCTCGCCCGAGGTGGGATCGTCCACGCCCGAGATCATGTTGAAGAAGGTGCTCTTGCCAGCGCCGTTCGGGCCGATCAGCGCGTGGATCTCGCCGGCCTTGAGCGTCATCGAGATCGAGTTGTTGGCGACGAGGCCGCCGAAACGCTTGCTCACGTCGCTGGCTTGCAGCAGCAGTTCGCCACTGGGTGGCAGGGCGCGTTGTGCGAGCTGCACGGTAGAGGGAGTCTTGGCGAGCGCTGCTGCTGCGGCGGCCTTGCCCGCCGAGTCATCGCGCACCCAGCGGCGCACGATGCGCGCCAGCGTGGGCCACAGGCCATCGGAGAAGCGCTGCAGCACGAAGAGCATCAGCAGACCGAACACGATCACTTCGAAGTTGCCGCTGCTGCCGAGCAACGCGGGCAGGATGTCCTGCAGCTTTTCCTTCAGCAGTGTGATCAGCGTTGCGCCCAGCACCGCGCCCCACAGATGGCCCGCGCCACCGACCACCGCCATGAACAGCAGCTCGATGCCGATGTTCAGGTTGAAGGGCGTCGGGTTCACGAAGCGCTGCAGGTGCGCGTAGAGCCAGCCCGACACCGCTGCGAGCAGCGCGGCCAGCACGAACAGCTTGATGCGGTGGCGCGCTGTATCCACACCCATCGACTCGGCCATGAGCCGCCCGCCCTTGAGCGCGCGGATGGCGCGGCCTTCGCGCGAATCGAGCAGGTTGTGCAGCGCCCAGAGCGCGAGCAGCAGCGCCGCCCAGATCACCACGCCCAGCATGCGCGGCGTGGCCAGCGACACGCCGGCCACCACCAGCGGCGGCACGCCGGTAATGCCGGTCTGGCCGCCCAGGAAGTCCATGTTGCCCAGCAGGTAGTACAGGCTCAGGCCCCAGGCGATGGTGCACAGCGGCAGGTAGTGGCCTTGCAGCTTGAGCGTGACCGAACCCAGCGCCCATGCGAGTGCGAAGGTGAACACAAGCCCGAGCAGCAGGCCCGCCCATGGCAGCAGCGCCGGGCTGACCGCGCCGCCCAGCCACGCGGCGGCGGTAGGCGACGTGCAGATCCACGCCGTGGCATACGCGCCCATGCCCACGAAGGCGGCCTGGCCGAAAGAGGTCATGCCGCCCACGCCGGTCAGCATGACCAGCCCGGCAGCGACCAGCGCATACAGGCCGATGTTGCTGAGCACCGAGACGGTGAATTCGGGCAGGAAGCCCCAGGCCAGTGCCAGCAGCACCACGCACACCAGCGTGAGCTGGCGCGGCGTGATCAGCGGCTTGCCTTCGGGTTGTGCGGGCACGGCAATGTTGTTCGAAGAAGACGCGCTCATTCTTCGTCCTCCACATGATGGCTGTTGAGCGAACGCCACCACAGCACGGGAATGATCAGGGTGAAGACCAGCACTTCCTTGAACGGGCTGGCCCAGAAAGAGGCGAACGATTCGAGCTGGCCGACCAGCAGCGCGCCGGCCAGTGCCAGCGGATAGCTCGCGAGCCCGCCGACGATGGCGGCGACGAAGCCCTTCAGGCCGATCAGGAAGCCGGTGTCGTAATACACCGTGGTGATCGGCGCGATCAGCAGGCCCGAGATGGCGCCGATGAGCGCCGCGAGCGCGAAGCTCAGGTCGCCCGACAGTTCGGTCGGAATGCCCGACAGCCGTGCACCTACGCGGTTGATGGCGGTGGCGCGCAGCGCCTTGCCCACCATCGAGCGGCCGAAGAACAGGAACATGGCAATCACCAGCAGCAGCGTCACGCCCACCACCACCAGCGATTGCCCGCTGACCGGAATGCCGCCGATGTCGAAGCGAGCCTCGGAGAACGGCGTGGTGCGCGAACCCTCGGCGCCGAAGAACAGCAGGCCCAGGCCGACCAGCACGCCGTGCAGCGCGACCGAGACGATCAGCAGCATCAGCACGTTGGCATCCGCCAGTGGCCGGTAGGCCAGGCGATAGAGCAGCGGGCCGAGCGGCATGATGAGCAGCAGCGTGGCGAGCGTCTGGCCCGCCATCGAGGTCGGCTTGAGCAGCAGCACCAGCGCGGCCGCAGCCGCCGGCAGCACCACGCACCAAGCGAGCGCAGAGGCCCAGTCGACCACCGCGCCGCGCCTCCAGCGCCAGAACTCCACCAGCAGCACCGCGACAGCCAGCACCAGCAGAAGCCACAGCGTGGCCGGCACGCGGCCGGCCTGCAGCATCGCCATGGAGAGCGCCCCGAAGGCGACGAACTCGCCCTGGGGAATGAAGATGACGCGCGTGACTGAAAACACCAGCACCAGCGCGAGCGCCATCAAACCGTAGACGGCACCGTTGACGATGCCGTCCTGCCCCAGCAAAAGGGCGATCTGCGAATCCATATAACAACAGCCTTCGGGCGGCGCCCGTTAGTCAGATCGGGAACACCGAGGAACCGGCTTTGCCGGGCCTCCGGTGTTGCCCCCGGTAGGGGGTAGGAGAAGCGACACGAAGTGCGCGAAGCCTGGGGGCGAGCCCAGTTGATCAGGGCTGGTATTTCCAGGCGCCGTTTTCGATCTTCACCATCACGCGGGCGCGTTGGTCCAGGCCCAGGTGGTCCTTCTCGGTCATGTTGAAAACGCCATGTGCGCCCGACACTTCCTTGGTCTGCTCCAGCGCATCGCGCAGTGCGGCGCGGAACTCGGGCGTGCCAGGCTGTGCCTTCTTCAGCGCGACCGGCACGGCCGAGCTCATCAGCAGGCCGGCGTCCCAGGCGTGCGCGCCGAAGGTCGACACCGTGCCCTTGCCGTAGGCGGCTTCGTAGGCAGTCACATAGGTCATGGCCGACTTCTTCACCGGGTTGCTGGCGGGCAGCTGGTCGGCCACGAGCACCGGGCCGGCCGGTAGGAAGGTGCCTTCCACGTCCTTGCCGCCGACGCGCAGGAAGTCGGCGTTCGCCACGCCGTGCGTCTGGTACATCTTGCCGGTGTAGCCGCGCTCCTTGAGCGCCTTCTGCGGCAGCGCGGCCGGCGTGCCCGCACCCGCGACCAGCACGGCGTCAGCCTTCGAGGCCATCATCTTCAGCACCTGACCCGTGACCGAGGTGTCGGTGCGCGCATAGCGTTCGTTGGCGACCACGGTGATCTTCTTCAGCGCGGCGGCCTTGGCGAATTCTTCAGACCAGCCTTCGCCGTAGGCGTCGGCAAAGCCGATGAAGGCGACGGTCTTCACGCCGTTGGAGGCCATGTGCTCGGCAATGGCGAGCGACATCATGATGTCGTTCTGCGGCGTCTTGAACACCCAGCGCTTCTTGGCGTCCACCGGCTCGACGATGCGGGCCGAGGCGGCCACCGAGATCATCGGCACCTTGGCCTCGCTGACCACGTCGATCATGGCGAGCGAGGTGGGCGTGGTGGAAGAGCCCAGCACGATGTCGACCTTGTTCTCGGTGATGAGCTTGCGCGTGTTGGCCACGGCTGCGGTGGTGTCCGATGCGTCGTCGAGCACGATGTAGTTGATCTTCTGGCCTCCGAGAGTCTTGGGCATCAGCGAGATGGTGTTCTTCTCGGGGATGCCGAGCGAGGCGGCAGGGCCGGTGGCCGAGACCGTCACGCCGACAGTGACGTCGGCCCACGATGCGGCGGCGGTGGCGCACAGCGCGGCGATCAGCAGGGGCTTGAAGAAGAATTTCATTTGGTCTTGTCTCCGGGTTGAAAAAAACGTTGAAGTGCTAGCGCTCGTCGAATGAGAGCGTTACTCGTTCGGTCAGGGGGTGGGCCTGGCAGGTCAGGATGAATCCCGCGGCTACTTCATTCTTGTCGAGCGCGAAGTTTCTTTCCATGCGGACTTCCCCGTCAACGCACTTTGCGCGGCAGGTGCCGCACACGCCCGAGGTGCACGAGAAGGGCACTTCAAGGCCCGCAGCCGATGCCGCGTCGAGGATGCTGGGTTGCCCTTCGGTGTAGGTGATCTCGCGCTGCAGGCCGTCGCGCACGATGACGATGCGCGCCTGCTTGGCGTCTCCGGGCTGCGCCTCGTGCACCACCGCGCCCACCTGGGTGGCCGAGGGGAGGGCGACGCCGAAGCGTTCGATGTGGATGCGGTCTTCGGGCACGCCGGCTGCCAGCAGCGCGGCCTCGGCTTCGTCGTTCATCTGGAACGGGCCGCACACGTAAACGTGGTCGATCTGCGCAGCCGGCACCACGCTCTTGAGGAACTCGCCGATCTTCTCGCGGTTCATCACGCCGAAGCCCAGCGGCGAATCGGTGTGCTCGTCGGAGAACACATGCTGCAGCACGAGGCGCGTCATGTAGCGGTTCTTCAGGTCCTCGATTTCTTCCTTGAACATCGTGGACTGGAGCTGGCGGTTGCCGTAGATCAGCGTGAAGCGGCTCGCGGGCTCCCGGGCCAGCACCGTCTTCATGATTGACAGGATGGGCGTGATGCCGCTGCCGCCCGCAATGCCCACGTGATGGCGAGCCGAAGCCGGCTCGATGGGCACGAAGAAGCGGCCTTGCGGCGCCATCACCTGCAGGGTGTCGCCGGGCTGCAGGCTGGCGTTGATCCAGTTGGAGAACACGCCACCGCGCACCTTGCGCACGCCGACGCGCAGCTCGCCGTCGTCGAGGCCGGCACAGATCGAATAGGAGCGGCGCAGGTCCTGGCCGTCGATGTCGTGGCGCAGGGTGAGGTACTGGCCCTGCGTGAAGCCGAAGACTTGCTGCAGGTCGCCCGGCACTTCGAACGAGACGATGACGGCCTCGGCCGTATCGGGCTCGATGGCCTTCACGCGCAAGGGGTGGAAGAGGGTGCTCATCGCTTGGGGCGCTTTTTAGATTGGCTTGAAATGTTCGAAAGGCTCGCGGCAGGCCATGCAGCGATAGAGCGCCTTGCAGGCGGTCGAGCCGAAGGCCGAAAGGCGTTCGGTACGCTCGCTCGCGCAGCGCGGGCAGGCGATGCGTTCGCCTGCGATGCGGCCGAAGAGCTTGATCGGCATTGCGGTTTTGGCCGCGGCTTCGGGTGTGAGGTGGGCCGGTGGCGCGATGCCGTAGGCCTTGAGCTTGGCGCGGCCTTCGTCGCTGATCCAGTCGCTGCTCCAGGCGGGGGCGCGGCGCAGGGTGGCGCGGGCGTGGCCGAGGCCGGCCTGCTCGATCGCGGCCAGCACGTCGTGCTCGATGGCTTCGGTCGCGGGGCAGCCGGAGTACGTTGGCGTGAGCACGATCTCCAGGCCGTCGTCGTGCTCGATCACATCGCGCACGATGCCGAGGTCGCAGACCGACACGGCCGGCACCTCGGGGTCGAGCACGGTGTGCAGCACGGCCCACGCGGCATCGACGCGCGAGGCTGCCATGAGGTCGGCCGTGGTCACCACACGCCCCCGGGGTAGCTGCGCTGCAGGTGCTGCATCTCCGCGAGGATGTAGCCCATGTGCTCGCTGTGCACGCCGCGCTTGCCGTTGCTGCGGAAAGCGGCTTCCTTCGGCATGGCGAGGCCGGCCGCGTCGAGCACCTGCTGCATCTCGTCGAGCCAAGGGTCGCGCAACTCGCTCCACGCCGGGCCGAGGCCGCTGGCGCTGGCTTCGGCATCCACCGCATCGCTTTCGAACAGCTCGGGCATGTAGAGCCACAGCTGCTTCAGCGCTTTTTCAGTGCGTTGGCGCGATTCGTCGGTGCCGTCGCCCAGGCGCACCACCCAGTCGCCCGAGTGCTGCTGGTGGTAGCGCGCTTCCTTCACGGCCTTGCCGGCGATGGCGGCCACTTCGGCGTCGTTCGATGCGGCGAGGCGCTGCCACAGCAGCTTGAGCAGCGTCGAAACCATCGTGTTGCGCACGACGGCAAACGCGAAGTCACCACGCGGCAGTTCGGCGATGGTGAGGTTGAAGTAGTCGCGCTCGTCGCGCAGGTAGGCCAGCTGGTCTTCGTCGTGCTCGCGGCCGGCTCCTTCGAGCTTGCCGGCGTGCGTGAGCAGCGCGCGCGCCTGGCCGACGAGGTCGAGCGCGATGTTGGCCATCGCGATGTCTTCCTCCAGCACGGGCGCGTGGCCGCACCATTCACCCAGGCGCTGCGCGAGCACCAGGCAGGTGTCGCCGATGCGCAGCAGGTACTGCACGGCGGGCGTGCGGTTCAGTTCGATCGATGCTTGCATGGTCCTGGCCTTGCTCACATGTGGTCGACCGACTTGGGCAGCGCGTAGAAGGTCGGGTGGCGGTACACCTTGTCTTCAGCCGGGTCGAAGAACATGTCCTTGTCGCCCGGGTCGCTGGCCACGATCTGCTCGGAGCGCACCACCCAGATGCTGCTGCCTTCCTGGCGGCGGGTGTACACGTCGCGCGCCATCTGGATCGCCATCTTCGAATCGGCCGCGTGCAGACTGCCGCAGTGCTTGTGGTCGAGGCCTGCCTTGCTGCGCACGAACACTTCCCACAGGGGCCACTCTTGTTTCTGTTCGACGGTCATGCCGCCTCCTTCATTGGTTGCTTGTTGGCGTGGGCCATCGCGGCTTCGCGTACCCATGCGCCGTCTTCCCAGGCGTCGACGCGGGCCTGCAGGCGTTCGCGGTTGCAGGGGCCGTCGCCGCCGATCACGCGCCAGAACTCGCTCCAGTCGATGGCGCCGAAGTCGTGCGCCTGGCGCTCTTCGTTCCACTTCAGGTCGGGGTCGGGCAGGGTCACGCCGAGGATGGCGGCCTGCTCGACGGCGGCGTCGATGAACTTCTGGCGCAGCTCGTCGTTGCTGAAGCGCTTGATGCCCCAGCGCATCGATTGCGCGCTGTTGGGCGACTGGTCGTCCGGCGGGCCGAACATCATGATCGACGGCCACCACCAGCGGTCGACCGCGTCCTGCACCATCGCCTTCTGTGCGTCGGTGCCGTGGGTCATCATGGTAAGCAGGGCTTCGTAGCCCTGGCGCTGGTGAAAGCTCTCCTCGCGGCAGATGCGGATCATGGCGCGGGCGTACGGCGCGTACGAGCAGCGGCAGATGGGCACCTGGTTCATGATGGCAGCGCCATCGACCAGCCACCCGATGGTGCCCATGTCGGCCCAGGTCAGCGTGGGGTAGTTGAAGATCGAGCTGTACTTGGCCTTGCCGCTGTGCAGCGCGTCGAACATCTGGTCGCGCGAGGTGCCCAGCGTTTCGGCGGCGGCATACAGGTAGAGGCCGTGGCCGCCTTCGTCCTGCACCTTGGCCAGCAGGATGGCCTTGCGCTTGAGCGTGGGAGCGCGGCTGATCCAGTTGCCTTCGGGCAGCATGCCGACGATTTCGGAGTGCGCGTGCTGGCTGATCTGGCGCACCAGCGTCTTGCGGTAGTGCTCGGGCATCCAGTCTTTTGCCTCGATGAAGTCGCCAGCATCGATGTGCGCGTCGAAGCGCTCTTCGAGCCGCATTTCCTCGGCGGAGCGCACGACCTTCTGCTTGCCGTCGCCTGCGTCCTTGCCCATGGTGTCCATTGCCTGGGTGTACATGTGCGTGTCCTTTCGGTGGGGTGTGAGGGGCGGCTCAGCGCGGGCGCGTGTCGATCACGCGGCGTGCCTTGCCGGTCTGGGTGCGTTCCATCTCGTTGGGCGCGTGAACCACCACGCGCGTGGAAATGCCGATGAGCGTCTTCACGCGGTGCTGCACCCATTCGCCGATGGCGGTGCGGTCCGCCGAGGCGGCGTCGGCGGGGTTGAGCTCGCAGTGCACCTCGACCTGGTCGAGCTTGTCGGCGCGGCTCACGTGCACCTGGTAGAGGCCCGACAGCGCCTTGTGCGCGAGCACGATTTCTTCGACCTGCGTGGGGAAGACGTTGACGCCGCGGATGATCATCATGTCGTCGCTGCGCCCGACGATCTTGCCCATGCGGCGGAACGAACGCGAGGTGGGCGGCAGCAGGCGCGTGAGGTCGCGCGTGCGGTAGCGCACGATGGGCATGGCCTCTTTGCTCAGCGAGGTGAAGACCAGTTCGCCTTCTTCGCCGTCGGCCTTCAGCTCGCCGGTCTCGGGGTCGATGATCTCGGGGTAGAAGTGGTCTTCCCAGATGACGGGGCCATCTTTGCTCTCGACGCATTCGCTGGCCACGCCGGGGCCCATCACTTCGCTCAGGCCGTAGATGTCGACGGCGTCGATGCCGGCCTTGGCCTCGATGTCGCGGCGCATGGCTTCAGTCCATGGCTCGGCGCCGAAGATGCCGACCTTCAGCGAGCTGTCTTTGGCGTCGAGGCCCTGGCGCTCGAACTGCTCGATGATCACCTGCATGTAGCTGGGCGTGACCATGATGATGTTCGGCTTGAAGTCCTGGATGATCTGCACCTGCTTCTCGGTCTGGCCGCCCGACATCGGGATGACGGTGCAGCCCGCGCGCTCGGCGCCGTAGTGCGCGCCGAGGCCGCCGGTGAAGAGGCCGTAGCCGTACGACACGTGCACCATGTCGCCGGGCCGCCCGCCCGCCGCGCGGATGGAGCGGGCCACGAGGTTGGCCCAGGTGTCGATGTCCTTCAGCGTGTAGCCGACCACGGTCGGCTTGCCGGTGGTGCCCGACGACGCATGGATGCGCGCGACGTTTTCGCGCGGCACGGCGAACATGCCGAAGGGGTAGTTGTCGCGCAGGTCGCTCTTTACTGTGAACGGAAACTTCGACAGGTCGGCGAGCGACTTCAGGTCGTCGGGGTGCACGCCCTTGGCATCGAAGGCCTTGCGGTAGTGCGGCACGTTGTCGTAGGCGCGCTGCAGCGTGGCGCGCAGGCGGGTGAGCTGCAGCGCGGCGATCTCGTCGCGGCTGGCGGTTTCGATGGGGTCGAGGTCGCCGGGGGCGGGGTGCTTCACGGTCATGTCTGTTGTCTCCTCAGGCGGCAGCGGCGTTCGGGACGGCGGGGCGGCCCTTGGCTGTGTAGGAACGGCCGCGGAACATCGCGATGCGCTCGCCGAGCTGGTTGATGATTTCGGTGTCGTACAGGCCGGTGCGGCCGGCCTTGGACACTTCGTGGCAGCGCGCGGTGAGCAGGTCGCCCTCGCGCGCCGGGGCGATGAAGTCGATGGCAAAGCCCGAGGCCACGGTCAGCTCGTTGTACGAGTTGCAGGCAAAGGCGAAGGTCGAGTCGGCCAGCGTGGCCATGAAGCCGCCGTGGCAGATGGCGTGGCCGTTGAGCATGTCGGCGCGCACGCGCATCTCGATGGTGGCCTGGCCGGGGCCGACCTCGACGATGCGCATGCCCAGGCCCTTGCTGGCGTTGTCGTTCTCGAACATGCCGTCGCGGACGTACTCGGCCGTCTGCTGGGGTGTGCGGGTGGTGTCGGTCATGGCTCAGCGATCCTTGAACACGGGGGCGCGCTTGGCGCGGAAGGCTTCGACGCCTTCGCGGTAGTCGTTGGCGTTGCCCATGTCGCGCTGGAGGCGGGCTTCTTCGGCGAGTGCCGTGTCGAGGTCCATGTCTTGCGCGGCGGCCATGGCCTGGCGCGTGGCGACGAGGGCGCGGGTCGGCATGCCGGCCAGCTTCAGTGCGAGCGCCGCCGTGGTTTCAGTCAGCGCCGCGTCGTCCACGCATTGCCAGATCAGGCCGATGCGAGCGGCTTCTTCCGCCGGCAGCTTGTCGCCCAGCAGCGCGATGCCGAGTGCGCGAGCCGAACCCACGAGGCGCGGCAGCAGCCAGGTGCCACCGGTGTCGGGCACGAGGCCGATCTTGGTGAAGGCCTGGATGAAGCTGGCCGAGCGGGCCGCCACCACGAGGTCGCAACACAGCGCGAGATTGGCGCCTGCTCCGGCCGCAACACCGTTGACAGCTGCGATCACCGGCACCGGCATCGAGCGCAGGCGCGCGACCAGCGGGGCGTAGTAAGTGGAGATGACGTGGCCCAGGTCCTTGGGCGCAGCGCCGGGTGTCGGATCGGGGGCGACCGAAGGGTCGGCCAGGTCCTGCCCTGCGCAGAAGGCACGGCCTGCGCCCGTGAGCACCACGACGCGCACGCTTTCGTCTTGAGCCGCCAGTTCCAGCGCCGCCATGAGTTCGGCGTGCAGCTGCGTCGTGAAGCTGTTGAGCGCCGCGGGGCGGTTGAGGCTCAACGTGCGCACGGCGCCGGCGTTGCCGGTGAGTACCAAAGGCTCAGTCATCGCGTGTCTCTTTCATCCTTTGTGGGAGCGGATCGGAGTGCAAACACTATTGACCGACCGTTCGGTTGATTTTAGTATCGAGCCTGCTACCGGCACAAGCGGGAGCTATTCAGGGCAAACCCTGAGTCCCGCGAAAAACAAAGGAGACCGAATGCCCAGCTATTCCATCGACGGCGTAATTCCGGTCGTCGACCCGAGCGCGTACGTGCACCCCACTGCCGTGCTGATCGGCGACGTGATCGTCGGCCCGAACTGTTATGTAGGCCCCTGCGCCAGCCTGCGCGGCGACTTCGGCCGCATCGTGCTGGAGGAGGGCTCGAACGTGCAGGACCACTGCTGTGTGCACGGCTTTCCCGACAACGACACGGTGATCGAGGTCAACGGCCACATCGGCCATGGCGCGATCCTGCACAGCTGCATCGTGCGGCGCGACGCGCTGGTGGGCATGAACGCTGTGGTGATGGACGAGGCCGAGATCGGCGAGAAGGCCATCGTCGCGGCCTGTGCCTTCGTGCCGGCCGGCATGAAGGTGCCGGCGCGCTCCCTGGTCGCGGGCATTCCGGCAAAGGTGAAGCGCGAGCTGAGCGAGGACGAGATCGCATGGAAGCTCGAAGGCACGCAGACCTATCAGGAGCTCACGGTGCGCAGCCTCGCGAGCCTGCATGAGGTGGCGCCGCTCGCGCAGGTCGAGGCAGAGCGTCCGCGCCTGCCGGCCACCGAGGTGCGTTCGCTCATTGCCACCAAGCGGGGCTGACCCCATTCGCGCTTCGTGCAAGATCGCGCGTTGTCTCCAACAGTCCAACCCAGGAAACCGACCCGATGCCGCGTGGAAGATCCGCCACTTACGACGATCAGCGTGAACTGATCCTCGCGCAGGCCGCCCAGCTGTTCGCGCGCAGCGGCTATCCCGCCACCTCGATGAACCAGGTGGCCGAGGCCTGCGGCCTCTCGAAGGCCACGCTCTATCACTACTACAAGGACAAGAGCAGCCTGCTGATCAGCATTGCCGAGACGCACGTCTCCAAGCTCGCGGCGCTGGTGGCCGAGGAAGAGGCCTCGACGCACACCGACGAGCAGCGCCTGCGCCGCTTCATCTACCGCATCGTCGAGGAATACGCCGGCGCGCAGGACGCGCACCGCGTGCTGACCGACGACGTGCGCTTTCTCGCGGAAGCCGACCGCGAACGCGTGCTCGACAAGGAGCGCGAGGTGGTCGCGGGCTTTGCGCGCGCCGTGTCTGCGCTGCGCCCCGGTGCGCCGAGTGACGACCTTGCCAAGCCGCTGACCATGCTGCTGTTCGGCATGATCAACTGGATGTTCACCTGGATGAAGCCCGGCGGCCGGCTCGACCACGCGGCCATTGCGCCGATCGTGGCCGATCTGTTCCTGGGGGGCATCGGGGCGGTCAAGACGCCCGATGCGCCGGCTGCCAAGCCGCGAAGGCCTGCTAAAGAATCCGGTTGAACCAGAGCAGCGACAGCCCCGCCGACAGCAGCGTCAGCACCGCCGCGCACATCGCGAACAGCGCCGAGATTTCGGTTTCCTTTTTCTCCACCGTGAGCTTGGAGCTCAGTGTCTCGTAGACCTTCTTCAGGTCGTTCGCGGTGCCGGCGTAGAAGTACTCGGCGTTCGTCTTGTTGGCGATGGCCTTGAGCGTGTCTTCATCGAGCCGCACGCGCATCGACCAGCCTTCGAAGCCGATGGTTTCGCCATCGACGGTGCCCACGCCCACCGTGTAGATGCGCACGCCGCGGTCGGCCGCGGCCTTGGCCGCATCGAGCGGGTCGACGCCGGTGGTGCGCTGGCCGTCGGTCAGCATGATGATCGCGGCGGAGGTGAAGGAACCCGGCGCCACGGGTGTGAACTCCTTGAGCTTCTTCTCGTTCTGGTCGATCGGCATGCCGCGCTGGCGGCTCGGCGCGCTGAACTGCTCGACGTCGATGCCCGCATCGGGGAACAGCGTGGCCAGCGACACCACGATGGCATTGCCCGTGGCGGTGGCGCGCTGGAGCTGGAAGCTGTCGATGGCGGTCACCAGGTCTTCGTGGTTGGTGGTGGGCAGTTGCGCCACCTGCGCGCTGCCCGCGAAGGCGACGATGCCTACCTTCACGCTGCGCGGCAGGTCCTTGATGAAGCTCTTGGCTGCCTCCTGCGCCGCCACGAGCCGGTTGGGCTGCACGTCGGCCGCGCGCATGCTGCCCGACACGTCCATCGCCAGGATGATGGTCTGCTGGTTCGACGGCAGCACCACCACCGCCATTGGCCGCGCCGCGGCCACCAGCATCGCAGCCATGGCCAGCAGGAAAAGCAAGGGCGGAATGTGCCGCCGGATGCTCTGCCCGGCGCCCATGGCTTCGCGCACGATCGACAGGCTGGCGTAGCGCACGGCCAGCTTCTTCTTGCGCCGCAGCAGCCAGAGGTAGAGCAGGATCAGCAGCGGCAGGGCCGCCAGCAGCCAGAGGAATTGAGGCCAGAGAAAAGTCATGCTGCCACCGCCTTCATGCCAGCTGGGCCTCCGATGCGCGTGCGGCGCTTGCGCATATCGGCGAAACGGACGATGGCTTCCACCAGGTCGTCCTGGGTCGAGAGCTCGAGTGCGTCGACGCCTGCCCTTGCCAGCGCCTCGCGCAGTGCGGTTTCACGTTCGGACGCCAGGCGCGCGAAGCGCTTGCGAAAACCGGCGTCGTGGGTGTCGACCCACAGCTGCTCGCCGGTCTCGGCATCGCGCAGCGGCACCAGGCCGAGGTCGGGCAGTTCGAGTTCGAGCGGGTCGAACAGGCGCACGGCGACCACTTCATGGCGTTGCACCAGCTGGCCCAGCGGGCGCTCCCAGCCGGGCTCGCTCAGGAAGTCGGACACCACGAACACGGTGGAGCGGCGCGGCATCAGCGTGGCGGCCGACTTGAGCAGGCCATCCAGGCGCGTCATGCCTTTCTGCGTGGGGGCGGTCTCGGCCTTGCCGGCGCGCTTTTCCATCGCATGCAGCAGGTGCAGCACGTGGCGCCGTCCGCTGCGCGGCGGAATCACCGCTTCGAGGTCGCTGCCGTAGACCAGTGCGCCGACCCGGTTGCCGTGCCGCGTGAGCAACCGCGCCAGCACGCCGACGAAGCCCGCCGAGATCTCGCGCTTGGCCTTCAGGCCCGAGCCGAAATCGACCGAGCGGCTCAGGTCGAGCACGAACCACGCGGCCATCTCGCGGTCTTCGGTGAACACGCGCACATGCGGCGTCTGCAGCCGCGCGGTGACGTTCCAGTCGATGTGGCGCACGTCGTCGTGGTGCTGGTACTCGCGCAGGTCGGCCAGGTCGAGCCCGGTGCCGCGCATCAGCGTGCGGTAGTCGCCTTGCAACAGGCCGTCGAGGCGGCGGATCACGGTCCATTCGAGCCGGCGCAGCGCGCGTTCGGCCCCGCCGGCTTCTGCGGCGAGCCGTTCGTCGTTTGCGGCCGTAGGGGCCTTACGCCACCAGCTTTTCATGCGATTTCAGGGAACACCGCGGAACCGGCTTTGCCGGGCCGCTGGTGTTGCCCCCTGCAAGGGGGTTGGCGAAGCGACACGAAGTGCGCGAAGACTGGGGGTGTGCTCATTTCAGGCCACCAGCTTTTCATGTTCGAGCGGTTTGGGTGGGGCGGGGACTGCACGCATGATCTTCTCGACCAGGCCATCAGGCGTCAGGCCTTCGGACAAGCCTTCGTAGGAAAGCGTCACGCGGTGGCGCAGCACGTCGGGCACCAGCGCCGTCATGTCTTCCGGCAGCGCATAGCTGCGGCCGCGCAAGAGTGCCAGGGCGCGCGCGCCTTCGGTCAGGCTGATGCTCGCGCGCGGGCTGGCGCCGAAGGTGATGAAGCGGCGCAGATCCTTCAGGCCGTGCTTCTCGGGCGTGCGCGTGGCCGACACCAGCTTCACGGCGTATTGAATGAGCGAAGGGTCGACGTACACGCGCCGCGCCTCGGCCTGCAGCGCCGCGAGCTGCTCGGTGGTGGCGACCGGCGTGGCGTTGACGGGCGGGCCGATCACGCGCTGGACGATGACGAATTCCTCCTCGTCGCTCGGGTAGTCGACCAGCACCTTCATCATGAAGCGGTCGACCTGCGCCTCGGGCAGCGGGTAAGTGCCCTCGGTCTCGATGGGGTTCTGCGTGGCCATCACGAGGAAGGGGCGCGGCACCTTGTGCGTTTCGCCGGCAATGGTGACCTGGCGCTCCTGCATCACTTCGAGCAGCGCGCTCTGCACCTTGGCCGGCGCGCGGTTGATTTCGTCGGCCAGCAGCAGGTTGGCGAACACGGGGCCCAGCGAGGTGCTGAACTCGCCGGTCTTCTGGTTGTAGATGCGCGTGCCCACAAGGTCGGCCGGCACCAGGTCGGGCGTGAACTGGATGCGCTTGAACTGGCCGCGCACGGTGTCGGCCAGCGTCTTGATGGTGAGCGTCTTCGCAAGGCCCGGCACGCCTTCGACCAGCAGGTGCCCGCCCGCAAGCATGCCGACCATCACGCGCTCCAGAAAGCGGTCCTGGCCCACGACCACGCGCTTCACCTCGTAGAGGATCTGTTCCATCAGTTCGGCGGTGCCGGCGGGCGTGGGGTTGACGGTCTCTGCTGTGCTCATGCGAAGGACTTTCGAAGAAGGATCGGTCAGAACGGTGGCGAACCCGCGGCGGACGCGGCGTTCTCGATGGGCACCGCGAAGCCGATGCCGATGAAGGTGCGCTGTTGCGTCGGGTTGAGGATGGCGGTGACGATGCCGAGCACCTCTCCATCCATGTTGATCAGCGGGCCGCCTGAATTGCCCGGATTGGCTGCGGCATCGAACTGGATCAGGTTGCCCAGCTCCTGCTTGCCCTCGGGCGAGCGGAACGAGCGCTTCAGGCCCGACACCACGCCAGCCGACACAGACGGCCCGATGCCGAACGGAAAGCCCACGGCCGCCACCTGGTCGCCGGGGCGCAGGTCGGCGGTCGAGCGCATGGTGGCGGGGATCAGGTCGTCGGGAATCTTCTGCGCCTGCAGCACCGCGAGGTCGTTTTCGGGCTGCACGCCGGTGATGGTGGCGATGGCTTCCAGCCCGTCGTAGAAGGTGACCTTGATCTTGTCGGCACCGGCGACCACGTGCAGGTTGGTGAGGATCACGCCCTTGTCGACGATCACCACGCCCGTGCCCACGCCGCGCTCGACCTCGCCCGGGGCCTCGCCGTCGTTGGGTGCTTCAGGCGGCTTGCCCTTGGCGATGTTGCGTCCGCGCTTCTGGGTCTTGGCTTCGGGCGTGTGCTTTTCTTCGCCGTAGCTCACCACCCGCACC
This sequence comes from Variovorax sp. R-27, assembly GCF_049913215.1. Taxonomy (NCBI): domain Bacteria; kingdom Pseudomonadati; phylum Pseudomonadota; class Betaproteobacteria; order Burkholderiales; family Comamonadaceae; genus Variovorax; species Variovorax sp. R-27. The sequence goes on from NZ_CP183984.1 coordinate 1,610,598, forward strand.
ACCGAGGGCCGGATGATGTCGGCCGCCTTGGCCGCGGGCGAGGGCAGGGTGTTGGTCTGCAGCGTGCGCAGCACGGCCGCGTCGATGTCTTTTTGAGTGAGGGCCTTGGCGCCCGGGCGCGGCATCCACAGCGCGGCGCCGGTGACCAGCGCGGCCGACAGCAGGAAGAGCAGCGCGAAGCTGCGGCGACCGGGTTGCCAGCCGGGTTTTTTCGCGGGAGCAGCCTGCAGGGACTGGCCCCCGCCGGCGTTTTCAGCCGATGCTGGCGCATCCGCCCGTTCGGCCGCCTCGTCTGCGGCCGGTGGCAGCGTGCGGGGCGAACGGCTGTAGAAAGCGGGCCTGCGCATCGGAGCACCTCCGGCTAAAAAATCGCGTGAAGGAGTTCACAGTAGCACGCTTTCCGCGCCTGCGCATCCCATCAGGCATCATCGTGCGATGGCTACCTTCGTCGATACCCACTGCCATCTGGATGCGCCCGAATTCGGTGCGGAGATGCCGGCCCTTCGCGCCCGCGCCGCCGGGCTGGGGGTGGCGATGTGCGTGATCCCGGCGGTGGCCGTCTTCAATTTCGCCGCCGTGCGCGAACTGGCCCACGCGCAGGGCGATGCCTACGCGCTGGGAATCCACCCGTTGTGCACCGGCGAGGCGAAGGACGAAGACCTTGAAACCCTCGATGCCGAACTGACCGCACGGCGCGGCGACCCGCGGCTCGTGGCGGTCGGCGAGATCGGGCTCGACTACTTCGTCGAGGGGCTCGACGGCCCGAAGCAGGAGCGCTTTTTTCACACTCAGTTGCAACTGGCACGCAAGCATGGGTTACCCGTACTCATCCACGTGCGGCGCTCGGTCGACAAGGTGCTCAAGCATCTTCGCCAGACGGCGGGCGGCAGGCCGTGGCAGGGCATTGCCCATGCCTTCAACGGCAGCGAGCAGCAGGCCCATGCGTGCATCGATCTCGGGTTGAAGCTCGGCTTCGGCGGCGCGGTGACCTTCGAGCGGGCCCTGCAGCTGCGGCGGCTGGCCACCACGCTGCCAATCGAATCGATCGTGATGGAGACCGATGCGCCCGACATCCAGCCGCACTGGCTGTACCGCACGCAGGCCCAGCGCGATGCCGGCGAACCGCAGGGCCGCAACGAGCCGGCCGAGCTGCCGCGCATTGCCGAAGTGGTGGCCGGCCTGCGGGGCATGGGCATCGACGAACTGGCCGCGGCCACCACCCGGAACGCGCTCGAAACGCTTCCGCGTCTCGAAAACCTCATGGCCATGTCGGAGCGCCCGCCGCAACCCGCGTAGGCCAATGCCCCGACCTGCCCGGATGCGTGCAGATGCCGTGGATTTGCTGTCATCCTTGAACTTCACCAGTTCGTTGCTGGTTCAGTGGCAAGTCAGTCACTCAAAACTTCATCCAACAAGGAGCTTTACATGACCACGTCTTTCATTCGCACCGTGCCCGTCGTCCTCGCGCTGGCGCTCGCCTCCATCGGCGTGTCGGCCGTGGCCCAGACCACCGCGCCTGCTGCCACCGCCCCGGCCCCGGCCGAGCCCTCCACCACTGAAAAGGTGAAGGAAGCCGGCAAGGACGCCGTTGACGCCACCAAGCGCACCACCAAGAAGGCCGTCGCCGCCACCGAAAAGGGCACCAAGAAGGCCTGGAGCGCCACCAAGCGCACCACCAAGAAGGCCACCACCGCCACCAAGCATGCGGCCACCAAGACCGGCGAAGTCGTCGAGAACGCCGGCCACAAGACGGCCGACGGCATGCGCAGCACCGGCAAGGCCATCGGCGAGAAGATCCCCGGCACGGCCGAGAACGAAGCCGCCAAGAAGTAATTTCGGGCCTGTTTCGGTCCTCTCTCGAAAGAACCCGCTTCGGCGGGTTTTTTCATGGGCCGCGCAAGTGCGTGCGGGACGGTGGCACGATTGCCGCCCATGAATCCACCCGCCGCATCCGATGCCGCCAGTTCCATGCTCACGGGGTTGGCGCCCATCGTCTCGCCTGCAACGGCCGTGCTCATCCTCGGCAGCTTCCCCGGGGTCAAGTCGCTCGAGCGGCAGCAGTACTATGCACACCCCCAAAACCAGTTCTGGAAGATCTTGCAAGCTGTCTGGCCCGAAGTCCCTTTGCCGTCGGGCGTAGACAGCTACGCGCAGCGCTGCCGCTGGCTGCTCGACCGCGGCCTGGGCGTGTGGGACGTGTACGCGTCTTGCGAGCGCGAGGGCAGCCTCGACTCGGCCATCCGCGCGCCCGTGGCGAACGACATTGCCGGGCTGCATCTGCCGAAGCTCGCCGCCATCGCCCACAACGGCGGCGAGAGCTTCAAGCACGCGCGCCATACGCGCACCCTGGGCGTGCCGGTCTACCAGCTGCCTTCCACCAGTCCTGCCAATGCGTCGTGGAGCTTCGAGCGCAAGCTTGCGGCGTGGCGCGAGGTGCTGGCCACCCACAAACTAGTCGTCTGACGGCATCGATGGCATCGAGCAAAACTTCTATTTCTCTCCCCGAAGTCAATTTCTCCGACTGGGGCGACATCCGCTACCTGCACCTGGGCACCGAATGGGTCCAGGGTTCGATGAAGCTCGACGCGCCTTTCGAGATCGAACTCGAATATGTGCAGCGCATGATGGCCTGGCTGCTGTTTGCCGACGGCAAGACCGTCGCCACCCGCCATGCGATGCAGCTCGGCCTGGGTGCGGCCACGCTCACCAAGTTCAGCCGCAAGATCCTGCGCATGCGCACCACCGCGATCGAGCTCAATCCGCAGGTGGTGTCGGCCTGCCGCGGCTGGTTCAAGCTGCCGCCCGACGACCCGAAGCTGCGCGTGGTGATCGCCGACGCGGCCGCCGAGATCCGCAAGCCCGAATGGCACGGCACTGTCGATGCCTTGCAGGTCGACCTGTACGACCACGAGGCCGCCGCGCCCGTGCTCGACAGCGAAGACTTCTATGCCGACTGCCGCGCGCTGCTCACCGAAGACGGCTGCATGACGGTCAACCTCTTCGGCCGCTCGTCGAGCTACGAGCGCAGCCTCGAAAAGATCGCCGGTGCATTCGGCGCCGACGCCGTCTGGGCCTTCAAGCCGACGCGCGAAGGCAACACGGTGGTGCTCGCGCAGCGCACGCCGAGCCGTCCGAAGCGCGAGGCGCTTGCCGAGCGCGCCCAAACGATCCAGACTCGCTGGGGCTTGCCCGCGCCGAAATGGTTGCGAGTCTTCAAGCCCCTGAATATTTCAATCACTCGACCTGCCGGCTCATGAGCGCTGTTCCCGCTGTTTCTGCTCCCGCCCCCCTGGCCGCCCGCCACGAAGGCCCGCTCGATCTGCGGCGCCTTATTGAATGGCTCGCCGCCGATGGCGTGATTTCCCCGGTCGAAGCCAAGCGCACCATCGCGCGCTGCGCGCAGGCCGAAAGCCGGCAGGCACCGCTGGTGCGGCTGGCCAACGTGGCCATGACGCGAGAGAGCGACAACAAGCCGCTGGATCTTGAAATGCTTACGCAATGGCTCGCGGGCCGCGCCGGGCTCACGTACCTGCGCATCGACCCGCTCAAGGTCGACGTGGGCAAGGTGGCCGACACCATGAGCGCCGCCTATGCCGAGCGCCACAAGGTGCTGCCGGTGCAGGTGCTGCCCAACGAGGTGGTGGTGGCCACGGCCGAGCCCTTCCTCACCGACTGGATCGCCGAGGTCGAGCGCCAGGCGCGCCGCTCGGTGCGCCGCGTGGTCGCCAACCCGGCCGACATCCAGCGCTACACGGCCGAGTTCTTCGCGCTGGCGAAGTCGGTGCGCGCCGCGCAGAAGGCCGGCGGCAACACCGGCGGCGCGAGCTTCGAGCAGCTGGTGGAGCTCGGCAAGAGCAACAAGCAGCTCGACGCCAACGACCAGAGCGTGGTGCAGGTGGTCGACTGGCTGTGGCAATACGCCTTCGACCAGCGCGCGAGCGACATCCACCTGGAGCCGCGCCGCGAGCAGGGCGTGATCCGCTTTCGCATCGACGGCATCCTGCATCCGGCCTACCAGATGCCGATGGGCGTGATGAACGCGATGGTCGCGCGCATCAAGCTGCTGGGCCGCATGGACGTGGTGGAAAAGCGCCGCCCGCTCGACGGCCGCATCAAGACCCGCAACATGCGCGGCGACGAAGTCGAAATGCGCCTGTCAACCCTGCCGACCGCCTTCGGCGAGAAGATGGTGATGCGGATCTTCGATCCCGACACGGCAGTGAAAGACCTCGACGCGCTGGGCTTTGCGCAGCACGACGCGCAACGCTGGGAACAGCTGGTCACGCGGCCCAACGGCATCATCCTGGTGACTGGGCCCACGGGCTCGGGCAAGACCACCACGCTGTATTCCACGCTCAAGCGCGTGGCGACCGAAGAGGTCAACGTGAGCACGGTGGAAGACCCGATCGAAATGATCGAGCCGTCGTTCAACCAGACGCAGGTGCAGCCGCAGCTGGACTTCGGGTTTACCGAAGGCCTGCGCGCGCTGATGCGGCAGGACCCGGACATCATCATGGTCGGCGAAATCCGCGACCTCGCCACCGCCGAGATGGCGGTGCAGGCCGCGCTCACCGGCCACCTGGTGTTCAGCACGCTGCACACCAACGACGCGCCGAGCGCCATCACGCGGATGATGGAGCTGGGCGTGCCTTCGTACCTCATCAACGCGGTGATGCTGGGCGTGCTCGCACAGCGGCTGGTGCGCACGCTGTGCCCCAACTGCAAGCAGCCCGACGACACCGTCACCCGCGAGAAGCTGGAGACCATCGTCAAGCCGTGGCAGATCACGGGCTCGGTGCGCGCCTACAAGCCGGTGGGTTGTGTCGATTGCCGCATGACCGGGTACATGGGCCGCATGGGGCTGTACGAACTGCTGAGCATCAGCGAGGCGTTCAAGGCGCAGGTCACGAAGGAGCCCAACCTGGGCGGGCTGCGCAGGCAGGCCGTGATCGACGGCATGCGGCCGCTGCGGCTGGCTGGCGCGCTGCGCGTGGCTGAAGGCGTGACGACCATCGAAGAGGTGCTGAGCGCCACGCCGCCGCTGGAATAATTCGGCAGTTCGACATCCGGAAGGCCGCTGAGACCTTTCGGGTTATCCCTAGGCCTTTGGTTAGTGGAATCCACATCAGTCTGACCGGAAGCTGACTCGACAATCCCGCATCGAAATTTGTTCGAGGAGACTGTTCGTGAAGATCAAGAGTCAGAAAGACTTTTTCTCGGGTCTGATGTTCACGGTGGTGGGTGTGGCGTTCGCATGGGGCGCCACCACCTACACCGTGGGCACCGGGGCCCGCATGGGTCCGGGTTATTTCCCGTTGATGCTCGGCATCCTGATGGCCCTCATCGGCCTCGGGATCATGTTCAGCGGGCTCACCGTTGAAACCACCGACGGCGAAAAGATCGGCAAGTGGGCCTGGAAGCAGGTGGTGTTCATCCTGGGCGCCAACCTCGCATTCGGCATCCTGCTCGGCGGCCTGCCGAGCATCGGCGTGCCGGCCATGGGCATGATCATCGCCATCTACGCGCTGGTGATCATCTCCAGCCTTGCGGGCCATGAGTTCAAGCTGCCCAGCGTGCTCGTCCTGGCCACTGTGCTGGCCGTCGGCAGCTATGTCGCGTTCATCTGGGCGCTGAAGCTCCAGATCCAGGTCTGGCCGACCTTCATCACCGGCTGAGAAGAAAGCTGCTCACATCATGGAATTGGTTGAACACCTCTCGATGGGTTTTGGCGTTGCCTTTACCTTCACCAACCTGCTGTACTGCCTCGTCGGCTGCATTCTGGGCACGCTGATCGGCGTGCTCCCGGGCATCGGCCCGGTCGCGACCATCGCGATGCTGCTGCCCGCCACTTACGCGCTGCCGCCCGTGTCGGCGCTGATCATGCTGGCCGGCATCTACTACGGCGCGCAGTACGGCGGCTCCACCACCGCGATTCTGGTCAACCTGCCGGGCGAATCATCGTCGGTGGTGACCGTGATCGACGGCTACCAGATGGCGCGCAAGGGCCGTGCGGGCCCGGCACTCGCTGCCGCCGGCCTGGGTTCGTTCTTCGCTGGTTGCGTGGGCACGCTGATCCTGGCCGCCTTCGCACCGCCGCTGACCGAGCTGGCCTTCAAGTTCGGCCCTGCCGAATACTTCTCGCTGATGATCCTGGGCCTGATCGGCGCCGTGGTGCTGGCTTCGGGCTCGCTGCTCAAGGCCATCGCGATGATCGTGCTGGGCCTGCTGATGGGTCTGGTCGGCACCGACGTGAACTCGGGTGTCGCTCGCTACAGCTTCGACATTCCGGAACTCACAGACGGCATCGGCTTCGTGGCCATCGCCATGGGCGTGTTCGGTTATGGCGAAATCATTGCCAACCTCTCGCGCCCCGATGACGAGCGTGAAGTGTTCACTGCCAAGGTCTCGGGCCTGTTCCCGACCAAGGAAGACTTCAAGCGCATGGTTCCCGCGGTGCTTCGCGGCACGGCACTGGGCGCGGCTCTTGGCATTTTGCCTGGCGGCGGAGCGCTGCTGGCGGCTTTCGCGGCCTACACGATCGAGAAGAAGACCAAGCTGAAGCCGGGCGAAGTGCCCTTCGGCAAGGGCAACATCCGCGGCGTGGCGGCTCCCGAGTCGGCCAACAATGCCGGTGCGCAAACTTCCTTCATCCCGCTGCTGACGCTGGGCATTCCGCCCAACGCGGTGATGGCGCTGATGGTGGGCGCAATGACGATCCACAACATCCAGCCGGGTCCGCAGGTCATGACCAGCAATCCCGAGCTGTTCTGGGGCCTGATCGCCTCGATGTGGATCGGCAACGCGATGCTGATCATCCTGAACCTGCCGCTGATCGGCATGTGGATCAAGCTGCTGTCGGTGCCGTACAAGTACCTGTTCCCCGCCATCGTGCTGTTCTGCGCGATCGGCGTGTACTCGACCAACAACAACACCTTCGACATCTGGATGGTGGGCATCTTCGGTCTGGTGGGCTACACCTTCTTCAAGCTGGGTTGCGAGCCTGCACCATTGCTGCTGGGCTTCATCCTCGGGCCGATGATGGAAGAGAACCTGCGCCGTTCGCTGCTGCTGTCGCGCGGCGACTGGAGCGTGTTCGTGACGCGTCCGATCTCGGCGAGCCTGCTGGCTGCTGCTGCGCTGCTGCTGATCATCGTGCTGCTGCCGGCTGTGAAGTCGAAGCGCGAAGAGGCCTTCGTCGAAGACTGACGGCGTTCTGCCCCCTTCAAGACGGCGCCTTCGGGCGCCGTTTTTCGTTGATGCGACGACTCTTTAGGTGCGCGTTCGGGGCGGCTTCATATGCTGCCGAGCCATCGCCAGAAAAGCCATGGCAGCCGGGTTGAGCGGGTGCTTGGCCAGCCGGATGGCGACCACCGGGTACTCCAGCGTGGGCCGCACCACGCCCAACGCCCGCAGGTTGGCCGGCATCAGCACTTCCACATAGCGCGGCAGCAGCGCTACCCCTGCACCCGCCTGGATGAGGCCGAAGGCTGTCGACAGCATCGACACGTGATGCACCACGCGCGGGTACACGTTGGCCATGCTCGACAGTTGGCGGCTCACGGCACGCCACACATTGGCGTCGGGGTTGACGTGGATGAAGGGCAGCGCCTCCAGGTGCCGGGCCTCGACCACGGCGTGCTGCGCCAGCGCATGGTCGTCCCGCACGAAGAGGGCCATGCGGTCGGAGAACAGCGGCTCCGTCGCCAGCTCCGAGTGCTTCTGGCCGATGTCGGAGCCGAAGCCCAAGTCTGCCTCCTGCGAGAGGATGCGCGAGATCATCTGATCCGCCGTGCTGTCGAGCAGCGTGGTCGCAAGCGTCGGGTGCTTCTGCGAAAAGCGGCCGAGCAACGGCGGCAGCAGGGCGCCGGCGGTCAGGTGGCCCACCGCCAGCACGATGCGGCCTTCGCGCAGCTGCGACTGCGAGCGGCAGGCATCGACGGATTCATCGATCAGCCGCAGCGCACGCACGGCCGTGTCGACCATCATCTGGCCCGCGTTGGTCATGCGGATGCGACGGCCGCGCACGACCAGCGGCTGCGCCAGCTCCTCTTCCAGGCGCTTGACCAGATGGCTGATGGCCGGCTGCGTGAGCTGCAATGCCTCGGCCGCCAGTGTGAAGCTGCCCGTTTCGGCCACCGCCGTCAGCGCCCGCAACTGCTGCAGCGAGATCTCTTCAGCGGTGTTCCTTGCCATAAACAGCTTTGATAGTTGAATAAGCAGAATTATCTGGCTTGATGCGCTCCCGCTGCATAGCATCCTTTTTTCGTTCACAGGCACAGAATTCCGTACATGAAACGCCTCCAGTTCCTCCAGGTGCTCGCCGTTGCGCTCGGCATGGCCGCCTCGTCCGCCAGCCTGGCCCAGGGCTACCCGAACAAGCCGATCCGCCTGATCGTGCCGTTCCCGGCGGCCGGCGCCACCGACCTCTTCGCCCGCACGCTGGGGCAGAAGATGGGCGAGAAGCTCGGCACCACACTGGTGGTCGACAACAAGCCCGGCGCCGGCGGCGCCATCGGCTCCGACCAGGCTGCCAAAGCCCCGGCCGACGGCTACACGATCCTGCTGGCCACCACCAGCACGCATTCGATCGGCCCGGCCGTCAGCAAGCTGCCCTACGACACGGTGCGCGACTTCACGCCCATCGCGCATGTAGGCGACGCGGCCAGCATCATGCTGGTGCCGGTCAATTCGCCCGCCAAGACGGTGCGCGAGTGGATCGACTACGCGAAGAAGAACCCCGGCAAGCTCAACTACGCATCGAGCGGCAACGGCACCATCGTGCAGCTCACGGCCGAGCTGTTCAAGGCGCAGGCCGGCGTGTTCGTCACGCACATTCCCTACAAGGGCACGGCGCTGGCCATTCCCGACCTGATCAGCGGCAAGGTCGACGTGCTGTTCGACTCGCTGCCCACCGGCATGCCGCACGTGCGTGACGGCCGCCTGCGCGCACTGGGCGTTACCTCGCTCAAGCGCAGCCCGCTGGCGCCCGAACTGCCGCCCATTGCCGACACGCTGCCGGGCTACGAGTCGAACACCTGGTTCGGCTTCTACGGCCCGAAGGGCCTGCCGGCCGACATCGTCGCGAAGATCAACAAGGCGGCCAACGAAGCGCTGGCCGATCCTGAAGTGAAAGAGAAGCTCGCGCGCCTGGGCATCGAAACCGCGACTCCGGGCACGCCCGACCAGTTCGCGAAGATGGTCGCCGTCGACGCTGCCAAGTGGAAGAAGATCGTCGTCGACCGCAAGATCACCAACGAATGAAGCAGAGAAAGAAGAGCACGCCTAAATGAACTTCGATTTCAACAACCCCTACCTCTCGACCCGCATCCCGATCTTCGCGCGCAACGTGGTGTCGACCTCGCACCCGCTGGCCTCGCAGGCCGGCCTGCGCATCCTGCAGCAGGGCGGCAACGCGGTCGATGCGGCCATTGCCACTGCCGCCGTGATGACGCTGGTCGAGCCGGTGAGCAACGGCCTGGGCAGCGATGCCTTCTGCATCCTGTGGGACGGCAAGGAGCTGCACGGCCTCAATGCCTCGGGCCCGGCGCCCAAGGCATGGACGCCCGAGTACTTCAAGGCCAAGTACGGTGCCGACGCGGCCAATCCGCCCATGCGCGGCATCGACTCGGTCACGGTGCCGGGCGCGGTGCGCGGATGGGTCGCCATGAGCGAGCGCTTCGGCAAGCTGCCGTTCGCCGACCTGCTGGTGCCGGCCATCGACATCGCCGAGCGCGGCTATCTGGTGCCGCCGGTGGTGCAGGGCAAGTGGGCTGCGGCCACGCCGCTGCTGGGCTCGCAACCGGGCTTTGCGCAGACCTTCCTGCCGTGGGGCCGCGCGCCCGAGGTGGGCGAGCTGTTCCGCTTCACGGCCGCCGCGCGTGCGCTCAAGGCCATTGCACGCACCAAGGGCGAGGCCTACTACAACGGCGAGATCGCCGAGGCGCTGGCGAAGTTCTCGGCCGAGCAGGGCGGTGCGCTCACGGTGGCCGACCTCGCGGCCTACCAGCCCGAGTGGGTCAAGCCGATCTCGCGCGACTACCGCGGCCACACGCTGCACGAGATTCCGCCTAACGGCCAGGGCATTGCCGCGCTCATCGCGCTCGGCATTCTCGAAAAGTTCGACATCGCCTCGCTGCCGGTCGACTCGGTGCAATCGCAGCATCTGCAGATCGAAGCGATGAAGCTGGCCTTTGCCGACGTGTACCGCTACGTGTCGGAACGCAAGACGATGGAAGTCACGACCGAGCAGATGCTCGACGATGCGTACCTCGCCTCGCGCGCCCGCCTCATCGATGTGAAGAAGGCGCAAGACTTCAAGGCCGGCAACCCCGTGAAGGGCGGCACCATCTACCTCACGGCTGCCGACGAGAGCGGCATGATGGTGAGCTTCATCCAGAGCAACTACATGGGCTTCGGCTCGGGCTGCGTGGAGCCCGAATTCGGCATCAGCCTGCAGAACCGTGGTCACGGCTTCAGCCTGAAGGCCGAGAGCCCGAACGTGGTGGCGCCGGGCAAGCGCCCGTTCCACACCATCATTCCGGCCTTCCTCACCAAGGACGGCCAGCCGGTGATGAGCTTCGGCGTGATGGGCGGCAACATGCAGCCGCAGGGCCACATGCAGACGCTGGTGCGCATGCTCGACTACAAGCAGAACCCGCAGGCCGCCTGCGACGCGCCGCGCTGGCGCTTCAACGCGGGGCTCGAGATCAACGTCGAGGCTGCGATGAACCCGGCCACGGTGCAGGGCCTGCGCGACCTGGGCCACCACCTGGAAGTGATCAACGACTCGTACCAGGACTTCGGCGCCGGCCAGTTCATCTGGCGCGCGGGCGAGCCTTCGGTGGAAGGCTACGTGGCTGCCAGCGACCCGCGCCGCGACGGCCTGGCTGCAGGGTATTGAGCAAGGTCTCGAGGTTCCCGCGATGATCGGGGGATGAACAAGACAGCCGCATCGCTCGGCATCCCAACTCACGACGGCGCAAGAAAAGGCTATGCGTCCGGTCTGATACTCGCCACGCTGGGCGCCATCGCGTTCAGCGGCAAGGCCATCATCGTCAAGCTGGCGTACCGCTACGGCGTGGACGCCATCACGCTCATCATGCTGCGCATGCTGTTCGCGCTGCCGCTCTTTGCCGTGATGGCATGGTGGGCGGGGCGCGGCAAGCCCGCGCTCACCGGCCGCGACTGGATCGGCGTGATCGGGCTCGGCTTCTCGGGCTACTACCTTGCGAGCTTTCTCGACTTTGCGGGGCTCGCGTACATCTCGGCCAGCTTCGAGCGGCTGATCCTGTATCTCAACCCCACGCTGGTGCTGCTGTTCGGCTGGCTGATGTACCGGCGGCGCGCCACGCGCCAGCAGGTGCTGGGCATGGTCGTGAGCTATGCCGGCGTGCTGCTGGTGTTCGGCCACGAACTGTGGACCGGGGGCGGCGGCAAGGGCGGCGGGGCGGCGGCGTGGGGCGCGTTCCTGGTGTTCCTGAGCGCGGTGAGCTATGCGGGCTACCTCGTCTACAGCGGCGAGTTCGTCAAGCGCCTCGGGTCGCTGCGGCTCGTGGGCCTGGCTACCACGGTGGCTTGCGTGCTATGCATCCTGCAGTTCGTGCTGACGCGGCCGATGAGCGTGGCGATGCAGGTGGCGCCCGAGGTGATCTGGCTGTCAGTGCTCAACGCCACGCTTTGCACGGCAGTGCCCGTGCTGATGGTGATGATGGCCATCGAGCGCATCGGCCCGGCCGTGGCCGCGCAAACCGGCATGATCGGGCCGCTGTCGACCATCCTCATGGGGGTGGTCATACTGGGCGAGCCGTTCACGCCGTGGATCGCGGCCGGCACCGTGCTCGTCATCGCGGGCATTTTCGTTTTCACACGCAAGGGGCGCTGAAGTCCCTTGCCGTACTGACTTAATCACTGGAGCAACAACATGGATCTGGGTATTGCGGGCAAGACCGCGCTGGTGTGCGGCGCGAGCAAGGGGCTGGGCTACGGCTGCGCCGAGGCGCTGGTGCGCGAAGGCGTGAACGTGGTGATCGTGGCGCGCGGCGCCGAGGCACTGGAAGCGGCTGCGAAGAAGCTGACGGAAGCTGCGGGCACATCGGGCCCGTTCGTCAAGCACGTGGCCGCCGACATCACGACCGAAGCCGGCCGCGCCGCAGTGTTTGCGCTGGGCCATGACTTCGACATCGTCGTCACCAACGCGGGCGGCCCGCCGCCCGGCGACTTCCGCAACTGGGACCGCGAGGCGTGGATCAAGGCGGTCGACGCCAACATGCTCACGCCCATCGAGCTGATCAAGGCCACGGTCGACGGCATGGCCAAGCGCGGCTTCGGCCGCATCGTGAACATCACGTCGAGCTCGGTGAAGTCGCCCATCGACATCCTGGGCCTGTCGAACGGCGCGCGCAGCGGCCTCACCGGCTTCGTGGCCGGCGTGGCGCGCACGCCCATCGCAGCGCAGGGCGTGACCATCAACAACCTGCTGCCGGGTTCCTTCGACACCGACCGCCTCAAGGGCACGATGGCCGGCGCGGCGCAGAAGTCGGGCCAGGACTTCGATACCGTGTGGGAAGCCCGCAAGAAGAACATTCCCGCGAAGCGCTTCGGCACGCCGGCCGAGTTCGGCGCCATCTGCGCGTTTCTCTGCAGCATGCAGGCCGGCTACATGACCGGCCAGAACGTGCTCGCCGACGGCGGGGCCTACCCGGGCACGTACTGAGCTCGCCCCCAGGCTGCGCGAAGCCCGGTGTTTTCAGCGCCGGGACGCCACCACGATCCCGCCCACGATAAGCAGAAACGCCGTGCCGTGGTACCAATGCGGCGGCTCCCGCAGGAAGGCCGCCGACAGCACCGCCGCGAACAGCGGTGTGAGGTTCATGAAGATGCTTGCCGCCTGCGGGCCCGCGCGCTGCACGCCGGTGCCCCAGCAGCGATACGCCACTACCGCGGGCCCGATGCCGATGAACAGCATCGCGGCGATGAGCGGCCAGCCCAGGTCGATGTGGGCGGGTGTCAGCGTCCATTCACCGGCGGCCAGCGCGCCCGACCATGCGACACCGAACACCAATTGCGACATCAGGAACGCGGCCCAGTCCTGCCGCACGGCCTTGGGCTCGTGCGTGCGCGCAAGCAGCCAGCTGTAGAAGGCCCAGGCGATGGTGCCCAAAATCATGTAGAGGTCGCCCGGTACCAGCCGCAGCCCGAGCAGTTGCTGCCATTCGCCGCGGCTGAGCACCAGCAGCACGCCCACCATCGACAGCAGCGCGCCACCGATTTCGCGGGCACTGATGCGTGCGCTGAAGAACAGCGCCCCGGTCGCGAGCATCCACAGCGGGAGGCTGGAGCCGACCAGCGTCACGTTGATGGGCGTAGAGGTCTGCAGCGCCAGGTACTGGAACGCGTTGTACAGGCCGATGCCCAGCAGCCCGAGCACCGCGTAGCGTTTCCAGTGCGCCCACAGCGGGCTGTTGCGGCGCAACACCGGCGCGGCCAGCGGCAAGAGCAGCGCAAACGCGATGACCCAGCGCACGAAGTTCAGCGTGAGCGGCGACACCATGTCGCGCACCAGCCGGCCGACCACGGCATTGCTGGCCCAGAGCAGCGGCGGAACGACGAGCAGGAGAACGGTAAGGGGAGCGAGGCGCTGCGGCTGTGTCTGCATGGCCGCCGACTCTACCGGGCAATGATGCCCCGCGCCGCCACGGGAAACCCAGACGTGGCAGGATGCCCATCCCTCTTCTTTTCCTGCGTGTGGAGACTGCAACGATGATGAGCAAAGCCGTCCGTATCGACCGCCATGGCGGCCCCGAAGAACTGAAGATCGTCGACGTGGAAGTCGGCGAGCCCGGCCCCGGCGAGATCCGCATCCGCCACAAGGCCGTGGGCCTGAATTTCATCGACACCTATCAGCGCAGCGGGCTCTACCCGTTCGCGATGCCGCTGCAGTTGGGCATGGAGGCCTCGGGCATCGTCGAGGCGGTGGGCGAGGGCGTGACGCACCTGAAGCCCGGCGACCGCGCCGCCTATGCCAGCCCGCCGCCGGGCGCCTACTGCGAACTGCGCGTGATGCCGGCCAAGTGCGTGTGCAAGCTGCCCGACGACATCTCCTTCGAGACTGGCGCGGCCATGATGCTCAAGGGCCTGACCACCCAGTACCTGCTGAAGAAGACGCTGCCGGCCGAAGGTCTGCAGGCCGGCGACTTCATCCTGTTCCATGCTGCGGCCGGCGGCGTCGGGCTGATCGCCTGCCAGTGGGCCAAGGCGCTGGGCCTGCAACTGATCGGGACGGCCGGCAGCGATGCCAAGTGCAAGCTCGCGCTGGCGCACGGCGCGGCCCACGCCATCAACTACAGCACCGAGAACTTCGCGGCCCGCGTGAAAGAGATCACCGGCGGCAAGGGCGTGAAGGTGGTGTACGACTCGGTGGGCAAGGACACCTTCGAAGGCTCGATCGACTGCCTGCGCCCCTTCGGCCTGCTTGCCATCTTCGGCAATGGCTCGGGTCCGGTGCCGCCGGTCAACCTCGGCTTGCTGGCGTCCAAGGGCTCGCTCTATGTGACGCGGCCAACACTGTTCACGCACATGGCCACGCGCGAAAGCACGCAGGCGATGGCCGACGACCTGTTCGCGGTGGTGCGAAGCGGCGCGGTGAAGATCCCGATCGACCAGCGCTATGCACTGGCCGACGTGCAGCAGGCGCACCGCGACCTGGAGGCGCGCAAGACCACGGGCTGCACGATCCTGACGCTCTGAATGGCTCCGGTGGGGCAGGGCGCCAGTCTTGTCCTACCGGCGGTGGGGTGTCATGCCTTCGACTTGTGCCGGGTGCACTTTGTAGCCTGTGAACACAGCGTAGAGACGAGCCAGCCCATGACCACAGTTCGCACTTTCATCGTCGAAGACAACCCGACCATCCGCAAGAGCCTTGTGGGTACGCTGCGCGAGGTGGCACGGGTCGATCCGGTCGGCGAGGCCGAGTCGGAGGAGGAGGGCTCGCGCTGGCTGTCGGACAACCTGTCGCAATGGGACCTGGCCATCGTCGACCTGTTCCTGAAGGACGGCACCGGTTTTCGCGTGCTCGAAGCCTGTCGCCACCGCGGGCCGTCGCAGAAGATGGTGGTGCTCAGCAACTACGCCACGCCTGACATGCGGCGCAAATGCGTGCACCTCGGTGCCGATGCCGTGTTCGACAAGGCCACCGAAATCGACGACCTGATCGACTATTGCCTGCGCCATCGTCAGGCGCAGTTCAGTTCGCCCGCCGCACACTGAGGCAGGGGCATTTTTCGCTGACCGGCAGCCGCTGCCGGACTTCGCCGAAAATGCATCCTCAAAGGCGCGAGGAGCACGCGCCGGGCTCCGCAAATTGGCGACGAGATTCATGCGCGGAAATCACACATTCCCCTGCTGAGTCGGCCTGCGCGCCTGCAACGCGCGCAGCGCCCCAAGTTGCAACATGTCCCGCCCCCGCTTTCTTCCCGACAACTTCACCTTCGCGCTTCTCTCGGTCGTGACCTTTGCCAGCCTGCTGCCTGCAAGCGGCAAGGTGGCGCATTTCTTCGAGCTGCTCACGACCGCTGCCATCGGGCTGCTGTTCTTCCTGCACGGTGCCAAGCTGTCGCGCGAGGCGATCTTGAACGGGCTCACGCACTGGCGGCTGCACCTGCTGGTGTTCGGCAGCACCTTCGTGCTGTTTCCCATGCTCGGGCTGGCACTCAAGCCACTGCTCCTGCCGCTGGTGACACCAGAGCTCTACACCGGCGTGCTCTATCTGTGCGTGCTGCCCGCCACGGTGCAGTCGGCGATCGCCTTCACGGCGATGGCTCGGGGCAACATGCCCGCCGCCATCTGCAGCGCGTCGGCCTCCACGCTGCTGGGTGTGTTCATCACGCCGATTCTGGTCAATCTGGTGGTGCTGCCGAACGGCGGCCATGCGAGCTCGTCGCTGGACTCGATCGGACGCATCCTGCTGCAGTTGATGGTGCCGTTCGTGGCGGGGCATCTGCTGCGGCCGTTGATCGGCAAGTGGATACAGCGCCGCGCCGCGGTGCTGAAGTTCGTCGACCAGGGCTCGATCCTGCTGGTCGTCTACACGGCATTCAGCGCGGCCGTGATCGAGGGGTTGTGGAAGCAGGTGCCCGCGCATGCGCTGGTCGGGCTGCTGGTGGTGTGCGCGGTGGTGCTGGGGCTGGCGCTGAGCCTCACGACCCTGCTGGCGCGCAAGCTGGGCTTCGATACCGAGGACGAGATCACGATCGTGTTCTGTGGCTCCAAGAAGAGCCTGGCCAGCGGCATACCGATGGCGAAGGTGCTGTTCGCCTCGCACGCGGTGGGCGCGATCGTGCTGCCGCTGATGCTGTTCCATCAGATGCAGCTGATGGTGTGCGCCGTGCTGGCGCAGCGGTATGCGCGGCGGGGGCGCGAGGCTTCCGTGCTGAAGACGGCCGAGCAGGCCGACTAGTCGGTCAGCCCTCGATCTTTCCCAGTCGGGATTCCCTCAGCCGGCTGGGCGCCAGTGCTCCGGCCGACTCCAGGATCGGATACGCAATCGAGCAGATGTGCGAGTTGATCCGCTTCAGGTCGCTGATCAGGTCGATGTGCAGCGAGCTGGTCTCGATGCTCAGCGTCGTGCGGTCCGACAGCCGGTCCAGGTGGGTCGTGGCGTAGGCCCGCTCCAGGTTCCGGAAGCGCACCTTCTCTTCGAGCAGCTTCTGCGCATCGCGCACGTTGCCGTTCAGGAACACGCTCATGCTCAGCCGCAGGTTGGCGACCAGCCGCCCGTGCAGCTCGACGATTTCCGCCATGCCCGCTTCAGAGAAGTTGCGCTGCGGTTTGATCTTCTTGTCTTCCACGTCGATGATCACGCGCTCGATGATGTCGCCGATCTGCTCCATGTTGATCGTGAAGCTGATGATGTCGGTCCAGCGCCGGCTTTCCTCTTCGCCCAGCGCCTCGCGCGAGATGCGGGTCATGTAGTACTTGATGGCCGAGTACAGCTCGTCCACCGTGTCGTCGAGCTGCCTCAGTTCCTGCGCGAGCCGCAGGTCGTTGTGGCGTATCACGTCGAGTGTGCCGATCAGCATGGTCTCCACGATGTCGGCCTGGTGCAGCGCCTCGCGCGCGGCATTCGAAATGGCGAGCGAGGGCGTCGACAGCGCCGATGGATCGAGGTGATGCGGCCGTGATGTGCCGGCCGGCTGCTGCGGCACCGGCAGCATGCGCGTTACCAGCTTGGCGACCCACTGCGTGAGGCCGATGAACCCCACGCTGATCACGATGTTGAACGCCAGGTGGAACAGCACGACCCCGTGCGTCTGGTTGGGCAGCTGCGGCTGCACATAACGGATCCACAGCCCGATGAAGGGGGCGACGACGGCCACGCCCAGTGCCTTGAAGAGCAGGTTGCCCACAGTCACCTGCCGCACGGCCACCGCCGACTTGGCCGTGGTCAGCACTGCGAGCAGGCCGCTGCCCAGGTTGGCGCCGAGCACCAGGCCGAGCGCCACGTCCAGCGGCACCACGTTCGACGTGGCCATGGCCGCGACCAGCAGCACCACCGCGAGGCTCGAATAGGCCACGATGGCCAGCACCGAGCCGATGGTGATTTCAAGCAGCACGTCGCTGCTGATCGATGCGAGCAGCGCGCGCACGGCCGGCGAGGAGAACAGCGGCTCGGTCGCCTCCACCACCAGCTGCAGCGCCAGCAGCATCAGCCCGAGCCCGATCAGCACCCGGCCGACGCGCCCCGCCACGGTGGCCGAGCGCGTGATGAACAGCACCACGCCCACGAAGATGAACATTGGCGAAAGCCACGACAGGTCTGCCGAGAACAGCACCGAGATCAGCGCAGTGCCCACGTCGGCGCCCCGCATCACCGCCAGCGCCGCCGGCAGCGTAACCAGGCCCTGCCCGACGAAGGACGAGGTCATGAGCGAGGTGGCGGTGCTCGACTGCACCAGGGCCGTCACGCCGATGCCCGAGAGGGCGGCCGTGAAGCGGTTGCGCATGCTCTGCACGAGGATCTTGCGCAGGTTGGCGCCGAACACACGCAGCACGCCGGTGCGGACCAGGTGCGTGCCCCATACCAGCAGGGCCACGGCCGCCAGCAGATTCAGGAGATGCTTCATGGGGGTCGGGTTCTATCCTTTTCGTTCTGGTTCGTTTCGACCCCATTTTCCACAAGTGAGCGCTTCAGTCGATCAGCGCTCCGTTGTCGTGGAAAGGATAGGGGCCTTCGAAGCTGCCTGATGCCGCGAGATGGGTGACGAGCCGGCGTCCGCGCGCTGACCACGCGTGCACCCGGAATGAAGGCGGCTCCAGTGTCCAGGCCGAGTCCGCGTCCGGGGCCAGATCCAGGCAGACCTGATGGGCCTGCGCCGGCGAGGTCGAGGCGATGGTGCCGCCGAAACGCACGTCGATGGCACGGTGCAGGTGGCCGCAGATGACACGCTCGACGTTGCTGTAGCGCGCAAGCAGGGCTTCGAGCGCGTCGGCGCCCTGAAGCAGGCCGATCTCGTCCATGTGGCCGATCAGCGTTTCGAAGGGCGGGTGGTGCATGGCGACCACGACGGGCTCGTCGCGGCAGGCGTCGAGCTGTGCCTCGAGCCAGGCCAGCCGCTTCTCGCACAGCGAGCCGTGGCTGGCGCCGGGCACGCAGGTGTCGAGCGTGAGCAGGCGCAGGTCGCCGACGCGCACCGAGTACTGGATGAAGCCGTCTGTATCGGCGCCGGTGCCCATGTAGGCATGGCCGGGAAAGCTGCGGCGCAGCTGGTCGCGGTCGTCGTGGTTGCCGGGCATCAGGTAGACCGGCATGGTCAGCGGAGCCAGCAGGCGGGCGAGGTGCTCGTACTCGGCGGCGCGGCCGAAATCGGTCAGGTCGCCGGTGACGACCACTGCGTCGGGCTGCTGGCGCAGGGCCAGCACCGACTGCACGGCGCGTTCGAGGTACGGCGCGGTGTCGATGCGGCCGTAGGCCAGCCGGCCCGGCTCGCGGATGTGCAGGTCGGTCAGCTGGACCAGGACGGTGTTCTTGCTCTGAGTTGTCGTCATGCGCTTGTCTCCTGCGACGTCATCAGCCGGTCGGGGTGGATGCGAAGACCCACCGCGTCGCCCGGCCCGAAGGGATTGTCGCGCCCTACATCGGCCACCAGCACGGGCTGGTCTTGCAGGCGCAGGTGCAACTGCACGCGGTCGCCGAGGAAGGTGCGGCGCTCGACGGTGGCGGCGCCCCAATCGGGCTGCGGTGCGCTGACCTCGATGTCTTCAGGCCGCACGAGCAGCATCGCATGGCTTTGCCACGCGCCCGGGCAGGGCACGGTTGATCCACCGAGTCGGACAACACCTTGCGCGATGGCATCGGCCTCGCGCTCGAGGCGGTTGACACGGCCCAGGAACTCGGCGACGAAGGGGTGCGCGGGCGCGCGGTACAGGTCTTCGCCACGACCCACCTGCACGATGCGGCCGGCGCGCATTACCGCGAGCCGGTCGGCGATGGCGAGCGCCTCCTGCTGGTCGTGCGTGACGTGGATGGCCGTGATGTGCAGGCGGCGCAGCAGCTCGGCCAGCTCGTCGCGCAGCGATTCCTTGAGCTTGGCGTCGAGCGCGGCCAGCGGCTCGTCGAGCAGCAGCACGCGCGGGCGCACGGCCACGGCGCGCGCCAGGGCCACGCGCTGGCGCTGGCCGCCGGAGAGTTCGGCGGGGCGCTTGTTTTCCAGGCCGCCCAGGCGCACCAGGTCGACCAACTCGCCGACGCTGCGCTTTTCCTCATCGGGCGAGACGCCGCGAATGCGCAGGCCGTAGCCGATGTTGGCCGCCACCGTCATCTGCGGAAAGAGCGCGTAGCTCTGGAACACCATGCCCACGCCGCGGTGCTCGACCGGGCGCTGCGTGACGTCTTGCCCGCCGAACACGATGCGGCTGCCCGCGTCGGGCGCTTCCAGCCCCGCGATCAGCCGCAGCAGCGTGGTCTTGCCGCAGCCCGAAGGGCCCAGCAGCGCGAGCACCTCGCCAGCCTCGACCTTCAGGTCGGTGGGCTGCAGGCCGCGCGTGCCGTCTGCGTAGGTCTTTGCGCAGTTCGTAATGTCGACGGGGATGCGTTCAAGTTCCATGGCGTTTCTGCATCAGGTTGGCAAGGTACTGCAGGCCCCACAGCACCGGAAGAATGACGGCGAAGAAGACCAGCGTGTAGGCCGATCCGATCTCGATGCGCATCGAGGCATAGCTGTCGGCCAGGCCCACGGGCAGCGTGCGGGTGAGCGGCGTGTGCAGCATCCACGTGAGGTTGAATTCGCCCACCGACAGCGTGAACACCATCAGGCTGCCGGCCACGATGGCCGGGAACACGGCCGGTACCAGGATGCCCATGAAGCGCTGGCGGAAGTTGGCGCCCAGCGAGCGTGCGGCCTCTTCGAGCGCAAGCAGGTCGTCGCGCTGGAAGGCTGAACTCACGGTGCGCACCATGAAGGGCAGCGTGAAGATCATGTGGCCGACGAGGATGAAGGCGAAGCTCTGGCGAAAGGCAGTGAGCTGGCCGTAGGCGAGGATCAAAGCCAGCGCCGTCGCAAGGCCCGGCACCGCGACCGGCAGTGTCAGCAGCTCTTCGAAGATGCGCGCGGCGCGCGAGCGGCTGCGCGCCAGCGCATAGGCACAGGGCACGCCCAGCAGCACGGTGCCGACGACGCAGGCCACGGCCAGCGCGAGCGACCAGCCGACGGTGCCGCCGTAGTTCTCCCACACCTCGCCGAGCCAGCGCAGCGTAAGACCGCTCTTGAGCCCGGCGCTGTAGTTGTTGACGAGCCCCGCCATCACCGACAGCAACATCGGCGCGATCATGAAGAGGCTCACGATCACCGTGACGGCGAGCAGGAAGGGGGCCTTCGGTTGTGTGTTCTTGCGCATGTGCGTGGGTCTCAACGTGCGACGGGGTTCGCGCCGAAGCGGCGCGCCACGAACAGCACCAGCCAGGTCACGATGCCCAGCGAGATCGACAGCGACGCGGCGAGCGCGAAGTTGGCGTAGTTGGTGAACTCGTTGTAGATGGTGATCGGGATCACCTCGAACTTGCTGGCCAGCGTGAAGGCCGTGCCGAAGGCGCCCATCGAGGTGGCGAACAGGATGGCGCCGCAGGCCAGCGTGGTGGGCGCGAGTTCGGGCATCCACACGTCGCGCGCCACTCGCAGCCGCGAGGCGCCGAGCGAACGCGCCGCTTCTTCGAGCTGCGTGTTCATCGACTCGGCCGCCGCTGCATAAGTGGCAATGGCGCGCGGCAGCGAGAAATACAGGTACGCCAGGAACAGCCCGAGCAGGCCGTAGGCGAAGGTGATGCGCTCGCCGAACAGGCTGTCGCCGATGTCGGCCACCACGCCTTGCCGCCCGCCCAGCAGGATCACGAAGAAGCCGATGATCACGCCCGGAAACGACAGCGGCAGCGTGAGCAGCGACAGCAGCACACGCTTGCCGATAAAGGCATGGCGCGCCAGGTAGATGCCGACGGCCGCGCCCAGCACCAGCGTGGCCAGCGTCACGGCCACCGAGAGCGCGACCGTGTTGGCCATGCTCGTGAGGTAGCGCGCATCGGTCAGAACGGCGAAATAGGTGGCCCAGCCTTTGTCGGCCGGCAGCGTGAGCAGGCGCACCACCGGCAGCAGCCAGAAGGCCGCGAAGAAGGCGGCCGCGGGCGCGACGCAGGCCAGCAGGCGCCAGCGCGGGTTCCAGGCGTTGGACGCGTTGGAGAGAGTGGCTTGCGTCATCGCGCGTGGCGTCCGCTCAGCGGACTTCCTTCAGGTACTCGTCGGAGAAGGCGCGCTGCGCTGCGGCCATGCGGCCGTAGTCCACGCTCTTGGCGCGGGCGTATTCGCTCGCGGGCAGGAACTGCGCCTCGATCTCCTTGGGCATCGCATTGGCGCGCACCGGCCGCAGGTAGGCCTTGGCCCAGATCGCCTGGCCTTCGTCGGAAAGCGTGAAGTCGAGCACCTTCTTCGCGTCGGCCGCGTGCGGAGCCTTGGCGACAAGGCTCATCACGTAGGGCACGGCCAGCGTGCCTTCGCTCGGGATCACGAAGGCGACGTTGGCCTTGTCCTTGTACTTGGCGCGGTAGGCGTTGAAGTCGTAGTCGAGCAGGATCGCGATTTCGCCCGACAGCACGCGCGCGTACGAGGTCTGCTTCGGCACGATGGGCTCGTTCTTCTGCAGCGCCTTGAAGTAGTCGATGGCCGGCTTGAAGTTGTCGAGCGTGCCGCCGCGCGCTTCGTTCACCGCGACCGCGCCGACGTAGCCGACGAAGGCCGAGGCGGGGTCGAGGTAGCCGATCAGGCCCTTGTATTCGGGCTTGAGCAGGTCGGCCCACGACTTCGGAATCGGCTTGCCCTTGAGCGCATCGACGTTGACCATGAAGCCGAGCGTGCCCGAGTGGATGGTGAACCAGTTGCCGGCCGGGTCCTTCAGGCCGTCGGGAATGTCTTTCCATGCGGCCGGCTTGTAGGGCTCGACCAGGCCGTCCTTGGCTGCCTGCACCGCGAAGGTCACGCCGAGGTAGGTGACGTCGGCCACGGGGCTGGCCTTCTCGGCCGCCATCTGAGCGAGCGACTGGCCCGAGTTCTTGTTGTCGGGCGGCACGGTGACGCCGGTCCTGGCCTTGATGGCCTTCAGCTGCGTGCCCCAGTCGGCCCATTCGGTCGGGCAGTTGTAGCAAATGGCGGTCTGCGCCATGGCGCTGCCGGCGACGAGCGTGGCGGCGAGCAGGCCGAGGCGGGCCATGCGGTGGAAGCGAAGAGACATGATGAAGAAGCTCCTTGGATGGATGTAGGCAAAGAACGAGAAGTGGTCAGGGTCGTGAAATGGCGGCGTTGTTGTCTTCGTGCACCGAAGCGCACGACTCGCCGTCTCGGAAGGCATGGGGAAGCAGCAGGCTCGCATCGGCCTGCAGCGTGGCGCCGCTGGCCATGGCCTGAATCAGCAGCTCTACGCTGTGGCGGCCGATGTCGCTGTTGGGTTGGGTGATGGTGGTAAGCGCGGGCGTGAGGTCTTCACCGAGCGCAATGCCGTCGAAGCCGACGACGCTGAGGTCGCCGGGCACCGACAGGCCGCTGAGATGCGCGGCGCGGATGCTGCGAATGGCCAGCAGGTCGTTGGAGCAGATCAGCGCGGTAGGGCGGTTGCGTGCCTGCAGCTGGCTGGAGAGCGCATCGACGGCCGTTTCGACGAAGGGCACTTCGATGAGCGCGGGCGCCGCGAGCCCGGCCTCGGTCATGCCCTTCAGGTAGCCGCGGTAGCGCTGCTGCGCTCGGTCCGACGCGGCGAGCGTGCCGCTGACCATGGCGATGCGGCGGTGGCCCAGCAGCACGAGGCGCGTGACCGCGTCGGCCACCGCGCCTTCGCTGTCGACCGATACGCAAGGGTGGTCCGGGTGCCGGTTGTAGGCGAGCACATAGGGCGCGCCGGCTGCCTGCAGGCGGGGCAGGGCAGCCGAAGTGGAGGGGTTCGACACCACGAGGATCAGCCCGTCGACATTGCCGGCCAGCAGCAGATGAACGGCACGCTCTTCTTCGTCGAGCTTGTAGCCCGTGGTGACGGGAATGATCGCGTAGCCACCCGCGACGGCTGCGCGCGCAATGCCTTGCAGGCACTCGGCGAAGGTCGGGTTCAGCAGCGTGGGCAGCACCACGCCGAGCACACGGCTGCGCTGGGTGCGCAAGGTGCGCGCGCTGGCATTCGGCACGTAGTTGAGTTCGCGCGCCACACGCTCCACCAGCTCGCGCGTGGCAGGCGTCACCTTGTCGGGGAAATTGAAGGCGCGCGAGACGGTGGCCACGGAGACCCCGGCTTTGGCTGCAACGGCTTGAATGCTCATCGTGCGGTGTTCATGTAATCGATTACATTGGACCGCCGCAGTATGACTTTGTTATGACATCGCGAGAAAGCGGGAGAAACCCGAGAGGGCTTTGTGTTTGTGGGCTCGGCGGTGGGTGCTGTGCCCTTGGACGGCCGACGTCACCGGCCCTTCGGGCTTCCCTGCGCTGCTCACGACGGGCGGGGTCTCGCCCAAACTCGCTTCGCTCAGACAAGGGCGAGCCCTGATCCGCCCCTCGCTGCGCTGCTCGGCGGTGCCTCAACGGCCACCCAAGGGCACAGCACCCACCGCCGTGGTCAGAGCAGTTGTTGAGCCCCACTCCTTGAAGCCCGCGCATTGTTTTGCTCCCTCTCCCTCTCGGAGAGGGCTGGGGTGAGGGCGACGGCATTCACGTCACGACAGGCGCCTGGCAGGTGGTGCGGTGTGGGCGGCCCCTCTGTGCCGCCGAGGAGCGCAGCGTTTCGCGGATCAGGGCTCGCAGCTGTCTGAGCGAAGCGAGTTCTGCGAGACCCCGCGAAACGCGAGCACCGCAGGGAAGCCGCGAAGCGGCCGGCATAGTGGGGCCGATCGCGCCGTACCGCCTGCCGGGTGCCCCAAAAAAGTCACTTACCCCGACGAACTCGCCGGATCTCGTCCAGGATCAGACAGATGGCCCCGAGCGTGATCGCACTGTCCGCAGCATTGAAAGCCGGGAAGTACCAGTTCCCAGCATGAAAGCTCAGAAAGTCGACGACATAGCCGTGCATCATCCGGTCGACCACGTTCCCGATGGCCCCGCCCAGGATGCAGGCCATGGCGAACGAAAACAGCTTCTGCCCCGCGTGCGACTTCAGCATCCACACGATGAACACCGCAGCCGCCACGCCGATGATCGTGAACAGCCAGCGCTGCCATCCCGAGTGATCCGCGAGGAATGAAAAGGCGGCCCCTGTGTTGTGCGCGCGGACGACGTTGAAGAAGCTCGTCACGTAGGTCGCGTCGCCGAGCTTGTAGTAGCCCAGGATCAGCGTCTTGGTGAACTGGTCGATGATCACGATGATCACCGCCAGCCCGAGCCACGGCCAGATGCTGCCGCCGCGCGAACGCGATGCAGAAGACATGGAGCGGGTGGCGGCCATCAGGCAACGCTCCGCGATTCGCCGGCGCCGAACAGGTTGCTCGTGCAGCGCCCGCAGATCGTCGGGTGTGCCGCATCGTGGCCCACGTCGTCGCGGTAGTGCCAGCAGCGCTCGCACTTCTGCGCGGCGCTCGGCGTCACCACCGTCGACAGCGCTTCACCGGCGGCCAGTGCAATGGCCGAGCTGATGAAGACGAACTTCAGGTCATCGCCCAGCGAGCCCAGCAGCGCGAAGTCGTCGGCAGGCGCGGTCAGCTGCAGATTGGCCTGCAGCGACGAGCCGACCTTGCCTTCGGCACGCACCGCTTCGATGTCCTTGTTCACCGCATCGCGGATCTCGCGGATGCGGCTCCACTTGGCGAGCAGGGCTTCGTCGGGCGCGGCGAACTGGCTGTAGGTTTGCGCGAAGATCGATTCGCCCGGCTTGCCGGTGCTCACGAACTTCCATGCTTCCTCGGCTGTGAAGCTGAGGAACGGCGCCATCCAGCGCAGCATGGCTTGCGAGATGTGCCACAGCGCCGTTTGCGCGCTGCGGCGAGCCAGCGAGCCCGGGGCCGTCGTGTAGAGCCGGTCCTTCAGGATGTCGAGGTAGAAGCCGCCCAGGTCTTCCGAGCAGTAGATCTGCAGCTTTGCCACCACCGGGTGGAACTCGTACACCTTGTAGTGCGCGAGGATCTCGGCCTGGAACTGCGCAGCGCGCGACAGCGCATAGCGGTCGATCTCGAACAGCTGGTCGAGCGGCACCGCATCTTTGGTGGCGTCGAAGTCGCTCGTGTTCGCGAGCAGGAAGCGCAGCGTGTTGCGGATGCGGCGGTACGCATCGACCACGCGCGCCAGGATCTTGTCGTCGCCAGCGATGTCGCCCGAATAGTCGCTCGCGGCCACCCACAGGCGGATGATTTCCGAACCCAGCTTGTTGCTGATTTCCTGCGGATCGATGCCGTTCTTGAGCGACTTGCTCATCTTGATGCCCTTGGCATCGACCGTGAAGCCGTGCGTCAGCAGGCCCCGGTACGGCGCGCGGTCTTCCAGCGCGCAGGCGATCAGCAGCGACGAGTGGAACCACCCGCGATGCTGGTCGTGGCCTTCGAGGTACAGGTCGGCTTCCGGCCCCGTGTCGTGGTGCACGGTGGGGTGCGTGCCGCGCAGCACGTGGGAGAAGGTCGAGCCCGAGTCGAACCACACTTCGAGGATGTCGGTGCTCTTCGTGTAGTGCGGCGCGTCTTCGGCGCCGAGGATCTCTTCGACCGTGGCGCGGCTCCAGGCCTCGATGCCACCCTTTTCGACGATGTCGGCGGCCTGGTCGATGATTTCCATCGTGCGCGGATGCAGGTCGCCCGAATCCTTGTGCAGGAAGAACGGGATCGGCACGCCCCAACTGCGCTGGCGGCTGATGCACCAGTCGGGACGCCCGGCGATCATGTCGTGCAGGCGCGCCTTGCCGTTCTCCGGATAGAAGCTGGTCTGCTCGATGGCGTCGAGCGCGGTCTGGCGCAGTGTCTTGGGCGCCTTGTCCTTGGTGAACACGCCTTCGCCTTCGTCCATGCGGATGAACCACTGCGCCGCGGCGCGGTAGATCACCGGCGTCTTGTGGCGCCAGCAGTGCGGGTAGCTGTGGGTGATGGTCTCGCTTGTCAGCACACGGTTGGCGTCGCGCAGCGCGGCGATGATTTCCGGCACGGCCTTCCAGATGTTCTGGCCGCCGAACAGCGGGAAGTCGGCCGCGTAGCTGCCGTTGCCTTGCACCGGGTTCAGGATGTCGTCGTACGCCACTCCGTGGGCGATGCAGGAGTTGAAGTCGTCCACGCCGTAGGCGGGCGAGGAGTGCACCAGGCCCGTGCCGTCGGTGGCGGTGGCGTAGTCGGCCAGGTACACGGGCGACAGGCGCTTGTAGCCGGCATCCACGTCGTACAGCGGGTGCTCGAATTCGAGGCCGCCGAGCTTCTCGCCCTTGACCGTGGCCAGCACCTTGCCGTCGAGCGCATAGCGCGTCATGCACATCTCGACCAGCGAGTTGGCAAGGATCAGCAGGCCGCGCTCGGTGTCGACCAGCGAGTACTCGAGGTCGGGGTTCAGGTTGATCGCCTGGTTGGCCGGGATGGTCCACGCGGTGGTGGTCCAGATCACGGCGAAGACGTCGCCGAGGATCGTGTGGTCGGTGCCGAAGGCCTTGAGCACCTTCTCGCGCTCGTGCGCCTTGAAGGCCACGTCGACGGTCTGGCTCTTCTTGTCGGCGTATTCGATTTCGAACTCGGCCAGCGAGGAGCCGCAGTCGAAGCACCAGTACACCGGCTTCAGGCCGCGGTAGACAAAACCACGCTCGATCACGCGCTTGAACGCGCGCAGCTCGCCGGCTTCATTGGCGAAGTCCATCGTCTTGTAGGGATGGTCCCACTCGCCCAGCACGCCCAGGCGCTGGAAGTCGACCATCTGCTGGGCGATCTGCTCGGTGGCGAAGGCGCGGCTCTTGGCCTGCATCTCGTCACGGCTCAGGTTGCGGCCGTACTGCTTTTCGATGGCGTTCTCGATCGGCAGGCCATGGCAGTCCCAGCCGGGCACGTAGAGCGCGTCGTAGCCTTCGAGCTGGCGCGCCTTGGTGATCATGTCCTTCAGGATCTTGTTCACCGCGTGGCCCATGTGGATCTGGCCGTTGGCGTACGGCGGGCCGTCGTGCAGGATGAACTTGGGCGCGCCGTGGCGGGCGTCGCGCAGGCGGTGGTAGCGGCCTTCGTCGTTCCATTCCTTCACCCAGCCCGGTTCGCGCTTGGGCAGGTCGCCGCGCATCGGGAAGGGGGTGTCGGGCAGGTTCAGCGTGGAACGGTAATCTTTGGGGGAAGCAGCGTCAGACATGTTGGGGTGCGAAACAGGGGGCTTCGACAGGCTCAGCCCGAACTGCATGAAGCGTGTCGGTGCGGAAGGTAAAGCCGTTCGCCCTGAGCTTGTCGAAGGGCGGCAGCACGGTGCGTGCAGGGCTAAATTCGGTCGCGCGTGGTCTGGCGGTGGGTTTCGGCGTGGGTCGATGCAAAGAACGCGCGCGCGTCGCGGCCATCCTTCGCGATGCCCGCAGTGAGGGCCTCGAGGCTGGTGTAGCGCAATTCGTCGTGCAGTTTGTGCAGAAGTTCCACGCGGACGATTTTACCGTAGGCCCCTTCGGCGCCCAGATGGGAGGGCCACTCCAGGCAATGCGTCTCCAGCAAAACACGCCCGGCGTTGACGTCGTTGGCGTCCAGCGAGGGGCGCACGCCGAGGTTCGCTACGCCCGGCAGCGGCTGGTCAGCCAGGCCGTGCACCAGTACCGCGAAGATGCCGCTGGCGGCCGGCTTCCAGTGCTTGAAGCGCAGGTTGAGGGTGCGAAAACCGTCGTCCTTGCCCGGCGCCGAGGCGCCCAGCGCCCGGCCGAGCTTGCGGCCATGGACCACATGGCCGGAGATGGTGTACGGCCGGCCCAGCAGTGTCTGGGCGTCGGCCATGCGGCCTTCGGCCAGCGCTTCGCGCACGGCGGAACTCGAAACCCGCAGGCCGTGCACTTCGTAGCTGTTCATGCGTGCCACGTCGAAGCCGCGGGCATCGCCGGCCGCATCAAGCATGGCGTAGTCGCCGGCCCGCTTGGCGCCGAAACGGAAATCGTCGCCCACCAGCACGTAGCGCGCGCCCAGGCCGTCGATCAGCACCTCCTGGATGAATTCCTCGGGCGACCGGGAGGCCAGCCTGCCGTCGAATGGCAGCACGATGGTCTGCGCCACGCCGCAGGCAGCCAGCTCGCTGAGCTTGTCTCGCAGCGTGCCGATGCGCGCCGGCGCCAGGTCGGGTTTCTTGGTGATGGCGGCGAAATAGTCGCGCGGGTGGGGCTCGAAGGTGAGCACGCAACTCGGCAGCCCGCGCTGGCGGGCCTCGGTCTGCAAGAGCGCGAGCATGGCCTGGTGGCCACGGTGCACGCCGTCGAAATTGCCAATGGTGAGGGCGCAGGCAGGAGCTACGCCCGGGTGCCGGAAGCCGCGAAAAACCTGCATTGGTGAGTATCTTTTTGATAGCGCCTTTCGCCCGTCAAATGGGCGAATCAGGCCGATTTGTCACAAAGCCGGTATATTGTGACGTAGTGCGTTGATTGGCGTCGGTCTTCAATGCGCTCCGTGTCCCTGGTCTTTCCGTGTTCTCTCACTTTTCGAGGAGGCGTGTGTGAAGGTCTTGAAGCTGTCGGCCCAAGGGCTGCCCCAGTCATGGATTTCGCTGGAACAGGCGGTGATCCACTATGCGGCGGACGAAGTTCGCTGGGAAGTGGGCGCGCAGGTGGCGGTGTTCCGTGGCGGCCACAACGCGATCACGGGCGAGCAGTCGCAGATTGCGATCAACAGCATCATCGGCACCAAGGGCGTGCCACGCATCAACCCTTTCGCGCAGCGGCCCGGGCTCACCAACAGCAAGTTGTTTTCGCGCGACCGCAACATCTGCGCGTACTGCGGCGGGCACTTCCACGAAGACGAGCTCACGCGCGAGCACATCATTCCGTTCGCCCAGAAGGGCATCGACACCTGGATGAACGTGGTCACGGCCTGCAAGCCGTGCAACCACCGCAAGAGCAGCCGCACGCCCGAACAGGCGAACATGCCGCTGCTGTACGCGCCCTACGTGCCCAGCCTCTGGGAAGATTTCATTCTGCGAAACAGGCGCATCCTGGCCGACCAGATGGAGTTCCTGATGGCGCACCTGCCGCAAAGCTCGCGGCTGCACGACACCTAGCTTCAGCGCTTCCAGTCGGGCGGGCGCTTCTCGATGAAGGCCTGAACGCCTTCCAGCGCGCTCTCGTCCATCATGTTGCAGGCCATGGTCTGGCTGGCGTCGGCCAGCGCGGCCTCGATGCCGGTTTCCAGTTGGCGGTAGAACAGGGCCTTGCCCAAAGCGAGCGCCTGGCGGGGCTTGGCAACGATGCTGGCCACCAGTGTCTCGACGGCCGCGTCGAGTTCTCCGGGCGGGGCCACCCGGTTGACCAGTCCCTTTTCGCGCGCTTCCTGCGCGCTGATGAATTCACCCGTCACCAGCATCTCGAAGGCTTCCTTGCGGCCGAGGTTGCGCGAGAGCGTGACGCTCGGCGTGGCGCAGAACAGCCCCACGTTCACGCCGCTGACCGCAAAGCGCGCCTCGCTCGACGCCATAGCCAAATCGCAGACCGCAACCAGCTGGCAGCCTGCCGCCGTCGCGATGCCGTGCACGCGCGCGATCACGGGCACTGGCAGCTTCTGGATCGACAGCATCATCGCGCCGCAGCGTTCGAACAGCTGCTGGTAGTAGCCGAGCGAAGGTTCGGCGCGCATTTCCTTCAGGTCATGGCCGGCGCAGAAAGCCTTGCCCGCCGCAGCGATGACGACGGCGCGCACGGTCTCGTCGGCCGCGATCTCGCCGAGCGCCTGTTCGAGCGCGCCCAGCATGCCTTCCGAGAGCGCGTTGAACGAGGCCGGCCGGTTCAGCGTCAGCGTGACCACGCCGCGCTCGTCGCGCGCCTGCAGGACGAAGGGGGTGTCCGTGTCGGTCATGGCCGCCTGTGCCTCAGTAGGTCAGCTCGAGCACGGTCGTGTGTTCGCTCGCGGCCGGCCAGGTCAGGCCCGTGATGCGCTCGCCGTTGAATTCGCCGCTCACGGCACGCGGCGCGCCGCCGCCCTCGATGCGCAGCCGCGATGTCGACACGCCCGACCCCTTCGGCGGCACGCCGGCGGGCGGGCTCTTGCCATCGAAGCGCATGGTGTCGCGCTGTGCGTCGAAGTAGCCGCGCGGGCGCGTGAACACGACGACGGCACTGGCCCCGTTGTCGGCGGGTATGACGCGCTCCGGCCGCAGGTTCACGACGCTGCTGCTGCGCGGGAACGGGCTGCGGTAGATGTGCGTGGTGCCGTAGCTGGGCGTGGCCAGGACGAACTCGTAGGCCGCGTCGCCGCGCGCCTTGAAGGGCCCCCAGCGGCCGTCGGCGCCGACGGACTTGGTGAAGACGGCTTCGCCGAGCCGCGCGCCGGTGGCGGGGTCGACGGCATAGACGGTCACCTTCGCGCCGTTCAGCGAAAGGTTTTCCGCGCCGATCGCACGGCCGTTGAGCACCACATCCGTCTCCGCCGCGACATCCGTGCTGCGCGGCGCCTGCCCGGTCAGAAACTGCCACGTCGCGGCGAACGCGGCGGGCGAGAACGAAGTCTCGCGGTGGTCGACGCGCGGCAGCACGATGTTGGTCGCGCCCTTGAGCGCCGGCCCGTCGAAGCCGATGTTGGTCGGCTTGCCGGGCGCGCCGATCCACACGCCGTCAGGCTGTGCGTACTTGTCGTTGTTGTCGGAGCGCAGGGTCATCCATTTCACGCCCGGCGTGACTTCCTCGCCGTTCGGTCCCTTCGGCGCATTGAGCTGCTGCATGAAGCCCGACAGCCCCGAGAACTCGTTGTTCTCGCGGAAGCCCTTCACCGCCCAGATGCCGTGCGCTGGATTGCCGCCCAGCACCACATGGCTCACAACTGCTGCGCCGCCGCCGTTCTGCACGTAGTTCCGGATGGTGTTGCCGCCACGCGAGTTGCCGATCAGCACGACCTTGCTGGCGCCCGTCACCTTCAGCACCTTGTCGACTTCAGCCTTGAGGAACACCGCCGACTCGCCGGTCGAACTGCGCCCGGGCTGGGCCACGGCGTCGTCGTCGCGCGCGACCGGATTGGGTTGGTCGACCGTGAAGAGCCGGTCGCGCGGCCAGCCGTTCGACTCGAAGCGCCATATCGTCGTCTGCCAGAGCGCGGCCGAGTCGCCGTTGCCGTGCATGAACACGATGGGTGGGCGCTCGGTGTACGAAGGCGTAGGGGAGGTGGCGCAGGCGGTCAGCATGGCTGTGGCGGCTGTCCCTGTGACGGCCATGGCAAGAAGAAGGGTGCGGCGGGATTGCATGTTTCGTTCCTGGGTTCCTGGAGTTCTGGGTTCCAAGTGAAAACGCCCGCCGGCGCGAAGGCGGGCGGGCGTTGGATGCTAGGGGAAAAAGTCCGTCAGGCGAAGACGCCAGCCGTGTCCTGCATGCGGGCCGACACTTCACCCAGATGGTGCAGCGTGTCGCCGAAGGTCATTTCCATCTGCGTGAGCTTGCGGAAGTAGTGGCTGCCGATGTATTCGTCGGTCACACCGATACCGCCGTGCAGCTGCACCGAGTTGGCGGCCACATAGCGCATCGACACGCCGAGCTGGTACTTGGCGCGGGCCAGCGCCTGGCGGCGCTCGTCGGCCGGGGCGTTGAGCTTGAGCGTCGCGTAGTAGCTCATCGAGCGCGCGAGTTCGAGCTGCATCTTCATGTCGGCGACGCGGTGGCGCAGCGCCTGGAAGGTGGAGATGGTCACGCCGAACTGCTTGCGCTGGTTCATGTAGTCGATGGTGACGGCCACGGTCTTGTCCATCACGCCGACGGCTTCGGCGCAGGTGGCGGCAATGCCGACGTCCACGGCGTACTCGAGCGCGGCCAGGCCGTCGAGCGTCACCAGAGTGGCGTCGGCCTTGTCGAACACCACTTCGGCGGCACGGGCGCCGTCCTGCGTGCCGTAGCCGCGGGCTTCGACACCGCTGGCGCTGCGCTCGACCAGGAAGAGGGCGATCTTGCCGTCGACCTTGGCGGGCACGAGATAAGCGTCGGCTTCGTCGCCCACGGGCACCACGCTCTTGGCGCCGTTCAGCGACCAGCCGGTGCCGGTCTTTGCTGCGTGCGCGTCGCACACGTCGAGGCGGTAGCGTGCCTTGCGTTCCTGGTACGCCAGCACCACGATGACCTGGCCGCCCGCGATGCGCGGCAGCCAGCTGTCCTTGGTGTCGGCAGCGGCATAGCCGCTGAGCACGGCACCGGCGATCAGCGTCTGCGCGAAGGGCTCCAGCACGATGCCGCGGCCCAGCTCTTCCATGACGACCATGCCGGCCACCGGGCCCATGCCCAGGCCGCCGTCGTCTTCGCTGATATAGAGGCCGCCCAGGCCGAGCTCGGCCAGTTCGTCCCAGGCCTCGCGAGAGAAGCCGCCCTTGGCCTCGATGCCGCGGCGGCGCTCGAAGTCATAGCCCTTGTCGACCCACTTGCGAACGGCGTCGCGCAGTTGTTCCTGGTCGTCGGAAAAATTGAAATCCATGTGCGTGTCTCCTCAGCCCAGAACCGTCTGCGCGACGATGTTGCGTTGCACTTCGTTCGAACCGCCGTAGATGGTGGTCTTGCGCATGTTGAAGAAGGTCGACGTCAGCGGCGCGAGCGCCGGGTTGCCGCCCGGGAAGTTGCCTTGCCAGCCGGCTTCCATCGCCTCGCGGATCAGCGGCAGCGAATAGGGGCCGCCGGCCAGCATCATCAGTTCGCTGTAGCGCTGCTGGATCTCGCTGCCGCGGATCTTGAGCAGGCCAGCCACGTCGAGCGAGTTCTTGCCCGAGGTGGCGGCGGAGAGCACGCGCAGCACCATCATCTCGAGTGCGACGATGTCGACTTCGAGCTTGGCGATCTCGTCGCGGAAGCGATGGTCTTCGTAGACGCCTTCGCTCCTGGCGATGCGCTTCAAGCGCTCGAGCTCGCGCTTGGCGCGGTTCACATCGGCGATGTTGGTGCGTTCGTGCGAGAGCAGGTGCTTGGCGTAGGTCCAGCCCTTGTTCTCTTCGCCGATCAGGTTCTCGGCGGGCACTTCGACGTTGTCGAAGAACACTTCGTTCACTTCGTGGCCGCCGTCGAGCAGCTTGATGGGGCGAACAGTGACGCCGGGCGACTTCATGTCGAGCAGCAGGAAGCTGATGCCGGTCTGGGGCTTGCCTTCGTTGCTGGTGCGCACGAGGTTGAACATCCAGTCGCCGTACTGGCCGAGCGTGGTCCAGGTCTTCTGGCCGTTGACGATGTACTTGTCGCCTTTGCGCTCGGCCTTTGTCTTGACAGACGCCAGGTCGGAGCCCGAGCCGGGTTCGCTGTAGCCCTGGCTCCACCAGACTTCGCCGCTGGCGATGCCAGGGAGGAAGCGCTTCTGCTGCTCGGCATTGCCGAAGGCCATGATCACCGGTGCGACCATCACGGGGCCGAACGGGACGATGCGCGGTGCGCCGGCGAGGGCGGTTTCTTCCTCGAACAGATGGCGCTGGACGGCGGTCCAGCCCGGGCCGCCGAACTCGGTGGGCCAGCCGTAGCCCAGCCAGCCCTTCTTGCCGAGGATCTTGGCCCAGCCTTGCAGATCGTCGCGCGTCAGTTCGAGCGCGTTGTGCACCTTGTGCGAAATCTCCTTGGGGAGGTTTTCTTTGACCCAGGCGCGAACCTCTTCGCGGAACTTCTGTTCTTCGGGTGTGAAGCTCAAATCCATGCGTGCCTCGCTGTGTTGATCGGTTCACCGCAGACGCGGTGTGTCTCCGGAACTGCGAGTTTTAGCACGGTCGTGCTGTGAATCGGTGTCCGCGCGGCGACAAGACACGCGCCACGGATAATCCCGCCTCCCATGAAGAACATCGTGATCCTGATCTCCGGCGGCGGCTCCAACATGGCGGCCATCGTGCGCGCCGCCGAGCGCGACCGCTGGGCCGAGCGTTTCGGCGCTCGCATTGCCGCTGTAGTGAGCAACAAGGCCGAGGCCGGCGGGCTGGCGATCGCCAAGGCCCACGGCATCGACACCGCGGTGGTCCCGCACAAGGATTTCGCCTCCCGCGAGGCCTTCGACGAGGCGCTGGCGAAGGTGATCGACGGCTATGCGCCGGCGCTGGTGGTGCTGGCGGGTTTCATGCGCATCCTGACGCCGGGCTTCGTCGGCCGCTATGCAGGTCGGCTGGTGAATATCCATCCCTCGCTGCTGCCGGCGTTTCCGGGTCTCCACACGCACCAGCGCGCCATCGAGGCGGGCTGCAAGGTGGCGGGCGTGACGGTCCACCAAGTGACCACCGAACTCGACCACGGGCCGATCCTGGCGCAGGCCGTCGTGCCGGTGCTGCCCGATGACACCGCGGCCACCCTGGCCGGGCGGGTCCTGGCGCAGGAGCATCTGTTGTATCCGCGTGCCATCGCCGGATGGTTGTCAGATACATTGAGTCACAAACCTTAAAGTTGTTTATATTCGCGGGTTTTCGGGAGTCCAGAAAGTGAAAACCAAATCGTTGCTGTTGGCCGTTGCCGGCGCTGCCCTGATGGCGGGCTGTGCCGCTCCGGCGCCCGCGCCCGCCCCGGCACCTGCGCCGCCGCCTGAACCGGTCTACCAATGCAACGCAGATGGCGCCCGCTTTGCCGTAGGCCAGCCGCTGACGCCCCAGCTCGAAGCCGCCGCCCGCGTGCGCTCGGGCGCCGGAATCGTGCGAGTGCTGAAGCCTGGC
Organism: Variovorax sp. R-27; assembly: GCF_049913215.1. Taxonomy (NCBI): domain Bacteria; kingdom Pseudomonadati; phylum Pseudomonadota; class Betaproteobacteria; order Burkholderiales; family Comamonadaceae; genus Variovorax; species Variovorax sp. R-27. The sequence goes on from NZ_CP183984.1 coordinate 1,645,859, forward strand.
GATGCGGCCACGATGGAACTCAATGGCGGACGGCTCAATCTCGATGTCGACGCCCGCGGGCGCGTAACGGACGTCCGCTGCGGTTGATGGAATGCGGATTGCTACTGAAAAAGTAGCAGTCTTTTGAGTCAGGACGGGCGCGCGCAGCCTGACTGGCTAGATCGGAATAAATCTTCGCCGGGGCACGCCGTCAATCTCGACGGTTTCGCCGAACATGGCGGCTGGCCGGACCCAGAGGCCATGGGCGCCATACAGGGCGCGGTACAGCGTCATCGGCTCCAGCGTCTCGCTGTGCCGCACGGTACCGAGCACTTCGTATTCGCCGCCCTTGTAATGGCGGTAGCGGCCGAGGGGCGTTTCGATCAGGGGTGGGAGGTCTTCGTCGTTCAACGGGGGCTTCTTTCTTCAAAAACTGTCGGGGCTTGATTTGACGGGAGTCGGATGGATCGCGCTGATTTTGTTCACCTGGTTCGACTGAGCGAGCATGCCAGTGCGGACGACAGTGCGCGCTATCGACGCAGCGTCGCGGCCTTTGCCGCGCTCGGCTACCTGTGGGTGCTGGGCTGCCTCGGGCTCTCGGTGGGCCTCATTGCCTGGGTGCTCTCCTCGATCGGGGAGGTGCGATTCAACTTCACACGGGGCTGGCTGCTGCTGTTCGCCGCGGGCCTGCTGTGGGCCACGTTGCGTGCGCTCTGGGTGCGCTTCGACGAGCCTGAGGGCATCGAGCTCCATCGGGAAGACGCGCCGGCACTCTTCGAGGCGCTGGACCGCATTCGCAGCAAGATCAAGGGGCCGCCGGTCCACCATGTCTATCTCGACGACGAATTCAACGCCAGCATCCGGCAGGTGCCGCGCTTCGGGCTGTTCGGCGGCGCGGTCAACTCGCTGAGCATCGGCCTGCCGCTCTTGATGATGCTCGACCGGCGGCGGCTTCTGTCGGTGCTGGCGCACGAGTACGGCCATCTCCGCGGCAATCACGGCAAGCTGAGTGCCTGGATCTACCGCACCCGGCTGTCGTGGCTCAAGCTCGACGCCAACCTGCAGCGCAACGAAGGCGTGATGGCGCTGTTCTCGCAGGCCTTCTTCCGCTGGTACTTTCCGCGCTTCGCGGCCAAGACTTTCGCGCTGGCCCGCCAGGACGAGTACGAGGCCGACCGCATCTCGGGCCGGCTGCTGGGCAGTTCCGTGGCGGCGGCCGCGCTGACCGAGATCGCGATCAAGGGCAATTGGTACGCCAACGAATTCTGGCCCTGGCACTGGGCTCGCGCCGAGCACGAGCCGCAGCCACCGGGCCCGTTCGCGGCCCTGCGCAAGCGCGTGCGCACGCCGCCCGGCGACGACTTCGCGCGCCAGGCGTTGCGCGAGGCGATGCGCCGCGTCAGCGACCTGGAGGACACCCACCCGGTCTTGCGGGACCGTCTGGAGGCGCTCGGCCAGAAGGCGGCCATGCCCGAGTGGTCGATGCGTCCGGCGCTCGAATTGCTGGCCGACCGCAAGAAGTGGATCGAGTATTTCGACAGCCAGTGGCGCCGCGCCCATGCCGCCGACTGGAAGCAGCACCACGCGCACCGGGCGCGCATCCGCGAGCGCATCGCGGTGCTGGCCGCGCGAGGCGAGCGCAACACGCCGGACGAGATGGTCGAATGGGCCGATTCCGAGCGGCGGCTTGACCCGGCAGCTCCTGTGCGCTTGCGCTACGAGAGCGCCCTGCAGATCGCGCCGGAGCATCCCGGCGCGCTGCGGGGACTGGCCCAGATGCTGCCCGCGAGCGATCGCGAGGCGCGCCTTGCCGTGCTCGAGCGCTTGCATGGCTCCGGCGCGGCCAGCCGGTGGTGGGCGGCCAGGAGCGCCGTGGCCTCGCTCGAAGATCCAGACGCGGGCCCGCACGATGAAGAGGCGCTGAAGTTGTGGCGCGGCCGCCTCAAGGAAGCAGAAGAGGCCGAGGAGCGCGCCTGGGAAGAGATCACCGGCACGCCGTTTTTCAGCCAGATCTCGCGGCACGACCTCAACGACTACGAGCTGGGCGAACTGCGGGCTGACCTCGTGCGTTGCCTGCCCGCCTCGCGGGCCTGGCTGGTGCGCAAGAACTTGCGCGAATTCCCGTGGCGCCGTGCCTACATCGTGTTCGTCGAACTGCCGGGGCTCGACGACGAAGACCGCTGGAACCTGTGTCGCCAGCTGGAACAGACCCTCACGCTGCCGGGGGCTGCGCTGGTGCTGTGGGCTGGTCATTCGCCCAAGCTGGAAGACATCGAACGGGAAGCCTTCGGGGCGGTCTGGACGCGCGGCGCATAGCCCTTCGGGGCAGGCAGGGCGGCGGCTGAGACAATCGGGGGATGCACCCCAAAGCCCTGTTGGAGGCCACCGCCGATCTGGTCGGCCTTGTCCTGAAATTCGATCACCCGGCCGACCAGGTCGTTTCGCGGTTCTTCCGCGACCACCGCGAGTTCGGTCCGCGCGAGCGCGCGACGCTTGCCGAAACCGTCTACACCGTGCTTCGCAAGAAGCTGCTGTTCGACCACCTCTCGCCCTCGGGCAGTGGCTCGAAGGAGCGCCGCATGGCGATCCTGGGCTTTCACGGCCCGCGCGACTTTTTGAAGAGCGCGCTCAACGACACCGAGAAGCGCTGGCTCGACAACTGCGACGCCGTGAAACCGGACGACCTGCTGGAGCGCCATCGCCACAACCTGCCCGAGTGGCTGGTGGCCCCGCTGAAGGCGCAACTGGGCGATGGTTTCTGGCCGCTGGTAGAAGCCCTGCAACAGCCTGCGCCGCTCGACCTGCGCGTCAACGCGCTGACCGACAAGCGCGCGGATGTGAAGGCTGAGCTTGCCAAGGCTGCTATCAAATCGGAAGCGACTCCGTTCTCGCCCTGGGGCTTGCGCATCGACGGCAAGCCGGCGCTGACCAAGCTGGATGCCTTTGTCCGTGGCGCCATCGAGGTGCAGGACGAGGGCTCGCAGTTGCTGGCGCTGCTGCTGGATGCCAAGCGCGGCGAGATGGTGGTCGATTTTTGTGCTGGCGCGGGCGGCAAGACGCTGGCCATCGGCGCGACGATGCGCAACACCGGCCGGCTGTATGCCTTCGACACGTCGGCGCACCGGCTCGACGCGCTCAAGCCGCGGCTGGCGCGCAGCAAGCTCTCGAACGTTCATCCGGCTGCCATCGCCCATGAGCGCGACGACCGTATCAAGCGCCTGGCGGGCAAGATCGACCGCGTACTGGTCGATGCGCCCTGCTCGGGGTTGGGCACGCTGCGGCGCAATCCTGACCTGAAATGGCGCCAATCGGTCAAGTCGGTCGAGGAATTGACGGTCAAGCAGACCGCCATCCTGCAAAGCGCGGCGCGGCTCGTGAAATCGGGCGGCCGTCTGGTTTACGCCACCTGCAGCGTGCTGCCGGAAGAAAACGAGGCGATTGCGGAGGCTTTCAGCGCCGCCAATCCCGATTTCGTGCCCGTGGATGTGGCGGAATTGCTGCAGGGCCTGAAAATCGAGGGTTCCGAGGCGCTTTGCGCCGGCGGGGAGGGCGCAAAGCGCTACCTGCGCCTGTGGCCGCACCGCCATTCGACCGACGGTTTCTTTGCCGCGGTGTGGAACCGCAAATAGGGGCGGGACTCCAAACTAGGGTTAATCTGCGCTTTTCTTGAAGGTTTAAAGGCTTTGTTTTAGGCCTGCCGCTTTAAAATCGCGGGTTATCTGAAGGCTGCACCTTCGTGTGGCCATGGAGTACCTGACTCAATGTTGCTTCCTGACTCCGCCGTTTTGAACGCGGCCATCCAATGGCTCGGACACGGCCTGTGGGACATCGCATGGTGGCAAGTCGTGCTGTACACGCTCGTCACCACGCACATCACGATTGCCGCGGTCACGATCTTCCTGCACCGCACGCAAACGCACCGGGCCATGGATCTGGGCCCGATCCCGTCGCATTTCTTCCGCTTCTGGCTGTGGCTCGGCACCGGCATGGTGACGAAGGAATGGGTCGCCATTCACCGCAAGCACCACGCCAAGTGCGAAACGCAGGACGACCCGCACAGCCCGCAGGTCAAGGGCATCGACGAAGTGCTCTGGCGCGGCGCCGAGCTGTATCGCGCCGAGTCGAAGAACAAGGAAACGATGGAGCGCTACGGTCACGGCACGCCCGATGACTGGATCGAGCGCAACCTGTATTCGCGCTACAGCTGGCAAGGCGTGGGCCTGATGCTGGTGATCAACCTGGCGCTGTTCGGCACGCTCGGCATGGCCGTGTGGGCTGTGCAGATGCTCTGGATTCCCATCACCGCTGCCGGCGTTATCAACGGCATTGGTCACTACTGGGGCTATCGCAACTTCGAGGCGCCCGACGCCAGCCGCAACATCATGCCCTGGGGCCTGATCATCGGCGGCGAAGAGCTGCACAACAACCACCACACCTACCCGACTTCGGCCAAGTTCTCGGTCAAGAAGTACGAGTTCGACATCGGCTGGATCTACATCCAGGCGCTCCAGAAGCTCGGCTGGGCCAAGGTCAAGAAGGTGCCGCCGAAGATGTTGATGGGCGACATCCAGCCCGTGGCCAACGAGAAAACGCTCGAGGCCGTCATCGCCAACCGCTATGAGGTCATGGCCGGCTATGCGCGCGAAATGCGCCGCGCCACCAGCCAGGAACTGGATGCGTTGAAGACCAAGGGTGCCGACCTGTCGGTGCTCAAGGCCGCCAAGCGCTGGCTGCACCGCGACGACGACAAGGTGCCTGCTTCGGCTCGCTCGCATGTCGTGCAGGCCCGCGCTGCCCACCCGGTGCTCGACAAGATGGTCACGATGCGCGAAGAGCTGCGTCAGCTGTGGCTGAACACCTCGCAATCGCGCGAGCAGCTGGCGGCCGATCTGGCGGCTTGGTGCCATCGGGCGGAAGCCAGCGGCATTGCCGGTCTGCGCGACTTCTCGACCCGCCTGCGCGCTGCCCGCGCCTGACGATTCCGCGCTCAATGAAAAAGCCGACCCAGGGTCGGCTTTTTTATGTCCGCCGTTCTTGCATTGCAAATCGACGGGCAACAAAAAACCCGCTGGGTTAGCAGTGGGTTTTTATTGGGAAAACCGGAGCCGAATTACTTCAGCTTGATTTCCTTGTATTCGACGTGCTTGCGCGCCTTCGGGTCGAACTTCATGATCGACATCTTTTCAGGCATCGTCTTCTTGTTCTTGCTGGTCGTGTAGAAGTGGCCGGTACCCGCGGTGGATTCCAGCTTGATCTTTTCGCGTCCGCCTTTGCTCGTTGCCATGTTTCAGCTCCTTAAGCTTGGCCGCGTGCGCGCAGGTCTGCGAGCACGGCGTCGATGCCGTTCTTGTCGATCAGGCGCAGTGCAGCGCTCGAAACACGCAGGCGAACCCAGCGGTTTTCAGTCTCGACCCAGAAACGGCGGTATTGCAGGTTCGGCAGGAACCGGCGCTTGGTTTTGTTGTTGGCGTGGGAAACGTTGTTTCCGACCATCGGGCCTTTGCCCGTTACGTCGCATACGCGTGCCATGAGGACACTCTTTCTTGAACAGCTGGCACCGGCGCAATCAGGGCGATTGCAGGGTGTTTTGCAGCTTAACCTCGCCAGAAACGGGTGGCGGTACCCCGACTTTGCCGCGGCTCGTGAGAGAGCCCTGTTTCGGCAAAGCCTCGGATTATAGCCCTTTTTGGGGCCGCATTGGCTACAGGGTGCCGTCCTGCTCCAGGAAGCGCTGGGCGTCGAGTGCCGCCATGCAGCCGGTACCAGCGCTCGTGATGGCCTGGCGGTACACGTTGTCCTGCACGTCGCCGGCGGCAAAGACGCCCGGAATGCTGGTCATCGTGGCAAAACCCTGCAGGCCCGAGCGGGTCAGGATGTAGTTGTCCTTCATCTCCAGTTGGCCCTGGAAGATGTCGGTGTTGGGGTGGTGCCCGATGGCGATGAAGCAGCCCTTGAGGTCGATCTGCTCGGTAGCGCCGGTTTGCGTGTTCTTGATCCGGATGCCCGTCACGCCCGAGTCGTCGCCCAGCACCTGGTCGAGTTCGTTGTGCAGCTTCAGCACGATCTTGCCTTCGGCGACCTTCTCCTTGACCTTGTCGATCAGGATGGGTTCGGCGCGGAACTTGTCCCGGCGATGGACCAGCGTCACCTTGTTCGCGATGTTGGCGAGATAGAGTGCCTCTTCGACGGCCGTGTTGCCACCGCCGATCACGCAGACTTCCTGCTCGCGGTAGAAGAAGCCATCGCAGGTCGCGCATGCGGAGACGCCGCGGCCCATGAACTTCTGTTCCGAATCGAGGCCCAGATACTTCGCGGAAGCACCCGTGGCGATGATCAGCGAGTCGCAGGTGTAGGTGCCGCTGTCGCCGGTAAGTGTGAAGGGGCGCTTGCTCAGGTCGACCTTGTTGATGTGGTCGAACACGATCTGCGTCTTGAAGCGTTCTGCGTGCTCCAGGAAGCGCTGCATCAGGTCGGGGCCCTGCACGCCATGAACGTCGGCCGGCCAGTTATCGACCTCGGTCGTGGTCATCAATTGCCCGCCCTGGGCGATGCCAGTGATGAGCAGGGGCTGAAGGTTTGCGCGGGCTGCGTAGACGGCGGCGGTATAGCCGGCCGGACCGGAGCCGAGAATCAAAACCTTGGCGTGTTGGGAAGCGGACATGGGTAGAAAACCTAGGATATGCGCTGCGTCAGCGTGTACATTTTCAGGGTGGTAGCGATATATATGGAGTATCACTGCCCGGTTCAACACCGGGTGAACGGTGTTTTCAATGCGCGCGATTGTAGTAATCCATTGGCTTGCCCTCTGGGTCGCTCCGTGCGCTGTCTCAGGGATTGATAAATGTCGATGCTGTCCAACCTCGAATTGCTTCGGCGCGTTCCTTTGTTCGCGTCGCTGACGGCCACGCAGTCCGCCAGCATCGCGGACGCGATCATCAAGAAGCGCTTCAAGCGCGCAGAAGTCGTCGTGGAGCAGGGCAAGAAGTCCGATGCGCTGTACATCATCCTGACCGGGCGCGCACGCGTCACCAGCGCCGACAGCCGCGGGCGCGAGGTCATCCTTGCCACGCTGCATCCCGGCGACTACCTGGGTGAGATGAGCCTGATCGACGACGAGCCGCACTCGGCCACCGTGCGCACCGAAATCCAGTGCGATGTGCTCATGCTGGGCCGCGACGCCTTCGCGCGTTGCCTGCCCGAGAACTCCTCGATGGCCTACAACATCATGCGCGGCCTGGTGCAGCGCCTGCGCCATGCCGACCGCAAGATCGAGTCGCTGGCGTTGATGGATGTCTACGGACGCGTGGCCCGCTCGCTGCTCGAATTCGCCATCGACGACGGTGCCGGCAATCTCAAGGTGCGCGACAAGATCTCCCGCCAGGACCTGGCCAAGATGGTCGGTGCCTCACGCGAAATGGTGAGCCGCGTGATGAAGGATCTCGAAGAGCGCGGTTTCGTGCAGACCATGGATGACGGATCGATGATCGTCAAGGAACGGCTCCTGTCACTGGCTTGAGCCTCCGGGGCCGGGCCCGCCGTTACCGGCGGTCCCGGCCTTTTGTTGTAGTGTTCGTGCCTCCGGCCCCTGATTTCCCGGGCCGGGCGCCGTGTTTTTCATGACCTATTCGCTCAATACGCTTCAATCTTCTTCTGCTGCCGAGGGGCAACCCGTGCGCATGCGCGCGATGCGCTTCGCTCACGAAATCACGCTGATCGCAGGATTTGCCGCGCTGTTGTTCTGGCTGCTCGCAATGCTGAGCTTCACGCCTTCCGATGCCGCCTGGTCGACTTCGGGCACCGGGGGCGAAATCAAGAACTGGGGCGGCCGCATTGGCGCCTGGCTGGCCGATGGCAGCTACTACGTTGCAGGCTATTCCGTCTGGTGGTGCCTATTCGCCGGGTTGCGCGCCTGGTTGTCGTCGCTGGCCAACTGGCTGCGCGGCGGCGAACCGTCGTCCGGCGAACAACAGGCGCCGCGCGGTCGCTTCAACCGCAGCCGTCTCGCCTTCTGGTTCGGCCTCATCCTGTTGCTGTGTGCGAGCACCGTGCTCGAATGGTCGCGCCTGTACCGGCTTGAAGCCCACCTGCCGGGCTCCGGTGGTGGTGCGCTGGGCTACCTTGTGGGGCCGGCCAGCGTGCGCTGGATGGGCTTCACTGGTTCGGCGCTGGTGGCCATCGCAGGCGGCGTGATCGGCTCGGCGCTGGTGTTCCGCTTCTCGTGGAGCCTGATCGCCGAGCGCATCGGCGCGCGCGCCTACTCGCTGTTCGAGTCGCGTCGCGAGAAGCGTGAACTGGCCGCCGACATCGCCATGGGCAAGCAGGCCGCCCGCGAGCGTGCCGAGGCTGACGAACCGGCATTCACGCGCGGTGGCGATCAGGGTCGCTCTGAGCCCTCGCTGGCGCCGTCGTCCGGCGCCTTCGACGACGACGAAGAAGAAATCCGCATCGAGCCGCGCCCCAAGCGCCGTCCCCCTTCGCCGCCGGTGCAGATCGAGCCCGCGATGACCGAGGTGCCCAGGAGCGATCGCGTCGTCAAGGAGCGCCAGAAGCCGCTCTTCAAGGAACTGCCCGACAGCAAGCTGCCACAGGTCGACCTGCTCGACGCTGCGCAGACGCGCCAGGAAACGGTTTCGGCCGACACGCTCGAGATGACCTCGCGCATGATCGAGAAGAAGCTTAAGGACTTCGGCGTCGAGGTGCGCGTGGTACTGGCCTCGCCCGGCCCGGTGATCACCCGCTACGAAATCGAGCCCGCCACCGGCGTCAAGGGCTCGCAGATTCTTGGCTTGGCCAAGGACCTGGCGCGTTCGCTTTCGCTGGTGTCGATCCGCGTGGTCGAAACCATTCCGGGCAAGAACTACATGGCGCTCGAACTGCCGAACGCCAAGCGCCAGTCGATCAAGCTCAGCGAAATCCTGGGCTCGCAGATCTACAACGAAGGCAAGTCGATGCTCACCATGGGCCTCGGCAAGGACATCATCGGCAACCCTGTGGTGGCCGACCTCGCGAAGATGCCGCACGTGCTGGTGGCCGGTACCACCGGTTCGGGCAAGTCGGTCGGTATCAACGCGATGATTCTTTCGCTGCTCTACAAGGCCGAGGCACGCGACGTTCGCCTGCTCATGATCGACCCGAAGATGCTCGAAATGTCGGTCTACGAAGGCATCCCGCACCTGCTGGCGCCCGTGGTCACCGACATGCGACAGGCGGCCCATGGCCTGAACTGGTGCGTGGCCGAGATGGAGCGCCGCTACAAGCTCATGAGCAAGCTCGGCGTGCGCAACCTGGCCGGCTACAACACCAAGATTGACGAAGCCAAGGCGCGCGAGGAGTTCATCTACAACCCCTTCAGCCTCACGCCCGACGATCCGGAGCCGCTCAAGCGCGAGCCGCACATCGTCGTCGTGATCGACGAGCTGGCCGACCTGATGATGGTGGTCGGCAAGAAGATCGAAGAGCTGATCGCCCGCCTCGCGCAGAAGGCGCGAGCCGCCGGCATTCACCTCATTCTTGCCACGCAGCGCCCGAGCGTCGACGTGATCACCGGCCTCATCAAGGCCAACATCCCTACCCGCATCGCCTTCCAGGTGTCGAGCAAGATCGACAGCCGCACCATCCTCGACCAGATGGGCGCCGAAGCGCTGCTCGGCATGGGCGACATGCTCTACATGCCCAGCGGCACGGGCCTGCCGATCCGCGTGCACGGCGCCTTCGTGAGCGACGAGGAAGTGCACCGCGTGGTGGCCTACCTCAAGAGCCAGGGTGAGCCCGACTACATCGAGGGCGTGCTCGAAGGCGGGACGGTCGATGGCGATGGTGAAGGCGACCTGCTGGGTGGCAGCGATGGCGAGAAAGACCCGATGTACGACCAGGCGGTCGAGGTCGTGCTCAAGAACCGCAAGGCCAGCATCTCGCTGGTGCAGCGCCACCTGAAGATCGGCTACAACCGCGCCGCGCGCCTTGTCGAAGACATGGAAAAGGCGGGCCTCGTCAGTGCCATGAGCGGCAGCGGCCAGCGAGAAATCCTGGTGCCGGCGCGCGCGGCGGAGTAATTCGCCGCAGGGCTTTCGTAATTCAGGTTACGTGCTGAAAGGCAATTTGCAAAAACGCCTTGCGGCATTGCAAATCTTCATCAAGGCCTACACCTGCCGCAATTCGCGGCGGGTAGGGTCGAAGCCCAGTGCCACAGCTATTCAGAGGAATCCAAATTGAAATTGCGTCATTGGCTATTGATCGCCCTCCTGAGTTCCGCCAACGCCTGGGCCGGCGGGCTCGAAAGCCTTGAAACCTTCGTGAAGACGGTCAAATCCGGCCGCGCCGATTTCACCCAGACCGTGACTGCTCCGGCGCGCGAAGGGCAACCGGGCCGCACCAAGACATCGACCGGCACCTTCGAATTCCAGCGCCCCGGCAAATTCAAGTTCGACTACCAGAAGCCCTTTGCGCAGAACATCGTGGCCGACGGCAAGACGCTGTGGCTCTACGACGCCGACCTGAACCAGGTCACGCAGCGCGCGCAGGCGCAGGCGCTGGGCTCCACGCCCGCGGCGCTGATTGCCGCCGCACCCGATCTGCGAGCCTTGCAGGCCGATTTCACGCTCGAAGCCGCGCCGGAGCGCGACGGCCTGCAGTGGGTCAAGGCAACGCCGAAGAACAAGGACGGCCAACTGCAGAGCGTGCAGGTCGGCTTCCAGGGTGATGCGCTGGCGGCGCTTGAAATCCTCGACAGCTTCGGCCAGCGCTCGGTGCTCAAGTTCAGCAAGGTCGAGGTGAACCCCTCGTTGCCGGCCAGCGTGTTCGACTTCAAGCCGCCGGCCGGCGCGGACGTCGTCAAGCAATAAGCCACAGGCTTGGCCAACACTGCTCATCAACCCCTTGCCGAGCGCCTGCGTCCCAAGACGCTGGGCGAGGTGATCGGCCAGCAGCACCTGCTCGGCCCGGGCATGCCGCTGCGCATTGCCTTCGAGTCGGGCCAGCCGCATTCCTGCATCCTCTGGGGGCCGCCAGGCACCGGCAAGACCACCATTGCGCGGCTCATGGCCGATGCCTTCGACGCACAGTTCCTGAGCATCAGCGCGGTGCTGGGTGGCGTGAAGGACATCCGCGAAGCCGTCGACCGTGCCACCTCCGCGCGCGACGGGCTGGAGCAGCGGCGCACCATCATCTTCGTGGACGAGGTGCACCGCTTCAACAAGAGCCAGCAGGATGCCTTCCTGCCGCACGTGGAGTCGGGCCTCTTCACCTTCATCGGAGCGACCACCGAGAACCCTTCGTTCGAAGTCAATTCGGCCTTGCTCTCGCGTGCAGCCGTCTACGTGCTGCAGTCGCTGGGCGAAGACGACCTCAAGCAGATCGTGGCGCGCGCGCAGGCGATCCAGGCCGTGCCCGCCATCGACGTCGCGGCGGTCGACCGCCTCGTGGCCTATGCCGACGGCGATGCGCGCCGGCTCCTCAACACGCTCGAAACGCTCGCCGTCGCGGCCCGTGCCGAAAAGCTCGACCACATCACCGACGAGTGGCTGCTGCGCGTGCTCGGCGAGCGCATGCGGCGCTACGACAAGGGCGGCGAACAGTTCTACGACACCATCAGCGCGCTGCACAAATCCGTGCGCGGCAGCGACCCCGATGCCGCGCTCTACTGGTTCGTGCGCATGCTCGACGGCGGTGCCGATCCGCGCTACATGGCGCGCCGATTGGTTCGCATGGCCAGCGAAGACATCGGCCTGGCCGATCCGCGCGCGCTGCGCCTGGCGCTCGATGCGGCCGAGGTGTACGAACGCCTGGGTACCCCCGAGGGCGAACTGGCGCTGGCCGAATGCGTGGTCTACCTCGCGATCGCGCCCAAGTCGAATGCCGTCTACAAGGCCTACAACGCGGTGCGTGCCCTTGTGAAGACGGACAGCACACGCCCGGTGCCCATGCACCTGCGCAATGCACCCACCAAGCTCATGAAGGAGCTCGACTACGGCAAGGGTTATCGCTATGCGCACGACGAGGAGGGTGGTTTCGCCGCCGGCGAGCGCTACCTTCCCGACGGGCTGGAAGGCCAGGTTTTCTACGAACCTGTAGAGCGTGGACTCGAGATCCGCATCGCGGAAAAGCTGCGCGAACTGCGCCGCCGGAACGCCGAAGGCAACGGCTGACAAGATCGTCGATACCCGCATCGATACCGTCTTGCAGCATGCGCGCAAAGCGTGCATGACCCCACGCGCATACAGCATGACGTGAGCGGGTAAACCCCGGTCCAAGCGCACCAAATCAGCGCTGGTGCGTGCTTACAATCCCGCCCACAAATCCGCCAGCGACACATGTTGGCTGGTTTTTTGCTTGTCAGCTCAGGGGCGCCAAACCGGTGCCCTGGTGGGTGAATGGCACCCCGCAACGGTGCAACACATAGGGAATCGCGATATGGACATTTTGCTGCAGCAGATCATCAACGGTCTGGTTCTCGGCAGCATGTATGCCTTGATAGCCTTGGGCTACACCATGGTGTACGGCATCATCAATCTGATCAACTTTGCGCACGGAGAAGTGCTGATGGTCGGGGCTCTCACGAGCTGGACCATCATCGGGCTCATGAAGGACGGCATGCCCAACACACCGGGCTGGCTGATCCTCCTCATCGCGTTGATCATTGCCTGCGTTGTCGCGGCAACCCTCAACTTCGTGATCGAGAAAGTGGCCTACCGGCCGCTGCGCAACAGCCCCAAGCTCGCGCCGCTGATCACCGCCATCGGCATGTCGATCCTGCTGCAGACGCTGGCAATGATCATCTGGAAGCCGACCAACAAGGCGTATCCCAACCTGCTGTCGACCGATCCCATCCACGTGGGCGGTGCGGTGATCTCGCCCACGCAGGTGATGATCCTCAGCGTCACGGCGTTCTCGCTCGTGGTGCTCATGTGGCTGGTCAACTACACCAAGCTCGGCCGCGCAATGCGCGCCACCGCCGAGAACCCGCGCGTCGCCGCGCTCATGGGCATCCGCCCCGACATGGTCATCTCGGCCACCTTCATCATCGGCGCCGTGCTCGCGGCCATCGCCGGCGTGATGTATGCGTCCAACTACGGCATCGCGCAGCATGCGATGGGCTTCCTGCCCGGCCTCAAGGCCTTCACGGCTGCCGTGTTCGGCGGCATCGGCAACCTGGCCGGCGCGGTGGTCGGCGGCATCCTGCTCGGTCTCATCGAGGCCATCGGCTCGGGCTACATCGGCACCATCACGGGCGGTGTGCTGGGCAGCAACTACAGCGACATCTTCGCGTTCATCGTGCTGATCGTCATGCTCACGCTGCGTCCGTCCGGCCTGCTCGGCGAACGCGTGGCGGACCGTGCGTAAGGAGCGAGACATGAAGAACAGCAAGAACCTCGCCCTCTACGTCATCGGCATCATCGCGGTGCTCGCGCTGCCCCTGCTGCTGCAGATGCAGGGCAACGCCTGGGTGCGCATCGCCGACATCGCACTGCTCTACGTGCTGCTGGCCCTGGGCCTGAACATCGTGGTCGGCTACGCCGGCCTGCTCGACCTGGGCTACGTCGCCTTCTTCGCGGTGGGGGCCTACCTCTTCGCGCTCATGGGCTCGTCGCACCTGACCGAGACCTTCCCGTGGTTCGCGCAGATGTTCCCGAACGGCATGCACACCTCGCTGCTGATCGTGATACCGCTGGCGCTGGTGGTGGCCGCCGTGCTCGGCGTGCTGCTCGGCGCGCCCACGCTCAAGCTGCGCGGTGACTACCTCGCCATCGTCACGCTGGGCTTCGGCGAAATCATCCGCGTGTTCCTGAACAACCTCGACCAACCGGTCAACATCACCAACGGTCCGAAGGGCATCACGGCCATCGACTCCATCAAGTTCTGGGGCCTGGACCTCGGCAAGGCATGGAAGTTCGACGGCTTCTCGATCTCTTCGGTCTCGCTGTACTACTACCTGTTCCTTGCGCTGGTGATCGCCACCGTGATCATCTCGCACCGCCTGCAGGTCTCGCGCATCGGCCGCGCCTGGATGGCCATCCGCGAAGATGAAATCGCCGCCAAGGCGATGGGCATCAACACCCGCAACATGAAGCTGCTGGCATTCGGCATGGGCGCGAGCTTCGGCGGCGTGTCGGGCGCGATGTTCGCGGCCTTCCAGGGCTTCGTGTCGCCCGAGTCCTTCAGCCTGATGGAGTCGGTGATGATCGTGGCCATGGTCGTGCTCGGCGGCATTGGCCATCTGCCCGGCGTCATTCTCGGTGCCGTGCTGCTTGCAGCGCTGCCCGAAGTGCTGCGCTACGTTGCCGGCCCGCTGCAGTCGCTGACCGGTGGCCGCCTCGACGCGTCCATCCTGCGCCAGCTCTTCATTGCACTCGCCATGATCATCATCATGCTGGTGCGTCCGCGCGGCCTCTGGCCCTCTCCGGAGCACGGCAAGACGCTGACGAAGAAGGGCGGCGTGCCCGTCGACCCGGCCCATGCGGCCGTGGCCCCCGGATCGCTGCAAACGCACGCGCCGGGCATCGATACGCCTGCCGACGAAGTGCCGGGTGCGGCTTCGCGTCCCATGTCGATCAATCCCTGAACGCCGAAGGAAAAATCAACATGACGACAGACACCATCCTCGACGTTCGTGGAATTTCCAAGCGCTTCGGTGGGCTGCAAGCCCTGTCCGACGTGGGCATCACCATCAAGCGCGGCCAGGTCTATGGCCTGATCGGCCCCAACGGTGCTGGCAAGACCACCTTCTTCAACGTGATCACCGGGCTGTACACGCCCGACAGCGGCACCTTCGAACTCGCAGGCAAGCCCTACCAGCCGACGGCCGTGCATGAAGTGGCCAAGGCCGGCATTGCACGCACCTTCCAGAACATCCGCCTCTTCGCCGAAATGACGGCGCTCGAGAACGTGATGGTCGGGCGCCACATCCGCACGCAGTCGGGCATCTTCGGCGCCATGCTGCGCACGGGCAGCTTCAAGGCTGAAGAGAAGGCCATTGCGAAGCGCGCACAGGAACTGCTCGACTACGTGGGCATCGGCAAGTTCGCCGACTACAAGGCGCGCACGCTGTCGTACGGCGACCAGCGCCGCCTCGAAATTGCACGTGCACTGGCCACCGACCCGCAGCTCATCGCGCTCGACGAACCCGCCGCCGGCATGAACTCCACCGAGAAGGTGCTGCTGCGCGAACTGATCGACCGCATCCGCAAGGACGACCGCACCATCCTGATCATCGAACACGACGTCAAGCTCATCATGGGCCTGTGCGACCGCGTCACCGTGCTGGACTACGGCAAGCAGATTGCCGAAGGTACGCCCGCCGACGTGCAGAAGAATGAAAAAGTGATTGAGGCCTACCTCGGCACGGGAGGCCACTGAAATGAGCACCGCAACCATGACAAGCGCTGAAGAAGCAACCCGGGCCAATGCCGCACAAGCCAAGGCCACCGGCAAGACGCTGCTGAAGGTCTCCGGCCTGAAGGTCGGCTACGGCGGCATCCAGGCCGTCAAGGGCGTGGACTTCGAGGTGCGCGAAGGCGAACTGGTGTCGCTGATCGGCTCCAACGGCGCCGGCAAGACCACCACCATGAAGGCCATCACCGGCACGCTGCCGGCCGGGGCCGGCAACATCGAGTTCCTGGGCCGCAGCATCAAGGGCCGCGGCGCCTGGGACCTGGTGGAAGAGGGCCTCGTGATGGTGCCCGAAGGCCGTGGCGTGTTCACGCGCATGACCATCACCGAGAACCTGCAGATCGGCGCCTACATCCGCAAGGACAAGGCCGCCATCGCGAGCGACATGGAGCGCGTGTTCGTCACTTTCCCGCGCCTGCGCGAGCGCAAGGACCAGCTGGCCGGCACCATGTCGGGCGGCGAACAGCAGATGCTGGCCATGGGCCGCGCGCTGATGGCGCGCCCCAAGGTGCTGCTGCTGGACGAACCCACCATGGGCCTGTCGCCGATCATGTGCGACAAGATCTTCGAGGTGGTGCAGACCGTGGCCTCGCAGGGCGTCACGATCCTGCTGGTGGAGCAGAACGCCAACCGCGCACTGCAGCTGGCCGACCGTGGCTACGTGATGGAGTCCGGCCTCATCACGATGAACGGTGACGCCAAGGAACTGCTGAGCGACCCGCGCGTGCGGGCCGCTTACTTGGGCGAATAGTCCCGGTCTCTTCAAGAAATACCGCGGAGCCGGCTTTGCCGGGCCGCCGGTATTGCCCCTGCAAGGGGAAGGGCGAAGCGACACGAAGTGCGCGCAGCCCGGGGGTTAGTCCACTTTCGCGCCGGTGGCCTTGACCACCGCTTCGTACTTGGAGAGTTCGCTCTTCATGAACGCGCCGAACTGCTCCGGCGAGCCGGCCACCGGCTCCGCCAGCAGTCCGGCGAAGCGCGTCTTCGTTTCCGGTGCGTTCAGGGCCGCTACGAACGCCTGATTGAGCTTCACGACCACGTCGTGCGGCGTACCCGCTGGCGCGACCAGGCCCCACCAAGTGTCGATCGAGAAGCCCTTGAGCGTGTCGGCGATGGGGGGCACATCGGGCAGCGAGGCGCTGCGCTGCAGCGTCGTCACTGCAATCGCCTTCAGCTTGCCCGAGCGGATGTTCGGCGCGGCGGTGGCGAGGTTGTCGAAGTTGAAATCGACCTGCCCCGAGATCAGCGCCAGTTGCGCCGGGCTGCCGCCGTTGTACGGAATGTGCAGCGCGAAGATGCCTGCTTCCTTCTTGAACAGCTCGCCCGCGAGGTGCCCCGCGCTGCCGTTGCCGCCGCTGCCGTAGTTGAGCTTGGCCGGGTTGGCCTTGGTATAGCGGATCAGGTCGGCCACGCTGTTGATGTTCAGGCGCTTGGCCGTGTCGGCGTTCATCACCAGCACGTTGGGCACACGGACCATCTGCGTGATTGGTGCGAAGTCGGTTGCGGCGTTGAACGGAATCTTGTTGTAGAGCCACGGATTCACCGCGTTGGTGGCGGTGGCCGCGATGCCGATCGTCAGGCCGTCGGCGGGCGCCTTTGCCACGATATCGGCGCCGATGTTGCCGCCCGCCCCGGGCTTGTTGTCGATGATGACCGGGCCCAGCGTGTCCTTGACGCGTTCGGCCAGGATGCGAGCCGTGTTGTCGATCGGGCCGCCTGCGGCGTAGGGAACGACGAGGCGGATGGGGCGCTGTTGCTGCGCCATGGCGTGGCCGGCACCCAGCAGGGCGGTGGTGCTTGCGATCAGGGTGAGGAGGAAGTGTCTCGTTTTCATTTTTTCTTGGGATTCTCTTTTTGGTTTTGTCTCAGGGAAGGGCTTTATCAGCCTCTGTGGTGAACGCGTCGGCAAAAAATTCTTCTTCGGGCAGGCCCGCCAGCGCCACGTAGTCGCGCTTGGCCGAGTCGACCACGATGGGTGCGCCGCAGGCATAGACCTGGTGGCCCGACAGGTCGGCGAAGTCTTCGAGCACGGCCTGGTGAACGAAGCCGGTGCGGCCGGTCCAGTTGTCTTCGGGCGTGGCGTTGGAGATGACGGGCACGTAGCGCAGGTTCGGCATCTGCGTCATCTGCTCGCGCACCCATGCGTCCATGTACAGGTCTTCCGGCCGGCGGCCGCCCCAGTAGAGCGTGGCGGGCCGGTCGATGGCCTTGAACTGCATGTGCTCCAGCAGCGCCTTGATCGGCGCGAAGCCCGTGCCCGAGGCCAGCAGGATCATCGGCTTGGCGGAGTCCTCGCGCAGGAAGAAGCTGCCGAAGGGGCCTTCGATGCGCAGGATTTCCTTTTCCTTCATCGTGCCGAACACATGGTCGGTGAACTTGCCGCCGGGCAGGTGCCGCAGATGCAGTTCGATGCCCGTGCCCGGTTCGCCCAGCGTGTGCGGTGCATTGGCCATCGAGTAGCTGCGGCGCGCGCCGTCGCGCAGGATGAATTCCACATACTGGCCAGCGTAGAACTGCAGCGGCTCGCCGGCCGGCAGCTGCAGGCGCACCATCATCACGTCGTGCGACTGGCGCGTGAGGGCCAGCACCCGCACCGGCATCTTGCGGATCGGCAGCGCTCCGGCCTCCGTGACCTGGCGCGATTCGAGCACCACGTCGCTCCTGGCGTGCGCGCAGCAGGTCAGCACGTAGCCGGCGAGCTGTTCCTCGGCGCTCAGGGCCTTGCTCTGGTGCGGGCCGAGGGTGACCTCGCCCGAGAGCTTCTTGCACTTGCACGAGCCGCAGGCGCCGTCCTTGCAGCCATAGGGAAGGCCGATGCCCTGGCGAATGCCGGCCGCCAGGATGGTTTCGTCGCCGTGGACCACGAAATGGCGTCCGCTGGGTTCGACGTGGATGGAAAAGCCCGCTTCATGCGGCGCTGTAGCAGTCATCGGTATTCTTCGAGGGTGAACTCTGCCCGGGCCGTGCGTAAGACCCGGTGAGCAACTGAATTGGGACAGGAACAGGATTTTGCCTTCAATCAATAGCCCCTCCGGCGCTCTGCCAGCGCGTTTCCGGCGCGAACGCCTGCTGATCGTCGGGTGCGGCGACGTCGGCCAGCGCGTGGCGCGCGACCTGCGCGGCCGCATGCAACTGGTGGCGCTTACTTCGTCGGCCGACCGCGTGGGCGCCCTGCGCACGGCCGGCATCCGCCCGCTGGTGGGCAATCTGGACGACGCAGCCACCCTGCGCCGCCTGGCGGGTATCGCAACGCGGGTGCTGCACCTGGCACCGCCCGCCCGTGACGGTGGCGCCGCCTGGTGGCGCGACCAGCGCACTACTGCACTGGCGCGGGCACTGCGGCTGCGGTCGGTGCCTTCCGCCTTCGTCTACGGCTCGACCAGCGGCGTATACGGCGACTGCGGCGGCGCCCGCGTGAACGAAACCCGCATCGTGCGCCCCGACACCCCACGCTCCCACCGCCGCGTGGACGCCGAACGAGCCGTGCGCTGGCTGGGCCGCAGCGCGGGCGTGCGCGCCAGCATCCTGCGCATTCCGGGCATCTACGCCCCCGACCGCGAAAACGGCACCCCGCGCGGCCGCCTGCAGCGCGGCACGCCCGTGCTGAGGCACGAAGACGACGTCTACACCAGCCACATCCACGCAGACGACCTTGCGCGCGCCTGTATCGCCGCGTTGTTCCGCGGCAAGCCGCAGCGCATCGTGCATGCCTCGGACGACACCGAACTGCGCATGGGCGACTACGTAGACCTGGCCGCCGATATGTACGGCATGCCCCGCCCGCCGCGAGTGGCCCGTGGCGAGGCCGAGCGGCAACTGCCGCTGCAACTGCTGAGTTTCATGGGGGAATCGCGCCGGCTGGACAACACACGTCTCAAGCGCGAACTGCGGGTGCGGCTTTCGCACCCGACGGTGCATACAGGCCTGCGCGAACAGAACGAGCCGACATAGGGGAGAGCAGGGCCCATTCCAGGGACACCGTGGAACCGGCTTCGCCGGGCCACCGGTGTCGCCCCCGGTAGGGGGAAGGCGAAGCGACACGAAGTGCGCGTAGCCTTGGGGGCGAGCCAAAGTGTGGTGCCCGGGGCCGGAATCGAACCGGCACACCTTTCGGTGGGGGATTTTGAGTCCCCTGCGTCTACCAATTTCACCACCCGGGCAGGGTTCTGAACGAAGCCCAAAATTATGGCACAGTGGCTGCCATGAATTATCCGACGATCGAAGACGCCATTGGCAAGACCCCCCTGGTCGCCCTGCAACGCATCAACGCCGCAGAAAACGCCAAGCGCGGCAACGTGATTCTCGGCAAGCTCGAAGGCAACAATCCGGCTGGTTCGGTCAAAGACCGGCCGGCCCTCTCGATGATCCGGCGCGCCGAGGAGCGCGGCGAGATCAAGCCCGGCGACACCCTCATCGAAGCCACCTCCGGCAACACCGGCATCGCCTTGGCCATGGCCGCGGCCATCAAGGGCTATCGCATGGTGCTCATCATGCCGGAGGACCTGTCGGTGGAGCGCGCCCAGACCATGAAGGCCTTCGGCGCCGAGCTGGTGCTCACGCCCAAGAGCGGCGGCATGGAATACGCGCGCGACCTCGCCGAGCAGATGGTCGCGCAGGGCAAGGGACGCGTGCTCGACCAGTTCGCCAACCCCGACAACCCGCGCATCCATTACGAGACCACCGGCCCCGAGATCTGGGCCGACACCAAGGGCAAGGTCACGCACTTCGTGAGTGCCATGGGCACCACCGGCACCATCACCGGCGTCTCGCGCTTCCTGAAAGAGAAGAACCCGGCAGTGCGCATCATCGGCGCGCAGCCGGCCGAGGGCTCGCGCATTCCGGGCATCCGCAAATGGCCTGCGGAGTACATGCCGAAGATCTTCGACCCGAGCCGGGTCGACGAAGAAATCAGCGTGAGCCAGGACGACGCAGAAGAAATGTGCCGGCGCCTCGCGCGCGAAGAGGGCATCTTCGGCGGCATCTCGGCTGCAGGTGCGTTGTGGGCCGCGCTCGAAGTGGCGAAGACGGTCGAGAACGCCACCATCGTGTTCGTTGTCTGCGACCGGGGCGACCGCTACCTTTCGACGGGCGTCTTTCCCGCATAAGCAACGACTGGCAGCAGCGCCCGCTCAAGGCGCTCAGGCAGCCACAAAAAAGAAAAGAGACCCCCATGCCCCATCCCAAGTTTTGCCAGGTCTGCGCTACGCCGCTCGAGTGGATCGCGTTGATGGAAGACGGCGGCCCCAAGGAGCGCCTGCGTTGCCCCAACTGTGGCCACACCCACTGGAACAACCCGACCCCCGTGCTCGCGGCCATCGTCGAGTACCGCGGCCAGGTGCTGCTGGCGCGCAATGCGGCATGGCCGGGCAAGATGTTCGCGCTGATCACCGGCTTCATGGAAGCCGGGGAGACGCCCGAAGAGGGCGTTGCGCGCGAGGTGAAAGAAGAAACCAACCTCGACGTCAGCGCCACCAAGCTCGTCGGTGCGTACGACTTCCAGCGCATGAACCAGATCATCATCGCGTACCACGTGGTGGCCGATGGCGACGTGAAGCTCTCGCCCGAACTGGTCGACTACCGCCTCTACGACCTGCCCGATCTCCGGTGCTGGCCCGCCGGCACCGGCTATGCGCTGGCCGACTGGCTGCGCACGCGCGGGCACGAGCCCGTGTTCTTCACCGCCGCGGAAAACGAAGAGCGCCGCCGCGGCCTGAGCCTGCCGCCGGAGCCGGGCAATGCAAGTTGACCGCGAGCTCGACACGCGCGGGCTGAACTGCCCATTGCCCATTCTCAAGGCGAAGAAATCGCTCAACGAAATGGCGAGCGGGCAACTGCTGAAGGTGGTGTCGACCGATCCGGGGTCGATCCGCGACTTTCAGGCCTTTGCGCGCCAGACGGGCAACGAGCTGATGGAGCAGGAAACCGTCGGCAGCGACTTCATCCACGTGCTCAAGCGCCGCTGACGAAGCAAAAGAAACAAAAGAAAAGGGCCGCAGCAGCGGCCCTTTGTTCGTGATGGCACCTCGAAGCAGAGACGAGGCGATTACAGCTTCAGGCTCTTGAGGTATTCGCGGAATTCCGCGCCCACTTCGGGGTGCGCCAGCGCCAGTTCCACCGACGCCTGCAGAAAGCCTTCCTTGCTGCCGCAGTCGTAGCGGATGCCCTTGTACGAATAGGCGTAGACCGATTCCTTCTTCATCAGCGCCGCGATGCCGTCGGTCAGCTGGATCTCGCCGCCAGCGCCCTTTGGCTGGTTGCGAATTTCGTCGAACACGCCCGGCGTCAGGATGTAGCGGCCCGCCACGCCCAGGCGCGAAGGCGCGTCTTCGGGCTTAGGCTTCTCGACCATGCGGTTGACCTTTATCAGGCCTTCTTCGACCGCGTCGCCGGCCACGATGCCGTAGCGCTTGACGTGCGCGAGCGGCACTTCCTGCACTGCCAGCAGCGAGCCGCCGAGGCGGGCGAAAGCTGCGGTCATTTGCGCCAGCACGGGCTCGCCGCCATCGGGGCCGACCATCAGGTCGTCTGCCAGCAGCACGGCGAAGGGTTCGTTGCCCACCAGGTGTTCGGCGCACAGCACCGCATGGCCCAGGCCCAGCATGCGCGGCTGGCGCACGTAGGAGCAGGTCATGTCGTCGGGCATGACCGAGCGCGCGATGTTGAGCAGGGCGGTCTTGCCGCTGGCCTCGAGCTGGCTTTCGAGCTCGTAGGCGGTGTCGTAGTGATCCTCGATGGCGCGCTTGTTGCGGCCGGTCACGAAGATCATGTCGCGGATGCCCGCGGCGTACGCCTCTTCGACGGCGTACTGGATCAGCGGCTTGTCGACCACCGGCAGCATTTCCTTCGGCTGCGCCTTGGTGGCTGGCAAGAAGCGAGTACCAAAGCCTGCAACGGGGAATACGGCCTTGCGGATGCGGGTCGAGGAAGTGGACATGGGCAGCTCAGCGTCTTTCTTGAAGAGGGGAGTTAGGAGGCGCAGCGGCGCGCAGCCGCTCCTGGAATCCTAAACGCCCTCAAAGCCCTGCGTCTGTCAGCCGAGGCGCACAAGCTGGTCGCGCAAACGCTCCAGAGTGGCCGTGAAGTCAGTCAGACGTTTACGTTCTTGCTCGATCACGGCCGGCGGAGCCTTTGCGACGAAGGCTTCGTTGCCGAGCTTGCCGTGCACCTTGGCGATCTCGCCTTCGATGCGCGCGATTTCCTTGCCGATGCGAACTTTCTCCGCAGCCTTGTCGATCTCCATGTGCAGGCACAGGCGTGCTGCACCCACCACCGCCACCGGCGCCGCTTCGGCCGCGGCCGACCACGAGGCCTCGTCGTCGAAGACCTTCACTTCCTTCAGCTTGGCGAGTGCCTGCAGCACCGGCGCCGATTCGCGCAGGAAGGCCGCGCCCTCGGCGTCGTCGGCCACTGCGTAGAGCGGCAGGCGCGTGGCTGGCGAAACATTCATCTCGCCGCGCAGCGTGCGGCATGCATCGACCAGCGCCTTCAGCCGCGCCACATGCGCCTCGGCCGCTTCATCGATCTTCTCCGGCTGGCTCTTCGGATAGGCCGCGATCATGATCGACTCGCCCTCACGTCCTGCAACCTTCGACACCTTCTGCCACAGCTCTTCCGTGATGAACGGAATCACCGGGTGCGCCAGGCGCAGCAGCGTTTCGAGCGTGCGGATCAGCGTGCGGCGCGTGGCGCGCTTCTGCGAATCGTCGCCGGTCTGGATCTGCACCTTGGCGATTTCCAGGTACCAGTCGCAGAACTCGTCCCAGGCGAACTGGTAGATCGCATTGGCCACGTTGTCGAGGCGGTATTCCTCGAAGCCCTTGGCCACTTCGGCCTCCACGCGCTGCAGTTGCGACACGATCCAGTAGTCGGCGCGGCTGAACTTCAGGTAGCCATGCGCCGGTCCGCCGACCTTGCACTCTTCCTTCGTGTGCTCCAGCAGGCCGCAGTCCTGGCCTTCGCAATTCATCAGCACGAAGCGCGTGGCGTTCCACAGCTTGTTGCAGAAGTTGCGATATCCCTCGCAACGCTTCGAATCGAAGTTGATGCTGCGGCCCAGCGAAGCCAGCGAAGCGAAGGTAAAGCGCAGCGCATCGGCGCCAAAGGCCGGAATGCCGTCCGGAAACTCCTTCTGCGTGTTCTTGCGCACCGCAGGCGCCGTCTCGGGCTTGCGCAGGCCTTGCGTGCGCTTGTCCAGCAGCTCGGGCAGCTCGATGCCGTCGATCAAATCGACCGGGTCCAGCACGTTGCCTTCGGACTTGCTCATCTTCTTGCCCTGCGCGTCGCGCACCAGGCCGTGGATGTACACGTGCTTGAAGGGCACCTTGCCGATGAAGTGCTTGGTCATCATGATCATCCGGGCGACCCAGAAGAAGATGATGTCGTAGCCCGTCACCAGCACGGTCGAGGGCAGGTACAGGTCGAGGTCCTGCGTCTTCGCGGGCCAGCCGAGCGAAGAGAAGGGCACCAGCGCCGACGAGTACCAGGTGTCGAGCACGTCCTCGTCGCGCACGAGCTTCTTGCCCGGCGCCTTGGCCTGTGCATCGGCCTCGTTCTCGGCCACGTACACATTGCCTTCCTCGTCGTACCAGGCCGGGATCTGGTGGCCCCACCACAGCTGGCGCGAGATGGTCCAGTCCTGGATGTTCTCCATCCAGTGGTTGTAGGTGTTGACCCAGTTCTCGGGCACGAAGCGCACTTCGCCCGACTTCACCACGTCGATGGCCTTCTGCGCGATCGACTGGCCGTCGACGCCGGGGCGCGTCATGGCCACGTACCACTGGTCGGTGAGCATCGGCTCGACGATGGCGCCCGAGCGCGCGCAGCGCGGCACCATCAGCTTGTGCTTCTTCACCTCGACGAGCAGGCCCAGCGCGTCGAGGTCGGCCACGATGGCCTTGCGCGCCACGAAGCGGTCGAGGCCTCGGTACTTCTCGGGTGCGTTGTCGTTGATGGTCGCGTCCAGCGTCAGCACACCGATCATCTCGAGCTTGTGGCGCTGGCCGACTGCGTAGTCGTTGTAGTCGTGGGCGGGCGTGACCTTCACCACGCCGGTGCCGAACTCCTTGTCGACGTAGTCGTCGGCAATGATTGGGATGAGTTTGTCCACCAGCGGCAGCTTCACGTGCTGGCCGATCAGGTGCTTGTAGCGCTCGTCTTCCGGGTGGACCATCACGGCCGTGTCGCCCAGCATGGTTTCGGGCCGGGTGGTGGCCACGGTCAGCGTGCCGCTGCCGTCTTCCAGCGGGTAGGCGATGTGCCAGAGCGAGCCGTCTTCTTCTTCGCTCTCGACTTCGAGATCGCTCACCGAGGTCTTGAGCACCGGGTCCCAGTTGCCCAGGCGCTTGCCGCGGTAGATGAGGCCCTCTTCGTACAGCTTCACGAAGGTCTGCGTCACGACCGCCGAGAGGTCGTCGTCCATCGTGAAGTATTCGCGGCTCCAGTCCACCGTGTCGCCCATGCGGCGCATCTGCTCGGTGATGGTGTTGCCCGACTTTTCTTTCCACTCCCACACGCGCGCCACGAAGTTCTTGCGGCCCAGGTCATGGCGGCTGACCTTCTGCTCCTGCAGCTGGCGTTCCACCACGATCTGCGTTGCGATGCCGGCGTGGTCGGTGCCCGGCACCCACAGCGTGTTGTCGCCCTTCATGCGGTGATACCGCGTGAGGCTGTCCATGATCGTCTGGTTGAACGCATGGCCCATGTGCAACGTGCCCGTCACGTTGGGCGGCGGCAGCTGGATCGCGAACGACTCTGCGCCTTCCTTGGGTTGCTGCGTGCCGCGGAAGCCGGCCTTGGCATAGCCGCGCTTCTCCCATTCCGGGCCCCAGTGCGCCTCGATGGCGGCGGGTTCGAACGATTTCGACAGGCTGTCGAGGCCGGGCTGGGCGGAAGGGGTGATGGGTTCGCTCATGGGAAATGCAGAACGGCCCTTCAGGGAGCCGTTGGGGGACAGGGTGGGATAGCCCGCGATTTTACCGGGGCGGCCTGGCGTCACGGCAGCCACTGATAATTCCGGGATGCTCTTCCTGCTTTCCCCTGCAAAGTCGCTCGATTACGACACCCCGCTCCCCTCCGAACTCCCCGCCACCCAACCCCATTTCGAGTCTCCGCGCGGCCCTTCGGTCGAGCTGATCAAGCTGCTGCGCGAGAAGTCGCCCCAGCAGATTTCTGAACTCATGCACCTGTCGGACAAGCTCTCGGCCCTGAACGTGGCCCGCTACGAGGCCTGGTCCAGCAAGAGCAGCGCGAAGAACGCCCGCCAGGCCGCTTTCGCCTTCGACGGCGACGTCTACGGCGGCCTTGACGCCCGCACCCTCACCAGGGCGCAGCTCGACTGGGCGCAAGACCATGTCTGCATCCTCAGCGGCCTCTACGGCCTGCTGCGCCCGCTTGACCTGCTGCAGCCCTACCGCCTCGAAATGGGCACCCAGTTGGCCAACCGCCACGGCAAGGACCTGTACGCCTTCTGGGGCTCGCGCATCGCCGAGCACCTGAACGAGCGCTTGGCGGCCGATCGCACCCCGGTGGTCGTCAACGTCGCCTCGCAGGAGTACTTCAAATCGGTCGACAAGAAGGTGCTCAAGGCCCGTGTGGTCGAATGCGTGTTCGAGGAGTGGAAGGGCGACAAGTACAAGATCGTGAGCTTCTTCGCCAAGCGTGCTCGCGGGCTGCTGGCGCGCTGGGCCGTGCAGCACAAGGCGGCCACGCCCAAGGCACTGGAAAAGTTCGATCTCGAGGGTTATGGTTTCGACGCTCAGGTGTCAACCGCCGAAAGGCTGGTGTTCAGGAGAAAAGTCTGATGTCCCAACCAATCAGTCCGGAACTGCGCGAGTGGCTGGTGGCCCAGCTCGCGGCCGGGCACTCGGTGCCGGCGCTGCGTGCGTCCATGCGCGCGGCCGGCTGGCACGATGCCGCCGCCGACACGGCGCTGGCCCAGCTCGAAGCCGGCTTCCCCAACGTGGAAGTGGCCCTGCCGCCCGTGCACACGGAAATGCCCGGCCCCGACCTCGATGGCGCGCCGCTGCACCTCGACGCAGGCGACCGCCGCGTGCAGGTGCTGCAGACCATGCGGCATCCGCGTGTCATCGTCTTCGGCAACCTGCTGTCTGGCGAAGAGTGTGAAGGTCTGATCGCCGCTGCGCGCGTGCGGCTTGCGCGCTCGCTCACCGTGGAGACGCGCACCGGCGGCGAGGTACTCAACGTCGATCGCACCAGCGACGGCATGTTCTTCGAACGTGGCGAGAACGAGATCGTCGCGCGCCTGGAGCAGCGCATCGCAGCGCTGCTGCGCTGGCCGCTCGAATTCGGCGAAGGCCTGCAGATCCTGCGCTATGCCCCCGGCGCGCAGTACCGCCCGCACTACGACTACTTCGACCCGAACGAGCCGGGCACGCCCACCATCCTCAAGCGCGGCGGCCAGCGCGTCGCCACGCTCGTGATGTACCTGCAGGAGCCCGAGGGCGGCGGCGCCACCACCTTCCCCGACGTGGGCCTCGAAGTGGCGCCCGTGCGCGGCTGCGGCGTGTTCTTCAGCTACGACCGGCCCGACCCCGTCACCCGCACCCTGCACGGCGGCGCGCCGGTGCTGGCGGGCGAAAAGTGGGTTGCCACCAAGTGGCTGCGCGAGCGCGAGTTCAAATAGAAGACCAGAGAAAGAAGACCAGGGAACCAATGAAAGTCACCGCCAACGGGCTGCAGATCGAAGTCGACGACACCGGAGGCGAAGGGCGCCCTGTCATTCTGCTCATCATGGGCCTGGGCATGCAGCTGGTGGCCTGGCCCACCGGCTTCGTGCAGCAACTGGTGGAGGCGGGCTTTCGCGTGGTGCGCCACGACAACCGCGACATCGGCCTGAGCCAGGGCTTCGACCACGCGGGCGTCGGCAACCTGGTGTGGGAAACGATTCGCCACCGCCTCGGCCTGAAGGTGCGCTCGGCCTACACGTTGCAGGACATGACCCTCGATTCGCTCGGCGTGCTCGACGCACTGGGCATAGCCAAGGCCCACATCGTCGGTGCCTCCATGGGCGGCATGATCGCCCAGCGCCTGGCCGCCAGCGCGCCGCAACGCGCGACCAGCCTCGTGAGCATCATGAGTTCGAGTGGTGCGCGCGGCCTGCCCGGGCCGCGCCGCGAAGTCACCTCCATGCTCATGCGCCGTCCGTCGGGCAGCAGCGAGCCCGAACTGGTCGCGCACAGCATCAGGCTGCTGCGGCTCATCCAGAGCCCCGCCTATCCGCAAAGCGATGAAGACCTGGCCGAGCGCCTCACCTTCAGCATGCGGCGCTCTTACCACCCGGCAGGCCTGATGCGCCAGATGCTGGCCATCGGCGCCGATGCCGACCGCCCCCAGGTGCTGCCGCGCATCCAGTCGCCCACGCTGGTGCTGCACGGCGAGGCCGATGCGCTCGTGCCCATCGCCTGCGGCGAGGACACTGCCAAACGCATTCCGGGCTCGAAATTCGTCTCCGTTCCCGGCATGGGTCATGACCTGCCGCCCGAGGTGTGCACCATCCTCGCCAACCACATTGCTCCGTTCGCGCACGCGGCGGAATCCAGAGAAGCCAAGCCATGAGCCACGACCCGACGAACCCCAACACGCCCGAGCAATCGCAGCTCGGCCGCGCCTCGGCCTACGCCGACCACTACGACCCCACGCTGCTGTTTCCCATCGCGCGCGCCACGCAGCGCGAGGCCATGGGCATCAAGGCCGGCGCCTTGCCGTTCTTCGGCGCCGACCTCTGGAGCGCCTTCGAAGTGAGCTGGCTCAACCTGCGCGGCAAGCCGCAACTGGCCATCGCGCACTTCACCATTCCGTGCGAGACGCCCAACATCATCGAGAGCAAGAGCTTCAAGCTCTATCTCAACAGCTTCAACAACAGCCAGTTCGCGAGCATCGACGCGGTGCGCGAGCGCCTGCGCGCCGACCTGTCGGAGGCCGCATGGCGCGGCAGCGACCAGTCGGCCGGCATCGGCGTGAATCTGCTGGCGCCCGACATGTTCGACCGCGAGCCGGTGCACGAACTCGACGGCCTCGACCTCGACCGCCTCGACATCGAGTGCACCCACTACCAGCCCGCCCCCGAGCTGCTGAGCAGCGACGCCACGCAGGTGCACGTGAACGAAACCCTCACCAGCCGCCTGCTCAAGAGCAACTGCCTCGTCACCGGCCAGCCCGACTGGGGCAGCGTGCAGATCCGCTACAGCGGCCCGCCCATCGACCAGGCCGGGCTGCTGGCGTACATCGTGAGCTTTCGCAACCACAACGAATTCCACGAGCCCTGCGCCGAGCGCATGTTCACGGACATCTGGAGCCGCTGCAAGCCGACCAAGCTCATGGTGTATGCGCGCTACACGCGTCGTGGCGGGCTGGACATCAATCCGTTCCGTACGAGCTGGCCGCAGGCGCTGCCGTTGAATATCCGCACGGCGCGGCAGTAAGCCGAAGCAGCCCTTAAGCCCCTCTTCGGAAACCCGAAACCCGCTCCTGCCCCGCCTGTGGCATTCTGAAATTCGCCCGCGAACCCGCGAGCGGAACATCCGGAGCAGAGACAAACATGGTTGAAGGAAAAGTGGTCGTCGTCACGGGCGCGGGCGGCGGCATCGGGCGCGACATTGCGCTGGCCATGGCGGCCCACGGTGCGAAGGTGGTGGTCAACGACATCGGCGCCGCGCTCGATGGCGCACTCGACGCCGAAGGCGGCGGCCCAACCCGCAGCGCAGGCCCGGCCCAGCAGGTGGCCGACGAGATCCGCGCGGCCGGCGGGCAGGCTGTTCCCAACGCCGACAACGTGGCCGACGCCGCCAGCGCGGCACGCATCGTGCAGTGCGCGGTCGACAGCTTCGGGCGCATCGACGTGGTAGTCAACAACGCCGGCATCCTGCGCGACCGCTTCTTCCACAAGATGTCGGTCGACGAGTGGGACTCGGTGCTCAAGGTGCACCTGTACGGCTCCTACTACGTGAGCCGCGCGGCAGCCACGCATTTCAAGGAGCAGAACTCGGGCGCGCTGGTGCACATGACCTCGACCTCGGGCCTCATCGGCAACTTCGGCCAGGCCAACTATTCGGCCGCCAAGCTCGGCATCGTGGCGCTGTCGAAGTCGATTGCACTCGACATGCAGAAATTCAACGTGCGCTCCAATTGCATCGCACCCTTTGCCTGGAGCCGCATGATCGGCGCCATTCCCACCGACACCGACGAGCAGCGCGCCCGCGTCGACAAGATCAAGCAGATGACGCCCGCCAAGGTCGCGCCGCTCGCCGTCTACCTTGCGAGCGATGCGGCTGGCGGGGTCAACGGCCAGATCTTTTCGGTGCGCAACAACGAGATCTCGCTCATCAGCCAGCCGCGCCCGGTGCGCTCCATCCACCGCTCCGAAGGCTGGACGCCGCAGAGCATCGCCGAGCACGCCATGCCCGCAATGCGCGCCAGCTTCTTCCCGCTGGACCGCTCGGCCGACGTGTTCAGCTGGGACCCGGTCTGAGGAGAAACCCGCAAGAGGGTACGCACGGCACCATTCGCCGGACAATGCGCGTTCCCTTCCTCTTTGATGCCCGCGCCCGGTGAACCTGCACTTCGACCTGTTCGACCTGAAACTGTTCGTCTATGTGGCGGACGCGCGCAGCCTCACGCGCGGCGCCGAGAAGGCCTGCATCTCGCTGGCCGCCGCCTCCACCCGCATCAAGCAGATGGAAGAGGCCGTGGGAGGCAAGCTGTTGCACCGCAGCGCGCAGGGCGTGAGCCTCACTGCCGCGGGGCAGGCGGTGCTGTACCACGCCAAGCGCGTGATGCAGCAGATGGAGCACCTG
Organism: Variovorax sp. R-27; assembly: GCF_049913215.1. NCBI lineage: Bacteria > Pseudomonadati > Pseudomonadota > Betaproteobacteria > Burkholderiales > Comamonadaceae > Variovorax > Variovorax sp. R-27. Next base: position 1,676,032 of record NZ_CP183984.1, read on the forward strand.
CGCTGCGACATGCAGGACTTCGGCAAGGGCATCAAGGGCCATGTGCGCGTGTTCGCCAACACCACCTCGATCACCGAGTACCTGCCGCAGAAGCTCGCGGGCTTTCTCACGCAGCACCCGGCCGTGCAGGTCGACCTGCGCGAATACCTGAGCGAAGAAATCGTGCGCGCGGTGGCAGACGGCGAGGCCGACATCGGCATCCTCGCCGGCGACGTGCACACGGGTGACTTCGATGCACGGCCGTTCGGCAGCAACCAGCTCGTGCTGGTCGTGCCCACCACGCACCACCTCGCGGGCGCGTCTTCAGTGGCCTTTGCCGACACGCTCGACGAGCAGCACGTGGGCCTGCACCACGGCAGCGCCATCCACCGCTTCCTGCAGCGCCGCGCCGAGCTCGCGGGGCGGGGCTTCAACCCGCGCATCCAGGTCAGCAGCTTCGAGGCCATCTGCCTGATGATCGAGGCGGGCGTGGGGGTCGGCGTGCTGCCGGCGTCTTCTGCGCAGCGGTTATCGATGGCGATGCGCATCTCGACCGTGGCGCTCAGCGATGCATGGGCCGAGCGAGAGCTGAAGCTGATCGCGCGCAACCGCGAGCAGCTGCCGGCCTCGGCGCGCGAGCTGTTCGACCACCTCGTCGCGCATTGAGGGCGCGGCCATCATGTCCGCCGACCTGAAGTCGCTGCGCCTGTTCGTGGCCGTGGCCGATCACGGCAGCATCAGCGAGGGCGCCAAGCGCTGCCATATCGCGCTCGCGGCGGCCAGCAAACGAATCTCCGATCTTGAAGCCCGCGCGCGGCTGCCGCTGCTGGTGCGCCATGCGCGCGGCGTCACGCTCACGTCGGCGGGGCATGGCCTGCTGCTGCATGCGCGCGCGGTGCTCTCGGCCATGGACCGGCTCGGCGCCGAGCTCGACGATTTCCAGAACGGCGTGGCGGGCGTGGTCAGCATCACGGCCAATGCATCGACCATCGCGCAGTTTCTGCCGGCGCAGATCGGCTCCTTCCTGCGGCTGCACCCGGTGCTGAAGATCGACCTGCAGGAGCGCGCCAGCACCGAGGTAGTGAAGGCCGTGCAGGCAGGCCTGGCCGACATCGGCGTGATCGAGGGCAACACGTCCGCCGACGGCCTCGAATGCCTGCCCTACCGCAACGACGAGCTGGCCGTGGTGATCGCGCGCGACCACCCACTGGCCCGGCGCAAGCGCATCGATGTAGACGAGGTGCTGCGCCACGACCATATCGTGGTGCGCGAAGGCACGGCCCTGCACCGCGTGCTGCTGGCCGCTGCGCTGGAGGCGCAGGTGCCGCTCAAGGTGCGCATGCAGGTGGGCAGCTTCGACATGGTGTGCCGCATGGTGGAGCAGGGCGTGGGCATCGGCGTGCTGCCCTATGCGGCCATCCTGCCGCAGCTGCAGATACTGAAGCTGCGCTGCCTGAAGCTCGATGCACCCTGGGCCATGCGCCGCCACCTGCTGTGCGTGCGCAGGCAGCAAGATTTGACCGTGGCTGCGCGCTCGGTGCTGGAGCACCTCGGCCGGCCAGACTGAGCACGAGGCTTCGCGCCGCGCGAAGCCTCGCGCCCGCCAAAAACGAATTGTTCTCTCGCGGCCCGCGCGCAAAGATCGCGCAAACCAAAGGAGACACCCTTGAAGATCGTTCGCGTCAGCGCCACGCCGCTGAACATTCCCGTCACCATCGACGTGGTCGGCCTGAACAAGCAGACCTCGCTGTCGCTGTGCCTCACAGAGATCGAGACCGACACCGGCCTCGTCGGCCACGGCATGACTGCCATCACCGAGGAAGAAATCGTTGCCGCAGCCGTGCGCGAGGTGGCGGGCCCCGCGCTGATCGGCGAAGACCCGATGGCCACCGAACGCCTGTGGGACAAGCTCTACTGGCTGCTCTCGCCGCGCGGCCAGACCGGCTACGCCAGTCATGCCATCGCAGCGCTCGACATCGCGCTGTGGGACATCAAGGCCCGCGCGCTGGGCCAGCCGCTGTGGCGCCTGCTCGGCGGCGCGCGCGCCAAGGTGCCGGTGTACGCCACCTTCGGCTTCGGCTTCTTCGAGCGCGACCAGCTCGCGGCCGCCGCGAAGCTGTGGGTGTCGCAGGGCTTCCAGCGCCTGAAGATGACCGTCGGCAACCACGCACTCGCGCGCCGCGACGAGCCGCGTCCGCTTGACGAAGTCATCGCCGAAGACGTGCGCCGCGTCGCCGCTGTGCGCGAGGCCGTGGGCCCCGACGTGAAGCTGTATGTCGACGCCAACTGCGGTCTCGACCTGTTTCACGCCACCGAACTCGCGCAACGCATCGAGCCCTACGGCATCAGCTTCTTCGAGGAGCCGCTCACGCAGAACGACGTGCGCCAGATGGCACAGCTGCGCGCGCGCACCCGTATTCCGCTCGCCTGCGGCCAGAACGAGGGGCTGGCCTTCCGCTTCCGCGACCTGCTGGTGAACCAGGCAGCCGACGTGCTGCAGCCCAACGTGACCATCTCGGGCGGCTACTCGCAGTGCCTGAAGATCGCGGGCATGGCGCAGGCCTTCAACGTGCCCATCGACAACGGTGGCGCCTGGCCCTTCCACAACATGCATCTGCATGCGGGCGTGTCGAACGGCGGGCTGGTCGAGTACCACTACGTCGCGGTGCAGATGCTCAAGCAGATATTCGACGGCCTGCCGGTGCCCGACCAGGGCTGGCTCACGCTGCCCGAGACACCGGGCCTGGGCTTCACACCCAATGCCGACCGCGTGCGCGAGCTGGCGAAGCTGCCGACCTCGCACGGCAAGGGCAAGGCCTGAGCGGCCAGGCGCTGCCTTCCGGCAACACTTTCCTTCACGACCAGGCCGCGACAGACGGCCGGCGATTCCGACCAAGACAACGGAGACAAGATGAAAGCCAGACAAGCGATTCGACCCGCGCGCCGCCATGCACTGCGCGCAATGGCGGCCCTGGGCCTTGCGGGTGCGTTCACCCTCGCGGCGCCCGTGGCCTGGGCCCAGAAGTACCCCGACAAGCCGATTCGCCTCGTGGTCGGCTATTCGGCCGGCGGCGGTGTCGATGCTGTGGCCCGCCTGCTCGGCGTGCGCCTGTCGGCCGTGCTGGGCCAGCAGGTGCTGGTGGAGAACCGCACCGGCGCCACGGGGCTCATCGCGGCCGAGTTCGTCGCCAAGGCGCCGCCCGACGGCTACACGCTGATGATGGGCGACAGCGCCTTGCTCATTGCCAAGCTGCTGCAGCCGAAGATCGGCATCGATCCGCTCACCAGCTTCAAGCCGGTGGCGGGCGCCTTCATCTCGCCGCTGATGATCGTCGCCAACAACGACTTTCCCGCGAAGACGCCGGCCGAGCTGGTGAAGGAGCTCAAGGCCAATGCCTCGCGCTATTCGTATGCCACGTCGGGTGTCGGCACGGTGCAGCATCTGGGCTTCGAGATGCTCAAGCAGGCCACCGGCAGTTCGGTGGTGCATGTGCCGTACCGCGGCGCCGCGCAGATCGTGCCGGACGTGATCGGCGGGCAGATTCCTCTTGGCGTGGTGAGCGCGACGGCGGGCATGGCGCAGGCCAAGGCGGGCAAGCTGCGCGCGGTGGCGCTGATGAACACGGCCAAGCTGGAAGGCGCGGAGAGCGTGCCGCCGTTGGCCGATGCGCTGCCGGGGTTCGATGTGGCGCCGCGCATCTTTGTGCTGGCACCCGCGGGCACGCCGAACGATGTGGTCGAGAAGCTGTCGGCTGCGGTGAAGTCGGTGCTCGATACGCCGGAGGCCGGCACGGCTGCCGCGGCGCAGGGCACGCTGCGTGCCTATGCAACGCCTTCGCAGCTTGGGAAGGACATGGCTGCGGAGACTTCTCGGTGGAAGAAGATCATTTCTGATCAGCGCATCGTGGCTGAGGGGAATTGAGTTTTTTTGTTCGTGGGGCGCTCACGCCGACGGGGTACCTTGCTCCGCGAATGTCCCCCGGGGCTTCGCCCCTCCTCCTTTATTTCGCTGCGCAAGGCACCCCGCCGTCGTGATCGTTCAGAGCACTGGTTAATCAGCCGCAAACCGACAGCACGTCCGGTGCACAGGGCGCCGGGTGCTCCCCGCAGCGAAATAAAGGAGGAGGCCGCAGGCCGGGGGACATTCGCGGAGGGGAGTACCCGGTGGCCTGTGCACATACCCCGAAACAAGAGCCAAAAAAAGCATGGAGCCATCGAAATGACCACACCTCACCTGGGCCTGATCGTCCCCCCCGCAGCCGGCGAAGTGCCGGTAGACGGCCCGCTGCTTTACGGCGAACGCATCCGCTTCAGTGCCAAAGGCCTGGGCCTTGGAGAAATCTCGACACGCGGTTATCTCGACGTCATCGACTCCGTGGTCGAGAAAGCCGTGGCGCTCAAGGAGGAGGGCGTGAGCGCGGTCTCGCTCATGGGCACCTCGCTGAGCTTCTTTCGCGGTGCGGCCTTCAACCGGCAACTCGAAGTCGAGATGGCGCGTGCCACTGGATTGCCCTGCACCACCATGAGCAACGCCATCGTCGGCGCACTGCGTCACCTCGGAGTGCGGCGCGTGGCGGTGGCCACCGCGTACATCGACGAAGTCAACCTGCACCTGCGCAAGTACCTGGAACAGAGCGACTTCGAACCCCTCGCGCTCGAAGGCCTTTCCATCTCCGACGTGAAGGCCGTGGGCGAAGTTCCGACGCAGGTGCTGGTCGATCTGTGCCTGAAGGTCTTCGATGCCCAGCCCGGCGCCGACGGCATTCTCATCTCTTGCGGCGGGCTGGTCACGCTCGATGCGGTGCGCGCAGTCGAAGCGCGCCTGCGGGTGCCCGTGGTCTCGAGTTCGCCCGCAGGCTTCTGGGACCTCGTCGGCACCGCCGGGCTCGATCCGCGCGTGCCCGGCCAGGGACGCCTGTTCGCCTGAGCCGCTTCAGCCGATAAGCCAGCGCCCCACGCGCGGCGTATCGGCCAGTTGCCAGACCCGCTCGCACAGCGCCTTCGCTTCTTCTGCCGTCACGCCTTCGCCGTAGTGCGCCAGGCGCTGCATCTTGTCCTCGATTTCCGCGCGGTCCAGGCTGTTGCCGGGGTCGCCCTTCGGTTCATCCACACGGCCCTGCAGCGTGCGGCCGTCGGTTGTCTGCACGCTGACCTTGCCGATCCAGCGTGCGGGGTAGGCAGTGTCGACTTCATCGTCGAGCTGCATCGCCACCTTGTCGCGGAAGGCCGAGACCTCGGGCGCGAGAAAGTCGCGGTCGAACTCGCCTAGGCCCGCGCGGCCGTGCACGGCGATGAGGCCCAGCACTGTGCCCATCGAGAACTTGCCCTGGTGCACGGTGGCCGGCACGGTCACGCGGCCCAGCACGTCGATGGCGCCCTGGTGCACGTGCGTGGTCACGTGCGACACGTCGGTGGGCTTCAGCTTGTTCTGCGTCATCACCTGCAGCAGCGCGTCGGCGGCGGGGTGGGTGTGGCGGCAGGAGGCGTGGTATTTGAAGGAGGTCTCGGCCAGCGTCCAGCGCGTGCCGAGGCCGTCGGTGAGCTTCGCAGGGTCGGCGTCGCTCGACATGCCGACGCCCAGGCCCTGCGCGCCTTCGAGGATCTTCGCGGCGCCGGTGAAGCCGTCCTGCGCGAGGTAGGCCGACATCAGCCCGCTCGCTGCCGCATGCGCGCAGTGCAGCTGCTTGGAATCGGCCGCGTCGCGCAAGAACTCCCACACGCCGGCCGACTGCGTGCCGGCCGAGCCGAAGGCGTGCAGCATCTGCTGCGGCGTGAGGTCCAGCAAACGGCCCACCGCAGCGGCGGCTGCGAGCGTGCCTGCAGTCGCGGTCGTATGAAAGGTCTTGTAGTGCGAGCGTCCGAGAAATTCGCCAACCCGAATGCCCACCTCGTAGCCCGCGACCACGGCCGTCAGCAGCTGTGCGCCGCTCGCGCCGATGCTCTGCGCCACGGCCAGCGCAGGCGCAATCACCACGGCGGCTGGATGGAACACCGAGCCGTTGTGCACGTCGTCCTGCTCCACGAAATGCGAGGCCGCTGCATTGACCAACGCAGCGAACACTGGCGAGCTGGTGCGGCGCGAGGTCAGTATCTCGCTGGGTCCGTCGGCGGGGCCCATCATCTGCGCAAAGCGTTCGATGCTTCGCACCGGCCGTGCGGTGCGGGCCGCGAGCACCGAGCCCAGCCAGTCGAGCATCAGGTCTTCCGTGCGGCGCAGCACGGGGGCAGGAATGTCGGCGAACTGCAGTTCAGCGGCGAAGGTTGCGAGCACCTTGCTCGGGTGGTCGACTGGGTTCATGGCGATGAAGTCCTTCAGAACGAACGGGGCAGGCCGAGCATGTGCTCAGCCACGTAGCTCAGGATCAGGTTGGTCGAGATCGGCGCCACCTGGTACAGCCGCGTCTCCCTGAACTTGCGCTCGATGTCGTATTCACACGCAAAGCCGAAGCCGCCATGGAACTGCAGGCACGCGTTCGCCGCCTCCCAGCTCGCCTTGGCCGCAAGGTACTTCGCCATGTTGGCCTGCGCGCCGCAGGGCTGGTGCGCGTCGAAGAGGCGACAGGCTTCATAGCGCATCAGGTTCGCCGCTTCCACTTCGATGAACGCCTCGGCAATCGGAAACTGCACGCCCTGGTTCTGACCGATGGGCCGGCCGAACACCACGCGCTCCTTGGTGTAGGCCGTTACCCGGTCGATGAACCAGTAGCCGTCGCCTATGCATTCGGCCGCGATCAGCGTGCGCTCGGCGTTGAGCCCGTCGAGGATGTACTTGAAGCCCTGGCCTTCCTCGCCGATCAGGTTCTCGGCCGGAATCTCGAGGTTCTCGAAGAACAGCTCGTTGGTCTCGTGGTTCACCATGTTCAGGATGGGCTGTACCGTGAGCCCCTTGCCGATGGCCTCGCGCAGGTCGACGATGAAGATCGACATGCCCTCGGACTTCTTCTTCACGTCCGCCAGCGGCGTGGTGCGCGCCAACAAGATCATCAGGTCCGAATGCTGGATGCGCGAGATCCACACTTTCTGGCCGTTGATGACGTAGCGGTCGCCCTTCTTCACCGCCGTGGTCTTGATCTTCGTGGTGTCGGTGCCGGTGGTGGGCTCGGTCACGCCCATCGATTGCAGGCGCAGTTCGCCGTTGGCGATCTTCGGCAGGTAGTTGCGCTTCTGCGCTTCGCTGCCGTGGCGCAGCAGCGTGCCCATGTTGTACATCTGGCCGTGGCAGGCGCCGGAGTTGCCGCCGCAGCGGTTGATTTCTTCCATGATCACCGAGGCCTCGGTCAGCCCCAGGCCCGAGCCGCCGTACTCCTGCGGGATCAGCGCGGCCATCCAGCCGGCCTTGGTGAGCGCGTCGACGAATTCGGCGGGGTAGCCGCGTGCCTCGTCGATCTTGCGGAAGTAGGCATCGGGAAACTGCGCGCACAGGTCGCGCACGGCGTCGCGAATGTCGGGAAAGCTCTTGTCGTTGGCGTTGTTCATCGGTCGTTGCTCAGTCAGTCCTGGCGGGGCCGCCGGCTTCTTTCTCCACGCGTTGCCAGATCTCGATGGCCATCGGGTCGTCGATCTCCTCCAGGATGTGGCCCACGAGGCCGATGGCGCGCGCCATCACGCCGAAGCCGCGAATGATCTTCCACGGAAAGCCGAACTCGGCCGCAATGGCGCCGATGGCCCCGGTCGCGTTGATCGGCAGCGACTTGCCCGACACGCGCTCGGCTTCTTCCTGCACCGCCTGCATCAGCGCGACATAGTGCGTGGAGAGCCCGTTCTCCGCCGCGATCTGGAACAGGCGCGGCGTGCGCGGGTCGATGGGCTTGTGCAGCGGATGGCCAAGGCCCGGCACGATCTGCTTGTGCGCGCGATGGTCGGCCACGATGTCTTTTGCCATGTCGGCGAGCGGGCGCGTGGGCTTCTCGCCAAAGGGAATCGCTTCGTAGAGCATCTTCGCGGCGCCCTCGGTGCTGCCGACGAACACCGTGCCCAGGCCGCAAAGGCCGGCAGCCACGGCGGCTTGCAGTGCTTCGGGTGCGCCCGCATAAGTGAGGCGAGCAGCCAGCGCGCTGGGCGTGATGCCGTGCTCCACCAGCGTGACGACGATGGCGTTGAAGGTGACGGATTCCTGCGGCGTCGGGATGCGCCCTGTCAGCTCCAGGAAGGCCATGTCGCCGAGATTCAGGTGGCCGAGGATTTCCGAAGGCAGGTCGCGCCCGCGCACGGTGATCTTGTCGGGCGTGCTGTGGCCCAGCTCGGTGTGCAGGGATTTCTTGATTTTCGTCATGGCAGCGAATCTAGCCCGCCCTCGCGCGGGGTGGTTCTCTGATTGCGAAACCCTCCCTTCGGCAAATGCAAATGCTCGCTCGCGGGGTCTTCAGGCACGCTGCGGCGATGGATCTTGAATCACTTTCGGCAGTGCGCGAATCGGCGCTCGACTACTTCGTTCGCAGCCGCGCTATCCAGCGGCGGCGCGCATGCATGGAACAACCCGGTGCCGACGAGGCCGACGGCTGGGGCGGCATCGCCGCGCTGGGCTGGCCCGGCATGCTGGCGCCCGAATCGGCCGGCGGCCTCGCGCTGGGCCTCGACGGCGCGGCGGAGATCCTGCGGGCTGCGGGCGAGCATGTGGCGCCCGAGCCGCTGCTGGCCGTGGCCGGCCTCAGCGCGCTGCTGCTGGCGCGGCTCGGCACGCCGGGCGCGGATGCCCTGCTCGCTGAATTGGTCGCGGGCCGCAGCCTGCCCGCGCTGGCATGGCAGGAAAGCGCCGGCGACCTGAGCGCGGTGCCGCTGGCCTGCGGCTGCGAAGTACGGCCCGGGCACACAGGCGGCGTGCTGCTGCAAGGCGAAAAACTCATGGTGCTGCCCGGTGCGGCTGCCAGCGGCTGGCTGGTGTCGGCGCGCGGAGAGGACGATGCGGTGCTGCTGTGGGTGCCACGCGGCACCGAAGGCGTGACCGAAACGCTGGTGCCGCTGGTCGATGGCAGCCAGGCCTCGAACCTGCGCTTCGAGCAGGTGGCGTTGCCGCCCGGCGCGGTGCTGGCCGAAGGCCCGGCCGCGCAGGATGCGTTGCGCCATGCCCTTGCGGCCGGCCAGATCCTGCAATCGGCCGAGCTGCTGGGCGCGGGGCAGGCCATGCTGGCGCAGACGCTGGCCTACCTGCGCACGCGCTCGCAGTTCGGCAAGCCCATCGGCAGCTTTCAGGCGCTGCAGCATCGCTGTGTCGACATGTTCATCCACCTCGAAGTGGCGCAGGCCACGTTGAACGAGGTGCTGGCTCTGGCTGCACAGGGCTTGCCGGCGGACCGGATCGAAGCCGAGGCGAGTCGCGTCAACGCGCGCTGCACAGCCGCTGCGCTGCAGGCGTCGCGAGCATCGGTGCAGTTGCATGGCGCCATCGGCTACACGCAGGAGTGCGACCTGAGCCTGTTCTACAAGCGTGTGCTGTGCCTGTCGGCCTGGCTGGGCAACGTCAGCGCGCATCAGCGCCGGCATGCGTCGCTGTCGGGCGATGCGGAAGCCACGACGGGGGCGGCCGAGTGGCAGGGTGAGTTTCCGCGCACCGCGGACTGGTCCGCCATGCCCGAGGCCGACTTCCGCAGCATGGTGCGCGCCTTCCTGCAGCAGCGCTATCCGCCGCAACTGCGTTATCTCTCGCACCGCGCGCGCTGGAGCGAGATGCGCGAGTGGTATCTCACGCTGTCGGCGCAAGGCTGGATCGCGCCCGCGTGGCCGCAGGCGCATGGCGGCATGGGCCTGCCGGCGGACAAGCTCATCGCGTGGATCGAGGAGCTGGAGCAGCACGGCGTGGCGCGCGCGCCCGACCAGGGCATCGTGATGATCGGCCCGCTGCTCATCCAGCACGGCACGCCCGAGCAGCAGCAGCGCTTTCTGCCGCGCATCCTGAGCGGCGAGCATGTCTGGTGCCAGGGTTACTCCGAGCCCAATGCCGGCTCCGACCTCGCGGGCCTGCGCACCGAGGCGCTGCCCGCGCGCGACGCGCAGGGCGATCACTTCGTCGTGAACGGCCAGAAGATCTGGACCACGCTCGCGCAGGACGCCAACCACATCTTCATGCTCGTGCGCACCGACAAGGACGCACGCAAGCAGGAGGGCATCAGCTTCCTGCTGTGCGACCTGCGCACGCCGGGCATCACCATCCGGCCGATTCATACGCTGGCCGGCGAGCCCGAGTTCTGCGAAGTGTTCTTCGACAACGTGCGCGTGCCGGCAGAAAACCTCGTGGGCAAGCTGCATGGCGGCTGGACCATTGCGAAGGCGCTGCTGGGCTTCGAGCGCATCTTCCTGGGCAGCCCCAAGCAGTCGCAGTACGCGCTGGGCCAGCTGGCGCGGCTGGCGCAGGCGCGGCGCCTGTTTGCCGACCCGGTGTTCGCGCAGCGCTTCGCCGCGCTGCGGCTCGACGTGCTCGACCTGTCGGCCGCCTACACGGGTTTCGCGAGCATCGTGCGCGCCGGCAAGCCGCTGCCGGCTTCGGTGTCGCTGCTGAAGATCTGGGCGAGCGAGACCTATCACCGCATCGGCGCGCTGCTGGTCGAGGCGGGCGAAGAGCAGGGTGCCGTGGCCGGCGACCAGTTGCTCGACGGGCAGAGCTTCAACGTGCTCTCTCCGCTCATCGGCTCCACCGCCGCAATGATCTACGGCGGGACCAACGAGATACAGCGCAACATCCTCGCGCGCCAGGTGCTCGACCTGCCGGCCTGAGCGATGTAGCCGACGAAGAAATACACAACAGGAGACAACGCTCATGACATCGACTCACTTCTCGCGCCGACACCTCATGGCCGCGATGGCAGGCAGCGCGGCGCTGACCGCATTGCCGCACCGTGCTTTCGCGCAGCAGCCCTTGCCGCCGCTCATCAAGCTCGTCGTCGGCTATTCCGCAGGCGGCCCGGTCGACGGCGCCGCGCGCCTGCTCGCACCCGCGCTGAGCCAGGAGCTGGGCACGCAGGTCATCGTCGACAACCGTCCCGGCGCCAGCGGCTCGCTCGGCGGCGACGCGGTCGCCAAGGCCGCGCCCGACGGCACGATGCTGTTCTTCGGCGCGAGCCCGACCATCACCATCAACCCGAACGTGCAGCGCAAGATGGCCTTCGACCCGATGAAGGACCTGACGCCCATCGCGCCGCTGGTGGACTACACCAACGTGCTCGTCGTCAACAACGAAGTGCCGGTGCGCAACCTCGCCGAGTTGCTGGCCTACGCGAAGTCGCGGCCCGGCAAGGTGTTCTACGGCTCGGCGGGCGTGGGCGCCTCAAACCACCTGAGCGGTGCGCTGCTGGAGAAGATGACCGGCGTGCAGCTGACGCACGTGCCCTACAAAGGCAGTGCACCGGCGCTCGCCGACGTGATGGGCGGCACCGTGACCATGATGTTCGACATCATCGCCACCTCGAAGCCCTTCATCCAGACGGGCAAGGTGCGCGCGCTGGCCGTCACCTCGCGTCAGCGCAACCGCATGCTGCCCGATGTGCCGACCATGATCGAGTCGGGCGTGCCCGGCTACGACGTGGGCGGCTGGTTCGGCCTCTACGGCCCGGCGCGCATGGACCCTGCGCTGGTCGCGCGCATGAACGCCGCGGCGCAGAAGATGCTGGCGCGCGAAGACATCGCGCACCGGCTGCGCGAGCAGGGCTACGACGTGTGGTCTGGTGCGGCCGACCTGCTGGCGACGAAGGGCAGGTCAGATCGCCAGCTCTGGGCGACGGCGTCCAAGGGCATCGAGGCGGAATAGGCGATGCAGAAGATTCATCAGTTGTTGGAGGCACGCGCGGCTCACACGCCGGAGGCTGTCTTTCTTTTCGAACCCGCTGGGACGACGACGTATGCGGCGCTGCAATCGATGGTCGATGCCGCCGCAAACGACCTGCTGGCCGCCGGTGTGCGGCCGACCGACCGCGTGGTGCTGGTGGCCGAGAACTGCGCCGCGCATATCGCGCTGCTCATGGCCTGCAGCCGCGTCGGGGCGTGGTCGTGCGGCGTGAATGCGCGCATGTCGCCGGGCGAGATCACGGCCATTGCGGAGCGTGCGGATGCACGGCTTTGCTACTTCACGACCGGGGCATCCGAAGCTGCTGAAAGGCATGCGCAGAGGGCCGGTGCAGAGCCTTCCGCGCTCGAAGGCGTGATGCGCTCGGCCGTGCGTGCCGAAGCGCGCACCGAGCCCGACCCGGCATTGGCCGACACGGCCGCCATCATCTTCACTTCCGGCACCTCGGGCACGCCCAAGGGCGTGATGGTGTCGCACCGCGGCCTGCTGCATTTCGGCCGCGTCTCGGCGCAGGTGCGTGCGCTGAGCGAGCGCGACCGCGCCTACGCCTTCCTGCCGATGACGCACATCTTCGGCATCGGCACGGTGCTGATGGCCGCGCTCACGGGCGGTGCCGCGCTGGTGCTGCGCGGCAGCTTCTCGCCGGCCGACATGCTGCAGGCGCTGGCGCACGAACAGGTGTCGAACCTGCTCGGGCCGCCGACGATGTATGCGCGCCTGCTGGCCCACATCGAGGCGGAGGGCGTGGCGCCGCGCTTTCCGCAGCTGCGCTACGTCTACACCGGCTCGGCGCCGCTCGATCCGGCGCTCAAGCAGCGCGTGGAGCAGTTGTTCGGCCAGCCGCTGCACTATGGCTACGGGCTGTCGGAGTACGCGGGCTCGGTGTTTCTCACGCGCACCGAGTCGCCGCGCGCGGATACCTCGGCGGGCTACGCGGTGGAAGGCGGCGAGGCCCGCATCGTGACCCTCGACGGCAATGACGCCGCGCCCGGCGATACCGGCGAGATCTGGCTGCGCGGCCCCGGCCTCATGCTCGGCTACTTCCGCGATGCCGCCGCCACGGCGCAGGTGATGCGCCCCGGCGGCTGGTACGCCACCGGCGATCTCGGGCGCTTCGGCAGCGACGGCGCGCTGTTCGTGGTCGGCCGGCTGAAGGAAATGATCATCCGCTCGGGCTTCAACGTATACCCGGCGGAGATCGAGGCGGTCATCGGCCGCTTCGACGGCGTGCACCTGTGCGCGGTGGTCGGCGTGCCCGAGGCCGACGGCAACGAGCAGGTCGTCGCCTTCGTCGAGCTGAAGCCTGGTGCGGTGCTCGACGAGGCGGCTCTGCGCACGCACCTTGTCGAGCATCTGTCGCCCTACAAGCGCCCGGCCCGCATCGAGGTGATCGACGCGATGCCGACCACGGCCAACGGCAAGCTGCTCAAGCGCGAGTTGCAGGCGCGTTGCGCGCCGGTCGGCTGATTCAACCGAAGATCGCGGCCCGGCCCTTCTGCGTGTCCATGTACTCGCGCACCCGGGCGATGCGGCCTTCGCGCAGCTCGAAGACGAAGCAGTAGTCGTTGTCGTAGTGCCTGCCGCTGGCCAGCGTGGCCTGCATGCGCTCTTCGAGGATCACGGTGTCGCCGTCGCAGTACAGGTGAGAGAAGCTCACCGCGACGTCTGCGACGAAGAGTTTGGGAAAGGCCTCGACCAGGAAGTGCGCGATCGCAGCCGGTCCGATCATGTGGTCGGGTACGTCGAGCGCCACCGCTGTCGCGTTGCCTTTGGGCGCCAGCCATTCGGCGTCTTCGGTGAAGACGGCCTGGATGCGCTGCGGGTCGCGGCTCGCAAAGGCCTTCCAGGCTTCGGTGACGGCGCGCTTGTTCTGCTCTGGGGTCATGAGGATCGATCGGGGCGGGAGTGGACGGAGGCACGAAGGTAGAGGCAGGGCCGAGCGTCGGCGCGCCGTTTCCGGACATTCCCAACCGGTGGGCGGGGCCATCGTAGGCACGCTCCTACACCCGCACCCGGGGTCGGGCACGATACTTGTTAACTCCCCCGTTTCAGGAAGTACCTCGTGACCGTGCCGATGAACCCGACGCCCGTGGCTGCTGCGCAATGAAGGCCTCGCCCAGTGCGCGCAGCTGGATCGCCGCCGGCGTGCGCCACGAACTGCTCACACGTGCGTTGCCCGCCCTGCGGCACGACATGGCGGCGCCCGTCTCGGTGATCCGCATGGCGCTGCTGATGCTCAAGCGGCAGGTTGGCGCCGCCACCATCGACGCCGTGGCCTGCGAAGAGCGGGTGGCGCTGATAGACAACCAGGTGTCGGAGCTGATCGAAGCCGTCCGCTCGCTGCGCGATTGGGAACTGGCCACCACCGACGACGGCATCACCCGCAGCGCGCTGGTGGCGCAATGCGTGGCGCTGATGCGCTCGGCCTTCGACCTGCACGGCGTGTCGCTCGACGCCGATGCCTCGCTCGATCCGCAGGAAGACGAGCACCGCTGGCCTGCCGCGGCAGCCCTGCGCTATCTGTTCCTCGGGGCGTTGGGGTACCTGCACGACGGTGCGGCCGAGGCGGGGGCGATCCGTGTCGAGGCAGATGGTGCGAATGCACTGCGCCTCACGGCCCTGCCGCGCGAACCCGGTGGCACGCCCGCCGTGCTCGATGCGCACCGCGCACCGCGCGCCCTGGCCATCGACGCCGTCGCGCTGCAGAACCTGGCTGAAGACCTTGGCTACGCCGTGGCGCTGGATGGCGACAGCGTGCGCCTCGTGCTCGCGACCGGCAACTGAGTCTTGCTGTTGCGGCCTCGCGCTGCACGCCTCCCCCGTGGCGCTCGCAGGAAGGCCAGCAGCCGCCGTTCGGCCGCATGCAGCCCACGTGATGGCCTGGCCGTGCCGTGCCCAGCGATCCTTTCGAACAGTGCGCCGGTGGCTTCGTCGCCCTCCGAGAGCGCACTGCCCAGCGCCAGCACGGCAGGGTGCACGTACGCCTTCTTGCAGACTGCGGGCGTGTTGCCGAGTTGCCTGGCGACGGCCGCGAGGATGTCCTTTGCGCTGTAGCGAGTGCCGTCGGCAGCGGTGCGGCCCGGCTCGCAGGCCAGCCGGGTGAGTTCCAGCGCCTGCACGGTGCCGTGCCAGGTGCGGAAATCCTTCGCGGTGAAGCGCTCGCCTTGCGCGGCTTCGGCCAGGTAGTCGTTCACGTCGGTGGACGAGACGCTGCGCAGTTCGCCATTTCCGCCTCCCTCTGCATCCTCGTCCACGTACTGGAACAGCGCCTGCCCCGGCAGTTGCTGGCATTGCCGTACCACCCTGGCCACGCGCGGGTCGTCGAGCTTCGCCTCGTGCATCACGCCGCTCTTGCCCCGAAAGCGCAGCCGCAGGGCCTGGCCCTGCACGGCCGCATGCCGGTTGCGCAGCGTGGTGAGGCCGTAGGAGCCGTTGCTGCTCGCGTATTCCTCGTTGCCCACGCGCAGCAGCGTGGTGTCGAGCAGGCGCACCACCGCCGCGAGCACCTGGCTGCGGCCCGGCGCCTTCTGGCCCCTTGGCAATTGCAGGTCGCGCGCCACACGGGCGCGGATGCGCGGCAGCGCGAGCGCGAAGGCTTCGAGGCGGTCGAACTTGGTCTCGTCCTTCATCGAGCGCCAGTCGGCGTGGTAGCGGTATTGTTTGCGCCCGCGTGCGTCGATGCCGGTGGCCTGCAGGTGGCCGTTGGGCAGCGGGCAGATCCAGACCTGGGTGTAGGCCGGCGGAATGGCCAGCATGCGGATGCGCGAGATCTCGTCCACGTCGCGCAGCCATTGCCCCTTGGCATCGCGATAGCGAAAGCGCTCGCCGTGCTTCAGGCGGCGGATGCCGGGCATGTCGGGGTTCACGTAGACGAGGCCGTTGGCGATGGGCGTCGGCTTTGACGGAGGCTTTGCAGGAGTGGAAGAGTCCGGCATGGTGTTTGCGTGATGGCGTTACATCGCGCTTTTGCCAGCACCGACAATCGGCGGTTGTAGGACGCCGGACGCGCTTGTTGTCCTTGTCCTGCCGTCCTTGTCCTTCTTAACGGGTTCCAGAATGACTTCTTTCAAGCCCTCCCTTTTCACCGCCCGCTGGCTGGCCGTGCCCGCCGCGGCGCTGCTGTTCACGGCCTGTGCTTCCACTTCGACCCCGACCGCATCTGCCCCGGCTGCGCCCGTGAAGGTCAAGGTCTTCGTCGCCGCCATGTTCGAGATCGGCCAGAACACCGGTGACCGCGCCGGCGAGTTCCAGCACTGGTACGAGCGCTACTGGAAGGGCGCCAGGCCCATTGCGGTGCCCGGCGCACTGCAGCCCGTGTACTGCAACACCGACGGCGTGTGCGGCGCGGTGCTCGGCATGGGCAAGGTCAACTCGTCGTCGTCGATGCAGGCCATCTTGCTGAACCCGCAGTTCGACTTCTCGCAGAGCTACTACGTGATCTCGGGCGTGGCCGGCACTCCGCCCTCGCGCGGCACCATCGGCGAAGTGAGCTGGGCCACCTGGCTGGTCGACTACGACCTGGGCCACCGCTGGGCACCCGAAGAGAACAAGCCCGGCGAGCCGACCTTCATGCCGCGCAAGGGCTACGAGGAATACCGCCGCTTCAAGCTCAACCCCGACCTCGTGGGCTGGGCCATGAAGCTCTCGGCCGACACGCCGCTGAAAGACGCCGACTCGGCCCGCAAGTACCGCCTGCGCTACCCCGATGCCGCGGCCCGCCGCGCGCCCTTCGTGGGCACCGGCACGCACATGACCGGCGACACCTTCTTCCACGGCCCCGGCATGTCGAAGCAGGCGCAGTACATCGCCAAGCTCTACGGTGCCGACGACTACGTCATCACCGAAATGGAAGCCGCCGCCATCACCCTCGTGATCAAGCGCACCCACGGCACCGACCGCGTGATGAGCCTGCGCGGCGCCGTCAACTTCGACCAGGGCAGCCCGAAGGAAACCACGCTGCAGCACCTGGACCCTGCACCGGGCGAAACGGCCGGCGGCTTTGCCGAGACGGTGGAAAACATCGAGCTGGTGGGCAGCCGCGTGGTCGATCACATCGTCGCGAACTGGCCGCAGTGGTCGGCCGGCGTACCCAAGCCCTGAGCTTCGTCGCTCAGGGCCGCACCGGCTTCAGGTGCCACGTCACCGTGAAGTCGAAGGGCGTCCAGCGGCTGACGGTGACGCCCGAGCGCCGCAGCCCGCGCCCAGTCCAGGTGTTGCAGGTCTCGAAGAGGTTGTAGCCGCCTTCGGCTTCGTAGAAGGCGTCCTGGCTGTCGTAGTGCGCGCCCGCGATGGGCGTGGCCTGGCCCGAGGGCAGCGCGGCGCGCACGTAGCCGGCCAGTTGCGCGTACTGCGCCTGCGAGAGCGGCAGGCTGTAGGCGCCGCGCCCCAGCTGGTTGCGCCGCAGGTAGCTCACATGCATCAGCGCGCGGTTGCCGCCCGACAGAGCCCCGAAGGCGCGCGCCGCCGTCAGGTCGCCCCAGGTGGGCGTGTTCAGGTAGAACTCGCGGTCGCCCCAGCCGATGGCGATGAACTCGGCATCGGGCGGCGGCGCCTTGAAGTCTTTCAGCGGGAACACCTGCAGCCAGTCGACGGTGGCCGATCGGATGGGGAACACGTAGTCGGTGTGCACGCCGTTGCTCAGCACCCAGGCCTGCACGTCGGCGGCTGCATCGTTCGATGGCTTCGCATTGGCCGGCCAGAACACCAGCACGCAGGCCGTGGCTACGTAGAGGCCGACCAGTGCAACGAAGCCCAGCAGCGTGAAGGCGATGCGCCGCAGCCAGCGTTTCACCATGGCGTGTTCAGAACAGCGACGCGGTGGTCGCCGCCGGTTCCGACGCGGCGCGATGCGCACCGGCCCCGGCGGGCGCCAGCGCCTCGGGGCTGCCCGCCTTTGCCAGCGCGCCCACACGCACGCCCAGGAGGCGCAGCGGGCGCTCCAGCGGCACGCGTTTCAGGCACAGACCGCCCGTGTGGCGGATGGTCTTCGCGTCGTCCGTGAAGCGGTCGATGGTCTGGTCGCGCGTGGCGATCTTGAAATCGTCGTAGCGCAGCTTGATGCCGATGGTCTTGCCCACGTAGCCCTTGCGCTGCAGGTCGGCGGCGAGCTGCTCACACAGCTGCGTGAAGATCGCGCCCAGCTCGGCGCGGTCGCGCACCGCGTGCAGGTCGCGGTCGAAGGTGGTCTCGCGGCTCATCGACACGGGCTCGCTCTCGGTCACCACCGGGCGGTTGTCGCGGCCCCAGGCCACCTCGTGCATCCATGCGCCGGTGGCCTTGCCGAAGGTGGCAATGAGCCAGTCGCGGTCGCGCGCCGCGAGCTGGCCCACCGTTTCGATGCCGAAGCGCTTGAGCTTCTCGTCGGCCTTGGGGCCGATGCCGTTCACCTTGCGGCAGGGCAGCGGCCAGATGCGCGATTCGAGATCGTCCTCGTAGACGATGGAGATGCCGTTGGGCTTGTTGAACTCGCTCGCCATCTTGGCGATGAGCTTGTTGGGCGCCACGCCGATGGAGCAGGTCAGGCCGGTGGCATCGAAGATGGCTTTTTGCAGCAGTCGTGCCAGCGAGCGCCCGCCGTCGCGCTGGCCGCCGGGCACGTCGGTGAAGTCGATGTACACCTCGTCCACGCCGCGGTCTTCCATGAGCGGCGCGACCTCCAGGATGAGGTTCTTGAAGGCGCGCGAATAGCGCCGGTACTCGTCGAAGTCCACCGGCAGGATGATGGCCTGCGGACACAGCTTGGCCGCCTTCATGAGCCCCATGGCCGAGCCCACGCCGAACTGCCGCGCCGGGTAGGTGGCGGTGGTGATCACGCCGCGGCCGGTGTAGTCCTTCAGCAGCGGAAAGGACTCGACCGGAATGTCGGCCAGCGTGCCGCCCTCGGGCAGGTTGCGGATGGCTTCGTCCACGCGCCGCCGCCCGCCGCCGATCACCACCGGCAGGCCCTTGAGCTGCGGATAGCGCAGCAGCTCGACCGACGCGTAGAAGGCGTCCATGTCGAGGTGCGCGATGCGGCGGATCGGCGGTGTCGCAGGTGACGGTGGCTGGGTCTGTGAACTCACGGCCACGATTGTCTCGCGGTCGGGCGGCGTGTGCCCGTGCGGGGGAGATTCGGTCAGCGGGTTTCGACGGTCACGAGCAGCGGCGATTCGAACATCGCCACCGGCGAGATCACCGGCTCGTCCATCGGCACCTTGTCGCCATAGCGCTCGCGCATCTTGGCGCGCACCGCAGGGTCGCCCAGGTTGAATTCGCGGATCTTCTGCAGCTCGCCGATGCGCACGCCCAGCGCGCGCTGGTAGAGCTTCCACACGAGTTCGGAGCAGTAGATGCGCTTGTCGGACCATTCGAAGGTCAGGTCGTAGGGCCGCCCTTCGAAGTCAGAGGTGCCCGCGCGCAGTTTGGCCACTGCGCCTGGTGTCAGTAGCGTGTCGGCATTGCGCAGCCGCTTCACCACGTAGTGCCCGCCGTTGCCGCGCGCGGTCCATTGCGCAAGCGGCGTGTAGCGCACCGTCGACACCGCCTCGAACACATAAGGCTTGCCGCCCCGCAACAGCACGATGCCCATGTGGCTGTAGCGCGAGCCGGTGGCGCGCTGCACCGCGATGCTCTGCGCCGAACGCGAGGTGTGGAAGATGATGTCGCCGTCTTTCAACGCCGCCGCGTGGCTGGCGCTGAAGGACAGGACGAGCGCGAGTGCGACGGGGAGCTTGAATGTCATACGCCGCGCATTGTGCGGCACGCCGCGGCGCTATTTCTCCTCTGGTGGAGCGGCGCTGTCGCCGGTGTCGGGCGGCGCCATCTCGCGCATCAGGCGGTCCACCGCTTCATCGTTCATCGGCTCGGCGGGCGCGAGCGCGGTTGGCGAGGTGCGCAGCCAGCGCGTGGTCTCGGGCAGCGCCATCACCAGCGCGGTCACGGTGGCGAGCACCGCCAGGTAAGGCGCCAGTGCCCGCGCCACGGCAGCCACCGGCGGGCGCGGCGCGACCTGCCCGCGTGCCAGCACCAGCGCATAGCCAAAAGGCGGCAGCAGGAAGCCGGCCTGCAGCACCAGCAGGGTCAGCGTGGCGATCCATGCGGCGTCGTCGAGCTGGGCGAGCACCGGCGGCATGACGATGGGCACGATGAGGAAGATCAGCTCGAAGGCGTCGAGCACGAAGGCGCAGGCCAGCAGCACGGCCAGCACCGCCATGAGCCCGACCATGGGGTGGCCCTGCAGCGACAGCATGAGCCGCGCGATCAGCCCGTCGGTGCCGAAGCCGCGCAACAGCAGCGAGAAAGTGGTCGCGGCCACCAGCAGCGCATACAGCGCGCCGGTGAGCGCCATCGCGTCGTCGAGCACCTGCCACAGCACCGCCCGCGTGAGCTGGCGCGACACCAGGCCCCAGCCGAGCAGCAGCACGCAGGCGGCGGCCGCGCCCTCGACCGCGCGCACCCTGCCCAGCGTGACCAGCACGAGCAAAGCGCCGATCAGCAGGGGCACGAGCAGCAGCGTCCAGCCTTCGCGCGGCTGCATCGGCTCGCGCGGTGCTGCAGTGGCGGCGGGCTTGTTGCGCCGGGCGCCGAACCACGCGACCGCGAGCCAGCCGATCAGCAGCGCCGCTGCTGGCACCAGTGCGGCCTGGAGGATGTCCTGTGTGTTGACGATGCGGTTGGCATTGGCTGTGGGCAAGGCCAGCGTGCGCGCCATGTTCACGCCCTCGGTGTGGGCGCGTAGCATCGCGTCGCCGAGCAGCAGAAGCACAAGCGATGGCGGCACGATCACGCCCAGCGTGCTGGTCACGGCCACGAGCGCGGTGCGTTGTGCCGCGGGCAGGCCTTCGGCTGCCCAGCCCTTGCCGGCCGTGCGCGCCAGCGTCAGCAGGCTGGCGCCGACCGAGCCGTTCATCGGCGCGAGCATCAGCCCCAGCACCATGCCGGCCAGCTCCGATGCGGCGCGCGGGGCGACGAAAGCCAGCGCCTTGCGCAAGCCGTTGTACAGGTGCTCGGCCAGTGCCAGCCGGTTGAGCAGCGCGCCTACCAGCGCATAGAGCGCCAGCGCCTGAAGCAGGTCGTGCTCCAGCAGGCCGACGATGCGCCACGGCAGGTTCTGCAATAGCGCCGCATCGAACGCGCCCAGCGCCAGTCCGGCCAGCGCGCCCAGCGTGCACACGCCGAGCAGCACGGCATAAGTCGGCCAGCCGGTGGTCATCATCAGCGCCAGGGCCAGCGCGAGCAGGGCGAGTCCGAGCCAGGCCATTCAGTGCCCTCGTGGATGGCGCAGTTCGCGCAGGAGATCGAGCGCGCTCTGCACCGCCAGCAACACCGCGAGCAGCAGCAGCGCCACCTTGATCATGAAATAGCCGGGGTTGAAAGTGTCGGGGAACAGCTCGAACGCGGCCACCGAGCGCCACACCGGCACCGTGGCCGTCACGATCAGGAACAGCGCCCACGGCAGCACGCACAGCGCCGCGCCGATGCGGCGCAGCCGCGCAAAGCGCCCGCTGGTGTCGGCAGCCAGGTCGGGCCGCGCCACGAGGTGCGCGCCGCGGCGCCCGGCGTGCCGCAGCGCCACGGCCACGTACAGCGCGAACAGCCACTGCGCAAGGTCGTTGGCCTGCGTGGGGCCATTGCCCGAGCCGGCCAGGTCGCGCAGCGGCCATTGGGCGAACAGCAGCAGGGCGATTGCGATGGCAAAGGGCATCGCCGCGCGGTCGATCCAGTCGAGCCAGCGCGGGGCCGGCGGCGGGGGAGGGGCTGGAAGATCGGCAGATGGCGGCGTCATGCGACGCCGATAGTCTTCCCGGAACCTGACCACCACCTGCGGCCGCGCGGGTCATTGCTTGCGCGGTGCAGCATGCCGGTGCCATCATCCGCGCCATGCAAACAGTCGCCTCCATCCTTTGGCGCAGGCTCGATGTACCGGGCCACGACGCCTGCCGTCTAGAACGCAATGCCTCGGCCTGGCAACTCGATGGCGCGGCCGTGTTCCGACAGGAAGACGGCCGCATCGGCCAACTGCACTACCGCGTGCGCTGCGACCTGCACTGGCACACCCAATGGGGCACCGTGCGCGGCTGGCTGGGCGACGTGGCCGTCGATCTGTCGATTGCCCGCGACCCGCGTGGCCACTGGAAGCTCAACGACGAGGCGGTGCCCGACCTGTCGCACTGCGTCGATCTCGACCTGGGCTTCACGCCTGCAACCAACCTGCTGCAGTTGCGACGGCTCAACCTGGCGAAGGGCGAGGGCGCCGATGCTCCGGCGGCCTGGGTCGATCTGGATGGTGGTGGCGTGCTGAGCGAGCTGGCGCAGCGCTACGAGCGGCGTAGCGAGAGCGAATATGCCTACGAGGCCAAGCGCTTCGACTATGCGGCGACGTTGAGCGTGACGGAAGACGGCTTCGTGCGCGACTACCCGAGGCTCTGGGTCGCCGAGAAGTAATCAGTCGAACTGCGAGCGGTCGCCCGCGACCAGTTCGCGATTGCGCCGTCGATCAACCGCAATCTCGTGCGCAAAATCGTCGGTGCCACCACCGGCCGGCAGGTTGTATGCCCCACGCAGCCGCGCACGCACCACGCTGCTGTCCAGCACACGATTGATCTCCGCATTGAGCCGCTGCACCACCGCCGCAGGCGTGCGTGCCGGCGCGAAGATGCCGAAGAGCGAATCGCGGTTCGCCTTCTCGAAGCCCAGCTCCGCGAGCGTGGGAACCGCGGGCAGTGCCTCGATGCGAGCAGGCGCGCCGACTGCAAGCGCCTGGAAGCGCCCGCCTTCGATGTACTGAAGCTGCTGCGCCGCGACGTTGGTCGACAGCACCTCGAACTGTCCGCTCAGCGCATCGTTGAGTTGAGGCCCGCCGCCCTGGTAGGGGATGTGCGTGATGTCGGTGCGGCTCTGCATGCGCACCTGCGCCAGCACCAGGTGGCCGATGGTCGCCACGCCCGAGGTGGCCCAGCGCACCTCGCCCGGTTGCCTGCGCGCCTGCGCGATCAGCTCACCGAAGCCGTGCCCTGTGAAGGCCGGCGTGCCCACCACAAGCACCGGCGTGCGCATCACGCTGGCCACGGGCACGAAGGCGCGCTGCGGGTCGTAGGGCACGCGCGCCAGCAGCGGGTGCAGCGTGAGCGGGCTGATGGCGGAGAAGGCCAGGGTGCAGCCATCGGGTGTTGCGCGCGCGAGCGCATCCATGCCGAGACTGCCGCCCGCGCCGGGACGGTTCTCGATCAGCACCGGCACGCCCAGCGACTGCGCCAGAGGCTCTGCCAGCACGCGTGCCATGCCGTCGCTCACGCCGCCGGGCGGGTAGACCACGATCAGGCGCACCGGGCGGCTTGGCCATGGCGCGGCATGCGACACCTCCGGCAGCGCGCACATCGCCGTCGCGAGCGCGCCGCCCGCGCGCTGGATGAAATGACGACGCCGCAGCAAGCTCATGACCCCGGATTTTCGACAGCCAACCTGCGCAGCAGCTCCGCGAAATGCTGCGCGGGCAGGTTGTCTTCCTCGACGCGCGACACCAGCGTGAGCGGCGCATCGAGCTGGCCGCCATCGGCCAGCCGCGCATAGGCGATGGCGTGTGCGTGCACGCCGGTCATCGAGGCCGGCACCACCGACAGGCCGACACCGGCGGCCACTAGGTTCAGGTTGGTCATCATGCGATCGACTTCGGCCACCACGCGCGGGCGCAGGCCCTTGGCGTGGCACAGCGCTAGCAGGTCGGCATAGAGGCCGGGCGCGCCGGGGCGGCGCACGAGGATGATGCCTTCCTCGCACAGCTTCGCGAGCGGTAGCGGGCGCGAGGCCTTGTTGCGGCCGAGGGCAAAGCGATGGTCGCTGGGCATGGCAACGAGCACCGGCTCGCGCAGCAGCGTCTCGAACACCAGCCCCTCGGGCCGCGCGACCGGCACGCGCAACAGGCCGCAGTGCAGTCGGCCCGCGGCCAGCGCCTCGGTGAGTTCGGCGGCGTTGTCTTCGCGCAGCTGAAGCTCCACCGCGGGGTGCGCACGGCGGAACTCGCGCAGCGCCTCGGGCATGAAGCGGTGCGCCGCGGCCGAGCTGGTGAAGCCGACTGCGAGCGTGCCGGCCTGGCCCTTGGCTACACGCACCATGCGCTGCTTCATGGCGTCCATGTCCTGCAGCATGCGCAGCGCCTCGGTCTGAAAGAGGCGGCCCGCGTCGGTGAGGGCCACGCCGCGCGGATGGCGGCGAAACAGCAGCACACCCAGCTCGCGTTCCAGCGTCTTGATCTGCTGGCTGAGCGGCGGCTGCTGGATGCCCAGTTGCTCGGCCGCGCGTGTCATGTGGCCGGTCTCCGCGACGGCGGCGAAGTAGCGCAGTGCCCGTATGTCCATATTTTTTTCGTATGAAGAGTGCCTTGTTATTTTATTTGACCCTAAGTCACCCTGAATCTATCGTCCGGCCGCCTATTCAAAAAGCGGCCCACCGAGGCCGCATGCCGGAGACAAATCCATGCGCACAACGCGCCCCGCCTCGATGTTTCGTGCCGTCGTTTCCGCGATCGGTATTTCGCTGATCCTTGTCGCCTGTGGTGGCGGCGGTGGGGGAGGCGGCGGTGCCGGCTTCCTCCCGATCCTGCCCACAACCCCGCCCGCCAGCGACGGCAATAACCCGCCCGCCGACAACCCGCCGGACGGCCCGCCCGACAACCCGCCGCCCCCGCCCGTGCAGCCGGTTGTCTCCTGTGCCGACCTGTCGGGCAAGAGCCTGCCCGCCTCGCTCATCAGTCTGCCCACGCAAGGCGCCACCGTCACCAGTGCCACGCCCGTGGCCGCGGGCGACGTGGGCAACACGCTCGGCGACTACTGCCGCGTGCGCGGCACCATCCAGCCGGTGGACCCCGCTTCGCAGGTCATCAACTTCGCGGTGAACCTGCCCGAGAAGTGGAACCAGAAGACCATCCACTTCGGCGGCGGCGGCTTCGACGGCGTGCTCATCGACGGCACCGAGGTCATCCGCTTCGGCCCCGCCGACAAGCCCGCGCCGCTGGCGCTGGGCTACGCCACCTACGGCGACGACTCGGGCCACCAGTCGGGCAGCATCACCGACGGCAAGTTCGCGGCCAACGACGAGCAGCTGGCCAACTACGGCGGCCTCTCGCTCAAGAAGACGCGCGACGTGGCGCAGGCGCTGGTGCTCGCGCGCTACGGCATGGCGCCCAAGCACGCCTACTTTCTCGGCACCTCGACCGGCGGGCGCGACGCGCTGAGCTACATCCAGCGCTGGCCGCTGGACTACGACGGCGTGATCGCCAACGAACCCGCGCTCAACTACACCGGCACGCGCCTGTCGAACGTGGCCGTGGGCCGCGCCCTGTACCGCAACGGCGGCGCGGGCTGGATGAACGTGACCAAGACGCTGCTGGTGCAGAAGACCGTGATGAACGCCTGCGACAAGCTCGACGGCGCAGCCGACAACCTCATCAGCAACGTGGAGAGCTGCCGCCTGCTGAACATGCAGATCCTGGCCTCGCTGCGCTGCCCCGGCGGCACGGACACGGGCAACACCTGCCTGTCGGACGCGCAGCTCGACACCGTGCGCGCCATCGAGAACCCGCTGGACTTCACGACCTACTCGCTGGCCAACGGCGTGAAGCGCGCGGGCGGCTACAACATCCTCGAAGGCACGCTGGTGGCCGGCCCGTACACCACGCGCGACCTCGGCACGCGCGCCGTGCCGGGCAACCCGGCGACCTCGCTGGACGCCAACATGTACGTCACCGGCGACCAGTGGGTGAAGTACTTCGTCACGCGCATCGACGCCTTCGATTCGCTCACCTTCGACCCACTTGACCCGGGCACCTACACCGCGCGAGTGACGGCGGTATCGAACCTCACGGACGCGACCAACCCCAACCTGGCACCGTTCTTCGGCCATGGCGGCCGGCTCATCATGCTGCACGGGCTGGCCGACGAGGTGATCAGCAACAACTCGACCATCGACTACTACAAGCAGGTCGTCGCCACGCTGGGCCAGGCGGCGGTCGACCAGGGCATGCGCTTCTACACCGTGCCCGGCATGGGCCATGGCACCGGCAGCTTCATTCCCAACTGGGACTCGCTCGCCGCGCTCGAAGGCTGGGTAGAGGGCGGCCTCGCGCCCGCCACCGGCATCGCGGCCGACGCGGTGGCCGGCACCTATGGCCGCACGCGCCCGCTGTGCCGCTTTCCGGCATGGCCCAAGTACCGCGGCAGCGGCAGCCTGGACGCGGCCGTCAACTACAGCTGCGTGACCGAGGTCGGCGACCCGCTGGCCTGCCCGAACCTGCCCGCCTCCGTCACCAGCTACAAGGGCGGCAACAGCTTCGGCGAAGAGCTGCGCGTGCAGATCGACCCCGCCGCCATGACCTACGCCATAACCATCGACGCCAGCCTGCAGCGCACCGTGGGCACGCAACGCACCGGCTCGCTCATTGCCGAGGGCAACTGCAGCTATTCGAGCGCCGAGAGCGGCGCGGTGTTCAGCTTCGGGCCCGGCGGCGTGGTGTCGGGCGGCGTGAACGCGCCCAGCGGCGGCGGCTTTGCGCCCCTGGTGGCGTTCCAGAACACCTTCGCGGCGGCGCCGGTGTCGGGCGACTTCAAGTCGGTGGCGAACATCTTCAACGCGGTGGGTGTGCAGCAGGGCACGAGCGGCACCAGCGCGCAGTCGCTGGCCGTGCGGCTGCGCAATGCGGGCACCTTCCAGTACTGCCGCG
This sequence comes from Variovorax sp. R-27, assembly GCF_049913215.1. Lineage (NCBI taxonomy): Bacteria > Pseudomonadati > Pseudomonadota > Betaproteobacteria > Burkholderiales > Comamonadaceae > Variovorax > Variovorax sp. R-27. The sequence goes on from NZ_CP183984.1 coordinate 1,702,476, forward strand.
ACCCGGTGTCGGGCGGCTTCATGATCTACGACGCCAACTGCACGCAGACCGAGAAGGGCTACGTCGCCTACAACACCACGCGCGCCTCGTTCGACCTGTTCACCACCTCGCCCACGGGCAGCGCCGTGACCACCGGCGGCACGCTCACTGGCTCGATGGTGATTGGCCTGGTCAACGGCGTCGCCGTACCGGTGCACCTGGTGCGCGAGTCGGCCGCGAATGCGGGGCTGCGTGTGTTCGGCCTGCAGCAGAGCCTGACGCCCGGCACGGCCGACGGGAGCTATGCGCTGGTCAGTGTCAAGGGCGAGAACCACGATGCCACGGTGGCCGGCAACGGTTTCAATCTGGCGGGTGCTGCCGCGGTGCTGAGCTACGACGCGCCCGTGCTGGGCGTGGTGCAGGCCGATGCGGGCCGACCGGGCAATTTCATCTTCAACAGCGGCGTTCTCGCCTTCGTCTCCGACCCGGGAGCGAACGCGGCGCTCGAATTCGGAGTACGCCATTGAAAAAACGACTGTCCAGCCTCGCGGCATTCGCACTGATCGGCGCTGCGCCGATGTTGTCCGCGCATGCGGCGGCGACCGCACCCAAGGCCACCACCTGCCCCGCGCCGGTGCCCGAGGCCGCGCGCTGCTACACCGGTGAGGACGGCACGGGCGCCCTCTACTGGATAGCGATCCCGAAGGACTGGAACCGCGGCGTGCTCGTCATGCACGCCCACGGCGGCCCCGAGACCGGACCGCCCAAGCTCGAGCGCAGCGCGGAAGACCTCAAGCGCTGGGCCGTCACCGTGAAGGCCGGCTACGCCTGGGCCGGTTCCACCTACCGGCGCGGCGGCTACGGCGTGACCATGTCGGCCGAAGACACCGAGCGTCTGCGCCAGATCTTCGTGCGCCACTTCGGCCAGCCGCGCCGCACGCTGCTGCACGGGCAGAGCTACGGCGCGGGCGTGGCGGCGAAAGCGGCCGAGCTGTATGCGCCGGCCGGCGGCGCTAAGAGCCCGTACGACGGCCTGCTGCTGACCAGCGGCGTGCTTGGCGGCGGCAACAGCGCCTACGACTTCCGGCTCGACCTGCGCGTGGTGTACCAGTACGTCTGCCGCAACCATCCGCGCCCCGACGAGCCGCAGTACCCGCTGTGGATGGGCCTGCCGATGGACTCGAAGCTCACGCGCGCCGACCTCGCCGCGCGCGTGCAGGAGTGCACTGGCGTTGGCCTGCCCGCCGCGCAGCGCACGCCAGAGCAGGCGGCGAAACTGAAGACCATTCTTTCGGTCGTGAAGATCCAGGAGCGCTCGTTGGTGGGGCACCTCACATGGGCGACCTGGCTGTTCCAGGACCTGGTGCAGAAACGGCTGAACGGCCGCAACCCCTTCGGCAACATCGGCGTGGTCTACAGCGGCTCGGCCGACGATGCTGCGCTCAATGCCGGCGTGGCGCGCTACGCGGCCGACCCGCAGGCCAAGGGCGCATTGGCGGCCGACAGCCAGCCCACCGGCCGCACCGCGCTGCCCACCGTGGGCCTGCATGCCATCGACGACCCGACCGCTTTCGTCGAGCTGGAGAATTCCTATCGCCGCATCCGCGATGCGGCAGGCACCGGCGACCTGCTGGTGCAGAGCTTCAGCAACGAGCGCGAGCACAGCTACCTCAGCGATTCGGAATACCCCGCGCTCTTTGCCGCGCTGCTCGACTGGATCGACAAGGGCGAGAAGCCCACGCCCGAAAGCCTCGCGCAGCGCTGCAAGTCGCTGATGCCTCGCTACGATGCCGACGGCAAGAACGGCTGCCACATCCAGCCCACGTGGCAGCCGCCCGCGCTCGAAAGCCGTGTGCCGTCACGCGCGCCCTGATCTACTTTTTTCATCCTCTTTTTTCCCAACGTCTCGGAGACTCCATGAAGAAACTGTTCGCCCTCGCGGCGATCGCCGCTGCCGCCGTCGCTGCCCACGCGCAGGACTTTCCGGGCAGCAAGCCCGTCACCATCGTCGTGCCCTTCGCAGCCGGCGGCCCGACCGACCGCGTGGCGCGCGACCTTGCCGAGGCGCTGCGCAAGCCGCTCGGCGGCAACACCGTCATCATCGACAACGTGCCCGGCGCCGGCAGCTCCATCGGCGCGGCCAAGGTGGCGCGCGCCGCGCCCGACGGCTACACGCTGCTGCTGAACCACATCGCGATGGCCACCGTGCCGAGCCTGGTGCGCAACGTGCCGTTCAAGGTCGAGACCGACTTCGAATACCTGGGCATCGTCAACGATGTGCCGATGACGCTCATCTCCAAGCCCAGCATTCCCGCCAGCAACTACAAGGAGCTGAGCACCTGGATCGCCGCCAACAAGGGCAAGATCAACATCGGCAACGCCGGCGTGGGCTCGGCCTCGCACCTGTGCGGCCTGCTGTACCAGAGCGCCACCAAGACCGAGATGACGCCCGTGCCCTACAAGGGCACCGCCCCGGCCATCACCGACCTGATCGGCGGCCAGATCGACCTGCTGTGCGACCAGACCACCAACACCACGCCGCAGATCCAGGCCGGTAAGGTAAAGGCCTTTGCCGTCACCACATCGAAGCGGCTTGCGCTGCCGATGCTGAAAGACTTGCCGACGCTCGACGAAGCCGGGCTGAAGAACTTCCAGGTCACCATCTGGCACGGTCTCTATGCGCCGAAGGGCACGCCTGCGCCGGTGTTGAAGAAGCTCAACGATGCGCTCAAGGTTGCGCTGAAAGACCCGGACTTCATCCATCGTGAAGAGCTGCTGGGCGCCGTGGTGGCCACCGACGGGCGCATCGAGCCGGCGGGTCACAAGAAGTTCGTGATCGAAGAGATCGCCAAGTGGACGCCTGTGATCAAGGCGGCTGGCGTCTACGCGGACTGAGGGCTGGCTCCCTTTCCTCGCTGCGGATGATCTGGTGCAGGGTGCGCAGCAGCACCTCCGGCTGAACCGGCTTGAACATCACGACCAGATCGCTGGCGTAAGCGGCACGCACACGCTCGGGGTCGGTATCGCCCGTGACCAGGATCGTGGGCACGCGACGGCCGGCAAGCTGGCGCAGTTCCGCGGTCGCCTGGATGCCGTCCTGCGGGTCAGCAAGCCGAAAGTCGACGATGAAAGCGTCGAAGTCTTCCGGCGTTGCCCGCACCTGTGCGCAGGCATCGGACAGCCGCGTGGTGATTTCGATGCGCTCGCAGTAGGGTGCCAGCCACATGCGCACCGCCTCACCCACAGGTTGCTCGTCGTCGAGCAGCAGCACGCGTGGGGGCACCAGCGGTAGCTCCGTGGTGTCGATCGCGGCGGGAGCAGGTGTAACCGTGGGCGCGAGGGCCGGGGCTGCCGGTGCCGGTGGTCGGCGCGGCAGGTCGACCCAGAACACGCTGCCATGGTCCTGCCGGGAACGCACGCCGACTTCACCGCCGAGCAGGTCGACCAGGCGCTTGACGATGGCCAGCCCGATGCCCAGGCCACGCGCGACATCACGTTGCGGGTTGTCGACCTGGTAGAACTCGTCGAACACATGAGGCAGATGCTCGGGTGCGATGCCCAGGCCCGTGTCCCACACGGCCAGGCGCAAACGGTCGCCGCGTGGTCGCGCGCTCACAAGAATGCCGCCGCACCGTGTGTACTTGAGGGCGTTGTCGACGAAGTTGGTCAGCACGCGCAGCAGCAGGTCGGCATCGGTTTTCAGCCATTCGGGCCCGGTATGGAACCGCAGCGAAAGCCCCGCCTGCTGGGCACGCGGCTCGAAGAGTTGCGACAGCCGCAGGAACAGCGGGTCCACGGCGATCTCCGTGGGCTGGGGCACCACAGTGCCCGCATCGATCTTGGAGATGTCCAGCATCGCGTTGAGCAGGCCGCTCACTGCGTCGGTCGCCTGCACGACGCGGCCGGCCACGGGGGCAAGCGGGTGGTCCGCGAGGTCGCGCTCCAGCGAGCGGGAGAACAGCGCCAGTGCATGCACGGGTTGGCGCAGGTCATGGCTGGCCGACGCGAAAAACCGGCTGCGCTCGCGGTTGAGCCGCTGCAGCTCGAACGACTGGCGCAGCAGCTGTTCGCTCAGCAGTTCCTTGTCGATCTGGTCTGACAGGCTGCGCCGGATGAGCTGGTGCTGCGACAGTGCGTAGCGCGCCATCGAGCCGCCGAACAGCAGGCCGACCACGCAGGTGAACCAGCCGTCCGTGCCGCCCATCCACGCGAAGCGCGTCACCACGCCCAGCGTGAGCGGAATGGTGACCACAGGCACCATGGCGCGCCATGTGGCGATCACCGGCACCGAGCCCATCAGCACGGCGAACATGCCCAGCAGCAGGATCAGGATTCGCATGGGCGATTCCGTACCCGGCGGCATCAGCGCCCAGGGCGCCAGCGTCCACATGGACATGTAGGCGCCCAGCGGGCACATGAAGCGCCACGCGCCGTCGGGCTGGCGCAAGGTGAACTCGGGCTCCGGGTACAGACGCGCGTTCCAGCGCATGAACACCAGCCTCAGGCCGAGCAGCGCGCAGATCACGAAGCCCCACATCAATGCGCCGAGGCCGCGCGTCATCCAGAAGAACACGCCGGCCATCGCGATGGCCGCGGCCAGCGCCGTGAGCACCGTGGGCGGGCCCATCACGAACATGCGGCGCAACAGGCGTTCGCGAACCAGCTGGGCATGGGAGTCGCCGGGGCCAGGCGGTGCATCTGCGCCCGTGATCGTGTTGCCTGGCGCGGATGAGGGTGAGCCCTGCGTACTCATGAAGGGCAGTGTAAGGGAGGCGATACGTGTGCAAGGCTTGCAGGAGTTCGTGCGGCGCGCTCCGGTGCTTTCAAGGCGCGCGCGCAACGACCATCCAGCAGGCGGCGGTCAGGCGCACTTCGTCACCATGCACAAAAGCCTCGAAGGCAGCACGCACCGTGTCGATTGCCTGTGCACGCACGTGCTCGTCCGCCTGCTGAAGCACATTGCCGACGGGGCCGAGCCGGCTCAGGTAGCCGATCAGTTCTTTCTCGTGCATGGTGCAGGGCACGTCAATGGGCTGGATTTCGATGTCGACCCAGCCGCTCTCATCGAGGATGGCGTGGACCCGGCGCTTGTCGCCGAAGGCGAACTGGCCCGGCGCATCCGGCCGGCGGGCGGGGAGGTTCGGCAGCAGCGGCGCGGCGGCGCGCTCGGCGGTGGTCATGAACGGGTTTTCTGCCGCACTGCGCCAGGCGATGAAGCGCAGCTCGGCGTTGTCCCTTGCGGCAGTCCGCAGGTTGGCAAAGGCCCGCACGGGGTCGTCGAAGAACATCACGCCGAAGCGCGACATGATGCTGTCGAAGCTCGCGGGCTCGAAGGCGTGGGTCTGCGCGTTGGCGCAGATGAAGCTTGCCGGCGAGCCTTCGCGCTCGGCGCGGCTGCGGGCGACGGCAATCATCGGCTCCGAGATGTCGATGCCGACGCAACCGCCTTCGGCGCCGTGCAGCCGTGCGAATGCGAGCGTGGTGCTGCCGGTGCCGCAGCCCACGTCGAGCACGCAGCTTCCCGGTCGGGCGGACGCAGCCTCGACGAGCAAGTCTTCGAAGGGCTGGAACAGGCGGTCGAGCGTTGCCTGCGTGTCGACCCAGGCGCGTCCGGCCGAGCCGTTCCAGAGCCTTGCCTGTTCGTCGCCGGCCTGCGGGGTGGTGTCGTCCATGGTCGTTTCCTTTGGCTTGCCTTCATGAGGCGGAAACCGCACTATGCAAGTTCAAGTCGGCTTGAGGTCAAGAGGGTAATGAAACATCTGGATATCGGCGAGGTTGCGCAGCGCTCCGGCGTGCCCGCCTCGACGCTGCGCTATTACGACGAGAAGGGGCTGATCGCCTCGACCGGAAGGCACGGCCTGCGCCGCCTGTTCGATGCCGGCGTGCTGGAGCGGCTCGCACTCATTGCACTGGGGCGCGCCGCCGGCTTCTCTCTGGGCGAGATCGCGCGCATGTTCGGGCCCAACGGGCAGCCGCGCATCGACCGGTTGATGCTCACAGCCAAGGCGGAAGAACTCGACAGGACGATCCGCAGCCTGAGCGCCATGCGCGACGGCCTGCGGCACGCTGCTGTGTGCCGCGCGCCCAGTCACATGGAATGCCCCACCTTTCGCCGCATCCTCGGGGCTGCGGCGTCCGGGGCCATCGGGGGGCGAAAGAAGAAGGCGCCCAAGCCTCCCGGGAACTAGGCGTTCGCGAGCAGCGAGAGGTCGCGCGCAGCCTGCAGCATCAGTTCGCGCGCGCGGTCCAGCGACGGAATGGTATGGCGGTCGATGCGCCGGATGTACGGCGTGGTGAGCACCGCCAGCGCATGCCCGTGCGGGCCGAGGATGGGGCACGAGATGTCTATCACGCCGAAGTACTGCATGCTCTCGCGCTGCCGGTAGCCGGTGGCGCGCACGGCTTCGAGCATGTGCTCCAGCTCGTCGGGCGGTATCTGCACCTCGCCGTCGAGCGCCACGTGCTCGGCCACCATCTGCTTGCGCCGCTCGTCCGATTCGCAGGCCAGCAGCACCTGGCCCGAGCCGGTGTCGAGCAGGTTCACGCGTGTGCCTGGCCGCACCGTCATGTTGCTCGCCGCCGGGCTGTTGACCTGCGCCACGATCTGAACGTTGCCCCGGTCGTACACGCCCAGGTGGCACGACTGCTCGGCCTCCTTCACGTAGCGGTCCATCACCGGAAGCGCCTGCGTGACCAGCCGGTGGTTCGGCGGGTAGCGGTGCGCAAGGTCGAACATCTTCAGGCTCAGGCTGTAGCGGTCGCCCGCGAGCGAACGCAGCACGTACTGCCGCGCCACCAGCCGTTCGAGCATGCGGTAGATCTCGCTCGGACCGCGGTCGAGCGCCTTCACGATCTCGCCGCGCGTCAGGCCCTCGGGCTGGTCGGCCAGCAGTTCGAGGATGTCCAGGCCCTTGTCCAGCGCGGGCGCGCGGTAGCGCTCAGGGTCTTCGGCGGGCTTGCTCAGGATGTCGGTTTGAATCGATTTGTTCACTGGTGAATTTCAACAGCAGACATTGCTTTTTGCAAGTTTCGTTCTACGGGTAAGCACCCATGAAGTGCGCTTGACGCTAAAAGTTCGTATGTAAATACTCTGTTCACACATGGACTAGAGAGGCAAGGCGTTCGGCAGCATACCGCTGCCCGCGACCGGACATGATCCAGCGCATCGACTCGCACCAGCATTTCTGGCGGCCCGCACGCGGCGACTACACGTGGTTGAGCGCGAGCGTGCCGACGCTGGCCCCGCTGGTGCGCGACTTCCTGCCCGAAGACCTCGCGCCGCTGCTGCAGGCTCACGGCGTGGGCCGGACCGTACTGGTGCAGGCCGCCGAATCGAAGGCCGAAACCGACTTCATGCTCGACCTGGCCACGGCGCACGACGTCATCGGCGGCGTGGTCGGCTGGGTCGACCTGAGCCGGCCTGGCGCCGTCGCTTCGCTGGAGCGGATGGCGCGGCACCCCAGCTTCAAGGGCGTGCGGCCGATGCTGCAAGACCTGCCCGACGACGACTGGATCGCGCACCGGCCGCGTCCTGATGCACTACGCACCTTGCTGCGGTTCGGCCTGCGCTTCGATGCGCTGGTGAAGCCACGGCACTTGCCGCCGATGCTGCGCTTCCTGAAGCAATGGCCGGAGCTGCCCGTGGTGGTCGACCATGGGGCCAAGCCACCCGTCGGCGCGCACGGCAGCGAAGACTTCGAGCGATGGCGCAAGAGCATTGCAGCGGTCGCGGCACTGCCGCAGGTGTGCTGCAAGTTCTCGGGGCTGTGGGGTGAGGCTCCGCCGTCCACGCACGGCGACGTCGATGCGGCCGTGCGCGCCGTGCGCCCGGTGTGGGAGCACCTGCTCGACGTGTTCGGGCCCGATCGCCTGATGTGGGGCAGCGACTGGCCCGTGCTCACATTGGCCGGCAACTACGCGGGCTGGGTTGCCGTGAGCGAGGCCTGCATCGGCAGCCTTTCGCCAAGCGAGCAGGCCAGCGTGTGGCGTGGCACGGCGCAGCGCTTCTACGACCTGTCACTGCACTGAGATTGCCCATGACGCAACCCATCGTCACCCTTCGCGACCTGAGCAAGTCTTTCGCCGGCGTGCGCGCGCTCGACAAGGCGCAGTTCGAGCTGCTGCCCGGCGAGGTGCATGCGCTCATGGGCGAGAACGGCGCGGGCAAGTCCACGCTGATGAAGGTGCTGGCGGGCGTGTACCGCAAGGACTCCGGCGAAGTGCTGCTCGACGGCCAGCCCGTGGACATCGCGAGCCCGCGCGCTGCGCAGGCCCTGGGCATCGGCATCATCCATCAGGAGCTCAACCTGATGAACCACCTGAGCGCCGCGCAGAACATCTTCATCGGCCGCGAGCCGCGCGGGCGCTTCGGCCTCTTCATCGACGAAGAGGCCATGTGCGCCGAGACGCAACGCATCTTCGAGCGCATGAACCTGCGGCTCGACCCGCGCACGCCGGTCGGCGAGCTCACGGTGGCCAAGCAGCAGATGGTGGAGATCGCCAAGGCGCTGTCGTTCGACTCGCGCGTGCTCATCATGGACGAGCCCACTGCCGCGCTGAACAACGAAGAGGTGGCCGACCTGTTCCGCATCATCGGCCGGCTGAAGTCGCGGGGCGTGGCCATCGTCTACATCTCGCACAAGATGGACGAGCTCAAGCGCATCGCCGACCGCGTGACCGTGATGCGCGACGGCCAGTACATCGCCACCGTGCCGATGGCCGAAACGCCGATGGATTCGCTCATCGCCATGATGGTGGGCCGCCAGCTCGCGGAGGTGGAAACCGACATGCCCGACACCTCGGGCAACGAGATCGTGCTCGAGGCCAGGGGCATCTGCCGCGGAACGATGGTGCGCAACGCGAGCTTCGTGCTGCGCCGCGGCGAGATCCTCGGCTTTGCGGGCCTGATGGGTGCGGGCCGCACCGAGCTGGCGCGCGCGGTGTTCGGCGCCGACCGTATCGACGCGGGCGAGGTCTTCGTGCACGGCAAGAAGGTGTCGATCAAGTCGCCCGAGGACGCGGTGGCCCACGGCATCGGCTACCTGTCGGAAGACCGCAAGCACTTCGGCCTGGCCACCGGCATGGACGTGGAAACCAACATCGCGCTGCCGAGCATGAAGAAGTTCCTGTCGATGGGCCTGTTCATCGACCAGGGCGCCATCGAGGCGGCCGGCGAGCGCTACGTGAAGCAGCTCAGCATCAAGACGCCTTCGGTGCGCCAGCAGGTGCGGCTGCTGTCGGGCGGCAACCAGCAGAAGATCGTGATCGCCAAGTGGCTGCTGCGCGACTGCGGCGTGCTCTTCTTCGACGAGCCCACGCGCGGCATCGACGTGGGCGCCAAGGCCGAGATATACCGCCTGCTCAACGAGCTTGCCGCGCAGGGCAAGGCCATCGTGATCATCTCTTCGGAGCTGCCCGAGATATTGCGCATGAGCCATCGCGTGCTCGTGATGTGCGAAGGCCGCATCACCGGCGAGCTGCCGGCGCGCGAAGCCTCGCAGGAAAAGATCATGCAGCTCGCCACCCGGCGTGAAACCACCGCTGCTGCTGCCGCCACCGCATGACGATTGGAGACACCCTTTGACGACCCCCACCGCCACCACTGCAGTCACGCCCGGCTTCTCGCTGAGGGCCCGGCTTTTTCGCCCCGCCACCAGGCAGAAGCTGCTGGCCTTTGCCAGCCTCGTTGCGCTGATGGTGTTCTTCAGCGTCGCGTCGCCGCAGTTTCTGCAGGCCGACAACCTCGTGAGCATCCTGCAGTCGACAGCGGTGAACGGCGTGCTCGCCATTGCCTGCACCTTCGTCATCATCACCGCGGGCATCGATTTGTCGGTTGGCACGCTGATGACCTTCTGCGCCGTCATGGCCGGCGTGGTGCTCACCTACATGGGCATGCCGCTCGCATTGGGCATTGCGGCGGCGATTCTCTTCGGCGCGCTGGCAGGCTTTGTCTCTGGCGTGCTGATCGCCAAGCTCAAGATACCGCCCTTCATCGCGACGCTGGGCATGATGATGCTGCTCAAGGGCTTGTCATTGGTGATCTCGGGTACCAAGCCGATCTACTTCAACGACACGCCGGACTTTCCGGCGATCTCGCAAGACTCGCTCATCGGCTACTTCATTCCGGCGCTGCCGATTCCCAATGCGGTGCTGATCCTGTTCCTGGTGGCGGTGGCCGCGAGCATCGTGCTCAACAAGACCATCCTGGGCCGCTACACCTTCGCGCTCGGCAGCAATGAAGAAGCGGTGCGCCTGTCGGGCGTGAACACCGACTTCTGGAAGATCGTGGTGTACACGGTGAGCGGTGGCATCTGCGGCATTGCGGGGCTGTTGATTGCCTCGCGCCTGAACTCGGCGCAGCCCGCGCTGGGGCAGGGCTACGAACTCGACGCGATTGCGGCCGTGGTGATCGGCGGCACGTCGCTCAGCGGCGGCACCGGCACCATCGTCGGCACGATCATCGGCGCCTTCATCATGAGCGTGCTCACCAACGGCCTGCGCATTCTTTCGGTTGCGCAAGAGTGGCAGACGGTGGTCACGGGCGTGATCATCATCCTGGCCGTGTACGCCGACATCCTGCGCCGCCGCGGCAGCAAGACGCACTGATTCCCCTCGCTTTCGTTTCGTTCTACAACCACAGGAGACTTCGCATGATCCAGAGAAGAACAGCCGTTGCGTGCACGCTGGGCGCGGCGCTCATCGGCCTTGCCGGCATCGCGCAGGCGCAGACGCAAGAGGTCTACATCCCGCTCGTGTCCAAGGGCTTCCAGCACCAGTTCTGGCAGGCCGTGAAGTCGGGCGCCGAGCAGGCCGCGAAAGACTACAAGGTCAAGGTCACCTTCGAAGGCCCCGAGACCGAGGCCATGGTCGACAAGCAGATCGACATGCTTTCTGCCGCGCTCGCCAAGAAGCCACAGGCCATCGGCTTTGCCGCGCTCGACAGCCAGGCGGCCATTCCGCTGCTGAAGAAAGCGCAGGCCGCGAAGATTCCGGTGGTGGCATTCGACTCGGGCGTGGACAGCGACATTCCCGTGACCACCACGACCACCGACAACAAGGCTGCCGCCGCGCTCGCAGCCGACAAGATGGCCGAGCTGATCGGCAAGAGCGGCGAAGTCGCGCTGGTGGTGCACGACCAGACCAGCCGCACGGGCGTCGACCGGCGCGACGGCTTCGTGAACCGCATCAAGTCGACCTACCCGAACATCAAGATCGTGAGCGTGCAGTACGGCGGCGGCGACCAGCTGAAGTCGACCGAGATCACCAAGTCGATATTGCAAGCCTCGCCAAACCTCAAGGGCATCTTCGGCGCCAATGAAGGCTCTGCCATCGGCGTGGTCAATGGCGTGAAGGAGATGAAGCGCAACGGCAAGGTCGTGATCATCGGCTACGACTCCGGCAAGCAGCAGAAGAACGCCATCATGGACGGCAGCATGGCCGGCGCCATCACGCAGAACCCCGTGGGCATGGGCTACAAGACCGTCGAGATGGCCGTGAAGGCCATCAAGGGTGAGAAGCTGCCGAAGGTGGTCGACACCGGGTTCTTCTGGTACGACAAGACCAACATCGCCGATCCGAAGATCGCAGCGGTGCTGTACGACTGATCGCTCGCCCGCAAAGTCCCATGACCATCGTCCGATCCATGCGCGTGCTCGACGTGCGCTTTCCCACCTCGCAGCATCTGGACGGCTCCGATGCGATGAACCCCGACCCCGACTATTCGGCGGCGTACGTCGTGCTCGAAACCGACCAGCCGGGGCTCGAAGGCCACGGCCTCACCTTCACCATCGGCCGCGGCAACGAGATCTGCTGCGCGGCCATCGAGGCGATGCGGCATCTGGTCGTGGGGCTCGACCTGGCGTGGGTGGCCGAGGACATGGGGCGCTTCTGGCGGCACGTAACTTCTGACAGCCAGCTGCGCTGGATCGGTCCCGACAAGGGCGCGATTCATCTTGCGACCGGCGCGGTGGTCAACGCGATGTGGGACCTGTGGGCCAAGTCCGAAGGCAAGCCCGTGTGGCAGCTGGTAGCCGACATGAGCCCCGAGGAACTGGTGCGATGCATCGACTTCCGCTACATCACCGACTGCATCGCGCCGGACGAGGCGCTGGCCCTGCTGCGCGCGGCGGCCGTTGGCAAGGCCGAACGCATCGCCACGCTGCAGGCCGAGGGCTACCCCTGCTACACCACATCGGCCGGCTGGCTGGGCTACTCCGACGAGAAGCTGCGGCGCCTGGCGCAAGAGGCTGTGGATGCGGGCTTCAACCACATCAAGCTGAAGGTGGGGCGCGACCTGCAGGACGACATCCGCCGCCTGCGCGTGGCGCGCGAGGTGCTCGGGCCCGACCGGCACCTGATGATCGACGCCAACCAAGTGTGGGAAGTCGGCCAGGCCATCGACTGGGTGCGCCAGCTGGCGTTTGCCAAGCCGTGGTTCATCGAGGAACCCACCAGCCCCGACGACGTGGAAGGCCACCGCAAGATTCGCGAGGGCATCGCACCGGTGAAAGTGGCCACGGGCGAGATGTGCCAGAACCGCATCATGTTCAAGCAGTTCATCATGCGCGGCGGCATCGACGTGGTGCAGATCGACGCGTGCAGGCTAGGCGGCGTGAACGAGATTCTTGCGGTGATGCTGATGGCCGCGAAGTACAGGCTGCCCGTGTGCCCGCATGCAGGGGGAGTGGGGCTGTGCGAGTACGTGCAGCACCTGTCGATGATCGACTACCTCTGCATCTCGGGCACGCGCGAAGGCCGCGTGGTCGAGTACGTCGACCACCTGCACGAGCACTTCGTCGAGCCCTGCGAGATTCGCAATGCGGCCTACATGCCGCCGAAAGGCGCGGGCTTCTCGATCACGATGAAGCCCGAGTCGCTGGAGAAATACCTCTTTCGTGGATAAGGAAAGGCACTGCACAGCATGGACCTGAATCTGAAGGACAAGGTGGTGATCGTTACCGGTGGCGGCAGCGGCATTGGCGCGGCCATTTCGATGACGCTGGCACAGGAGGGCGCGGTGCCGGTGATCTGCGGGAAGAATCCGCTCGAAGCGCCTTTTGAAGAAGCATTGCTTGCATTGCAGCCGCGCGCGAGGTTCTTCCAGTTCGAGCTGATGGAAGAGGCTGCCTGCGCGAAGGCCATTGCCGATACCGCCGCCGAGTTCGGTCGCATCGATGGCCTGGTCAACAACGCGGGCGTGAACGACAGCGTGGGGCTGGAGGCGGGACGCGAGGCCTTCGTACGTTCACTCGAACGCAATCTCGTCCACTGCTACGTGATGGCGCATTACTGCCTGCCGCACCTGAAGGCCAGCCGCGGCGCGATCGTGAACATCTCGTCGAAGACGGCAATAACGGGGCAGGGCAACACCAGCGGCTACACCGCAGCCAAGGGCGGGCAACTGTCGCTGACGCGTGAGTGGGCTGCTTCATTGCTGGAGGACGGCGTTCGCGTGAACGCGGTGATCCCGGCCGAGGTGATGACGCCGCTGTACCAGCGCTGGATCTCCGCGTTCGACGAGCCTGATCGCAAGCTCGCGGAGATCACCGACAAGATCCCGCTTGGCCGCCGCATGACGACTCCACAGGAGGTTGCGGACAACGTCGTGTTCCTGTTGTCGGAGCGTGCCGCGCACACCACCGGGCAATGGGTGTTTGTGGACGGCGGATATACGCATCTGGATCGGGCGCTGACCTGATTGATTCCCTGCTTTGATCGGAACAAGCCATGCGCCATTTCCTGGCCCTCGATTTGAAAGACGACCCTGTATTGATCGCCGAGTACGAGGCTTATCACCGCAGCATCTGGCCCGAGGTGCGCGAGCACCTGAATGCGCACGGCATAACGGCCATGGAAATCTACCGGCTCGGTACGCGGATGGTGATGCTGATGGAGACGGACGATGCCTGCTACAACGCCGATGCCATGGCGCTTGCCACGCGGAGCAATCCAAAGATCAGGGAGTGGGAAGAACTGATGTGGAAGTTCCAGGCGCCCACGCCCTGGACGCCTGAAGGGGAGAAGTGGGTCGCGATGACGCGGATCTTCGCTTTGTAATCAAAAGATTCAAATTTGATCCAAGATTTGACATTCTTGTCCCGTGTTTACATTTGCTGGGCACAATGCCGGCATGCCAAACATTGCATCCATCCTTAAATCTGAAATCTCGCGTGTCGCCCGCAAGGAAGTCCGCGCAGAAATGGAAACCCTCAAGAAGGCATCGGTTCATCACCGCGCGGCCATAGCGGCATTGCGCCGCCAAGTGAGTTCGCTGGAGAAGGAACTGCGCAACGTTACCAAAGGCACGGCCCGCAGTGCACGCGCGAGCGAACCCGACGAGTCGGATGAAGGCGGAACCAAGCGCCGCTTCAGTGCCGGGCGCTTGGCTGCGCATCGCACGAAGCTGGGTATTTCCGCCGCGTCTTATGGAAAGCTGGTGGGCGTGTCGGGCCAGACGATCTACCACTGGGAACAGGGCAAGGCCCGGCCCAGGGCAGCGCAACTCGAGAACCTTGCTTCGGTGCGCGGGCTGAGCAAGCACGAAGTGGCGCAGCGTCTGGAAGCCGAGTAGCCAGCTGCCAGTGTTGGTTCAGTGATCGTGATGAAGGTAGCTCGCTTGCCTCGGCAGGCGCAGGCTCACCAGGAACGCGATCACCATCATCGCGCTCACATACCAGAAGAATGCCGACTCGTGTCCCAGTGACTTGAGTCCCAGCGCCACGTATTCCGCCGAGCCGCCGAAGATCGCGTTGGCCACGGCATAGGCCAGCCCTACGCCCAGCGCCCGCACTTCAGGCGGGAACATCTCCGCCTTCACGATCCCGCTGATCGAGGTGTAGAAGCTCACGATGGCCAGCGCCACGATGATCAGCACGAAAGCCATCACCGGGCTCGTCGTGTGCTGCAGTGCGGTAAGGATGGGCACGGTCGTCAGCGCGCCGAGCCCGCCGAACAGCAGCATGTTGTTGCGCCGCCCGATGCGGTCCGACAGCGCGCCGAACACCGGCTGCATGCACATGTAGGCGAACAGCGCCCCGGTCATCACATAGCTTGCGGTCTTGATGGGCAGGTGCACCGTGTTCACCAGGTATTTCTGCATGTACGTGGTGAAGGTGTAGAAGATCAGAGAGCCGCCGGCCGTGTAGCCCAGCACCGTGAGGAAGGCGGGCGTGTGATGCCTGAACAGGCCGGCCATGCTGCCGGCCTCCTTGTTCTTCTTGGCTTCGTCGGTCTGCGTTTCATGCAGCGTGCGGCGCAGCAGCAGCGCGACAACCGCTGCGATGGCACCGATGACGAACGGAACACGCCAGCCCCAGGCCTTGAGTTCGGCCTCGGTCAGCAGTTGTTCGAGCACCACGATCACCAGCACCGCGAGCAGTTGCCCGCCGATCAGCGTGACGTACTGGAATGACGAGAAGAAGCCGCGCTGGCCGCGCAGTGCCACCTCGCTCATGTAGGTGGCGGTGGTGCCGTATTCGCCGCCAACCGACAGCCCCTGGAACAGGCGGCAGATCAGCAGCAGGAAGGGCGCCCACGCGCCGATCTGCGCGTAAGTCGGCAGGCACGCGATGACGAGCGAGCCGGCGCACATCATCGTCACCGAGATCAGCATCGACGTCTTGCGCCCCAGCCGGTCGGCCACGCGGCCGAAGAGCCAGCCGCCGATGGGCCGCATCAGGAAGCCGGCCGCGAATACGCCGGCGGTGTTCAGCAACTGGGCGGTGGGGTCCGATTTGGGAAAGAAGGCCGGCGCGAAGTACAGCGCCGAGAACGCATACACATAGAAGTCGAACCACTCGACCAGGTTGCCGGAAGAGGCCGCCATGATCGCGAAGACGCGGTGGCGCTTTTCTTCGGCCGTGTAGTGCGGTAGTGGCGAAGCAGAGGCCGCTGGGCCTCCCGGAACAGGCGTGACTGCGCTCATGGTGCCTTCTTGTGCCGTGCAGGCAATGTTGTTGTTGCCAAAACATTCTGCGCCGGCAAGAGGCTGCGGCGTGTCGGTCAACGCCGCATCGGCCTACCCCCGAAGTGGCCTTCGGGAGGCCTTCAGGCAAGCCTAGAACGTACCCGGCAGCAGGATGCTCGAATCGACTTCGTCGATGCTCGTGCGGCCGCAGAAAGCCATCGTGATGTCGAGCTCCTTGTGGATGAGCTGCAGCGCGCGCGTTACGCCCTCTTGCCCATAGGCACCCAGGCCATACAGGAAGCTGCGGCCGATCATGGTGCCGCGTGCGCCCAGCGCGCGGGCCTTGAGCACGTCTTGCCCGCTGCGGATGCCGCCGTCCATCCACACCTCGATCTCGGTGCCCACCGCGTCGACGATGGCGGGCAGCGCCGCGATGGATGATGGCGCGCCGTCGAGCTGCCGGCCGCCGTGGTTCGACACGATGAGCGCATCGGCGCCGCTCGAGGCTGCAAGGCGCGCGTCTTCCACGTCCATGATGCCCTTGAGGATGAGCTTGCCGCCCCAGAGCTTCTTGATCCATTCGACATCGGCCCAGCTCAGCGCGGGGTCGAACTGCTCGGCGGTCCACGACGACAGCGACGACAGGTCCTTCACGCCCTTGGCGTGGCCCGCGATGTTGCCGAAGGTGCGGCGCTTGGTGCCCAGCATGCCCATGCACCAGCGCGGCTTGGTGGCCAGGTTGATCAGGTTCTTGATGGTGGGCTTGGGCGGTGCCGTGAGGCCGTTCTTGATGTCCTTGTGGCGCTGCCCGAGGATCTGCAGGTCGAGCGTGAGCTGCAGGGCCGTGACGTTGGCGGCCTTTGCGCGCTCGATCAGTCGTTCGATGAAGTCGCGGTCCTTCATCACGTAGAGCTGGAACCAGAAGGGGTGCCGGTCGGTGCCTTCGGCAATGTCTTCGAGCGAGCAGATGCTCATGGTCGACAGCGTGAACGGAATGCCGAAGGCCTTGGCCGCGCGCGCACCGAGGATTTCGCCGTCGGCGTGCTGCATGCCGGTGAGGCCGGTGGGCGCAATGGCCACGGGCATTGCGGCCTCCTGGCCGACCATGGTGGTACGGGTGGAGCGGCCTTCCATGTTCACGGCCACGCGCTGGCGCAGCTTGATCTTCTGGAAGTCGCTCTCGTTGGCGCGGTAGGTGCCCTCGGTCCAGGCGCCGGAGTCGGCGTAGTCGTAGAACATCTTCGGCACACGCCGCTTGGCGATCACCCGCAGGTCTTCGATGCTGGTGATCTTGGAAAGGTCGGACACGGGCTGTCTCCTGGCTGGTTCTTGTGGGTTGACGAAGGCGAACCGGCCATTATCGGCAGGCGCTCCGGTGCGCCATCTGAAAAAAGCCGGGCTCGCAACTGAAAAAAATTCAGATCGGCCGCTTCACTCGCGCAGGGCCTCGCGCAGCCACTCGACGAAGGTCGCGCACTCCCAGCGCTCCATGGCGCCCGGCCGCCAGCACAGGAAGTAGGCGTTGGGCGAGGGCACGCTGCGCTGCGACAGCCGCACCAGCCGTCCGTTGTCGAGCCAGGCGCTGCCCAGCCGCAGGTGCATCAGCACCACGCCGAAGTCTTCGGCCGCCGCGTCGAGCGCCAGCCCGAGGTCGTTGAACTGGTGGCCCGTGGCCGGCTCGGGCAGGCCCACGCCGCAGGCCTTGAACCAGGTGCGCCACGACTCCAGCGGCGTGCGCAGCAACTGCGCGCGCGACACCTCGGCATCGGTGGCAAAGCCGTCGAAGGGGCCCTGGCGCTTCAGGTAGGCGGGGCTGCACACCGGCGAGACCTCGTCGGCCAGCAGTTGGACAAACTCGCGATCGTGAAAGGGCCCGGTGCCGAAGCGCAACTCGATGTCGGCTTCTTCGACCGTGACGTTGCGCACCGGCATGGTCACCTGCAGCATCAGCTCGATGTTCGGGTACGCGTCGCGAAACCGCGCGAGCCGCGGCAGCAGCATCTGCCGCGAGAAGGTCGGCGTGACCGCCACGCGCAGCCGCCGCACCTGCGATTCGGGCTCGCGGCCCGGCACCTGCTGCAGCGCCGCAATGGCCTCGCGCACGCGCGCCAGGTAGGCCATGCCGTCGGCGCTGAGGCTGAAATCGTTGCCCACGAAGAACTTCAGCCCCAGCAGCAGTTCGAGCTGGCGGATGCGGTGGCTCACCGCGCTGGGCGTCACGCTGAGCTCTTCGGCGGCGAGGTTCACGCTGCGCAGGCGTGCAACGGCCTCGAAGGCCTGCAGGCCCTGGGTCGAGGGGAGACGCGGAGAAACCATCTTTTGCTGGCGAGGGGAGCGGGTTAGGATGGTAGCGAACGCTTTCGGCCGCTCGTGGCAGGACCATTCCAGCCTCGTGTTGCCGACTCAAAAAGATTCCAACAAAGAGGAGACAAGCGCATGGTCTGGCAACAGGTTTACAACCCGTTCGGCAACATGATCGTATCGACGGCACTGGCCGCGATACCGGTGGTGGTGATGCTGGTGTGTCTCGGGTTGCTTCACGTCAAGGCGCACTACGCGGCGGGGCTCGGCCTGCTGAGTGCGGTGGTCATCGCGGTGTTCGCTTTCGGCATGCCGGCCGACATGGCGGGCAAGGCGGCCTTTCTGGGCGGCATCACCGGCCTGCTGCCCATTGGCTGGATCGTGCTGAACATCATCTTCCTGCAGCAGCTCACGCAGCAGAACGGCAGCTTCCAGATACTGCAGGACTCGATTGCCGGCATCACGGAAGACAGGCGCCTGCAGCTGCTGCTCATCGCCTTTGCCTTCGGCGCCTTCTTCGAGGGTGCGGCCGGCTTCGGCACGCCGGTGGCGGTCACGGCGGCCATTCTCATCGGGCTGGGCTTCTCGCCGCTCGCGGCCTCGGGGCTCTCGCTCATTGCCAACACGGCGCCGGTTGCCTTCGGCGCGCTGGGCACACCGGTCATCACGCTGGCCAAGGTGCACGGCTACGACCTGATGGCGGTCACCGCGATGATCGGGCGGCAGCTGCCGTTCTTCTCGCTGCTGGTGCCGTTCTGGCTCATCTGGGCCTTCGCGGGGCGCAAGGGAATGATGGAGGTGTGGCCGGCCATCCTGGTGACGGGCGTGTCCTTCGCGATTCCGCAGTTCCTGGTGTCGAACTACATCGGGCCCGAATTGGTGGACATCATCGCGGCCATCGTGTCGATGGTTTGCCTGGTGCTGTTCCTGCGCGTGTGGAAGCCTAAGAAGATCTGGACCTCGGTGTCGCTCAAGGGGCACGAAACCGACGGCGGCGAGGCCGGCCCGGCCGTTGCGCCCGCGAAGCATTCGAGCGCCGACGTGATCCGCGCCTGGACGCCGTGGCTCATTCTCACGGTGTTCGTGTTCATCTGGGGCCTGCCTGTGGTGAAGACCTGGCTCAACGGCATCTTCGCGCCCAACTTCCCCATCGACGGGCTGCACAACATGATCGAGAAGGTGGCGCCGGTGGTGCCCAAGCCGACGAAGGAGGGCGCGGTGTACCAGCTGCTGCTGCTCTCGGCCACGGGCACCGGCATCCTGGTGTCGGCCATCGTGGGCGGGCTGGTGATGAAGTACAACCCCATCCAACTCGTGGCCGCCTATGGCCGCACGCTGTGGCTGGTGAAGTTCTCGCTGCTCACCATCATGCTGATGCTCGCGCTGGGCACGCTCACGCGCTACTCGGGACTGGACACCACGCTGGGGCTGGCCTTTGCCAACACCGGCATGTTCTACCCGTTCTTCGGCACGCTGATGGGCTGGCTGGGCGTGGCGCTCACGGGCTCCGACACGGCGTCGAACGTGCTCTTCGGCGGCATGCAGAAGGTGGCGGCCGACCAGCTGGGCCTGAGCCCGAACCTGATGGGCGCGGCCAACAGCTCGGGCGGCGTGATGGGCAAGATGATCGATGCACAGTCGATCGTGGTTGCCTCCACCGCCACGCGCTGGTTCAACCACGAAGGCGAGATCCTTCGCTACGTCTTCTTCCACTCCATCGCGCTGGCCTGCCTCGTGGGCTTCTACGTGACCTTGCAGGCCTATGTGTGGCCGTTCACGCTGATGGTCGTGAAGTGACGAGCGTGGCTGTCAGCGCCTGAAGCAAGCGGCGCAGGTCGTCGACCGCTTCGCGCGCGAGTGCGGCGTCGCCCATCTGCGCCTTGACGATGGCGCCGTCGACGCCCAGCGCGGCCGCCTGCGCAATGGCCGTGCGTTGCGGTCCATCGGGCATGAGGCCCGCAATTACCTCGACCATCTCGCGCTTATGCTCGCGCGCGATTTCGCTGGCACCGGCCACGCTCGTGCCCACTTCCACCACCGAGTTGATGAACGCGCAGCCGCGGAACACCGGGTCGGCAAACCACTCGGCCATCACGTCGGCCAGCATCTCCAGCGCCTGTGCGTCGCCGATGCGCTGCTGCGCGCCGCGCCGGCCGAGCGCATCGATGAACCATGCCATCCATCGTCCGTGCCGGTGGTCGAGAAAGGCTCGCACCAGGTCGTCCTTCGAAGGAAAGTGCCGGTAGAAGGTGACCTTGGTGACGCCCGACGCGGCAATGACGCGGTCGATGCCGGTGGCGCGAATGCCGTCGGCATAGAAGAGGTCGTGCGCGGTGAGAAGGATGCGCTCGCGCGCAGGCAGCGCAGAGATGACGGAGATGTCCATGCCGCGATTGTAGGCATGTAGACAGGTCTGTCTACATGTGGCACATTGCGGCGCATTCCCCTTCACCACTTCAACGAAAGACCCTCATGGAATCCCGCCCGCCGCTGCCGCCCTTCACCCTTGAATCGGCCACCAGGAAAGTCCAGGCTGCCGAAGACGCCTGGAACTCGCGCGACCCCGTGCGCGTGAGCCTGGCCTACACGCCCGACACCGAATGGCGCAACCGCGCCGAGTTCGTCAATGGCCGCGAGCAGGTGGTCGAATTCTTGTCGCGCAAGTGGGTGCGCGAGCTCGACTACCGGCTGAAGAAGCAGCTGTGGGCCTTCATGGACAACCGCATCGCGGTGCGCTTCGAGTACGAATGGCACGACGACGCGGGCCAGTGGTATCGCAGCCACGGCAACGAGAACTGGGAGTTCGCGGAGAACGGCCTGATGCAAAGGCGCTTTGCGAGCATCAACGACCAGCCCATCAAGGAGGCGGATCGAAAGTTCCACTGGGCGCGCACCTGACCCGGCCGGGGTGCTTCGGGCACGGCTGTTGCTTGCTTTTGGTGCATGGAGACGCCCGTACTGAACCCGACCGCTAGCCACCCGCTCTGGCAGCACCAGCTAGGCCTGCTGCTTGAGTCGACGGGCGAGGGCATCTTCGGCATCGACCTCGACGGTCATTGCATGTTCATCAACCGGGCCGGCGCGCAGATGCTCGGCCACGAGGTGCGCGACGTGCTCGGTTCGAACATGCACGAGCTCACGCACCACTCGCACCCCGACGGTTCGCACTACGCCGACACCGACTGCCCCATCTTCAACGCCTTCAGACGCGGCCTGCCGTGCCGCATCGACACCGAGGTGTTCTGGCGCCGCGACGGCACCGCCTTCGCGGTCGAATATTCGAGCCACCCCATCATGGATGGCGCTCAGGTGCGCGGCGCCGTCATCACCTTCGTCGACATCACCGAACGTCGCCGCCAGGCCGAGGCCTTGCAGCAGGCAAAGGACGAACTCGGCCTGCGCGTGCAGGAGCGCACCCGTGAGCTCAGCGACGCGCTGGTGCAACTGCGTGAACTCTCTGCCTGGCTCGACAAGGTGCGCGAGGACGAGCGGACCCGCATCGCGCGCGAGGTGCACGACGAGCTCGGAAGCCTGCTGGTGGCGCTGAAGATGGACGTCAACTGGATCGGCAAGCGCCTGGGCGAACAGCAGGAGCGCACGCCCGACGCGGCACAAGCCATGCGCGACCAGATGCGCTGCAAGTGCACGAACATGAGCCAGCTCATCGAACGCGCGGTAGACAACGTGGGGCGCATCATCACCGACCTGCGTCCCAGCATCCTCGACCATCAGGGCCTGTGGGCCGCGCTCGAATGGCAGGCGCACGAGTTCGTGCAGGCGGCGGAGCTCGAACTGGACTGGCGCTTCGACGTGCCGCCCGGCGTGGAGCTGCCCGAGCCTGCGGCTATTGCAGTGTTCCGTATCTTCCAGGAGATGCTGAGCAACGTCGGCCGGCATGCGCGGGCGCACAGCCTCGAGATCCGCATCGGTGTCGAACAAGAGCAACTGAGCATCAGCGTGCGCGACGACGGTGTCGGTGCACCGGCGCAGGCCTTCGAGGCTGCCACTTCCTATGGCGTGCTCGGCATGCGAGAGCGTGCGCGCCACTTCGGCGGGCGCGTCGATATCGAGAGCCGGATGGGTGAGGGCAGCACCTTCTGTCTGCACTTGCCGCTGCCATGAAGCCCTGTTTTTCGATCTGCTGCGTCGGTTCGGGGCGCGATCATGCCGACGGGGAAACATCGCGGAGGGGAGCACCCGGTGTCATCCGCACGCACCCCGAACGAGAACAAGAAGACACGGACAAATGAGATGACCGACATCCGCGTACTGATAGCCGACGACCACCGCATCGTGCGAGAGGGCCTCAAGCAGATGCTCGGCGACCTCTCCAACGGCCTGCCCGCCATGACCGTGCGCGCCGAAGCACAGACCGGCCCGGAAGTGCTGGAAACGGTACAGGCGCTCGGAGGCCAGGAAGGCCTCGACGTGGTCCTGCTCGACATCGCATTGCCGGGCCGCGACGGCCTCGACGTGCTGCAGGCCCTGCGCAAGCAGTGGCCCACGCTCCCGGTGCTGATGCTCAGCACGTACCCCGAGAAGCAGTACGCCGTACGCTGCATCAAGCTCGGCGCCTCGGGCTATCTCAACAAGAGCGCCGACGCCGACGACATGGTCGGTGCGGTGCGCAAGGTGGCGGCCGGTGGGTTGTACGTGTCGGCGGCCACGGCCGAGGCACTGGCCACTGCCGTGGGCCGTGGCGCCGGGCAGGGCGCCGAAATGCTCTCGCACCGCGAGCATCAGGTGTACCGCCTGCTCAGCGCCGGGCACAGCGTGAGCGAAATCGGTGCGCAGCTGGGCCTGGCGCCCAACACCGTGAGCACCTACCGCGCGCGCATCCTCGAAAAGACCGGCACCAAGAACGACGTGGAACTGGCCCTGTATGCCGAACGCCACGGCAAGCAGGGTGCGACTGGCTGAAAACACGGCCGGTGTGCACCGGCTTGTAGTGCCAGCCCTACAAGGCCTCGACATCGGCGGCACGATCTGGAGCCGCAACGCGTCGAAAGGGAGTTGCGGCGCATTTCCGGCCCGGCGCTTGCAACGGCTGCTGCATCTTTCCAACGAGGTGCACCACCATGTCCAGCCCGCGCGAACAGACCGCCTGCGATCCCTACGATGCCGACCGGCCACTGAAGATGCGCTGCGCCTGCGGGCGCGTGCACGGCGCGGGTGTGCTGCCAGAAGACAAGCTCGAAGCCAGCCTCATGAAGGCGCTGTTCCCCGCTGACAGCGTGCGGCGTGGCTTCCTGCGCGCCGTTGGCGCCAACACCGCGCGCGCCGCCATCGCCTCGGTGTTTCCGCTCGGCGCGCTGCAGGCCATGGCGCAGGAGAAAGCGCCGCTCGAGAAGACCAGGCTCAAGATCGGCTTCATTCCAATCACCTGCGCAACGCCGCTCATCATGGCGCACCCGCTGGGCTTCTATCAGAAGCAGGGCCTCGACGTGGAAGTGGTGAAGACGGCGGGCTGGGCGCTCATTCGCGACAAGATGCTCAACAAGGAGTACGACGCCACACACTTCCTGTCGCCCATGCCGCTGGCCATTTCGATGGGCGCGGGCTCCAACGCGGTGCCCATGAACGTCGCGACCATCCAGAACACCAACGGCCAGGCCATCACCCTGGCCAACAAGCACAAGCACAAGGACAAGCGCGACCCCAGGACCTGGAAGGGCTTGAAGTTCGCCGTGCCCTTCGAGTACAGCATGCACAACTTCCTGCTGCGCTACTACGTGGCGGAAGCGGGCCTGAACCCCGACACCGACATCCAGATCCGCGTGGTGCCGCCGCCCGAGATGGTGGCCAACCTGCGCGCAGGCAACATCGACGGCTACCTCGGCCCCGACCCGTTCAACCAGCGCGCCGTGTTCGAGGAAATCGGCTTCATCCACCTGCTCACCAAAGAGCTGTGGAACGGACACCCGTGCTGCGCCTTCGGCTCCTCGACCGAGTTCATCGAGAAGAACCCCAACACCTTCGCCGCGCTGGTGCGCTCGGTGCTCACCGCATCGGCCATGGCGCGCGATCCGAAGAACCGCGAGCTCATCGCGAAGGTGATCGCGCCCGCGCAGTACCTGAACCAGCCCGAGACCGTGCTCATGCAGGTGCTCACCGGCAAGTTTGCCGACGGGCTGGGCAACATCCGCACCGTGCCCGACCGGGCCGACTTCGACCCTATTCCCTGGCAGTCGATGGCCGTGTGGATGCTCACGCAGATGAAGCGCTGGGGCTACGTGAAAGGCGACATCAACTACAAGCAGATCGCCGAAAAAGTCTTCCTGCTCACCGACGCGAAGAAGCGCATGAAGGACCTGGGCCAGGTCGTGCCCGATGGCGCCTACCCCAAGTTCACGATCATGGGCAAGGTGTTCGATCCGGCGAAGCCCGACGACTACGTCAAGAGCTTCGCCATTGCGAAGATGGCCTGAGCCATGCCGAAGAAGGCCCTCTCGTTCAAGGCGGCGCTGGTGTCGCTGCTGATGTTCCTGCTGCTGGTCGGCGTGTGGCAGCTGGCGACCGCACCGACCACCGGTGCCTCCGCTGTAGCAGGCATGACAGCCGAGCAGATCGAATACCAGAAGATGCTTGGCAAGGACCCGACGCAGGGCCAGGTGAAGAGTTCGGGCTTTCCCACGCCGGCCGAGATGGGCGCCACCGCGTGGAAGCACCTGTCGAATCCGTTCTACGACAACGGGCCCAACGACAAGGGCATTGCCATCCAGTTGGCCTATTCGCTGGCACGCGTGGGGTTGGGCTTTGCGTTGGCGTGCCTGGTTGCAGTGCCGCTGGGCTTCGTCATCGGCATGTCGCCGCTGCTGCACAAGGCATTCGATCCGTTCATACAGGTGCTCAAGCCGATCTCGCCGCTGGCGTGGATGCCGCTGGCGCTTTACACCATCAAGGACTCGTCGGTCAGCGGCATCTTCGTGATCTTCATCTGCTCGGTGTGGCCGATGCTGCTGAACACGGCCTTCGGCGTGGCCTCGGTCAAGCGCGAATGGCTCAACGTGGCCAGCACGCTCGAGGTGAAGCCGCTGCGCCGTGCGTTCCGCGTGATCCTGCCGGCGGCAGCGCCGACCATCCTCACGGGCATGCGCATCAGCATGAGCATTGCGTGGCTTGTCATCGTGGCGGCCGAGATGCTGGTGGGCGGCACGGGCATCGGCTACTTCGTGTGGAACGAGTGGAACAACCTGTCGCTCACCAACGTGATCTTCGCGATCTTGCTGATCGGTGTCGTGGGCATGCTGCTCGACCAGGCCTTCGCGGGCCTGCAGCGGAAGGTGACGTATGTGGAGTGAGCGCACCGATCTTGCGACCCAAGGCGAAGTCATGACTCAACCCGTTGCATCCACTGCCGCCGTGGAGGCGCCAGGCGCCCGCGGCTTCCTGCGCATCGAAGGGCTCGCCAAGGCCTTTGTGCCAACACGGCCTGTGTTCGCGGACGTGTCGTTCACGCTCGACCGTGGCGAATTCGTCTGCATCATCGGCCACTCGGGCTGCGGCAAGACCACCATCCTCAACGTGCTGGCAGGCCTCGACCAGGCCAGCGCAGGCCACGTCTTCATGGATGGACGCGAGGTGGCGGGCCCCAGCCTGGAGCGCGGCGTGGTGTTCCAGAGCCATGCGCTCATGCCGTGGCTCACCGTGCGCAAGAACATCGCGTTCGCCGTGGTTTCGCGCTGGCCAGAGTGGTCGGGCGCGCAGGTCGATGCACAGGTGGAGCGCTTCGTTGCCATGGTCGGCCTGCAGGCGGCCATCGACAAGAAGCCGTCGCAGCTTTCGGGCGGCATGAAGCAGCGTGTGGGCATTGCGCGCGCCTTTGCCATCCAGCCCAAGATGCTGCTGCTCGACGAGCCCTTCGGCGCGCTCGATGCGCTCACGCGCGGCACCATTCAAGATGAATTGATGGCCATCGTGCGGCAGACGCAGCAGACCGTCTTCATGATCACGCACGACGTGGACGAGGCCATCCTGCTGGCCGACCGCATCCTGCTGATGACCAATGGCGCCGACCTGCCGCAGGGCGGCTACCGTGCGGGGAACATCGTCGAGACGGTGGTCAACCCGCTGCCGCGCGAACGCACCAGGGCCTCGCTGCACCACCTGGACGGCTACTACGCGCTGCGCAATCACATCGTCGACTTTCTCGTCACGCGCGCGAAGGCGTCGTGAGCCTTCCGCTTTTCTTCAATCCAATCAGGAGCAAACCCGCATGAACCGCAACGACGTCACCGAGAAAATCATCACCGTCAAGGTGAGCAAGGGCATCCAGTGGGCCGACGTGGCCAGGAAGGTCGGTCTCTCGAAAGAGTGGACCACCGCCGCCTGCCTCGGCCAGATGACGCTCGACGACAAGCAGGCCAAGGTCATCGGCAAGATCTTCGGCCTCACGGTCGAGGAGCAGAAGTGGCTGCAGGTGGTGCCCTACAAGGGCTCGCTGCCCACGCCTGTGCCGACCGATCCGCTCATCTACCGCTGGTACGAGGTGGTGAGCGTGTACGGCACCACCATCAAGGAGCTGATCCATGAAGAGTTCGGCGACGGCATCATGAGCGCCATCGACTTCAGCATGGACATCCAGCGCCAGGCCGACCCGAAGGGCGACCGCGTCAACGTGGTGCTGTCGGGCAAGTTCCTGCCGTACAAGACCTATTGAATTACTGGACGTACACGGAGGGGTGCGGCTTCTGCCTGCTGGGCGGCCGCATCGCTCCGGCCGTGATGCCATAGCCTTCGATGGCCCCGGCAATCGACCGGGCCACGGCATCCACCGGCACTGCAAGTCGCCGGTTCGTGCGCATGCGTTCGCGGGCGTAGCTGGCCGCGATGCGCTCGGCCAGCGGGTCGCTCGGGCCGTTCACGTCGGGGCTCACCACCGTCACGTGCAGGCGGCCGGCGTGCTCCTGCCGCAGCCCCTCGGAGATCGCGTTCACCGCGTACTGCGTGCCGTGGTACACGGCCGAGTTGGGCGACACACCCTGCATCGCCACCGGCGCCACGTTCACGATGTGGCCCCAGCCCTGCTCCTGCATCGTCGGCAGCACGGCTGCGATGCCGAGCAGCACGCCGCGCAGGTTCACGTCGATCATGAGTTCCCATTCCTCGATCTTGCGGTTCCACAGCGGCGACATCGGCATCACGCCCGCGGCGTTGACGAGCACGTCGATCTGCTCATGCGTCTCGAGGGCGAATTCGGCAAAGGCTTCCACGTCGGGCCGGTGCGTCACGTCGAGCCGCTGGAAGCTCGCCGTGCCGCCCGTGGCCTCGATTTCGGCCACGAGTGCCGCGAGCCTGTCGGTGCGGCGCGCACCGAGCACCACCTTGGCGCCGCGCCGCGCAAGCAGCCGCGCGGTCGCTTCGCCGATGCCGCTGCTCGCGCCGGTGATGAGAACGACTTTTTCCTGGATTGCGGTCATGGAGAACTCCTCGTGCTGGTCTGGTTGCCGTGGGGCTCACACAGAAAAGAGCGTGAGCCGGGCATGGAAAGAAGTTTCGCTTCCGAGGTGCCTGAGGTGGTATCCGAATCGAACGTGGTTTTTGCCTGATCCTGCAAAACGCGAAGCCGATCCGGTTGCCGCTCAGCGCCGCGTAGTGCTTTTGCTTTCGCGGTAGAGCACCATGCCCGCGTGGTACAGCACGCCGTCGCGGAACTCGCCGTCCGCCGTGAAGCCGGTGTCGTCGACGTAGTCGATGTGATTGCCGGTGAGCGTGTAGCGGCCCTGGTAGGCGCTCTGGCGCGTGCCACGGGCTTCGTCGTAGCGGCCGTTTGGAAGCAGTTCGTGGCGGATATGGCCGTCTTGTGTCACCCACATGCCCACGTAGCGGTTCGGGTCTTCGAGCAGCCTGGGGCGTTGCGCCTGGGCCTGCGAAGGCCCGGAGGCCATGGCGAGGGACAGCGAGAGCGCGGTGAGTGCGCCGGTGCGATGTGCAGTGTTCATGGTGCGCCTTGGTTCGTGAATGGAGGGAGCGTCCATTCTTGAAAAAGGCGCGAGCGGGGCGGTAGTCGCTTTATGCGAGTTTCTTGCCTGATTCCCCGAAGGCCGGGGATTGGTGCCGTGTGCCTGATGCATCCATCGGTAAGTCGCTTCACACCATGTTGCCGAGATTGAGCCGAGCTCGGAAATCGATGATGCTCCGTCGATGGACAAATCTCCCGAGATCCCGGCTCGCCCGCGCATCTACCTGGCGGGCCCGGACGTCTTCCGTCCCGACGCGAGAGATCATTTCATCCGGCTGACTGCCGCGTGCGATGCGGCCGGCCTCGCGGCACTGCTACCTGCCGACGGCAACGAGGAGCAAACCCCCGACGCCCCGGAAATGCAGATCTACGAAGCCAACATGCAGCGCCTTCGCAGCGCAGACGGTGTCGTTGCCAATCTCCAGTGCTTCAGGGGCATGGAGCCCGATTCCGGCACGGTGTTCGAAGTTGGCGCGGCGATTGCGCTGGGGATTCCGGTGGTGGCCTACGGCGTGCCCGAAGGCAGCTATGCAGACCGCGCGCGGGCGGCATTGCAGTGCGAGGTCGACGCGAATGACGTGCTGCGCGAAAGCGGCACCGGCATCGCGGTCGAAGACTTCGGTCAGCCGCTGAACCTGATGCTGGCCTGCTCGATCCACATCGAGCCCACGCCGGAAGCTGCGTTGAAGAAGATGGCAGCGCTATTGGCTGTCCGCCACGCGACAGAGGCTGGAAACCCCTGATCGAAGCTCCGTTCATCAGCACCTAGGATGGTGCTCCCTTCAAATCGGAGCACCGCATGCCCACCACCGAGACCCACTTCGAACTGACCGCCCACGACGGCGTCACGGTGGAGGTCCATCGCTGGCAGGGCGCGACGCAGCGTGCCGTCATCCAGCTGGCGCACGGCATGGGCGAGCATTCGCTGCGCTACCGGCATCTGGCGGATGCGCTGGTGCAGGCCGGCTACGTGGTCTATGCGAACGAGCACCGCGGCCATGGCAAGGGAGCCTCAGAGCGCGGCGAACTGGGCGAGTTCGGACCGCGCGCGTTCGCCGGGCTGGTGGACGACATGGCGCTGCTGAGCCATCACGTGCGCGGCGTGCATCCCGGCCTGCCGCTGATTCTTGTGGGCCACAGCATGGGCTCGTTCGCCACGCAGTACTACCTCGTCAAACACAGCGCGCTGCTGGCGGGCGCGGTGCTCTCGGGCACTTCGGCGCTCGACTTGCTGGGTGCCGCATTGCAGTCTGGCTTCAAGCTGGAAGACATGAACGCCGCATTGCCAGACGTTCGCACGCCCTTCGACTGGCTCAGCCGCGATCCGGCGCAGGTCGATGCCTACATTGCCGATCCGCTGTGCGGCTTCACGGTATCGGCCGAGGGGCTGGGTTCGATGTTCGCGAATCTCGCCGACCTGACGCCTGCCGCGATGCGCAAGCACATCCGGCCCGAGCTGCCGCTCTATCTGTTCATCGGTGATGAGGACCCGGTCAGCAACAAGGCCGAGTGGTTCTATCCGCTGGTGCAGCGCTACCGCGAGGCGGGGCTGCGCGATGTGTCGTGCCACGTGTTCGGTGGCGCGCGACACGAGACGCTGAACGAGGTCAATCGTGAGGAAGTTGAGGCAGTGTTGCTGGCTTGGATTGCGCGGGTGGTGGGGAAGCGCTGAGCGCTGCCCCGTCTACTTCCTGCAGTCGCCGCCGACGGACACGGTGCCGTCCTTGCATTCGGTGAGGATTGGTTCGCCCGACGATGTGGGCGGGACCGCCGGGGCCGAGCCCGGCCCGGACCCGGCGTCCTTCAGGTACACGACCTTCTTGCTGCCGAGCTCGCAGCTGCCCACCACCTGGCCGTTCGCCGATGCGTTGGCATCGATGACGGTGACGGTGAAGCGCGCCACGCCGGCCGCGGCAATCTTCGATTCGACGCGGGTGCGCAGGGCTTCGCAGTCTTCGGCCCCGTGCGCAGTGCCTGCCGCGCCAGCCAGGGCCAGCGCGGCGGGAAGCATTGCGAGCCAGGGCTTCACAGCTGCCACCCGCTCGATACCCATCAGCCCTGGGCCGACGCCAGCGCCGCGTTGAGCGTGGCGCTCGGGCGCATCACGGCTTCGAACTTGGCGGGGTCCGCCAGGTAGTAGCCGCCGATGTCCACCGGCTTGCCCTGCACGGCCGAGAGTTCGTCGACGATCTTCTGCTCGTTGCTGGCGAGCGTGCCGGCCAGCTTCACGAACTGGGCCTGCAGTTCCTTGTCGTCCGTTTGCGCGGCGAGTTCCTGCGCCCAGTACATGGCCAGGTAGAACTGGCTGCCGCGGTTGTCGAGCTGGCCGGTCTTGGGCGACGGGTTCTTGTTGTTGTCGAGCAGCTTGCCGGTGGCGGTGTCGAGCGTCTTGGCCAGGATGGCGGCTTTCTTGTTGCCGGTCTTCAGGCCCAGGTCTTCCAGGCTCACGGCCAGCGCGAGGAATTCGCCCAGCGAGTCCCAGCGCAGGTGGTTTTCTTCCACCAGCTGCTGCACGTGCTTGGGGGCCGAGCCGCCCGCGCCGGTCTCGTACAGGCCGCCGCCGGCCATCAGCGGCACGATCGACAGCATCTTGGCCGAGGTACCCAGTTCCATGATGGGGAACAGGTCGGTCAGGTAGTCGCGCAGGATGTTGCCGGTGGCGCTGATGGTGTCCAGGCCGCGCACGACGCGCTCCAGCGTGTAGCGCATGGCGCGCACCTGGCTCATGATCTGGATGTCCAGGCCCGAGGTGTTGTGCTCGTGCAGGTACATCTTGACCTTGGTGATCAGCTGCGCCTCGTGCGGGCGGTAGGCGTCCAGCCAGAACACCACCGGCATGCCCGAGTTGCGCGCACGGGTAACGGCCAGCTTGACCCAGTCACGGATCGCGGCGTCCTTGACCTGGCACATGCGCCAGATGTCGCCTTGCTCCACGTTCTCGCTCATCAGCACTTCGCCGCTGTCCAGGTCGGTGATGTTGGCGACGCCGTCCTCCGGGATCTCGAAGGTCTTGTCGTGCGAGCCGTACTCCTCGGCCTTCTGGGCCATGAGGCCCACGTTGGGCACCGTGCCCATGGTCTTGGGGTCGAAGGCGCCGTGCCACTTGCAGAAGTTGATGATCTCCTGGTAGATGCGGGCGAAGGTCGATTCGGGCATCACGGCCTTCACGTCCTTCAGGCGGCCGTCGGCGCCCCACATCTTGCCGCCGTTGCGGATCATCGCGGGCATCGAGGCGTCCACGATCACGTCGTTGGGCGAATGGAAGTTGGTAATGCCCTTGGCCGAGTCGACCATGGCCAGTTCGGGGCGGCCCTCATGGCAGGCGTGCAGGTCGCGCTTGATCTCGTCCTGCGTGCTCTGCGGCAGGGTGGCGATCTTGTTGTAGAGATCGATCATGCCGTTGTTGACGTTGATGCCCAGCTCGTCGAACAGCTTGCCGTGCTTCTCGAAGGCTTCCTTGTAGAAGATCTTCACGCAGTGGCCGAACACGATGGGGTGCGAGACCTTCATCATGGTGGCCTTGACGTGCAGCGAGAACATGACGCCGGTCTTGTGCGCGTCCTCGATCTCCTTTTCATAGAAGGCCAGCAGTGCCTTCTTGCTCATGAACATGGAGTCGATGACCTCGCGGTCCAGCAGCGCGACCTTGGGCTTGAGCACGATGGTCTTGCCGCTCTTGGTGATCAGCTCCATCTTGACGTTGCGCGCGCGGTCCAGCGTCATGGACTTTTCGCCATGGTAGAAGTCGCCGCCGTGCATGTGCGAGACGTGCGAGCGCGAGGCCTGGCTCCAGTCGGCCATGCTGTGCGGGTTCTTGCGTGCGTATTCCTTCACGGCCTTGGGCGCGCGGCGGTCGGAGTTGCCTTCGCGCAGCACCGGGTTCACCGCGCTGCCGGTGCACTTGTTGTAGCGCGCGCGGATGTCCTTGTCCTCGTCCGAGGTCGGGTTCTCGGGGTAGTCGGGGATCTTGTAGCCCTTGCCCTGCAGTTCCTTGATGGCCGACTTGAGCTGGGACACCGAGGCGCTGATGTTGGGCAGCTTGATGATGTTGGCCTCGGGCTTGAGCGTGAGCTTGCCCAGTTCGGCCAGGTTGTCGGGCACCTTCTGGTCGTCGCTCAGCAGCTCGGGAAATTCGCCCAGGATGCGGGCCGCCACGGAGATGTCGCTGGTGGCCACGTTGATGCCGGCCGGGTTGGTGAAGGCGCGGATGATGGGCAGAAACGCGTAGGTCGCCAGCAGGGGCGCCTCGTCGGTGAGGGTGTAGACGATGGTGGGTTGCTTCGAGCTCATGCGCTTGCTTCCGTAGATCCTGGGTTGTCGGGTTGGCTGGAACTTCCGGCGGAACGGGGATAGGGGTGTTTTCGCCGGAATCCCCGATTGTCGCCCGGCTGGGGCCGGGTTCGGCCGGATGGGGCCCGATGACCCCCTTCGGCGGGCGCTTTAAGGCTTCAGCATTTCCCGCGCCAGGTCGACAAAAGCGCGCAGCTTGGGTGCCTGCGCCGCGCGGCGCGGAAAGTACAAAAACAGCCCCGGCTCGTCGAAAGCCGTGCGCGGCAGCAGCTGCCGCAGGCGGCCGTCGCGCAGTTCGGCGCGCACCAGGGGCTCGAAGATGTAGGCAATGCCCACGTCGGCCAGTGCCAGATCACGGGCATACAGCGCGTCGGTGACGCGCACCGTGCCCGGCACCTCGATCGACACGTGGGCGCCTGCTTTGTCGCGCAGGTCCCAGGCGTACACGCCGCCCGAAGTCACGAAGCGAAAGCCGATGCAGTTGTGCTGCTGCAGCGCGTCGATGTTGCGCGGCTCGCCAGCCGCAGCCAGGTAGCGCGGCGTGGCCACCATGATGGCCTGGAAGGGCGGCGTGAGCCGCACGGCGACCATGTCTTGCGCCACGGTGTGGCCCAGACGCACGCCCGCGTCGTGGCCGCCGGCGACGATGTCGGCCAGGCCGTCGTCGCAGGTAATTTCGACCGTGAGTTCGGGGTGGCGGCGCGACATTTCGGCCACCAGCGGCGTCATGGCCAGTGGCAGCGCCACGTGCGGCGCGTTGATGCGCAGCACGCCGCTCACGCGCCCCAATGCTTCACCAAAGCGGTCGACCGCATCGGCAATCTCGCCCATGGCGGGGCTGAGCATGCCGATGAAGCCGGCGCCGGCCTCGGTGAGCCGCACGCTGCGGGTGGTGCGTGCGAACAGCGGCTGGCCCAGGTGGTCTTCGACGGCGCGCACCGCGTGGCTCACGGCCGAGGCGCTCATGCCCAGTTCGGCCGCGGCAGCCGCGAAGCCGCCGCGCCGGTGCACCGCCAGCACGATCGCGAGGTGCGGGAGCAGGGTGCGGTCCATTCATGCATCGTATCGCAAGGTGCATTCGATTTGAACCGTCTAGTCGATGAATGCGATTGCTGGAACAGTCACGCCATGCCTCTCCAACAACCCGCAAATACCGAAGGAGCCACCCTCATGCCCACCACCGCCAACACTCCCGAAACCCGCAAGACGTGGTTCATCACCGGCGCTGCTTCCGGCTTCGGCCACGCCTTTGCCGAGCACGCGCTGGCGCAGGGCCACAACGTGGTCGCCACCGCCCGCGACGCCGGCCGCCTCGCCGATCTCGTGGCGCTGGCGCCCGACCGCGTGCTGGCCACGCCGCTCGACGTGGACGCAGCCGGCGCAGCCGAAGCCGCCGTTCGAGCCGCGGTCGCGCGCTTCGGCCGTATCGACGTGCTCATCAACAACGCCGGCTACGGCGTGGTCGGCGCGCTAGAAGAAACTCCCGACGCCGAGCTGCGCGCCCTGATGAACACCAACTTCTTCGGCGCCATGGCCGTCACCCGCGCCGCGCTGCCGGTGCTGCGTGCGCAGAAGTCGGGCGCCATCGTCAACATCTCCAGCCTGGGCGGGCAGCTTTCGTTCTCGGGCTTCAGCGCGTACTCGGCCTCCAAGTTCGCGCTGGAAGGCGCTTCGGAAGCGCTGGCGCAGGAAGTGGCGCCCTTCGGCATCAAGGTGCTGATCGTCGAGCCGGGCCAGTTCCGCACGCAGCTCGCGGGCAGCGGCATGCGCCACATGCCGGTGATCGAGGCCTACCAGCCGGTGGTGGGCGCCACGCGCGAGTTCGCGCACACCATGCACAACACGCAGGCCGGCGATCCGCGCAAGGCGGCGGTGGCCATCGAGAAGGCGCTGGACGCCGAACACACACCGCTGCGCCTGCAACTGGGCGACGATTCGGTCGATGCGGTGCGCGCCCATGCGCAGGCGCTGCTCAAGGACATGGAGGCCTGGGAGGCCGTGAGCCGCAGCACGAACTTCGACGCGGCCTGAAGAGACGCTTCAGCCGAGCGGCAGCTCGATGGTGGCCGCGAGCGGCACCGTGTCGATGCGCGCCGCGCTGGCCACGATGACCGCCTGCTTCGACTGGTCCGCAAAGCCGGTGAGCGTGGCCCACAGGCAGCGGGTCGATGGTGCATCGAGCCCGGCCGTCGGCTCGTCGAGCAGGATGAGCGGGCGGCCCGATGCAAGCCCGGCCGCCATCCACACCTTGCGCTTCGAACCGGTCGAGAGCATGAACATCTTCTTGTCCAGATGCGGGGCGAGCGCAAAGCCGTCGGCAATGGCCTGCCACTTCGCGTCGCTGAAGCCCGCGTCGCCCTCGACGAGCGAGGCCGTGCATTCGCGTGCGGTGAGCTGGTCGAAGCGGTCGGTCACCGGATCGACGAAGAACACCTGGCGGCGATAGGCCTCGGGCGCGGCATCGAGGCTCACCCCCGCCACCGTCAGCCGCCCGATGGCGGGCAGCGTGCCTGCAATCACCTGGAGCAGCGCCGATTTGCCGGTGCCCGTGTCGCCATAAAGCAGCGTGACGCCCGGGCCGATGGATGCGCTCCAGTTCGACACCAGCGCAGGCTGGTCGGGGTACGCGAAGCGCAGCGCATCGATCCGGAGGAGGGGAGGAGAAGAAAGATTCATGGTCGGAGCCGACTTTAGCAAGCGACCCTCGCGCAACGCCCAGGCCGTGGCTACCATTCGGCTCCATGAAAAAGCTGTTGCCGCTGCTGCTCTCCCTGCCGTTCGCCGCTCCCGTGCTCGCCGCGCCGTCCGCGCAGGTGTTCGATGCCGTGAAGAAGCCCGAGTCGCTCGATGCGCAATGGCGAGCGCACCTCTGTGCCTTGCTGCCGCAGCCCTGCGACGTGCAGGAGCTCGGCCTGTACCGCCCGCGCGGCGCTTCGCCCAATGACTACGTGGTGCTCTCTGGCGAGCCGTTGGTCATGGCGCGCATCAAGCGAGGCATCGATGCGAAGAGCTGGCAGCTCGATCGCCTCCATGACTTCTCGGACTACGCGCAGGGCCTGAAGAAGGATGCCGACCGGCCCGACACGCACCTGTCGCTTGCGCCCGCGCTCTACCCGCTGGCTGAAGGCAAGTGGGCCGTGGCCGTGCTGCAGACCGTGTTCGAGGGGTACTCCGGCGGCGGCGCCTCGTTCGACACGGCCGACTTCATCCCGCTCGAAGGCGGCAAGGCCGTGCAAGAAGGCATTCCGTTCTCGTGCTTCAAGATGATCCGCGCCTGCTTCAGCGAGAAGGAATACAAGACCTCGAAGCACTGCCACGACGAAAGCAACGGCAGCCTGCGCATCGCCTACGGCGAAGCCGCGAAGCCGGGTGCGTCGTATGAGTGGCAATACACCTGGCTGCAGAGCGAGTGGCCGCAGAACGAGCCGAAAAGCTCAGCGAGCAGCACGCGCATCCGCTTCACCGCGAAGACCACCGAACGCGCGGATTTCTGCGGCGGGCCGCAGTAAGGAAGCAGACCTGCTCAGTGCCGCGGCACGGTCGTCGTGCCCACGTGCATCGTGCGGCCGGCGCCCAGCCCCGCGACGACGAGCGCGATGCCCAGCCCGATGAAGAGCCACGACGAGGCGCGAAAGCTCCCCGTCCAGCCGTGCAGCAGCCCGGCCACCAGCGGACCGAAGGCCGCCACCATGTAGCCCACGCCCTGCGCCATGCCCGAGAGGTGCGCGGCCACGTGCGAGTCGGGCGAGCGCAGCACGATCATCGTGAGCGCCAGCGCGAAGGTGCCGCCCTGCGCAATGCCCAGCAGCACGGCCCAGGCCCATACCCCACCGAGCGGCGCGAACAGCATCGCCAGCATGGCGCCCACCGTGAGCATCGCCAGCACCACGGCCAGCCCGCGCTGGTTGCGCAGCTTCACCGCCAGCGCCGGCACCACGAGGCAGGTGACCACCTGCGTCATGACCGACAGCGACACCACGTAGCCGGCTGTTTCGCTGCCGAGGCCGCGCTCGCGCAATATCGGCGCGAGCCAGCCCATCACGATGTAGGCAAGGGCTGATTGCAGCCCCATGAAGAAGGTGACCTGCCACGCCAGCCTGTCGCGCCACAGGCCGCGCACCGTGAAGCCCGATTCGCTCGCCACCGGCTTCAGCGGCAGCGCCTGCGGCGCCCAGATGAGGGTGACCAGCGCGGCCGGCAGCGCCCACATAGCGAGCGCCATGGTCCAGCCGCCGCCCAGCGCGTGCTCGATGGGCACTGTGAGGCCGGCGGCGCTGGCCGCGCCGCCGCACACGGCCATGGTGTACAGGCCCATCATCAGCGCCGCCTGCGCCGCGAAGTCGCGCTTCACCAGGCCCGACAGCAGCACGTTCGACACCGCGATGCCGCTGCCCGCGATGGCCGAGGCCAGGAACAGCAGCGGAATGTTGCCGGTGCCGCGCAGCACCGTGCCGACCAGGATCAGCACCATGCACGCGAGCAGCGTTCGCTCTGTGCCGAAGCGGCGGCCCAGGCCGGGCGCGAGCGGCGCGAACACGCCGAGGCAGACGATCGGCAACGTGGTCAGCAGGCTCGCGGCGGTGGACGAGAGCCCGGTGGCCTTGATGATTTCCGGCAGCACCACCGAGAGGCTGGCGAACACCGGGCGCAGGTTGAAGGCGATCAGCACCACGCTCGCGCCGAGCAGGATTCGGCGGGCGAGTGTTGGTGCGGGTGTGGGGCGCGGCAAGGGCAGGCTGTCGGCTTCGGCGTCGATCAGCAGGTCGTTGCTTGCGTGGCGCGTAGTGGCGCCGTTGCCCGGCGCGAAAGTGGCCGAACTCATCACGAGCCCAGCGCCAGCGCGTTGATCATCGGCGCCATGAAGGTGCGCACCGCCGCGGCGGCCACGTCGGGGTCGCGGCTGGCAATGCCTTCCACGATGGCGCGGTGCGCGGCCTCGTCGGGCTCGGGCAGGTTGCTGCTGCCCAGCGAACTCGCGATGGTTTCCTTGATGTAGCCCGTGATGAAGCGGCAGGTTTCGGCCAGCGCGAGATTGCCCGACACG
The DNA here is from genome assembly GCF_049913215.1 of Variovorax sp. R-27. Lineage (NCBI taxonomy): Bacteria > Pseudomonadati > Pseudomonadota > Betaproteobacteria > Burkholderiales > Comamonadaceae > Variovorax > Variovorax sp. R-27. The sequence continues at coordinate 1,739,955 of NZ_CP183984.1, forward strand.
TCGACGATGGCAAGGTGAAAGGCGAGGTCGCGTTCGATGAAGCCCGCGCCGTTGTCGCTGGCGTCGAAGGTGCCGCGCTTGTCGAGCAGGGTGTGCAGGCGGCGCAGGTCGCGCGCCGTGTGGCGCACCGCCGCGAGCCGTGCGGCCTCCACTTCGAGCGCGCGGCGCACCTCGAACTGGTCGCGCAGGCTGGCCAGGCGCATCTTCTGCAGGCTGGACGACGGGTCGAAACCCGAGCGAACGTAAGTGCCCGAGCCCTGGCGCACTTCGAGCAGCCCGCGCGACACCAGCGTCTTGACCGCCTCGCGCACCGTGCCGCGGCTCACGCCCAGCAGTTGCGCGAGTTGCGGCTCGATGGGAATGCGGGAGCCGACGGCCCAGCGGCCGGCGGAGATTTCGGCGCGGATGCTGTCGGCAGCGGTGTCCGCCAGAGAGGTGCGAGGGGCTTGGGCGAGCATCAGGTGGGCCTAGTCATTCAATGATTGGACGAATTTTGCCGTCCGAAGCCCGGACTGTACATCCGGTGATTGGCCCGGACGGCAACCGGGCCAATTACCGGCGCGCGCTTTTCGTCACCACGCCCGCGCCGCGCACTTCGAGCCGGCGCTGGTCGACCACCTTGCCGCTGGCGTCCACCAGTTCGATCACGTGGCGCCCCGGCCAGGGAAACCACTGCACGCTGTTGCCGCGCGCAAAGGGCTTGCCGTCGACGCGCCACTGCACGCCGCGGCCTTCCGAGTCGAAGCGCACGCGCTGGCGCTGGGGCGGAATGTCGGGGTCGAGCGCGATGATGGTGCCGTCGGTCGGCGCGGTGATGCGCGCCGAGACGGTGTCGGCAGCCATGCCGGTGTCGAGCGCGAACAGCGGCTGCTCGGTGCCCTGCAGGAACCATTCGCTGCGCGCCGCTTCGAGCGGGTTGCCGTCGACGCCGGGGCCGAAGCTCACGCGCGTTTCGACGAGGCCCGGCGGCGGCGCGGGCGCGCGGCTCGGCTCGCGTGCGTGCAGGAAGCGCATTACCTCAGCCCACACCGGCGCTGCGCCGCTGGTGCCGCTCACGTCCCACATCGATTCGCCGCTGGCGTTGCCGACCCACACGCCCACCGTGTAGCGCTGCGACCAGCCCACGGCCCAGTTGTCGCGCATGTCCTTGCTGGTGCCGGTCTTCACGGCCGTCCAGAAACGGGTGGAGAGGATGCTGTCGAGGCCGAAGGTGCGCGTGCGCGCGTTCGGGTCGGAGAGGATGTCGCCGACGATGAAGGCGGCGCGCGGGTCGAGCAGCGGCGGGGCGCCTGCCTTCGTCTTGTCCGCAGGCACAGGTGGCCGCGCGGTCAGTGTCGTCGTTCCGTAGCGCCCGCCGTTGGCCAGCATGCGATAGGCGTTGGTGAGCGACAGCAGCGACACCTCGGCGCTGCCCAGCGCGAGGCTGTAGCCGTAGTAGTCGCCGCTCTCGCGCAGCGGCAGGCCGGCTGCACGCAGCTCGCGCGCGAAGGCCTCGGGCGACACCATCACCAGCGTGCGCACCGCCGGCACGTTGAGCGACGCAGCCAGCGCGGTGCGCGCCGACACAGGGCCCTTGAAGCGGCGGTCGTAGTTCTGCGGAATGTAGAGGCCGCTGGCGGTGCTGATCTGCGCCGAAGAATCCTCGATCAGCGAGGCCGCGGTGATGCGCCGCTCGGCAATCGCCTGGCCGTAGAGCAGAGGCTTGAGCGTGGAACCGGGCTGCCGCAAGGCGGTGACGCCATCGACCTCGGCCGCCTGGCTCAGCGGACCGGAGGAGCCGACCCAGGCGAGCACTTCGCCCGTCGCGTTGTCGAGCACGACGAGCGCGCCGTCTTCCACGTGGCGCTCGCGCAATTCGCGCAGATGGCGCTGCAGGGAGTCGAGCGCAAAGCGCTGCAGCGGTGCGCGCAGCGTGGTGCGCACGCCGACTTCCCTGTCTTTATCCTTCGGCCGCTGGGAGAGGGTCGGGGTGGGGGCTGCCCCCGCATTCGCGTCCCTCAGTTCCCGCAGCACACGCCGCGCCGCATGCGGCGCAATCCCTTCGTTCGCCTCGAAGGCCTTTCGCTGCACCGCCGCGCTGGTGAACATGTCGAGCGCCTCGCAGTCGGTCTTCTGCTGCGGCTCCATCGCGCGCAGCACCTCGCAGGCGCGCTGCGCCACCACGGCGGGCTTGGCATTCGGCGCGCGCACCAGCGCCGACGCAACGGCCGCCTCGCGCGCATCGAGCCCGCTCGGCGCCTTGCCGAACAGCGTGCGCGAGAGCGCGTCGATGCCCACGATCTCGCCGCGGAACGGCACGGTGTTGAGGTACGCCTCCAGGATCTGGTCCTTGCGCCAGTTGCGCTCCAGCTGCGCGGCCGCCACCGTCTGCCCGATCTTCTGGGTGAAGCTGCGCCCGCCCGAGTTGCGGCGCAGGTCTTCGTCGAGCAGGCCTGACAGCTGCATCGTGATGGTCGAGGCGCCGCGCGTGCGCGTGTTCCACAAGTTGCCCCAGGCGGCCGCCGAAACTGCGCGCCAGTCGATGCCGCTGTGCTCGTAGAAGCGCTTGTCCTCGCTCAGCACCATGGCCGTGCGCAGCGCTGGCGACACATCGGCCAGCGCGGTCCACTGGCCGCGACGCACGGTGGGGTCGGTGCGCACGCGCTGCAGCAGTTCGCCGTTGCGGTCGAGCACCGTGGTGTCGGACGAGCGGAAATCGCGCTTCACTTCCTCGAAGCTGACGAGAGCCCAGGCAGGGTGCGCGCAAGCCACGGCCAGCATGGCAGCGGCGAGGGTCTTGCGGGCGGGAATGAGGGGCGCGAGCTGCATCGAAAAGATTCGTGTCCGAAAGGCATGAGGCCACGACATTCTCGGCGATGCACCACGGGAACCTCGCCTACTCGGGGACGGGCGGCCCGCCGCCTTGCCGGAGCGAGAACTCCGGCTCAGAGTTCTCTGCAGGTTCCACATCCGGTAACGAACTTCACGCGGGGGCTTCAATGCGGAAACCCAACGCGTACCGGCGTGGCCTTCAATGCAGTACCGGCTCGCAGGAGGCGAACCCCGGTTTCACAAACACTCCAAGGAGAACTCACATGACGAAGACATTGGCGATCCTGCTGGCCGCATCGGCCATCCTGGCCGGCTGTGTGGTCGCACCCTACGACCGTCCGCCGCCGCCGCGCGGCCAGCACTACGGCGACCGTGACCGCGACGGCGTGCCGAACCGCTACGACAGGGACCGTGACAACGACGGCGTTCCCAACCGCTACGACCGCAATCCGAACAACCCGTACCGCAACTGAGCGGCAACTAAAGAAAAGGCCGCGAAGCATGGCGCTTCGCGGCCTTTTTCATGGGGCTGTGCGGGTGGATTACACCGGGCGGCGTGCCATCAGAGCCCAGATGCCCGCCGCGCTCAGCAGCGAGCCACCCGCGAAGTTGAAGCGCCGCTGCGCGCGTGGCGACGACAGCAGCTTGCGCGCCGATCCTGCGAACACCGCGTAGAGCGTGGCATTGGTTGCGGCCAGCACCACGAAGGTGACGGCCAGCACCCAGAGCTGGCGCGTCACGTCGGCCGCCGGGCTGATGAACTGCGGCAGGAAGGCCACGAAGAACACGATGCCCTTCGGGTTCAGCGCCGTCACCAGGTAGGTGTTGGCGAACAGCCGCAGCCGCGAGGCGGGCGCGGCCGGTGCGGCCACCTCGGTGGACGAGATGCCCGCGCGCAGCAGCTTGATGCCGAGGTACAGCAGGTACAGCCCGCCCACGCACTTGACCACCGTGAACCAGAAGGCCGAGGTGGCCAGCAGCGCACCCAGCCCCAGCAGCGACACCACCAGCGCCGTCGAGTCGCCGAGCGCCACGGCCGCCACCAGCGGCACGTTGGCGCGGCGGCCGTGCGACATGGAATAGCTGATCACCGTCAGGATGGTCGGCCCCGGAATGATCAGCATGACGGCGGAGGCCGCGACGAAGGCAAGCCAGAGTTCGATGGGCATGTGCATATCTCCAGATGGTGGTTTGTGCGGGAAGCGGTTCTCTTCGTCAGATTCCGATGGCTGTGCGCGCGATGTGCCAGGTGCCGCGGTGTCCGTCCACGTAGCTTATCGGCGAGTTGGCGAGGTCGTCGAGGTCCATGTCGTCCAGGCAGGTCACGTTCACGCCATAGGCGCTCGCGCCGGTCTCGGGCGAATGGCCCACGCCGAAGGAGCGCACGCTGCAATGCCTGCAGACGATGTAGTGGCTGTTGCGGGTGTCGAGCATCTGCTCGCTGAGTTCGGATTCGCCTTCGATGAGCCGGAAGGCATCGGTCGCAACGATGGCGGGCCAGAAGCGGGTCTTGGTGCAGATCGAGCAGTTGCAGCGCAGGGTGCCCAGGCTCAGGTCGATATCGGCTTCGAATCGAACGGCGCCGCAATGGCAGCCGCCCGTGTAAGTCTTTTTCATACGCTCGGAATTCGCATGGTGGTGCTGGAGAGCACCATATCAAAGGCGATGCCGCGACGCTGGCGGCAGGTTATCCGGCGGTGCTGCTGCCGAAGCGCACGGCGGCGCGGGCCTTGGCGCGCTCGGCTTCGATGGCCCGATCGCGCGGCTCGGCCGTGGTGACCAGCGAGTCGATCAGCCGCGCCGCGGTGGCGGCCACTTCATCGACCGCTCGCTCGAAGGCTTCTTCATTCGCCCTGGACGGCACGCTGAAGCCGCTGAGTTTGCGCACGAACTGCAGCGCGGCGGCGCGGATCTCCTGCTCGGTGGCCGGCGGCTCGAAGTTGTAGAGGGTCTTGATGCTGCGGCACATGGGCACTCTCCGTTCGACGACGCTGTCCAGTCTAGCGAAGCAGGGCCATGGCGTGGGCGTCGTAGTACACGCCGTCGATCAGGTTGGCGCGGCGGTACGTGCCTTCGAGCTCGAACCCGAATCTTTCGTACAGCGCCTTGGCGTTGAGGTTGTCGGTGCGAACCGACAGCGCGATGCGCGTCAGTCCGCGCGCCCATGACTTGTCGATGGCGGCCTGCAGCAGCGCGGCGCCGAGCCCCTTGTGCCGCGCCTCGGGCAGCAGCGCGATGCCGAGCACGCCGATGTGCGCCCTCGAATGCCCGAAGACCGGCGCGACGTCACACCAGCCGACCACGGCCCGGCCATGCAAGGCCACGAAATGCGGGAAATCGTTGGCCAGCACGTCGCGATAGAAGGCGATCGATTGTTCGAGCGGCGGCGCCTCGATCAGCGCCAGGTACTTGTGTTCGCGCGCGACGATGTCGACTGCACGATGCAAGCCTTCGAAGTGCTCTTCCGATGTGGGTATGACCGAATGACTCATCCTCTGGGTTCCTCCGTTGCGCCAAGCCGCGCTTCCAGTTGCTGTTTTACCGCCGGCCACTCGTCGTCGATGATGCTGAAGCGCACCGAATTGCGCTTGCGGCCGTCCGGCATGATCCGTTCGTTGCGCACGACGCCTTCCTGCTTCGCACCGAGCCGAAGGATGGCCGCGCGCGACTTGGCATTGATCTCGTCGGTGGTGAGCTGCACGCGCACGCATTGCAGTTCTTCGAAAGCGTAGCGCAGCATCAGCAGCTTGGCCTCGGTGTTGACGAAGGTCTTCTGCCATGAGGCCGCGATCCAGGTGCTGCCGATTTCCAGCTTGCGGTTGATGCGGTCGATCTTCCAGAAGCGCGTGGAGCCGATGACCTTGCCGGTCTCGCGCAGCACGGTGGCGAAGGGCATCACGGTGCCGGCGTCCCGGCCGGCAAGGGCGTTGCCGATGTAGGCATCGACGGTTTCCGCCGAGGGCACGACGGTGAACGGCAGGCTCCAGAGTTCGCCGTCAGAGGCTGCCTCGACGAGCGCCGCTGCGTCGGAAGCGAGCAGCGGGCGCAGCAGAAGGCGAGGGCCGGTGAGTGAGGGTTGCGCGAGCGACATGAACAGGACGATAGCCGATGACCCCGGGGCAGGGCAGCCACCAGTGGACGGCAGCGGGCCAATGCCCATAATGTGCCGGTCGTCCCAAGCCCCATGGCGTGGAGGAAAACCAAGATGTCTGCTGCCATGTTTGCCGCCCTGTTCTTCACGGTGGCACTTCTCGTCACGACGGCTTACTTCATCATGGGTTCCATCCCGCTCCTGGTGCTGAAGCACGACACGCCGCTCGACGCCCGCTTTGTGCGTGGCTTCTTCAACATCTACTACCGCGCCGCATTCGTTACCGCGGCTGCAACGGCCGTCAGCTTTGCATTTGCGGGTCGCCCGGGGCTCGCGATGGGTGCTGCGGCGCTGGCGTTGATTGCCGTCGCGCTGCGCAAGAAGGTCATTCCCAAGATGGACGCGCTCGGGGCGCAGATCCAGTCCAACTACATGGATGCGATCCCGGGATTCCGCAGGACCCACATCACCGCAATCCTGATCAACCTCGCCCAGCTCGTGGCGATCGTGTGGAGCCTCATTGCCTTGAGCCGGTAACGGGCGGCTTAGGGGGCGATGAAGTGCGCCGCACGCTCCGCCACCATCACCGTCGGTGCATTCGTGTTGCCCGAAACCATGCAAGGGAACACCGAGGCATCGGCCACATAGAGGCCTTCGATGCCATGAACCTTCAACGTCGGGTCCACGACTGCCAGGTCGTCGATGCCCATCTTGCAGGTGCTGGTCGGGTGATACAGGGTGGATGCGTGGCCGCGAACGAAATCGCGCAGCTGCGCATCGGTGACTGCGCCCGCACTGGCTGAAATCTCATCGCCGAGGTGTTCGGCGATGGGCGCCTGGCGCAAGATCTCCCGGTTCAGGCGGATGCCTTCCACCAGAAGCTGCAGGTCGCTGCCCTGCGCGTCGCTGAAGTACCGAGGGTCGATGGCCGGCGCCTCGAGCGGATCGGCGGAACGCAGGCGCAGCTCGCCATGGCTCTGCGGTCGCTGCAGGACCGAGAAAAGCGTGATGCCCGGGCCTGCCGAGAGATGGCGGTTGTGGTCGCGGTTGGCGCTGGGGATGCAATAGAGCTGCAGGTCGGGGTCGCCGGTGCCGGGTTCGACGCGCGCGAAGCCCCCGCATGAAGACCAGTTCGAGGCGAGCGGTCCGCTGCGGTCTTGCTCCCACAGCTTCATGTGGAGCGCCGCTTCCTCGTCCGCAGCCTGTGCAATGCCGAACCGCTCGTGCGTGGCACAGGTGATGGAAGCGTTGACGTGGTCCTGCAGGTTCTTGCCGACGCCGGGCAGGTCGATCAACGGGCGTATGCCGACGCGGGAAAGCTCGTCGGCCGCGCCGATGCCCGAGTTCAGTAGCAGGTGAGGCGAGCCCACGGCGCCTGCACAGAGCACCACCTCGGAAGAGGCGGTGACGCGTCCGGGAATCCCGTTGTGAAGAAACTCCACGCCGGTCGCCCGCGTACCTTCGAAGATCAGGCGCAGGAGCGTCACGCCGGTGTGCAGGGACAGGTTGGGACGCGCCAGCGCGGGCGCCAGGAACGCACTGCCGGTGCCGAAGCGCGCGCCGTCCTTCACCATGGCCTGGAACAGCCCGACGCCTTCCTGGCGCGGGCCATTGAAATCTTCGTTCGCCGGCAAGCCGGCTGCCTGCGCGGCCTGCAGCCAGAGGCGCTCCACCGCGTCGACGTGCGCGATGTCGGAGACGACCAGCTCCCCTTCGCCGCCGTGCAGGGGCGAAGCGCCAAGCCGAAGGTTCTGCTCGGACCGCTTGAAGAACGGCAGTACCTCTTTCCAGCTCCATCCGGCGCATCCGGCCGCTGCCCAGCGGTCGTAGTCGGAGGGCACGCCGCGCATGTAGATCATCGCGTTCAGGGCGCCCGATCCGCCGACCATCCTGCCTCTGGGCCAGTACAGGCGCCTTCCCTTGCAACCTGGCTGCGGCTCGGTATGAAAGCTCCAGTCCACCTCGGTGTTCAGCATCGACGACCACAGCGCCGGAATGCTGGAGGCGCGGGGCGGGGCCCTGCCCGCCTCGAGCAGCAGCACCTTGCGGGCCGGATCGGCCGACAGCCGGTTCGCCAGCACGCAGCCTGCGGTGCCGGCGCCCACGATGATCGTGTCGTACGCCTTCAAAGCGCCGGATGCCGCTGGTGCCAGTCGGTCGCCTGCTGAAAGGCCCAGCCCGCGCGCACAAGCAGTTCTTCCTCGAAATGGCGGGCGACGAACTGGAAGGCAACCGGCGTGCCGGCCTCGGTGAAGCCGCCCGGCAGCGTGATCGTGGGGCTGCCGCTCATGTCGAAGGGGCAGGTGTAGCGCAGCATGGCGGACATCAGCCCGGCGTCCTCGCCGAAGGTGGCCATGCGCGCGAGCGTGGGTGACGCCACGCCGTGGGCCGGCACCAGCAGCAGGTCGATGCCCTCGAACATCGCCCGCACCCGGCCGCTGAAGGCATGGCGGTTCAACACGATCTTCTGGTAGTCCATGCCGCTCTGTGCGCGGCCGAGGTCGAGCAGGCCGGACAGGGCCGGGCCGTACATATCCTTGCGTGCGGGGTAGGTCGACTCGTGCACCACGGCCGCCTCGATGCCGCAGAGCGGAAACCAGTCGGCGATGACCTGCGCCGGGTCGGGGAAGGCAACTTCGCGCACCTCGGCGCCCAGCTCGCGCACAGCCGCGAGCGCGCCTTCCATCACCTTCAAGGTCTGCGCATCGACGCCCTCGCCATTCCAGCGTGCGTCGATGCCCACGCGCAAGCCGCGCAGGCCTCGCTGCATGCCCGCCAGGTAGTTGGGCACGGCCGCCAGGCTCGCGGTCGGGTCCTTGGGGTCGGCGCCGGCGATGGCGCCGAGCATCGCGCCCGCATCGGCGGCGCTACGCGTCATCGGGCCGATGTGGTCGAGTGTCGCGGCCAGCTCGAAGGCGCCGTAGCGGCTCACGCGGCCCCAGGTCGGCTTGAGGCCGGTGAGCCCGTTGGCGGCGCTGGGAAAGCGGATCGAGCCTCCCGTGTCGGTGCCCAGCGAGCCATAGCAAAGCCCCGCCGCGGTCGCGACGCCCGAGCCGCTCGACGACGCGCCCGACCAGTGCGCCGCATTCCACGGATTGACCGGCGGAGTGACTGTGGGGTGGTGGTCGGCATACGCGCTCTCGGTGAGCTGCAGCTTGCCGAGGATCACGGCGCCGGCCTCGCGCAGCTTGCGCACGGCCGTGCCGTCCTCGGTGGGCACGAAGTCCCGGTAGAGCGTCATGCCGGCGGCGGTGGCCACGCCCTCGGTCCAGCACAGATCCTTTACCGCGACCGGCACACCGTGCAGCGGCCCGCGGACCTGGCCCTTTGCGATCTCGGCCTCGGCGCGGCGCGCTTCGGCCAGCGCCTGATCGGCCGTCACCATCGCATAGCTTTTCAGCGCGCCGTCGACCTTGCCGATGCGGTCGAGCTGCGCTTGCGTGACCTCGACCGGCGAGAGCTCCTTGCGCTGGATGCGCTGGCCGATGTCCACCAGCTCGAGGTAATGCAGTTCGTTGCTCATCCATGGACTCCTGTGTATTGACTCATGATTTCGAAATCGCCGAGGTGCTCGCGCGGGATCTCCCCGCCGATCTGGCCGCGCTTGATGACGAGCACTCGCTGCGACACGGCGGCGATGAACTCGAGGTTCTGCTCCACCAGCACGATCGTGAGCTTCATGCGGTCGCGCAGTGCCGCCAGCGTTTCGGCGATCTCCTCGATGATCGAAGGCTGGATGCCTTCGGTGGGCTCGTCGAGCAGCAGCAGCGTGGGCTTTCCGGCCAGTGCGCGGGCCAGCGCCAGCAACTGCTGCTCGCCGCCCGAGAGCGAACCGCCGGGCCGTTCGAGCAGCGGCTTGAGGCGCGGAAAGTCCTCCAGCAGCGCCTCGATGGTGTGCAGCGTGCGCTCGCCGGTCTTCACCAGGCCCATGCGCAGGTTGTCCATCGCGCTCAGCGTCGGAAAGATCTCGCGCCCCTGCGGCACGTAGGCCATGCCCAGGCGGGCTCGCGCATGTGGCGCAAGGCGCGTGACGTCGGCATCGCCGAAGCGCACGGTGCCCGATGTGGCACGCAGCGCGCCGATCAGCGTGCGCAGCATGGTGGTCTTGCCCATGCCGTTGTGGCCGAGGATGCCGACCGATTCGCCTTGTGCGATCTTCAGCGAGATGTCGTGCAGCACGGGGATGGCCCCGTAGCCTGCGTGAAGACCCGATACGTCCAGCATGTTGTGGTGCGCCTTCGGGTTCAGTGCGGCTTCTTGCCGAGGTAGATCTGCTGGATCAGCGGGTCGCTCATGATGCGGTCCGGCGTGTCCTCCTTGATCACGGCGCCCTGGTGCAGCACGGTGACCTTCCTGGCGATCATGCGGATGAAGTTCATGTCGTGTTCCACCACCACCAGCGCATGCTGGCGGTTGATTTCCAGGATGAGTTCGGCCGTGCGCGCCACTTCGGCGTCGCTCATGCCGGCGGCCGGTTCGTCGAGCAGGATCAGCGGCGGATCGGCCGCGATCACCACGCCGATCTCGACCCACTGCCGCATGCCGTGCGCCAGAAGTCCAGCCGTGACGTCGCGGTAGGCATGCATGCCCACGCGTTCGAGCGTCTCGCGCGTGATGCGGTCGGCCTGCGCGGTGCTGTTCAGGCGCCGCGCCGAGAGCCACACGTTCTCCCACACGCTCAGCCCGTTGAACAGGCTGGGCACCTGGGTCTTGATGCCGATGCCCAGGCGGCCCGGGTCGTGCGGCTGCATCTTCGAGATGTCCTGGCCGCGGAACAGGATCTGGCCCGAGGTCGGCTTGACCTGGCCGGTCAGCAGCTTGAAGAAGGTGCTCTTGCCGGCGCCGTTCGGGCCGATCACGCAGCGCAGCTCGGCCTCGGCCAGCGTGAAGTTCACGTCGCGCGTGGCGTGCACGCCGCCGAAGCGCACGTTGAGGTTGCGGGTCTCGATCAGGGGCGTCGTCATGGGGCCGTCTCCGTTGCGGCCAGCGCGTGCGGCGGCGCTTCGACCGGGGCCTTGGGGGCTGCCGCGGGCGAGGCCGCCTTCGGGGCATGGGCCGGCGTCTTGCGCATGCGCCGCCAGGCCATGTCGATCAGGTCGCCGAGGGTCGGCACGATGCCGCGCGGCACCAGCAGCACGAAGACCACCAGGATGCCGCCGAGCACCAGGTTGGAATTGAAGGTCTGCTGCGTACCGATCTGCGAGGTGAGCCACTGGATCGCGATGCAGCCGACGATCGGCCCGACCAGCGTGCCCAGGCCGCCGACGATGACCCAGATGATGATCTGCGCCGACTGCCCGAGGCCGAAGATGGTGGGGCTCGTGAACGCGCCCCAGTTCGCGAACAGGCAGCCCGCCAGGCCCGCGATGGCGCCGCCCAGCGTGAAGCTGAAGAGCTTGTAGGCGCGCGCGTCGTAGCCCAGCAGCAGCACGCGCTGCTCGTTCTCCTTGGCCGCGACGATCACGCGGCCGATCTTCGAGCTGATCAGCACGCGCAGCCCCAGATAGACCAGCAGCAGGCAGCTGAAGGTGACGTAGAACAGGTCCTTCGGCGTGAGCACCTCGTCCTGCTGCCCGGGCCAGTTGAGCGTCGGTATCGCCGGGATGCCGTTGAAGCCGCCCAGCGGCGCGCTGCCGATGCGCCACTCCGGCCCGGCGGTCGAGTTGATCAGGTTGAACAGGATCAGCGTGACGGTGAGGGTGATGACGCCCATGTACACGTCCGACAGCCGGCCGTAGAAGATCACGTAGCCCAGCAGCGCGGCGAACAGCGCGGGGACCACGATCGCGAGCAGGAAGGGCACGGTGCTGTCGCCCATGTTCATCATCGCGATCGCGTAGGTGTACGAGCCGAGCCCGAAGAAGGCTGCCTGCCCGAAGCACAGGATGCCGCCGAAGCCCCAGATGAAGGCCAGGCTCACGCCGAGGATCGACATGACGGCGTAGATCGTGACTTCGATCAGCGTGTAGTCGTCCATCACGCCGGGCAGGCCGAAGAGCAGCGCGACGCCAACGGCCAGGCTGATCGCCGCGCTGGCCCAGGACTTGGCAAAACGATTCACAGGGACCCCTTGAAGAAACGCCCGGTGATGCCTTGCGGCAGCAGCCGCAGCATCACGATCGCGGCCACGAGCAGCGCCACCTCGCCCAGCACCGGCGTGGTCACGAAGGTCGCGAGCTGGTTGATGGCGCCGAACAGCGCCGATGCGCCGATCAGGCCTGCCAGGATGGCCGGCCCGCCGCCGATCACGGTGATGAAGGCCTTGGCCACGAAGGCGGCGCCCATGGTCGGCACCACGCCGGTCAGCGGCGCGAGCAGCCCGCCGGCCAGGCCGGAGAGCGCGGCGCCCACCGCGAAGGTGACCGAGTACACGCGGCTCGGGCTGATGCCGAGCGCGTTCGCCATGTCGGGCTTCTGCATGGTGCCGCGTGCGATCAGGCCCAGCTGCGTGCGCGTGAGCACGAAGCGGATCGCGAGCGACAGCGCCACGGCAACCGCGATGATCACCAGCGTGTATCCGCTGACCGAATAGGCGCCGACGGAGAAACTGCCCAGCGGCGCCGAGACGCCGGCCGTGGTGTTGCCAGCCACCGAGGTGACGATGCCCACCAGCAGCAGCGACAGTCCCCAGGTGGCCAGCATGGTGTCGACCATGCGGCCGTAGAGGCGGCGGATGACCAGCCGCTCCAGCACCACGCCGACCAGGCCCACCGCGATCGGCGCGACGATGAACATCGCGATCCACAGGTTGACGCCGATCTTGAGCGCCGCGATGACGGCATAGGCACCGAGCATCATGAACTCGCCGTGCGCGAGGTTGATGACCTTCATCATCCCGAAGATGACGGCCAGCCCGGCCGAGACGATGACCAGGCTCGCCACCGCGTAGAGCACCTGGATGAGAACGACGAGTGCGAGATCCATGCCGGTGCCTTGCCTTCAGACCTTGATCACGTACTGCTGGTTGTCCTTCGGGTTCTTCACGAGGTTGCAGACCGCGCTGGTGTCCACCGGGGGCTGCTGCTGGAAGGTCTCGACGATGTTGAGCTGCTTGTTGCGCACCTCCGCGATGCTTACGTTCAGCACGCAGTGGTGGGTTGCCGGGTCGAGCGAGACCTTGCCGCTCGGGCCGTCGATGCTGATGCCGGTCTCCAGGGCGGCGATCATCTTCTCGCGGTCCAGCGAACCGGCCTTCTTCACGCCCTCGGCCCAGAGCTTGAAGCCCTGGTAGGTACCCATCGCGAGTTCGGTGATGTTGGGATAGTCGGCGCCGAAGCGCTTGTAGAAGCGCTCCTTGAAGGCCTTGTTCTGCGGCGTGTCGAGGTTCTGGAAGTAGTTGTAGGAGATGAGAAAGCCGTCGGCCTCGGCCTGCGACAGCACGATGTGCTCATTGCCGCCCGCAAACGTCGTGGACGCGAGCGGGATCTTCTTCGTCAGGCCCGCGGCGGCCCACTGGCGGTAGAAGGAGATGTGCGCGCCGCCGACCAGCGCCGAGACGATCATGTCGGGCTTGGCCGCCTCGATCTTCGAGATGGTCGGGCCGAAGTTGGTCACATCGAGCGGGAAGAAGTCGATGGAGGCGACCGAGCCGCCGTTCTCCTGCACGAACTTCTTGACCCATTGCGAGGTGATCTGGCCGTAGTTGTAGTCGGCCGCCACCACGTAGACCTTCTTGCCCCACTTCTTCATCGCGTAGGGAATGAGCTTGGCGACGGTCTGGCCGGGCGTGACGCCGGTGCAGAAGGTGTTGCGGTCACACACGCCTCCTTCGTACTGCGTGTTGTAGAAGTACAGCGTCTTGTTGCGCGTGAGCACCGGCCGGATCACCTCGCGCGAGGCCGAGGTGATGCCGCCCATCACGACCGTCGACTTGTCCTTCAGCGCCGATTGCTGCGCGAACTGCGCATAGAGCTGCATGTTCGACTGCGGGTCGTAGGTGGCCAGCCTGATCTTCTTGCCCAGCAGGCCGCCGGCGGCGTTCTGCTCCTCGACCGCGAGCGTCATGCAGTCGGCCATCGGCTTGCCGTAGATGTCCAGCCCGCCCGACATGTCGACGATGCTGCCGACGACGATCTCGTCGGCAGCCATGGCTGCCATCGGAAACAGCGGCACTGCAGTGCCTGCCAGGGCAGCGGCCGAAGACTGGATGAAGGAACGACGATCCATGGAACTAACTCCTCGTTGCTCGGCGGGCGCAGCCGCCACTGTGTTGTCGGGAAGGGTGGGAACAGAAGAAAGCGGGCGAAAGCGTCAGATCGCTTTCCAGTCGCCGGCCTGCTCGAAGGCATAGGCGGCGCGGTAGATGGTGGCCTCGTCGTAGCAGCGGCCGGTGAGCATCATCCCGACCGGCAGGCCGTCGATCAGCCCGCAGGGCACGCTCATCGAGGGATGGCCGGTGACGTCGAAGGGGCAGGTGTTGGGCAGCACTTCGAATGCGCGCGTGACCACCTCCTCGATGCTGGCGCCGGGCGCCGGCAGCGGCGTGGCCGTGATCGGCAGCGTGGGCATCAGCAGCAGATCGACATCGGACAGGGCGCTGTCGTAGGCCGCGGTCAGCTGGCGGGCCAGGTTCTGCGCCTTGGCGTAGTAGTGGCCGCGGTAGTGCTTGATGAAATACTCGCCCAGCACCATGGTGAGCTTGAGCGTTTCGGAGAGCTCGTCGGCGCGGTGCTTCCAGCCGGCGTGGAAGTCGACCATGCTGGTGACGTAGAGCCCCTTCCAGTTGAAGCCGTGGCCGTTGTCTTTCATCATCTGCTGGGTGGCGCCCTCGGCGGCAATCGGCAGCCAGATCGCCGGGCCGACCGAGTGCATGGGGACCGACACCTCGCTGACGATCGCGCCCAGCCGGGTGAACACCTCGGCCGCCTTGCGCACCTTGGCACCGACGGCGGGGTCCGACTGGGGCCAGCCGAAGCCTTCCTTGACGATGCCGATGCGCAGGCCGCGCACGCCGTCCTTCATGAGCTCGCTGTAGGGCTTGGCGGCCTGGCCCGCATGCTGGCGGGGGTCGAGTCCGTCGGGGCCGGCCAGCACCTCGAGCATCAGCGCGTTGTCGGTCACGTTGGCCGTCATCGGGCCGGTGTGGTCGATGGTGAGTTCGATCGGCATCACGCCGGTGTAGGGCACCAGGCCGTGGGTGGCCTTCATGCCGTAGATGCCGCAATAGGACGCCGGCATGCGGATGGAGCCACCCTGGTCGCCGCCGATCGCGAGGTCGACCTCGCCCGCGGCCACCAGCGCTGCGCTGCCCGACGAGGAGCCTCCGGCCGAGTAGCCCATGCGGTGCGGGTTGTGGACCGGCCCGGAGGCACTGGTGTGCGAGCCGCCCGAGAAGCAGAAGTATTCGCAGACCGACTTGCCCACCACCGTGGCGCCGGCATCGAGCAGCCGGGTGACGACGGTGGCGTCGACGTTCGGCACATAGCCTTCGAGCGTGGAGGCGCCGTTCATCATCGGCACGCCGGCGAGGCAGACGTTGTCCTTGAGCACCACGGTCTTGCCGGCGAGCTTGCCCTCGGCCTTGCCCTTGATCGTGGTCTTGACGTACCAGGCGCCGTACTTGTTTTCTTCGCCCAGGGGACGGTAGCCGGGCGTGCGCGCATAGCTCACGACAGGCAGGTAGTCGGGCATCGCGTCGACTGCGTCGTAGGCGTCGAAGTTGGCCTGCAGCAGCGCGTTGTAGCTGCTGGCCTGCGCTTCGGACAGATGGATGCCCAGGCCCAGGGCAACGTCCTGCAGCTGGTCGAGGGTGGGGCGCTTGATGGCCATGAGCGGACTCCGCGTTCTTCGTTGAGTGGGCGCCGGCAGCCCCGAAGAGGCGGCCGGATCGGCGTTGCGTCGGCCTTGCCGCACCGTGCGAAGCAGCGGGCGCCTACAGGCTCGTCACGGCTTTATTCTGTGTGCCGATATTTTCCAAGTCAAGGATTTTATTTTCTTTGGAAAATAAAACACAACCGTTCTCAGCTCACTCAAAGTCGCGTGATGACGCGAAACGCATTGCCTTCGGCCCGGGCCAGATAGATCGGCGTGCGGTTCACTCCACCGCCCTGGTAGTCGGCTTCCCGCGCGCTGCGGTAGTGGATCGGCGTGCCGCCCAGGTGTTCCAGGCAGGCCATGGGCTGCCTGCTCCCGGCGAACAGCGCGCCCAGGAAATGCATGCCCTCGTAGGTCGACTGGCCGAAGGTGTTGAGAGTCGGCGCGCGCTCGCCGAAATGCGCGTGGTAGCGCTCCTTGAAGGCCAGGTTGGCCTCCGTGTCGAGCGTGGCGAAGTAGCCGCAGGCCATGTAGAGGTCTTCCGCGTTGTCGGCGCCGATGCCCAGGAGTTCGTTCTCCCCGATGGCGCAGGACAGCCGCAGCATGGCGCGCGACAGGCTCGTGCGGCCGAAGGCCCGGTTGAACTCGATGGCATCCTGTCCGATGAGCGAGAGCAGGACGGCGTCGACGCTGCCCTTGTGTAGCGCGTCGAGCACCTGCGAGAAATCCGTGGTTCCGAAGGGAACGTACGTCTCTCCGACCAGCTCGCCGCCGGCTTGCGCGATGTAGCCGCGCGCCATCCGGTGCGAGATGTGCGGCCAGATGTAGTCGTTGCCGACCGCGAACCAGCGCCGCGGGTGCTTGTGGCGGCCCAGCCAGCCGATCGCCGGCTGCAGCTGGCGTGCGGCGGTCTCGCCGATCGCGAAGACGCCTGGCGTGGATTCCCCGCCTTCGTACAGCGGCGTATAGACGATCGGGATCTGTCCCCCCACGGCGCGCAGGATGCGATGGCGCACGGCGCTGGTGTGCATGCCGATGATGGCGTCGATGTCGCCGGCCTGCACCAGTTCGGTCAGCGTGGCTTCGATGTCGGCCGAATCGCCCGCGGCATTGACGGTCAGCAGCCGGCATGAGCGGCCCCCGATGCCCGCGTCGCGGTTGAGCTCGGCCTGCGCCAGCTTGGCGCAGGCGAGGGAAGAGGGAGCCCATATGCCGGCCGTGCCGCCCAGCGGCACGCACAGCGCGATGTTGAGTTCCTGGCGCGCAAGCAGGGGCCGCGGCCGTTGCGCGCGGGCCGCAATCCTGTTCGATGAGAGGGCGAGCATGGGGCGAATGACCGGTGCGGAGGATGGAAGGACGGCGACTGGGGCTGAGCATGCTGCAAAAATCGCGCCAATACTTTCCAAGGCAAACGATTCTGCGTAGACTCACCCGCATCCGATTCCGACGCAGACCGCCCCGCCGCCCATGCCCGAGCAAGACATTTCCCAGTACCTGGCCTACCTGCTGGCCTCAGCCAACCGGCGCATGCGCATCGGCCTGGCCCAATCCATCGCCGCGGAAGAGGTGACGGAAGAGCACTGGCGCATCCTGCAGGTGCTGGCCGACGAGCAGGGGCGTTCCATGGGCGACCTGGCGGAAACCGTGCTGCTGAACCACCCGGCGCTGACCAAGAACATCGACAAGCTGGTGAGCCGCGGGTTGGTGCAGCGCGCAGCCGACGCCACCGACAGCCGCAGGGTGCTGGTCTACATCAGCGACCTGGGCCTGGAAACGGTCTCGCGCCTGAAGAAAAGCGTGGACGCGCACCACGATGTCATCGAAGAAGCGCTGGGGCCGCGCAAGACCAGCCAGCTCAAGAAGCTGCTCGAGAACTTCATCGACGAGTGCGAAGCGCCCTGACGCGACGCCCTACAGCGCCGCCGTCACGATGATCTCGACGCGCAGGTCGGGCGCTGCCAGCCTGGCCTCGCAGGTGGCCCGTGTGGGCATGGCATCGGCGGGAATCCACTCTGCCCAGGCGGCGTTCAGGCCGGCGAAATCTCGATCGATGTCCTGCAGCCAGATCTGCACCGACAACAGGCGCGACTTGTTCGTGCCAACGCTCGCAAGGTAGCCGTCGATCTTGGCGAGGATGTCCGCGGCCTGCGCCTGGGCGTCGCCGCTGCGGTCGTTCGCGGTGACGCCTGCGACGTAGACCACCGAGTTGTGCACGACGATGCGGGAAAGGCGTGCGTTGGAGTCGTAGCGCTGGATGTCGCTCATGATGGTTGTCCTTGCTGGAGTGGTTGAAAAGTTGCGGCCGCTCGACGCGCGAAGCGGTCGACGGCAAAGGCTTCGATGGGCAGCGTGCTGCGGCCTTCGGTCACGAGCTCGGCAACGATCTGCCCGCCGATCGGCCCGAGCTCGAAGCCGTGCGCAGAAAAGCCGAAGGCATGCACGAGGTTCGGCGCCGCGCGGCTCGGGCCGATCACGGGAATACCGTCGGGCATGAAGGCCTCGACGCCGGCCCAGGCGCGGTTGACGCCCAGCGGCTTCAGGTGCGGGAACAAGTCGGTCACCGTGCGCGCGCTGCGGGCGAGCTTCGGCATGTCGACGATGCCATGCCGCGCGTCGAGGTCCGCGGTGCAGCGCAGCCCACCGCCGATCAGCACCGTGCCGTTCGCGAACTGCTTGAAGGACAGCGGCCGGCCGGTCGCGCCGAGCACCGGCGTGACGAAGGGCGGTGCACGGTGCGTGATCATGAGCATAAGCCCGCCCCCTTCGACCGGCACCGGGTCACCGGCCTGCGCGGCCAGCGTGCCGGCCCAGGCACCGGCGGCGTTGACCAGATGGGTAGCATCGAAGCTGCCACGCGTGGTTGCCACGTGCCAGCGGCCGGCGCGATGGTCGATGCGTTCGACGCGCGTCTCCTCGTGCACTTCTGCGCCGGCGCGCTGGGATGCCAGCCGGAATGCGGTGACGGCGCGGTACGGCAAGGCATGGCCGTCATCGCGCACCCAGATGCCGCCGACGACGTGCGGCGCAATGGCGGGCACGAGTTCGCGCACCTGTTTGGCGTCGACGAGTTCTTCATGGCCGAAGCCAAGCGAATGCAGACGCGCAACGGTGTCGCGCAGCGTCTGCAGTTCCTCATCGGTCTCGGCAACCTTCAATTGGCCGCTGGGCGCAAAACCCGCGTCATCGCCGACGAGTTCGGCCAGCCGGTGCCACATTGTTCGCGACGCCAGCGCGAGCGGAATCTCGGCGACGTGGCGCCCGAGGGTTCGCACGCCGCCCGCGTTCACGCCGGAAGCATGGCGGCCACAGAACTCGGCCTCGAGCACGATGACCGCCAGCCCGCGCTGCGCAAGATGCAGCGCGCTCGACAGGCCGTGCAGGCCGCCGCCAACGACGATCACATCCGCCGATCGCTTCATTCCGCGCCCGCGAGCTCGCCCAGCGAGATCGGCTTGATCGGCGGCCGGATGCGGTAGTAGCCCACTTCGGCCGGCGTCACGCCGCGCGCGTCCGCGATCAGCTCAGTCACGGTCAGGCCGCACTGGCGCCCCTGGCACGGGCCCATGCCGCAACGCCCGAAGGCCTTCGCCTGGTTCGGTCCGTCGCAGCCGAGCGCCACGAAATGCCGGATGGCGCCGGCAGCGACTTCCTCGCAGCGGCACACGATCACGTCGTCTGCCGGAATGCGGTTGGCCTTCTTGGGCCGGTACAGCGCATCGAGGAAGGGGCGGATGCGCAGGTGCTCGCGCAGCGCCGCGCGAAGCGGCTCGGCAAGCTTGTCGCGCTCCGCGGTGGTGATCCGGCCGAGCCCGTGCATCGCGCCGAGCGCCGCAAGCTCGCCCTGCTGCGCCGCCGCCAGCGCACCACCGATGCCGAGGCCATCGCCGGCGACGTGGATGCCGGGCACGTCGAGCGCACCCCAGGCATTCGCCTCGGGCCGCCAGCACAGTTGCGCGTCGTCCCACGTGTGTCTGGCCCGCAGCGACCAGGTGAATTGCGTGTTCGGCACCACGCCGTGGTGCAGCAGAAGGGTCGAAGTCTCGATGCGATGCGCCTTGCCGCCGGCCGTGAAGCGCAGCGCCTCCACGCCGTCATCGCCTTCCGCTGCGAGGTTCTCGGCACCGGTGTGGAAGGGCACACCGGCGCGCTTCAGCACACGCATGAGCGACAGCCCTTTCTTCAGGTAGCGCCAGCCGGCCAGTGCGCCGCCGAGGTGCGAGAGCGCGCGGCGGTAGTCTTCCATCGACGTCGTGTCGACCAGCGCGCGAATTGGCACGCCCGCGCGCACGTACTGCCAGCCGAGCAGGTAGAGCAGCGGTCCGCAGCCCGCGAGCACGACGGGCTCGGCCGGCACCACGTCGGCGCTCTTCAGCAGGATTTGCGCAGCGCCAGCGGTGAGCACGCCCGGCAGCGTCCAGCCCGGGATCGGGAACGGACGCTCCATGGCGCCCGAGCAGAGCACGACGCGTCCGGCCTGCAGCGTTGAGGTCGCGCCGTCGCGCAGGTAATGCACAGCGCCTTCGGGCGTCACCTGCCAGACGGCGGCGTTGGTCAGGTGCCGGGCGCCGCTTGCAGCGAAGGCATCGGCGAGCGAGCGGCCGGCGGCGTAGTCCGGCCCGAGCAGGTCGACCCGGCGCGCCGGCGCGTCGGTGATGGCGCGATAGATCTGCCCGCCCGCACCGCGTTGCTCGTCGAGCACGACGACGCTGGCGCCGAGCCGCGCGGCAACGATGGCGGCCGACATGCCGGCCGGTCCGGCGCCAACGATGGCGATGTCGCAACGTTCATTCGACATGCGCGGCCTCTTCGGCTATCACGGCATCACCGCCATCGAAGGAACGCAGGCCGGCCTGCGTCTTTACCTGCATGCCTTCGGCCACCGCGACGAGGCAGCTCTGCCGGTTGGGCTGGCCGTCGATATCGACCAGGCAATCGAAGCACGCGCCCATCATGCAGTAGGGCGCGCGCGGTGCCCCGCTCACGGGCGTGGTGCGGAAGGTAGAGACACCGTTGGCGAGCAGGGCCGCGGCCACGCTGCAACCGGCCGGAGCCTGCAGGCCACGGCCATCGAAAAACAGGTTGACCATCGGCTCGCCGCGCGGCGAAGCATCGGCCGGAACCAGGGAGCGAAAGCGGACGTTAGTGGGCATGTTGGAAGGTCTCGTTGCCGTTGAGGAAGCGGTCACCGCTGAAAGATTCGATGCCGGCCGGTGCGCCGCCCCCGGCACTGCCGGCGATCCACGGCGCGATGGAGAACGCATGGTTGGCGGCCAGCGTCACGCCGCTGTGACAGGTCACGACGAATGCGCCAGGGCACTGCGTCGATGCTTGGTAGATCGGAAAGCCGTCGGGCGTCATCACCCGCAGCGCGCCCCATGCGCGCACCAGCCGCAGGCTCTCCAGCACCGGAAAGCTGCGCACGCCGCGACGCGCGATGGTGCTCAGTACGTCGGCGGTCGTGCCGTCGTCGAGGCCGACGTCCTCGAGCGAATCGCCGAGCTGGATCGTGCCTTCGTCCGTCTGGCGCACGTAGGTGGTCGGATGGTCGAGAAAGCGGGCGACGCGTTCGCCGACCAGCACCTGGCCCCGGTTGGGTTGCACTGGCGCAAAGAGGCCGACCTGCGGCGCCAGCTCGCGGTTGCCGAGGCCGGCCGCGAGCACCACGCGCGGCGCGTGCCATGTGGCCGTGCCGGCCTCGATCTCGAAGCCGCCGGCCTGCGGCGTGATCCGCGTCGCCCGGCTGCCCTGCGCGAAGCGCACGCCGTGATGGCGGCAGGCCGCGTGCAGCGCCCGCAGCAGCTTCAGCGGATTGGCGTGGCCATCCATCCGCGTATAGCTCGCGCCGGCGACCGCGGGCCCGATGCCGGGCAGCCGTGCCTTGAGCGATGCGTGGTCCAGCATTTCGAAGGAGTAGTTGCCGTCGAGCGCGTCGCTGATGCTGCGCATGCGCGCTTCGCGTGCCTGCATCTCCTCGTCGGAAAAGCAGAAATGAAAGCCGCCGGGCTGGCGCAGCTGCACGTCGATGCCGGTGTCGGTATTCAGTGCCTCGGCGAGCTGCGGCCATTGCGCGGCCGACCTCATCGTCCAGCGCGCATACGGCGTCATGCCGAAGCCCTTGCCCTGGACCCATACGAGTCCGAAGTTGCCGCGCGACGCACGAAAGGCATCGTCGCCCTCGTCGAGGACGGTCACGCGAGTGCCGTTGCGCGCCGCGCCGTAGGCCAGCGCGGTGCCGACCAGGCCGCCGCCGACGACGATCAAATCACTTGTGTTCATGGAATGCAGAAAAAGAAATGCCCGGATGCGAGCAGATGGGCAGAGGCGGGCAGGGCGCGCTCAGCCCTTGCCGATCAGCACGCGGTCGAGGCCGACGAGGCGGTCGAGCAGCACCATCAGCACCACCGTGCCGGCGATGAGCACGGTCGATACCGACGCCACCAGCGGGTCGATGGTCTGCGCGATCTGGTTGTACATGGCGACCGGCAGAGTCGTGGTGCCCGGCGTGGCGACGAACACGGTCATGGTGAGCTCGTCGAAGCTCTGGATGAAGGCGAGCATCCAGCCGCCGACCACGCCCGGCAGGATCAGCGGCAGCACGATGCGGCGGAACGCGGTCATGCGGTTCGCGCCGAGCGAGAGCGCGGCCTTCTCTGCATCGCGATCGAGGCCCGTGGCCGAGGCCAGCACCAGCCGCAGTGCGTAGGGCATGACCACCACCACGTGCGTCAGCGCGAGCCACGCGAACGACCCCGACACGCCCACCGTGGTGAAGAAGCGCAGGAACGCCACGCCCAGCACCACATGCGGAATCATCAGCGGCGACATGAAGAAGGCCGCGAGCACGCCGCGCCCCGGAAAGCGGTAGCGCACCAGCGCCAGCGCGGCCGGCACTGCCAGCACCACGGCGACGGTCGCGCTCGCAAGGCCGAGCCAGAGCGAGATCCAGAACGCGTTGACCAGCTCGGTGGCGCCGCCGATGGCGCGGAACCAGCGCAGCGAGAAGCCGTCGGTCGGCAGCGAGATGTAGCCCTTGCCTGTGAACGACACCAGCACCACTACGACCAGCGGCGCCAGGATGAAGGCGATGAAGATCGCGTGGTAGACGAGGGAGAGCTGTCCGTTCTTGCGCATGTCGTGCCTCTTTTTCTCAGCCTTCGAAGACCTGTGCGTAGCGCCGCTCGAGCCAGCGGTTGAAGCCGGCGATGACGATGACGTTGGCCACCAGGAGCAGGATCGCGATCGACGCGCCCAGCGGCCAGTTCAGCGTGCTCAGGAACTCGTCGTACGCGGCCGTGGCCACCACCTTGAGCCGGCGCCCGCCAAGAATGGCCGGCGTGGCGAAGGCCGAGGCCGCCAGCGCGAACACGATGATCCCGCCCGACAGGATGCCTGGCAGGATCTGCGGCAGGATGACCCGGCGAAACACCGTGAAAGGCGCCGCGCCGAAGGAGAGCCCCGCGTTCTCGACCTGCGGATCGAGCTTCTGCAACGAGGCCCACACCGAGATCACCATGAACGGCATCAGCACGTGCGTGAGCGCGATGACCACCCCGGTCATCGTGAACAGCAGGCGTACCGGTTCGTCCGTGAGGCCGAGTGCCCGCAGGCCCGCATTGATGAGCCCGTTGTTGCCCATGAGGATGGCCCAGCCCAGTGTGCGGACCACGACCGAGACCAGCAGCGGGCCAAGAATGACGATCAGGAAGATGCCCCGCCACGGCGCTTTCATGCGCGACAGGATGATGGTTTCCGGCACGCCGAACAGCACCGACAGCAGCGTGACCGCGAGCGCCAGGCCGGCCGTGCGCAGGAAGATCTCGTAGTAGTACGGGTCCGAGAAAACCTCGAGGTAGTTGCGAGCAGTGAAGTCCGGCAGCACACCGCGCGTGCCGTCGAACGAATGGAATGACAACACCGCGGTGAGCGCGAGCGGAATCACCAGCAGCCCGAGAAACAGCAGCAGCGCGGGCGCGCTGAGGAACCAGGGCGCAGAAGCCGCGCGCGGCCCGGAGGCTGCCTCAGCCATTCGCGGCCTCCGTGTCGAGCAGGCGCAGGTCGTCGTCCAGCCAGTGCAGCGCGACGGCTTCGCCTTCGGCCGGTGGCACCGCGCCGATGTTGGGATGGCTTACGCGCATCGGCCCGAGCGCGCTGTCGACCTCGACCAGCCAGTGGTTGCCCAGGAAGAGCCTCGTGCGGATGGTGGCCGGAATGCCGTTCGCGGCCGAGGCCGGCGCAAGCTTCACCTTCTCGGGCCGAACATAGACGTTGACCTCGCGCGCAAGCGGCTTTTCCTGGTGCGGCACGTGCAGCAGCGAATCGCCGACACGCACTTCGCAGCAGCGCATGTTGCGGGCTTCGACGACACCTTTCAGCACGTTCGTCTTGCCGAGGAAGGACGAGGCGAATGCGGATTCGGGTCGCTCGTACGCCTCGTAGGGCGTGGCGAGCTGCACGATGCGCCCGCCGTGCATGACCGCGATGCGGTCGCTCATGGTCATGGCCTCGACCTGGTCGTGCGTGACCAGGATCGTGGTGATGCCAAGGTGCCGCTGGATGCCGCGCAGCTCGACGTGCATGTCCTCGCGCAGCTTCGCGTCGAGGTTCGACATCGGCTCGTCGAGCAGCAGCACCTCGGGGCGCACCGCCAGCGCACGGGCGATGGCAACGCGTTGCCGCTGGCCGCCCGAGAGTTCCTTTGGATAGCGCTTGCCCAGGCCCGGCAGTCGCACGAGCTCGAGCGTCTCGTCGATGCGTTTCAACTTCTCGGCGCCCCGCATGCCGCGCATATCGAGGCCGAAGCCGATGTTGTCGGCCACGGTCATGTGCGGAAACAGCGCATAGCTCTGAAACACTACACCCATGCCGCGCTTCTCCGGCCGCATGGCCGTGATGTCGGCGCCGTTCAGGCGGATGCGTCCGCGCGTCGGCTCGACGAAGCCCGCCACCATCTGCAGGGTGGTGGTCTTGCCGCAGCCCGAGGGGCCGAGCAGCGAGATGAACTCGCCGCGCTCGACGTCCAGGCTCAGGCTCTCCACGGCGCGGAAGTCGCCGAAGGTCTTGCCGAGTTGATCGAGTTGAAGGAAGGTCATGCTTGCTCAGCGTTCGACGGTGCGGTTCCAGCGGTTGGTCCACTCTGCGCGCTTCTCGTTGACCAGCGTCCAGTCGGTGGGCAGCAGCTTGTCCATCTGTTCCTTGCCGTACGGCACCTTGGCCGCCACTGCCGGTGCCAGCTTGGTGGTCGAGTTGGCCGGGCCCCAGCCCTGCGTGTCGGCGAGGATGGCCTGCACTTCAGGCGTCAGCAGGTAGTTGACGAAGGCCTGCGAGAGTGCCGGGGCGGTGTTCTGCGCCACCGGGCAGGCAGCTATCAGCAGGGCCGGCGCGCCTTCCTTCGGAATCACGAATTGCACCGGGAAGCCCGTGTCCTTCAGCGCCTGCACGCGGCCGCTGCCCCACACGGCCAGCATGATGTCGTTGTTCTGGAACAGCTCGGTCATCTTGCCCGGCGACGGTTCCCACGCCAGCACGTTGGGCCCGACTTCGCGCGCCATTGCCGTGAAGCCCGGGTCGATGTTCTTGTCGCCGCCCTTGCGCAGCTTGGCGAAGGTCAGCAGCGTCTGCAGGCCGTAGGTGTTGCTGATCGGCGGGATCGCGACCTTCTGCTTGAAGCGCTTGTCGGTGAGCACCTCCCACGAATCCGGCGGAGGCAGGTTCGCCTTCTTGAAGGCTTCGGTGTTGTAGGCGATGCCGGCGGCGACGATGCCCACGCCGACTGCGCTGTCGGTCATGCGTGCGACGGAGTACAGGTCTTTCAGCACCGGCTGGTTGCCCAGCTTGTCGCAGAAGCCGAACTGCACGGCCTGGTACATCGGGCCGTCGTCGAGCAGCACGACGTTGAGTTCCTGCTTGCCCTTTTGTGCCTGCAGCTTGGCCAGTGTGTCGGTCGAGTTGCCCGACACGTAGACGATCCTGGCGTTGTGCTTGGCCTCGAACGCGGGGATCAGCTTCTCCTTGAAGGCCTTCTCGGTCGAGCCGCCGTAGGAGCCGACGTAGAGCGTGGTCGGCTGCTGGGCTGACGCGATGGTTGCTGCGGCAAGGGCGCAGAAGGCCAGCACGGTGGACAGCGCCGCATTCACGGCCGCGGAAACGGGACGAAGCATCATGGGATTTCCTTTGTTGCGCACCAAAAAGTCCGGGTTTTCCCTATCGTGATGCGTTTCTCTTATGGCGCACCAGAATGGGTTCTGCAGTTCGTTTCACTCGAAGAATGCAGATTAACGATGCGTTCGTTCGCTGAACAATCGTTTTTTTTCGGAAGGCCATAACATTCATGTATGGAGTGCCCGACATGAAGATTCGTCAATTGGAGGCCTTTCGCGCCGTGATGCTGTGGCAAACCGTGACACGCGCGGCCGAGTCGCTGCACGTGTCGCAGCCTGCCGTCACGCGGCTGGTGGCCGACCTGGAGGAAAGCGTGGGCTTCCCGCTCTTTTTGCGTGTGCGGGGGCGCCTGCAACCCACCGCGGAGGCCGAGGCGCTGAACGAGGAGGTCGAGCGCTCGCTGCTCGGCATGGAGCGCATTGCGCGAACCGCCGAGGAGATCCGGTCGTTGCAGCGCGGCGCGCTGCGCATTGCCGCCGCGCCGGCATTGGCGCTGTCTTTCTTGCCGCGCGCAATTGCGGGCTTCCTGGCCGAGCACAACGACATCCGGGTGTCGCTCGCCAACCATTCCTCGCGCACGGTGGTGGACCTGGTGGTGGGCGAGCGCTGCGACGTCGGATTCGTCATCCTGCCGGTAAGCCATTCGAGCACGCACGGTGAGCGGCTGATCGCGACCCGGATGGTTTGCGTGATGCGCAGCGATCACCGGCTCGCGAAGAAAAAGGTGATCCGCCCTCCGGACCTGGCTGGCGAGCACTTCGTCTCGCATCCGCATGTGATCGAATCGCGGCTGCATGTTGACGCGCTCTTTGCGTCCTACGGCATCGAGCGCAAGCTGCAGGTCGAGACGCAGGTGTCGGCCGGCGTTTGCGCCATGGTGGCTGCCGGCCTCGGCGTGTCGCTGGTGGACCCGATCACCGCGCTGGAGCACGCCGGCCAGGGCCTGAGCTTCCTGCCCTTCGAGCCGGAAATGGTGACGGATTTTTCCGTGCTCACGCCGGTGCGGCGGAGCTCGTCATTGCTGGTGAGCGCCTTCGTCGATCACGTGCGCAAGTTCGCCGTGGCGCAGCTCGACCCGAGATTCGTCAGCCCCTGATTTACGTTCCAGATTCGGGCAGCGCAGCTTCCACAGCCAGCGCTACGGCCGCGAGCCGCGCGTCGTCGCCGCGCACCGAGGCCAGCATCAGCCCCAC
Organism: Variovorax sp. R-27; assembly: GCF_049913215.1. NCBI lineage: Bacteria > Pseudomonadati > Pseudomonadota > Betaproteobacteria > Burkholderiales > Comamonadaceae > Variovorax > Variovorax sp. R-27. The sequence goes on from NZ_CP183984.1 coordinate 1,766,961, forward strand.
CGGCAGTTCGCCCGGCGCATGGCAGGGCAGGCTGAAGGCGCAGCCGTCGAGCAGGTTGATCGCGAAGGTGTTGCGCAGCAGCAGGCCGTTGGCCTTGAAGAAGGCGGCGTCTTCCGCCAGCGCCGCAATGGGCGGCGCGACGATCGGCACGGTCGGGCACACGAGGGCGTCGAAGCCTTCGATGGCCCGTTCGACGCGGCCGATCCAGTCGCGCCGGCGGTCTTGCATGGCGATGTAGTCGGCGGCGCGCACTTCGGTGCCGAGCGCGATACGTGCGGCTACGCGCGAATCGAAGCCGCTGCGCTTTGCGGCGAAGCGCTCGCGGTGCACCGCAGAGGCCTCGACCGGCGAGAAGCCGCCGGGCGCGTTGACGGTCGCGATCTCGGCGAGTTCGGCCAGCGTGATGTCCACGATCTGCGCGCCAGCGGCCGAGAGGGCCTGCAGCGCGCGGTCGAAGGCGTGCGCCACTGCGGGCTCGATATCGTCGAACATCATCGTGCGCGGCACGGCAAGGCGCATGCCCTGCAGCGGGCGGCGGCGCACCGCGAGCGGTGCATCGGCAATGGCCGCATCGGCGATCAGGCAGTCTTCCACGCTGCGGGCCATGGCGCAGACCGTGTCGAGCGAGCGCGCCAGTTCGAAGGCACCCGTGCGCGGCACGCGCGACTGCGTGCTCTTGAAGCCCACGAGTCCGCACAGCGCGGCGGGAATGCGGATGGAGCCGCCCGTGTCCGAGCCCAGCCCCGCGACAGCGAGGCCGAGCGCCACCGACACCGCAGCGCCCGACGACGAACCGCCCGGAATGCGCGCCGTGGCCGCGTCGGCCGGATTGCGCGGCGTGCCGTAGTGCGGGTTGATGCCCACGCCCGAGAACGCGAACTCGGTCATGTTGGTCTTGCCGACGATGGCAGCGCCTTGCGTGCGCAGCCGCGTCACGGCGACTGCGTCGCGCGTGGCCGGCGGCTCGCCTGCGCAGACGGCAGAGCCGGCCATGGTGGTCTCGCCGGCCACGTCGTAGAGGTCCTTGACCGACACGGGCAGGCCGGCGAGTGGGCCGAGTTCGATGCCGGCCTTGCGCGCCGCATCGGCGTGTCGGGCTGTAGCGAGCGCGGCATCGGCGTAGAGCCGCGTGAAGACGTGCTCGGCAGCGGGTTGCGTGGCCGCTTCGAGCACCTGTTCGATCAGTGCCTCGTGCGACAGCTCGCCGCGCGCGATGCGTTCGCGCAGGGCTGCGATGGTGAAGCCGTCTTTCATCACGCCACCACCGGTAGTGCTTCCACCGCATAGCGATGCACGATGCGGCGCTGCAGCTTCGGGTCGTGCAGTTCGATTTCCATCTGCCCGGCGGGGCGTATGCCTTCGCCCTTCGCGTTGGGCAGTGCGCCCAGCGTGCCGCAGGTCATGAACAGCCCCTCGGGTGCGCTGCCGGCGCCGGGCATGCCGTCGCGCAGCGCGGCCAGCGGCCGGATCGATGCGAGCGTGCCGCGCTGGTAGTCGGTCCAGCGGCCGTCTTCGAAGATGCGCGAGCGCAGTTCGAGCGTGTCCTGGTGCGCCTGCACGTCGCGCCAGCGCCATGCAGTTTCGGCCACGGGCTTTGCGCACATCTGCTTCGACACGGCAACCGAGTAGCTCTCTACATGCCGGTCGGTGTGATCAGAGGCCACGCTCAGCCACCACTCGCCCTGCGAGAAGAAGAACACGGGCTCAGCCTCGCCGGAGCTCTGGTCGCCCAGCGCCTCGATGGCCGGCGATTGCGTCAGCAACTGGGCCGCGACGCGGTAGTACAACGGCACGCTCGAAGGGCGCGGCACGCCGAGCTTCGCCAGCTCCTCGATGTGGTGCTCGATGGCAGCGATGTCGCGGCCGGTCCAGCCTGCCACCACCAGCGCGCGGGGCGCGATGCTGTGCAGGGCGGTGGAGCGCGTGCCGTCTTCGGCAATGCTCTCGCAGGCGAAGCGCAGGGAATGATGCATGTTCGTCGTCATCAGTTCTCCAGTGGGCGCTTGGCGGTTTCGCGGGCCACCACGAGGGCGATCAGCGTCAGGCCCAGTGCGGCCACCACGTACAGCGACACGGCCACCGTGGTGCCCCACGACTTGAACAGGCTCGCGATGATCAGCGGCGCGAAGCCACCGCCCACGATGCCGGCCAGCGTGTAGGCCAGCGAGGCGCCCGCATAGCGCACGCGGCCGGGGAACTGCTCGGTCACGAAGGCGGCCTGCGGGCCGTACATCATTGCGTGGATCAACAGGCCCACCACCACCGCCGCGCAGATGGCGACCGGTTGCGCGCTGTCCATCAGCACGAAGAACACAAAGGCCCACACCATGCCCAGCAGCGCGCCGGCAATGTAGACCGGCCGGCGGCCGATGCGGTCAGACAGGCTGCCGAACCACGGCACTGCAATCGCGTTGCAGGCCGCGCCGATCATCGTGGCGGTGAGCGCCAGCGGCCGCGACAGGTGCAGCACCGTCGTCACGTAGGTCAGCGTGAACACCACCACCAGCGCGTACAGCACGTCGGAGCCGATGCGCGAGCCGCCGGCCACCAGCAGGCTGCGCCAGTGCTGGGTGAACACTTCCTTGATGGGGGTCTTGGCGGTGGCCTTCTTCTCTTCCATCTCGCGGAACACGGGAGTCTCGTCAACACCGCGGCGCAGCCACAGGCCGAACAGCACCAGCGCGACGCTGGAGATCAGCGGCAGGCGCCAGCCCCAGGCCTGGAACTCTTCCGGGCTCAGCCAAGCCGACACGATGGCGATGAAGCCGGTGCCGATCAGCGTGCCGCACGACGGGCCGACCTGCGTGAACGAGGCGTTGCGGCCGCGCTCGTCGGGCTTGCCGTGTTCCATCGACAGCAGCACCGCGCCGGCCCATTCGCCGCCGAGCGCCACGCCCTGCACGAAGCGCAGCGCAACCAGTGCCACCGGCGCCCAGATGCCCCAGGTCGCATAGGTGGGCAGCAGGCCCATCAGGCCAGTGGACACACCCATGATGACCAGCGTGGCCACCAGCACGAAGCGCCGGCCCAGCCGGTCGCCGAGGTGGCCGAACACCATGCCGCCCAGCGGACGCGAGATGTAGCCGACCGCGTAGGTCGAGAACGCGAGGATGGTGCCGGTGAGCGGGTCGAACGACGGGAAGAACACCGCGTTGAAGACCAGCGCGGCCATGATGTTGTAGACGGTGAAGTCGTACCACTCCAGCGTGGTGCCGATGGAGCTGGCCATGGCCAGGCGGCCCATCTTGGCGGACCCGGGCGCGGGCGGCGTGGCTGCGGTGGCCGCAGCGGGGAGAACATGTTCGGTCATCGGAATACCTTTGTTCAGGGAAGAGATGGAAGTCGGGTCAGCCCAGCTCGGCCGCGCTCAGCTTCCAGCCGAGAGCGAGCAGCCAGCCTGTGGCGGGGTCGGTATCGAAGGCGGCGGCGGCCGTGGCACGCGCGGTGCGCGCGGCGTCGGCGCTGCTGGTTTCGATCACCAGCATCGGCTGCAGCACGCGGCCTTCGGTGGATTCGCGCGGCAGCGGCGTGCTGAGCGCGGTGTCGGGCACGAGCAGGTACGACTGCACGAAGCCTGCCTGCTCTTTCTTCAGCTGAAGGCCGATGCGCTCTGCGCTTTGCACCAGCGCTTCAGCGTCGGCGGCCACCGGCAGGGGAAGCACGACCACGTGGCTGCCGCTGCCGAAACCCGTGACGGCGCGCACGGCGCACACGCGGCGCACCGGCTGCCGCATGCGGTCGAGGTTGGCGATGGACCACGGCGTCTGCTTCTCGAACGCGGCGCGGTAGCCGGGCGAACCGAACACCGCCAGCGATTCGGTGCGGTACAGCCCGAGGTACTTGCGGCCGCCTTCGAGCGAGAAGTAGCGCGCGCCCGAGAGAAAGCCGGGGATGCGCACGCGCTCTTCCACGTGCTCCTGGTCGTACCAGCGGTTGAAGTCGGCATCGTCGGCCGGCTCGACATCGGAAGCGACGAACAGCAGGCCGTTCGCGTTCGCTGCGGGGAAAGAAAGGTCAGGTGTGTTCATGGCGGCGGAAGAGCAGGCGGGCCTTCGAAAAATGAAGGCGCGATCTTCCGTCGCAGGGGCGAACTGTCACAAACGAGTTTTTCTGGGCTACAGCCACAAGAATTACTGGCCCCTTTTCGGGGCCGAAATGCGCTGTTTTGAGGGTTAACCCTCTGCCGATGCGCTCCAGGTTGGTGCGATTGCCGACGTGGTGAACTGGTCGGAAGCGCGGCACGCCAGCTCGGCCACCAGCCGGATGGCGTCGGAGTCTGCGGCTTCGAGGTGGCTCACCACGATGCGCTGCGGCGAGATGAGCGCGTCGCACTCGATGATTCGCACGTCGCCGATGGCCACGTATTCATAGCAGGGCGGCAGCGGCACCAGCGCGTTGCCGAAGCCCGCCTTCACCAGCCGAGCCAGCGCCGAGATCGAGCTCACGCAGTGCACCTTGCCCAGCGGAATGCCGGCCGCGCGGAACAGGTTCTTCAGCGCCTCGTGCGGCTGCGAGCCGGGGCTCATCGTGAGCACGGGTTGGCGCAGCAACTGCTCGACCGTCTGCATGGGCTCGACGCCGGGCGGTCCGACCCAGCCCATGGGCATCGGCAGGCAGGGCGTGCTCACGATGCCGGCGCCGGCGATGTGGTCGGTCTGCAGCGCGATGTCGAGCGCGCCTTCGCGCAGGCCGCGGTGCAGGGCCAGCGTGGTCTCGGAGGTCAGCTGCACCTCGATGCCCGGATAGGTGGAGCGCAGGTTGGTGAGAAAGCCCAGCAGCCAGGTATGGACGACGGTCTCGATGGCGCCGATGCGAACCAGGCCGAGGATGTCTTCGCGCGGACGGCCGAGCGAGACGATCTCGCGGCGCAACTCGAGCAGGCGCTCGCCGTAGTCCATCAGCCGCACGCCGACCGGTGTGAGCCGCAGCTCGCGCGCATCGCGTTCGAACAGGCGCGCGCCGATGTCTTCTTCGAGGGAGGCGACGCGGTTGGACACCGCCGCCTGCGTGATGTGGAGCCGGTCGCTCGCCGCGCGGAAGCTGCCGAGCCGTGCGGCCCAGAGAAAGGCTTCTACAAATCGTGTGTTCATGGGGCACCTGCAGGCATTTTGCCGGTGTTCGTGCCCCGGGGCGCCTCAGCCGCCCATCGAATAGAAGAACTCTTCGCGCACGATGGCCCCGTCCTTGACGGTGTAGAGGCCCGCTTCCTCCATCTGGAAGCGCTGGCCCGTGGGCTTCATGGTCACGTCGAAATCGAAGCCGACGATGAAGCGGTCGTCATGCGGCCAGGGGCCGGTGATCTTGAACGAATGCACTTCGTGGTTGTCGCTCCACCACTTGCCCTTGGCCTCGATGGCTGCCAGGCCGACGGCTTCGCGCTGCTGGCCGGGCGGGGCGCCCGCCTCGACGCTCACCGCGTCATCGGCGTAGAGCGATTTCGCGTCCTCGAACTTTCCTTCTCTGCACAGCGCGACGAGCTTGTTCGCGATTTCGAGCGTGGTCATGGTTGTCTCCTGGGGAAGGGGCGGGTGGGAAGGCAGTTTAGGCCGATGGGCGCGTCAGAGGGCGTTCAACACTGCCTGTGTCGCGGTCAGCCGGGGTTCAGCGAACGCATGCTGGCCACCGTTTCGTCCGATGCCCACAGCAGCGTGTTGAGGTAGGTCTCGATACGATCGACCAGCGCGCTGCGCGGGCCTTCGCGCCATTCGGCCGAACCGTAGAACGCGGCCTGTTCCGCTTCCAGCGCCTGCCGGTCCGCATATGCGCGCACGAGGTGGTAGGTCTCTTCCTCGTGGTCCGACTTTCCATAGGCGACGACGTCCATGCCCTTGCTGCGCAGCATCGGTACTGCCCGCGTGTGCATGGCTTCATGGAAGTCGGCGAGCGTGCCGGGCTTGAGCCTGTAGGTGCGGATTTCGAGCAGCCGGGTCATGGTGGAGTTACGGCGTCAGCAGAAAACAATCGCCGTCTTGTGCGCAATGCTCAGCCGCGCCGATTCATACAGCAGCAGCCAAGACACGTATTCCCGGTACAGGCCGCCGTCTTCCTCGATCAGCGCGTCGATGCGTTCCGCTTCCTCGTCCGAGAGCTTGCCGTTGTCGAGGTGGATGCCCAGGGCCGGAGCCACGAACACGAGTTCTTCGAGCAGGCGGTAGGACGAGCCGAGCATGCCGCCGGGGAGGCCGGCTTCCTCTTCTTCCTCGTCTTCGTCGTCCTCGTCATCCTCTTCGCAGCTGTCATCCCCGTCGAACAGCACATCCTTGAAATCGATGGGAACGTAGAAGCCCTCCGCGTCCGAGTGGCACAGCAGGTGGCTTGCCGAGCCGTCGAGCAGCGCCTGGATCTTCGGGTCGGCCGTGGGGTCGACGTCGTCCGGCAGCGGCGTCGCTACCCAGTCGGGCGAGAGCAGTCGGTGGGCGTAGGCGCGGCGCAGGTAGTGGATGAAGGAATACGGGAAGCCGTCGATTGAAGCGCGCGAGTCGAGCTCCATCGGCTCGCGTGGCTCCGTGTGCTGGGGAAGCCCCGCGGCGGCCAGCACGCGGTTGGCTTCGGCCAGTTCTTCCTCGAAGCCCTCGGCGCTTTCGGGATCGTCTTCGAGCAATTCGGCGAGCATGCCGACACAGACAGCCAGACCCATGATCTTTCCTCCAGGTTGTTGGTTCGCTGCGATGGTGACGACCGCCGGTGAAGAAGCGATGACCGCTAAATTGTTACTTCGCCGCCTCCACCTTCACCCGCGCATTCGGCGCCTCGCCGAACATCTCCGGCGCGTACATCGCCTCGACGCGGCTTGGCGGCAACGCGAAGTCGCCGACGTTGTTCAGGCGCACGGTGTATTCCATCTTCACCACGCCCTTGGGCAGGTACTCGTAGTAGCTGCGGAAGGCCTCGAAGCTGCGTTCCTCGAAGGCGGCCCAGCCGGCGCCCGACTTCTTCTCGCCCTGGGTGGCGATCTGCGAGTCGCGGCCGAGGCCGCCGCCGAGGATGGTGGCACCACCGGGGATCGGGTCGCTGATGACTACCCAGGTCATGTCGGCGCTGGCGTTCACCTCCAGCGTCACGCGCAGCACGTCGCCGCGCGTGTACTTGCCGGCGGTGGCCTGCTCGACCGGCGTGATGGTCTTCTTGATCGCATAGCCGGCGGCAAACGGTGCCTTCAGCTGCACGGCGGCAATCGACTGCAGCGTGAGCCACGGCTTGCCGGTGCCTTGCTGCGTTACCAGCAGGGTGTCGCGCACCGGTACGCCCGACGGCGATGCTGCCCACGGCAGGAACATCGTGTTGTTCTTCAGGTTGCCCGGCGAAGCGGGCGCGCCGAAGAAGGTGGTCTGGTTCGGTGCACCGGCCGGGTCGCTGGTCTTCACGCGTTCGACCTGGCTCCAGTTGACCTGGGCTTTCACTGCACCGAGCGTGGCGGCAGTGACGCCGGCCACCGGCGTGCTTTCGAACACCTTGCTGAACTTCTCCAGCGCCAGCCCGCCCCACAGGTTGGCGGTGGTGGTGTGCCATGCGCCGTTCTGCTGACGGCCGATGAAGCCGTTGGCGAGCTTGCCGATGTCGTCCTTCCAGCTCGGGTCGTCCATCACGCTGAGCAGCAGGCGGGCGGTGTTGACGTCGCCGTTGGTCATCAGCCACCACCAGTAGTCGTCCTGCTCGGTGCTGAAGATCAGCTTGGTGCCCTGGTATGAGAGACGGGCCTTCAGCACGTTGTTGGCTTCGTCCAGGCGCTGCTGGCGCTGCGGCACGTCGTTCACGCGCTTGAGGATGTTGAGCCAGTCGATCACCGCGCTGGTGGGCCACTGGTTCGGCGCAATGGTGATGCTGCCGAGCATGCTGCCCTTGGCCTTGCCGTAGCGCGAGAGCGCTTCGAGCGCGGCGAGCTTGCGCACGTCGAGGTCCTTGCGCGGGCTCCAGAACTCGCGCGTGATGCGGCCTTCGACGAAGGCGATCAGGCCCGACTCCATCGGTGCGCGCACGTCGTCGGCCAGCGCGAAGGCCGGGTTGAGCTGCGCGGCCTCGTTCGTCGCCGCGAGCAGGTACGACGTGAGGATGTCGCTGCCGCGGTTGGCCTCGCCGTCGCGCGGCGGGAAGTAGTTGGCCAGGCCGTCGCTGTCGAGATACGTCGGCAGCTGTGCCAGCACGCCCTGCCACATCTTCGCGTCGCGCAGGCCGACCGACTTGCTGGTCTTCTGTTCGAGGCAGATGAAGGGGTAGTTCGCGAACCAGTCGCGCACGCCTGGCAGGCCTTCGGCCAGCTTGGGCTGCAGAGACAGCTTGAGGCCGCCGCGGCCGGGGAGGGCGTCGGCGGGCGGTGCCACGTCGAGCGTGAACGGCCCATCGACCTGCACCAGCGTGGCTTGCTGCACCGTGAGCGGCACTGAAGGCACGATGCGCTGGCGCACCTTGAGCGCATCTCTCGCACCTTGCGCGCCGCCGATGGTGTCTTTCGCTTCGATCTCCCACAGGATGGCTTCGGCGCGCGTCTGCGCGAGCTGTGCGGGCGCGGTCACGGTCCAGGCCACTTCACGCGCCTCGCCGGCCGGGATGTCCACGGTCTGCGGCTCCAGCGTGAGCAGGGTGGCGCGCGGCGCGGCCTCGACCTTCATCGGCTTCTGCGTGGTGTTGCGCAGCGTGATCTGCGCGCGGAACTGGTCGTCCTCGCGCACCAGCGGCGGCAGGCCGCTGATGATCTGCAGATCCTGCGTGGCCTGGATGCTGGCCTGGCCGGTGCCGAACAGGCTGGTGCCCGAATCGGCCACCGCCACGATCTTGAAGGTGGTGAGCGCGTCGTTCAGCGGCACCGTCACCACGGCCTGGCCGTTGGCATCGAGCACCACCTTCGGGTTCCACACCAGCAGGGTGTCGAGCAGTTCGCGCGTCTGGCCCTTGCCGCCGCCGCCGCCCGCGGGCACGGCCTTGCGCCCGTAGTGGCGCCGGCCGACGATTTCCATCTGCGCGGTGGAGGTGCTCACGCCCCAGCTGCGTCGCTGCAGCATGGCGTTGAGCAGGTTCCAGCTGTCGTTAGGCATCAGCTCCAGCAGGGCCTGGTCGACCGCGGCCAGCGCCACTTCGGCACCTGCCGCCGGCTTGCCGTCGGGCAGCTTGGCGCTGATGGTGACCTGCGCCTTGCTGCGTATCGGGTAGCTGGGCTTGTCGCTGGTGACGGTCACGTCGAGCTGGTGGGCGCGCGTGCCGACGCGAATCTCGGCCATGCCGAGGCGGTAGGCCGGCTTGCTCAGGTCGACCATGGCGGTCGGCGCCACGTATTCCTTGCCTTCGTACCAGAAGGCCGTCCACCACTCGCGCGGCGACTTGAAGCCCCAGGTGAAGAAGCTGTACCACGGCACTTCGCGCAGGCGGCCGCGCAGGGCGAGCACGCTCACGTAGGCATTCGGGCCCCACTCGGGCTTGACCTGCAGGGTGACGGTCGGGTCCTTGCCGTCGAGCTGCACCACGTGCGTCTCGATGATGCCTTCGCGTTCCACCGCGACCAGCGCGGTCGCGAAGCGGAAGGGGCTGCGCACCTGGAACTTGGCGACTTCGCCGGGCTGGTAGCTCTTCTTCTCGGGCAGCACGTCGATGCGGTCGTTGTCTTCGCCGCCGAACCAGAGCTCGCCCTGCTTCGTCACGTAGACGGAGCTCACGGCCTTGGCGTCGCGGCCGTCGCTGTCGGTGGCGCTGGCGATGAGTTCGACTTCGCCGGCTTCCTTCAGCTCCGACTCGCACAGCAGCAGGCCGCGCGCGTCGCTCTTGCCGCTGCAGACGGTGCCGATGTCCTTGGTCTCGGTCTTGTTGTCGTAGGTGTAGAAGCCGCCCACCATGCGCTTGCGGCTGGTGGTGGTGATGCGCGCCACGGCGCGTACGTTGAGCGTCACGTTGGCCTGGGGCTTGCCCGTGAGGTCGAGCGCGAGCGCCTGGAACTTCAGCTTCTGGGCGGTGGAAACCCAGCCCTCGGTCTTGATGCCGGCGATGACGGATGCGGGCCACAGCGTCTGCGTGCTGCGGATGGTCTGCACCTCGCCGTTCGGGTCGGCGTACGTGGCTTCGAGCAGCAGCTCGCGCGCGGCCTTGACCTTGGGCACCTTGTCGATCGTGACCTTGCCGCCGCCGTCCTTGTTCAGTGTGAGCGGCAGCTTGTCGGCGATCACGCGGGTGTCGTTCACGCTGTTGAGGTCTTCCTCTCCGGCGCTCGTATCCGCGGCCGGGGCGGCGGCCTCGGTGCCGTCGCCCTGCGTGGCGCGCGGCGGGTTGAAGCTGAAGGCGTCGTAGTCGGAGAAGCTCAGGGCCTTGCCGCGCACCATGGCCGACACGCGCACCGGCAGGTTGGCGGCGCCGCCACCGGCAACGTAGTTGATCTGCACGTCGGTGGGCACGCTGGTGGCTGCCACCAGCGGCTTCTTCTCGGTGGGCGAGATGCGGCCTTCGAGCACGGGCAGGCGGAATTCCTCGACACGGAACATGCCGGTGCTGAAGCTGCGGGCGTAGTCCTCGTCGCCGTCGGACTCGCCTTCTCCATTGGCATCCTTGCCTTTACCGGTGCGCAGCATCACCTCGTACACGCCGAGCTTGGCTGCCGGCGGAATGGGGAATGTGTTCTCCGCGCTCAGGCCGCCGGTGGCGGTCTTGCGCCAGTTCAGCGGCTGCGTGAAGCGCTGGCCGCTGCCCGTGTGGGTAATGACGAGGGTGTCGGGCCGGTTCTCCGGCAGGCCGAAGCCCTTGCTGGTCTGCGTGCGGATCAGGCTCTTCATCGACACCGTTTCGCCGGCGCGCAGCAGCGTGCGGTCGAAGATGGTGTGGGCGACGCGATCGGGCTCGGCCTGCAGGTTGGTCGGCACATTGAAGCGCCAGGGCTCGATGCCGCGCTGCCAGTCGCTCCAGGTGAAGGCGAGGTCTTCGACGCCCTTGTCGTCCTTGGCGCGGGCGCTGACGAACCAGGCGCCCGTTTCGTATTCGTTCGGGCCGTTGCACGACGGCGGCTGCGGCGACACGCCGTTCAGCATGACGATGCCGTTCGCATCGGTGGTGCCGCTGGCCACGGCCTTGCCGTCGCAGCCGGACACGCGAACCTCGGCGCCGGCCACGACCTTGCCCTTGTCGAGCGTGGTCACCCAGGCCATCGAGTTCTCGCGGCCCAGCTTGAAGTGCACGGCCAGGTTGGTGGCCAGCGCGGTGGTGCGCACGTACATCGTGCGGCCGGCGTTGTAGCGCTCGTCGAGCAGCGCCTCGCCGAGTTTCTGCGAGGCGATTTCAAGCACGTGGAAGCCGGGAGTCAGCGGAATGCCGATGACTTCGAAGGGGCGCGGATCGCCGGCGTCAGACTTGGGCATGTCGAGCGCCTTCACGCCCGACTGGCCCGCCAGCAGCGACAGCATGCGCGTTTGCAGGCTGGTGCGGTCGTCCTTGTCGATGACCGGCGGCAGCGGGCCCTTCACGTCCTTTCGGGCTTGCTCGCGCGAGATGGTGAAGCTGTCGTAGCGGCGCACCTTGCGGAACCACGCGATGATTTCCGCGTCGGTCTTCGGGTTCATGTCACTCACCTTGCCGGGCGTGAGGGCGTTCACCATCAGCTTCGGCTCCACGCGGCGCACGGTGACCGGCATCATGGCCGGGGTGTCGGGCTCGGCCAGTCGCTCGACCACGCCGAAGGGCGAGGCGGCGAACTTGGCCAGCGGCGGCATCATTCCGGTCGCCACCTTCAGCGGGAAGGTGCCGGGCGAGGCCAGCGGGCGGCCCGAGGCGTCCTCGAACTTGGAGGGCAGCTCGATGCTGTATTGCGTGCTCTCGGCCAGCGGCGGCTCGAAGCTCACGCCGTTGACCACGTCATCGTCGCTCTGCGTGCCGCCCTCGTTCTCGAGCTTGGCCTTGATGGTCTTGTCGCCCTTGAGCTGAATTTGTGAAGCCAGCTTGCGCGTGACCGGTGCATTGAACGTCAGCTGCATCGGGCGCAGCGGCAGGCAGGCGGCCTGCGCGTTCTCGCGCTCGCAGGTGAACGAGACGGCGAAGGGCTCGCGCACCTGGAAGTCGAGGCGGCGTTCCACGTTGTTGGGCACGCCGGAAGGCGTGGCCACGCCCTTGCCGTAGACGACCTGCACCTTGGCGCCGGGCGTCAGCGTGCGGTTGCACTGCATGGTGACGAAGCGCAGCGGGTCTTTCTCGGCGGCCTTGTCGCGGCCGAAGGCCTTGAGCAGGCCTGCGCGCTGCTCGCCGTCGAGCAGCTTGACGGGAATGCGCTCGCCCACGCCGTCGGCGGCGCACCAGATGTTCTGGCGCACGCTGTCGAGCGTGGCCGCGCCGTTGAGCTCGAGCACGAACATCTGCTGTTCGTCGATGCGGCTGTAGCTGCCCGGCATGTAGTTGCGCACGAAGGGGCCACCGGTGTTGAACTGGTAGCGCTCGGGGCCGGTCAGCTCGCCGCTGGCGGGCTTGAAGGTGGGAATGCGGGTGACTGTGCAGCGCACGCCGGGCGGCAGGTCGTTCTCGAAGTCGTAGACCCAGGCCTTGGCGTCGGTCCAGCGGCCCGTGCCCTTGGCGGCCTGCGCGTCGGTGCAGCTCACCGTGAGCGGGGCGGGGGCCTTGGGGTCGCCGAAGTTGACGGCGGCCTGGTCGAACTTGGCGACGACCTGGCGTACGCGCGCGACCTCGCCCTGGGGCGTGAGGCTGGTGATCTGGAGGGCAAAGCCCGGGCCGGCCATGAGGACGCCGCCGGCCAGGAGCAATGTTGGAAGGAAACGGTTCACTTTTTTGTATCTCCACCTTGAGGCAGCGCGCAGCGTAGCCGATTTGCACGACGCTTCGGCAGTGCCAACAGTCATAGGCCGTCGGCGCTGTCCGGAGCTGCGCTCACTACGACGGTGTCATTCGCGCGCACCCCGGAACGTCTTTACACCGGCCTTCTTACAATCAGCCGCTGTCGTGCGTGCGCCGCGCGGACCGCCACCAAGACCTCGCCGCCGACCGATGAAACGCTACTGGGAAATAGACGCCTTGCGCGGGCTGATGCTCGTGCTGATGACCGTCACCCACCTTCCCACCCGGCTGACCGATCCGCTGGGCCAGCCTTTCGGGTTCGTTTCGGCGGCAGAGGGCTTCGTGCTGTTGTCGGCCTTCGTGGCCGGGCTGGTGTACAGCCGCATCGGCTATCTGCGCGGGGTCGATTCGATGCGCCAGGCCTTCTGGCGGCGCGTGCTGAAGGTCTACCTGTGCCAGGCGGCGATCCTGCTGTTCCTGTTCACGGTGATCGCGGCGGTGGGGCTGCACATCGACCAGCCGGCCGTGAAGAACCTGGTGTCGTACTACCTGGCGGAGCCGCGCGAGGGCTTCCTGTTCGGGCTGCTGCTCATCTACGAGCCGGCGCTGCTCGACATCCTGCCGATGTACATCTTTTTCATGCTTTTGAGCCCCTGGGTGCTGGCCTTCGCCATGCGCCATGGCTGGACCTGGGTGATGGTGGCGAGCGCGACCGTGTGGGCGGCGGCGCAGTTCGGGCTCAGCGAATGGGTCTACGGGCTGGCAGAGCGCTACCTGGGTGTGCCGGTGCCGTTCCACGAGATGGGCGCGTTCAACACCTATGCCTGGCAGTTTTTGTGGTTCGCGGGGCTGTGCATCGGCGCCACCCGCAACGGGCCGGAAGCCCGGCCGCTGCGCTTTCCGGCGTGGCTGCTGGTGCTGGCGGCGGGTATCGCGCTGTACGGCGTCTACTGGCGCCACACCGGCATCAACGGGCAGGCGCCGTTCGGCGGCGACGTGGAGTTGAACCTGCTGTTCGACAAATGGCAGCTCGGGCCGCTGCGGCTGGTGAACCTTGTGGCGCTGGGCATCCTGGCGGTGCGCTTCGGGCCCTGGCTGATGCGGCGCATTCCGCGGCTACGCTGGCTGGAGGCAATGGGCTCGGCCTCGCTGCCGGTGTTCTGCGCGCACCTGGTGGCGGTGCTGCTGGTGCTGGCCTTCTACGGCGACAGCCAGACGGCACGGCCATGGTGGGGCGACGGCCTGCTGCTGCTGGCGGTGTTCTCGGGGATGTACTTCGTGGCGCGTTTCACGCGTGGGGCGGACGTGCCGCCGCCGGCGGACGACGTGCCGTCGGAGCCCGCGCCGGCCTGAGCGCCCAGGTTCAGGGCAGGCTGGCCGTCGGCGGCGCGGGCGGAACAGGCAGGTGCGGCGCGATCACCGAGTGCCAGAGCCGGTAGCCCTCGTCCGTCATGTGCAGCCTGTCGCCGCGGAAAAGCTCCATGCGCGGGCGGCCATCCGCGCCGAGCATCGGCGTGTAGATATCGATGAACTCACTGTTGGGCAGCAGGTTCAGGTAGGCCGAGATCACGTGATTGGTCTCGCGGATCTGCGGCATCAGCTGCTCGCGCGAGGGGCTGGGCTTGACCGAGATGAAGCTGATGCGCGCATCCGGCAGCTCGGCGCGCACCGCGTTGGCAAAGCGCGCGAAGCTGTCGAGCACCTGCAGCGGCGTGCGGCCCTCGGCCAGGTCGTTGTCGCCCGCATAGACCATCACCTGCCGGGGCTTGTAGCGCACCACGAGGTCTCGCGCGAAGAGGCTGCAGTCTTGCAGCGTCGAGCCGCCGAAGCCGCGGTTGATCACGCCGCCGGGCACGCGCGCGAAATCTTGCTGCAGGCGGGTCCACATGCGCACTGTGGAACTGCCGACGAACACCACGCCGCCGGGCGCGGGAAAGCGTTCCTGGTCGGCGCGCGCAAAAGCCGCGAGCTCGTTGTGCCAGCGGTCCTTGGCGGCCAGGTAGTCGCGCGCGGCCGCGGCCTCGGCAGCGGCCGTCTCGGATTCCTGGGGGAAGAAGCTGGACTGGGCGTGCGCTGCGAGCGCTGCGGCGAGCAGGGCGATCGCGGCCAGCGCGGTTTTCATCGAGTGCATCGGAAGAACGGAAGAAGGGCGGGGAGCGAGCGGTAGGCGGATTTTCCATCACGACGCTCCAGTGGCCGTGACCGTTGACAGCCGGGTCCCGCCTAGATGGTTTTCTCGATGAGCGCGCCCTTGAACAGGACCGGTCCTTTCGGCCCGCTACCCGGCGGGACGCCGCCCTTGGCTTCGAGCGTGATGGCCAGCGCAGGCACGGCATGCACGTCGGACTCCGATGCCGCGAGGCGCAGGCCCGGGGCGTTGTCGAGCACACCCAGCGATCGCGGCGCGCCGCCCGGCGGCAGGGCCCAGAGCTGCAGCGACTTGTCGTTGCCTTCATTGAAGCCGCCCACGCGTTGAAGCACCAGCTGCTTTTTCTTGGGGTCGAAGGTCACGAGCATCGAGGCTGCGTCCTTGTCGTCGCTCAGCACGGCCACGTACTGCACCGCCGGGGCGTTGTGCAGCTGGTCGCGCAGGTTCAGGCCGACCGCCACGGCCAGCACCGTGGCCAGCGCGCCGGCGGCGGTGGCGCCGCGCCACAGCGTGAGGCTGCGCAGCCAGCCGCCTTGGCGCGGCTCGCTGTCGGCCCTGGCATTGGCGGCATCGCGTTGCCGTTCGATGGCGAGTGCCGACTGCTCGGCGTCGATCATGTTGCGGATGCGGGTCCACACGGCCGGGTCGGGCGCGATCGAGGTTTGCAGCTCGGTCATGCCCGCGAGCCGGCCTTGCCAGACCAGCGCGGCGGCGCGCACCGGCGCCTGTTCGCGGGCCAGGGCTTCGAAGCGGCGACGGGCGCCGCCGCGCAGGGTGCCGAGCGCATGGCTTGCGGCCAGCAGTTCGAGCAGTTCGGGGTGGGCGATGAGGTTCATTGGGAGGCTGCCTTGTTCATCGTCGCTCTCACGCAAAGCGCCCCATGCAGACGCGCAGCTTTTCCAGCCCGCGCCGGATCCACGTCTTGACCGTGCCGAGCGGCAGCTTCAGTTGCTCGGCCAGCTCGCCGTGGCTCATGTCGCGCAGGTAGGCCAGGCTGACCACCTCGCGCTGGCGGCCCTCTAGCTGGCTCAGGCACTGGTGCAGCGCCCAGGCCTGCTCGCTCGCATCGGCGGTGTCGGCCGGGTTGGGCGCGTCCGATTCGAGCTGGTCGGCCATGAGCTCGTCGAATTCCTGGGTCAGCTGGGCGCGGTCGGCGGTGCGGCGGCGCAGCAGGTCGAGCGCCCGGCTGCGCACGATCAGCCCGAGCCATGCGAGCGGCGGGCTGAGCGAGGCGCGATAGTCGCCGGCGACTCGCCAGACAGTCAGGAAGGCCTCCTGGAGCACGTCCTCGGCCCATTCGCGCTGCCGCACGACGCGCATCGCCAGGCCCATCAGCCTGGGCGAGGTGCGGTCGTAGAGCTGGCGCAGGGCGGCTTCGTCGCGATGGCCGATGCGGTCGATCAGCGCCATCAGTTCGGCGTCGGGGCTGGGAGCTGGCATCCGCGGATTGTGGGGCATCGATGCACATGCCAGATATACGGGGCGCCCGGGTGGCCGGATTCATGCCGCAGGCCCGATTTGGGGCCGAATGCAGTCTTTAGGAAACATTCGGCAACGTATACTGCCCGCAAAATTTAGAGGGACGCGCACACGCGCGAGCGGGGAAATGAAGCAAATTGCGATTGCGATCGTGCTCTGCGTGGGCGCGTGGTATTTCTTTATCGGCGGTCGCAAGCTCGACGAGCCGATGGTGCGCGACTACTACCAGAAGGAAGCGCGCGCCATTGCCGCCCGCGACGCCGACAAGCTGTGCAAGCAGCTCAGCCGCAAGGCCGTCATCGACAGCAAGACGACCATGATGGGCCGCACGGAAGAGACCTCGCACAACCGTGACGAGGCCTGCGAGGCGCAGCACAAGACCTTCGAGATCCTGCGCCGCGTCGGCGACCAGATGGGCGGCATCCTCACCCTCGACTACGACTACCACATCGATTCCGTCGAAGTGGCGCCCAACCGCAAGAGCGCCATCGTCAAGGGCACCAGCGTGCTGCAGATGGGCGAGTCGGTCATTCAGCTCAAGACCAGCTTCACGCAGCGTCTGGAGAGTGAGTTGGGCCAGATGCGCCTGGTGCATGCCGAAGAGGCCACCGTGGTGCGCCTGGGCGGCCGGGGCGCCATGAGCCAGAGCGATTTCTTCCGCAAGTAAGCGAATCCATAAAAACAGGGGGTCGTTGCCATGATCGTCGTCAAGGATGCGGCGCCGCCGCCACCGCCGTTCTGGCACCGCCTGAACAGCTTCTTCGCCTTTCCGTTCCAAATGCGGCCGCTGGCCTACGGGCTGCTGCTGTCGTTCTGCAGCCTGTTCTTCGACGCGATCTTCTTCCTGCCCGACGCGCTGGCGCTCTTCGTCATCGAGGTCGGCATCATGCTGGCGGCCAGCCGCTACGGCTTCAAGATCATTGCGCTGGGCGCGCGCGGCATCCGCGATTCGGCGGACTTCGGCCGCGAGTCCAGCGACGACTGGACCTACCTGCCGTGGAAGCTGTTCGCGATCACGATGGTGCAGGCCTTTCTCATCGGCTGGCTTGCCTGGTACGCGCCGATCCTCGGCACGGTGGGGCTGTTCGTCATGTCGTTCACGTTCCCGGCGGCGGTGATCGTGCTGGTGCAGTCGGCCAGCTTCTTCCAGGCGATGAACCCCGGCAACGTGATGGACGCGATGCGCATCATCGGCTGGCCGTATGCGCTGCTGTGCTTCTTCCTGTTCCTGCTGAGCACGGGCGCGCAGGTGGCGCTGTCGATGCTGCTGCCGATGTTCGACGGGCGCATCGCGCTGCCGGTGATCAACTTCGCCTTCATCTACTTCGGCTGGGTCATGGCGAGCCTGCTGGGCTACGTGATGTTCCAGCACCACGACGCCTTCGGCTTCGACGCCGTGCCGGGCAGCGAGCTGGGCGACGGCGCCACGGTCGACCGCCGCACGCCCGAGCAGATCGCCGCGCAGCGCATGGACGCAGAAGTGGCGCAGCTGATCACCGAGGGCGACCTCGCGGCCGCATTGGGCTCGGCCTACGAGGCCCAGCGCACGGCCGCGTCCGACGACCTCGCGGCGCAGCGCCGCTACCACCGCGTGCTGGCGCTGATGCCCGACAAGAAGGACACGATGCTCGATCAGGCGCGGCGCTTCATCCCGCTGCTGATGCGGCGCGACCTGGCCTCGGAGGCGCTCAAGGTCTTCAAGGTCTGCAAGGAAAAGGACAAGGCCTTCGCGCTCGACGATGCCGTCATGGTGATCGCGATGGCGCGCGCCGAATGGCGCAACGGCGATGCGCACGCCACGCTGGCACTGCTGTCGGGCTTCGACAAGCGCTTTCGCGGCAGCGAGGCGATTCCGCAGGCCTACGAGCTGGCTGCCCGCGCGCTGGTGCAGGGGCTGGGCCGGGCCGACATGGCGCAGCCCATCCTGACGACGATGGAGTCGCGCTACCCCGACAGCGAGCAGACGCAGGAAGTGCGCTGGTTGCTGCGGCCGACCCCGGCGGCCTAGCGCGCGGCGCTGCTACGGGGCGCAACGGCAGCGCCCTCGATGCCGTGCCGTTTCAGCGCCTCGCCAACGAAGCCTGATGCCTTCATCTCCTCGATGAAATCGCTGAGCCACGCCTGCGCAGCGAGCCGGCCCTTCGACACGCCCATGGCCTGCTCGATCACCATGAAGCGGCCCGGCAGCAGGCGCACGCCGCCCATTCGCGCGGCATCCGCTTCCAACTGCTGCTTCACGCCGGCGGCCACGTCGAGGTTCTGGGCCAGGAACTGGTTCGTGACCTCGGGCGAGGTCGGTGCGCGTACCAGCGTGGCGGCCTTCAGCTCGCGCGTGAGGAACAGGTCGTAGGCGCTGCCGCGACCCACCGCGACGCGGGTTCCCGCACGGTCGACATCGGCGTTGCGCTGCAGCGGCGAGCCGTTGCGAACCAGGTAGGCGCCTTCGATGATCACGTAGGGCGCGGTGTATTCCATGTCCGCCGCGCGCACCGGGTCGATGGCGACAAAGGCCATGTCGACCTGCCGCGCCTTGACCGCTTCGACCACGTTGCCGGCGGAGTTGAACTGCACCAGCTCGACGGCCAGGCCGAGGCGGCGCGCCGCCTCGCGCGCAAGGTCCACCGAGACGCCGCTCGGCACGCCACCCGCGCCGCGGCTGGCGAGGATCGGGTTGCCGAAGTTGATGGCGGCGCGCAGCTTGCCGGTGCCGCCGAGCTCCGCCGCCGCGGTCGCCTGCGAGCTGGCCTTGGTGCCGGCGCAGCCCGCCAGCAGGAGTCCGCCCGCGGCGCAGAAGGCGCGGCGGTCGATGGCGTGGGAGAGGTCGGACGGTTTCATGCGGGTCTCCGTTCTCCGTACTAGGGCCGGGCCAGCGCCACAAGGCTGCGCACATCGGCGGCAGTGCCCAGCGACCAGCAGGCTGCAAGAAGCTCGCTCGTGCGTTGCGCGCCCAGGATGCCGTTCGACAGCCCGTGGAACTTGCGCTCCAGGTCCGCGTCGCTCATGGGGCGTTGCAGCGAGCCGATGGCGTGCTCGATGAACACGTGCTCGCGGCGGCCATCGGTCAGCACCGCGGTCACGTCGGCGCTGGCCTCGTCGATGCTGTCGTCGACCGTGGCCACGACCTTGCGGCGCAGGGCGACCACGTCGGGCCGCGTCACGATGTCGTCGGCGAATTCTTCTTCGGCCGCGCGGCCGAACAGCAGGCCGGCCGCGCACCCGTGGTACACGCTGAACTTGCCTTGCAGCCCGTCGGCCGGCTCCTTCTTGCCCGTGAGTTCGAGCACCAGCGAGTGCACCTTGAGCTCGATGCGCTCGATCTGCTCCGGTGCAATGCCGCGCTCGCGCAGCTGCACGCAGGCGTCGATGCTCGGGTGGATCACGATGCCGCAGGCAAAGGGCTTGTAGCTGTTGAACGAAATCTCGAAACGCTCGCCGAGCTCGTCGGTGACTTCGTTCCATGCGTACCTGGTCGACACCACCTGCGCCCAGCCGCGCGGCGCCTCGATCGCCTTCGGGCTCGCGGTGTAGCCGTGCCGGGCCATCAGCGCGGCCATCAGGCCGGCGCGCGCCGCGCCGCCCGGATGGAATGGCTTGGTCATGGTGCCGAACTGCTCGCGCAGGCCGACCGGCTGCGACGCGGCAATGCTGAGCGCCATCGCCGTGCGGTTCGCATCCAGCCCGAGCAGGCGCGTGCAACCCGCCGCCGCGCCGAACATGCCCGTGGTGCCGGTGATGTGCCAGCCGCGGTCGTAGTGCTCGGGGTAGACGGTGTTGCCCAGGCGGCAGGCAACGTCGATGCCCAGCACCAGCGCATCGAGCACCGCGCGGCCGCTCGCGCCCGTGTGCTCGGCCAGCGCCAGCACGGCGGAGGCCACCGGGCCGGCGGGGTGGATGATGGTCTTCAGGTGCGTGTCGTCGAAATCGAAGGTGTGCGAGCTGATGCCGTTGAGCAGCGCCGCGTTCGCGATGTCGACTTTCTCCGTGCGGCCGAGCACGGTGGCCTGCGGTGCGGGCTGCAGCACCTGCACGGCGGCCAGCGCGGCCTCGACGGCTTCGTGCCGCGCGGCGCCCACGGCGCAGCCCAGCCAGTTGAGGAAGGTGCGGTGCGCCTCATGGTCCACCGCGTCGCTCCAGCCGCGCGAGGCATGGCCCGCGACGTACTCGGCAAGGATGCGGGTGATGGGAGGTGCGTTGTGGTCTGCGGCGACCTGGGTATTGCGGGCCATGTGTGTGAAAGCCTTTGGTGGATAGCTGGGAGGGGGAAAAGAGGCGGGCTTCAGGTCGTGAGCTCGATCTTGCGGTCGCGCGCGAGCTGGGTCCATCGCGCGACGTCGGCGCGGATGTAGTCGCCGAACTGCTGCGCGCTCATGGGCATGGGCTCGACGGCCTCGATCGCCAGCTTCTCGCTGAGATCGGGCGCCTTGAGCACGGTGTTGAGCGTGTCGTTGAGCAGCTTCACGACCGCGGGCGGTATGTTGGCCGGACCGACCACGCCGTACCACTGCATCGCGTCGAAGCCTTTCAAGCCCAGCTCCTCGAGCGTGGGCACGTCCTTGATCTGCGGATGGCGCGCCTTGCCGGTCACTGCCAGCGGACGCACGCGGCCCGACTTGATGTGCGGCATTGCCGCGGCCAGGCCGGGGAACATGGCCTGCGTCTGGCCACCCATCAGGTCGTTGAAGGCTGGCGCCACGCCGCGATACGGCACGTGCGTCATCTGCAGGTCGGTCTGCTGCTTGAAGAGCTCCATCGTCAGGTGCGTCAGCGAGCCCGCACCGGCCGAGCCATAGCTGAGCTTGCCTGCGTTGGCCTTCGCGTACTCGACGAACTGCCTGAAGTCCTTGGCCGGCAGGTCGGCGTTGGCCACCAACACGTTGGGCGTGCCGCCGATCATGCCGATCGGCGTGAAGTCCTTGACCGGGTCGTAGGGCACCTGGCGCGTCGCGGGGCTGGTGCCGTGCGTGGCGACGTAGCCCTGCATCAGCGTGTAGCCGTCGGCCGGGGCGCGGGCCGTGTTCTGCGAGGCGATCACACCGCCTCCGCCGCCCTGGTTGTCGACGATGAAGGTCTGGTTGAGCAGCTTGCCCCAGCGCTCGGTGACGGTGCGGCCCACCATGTCGCTGCCGCCGCCGGCCGCGACCGGCACGATGTAGCGGATGGGCTTGTTCGGAAAGTCCTGCGCACGCGCAAGACCGTGCATCCCGAGGAATGCGGAAGTAGGAATGGCCAGTGTGAAGGCGCGGCGTTGCATGAATGTCTCCTGGTAGTTGTTCGGGCAAGAGCGGCTGCGCCGCGCGTTCAGTGGCGACGGCTCTGCAGGCGGTCGTAGGCGTCGCTCACGTGGCGCGCCATGAGGTCTTCGCAGCGGGCGATGTCGCCCTTGCGCAGCGCGCGGGCAATGCGCGTGTGCTCGGCGATCGACGCGCGCATGCCCATGTCCTGCGAGAGGTTCTTCAGGCGCGACAGGTGCAGCTTCTGCACGATCGTCCGGTAGGTCTGGGCCAGCGCGTGGTTGCCCGCCGCCTCGACGATGGCCCAGTGGAAGGCGAGGTTCTCGCGGTAGTAGCGCTGCACGTCGTGGGCGGCAAAGGCCGCGTTCATGGCGGCGATGGAGGCGTCGAGCACATCGGCCAGCGCGATGCGTTCCGGCTCGGCCAGCCGCGCCGCGCGGCGCCCGGCAAAGCCGTCGAGCAGGCCGCGCATCTCGTAGAGGTCGTGCACTTCGTCGCTGGTCGGCTCGCGCACGAAGACGCCGGCGTGCTTGCGCGCGACCACGAGTCCGGTGCTTTCTAGTTCGCGCAGGGCCTCGCGCACCGGCACCCGCGAAACGCCGAGCCGGGCGGCAACGTCGGGCTCGTTGATGCGCTGGCCGGTCTTCAATTCGCCCCGCAGGATCATCGCCAGCATGTCGTCTCGCACCAGCTTTGCGAGCGGGGTGTCGCGCACGGTCGAGAGGTGATCGGAGGCCTGTTCGGCGAGCCAGGGCAGCATGCGGAGATCCTTTGTTTGCCGGAATATCGTATACGATTGCCGCATTTAATGTCCACTGTTTATATAAAAGTGTTGACACTTTTGGTTGTCGATGAAAACAATCTGGCCCGTTCAAGGTCCTTCTTCATCGAGCCCGCATGCCCCATCTGCCTGCCTCTTCCGCCCTGCAACGCTTTCGCGTCATCGACCTGACCCAGGTGCGCGCCGGGCCCACGGCCTGCAGGCAGCTCGCCGACTGGGGCGCCGACGTGATCCAGGTGCAGATGCCCGAGCACATGCGCGGCGACGACACGCTTGGCGGGCAGGACGGCTCCGACTACCAGTACACCCACCGCAACAAGCGCTCGATCACGCTCAACCTGAAGGAAGAAGAGGGCGTCGCCACCCTGAAGCGCCTGATCGCCAGTGCCGACGTGGTGGTCGAGAACTTCAGGCCCGACGTGAAGTTCCGCCTGGGCATCGACTACGAAACGCTCTCGGCCGACAACCCGGGCCTGGTCTACGCCAGCATCTCGGGCTTCGGCCAGAGCGGCCCGCTTGCCAAGCGCCCCGGCTTCGACCAGATCGCGCAGGGCATGGGCGGCCTGATGTCGGTGACCGGCCTGCCGGGCGACGGCCCGGTGCGCGTCGGCATCCCGATTGCCGACCTTTGCGCGGGCATCTTCGCGGCGCAGGGCATCCTCGTCGCGCTGCTGGAGCGCGAAGCATCGGGCCGCGGCCAGTGGCTGCACACCTCGCTGCTGGAGGCGATGGTCTACATGATGGATTTCCAGACCTCGCGCTACCTGATCGACGGCGAAGTCGGCACGCAGGCGGGCAACTTCCACCCGACCAGCATCCCGACCGGCGTCTACAAGGCACGCGACGGCTACCTCAACATCGCCGTCTTCGGCTCGAAGATCTGGGAGCGCTTCTGCCAGATCCTCGGCGCGCCGGAATGGATCGAAGACCCGCGCTATCACGACAAGGCCTCGCGCTCCGTCAACCGCGACACGCTCAACGCCGAGATCAACCACCGGCTGGCCGCGCAGGACCGCAGCCACTGGATCGAGCAGTTCAATGCCGGCGGCGTGGCCTGCGGCCTCATCAGCGACATGCGCGAAGTGTTCGAGGAGCCGCAGATCCGGCACCTCGGCATGGTCAAGGACGTGGTCTCGGCGCGCCTCGGCCCGCAGCGGCTGGTCGGCCAGCCGATGCAGCTCGAACGCACGCCCAGCACCATCGCCCGCGCAGCGCCGCGGCGAGGTGAACACACGGAAGAAGTCCTCGGCGAACTGGGCCTCGGCCCGGACGAGCTTGCCCGAATGAAGGCGACCGGAGTCTATTGAAGAGAAGAGCATGACCAACCCCACCTACGCATCCAGCACTGAACGCGTGCAGACCTGGCTCGACGCCAGCACGCTGCACATCCGCTTCAACAACCCCGCGCGGCACAACGCGCTGTCGGTCGACATGTGGGAGGCTGTGCCGCAGCTGCTGCGCGTGGCGCAGGACGACGACCGTGTGCGCCTGGTCGTCTTCTCGGGCGCGGGCGAGAAGGCCTTCGTCTCGGGCGCCGACATCTCGCAGTTCGAGGACATGCGCGCGGCGCGCGAGGCCGTGGCCCGCTACGAGGCCATGGCCGAAGACGCGCTGATGAGCATCCACGACTTTCCCAAGCCCACGCTCGCCTGCATCCGCGGCTACTGCATCGGCGGCGGCGTGAACGTGGCGATCAGCTGCGACATCCGCATCGCGGCGCAGGACGCGGTGTTCTCCATTCCGGCGGCGCGCCTCGGCCTGGGCTACCGCTACTCGGCGATGAAGAACCTGGTCGACCTGATCGGCCCCGGCGCAGCGAAAGACCTGTTCTTCACGGCCCGCCGCATCGACGCAGCCGAAGCCAGGTCGCTCGGCCTGGTAACGCGCGTGAGCGCGCCGGACGCACTGGACAAGCTGCTCGCCGAATACACCGGCGCGATGGCGGAGAACGCGCCGCTCACCATTGCGGCGGGCAAGGCGATCACGCGCGAGATCCTCAAGCCCTCGCCGGAACTTGACCTGGCGCTGTGCAATTCGCTGATTCGCGGCTGCTTCGAAAGCGCCGACTACACCGAAGGCCGCACCGCCTTCATGCAGAAGCGCAAGCCGGTCTTCACCGGACGCTGAGAAGAAGCAAGGAGACAAACACCATGCAGTCGTACAGGATGCAGATGAGCGACGAGGCCACGGTCCTCGAAATACGCGACACGGCCGTGCCGCAGCCGGGAGCGAACCAGCTGCTGGTGCGCATGCGGGCCGCGTCGCTCAACCGCGGTGAGTTCGTGTCGGGCCATGGCCTGCACGGCCAGGCCGGGGGCTGGAAGGCGATCGGCGGGGAGGGGGCCGGCGAGGTCGTTGCCGTGGGTGCGGAGGTCACGCGCTTTCGCGCGGGCGACCGGGTGATGGGCCGCTGCGCAGGGGCTTTTGCCGAATACGCGCTGATGGAAGACATCGAGGCGATGGCCATGCCGTCCAGCCTGTCGTGGGAAGAGGCCGCCAGCGTCGCGCTGACCTTCCTGGTGTCGTACGACATGCTCGTGCTGCAAGGCCGGCTGCGCGCGGGCGACTGGGTGCTGATCAACGGCGTGTCTTCCGGCGTGGGCGTGGCTTCGCTTCAACTTGCCAAGGCGCTCGGCGCCAAGGTGATCGGCACCTCGGGCTCGGCCGACAAGCTGGCGCTGCTGCAAAGCCTGGGGCTCGATGTCGCGA
Organism: Variovorax sp. R-27; assembly: GCF_049913215.1. Classification (NCBI taxonomy): domain Bacteria; kingdom Pseudomonadati; phylum Pseudomonadota; class Betaproteobacteria; order Burkholderiales; family Comamonadaceae; genus Variovorax; species Variovorax sp. R-27. Next base: position 1,792,057 of record NZ_CP183984.1, read on the forward strand.
TCTGCACGCGCACACCCGACTTCGCGGCCGCCGTGCTGGAGGTGACGCAGGACCACGGCGCCGACATCGTCATCAACACCGTCGGCGGCACGGTGTTCGCGGAAAACATCCGCGCCATGGCCTTCGAAGGCCGGCTCGCCACCGTCGGCTATGTCGACGGCGTGGTGAAGGCCGAGCTCGACCTGGCGGCCCTGCATGCGAAGCGGCTGGCCGTGTTCGGCGTGTCCAACAAGCTGCGCAGCAAGGCGCAGCGCGCAGCGGCGCTGCCCGCCTTCGTGGCCGACGTGCTGCCGCACATTGCCGCGGGGCGGATCAAGCCGCACGTCGACCGCGTCTTCGACTTCGCCAGGCTGCAGGAAGCGAAGGACCGGATGGAAGCCGGCGGCCATGTCGGAAAGATCGTGCTGCGAATGCCGCCCGCGGGCTGATCGATCCGTCCCGAAGCGCGCGACGAAAAACACAATGAAGGAGACAAGCGCATGAACACCAGAAACCTCGTCATGACCCTCGGGCTGTGCGCCTTCGCGAGTACCGGCTGGGCGCAACCGGCGGACTACCCGAGCAAGCCGGTGCGCCTCGTGATCGGCTTCGCCCCGGGCGGCGCGGCCGACTATGTGGCCCGCGCGATGGGCGATGCCTTCGCCAGGGCGCTCGGGCAGCCGGTGGTGATCGACAACAAGCCCGGCAACGGCTCGAGCATTGCCGCGGAAATCGTGGCCAAGGCACCGCCCGACGGCTACACGCTGCTGATCGCAAGCCCGAGCAGCATCTCGGTGAACCCGGCGCTCAACCCCAGGCTGGCCTACTCGGCGCGCGACCTCGCGCCCGTTACCAAGATCACCACCTCGCCGCTGGTGCTGGCCGTCAACCCCGCGACCGGCATCCGCTCGGTGGCCGACCTTGTCGCGGCGGCGAAGAAGGACCCGGGCAAGCTCAACTACTCGACTTCTGGCAACGGCTCGGCGCCGCACCTGGGCGCGGCGCTGTTCGGCCAGATCACCGGTGCCGAGATGACGCACATTCCCTACCGGGGCGGCAGCCTGGCGATCCAGTCGGTGATGGCGGGCGACACGCAGCTGACCTTCGGCACCTCGCCCTCGGTGCTGCCCATGGCCAGCGGCGGCAAGCTGCTCGCGCTGGCCGTCAGCACGCGCGAGCGCTCGCCGCTGGTGCCCGGGCTGCCGGGCATGAAGGAGGCGGGCCTGCCCGACTACCACCTCGAGTTCTGGTACGGCATGTTCGTGCCCGCCGGCACGCCGCCGGCCGTGGTGAAGAAGATCTACGACGCGACCGTCACCGCGATGCAGCAGCCTTCGGTCAAGGCCTCGCTGGCGCGAGACGGCACCGAGGTGTCGGTCTCCGCGTCGCCCGAGGCGTTCGGCAGCTTCCTGGCGGAGGACGGCAAGTTCTGGGTGAAGCTGGTGAAGAGCGCGAACGTCAAGGTCGACTAGCCGCCGGCCGGGGCGAGGCTGGGCGGAGCGCTGTTGGTCTGAAGTTAGGATTGCCGCATGCCTCCGCCATCTTCCAGCACCCGTGGTTCCGCACTGTCGGATGCCATCGTCAATGAACTCAAGCAGTTGATCTACACCGGGGAGTTCAAGCCGGGGGAGCGGCTCAACGAGGCGGCGCTGGCACTGCGCATGGGCACCAGCCGCGGACCGATCCGCGAGGCCATCAAGGTGCTGGCGGGGCTGGGCATCGTCAATGCGGTAACCAACCGCGGCGTGTACGTGCGGCAGCTTTCGCTGCGCGAGATGCTGGAGATCTACGAGATGCGCGCACTGGTGTTCGGCTATGCCGCCGACCGCGCCTGCGAGCACCTCACCGAAGAGCACAAGAAGCAGTTCGAGTCGTTGCTGTCTGCGATGGACGCCGCCTGCGACGCGGAAGACGGCACGCTCTACTACGAGCTGAACCTGCAGTTCCACGCGCTGATCCTCACGCTGTCGAACAACCGTCGCGCCCATCAGGCCTACGACGATTACGTGAAGGAGCTGCACCTGGTGCGGCGCAAGTACTTCAACGCACCGGGCAACATGCGCCGCTCGAACATCGAGCACCGCGCGATCTTCGAGGCGATCGTGGCGTCGAACCGCGCGCGTGCGCGCTCTGCCGCCGAACGCCATGTGCTGGCTGGCCGGGCGCGGCTGCTGTCGAATTTCGAAGAGCCGATGCCGGGCGGCTGACGCCCGCTCAGGCGCTTGTCAGGCGCGCTGCAGGGCGCGCGTCACCATGTCGTTCGGCGCCAGCCGCAGCAGGTGCGGCAACAGGCCCAATGCCTTTTCGCGTTCACCGGCATGCAGCAACCCGTTCGCACACACGGAGAGCGTGTCGGCCAGCTGCGGATGGTCGGGCGCGGTCTTCAGCAGGATGCGGCACAGCATGTCGGCATCGCCGAACTCGCGGATGCGGGCGAAGCGGCGCGCGAGCCGGGCCATGTCGTCGGGCTTCAGGCGCAGGCCAGGCTTGGCCTGGTCGAGGTAGGTCTTGTAGCTGGCGTGTTGCAGCGCAATCGTTTCGGGGTCGGTGCCGGGCAGGCGGAAGATGCGGCGCGCGGCCTGGTGGAAGTCGTCGCTCGCGGGCTGCAGCCGCGCGGTGTTGAACCAGGCGCGCAGCGTGTCGGCGTCGTTGGGGCGCAGGGCGGCGGCGGCGCGCCACTCGGCGCAGGCGGGCTCGAACTTCATTGCGGCGGCCAGCCGGCGTGCGGCTGCCACGTGCGCATCGAAGTGGTCGTCGTCGTTCGTCATTTCCGACTTGACGGTTTCGGGCGTTTTCACGCGGCCCAGCAGCATGGCGCCGGTCATCAGCGCAGCGCCGGTCAGCAGGCCGCCCAGGTGGGCCATGTAGGCGATGCCCTGGCCGCCCAGCCAGTGCTGCATCAGCTCGTTGACGATCCAGGCCGGCAGCAGCAGCAAGGCCGGTGCGGTGACGTAGTTGAAATAGAAGAACAGCTGGTAGAAGAAGCGGATGCGCCGCAGCCGGTACATCACCGCGTACATGCCCATCAGCGCCGAGATGGCGCCCGAGGCGCCGAGCCCGTAGCCCTCCTTGCCGGCATAGGCCCAGCCGGCCAGCAGGGAGGAGCCGACGGCGCCCAGCAGATAGAACGTCAGGTAGGTGCCGCGCCCCAGCGCCAGCTCGACCGAGAAGCCGAAGAGGAAGAGGAACAGCATGTTGCCCAGCAGGTGGCCGGTGCTGCCGTGCAGGAAGGCGGCGGTGATCCAGGTCCAGGGCTTGAACTCGGCGTCCTTGTTGTAGTCCTGCGACCAGCGCTCGGTGAAGGGCGCCGGCAGCATCGCCTCGTACTGCTGGCGGTCGCGCTTCCATTCGCCGTACTGCGGGTTCGTGGGCTTGATGACCTCGTCAGCCCGCAGCTTTGCCAGGAACTTCTTGTCGTTCTGCAGGCCTTCCAGCAGCTGCGGATAGGCCTCTTCGTGCGGCAGCATGCGCCGGGCCAGCTTGCCGCGCTTGGGGTCGGTTTTTTCCAGCCATTCGACGAAGGGCGGCAGCTCCAGTTCGGGCAGCACGCTCTTCGTGTAGTAGTTGGCGGCACGCTCGCGCGTGTTCTCTTCACTGCGCTGCGGCCCCCAGAACACGAGCATGTTCAGGAGGATCAGCAGCACCGTCATCCACGGTGGGTTGCGCCAGCTCGGTTTGTTCTCGAGCGGGATGGCGTAGAACACGGTGCGGCCGCCGGTGTTGCCGCGCTCAGCCGAGGCGGGCGCGGTGGCGCGCCACTTGCGCCTTCACCTGCGCCGGGGCGGTGCCGCCCAGGATGTTGCGTGCGTTCAGCGAGCCGCGCAGGCTCAGCACGTCGTACACGTCCTTCTCGATGCCCGGGTTGAACTGCTGCAGCACGGCCAGCGGCAGCTCGGCCAGGTCGACCTTGTGCGAGGTGGCGGCCTTGACGGCATGCGCCACCGTTTCGTGCGCGTCGCGGAAGGGCAGGCCCTTCTTCACCAGGTAGTCGGCCAGGTCGGTGGCGGTGGCATAGCCGCGCAGCGCGGCCATTTCCATGGCCTCGGGCTTCACGGTGATGCCGCCGATCATCTCGGCAAAGATGCGCAGGGTGTCCTTGAGCGTGTCGACGGTGTCGAACAGCGGCTCCTTGTCTTCCTGGTTGTCCTTGTTGTAGGCCAGCGGCTGGCCCTTCATGAGCGTGATGAGCGCCATCAGGTGGCCGACCACGCGGCCGGTCTTGCCGCGCGCCAGCTCGGGCACGTCGGGGTTCTTCTTCTGCGGCATGATCGACGAGCCCGTGGTGAAGCGGTCGGCGATCTGGATGAAGCTGAAGTTCTGGCTCATCCACAGGATGAGTTCTTCGCTCATGCGGCTGATGTGCACCATGCACAGGCTGGCGGCAGCGGTGAATTCGATGGCGAAGTCGCGGTCGCTCACGGCGTCCAGGCTGTTCTGGCACACGCCGTCCATGCCCAGCGTCTTGGCGACCAGTTCGCGGTCCAGCGGGTAGCTGGTGCCGGCCAGCGCGGCGGCGCCCAGCGGCAGGCGGTTGACGCGCCTGCGCACCTCGCCCATGCGTTCCGCATCGCGGCTGAACATCTCGACATACGCCAGCATGTGGTGGCCGAAGCTCACCGGCTGCGCCACCTGCAGGTGGGTGAAGCCCGGCAGGATCACGTCGACGTTCTTCTCGGCGATGTCGACCAGCGCCTTCTGCAGCTCGACCAGCAGGTCGCCGATCAGGTCGATTTCGCCGCGCAGCCACAGGCGCACGTCGGTGGCGACCTGGTCGTTGCGGCTGCGGCCGGTGTGCAGGCGCTTGCCGGCGTCGCCGACCAGCTGGGTCAGGCGGGCCTCGATGTTCAGGTGCACGTCTTCGAGGTCGAGCTTCCACTCGAAGGCGCCGGATTCGATTTCGGCGCGAATCTGCGTCATCCCGCGTTCAATGGCGGCGTGGTCCTGCACGCCGATGATCCCCTGTGCGGCCAGCATGCCGGCATGGGCCAGCGAGCCCTGGATGTCGGCCTGCCACAGGCGCTTGTCGAAGAAGACGCTGGAGGTGTAGCGCTTCACCAGGTCGCTCATCGGTTCGGAGAAAAGGGCCGACCAGGCTTCGGATTTCTTGTCGAATTGGTTTTGGGTCATGGGAGCCGTCCAGGAGGCAATAATGGGTTGGTCACCCGATGGATCTGATGTCTGCGATGCGCAACCCGGCGATTTTATCGGCCAGCTCTACCCCCACGCCCCCGTCATCGTCGGAAAGGGCTCGCACGCCGTTGCGCGGCGACCCATCGATCTTCGACGCCTGCCAGATCGGGGTGGTGCTGCGCACCGTGGTGTTCGTCGAGGCGGTGGTGGCCATCGCCACCCTGTTCGTGGCCTCCACGCCCGGCGAATGGCTGGTGCAGACGGCCACCGTCACTGGCGGGGCCCTGCCAGCCACCCTGATGTGGCTGGTGAGCGCCTGCGGGCTGAAGAAGCCGCTGCGGCGCCTGCCGAAGCAGGGGCAGTACGCGGCCGGTGCGGTGCTCGGTGCGGTGTCGGCGCTGTATGGCTGTGGCCTGCTGCGGCTGACGGGTGTTCTTGCCAGTGCGCCGTGGCTGGCCAGTGCGTTGACCGGAGCCCTGTTCGCGGGGCTGGTGATGGCCGCGATGGTGCTGCGCGCCCGGGGCCAGACGCCGGCGGCGACCACCGCGCGGCTCGAAGAACTGCAATCGCGCATCCGCCCCCACTTTCTGTTCAACACGCTCAACAGCGCCATCGCGCTGGTGCGCGAAGAGCCGGCCAAGGCCGAGACCATGCTCGAAGACCTGGCCGAGCTGTTCCGCCAGGCGCTGGCCGACCCGGGCGAATCGTGCACGCTGGCCGACGAGATCGCGCTGGCCGAGCGCTACCTGGCCATCGAGCAGGTGCGCTTCGGCGACCGCCTGCGCATCCGCTGGGACCTGGACGCCGCCGCCAGCAACGCGCGCCTGCCGCCCCTGCTGCTTCAGCCGCTGGTCGAGAACGCCATCAAGCACGGCGTGGAGCCCAGCCCCGAGGGCGCCAGGCTGCGCATCCGCACCGAGCGGCGCGGTTCCATGGTGGTGATCGAGGTGGTCAACAGCCTGCCGCCGCTGCGCTGGGCCGACGAGCCGCTGCCGCGCGGCCACGGCATTGCGCTGGCCAACGTGCGCGACCGCCTGCGGCTGCTGCACGACATGCAGATGCAGTTCAGCGCCGGCATGGACCAGAAAAGCTACCGGGTGCGCATAGCGATCCCCGCCGAATCATGACCCTCAAGACACTCATAGTTGACGACGAAGCCCTGGCGCGATCGCGCCTTCGCACGCTGCTGCGCGACTGCACATCGCCCGCCGCCGAAGTGGTGGCCGAGGCTTCGCAGGGTGCCGAGGCGCTGCAGCACCTGACGACGATGGCACTCGACCTGGTGCTGCTCGACGTACACATGCCCGGCGTCGACGGCATCGAGGTGGCGCGCGCGCTGCGCAGCCGCTCCGATGCGCCGGCCGTGGTGTTCGTGACCGCGCACGCGACCCACGCGGTGACGGCCTTCGACCTCGATGCGGTCGACTACCTCACCAAGCCCGTGCGCGCCGAGCGCTTGCAGCAGGCACTGCAGAAGGCAGAACGCTTCCTGAAGGAGCGCCGCGCGCTGCAGGCCGAGGCCGTGCCCGAGACGGTGCTGATCCAGGACCGCGGCCGAGCCGAGCGCGTGCCGCTGTCTGAAGTGCTCTACCTCAAGTCCGAATACAAGTACCTCACCGTGCGCACCGCCACGCGCAGCCACATCCTCGACGGCTCGCTCAACGAGTTCGAGGAGCGCTATCCGAACCGCTTCCTGCGCGTGCACCGCAATGCGCTGGTGGCGCGCTCGGCGATTCGCGCGCTGGAGAAATACGACGACGGCGAGGATGCCGAGGGCTGGGCCCTGCGCCTCGACGCCATTCCAGAACCCGTGGCCGTGTCGCGTCGCCAGCTTGCCGCGGTGCGCGAAGTGCTCAAGGAAGCGCGATGAGCGACGACAAGCCCGCGGCTGCCGAGGCGCCACCGCCGCCTGAGCCAAAGCCGGAACCGGCTGCCGAGCCACCGCAGGCCGCAGCGGTCGAGCCCGCACCTGCGCCCGAGGCGCAAGAGCCCGAACCGGTCACCGAGCCCGAACCGGAGCCGCCCGAACCGGAGCCGCCCGCACCCGCGCGCGACCGCCTGCTGCTGCACATGCCCGTCGACGTGCGCAGCGCCTCACTGGTGGTGCTCGCCGTGCTGGCCAGCGTGTTCGCGCTGCAGTGGGGCCAGGCCGTGTTCATTCCGCTGATGCTGAGCCTGCTGCTGACCTACGCGCTCTCGCCGCTGGTGGACCTGCTCCATCGCTGGAAGCTGCCGCGCTGGATTGGCGCGGCGCTGATCCTCGTGGGGCTGTTCGGCGGGCTGGGCTGGACCGGCTATTCGCTGTCGGGCAGCGCCTCGCAGCTGCTCGATTCGCTGCCGGTGGCCGCGCAGAAGCTCGGCCAGGCCATGCGCCGCGACAAGGGCGCCAGCGCCACGCCGCTCGAAAGCGTGCAGCAGGCCGCCGCGCAGCTCGAGAAAGCCGCCGAAGAAAACTCCGCCCGCGTTGCAGCGCGCAAGGGCGTGGCGCGCGTGGTCATCGAACGGCCGGGCTTCAACGTGCGCGACTACCTGCTGAGCGGCACCGTCGGGCTGCTGAGTGCGATGGGGCAGCTCACGCTGGTGGCTTTCCTCACTTACTTCGCGCTTTGCTCGGGCGACACCTTCCGCCGCAAGCTCATCAAGATCACCGGGTCGAGCCTGCAGAAGAAGAAGGTCACGGTGCACGTGCTGGACGACATCACCCGCAACATCGAGCGCTACCTGCTGGTGCAGATACTGGTGAGCGGGGTGGTGGGCGTGGCGACCGGGCTGGCGTTCTGGGCCCTCGGCGTGGAGAACGCGGCGGTGTGGGGAATCATCGCGGCAGTGACCAACCTCATTCCCTACATCGGCTCGGTGATCGTGCTGGCGGCCGCGGGGCTGGTGGCCTTCCTGCAGTTCAACAGCCTGCAGATGGGCATCGTGGTGGGCGGCGTGTCGCTGGCGATCCACACGATCATCGGCAACCTGCTGATGCCCTGGCTCACCAGCCGCACCAGCCGCATGAACCCGGTGGCAGTGTTCGTGGGCGTGATCTTCTGGGGCTGGCTCTGGGGCATCTGGGGCCTGCTGCTGGGCATTCCGATCACGATGGTGATCAAGTCGATCTGCGACCGGGTGGAAGACCTGCAGCCGATCGGGGAGCTGCTGGGGGAGTAGGCCTGGCCCAGCAGGGCCTTCAACTCGCCAGCCGCAGCCGTGAGGATCTCCCGCGAAAGCGCCTCGTCGTTGACCGCACGCGACAGCGACACTGCACCCACCAGCGAAGACAGCGCCGAGAATCGGGCGACCGGCTGCAGTGGGTGGGGAGCGTGAACGGTACCGGGACCGTCTACGAGAGCGATCCCGGCGTCGACTTCGGCACGCGGCTGCAGCTGTGGCTGCTTTTCCCGTTCATCAGCGAGAGCCTGCTTTAGTCGCTGTTGTTGCCGGCAGTTTCTTCACGAAGGTGAGGTCCGGGTCCAGCGGCTTTCCATCGCGCGTGCGCAGATCGATCTTCGGCACCGGCTTGCCGCTGTCGCGCTCGAGCAGCACCGAATGGCGCTCGCCCTTGGCATACAGATGCGCTTCGCCCCAGTGCCGCAGGCCCACCACCACGGGGAACAGGCCCTTGCCCTTGGCCGTCAGCACGTACTCCTGGTAGAGCGATCCATCGGAGGCGGGCACGAGGTCGAGCACGCCTTCCTGCACCAGATTTTTCAGCCGGTCCGACAGGATGTTCTTCGCGACACCCAGGCTCTGCTGGAACTCGCCGAAGCGCTTCATGCCGTCGAACGCATCGCGGATGACAAGCAGCGACCACTGGTCGCCGACGATCTCGAGCGCGCGTGCCATCGGGCATGCGTCGGTTTTGAGGCTTCTTCTTCGGGCCATGGCTTTTCTTCCTGCGTTGGGCGCGAGTTTAGACCGCAATGGCCATTCGGTTGCAGAGTAAAACCGCAATGGCTAGGATCAGCCTGGAGGAATCCCCACATGCCCTATCTCCAACTCGATGTGAACGGCCGCCACCCCGTGGCCGACAAGAAACGCCTCGCCAAGAAACTCAGCGAAACCTACGCGCAGATGATGAGCGTCGACATCCGCCGCATCAGCATCGCAATCCGCGAAGTGGGCGAGGGCGGTGTGTGGCGCCTGGTGGATGGCGAGCCCGCCGAGGTGTCGGTGCTCATGTGCGACATCCGGCGCGGCCGATCGGCCGAACTGCGGCTCGAAGTGGCCAAGGCGCTGTGCCGCGACTGCATCGAGATCCTGGGCCTGCGCGAAGACCGGCTCAATGTCGAGTTCACCCAGCATTCGGGCGACGAGATGTACCACCCGACGCTCGGCGGCTACAGCCCCGAGTGGTCCGAGGGCGAAGAAGCTCAGTGAGCAGCAGCCGCGTGCGCACGATGCAGCCGTGAGAAGCGCGCGATCATCAGCGGCCCCAGCAGCGCGCCCAGCCCGACCGAACTCCACGCCGCCACCCAGCCGTGCGTGCTGCCCAGGCCGAAGCGCGTCTGCCCCCAGTCCAGCGCGAGGCCGAACACCCACGGACTGAGCGCACCCGCGCCGAAGCCCATCACCGAACGCACCGAGTACGCCACGCCCAGCCGGTGCGGCGCCACCACGTCGGCCAGCGCGGTCGAGTAGACCGACGAATCCGCAATGGCGAGCAAGTTGTAAATGGCGGCGGCCGCAGCCAGAAGCCACAGCGGCCAGCTCCACATCCAGCCGAAGGCGAAGGACATGCACAGGCTTGCGACGGTGGCGATCATCATCACCCGCGCGCGGCCAAGCCGGTCGGAGGCTGCGCCGCCTGCGACGCTGCCGAACACGCTGACGAGGTGCGCCAGCGCGGCAAGCGCGATGCCCGCGCCTTGCCACGATGTCGCCGTGCCCGACGATGCCACCAGATAGGCCGGCAGCCACGCCCACAGCGCCATGAGCTCCCAGCAATGGAAGGCGTAGGCCCAGTTGCCCGCCATCGCGGGCTTGTCGCGCACCGTGGCGGCCAGCGCGTGCCAGGTGCCTTCGCGGACCGCGCCAGGCACGGGCGCCGAAGGCGGCCGCATGCGGCGCAGCGCCTGCAGCGTCAGCAATGCGCCCGCCACGGTGCAGCCCGCCGCAACCAGCAGGCCCAGCCGCCAGTACTGCAGATGGCTGAATGCCGCCACCACCGCAAGCGAGAGCGCATAGCCCATCGACGACGAACCGATGAAAAGGCCCATCGCACGCCCACGTACGGCGGGCTCGGTGTTGCGCGCCAGCAGCTGCAGGCCCGGCGTGTACGAAGCGCCCGCGCACAGCCCGGCCAGGCCATAGAGCAGCATCGCCGAGAGATGGCCGCGCGCGAAGATGGCGAAGGCCAGTGCCGCCATCGCGCTGATGGCGCTGCCGGCGAAGAAGATGCGGTGCGGCCCGTAGCGGTCGGCCAGCAGGCCCACGGCGAACAGCGAGCTCATGTAGCCCACGTGCCAGGCGCTCTGGATCGAGCCGGCCTGCGCGGCCGTCATGTGCCAGTCGGCCATCATGAACGGCAGCACGCCGGAATAGGCGGTGACGATCATCGCCTGCAGCAGCCGGCTCGTGCACAGCAGTGCCAGCCAGCCGCGCTGCGGGGCGGGCTCAGCGCAATGCACGTTGCAGGAGCACGGTGTCGACCCACTGCCCGAACTTGAAGCCGATGTCGCGCAGCACGCCGACCTGCTCGAAGCCCAGGCTTTCGTGCAGCCGCAGTGAGCCCGTGTTGGCGCTGTTGCCCACGCACGCCACCATCTGCGTGAAGCCGCCGTCGGTGCAGCGCCGGATCACTTCGCGCAGCAGCGCCTTGCCGATGCCATGGCCGTGCATGCCTTGCGCGACGTAGATCGAGTCTTCCACCGTGTGCCGGTATGCGGAGCGGGCGCGGTAGGCGGTGGCGTAGGCATAGCCGGCGACCTCGCCGTCCTTCAGCGCGACGAGGTAGGGAAGGCCGCGCTGGAGCACATCGGCGCGGCGCGCCTGCATCTGGTCGACGGTGGGTACTTCTTCCTCGAAGGAGCACAGGTCGTGCAGCACGTAGTGGCTGTAGATGGCCTGCACGGCGGCCATGTGATGCGGCTCGGCGTCGAGGATTTCAACGGTGGCAGAAGTGAGGCATGGAGATGACATGGCCCGATCTTGACGATCCACAATTGATAAGTGAAGCTTCTCTGAGCTATGCAAGGCATAAGAAATACTTTGGATAAATCACTGAACCTAGATCAGCTCAAGTCCTTCGGGCTGGTGATTGAAACGGGCAGCTTCTCGGCAGCGGCCGACCGGCTCGGCATCTCGCAGCCGGCCGTGAGCCTGCAGATTCGCCAGCTGGAGCGCCACTTGGCGGTGCGCCTCGTCGAGCGCGTCGGCAAGCGCGCGAAGGCCACGCCCGCGGGCATGGAGCTGCTGCGCCACGCGCAACACATCGAGACTGCGGTCGAGAACGCCGTCGATGCATTGGCCGACCATGCCAGCGGCATCGCGGGCCGCGTGCGGCTGGGCACTGGCGCGACGGCCTGCCTGCATTTCCTGCCGGCCGTGCTGCGTGGCCTGCGCGAGCAGTTTCCGGAGCTGGGCGTGGTGGTCAGCACCGGCAACACCGAAGACCAGGCGCGCAAGGTGGAAGAGAACAGCCTCGACCTAGCGCTGGTCACGTTGCCGGCGGCCGGGCGTTCGTTGACGGTGATGCCGGTGCTCGACGACGAGTTCGTCGCCATCGGCCGGGCAGACCTCGCGCCGCTGAAGGCGAGGGTGGCGCCGAGCGATCTGGGCGCGCTGCCGCTGGTGCTGTTCGAGCCCGCTGCCAACACGCGCAAGCTGGTCGACCGCTGGTTCGCCACCGGTGGCCTGCAGCCGCAGCCCGTAATGGAGCTGGGCAGCGTCGAGGCGATGAAGGAGATGGTGGCCGCGGGCTTGGGCTATGCCATCGTGCCCGGCATGTCGATGGTGGGCCGCGGCGCTCACCCCGAGCTGAAGACCAGCCGCCTGAATCCACGCATGCACCGAACGCTGGCCGTGGTGATCCGGCGGGACAAGCCCGTCAACAAGGCCTTGCGCGTGGTGCTCGACGCGATCGTGGCGGCCGGAACGAAGCCCGGCCGCCGCTGAAGGGGCAGTGCCGCGCTATTCCGGAACCGCAGTCAGCGAAGCACCACCGCGTGCCCGGCCCAGCGTGCCGACGATGAGCGCAGCGATCAGCACCAGCACGCCGCTGAGCACCATCGCGCTGGAGATGCCGAAGCTGTCGACCGTCACGCCGCCGATCAGCGCGCCGGAGGCAATCGCCACCTGGAAGCCGCTCACCAGCAGGGCCTGGCCGGCTTCGGGTGCGTCGGGCACCGCTTCCATCATCCAGCCCGTGAGCGCCACGGGGATCAGGCCGAAGGCCACGCCCCAGATCACGACCACCACCGCGCCGGGCACGAAGCCGGAGCCGATCACCGTCGTCAGCAGCAGGGCGGTGGCGAGCATCAACGCCGCCAGCAGGGTGGTGCCGCGCACGCTGCGCGCCACCAGGCTGCCGCCGACGAAGGTGCCGACGAAGCCCACCGCGCCATAGACCAGCAGCAGCGTCGAGACCGAGTTGGGCGCCAGGCCGAACACCTGTTGCAGCAGCGGCTTCAGGTAGGTGTAGGCCGCGAAGTGGCCGGCGATGAAGAACAGCACCGCGAGCAGGCCGACTTGCGCCATGCGGCGCGTGAGCGGCGTCAGCAGGTCGCGTGCGCCGATGGCGCGCACCGGCGGAATCGCGGGCAGCAGCCACAGCTGCACCAGCAGCACGACGGCCGCCAGTGCACCGGTCACCGCGAACGAGGCGCGCCAGCCGAACAGCGTGCCGAGGAACGAACCTGCCGGCACCCCGAGCACCGTGGCGGCCGACACACCGGCCAGCACCAGCGACATGGCGCGTGCCTGCGAGGCATGCGGCACCAGCTGCGTGGCGGCGGCGGGCGCAAAAGTCCAGAAGCCGCCGACGCACAGGCCGAGCAGCAGGCGCGCCACCAGCATCGTGCCGAAGTTGGGCGCGAAGGCGGCGAGCAGGTTCGAGGCGATCAGCAGCGTGGTGAGCGCGATCAGCACGGTGCGGCGGTCGAGCTTGCCCGACGCCACGATCAACGCCGGGCCGGCGAACGCGGCCAGCACGCCGGGCATGGTGACCATCAGGCCGGCCGTGCCGTCGGACACGTTGAGCCCGCGCGCAATGTCGGTCAGCAGGCCGATGGGCATGAACTCGGTCGAGACCATCGCGAAGGTGCCGACGGCGATGGAGCTGACGGCGAGCCATGCGGAGCGGGACGCAGGCACCGGTGCGGAGACCGGCGCCGGTGCAGCGAGGTCGTCGATGCACGGGTTGCTGCTTGGGGAATTCATCATGGGAAGCGGTCCTTGGAAGCATCGGCGACGCGTGGGCCAATGCTGGTGAAGAGGCATTGGAGTGTGCGAGCCGTCGCCTCCGCGACAAAGACGCCGGGGAGCAGTAGTCAGTTTCCCTGGGGCGAACAATCGACCCTTTTGATGGTTGTAGCCATCCGCGTATCCGTATTTGCTGGCTTTGCTGGCGCGGTCCGCAGCTACAGCACCCGGCCGTCGGCGATGAACGAGTCGCCGATCAGTACACGAAAGACCGCACCCTGCGCAAACTTCGGTTGCGCCACGGCCGGCGAGAGGAATTCGACCTCCAGCGCCGCAGGCTTGCCGCGCTCCAGGGCATCGCCCGGTGGCACGACCCAGCGCGCCGAGAAGCCTTCCTTGTCGATCACCAGTGCGCAGCGGTATTCGCCCGGCGCAATTGGCACGTCCTGCGAGGGCAGCGCGGGCTTGCGGAAGGTGAGCTCGACGCGCGCATGCGGCGTGAAGGCGCCTGCCGTGTCGAAGCTCGGCGGCATGACGGCCGGCGCACTCGGCGTACGGCGCGGGCGCTTGCTGATGAGCCATGCAATCACGTTGCCGATGATCGGCACCCACAGCACCATCAGCAGCGTGGCGATGTCGCGCGTGGTGGTGCCGGGTGTCGCGTAGTGACGGACGACGGCGCCACCGACGGCCACGCACAGCAGGACGATGACGATGACCTTGCGGCGGAACTGGATCTTGGTGGTGCTCATGCTCTGGGTGGCGCCGCTTCGGGAAGCGATGGAATGTCGGATGCGTGATCGAGTCACGACTTCTGATGCGAGGTCTGGTTGCGAGTCTAGGGCCACCGCGAGTGCCGGCTCATCCCACCCGCAGCACCGCATCGGCCGGCAGCGCCTGCCAGTCGATCCATTCGCCCACCGCCAGCTGATGCGTTGAGGCGGCGGCACCTTGCAGATCGCCCCATTGCAGCGTGAGCTTGCGCGCGCCGAGCCGCAGTGCGATCTCGAAGCCCGGCCAGTGCGCAGGCACGCGCGGCGTCAGCGAGAGCTGGCGCCCCTTCACGCTCAGGCCCAGCAGCGTCTCGACCGCCGCGCGGTGCAGCCATGCGGCCGAGCCGGTGTACCAGCTCCAGCCGCCGCGGCCCACGTAAGGCGCGGCACCGTAGATGTCGCCCGCCATCACGTAGGGCTCCAGCTCGTAGGCCGGGCCGCGCTCGGGGTGCTGTGCGCGATGGGCAGGGCTCAGCCCCTCGAAGCTCCGCCACGCGGCCTCGTGGTCGCCCTGCAGCGCCTGCGCCATCAGCGCCCACACCGCGCCGTGCGAGTACTGCCCGCCGTTCTCGCGCACGCCGGGCGGGTAGGCCTGGATGTAGCCCGGGTTGTTGCCCGAACGCGCGAACGGCGGCGTCAGCAGGCGCAGCAGTCCGGCCGGTTCGTCGTGCAGCAGTTTCTTGACGGATTCCATGGCCGGCCCCGTGTGCGCCGCGTCCGAGGCGCCCGACAGCACCGACCACGCCTGCGCAATCAGGTCGATGCGGCATTCGTCGTTGGACGAAGAGCCCAGCGGCGCGCCGTTGTCGAAGAAGGCGCGGCGGAACCACGCGCCGTCCCAGCCGGCATCGTGCAGCGCGGCGATCCAGCCGGTGCGTGCCGCGGTCCAGCGCGCGGCGCGTTCGTGCTCGCCGCGTGCCTGTGCCAGCGGCGCAAACTGCGCGACCACGCTGCACAGGAACCACGCGAGCCACACCGATTCGCCGCGGCCTTCGTTGCCCACGCGATTCATGCCGTCGTTCCAGTCGCCGGTGCCCATCAGCGGCAGGCCGTGCACGCCGGTCTTCAGGCTGCGGTCGATGGCGCGCGCGCCGTGCTCGAACAAGCTGGCCATCTGGCCGCTGCGCTGCGGCGCGTAGTAGGCGTCTTCGGCACCGTCGGGAATGGCGGGGCCTTCGATGAAGCCGGCCATCTCGTCGAGCAGAGATGCATCGCCCGTCACCTCGACATAGTGCGCCGACGCGTACGGCAGCCACAGCAGGTCGTCAGAGAAATGCGTGCGCACGCCGGCACCGCCGGGCATGTGCCACCAGTGCTGCACGTCGCCTTCGGGAAACTGCCGCGCCGCGTTGACCAGGATCTGCTCGCGCAGCCGCGCCGGGTCGGTGAGCGCGAAGGCCATCGCGTCCTGCAGCTGGTCGCGAAAGCCGAAGGCGCCGCCTGCCTGGTAGAAGCCCGCTTTCGACCAGAGGCGGCAGGCCAGAGTCTGATAGATCAGCCAGCGGTTGACCAGTGCGTCGAACAGCGGATCGGGCGTGCGCACCTGCAAGCGGCCGAGCAACTCGTCCCAGAAGCCGCGCACCTGCGCCAATGCTTCGGGCACGTCGCGCTGGCGCCAGCGGCGCGCGAGCTCGAGTGCGGCGTCTGCGCTGCCCGCGTGGCCCAGAACGAAGGTGAAGCCCGCGGTGCCGCCGGCCGCCACCACGAACTCGCCGCCGATGGCCGCGCAGGCGTCGAGCCCGCTGCCGGCGCGCCGTGCGAGCGTGTCGGGTACTTCGACCATGCCGCGATCACCGAAGAATTCATTGCGGTCGCAGGTCCATTGCGTGGCACCTTGCAGCCCCGCCAGCAGCAGGAAGGCCGTGCTGCCGCCGAAGCCCGCGCCCGATTCGCGCTGCTGGCCGAACACTGCCGGCTGGTCTTCCGGCTTCCAGCAATGCACGGTGCGCCGCGTGCCCCGCGCGTCGCCGAGCTGCCACTCGGCCATGGCCAGTGCGCGCAGGCGGCGCGTGCCGGTGCCGCCGTTTCGCACGCGCACATGCACGAGCTTGACGGCCTCGTCGCGGTCCGCGAAGAAGGTGGTTTCCAGCGCGAGACCGTTCGCCTTGTGCTCGAACACCGTGTAGCCCTGTCCGTGTCGCACACGGTGGCGTGCGCTGCCCGCGCTGCCGCCGGCAGGTGTCAGCGGCAGCATCTCGCGCGAAGCAAGGTCCTGCAGCAGGTAGTGCTCGAAGGCCGGGTCCTGCACCGGATCGTTCGACCACGGCGTCACCTGGTGCATGCGGCTGTTGCCAGCCCAGGTGAAGCCCGTGCCCCACTCGGACACCTGGAAGCCGAAGCCCGCGTTGGCGATGACGTTGATCCACGGCCGTGGCGTGCGCCGGCCTGCGCCGACCTCGAAGCGGAACTCGCCGGTGCCGGCGTCGAAGTCGCCGGTCGGGGCGGTAGCCGATGGCGTCGGGGCAGGGCGCGGCAGCAGGGGCACGCCCGGCGGTGCGGCGGCGTCATTGACCATCGATGCCGTGTCATTGCGGGCCTCGTGCAGCGCGGCCACCTGCACTTCGAGCGGGCGCCCGTCGGCCGTGAAGACCGCGCGCGCCAGGCTGGAGAACGCGGCCTTTTCCGAGGGCACCACGTCCTGGTCGCGCAACAGGTAGAAGCCGGCCGTGTCGTTGCGCGGAAAGCTGTTCTGCGTCTGCTGCGCGACGCGCGCGCGCAGGCTTTCTATTTCGCGCTGCAGCGGCATCAGGTACGAGTTGGGCTCGCTGTTGAGCACCACCAGGTCGCAGGCCACGCCGCCGAAGCCCCACCAGGGCTGGGCGCGCAGCAGCGTGTTGATCAACCCCATGCCGATCATCGAATGGATGTGCACCAGCACGATGGGCTTGTCGCCCGAGATGCCGAAGCGCCAGATCTGCCGCAGGTCGATCAGCCCGCGGTCGCGCATGACGCGCGGCGTGGTGTAGGTGAGGATGGTCGTCAGGTCCTGCAGCGCCAGGTTCTGCGCGGGCGCGATGCTCAGGTCGCGCAGCCGCACCTGCGCCAGCGTGGCGGCCATGCGGGTGGCGCGCTCCACGTGCATCGGCTGCATGTAGCGGTCGATGCCGGGCATCAGCGCATCGATGTTCTTGTCGGCCGCGGTGGCAAAGCTCAGGCGCGCGGTGGCACCGGGCGCAATCGACAGCCGCACGCGCAGGCAGGCGATGGGGTCGAGCCCGTTGACCTGCTTGCCGTTGGGCGTGAGCGGCTGCGCGTCGAGCGCGGGGCTGGCCAGCGTGCGGTTGCGCCCGATGAAGGCGCGCCGGTCGGTCATGCAGTCGACCGAGAGCACGTGCGCGTCCGCCGAGGCCAGGAAGTGCGCGGCGGCCATCACCGCGTCGCCATGCAGGCGCGGCTTGCGCGACATCAGCAGCGCGCGCCATGCGGGCTCCCAGCGCGACTCGACGAACAGGTTGGCGAAGGCCGGATGCGCCTCGTCGGCCTTGGGGTTCGACAGCACCGGCTCGAAGTACGAGACCAGTTCGAGCGTGCGCGTTTCCTCGCCCGAGTTGTGCAGCGTGATGTTGCGCAGCTCGGTGTCGTCCTCGGGGCTGATGAGCACAGTGGTACGCACCTGCAGGCCGGGGCCGGTCGCGTCGAACTGCACGTGGTCGGCCAGGAAGCGGGTGCGGTAGCGCCAGCCGTCGCCCGGCGCGGGCAGGGCGGTGAGCGAGGTGAGTTCCTGGGTGCCCTCGTCGCGCACGAAGAAGAAGGTGCCGTAGCTGTCGCGCAGCGGGTCGTCGCGCCAGCGCGTCACGTTGAACGAATGCCAGCGGCTCACACCGGCGCCGTTGGCGCGCAGGGCAACGGTGTAGCGGCCGTTCGACAGCAAGTGCGTGGGCTGGAAGCCGGGCGCCATCGGGTCGACAAGGCGGGGCTGGAACAGCGGCGCCAGCTCGGCCTGGCTGGGCTCGGGCGGCGTGCGCGGATCGGCGCTGCCGATGATCTGCCGCGGCGTGCGCTCGTGCAGCAGCGACTCGTGCGCCTGCACCAGCGCGGCGCTGCCGAACCAGCGGCGCGGCGCGTCGGCGCACAGCACATTGCACAGCGCTACCAGTGACATGCCCTGGTGGTGCGCCATGAAGTTGCGCACCACGGTGAAGTCCTGCCCCTCGGGTTGGCGCGAGACGGTGAAGTCGACCGCGTCGTGAAACCCGAACTCGCCGCGCGCGCCGAGCGATTCGAGCTGTTCCAGGTTGATCACCGCCGCCCCGGGCGCGAACGGCGCGGCCATGGCGCTCGCATAGGGCGCCACCACGCGGTCGGTGGGCGGCGTGCGCCGCAGCGCGAGGCGCGGCACGCCGAAGGGCGAGTACTGGTAGGCCAGCGAGTGGTCTTGTGCGAAGTAGGCCGATTCGGAAACGCCCCACGGCAGGTTCTGCGCCCGCCCGAAGGCCTGCTGCTCGGCAATGGCGGCGGCATTGGCCACTTGCAGCAGGCCGTCGGCAGGCTCGGTCATCACCAGCGCGGGCATCACGTACTCGAACATCGAGCCCGACCACGACTTCAGGCTGGGCCGGAAGCCCACCAGAAGGAACGGTCGGCCCAGCGCCATCCAGTGGCGGCGCGGCACGTCGCCCTTGGCAATCGCCAGGAAGCTCAGCAGCCGCGATTCGGAAGCCAGCAGGTCGTAGTAGCTTGCGTCGAGCACGTTCTCCTCGACCCGCAGGCCGATATGGAACAGGTGACGCTTGGGGTCGTAGAGGCCACTGAAGTCCATGCCGGCGTGCAGCGCGTCGCAGCGCTCGGCAAGTGCTTCGAGCGCGGGCGCTTCATGGGGCTGGCAGCCTTCGGCGGCGAAGGCGCGGCAGGCCTGCGCCACGGCCACGAGGTGGCCCGCGAAGTTGCCGCTGTCCACGCTCGACACGTAATCTGGCGGCAGCGGCTTCAGCGTTTGCGTGTCGTACCAGTTGAACAGGTGGCCGTTGTGCTTCTGCATGCGGTCCACGCTGTCGAGCGTGGCGGCGATGCGGGCGAGCAGGGCGGCGGTGTCGATCCACCCGAACTCGCGCGCGCAGCAGGTAGCCAGCAGGTACATGCCGATGTTGGTCGGCGAGGTGCGATGCGCGACGGTGGGCTGCGGCTCCAGCTGCAGGTTGTCGGGCGGCAGGTGGTTGTCGTCCGGGCCCACCACATGCTCGAAGAAGCGCCATGTGTCGTGCGCAAGCTTCTCGAGGTAGGTGCGCTGGCCGGTGCTGAGCGGGTCAGGTGCCTTTGCTTCAGAGCGGCTGCCCCACCAGGCCGCGACCGGCGCCAGCGCCCACAGCACGAACAGCAGCGTGCCGATCACGGGGTATGCGCTCCAGTGCGCCGCCACGGCGAGCGCGAGGCACGCCACGCTGCTCGCGGCGGCATTGCGCACAAAGGATGCGAGGCGACCGCTCGATTGCGCCTGCGCCTGCGCGGCCGTGGTCCATTCGAGCAGATGCCGGCGGCTGACCACGAGGCGCCATGTCGCGCGGAACCATGCGTCGAGCAGCAGCCGCGTCTGCGCCGCGAGTTGAACGAACTGCCAGGCCGCGCCGGCCATGGCACGCAGCAGCTCGACCGCGCCCACGTCGAAGAAGTGGCGCAGCTCGATGGCGCGGCGCGTGGGCACCAGCCCGGCCAGCGCGCCGAGCAAGGGCCCGAGCGTGAGCGCCGACGCCACGGCCGCCAGCGCCCAGCCCAGCGGCATGGCCTGCGTGAAGATCACCAGCACCAGCAGCGCGAAAGAAGCTGGCACCACCAGTGAGCGGCGCAGGTTGTCGCTCATCTTCCAGAGGCCCAGCGCATCGATGCCGAAGCGGCGCGCGCGCCACATCAGCGGCAGCAGCTGCCAGTCGCCGCGCACCCAGCGGTGCACGCGCGACGCCGCAACGCCGGCATGGTGCGGATGGTCCTCGACAAGTACGACGTCGCTCACCATCGCGCAGCGCGCGACCGTGCCTTCGAGCAGGTCGTGGCTGAGCACCGCGCCGTCGGGCAGGCGGCGATCGAGCGTGGCGTGCAGCGCACGCACGTTCAGCAGGCCCTTGCCGGTGAAGGAGCCGCTGCCGAACACGTCCTGGTAGATGTCGGAGGCGCCGCTGCCGTAGGGGTCTAGCCCGCACTGGCCGGCGAACACCCAATGGAAGAAGGAGCGCTCGTGGCGCTGCGGAAACGGCGTGACGATGCGCGGCTGCAGGATGCCGAAGCCGGCGACCACGCGCTGGCGTTGCACGTCGATTTCGGGCGCGTTGAGCGGATGCGCGGCAATCGACACCAGGTCGCGCAGGGCGCCCGGCGGCAGGCCGGTGTCGCTGTCGAGCGTCAGCACATACGGCGTGCGGCCGGCGGCGAGCCGCAGGCCCGGTGCGAGCGGCAGGAAGCCGCTGGCGTCACCGGCTGCGAGCAGGCGCACCAGCATTTCGAGCTTGCCGCGCTTGCGCTCCCAGCCCATCCAGCGCTGCTCGGTGTCGCTCCAGCTGCGCGGGCGGTGCAGCAGCAGGAAGCGTGGCGCTTCGCCTGGCGCCACAGGGTATTTGGTGTTGAGCGCAGCGATGCGCTGCAGGGCGTCGTCGAGCAGGGGGCCGTCTTCGGGCAGCGAGGCCAGCGGTGCATCGGCCCAGTCGGTGAGCAGCGCGAACTGCGCATTTGTTTCGCGGTTGGCGAGCCAGTGCAGTTCGAGCCGGTGCGCGAGCTGCGCGTTGTTCGCGGTCGAACCCAGCAGCGTGGGCATGACGACGAGCGCGCGGTGCCGCTCAGGAATGCCGTTCGCAAAGTCCAGGCGCGGCAGGCCCTGCACTCGCACCGACTCGGCCATGATGCGTTGCGCAAGCGCGAGCAGCGCTTCAGAGAGCGGCCACGCCAGAAGGACGAGCGCCAGCACGGTGGTCCAGTCTTCGCGGTGCGGCAGGCTGTGCACCACGGCGAACAGCAGCAGCGCGGTGCCCAGCGCAACGGAGCCGACGTAGACGGGCAATCGCCAGCCGCGATGGCTGCGTGCCTGCCGCGTGTCGGGCGCCCGCCTGGCACGGCCCGCATGGCCGTTCGATTGCAGCGCCGCGATGAGCGCGGGCCGGCCCTGGCCGAAGAGGTAGTAGCCGGCGGTGCCGTCGGCGCGGTCGGTCTCCGCGCCCGCGTCGTCGGCCGGCGCGCTGGCGGCCAGTTGCACCACGGCTTGCGCGACGGCGCGCTCGGGCTGTTCGCTGCTGCGCGCCACCTGCTCCATCGCATGCGTGATCTGCTGGCGCGTGAGTTCGCTCTCGTTGGCGAAGCTCGGCAGTTCGCGCAGCACACGCAGCGAACGGCTCACGGGCTCGATCAGGTCGCTCCACTCGACCTGGCCGATCATGCGCAGCGTGGTGATGATGTTGCCGACCGTGAGATTGGCGGCGGCCTGTGCGTTCTGCGCTTCGCCGATCAGTGCCGGCCCGTTGGGGCAGTGCTGCTCGGTCCAGCGCACCAGCGCGGGCATGTCTTCGCCGTGCTCGACGGGCAGGCGCTGCCACAGCTGCGTGAGGTAGTTGTCCTGCAGGCCGTGGCTTTGCAGCGCGCGGTAGAGCACGTCGAGGTCTTGCACCGAAAGGTGCGGCGCGGCGTCCCATGCGGCATGCGCAATCTCGCGCGCCACCTTGTTCTCGGCAATGCTCTCGGCCACGCGGCGCAGGTTTTCGAGCAGCACCACGCGCAGGGTGGTGGGCAGCGCCCACAGCTCGCCGAGCGTGAGCTCGTCGATGTCCTGATAGGCATTGAGGAAGGCGGTGAACAGCGTCTTGTTGAGCACGCTGTCGGTATGGGCCACGTAGGCCCATGCAATGCCGTACACGCGCGGCAGCCCCGCCAGCGGCGGCGCGGCGAGCTTGGGCAGGCGCGCGTAGTAGCTGCGCGGCACGCCGTCGTGAATCTGCTGGAGCTGCGCCTCGACCAGGTGGAAGTTGTCGAGCAGCCACTCGGCCGCGGGCGACACGTAGCGCCCGCTGAGCGAGATCAGCGCGATGTAGTCGAAGGCGTTGCGCAGCGACGCGAGGTTTTCGTCCACGCGCGGAAAGAAGGGCGCACCCTCGCGCGCGAGGCGGCGGTCTTCTTCCACCACCTGGGCGCGGGCGAGGCTGTGGCCGTGCTGCTCGAAACGCTGGATGCCGAAGAGTTCGGCGCGGATCGGTGCGGCTACCGGATCATGCGGGCCGAGCAGCAGCGCCCGGGCGTACGGACTGAGTCCCTGGAGACGGTCGACGACGGCTGCGGCGCTCAAGCGATGGCGAAGAGACCGATACCCAGCACCACGGCCACGCAGGCGATCGTGACGATGCGGCCCGCAGCGAGCGCGCGCACCCGTTGCATGTGGCTTCGCAGCGAGAACCAGCGCCCGTGAGCGCGCGCGCAGTGGCGCATGTGGGAGGCCAGCGCCTCGGCGTCGTTGCCGACGAAGTCGATGGGCGAATGGGTGAGGGACTGCGGGACTGGCATGGCAACGGGCTCCTTGTAACGACTTCGAGCTGCCGCGCGATTGCGAGAACTGTGAACGTGTCCGACCGTACCCTTTTAAATGACCTTACAGGTGCCTGATTGCCGATGCCAGACGTAGGAAAGGGCGCCGAAGCGCCCTTTGCCGTGGTCGGAATGGGTGTGCTCAGCCCGTATTGCGCAGCCCCGCCGCCACCCCGTTGATCGAGATGTGGATGCCGCGCTGCAGCCGCTCGCCGCCGTCGCCCGCGCGGTAGCGCCGCATCAGCTCGACCTGCAGGTGGTGCAGCGGGTCGATGTACGGAAAGCGGTGGCGCACCGAGCGCTGCATCTCGGCATTGCCTTCGAGCCGCTGCTTCGCGCCGGTGATGAGTGTGAGTGCGTCGGAGGTGCGGTGCCATTCGGCATCGATCATCGAGAACACCTTCTGGCGCAGCTTGCGATCGGTGACCAGCTCGGCGTAGCGCGAAGCCAGCGCGAGGTCGCTCTTGGCCAGCACCATGTCCATGTTCGACAGCAGCGTGCGGAAGAAGGGCCACTGCTCGTACATGCGCTGCAGCAATGCCTGGCGCTCCTTCTTCCCCGCAGCCGTGCCCGCTGCGGCGAGGAACTGTTCGACGCCCGAGCCGAAGCCGAACCAGCCAGGAATGGTGAGGCGGCACTGGCCCCAGCTGAAGCTCCACGGCACCGCGCGCAGGTCGTCGATCTTGTGGCTGGGGTTGCGCGAGGCGGGGCGCGAGCCGATGTTGAGCTCGGCAATTTCGCGGATCGGCGTGGAGCCGAAGAAATAGTCGCCGAAGCCCGGGGTCTCGTAGACCAGCTTGCGGTACGCGGCCATGCTGGCGGTCGACAGTTCGCCCGCAGCCGAGAGAAAGGTGGCGGGCGCCGACTTGCCCTGCGGCAGCAGCGTGGCTTCGAGCGTGGCAGCCACCAGCGTTTCGAGGTTGCGCCGGCCGATCTCGCGGTTGGCGTACTTCGAGCCGATGACTTCGCCCTGCTCGGTCAGCCGGATCTGGCCGCGCACCGTGCCGGGCGGCTGCGCGAGGATGGCCTGGTAGCTCGGGCCGCCGCCGCGTCCCACGGTGCCGCCGCGGCCATGGAACATGCGCAGGCGAATGGGGTTGGCCTTCTTCTTGTTGAGCTCGTCGAACAGCGACACCAGCGCGATGCCTGCGCGGTACAGCTCCCAGTTGCTGGTGAAGATGCCGCCGTCCTTGTTGCTGTCGGAGTAGCCGAGCATCACGTCCTGCTCGGCGCCCGAGCGTTCGACGAGCGCCTGGATGTTCGGCAGCGCATAGAAGGCGCGCACGATGGGCGCGGCGTTGCGCAGGTCTTCGATGGTTTCGAACAGCGGCACCACGATCAGGTCGCAGGTTGCGTTGCTGTCCATCGCGCCGCGCAGCAGGCCCACTTCTTTTTGCAGCAGCAGCGCTTCGAGCAGGTCGCTCACCGTTTCGGTGTGGCTGATGATGTAGTGGCGAATGGCCGCGGCGCCATAGCGCGCACGCGAAACGCGGGCGGCGGCGAAGATGGCCAGCTCGCTCTTCGCAAGCGGCGAGTAGTCGGCGTCGGGCACGCGCAGCGGGCGGGCGTCGTCGAGCAGCCTGAGCAGCAGCGTCTGCTTGGCCTCTTCGGCGAGCGATGCATACGAGGGCTCGATGCGAGCGGTGGCCAGCAGCTCGGCAATCACCGCTTCGTGCTTGTCGGAGCTCTGGCGCAGGTCGACCGTGGCCAGGTGAAAGCCGAACACTTCTACCGCGCGAATCAGCGGCAGCAGGCGCGGCGCGGCAAGCACGGTTCCGTGCTTTTCTTCGAGCGATTCGGCCACGGTGCGCAGGTCGGCCAGGAACTCTTCGGCCGTGGCGTACGGGTTCTGCGGCGCGACGGCGTGGCGCGCGGCCTCGCCGCCGGTGAGCTCGCGCAGCGTGGCCGCAAGGCGCGCATACACACCGGTGAGGGCGCGGCGGTAGGGCTCGTCCTTGCGGTGCTCGTTGGTGTCGGGCGAGCGTTCGGCCAGCGCCTGCATCTCGACCGTCACATCGACCAGCGTGGCCGACAGCGACAGCTCGCCGCCCAGGTAGTGCACTTCGGTGAGGTAGTGGCGCAGCGCCAGTTCGCACTGGCGGCCCAGGGCGTATTCGAGCGTCTGGGCGGTGACGTTGGGGTTGCCGTCGCGATCGCCGCCGATCCACTGGCCCATGCGCAGGAAGGGCGCGACCGAAGGCGTGTGGCCGCCCTGGGCGAGGGCTTTTTCGAGGTCGGCGTAGACGCGCGGAATCTCACGCAGGAAGGTGGCTTCGTAGTAGCTCAGCGAGTTCTCGATCTCGTCGGCCACCGTGAGCTTGGAAAAGCGCAGGATGCGCGTCTGCCAGATCTGCGTGACGCGGGTGCGCATCTGCGTTTCGTTCTCGGCAAACTCGAGCGGCGAGAGTGCATCCTTGCCGCCCGCATAGGCGCTCTGGCGCAGCCTGATCTCGTCGCGCACGGTGAGCAGTTGCGCGATGGCGCGCTCGGCATCGAGGATGCTCTTGCGCTGCACTTCGGTCGGGTGCGCGGTGAGCACCGGCGACACATAGCTGTGGGCCAGCGAGGCGACGATGTCGTCGGGCTTCACGCCGGCCTTGCGGATGCGCGCGAGTGCCGTTTGCAGGTCGCCTTCGACGCTTTCGCCGGCGCGTTCCGTTTCCGTGCGGCGGCGGATCTGGTGGCGGTCTTCCGCGAGGTTGGCCAGGTGGCTGAAGTAGGTGAAGGCGCGAATCACGCGCACCGTCTCGGCCGCGCTCAGGCCCTTGAGCAGGTTCTTCAGCGCGCGGTCGGCGGCGTGATCGGCATCGCGGCGGAAAGCCACGGACAAGGTGCGGATCTTTTCGACCAGCGCGTAGGTTTCGTCTCCTTCCTGCTCCCGGATCACGTCGCCGAGGATCCGGCCCAGCAGCCGGATGTCGTCGATCAGTGGCTGGTCTTCGGTCTGGCGGCGCTTGGGGGGAGCAGGGGTCTTGCTGGCTTTCATTCGATGTTTGTCCTGGACTTTTTGACTTCTTGAATGGATGCGCCGCCTGCGTTGTTGCGGCGCAACATGCTAGCATTCCGGCGGTTTAGAACATGTACTTTTGGAACCGGTCTTGAGCAATATCGTGATCGCCACGCGCGAAAGCCGCCTGGCACTGTGGCAAGCCGAACACGTCCGGGCGCTTTTGCAAGAAAAGGGCCATACGGTCAGCCTGCTCGGCCTGACGACCACCGGCGACCAGATCCTCGACCGCACGCTCAGCAAGGTAGGCGGCAAAGGGCTCTTCGTGAAAGAGCTCGAACTCGCGCTCGAAGAAGGGCGCGCCGACATCGCAGTCCATTCGCTGAAAGACGTGCCGATGGACCTGCCCGAAGGCTTCGCGCTGGCCTGCGTGCTGGAGCGCGAAGACCCGCGCGACGCGCTGGTCTCCCCCCGCTATGAATCGCTCGACGCGCTGCCGCAGGGTGCGGTCGTCGGCACTTCGAGCCTGCGCCGTGTGGTGCTGCTGCGCGCGCTACGGCCCGACCTGCGCATCGAACCGCTGCGCGGCAACCTCGATACCCGCCTGCGCAAGCTCGACGAAGGGCAGTACGACGCCATCGTGCTGGCGGCGGCCGGGCTCAAGCGGCTGGGGCTGGAAAGCCGCATCCGCGTGGCCTTCGATCCCGACACCATGCTGCCGGCCGCCGGGCAGGGCGCATTGGGCATCGAGGTGCGCGCGGACCGTGCCGAACTCATCGAACTCCTGTGCTCGCTGGCCCACCAGGGCGATTGGCTTTCCACCGCCGCCGAGCGCGCTGTGAGTCGCGCGATGGGCGGCAGCTGCTCCATGCCGCTGGCGGCTCATGCACGCTGGCAGGCCGACGGCGCGCTGCGCATCGACGCCGCTTGGGGCGATCCAGAGGGCAACGCGCCGCTGGTGAAGGTGCATGCGCTGGCGCAGGCCGGCGATTTCGCGCAGGCCGATGCGCTCGGCGAGCGCGCCGCGGCGCTGCTGCGCGACGCCGGGGCCCACTGAGATCGGTGGTCATCGTATGACCGCCCGCCCCGTCATCGTCACGCGGCCGGCGCGCGAGGCGGCGCAATGGGTGAGTGACCTGCGCGCCGCGGGGCTCGATGCGGTGGCGCTGCCGCTCATCGTGATCGCGCCAGTGGCCGATGCCGAACCGCTGCGCACGGCGTGGCGGCAGTTGGTGAATTACGCGGCGCTGATGTTCGTGAGCGCCACGGCCGTCGAGCATTTCTTCCAGCACAAGAACGCCGCCGATACGCTGGCAGGGCGCCGCTTCTGGGCCACGGGCCCAGGCACCACGCGCGCCTTGCTTCGCGCCGGCGTGCCGCTGGAACTCATCGACGCACCGCCTCCCGAGGCCACGCGTTTCGACTCCGAAGCGCTGTGGGAGCGGGTGCAGGCCCAGGTGTCTGCCGGCGTGCGCGTGCTGATCGTGCGCGGCGGCGACGAAGCCGGGCACCCCACAGGGCGCGACTGGCTCGCCAATGAAATCGATGTCGCGGGCGGCCATCGCGACACCGTGGTGGCCTACCGCCGGTTGCCGCCGTCGCTGGACGTCGTACAACGTCGGCTGGCCATCGACGGCGCCGAAGGCCGCGCGATCTGGCTCTTCAGCAGCTCAGAGGCCATCGGCAATCTGCAGCGCGCGATGCCCGGTGTGCAATGGCAGGCCGCGAGTGCGGTCGCCACGCATGCACGAATCGGCGAAGCCGCGCGGGCCGCGGGTTTCGGGGCGTTGCGTGTATGCACACCACTGCGGGATGCGCTGATCGCGTCTATAGAATCCTTGGCATGAGCGCCGCGTCCCCGTCAGACGATTTTTCCTCTCCTTCCCCAACCGCTGCCACGGCGCCGGTGCCCGCCACGCTGGCACCGCACCAGACGCCGGCCGCACAGGCAGCAGGGGCGCTGATCCTCTCTCGCATCGCATTCGGCCTCGTGGCCCTCGTGGCGCTGGCCGCATTGCTGATGGCGATCGCGCTGTGGCAGAAGGTCGGCGGCATGAAGGAGCAGCTGGCACGCCAGAGCGCCGATGCCATCGCGCAATCGATGGAGGCGCGCACGCTGGCCCGCCAGGCAAGCGACACCGTTCGCGAGGCCTCGGCCCGCGTGGCCCTGGTCGAAACCCGCGTGGCTGAAGTCGCGCTGCAGCGCTCGCAGCTCGAAGAACTCATTCAAAGCCTCTCGCGTTCGCGCGATGAGAACCTCGTGGTCGACATCGAGTCGGCCGTGCGCCTTGCCCTGCAGCAGGCACAGGTCACCGGCAGCGTCGAGCCGCTGCTGGCTGCGCTGAAGGCCGGCGACGTGCGCATCGCGCGTGCCGCGCAGCCACGGCTGACGCCACTGCAGCGTGCCATGCAGCGCGATGCCGACCGCCTGCGCAGCACCGCAAGCACCGACAGCGCCGAAGCGCTGCAGAAGCTCGACGAACTGATGCGCGGCGTGGACGACCTGCCCACGCTCAACGCCGTTGCCGTGCGCGGCACCGGCACCAACGCCTGGCAGCCCGAACCGATTCCCGCCGACGCGCCGTGGTGGCGCCGCGTGCTGCTCACCGTGCGCGGCGAGGCCCGCTCGCTGGTGCGCGTCGGCCGCATCCAGAGCCCGGAGGCGATCCTGTTGGCGCCCGAGCAGTCTTACTTCCTGCGCGAGAACCTGAAGCTCAAGCTGCTCAATGCGCGCCTGTCGCTGCTGTCGCGGCAGATGGAGGCCACGCGCGGCGAGCTGTCGCAGGTAACTGCCTCGCTCAACCGCTATTTCGATCCCGCATCGCGCCGCACCCAGGCCGCCGCCACGCAGCTGCAGCAGCTGCAGGCGCTGGTGAAGACGTCCGAGCCGGTCCGGATCGACGACACGCTCGCGGCACTGGCCACCGCCGCAGCAGGACGCTGATCGGACATGCGCGCCGCAATCTGGCTCCTCGCGCTGTTCGCTGTTGCAGCAGCAGTCGCTCTTTTCGCAGGCAACAACCAGGGCACGATCACCGTGTTCTGGCCGCCCTGGCGTGTCGACCTGTCGCTGAACCTCGTGCTCGTGATCCTGCTGGTGGCCTTCGTGCTGATGCACGTGGCTTTGCGGGCACTGGCAGCGTTGTTCTCGCTGCCGACGCAGGCGCGCCAGTGGCGGCTGCAGCAGAAGGAGCGCACGCTGCATGCGGCCCTGCTCGACGCGATGGTGCAGCTGATCTCGGGTCGCTTCTCGCGTGCACGCAAGGCCGCGCAGGCCGCGCTCACGCAGGAGAAAACGCTGTCGGCGCTTGGCGCCAGCCTGCCGCAGGCGCAGCAGGTGCGCGTGCTGTCGCACCTGCTGGCGGCCGAGAGTGCGCAGGCCCTGCAAGACAAGCCAGCGCGCGACGCCCATCTGCAGCAGGCCCTCAACGAAAGCGCCGACCGCGCCGTGCTCGCCAGCCCTGAGACGCGCGAAGGCGTGCAGCTGCGCGCGGCGCGTTGGGCGCTCGAAGACCGCGACGCGGCTGCAGCGCTCGCGCGGCTCGAAGAACTGCCGCAGGGCGCACAGCGCCGCACGCTCGCACTGCGCCTGCGGCTCAAGGCGGCACGGCAGGATCGCCGCACGCTCGAAGCGCTCGAAACCGCGCGCCTGCTGGCCAAGCACCGCGCCTTCTCTGACGCCGCGGCACAGAGCATCGTGCGCGGGCTGGCGACCGAGCTGCTGACGGGCGCGCACGATCCGGCACAGCTGCTTCGCGCGTGGACTGAGCTCGATGCCAATGAGCGCGACATGCCCGAAGTGGCGATTCACGCGGCCCAACGCATGGTCGCGCTGCGTGGCGACCTTGCCCTGGCGCGCGGCTGGCTGCTGCCGGCCTGGGAGCGCATGGTGGCCAATCCGCGCGCGCTCGGCGATGCGCTGCGCGTCAAGCTGGCGCGTGCGCTCGAAGCGGGGCTCGACTCGGTCGATGCCGACTGGCTGGCGCGCATCGAAAGCGCGCAGCGCAACAACCCGCGCGACCCGAACCTCCAGTACCTCGCGGGCATGGCCTGCATGAAGCGCCAGCTGTGGGGCAAGGCCCAGCAACTGTTGACGCAGGCCGGCCTTGGGCTGCAGGACACCGATCTGTACCGTCGCGCCTGGCTCGCCTTGGCCCAGTTGGCCGAAGACCGCGACGATGCCGAGCAAGCCGCCGAGGCGTGGAAGCGCGCGGCGCAGATCGAGAACAGCTGAGCGTTTTCAGGGGCAGGACCTCTCGGCGTGCAGGCCCGATGACCGCGCCAGTGGCTTGCCACTGCCGAAGATCAGCAGACTGACGCCGGCCAGCACCCAGACGCCGACTCCCCCGTAGAGCATCACCAGTCCGAAGCTGTTCACCAGCGCTGCATGCACGACGGCACCGGACGGGTCCGCCTGCGACAGCGCCGGAAAGCCTTCGGCGAGCGACGCGAAGTTGCCGGCCGCGATCTTTTCCGCCAGCGCGCGCAATTTCATTGCGTCCAGCGATGCCGACAACGCGCCGCGCAGATGCGCATGAACGCCTTCGAGCAGGATGAAGCCCATCAGCGCGATGTTGATGGCCAGCGTGATCAGCCGTGCGCTCATGTCCATGCCCGAGGCCATGCCCGCGCGCGAGCTCGGCACCGAACCGGTGGTGGTGTTGGTGACGGGCGTGTTGGTCAGGCCCAGCCCGATGCCAGCCAGCAGGCAGCCGGGCAGCATCGTCATCCAGCCTGCGTGGGCCATACCGCTGCCATAGCGCATCGCCATGAAGCCGAGCCCGATGACGAACAGGCCCGCGGGAATGACCACGCCGGGCCGGTAGCGCAGCGACAGCCGCTCGGCCAGCGGCGGTAGCACGAGCGTGGGCAGCGTGTAGGCCAGCAGTGCCGAGCCGGCCGTGACCGCGTCGTAGCCCAGCGCGCCCTGGAAGTAGATGGGCAGATAGATCATGAACGGCCAGAAGCTGAAGTTCATGCCGATGGAGCCGATGATCGAACCCGAGAAATTGCGAATCTTGAAGACCGAGAAGTCGAACATCGGATGCGGGTTGATCTTTTCCACCCACAGGAAGAGCGCGAAGCTCGCGGCCGACGCCGCGATCACGCCGATGGCCAGCGGGCTCGCAAAGCCGAGGCCCGGCCCCTGCGTGATGAAGTACGTCAGGCCCAGCACCGCAAGCGACAGCGTGACGATGCCAGGCAGGTCGAGCTTTTGCGCATCGGGGTCGCTCGACTCTTCCACGCTGCCGAACACCAGGGCAACGGCCACCGCCGCCAGCGGCACATGGACCAGGAACACCCACTGCCAGTTCGACAGCGCCACGATGGCACCGCCGATGATCGGCCCGAACCCCAGGCCCATGCCGAAGACCACGCCCCAGATGGCGAAGGCCTTGCTGCGTTCCTTGCCTTCCTGGAACTGGTGCGAGAGCACGGCGAGCTGGCAGATCAGCATCGCGCCGCCGCTCAGGCCCTGGAGGAAGCGCGCGACGATCAGCACCGGCGCGCTCTGCGCCAGCCCGCAGGCCAGCGAGGTGAGGCCGAAGAGCACCACGCCGACGACGAGGAGGCGCTTGCGGCCGTAGCGGTCGGCAAGCGTGCCCGCGGCCATCAAAACCGTGGTGCAGGCGATGGTGTAGGCGTTCATGATCCACTGCATGTCGCTGAAGTCGGCGTGCAATGCCTGTTCGAGCGTGGGAAGAATGACCGGCACGCTGGAGATTTCCAGGCCGAACATCAGGGCAATGAGGCAGATCGCGGCCAGCGCGACCCGGTTCTTGCCGGTATGGGAGAGAGGCATCGGAAGTCTTTCGGGAGTCTTTGGCAAAGAGGTCCGGGCGATTCTGGGGAAGGCCTCTTCATGATGGAAATGATTTAATTTCCTAGAATCCATGACGATTCATCATTGATTGGTTGATTGCCATGGATTTCGACCCTGCGCTGCTGCGAGCCTTCGTGGCCGTCAAGGAAACCGGCGGCTTCACGCGCGCCGCCCAGAGGCTGCACCTGACGCAGTCGGCCATCAGCCACCAGATCCGGCGGCTCGAAGAGCAGGTGGGCCGGCCGCTGCTGCATCGAACGACACGCCGCCTCACGGTGACGGAAGACGGCGAAGACTTCCTTCGCTATGCGCAGCAGATCCTCGACACGCTCGACACGATGACGCGGCGTTTTCAACCCTCGCTGATCTCGGGCGTGGTGCGCTTCGGCGCGCCGGACACCTTCATGGGCGACCGGCTGCCGCCGCTGCTCTCGCAGTTTGCGCGCTCGTTTCCCGCCACGCGCATGGAGGTCAGCGTGAGCATGCACCTCGACTTTCGCGCAATGATCAAGGCGGGCGAGCTCGACCTCGCGGTGGTGATGTCGCCGGCCGATTGCGAGGAGGGCACGCGCTTGCGGCGCACGCAACTGGTGTGGGTGGCGGCTGAGACTTTCGAGCCGCCCGCCGGCGCGTCGCTGCCGCTGGCGTACTTTCCGAAGCCCTGCGTCAACCGTGAACTGGCCGGCGCAGCGCTGGATGCGACGCCGGTCGACTGGCACGTCGTGTTCACCTCCGCGAGCCAGCATGGCATTCGCGCGGCCGTGCTGGCGGGGCTGGCCGTGACGGTGCTCACGCGCGAGGACGTGGAGCCGGGCATGAAGATCGTCGACGGCCGCTACGGCCTGCCGCCTTTGCCGAACGTGGATTTTTCGCTGATCTGGAGCGAGGGCGGCAAGACGGAATGCGCCTGCCGGTTCGGCCAGCTGATCCTGGAGATGCCGGAACTGCCGGCGCACGACAAGGCATAAAAAAACGGCGCCACTGGCGCCGTTTCTACTTGGGAGCGTGTGTCGCTCAGAGGCTGCGTTGCTGCTCTTGCTCGAACGGCAGCGACATCGAACCGAGGTCGCGGCGGGTTTCGACCAGCACCAGCGGGCCCTCGTCGAGCACAACCACCGGTGGGCGTTCGCGCGGCACGTGCACCGGCTTCGGCTCGGCTTCGATGGCGGCGCGTGCTTGCGCGATGCGTTCGGCATCCGAGTTGACCCACTGCAGGCCCGAGCTCTCGGCGATCTGCGCGAGCTCGTTCAGCGGCAGTTCGAAAGGCTGGACCTTGGGCAGTGCGCGGCCGTTGGCGGCGACAGGCGCCTTGGCGCTTTCGACGACGATCGGCGCAACTGCTGCCACGACAGCCGGTGCCGGCGCAGGGCGCTCGGTGCGGACCTGCTGCGGTGCTGCCACGGGCTCTCGGACTTCCGGTGCCGCAGCGGCTTCGACTGCTTCGAAGCGTTCCGACGCCAGCGGCAGTTGCTGCTGCGGGGCTTGCTGCTGTGCATCGCCCGTGGCTTCCGTTGCGGCGCCTTCGGCGGTGGCTTCGGCTTCATCGCGCGGGCCGCGTTCGCGGCGGTCACGGCCGTAGCGGTCACGCGAACGGCCGCGGCGCTCGTCGCCTTCGCGGCGCGGTGCCTGCTCGTTGCTGCCGTTGATGCTGGCTTCGCCGCCTTGATCGACATCGGCTGCTGCGGCTTCGGCGCCGCGTGCATCCGCTTCGGCTTGAGGCGCGTCGTTGCGGCGTTCGCGGCGGCCGTCGTTGCGGTCGCCACGCGGTGCGCGCTGCTCGTCGCGGCCGTTGCGGGGCTGGCGTTGCTCGCCTTGTGCGGCGCCTTCGCCGGCTTCGGCATTGTTGCGTTCGCGGGCGCCGTTGTTGTCGGCGCCATTGCGTTCGCCACCACGTTCACCGCGCTCGCCACGTTCACGGCGTTCGCCGCGGGCGCGGGGTGCGCGTTCTGCTGCGTTGCCTTCATCGCCTGCAACGGCGCCCGGCGCCAGTTGCTGGGCTTCGAGGTTGACGTTGCCGTCGAGTGCTTCGGCCGGTGCGTTGTTGCGACCTTCGCGGCCTTCGCCTTCGCGGCGCTCGCCACGACCGTTGCGGCGTTGTTCGCCGTCGCGCGGTGCGCGCGCTTCACGCGGCTCGCGGGGCTCACGCTGCTCGCGCGGTTCGCGTTGTTCACGCGGCTGGTTGGCGGCGTCGTTGCGCAGTTCGCTGCTGCGGCCTTCACGGCCTTCACGGCCTTCGCGACCTTCACGGCGCTCGCCACCACGGCCGCCACGGCGTTCGCCGTCGCGACCGCCGGAGCGTCCGCCGTTCTCGCCGCGGCCTTCGCCGCCGCGGCCGCCACGGCGCTGTTCGCCGTCACGTGCGCCGCCGCGTGCTTCGCCGTCGCGGCCAGGACGGCCGTCGCGACGGGGCTTCGGTGCCTCGACCGGGATCGCGGACGGCGCAGGCGCCGCAGCGGGGGCCGGCGTGCCGCCGAACAGGTTCTTGATCCAGGCGAAGAAGCCGGTCTGCGCCGGAACCGGTGCGCTCACCACGGGCGGTGCGACCGGTGCGGGTGCTGCTGCGACAGGCGCACGCACTGCTTCGGGCTTGGGCGGCACCACGGGCGCGGGCGCATCGGGCAGCACGCCCTTGATGACCGGCGTCTGCTTGTTGGTGGGCTCTTGCGAACGGCGCGTGACCGATGTCGGGTCTTCGATCTCGTCGGCCATCTTGTAGCTGGCTTCGATGTGGTCGAGGCGCGGATCGTCGTGCTTCAGGCGCTCGAGCTTGTAGTTCGGCGTTTCGAGCGTCTTGTTGGGCACCATCAGCACGGTGACGCGCTGCTTGAGCTCGATCTTCGCGATTTCGGGGCGCTTTTCGTTCAGCAGGAACGAGGCGACTTCCACGGGCACCTGCACATGCACGGCGGCCGTGTTGTCCTTCATGGACTCTTCCTGAATGATGCGCAGGATCTGCAGCGCGCTCGATTCGGTGTCGCGGATGTGGCCCGAGCCGCCGCAGCGGGGGCAGGGGATCGACGAGCCTTCGGAGAGCGCGGGCTTCAGGCGCTGGCGGCTCATTTCCATCAGGCCGAACTTGCTGATCGAGCCGAACTGCACGCGGGCGCGGTCCTGGCGCAGAGCGTCGCGCAGGCGGCTTTCGACTTCGCGGCGGTTCTTCGACTCGTCCATGTCGATGAAGTCGATGACGATCAGGCCGCCCAGGTCGCGCAGGCGCATCTGGCGGGCCACTTCGTCGGCGGCTTCGAGGTTGGTGCGGGTGGCGGTCTCTTCGATGTCGCCGCCCTTGATGGCGCGGGCCGAGTTCACGTCGACCGAGACCAGTGCTTCGGTGTGGTCGATCACGATGGCGCCGCCCGAAGGCAGCTGCACGGTGCGGGCGTAGGCCGATTCGATCTGGTGCTCGATCTGGAAGCGGCTGAACAGGGCCGCGTCGTCGCGGTAGCGCTTCACGCGGGCGGCATGCTCGGGCATGACGTGCGCCATGAACTGCTGCGCCTGGTCGTAGATGTCGTCGGTGTCGATCAGGATGTCGCCGATGTCGTGATTGAAGTAATCACGAATGGCGCGGATGACGAGCGACGATTCCTGGTAGATCAGGAAGGCGCCCTTGCCGCCCTTGGCCGCGCCGTCGATGGCGGTCCAGAGCTTGAGCAGGTAGTTCAGGTCCCACTGGAGTTCGGACGCGATGCGGCCGATGCCGGCGGTGCGCGCGATGATGCTCATGCCCTTCGGGTACTCGAGCTGGTCCATCGCCTCCTTGAGTTCGGCGCGGTCGTCGCCCTCGATGCGGCGCGAAACGCCACCGCCACGGGGGTTGTTCGGCATCAGCACGACATAGCGGCCGGCCAGCGAGATGAAGGTGGTGAGGGCCGCGCCCTTGTTGCCGCGTTCTTCTTTTTCGACCTGGACGGTGAGTTCCTGGCCTTCGCGGATCGCGTCCTGGATGCGGGCCTGGCTGGCAGACACGCCTTCGGCGAAGTACTGCTTGGAGATTTCCTTGAACGGCAGGAAGCCGTGGCGGTCTTCGCCGTAGTCGACGAAACAGGCTTCGAGCGAGGGCTCGACGCGCGTCACGACGGCTTTGTAGATGTTGCCCTTGCGCTGTTCGCGCCCTTCGATTTCGATTTCGTAGTCGAGCAGTTTCTGCCCGTCGACGATGGCCAGGCGGCGTTCTTCGGCCTGCGTGGCATTGATCAGCATCCGCTTCATGATGCGTTGTCCTTATATGTATCGTTCTACCGGCCCTTGATGGGCCAACGATGCACGGACGACGCCCGCGAAACCAGGGAATTGCCGCTTGGGCCCCGGATGCTGTTCACTGCCGCGCCAGGCGCGAGCAGGCCTCTCGAGCGTTAGCTCAAGAAGACAGCCGGGGTGGGGGCGCGTGGATGGGCGCGAGCCAGATTCGGTGTTGGCCAGCTATCTTTTTGATAGCTGGTTGCGCAAGAGTGGCGCACGCTGCCAACGATTCAATGCCTGAGGCCACTGGTCGAAACCAGGTTGGCCAGCGCAGGCACATTTGAATCAGCAGCATCAACACAACAAAGGACTCGCTTCGATCCGCCGGCAGCTTGGAAGCTGCAGGCTGGGTATTCCGTATCGGTGTTTCGTGGGTGTCGGCTTGACTTGGGTGCCTGGTCTGCCACTTTGCGCAATTGCGCGGGGTTTGCAGCTCGGCGCCAAAGCGGCATCGACCTCACAGCGCCGTCCTGGGTATTTGATGGCAGTGGACTAAACTTCTGTCTAATCAAGCACTTACATGACCGCGCTGGTGAAAAACATTATAGGTGCGAAGCAAGGCCCCGCGGCTGCTCCAAATCCCGCAGGCCAAAAAGCCCCAGGCGAAGCCGGGGCGCCGCATTCGGCCATCACATTCCTCACGGTCGACGCCGAATCTGCCGGGCAGCGGCTCGACAACTTCCTTTTCCGCCATCTGAAAGGCGTTCCGAAGACGCACGTCTACCGGATCATCCGGTCGGGCGAGGTGCGCATCAACAAGGGCCGGGTGCAGGCCGAAACCCGCATCGAGACGGGCGATGTGCTGCGACTGCCACCGATCCGCATCTCGCCGCGCGCTGAAGAGGGCGGCACCCCGCCGGCACCGGCGCGCGAATTTCCGGTGCTACTCGAAGACGAAGCCGTGCTGGCCATCGACAAGCCGGCCGGCGTGGCCGTCCATGGCGGCAGCGGCGTGAGCTTTGGCGTGATCGAGCAACTGCGCACGGCCCGGCCCGCCGCCAAATTCCTGGAACTGGTGCACCGGCTGGACCGCGAAACCTCCGGCATCCTGCTCGTCGCCAAGAAGCGCAGCGCGCTGGTCGCGCTGCAGGACCAGTTCCGCGAACGCGAAACCGGCAAGACCTATCTGGCGCTGGTCGAGGGCACCTGGCCGGCCAACAAGAAGGTGCTCGACGCGCCGCTGGCCAAGTACTTGCTGCCCGACGGTTCCGGCGCTGGCGCCGGCGAGCGCCGCGTGCGCGTGGTCGCCAAGGACCATCCGGACGCCATGCGCGCCGTCACGCTGGTGCGGGTGCTGGCGCGGCTCTCGCTGCCGGGCGATGCCGCGCCGCTGTCGTTGCTGGCAGTGACTATCAAGACCGGGCGCACGCATCAGATTCGCGTTCACCTCGCGTCGGCCGGGCATCCGATTGCCGGCGACGACAAGTACGGCGAGTCCGAACGCCAGCGCGCATTTCAGAAACTCGGCCTCAAGCGCATGTTCCTGCACGCCTGGCGGCTGCAATTCAACCATCCGGCCAGCGGCGATCGCGTGGCGCTGCAGGCCGACCTGCCGCCCGAACTGCACGCGCTGATGCCGCCCGCCACCCTCGAGGCGCTGGCCCAACACCCCACTCCCACGGCCCATGACTGATTCTTCCAGACCTCTTCGCTTCGACCTGATTGCCTTCGACTGGGACGGCACGCTCTATGACTCCACGCGCCTGATCGTGCGCTGCATCCAGGCCGCGGTGATCGACGTTGGCGGTGCCAAGCCGAGCGAGAACGACGCCGCCTGGGTGATCGGCCTCGGCCTGGCCGAGGCGCTCGCGCGTGCGGCGCCCGACGTGCCGAAAGAAAAATACCCGGAGCTTGGCGCCCGTTACCGCTACCACTATCTTCAGCACCAGGACGACCTCGTGTTGTTCGATGGCGTGCTGCAGATGCTCGATGCCCTGCGCGCGCGCGGCCACAAACTGGCCGTGGCCACCGGCAAGTCGCGCCGTGGCCTCAACGAAGCGCTCAAGTCGGTCGCGCTGCGCGACCGCTTCGACGCCTCTCGCACTGCCGACGAAACCTTCGGCAAGCCGCATCCGCGCATGCTGCTGGAATTGATGGAAGAACTCGACGTGCCGCCGGAACGCACCCTGATGATCGGCGACACCACGCATGACCTGCAGCTTGCGCAGAACGCCGGCTGCGCCAACGTGGGTGTGAGCTACGGCGCGCACGAACCCGCCAGCTTCGACGAATTCAAGCCGCTGCACATTGCGCATTCGGTGGCCGACCTCGAGGCGTGGCTCCTCGGAAACGCCTGAAAAAGTCCCGCCATGAGCGACGAAGAACGTATCCCGTTGTGCAATGCCGCGGACCTGGTCGAAGGCAGCCTGGCCGTGCCCTTCGACGTGGTCTATGGCGGAGAAACCTGCCGCGCCTTCGCGATACGTTTCGAGGGGCAGCCGCATGCGTTTCTCAACCGGTGCAGCCACGTCGCGATGGAACTCGACTTCCAGCCCGACCGCTTCTTCGACGACACCGGCCAGTGGCTGCTGTGCGCGACGCACGGCGCGGTCTACAAGCCCGACACCGGCGAATGCGCGGGCGGGCCGTGCCGCGGCGGCCTCGTGAAGATCGCCTTGAGCGAGCATGACGGCGTAGTGCACTGGCATACTGGCTGGAACCTTCACCCCCTGACCTTCTGACATGACCGACCCGAACCGAACGGAACCCGCCGGGTTCGAACCATTTGAGCCGGCCCCTCCTACGAATATGGCCAAAGATCCCACGCAGCGCCCCGGTTGGGAGCGCGCCACCCTCGAAAAGCTCGCCTTCGCTTCGTTGAACGAACAGAAGGCCACGCGTCGCTGGAAGACCTTCGTGCGTCTGTCCTGGCTTGCCTTCTTCGTCTTCCTGGCGTGGTTCGCGCTCTCGCGCAGCGCGCCGAGCACGGCCAAGACCACGGCGCACACCGCCGTCGTCGAGATCAAGGGCGAAATCGCCAATGGCGGGGATGCGAGCGCGGAGTTCGTGGTCGCCGCGATGAAGACGGCCTTCGAGGACGAAGGCGCCAAGGGCGTGGTCCTGCTGATCAACTCGCCCGGCGGCAGCCCGGTGCAGGCCGGCATCATCAACGACGAGATCAAGCGCCTGAAGGCCAAGTACAAGAAGCCGGTCTATGCCGTGGTCGAGGAGACCTGCGCCTCGGCCGCCTATTACATTGCCGCCGCCGCAGACAAGATATATGTCGACAAGGCCAGCATCGTCGGCAGCATCGGCGTGCTGATGGACGGCTTCGGCTTCACCGGCGTGATGGAGAAGGTCGGCGTCGAGCGCCGCCTGCTGACCGCCGGCGAGAACAAGGGCTTCCTCGATCCGTTCAGCCCGATGAGCGATGCGCAGCGCGCGCACGCGCAGACGATGCTCAACCAGATCCACACGCAGTTCATCAATGTGGTGAAGGCCGGCCGTGGCGACCGCCTGAAGCTCGACACCCCCGGCCTGTTCAGCGGACTGTTCTGGAGCGGCGAGCAGGCCGTCGAATACGGCCTGGCCGACCAGCTGGGCAACGTCGACTACGTGGCGCGCGAAGTGATCAAGGCCGAAGAGGTGATCGACTACACGCGGCGCGACAACGTGGCCGAGAAGCTGGCCAAGAAGTTCGGCGCGGCGATGGCTGAAACCACGGTGCGCCTGATGCACACCGCGCCGGCCCTGCGCTGATCTCTTATTTGTTTTCGCCGCTGGCGGTGTATCGCGCAGATGCCGCCAGCGCCGCGGCGAAGACCACGACGACATAGAGCGCGGCGGTCAGCGAGGTCGCCCGCGCGAGCAGTCCGATCACTGCCGGGCCTGCCATGAACCCCAGATAGGCAAGGGCCGAGACCGACGCAATGCCGCGTGCGGGCTCGATGCCCGGAACTTTCGCCGAGGCCGAGAACAGGATCGGCACCACGTTCGCAAAGCCGACCCCCACGCCCGCGAAGCCGACCAGCGCCAGCCAGGGCAGTTCGGTGATGAGCACCAGCGCCATGGACACCGCGGCCAGCAGGCCGCTGCCGAGCAGCAGCCTGCCCGGCGAGAAGCGGGCGCGCAGCGCGTCGCCGCCGAAGCGCGCCGCCGCCATCGCGGCCGAGAAGCTCGCATATGCCAGAGCAGCCTGTTGCTGGGGACTGCCGATTTCCTGCTGCATATAGAGAACGCTCCAGTCGTAGATCGCGCCTTCGGCGATCAGACCCAGTGCGGCGAGCACGCCCAGCACCGCGAGCGTGCCGCGGGGCAGCAGGAAGCCGTGATCGGCCTCGGTGGCGCCGCTGGTGGCGGGGCGGGGCAGCATGCGTGTCGAGGCTACGGCAACGAGCAGCACCATCGCGACCGAGACCAGCAGCAGGTGCGCCTGCGCGCCGAGCCCGGCCGCCAATGCGGCGCTGCCGCTTGCGGCGCCGGCCATGCCGCCCAGGCTGAACATGCCGTGCATGCCGCTCATCAGGGGCGTGTCGCCGTGCAGTTCGAGTTGGGCGGCTTCGGTGTTGATCGAGACGTCGAACACGCTGGTCACGAGGCCGAAAGCCGCCAGTAGAACCAGCAGCGCGGCATAGCCGGGCATCGCGATCAGGCCGGCCAGCAGCAGTGCATAAATGCAGCCGCAGATGCCGGCTACACGGCGCGGGCCGTGGCGGCCGATCCAGCGGCCTGCGCTGGTCAGGCCGAACATCGCACCGGCACCGGCCGCGAGCATCGCCAGCCCGAGCTGGGCTTCGTCGATGCCGTAGTGCGCCTTGACCGTGGGCACATGCACGCCCCAGGTCGCGAAGATGAAGCCGGCGGCAAAGAACTGCGCGCGCGATGCCCAGCGCGTGGCTGCGGTAACACCCACCATCGTCAGCGGCCGATCGCGAACACGGCGGGCAGGCGTTCGTCTGTGGTGGCTTGTGGCTTGGCGCGCCAGGATTTGACCGTTTCGCTGCGCACGTGGGCGGAGGCGAGCGTCAGGCCGCGCGCCACGGCGAGCCGGGTGTTGTGCTGCAGGGTCTGCACGAGGGCCTGCAGCAGCGCGGCGTTGCGATAGGGCGTCTCGATGAACAGCTGCGTCTGGCCCGACTTGAGCGCGAGCGCTTCGAGCTCGCGGATGCGGGTCTGGCGCTCGCCGGCGTCCTGCGGCAGGTAGCCGACGAAGGCGAAGTTCTGGCCGTTGAGTCCGCTTGCGGCCAGTGCGAGCAGCAACGAGACCGGGCCGGTCAGCGGCACCACGGTAAGGCCCAGGTCGTGCGCGGCACGCGCCACCGAGGAGCCCGGGTCGGCCACCGCCGGCATGCCTGCCTCGCTCAGCAGGCCGATGTCGTGGCCTTCGAGCGCGGCGGCCAGCAGGGGGCGGGCGTCGAACTGGCCTGCGTGATCACCTTTCTTGTGCACTTCGCGCGGCAGTTCCTGGATGTTCTGCGCCTGCAGCGCAGCGGCCAGTGGCGCCACTTCGTCGATGCGCTTCAGGTAGGCGCGCGCGGATTTCGCGT
Source organism: Variovorax sp. R-27 (assembly GCF_049913215.1). Classification (NCBI taxonomy): domain Bacteria; kingdom Pseudomonadati; phylum Pseudomonadota; class Betaproteobacteria; order Burkholderiales; family Comamonadaceae; genus Variovorax; species Variovorax sp. R-27. Next base: position 1,833,277 of record NZ_CP183984.1, read on the forward strand.
TCTCGCAGATCCAGTGGGTGATGCCGGCGGCTGTCTGCAGCGTGCCCAGCGGGAGGGCGTCTTGCAGCGGGGCTTGCACGTCGCAACCGAAGTCGAGCGGCGCGGGAACGAGGTAGAGCTTGCCTTTTTGTTGTGTCACAGCAGATCGACCCCCGCGGCGCGCAGCATCTGGCAGGTGCGGATCAGCGGCAGGCCGACCAGTGCGGTCGGGTCGTCGCTGTCGATGGCGCTCAGCAGCGCGATGCCGAGGCCTTCGCTCTTGGCGCTGCCGGCGCAGTCATAGGGCTGCTCGGCCTGCAGATAGTGTTCGATGGCGGCGTCGCTGAGGTCGCGGAACACCACGCGCACGGGCGCGATGTCGCGCTGGACGAAGCCGGTGGCCTTGCAGACGACGGCCACGGCCGTCTGGAAGATCAGCGTCTGGCCGCGCATGCGGCGCAATTGGGCGGTGGCGCGGGCATGGTCGCCGGGCTTGCCCAGCGCCTCGCCGGCCAGGTCGGCCACCTGGTCCGAACCGATGACCACGGCTTCTGGGAAGCGAGTGGCCACGGCGTTGGCCTTTTCCAGCGCGAGGCGCACGGCCAGGTCGTGCGGCGTTTCGCCGGGCTGGGGCGTTTCGTCGACTTCCGGCGAGTGCACATCGAAGGGCAGGCGCAGGCGGGTGAGCAGTTCGCGGCGGTAGCGCGAGGTCGAGGCGAGGATCACGGTGCGTTGCATGGTGACGATTGTGCGTGAGCCGCCCAGAACTCTCAGGTATGCCCCAAGCCGGTGAGATGGCCGGCACGCTAGACTGGCGCGGATGAAGAGAGAATTTGCCCCCGAACGGCTCAATGTGCCCGGCTTTACCGCCGCTGCCGCCACCCTGGAAGCCGCCGATCCGGTTCCGAACTATGTACGCCTGGTCGCCGAACTGGCCGTCCCGGCGCCCGACGCGGTGGTCCGATGGGAGGCCCACGGGGAAGAGCGCCCCGGTGCGGATGGCAAGGCCGCGCCCTGGCTGCACCTGGAGGCTGAAGCCACCGTGCCGCTGGTCTGCCAGCGTTGCCTGTCGCCGGTCGACACGCTGCTTTCCGTGGATCGCTGGTTCCGTTTCGTGGCCGACGAGGCCACTGCCGAGGCGCAAGACGAGGAATCCGAGGAAGACCTGCTCGTCGTGAGCCGGGATTTCGATCTGCGTGCCCTGATCGAGGACGAGCTGCTGATGGAAATCCCCGTCATGCCCGTTCACGATGTCTGCCCCACGCCGGTGCAACTTTCGTCCAGCGACGAGGACTTCAAGGCGGCCGAAGAGGCCAAGCCGAACCCCTTCGCAGTGCTCGGCGCGTTGCGTTCGCGCAAGCCCGAAGAGGGAAAGTAGCCCTTTCCCGCAGGCTGGGCTATAATCATGGGCTTCGCGCGCGCCGCCGTGAGCAGCAGTACAGATAAAGGCATTCCATACATGCCGTTAAATTTTTTGTATTGCCACCGCTTGAGCCCGCATCCAATCACTCACCTAACAGTCCAGGAGCCATCATGGCCGTCCAGCAAAACAAGAAGTCGCCTTCCAAGCGCGGCATGCACCGTTCCCACAATGCGCTGGTCGTGCCCGGCATCGCCGTGGAGCCGACCACCGGCGAAACGCACCTGCGCCACCACATCAGCCCCAACGGTTTCTACCGCGGCCGCCAGGTGCTCAAGAACAAGTCTGAAGCCTGATCTCGCATTCCAAGGCCAAGGCCCGAAGCTACTTCTGCTGTAGCGTCGGGCCTTTGTTTTGATGGCTACGCCTTCTTCCCCCGAAATCACTGCTGCGCCTTCTGCAATCACGCTCGCCGTGGATTGCATGGGAGGCGATCATGGGCCGCGCGTCACGCTCGCGGCCTGCCGCGCGTTTCTCGAGCGGCACAGCGAAGCCTCGTTGTTGCTGGTCGGCGCGCCGGCCGCACTGGCGGGGTTTGCCGCGCATCCGCGTGCCCGTATCGTCGCTGCAAGCGAAGTGGTGGGCATGGATGACCCGGTTGAAATCGCCCTGCGCAAGAAGAAAGACTCTTCAATGCGCGTCGCGATCCAGCAGGTCAAGGACGGCGCCGCCCAAGCCGCCATTTCCGCCGGCAACACCGGCGCCCTCATGGCGATTGCGCGCTACCTGCTCAAGACGCTCGAAGGCATTGATCGCCCCGCGATCGCACCGCAGCTTCCCAATGCCAAGGGCGGGGCAACGACCGTGCTCGATTTGGGTGCGAACGTCGATTGCGACGCTGAAGACCTGCTCCAGTTCGCCGTGCTCGGCTCGGCCCTGGTGTCGGCGCTGACTGGCAACGAGGCGCCCTCGGTCGGCCTGCTCAATATCGGCGAGGAAGCAATCAAGGGCAGCGAAACGATCAAAAAAGCGAGCCAACTGCTGCGTACGGCTGCCAACTCCAAGGATCTGAACTTCTACGGCAACGTGGAAGGTAACGACATCTTCAAGGGCACGACCGACATCGTCGTCTGTGACGGCTTCGTCGGAAACGTGGCTCTGAAGGCCAGCGAGGGCGTGGCTTCAATGATCGGTGAATTCATTCGCGTCGAATTCTCCCGGAGCATTTTTACCAAGATGGCGGCAATTGTTGCCTATCCGGTTCTAAAAGCGTTCAAAAGTCGCCTGGATCATCGTCGCTACAACGGTGCAGCCTTGCTGGGGCTGCGTGGCCTGGTTTTCAAGAGCCATGGCTCGGCTGACGAAGTGGCTTTCGGCCATGCGCTGGATCGCGCTTATGATGCCGCTCGCAACAACCTGCTCGATCGCGTGCGGGCCCGCATCGCCCACGCCGCGCCTTTGCTAGCGCGACAGGAACCGGCGGCGCCGGTCGACGCGACGGCCCTTCACGTTTGATGACCCCTTCTTATTCACGCATTACCGGCACCGGCAGCTATCTGCCCCCACGCCGCGTGACCAATGACGATCTCGCCAAGGATCTGGCGACGCGAGGCATCGAAACCTCCGACCAGTGGATCGTCGAGCGCACCGGCATCCACGCGCGGCATTTCGCCGCGCCGGATGTCACGAGCAGCGACCTTGGTCTTGAAGCGGCTCGACACGCCCTGGAGGCTGCCGGCCGTAAAGCCAGCGACATCGACCTGATCATCGTCGCGACCTCGACGCCCGATATGGTGTTTCCGTCGTCGGCCGCCATTCTCCAGAACAAGCTCGGCATTGCCGGCTGCCCGGCATTCGACGTCCAGGCGGTTTGCAGTGGTTTCGTCTACGCACTGACCGTCGCCGACGCGATGATCCGCACGGGCACAGCGCGTTGCGCGCTGGTGGTTGGTGCCGAAGTGTTCTCCCGCATCCTCGATTTCAACGACCGCACCACCTGCGTGCTGTTCGGCGACGGCGCGGGCGCGGTGGTGCTCGAAGCCAGCGAAGAGCCCGGCATCTTGGCCAGCGACCTGCATGCCGATGGCAAGCACGTCGGCATTCTTTGCGTGCCAGGCCACGTTTCAGGCGGCAATGTGCTGGGCACGCCGCTGCTGCACATGGACGGCCAGGCTGTCTTCAAGCTCGCGGTCCGCGTGCTCGAAGAGGCTGCGCGCGCCACGCTGGCCAAGGCCGGCAAGGTCGACACCGACATTGACTGGCTCATTCCACATCAGGCCAACATCCGCATCATGGAAGGCACGGCGAAGAAGCTGAAGCTTCCGCGCGAGAAGCTGATCGTCACGGTGAACGAGCACGGCAATACTTCCGCCGCCTCGATTCCGCTGGCGCTCGACGAGGCCGTGCGCTCCGGCAAGGTGAAGAAAGGCGAAACGCTCATGCTCGAAGGCGTGGGCGGCGGCTTCACCTGGGGCGCGGTGCTATTGAATCTGTAGTGCGTTGCGTCGCCCTGGAAGAGGGCGGCCGCGATGCGAGATGGCGCATACAACAATGAAATCCTTTGCTTTTGTCTTTCCGGGTCAGGGCTCGCAGGCGGTCGGCATGCTCGACGCCTGGGGCGATCACCCGACCGTGGCTGAAACGCTGCGCGAAGCTTCCGAAGCGCTCGGCGAAGACGTCGGCGCGCTGATCAAGAACGGCCCCAAGGAAGAGCTGGCGCTCACCACCAACACTCAGCCCGTGATGCTGGTGGCTGGTGTTGCTGCATGGCGCGCCTGGTTGGCCGAGGGTGGCGCCGCGCCTTCTGTGGTGGCTGGTCATTCGCTCGGCGAGTATTCGGCGCTGGTGGCTTCGGGTGTTCTGACGCTCGCGCAGGCTGCGCCGCTCGTGCGTTTCCGCGCGCAAGCGATGCAACAGGCGGTGCCCGTCGGTGTCGGCGCGATGGCTGCGGTGCTCGGCATGGAGTCGGGCAAGGTGGTGGCAGGCTGCGCGGAAGCCACTGCCAGCTTTGGCTCTGGCAGCGCGGAAATCGTCGAAGCGGTGAATTTCAACGACCCCATGCAGACCGTGATCGCCGGCAGCAAGGCCGCGGTCGACAAGGCCTGCGAACTGCTCAAGGCCAACGGTGCCAAGCGGGCGCTGCTGCTGCCGGTTTCGGCGCCCTTCCATTCGAGCCTCATGAAACCTGCCGCGGAAGCGCTGCGCGAGAAGCTGGCTTCCATCACGCTGGCCACGCCGCAAATTCCGGTGCTGAACAATATCGACGTCGCCATCGAGACCGATGCCGACCGCATCCGCGACGCCCTGGTGCGCCAGGCCGCCGGCCCGGTGCGCTGGGTCGAGAGCGTACAGGCCTTGAAACTGCGCGGTGTAGCCGCCATCATCGAGTGCGGTCCCGGCAAGGTGCTGGCCGGCATGGTGAAGCGCATCTCCCCCGATCTGGAAGCCGCGTCGGTGTACGACCCGGCCACGCTCGCGGACACCCGACAATCGCTCGCCGGCTGACCGGCGCAAGGCTCCGACACTTTTTCTTATGAGCATTCCCAAATTCGAAGGGCAAGTCGCCCTGGTCACCGGCGCAACGCGCGGCATCGGCGCGGCGATCGCGCTGGAGCTGGCGCAGCGCGGCCTCAAGGTCGTGGGCACCGGCACCACCGACGATGGCGCGGCCAAGATCACTTCGGCCCTGAGCGCCTACGGCGGCCGCGGCCGTGCGCTCGACGTGAACGACGGCGCCGCCGTCGAGGCCCTGATCGACGAGATCGTGCAGGCCTACGGCGCCATCCACGTGCTGGTGAACAACGCCGGCATCACGCGCGACACGCTCGCCATGCGCATGAAAGACAGTGATTGGGACGCGGTGCTCGACACCAATCTCAAGGCGGTCTTCTCCCTCTCGCGCGCGGTGATCCGCCCGATGATGAAGCAGCGCTACGGCCGCATCATCAGCATCACCAGCGTGGTCGGCGCCTCCGGCAATGCCGGCCAGGCCAACTACGCCGCTGCCAAGGCAGGCGTCGCGGGCATGACCCGTGCGCTGGCCCGCGAACTGGGCAGCCGCAACATCACCGTCAACTGCGTCGCACCCGGTTTCATCGAAACCGACATGACGGCCAGCCTCCCCGAAGCCCAGCAACAGGCGCTGCTTCAGCAGATCCCGTTGGGCCACTTGGGCAAGCCGGCCGACATCGCGCACGCGGTGGCTTACCTCGCATCGCCCCAGGCGTCCTACGTCACGGGGCAAGAGCTGCACGTCAACGGCGGCATGCACATGTAGCCGCAAGGCGCAAGTTTTTCCCGTACCGGACGCGCGGCAAATGCCACAATGCGCCCGGCTAAAATCCACCGATTACCTACAACCCTCAGAGGGAACCAAATGAGCGATATCGAAGCACGTGTCAAGAAAATCATCGCCGAGCAGCTCGGCGTGGAAGAGTCCCAAGTGACGAACGAAAAGGCTTTCGTGGCCGACCTCGGCGCTGACTCGCTCGACACGGTCGAACTCGTGATGGCACTCGAAGACGAATTCGGCATCGAAATTCCCGACGAAGATGCCGAGAAGATCACCACGGTGCAAAACGCCGTCGACTACGCCACCAAGAATCAAAAGGCCTGATAGGCCAGCTGACAACACTGCAACTGCGGCCGGCGGCTTTTCCTTTAAAAACCGCACGCGCCGACAGGCAACTGTTCAGCGCTTCCAGAAAGGTTTGCCGGCATGACCAAACGCCGCGTCGTCGTGACCGGACTCGGTTGCATCGCTCCTGTCGGAAACACCGCAACCGAATCCTGGGCCAACCTGTTGGCCGGGAAGTCGGGTATTGCGAACATCACCGCGTTCGATGCAAGCGCCTTCGCCTGCAAGTTCGCCGGTGAGGTCAAGGGTTTCGACATCACCCAATACATCTCGGAGAAAGAAGCGCGCCACATGGACCGCTTCATTCATCTGGGTCTCGCCGCCGCCATCCAGGCGGTGCAGGACAGCGGACTGCCGACCGGCGAAGCGCTGTCCTATGAAAAAGCCGTGCGCATCGGATGCAACATCGGCTCCGGCATCGGCGGCCTGCCGATGATCGAGGAAACGCACGGCGAACTGATGAGCCGCGGCCCGCGCCGCGTGTCGCCGTTCTTCGTGCCGGCATCGATCATCAACATGATCTCGGGCCACGTCTCGATCAAGTACGGCTTCAAGGGGCCGAACATCGCGGTCGTGACCGCCTGCACCACCGGCCTGCATGCCATCGGCACGTCGGCACGCATGATCGAGTACGGCGATGCCGACGTGATGATCGCGGGTGGCGCGGAGTCGACCATCTCTCCGCTCGGCATCGGTGGCTTCACCGCGCCTCGCGCGCTGAGCACCCGCAACGACGATCCCGCTACGGCCTCGCGTCCGTGGGACAAGGACCGCGACGGCTTCGTGCTGGGCGAGGGGGCCGGCGTGCTGGTGCTCGAAGAGTACGAACACGCCAAGGCACGTGGTGCCAAGATCTACGCGGAAGTCGCGGGCTTTGGCCTGACGGGCGACGCGTACCACATGACTGCGCCCGACGTCGACGGCCCGCGCCGCTCGATGGCCATGGCGCTGGCCAATGCCGGTGTCAATGCGGAACAGGTGCAGTACCTCAATGCGCACGGCACTTCGACGCAGATCGGCGACGTCAACGAGACCAATGCGGTCAAGCTGGCATTCGGCGATCACGCGAAGAAGCTCGTCGTCAATTCGACCAAGTCCATGACCGGCCATTTGCTGGGCGGCGCGGGCGGCATCGAATCGGTGTTCACGGTGCTGGCGCTGCACGAGCAGAAGAGCCCGCCGACCATCAACATCTTCAATCAGGATCCGGAATGCGATCTCGACTACTGCGCCAACGAGGCGCGCGATCTGAAGATCGACGTCGCGGTCAAGAACAACTTCGGCTTCGGCGGCACCAACGGCACGCTGGTGTTCAAGCGCGCTTGAGCACTGCTCTTTCATGCACAGCGCACCGTCGGTGACCTATCCGGTGGGGCGCTCGCGTGGCGCAACCCGGATTCTCGTTGTCCTCTGGGCCCTGGGCGCTTGCTGTGCGGGCGCATCTTGCTATCTCTTCGATAGCGCCGGATGGCGCCAGCTGCTGCTGGTTCTCAGTGTCGTGTTTGCAGGTGTCGCCGCGGGCTTCGGCTTGCGACGCGATGGCGTGGGCGTTCTGCATTTCGACGGCCTCTACTGGTCGTTGACGGGAGGCCATGCCTCCCGGGCCGTGCATGCTGCCAGAGCGTTCGTGGCGCTCGATTTCCAGTCGCTGATGCTGGTGCGGCTCAGCGAGCCGGGCCGCGCCCGACGCTGGGTCTGGATCGAGCAGCGGGCCATGCCTGAGCGCTGGCGCGACGTGCGCCGTGCGGTATATTCGCGCCCCCCGTCCGCAGCACCTGCGGGCGACCCCTGGCGCGCGACGGCTCCCGCCGACGCGCCCTGATCCTCCGTCGATGACCACTTCTCCGCCTGTGCCGCCGGATTCCGGCCTGAACGATGCGCCCGCCGTGGTGCGTCCGGGCGAGGTCGATTTCCAGCTGGTCCAGCGCACCGTCGCGGGCGACCAGAAGGCATTCGAGTTGCTGGTCATCAAGTACCAGCGCCGCATCGAGCGCCTGATCGGGCGGATGGTGCGCGATGTCGACCTGGTCGAGGATATTGCGCAGGAAACCTTCATTCGCGCGTATCGCGCGCTGCACCAGTTCCGCGGTGAGGCGCAGTTCTACACCTGGCTCTACCGGATCGCCGTCAACACCGCCAAGAAGGCGCTGGTGGACATGAAGCGCGATCCGACTGTCTCCGAGGCCGCTCTCAGGCCTTCTTCTGAGGACGACGATGAAACTTACCGTCCCGGAAACGAACCAACCACCGACGAAACCCCCGAATCGGTCATGGCGGCGAATGAAATCGCCAGTGCCGTCGAGGCGGCCATGGAAGCACTCCCTGCCGAGTTGCGCCAGGCGGTCACGCTGCGCGAAATCGAGGGCATGAGTTACGAAGAGATTGCCGAGGTCATGGATTGCCCTATCGGCACGGTGCGTTCGCGTATTTTCCGGGCGCGCGAGGCCATTTCGGCCAGGGTCAAGCCGCTGCTGGACAACCAGTCCGGCAAGCGTTGGTAAGTAAGCAGGTGAATGAAATGAATCAGACGATGACGGTTCGGGAACAGGTGTCCGCACTTGCGGATGGTCATTTGCAGGGCGAGGCGTTCGCGCAGGCGATCGAAGCTGTCTGCGCCGAAGGCGAATCGCGCGCGGCATGGCAGGCCTACCACGTGGTGGGCGATGTGCTGCGTTCGGGCTCTCATTCGCCGTGCAGCGACACCTCGGCATTCCTGGCGCGCTTCCAGCAGCGATTGGCGGCGGAGCCTGTGGTGGTCGCCCCCATGTCGGCGCCGGTCGCCGCACCAGTGGTACTGCCCGTGCAGCGCAGGGCGGAAGCGGCCAACGAGCCTGTGTTCCGCTGGAAGCTTGTGGCCGGTGCCGCGTCGCTGATGGCCGTGGCTGCCATCAGCTGGACCCTGGTCGGCAACGGCACAGCGGTGCCGCAGGGCGGCGCGCAGCTGGCTTCGGTCCAGCAGCAACAGCAGCCGGCGGTCAATTCGGTGTTGGCGGCGGCTGCGGTCAACAGCCCGCAACCCGCGAGCAACACGTTGACCCCGACCCGCGTGATCGTGGGTAACGGCAATCCGCAGGTCATGCTGCGTGACCCGCGGCTCGATCAACTGCTCGAAGCGCATCAGCAAGCCGGCGGTGCTTCGCAAATGCCTTCCGGTTTCCTGCGCAATGCCACCTTCGAGGGTCCGACGCGCTGAGTGCGCGCACCCCTAGCTGCCCGTAATGACCGTTCCGATGCCGATCTCCGCGCGCGCTTTCGTACTTGTGTTTGCTGCTTTTTGCCTTGCGCAGACTGCCACCGCGCAGACCCGCTCGGGCGCTGCGAATACGAAGAGCGCGGCAACTGCGCAGACGGACGAGCCACCGGCCATGAGCGTGACCGAGTGGCTGCAGCGCATGCACGCGGGCGCCCGGCAGCGCAATTACGTGGGCACCTTCGTGGTGTCGGCGCCGGGCGGCGACCTGTCGAGCGCACGCATCTGGCATGTGCGCGACGGCGAGCATCAGATCGAACGCATCGAAGCTCTCTCGGGGCCGCCGCGCTCGACCTTCCGGCGCAACCGCAATGTCATGACCTTCCTGCCGGAGGCGAAGGTGGTGAAGGTCGAGAAGCGCGAGAACCTTGATCTCTTCCCGAACCTGCCGGACAAGCCCGATTCGTCGATTGGCGATTTCTACGACGTGCGCGCGATCGGCAAGGACCGCGTGGCCGGCTTCGATGCCGACGTGGTGCAACTGGTGCCGCACGACGCGCTGCGCTTCGGCTATCGCATCTGGAGCGAGCGCCGCTCGGGCCTGGTGGTGAAGCTGCAGACCATTGACGGCGATTCCCGCGTGGTGGAGCAGTCGGCGTTTTCCGAGCTGCAACTCGACGCGCCGGTGAAGGCGCAGGCGCTCTCGCAGATGATGTCCAACACCTCCGGCTACCGCATCGAGAAGCTGGAGCTCGAGCGCAGCAATGCGCAGGACGAAGGCTGGACGCTGCGCACGCCCGTGGCCGGATTTAAGCCCCGAAGCTTCTTCCGTCGCCCGACAGCGGGCGGTGATGGCGACAGCAGCGGCAAGTCGAAGCAGGACGCGGCGACGGTCCAGTGGACCTTCTCCGATGGCCTGGCCTCGGTGTCGCTTTTCATCGAGCGCTACGACGCGGCGCGCGCGCCCCGCGACGGCGTGCTGACCATCGGAGCGACCAACGCCATTCGCCGGCGTCTGCCCGAGCCGGCCAGCGACTGGTGGCTGACCGCAGTCGGCGAGGTGCCGCAGCAGACGCTCAATGCATTCGCCCAAAGCCTCGCGCGCACGCGCTGACAGGCCAAATAAGCGCCAATTGCGCTGAACCAAGCACACAGCGCAAACTCATAGCACTTGTTTTCAGCCGCTCTGTTCTTTTGAAAGAAAACCGATGATCTTCAAAGTCGAGGGACACAAGTTTCGTTCCGGTCTGCTGGCTTGCGCGCTCGCACTGACTGCAAGCGCCACATTCCTTCCGGTCGAGCCGGTCCATGCGCAAACGCGCACGCTGCCCGATTTCACCGATCTGGTCGACCAGGTCGGCCCTTCCGTCGTCAACATCCGCACCGTCGAGAAGGTTGCCCAGCGCGGCGGCAATGGCGAGATGGACGAGGAGATGCAGGAGTTCTTCCGCCGTTTCTTCGGCCAGCCTCTGCCTGGCCAACCGCGTCAGGGCCCGACCCCCAAGCGCCCGCAGCAGCCGCAGGAAGAGGAGCGTCCGCGTGGCGTCGGATCCGGCTTCATCCTGACGGCCGACGGCTACGTGATGACCAATGCGCACGTGGTCGAAGACGCTTCCGAAGTGCTGGTCACGCTGCCCGACAAGCGCGAGTTCAAGGCCAAGATCGTTGGCGCCGACAAGCGCACCGACGTCGCGGTCGTCAAGATCGAGGCCACCGGCCTGCCAGCGGTGAAGGTTGGCGACATCTCCAAGCTGCGTGTCGGCGAATGGGTGATGGCAATCGGTTCGCCCTTCGGCCTCGAGAACACCGTCACGGCCGGCATCGTGAGCGCCAAGCAGCGCGACACCGGTGAGTACCTGCCGTTCATCCAGACCGACGTGGCCATCAATCCCGGCAACTCGGGCGGCCCGCTGATCAACATGCGCGGCGAAGTGGTCGGCATCAACAGCCAGATCTACTCGCGCTCGGGCGGCTTCATGGGCATCTCGTTCTCGATCCCGATCGACGAGGCGATTCGCGTGAGCGATCAGCTGCGCACCTCGGGCCGCGTCTCGCGCGGCCGCATCGGCGTGCAGATCGACCAGGTCACCAAGGACGTGGCCGAGGCCATCGGCCTGGGCAAGGCACAGGGTGCGCTGGTGCGCGGCGTGGAAGCCGGCTCGCCGGGCGAAAAGGCCGGTGTCGAGCCGGGCGACGTCATCACCAAGTTCGACGGCAAGCCCATCGAGAAGCCGAGCGACCTGCCGCGCCTGGTGGGCAACACCAAGCCGGGCACCAAGAGCACGCTCACCGTGTTCCGCCGCGGCGCTTCGCGCGACCTCAGCGTGACCATTGCCGAGATCGAGCCCGACAAGCCGGGCAAGCGTGCGGGCGACCGCGACGAGCCGGCGCCGAAGCCGCCCGCATCTGCAGCCGCCAAGTCGCTCGGTCTGGCTGTGAGCGATCTCACCGACGCGCAGAAGAAAGAGCTCAAGCTGAAGGGCGGCGTGAAGGTCGATGCCGCCAGTGACGCCGCAGCCCGTGCAGGCTTGCGCGAAGGCGACATCATCCTGTCGGTGGGCAATGTCGAGGTGTCGAATGCGCGCGAATTCGAGTCCGCCATCGGCAAGGCCGACAAGAGCAAGGCGCTCAGCGTGCTGTTCCGCCGTGGCGATTGGGCGCAGTACGCGCTGATTCGCCCTGCACGCTGATCTGGCTCTGGCGTCAAGTGGCCCCACCCGGCAGTCGGGTTTGGGGCCGTTTTTTTGAGGTGTTTACGACGTTCAGGCGCCGGCCCCTAAAAAAATCTGAGGGCTCGGAAATGCCGATTTTTGTTTGTGTTCACTAACTTTTAAAGAGGCTAAGGACGGATTTCGGTAGAATAGGGCGCTCTCGGCGGTCGGTCGGCGCATAAGGAGTGCCCTGACCTTCACCATGCGAGATGTCAGACAGCAGTCCACCGGTGCTCCACAGATCGCCCACAAGTTGTTCAGTGACTGCTCCACCGATCCTGTTGATAACCTGTTCATATCTTTCATGTTGTGGACCTGCAACGACCCCTTTGGACCCCGTTCCCGGATGTACGCGCTTCCCTTTTTGCCTACAATGAAGTTCCAACTACTGCAGTTGCCATTGCTTGTTGGTTCAGGGCGCGTCTCCAGAAGACGCGCCCTTTTTTCTTGCCTGTCGCACTCTGCGCACGAGCCAATTCAAGTACTTAAGCGTTCCCGTTGATGAATCACATCAGAAATTTTTCGATCATTGCGCACATCGACCATGGCAAGTCGACGCTCGCAGACCGTTTGATCCAGCGTTGCGGCGGCCTCGCAGACCGCGAGATGGAAGCGCAGGTGCTCGACTCGATGGACATCGAAAAAGAGCGTGGGATAACCATCAAGGCGCAGACCGCAGCGCTGCACTACAAGGCACTCGATGGGCAGGTCTACAACCTCAATCTGATCGACACGCCGGGCCACGTCGACTTCTCGTATGAAGTGAGCCGCTCGCTGTCGGCGTGCGAAGGCGCACTGCTCGTCGTCGATGCATCGCAAGGTGTCGAAGCGCAGACAGTGGCCAACTGCTACACCGCGCTCGACCTCGGAGTCGAAGTGGTGCCCGTGCTCAACAAGATCGATCTGCCCAACGCGGACCTCGACAACGCGCGCACCGAAATCGAAGACGTGATCGGCATCGACGCGACCAATGCGATCCCGTGCTCGGCAAAGACCGGCGTGGGCATCGACGACATTCTCGAAGCCATCGTTGCCAGGATGCCCGCGCCGCGCGGCAACCCCGACGGCCCGCTGCGCGCGATGATCGTCGACAGCTGGTTCGACCCGTACGTCGGCGTCGTCATGCTGGTGCGCGTGGTCGACGGCCGGCTCGCGAAGGGTGATCGCATCAAGATGATGGCGTCGGGTGCGATGTACAACGCCGACAGCGTCGGCGTCTTCACGCCCGCCAACGAACCCCGCAATTCGCTCGAAGCGGGCGAGGTGGGCTACATCATCGCGGGCATCAAGGAGCTGCAGGCGGCCAAGGTCGGCGATACGGTCACGCTGATCAAGGCCGGCACCGGTGGCGCTGCGGCAACGGCGACCGAGGCGCTGCCCGGCTTCAAGGAAATCCAGCCGCAGGTGTTCGCGGGCCTGTACCCGACCGAAGCGAGCGAGTACGACTCGCTGCGCGACGCACTCGAAAAGCTCAAGCTCAACGATTCGTCGCTGCGCTACGAGCCCGAGGTGAGCCAGGCGCTCGGCTTCGGCTTCCGCTGCGGCTTCCTCGGCTTGCTGCACATGGAAATCGTGCAGGAGCGCCTGGAGCGCGAGTTCGACCAGGACCTGATCACGACCGCGCCGAGCGTGGTCTACCAGGTGGTCAAGAACGACGGCGAAGTGATCATGGTCGAGAACCCGTCCAAGATGCCCGACGTCGGCAGGATGGCGGAGATCCGCGAGCCGATCGTCACCGTTCATCTCTACATGCCGCAGGAATACGTCGGCTCCGTCATGACGCTGGCGAACCAGAAGCGTGGCGTGCAGATGAACATGGCCTACCACGGCCGTCAGGTCATGCTGACCTACGAGATGCCGCTCGGCGAGATCGTGCTCGACTTCTTCGACAAGCTGAAATCGGTGAGCCGGGGCTACGCCTCGATGGACTACGAGTTCAAGGAGTACCGCGCGTCCGACGTGGTGAAGGTCGACATCCTGCTCAACGGCGACAAGGTCGATGCGCTGTCGATCATCGTGCACCGCAGCCAGTCGCAGTACCGCGGCCGGGCCGTGGTGTCGAAGATGCGCGAGATCATTTCGCGCCAGATGTACGACGTTGCGATCCAGGCGGCTATCGGCGTCACCATCATTGCGCGTGAGACAATCAAGGCGCTTCGCAAGAACGTGCTGGCCAAGTGCTATGGCGGCGACATCACCCGCAAGAAGAAGCTGCTCGAGAAGCAGAAGGCGGGCAAGAAAAGAATGAAGCAGATCGGCTCCGTCGAGGTCCCGCAAGAGGCCTTCCTCGCGATTCTGCAAGTCGAAGACTGATCAAAAAAATGGCATTCATCACCACCCTGGTCCTCGCGGCCTTCGCCGCCTATGTCGGCGCCTGGTATTTCAACGCGATCGAAGGCAACTTTGCCTTGCTGCTGTTCCTGGCGACGGTGGTCACCGGCCTCTACTGGCTGGCCGAGCGCTTCTATTTCCTGCCCCGGCGCGAACAGGCCGCCGCCAAGCTGGAAGCTTCGCTGACCGAGCGCAATGCGCGCTTGTCCGAGCAGGGTATCAAGCAGGTCGACACGGCCGACGCGAAGGCGAGCGAACGGCTGCTGATGCAGCCCTGGTGGCTCGACTGGACCGCCGGCCTGTTCCCGGTGATCCTGGTGGTGTTTCTGCTGCGCTCGTTCCTCTACGAGCCTTTCAAGATCCCGTCGGGCTCGATGATGCCCACGCTGCTGACCGGCGACCTGATCCTGGTCAACAAGTTCACCTACGGCCTTCGCCTGCCCGTGATCAACACCAAGATCACCGACGGTACGCCGCTGGCGCGCGGCGACGTGGTGGTGTTCCGCTACCCGCCCAAGCCGAGCATGGACTACATCAAGCGCGTGGTCGGCGTCCCGGGTGACGAGGTGGCCTACCTGAACAAGAAGCTCACGATCAACGGCCAGCCGGTGTCCAAGGAGTCGGATGCCGACTACCTCGACGGCGAATCGATGCGCCTGCTCAAGCAGTACACCGAGAACCTCGGCGGCAAGCAGCACAAGATCCTCAACGACGAAACCACGCCATCCTACGTTCCCGGTGCCAGTGGCTTCAATTTCCCGGGCATCGAAAACTGCCGCTACTCGGTCGAGGGCGTGGTCTGCAAGGTGCCGGCCGGCAACTATTTCATGATGGGCGACAACCGCGATAATTCGGCGGACTCGCGTTTCTGGGGCTTCGTGCCGGACAAGAACATCGTGGGCAGGGCGTTCTTCGTCTGGATGAACTTCGGCGATCTGGGTCGCATCGGTCCGTTTCAATAAGCATTCATCTGAATAGTTCAGTTCGAGGGGTATGAGGGCATGAGAACACATCGGTTCGTTCGCAGCAGGGCTGCGCAACAACGCGGCATTTCGTTCATCGGCTTGGTGTTTGTCGCGGTCGTGCTCGGGTGCCTGGGCGTGGTCGTCGCGCAGGTCATCCCGACGCTGATCGAATGGCAGGCCATCGACAAGGCGGTCAACAAGGCCAAGGAAGGCACGACCGTGCCTGAAGTGCGCGCCATCTTCGATCGTGCCCAGGCCATCGACGACTTCAAGTCGGTCAGCGGTAAGGATCTCGACATCAAGAAGGTCGGCGACAAGGTGGTCGTGTCGTACTCGTACGAGCGTGAGATCCCCCTGTTCGGCCCGGCCTACCTGACGCTCAAGTACAAGGGCGAATCCCGCTGAACACGGCGCCCAAAAAGGTGGAGGGCAGCCTCGCCGCGCTGCAGGCGCGCCTCCAGCACACCTTCTCCGATCCGCGGCTGCTCCAGCTCGCGCTCACGCATCGCAGCTTCTCGGCCGACCACAACGAGCGCCTTGAATTTCTCGGCGACTCGGTGCTGAACCTGGCGGTCTCGCACCTGCTCTACATGCGCCTGTCGGCTCTGCCCGAAGGCGACCTGTCGCGCGTGCGGGCCAACCTGGTCAAGCAGGACACGCTGCACCGCCTGGCGGTAGGGCTGGCGCTGTCGCCGCTGCTGCGGCTCGGCGAAGGCGAGGCGCGCTCGGGCGGGCCCAACCGGCCGTCGATCCTGGCCGACGCGCTCGAGGCGCTGATCGGCGCCGTCTATCTCGACGCCGGCTTTGCGGCCGCACAGTCGCTGGTGCACCGGCTCTACGAGGCGGTCGAAATCAATCCGCGCATGGAAGCCGCAGCCAAGGATCCCAAGACCGAATTGCAGGAATGGCTGCAGGGTCACAAAATGAAGCTGCCGGTGTATCGCGTGGCCGCCACACTGGGCGCAGCGCATAAGCAGACTTTTGATGTCGAGTGCGAGGTGCCCGAGTTGGGGCTTCGCGAACGCGGCATCGGCGGCTCGCGCCGCGCCGGCGAGCAGGCGGCTGCGGCCGCCATGTTGATCCGGCTCAAGGCACGCGGCACCGCGTGAAACCAGAATGAACGATGCTATCAATCCCGTAGCGGGACCCGAAGACACTGCAGGCGATGCGCCTGCCACCGGACCCCAACACTGCGGCCTCATCGCCATCGTCGGCAAGCCCAACGTGGGCAAGTCGACGCTGCTCAATGCGCTGGTCGGCCAGAAGATCAGCATCACCTCGCGCAAGGCGCAGACCACGCGCCACCGCATCACCGGCATGCGCACGCTGGGCGCCACGCAGTTCGTGTTCGTCGACACGCCGGGCTTCCAGACCCTGCACGCCAACGCGCTGAACAAGTCGCTCAACAAGACCGTACAGGGTGCGGTCGGCGATGTGGACCTGATTCTTTTCGTGGTCGAGGCCGGCAGCTTCACGCCGGCCGACGAGCGCGTGCTCAAGCTGCTCGGCAAGGGCATTCCGACCGTGTTGCTGGCCAACAAGCTCGACAACGTGCACCGCCGCGGCGACATCGCGCCCTGGCTGAAGACCATGCAGGAGAAGCACAGCTTCGCCGAGTTCGTGCCCATGTCGGCGAAGAACGCCAAGGACGTCGAGCGCCTGTTCGGCATCTGCGAGAAGTACCTGCCCGAACAGCCCTGGTTCTACGACGAGGACGAGCTGACCGATCGCAGCGAGAAATTCCTTGCCGGCGAACTCGTGCGCGAGAAGCTGTTCCGCCTCACCGGCGACGAGCTGCCCTACACCTCGACCGTCATCATCGACAAGTTCGAGGAAGAGCCGCCCCAGAAGAAGGGCCAGAAGCGCCTGCTGCGCATTGCCGCCACCATCGTGGTCGAACGCGACGGCCATAAGGCCATGGTGATCGGCGACAAGGGCGAGCGCATCAAGCGCATCGGCATGGAAACCCGCGTCGAGCTCGAGAAGCTGGCCGACGCCAAGGTGTTTCTCGAACTGTGGGTGAAGGTGCGTTCGGGCTGGGCCGACGACGAAGCCCGTGTCCGTTCGTTCGGCTACGAATGAAGTGGCCGCTGCCCACCGCGTTTCGCACGAACCGGCCTATGTGCTCCATCGCTACGACTGGAGCGAGTCGAGCCTGATTCTCGAAGTCTTCACCCGCCACCACGGGCGCATTGCGCTCGTGGCCAAAGGGGCGAAACGGCCGAGTTCGAACTTTCGACCGGTATTGCTGCCGCTGCAGCCGCTGCAGCTCAACTACGGCGGCGACGCCGAAATCCGCACGCTCAAGGGCGCCGAATGGATGGGCGGCCATGTGATGCCGACCGGCGAGGCGCTGCTGTCGGGCTATTACGTCAACGAGCTGCTGCTGCGCCTGCTGGCGCGTGACGATGCCCATGAAGCGCTGTTCGATGCCTACGCCGGGGTCGTTCAGGTGCTGGCAGGCGATCACGTCGGCGCGCAGGCCGCGACCCAGGCTGCTGCGCTGCGTGCTTTCGAGTTGCTGCTGCTGCGCGAGGTCGGCCTGCTGCCATCGCTCGATGTGCAGACCCTCACGCTGGAGCCGCTTGCCGCCGAGCAGCGCTACAGCCTCGTGCCGGAAGCCGGCCTGCGCCAAGCCGCCGACGACGAAGCCGCGCTGAATGGCGCCGACTGGCAGGCTCTGCAGGCAGTTCTCGACGACCGCGCCCCTTTTACCGCCACGTTGCGTGAAATTGCCACCATGAACGCCGGCAGCAACAGTGCCCTGCGAAACCAGTTGCGCACCTTGCTCAACTACCATTGCGGCGTGTCCACGCTGCGCACGCGGCAAATGATGAGAGATCTGCAAGCACTATGAGCACTTCAGGCACCACCACCTCGCTGTCCGTCAACCTCAACAAGGTGGCCCTGGTCCGCAACACGCGCCACCTGGGCATCCCGAGCGTGGTGAAAGCCGCCCAGGCCTGCCTGGCTGCCGGTGCGCACGGCATCACCGTGCACCCGCGGCCCGATGCCCGCCACATTCGCGCACACGACGTGAGCGACCTGTCGGCGCTGCTCGCCAAAGACTGGCCGGCCATCGAGTTCAACATCGAAGGCAACCCCTTCCAGAACCTGATGGACTTCGTGCGCACGCTGAGGCCGCACCAGGCCACCTTCGTGCCCGACAGCGAAACCCAGTCGACCAGCGACCACGGCTGGACCTTCCCCGACGACGCCGAGCGCCTGCGCCCCCTGATCGCCGAAGCCAAGGCGCTGGGCGTGCGCGTCAGCCTGTTCATGGACCCGATTCCCGAAATGATGGCGGCGGTCAAGGCCGTGGGCGCCGACCGCGTCGAGCTCTACACCGAAGGCTATGCCGCATCGCGCGGAGCGCCCGACGAGAAGGCCGTGCTCCAGCGCTATGCCGACACGGCGCGCGCGGCCCATGCCGCAGGCCTGGGCATCAACGCCGGCCACGACCTGAGTCGCGACAACCTGACGGCTTTCCTGCGCGCGGTGCCTGGCGTGCAGGAGGTCTCGATCGGCCATGCCTTCGTGGCCGACGCGCTGGAGCTCGGCTATACGGCCGCCACGCGCGACTACCTGCGCTGCATCAACGAGGCGCAATGAGCGCCCGCGCCGCATGATCTACGGCATTGGCACCGACATCTGCGACCTGCGTCGCATTGCCGCGACCTTCGAGCGCCAGGGCGAACGCTTTGCCCGCAAGGTGCTGAGCGACGCTGAATTCGCAGTCTGGAAGGCCCGCAGCGAACGCTGGCCCAAGCGCGGCCTGAGCTATCTGGCGACCCGCTTCTCCGCCAAGGAGGCCTTCAGCAAGGCCATCGGCCTGGGCATGCGCATGCCCATGAGCTGGCGCCTGTGCGAGATCGCCAACCTGCGCAGTGGCAAGCCCGTCATCGTGCTGCATGGCGGCCTGAAGGACTGGTTCGAGGCGCAGGGCCTCACGGCCCATGTGACCGTGACTGACGAAACCGAATACGCCGCGAGCTTCGTGGTGGTGGAGAAGCTATGACTGCCGGGCCCGCCGCTCGCCCCCATGCGCCGCTGATCATCGATGTGGCGGCTACCGAGCTCAACGACGCCGACCGCCGTCGCCTCGCCAATCCGCTGGTCGGCGGAGTGATCCATTTCGCCCGCAACTGGCAGGACCGCGCGCAGATGACTGCGCTCAATGCCGAGATCAAGGCGATCCGCCCCGACCTGCTGATCTGCGTCGACCACGAGGGCGGCCGCGTGCAGCGCTTTCGCACCGACGGCTTCACGCACCTGCCGTCGATGCGCGCACTCGGCGAGTTGTGGATGCGCGACGCCATGCGCGCCACCCAGACCGCGACCGCGGTCGGACAGGTGCTGGCGGGTGAGTTGCGCGCCTGCGGCGTCGACTTCAGCTTTGCGCCGGTGCTCGACCTGGACTACGGCGGCAGCAGCGTCATCGGCAGCCGCAGCTTTCATCGCGATCCGCGCGTGGTGGCGCTGCTGGCCAAGAGCGTGATGCACGGCATGCTGCAGATGGGCATGCGCAACTGCGGCAAGCATTTTCCGGGGCATGGCTTCGTGCAGGCCGATTCGCATGTCGAGATCCCGGTGGACAAGCGTGGCCTCAAGGCCATCCTTGACGATGACGCACGGCCGTACGACTGGCTGTCGGGCACGCTCGGCGCCGTGATGCCGGCGCACGTGATCTATCCGAAGGTCGACAAGCGGCCGGCGGGGTTTTCGTCGAAATGGCTCAAGGCGATCCTGCGGCAGCGCTTTGCCTTCGACGGGGCGGTGTTCAGCGACGACCTGAGCATGGAGGCGGGCCGTTACATCGATGGCCGGCTGCTCAGCTATACCGATGCGGCGCTGACCGCGCTGGAAGCCGGATGCGACATGGCGCTGCTGTGCAACCAGAGCATCGGCGAGGGGCGCCTGCTCGACGACTTCCTCGAGGGCTTCGAGGCTGCCGCGCGCGCGGGCCGATGGCTGCCGGACGCGAGCAGCGAAGCGCGCCGCCAGGCGCTGCTGCCGCAGGGCGCCGCACCCGATTGGTCGACGCTCGTCGCTTCGCGCGGGTACCGCGATGCGAGGCGGATGACGGACGTTTGAAGGCTGTCCAGCCGATCCGGAATTGGCGCATTTGTGAACAAGCTGGCAAATACGCCAGATAAGTCAGCCGCGCCGTCCTATAGAGTCAAATGTTCTGAATCAGGCAGTTTCGGGGGACATTTCTCATGGCGCACATCGGCGAATCCTGGCTGACTTTCGACAGCTTGACGCAGCACGTCGTCAAGACGATCAATCCCAAGCGCATCCTGGACATCGGTGCCGGGGGCGGCAAATATGGAGCCTTGCTCAAGAACGTCGTGCCCGAATGCGAGCTGACCGCGCTGGAGTGTGACGAAGTGGCATTTCCTCAACTGCGCGAGGTCGGCTACCACCAGATTCTTCCGATCACGGCCGACAAGCTCTATGAACGCAGCGGCGATCTCTACGACGTGGTGATCCTGGGTGATGTCATCGAGCACATGCTCCATTCGCAAGGCCGCGACCTGCTGGAATTTCTCAACTACCGCTCCCGCTATCTCATCGTTTCCACGCCGGAATGCATGCCGATGAGCCGTCCCATCTTCTTCGAAGGTCACAACTCGCTGTGGCGTCCCGATTCGTTCGGCTGGCACGACTACTGGGCGCACCAGCAGTGCGGCGTGATGCACTTCTATCTGCTCAGGGGGCACGACAACTGGGCTGGGCCGGGTCTGGCGGAGGTAGTGAGTGCGGTCAATGGAGCGGGAATTTTCAACGACCATTCCAGCGACAAGAAGCAGGCCGTCAACCTGACGATTCATGACACGCGCTACAAGGAGCCGGCCGACGAACACAACGTCGTGCTGTACCGCCCCTTCTGACGGACGTTGTTTCATGACGGCAACCGACAAGATCTCCCTTCGCGATATAGACATCATCGTTTCGTACAGGGAGGCGACCGAAGAGCGGCGCGAGAACCTCTATGCCGTGCTGGCGCATCTGGCCTACACCTATACCGACTACCGGCTGTGGTTGATGGAGGCGGCGACGGCGCCGCGCTTCGACTGGCAGCGGCTGTGCGATCCGAAGATCCGGCATGTCTTCATCCATCACGATGGGCCGTTTCCCAAGTCGATGCTCTACAACACGGGCGTCCGGCTGGCCCGCAGCCCTGTGATCTGCTTCCACGACGCCGATTCCATTGCCCAGCCTTCAACGCTGCGTGGCTGTGTCGATGTGCTGCTGGACCGGGACAGCAGCGAGGTGCTGTGCCCCTACTGGAGCGTCATCAACGTGACGGGTGAACTCAAGCGCGATTTCATGCAGTTGCCCGACTACGCCCGATTCGCATCGATCGACGTGGAGCAACTGCCTTCGGATGCCGGTGTGCTGTACTCGAATGCCAATGGGGGCATCGTGCTGTTCAAGCGTAGCGAGTACATCCGAGTCGGCGGGTACAACGCACGCCTGGAAGGATGGGGCGGCGAGGACGACGAACTGCTGCGCAGGGCAGGGCGGCTGGGTCTGCGTTGGCACTCGATGCACGTGCCGCTTTTCCACTTGCACCACGATTCGGGCTCACGCAATGAATTGATCGAGAGCCTTCATGGCACCGAGAACCTGCGTGCGTCGCATGCCATCGAGACCATGTCCCAGGAAGAGGTCGAGGTGCTGGCGCGCGAGCTGTCCGCGTTCTTCGCGTCCGACTGATCAGAGCCGGGAGCTGGCGTCCCAGAGCCGACGGCCGTTCATGTCCAGGTGCGTCAGATACAGCCGCAGGTCGAATTCAAGCTGCTGGTAGTCCGGCTCCATGTGCGTGCACAACGCATAGAAGGCCTTGTCGTGCTCCCGCTCCTTCATGTGCGCCAGTTCATGCACGACGATCATCCGCAACCAGGCCAGCGGCACGCCCTTGAACAGGCTCGCCACCCGGATCTCCCGCTTGGCCTTGAGCTTGCCGCCCTGCACGCGCGACACCGTGGTGTGCGTGCCCAGCGCGTTGCGGATCACGTGCAGCTTGTTGTCGAACATCACCTTCGACAGCGGTTCGGCCTTGCGCATGAACTCGCTCTTGAGCTCGTTCACGTACTCGTAGAGCGCGCGGTCGGTCTGCACGTTGTGCACTCCGTCCGGATAGCGCTTGCCGAGCAGCGCAGCGAGCTTGTCCTCGGCGATCAGCTGGCGGACCTGGTCCAGCAGGGGCGCCGGATAGCCCGCCAGGTATTTCATGCGCGACGGCGCTCGGTGCGCGCCGCGCAAGCCAACCCCGTCGCCACGCCGCCGAACAGGTCGCCCTCGACCAGGTTCACGCCCGCGAAGCTCTTGCGCAGCGCGTGCTGGAACGGGCGCAGCGCCGAAGAGCCGCCGGTGAGGTAGATCGCGTCGAGGTCGCCGCTGCGCAGGCCCGCGCGCTTGACGCAGGCGTGTGCGCACGCAATCACGTTCTCGAGTGGTCCGGCCAACTGCTGTGCCATATCGTCCGGCGTGAGCGAGGCCACCAGCCCGTGTTCGGCGCAGGAGAGGTCGATTGCCGTCGCCGCATCGGTCACCGAGGCATCGATCTTGGCCGCTTCCACCGCACTCGCGATGCGGTGCCCGTGCCGCTCTTCGAGCACGGTCATCAGCCGGTCGTGCAGCCGCGTGTCGCTGTAGCTCGTGCGCAAATCCTTTGCCTGCCGCACCGCCTTGGCAGCGTAGAGCCAGTTGATCAGGTGCCAGGACGAAAGCTCGAAGAACACCTTGCTCGGCACTTCGCGTCCCTGCGGGCCGTGGTGGCGAAAGCCGAATTGCGGCATCACGCGCTCGAGGTTCAGGCGCTGGTCGAAGTCGGTGCCGCCGATGTGCACGCCGCTGGTGGCCAGCACGTCGTCGCTGCGGTCCTCGCGCGCGGCACGCTCGGGGCCGACGCGCACAACGGTGAAGTCAGAGGTGCCACCGCCGATGTCGACGATGAGCACGATC
The DNA here is from genome assembly GCF_049913215.1 of Variovorax sp. R-27. Lineage (NCBI taxonomy): Bacteria > Pseudomonadati > Pseudomonadota > Betaproteobacteria > Burkholderiales > Comamonadaceae > Variovorax > Variovorax sp. R-27. The sequence continues at coordinate 1,856,423 of NZ_CP183984.1, forward strand.
GATTCTTTGGCGATGCGCTGCTCGTAGTCGAAGGCGGCTGCGATCGGCTCGAGCTGGAAGGCGATCTCGCGGAACCCCGCCGCGCGCGCTGCGTGGCGCAGGCTCTCTTCGGCACGCTCGTCTCGCTTGGCATCGTCGTCCACGAAATGCACGGGCCGTCCGATCACCACGCGCTCGGGTATCCGGCCGAGCTCGCGGCTGGCGCGCACGGCCAGTTCGCGCAGGAAGCGCGCGATGATGTCCTCGAAGCTCACGAGGCCGTCGTAGATCGCGGTCTTCTCCTGCATCAGCGCGCTGCCGAGCAGGCTCTTCAGCGAGCGCATCAGGCGGCCTTCGGTGCCCGAGAGGTACTGGCCGATGGCGTCGCGGCCGAAGTGGGTCGTGCGGTCTTCGGCGTTGAAGAAGATCGCGGTGGGCAGGGTGGTGGCCGCGCCTTCGATGGGCAACAGGCGGGCCTCGCCATCGACCCGGCAGGCCACGGCGGAGTTGGAGGTGCCGAAGTCGATGCCGATCGTCGGCAGCGACGACGGTGACAACACGCTCAAGATTCCCTGCGCAGCGCCGGGAACAGGATCACGTCGCGAATGCTCGGCGAATCCGTCAGCAGCATCATCAGCCGGTCGATGCCGATGCCGCAGCCGCCGGTGGGCGGCATGCCGTATTCGAGCGCACGCACGAAGTCGTGGTCGTAGTACATGGCTTCGTCGTCACCACTGTCCTTGGCGGCCACCTGCGCGTTGAAGCGCGCGGCCTGGTCTTCGGCGTCGTTCAGCTCGCTGAAGCCGTTGCCGAACTCGCGGCCGGTGATGTACAGCTCGAAGCGTTCGGTGACCTCGGGGCGCTCGTCGTTGGCGCGCGCCAGCGGCGAGATCTCGGTCGGGTGCTCCATGATGAAGGTCGGCTGCCAGAGCTTCTCTTCCACAGTCTCCTCGAAGTACATCACCTGCAGGCTGGCCAAACTGCGCTGCGAGAGCTTGTCCTTCTCTTCGCTCAGGCCGATCTTGCGCAGGGCGTTGATGAGCCAGGCGGCGTCGTCGACACCATCACCGGCGTCGGTGTACTTCAGGATCGCCTCGCGGATCGTCAGGCGCTCGAAGGGCTGGGTCAGGTCGACCGGCCTGCCCTGATAGGTGAGCTGCTGCGTGCCCACGGCCTTGTCGGCGATGGTGCGGATCAGCGTCTCGGTGAAGTCCATCAGGTCGCGGTAGTTCCAGTAGGCCGCGTAGAACTCCATCATCGTGAACTCGGGGTTGTGCCGCACCGAGATGCCCTCGTTGCGGTAGCTCCGGTTGATTTCGAAGACGCGCTCGAAGCCGCCGACGATCAGGCGCTTGAGGTACAGCTCGGGCGCGATGCGAAGGAACATCTCCTGGTCGAGCGCGTTGTGGTGCGTCTTGAAGGGCTTGGCGTTCGCGCCGCCCGGAATCGGGTGCAGCATGGGCGTCTCGACTTCGAGGAAGTCGTTGGCCACCATGAACTCGCGCAGGGCGCTCACGGCCTTGCTGCGCGCAGTGAAGCGCACGCGTGCCGATTCGTCGGTGATCAGGTCGACGTAGCGCTGGCGGTACTTCTGCTCCTGGTCGGCCATGCCGTAGAAGTCACCGGGTAAAGGCCGCAGGCTCTTGGTCAGCAGGCGAATCTTCGTGACCTTGACCGACAGCTCGCCGGTCTTGGTCTTCATCAGTGTGCCTTCGGCGCCAATGATGTCGCCTAGGTCCCAGCGCTTGAATTCGGCATAAGCCTCTTCGCCGACCGCGTCGCGCGTTACGTAGAGCTGGATGCGGCTGGTGGCATCTTGCAGCGTCGCGAAGCTGGCCTTGCCCATGACGCGCTTGAGCATCATCCGGCCCGCCACGCTCACGGCGACGGCTTGAGCTTCAAGGGCTTCGGCTTCGGTGGCGTCATGTGCCTCGATGAGTGCCGCCGCACGATGGCCCGGTTTGAAGTCGTTCGGGAACGCGACACCCTTGCCCTCAGCCTGCGCTGTGCGCAGCAGCTTGAGCTTCTCGCGGCGTTCGGCGATGAGCTTGTTGTCGTCGGCGGCAGGCGTGGTCGCGGCCGGTGCCGCAGCGGGCGTGGGAAGGTGAGGGGTCAGGTGATCGGACATGGGAGGCGGGTGGCGCGCATCCGGGAGCGTGCGCGGGGCTGGCATTTTAGCCCATCGGGTTTGAATAAAACCTGCGCCCAGCGCCCGTCAATCCTGCGCAATGTGCTACAAAAAAAGTAGCAGCCTATTCAGTGATGCCCGTGCGTGCGAGCAGATCGCTGACCAGTTCGAGCCGCATCAACGGACTGTCGAGCTCCATCAGGCGCTGGCGCAGTTCGAGTTGCATCGGCACCAGTTCGCACCAGCGGTTGGCCACCCAGCCGCAATCGTTGAGCTGATAGGGCGCGCCGATCGGCAGCCGCACCGCTTCGCCTTGCGCACGCCGGCGCTCTTCCAGCGTGTCGATCAGGCGCCGCAGCGCGGTGGCGGTGTGCCGCAGGTCGTCGGGGATTTCAAGCGCGACGTCGTCGTTCACGGCCTCGACCTCGGCGACCCACAGGCCATGCTTCTGCAGCTCATTGCTGCGAACCCGAAAGCGTTGCGTGCCCACGCATTCGATCTGCAGCAGGCCGCTCTGCGGCGACTCGAACTCGCGGATCATGGCCAGCGTGCCGATGGCGGCGAAGCTTTCCGCATCGGCGCCAGCCTTGCGCACTTCGCTGCCGCTGGTGAGGCTCACCACACCGAAGGGCGCGTCGGCCTTGCGGCACTTGCCGATCATGTCGAGATAACGAACCTCGAAGATGCGCAGTGGAAGAAGGCCACCCGGAAACAGGACCGTACCGAGCGGGAACAATGGCAGTGAATGCAAAAAGGGTTGTGTCGTCATCGAAGAGCCTTGCGTGGCTATCATCGCATTCCGCTCACGGCCACGCCCCATGCTCTATCAGATTCCCTCGTTCCTTCTCGACGTGATCGTCGGCCTCCTCGGCGGCGCATGTCTGCTGCGGCTCTACATGCAGTACCACCGGGTGCCGTTCGGCAATCCGCTCGGGCGCTTCGTGTTCGCCATCACCGACTGGATCGTGCTGCCGTTGCGGCGCATCGTGCCCGCGGTGAAGCGCTGGGACATGGCAAGCCTGATCGCGGCCTGGCTGCTGGTGATGCTGAAGTTTCTGCTGCTGTGGCTGCTGGTGGGCAACCTGGGGCGTATCGCGACCTTGCCGCTGGTGTCGCTGGTCGGGTTGATGCAATTGGCGGTTTCCGGCTTGACCGCACTGCTGGTGGTCTATGCGGTGCTGTCGTGGATTCCAAACGCCTCGCCGATGCTGCTCGACCTGATCTCGCGCCTGGCCGAGCCGCTGGTGCGGCCGTTTCGCCGCTTCATTCCGCTGATCGGCGGGGTCGACCTGTCGCCGCTGGCAGCCATCGTCGTGCTGCAGGTGATCGCGATCGTGCTGGGCAACCTGCTGGTGTTTGCCTATCAACTGACTTTCTGAAGCGAAAATAAAAAAAGGGCCCGGATGCATCGCACCTGGGCCCTTTTGCGTTTGCCCTGTTTCGCTCAGCTGACCGCGTCGGCCGGCTGGCGCAGCAGCATGGCCAGCGTGCTGGCGATGGTCTTGCGCAGTTCGCGGCGGTCGCTGATGAAGTCGATGGCGCCCTTGGTCTGCAGGAACTCGGCGCGCTGGAAGCCCTCGGGCAGCGTCACGCGCACGGTCGATTCGATCACGCGCGGGCCGGCAAAGCCGATCAGCGCCTTGGGCTCGGCGATCACCACGTCGCCCACGAAGGCGAAGCCTGCCGACACGCCGCCCATGGTCGGGTCGGTCAGCACGCTGATGTAGGGCAGGCCCTTCTTTGCCAGGCGCGTGAGCGCGGCATTCGTCTTGGCCATCTGCATCAGCGAGAGCAGGCCTTCCTGCATGCGCGCACCGCCGGTGGCGGTGAAGCAGATGAAGGGCACCTTCTGCTCGATGGCGGTCTCGACGCCGCGCACGAAGCGCTCGCCGACCACGCTGCCCATGGAGCCGCCCATGAATTCGAACTCGAAGCAGGCCACGACCACGCTGATGCTGTGGACCGAGCCGCCCATGACGACCAGCGCATCGGTTTCGCCGGTGTTTTCCAGGGCTTCCTTCAGGCGCTCGGGGTACTTGCGGCTGTCCTTGAACTTCAGCGCGTCGACGGGCAGCACTTCCTGGCCGACTTCGTAGCGGCCCTCGGCATCGAGGAACGCGTCGAGCCGCGCGCGGGCGCCGATGCGGTGGTGGTGGCTGCAGCTGGGGCAGACGTTCTGGTTGTGCTCGAGATCGGTCTTGTACAGAACGGTCTCGCAGGCGGGGCATTTGATCCACAGGCCCTCGGGCACCTGGCGGCGCTCGGACGGGTCGGTTTGTGCGATCTTGGCGGGTAGCAGTTTTTCAAGCCAGCTCATAAGGGGCTCCTTGTGTTGGCGGTGATTATCGACCAGCCGCGTTCTTGGCCGTGGCGGCAGGCAGCGCGTCGAGCGCCTCGCGGATGCCCGCAAGGAATTCGCGCACCGCCGGCACCACCCGCTCGCGGGGCTGGTCTTCGATGAGTTGAATGATCTTGGTACCGATGATGACCGCATCCGCGGCCGATCCGACCGCCTGCGCCGTGCGCGCATCGCGGATGCCGAAACCCACGCCGACCGGGATGCTCAAGTGCTGGCGGATGCGCGGGACCATCTGGCCGACCGCCTCGGTGTCGAGGTGGCCAGCGCCCGTCACGCCCTTGAGCGACACGTAGTAGACGTAGCCGCTGGCGATGCGCGCGACCTGCGCCATGCGCTCGTCGGTGCTGGTCGGGGCCAGCAGGAAGATCAGGTCGATGCCGGCAGCCTTCAGTTCGGCGGCGAAGTCTTCGCACTCTTCCGGCGGGTAGTCGACCACCAGCAGGCCGTCGACGCCGGCGGCGACCGCATCGCGGATGAAGGCCTTCTTGCCATGCACGAGGTCGTAGCGCTCGACCGGGTTGGCATAGCCCATCAGCACCACGGGCGTCGTCGAGTCCTTCTGGCGGAAGGCGGCCACGATGGCGAGCACCTGCTTCATGCCGATGCCCAATGCCAGCGCGGCTTCGCCGGCTTTCTGGATCACGGGCCCGTCGGCCATGGGGTCGGAGAAGGGCACGCCCAGCTCGATCACGTCGGCGCCGGCCTCGACCATGCCGTGCATCAGCTCGGGTGTGATGTCGGCGAAGGGGAAGCCGGCGGTCACGTAGGGAATCAGGGCGCGACGGCCGTCTTTTTTCAGCGCGTCGAAGGTGGCGGCAATGCGGCTCATCACTTGCCTCCCTTCACGCTCAGGCCGCGCATCGAGGGCCGGTCGTAGAAATCGACGCCCGACAGATCGGCGACGGTGCCGATGTCCTTGTCGCCACGGCCCGAGAGGTTCACCAGGATCGACTGGTCGGGGCGCATGGTCTTGGCGAGCTTCATTGCATGGGCCAGGGCATGGCTGGATTCGAGCGCGGGGATGATGCCCTCCGTTCGGCACAGGTAGTGGAAGGCTTCGAGCGCTTCGGTGTCGGTGATGCCGACGTATTCGGCGCGGCCGATGTCGGCCAGGTACGCGTGCTCGGGGCCCACGCCTGGGTAGTCGAGGCCCGCGCTGATGCTGTGGGTCTCGGTGATCTGCCCGTCCTCGTTCTGCAGCAGGTAGGTGCGGTTGCCGTGCAGCACGCCGGGGCTGCCGCGCAGGATCGATGCCGAGTGCTTGCCGCTGTCGAGCCCTTCGCCCGCAGCTTCCACGCCAATCAGGCGCGTGCCAGCGAACGGGATGTAGGGATGGAAGATGCCCATGGCGTTGCTGCCGCCGCCCACGCAGGCGACGACCACGTCGGGCTGCCTGCCCTCGGCCTCGCCGGTGATGCCGTCGGCCGCGAGCATGGCCGGCATCTGCTCGATGCACTCGGTGCCGATCACGCTCTGGAAGTCGCGCACCATCGTCGGATAGGGGTGCGGGCCGGCGACGGTGCCGATGATGTAGAAGGTGTTTTCCACGTTGGTGACCCAGTCGCGCATCGCCTCGTTGAGCGCGTCCTTCAGCGTCTTGCTGCCGGATTCGACGGGTACCACGGTCGCGCCGAGCAGGTTCATGCGGTAGACGTTGGGGCTCTGGCGCTTCACGTCCTGGCTGCCCATGTAGACCACGCATTCGAGGCCGTAGCGCGCGCAGATGGTGGCGGTGGCCACGCCGTGCTGGCCGGCGCCGGTTTCGGCAATGACGCGGGGCTTGCCCATGCGGCGAGCAAGCATCGCCTGGCCGATCACGTTGTTGATCTTGTGCGCGCCGGTGTGGTTGAGGTCTTCGCGCTTCAGGTAGATCTGCGCGCCGCCCATTTCACGGCTGGTGCGTGCGGCGTGGTAGATCGGCGAGGGGCGGCCGACGAAGTGCTCCAGCTCATAGTGGAATTCGGCGAGAAACGCCGGATCGTCTTTGAACTTCGCATACGCGTCGCGCAGTTCGTTGATCGCGTGGGTGAGCGTTTCGCTCGCGAAGGTGCCGCCGTAGTTGCCGAAATGGCCGGTGGCATCGGGTTGCTGGTAGTCCTGGAATTGGCTTTGCATGGTTCTCGATCGGTGAGCCGCAGCCCGACAACGATCGGCTGCGGCGGCTAACTGGAGAAGGACGCGTCGGCAGCCCTGACGGCTGCGACGAATTGCCGGATCTTTCCGGCGTCCTTGAGGCCCTTGTTCCCGGGGCCGTCGATTTCGACGCCCGAGCTCACATCAACGGACAGCGTCTTGCAGCGCGTCCGCAGGATGCGAATGCCATCGCTCACGTTTGCAGGTGTGAGCCCACCACTCAAGACGAGGTGAGCGTCGACGGCGGGTGGAAGAAGTGACCAATCGAATGCCTTGCCGCCACCGCCATAACCTTCGACGTGAGCGTCGAGCAGGATGGCCTGGGCGTGGGAGTAATCGGACGCGTATTTTACGAGGTCGAAGCCGGCCCCGGCAGCCCCCAGCGGAATGCGGGCCGCGCGCATGTAGCGAAAGCGCCCCGCGCCGCTGGCTTCTTCGCACTGTTCGGGCGTCTCCTCGCCGTGGAATTGCGCGATGGCGCCCTTCACGCGGCTGAGTGCTGCTATGACTTTGGGAGCATCCTCGTTCACGAACAGCAGCACGGGCGTGATGAACGGGGGCAGGCGCGAGGCCAGTTCGGCGGCGCGCTCGGGTGTCACGGCGCGGGGGCTCTTCGCGTAGAGCACGAAGCCGATGGCGTCGGCGCCGGCTTCGACTGCCGCATCCACGTCAGCCTCACGCGTCAGGCCACAGATCTTGATGCGGGTGCGGGGAACGGGAGGCGCGGTCATGGCGGGCCATCATACGGAGCCCCGCCGGCCTGCAGCGTGGCTTCCGCCGGCAGACCCCACTTGGCGTCGTACAACGGGCCCAGGAAATACAGGCCGTCCGCGGAGAAGGTGGGCGCCGCCGCCTTGCGGCTGCGTGCCTCGAGCACTTCAGAAATCCACTCGGGCCGTTCGTCGCCACGGCCGATGCGCACCAGGCAGCCCATCAGGTTGCGGATCATGTGGTGCAGGAAGGCGTCGGCCTCGAATTCGAAATGCCAGCGGCAGCGTTCGCCGTCGCCCACGCGCGTGATCTCGATGCGCCGCAGGTCCTTGACCGGCGAGCGCGCCTGGCAGGCCGAGGCGCGGAACGAACTGAAGTCGTGCCGCCCGACGAGCAGCGCGGCCGCGGTGCGCATCGCGTCGCCGTCGAGCGCATGCATCGACCAGCCGACCCGGCCCGTATCGAGGCTGGGCCGCACCGGCGATTGAGAAAGCACGTAGAGGTAGCGGCGCGCCAGGGCGCTGGCACGGCAGTGGAATTCGTCGGGCACCGGCTGCGCCCACTGCACCGCGATGTCGTCGGGCAGAAAGCGGTTGGTGCCGCGCATCCAGGAGAAGGGTTCGCGCTCGACGGTGGTGTCGAAGTGCACCACCTGCATCAGCGCGTGCACGCCGGCATCGGTGCGGCCGGCGCACAGCGTGCCGATGGGCTGCGCGGCGAACTTCGTGAGAGCCGCTTCGAGCTTGTCCTGCACCGTGCGGCCCGAGCGCTGGCTTTGCCAGCCCTCGTACGCTTGGCCGTTGTACCGGATGCCGAGCGCCAGCCTCACGAATTCAGGAAGAACGACAGGAGCGGCAATCGCTCAGCGCAGTTCTGCGAGCAGTTGACGGGCTTGCGACTTGAGGTCGCCGGCGCTTTCGGCTTCGACTTCCTCGACCAGCGAACGGGCGCCTTCGACGTCGCCGATGGCTTGCAGTTCGCGAGCGAGCGACAGCTTGACGGCGTGCGGGCTGTCATCGCCTTCGTCGTCAGGCGCGGTAGCCGCAGGCCTTGCAGTTTCGGCCGAGCGGGCAGCCGGCAGGCCTGCCAGCGCGCTCATGTCGAACTCGATGAAACCCGAGTCGGCCGGCAGCGCATTGCGCAGCGCGGCGGGGCGGGTGTTGTGTTCCGCATCGCTCAGCGAGCTGGGGAGCGTGTCTGCCGACAGCGCGCCGGGGGCGGTGTCGAAGTCGTTCTCGAGATCGACAGGCGTTGCGGCGTGGCCGTTCGACAGGGGCGGCGCGGGGCGTGCTGTCGTCGGAGCGGGCGCGTAGACCGACTTCGGCAGGCTGGCGCCGACCGGTGCGTGCTGGACCGGCGCAGGGGCGGGTGCCGGCGGCGTGGTCAGGTCGAGGTCGAAGTCCAGCGGTGCCACCGAGGGCACGAAGGCGGGCGGTGCAACGGCCACTGGCGGTGCTGCGGGAGGCGGAACTGCTGCCGGCTTGGCGGCCGAGGCGAGGGCGCCTGCAAAAGCAGCCGTCTCGGCAGCGCTGGCGCCGCCACCGCTGCGGGGAGCGCCCGATTCGTACAGCGGGTTGCCCGGATCGAGATCCTTGCCCATGTCGACCACGCGGGTCCAGTCGGAGCCGAGGCCGCCGGTCAGCTTGTGCACTTCGGTAGCCAGGCCTTCGTAGGCGCGCACATCGCGGCGCTTGGCGTGGATTTCGAGCAGCTTCAGGTGGATGGCGGTGCGGTCCGGGTTCAGGCGCAGCGCTTCACGCAGGATTTCCTCGGCCTGCAGGTCGCGGCCGTAGGCCAGGTACACGTCGGCTTCGGCCACGGGGTCCACGTCGCCCGCGTCGAGCTGGCTCGGCGAGTACGACAGCGACGAGACGGTGGAGTCGCCGCGATGCTTGGTGTCGACTGATTCACCGCCGCTGGCGCCGAAGAACGAGTCCTTCGGGATGCGGCTTTCGAGGAACACGCTTTCGCTCATTTCCTCGCGCCGACGGCCCAGCACGCGGTACAGCAAGAAGCCGATCAGCAGCGCGATCAGCGCCGCGCCGGCCAGCATCAGCGGGTTGTCCAGCAGTTCTTCGAGGAAGGTGGGCTCCGGCGGGGGTGGCGGAGCGGGCTTCTTCACGGCTGGCTTCGGTGCAGCGGCGGCCACTGCGGCGCTGGCTGCCGCAGTTGCGGGAGCGGCACCGGCGTCGGTTGCAGCTGGCGCGGCAGCGGCTGCGGCCTCGGCCGTCGGAGCCGGTGCAGCGGCAGGGGCTGCAGCCGTTGCCTCGGGCGTGGGCGCGGGGCTCGGTGCTGCTGCTGCAGGAGCGGCTGGCGCGGCTGCCGCAACGGGGGCGGGAGCCGGGACTGGTGCAGCGGCAGGTGCCGGAGCAGGGCTTGCGACCGGGGGGGCGGTCGTGGCACTGGTGGTCGGTGCCGGAACCGGGATGCCCGGCGTCGACGGTGCTGCCGGTGCAGCGGCAGCAGCAGGTGCCGACGAACCGGTGCCCGTTGCAGCCTTGAGCTTGTTCAGCTCGTTGATGTTCTTCGACAGTTCCGCGACGCGGTTGTTGTTGTCTTGTGCCTGACGGGTCTGCGCGACCTTCTCGTCGGCGGCGCGGGTGGCCGCGTTGCCTTGCGAGATCGTGAGCTTGTCGGGGGCACTGGCCGCTGCATTGCGGTCTTCGACGTTGGCTTGCAGCTTGCCCGATGCCTTGCGGCTGGCGGCGGCCACGTTCGAGGTCGGCGCGTTGTCGGCCAGGCGCTGGCGGTAGGCGCCGAAGTCGCGGCTCTGTGCCGTGACCGTGCGGCGGGCTTCGTCCGGCAGAATGGCGGCCGCCTCGGCACCGCTTGGCAGATCGAGCACCGCGCCGGCGCGCATGCGGTTGACGTTGCCGCCGACGAATGCATCGGGATTGGAGAGCAGCAGCGCCACCAGCATCTGGTCCAGCGACACGTCGGCTGGCTTGTGGGCGCCGGCGATCTTGCTGGCGGTGTCGCCGCGCTGAACGGTGACTTGTTCGCCGCCACCGCTGCGAACCGCCGGAGCGGCTGCGGTGACAGGGGCGGGTGCTGCCGCAGCGGGCGCAGGCGCCGGTGCAGCTGCCGCAGGTGCAGAGGGGGCTGCCGAAGGCGCAGCCGGCACCACCGGAGGGCGCTCGCGGCGAGCACGGGCTGCCGGGGCAACGCGTTCGGTCGGCGTGGCGATCTGGGGCGAAATGGGCGTGGCCGGTGCCGCCGCCTGGCGCGTGGCCGGCGGATCGAGCAGCACGGTGTAGTCGCGCACGATGCGGCCCGACGAACCGTTGGCCTCGAGCAACAGGTCGATGAACGGGTCGTTCAACGGGCGGTTACCGCTCAAGCGCACCACGTATTGGCCGCCGGCGCGGCGCTGAAGCGTCGCCTTGACGTCGCTCAGTGCCGAGTTGTACGGAACGCCCGCGCTCTTGAAGGCTTCGGCCGTGGCGATGTTGATCTTCAGACCGTCCGCCTCGTTGGCGGCGATTTCGGTCACGTCGATCTCGGCGCGCAAGGGTTCGCCCAGCGCCGATTGCACCTTCAGCTGACCCAGCGCGAATGCGCTGGCGTCGGTGCTGACGATGCCCAGGGCCACGGCTGCCGCCGCGCCAAGGATGGAAAGGCGCCAGCCATTCGATGGCAGAGGCGGGCGAGCGGCCGATGGGCTGGCCGCAGGCAACAGATGTCTTGTCATGCTGATAGGGGGCGGCTCAGGCCCAGAATTTGTAAGAGGACGTTAGCACCATCACCGGGCACTGACAAGGCAATGCGCTTGTTCTACCCAGTGCGCGCATACTTACGCACACATTCGATGTTGCCGTAAAGCAACAATTCATGTTTCAAAAGGCCCTGAGCAGCCCGCATCAGGCTTCGAGCAGGATACGCAGCATGCGGCGCAGCGGTTCCGCGGCGCCCCACAGCAGCTGGTCACCGATGGTGAAGGCACCAACGTATTCCGGGCCCATCGCCAGCTTGCGGATGCGGCCGACAGGAATGTCCATGGTGCCCGTCACGGCCACCGGCGTCAGATCCTTCAGGGTGGCTTCGCGCGTGTTCGGCACGACCTTCGCCCAGGGGTTGTCGGCGGCGATCATCGCTTCGATGTCGGCGACCGGCACGTCCTTCTTGAGCTTGAAGGTCAGGGCCTGGCTGTGGCAGCGCATCGCGCCGATGCGAACGCAGAAACCGTCGACCGGCGTGGCAGCGGTGCTGAAGCCCGGGCCCTGGCCGAGGATCTTGTTGGTCTCGGCGCCGCCCTTCCACTCTTCCTTGGACATGCCGTCGCCCAGGTCCTTGTCGATCCAGGGGATCAGCGAGCCGCCCAGCGGCGCGCCGAAGTTGGCCGTTTCAGCGGCGCTGAGGGTCTGCTGCTTGTGCAGCACCTTGCGGTCGATTTCGAGGATGGCCGACTTCGGGTCGTCCAGCAGGGCGCGCACTTCGGCGTTAAGGGTGCCGAACTGGGTCAGCAGCTCGCGCATGTGCTGCGCGCCGCCGCCCGAGGCTGCCTGGTAGGTCATGCTGGTCATCCACTCGACCAGGCCTGCCTTGTAGAGGGCGCCCACGCCCATGAGCATGCAGCTCACGGTGCAGTTGCCGCCGATCCAGTTCTTGCCGCCCTTGGCGAGCGCGTTCTCGATGACCGGCAGGTTGACCGGGTCGAGCACGATGATTGCGTCGTCCTGCATGCGCAGGGTGGAGGCGGCGTCGATCCAGTGGCCGTTCCAGCCGGCGGCGCGCAGCTTGGGGAACACCTCGCTGGTGTAGTCGCCGCCCTGGCAGGTGATGACGATGTCGCACTTCTTCAGTGCCTCGATGTCGTTCGCATCCTTCAGCGCGGTTTCGTTCTTGGCCATCGCCGGGGCCTTGCCGCCGGCGTTGGAGGTCGAGAAGAAGACCGGCTCGATGAGACCGAAGTCGCCTTCGGCCTGCATGCGGTCCATCAGGACCGAGCCGACCATGCCGCGCCAGCCCACGAGGCCGACCAGAGGTTGAGATGCGTTCGCCATTTCAGTTTGCCCTTATGAAAAAAGAAAAAGTTGTCTTTTCTTGCCCCCGACTCGTCGAGCCGGGGAGGGGCGTGACGAAGCGGGCTGCGGTTAGCCGGTAATCGTCTTTTTGGTGATTGCTGCAACGACCGCGTCGCCCATTTCGCGGGTGCCGACGCGCTTCGTACCTTCTGACCAGATGTCGCCCGTGCGCAGCCCGGAGGCGAGCACGTCCTTGACCGCCGACTCGATACGGTCGGCAGCTTCGGCTTGGTTGAGTGAGAAGCGGAGCATCATGGCAGCGGACAGGATTGTAGCCAAAGGATTGGCAACCCCTTTGCCGGCAATGTCGGGGGCGCTCCCGTGGCTGGGCTCGTACAGGCCCTGGTTGCTCGAATTGAGCGACGCCGAGGGCAGCATGCCGATGGAGCCGGTGAGCATCGCGGCCTCGTCCGAGAGGATGTCGCCGAACATGTTGCCGGTGACCACCACGTCGAATTTCTTGGGCGCCTTCACGAGCTGCATGGCCGCGTTGTCGACCAGCATGTGGTCGAGTTCGACGTCCGGATATTCCTTCGCGATGTCGAGCATCACGTCTTTCCACAGCTGCGAGGTTTCCAGCACGTTGTTCTTGTCGACGCTGGTCACGCGCTTGCTGCGCTTGCGGGCGGCCTCGAAGGCCACGCGCGCGATGCGCTCGACCTCGGGGCGCGAATAGCGCATCGTGTCGAACGCCTCTTCGGCGCCCGGGAAGTGCCCGTCCGTCGCGATGCGGCGGCCGCGCGGCTGGCCGAAGTAGATGTCGCCGGTCAGTTCGCGAATGATCAGGATGTCCAGGCCCGCGATCAGCTCGGGCTTCAAGCTCGATGCATCCACCAGCTGCTCGTAGCAGATGGCGGGACGGAAGTTCGCGAACAGGCCGAGGTTCTTGCGCAGCCCCAGGATGGCCTGCTCCGGCCGCAGCGGGCGGTCGAGCTTGTCGTACTTCCAGTCGCCGACGGCGCCGAACAGCACTGCGTCCGATTCCTTCGCCAGCTTGAGCGTCGATTCAGGCAGCGGGTGGCCGTGCGCCTCGTAGGCCGCGCCGCCGACCAGCGCCGACTCCATCTCGAACTTCAGGTCGAGCACGTCGAGCACCTTGACGGCTTCCGCCACGATTTCGGTGCCGATGCCGTCACCCGGGAGAACTGCGATTTTCATAAATTGGTCTGAGGTTTTTTGAAAACGGAAATGCGCGCGATCAGGAGATCATCGTGTGCGCGAGCCACGGCTTCTGCGCCAGGCGCTCGGCCTCGAAGGCCTTGATCTTGTCCTTGTGGCGCAGCGTGAGGCCGATGTCGTCCAGCCCGTTGATCAGGCAGTACTTGCGGAAGGCCTGCACGTCGAACGCGAACTCCTGCCCATCGGGCTTCACGACCACCTGGCGCTCCAGGTCGATGGTCAGCTGGTAGCCCGGGAACGCGAAGGTCTCGTCGAACAACTGGGCCACCTGCGCTTCGGGCAGCACGATTGGCAGCAGGCCGTTCTTGAAGCTGTTGTTGAAGAAGATGTCGGCGTAGCTCGGCGCGATGATCGCGCGAAAGCCGTACTGGTCGAGCGCCCACGGCGCATGCTCGCGCGACGAGCCGCAGCCGAAGTTCCTGCGCGCCAGCAGCACCGAGGCGCCGGCGTAGCGCGGCTGGTTCAGCACGAAGTCGGGGTTGGGCTTGCGGCTGGCCGGGTCCTGGCCCGGAAAGCCTGCGTCAAGGTAGCGCCATTCGTCGAACAGGTTCACGCCAAAGCCGGTCTTCTTGATCGACTTCAGGAACTGCTTCGGAATGATCGCGTCGGTGTCGACGTTCTCGCGGTCCATCGGGGCCACGAGGCCCTTGTGCACGGTGAATTTCTGCATGTGTTGTCTCCAGATCAGGCGAAGGTGCGCACGTCGACGAAGTGGCCGTGCACGGCAGCAGCGGCAGCCATCGCGGGGCTCACGAGGTGGGTGCGGCCGCCGGCGCCCTGGCGGCCTTCGAAGTTGCGGTTGCTGGTGGATGCGCAGCGCTCGCCGGGCTCGAGCCGGTCGGCGTTCATTGCGAGGCACATCGAGCACCCGGGCTCGCGCCATTCGAAGCCTGCAGCCTTGAAGATCAGGTCGAGCCCTTCGCGCTCGGCCTGTTCCTTCACCACGCCCGAGCCGGGCACGACCATCGCGAGCTTCACGTTCTTCGCGACCTTCTGGCCGAGCTTCTTCACCACGGCGGCGGCTTCGCGCATGTCTTCGATGCGGCTGTTGGTGCAAGAGCCGATGAACACCTTGTCGATGAAGATGTCGTTCATGGCCTTGTTCGGCTCCAGGCCCATGTAGACCAGCGCGCGCTCGATGGCGCCGCGCTTGTTCGCATCTTTTTCCTTGTCGGGATCAGGCACGCGGCCGTTGATATCGACCACCATCTCGGGCGAGGTGCCCCAGGTCACCTGCGGCTGGATCTGCGCGGCGTCGAGCTCGACCACGGCGTCGAAGGTCGCGCCAGGGTCGGACTGCAGCGTGCGCCAGTAGGTCACGGCCTGGTCCCACTCCACGCCGGTGGGCGCGAGCGGACGGCCCTTCACGTAGCTGATGGTCTTCTCGTCGACCGCCACCAGCCCGGCGCGCGCGCCGGCCTCGATGGCCATGTTGCAGACCGTCATGCGGCCTTCCATGCTCAGGTCGCGAATGGCCGAGCCAGCGAACTCGATGGTGTAGCCCGTGCCGCCGGCCGTGCCGATCTTGCCGATGATGGCCAGCACGATGTCCTTGGCGGTGCAGCCGAGCGGCAGCTTGCCCTCGACCTTCACGAGCATGTTCTTCGCCTTCTTGCCAAGCAGCGTCTGCGTGGCCATCACGTGCTCGACCTCGCTGGTGCCGATGCCGTGCGCCAGCGCGCCGAACGCGCCGTGCGTGGAGGTGTGCGAGTCGCCGCAGACGACAGTCATGCCCGGCAGCGTCGCGCCCGACTCGGGGCCGATCACGTGCACGATGCCCTGGCGCTTGCTCAGGAACGGGAAGAACGCGGCTGCGCCGAATTCGGCGATGTTGTGGTCGAGCGTGGTGACCTGTTCCTTGCTGGTCGGATCGGCAATGCCTTCGTAGCCGCGCTCCCAGCCCGTGGTTGGCGTGTTGTGGTCGGCGGTGGCCACGACCGAGCTGATGCGCCACAGCTTGCGGCCGGCTTCGCGCAGGCCTTCGAAGGCCTGAGGGCTGGTCACTTCATGCACTAGGTGGCGGTCGATGTAGAGGATCGCGGTGCCGTCTTCCTCGGTGTGGACGACGTGTTCGTCCCAGATCTTGTCGTAGAGCGTGCGTGCCATGTCGGTCTCTTGTCTTTCGTGGGGAAATGGATTGTCTGTCGTTGCGGCCGTGAATTCGAGGTTCAGGCCGCGATCTGTTCTGCGGCGTCCGCAGCCGCGTGCAGGTGATTCACCAGCGAGCGCGCCGCCACCGGCAGGGTGGAGAAGTCGCGCGCCACCAGCCGGATCTCGCGTGCCGCCCAGGCGTCGTTGAGCGCCACGCTCACGAGGCCGCGGCCGATGCCGTTCTGCATGAGCTCGAAGGCGCGCTGCGGCATCACGCCGATGCCCAGGCCGTTCTCGATCATCCGGCACATGGCGTCGAGGCCCGTCACGTGGATACGCAGCTTGATGCTGCGGCCGGCGTCGAGCGCGGCCTCGTGCATCGCGACGTAGATCGAGCTGTTGGTGTGCAGGCCGACGTGGTCGAAGTCGAGCGAATCCACGAAGTCGATAGCGCCCTGCGCCGCCAGCGCATGCCCCGTGGGCACGATGAGCGCGAGGCGGTCGTGCCGGTACGAGAGGCTTTGCAACTCACCCGCGCCGCCGGCCACGTGGCACACGCCGAGGTCGGCCGCGCCTTCCTGCACCGCGCGGATCACTTCGCTGCTCAAGTGTTCTTCAAGGTCGATCTTTATGGCCTCGTGGGCGCGCGTGAACACGCCCAGGTCTTCGGGCAGGAACTGCACGATCGCCGAGATGTTGGCGTGCACCCGCACGTGGCCGCGCACGCCGTCGGCGTATTCGCTGAGCTCGCCCTGCATCTTCTCCAGGCTGTAGAGCACCGAGCGGGCGTGATGCAGCAGGCTTTCGCCAGCGGGCGTGAGGTCGACGCCACGCGCGTGGCGGTAGAGCAGGGTGGTGCCGAGCGTGGCCTCGAGGTCGGACAGCCGCTTGCTGATGGCCGAGGCCGCGATGAACTCGCGCTCGGCAGCGCGGCCGATGCTGCCCAGTTCGCACACGGCAACGAACAGCTGCAGCGACGTGAGGTCGATGCGGCGGGCGAAGTTGCGTTCGGATGTGCTCATGGGGCTGTGGGGAGTCATCGCGCTTTGCGATGAGATTGTCATTTTCCCCTTGTTTTCGCCCCGTATCCATCGCGATGCACGATGGCATCGTTGCCGGGTGGCGACGGGATGCCCCGCGGCTGCACGGCTTCGCCGTGCGCGTCACCCAGGTCTGGTTTGCGTTTTCCACGTTCCCATCGGCAGCTTCCACAGCGGCGGCATCTGCGAGAACGGAGGCACGGTGTGGACAAGCTTGGCCAGGGCGAGCCGGCTGTCGGTGCCGATCTTGCTGAAGATCGCCTTCAAATGCGCCTTGACGGTATCCAGAGTGACGTTCATGGCACTGGCGATGGCCTCGTTCGAGTTGCCTTGGGCAATCCACACGGCAACCTCGACCTGACGCTGCGTCAACTCCGGAAAGGCGTAGCGAAGACGGTCGGCTGGGGGGAGGTTGTCGACGGTACGCTGCTGCGCCTGGCGGTATACGCGCAGCACGTGCCCTCGGTAGATCTGGAGCCGGTCGCGCTGCGCATCGCTGTATGCCGGTCGCCCGATGACCCGATGCGCGCTCAGATCCAACGCGTATTCGCCGTGCTGAATCAGGACGCCCATGATGCGGTGGGCGCCCGATGGCAGGAAGACATCGCGAGCCATGGGGAGCGCCATGAATTCCTCATCGGTGAAGACATCCGATTCGCGCACCGCGCGCTCGCCGTAAAAGGCTGGATCCTTCTGCCAGAAAGGGTGGCTGCCCGCATGACGTGCGTAGGCCTGGAACGCCGCCTGGCGCCGATCCGGGTCGTCTTCGACCGACAGCAGCGCGCGCAGCTCGCCGCTGCGATGGTGGACCTCTGTCCAGCCGACCACGTCGGAGTCCGTCAGGCGGACCACACCCTCGAAGAGAAGCCGCGGCAGCGTCAGCAGGTCAGGTTCGGCCTCGTAGAGGCGCACGATTTCCTGCAACAGGATCGGGTCGGTGTTCATGACTACTCTTTCGGGTAATTGAATCGTCCTGTTGCAAATTTTACATTGGCTCCTTTAAGTCTCCCGGATGCCCGGCATCGCTCCGTCGCGAGCAAGTGCCTCGACTGGCGTTCCGTGAAACGCGGCTGCGACCACGTAGCCGGATCCGACAAAACAGAACGGGATCAACAGGATGAATCGCACTTTCAGGGTCGTCTGGAACGGGAGTCTGGGCGTCTGGCAGGCTGTATCTGAACTGGCCGTGTCGGCCGTCAAAGGAGCAGGCGCGGGCGGGAAGCGCCGCGCACGGCGTCGCGCTGCGGCGAGCGCGATGTTCGCGGTGTCGCTGGGCCTGGCCGCGCCGCTAGCGCACGCGGCCGACGTGCTCCTCATAGGCACCGGCGGCACGGGCGGCGGTGACGGTGGCAACGGCAGCATCAGCGGCGGCGGTGGCGGGGCAGACTTCTACCTTCCAGGCGCTGGTGGTGCGGGTGGTGTTCCCGCTCCGACGCAGACGCTCCCCAGCCCGGCCAGCGGCAGCAGCCTTCTGCCGATCTACGACTACGTCGGCATCGGGGGCGGCGCCGGCGGCGGGGACGGCGCCAACCTGGGCGGCATGAATGGAGGCGACGGAGGTGCAGGGGTACTCAATCTCAACGGCACGGCCCTGAACGTCACCAACACGCTGCTGATCGGCGGTGCCGGTGGCGGTGGCGGTTCGGGGGGAGCCCCCTTCACACGGGGCGGCAATGGCGGCACGGGCGGCAGTGGAATGCTCACTGCCACCGGCGGGGCGACCATCACGGTCGGCACCCAGCTGTACATCGGCGGCCTGGGTGGCACGGGCGGCAACTGCGGCTGCTCCGGCAACGGCGGGGCGGGTGGCGCGGGTGTCTTCAACCTGGGTGATGGCAGCACGCTGAACCTGACCGGCGCCGCTTTCACCATCAATGGAAACGGCACGCTCAACATCGGCAATGCCACGGCCAACGGCACGACCGCCGGCACCGTCACCGGGCTGGTCGGTAGCATCACCAATGCGGGCACGATCAACTTCAACCAGTCCGATGCCACCTACACATTTGCCACGGCCATCGCCGGCACTGGCGCGGTCGTGCAGAACGCCAGCGGCATCACCTTCCTGACCGGGGCGAACACCTACTCGGGTGCCACGATCGTCAACGCCGGCCTGATCAACTTCAGCAACGGTGGCAACCTCGGCACCGGCCGCATCACCCTGAACGGCGGCGGCCTGCAATGGGCCGCGGCAAACACGACGGACATTTCCGGCCGATTGAATGCGCTGGGTGCAAGCGGCGGTACGTTCGACACCAACGGCAACGACGTGACGCTGGCAAGCGGCATCAGCGGTACCGGCGGCCTGACGAAGACGGGTACCGGCACCCTGACGCTGACGAACGCGAACAGCTACACGGGCGAGACGACCATCAGCAACGGCACGCTGAAATTGGCCGGCGCGGGCACCCTGGCCGGGGCGACCGGGGTATCGCTGACGGGGGGCAGCGCGGTGTTCGACCTGTCGACCGGCAGCAGCCAGTCGGTGGCGCACCTGTCGGGCGTGGCGGGCAGTCTGGTGGCGCTGGGTGCCAACACCCTCACCCTGACCGACAACACATCGCAAACCTTCGGTGGCAGCCTGACCGGCAGCGGCGGCGGCCTCGTCAAGCAAGGCACCGGTACGCTGACGCTCTCGGGCGCCAGCACCTACACCGGCGGCACCGCGCTGCGCCAGGGGCGCCTGAACCTCGGCAACAACCTGGCGCTGGGCACCGGCACGCTGTCGATGGACGACGACACCACGCTGGGCTTCAGCGCCGACGGGCTGACGATCGCCAACGCGATCCAGCTCACGGGCAACAACGATCCGGTCATCGACACCGGCGTATTCAACGCGACCCTGAGCGGCGCGATCAGCGGCGGCGGCTTCATCACGAAGGAAGGCACGGGCACGCTGACGCTGTCGGGCGCCAACAACTACACCGGCGCCACCAATGTCGCGCAGGGCACGCTCAAGGCGGGCGCCGCCAACACCTTCAGCGCGGCTTCGGCGCACAGCGTGGCTTCGGGCGCGACGCTCGATCTGGCGGGCTTCAATCAGAGCGTGGCCTCGCTAGCCAACAGCGGCACCGTCTCGCTGGTGGGTGCGACCGCAGGCACCACGCTGACGGTGACGGGCGCGTACGTCGGCAACAACGGCGTGCTCAGGCTCGGCACCGCGCTCAACGGCACGGGGCCGTCGGATCGTCTGGTGCTCAACGGCGCAACTGCGGTGGCCAGCGGCAAGACCACGGTGCAGATCACCAACCTTGGCGGCCTGGGTGCGCTCACCAGCGGCAACGGCATCGAGGTGATCACCGCGCAGAACGGCGCGACGACCACTGCCCAGACGACCAAGGATGCGTTCTCGCTGGCCAATGGCCACGTGGATGCCGGCGCCTACGAGTACCGCTTGTACGCCGCTGATGCCAATGGCGCAGGCGAGAACTGGTTCCTGCGTTCGAGCACCGCTGCGTCGCCAGGTGCGCCCACGCCCTCTGCGCCCGTGGTCACCTACCGCGCGGAAGCCTCGCTCTACGCCGCGCTGGCGGGCCCGCTGCGACAGGGCAACCTCGCGATGCTGGGCGACCTGCGCAAGCGCGTGGGAGATGACGACGTCAAGGGCACCGCGACCACCCCGACCGGTTCTGATCGCCGCGCCTGGGCCCGCGTGCTCTCCACCGACATCGACATTCAGCAGGGCGGTGCCGTCTCGCCATCCAGCAAAGGGCGTCTCACCGGCTTCCAGGCCGGCACCGACCTGCTGGTCATGCCGAACTGGCGAGCAGGCCTCTACGTCGGCCAGCTCGACGGCGATGCCCGCGTGAACGGCTTCGCCAGTGGCATCCAGAACCTGGCCGTGGGCCGCAACGACCTGCGCAGCCAGTACCTGGGCGTGTACGGCACCTACACCAGCGACAGCGGCTTCTACGCCGATGCGGTGGTGCAGTCGGGCCGTCACCGCTACACGGTCGAGCCATTCCTGAGCCCGGGTGTCGGCGGCAAGAGCAACAGCCTGCTGGGCTCGATCGAGGTGGGCCAGGCCTTTGCGTTGGGCGGCAGTGGCTGGAGCGTCGAGCCGCAGTTGCAACTGATTCACCAGCACATGGATCTGAACAACTCCGCCATCGTCGGCGCCATCGCGCAGCCGCAGGCCGACAGCGGCTGGATCGCCCGTGCGGGCGTGCGGGTCAAGGGCCAGATCGACACGGGCATCGGCGCGCTTCAGCCGTACGGCCGCTTCAATGTCTACAGGACATCGAGCGGCGCGGACATCGCGCGCTTCGTGAACGGGGCGACGACGACCGATATCTCGGCGCCGACGGGCGGCACAAGCACCGAGCTGGCAGGTGGCTTCACGCTGGCGCTGGGCCAGACGACAAGCCTCTACGGCGAAATCGGCAAGCTCTGGGCCAGCGGTGGCGACGCCAAGGTCAAAAGCTCGATCAACGGGTCGATCGGCGTGCGGGTGAAGTGGTGAAAGGCTGAGCCCGGAGCGGATCAGTCCGCGGGAACCCCCGCGCTCCAGGCGGACCAGTTGCCCACGATCGCGTCCACCAGAGGGCGTCCTGCGATCAGGAGATTGCCGGTAGCGATGGGGAACCCGCCCGACTCGGCATTCAACGAGGCGTAAGCGGTCTGCCCCTGGTAGGGCCGATCGAAATTGGAGGCCGTGCGAAGAACCGCCACGCGCTGCAGGTCGAGCAGCCCCGCGCTGGCGCCTCGCTTCAATGCCTCGTAGGTGGCGTTGTCTTCCTGCTGGGTGGTGCAGTACTTGCCCTGCCCGTCGGTCACGAGCGAAACCCAGCGCGTGGCGGTTTCGCCCAGGAACCTGCCGTGCCAGTAGGTGTCGCCGGCCGCGGTGTCGCATTGCAGGACCGACGGGCGGGCCTTCGCGGTTGGCTGCGAATACCTGGCGCGGTAGGCGCGTGCCTTGTCGTTGTCGGCCAGCGGCGCATTGGCCGAGAGCTTCAGGGCCTTCTGCAGCAGCTTCTCGTCGAGGCGGAAGACTTCGGTCCGGTATTCGAACTTGGGCTTCGAGTCCGGATCCTTGGCGCCGATGCCGAAGTAGCCAGAGCGCCAGGTCGACGGCATTTCACGCGCATCTATCTCGTGCGCGATGCCGAAGTCGACCAGGAACCGGGCCCAGGTGGCAGAACCGATGGTCGAGACATTCGGGTCGACGCCCGCGATGCCGGCCACCAGGAAGTAAGTCTTCGAGAGGTCGAACTTCCCGCTGAACACCAGTGCCGTGATGGAAGCCGCCGCATTGGTGTGGCCCATGCCGGTGGTGACCTGGCACACCGAATCGGCGTTGCACCGGACCAACGGATCCTCGGCGGACAGGCCGGGCACCTTGATCTCCCGGGTCAGCTTCAGCGGCTCGAACCACACCTGTGCCTCGGGCTTGAACATGCTGATGATGAGAACCTTCACTGCAATCTGCTGCGGCGGCTTTGCGCCGGGAGCGTCGGTAGCGCAGCCGAACAGCAGCGTTGTCGCGAAGGCAATGAATGCCGCCTTCGCGCCAAACCAGGTCACGCGTTGAAAAACTGACATTCGCCTTCTCCTTCTTGAGCCCAAAGAGATCGCAATTTACAGGCCAAAAAAAAGCTGCCCGAAGGCAGCTTTTCTGATCATCGAGATTCGACGGAAGCTCAGCGAGCCGTGATCGGCTTCACGTCGCGCTTCGGCGAACCTTCGAACAGCTGGCGCGGGCGGCCGATCTTGTACTCGGGGTCGCCGATCATTTCGTTCAGCTGGGCGATCCAGCCGACCGTGCGGGCCAGCGCGAAGATCGCGGTGAACAGCGGCACCGGGATGCCGATGGCGCGCTGCACGATACCCGAGTAGAAGTCGACGTTCGGGTACAGCTTGCGCGACACGAAGTACTCGTCTTCCAGGGCGATCTTTTCCAGTTCCTTGGCGAGCTTGAACAGCGGGTCTTGTTCCAGGCCCAGCTCGGTCAGCACTTCGTTGCAGGTTTCCTGCATCAGCTTGGCGCGCGGGTCGTAGTTCTTGTACACGCGGTGGCCGAAGCCCATCAGCTTGACGTTCGAGTTCTTGTCCTTGACCTTCTTGATGAACTCGCCGATCTTCTCCACGCCACCTTCCTTCTGGATGTCGTAGAGCATGTTCAGCGCCGCTTCGTTGGCGCCGCCGTGGGCGGGGCCCCAGAGGCAGGCCACGCCGGCCGCGATGGCCGCGAAGGGGTTCGTGCCCGACGAGCCGCACAGGCGCACCGTCGAGGTCGAGGCGTTCTGCTCGTGGTCTGCGTGCAGGATGAAGATGCGGTCGAGCGCGCGCTCGAGCACCGGGTTCACCTTGTACTCTTCGCACGGCGTGGCGAACATCATGTGCAGGAAGTTGCCGGCGTAGCTCAGGTCGTTCTTCGGGTACATGTACGGCTGGCCGATCGTGTACTTGTAGGCCATTGCCACGAGCGTGGGCATCTTCGCGATCAGGCGGATCGCGGCGATCTCGCGGTGCTCGGGATTGTTGATGTCCGTGCTGTCGTGATAGAAGGCCGACAGGGCGCCCACCAGGCCGGTCATGATGGCCATCGGATGCGCGTCGCGGCGGAAGCCGCGCAGGAAGAACTGCATCTGCTCGTTCACCATCGTGTGGTTGGTCACGAGCTTGGTGAAGTTGGCCTTCTTGGCCGTGTCCGGCAGTTCACCGTACAGCAGCAGGTGGCAGGTCTCCATGAAGTCGCAGTTGGTCGCGAGCTGCTCGATGGGGTAGCCGCGGTACAGCAGCTCGCCCTTGTCGCCATCGATGTACGTGATGGCCGACTGGCAGGCGGCGGTCGACATGAAGCCCGGGTCGTAGGTGAACATGCCGGTCTGTGCGTACAGCTTGCGGATGTCGATCACGTCGGGGCCCACGGTGCCCTTGTAGATCGGCAGTTCGACGCTGTCGCCGCCGTTGCTGAACGACAGCGTGGCCTTGGTATCGGATGCTTTCATTTCGGTTTACTTTCAGAGGTGGATTCAGGACGAAGGAGAGATTGCGGGACGCTGCGCGCCGTCGGTACGCATCAGCTGCAGCAATGCGACCACCTCGGCCCCGGCCCATGCGGGCTCGGGCTCCTTCCTGCGCAGAAGGAGGTCAAGGAGGTCGTTGTCCGACAGGTCCATCAGTGTCTCCATCGCTCCCGCTTGACCCACGGTCATGCGGAATTCGTGCCGCTCGAAGAAGCGGGCGATGAACAGGTCGTTCTCGAGCAGTCCGCGCCGGCAGCGCCATTTGAGCTTGCTCAGCGCACGTTCACTGAGCAGGTCGGCGGAGTCGGCGGCGGGTTGCATGGTGGCTTCTCGAACAAATGGATCAGGGTCAGATGGCGCGGCGCACCATCAATTCCTTGATCTTGCCGATGGCCTTGGTCGGGTTCAGGCTCTTCGGGCACACGTCCACGCAGTTCATGATCGTGTGGCAGCGGAACAGGCGGTACGGGTCTTCCAGGTTGTCCAGGCGCTCGGCGGTGGCTTCGTCGCGGCTGTCGGCGATGAAGCGGTAGGCCTGCAGCAGGCCGGCGGGGCCCACGAACTTGTCGGGGTTCCACCAGAAGCTCGGGCAGCTCGTGGAGCAGCTCGCGCACAGGATGCACTCGTACAGGCCGTTGAGCTCTTCGCGCTCTTCGGGCGACTGCAGGCGTTCCTTCTCGGGCGGCACGGTGTCGTTCTGCAGGTACGGCTTGATCGAGTTGTACTGCTTGAAGAACTGCGTCATGTCCACGATCAGGTCGCGGATGACGGGCAGACCCGGCAGCGGCTTGAGCACGACGGTGCCCTTGAGCGTGTTCATGTTGGTCAGGCAGGCCAGACCGTTCTTGCCGTTGATGTTCATCGCGTCGGAGCCGCAGACGCCTTCGCGGCACGAGCGGCGGAACGACAGCGTCGGGTCTTGCGCCTTGAGCTTCATGAGGGCGTCGAGCAGCATGCGCTCGTGGCCGTCGAGTTCGATCTCGACCGTCTGCATGTAGGGCTTGGCGTCCTTGTCCGGGTCGTAGCGGTAAATCTGGAATGTGCGCTTCATCGTAGTGACCTTGTGAATGCTTTGTATGAGCTGACTGTGAGCCGTTCTCTTAGAACGTGCGGACCTTGGGTGGAACCGAGGCCACGGTGAGCGGCTGTAGCTTGACCGGCTTGTACGAGAGGCGGTTGTCCTGGCTGTACCAGAGCGTGTGCTTCATCCAGTTGACGTCGTCGCGGCCGAGCGGTGCGACAGGGTCGTCCGCCGGGCGTTCGTAGTCTTCGACCGTGTGGGCGCCGCGGCATTCCTTGCGGGCGGCGGCCGAAACCATGGTGGCCTGCGCCACTTCGATCAGGTTGTCGACTTCCAGCGCTTCGATGCGGGCGGTGTTGAACACCTTCGACTTGTCCTTCAGGCCGATGGCCTTGACGCGCTCGCGCACGGCGGCGATCTTGGTCACGCCTTCGTCCATCGAGGCCTGCTTGCGGAACACTGCCGCATGTTGCTGCATGACGGCGCGGATCTCGCCGGCCACGTCCTGGGCGTATTCGCCGGTGGTGGTCGATTCGAGGCGGTTCAGGCGCTCCAGCGTGCGGTCGGCCGCATCGTTGGGCAGGGGCTTGTGTTCCTTGAGCTTGTCGTTGAACTCGACGATGTGGTTGCCGGCCGCGCGGCCGAACACCAGCAGGTCGAGCAGCGAGTTCGTGCCCAGGCGGTTGGCGCCGTGCACGCTCACGCAGGAGCATTCGCCCACGGCGTAGAGGCCGTTCACCACTGCGCTGTTCTCTTCGCCCTTCTGGATGACGACCTGGCCGTGGATGTTGGTCGGGATGCCGCCCATCTGGTAGTGGATGGTGGGCACGACCGGAATCGGTTCCTTCGTGATGTCGACGTTGGCGAAGTTGACGCCGATTTCGTACACCGAGGGCAGGCGCTTGTGGATGGTTTCGGCGCCCAGGTGGTCGAGCTTGAGCAGCACGTAGTCCTTGTTGGGACCGCAGCCTCGGCCTTCCTTGATTTCCTGGTCCATCGAGCGCGACACGAAGTCGCGCGGCGCCAGGTCTTTCAGGGTGGGCGCATAGCGCTCCATGAAGCGTTCGCCGTTGCTGTTCAGCAGGATCGCGCCTTCGCCGCGGCAGCCTTCGGTCAGCAGCACGCCTGCGCCGGCCACGCCGGTCGGGTGGAACTGCCAGAACTCCATGTCCTGCAGCGGAATGCCCGAGCGGGCCGCCATGCCGAGACCGTCGCCGGTATTGATGAAGGCGTTGGTCGAGGCCTGGAAGATGCGGCCTGCGCCGCCGGTGGCCAGCAGCACGGTCTTGGCCTGCAGGATGTGCAGGTCGCCGGTTTCCATTTCGAGCGCGGTCACGCCGACCACGTCGCCTTCGTCATCACGGATGAGGTCGAGCGCCATCCATTCGACGAAGAACTGGGTGCGGGCTTCGACGTTCTTCTGATAGAGCGTGTGCAGCATCGCGTGGCCGGTACGGTCGGCCGCGGCGCAGGCGCGCTGCACGGGCTTCTCGCCGTAGTTGGCCGTGTGGCCGCCGAACGGGCGCTGGTAGATCGTGCCGTCGGGGTTGCGGTCGAAGGGCATGCCGAAGTGTTCGAGCTCGTACACGACCTTCGGGGCTTCGCGGCACATGAACTCGATCGCGTCCTGGTCGCCGAGCCAGTCGGAACCCTTGATCGTGTCGTAGAAGTGGTAGTGCCAGTTGTCTTCGCTCATGTTGCCGAGCGATGCGCCCACGCCACCTTGAGCGGCGACGGTGTGCGAACGGGTCGGGAACACCTTGGAGAGCACGGCCACGTTGAGGCCGGCACGTGCGAGTTGCAGCGAGGCGCGCATGCCGGAGCCGCCGGCACCGACGATCACGACGTCGAACTTGCGCTTGGTGATTTTTTCTTTTGTGTAGGTCATGGTGGGGTCAGATCTTCCAAAGCACTTGAATGGCCCAACCCGCACAACCGACAAGCCAGACGATGGTGAAAATTTGCAGCACGAGACGGATGCCGACGGGCTGGACGTAGTCCATCCAGACGTCGCGCATGCCGACCCACACGTGGTAGAGCAGGGCGACGATCACGGAGAACGTGAGCACCTTCATCCACTGCGCGGCGAAGATGCCGGCCCAGAGGTCGTAGCCGATGGGGCCGCGGGTGAAGATCAGTTGCGCGAGCAGCACGATCGTGAAGAGCGCCATCAGGCCGCCCGTAATGCGCTGGCTGAGCCAGTCGCGCAGACCGTAGTGCGCGCCGACGACGATGCGCTTGGAGCCGTAATTCACAGACATGGTTGGCTCCTTCTCAGTACAGGCCGAACAGCTTGGCGCCGAGCACCACGGTGAGCAGGATGCTCAGTGCCAGCGTGACGACAGCCGAGGTATGGCCGAATTCCTTGGTCACGGCAGCGTGGCTCACGTCCATCCAGAGATGGCGCAGGCCGGCGATGAAGTGGTGCAGGTAGGCCCAGATGAGCGCGAGCGCGACCAGCTTGAAGAACCACCCCGGAACGAAACCAAGGCCGCTGTTGAAGGCGGCCTTGAACTTGGCGAACGAATAGTCGGAAGACAGCGAGGTGTCGAACATCCAGATGATGAACGGCAGCAGCAGGAACATCAGCACGCCGCTGACGCGATGCAGGATCGACACGATGCCGGCCGGCGGCAGCCGGTAGGTCGTGAGGTCGGTGAAGGCATTGATGTTGCGGAATTCGCGACGCGGAGGCCGGGGGGGAGTTGCAAGCTCTGTCATTGGGGGAAGTGCTTTCGTGGCTTTTGTGACTTGTTGGCTTGTTCTGAGAGCGAACGCTTTTGTTTCTTCTGCGGAAATGCAAACAACGCAAAATTCTATTGCAATGCACCATCGCGCAGCGGACATGCACGAGTCGGCGCACCGTTGCAGTCGGATGCTATTGACTTCGTAGCGCAATGCGCAGCTTGTATGCGCACATCGGCGCGGCGGTATTCGGCCTTCGTCTGCATCGGGATCAGCCCAGCTGGTTCCTGTAGTGGTGCGTGTCGGTGCGATAGAGCCCGCGACGCAGCTCCATCGGCATGTCATGGTAGGTGTGCGCCACGCGTTCCACGCTCAACAGGGGCATCTGCAGCGTCACGTCGAGCAGCGCGGCCTGTTCGGCATCGGGCAGCACGGCGCGGATTTTTTCTTCTGCGCGCACCATGCGCACGCCGAACTCGGTTTCGAACAACGCGTACATCGGGCCGGGCCACGCGCGCAGCCGCTCGGCGGTGAGCCCCTTGAAGGGCGCGCCGGGCAGCCAGAGGTCTTCGAGGATGGTGGGCACGCCGCCGTAGGCGAGCACGCGCCGCACCTGCAGCACCGCGTCGCCCGTGCGCAGGCCGAGCGCGCGCGCCACGTCGGCCGATGCGCGCTGGCGCTTGCAGTCGACGATGGTGCGCACCGCCGGGCCCTCGGTGTTCGGGTCGCCCGCATCGGGCACGAGCTTGAGAAAGCGGTACTGCACATGCTGCTCGGCATGAGTGGCGACGAAGGTGCCCTTGCCCTGGCGGCGCACCACGAGGTTTTCGGCCGAGAGTTCGTCGATGGCCTTGCGCACCGTGCCCTGGCTCACCCGATAGCGCACGGCCAGGTCCATCTCGCTCGGGATGGGCTCGCCAGGCTTCCACTCGCCCGCCTGCAGGCTCTGCAGGATCAATGTCTTGATCTGCTGGTAGAGCGGACTGAAGGACGGCGTCGCGGGCTCGTCGAATGTGGTGGGCGTGTTCATGGCAGCGGTGGGGTGCGCCTTGGCGGACCCCCGGAGGATATCTTATATAAGACATAAGACGAGGCTCATTGAATCGGCTTAAAATGCGGCCGGTCTCGCGCTGCGGGAAGTATTCCCAGCCCGCAGAACCCCTGGCGCCCCACGAGAGCGCCGACACCGTTTCATTACCTTCTGGAGTCTTCCCATGAGCAAAAAGCCCGTCCGCGTTGCCGTCACCGGTGCCGCCGGTCAAATCGGTTACGCCCTGTTGTTCCGTATCGCCTCCGGTGAAATGCTCGGCAAAGACCAGCCGGTCATCCTGCAACTGCTCGAAATCCCCGACGAGAAGGCCCAGAAGGCGCTCAAGGGCGTGATGATGGAACTCGACGACTGCGCCTTCCCGTTGCTGGCCGGCATGGAAGCCCACGGCGACCCGATGACCGCCTTCAAGGACGCCGACTACGCACTGCTCGTCGGTTCGCGCCCCCGCGGTCCCGGCATGGAACGTGCCGAACTGCTGGCCGTCAACGGCGCCATCTTCACCGCGCAAGGCAAGGCCCTCAACGCCGTCGCCAGCCGCAACGTCAAGGTGCTGGTGGTCGGCAACCCGGCCAACACCAACGCCTACATCGCCATGAAGAGCGCTCCCGACCTGCCGCGCAAGAACTTCACCGCCATGCTGCGCCTGGACCACAACCGCGCCGCCAGCCAGATCGCCGCCAAGACCGGCAAGGCCGTGGCCGACATCGAGAAGCTCACCGTCTGGGGCAATCACTCGCCCACGATGTACGCCGACTACCGCTTCGCCACCATCAACGGCGAAAGCGTTGCCAAGATGATCAACGACCAGGAATGGAACGCCAACACCTTCCTGCCGACCGTCGGCAAGCGCGGCGCTGCCATCATCGAAGCACGCGGCCTGTCGTCGGCTGCCTCGGCTGCCAACGCCGCCATCGACCACATGCGCGATTGGGCCCTGGGCACCAATGGCAAGTGGGTCACCATGGGCATTCCGTCGGACGGCCAGTACGGCATTCCGAAGGACGTGATGTTCGGCTTCCCGGTCACCTGCGAAAACGGTGAATACAAGCTGGTCGAAGGCCTCGAGATCGATGCATTCAGTCAGGAACGCATCAACAAGACCCTGGAAGAACTGGAAGGCGAACGCGCCGGCGTCGCTCACCTGCTCTAAAGCACGACCGGCCAGCATGCTCGACTGGAACCCCGCGCTCTACCGTCGCTACGAGGACGAGCGCACCCGACCCGCACAGGAGCTCCTGGCGCGGGTGCCACTGACCGAGGCCGCCCGCGTGGTCGACCTCGGGTGCGGACCGGGCAACTCCACCGAGCTGCTGGTCAACCGGTTTCCGAAGGCGCAAGTCCTCGGAACCGACAACTCCGAAGCCATGCTTGTCAGCGCGCGCGAGCGCCTGCCGCAGGCGCGCTTCGAGTTGAGCGACATTGCGACCTGGGCGCCGCAAACCCAGGAAGAAGCGCCCGACCTCATTTATGCCAACGCGTCCCTGCAGTGGGTGCCCGATCACGAAAAGCTGATCCCGCGCCTGTTCGACGCGCTGGCCCCGGGTGGCGTGCTTGCCATCCAGATGCCCGACAACCGCCAGGAGCCCACGCATCGCCTGATGCGTGCGGTGGCCGCTGAAGCACCGTGGGCCGAACGCATCGGCGACGCCGACAAGCTGCGCACCCTGCTGCTCGACCTCGGTGGCTACTACGACCTGCTGGCGCCGCGTGCGGTGCACGTCGATGTCTGGCACACGATCTACCAGCACCGCATGGCCGATGCCGCATCCATCGTCGAATGGGTGCGCGGCACGGGGCTGAAGCCTTTCGTCGACCGACTGCCGCCGGACCTGCAGGCGAGCTACCTCGCCGAGTACGAGCGTCGAGTGAACGAAGCCTATCCGGCGCGCACCGACGGCAAGCGGCTGCTCGCCTTCCCGCGCATGTTCATCGTGGCGCAGAAAAAGGCATGACGAAGACCGCGCATCCCGCTGAAGTACTGCTCGGCGCACAAGCCGGCGCCGTGACGCTGCCCGTGTGCGACCACTACAGCGGCGTCGAGGCGCGCATGAAGAAGAGCCTCGCGCTCCAGGCCGAAATGGCCGAGGAGTTCGGCGCCTGCGTGTTCGACGTTACCCTCGATTGCGAAGACGGCGCCCCGGTGGGCGGCGAAGCCGAGCATGCCGCGCTCGTCACCGAACTGGCGTTGGCCGCCAAACCCGGCATGCGTGTCGGCGTGCGCGTGCACCCCGTCGACCATCCCGCCTTTGCCGGCGACGTGATCACCATTGCCGGCCTTGCCGCCCAGCGCCTGAGCCATCTGATGGTGCCGAAGGTCGAATCGGTGGCCGATGTGTTGCAGGCTGTCGCGGCGCTCGAGGCGGCGGATGCCGATGCATTGCCGCTGCACGTGCTGATCGAGTCGCCGCTCGCCGTGCACAACGCCTTCGAGATTGCCGCCCATCCGCGCGTGCAGTCGCTGAGCTTCGGCCTGATGGATTTCGTCTCGGCCCACGCCGGTGCGATCCCTGCCGATGGCATGGGTGCGGCAGGGCAGTTCAGCCACCCGCTGGTGGTGCGCGCCAAGCTGGCCATCGCATCGGCCGCGCATGCCTACGGCAAGGTGCCTTCGCACTGCGTGGTCACCGAGTTCAGCAACACCGATGCCATGCGCACGGCGGCCCGCAAGGCGGCCACCGAATTCGGCTACACGCGCATGTGGAGCATCCACCCGAACCAGATCCGCCCCATCCTCGAGGCCTTTGCGCCCGACGAGGCGCAGATTCAAGTTGCCACACAAATCATTGCAAAAGCGGCGCTTGCTGATTGGGCTCCGACACAAATTGATGGCACATTGCACGACCGCGCGAGCTACCGCCACTTTTGGCAGGTCTTGACGCGCGCCCACGCAACAGGGCGCGCGTTGCCCCCCGAGGCGAAAGCCTGGTTTGCGCTCGCGGCCTCCTGAAACTCTCTGAATCCAGCCTCAAGGAAACCCACACATGAAGAAAATTGCCCTGATCGCCGCCGTCGCCCTGGCCCTGCCGCTTGCAGCAGTCGCGCAGGACGCCAAGCCCGCGGCCAAGCCTGCGGCAAAGGCCGAAGCCAAGAAGACGCCTCCCAAGCGCCAGGTCACCCGCAAGGCGGCCAAGGCCGTCGAGGAAGTCACGCCGATCGCCGACGACACCAACGTCGTGCTCACCGATGCCGACCTGGCCGTCGCCCAGCGCGTGTCGATCGGCCGCGCCCAGTGCGAACTCGGCGCCGACGTGACCGTCACGCCCGACGAGAAGAAGCCCGGCTTCTTCACCGTGACCACCAAGGGCCTGAAGTACCGCATGCACCCGGTCGAAAGCCGCACCGGCGCCATCCGCCTCGAAGACCCGCGTGCCGGCGCCATGTGGCTCCAGCTCGGCAACAAGTCGATGCTGATGAACCAGAAGGCCGGCCTGCGCATTGCCGATGAA
Organism: Variovorax sp. R-27; assembly: GCF_049913215.1. Classification (NCBI taxonomy): domain Bacteria; kingdom Pseudomonadati; phylum Pseudomonadota; class Betaproteobacteria; order Burkholderiales; family Comamonadaceae; genus Variovorax; species Variovorax sp. R-27. Next base: position 1,888,238 of record NZ_CP183984.1, read on the forward strand.
TGCCAGACCGACGCCCAGGTCGCATTTGCCGCAGAAATGAAGAAGAACCCGCCGAAGGCCCTGTTCGAAGGCGCCGACGGCGAAAAGAAGTAAGTAACGAAACGGCGTGCGGCGCGGCTCTTGCTTGCCGTACTGCACGCCCGCCAGCTCAGTTTCCGGAGAAAAGAAGATGTTGCAAGCCTACGTTGACCATGTTGCCGAACGCGCCGCGCTCGGTATCCCGCCGCTGCCCTTGAGCGCGAAGCAGACCTCTGAAGCGATCGAGCTCCTCAAGAGCGCGAACGCCAAGGACGGCGCCTTCCTGCTCGATCTGCTCACCTATCGCGTGCCCGCCGGCGTCGACGACGCCGCCAAGGTCAAGGCGAGCTACCTCGCGGCCGTGGCCCACGGCACCGAGAAGAGCGAGTTCATTTCGCGCGCCCGCGCGACCGAACTGCTCGGCACCATGCTCGGCGGCTACAACATCAGCCCCATGATCGACCTGCTCGACGACGCCGAAGTCGGCGCTGTGGCAGCAGAAGGCCTGAAGAAAACCCTGTTGATGTTCGACCAGTTCCACGACGTCAAGGAAAAGGCCGACAAGGGCAACGCCAACGCCAAGGGCGTGCTGCAAAGCTGGGCCGATGCCGAGTGGTTCACCAGCCGTCCCGAAGTGCCCGAGAGCATCACCGTCAGCATCTTCAAGGTGGCTGGCGAAATCAACACCGACGACCTGTCGCCCGCACCCGACGCGACGACCCGTCCCGACATTCCGATGCACGCGCTCGCGATGCACAAGAACGCACGCCCGGGCATCGTTCCCGAAGAAGACGGCAAGCGCGGCCCCGTGAAGTTCATCGAAGACCTGCGCGCCCGCGGCCACCTCGTGGCCTATGCCGGCGACGTGGTCGGCACGGGTTCGTCGCGCAAGAGCGCCACCAACTCGGTGCTCTGGTTTACCGGCGAAGACATTCCCTTCGTGCCGAACAAGCGTTTCGGCGGCGTCTGCCTCGGCGGCAAGATCGCTCCCATCTTCTACAACACCATGGAAGACTCGGGCGCGCTTCCCATCGAGCTCGACGTGGCGCAAATGAACATGGGTGACGTGGTCGAGCTGCGTCCCTATGAAGGCAAGGCGCTGAAGGACGGCAAGGTCATCGCCGAGTTCCAGGTCAAGAGCGACGTGCTGTTCGACGAAGTGCGCGCTGGTGGCCGCATTCCGCTGATCATCGGCCGCGGCCTGACGGCCAAGGCGCGCGAGGCGCTGGGCCTGCCCGTGTCGACGCTGTTCCGCCTGCCGCAAAGCCCGGTCGACACCAAGAAGGGCTTCTCGCTGGCACAGAAGATGGTCGGCCGCGCCTGCGGCCTGCCGGAAGGCCAGGGCGTTCGCCCGGGCACGTACTGCGAACCCAAGATGACCTCGGTCGGCTCGCAGGACACCACCGGCCCGATGACGCGCGACGAGCTGAAGGACCTGGCTTGCCTGGGCTTCTCGGCCGACCTCGTCATGCAGTCGTTCTGCCACACGGCGGCGTACCCCAAGAAGGTCGACGTCAAGATGCACCACGAACTGCCCGAGTTCATGGCCAACCGCGGCGGCGTGTCGCTGCGTCCCGGCGACGGCGTGATCCACTCGTGGCTCAACCGCCTGCTGACGCCCGACACCGTGGGCACGGGCGGCGACAGCCACACCCGCTTCCCCATCGGCATCAGCTTCCCGGCGGGCTCGGGCCTCGTGGCCTTTGCTGCCGCCACCGGCGTGATGCCGCTGGACATGCCCGAATCGGTGCTCGTGCGCTTCAAGGGCAAGATGCAACCCGGCGTGACGCTGCGTGACCTGGTCAACGCAATTCCGCTGTATGCCATCAAGTCCGGCCTGCTGACGGTCGAGAAGAAGGGCAAGAAGAACATCTTCTCGGGCCGCATCCTCGAAATCGAAGGCCTGCCCGACCTGAAGGTGGAACAAGCCTTCGAGCTGAGCGACGCCTCGGCCGAACGCTCGGCCGCCGGCTGCACGGTGCACCTGAACAAGGAGCCGATCATCGAGTACATCAACAGCAACATCACGCTGATGAAGTGGATGATTGCCGAAGGCTACGCCGATGCCCGCACGCTGCAACGCCGCATCGCCGCGCAGGAAGCCTGGCTTGCGGACCCGCAACTGCTCAAGGGCGACGCCGATGCCGACTACGCCGCCGTGATCGAGATCGACCTGGCCGAGATCCACGAACCCATCGTGGCCTGCCCGAACGACCCCGATGACGTGAAGACGCTCAGCGACGTGGCCGGCGCCGTGATCGACGAAGTGTTCATCGGTTCGTGCATGACCAACATCGGCCACTTCCGCGCCGCGTCGAAGCTGCTCGAAGGCAAGCGCGACATCCCGGTCAAGCTGTGGATCGCTCCGCCCACCAAGATGGACGCGCAGCAGCTCACCGAGGAAGGCCACTACGGCGTGTTCGGCAATGCCGGTGCCCGCACTGAAATGCCGGGCTGCTCGCTGTGCATGGGCAACCAGGCACAGGTGCGCGAAGGCGCGACGGTGATGTCGACCAGCACGCGCAACTTCCCCAACCGCCTGGGCAAGAACACCAACGTGTACCTCGGCTCGGCCGAACTGGCCGCCATCTGCTCGCGCCTGGGTCGCATCCCGACCCGCGAGGAGTACATGGCCGCCACGGGCGTGCTCGATGCGTCCAGCGCGCAGATCTACCAGTACCTGAACTTCGACAAGATCGAAGACTACAAGGGCGTGGCGGACACGGTCGCGGCCTGATCTTCTTCGGCTCGCTCCAATCAGAAAGCCCCGCTTCGGCGGGGCTTTTTTGTGGGCGATGCGCCTTCGTTCAGCTCAGAGCGAGGGCGCGTTGGGCTGCAGGTACTCCTGGCCCGTGAGCACCATCTTCGCGCCGACCGGGCCGCCCACCGCGTGGGGCAGGGAGGTCAGCAGCGAGTTGGCGAAGTCGCCGCGGTACAGCTTGGCGCCCTGGTGTGTCAGGTTGGAGTTGGCGTCGATGTAGATCGACTCGCCCAGCCCCGACCACAGGCGGCAGAAGCCGTAGTCCTCCGAGAGATAGCGGCGCGTCTGCGGGTCGACCATCACGTCGAAGAAGCGGTAGTGCAGGCCCAGGTCGGCCTCGCCGATGCTGTCGGGCACGTAGGCGAGGTCGGGGTAGCTCGCCATGAGCCGCTCGAACACGGCGCGCTTGATCACCATGAATCCGGTCGGTGCCTCGGTCATCTCCATGAAGCCGTCGGGCTGGATCTTGAGTTCGACCTGCGAAGTGGTCTCCGAGGCCTTGGCGTTGACCGTGTAGCGGGTGAAGGTGGCCTCGAACTGCTGCTGTGTCGTGCCTGCGGCCACGCCGTCGTCGGGCCAGTTCTCCCGCTTGAGCGGATAGACGCCGGCCGCGATGTCGTAGCCCGACAGCAGCAACCGGAAGGCCGCCTGCGCCGAGAAGCCGATGTCGGCGTCGATCCAGAACAGGTGGGTCCATTGCGGATTGGCGAGGAACTGGGCCACGCAGTTGTTCCGCGCACGCGTCACCAGGCTCTCGCCCTGGTGCATCAGCACCTGCATGCGCATGCCGGCGCGCTCGGCCTGGACAGTGAAGTTCAGCATCGAGGCGACGTAGTTCTGGAAGAACTTGCCGTCGTGGCTCGGTGTCACGACCACGGGAAAGAACTGCCGGAGTTCGGACGGGTCAAGCATTTCGGGCTCCGTGTGCCTGTCTATCGGGCGGGGCGCTGCATCAGGCCGAGCAGCAGGTTGTTGTAGACCTCGGTGGCCGCGGCGTTGCCGGGGAGGTAGCGGTCGATCAGGCTGCGCTGGCGCTCGCGATAGGCGGCTGCCTGCGCATCATGCGTGTCGATGGCTTCGAGCACCCGGGCGCTGCCGCCGGCCACGTCGTTGCCCTGGTAGTAGTAGCCGAGGTCCGCGCACAGGTGCGCGTTGTGCACCAGCGGGTAGCCCTGCCAGCAGGTTTCCAGATAGAAATAGTTGAGCGGGTTCTCCCACTGGTGCGAAACCACGATGTCGGTGTTCTGCGCGAGGAACACGGGCGTTTCATGTCGGCCCAGGAAGACCGCCTTGTGCTCACGGACCAGGTCGAGTTGGTTCATCAGCGTGATGAACTCCATGTTCTCCCTGGCCAGCCGTTCGGCATTGGTGACCTGCAGCAGCGCGATGGCTTCGGGCCGGGCGCGGTAGGCCAACTCGGCGATCAGTACCGGGTAGAGGCAGAACTTCACCACGTTGATGTTCGGCTCCATCACGCTGAGGCGGCGCGGCCCGGCGTGCGGCTGGTAGACGCCGGCGTCGGGCAGGGCTCGCGTGCGTTCGTCCAGGAATACCGGGCTCCACACGAAAGGCACGGGGCGCGCCTCGGCCCGGCGCAGCACCTCGAAGTACGGCTGGCTGATGTTCGCCACCTGCGGAACCATCCAGATGTCGTCGTAGCGCTGGTTCACGAACAGGTTCTGCCCCCAGAGCGGCTTGTTGAACAGCATCGACTCCATGGCGTGCACGTATTCGAAGCCGCAGCAGTAGGACACCAGCCGCGCGCCACGCTGCTTCAGGTAGTCGGTCTGCATCTCGTCGATTTGGCCGCCGAGCTCGATCAGCACGTCCACGTTGTCCTTGGCCACCTCGAAGGTCACGGTAGGCCAGCGTGTCTGGTCCCAGGGCAGGGCCGGGGTGATCGGGATCGCCGTGGTGTTGACCAATACCACCGAGGCCACATCCGGGCAGTGCTTCAGTGCTTCCGCCAGGAACACGGCGTTCTGCTTGATGCCGTTGTTCCAGAGGGTTTCGGCCTCGTGGTGGAGGCCGATGGTGATGCCGATGCGCAGCTGAATGGCGGACCTCATTTAATTGTTTCAAGAATGTTAATTGCCATCCGCGGCGATTGGAGATCGTTTTCTGGGGTTGGCAATTAATTAACTGCTATGTGACGAAATTCCTATTTCAGCGGGCTTTGTCATTCTTCGAGGCTTGCAAAGAGCAGACGCACTGTTCTTTGAGCCGGCGGCGAGAAGAAGGAGAAAGGGAGCTTATCGGCGAAGTTGTGTGAAAAAAGTCCGCTGAAGCCGCGCTTTGGATTCTATGTGGCCTCCCGCTTTCAGTGGCTTGTCGGCAACCCTCGGGCCTGAATGAGTTCACTCATATTTCATTTTTGTGAACTAAATCATTGGTTCGAAATTTCCCTATTGCGGCATGCGAACTGAAATGTAAACAAGTCCGTACATTCCAGCATTCCTGTAATCGAGGCACTCCCAAGCGCGTGCCTTCAGCGATGGAACCTGACGCAGGGGCATCGCATTTTTTGTCGATCTGAACCCGTCAATCCATTCACCGCGAGCCGAACAGTAAATGAATAAGTCATACAGAAGTATATGGAACGAAGCCCTGGGAGCATGGGTGGCGGCTTCCGAGCTCACCTCGGCGCGCGGCAAGCGAAGCGGTAGCGCGAAGCGGTCGACATTCCGTCTCCTGGCCGTGGCGGCCATCTATGGGGTGATGCAGGGCGCAGCCGGGGTGGCGTACGCCAACGTCATCAATACCGACGGCACCTGTGTGACGGGATCGAGTGGCATCGTCGGCCGCGTGAATCCCGGAAGCACCAGTGGAGCGACCGGTGCACCGACGCAAGACGGTACCGGCACCTACTCGCTGGTGGCGGGATGCAACGCGACCGGTACGGGCTCGACCGCGGTGACCGTGTACGGCGCGTTCGCCCAGGGCCGGGCAACCGGGGCTTCCGCATTCGGCTTCCTCAGCAACGCGAGCGGCAAGTGGAGCAGCGCCTACGGGCTGGAGTCGAACGCGGGTGGCATCTCCAGCATCGCGATGGGCTTCGGCAGCAACGCTGCCGCGCTCAATTCCGTAGCCATCGGCGGCGCTGGCGGGGACGGCACCACCCCGCTGACCGTTGCCAACTCGACCACCGCCTCGGGCAGCGGGGCGGTGGCCATCGGCAGCAACGCGACCAAGGGCGCGCAGGCGACCGCGACGGATTCCATCGCCATCGGCGGCCAGGCTTTTGTCAGTTCCGGGGCCACTTCGGGCGTAGCCATCGGCCGCGGCGCCAACGTCGCGGGTACCAGTGCGATTGCGCTCGGTGACGGCGCGAACGCGATCGGCAGCAATGCCATCGCCATCGGCACGAATGCCAATGCTGCGACCACCGGCGCCTCGAATCTTGCGATCGGCTGGGGCGCCGTGGCGACGGGTACGGCTGCATCGTTGGGCGATTCCACCGCCGTTGGCACAGGTGCCAAGGCCACCGGCCAGGATTCGACCGCCGTCGGCGGCCAGACCACGGCCAGTGCCTTGAACACGCTGGCGATCGGCAACAACGGCACCACGGCTTCTGCCAGCGGCGCGACCGCCTTCGGGGTGGGAGCCAAGGCCACGGGCCAGAACTCGCTGGCAGCGGGCAATGGCACGCTGGCTTCGAACACCGGCTCCATCGCCATCGGCAGCAACACCACCGACGTGGCCAAGTCGGCGGCCGTCGACGGCATCGCCATCGGCGGTCAGTCTTCGGTGGCGGCTGCCGCCAACTCCGGTATCGCGGTCGGTCGCGGCTCGATCGTCAGCGGCACAGCCGGTGTTGCCGTTGGCGACGGCGCCAATGCGTCGGCCCTCAACGCGGTAGCCCTCGGCGTTTCTGCCATTGGCTCTGGCGCCAACGCAGTCGCGGTCGGCGCCGGTGCCAAGGCCAATGGCGGCGGCGCGACGGCCTTCGGCAACAACGCCAATGCAGCCTTCGGCAACGACATGGCTTTCGGCACCAACGCGCGTGCCGTTGGCGATGCATCGGGACTGGCACCTTCGACCGCTTTCGGCAACAGCGCAAATGCCACGGGCAGCGGTTCCACGGCGTTCGGGACCCTTTCGAATGCCCAGGGCGCCACCTCCGCAGCTATCGGTTATGCCGCGCAGACCGGCGCCGGTGCAACAAACGGCCTGGCGGTCGGCACCAATGCGTCTTCCATCGGTGACCGCAGCGCCGCCATTGGCTCGGGAGCCAACGCCACAGGCGCCTACTCCGTGGCCCTTGGCCGGACAGCGAATTCGTTCGCTGACGGATCCACCGCGATCGGCTCCAACGTCACCAGCGGGGCGAAGGCGCTTGCGAACGATTCGATCGCCATTGGTGGGCAGTCCGCTGTCGCTGCGACGGCAACCTCCGGCATTGCCGTCGGACGTGGATCAGCCGTCAATGGCGCGTCCGGCATTGCCGTCGGCGACAACGCCAATGCAGCGTATGCAAACAGCGTCGCAATTGGCGCGGGCAGCGTGACCGGCGCCGCGGCGCCTACCGGCAAGGGGTTCCTCACCAACACCAACGCGCCTGCGTCCGAGGTCTCGGTGGGTTCGTCTTCCGCCCTGCGGCGAATCACGAACGTTGCCGATGGCGCGGCGCCCCAGGACGCCGTGACCGTGGCTCAGTTGAGCACGGGCATGAGCACTGCCGCGAGCAGCATCGGCAGCCTGTCCACGGGCCTAAGCACAACGAACAGCAATGTGACCAGTCTGTCGACCTCGACCTCGACGGGCCTGAGCACTGCGACGAGCAACATCGGCAGCCTTTCGACCGGGCTCAGCACGACCAACAGCAGGGTTTCCAGCCTGTCGACCTCGACTTCGACCGGTCTGAGCACTGCGACGAGCAGCATCGGCAGCCTGTCGACTGGTTTGAGCACGACCAACAGCACCGTCAGCAGCCTGTCCACTGGCCTGAGCGCGTCGGCGAGCAGCATCGGTAGCCTGTCGACCGGCTTGAGCAGCACGAACAGCAGCGTGACCAGTCTGTCCACGTCGACCTCGACGGGTCTGAGTACGGCGACTAGCGGCATTGGCAGCCTGTCCACTGGCCTGAGCACGACCAACAGCAATGCTTCCAGCCTGTCGACCTCGACCTCGACCGGTTTGAGCACAGCGACGAGCAGCATCGGCAGCCTGTCGACTGGCCTGAGCACCACGAACAGCAACGTGACCAGCTTGTCGACCTCGACGTCGACCGGTCTGAGCACAGCGACGAGCAGCATCGGTAGCTTGTCGGCCTCGACCTCCACAGGTCTGAGCACCGCGACAAGCAGCATCGGCAGCCTCTCGACCGGCTTGAGCACGACCAACAGCAATGTCTCCAGCCTGTCCACTGGTTTAAGCACCACGAACAGCGCCGTTGCGAGTTTGTCGACCTCGACCTCGACCGGCTTGAGCACCGCGACCAGCAGCATCGGCAGTCTGTCTACAGGCCTGAGCACGACCAACAGCAACGTTGCGAGCCTGTCGACTTCGACCTCGACGGGTCTGAGCACCGCCACGAGCAGCATTGGCAGCCTGTCTACCGGCTTGAGCACGACCAACAGCAACGTTGCGAGCCTGTCGACTTCGACGTCGACAGGTCTCAGCACCGCGACGAGCAGCATCGGCAGCCTGTCAACGGGCCTGAGCACGACGAACAGCAACGTCTCCAGCCTGTCCACCGGCTTGAGCACCGCAACGAGCGGCATCGGCAGCCTGTCGACTGGCCTGAGCACGACCAACAGCAACCTTGGCACCCTGAGCTCGTCGGTCAGCTCGATCTACAACACCGGTACGAAGTACTTCCACGCCAACAGCACCGGCGCGGACAGCCAGGCCAACGGCGCCGACAGCGTGGCCATCGGCCAGAACGCGATCTCCAACGGCGACAACAGCGTGGCAGTCGGCAAGAACGCCCAGACCACCAAGCCCGACAGCGTGGCGCTGGGTGCGAACTCGGTGGCCAGCGTGGGTGCGTTGGCCAACTACGACGCGTTCGGCCTGACGAGCAAGCAAAGCTCATCGGGTGAAGTGAACGTGGGCAACCGCCAGATCACAGGCGTGGCGCCGGGCAGCGCGGACCAGGACGCCGTCAACGTCCTGCAAGTCAAGACCGTCACAGCTTCGTTGTCGAGCAGCATCGGCACTGCAACGAGCAGCATTGCCAGCCTTTCGACGGGCCTGAGCACGACGAACAGCAATGTGACCAGTCTGTCGACCTCGACGTCGACGGGTCTGAGCACTGCGACGAGCAGCATCGGCAGCCTGTCTACCGGCTTGAGCACGACCAACAGCAATGTGACCAGCTTGTCGACTTCAACGTCGACTGGTCTGAGCACTGCCACGAGCAGCATTGGTAGCTTGTCTACCGGCCTGAGCACGACCAACAGCAATGTGACCAGTCTGTCGACCTCGACGTCGACTGGTCTGAGCACTGCGACGAGCAGCATCGGTAGTCTGTCCACCGGCTTGAGCACGACGAACAGTAATGTGACCAGCCTGTCGACTTCGACGTCGACGGGTCTGAGCACCGCGACCAGCAACATCGGTAGCCTGTCGACTGGCCTGAGCACGACGAATAGCAACGTGACCAGCCTGTCGACTTCGACGTCGACTGGTCTGAGCACTGCGACGAGCAGCATCGGTAGTCTGTCCACCGGCTTGAGCACGACGAACAGTAATGTGACCAGCCTGTCGACTTCGACGTCGACGGGTCTGAGCACCGCGACCAGCAACATCGGTAGCCTGTCGACTGGCCTGAGCACGACGAATAGCAACGTGACCAGCCTGTCGACTTCGACGTCGACTGGTCTGAGCACTGCGACGAGCAGCATCGGTAGTCTGTCCACCGGCTTGAGCACGACGAACAGTAATGTGACCAGCCTGTCGACTTCGACGTCGACGGGTCTGAGCACCGCGACCAGCAACATCGGTAGCCTGTCGACTGGCTTGAGCACGACGAACAGCAATGTCACCAGCCTCTCGACTTCGACCTCGACTGGCCTGAGCACAGCCACAAGCAGCATCGGCAGCCTGTCCACGGGCCTGAGCACGACAAACAGCAATGTGACCAGCCTGTCGACCTCGACGTCGACCGGTCTGAGCACAGCCACCAGCAGCATCGGCAGCCTGTCCACGGGCCTGAGCACGACGAACAGTAATGTGACTAGTCTGTCGACCTCGACGTCGACCGGTCTGAGCACGGCGACCAGCAACATCGGCAGCCTGTCGACTGGCCTGAGCACCACGAACAGCAACGTGACCAGCCTGTCGACTTCAACGTCGACCGGGCTGAGCACCGCCACCAGCAACATCGGCAGCCTGTCCACCGGCCTCAGCACCGCCAACAGCAACATCGGCAGCCTGTCCACCGGCCTCAGCACCGCCAACAGCAGCATCGGCAGCCTGTCCACGGGCGTCGCGAACTCGGTCCAGTACGACGATGCGACTCACACCAAGGTCACGCTGGGCGGCGTCGGCGCGACATCGCCGGTCATCCTGACCAACGTTGCCGCGGGTGTGAACCCCACCGACGCGGTGAACTTCAGCCAACTGACTTCGCTGTCGACCTCGGTTTCCAGCGGTATTGCCAGCCTGTCGACTTCCACCTCGACTGGCTTGAGCACTGCGACGAGCAGCATCGGCAGCCTGTCCACCGGCCTGAGCACGACGAACAGCAACGTCTCGAGCTTGTCGACCTCGACCTCCACGGGTCTGAGCACCGCCACGAGCAGCATCGACAGCCTGTCTACGTCGACCTCGACGGGCCTGAGCACCGCGACCAGCAGCATCGGCAGCCTGTCGACCGGTCTGAGCACGACGAACAGCAGCGTCTCCAGCCTGTCGACTTCGACCTCCACAGGGCTGAGCACCGCCACAAGCAGCATCGGCAGTTTGTCCACATCGACTTCGACGGGCATCAGCAGCCTGTCGACCGGCCTGAGCACGACCAACAGCAACGTTTCCAGCCTCTCGACTTCGACCTCCACGGGCCTGAGCACCGCCACGAGCAGCATCGACAGCCTGTCCACGTCGACTTCGACGGGCCTGAGCACGGCGACCAGCAGCATCGGCAGCCTGTCGACCGGCCTGAGCACGGCGACCAGCAGCATCGGCAGCCTGTCGACCGGCCTGAGCACGACAAACAGCAATGTGACCAGCCTCTCGACCTCGGTCTCCACGGGTCTGAGCACTGCCACGAGCAGCATCGACAGCTTGTCGACTTCGACTTCGACGGGCCTGAGCACGGCGACCAGCAGCATCAGCAGCCTGTCGACCGGCCTGAGCACGACGAACAGCAATGTGGCGAGCCTGTCGACGAGCCTGAGCGGTTCGACGAGCGCCATTGCCAGCCTGTCGACTTCGACCTCGACCGGCCTGAGCACGACAAACAGCAGCGTTGCCAGCCTCTCGACCTCGACCTCCACGGGGCTGAGCACCGCCACGAGCAGCATCGACAGCTTGTCCACGTCGACCTCGACGGGCCTGAGCACCGCGACAAGCAGCATCGGAAGCCTGTCGACCGGCTTGAGCACCACCGACAGCAGCCTCGCAAGCCTGTCCACGTCGACCTCGTCGGGCCTGAGCACTGCGACCAGCAACATCGCAAGTCTCTCGACCGGCGTCGGCAGCTTGTCGACCGGCCTGAGCACGACCAATGTCAACGTCAACAGCTTGAGCACGTCGGTCAACAACATCTACAACACGGGCACCAAGTACTTCCACGCCAACTCGACGGCGGCAGACGCAGACGCCTCCGGCCAGGAAGCAGTGGCGATCGGCCCGCAGTCGGTGGCCAGCGGCGCCAACTCCTTTGCGGCCGGCAACGGTGCGAAGGCGACGGCCGACGGCGCGGTGGCGGTGGGCTTCGGCGCCCAGGCCACGGGTGCGAACGCGATCGCCATCGGCACCGGGGCGCTGGCCACGGGTTCGCAGGCGATCGGCGTGAACTCCCGCGCGGGCGGCGGCGGCGTGGCGCTGGGCGACAACGCGGATGCCGGCGGCACGCAGCTGAGCAAGGCACAGAGCATCTCGCAGGGCACGGCCATCGGCTTCGGCGCGATCGTGACGCAAAGCGGCGGCGTCGCACTGGGCTCGGGCTCGGTGGCTTCCACCGCGGCGGGCGTGGCCGGTTACGTGCCGGGCGGTGCGTCGGCACAGCAGCAAGCAGCCGTCAATGCGACCACCAGCACGCAGGCTGCGGTGTCGGTGGGCGATGCGGCCAACGGGCAGTACCGCCAGATCACGGGCGTGGCAGCAGGCACGGCCGACAGCGACGCGACCAACGTGGCGCAGCTCAAGGCATCGGCAGCCGCCGCGAAGGCCGGCAGCGTGCAGTACGCGACCAACCCGGACGGCTCGGTCAACTACAACCAGATCACGCTGGGCAACGGCCAGGCAACTGGCGGCACGCGCATCAGCAACGTGGCGCCGGGCATCCTGCCGGGCGACGCGGTCAACATGAGCCAGCTGAACCAGGTGCAGAGCCAGGTCGGTGACGTGGCCCGCATTGCCTACTCGGGCACGGCCATGGCCTTCGCGATGTCGGGCACCTACCTGCCGACGCTGTACCCCGGCGAGAAGACGGTGGGCGTGGGCCTCGGCAGCTACAAGGGCTACAGCGCTGTGGCGCTGACCTTCAAGGCGCTGTCCGACGACGGCAAGATGTCCTGGGGCGCGGGCCTGACGACCACGGGCAAGGAGTGGGGCGTCAACGCCGGCATCGGCTGGAAGTGGAAATAAGCCACTGAATCGGCCAGCGACCGGCCGGCTCCCGCGCTGTGATGGTGCGGGAGCCTTTTCTTTTGGTACACACTTCGCCCCCATGCGCATTGGTATTTCAGTCCTCACCCACGCGGGGCAGAACATCTGGGAGAACGGGATGGGGCAGAACGTCCTGTTCCTCGCCCGGCTGCTGCAACGCATCGGGTTCGTCGAATCCGTCACCCTGATCGACGCCGGCGACCAGCCGAGCATGCCGCCCCAGGTCGACCTTGCTGCCATGGGCCTGGCCTTCGGGCGGGCGCGCGAGCTGACCGATGCGCTCGACGTGGTCATCGAGATGGCCGGCGCGCTCGACGTGCAATGGCTCTCCTACTTTCGCGCATGCGGTGGCCGCGTGGTGTTCCATTGCGTGGGCCAGCCTTTCGCGGCGCTGGCCGAGCCGATCGTGTTCACCGACAAGGGCCACTTCAGCAAGCCCGATCGCTGCGACGAGGTGTGGCTGCTGCCGAAAGACGCGGTGTTCGCGCCCATGATGCGCACCATGCATCGCTGCCCGGTGTTCGAGGTGCCGTACCTCTGGTCGCCGCAGTTCCTGGCCCAGCGCGTGGCGGAAGTCGAGGCCGCGGGCCATCGCTTCGGCTACACGCCCCGCACTGTGGAGCAGCCGGGCTTTCGGGTGGCGATCTTCGAGCCCAACATCTCGGTGGTGAAGTCCAGCAGCGTGCCCATGCTGATCTGCGACGGGGCCTATCGCGCAGACCCGGCGGCCGTGACCTCGATGCAGGTGCTCAACACCCTGCACATCAAGGACCACCCGACCATGCTGTACCTGGCGAACTCGCTCGACATCGTGCGCCAGCACAAGGCGATCTTCCACGGCCGGCACGACTTCGCGGGCTTCATGGTGCAGTTTGCCGACGCAGTGGTTTCGCACCAGTGGCAAAACGACCAGAACTACAGCTACCTCGATGCGCTCTACGGCAACTACCCGCTGGTGCACAACTCGCCCTGGCTGCGCGATGCGGGCTACTACTACCCTGACTTCGACGTGGCAGCCGGCGCGGCGCAACTGCAGCAGGCCGTGCGCAATCACGACCGGCAGCTGGACGACTACCGCGCCCGCTCGCAACGCGTCTTCGACGCGGTCGATCCGCTCAACCCCGCGAACGTCGACGGCTATGCGCAGCGCCTGCTGAACCTGGTGCGTGGCAATGCCGCATTCCGTGTCGACGGCGTGAAGGCTGCCGCATGAGCGAGGCGCAACAACAGCAAAAGACCGCCATGCCGGCCAGGCTGAAGGTCGGCGTTTCCATCTTCATCCGCAAGGGTGAGCAGAGCCTGTGGGAAAACGGCGTCTACCAGAACTGCCTGTTCCTCGTGATGCTGCTGCTGCGTTCGCCGCGCGTGGAAAGCGCTGTGCTGGTGGCCGGCGGTGGCGACGGCGGCCCGGCGGACGCCACCAACTTCCTCGCCGATTCGCCGGTGCCCATCATCGACATGGCCACGGCAGCGCAGGAGCTCGACCTCATGATCGAGATGAGCGCCCAGCTGGCCATGCCGTGGTCCGTGGCGTTCCGTGAGCGCGGCGGCAAGATCGTCTCGATGCGCGTGGGCAACGACTACGTGATCGACATCGAGCGCATGATTTTCGACAAGCCGCACGGCCTGCTGATCTCAGGCGCGCCCTACGACGAGGTCTGGACGATTCCCGAGTACGAGGTGTCGTGCAAGCCCTACTTCGAGAGCACCTTCCGCGCGCCGGTGCGGCTCATGCCCCACCTCTGGAGCCCGATGGTGCTGGAGCGCGCCATGGCCCGCGCGTCGGCGGACAGCCCGCCCTTTGTCTACGAGCCCGGCCGCAAGCAGTGGCGCGTGGCCATCTTCGAGCCCAACATCTGCATGGTGAAGACCAGCTTCATCCCAATGCTCGGCTGCGAGGCGGCGCACCGCGCGCAGCCGCGGCTGATCGAGAAGATGTGGGTCTACAACAGCTTTCACCTGAAGGACAAGCCGCTGTTCATCGGCTTCGCGCAGAGCCTGGACCTCGTGCAGCACGGGCTGGCCACCTTCGAGGGGCGCTTTCCGATGTACCAGGTGATGCCCGGCAAGATCGACGCCGTGTTCGCGCACCACTGGGAGAACGCGCAGAACTACCTCTACTACGAGGCGCTGTACGGCGGCTACCCGCTCGTCCACAACTCGCACCTCATCGGCGACTGCGGCTACCGCTACCACGGCTTCGACTGCGAGGAGGGCGGCCGCGCCCTGCAGCGCGCTTTTGCCGAGCACGACGCCAACCTGCCGGCCTACCGCGAGCGCGCGCGCCGCTTCATCGCCACGCTCGACCCCGAGGGCGAGGACAACGTGCGCGCCTACACCGCCGCCATCGAAAACCTTTACGCATGAGGACCGGGATGAAGCCGACCCAACGATTTCCCCGCCTGCTGATTGCCTCCCTTGCATGGGCCGCTGCCGGCGCCGCGCTTGCCCAAGGCGTGCTGGTGCCCCAGGCCCCGTCCGCGGCGCCGCAGGACACGCTCACGCGCGCTGCCACCAGCGTGGGCATCAAGCGCTGCCTGCCGGCCATCACGCGGCTTTCCACGCTCACCGTGCAGGGGGCTCGCAGCCACGACGTGCTGCTCGACTGGGACCGCAAGCGCCCCGACGCAGGGCCGATGTTTTCGCTGATCGGCATGGAGTTTCCGAACGCCGGCGTGGCCGCTTCGATCACCGCCATTCCCGATGAAAGCGGCGCCTGCACCGTGTCGGCCGAGCGCATCTCGGTCGCGCCCTTCACCTGCGCGAGCGTCGGCCAGCAGGAGCTGGCGAGCTACAAGATGACGCGGCTGCTGCCCAACTACGCGGTCTACACCGACGAGAAGGAGCCGACCTCGTCGGTCTCGCTGATCGATTCGCCGCCGGGCTGCCTGGTCATCCGGCGCTATGTCGAATATGGCTGGCGGGATCCCGCCGCTGCTGCTGCGGCCCAGCCGCCGAAGAAGCGGTAGGCGCGTCCGTCTCCGACAGGCCGGGGAGCCCTTGACCGGCCCTCGGGGCCAGCCACAAGCCTCAAGAATGGTGCCAATCCGCGCGCATTCGTCGCGGAAGGAGACGCACCATGCCTCTGGCGACACTGATCGGCCGATGGGCCATGCAGCCATTCTCGAAGGCGCTCCCGCCGCTGGGCGACACCGAGCGCGCGGCGCTCGAGGCGGGCACCGTCGGCTTCGAAGGCCAGCTCTTCGCAGGCCGCCCGGACTTCGATGCACTGGCGGCCATGGGCCCCAACCAGCTCACCGAATGCGAGCAGGCCTTTCTCCACAACGAAGTGCGCGAGCTGTGCCACATGCTCGACGACCACGCCATCGACCAGGCGCACGACCTGCCGCCCGAGGTGTGGCGCTATCTGCGCGAGAAGCGCTTCTTCGGGATGATCATTCCAGAGGAATTCGGCGGCCTCGGCTTCGGTCACCATGCGCACGCCACGGTGGTGGCGCGCATCGCCACCGTCAACGTGGCCACGGCCGTCACGGTGATGGTGCCCAACTCGCTGGGGCCTGCCGAACTGCTGCTGCGCTACGGCACCGATGCGCAGAAAGAGCACTACCTGCCGCGCCTTGCCGACGGCCGTGAGCTGCCGTGCTTCGGCCTGACATCGCCGTATGCGGGATCGGATGCGGCGTCGATTCCCGACCGTGGCGTGGTGGTCGAGCGCGAGTTCAACGGCAAGCCGACGCGCGGCTTTCTTGTCGATTTCGACAAGCGCTACATCACGCTCGCGCCGGTCGCCACCGTGGTCGGGCTGGCCTTCCACGCCATCGACGAAAGCAGGCCCGAGGGCGAGCGCGAACTCGGCATTACCTGCGCGCTGATTCCAGTGCCGCACGAGGGCATGGAGATCGGCCGCCGCCATCGCCCGATGGACAGCGCCTTCATGAACGGCCCGATCCACGGCCGGCAGGTGTTCGTGCCGATGGACTGGATCATCGGCGGCGAGCAGCAGGTCGGGCAGGGCTGGCGCATGCTGATGGAGTGCCTGGCCGCGGGCCGTGCGATCTCGCTGCCGGCGCTGGGCTCGGCGATGCAGCAGACAGCGCTCTACGTGAGCAATGGCTATGGGCAGACTCGCGAACAGTTCGGTATGCCGGTCGGCAAGTTCCACGCGGTCGCGGGGCTGGTGGCGCAGATGTCGGCCGAGCTGTATGCGACCGACGCGGCGCGGCGCTTCACGGCCGCCGCGCTCGACAAGGGCGAGCGGCCCAGCGTGGCGAGCGCCATCCTCAAGGTGCAGCTGACCGAAGCCGGACGCCGCGCGGTCAACCACGGCATGGACATCCTCGGCGGCAAGGGCATCATCTCCGGCCCGTCAAACCTGCTCGGCGTGTCCTACCGACAGGCGCCGATCGCGATCACGGTGGAGGGCGCGAACATCCTCACGCGCGCGCTCATCGTGTTCGGGCAGGGCGCGGTGCGATGCCATCCGCATGTGCTCGACGAAATGGCGGCCGTGCAGGCGAAGGACGAGACCGCGCTCGGCAAGGCGCTCATGGCACACGGCAGGCACGTGGCGGTGAACCTGTGGCGCAGCTTGTTCGGCGCGCCGGTGTTCGGCACGCCGCCCGATGAGCTGATGCACGAAGCGCGGCTCCTCGCGCGCATGAGCGCCAAGTACGCGCTCACGGCCGATCTCGCGATGGGCATGCTCGGCGGCAAGCTCAAGCGCATGGAGCTGCTGTCGGCGCGCCTGGGTGACGTGCTCGCGCACCTGTACCTGGCCAGTTCGTGCATCTGGCGCTATCGCGTCGATGGTGCGCCCGAACTGTTGCCCTTCGCACGGGCTGCGATCCGCCTGCAGATCGACGAGGCCGGCAAGATCCTGCGCGATCTGTATGCCAACCTGCCGACGGCGGGCCGGCGCGTGATCGGTGCGCTGGTACTGCGCCGCACCGCGCACCTGGCGCCGCTGCGCGACGTGCAGCTGCTCGAACTGGCCGACCTGCTGCGCAAGGACCCGCGCATCATCGAACGCCTGGCGCCTGACCTGAGCGAGCCCGCCGCGGGTGGCCTGCGCGATCTGATGTACGCGATGGAACTGGGCGCGCAGCTAGGCGACGCCACGGCTGCGCTCAACAAGGCGCTGCGCCGCACGAACTCGCTCGAGGAGGCGGCCCGCTCGACGCCCGACCCCGAACTGGCGCTCGCCTACCTGAAGGCAGCCGACAAGGTCATCCAGGTGGACGACTTCGAAGGCCCGCCGCGCGATGCAGACGGCAGGGCCGACCTCAGCCCGCCTGCTGTTGCTGCTGCGCAGCCAGTGCCATCAGCGCTGCCGCCGTCTGCTCATCCGCCGGAAAGAACGACTCCACCGCGAGTTCCTGCAATGTGACGTCGACCGGCGTGCCGAAGATCGTGATGGTGCTGATGAAGCTCAGCACGCCGCTCGGCATGACCACCTGAAAGGGCACGGCCACCGCAGACAGCGCGGTGTCGATGACGGGCGCGTCATGGCTCACGGCGGGCGGGGGATAGGCTGCAAGTTCATCGTGCAGCGCTTGCAGCACCGCGTCGCCGGTGGCGGCGATCTGCTGTTGCAGCCGTTCGAGCAGGTGAGTGCGCCACTGCGCGAGGTTGGCGATGCGCGGCGCCACGCCGTCGGGGTGCAGGCTCAGGCGCAGCACGTTGATGGGCGGCTTCAGCAGCTCGGGCGAGGCGCCTTCCATCAGCAGCGGCACCAGCGCGTTGTGCGCGACCAGGTTCCAGTGGCGGTCCACGGCCAGCGCGGGAAAGGGCTCGTGGCCTTTCAGCACCAAGTCGACAGCGCGGCGCGCGGCGGCCATTGCCGGATCGTCGAGCGAGCGCTGCCGGTACATCGGCGCGAAGCCGGCGGCCACCAACAACGCATTGCGCTCGCGCAGCGGCACCTCGAGCCGCTCGGCCAGGCGCAGCACCATCTCGCGGCTGGGCGCGGCGCGGCCGGTTTCAACATAGCTCAGGTGGCGGGTCGAGACCTCGGCCTCCTGCGCCAGGTCGAGCTGGCTCAGGCGGCGGTGGGTGCGCCAGTGCCGCAGGTGGGCGCCGAACGGGTCGCGCGCGCCGGGCTGGCTGGCCTTGGTCGGATGGGAGCGGGTGGTGTTCATGAGGCGCATTCTGGCGTGATGGCGGCGCGGCGCCATGACCTCCCAGGTCATCGACGCGATCCACGCTGGCCGGAATCATTGGCTCCAACGCGGCAGGACTGGCCTGCAGCGTAGCAACCAAGGAGATTCACATGTCCGTCTTCGCATCCCCCCGCTACCTGCCCGCAGTGATGTGGGCCGACGCTGCCTCCTGCGCCGCGACCGGCGCGCTGCAGGTGGCATTCACCGGCGCACTGGCCGGGTTGACCGGGCTGCCGGCGCCGCTGCTCATGGGTACGGGCGTGTTCCTGCTGGTCTATGCCGCCGCCGCGGCCTTCATGGCCAGTCGCAGCACGCCGCCACGCACGCTGATCGGCCTGGTCGTCGCCGGCAACTTCGGCTGGGCCGTGGCGTGCATCGCGCTGCTGGTGAGCGGCATGTTTGCGATCACTGTGCTGGGCATGGCCTGGGTGCTGGCGCAGGTGGCGTGCGTGGTTGTGTTGGCCGAGCTGCAATGGACTGGCCTGCGCCGCACCCGCGGCAGTGCAGGCGCGGTCACCGGGCTGACGCCGGCCGGTCGTTGGTGATCCGATCTCGCGCAAATGCCGGCGGCACCCCTTTACCCGGCATTTTTCGCGATGAGGAACAGGGCGGCAGAAGGCGGGATCGGAGAAGACCGACTACAACGGCTGACATTGATCCCTGATATCTTTGAGAGGCTTCCACGAACAAACAGGAGTCTCTCCATGGCCAAAGCCCCGGCGCATGCGTTTGCGTCCACCCTCAAGACCTTCAAGACCCCGTCTGGCAAGTCCGGCAAATATTGGTCCCTGAAGGAACTGGCCAAGCAATACCCCACCATCGACCGCCTGCCCGTCTCCATCCGCATCGTGCTCGAGTCGGTGCTGCGCAATTGCGATGGGCAGAAAGTCTCGGCCAAGCACGTCGAAGAGCTGGCCCACTGGGCGCCCAACGCCGAGCGCGTAGACGAAATTCCCTTCGTCGTCACCCGCGTGGTGCTGCAGGACTTCACCGGCGTGCCGCTGCTGGCCGACCTGGCCGCCATGCGCAGCGTGGCCGCCAAGCTGGGCAAGTCGCCCAAGACCATCGAGCCGCTGGTGCCCGTCGACCTGGTGGTCGACCACTCGGTGATGGTCGACTACTACGGCACGCCCAAGGCGCTCGACCTGAACATGAAGCTGGAATTCCAGCGCAACAACGAGCGCTACCAGTTCATGAAGTGGGGCATGCAGGCCTTCGACACCTTCCGCGTCGTGCCGCCGGGCTTCGGCATCGTGCACCAGGTCAACCTCGAATACTTTGCGCGCGGCGTCTACAAGAGCCCGAGCGACAAGGACGACAAACCAACGTATTACCCCGACTCGCTGGTCGGCACCGACAGCCACACCACCATGATCAACGGTATCGGCGTGGTCGGCTGGGGCGTTGGCGGCATCGAGGCCGAGGCGGCCATGCTGGGCCAGCCGGTCTACATGCTCACGCCCGACGTGGTGGGCTTCGAGCTCACCGGCAAGCTGCGCGAAGGCGTCACGGCAACCGACCTGGTGCTGTACGTCACTTCCATCCTGCGGGCTGAAAAGGTGGTCGGCAAGTTCGTCGAATTCTTCGGCCCCGGCGCCGCATCCATTGCCGTGCCCGACCGCGCGACCATCGGCAACATGGCGCCTGAATACGGCGCGACCATGGGTTTCTTCCCGGTCGACGACATGACCGTGGCGTATTTCGAAGGCACCGGCCGCACCAAGGAAGAGGTCGAGCGCTTCGCCGCCTACTACAAGGCGCAGGGCCTCTACGGCATGCCCAACCCGGGCGACATCGACTACACGAAGATCGTCAAGCTCGACCTGGGCACCGTCTCGCCCAGCCTGGCCGGCCCGAAGCGCCCGCAGGACCGCATCGACCTCGGCCACCTCTCCACCAAGTTCTCGGAGCTCTACAGCAAGCCCAACGACGCCAACGGCTTCAACCAGCCGGCCGACAAGCTCAAGCTGCGCTATCCGCTGGTCGCGGCCGGCAAGGCCGGTGACGAAGAAGCCGCCCCGCCGCCAGCAGGCGCGCCGCTCGACGTGGTCGAGATGGTGGCGAACCGCTCGACCAACGCCGCCGCGCACGTGAGCGCCACGGCGCCCTCGGCACCCAAGGGCGAAGTCACCATCGGCAACGGCGACGTGCTGATTGCGGCCATCACCTCGTGCACCAACACCTCGAACCCGAGCGTGATGCTGGCCGCCGGCCTGCTGGCCAAGAAGGCCGTCGAGGCCGGCCTCACGGTCAAGCCGCACATCAAGACCTCGCTGGCTCCCGGCTCGCGCATCGTCACCGAATATCTTGAGAAGGCAGGCCTGCTGCCGTACCTCGAAAAGCTCGGCTTCTACCTTGCGGGCTACGGCTGCACCACCTGCATCGGCAACGCCGGCGATCTCACGCCCGAGATCAACGAGGCGATCACCAAGAACGACCTGATCGGCGCGGCCGTGCTGTCGGGCAACCGCAACTTCGAGGCGCGCATCCACCCGAACCTGAAGGCCAACTTCCTGGCCTCGCCGCCGCTGGTGGTTGCCTTTGCCATCGCCGGCAACGTAATGACCGACCTGATGACCGAGCCCGTTGGCAAGGGCAAGAAAGGCAAGGACGTGTACCTCGGCGACATCTGGCCCACGCCGAAGGAAATCGACGACAACCTGCGCTACGCAATGAATGCCAAGTCGTTCCGCTCCAACTACGACAAGGTCAAGACCGACCCGGGCAAGTTCTGGAGCAGCATCAAGGGCACCGATGGCCAGGTGTACGACTGGCCGAAGTCGACCTACATTGCCGAGCCGCCGTTCTTCGAGGGCTTCAAGATGAAGCCGCATGCGTCGGACGCGGGCTTCAAGGGCGCGCGCGTGATGGCGCTGTTCGGCGACTCGATCACCACCGACCACATCTCGCCGGCCGGCTCCATCAAGGAAAGTTCGCCCGCGGGCATCTGGCTCAAGGCGCACGGCGTGCCCAAGGCCGACTTCAACAGCTACGGCTCGCGCCGCGGCAACCACGACGTGATGATGCGCGGCACCTTTGCCAACGTGCGCATCAAGAACCTGATGATTCCGCCGGATGCCAACGGCACGCAGGAAGAGGGCGGCGTCACGCTGTTCCAGCCGGGCAACCAGAAGATGTTCATCTACGACGCCGCCATGAAGTACATGGAGCAGGGCGTGCCCACGGTGGTGTTCGGCGGCGAAGAGTACGGCACCGGTTCTTCGCGCGACTGGGCCGCCAAGGGCACGCAGCTGCTGGGCATCAAGGCCGTGGTGGCGCGCAGCTTCGAGCGCATCCACCGCGCCAACCTGGTCGGCATGGGCGTGCTGCCGCTGCAGTTCCGCGGCGCCGATTCATGGCAGACGCTGGGCCTCACGGGCGACGAGCAGATCGACGTGGTGATCGGCAGCGAGCTGAAGCCGCAGATGGACGTGAAGCTGGTGGTGCACCGCCCCGACGGCACGCACCAGGAGGTGACGGTGCGCCTGCGCATCGACACGCCTATCGAGGTCGACTACTACAAGCACGGCGGCATCCTGCCGTTCGTGCTGCGACAGCTCCTGGAATAACTCCCGGGAGCAGGCCCGTCGACGCTGCTACTTCGAGGCGGCGTCGAGTCGCTGCGCAAGCTGGTCGAGCAGCGGGCGGATCTTTTCGCCGACGCGGATCTGCGGGTTCGAGAAGCCGTCTTCCTTGCCGGCCTCGATCTCGCGCTGCTTGATCAGCGGCACGGCCGCCGCGAAGGCGGTTTCGAAGGAGCGGGTCTTGCGCAGTTCCTCGTTGAACATCGCGCGGCCGAAGAAGGTCAGCTCCGACAGCCGGCCGCATCCGTACGAGGTGTGCGTGGCGTCGGCGGCGGTCATCACCAGCGTGTTTTCGTTGGCCAGCGGTTCGATCCAACCCCCTGAATAGCAGGCCGACACCGCCACCACCCGGTGGCGAATGCCGGCTTCGTCGAGCGCTTCGCGCAGTTCTTCCGGCGTGAGCCAGGGCACGGCCAGCGGCCAGTGCGCGGCGGCCAGCTGGTGGTCGCGCGCGCCGTGCGAGGTGAGGTAGACGATCAGCACGTCGTTCTCGCGGTCCATGCGCTCGGCCAGCGCGGCAATGGCACGCTGCAGGTTGAGCGGGGTGGCCCAGGGCAGCGTCTCGGCTGTGGTCGCGTGGTTCATCAGGTGGATCACGCGGCCCTTGGCGTCGAAGCGTTCCTCCAGCAACTGGGTGACCATGTTGCTTTCGCGCAGGAACACGTCTTCAGACGCGTAGGGCGCAAACACCAGCCCGTAGACGTTGGTTTGCCCCGGCTTGCCGGCGGGCAGGGCCGCGACCGTGCGCTCCCACAGCGCCTGTTGCTCCTCGAAGAGTTCCTGCGTCAGCTGCATGCGCGGACGCTCGGGCTGGGTGGATGCGCTGGTGGCATCGGGCTGCCACATGCGGTCCTGTGTGTTGAGCGATTGCCAGAAAGTAAGCGTCAGCAAGGCCACGAACGCGGGCGCGAAGACCGCAAGCCGCCAGCGTGCGCCGGCTTCGCGCGCGGTGAACCGCACCAGCGCCAGCACCATCCACGCGCATCCCAGGCCGAAGACGACCCAGTAGCCGGGCGAGGTGGCGATCGCCGACGGCAACCAGCCGCGTGTGTAGCCCAGCGCCAGCATGCCGAGCGCCAGGTTGGCCGGGAACATCGCCCAGGTGGCCAGCACGAACCAGCGCGCCAGTCCGCCGCCGCGGGCCCGCCCGGACAGCGCGAACCAGCCCAGCCACGCGAGCACGCCGAGCACCCAGAGCGTGTTGAGGCCGACGGTTTCGTAGAGCCGTGCGGGGCCGGCGATTTCGAGGCGCGCCAAGCCAGTCCAGACGAGTTCGGGCAGCAGCACGAGCAGCAGCAACTGCCAGGGCGCGGGTCGTGCATCGACGCGCGGCTCCAGCAGGAGCGAGGCGCGCAGGCCGCCGACCAGCCAGTGCAACAGGCTCGCGCGCGGCGGGGTGTCCTGCGTGGGCGGAGGCGAAGCGGATGCTTCTTCGGTGTTCTCGGGAGGCTGCTGCGGTGCGATGATGTCTTCGGGCATGCCGTCGATCATGCCCTTGGAGGCCGTGCTTCTTGCCGGCTGTCGCCCCGGGTTTGCCTGAATAACTTTCTTCTTCTGCCCATGCTTCGCATCGGTCTGATCTCCGACACGCACGGGCTCATGCGGCCCGAGGCCATCGCCTTCCTGAAGGGCAGCGACTTCATCGTGCACGGCGGTGACATCGGCAACGCCGGCATCCTCGAAGCGCTCGCGGCCATTGCGCCGTTGACGGTCGTGCGAGGCAACAACGACCGCGAACCCTGGGCAGATGCCATTGCGGAAACCGAACTTGTGAAGTTCGGCGGCGTGCACCTCTATGCCATTCATGATCTTGCGCAGCTCGACATCGACCCGCCCGCAGCCGGCGTGCGCGTGGTCGTCTCGGGCCATTCGCACAAGCCGAAAGTCGAAGAGCGCGCTGGTGTGCTCTACGTCAATCCGGGCAGTGCGGGCCCGCGGCGGTTCAAGCTGCCGATTTCCGTCGCCGAACTCGTTATCGACGGTGCGTCAGTGACTGCGCGCGTCGTCTCGATCGACCCGCAGGGTGGTCTTCCCTCTACCGGGGGAGGCACCTGAGACCCGGCCTTGAGCCGGTTTCTTGGTGTTTCTGGGTTGATAGAGCCTGATTTCGAGGGGTTGGTCAGGTATTTGTGAGTGAGAATTGCTAGCATCTAGGTTTTGCTTACCGGCGCGCCCGATATCCCGGGCGTCCTCTCACCGTGCGAACCAACGATTTCGGCGCAGCGCCGACCACCGCCGTCGCCCTGCGCCTCGACCAGCTTCCGAACAACCAGTGGGCCACCGTGCTCGATGTGGCGCGCCCCGACAACGCCGACGACCGGGAACTCGTCCTGCGCCTGACCGAAATCGGCTTCGTGCCGGGCGAGGCCGTGCGCATCGTCGCCAGCGGCATTCCGGGCCGCGAGCCGCTGGCGGTGCGCCTCGGCCACACCACCTTCGCACTGCGCCGCCACGAGGCCGCGCTGATCCACGTCACGCCGGGAGCCACAAACCATGGTTGAAGCCGTCATCCAGGGCCCCGGCCGCCTCGCCGCCACCGCGCAGCCGGGCCGCATCGCCCTGCTGGGCAATCCCAACTGCGGCAAGACCGCGCTGTTCAACCTGCTCACCGGCAGCCGCCAGAAGGTGGCCAACTACGCCGGCGTGACCGTCGAGCGCAAGGAAGGCACGCTGCGCACGCCCTCGGGCCGCCGCGTGTTCGTGCTCGACCTGCCGGGCGCCTACAGCCTGAATGCGCTGAGCGCCGACGAGGCCGTCACCCGCGACATCGTCACCGGCCAGAGCAAGGAAGCCCTGCCCGACCTGCTGGTGTGCGTCACCGACGCCACCAACCTGCGCCTGAACCTGCGGCTGGTGATCGAAGCCAAGCGGCTCGGCCTGCCGATGGTGGTGGCGCTGAACATGACCGACATGGCGAAGAAGCAGGGCATCGTGGTCGACACGGCCGTGCTCTCGCGCGAACTGGGCGTGCCCGTCATCGAGACCGTCGGCGTGCACACCGGCGGCGCGCAAGGCCTGCTCGCAGCGCTCGACACGCCAGTGGCCGCCGCCACGCCGCAGCCCTGGCAGGCGCCGGGCCTCGACGACGTGCTGGCCACGCAGCGCGAGGTGCGCCGCATCCTCGGTCTCACGGTGAAGGAGCCGGTCGGCAGCCTTGCCACCAGCGACCGCATCGACCGCGTGGTGCTGCACCCCGTGTGGGGCATGCTGGTGCTGGCCGTCACCATGTTCCTGATGTTCCAGGCCGTGTTCAGCTGGGCCAACGTGCCGATGGACGCCATCAAGGCCGGCACCGAGGGGCTCGGCAACCTGCTCAAGACGGCCATGCCCGAGGGCATGCTGCAGAGCCTGCTGGTCGACGGCGTGATCGCAGGCGTGGGCGGCGTCATCGTCTTCCTGCCGCAGATCCTGATTCTTTTCCTGTTCATCCTCGCGCTGGAAGACTCGGGCTACCTGCCGCGCGCGGCCTTCCTGCTCGACCGCGTGATGGGCACCGTGGGCCTGTCGGGCCGCTCGTTCATTCCGCTGCTGTCGAGCTTTGCCTGCGCCATTCCGGGCGTGATGGCCACGCGCACCATCAGCAACTGGCGCGACCGCATCACGACCATCATGATCGCGCCGCTCATGACCTGTTCGGCGCGGCTGCCGGTGTATGCGCTGCTCATCGCGGCCTTCATTCCGGCGCGCACCGTGGGCGGCGTGTTCAACCTGCAGGGCGTGGTGCTGTTCGCGCTGTATGTGTTCGGCATCGTCTCGGCGATGGCCGTGGCCTGGGTGATGAAGCGCTTCCGCGACAACACGCAGCATTCGCCGCTGCTGATGGAGCTGCCGGCCTACCGCTGGCCGAACCCGCGCAACCTGGCGCTGGGCCTGTACGAGCGTGCCTGGATCTTCATCCAGCGCGTGGGCACGATCATCCTGACGCTGACGATCCTGCTGTGGTTCCTGTCCACCTTCCCGTCGCCGCCCGAGGGCGCGACCGGCCCGGCCATCCAGTACAGCCTGGCCGGCATGATCGGCCGTGGGCTGGAGCACATCTTCGCGCCCATCGGCTTCAACTGGCAGATCTCGATCGCGCTGGTGCCCGGCATGGCGGCGCGTGAAGTGGCCGTGGGTGCGCTCGGCACGGTGTACGCGCTGTCGGCTACGGGCGACGACGTGGCGGGCCAGCTGGAGCCGCTCATCGCTGGCAGCTGGTCGCTGGCTACCGCGCTGTCGCTGCTGGTCTGGTACGTGTTCGCGCCGCAGTGCATCTCGACGCTGGCTGCGGTGAAGCGCGAGACGGGCTCGTGGAAGTACGTCTGGATCATGGCTGGCTACCTGTTCGCGCTGGCCTACATGGCCTGCTTCATCACCTACCGCGTTGCGGTGGCACTCGGAGCGGGTTAAAACCTGTCATGAAAGGTTTGAAGAAGAAATGGCACAGCAACTGATCGTCGGATTGATCGTCGCGGCCGCCGCGTTCTACGCGGTCTGGCGCTGGATGCCCGCAGGCTGGCGCCGCGGCGCGGCACAGAAGCTCGCGGCCGGCACGCATCGCGCGGGCTGGGTCGACGAAGAACGCGCCAAGGAACTGGCTGCATCGCTCGCCAAGACCTCGGGCTGCGGCTCGTGCGACAGCTGCGGAAGCTGCGGTCCCAAGACACCTCTCAAACAACCGGAAGCCGACCAGGCCACCATCAGCCCGTCCATGCACGGCCGCTGAGACCGATGCCCGCGCACATCCTCGTCGCCGGGGGCGGCATCGGGGGGCTGGCCACTGCGCTGGCGCTTTCCAAGGGCCGGCACCGGGTCGACGTTTTCGAGCAGGCCGCCGTCTTCGGCGAAATCGGTGCCGGCGTGCAGCTCGGGCCCAATGCCACGCGGCGTCTTCAGCAACTCGACCTGGGCCCCGGGCTCGCGGCCATCGCGGCGCGGCCCGATGCGCTGGTGGTGCACAGCGCAGAAAGCGGCTCCGAACTCGCCCGCATGCCGCTCGCCGACGCCATGCAGCAGCGCTACGGCGCTCCCTACTTCTGCGTGCATCGCGCCGACCTGCACGGCCTGCTGCTCGATGCCGTGCGTGCGCGCGGCACCGGCACGCTCGTGACTGGCGCGCAGATCAGGCAGGTGGAAACCAGCGATGACCTCGTCTGCCTGTCGAGCACCGACGCGCGCGCCTGGGAGGGCGAAGCCATCGTCGGAGCCGACGGCCTCTGGAGCATGGTGCGCAGGCAGCTCGATTGCGCGTCTGCCGCGCAGCCACCGCGCGTTACCGGCCACACGGCCTGGCGCGCGTTGATCGAGCAATCGCGCCTGCCCGCCGCATTGCGCCGCAAGCGGGTCGATGTGTGGCTCGGCCCACGCCTGCATGCCGTGGCGTACCCGGTGCGCGGCGGCGACTGGCTCAACGTGGTGGTGATCGCCGAATCGGCCCCGGCCGGCGACGCGCGCGATTGGGACCAGTCCAGCAGCATCGCCGCCCTGAAGCAGGCCATGGGTCGCAGCTGCGCCGGACTGCAGTCGTTGCTCGATGCCATGCCCGGCTGGCGCGCATGGTCGCTCGGCGACCGCGCCCCCATGACCAGCGCAGCTGAGATGGCGCATGAGCGTGTCGCGCTGGTGGGCGATGCCGCGCATCCGATGGTGCCGTACCTCGCGCAAGGCGCGGGCATGGCCATCGAAGACGCGGTGGCGCTGGCCGATTCGTTAGCTGACGGCCGTGCGGCCGATGTGCCCGCTGCCTTCGCGCGCTATGCCGAGGCGCGCTGGGCGCGCAACGCACAGGTACAGGCACGTGCGCGCCGCAACGGCGAGATCTTCCATGCCACGGGCGCCGTGCGCCTGGGCCGCGACATGGCGATGCGCCTGCTGGGCGCAAAGCTGCTCGACCAGCCCTGGCTGTACGGCGGCTGAGCGAACGGCGCGCCGGCGCCTTTCAGAGCCGGAATGTCTGCAGATGCTCGATGCGTTCCGCGAGCCCCTCTTGTCCGAGGTAGTGCCCGTGCGTGCCGTCCTGCATCTGCGCGAGCGTGGTCTCCAGTTCGAGCAGCATCGCATCGCGCTCCGCAACGAATGCGGGCGCCACATCGATGCCCGCCTGCGCGCAGGCATCAGCGATCAGGTGCGCGCTTGCGGGCGCTCCGCACGCCGCGCACTTGACGATGGCCGTCACGTTGGGCTCTGCGCCGTTGGCCAGCAGGGCGCTCGTGAGTTCGGGAGCGATCTGCCCGTCGATGTTGCGCAGAGCGTCGGCCGCCACCGGCGCGCCCGCACGCACCAGCGCCGCGGCTGCGGCGAAGGCGCCGTGCCCAACCGCGACGTCTGTCGCGAGCGCGCTGCCCTGATGCGGCCCGTCGAAGCCCACGCCAGAGGCGGCGAGTTCGGCGACCAGCCCGGCGTCGTCAGCCGCGATGGCATGGCGCAAGGCCACGCGCGCGATCGACGGATGGTGGCGCAGCGTGCCTTCGGCCAGCGGCGTGCGCCAGTCGACCACGGCGTGGCAATAGAAGGTCACCAGCTTGTCCATCAGGTCGAGGTCGAGCCCGTGGTCCTGGTGGCGGTCGTCGAGGTAGCCGAGCAGCGTCTGTCCCGAGAAGTAGTCGCTCGTGGGCGCCAGCGGGTCTTCGTCGAGCTGCAGCGCCGCGAATGCGCCGCGCAGGTCGGGCGCGATGGTGTTCACGCTGTCTTCATGCAGCGCGTGCGTCCAGGCCGGTGGCAGGCCCTTCTTCCACGCGACGATCTGCCCGTGCCCGGCACCGGGTTCGACCACCGCGTAGACGCGGTCGGTGTACTCGAAGCCGCCGAAGGGCAGGTGTGTGAGCTTGCCGCTCGATGGCTTGCCGCCGTCCTCGGCGGCTTCCTTGGCCAGTTCCAGTTCGTGCTCGATCCAGCCCTGCAGGTCGTGGTAGCCGTCACTGCCGTTCCAGAACAGCTCGTTCCAGCTGATGGCTTCGAGGTTGCCGTTCATCTCGAGCGACAGGTCGTAGTCGAGCCGACCGCCCGCCGTCTGCTGCCACAGCGCGAGCAGCGCTTCGGGAATGGGGCCTGCGCACAGGGCCTGCACGGCGTCGATCTGCTGCGGCGGCATTGGCGGCTGCGCGTCGAAGATCACGCGGTCGGCGAACAGCACGACGCCATGTTCGCGCAGGGTGGAGAGCTCGTCGGGTGTGAACCGGATGTCGTGCATGGCGGGGGCCTCCGTTGTTTTCAAAACTGTAGCGCTTTGCGCCGACGGAACAATCAGGTCCACCCCAGCTTCATGAGGGCGTTTGCGTGGTACCCGTCCAGTCGATGCGGTCGAAAAGCCTCATCAGCCGGGCCTTGCGCGTCGGGCTGAACTGGCCGATCCATGCGATGTGGCCCAGCAGGTGGCCGCGAAAGTCGGCCGCCTTCGCGCGGTTCTGGCCGGCGGGGCCATCGAGCGCGCAGCGATGCAGCACGGCCTTGAGCCGGTCGAAGTCTTCGCGCGGCGCGTTGGCCTTGTCGTTGACGACCACGCCGGTCACGCGCTGCTTGCGGTGTTGAGGCATGCAGCGCACCTTGCGCGGGTGCAGCTCGAAGCCCTCGTCGGCCGCGATGCCGTCGACCCAGGCGCGCAAGGCGGTGAACCGCGCGCGCAGCGAGGCCGGCCCGGAGAACACCAGGTCGTCGGCGTAGCGCGTGTAGGTGGCGCCGAAGACCCACGCCAGGCCTTCGAGCCGCAGGTCGAGCCGGAATGCGCAGAGGTTGGCCAGCGCGGGCGAGCAGGGCGAGCCCTGGGGCAGGTGCGGCGCGGCGAGGCGCTTGGCGCCCATCCAGTCGAGCCCGCCGTCGTCGCGCAGGCGCTCGATCACAGCGGCATCGGTGCGGTGCGTGCACAGTGCGGTGAGGGCGCGCGCCACGCCTTCGGGGTAACCCAGCGTGCGCCACGTGGCATGCACGCGCGAGGCGCGAACCGCGGGGAAGAAGTCGCGCAGGTCGAATCCGATCACGACCTCCTTGCCGGCGTGGGCGGCCGCGTGGCTCGCGACCGAGCGGCCCGGCACGAAGCCGTGCGCCGCTTCATGCACGGGCACGTGCTGCAGAAGGTCGTCGAGGATGCGGCGCTGCGCGCGCTTCAGGTCGGCCTTGGGAATCTCGAGCAGGCGCAGGCCGCCGAGGCGCTTGGGCTGCAATTGGTAGCGGTAGTGCGATGCGGGCTGCACGCTGGGATCGCTGGGTGCGCGAAAAGCCTGTGCCGGCGATGTGAGCCAGGCCAGCCGGTCCGCGTCGAGCTCCAGCCACTGCGCGAGGTCGGCGAGCGTCGGGATGTTCGGCAGCGCGAAATGGTCCAGCCCCATCGGGCGGGGGAACATCTCCGCGGGCCGAAGGATGATTCGCCGCACGCGTGGCTCCTCGTCCTGCTCGAAGGCCGCATCGAACTCAGGCATTTCATGGATCGCCTTCGCCAGCGTGGGCAGGTCGGTGCGCCGCCAAGTGGCTCGCGACCGGTTGCCGAGCGCTTCCGCCAGTGGCTTCAGCCAGGGCGCGTCGGCGCCCAGCGTTGCCGCGGCCCGCGCACGTAACGCACCGGGCGCGGTGCCGCCGGGTTGCCTCGCATCGGCAAGCATTGCGCGCGCGAGGCTGTGGGCGATCCATTCGCTGTAGCTCAGTTCACGCGTCATGAATGAAGATGGCGAGGCCTGTGAAGGTGGGTGGCAACCGGCCCTTCAACCAGCCGGTGATGCGCTAGCTGGGCTGCGCGGTAGCGCAGGTCCGCTCACGCGCCGGAATGTGTAGCCATCCATCCACCACGGGGTTCCCCCGCAGTACAAGACCAGGCGACGAATCGCAGAGCCTTGTCGAGTCTTGAAGTGCCGGTGCCGCGCGGATTGTAGGAGCCAACTTCGCGCGCGGTCTTCCAGATTACAGGTCGGTGCGAAGCTTCCAGATCTCGGGGAACAGCACCACGTCGAGCATCTTGCGCAGGTAGCTCACGCCGCCCGTGCCGCCGGTGCCGCGCTTGAAGCCGATCACGCGCTCGACCGTCGTCACGTGGCGAAAGCGCCAGAGGCGGAACGCATCTTCCAGGTCGGTGAGCTTTTCGCCGAGCTGGTACAGGTCCCAGTGATCGTGCGGATTGCGGTAGACCGTGAGCCACGCCGCTTCGACACCATCGCTCGATTCGTAGGGCTGTGTCCAGTCGCGTTCCAGCCGGTCGGCGGGCACCGGCAGGCCGTGGCGTGCCAGCAGGCGCAGCGACTCGTCGTACAGCGAAGGCGCGCGATAGGCCGCTTCGACCTGCGCCAGCAGATCGGCGCGGTGTGCATGCGGCTTGAGCATGGCGGCGTTCTTGTTGCCGAGCGCGAATTCGATGCACCGGTACTGCGCACTCTGGAAGCCGCTGGAGTTCGCGAGGTAGGGGCGCATCGCCGTGTACTCGGGCGGCGTCATGGTCGAGAGCACGGTCCATGCGCTCACCAGCTGTTCCATGATGCGGCTCACGCGCGCGAGCATCTTGAATGCGTCGGCCAGCTTCTCTTCGGCGATGTGGGCGGTGGCGGCGCGCAGCTCGTGCAGCATCAGCTTCATCCAGAGCTCGCTGGTCTGGTGCTGCACGATGAACAGCATTTCGTCGTGCGCGGGCGAAAGCGGATGCTGCGCGTTGAGGATCTCGTCGAGGTGCAGGTAGTCGCCGTAGCTCATGGACTTGCTGAAGTCCAGCTGCGCTTTTTCCTCGTGGACGATGTTCTCGGGGGACTTGTCGGTGCTCATGATGTTTGCTGGCGGGTCATCGCCAGACCACGGCGGTGTAGGAAGGAAGGCCCATGCCGGACTCCTTCTTCGGATAGACGAAGCGCACGACCTCGTTCTTGCGCTTGTATTCCTGGTAGGTCTCGCCGCCGGGAATGCGGCCCTTCTCGCCCGGCTTGTAGCCGGTGTCGCGTGCCTCCTTCACGAGGCGCTCGAAGGCGGCCTTGTCGGTCAGCGAGAGCTGCACGCCGTCCTCGCTGCGGCGGCTTTCCACGTAGGTGGACTTCATCAGGTGCGTGGTCTGGCCGTCGACGAACTTCTCGTACTCGATCATGCTGACCTCGTCGGTCACGGTCTTGTCGGCATACGAGAAGCCCTGGCTCTTGATCTGCTGGCGAAAGGCGTCGGGCGTCAGTTCGGCGAAGGCCTTCAGTTGCGGCAGCGTGAACGCCGGTTGCTGTGCAAGGGCGGGTGCCGCCAGCATCAGCAAGGCGGTGTACAGAATGATCAGTCGGGATTTCATGGCTGGCTTCGTCTCAGGTTACGGCGTTCTTGCGGTTGAACTCTTCGCGCTTCCACTCGCCCGTCTCCAGCACCTGCGCCAGGTGCTCGACCGAGTTCCACACGTCTTCGAAGCTCAGGTACAGCGGCGTGAAACCGAAGCGCAGGATGTCGGGCATCTGCGAGTCGCCGGCGCGGTAGTCGCCGATCACGCCGCGCGCGATCAGCGCCTGCACGATGGCGTAGGCACCTTCTTCTCGGCTCAGGCAGACCTGCGAGCCGCGCAGTGCGTGGTCGCGCGGGGTGACGAGCGAGAGGCCCTGGCCGGCGCAGCGCTCTTCGACCAGTGCGATGAACAGGTCGGTGAGCGCGAGCGACTTGGTGCGCAGCGCGGCCATCGCGCCGTTCGTGCCGTTGAAGGCTTCGGCCGCGAGCACGGTGTCGAGCCCGCATTCGAGCCCGGCCAGCGCGATGATCGGCTGCGTGCCGCAGAGGTAGCGGCCGACACCCGGGGCAGGCCGGTAGTGCGGCGTGAACTCGAAGGGCGCCGCATGGCCCCACCAGCCGGACAGCGGCTGCTCGAACTGGCCCGCATGCTTCGTGTTCACCCATGCGAACGCCGGCGCGCCGGGGCCGCCGTTCAGGTACTTGTAGCCGCAGCCGATGGCGTAGTCGGCCTCGCTGTCGTTGAGCGCGACCGGCACGGCACCTGCGCTGTGCGCGAGGTCCCACACCGTGAGCGCGCCCACGGCGTGGGCGGCGGCGGTGACGGACTTCATGTCGTGCATGGCGCCGGTGCGGTAGTTGACGTGCGTGAGCATCAGCACGGCCACTTCGTCGGTCAATACGCCGGGCAATTCGCTCGCGTCGATCAGCTTCAGCGTGAAGCCGCGCTCGCGGCACAGCGATTCGGCGATGTACAGGTCGGTCGGGAAGTTGCTGCGCTCGCTGATCACCAGCTTGCGACCGCTGTCCTTCTGTTGCGAGAGTGCCGCGAACAGCACCTTGTAGAGGTTGACCGAGGTGCTGTCGGTGCACACCACTTCGCCGGGCGCGGCGCCGATCAGTCGGGCCACCTTGTCGCCCAGGCGTTGCGGCAGGTCGAACCAGCTCGCGGTGTTCCACGAACGGATCAGGCCTTCGCCCCATTCCTTGGTCACGACTTCGGCGATGCGCGCGGGCGCGGCCTTGGGCATCACGCCGAGCGAGTTGCCGTCGAGGTACAGCACGCCCTCGGGAATGGTGAATTGGTCGCGCAAGGCGCGCAGCGGGTCTTGCGCGTCGAGCGCGCGGCAGTCTGCAAGGGTCGTCATGGTGGAGTTTTCAGCGGGGGAGTTCGCGCAGCACGGCGCGAACGGGGGAGGCATCGGCGCTGACCAGCTTGAGCGGCAGCGCGATGAGTTCGTAGTCGCCCTCGGGCACGTCGTCGAGCACGAGGTTCTCGAGCACGCGCAGGTCGAGGCGGCGAATGCGTTGGTGGCTTTCCAGCGTCTTGCTGTCGGCCGGGTCGATGCTGGCGGTGTCGATGCCGATGAGCTTCACGCCCATGGCCGCGAGGCGCTCGACGGTGGCGGGGGCGTAGGCCGCAAGCTGCGGGTCCCAGTGGCCGACCGGCATGGTGGTGTAGGTGCGCACCAGCACGCGCGGGGGCAGGGTGCTGTCGACGGCGTGGGCGATGTGATCCCACTCGATCAGCGGGCCCTTGTCGATCGCATGAATTACGCGGCAGGGGCCGAGAAAAGGCGTGAGGTCGACGTTGCCGATGGTCTGGCCCTCGGGGTCGTAGTGCAGCGGCGCATCGGCGTGCGCGCCGACGTGGGGCGAGAGCTTGATCTCGCTGACATTCACCGGGCAGTCCGGCGAAATGGTCGCCGCCCAGCGCTGCTGGTAGGGCGTGTCGCCGGGAAAGACCGGCGCGCCTTCATGCACGGGCGGCGAGATGTCCCAGATGCGTTGCTGATGTGATGGAGCCATGGCGCGAAGTTAGCGCCGGGCGAGGGGTCGTGGTGTCGGTTATTTCCAACACCGAACGTGACGAGTTGAACGGATCAGTGCAACGAGGACAGCGCCGGCAACCCGTGCCGTGCCCGCGCCCGCTCGCATGCGTCGCTGCCGGCCTGCAGCTCGTGGCACGGATTGGGGCGCCATTCGTAGATGCCGCAGCCCACGGACTGGCCGATCTTGCCGGTGAGCGCGGCGCAGCGCATGGGCGTGTGGTCGGTGCCGCGCATGCGGCAGATGGCGTCGTTCACCTCGACGGCGAGGCCCGAGGGCACCTTGCCGCCGTTGTCGTCGAGCTCATGCACGCTGAAGTCGACGCGATAGCTGGCGCAGCAGGCGCCGCATTGCTGGCAATCGGACATGCGGCTGCGCCTTGTGCTTCAGGGAGTCAGAGCCTGCCGAGGAGCAGGAACTCCATCAGCGCCTTTTGTGCGTGCAGGCGGTTCTCTGCCTCGTCCCACACCACCGACTGCGGCCCGTCGATGACTTCGGCCTGCACTTCTTCGCCGCGGTGGGCAGGCAGGCAGTGCATGAAGAGGGCGCCGGGCTGGGCGATGCGCATCATGTCCTCGTCGACACACCAGTCGGCAAAGGCCTTGCGGCGCGCCTCGTTCTCGGCCTCGTAGCCCATGCTGGTCCAGACGTCGGTGGTCACGAGGTCGGCGCCGCGGCAGGCTTCCATCGGGTCCTTGAAGACCTTGTAGCTGTCGCCCGAGCGGATGCCGGCGATCGACTGGTCCACCTCGTAACCGCTGGGCGTGCTCACGTGCACCGTGAAGCCCAGGATCTCGGCCGCCTGCAGCCAGGTGTTGGCCATGTTGTTGCCGTCGCCCACCCACGCCACCGTCTTGCCCTGGATGGAGCCGCGATGCTCGATGTAGGTGAAGATGTCCGCCAGGATCTGGCAGGGGTGGAACTCGTTGGTCAGCCCGTTGATGACGGGCACCCGCGAGTGCGCGGCAAAGGTGTCGATCTTGGTCTGCTCGTAGGTGCGGATCATCACGATGTCGACCATGCGGCTGATGACCTTGGCGCTGTCCTCGATGGGCTCGGCGCGTCCGAGCTGGCTGTCGCCGGTGGTCAGGTGGACCACGCTGCCGCCGAGCTGGTACATGCCGGCCTCGAAGCTCACGCGGGTGCGCGTGCTGGCCTTCTCGAAGATCATGGCCAGCGTGCGGTCGACCAGCGGCTGGTGCTTTTCGTAGGTCTTGAACTTCTTCTTGATGATCGCCATGCGATCGAAGAGGTAGGCGTACTCGTCGGCCGTGAAGTCCGAGAACTGCAGGTAGTGCCGGATGGCGGCGGGTGCGGTCGTCGTGGCGGTCGTCATTGGGCGGCAGGCTCCGACAGGAAGTTTTTGACGATGGGCGCGAGGATGGCAACGATCTCGTCGGCTTCGGCAATGCTCAGGATGAGCGGCGGCACGAGGCGGATCACCTTGTCGGCCGTCACGCTCAGCAGCAGGCCGGCGTCGCAGGCGCGGTTCAGGATCACGCCGCAGGGACGGTCGAGCTCGATGCCCAGCATCAGGCCCTGGCCGCGGATTTCCTTCACGCCGGGCAGGCCGCCGATTTCGCGCTCCAGCGCGGCCTTGAGGTGGGCGCCGACGGTGGCGGCGTTTTCGAGCAGCTTGTGCTCTTCCATGATGCGGATGGTTTCGATGCCGGCGCGCATGGCGAGCGGGTTGCCGCCGAAAGTGGTGCCGTGGTTGCCCGGGCCGAAGATGTTGGCGGCCTTGGGGCCGGCCACTACGGCGCCGATCGGCACGCCCGAGCCCAGGCCCTTGGCCAGCGGCATCACATCAGGCTTGATGCCCGCCCATTGGTGGGCGAACCACTTGCCGGTGCGGCCCATGCCGCACTGCACTTCGTCGATCATCATGAGCCAGTCGCGCTCGTCGCAGAGTTGGCGCACCTGCTTGAGGTATTCGACGCGCATCGGGTGGATGCCGCCTTCGCCCTGGATGGTTTCGAAGAACACGGCAACCACGTTGGGGTTGCCTTCGGTGGCCTTCTTCAGCGCCTCGATGTCGTTCAGCGGCACGCGGATGAAGCCCTCGACCAGCGGGCCGAAGCCGGCCTGCACCTTGGGATTGCCGGTGGCCGACAGGGTGGCGATGCTGCGGCCGTGGAAGGCGGCTTCGTAGACGACGATCTCGGGGCGCTCGATGCCCTTGTCGTGGCCGAACTTGCGCGCCAGCTTCAGGGCGGCTTCGTTGGCTTCGAGGCCGGTGCAGCAGAAAAACGCGTTGGTGAGGCCCGAAATCTCGGTCAGCTTGGTGGCGAGCTGTTCCTGGCCGGTCACGTGGTAGTAGTTGGAGCTGTGGATCAGCTTGGTCAGCTGGTCCTGCAGGGCGGGCACCAGCTCGGGGTGGTTGTGGCCCAGCGTGTTCACGGCAATGCCGCCGAGGCCGTCGATGTAGGCCTTGCCCGTGGTGTCCCAGACTCGGCAACCCTGACCGTGCGACAGTGCGATCGGCAGGCGACCGTAAGTGTTCATGACGTGGGGCGAGGTGGGCTGGGCGGTAGCGCTCATTCGGGTTCTCCAGATAGGGAAGGCGGATTCTAGGCGTGCCGTTTGACGGCTTCGTTGAGGATTCCGCATTACAGCAATGCCCCATGTTCAGGATGCAAAAAGTGCCGCGGATAGAATCGCTTGCTGCACCGCAGCACCCGCTCCGGTCGCCTCATTCAACGATGATTTCCCCCACTGCCAAAGAAATCTTCATCCAGGGCATCACCAAGGATGGCCGGACATTCCGCCCCAGCGATTGGGCCGAGCGTCTGGCCGGCGTGATGTGCTCTTTTCGCCCCGGCGGCGCCTATCCGGGCAGCCACCTGAGCTACTCGCCCTGGTGCATTCCGACGACCATCAACGGCGTGAAGTGCGTGATCGTGAACCGCGAGCTGCGCGATGCCGAGCCGATGGCCTGGGATTTCTGCGTGAACTTCGCGAGAGACAACGACCTGCAGGTGGCCGAGGCCTGCCTGGTGCCCGACACGCCCATCCCCCCCAAGAAGGCCTGAGCGGCCTTTTTTCTTGCCCGTCGCCCTGGGGCGCAAATCGAACGGGCATGAAAAAACCGCCCGAAGGCGGTTTTTCACTTTGCTGCAGCGCACCCCGATCAAACGGCGGACTGGAGGATTCCGGTCCGGGCTTGCCTGACAGGTGTCAGGCGGCGGCCTTTTCAGGCGCGAGGGCGAGGGCCTTGACCTTGGCCGACAGGCGGCTCTTGTCGCGGGCTGCCTTGTTCTTGTGGAAGATGCCCTTGTCGGCGACGGTGTCGACGATGCTCTGGGCCTTCGCGAACAGTTCGCTTGCCTTGGTCTTGTCGCCAGCCAGAACAGCCTTTTCGACGTTCTTGACAGCGGTACGGTATTTGGAGCGCAGCGAGGTGTTCGCAGCGTTGAGCTTGGTGTCCTGGCGGACGCGCTTACGGCCGGAGGCGAGGCGCGGGTTCTTCTTCTTGGGCTTGGCGGATGCCATATTTAATGTTCCTTAGGTGTCTGAGGATGATGCAGCAAAGCCCTCCATTATAGGCTGGGTTGGCCCTTTTGCCCAATTCGCGCCCGAATCGGCCCGTTTCGGCACCTTCGCGGGCCCTACACTCGGCCCCCGTGTCCCTGCTCAAATCCGCCTCCACCGTCTCCCTGCTGACTCTCGCTTCGCGGATCACGGGCCTTGTGCGCGACGTGCTGTTTGCCTCGGTTTTCGGCGTCAGCGCGCTGACCGACGCCTTCAACGTCGCATTTCGCATCCCCAACCTGTTCCGGCGGGTCTTCGGCGAAGGCGCCTTCAGCCAGGCCTTCGTGCCGGTGCTGGCCGCGCGCAAGGCCGAAGACGGGGAAGAGGGCGCCCGGCAGTTGATCGACCATGTCGCCACGCTGCTCACCTGGACGCTGCTGGTCGTGTGCGTGGCCGGCGTGGCCGGCGCGCCGCTGCTGGTCTGGGCCATGGCGAGCGGACTGCCCGGCTTCGACTCGGCCGTGATCATGACGCGCTGGATGTTCCCGTACATCGGCTTCATGTCGCTGGTGGCGCTGGCGGGCGGCATTCTCAACACTTGGCGCAAGTTCGCGGTGCCGGCGGCGTCGCCGGTGCTGCTCAACATTGCGCTGATTTTGGCGATCGTGGTCGGGGCGCCGCTGTTCCGCCGGTGGGGCATCGAGCCGATCTACGCGCAGTGCGTGGGCGTGCTGGTGGGCGGTGTGCTGCAGCTGGCCCTGCAGATTCCGGCGCTGTGCAAGCTCGGGCTGATGCCGCGCGTTGGCGCGAGCTTCCGGGCGCTGCGGACCGCATGGACCGACCCTGCCACGCGCAAGGTGCTCAAGCTGATGCTGCCCGCGCTGCTGGGCGTGAGCGTGGCGCAGATCTCGCTGCTCATCAACACGCAGATCGCCTCGCACCTTGCAGTGGGCAGCGTCACCTGGATCACCAACGCCGACCGGCTGATGGAATTCCCCACCGCCATGCTCGGCGTCGCGCTCGGCGTGGTGCTGATGCCGCAGCTGGCCGGCGCCCGCGCCGCCAAGGACGACGCTCGCTATTCGTCGTTGCTCGACTGGGGCCTTCGTCTCGTCGTGCTGCTTTCCGCGCCTTGTGCCATCGCGCTGCTGCTGTTCGCCAAGCCGCTGGTGGCGGTGCTCTTCCACAACGGCGCGTACACCGGCGAGGACGTGGGCCGCACGACCCTGGCGCTGATGGGCTACGGTGTCGGGCTGGTCGGCATCGTGGCCGTGAAGGTGCTCGCGCCCGGCTACTACGCCAAGCACGACACGCGCACGCCGATGCTCATTGCCGTGGGCGTGCTGGTGCTGACGCAGGTGCTCAATATCTTCCTGGTACCGGTGCTGCAGCACGCGGCGCTGACCCTGACCATCGCCATCGGCGCGCTGGTCAATTCGACCTGGCTGCTTGTCGGCCTGATGCGCCGCGGCAGCTACAAGCCCGAACCGGGCTGGGGCAAGTTCGCGCTGCAGGTGCTGGCGGGCACGCTGGTGCTGGCCGGCCTGCTGTTCTGGGGCTCGGGCCATTTCGACTGGGTCGGCCTGCGCGAGCAGCGCCTGTTGCGCATCGGCCTGCTCGCCGCGCTGATCGCCGGCTCGGCGCTGCTCTATTTCGCCGTGCTGGCGGCCGTCGGCGTGCGGTTGCGCAGCTTCCTGCGCCGCTGAAGCCAGCGCGCAGGGCGTTGGCAATACGCACGTGTTCCGCCTTGACGCTCCCTGAATGCTCCTCTACAAAGACACATGACGTTCAGCTTTCAGGTTCCTACCGCACTGGAGTATTTCGAATCGCTGGTTCGCAGCGACGATCAATTTCCGTTGCTCGAAGCTGCCGCCAGCCTGGCGCAGGACGAATACCCCGATCTCGACGTTCAGCAGGTGCTTGGCGATGTAGACCAACTCCTGGCCCGCCTGAAGCGCCGCCTGCCGGCCGACGCCGCACCGCTGGCCCGCCTGCGCGCCCTGAACCAGTTCTTCTTCAATGACCTGAGCTTCGGCGGCAACGTCAACGACTACTACGACCCCGACAACAGCTACCTGAACGCCGTGCTGCGCACCCGCCGCGGCATTCCGATCTCGCTGGCCGTGCTGTGGATGGAACTGGCGCAGGGCCTGGGCCTGCAGGCACGCGGCATCGGGTTTCCGGGGCATTTCATGCTCAAGGTGACGCTGCCCAAGGGGCAGGTGGTGATCGATCCTTTCACCGGCAAGTCGCTGTCGCGCGAGGAACTCGGCGAGCGGCTCGAACCCTACAAGCGCAGCAATGGCCTGGTCGGCGATTTCGACGTGCCGCTGGGCCTGTACCTGCAGCCCGCAAGCCCGCGCGAAATCATCGCGCGCATGCTGCGCAACCTGAAGGAAGTGCACCACGCGCAGGAAGACTGGCAGCGCGTCATCGCCGTGCAGGACCGCCTGATCGCCCTGCTGCCCAGTGCCTGGGGCGAGTACCGCGACCGCGGCATCGCGCACGCCGAGCAGGGCAACACGGCGCAGGCCGTGCGCGACCTGGAAACCTATCTGGGGAAGGCCGAGGACGCCCTCGACATCGACGCGATCGCCGAGCGCGTCGCCATGTTGCGCCGAATGGCCAGCTGAAATGAACACCAAGGCCGGTGTGAGCCCGGCGCCCGACCTGGGCACCCTGCATGAATTCCACGGCGTGCAGCCGGTGCTGCCGGTGTCGGACGTGTCGCGCGCCGCTCGCTGGTTTCGCGACGTGCTGGGCTTCGAGCTCGACTTCATCGCGGGGGAGCCGCCCAGCTACGCCCGGGTGAAGAAGGGCGACCGCAGCTACGGCGACCCGGTCTACCTGAGGCTGTGGCAATGCAACTCGCGCGAGGCCAAGCCCTGGCGCGGCGAAATCGTGATCCACGTGGGCAAGGACATCGACGGCCTGCACGCCGCCTATGTGAAGCGCGGCGTGACGGTCATCGAGCCGCCGACCTCCCAACCCTGGGGACTGCGCGAATTCGCGATCCGGGAGCCCGACGGCCACGTGCTGCGCTTCTGCGGCTACCTGCCCTGAAGCCTCAATTTCAGAAACACAAAATTACAAATAGATCGATGCGATCGTGTCGATCCGTCTTCCGCTCGTCCGACGTGTGAACAGGAGCAGGCAAATTTCATTCGTCAGCCGCTCCCAGTCTCATCAACCTTCAGGAGAAACGACATGCGATTCATGATTCTGGTCAAGGCCAACGCCGATTCCGAAGCAGGCGTGATGCCCAGCACCGAAATACTCACCGCCATGGGCAAGTTCAACGAGGAACTGGTCAAGGCCGGCGTGCTGCTGGCGGGCGAAGGCCTGCACCCCAGCTCCAAGGGCGTGCGCGTGCGCTGCGAAGGCCCGAGCAAGCGCACCGTCATCGACGGCCCCTTCGCCGAAACCAAGGAGCTGCTGGCTGGTTTCTGGCTGTTCCAGGTCAAGTCAAAGGAAGAAGCCATCGAGTGGATCAAGCGCAGCCCCTTCCAGGAAGGCGAGATCGAGATCCGCCAGGTGTTCGAGGCTGCCGACTTCGGCGATTCGATGACGCCCGAGCTGCTCGCCCAGGAAGACCGCCTGCGCGCCGAGACCGAGGCCCGCGCGAAGGCCGGCAGCTGAAGCAGCCGCAACCGAATCGAACCCAAGGAGATCCACCATGCGATTCATGCTGCTGATGATTCCCCACGGCTACGAAACCGCCGCGCCCGGCACCATCCCTGAAGACGTCGATGCGGTGTCGGCCATGATGGCCTACAACGAATCGATGCAGAAAGCCGGCGTGCTGATCAGCTGCGACGGCCTGCATCCGCCCTCGATGGGCGCGCGCGTGAGCTTCAAGGACAAGAAGCCCAAGATCGTCGACGGCCCCTTCGCCGAGGCCAAGGAAGTGCTCGGCGGCTTCTGGGTCATCGACGTGCCCTCGCGCGCCGCCGCCATCGAATGGGCTGCCCGCTGCCCCGGCTCCGACAACGAAGTCATCGAGGTGCGCCAGATCCAGGAAATCGGCGACTACCCGCCCGACGTGCAGGCGCTGACCAGCGAGTTCGCGTCGATGCAGACGGTCAAGAAGACCGAGCCGTAAAGCTGTGATCAGGGAAGAGGGCCGCGCGGACGTCGCCGCCATCCACCGCACCATCGAGGCGGTGTGGCGCATGGAGTCCGCCAAGATCATCGCCACCGTCGCGCGCATGGTGCGCGACGTGGGCCTGGCTGAAGAGCTGGCCCAGGACGCGCTGGTCTCGGCGCTTGAGCAATGGAGCGAATCCGGCGTGCCCGACAACCCCGCGGCCTGGCTCACGGCAGTGGCCAAGCGCCGCGCGCTCGACCGCCTGCGCCACCTGCAGCTGGCCGAGCACAAGGCCGGCGAAATCGGCCGCGAGATCGACGCGCAACATGAGATGGCACAAGACGATTTCGCCGAGGCGATCGATGCCGCGCTGGACGACGACATCGGCGACGACCTGCTGCGGCTGGTGTTCACCGCCTGCCACCCGGTGCTGTCGACCGAGGCCCGCGTGGCGCTCACGCTGCGGCTGATGGGCGGCCTCACCACCGATGAAATCGCGCGCGCCTTTCTCGTGCCCGAGGCCACCGTGGCGCAGCGCATCGTGCGCGCCAAGCGCACGCTGGCCGAGGCGCGCGTGCCCTTCGAGGTGCCGCGCCGGCACGAGCTCGAAGCCCGGCTCGCCTCGGTGCTCGAAGTGATCTACCTGATCTTCAATGAAGGCTACTCGGCCACCGCCGGCGACGACTGGATGCGCCCCACGCTGTGCGACGAGGCCCTGCGCCTGGGCCGCATCGTGGCCGAGCTTGTGCCGAAGGAGGCGGAGGTGCACGGCCTCGTGGCGCTGATGGAAATCCAGGCCTCGCGCACCGCCGCGCGCATGGGGCCTTCGGGCGAGCCGGTGCTGCTGCTCGAACAGAACCGCGCGCGCTGGGACCAGATGCTGATCCGTCGCGGCCTCGCGGCGCTCGCGCGTGCTGAAGCACTCGGCGGCGCGCTCGGCCCCTATGCGCTGCAGGCCGCCATCGCCGCCTGCCACGGCCGCGCGCGCACCGCAGACGAAACCGACTGGGGCCGCATTGCCGCGCTCTACGACGCGCTGGCCGAGCTCACGCCGTCGCCCATCGTCGAGCTCAACCGGGCGGTCGCGTTGTCGATGGCCTTCGGGCCGGCGACGGGGCTGGAGGTGGTCGATGCGCTCATGGACGAGCCCTCGCTCAAGGGCTACCACCTGCTGCCGACCGTGCGCGGCGATCTGCTCTTCAAGCTCGGCCGCCGCGACGAGGCGCGCAAGGAATTCGACCGCGCCGCGGCGCTCACGCGCAACACGCGCGAGCGGGCGCTGCTGCTCGCACGTGCGCGGGCCTGCCTCCTCGATGGCCCCGCCGGGTGAGCTGAGCGCCGGCTGAAGCTGCGCTGGCCCGCGCGACCGGTGCCGGGAGAAAATGCGCGCCATGCTGCGCACCCCCTCCCTCCGCCTCCTGTGCGTTTCCTGCCTGGCCCTGCTGCCGGCCCTTTCGGCCCAGGCCCAGTTCGACCCCGCCAAGGCGTGGGTCGAGCCGCAGGCCATCGCCGCGCGTTTCCCCGATCCGCCGGTGAGCTACGCCACGCCGGGTTTTCGCGCCGGGCGCGCCGACTTTCCTTCGCATGCCGAGGTGCTGGCCTTTTTGAGCGACCTTGCGCGCCAGTCGCCGAACGTTCGCGTCGAGCGCCTGGGCCTGACGCAGCAGGGGCGCGAAATGCCGCTGGTGGTGCTGGCCGACCAGGGGCGAATCGATCCCGCGCGGCCTACCGTGATGGTGATCGGCCAGCAGCACGGCAACGAGCCGGCCGGTGGCGAAGCCGTGTTGGCATTGGCGCAGCAGTTCGCCAGCGAGCCCGGCGCCGCGCTGCTGAAGAAGGTGAACCTGG
This sequence comes from Variovorax sp. R-27, assembly GCF_049913215.1. NCBI lineage: Bacteria > Pseudomonadati > Pseudomonadota > Betaproteobacteria > Burkholderiales > Comamonadaceae > Variovorax > Variovorax sp. R-27. The sequence goes on from NZ_CP183984.1 coordinate 1,932,092, forward strand.
TGCTGGTGCCGCGCGGCAACCCGGACGGCGCCGAGCGCTTCACCCGCGTCACCGCCAACGGCATCGACGTGAATCGTGACCACCTGCTGCTGCGCACCCCCGAGGCGCGCATGCTCGCGGCCGCCACCTTGCGCTACCAGCCGCAGGTGGTGCTCGACCTGCACGAGTTCACCGTCGGCGGCCGCTGGATCGAGAAGTTCGGCGCGGTCATGAAGTACGACGGCCTGCTGCAGCCTGCCACCGTGGGCAATCTCGACTCCGCCATCGCCGTGGGTGCGCAACGCGACTACGTCGACGCCATCCAGTCCGCATTCACGCAGGCCGGCTTGCAGGGCTTCAAGTACCACACCACCTCCGGCGGCAAGAGCGAAGACCGCACCGTGTCGATGGGCGGCGTGCAGCCCGACACCGGACGCAACGTGAGCGCGCTGCGCCAGGCCGTGAGCCTGCTGCTCGAAGTGCGCGGCGTGGGGCTCGGGCGTGCGCACTTTGCGCGCCGCGTGCACACGCAGGTACTGGCCGCCACCACGGTCATCGAGACGGCCGCGAAGCAGGGGCCGGCGTTGATGCAGCTCACCGCGCAGGCTGGCCAGCGCGCCAAGGCCGAGGCGTGCCATGGCGATCTGGTGGTCGAGGCCTGGCAGACGCCGACGCGGCAGCGCCTCGAATTCCTCGATGCGAAGACCGGGGAAGACAAGACCATCGACGTCGAATGGCGCGCCGCCGAGCCGCTCAAGATTGCCAACGCGCGCCCGCGCCCCTGCGGTTATCTGCTCGCGGCGAGCGAGACCACGGCCGTGCAGCGCCTGCAGATGCTGGGCGTGCGGGTAGAGCGCATCGACAGCGCGGCGCCCTGGCAGGTGGAGCGCTACGAGATCCTGTCGCAGACCGACGGCCAGCGGCAGGATGCGCGTGGTGCCATCGAGGACGGCGAGGCGATCCGCGCCTTCCGCGTGCGGCCGCGGGCCGGTCGCGCGGTGGTGCAGCCGGGGAGCTTCTACGTGTCGCTCGCGCAGCCGCTGTCGCCGCTGGTCAGCGCGGCGCTGGAGCCCGACTCGCAGAACAGCTATGCGGCCAACCGGCTGCTCGAGATCGGCGACGACAGGCTGCTGCGCGTGCCCGGGCCGGCGCCCGTCGGCGTCTGGCACTGAGCGTTTTCAGGCCTTGAAGGCCGAGCCCGCCTCCGAAGGCGAGCCCGGCAACCCGAACTGGTGCCACGCGCGGCGCAGCTGTGTGTCCGAGCCGAAGCCCGATTGCTCCGCCGCCCGCGTCACGCTCGCGCCCGAGGCCAGCGCGAGTTGCGCAGCCGCGAGCCGCAGCCGCCGCAGATAGGCCAGCGGCGCTACGCCCGCATGCTCGACGAACAGCCGCGTGAGATGCCGCGCCGAGGTGTGCCCCACCTCGGCCATGCGCGGCACGCTCCAGTCCGCCTGCGGCTGCTCGCTGACCGCGTCCTGCACGCGATGCAGCGCGGCATGCAGGTGGTTGCGGTAGGCGAGAAAGGGCGACAGCTCCGGGTCGTGCGGGCCGCGGCGCAGCGCCACCACCATGGTCTGCGCGACCTGCGCCGCGAGCGCTTCGCCGCACAGCCCGGCGATGCGGTGCAGGACGAGGTCGATGCCGGTCGTCACGCCCGCGCTGCTGTACAGCGGCGGGTCGATCACGAACACGCGGTTGCTGACCACGTCGCAGCGCGGCTCCACGGCACGAAGTTCGTCGAGGTGCTGGTGGTGCGTGGTGGCGCGCCGGCCCGCCAGCGCACCGGCATGCGCGGCCAGCACCGCGCCGGCGCAGATCGTCAGCAGCTCCAGCCGGTCGCGTTCGAAGCGCAGGCCGCGCAGCCAGTGCAGCAGGTCTTGCGTCTCGGGGTTGTCGATGGCGATGGTGTCGCCGGGCAGGCCGACCAGCACGATCCAGCCGGGGCCGTCCCGCTGCGTCGGCAAGGGCGAGAGCCCGGCCAGCGCGACACCGACCGAGCCCATCGTCGTCGGCCGGGGGCTCGCGAACTCGATGGCAAAACGCTCGGGCTGGCCCATTGCGCGCAGCCGCTGGTTGGCGATGCGCAGCGCCTCGGCCGGGCCGGCCCAGTCGAGCACGATGCTGCCGGGCAGGAGGACGAAGACTACGCGGATGGGTCGTGGCTGGGGTTGCGGGTCCATGCGTAGTCCATCTGGCGCGCGGTGCGCTCGGCCAGTTCGCGTCCGGCCAGCCGCTCGACGAGGTGCAGGCTCATGTCGATGCCGGCGCTGATGCCCGCGGAACTGACGATGCGGCCGTTGTCGACCCAGCGCACGCCGTCGCGCACGTCGAGCGAAGGAAAGCGCTCGCGCAGGTCGGCGATGTCTTCCCAGTGGGTGGTGACGGTGTCGTTCGCGATCACGCCGCTTTCGGCCAGCAGGAAGGCGCCGGTGCAGACCGAGGCGACGACCTGCGCACCGGCTGCGCTGTGGGCGATCCATCGCAGGGTGTGGGGGCTGGCCATCGGCGCGTCGACCACGCCGCCGGGAACGATCAGCACGTCGGCCTTCGGGCTGTCGGCCAGCGTGTGGTTGGCCAGCAACTGCAGGCCGGCGCGCGCCTGCACGGGCTGGCCGTGTGCAGCGTGGGCCACCGATGCGACATTGAACGGCGCCGTCGTGCCCGGCTGCATCCGCTGGCTGACCCGGCTCGCGGTGGTGAACACTTCGAAGGGGCCGGCGAAGTCCAGCGCTTCGACGCCGTCGAAGGCGAGGATGAGCACGCGCAAGCTCATGCCGCTCACGCCACGGCCCGTTCGAGCGCCTGTGCCACGGTGCAGACGGTGGCGAAGCGGCCCTGCAGCACGGTGGCGGTGCGGGCCTTGATGTCGGCGGCCGAAAGCGGCCGGCCGTCGGGCTGCACCATGTCGAAGGTGAGCGTGGCGTCGGTCACGTAGTCGACCTCCCAGCCCAGGTCCGAGGCGTGGCGGGTTGTGGTTTCGCAGCACTGCTCGGTGCGGATGCCGCTCACGATCAGCCGGCCGATGCCGTTCTGCGTGAGCCAGATGTCCAGCCCGCTGTTGACCAGCGCGCTGTGGCGGTGCTTGGTGAAGGTGGCTGCTGCGGCAAAGTCGGCAAGCCCGCCGATGGGGCGCACGTGGCCCGATTCGACGGCAAACGGGTTGCTCGCATCGGAGGGCTCGTCGGTGTGAAAGACCCGCGCGATCGGCACGCCGGCGGCGGCGCAGCCTTCGATCAGCGCGTTCTGCGCGGCGAAGTAGGGAGTGGCCTGGCTCTCGGACCAGTACGCGCGCTGGCGGAACGATTCCTGGGCGTCGATCACAATCAGACAGGTTTTCATGGCGGGGCTCGCAGAGGCAAAGTGGATGATGCCGCCTATTCTTCTGCCTTGCCAGCCCGCAGTCCGCTCGCGGCCGGACCAAAACCGATCAGATCAGGACATTGCTGCCAAACGGCCTCGTCAGACCAGTGACGCCGCCTGCAGCTCTTTCTTCAGGTACGCGTAGTACAGCGGCGCCGCCACCAGCCCAGCCGGCCCGAACACCGCCTCGGCCACGAACATCACGGCCAGCAGCTCCCACACGCTCATCTGCGTGCGTGCGCCGACCACCTTGGCGTTGATGACGTACTCGGCCTTGTGGATCACGATCAGGAAGATCAGGCACGCCGCCGCCGTGACCGGCGACACCGACAGCCCCACCAGCGTGATCACCGAGTTGCAGACCAGGTTGCCCACGATCGGCACCAGCCCCGCCAGGAAGGTGAGGGTGATGAGCGCCGGCGTGTACGGAAGGTGAGCCCCCCACGTCGGCATGATGAACAGCAGAAAGATCGCCGTGAGCAGCGTGTTGAAGGCAGCGATCCAGAATTGGGCCGCCACGATCTGGCCGAAGGCTTCGCCGAAGGTCCGCACGCGCTGGTGCAGCTGGTCGGCCAGCGGCAGGCGGCGCAGCGGCGCGTGCGCCACGGCGGCCAGGCCGCCCACGATCAGGCCCACGTACGAAAAGAGAATGCCGTGCAGCCAGGCACGCCCGGCCACGGCCAGCGAGCCGGCCTGCGCGCGCAGGTAATTGGCGATCACCCGCTGCACCTCGGCGGCGCCCTCGGGCAGGTAGACAGCGATTTCGACCGGCAGCTTGGAGCGCAGCTCCAGCACCGTGCGCGCCGTGTAGTCGAGCAATTCGCGGTACTGGTCAGGCGCGTCGACGATGTATTCGCGGGCCTGCGACAGCAGCAGCGTGATCAGCGCGATCGGCCCCACCAGCACGAGGATGACGGCCAGCACGCCGGCCCAGCCATCGGCGCGCTGGCCGCCGAGTGCCGGAATGCGCCGCATGCCCGCGCTCAGCACCCGTGCGAACCACCGCGTGGCCAGGAAGCCGATGCAGACGCACAGCAGCCCCGGCAGCAGGTGTTCCCACATCACCAGCAGCAAGGCGGCCAGCATCAGCAGGTAGCTTGCGATCATCACGCCGCGCGAGGCGGCCGGGCGGTGGACGGGGGCCGTTGTCACGGCGGGGCTGATGGGTTGTGGCTTCTTGGCCATCCGGGGCGTCGCGTGCTCAGTTCAAGACATTGTGGATGGGCAGCCGGCGCTCAGCCGACGACTACCGCGGCGCCTTCGCCGCGCTCGGCGATCACGCCGATCTCGTGCACCGATTCGCCAGCGGCGCGCAGCGTAGCGGCGCAGGCGGCGGCTTCAGCCGCGTCGATCACGACCACCATGCCGATGCCGTTGTTGAAGGTGCGGTTCATCTCGATGTCGTCGATGCCGGCCACCTTCTGCAGCCAGGCGAACAGCTCGGTCTGCGGCCAGCTGCCCTTCTTGAGGTGGGCGGCGGTGCCTTCGGGCAGCACGCGCGGGATGTTCTCGAGCAGGCCGCCGCCGGTGATGTGGGCCAGTGCCTTGATCGGGTGCTTGCCCAGCGCTTCGAGCACGGGCTTCACGTAGAGGTGGGTGGGTTCCATCACGGCTTCGCGGAAGGGCTTGCCGTCGAGGGTGGCGGGCAGGTCGGCGCCGGCGCGTTCGATCACCTTGCGCACCAGGCTGAAACCGTTGGAGTGCACGCCGGCCGAGGCCAGGCCCAGCACCACGTCGCCGGGCTTGACGTTCTGGCCCGTGAGGATCTTCGACTTTTCGACGGCGCCGACCGCAAAGCCCGCCAGGTCGTACTCGCCGGCCGGGTACATGCCGGGCATTTCGGCGGTTTCGCCGCCAATGAGAGCGCAACCCGAGAGTTCGCAGCCGCGGGCGATGCCGCCGACCACGGCCGCGGCCGTGTCCACGTCCAGCTTGCCGCAGGCGAAGTAGTCGAGGAAGAAGAGGGGCTCGGCGCCCTGCACCAGCACGTCGTTGACGCTCATTGCCACCAGGTCGATGCCGACCGTGTCGTGCATGTTCCATTCGAAGGCCAGCTTGAGCTTGGTGCCCACGCCGTCGGTGCCGCTCACCAGCACCGGCTCCTTGTAGCGCTTGGGCACCTCGAACAGGGCGCCGAAGCCGCCGATGCCGGCCAGCACTCCTTCGCGCATGGTCTTCTTGGCCAGGGGCTTGATGCGGTCGACCAGCGCGTCGCCGGCATCGATGTCGACACCGGCATCCTTGTAGCTGAGAGGAGTGGGCGTAGGGGAAGTCATGGGTGGTCGAGGTCGGGAAGGACGCGAAGAGTAGGAGCGGAAGGCGGCGCCGGTAACCATGGTGGCCGGGCCGATAGAATTCCTCACGATTTTAAGGGCCCTCGCGGCCCCCTCCATGAACCTTCCCGGGATGAAACAGCTCGCGCTCGATATCGGCATTGCGACGGGCCCCAGCTTCGACGCCTTTTTTGCCGGCCCCAACGAGGCGGCGCTGCGGCACCTGCAAGTGTGGGTGGGCGGCGCCGGCAGCCCCGCGCTGCACTCGCCGGTGCCCACCTATCTTTGGGGCGAAGGCGGCAGCGGCAAGAGCCATCTGCTCGAATCGGTGCGTGTCGCACTGCGCGAGCAGGGCGCCAGCGTGGGCTGGCTGCACGCCGGCCTGCTGGAGCCGCCCGAGTTCGACGAGCGCTGGGGCGCCGTCCTGCTCGACGACGTGCACCTCTACACCGCCGTGCAGCAGCACGCGGCCTTCAACTGGTTCGTCAACGCCCAGACCCTGCAGCGCGGCGTGGTCGCCGCTGGCGCCTTGCCGCCGGCCGACCTGCCGCTGCGCGAAGACCTGCGCACCCGCCTCGGCTGGGGCCACGTGTTCCACTTGCAGGTGCTGAGCGAAAGCGAACGCCGCGCGGTGCTGCGCCAGGCCGCCGATGCGCGCGGCGTGATGCTGTCCGACGACGTGCTCGACTACATGCTGCACCGATTCAGCCGCGACCTCGGCAGCCTGATGGAGCTGCTCACACAGCTCGACGGCTATGCCCTGCAGACGCAACGCGCGATCACCATTCCGCTGATCCGCTCCATGCTCGAGAACGAATAAAAGAGCGAACTAGGCTTTCAACCAACAATGATCAAGAAATTCATCGACAAGCTGCTCGGCAAGACCGCCGGTGGCACGCAGGGCAAGAGCCGCTTCGGCAAGCGCCAGGAGGTGCCGGCAGAGGTTCACAAGATCGATCCGGCCCTGGTCGACGAACGCGCGAAGAACGTGGTCACCACGCTGCAGCAGGCCGGCTACGAGGCGTACGTGGTGGGTGGCGCGGTGCGCGACCTGCTGCTGGGGCTGCGCCCCAAGGACTTCGACGTGGCCACCAACGCCACGCCCGAGCAGGTCAAGTCGCTGTTTCGCCGTGCATTCATCATCGGGCGGCGCTTTCGCATCGTGCACGTGGTGTACGGCCGTGGGCGCGAGCACGAGGTGATCGAGGTCTCGACCTTCCGCGCCTACATGGACAACGCCGCGGCCGAGCAGGTGGCGGGCAACGAGCGCACCAGCAAGGGCGAGCTTGCCAGCATGAAGCACGCCGTGGACGCCAGCGGCCGCGTGCTGCGCGACAACGTCTGGGGCCCGCAGGAAGAAGATGCGGCGCGCCGCGACTTCACCGTCAACGCCATGTACTACGACCCGGCCAACCAGGTCGTGGTCGACTATCACAACGGCATCAAGGACGCGCAGAAGCTCACGCTGCGCATGATCGGCGACCCGGCCACGCGCTACCGCGAAGACCCGGTGCGCATCATTCGCGCCATCCGCTTCTCGGCCAAGCTCGCGGCCCTGGGCTTCAAGATGGAAGCCAAGACGGCGGCCCCGCTGATCGAGTCGAGCAAGCTGCTGGCTGACGTGCCGCAAAGCCGCCTGTTCGATGAAATGCTCAAGCTGCTGCAGACCGGCCACGCGATTGCGACCGTCGAGCAACTGAACAAGCTCGGCCTTGCCCGCGGCATCTACCCGCTGCTCGACGTGGTGGTGGAGCGCGCCGACCAGCCCTTCGTGAAGGCCGCCCTGCAGGACACCGACCGCCGCGTGGGCGAAGGCAAGCCCGTGGCGCCCAGCTTCCTGCTGGCCTGCGTGCTGTGGGCCGACGTGCGCGACGGCTGGGCCCAGCGCCAGGAAGGCCGCCACGGCCAGCGCCCGCAACCGCCATTTCCGGCGCTGCAGGACGCCATCGACGACGTGTTCAACGCCCGCATCGGGGATGTCTCGGGCCGCGGCAAGCTGGCCGCCGACATGCGCGAGATCTGGATGATGCAGCCGCGCTTCGACAAGCGCACCGGCTCCACGCCCTACAGCCTGGTCGAGCAGGCGCGCTTCCGCGCCGCCTTCGACTTCATGCGCCTGCGCGCCGACGTGGGCGAGGTGAGCGAGGCGATTGCCGAGTGGTGGCAGGAATTCAGCACCGCCGACGACGTGCGCCGCCAGGACCTGCTGGAGCAGGTGCGCGAGGAGCAGAAGGTGCGTCAGCGCGTGCGGGTGCGCGAAACCCCGGCGCCGAAGCCGCGCGGCGGTGAACCGGCTGCGCGCAAGAGCCAGGCCCCCGATTCGGAGCAGGACGACGAAGTCGAAGAGGTTGAAGTAGAAGCCGGCGCCGTGCCGCCCGATGGCGAGGCGGTACCGCGCAAGCGCCGGCGTCGCCGCAAGCCCCGCACCGGAGGTGGTGGCGGTGCTGGTGGTGGGGGCGGCGGGAGCGCCGGAGGCGCATGAGCACGCCCAACCGGCCGAAGGACGGCAAGCCAGGCCCCAAGGCCAAGGCTGCACCGCCGCGTGCGGGCGGTGGTGCCAAGCCACCGTCTGCAGGCGCAAAGAGCGGACCGCCTGCGCGCCGCGCGCCCACCCGTGCTCCTTCGCGCAGCCCGCGCGGCCCGCGGGAGGACTACCCCACGGCACAGGCCTTCATCGCCATCGGCGCCAACCTGGGTGATGCCGAGGCAGCCGTGAAGGCCGCCATGGCGGACATCGGCGCACTTCAGCGAACCGTGGTGACGGCCCGCTCGTCGCTATATCGCAGTGAGCCGGTGGATGCCGAAGGCCCCGATTTCATCAACGCCGTGGTGGCCGTGCGCACTGGCCTGGATGCCGAGCAGTTGCTCGTGGCGTTGCAGCGCCTGGAGGTGCTGGCCGGCCGCGAAAGGCCATTTCCCAACGCGCCGCGTACGCTCGATCTCGATTTGCTGATGCACGGCAACTCGGTGATCGACACGCCGACGCTGACCTTGCCGCACCCCCGCATGCGCGAGCGCGCCTTCGTGCTGAAGCCGCTCGCCGAAATCGCGCCCGACAAGGTGCCGCGCGCGGCGCTGGCACGCGTTACGGGCCAGGTGGTCAAGCGCATCGTCTGAAGGCTGTGCTGCTCTACGTCCTCGATCTCGCCGGCGTGGCGGTCTTCGCGGTCAGTGGGGCGCTGGGGGCCGGCCATGCGGGCCTCGACTGGCTGGGCGTGGTGGTGATCGCTTCGGTCACCGCGGTGGGCGGCGGCACGCTGCGCGACCTGCTGCTCGACCGCCATCCGGTGTTCTGGATCCGCGACACCCGGTATGTCTACGTGATCCTCGCGGCTGCGGCGCTCACCATCGTCTGGGTGCACCTGTTGCCGGTGCCGGAGCATGCGCTGGCCGTTGCCGACGCCCTGGGGCTCGGCCTGTTCGCCATCACCGGTGCGCAGGTGGCCGAGGAGCGGCGCCTGCCGGCCGTCATCGTGCTGCTGGTCGGCACCATGACCGGCGCGGCCGGTGGGCTGCTGCGCGATGTGTTCACCGCCCGCGTTCCGCTGCTGCTGAGCAGCGGCATCTACGGCTCGGCCGCCATCGCGGGCATTGCGGCCTACCTGCTGCTGCAGGCGGCCGGAACGCCGCGGCGCTGGGCTTTTCACGCCGGCGTGCTGCTGATCGTGGCGCTCCGCCTGGGCGGAATCTACGGCGGCTGGCACCTGCCGGTGCTGCGCTTGCCGGCCTGAAAGTCGGGTGTTCCGGCAGCCCCGAAAAGCCTGCCCGGCCGGGCAGGGCCCGCGCGCCCGTTAAACTTCGCCGGTTTTTCATCAAGGCGTCATGAAACTGTGATTGGCGCTCCCCTGGAGTTTTCATGTTCGGCAAGCTGCTGCCCCGCGAGGGCAATTTCTTCGAGATGTTCAACCAGCACGCCGAGCGTATCGTGGAGGCGGCGAGGGCCTTCGAGCAGCTCGTTGCCAACTACAGCGACGTGCACCTGCGCGAGCAGTACAACCGCGACGTCGACAACGCCGAGCGCGCCGCCGACCGCGTGACGCACGACGTCAACCGGCTGATCCACAAGACCTTCATCACGCCCATCGACCGCGAGCAGATCCACAAGCTCATCAACACGATGGACGACGTGGCCGACCTGATCCAGGACTCGGCCGAGACCATGGCGCTGTACGACGTGCGCCACATGACCGACGAGATCGTTCGCCTCACGGCACTGAGCGTGAAGTGCTGCGACCGCCTGAAGGATGCCGTCAAGTTCCTCGGCAAGATCGCCGACCCGGCCGTGGCCGAGGCCACGCTGAAGACCTGCGAGGAAATCGACCGCCTCGAATCGGACGCCGACCGCGTGATGCGCAGCGCCATGAGCAAGCTGTTCCGCGAAGAGCCCGACGTGCGCGAGGTGATCAAGCTCAAGGCGATCTACGAGCTGCTCGAGACGATCACCGACAAGTGCGAGGACGTGGCCAACGTGATCGAGGGCATCGTCCTCGAGAATTCCTGAGCGGGCAGCGCTGATGGCAACGGTTCAGGTCGCCCTCTGGGTGGTGATAGTGCTGGTCGCGCTGGCGATCCTGTTCGACTTCATGAACGGGTTCCACGACGCCGCCAATTCGATTGCGACGGTGGTGTCCACCGGGGTTCTCAAGCCGGGGCAGGCCGTGGTGTTCGCGGCCTTCTTCAACCTGATCGCGATCTTCATCTTCCATTTGAGCGTGGCCGCCACCGTGGGCAAGGGCATCGCCCAGCCGGGGGTGGTCGACGTGCACGTGGTGTTCGGTGCGCTCGTGGGTGCCATCAGCTGGAACCTCGTGACCTGGTACTACGGCATTCCGAGCAGCTCGTCGCACGCGCTGATCGGCGGCATCGTGGGCGCGGTGATCTCCAAGACCGGTACCAGTGGCCTGGTGGCCTCGGGCATCTGGAAGACGGTGGCCTTCATCTTCGTGTCGCCGCTGCTGGGCTTCCTGCTCGGTTCGATGATGATGGTCGTGGTGGCCTGGGGCTTCCGGCGCGCCACGCCGTCGCGCGTGGACCGCTGGTTCCGCCGGCTGCAGCTTGTTTCGGCCGGCGCCTACAGCCTGGGCCATGGCGGCAACGATGCGCAGAAGACCATCGGCATCATCTGGATGTTGCTGATCGCCACCGGCTATGCCAATGCCGGCGATGCGAGCCCGCCGACCTGGACCATCGTGAGCTGCTACGCCGCGATCGCGCTGGGCACGATGTTCGGCGGCTGGCGCATCGTGAAGACGATGGGCCAGAAGATCACCAAGCTCAAGCCCGTGGGCGGCTTCTGCGCCGAGACGGGCGGAGCGCTGACGCTGTTCCTGGCGACGGCGCTGGGCATTCCGGTGTCGACCACGCACACCATCACGGGTGCCATCGTCGGCGTTGGCTCGACGCAGCGCGCGAGCGCGGTGCGTTGGGGCGTGGCGGGGAACATCGTGTGGGCGTGGATCTTCACGATCCCGGCCTCGGCGTTCGTGGCGGCGATTGCCTACTGGATCAGCATCCAGCTGTTCTGACGGCTACTGCGAGATCTTCCGGCCCTCTTCGACCTGGTGCTCGAAGTAGCGCTGGAAGCTGAACACGATGCTGGCCATCAGGATCGTGCTGCCGAAGAAGAGCGAGAGCACGACGGCACCGATGGTGAACCAGTTCGTGCGGCCGGGTTCCGCGTCGGCCGGTGCGCTGGCGTTGAAGCGGGCATTCCACTTCTCGGGCGTCATGAGGCCATAGATGATGGCCGTCAACGCGCAGCCTGCGATGGTGAAGCCCAGCAGCGGGATCAGCGCCCAGCTAACGCCGTCGTCCACCCCGTACATGCGCACACGCTCGATGCCGTAGATGCCCAGCGCCGTGGGAATGGGCAGCAGCCAGCCGAGCAAGTCGCCCATGCCGCGCAGGTAGAAGCGGTGCAGGCCGAGCGGGCCGCCGAGGAAGGAGAGCCAGGCGGCGGTGGTCTTGTTTTTCATTCGGGTTTGGTGGTGCTGCCTTCGCCGAGCACTTTTTCCATCAATACGACATCGCGCCATTCGCCGAACTTCCAGCCGCAGTCTTTCAGCACGCCCACGTGCGTGAAGCCCTGGCTGCGGTGCACGCCGACGGAGCCGGCGTTGGCCGAATCGCCGATCACCGCGATCAGCTTGCGCACGCCGGCCGCCTCGGCAGCCTGCGACAGCGCTGCCAGCAGCTTGGCGCCCAGACCCTTGCCGCGTGCTGACTCCGACATGTAGATCGAGTCTTCGGCCGAAAAACGGTAGGCCGGGCGCGGCTTGAACCAGTTGCAGTAGGCAAAACCCAACACTTCGCCATTTTCTTCGACAACCAGATACGGCAGGTTCTTGCCCAGTACGTCGGCCCGGCGGGCGGCCATGTCGGCGGGGGAAGGAGGCTCTGTTTCGAAGGTACCGGTGCCGTGCAGCACGTGGTGGGCGTAGATGGCGGCGATGGCCTCGACGTCTTCGTCGCGGCTGGGGCGGATGGTGAGGGGCATGCGGTGGAAACGGGTGGCGCAAGGCCGGAATTCGGAGAAAACGCGGGTCGGGCTATAATCGCGGGCTTTTCAGCGTGTCGCTGGCCGGGTGGCCATGTCGCGTGTCTCGACGCTGGAAGAACATTGTGAGCGGGCCTCTTCTTCATCCATAAGGCCTGCTGACCACCCAAGGATAAATCATGGTCGTCATTCGACTCTCCCGCGGCGGCTCCAAAGGCCGTCCGTTCTTCAACATCGTCGTGTCGGACAAGCGCGTTCGCCGCGATGGCCGTTTCATCGAGCGCCTGGGTTTCTACAACCCGACCGCCAAGGAAAACGAAGAAAGCATCCGTATCGCCCAGGACCGCCTGGCCTACTGGAAGAGCGTCGGCGCACAAGCTTCGCCCACCGTTCTGCGCCTGATCCGTCAAGCTGCCTCGGCAGCTCCCAAGGCGGCGGCCTAAGCCGTCCGCACGGCGATGCTGCCCGCACTCGAAACCGCCGAATTGCCGGCGGATGCGATTGAAGTAGGGCGCATCGCCGATGCCTGGGGCATCAGGGGCTGGTTCAAGGTCCTGCCCCATAGCGCTCAGCCCGAGGCGCTTTTTTCTTCCAAGCGCTGGTTCCTGCAGGCTCCCGGAGCCTCGGCAAGCACCGCTTTCCGGCTCGCGATCCGCGAGGCCAAAGAACATTCCGACTGCATCGTCGCCACATCCGAGGACGTGCCCGACCGCAATGCAGCCGAGGCGCTGCGTGGCGCGCGTGTGTTCGTGCCGCGCTCGAGCTTTCCTACGGCCGGCGACGACGAGTACTACTGGGTCGACCTGATCGGCCTGTCGGTGGTCAACCGCGAAGGTGTGGTGCTCGGCACCGTGCGCGAGCTGCTCGCAACTGGCCCGCAGACCACGCTGGTGCTCACCGCCGAAGAAGACGGCAAGGCCATCGAGCGCATGGTGCCCTTCGTCTCGGTCTTCGTCGACAAGGTCGACCTGCCCGGCCGTCTCATCACGGTCGACTGGCAACCCGATTTCTGATCCGGACCTTGCGCGCATGCGCTTCGACGTCCTCACGCTTTTTCCTGAACTGTTCGCTCCTTTCATGGCCAGCGGCGTGACGCGCCGTGCCTACGAGTCGAAGCAGGTCGAAGTCGTTTTCTGGAATCCGCGCGATTTTGCGCAGGGCAATTACAAGCGCGTGGACGATCGCCCCTTTGGCGGCGGTCCAGGCATGGTGATGATGGCGGAGCCGCTGGCGGCCTGCCTTGATGCGGCGCTGGCTGAACGCGGGGCGCAGGCGCCCGTCGTGTTGTTTTCTCCGATCGGGGAGGCGCTGCGCCATGAGGCGGTCGAGAAGTGGTCGGCCAGCGAAGGCGCGGTGCTGATCTGTGGCCGCTACGAAGGCATCGACCAGCGCTTCATCGACGCGCGCGTCACTCACCAGATCAGCCTCGGCGATTTTGTTCTCTCCGGCGGCGAGATTGCAGCCATGGCGCTACTCGACGCTGTGGCCAGGCTGCAGCCGGGCGTGCTCGGCGACGAGGCCAGCCACGTGCAGGACAGCTTCAACCCCGCACTCGACGGCCTGCTCGACTGCCCGCACTACACGCGGCCCGAGCAATGGAGCGGGCAGGGCGTGCCGGCGCCGCTGCTCTCGGGTCATCATGCGCAGATCGAGCGCTGGCGGCGTGACCAGCGGTTGGCCATCACGGCCGCACGGCGCCCCGACCTGATCGACGCCGCCCGCGCGGCGGGTCGTCTTGGCAAAGCCGACGAGGCCACGCTGAAAAAAAAGCTATAATCCCCGGTTCCCCGATCCTCTGCCCGGCCGCGCCCGGTCTTTTCCCGGTCATCCCGTGAAAGCCCAAGGCGCCTTTTGTGTAGCCCGACACGATCGACTTTCAGGAAATCATGAACCTCATCCAGACCCTCGAGCAGGAAGAAATCTCCCGTCTCGGCAAGACCATCCCCGATTTCATGCCCGGTGACACGGTCATCGTCAGCGTGAACGTCGTCGAAGGCACCCGCAAGCGCGTGCAGGCCTACGAAGGCGTCGTGATCGCCAAGCGCAACCGTGGCCTCAACAGCGGCTTCACCGTGCGCAAGATCTCCAGCGGCGAAGGCGTGGAGCGTACGTTCCAGACCTACAGCCCGCTGATCGCCGGTATCGAAGTCAAGCGCCGTGGCGATGTGCGCCGCGCCAAGCTGTACTACCTGCGCGACCGCAGCGGCCGTTCGGCACGCATCAAGGAAAAGCTGCCGAGCAAGTCGACGGCTGCAGCGGCTGCCAAGTAAGCAGTCCGCCTGCCGTGCAAGAAAAGCCGCCGCTCTGGCGGCTTTTTGCATTGTTGTCCCCGCTCAGCGACAACCTTCCTTTTTTCCGCTCTACTTCTTTCTTTCCTCCGCCTCAGGTACGTTTCATCTCTTGACCAACTCATCCATTCCTCTGCAGGCCGCATCCATCGAACCCGTCAACGCCGTGGCGCCGCCCACGCTGCTGCAGTTCGACCCGCGCAAAGTGCCGTTTGTGGCCGGAGGAGTCGAGGGATTGCCGGCGGTGTCGGCCGTGCAGCTGACGGCACAGGCGTTGCGAGCCCGCTTCGCGACACCGCCTGCCTGGACGCCGGAGCTGCGGCGTGATCCGCGGATGACCGACCGTGTCCCCGCGCAGGCTGCGGTGCTGGTGCCGATCGTGCAACGCCCCCAGGGCGCGACCGTGCTGCTGACCGAGCGGACCTCGAATCTGTCGACGCATTCGGGGCAGGTTGCGTTTCCCGGTGGCCGCGTCGACCCGGAGGACGCCAACATCGCGGCTGCCGCTTTGCGCGAGGCCTGGGAGGAGGTCGGCCTCTCGGCGCAATACATCGAGGTTCTGGGCAACCTGCCGACCTACACGACGGTGACCTCATTCATCGTGACGCCGGTGGTTGCGCTGGTGCAACCTGACTTCGAACTCACCATCAATCCTTATGAGGTCGCGCAAGCCTTCGAGGTGCCGCTCGCATGGCTGATGGACCCGGCCAATCACCGCCACCACACCGTGCCCGCGCCCGATGGCACCCGGCGCCAGTGGTACTCGATGCCCTATCAGGACGGGCCCGACGAGCGCTTCGTCTGGGGCGCGACCGCGGGCATGCTGCGCAATCTCTATCGTTTCCTCGCGGCCTGACTGAATCCGCGGCTCGAATGAAGATGGCCTGAACCTTCAGGCGCTCTCGCTATCATCGAAGGATGAGCTTTTTTGCCATCCTGTGCGCGCTGCTGATCGAGCAGGTGCGGCCCCTGGGCCCGCACAACCCCGTGTACGGCGCGGTGCTGGCGTGGACACGCTGGACCAGCCGCAACTTCGACGCGGGCAAGCCGCATCACGGATGGATCGCCTGGGGCCTCGCGGTGTTCGTGCCCACGCTCGGCGCGCTGGGTGTGCACTGGCTGCTGGTGCTCACGCTCGGCCTGCCGTTCGCGGTGCTCTGGAGCATTGCGGTGCTCTACGTCACGCTGGGCTTCCGGCAGTTCAGCCATCACTTCACCGACATCCGCGACGCGCTCGACGAAGGCGACGAGCCGCTCGCGCGCTCGCTGCTCGCGCATTGGCAGGGCGTTGATGCGGCCAACCTGCCGCGCAGCGAGATCGTGCGCCACGTGATCGAGCATTCGGTGATCGCAGCGCATCGCCATGTGTTCGGCGTGCTCGCGTGGTTCTCGATCATTGCGGCCATCGGTCTTGGGCCTGCGGGCGCGGTGTTCTATCGCATGAGCGAGTTCGTCTCGCGCTACTGGGCGCACAAGAACGGCGCTGCCGTGCAGCCGTCGAGTGTTTCTGTGCAACAGGCCGCGGATCGCGCCTGGCACATGATCGACTGGCTGCCCGCGCGCATCACGGCGCTGGGTTTCGCGGTGGTCGGCAGCTTCGAGGAAGCGATCGATTGCTGGCGCAATGACGCACAGCGTTTTCCCAATGAGAACGACGGTGTGATCCTCGCGGCCACGTCGGGTGCGGTCAACGTGCGCCTGGGCGGCGGTTCGCTGCGCCCGATTCCGGTCACCGACCCGCTGCCGCGCGCCCAGGCCGGCGAATCGCTGGCCGACGGCCGTCGCACCGACACCGGCAGCACGCCGGGGCGCGAGCCCGAGCCCGGCCACCTGCGAAGTGTCGTGGGCCTGGTCTGGCGCTCGGTCGTGATGTGGATGGTGCTGCTGGCCTTGCTCACCCTGGCTCGCCTGCTCGGTTGAGCGAAGCGGCGAACGAACCATGACACATCCCGTGCCGGCCTTCTGGAGCCCGCGCATCGGCGCGCTCGAACCCTACGTGCCCGGCGAGCAGCCGCGCATCGCGAACCTTGTCAAGCTCAACACCAACGAGAACCCGTATCCGCCGTCGCCAGTCGCCATCGAGGCCATCCGGCGTGCGGCCGAGAACGGCCTGGAGCGCTATCCCGACCCCACCTCGCTCGCGCTGCGTGAAGCCGTAGCGCGGCGGCATGGCCTGCGGGTCGACGAAGTGTTCGCGGGCAACGGCTCGGACGAAGTGCTCGCGCACGCCTTCTTCGCGTTCTTCCAGCAGGCCGAGCCGCTGCTGATGCCCGACGTGAGCTACAGCTTCTACAAGGTCTACGCGCAGTTGTACGGCATCGTCTGCGAGCAGCAGCCGGTGGACGAGGGCCTGCGCATCGATGTCGACGCCCTTGCAGCGCGTGCCCGCCAAGGTTGCGCAGGCATCGTCATCGCGAATCCGAACGCGCCGACCGGCATCGGCCTGCCGCTGTCGCGCATCGAGCAACTGCTCGAAGCCTGCCCCGATCGCGTGGTGCTGGTCGACGAGGCATACGTCGATTTCGGTGGCGAGAGTGCGTTGCCGCTGATCGACAAGCACCCGAACCTGCTCGTGGTGCAGACCCTCTCCAAGTCGCGTTCGCTGGCTGGCCTGCGGGTCGGCTTTGCCTGCGGCCAGGCGCACCTCATCGACGCGCTGGTGCGCGTCAAGGACAGCTTCAACTCGTACCCGCTCGACCGGCTGGCCTCGGCCGGCGCCGTCGCCGCGCTCGAAGACGAAGACTGGTTTCGCAGCACCCGCGACAAGATCGTCGACACCCGGGAGGGCCTCGGCCTGCAGCTCGAAGACCTGGGCTTCGAGGTGCTGCCGTCGCAGGCCAATTTCGTCTTCGCACGCCATCCGCAGCGCGACGCTGCCGAACTGGCGGCCCTGCTGCGCGAGCGTGCGGTGCTGGTGCGGCATTTCAAACAGCCGCGCATCGCGCAGTACCTGCGCATCAGCATCGGCACGCGCGAGCAATGCAGCACGCTGGTCCAGCGCCTGCAGGACATCCTCACTCCAAACCCCTGAAGGAACCCCTGGCGATGCTGACCCACGACACCGATCCGCGCACAGCGGCCTGCTCAGGCTTCTGGCAAGCAGTGAGCGCCCGGCTCGAGAGCCTGCGCGCCTTGCCCGCTCGCGAATTGATGGAAGGGTTGAACGAACTGCTCGAACCCTTCTTTCCGCGGCTGGCGGCCGAAGTGGCTGGCGAGCCGCCCGAGTTCAAGCTGGTGCTGACGGCGCACGGTTCGGTAGACGACTTCGAGGATCTGATGGCGCTGGTGCAAAGCAGCCCCAAGCTGCCGCAGGTCGAGGTGGAAGCCTTTCGTCAGCGTTCGAGCGATGGCTTCGGCATGCGCATGAACGACTTCGAATTGGCAAGCTCCGAAGTCCTTGTGAAGCACGAGCTCTACCGGGGGCGGGTGGCGCTGGAGATCGGCTTCGCCAAGCCCATCCCGATGGACATGCAGGACCATGCGCGCCACATGAGTCTCATCATGCTCGACCATATCCTGGGCGAGTACGACTTCGCGGTGAAGGTCGGGGCGGTCGACTACGTCGAGGCCGACGCGCACGCGGATTTCGATGGCGTGCCGCTCGACGATTTCGTGCCTGTGTTCGACGCCTGCTGGCGCGACGAACTCGGCCACACCGGTGTGTTTCCCCAGGGCGAACACGCCTGGTCGGGCATGAACGCGACGCGCACGGCCGAGGACGACCGCGAGATCGAGGTGATCGTCATGCGCAATGACGCGGCCACTGCCCTGGTGGGGCGCGCCGACCTGTGCCATCGCCTGTCGACGGCAGTGCCGGTCGAATCGGGTGAGGAGTTGGAAGAGGCACGCGTCTACGAAGACCGGCTGACGGCGCGGCTGCAGACGCACGAAGCAGGCTGCTGCACGCACGTGGTGTTGGAGGAGGGCGTTCGCACCGTCCACTTCCAGGTGTCCGACCCTGAGGCAGCGATTTCGCATGCTCAATCGCTGCAGGACGACATGGACCTGCCGGTGACGTTGGACCTTGTCTTCGACCCGACCTGGAAGTCCTACCGCATCTGGCTCGGCTGAAGCTGCCTTTCGGTCAGTACCGCTTCTGGCTCAACTCGGCGAACAGCTCGCCATAAATCTTGTAGCGGCTCGCGCTGATGGCGCCTGGTCCGCTGCTCGCTGTTTCCACGTTCGCAATCACGCCGCAGCCCGGCTCGTGCAGATGCGTGCAGTTGTAGAACTTGCAGTCGTTCGCATGCTCGGCGATGTCCGGCATGAGCCCGGCGAGCTGCATCGGCGCGATGTGGTTCAGGCCGAACTCCTGGAAGCCCGGCGAGTCGATCAGGCCGGTGGTGCGGGCTTCATCGATCCAGTACCAAGTGGTGCTCGTGGTGGTGTGCTTGCCCGAGTTCAGCGCCTGCGAAATCTCCTGGGTCAGCACGGTCGCGCCCGGCACCAGCAGATTGGTCAGCGTGCTCTTGCCCGATCCGGAAGGGCCGAGCACCAAGGTGGATTTGCCGGCCAGAAGCTTCATCAGCGAGGCGTAGTCCGCCTCGCCTGACGCCTTCAGCGACAGGGGCAGCACGCCGTGGTGCATGCGGCGGTAGGGTGCCAGCTTGGTCCATGCGCGCTCGAAGGGCTCGACAAGGTCGCTTTTGTTGAGCGCGATGATCGGCGTGATGCGCTCGGCCTCCGCCGCGATCAGCGCGCGGGCCAGCTGATGTTCGGAAAACTCCGGCTCGGCCGCGATCAGGATCAGCACGTGGTCGAGGTTGGCAGCGAACGACTTGGTGCGGATCTCGTCCTGCCGATAGAACAGGTTGCGCCGCGGCAGCACCTGCTCGATGGTGCCTTCGTCCTCGCTGGCCTGCCAGTGCACGCGGTCGCCGACCACGGCCTGGCTCTTCTTGCCGCGCGGGTGGCAGATCAGCCGCTCGCCCGTGGGCGTTTCGACGAGGCAATGACGCCCGTGGCTGGCAACGACAAGGCCGTCGTGGAGTGCCTTCGCAGCAGCGGCTGCGGGCGTGGCGCGGCCGGGCTTAGCCAAGGGCTCGTTCCGTCATGCGGCGGGGGGCGCGACCAGCGCGTCGGCCTGGCGGGCGCAGTCGAAGTCGGTGACCGACAGGCCGCCCACGTCGTGCGTGTTGAAGCGCACTACGCAGCGGTTGTAGTGCACCGCCAGGTCGGGGTGGTGGTCTTGCGTGTGCGCCACGAAAGCCAGCGCGTTCACGAAGGCGATGGTCTCGAAGTAGTTGGCGAAGCTGAAGGTTTTCTCGATGGCGACGTTGGCGCCGTCGCCGGTGAGCATCCAGCCGTCGAGGCGCGCCAGGCCGGCCACGATCTCGGTGGCGCTCAGCGCCTTGCGGGGAGGGAGGTTCTTCCAGTCCTTGGGCTTGAACATGCTGCTCATGATGGGCTTCTTCGAAATGAGGGGGTCGGGTCAGGCGGCCGTCATGCGCGCAAGGCGCTCTGAGGCCGGCGGGTGCGAATAGTAGAACTTGACGAACACCGGGTCGGGCGTGAGCGTCGAGGCGTTGTCCTGGTAGAGCTTGAGCAGGGCGGCCGACAGGTCGGCGCCGCTGGTTTGCGCCACTGCGTAGGCGTCGGCCTCGAACTCGTGCTTGCGCGACAGTCGTGCGGGCAGCGGAGCAACGAAGAAGCCGAACACCGGCACGGCAATCATGAACAGCAGCAACGCCAGCGCGCTGTTGGGTGCCGTCATGTTGGGCTGCACGCCCAGGCCCGTGTAGAACCAGACCTGCGTCGACACCCAGCCCAGCAGCGCGAAGCCAGCCAGGCTCAGGGCGAACATCGCGACCAGCCGCTTCACGATATGGCGGTGCTTGAAGTGTCCCAGTTCGTGCGCGAGTACGGCCTCGACCTCGCCGGCGTTGAGCTGGCGCAGCAGCGTGTCGTAGAACACCACGCGCTTGCTGGCGCCGAAGCCGGTGAAATAGGCGTTGGCATGGGCGCTGCGCGTGCTGCCGTCCATCACGAACAGGCCCTTGGCCGCGAAGCCGCAGCGCTTCATCAATGCCGTCACGCGCTCCTTGAGCGTCGGGTCGTCGAGCGGCTTGAACTTGTTGAACAGCGGTGCGATGAAGGTCGGGTAGATCAGCATCAGCAGCAGGTTGAATCCCATCCACGCGCCCCAGGACCACAACCACCACAGCTGCCCGGCCGCGCCCATGAGCCAGAGGATCAACGCCGCGATCGGCAGGCCGATCACCGCGCCCAGCAGCGTCGACTTGAGCGTGTCGGCCAGCCAGAGCTTCCAGGTCATCTTGTTGAAGCCGAAGCGCTCTTCGAGCCTGAAGGTCTGCCAGAGCGTGAAGGGCAGTTCGAGCAGGCCGCCGATGGCCGCGAAGGCTGCCAGCAATGCCAGCTGCTGCGCCATGCCGCCGCCGATCCACGCCAGCAGAAGCTTGTTGAGCACGTCGAGGCCGCCGAGCAAGGTCCAGCCCAGAAGCAGCGCTGCGCCCCAGGCCATCTCGACCAGGCCGAAGCGCGCCTTGGCGATGGTGTAGTCGGCCGCTTTCTGGTGGGCGGCGAGGGTGATGGTCTGCGCGAAAGCGGCCGGCACGGTGCCGCGGTGCTGCGCCACATGGCGCACCTGCCGCGTGGCCAGCCAGAACTTCACGAGCAGGCCTGCGACCAATGCTGCCGCAAAGGCGATGGTGAAGATGAGCGAATAGGACATGGAGCGGTGAGTTTAGTCCCCGCTATCTGGGGCCGCAGCCCTTCGACGACAATCCTGCGATGCCTGAATCCCTTGAACCGACGCCCCCCGCAGCTGCGCCCACCCTGAAGAAAAGCGACCAGAACCTGGTCTGGCTGGACTGCGAAATGAGCGGCCTCGACCCTGAAAAAGAGCGCCTGCTCGAAATCGCCGTGGTTGTTACCGGCCCCGACCTCACGCCCGTCATCGACGGCCCCGTGCTCGTCATTCACCAGAGCGACGCCGTGCTCGACGCCATGGATGCCTGGAACAAGGGCACCCACGGCCGCAGCGGCCTGATCGACAAGGTCAAGGCATCCACCCTTGACGAAGCCGCCGCCGAGCAGCAACTGTTGGAATTCATCGCCAAATACATCCCGCGCAGCGGTTCGCCCATGTGCGGCAACACCATCGGGCAGGACCGGCGCTTCCTGGTCAGGTACATGCCCAAGCTGGAGGCGTACTTCCACTATCGCAACCTGGACGTCAGCACCCTCAAGGAGCTGGCCAAGCGCTGGAAACCCACGGCCTACAGCAGCTTCAAGAAGCAGCAGGCGCATACCGCGCTGGCCGATGTGCACGAATCCATCGAGGAACTGGCGCACTACCGTGAGACCTTTCTGCGCCTGACGGATTGAGCAAAGCCGGGGGATTAGGTAAAAACCCGAATCCATGCCATAATCGCAGGCTTCGCTGATCGGGAAGGTATTTCAAGCCCGGCCAGCGTCTCTTGCATCTCCCTATCTTGCACACCGCGCCCGATCGCATTCGCTGATCAAAAAGGGCCGCAACCTCAGGCGTCAGCCCGAAGTTGAATGTCGTTGGATGGTTGATGTTTTTAACCACCAACGGGGCGCCGCCTACGGCAGCGCTCGCGTTTGAGATTGATATTCATGACCGACGCTTTTGAAGCGCAGGGCGAGTTCGCGCCTGTGCAATCCGCTACCCACAACGAATTCACCGCCGCCACGGACACCATGTCCGAGGCGCCCATCCTCGAGGCGCTGGATGCAGCTGCCCCCGAAGCTGCCGCGGCCGAAGAACCCGCCAAGCCCAACGGCTTCATCAAGCTGGGCCTTGCGCCCGAGCTGATCGCCGCCGTGGCTGACCTGGGCTTCACCCAGCCCACCACCGTGCAGGAAAAGGTCGTGCCGATCGCCATGGGCGAAGAGGGCGCTGCCCGCTTCGTCGACCTGATGGTTTCGAGCCAGACCGGCTCGGGCAAGACCGCCGCCTTCCTGCTGCCCGTGCTGCACACGCTGCTCAAGCGCCAGGCCGAGGCAGAAGCCGAAGCCAAGGCCGAGTTCCAGCGCCTGGCCGCCGAAGCTGCTGCCCGCGGCGAAGCCCCGCCCAAGAAGCCGAAGCGCAAGGATCCGACCAACGCCCGTCATTTCAAGGCCGCCACGCCCGGCGCCCTGATCCTGTGCCCGACGCGCGAACTCGCGCAGCAAGTCGCGCACGACGCCATCGAACTGGTTCGCCACTGCCGCGGCCTGCGCATCGCCAACGTGGTGGGCGGCATGCCTTACCAACTGCAGATTGCCAAGCTGCAGAACGCCGACCTCGTGGTTGCCACGCCCGGCCGTCTGCTCGACCTGCAACGCTCGCAGCAACTCAAGCTCGACCAGGTCAAGTTCCTGGTGGTCGACGAAGCTGACCGCATGCTCGACCTCGGCTTCTCCGACGACCTGGCCGAAGTCAACCAGCTCACCATCGAGCGCCAGCAAACGATGATGTTCAGCGCCACCTTCGCGCCGCGCATCCAGCAGCTGGCCCAGCGCGTGATGCGCGAACCGCAGCGCATCACCATCGACAGCCCGCAGGAAAAGCACGCCAACATCAAGCAGGTGCTGTTCTGGGCCGACAACAGCCAGCACAAGCGCAAGCTGCTCGACCACTGGCTGCGCGACACCAGCATCAACCAGGCGATCGTGTTCGCGAGCACGCAAGTCGAGTGCGACGGCCTCGCCAACGACCTGCAGCAAGAAGGCTTCAGCGCCGTGGCGCTGCACGGCGCCCTGAGCCAGGGCCTGCGCAACCGCCGCCTGATGGCGCTGCGCCAGGGCCAGGTGCAGATCCTGGTGGCCACCGACGTTGCCGCCCGCGGCATCGACGTGCCGACCATCACCCACGTCTTCAACTTCGGCCTGCCGATGAAGGCCGAGGACTACACCCACCGCATCGGCCGCACCGGCCGTGCCGGCCGCGACGGCCTGGCCGTCACGTTCGCCGAGTTCCGCGATCGCCGCAAGATCATGGACATCGAGCACTACAGCCGCCAGCAGTTCAAGGCCGAAGTGGTGCCGGGCATGGAGCCGCAACAACGCATGCCGCAATCGCGTCCGCCGCAAGGCGAATTCCGCGGCGGCCGTGGCGACAACCAATCGCGCGACCGCAAGTTCGGTGGCGGCGGTGGCGGTGGCTACCGCGGCGGTAATGGTGGCGGCAACGGCGGCTATGCCGGCGCCAGCGGCTTCAACGACCGCAACTCGCGTGGTCCGGCCGCACCGGGCCCGCGTGGTTTCCAGGGCGGCCAGAATGCCGGTTTCGGCGGCGGCCGTGACGAAGGCGGCAACGGCGGCGGTGCCGGCTACGGCCGCAAGCCGGGCTGGGGCGACAGCGCTCCGCGCGGCGGCCATGGTCACGGCGGTGGCCGCGGCGACGGCGGCTTCGCACCGCGCGAGGGCTTCGCGCCCCGCGGCAATGGCGCTGCCGGTCATGGCGGCCCAGGCAAGGTGTTCGTGCCCCGCGACGCGCAAAAGCGCGCGTTCAAGCCCAGCCGCTGATCCTGCTTCCCGGGCGGCCTGACGGCCGCCCCGCCCCCAGAAAGCCCGCGCTTCTAACGAACGCGGGCTTTTTCATTTCGGGTTTCCGAGCAGTCAGGTGACATCGAATTTGATTGACATCTGAATCGATGAAAAGTAATGTAATAAGGCATTATTTCCCCGGGTCCGTCCTGCGGCCGCCGGTTCATCGACACCTGCTTTTCGACTTTCGACATGAAAATTGCGATTCTTGGGGGTGGCCACGGCGCCTATGCGGCCGCTGCGGACCTGTCTGAAACCGGCCATGAAGTACGCCTGTGGCGCCGCGACGCCGCGGCGCTCGAGCCGCTGGCGCGTGCCGGCTCGATCACGCTGAAGGACGCCGACGGCGCGCGCGAGGTGCCCATTGCGCTGGCCACCGCCGACATCGGCGCAGCCCTGAAGGGCGCCGAGCTGATCGTCATTCCCACCCCCGCGATCGCCCAGCACGACATCGCACTCGCGATGGCACCGCACCTGGTCGACGGGCAGGTCGTGTTCCTGCCGCCGGGCACCTTCGGCAGCTATGTGATGGCCAAGACGGTGAAAGAGGCCGGCAGCCGTGCCGACGTCGCCTGGGCCGAGACCGGAACCCTGCCTTACCTGGCCCGCAAGCACGGCGAGCGCGAAGTCAACGTCACCATCCGCGCCATCCGCCTGCCGACCGGCGTCTACCCGGCTCGCAAGGAGGCGCAAGCCATCGAGGTGATCCGCAAGGCTTATCCGTCCGTGCACGGCTGCGGCGATGCGCTCTCGGGTGCACTGATGAACGCCGGCCCAGTCATCCACCCGCCGTTGATGGTGATGAACGCCGCGCCGCTGCAGCACTTCGAGCGCTGGGACATCCACAACGAAGGCACGCAGCGCGCCGTGCGCGACGTGACCGACCGGCTCGACCAGGAACGCATTGCCGTGCGAGAAGCCTTCGGGCAGGGCGCGCCGCACTATCCGCTGGCCGACCACTACAACAACGACCAGTGGATGTACGGCGACGCGCACAAGCAGCTCGTCAAATCGGGCGACTGGCGCGAGAACATCGACCTGCACACGCACCGCTACATCACGGAAGACACCGAGCTCGGCCTGGCCTTCCTGGCCTCGGCCGCGCGCCACGCGGGCGTGGATGCACCCATCGCCCACGGCCTGCTGGCCATCGTCGGCGGCTTTCTCGGGCGCGACCTGCGGCGCGGGCCGCGCACCTTCGAAAGCCTGGGCCTCGCCGACCTGAGCGCGGCGCAACTCAAGCAGAGGCTGCACGATGGCGAATGACGCCGCGCTCCCCCGGTTCGCGGCGGTCGGCGCGGGCCGCATGGGGCGCGGCATCGCCATCGCATTCGCCTATGCCGGCCACCGCATCTCGCTGATCGACCTGCGCTCGCGCAGCGACGAAGCCTGGCAGCGCCTGCGCGATGAAGCAAAGGCCGAGATCGAAGCCAGCCTCTCGGGTCTCGCGCAACTCGGCGTGATCGACGCATCGCAGATCGAGCGCATCGCCGCGCGCGTGGACTTCGTCAACGCCGCGGCCGCCCCGCAGGCGCTGGCCGTAGCCGAACTCGTGTTCGAAGGCGTCCCCGAAACCATGGAAGCCAAGCGCGAGGCCTTCGAGCAGCTCAACCGCCATTGCCGCGACGACGCGATCCTCACCTCGACCACCAGCAGCATCCTCGTGACGCAACTGGCGTCATTGGTGCGGCTGCCCGGGCGCTTCCTCAACATGCATTGGCTCAACCCGGCCTACGTGATCCCCGTGGTCGAGCTGAGCTGCCACCCCGGCACCGACGCCGCCGTGCTCGCCCGCACCAAGACGCTGATGGAAGAGATCGGCAAGCTGCCCGTGGTCTGCGGCGCCTCGCCAGGCTACATCGTGCCGCGCCTGCAGGCGCTGGTGATGAACGAAGCCGCACGAATGATCGAGGAGGGTGCCGCCACCGCCGAAGAAATCGACAAGGCCACGCGCTACGGCCTGGGCCTGCGCTTCGCCGCGCTGGGCGTGGTCGAGTTCATCGACTTCGGCGGCTGCGACATCCTGCATCACGCGAGCCGCGAGATGTCGGCCTCGCTCGACGCGGGCCGCTACACCGCGCCAGCCATCGTCGGCCGCATGGTCGAGCAGGGCCGGCTGGGCCTCAAGAGCGGCAGCGGCTTCTACGACTACGAAGGCCGCGACATCGCGGCCTACCGGCGTGACGTGCTCTCGCGCACGCTCGGCGAACTGCGGCATGCGGGCCTTTGGCGCGCGCCCGCGGACGAGACCTTGCCATGAGCATCCGCCGCGCCTTTGCCGATCTGTCGGTGGGGCAGGTGCACTACGCGGCGTGCGGCGACCACCAGGCGCCGGCCGTGCTGTTGCTGCATCAGTCGCCGCGCAGCTGGGCCGAGTACCGCGCAGTGCTGCCGTTGATCGGCGCGCATCGTCGGGCCATCGCGATGGACACAGCCGGCTTCGGCGATTCGGCCGACGGCGGAGTGCCGGCGAGCATCGGGCAATGGGCACGCGTGGCCTGTGAACTGCTGGATGCGCTGGGCATCGCGCAGGCCGACGTGGTGGGGCATCACACAGGCGGCGTTATCGCAGTCGAGCTCGCGGCAGCGTTTCCTGAGCGCGTTCGCAGCCTGGTGCTGTCTTCGACGCCGTACACCGACGAGCCCTTTCGCAAGGCACGAGCACAACGTCCACCCATCGACGAAGTCGCGCCGAGCGAAGACGGCTCTCACCTCGCAGCGCTGTGGCAAAAGCGCCAGGGTTTCTATCCGCTAGGACGTCCCGACCTGCTCGAAGCCTTCGTGCTCGATGCATTGAAGGTCAAGCGTGTCGAAGAGGGCCATCGCGCCGTCGCGTCGTACCGCATGGAAGAGCGCATCAGTCGCGTCACGCAGCCCACGCTGATCGTTCGCGCCACCGCCGACCCGTTCGCGGCGCCGCATGCCGAGGAGCTGCAGCACTACCTGCCGCAAGCACGCATCGTCGACATCGAAGGCGGCATGGTGCCGCTGCCCGACCAGATGCCTGAAGCCTTCGCGCGTACGGTGCTCGATTTTCTGGAGACGCTGCCGTGAAGGCAGTGCGCATCCACGGATTCGATGCGATCCCCGTGCTGGAGGAGATTGCCGACCCTGTCGCGCGGCCGGGCCGCACCCTGGTGCGCATGGAAGCCGCAACGGTCGGGCACATCGATCGCACAGTGTGGCGCGGCAGTTTCCTTCGCCATCCGCCGTTGCCCTACACGCCTGGCGTGGAGGCTGCAGGTGTAGTGATGGCAAGCGAACGGTATGCCGTCGGCCAGCGCGTGTGGCTGCGCGGCAGCGGGCTCGGCACGCTCTTCGACGGCACCTGGTGCGAGCAGATCGATGCGCCCGACGAAGCGCTGGGCCTGTTGCCGGATGCGGTGCCGATGGCGCTGGGCGCTGCTTTCTTCTCGCCCACGACCTCGGCATGGGTGGCGCTGCACGAAGTCGCGAAGCTGCAGGCCGGTGAGCAGGTGCTCGTGACCGGCGCGAGCGGCGCCGTCGGCTCGCTCGTGATGCAACTCGCACGCGACGCAGGTTGCACGGTGACGGCGGTGAATCCAGATGCCGCGCCGCCATCCGCTGCCAGCGCCGATCTGCTGATCGACACGGTCGGCGGAGATGTGCTCGCCAAGGTCCTGCCTTCGGTGCGGCCAGGCGGCCGTGCCGTGCTGGTCGGCTATACCGCCGGCCCGACGCTGCAGCTCGACATCGCACACTTCCTGCAACGCGACGTTGCGCTGTTGCCTCTCAACATGTTTCGACGTGAAGCCGTCGGCCGTGCAGCGGCGCCCGAATTGCTCACGAGGCTGGCCGATGGCCGCCTGCATCTCGATGTGCAGCCGTTCGCATTTGCCGATGCAGCTCGCGCGCTTGAATGGATCGCACAACGCGGCCACCGCGGCCGCGCCGTCCTCGTGCCCCGCCTCTGAGCGGAGAGGCGAGCGAGCAAGCTCAGTCTTCTTGCGGCTCCTCGACCGGCACATGCACGTGCAGGTCGATCATCTGCCTCAGCGTCTGCTTGAGCTCTTCGGCGCGTCGCAGCCCGAAGGGTTCGAGCACGCGCCGCTCGTGGTCGCGTGCCAGTTCCATCAGGTGCTCGACCGCCTTCAGTCCCTTGCGCGTGATGCGCACCAGCGTGATGCGGCGATCACTTTCGTGGGGCAGGCGCTCGACCTGTCCGCGCGATTCCATGCGGTCCAGAAGCCGCGTCACCGTGGGTTGCTTGGTCACCGTCACCTGCGCGAGCTGGCCGATGCTGATCGGCTCGCTGCCGGCGAGCGATGCCATCACGCGCCACTCCGACACAGAAAAGCCCTGCTGCCGCGCAACCTCGTGGAACTCCGAGGAGATCAGCTGGCTGGCCTGCGCCAGCAGTGCCGGCAGGTAGTCATCGACGAAGCGATGCGATTCGACGGATTGTTCTTCAGCCATGAAGGCACCTCACAGTCGCCGCGGGCACGCTGTTTGCATGTCTAGGGTAATTCATGATTGTGGATACATTCATTTGTCAACATTATATGAACCGCGATGCAGCTCCCCAAGCTCATCGTCCCACGATAGACAACAAGGACCCAGATGGCCGAGCGTTCATTCGTTGAAGAAGTCAAGAAGCTGCGGCTTTCTGGTGGGGAAGTCTTCCGTGGGGAGGGCATTCTGGCGGTTACCAAGGCCTTGCTCGAATCGGGAGTTTCCTATGTGGCGGGCTACCAGGGTGCACCCATCTCGCACCTGATGGACGTGCTGGCCGACGCGCAGGACATCCTCGCCGAGCAGGGCATCCGCTTCGAGAACAGCGCGAGCGAGGCCACCGCCGCTGCCACGCTGGCCGCCTCCGTCAACTACCCGCTGCGCGGCGCCGTCACCTTCAAGGCGACCGTGGGCACCAACGTCGCGTCAGACGCGCTGGCCAACCTGGCATCCGGCGGCGTCACCGGCGGCGCGCTCATCATCGTCGGCGAAGACTACGGCGAAGGCTCGTCCATCATGCAGGAGCGCAGCCATGCCTTCGCCATGAAGTCGCAGATCTGGCTGCTCGATCCACGCCCCAACCTGCCGAGCATCGTCGATGCGGTGAAGCAGGGCTTCGATCTTTCAGAGGCCAGTAACACGCCGGTGATGCTGCAGCTGCGCATTCGCGCCTGCCACGTGCACGGCCACTTCATTGCAGGCGACAACCGCCGCCCGAAGTTCACGCTGAAAGACGCGCTCGAGAACCCGCAGCGCGATGTCAGCCGTATCGTGCTGCCGCCCGCGAGCTTCGTGCATGAACAAGAGAAGGTGAAAGACCGCTGGCCCGCTGCCGTGCGCTTCATCGAGGAGCGCAAGCTCAACGAGTTCTTCTCCGAAGACGCCGACGACATCGGCATCATCGTGCAGGGCGGCAGCTACAACACGCTGCTGCGCGCCCTCGAGCGACTGGGCCTGGCCGACGTGTACGGCAACACGCAGGTGCCGCTCTATGTGATGAACGTGGCCTACCCCGTCATCGAGAGCGAGGTGATCCGCTTCTGCGAAGGCAAGCGCGCCGTGATGGTCGTGGAAGAGGGGCAGCCCAACTTCGTCGAGCAGAACCTGGCAACCATCCTGCGCCAGGCCGGCTCGACCACCGCGCTGCACGGCAAGGACATGCTGCCGGTGGCCGGCGAGTACACCGCGTCCGAACTGCTCAAGGGCGCGCGCAGCTTCTGCGAGCGCTACGAACGCCTGGCGCCGCTGCCGGTGCCAGCGCCGGTGCGCAAGGTGATTCCGTTGAAGGAAGTGGCGGCCATCGGCGTCGATGCCGCACCCGAGCCCGCGCAACCGTCGACAGCATTGGGCGAGGTAGTCCACGCCCGTCCGCCGGGCTTCTGCACCGGCTGCCCCGAGCGCCCCATCTTCAGCGCCATGAAGCTGGTCGAGCGCGAACTCGGAGCGCACCACGTGAGCGCCGACATCGGCTGCCACCTGTTCTCCATCCTGCCGCCCTTCAACATCGGCAACACCACCATGGGCTACGGCCTGGGCGGCGCAGGTGCCGCGGCGCTCAATGCACCCGCCGGCAAGCGCGCGATCTCGATGATGGGCGACGGTGGTTTCTGGCACAACGGCCTCACCAGCGGTGTAGCGAACGCGGTCTTCAACAAGAGCGACAACCTCACCATCGTCGTAGACAACAACTACACCTCGGCCACGGGCGGGCAGGACATCCTGTCGTCGCACGCCGTCAACAAGACGCGCAGCACCGGCCACGAAATCGAGCGCGCCGTGCGCGGCGTGGGCGTTGAGTGGGTCAAGACGCTACGCCGCACCTACGACGTGGCAGGCATGCGCGACGCGCTGAAAGACGCACTCACCACCACGAAGAAGGGCCCCAAGGTCCTGATCGCCCAGTCGGAGTGCATGCTCAACAAGCAGCGCCGCGAGAAGCCGCTGGTGCGCAAGGCCATCGCCGACGGCAAGCGCATGGTGCGCGAGAAGTTCGGTGTCGATTCAGACACATGCACCGGCGACCACTCCTGCATTCGCCTGTCGGGCTGCCCGTCGCTGTCGATCAAGCCCAACCCTGATCCGCTGCGCACCGACCCCGTTGCGACTGTGCTCGACAGCTGCGTGGGCTGCGGCGTGTGCGGCGAGGTTTCGCATGCCGCGGTGCTGTGCCCGTCGTTCTACAAGGCGCAGATCGTGAGCAACCCCAGCCGCTGGGACATGCTGCGCGAGCGAGTGCGCGCCGCCGTCATCGGCTGGCTGCAACGCGGCGAAGCGCGCCGCCGTGAAGCCTATGCCTTCTGAAGCAATGACGAGCAACGCACAACCCATAAAGGTTGCCATCCTCGCCATGGGCGGGGAGGGCGGCGGCGTGCTGGCCGACTGGATCGTCGACATGGGCGAGGCCAACGGCTACGTCGCCCAGACCACTTCGGTGCCGGGCGTGGCCCAGCGCACCGGCGCGACCATCTACTACGTCGAGCTGTATCCCACGGCGCAAGCCGAGGCCGATGGCGGCCTGCCGGTGCTCGCGCTGATGCCGCTGCCGGGCGACGTCGACGTGGTGCTGGCGTCGGAGCTCATGGAGGCCGGGCGTGCCGTGCAGCGCGGCCTTGTCACGCGCGACCGCACCACGCTGATCGCATCCACGCACCGTGTCTTCTCCATTGCGGAGAAAAGCGCCTTGGGCGACGGCCGCGTCGACAGCGACCAACTGCTGGCACACACCGCCAAGGCAGCCAAGCGCTTCATCCGCTTCGACATGGCACAGGCAGCCGAAGCCTCGGGCAGCGTGATCAGCGCCGTGCTGTTCGGCACGCTGGCAGGCTCAGGCGTGCTCCCGTTCAGCCGCGCGCAGTTCGAGGCAACCATCGAGCGAGGCGGCGTGGGCGTGAAGCCCAGCCTCAAGGCCTTTGGCGCTGCATTCGCTCGCGCACAGGGCGGTGACGACGGCGAGCCTGCGAAAGAAGTGCCTATCGCCGCGCCGGCGCCGCAACCGCGCCACCCGGCCGTGCGGGCTTTGGTTGAGCGGGTGCAACACGACTTCCCGGTGCAAGCGCAAGACTTCCTGCTCGAAGGCGTGCGCCGTCTCATCGACTACCAGGACCCGGCCTACGCCAGCCTGTACCTCGACCGCATGGCCGCCATCGCCGCACTGCCGGGCAACGACGACCATCGCCTGCTGCGCGAAACCGCGCGCCACCTCGCGCTCTGGATGTCCTACGAAGACACTGCCCGCGTCGCAGCCCTGAAGACCCGCGCCACCCGCTTCGAGCGCGTGCGCGGTGAGGCAAGCGTGCAGCCCGGCCAGGTGCTCGCCATCAACGAGTACATGCACCCGCGCCTGCAGGAAATCTGCGAGACGCTGCCTGGCGGCATCGGCCGCTGGCTCATGAACTCGACGATGCCCAAGAAGCTCGTCGAGCGCTTCACGCAGCACGGCCGGGTGATCCAGACCAGCTCGTTGCGCGGCTACCTCATGCTGCGCATCGTGGCGGCATGCAAGCGCTGGCGCCTGTCGACGATGCGCTATGCCGAAGAAAACCGCCGCATCGAGGAATGGCTGCAGCGCATCGCCGCCACCGCGCAACGCAACCCCGAACTGGCCGTCGAGCTGGCCCAGTGCCAGCGCCTTGTCAAGGGCTACAGCGATACGCACGAACGCGGCATTCGCAACTATGACACCGTGATGCGCGCTGTCGAGCGCGCCGGCACAGCGCTGGCACCGGCCACGCTGCGCGAACTGCGCGATGCGGCCCTGGCCGACGAACACGGCCACAAGCTGCAGGCCGCACTGGCACAACACGCACTGGCCTGAAGAGACAACGAAGATGACCGCACCCTCAGCCATCCTCTCACTGCGCGTCGTCGAGGCGCGGGCGTTGAATCCGCTGATCCGCATGCTGCGCCTGCGCGCCGAAGATGGCCGCGCGCTGCCCGGCTTTGCAGCCGGCGCCCACATCCGCGTGCAGGTGTCGCTGCCCGACGGCAAGACCGACTGGCGCCACTACTCGCTCATCAACTTCGATACGGCGCGCAATGCCACCAATGCGCCCACCGAATACGTGATCGCGGTGCGCAAGGAGGCCGAAGGCCGGGGCGGCTCGCGCTTCATGCACGAGCAGCTGCAAGAGGGCGACACCCTCGCCATCGAGGCGCCCAAGAACGACTTCCCGCTGCACACCGGCCCCGGCGGCACCGTGCTGGTGGCCGGTGGTATCGGCGTGACGCCGCTCGCCACCATGGCCGCCCGCCGCCGCGCCGAAGGTGCAGCCGTGCGCATGCACTACGCCGGCCGCAGCCGCGACCTGATGGCCTTCCTGCCCGAGCTTCAAACCCTGCTCGGCGATGACCTGCGCGTGCACGCGGACGCCGAGGCCGGCACGCCGCTCGATATCGACGCGCTGCTCGACAGCGTTCCCACCGGCGACCGCCTCTACGTGTGCGGCCCCAAGGTCATGCTCGACGCCGTGCTCGAGCGCACCCAGGCGCGCGGCTGGGAACATGACCGCGTGCACTTCGAGCTTTTCACCGAGCCCGTCGCGGAAGAAGGCGATCAGCCCTTCGAGGTGGAGCTCGCCCAGTCGAACCAGTGCTTCACCGTGCCGGCCGACCAGAGCATCCTCGACTGCCTGATAGAGAACGGCTGCGAC
Source organism: Variovorax sp. R-27 (assembly GCF_049913215.1). NCBI lineage: Bacteria > Pseudomonadati > Pseudomonadota > Betaproteobacteria > Burkholderiales > Comamonadaceae > Variovorax > Variovorax sp. R-27. Next base: position 1,965,126 of record NZ_CP183984.1, read on the forward strand.
CCGATGTTCGACTGCAAGCGCGGCGAATGCGGCGTGTGCGCGGTGCCCGTGCTCGAAGGCGAGATCGACCACCGCGACTACGTGCTCACCGCCCGAGAGAAGGCGGAAGGCAACGTCATGCAGATCTGCATCTCGCGCGCCAAGGGTGCGCGCCTGGTGCTCGACATCTGATGAAGCAAGGAGCCATGAGAACCATGACCTCGTACCGAGACAACCCCGATGCCATCCGCGCGCTGGTGCAGCATGATCGCGTGCACCGCGACCTGTACACCAGCCAGGAACTGTTCGAGCTGGAGCAGGAGCATTTCTTCGCCAACACCTGGAACTACGTCGGCCATGAAAGCCAACTGCCCAAGCCCGGCGACTGGATCAGCAACGAGATCGCGGGCCGCCCGCTGATCATCGTGCGCCACTCCGACGGCAGCGTGCGCGCCATGATGAACCGCTGCGCCCACAAGGGCTCGCGGCTCGTGAACGGGCCCTGCGGCAACACCGGCAAATTCTTCCGCTGCCCGTACCACGCCTGGACATTCAAGACCGACGGCGCACCGCTCGCGATTCCGCTGAAAACGGGCTACGAGCACACCCAGCTGCACGAGTGCGAGTCGGGCAAGGGCCTTACCACCGTGAAGCACGTGCGCAGCCACCGCGGCTTCATCTTCGTGAAGATCAACGACGCGGGCCCCGACTTCGACGAATACTTCGGCGACTCGCTGAGCTCCATCGACAACATGGCCGACCGCTCGCCCGAAGGCGAGCTCGAAATCGCGGGCGGCTGCCTGCGCTTCATGCACCAGTGCAACTGGAAGATGTTCGTCGAGAACCTCAACGACACCATGCACCCCATGGTGGCGCACGAATCTTCTGCCGGCACCGCCAAGCGCATGTGGGCCGACAAGCCCGAGGACGAGCCCAAGCCCATGGCGGTCGAGCAGTTCGCGCCCTTCATGTCCGACTACAAGTTCTTCGAGGACATGGGCATCCGCACCTACGACAACGGCCACAGCTTCACGGGCGTGTACTTCAGCATCCATAGCAAATACAAGGCGATCCCCGCGTACGACGACGCCATGAAGGCGCGCTACGGCGAGGAGAAGACGGCGCAGATCCTCGGAATGGCGCGGCACAACACCGTGTACTACCCGAACCTCACGATCAAGGGCGCGATCCAGGCGATCCGCGTGGTCAAGCCGATCTCTGCCGACAAGACGCTGATCGAGAGCTGGACCTTCCGCCTCAAGGGCGCGCCGCCCGAGCTGCTGCAGCGCACCACCATGTACAACCGGCTCATCAACTCGCCGTTCTCGGTGGTTGGGCATGACGACTTGCAGGCCTACCGTGGCATGCAGGCCGGGCTGCATGCGAGCGGCAACGAGTGGGTGAGCCTGCACCGCGACTACGACCCCTCGGAGCTGAAGGGCGGCGAGATCACCACCGGCGGCACCAACGAGCTGCCCATGCGCAACCAGTACCGAAGCTGGGTACAACGCATGACGGAGACGATGTAATGGCCGGCACCGAAGTCACCCGCCAGGACCTGATCGACTTCGTCGTGAACGAAGCACACCTGCTCGACACCCGCCGCTACGAGGAGTGGAACGCGCTCTTCACCGACGACGCCTTCTACTGGGTGCCGCTCGTGCCCGACCAGGAAGACGGCCTCAACCACACCTCGCACCTGTACGAAGACAAGCTGCTGCGCGACCTGCGCATCGAGCGCTTGAAGAGCCCGCGCGCTTTCTCGCAGCAGCCACCGAGCCGCTGCCACCACCTGTTGCAGGTACCGGTGGTCGAGCAGTTCGATGCCGAGGCCAACCGCTACGTGGTGCGCACCGGGTTTCACTACACCGAATCGCAGGGTGACGAACTGCAGTTCTACGTCGGCACCTTCTTCCACCACCTCACGATGCAGGATGGCGCGCTGCGCATGACGCTCAAGCGCGTCGACCTGCTCAACTGCGACGCGGCGCTGCCGGCCGTGCAGCTCTTCATCTGACAGGGACGAGATGCCACACGCCACCGTCCATCAAGTCTTTGCGGCCACCGCGGCGCGCACGCCGCAAGCCGAATTCCTGTTCACCGAATCGGTGACTGCGGCCGCCTATGGCATCGAAGCAGGCGCCATCCGCTGGGGCGAGGCTGCCGCACAGATCGAACGCCTGCGGGCGGCCTATGCGCAAGCCGGCTACGGGCACGGCCACCGCGTCGGCTTGTTGCTGGAGAACCGGCCTGCCTTCATCTTCCACTGGCTCGCGCTGAATGCCTTGGGCGTGAGCGTGGTGCCGATCAACGCCGAGATGCGCTCGGCCGAGCTGGTCTACCTGATCGGCCACAGCGAGATCGGCCTGGCCGTGACGCTGCCGGCGCGCGCGGCCGACCTGCGTGCCGCGGCGGCGCAGGCGGGCGTGGCTTTCGAGACGATGAGGCCTGAAGACGCAGTGCCGCCAGCGAAGACCACCGCACCGCGCGCCGATGAGCCCGTGGGCGCCGACACCGAATGCGGCCTGCTCTACACCTCGGGCACCACGGGCCGGCCCAAGGGCTGCATCCTGAGCAACGCCTACTTCCTGCGTGCGGGCGAGTGGTATGCGGCGCTCGATGGTGTGTGCAGCATCAGGCCCGATGCAGAGCGCGTCATCACGCCGCTGCCGCTGAACCACATGAACGCAATGGCCTTCTCCACCATGGTGGTGCTGGTTGCGGGCGGTTGCCTGGTGCAGCTTGACCGCTTTCATCCGAAGACCTGGCTGGCGAGTGCGAAGGAAAGCGGTGCGACCATCGTGCATTACCTCGGCGTGATGCCGGCCATGCTGCTGTCCGCGCCACAGTCGGCGGCCGACCGCGATCACGCCATCTGCTGGGGCTTTGGCGCCGGTGTCGACCGCAAGAACCATGCGCCCTTCGAAGAGCGCTTCGGCTTCCCGCTGGTCGAGGCCTGGGCCATGACCGAGACCGGCGCAGCCGCCTGCATCATGGCCAACCGCGAGCCGCGCCTCGTGGGCACCAGCTGTTTCGGGCGGCAGGAAGATTTCGTCGAGATTCGCCTCATGGGTGAGGATGGCAGCGACGTCGGCGTCGATGCACCGGGCGAACTGCTGGTGCGTTCGGCCGGCAACGACCCGAAGCGCTATTTCTTCTCCGGCTACCTGAAGGACGAGGAGGCCACGCGCGAAGCCTGGGCCGACGGGTGGTTCCACACCGGCGACCTGGTGCGCCGCGACGCCGAGGGCAACTTCTTCTTCGTCGACCGCAAGAAGAACGTGATCCGCCGCAGCGGCGAGAACATCTCGGCCGTCGAGGTCGAGAGCGTGCTCAACCAGCACCCGGCGGTGAAGACTTCGGCCGTAGCAGCCACGCCCGATGCGGTGCGCGGTGACGAGGTGCTGGCCTGCATCGTGATGCGCGAAGGCGTCGATGCCTCGCAGCGCGTGCAGATCGCCGCCAGCATCGTCGAACACGCACTGGCCCAACTGGCGTACTACAAGGCACCCGGCTACGTGGCCTTCGTCGATGCGCTGCCGCTCACGCCTTCGCAGAAGATCCAGCGCGGCCAGCTGCGCGAAATGGCGCAGTCGCTGCCGGGCCAGGGCCATTGCGTCGACACACGCGCCATGAAGAAGAGGCAGGCATGACGACGAAACGACGGCTCTCCTACGAAGGCGTCGCGGTCGCGGTGCCCGTGACCGTGCCCTACGTGCGCTACTCCACGCGCACCGCGCACTGGTTCATCGGCCAGGCCATCGAGGCGCTGGTCGATGCCAGCGGCGTGGCCAAGGAGCAGATCGACGGCCTGTGCCTCAGCAGCTTCTCGCTCGCGCCCGACACGGCGGTGGGCGTCACGCAGCACCTGGGCCTGTCGCCTCGCTGGCTCGACCATGTGCCTACCGGCGGTGCATCTGGCGTGATGTGCCTGCGCCGCGCGGCGCGGGCGGTGCAGGCGGGCGATGCCGACATCGTGGCTTGCGTGGGTGCCGACACCAACCACGTCGATTCTTTCCGACAGACGCTGGGCAGCTTCAGCAACTTCGCGCGCGATGCCAGCTACCCCTACGGCTCTGGCGGCCCGAACTCGATCTTCGCGTTCATCACCGCCAACTACATGCGCACCTACGGCGCGAAGCGCGAAGACTTCGGCCGCATCTGCGTCGACCAGCGCACCAACGCGCTCGGCAACCCGAACGCGATGTTCAAGAAGGGCTTGACGCTCGACGAGTACATGGCCGCGCGGCCCATCTCCGACCCGATCCACCTGTTCGACTGCGTGATGCCCTGTGCGGGCGCCGATGCCTTCCTCGTGATGAGCGAGGAGCGCGCGCGCGACCTGGGCCTGGCGCACGTCGTGATCCGCGGCGCCATCGAGCGCCACAACGCCTACGCCGAAGACCCCGTGATGGTGCAGGGCGGATGGCGCAAGGACCGCGACGACCTGTATGCGCAGGCCGGCATCCAGCCCACCGAGCTCGACTTCGTGCAGACCTACGACGACTACCCCGTCATCGTGATGATGCAGTTCGAGGACCTGGGCTTCTGCGAGAAGGGCGAGGGCCCGGCCTTCGTGCAGTCGCACACCATGACCTTCGACGGCAGCTTTCCGAACAACACGAGCGGCGGGCAGCTCTCGGCCGGACAGGCCGGCGCGGCGGGCGGATTCCTCGGCATGGTCGAGGCGATCCGCCAACTGACTGATCAAGCAGGCCCACGCACCGTGCCCGATGCACAGCTGGGCCTGGTCGCCGGCTTCGGCATGGTGACCTACGACCGCTGCCTGTGCACAGGCGCCGTCATCCTGGGGAGACCTGAATGATGTACCCCCACGTTTGCCGCTTCGCGGCTGCACTGCCCCCCGAGGGGGCCGCGCGCCTGCCTTGGGGCGGCCCGGCGGAGGCGCTATGACCATGCCGATGATGCGCCCCCCGCGCAAGAACCCGGTGCTGCGCACCCGGCAGATGAACCTGCCGCCCGGTGCGCGCGGCCGCGTGGCGCTCGGCCTCACGGCTGCTGCCGCCGAAGGCCGCTTCGAACTGCAGACCTGCGAGGACTGCGGCACCGTGCAGTACCCGCCGCGCGAGGTCTGCCACAAATGCCTCTCGGCTGCGCTGCGCTGGCGCCAGCAGAGCGGCGAGGGGGAGCTGCTCGGCAGCACCACGCTGCACCACAGCAACGACCTGTTCTTCCGCGAGCGGCTGCCCTGGCGGCTAGGCCTGGTGCACCTCGATGCCGGCCCGACGCTCATGGTCCACCTGCATGGTGAGGTTGGTGATGCGCCGCAGCGAGTGCGTGTCGGCGCCCGGCTCGACCGCGCGGGGCAGGCCGTTCTCATTGGTTTTCCGAATGAAGGGAGTGCCCATATGGCCGACGACAAGATGCTTCGCGAAATGACCAGCGACCCCAAGTTCCGCAAGGCGCTGGTGACAGACGGCAAGACCGAGACCGGCCAGGCCATCGTGCGCGCGCTGGTGAAGGCTGGCGCCGACATCGTCTGGGTCGGCCATGCCGAGCCCTGGAAGAAGATGGGCGACGGGCTCGACGACATCTCGGCGCTGCCACAAGTCACGCTGGTGCCGCTCGATCTGACCAACGGCCGCCAGGTGACCGAGCTTGCGGGCTCCATCGGCGGCAAGGTCGACATCGTGATCAACAACGCCGAGGTGCACCGCACCTTCGGCATCGGCGCGCGGCGCGGCACCGACGTGGCCAAGGCCGAGATGGACATCAACTACTTCGGCCTGCTTCGTCTGGCGCAGGAGTTCGGCCCCGCGCTGAAGGGCCGCTCGGCCGACGGCGTAACCGGCGCGACAGCCTGGGTCAACCTGCTGTCGATCTACGCGCTCAGCAACTTCCCGCCGCACGGCACCTTCAGCGCGTCGAAAGCCGCAGCGCACTCGCTCGCGCAGTGCCTGCGTGCCGAGATGCGGCCGGCCGGCATCCGCGTGATCAATGTGTTCCCGGGGCCCATCGACGACGAATGGAACCAGCACACGCCGCCACCCAAGCTCGCACCCGCCGCGCTGGCCAATGCCATCGTGAAGGCGCTGCGCGACGGCGTGGAAGACGTCTACCCCGGTGACGTGGCGCAGGAGTGGCTGGAGCGCTGGCGCGACAACCCCAAGGTGCTCGAGCGCGAGCTCGCGGCCGGCGGCTGAGACAGGAGCCATACGAATGACCACGACAACCGAACTGATGTCCGCCGCCGAAATCCTCGGCGGCCTGGTGACCGCGATGGCCAGTGGCCGCATCCGCGTGATCGACCTCACGCAGACGCTCACGCCCGAGTTCCCGCAGATCGCGCTACCGCCCGAGATGGGCCAATGCTGGCCCTTCCGCATCGAGGAAGTGTCGAAGTACGACGAGCGTGGCCCGGGCTGGTACTGGAACAACTTTTCCTGCGGCGAACATACCGGCACGCACTTCGACGCGCCGATCCACTGGATCTCGGGCCGCGACCTGCCGAACAACTCGGTCGACACCATTCCCGTACAGCACTTCGTGGCGCCGGCCTGCGTGATCGATTGTTCGGCCGATGTGCAGTCGAACGACGACTACCTGCTGAGCGTGGCCGACATCGAGCGCTACGAGGCGGCGCATGGCCGCATTCCGAAGGGCGCGTGGGTGCTGATGCGCACCGACTGGTCCAAGCGCAGCGACCCCGAGGCCTACCAGAACTTCGACGAAACCGGCCAGCACACGCCGGGCCCGAGCACCGAGGCCGTGCGCTTCCTGGTCGAGCAGCGCGACGTGCTGGGCTTCGGCTCCGAAGCCATCGGCACCGACGCGGGGCAGGGCTATCACCTGCGGCCACCGTATCCGTGCCACTACTACATGCACGGCGCGGGCCGCTACGGGCTGCAGTGCCTGAGCAACCTCGACCTGCTGCCACCGGCCGGCGCGGTGCTGATCTGCCCGCCGCTGAAGATCGAAAAGGGCAGCGGCAGCCCGCTGCGCGTGCTGGCCCTGGTGGGAGCCTCGGCATGAGCGCGGCGCCCAAGGTCGCGGCCGTCACCGGTGGCAGCGCCGGCATCGGCAAGGCGATCTGCGAGGACCTGCTCGCGCAGGGCTACGAGGTGGTGTCGCTCGCGCGCCGCAAGGCCGAGATCGACCACCCGAAGCTGCATAGCATCGAGGTCGACCTGAGCGACCGCGCCGCCACGGGCGAGGCGGTGCGCGAACTGGTCGAACGCTTCGCGCCGACCACCATCGTCCACAACGCAGGCGTCATCCGCGCCGCGCTGTTGCCCGAAGTGAAGCTCGACGACCTCGACGCACTGGTCGACCTGCACCTGGGCTGTGCCATTCAGCTCGTGCAAGGTGCGCTACCCGCGATGCGTGCGCAGCGCTTCGGCCGCGTGGTGCTGCTGTCGTCACGCGCCGCGCTAGGGCTGGCCACGCGCACCAGCTACTCGGCCACCAAGGCCGGCATGCTGGGCATGGCGCGCACCTGGGCGCTGGAGCTTGCCGCTGACGGCATCACGGTGAACGTGGTGGCGCCGGGGCCGATCCGTACCGACATGTTCTACGACGTGGTCGAGGCCGGCAGCGAGAAGGAACGAGCGCTTGCAGCCTCGGTTCCCGTCAAGCGCCTCGGTGAATCGGCCGATGTGGCACGCGCCGTGCGTTTCTTCGCCGATGCCGAGAACAGCTTCGTCACGGGCCAGGTGCTGTATGTGTGCGGCGGCACCAGCGTCGGAAGTCTCGCCCTCTGAGTTTTTTGCTTTCCTCACGTTCATCCAAAACCACCTCTGGAGCCTCGCCATGAAAGTCCTGAACCGAATTCGCACACTCGCGGCCATTGCCGCGGGCCTCGGCGCGCTGAGCGCCGCGGGCGCGTGGGCCGCCGATCTCAAGGTCGGCTTCATCACTTCGATGTCGGGGCCGGTGTCGTCGCTCGGCATTCCGTACGACAAGGGCATGAAGGCGGCAGTCGCCTACAAGTCGGAGGTCGCAGGCCGCAAGGTCCAGGTGATCCAGCTCGACGATGCGTCAGACCCGTCCACGGCCGCACGCAATGCGCGCAAGCTGATCGAGGAAGACAAGGTCGACGTCATCATCGGCACGGCCGGAGCGCCGGGCTCGCTGGCCATTGCCGGCGTGGCGCGTGAAACCAAGACCCCGCTGATCTCCATCGCCAATGCCGACTTGGCCGGCGAAGAGGGCGCATGGATGGTGACGCTGCCGCAGCCCGCGCCGCTGATGATGGGCGCGATGGTCGAGAAGATGAAGCAGGCCGGCGTGAAGACGGTGGCCTACATCGGCTACTCCGACGCCTGGGGCGACCTGGTGTACGACGCGCTCATGAAGTCGGCGCCCACGGCAGGCATCAAGGTGGTGTCGAACGAGCGTTATGCGCGCAGCGATTCGTCGGTGGCCGGCCAGGTGCTGAAGATCGTGGCGCTGCGCCCCGACGCGGTGATCACCGGTGCGTCGGGAACGCCCGGTGCGTTGCCGTACCTCGCGCTGACCGAGCGCGGCTACAAGGGAAAGATCTACGGCATGCATTCGCTGATCAACCCCGACTTCATCCGCGTTGGTGGCCCGTCGGTCGAAGGCCTGCTGGCGCCCACGGGCCCGGTGGTGGTGGCCGAGCAGCTGCCCGACAACAACCCGATGAAGAAGATCGCGATGGACTTCCGCGCCGCCTACCAGAAGGCCAACGGCGCAGCGCCCACCGACACCTTCTCGGCCTACAGCTTCGATGCGTGGCTGATCTATCTCGACGCTGCGCAACGCGCGTTGGCCAGCAAGGCTGAGCCTGGCACTCCGCAATTCCGGCTGGCGCTGCGTGATGCCATCGTGAGCACCAAGGAGCTGGTGGGCACGCATTCGGTCTACAACTTCAAGCCGACCGACCGCTATGGTTCGGATGACCGCTCGCGCGTTGTCGTGAAGCTCGAAAAGGGTCAATGGAAGCTGGTGCCCTGAGATGAAGAACAAGCTAACCCACATTCTTGGCGCAACAGCGCTTGCGCTGGCAGCTTCGCAGGCCATGGCGGCTGACCTGAAGATCGGCTTCATCAGCTCGCTCTCGGGCCCCGTGGCCGCGCTCGGGATTCCTTACGAAAAGGGCATCCGGGCCGCCATTGCCGAGCACCCGGAGATTGCCGGTCGCAAGGTACAGCTGATCGTGCTCGACGACGCTTCTGATCCCACCACAGCCGGGCGCAACGCACGCAAGCTGGTGACCGAAGACAAGGTCGACGTGCTCATCGGAACCTCCGGCGTGCCAGGCGCCATGGCCATCGCAGCGGTGGCCAGGGAACTGAACACGCCATTGATCTCGCCCACGCCGGTCACCATCGCCGGCCCCGAGGGCGCGTGGACGGTGACGGTGTCGCAGCCGTTCCCGCTCATGGTCGCTGGCGTGGTCGAGCGCATGAAGAAGTCGGGCGTGAAGACGGTGGCCTTCATCGGCTTCTCGGACGCACTGGGTGACCTGGCCTACGACTCGCTGGTGAAGAGCGCCGACGCCGCCGGCATCAAGGTGGTGGCGAACGAGCGCTATGCGCGCAGCGATTCGTCCGTGGCCGGGCAGGTTCTGAAGATTGTCGCGTCGCGGCCTGATGCAGTGTTCGCCGGCAACTCGGGCACGCCCGGCGCGCTGCCCTACATCGCGCTGGCCGAGCGTGGCTACAAGGGCAAGATCTACGGCACGCACGGCCTCATCAACGCCGACTTCGTGCGCGTGGGCGGCGCTTCCATCGAAGGCCTGCAGGTGCCCAGCGGACCGGTGCTGGTGGCCGACCAGTTGCCCGACAGCAACCCGATCAAGAAGGTGTCGATGGGCTTTCGCAACGCCTACCAGAAGGTCAATGGCGCGGTGCCGACGGATGCCTTCTCGTCGTACACCTACGACGCCTACCTGCTGCTGGCCGATGCGGCCTCGCGCACCAAGGGCGAGCCAGGCACGCCGCAGTACCGCACGGCGCTGCGCGACGCCATCGTGAGCACGAAGGAGCTGGTGGGCACGCACGGCATCTACACCTTCAAGCCCGACGACCGCTATGGCTCCGACCAGCGCGGCGTGGTCATCGTGCAGATGACAAAGGGCCAGTGGAAGCTGGTTCCGTAGTTTCCGCCGAACCACCGAGCACATCGCCATGACCATCTATCGCAACCGCCCCGATCTCGTCGCGGCGCTGGTGCAGGACGACCGGGTGCACCGCGACCTGTACCTCAGCGAGGAGCTTTTCGCGCTGGAACAGGAGAACCTGTTCGCCAACACCTGGGTCTTCCTCGGCCACGCGAGCCAGGTGCCCGAGGCCGGCGACTTCGTCACGCAGGACATCGCGGGACGGCCGCTGCTGATGGTGCGCCAGCCCGATGGCGATGTGCACGTGCTCTACAACCGTTGCGCCCACAAGGGTACGCAACTGGTGACGGATGAGAGCGGCAACACCGGCCGGTTCTTCCGCTGCCCGTACCACGCGTGGACCTACAAGCTCGACGGCGCGCCGCTCGGGCTGCCGCTGAAGAACGGCTACGAGGGCACGCAGCTCAAGGCCTGCGAATCGGGGCAGGGGCTGTCGGTGGTGAAGCACGTGAAGGTGTACCGCGACTTCGTGTTCGTGCGGTTGTCTGACACCGGGCCTTCGTTCGAGGACTACTTCGGCGAGGTGCTGGGCGCCATCGACAACATGGTCGACCGCTCGCCCGAAGGCAGGCTGACAGTGGGTGGAGGTGTGCTGCGCAACATCGTCCACTGCAACTGGAAGATGTACCTGGAGAACATCAACGACACGGTGCACCCGATGTCGACGCACGAGTCGGCTACCAAGGCGGCCGAGGCGCTGTGGGAAGGCCATGCGCCCACGGACCCCAAGCCGATGGCGATGGAGCAGATATTGCCCTTCGGCTCGGGCTACGAGTTCTTCGACAAGATGGGCGGCCGCGTGTTCGCCAACGGGCACAGCGTGCTGGGGGTGAACTTCAGCATCCACTCCAACTACGCGCAGTTGCCCGAGTACGAAGCCGCGATGCGCGCCGCGCACGGCGAGGCGCGGGCCACCGAGATATTGCAGCGCTCGCCGCAGAACTCGGTCTTCTATCCGAGCCTGTCGGTCAAGGGCTCGCCGCAGGCCGTTCGCGTGATTCGCCCGCTGGCGGCCAACCGCACGCTTATCGAGGCCTGGAGCTTCCGCGCGGCGGGCGCGCCCGCGCTGCTGTTCGAGCGTGCCATGAGCTACAACCGCCTCGTGTTCTCGCCGATGTCGGTGGTCGCGCACGACGACGTGCACCTGTTCGAGAGCATCCAGCAGGGCCTGCGCGCCGGCGGCAACGAGTGGGTAAGCCTGCACCGCAACTACGACCCGGCCGAGACGCAGCAAACCACGGTCACCACCAACGGCACCAACGAACTGCTGATGCGCAACCAGTTCCGCGCCTGGGCGAAGTCCATGGCGGCGGGCATGGAGGCTGCGGCATGACGGACCCGCGCGATTTCGTCGCCCATGAGGCGGCGCTGCTCGACGAGCGGCGGCTCGATGACTGGTTGGCCCTGTTCGCCGAAGACGGCCACTACTGGGTGCCGCTGCTCGGTGCGGCGCAGGCCGACCCGTTCTCGCACAACTCGCTGGCCTATGAAGACCGGCTGCTGCTGCAGCTGCGCGTCGACCGCCTCAAGAACCCGCGCGCGCATTCGCAGCATCCTGCGAGCCACAGCCAGCATGTGCTGCAGCCTTCTCGCATCGAGCGCGAGGAGGGCGATGAAGCATGGCTGCGCACGCCGTTCCTCTACGTCGAGGCGCGCGGCGAAGACCAGATCCTGCTGAGCGGCACCGCCCGCCATCACCTTGTTCGCACCTCCACCGGCTGGCTGATCCGCGAGAAGCGCGTCGACCTGCTCAACGCCCCGCGCGCGTTGCCGGCCATCCAGTTGTTCATCTGAGTTACCCACCTGTCCATTCCAACAATCCTCACCGGAGCTACGACATGAAGAGCCTGATGCAGATCCTGACGCGCGGCACCCTCGCCGCGGCGCTGACCGCCTGTGGCATAGCGAGCGCGTTCGCGGCCGACCTCAAGGTCGGCCTCAGCGTGTCGCTGTCGGGGCCGAACTCCTCGCTGGGCGTGCCCTATGCCAAGGGCATGCAGGCCGCGCTGGCCTACAAGGGCGAGGTGAACGGCCGCAAGATCCAGTTGGTCGTTCTTGATGATGGCTCCGACCCGACCACGGCCGGGCGCAACGCGCGCAAGCTGATCGAGGAAGAGAAGGTCGACGTGCTCATGGGCACATCGGGCGTGCCGGCCGCCATTGCGATGGCGCAGGTGGGCAAGGAAGCGAAGACGCCGATGATCGGCCTCACGCCCATCCTGCTCGACCCCAACGAGAACCCTTGGGTGATGACGGTGGCGCAGCCGACGCAGTTGATGATCGACGCGGTCGTCGAGCGCATGAAGCGCAACAACGTGAAGACCGTGGGATACATCGGCTTTTCCGACGCCTGGGGCGACCTGGTCTACGACGCGCTGATGAAGGCCGCGCCCGGCGCAGGTATCAAGGTGGTGAGCAACGAGCGCTATGCGCGTGCCGACGCCTCGGTGACGGGGCAGGTGCTGAAGATCGTGGCGCTGCGGCCCGACGCGGTGATGACCGGCGGCGCCGGCACGCCGGGGGCGCTGCCGTTTCTCGCGCTGCAGGAGCGCGGCTTCAAGGGCGGCGTGTACGGCCAGCACGGCCTGATCAACCCCGACTTCGTGCGCGTGGTCGGCGCGGCCGGCCAGAACGCGCTGATGCCCACCGGCCCGGTGATCGTGGCCGAGCAATTGCCGGACAGCTACCCGACCAAGAAGATCGCGACCGACTTCCGCGCCGTGTTCCAGAAGGTCAACAACGCACCGACCAGCGACGCCTTTTCGGCCTACTCGTTCGACGGCTGGCTGGTGTTCGTCGATGCCGCCTCGCGCGCCATGAAGAAGGCGGAGCCAGGCACGCCCGAGTTCCGCGTGGCGCTGCGCGATGCCATCTTCAGCACGAAGGAAGTGGTGGGCACGCACGGCGTCTACACCTTCAAGCCCGGCAGTCTCTACGGCGTGGACGAACGCGCCCGCGTGATCGTCAAGCTCGACAACGGCCAATGGAAGCTCGCACCTTGAACCTCTCGCCTTTGTCTTTCCGGAGGGCCGCGCGATGACATGGGACGTGGCGCTGATTCTCCTCACCGACGGCCTGGCCAACGGGGCCGTCTATCTGCTGGCCGGGCTGGGGCTGGTGTTGATCTTTTCCGTCACGCGGGTGGTGTTCGTGCCGTTCGGCGACATCGCGGCCTTTGCGGCCCTGTCGCTCGCGGCCTTCGAAACCGACCGAGTGCCACCGACCATCGGCATGGTCGCGGTGCTGGCCGCACTGGCCCTGGCCACCGAGATCGGCAGCCTACTGCGTCGCGGCGAGGCCGCGCGCATTCCGAAGGCGGTGCTGATGTGGGGTGTGCTGCCCGCCATTCCGTGCGTGCTCGCATGGCTGGCGGCGCGGCCGGGCGTGCCGGTGGCGGTGCACATCGCGGTGGCGGTGCTGCTGGTGGTGCCCATCGCGCCGCTGCTGGCGCGGGTGGTGTTCCAGCCGATCGCGGATGCATCGGTGCTGGTGCTGCTGATCGTGTCGCTGGCGCTGCACTTTTTGCTGTCGGGGCTGGGCCTGCTGTTCTTCGGACCCGAGGGTTCGCGCACCACGCCGCTGACCAGCGCCGTGTTCACGCTGGGTGATGGCTTCACGGTCAGCGGGCAGGTGGTGTTGATGGTGGGAGCGGCCATCGTGTTGAGCGGGCTGTTCTTCCTGGTGTTCGAGCGCACGGTGGCAGGCAAGGCGCTGCGCGCCACGGCCGTGAACCGGGTGGGCGCGCGGCTGGTCGGTATCCGGCCGGTGCGCACGGCGCTGCTGGCGTACGGCTGCGCCTCGCTGCTGGCGGGGCTGATCGGCGTGCTGATCGCTCCTGTGACGACGATGTATTACGACTCGGGCTTCATCATCGGCCTGAAGGCTTTCGTGGCCGCGATCATCGGCGGGCTCGTGAGCTACCCGATGACGGCCATTGGCGCGCTCGCGGTTGGCGTGGTGGAGAGCTTTGCCTCGTTCTGGAGCGGTGCGCTGAAAGACGTGATCGTGTTCAGCCTGCTGATTCCGGTGCTCATGCTGCGGTCTTTCATGGCCACGCATGCCGAAGAGGAAGAAGACGAGGTGGACCAATGAACGCCAACCGCAACAAGCACCGGGCGTGGATCGCCGGGCTCGTCGTCGTGCTGGCACTGGTGCCGGTGCTGGCGGGCAGCTTCACCGTTTCGCTGCTCAACGACATCGGCATCGGCGCGCTGGTGGCGCTGGGCCTTGTGCTGCTCACGGGCGTGGGCGGCGCCACATCGTTTGGGCAGGCGGCCTTCGTGGGCATCGCGGCTTATGCCACGGCGTGGCTCACGACCACGCAGGGCATGTCGCCCTGGATCGGGCTGCTGTTCGCGCTGCTGCTCACGGGGCTGTCGGCGCTTGCCATCGGCATGCTCACACTGCGGCTCGGCGGGCACTTTCTGCCGTTGAGCACCATCGCTTGGGGGCTGTCGATCGCGATGCTGTTCGGCAACGTCGATGCGCTCGGTCGGCACACGGGGCTGTCGAACATTCCGGCGCTGCAGGTCGCGGGCTGGTCGCTGGCCGACCCGCGCGCGATGTACTACCTGATCTGGGTGGTCGTCGGTCTGGCCTGCCTGTTCAGCCACAACCTGCTGCAGTCGCGGCCGGGTCGCGCGATTCGCGGACTGCGCGGCGGTGCGACGCTGCTGGCGAGCGTGGGGGCGGATGCGTACCGCGTGCGGCTGTCGCTGTTCGTCACAGCCGCGCTGTTCGCGGGGCTGGCGGGCTGGCTCTATGCGCACATGAACCGCTTCGTGAGCCCGTCGCCCTTCGACGTGCGCGCCAGCATCGAGTACCTGCTGATGGCGGTGGCCGGCGGTCTCGGTCAGTTGGGTGGTGCGCTGGTTGGCGCCGCGCTGGTGCTGGTGCTGAAGAACGGCCTGCAAGACGTGCTGCCGATGCTCACGCAACGCGCCGGCCAGCTGGAGGCCGTGGCCTTCGCCGCGCTGTTCATTCTGCTGCTGCACTTTGCGCGCGGCGGCGTGATGGGCCTGCTGCGCCGCTGGACGCGCCGTCGTGGCGGTTCGCAAGGGCCGTCGCGCCACGAGGCGCCGCCGGTCGAACCGTTGCCGCATCGCACGCTGCCCGAACGCGGCTCGCAGGTGTTGTCGGTGAATGGTGCGGTCAAGCGTTTCGGCGGGCTGGTTGCGGTGAACGACGTGAGCTTCGACGTGAAGGCCGGCGAGATCGTCGGGCTGATCGGGCCCAACGGTGCAGGCAAGTCGACCATGTTCAACCTGCTGACCTGCACGCTGCCGATGAGCGCAGGCCAGGTGCGCTTCCTGGACCACGACATCGCGGGCATGCCGCAGCGCGAGGTGGCGCGGCTGGGGTTGGCGCGCACCTTCCAGCACGTGAAGCTGCGCCCGCACATGAGCCTGCTGGACAACGTGGCGTTGGGTGCGCACTCGCGCACGCGCTCGGGCATCCTGAAGGCGGGGCTGCGGCTCGATCGCACGGAGGAAAGCCAGATCCTGCAGGAGGCGCAGCGCCAGCTCGACCGCATCGGCCTGGGCGACCGCGCGCACGAACTGGCGGGCAGCCTGCCGCTGGGCACGCAGCGCATCCTGGAAATTGCGCGCGCTCTGGCCGCCGACCCCGTGCTGCTGGTGCTCGACGAGCCGGCTGCCGGCCTGCGCCGCAAGGAAAAGATGGCACTCGGCGATTTGCTGCGCAAGCTGCGCGAGGAGGGCGTGACCATCCTCATCGTCGAACACGACATGGACTTCGTGATGAAACTGGTGGACCGGCTGGTGGTGATGAACTTCGGCTCCAAGCTCGTGGAGGGCGTGCCGTCGGCGGTGCGCGCGGACGAGCGTGTGCAGGCGGCTTACCTGGGGAGCGTTGTATGACCGCGATGCTGGAGATCGGCGATCTGCATGTGTCGTACGGGCAGGTCGAGGCGGTGCGCGGAGTGTCGCTCGACTTGCAGCCGGGCCAGATCATTTCGGTGATCGGGCCGAACGGCGCGGGCAAGACCACGCTGCTGGCCGCGGCCATGGGCCTGCTGCCCTGCAAGGGCACGCTGCGCTTCGAAGGCGAAGACCTGCAGGGATTGGACGTGGAAGCGCGCGTGGAGCGCGGCCTGTGCCTCGTGCCCGAGAAGCGCGAGCTGTTCGGCGAGCTCACCGTGCTCGACAACCTGCAGCTCGGTGCGTACGCCAAGCGGCTGCGCGGCGATGCAATGAAGAAGCGGCTGCAGTCGGTGTACGACCGCTTTCCGCGGCTGGCGGAACGGCGCTCGCAGCGCGCGGACACGCTGTCGGGTGGCGAACGGCAGATGCTGGCGGTGGGGCGCGCGCTGATGTCGGCGCCGCGCCTGCTGATGCTCGACGAGCCCAGCCTCGGGCTGGCGCCGCTGATCGTGCGCGACATTCTGACCATCGTGCGCAAGCTGCGGGAAGACGGCGTGTCGATCCTGCTGGTGGAGCAGAACGCGCGCGCCGCGCTCGAAAGCTCGGACGAGGGCTATGTGCTGGAGACGGGCGAGATTGCGCTGTCGGGTGCTTCGGCCGAGCTGGCCAGCGACCCGCGGGTGCAGGCCACCTACCTCGGCGGAGGCACGCACGATGACGAGTGACCCGCGCGCCGTACCGCCCGCCCTGCGCACGCTGCCGGCGATACTGCGGCGGCAGGCCGGGCTGTTCGGCTCGCGTGCGTTGCTGCGGATCGCGGGGAGCGAGTGGACGCATGGCGATGCGGCGCGGGCTGCGGCTGTGCGTGCTGGGGCATTGGCGGCGGCTGGCGTGGTACGCGGCGACCGTATTGCGGTGATGTGCGGAAACCGTGTCGAGTTTCTCGAAAGCTTTCTCGGTGCAGGCTGGTTGGGGGCATCGATGGTGCCGGTCAACACGGCGTCGATGGGGCCGCAGATCGAATACTTCCTGGCGAACAGCGAGGCGAAGTTGCTGGTGATCGAGGCGGGCTTCCTGGAGCGGCTCGCGACGGCAGACCTGACGCGCACTGCGTTGCGCGAGGTCTGGGTGGTTGGGGAAGCTGCATCCAATGCGTGGCGAGCGCCTGAAGGTGTGCGCGTCGTGGCGTATCCCGAGGGCGGGGAGCCCGTTGATCCGGCTGCGGTGCAGCCCGGCGACCCGCTCGCGATCCTCTACACCTCCGGCACCACGGGGCCGGCCAAGGGTGTGATCTGCCCGCATGCGCAGTATTTCTGGTGGGGCGTGAACAGCGCTGAAGTGCTCGGCGTCGGCGCCGACGACGTGCTGTGCACCACGCTGCCGCTCTTTCACATCAACGCGCTCAACACCTTCGTGCAGGCCGCGCTGACGGGCGCACAAGTGGTGTTCGAGTCGCGCTTCTCGGCCTCGGGCTTCTGGCCGACGATGCGCTCGAGCGGGGCGACGGTGGTGTATCTGCTGGGCGCGATGGTGCCGATCCTGCTCGCGCAGCCGGAAGGCCCTGGGGAGCGCGACCACCGCGTGCGCATCGGGCTGGGGCCCGGCGTGCCGTCTGCCGCAGGCGCTGCGTTCAAGGCGCGCACAGGCGTGTCGCTGCTCGAAGGCTACGGTTCGACGGAAACCAATTTCGCCATCGCCACCACGCCCGATTCGCCGCGCGGCGGTGTCATGGGCTGGCTGCGCCCGGGCTTCCAGGCGCGCGTGGCCGATGAAGACGACGTGACGCTGCCGCCCGGCGAAGCGGGCGAACTGCTGCTGCGCGCGGATGAGCCGTATGCCTTCGCGAGCGGCTACTTCAACATGCCGGAGAAGACAGTCGAGGCTTGGCGCAATCTCTGGTTTCACACCGGTGACCGTGTGGTGCGCGATGCCGACGGCGCATTCCGCTTTGTCGACCGCATCAAGGACGCGATCCGCCGGCGTGGCGAGAACATCTCCTCGTTCGAGGTCGAGCAGGTGCTGCTGAGCCACCCGGGCGTGGCCTCGTGCGCGGTGTACCCGGTGCGCTCCGAGCTGGCCGAAGACGAGGTGATGGCCGCGCTGGTGGCGCGCGAGGGCGTGTCGATCGATCCCGCCGAGCTTGCGCGCTTTTGCGAAGGGCGCCTGCCGTACTTCGCCGTGCCGCGATACATCGACCTGCTGGCCGACTTGCCGCGCACCGAGAACGGCAAGGTGCAGAAGTTCAAGCTGCGTGAGCGCGGTGTCGGGCCGCAGACCTGGGACGGACGGCCCGCCAGGGCCTGAGGCGAATCGCATGACGAGCGCAGTGCTGCTCCCGCTTTCCGGCCGCGTGGCGTTCGTGACGGGTGCGGGGCAGGGGCTGGGAGCGGCCATCGCGCGAGGGCTGGCGGAAGCCGGGGCGCGCGTGGCCCTGGCCGACATCGAGCTTGCGAATGCCGAAGCCGTTGCGGCGGAGGTCGGCGGGCTCGCCTTGCAACTCGATGTGCGCGACGAGGCGGCGTTCTCCGCTTGCTTCGACAAGGCGGTTGCACATTTCGGCGCTGTCGACGTCATGGTCAACAACGCGGCGCGCACGCCGACCGTATCGCTCTGGGACATCACACCTGAAGAGTGGGACGACGTGCTCGCCGTCAACCTGCGTGGCAGCTTCTTCGGCTGTCGCATTGCCGGGCGGCACATGCGTGAGCGCGGCGCGGGGCGCATCGTCAACCTGACTTCGATGGCGGGGCAGCAGGCCAGCACGGCGACCGGCGCGCACTACGCAGCGAGCAAGGCCGGACTGCTGGCGCTGACGCGATCGTTCGCGCAGGAACTGGCGCCGCACGGCGTGACGGTGAATGCGCTGGCCCCTGCGGCGATCCGCAGCCCGGCGCTCGACGCCATGGAGCCTGCGAAGCAGTGGGTGCTGCGGGCGGGCATTCCCCTCGGCCGCTTCGGATTGCCAGAGGAGGTGGCCGCGGCGGTGGTCTATCTGGTTTCGCCGGCAGCAGCCTTCATGACGGGCACCACGCTGGACCTAAACGGCGGCCGTTTCATGCGCTGACAACTCGGGCCGGCTCACTCCGTTAAAATGATTCAGAACTAAAACATTCAGGTATGCAATCAAATTCACTCACTGGCCGCCACGCACTCGTCACGGGTGCGGCACGCGGCATCGGCGCCGAGATCGCCCGCACCCTGGCAGCCGAGGGCGCCGTCCTGACGCTGCTGGGCCGTGACCGTGAGGCGCTGCAGCGCGTGGCCGATTCGCTCGCGGGCGGCGGGCATGGCGTCGTGGCCGCCGACGTGGCAAGCCCCGAGGCTGTGCAGGCGGCGTTCGCCGAGGCCCGCGCTGCGCGAGGCCCGGTCGCCGTGCTCGTCAACAACGCCGGCGCGGCCGAAAGTGCGCCCTTCCTCAAGACGTCGTTCGAGCTCTGGCAGCGGATGCTGTCGGTCAACCTCACCGGCAGCTTTCTGTGCGCGCAGGCGGCACTGCCCGACATGCTCGACACCGGCTGGGGCCGCATCGTCAACATCGCCAGCACGGCGGGGCAGAAGGGCTACGCCTATGTGGCGGCCTATACCGCGGCCAAGCATGGCGTGATCGGGCTCACGCGCTCGCTGGCGCTCGAGGTGGCGCGCAAGGGCATCACGGTGAATGCCGTGTGTCCGGGCTACACCGACACCGACATCCTGCGCAACAGCGTCGCCAATGTGGTCGGCAAGACCGGGCGCAGCGAGGCCGACGCGCTGGCGGAGTTTTCCAGCGTCAATCCGCAGAAGCGGATCGTGCAGCCGTCCGAGGTGGCCGATGCCGTGCGCTGGCTGTGCGGGCCCGGTGCAGCGTCGGTCACCGGGCAGTCCATCTCGGTTTCGGGGGGAGAAGTGACATGACACGCAACAACGATGCCTCGCACGCCGCGCTGAGCGATGCGGAAGAACTGGGCCACGAAGCCCGCGCGGGCCACGAGGACCACGCGATGCTCAAGCTGTGGCTGCGCATGCTGGCCAGCACCACGCAGATCGAGGCCGAGATCCGGCGCCGGCTGCGCGAGCGCTTCGGCATCTCGCTGGCGCGCTTCGACTACATGGCGCAGCTCTACCGCTACGAGGATGGGCTCAAGATGCGCGTGCTGTCGCGCTACCTGATGGTGACCGGCGGCAACGTCACGGGCCTGACGGATGAGCTCGAACGCGAAGGCATGGTGGCGCGCGCGCCCAGCCCCGACGACCGCCGCGCGTGGATCGTGAGCCTCACGCCCACGGGGCGCCGCACCTTCGAGACGATGGCGAGCGAGCACGAGCAGTGGATCCTCGAGATGTTCTCGGGGCTCGACATGAAGACGGTCAAGCAGATGCACACGCAGCTGGGCCTGCTGCGCGTGCATGTGATGCGCGGCGAGCCTTCGGGCGAGGAGAGCTGAGGATGAGCGACGACACGCACGTCGATCTGGCGGCCGCGAGCAATGAGTTCCGCAGGCCGCGGCTGATCCGGTTTTCGGATTGCGATCCGGCGGGCATCGTTTTCTATCCGCAGTACTTCGTGATGCTCAACGGGCTGATCGAGGATTGGGTCAATGAAGGCTTGGGGCTCAGCTACCACGGCCTGGTGGCGCAGCGCCGCATCGGCTTGCCGACCGTGAAGCTCGATGTCGATTTCCGCGCCGTGAGCCGCATGGGCGACCAGGTGCTCCTCGGGCTCACGGTGCAGCGGCTGGGCTCGCGTTCGATGACGTTGGCTGTGCGCTGCTTCAGCGCCGAGACGGGCGAAGTGCGCATGCAGATGACACAGGTGATCGTGACGACTTCGCTCGAAACGCATCGCGCCGTCGCCATTCCGGACGACATGCGCGTGGCCATCCTGCGCAACGCGCCCGAACTGGGCTGATCCTTGTTCAGGGCGCGGGCTCGTTGCCGGCAGCGTCCTGCGTGCGCTTCTTCAGCCAGCCGCTGAGCTCTTTCTTGCCCTTGGCATTGGCCGTGCGCCATGCCTCGCGCGCGGCGGCAATGAAGCGTTCTTCTGCTGCATCGGGCACCTCGGAGGGGCGATCTTCCTTGTCGAGCCAGCCCGGCTCCACGTTGCAGTGCCGTTCGATCTGCCGTGCCAGGTTGTCGCCGATGGGCCGGGAACTCTTGATCTGGCTCCACATGCTGGGGGAGATTTCGATCTTCTTCGCAAACGCCTGGTCCAGCCCCTTGGCAGGCAGGCCCGCGGCAACGGCCTCTTCGAGAAAGCGGCGGTGCAGCGCGAGAGCATTGCGGCGGCGCGCGACGGTGATATTGGGCACTGTTCAAAAACAACAACAAGACAAAAAAAGATTGTCCCGGTTGTTGACGCAGTCGTAAACACTATTTACAGTTGCCCTCAATCGCGGCCCAAAGCCGTACCTTTTTTCCAACCCTTTACAGCCGACAGCGGCAATTTTTGACTCAGGAACCATCGTGAACACCGCATTGAACCTCACCAGCATTCGACCCGCCTCGGGCCGATCGCTCGTGCGCGTCTGGGCGTGTGGTGGTTTCGATGGCATGCCGTCGTTCCGACTGAATCAGCACCAGAGCCACGTGTATTCCACAAAAGCTGCAGCCAGCCTGCGCGTTGGAAAAGTCGAGGATCAGGTGCTACCGGGTGGAGGTTGCGCATAGGCGCACACCTTCCAAGCTCTCTCATGCAGAGGCCCGGACACCGCAAGGTTCCGGGCCTTTTTGTTTTTGGCTTCTTGTTTGCCATTTCGGGTGTGCCTTCACCACACCGCCAGAGCCCACCGCGTAGACGGTCTGGCGGGATGTGCAGGAATTGATCACTCCTGTGCAGCGACGTCGTACGGGGCAGTGCCCAGCGCGCTGTCCGTCGCGTGAGGACACAACCGAAATGGAAAGCGGGCCACCGCTTTTTTGAACAACACCGAACCCGAGCGGGACCGGGCCATTGCAGATGGCCCTCCCGCGGAAACCGGCCGCAAAGATTGGGCGGCGCCGGAACTCGTAACCGGACACTTTTTGTTTTTCGACCCGCGTTAGCTCAATGGATCAGAGCACTTGCCTACGAAGCAAGGGGTTGCACGTTCGAGTCGTGCACGTGGGGCCATTTCTTTCTTTGTTCAGCTGTCACACAACCAAGGAGTCACCATGCGCAAGCGCAACACCCCGATCCGGATGATCACCGTGCGCCCGGCACAACCACGCAAGCGCATGGTGCTGGCCCTGGCCCAACGCTTCGGCATCGTGACCGATGCACGTCGCGCGAACGAATGCGCGCCGACGTCGCCGGGCCGAGAGGCACCACTCGAAGGCCTCGATCTCGACCAGCGCGTGCGCGCGGTCGGCGAGTGGTGAGTCGGCTGCTCGTCTTTTTCTTATGGTGTACGTAGCTCAACGGCAGAGCCGCGGGTTGTGGTCCCGCTGACGACGGTTCGATTCCGTTCGTGCACCCCATGGTTTCATTTCATTCAACCTCACAACCATCGCCGCAAAAGGAGGCGAGTCATGCACCCTCACGTCCTGCAACTCGATATTCAGGGCACGCCGCAAGCCTGGATTTCGCTGGAGCAGGCGGTGTTGCACTACGCGACCGGCTCGGTCGCATGGGAAGACGGCGACCTGCCGCTGGCCACGCTGCGTGGCGGCTTCAATGTGGCGCGCGGTGTGCAGTCGCGCGTCGAAGTGGCGCCGATCATCGCGCTGCGCGGTGCGTCGAAGATCAACCTCTTCGACGTGATTCCGAGCGTCACCAAGAGCAAGCTGCTGCGCCGCGACCGTCACACCTGCGCCTACTGCGCGGGCGTGTTCCACGAGCGCGACCTGCAATGCGAGCACGTGCTGCCCGAATCGCGCGGAGGCCCATGGACCTGGACCAACCTCGTGAGCGCATGCGCGGTCTGCAACAACCGCAAGGCCGCGCGCACGCCGGAGGAAGCAGGCATGTCGCTGGTCTATCTGCCTTATGTGCCGAGCCGCTATGAGAACTTTCTGCTTGAAGGCCGCAACATTCGTGCGGACGTGCACGAGTGGCTGGCCAAGCGGCTGCCCAAGGGCTCGCGGCTTCAGTAAGGGCAGGGCTGTGACCTTGACCCATGCCCATGAAAAAAGCCCGCTGTCTTCCGGACGGCGGGCTTTTGTTTGTGCGGGGGATCGGTGGTCAGCGCCCGAAGAAGCGGTAGGCGATCAGGCCTGCGGCCGCCAAGCCACCCACGACCGCGAGGATCACCTTGGTGGCACGACCGGAACCGCGCTTCGAGCGCGGCCAGTGATCTGGCCCGATCAGGTCGATGGGGACGGTGGGTTTGCCTATGTCGGACGCCTTTTCCATGGGAGGAAATATAGCTCACGCCCGAAGCGTGGTCCGAGGCAGGTCACATTCTGTGGCCTCCGAACATCGTCACCGGCCCTGGCCGCGGCCGGACAAAAAAATACCCGCATGAGCGGGCCGAACGAGCTTTTTGGCTTCGAAGTTGATATCCCTGTGTCTCTTGTTGTTGTGATGCGTGACAGCAGGTACAAGATGCCATGCCCAATGGGTGTCTTTTGCAGGTCGGGGCCGAAGCAGGTTGCAAGTGATAGGCAAAACCGTGAAATATTCCCGTATGAACAAAGAAATCATTCTTGAAAGTTTGACGCGCGCGCTGGAGAGCTGGGTTCGCAATGCTTCTGCAGCGCAACTCTGGCACGTGCATCAAGCGGGCGGCCTCGCGGCCTCCATCGAGGCGGACGATGAGGTCGTGCAGGTGCGCATCGTCCTCGGCGGCGCGCGAGACGCCTTGTCGGACGTCGGCAAGACCGATGGGCGACTGCCCGTCACCGAGGCTTTTCTCGGCAGTTCGGCATGGGGTGCGCCGCCGGCACAAGGAAGCCCGGAGCGCGAGCAATGGTTCCTGTCGAGCGAACTGGCGCAGACACACGCACGCCAGTATCTGATGGCCGAGGTGGGTGAGCGGCGCGATCTGCTCGAGCGCTGTGTCGACGACTGGATCGCGCGGCAGGGAGTCGCTTCCTGATAGTCCGGCTCACCGGCGGTCCGCAGGTCAGCCTTGTGCTCCCTCGGACACGGCAGCCCAGGCTTCCCAGGTCGACATGCGTTGCGAATAGGCCTGCTTCGCGGCAGGCAAGCAGGCCTTTCCGAGAAAGAGTCGCAGCGGCGGTTCCTCTGCGTCGACTACAGCGAGGATCGCCGCAGTCGTGGCAACCGGATTGCCTAGCGCTCGGGTGGCGCTGAGGGCCTTGATCTTCTGGCGCAGCCCCTCGTAGACCTGCATCGGCTCAGCGCTGATGGCCGAGGCTCCTCGCCAGTCCGTGTCGTAGCCGCCGGGCTCGACGAGCGTCACCTTGATGCCGAAGGCCCCGACTTCCGATGCGAGCGTCTCCACGAGTCCCTCGACGGCCCATTTGGTTGCGTTGTAGACCCCGGCAGTGGGGAAGGTGATGATCCCCGCCACGCTCGAGGTCACCAGGATGTGCCCTGCGCCTTGCGCCCTCAGGTGGGGAAGCGCTGCCTGAATGACCCAGAGAGTTCCGAAGAGGTTGGTCTCGAACTGCGCACGCGCCTGTGGTTCGCTGCTTTCCTCGATGGTGCCGAACAACGCATAGCCGGCATTGCTGGCGATGACGTCGAGTCGGCCGAAACGGGCAATCGCCGCGTCCATCGCTGCGAATACTGCGTCGCGATCCGTGACGTCGAGAGTCACCGGGAGGATGGCGTCGCCGTACTTCGCCACCAGCGGCTGTAGTGCCTCCATGGAGCGGGCTGCTGCCACGACCTTGTCGCCGCGTTCCAGCGCCGCCTGTGCCCATGCGCGTCCGAGTCCTCGAGACGAGCCTGTGATGAACCAAACCTTGGATGTCATGTATTGCTCCGTGTTAGTACAAATCGTGTTTGACCGCGTCCTGGTACTTCGCATCAAGGACCGACGCAGAGACGTCGTTCAGCTCTGCAAGTGCGACCAGCACCGTCCCGACCGTTGGCAGGGAGTTGCGATCCAGGAGCGCGGTGGGATCCCACAGCCGCGCGCGATTGACGGCCTTGCCGCAGTGGAACAAGGCTTCCTCGACCGTGACCACAACGGCGGCTTTGGGATGCTTGCCTCGCTCGACAAGCCTGCCAAGCAGATCCGGCGATGTGGAGATGTGCCCATGGCCATTGATGCGCATGAACACATCCAGCCCGGGAAAGAGAAAGAGCATTGCAACCCTGTCGTCGTCCTGCAGATTTTTCAGTGACTCGATGCGGTTGTTGCCGGGCCAATCCGCGAACGTGAGCGTCTGGGCATCGAGCATGTGCACGAAGCCAGGCGGACCGCCGCGCGGAGAAGCGTCGAGGCCCGAACTCTCGCGCCCCGTCGCAAGGCAGAAGAACGTCGCGGCTTCAAGGTAGGGGCGGTGGTACTCGGTCAGTCTGCGAGACACCGCCTTCTGGATCATCGGGGATGGCTCGGCGTACAGCTCGCCGAGTGCAACGACGTTGCGTTCTCTTGCTCTATCTTCCATGTCGGCACTGTCGGGAAGGATGTCTTGGGCTTGCATGGCGGTCATCTGCTCTGAAGTGTTGGATCGATGCTAGGTTTTTGGACCTGGCGTTGCTATGCTGTTCAGGCCATTCAATAGCTCATTTGCGCCATGTCCTCGACAACCCAGCAGCCTGACCTTGCGGACCTGAAAGATGGCGCCGCGGGGCCGTTGGCGATCGTTGTTTCCCAATGCGTCGAAGGGAGTTCGCTGGTGGAGCCTCACAGCCACGGACGAGGGCAGCTCCTTGGTGTTTGGCGAGGCCTGCTGACGCTTGGCACGGAGTTCGGCAAATGGCTCGTGCCGAACGTGCACGCGGTGTGGATACCGCCCGGGCAACTGCACTGGGCGAGCGCGCACGGACAGGTCGACACGTGGAGCATCTACATTCAGAGCGGTGCAGGTGAGGGGCTGCCTGAACGACCGGCGACGCTTCGTATCTCGGCCCTGTTGCGCGAGACAGTGCGGCGGCTTGAAAGTCTCAACAGCGAGCCTGCTGGAGCGATGCGAGGTTTGCTCGAACTCGTCGTGGTCAACGAGATCAGGTCCTTGCCGATCGAAGAGCTCAGCCTGCCGATGCCGACAAGCCCATCGCTGATGAAGATCGCGCAAGAGCTCCTGGCGCAGCCCGCTGACGATCGTTCGTTGGACGCCTGGGCCGGGTTGGCGAATATTTCGCCTCGCACGCTGAACCGTCGCTTTCCCTTGGAGACCGGATACAGCCTTGGAACATGGCGGCAGCGTGCGCGCTTGCTGCGTGGGTTGGAGCTCCTGGCTGAGGGACGCTCCGTCACGACCGTTGCCCTCGAGCTCGGCTACAGCAACATCAGTGCGTTCATTGCCTTGTTCAAGCGCACGTTTGGTGCCACTCCCACTCAGTACATGCGGTAGCAGCCACAATGAAAAACGCCCGCTACCTTGTGAGTAGCGGGCGTTCCAGCGATGACGCGATGTTGGTTGGTGGGCCCTGAGTGACTCGAACACTCGACCTACGGATTAAGAGTCCGCTGCTCTACCAACTGAGCTAAGAGCCCTTGCGTTGAAAACGTTTGGTGTTTTCTGGCAAGACCACGAGTATATCCCAGAATTTCTGCCCGTCCAAAAAATTTGTAGGTCGCGGCGTTAGGATTCGCCTCTACCGACGGGGGCACGGCCCTCTCAACCAGGAGAACTTCGATGAGCGACGCCAACACCACGCCCCATGTCTTGATCACCGGCGCCGCAGGCGCACTGGGCCGTGCCGTGGCTCAGCACTTCATCGACCAGGGCGCGCGCCTTGCGCTGGTCGATCACCATGCGGGTCGTCTTGCGGAGGTCTTCCCGGGCCTCGACAACTCGCAGCATCTTTTGTTGGCGGGCGACGTGACTTCCGCGTCCGAGATGGCAGCCCTCGCGGAGCAGGCGCTCAAGTCTTTCGGTCGCATCGACACGCTGGTCCACATCGCAGGCGGCTTCGAGATGGGCGAGGCGACGCATGCGCTCTCGCGCGCGAGTTGGGACCGGATGATGAATCTCAACGCATGGTCGTTCGTGGCGGTGACGCAGGCTGTGCTGCCCTCGATGATCGAGCGACGCGCAGGCAGCGTCATCGCCGTGACGGCGAAGGTCGCGGCGCGCGGCGTGCCGGCCATGGCCGCGTACATCGCTTCGAAGAGTGCGCTGCAGCGCCTGGTGGAAGCCATGGCCGCAGAGGCGGCGCCGCATGGCGTCAACATCAACAGCGTGGCGCCGAGCGTGCTCGACACGCCGGCCAACCGGCAGGCGATGCCTGACGCGAATCCGGCTGACTGGGTGTCGACCTCGGTCGCCGCGCAGACGATCGGCTTCCTTGCATCGCCGGGCGCCGCGGCGCTGCACGGCCAGCATCTGACGCTCGATACCTGAGCCGGAAAAAAGAAAAGGCCCTGGCGGATGCCAAGGCCTTTTCTGTATTGGTTGGTGGAGAGGATGAGGATCGAACTCACGACCTCCGCATTGCGAACGCGGCGCTCTCCCAGCTGAGCTACCCCCCCAACGCAAGGCGAATTTTAACCGGAACTCCTGTTTTGGCGCACCCTGCCGTGCCAAGATGCGCGCCTCGCGAAACACGGAGCAAAGACCGCATGGCCTCGTTCGATCCCGCCTGGCTGGAAGGCATGTACAACAACCTTGCACGGGTGAAAGATCACCCCGCGTACTTCGAGCGATGGGCGCGCGAATCGGCCGCGGTGCGCGAGGCCTTGCCGGCGCGGATCGATCTTCCCTACGGCCAGGGCGTGAACGAAACGCTCGACATCTTTCCCGCACCGGTGCCCGACGCGCCCGTGCTGGTCTTCATCCACGGCGGCTACTGGCGCGCCATGGACAAGAAAGACCACTCCTTCATTGCGCCTGCGTTCAATGACCGCGGCATCTGCGTGGTCCAGCCCAACTACGCGCTGTGCCCCGGCACGCCGGAGCAGCCTGTCACGGTGCCCGGCATCCTGCTGCAGATGGTGCGTGCGCTCGAATGGACCTGGCGCCACATCGCGGCCCATGGCGGCGATCCTTCGCGGATCACCGTAGCAGGCCATTCGGCCGGTGGTCACATGGCGGCGGCGCTGTTGGCTTGCGACTGGAAGGCGGTCGCACCCGATCTGCCCACGCAGCCCGTGCGCAACGCGCTGTCGATCTCGGGCCTTTACGACCTTCGCCCGCTGCAGCGCACGCCATTTCTCGAGAATGTGCTGAAGCTGACCGATGCAGACGCCCTGCGTGCCAGCCCGGCACTGTGGCGTGCGCCCAAACGCGGCCAGCTCTACGCCGTTGCTGGCGGCGGGGAGAGCGAAGAGTTCATCCGCCACAACGCGATGATCCGCGAGGCGTGGGGACGCAACACCGTGCCGGTGTGCGAGGTGCTCCCGGGGCTCAACCACTTCGATGTGGTCGACGCGCTCGCCGATCCGGCTCACACCTTGCACAGGCACGCAGTGCAGTTGCTGGAGGCCTGACCGGCGCCCAGGCGGGCTTACATCAGCAGGTGCTCGCCCGCGTTGTCGCCACCCAGCGTGACGTAGTTGACCTTGCGGATGTCCATCAGCGCGCGGCCGCCCGCGTAGCTGATCGAGCTCTGCACGTCCTGCTCCATTTCGACCAGCGTTTCGGCCAGCTTGCCCTTGATGGGTTCGAGGATGCGCTTGCCCTCGACGTGCTTGTATTCGCCCTTGTTGAAGTCGCTGGCGGAGCCGTAGTACTCCTTGAACAGCACGCCGTCGACCTCGACCGTCTTGCCCGGCGATTCCTCGTGCCCCGCGAACAGCGAGCCGATCATGACCATCGACGCGCCGAAGCGCACGCTCTTGGCAATGTCACCGTGGTCGCGGATGCCGCCGTCGGCAATGATCGGCTTGGTCGCCACGCGCGCGCACCACTTGAGCGCCGACAGCTGCCAGCCGCCCGTGCCGAAGCCGGTCTTGAGCTTGGTGATGCAGACCTTGCCCGGGCCGATGCCGACCTTGGTCGCGTCCGCGCCCCAGTTCTCGAGGTCGATCACCGCTTCGGGTGTGCCGACATTGCCGGCAATCACGAAGGTCTTCGGCAGCTTTTCCTTCAGGTAGCCGATCATGTTCTTCACGCTGTCGGCGTGGCCGTGTGCGATGTCGATCGTGACGTACTCGGGCACGAGGCCCTGTGCCACGAGTTGGTCGACGGTGTCGTAGTCGGCCTTCTTCACGCCCAGCGAGATGGAAGCGAACACGCCCTTGCCCTGCATCTCCTTGACGAACTTGACGTTGTCGAGGTCGAAGCGGTGCATCACGTAGAAGTAGCCGTTCTGCGCCAGCCACAGGCAGATCGACTCGTCGACCACCGTCTTCATGTTGGCGGGAACCACCGGCAGGCGGAAGCTGCGCTCGCCCAGCGTGACGCTGGTGTCGCACTCGGAACGGCTCTCCACGCGGCACTTGCGCGGGAGCAGGAGGATGTTGTCGTAATCGAAAATTTGCATGACCAGGCTCCTGAAAGGAATCGTTGAAAGAAACGAATGAGCGCTTGGTCCGGCCGGCTTTCGCGGTGCGTTCTGCAAGGAAAACGCCCACAAAAAACCGGGCGCAAGAAACTTGGGCCCGGTGATTGATTTTACGCGGTCTCGCAAAGGCAGGTCTTCCGGTTCTTCATATAACCCGCATACGCCGTGGTTTCTACAATCGCATGATGTTGTTTAACGATCCTGCGGCTGACGCCCACCCCCCAGCGCTGCCGCTGCTCCAGAACCTGAACGCGGAGCAACTCGCCGCGGTCACGCTGCCAGAGGGCAACGCGCTGATCCTGGCCGGCGCCGGTTCCGGCAAGACGCGCGTGCTCACCACCCGCATCGCCTGGCTGCTGCAGACCGGCCAGGTCTCCGCCGGGGGCATCCTCGCCGTGACTTTCACCAACAAGGCGGCGAAAGAAATGATGACGCGGCTGACGGCGATGCTGCCCGTCAACGTACGCGGCATGTGGATCGGCACCTTCCACGGCCTGTGCAACCGCCTGCTGCGCGCGCACTGGAAACTGGCCAACCTGCCGTCGACCTTCCAGATCCTCGACACGCAAGACCAGCTCTCGGCCATCAAGCGCCTGATGAAGCAGTTCAACGTCGACGACGAGCGCTTCCCGGCCAAGCAGACCCAGTGGTTCATCGCCGGCGCCAAGGAAGACGGCCTGCGCCCCGGCGACGTAGAAGTGCGCAGCGACGACGACCGCAAGAAGGTCGAGCTCTACCGCCTCTACGAAGAACAATGCCAGCGCGAGGGCGTGGTCGACTTCGGCGAGCTCATGCTGCGCAGCTACGAACTGCTGCGCGACAACGACCCGGTGCGCGAGCACTACCAGCGGCGCTTCCGCCACATCCTGATCGACGAGTTCCAGGACACCAACCGCCTGCAGTACGCGTGGATCAAGATGCTCACCGGCAACACCGTCGCGGGCCAGTTCACACCGAGCGAGAACAGCAGCGTGATCGCCGTGGGCGACGACGACCAGAGCATCTACGCCTTCCGCGGCGCGCGCGTGGGCAACATGACCGACTTCGTGCGCGAGTTCGACGTGCGCCACCAGATCAAGCTGGAGCAGAACTACCGCAGCTACAGCAACATCCTCGACTCGGCCAACGAGCTCATCAGCCACAACAAGAAGCGCCTGGGCAAGAACCTGCGCACCGACCAGGGCCCGGGCGAGCCGGTGCGCGTGTACGAGTCGCCCACCGACCTCGCCGAAGCCCAGTGGATGGTCGAGGAAATGCGCCAGCTCGCGCGCGACGGCTACGAGCGCAAGGAAATGGCCGTGCTCTACCGTAGCAACGCGCAGAGCCGGGTGATCGAAACGGCGCTCTTCAATGCCTCGGTGCCGTACCGCGTGTACGGCGGCCTGCGCTTCTTCGAGCGCGCCGAAATCAAGCACGCGCTGGCCTATCTGCGCCTGCTGGAGAACAAGGACGACGACACCAGCTTCCTGCGCGTCGTCAACTTCCCGCCGCGCGGCATCGGTGCGCGCACGCTCGAAACCCTGCAGGACGCGGCGCGCGCGGCCGGGCGCTCGCTGCACGATGCGGTGAGCGTCGTCGGCGGCAAGGCCGGCGCCAACCTCACAGGTTTCGTTGCCAAGATCGACGTGCTGCGCGAGCAGACCCAAGGCGTGAGCCTGCGCGAGATCATCGAGCTGGTGCTCGACCACAGCGGCCTCGTCGAGCACTACAAGGCCGATCGCGAAGGCGCCGACCGCCTCGAGAACTTGGACGAACTCGTGAACGCGGCCGAGAGCTTTGTTACGCAGGAAGGCTTCGGCCGCGACGCCGTTGCGCTGCCGGTCGACGAGTTGCGCCAGTCGCCTGCGAGCCAGGGTATCGACCCGAGCCGTCCGGTGCTCGACGAGCCGCTCGCGCCCGACGCCGAAACCGGCGAAACGCTGAGCCCGCTGGCCGCTTTCCTCACGCACGCCGCGCTCGAATCGGGCGACAACCAGGCGCAAGCCGGGCAGGACGCGGTGCAACTGATGACCGTGCATGCCGCCAAGGGCCTGGAGTTCGACTGCGTGTTCATCACCGGCATGGAAGAGGGCCTGTTTCCGCACGAGAACTCGATGAGCGATTTCGAGAGCCTCGAGGAAGAACGCCGCCTGATGTACGTGGCGATCACGCGTGCCCGCAAGCGCCTGTACCTGAGCCATTCGCAGACGCGCATGCTGCACGGCCAGACGCGCTACAACGTCAAGAGCCGCTTCTTCGACGAGTTGCCCGAAGGCGCGCTGAAGTGGCTCACGCCCAAGAACCAGGGCTTCACTCCATCGGCCTTCGGCTATGGCGGAGGCTACGCGAGCACGCGCGGCGGTGGAGGCGGCTACAGCGGTGGTGGCTATGGAGGCGGCGGCAGCAGCCGCGACAAGGACACCTTCGCCAGCCCACCCGTGCCGCCGCAGAAGACAGCGCCTTCACACGGCCTGCGCTCGGGCATGCAGGTGTTCCACAACAAGTTCGGCGAAGGCACGGTGACCGCGCTGGAAGGCACCGGCGACGACGCACGCGCACAGGTCAAGTTCGCGCGGCATGGCGTGAAGTGGCTGGCGTTGTCGGTGGCCAAGCTCACGCCGATCTGAGCTTTGCGGCGCCGCTTGCAGCGGCGGCGCTCAGTCCGGATTGAAAGTGTCGCGGAAGGTGAACCAGTTCGACGCCTGCGCCATGGCGGCGAGCGTCAGCACCGTGCCGACCATCAGGATGTTGCCGATGGCCATTGCGCCGGTGTCCGAGCCCAGAGAGCCCACGCCGATCACGATGGTGCCGACCAGCGCCGCCGCCAGCAGGCCAAGCACCAGCACGCCGCACCACGCGAGCCAGTACAGCGCATAGGCGCCGAAATTCCGGAACATCGCCACCAGGCTGAAGAAAATGCTCTTCACCGGCTCCACCCGGTGCCAATGAACCAGCGCGGGGGCATGCCACATCGCCGCGACCAGCGGCAGCGCGAGGCACATCTGAAGCAGATTCGCCATCTGGAAGCGGCTGCTTTCCAGCACTTCCTTGGTCGGGGTTTCGCCCAGCAGGTAGCTGCGCATGAACTGGCCGCCATCGACCAGTGCCGTCAGGAACACGGTCAGGAAGCAATACACCGCCGAGATCACGCCAAGTACAGCCAGAGCGCGCCATTCCGTTCGCATGGCACGGGCCACCGACAGGAACATGAGCGCGCCGGTCGGCTTCTTCACGCCGCCCGCTTCCCCAGGAAGATCGGTGTTGGTCGCCGAGGCGTCGGCCACCGACGCCGCGACCATGAAGCCCAGCGTGGAGAACGGCAGCAGCACGAACGGAATGAATCTGCCGATCAGCGGCAGCTGCGAAATGCTCGTGATCAGCGCCATGAACATCAGGAACAGCGAGACAAAAGCCAGCGGCTGCCGCCAGAAGTTCTTGAGTCCGAGGCGGACCCATTCGACGCCGGTTCGCGCCGGCACGAGGTTGAGTTTCATGTGTAGAGGTCAGGCAGCCAGCAGCGGCTCGAGGGCCTGTGCCATGGCATGCGGGTGGGTGGCGCGGTCGCGCAGCACGCGTTCGAAGTGCGTGGGGTCATGGGGCTTGAGCATGCTCGCCTCGCGCGGCAGATGGAAGTCCCAGAGCCGGGAAATCCAGAAGCGCAGCGCCGCGGCGCGCAGCATCGCGGGCAGCAGGGCGCGCTCGGCGGCGTTCAGCTTTCGCACGGTTTCGTAGGCCGACAGCAGCGCATCGGCGCGTTCGGCATCGTGCCGGCCGGTCGGCAGGTCGATGGCCCAGTCGTTCAGGCACACGGCCAGGTCGAACAGCCAGGTGTCGGTGCCGGCGAAGTAGAAGTCGAACACGCCGGTCAGGCGCGGTGCGGCGCCGGCGTCGCCACCGGTCGCGAACATCACGTTGTCGCGGAACATGTCGGCATGCACCGGGCCGCGCGGCAGGGCCGCATAGGCCGAAGACTCGGCGACGTGGTTCTGGTAGGCCAGTTCGGCACGCAGCAGGGCGGCTTGCGATTCCTCGATGTACGGCAGCACCACCGGCACCGTCTCGTTCCACCAGTGCAGGCCGCGCAGGTTCGGCTGGATGCGGGGGTAGTCGCGCCCCGCGAGGTGCATGCGTGCCAGCATCGCGCCCAGTTCGGCGCAATGTGCCGTGCCGGGGGCCAGTTCGCTGTGGCCCGAGAGCTTCTGCACCACCGCAGCAGGCTTGCCGGCCACGATGTGCAACAGGTCGCACGCGGCTTCGGCGGGCACGGGGGGCTGGTTCTTCCTGGGCTTCTCGGCGGCGACGGGCTCGGCTGCCGCCACGGGCGCGGGAACAGGCAGGCCGGCAGCTGCCAGGTGCTTCATCAGACAAAGGTAGTACGGGAGCTGCTCGGCACTCAGGCGCTCGAACAGCGTCAACACGAACTCGCCGGACTCGGTGGTCGCGAAGTAGTTGGTGTTCTCGATGCCGCCCTCGATGCCGCGCAGTTCGCGCAGCGGGCCCAGGCCCAGGCGTTGGACGAGCGCGTCTGCCTCGCCGAAACTGACTTCGGTGAAAACTGCCATCGCGGTACTCAGCGCCGCGTTGCCGCTGCAAAAACTAGGACAAAAGAACGCACGGTCAGAACTTCATCACGTTCCAGACGCGGGGGCCGTTGGCGCCCGTTTCGGACGAACCCTGGCGTCCCGTGTACGCGTCGGCGGGCAGCACTTCGTAGCCCGGCACGTTGGCCTTGGGCGTGACGTTGATGCTCTGCGTGCGGCCGCCGTAGCGGACTTCGTCGACCGAGGCACCGCTGTCCTCGGTATGGATGTTCTCGACCTTCTGGTTGCGTCGGCCTTCGGCTTTGTCCTGCTCCTGATTTGGTAGCGATGCGGCCGGAGCCGCCGCGGGGGCGGCTGCGGGCTGCTGCGCCTGTACGGCGGCAAAGGGGGCTGCGAAAGCCAGCGCCAGCAGGGTGCGGCGGGCGACCAGGAGTGTGGAGCTAGGCATGCCTTGATTGTAGGCTCGCCCCCGGTTCCGGGGCGTCGGTTGACACCTGGTGCCGTCGTGGCTTCGGACGCCGTCGCGGGCACGGCAAAATGGCCCGATGACCGACAAGAAAACGCTGCTGCTCGTCGATGGCTCGAGCTACCTCTACCGCGCCTTCCACGCGATGCCCGATCTGCGGGCCGTGCCCGGCGACCCCAAGAGCCCGGCGACCGGCGCCATCCGGGGAATGATCAACATGATGACCGCGCTGCGGCGCGAGGTGCGCGCCGACTACGCAGCCTGCATCTTCGACGCTCCCGGCAAGACCTTCCGCGACGACTGGTACCCCGAGTACAAGGCCAACCGCTCGCCGATGCCCGACGACCTGCGCAGCCAGATCGACCCCATCCACGAAGTGGTGAAGCTGCTCGGCTGGCCCGTGCTCAGCGTGCCCGACGTGGAAGCCGACGACGTCATCGGCACGCTCGCAAAAGTCGCCGCCGCTCAGGGCGTCGAGGTGATCGTGTCCAGCGGCGACAAGGACCTGAGCCAGCTGGTCGACGAGCACATCACCATCATCGACACGATGAACGGCAAGAAGCGCGACGTGGCGGGTGTGACGTCCGAGTTCGGCGTACCGCCGAACCTGATGATCGACTACCAGACGCTGGTCGGCGACACGGTCGACAACGTGCCCGGCGTCCCGAAGGTCGGCCCCAAGACTGCCGCCAAATGGCTGCTCGAATACGGCTCGCTTGATGCATTGATCGAACGCGCAGCCGAAGTGAAGGGCGCCGCGGGCGAGAACCTGCGCCAGGCCATCGACAAGCTGCCGCTGAGCAAACGCCTCGTCACCATTCGCACCGACTGCGACCTCGACGGCCACGTTACCGGCCTGCCGTCGCTCGAAGGCCTGCCCGTCGGCGCGCCGCAGACGGCCGAACTGAAACCCTTCTACGAGAAGTTCGGCTTCAAGAGCCTGGTCAAGTCGCTCGAAGCGCAGGAAGTGCCGCCCGAGCTGATCGAAGAGAGCATCAAGAAGAAGGCTGCCTCCAAGGCCGACAGCGACCAGGGCGGCCTGTTCGACGAGCCCTCCGAGCTCGAAGCGCAGGAGGCCGCCGCGCCCGCGAGCAATCTCAAGTACGACACGATCACGAACTGGGCGCAGTTCGACGCCTGGCTCGCAAAGCTCGAAGCTGCCGACCTCGCAGCCATCGACACCGAGACCACCTCGCTCGACGAGATGGTCGCGCAGATCGTCGGCGTGAGCTTCAGCGTCACGCCCGGCGAAGCGGCCTACATCCCGCTTACGCACAACTACCCCGATGCGCCCGAGCAGTTGCCCATCGACGAGGTGCTGGCGAAGCTCAAGCCCTGGCTGGAGAACGGTGCCAAGAAAAAGCTCGGCCAGCACATCAAGTACGACCGCCACGTGTTCGCCAACCACGGCATCGAGGTGCAGGGCTACGCGCACGACACCATGCTGCAGAGCTACGTGCTCGAAGTGCACAAGCCGCACGGTCTTTCCAGCCTGGCCGAGCGTCATCTGGGTCGCAGCGGCATCTCGTACGAAGACCTGTGCGGCAAGGGCGCGCACCAGATCCCGTTCAGCCAGGTCGACATCGCCAAGGCGGCGGAGTATTCGTGCGAGGACAGCGACCAGACGCTCGACGTGCACAACACGCTGTGGCCGCGCCTCGAAGCCGACGAAAAACTGCGCTTCATCTACCAGCTCGAAATGGATTCGAGCGAGGCGCTCTACCGCGTCGAGCGCAACGGCGTGCTGATCGACGCTCCCACGCTGGCCACGCAGAGCCACGAACTCGGCAAGCGCATCATGGAACTGGAGCAGGAGGCCTACGACATCGCCGGCCAGCCCTTCAACCTCGGTTCGCCCAAGCAGATCGGCGAAATCTTCTTCACCAAGCTGGGCCTGCCCGTGGTCAAGAAAACGCCGAGCGGCGCACCCAGCACCGACGAAGAGGTGCTCGAGAAACTGGCCGAAGACTATCCGCTGCCGGCCAAGATCCTCGAACACCGCGGCCTGTCGAAGCTCAAGGGCACCTACACCGACAAGCTCGGCCAGCTCGCCAACCCGCGCACCGGCCGCGTGCACACGCACTATGCGCAGGCCGTGGCCGTCACGGGCCGCCTCAGCAGCAACGACCCCAACCTGCAGAACATCCCGATCCGAACGCCAGAAGGCCGCCGCGTGCGCGAGGCCTTCGTGGCACCGGCGGGCAGCGTGATTGCCAGTGCCGACTACTCGCAGATCGAGCTGCGCATCATGGCCCACATCAGCGGCGACGAATCGCTGCTGCGCGCGTTCACCGAAGGCATCGACGTGCACCGCGCGACGGCCGCCGAAGTGTTCGGCTCCACGCCCGACCAGGTGTCGAGCGAGCAGCGCCGCTATGCCAAGGTCATCAACTTCGGCCTCATCTACGGCATGAGCAGCTTCGGCCTTGCGCGCAACCTCGGCATCGAGACCAAGGCCGCGGCCTCGTACATCGAGCGCTACTTTGCGCGCTACCCGGGCGTGAAGGCCTACATGGACGAGACCAAGGCGCTTGCCAAGGAGCAGGGCTACGTGGAGACCGTGTTCGGCCGCCGCCTCTACCTGCCCGAGATCAATTCGCCCAACGGCCCGCGACGCGGAGGCGCCGAGCGCGCGGCCATCAACGCGCCGATGCAGGGCACGGCCGCCGACCTGATCAAGCTCAGCATGGTCAAGGTACAGAACGTGCTTGACGAGGAGAAGCGCGGTACCCGGATGATCATGCAGGTGCACGACGAACTGGTGTTCGAAGTGCCCGAGGCCGAGATCGAATGGGTGCGCACCGAAATCCCTCGTCTCATGGCCGGCGTGGCCGCGCTGAAGGTGCCGCTGCTGGCCGAGATCGGTGTCGGTCCCAATTGGGACAAGGCGCATTGATGAATAAAAAGACGAGACAACCAACCGAGAAGAACGTACGCACATGACTCAATTTCCGCACCGCAAACTTCTGCTCGCCGCGGTCTGCGCGGCCTGCTTCGGCACCGCCTTCGCCGCACCCGACGCGCAAGTCGCCTCGCTCGCCGCCAAGGAAAAGCCCGCGCTGCTCGACACGCTGAAGGAGCTGGTCTCCATCGAGTCGGGCAGTCGCGACCTCGACGGACTCGAAAAAATCTCCGACCTCATCGCCGCGAAGTTCAAGGCGCTGGGCGGCCAGGTCGAGCTGATCGACCCGAGCGCCGAGGCCTACCGCATGGAAGACACGCCCGAGAAAATGGGCCGCGTGGTGCGCGCCACCTTCAAGGGCACGGGCAAGAAGAAGATCTTGCTGATCGCGCACATGGACACGGTCTACACCGTGGGCATGCTCAACAAGCAGCCGTTCCGCATCGATGGCGACAAGGCCTACGGCCTGGGCATTGCCGACGACAAGCAGGGCGTGGCCGTCATCACGCACATCGTGTCGATGCTGCAGGCAATGAAGTTCAAGGAATACGGCACGCTCACCGTGCTGATAAACGGCGACGAGGAAATCAGCTCGCCCGGCGCACGCGCGCTCATTACGCGCATGGGCAGCGAGCACGATGCGGTGCTGTCCTTCGAAGGCGCCTACGTCAAGGAAGACAAGCTCTCGCTCGCCACGGCGGGCATTGCCTCGGTCACGCTGCATGTCACGGGCAAGGCCTCGCATGCGGGCTCGGCGCCCGAGCTGGGCGTGAACGCGCTGTACGAGCTTTCGCACCAGATCCTGCAGATGCGCGACCTGTCCGACCCGGCCACCGGCTTGAAGATGAACTGGACCATCTCCAAGTCGGGCAGCAACCGCAACGTGATTCCGGCCAGCGCCACCGCGGGCGCCGACGTGCGCGTGCTGAAGGTCAGCGACTACGACCGCATCGAGCAGCAGGTAAACGAGCGCGTGAAGAAACAGCTGATTCCCGAGGCCAAGGTCGAGATGAACTTCGAGCGCCGCCGTCCGCCGCTGGAAGCCACCGACGCTTCGCGCGCCATGGCCCGCCATGCGCAGCAGATCTACAAGGACGAGCTCGGCCTGCCGCTGGGCGCCGACGACAAGGCCGCCGGTGGTGGCACCGATGCGGCCTTTGCCGCGCTGAAGACCAAGGCGCCCGTCATCGAGCGCTTCGGCCTGCAGGGCTTCGGCGCGCACTCGGCCGATGCCGAGTACGTGCTGGTCAACTCCATCGAACCGCGGCTGTACCTCGGCACCCGCATGGTCATGGACATCGCACGAGGCAAGACCGCTTCGGGCAACTGACCCGCCGTTCGCGATGCGCCTTCGCCACATCGAGGTCTTCAACGCGATCATGCTCACTGGAAGCGTGAGCGCGGCGGCGCGGCTCATCAACATCACGCAGCCGGCGGTGAGCCGCACGCTGCAGCATGCCGAGCTGCAACTGGGCTTCCCCCTGTTCCAGCGCGCCAAGGGCCGGCTCACGCCGACTACAGAAGCGCTCACGCTGTATCCGCACATCGAGCGGCTGTTCGCGCAGCTCGACGAGGTGCAGCGGCTTGCTTCCAACCTGCGCACTGCGGGCGACACGGGCGAGCTGCGCATCCTCAGCGTGCTGGCGTTGAGCTACGACATCCTGCCGCGCGCGCTCAAGGCCTTTCGCGAAAAGCATCCGGGCTATGCGATCACCGTCGAGTCGCTGCACTCGCCGCAGATCATGTCGGCGCTGCTGCTGCAGGAAGCCGACGTGGGCTTTGCCTTCAGCCCCGCGGTGCATCCCTCGCTCACGCAGGAGACGCTGGCCGACAGCCGCATGGTGTGCATTGCGCCCAAGGGCATGCTGCCGCGCGCGCTGGTGCGCAACGGTTCGGTGGCGCTGCACGATCTCGTCAACCGTCCGGTGATCGGCCTCGACAGCCGCGACCCCGTCGGCACCAGCCTGAGCCAGGCCTGCCGGCAGGCGGGCGTGGGCTTCCAGCAGGCGGTGGTCACGGTGCAGACCTATCACGCGGCACTGGCCATGGCGCACCACGGCATCGGCGTGGCGCTGGTCGACGGCTGCACTGCGCGATCGGCGGACCGTGCGAAGGTCGAGGTGCTGACGCTGGAGCCGCACATTCCGGTGCCGATTCGCGCGCTGCGTTTTGCGGCGCGACCCGATTCGGTGGCGGTGCGCGGCATCACGCGCTGCATGCAGCAGGCGATCCAAGAGGCGCTCTAAGAGAAA
Organism: Variovorax sp. R-27; assembly: GCF_049913215.1. Taxonomy (NCBI): domain Bacteria; kingdom Pseudomonadati; phylum Pseudomonadota; class Betaproteobacteria; order Burkholderiales; family Comamonadaceae; genus Variovorax; species Variovorax sp. R-27. The sequence goes on from NZ_CP183984.1 coordinate 2,004,715, forward strand.
TACGCCTGCAGCGCCAGGTCGGTCTTGGCCCTTGCGTGCGCGACGACTTCCGGGCCGAGGCCCGTGCCCTGGACCGAGAAGAAATTCAGGTCCTTCAGCCCGATGGTGCCCAGGATGGTCGTCAGGTACGGCGTCAGAAAATCCGGCTGCCGTGCATGTTCCCCGGAAAATCTCCCGCCCGAAGCCACGGCGATGAAGACCGGGCGGTCGCGCAGCGTGCCCACCTTGCCCGCGGCGCCCACATTGAACGTACGGCGTGCTCGAACGACATGATCGATCCAGGCCTTCAGCGCAGAGGGCACGCTCAGGTTGTGCATGGGCGTTCCGATGACCACGACGTCCGAGTTCTCCAGTTCCCGGATCAATTCTTCGGATGTGGAAATCGAGCCTTCCTGATTTATTTCTGCCGTGGACGAATGCTGGGCGAGCGCGTAATTCGCGTCGATATGCCTCAGGGCGCCGCCGCCAATTTCTCGATTGACCAATACGGCATCGGGCGACTTCTTCAGCAGAAGATCGACGATTTTTCGGGAAAGCTTGAAGCTCTCGGAGGCTTGCCCGCGGGAGCTGCAATTGACGTGCAGGATTTTCATGATTGATATGGCCGCAAGGGAGAAGCGTCAATCCTAGAATTTGCATGGCCTACACTCCAGAGCCAAGAATGGAGCTTGTGATTGATCCATGATCGCCAAGAAGAGCAGTCCCGTATCGCCCCTGGACCCCGCAGCGGCCGAGCCCTACTACAGGCAGATCTACGAGCGGTTTCGCAATGCCATCTCCAGCGGATTGCTCAAGCCCGGCGACCGGATACCCGCCGCCCGCGCACTGGCCAAGGAATTGGGCCTGGCAAGAGGAACGATCGAAGCCGCGTACTCCTTGCTGGTCGCCGAGGGATACATCCAGGCACGTGGCCAGGCCGGGACCATCGTGGCGCCGGGTCTCAAGCCGCAAACGCCAGTGGCAATTCCGGAGCCTCCGCTCGACAAGAGAATTTCTTCGATCGGTTTCCGGCCGGATTCGATTCTTCCGTTTCAAATGGGGCTGCCCGCCCTCGACGAATTCCCTCGAAAGATATGGGCCCGCCTGGGTGCGCGCTGCGTGCGTGCCATGCAGCCATCCGACATGGCGCATCCCTCCATCTACGGGCTGCCAAAGCTGCGTGCGGAAATTGCCGCGTATCTGCAGGTGTCGCGTGGCATCAACTGCGCTGCATCGCAGGTGTTCGTGACCTCGGGATACCGCCACACCATCGAGCTGATCGGCCTCGCCTTGCTGAAGGCGGGAGACCGCGTCTGGCTCGAAGACCCCGGCTACCCGCCCACGCGGGAGCTGCTCGCGCACATGCAAATCGCGGCTGTCCCGGTGCGTGTAGACCAGGAGGGCATGGTCGTTTCCGAGGGCATCAAGTCGGCGCCACGCGCGCGTGCAGCCGTGGTTACGCCGGCGCACCAGAGCCCGCTGGGCGTTTCCCTGTCCTTGCCCCGGCGCCAGGCGCTGCTCGACTGGGCCGGACGGCACAACGCGTGGATCGTCGAGGACGACTACGACGGCGAATACCGCTATGTCAGCCGCCCTTTGCCTGCGCTGAAGAGCCTGGACCGCGACGGACGCGTGCTCTATGCGGGCACCTTCAGCAAGGTGCTTTTCCCGAGCATCCGGCTGGCCTATCTCGTCGTGCCGGAGTCGCAGGTCGAGCGCTTCGAGCAGATCATCCAGACCTTCGCAGGGGGCAGCCCCGAACTGACGCAAGCCATCGTCACCGCCTTCATCACGGAGGGGCACTTCGCGCGGCATATCCAGCGGATGCGCAGGCTCTATGCCGAGCGTCGCGAGGCGACCAGCGCGGGTTTGCAGAGCGTGCTCGGGCAGCATGTGCGAATCGACGCGCAACCCGGTGGCATGCATCTCATCTTGCGGTTGCAAGGCCGGCAATCGGATCGCGAGTTCGTGGCGCGCATGCGGGAAGAGGGCCTGTACGCGGAGGCATTGTCAGACTGGACGAAGGAGGGCCAGGGCGCTTCGGCCCTGCTCGTCAACTTCACGAACATCGACTCGCGGCGCACCGCCGAGAAGCTCGGAAAGCGCATCCTGAGCCTGATGTGATCTGGAAGATCATGGCCCAGTATCGAATGCCATTTATGGATCTTCTGGGCTAGACCAAGATTCGACACCATGGAGTCCTTTCCAACCAGCACACACAAGGACTCTTCATGAGCAATCGCATCGACTACGCAAAGATTTCGCCCGAGGTCTACAAGGCTTTCGGAGGGGTGTACATGGCCGTCCAGAAAAGCGGCTTGCCCAAGCAACTGGTCGATCTCGTCTACCTGCGGGTTTCGCAGATCAATGGCTGCGCCTATTGCATCGACATGCATTCGCGCGACCTGCTCAAGTCCGGCCTGGCGGTCGACAAGCTCGTGCTGGTTCCGGTGTGGCACGACGCGGGCGACGTCTTCAGCCGTCGCGAACAGGTCGCGCTCGCCTGGGCAGAAACCGTGACGCGCGTCGCTGAAACCGGCGTTCCCGATGCGGACTACGAAGCCGCTGCCGCCGAGTTCAGCGACAAGGAACTGGCCGACCTCAGCTACGCGATCGGCCTGATGAACGCCTTCAACCGCTTCGGCATCACGTTCCGCTCGACGCCCGCTGCCACTGCCACCGCTGCCAAGGCCTGAACGCCATGGCATGGGCATTACTCGGTGTTGCCGGCGTTCTTGAAATCGTCTTCGCCTTTGCGATGAAGTCGTCCGAAGGTTTCACGCGACTGGTGCCCGCGCTGTTCACGGTCGCTGCCGGCCTGTCGAGCGTGGTGCTTCTTTCGCTCTCGCTGCGGACATTGCCGATGGGGACGGGCTACGCGGTGTGGACCGGCATCGGCGCCGCGGGCACCGCGATCGTGGGCATGGTGGTGCTGGGCGATTCGGCCGCGCCGATGCGGCTGCTGTGCATTGCGCTCATCCTGGCCGGCGTGATCGGGCTCAAGCTGGTCACCACCAGCTGAGAAGGAAGCAGGTTGCGCTCAGGCCTGCAAGGCCTGCCCGATCTGCAGCGCCGAGCCGAAGGCCAGCGTGAAGCCCAGCGCGCCGTGGCCCGTGTTGAACAGCATGTTCGACGGCGCGCTCTCCAGCCGGCCGATGATCGGCAATCCTTTCGGCGTGGCGGGCCGCATGCCTGTCCACGGGTGCAGTTCCTCGAGCCGGCTCGCATGCGGGAAGAGGGCACGCGTCGCCGTTGCCAGCGTCTCGATGCGCGTCGCAGGAATGCTTGCGTCGTGCCCCACCAGCTCGGCCATGCCCGCCACGCGCAGGCGCGAGCCGATGCGCGCGAACACCACCTTGCGTGCGCTGTCGGTCACGTTCACGTGCGGCGCGGCGCCGGGCGACGGATCGACCTCCACGGTAATGCTGTAGCCCTTGAGCGGGTACACGGATAGATAGGCCCCCAGCGCACGGCCCAGCTTGTGCGAGGCAGAGCCCAGCGCCATCACGAAGGCATCTGCCTCCACGTCGCCTTCGCTGGTGTGCACGGCCGCGATGCGGTTCTCGCTGCGTGCAAAGCCATGCACGTCGGCACCGAGCATGAAGCGCACGCCGCGCTCGCTCAATGCCCGCATGAGCTCGGTGCACACCTTGAGGCAGTCGGCCGCGCACTCGCTCGGCGTGTGCACGGCGCCCGCCATCTGGCCGCGATAGCTGGCAAGCGCGGGCTCGATGGCGATGCATTCGTCAGGTGTTACCAGGCGCTGTTCGCTGCCCATGGCGCGCTGCAGTTCGAGCTGCGCGCGCGCACCTTCGAGCGAAACCGAGCTGGCATACAGCACCAGCTTGCCCGTGGCCGAGAAATCGCAATCGGGTGCGATATCGGCGCGCATCGCCTCGAACTCTGTACGGCTCAATGCGGCCAGCGCCAGCAGCCTAGCCGTCGTGTCGCGCGAAGTCTGCGCGTTGCAGGCCGCGAGAAAGGCCATGCCCCAGCGCCATTGCAGCGGGTCGAGTTGCGGGCGCAGCTTGAGCGGCGATGTGGGCGACAGCAACAGCTTGGGCAACTGCTTCCAGATCGACGGGTCGGCCAGCGGCTGCACGTACGAGTAGCTGAGCTGCGCGCCATTGCCGCCGCTTGCGCCCGCGCCAGGGGCGGCGCGGTCGATCACGGTGACCTGATGGCCCTGGCGTTCGAGCTGCCAGGCGGTGGCCAGGCCCACGATGCCGGCACCGAGCACACACACATGCATGGAGGCAACTTTCCGGAGATTGAGAACTTGAGCCGTGACTGTAGGCGCGCGCGGCTCCGGCCGGAAATGCCAAAAGAACCCCCACCCATAACCTTTGGGCATGGGTCGGCTTTCAATTGGAATTGTTGTTTTGTTTCGCTGCTTCTTAAACTGGCCGCATGTTCAGTCCAACCGAATGAAGGCTCGCATGAAACTCCCCGTCCTCATGGCTTCCATGGCCGCAACGGTGCTCTTCAGCGCCACTGGCGCGCAGGCTGCCGACACGCTGGCCAAGATCGCCGAGTCCGGCAAGATCACGCTCTCTTATCGCGAGTCGTCGGTGCCCTTCAGCTATCTCGACGGCCCCAACAAGCCGATCGGGTTCTCGGTCGAACTCTCCAACGCCGTGGTCGAGGCGGTGAAGAAAAAACTGAACAAGCCCAACCTGCAGGTCGCGCTCATGCCCGTCACCTCGCAGAACCGTATTCCGCTGATCACCAACGGCACGGTTGACCTGGAGTGCGGCTCCACCACCAACAACACCGCGCGCGGCAAGGACGTGGCCTTTGCCATCAACCACTTCTACACCGGCACGCGCCTGCTGGTGAAGAAGTCTTCGAAGATCAAGAACTACGCCGACCTCGCGAAGAAGACCGTGGCCAGCACCACCGGCACCACCAATGCACTGGTAATGCGCAAGTACAACACCGAGAAGAACCTCGGTATGGACATCGTGCTCGGCAAGGACCACGCCGATTCGTTCCTGCTGGTCGAGAGCGACCGCGCCGTGGCCTTCGCCATGGACGACATCCTGCTGTTCGGCCTGATCGCCAACGCCAAGACGCCGGCCGACTTCGAGGTGGTGGGCGATTCGCTGCAGGTCGAGCCCTATGCCTGCATGCTGCCCAAGGACGACCCGGCCTTCAAGAAGCTGGTCGACGACACCTTCGCCGGCCTGATGAAGAGCGGCGAGTTCGAGAAGCTCTACAACAAGTGGTTCATGCAGCCGATCCCGCCGAAGAACGTGCCGCTGAACCTGCCGATGAGCCCGCAGCTGAAAGAGAACCTGAAAGCTCTCAGCGACAAGCCCGCGACCTGATCCAGGCGCGACGAGAAGATAAGAAAAGGACATGGAAGTGACGCAGGTGGTCGGCATTCTTGGAGGCATGGGCCCCGCGGCGGGCGCCGACTTCGTACGGCTCTTCGTGCTGGCCTGCGCGCAGCAGATGCGTGCGCGTGGCGAGCCGGTGCGCGACCAGTCCTTTCCCGAACACTGGCTCGCGCAGGTGCCGGTGCCCGACCGTACCGACGCACTGGCTTCGGCAGAACAGGGCGCACACCAGCCGCTGGAGCCGATGCTGCAGGCGCTGGGCCGGCTGGCCGCGCTCGGCAGCCGGGCCGTGGCCATCGCATGCAACACCGCGCATGCCTGGCATGCCAACCTGCAGGAGCGCTTTCCGCAGGTCGAACTGCTGCACATGGCGCGCGAAACCGCGCAACAGCTGGCCGGGCAGGGCACGACCAGCGTCGCGCTGATGGCTACCGAGGGCACCTACCGCGTGCGCCTCTACGAACAGGCGCTGGCCGAAGCGGGCCTGGGCTGCCACGTGCCGACGCCGGCGGAGCGCCACACGATCACGCGCGGCATCTTCGACGGCGTGAAGGCCGGCAACATGCAGCTCGCCGAGCAATGCTTTTCCGATGTGGCACTGCGGCTGGCCGAGCGCCATGGCCCCGTCACCATCATCATGGGCTGTACCGAAGTGCCGCTGGGTCTGCAGGGTTCGGCCGCGGTGGCGGGCCTCGACCTCGTCGACCCCGCGCAGGTACTGGCCGCGGCGCTGGCCCGGCGGGCCTACCAACCCCACTGAAACCAGGGGACATAGAGGCAGGAGTCGATTTCGCCTACATTGCGGCGTGCGGTTTTTGATAGCGCAACGCCCCTTGTCCGACGATCCAACTGGAGCCCTTCCCATGCCCCTCGACGACAGCCGTTCAGACTTCGATTCGCTTCGCCCCGGCGAGAGCACCGAGCAGGGCGCCACGCGCCGCACTGCACTCAAGGCCGCCATCGGCGTGGGCTATGCCGCCGCCGTGCTGCCGGTGGCCGCGCAGACTGCCATCAGCACCTCGGCCGAAGGCCTGAAGGCCGGCCCGATCAAGTACACCGTCAACGGCTTCGATGTGCCCGCCTACGCTGCGGCACCCGCCGGAAAGACCGGCCTGCCGGTGATTCTGGTGATCCAGGAAATCTTCGGCGTGCACGAGTACATCGCCGACACCTGCCGCCGCTTCGCCCAGCTCGGCTACCTGGCCATCGCGCCGGAGCTGTATGCGCGCCAGGGTGACCCGCGCGGCTACACCGACATTCCCAAGCTGCAGGCCGACATCGTCAGCAAGGTGCCCGACGCACAGGTGCTGGCCGACCTCGACGGCGCGCTGGCCTATGCCAAGGCCAACGGCGGCGACACCAGCAAGGCCGGCATCACCGGCTTCTGCTGGGGCGGGCGTATCGTGTGGCTGTATGCCGCCACCGGCAAGGTCAAGGCGGGCGTGGCGTGGTACGGCCGGCTGGTCGGGCAGCCCAGCGAACTGACGCCGAAGCACCCCATCGACATCGCCGCCAGCCTGCAGGCGCCGGTGCTTGGCCTGTACGGCGGAAAAGACCAGGGGATCCCCCTTGACACGGTTGATAAGATGAAAGCAGCTCTGGCCACTGGAACCCCGGCGGCCAAGGCGTCGAGCTTCGTCGTGTACCCCGAAGCAGGCCACGCATTCCATGCCGACTACCGCCCCAGCTACGTCAAGAGCGCAGCGGACGACGGCTGGCAACGTGCCACGGCCTGGTTCAAAGCCAATGGCGTCGCCTGAACGCGGCGCCCTGTAGCCACCCCCGCCGAAGGCCGTCGAATGACGGCCTTTTCTCTTTTTATGAACGGACAACGGCCTTGTTGAAGCAGTTTCAGCGGCCGCTCCTCTTGCGCAAGCAGCTATGAATTTGATAGTCATCATCGCGGCGACCCTGGTTGCCGGTATCGGAAGCGTCTGGCTCGCGGCCCTCCTGCTGAAGGTGGGCGTGCGCAGCGGCTCGGGCGGCGTGAACCCGCAGCATCTGCTGAGCCTGGCAGCTGGCGCGCTGCTTGCCACGGCGTTCATGCATCTGCTGCCCGAGGCGTTCGAGAGCCGCATCGAGCCCGCGCTGCTGTTCGCGGTGCTGTTGTTCGGGCTGGTGTTCTTCTTCCTGCTCGACAAGGCCGAGTTGTGGCACCACGGGCACGAACATCACCATGGCGACGAGAAGAGCGCGCACGAGGGGCACGACCATGACCACGGGCACTCGCATGGCCACACGCACGACCACGGCCCCCGAACCGGTGGCTGGGCCGTGCTCACAGGCGACAGCGTGCACTGCTTCGGCGACGGCATCCTGATCGCCTCGGCCTTCACCGCCGACCTGCGCCTGGGCCTGGTTGCCGCCATCGCGGTGCTGGCGCACGAAATTCCGCACCACATCGGCGACCTCGTCGTGCTGCGCCAGAGTTCCGCCAACCAGCGCGCGGCGCTGGTGAAGGTGTCGCTCGCCGGCACCATGACCGCGCTGGGCGGCATCGCGGGCTGGTGGCTGGTCGACCAGTTGCACAGCTGGCTGCCGTACTTCCTGGTGCTGGCCGGCAGCAGTTTTGTCTACGTGGCGTTGGCCGACCTGATTCCGCAGCTGCAGAAGCGCCTGCCGGCACGCCAGACCGCCGCGCAGATCCTGTGGCTGGCCGCGGGCATCGTGCTGGTCACGCTAGTGAGCCGGCTGGCGCATGGCGAGCATGGGCACGACCACGGCCACGACGACCCGGGCCACGGGGAGCACGGCCACGTGCACAAGGACTGACGGTCGGTCAGCCGGTTAGCGAATCCCGCGGGAAACTTTCCGACACCGACGCTGCGCGCCGGATGAACCGGAACGGCCGAAACAGGCGCACCATAGGGGGTCTGTCAGAAATCAGCCGAGGAACCGATCATGAACACCATCGACGCCACCGCGCGATCCGCCTCGCCCGCCGAAGACGATGAGGACGACACGCCCGCCGATGACTTCGAGGAGCAGGACAGCGACGTGTCCGACGACCTGTCGGAGGAAACGGGCATCGATCTCACCGATGCGAGCGAACTCGATGCCGACAACGTGCCGGCCGACGAAGAATTCGACCGCGTGATGAACGCTCCGGACTGAGCCTGCTCAAGCCATTCAGGCAGTCGCGCGCCGCGTGATCACCTGCCCGTTGCGCACCCCGCAGTGCGACCCATCGCGCCAGGTCACGGCGCCATTCACGATCACCGCATCGATGCCCTCTGCCGGCTGCATCGGCGTTTCGTAGTTCGCGGTGTCGCGCACCGTCGCGGCGTTGAAGATCACCACGTCGGCATGGTGGCCCGGCTTCAGCGTGCCGCGCTCGTGCAGGCCGAAGTTGCGCGCCGTGAGCCCCGTCATCTTCCACACTGCCGTCTCCAGAGGGAACAGGCCGATGTCGCGGCTGTAGTGGCCCAGCACTCGCGGAAAGGTGCCCCACAGGCGCGGATGCGGCTTCTCGCCCAGCGGAATGCCGTCCGAGCCGATCATGGTCTCGTCGAACGCGAGGATGCGCTGCACGTCGTCCTCATCCATCATGAAATAGATCGCGCTGCCGGGCTGCAGCCGCCTGGCCGCCTCTTCGCCCGACACGCCCCATCCGGCTGCAATGTCTTTCAGGTCGCGGCCTGCGCATTCAGGGTGCGGCACGCTCGATGCGATGAGCACGCGGCCTTCCATCATTCCGCGGTCGGTGCGGATCATGGTGGAGCCGGCCGTGTACGGGTAGCAGTCGAGCCCGATGCACTGGTGCTGCATCGCTTCCTTGATGAACGGCAGCGTGACTTTCGTCTTGCCGAAGTTCTGCGTGTTCTGCACCTTGTGGTGCGACACCACGACCGGAATGTCGAGCGCGCGGCCGATGTGGAAGGTTTCTTCCAGCGACTCCATCACGCGGTCGCTCTCGTCGCGCATGTGGGTCACGTACAGCGCTTTGCGCGAGCTGAGCGGGCGGCTGACTTCGATGATCTCCTCGGTCGTCGCCTTCACGGCCGGCGGATAGAAAGTGCCGGTCGACAGGCCGATGGCGCCGGCCTGCATCGCCTCTTCGACCAGCGCTTGCATGGCCGCGATCTCGATGTCGTTCGCGGGCCGGTCGAGGTCGGCCATGACCACGGCGCGCAAGGTCGAATGGCCCACCATCGCCGCCACGTTCACCGATGAGGGCGTGGCGCGCAGCGCATCGAGGTACGCCGCGAAGGTGGTGAAGCGGCCTTCCGCCGGCGAGTCGAGCAGGCTCAGCGGCATCGGCAGGTCCATGTCGGCGCGCAGCGGCGCGGCGCTGATGCCGCAGTTGCCCGCCACCACCGTGGTCACGCCCTGCGACACCTTGAACGGCATCTGCGCCTGCGACAGCACGGCCTGGTCGTCGTGCGTGTGCGAGTCGATGAAGCCGGGCGCGACGATGCGGCCGGTGGCGTCGAGCGTCTGTTCGGCTGTGTGGCCGGCGAGCTTGCCGATGGCGGCGATGCGGCCGTTCACGATGCCGACGTCGGCATCGAAACGCGGCGCCTTGGTGCCGTCGATGACGGTGCCGCCGCGGATCAGCAGGTCGTAGTGGGGAGGTTTTTCGGACACGGAAAGATCCTTTCTTTCTTCTTCAGCGGAAATGGCAGGCAACCCAGTGGCTGCCGTTCGCGGACGACGGCCGCTCGCTCAGCTCGGGCGTCTTCTCCTTGCACACGGCCTGCGCCATCGGGCAACGCGTGTGAAAGCGGCAGCCCGAAGGCGGGTTGGCGGGGCTCGGCGGATCGCCCTGCAGCAGCATGCGGCGTGTGGGCGTGCGTGGATTGGGCACGGGCACGGCCGACAGAAGAATCTCGGTGTACGGATGCAGCGGCGAAGAGAACAGCGTGTCGCGGTCTGCAATTTCCACGATGTGCCCGAGGTACATCACTGCCACGCGATGGCTGATGTGCCGCACCACCGCAAGGTCGTGCGCCACGAAGAGATACGCGATACCGAACTCGGCCTGCAGGTCCATCAGCAGGTTGACCACCTGCGCCTGCACCGACACGTCGAGCGCCGACACCGGCTCGTCGCACACGATCAGCTTCGGGTTCAGCGCCAATGCACGCGCAATGCCCAGCCGTTGCCGCTGTCCGCCCGAGAACTCGTGCGGAAACTTCTTCGCCGCCTCGGGCCGCAGCCCGACGCGCGAGAACAGCCACTGCACGCGCTCGCGCCGCTCGGCCGCCGTACTCATGCCGAAGTTGCGCAGTGGTTCGGCCACGATGTCGCCAGCTGTGAGGCGCGGGTTCAGCGAGGCATACGGGTCCTGAAAAATGATCTGCAGTTGCCGCCGGCGCATGCGCATGTCCTCGGCGGACAGCGTCAGCAGCTCCTCGCCCTCGAGCTCCACCGAGCCCGAGGTCGGCTCGACCAGCCGCATGACCGACTTGGCCGTGGTCGTCTTGCCGCAGCCCGATTCGCCGACCAGCGACAGCGTTTCGCCGCGCGCAACAGAGAACGACACGCCATCGACCGCCTGGATCGAAGGCCTGGCCGGCCGCAGCCAGCGCTTGGGCGAGATGTAGTGCTTGCGCAGGTTGCGCACCTGCAGCAGTGGCGTTGCAGCGGTCGTCGTCATGCAGCCATCTCCTCGGTACCTGCCCAGTGTTCTTCGACTGCAAAGCACGCCACCACATGGTCGCCGCCCTGCTGCACGAGCTGCGGCGTCTCGGCGCGGCAGCGTTCGCGCGCATGGCTGCAGCGCGCCGCAAAGGCGCAGCCGCGCCCCAGTTCGTGTGCGGCCGGCACCAGCCCCGGAATCTCGGTGAGCCGCGTGCTCGCGGTGTTCATCGCGGGCATCGAGGCCATCAGAGCACGTGTGTAGGGGTGCAGCGGGCGGTCGAACAGGTCGATCACGTCTGCCTCTTCCACCTTCTTGCCGGCATACATCACGACCACGCGGTCGCAGCTTTCGGCCACCACGCCCAGGTCGTGCGTGATCATCACCACGCCCATGCCCAGCTCCTTCTGCAGGCGCTTGATGAGGTCGAGGATCTGCGCCTGGATCGTCACGTCGAGCGCCGTCGTCGGCTCGTCGGCGATCAGCACCTCGGGGTTGCAGGCCAGGGCCAGCGCGATCATCACGCGCTGGCGCATGCCGCCCGAGAGCTGATGCGGGTACTCGTTCACGCGCCGCTCGGGCTCGGGGATCTGCACCACGCGCAGCATCTCGACCGCGCGCTTCATCGCGTCTGCACGGCTGGCCTTCTGGTGCAGCTGCACGGTCTCGGCGATCTGCCGGCCCACGGTGAGCACCGGGTTCAGCGATGTCATCGGCTCCTGGAAGATCATCGAGATGCGGTTGCCGCGAATCTGCCGCATCTCGCGTTCGCTGAGCTGCATCAGGTCGGTGCCGCGCAGCCGCACCGCGCCCATGTGGCGTCCGGGCGGTGTAGGCACCAGCCGCAGGATCGACAGCGCCGTCACGCTCTTGCCGCAGCCCGATTCGCCGACCACGCCGAGCGTGCGGCCCGCGCGCACCGTGTACGAAACCCCGTCGACCGAGCGCACCACGCCGGCCAGCGTGTGGAAATGCGTGCGCAGGTTGTCGACTTCGAGCAGAGGCTCGCCGGGGGCGAGGGCGGTGTGGGACCTGGTGATCGTCATGACATGTCCTTCACAGCTGCCGTGCCAGGCGCGGGTCCAGCGCATCGCGCAGACCGTCGCCCAGCAGGTTGATCGCCAGCACCGTCGCCGCCAGCAGCAGCCCCGGGTACAGGATGATGTGGAACGCCACCGTCACGAAGTTGCGCCCCTCGGCCATCATGTTGCCCCAGCTCGGCGTCTGCGAGGGCACGCCCACGCCGAGGAATGAGAGCGCGGCCTCGGTCAGCACGGCGGCCGCCGCCACGAAGGTCGCCTGCACCACCAACGGCGCCACGATGTTCGGCAGCACGTGGCGCACCAGGATCACCGGCAGCCGCGTGCCTACCGCGTGTGCTGCCTCCACGAACAACTGCTCGCGCAGCGTGAGCGCGAGCGATCGCACCAGCCGCACCACGCGCGGAATCTCGGGCACCGTGATGGCGATGATCACCGTCGCGAGGCTGGCGCGCGTCACCGCCATGAGCGCGATGGCCAGCAGGATGCCGGGAATGGCCATGAGCCCGTCCATCACCCGCATGATCGGCCCGTCCGCCCAGCGCACGAAGCCCGACACCAGTCCGAGCGCGATGCCGAAGAAGGTGGCCAGCACCGCGACCGCGGCGCCCACGATCATCGAAACGCGCCCGCCCCACACGGCGCGGCTGAACACGTCGCGGCCCAGCGCATCGGTGCCGAACCAGTGCTCGCCGGAGGGCGGCTGCATGCGCGCGAGCGGGTCGATGTCCTGCGGATCGTGCGTGGCGATCCACGGCGCGGCAATGGAGAGAATGGCCACCGCAATCAGCAGCAGCGCACCGATGATCAGCGTCGGGTGCTTGCGCACCCAGCGCCAGCGCGGCGGCACGAAAGGGGCTTCGTCGTCGGCCGCGGCGTCGGGTGTCTGGATGGTGTTCAAGGGAAGGACCGTGGACATTGCGTGGGGTTCTTCTTCATCAGTACTGGATGCGCGGGTCGAACAGGCGGTAGCTCAGGTCGATCAGCAGGTTGATCAGCACATACACCCCCGCCGAGAGCAGCAGCACGCTCTGAATCACCGGGTAGTCGTGTCGCTGCACCGAATCGATCACGAGCCGGCCCACGCCCGGAATGGCGAACACCGTTTCGGTGACGACAACGCCGCCGATCAGCAGCGCGATGCCCGCGCCGACGGTGGTTGCGATGGGAATGGCCGCATTGCGCAGCGCATGCCCCAGCACCGGCAGCACGCCCAGGCCCTTGGCGCGCGCGGTGCGGATGTAGTCCTCGTGCAGCACTTCGAGCACGGTGGCGCGCGTCATGCGCGTCACCAGAGCGATGTACACCAGCGCCAGGTTCACGCAGGGCAGCACCAGCGACCGCAGCCACTCGCCCGGGCCCTCGGCAAAGTGCACATAGCCCTGCACCGGAAACCACGGCAGCTGGACCGCGAAGCTGTAGACCAGCAGGTAGCCCACCAGGAACACCGGCACCGAGAAGGCCAGCACCGCGAACAGCATCACCAGCCGGTCGATCCAGCTGCCCGCGCGATGCGCCGCGAGCGTGCCCAGCGGCACCGACACCACCAGCGTGATGAGCATGGTCAGCGCGGCGATCGACACCGTCGGCTCCAGCCGCTGCCCCAGCAGCTGCGCCACCGGCATCTGCGTGAAGATCGAGGTGCCGAGGTCGCCGGTGAACAGCTTGCCTACCCACAGCGCGAACTGCTGCCACAGCGGCAGGTTCAGGCCGAGCGCGGCGCGCAGCTTCTCGATGTCCTCGGTGGTTGCAAGGTCGCCCGCGATGAGCGCGGCCGGGTCGCCCGGCGACAGGTGGATCAGCAGGAACACCACCACGGCCACCACCGCCATGACGGGGAGCGTCGAGAGAAAGCGTCGAACGATGTAGCCCATGGCGATGCCTTGTGCTGGCGCTTCGTCTTACTTGTCGAGTACCCAGACCGTCGGCAGGCCGGCCCAGAGTTTGTCCAGCCCCTTGAGGCTGGCGCGCGCGGCGAACGCGGCCGAATACTGGCCCGCGTTGATGTACGGCACGGCTTCGTAGGCGCGGCGCTGGAAGGCGTCGAGCAGCTCCTTGCGCTTGGTCGGCACAGTCTCTTTCAGCCATGCGGTGCGCAGCTCGTCGAGCGGCTTGTCGCAAGGCCAGCCGGGCAGCGTGTTGCCGCACGCCGCGCCCAGGTAGGCGTTGGCGATTGGCGAGTTGGCGTCGAACTCGCCGGCCACGGTGACGTACATGTTCCAGCCGCCCGCGTCGGCCGCGTCGCGCTTGGCACGGCGCGCGCCGATGGAGGCCCAGTCCATGCTCTGCGCGTCGACGTTCAGGCCGATGCTTTTCATGGTCTGCGCGGCCATAAGTGCCTCTGCGTTGAGGTAGGGCACGTCGCTGGGCACCATCAGCACCACCTTCTCGCCCTTGTAGCCGGAGGCTGCGAGCAGCTGCTTGGCCTTGGCCACGTCGGCCTTGCGGTAAGGGTCGGCGCCGGCGGCCGTGTCGTTGGGGCTGCCGCAGATGAAGTAGGTGGCGCAGTAGGCCATGCGCATGTCCAGCGGGAAGCCCATGGCCGCCACGAAGCGTTCCTGGCTCACGGCCTGCAGCAGTGCCTGGCGCACCTTCGGGTTGTCGAAGGGCGGATGCAGCTGGTTCATCACCAGGAAGCCCTGGTAGGTGCCGAAGGCGCCGATCTTCACGCTGGTGTCGGTGCGCAGCGGCGCGATGTAGTCGGGAGGCAGTTGTTCGATGAGGTCGACTTCGCCGCGCTTCAGGGCGGCCACTGCGCTGTTGGCGTCGGGCAGGTAGAGCCATTCGACGCGATCGAAGCTGCTCTTCTTGCTGCCCGACAGGCCGCTCGGCGGTTCGCTGCGTGCCACATAGTTGGGGTTGCGCACGAACACCGTCTTGTTGCCCGGCACCCACTCGTCGCGCTTGAAGATGAAGGGGCCTGAACCAAGCACCTCGGTCAGCGGCGCGGTGGCCGGCATTTTGGCCAGCCGCTCGGGCAGGATCACCGGCGGAAAGCCCGAGGGCTTGGCCAGTGCCTCGAGCACCATGCCGAAGGGCTCGTTGAGCGCGAGCGTGAAGCTGCGCGCATCGGTTGCCTTCCACTCGGCGCCGCTCGCCACCATTGCGCGGCCCAGACTGTCGCGTGCGGCCCAGCGCTGCAGCGAGGCGATGGCGTCAGCCGAGGTGACGGCGCTGCCGTCGGAGAACTTGAGGCCCGGGCGCAGCGTGAAGCTCCACTGCTTGCCGTCTTTCGAGGTCGTGTACTTGTCGACCATTTGCGGCTGGGGCTTGCCGCTCGAATCCTGCGCGAACAGCGTGTCGTAGACCATGTAGCCGAAGTTGCGAGAGATGTACGCCGTGGTGAAGGTCGGGTCGAGGATCTTCAGGTCGGCGTGCGCCACCACCTTCAGCGTCTTGGGAGGCGGCGTCTGGGCGAACGCCGGGAGAGAAAGCACCAGGGCAGCGAGGGCGGCAAGCGTTCGTCGTTTCATCGTCGGTTCTCCGGTCGGGGGCGAAAGAAAGAAAAAGAGGAGGTCAGGCGGCGATGCCGATCGGCCACTTGGGCAGGCGGGCCTTGCGGTACGGCAGCGTGTTCAGGTCGAGCGTCACGGCGCCCGGTGCGCCCGCGTAGATGACGTGCTTCGCCACCTTGGAGTACGACGCGTAGAAGTGCTGCGACGACTTCACGACGATGATCTTCTTCGCGGCGAGGTCGCAGCCCAGCTGCGTGAACAGGTCGGTGCCCATTGCCTGGTTGCGCAGCGTGATCAGCACGATCTCGATGCCGTTCGCCTCGATCAGCGCGCTGTCGCCCATCAGCGTGGGCGTGCCGGCCAGGCCCGTCATCACCAGGTCGTGCTTCAGCGCCTTCACGGTGCAGTCGAGGTCCAGCGGATCGCCAGAGAGTGGGCTGATCTTGCCGCCGATGCGCATCTGCAGCCTGGCGCCCACGCCCGCATCGAATGCGATGCGCACCGCGATTGGGTCCCACAGCGGGCCCAGCGCCGCGTTGGTGATGCCGCGCTCGACCATGCGGCGCAGGATGAAGGTGGAGTCGCTTGCCGCGCCGCCGCCGGGGTTGTCCGCACCGTCGGACAGCACCACCGGGCCGCCGTCGAAGGCCAGTGCTTCGTCGAGCGAGGCATCGATGCTCGGGTAGTTCACCGTGAGGCCGTCGCGCATGGCGATGACTTCGTCGGCGAGCTGGCGCGCAAGAGCGTCGGCCTGGGCCTGGTTGCCGTCTGTGTAGACCAGCACCTTGGTGCCCATCTCGGGCACGTCGCCCCACGAGAAGCCGTGCGTGAGCGAGACCGACAGCACGCCGTTCTTGCCCTCGAGCGACTGCATGCGCTCGACGAAGCCGCGCGCCGGCTGGCGCGAGGTGTGGACCGTGACGATCATGTCGCAGTCGACCACCGCGGCCACCGGCTTGACCTTGCCTTCGACCATGGCGGCGCAGATGTCCACCAGCTCCAGCCCGCGCTCGAGCACGTCGGTGTGCGGGTACTCCTTGAACGAGATCATCAGGTCGGAGTTCTTCACCATCGCGGGCGTGAGGTGGTTGTGCGGGTCGAGCTCCGCGCCGATCACCACCCCGGGCCCGACGATCTGCCGCACGCGCGCCAGCAGGTCACCTTCGCAGTCGTCGTAGCCGTCGGCCACCATCGCGCCATGCAGGCCGAGCAGCACCATGTCGACCGGCAGCACCGCGCGCAGGTCGGCCAGCAATTCGTCGCGCAGCGTTTCGTAGGCGTGGCGCGTGGTGGTGCCGCTGGGCTGTGCGCCGGCCACCATGCCTTCGAAGAGCGTCCAGCCCTTGTCGGCGCCGCGCATGCGTGCGGCCCACAGCGGGCCCGAGAACAGCGTCATCGCTTCGGGGTGCTTGCCGGCGGGGAAGTAGCCGCGGTCCTTGAAGGAGGCGAGGCCGGTCGGCATCGGGCCGAAGGTGTTGGTTTCGGTGGCGAGGGAGGCACTGAAAACGCGCATGGTGATGTCTCGTGGGTTGGATGTGTTTGTTATTGGGGGCGTGGTCAGGCGGTGGCCGTGCGCAGCCGCTGCGGGCCCAGCATCCCGGCCGTGAGCCCGAAGGAGGCGATGCGCTCCGGCAGCGGCAGCCCGCGTGCCAGCGCGGCGCAGGCCTCGCCCATGGCGGCCGAGGTCTGGATGCCGTAGCCGCCTTGCGCCGCCACCCAGAAGAAGCCGGGCACGCCGGGCTCGAAGCCGCCTACCAGGTCGCCGTCGGCCACGAAGGATCGCAGGCCGGCCCAGGTGCGCGTGGGGCGGCGGATGGCGAGCGTGGTCGCTTCCTCGATGCGGTGCATGGCGATGGCGATGTCCATCTCCTCGGGCTGTATGTCCTGCGGCTCGACCGGGTCGGCATTGGCCGGCGAGCCGAGCAGCATGCCGGCGTCGGGCTTGATGTACCAGCCTTCGTCGGCGCCGAACACCATGGGCCAGTGCGCGACGCTCTGGCCTTCGGGCGGCGCGAAGATGAAGGCCGAGCGCCGGCGCGGCTCGATACCCAGCGGCGGCACGCCCGCCATGCGTGCGACGGTGTCGACCCATGCGCCCGCCGCGTTGAGTACTACGGACGCCTCGTACACGGTGCCGCCGGCCTCCACGCGCCAGCGCTCGCCCACGCGTTCGATGGCCGTGACACCGGCATCGCACACCAGCTTGCCGCCGGCGCGCCGCATGCCGCGCAGGTAGCCCTGGTGGATGGCGTGCACGTCCATGTCGGACGCATCGGGTTCGTACACCGCGCCCATCACCTGCTCGGGGCGCAGCGCCGGCACCATCTCGCGGGCCTGCTCGCCGCTCAGTCGCGAGGCGCCGGTGTCCATGGCGCGCAGCACCTCCCAGTGGGCTTCGAGCTCGGCCATGTGATCGGCACTCGCGACCATCATCGCGCCGCGCGGCGTGAGCAGCGGGTGCTCCGAGAAGCCTTCGGGCGGATGTTCGAGGAAGGCGCGGCTCGCCATGGTGAGGGCGCGCACCTGCGGCGTGCCGTAGCTTTCCATGAAGAGGGCGGCCGAGCGACCGGTGGAGTGGTAGCCCGGCTGCGACTCGCGTTCGAGAAGGATCACGCTGGCATGCGGTGCGAGCCAATGGGCCACCGAAGCCCCGGCGATGCCGCCGCCGATCACGAGGAAATCTGCCACGACGGGCGTTGGGGTGCTGGAAGTCATCGGCAAAAAGTGTAGGTAGAAATTTGCGGATACGCAAATTGATTTGGTAGCACCAAGGGGAAACCATGGTGCACCGCTTCGGTGAAATTTGCGTCAACGCAATTTGCGTATACGCAACTTCCGCGCCTGCGTCACGCGGGTTGGCATGGATGGCGCACCGCCCGGCTGGCAGAATCCACTTGCATCACAAGAGAAAGCCAAGCGTGAATCCACACACAGGGACCAGGACGGCAACGAAGCCGAAGGACGAGCCGCCCACGCTGGACCGCACCACTTTCGGTCATCGCCTGCGCAGCGCGCGCAAGCGTTTCGGCTGGACGCTGGCACAGCTGGCCGAGCGCTCGGGCGTGTCGATCACCACCATCTCGCGCGCCGAGCGCGGGCAGCTCGCGTTGGGTTATGAAAACTTCACCGCGTTGGGCCGTGCGCTCGAGATGGACATGAACGCGATGTTCGCGGGCGCAGGCGTCAAGCCCGCGCAGCTCGACGGGCCGGTGGTCACGCGCGCGGGCAAGGGCGTGGTGTACCGGGGGCTGTCGATTGCCTACGAGTTCCTCGGCACCACGGCGGCGGGCAAGCAGATGAGCCCCATCGTCGGCACAGTGCATGCGCGGCGCATCCACGGGCCGGAAGACTTCGTGCGGCATGCGGGCGAAGAGTTCGCCTATGTGCTGTCGGGCGAGATCGAGGTGCACTTCGACAACGGCGAAGTGCTGCACATGGGGCGCGGCGATTCGCTGTACTTCGACAGCCGCCTCGGCCATGCGTACATCAGCGTGAGCCGGCAGCTCGCGCGGATCGTGGGCATGACCATTGGCGAGAGCCGGCACATGCAGTCCGCGCGCGAGGGAGAGGCGCGCAAGGCGCCGGTGCCGGCCAAGCCTGCGGCACGCAAGACCGTGAAGGCCAAGGCGCCAGCAAGCAGAAAGGGCGCCTAGCCCCTCAGGAGAAATACGCGGGGTAGTCCGTGCCGTCGAGGCCCGGCACCACCGCCTTCAGCGGGTCGTTGCCATTGCCCTGCAGCTGGTCCGCCGCGTAGTCGGTGACGCACCCTGCCAGCAACTGCCGCGGGTCTTCGAGGATCACGCGCATGCGGGTGTTGAGCGCATGCCAGTCCTCCGGTCCGCCGATGGCGGGCATCTCGCTGACTTCGGTGGTGTCGGGCTGCAGCACCGGCCGGCCGCCGCGCCCGGGGGCGAAGCGCGGGTAGCCCTCGTACATCATCGGCCCCAGGTCGCTCATGGCCCGCGTGGCCCACCAGAGCTTGCGCATCGGCGCCTCGTGGGCAGACACGGCCGCCAGGTCGACGGGGTAGGTGAAGGTGGGCGCCGGTGCATGCGGTGCGATGTACACGCGCTCCAGCGGCAGCGCATGGTGCGACGAGGCGAGGATCATCGAGCACACGGCGTTGGTGCTCCAGGTAACGCCCGCGGTGGGGCGGCCCTGCCTGCCCACGATCAGCACCATTGCGTTCGCCCAGTCGATGCGGTGGCGCTCGAACCATGCGATCACGCGGTGCCCGGTGTCCAGGCCGACGAGGAAGAAGGTGGCGATCATCACCTTGTTCATCGGCACGCTCGCGCCGATGGCATCGCCCGTGGCTTTGAGGTAGTGCGTGCGCAGGTCGGCGGCAGTGAGGGTCTCGGGGTGGGCGAGGGCACGCGCGATGTAGCGCTCGGTGAGCTCGCAGGCGTAGTGCACCATGTTCGCGATGGCCGTCTCGCGGCCCCGATAGGCGGGCACTGCGATGTCGTCGCGCCAGAGCGCCACGCTGTTGGCTTCGCGCGCGGCCACGGTGGCGGCGAGCAGGCGTTCGGTTTCGCCGCGCCACAGCGTGCCTTCGGGGTCGAGCTCACGCAGTCGCACCAGCGAGGCCAGCGCGGGGCCGAGGTGCGACACCGCTGCCAGCTCCTTGAAGCCGCGCGTCGTGAGCCGGTAGCCCTCGACCTCGGGCGGCCTGCCCCTGCCGGGAAACAGGATGAAGTCGGCCGCCGTGGCAACGATCAGTGCCGCGTCGGGCGCGGCCTCGGCGGTGGCGTGCGTCATCTTCGCGCCGATGCTGTCGGCGCTCGCGGTGTAGGTCTCGAAGAGGCGCAGGAACTCGGGGCTCTGGAAATTCGGGTTTGCCGTCATGGTGGCTCCTGTCTATGCGCCGAGCCGGTACACCTTGCTCGGCGTGCGAAAGCGGATGTCGGCGCCGAGGCTGTTGGTCACCACCAGGTAGGCGTGGCCGCTGTCCTCGAAGGCGCAGGCATCGGTGGCGCCGGAGGTCGGAAACTCGCGCTGCGGCACCAGCTTGCCGTCGGCGAAGCGGTAGCCGACCGAGGTCAGCGAGGTAACGGGTGCCTCGCGGCTGCCGAGCAGGAAGTTGATCTGCACCAGCTCGCCGCCCTGCGCATCTTCGCGCCAGACGAACTCGCGCCCGCCGGGGCCGCTCAGCGTCTGGTGCGCGACGAAGCCGGTGCCGTTCCAGCGCAGCAGCACGGTGTCGTCGTGCAAGCAGGCGAAGGCCAGCCAGGCCTCGCCCTGTGCCTCGAAGAACTGGAAGGCGCGGCCGGTCTTGCCGTCGAGCAGCTGGAAGTCTTCGAAGCGCGTGCCGTTCCACAGCATGACGCGCGAGCGCGCCACGTGGTCGGCATAGGCCAGGAAGCGCTGCCCGCCAATCTCGAAGAACGCGAAGTTGTAGCCCCAGGTCGAGTCGATGACCTGGAACTCCGCGAAGCACTCGCCGTTCCATTCGTAGATGGCCGACTTCGACGGATTCCGGGCCTCGGTGCCTTCCATCGCCACGCCTTGTGCGAGCGCCAGAAAGTGGCGTTCGCCGATGGTGAAGTGCGTCCATTGCTTGGCCGCGAAAGTGGGCACGCGCTGGAACTCGGTGAACGCGCCGTCCTTCAGTTCGAAGATGACCGAGTCGACATTGAGCTCGTATGGGCCGGCACCCGACTTGAGGCTGGCGGTGGCCAGGAAGGCGCGGCCGCCGATCTCGAAGAACTCCGCGTCTTCTCCGCCTGGCACGGGCAGTCGCGTGTGCGGCACGAAGGTTTCGTCCTGCCAGCGGTACACCAGCGCATCGATATCGCTGTTGCCCACGGTGATCATCGCGGGCTGCCCCGGCACGTCGACTGCGAGCTGCGGCACCACGAGGTAGCGCGTGCCGCCGTGAATGAAGGTCTCCGCCGCACGCGCGCCGGAGGTGTCGAGGTCCTGGATGTTTTTCATCGCGGTCGTTCTTTCGTTCGGCATGCGCACCTTACTGCGGAATCGGCGCAAAGCCGAACAGCCGCGCCGGGTTGTCCACCAGGATGCGCTGGCGCGCCGGTGCGTCGGGCGCCCACGGCGCGAGCAGGTTCAGCAGTTCGCCGGTGTCGCGCGCGCCGTCGGGAATGTGCGGCCAGTCGCTGCCCCAGATGGTGCGTTCGGGCAGGGCGTCGACGATGGCGTGCGCCAGCGGGCGCAGCTTCTCGAAGTTGCCGTCCTTGGCCACGCGGTAGGGGCCGGAGAGCTTCATCCAGCCGCGCCCGTCGGCCAGCACCCGCAGCAGGCGGTCGAAGTCCTGCCGCGTGAGACCGTCGCTCTCGAGCATGTAGCCCATGTGGTCGATGACGAAGTCGGCATCGATGTCGCCCAGGTACGGAATGAGGTCGCGCACCACCCAGCCCGGCGTGTAGAACTGCAGGTGCCAGCCCAGAGTCTTCGTCATGCGCACGCTGCGCTGGATGTACTGCACCAGCTCGGCGGTCGGCAGGCCCGAGCGCAGGAACAGGTCGAGTCGCAGCGCGCGCACACCGCGGCGGTGCATGTCGTGCAGCGTCTCTTCGGTGACGCTGTCGGCCACCATGGCCACGCCGCGCGCGCGTTCGCCGGCGATGTCCAGGGCGTCGAGCATGCAGCGGTTGTCGGTGCCGTAGAAGCTGGGCTGCACGATCACATAGCGCGCCAGGCCCAGCGACTCGCACATGGCGTCGAGCTTGGTGAGCGGGCCGTCGGGCAGCGTGTAGTGCGGCTGGTCAACGTGCGGGTAGCGGTCTTCGCTTTCGAACACGTGCACGTGCGAGTCGCAGGCGCCGGCAGGCACGGTGAAGGCGGGGCGCGCCAGCGTTTCGGGCGCGCGCATGGGCGTGGAAGTGAGGATCTGGGAACTCATGGTTTCGAAGGAAAAAGATGAAAGGAAAAAATCGATGAAGGCTCATTCGAGCGAGATACCGCCGGCGGCAATCAGCCGGCGGTTGCGCTCGAGTTCGGCGGCGACGGTGCGGCGCATCGTCTCGGCGTCGGGCGTGACCGGCGCGAAGCCCTGCGCTTCGAGTGCCTTGAGCGTCTCGGGCCGGGCCAGCACCTCGCGCAGCGCCGCAGTGGCACGCTGCCGCGCAGCCGCCGGCACGCCTGCCGGCAGCACGATTCCGACCCACGAGCGGTAGGTGTAGTTGCGCAGCGCGTCGATGCCGGTCTCCGCAAAGCTCGGCACCGCGGGCAGCGCAGCCCAGCGGGTCGATGCCGTGGCGGCGAGCGCCCGCGCGCGGCCGTTTGCCACGAAGGGCACGATGGGCGAGGTGACGTAAGCCATCATGTCGACCTCGCCTGCGATCAGCGCATTCATCGCCTGCGCCTCGCCCTTGTACGGCACGTGCCGCGCTGTGATGCCGAGCGTGTGCAGCAACTCCTCGGTCTGCAGGTGCAGGCTGGTGCCGACGCCGAAGGAGCCGTATGTCAGCGCGCCGGGGTGTGCTTTCGCATAGGCCACGAGCCCTGGCATGTCGGTCACGGGCAGGTCGGCGCGCACCGCCAGCACGCCGTCGTTGAAGGCGACGATGCCGAGCGGATCGAAGTCCTTGAGCGGGTCATAGCCCGCCGCCTTGTCGACCACCGGATTGACCGATGCGATGGAAGGCGAGACCGCAATCAGCGTGTGGCCGTCGCGTGCGGCCCGCAGAGCCGCCTGCACGCCGATCTTGCCGGCGGCCCCGCCCTTGTTCTCGACCACCACCGGTTCCCCCAGCACGGAAGACAGGCCCTGCGCCACGATGCGGGCGACGCGGTCGATGGGGCCACCCGGCGGCGTCGGCACGACTAGGGTCGTCGCTCCTTGTGCAACCTGGGCGAGCGCAGGGCCGGGCAAGGCCAGCGTTCCGAACAGCAGCGCGAGCACGGCGCCTGTGCGGCGCAGGGCTGCTTCAGCGCACGACCGCATCGCCGTTCTCCACACCGACCGAACTCAACGCCTTCGCGACGCGCTCGTGCGCGGCGGCCAGCAGCATGTCGGTGTCGATGCCGGTCATGAGGAAAGGTGCTGCACCACGGTGTACCAGCTCGGCCGAGTAGGCCGCGTCGGCGATGCCGCCGATGGCGAGCGGCTTTCCCACGCGCAGGCAGGCGGCCAGCGCAGTCTCGTGCGCGGCGCGTACCAGCGGGTGCTTGAAGTCACCGGCCACGCCCAGCTCGGCGCTCAGGTCGTTGGTGCCGATGCCCACGATGTCGATGCCCGGCACCGCGGCGATGCGCTCGATGTTCTCGATGCCCAGCGGGCTTTCGATCAGCACCTTCAGCGCAGTGGCCCGGTTCATGGCGACGTTGAAATCCGCCGCGGCCATCTTGCGGTAGCCCACGTGCGGCAGCGTGCCGATGGCCGAGCGGTGGCCCAGCGGCGGAAAGCGGCAGGCGGCCACGAGGTCTTCGGCCTGTGCCACGGTCTCGATGCGCGGCGCGATGATGCCGCCCGCGCCGCCGTCGAGCAGCCGGCCGATCACGCCGTACTCGCGCTCCGGCACACGCACGAAGGGCATGAGGCCGATGTCCATTGCGGCGGCACAGATCTGCACGGCCGCGTCGATGGCGATGCTGCTGTGCTCCAGGTCCACCCAGATCGCGTGGTGGCCGCTGGCCTTGGCGATGCGTGCGATGTCGGGCGTGCGCGAAGCGCGGATGCCCAGTGCCGCCACCGGCAGGCGCTGGCGCAGGCGGCTCACGACGAGGTTGGTCGATGCGGCGTCGGCGGACGCCGTTGCGCTGTCTTGCACCATGCGGGTTCTTCCTTTGTCTCTGTGGTTGTAAAGGTGTGAAGGGATGCTAGAGAATGGGCGTCATATCCGGAAATACCGGATTCGGATTGCATTCGATACGCTGGAGATATCGTGGAACTTCGACACCTGCGCTACTTCGTTGCCGTGGCGGAAGAACTCAACTTCACCCGCGCCGCGGAACGCCTCTACATGGCACAGCCGCCCCTGAGCACGCAGATTCGCGGGCTCGAAGAAGAGCTGGGGGTGCAGCTTTTCGAGCGCGACAAGCGCCGCGTGTATCTCACGCAGGCCGGGCGGCACTTTCTCGACCGGGCGCGCACCATCCTTGCCTCGGTGCAGAGCGCGAAAGACGAAGTGCAGAGCGCCGCAGCGGGCGAGGTCGGCAAGCTCAACGTGGGCTTCACCGCTTCGTCGATGCTCACGACGGCGCTGCCATCGGGCATTCGCCAGTACCGCGCGAGCTTTCCGGCGGTCGAGCTGCAGTTGCGGGAAATGGCGTCGATGCATCAGCTCGACGCCATCAATGCCCGCGAGCTCGACCTCGGCGTGCTGCGCAAGCCCAACGTGAGCATTCCGGTGGGCGTGACCATCGAGGAGTGGTACTCGGCGCCGCTGGTCGCGGCGATGCCGCAGCAGCACGTGCTCACGCGTGGCAAGGGCATCCACATCCGCGAACTGAAGGACGTGCCGCTGATCGTCTATCCGCGCGACGCGGGCATCGGCCTGTACTGGAAGGTGCAAGAGCTGTGCGCTAAGGCGGGCTTCCGCCCGGCGGTGATGCACGAGACGCGGGAGGCCTCGACCATGGTCGGGCTGGTGGCGGCGGGCTTCGGCGTGGCCATCGTGCCGGCCGACACGCAGTGCATCCAGCTCGAAGGGGTGCTGTACAGCCGCATCCTCGACAAGGACGCGGTGTCGAGCCTGTATCTGGGCTACCGCGATGCAGACGCCAATCCGCACCTCGACAGCCTGTTGCGGCTGTTGCGCGGCACGCAGGTCGCGTCGAGCCGCAAGCGCTGACGACCAGTCAGCCGCCCGGCTTGCGGTACGCGATCCAGCCCAGGGCCGCCGCCGCGATGAAGGCCGGGATCGCGGCGAGCAAGAACAGCTGCCCCCACGGCAACTTCGCACCCACCAGAAGGCCGCCGACCAGCGGCCCCACGATGGAGCCGATGCGGCCGACGGACATCGACAGCCCCACCCCGGTCGCGCGCACGCTCGCCGGGTAGTAGTGCACGCACAACGCGGGGATGTTCATCTGTCCGCCGATCACCAGTAGGCCGATGGCGAACACCAGGCAGAAGGAGGCGACCTCGCTGCCGACGATGTGAAAGCCGAAGAAAGGCACGAGCGCTGCACCCAGCGCCAGGCACAGCGCCACCGGTCCGAAGGGGCTGCGCCGCGCCACCACGAAGGACATGGCGAAAGCCCCAGCCACGCCGCCCACGTTGAGCATCACGCCGGCGAGCGCGGAGCGCTGCGGGCTCATGCCGTTCATGGCGAGCACGCTGGGCGTCCAGCTCAGCAGGAAGTAGCTGACCAGCAGGATCATGAAGGCGGCGGTGGCGATCAGCACCGTGCCGGGGCCGCGTCCTTCGGCGACGAGTTCGGCCAGTGGGCGCCTGGCATGGGCGGGGCTTGCGTCCGCTGCCGTGGTGCTCGTGCGCCCCGACTCGGATATTGCGAACACCAGCGGCAGCAGCGCCAGCGCCAGTGTGCCGCCGCCGATGAAGATGCCGCGCCAGCCCACCGACTGCATCAGCGCTGCCGTGATGGCGCCACCGGCCACGGCCCCGATGGGAAAGCCCAGGAACATGCGCGAGACCGTCGCGCTGCGTTGGTCTGGATGCGCATGCTCGGCCGCCAGCGCCGAGATGGTGGGAATCGCGCCGCCGAGGCCGATTCCCGAGAGAAAGCGCCACAGCATCAGCTGCTCCGGGCTGGCCGATGTCGCACTCAGCAGGATGAAGCCGCCTGCCACCAGGATCGAAGCAAGCAGCAGCCGGCGCCTGCCGAAGCGGTCGGCCGCCGCACCCACGGTGAGTGCTCCCACCACAGCGCCCGCGAAGCTCACGGCGAACACCTTGCCGAAGGCGCCGGGCGGCATGCCCCATTCCCTGGAGATGAGCGGTGCGACGAAGGACAGCATCAGCGTGTCGTAGCCGTCGATCAATGCGATCAGGAAGCAGACGACGATCGAGAAGCGGCTGGCGTAGGGGAGGGCGCGTGGCGGGCGGCTGGCGCCGGCGAGTGGAAGCGATGACATGTTTTTGTCTCCTGATGGATGCAGCTGCTCTTTGGCGCTGATGCGGCCGATGCTAGGAGCCGCCATGCATATCCACAAATACATTTTCCGGAATGCATTGCGGTAGCTTTTGCGTATGGAGCCCTGCGGCGGACCAGTCGGGCAAACCCTGTCGTTGCCGTGTCTCCGATTTGCTCGCCCGGCACGAGCGCGTGGCTATGCTGTGTGCCGTCATTCACTCCCGAGAAAAACACCATGACTTTGCGTTTGTCCTCCTTCCCGCTTCGCTCCATGGCCCTGGCCTGCGGCCTCGCGCTCGGCGCTGTCGCCGGCGCGCACGCCGCGCCCGATGCGAAGCTGCTCGCCGCCGCGGAGAAGGCGCAGCCCGCGGTGATCGACAACCTCAAGGAGATGGTGCTGATCGAATCGGGCAGCCTCAACGTCGACGGCCTGCTCAAGATGGCCGACGTGGTGGAAGGGCGCCTGAAGGCCGCCGGCTTCAAGACCGAGCGCCGCAAGGCCACGGCCGGCGCGGGCGCCGACCTCGTGATCGGCACGATCAAGGGCACGGGCAAGCGCAAGATCATGCTGCAGGGCCACATGGACACGGTGTATGCGCCGGGCATCCTGAGCAGCCAGCCCTACAAGGTCGACGGCAACCGTATCTACGGCCCCGGCATCGCCGACGACAAGGGCGGCCTGGCCGTGATGATGGCCTCGCTCAAGATCCTGGCCGATGCCGGCTGGCGCGACTACGACACGCTCACTGTTGTGATGAACCCCGACGAGGAAGTGGGCTCGGTCGGTTCCGGCGAGCTGATCGCCACGATGGCCGACCAGCACGACACGGTGCTGTCGTTCGAGCCGACGGTGGCGAAGTCGGTGGTCAAGGGCGAGTCGCTGCTGCTGGGCGCGGCCGGCATCGCGCAGGCCACGATGGAAGTGAAAGGCCGCGCGGCACACGCCGGCGCCGCGCCCGAACTGGGCCGCAACGCGCTGTACGAGCTGTCGTACCAGATGCTCCAGACCAAGGATCTCGCCAAGGACATCCCGGGCGTGACGCTCAACTGGACCGTGGCGCGCGCCACCGGCCCGATCAACCAGATCACCGAGAAGGCGCAGGCGCTGGGCGATATCCGCATCACGCAGCCCGGCGCCGAGAAGAAGCTCAACGAGGCGCTGCAGGCGAAGATCGCGGCCGGCAAGCTGATTCCCGACACCGAGACCACGGTGAAGGTGGAAGTGGGCCGCCCGGCCTTCATCGCGGGCGACAAGGGCCGCGCGCTGGCCGAGAAGGCGCAGGCCATCTACAAGGAAATCGACCGTGACCTCGCGCTGACGCCGATGACCGGCGGCGGCACCGACGCGGGCTATGCGGGCCGCTCGGGCAAGGCCACGGTGGTCGAGAGCTTCGGCCTCGCGGGCTTCGGCTACCACGCGCGCGACGAGTACATCGAAGTCGACTCGATCGTGCCGCGCCTCTACCTCGTCACGCGGCTGCTGACCGAGATCGGCAAGAACTGATAGACGCCGCCCGGCGGCGAAGGCGCGCTACTGCTGTTGCTGTCCCGGCTCGCCGGGCCGTCCCGGTGGGCGCCGCGCCGCGACTGCCGCCGCAGCGGCCGCGCGCTGTTGCTGCTGCTGGGCCTGCTGTTGTTGGTGCTGCTGCTGTTGCTGCTGGCGCTGGATCTGCTGTTGTTGTTGCTGCGCCTGTTGCTGGGCACGGGCCTGCTGCTGCTGCATCTGCTGCTGACGTTGCTGCTGCTGTTGCTGCATCGCCTGTTGCTGTTGAGCGCGCGCGGCTTGCTGCTGTGCCTGTTGTTGCGCCTGCTGCTGGCGGCGTAGCTGCTCCTGCTGGGCTTGCTGCTGCTGCCGGGCCTGGTTCTGTGCCTGCTGCTGTTGCGCCTGTTGGCGCTGGACCTGCTGTTGCTGTTGTTGGGCCTGCTGTTGCGCGCGGGCCTGTTGCTGCGCCTGCTGTTGCTGCTGCATCTGCTGGCGGCGCGACTGCTCTTGCTGGGCCTGTTGCTGGCGCTGTTGTTGCTGGCGTTGCTGTTCCTGCGCCTGCTGTTGGGCCAGCTGTTGTTGTTGCGCTGGTTGGGCTTGCTGGCGGCGCGCAGGGTCTTGCTGCTGCTGGAGCCGGGCCTGGCGTGCCTGCTGCTGTTGCTCGCGCGCTTGCTGTTGTTGCTGTTGTGCCTGCAACTGCTGGGTCTGCTGCTGCGAACGTTGCTGGGCTTGTTGCTGCGCCTGCTGTTGATGCATCAGGGCTTGCTGCTGGCGGACTTGTTGTTGCTGCTGTTGTTGTTGCGCAAGCACCGCCTGCTGCTGTTGCTGCTGCTGGCGTTGTTGTTGCTGTTGCTGCGCGAATAGTGCCTGCTGCTGTTGCGCAGGGCCCGGGCCGGCCGCGAAGTTGGGTGGCGGCGCTCCCGGCGGCAGCGCGCCGCGCGGTCCGCCATTGTTGTTGTAGACATTGCGCACGTTGTTGTTGACCACCGTGGTCGAGCGCGAGATGTAGGTGCTGTTGTTGTAGACCACGGCCGGCCGGGCGAAGGCCGGTTGCACGGCGGGGCCACGATCGCGGTCACGCCCGCGCGGCGCGCCCCAGTTCATGTTCCACGAGTGCCAGCCCCAGTCGTGCCGCTCCAGCGCGGCGCCCACGATCACGCCGGCTCCGAACGAGAGCGCACCGGCAGCCGCCACCTGGCCGCCGCTGTAGCCCCGCGACACCACCTCGACCGGCGGTGCATAGGCATAGCCGGGATAGATCGGCTGCGGCTCGCCGTAGATGACCTGCGGGTCATAGGCTGGCACGTACACCACGTCAGGCTGCACGGGCTCGATGGTGATGTACTGCGGCGGCGGCTCGATCACCGCGGGGCCTGCGTACATGGGCTGCATGTCCGGCGAGGGCGCGTAGTTCTGCGGCGGCGCGGCACTGGCCACGCGCAGCTTGTCGTTGTTCTTGAGGCGGCCCGCCTTCGATGCACGCTGGCGCATGACCTGGATCGCGTTCATCACATCGGCCGGGTCGTTGTAGTAGGCCTGCCCGAGCGCCTCGGTCCACGGGATGTTGCCGGCCATCTGGTCGATGACGGGGCGGAATGCGGTGAGCGACTTCACGCTCGGGTCCCAGGGCTGCTGGTTGGCCGCATCGGACAGCGGACCGGCCTTGAGGTTGCGGTTCTGCGCAAGCCATTCGTGCGCGGCGGTGATCTGCTCGGGGTAGGTGGCACCGGCCAGGATCTGGGCCACCAGCTTGTCGGGGTAGAGCGCGATGGGCGCGACCATCTGGTAGAGCTGCTCGGCGGCGGGCGGCGTGTAGGCAGCCTGCACCGGGGCTGCGGCAGGGGCCGGTGTCTGCGGCACCGAGGGCGCGGGCATGGTGGTTGCCGGGTCGGTGGCGGCGGGTGCGGCAGCCGGCGTACTGGGGGTCTTGTCGCAGCCTGCGAGGACGAGGGCGCCGATGCACAGCGAGATCGTCAGCAGTCGCGGAGCGAGGGGGAGATTTTTTGTCATCTGGAGTTCCATGAGGACGCCGGCGTCGTGCCCGGAACTCTTTCAACGGTGCGCGGCAGCAGGCGATGACAAAGCCTGCGCCGTGGATGCAACGGTCTGTGTCGGTGGTGCGCCGTCAAACCTGTCGGCGCAGAACCACACGGCAGGGAGGCCGCTGCCTCCCGCGCTGCTGCGTTGCTGCTACTTGGCGCCGCCCGTGTACTTGGTGACGCTGGCGGCGCTCACGTGGTAGCCGCTCACGCCCATCATCGAGTCGTTGCGCAGGGTCTGCAGCTTGCCGGTGACCCAAACGGTGTCCATGGCGCGGAACTTGGCGCCCTTCTGCGGCACCACGTGCAGGATCTGGTTGGCGGGCGGCGGCGGCGTGTGGATGCAGGCGCCGAAGTAGGGCACCAGCAGGAACTCGGTGACTTCGCCCTTGGCCTCTTCGAGCGGCACGATGAAGCCCGGAATCTTGACTTCGGTGCCGTTCATCGCGGGGTTGGTCGGCGCGTTGTTCGACACCTCCTGCATCTTCATGAGCAGCTCGTTGGCGCGCGGGTCGCCATCGTCGAGCGCGCTCAGGTCCATGCCCTTGAACTCCTTGGCCGGGTCCCAGTCCTTGGGCACCAGTTCTTCCCAGGTGATCTGGCGAGGCTGGCCCGGTGCGGCCTTGGCGGCGGCGGGTGCCGCGGCCTTGCCACCCAATGGGTTGGTGGCGGTGGTGTCCTTGGGCGCGGGCTCGGCGGCCCAGGCGGCGGCTGTGAGGCCGGCACCGGCGATCAGCATTGAAAGCCGGATGAAAGCTTTGCTCTTGGACGTCGTGTGTGCAATGGGCATGGTTCAAATCCTCGGTGAGAGGCCGTCGGCAAGGGAGAGTCGGTAGGCGCGGATGCCAGGCAAGAGGCTTGCCAGCCATCCAGCGACCAGCAGGCTTGCCATGAGCAACCATTCGTTCAGTGTAGGTTCTGAAAGGCTCAATGTCAGCCCGAACTGTGCCTGCAGCCATGGCGAGAGCAGGGCGATGCCGAGCACCGCCATCACCACGCCGAAGGCCACGCCCAGCACGGTGACCATCGCGCCTTCGAGTGCGAGCAGCGCCAGCACGTGGCGCAGGCCCGCGCCCACGGCGCGCAGCACGGCGAGTTCGCGGCGTCGTTCGTTGAGGCCGGCCATCACCACAGACACCAGCCCCGCAAGGCTTACCAGCGCGACCAGCGCCGACATCAGCAGCAGCGCGTTCTCGCCGATGCCGATCACGCTCCACAGTTCGTCGAGTGCCACACCGGGCAGGATGGCCATGAGCGGCTCGCCGGTGTAGGTCGAGATCCAGCGCTGCACGCCGAACACGGCAGCCCGGTTCTTCAGGCCCACCAGCGCGGCCGTCACGTTCTTGGGCGTGAGGTCGAACTTGCGCACCTGCTCGGCCGGAATGTGCACGCCCGGCATCGGCGCGCCGCCCACCCATTCGAGGTGGATGGCTTCCATGGCCGCGAGGCCGATGTGCACCGTGCGGTCGACCGGCGTGCCGGTGCGCGCGAGCACGCCGACCACGGTGAAGGGCTTGTCCGCATGCTCGGCCACGTTGAGCTCGCCGCTGCCGTGCGCGAGCGTGATCTTCTGGCCCACGTGGTAGCCGAGCTTGTCGGCCACTTCGGCGCCAACTACAGCATCGAACAGTTCGCTGAAGGGCTTGCCCTCGCGCAGCTTCAGCGTCTGCTTGTCGCCGTAGCGGAAGTGCGTGAAGTAGTCGGTGGAAGTGGCCAGCACCGCGAAGCCGCGATGCGAATCGCCGAGCGACAGCGGCACCACCCAGTCGACGCCAGGGTGCTGCGACAGCGCCTGCACGCTCTTCCACGAGATGTTGTTGGTGGCCGCGCCGATGCGGAACACCGAGTACAGCAGCAGCTGCGTGGAGCCGGTGCGCGCGCCCACGATCAGGTCGGTGCCCGAGACGGAGGATGCGAAGTTCTCGCGCAGCTCGGTGCGGATGCGTTCGACACCCAGAAGAAGAAAGGTCGACAGCGCGATCGAGAACACCGTGAGTGCCAGCGTGAAGCGGCGGTTCCAGGCGCTGCGCCAGGCAATCGAGAAAAGTGCTTTCATGCGTCCACCGCCATTGCGCTGGTGGCGGCGCGATTGATCTCGGGCAGCAGCACGTGTCGCACAAAGCGCTGCGCGATGCGCTGGTCATGGCTCACGAACACGAGCGCGCTGTGGTTCTCGGCGCAGGCTGTCAGCAGCACGTCGAGAAAGGCTTCGCGCCGGTCTTCGTCGAGTGCCGAAGTGGGCTCGTCGGCAATCACCACTTCGGGCTGGCCAATGAGCGCTCGTGCAGCGGCCACGCGCTGCTGCTGGCCGACCGACAACTGCAGTGCCTGGCGTTTCCACAGATTGCGGTCGAGGCCCATCTGGTGAAGCAGGTGCTCGGCTTCGTCGCGCGAACTGCCGTTGCGTGCGGCATTTGCTTCGCGCCGCTGCGAGAAGCGGCAGGGCAGCAGTACGTTGTCGATCACGCTCAGGTACGGAAGCAGGTTGAACTGCTGGAAGATGTAGCCCACGTGCGCCACGCGGCTGCGGTCGCGCGCCGCGCCCGAGAGCTTGGACCAGTCGTGCCCCAGCAGCGTGACGCGGCCTTCGTTTGCTACCAGCACGCCGGCCAGTAGAGACAGCAGCGTGCTCTTGCCGCAGCCGCTCGGGCCATGCAGGAACACCGATTCACCTGCGGTGATACGAAAGGCCTCGATGTCGATGCACGGCGTTTTCACGCCGGGCCATGCGAAGCGCAGCGCTTCGGCGGCGAGCACGACGCGCAAGGGCGACGACTCTGCCTCGGGATGGGTACTCACAGCGTTACTTGCCCCAGCTGAGCCGGGCGGGCTGGCTTGCCTGCGCGCCGGCCGGGCGCTTGAGCTGGCGCTTGAACTGGCCCTGCGCCGTGGCAATCTGCGAGTCGATCTGGCGCAGGCCCTTGAACACGCTGAACAGGTTCAGGTCGATGAACTTCGCGGCGGCCGCGTTGGTGCAGTTGAAGGAGAAGGTGGCGTCGAGGTCGGCATGGCCGACGGGCTCGCTCGGGTCGGGGTTGCCCAGGCCCAGTGCGCCGGAGCGCAGGTCGACCGGGCCGAGCTTGCAATTGGCGGCCGGGTCGACGATGAAGAGCTTGTCGGCCGCGCGCAGCTGCGCAACTGCTTCCTCGACGAGCTTCTTCTCGGCGTCGGTCTTGGGTGCGCGTTCGAAGCCGACGATGTTGTCGAGCGGTGACTCCATGTCGATCACCACCGTGGGGCCGTCGACGGCCACGTCGAGCTTGAGCTGGCCGTGCACGTGGGCGTGCTGCTGCTGGGCCTGTGCGGTGAGGAACGGGGCGGCCGCGAGGAGGGTGGCGGCGATGGCGAGGCCGGTGGTGCGGCCAAGGCTTCGGGAACGTCGATTCGTCGTCGTCAATGTCATGGTTCAGCGCCTTGCCGGGTCGGCAGCCCCGGCGTGTTGCTCCATTCGCTCCAGCTGCCGGCATAGAGCGCGGTCGTCCCGAATCCCGCGATCTGCATGGCGAGCAGATTCGGCACGGCGCTCACGCCGCTGCCGCACTGGTGGACGACTGTCGCCGCATCGCGTCCCGCGAGCAGCGCTTCGAACTCGGCACGCAATTGCGATGCCGGCTTGAATTTGCCGTCGGGGCCGAGGTTGTCGGCGAAAGGCCGGTTGAGGGCCCCGGGGATGTGACCGGCAATCGGGTCCAGAGGTTCCACCTCGCCGCGGTAACGTGCACCGGCGCGTGCGTCGATCAGGTTCTGGTCAGGCTGGCCGAGCCGGCGCACCACGGTGTCGGTGGTGACGAGCTTCGCAATCGGCTCGCCCATGACGAAGTTCGACTGGAAGCGCGCGGGCTCCTCGCTGCTCGTGACGTCGCCGCCCGCGGTCTGCCAAGCCTGCAGGCCGCCGTCGAGCACGGCCACTGCGTCGTGGCCCATCCACTTGAGCATCCACCACAGGCGGCCGCAGTAATTGGCGCCGTTGCGGTCGTACACCACGGCCTGCATGCCGTTGGCGAAGCCGATGCTCGAGAGCCAGGCCGCGAACTTCTCGCGGCTGGGCAGCGGATGGCGTCCACCCGAGGCGGGCAGGCCGTCTTCCTGCGCCACGACCACCTCGCCGTGCGCGCCGGGGGCGCCGTGCTTCGCGCTGAGGTCGGTGTCGAGGTTGGCGTACAGCGCGCCCGGAATGTGTGCGGCCGCGTATTGCTGCGCGCCGCTCTCGGGCTTCATGAGGTCGAAGGTGCAGTCGAACACCATGAGAGGCGTGTCCGTCGATTGCAGCTTGCGGAGTTGTTCGACGCTGATGAGGGTGGTGTACATGGTGTGTGTCCTTCTCTGGTCAGGTCAATGCAGAAAGAGTCAATGTTCCTCGGCCGGCGCCTTGGGCACCGCCCGTTGTCGCAACACGGTTGCAGCAATGCCGCTGGCGATGATAAGGGCCATGCCCGCCCAGCCGGTGGCATCGATGCGGTCGTTGAACAGCACCACGCTGTAGAACGCCGCGAAGACGATGCCCGAATACTGCAGGTTGGCCACCACCAGTGTGCCGGCCTGGGTCTTGGCGGTGGCGTAGGCGCGGGTCATGCAGAGTTGTCCGAGGGCGGCCAGCAATCCGATGGGCAGCAGCCACAGCGCATGCTGCCAGGTCCAGGCGCCACCGCCCGAAAACCCGGTGGCCGCCGTGGCGAAGGCTCCGGCCACGGCCGAGCCGACCGCGAAATAGAACACCGTGCGCAGCTCGGGTTCGCCGATGCGCGACAGCGCCATCACCTGCATATAGGCAAACGCGGCCGTAAGGCCCGACAGCAAACCCAGCATGCCCGCGAAACCCTCGCTGCCGTTGACGCTGGGCTTGAGCATCAGCACCACGCCCACGAAGCCGGCGAGCACGGTCAGCACCAGCGTGCCCTGCAGCGGCGGGCGCTCC
Source organism: Variovorax sp. R-27 (assembly GCF_049913215.1). NCBI lineage: Bacteria > Pseudomonadati > Pseudomonadota > Betaproteobacteria > Burkholderiales > Comamonadaceae > Variovorax > Variovorax sp. R-27. The sequence continues at coordinate 2,039,549 of NZ_CP183984.1, forward strand.
ACGCGGCCGTCGCGCCCGGGCACCGGCACCCAGGCCAGCAGCGAGCCGCCGACCAGGAAGGCTGCGACCCACACGCTGCTCATGTAGTTGAGGGTGACGGCCGTGGCCAGCGGCAGGTGGGCGATGGCATAGAACCAGGCGCCCAGCGACAGCACGCCGATGGTGCTGCGCCACGCGTGCATGCCGGGGTATCGGGTGGCCAGCGAGACGCCGCGATTGCGGGCCAGCAGCCAGAGGAAGACGATGCCGATCAGGCCGCGGCCCAAGACCATCTCACCGCTGTTGAACCACTCGGAGGCGACTTTCACGACCACGCTCATCGTGGCGAACAAAAAGGCCCCCAGCACCATCCACAGCGCTTGCATCGTTTCGACTCTAAGGTAAGAAAAAAGAGTGCCCCGGCGAGTGCGGGGCGGGCCGGTCTCAGGCTGGTTTCTGCATCGCGGCCTTGTACCACTCGTGGAACTGCTGCATGCCGTCTTCCATCGGGCTCTGGTAGGGGCCGGTCTCGTTGTCGCCGCGCAGCATCAGCGCGCGGCGTCCGGCGTCCATGCGCTCGGCGATCTCGTCGTCTTCCACGCAGGTTTCCATGTAGGCGGCCTGCTGGGCTTCGACGAACTCGCGCTCGAAGGCGACGATTTCCTCTGGGTAGAAGAACTCGACCATGTTGAGCGTCTTCGTCGGGCTCACGGGGTGCAGGGTCGACACCGTGAGCACGTGCGGATACCACTCGACCATCACGTGCGGGTAGTAGGTGAGCCAGATGGCGCCGTACTTCGGCGGCTTGCCGTCGCGGTACTTGAGCAGCTGCTCCTGCCACTTCTGGTAGACCGGGCTGCCGGCGCGGCCCAGGCGGTTGGCCACGCCCACCGTCTGCACCGAGTAGCGGGGCTTGAACTCCCAGCGCAGGTCGTCGCAGGTGACGAAGCTGCCCAGGCCCGGGTGGAACGGGCCGACGTGGTAGTCCTCGAGGTAGACCTCGATGAAGGTCTTCCAGTTGTAGTTGCACTCGTGCAGCTCGACGCGGTCGAGCGCGTAGCCGCTGAAGTCCAGGTCGGCCTGCGGGCCGAGGCCGGCCATGTCGGCCGCCACGTCGGGGCCGGAGCCGTCTGCGTTCTTCTCGAAAAGAAGGCCGTTCCACTCGGTGAGCGGGTAGTTGTGCAGGTTCAGGCAGGGGTCCTGCTCGAAATGCGGGGCGCCGATCAGCGTGCCGGTGGTGCGCGAATCGCTCGCGGCGTAGGTCCAGCGGTGCAGCGGGCACACGATGTTGCCGCCGGCCTGGTTGTCGAGTTGGCCCCGGCCCTGCAGGATCAGTGCCTGGCGGTGGCGGCAGACGTTGGAAATCAGCTCTACGCCCTTGGGCGTATGGACCAGCGCCCGGCCCTGATGCTCCTGCGGCAGGGTGTGGAAGTCGCCCATTTCGGGCACGGCCAGGCGATGGCCGACATAGCGGGGCCCTCGCGCGAAAAGGTTTTGCATTTCGCGGGCATAGAGCGCCTCATCGAAATACGCGGAAACTGGAAGTTGGCTCGCGGCCTGCTGCAGTTGAAGACTTAAATCAGACATGGAGGACCTGACCAAGCTCCCCACAGGGAGAAAAAAAGAAAAGAACGGAAAGGCGCCGCCAGGAAGGGTCGGCGGCCCGAAGAATGTGTTGACGTCGTCAACGAGAGAAGTTCGCATTGTACCCGGGGGGCATTTTTGTGCCCCCGGCTTTTCACCCGGTCCGGCGGCGGTCGCCAGTTGTTTCGATCCCAGTCCTAAAATGCCCGATTTCACCCACGTTTCGCTTGCATGCCCAAGGTGCCCCCCCCTTCCTCGTCCAGCCCGGCGGCAACGCCCGATACGGGCCCGCTGCCTGCCAGTTACGAAGCCGGGCTCCAGGAACTGGAGCAACTGGTGGCGGAACTCGAATCGGGCCAGTTGCCCCTCGACCAGCTGCTAGTCAGCTACCAGCGCGGCGCGGCGCTGCTCGCCTTCTGTCGCGACAAGTTGCAGGCGGTCGAAGACCAGATCAAGGTGCTCGATTCGGGCAGCCTGAAGGTCTGGACGCCCGAATGAGCGCCGCCGCGCTGAATTCCAGCCATTGGGACGCCCGCACGCTAGCCGGCTGGAGCGACCCCCGTCTGGCGAATGTCGAAGCGGCGCTGTCGCGCTGGGTCGGCGTCGACGCCCCCGTGCTGTTGGGTGACGCCATGCGCTATGCCGTGCTCGACGGCGGCAAGCGGCTGCGACCCCTGTTGGTGCTGGCCGCCAGCGAGGCCGTCGGCGGCAACCGCGCCGCCGCCCTGCGCGCGGCCTGCGCTACGGAACTGATTCACGCCTATTCGCTGGTGCACGACGACCTGCCGTGCATGGACAACGACGTCCTGCGCCGCGGCAAGCCCACCGTGCACGTGAAATTCGGCGAGGCCGACGCCTTGCTGGCCGGCGACGCGCTGCAGGCCCTGGCCTTCGAACTGCTCACGCCCGATGGCGACGAGATTCCCGCCTCCACCCAGGCCCTGCTGTGCCGCCTGCTCGCGCGCGCCGCGGGCAGCCAGGGCATGGCCGGCGGCCAGGCCATCGACCTGGCCAGCGTCGGCATTGCGCTCGACGAAACGCAGCTGCGCGAAATGCATCGCCTGAAGACCGGCGCGCTGCTTCAGGGCAGCGTCGAGATGGGCGCCGCCTGCGGTTCGGTCACTCCCGCGGCACTGGCCGCGCTGCGCGACTACGGCGCCGCCATCGGCCTCGCGTTCCAGGTGGTCGACGACATCCTCGACGTCACGGCCGACTCGCAGACCCTGGGCAAGACCGCCGGCAAGGACGCCGCGGCCGACAAGCCAACCTACGTGTCGCTGCTCGGCCTCGACGGCGCGCGCGCCCAGGCCCGCCAGCTGCTGGCCGATGCGCTCGCCGCCCTGGAGCGCAGCGGCCTGGCCGACACCGCCGCTTTGCGAGCGTTGGCCCACATGGTGGTCGACCGCGACCGCTGAGAGAAAAGAACAACCCCCACATGGCTCCGCTGCTTCCCACACTTCACGACCCCTCGCCGATCCGCAAATACGACCGGGCGCAACTGCGCCAGCTGTCCGATGAGGTGCGCGCCAGCGTGCTCGACAACGTCTCGCGCACCGGCGGCCACCTGAGTTCCAACCTCGGCACGGTCGAACTCACGGTCGCGCTGCATCACGTGTTCAACACGCCGCACGATCGACTGGTGTGGGACGTGGGCCACCAGACCTACCCGCACAAGATCCTCACGGGCCGGCGCGAGCGCATGCCCACGCTGCGGCAGATCGGCGGCATCTCGGGCTTTCCGCAGCGCAGCGAGAGCGAGTACGACACCTTCGGCACTGCCCACTCGTCGACCAGCATCTCGGCCGCGCTCGGCATGGCCATGGCTGCCAAGCAGAAGGGCGAAGACCGCCACACCGTGGCCATCATCGGCGACGGCGCGCTCACGGCCGGCATGGCCTTCGAGGCGCTGAACAACGCGGGCGTGTGCGACTGCAAGCTGCTCGTGATCCTGAACGACAACGACATGTCGATCAGCCCGCCGGTGGGTGCGCTCAACCGCTACCTCGCGCAACTGATGAGCGGCAACTTCTACGCCGCCGCCAAGAACGTCGGCAAGAGCATGCTGCGCAACGCGCCGCCGCTGTTCGAGCTGGCCAAGCGCCTGGAGCAGCATGCCAAGGGCATGGTCGTGCCGGCCACGCTGTTCGAGCAGTTCGGCTTCAACTACGTGGGCCCGATCGACGGCCACGACATCGACTCGCTGGTGCCCACGCTCGAGAACCTCAAGCACCTCGAAGGCCCGCAGTTCCTGCACGTGGTCACGAAGAAGGGGCAGGGCTACAAGCTGGCCGAGGCCGATCCGGTGGCCTATCACGGCCCCGGCAAGTTCGATCCGCAGGTGGGGCTGGTCAAGTCCGCCGCGGTGGCCAAGCAGACCTTCACGCAGGTATTCGGCCAGTGGCTGTGCGACACGGCCGCACACGACGGCCGCCTCGTGGGCATCACGCCCGCGATGCGCGAAGGCTCGGGCCTCGTTGAATTCGAGAAGCGCTTTCCCGACCGCTACTACGACGTCGGCATCGCCGAGCAGCACGCCGTGACCTTCGCGGCCGGCCTGGCATGCGAGGGGCTGAAGCCGGTGGTCGCGATCTACTCGACCTTCCTGCAGCGCGCGTACGACCAGTTGATCCACGACGTGGCGATCCAGAATCTGCCGGTGGTGTTCGCGCTCGACCGCGCGGGCCTCGTGGGCGCAGACGGCGCCACGCATGCGGGTGCGTACGACATTCCGTTCCTGCGCTGCATCCCGAACATGAGCGTGGCCTGCCCGGCCGACGAGCGCGAGTGCCGCCAACTGCTGTCGAGTGCCTACGAGCAGAACCACCCGGTGGCCGTGCGCTATCCGCGCGGTTCCGGCGCAGGCGTCACGCCGCACCTCACGCTCGAATCACTGCCCTTCGGCAAGGGCGAGATTCGCCGCGAAGGCAAGCGCATTGCCATCCTCGCCTTCGGCACGCTGCTGTACCCCGCGCTCACTGCCGCCGAGTCGCTCGACGCCACGGTGGTCAACATGCGCTGGGCCAAGCCGCTCGACGTCGAGCTGCTGCTGAAGGTCGCAGGCACGCACGATGCCATCGTCACGCTGGAAGAGGGTGCCATCATGGGCGGCGCGGGCAGTGCGGTGCTTGAAGCACTGCAAGCCGCCAACGTGCAGAAGCCGGTGCTGCAACTCGGCCTGCCAGATCGCTTCATCGAACACGGCGATCCGGCCAAGCTGCTGGCGTCGATCGGACTGGACGCGATCGGCATCGAGGCATCGATCCGCGAGCGCTTCGTTTCGAGCGCAGGGTAAACCCCTGCCGGCGGCTGTAAGCGCGTTTTTACAATCGTCCGGACTTAGACAAAAGTCCCCAACGCGGTCACAAGCCGCGTTTTGTTTTTCCAAGAACTCGGAGAGCTATCAATGGATCGTCGTTCCCTCATCAAAAACGCCGGCATCGCGGGCGTTCTGGCTGCCGGCATCGCACCCGCGGTTCACGCCCAAGCCACCGTTCGCTGGCGCCTGGCGTCGAGTTTTCCCAAGTCGCTGGACACCATCTTCGGCACCGCCGAGGTGTTCTCGAAGAGCGTCAGCGACATGACGGGCGGCAAGTTCCAGATTTCCGTGCATGCCGGCGGCGAGCTGATGCCCGCATTCGGCGTGGTCGACGGCGTGCAGAACGCCTCGGTCGAAATGGCCCACACGGCGCCGTACTACTTCTACGGCAAGGACCCGACCTTCTGCCTGGGCTGCGCAGTGCCCTTCGGCATGAACACCCGCCAGCAGAACGCCTGGATGTACGAAGGCAACGGCCTGAAGCTGATGCGCGCGTTCTACGCCAAGTACAACATCATCAACCTGCCGGGCGGTAACACCGGCGCGCAGATGGGCGGCTGGTTCCGCAAGGAAATCAAGTCGGTCGCCGACCTGAAGGGCCTGAAGTTCCGCACCAACCCGTTCGCGGGCAAGGTGCTCGAGCCCTTCGGCGTGATCCCGCAATCGATTCCCGGTGCCGACCTGTACCCGGCGCTCGAAAAGGGCACGCTGGACGGCCTCGAATGGGTCGGCCCGTACGACGACCAGAAGCTGGGCTTCAACAAGATCGCGCCGTTCTACTACTACCCCGGCTGGTGGGAAGGCGGCCCCGAGCTCGACTTCTACATCAATACCAAGGCATGGGAAGGCCTGTCGGCCGAGTACAAGGCCATCGTCGAGGCGGCTGCCGCACACGCCAACATCACGATGACGGCCAAGTACGACTCCAAGAACCCGATCGCGCTGAAGCAGCTCGTGGGGTCGGGCACCAAGCTGCGTCCGTTCTCGCAGGACGTGATGAACGCGGCCTTCAAGTCGGCCCAGCAGATCTACTCGGACCTGAACAACACCAACCCCGAGTGGAAGAAGATCTACGGCGACTGGTCGAAATTCCTGGCCGACCAGAACGCCTGGTTCCGCTACACGGAAGGCACCTTCGACCGCTTCATGCAGCAGCAGAAGCTGTAAGCAGGCGCCTCGCGCGCTGCATGCAAAAAAGCCCCGCTGGAACCAGCGGGGCTTTTTTTATTTCGTCGACCCGGTATCGGGTTCGGGGGTATCCGGCTTCGGTGGAATGGAGCGCTTCGCCACCTGTTCGCCAAAGGCCACGAGCACGCTCGCATCGGCCGAGTGGAACCACGTCATGCCGCCGTAGCGCCGCCGCACCAGCAGCCGCGGCGCGATCACGCGTTCGAGCATGCGGATGTGCACGAGCTTGAGCTGCGCCACTTCCTGCGCGCTCACGCGCTTGTTCCAGAGCCAGGTCTGGATCAGTACGTCGCCTTCGAGCCGCGTGCGGCTGTAGACGATCCAGTAGCCGACCCACACCACGCACAGCGCCGCGATGCCGAACACCACGAGGGCGCTCGTGGACCACGCGGTGCTGCGCAGCGAGGGCAGGCTCCAGATCGCGAAGGCGAAGAGATCGACCACCAGCACCACCGCCAGCGTGCGCAGCAGCGCAGGGAAGGCGGGGCTTTCGAGCGAGGGGGTGCTGCCGCCGTCGTCGCTCACGGCTTGGTGGCTTCGCCGGAAGCCGGCGGCGCCGCCGGTGTTTCTTCCGGTGTCTTCTTCTCGTTGCCGAACGGGTCTTCCATGTTCACGCCATTGCTGTCGGGCGCGGGCGGCGGCTCTGCGTCGGCGGGCATGTCGAGGTTGACCTTGTCGATGTCGACGACCTTTTCCTTCTCGAGGAACACGGTGACCGTCTGCGGAAAGAAGATCACGATGGCCACCAGCAGCAGCTGCATCAGCACCCACGGCACGGCGCCGAGGTAGATGTCGCGCGACTCCACCTTCTTGGGTAGCGCCCCGTTCTTGAAGAGGGTGTCCGCAATGCCTCGCAAGTAGAACAGCGCGAAGCCGAAGGGCGGGTGCATGAACGAGGTCTGCATGTTCACGCACAGCAGCACGCCGAACCACACCATGTCGATGCCCAGCTTGTGGGCCACGGGGCCCAGCAGCGGCAGGATGATGAACGCGATCTCGAAGAAGTCGAGGAAGAACGCGAGGAAGAACACAAAGATGTTCACCGCGATCAGGAAGCCCACCTGGCCGCCCGGCAGGCCCGAGAGCATGTGCTCGATCCACTTGGCGCCGTCGACGCCCTGGAACACCAGCGAGAACACGCGCGAGCCGATGAGGATGAACACCACCATCGCCGTGAGGCGCATGGTGCCTTCCATCGCGTCCTTCATCAGCTGCCAGTTCAGGCGGCGATGGATCAGCGCGAGGATGAGCGAGCCCACCGCGCCCATCGCACCGGCTTCGGTCGGCGTGGCGATGGCCTTGTCCATGAAGGGCAGGCCGCCCATCGAGCCGAGCACCGCGAAGATCAGGATGGCCGATGGGATGATGCCGCGCAGGCACTTGCCCCACAGCGCCCATCCGTTCAGCGTGCGTGCGCTGGCCGGCAGGCCCGGCACGAAGTGCGGGCGGATGCGCCCGACCATGAAGGTGTAGATCGCGAAGATGATGACCTGCAGGATCGACGGACCCCAGGCGCCCTTGTACATCTGGCCCACGTCGGTGCCGAGCTGGTCGGCCATGACGATCAGCACCAGCGAAGGCGGTACCAGCTGCGTGATGGTGCCCGACGCGGCGAGCACGCCGGTCGAGTAGCGCATGTCGTAGCCGTAGCGCATCATGATCGGCAGCGAGATCATCGCCATTGCGATCACCTGGCCGGCCACCGTGCCGGTGATGGCGCCGAGGATGAAGCCCACGATGATCACCGAGTAGCCGAGGCCCCCGCGGATGGGGCCGAAGAGCTGGCCCATCGAGTCGAGCATGTCCTCCGCCAATCCGCATTTCTCCAGTACGGCTCCCATCAACGTGAAGAACGGGATCGCGAGCAGCGTCTCGTTCGACAGGATGCCGAACACGTTCAGCGGCAGGTTGGCCATGAAGCCGGCCGGGAACCAGCCCATCTCGATGGCGAAGAAGCCGCAGATCAGGCCGAGGGCGGAGAGCGAGAACGCGACCGGGAAGCCGATCAGCATGATCACCACGAGCCCCGCGAACATGATCGGGGCGAAATTTTCCATGTGCATTTCTACTTATCCTGCGGTGCGGGAGAGGGCTAGGCCAGAAGGGGCGCGAGGGATGCGAAAAGCGCCCGTCACTGCACCGGCTTCTCGTAGTGCGTGTCCATCTCGATCAGGCCGCGCAGGTAGGCAATGCGCTTGATGATTTCCGAAACGCCCTGCAGGAACATCGCGGCGAAGCCCACGGGCATCAGCAGCGCGGCGGGCCAGCGGATCAGGCCGCCGATGTTGCCGGACATCTCGCCCGTGACCCACATGTTCCAGAACATGGGCCAGGTGACGTAGGTGAAGAGGGCCATCACCGGCAGCAGGAAGAAGATCAGGCCGAACAGGTCGACGTACACCGGCCCATAGCCCTTGAGCTTGCCGTAGATGATGTCCACGCGCACATGCTCGTTGAAGCGAAGCACCACGGGCGCGCCGAGCATCACGGTGGCGGCGAACAGGTACCACTGGATCTCGAGGAACGCGTTGTTGCTGAAGTCGAAGCCGTAGCGGACGAGGGCGTTGGCCGCCGAAATGAGCGAGGCCGCCAGCACGGCGTAGCCGGCGATCTTGCCGAGTTTTTCGCTGATCCAGTCCATGCCGGTCGCGAATTTGAGGAATGCAGACAAGGGGGTGTCTCCCGCGAAGCCCAAGGTGAAACGCCGGCCCCTGGTGGGAGCTGCGCAAAGCCCGAGATGTTACCCCGTTGAACCTTTGTATCTACTTGGCATGAGGGGCGGGGTTTACCCGGAATCCGGGTCTTGTCCGGGGCGTGGGAGGCGGCCCTGGTCGCCATAATCGTCCATGTCTTCGCGCCTTCCGCCTTCGACGCCTTCGGGCGCCATGGGCCTGCCCCATTCGATCGATTCGCCCGACATGTGCCGCGCGGGCCGCGAGTTGTTGTCCCTGGCGCTGATCGACGCGCGCAACCACACGCTGCATCTGCTGTCGCTCTATGAGGAGGCCCTGGGCGCCGAAGCGCTTGCCGTGCCGCCTGTGCCCGAGGAAGAGGGCGTGGTGCCGCCGGTCTGGCTGGCCGGCCACATCGGCTGGTTTGCCGAATGGTGGATCGGGCGCAACACCCAGCGCGCCTTCGGCGTCGACTGCCCGGTGCGGCCCACGCGTCTGGCGCCCATCGACCCCGGCGCCGACGACTGGTGGAACCCATCACAGAGCACGCCGGGTCGCCGCTGGTCGCCCGACCTGCCCGACCTCGCCCAGACCAAGGCCTACCTGCTCGAAACGCTGGAGAGCACGCTCGAGCTGCTCGAGAACGCAGCCGAGACCGATGCCGGCCTGTACTTCTACCGCCTCGCGCTGTTCCACGAAGACCTGCGCGGAGAGCAGTTCGTGGTGATGGCGCAGACGCTGGGGCTGCCCCTGGGCGTCGAGCAGGCGCCCATCGCCGTCACGCGCGAGCCGCTGCTGCTGCCTGCCACGCGATGGGAGCTGGGCATGCCCGAGGGCGGCTTCGCCTTCGCACAGGAGCGCAGCGCGCACCGGGTCGACGTGCCCGAGTTCGAGATCGACGCGCAGCCCGTCACCTGGAACCAGTACATCGAATTCGTCGACGACGGCGGCTACGACCGCGAGGAACTGTGGCATGGCGAAGGCTGGCGCTGGCTCGGGGCGCAGATCGAGGGCCGGCGCGGGCCGCGCCATGTCGAGCAGATCGGCGCGGCGCGCAACGGCACGGGCGGTTCGGTGCTGCAGCAGCGCTTTGGCGTGACCGTGCGTGCGGCAGGCCACCACAGCGCCGTGCATCTGAGCTGGTGGGAGGCCGATGCCTGGGCGCGCTGGGCCGGGCGGCGCATCGCGACCGAAGTCGAATGGGAGATAGCCGCGCACACGGCCGGGCGGCGTGGCTTCCGGTGGGCCGACGTTCACGAGTGGACGGCGGGCACGCTGCAGCCGTGGCCGGGGTATCGGGCCGACCCGTGGAGCGCGGGGGGAGAGTTCGATCCTGCGGCTGCTTTCGGCCGGGCCCGCGTGCTGCGCGGGGCTTCGTTCGCGACGCGTGCGCGCCTGCGTTCTCCGCGCCGCCGTGGCTTTGCGCTGCCCGAGCGTGACGACGGGTTCTTCGGTTTCAGAACCTGCGCGCTGTAGAGACGATCAGCGCTCGCCGCCGCCTTCGGACGACAGCGGCGGCGCCACTTCCTCCAGCGGCTTGCGCTCAGCATCGGCCGCATAGCGCAAGGCCAGCAGCCCCGCGACAATGACCAGCGCCGCGCCGATGCCGTAGCCCACCATCACCGCGCCCCGGCTGCCGGTTTCGATCAGCAGGCCGAACAGCAGCGGCGCAGCGAAGCCGCCCGCACCCATGCCGACTGCATAGAAGATCGCGATGGCCATGGCACGCATCTCGAGCGGAAACACCTCGCTCACCGTGAGGTACGCCGAACTCGCCGCCGCCGACGCCAGGAAGAACACCGCCGACCAGCACAGCGCCTGACCGCGCGCATCGAGCCAGCCCATCATGAAGGCCCAACCCGTGAGCGCGAGGCCGACGCCCGCGAGTACGTACGTCAGCGCGATCATCCGGCGCCGGCCCACGCTGTCGAACAGCGGGCCCAGCAGCAGCGGCCCGAGCACGTTGCCCAGCGCGAACGGAAAGATGTAGAGCGCCACGTCGCCTTCGGGCACGCCGTAGAAGCGCGTGAGCACCAGCGCATAGGTGAAGAAGATCGCGTTGTAGAAGAAGGCCTGCGAGATCATCAGCGCCAGCGCGACCATGCTGCGCTGCGGGTAGCGCCTGAGCAGCACGCGCGTCACTTCGCGCATCGACGGGCTGTTGGCGCGCGCGGCCGTGTAGTTCACGACAGAGCCTTGCGGTGCGGGCAGCGGACCGTGCTGGGTCTCGATCTCCGCTTCGATCTGGTCGACGATGCGTTTGGCCTCGTCGGCGCGTCCGTGTGCAATGAGCCAGCGCGGGCTCTCGGGCACGTCGCGCCGCACCAGCAAGATAGCCACCGCCAGCACCGCGCCCAGCGCAAAGCCCGCGCGCCAGCCCCACACCGGGCCGATCACGCGAGCGTCGAGCAGCACCAGGCTGAGCGCCGCGCCCAGCGCCGCGCCGATCCAGAAGCTGCCGTTAATCGCGAGGTTGACGCGCCCGCGCACGCGCGCCGGGATCAGTTCGTCGATGGCCGAGTTGATGGCCGCGTACTCGCCGCCGATGCCAAGCCCCGTGACGAAGCGGCACAGCGCGAAGAAAGCAAAGTTGGGAGAAAACGCAGTGGCCAGCGTGCCGACCGTGTAGACCACCAGCGTGATGAGAAAGAGCTTCTTGCGCCCGAGCCGGTCGGTGAGCCGGCCGAAGAGCAGCGCGCCGAGCACCGCGCCCGCCACGTACACCGAGCCCGACAGCCCGATCTCGCCGGCCGTGAGCCCCAGCGTGTCGGGCCGCTCCAGCACTGCGCCGATGGAACCCACCAGCGTGACTTCGAGCCCGTCGAGCACCCAGGCCACGCCCAGCGCGATCACCACGCGCCAGTGCCAGCGCGACCACGGCAGGCGGTCCAGGCGGGCGGGGATGTCGCTGCTCAGTACCGTCATGCCTGCGATTCTGGGAGTCGGTCGCAGCGTCCGCTGTAGGACCGTGCCGGTCTATGATCCGCGCGCCGCGTGGGAGCGGCGACTACACCAATGGAGCGAGGGGAAACATGATCTGTCTCGATGGCGCGCATCGCCGCGCGTTCTGGCTTTGCACGCTTTTGGCTATTGCCGGCTTGACGGGCTGCGGCACGCCGCCCACTTACAAGAGTCGTCCTGTCTCCGGCAGTTCGCCCGGGACTTTCGCACTCGCGCATGCCAAGGCGGTGGAAGAGCCGCGGCACGCGATGCGGCACCTGGACGATGCCAGGAGCATTGTCTACACGCAGTTGGAAGGTGGAGGTGGCCTGGCAGTTGGATTGCTGTTCGGCCCTCTGGGCGCGGCGGCCAATGCCGGCATGATCGACAGCAGGACGGGGCTCGATGCCCAGCGCCTGAAGGGCAAGCTCACGCTGGAACCTCGGCAGCTGTTCCTCGATGCCGCGATCCGCCAGGGGCTGGATGTCGCCGGCGCTGGCGCGGCGGGGCAAACGGGTGCAACACCCTACTTGCATGTGAGCAAGGCGAGCAACGAGCGGCTGCTGACGGCCGCGGCGGTCCGGCTGGAGCAGGGCGCAGGTGCCGACCAGTGGTCCGGTCTCTACATGTACCAGTTGCCATCTTCCTACACGCTGGATGATCTGGCCCAGCCCACCGAGGAAATCCAGCGCCGACTGAGCGCGGAAGCCGCACGGGGCTTTTCGGAACTCGCGGCCTTTATTGCGAAGGAGGGGCAACCCAAGGATGGATCGGGAAAGGTGGCGCCGGAAAAAGAATTCACCTATATCTCGGACCTGCTGACGCCACGCTTCGAAATCGAGATGCGTGGGCGCTTTATTGCAAGGTCGGAAGACCTGGTGTGGTTCAGGACCTTCGACGGCGTGTACGCCGTGCGCACCTCCAGCATCAAGATCAGGTCGGGCCGGATCTGACGGGTTGCCCCGCCGGATCGTGTCGGCCCCCGATCAGGCCGTCTCGGCCAGCGCGTCCGCCAGTGCGTTGACCATGCGGTCGATCTCGGCCTTCTCCGCGATGAAGGGCGGGGCGAGCTGGATGGTGTCGCCGCCGTAGCGCACGTAGAAGCCCTTCTTCCAGCAGTTCATCGCGATCTCGTACGGACGGCGTGCAGGCTCGCCCGGCAGCGCGGCGATCGTGATGCCGGCGGCGAGGCCGTAGTTGCGGATGTCGGCCACGTGCTTGCTGCCTTTCAGGCTGTGCACGGCGTTCTCGAAATGCGGCGCCAGCGCCTGCACGCGGCCGATCATGTCTTCCTTCTGCAGCACGTCGAGTGCGGCGATGCCGGCGGCACAGGCCACCGGGTGTGCGCCGTAGGTGTAGCCGTGCGGGAACTCGAGCATGTAGTCGGGGCCGCCTGCGGCCATGAAGGTGTCGTAGATCTCCTTGCTGGCGACCACGGCGCCCATCGGCTGCGCGCCGTTGGTCACCTGCTTGGCGATGTTCATGATGTCGGGCGTCACGCCGAAGGCTTCCGCGCCGGTGAGCGCGCCGCAGCGGCCGAAACCGGTGATCACTTCGTCGAAGATCAGCAGGATGTTGTTGGCGGTGCAGATGTCGCGCAGGCGCTTCAGGTAGCCCTTGGGCGGAATCACCACGCCGGCCGAACCCGCGAAGGGTTCGACGATGACGGCCGCGATGTTCGATGCGTCGTGCAGCGCGATCAGGTCGAGCAGGCGGTCGGCCAGCTCGGCGCCGTTCTCGGCCATGCCGCGCGTGAAGGCATTCGACGCGAGCTGGGTGTGCGGCAGATGATCGGCTTCGACGCCCTGGCCGAAGAGCTTGCGGTTGGCCGCGATGCCGCCGACCGAGATGCCGCCGTAGTTGACGCCGTGGTAGCCCTTCTCGCGGCCGATCAGGCGCGTCTTGCTCGCCTGGCCCTTGGTGCGCCAGTAGGCGCGCGCCATCTTCAGCGAGGTGTCGGCGGCTTCGGAGCCCGAGCCGGTGAAGAACACGTAGTCGAGGCCCGCGGGCGTCATTTCCTTGATCTTGTTGGCCAGCTCGAAGGAGAGCGGGTGGCCGAACTGGAAGGCGGGCGAGTAGTCGAGCTTGGCGATCTGGCGGCTCACCGCCTCGGTGATTTCGGGGCGGCCATGGCCCAGGCCCGAGCACCACAGGCCCGAGAGGCCGTCGAAGATCTTGCGCCCGTCGATGTCGGTGAAGTAGGCGCCCTTGGCCTCCACGATGATCCGCGGATCGGCCTTGAAGTTGCGGTTGCCGGTGTAAGGCATCCAGTGCGCGTCGAGCCAGGCGGCGTCGGTGCGCGCGGTGGGCGTCGGTTCGATGGCGGGCGTTGCGAGGGTCATGGCGCTTCCCGCACGGGGCGGGCTCCGGGGGTGATGGGATGTGCCGATTGTTGGCAGAGCCTTCAGTGTGGAGAATGGCGCAATATCAATGTTCACTTGACACTTCATGCAAGTAAAGGCCAAAGCCCGAAGCGGTACCCAAAACAGTGCCCGCAACCGCGCCGTATTGGGGCAGCTCAGCGACATGGACCTGCGCCTGCTCAAGGTGTTCAAGAGCGTGGTCGACTGCGGCGGCATGGCGGCCGCCGAGCTGGAGCTGAACATCGGCACTTCCACCGTGAGCCGCCACGTGAAAGACCTGGAGACGCGGCTCGGCCTCGTGCTGTGCCGGCGCGGGCGGGCGGGTTTTGCGCTCACCGCCGAGGGGCAGCGCGTATACGACGAGACGCTGCGCCTGCTGGCCTCGGTCGACGCCTTCCGCGGCAGCATCGACGACATCCACAACCGCATGGGCGGGCAGCTGGACGTGGCGCTGTTCGACAAGACGGCGACCAACCCGAAGGCGCGCATCGGCGAGGCCATCGCGCGTTTCACCGAGATCGCACCCGAGGTGACTCTGGCGCTGCACGTGGGCTCGATCAACGCCATAGAGCAGGGCGTGCTGGAGGGCAATTTCCAGATCGGCATCATCCCGGCGCATCGCAGCTCCAAGAGCCTTGTGTACGCCGACTTGTTCGACGAGACGATGCTGCTGTATTGCGGCGCGAAACACCCGCTGTTCGGCGCCGATCACGCCAGGCTCACTTGGGCCAAGCTGCGCGAGCATCATTTCGCGGGGCTCGGCTACCACTCGCCGAACATGGAGCTGAGCCACCGCGCGAAGCTGTCGCGCAAGGCCACCGGCTTCGACCAGGAGGCGATTGCAACGCTGATTCTTTCGGGGCGCTTCCTGGGCTTTCTGCCCGACCACTACGCGCAGGTGTTCGAGCAGCGCGGGCTCATGAAGGCGGTGCTGCCGGCGCGCTTCAACTATGCGTGCCGGTTTGTCAGTCTGCTGCGGCGTTCGCCGAAGCCGTCACGTGCGGTGCTGGCGTTTCAGGAGTGCCTGGAGAAGGCCCACCGGTAACGCAGGTCAGCGCTGCCCGCTCGGCAGCAGCAGATGCTTGGCGCCGATATGCGCCTCCATCTCGTGCATGTGCTGCTCGGCATCGATCATGTGCTCGGACATCAGCCGGCGCACTTCTTCGGCGTCTTCCTTGCGGTAGGCGGCCAGCAGCTGCGTGTGATAGTCGACGTTGGCCTCGCCGAAGTGGTGGTGGTCCAGCGCCTTCTTGTAGACCACGAGGTCGCGCAGCAGGTCGTTGAGAAAACGGCACATGAAGGAGAGCACCGGATTGGGGCAGCTCTCGGCCAGCATCGTGTGAAAGCCGAGTTCGGCCTCGCGCTGCGTGCGCAGTTCGTCTTCGTTGGTCGGCTCGATCGTGCACAGCCGGACGTTTTCTTCCAGCTGCTCGAACTGCTCGGGTGTCAGTCGGCCTACCACGCTCACGGCCAGCTCGGGCTCCAGCGCCTTGCGCAACTGGTAGATGTGATGGCCGTCGAGATGGTGAAAGTGCAGGAAGTTGCGCAGCGGCTCCGATGCATGGTCCACCGACACCTGCTGCAGATACGCCCCGCCGCCGGGGCCGGTGCGGATGGAGACCAGGCCGCGCACCTCCAGCGCCTTCAAGGCCTCGCGCACCGTGCTCTTCGAATAGCCGAAAAGCTCGATCAGTTCTTTCTCGTTCGGCAGCCGGTCGCCGGGCTGCTTGCGCTCCGCCACGATCCAGCGCTTGACGTCTTCGACGATGACGTCCGAGAGCTTTTGCCGCTTCGGGCGGTTCTGCCCCACTCTCATTCACACGCTCCATGCCCATCGGGAGATGCGCGGGATGCGCAACAGCGGGCGATCTTAAACGGCGTCGTGCGACGGGGCGGTCTGGTTTTGGGCACAAGGATTGCTAGCGGGTTTTTACCAGCATATTAATCCGATTTATCCGCTTAAATTTGCCAGCGATCGCAGGCACCACCTTTCCCTTACTTCCCACCACGACCGGAGAACTCATGCAACGCAGACATCTTCTTCAGCTGGCCGCCCTGTCGGCTGCCCCCGCTTCGCTCCTGGGCGGCCGCGCCGCCTTTGCCCAGTCGGCGGACGCGATCCGCTTCGGCTGCCCGGTCCCGATGTCGGGTGCCTTCGCAGCCAATGGCAAGTTCGCCGACCTGGGCATGAAGCTGGCCATCGAGCAGTACGGCAGCGTGCTGAAGCGTCCGCTGGCCTACACGGTGCTCGACACCGAAGGCAAGCCGGCCACCGCGGTGCGCAAAGTGCAGGAAGCCTCGCAGCAGCAGGGCGCGAAGTTCTTCGCGGGCGGCATCCTCTCGTCGGAAGCGCTGGCCATGGGCAAGGAGGCCGAGAAGGCCGGCGGCCTGTTCATCACCACCGCCGGCGCCGATGAAATCACCGGCAAGGACTGCAACCCCGCCACCTTCCGCTGGTCGGTGCCCACCTTCGGCGCCATCGAGCAGACGGTGCGTCCGCTGATCGCCTCGATGCCCAAGGCCAAGCGCTGGTACACGATCACGCCGCAGTACGTGTTCGGCGACGGCCTGCTGAGCGCGGCCAAGAACATCTTCCAGGAGAAGGGCATCGAGCACGTGGGCAACAGCTACCACTCGCTCAACGAGAAGGAATTCAGCGGCTACCTCACCAACGCCATGGCCGCCAAGCCCGACGTGCTGCTGCTGCTGAACTTCGGTGCGCAGTCGTCCGCCGCGCTGCGCCAGGCGGTGAGCTTCGGCATGCACAAGAACATGACGATCCTCATGGCCTGGGCCTCGGGGCTGGAGCAGTTCGACGAGCTGGGCGCCGACCTGTGCGACGGCGTCTACTTCGGCGCGCAGTACTGGCACACGGCCGACACCACGCTCAACAAGGACCTGGTGAAGCGCACCGCCGACAAGCTCAAGATCGTGCCCAACTACAGCCTCGCCGGCTCGTACGTCTGCACCAAGATCCTGATCGATGGCATCGTGAAGGCCGGCACCGTGGACCAGAAGGCGGTGATTGCCGCGCTCGAAGGCATGAAGTTCGACGGCCTCACCGGCACCGAGGAAATCCGCAAGGCCGACCACCAGGTCATCAAGGACTACTACCTGCTCAAGGGCAAGGCGAAGTCGAAGATGAAGGACGCTGCCGACTACGTCGATGTGGTGAGTTCGGGCAAGTCGTTCCTGCCCGTCGACAAGACCGGCTGCAAGCTGGCCTGAGCACGCAAGGACACCGACGCGCCCATGTCCGTCTACCTGCTCCAGACCATCAACGGAATCGGCATCGGCATGCTGTATTTCCTGCTGGCCGTTGGCTTGTCCATCGTGTTCGGCCTGCTGCGCTTCGTGAACTTCGCGCACGGGGCTTTCTATCTGCTGGGTGCCTACCTGTGCTACCAGGCCATGCAGTGGGGCCTGAACTTCTGGGTCGCGCTGCTCGTGGTGCCGCTAGCCGTCGGCGCGCTGGGCTGGCTGGCCGAGAAGCTGCTGCTGCGCCGCGTGTATGCCAAGGCGCACGAATTCCACATCCTCGTGACGGTGGGCCTCGCGCTCGCGGTGCAGGAGATCGTGATCGTGTTCTGGGGCCCGCTGGGCAACAGCGTGGCCACGCCCGACCTGCTGCAGGGTGTGGTCATGTGGGGCGCCTTCGTCTATCCCAAGTACCGGCTGTTCGTGATCGGCTTCACCGCCGTGCTCGCGGTGCTGCTGTGGTGGGTGCTCGAAGGCACGCGCCTGGGCAGCGCGGTGCGCGCGGGCAGCGAATCGACCGAGATGGTGTCGCTGCTCGGCATCAACGTGTTCCGCGTGTTCAGCCTGGTGTTTGCGCTTGGCGCGGCCACTGCTGCGCTGGCCGGGGTGCTGGCCGCGCCGATTCGGGGTGCGGAGCCTTTCATGGGCGTCGAGGCGCTGAGCGTGGCCTTCGTGGTGGTGGTGATCGGCGGGCTCGGCAGCTTCGGCGGCGCGCTCGTGGGTGGGCTGGTGATCGGCATCGTTCAAAGCCTCATGAGCACCATCTGGCCGCCGGGGGCGAGTCTGATGATCTACATCGCGATGGCAGCCGTGCTGCTGCTGCGTCCGCATGGCCTGCTCGGCCGCAAAGGATGAACGACGCCATGCCGAGAAAAATCACATTCCTCCTGGCGCTGATCGCCGCGCTGGGCCTGCCGCTGGTGCTGAGCTCGGGCTCGCTCGCGAGCGAAGTGCTCATATACGCGCTGGCAGCGCTGGGCTGCAACCTGCTGCTGGGCTACACGGGGCTGCTGTCCTTCGGGCAGGGCATCTTCTTCGGGCTGGGCAGCTACACCATCGCGATTCTGCTCACGCGCCTGCACCTGCCCATGCCGCTCGCATTGCTCGCGGCCATGGCCATGGGTGCGATCGGCGCGGCGGTGGTCGGCTGGGTTGCCATCCGCCAGCGCGGCACCTACTTCGTGATGCTCACGCTGGCCTTCGCGCAGATGTTCTATTTCATCGCCTACACCGCGACCGACCTCACGGGCGGCGACAATGGCCTGCTCGACGTGCCGCGCCCCGGCTTCATGGACACGCCGTGGAAGTACTACGCCTTCGTCGCGGTGATCTTCCTGATCGCCTTCGGCCTGCTGCTGCGCGTGACCGATTCGATCTTCGGCCGCACGCTGCTCGCCATCCGCGACAACGAGGATCGGGCCGCCGCCGTGGGCTACGACCTCAAGCGCTTCAAGCTGCTGGCCTTCATGATCTCGGGTGCCGTTACCGGCCTGGCGGGCGGGCTGCACGCCATGATGACCGGCATCGCGCCGCTGTCGAACGCCGAGTACCACACGAGCGAAATGATCCTGGTCATCACCGTGATCGGCGGCACCGGCAACCTGTTTGCCTCGGTGCTGGGCTCGGCCTTCTATGTGCTGCTGGCCGACTGGCTCTCCACGCTTTGGCCGCGCTGGCTGCTGCTGCTTGGGCTGCTGCTGATCGGCGTGAGCATCGGCATGCAGCGCGGGCTCTGGGGGCTGGGCGAGGGCATCTGGAAACGCATCTTCCGGCGGACGCCCCCGGCTCCAAGCGCCTCCGCTGCGCAAGGAGAAAAGGCATGAGCGACGTTCTCATCGAAGCCATTGGCGTCACCAAGCACTACGGCAAGTTCGCCGCGCTCGGCGGGGTCGACCTGAAGATCAGGCGCAACACCGTGCATTCGGTGATCGGTCCCAACGGCGCGGGCAAGACCACGCTGTTCCACATGCTCACGGGCACCGGCACGACCACTGGAGGCCGCATCCTGTTCGACGGCCACGACGTCACGCGCGAGCCCGACCACCGGCGCGTGCAGCGCGGCATGGCGCGCTCGTTCCAGGTCACGGCGCTGTTCCTCAGCCTGTCGGTGCGCGAGAACCTGCGCGTGGCTGCGCAGGGCGTTTCGCCGCGCCAGGCCATGAACTGCTGGCGCGCGCCGGTTGGCGAACTGGCCTGCACGCAGACGGTGGACGAGGTGCTGCAGCGCGTCGGGCTCGAACGGCTGGCGAACACGCCGGCCAGCGAGCTTTCGCATGGCCAGCAGCGCCGCCTCGAAGTGGGCATGGCGCTGGCCGCCAGGCCGAAGGCCATCTTCCTCGACGAGCCGACCTCGGGCATGGGCATCGACGACCTCGACGACATGAAGCAGCTCATTCGCAGCCTGCGCGACCGGCACACCGTGGTGCTGATCGAGCACAACATGAACATCGTGATGGACATTTCCGACACCGTGACCGTGATGCAGCTGGGCCGCGTGCTCGCCGAGGGACTGCCGGGCGACATCCGTGCCGATGCGCGCGTGCGCACGGCCTATCTGGGCAACATGATCACCGGAGGCAAGGCATGAGCGACCAGAACATCCTCGAAGTCGAAAAACTCCATGCGCATTACGGCAAGAGCCACGTGCTGCAGGGCATCTCGATGCGCGTGGGCGAGGCCGAGCTCGTCACGCTGCTGGGCCGCAACGGCGCGGGCAAGTCGACCACGCTCAAGAGCATTGCTGGTGCGGTCACCCCCACGAGCGGGCGCGTGCGCTTCCAGGGAGCGGACATCGCGGGCATGCCGCCGCACCGCATCGCCACGCGCGGCGTGTGCCTGGTGCCGGAGCACCGAGGCGTCTTCAAGCTGCTGACGGTAGAAGAAAACCTGCTGCTCGGCCTGCGGCGCGAATCGCCCTGGCAGCTGGCCGACATCTACCGCATCTTTCCGCGCCTGAAGGAGCGGCGGCGCAACGGCGGCGGGCAGCTCTCGGGTGGCGAGCAGCAGATGCTGGCCATTGGCCGCGCGCTCATGAACCACCCGCGCCTGCTGATCCTCGACGAGCCCGTCGAGGGCCTGGCGCCGGTGATTGTCGAAGAGATCGTCGCGCAGCTGAAGACCATCAAGGCGGCCGGCGTGGCCATCCTGCTGGTCGAGCAGAACCTCGAAGTCTGCGTGCAGCTGGCCGATCGCCACTACATCGTGGAGCAGGGCGTGATCGTGCACGAGGCCGGCAACCCAGCCTTCATGGCCGACCATGAAGTGAAAGACCGCTATCTGGGCGTGGGCCTTGCTTGAGGCTTCCCGCAACACTCATCCTTATCGCAAAGCCATGAACTCACACACTGAACTCCGCATCGACGGCCAGCGGCTCTGGAACTCGCTGATGGAACTGGCGCAACTCGGCGCCACCGAGAAAGGCGGCGTCTGCCGCATCGCGCTGACCGACCTCGACCGCCAGGGCCGCGACCTGTTCGTGCACTGGGTGCGCGAGGCGGGCTGCGAAGTCCGCGTGGACGCCATCGGCAACATCTTCGCGCGCCGCGCTGGCCGCAACAACGCGCTGCCGCCCGTTACCACCGGGAGCCACATCGACACGCAACCCACCGGTGGCAAGTTCGATGGCAACTACGGCGTGCTCGCGGGGCTGGAGGTGATCCGAAGCCTGAACGACGCGAAGATCGAAACCGAGGCGCCGCTCGAAGTGGCGGTGTGGACCAACGAGGAAGGCTCGCGCTTCGTGCCCGTGATGATGGGCTCCGGCGTGTTCGCCGGTGCATTCACGCTCGAGCATGCACTGGCGCAGTGCGACAACGACGGCGTCAGCGTGTCCGACGCGCTTGCCTCCATTGGCTACGCGGGCAGCACGCCCGCGTCGGCAACAACATCGCCGGTGGGCGCGTACTTCGAGGCGCACATCGAGCAGGGCCCGGTGCTCGAAGCCAACGAGCGTGTGATCGGCGTGGTCGAAGGAGCGCTAGGCCAGCGCTGGTACGACGTGGTGGTGCAGGGCATGGAAGCCCATGCCGGCCCCACGCCGATGGAGCTGCGCAAGGACGCGCTGCTGGCCGCCTCCGAACTCGTGATCGAGGTCAACCGCATTGCGCTCGCCCACGCACCGCATGGGCGCGGCACGGTCGGCTGGATCGACAACTACCCGAACTCGCGCAACGTGATCCCGGGCCGCGTGAAGCTCAGCGTCGACCTGCGCGCGGCCGACGACGTGGTGCTGTCGGCCATGGACGCCGCACTGAAAGAAGCCGTGCAGCGCATTGCCACGAAAGGCAAGGTCGAGATGTCGGTGGAGCAGGTCGTGTACTTCCAGCCGCAGCCCTTTACGCCGAAGCTGGTGTCCGCAGTGCGCGAAGCCGCGCAGGCGCAGGGCATGACCTGGATGAACGTGATCAGCGGCGCGGGCCACGACGCGGTGTACCTCGCACGCGTGTGCCCCACGGCCATGATCTTCGTGCCTTGCCTCGACGGCATCAGCCACAACGAGATCGAGGACGCACAGCCCGACCATCTCGAAGCCGGCTGCAACGTGCTGCTGCAAGCCATGCTGCAAAGCGCGGGAGTCGTGTCGTGAAGGCGTGGAGCCGCGCCCTGATGGCGCTTGCCCTCGCATGGTCCGTGGTGCCGGCAGGCGCTGCCGAACCCATCCTGGTGGGCCAGTCCGCGGTACTGACGGGGCCGCTGGCGCCCAACAGCCTCGCGTTCATGGAAGGCCAGACGCTGTTGTTCGACCAGCTGAACAAGGCCGGTGGCATCGGCGGGCGGCCCGTCAAGATGATCACGTACGACGATGTCTATGCGGCCGACAAGGCCGCGGCCAACGCCGAGAAGCTGCTGGGCACCGACCGCGTGGTCTGCCTCTTCGGCACCATGGGCACGGGTATCGGCGCGGCCATGGCGCCCGTGGCGGCGAAATACGACAGCTTCATCTTCGGCGGGCTGACCGGTGCCGCGGTGCTGCGCGGGCCGAAGGTGCCGATCTATCACGTGCGCGAGTCGTACGCCGACGAAGTGCGCCGCGTGATGACCCACCTGGCAACGGTGGGCCTGACGCGCATCGCCATCGTCTCCAGCGACGACGCGTACGGCAAGGGCATCGAGAAGGACGCGATAGACGCGCTCCAGAAGAACGGGCTGTCCCAGGTGCTGGCGTTGCGCTTCGACCCGCAGGAAAAGGAACCGACGCGCGCCGCGCAGCAGATCATTGCCAGCGGCGCGCAGGCCGTGTACGTCATTGCGGCCGGCATGCCGGCGATCAACATGATCCGGGCGCTGGTCGCCGCGCCGATTCATCCGCAGATCTATACGAACTCGGTGGCCAGTTCTTTCCTGCTCTACAAGGAGCTTGGCGAGAAGAGCCGCGGCATCGTGCTGTCGCAGGTGATGCCGCCGTTCTGGAAGACCCGCTTCCCGATCGTCGACGAGTACCAGCGCGCGCGCAAGAGCGCGGGCAGCGAGGGCGAGGGCTCCTACCTGGGCCTGGAGGGCTACATCACGGCCAAGGCGTTTGCGGAAGCGCTGCAGCGCGTCAAGGGGCCGATCACCACCGAATCGCTCAGGCGAACCATCGAGACTTCGCCGCCCATGAACCTGGGTGGCTACATGCTGACGTTCAAGGCCGACAACCGCAACGGTTCGAATTTCGGCGACATCACGATGCTGGCAAGCGGCGGGAAGTTTGCTCAATGAAAGTCTTGATAGCGCGCCTCAACCACGAGACCAACACCTTCTCGCCCGTGCCCACGCCGCTCGCGGCCTTCGGGCCCGACGGGCCGACCTTCGGCGAGCAGGCCTACCGTGACAACAAGGGCATGCGCACGGCGATGTCGGCCTTCATCGACCTGGCCGAAGCGGCCGGCGCCGAACTCGTCACGCCGGTGTCGGCCTCGGCCAACCCGAGCGGGCCGGTCGACGCGCAGGCCTACACGCTGCTGACGCAATGCATCGTCGATGCGGCTGCGGGCTGCGATGCCATCCTGCTCGACCTGCACGGCGCGATGGTGGCGCAGAACAGCGCCGACGGCGAAGGCGACCTGCTGGTGCGCCTGCGCGCGGCGGCGCCGGGCGTGCCCATCGGCGTGGCGCTCGACCTGCATGCCAACGTCACGCCCGAGATGGTCGGCAACGCCGACGTGATCGTCGGCTTCAAGACCTATCCGCACATCGACATGTACGAAACCGGCGAGCACGCCGGCCGCCTGCTGCTCGACCTCCTGGCCGGGCGCAGCAAGCCGGCAATGCGCTGGCACCGACTGCCGCTGATGGCGCACACGCTGCGCAGCGCGTCGTTCACCGGCGCGATGCAGCGCGCCATCGAGGCGGCGCGCGAGGCCGAGAAGTCGGAGTCGCTCGCGGTGTCGATCCTGGCGGGTTTTTCGCTGTCGGACATCGAGTCGCCGTGCATGAGCGTGATCGTCGTCGATGCGCAGTCGCCCGAGCGCGCACAGGCCACGGCCGACCGCATCGCCGCGCAGATGTGGAGCGAGCGCGAGGCCTTCATCTACCGCAGCGAACCGCTGGCGCAGTCGATCGGGCGCGCGAAGCTGATTGCCGAGGGCGCGACGCGCCCGGTGCTGCTGCTCGACCATGGCGACAACTGCATGTCCGGCGGGAGCTGCGACACCATGGACGTTCTGCAGGAGGCGCTGGCGCAGGGGCTGCACGGCATCGGCGTCGGGCCGCTGTGCGACCCCGAAGCGGTGGCGCAACTGGTCGCGGCGGGCGAGGGCGCGCAGGTGACGGTGGCGCTCGGCAACAAGGTCTCGCTCGAAGGCATCGGCCTCTCGAAGACGCCGGTGCGCCTGACGGGCACCGTGCGAACCATCAGCGACGGCGAGTACGTCATTACCGGTCCCACCTATACCGGCCAGCGCAGCAGCATGGGGCGCACGGTGCTGTTCGACATCGGCACGGCGCGCATCGTGGTGACCGAGCGCACGCAGGAGCCTTGGGATATCGGCGTCTTCGAATGCGCGGGGCTCGATCCGCGCAAGGAGCGCTTTCTGCTGCTCAAGTCGCGCATGTATTGCCGGCCGGTGTTCGAGCCGCTGTCGGCCGCGCTGGTGGAGTGCGACAGCCCGGGCGTTACGAGCTCGGACTACAGCCTGTTCCCGTTCAGCAAGGTGCGCCGGCCGGTGTTTCCGCTGGATGCGAACGCCTCGATGGACGCTGCAGCATGACCTGAGACGTCATCGACGCGAATCGCGTGCGACGCGACCATTCCTTCACCCCGCGATGTTGCGGGTCGAAACCCTCGAAAGGAATCGTCATCATGAACACCGCCGCACACGATGCCACCGCGATCGCCCAACGCTACATCGCCGTCTGGAACGAAACCGACGCCGCGCGCCGCGCCGCGCTGATCGAAGCCGGGTGGACGGCCAACGCCCGCTACGTGGACCCGATGGCGCAGGCCAGTGGGCACGAGCAGATCAGTGCGCTGGTCGGCGTGGTGCACCAGCGCTACCCGGGCTTTCGCTTCAACCTGCTGGGCAAGGCCGATGCGCATGGCGACCACCTGCGCTTCTCGTGGACGCTGGGGCCGAGCGGAGCGGAAGACCTGATCCAGGGCACCGACTTCGTGCGGCTCGATGCAGGCAAGCTCAGTTCGGTGACGGGCTTTCTGGACAAGGTGCCGGTCGGCGCCTGAGCCTGAACGAAAGCTGAACGCCGGCGCTCAATCCGGCGCGCCGGCCGGCCGTCCACGCCACAGCTTGCGGTAGACGGTCGCCCGGCTGATGCCCAGGGCTCGCGCCGCTTCCGCCACATTGCCGCGCGCATCGGCCACTGCCTTGCGGATCAGCGCGGTTTCCACATCGCGCAGCCGCGGGCGGGTGTCGGGAGCAGGCGCGCCCGCCGTGCCGCTGGTGCTGCTGCGCTGGGGGCGCACCTGCACTCGAAGGCCCGACCAGAGCGGCACTTCGAGCACCGCGTCGGCGCGTCGGGCCGCGTCGAACATCATGTGCAGCGGCAGCGCGAACAGGTCGTTGAAGTGCAATGCATGCTCGCTGCGCGGCAGCGGCTGGTGCAGCATCTGCCGGGCCGCCGCGTTGGCGCCCGTGACGCTGCCGGTGGCGTCGATGCACAGCAGACCCTCGGTGGCCTCGCTGTTCGTGCTGCCGGGCCACGCCAGATGCAGCAGCAGTTCGCAGGGCTCGCGCATCACCAGCATGTTCTCGATGCTGCGCGCCGACAGGGTGGCCAGGTGGCGCAGCTCGGGTCGTTCGACCACCTGCACGCCGGTCAGGTCGAGCATGCCGATGCAGTCGCCACGGGGGCCGAAGAGCGGGGCGCCAGCGCAGCTGTAGACGCCGGTGTCGTCGAAGAAATGCTCGCCACGGTGCAGCCACACCGATTCCTGCTCGGCCAGTGCGGTGCCGATGGCGCTGGTGCCGATGGCGCGCTCAGACAGGTCGACGCCGACGCGTCCGATGTCGCGTGCATACCGGCTGGCGGCGTCGGCGCCGTCAGGCAGGTTGCCCACGTCGATGACGATGCCGTCGGCATCGGTCAGCACGGCGAAATAACGGGTGTCGGCAATGGCGCGCGACAGCCGCTCTATCACCGGACGGGCCGCCGAGACCAGCGCCCGGTTGCGCTCGGCGACGTCGCGGCTGGCCGAGCGGCTCACCGGGTCGAAGCTGACTCGCTGCTGGGGCCGGCGACCGGCCTCGATGCAGCGCTGCCAGGAGCGGGTGATCCACGAATCGACGCAGGCGGCGCCGCGCGCCCGGGCGGCCGACTCGCCCTCGATCACTTCGCGGCGGGCTTGGGCAATGGCCAGGGAACGCTCAGGCGATGGCGAAACGATAGAGACGGGCATCGTGGTTTTTCGCGCGTGTGGGGCGGCTTTTCCTGGCTCGCCGGACGGCAAGCTGTTTCATTTTGAGAATTTCGCGCGGTCTGTGCAAGTGTCAAGGGTTTTGCCTAGGATAGTGCGAAAGGTCGGCATCCAAGATGCTTTTGCTGAAACAGCCATCACCTTTAACGGAGACAGCCAAATGCAGGTCGCTTTCAAGGTCAACGGCCGTCAGGTCACGGTCGACGCTCCTCCCAACACCTTCCTCGTCTACGCCATCCGGGAGCACCTCCATCTCACCGGTACCCACGTTGGCTGCGACACCGCCCAGTGCGGTGCCTGCACCGTCCACGTGAATGGCCGGGCCGTCAAATCTTGCAATGTGCTGGTAGCCCAGGCTGCCGGCGCGGACATCACCACCATCGAGGGCATTGCCGAGGCTGACGGCACCATGCACCCCATGCAGGCGGCCTTCAAGGAATGCCACGGCCTGCAGTGCGGTTTCTGCACCCCCGGCATGGTCATGAGCGCCATCGACCTGTGCACCCACCACCCCAAGTCGAGCGAGTCGGAAATCCGCGAACTGCTCGACGGCAACCTGTGCCGCTGCACGGGCTACCAGAACATCGTGAAGGCAGTGAAGATGGGCGGCGAGGCAATGGCCTCGGGCACTCCCGTCAAGACAACCGTAACGGCATGAAGGGAGCGACATCATGGGTGCTTCCGACTTCTCCAACCTGCCGCACATCGGCGAGGCTCTACGGCGCAAGGAAGACTACCGCTTCCTGACCGGCGCCGGCAACTACACCGACGACATCACGCTGGCCAACCAGAGCCATGCGGTCTTCGTGCGCTCGCCGCACGCCCACGCCGCCATCAAGTCGATCGACATTGCCGAGGCACTGAAGATGCCCGGTGTGATCGGTATCTTCAGCGGCAAGGACATCGAAGGAAAGATGGGCGGGCTGCCCTGCGGCTGGCTCATCAACAACCCCGACGGCACCCCCATGAAGGAGCCGATGCACCCGATCCTCGCGATCAAGAAGGTGCGCTACGTGGGCGACCATGTCGCGATGGTCGTGGCCGAGACGGTCGAGCAGGCCAAGAACGCGGCCGAGGCGGTGGTGGTCGACTACGACGTGCTGCCCGCGCTCGTGAGCGTGGCCGACGCGGCGAAGAAGGCCGGCGGCGCGGTGCTGCACGACGAGGCGCCCGACAACCAGTGCTACAAGTGGGCGCTGGGCGACAAGGCGGCGGTCGATGCGGTGTTCGCCAATGCCGCGCACGTCACCAAGCTCGACCTGGTCAACAACCGGCTGATTCCCAACCCCATCGAGCCACGCGTGGCCATCGGCAGCTACAGCCGGGGCACCGACGACTACACGCTCTACGTGTCCAACCAGAACCCGCACGTCGAGCGCCTGCTGATGACGGCCTTCGTGCTGGGCCTGCCAGAGCACAAGGTGCGGGTGATAGCGCCCGACGTGGGCGGCGGCTTCGGTTCCAAGATCTTCCTGTATGCAGAAGACGTGTGCCTGACCTGGGCCGCCAAGCAGCTCAACCGCAACATCAAGTGGACGGCGGAACGCTCGGAGTGCTTCCTGTCTGACGCGCATGGCCGCGACCATGTGAGCCACGCCGAAATGGCGATGGACAAAGACGGCAAGTTCCTCGCGCTGCGCGTGCATACAGACGCCAACCTCGGCGCCTACCTGTCGACCTTCTCGACCGCGGTGCCCACCATCCTCTACGCCACGCTGCTGGCGGGCCAGTACACCACGCCGCAGATCTACGTGGAGGTCGACGCCTGGTTCACCAACACCGCGCCGGTCGATGCCTACCGCGGAGCGGGGCGGCCCGAGGCTACCTACCTGCTGGAGCGGCTGGTGTCGCGCTGCGCCTGGGAAATGAAGCTGGGGCAGGACGAGATCCGCAAGCGCAACTTCATCAGCACATTCCCGTACCAGACGCCGGTGGCGTTGCAGTACGACACGGGCGACTTCCACGCCTGCATGGACAAGGCCCGCGTGCTGGCCGAGGTCGATGGCTTCGCGGCGCGCAAGTCGGCCACCGAGGCCAAGGGCAAGCTGCGCGGCATCGGTTACTCGAGCTACATCGAGGCTTGCGGCATTGCGCCGTCGAACATTGCCGGGGCGCTTGGCGCGCGGGCGGGCCTGTTCGAATGCGGCGAGATCCGCGTGCACCCGACCGGCAGCGTGACTGTGTTCACCGGCTCGCACAGTCACGGGCAGGGCCACGAAACCACCTTCGCGCAGGTCGTCGCGGCGCGGCTGGGCATTCCGGTCGAGAACGTCGACGTGGTGCATGGCGACACCGGCCGCGTGCCCTTCGGCATGGGCACCTACGGTTCGCGCTCCATCTCGGTGGGCGGCGCGGCCATCATGAAGGCGCTCGACAAGATCGAGACCAAGGCCAAGAAAATCGCCGCGCACCTGATGGAGGCGAGCGACGCCGACATCGAGTTCGCCAACGGCGAGTTCACGGTCAAGGGCACCGACAAGAAGATCCCCTTCGGCCAGGTGGCGCTCACGGCCTACGTGCCGCACAACTACCCGCTCGACAAGCTGGAGCCGGGCCTGAACGAAACCGCCTTCTACGACCCGACCAACTTCACCTTCCCGGGCGGCACCTACATCTGCGAGGTCGAAGTCGACAAGCAGACCGGCGAAGTCAAGGTCGACCGCTTCACTGCAGTGGACGACTTCGGCACCATCATCAACCCGATGATCGTCGAGGGCCAGGTGCACGGCGGGCTGGTGCAGGGCATCGGCCAGGCGCTTCTCGAAAACTGCGTCTACGACAACGAGACCGGCCAGCTGCTCACCGGCAGCTTCATGGACTACGCCATGCCACGAGCAGGCGACTTTCCGCAATTCAAGCTCGACACCGTGTGCACCCCGTGCACACACAACCCGCTCGGCACCAAGGGCTGCGGCGAGGCGGGGGCCATCGGCTCGCCGCCGGCCGTGATCAATGCGGTGCTCGACGCGCTGGCGCCATTGGGCGTCAAGGATTTCGATATGCCTGCCTCCCCCAGCCGCGTCTGGGAAGCGATGCAGGCCGTGGCCCAACACTAGAACAAAGAAGGAATCACACCATGTATGCCTTCACACTCGAACGGCCCGCCACCGTGGCCGATGCGGCCAAACTCGTTGCCGCCGGCGCCAAGCCGCTGGCGGGCGGGCAGACCCTGCTGGCTTCGATGAAGCTGCGGCTCTCGGCGCCCGAACAGCTGGTGGACCTCAGCGGCATCAAGGAGCTCACCGGCATCACGAAAAACGGCAACGCCATCACCATCGGCGCCATGTCGCGCCATCTCGACGTGGCGAACAACGCCGACGTGAAGGCCGCCTACCCGGCGCTGGCCGACCTGGCTTCGCGCATCGGCGACCGGCAGGTGCGCGCGATGGGCACCATCGGCGGCTCGGTGGCCAACAACGATCCGGCGGCGTGCTACCCCAGCGCGGTGCTCGCCTCGGGCGCGACCGTGGTCACGTCGAAACGCGAGATTGCGGCGGACGATTTCTTCCTGGGCCTGTTCACCACGGCGCTGGAAGAAGACGAGCTGATCACTGCGATCCGCTTTCCGATTCCGAAGCGCGCCGTCTACGAAAAGCTGCGCCAGAAGGCGTCGAACTTTCCGCTGGTCGGCGTGTTCCTTGCGCAATACGACAGCGGCGTGCGCGTGGCGATCACCGGCGCGGGCAACGGCGTGTTCCGCCATGCCGGGCTGGAAGACGCGCTCAACAAGAGCTTCACCGCAGCCGCCGCTGCAGCGGTGAAGATCGACGCGAGCGATCTCAACAGCGACCTGCATGCCTCGGCTGCGTACCGCGCGAACCTGATCAGCGTGCTGACCCAACGCGCCGTCACCAAGGCCCTGGGCTGAAGAGGCCGGGGCTGCCGATTGCCCACCGGAAGGCGCGATACCCTCGCGTCTTCCGCTACGCTTCGCCATGATCTTTCCGACCATCGATTCCCTCTCCGAAGCTTTGGTGCAGGCCGGCTACTTCGCCGACCGGCGGCTGGCGACGGCCGTGTTTCTCGCGCTCAAGCTGCAGCGCCCGCTGCTGCTCGAAGGCGAGCCCGGCGTCGGCAAGACCGAGCTGGCGAAAGCACTGTCGACCGCTCTTAACCGCGAGCTGCTGCGCCTGCAGTGTTACGACGGCCTGGAGCAGCGCGAAGCGCTCTACGAATGGAACTACGCGGCGCAGCTGCTGCACATGCGCGCGGCCGAGGCCACGGGCGCGGCGCGCGACGTTGAAGCCGAGGTCTACCAGCCGCACTACCTGATCCGCCGGCCGCTGCTGCAGGCGCTGCAGACGCCGCTGCCGGGCGCCGTGCTGCTCATTGACGAGGTGGACCGCGCCGACGAGCCCTTCGAGGCCTTCCTGCTCGAATACCTGGGCGAGTACCAGGTGAGCATTCCCGAGCTGGGCACGGTGCGCGCCGTGGTGCCGCCCGTCACCATCCTCACGAGCAACCGCACGCGCGAACTCAACGATGCGGTCAAGCGCCGCTGTCTCTATCACTGGCTCGACTACCCTGAGCGCGAGCGCGAACTGGCCATCGTGCGCGCGCAGGTGCCGCAGGCCGGCGATAAGCTGTCGGCGCAGGTGTCGGCATTCGTCGCGCGGCTGCGCGAGGCGCCTTTCGTCAACGCCTTCCAGCGCGCGCCCGGCATCGCCGAGAGCGTCGAATGGGCGAGGGCGCTGATCGCTCTCGACACCGTCGAACTCGACCCCGAGGTGGTGGTCGACACCGCCGGCATCCTGTTCAAGCAGCGCGACGACGTGGCCGCGCTGACGCGGGAGCTGGCGTCGGACCTGCTCAAGCCCGAGGCATGACGACCACCGGTATCCAGCAACTCGGCGACGTTCGCAGCGGCAAGCTCGCCGGCAACATCACCGCCTTCGGCCGTGCGCTGCGCCGCGCCGGAGTGCGCACCGACGCCATGCGCATCGCGCTGGCTGCCGAAGCGGCCACGCTGGTGGGCGTGGAAGACAGGCTCGACCTGAGCGCCGCGATGGAAGCCGTGATGGTGAGCCGCGAGCAGGATCGCATGGTGTTCCGCGAACTCTTCGACGCCTGGTTCCGCGATCCGGAGCTGGCCAACAAGCTGCTCGCGCAGATGCTGCCGAGTGCCGAAGGCAAGGCCGAGCCATCGAAGCGTCGGCCTCGCGTACGCGAGGCGCTCACCGCACCGCGCAACCCTGCCAAGCCAGCCGAGCTGGCCAAGCCCGACCGCGAGATCGAGTTCGACGCCGCCATGACGTCGAGCGACCGCCAGCGCCTGCAGCATGCGGACTTCAACGCGCTCGGCGCTTCCGAATACCGCCTGGTCGAACGGCTGGCGCGCGACATCAGGCTGCCGATTCCCGAGCTGCCGTCGCGTCGCCTGCGCGTGGCTGGCGACGCGGGCCGGCAGCACGCGCGCATGCACTGGCCGGGCGTGCTGCATGAGGCGGCGCGCACGGGCGGCGAGATCCTGCGGCTGCCCAAACTGGCCCGGCGCCGGCAGCCCTTGCCGCTGCTGGTGCTGGTCGATGTGTCGGGCTCGATGGAGCGCTATGCGCGCTTGCTGCTGGCTTTCCTGCACGCCGCCACTCGCCGCGCGGGCCGGCGCGACGTGTTCGCCTTCGGCACCCGCCTGACCGACCTGACCCCCGCCTTCCGGCTCGCCGACACCGACGCCATGCTCGGCGCCGCCAGCCTCGCCATCGACGACTTCGCGGGCGGCACCCGGCTCGGCAGCTCTTTGACCGAATTGCGCCGAGCCCACACCCGCCGCCTGACCGGCCGCCGCACCCTGGTGCTGGTGATCAGCGATGGCTTGGACACCGGCGAGCCGTCGCTGCTGGAGCAGGAGCTGCTGTGGCTCAAGCGCCATTCGCGCCGCCTGCTGTGGCTCAACCCCTTGCTGCGCTTCGAGGGCTACGCCCCTCTGGCGCGTGGGGCCAGTGTTCTGCACCGGCAAGCAGACGCGATGCTGGCGGTTCACAATCTCAGCGCACTCGAACAGCTCGCAGCGAGCCTGGCCGCCCTGATGCGGTCCGGCCGCTAGCGTTGCCCGGGAAGGAAGACAAAGGAAACCCACCATGGAAATGCTCGGAAACCGCCGCCTCGGCATCACCCAACAACAGGCCTGGGAAGCGCTCAACGACCCCGAGACACTGAAGAAGTGCATTCCCGGTTGCGACAAGTTCGAGCTCACGGGCGATAACCAGTACAGCGTCGCGCTCGCCGTCAAGATCGGCCCGGTGTCGGCCAAGTTCAACGGCAAGGTGATGCTGTCGGACATCGTGGCGCCCGATGGCTACAAGCTGAGCTTCGAAGGGCAGGGCGGCGTGGCAGGGTTCGCCAAGGGCTCGTCGAGTGTCTCGCTCAAGCCGGTGACGGCCGAGGCCGCATCGCCCCCTCCCGTCCCCGGCTGCGAGCTCGACTACACCGTGCAGGCCCAGGTCGGCGGCAAGATCGCCCAGCTCGGCCAGCGTCTGATCGACGGCGCCGCCAAGTCGACCGCCGACGATTTCTTCAAGCGCTTCGAGGCCGAGATGCAGAGCCGCTACGGCCCGCCGCCCGCGCCCGTCGTGGAAGCCACCGCCGAAGCGCCTGCAGAGAAGGCCGGCATGATGTCCGGCCTCATGAAGAAGATCGGCCTCGGCAAGAAGGACGACAACAGCGACAACAAGGACGCGCCCGCCGCACCGGGCGACGCCAGCAGCTAGGAACCGGCCGCGCCATGGAAAACCTCGACGTCATGGTGCTGCGCACGCTGCGCGACTGGCGGCGTGCCGGCAAGCGCGCGCTGCTGACGACAGTCGTGCGCACCTGGGGCTCGTCGCCCCGGCCCGTGGGTTCGATCATGGCCCTGGCCGAAGACGGCGCGGTGGTCGGCTCGGTCTCGGGCGGCTGCATCGAGGACGACCTGATCGCGCGCTACAGCCACGCCCATGGCAAGGGCGAAGACGTGCCGCTGGGTGCGCCGCCTGCGCTCGTGAAGTACGGCATTACTGCCGACGAGGCGCATCGTTTCGGACTGCCCTGCGGCGGCACGCTGGAGCTGCTGCTCGAATACGCGCCCGATGCCAGCTCGCTCGACCTGCTGGTCGAGCAGCTGGAACAAGGCAAGCTCATGCAGCGCACGGTGACGCTCGCCACCGGCGCGGTGCGGCTCGCCGAGGCGAAAGCCCCCGACGAGCTCACCGTGAACGACACCGAGCTCACCAACACCTTCGGCCCCGAGTACCGCATGCTGCTGATCGGCGCCGGCCAGCTGGCCGAGTACCTCGCGACGATGGCCAAGTTCAGCGGCTTTGCCGTGACGCTGTGCGACCCGCGCGCCGAGTACCGCACCGCGTGGTCGCTGCCCGGCGTGCACATCACGACCGAGATGCCCGACGACGCGGTGTTGGCCTTCAAGCCCGACCGCCGCAGCTGCGTGGTCGCGCTCACGCACGATCCCAAGCTCGACGACCTCGCGCTGCTCGAAGCACTGCAGAGCGAAGCCTTCTACGTCGGCGCCATCGGCTCGCGCCGCAATGCCGACGCGCGGCGCGACCGCATGATCGAGCACTTCGACCAGACCGAAGAATCGCTCGCGCGTCTGCGTGGACCCATCGGCATCTACATCGGCAGCAAGACGCCGCCGGAGATCGCGGTCAGCGTGATGGCCGAGATACTGGCTGTGAAGAATGCGGTGACGTTGCCGCGTGAGGTCGAGGTGGCGCGGGCCAAGGAGATGCAGCAGTTGCTGCCCGGCTGATTTGCTTTTTTCGGGGTGCGTGCGAATGGCACAGGGTGCTCCCTTCCGCCAGTGAATCAGCCCGACTTCGCCTCGGGCGGCACGTCGCCCCCCTTTTGCCGCTCACGGAACAGCGCCGCGCGCATTAAAAAGATAGTGGTGATCGGCGCCGTGAGCGCAATGAACAGCACGATCAGCACCGCATGCAGGAACAGGCTGAAGCCCTGCACCGAAAAATAGACGATGGTGGCGACCGTCATGCACCACACGCCGACCGTCGCTCCCAGCGTGGGCGCATGGATGCGGCGGAAGAAGGTGGGCAGCCGAACCAGGCCGAAAGAACCTATGGCCGCGAAGGCCGCGCCCAGTACCGCGAACACGGCGGTGATGATCTCGGCCCACAGCGGCAGCGGGCCCACGATGAAGTCCGTCATTCGATCACCTCCCCGCGCAGCAGGAACTTGGCCATGGCCGTGGAGCCGACGAAGCCGAACAGCGCGATCAGCAGCGCCGCCTCGAAGTAGACGTTGCTCGCGTAGATGATGCCGAGCACCAGCATCATCAGCATGCCGTTGATGTAGAGGCAGTCGAGCGCCATCACGCGGTCTTGTGCGCTCGGGCCGATCAGCAACCGCGAGAGCGCGCACAGCATGGCCACGGCCAGCAGGAAGAGCGCGAACTTCAGGGCCCAGAAGAGGATGGGTGTCATGACTCGAAAATCTCCATCAGGGGGCGCTCGTAGCGCTGCTTGATCAGTGCGACGAAGGCGGCCTCGTCGTCCACGTCGAACACGTGGATCAGCAGCGTGCTGCGGTCGAACGACACTTCGCCCCAGGCGGTGCCGGGCGTGAGGCACATCACCATGGCCAGCACCGCGAGCCCGTTGGGGTCGCGCATGTCGAGCGGAATCTGCACGAACTTCGAGGCGATGCGCGAGGTGCGCCGCGTGAGCAGCAACCGGGCCACGTCGTACGCCGACTTCAGCATGTCGAAGGTCACGGCGAAGGACAGCCGCAGCGCGACGCCGGGCCTGCGCATGCGCACCGCCGCCGGGCGCAGGCCCTCGGTGAGCAGCGGCACCGCGATGGCGAGGATCAGGGCCGCGAGCAGCGTGGCGGCGTCGAGCGACTGGTTGAGCAGCAGCCAGACGATGAACAGCGCGAACGACAGCGACGGAGAAGGAATCAGGCGCTTCATGGGGCCGTGCCTTCCTTTGCTTCTTCCTTTTTCGCCGGATTCGGAATCTGCCGAGCGCCCAGCACCGCGTTGCGATAAGGAGTGGGGGTCTTCAGTCCTTCAGCGGTGGCCCTGGCGTGCTGCATGACAGGCCCGGCCCACACAGTCAGCGCCACGCTGGCCGCGAGCAGCCCGGCCACCGGCAGCACTTCGAGTGCGGGCAGCGAGGGCATGGTGGGGTGGAGTTGCGTCCAGAAGTGGCGGATGCCGGTGCGGCTCAATGCAATCAGCGAGAGAAAGCCCGAGGCGATCAGCAGCGCAAGAAAGATCCAGCCAGCGGTGCCGATCGCCTTGGCGCCGAGCATGCCCGAGAGCATCGCGAACTTGCCGATGAAGCCCGACAGCGGCGGCAGGCCCGCGAGCAGCAATGTGCAGCCCATGAAGCTCAGGCCCAGGAAGGCCACGCCGGCGGGAATCGCACGGCCGTAGAGTGCCTGCGCCTCGTCGTCGAGGTTCACGTCGTTGAGTGCGCGCAGGTCTTCGGCAAGAAAGGGCGCGTTGCCGGCCGCCTCGTGCGGCGCCACGCTCATGCCCGCGTTGCGCCAGCGTTCGATCATGTCGGTCAGCAGGAAGAAGGCGCTGACCGCGAGCGTGGAACTCAGCAGGTAATACAGCGCACCCGCCCACACGGCCGGCTGGCCGAGCCCGACCGCCGCGAGCAGAGTGCCCGCAGACACCAGCACGCTGAAGCCCGCGAGGTTCGACAGCCGCTGCGTGCCGACGATGCCGAGCGCACCGACGAAGAGCGTGGCAAGGCCCACGCCAACCAGCGCCGCCTGTCCGAAGGCGGCCGAGTCGCCGGTGTCGGGTGCGAACAGCACGGTCCACAGCCGCAGGATCGTGTAGACGCCGAGCTTGGTCAGCAGCGCAAACACCGCGCCTACAGGCGACACCGATGCGCTGTAGGCCGGCACCAGCCAGAAGTTGAGCGGCCACGCGCCGGCCTTGGCGAAGAAGGCAGTCGCGAGGATGGCCGCCGCCGCGTGCACCAGGCCGCGGTCGCCCGGTGCGAGTTCGGCAATGCGCACGCCGAGATCGGCCATGTTGAGCGTGCCGGTCACGCCGTACAGGATGGCCGCGCCGATCAGGAACAGCGACGACGCAGCGAGGTTGATCGCGATGTAGTGCAGCCCCGCCTGCACGCGCAGCCGGCCCGAGCCGTGCAGCAGCAGGCCGTAGGAGGCCGCGAGCATCACCTCGAAGAAGACGAACAGGTTGAACAGGTCGCCCGTGAGGAAGGCTCCGTTCAGGCCCATGAGCTGCAGTTGCAGCAGCGGATGGAAATGCACGCCCGCGCGGTCCCAGCGCGAGGTGGAATAGATCGATGCGGCGAAGGCGATCACGCCCGTGAGCGCGACCATCATGGTCGAGAGCCGGTCGGCCACCAGCACGATGCCGAAGGGTGCACGCCAGTTGCCCGGCAGGTAGACGCCGATGGAACCGGGGCCGCCGCCGGTGTCGGCCGCGTTCACCCAGCGCAGCAGCGCGAGCGCGGCAAGCAGGCCGATGAGGCCTGAGACCACGCTCAGGGCCGACTTGGTGCGCCGCCGGTTCTCGCCCAGCAGCAGCATGAGCGCGGCCGTGAGCATGGGCACGAGGATCGGCACCGCCACCAGGTGCGGCATGCTGAACTCGAGCAGTTCGTCGAGCAGGTGGAAGATCTCTTTCACTCTGCCTCCTGCCGCTCTTCACCGTCCACGTGGTCGGTGCCGGTAAGGCCGCGCGAGGCGAGCATCACAACGAGGAACAGCGCCGTCATCGCGAAGCCGATCACGATGGCCGTCAGCACCAGCGCCTGCGGCATCGGGTCGGCCGTGTTGGCCAGCGTGGAGGTGAGGCCTTTGATGAGCACCGGCTCGCTGTCGACCTTGAGCCGGCCCATGCTGAAGATGAAGAGGTTGACCGCGTAAGAGATCAGCGTCAGGCCCATGATGACCTGGAAGGTGCGAGGGCGTAGCAGCATGTACACGCCCGAGCCGGTGAGCACGCCGATGGCGAGTGCGAGCACGATTTCCATCAGCTGGCTCCCCCGGCGGCTTCGGCTTCTTTTTCGGCCTGCTCGTCGGCCCAGCGGTGGCTTCGTATCGACTGGTGGGCCAGCGCGGTGAGGATCAGCATGGTGGCGCCGAGCACCAGCGCGAACACGCCGATGTCGAAGAAGAGGGCGCTGGGCACGTGCACTTCGCCCAGCAGCGGCAGATGCAGGTGCGCGGTGTGCGTGGTCAGGAAGGGATAGCCGAAGAACACCGCGCCGCCGCCGGTGGCCAGCGCCAGCAGCAGGCCGATGGCGATCCAGCGGCGCGGGTAAATGCGCAGATGCTCTTCCACCCATTCGGTGCCCGAGACGATGAACTGCAACACCAGCGCGACCGACATCACCAGCCCCGCGACGAAGCCGCCGCCCGGCGCGTTGTGGCCGCGCATGAAGAAGTAGACCGACACCAGTGCCGCCAGCGGCAGCACCAGCCGCACCAGCACGGCCGGCACCATCAGGTAGCCCACGGCGGTGTCCTTGGCGCGGCGCGGGTTCAGCAGGTCGCTGCTGCCGTCGTCGACTTGCAGCCGCTGCTGGACCGGAAGGGCCATCGATTCGATCGCGGGGCGGAAGCGCCGCAGCAGCGCATACACCGTGAGCGCGACCACGCCGAGCACGGTGATCTCGCCGAAGGTGTCGAAGCCGCGGAAGTCGACCAGCATCACGTTGACCACATTGGTGCCGCCGCCCTCGGTGAGCGCGTGTTCGAGGAAGAAGGGCGAGATGCTCTGCGGGAAGTTGCGCGTCATCATTGCCCACGCCAGCGCCGCCATGCCGCCGCCGGCGATGGTGGCCACCAGCAGGTCGCGCCCGCGCCGGCCCCACGGTCGCAGCCGCGCGCGCGCGGGTTGAATGACGTCCTTGCTGCGCATCGGCAGCCAGCGCAGGCCCAGCAGGATCAGCACCGTGGTCACGGCCTCGACCACCAGCTGGGTCAACGCGAGGTCGGGTGCCGAGAACCAGATGTAGGTCACGCAAGAGACCAGCCCCGCGCCCGAGGCCAGCATCAGCGCCGCCAGCCGGTGGAATTTGGCCTGCCATGCGGCGGCCAGCGCGCAGGTGCCGCCGATGATCCAGGTCATGGCGAACATCGGCGAGAAGGGCAGCAGCTCGCGCGTGCCGGGTGCTGCGGGCGTGACCCACAGGGAAGCCGCGGCGCCCGCCACGGCCGCGACTACCAGCAGCAGCAACTGCCACTGCAGCCGGCGCGTGCCGAACAGGCGACGGCTACGCCGGCCCGCTTCGCTCAGCAGCGCGAGCAGGTGCTCGAAGATGACCTGGCCATCGAAGCGATGCAGCAGCGGCGTGTGCTCCAGGCCGCCGCGTGCGCGACGACGGCGCTGCAGCAGGTACAGCGCGGCGCCGCCCACCAGCGCGACGAAGCTCATCATCAACGGCAGGTTGAAGCCATGCCACACCGCCAGGCTGTACTCGGGCAGCGTGCCGCCGACGACCGGCGTGGCGGCCGCCGCCAGCATCGGGCCGACCGACCAAGCTGGCACCACACCCACCACCAGGCACAGAAGCACCAGCAGTTCGACCGGCACGCGCATCCAGTGCGGCGGCTCGTGCGGGTGCTTGGGCACCTCGTCGCCGCAGGGCGGGCCGAAGAACACGTCGAACACGAAGCGCGCCGAATACGCCACGCTGAAGATGCCCGCGATGGTGGCGATGACCGGCAGGCTGAAGTCGACCCACGGCGTCGACTGGATGAACACCGTCTCGGCGAAGAACATTTCCTTCGAGAGAAAGCCGTTGAGCAGCGGCACGCCGGCCATCGAGGCGCTGGCGATGATGGCCAGCGTGCCCGTGATGGGCATGAGCCGCATCAGCCCGCTGAGCTTGCGGATGTCGCGCGTGCCGGTCTCGTGGTCGATGATGCCGGCCGCCATGAACAGCGACGCCTTGAAGGTCGCGTGGTTCATCACATGGAACACCGCCGCCACGGCCGCGAGCGGGCTGTTCAGGCCCAGCAGCAGCGTGATGAGCCCGAGGTGCGAGATGGTCGAGTAGGCCAGCAACGCCTTCAGGTCGCGCTGGAACATGGCGATGAAGCCGCCGAGCAGCAGCGTGACGGCGCCCGCGCCACCCACCATCCAGAACCATTGCTCGGTGCCCGAGAGCACAGGCCACAGCCGCGCCATCAGGAACACGCCGAGCTTCACCATCGTGGCCGAGTGCAGGTAGGCCGACACCGGCGTGGGCGCGGCCATGGCGCGCGGCAGCCAGAAGTGGAACGGGAACTGCGCGCTCTTGGTGAAGGCGCCGAGCAGCACCAGCACCAGTGCGACCGGGTACAGCGCGTGCGCTCGGATGAGGTCGCCCGAGGCCAGCACCACGTCGAGCTCGTAGCTGCCGACGATGCGGCCGAGCACCAGCACGCCGGCCAGCAGGCATAGCCCGCCAGCGCCGGTGACGGTGAGCGCCATGCGCGCGCCGCGCCGAGC
This sequence comes from Variovorax sp. R-27, assembly GCF_049913215.1. Taxonomy (NCBI): domain Bacteria; kingdom Pseudomonadati; phylum Pseudomonadota; class Betaproteobacteria; order Burkholderiales; family Comamonadaceae; genus Variovorax; species Variovorax sp. R-27. The sequence continues at coordinate 2,079,141 of NZ_CP183984.1, forward strand.
GTCGCGCCGGTGGTGCCAGTAGCCGATGAGAAGGAAGGAGAAGAGGCTGGTGAGCTCCCAGAACAGCACCATCTGAATGAGGTTGCCCGAGAGCACCACGCCCATCATCGCGCCCATGAACGCGAGGAAGAACGAGAAGAAGCGCGGCACCGGATCGGAGGCCGACATGTAGTAGCGCGCATAGAGCACCACCAGCGCGCCGATGCCCAGCACCAGCATGCAGAACAGCCATGCGAAGCCATCCAGGCGGAACACGAGGTTCAGGCCAAGGGCCGGCAGCCATTCGATTTCTTGCCGCAGCACATTGCCGTGCGCGATCTGCGGGAAGAACCATGCGACCTGGATGGCGCAGCCCAGCGCGACCAGCCCCGCCAGCGTCGACTCCCTGTTGCGCGCGTTGGAAGGCATCAACGCGGCCAGCACGCTGGCAATGAAGGGGAGGGCGATGAGAAAGACCAGGGGCATTGCGGGCAATTCTATCGACCGACCCTATGGAAGGCCCTATCTATAACCGCAAGACATAAGGCAGTTTTTCGCTCGATTCAGGAGGAGAAAGCCTGCACCGTGCGCAACCCGAGCCAGGTCATGCACAGCGAGCCGCCGAGGTGCAACGCGATCGTGCCCATCGCGAGGCCGAGCCTGCCGCCCATGAGCATGCCGACCACCTCCGCGGAGAAGCTGGAGAAGGTGGTGAGCGTGCCGAGGAAGCCGGTGATGACCATGAGCCGCCACGCGGGGTTGATGTCCGGCAGGCCGCTGAACACACCGATGGCCACGCCGATCAGGTAGCCGCCAATGAGGTTCACCGCCAGCGTGCCCCAGGGCAGGATGCCGCCGGGGTTGAGCCACAGGGCGAAGCCCCAGCGCATGAGGGCGCCGACACACGCGGCGAGGCAGATGACGAGGACGTTCAGCAGCATGCCGGCGATTATCCGCAAGCTGCCGGACGGCCCTTCTCTTTCTACTTCTCCTTGCCCATCACCACATCGGGCAGGATCGTCACGATGCTCGGGAACAGCGTGATCAGCACGATGCACAGCACCAGGCAGAAGAAGAACGGAATGGCAGCCTTGGCGATCACGTTGCTGTCTTTCCCGGTCATGTTCTGCAGCACGAAGAGGTTGAAGCCCACCGGCGGCGTGACCTCGGCGATCTCGACCAGCAGCACGATGAAGATGCCGAACCAGATCAGGTCGAAGCCCGCCTTCTGGATCATCGGCAGCACCACCGCGCTGGTCAGCACGATCATCGAGATGCCGTCGAGCGCCGTGCCCAGCACAAGGTACACGACGACCAGCGCGCCGATCAGCGCATAGGGCGACAGGTGCATGCCGTCGACCCACTCGGCCAGCTCGCGCGGAATGCCGGTGAAGGCCATGGTCTTGGTGAGGAAGGCGGCACCAGCCAGGATGAACATGATCATGCAGCTGGTGCGGGTGGCGCCCATGATGCCGTCCTTGAAGTTCTTCCAGGTCAGGCTGCGGCCCCAGGCCGCGATGGCCAGCGAGCCCAGCACGCCGAAGGCCGCGCACTCGGTGGCCGTGGCCCAGCCCGCCACCAGCACCCAGACAATGAAGACGATCAGCAGCGCGCAGGGAATCAGGTTGCCCGAGAGCCGGATCTTCTCCATGAAGGTGGTCGGCGGATCGGCCGGCGGCACCTGGTCGGGATTGCGCAGGCTCCACCAGCCGATGTAGCCCGAGAACAGCAGCATCAGCAGAAAGCCCGGAAGAAAGCCTGCCAGGAAGATGCGGATGATCGACGCGTCGGCGGCCACGGCGTACACCACCATAGTGATCGATGGCGGAATCAGGATGCCCAGCGTGCCCGCGGTGGCGAGCGAGCCGATGGCCAGCTTCTCGTTGTAGCCGCGGCGCTTGAGCTCGGGCAGCGCCACCTTGGCGATGGTCGCGCAGGTGGCCGCCGACGAGCCCGAGACCGATCCGAACACGCCGCAGCCGAGGATGGTGGTGTGCATCAGCCGGCCGGGCACGCGGTTGAGCCAGGGGCGCAGGCCCTCGAACATCTCCTCGCTCAGCTTGGTTCTGAAGAGGATCTCGCCCATCCAGATGAACAGCGGCAGCGCCGCGAGCTCCCAGCTGGCGTTGCTTTCCCAGAAGGCCGAGAACAGGTTCTTGCCCGGCAGCGTGTTGGTGAAGAAGGCCTGGCCGACCCAGCCGACGATGGCCAGCGTCATCGCAATCCAGACGCCGCCCGCAAGCAGGAGCAGCATGATGGCGAGCAGCAGCGCGCCCATGAGCAGGGTTTCAAGCATGGGCGTCAGACGTCGGAGGAGAAATCGCCGGCAGCATGCCGCTCTTCGATGGCGCGCTGGTAGCTGGGCTTCTCGCCGCGCACCACGCCCACCAGTTCGTCGACCATGGCAATCAGCAGCAGCCAGCAGCCGATGACGAAGGTCGATTGCGGAATCCAGATCGGAATGACGACGAGGCCGGTCGCCATCTCGGCGAATTCGTAGCTCTCGTAGGTGAAGCTGGTGGCCCAGTAGGTCAGGTAGGCCACCGACACCGACGCGATCAGCAGGCATGTCACGTCGAGGATGCGCCGCACTTTCGGCGGCACGGCTTCGAGCAGCAGTGTCACGCGCACGAAGTCGCCGTGACGGAATGCATGCGCCATCGCGAAGAACGCGGCGGCGGCACACAGCCAGGCCACCACGTCGTTGAGCCCGCTCACGTGCCAGTTCATCTGCCGGCCCACGCCGGCCAGGATCATCAGCACGAAGATCAGGAACACGCAGAACGCGCCGAGCGCGCCTGCACCGTCGTACAGGCGGTCGAGAAAGCGGCGCACGGCTTACTTCTTTTTATAAGCGTCGACGATGGCGGCGCCATCGGCCCCGGCGGCCTTGAGCCAGTCGGTCTGCATGATGCCGCCGACCTGGCGCATGTCGGCGTCGAGCTTGGGCGAGGGCTTGTGCACCTTCATGCCGCGCTCGGCGAGCAGGCGCTTGTACTCGTCGTTCTTCTCCTGCGCGACCTTCCAGCCGCGCACCTCGGCGTCGGCCGCGGCCTTGGTGACGGCGGCCTTGGTGGTGGCGTCGAGCGCGTCGAAGGCCTTGGCGTTCACGAGGATCGCGTTCTTCGGAATCCAGGCCTGCGTGTCGTAGAAGTTCTTGATGTGCTCGTAGGTCTTGGTGTCGTAGCCGGTGGAGCCCGAGCTCATGTAGCTCTCGATCACGCCCGTGGCCATGGCCGCGCTGAGCTCGGCCTGCTGGATCTGCACGGGCTGCGCGCCGATGAGTTCGGCGATCTTGGCGGTGGCCGGGCTGTAGGCGCGCCACTTGATGCCGCGCAGGTCGGCCACCGAGCCGATTTCCTTCTTTGTGTAGATGCCCTGCGGCGCCCACGGCACCATGAACAGCACCTTGATGCCCTGGGCCGCGAGCAACTTGTCCATGGCGGGCTTCGATGCGTCGTAGAGCTTCCTTGCCTCGGGGTAGGTGGTGGCGAGGAAGGGCACGCCGTCGAGCGCGTAGATCGGGTTCTCGTTCGCGTAGTTGGCCAGCAGGATCTCGCCGGCTTGCGCCTGGCCGCTCTGCACGGCGCGCTTGATCTCGGGCGCCTTGAACAGCGAGGCGTTGGCATGCACCGTGATCTTCACCTTGCCGCCCGTGGCGGCGTCGACGTCCTTCGCGAACTGCGTGATGTTTTCCGTGTGGTAGTTGGTGGCGGGGTAGGCCGTGGGGAGGTCCCACTTGGTCTGCGCGAAGGCTGCGGCGCCGAGGGTGAGGCCCGCGAGGGCAATGCCGAACTTGTGATTCATGTACGCACTCCGGAATGGATTGAAAGCAAAACGAAAGGAAGCTTACGTGCAAATTCCGGACCACTTCCTGAGGCATTTCCCTGCCATGGCGCGCATGAAAAAGCCGCCCGAAGGCGGCTTTGCATATTTCTACCGGAGCGGAATCAGGGCTTGGCGGCCTTGGGAGCTTTCGCTTCCTTCGATGCGGATGGCACCGCGCCACCGAAGCTCTTGCCATTGACCGTCAGGCCCTCGGCCGACAGCTTGGCCGCCTTCTTCTCCTTCACGCCCTTGACGCGCTGCATGAGGTCGGGCCAGTCCTTGAACTCGCCTTCCTTGCGTGCTTCGAGAATGCGCTTGGACATCGACGGGCCAACGCCCTTGACGCCATCGAGGTCGGCCTCGGTGCCTTTGTTGACGTCGACGGCGGCGAACGAAACGGCCGCGAACAGCATGGCCGTGATGGCCAGGATCTTCTTGAACATGATGAAAAACTCCCTCTTTTTGTTGATGAGTGACAGCCGACAGAAGCGTCGGCCCAGGCTCAACGAGGAGGGAAAGAACGGCGTTGACGCGTAAAAGCCGTGCCGGCTTCTACGTGACCATTGTTCAGAAATGTGATCAGAGTTCTTCGACGCGGCGCGGCGGATAGCTGTCCCACGCCTGGCAGCCGGGGCAGTGCCAGAAGTACTGGTGCGCCTCGAAACCGCAGGCTGCGCAGCGGTAGCGCATGAGCGGCCGGGTGGCCTGGTCGAGCGCGCGCTGCACCTGCGGATGGAACTGCTGGTGCTCGAAGTGTTCGCCCGCGAGCCAGCGCGAGGCCGCAACCAGCGAGGGCTGCTGCGCAAGATGCGCGATGTAGCCGTCGCGCGGCGTGGGGTTGGGTTCTTCTGCGGTGGCGGTCGGCGTGCCGCCGAGCGCCATCAGCGCCTCGAGCACGTCGATCGACGGCGACTCCACATAGCGGCGTTGCAGCAGTGCAAGCGCTTCGCCTTCGCGGTGCGCGGCCACGGCAGCCTGCTGCAGCGCGGCTGCGTAGAGCGGCAGCGCCAGCGGTGCGGTCTCGCTCAGGGCCACGAGCGTGTCGAAGGCCGCGGCCGCTTCGCCGTTGCGCAACTGCAGGTTGGCTGTGTCGATGGCGGGGCGCGGTGCCTGCGGCGCGAGTTCGACGGCCTGCGCGAGCAGCTTTGCTGCGCCGGGCAGGTCGCCCGCCGCAACGCGTTCGGTCGCCTGCTCGCAGAGGTGATGCGCGCGGCGCGTGCTGTAGCTGGCCTGGTCTGATTCGTCGAGCTTCTGCGCCACGTCGGCGGCCTGTGCCCATTCGCGCGAGCGCTCGTAGATGGCCAGCAGCGACAGCCGCGCCTCGTTCTCGTAGCGCGTGCCTTCGAGCTTCTGCAGCGCGGCTTCGGCACGATCGAGCAGGCCGGCGCGCAGGAAGTCTTGCGCCAGTGCGTGCTGTGCGCGTTCGCGGTCGCTGCGGCTCAGGTCGCCGCGGCCCAGCAGGTGCTCGTGCACGCGCACTGCGCGCTGGTACTCGCCGCGACGGCGGAAGAGATTGCCGAGTGCGAAATGGAGCTCTTGCGTGTCGGGGTCGTTCTGTACGGCTTCGATGAAGGCGTCGATGGCCTGGTCCTGCTGCTCGTTGAGCAGGAAGTTGAGGCCGCGAAAGTAGGCCTTTGGGGCCTGGCGGTTCTCGAGCTTGAGTTGCCGGATGTCGAAGCGCGATGCAAGCCAGCCGAGCACGAAGGCGACGGGCAGGCTGATCAGCAGCCAGCTGGGATCAAAGTCCATGTTGACGTACGGCGGGGAGGTCGGTGGCGGAGATGGTCGGAGCCGCTGCGGGCGCGGTCGTGGCGGTCGACGGTGCGGAAGCCTGGGTTTCGGCAGCGGCAGGCACTTGTGCCGCGGCGGTGCGGTGCTTCCACCAGCCCGGCAGCATGCCCAGCGCACCCACCACGAGCCCGCCGGCAAAGGCCGCGAGCACGACGAGCACCAGCGGCGCACGCCAGTAGGTGCCGAAGAAGAAATAGACGGTCGCGTCGTGCTGATTGTTCAGCGCGAAAGCGAAGAGCGTAAAAAAAATGGCTGCCTTGAGCAGCCACAGGAGGTATTTCATAGCCGTTCCCGTTGCCGGGAGCATTCTACGTTTGCATCCACGTGCGTCAGGCCTTGCGGCCCTTGGCTTCCTTGCCGCCGGCGTCGAGCTCCGCGGTGCGTGCATCGACGGCTTCGCGCAGCGCCTTGCCGGGCTTGAAGTGCGGCACCCGCTTCTCGGGAATCTGCACGCTCTCGCCCGAACGCGGGTTGCGGCCGATGCGTGGCGGACGACGGTTGACCGAGAAGCTGCCGAAGCCACGGATCTCGATGCGGTGTCCGCGCACCAGCGCGTCGCTCATGGCATCGAGGATGGTCTTGACGGCGTATTCGGCATCGCGGTGCGTGAGCTGTGCAAAGCGCGCTGCGAGTTCTTCGACGAGGTCTGAGCGGGTCATAGGCCGAACATAAACGAAAAACGTGGACGAAAAAAAAGACAGAGCGGCCCCAGGGCCTGCTCTGTCTTCTGACTCAGCTTACTTGCTGTCGTTGTTGTCGAGCTTGGCGCGCAGCAGGGCGCCCAGGCTGGTCGTGCCCGCGTTTTCGCGTGCCGACTGCTGGCTCAGGCTGGCCATGGCGCCTTGTTCGTCGACCATGTCCTTCTGCTTGATCGACAGCTGGATGTTGCGGGTCTTGCGATCCACATTCACGACGATGGCGGTGACTTCGTCGCCTTCCTTCAGCACGTTGCGGGCATCTTCGACGCGGTCGCGCGAGATTTCCGAAGCACGGAGGTAGCCGATGATGTCTTCGCCGAGGTCGATTTCAGCGCCGCGGGCGTCCACGGTCTTGACCTTGCCGGTCACGATCTGGCCCTTGTCGTTCACGGTGGTGAACGTGGTGAACGGGTCGCTGTCGAGCTGCTTGATGCCGAGGCTGATGCGCTCGCGGTCGACGTCCACAGCCAGCACGATCGCTTCGACTTCCTGGCCCTTCTTGTAGTTGCGAACGGCGGTTTCGCCGGCTTCGTTCCACGAGAGGTCCGAGAGGTGAACCAGGCCGTCGATGCCGGCAGCCAGACCCACGAACACGCCGAAGTCGGTGATCGACTTGATCGGGCCCTTGACGCGGTCGCCGCGCTTGGTGTTTTGCGCGAACTCTTGCCACGGGTTGGCCTTGCATTGCTTCATGCCCAGGCTGATGCGGCGCTTGTCTTCGTCGATTTCCAGGACCATGACTTCGACTTCGTCGCCCAGCGAGACGATCTTGTTCGGAGCGATGTTCTTGTTGGTCCAGTCCATTTCGGAGACGTGCACCAGGCCTTCGATGCCGGGTTCGAGTTCGACGAACGCGCCGTAGTCGGCAATGTTCGTGACCTTGCCGAACAGGCGGGTCGATTGCGGGTAGCGGCGCGAAACGCCCATCCACGGGTCGTCACCCATTTGCTTGAGACCCAGCGAGACACGGTTCTTCTCGGTGTCGAACTTGAGGATCTTGGCGGTGATTTCCTGGCCGGCCTGAACGACTTCGCTCGGGTGGCGAACACGGCGCCATGCCATGTCGGTGATGTGCAGCAGGCCGTCGATGCCGCCGAGGTCCACGAACGCACCGTATTCGGTGATGTTCTTGACCACGCCGCGCACGACTGCGCCTTCCTTCAGCGTTTCCATCAGCTTGGCGCGTTCTTCGCCCATGCTGGCTTCGACCACGGCACGGCGCGACAGCACGACGTTGTTGCGCTTGCGGTCGAGCTTGATGACCTTGAATTCGAGGGTCTTGTTCTCGTACGGGGTCAGGTCCTTGATCGGACGCGTGTCGATCAGCGAGCCCGGCAGGAACGCGCGGATGCCGTTGACCAGGACCGTGAGGCCGCCCTTGACCTTGCCGCTGGTGGTGCCGGTGACGAAGTCGCCCGATTCCAGTGCCTTCTCGAGGGCGAGCCACGAAGCCAGACGCTTGGCGGTGTCGCGCGAGAGGATGGTGTCGCCGTAGCCGTTTTCAACGCTGCCGATGGCAACGGAAACGAAATCGCCGGCCTGAACTTCGAGTTCGCCCTTGTCGTTCTTGAACTCTTCGATCGGCACATACGCTTCGGACTTCAGACCGGCGTTGACGACGACGTGGTTGTGTTCGACACGCACGACTTCGGCCGTGATGACCTCGCCGGTGCGCATTTCGGAACGCTTCAGGGACTCTTCGAATAGGTCGGCAAAAGATTCAGACATTTATGGTTCCTTCCGTCAGGCAGGGTTGGCAGGCGCTCTTGCGAAATTGCGTGCGGCTGCTGTGGGTCTGTAGACGGCGGTTTTGTGGGCTTTTTGGATATAAACCCGGGTTGGTTGAACAACCAGCAGGCCAGTGCGCTGTCGCGCGGAAGGAGCCTGCTGGAGCGGTATGCGCCTTATGAATATTTCGGGATATTCCGTCGGGCGCCAGCTTTTCAAGCGGGCTTGAAAGGCTGTACTTGCTGCCACCAGTCCAAGACCTGATCGATCGATTGCTCGATGGACAGCTGGGAGTTGTCGAGGTGGCGAGCGTCCCGCGCCGGCTTCAGAGGGGCGACGCTGCGGGAGGAGTCCCGGGCATCACGTGCTTCCAAGTCGGAGCGAAGACTGTCGAGTGTAGTCGAAATACCCTTTGAAATCAACTGCTTATGCCGCCGCTCGGCGCGCTGGGCGGCGCTGGCCGTGAGGAAGACCTTGAGCGTCGCGTCAGGGAAGATCACGGTGCCCATGTCGCGCCCGTCGGCCACCAGGCCGGGCAGCTGGCGAAAGCGCTGCTGCAGGGCCAGCAGCGCCTCGCGCACGGCTGGCAGCGTGGAGACGCGGGAGGCGTCCATGCCGGCGGCTTCGGTGCGGATGTCGTCGCTGACGTCTTCGCCGGCCAGCAGCACCTTTCCTTCGGTGAACTGCAGGGGCAGGGCGGCCGCGAGTGCAGCGATCTGCGTTTCGTGCTGGGCGTCAGCGCTCAGGCCTGCACGGCGCATGGCCAGGCCGGTCACGCGGTAGAGGGAGCCCGAATCGAGGTAGTGGTAGCCGAGCAGGCGCGCTACTTCGGCCGCGAGCGTGCCCTTGCCGGAAGCGGTCGGGCCGTCGATGCAGATCACCGGCACCTCGGCGGCCTCTGCCACCGAGAACAGGGTCTCGAAGTAATCGGGAAAGGTCTTGGCGACGCAGTGCGGATCGAGAATGCGCACCGGCACCCCCGCCGGGTTGAATGCCGCGAGCGAGAAGCACATGGCCACGCGGTGGTCGTCGTAGGTGTGGATGCTCGCCGGGCGCCAGCCGGCCTGCGCCAGCGGGTGCACGCGGATGAAGTCCGGGCCGGCCTCGACGGCGGCGCCGAGCTTCTTCAGCTCGTTGGCCATGGCGTCGATGCGGTCGGTTTCCTTCACGCGCCAGCTCGCGATGTTGCGCAGCGTGCTCGGGCCGTCGGCGTACAGCGCCATCACGGCCAGCGTCATCGCGGCGTCGGGGATGTGGTTGGCGTCGAGGTCGATGGCCTTGAGCGGCCAGGCGCCGCGGCGCACTTCGAGCCAGTTCGGACCGCTGTCGACCAGCGCGCCCATCTGGCGGGCGGCGTCGATGAAGCGGATGTCGCCCTGGATCGAATCGGCGCCCACGCCTTCGATGCGGATGCCGTCCTTGCCGGAAACACCCGTCGCTATCGCGCCCAATGCTATGAAATAGCTAGCAGACGAGGCGTCGGCCTCGACGTGGATATCGCCGGGCGAGCTGTAGCTGCTGCCCGCTGGAATGGTGAAGCGCTCCCAGCCGTCGCGCCGCACCTGGATGCCGAAGCGCGCGAGCAGGTTCAACGTGATCTCGATGTAGGGCTTGGAGATCAGCTCGCCGACCACTTCGATCACGATGTCGCCGGCCGCCGCGAGCGGCAACGCCAGCAGCAGGGCGGTGAGGAACTGGCTCGACACGTCGCCGCGCACGCGGATCGGCGCGTCGAGCGCCAAATCACCGTGGGGCACCGGATGGATGCGCAGCGGTGGATAGCCGGGATTGCCGAGGTAGTCGATGCGGCAGCCGAGCTGGGTCAGCGCGTCGACGAGATCGCCGATGGGGCGCTCGTGCATGCGCGGAACGCCGCTCAGCTCGAACTCGCCGCCCAGCAGCGACAGCGCCGCGGTGAGCGGGCGCATCGCGGTGCCGGCGTTGCCGAGGAACAGCGGCAGCAGCGTTTCGCTGGGCTTCAGCTGGCCGCCGAGGCCGGTGATGCGCAGTGTGTTTCCGTCCGGGTCGATGCCGCAGCCGAGCGCGCGCAGGGCGTCGAGCATCACGCGCGTGTCGTCCGAATCGAGCAGGTCGTGGATGGTGGTGGTGCCACTCGCGAGCGCGGCGAGCAGCAGCACGCGGTTGGAGATGCTCTTGGAGCCCGGCAGCCGGACCGTACCGGCCGCGCCCGCGAGGGGCGGGAGATCGAGGAAGGTCGTCGAGAACATCTCAGTTGTCCTGCTGCTGCGACGAGGTGTCGGTGGCCGGTTTCCAGGCCGCGCGGGCCTTGCTGGCGGCGGCAATGGATTGCTCCAGCGCCTGCAGATCGCCAGCGGCCATCAGCGCTTCGAGGTCGTCCAGCGCCTTGCGGAAGGCCTGCGACTGTTGCAGCACCTGTTCGCGATTGGCCAGCAGCACGTCGCGCCACATGACTGGGTCGCTCGCGGCGATGCGCGAGAAATCGCGAAAGCCCGGTCCCCCGAGGCTCAGGAAGCGGTCGCCCTGCGGCTGGCTGGCGATGGCGTTGGTGTACGCGAAGGCCAGCAGGTGCGGCAGGTGGCTCACGGCGGCAAAAGCGGCGTCGTGCTCTTCGTGCGTCATGGTGACGACGTGCGCGCCGATGCCGCTCCACACCTGCGAGGCCCGCTGCACGTTCGAGCGCAGCGTGGTCTTCACGGGCGTCAGCACGACCTGCCGGCCGGTGAACAGCGAAGCCTCTGCGTGCTCGATACCCGAGAGCTCCTTGCCGGCGATCGGGTGTGCCGGCACGAAGTTCGCGAACTGGCGCTGCAGGCCGTTGCGCGCGGCTTCGATCACGTCGCCCTTGGTCGAGCCGACGTCCATCACGAGCGTCTCGTTCGAGATGCCGTGGCGGATGGCCTTGAATGTGGCTTCCGATGCGGCCACCGGCACCGCCAGCAGCACGATGTCGGAGCCCGACACCGCCAGCAGCGCCGAAGGCGCTACCACGTCGATCACGCCGAGCTGGCGTGCCCGCTCGGTGGTGGAGGGCGACTTGCTGTAGCCGACCACGCGTTTCACCAGCTTCGCGCGCTTGAGTGCGAGCGCGAAAGAGCCGCCCATCAGGCCGCAGCCGATCAGTCCCAGTTGTTCGAACATGTTGTGGGGCTGCCTGCCGCTCAGGCCTTGACGGGGTAGGCGCCCAGCACCTTGTAGAACGCGCAGAGACCGCGCAGCTCGGCCAGCGCCGCGGCCACGTTGGGCTGCGAGGGATGGCCGTCGAGGTCGATGTAGAAGTAGTACTCCCACTGGCCGGTGCGAGCGGGGCGCGACTCGAAGCGGGTCATCGATACGTTGTTGGCCTTCAGCGGCACCAGCAGGTCGTGCACCGCGCCGGGCCGGTTCGGCACCGAGACGATCAGGCTCGTGCAGTCGCGGCCCGAAGCCGGCGGCATGGCCAGCGTCTGCGGCAGGCAGATCACCGAGAAACGGGTGCGGTTGTACGAGTCGTCCTGAATGGCGTGCGCCACGATGTGCAGGCCGAAGCGGGTGGCGGCGCGTTCGCCGGCCAGCGCTGCCCAAGCCGGGTTGGTGGCCGCGAGGCGTGCGCCTTCGGCATTGCTCGACACGGCACGGCGCTCGGCGTTCGGCAGGTGCTTGGACAGCCAGGTCTGGCACTGTGCCAGCGCTTGCGGATGGGCCAGCACGGCCTCCACGCCTTCGAGCGAATTGCTGCTGCGCAGGAGGTGGTGGCGCACCAGCAGGCTGACTTCGCCGACGACATGGGTCGGCGAGTGCAGGAACAGGTCGAGCGAGCGCGTGACCACGCCTTCGGTCGAGTTCTCGACGCCGACCACGCCGTACTGGGCGCTGCCAGCGGCGGTGGCGTGGAACACCTCGTCGAAGCTGGCGCAATAGATCAGGTCGGCGGCGCCGCCGAAGTATTCGATGGCGGCTTGCTCGCAGAAGGTGCCTTCGGGGCCAAGCACGGCCACGCGTTGCGGCGATTCGAGCGCCAGGCAGGCCGACATGATCTCGCGCCAGATGGCCGCCACGTGGAGGTCCTTGAGCGGACCGCCATTGCTCTTCTGCATCTTGTCGATGACCTGCGCCACGCGGTCAGGGCGGAAGAACGGGGTGCCCTCGCGCTTCTTGACCTCGCCGACCAGCTCGGCCACATGGGCTCGCTCGTTGAGCAGGCTGAGCAGTCGCTGGTCGAGCGAGTCGATCTGCACGCGCAGATCGGCCAGGCTTTCGGAGTTGTCGGAGGGAGAAGAGGGCGGTGTGGGTGCGGAGGCGGTCATCGGTGCGAGCAGCTGGGCATGCGCCTAGGCATGCGATCGCTCGAATTCTCGCATGTAGGCCACAAGTGCCTGCACCCCTGCCAGCGGCATGGCGTTGTAAATGCTCGCGCGCATGCCGCCGACCGACTTGTGGCCCTTGAGCTGCAGCAGCCCGGCTTCGCGCGCGCCGGCCAGGAAAGCCTCGTTGCGGCCTTCGTCGGCCAGGAAGAACGGCACGTTCATGCGCGAGCGGCAGCCCGGGTCGATGCGGTTGGCGTAGAAGTCGGAGCTATCGATGAAGTCGTACAGCAGCTTCGCCTTCGCGATGTTGCGTTGCTCCATGGCGGCCACGCCGGTGTGCGAGCCTTCGGTCTGCTGCAACAGCCACTGGAACGTGAGCCCCGCCATGTAGATGCCCCAGGTCGGCGGGGTGTTGTACATGGAGTGGTTGTCGGCCACGGTCTTGTAGTTGAACGCGCTCGGGCAGATCTCGAGCGCGTGGCCCAGCAGGTCGTCGCGCACGACCACGATGGTCAGGCCGGCAGGGCCGAGGTTCTTTTGTGCGCCGCCGAAGGCCAGGCCCACGCGGCTCCAGTCGACGCTGCGCGAGGCAACGTGCGAGGAGAAATCGATGACCAGCGGGGCGTTGCTGCCGAGCGCGGCCAGATCGGGCAACTGCTGGAACTCGATGCCGTTGATGGTCTCGTTCGAGCACACGTGCACGTACGAGGCATCCTTGGAGAGCTGCCAGGTCGCAGGGTCGGGCAGCTTCGTGTGCTGGTCGTCGGCATTGCTCGCGACAACGCGCGCTGTGCAGTAGCGCTGCGCTTCCTTGTGCGACTTGATGCTCCAGCTGCCGGTGATGACGAAGTCGGCGGTTTTGCCGCGCGACAGGTTCAACGGCACGATGGCGTTCTCGCCCAGTCCGCCGCCCTGCATGAACAGGACCTGGAAGTGCGAGGGAATGGCCAGCAGCGTGCGGATGTCGGCTTCGGCCTGGGTGCAGATCGCACCGAATTCCTTGCCGCGATGGCTCATTTCCATCACGCTCATGCCGCTGCCCTGCCAGTCGAGCATTTCGGCGGCGGCGCGTTGCAGCACCGCCTCCGGCATGGCAGCCGGACCGGCCGAGAAGTTGTAGGGGCGCTTGCCGGCCGGCGTCTGCTGCTGGGTCACGTTGCTTTTACTTCTTGGCTGGGGCCTTGGCAGGTGCCTTGGCGGGAGCGGAGCCTTGGGCAGCGCCATCGGTCGGTGCGCCGAGTGCCTTGGCGACTGCGGTGTCGAGCGCGCGCATCTTGGGTTCGACCGTGGTGCGCGTGTCGGCCACGAGCTTTTCCGTCAGTGCGGTCTGCATCTTCGGGTTCAGGTCCTGGTACTTCTTGCTCAGGGGCGAGTTGATCCAGGCCAGCAGCTGCTTGAGTTCGTCTTCGTTGAAGTTCTGCTCCATCAGCGGGGTGAGGGCGCCCGGGGCCAGTTGAACGGCCTTGTCGCGAACGATGGGGTAGGTCTCGTCGAAGTACTTCTTCAGCTCGGCGTCGGCAGCCTTGGCGGCAGCTTCGCGCTTGGCTTCAGGCACTTGCGTCTGCAGGTATTGCGAACCCGCTTGCGCGATCGGAGCGCTCGATTGCTCGACCAGGCCGCGTGCCAGCGATTCGATACCGGGGCGCTGGATGTCGATGAACTGCTTGATGAGCGTGGCCTTGTCCTGGGCCATGGCGGCCATCGAACTGCTTGCCAGGGCGACCGTCAGAAGTGCGAGTTTGATTTTTTTCACTGAGGATTCTCCGTTGAAGATGAGGAAGTATCGTCCGCGTCAGGCTCGCTTTCGCCGTTCGCGTCGTTTTCGACGATACGTTGTAGCCCGCTGAGTTTGGCGCCTTCGTCGAGTCCGATCAGCGTAACGCCTTGCGTCGCGCGACCAAGTTCACGAATTTCGGCAACCCGGGTGCGCACCAGCACGCCCTTGTCGGTGATGAGCATGATCTCATCATCCGCATGCACGAGAGTGGCAGCAACGACCTTGCCGTTGCGCTCACTCTGTTGAATGGCGATCATGCCTTTGGTTCCCCGGCCGTGGCGGGTGTATTCCGTAATGCTTGTTCGCTTTCCGTAACCATTTTCCGTGGCCGTGAGCACGCTTTGCTGCTCATCTTCGGCAACCAGCATGGCAATCACGCCCTGTCCGGGGTCGAGCGACATGCCGCGCACGCCGCGGGCATTGCGGCCAAGCGGGCGGACGTCTTCCTCGTCGAAGCGCACGGCCTTGCCGCCGTCGCTGAAGAGCATCACGTCGTGCTTGCCGTCGGTCAGTGCCGCGCCGATCAGGTAGTCGCCCTCATCGAGGTTCACGGCAATGATGCCGCCCTTGCGCGGGTTGTTGAACTCGTCGAGCGCCGTCTTCTTGACCGTGCCCATCGAGGTCGCCATGAACACGTACTGGTCGGCCGGGAAGTTGCGCTTTTCACCCGTCAGCGCGAGCGCGACGTTGATCTTTTCGCCTTCCTGCAGTGGGAACATGTTGACGATGGGGCGCCCGCGCGAGCCACGCGAACCCGCCGGCACTTCCCACACCTTGAGCCAGTACAGCCGGCCGCGGTTGGAGAAGCACAGGATGTAGTCGTGCGTGTTGGCGATGAAGAGCTGGTCGATCCAGTCGTCGTCCTTGGTGGCGGTAGCCTGCTTGCCGCGGCCGCCGCGTTTCTGCGCGCGGTATTCGCCCAGCGGCTGGCTCTTGATGTAGCCGCTGTGCGAGAGCGTCACCACCATGTCGGTCGGCGTGATCAGGTCTTCGGTCGATAGGTCGTAGGCGCTGTGCTCCACCAGGCTGCGGCGCGCGCCGACCTTCGACTGGCCGAACTCCTGCTTGATGGTGCCGAGTTCGTCGCCAATGATGGTCGAGACGCGCTCGGGCTTGGCCAGGATGTCGAGCAGGTCGTCGATCTCGGCCATCACGTCCTTGTACTCGGCCACGATCTTGTCCTGCTCGAGGCCGGTCAGGCGCTGCAGGCGCATCTGCAGGATTTCCTGGGCTTGCGTTTCCGACAGTCGATAGAGGCCGTCGCCGCCCATGCCGAAATTGCGCTCGAGGCCTTCGGGGCGGTAGTCGTCGGCGTTGATCACGCCGCCGTCGGCGCGCGTGCGCGTGAGCATTTCGCGCACCAGCTTGCTGTCCCAGCTGCGGGTCATCAGCTCGGCCTTGGCGACAGGCGGCGTCGGCGATTCGCGGATGATGCGGATGAACTCGTCGATGTTGGCCAGCGCCACCGCGAGGCCTTCGAGCACGTGGCCGCGTTCGCGGGCCTTGCGCAGCGTGAAGACGGTGCGGCGCGTGACCACTTCGCGGCGGTGCTGCAGGAAGACCTGGATCAGATCCTTCAGGTTGCACAGCTTGGGCTGGCCATCGACCAGCGCCACCATGTTGATGCCGAAGGTGTCCTGCAGCTGCGTCTGCTTGTAGAGGTTGTTGAGCACCACCTCGGGCACTTCGCCGCGCTTGAGCTCGATCACCAGGCGCATGCCCGACTTGTCGGACTCGTCCTGGATGTGGCTGATGCCTTCGATCTTCTTCTCGTGCACCAGCTCGGCCATGCGCTCCTGCAGCGTCTTCTTGTTGACCTGGTAGGGGAGCTCGTCGACGATGATCGCCTGGCGCTGGCCGCGGTCGATGTCCTCGAAGTGGCACTTGGCGCGCATCACGACCTTGCCGCGGCCGGTGCGGTAGCCGTCCTTCACGCCGTTGATGCCATAGATGATGCCGGCGGTGGGGAAGTCGGGCGCGGGCACGATTTCCATCAGCTCGTCGATGCTGGCTTCGGGGTTGCGCAGCAGGTGCAGGCAGGCGTCGACAACCTCATTCAGGTTGTGCGGCGGAATATTGGTGGCCATGCCGACCGCAATACCGCCGGAGCCATTGACCAGCAGATTCGGGAGCTGGCTCGGCAGCACTTTCGGCTCTTTTTCGGAGCCGTCGTAATTGTCCTGAAAGTCGACAGTTTCCTTGTCGATATCGGCCAGCATTTCGTGCGCAATTTTGGCCAGCCGGATTTCCGTATACCGCATTGCGGCCGCGTTGTCTCCATCGACCGACCCGAAGTTGCCCTGGCCGTCGACCAGCATATGGCGCATCGAGAAGTCCTGGGCCAGGCGCACGATGGTGTCGTAGACCGACTGGTCTCCGTGCGGGTGGTACTTACCGATCACGTCGCCAACGATACGGGCCGACTTCTTGTATGGCCGATTCCAGTCGTTGTTGAGTTCGTGCATCGCGTACAGCACGCGGCGGTGCACAGGCTTGAGACCGTCGCGGGCATCGGGAAGCGCTCGGCCCACGATCACGCTCATGGCGTAGTCGAGATAGCTGCTGCGCATTTCCTCTTCGAGACTGATGGGCAGGGTTTCTTTTGCGAAGGAGGTCATGAGCGAGGGGCTGGCGGCAGGAAGGCGAAATTTTACGCTGTGAGGGGTGTCGCACCGCCGCAACACAAGGTGCCTATTCCGCCTCCGTCCTACGCTTCGGGGCCGTCCAGCGGCCTGTTTGCCAAAGACCCTATGGCACAATCGCCTCAACGTTTTGGGTGGTGGTCACTTAAAGCGTCCTTGATTCGCAGCGCGGCTGCGGCTTTTTCCCCAAGAGGAGAACCATGAAGAAACTGAATAAAGTGGCGATGATGTTTGCAGTCGCTGCGCTCGCCACTGCCGCCGGCGCGCAGACCCGTGTCACCGCTGCGGACGGCGGTCCTACGATCGACAACTGGCAAAACGGCACCGGCGAACTGGTCTGGAAGAACGGCACGAATGAACTGTGCTGGCGCGATGCCAACTGGACGCCGGCTACGGCTGCCGCTGGTTGCGACGGTGCTCTGGTTCCTGCTGCTCCGGCTGCTGCTGCTCCGGCTGCTGCTGCCCCGGCTGCCCCGGCTGCCCCGCAAGTCGCTGCCAACAAGGTGACCTTCGCTGCCGACGCATTCTTCGACTTCGACAAGTCGGTTCTGAAGCCTGAAGGTCGCGCCAAGCTGACCGATCTGGTCGAGAAGATCCGTGGCGTCAACCTCGAAGTCATCATCGCTGTGGGCCACACCGACTCGATCGGTACGGACGCCTACAACCAGCGTCTGTCGGTGCGTCGCGCCGAAGCCGTCAAGGCCTTCCTGGTCTCGAAGGGCATCGAACGCAACCGCGTCTACACCGAAGGCAAGGGCGAGAAGCAGCCTGTGGCTGACAACCGCACCAAGGAAGGCCGCGCCAAGAACCGTCGCGTGGAAATCGAAGTGGTCGGCACCCGCGCCAACTAATCAATCGATTCCATCGATCATGAAAACCCCGCCTCGGCGGGGTTTTTTTATGGCTGTCGAATTCGTGATTGATCTTTGGCAAAGCCCGCGCGGTGTTTATTGGACATTGCTCGTTTCATAATCGCTGTATGACAGAAAACGTGAATGCGGATCCGGCCGAACTGGCCAAGTTTTCAGAGCTCGCGCATCGCTGGTGGGATTTGGAAAGCGAATTCCGCCCGCTGCATGAAATCAATCCATTGCGCCTGGAATGGATTGACGGTATTGCACCTATTTCGCAGCGCCGCGTGCTCGATATCGGCTGCGGCGGCGGCATCCTGGCCGATTCGATGGCGCGCAAGGGGGCCGACGTGCTGGGTATCGACCTCGCGGGCAAGGCGCTCAAGGTTGCGCAGCTGCATGCGCTCGAGGCCGGCACCCGCGGCGTGAAGTACCGTGAGATCAGCGCAGAGGCGCTGGCAGCTGAGCAGCCGGGCAGCTTCGACGTCGTCACCTGCATGGAGATGCTTGAGCACGTGCCGCAGCCGGCCTCGGTGATCCAGGCCTGTGCCACGCTGGTCAAGCCGGGTGGTTGGGTGTTCTTCTCGACGATCAACCGCAGCCTGAAGTCCTTCATGCTGGCGATCGTGGGCGCCGAGTATGTCCTCGGCATGCTGCCGCGCGGGACCCATGAATATGCGAAGCTGATCCGTCCGAGCGAACTGGCCGGCTACTGTCGCGCGGCGGGCCTTGACCTGCGGCGCACCCGCGGCATGGAGCACAACCCCCTGACCCGGCGCTATTGGCTCAGCGGCGACACCAGCGTCAACTACATGTTCGCCACGCAGAAGCCGGCCGAACTGAAGTCGGGATCGCACGGATGATGGGCGTCGAGACGAAAGCCGTGCTGTTCGACCTCGACGGCACGCTGATCGACAGTGCGCCCGATCTGGGGGCCGCAGCCGACAAGATGCGCACTGATCGCGGCCTCGATTCGTACCCGATGGAGCGTTACCGTCCCATGGCTGGTGCGGGCGCGCGCGGCATGCTCGGCGTGGCGTTCGGCATCACGCCGGAATCGCCGGAGTTTCCTGAGCTGCGCGAAGAGTTCTTCGTGACCTACGAGCGCCGTATGCTGCTCAACACGCAGGTGTTCGATGGCATCCAGGTGCTCATCGATGCCCTGCGTGAGCGCGGCCTCTTGTGGGGAGTCGTCACCAACAAGTCGATGCGCTTCACCGATCCGCTGACGCGCGCCATTCCGCTTTTCGCGAGTGCGGGCGCGGTTGTGAGCGGTGACACCACGCCGTTTGCCAAGCCGCATCCTGAGCCCTTGCATGAAGCTGCGCGCCGGCTTGGCGTGGCATCGCGGGCATGCATCTACGTCGGCGACGACGAGCGCGACATCATCGCGGGCCGCGCTGCAGGCATGCGCACGGTCGCAGCCACCTACGGCTACATGGGTACACAGGCCGATTCGGCACTCTGGCAGGCCGATGCTTCAATCTCTTCGCCCCTTGAGCTCTTGAAGTTACTCAATAGCGCCTAAAATGAGTCGCTTGGGGCTGCACTGGTTTCGACGTGGGTTCGGAGTCGCAGCGGGGCATGTCGAGCTGAATGCGCTCGTAAAACAGATTCAAACAAACTAACTGCAAACGACGAACGTTTCGCACTCGCTGCTTAATTGCCAGTGAGCCTTGCAACAGTTGGCCGATGGGCTGGGCAAGGGGGTCTGGAGCAATCCTGGCCTCCCGGCTGCAAGGATAATTACATGGGCTGGCTCCGATCCGGGTACCTTGGGTCGGGGCGAGAAAATAGGGTGCTGGCGTCCGGTTTAGCGTGTGACTGCGCGACTCCGGAAGCGAGACTTAAATCAGATCACTAAACATGTAGAACTGCGCGATGAAGGCTTGCGGACGGGGGTTCAAATCCCCCCAGCTCCACCAAATTTCTAGAGCTAAGTCCAATTAAATCAAAGACTTACGAAAAGGCTCTCCGTCTCGGACCGTCACACAGCGTCCCGCGATTCACACACTTCTCACACGCGATTCGCACCTGAATCGCTCGCGTCGCCGACCTCCGGCAGACCAGGCAGATGCTCCCGACCGTACTTTACCTGCGGTCGGTCGAAGCCCAGAGTGGCACCTTGCTCGACCCATCGGCCGTAGTTCCTGATCACCATCTCAGTCGTCTTGTGGCCGAGCAGCTTGGCGATGTACGCCGGGTTCTCGCCCTGGCTCAGCAGTTGGCTCGCGAACGTGTGCCGCATCTGGTACGGATTGCGATAGCTGGCCATGGCCTTCTTGCAGGTGCGCTGCCACAGCCGCAGCAGCGACTGGTCCGTCCATTCCTTGTCGTTGCGCGGGTTCATGAAGACCCGACCACCAGCTTTCTCAGTGCGTTGCCGTTGATCCTCAAGCGCCTGACGGGCGGCAAGAAGCAGCGGGATGGTGCGCACGCCGGCACGCGTCTTCGTGCCTTTTTCCTCGCCCTCGACGACAGCCCTGTGGACGCGCACAGTCCCGGCCTGCAGATCGATGTCGGCCCAGGTCAGCGCGATCAACTCGCTCGTTCTGACACCCGTGTATGCCCAGAACTGAAACGCCGCCCGTTCGGCGCCGGTCATGCTGACCAGCAGCGGCACTAGCTCTTCCACGCTGTACGGCTGCGGCTCGTAGTCCGTGTGGAGCGTGTCCCGCGGCAGGATCCGCGACAGCTTCAGTCGGTCGAGCGGGTTGAAGTCGATCACCTCGTCTGCCAGTGCTTCCGACAAGGCGTTGCGCAGCGGAAGAAGCAGGTTGCTCATGCGCTTGCGCGTGACCTTCTGCAGTGCGATCCACTCTCGCAATGTGCCCGTGCTCAAGGCCTGGACCTGCAGGTGTCCGAACTGCGGGATCAGGATGTTGTCGATGGCCATTCGGTAGCCGCGCCAGGTGCTGGGCTGCAGCGATGCCTTCGAGCGTTCGCGGTATCCCTCCAGCAGCTGCTTGATAGTCGAGTCCTTGCCCTTCGCAGAGCCATGGCCGAACACCCGGCATTTCGCTGAAGAAGGGAAGTAGTCGTTGTACCGAAACGTCCCGTGTTCGATCTTGCGCAGGATCTCGCCGCGCAGTCGCTCGGCATAGCGCAGGTTCTCGCGTGTGCCGGGTAGGTCCAGCGTCTCGCGACACTGCACCCCCTGAAAACTGAAGGCGATGCGGATAACCTCTTTGCGTTTGCGCTTGAGGACCGTGATCCCCTGGCTCACGCCTTGGCCTTGCGCTTGCTCGACACATCGGGCTTGCGACCCGCAGCCCAGTCGTTCACTGCGCGCACGTTGACCCACGACTGCTTGCTGCCATCGGGGTGGCGCACATGCACGTCGCGCAGCCAGTGCCCGCTGCGCACGCGCTTATCGACCGCATCGGCCGTCTCGCCGAAGAGTTCGCAGTAGCGGCTCATGGGAATCCACTCCATGGCGACAACTGTACTCATCGCTTCGCGTCCTCCGCCATGACGGCGCGCACGATGGCATTGCGCAGGCCCACCCGCGCGGTTCTGGGCAGTGTCTCCCAGAGAGTCGGGTGCTCGGTGTCGATGTGCTCCATCACGGTGAACGCCACCATGTCGGCATCGATCGTGCCCTGGGGCTTGGGCACCAGGCGCAACGCAGGCTTGCGAGTAGCGGTGGTGCTCACGGCAGGGCCCCCACGTTGTCGTCGAGCAATTGCTTGGCCAGCACCAGCAAGGCGAGTGCGCCTTCGGCCGCCAGATCCGGCGCTTCGTCGGTTACGAGCGTCAGGACTTCGATTGCCTCGTGAAGAGCACAACTCGCGTGCTCGCAGTTGTCGCGCGTGTTGGTTTCGTCTGCGGCGCTGGTGGCATCGACCGCGACTTTCACCAGCGAGCGTGCACCATAGGCGGCTCCGCTGTTCATATCCGATACGCGAGAGTCGAGGATCGCGAATGCTTCGATGGTTCTCTCGTAGGCGTCGAAAATGCAGCCGGCTACGTTTTCAGTCTCCGCGGCGGCTGGTTGACGTGCCGCAAGATCGTTGTCACTCCGGTCGGCTTCAGTGATGTCCTCGCGATGCGGAAGCACGTCACCCATTTCGGTGAAATCCATCCAGGCGTTTGCGGCATCGAGATGTGCAAAAGCTTCGCGCAGAGTGGCCTCGATGACCTGGCCGATGGAGAGCGCGATCACGCCTTCCATTGCTGCGAGTGCCGGGAACATGCCGGTGTACGCGGCGTCTACATCGGCTCGTGCCAGCGGTTCGCGGCGCATAGGGGCGATGGAGGCCGGCAGCATGTCTTCGATGACTGTCCGCAGCAGAACCTCCGCCGCTTCGCCGGGGTCCGTCATCTCAACCGACTGGTGTGCGAGCTGCAGTTTTTCCTGGCCGAGCTTGAGGTTGGAGAAGATCGCATCCAGTCGTGTCTGCAGTGCGCTCTTCGCTGCCTTCGGCTTTGCCTTGGCGCGGGGCTTGTCGAGGACGGCGCTCATGCTTGCACCTCGTTGGCCATGTCGCGGGCTTCCCGGTATTGCGCGAAGAGCTGCTCGCCAGCTTCGCCGACCTCGCGGGCGAGCCGCATGATGACGCCGCCGAGCAGGGGTAGAGCGTCGTCGGTGAGTTCGTAGCCGCTGAAGCGGCCCTCGGCCGATTTCTCGACAGCGGACAAGCAGATCGCGCACGACGCGAGGGCTTGTATTTCGCTCGATCGCATCGTGATCACATCGATGGCCGACGAGTCGAACTCGATGACATCCTGACTGCGTGCAGCGGGGCGAATGGGGGAGGGCGATTGCTCGCCGGTTGCGCCGACTTGTGGGCGCGTGCTAACCTTGGACATGATTTAGGTTCCTTGCTAGGGTTCTTGGGTCACAGAAAGCTCAACGGTTGCCGCCGTTGGGCTTTCGCCTTTTCTGGGTGGGGATTCAAGTGGTCTGCAGCACCTCCTGCAGGATGGACTCGTGGTAGCTGTGCACGGTCCCGAAGCGCGGATCGCGCACGTCGCCGATGACCAAGCCCTTATCCCGCGACAGGGCGGCGCACTTCCGGCCGAGATTCGCTGCCATGCGGGCATCGACGGGGCGCCCGATCAGGTTGGAGTAGCCGAGGACGGTGAAATGCTTGTTCTCGGGCTGCGTGCGAGCCTCGATGACCGCCACGTTCTCCTGCAGCCGAGCAAGCTCCGTGGCTTGGCGAGCCTGCTCTTGTTCGAGCGCGTCTTGCCGGACGAGCGCGTCGATCAGGGCTGCGGTGCGGGGATCGTGGACTGCGGGCAGGATTGCGCTTTTCGCGCGGCGTTCGCATTCCAGGAAGTATTCGCGGAGTTCGAAGCCGCGATCGGTCCCGCTCATCATCCCGATGTGCTTGCCGGCTTCGAGGGTGAAGTGGTATTCGGACTGGATCTGACCCGTAGCGGAAAGCTCCCCCTTTTGGGTGAGCTTCACGAAATCGCGGTTCTCGATCAGGCGGCCGCGCTTGATCTGCGCCTTGACCCAACTGGTGAAGTCTTTCCCGATGCGAAGTTCGGCGTGTAGTTCGCGGCCGCTGATGGTTGGGATGAGATCGCTGCCGATTTGGCGCGGATGGATGGTGATGTTGACGGTCATCGCTAGGGTTCCTGGGTTACTTGCCTGTTTGCCGGACTACGAGTTGCCGCTCGTTGGGCCGTTGTTTCAAGGTATCAGCAGTTTCAAATCACGATAGGTTGGAGCTGGGACTCTTCGCAACATGGCGGATGCCGATGCCATCGAGGCTATTCGTGTTCGCGAAAAATTGCGACCCACTGAAAAGTCCCAAAAGAGTTACTCCATAGTTGGACGATTTGTCTGAATGCGTCCTTGCCGGGCGCGGGATTCTTCGAGACGGGCGATGACTTCGCTGTTCATCGAGCGATGGTTGTTGATCGCTTGGTGCTTCAGCCAGTCCTTGAGGTCTGGAGGAAGACGAATCGGGGAGGGGGCGAGGTGGCCAATGCCTTTCATAATTTCCTTTTTTCACTACGCGGCGTAGTTATAGTAACGCCGCGTAGTTATTTTTGGCAAGTTGTGTTTTGGCTACACTGCGTAGCTATGGCGAAATCTCCGACCACCACGACCGCGCCGACCGGGAACATTGCCCCCTTTGGTCTTCGCATGCTTCCTGAGTTGAAGGAGCGCATCGAGGCGGCCGCGAAGGCCAGCGGTCGCTCCATGAACGCAGAAATTACTGATCGCCTTGAGCGCAGCTTTGTTGATGGGCCCGACTTCGCGATGGTCTTGGCCGATGCGCAATATCAGGCTGCGCTTCAGGCGTTGGACATCGAAAGCATGCGAATTCACTTCGTCAGCTTGGCGTCTCTTGTCGAAATTCTGGTTTCCAAATCGGATGAGGTGCTGGCAGCGCTTAGCCCAGGAGAGCAGGCATTGTTCAAGGATGCGATGGCCTACGCCAAAGCAGAGCGAGAGAACTCCAAGCCCTTCGAGGAAGCTGTCGATCGAGTCGGAGCGACCCGCGAACTGGTTCGGGAAGCGCGCATGCGCTTCCTTGAAGCAAAGGGCGCCAAGGGAGTGCGCGACGCGAAGGTCTGATCTACGCTGCAGATGAGCGACAACGATGCGCTGCTGCTTGGCAGCCTGCTGGTCGTGGGCTTGCTCGCGCTGGCCAGGGTTTGCTACGACGTCCTGTACGAGGATGGACTTGGCTGACTGCTTCACTGCGAGAGGTTTCATGCCCCGCAGGTTGCCCACGTCCGCCGGCAATGTCAGGGTGAAATGTTTCACCGGCGCGCGATTTTTTGGCGTCCGTACTTCGTGCTTCGGAATCCGTCTGTGCAAGAGCAGGTTAATCATCACGTCCGTCCTTAGGTTGATCGGACGTAATGTCTTTAATCGCGTAGAAGCTGTCTGCGTAGCATCACCATGAAGGCATGCTGGATCGCTGCCGAGGCATGACTTATCGACGGTCCGTCACTTCTTCGGGGCATGCCACGCGTCGCGTGGAAAAAGTTCAATCAGCCGTTTCCGAACAGTTGCTGAAGACAGGTGCAGGGCTTGAGCAATGGCCACCGCTGCTTGCTCCTTGGACATCTTCCCGCGCAAGGGTTCGGCCGTTTCAGCGATTCGCGCCAAATTTTTCTCACCAAGCTGCCGTCGGGCCTTTGCGGCGGGGGCTACCCGCAAACGAGCCGCTTCATCTTCTTTCGCTGCGTATTCCTGTTTGATTGCATCAACAGCAACTGCAGTGTCCCTGGCCGCTTCCTCCTTCGATTGAGAGAGCAGTTCAAACCAAGCCTGTATCCAAAACATCGTTCGCCAATTCGAGGGCGAGCACTTGGTTCCGATGAAGTCGAGGAGGGCCACTGGCGATACGCCTGCACGGGCCGCACAAGCAATCACAGGCATGGGAGACATCAAAAATTCATCCCAGTGCATCGTGTCCACGTAGTCGGTCTCGGGACCTAAAAGGGAATACATCTTGCCGAGGCGAGCGCGTTGTTTTTCTCTCTCCGCTTCGGTTTCTGCGGCAATCGCGGCGGCGATTTTGTGTTCCGACTCGCCGATTTCCCTCACTGCAGAAGGATCGAACTTCAGCCGGCGAGGCGTTGTCAGTGTCCGTGCGAGCGCGTTCGTTGACGTATCGGCCATGCTTGGTGCCTTGTCTCTTCCTGCCGCAGTCATCACGATGCCGCCTTTGCTGGGAGTGATTGGTAAACCGCACTCGTGATATTGCCACCAACACGAGGGAAGGGGCGATCAAAGATCAAGCCACGGCGGGTTATCGAGGGCGTGGCGATCAGCCAACTCCTCTACAGTGCATCCTTTGGCCACGGGAGGGGTTATGAGTGATGCAAGCGAAGTCGCGTTGGCTAAGCTGGTTCAGATTTACAGCTCTGCAGGCAACGGCACCAAGAAGCAAATAGCCGCGATAGAGGCGCTTGGCCGTCTCGGAGGAGGTGGTGCGGTCAAAGCGCTCATCAAGATCTACGACAGCGCAGGCAATGGCACCGGCAGGCAGATTGCGGCTATTCTTGCCATCGGTGAGGCCGGTAGATTAATGATGTAGCCGGGCGCTACGCCTGCCGGTTCGATGCCGGCCCCAGATTGGTTACCAAGAATCAAATTTGTCTGACATGGCCAGGATTTCGGCAGCCCTACATTCCTGACGCCACGGCGTTCAACCGTGGCGCCTTGCTGTAACCCTCAGCCCGGCCGCGCGCCGGGCTCTTTTTTGTGATGAGGCGGTGGCGATCACCTCGTTATCTCGGCCTCTTGAAAACTTCGTGGACGGCGTCTAAATTGAGCGTTGTTGAGGTTTTGGTCAACCGAAAAGGAGGCTTGAAATGACCATGAACTTGTTGCGGCAGATAGCGACTTCTCGCTTGCCCATCTCGTTCTATCGGACTGAAGACATCGACCAGGTCCGAATCCTTCGGGCTGCAGGACTGGTGGTTGCGCTGGTCCCAGCGCCATCTGAACCGCTCACCCTGTCAGGGGGCAGCTCAGCCGCACAGGTACTCTCGGTTACCCAGAAGGGGCGAGAAGTGCTCGCGGAGTTCAACTATCCGGAAGCCCGAGCACCGCTATGGCGCAAGCGGATGCCGCGGTTCATCACCAGGCACCGGGATTCCTCGAAATCATCGGCAGAGCAGTCCGCGTCGGCTCGAATGCAGTAGCGGAAAAACAAGAGCCCGTTCAGTGCGGGCTCTGTCGGCTTGCGGCTTGAAGATCAGCGAAGGTCGCAAGCTAGTCGTCGGCGAAAATCTCACCAAATTCTTGGAAGACCCAGCCATCATCGCTGCGGGCATAGATGGCCGTGAATTCGTTGTTGACGCCGCGCGACCAGAAGTGCAGGCCGAGCCGCCCGCGATACAGGATGATTTGCGCCAGATCGGCGTCGATCGCCCCGAGTGCATCGACCATCTCATCGACCTGCGGTAGCACGGCCTCCAGCGTTGGTATGACCTCGCGTTCAAGCTCTTCTTGATCGACGGCATACACCTGGACCGTGACCTCGTTGGCTGTTCCCCGGAAGAGGTCGGCATTGAACTCCACGCGGCCTTCGGAGTCGGCATGGTCATCGGCCTGGCGGAAGCCTTGGCATCGAAGTTCGGCGAGGTAGTCCATATGGGGGGCGTTGATGTCGCTGGCCGCGGGAGTCTAGCCCTCATCTGAGATGGCATGCCGGTTCGATTCCGGCCCCGGGCACCTGCTGTTGCAGGCAATAAAGGGGGAGAGGCACCATGTCTTCGAACGGCGAGATGAGCTACGCTGTGATCGAACAGGGGGCTTCATGATCAAACGACTACTGAGCAGAGTCCGTCGGCGGCCGATCACGCGTACTGCCTCCCTGCCGCCGGTCACGTTGCGTGTGTTGGAAAGACCAGGGTTGGGCAGCTTCGTTGACCCCAATCCGTGGTTCGACGTGGCTGTGTTTGCGTCGAAAGGCGAGCAAGTGGGGCGCGTTGGATTTGGGGTGTCGCCGCTTTTCGAGTGCGTGTATGTGGATGGCTTGCATATCGAGTCCCAGTTCAGGGATCAGGGCTACGCGAGCAGCGTCTTGCTAACCATCTCACGGCAATGCGCAGCAGGCGGCCAGCCGCTACCCATCACGGCCATGCATGAGGTGGGAACATCTCTAGGCTTTTGGGGAAAGCTCCGCCTCGGCTACGTTCCAGGCTTGACCGTGACCAGGGACATCCGAACTGGCGATCACGAGCCACTTCGCAGGCGCTGGCGCGCCGCGCTGTTCGCGTCATAGGAATTCGGTAGTCGTGCTTCAACGGCAAGGCATGCTGGCTCGATGCTGGCCCCCGGCACCAACTGCTGCGGGCAATACGAGGGAAGGGCGACTGAAGTTGATGCGGGGACGGTAGCATCAGGTCAAACTCGAGGAGGGAGGATCAGATGTCTCTGTTTCAGGTCTTGACACTGTGGTCTGGCGTCGCGCTGGCGATCACGATCGCCACGAGTTGGACGAGCCTGGTTGTCTGGGCAGACAAAAATCCGAACATGGCGTCTTGGGTCCAGGCCGTAGGCGCGATAGTCGCGATCGTCGGCGCATTCTTGATTTCAGATCGGCAGCATCGAGCTGCTGTCCAGGCGCAGAGGGAAAGTGCTGCGCACAGCGCAGTCGATCGGCTCTCGATAGTGAAAACTCTTCTTGCTCGCGCGATCGCGATGGTCAACCTGCTGCAGCGAGAGTACGAAGAAGGGCGCTTGTACGAGGTGAGTGCTGCTGAGCTTGAAAATCTGGTCGATTGCAAGGATGCGCTCGACAAGTTGCCGGTGTTCGAAATTCCATCGGCGAGGGTTGTTCTTTATTTGTCCTCTGTGCCCCGTGGCCTCAGCGAACTCCACTCTGCGTGGACTGCCGCCTCAGCATTCATGCGGATTCATGCTCCTGAACTTAAAGTGCAGTCGCATGAAAAGCTCACGGCAAAACTGCCTGAAGTCCTGGAACTGATTCGGCTTGCCGGAGCGGCCTGCGAAGAGGAAATAGATCGACTGCGTCGCGAGGCCGGCTTATGAAGAGCACTGTGCAGGATGTGCCTATTCGGCGGGCATAAAAAAGCCCGCGCGAGGCGGGCTTGGCTTTGAGTGTAAGCGTGTCACCAGCCATCACGGCGATAGCGCTCCGCGATCGCTCGATACGCTTGACGCGTCGAATCGATGTATGAAAGCCAAATACTGTAGAGAAGGAGGATAAATCCTGCGGCCGCGAAGGTGAGAAAGGTCCAGCCTGCGGCTGAGGACTCTGCAGTAGGGGCAAGGGACTGGACAACAAGGACTATGTTGGCCGCGGCCCAGCCAATGGCCAGAAAGACGACGCCCGCCACAGCGTGGAGCAACCAGCGCCATTGTCCGAACCTGTGCGCGACCCAGCCCGTGTTGAGAAGAATGAGCATCCTCACCTCGACATGATATTTTCCTAGGGCCGAGCGTATCCGGAATCGAAGCGCGTGGCGACAGATTCCGTCGTGGCCGAAAAGGCGCCATGTCGTCCCGGCAATAGGAAAGCCCGCTCGAGAAGGGCTTGGAGTGCGACTGCTTACCCGATGCGGACGCTAGGCCTTTTGGGGAAGTCAGTCAGGGGTGAGCATTCTTTCCCCAATATAGAACAGCCCCCACATGGTCACGCAGAGCATCTGAAAGAAAAGCAGCAGATAGAGACCGGAAAAAACAAGCTTTGCTGGAGCATAGAGTTGGGTGGGAAGCAGATCTTTGATGAGGGGGGCAACCGTCAGAGAACCAATGGCCATAACAGTCAGCACAACACTTGCAACAGTAAGGAAGGCAAACATCACGCACAGCAGCCTACGGCGCGTCAAAGAAATCGGCTGCGGCGTTAATTCCCCGTTGTGCAAAATCCTGAGTGTCGGAGCTTCTCCTGGCATTGCTCTGTCCATGTGAGGATTGTTGAACGTCGCAACTGCTGCAAGCGCAGCAATGTAAAAACCAGGCAGGCTCTGTACGAAAGCTAAGATTTTCGAAAGAATGCCTGTCGGACCAAAAACATCAATGCTTCCGGGAAGCAGCCAGCCAATAAAAATTGCGGCCAATGAGCACCCGGAGGGGATGAACCAATTAACGACTGTTAGTCGCTTTGAGGAATGCCGTATCCAAAGATACGAGAATGGCCGCGTCAGTTCAATAATCATAACCTTGCGTCCTTAAGGCAGGAGATATTAAATTAACTCCAACATTCCGTCAATAATTGTTTTGTCAATTTTGGTAGATTGCGATGGAAGATCCGAATCAAAACTTACATGCTGCTTCCGAGTAAACGATTTTTCAAGTGCGTCGATTGAAAACTGCTCCTCTCTAGGCTTTCCATCCGAATCCTTAAAGCGAATGCGCGCTGCATGAAGTACTTTGGTTTTGCGAGCTTCCTTGACCGCGTTCACCAAGCCGGCCAACGAGACTTTGGAGGCGTCGAAGGGTTTTATCTTGAGTACTTGCTTTTTGACTTGGAGATTTCCGCTGTTATCGAATTTTTCGGAAATGTCAGTTATTAAATCCATCGAAATGAATCGGCCGGCATTAATGTCGTCCTTTAGTGTTTGGCTCTGGTGGCCTGCAGCAGAGAATTCATAGTCAACTTCATACGTCACTGGATTTCCATCTTTTCCAATAGATCCGCCTGGTTCGGCGAAGTGGAAGAGAGCTGCGTGACGCTTCACAGTTTTCACTGCTTTCATTAATTGCTTAAAAAGCTTTTCGATGATGGACGCTGTAATGCCGGCGCCATAGGTCACCATCACTAAGGCCGTCTGGCTATTGTTGTCAACCCGCACTACGATATGAGTCGATACATCTATGCCTTCTTCCTTGGTTTTCCCGCCAGGACGGACGGCCTTTGTTTTGAAGTGCTTAAATGCTGGGTCGGCAATGCTTAGATCAGCGCGATTTACCAGAATCTGATATGTATGACTTGCGGAGTCGTACTTCCAGTCAGTTATCTCGATGAGTTCGTTTGATCGCCTGTGGAGACTTATTCCAGTCGGCTTTCCCTTATTGATCGCTTCAATTGCTTCTTTGAAGCTAACGCAAGATGGCCTACTAATCGCTGCATTTTTGCTTTTAGAAGAAATTGTTAAGTCGTAGAAAAAGACTAGACGTTCACGTGTTTTCATGGTTGCCCTCCTCCGGTGATTGTCGTGCTCACTGCAACAATTTGTATGCTCGTCATCCCTTGTTGGAAGGCTACTGGCGACGGCGAGAGTCCGGCCTGAGTTGAGTTATCACGACCGAAAAACCCGTGTTCAAGCTTTCCGAGAATCCGCGCTAGAAAAGCGCATGCCTGAACCTCGCGGCCGTCGCCATCCTCTGTTCCTCCGGCTGACCAAGCTGATCGATCCTGTCTACCCCAATGCACTCACCCCCGTTGCCTGGAACGATGACGAGCCGTTGGATGAAGCGGAGGGAGTGGTTTACATTGCCACGCGGCCCAGTGCGCGACTGAGAACCTGGGCCCGGCAGTTGCGCAAGCTGCACGCGGCCGACGAGACCTACAAGACGGAGGAGGGGCTCAGCCCGCTCAGCGGCGCTCCTCTACGAGAGGCGAACCTGCGCGAGCTCGGGACCCGCCTTGACCTCTACTCGGGACATGGCGGCGAAATCCTCTCCGTGCAGTCGGCCGTGCGTGCATACGTGACCACTGACCTGCTGGCGGTCGTGACAGATCGCGCCGATGGGGATGCTGTCGGCTTCGTATCTTTCAGCCTGCAGTGGGTCGTCGATGCCTTCGCGCGAGCTGGTGAGAAAGTCGAGCTGGAGGTCGAGCTCGACCAGGCGTGGATCGCACCGGCCTTTCGTCGGCGGCGCTGGGGCGAGACCGCGGTGATCGCGATAGCCTTCGCCACCAAACGGCATGTCCAGCACATCCAAGCGACGACGCGGTGGCCACGCGAGTTCTGCGTGAAGCTGGAGGTGGCGGTATGCGCTGACCTCTATAGCACGAGCGGTGAGGCGCTGCTCGCGAAATGCGCCGAATACGTGTCCTTCCAGTTCGACTGGGGACTCGAGCAGCCGCGGTTGCAGGTGTCTCAGATCATTCTGGATGGGAGGTGGTAGCCGCCCGGTGGGAGTTCACCGTGGATATAGTCGCGCTGAACCAGCACTCAGCAAGACAACCATGGATCTCTCGCTTCTTAGTTTTATCGTCGGCACAGTCATTGCTCTTATAGGTCTTTCGATACCTATCGCCGCGCTAGAGGAGAGTAAGCGTGACAGCTTGGTTCGCTTCTGGAAGCGGTGGACAAAGATCGTTTTTCTGGCCGTGCTCGTGGTCAACTCAGTCTTGGGTATCTGGCTCTTTTGGCACATGGCTGGAGCGCCTTCGCGGGGCGAGGTTCTAGTGCTGTTGATGCACATATTCAACTTGTTCGGTGTGCCGTTCATTCTCTTCATGGCTGCGATGGACAACGTCCTCGACGCTAGGAATGCGAAGAGAAGTGAGTTGGAGGAGAAGATCAAGAACCTCGAACTCCAGGTCCAGGCGCTCACCTCGTTTAAGGCGTTGCCTACAACGGGGGCTGCGGCCGTGACAAGGCCAATCTAGCTGCGGCCGGCTGAGATCAGGACGTGTTTTTCACGCGCGGCAAGAAGTCCAAACTGGGGTGAAGACGGCGACTAGCCTTGAAAAGTTCGGACGCCAGCAGGCAGGACATCCTCTTCGCCGCGTTTCGCGCGACGGTTCTGCTCGTGACGGAAGGCGCGCTCCTCAAGCTTCATCTGGATCTGAGTGTCCGGAGCGCCACGAAGCATCCGGCAGACTTTGCAAGAGCAGGACTTCGGGGTTTGCTTTGATGGCATCGCGGCGATTATCGGGGCGGTAGCGCTCGTGAAAAAGCCCGCACAAGGCGGGCCGAACGTCAAGAAGAAGTGGATGGCTAGTGCATCACCGAATCGACATGAATGCTTCTAGCCATAAAGTGCCATTCTTGGGCGCGCAGGCGCTCCCAAGCCTTTTCGAGATGGTCAGCCGGCAGGAGTTTGCGTTTGCGATCATTCCACGCGTGCACGTGCTCAATAGCTAAAGATGGTGATTCGCGAGCTTCCTCATGGTGCACCATCACCCAAAGCATCGTGCTCAGTAGCTCCATGCCATGGGGATCCTCGAAGCCGTCAATGAGTCTTGTCACGCGCTCGATTCGTTTGTTTGTCGCATCGTCTCGCGCGAGAAGATCCTGCGCTTCATCGACCCCTTCGGGAATGGTCATGAGTAAACGATCAGGAGAGCTATCACCATCGCCCATGCCCGTCAAAAAGTGGCTATCCAAACGCTTGAGCACATGGCCCAGATTAGGGGCATAAGGACCGTATCGGTCAGCTTGGAACTTTAACTTCAGGTCTTGTCCAGCCTCTTGCATGAAGTACATGAGCTTCTGTGCTTCGAGTTGTGTGACAAACGGCTCCAGCAGCCCTCGGATGTAGCGACTCATGAGAACCAACAATGTGGCCGATGCCTTCGTTAGCTTAGGTCGTGGAGTGCGATTGGGCATATCCACTGCAGGCGGAGCGCCAGCAGGCTCAAACAGCAATACCTGTACGTCAGGGACTCGGCTAAAGGCCTTCACGATCAATGGGCGAACTTGGCTCCAATCGAGGCCTCCATTTCCGCAACCCAGCGGTGGAACAGCGATGGACTTGATGCCTAGCCGCTGAATGGTGGTGATCAAATCGTCCAGTCCGCTTTCTACATCGGCAAGCCGACTGCGCGCGCGCCAGTGACCTTTGGTTGGAAAATTGATGACCCACCGCGGGCCGTCACCGATGCTGCCGCGATCGAACACATGCATGTGACCCAATCGCACTTGGCCCGCTTTTGCAGCCTGAGCGTAGGCTGCGAACATCGAGGGGAAGGCGTTCTTGAATTGAAGCGCAATCCCTTTTCCCATCACGCCTTCGGTGTTAACGGTATTCACCAGCGCATCGGCCGGTGCGTTTAGGAGATTGCCTTGAGCGGATTCAATCATTAGTAGTACCAGTCGGGGCGGGCGACGACCCTGGGACTATGTGCAGTGCCCGCCAAAATCTGCTCGATCTCAGCACGTACAGCGTCATTGTGACACCCGATGTATATCACTTGGTCCCATGGGAATTCGTCCGCGACGAGGAATTCGGCGGACTTTTCGGTGGCGCGTCTCGGCCAACTGTTGGATGCGATCAGTTCCCAGTCGATACGTTCAAGGTCGTCTGTGTGGTGATAGAAGTCTGTTAGGTAGTCTGTGCCAGCATTCATGGTCGTGAGGGCCCACGCTTTGCCTAGCGCTGTTCCCCGCGCAACTGTGCTGACCAAATGGACGATCCGGCTTTGATAACCAAGTGGCTTACCGGTGTTGCCGGAATTGATCGTAAGCAACATGGGCGAGCGCGGACAGTAATAGAAGGGGACGAACTCGTGCACGGTGCGGTTGCCTGCGCCCGGAATTCTTTTTGAGCGTCGCCGATCCTTGATGTGACTAAACGCCACGCTGGCCGGCTTAACCCCTGCTGCGATCAAGCCTGCGTCGGACAACAGCCGACCCGCCGCCACGATAGCTGCGAGGTTGGCCACATCAGTGATGTGATAAATGTGAGTCTTGGCGGGGTCGGGTGCCATTTCCTGGATGGAGTCCTGCTATTTCCTCTGAGGAGGGAAGAATCGTTCAATGTCCGCGATGGTCTGCTCAATGAGCGCCGTGTCCTCCGGGTGCTCGACCAGATCAACCAGCAAGTTCGCCAAATTCTTTCGAAGAGTCGGCCGCTGCTGAGCGGCGATCTCGGCCAGGTACTCCACCAGCGCCCGCGCTGACGGCTCCGCATCGGCGCCCACGAGCTTGAGCGAGGCGCGCTCCGTCCTGGGGCCTTTTCCCGTCTCCAGCCATTCAGGCGAGACACGTAGCGCTTTTGCGATGGACACGAGCTCCCGCGGGCGTTGCCTGAAGCCCGATTCGATGTTCCCGATCGAGCTTTGGGACACGCCCACTTCTTCCGCCAGTTGCACCTGGCTCCAGCCCAGTTCTTGCCGGACTGCCTTGACTCGTTCTGCGATTGTCTTCACGAACGAAATTCTCCCACAGCTTTTAAATTCGAACGTGTTAGTATTCGGGCTTCTATCGTGTTCGAGCAAGGAGTTGTCATGGAAGCGTTCCTGAAGGCTGTTGAGATTGCAGGGAGCCGGCTGAAGCTGGCCGAGTTGATCGGTGTCGGTGGATCTACCCCTGGGATGTGGGCATTTCGAAAGAAGGTGCCGGCAGAGCACTGCCCCGCAATCGAGCGGGAAACGGGTGTGCTCTGTGAAGACCTCCGCCCGGACGTGCCGTGGGATGTACTGCGCAACTCGAAGCGCCGCCCGCGCAAGGCAACTGCCTGATGTCCGCCGTTCATCGTTTGTCCGTGCGCGGTGCAGCACGGCCTCTCGGTGTGACGTCGACCTCCTGTGCGGCGAATCGCACATCCACGTCGCCATCGAGCCACAGAATGACCAGCCTGCTGGTGCGCAGCATCACCCGTGCCGGGGCTCGTCCTGTTGGATCGGCATTGGTGCTCAGCGTTGTCCGCGTGCTGTTGTGGATGAGGTCCGGGTCGTTGGTTGCGGCTGGCATGGCGTGGGATGTGTTCATGGCTACGCAGTCTCGGCATGGCCGCGTGGAAGCACCAGCAAGACGGGCTGCAGGTTCTTGCACCGGCCGCAACCGAATGCACGGTGCTGGAACCTGGTGCACGTCGCTGCAGGGAGCTGCAACGTGACCGTCGAGCCTCCGGAAGACCGCGCACGCAAGATCGTGTCGAGCATCCTCAAGGCGACCCAGCGCGACGCCTCTCAGACCGCGATTGCCGCGGCCATGGGCGTGAGCGAGTCCACCGTCTCTCGTCTGCTCAGCGATCACCTGGACAAGCTGGCGCTGGTGATGGCACATGCAGGCCTGCGCGTCGTCGGCCAAGACATGCGGTGCTTCCCGCCCGACTACGTCGATGCGCTGCTGCTGATGGCCAAGCAGCACCTGAGCGCTGTGCAGACCGTCCGCACCTTGGAGTGGGACTGATGCGCGCGCCGATTAACCGCGTGATCTACGTCGCGCACTTTCTCTACTACCTGCGCATCCATCGCTCCTGGTCGAGCGCGCTGTGGTGCATGGCCCATGAGGGCAGAGCTTGGAGTCCCCGATGAACTACCAGCAGCATCCGCTTTCTGCGGCGTTCCCTGCCATGAGCGAAGGCGACTATGCGTCGTTGATCGACAGCATCACCAACATCGGCGTACAGAACCCGATCACCCTCTACGAGGGCATGGTGCTGGATGGCTGGAATCGCTACCGCGCAGCCATGGAGCTTGGCTACGACTGCCCGCACGTTGATCTCGGCGATGTGGATCCGCGCGACTTCGTGCTCGCGCAGAACAAGGCGCGTCGGCATGTCACCGCGGCACAACTTGCGATGGCCACTGCATCGGTTTATCAGTGGAAACCGGCCCATCGGGAAAAAGGTCACACTGAATGTGACCTTCCTGCGAAGACGAACTCCGAGCTTGCGGAAATCGCTGGCGTTCACCCGAACACCATCACCCAAGCCAAGTCCGTGCAGACCAACGCCGTGCCCGAGGTACAGGAAGCTGTGCGAAGCGGTCAGCTCGGGCTTCCGAAAGCCGCGGAGATCGCGAAGCTGCCGAGAGCTGAGCAGGCGGCGGCCATCAAGCAACCCGTGCGTCGCGTCTTCCGAGGAAAGCCGAAGAAGGGGCCGCGCGCAGATGTCATCCGCGCCGAGTTGAAGGCTGCCGGTGCAAAGCAGGATGCCACCGAAGCGCAGTCCAAACTTCGGGCGCTTGAGGAAGAGACGCAGGCGCTGCGCGGTCAACTCGAAGATGTTCAAGCGGACATTGCCTGGGTCGGGCAGATCATGGATGCGGGCGATCCCCTCGCTGCAGCTCTGAAAGACGCAAAGGCACAGCGAGAACTGGCGCGAGGTCTGCAAGCGCGCATCGACAGCATGATGACGGAGATCTCGGAACTGAAGCGCTCCGTCAAGCACTGGCAGAAGAAGGCGGAGCAGCCTGCATGAGCGCGCTTTTCGATGTGGCCCTGCAAGGCTTTCCGGAGCCGCGCGATTTTCAGCGAAGCGCGATGATCAAGATCGCTGAGGGTGTGCTGGCTGGTCACAAGAACCAGATGCTCATGGCTCCCACTGGAGCCGGCAAGACATACCTGGGCTTGCGGGTTGCGCACAAGGCGCTCAAGCAGGGCAAGCGCGCTACGTTTCTGTGCGACCGCATTACCCTGATCGATCAGACCAGCATGCGAGCCGACGAATACGGCTTGTGCGCCCATGGGGTCATCCAAGGTCGGCACCCGCGCGAAGACTGGTCACAACGCCTTCAGATCGCCAGTGTCCAGACCGTCGCGAGCCAAGGCTGGCCCGATACCGACGTACTGATCGTGGACGAGGCTCATACCCAGCACGGCACTTGGGTGGAATACGCCAAGACGTGCGCCGCGCGAGTCATCGGGTTGTCGGCCACTCCGTTCGCGAAGGGCCTGGGCACAGTCTTCTCGAATCTGATCAACGCCGCAACGATGAACGATCTGACGCAGTCGGGAGTTCTGGTTCCGATGCGCGTTCTGTCCTACAGGCGCCCGGACATGACCGGCGCGAAAGTTGACCAGGCCGGTGAGTGGCAGAAGTCAGAGGCCGAGGTGCGCGGCATGGAGATCATTGGCGACGTGGTGGCCGAGTGGCTGCGCCACGGGGAAGGGCGCAAGACGATCATCTTCGGCGCCACCATTGCGCACTGCGAGGAACTCTGCCGCCAGTTCAATCAGGCCGGCATCCTTGCGGCAACCTACACGACCGATACGCCCGACTCCGAGCGGCCGGGGCTGCTGCGCGAGTTCCGAAAGCCTGATCCGCTGATCCGCGTGCTGATCTCGGTGGAGGCCTTGGCCAAGGGGTTCGACGTACCGGATGTCGGCTGTGTTGTCGATTGCAGGCCGTTGCGCAAGTCGCTCTCCACCGCGATCCAGATGTGGGGGCGTGGCTTGCGATCATCGCCAGAGACTGGGAAGCAGGACTGCATCCTGCTGGACCACAGCGGCAACATCACTCGCTTCGCTGACGATTACACGGACATCTTCTTCAACGGCCTTGCATCGCTTGACCAGGGGGAGAAGCTCGACAAGAAGATCCGCAAAGACGAGGTCGATGAGAAGGTGCGCACGGGGTGCCCTGACTGCGGCTACAAGCCATTCCGTCAGCGCTGCATGGCCTGTGGCTTCGAGATCGTCGAGAAATCCTTGATTGCCCACGAGGCAGGCGAAATGCACGAGGTCGTGCTCGGCAAGAAGAAGCTCGCCGACGACAAACTGCATCTCTGGAACCAACTCTGCGCTTTTGCTCGAGGCAAGGAAAAGATCACGCGCAAGAGCGGTTTCGCGAAGCTGAAGTTCAAGGAGTGGACCGGCGACTGGCCTCCGCATGAGTACTCCTTCGACGGAGCGCCCGATGTTGAGATCACCGATGCGGTCAAGAGCCGAATCAAGTCCGAGGACATCCGTCGCGCGCATCGGAGGTCCGCTTGAGCTTCATCGACTTTGCTCGATCGTATGGCGTCGAGATCGACCCCGCGAAGCTACGGCCGAGCGACAAGATCCAGCGATGCGGCACGACCGAGAAGCCGCGCAGCAAGAACGGCGCATACCTCTGGGATGGTCAAAGCGGATGGGTGTATGCATGGGATGCCGACGCGCAGGTCCATTGGTACAACGATCCCGAGGCGAAGCCCTTCACCGAAGAGGAAAAGAAGGCATGGCGAGCACGGCGCGATGCCCTGCGAGCTGCGACCGAGCAGGGATACCTGAATGCCGCAAGGAAGGCTGCTGAACTGCTGGCCTCCACCAAGCCTGGGCCACACGACTATCTCTATCGCAAGGGCCTGCCGAACGCGCAGGGGCTGTGCTTGCCAGATGGCGGGCTACTCGTGCCCATGCGCGATTTCAGCACCAACGAACTGCGAGGCGTTCAGATCATCCGTTGGACTGACAGCGAGAGCGAGCCTGGCGTCAATCGTTGGCGCAAGAAGATGTCTTACGGCATGCAGGCGCGCGGCGCGGTTCTGCGCCTGGGGCCGCGCACAGGCGAGCACATCTTCTGCGAAGGCTATGCAACGGGTCTATCGATCGAACTGGCAGTGCGGCAGATGCGGCTCAATGCTGCAGTGCTGGTCTGCTTCAGCGACTCGAACATGGTTCACGTCGCAGGCCTCGCCAAGGGTGGCCGGCGCTACGTGTTCGCCGACAACGACAAGAGCGGGGCAGGCGAGAGAGCTGCGAAGGAAACGGGTCTGCCGTACTGCATGAGCCCGACTCTGGGTGAGGACGCCAACGACCTACACAAACGCGAGGGGCTGCTGGCCGTGTGCTCGTTGCTGATGCAAGTGCGCCGACAGGAGGCTGCCATGACGTAGGCGCCGAATCGTCAAAGCACCTTGCTGGTCGGAGCACCTATAACGGCAGCAGCAAGGGAAGAGCGGGGAACTGTGAGGAAGTTCTGAGACACCCCGGCAGGCGGCGAAGGCAGCACCTGTGAACGAGAAGGCTACCGGGTCATGCAACGCGACGGGTCAGTCGGTTCATGTGAAGGCCCCCTCTAAGGAGGCTGGGTCTGTCCGCTCGGGATCAGTCTGTACTTGTAGAGGCAGTGTCTTAGTTAACAGGAGGTTCTCCAATGAGCATGAAGGAATTCGAGCAGTACCTGAAGGCGTCGGACTTCTTCGCCGACACCATGAACGCGCACCGAGCGGCCACAGCCGAGGTGATTGCAGGTTTCGCCGGCCTGCTCAAAAAGCGAGGCCAACTCACGGACGCCGAGATGAAGGAGTTGCTGCGCCGCATGGAGGACGCGACAGGAAGACCGTCGATCGACAGCAGTAGGCGCAACCTAGCGGCGCGGATCGGCGACAGCTTGAAAGGCCGCGCATGAACGTGATCGAGCGCTACGCCAGCGCGGTTCGTTCGACGAACCTGGAGATCAACGAGCGCACGACCCGCTCGGACTCGGACGTGCTGGGAGCGATGGGGCTCGCTGCCCGTGAGTTCCCATTGGCCGTGGCGCTGCAGCGACTGTTCCTGGGTGACAGCACCGCG
The DNA here is from genome assembly GCF_049913215.1 of Variovorax sp. R-27. NCBI lineage: Bacteria > Pseudomonadati > Pseudomonadota > Betaproteobacteria > Burkholderiales > Comamonadaceae > Variovorax > Variovorax sp. R-27. Next base: position 2,118,267 of record NZ_CP183984.1, read on the forward strand.
GCGCGCGAACTGGTCGAGATCCTGGCTGACGACGCATGGCGGCAGGCGAGGGCGATGAAGGTGAAGCTCAACCGGGTTCAGGCCTACGACCTGGCGCAGGGCTGCGTCGCCTGGCACCGCAATCCGACCTGCGACAACTGTGGAGGGCATGGTGCGACAGTCATCCCGGGCAGCACAACGCTGGGTGTGAAGTGCAAGCCCTGCAAGGGCACCGGGCGCACTTCGTTGGCCAAGCTGTTCAAGGAGCACGCTGAGATCGCTGACTGGCTCGTGGCCCACATGGAGAAGCACCAGGCGATGGCCGGACCAGAGGCGATGAAGCAGATTGCGGGCTATCTGGATCTGAAGATCGCTGCAGCCGAGGCGGCAAAGTAAAAACAATTTACACGGCCGCCGTTTCCGCTTTAAAATGGCGTGGCCTGTACAAATCCCGGGTGAGCCGGGAACAATAAGAGCAGCTCAACCCTTGATGGCGGAGCTTTTTCTTCAGGTTCGCAACCCGCCTCGCGCAAGCTCGGCGGGTTTTTCATTTGGATGACTTATTTCTTCTCTTGGAAGTCATCGAGCCGCATTGGCGCTTTGATTGTTTGATCGAAAAGAGGCCCTTTGCCTCCTGCAAACGTGAGCGTGACGGTGTTTTCCATCGTGCCTGTTGTTTGATTTGAGAAATTCAGCTTGAGCGGCGTATCGAGCGGCAGGGAGGTCTCAGCGCCGATACCTGATACACGCTCAGTCGAGACTTTCAGGACCACTTCGATCTTTGTTAGAGGCAACTGAGAAACGGGATTCTCGGCATTTACCTGCTTAAAGTCCTCTCTGAGTTGATGAATGACTGAAGCAAGCGGCACACTGGACGGGTGCTGCGGAAGTGCGCAACCGGTTATTGCCAGCAGAATGCTCCCGGAACAAATGGCGGTGACGCGCATGAGAACCTCCAATGGTGGAAAAACGGGTGCCGATCGCTCATTGTGAAAAGTACGTACCTAAAGCTGGGTTTTCGCTCATCTTCCGGTGCGATATTGATCGGGACGGGGTTCAAAAACCAACGTAAGCCGTCAACAGTGGGACGTATGGCACAGGACCCTTCGTCGCTTTTTCACGCGCGTCTAGGTCGAGCACAACCATCATGTCTTTAGACGAATCGAAATCGCTCGCCACCCAAAGATGCCGAACCACGCTGTCGGCTGTCGAGTTGGCTTCGAAGGCATAGAAGGATGTGGTTTCATCCCAAACCCTTCCCGGGCCACCTGCGAAAGTAACGACGGCTTGGACGAAGGATTCATATCGGGCCTGATAGCTCGCGTCAGCGGCGATCCGAAAGGTCAGAATGAAGTGAGCCATAGATGCGCGCCCTTAAGAGATGAGTTGTCAGCTGAACTCTGGAAGAAATCCTATTTGACAACCGTGAGCGTTGGCTCAGCGGCAAGGCCAAGTACGATTTGCAGCCCTTCGAAATCTTCGCCGTAAGTCCAAATGCGTTCGACAACGACGAACAAGGCTGTCGATCCGGGAAATTGAACAAAGTCTCCGACTTGCGAACAAGGCCCTATCTGGCGTGGGTACTGATCTCCTTTCGGGGCTTCTCCCAAAGCTGAGCGAGCCTCCTGCAGAAATGAGATGTTGAAGTTGTAGTTGAAGGGTTGGTTGTTCATTGCAAGAGCGCTTTTTTCTTCAGGACTGCACTTCATAAACTGGCGTGATGACTGTCGTCTGCTTTAAGAGGGAGACACAGTGCAGGCAAGCGTCCTTGCTGGTATAGGACTCTCCCGAAGCAAGAATTTCATGATTCGCGGCTTTCAGCCGCCAGCGCCATTGAAAACCTGAGCGATAGATCTCGAAGTACATCGGAGCCTCCTCACATGGATGAATGCGCGCACATGGATGGGTGGAGGCCCAAACCGAATACGCAGCCGAATACACCCACCGAGGTTGCCGATGGGCTCTTAACTTCTTCGCAATCGATGATGAAGATGCGAGGAGGAAACTCGAAAGCATCCAGCGTTCTGCGGTGCTATTCGGAGCCATCGCTGCCCGGATTCAGGCTAACTGAACGCGCCGATGGTAATCACGAGCAACCGACAGGGGCATCCCCAATTCGAGTGATGGTGCTCACTCCGCCTTGTGCGCATCAACGGGATCGAGCCGTACAGTGGAATAGTTGACCCCTTCTTCTTTCTGGAAGGTCATTTTGTACTCAATAGCACCGGCTTGGCCTTGGCCGTCGATGAACGACAGGGTTACGCGAGACTCCTCGAACGGCGGTATGACAGGGAGCGCGAACTCGAAGCGAACGGACTCTCCAGTCTTAAGCAACAGGATCGACTCAGGTCTGAACTGAAGGTCGCTTCTGTCAGATGTCAGATTTACATCGGAGCAGGTCTGACCGAAGTTCGAGAAGTGCAAACGATGGGTGCTTTCGAAGCCGCTGTGCATTCCGCCCGCGGTAACCTTGAATTTGGGCATCGCTGCTGATCGAATTCTTTCTTGCTCATCAGCGAAAACCTTCATTTGATGCTCGATAGCTTCACGATCCGAGTGGTACTGATCGCGAGCGACCTTGACGAGTTCTCGTTGTTGTTCGACCGAGTGAGCTAGCTCCTCTGCCTGCAGGTGCAATGCATCACTATTGAGCCTTAGCTCGATGCCCTGCTGGAAGTAGCCAAGAACGAGCCATAGGATGGCCAGAGGCCCAAACGCCCCGGCCAGGAGGTCTCCGAACTCGTTGAGCTTTAGTCCAAACAGTTCGTCCCAGCGCCGATGCAGGACGTATGTGAGTCCTAGGCTATAGACGACTGAGATGACGATACCGATCCTGGTGTAGTTTTTTCCCATGTTCCTTCTCCTTGTTTCTGGAGTATGCCGTGGTGGAAAAAAGGAAACACATGGGCCTCCCAACGCTTAAGCCGCGGTTGGCTGCAGCCCGACTGACCCGCACTCCAGTGCTGCAGACCAAGGCTGGCACGGTGGAACGCCAGCGCGGCCGGGCATGGATGGCAACCCGGGAGCGCGTGGCCCAGCGTCACGGCTACCGCTGCGCCAAGTGCGGCGCGGTCTGGGTGTCGAACCGGGATCACATCGACCACATCGTCGAGCTGGCAGACGGCGGCACGAACGACGACAGCAACCTGCAGCCTCTGTGCGATGTCCCGTGCCACAAGGCCAAGACGGAGGCAGAGGCGAAGGCAAGGGCGAGAGGCTACTGAGGTCGAGATCGTGCAGCCACGGCCCGCCTGATGCGGCGCAGGGGCGGCGACGAGGGGGAGGGGGCGTCGAAAGCCTGCCGACCCGATGTGCCGGAAACCACCAGGTTCCTCACGCGCAAAACACGCCCCGGAATCAAAAGGAAATCAAATGGCAGGTGTCAAAGGACGCAGCGGTGGTGCCCGTCCGGGCGCCGGCCGCAAGCCGAAAACCGTGGACCCGGCAACCACCGAAGACTCGAAAGAGTTCCTGACGATGGCCATGCAGGGGCTTTTGGACCCGAGCCCGGCTCAGTTGAAGGCCGCAATCGCGCTGCTGGGCGTCCAGCATGCCAAGAAGACTGAAGCGCCCAAGCCGGCGGTGCCTGAGCGCCTCGCTGGTGGCAAGTACGCGGTGCGGCAGGGCCCGCGCCTGGTCGCGAGCAAGTAACCCGTGGAGTGGTCCACCGCCTGCGTCGATTGGGAACGCAGGATCGTGGCGCGCGAGAGCCTCATCACCTCGCCGCCGCTCTTCAAGGCGCAAGCGGATGAGGCGTGGGATGTTTTCGGCGGCCTGGTCCTGGTAGATGTGGCTGGTCAGCCGACCATGCGCGAAGCCTGCCTGCCCTGGGTGAAGGATTGGGTACGCGCGATCTTCGGATCCTATGACGCCGACCAAGGGCGCCGGCTGATCAATGAGTTCTTCTTCATGGTCAGCAAGAAGAACATGAAATCGACCGCCGCGGCGGGGATCATGCTGACGGCGCTGGTGTTGAACTGGCGCCCGTCGGCGGAACTGCTGATCCTGTCGCCAACCAAGGAGATTGCGGACAACAGCTACAAGCCGATCCGCGACATGATCAAGGCGGACGACGACTTGGCGGCCATGCTGAAGGTGCAGGACTACTTCCGCACCATCACCCACCGTGACAACGCGGCGACGCTGAAGGTGGTGGCCGCAGACAGTGACACGGTTTCGGGCAAGAAGGCCTCGTTCGTCTTCGTTGACGAGCTGCACGAGTTCGGCAAGCAGGCCAAGGCCTCGAACATGCTGCTGGAGGCCACGGGTGGTCTGACATCGCGGCCCGATGGGTTCGTGATCTACGCCACCACACAGTCGGCCGAGCCGCCGGCCGGAGTGTTCAAGGACAAACTGAGCTACGCGCGAAAGGTGCGCGATGGGCTCATCAAGGATCCGCGCTTCCTGCCGGTGATCTACGAGTTCCCGCAGTCCATGCTGGATGCGGGGGCGCACAAGGATCTGGCGAATGCCTACGTGACGAACCCGAACTGGGGTGCGTCGGTGGACATCGCGCGCATCACGCAACTGCACAGCCAGGCGCTGGAGGGAGGCGAGAAGGACTTCAAGGAGTTCCTGGCCAAGCACCTGAACGTCGAGATCGGCATGAACCTGCGGTCCGACCGTTGGGCTGGTGCCGATTTCTGGGTGCCACGAGCCGAGGTTCCTGGTCTGACCCTCGAGCAACTGCTCGACGAGTGCGAAGTGGTGGACATGGGAATCGACGGCGGTGGTCTGGACGACTTGCTCGGCGCCGCGGTGGCCGGCCGGCGCAGGAAGGCCGAGGAATTCCTGATTCCGGAGCATTTCGACGAGGAAGCGAAAGTCGTCGTGCCGGCCAAGACGGTTCTGCGCAAGCGTTGGCTCCTGTGGACCCGTGCGTGGGCGCATCCCTCGGTGCTCGAACGGCGCAAGGAGATTGCCCCGCGCTTGCAGGACTTCGCCAAGGATGGCGACCTGATCCTGGTGAGCGCGATCGGTGAAGACGTGGCGGGAGTGGCTGATGTCGCCGCTCAGTGCGAGGCATCGGGTCTGCTGGACAAGATCGGCTGCGACCCGGCGGGGCTGGGCGGCATCCTGGATGCCCTTGTGGAGGCCGAGGTGCCTGAAGAGAAGGTGATTGGAATCAGCCAGGGCTGGAAGATGACCGGCGCGATCAAGACGACCGAACGAAAACTCGCCGAGGGCGCGCTGATCCATGGCGGTCAGCCCCTGATGGCCTGGTCGGTCGGCAACGCGAAGGTCGAGCCGAAGGGCAACGCCATCGTGATCACGAAGCAGGCCTCCGGCACCGCAAAGATCGACCCGCTGATGGCCACGTTCAACGCAGTGACGCTTCTGTCGCTCAACCCCGAGGCGCGAGGCAACTCCGTCTACGAAACCCGGGGCATCCGCTTCCTGTAAGGACCGACTGAATGAAGATTCTCGACTTCTTCCGGCGCTCGAATGCGTCGGAGGTGCAGTCGCGTCCGCGCGCGGAGGCCTCGCAGGGGCATCAGTTCAGCGGCCTCGACGATCCGGCGCTGTTGGAGTACATCCGCGGCGGAACCACGGCCGGCGTGGATACGGCCCGTGACCGCAGCCTTCGGAACATGGCGGTGCTGCGTTGCGTGACGCTGATCTCCGAATCGATCGGCATGCTGCCGGTGAATCTGCAGAGCAGCGACGACAAGAAGCAGGTGCAAAGCGACAACCCGGCGCACCGGCTGCTGAAATACAAGCCGAACGACTGGCAGACGCCCATCGAGTTCAAGAGCCTCTTGCAACTGCGGGCCCTGCTCGACGGGCAGTCCTTCGCGCGCGTGATCTGGTCGGGCAGCCGGCCGATCCGCTTGATCCCGATGGATCGTGGTTCGACCAAGCCGCGTCTGAATGGCGCTTGGCAGATGCAGTACGACTACACGACGCCGGACGGCAATCAGATCACCCTGCCGGCGAAAGAGGTGTTCCACCTGCGCGATCTCTCGCTCGACGGGATCAACGGCATCTCGCGTGTCAAGCTGGGTCGCGATGCGTTGGAGCTGGCCGAGCAGGCGGAACGCGCGGCGTCGCGGACGTTCAAGACCGGTGTCATGGCGGGCGGGGCCATCGAAGTTCCGAAGGAGCTTTCCGAGAACGCCTACAACCGGATGAAGTCGTCGCTCGACACCGACTACACGGGCGCGGAGAACGCCGGCCGCTGGATGCTGCTGGAGGAGAACGCGAAGGCCAACAAGTTCGCCAGCACGGCGTCCGAGTCGCAGCAGATCGAGAACCGGAACCACCAGATCGAGGAAGCCGCGCGCATGTACGGCGTGCCCAGGCCGCTTCTGATGATGGATGACACGAGCTGGGGCAGCGGCATCCAGCAGTTGGCGATCTTCTTCATCCAGTACGGGCTATCGCATTGGTTCGTGTCCTGGGAGCAGGCAGCCGCACGCTGCCTTCTTCCCGAGGAGCAACTCGGACGCCTGCAATACAAGTTCAACGAAGGCGCGCTGCTGCGCGGCACGCTGGCCGACCAGGCTGCCTTCTTCTCCAAGGCGCTCGGCGCCGGCGGCCAAGCGCCCTGGATGTCGCAGAACGAAGTGCGTGAGCTGTCCGACCTCCCGAAATCTGCCGACCCGCAAACCGACGCACTGCGCAACCCGATGACCCAGCCGGGCAAGCCGGCATCAAGGAACAACGATGAGCCTCCTGAACCTGCCTGAGATCCGGGCCGATCACCGCCTGGGCGTTGCACAGTTCGACGTTCGCCCCGATGCGCTCGAGCGCTGGCAGCCGGAGGTGCGCGCCGCAACGGAAGGCGATGCCTCGATCTCGATCTACGACGCCATTGGTGAGTCGTGGGACGGGCAGGGCTTCACGGCCAAGCGCATGAGCGCGGCACTGCGCAGCATCGGCGCCCGAGACGTGACGGTCAACGTCAATTCGCCCGGCGGCGACTTCTTCGAGGGTGTCGCCATCTACAACATGCTGCGCGAGCACAAGGCCAAGGTCACGGTGCGTGTGATGGGCCTTGCTGCTTCGGCGGCGTCCGTGATCGCGATGGCCGGCGACGAAATCCTGATGGGTGACGGCGCGTTCCTGATGGTTCACAACGCATGGGCCGTCGCCATCGGCAACCGCCACGATATGGCCGACGCGGCCGCGCGACTGGCACCGTTCGACGACGCGATGGCGCAGGTCTATGCCTCGCGCACCGGCCTGTCGAAGGCCGAGACCGCCACTTTGATGGACAAGGAAACCTGGATCAGCGCGGCGCAAGCGGTCGATGACGGCTTTGCCACTGGCCTGATCGAGCGTTCCGACATCACCCAAGACACCAAGGCGCAGGGCGGCAAGAAGGCCCTCGCGCTGATCGAAGCGTCGATGGCGCGTGCGGGGCATTCCCGAACCGCTCGCCGTGATGCCTTCAAGTCCCTTTTCACTGGCACGCCGGGCGCTGCCTCTGAAGCCGCCATGCCGGGCGCTGGCGAAACCGCAGCCTTGCTGCTTTCTCTCACCAACTCCCTCAAGGTCTAACCATGAAACGCACTCTCATCTCTCTCGCGGCTGTTGCCGCACTCTCCGTCCTGGCCGCCGGTGCCGCCTATGCGTCCGCCGTCGATGCGGTCGCTGCCAAGGCTTCCGCGAATCCCGTCCCGCGCGGCCTCATTGCCGTTCGCGCAGACGGCGGCCCTCCGGGTGACATCAAGGCCACGGTCGAAGCACTCAACAGGGCCTTCGCCACCTTCAAGGAGGAGCACACCAAGCAGCTCGAAGACATCAAGAAGGGCAACGCCGATGCGCTGCAGGCCCTGAAAGTCGAGAACATCAACGCGGACATCGCCCGCTTGCAGAGGGAGGTTGACGACACCAATGTGAAGTTGGCAGCGGCCCAGATGGGCGCAGGGACCGGCGGCAAGGCCGTGGCGGATGCCGAGTACACCGGTGCGTTCCGCGCGCACTTCAAGAAGGGCGATGTCCAGGCGGCGCTCAACAAGGGCGCGGACGGCGAAGGCGGCTACCTCGCCCCGGTGGAGTGGGATCGCACCATCACCGACAAGCTCGTGCTCGTCTCTTCGATGCGTCAGCTGGCCACCGTGCAGCCGGTGTCGGGGGCTGGCCTGACCAAGCTGTTCAACCTGGGCGGCACCGCATCGGGCTGGGTTGGCGAGACCGCGGCGCGTCCGCAGACTGCTACCGGCACCTTCGCTTCGCTCGGCTTCGGCTGGGGCGAGATCTATGCGAACCCGGCGGCCACCCAGCAGATCCTCGACGACTCGGCCATCAACCTCGAAGCCTGGCTTGCGGGCGAGGTGGAGACCGAGTTCTCCAAGCAAGAGGGCGCCGCATTCTTCTCCGGCGACGGCACGAACAAGCCGTTCGGCATCCTCACCTATGTCACCGGCGGCGCCAACGCAGCGAAGCATCCTTTCGGCGCGATCAAGACCGTGAACAGCGGCGCAGCGGCTGCGATCACCTCGGACGGGATCGTTGACCTCATCTACGACCTGCCTTCGGCATTCACCGCGAACGCTGGATTTGCGATGAACCGCAAGTCGCAGGGCACGATCCGCAAGCTGAAAGACGGTCAGGGCAACTACCTCTGGCAGCCGTCCTATGTGGCCGGCCAGCCCGCCACCCTGGCCGGCTTTCCGATCACCGAGGTGCCGGACATGCCCGACATCGCCGCCAATTCGGTGCCGGCCCTGTTCGGTGACTTCAAGCGCACCTATACGGTGTACGACCGTGTCGGCGTGCGCGTCCTGCGCGACCCGTTCACTGCGAAGCCCTACGTGCTGTTCTACACGACCAAGCGTGTTGGTGGCGGCGTTCACAACCCGGAGCCGATGCGTGCGCTGAAGATCTCGGCGTAAGCAGGGGGACACTATGAAGCTAAGCAAGCCGTTCAAGGGTGTCCCCGACGGGGAGATTTACCCGGTCGAGTACCAGGCGGGCGACGAATGTCCGCCGGAACTCGAAGCTGGTGCGCGTGAGCTCGACGCCTTGGAGCAGGGCGACGACAAGCAGCCCAAGGCGAAGGGCAAGGGCTGACCATGCCCGTCATCACGCTCGATCAGGCTCGTGCGCACCTGCGCGTGGGTGCCACGTACCCGCAGGAGCAGATCGGGCCGTACATGGCGGGTGCGGAAGACCATGCCTCGCAGTATCTGAACCGAGTCATCTACGCCGATTCCGATGCGATGAACACCGCAATCGAGGCGCTGCCCGCATCGTTGACCGCCGCACGCGTTGCCTACGAAGAGGCCATCGCTGCGGCGGCGCTGATCGAGAACGCCAGCGATCGCCGCGACGCCGTGCACATCGCGGAGTCGCTACTTCGTGCTGCCCGGGCGGGCACGGCGCGGGCGCTCAATGGCATCGTCGTCAATCCGAGCATCATCTCGGCGGTGCTGCTGATCCTGGGGCATCTGTTCGAAAGCCGGGAAGACGTGGTGATCGCCGCGACCGCGGTTGAACTCCCGCACGGCGCTCGCGCGCTGCTTCGCCCCTACCGCCGGGTGATGATGCCGTGAGAGCCGGCACGCTCAAGGACTGGATCGCCATCCAGCAGGCCGGCACGGTGCAGGACGAGCTCGGTCAGCCGATTCCTGGGTGGCCTGTGCTCGATTCGGTGTGGGCGGACATACGCTTTCTGTCGGGGCTCGAATCCGCGCGCGCAGATTCGCCCGTGAGCATCGTCAAGGCCAGCATTCGCATCCGCCGGCGCACGGACGTGCTCGCGAGCATGCGTGTCGTGGACGACGAAGGCCGGATCTACGACATCAAGGCCGTCCTGCCGAACAAGCAAAGCCGCCAGTACATCGACCTGGTCTGCGAGACGGGTGCCAACAATGGCTAACGGTCGAGGCAACCCGGACGGGAGTGCTTTTCACATCGGCTTCGACACGTCGGGCGCCGATGCATGGCTGGACGGCATCCAGCGAGCCACAGAGGAATCGATTCGCCCCGCTGCCCAAGCAGGGGCCGAAGAACTCTACCTTGAAGCCCGACTGAGGGTGCCGCAGTCCGCGGAGCCGCATTACTTCTACGGCAAGAACAGCAAGTCAACGGGAGTCCGCTACTACTTCGAGCCCGGCAGCCTGCGCAACGCGATCTACCAGGTCTATTCGAAGGACAACAGCGGAAAGGCGAGGGCGACGTATCACATCGCGTGGAATCACCAGAAGGTGCCTTATGGCTTCATGGTCGAGTTCGGTACGAGTCGGGCTCCGGCACACCCGTTTCTGCGCCCGGCCTACGCGGCGCGTCGTGACTTCGCGATGGAAGTGGCTCGAGCCTATCTAGTCCAGGAAGTGAAGAAGGCGATATGACGGTCGAGGCAGATCTTCACAACGTGCTCGCCGCCCTGGTTGACGGCCGTGCATATCCCGATGTCGCGCCGGAAGACGCCGTGACGCCCTACATCGTGTACCAACAGGTCGGCGGCACACCGATCGCATTCGTCGAGCGCGCCTTGCCTTCGAAGAAGAACGGTCGTTTTCAGGCCGCAGTGTGGGCTGCGACGCGCAAGGAGGCCGCAGCAATCGGCCTGCAGATCGAGAACGCGATGCTGCTCGCAACCGAATTCCAGGTCGAGGTCGTCGGCGGCCAGATCGCCGACTACGACTCCGAGACAAAGCTGCGCGGCTCGCGCCAGGACTTCAGCATCTGGTCCGACCGATAGACCGCAACCTTTTCCAACCCGGCCCGCCTCGCAGCGGGCTTTTTTCTGCCCGCTCCGGGCTCTGCAACCACCGGCATCGCCCGGATTTCCTCTGAAAGGCCATCACCATGAGTGCATCGCTCCCTAACGGCACGATCTTCTCGCTCGCCGCCAGCTACGCCGCTGCGATTCCGTTCACCATCTTGAGCAATGCCGCGCCCCCGCAGGCGACAGCAACTGCCCACGGCCTGACCAACGGCGACATCCTGGAGGTGACCTCGGGCTGGCCGCTGCTGAATGACCGTCCCGCACGCGTCGCCGGTTCGACCGCGAACACCTTCAACCTCGAAGGCCACGACTCCACTGATCTGACGCGCTTCCCTGCGGGCAGTGGCCTTGGCTCGGTGCGCAAGGTACTGACCTGGCAACAGATCTCGCAGGTGATGCAGAACGCATCGTCCGGCGGCGAACAGCAGTCGGTCGAGTGGGTCTACCTGGAAGACGGCATCGAGCGCAGCAAGAACACCTTCAGGAAGGCCAAGGTGCTGACGCTCACGCTCGCCGACGACGCTGCGCAGGCCTGGAACGCCGTGCTGCTGGCCGCCGACCAGGACGGCAAGAACCGCATCCTGCGCGCCCAACTGCCGAGCGGTGGTTCGATCTACTACAACGTCAACGTCGGTTTCGACCCCGAGCCGAAGCTGGATGCCAACCAGATCATGACCGTGACTGCGACCTTCCGCAGCCAAGGCCGCTTCATCCGCTACGCGAACTGATATGGCACGAATCAGCCTCAACCCCAACCCGACCTTCAAGGCGATGGTCGAGATCTGCCGGCCAGGCCTCGAAGCCGAGAAGGTCGAAATCACGTTCAAGCATCGCACCCGCGATGAAATGGACGAGTTCATCAAGCAGATGGCCGAGATGTCGATCGAAGACCAGGTGATGGCTGTGGCCACCGGCTGGGAACTGGTCGATCCGTTCAACCTGGAGAACGTGAAGCTGCTCGCGCAGAACTACATCACGGCGCCCATGGCGATCCGCGACAAGTACATCAGCGAGCTCATCAAGGCCAAAGAAAAAAACTGATCGAGCTGGCCAGGGCCATCTATACGCCCGACCCGACGCCGTATGAAGCGGCCGAGCTCGGGCTGACGGTAGAGGAGGCCAGCTTTTCGGTGGAATGTTGGCCCGAGCACCAAGCTGCCCTGTCGGTTTTCTACAAGCTAACCACTCAGTGGCGCACCGGCTTTGCCGGCGCAACTGGGCTGGACTATGGGGCGCTGCCGACGGTCTTCCGGCTGGCCGGTGTGCCTCGGGCGGACTGGTCGGCTCTCTTCGAAGACATCCGCGTCATGGAGCGCGGGGCGCTTCACTACATGCGCGAGCGGAACTCGCAATAGCCACCTTCGGGTGGCTTCTCTTTTTCTGGGATACCGATGGCCGATCTAACCGCACAGATGGTGTTCACGGCCGACGCGTCAGGCGTTGAGGCCGGTGTTGGCCAAGCCAAGCGCTCGCTCGCCGACCTGGGCGTGACCGCCGCCAAGGAAGGCAAGAAGGCGGCCGAGGGCGTTGCTGCCATCGGCGAAGGCAGCCAGCAGGCTGCGGCCAAGGTCGACACCAACACCAGGAACCTGATCAGCTCCATCCAGCGAGCGACCGCCGCGGCTGAGGCTGGCAAGAAGTCGGGTTCAGAGTTCTACGCTGCGCTGGCCAACCAGCGGGGTGTCAGCACCGAGGTGCTGAAGCCATACCTGGCGCAACTCGATCAGGCGCTCGCCAAGCAGAAGGCTGCCCAGGAGGCGTTGAACGCGACGGCGCCGGCACTCGGCAGGGTAGGCGTGTCGGCTGCGCAAACCGCCGCCGCGCTTCGTGGCGTGCCGGCGCAGTTCACCGACATCGTCACCAGCCTGCAGGGCGGTCAAGCGCCGTTGACGGTGTTCCTGCAGCAGGGTGGCCAGCTGAAGGACATGTTCGGCGGCATCGGGCCCGCAGCCAAGGCTCTTGGCGGCTATGTGCTCGGCCTTATCAACCCGTTCACTGTGGCTGCAGCCGCTGCCGGCGCATTGGCGCTGGCCTACTACCAGGGCAGCCAGGAGGCAATTGCGTACAACAGGGCGCTGATCCTCACGGGCAACTACGCGGGGCAGACTGCAGGGCAGTTGCAGGAGATGGCCAAGGAGGTGGCCGGCACCACCAGCACGCAGGGCAAGGCGGCCGAGGCGCTTGCAGCACTGGCAAGTACTGGTCGCGTGACGGGCGATGCCCTGAAGCAGGCAGCCGAGGCGGTCGTGGGGGTGAACCGCGTTCTGGGGACTTCGGTCAAAGACGCGGTCGATCAGTACATCAAGCTCGGCGACGAGCCCACGAAGGCGTCGGCCAAGCTGAACGAGTCGATGCACTACCTGACCCAATCGACCTATGAGCGGATCAAGGCGCTGGAGGATCAGGGGCGAAAGGAAGAGGCCGCGGCTCTGGCTCAGTCGAGCTATGCGTCTGCGATGAAGCAGCGTACCGGTCAGGTGACCGAGAACCTCGGCAGCATCGAGCGCGCGTGGAAAGCCGTGACGCTCGCCGCCAGCCAGGGCTGGGACGCGATCCTCGGCGTCGGGCGCAGCGCCACGATGCAGGTGCAGCTCGCGGAAGTGCAGCGCAAGATCACTGAGGCGCAGAAAGCGTCCAGCGGCAACAGCGTCACTGCGTCGTTCTACGAACCGCTGCTGAAGCGCCTCAATACGCAGCAGGCTGTGATGCAGGCCGCTATCGGCTTCGAGAACGGGTTCGCGAAGATGGCCTCCGAGCGCGCCAAGGCGGAACAAGCAGGTGCCGATGCGACCGACGATGTCAACAAGTGGCAGGACAAGGCCAAGGGCGTCGATGCGGTCACGCGCGAACTGAAGAAGTACCGCGACGGGCTGGAGGCCATCCGAAAGGTCAACCCGGGCAGCGAACTGCTGACGCCCGATGCGATCAAGGCGGGCGAGGCGGCGATTCGGAAGGAGTTCGCCGGCAGCAAGGGGCCGAAGGAGAAGGCCTTCCAGGACGATGCGGCCACCAAGATGCTGGAGACCCTGCGGCAGACGGAAGCGGCGCTGAAGGATCAGCTCGACGGCGAGCTCAAGATCACCGATACGCAGAAGAAGCAGGTCGAGTTCCAGCAACTGATCGCCGACCTGAAGGGCAAGAAGATCCTCACGGCGGAGCAGCAGAGCCTGCTCGCGAACAAGGATGCGATCGAAGAGCAGCTCAAGAAGAACGTCGCGCTGTCCAACCAGCTCGAGTTCGAAAAGAAGATTGCCGAGATCACCAAGAAATCGGCCGAGGACGCGAAGCAGTTCCGCCAGCAAATGGACGCGATCAATGTGTCGATCACGGGTGGACAGGATTCTCGGAATGAGCAGAGTGACCGCAGTCTTGCCGCATTCGGCCTTGGTGATCGGGCCCGGCAGGAAGTTGAGGCGCAGCGCTCGATTCGGGCGGAGTTTCAGCGCTATCTGACCAGCGCGAACAAGGAGGCCGGCAAGACCGGTCAACTGGGTTCGCCGGCATATCAGGAGGAAGTCGCGCGCATCAAGAAGGCGCTCGACGACGCACTGGCTGCGCAGTCCAACTACTTCGATGCGCTGAAGTCCAAAGAGACGGATTGGCAGAACGGCGCCACGACAGCGCTTGCCAACTACACAGACGCAATTCGCAACGTGGCCGCCACGACCGAGCGCGCATTCACGGATGGATTCAAGGGGGCCGAGGATGCGCTGGTGCAGTTCGTGACCACTGGCAAGCTGAGTGTCAGCAGCCTGGCGAACTCCGTCATTGCGGATCTCGCCCGCATCGCGGTTCAGCAGACCATCACCGGGCCCCTTGCGAAAGGGCTGCTCAGTGCTCTGAACGGGCCGGGAGGTGGATCGGCACTCAGCGGGGACGCCGGCTACCTCAATCAGATCGGTCTTTCCGGAAGCTCTGGACTCGCGATCACGGGGGGCGGCATGGACTGGAGCAAGCTCTTCAGCAGTGTCGGTGGATGGTTCAGCGGCTTGAAGTTCGCGGAGGGCGGTGTTCCTCCGGTTGGCAAGGCGAGCTTGGTCGGCGAGAACGGCCCCGAGATGTTCGTGCCGAGTGTGCCGGGCGCCATCATTCCGAACCACGCCCTCAACGGTAGTGCTGGCGGCGGAACCACCGTCTACAACCTGACGGTCGGCGATGTGGCGACGAAAAGCATGGTCGTTGAAGCCATGCAGACCGTGCAACGGCAGACGGCGGCACGGTACGGCCGTAGCCGCAGCTACGGGGGCGACGCATGACACTTCTTGCGCTTCCGAGCAGCTTTCGGCCTGAGTCATTCTCAATGAGGCTGGAGACGGTACAACGCGCGTTTGCGTCACCGTTCGGCGGCAGCGAACAGGTGGTCGATCTGTTGAACGACCGCTGGACGATTTCGCTCACGCTGCCGCGTGGCACGCAAGAAAACGCAGCCAGGAACGAGGCATTTCTCAACGCACTGCGCGGCCAGACCAACACCGTGGCGTTGTATCACTGGGTGCGCAAGCAGCCGCTTGGCACGATGCGCGGCAGCCCGGTTGCCGGCGCCGCCTCCATTGGTGCGGACTCAATCTTGATTGGCACACCTGCCGGGTCAACACTGCTCGCCGGCGACTTGATCGGAGTGGGCGGCATGCTGCTGATGGTTCGCGAGGATTGCGTGGCCGATGGAGTAGGCCTTGTCGTCCCCTTGGTCAACCGTCTGCGCGTCGCGCTGGTGGGCGGTGAGTCGGTGATCTGGGAGCGGCCCACAGTGCCCTTTCGCAAGGTCGCGAAGCCTGCCTTTCAATACTTCTTCGGATATGCGGAAGGCGTTTCCCTGGACTTCGTCGAGGCCATCGGATGAGATCGCTGTCGCCTGAATCCCTTGCGGCCCTTAGTGCGCCGGTGATCCGGATAGCCCAACTGGTCTACCTCGACTTCCCAGGTCTGCCGGTGGCGCTCACCTCGGCAAACTATGACATTGGGTACGCCGGCATCACCTACGTGGGGGCATCGGGACTCGGAGCGATCAGTCAGATCGACGACTCACCCGGCGAGATCAAGGGCTTGCAGCTGCAGATGGCCGGCGTGAAGAGCGAGTTCCTCGCACTGGCGCTATCGGATGCGAGCGTGGTTCAGGGCGCCCCTGTAACGATCCGACTCGCCATCCTGAACGATGCCGGCGGTGTGGTCGATGCCCCGATCGACTGGACCGGCTACGTTGACACCATGCCGCTCGAGTCGGATGGCGAGACCTGCACGATCACGCTCACCGCTGAGAGCGCGGCGGTGGATCTGTTGCGCGGCGCCGCGCTGACCAACAGCAACGCCGACCAGCAGTACCTGTACCCCGGTGACCGGGCATTCGAGTACGTGGTCCCCCAGGCCGATGTTCCCATCGTGTGGCCGACGAAACAGTACTACATCGATAGCCGCTGATGAGACTCAAAGACTGGCAACAGCGCTTTTCCGACTTCGGCAAGGCGCGCGCAAGCATGCCCTTTGCATGGGGATCGAACGACTGCTGCACGTTCGCTGCAGATGCGGTGCACGCCATCACCGGCCGGGACCTTCGTAAGGAATTCCCCGCTTACGAAGGAGCGTTGGGCGCTGCGCGTGCCGTAGAGGAGGGCGGTGGACTGCAGCAGCTCACGACCAGCCTTCTCGGCGAGCCAGTCAGCCCGAAGTTGGCGGCGGTCGGCGACGTGGTCCTGGTGATGAACGCTGGCCGCGAAATGCTGGGCATCTGCAACGGAACCAGCATTGCTGCACCCGGTGAACACGGCGTGGTCATGCTGAACATGGAAACCGCGATCGCGGCCTGGAGCGTCTGATGCCGACCGCAATCGCACAAGGTCTCGTTTATGCATTCGGCGTGACTGCAGCGACCGCGACGGTCATCGCCTATGCCATCAGCATCATCGGCACACTGGCGCTGAGCAGCTACCAGAAACGCAAGGCGGAGCGACTTGCAAGGGCCCAGTTCGATGCGGCGCAGGTCGATCGGCTGGTCAACGTCTCGGGCACCGTGGAGCCGCGCAGGCTCGTGCTCGGCCGTGTTCGTACTGGTGGTCACGTCTTCTTCAAGACCAGCGTCGGGCAGTACAAGGAGCTGTTCATCATGTGCGTGGCCATGGCCTCACATGAGATCGACGCCTACGAGCAGATCTACCTGAATGATCAGCCCGTCGAAATCAACGATGCTGGCCAGGTGATCACGGCGCCCTACGGTCGGGCTGCGAACATTGATGCGAACGAGGTGTTGGGCGGCTCGACCTCAGCCTTGTCGCATACGCCTGTTTTAGATTCGGTCAAAGTGACCCGCGAGTTCTTCGGTGGGATCGGCGTCACGGATGTCACCGAGTTCAGCGTCTCCGGAAATGTGGTGACGATCACCGAAGCCATCATCCCAGGGCAGATTTACAGAGCGTACTACCAGTACTCTGGCTTCAATTCGTTCGTTCGCATCACCAAGCACCTTGGTTCGCCCGGCCAAGCTGCTGACGGTGAGCTCGTGGCGATGCTGGGCGGCGTCTGGACAGAGGCTCATCGCGCCGCCGGCGTTGCCTACCTGGTCTGCCAGTTCGCATACAACGACGGCGCATTGCCGTCCGGCATCCCAACCGTGACAGCGAGGATACGCGGTGCCAAGGTGTACGACCCGCGCACTGGCGTGACGCAGTGGTCGGAGATGCCCCCGCTGCTGATGCGCCACGTCATGATGCATCCTCAGTTCGGCAAGCGGACGGCTATGACCGCAGCGGAGGATGCCCGGATCTCGGCCGCGACGAACGCTTGCGGCCAAGCCGTGAGCTACACAGGCTCCGACTTGGTGAACCTGTACCGAGCCTCGATCGTGGTTCAGTTCGGTTCTCCTGCGCGCGACGTGCTCGACGACCTCGCGCAGTCCATGGCCGGCGAATGGGCATTTGCGGCAGGCGAGTACTTCGTGCGCGCGGGGGTCTACCAGCTCCCCGTCATGAACCTGTACGAGAGCGACCTGGCGACTGTCCAGCGCGGCACAGACGGCTCGACTTCCCAGAACCCGACGACGATCAATCCGCACGTCCCGAGGAACGAGAAGTTCAACACTGTGGCGATCAGGATCTGGGATCAGGCCGCGAACTACAAAGAGACGCCGATCACCCCGTTCAGGGCTGACGCCTTGGTGGCGACCGATGGTGCGGAGATGTCGCAGGAAGTGACCATGGCTGCGGTGTTCTATGCGCCGCAGGCCAACCACATCGCCGGCATCATGCTGCGCGACAGCCGCGACCCGCTGACGGTGACGCTGTCGTTCAAGATGAAGGCCTATGCGCTGGAGTTGTTCGATGGCGTGACGCTGACCATCGCGAACTTCGGATGGAACGCCAAGGAGTTCCGAGTCCTCGGGCGGAAGTTCATCCCGGATGGCCGGATCGAGCTCACCCTGAAGGAAACCACGTCTGCGATCTTCGCCATGGGGGCACCGTTCCTGCCGGGCGGCTACGCCCCGAACACTGGATTGCCCAAGCCCTGGGAGATCTACCCGCCCGTGATTCTCTCGATCAGCAGCGGCGAGAGCGAGCTGATCGTCGCCAACGACGGCACCATCATCAACGGCGTGCGGGTGACCTGGTCGCCGATCCTGGATGCTTCGGTCTACACCGGCGGCACGGTCGAGCTGCGCTATCAGGTACTGCCGAGCGGCCCATGGGTGAGTGTCGAAGTGCCAGGAGACTCCACCGAAGCCAAGTTCGCCGGGGTCGATGACGGCGCCGTGATCCTGGTGAAGGTGCGAGTGAAGAACGGCCTCGCAGCCAGCGACTGGAGCACGCAGGTGATCCACACGGTGATCGGCAAGACGGAGCCGCCGCCGAACGTCGAAAACCTGTCGGTCGCCGGCAATGTGCTGTCATGGTCCCTGCCCCGGCGCGTGCCGGATCTGGCCGGCTTCGTCTTTCGCTTCCACTACACGCAAAACCAGGACTGGAACAGCGCCGCGCCGCTGCATCAGGGCCTTGTGACGGAAAGTCCTTGGGAGCCCGAGATGCGCCCGGGCGGCCTGGTGACGATCATGGTCAAGGCGCAGGACACGAGCGGCAACCAGTCGTTCCTGCCCGGCGTCGTGGTGATGAACCTGGGCGACCCGCCCATCGCCAACGTCGTCGAGGAGTGGGACTACAAGGCGCTGGGATGGCCGGCTGCGGCCGGCGAGCAGATCGGCTGGACGCTGGTGTCAGGCGATCCGACGGCCGACCCGCTCGATTCTTTCTACGGCTCCGACAACCAGGCGTTCTACGGCGGAGACACAGTGCCTCTCTACAAGGCCGAGTCTTATGCGGAGATGGTCTACGTCACCACGCCGCTCCCGATCAACTCAGCGCTCGCCGGCTCGAAGATGACGGTGGTTGCCGATGTGGAGGGCATCGACCTGCGCATCGAGTACCGCCTTGCAGGCCCTGGTGTCTTCTACGGCCCCGACGAGGACTCGATCTATGGCGAGGACAGCGATTCCTTCTATGGGCCACCTGGCGACTGGATGCCATGGCCGGGCCAGATCATCGTCGCGAACGACGTGTACCAGTTTCGCGTGACCCTCGGCGCCGGCGCGACTCGCGGCATTCTGAAGGGGCTGGTGGTCACGGTGGATGCACCCGACATCGAGGAGCAGATCAACGACTTCGCGGTGGCCGCTGGCGGCACGGTGATCCCCCATACGGCCGGGTTCTCGGTGATCAAGAACATCCAGATCACGCTGCAGTCGGGCGTCAGCACCGCAGTCACGGCGGAGGTAACCAAGACGCCGAACCTCTCGCCCAAGGTCACTGCCTACAACTCCTCGCACGCCTCGGTGGGCGGAGCGACGGTGGACATCGTTCTCAAGGGCTACTAGCCCGCACTCTTCGCAACCCGACAGCCCGCCTCGAGCGGGCTTTTTTGTGCTCATCGAAAGGAGCAAACATGGCAACACCACCCAGCAGAGACAGCATCTCCGGCAGCGGGGCAACGCCCAGCAATGCCCAGGCTCGCGCCGGCTTCGGCGCGCTGTGGGACTACCTCACCGGATTGCTGGGGCTGACAGGCACTGCGTCCGACGCTCGCGCGGCTCTGGGTCTCGGAACAGCCGGCGCGACGAACGAGCGCAACCTGGTAGACAACCGAACCTTCGTCATCAACCAGCGAGTCAAGGCGGGCACCGTAGTGCTGGCTGCTGGCGAATATGGGCATGACCGATGGAAGGCAGGGGCGTCGGGCTGCACCTATACATTCGCGGCCTCCGGCAACGACTTCGTTGTCACGATCACAGCCGGCTCGCTTCTCCAGATCATCGATGCAGACGACATCGAAGGCGGCAGCTACTGCATGTCGTGGTTTGGTACTGCGCAAGGGAAGATCGCGGGCGGCTCATACGCAGTGTCGGGCGTGACCGCCACCGGTGTTACGGCCAACGCGGCCATGACCATCGAATTCAATACCGGCACGCTCTCGCGCGTGCAGGTGGAGGTCGGCACAAGTTCCACCACTTTCCAGCGGCGTCTGCGCAGCTATGAGTTGTTGCGTTGCCAGCGCCGGCGTGAAAGTGGTGCGGGGGAATTGCAGGCCTACAACAGTGCCGGCAATGGCACCGCTGTCCGGATTCCCTTCAAGGTGGCGAAGGCCTCCGGCACGCTGAGCGTGACCTACACGGTCGGAGCCAACACCAACTGCAACACCTATGACGCCCGAGGGGCTACCCCCGACGGCCTGACCTGGTTCGCTACGCCGATCGCGACCGGGACTCTTGCCTGGATCGGCACCTGGACAGTTTCCTGCGAGCCCTGAACATCATGTACACCAACCACCCCAACCATATCGAGCGCGAAGACGGCGTTTGCTTCGCGCGCAACGAGGTCAATGTCGAGTACCGCGAATACCTTGCCTGGGTCGCGGCCGGAAACACGCCAGATGAGGCGCCTTCGCCTTCGCTGGAGCAGCGCGCATTGATGCTGCTGGCCGGGGTTGACGAGCATCTGAATGCCGCGGCCAGGGCGAAGGGCTACGACAGCATCATCACAGCCTCGCTGCGCGCTGCTCTGCCCGCGAGCCCGTTTCACGCCGAGGGTGTTGCGTTCGGAACCTGGATGGACGCGGTCTATGCCAAGTGCTACGAGGTGCTGGCCCAGGTGAAGGCCGATGAAATCGCGGAGCCTACGACCGACGAGTTGCTGGCCATGCTGCCCGCACTGCAGTTGCCGACGTGAAGAACCAAGCACCACTAGACCCGCTTCGGCGGGTTTTCTTTTTTCTGGAGAGGACGGCATGAAAAAAGACCTGAGTGACATCGTGATCAACGATCCGACGGCAACAGACTTCGGCGAACTCAGTGGACGCGTTGGCAACCTCGAAGAAGGCTTCGACACGTTCAAGGCCGAACTGGCCGACAACACGGCAGCGACGAAGCGAATCGAGGCGAACACCTCGGACTTGGTGGAGGCGTTTGCGAACCTGAAGGGCGCCTTCAAGGTGCTCAACTGGATCGGCAAGTTCGCGCGACCGCTTGGTTACATCGCAGGCGCCGTCGCCGCGGTCGTCAGCCTCTACACCGCCTTCAAGGCCGGGACGACCGTTAAATGAGTACTAAGACCAAACTGATCAGCACCATCGTCGTCGCTGGCGCAACCCTCGTTGCCGGTAGTCCGTACCTGATGGGATTCCTGCAGAAGTGGGAGAGCGGCAAGGCTCGCGTGCTCGTGGTGTACGCCGACAGGTTGGCCGGGGGCTTGCCCACCGTCTGCAACGGCCTGACCAAACACGTCACCTCGACGCCGATCATCGTGGGCGAACGCTGGAGCGAGGAAAAGTGCGAGGCCGAAGAGCGCGCCGCGGTCGTCGATGTGCAGCAGCGCCTGGCGCCGTGCTTCAGGCGGGCTCCGTCGCAGACAGTCTTCGACATGGCGACCTCGCATGCCTGGAACCTCGGGCCGGCCGCGACCTGCAGCAGCGGGGCTATGGCGGCATGGAACCGTGGGCAATGGGCTGTGGGCTGCCAGCGTTTGGCGCGCGGAGACGATGGCACGCTGGTCTGGTCGTACACCTGCAGGACGGTGAGCGGGCAGCGGCAATGCACCTTCGTGCAGGGCCTAGCCAATCGAAGGGCCGACGAGGCTCAGACCTGCAGCGGGAGCCTCTGATGCTGCCCGACCTCAAAACGCCGTTGCTCTGGGCCCTTGGCCTGGGGCTCGTTGCGGCGCTGGCCACCGCCGGCATCGAGCGCACGCGCGCCGCTGGTGCGCGCGCAGATCTGGCCTCAGAGAAGGCGGACCGTGCGAAGGAAAACACCGCGCGTGCACTGGCAGCACTGGTCGATCTGCAGCGCGTTGTGGCGCTGATGGCCAGTCATGCCAAGACCCAACAGGAGAACGTCAATGCTTTCGAGAAACGCCTCAAGGTGCTGGATGATCGCCGCCGCACTGTTGTTGCTGAGCGCGACCGGCTGCGCCAGCAATACGCCGCATTCGCCGCCCGTGATCGGGACCAAGCCGCAACCGACCCCGCTGCCTGCCAGCGTGTTGCAGATCGATCCGCAGTCCTCGCAGCCATGGCTGTACGAAGTCGAGAGCTTCTTGAAGGAGGCCGACTCGTTGTTGAAAGGCGAGACAACGAAGTGCAGCTTCTGCTCGACACCGTGAAGAACGACCGAGCGTTGCTCGCGCCGCCGTAGGGCGGCCATCACTGGAGCCGAACTATCCCCCCAGCCTTCGGGCTGGGGGCTTTTTTCATTGGTGTATCAGTTGAGCAGGTCGCGCATAGCGCGGAGCGGCGCCGTCACCTTCCAGCTGTGCGAGGCATGGAGGGCGTCGATGGTTGCCTGCAGCTGCTGCCGCCGCTCCTCGGCATCACGTTGCCGCGCCTCAGCATCGCGCGCCAGGGTGAACGCCACTGCCTGCTCTCTTGCGCGAGTTACAAGTTCCGCGGCGAGCACCTGCTCGGTCTGTGAGAGTGCCGCCTGCAGCTCGACGATCCGAACCTCGGCCGGCACCGGTTCCTCATACGCTGGCGGGTTGCGGACATAGCGATCAAGGAAGACTTCCAGCTGCGATTCATGGAACGCGCCCACGATCACGGGGTAGTCGAACTTCACGATGTGCTCGTGCATCACGAAGTAGGAGTTCGCGGGGGAATGCAGATCGCGCGCGCCTCGCTTGCCAAGGGCATACAGGACGGGGAACTTCGCGCGGAGCCCGTCGAAGAAGTCTGGCACGCTCATCCGCTGGAAGGCATTGAGACACCAGTGGTTGAGTTCGAGCGTGACGACCGGGCGGTCGCGGACCAGCGTCTCGGCCAAGCCGTCCAACACGTGAAGCTCGTAGCCCTCGACGTCGATCTTGACGAAATCGACCTTGGTGCCAGGGAGTGCCGCCTTCAAGTACTCATCGCCGTGGACGATCTTGATCGACTCCATGGCATGACCTTCTAGGGGCTTGTCGGAAACAAAGCCGCCCGACCGGTTCGTGGGGCTGAATACGATGGAAAGGTCTGCCGCCTCCGCGCCGAGCCCCGCGTTGACCAGAACGACGTTGGCCGCGCCCGCGTTTTCGACGTTGGATTGCAGCAGGGCATATGTGCTTGGCGATGGCTCAAAGCAAATGGTCTTGCTGGCGAGCTGAGACAGCAGGAGTGCAGTGCAGCCAATGTTGGCGCCGATGTCGAGTGCAACGTCGTTCGGCCTCACGAGCGTGTGAAACAGCTCCACGGTCGCCGGTTCGAAAGTTCCGTTGAGATTGCCCAGGTATTCGTCGTCTGACGTGACCTGAAAGGTCCGATCGCCGATGCGCACGGGCATGCTGCGCTTTGTCCTCTGATCCATCGTGCCCTCTTATCAATTTGTTTCGGGGCACTCTACTCCACCCTCTCGCAGCCCTCGGGCGCAAAGGGACAATGGAGCGCCTCGGCGCGCCAGCGGCGTGAATGGGTACTTGCCGAGTGGTTTCCCTCGACACCGAGGCGCGAAGCCGCCCGTTCGTAAATAGATACCGTCGTAATGCCAGCGGCAGGTCGCTCGGTTCGCACCCGGTCGGGGTGGTGTCGAGGAGGTTCATACTGCGGCCTTCGGCGGTTGGAGGTGAATATGGCGACTCAACAGGACAGGTATCAGACGTTCAGGGCTTGGACGGAAGCCTCGGATGAACTGGAGCGCGCGATCTTTCCGGCGTCGGGTGGAGAGGAGCCCGATATGCGGGTGAAAGAGGCGCTGCTTGCCGAAGCGGAAAGAACGAAGGCGGCATTCAGAGCTGCTTTCGACTCATAGGCTGACTTGATGGCCAAGCCCATCCGCACCGCCGAGCAACTGCACGAGATGTTGTAGAGCGCATCGAGGCGCTTCCGGACGTAGCAGGCCAAATCACGGACGTGCACCGCCGCAGCGTGAGCAGCGAGACGCTCCGTTCGAAGATCGCAGGGGACGCAATGAACAAAAGGCTTGACCATTTCCCTGTCACAACGCCCTATCGGGACTTCATCATCACACCCGCTCTTTCAAACGTTGGCGGAACGTTCGTCGTGCATGGTTGCAGCATCTGCAGCCTCGATGGTGGTGAAATCTTTCGAGTCGAAGTCCACCAGGTATGTCCAGATATGAAGACCGCGCACGCGGTCGCGACGAAAGCTGGAATACGTCGGATCGATGAGTTATTAGGCCCGGCGGACTGACATTTCAAGGGATTTCGGTGCCTTGGGCGTTATGTGAGGTAGCGCAGAACGTTGGCCCAGGACGTGCCACCATTGCTGCATGACAAAGGCTCCCACCGGGCCGAGCAAGCCCATTCAACAGGCCTTTGCGGCTTGGGTAACTGCTGTCCAAGCCGTACTGCAGGACATCGAGAGAATTGCAAAGGGTGGGCAGTCACCGCGCCTGTTTCGATGGTCTGGTGGGCGTAGCTAAGCCCGGTTTCTATAGCGGCGGCCCTGTGCGGAAGCTCCAAAGGAGCAGATCTTCTCCATTGCCGACGAACTCGCGAACGTCTTGGTTCGGAGATATTCAAACCAGAAGCGGAAGTAGCGTGTGCCGGTTCGCTTCCGGCCCCGGGCACTTCGTGGCAGGCATGAAAAAGCCCGCACGAGGCGGGCAAGGGTAGCCCTAAGGAGGGAGGAGGAAGAAAACAGCGGGCTACCGGAGTGAATTCTATTGTATTAATTTCGGGCCAGGGCCACATCCTTGGTGCCCTCGCCGCATTTTGGTGCAAAGCAGGTTTCACTCACTTCTCACACGAATCGAGGCCCTGAATCCGAAACCCGCATGGATAAAGGCCTCGCGGGCGATTCTTCGAGGGTTCAAATCCCCTCAGCTTCACCGAAGGCGATCCCCGCTGAGACGTTCCCTGCGTTATCAGGCTCCGGGACTCAGTAGCACTGAAACAAAACACCCTGCTCCGCAGGCGCCTTGCCAAGCCAGCGCGGCGTCTTGCTTCGCGCGTCGCAATAGTCCGAGGCTTGAACGTAGGTCACGGCACGCAGTACGCCTTCGCGAACTTGCGTCACCTCGTTGGGTGGGGTCGAGCAGCCGGTGAGGACCAGGGCAAGCGGAAGCAGTGTGCGCCAATTCATCGGGGCATTCTAAGTAAGACCACCGGGATCGTTCGAGCTTCGCCCACGGTCGGGATAGAGATACTTGAAGTACTTACCGGACTGGCCGAACAATTGCCGCGCCAGTTGCACCGGATCTTCGCCCTTGTGCTTTTCGTAGAGCACGGGCCCCCAGATGATGAAGCCGTCGATGCTGAGGCTCCTCGGGGAAGGCTCGATGGCCTTCCATGCATGCGCAAACTTCGAGATCCAGGCCAGCGCTTCCTTGAGCGCATGATTGGGCGGGGTGGTTGTTTCCTCGGGCAGAGACATGGCGGCATCCTTTGTTAAAAGACTGTACAAATATACAGTAGACTATGCCCATGAAGACATCGTTTTTTCCACCCATCCGAATTTCTCCTTGACGGGTAAACCGTCCCCCGCTGGTCAACCTGTGCGGGGGCCTTGATGCATGCCAAGCAGATAGGCTTTCAAGCCCAGCCTCACAGCTGGGCTTTTTTTATGCGCGGTTCGCGAGGCCCTGTGCAAGCCCGCTTTTTTTCGCCGGAACGCGGGGCTATAGTCGGCCAGCACTGTCACATTGCAGTCACTGCAGTTTCCAGCTGCCTGCCCAGATCCCGATAAGGACGCCCGTGCCGGATTCCCTGACTTCCGAGTTGACCAGCTATTACGACACGGTGCCCTATGACTCGCATCCGTTTCCACAGTCAGCGATGGAGCATCTGGAAGCCTTAGCATTTCTCTTCGGGCTCGATGCTCCGCCTCCCGCGAAGGCCCGTGTGCTGGAGCTCGGCTGCGCGGCCGGCGGCAACCTGATTCCCTTCGCGGCACGCCACCCCGAGGCGCGTGCAATCGGCATCGATCTGTCGCCGGTGCAGGTGGCGCAAGGTGCGGCGGCCATCGGGCGCGCCGGGCTGTCGAACATCGAGCTCAAGGCCTTCAACCTTGCGGACATCGACGCTTCGTTCGGCCAGTTCGACTACATCGTCTGCCACGGCGTCTACAGCTGGGTGCCAGGTCCGGTGCAGGACGCGATCCTGCGCATCTGCTCCGAAAATCTCGCGCCCACCGGCGTGGCCTACGTGAGCTACAACGTGTACCCGGGCTGGAAGGCGCGCGAGATCGTGCGCGACGCGATGATCCTGCGCGGCGGTCCGCGCGACACGCCGGAAGAAAAACTGTCTTACGCACGCGGCATGCTCGACTTTCTCGAGCAGTCGGCCCGTGCCGACAGCGTGCTCAAGAAGACGCTCGAAGAGGCGATGCCGATCGTGCGCAACGCCAACAGCTCGTACCTGCTGCACGAGTTTCTCGAGCCCTGCAATGCGCCGTGCTATTTCAAGGAGTTCGTGGCGCGAGCGGATGCCCACGGCCTTGCCTACCTGTGCGACGCGGAGCCATCGACGATGTTCGTGCAGAACTACGGCGACAAGGTGCGCGATCCGCTGCTGCGCGAATGCGGTGGCAGCCAGATCATGATGGAGCAGTACCTCGATTTCCTGGTCAACCGCACCTTCCGCCAGACCCTTCTGGTCAAGCAGACGCAAGCGGCGCACATTCGCTACAAGCTGGACCCCGCGCGCATCCGCTCGCTCGAATTCGCCGGCATCTTCAGGGCCGACGACGGTGGGGCGCTCACGCTCGATGCCCGCGAGCAGCCCTGCAGCGCAATGCGAGGCCTGAAGGTCACGCTGCGGTTGCCCGTGCACAAGGCGGTGGCGCAGTTGCTCGACACGCGTTATCCGGCATCGATCTCTGCGTCGGCCCTCATCGAGGCCGCCTCCGGGCTCACGGGTCAGCCGCAGGCCGCCATCGAATCTGCCGCGATGGCGATGCTCGAGGAGCTGCTGATCCTCGGCGCCCTGCGCATCCGGCGCACGCCGGTGTCTGCGGCCGACGTGGTCTCCGGTTTGCCGCAAGCGCTGCCCGCGGTGAGAGGCGCTTCGGGTCTTGTGTCGGGCGTCGACGCCACCGCCAACACCTGCAATCAGTGGCACGAGCCCGTGGTGTTGACGCTGCTCGAACAAAGCCTGCTGCCGCTGCTCGACGGCACGCACTCGCACGACGCGCTGGCCGAGCACCTCGAAGCGGAGGTTCGAAGCGATCGCCTGCGCTTCGTCAAGGACGACAAGCCGCTGACCGATCCGTCGGCAGTCAGGGAATTCGCCCGCCAGCAAGTCTCGCTGGCGCTCGACGGCCTGCGCCGCAAGGCGCTGCTCACGGGCTGACCCGTACGTACATCACCGTTTTTCTTCAACACACTCAAAGAGGAGATACCTGCATGCAACAAATTCACTGGACCCCGAAGCTGCGCGCTGCCGTGGTGGCGGTGCTCGCGCTGGCGGCCGCCGGCGCGTCGAATGCCGCATCGGTGGCGCCCGTCGCGGCCGAGCACGGCATGGTCGTGAGCGCGCAGCACCTGGCGAGCAAGGTCGGCGTCGACGTGCTCAAGCGCGGCGGCAATGCCGTCGACGCGGCCGTGGCCGTGGGCTACGCACTGGCGGTGGTGTACCCCGCGGCCGGCAACCTCGGCGGCGGCGGTTTCATGACCGTGCAGCTGGCCGACGGCCGCAAGACCTTCCTCGACTTCCGCGAGAAGGCCCCGCTGGCCGCCACGGCCAACATGTACCTCGACAAGGATGGCAACGTCATCAAGGGCCTGAGCACCAATGGCCACCTCGCCGTGGGCGTGCCCGGTTCCGTCTCGGGCATGGAATACGCGCGCGAGAAGTACGGCACCATGAAGCGCGCCGACCTCATCGCCCCCTCGATCCAGCTGGCCGACAAGGGCTTCGCGCTGGAGCAGGGTGACATCGACATGCTGTGGACCTCCACCGCCGATTTCCAGAAAGACCCGGTCTCCGGTGCGATCTTCCTGAACAAGGGGCAGCCCTTCCAGGTCGGCCAGAAGCTGGTGCAGAAAGACCTGGCGAAGACGCTGAGGGAAATCAGCGCGAAGGGCCCCGACGGCTTCTACAAGGGCTGGGTCGGCAACGCCATCGTGGCGTCGAGCCAGGCCGGCAAGGGCATCATCACCCAGGCCGACCTCGATCAGTACAAGACGCGCGAACTCGCGCCCGTCGAGTGCGACTACCGCGGCTACCGCGTGGTGTCGGCGCCGCCTCCCAGCTCGGGCGGCGTGATCATCTGCGAGATGCTCAACATCCTCGAGGGCTATCCGCTCAAGGACCTGGGCTTCCGCTCGGCCCAGTCGGTGCACTACCAGATCGAAGCCATGCGCCACGCCTACGTGGACCGCAACAGCTACCTGGGCGACCCCGACTTCGTGAAGAACCCGCTCGACCGCCTGCTTGACAAGGGCTACGCCGAGAAGATCCGCGCCGTCATCGATCCGAAGAAGGCCGGCGTCTCCAAGGACATCAAGCCCGGTGTCGCGCCGCATGAAGGCAGCAACACCACCCACTATTCGATCACCGACCAGTGGGGCAATGCCGTCTCCGTGACCTACACGCTGAACGACTGGTTCGGCGCCAAGGTCACGGCCGCCAAGACGGGCGTGCTGCTGAACAACGAAATGGACGACTTCACCTCGAAGATCGGCGTGCCCAACATGTACGGCCTGGTGCAGGGCGAGGCCAACGCCATCGCCCCGGGCAAGCGTCCGCTGAGCTCGATGAGCCCGACCATCGTGTCGAAGGACGGCAAGCCGGTGTTCGTGGTCGGCACACCCGGCGGCAGCCGCATCATCACGGCGGTGCTGCACACGATCCTGAACGTGGTCGACTACGGCATGAACGTGCAGGAAGCGGTGGACGCTCCGCGCTTCCACCAGCAATGGCTGCCCGACGTCACCAACGTCGAGACCTTCGCGCTGAGCCCCGACACGCGCAAGATCCTGACCGACATGGGCCACAACCTGGGTGTGCCGCAGCCGGCCAACCACCTCGCGGCCATCATCGTCGGCGCGCCGTCGCTGGGCGGCAAGCCGGTCGGCAACAACCGCTTCTACGGTGCCAACGATCCGCGCCGCAACACGGGCCTGGCGGCAGGCTACTGATCCTGCGGCAAACTAGAAGGCGGTCGTGCCCTTGTCGGCGCGGCCGCTTTTTTCATTTTTCATGCACCTGCAAGACATCCTCTATACCCAGGGCTTCGGCACGCGGCGCGTGTGCGCGGGCCTCGTCCAGCAAGGCCACGTGACCATCGAGGGCCAGGCGGTGACCGACCCATTCGCCGATCTCGACCCCGAGGGCCTTCACTACACAGTCCAGGGCACCGCGTGGGCGTACCACGAGAAGGCCTACCTGATGCTGCACAAGCCGGCCGGCACCGAGTGCTCGCAGAAGCCCTCGACCTATCCGAGCATCTATACGCTGCTGCCGTCGCCGCTGCGCCTGCGCCCCAACAAGGGCGCGGTGCAAGGCGTGCAGGCCATCGGCCGGCTCGACCAGGACACCACCGGCCTGCTGCTGCTGACCGACGACGGCCAGTTCATCCACAAGATGGGCTCCCCCAAGCACCACGTGCCCAAGGTCTACGAGGTAACGGCCAAGCATCCGGTGGACGAGGCGCAGATCGCCAAGCTGCTGGCCGGCGTGGTGCTCGACGACGACCCGAAGCCCGTGCGCGCCGCCGCCTGCGAGTCCGACAGCCCGCTGCACCTGCGGCTCACGCTCACCGAGGGCAAGTACCACCAGGTCAAGCGCATGCTGGCCGCGGTCGGAAACCGGGTCGAGGGGCTGCATCGCTCGCGCATCGGCGACCTGACGCTGCCCGACGACCTTGCGCCGGGGCAGTGGCGCTGGCTGACCGCCGACCAGGTTGCCGCCCTGCGCGCGCCGGCCAAACCGGCCAAACCGCCGAAATAAGCGGAACAAAGCGCCCCCTGACGGTCAGCCAGTCCTAAGGCTCGACCGTTAATCTCGCCAAGCTCTCTCCCGGAACCTTCCCTTGCGACTCCCTGCTCGACCGAACGGCCGCATCGCGGCTTTCCTGTTTTCCTGTCTGACGGCCATGGCGGCATTCCCCGCCGCCGCCGCCGCCGCGCCGGCCGAACTTCCCCCGATCTTCGTGCTCAACTCGCTGGACGCCAGCGTGAGCGTGATCAATCCCGTCGACTGGACGGAAAAACAGCGCATTGCCACCGGCAAGGAGCCGCACCACATCTACATGACGCCGGACGAAAAGTCGGTCATCGTGGCCAATTCGGCGGGCGATTCGCTGACTTTCCTGAACCCCCGCACGGCGGAAGTGCAGCGCGTGGTCTACGGCATCATCGATCCGTACCAGCTGCAGTTCTCGCGCGACATGAAGTGGTTCGTCACGGCCGGCAACCGCCTGAACCACGTCGACATCTACCGCTGGGACGGCAAAGACCTGAAGCTGGCCAAGCGCATCGCCAGCGGCAAGACGCCCAGCCACATCTGGATCGACAACACCAGCACCATCGCCTACGTGACGATGCAGGACAGCGACGAGATGATCGCCGTCGACCTGCCCACGCAAACAGTCAAGTGGCGCGTTGCCACCGGCACCATGCCTGCCGACATCTTCGGCGTGCACAACGACAAGACCCTGCTGGTGGGCCTGACCGGCAGCGACGGCGTGCAGGTGTTCGACGTGGCCGGCGCCGAGCCCAAGCTGGTCGGCAAGATCCCCACCGGCAAGGGCGCCCACGCCTTCCGCTCGGCCGGCGACGGCAAGAGCGTGTTCGTGAGCAACCGCGTGGCCAACACCATCAGCCGCATCGACCTGGCGACGCTGAAGGTCATCGCGACCTATCCTGTGCCCGGCGGTCCCGACTGCATGGACCTGTCGGCCGACGGCAAGACCCTGTACGTGACCTCGCGCTGGATCAAGAAGCTCAGCGTGGTCGACCTGGCCAGCAACAAGGTCGTGCGGCAGGTGAATGTCGGCCGTTCGCCGCATGGCGTCTGGACGCTCGATCATGCCAAGCGCATCTAGCCGCATCGGCGCGGCCCTCGCGCTGTCGCTGGCCGGAGTCGTGGCTCCCGTCGCCTGGGGGGCGACACCGGGCGCCACCTGCGAAAAGCCCGTCTACCTGACCTTCGACACCGGCCACATGGGCGTCGCTCCGCTGGTGGCCGACGTGCTCAAGCGGCAGGACGTGCGCGTCACCTTCTTCGCCGCCGCCGAGCGCACCCAGACCGACGGCGACAGCCTCGACGACCACTGGGCGCCCTGGTGGAAGGCGAGGGCGGCCGAAGGCAACGAGTTCGGATCGCACACCTACGACCATGCGTACTGGCGCGCCGACGTCAAGGGCACGCCGCCGAGCTTCCGCATCAAGCCCTCGGCCGGCCCGCAGGACGGCAAGGAATCGACCTGGAGCGCGGCCGAGTACTGCGCCAACATCCGCAAGTCGTCCGACCGGCTGGCCGCCATCACCGGCAAGAAGCCGCTGCCGCTGTACCGCGCGCCGGGCGGCAAGACCTCGCCCGCGCTGCTGGCCGCCGCCGAAGGCTGTGGCTACAAGTACGTCGGCTGGGCGCCCGCCGGCTTCCTCGGCGACGAGTTGCCGAGCGAGAAGTTCAGCAACGCCAAACTGCTGACGCAGGCGCTCGACACCATTCGCCCCGGCGACATCCTGCTCGCGCACCTGGGTATCTGGTCGCGCAAGGACCCATGGGCTCCGGCCAACCTGGAGCCGCTGATCGTCGGGCTCAAGGCCAAGGGCTTCTGCTTCCAGACACTGCGCCAGCACCCGGACTTCCGCGCCTGGATTGCATCTCACCCCTGAACGAGTTTTCGCCGTGATCGATTGGCTGACAGACGCTTTTTCCGCCATGCAGGGCTGGTTCTTCGAGGCCGCCGTGCAGCCGCTGGTCTACGCCGTCGGCCTCGGCGGCTGGACCGAAGACGCCTTCGACGCCACCGGCTGGCTGCTGGTCGGCGTCATCCAGATCCTGGTGCTGCTGGCGATCATCGGACCGCTGCAGCGTTGGCGATCGGTGGAGCCGGTGGTCGACCGCCACGCGATCCGTATCGACATGCTCTACACGCTGATTCACCGGCTCGGCCTGTTCCGGCTGGCGATCTTCTTCACGCTGCAGCCCTTCTTCGACGATGCGATGGGCAGCCTGCGCACGGCGGGGTGGGGCACCTTCCACCTCGACGAAGTGTGGCCCGGCGTGACCGACGTGCCGGTGGTCGCCTTCGCCATCTATCTCGTGGTGCTCGACTTCGTCGGCTACTGGATCCACCGCGGCCAGCACCAGTTCAACTGGTGGTGGGGCCTGCACTCGCTGCACCACTCGCAGCGCCAGATGACGATGTGGAGCGACGACCGCAACCACCTGCTCGACGACATCGTCCACGACACGCTGATCGTCATCGTGGCGCAGCTGATCGGCGTCGCGCCGGGGCAGTTCATTGCCTTCGTCGCCTTCACGCAGCTCAGCGAAAGCCTGCAGCACGCCAACCTGCGGCTGAGCTTCGGCGCCATCGGCGAGCGGCTGTGGATCAGCCCGCGTTTCCACCGGCTGCACCACAGCATCGGGCTGGGGCACGAATCGAACGGCAGGAGCACGCTCGGCGGCCACAACTTCGGCGTGCTGCTGCCTTGGTGGGACATGCTGTTTCGCACCGCCAACTTCGAGGACCGCTACGACCCGACCGGCATCCGCGACCAGGTCGAACCCAGCGCCGATGGCCGCGTGCGCGAATACGGGCGCGGTTTCTGGGCCCAGCAGTGGCTCGGCCTGAAGCGAATGGTCGGTCGCGGTTGAGGGGCTCCGGCCCCTGAACGGCTCGTCCGAGGCGTTATCCTCGCTGCTCAATGCGCCTGCTCCTCGACTCCTTCTGGCGCGCGGTCGCCTACTGCATGCTGCCGCGCGTGATCGTGCTGTCGCTGCTTCCTTTGGGGTTGATGGTGCTGCTGGCCGCGGGGCTCGGTTATTTCTACTGGGACTCCGCAGTGACCTGGACACGCGGCGCGCTCGATGCCTGGCCGCTGCTGTCGAGCTTCTGGGCGTGGATTGGCCGTCTTTTCTCGGGTGACGTCACTTTCGCGCTGGCGTCCCTGGTCGTGGTGTTCGCCGCCACGCCGCTGATCGTGGTGGTCTGCCTGCTGATCGTGGCCGGCTTCATGGCGCCTGCGCTGACCAGGCTCGTGGGCGAGCGGCGTTTTCCCTCGCTCGAGCAGAAAAAGGGCGCTTCGTTCTTCGGCAGCGTCGCGCGTTCGCTCGGCGTCACCATCCTGGCGCTGATCGCCCTCGTGGTGTCGATGCCGCTGTGGCTCATTCCGCCGCTGGTGCTGATCTTGCCGCCGCTGATCTGGGGCTGGCTCACCTACCGCGTGATGAGCTTCGATGCGCTGGCCGAGCACGCCAGCCCCGAGGAGCGCGCCGCGCTGCTGCGCGCGCACCGGCTGCCGCTGCTGTGCATCGGCGTGCTGTGCGGCTACCTGGGCGCGGCGCCCAGCATCGTCTGGGCATCGGGCCTGCTGTTCGCCGCCGCCTTCTTCGTGCTGGTGCCGATCGCCATCTGGATCTACACACTGGTCTTCGCCTTTTCGGCGCTCTGGTTCGCTCACTACTGCCTTGACGCGCTCGCGCGGCTGCGTGCCCAGCGCGCTGTGGCCGAGGCATCGGCCGCCAACGGCACAACACCGGCGCTCGAAGCCGAAGAGGCTAGCAAGGCCGCTCTTTCCCAATGGGGTTCACCATGACACGCGCATTCGGTCTCATCGTCGTCGGCGACGAGATCCTTTCCGGCAAGCGGGCCGACAAGCACATGGCCAAGGTCATCGAGCTGCTCGCCGCGCGCGGCCTGCAGCTGAGCTGGGCCGAATACGTGGGCGACGAGCCCGCGCGCATCACGGCTGCGCTGGCGCGCGCCTTCGCCTCGGGCGACATCGTCTTCTCGACCGGTGGCATCGGCGCCACGCCCGACGACCACACCCGCCAGTGCGCCGCCAAGGCGCTGGGCGTGCCGCTGGCGCTGCACCCCGAGGCCGAGCTGCTGATCCGCGAGCGCATGCAGGACACCGCGCGTGAGCAGGGCGTGCCCTACGAGCCCGACCGGTCCGACAACGTGCACCGGCTCAACATGGGCGTGTTTCCGCAGGGCGCCGCGCTCATCTACAACCCGTATAACAAGATCCCCGGCTTCAGCGTCGGCGACGTGCACTTCGTGCCGGGCTTCCCCGTCATGGCCTGGCCGATGATCGAGTCCGTGCTCGACGGCCGTTACGCCGAACTGTTTACCCGCAATGCCGTCGCCGAGAAGTCGGTGATCGTTTTCGGTGCCATGGAAGCCACGCTGACGCCGCTCATGCAGGCCATCGAGGCCACCCACGCCGGCATCAAGGTGTTCAGCCTGCCGAGCGTCGATCACCCCGAATACGGCCGCCACATCGAGCTGGGCGTCAAGGGTGACCCCGGCCGGCTCGATGCCGCCTATGTCCAGCTGATCGAAGGGTTGCACACCTTTGATGCCAAGCTTGGTCCAGAATTGGTGCGTTAATACTGAACGCACCATTTTGGTGAAATTCCGCCTTCATTTGGGGTTTGCGGCGGCCACTAAAGCCTCATCGAGTGAGGTGACAATGGCACAGAAACTGCATCCCTCGTCCCTGTATTCCTAACCACCATCCAACTCAGGAGAAACTGATGGCAAAGACCGTCGCCGATGTACTCAAGCTCGTCAAGGAAAACGAGGTCAAGTTCGTCGACTTCCGCTTCACCGACACCCGTGGCAAAGAGCAGCACGTGACCGTGCCGGTCTCGGCTTTCGATGAAGACAAATTCACCTCGGGCCACGCATTCGACGGCTCGTCCATCGCTGGCTGGAAGGGGATCGAAGCTTCGGACATGCAGCTCATGCCCGACCCGAACACCGCCAACATCGACCCTTTCTTCGAAGAAACGACGCTGATCCTGACCTGCGACGTGATCGACCCCGCCGACGGCAAGGCCTACGAGCGCGATCCGCGTTCGCTCGCCAAGCGCGCCGAGGCGTACATGAAGGCTTCGGGCCTGGGCGACACCGCCTTCTTCGGTCCGGAACCCGAATTCTTCGTGTTCGACGGCGTCCGCTGGAAGAACGACATGTCGGGCTGCTTCGTGAAGATCGACTCCGAAGAAGCCTCGTGGAACACCGACAAGGAATACGAGCACGGCAACACCGGCCATCGTCCGGCAGTCAAGGGCGGCTATTTCCCGGTTCCCCCGGTCGACAGCTTCCAGGACATGCGCTCGGAAATGTGCCTGGTGCTCGAGTCGCTCGGCATCCCGGTCGAAGTGCATCACCATGAAGTGGCCAACGCCGGCCAGATGGAACTCGGCACCAAGTTCAGCACGCTGGTCCAGCGCGCCGACTGGGTCCAGTTGCAGAAGTACGTGATCCACAACGTGGCCCACGCCTACGGCAAGACCGCCACCTTCATGCCCAAGCCCATCGTCGGCGACAACGGCTCCGGCATGCACGTGCACCAGTCGGTCTGGAAGGACGGCAAGAACCTGTTCGCCGGCGACGGCTATGCAGGTCTCTCGGACTTCGCCCTGCACTACATCGGCGGCATCATCAAGCACGCCCGTGCCCTGAACGCCATCACGAACCCCGGCACCAACAGCTACAAGCGCCTGGTGCCCGGCTTCGAAGCCCCGGTGAAGCTGGCCTACTCGGCCAAGAACCGCTCGGCCTCGATCCGCATCCCGTTCGTGGCCAACCCGAAGGGCCGCCGCGTCGAAGCGCGCTTCCCCGATCCGCTGATGAACCCGTACCTCGGCTTCGCTGCGCTGCTGATGGCCGGTCTCGACGGCGTGGAAAACAAGATCCATCCGGGCGAAGCCGCCAGCAAGGACCTGTACCACCTGCCGCCGGAAGAAGACGCGCTGATCCCGACCGTCTGCCACAGCCTCGACCAAGCCCTGGAATACCTGGACAAGGACCGTGCGTTCCTGACCAAGGGCGGCGTGTTCACCGATGCGTACATCGATGCGTACATCGATCTGAAGATGCAGGAAGTCACGCGCTTCCGCATGGCGACCCATCCGGTCGAGTTCGACATGTACTACTCGCTGTAATCGAGCGAAGTACAACCTCACCAATCCATTGGCGGGGATGTAATGAAAAAGGACGGCCACGGCCGTCCTTTTTCAATGGAGTGGAACATCTTGTCACTGGTGGCATCGAATTGCACGAAAATGCACCTTTGTCGCCGCCCTCCACCGATACACATGAAGACTGCTTCTCTCATTTTCCTGGCCGGTTCATTGATCGCGCTGCCGGCGCTCGCGCAGGAACGCGTCTGGCGTTGCGGCAACGAGTACACCAACAACGCCACCATCGCCCAGCAGAAGGGCTGCAAGGTCATGGAAGGTGGCAACGTCACGGTCGTGCAAGGCACCAAGTCTTCGGGCGGTGGCTCTGCGTCGTCCGGTGGCTCTTCCGCGGCGCGTGCGCCGGCGGGCAGCCCGCGTGTCGAAGGCGTCGACCAGCGTGCCCGTGACGGCGAGGCTCGCTCGGTGCTCGAGTCTGAGCTCAAGAAGGCCGAGGCACGCCAGGCCGAGCTGCAGAAGGAATACAACAACGGCGAGCCCGAGAAGCAGGGCAGCGAAGGCCGCAATTACCAGAAGTACCTGGACCGCGTCGCCGAAATGAAGGCTGAGCTGGCGCGCAACGAGAGTGACATCGCCGGCATCCGCCGCGAAATCGGCCGCCTGCCGAACAAGCAGCAGTCGCAGTAGTCATGGTGTTCGGGAAGAAGGCGACCGGCGCCAATCCGCGCTTCCAGTCCTTCGACCTGCTGTCCACGCTGATCGCGGTGGTCAACAGCAACGGCTCCGTGCTGTTCGCCAACGCAGGCCTCGAAGACGCACTGGGCACCTCGCGCCGCACGCTCGAAGGCTCGCAGTTCGGCGCGTGTTTTCATGAGCCGCAGGTGCTGCGTACGGCCATCGACGGTGCGAGCAGCAACGACTTTGCAACGCTGCGCTATGAGGCCTTCCTGCGCCGCGTCAACCACGAGCTGATGCCCGTGCAGGTCACGCTTGCGCAGGGCGACAAGAAGGGCGAGCTCATCATCGAGATGTCGCCGCTCGAGCAGCAGGTGCGGCAAGACCGCGAAGAGCGCCTCATCGATCAGGCGCAGGCCAACAAGGAGCTCATCCGCAACCTCGCGCACGAAATCAAGAACCCGCTCGGCGGCATCCGAGGCGCGGCGCAGCTGCTGCAGATGGAGGTCGAATCGCGTGACCTCATCGAATACACCCAGGTCATCATCCACGAGGCCGACCGGCTGCAGACGCTGGTCGATCGGCTATTGGCACCGCACCGCCGCCCGCATGTGGTGGGCGACGTCAACATCCACGAGGTGTGCGAGCGCGTGCGCTCGGTCATCCTCGCGGAGTTTCCGCGCGACCTGCACATCGAGCGCGATTTCGACGTGTCCATTCCCGAGTTCCGCGGCGACCGCGAGCAGCTCATCCAGGCCACGCTCAACATCACGCACAACGCGGCGCAGGCGCTGACCGAGCGCCGCGCGGCAGGCGACGCGCAGATCACTTTCAAGACGCGCATAGCCCGTCAGGTGATCTTCAACAAGCAGTGGTATCGACTGGCACTGGAATTGCATGTAATCGACAATGGACCGGGTGTGCCGGACACGATCAAGGACCGCATCTTCTATCCGCTGGTATCGGGCAGGGAAGGCGGGACAGGGCTGGGATTGACGCTCGCGCAAACTTTTGTGCAACAGCATCACGGCGTGATCGAGTGCGACAGCGTCCCGGGCCGAACCGATTTCAAGATATTGATACCGCTGCCCTAGCGCAGCCACCGGCAACAGAGGAGATGCATGAAGCCGATCTGGATAGTTGATGACGACCAATCGATTCGCTTCGTGCTCGAGAAGGCTCTATTGCGCGAAGACCTGCCCACGCGCAGTTTCACGAACACGCGCGAGGTGCTGGCAGCACTCGAACAGGCCGCCGACGACGATCAGCAAGGTCCCCAGGTTCTGGTGAGCGACATCCGCATGCCCGGCGGTTCCGGGCTCGACCTGCTCGACAAGATCAAGGCCAAGCACCCCGGCCTGCCCGTCATCATCATGACGGCCTTCTCCGACCTCGACAGCGCCGTTTCGGCCTTCCAGGGCGGCGCCTTCGAATACCTGCCCAAGCCCTTCGACCTGCCGCGTGCGGTCGAACTCATCCGCCGTGCCGTCGATGAAAGCCAGCGCGAGGAAGTCGCCGAAGAACGCATGGTCGCGGCGCCCGAAATGCTCGGCCAGGCCCCTGCGATGCAGGACGTGTTCCGCGCCATCGGCCGGCTTTCGCAAAGCAACGTCACGGTGCTCATCACCGGCGAATCGGGCTCGGGCAAGGAACTGGTGGCGCGTGCGCTGCACAAGCACTCGCCGCGCGCCAACGGCCCCTTCGTTGCGATCAACACCGCAGCCATTCCCAAGGACCTGCTGGAGAGCGAACTCTTCGGCCACGAGCGCGGCGCCTTCACCGGTGCGCA
Organism: Variovorax sp. R-27; assembly: GCF_049913215.1. Lineage (NCBI taxonomy): Bacteria > Pseudomonadati > Pseudomonadota > Betaproteobacteria > Burkholderiales > Comamonadaceae > Variovorax > Variovorax sp. R-27. The sequence goes on from NZ_CP183984.1 coordinate 2,156,893, forward strand.
AACCATGCGCCGCGGCCGCTTCGAGCAGGCCGAGGGCGGCACGCTGTTCCTCGACGAAATCGGCGACATGCCCTTCGACCTGCAGACGCGCCTGCTGCGCGTGCTGAGCGACGGCCATTTCTACCGCGTGGGCGGCCACAACTCGGTCAAGGCCAACGTGCGCGTCATCGCAGCCACCCACCAGGACCTGGAGCAGCGCGTCAAGCTCGGCGGCTTCCGCGAAGACTTGTTCCACCGCCTCAATGTGATTCGCCTGCGCCTGCCGGCACTGCGCGAACGCGGTGAAGACGTGCCCGCGCTCACGCGCCACTTCCTGCAGGTGAGCGCGCGTCAGCTGGGCGTCGAGCCCAAGCGCATTTCCGATGCGGCGCTGGCCAAGCTCGCGGCCTTCGGCTTCCCGGGCAACGTGCGCCAGCTCGAGAACATCTGCCACTGGCTGACCGTGATGGCGCCGGCCCAGCTGATCGAAGCGAAGGACCTGCCGCCCGAGGTGATGGCCGTCGGTGCAGGCGCTGAGACTCTCCATGTGCCCGAAGCCGCGACCGTCGCGCCGACCGCAGCGGCCCAGCCCGTGGCGTCGCTGCCAGTTGCAGGCAGCGAATCGGCGCCTGCGCACGCCGTCTCCGAGCCCGCTGAAGCCCATGCGGGCGTGAGCAGTTGGGAAAGCGGCCTGGAGCACGAAGCCCAGGCCTTGCTCGCGGCCGGCCGCACCGATGTGTGGGATGTGCTCTCGCGCCGCTTCGAGTCGAGGCTGATCCTTACAGCCCTGGCCAACACGCGCGGCCGCCGCATCGAGGCCGCGCAGAAACTGGGCATCGGGCGCAACACCATCACCCGGAAGATCCAGGAACTCGGCATCGAATAAAAAAGGCCCCTTGGGGCCTTTTTTATTGCCGGCTGGACTTATCCAGTCAGCCGTACCGGTGCAGAAGATCGCCCATCCCTCGTTCAAGTGATGCGCTGCTCCACCAATTGACTCACATTCCGGCCTGAGACCAGGGAGCATCCGGGCCCGCGCGCCGCGGGTACCGTCCACTCAAGCAAGGAGCGTAGCCATGTCTTTCAAGATTCTCTGCTGCGACGGCGGCGGCATCCGCGGCGTCATCACGGCGATGCTGATCCAGGACCTGGACAAGAGTTTCGGCATCGTCGCAGGCGCGAACGGTTTCGCCGGCACGTCCACCGGCGGCCTGATCTCGCTGGGCCTGGTGAACAACGTGAGCATCGACAAGATCGTCAGCGTCTACCAGAACGATGGCTCCACCATCTTCAAGCCCAACGGCTGGCTGCTGGACGCGCAAGCCAAGCAGCAGGACCGGGCACCGGCGCAGTCGACGGAAGACCTGCTGGGCAGCGGTCCGGGCATCTTCAAGTGCCAGTACGTCAACACCGGCTTGCAATCAGTCGCCCAGCAGCTGGTGGGTAGCGGCGGTGCACTGTCGTCGGCGAGCCGCTTCGTGGCCGTCAACTCCGCGCGGCTGTGGGATGCGAACCAGAACAGCTGGGCGCCGTGCACCATCTCCAACGGCCAGAGCAACGCCTATCGCGGCATCAGCATGGTGGACGCCGCGCTGGCCACCTCGGCCGCGCCAACGTACTTCCCGCCGTACCAGATGGGGGACTTCGGCTACTTCGCCGACGGCGGCACCTTCGCCAACAACCCCTCGATGACGGCGATCGTGGAAGCGATCTACCAGGGCTACGCCACCGCCCCGTCGGACATCGTGATGCTGTCGCTGGGCACCGGCGTCAATCCGGTGGGTGTGCCGCCCAGTTCCGTGTCCAACCCGCTGGACTGGGGCGTCACGCATTGGCTGTGGCCGTTCAGCGACGGCGTGGTGCCGGCTACTGCGCTGCTCAACCTCACCATGGATGCCACCGCGGAGTTGGCGGCGACCCAGGCCGGCCAGCTGCTCGGCAACAACTACATGCGCGGCAACGTGCCGCTGGCCCAGCCGTTCGGCCTGGACGACTACAAGAACGTGGGCGAGCTGGTGAGCGCGACGCAGAAATACATCGAGAGCTCGCCCGAATGGGCGGCGGTGCGCAGCTGGGTCCAGCAGAACTGGACTTGAGCGAGGCGAGCGACGCCGGGCGGCGTGTTTATCGGCTTCGCTGGCCCAGGGTCAGCGAATCGATCTGGAACTTTCCGCTCTTGTCCCAGAGCCAGGTATCCACGTACGTGTGGGCGCCGAGCTTGCCGGGGTTCGGCAAGGGCGACGTGGCCTTGATCAGCTCCGCAATCATCGGCGGTACTTCGGGCGCATGGCTCGGCGTGCGGCTGAAATCGACCCTGATCACCTTGCCCGTGGCGTCGATGTCGGTCTCGACGACCACCACCGCATACACCAGCGGCGGGATCTTGCCCTTGTAGATGCGGCTCGCGTACTTGTTGTAGATGTGGCGCGCGCCGATCTTGCGGTAGGTCCGCACGGCCGGCGTCTGCGCGGTGATCAGCCGCACCGTCGGCACGTCGCGTCCGGACGCGGTCTCGTCCGCAGGCGAGGTTGCAGCGCTCTTGCCGCCTTCTTCCGCCTTGTCGCCGGGCTTCAGCAGCGAGCAGGCCGTGAGTGTCAGCGCGACGGCCACGATTGCGAGGTTGCGTATGGTCATGGGCTCAGGCACCCTGCTCGAGATCGAGCACCACCGGCGCATGGTCGCTCGGCTTTTCCCACTTGCGCGGCACGCGGTCGATGATGCAGCCCTTCACGCGCGGCACCAGCGGCTGGCTCACCAGGATGTGGTCGATGCGCAGCCCGCGGTTCTTCTGGTAGCCCAGCATGCGGTAATCCCACCACGAATAGCTCTTCTCGGGCTGCTCGAACATGCGAAAGCTGTCCGTCAGGCCCAGGTCGAGCAGCGCCTTGAAGTGGTTGCGCTCTTCCGTCGTGTGATGGATCGTTTCCTTCAGGCCCACCGGGTCGAAGCTGTCGCGGTCTTCCGGCGTGATGTTGAAGTCGCCCAGCAGCACCAGGTTCGGGTTGGCCGCCAGCTCCTGGCGCAGCGAGTCGCGCAGTGCGTCGAGCCACTTCATCTTGTATGCGAACTTCTCGCTGCCCGGCTCCTGGCCGTTCACGAAGTAGCCGTTGACCACACGCAGCGGACCCGAAGGCGTCTCGACCGTGGCCGCGATCACGCGCGACTGGTCGTCGCTGAAGCCGGTGATGTTCTTCACCACGTCGCGCACCGGTGCAAGGCTGAGAATCGCCACGCCGTTGTAGGTCTTCTGGCCGAACACCGCGGCCTCGTAGCCGGCCGACTTCAGCACCTCGAGCGGGAACTTGTCTTCGGTCATCTTGAGCTCCTGCAGGCACAGCACGTCGACCGGGTTGGCAATGAGCCAGTCGAGCACGTGCTGCAGGCGCGCAGTGAGGGAATTGACGTTCCAGGTGGCGATTTTCATGGGTTTGCTGACTTGTTGATTGCCAATGATCTTTGCGTCGCGCGCGGCGCAGCGCTGCATTTGGCCGGTCAGCTTAGCAAAAGCACTCGACCTCTCCGAGTGCAAGGCAGGTAAGTGGGCGCAACAGTAGTTCGGGGCAGGCAGGCGGGCACTCCGGGGAATACTCCGGTTTCTTCGGCCATAGGCGCCCGGACGGCGAATGCGATGCGGCTACTCCGGCGCAGCAGCAGGTGCCTGGGATTCCTGCGCCTGCTGCAGGCTTGGTTGCTGCGGTGCGTCGACCGGAGCGGCCGGCCCGCATGCGCTGCGGTTCCTGATCGCGATGCCTTTGACGAGGTGGCGGGGCACGTGGTGTGTCCTTATCAACTGCGCCAGCGCCTCGCTGCGTGCTGGTTCGCATACCGGTAGAAACATGTGCAATGAGCTCATGGTGTCGTCCAGTGAACGCCAGAAAAGAAAGCTCGGATCTGAAAGAGGAGGGGAAGGCGGCCTCTGGCGTGGCCGGCGGACATTATGAGCGCCTGAATTCCGCCGTGCGCAATCGCCCTCCCGGCGCAGATGCCATCGGTCGAATGCTGCCTACAGCGTCTCGTTTTCCTTGAGCACGCCCGCCTTGCGCAGGGCGGAGTCCAGCCACTTGGCCGCCGTGTTGCCTTTCCTGATGGCCTCGATGCGTGCGGCTTCGTTCTCGACCTTCTGCTTTGCGGCCTGAAGAAGCGTCTCGACTCTTTCCCGCTCGACCACCACCACGCCGTCGGCATCGGCCACGACCAGGTCGCCTGCACGCACGGCCACGCCGCCCACGGACACCGGATGCCCGATGCGCCCCGAGGCCAGCTTCGTCGGGCCGTTGGGATTGGTGCCGACCGAGAAGACGGGAAAATCCATCTCGTCGATCTCGACGCTGTCGCGCACCGCGCCGTCGATCACCACGCCGGCGATGCCGACCTGCCGGCAGGCGTTCATCATGATCGTGCCCATCAGGGCGGCGCTCTGGTCGCCCTTGCCGTCGATCACCAGCACGTCGCCGGGCTTTGCCAGCGCGATGGCGGCGTGGATCATCAGGTTGTCGCCCGGCCGCACTTCGACCGTGAGCGCACTGCCGACGAGCGTCATCCGGTGGCGCAAGGCCTGGATGCGGCCGTGCAGGGCGCCGCGGCGGCCTGCCACGTCGGCAAGGATGGCAGGCTGGAACGCCGAGGCCTGCCGGACCAGATCGGAGGGAACGCGCTCGAAGTCGCGAATGATGTCGGGTAGCTGGTTCATCGTCTGTCTCTCGTTCTCTTTCTTACTCGGCCTTGACGTCGGCGTCCTTCACCACACGGCCCCACTTGCGCTTGTCGGCAGCCAGGAAGGCGCGGAATTGCTCGGGGGTGCTCCCTACGGGCTCCAGGCCGTCGGCAGCGAGCCGCTTGGAGATCTCGGGCATCGCCAGCACCTTGGCAACTTCGCGCTGGATGCGCTCGACGACGGCCGGCGGCGTGTTCTTCGCCGCGCAGATGCCTGCCCAGGTCACGGGGTCGAAGTCGGGAACGCCGGCTTCCGTCACGGTCGGAATGTCCGGAAAGGCCGCCAGCCGGCGCGGGCTGGCCACAGCCAGCGCGCGGAGCTTGCCGGCGCGTGCGTACTGCATCGAGCTGACGGGCTGGTCGAAGATCATCGAGACCTGGCCTGCAATGAGGTCCGTCATGGCCTGGCCAGTGCCTTTGTAGGCCACGTGAACGATGTCGATGCCTGCGCGGCTCTTCAGCATCTCGCCCGCAAGATGCCCGCCGGTACCCGTGCCCGAAGAAGCGAAGTTGATCTCGCCGGGCTTCTGCTTGGCGTATGCAACGAGCTCCTTGACGCTCTTCACCGGCAGGGTCGAATTGACCAGCAGCATGTAGGGCGCGTTGACGACTTGCGTGACCGGTGCGATGTCCTTCTCTGGATCGAAGGGCATGCTCTTCAGGATGTACGGCTGGATCGACAGCGTTCCCGTGGTGCACATCAGCAGCGTGTGCCCGTCCGCGGGCGCGCCGAGCATCGCCGATGCCGCGATGTTGCCACCGGCGCCGGGACGGTTTTCGACCAGCACTTGCTGCCCGAGCCCTTCCGCCAGCTTCGGCGCGATCAGGCGCGCCACGACGTCGTTGGAACCGCCGGGCGAAAAGCCGACGAGGATCTTCACCGGTTTCGACGGAAAGGCATCTGCAGCCCACGCAGGGGTTGCGCCAAGCCAGACGGTGCCCGCGGCAAGGGCCGGCAGCAGCTTCAGAAGAGGTTGGAGTTTCATTGCAGTTCCTGGTTGATGGCTTGGCCCGAGAGTTCGTCGCGCGCCCGCGCAATGCGGCGGCACCCTTCCAGCAGCTGCTCTGTGCTGGCGGCGAACGAAATGCGGAAATGTGTCGGCACGCCGTAGGCACTGCCTTGCAGCGCCGCCAGGTCCTGCGAATCGAGCAGGTGCATCACCCAGTCGTCGCTGCTTTCGATTGCGACGCCCTTGTGCGAGCGAAGACCGAACAGCGCGCTGCATGACGCGAAGATGTAGAACGCACCGTCGGGCGCTGCGCAATGGATGCCGTCGATGGCATTGAGCGAGGCAACCACCATGTCGCGCCGCTTCTCGTATTCGCGCCGGTTCGAGGCAATGGTGTCCTGCGGCCCCGTGAGCGCGGCGACTGCCGCAGCCTGTGCGATCGAGTTCGGCCCGGAGGTGCTCTGCGACTGGAGCTTGACCATCGCCTTGATCAGCGCCGAAGGCCCGGCGCCGTAGCCGATGCGCCAGCCCGTCATCGCGTAGGCCTTGGAAACGCCGTTCACCGTCAGCGTGCGGTCCTTGAGATCGGGCGCCACCTGGGCCATGGTGGCGAACTCGACGTCGCCATAGATCAGGTGCTCGTAGATGTCGTCGGTCAGCACCCAGACGTGGGGGTGGCGCCGCAGCACCTCGGCCAGTGCCTGGAGCTCGGCACGCGTGTAGGTCGCCCCGCTCGGGTTGTTCGGCGAGTTCAGCATCAGCCAGCGCGTCTTGCCGGTGATGGAGCGTTCGAGGTCGGCAGGCTGCAGCTTGAAGCCCGATGCCGCCGGGCAGTCGACGAAGACGGGGACGCCGCCGGCCAGCAGGGCGATGTCCGGGTAAGACACCCAGTAGGGCGCCGGCACGATCACCTCGTCACCCGCCGCGACCGTGCACATGAGCGCGTTGAAGATCACCTGCTTGGCGCCGGTGCCCACGATGATCTCGCCCGGTGTGTAGGCCAGCTCGTTCTCGTTCAGGAACTTGCCGGCAATGGCTTCCTTCAGCACCGGCGTGCCGCCCACGTCCGTGTAGCGGGTCTGGCCGTCGGTCATGGCTCGGATTGCCGCTTCCTTGATGTGCCCGGGTGTCTCGAAGTCGGGCTCGCCCGCGGTCAGGCCGAGGATGTCTCGACCCATCGCGCGCAGCTCGCGCGCCCTCTGGCCGGCCATGGAACTGGGGGATGGTTTGATTCGATTCAGGCGTGGTGCAATGTGAAGCATGCACGCAGTATCAAAGTCCGGCTGCCGCAGGACAAACGAGAAATCGGAGGGGCGCGGTATTCCTTTTTTTCCTGCAGAGCCATGGGCGTACATTCCGCTGGCATGAACTTCACTTTCAAGCAGCTGGAGGCCTTCCTCTTCAGCGCCAAGCTCCAGAGCTTCAGTGCCGCGGCGGTGAAGCTGCACACCACGCAGTCGGCCATCTCCAAGCGCCTGGCGGAACTGGAGGAATCACTCGGCGGCCCCTTGCTTCATCGCACCTCCCACGGCCTGGAGCTGGCCCAGGCTGGCCGGGAGCTGCTGCCGCTCGCGGAGGAAGCGCAACGGCTCTGGCAGCGCATCGAGCACGACATCAGCCTCGACAAGACGCTGCGCGGCACCTTCCGGGTGGGCGTGACGGAGCTGATTGCGATGACCTGGCTCACGCGCCTGATCCAGCTGCTGCAGAAGCTGCATCCCCAGGTAACGCTGGAGCCCGTGGTGGACGCGGGGCTCACGCTCTTCGAGCGCCTCGAAGCCAACAAGCTCGACCTGACCATCATGCCCGGCATCTTCTGGGGCCAGGCCTTCGAATCGATCAAGGTGGGGCAGGTCGACCAGGCCTGGATCGCGAGTCCGCGGCTCGACATTCCCGCGCGGGCATTGAAGCCGCACGAGTTTGCCGACTACCCCGTGATCGAGCAGCCTGCAGGCGCCTCGAAGAACAGGTTCTACGAAGCCTGGCGCGCGGAGCACGGCTTCCGCTTCGGCAAGGTCATGCTGACGAACAGCACGACCGTCTTGCGCGAACTGACGATCAGCGGCTTCGGCATCAGCCAGCAGGCGCTCGACTATGTGCGCCCGGACATCAAGAGCGGCCTGCTGCGTGTGGTGAAGAGCGACCCCATGCCGCCGCCGCTGGTCTACAGCGCGGTCTACCGGCGCGACAACTCCAGCCCCGCGCTGGCGCGCATCGTCGAGCTGGCCGTGAAGACATGCGATTTCACCTTGCGGGCGAGCCAGCACGACGTGGCCCCGGCGCGCCCACCGCGGGGCTCGGGCGCGACGCTGAGGCAGCGCTCGCTGCGCCAGGGCGTGAAGACGCCTGCCAGGAAGACCAGGAAATAGATGCGGGGTTACTGGGCCTACTGGGTCACGTGCCCGTAGCAGGCCTTCAGGCCCGTGTAGTCGTAGTAGTGCGCCGTGCCCGCAGCCTTGGCGCCATCGCAGGCCGCCTTGAAGTCGGTTTCCTTCTCGTTGTAGAGCATGCGCACGAGCAGTTTTCCGCCGCCGTCGGCGAACACGTCCCACTGCATGTTGGCCGCCATCGGCGAGACGTAGTCGCCGCGCCACGTGTTGCTGTCGTAGCTGAAGCTGGAGGCCTTGGGCACGCTCTGGTCCTCGCCCTTCAGGCCCATGCGCACCGCGAAGGGCATCATGATTTCCGCGTGCGTGAAGCGCAGCTTGGCCGCGTGCGAGCGGTCGCCCCTGGCGATTGCATCGACTTCGTTGAACATGTCGTCGACCAGGATCTGCGACATGCGCGAAGTGATGTCGCCCTTCTCCGTCATGCCGGGGCCCTTGTCGTAGAAATCGGAGCCGTCGTTGAGCGCGGCGAAGAACTTCGCCTGCGCTGCCGGCATGTAGGCCGTGAAATCGACGCCGGCCTCGCTGCGCATCGCGGGGGCGATCACATACAGCTCGTACAGCAGCGCGCCTGCGTCGCCGGGCGACTTGATCGATGTCTTGCCGTCGCCGCTCAGGCTGGGCGCGAACTTGCCGTCGTCGCTCGTGTAGCTGAAGCTGCCGCTGTTGGAAAAGCTGTACGTGCCGTTGGCGATCTTGTCGACGAAGCTCCTGGCGAACAGGCGCTCCAGCAGCAAGCGGCCGGCAGCCGCGGCCTCCGGCGCGACCGTCAGGCCGCTCTGCTTGGCGAGCAGGTCGGCATCGTTGCTCTTGTAGTTCTGGTAGGCCAGGCTGGCCTGGTAGGTCGTGTAGAGCGGATCGGTGGTGTTCGTTACCAGGTCGGTCGCCTTCACCAGCTTGTGGAAGTACAGCAGGAAGCGGTTGGTGCCCACCGGCTGGCTCACGGCCGTGCCGTTGTCGGGGTAGGGCGCCGGTGCCGGCGGATAGGTCAGCAGCGGCGCCAGCGCAGGCTGCACCGCCTTGAGCGACTGCACGAAGAAGTTGCCGCTGTCGACTGCGCGGTCGACGCCGGAGGTCACCGTCACGATCTGGCGCGGGGCGGAGCCGGCGTTGTCGCCGATCTGCTTCCAGTAGGCCGGCAGGCGCTGGACCAGCCTTGCCGCAAGCTGCGTGTGCTCGTTGATGCCAACCTGCGTCTCGTTGCCGTAGCCGGGCGTGCTGATGCCGGCCACGCCATAGCCGAGCAGGAAGTTGGCCTTCATGATCTTCAGCACGTCGGGCCCGAGCTTCTCGCCCAGTGGCGTGAGGGCGCCGTCGTCCTGTGCCTTCTTCCACATGTTGTAGATCGCAAGGTCGTACTTGAGGCCCGAGAGCCCGCGCGAGCCGTGGCGCGCAACCACCTCGGTGTAGACCGGCGAGAAGCCCGTGGGCGCTGCCTCGTAGGTGCTGACATCCTGCTGCGGGCGGTACGGCGCCTTGGTCTGGTAGTAGCGGTCGGTCAGGGCGGCGGCCGTTACCACCGCCTTGACGTCGTCAGTGTTCGCGGCCGATGCGAGCGCATCGCGGATGCGCTGCAGGCCTTCGTCGGAAGCGGCCTTGAGCGCGGCCTTGGCAACAGGGTCGCTCTCGGTGTTGATGTCGCCGAGGAGCTTCGACGCGACCACGCCGACAGAGATTGCCACCTTGCCCGCAGCGGTCTTGAAGTCGAGCCCGTTGGCTTCCATCTCCGCGACCACAGCGGTCGATTCGAAGTCGACAACGCCCGGTGCTTCCTTCGGCGCACGCAGCACGAGCGCTGAAGTCACCGGCTTGGAAGAGGGGATGGACGGATCGAGCTCCGTGGCATCGGTGCCGATCTCGGCCACGATGCCCGCGCCCGAGCCGGCAAGCGTGAAGCCGCCCTGCTTGTCCGATCGGGTGGACGGTTCGCCCGCATCGCAGCGGCCGTTGGAGTTGAGGTCCAGGCAGACCTTGGCGTTGACGAAGTAGCTGCCGACCACGACCCCGCTGGTGCTGGTGGTCGTTGTGCTGCCCGGCGTTGTGGAAACCCCGGCGGCCGGAGGCAAGACGAAAGAAGAACCGCTGTCTCCCCCTCCGCATGCAACCAGCAGGAGCGCCGAGAGACTGAGACAAGAAACCGGCACGAGGGCCAGGGCGCGGCGAAGCGGAGAAGTAGGCTGCATGAGAGTCACGGACGAGCGAAAGGGGTGGAGCTTTCAGCGCGTGCGTGACATGGCGGTGACTGACAGAGCGCAGCAGAAGGTGGTCAGGTCCTGGTCAGCTGGCCAGGCTGGCACTGACTACGCGCGATCAGTGCCGCCCGCTGCGCTGGATGCGGTGGCGCAATTGGCTGGAAAGCGTGTCCGCAACAATCACCATCACGGTGATGACGATGATGCAGGTGGCTGTCTCGGGATAGCGAAAGAGCTTGAGGCTGCTCACCAGCTCGAAGCCGAGTCCGCCCGCGCCGACCATGCCCAGCACCGTCGCCGAGCGCAGGTTCACCTCGAAGCGATAGAGCACCACGGCGATCCACGCAGTGACGACTTGCGGCAGCACGCCGAACACGATGACCTGCAACGGCCGCGCGCCGGTCGCGCGCAAGGCTTCGAGCGGGCCCTGGTCGATTTCCTCGATGGCATCCGCGAAGAACTTGCCCAGCATGCCCGCGCCATGGAGCGCCAGCGCCAGCACACCGGGAAACGGCCCCAGGCCCACGGCCGAGACGAACACCAGTGCCAGGATGAGCTCGTTGATGCTGCGCACCACGTTCAATGCCTGCCGCGTGCTCTGGTATATCCACCGGTTGCTCTGCAGGTTGCGCGCGGCCAGGAACGAAAGGGGAATGGCGGGTAGCACGGCCAGCAGCGTTCCCCACACCGCGATCTGCACGGTCTCGAGCGCGGGTGCGACGAGGCGGCTGAGGATGTTCAGGTCGGGCGGCAGGGTGCGGCCGAGAAAGTCCAGGATCTGCGGCAGGCCCGCTGCGAGTTCCGTCCAGCTGAGCTGGGCTCCGGCGGCGCTCCATTGCAGCGCCCAGGCCACGATGCAGAGTCCGATGAGCAGGTTGAACCAGCCGCGGCGCCCTTCGGGGAGCGGGCCGGTCCAGGCGTATCTGGTCGATGCGGTCTTCATGTTCGTCATGTTCATCCTTGCGTGCCGGCCATCGAGGGCATGGCCAGTGCAGTCGGGGTGCTGGCTGCGTCCTTCCGGTCGACGGCCGGTTGCGGCATGTTGTAGATGCGATCGATGTCGTCCTGCCCCATGGCCTGCGGCACGCCATCGAACACGACGCGGCCTTGCGCGAGCCCGACGATGCGGTCGGCAAACTCGCGCGCGTAGTCGACCTGATGCAGGTTGCACAGCACGGTGATCCCCAGGTCGCGCGAGGCATCGTGCAGGTACTGCAGCACTTTGCGCGAGGTCTGCGGGTCGAGACTGGCAACCGGTTCGTCCGCGAGGATCAGCCTCGGTCGCTGCGCAAGCGCACGGGCGATGCCCACGCGCTGCATCTGGCCGCCCGACAGCGAATCGGTGCGTTCATGCGCCTTGTGCGCAAGGCCCACGCGGCCCAGGCACTCGTGCGCCAGCGCGATGTCTTCGCGGCTGAAGAAGTGCATTACCGAAGCGAGCGTCGACACTGCACCCAGACGGCCGGTCAGCACGTTCTTCAACGCGCTCAGCCGCGGCACCACGTTGTGGTGCTGGAAGATCATTGCGACACGCTGGCGCAGCGCGCGCGTGTCCGCGCACTGCACGGCATCCATGCCGTCGACCTTCAGTTCGCCGCCGTCCGCCACGGCCAGGCGGTTCACGCATCGCAGCAGGGTCGATTTGCCGGCACCCGACTCGCCGAGCACCACCACGAACTCGCCCGCAGCCGCGTCCAGGTCAACGCCGCGCAGCACGGCGTTGTCGCCGTACTGCTTGGTGAGCCGCCGGATGCGGATCACTTCATGCTCCGCAGATCGAGCTTGAGCACCTTGGCGGTGTCGCGCACGACGTTGTAGGCCGCGTCGTTCGTGGGCTGGAAGCCGTTCAGCACGCCCTGGTCGCCCCACGGCAGGTCCTTGACGTTGGCCAGGGCCTTCGCGATCTTCGCCTTCAGCGCCGGATCGAGATCTTTGCGCCAGACCATCGGCGATTCGGGAATCGGGTTCGACGACCAGACGATCTCGAACTCGTCCGCTTTCACCTGGCCCTTGGCGATGGCGCTCGCGAGGATGCGGTCCGCCACGGCTGCGGCATCGACCTTCTTGTTGGCCACGGCGAGGATGCTGGCGTCGTGCGAGCCCGAGAAGATGACGCGGCTGAAGAAGGTCTCGGGGTCGTAGCCGGCCTGCAGCAGGCCCGCCTTGGGGAACAGGTGGCCGGACGCGGAGGTCGGGTCTACGAAGGCGAAGGTGCGGCCCTTCAGGTCGGCGGTCTTGGCGAGGCCGCTTTCCTTGCGCGCAATGATCACGCTCTTGTAGGAGCTCTGGCCGGTCTTCTTCGTGACGGCCACCGCGAAGGCTTCCACGTCGGCGATCTGGTTGGCCAGCACGTACGAGAACGGGCCGAGGTAGGCCACGTCGAGCTTCTTCGAACGCAGTGCTTCGATGACGCCGTTGTAGTCGGTGGCCACGAAGGGCTTGACCGGCATGCCCAGTTGCTGCTGCAGGCTGTCGAGCACCTGGCGGCTGCTCTCGATCATGGCCTGCGAGTCCTCGGCCGGAATCAGGCCGATGGTGAGAGGCGGCGCGGCCAGTGCCGGCATGGCGGCGACGGTGGACAGGGCGAGGGCGATCAGGCTTCGGCGCAGGCGAAAGAGGGGGCTCATGGGTGGTGCTCGGTGGGGTGGAGGTTGGGAGTTAGCGCAAGACTAAGAACGCCATGTGACAACGAAATATCAAATCGATCACGTATTTGTCACGCATCTATTGAGACAATCTATGGATGTCAGCAGCCAGACTCCGTGCTTTTCTCGCCGTGGCCCAGCACGGCAGCTTCAGCGCAGCCGCGCGTGCCGTGGGCCTGAGCCAGCCGACGCTCACCACCCAGGTCCAGGCCCTTGAGCGCCAGCACAACGTCGTGCTCTTCCATCGCCAGGGTCACCGCATCGAACTCACCAGCGTCGGCGAGCGCCTTCTACCCATCGCGCGGCAGATCGCTTCGCTGGAGCAGGACTCGTACAACCTCCTTCACGACAGCGGCGACCTCCAGTCCGGCGAACTCAAGCTCGGGGCGGTTGGCCCCTTCCACGTCATCGAGATGGTCGATGCCTACCGCAAGCGCTACCCGCGCCTCGACGTCTCTATCCGCATGGGCAATTCGTCCTCGGTGTTCAAGGACCTGGAGGAATACGCCGTCGACATCGGCGTGCTGGCGCGCTTCCATGAGGCGCCCGGCTTCAGTGCCACGCCGTATGCGCGGCACGCACTCATCCTGTTCGTGCATCGCGACCACCCCTTCGCGAGCCGCGGCCAGATCCGGCTGGACGAGTTGCACGGACAGCCGATGCTCCAGCGCGAAAGCGGCTCGAGCACGCGGCGCGCGCTCGACGAGGCTTTCCAGCGCGCGGGCGTCCGTCCGAAGCTCGCCATGGAAATCGGAAGCCGCGAGGCCATCCGCGAAGCGGCCGCGCGCGGCATCGGCATCGGTGCCGTCTCGGAGGCGGAGTTCATTCCGGACGAGCGCCTGCGCACCGTTCGCATAGAGGGCGACCCCGCCGTGACGCACACCTACCTCTATTGCCTCCAGATCAGGCGCGAGAGCCGCGTGCTCGCATCCTTCTTCGACGTGGCGCTGAAGCTGCGCAAGGGGCTGCAGCCTGCGGCTACCTGAGCGCTGAGGAGGCAAGCGACGGCATCGATCCTCCGCGAGCCTGCAGGCGGGCGTCGATCGCATCGAAGAACGACGAGATCAGCCGACTCTCCCGACGCTCGCGCAGGCAGCACACGTGAATGTGCGTGGAGACGACATCGCCTTCGATGCGCACCGGCCTCAGGCGCGGATCGGGCACGTATTCGGACTGCGAGACGGTGCCGATGCCAAGCCCCCTGGCCACGGCTTCGCGCAGCGCCTCGCGGCTTCCGATTTCCATCGCGACCTGCACGGTCACGCCCTGCGCGATCAACGCGTCCTCCAGCGCCTTGCGGGTCGTGGAGGCGGGTTCGCGCATCAGCAGCGGTTGTCCCGACAACTCCTTCAGCGCGATCGACTTGCGCTTGGCGAACGGATGATCGACGTGCACGAACACGATCACCGGGTACTGCGCGTAGAGCTGCGTGTAGTAGCGCTCGTCGGGAAACCGGCTTGCCAGCACGCCCACGTCGCTCACGTATTTGTCGAGCGCGTCGAGGATCACTTCGGAATTGCCCAGCGTGATGGAGATCTTGATGCGAGGGTGGACCGCGTGGTACGCCTCGATCATCTCGGTGACATGAAAGGGCCCGACCGCGCCGACCTTCAGCGATCCGTACCGCAGCTTGCCGCTGTCGTCCAGCAGCGAGCTCATGTCGCCTTCGAGCGCGATCATGCGTCGGGCCAGGGGCAGCATCTCCAGCCCCAGCGCCGATAGTTCCACGCGCCGGCCGCGGCGGTGGAACAGCTCGGCGCCATATTCGCGCTCCATCATCTGGATCTGCGAATTGAGTGTGCTGTGGCTCATGCCCAGCGTGCGCGCGGCGGCTGTGAAGCCGCCCTCTTGCGCGACGGCGATGAATGCGCGAATCTGGTTGAGCGTCACTGCAGGTTCTCCCGGGCCACTGGGTCGTCTGAAAGGGCGCCATGATGCCGGGCGATCATGATGGCCGCGTGTAAGCCGCTGGCTACGTGGCCGCGACCCCCATGGCCGGATCGCTCACGCCGTCCTTGCCGGTCTCCAGCCGGCCCGCGAAGCGCCGCTCGAAACTGGCGCCCATGGTCAGCGTGAAGTCGTACCAGCTGTTGGTGCCTGCGAGCGACCATGACGGCTCCACCTGCATGCCGGGCGCCACGGTGTAGGTCCAGGGGCCGTCTGTGCGGTACGCGTTGGCGCCGACCGTCACGGTCGCTGGGGCGTTGCCCATGTTCATGATCGTCAGGTACACCGAGTTGCCGCTGCTGTCGTAGCACACGCGAACTTCCGGGTTCGGCCCGCTCGCCAGCGCGCCGAGGTCGCCCTTGAAGCGCCGGTGATAGCCGTTGGGCCCGAGCACCCACAGGCTGTATTTGCCCGCGTTGTCGGCCACCGCCGCCCAGGCGTCGGAAATCATCTTGCCGGGCTCCACGGTGAAGCGCCTGGGGTAGCGCGACAGGTTCAGCTCGTCGTACACATGGAACACGGCGCCTTGCGTGCCCGTGTTGCTGAACGTGAGCCACACCTGGCCGTTGGGCAGGTCGACGTTGGCGCTGGTGTGCAGGTGATACGGAAGCGCACGCGAAGGCCGCAGGGCGAGCGCCTGCGAAGGCAGCGGCACCGAGCCCGCCGCAGGCACCGGCACGCCGGGCGCGGCCACCTGCTGCGACAGCGTGGCATCGGCCTGCGCCTTGGTCGGCGCTGTCACCAGCGCGGGCTTGGCCGCGTTCGGGTTGCGGAAGTCGAAGCACGACATCAGGTCGCCGAACACCGTGCGGCGCCACGGGCTGATGTTGGTCTCGCGCACGCCGAAGCGCTGCTCCAGGAAGCGCAGCGTCGAGGTGTGGTCGAACACCTGCGAGTTGACCCAGCCGCCGATGCTCCACGGAGAAATCACCAGCATCGGCAGCCGCACGCCGGCGCCGAAGGGCTTGCCGTCGGGCGTGCGCTTGCTCGAGTCGCCGGGCGGCGGCGGCATCGTGTAGTACTCGTTGGTGATGTCCGCCGTCGACTTGCCGGCATAGGTGCCGTCCGCGTTGCGCCACGGCGGGGCCGGCGGCGGCATGTGGTCGAAGAAGCAGTCGTTCTCGTCGAAGTTGATGATGAGCACGGTCTTGCTCCACACCTCCGGATTGGCGGTGAGCATGTCGAGCAGCGTCTGGATGTACCACGCGCCCTGCTGCGGGACCGACATGCTCGGGTGCTCGCTGTAGGGCCCCGGCGCGACGATCCAGCTCACCTGCGGCAGCGTGCCCGCGGCGATGTCGTCGGCCACCGCCTGCAGGTAGCCGCCGTCGGGCATGGTGTTGCCGAAGCCCTTGTACAGCGGCGACTGCGCTTCGATCGCAGGCGAGTACGCCACATTCGGCGAGCCTTGCGACCGCAGCTGCTCGTCGACGGCGCGATAGGAAGCGAACGCCACCAGCTGGTTGTTGTTGCTGTTGTTGCCCGGCCTGTTGTAGACCTTCCAGCGCACGCCGGCGGCCTGCAGCCGCTCGGGGTAAGTGGTCCAGGTCAGGCCGTCGGTGGAGGGCCCCAGGCCACCCCAGTTGGCGTTGGTCACGCAAGCCTGGCCGGCCACGTTCGCGCCGTTCGTGCCGCTCCACAGGAACATGCGGTTGGTGAAGGTGCCCGTGTGGATCGACGTGTGATACGCGTCGCAGATGGTGAAGGCATTGGCCAGCGCCCAGTGGAACGGCAGGTCGGACTGCTGCAGGTAGCCCATCGAGATCTTGGTGTTCTTGGCCTTCGGCCATGCCGCCATGCGCCCGCCGTCCCACGCAGACTGCTGGTCGCCCCAGTCGTGCGCGCCGCCGACGCGCAGCGCGTTGCCCTTGGTCGCATCGAGATAGAACGGCTGCACTGCGTCGGCGGCGCCCTGCTGCAGCCACACGGGGTTGCCCGAAGCCATCGGAATGGTGAAGCGGTCGCTGAAGCCGCGCACGCCGGGCATGGTGCCGTAGTAGTGGTCGAAGGAGCGGTTCTCCTGCATCAGGATGATGACGTGCTCCACGTCGTTGATGGTGCCCGTCGCGTTGTTCGCCGGAATGGCAAGCGCGCGCTGGATGGCGGGTGGAAACGGGCCGAGTGCGGCGCCGGCCGCGGCGGCGCGCAGGAAGGAGCGGCGGTTGAATGGGGTCATGGTTGTTGCAATCGACGTGCCCTCAGGGCGCGCAGTTGAGCTTCGAGTTCGGGAGCGTTGGCGGCAGGTCGGTGCCGGCGGCCGCGCAGCTCGCGCAGGGCGCCGCCACGATCGGAACCTCGGCAGGCGCCGCGCCGTCGCCGGTTGTTGTTGCGGCAGCGACGGGCAACTGCAGGCTGGTCCCGCCGCCATCGCTGCCGCCACCGCATCCGGCGATGAACAGGCACGCAATACCTGCTGCAAGGAAGAAGCAGAAGCTGGATTTCATGGTGCGCGCCTCCTCAGTTGACCGGCAGCGTCGACAACGGCTTGTTCGACAGGAAGATCGATTGCAGCTCGGCATCGGTCAGCACGCGGTTCCACATCGCCAGGTCGCCGAAGTGGTGCTGGTACGTGGGCGCGGTTGCGCACTTGCCGGCGTAGTACGGCGGCGTGACGGTGCCGTTGCACTTGTTCATCAGGAATGTGCCGGTGCCGTCGTCGCCGATGCCCCACTGCGGAAACGGCGAGAGCTTGGAGAGATCGACCGACCCCGTCGACTTGCCCACGGCCACGCGGTTGGTGGTGCTTGTCACCGGATCGAACACGTACATGTTCATGGTCTTGGCCACGCCGTCGACCGAGAAGGCGATGTACACCCAGCGGTTGACGGTGATCTGCGTGTAGGGGCTGGTCGGCCCGTCCGCGCGCACGCCCCCGCCGGAGCCGATGTTGAACGCCACGCCGCACTGGTTGCCCGAGCTGGCGAACAGGCCGATGGCAACGCCGGCATTGCCGCCGCTCACATAGCTCTTGTTGGAGACGATGGTCACGTTGTTGGTGGCAACGCACGATGGCGTCTTGAACCAGAGCCCGATGGTGAATTGCGGTGCCGTGCCCTTGGAGATGTCGAAGCCATCGGCCGGTGTGAGACGGTAGCCCTCGACGCCGTTGGTGTTGACGAAGCTCGTGTCCACCAGCAGGCCGTTGGTGCCCGCGAACGGACCCGGCACCACGAGGCCGGCTGCGGGCGGAAGGTCGCTCGCGGCGGGCCCCATCGTGCTGTGCGCCATCGCATCGACCGGCGGCAGCGTGGCGCTGAACGGGTAGTAGGAGACCAGTCCGTTCTTCAGCGTCGGCGCCAGCGGAACCGGCGGAACGTAGGACACGAGTGGTGAGAGCACGGCCCTCGACGCGGCGTCCGCGCCGTCGCCGGCCTGCACCGTGTAGCTGAGCTGGTACGTGCCCTTGGCGCTCAACACTTGCGAGAGCTGGTTGTCGGTGTACGTGGCGGTGCCCGCCGGCAGGTTCGAAGCGATTACCTGTCCGTCGCGCATGACCGTGATCGCGCCCTTGGCCGGAGCCGTCCAGTTCAGCACCACGCTCGCGCTGGAGGAGTTGTTGTCGACCACCGATGTGGTCAGCTGCGACACGGCCTGCGCGCCGGTCAACGGGCTGCCGTCCAGCGCGTAGGTCTTCGCGTCCGGCAGTGCGCCCAGATAGCCGAGCACGGTCGGCGCAACGTCGGCGATGCTGGCGTTCGCATACAGGTCGGTCAGCTTCTGCGGCAGTGCAGCGCCGACGCCTTGCGTTCCCATGTTCGCAGGCTGGTTCAGGCCGATGAAGGTGCTCGACTCGGGCACCAGCGGCAGGCCGTCGTCCTGGCTGTTGGCGCTGAGCCCGTGGTTGCCGGTCACCACGACGAGCCACCGGGTGTTTGGGCGCTTCGACGTGGCGTCGACGAGAGTGCCGACGGCCTTGTCGAGCTTGGCCAGCGTGCCCGCGTACTGCGTGGAGCCGAGTCCGAAGTCAAGTGCGGCGTCCTTCATCGCGCGGTACTGCGCGAGCACCGTCGCGTAGTCGCCGCCGATCAGTTGCGTGGCTTGCGTGGTCACGCAGTCGGTGGCGGTCGCATTGCCGGAGCAATCGGTGAGCGAGTCGAGATAGCCGCTGTCGTGGTCGGAAGACAGCAATTGGGCCAGCCCCGACGAAGCGACGGCCGCACTGTTCGGCCCCGTGTTCCTGCCCTTGGTCAACTGGAACACGGTGGCGCCGCGCACCGCCTGCTTCGGTGCTTCCGACATCACCTGGTGGCGGCTGGCCCAGGTGCCGGTGAGCAGCGTCGCCCAGCCGGGCGTGTCCAGCGTGGGTTGCTGGCTGGGCGTGCCGGCCATGCCGCCGCTGTAGGCCAGCCTCACTTCGAGCTTGGCGAGGTTCGGGAGCGTGCCGCCGGCGATGCCGCTTTGCACTGCGGCGTAGGTGGCGCCGTCGAGGTCGATGACCAGCGTGCGGTTGGCGAGCGGCGTCGATGGTGCTTCGGGCGACGTGGGGGCGGGTGATGACGGGGCCGGCAATGCAAGTGCCGCGCCGCCCGAACCGCTGCCGCCGCCACAGCCGCTCAGTGCGGCAACGAGCGCGGTCGTGAGCGCGAAGGTGCGCGTCCATCCGGTGGCGCACTGCCGCGCGCCGGTCGGGTCTGGTGCCTTGCGCGCCCGCATGGCGGCGCCTGGGGGAATGGCTTGGGGAATGAAGTGCTCGACTGACATTTTTTTCGGCTGCCTCTGGTGGGGGGAGTGGTCGAATTACAGAAGAGCGGGGTGACGTGCCAGCGACGAAAGCCCATGGGTATTTCGATAGTCCTGTCGGCTTTTTCGTCAGATCGAGGCGCATCCACGCGCGCGACTTCGGCGCCCCTGGCAAGGGACGCAAGACGATGGAGAGTGCGATGCGGTGGGCGGCCAGGGCCTGGTTCCCGGTGTATCCGGGAGCAGGCCTCGAGCTCACCAGGGCAACGAGTAGGTCTTGGTGTTGGTAAAGCTCTTCATGGCCTCGAGCACGCCTTCCTTGTATCCGAGGCCCGAGTCCTTGATGCCGCCGAAGGGCGTAAGCTCCAGGCGGTAGCCCGGCACCTCGCGCACGTTGACGCTGCCCACGTTCAGCTCGCGGATGAAGCGCGTGATGTAGTCCATGCGGTTCGTGCACACCGCCGACGACAGCCCGTAGGCCGTGCCGTTGGAGATGCGGATCGCCTCCTCGATCGTCCTGAAGCGGATCACCGGCGACACCGGCCCGAAGGTCTCGTGCCTGGCCACCGTCATCCCGGGGTCCACATGGTCGAGCACCGTGGGCGAATACAGCGCACCGCTGCGCTCATTGCCGTACAGCAGCTTCGCACCCGCCTTGATGGCCTCGTTGACCACCGCCTCGAACTGGATCGCAGCCGCCTCGTCGATCACCGTGCCCATGTCCGTGGCCGGGTCCATCGGGTCGCCGTACTTCAGCGCCTTTGTCTTGGCCAGCAGCAGCTCCACGAACCGGTCCGCCACCGCCTCGTGCACCAGCATGCGCTTGATCGCCGTGCAGCGCTGGCCCGAGTTCTTGTACGAGCCGCTGGCCGCCAGCGTGGCCGCCTCCTCGACGTCTGCATCCTCCATCACGATGATCGGGTCATTGCCCCCCAGCTCCAGGATCTGGCGCTTGTACACCGCCTTGCCCGCGATGTACTTGCCGATGGCCACGCCCCCCGTGAAGGTGACCAGGTCCACGTCGGCGCTGGTGAGCATCTCGTCGGCAATCTCGCGCGGGTCTCCCGTGATCACCGACAGCATCGGCGGCGGCAGGCCCGCCTCGTACAGGATGTCGGCCAGGATGAAGGCCGTCAGCGGCGTCTTCTCGCTGGGCTTGAGCACCATGCGGTTGTTGGTGGCAATGGAGGGCGCCACCTTGTGGATCACCTGGTTCAGCGGATGGTTGAACGGCGTGATGGCCGTGATCGCCCCCTGCAGCGGCTCGCGCAGCGCTGTAGACCTTGCGGCTCTTGCCGTGGTGCGTGAGGTCGCAGGAGAACACCTGGCCGTCGTCCACCAGCGCCTGGTTGGCCGCGAACAGCAGCACGTCGGAGGCGCGGCCCACCTCGTACAGCGAGTCCTTGCGGCACAGGCCCGACTCCATCGTGATCACGCGCGAGATCTCGTCCAGGCGCGAGGCGATGATCTCGCCCGCGCGCATCAGGATCTTGTAGCGCTCGTAGCGCGTGAGGGTGGGCTTGTAGTCGCGCGCGATCTTGTAGGCCACCCGAACATCTTCGAGCGTGGCCTTGGGCACGGTGGCGATCACTTCGCCGGTGTAGGGGTAGGTGACGTCGATCGTGCGGTCGCGGTGAATCCGCTCGCCGGCAATGCGCAGGGCTTCGCGGTGAATGGTGCCTGGCTTCAGGGTGGCTTGGCTCATGGGGGAGTGCTCCGGGCGACGGTTTACTGGGCGTGGTTCAGCGCAAGGTCCAGCGCATCGAAGTTGCGCAGCCGGCGGCTGGCGGCAATGCCGGTGACCGGCCGGTTGCAGATCAGCGGCACGCGCTGCTCCGACACCCCGCCGTGCGAGCGCAGCGGCACTTCCAGCGCCGACAGGTCATGCCGGCTGGCCGAGGTGCCGATGACCGTGCTCTGCTCGCTGACCACCACGATGTCGCCGATGCGGTCGGGCGGCAGCTCGAAGCGCGCGGCCGCGTCCTTGCGCGAGAGCACCAGCTCCATGCCCGGCAGGCGCTGGATGCGCTCGATCCAGCCCGGCACGCGGGCCTCGTCGGGGGCGTACACGGTGGCGAAGGAGCCGAGGGCGCCGTGGTGCACCACGTACGGGTCGGTGATCGGCAGGATCACGCGGGCCTGGTCCTTGCCATACCAGTCGTCGAGCACGTCCTGCAGGTAGATGACCTTGGGCGCGCCGTCGGCGTCGTGCTTGTCGTTCATGCCGTGGTCGGCCGTGAGCACGATGGTGGCGCCCAGCGCATCGAGCTGCGCGAGGTAGCCGTCCATCATGGCGTAGAAGGCGTTGGCCGCGGGGCTGCCGGGGGCGGCCTTGTGCTGCACGTAGTCGGTGGTCGACAGGTACATCAGGTCGGGGCGGCGCGATTCCATGAGCTTCACGCCGGCGGCGAAGACGAACTCCGAGAGCTCCGCGCTGTACACCGAGGGCACGGGCATGCCGACCATCTCGACCACGCCGTCGATGCCGTTCTCCTCGATGGTGGCCTGGTCGGCCTTCTCGGACGAGAAGCAGATGCCCTTCATGCGGTGGCCCAGCAGCTTGCGCAGCTTGTCCTTGGCGGTGACCACGGCAAGCGAAGCGCCCGCATCGGCGAAGGCTGCGAGCACGGTGCCCGCGCGCAGGTACTTGGGGTCGTTCATCATGACTTCCTGGCCGAGTTCGCGGTCGAAGAAGTAGTTGCCGCAGATGCCGTGCACGGCCGGTGGGGCGCCGGTGACGATGGACAGGTTGTTCGGGTTGGTGAAGGAGGGCACCACGCAGTCGGCCAGCAGGTCTGCTCCGGTCTTGCGCATGCGCTCGATGCAGGGGGCTACGCCGGCTGCGATGGCCGCGTCCAGGTACGCAGGCTCGCAGCCATCGACGCACACCACCACGACGGGGCGGCTCATCCAGCGGTAGCTGCGGGCATTGACTTCCAGCGAGTCGGGTTTCATGAGAAGGGATTCCTTGGAGGTGAAGAGAAAAGGGCTCTTTCAGCGACGGATGAAGACCGCGATGAAGGCGCTGATGAGGCAGCTGGCGGCCACGATCGGAAAGACCATCGAGGTGTTGCCCGAGTGATCCAGCAGCCGGCCGATCAGCGGTTCGCCGAGGCCCGCCAGCAGGTACGAGAAGAAGTTCATGACGCCGGTGGCGGTGCCCGAGCGCTTGGCTCCCACGAGGTCGGGGCACAGCGCCCAGAACGAAGAGGCGGGGCCGTAGACGA
The DNA here is from genome assembly GCF_049913215.1 of Variovorax sp. R-27. Classification (NCBI taxonomy): domain Bacteria; kingdom Pseudomonadati; phylum Pseudomonadota; class Betaproteobacteria; order Burkholderiales; family Comamonadaceae; genus Variovorax; species Variovorax sp. R-27. The sequence continues at coordinate 2,179,613 of NZ_CP183984.1, forward strand.
AGAAGCCTGCGAGGAAAAGAAGCGCCAGCCCGCCGATGCTCGTGGGCAGCAGGTACATGCCGACGGAGGCGGCCGCACCCAGCAGCATGTACAGCACGATGGCCTTGTAGCGCTTCGAGCCGAAGACGCGGTCGGAGATCCAGCCGTTGGTGAGAGCACCGAAGGCCATGCCCACCGGCAGTGCGACCGAGATCCATGCGGGATCGATCATGCCGTCGGCCATCTTGCTCCAGTCCTTGCCGAGAAAGTGCACCGGCACCCAGACGATCAGCCCGTAGCGCGCGGCATTCTGGAAGCCGATGGCGAGTGCCGCGATGAGCAGCTTCGGGTTGCAGAGCACGGCCTTGTAGCGCGTCCACGAGCTTTCGTCGGGCGTGGTGTGCTGCAGGGACGCGGCCTTCGCGTCTTCCGCGTTGGCTATGCCGGTGTCGGGCGACTTGAAGCCGAGGTCTTCGGGGCGCTCCCGGGCTATCAGGTAGAACGCGATGCCGCCCACCAGCATCAGCAGCACGGGCAGCCTGAAGATCCAGCGCCAGTCCAGGTGCAGCACGTTGACCACCACGATGGACGTGACGAACGACAGGACCGACGCGCATCCGGCAGCGAAGGTGTAGAAGCCGAAGACCTTGCCGCGCTCCCCGGTGCCCCACCAGTTCGACAGCAGGCGGCTGCCCGGCGCCCAGCCGAGCGCCTGGAAGTAGCCGTTGACGCCCCATGGAATCGCGAGCGTCTTGAACCCGACGGCGAAGCTCACGACCCAGTTGGCCGCGCAGGACAGGATGGCGCCCGCGGTCATCACGCGCCGGCCGCCGAACTTGTCGGCGAGGTTGCCGTTGATCGCCTGGCCGATGGCGTAGCACCACAGCAGGCTGGCCGAGGCCCAACCCAAGACCTCCTTCGACAATCCGAATTCCTTCTGCAGCCCTGGGATGGCGAAGCCGAAGGTCTGCCGGCCGGTATAGAAGAAGAGGTAGCAGAACATCGCGGCCAGCAGCATTCGCCACTGCGCGCGCCGGAATGAATGTTCGAGAGGCGGCGCGTACGCCCCGGCCTGCAGGCCTTGATTTGCCAATTGCATGTCTTTGTCTCCTGTTCTTGACGGACGTGGGTCCGTGGGACCGGCTCGAATGCCGGCATTTTTTTCGACGTTCTACAGATTCAACCGACTAACCGACTAACTGACTACCAGGCGGACACCGCCCCTATGAAGTTCTTGCCGCGCGCGCCATCCATGGCGCGCGCGATCATGGCCGCGGCTTCGCTGTCCGCCACGCCGTAGTCCGCGAACTCGGTCTTCACGCCGAGTCCCTGGAGAAAGTCGCGCAAGCGCCGGGCACCGGCGGCCAGGTCCGGCCCGAACAGGCGCTGCAGCGTGCGGTCCCGATCGGGAGAGCGGGCCCATGCCTTTTCAAGAACGATCGGTAGCGTGAACGAGCAGGCGATTCCATGTGCCAGGCCGTAGCGCAGGGTCATCTCGTACGAGATCGAATGCGCCAGGGCCGTCTTCGTGTTGGAGAACGCAAGGCCGGCCTTGAGCGCGGCCAGCGCCATGCGCTCGCGCAGTTCGATGTTGCCGAGATCGGCCCGCAGCGCCGGCAGGCACTCGAAGATATCCTGCACGGCGGAGATGGCGAAGGTGTCGGAGATGGGGTTCGCGTTCACGTTCCACACCGACTCCAGCGCGTGGGAAAGCGCATCGAGCCCCGTCGACACGGTGGTGCCCGCCGGCACCGAAAGCATCAGCTCGGGATCGACGATGGCGGCCTCGGGCCAGGTGGCATCCAGGTGCAGCGAGTACTTCTTCTGCCGGGCGGCATCCCAGATCGTGGCCCAGGGCGTCACTTCGCTGCCGGTGCCCGCCGTCGTCGGCACCGCGATCAGCGGCTTGACGCTGGTGGGGGCAAAGGGCTTGCCGGTCGCCAGCAGGCCGACGAGTTCGTCGAACTGGCCGCTTGCCGTGCCCACCATCAGCGCCTTGGCCGTGTCGATGGCGCTGCCGCCGCCCACGGCGACGATGGCATCGCATGCTTCGGGCGATTGCCAGAAGCGGTTGTAGAGGGCGCTCAAGTGCGCCACGTCGGGATTGGGGCGCACGTCGTCGATCACCCCGAGCAGCGAGTCTTTCAGGAGCTCGCGGAGGCGGGCGACCAGTCCGAGCTCGCGGGCTTCGGGAAAGGTGACGACGACGACGCGGCGGCCGGCGAGGATCGTGGGCAGCCGCTCCAGACTGCCTCGGCCGCAGTGGATGGAAACGGGGTTGTGGTACGCGTGGGGCATCGGGTCTTTCGCTTCGGTTGTCTCGTATGGCGGCCAGTGTCGAAGCGGCCCGCCATCGCGTCCAATCGCATTTCCGGTGTCCGCATGGTCGAAAATCGATGGATCGCCCGTGCGGGCATCGCGACCGGGAAAGCGCTCATTCGCGCCCGGGCGTGCTTGTGAGAGGCTTTCTTCCTGAAGGAGCCGCCGGCTTCGCCGGGGCCCGAATGCATGTTCCACCAGTACTACAAATCGATCAGATGCTTCCATGCCGTGGCGAAGACGGGCGGCTTCACCTCGGCGGCGCAGTACCTGCACATCGGGCAGCCGACGGTGACCGACCAGGTCAAGGCCCTGGAGGCCCGCTTCAACGTGGAACTGTTCCTGCGCAGCGGGCGCGGCGTGCGGCTCACCGCGGCCGGCGAGCGGCTCTATGCCATCACGCAGGGCCTGTTCGGGCAGGAGGAGGAGGCGATGCTCTTCCTGGAGAGTGCCCGCAAGCTCAAGGTGGGGCTGGTGCGCGTCGGCGCGGTGTCGCCGCCCATTGCGCTGGAGCTGGCGCGTAACTTCAAGGAGGCGCATCCGTCGCTGGACCTGACGGTGTCGATCGGGTCGGAGGAGTCCACCCTCCGGGGGCTGCAGGACTTCTCCATCGACGTGGGCATCGTCGCCGAACCCGCGGCGGCCGAGGGCCTGCACATCGCGCCCTACCGCGCTGAGCGCATCGTCGCGGTAGTGCCCGAAGGCCATGCGTGGACGAAGCGCGCATCGATCACCACCCGCGACATCGAACACGAAACGGTCATCCTGCGCGAGCCCGGTTCGAAGACCCGGCATCGCGTCGAGCGCGCCTGCCTGCAGCAGAAAGTCAACCTGCACTGCGCCATGGAAATCAACAGCCGCGAGGCCATCCTGCATGCGGTGGCCAACGGAATGGGCGTCGGCTTCGTCACGCAGGTGGAGTTCATTCCGCTGCCGGGCCTGGCGGCCGTGGCAATCGACGATGAGCAGCTGTCGATCAGCTATTCGCTGTGCTGCCTTTCCATCCGCAGGGAGCGGCCGCTGATCGATGCCCTCTTTGCCGTTGCCCTGGAGGGGCCAGCCGGCTAGCTGCGGGATTTCACCAAGGTTGCGCTCCCGCCTGTGCGGCGCATACTGCGCCAGAGCCGCGCGTCGGCCCCTCCGGGGTCCCTGGCGGCTGGCAGGAGACACGCATTGCAGCGAACGAACATTGCCAACCCGGCCTATTTCCACAAGGTCGTCGATTGCCAGTACGCCTGCCCGGCGCACACCCCCGTCCCTGAATACATCCGCATGATCGCGCAGCGCCGCTACAGCGACGCCTACATGATCAACTGGGTGTCCAACGTCTTCCCCGGCATCCTGGGGCGCACCTGCGACCGGCCCTGCGAGCCGGCCTGCAGGCGAGGGCGGGTGGAAGAGGGCAACACGGGGGAGCCCGAGCCGGTGGCTATCTGCAGGCTCAAGCGCGTGGCAGCCGACATGAAGGACGACGTGCGCGCGCGCATGCCGAAGCTGGAGCCGAAGAACGGCAAGCGTGTTGCCTGCGTCGGTGCGGGGCCGGCCTCGCTCACCGTCGCGCGCGACCTGGCGCCGCTCGGCTACGAAGTGACGGTGTTCGACGGCGAAGCCAAGGCCGGCGGCTTCATCCGCACGCAGATACCGCGCTTTCGCCTGCCGGAGTCGGTGATCGACGAAGAGACTGGCTACATCCTCGACCTGGGCGTCGAGTTCCGCAGCGGCGAGCGCATCGACTCGATGACGGCTCTGATGGCGCAGGAGTGGGACGCGATCTTCGTCGGCTGCGGCGCACCGCGCGGGCGCGACCTGGATGTGCCTGGCCGACAGGAAGCGGCGGCGAGCATCCACATCGGCATCGACTGGCTCAACTCGGTTTCCTTCGGCCACGTCAGCAGCATCGGCAAGCGCGTGATCGTGCTGGGCGGTGGCAACACGGCAATGGACTGCTGCCGCTCGGCCCGCCGCCTGGGCGGCACCGACGTGAAGGTCATCGTGCGCAGCGGCTTCGCTGAAATGAAGGCCTCGCCCTGGGAAAAGGAAGACGCCCAGCACGAAGGCATTCCGATCATCGACTTCCACGTGCCCAAGGCCTTCGTCCACGAAGAAGGCAAGCTCTTGGGCATGCGCTTCGAGATCGTCCGCGCCGAGTACGACGACAAGGGCCGCCGCACGCTGGTGCCCACCGGCGAGCCGGACGCGTATTTCGAATGCGACGAAGTGCTGGTCGCGGTGGGCCAGGAAAACGCATTCCCGTGGATCGAGCGCGACTGCGGCATCGCCTTCGACAAGTCGGGCCTGCCGAAGCTGGACGAGAACACCTTCCAGTCGACGGTGCCCAACGTGTTCTTCGGCGGCGATGCGGCCTTCGGCCCCAAGAACATCATCACGGCCGTGGCCCATGGCCACGAGGCTGCGGTGTCGATCGACAAGCTGCTGCGTGCCGAGCCGGTCTACGTTCGCCCGGCGCCGATGACCAACCTGGTCTCGCAGAAGATGGGCATCCACGAGTGGAGCTACGACAACGACACCTCCAACGACCTGCGCTACAAGGTGCCGTGGGCCAAGGCAGAGACCGCACTGGCCAGCATCCGCGTGGAAGTGGAACTGGGCTTCGACGCCGCCACCGCCTTCAAGGAGGCCGAGCGCTGCCTGAACTGCGACGTGCAGACCGTGTTCACCGAAGCTGCCTGCATCGAATGCGATGCCTGCGTGGACATCTGCCCGATGGACTGCATCAACTTCATCGACAACGGCGAAGAAGTCGAGTTGCGATCACGGCTCAAGGCGCCGGCGCTGAACCTGGCGCAAGACCTGTATGTATCCGGCGGGCTCAAGACGGGCCGCGTGATGGTCAAGGATGAAGACGTCTGCCTGCACTGCGGCCTGTGCGCCGAGCGCTGCCCCACGGGCGCGTGGGACATGCAGAAGTTCTTGTTGAAGATGACACCTGCCGGGCAAGGGCATGCGCAGGAGGTGGCCGCATGAAGCAGATCGAGGCGGTCAACGACTTCGTCATCAAGTTCGCCAACGTCAATGGGTCGGGTTCGGCCTCTGCCAACGAACTGTTCGCCAAGGCCATCCTGCGCATGGGCGTGCCGGTGAGTCCGCGCAACATCTTTCCCAGCAACATCCAGGGCCTGCCGACCTGGTATGAGGTGCGCGTGACCGAGCAGGGCCATCTCGGACGGCGCGGCGGCACCGACATGATGGTGGCGATGAATCCGCAGACCTGGGAGGCCGACCTGGCCGAACTGGAGCCCGGCGGCTATCTCTTCTACGACAGCACGCGGCCGCTGCCGCCATCGAAGTTCCGCAGCGACGTGCGCGTGATCGGCATGCCGCTCACCGAAATCTGCAACGCCGTTTATCAGGACCCGCGGCAGCGCCAGCTGTTCAAGAACATCGTCTACGTGGGCGCCCTGGCCATCCTGCTTGGCATAGAGCCGGAGGTGGTCGAGAAGCTGTTCGGCGAACAGTACAAGGGCAAGGAAAAGTTGTTGGCCTCCAATGTGCAGGCGCTGCACCTGGGCTGCGATTTCGCGCGGGAGAACCTGCACGAGCCATTGGGGCTGCGGGTGCGGCGTGCCGACGGTGTTGGCAACCGCATCTTCGTCGACGGCAACAGCGCCGCCGCGCTGGGCTGCGTGTATGGCGGTGCCACGGTCGCGGCCTGGTATCCGATCACGCCGTCGTCCTCGGTGGCCGAGGCCTTCCAGAAGTACTGCACCAAGTTCCGCGTGGACCCGGCCACCGGCCAGCACCGCTTTGCCATCGTGCAGGCGGAAGACGAGCTCGCATCGATTGGCGTGGTGGTCGGCGCCGGCTGGAACGGCGCACGCGCCTTCACCGCGACCTCGGGGCCGGGCATTTCGCTGATGAGCGAGTTCATCGGGCTGGCCTACTTTGCGGAGATCCCCGTCACGCTCATCAACGTGCAGCGCGGCGGCCCTTCCACCGGCATGCCGACGCGCACGCAGCAGGCTGACATCCTCTCGTGCGCGTATGCCTCGCACGGCGACACCAAGCACGTGCTGCTGTTCCCCGAGGATCCGCACGAGTGCTTCGAGCATGCGGCGGTGGCGCTGGACCTGGCCGACCGGCTGCAGACGCCGGTGTTCGTGATGACGGACCTCGACATCGGCATGAACCAGCGCCTGTGCGAGCCCTTTGCCTGGGACGACAGCAAGGCCTACGACCGCGGCAAGGTCATGAGCGCCGAAGAGCTCGAGGCGGGCCGCGACTTCGGCCGCTACAAGGATGTGGATGGCGACGGCATTCCCTGGCGCACGCTGCCCGGAACGCACCCGACCAAGGGCAGCTACTTCACGCGCGGCACGACACGCGACGCCTACGCCCGCTACTCGGAGCGCGGGCCGGACTACATCTACAACATGGAGCGGCTGCTGAAGAAGTTCGCGACAGCGGCCACGCTGGTGCCGCAGCCTGTGCTTCGGCCCGCCGCCGAAAAGACCAAACTGGGCGTGATCTATTTCGGTTCGACCAGCCCGTCGATGCACGAGGCGTTGCAGGCGCTGGAAGAGCGCGGCATCCATCTCGACGCGCTGCGGCTGCGCGCCTTTCCCTTCCCGGACAGCGTGGTGCAGTTCCTGGCGCAGCACGAGCGGGTGTTCGTGGTCGAGCAGAACCGCGACGCACAGATGCGCAGCCTGCTGGTGAATGAGCTGGACGCCGATCCGGCGCGGTTGATACGGGTGCTGCATTTCGACGGCACGCCCATCACCGCGCGCTTCATCGTCCAGTCGATCAGCGCGCATGTGCAACAACAGACGCAAGCCTCCGGCAGCACCGATAAGAAAGAGCCTGCATGACCTACCTTGCCAAGCCCCGGTTGCGTCACCCGACGCTGGCCACCAACAAGGTCGGCTACACGCGACGCGACTACGAGGGAAAGATCTCCACGCTGTGCGCCGGCTGCGGCCACGACTCCATCTCCGCCGCCATCATCGAGGCCTGCTGGGAGCTGGACATCGAACCGCATCGCGTGGCCAAGCTCTCGGGCATTGGCTGCAGCTCCAAGACGCCGGATTACTTTCTGGGCGCATCGCACGGCTTCAACACCGTGCACGGCCGCATGCCCAGCGTGCTGACCGGCGCCAACCTCGCCAACCGCGACCTGCTGTACCTGGGCGTTTCGGGCGACGGCGATTCGGCTTCCATCGGCCTGGGCCAGTTTGCCCACGCCATGCGGCGCGGCGTGCGCATGGCCTACATCGTGGAGAACAACGGCGTCTACGGCCTCACCAAGGGCCAGTTCTCCGCCACCGCCGACCAGGGCTCGAAGAGCAAGAAGGGCGTCGTCAACACCGACAGCCCGGTGGACCTCGTGGCCATGGCGCTGCAGTTGGGCGCCAGCTACGTGGGGCGGGGTTTTTCGGGTAACAAGGCGCAACTTGTGCCACTGATAAAAGGGGCGATCAGCCATGGTGGCTCCGCCTTCATCGACGTCATCAGCCCCTGCGTTGCCTTCAACAACCACCCCGGCAGCACCAAGAGCTACGACTACGTGCGAGAGCACAACGAGGCGGTGAGCCGCATCGACTTCATCAGCGGGCGGGACGAAATCGTCGCCGATATCGAACCGGGCGAGGTGATGGACGTGCGCCAGCACGACGGCACGCTGCTGCGCCTGCGCAGCCTGCACCCCGACTACAACCCTGGCGACCGCTACGCCGCCATGGCCTACATGCAGCGGCACCACGAGATGGGGGAGGTGGTGACCGGTTTGCTCTACGTCGACCCGCTGGCCACCGACCTGCACACGGCGCTCAACACCAGCGACCAGTCGCTCAACGCGATGGGGCCTGACCAGCTTTGCCCCGGCGCCACGGCGCTGGAGCGGCTCAACGCCTCCTTGCGCTGAGCCGCTGTCGGCGGCACCATCCACGACGCCACTTCCGGAGGGTGCATCATGACCGAGCGCACTGTTTTCCAGTCCATCTCGCGCAAGCACGTGATCAGCCTGGGTCCGCAGGCGAACGTGCGCGACGCCGCATGCGTGATGACGCGTGCCAACTGCGGCAGCGTGCTCATCATGGACCTACCCGACACGCTGCTCGGCATCCTGACCGAGCGCGACCTGATGACCCGGGTGCTGGCCAAGGGGCTGGACCCTGATCGCACGGCGGTGCGCGACGTGATGACGCCCAACCCCATCTGCGTGCCGCCCGAAACGCTGGTGTCCGACGCCGTCGCGCTCATGCTCGAACGGGGCTTTCGCCACCTGCCGCTGGCGGCGGGGGCGAAGATCCTCGGCGTGTTCTCGGTGCGCGATGCGTTGCCGCGGGAGATTGGGGCGGCCGTGAGCCTGAGCGAATTTCGGGAGCAGGTGAACGACGTGCTGGGTTGAGGCGCGGCGTTCGGTCCCGCTGCGACCGTTGCCGCCTAGAGCGCAACCGCGTCCGGAATCTCCTTGTTCGCCTTGAAGCAGGGCAGCGCCTCCATCTGCTTCCACGCCTGGAGCTGCGTGAAGTTCGTCTTGGGTCAGGCCTTGGTCCTGGTATTGAACTCGGCGCCGGGCAGCTCGGCCCGGACGACTTCGTACTTGTGCGTGAACTTGGCGCTCGCGGGCGCATTGAACAGCAAGCGCCGGAGCGGAGAACTCCTGAGAGACGGGGGGCTGGCTAATGCATGTAATCCAAGGTCCCGATCCGGGTCTGGAGCCGGGCGGCGATGCGGGTCAAGCCTGTGGTCGTTGCCACATCGGCGGGAACCTGGCGCTGCAGAACCTGCATCGCCGGCACGAGCGTGGCGCCGTGCGGCGGCGGGTCCTGCACGCTCCAATGGGTGCCGATCTCCGGAAATTGCATCAGCCACTGCAGCAGCACGTCGATCTCTTTCTGATGGATGAAGTCGAAAGGCTCGGTTGCAGCAAACCTGTTCTGCGACCAGAGCGGACGCCCGCCTATTCGACCGCCGTCAGTGGGGCTTGCCGGAATCAGTCCGCCGACGAGATGCAGCTTCAGCGTGCTTGTGATGGGCACGATCGCGCGCTCCGCGCGTGCCTGTGCCGTCTTTTCCTGCTGCGTCGGCTGCGGCCCGACGAAGGGCACCAGGGGAGCATGCGGCCCCCGGGGGCCGCTCAGGGGCACGGCGAGAACATGGCCGGCGCCCGTAGTGGCCGATTGCGGAATTGCAAGCGGATGCCACAGGATCGCGTCCCACGTGAAGCGTGCGGTGGTGGACTCCGCGAGGTCCAGGATCATCAGGTTGATCGGCCATGCACGCGGGTTTCTCGCAGGCTCCGCGTGAAAGATCGCCATCGTCATGACGGGCAGCAGCAACTGCTTGCGCGCGTAGTCCTTGTCGTATCCAGCCGGGCCGGCGGCCAACGACGGGGACTCGCCCTTCATCAGGGAGCGGACCGCCTTGGCGATCACGGGGGAATGGCGTATCTCGCTCCAGGGGGCAGGCCGTGTGCCGCCATAGACGCTGTCGGTGCTCTTTGCATAGATGAGGCCCGGGTCGGCCACCCTCTGCGCGAGTACCTGGTACTGCGGGTCGTTGATTGCGTTCTTGGTGGCCCACTCCTGGAGGAGTTCTCTGTCCTTCGCATCGATGTAATCGTTGGGGTCGTTCGATGAAGCGCCTGGGGTTCTTGCCATCGCAATGAGGTGAGTGCTCAGGATGGATGCCGTCCAGGTTGGCGGAGGAGTGCCCGTCTGCTCGATTCGCAATGCTTTCCACGTCGCGTTGTCGACGTTGAGTGCAGCCCTGATTACTGTTATTGAGGTGACGGCATAGCCAAAGTGGAGATTGAGCTTTGGCAGCCTGCCGTATTTGGACCGGAATGCCTTGAGCGAACTCTCCAGGATGCTTGTGGATTGAAGGTATGCAGGCCCGACGTCGCCGACATACACCTTGTGGTTCTTGCTGATGAGCCTGCCCGCCATCTTGTAATAGACCATGCCCTCGCGCGTCGACGCGCGCCAGCGTGCGACCCAGTCACCGGCATTGGCCATGGTGTAGGGGGCCGCAGGCGTCCCGGCGCCTCCGGGAGCGCCGGCCAGCACCGCTTCCTTCATCAATCGCTCGCAGATGCCGAGCAGATGCAGACCATCGACATACAGGTGCTGACCGGTGCGCTTGAGGTGGCGTGGCATGTTGAAAGCTCCATCGAAGAGATCAATCTGTCTAGGCGTCGGGCCTGACGCCAATGATCGAGAAGTACCGATTCAGGTCGCCGTCCTCGCGGAGCACTTCCTGCATCAGTTGCGGCAATGGCATACGTCCCCACGCCACCGCGCGGTTCACGAGGTAGGGAGTGGGGCTGTGCGGCTCTTCGCGCAGCAGGTAGGCTGCGGCCAGCTCCAGCAACTGGTAGGCCTCGGCGCGGCTGCCGATGCGCCCGCTCGCCGCGGCCTGCGGAAGCGGCGCGGAAGTAGAAAGAGAAAGAGAAAGAGGAGGAGAAGGGGCTTCGCTCATGTCGTTGTCGTCCATCGAGGTCGCAGCGGGAGTTGATGCATATGTCGCCCAGCTGGCGGGCGGCTCCACCGGCATGGCCGGCTCTTCTTCGTCGCGCGGGTCGCGCTCCTGCAGCAGGCTGCGCAGCGCCTGCCGCATGCGTGCCAGCATCTCCGCCACCTTCGAAAGGCTGGGCGCATCGGCGCCAAGGCGTTCGTCGAGCAGGGCTGTCAGCTCATGCCAGATGTCGGCGGCCAGCGCCACCCGGTCGTCGAGCGCGGCAAGCGCATGCAGGTCGCGTGCGGCGTGGTCGAGGATGTCCTGGCGCGATACCGTCTGCGCGTTCGGCTCCTCGGCCACGTCCTTTGCCTTCGACTTGGCGTTGCCTGCGGCGGCGGCCGCACCGGCGCCGAACTCGGTGGTCAGCGCGCGCTGCCAGTCGCCAAGGTTGATGAAGGGCGGGGAGAAATCCGGCCATGCGAGCAGCGGCACGCGCATCAGCAGGGTCTGCGCGAGGGTGTCGTTGAGCCACACGAAAGTGGCCGTGCGCATGTCGGCGTCGCCGTCCTCGCCGATGCATGGATGCACGTCTTGCCAGAAGTCGCGTGCCAGCCCTTCGAGCAGCCGTGTGCCGGCGATCAGCCCGTCGATCGCATGGCGATGCACCCAAGCTTCGGTGAGCCACGCGGCCACCTGCAGGTCCTTGCTGCGCCGTTGCAGCACCTCGGCGCACAACATCTCGGTGGCGCGCCAGTCGGCCTTCTTGAGCGGACGGGTCCATTCGCCCATCGGCAGGCTGGCGTCTTCCTCCATGCGCGCATCGCGGATGCGGGAGTACACCGGGTCGTAGCGCAGCGGCGGCCCGGCGGGACCTTCACCTTCGATTTGCAACGGCGCGAGGAAGGCCGCGAGGTCGGGTGCGAAGCCGTTGGCGGCCTCGGTGTTCAGGGGAGCGAGCACGGCGGCCATCAGGGCGTATTCCATTCAGGGGCGCGCATCGGGAACGCGGCGGGCCAGATCAGGGCGGTCTTCTTGCCGGCGGGGCTTGCGGCAACGCGCAGGAACACGCGCGCGCGTCCTCCCGCAGGCGACTGGGCGGTGTCGCCAGCCGACTGGGCCACCAGCGGAAACTCGAACTTCAGCAACTGCGAGCGGCCGTCCGGCCGTTGCACCGTGTCGGCTTCACGCTGGCGCTGCGCCAGCGTGAACAGCGCCCACGGGTCGGCGAAGCGGAAGCTCACGGTCTGGCCGTCGGTCAGCAGCGCGTGCTGTTGCGGGTCGGCGCGCGCCACCAGTGGCGAGTCTTTCGCGATGCGCAGCACCAGCGCCACCGGCATGCCGTATTCCCAGCGCAGCGTGCGCGGCGGGTCGCGCTGCTTGAGCACCTGGTCGCCGACTTCGAAGGACCAGTCGATGATCTTGTTGCCCTCGATCTCGGCGCCGGTGTTCACGCGGAAGTCCACGCTCAGGTCGTAGCCCGGCGCGGCGCCTTCCTCCGTCGGGAACAGCGGCAGCATGAAGTCGCGTGCGCGGCCGAACTGCTCCGCGAAGCGGCGCGCGGCCGTCCCCGGCATGGCCGAGGTGCGCACGGCGCCGTCGGTGCGGTTGTCCTTCAGCGCGCGCGACAGCGGGTCGAAGGCCCGTGCGAGGTCGTTCACGTCCGCCGGGTCGGCCAGGTCGAAGGCGCGGCCCGTCGCCGCGCCGAACGGATGCCGGCCCGCCAGCGAGCGGTTGAAGCGCGTGGAGAACTGCGTCCACAGCTCCTGCTGGTCGCCGAACTGCAGCTCGTAGCAGCGCGCGAGCAGGGCGCTGTAGATCTGCTGGTGGCGGTCGGCAAAGTAGTCGCCGATGCGCGCCGCCGGCGCCTTGCCGGCCAGCTTGGCGGCGCAGGTCTCGCGGTCGATCTCGGCGCCGGTCGTGCCGAGGAACTGTTCGAGCAGCAGCAGGCTGCTGTTCGGGTTCTTCAGCCGGTAGCGCTCCAGGTCGCGGTTGATGGCCTGCCAGCGCTGCGCGAGCACCGAGCCCGCACCCGCGCCGTCGAGCGCCGCGATGTAGCTGTCGGCCAGCTTGCCCAGCGTTTCGGTGCGGTTGAACTGCTGCCCCAGGTAGGCCGCGAGCGAGCCCGTGTCCGGCACGCCGAAGGCCACCAGCATCGGCCCGCGCTCGCCGCGCCAGCCCTGGAAGTCGCGCCCGCGCATGGCGTACAGCTCCGACTGGTTGAAGGCTTCGTCCACGCCTTCCAGGCGTTGCAGCGCGTCGCGCGACATCATTGCGCGCAGGTCTTCGGCGCGCGGACCGGCGCCCATCTCGTACAGCAGCGCCTGTATCTTGGCCAGGCGCTGGCGCGAGGCTTCGTAGGCTGCGGCCTGCGTGTCGGTGGCCATGAGCGCGCCCGACGTGGGGCGCATGCCATCGTTCGCACCGGTCGCAGCCTCGGCCACCTGGTCGACCACGAGCTGCGCGAAGTGCGCATTCAGCGCGCTCTCGATGCCCGGGCGAACCATGGCCGGAAAGGCCGTCATGCCGTCGGTCATGTAGCGCTTGCGGATGTCGCCGACAGCCAGTGCCTGGTCGAGCCGCATGAGGTCCCATGTGGCCGTCGAGCGCAGGCCTGCGCCCGGCAGCTCGCGGTCGCGCGCGGCGGCCATGAAGGGCTGTGCCAGCAGCGCGGTGAGTGCGTCGCGCAGCGCGATGCGTTCGGGCGCCAGCGCGAAGCGGCCTTCCTTGTCCTGCCACACGAGGCCGGGCTGCGCGCCGCCGAAGCGCAGGTTGAACTCGGCGCGGAATTTCTGGAAGGCATCTTGCGCGCGGCCGCGTACCGCATCGGCCGGCTCCTGCCCCAGCAGGCGGTTCTGCTCGATGCGCGCGATCGTGCGGTCGTACGAGGCGCCCAGCACCAGCACCGGCTGGCGCATCCAGCCGCCCTTGCCCGAGGCGACCAGGTCTTCCTGGTCCTTGATGGCGGCGATCACTTCGCGATAACTGGCCGTGGTGCGCGCGAAGGTGCCCGCACTGGCGAGCGATGGCAGCAGCCGCCCCAGCGACTGCTCGGACACCAGCAGTTCGTTGTTGACGAACAGCCGCGTGTCGAGCTGCGCAGTGCCCTTGTCGAGCGCGCAGCGCAGCGCCGACTGCACCGGCGCCAGCGGAATCGCCAGTGCATTGCCCTCGGCCGCCTGGCGGAAGTAGCGCAGGTTGCGGCTCAGGTCGGCGGGCAGCTCGGCGCCCAGCGCGTAGCGCACGGCCACGCGCAGGTCTTCCGCATTGCCGGTGGAAGGCTGGCGCAGGCGCTCCACAGCCTGCAGCGCGGTGTCGAGCTGCTCGGCCGAACCCAGGTAGCGTTGCAGGGCGCCGAACTCGGGCTGGTCTTCCACCAGCAGGCCGTTCTTGCGCGGCGCATCGCCGATGGTCTTGAAGCTCGGCGGCAGGCTGCAGTTGGCACCGACGATGAATTCGCCGGTAGCCTCGTCCTGCTCCACGCCGCTCAGCTGGCTCACGCGGGCCATCAGCTCGCGGCGCAGCGTGCTTACTGCGATGTCGCCGAACTCGCGCTCGATGCGCTCTATCACGCGTTCGTTCAGGTCGTCGAAGGGGCGCCACGAGCCGGGCATGAAGAAGGAGTACGTGCCGTCGGTGCGCAGCCGCTCGTTCATGGCCAGCAGCGACAGCGCCTTGTTGCGGTACCACGCGGTCGGAATGGTCTCGCCGCGCTGCAGTGCGCGCATGCGGTATTGCGCATCGTGCTGCAGCTGTGAGAGCGCCGATACCAGCGTGCTGTTGTGCCGGTGCAGCTGCCACGTGGCCACAACGAGGCCAATACCCCAGCCGCTGAGGAACAAGATGGCCGTCCAGCGCAGCGCGCGATGCAGCACCGGGCGCGCCAGTGTCTGCGTGCGCGACGGCCGCGTGAGGCCGTACTCGAGAAAGATCTTCTTCTCGAACAGGTCACGCAAGAATGCCGGCTGGCGCATCAGCTGCGCGATCAGGTCGCCGCCGATGGGCTCTAGGTCCTTCTGGCCGTAGCTGTCGTGCTCGGCGTCGATGGCGGCAACTGCCTGCGCCGATTCGCCGCTGTCGCCCGTCAGGTAGATGCCGCGGAAGAAGAAGGGCTCGTGGTACGCGCTCGGGCGCATCAGCTCATCGACATACAGCTGCAGCTGGCCGCGCAGCGCCTCGATGCGCGAAGGCAGCAGCAGTTGCGGGCCGGCGCCCTGCGGCGCGGTGTCGGTGGCGAAGAGCTCGGCCGACACGTCGGACACCGAACGCACCACGGTACCCACCGCCTCGTCGACCCAGCCCGGCTGGTAGGTGGTCGACAGGTCATAAGGCGACGACCAGCCCAGCATGCTCGCGCGCAGCGGCTCGGGCAGGGCGCTCGCGAAGGCGCTGAAGCCTTCGAGGTGTTCCGCGCCGGTGACCAGCACATACACGGCGAAGCGCATCGCAAAGCGGTTCTGTGCGAGCCACAGGCGGCGGTGCGCGAGCTTGGCGCGCTTGGATAGTTCGAGCCGGCCGTCGGTGCTGTCGTCGAGCAGCAGCGCCGCCGGAATGGTGATGACCACCGAGTCGAACGGCCGCTGCGGCCGGTAGGCCCGGCACATGCCCAGGAACTCGTCCCATGGCTTCTCGGAGGCGTCGTCGTCATCGGGCGAGCCGAGATAGGCGCCCTGAATGTCGATGACCACGCCGCGGTCGAAGAAGTGCCACGAGATGCCCTGCGTGGTCGCGGCCGAGGCCGACTCGGTGCTCAGTGCGCTCGCCACGCCCGACTGCTCGATGGGCAGCTGGCGATGGTCGTCGCCCTCGTTGAGCAGCATGATCCACGGAATGCCGTAGCGGTCGGCGCGCGAGGCGATGTTGCCTTCGATCAGCTCCACGGCCTGGCGGAACGAACTGCGCAGCGAGTCGAAGCGGATGCGCGCGACCTTCGGGTCGCTCGACGGCTTGGCGTGCGAACGCCGTGCCGCAAAGTACAGCACCATGCCGAGCACGAGCAGCACCACCAGCGTGAGCACCGCGATGGAAATGAGGAAGAGCTGGTCTGTCAGCATGGCGACGACCTCCTGGGGCTCTTTGAATGGCGCAGCATGTCGTTCATCGCTGGTATGCCCCCGATGCATCGACCGCACCCGGCTGCAGCACCTGCCGCACCGGCCACGACTGCCACAGCCACAACAGCTCCGACACCGCCAGCAGCGAGGCGGTACAAAGCAGGAACAGCACCGTCCAGCGGCTCAGCGTGGGCAGCTTGCGCGGAGCGATGTGCGAGAGCGTGCTCGCATAGGCGCGCTCCGACACCACGCGGTCGCGACCCGAGAAGTCGGCCTGCCGCTGGTAGACGAACTGGAACAGCTCTTCGCGGTAGCCCAGCAGGCGCGCTTCTTCGCCGCCGCCGCGGTACTTGCCCTGGAAGCCCAGTGCCAGTGCAAAGAGATACAGCCGCGCGATGTCGCGGCGCGAAGGCTCGCGGCCCGACAGCAGCTCTTCGATGCGGCTGAACACCAGGTCGCCCGCGATGTTGGTGCGGAACAGCGAAGACTCCAGCAGGTGGGCGGTCCAGCGCTCGCGGCCGATCCACGGCGTGTGCAGCAGGATCTCGTCGGCCAGCGCGGCCTTGAGGTAGCGCGCGTCGGCCACGTTCTCCAGCTCGAAGCGCGTGCTCTCGCGGCGCGATTCGAGCGACTGCAGCTCGAGCAGGTTCTCGAGGTGGCGGGCCAGCGCCTGCGCCACCATGTCGATGTCGGTCTCGCGCGATTCGGCGGTGCGGTCGCGCGCTTTCACGATCTCGTCGTAGAACGCGCGGAACTGCTTGGTGATGTGGTCGTCGACCGCAAGGTCGGGAAGGGTGCGTGCCATGGGGGTCGATCAGTCTTTGATGAACAGCACGATTTCCTGCGGAGGCTGCGCGGTGGCGCCTTCGTTCGCGTTGGCGATCACGAGCAGTTCGCCGGCTACTGTCAGCGCGGTGCTGGTCTGGATGGCGTAGAGCAGGTAGCCCGAGCCGGGGCGCAGGCCGAGCTCGTCGGCCGACTCGATGGGTCGGCGCACCGCGCCCAGCACGCGGCGTTCGCGCAACGAGGGGTAGGCCGACTGCGCGCCGACGATGGCGCTGTCCATCCAGGCGAGCAGATCCTTGTCGGACTGGCCGCGCAGGCCGACCACGATGCGCGTGCCGGCCAGCCACTGCGGCTGCAGCGTGGTCTCGAAGGCGCCCTGGCGAAACTCGAACTTGTGCTCGCGGTACTCCTGGCTCACTTCGGACACCGCGTCGCGCAGCGCCAGCAGCAGCGGCTGGAACACGCGCGAGGGGTTCGCATGGTCATAGTCCATCGGCACCGGCGGCAGGCCGCCGGGCCGCAGCAGGCTCAGCGATGCCAGCAGCGCGCACAGCGACCAGTACATCGGCAGCGGATGCAGGTGCGGCGTGCGCAGCACGGCCTCGGCATGCGGCAGGCCCGAAAGCAGGCTGCGCAGCCGGTCCTTCAGTTCGAGGTGCGCGAGGCGGTCGTCCACGCGTGAAGAGGGCACAGCCGTCTGCTTCGCGACGAAGGCCGCCTTGCCTCGCAGCTGGCCCAGCAGGCCGGCGGCCGCAGTCCACAACGGGTTGTCGCGCGCTACTTCGAGCAGCGGCGGTTGCGCCTCGCCGAGCTTCACGACTTCGTTGTCCTTGAACACCTGGCCCAGGCGCAGATGCACGTGCGTGCCGGGCGGCACCGCGCCCGCGCTGAGTGTCAGGCGCGGCAGCATGCGGGGGATGTTCGCGGGCTCGGCGTCCGACACGGCGTCTTCCACCGGCGCGCCCGACACCGAGCGAAAGCGCACGGTCGCGCCGCGATGCCGCGCGGGGCCGGCGACCGGCAGCGTGAGGTAGATGTCGAGCGGCTCGACGGCCAGCTGGTCTTTATGCGGTGCGAGGGAGAGTTCGAGCGCGCCGTGCGCGGCCTCGGCGGCCGAGTACTGCACGGCGGTGCCGTCCGGCAGGATGGCGTCGAGCGCCAGCACGCGCAGCAGGCCGGCGGGCAGCAGGCCCTGGTCGAACACCAGGCGGCGCACGCCCCAGCTGAAGGGCGCGGCGGCCAGCGTCTGCCAGGCCACGAGGGAATCGGTGCGCGCCGAGAGCTGCTGGAAGTGCTGCGGCGACAGCAGCATGCCTTCGTGCCACTCGATGCGGTCGGTGATGGGGGCGGCGCTGTGCACGTCAGACATGGCGGGCTCCTGCGCAGGAAGAAGAAAGATGGAATGCGGTGTTCACTGGCGAGGGTCCGGGTTGTTCAGCGTGTGGTCGACACGTCGAAGCTTTGAACGTCGAAGCGGGCGACAACGGCGCCCTTGAGGTCTTCCACCCGCACGCGATTGGCGCCGGGCGTGGTGTAGTTCGCGAAGACGAGCACGGCCGCCACGCGCTGCGAGCCGAAGGCGCTGGAGGGCACGCGAATCGTCTGGCCCGGCACCAGCTCCCAGGAGAGGTACGACAGGCTCTGCGGAAAGGTCTTCTGCAGGTCGGCGCGCGCGCCGAACCACTTGGCAGCGGTGAGCTCGGTGATGCGGGCGAGCATGGTGTCGTCGAGCACCATCACCACGTCGACCGCCACCGGGCTGTTCTGGTTGGCGTCGGGCGAGGCCGACAGCGTGAGCTCGCTCCAGTTCACGCGCGTGCCCTTGGGAAACAGGCTGCCGCATGCGGCCAGCTGCGAGAGCAGCAGCAGGGCGGCGATCCATCTGAAGAGAAGAGTCTTTGTGCGGTTCATCGCGATATTCCAGGGTTCGCCGCGGCTGAAGTCGCATACGCGGCGGAGGGCTGTGCCTGCCGCGCGCCCACGGCAATGCCCATCAGCAAAATCAGCAGGGAGGCCAGCACGCTGCAGCCAGCCAGCAGCATGACGTTGCCGCGCGTGAGCACGAAGCGCAGCGGCTTCGCGGGTGCCGCGTCGGCGGCAGGCGCCGTCACGCGCTCCGACGGCAGGCCCGCCGACACGACGGAAATCAGCACGCAGGTGGCCAGCAGCGTCAGCAGGTTGCGCGGCCCCTCGCAGATCAGGTCGATGGCCAGGAACAGCGCCAGCGCGGCCTCGATGGGCAGCTGCAGCATCGCCAGCACGATGCCCGCGTAGCCCACGTTGGTCAGGCTGTTGTTGCCCGCCGAGGCGAAGGCCGCAACCGTCGCGCCCATGCCGATCATTCCGATGTCGGCCGCGCTGAGCGTGCGGTCATAGAGGTTGGCCACGAACAGCGCCAGCAGCACGTAGTACAGCGCCGAGCCCGCGCGCAGGAACACCGAGGCGGTGGGCACCACCAGCTCGACGATGCCGCGGCTGAAGCCCAGGCGCGCGCTCATCGCCTCGATGGTGTGCGGAATGCTGGCAGTGGTGCTCGACGACATCAGGCTTACCAGCATCGGCGTCTTCAGGTGCTGCAGCACATCGGCCAGCGGCTGGTTGCCGCGCTGGTGGATCACCGCGATGGCGCCCGCGGCCAGCAGCGCCACCAGCGCCACGAAGTGCAGCAGGAAGCCGCTCATGGCGCGGATCGTCACCGCGTCGGTCTGCGCGAACACGTGCGCCGACATGCCGAAGGCCACCACCGGCAGCAGGATGTTGGCGCGCGCGATGATGAGTTCGAGCGTGCGGTAGATGCCCTCGAACATGTGGTTGAGCGCGGCGTGCTGCGTGCGCGCCAGCGCGGCAAAGGCCAGGCCGAACAGCAGCGCGCACGACAGGATGCCCAGAGAGCGCCCCTCCACCAGCACGCGGAAGAAGTTGTCGGGCACCAGCGTGACGCGGGGGCGCTCGATGGCCGTTGCCTGCGTGCTGCTGTCGTGCAGGCGCATTTCGAGGTCGCCGCCGTCGCCGGCCTGCTGCACCAGTTCGCCCAGGTGCTCGCGCGATTCGGCGTCCAGGTGCGCGCCCGGTGCGTTCACCCAGCCCAGTGCCAGCCCGGTGCCCGCGCAGCTCATTACCAGCAGCAGCGCAAGGCCCGCGATCATCGCGATGCGCCGTCCTGGAAAGGGCAGCCCCATGGTCTGGCGCAGGCCGAAGAAGGTGGCGACCACCAGCAGCGGAATGGCTGCCATGCTCACGATGGCCAGGTAGACCTGCGCTGCCGTGTACCCCACGTCGCCCACCACGGGCGCATAGACGCCCACGACTCCGCCTGCCGCCATGCACAGAAGCAGGGCGAGCAGGCTGTGGGACATGCGCGTCAGGAAACCCATGTCGGCTTGTTCCATCCCTTGTCGAGTGCGAAGGCGACGGTGGCGCGGGCCAGCTCCAGCGAGCTGTCGATCAGCATCAGCGTGCTGTGCCCGGCGGCGTTCGCTGCCTTCGCGGCGATCGGCAATTCGGTGCAGCCCATGATCACCACGGTGGCGCCGGTGGCGGACAGCGCTTCCAGCGCAAGCTCGAAGGCTGCCGCGCCGGCCTGCACGTCACCACCCTTCACGGCGCGGATGCAGGCGTCCACGTGGTCCTGACCGGTCGTGGCGTCGGGCACCAGAAAGTCGATGCCGCGTTCGCGCAGCGCCTGCTGGTAGAAGCCAGAGGCCAGCGCGCCGCGCGTGGCGAGCACCGCCACCCGCACCGGCCGTTCGCCCGGTGTCGTGGCTATGGCGGCCACGCACGACTGCGCGATGTGGATCACCGGCGCCCGGCTGTGCTCGACCATCTGCGCATACCAGTGGTGCGACGAGTTGCAGGGAATCGCGATCACGCCCACGCCGATGTCGTTGAGCACGTCGATGCCCGCGAGCAGCGCGCCCAGCGGGTCGGGCCCCGTGCCCAGGATGGCGCTGGAGCGGTCCGGCACGTGCGGCAGGTTTGCCACGATCACCGGCAGGTGCTCCTGGTCGCGCGTGGCGGGAGTGAGCTGGATGATCTTTTCCATGAAGTCCACCGTTGCCGATGGGCCCATGCCGCCGAGAACGCCGATGCGTGACATGAGTGCGTGCCCTCTAGATCTTCAGTGGCCGGGGGCACACGACAGCGACGGCCGCGGTGTTGCCGATGACCAGCACCAGCGTGCGCAGCATGTCGCACACCGGGTCCACCGCCAGGAACAGGATGAACGCCGCTTCGAAGGGCAGGCCCAGGTAGGTGCAGGTCATGCCGATCAGCGACACCGTCACCAGCCCCGTCATGCCCGCAGAGGCAAAGCCCGCGAGCACCGAAGAGGTGAGCACGATGCCGATTTCCACCGGCGACAGTGAGCGCCCGTAGATCTGCGCGATGAAGAGCGTGGCGCACACGTAGTAAACGACCGGCCCGATGCGCAGCAGCGACACCGTGAGCGGAACCAGCAATTCAACCCGCGAGCGCGCGAAGCCCAGCCGCGTGACCAGGCTCTCGATCATGATCGGCATGCAGGTGGCGCTGCTGCGCGTGGCCAGCGCCAATGCGAAGGGGCCGCGCATGGCGTTGAGCGTCTGCCCCAGCGTGCCGTTGGAGCGCTTCCAGATGATCACGCACGCCACCGCCAGCAGCACCGTCGACACCACCAGGAAGGCCAGCACGAAGGCGCCCATCGCGCGCAGCGGCTCGATGCCCGTCTTGCCCAGTTGTGCCGCGCTCATGCAGAACAGCACCACCGGCAGCGGAAAGCTCAGCCAGCGCATCAGCGTCTGGCAGGCGTGATAGACGGTTTCGAGCGCCTGGGTCAGCCCGTCTGAAATGCGCGTGGGCACATGCCCCACCGCCAGGCCGAACAGCAGCGCGAACACCAGCGTCTTCAGCGTGTCGCCGTTGGCCAGGGCCGTGAAGATGTTGGCGGGCACCAGGCTCACCAGCATGTCGGCGAAGCTGGCGGTTTTCTTCACTTCGTCGGTGCCGCGCAGGCTCATGGCCGTGTCGCTGGCGCTCAGGTCGCCGCCGACGATCTGGCCGAAGGTCTGCATGGTGCTGGCCGGCAGGTTCTCGCCGGGGCGAAGCAGCAGCAGCGTGGCCGCGCCGGCAATGGCCACGAAGGCCGAGAACGCGAGGAACACCAGCGCCACGCGGCCCAGCAGGCTGGCCGTGCCGCCGTCGCGAAACAGCCGCTGCAGGCTGAAGATCACGGCCGAGACCATGAAGGGCAGCGTGATCATCTTCAGCAGGTCGACGTAGATGTCGCCCACGAAGCTGAGGGTGGTCGCGAGCGGGGGTGCGAGCATGCCGAAGGCCACGCCGGCCCCGAGGCTGATGATCACGACCCAGGGGTTGAGGACGAAGGCGTAGAGCTTGGAGGAATTCATGATGGGTGCGTGTTCTTTGCGGCTCAGCGGTCGAGTGCCTGCAGCACCTTCTGGATGTCCAGCTTCTCGGTGCGCTGGGCGAGGAACTGGTTGACGTAGGCCAGCAGCGTGGTGTCGGTCACGGCCACGCCGATGCCGAGGGTGTCTTCAAGGTCCTTCAGCGTCACGGTGCGCAGCACGAGCGATACGGTCGGGTCGGCCTTGAGCACGCGCTTGACCTCGAACTCGTCGCGATAGGCGCTCACGATCTCGCCCTTGTGCAGGGCCACCAGCACCTCGTTCCAGGTCGGAAACTCCTGCACCTTGGCGTGCGGGAAGTTGGTGCGCGCGTAGTCCGCGAAAGAAGATTTGGCGATCACGCCGATGCTGCCGTTGAAGTTGCGGATGACCTCCGGCAGCGGGCGCCCGTGCGAGAGCTGCGCGAACTTCACGCGGTTCAGGATCAGCGAGTGGTTCAGCGTGAGGTAGGCGTCGCTGAACGCAATGGTCTGCGTGCGTGCCAGCGTGCGCGACAGCTTGCTGATGGCCAGGTCGGCCTGGCCGTTGGCCAGCAGGTCGACCACCGCGTTGAAGGTGCCGGCCTCGCGGTTGAAGCGCAGCTTGACGCCCAGCTCCTTCGCGAGCGACTGCGCCAGGCCGACCTCGAGCCCGGTCCACTGGCCGGCGTCGTCGAAGAAGAAGAACGGCGGCGTGTCGACCTTGAGCATGGCCACCACGAGCTCGCCGCGCGTCACGATGCGCGCGATGTCGGGTGCGAGCAGGCGGCCGTCGGGCACGCGCACGAGGCCGTTGGTGAGCACGGGTGCCGGTGGCGCGACAGGGGCTGCCGGCTCGACCGGGAATGCGGGCGCGGGCGCCGCGGCGGCGGGCGCGGCGAGTGCGGCTGGCACGGCGATCACGCCCTGCGCCACGGGCCGTTCGCCCGCCGCACCGGCGGAGCTACCCGCGCAGAGGCCGGCCAGCGCCAGCAATGTTGGAAGGGCGAGGCGACGCAGCGCGCTGTGCATGCCCGTGAGGTGTCGTGTGTTGTTCGACATGCTTTGATCTACTTTGGTCATTGGGTGGAGGCGGCGGGAGCCGGCGCTGCTGTGGGGGCAGGTGCGGGAGAGGGCGACTGCAGCGGCGCAGGCGCCGTGACGGCAGGAGCCGAAGGGACGGGCGCAGGCGCCAGCAGCTTGCCGATCTCCACGCCCATCAGGAACAGGAGGACGCACAGCAGCACCAGGCAGGTCACCGTGATGGCGACCATGCGGGAGCTCATCGTGAAAACGTATTGCGACATGAGTAAGTAGGGATCGGTCAGGGAACCATTGAAGTGAACTGCCCCGGCACGACGACCTGGATCACGCCGCCCCAGTTGCAAGCGAGCTTCGAGCTGTCCTGCAGGGCGGGCATGCTGCCGACCAGCACCGTGGGCGAGCCGGGCGCCCAGGGCGCGGCCGTTACCGGAATGCAGGGCATCGGCGTGAAGGCGCCGAGCGCGGCGGCGGTGGCCGCGGCCACCATCGGGTTCGACATGCTGTTGCAGGTGCCGAAGGGCAGGATGTTGGCGATCGGCTTGTTGTCCATGATGGTGGCCGCCGGCACGCCACTGGTGACCACCGCGTTCACGGGCAGCACCACGAGGTTGGAAGGCGCGGCGCCGAAGCTGCACTGCAGCGTGGCCCCCATGCAGACGTGCATGCCCATGGTTCAGCCTCCCCTCACGAGTTTTTCCAGGCTCTTCATGAAGCCCGGCGATGCGGCTGTCTCCACGACCTCGCGGCCGGCCTGGTCGAAGCGGCGCGGGTTGCCGTGCGGCTTGCCCTGGCGGTACGCGATTTCTTCCATCAGCTGGCCGTTGGGCCAGAAGCGCCGCAGCGGACCGTGCAGCACGCTGGCCACGTAGGTGGACGACTGCGCCACGCCGCCGCTTGCCAGGTAGTCGAGCACTTCGCCGTCGAGCAGGCCGGCGCGGTATTGCTCGCGCCGCACCATGCGGCCTTCGTTGTAGTAGGCGGCTTCGCCTTCGAGGCGGCCGGCCACGTAGCGCAGCCGCGCCGTGACATCGCCTGATTCGGCGTACGCCACGGCATCGCCGTGCAGCGTGCCACGCACGTGCTGGTGCGTCTGCATGAGCTTGCCACTGGGGTAGTAGCTGCGTGTGGTGCCTTCGGCCACGCCGCCGAAGCGCTGCGTTTCCTGCAGCAGCTGGCCGCGTTCGTCGAACAGGCGCATGGCGCCGTGCGGCACGCCGGCCTGGTAGGAGGCCTCCATCGCCGGCTTGCCCGCGGCCGAGAACACCTGCATCGGCCCGTGCGGAACATCGCCCAGGAAAGACGCGCGCACCACCGTCTGGCCGGCGCCGTCGAGGGCTTCGCGCACCACGGCCTCGGGCACCGAGGCCAGGTCTTTTGTTGGGAGAGAAGGAAGTGCCATGGCGTTCAATCGTTCAATTGATCTTCACCAGCCCGCCCTTGAGCGTGACCATGCCGCCGCCTTCGACGGCGTTCATGCCCGAGGCCTTGCTGCTGATCGAGGGCGCCTCGTTCGACAGCGAGGCGCCGCCCTTGGCCGACAGCGCCACGCCGGCTTCGGCCTTGAAGTTGACGCCGGCGTTGGCGCCCAGGTCGGTGCCGGCCTTCAGGTCCAGCGTCTGGGCCGACTTGATGAGCAGGGTGCCCGTTACGTCGATCACCAGGTTGCCCGTGACCTTGAGTTCGTAGTTGCCCGTGACCGTCTGCGTGAAGTTGGCCTTGTTGTCGTGCGTCTCGTTGCCCGTGACGTCCAGCGCGCGCGTGCCCTTCACCGAGTGGGTTTCGTTGCCCGTGTCGACTTTGACCGTGCGGTTGCCCTTGGTGACGGTGTGGAGTTCGTTGCCGGCCATCACCGTGGTGGTCAGGTCGTTCTCGATTTCCACGCGCATGTCTTTCTGGGCGTGCAGGTAGAACTCTTCGGAGCCCTTCTTGTCCTCGAAGCGCATCTCGTTGCCCGCGTCGCCGGTCTTGGTCGAGCGCGATCGGATCGTGCTTTGCGACGACATGCCCGGCAGGGTGACCGGCGTGGGGTTCGTGCCGTTGTAGACGCTGCCCGAGACCAGCGGCCGGTCGGGATCGCCATCGACATAGCTCACGACTACCTCCTGCCCGATGCGCGGCAGGAAGAGAGCGCCCCAGCCCTTGCCGGCCCACATCTGCGAGACGCGGATCCAGCACGAACTCTTGTCGTTCTTCTTGCCCAGCTGGTCCCATGGAAACTGCACCTTGATGCGCCCGTGCTCGTCGGTCCAGATTTCTTCGCCGGCCGGGCCCACCACCTGCGCCGTATGGTTGCCGGCCACCACCGGTCGCGGCGTGCGGCGTTGCGGGCGGAAGGGCAGGTCGGGAGGCAGGGTCTCGAAGCTGTTGCTGTAGTGCTCGCGCTCGGCGTGGTGCCGCACGCTGTGCACCACGTGCTTCACGTTGAGATCCTCGCGGGAATGCTCTTCCAGCGTGAAGGTGGTGCCCGGCGTCAGGTAGTGGCAATGGCTGTCGCCGCGGCCCGACTGGCTGCCGGCCTGGTGCATTTCCAGGCGGATGCGCGCGCGCGCCGCGCCGGCCGCCGCAGGCACGCGCGAGGGATATTCGTAGTCGAGGCCGCGCCCGATCTTTCCCTCGTGCTGCTCCCGCAGATCGGTGTCGGGCGTGAGGAAGTCGTAGTCGTCCACCGCCTGGTCCTTGGTCACCAGCCGGGCGTCCGACTCGAAGCGGGTGACGGCATGGGTGTGCGCGTAGCCTTCCTCGCTGCTGCGCATGACGAGCTTTTCCGCGTGGGGGCAGGGCATGCACGCCGAGTTGCTGTCGGCCAGCACCAGCGTGTGCGCGCCGTCCGCGAAGGTGAAGAAGTAGAAGATGCCTTCCTCCTCCATCAGGCGCGAGATGAAGTCGAAGGCTGTCTCGTCGTAGCGCACGCAGTATTCGCGAGGTGCGTAGGTGCCCTGCAGCTGCGTGCTGAAGGCCACGCCGAATTCGCCGAGCACCTTCTGCAGGATGTCGGGCGTGCTCATGCTCTGGTAGATCACGCGGTCGCGCCCCAGCGTGAGCAGCCACATGCGCGGCACCAGTTCGAGTGAGTAGGTCGCGAAGTCCCGGTTGCTGCCCAGGTAGGTGAAGCGCGAGACGATGCCGTTGAAGAAGCGGGTTTCCTTCTCGGGCCGCTGCAGCACAACCGTGGCCGAGGTGCCGATCAGGTCGTCGGCTTTCAGCGCGCTCGAAGGGGAACGCATGGTGAGCGAGCACGCGAACAGCTGCGACAACCCCTCGGCAGCCTGGAAGGCGTCGAGCAGCAGTTCGTCCGGCCCGAGCACGGTCTTCACCGTCAGGAAGGCGGCGTGCTGGGTAAAGCCTTCGCGCATGTTCATCTATCAGCTCAGCGTTGCCGGTTCGAAACTGAAGGCGAACGCACCGTCGCCGTCCATGCCCATGTGCACCGCAGTGAACGCGGCGGCCATCGAGATGCGCTCCAGCACCTGGCGCGAAAGCTCGGGCAGCACCGCATGAGCCAGGATGTGGTCGATGTTGCGCGCGCCGCTGTCCACCTCGGTGCAGCGCGCGGTAATGGCGTCTTCCACCTGCACGTCCCACGTGAAGGTCGCGTGGTGGTTCAGCGCGAAACGCCGCGCCAGCTTGCCGAGCTTGAGGTTCACGATCGAGCGGATCTGCTCGTCGCCCAGGTGGTGATAAGGCACCAGCGCCAGCCGGCCCAGGAAGGCGGGGCTGAACTGCTTGAGCAACTCGGGGCGCAGCCGCTCCACAAGTTCTTCAGGGTCGGGCCTGCGCCCGCCCTGCGAGGCCTGCGTGATCACGTCTTGCGCGGCGTTGGAGGTGAGCAGGATCAGCGTGTTCTTGAAGTCGATCTGCACGCCTTCGCCGTCTTCCATGGTGCCCTTGTCGAACACCTGGAAGAACAGCTCCAGCACGTCGGGGTGGGCCTTCTCCATTTCGTCGAGCAGCACCACGCTGTAGGGGCGGCGGCGCACGGCCTCGGTCAGCACGCCGCCGCGCCCGTAGCCCACGTAGCCGGGCGGCGCGCCCTTGAGGCTGGAGACGGTGTGCGCCTCCTGGAACTCCGACATGTTCACGGTGATGACGTTGCGCTCGCCGCCGTACAGCAGGTCGGCCAGTGCGAAGGCCGTCTCGGTCTTGCCCACGCCGCTGGGGCCCACCAGCATGAACACGCCCACGGGCTTGCCGGGGTCGTCGAGGTCGGCGCGGAAGGTGCGCACGCGCCGCGCGATGGCGTCGAGCGCATCGTCCTGCCCGACCACGCGCTCGGCGAGCTTCTCCTTCAGGTTGAGCACCGTGTGCAACTCGTCGGTCATCATCTTGCCGACCGGGATGCCGGTCCAGCCGGAGATGACTTCGGCCACCATCACGCCATCGACGCACACGGGCACCATGGGCTCGTCGCTCTGCAGTGCCTCCAGGCCTTTCTCGAGGCGGCGCAACGCGGCGGTGAGCAGCGCGGGGTCGTTCTCCTCGTCGGGCGGCGGTGCGTTGTCGCGCAGGCTGTCAGAAATCTTGCGGCGCAGCGCGACGATTTCCATCACCGCGTGCTTCTCTTCGTCGACCTTGTCGGACAGGCGCTTGTGCTTCTGGCGCAGCACGTCGAGCCGCGAGGTGAGCGCGGCGATGGCGTCCTGGTGGTCGCCACCGGTGGCGGCCTCGTGGCGCAGCACGCGCAGTTCGCTCTCGCCCGTGGAGATGTCGCGCGCGGCCGATTCGAGCTCGGCAGGCAGCCCGTTCTGCCCGATGGCCACGCGCGCGCAGGCGGTGTCGAGCACGCTGATGGCCTTGTCGGGCAGCTGGCGGCCGGTGATGTAGCGGTGCGAGAGCTTGACGGCCTCGCGCACGGCGTCGTCGACGATCTCCACGCCGTGGTGCTTCTCCAGCGTCTCGACCATGCCGCGCAGCATGTCGATGGCGACTTCTTCGCTCGGCTCCTCGACCTTCACGACCTGGAAGCGCCGTGCCAGTGCAGGGTCGCGCTCGACGTATTTCTTGTACTCGGCCCAGGTGGTGGCCGCGATGGTGCGCAGCTCGCCGCGCGCGAGCGCGGGCTTCAGCAGGTTGGCCGCGTCGCCCTGGCCCTCGGCGCCGCCCGCGCCGATGAGCTGGTGCGCCTCGTCGATGAACAAAATCACCGGCGTGGGCGAGGCCTTGACCTCGGCAATGACCGACTTGAGCCGGTTCTCGAACTCGCCCTTCACGCCAGCGCCCGCCTGCAACAGTGCCAGGTCGAGCGAGCGCACCGACACCTGGCGCAGCGCGGGCGGTACGTCGCCCTGCACCACGCGTTGCGCGAAGCCTTCGACCACGGCCGTCTTGCCGACACCGGCCTCGCCGGTGAGGATGGGGTTGTTCTGGCGGCGGCGCAACAGCACGTCGATGATCTGGCGGATCTCGCCGTCGCGACCGCGGATGGGGTCGATCGCGCCGTCGCGCGCGAGCTGCGTCATGTCGACCGTGTACTGGTCGAGCGAGGGCGTGGCCGAGTTGTTGCGGCGCGCGGTGGGCATCTGCAGCGGCGGCGCACCGGCGTCTGGCGCCGATGGCGCAGCCGACTGGTTCACGGCAGGCGCCGAGGCTATCGGCGCGGTGGACAGTGCCGAAGCGGCCGCATCTTCAGGCGACGACTGCAGCAGGCCGGCGAGTTCGTCGCGCAGCGTGCCGCGCGGAATCTGCAGCAGCGCGGGTGCGGCATCGACCAGGCGGCCGCGCAGGCGGTCCACATCGAGCAGCGCCAGCATCAGCGTGCCCGAGCGGATGTGCTGCTGGCCCAGCAGCATCGAGCTCATGAGCCACGCTTCCTGGAACAGCGGCGCGAAGTCGGGCGTGAGGCTCGGCGTGCGGCCGTTGCCGCGCTTGAAGGTGTCGAGCGACTTCTGCAACTGCGCCTGCACGGTGTCGGGACGCAGGCCGAAGCGGCCGAACACCAGCCGCAGGTCGGGCGCGTCGTTGTCCACCAGCTTCAGCAGCAGGTGTTCGAGGTCGACGTTGTAGTGCGTCTGCTGCACGCACAGCTCGGCGGCCTGTTCCATGGCGCGCTTGCATTCCGGGTTGAGCCGGCCGAGCAGGGTGCGGATGTCGATGTCCATGAGTAGTGTTCGGGTCAGGCGCCGGGCGCGTCGCCGCCGTCGCTGGTCAGGGTGTGGTGAACGGGCGGCAGTGCGCCGCGGAAGGTCGGGCCCGCGATCCATGAAGTCCAGCCCAGTCGCATCGGGTTCGCGGCGCCGAGCACGCTGCTGCGCAATTCGGTGGGAGCGAGGCTCAGCTCCATCTCGACCTTCAGGTCTTGCGGGATGAAGCGGCGCACCAGCCATTTGGCGAGCGCATGGTCTGCGCCGCGCGGCAGCAGGGCGCGCAGGCGCTGCTGGCTCAGGTTGCTGAAGGTGAGGCGGATGCCGGCGCCCTGGTCCCACACGCGCTTGCCGAGCACGGCGCCGCCGCCCAGCGGCGTGCGCATGTCCAGCCGCGCCGAGGCATCGGGTTCCAGTGCGAGCCAGCGGCCGCGGAACTGCGTGCCGTGCACCTGCACGCCGAGCCGGTCGCGCAGCAGGGCCAGCAGCGCGGTCATGCCGCGCGGCGCGCCGCCGAGCAGACCGGCATGGCGCAGCCACAGGGCGGAGCCATCGGGTGCGCGCACACCGGCGCGCAGGCCCAGTGCGCTGGCTGCATCGAGCGTGGACGCCAGCGTGGAGCTCGAAGGCGACTGCGGGTTGAGCGCAACGTGGTGCTTGCGGCGGCTGCGGTACAGGAAGGCCAGGAAGCGGTGGTTGAAGATGTCGAGGAAGTCCCCCGTCGCGTGGTCGCGCTGCTGCCGGCGCTCCAGCAGCATCTCGGTGAAGGGCATCGGCAGCGGACCGCCGCTGCCGCCCAGTGAAAGGGCGGGCGTGGTGAGCTCGAAGGGCTCGCCGGTCGATGCATCGGTGCCGACTTCGCGCACGTCGCTGGCCTCGAACGCCAGCGTGACGAAGGCGTGCAGCCGCACGGCCTCTCGTTCGCGCGGGCCTTGCGAACGACCCACGGGCACCGCTTCGGGCGCGGCGCGCTCGAGCAGGCTGATGGCCTGGAACAGGTTGAAGTCCTGCGGGCGGGCGGTGAGTTGTTCGATCACAGAACCACCTGCCGGCCCGTCATCGGAGCCCACTGTTTTCTGACCTCTTCGCCGTTGCGCACCACGAGGCGAACGAAGGAGTTCACCGAGGTGTACATCGCGAAGAAGCGCGCGAGAACGGCCGACATCATCAGAGGCGAGCCGCCGACGAAGGCGTCGTCCTCGAATTCGAGCGTGACCTGCGTGCCGCGGCAGTAGCCACGCCAGGCTTCGGTGCCCACGTGGGCGGTGACGCCGCGCGCCGAGAGCCCGGCGATGCCGCGGATCTGCGCATGGTCGCGCCGGCTGTCGGAAGCGAACAGCAGCAGCATCTCGCGCAGTTGCTCGCGGCCGGTGGAGCCGTCCACCAGCGACTGGTGGTTGAGCGTGAGCAGCGACACCAGCCGCCACAGCGTTTCGCTGCCCAGCGGCGGATCGCGCTGCGCGGTGGGCTCGTACAGGCAGCGCACTTGCGTGGGCTGCGACGGGCCTTCGGCCACCAGGCGCGCGCCCACGGGCACCTGCTCGGCCAGCCGCCGGTTGGTGCACAGCAGGTGCGCGTAGACCACCGGTTGCGCGGGCCGGCTGTGCGTCTTGCCCTGGTCGACGAAGGACAGGAAGACGTCGGTACCGGGAATGTTCTGGCGCAGGCAGGGCTCGCGCCGCGCGGCCCAGAACACCGCGCCACCCTGCGCGCCCTGTGCGCCATCCACGTGGCCCAGTGCGGCGAAGCCCGGCACGTCGACGGGCTTGTCGGCGTCCGGGTCGGAGGCGATCACCGAGACGATCGAATGCACTTCGGTGGTGGCGTCGCGCTGGCGGTCGGGCACCAGCATGTATTCGTAGTGGCGCTGGTCCATCACCAGCGGCTCGCTCACGCGCGGGAACAGGTTGACGATGGGCGTGCAGCCGAGCTGGAAGTTGTCGGCGTCGATGTGCCGCAGCACCCTGGTGGTGCGATCGAGCTGGAACACCAGCTCGCAGCTGCGTCCGCGGCCCAGGCGCGAGCGCAGGTGATGCAGGTCGAAGAAATGAAACTTGCGCGGAAACGCGAAGTACTCCTGCAACAGGCCGTAGGCGGGCTGTGCGTTGGCGGGCTGCGGCAGCACTTCTTCGCCTTCGGCAAAGCCGACCTCGCGCCATGCGTCGGCCGGCAGCATCTGCAGCGCGCCGCCTTCGGGGGTGATGCCTACCGACTTCACGCCCGACACCAGCGCGTCGTACAGCGGCATCGTGGTCATCCAGTCGCCTTGCAGGTGGATGCGCAGGTTGTCGATCTCCAGCTCGGAGAAGTCGGCCTCGGTATTGCATTCGAGCCTGAGCCGAAGCACGGCGTCGGCGTCGATGGCGGCGTGCGCGATGCGCAGTGGCCACAGCACGGTGTCCCATGCAGTGCGGAAGCGGCACTCCTGCGACTGCGTGGCTTGCGTCCTCGCATGCAGCATGGTGTGGCGCGGCACGCGAAAGCCCGCCGTGACCTTGCCCTGCGCCGGATCGAGCCCGAACTGCGCCACCGACATCGAGGGCAGCGGCTGCACCAGCGACGGGCAGAGGTTGTCGAGCAGCGCGTAGGCGACGTCGGGAAATTCCTGGTCGAGGTCGCGATGCACGCGCGCCGACAGGAAGGCCACCGACTCGATCAGTCGTTCGGTGTGCGGGTCGAGCGATTCGCCACCGTGCAGCGAGAGGCGCGAGGCGACCTTGGGATAGCGCTGGGCGAAGTCCGACCCCTGTCCTCGCAGGTAGGACAGTTCGCGCTTGTAGTACTGCAGCAGGTCGCTGTGCTGGATGTCGGACACGTCAGGCGATCTTCATCAGGCTGTCGGGCGTGCCGAGCAGCATTTCGAAATCCACGTGGCGCAGTGCGAGCCCGGCCCGCGCCTGCGCGCCGATGCGCACCAGCGCCACTTCATGCCGGTTGGGCGTGGCGCTCACTTGCACGCTCACGTCCGTCAGGCGCGGCTCGTAGCGCTGCACCGCCTGGCGCAGCGTGGCAGCCAGCTGCTGCAAGTCGGCGGCGTTCTGCGCGCTGAGCGCGGAGAAATCCGGAATGCCGTACTCCAGCACCGTGCCGCTGCCCTGCGCATAGTCGGCAGCCGACAGCGGCGAGCGCGTGTTGAACAGACGGCGCAGCTCACGACCGATGGAGTCCTGCAAGGACTCCATCGTTTCGAGATGAGCAGCGCCGCGGGCGTGCTCGGACGGCGCCGACGCCAGCCGGTCGAACAGGGGCGCGACGCCCCCTTTGATGAGTTCGGACACGGTAGGCGCCGGGTGTCAGCGTCGAGCCGTCATGCGACCGCGACGTTCTTCGAGAGATCCCAGCCGAACGGTGCGATGCCTTCCTGGCCGCCTTCTTCCTTCTGCTTCGTGTACTCGACCTTGATGGCCGCGTAGTTCAGGGAGACGCTTTCCTGCGGCAGGTCACCGCCGCTGGAAACGGAGAGGCCGCTGAGGATGACGTCGGTCAGGGTCACGACCATCAAGGGCAGCAGGCCGCTCTTGTCTTCGCGCGGGAAGGTGATGATGGTGTCGCCCGCGAACACCTCGCCACCGGCGAGCTTCTGCAGCAGCTGGGGCGTGGCCGAGTCGCTGGTGCGGGTCACGGTGATTTCGGAGAAGCTGGGCTTGCCCGCGGTGCGTTCCTGGTTGGAGGTGCCCGCCGTCACGGCGAGGCCGGCGCCGAACTGGAAGCTCTGGACTTCCAGTTCGTCCTTGTGGCCCTCGATCTGGGTTTGGCCGGTGACACCTGGGATCTTGAGATAGATAGGCATGTGAATGTTCTTTCAGTAAATCTG
The DNA here is from genome assembly GCF_049913215.1 of Variovorax sp. R-27. NCBI lineage: Bacteria > Pseudomonadati > Pseudomonadota > Betaproteobacteria > Burkholderiales > Comamonadaceae > Variovorax > Variovorax sp. R-27. The sequence goes on from NZ_CP183984.1 coordinate 2,212,463, forward strand.
TTGGTTCGTCTGTCGATGCAGATGAATGAAGGGGCGATCAGGCGGCGGCAGCCGGCAGGTCGGCCACCAGGCGGATCGAGGCCGAGAGTTCCTCGAGCTGGAAGTGCGGCTTCAGGAAGGCGATGGCGCGGTACGAGCCCGGCTTGCCCGGAACTTCGGTCACGTCCACGCGGGCCTGGCTCAGCGGGTACTTGGCCTTCATGGCCTGCGGCGCCGAGGGGCTCACCAGCACGTAGTTGGCAACCCAGTTGTTCAGGTGCTTCTGCATGTCGGCCTGCGTCTGGAAGCTGCCGATCTTGTCGCGCACGATCACCTTCAGGTAATGCGCGAAACGCGAGGCCGCCAGGATGTAGGGCAGGCGAGCCGAGACTGCCGCGTTGGCGTTGGCCGAATCCTTGTCGTACACCTTGGGCTTGTTCACGGTCTGGCCGCCGAAGAAGGCCGCGGTGTTCGAGCCCTTGGAGTTGACGATGGCGATGAAGCCGAGGTCGCTCAGTTCCTTTTCGCGGCGGTCGGTGATGGTCACTTCCGTCGGCGGCTTCAGGGCGATGTCGCCTTCGTCCGTCTTGTAGGCGTGAGCCACCATGCCGTCGACCTTGCCGCCGCCTTCGACGCCGCGGATGGCCGTGGTCCAGCCGTACAGCGAGTGAGCCTGCGTGATGCGAAGGCCCAGCTGGTAGGCCGCGTTGGCCCACAGGTACTTGCCGTGGTCGGTGCCGTCCACGTCTTCTTCGTAGTTGAAGTTCTCGACGGGAATGGTCTTGGCACCGTAGGGCAGGCGAGCCGCGTAGCTCGGCAGCACCAGCGAGACGTAGCGCGAGTCTTCCGATTCGCGGAAGCCGCGCCACGAGGCGAGCTCGGCGCTCTCGAAGGTCTTGGACAGGTCGCGCGGAATGCCGAGTTCGGTGAACGACTTGAAGTCGAACAGCGCGGGCGCGGCTGCTGCGATGAAAGGCGCGTGCGCGGCGGCGGCCACGCGGGAGATGCGCTCCAGCAGGGCGATGTCCTGCGGGTGGCGGCCGAAGTAGTAGTCGCCGATCAGCAGCGAATAGGGATGGCCGCCGTAGGTGCCGTATTCCTCTTCGTAGATCTTCTTGAAGAGCACGCTGGTGTCGTGGTCGACGGCGGTCTCCAGGTCCTTCAGCAGGTCCTTCTTGCTCACGTTGAGCAGGCGCAGCTTCAGGTTGCTGCCGGTCTCGGTGCCGGTCACCAGGTCGTGCAGGCCGCGCCAGGAGGCTTCGAGGGCCTGGAACTCGGGGGCGTGCAGGATCGCGTTGAGCTGGTCGGTCAGCAGGCGGTCGATTTCGGCGACGCGCTCGTTGATCAGCGTGACCACGCCCTTGTCGGGGCTGGTCTTCATGCCTTCGTCGAGGATCTGCGAAGCCAGCTGACCGATCAGCTTCTTCGCGTAGGCACCCTGCGAAGGCTCGGTCGTCATGTTGCCTTCGAGGACGATCTTGTCGAGCAGACCGAGGTCACTGGTCGTGACGGTGGTTGCTGCGCTGCCGGCTTCAGCGGCTTTGGATTTGTTGGCCATCTCTATCACCATTCAAAAGTTGCCGGGTCGCGCCCGAAGGGCTGCGGCCGGCGTGGTTGATCACGCTGCCGGTGCTTCGGCTTCGGGGGACGATTGGGTTTCCGCAGCCGCTTGCGGGGCTGCGGCTGCGGCCGGGGCGGCTTGCGCTGCTGCGCTGCCGGCTTCGGCCCTGGCCTGGCTCTGGACCGTCTTCAGGTCTTCGGTGTTCAGCAGCACGCGCTCGAGCAGGTCGTCGAGTTCGTCGTTGCCGTCGAGCTTGGCGAGCAGGTCGCGCAGTTGCTGGCGGGCTTCGAGCAGCTTGGCCAGGCGGGGCACCTGGTCCACGATGGCTTCGGGGTGGAAGTCGCTGAATTCCTTGAAGTTCAGTTCGATCTTCAGGTTGCCTTCGCCCTTCATGGTGTCGGGCACCGAGAGGTCGAGGCGGGGGGTGATGTTGCCGAGAACTTCATCGAAGTTGTCGCGGTCGATCTCGACGAAGCGGCGCTCCTTGAGCTTCGGCAGCGGCTGTGCGGGCTGGCCCGACAGGTCGGCCAGCAGGCCCACGACCAGCGGCAGCTCTTTCTTTTCGACGGCGTCGCCGATCTCCACGTCATAGGTGATCTGGACGCGCGGCGGACGATTGCGTCCTACCCAGTTTTGCAGGCTATTCGACATTTTTCGCTCTCAGAAAAGGTTGAATTGACAAGAACACACGTTGAAATTTCTCGACGCTCGTCGCCTGGTTGGGGCGGTGCGCGGTCCGTTGCCGTTGCAGTCCCGGCATGCATCAAAGACGGACGGAAGATACAAATCGAGATATTTACTAACAATCCCCAGAATTGGGGAGGGGTCCCACATGCGCTGGACAAACCTCAACAAAAACAAGTGCCTGAGCTTTGTAAAGTTACATAAATGAGGGTTTTGTCACGCAAATAGGCAGCCGATTGCTAGGCAGACGCGCCCGCCGGCGCATCGGACCAAAGTTCAATGACAGGAAGGCGGGGGGCGGTGCTATCGCGCGCGTGCTCTCGCGTGCGCGGGATGGCGCGATGTGTAACCGGAATGGAGGACCCGGGGAACCCGGGTGAGCGCAGCGCGAGGCCGCGTCAATGGCGCGAACGTCGCGGGCTTCGTGCGAAGCCGCGAGGGCGCCTTGCTAGAGCTCGATGAATGCCGAAGTGGCTTTGTTGAGTGCCAGCTTGCCCTTGGCGGTGATCGATTCGACCTGGGCCAACTGGCGGATCGCGCGCGCATCGGGGGCGCGGTCCGAAGGCGGAATGAATGCAGTCACCAACTCTGCCGCACGCAGCACGCGCAGCCTGTCGATGTCAGCCGGCGTGTGAATAACGTATGGCAATTTCTGCTCGGCGATAACCCGTAGAAATTCCATGGACATGAGCCGTCTCCTTTTGGTTGAGGGCGTTTACGGCATTGTGCGCACAAACAATTAGCGTTGTCTAAACCCTGCGCCGCGCATGCCTTTCCTCGGGTGTACCGAAGTGTTCCTTTCGCGCTGCTGGAGCCACGAAGGCGCCAGTTTGTTTCCGGTAACTCGGCGGCTAGTTGAGCGCTTGCACGGGCCACGCCGTGGTGTCCGGCATCACGATGTGCCATCGCACGGGATCGATGCCCTCGAAGGTCGCGCGATAGCGATCGGAGGTGCGGCCTTCGCCCGTCACGTCGCGGATCACGATGCTGTCGATGCGCTGCGGATGCGAGTGAAACGTTTGCGCGTAGATCTCGGGGTCGGCTTCGCCAGAGTCACCCACCAGCACGAAGCGGCGCTGCGGAAATTCGGTGAGCAGCCGGTTGATTACACCGAGCTTGTGCTCGCGCGAATCCTGTTCGCCGGGAATCAGCGTGCGCCACGTGGTGCTTTCGCGCAGATGCATGCTGCCCGCGGGAAAGTCGGCGTTGCGGATGAAATCCGAGAGCGCCGGGTAGAGCTGGATCGGACTCGCCGAAAGGTAGTGAAAGCGCGTGTCGGGCGTCTTCGCCAGCGCGCGATACCAGGCCGCCATGCGTGGCGCGGCCTCGAAGCGGCGCGCGAAAGTGTTGAGCAGCATCTCGCGCCGGTCGCGCACCTGCGTGCGCTTGATGGTGTCGTCGATGTCCGAGATGACCGACACGCCCTGCGCGGGCACGACCAGCGCATGGCCCCTGAAGCGATGCAGCAGCTCACCCGGGCCGGTCACGCCATGGAACTGCACCCACTCCTGCGGTGATGGCGAGGTTGGCAGCAGTGGCGCGCGCGGTGCGTCGATCACGATGCGCAGGTTGCTGCGGCCGTCCTTGCCCGATGGCGGCATCGTCGCGCGTGCGGGGCTGCCGTCGAAGTCGACGTCGATCACCTTGTCTTCTTCCGACTCCGCATGGAACAGCGCGGTGCGCTGGTTGAAGCGCAGGCGCGCGGCGGGCGAGAGCTTCTTCAGGCTCAGGCCGAGGTAGCGTGCGAGGGCAGTGTTGAGCCCCCAGCGATGCTCGCGCTCGAAGATCCACGCGTGGATATCGACTTCGAGTCTGCCGTCGACGGTGGGGCGCGCCGTGCCGGTCATGAAGAGCGCTTCTTCGTCGGGCTCCAGCGGCTCTGCCGCTTGCACTGCCTGCAACGGCGCAAGGCTCGCAAGCAGCGCTGCGCCCACCACCAGCGACCGGCGCCGCAAGTCCGGCACGGGCGAGCGGTGTGAGGCGCTGTCGCTCATTTCTTCGTGGGGGCGACGCGCTCGTAAGTCACGAAGCTGAAGCCCAGGCCTTCCTTGGCGGAGACATGCGATTCGCGTTGTGTCTCGCGCCACGCGGCGGCGTCGAGTTCAGGAGCGTAGGCATCGCCTTCGTAGTCGCGCGCAACCTCGGTCACCACCGCGCGCTGCGCAAGAGGCTCGGCCTCGGCGTAGATCTGTGCGCCGCCGATGACCCACACGGCCTCGGGCTTCGATGAAGTCGATTCGCAAAGCGACAGCGCCTCTTGCAGGCTGCTGGCGCGGAGTGCGCCTTCGGCCTGCCAATCGGCCTGCCGTGTCACCACGATGTTCTGTCGGCCCGGCAGCGGCCGGAAGCGCGGCGGCAGCGAGTCCCAGGTCTTGCGGCCCATGATCACCGGCGCGCCCGCGGTCTGCTGCTTGAAGTGCGCCATGTCCTCCGGGATGTGCCAGGGGATCGTGTTGTTCGCGCCGATCACGCCGTTGGCGGCGCGGGCGAAGATGATGTTGATGCGGGGCTTGTTCATCCCGCTCACACCGCCACGGGCGCCTTGATCGGATCGCCGTGCCGGTAGTCCAGCACTTCGAAGTCTTCGTACTGGTAGTCGAAGATCGACGCCGGCTTGCGCTTGATGTTCAGCGTCGGGTACGGGTACGGCGTGCGGCTCAGTTGCAGCGCGACCTGTTCGGCGTGGTTGCTGTAGATATGGCAGTCGCCGCCGGTCCAGATGAAGTCGCCCACGTCGAGGTCGCACTGCTGCGCCACCATGTGCGTGAGCAGCGCGTAGCTTGCGATGTTGAAGGGCACGCCCAGGAAGATGTCGGCGCTGCGCTGGTAGAGCTGGCAGCTGAGCTTGCCGCGTTCGCCTTCGGCCTGCGGCGGCGCCACGTAGAACTGGAAGAAGGCATGGCAAGGCATCAGCGCCATCTTCGACAGCTCGGCCACGTTCCATGCGCTCACGATGATGCGGCGCGAATCGGGGTTGGTCTTGAGGGTCTTGATGACGTCGGAAATCTGGTCGATGTGGCCGCCATCGGGCGTGGGCCAGCTGCGCCATTGCACGCCGTACACCGGGCCCAGGTCGCCGTCTTCGCGCGCCCATTCGTCCCAGATGGTGACGCCGCGCTCCTTGAGCCAGTTGTTGTTGCTCGATCCGGTCAGGAACCACAGCAGTTCCTGGATGATGGACTTCAGGTGCACCTTCTTCGTGGTGACCAGCGGGAAGCCCTCGTTCAGGTCGAAGCGCATCTGGTGGCCGAACACGCTCTTGGTGCCGGTACCCGTGCGGTCGCTCTTGAAGACACCGTGAGTGTCGACATGGCGCATGAAATCTTCGTACTGGGAGCGGACGGGGCGGGTGGGCGAGGTCATGTTGGGAATTTTACGGGGCGGCGCTAGCATTGGCCGATGACCGGCCATGACCACTCCCACGGACACAGCGAACTCGGCGAGATGGACCTGCGCGTGCGCGCCCTCGAAAGCGTGCTCACGCAAAAAGGCTACATCGACCCCGCCGCACTCGATGCGCTGATCGACACCTACCAGACCCGCGTCGGCCCGCGCAACGGCGCACGCGTGGTGGCACGGGCCTGGGTCGATCCGGCCTTTCGGCAGTGGCTGCTGGCCGACGCCACGGCGGCGATCGCCTCGCTGGGCTACACGGGCCGGCAGGGCGAGCACATGGTGGCGGTGGAGAACACCGACGAGCTGCACCACATGGTGGTCTGCACGCTGTGCAGCTGCTACCCGTGGCCAGTGCTGGGCCTGCCGCCCACCTGGTACAAGAGCGCGCCGTACCGCTCGCGCGTGGTGAAAGACCCGCGCGGCGTGCTTGCCGATTTCGGCACGACGCTGCCCGAGGCCACGCGCATCCGCGTGTGGGACTCGACCGCCGAGGTGCGCTACCTCGTGATTCCGCAGCGCCCCGCCGGAACCGAGAGCCTGGGCGAAGACGAACTCGCCGCGCTGGTCTCGCGCGATTCGATGATCGGCACGCGGCTGGTCGAGTTGCCTGCCGAAGAGGGGAGCGCCGCATGAGCTACGTCACGAAAGCCGACCTCGGCGGCCAGCCGGGTTTCGGCAAGGTGGTGCCGGAGTCCGAGGGCGAACTCTTTCATGCGGCCTGGGAGCCACGCGCCTTGGCGCTCGTGCTGGCCATGGGCGCGACCGGTTCATGGAACATCGATGCGAGCCGCGCCGTGCGCGAGACGCTGCCGGACTATCGCGACCTGAGCTACTACCAGATCTGGCTCAATGCGCTCGAACAGCTGATGCTGCAGCGCGGGCAGGTCTTTCCCGACGAGATCGCGAGTGGAGAAATGCGCCACGCGCCCACGCCCATGGCCCGCGTGCTGCAGGTGGCCAACGTGCCTGCCGTTCTCGCCAAGGGCTCGCCGACCGAGCGACCGGCATCGGCCCCGGCGCGCTTCGCCATGGGCCAGCCGGTGCGCATGCACCACCTCGGCAAGGTCGACCATCACACGCGGCTACCGGGCTATGTGCAGGGCAAGCGCGGCACCATCGTGCACGTACATGGCGCACATGTGTTCGCCGACAGTCATGCGCAGGGGCTCGGCGAGCAGCCGCAGTGGCTCTACACGGTGGAGTTCGATGAAGCCGAGCTTTGGGGCGACGAAGCGCCGCGCCAGAACCTGTCGGTGTCGGTCGATGCGTGGGAAAGCTATCTGGAGGCCACGTCGTGAGCGACATGCCCCTGTCGCCCGGCATGCCGCGCGATGCCGATGGGCCCGTGTTCAATGCACCGTGGGAGGCGCAGGCCTTCGCGATGACGCTGGCGCTGCATGAACGCGGCCTGTTCACCTGGCCGGAATGGGCCGAGGCGCTGGCCGGGCAGATCGCCGCCGCACAGGCCGCAGGCGACCCCGACACCGGCGAGACCTACTACCGCCACTGGCTCGCCGCGCTCGAAGGTCTCGTGGCCCGCAAGGGCGCCAGCTCCGACGACGAACTGGCTCGCTACCGCCACGCCTGGGACCACGCGGCCGACCGCACACCGCATGGCCAGCCGATCGAGTTGCGCGGCGAGGATTTCCCCGGCTAGAGGTGCGTGCCGGTGCGGTGTGCCGCGGCCCGCATCGTGCTTGACCCGTTCTCGAAGCGGGTGATAGCCTGCCGCCGCTTCCCCCGTCCCTCCACAGAAAGCACAGAACGCACAACATGACGATTCATTCGCGCCATCTCTTCCCGGTTCCTTCGGCCTCCACATCAACCCGCCGCTGGGCGCGCACCGCCTGCCACGGCGCCGTACTCGCGTGCGCCATGCTGCTTGCCGGCAACGCCGCGGCCCAGAAGCCGCATCAGGGCGTGCTCGACGCAGCTACGCAAAGCAAGGACGAGGCGGTCAAGATGCTGGAGCGCATGGTCAACATCGACTCGGGCTCGGCCGACACCGCGGGCCTGGAAAAGGTCCGCGAGATAGCCGTGGACGAACTGCGCAAGCTCGGCGCGCGCATCGAGACCTTTCCGGCCGATCCGCACCCCGGCACCAACGTGGTTGCGACGCTGACCGGCCAGGGCAAGAAGAAGATCCTGATCCTCGCGCACATGGACACCGTCTTCAAGGAAGGCACGGCTGCAGCCAAGCCCTTCTACATCAAGGACGGCCGCGCCTACGGCCCCGGCGTGATGGACGACAAGGGCGGCGTGGTGGCCGGCCTGTATGCGCTGAAGATCCTGAAGCAGATCGGCTTCAAGGACTATGGGCAGATCACCTTCCTGCTCGACACCAACGAAGAGGTCGGCTCCGTCGGCACCAGCGCGCTCATCGAGCGCATTGCCAAGCAACATGACGTGGCGCTGAACCTGGAGCCGGGCCGACCGGCTGACGGCCTCGTGGTCGAGCGCAAGGGCTCGGCCACCGCACTCATCGAGGTGAAGGGCGTGGCCGCTCACGCGGGCGTGGCGCCCGAGGCGGGCCGCAACGCGGCGATGGAAGTCGCGCACCAGGTGCTGCAGCTGTCGAAGACGGCAGACGCGGCGAAGAAGACCACGGTCAACTTCACGGTGCTCACGGCCAACGGCCCGACCAACGTGATTCCCGCGACGGCCAGCGCCAAGGGCGACGTGCGCGTGGCCACGCCTGAAGAGTTCGATCGCGTCGAGAAAGACCTGATCCGCATCTCGCAGAACAAGCTCATTCCCGAGACCGAAGTGCGCGTGCGCCTGATCCGTGGCCTGCCCCCGATGCCGCGTTTGCCCGCGTCGGACAAGCTGGTGCGCATGGCCGAAGGCATCTACGGCGAGATCGGCAAGAAGCTCACCATCGAGAGCAGTGGCGGCGCGGCCGACGCGAGCCTGGTGGCGGGCGTCGGCGTGCCGGTGCTCGACGGCTTCGGCATCGTGGGTGGCGGCATCCACACGCCGGAGGAATACGCGGAGGTCGAGAGCGTGGTGCCGCGGCTCTACCTGCTCTCGCGCATGCTGATGGACTTGTCCGCCAGCAACTGACCGCTCAGCCCCGCTTCGGAATGCCCAGCCCCGCCACCACGGCGGGGCGCGCCACGAAGGCATCGAGCGCGCGCGCCACGTTCTTGAAATCCTTGAAGCCCACCAGATCCGCAGCCTCGTAGAAGCCGATCAGGTTGCGGATCCACGGGAAGGTGGCGATGTCGGCGATGGTGTAGCTGTCGCCCATGATCCATGCGCGGTCTGCCAGGTGCTTGTCGAGCACGCCGAGCAGGCGCTTCGATTCGCCCACGTAGCGGTCGCGCGGTCGCTTGTCTTCGTAGTCCTTGCCGGCGAACTTGTTGAAGAAGCCGAGCTGGCCGAACATCGGGCCGATGCCGCCCATCTGGAACATCACCCACTGCAGGGTTTCATAGCGGCCGGCGGCGTCCTGCGGAATGAACTTGCCGGTTTTCTCGGCGAGGTACATGAGGATGGCGCCCGACTCGAACAGCGCCAGCGGTTTGCCGCCGGGGCCGTTGGGGTCGATGATGGCCGGGATCTTGTTGTTCGGGTTGAGCGACAAGAACTCCGGCGACATCTGGTCGTTGGTCTCGAAGCTCACGAGGTGCGGCTCGTAGGGCAGGCCGGTCTCCTCCAGCATGATCGACACCTTCACGCCGTTGGGCGTGGGCAGCGAGTACAGCTGCAGCCGGTCAGGGTGCTGCGCGGGCCATTTCTTCGTGATGGGGAAGCTCGAGAGATCGGTCATGGAGGGAGTCCTTGAGAGGGAGGAAACTGCAAGCGCCGGATTCTGCCCGCGTCGGGCAGATGGCGTGCGCGTGCGGCTTTACCCTCTGCCTGGCCCTCAGATTCCCAGCCAGCTCATCAGCGAGGCCTCGACATCGGCCGAAGGCGCGACGAAGCCGACGTAGCTCGATGCCGCGAGCGCGCGCTTGCCTGCGTCGGTCTGCCCCAGGCTCAGCAGGGCATCGCGCGCCGCGCTCACCGTGGCCGCGTCGAGCTTGCGCGACGCGAGCCATTGCTTGATTGGCACCGCGCGCGATTCCGCGCAGACCTTGCCGCCGCCGTCCTTCCAGGTCTTGACCACGCTGGAGGCCGCCGTCGCGCCATACGCTGCAAAGCCGTTCTGCACGTAGAAGGGCACGGCCTCCTGGAAGCGCGTGTTGGTGACCTTGACCGCCGTCGGTCCCTGCAGGCCCTGCTCGCGCAGCATCGCGCGGGTGATCACCGCAGTGATGGAGTCGGCATCAGGCATGACCAGCTGCTTGCCCGCCACGCTTTTCCAGTCGGAGATCGGCTGCTGCTCCTTGCACAGGAACGACACCTTGTAGTCGGTGTAGCCGGTGGTCCAGGCGAAGGCGCTGTACTGCCCGCTCTTGATGGCGGCGAGCGCCACGTGCGACGGATGCACGAAGGCGAAGTCGACCTGCTGCTGCTTCAGCGCGTCGCGCGCGCCGTTGTACGAGTTGAGCACCTTGACCGTCACTGGCTGCTTGAGCGCCTTGGACAGCACTTCGGCGATGGGCTCGAAGCGGGCGCTGACCTGCGCGTCGGACACGTTGTAGCTCACGCCTTCGCTGACACCGATCACAAAGGCATGCGCCGAGGCGCCAACTGCCAGAAGCAACCCCGCTGTACCGCGAGCGACGGTGTGAAGCGAAGGACGAAGAGTGCGGTGATTCATGGAGGCCTTCTTCCGGTTGATGAGTAATGTTGTAACTAAATTATTACATTCATCGGGGCGGAGGAACAGGGCCCTGACCGCAGGGTTAGCCCTGATGAAACAACACTTCGGCGAACCGGCGGCGTGCGCATCTCGTTCGGAGATACGCGGATCTTCAATCCATATGAATCTTGCGTAGAAACCCGCACCGGCGCGGCGGGGTGCGAACGAGACTATTGGCTGCAACCGGGCCAGAACGAACGAAAGCGACGCACCCATGAGCACCAGCACCATCGCAACGCCGCCCTACAGCGGCCGCTTCGACAGCACCTCCGACGCCGTCTACCGAAAGATCGGATGGCGGCTGATCCCGCTGCTATTCGTTTGCTACATCGTGGCGTACCTCGACCGCGTGAACGTCGGCTTCGCCAAGCTGCAGATGCAGGGCGACCTGCAGTTCAGCGACGCGGTCTACGGGCTGGGCGCGGGCATCTTCTTCATCGGCTACTTCCTGTTCGAGGTGCCGAGTAACGTCGTGCTGCACCGCGTGGGGGCGCGCCGCTGGATCGCGCGGATCATGATCACTTGGGGCCTGCTCTCGGCGGCCACCATGTTCGTGAGTTCGCCGATGTCGTTCTACGTGATCCGCTTCCTGCTCGGCGCGGCCGAGGCGGGCTTCTTCCCCGGCATCATCCTGTACCTCACCTACTGGTATCCGGCCGCGCGGCGCGGCAAGGCCACGTCGCTGTTCCTCGCGGCGATTCCGTTCGCGGGCATCCTCGGCGGCCCGATCTCGGGCTGGATCCTGCAGGGCATGAGCGGTGTCAACGGATGGGCCGGCTGGCAGTGGCTGTTCCTGCTGCAGGGGCTGCCGACCGTGGCGCTGGGCCTGGTCGTGTGGCGCTACCTCGATGACCGCGTGAAGGACGTGCAGTGGCTCACGCCCGCCGAGCGCGAACTCATCGCCCGTGACATCGCAGCCGAAGACGCCGGCAAGGCCGAGCCGCGCATCCTCAGCGTGCTGGGCAATGGTCGCGTGTGGCTGCTGGCGCTGGTGTACTTTGCGTACACCTCGGGGCTGTACGGCATCTCGTTCTGGCTGCCGAGCATCATCAAGGCGATCGGCGTGAAGGGCGCGCTCGACATCGGCCTGCTCAGCGCCATTCCGTGGACCTTCGGTGTGGTCGCGATGTACTTCGTGGCCCGCAGCGCCGACCGCCGGCTCGAGTACCGCTGGCACAGCGCGCTGGCCGCCATCGTCGGCGCCATCGGCCTGGTGCTGAGCGTGGCCTTCCCCGGCAATGCGACGCTCGCGATGGCCGGCCTCACGCTGGCCACGATGGGCATCATGTCGACCTTTCCGGTCTTCTGGGGCATGCCAACGGCCTTTCTCGGCGGTGCCGCGGCGGCCGCGGGCATTGCGCTCATCAACTCCTTCGGCAACCTCTCGGGCTTCAGCGCGCCATTTCTCATCGGGCTCATCAAGGATGCGACGCAGAGCACCGATGCCGGCCTGCACATGCTTGCAGGGCTGCTGGTGACTGGCGCGGTGCTGGTGCTGTTCGTCAAGCCGAAGCGCTGATCCGTTTATCTGCTTCCTTGAAGGAACCCCATGGACACGGTCGTGAGTTCGAACACGCGGCGTTCCCCGTCGCCTGAGCTGGTTGCGCTGCTGCAGCGCAAGTTTGCCGAGCGCTTTTCCACCAGCCCGGCCGTGCTGCTGCAGCACGGCACCGACGAGTCGACCTATCTGCCGCAGCCGCCCGATGCGGTGGTGTTCGTGCGCAGCACCGAAGAGACGGCGTTCGTGGTGCGGGCCTGCGCCCGCGAGCGCGTGCCGGTCATCGGCTTCGGCGTGGGCTCGTCGGTGGAAGGGCACCTGCTGGCCGTCGAGGGTGGCGTGTGCATCGACTTCTCGCAGATGAACAAGGTGCTGGCAATTCGCCCCGGAGACCTCACGGCCACGGTCGAGGCCGGCGTGACGCGCGGGCAGCTGAACGCGGAGTTGATGGGCACCGGCTTTTTCTTCTCGGTCGACCCCGGTGCCAATGCGTCCATCGGCGGCATGATCGCCACGGCCGCTTCCGGCACCAACACCGTTCGCTACGGCACCATGCGCGACAACCTCGTGAGCCTGACGGTGGTCACGGCCAACGGAGACACCACGCACACCGCCTCGCGGGCACGCAAGAGCTCGGCGGGCTACAACCTCACGCAGCTGTACTGCGGCTCCGAAGGCACGCTGGGGCTGATCACCGAGGCCACCGTGCGGTTGCACCCGCACCCCGAGGCGTACGCGGCGGCGGTGGTGCACTTTCCGTCGGTGCGCGCGGCGGTCGACTGCGTGATCGAGTCGATCCAGATGGGCGTTCCCCTGGCGCGCGCCGAGATGCTGGACGCATTGACCATCCGCGCCGTGAACGCGCACAGCCACACCAGCCTGGGCGAGAACCCGACGCTGTTCCTGGAGTTCGGCGCGAGCCAGGCGCAGATCGACGAGCAGGCCGGCATCGTGCGGGAGATTGCGGGCAACCACGGCGGTGGCGCCTTTCAATGGGCCAACCGGCCCGAGGAGCGCACGCGCCTGTGGACGCCGCGCCATCACGCCTACTTTGCCTGCCTGCAGCTGAAGGCGGGCAGCCGCAGCCTGACAACCGACGCGTGCGTGCCGCTGTCCGCGCTCGCGCAGTGCATCGAGGAGACGCAGGCCGACATCGCCGAACATGGCCTGCTGGTGCCGGTGTTCGGCCACGTCGGCGATGGCAACTTCCATTGCCTGGTGCTGGTGGACCCGAACAGCGCAGCGGAGAACGAAGCCGCCGAGGCCTTCAGCCACCGGCTTGTGCAGCGCGCGCTGCGCCATGGCGGCACTTCGACCGGCGAGCATGGCGTGGGGATGCACAAGATGAAGTACCTGGTCGAGGAGCACGGAGAGCACACGGTGGCGTTGATGCGTGCCGTGAAGCAGGCGCTGGACCCGTACAACATCTTCAACCCGGGAAAGGTCGTTGCTCCGGCCGGGGCCTGAGTGCCCGAGCGGAGATGTGCGGCCTAGAATCCCCGGCCTCGCCTGCACCCCGCAGTGCGCGGCCGGAGGCCCTTCGATGGAGCTGCGTCAGTTCAAGTACTTCGTTGCCATCGTGGATTGCGGCAGCCTGTCGCGCGCCGCGCAGCAACTCTTCATTGCACAGTCGGCCTTGAGCAAGCAGATGGCCGAGCTCGAAGCCGAGCTCGGCACCCAGCTGCTGCTTCGCAGCCGCAACGGCGTGGCGATGACCGAGGCAGGCAAGGTCTTCTACGAGTACGCGCAGGGCATCACCAAGCAGGTGAGCGACGCCAAGGCCGCCGTGCACGTCGCGGCCGATTCGGTGGCGGGCTCGGTGGTGGCGGCGCTGCCGCAAAGCGTGTCGCCCATGATCGCGCTGCCGCTGATGCGCGCAGCGGCCCGGCGCTATCCCGACGTGGTGCTGCATCTGAACGAGGAACTCACCGGCAACATGGCCGACCAGCTGCTGCGCGGCCGGGTCGACGTGGCGGTGTTCTCGCCCGCCATGCCGGCGGAGGACATCCGGTTCGTCCCGCTGGTGGAGGAAGACTTCGTGTTCCTCGAATCGCCGCAGAGCCCGCATGCGTTGCCGCCCGGCGACGTGAGCATTGCGCAGGCTACTGCGCGGCCGCTGGTGTGGCCCGCCAATGCGCACGGCCACTGCACGCGTTGGCTGGTCGATGCGGTGCTGGAGCGTGAGGGGCATTCCACGGCGCAGGTGGCCGCGGAGATCAATTCGGTCTACACGCTGAAGGCGGCGGTGGAGGCGGGGCTCGGGCCGACCATCATGCCGTTCGGGCTCGCGCAGCGCGAAGTGCAGGAAGGCCGGCTTGTCGCGCATCGCATCGACTCGCCTTCGATGTTTCGCACGCTCGGGCTGTGCGTGTCGGTGCATCTGCCGACCACGAACGCGAAGCGCGCCGTGTGCACGCTGATCGGCGACGTGGTGCGCGATCTGTGCGAGAGCGGGCAGTGGGCGGGCGCACGTGCCGTCGCGCCGGCGAAAGGGCCAAGGCCCTGACGCCCGGCCCTTCGTTTCAGGCGCGGCGTTTGCGGGCCGGCGCTGCGGCTTTGGCAGGGGCAGCGAACAGGCGCGAGATGGCCTGGCGCACGTCGGCCTGCATGTTGTCGATGGCCTTCGCATCGCCCGACAGGTGCTTCAGCAGCGCCTGCTGGAACAGCCCGTCGAACAGCGCATAGGTGGCCGAGGGCGGCATGCCGGGCGCTTCGCCCGAGAGCTCGGCAAAGCGGCTCATGATGCGCCAGATCATGTCTTCGAGGCTCTTGTCGATCTGCACGACATCGGCGCGGAAGGCTTCTTCGAACAGCGCCTGCGAACGCAGGTCGTACCAGAGGCGATGCACGTGGCCTTCGTCGCACAGCGTGTCGCCAAGGCTTTGCAGGAAGCCCTCCATCAGCTCGTCGTAGGTGGTGGCGCTTTCCACCGCGTGGTCGTAGCGCGTGACGCAGCGCGCCTTGTACTGCTTGACGCTGCAGATGATCAGGTCGACCTTGTCGCTGAAGTAGTAGTGCAGAACGCCGTGAGAGAACTCCGAGTTCTGGGCGATCTCGCGCAGGCTGGTGCGTGCATAGCCCAGTGCTGCCAGCGTTGTCAGCGCGGCTTCGCCCAGTTCGGCGCGCCGTTCCGAGAATTTGTCGACCCGCGTCTTGGGCACTCGTTCAGCGTGTTTCTTTAGCCGTTGATGTGTCGTCATTGAAAGCCGGACCGCACGCATGCCGGCCCCTGTGTTCTTCGTGATTCCAAACCATAGCACGCAAGCGGAAGAACCCGCATCCGGCGTGCCACGCATGTCATTTTACGAAGTTTTGACAATCGTCAAAGAAAAACTTGACACCCGTAAAGTCGATTTCTACGATGACCGCTCCATCTCACAACACATCTACAGGAGACAAGTGATGGCCAAGTTCGACTTGAAAGGGCGCAAGGCCCTGGTGACGGGCGGTGCGCGTGGCATCGGCGCGGGCATTGCCGAAGCGCTGGCGGCGGCCGGCGCCTCCGTGATGATTGGCGACGTGCTCGCCGACCTGGGGCGCGAAACCGCTTCCAGGTTGTCTGCATCTGGAGCGAAGGTGGGCTTCGTGCCGCTCGACGTCACGAAAGACGGCGACTGGGCCTCGGCCACGGAGACCACCGTCAAGGAGCTCGGCGGCTTCGACATCCTCGTCAACAACGCCGGCATCGAGATCACCTCGCTGGTGATCGACGTCGACGGCGACGACCTGCGCCGCATGCTCGACGTGAACGTGGCGGGCACGCTGCTCGGCATGAAGCACGCGTTCCGTGCGATGCGTCCCGGCGGCGGTGCGGGTGGCGGCGGGGCGGTGGTCAACATCGCATCGGTCGCGGCGACCATCGCTTTCCCGGCCATTGCGGGCTACTCGGCGACCAAGTCCGCAGTCGATCGCGCCACGCGCGTCGCGGCCATGGAGTCCGGCAAGCTGGGCTACGGCGTTCGCGTGAACTGCATCTACCCGGGGTTGGTGCCCACCGACATGGGCATGAAGCTCGCCAGCGACATCGTCGCTGCGGGGCTCGCGCCCAGCGTCGAGGCGGCAGTGGGCGACGTGATCGGCCAGACGCCATTGGGCCGTCTCGGCGAAGTCGGCGACATGGCCGACGTGGTGGTCTTCCTCTGCTCCGATGCGGGCCGGTTCATCACCGGCGCCGGAATCGCGGTGGACGGCGGCATGGGCATGTGAGCGCACAAAAAGGAGACACAACATGAGCAGCAGCAAGAAGAAGCCCGTCGTCGTCTACGGCGCCTCCGGCTACACCGGCCGACTGGTGTGCGAATACCTGCGCGAATACAACATCCCCTTCGTTGCCGCGGGTCGCAGCGCGCAGAAGGTCGAAGCGGCGATGAAGTCCAACGTGCCCGGCATCGAGACCGCGAGCTACGAGATAGTGGAGGTGAAGCATTCGGTGGCGGCGCTCACCGAGCTCTTCACCGGTGCCTCGGTGGTGCTCAACACGGTGGGGCCTTTCGCCAAGTTCGGCCCCGAGGTGGTCGAGGCCTGCCTGGCCGCCGGATGCCACTACACCGACACCACAGGAGAGCAAGACTGGCTCATCACGCTCGAACAGAAGTACGGCGCCAAGTTCGCCGCCGCGGGCCTGCTGCTCTCGCCCGGCCTGGCGCAGATGTACACCACCGGCGAGATCGCGGCGCAACTGTGCCTGGAGACGCCCGGGCTCGACACGCTGGACATTGCCGTGTTCTGGGGCGGCAGCCCGACCATCGCGTCCACTCAGACCATCCTGGTCAACGCAGCCACGTCCAAGGCCTACTACCTGGAGCAGAACGAGTACGTGGAGTGGCAACCCGACGCGGGCCTGTACCACCTGTCGATTCCCGGCCAGCATGAGGCAGCGCTGGCGCTGCCCTGGGGCGGCACCTCGCACCCGGTATGGTTCAAGCGCGATCCGCGCGTGGCCAATGTGAAGGTGCTCGGCGGGGTCTTCAACAAGGCGCTGATGCAGGGCGTGCCGCACATCGTGGCAGCCGCGCTCAAGGCCACCGAGGGCATGAACGACGAGGATCGCTATGCCGCCTTGGCCCAGACGGCGGCAGGCGTGATGAACACCATGCCCCCGCGCGAGAACCCGCGCATCAACAAGTCCGTCGATTCGGTGCATGCCTCCGGTCCGCTGGGCCGCATGCACTGCGTGATCTTCGGGAATTGCAACTACAAGCAGACCGGCTTGTTGCAGGCCTATGCGGCGGCCTCGCTGCTGCAGCAGGCGCCGCGCCGCGCCGGCTTCGCCTCGGGTTGCCAGGCCTTCGGGCATCGCGAGCTGCTGGGCGCGCTGCGCAGCTTCGGACTGGTGCAGGAGCCCGTGCTCACCCGGCTGGGCTGACTCCCATGCGCCTGATCGACTACCTGGACAAGGGCGCTTCGCTGGGAGCCGCGGCGCCCTGCCTGCGCATGGGGGCCGTGCTGCTGTCGTACGGCGACGTGCAGCGCTTCAGCTACCGCGTGGCGCGGGCGCTGCAGCGCAGCGGCATCGCCCCGGGCAGCAAGGTGGCGGTGCTGTCGGGCAACGACCCGGTCGCCTTTGCATGCGTCTTCGGGCTGTCGCGCGCCGCGGCCGTGTGGTGTCCGATCAACCCGCGCAACGAGGCTGCCGAGAACCGCTACGTGCTCGACGCCTTCGACTGCAGCTGCCTGATCTTCCACAGCGACTACGCACCGCTGGTCGAGCAGATGCGGGCCGACCTGCCCAAGGTGACGACGCTGGTCTGCCTCGACAAGGCGCAGCCCTTCGCGCCATCGCTCGACCAATGGCTGGGGGATGCCGGCGATGCGCCCATCGATGTGCCGGTGGTCGACGACGTTGCGATGATCGCCGGCACCGGCGGCACCACCGGCCAGCCCAAGGGCGTGATGCTGTCGGGGCGCAACCTCGAGGCGATGTCGGCGCTGACGCTGATGGGCTACCCCTTCGAGGGCCGGCCCGTCTACCTTGCGCTTGCGCCGCTCACGCATGCGGCCGGCGTGCTGTGCCTGCCGGTGATGGCGCTCGGCGGGCAGGTCGTGATCATGCCCAAGCCCGACTTGGGCGAGTTCCTCGGCCTCATCGAAGAACACGGCGTCACCCACACCTTCCTGCCGCCCACGCTGATCTACATGCTGCTGCAGCACCCGCAGCTGGCAGATGCGAAGCTCGATTCGCTGCAATGCTTCTGGTACGGCGCGGCGCCCATGTCGGCCGCGCGGCTCGAAGAGGCGCTGCAGAAGATCGGCCCCGTCATGGCCCAGCTCTTCGGCCAGACAGAGGCGCCGATGATGATCTCGATGATGTCGCCGCGCGACCACTTCAACAATGACGGCACCATCGCACACCAACGCCTGTCATCGGCCGGCCGGCCCGGGCCACTCGTGCAGGTAGGCGTGATGAACGGCGACGGCGCGCTGCTGCCCACGGGCGAGAGCGGCGAGATCGTGGTGCGCGGCTCGCTCGTGATGCTGGGCTACTACAAGGACGCGCGCGCCACCGAAGAGGCCTCGCGCCACGGCTGGCACCACACCGGCGACATCGGCTACCTCGACACAGACGGCTTTCTCTACATCGTGGACCGCGCCAAGGACATGATCATTTCGGGCGGCTTCAACGTCTACTCTGCCGAGGTCGAGCAGGTGCTGATGCAGCACCCCGACGTGCAGGACAGCGCCGTCGTCGGCCTGCCCGACGAGAAGTGGGGCGAGCGCGTGGTGGCAGTGCTGCAACTGCATGCCGGGCGGCAACTGGACGTGGAGGAGATCAAGGCCTTCGTCAAGTCGCGCATCGGCAGCGTGAAGGCACCCAAGCAGATCGAGGTGTGGCTCGACCTGCCGCGCTCCAAGGTGGGCAAGGTGCTGAAGAAGGAAGTGCGCGCAGCGTTGCTGTCGGACGGAGAAGGGCAGAGACGGCCCTAGAAGCGCGCCTTGAGGAAAGCCGAAGGCCCCTGCAGACGGACCTTCAAACGCGAAGAATCGACAAAGCTATTGTTCTCGCGCGTCAGATCGATGTTGGTCACGCCGTAGGCGAGCACCACGCCCACGTTCTTTATCGGAAACCACTCCACGCCGGCGGAGGCGTTGTAGATGTTTCCGTGGAAGCGGCCGCTGCTCTTCCATACGCCCGAGGCGTCGGCGAACAGCCGCAGGTCGGGCGTGATGGCATGGCGCACGCCCAATTCGAGCATGGGCGCCACGGCGCTGCCGCTGGAGCTTTCACTCAACGTGCCGACCTGCCCGTTCACCGCAGCGAGGGCGGTCACGCCGAGCGTCGCGCGGTAGTAGGCCGCGCCGGCGCCCAGGCCGAACACGGTGTTGCCCGAGCCGAGCCACCACTTGTACGAGAGCCTGGCGAAGTCGAGCTTGGTGTTGACGTTGGCGCTGCCGAAGGTGCTCAGCGTGCCGAAACTGCCGAAGGACGTGTTGTTCGCAATGCCGCCCGAATAGTCGCGCTTGTACTGGTAGTAGTCGAACGAGATGCCCTGGCTGTCGCCGAGCAGCACGTCGGCCGTGATGCGCGGCATGGTGAAGCGGCCCGGCTTGATATCGCCCGTTTGCAGCGTGCCATAGGCCGTACCGAACGAGGCGTTGAGCTTCGGGTCCGAGTTGAAAGCGCCAACCGAGAAGCTGAACCGGTCGAGCGCGGGCGAAGGATCGGCGAAGGCAGGCGAGGCGGCGAGCAGGAGCCCGGCGCCCAGCAGCGCACCAGAGTGGCGGAGCGGCATGGAAGAAATCCTTGGTGGCCCGGGGTAAAAAGGAATGTTTCCGGGCATGACTCCCTTGAACGCCGACGAAGGTAGTCGCGCCCGCGCGACTTTCGGATGCGCGGAATGCCGCTGTGCGTGTAGGACTTTCTCGACGGCGCGGCGCTACAGTGCCGCCATGCGCAAACACCTTTCCACCACCACCGGTCCCCAACGTCTTTTCTACGGCGCTGTCTCAGGCTGCGCCACTGCCGCGGCGTTGATGTCGGTGCCCATGAGCGGCATGGCGCGCGCGCTGGCCGGGTGGTGCATGGCCGTGGTGGTCTACCAGGTGCTGTCGTGGTGGCTGGCCGACACCTTCGATGCGAAGCGCACGCGCGAACGGGCGCAGTCGCTGGACCAGCCCAACGTGGTGATCCTCGTCTCGATGCTGGTGGTGGTCGGCGCCAGCGTGGTGGCCATCGCCATGCTGCTGCAGCAGGTGAAGGCGCTGAGCGGCTGGGAGCGCGCGGCGCACGTGGCGCTCGGGCTGGTGGCGCTGGCGGGCTCGTGGCTGATGATGCACACGATCTACGCCTTTCATTACGCGCACCGCTACTACATCGACCAGAAGAGCGGCACGCCCGACGGCGGGCTCGACTTTCCGGGCAAGGACGACGCCCCCGACTACTTCGACTTTCTCTACTACTCGTACGTGATCGGCATGACCTCGCAGGTGTCCGATGTGCAGGCGACGTCGAAGGAGATGCGGCGCATCACGTTGCTGCACAGTGTGCTGGCCTTCGCGTTCAACATGCTGGTGCTCGCACTCTCGGTGAACGTCGTCGCGGGCGCCGTGTAGGCGCCCCGCCGAAACGCGCTCAGGCCGAGGCCTTGCGGGGCAAGCCCAGCTTGACGATGCCCGTCGACAGCGCCACGCCGCAGACGATGACGGCCGCGCAGATCAGCATCCACTGCGTAATGTTCTCGCCGAGGAACACCGCGCCGTAGAACAGCGCGAACACCGGCACCAGGAAGGTCACCGTCAGCGCGCGCGCCGGGCCGGCGCGTTCGATCAGCCGGAAGAACAGGATGTAGGCGACGCCCGTGCAGGCGATGCCGAGCGCCAGCAGCGCGAGCCACGCGCGCAGGCTGGGCATCTGCGCGGGCCAGAGCCAGAAGGCGGGCAGGGCGAGGAACAGCGTGGCGCCGATCTGGCTGCCGGTGGCTGTGGTCAGCGCGGGCACGCCGCCCAGGTGGGCCCGCGTGGCGCTGGCCGAGATGCCGTAGCAAAGGCACGCACCCAGGCAGGCCAGCACCGCGAAGAGCGCGGCATTGCCGCTGGCGCCCGCATGCAGGCCGGCACTGCGGCTGGCGAGCATTGCCACGCCGGCAAAGCCGATCACCAGCCCGACGATGCGCGAACCCGCAGGCCGCTCGCGGAACCAGGCCCAGGCCACGAGCGCGCCGAACATCGGTGTCGTGGCATTGAGCACGGCGGCCAGGCCGGTGTTGATGGTCAGCAGCGCGAAACAGAACAGGGCGAACGGCATGCCCGAGTTGAAGACGCCGACCGCGAAGCTGGCCTTCCAGTGCTTGGCGAGAGCCGGTCCCTGGCCGCGCAGCAGCGCGATGGGCAGCAGGAACAACGCGGCGATGGCCACCCGCACCGCGGCCGTCGGCAGCGCGCCGAACTCCGCCGCGCCGATGCGCATGAAGAGGAAAGACGCGCCCCAGAGCGCGCCCAGCAGCACCAGGTCGATGAGCCAGGCGGTGGGTGCGAGGGGCTTGGTGGCTGCGATGTTGTTGTTCGTTGTGGTCATGCGTCTTTCGCTCTCTGTCTCTTCTTCGTTGGATGTTCCTACAGCGCGCCTTCGAGCTCCAGAAGGGCGGTCTTGCGGTCGAGCCCGCCAGCGTAACCGGTCAGCGATCCGTCCGACCCCAGCACGCGGTGGCAAGGCACGATCACGCTGATCGGGTTGCGCCCCACGGCCGCGCCAACGGCGCGTACCGCGGCCGGGTTGCCCACGTTGACGCTGAGCGCGCCATAGCTCGTGGTGGCGCCCGCCGGAATGGCCAGCAGTTGCTGCCACACGCTCTGCTGGAACGCGGTGCCGTGCGACAGGTCGAGCTTCATGTCGAAGTTGTCGCGCTTGCCGGCGAAGTAGTCGTGCAGCTGCGCGGCCGCCTCGACCAGCGCGGGGTGGTCGTCCTTCGTGATCCAGCCGCTGGTGTCGGGCCAGTGGCGCTGCTGGTCGAACCAGACGCCGGCCAGGCCCTGGTCGGTGGCCGCCATCGTGATGCCGCCGAGCGGTGTGTCGATGTGCGAGGTGTAGATGACTTTGCTCTTGAATTTCATGACGTTTCAGGCGGCGAGGCCTGCCGTAGTGATGAGAGGGAGTTCCGCGGCCGCCGTTTCGGTGGCGGTCGCAGGAGTGGAGGAGGGCGCGTGCCAGGCCCGCAGCACCGCATAGCTGCGCCACGGCCGCCAGGCTTGCGAGGCCTCGCTGGCCGCGCGCGCTGTGGTTACGCCCAGCGCCTTCTGCAGTGCCACGTCGCCGGCCGGAAATGCATCGGGCCAGCGCAGTGCGCGCATCGCGATGTACTGCGCGGTCCAGGCGCCGATGCCGGGCAGCTCCTGCAGCGCCGCGATGGTGGAAGGCACGTCGGCCCCCGCATGCAGCGCCAGCTTGCCGGACGCGACTTCGCGTGCGATGGCGTGCAGGGCCGTCTGCCGCTGCCGCACGATGCCGAGCTGGCCCAGCGCATCGCCGCTCGCGGCGGCAATGGCCGCGGGCGTGGGAAACAGGCGGTTCAGCTCCTCGATGGGCGTAGCCAGTGGCTCGCCGAAGGCCTCGACCAGCCGCGAGCCCAGTGTGCGCGCCGCGGCCACCGTGATCTGCTGGCCCAGCACCGCGCGCACCGCCAGCTCGAAGCCGTCGACCGTGCCCGGCACGCGCAGCCCGTCGCCGTGCGGAAAGGCCGCATGCAGCGCTGCATTGATGGCCATCGGCTCGGCGTCGAGGTCGAACAGGGCGCGTGCGCGGCTGATGACGATGGGCAGCACCGCGGCCAGTGAATCGCTGACCGACAGCAGCAGTTGCTCGCGTTCGAGGTCGAAGCGCAGTTGCAGCCAGCCCGCATGCGCCTGCCCGCCTTGCTGGACGCGCAGCGTGCGGTTCAGCTTTACATACGTGGGCGTGCTGCCCTTGGCGGGCTCCTTGCCGTCTGCCGTGGATACGACTTCGACGCCGCGCAACGCACGGCGCGCGAAGAAGCCCAGCATCGCGTTGGCGTCGTAGGGCGGACGGAAGCCCAGCCGCACCTCGATGGCCTTGCCTTCGCCACCCTCGACGGTGGCGCCACCGGCGCGCCGCAGGGCGCTCGGGTTCAGGCCGTAGTGCTCCAGAAAGGCCGCATTGAAGCGCCGCACGCTGGCGAAGCCGCTGGCCAGTGCCACCTGCGTCATCGGAAGGCGGGTGTCGGCGATGAGCTGCTTGGCGGCCAGCAGGCGGCGCGTCTGCAGATATTGAAGGGGCGAGACGCCGAACTGCACCTCGAAGATGCGCCGCAGGTGGCGGTCGCTCACGCCGAGCCGCGCCGCGATTTGCGCCGCGCCCGGGCCGTCTTCCGACCAGGCGTCGGGCTCGTCGATCAGCCGTGCTGCCTGCAGCGCGAGGATGCGCGAGGCGTCTTCGGTAGACCAGCTGGCTGCGCCTGAAGCACGAGGGGCCAACTCGGGCCGGCAGCGCAGGCAGGGGCGAAAGCCCGCGGCCTCGGCCTGTGCCGCGTGGCGGAAGAACCGGCAGTTCTCGCGCCGAGGCAGCTTCACGCGGCAGACCGGGCGGCAATAGATGCCGGTGGAGGTCACGGCGGTGAAGAACGACCCGTCGAAGCGCGCATCATGCGTCTTCATCGCCAGGTAGCAGGCGTCGCTCTCGAGCGCTTCGGTGGGGGTGTGGCTGGTAGGCATGGGGAAATGATACGGTTTCGACTCGTTTCAACTGGCCGTTTTCGGACATGTGGGCATCTGGGGCCTTGCCTACAATGCCCCGTTTACAAAACCAACAGGGAAACGCCTTTCATGCAGCTCAGCGCGTCGATCTTCAAGGCCTATGACATTCGCGGCGTCGTGCCCGTCACTCTCGATACGGAGGTGGCGGAAGCGCTCGGCAGGGCCTTCGGCAGCGTAGCCCGCGCCGCCGGTGAGAAGTCGGTGGCCGTAGGTCGCGATGGCCGCCTGTCGGGCCCCGCGCTGGCAGAGGCGCTGATCAAGGGCCTGGTGGCCACCGGCGTCGAAGTGATCGACGTGGGCGCCGTCACCACCCCGATGCTGTACTTCGCGGCCCACACGCTGTGCAAGAGCGGCATCCAGGTCACCGGCAGCCACAACCCCAAGGACTACAACGGCTTCAAGATGGTGCTGGCCGGCCGCGCGATCTACGGCGACGAGATCCAGGGCCTGCGCAAGACCATGGAAGCTGGCACCGCTCAGCTCGCCCCAGGCGGCAGCGTGCGCAAGGTCGACGTGACCGATGCCTACGTCAAGCGCATTGCCGGCGACATCAAGCTGGCGCGGCCGATGAAGATCGTGGTCGATTCGGGCAACGGCATCGCGGGTGCGTCGGCCCCTGCCATCTTCCGCGCCATCGGCTGCGAAGTGACCGAGCTGTTCAGCGAAGTCGACGGCGACTTCCCCAACCATCACCCGGACCCCAGCAAGCCCGAGAACCTCAAGGACCTGATGGCCGCGCTGGCGACCGGCGACGCCGAACTGGGCCTGGCCTTCGACGGCGACGGCGACCGCCTGGGCATCGTCACCAAGGACGGCCAGAACATCTTCCCCGACCGCCAGATGCAACTCTTTGCACAGGACGTGCTGTCGCGCGTGCCCGGCGGCACCATCATCTACGACGTGAAGTGCTCGCAGCGCCTGGCACCGGCCATCGAGGCAGCGGGCGGCGTGCCGATGATCTTCAAGACCGGCCATTCGCTCATCAAGGCGAAGATGAAGGAAATCGATTCGCCGCTGGGCGGCGAGATGAGCGGCCACATCTTCTTCAAGGAGCGGTGGTTCGGCTTCGACGACGGCACCTACGCAGGCTGCCGGCTGCTCGAGATCCTGAGCAAGAGCCCGAACGCGAGCGACGTGCTCAACGCGCTGCCCACCAGCTTCTCGACGCCCGAACTGAACGTGGCCTGCGCTGAAGGCGAGCCGCACGTGGTGGTCGACAAGCTCGTGAAGGGCGCGAGCTTCGCGGCCCCCGCCAAGGTTTCGACCATCGATGGCCTGCGCGTCGACTGGCCCGATGGCTTCGGGCTGATCCGCGCCTCGAACACCACCCCCGTGCTGGTGCTGCGCTTCGAAGGCCAGACCGATGCCGCATTGAAGCGCATCGAAGCCGAGATGCTGGCTCTGTTGAGAACCGTCAAGCCCGACGCCAAACTGGCTGAAGCCTCTCATTGAACTGAGCCCGTGCGTTCCCTGCTGCTTCGCCTCTACGGCGTCTTCACCACCGTCGTGCAACCGCTCGTGCGCCGCAAGCTGCGGCGCCGCGCCGAGGCCGAGCCGGGCTATGGCGTGGCCGTGGAAGAGCGCTTCGGCCACTATGACGAAGCCACCACCGGGCAGGCCCAGTGCTGGGTGCATGCGGTTTCGCTCGGCGAGACGCGCGCGGCCGCCATCCTGATTGCCGAGCTGCGGCGGCAGTACCCGGGCATTCCGATCCTGCTCACGCACGGCACCGCCACCGGCCGCGAAGAAGGCGCCAAGCTGCTCGAACCGGGCGACACGCAGGTCTGGCAGCCGTGGGACACGCCGGGCGCGGTGGCGCGTTTTCTTGACAAGTTCCAGCCGCGCATCGGCGTGCTGATGGAAACCGAGGTCTGGCCCGAGATGGCCGCCGCCTGCGCCGAGCGCCATATTCCGCTGGTGCTGGCCAACGCGCGGCTCAACGAGAAATCGCTGGCCTCGGCCGAACGGCTTGCATGGCTGGCGCGGCCCGCGTACTCGGCCCTGACGGCCGTGTGGGCGCAGACCGAGGCCGATGCGCACCGCCTGGTGTCGCTCGGCGCCAAGGTGGCCGGCATCTACGGCAACCTCAAATTCGACGCCACGCCCGATGCGCGCCAGCTGAACGCGGCCGTGTCGCTGCGCGAGCGGCTGCCCAAGCCGATGGTCGTGCTCGCAAGCTCGCGCGACGGCGAAGAGCGACTGTTGCTCGAAGTGCTCAAGCGCTTCGGTGCAACCTCGCCCGTGCCGCCCGAGCAGGGCGCGATCCGCTCGATTGCCAAGCGCGTGCACGACGTGCAATGGATGATCGTGCCGCGCCATCCACAACGCTTCGACGAAGTGGCTGCACTGATCGAGGCCGAGGGCTTTGCCGTCGCGCGCCGCAGCGCGGCGGGCCAGCCCTCCGACGCAGAGATCTGGCTCGGCGATTCGCTGGGCGAGATGGCGCTGTACTACGGCCTTGCCGACGTGGCGCTGCTGGGCGGCAGCTTCGAGCCGCTGGGCGGCCAGAACCTGATCGAGCCGGCCGCCTGCGGTTGCCCGGTGATCATGGGCCCGTCGACCTTCAACTTCGCCGAGGCGGCGCAGCTGTCGCTGGCGGCCGGTGCGTCGCTGCGGGTCGAGGGCATGGAGCAGGCCGTGACGGCCGCGCTGAAGCTGGTCGAGAACCCCGAGCGCCGCGCCACGATGGCACAGGCCGCGCTGGCGTTTTCTTCATCGAACCGTGGGGCTGCCGAGCGCACCGCGGCC
This sequence comes from Variovorax sp. R-27, assembly GCF_049913215.1. Classification (NCBI taxonomy): domain Bacteria; kingdom Pseudomonadati; phylum Pseudomonadota; class Betaproteobacteria; order Burkholderiales; family Comamonadaceae; genus Variovorax; species Variovorax sp. R-27. The sequence goes on from NZ_CP183984.1 coordinate 2,238,782, forward strand.
GCGGTGCTGGCTATTGCGCAGGCGGCGGAGCCGGTGACGGCGGCAGGCGAGCCGCTGGACGAAGAGCCAACGCGGGCCGAGCCCACGCTGGACTGACTGCGGCGCGCGTTCAGCGCACCGGCGGGTTCAGGATCACTGGCGGCACGGGTGCTGTCGGCATCGTCGGCGCCGGCGGATTGAACGGCTGCACCGGCACCGGCGGGATCACCGGAATGCTCGGCGGCGTCACGGTTGTCGCAGGCGGCACCGTGGTGCTGCGATCAGGCCCGGTGGCCGAGGGCACGGCCGGCACGCTGCCATTGCTCGCCAGCGTCGCGTTGATCGCATTCATGTCGTCGGTCGTCAGCGTGCCGTTGGCCTGGCGCAGCTTCAGGTTGCCCAGCAGCACGTTGTAGCGCGCCTGCGCCAGGTCGCGTTTGGTCTGGTACAGCTGGCTTTGCGAGTTCAGCACGTCGATGTTGATGCGCACGCCCACCTGGTAGCCGAGCCGGTTGGCGTCGAGCGCGCTCTGGCTCGATGCCTCGGCTGCTTCCAGCGCCTTCACCTGTCCCGCGCCGGAGACGAGCCCGAGGTAGGCCGCGCGGGTGGCCTGCGCCACGCTGCGGCGGGTGCCGTCGAGCACGCTGCGCGACTGGTCTTCGAGCGCCAGCGTTTCCTTGATGCGGTTTTCGGTGGCGAAGCCGGCGAACAGCGGCAGGTTGAAGGTCACGCCGACCGTGGTCGCGTTGACGCGGGTGCCCACGGTGCTGGTGCTGGTGCCCGTCGGGTTACGCGTGACGTTGTAGCCCAGGTTGGCGTCGAGCGTGGGCTTGTGGCCGGCCTTGGCCTTGTCCACTTCGAGCCCGGCCACGTCGAGGCCCAGGCGGGCTTGCTGGATCGAGGGATGCACCTCGTCAGCCTGCGCGACCCATGCGTTGATGTCCGCGGGCACGGCGGCGGGCAGCACTACCGGCACCCGCAGCGGCACCGGCACGCTGCCGGGGCGGCCGACCAGCTGGTCGAGCACGATCTTCTTCACCTGCAGGTCGTTCTCGGCCGCAATCTCCTGCGCGATCACGAGGTCGTAGCGGGCCTGCGCCTCGCGCGAGTCGGTGATGGTGGAGGTGCCGACCTCGAAGTTGCGCTTGGCCGACGCCAGCTGCTCGGCCACGGCGACCTTCTGCGCGCGCACGAGCGCCAGGCTGTCCTGGCTCGCGAGCACGTCGAAATACGCCTGGCTCACGCGCACGATCAGGTCTTGTTCGGCAATGGTGAGCACCGCCTGAGCGATGTCGGCCTGGCGCTTGCCCTGCTCGTACGTGGCCCAGTTGGCCGGCCGGTACAGCGGCTGCGTGGCGTTGATGCCGACGTTCTGCGTGTTGAAGTCGCGCGGCGTGGTGGTGCCGCGGCCGCTGCCCGTGAGGGTGTCGATGTCGAGGTCGCTGCGCGTCACGCCGGCCGTGAGCCCCACGGCGGGAAGGATGCCGGCCTTGGCCTGCGCGGCACGCGCGACGTTGGCCTCGTACTGGGCCCGTGCGCCCTGGTAGGTGGCGTCGTAGCCGCGGGCGGCGTCATAGAGTTCGTTCAGTGTCTGGGCCTGGGTCAGGGCCGGCGATGCGAGCAGGGCTGCGAAGATGCTTGCGAGCGCTGCGGAAAGAGGCGAAAGCCGGGGCCTGGAAGGCATTGAACGTCCTTGAAGAAAGAATCAGTAGCGCGGGACCGAGGGGTCGTGCGAAGACCAGGCGTCGATGCCGCCCGCCACGTTGGCGAGCTGGTCAAAGCCGTTCTGGTTCAAAAAGGCGGCCACGCGCTGGCTGCGCGCGCCGTGATGGCACAGGCATGCAATTCGAAGTTCGGACTGGCCGTCGTTCAGTTCGGCCAGCCGCCCGGGAATCTCGTTCATCGGAATCGCCACCAGGGTGAAGCCCTGGGGCGCGACGCTCGCCGTCTGCAGTTCCCAGGGCTCGCGCACGTCGAGCAGCACGGGGGTGGCATCGGCGTTCTGGGCGAACCAGGCGGCAAGGTCGGCGGGGCGGACTTGGTCGATCATTCGGTCAACCGCCGACTCAGAACGAGAAGCGCGAGGGCTCGGGGAAGTTCAGCAGGCGCGGGGCCACGATGTCCCAGGGCTGGATGGTGTCCCACTTGCTTTCGCTCGAGCGGGTGACGAAGTGGGCGCGCATCATCGGCTCTTCGCCCACGATGGCCGAGAGGCGGCCGCCGACCTTGAGCGAACCCAGCAGGTTCTGCGGAATGCGGGCGACCGAGCCGCTCAGCACGATCACGTCGAAGCTCGGGCCGCTGGCCAGGGGCACGGCGCCGTCGGCATTGCGCACTTCGACGTTGGTCACGCCGTTGCGGCGCAGCGTCTCGGCGGCGCGGGCGGCGAGCACGGGGTTGATTTCAAGCGACAGCACCTGGGCGGCGCGGGCGCCCAGCAGGGCGGCCATGAAGCCGGAGCCGGTGCCGATTTCGAGCACCGATTCGTGCTTCTGGATGTGCAGGTCCTGCAGCGTGCGGGCCTCGACCTTGGGCGACAGCATGAATTCGCCAGGCACGGAGCCGTCGAGCAAGGGCAGTTCCATGTCGAAGAAAGACAGCGTGCGGTGTTCTTCCGGCACGTAGTCTTCGCGGTGGATTTCGGCCAGCAGTTCGAGGATGTCCGTTTCCAGCACATCCCAGGGGCGGATCTGCTGTTCGATCATGTTGAAGCGCAAGCGCTCGAGGGTGGGGGTGGGGTTCATGGCGTGGTTTTCCTAGTGGGCTCAGGACAAACCTTCAATTTTAGGTGCCGTCGGTGACACCGGCGGCACGTTCGGCCTTCCGGGGTGCGCGCTGAGCCCGTTGATCACCACGTCGGCCTGCACGGCGAGGTACTTTTCGGGGTCGAGAGCCGATGCGCCGTCGACGCAGACCATGGCCGAATGCTTCCAGAGCATGAGGAAGACCATGGGCGCCACCACCGAGTAGATCGCGTGGTCGATGTCCATCGACGCGAACTCGCCGCTGTCGATGCCGCGCTTGAAAATGCGCCGCAGCAGCTCGTGGCCGGGGCGGACCACCTCGCGGCGGTAGAACTCCGCCAGTTCGGGAAAGTTGGCGCCCTCGCTCATCATGAGCTTGGTCAGGCCCGAGGCCTGGGTCTTGCCGACGCGCTCCCACCACACGTTCATGCAGTAGCGCAGCATCTCGGCCGTGGTGCCTTCGAAGGCCTCGAACTCGGCATTCCACTCCGTGAAACGGCCGCCGAGGTTTTCCATGACCACGGCCTTGAACAGCTCTTCCTTGCTCGGAAAGTAGAGAAAGAGGGTGCCCTTGGAGACTCCGGCACGCGCCGCCACTTCCTCGGAACGGGTGGCGGCAAAGCCCTTTTCGACGAACAGATCGAGCGCGGCGGCCAGCAGTTCGCCGGGGCGTGCCTCTTTCCGGCGTTCGCGCTTGGCGTGCACCGGGCAGATCTTTTCGACGAAGGAGCGGGGCGTGGGCATGGTGTTAATGACTCGCGGGTTAGTAATGTAGTGACCGGCATCCGTCACGTCAAGCCGCGACAATATCGGGTTCGTCTTTTTCCAACCTGCCGGAGCAGCACCATGTCCACTTCACCGTCGCCGACCGAAACCATCGTGCTGGGCGGTGGCTGCTTCTGGTGCACCGAGGCGGTGTTCGACCGGGTTCAGGGCGTGCTGGACGTGGAATCGGGCTATTGCAACGGCCAGACCGTCAACCCGACCTATGAGCAGGTCTGCACCGGCCGCACCGGCCATGCCGAGGTGGTGAAGCTCGAATTCGACCCGGCGCAGATCAGCCTGCGTGAAATCCTCGAAATCTTCTTCGTCGTGCACGACCCGACCACGCTCAACCGCCAGGGCAACGACGTCGGCACCCAGTACCGCAGCGGCATCTACTACACCAGCGACGCCCAGAAAGAGGTGGCCGAAGGGGTCATCCGCGAGATCGAGGCCAGCAAGACCTATCACTCGCCCGTCGTCACCGAAGTGGCAAAGCTCGCCAACTACTCGACGGCCGAGGCCTACCACCAGGACTACTTCCTGAACAACCCGAACCAGGGCTACTGCGCATTCGTCGTGGGCCCGAAGGTCGAGAAGTTCCAGAAGACCTTCGCCTCGCGCCTGAAGGCCTGATCGCCTTCCGCCCCATGCGCATGGCCCGCCAGTCTCCCTCCCGTTCGTCGCGCGCGTTCATCGTCGCGCTGGCGTTCGCGCTGTGGATTGCGGGCACGCTGGGGGTCATGCACCGTTCGCTGCACGTGCCGGGCCTCTCGCACGCCGAGGCGGCGGTGCAGGTGCAGCAGGCATCGCGCAGCGGCGCGCACGACCACGCGGCTCACGGGCTGGGCAGCCTGTTCGGCGAGCACACCGACGCCGAATGCCGGCTGTACGACCAGCTGGAGCACGGTTCCGCCGTGCCCAGCGTGCCGCTGGTGGTGCTGCCGATGCTGCTGCCGTCGGCCACCTTCGCCTATCTGCAGGGCGAGGTCGTCGCTCGCTGGATCGCGCTCTTCGACGCGCGCGGTCCGCCTTCCTCTCGCTGAATCTCCCTGTGTTCCGGCTGCCGCCGCCCGCATCGCGCGGGCGGCGGCAGATCGTTCATCGATTCAACGAGTGCCCATTCATGATTCCCAATTTCCGTCGCAGTGCCGTTGGCATTGCCGTTTTTTCACTGCTGTCCTGGTCGGCCTTCGCCCAGGACGCGACCACCACGACCACCACCGTCGCGCCCAGCGCCGAAGGCACGCTGTCTACCGTGGAGATCCAGTCCGAGCGCCTCAAGAAGGCGCGCATGGAACTCTCGCCCGAGGTCGGCGCGACCGTCTACCGCATCGACCGCGCAGCCATCGACGCGCTCGGCAAGGGCGACGCCACGCCGCTCGACGACGTGCTGCTGACACTGCCCGGCGTGGCCAAGGACTCGAAGGCTTCCGGCTCGCTGCATGTGCGCGACGACCACGGCAACGTGCAGTACCGCGTCAACGGCGTGCAGCTGCCCGAAGGTATTTCGGGCTTCGGCCAGTCGCTGGACACCCGCTACATCGACTCGGTCAACTTCCTGACCGGCGCCTTGCCCGCGCAATACGGCCTGCGCACTGCCGGGGTGGTCGACATCCAGACCAAGCAGGGCTTCGGCAAGCCCGGCGGTTCGCTCGGCTTTACCTTCGGCAGCCACAACACGCTGGAAGAAAGCGGCTCCGTCTACGGCACCACCGGCAACCTGAGCTACTACCTGTCGGGCAGCCTGGTGTCCAACACCAACGGCATCGAGAACCCGCAGCCCACGCTCAACGCGCAGAACGACCGCACACGGCAGGGCAAGACCTTCGGCAACCTCTCGTACTACCTCGACGCCGATACGCGCCTGGGTCTGATGTTCGGCACCTACAACGGCAAGTTCCAGATTCCGACCAACCCGAACCAGACGCCGTCCTTCTCGCTGGCCGGCTACAGCGACCTGGGCACGGGCTACAACGGGCTGCCTTCGTCCGATGTGCGCGAGCGCCAGACCGAAGCCACGCGCTTCGTCGCGCTGTCATACCAGAAGACGGTGGGCGCGCTGGACTTCCAGCTCTCGGCCTTCCACCAGTACTCGAGCCTGCACTACGTGCCCGACGCCGTGGGCGACCTGATCTACAACGGCGTGGCCTCCGACACCCTGCGCTCCAACTCGTCCAACGGCCTGCAGGCCGATGCGTCGTACAAGCTGAACGATGCCCACACGCTGCGCTTCGGCGGCGCCTACACGCGGCAGACCACGCGCAGCATCAATGCGGTGAACGTGTTCCCGGTCGACGACACCGGCGCGCAGGTAGGCAACACGCCGCTGCTGATCAACGACAACTCCAGCAAGGTCGGCCAGCTCGCCAGCCTCTACCTGCAGGACGAATGGCGCATCGACCCGAAGCTGACCTTCAACTACGGCTTGCGCTACGACGGCGTCGACGCTTTCACCAAGGAGCACCAGTGGAGCCCGCGGCTGAACCTTGCGTACAAGCTGTCGGACGACACGGCGCTGCACGCGGGCTACGCGCGCTACTTCACGCCGCCGCCGCAGGAGCTGGCCTCGCAGCAGAGCATCAATCTGTATGCGGGCACCACCAACCAGCCGGAGGTTGCCAACTCCGATGCGGTGAAGGCGGAGCGCACCCATTACTTCGACCTGGGCGTGGACCACAAGGTGAATGCCAACCTGTCGCTGTCGGCCGACGTGTACTACAAGGACATCACCAACCTGCTCGACGAAGGCCAGTTCGGCCAGGCGCTGATCCTGTCGCCGTTCAACTATGCCAAGGGCTTCGCGCGCGGGCTGGAGCTGTCGGCCCGCTACAGCGACGACCACTGGTCGGCCTACGCGAACTTCGCCTACCAGAAGGCGATGGGCAAGGACATCGTGTCGAGCCAGTCGCTGTTTGGCGCTGACGAGCTGAGCTACATCGCCAACCACTACGTGTACCTGGACCACGACCAGACCTACACGCTGTCGGGCGGCGCCAGCTACCGCTTCGGCGACAACCAGGTCAGCGGCGACCTGATCTTCGGCAGCGGCCTGCGCCGCACGCCCGACGGCGGCGCGCCCAACAGCGCGGCACTGCCGCACTACGCGGTGGTCAACGCCGCCTACTCGCACACCTGGAAGGAGGCGTCGGGTGGCGACATCGTCGGGCGCATCGCCATCCTGAACCTGTTCGACAAGAGCTACCTGCTGCGCGACGGCACGGGCGTGGGCGTGGGTGCGCCGCAGTACGGCACGCGGCGCAGCCTGTACGTGAGCATGACCACGCACTTCTGATGGAGGTCGCACGCAGATGACGCACACGAGGCTCTCGCGCACAGTCGCCTTCATGCTGCTCGTCGCAGTGTGGGTGACGTCGACGCTCGGCCTCGTGCATGCCACGCTGCACGTGCCGGGCGATCGCGCCTGGGCCCTGTCCGCCGAGCGCGCGACCGCTGCCACTACCGTGGCTTCGGGCGCGCACGCCTCGGCGCAGCGGCACACCTGGCTGCATGCGTTGTTCGGCGACAAGACCGACGCCGAGTGCCGGCTGTACGACCGGCTGTCGCACGGCTTCAGCGCGCCCGGCGTGCCGCTGGTGGTGCTGCCGATGGTGCTGCCGTCGGCCACCTTCGCGTATCTGCAGGGCGAAGCCGTCGCCCGCTGGATCGTGCTGTTCGACGCACGCGGTCCGCCTTCCACTCGCTGAATTTCCGATGTGTTCCGACTGCCGCACCCGCTTGGCGTGGGTGGCGGCCGGTCGTCCCTTGATTTCAACGAGTGTCCATTCATGACTCCCAATTTCCCTCGCAACGCCATCGGCGTTGCCGTTCTTTCGCTTGCCTCTTTCGCAAGCCTGGCCCAGGCGCAGGCCCAACCCGCCGACGCCACCAGCCTGCGCGAAGTCACCGTCACCGGCAACCCGCTCGGCGCAAGCGACCTGATCGCGCCGACCACCACCCTGTCGGGCGACAAGCTGCTGCTGCGCTCCCAATCGACGCTCGGCGAAACGCTCGACAACGTGCCCGGCGTGAGCAGCAGCTACTTCGGCCCCAACGCCAGCCGCCCGATCATTCGCGGCCAGGACGGCGACCGCATCCGCATCCTGCAGAACGGCGGCGGCGCGCCCGACGCCTCGGCGCTGAGCTACGACCACGCCGTGCCGGTCGATGCACTTGTGACCGACCGCATCGAAGTGCTGCGCGGCCCGTCGGCGCTGCAGTACGGCGGCAGCGCCGTCGGCGGCGTGGTCAACGTGATCGACAACCGCATTCCGACGGAACCGATCAACGGCTTCGGCGGCCGCGCCGACCTGGGTTACTCCACCGGCAACAAGGAAAAGAACGGCGGCGTGGTGCTCGAAGGCGGCAACGACCGCCTGGCGATCCACGTCGACGCCTTCAACCGCGACTCGAAAGACGTGTCGGTGCCGATCACCCTCGAATGCAGCAAGCCCGGCTCGCCGTGGACTGCGCGCAAGATCTGCAACTCAGCCAACGAGGCGCACGGCGGCGCCGTCGGCGGCACGATGTTCTTCGACCAGGGCTACATCGGCGCCTCGGTCAGCACCTACCGCAGCAAGTACGGCACCGTGGCTGAAGACGACGTGACCATCGGCATGAAGTCCGACCGCTATGCGATCGAAGGCGAGTGGCGCCCGGGCGGCTTCATCAGCAGCATCCACGCGAAGCTGAGCCACACCGACTACCGCCACACCGAGTTCGAGGGCGGCGAAGCCGGCACCACGTTCTCGAACATGAGCAACGACCTGCGCATCGAGGCGCGCCATCAGAAGATCGGCAACTTCGAAGGCCTGGTCGGCTTCAGCAGCGAAACCAACCGCTTCGCTGCCGACGGCGAGGAGGCCTTTGCGCCGCACAGCCGCACGCGCTCCAACGCGCTGTTCATGTACGAGGAATACGGCACTTCATGGGGCCGCCTGAGTTTCGGTGCGCGCACCGAGCAGGTCCGCATCCGCTCGCTGGGCTACCCGGACGATCCGACGGTCACGCGCTTTGCCGTCGGAGAGCGCACCTTCAATCCGCACAGTGCGGCCTTCGGTGCGCTGGTCAATCTCGCGCCGCAGTGGCAGCTGACTTCGAACCTCGCCTACACCGAGCGTGCGCCGAAAGACTACGAGCTGCTGGCCAACGGCCCCCACGTGGCAACGGCCGCATGGGAGGTGGGTGACCCGAACCTGAAGAAGGAAAAGTCCACCGGCCTCGACCTGGGCGCGCAATGGAAGTCGGGCCCCAACACGGCCCGCGTGAACGCGTATGTCACGCGCTTCAGCAACTACATCGGCCTGACGGCATCGGGGCGCAACCTCGATGAAGAGGGCAACGTGGCCGAGCCCGGCGCCACCGACACGCTGGCCGAGTACGTCTACAGCGGCGTGCGCGCGCGCTTCACCGGTATCGAGGCCAACGGCAACTTGCGCCTGCTGGGCACCGACGGCTTCGCGCGCATGGGCGACGCGGGCACGCTCGACCTCGAGTGGCGCGGCGACATCGTGCGCGCGAAGAACCTCGACACCGGCGAGCCGCTGCCGCGCATCGCGCCGCTGCGCCTGGGCGCAACGCTGGCCTATGCCAACGGCCCGTGGGGCGCGCGCTTCGGCTTCGACTACAACGCGGCGCAGCACCGCATTCCGTCGGTGGGTGCGCGCGAAACCGATGCATACACGCTGTGGAATGCGGCCATCACCTACCGCATGAAGGTGCAGCGCGCCAACCTCACCTGGTATGCGCGCATGGACAACATCACGAACAAGCTTGCCTACAGCGCGACCTCGATCCTGACGACGACGGTGTATCCGAACGCGCCGTTGCCGGGGCGGACGCTGAAGGTCGGCCTGCGTGTGACGTTCTAAGGGCGTTGGGGAAGGAGGGCGGCGGCGAGGACGAAAGAGTCCCTCGGCTATCCTCGCCAAGTGAATTCCATCGTCATCTCCTCGCTCCTCCCCGTCGTCCTGCTCATTGCTGTCGGCTATCTGGCAGGCAAGCGCCGCTGGATCGGCGGCAATGCGGTGAAAGACCTGTCACACCTCATCTTCCTGCTGCTCGCGCCTGCGCTGCTGTTCCGCGCCATGAGCACGGTGCACGTCGAGCAGTTGAGCCTCAAGCCCGTGGCGGCGTACTTCATCGCCTCGGGCCTGCTGTTCGCGGGCACGCTGGCGCTGCGCGGGTTCAACCGCACGGCGGCCGTGCTCGCGCTGGCCAACACCTACAGCAACACCGTGATGATCGGCATCGCGCTGATCGGCCTCGCATACGGCGAGGAGGGCATGGTGGTGCTGCTCACGCTGATTTCGCTGCATTCGCTGGTGCTGCTGACGAGCGCCACGGTGGTGCTGGAGCTGGCCGTCGCGCGCGAGCAGGCTGGCGCCGCTGGCGCAGACAAGCGGCCGTCGATGGCGCGCACCGTGATGCGCGCGCTGCGCAACGCCATCATTCACCCCGTGCCGATGCCGATCATCGCGGGCCTGTTGTTCGCGCAGACCGGGCTGGTCATGCCCGAGGTCATCGACAAGCCGATCCAGCTGCTGGGCCAGGCTTTCGGGCCGATCGCGCTGGTGATGGTGGGCATCACGCTCGCGCTCACGCCCATCGGCCGGCACTGGCGCGGCGCGCTGGTTCAGGCGCTTGTGAAGAACCTGCTGCATCCGCTGCTGGTGGCCGTCATCGGCTGGCTGCTGGGCGTGCGCGGCATTCCGCTCACGGTGATGGTTGTGGCAGCGGCGCTGCCCATTGGCGCCAACGTGTTCCTGTTCTCGCAGCGCTACCGCACGTCCGAAGACCTGGTGACGGCCAGCGTCGCTGTGTCGACGGTGCTGGGGCTCGTCACGCTCACGCTCGTGATGATGTGTGTGCAGTGGCTGCCCTGAGTCCTTCGGTCTCTTCTCCTTGGCGTTGAGCGGACTTTCGCCTTAGAGCGCTTCGCCGCGTGCCTATGCCGTTTGGCAGGGTGGCCGTTTGGCGAGATGGCGCGGGGCCGCCGGCACCCTACATTTGCCGGCTGATGATTCACCCGGCGCGCTCTTCGCCCCTTCTTGCTATGGCGGTGGTCGCGACGGTGATCGCGCTGCACGGCCGTCCCGCGCAGGCCGCGGAGCCCGCTGGCGCGGCCAAGCCGTGCCGCACGCCGTGCCTGTCGGCGAACGTGCCGCGCGAGCCGGCCGAGCCGTCGCCCGCCGAGAAGTCTGAAAAGACGGACGAGGCGCCGTCGAAGCCGAAGCCGGTGATCAGGACGCGCGCGCAGCCGGCCGCACCGCCACCGCCGCCAGTGCAACGCGAAGCCGCCGCGCCGCGCGCCGCGCCATCGAAGCGCTGCAGCGAAATCAACATGCGCGCCGCCGTCGGCGAGCCGCTGTCGGACCAGGACATGAAGACATTGAGGAGCCAATGCTGATGACGACCACCACCCAACGAGTCCGCGTGGCACTGCGCGTGTTCGCGCTGTGCGCTGCCGCCGTGCTTGCCGCCGCCTGCGCGCACCGCCCCGCGCCCGGCAACGCCATGCCTTTCGACCAGGCCGTGAACCAGGCAGTGGACGACCTGATGGTGCAGACGCAGAAGCTGCCGGCCTTCCTGGCCAAGGTGGAGTCGACGCTCACGCAGCGCCGCATCGTGATCGACCCGCTGCTCGAAGGCGCGAGCGGCCAGCAGACCGAGGTGACGCGCGTGGCGGAACAGCGCATCGTCCAGCGCATGCAGGCGCAGTTCAAGCAGTTCACCGTCACGCCGTTCAACGCCAGCGAAATCGGCAACGCACAGTACGTGCTGAACGGCACGCTGGTGCGCGACAAGGACGCCTCTGGCGGGCCGTACCGGCTGAACCTTGCGCTGACCGAGATCAAGAGCGGCGTGGTGATCGCGCAGTCGGTCACGCGCATCAGCGATGCCACGCTCGACACGCGGCCCACCGCCTTCTTCCGCGACAGTCCGGTGAACGGCAAGGACCGCGGCGTGGAGGGCTACATCCGCACCGCCGAAACCCAACCCGGCCAGGCCGCCGACGCGCTGTACCTGGAGCGCCTGCCGACCTCGACCGTGCTGCAGGAAGCCACCGCTGCCTACGAGGCCGGCCGCATGAGCGAGGCGCTGAGCCGCTACGAGGCCGCGTCGAAACGGCCCGACGGCCAGCAGCTGCGCATCTACAGCGGGCTGTACCTCACGCAATCGCAGCTCGGCCGCACTGCCGATGCCGAGAAGACCTTCGGCACCATCGCGCGCCTGGGGCTCGAAACCAACAACCTGAGCGTGAAGTTCCTGTTCAAGCCGGGCTCGACCGATTTCCTCTCCGATCCGAAGATCAGCACCGCCTATCCGATGTGGCTGCGCCAGATCGCGCGGCAGGCGGCGCAGATCGATTCGTGCGTGGTGGTCACGGGCCACACGAGCCGCACGGGCTCGGAGGCGGTGAACGAGCGGCTGTCGCTGCAGCGCGCGGTGAGCGTGAAGGCCCGGCTGGTGGGCGAGGCGCCGCCGCTGTCGAAGAAGCTGCGCGAATCGGGCATGGGCTTTCGCGAGAACATCGTCGGAACGGGGGCCGACGATGCGAGCGACGCGCTGGACCGGCGCGTCGAATTCAAGGTGGTCGGCTGCGAGGCCTGACGACGCGGCTCAGGGGGCGAGGCGCTCGCGCACCCAGTCGCTGCCTTCGAGCCGGTAGCGCAGCCGGTCATGCAGCCGGCTCTTGCGGCCTTGCCAGAATTCCCAGCGGTCGGGCACCAGCCGATAGCCGCCCCAGTGCGGCGGGCGCGGCGGCGAGAGCAGGTGCTTGGCGGCGAACACGGCTGCGTTCTTCACCAGCACGTCGCGTCCGCTGATCACTTCGCTCTGCGGGCTGGCCCAGGCGCCGATGCGCGAGTCGAGCGGGCGGCTTGCGAAGTAGGCGTCGCTCTCTTCGGCGCCCGCCTTCTCGACGCGGCCCTCGATGCGCACCACGCGCTCCAGCTCGACCCAGTGGAACTGCAGCGACGCATACGGATTGCCCGACAGCTCGCGGCCCTTGCGGCTTTCGTAGTTGGTGTACCAGACGATGCCGCGCGCGTCGTAGCCCTTGATGAGAACGATGCGGCTCGACGGCCGCAGGTCGCTGCCCACGGTGCACAGCGTCATCGCGTTGGGCTCGGGCACCTGCGCGTCGATGGCTTCGGTGAGCCAGCGCTCGAACTGCTTCAGCGGATCGCCGGCGCTGTGGGCCTCGCCGAGCTCTGCGCGCTCGTAGCTCTTGCGCAGTGCCGCCAGTGCGTCATTGGAGAGAGGGGAAGTCATGCCGGGATTGTTGCGCACATACTCGGCCCATGGCGACACAGAAGGCGAATTCCCCGGTAGTGATCGTGCTGGCCTCGGGCCGCGGCGAGCGCTTCATTGCGGCCGGCGGCACGGGATCGAAGCTGAAGGCGCTGCTCGCCGGCAAGCCGGTGCTCGAGCGCACGCTCGACGCGGTGCGCGCCAGCGGCCTGCCGTGGCATGTGGAAGACGCGGGGCACCCCGGCATGGGCGACTCGATCGCGGCTGCCGTGCGCGCCACGTCCGACGCGCAGGGCTGGCTGATCCTGCCGGGCGACCTGCCGCTGGTGCTGCCCGCGACGCTGCAGGCGGTTGCAGCCGCCCTTGGCGGCCGGGTGAATGCCGTGCAGCCGCAGTACCGGGGCGAGCGTGGGCATCCAGTGGGCTTTGCCGCCGGGTGCGGCGCGCAGCTCGCTACCTTGGAGGGAGGCCTCGGTGCATCGTCCATCCTGCGGTCGATGCGCGCCATCGATTCGGTTGCCGACCTGGCGGTGGACGATGTCGGCGTGGTCACCGACATCGACACGCCCGAGGCGCTGGCGCAGGCCGAGGCGCTGTGGCTGGCGCGCGTGAACGCCTAGCCTTTTCTATTCGATCTCAGGGCTTTGCGATCACGGCGCAGGCGATGCGCGGACCCGAGTTGCCTGCCGGCTGCGTCGTGAAATCGTCGGGGTCGCGGTGCACCACCAGCGCACGGCCGACTACGCTGTTGGCAGCGCCCGGGGTCAGCGAGATCGCGTGGTCTTCCACGCTGAAGCGTGCCATGCCGTTGGCGTCGGCGCGCAGGCTCGGCAGTTCGCCGGCATGGCTGCCTGGCGCGGCGAACTTGCCGTGCGTGCCGCCGGTCGGGTTGAAGTGGCCGCCCGAGGCATTGCCGTTGTCGCCGCAGTCGCCCTTTTCGTGGATGTGGAAGCCGTGCTCGCTGCCTGGCACCAGGCCGCGCACCTCGCCCGACACGCGCACGCCGTGCTCGAGGGCGGTGAAGGTCACCGTGCCGCGCGTCGGATTGGGCGTGATCGCGGCGGTCGGCACCAGTTCGACGGCCGTGCTCGGCTTGCCGCCCATGCTGCCGCAGGCGGCCAGGAGGGCCGAGGCGAGGAGGGCGGCGCCGGTGGCGATGAGACGACGTTGGTTCATGTGTTTTCCTTGGAGGGTCCGGAAGGTTGGGAGGATTCGGATTTGTCTGGAGACCCCGGAACATATACCGGAGCCTGCGGTGCATCGCAATCAGCAGCGTTCCCTGACTGGCGCTGCTCCTGTTCCTTCGCCGCGGCCAGCGCCACCAGCCGTGCCAGCGCGGCGTCGTGGATCGAATGTCGCTGCAGCTCCAGCAGCGTCTGCTGCGCGTAGTCCAGCGAGCTGCCGTAGCGGCCCACCGCGTGGGCGAAGATGTGGCGGTAGCGCTCGTCGCTGAGCTCGCCCGTGAAGTTGGGGCTGCGCCGCGAGAGCGTGAACGCCAGCGCGCGCACATGGCCCTCGGCCGTGCCGCATCGCAGCCACCTGGGGTCGTACACGCCGGTCGGCATCTCGCGCAGCCAGAGCCGGCGCAGGGTTTCGAGGCCCTCGGCCTTCGGCACGCGGAACACCATGCCGCGGCAGCTGCCGCCCGAGAGCAGCCCGAACACGAGGCCCGGCGTCTGCACGCTGCCGCGGTTCACGCGGCTCCACATCTTCAGCGCGCGGTGCCAGCCGTGCACCCAGGCCGGCCGGCGCTCGGTAAAACCGAACTCGGGCCGCCATATCAGCGAGCCGTAGCCGAAGAGCCAGAGGTCCTCATGCCCGCCCCAGTCGGCGATGGCGCGCTCGAGCATCGGCTGCGGGTCGCGCAGGGGCTTGGGCATGGGGTCGAGTCCCGGCGGACCGGGGTTCGGCGCAGGGTCCGACATGGGGGTGTCAGGGCCGACGCCTACAATTTCCTGATCATGGTTCACCGCACCATTATTTACCGACCTCTTTCCTACGGAGCAAGACCCGCAATGAGCGACGACGACAGCCAGCAGAATTTCATCATCGGATTCGTCATGGCGCTGATCGCCCTGGTGATCTTCTTCGTGGTGGGCATCGTGCTCTGGCACAAGGGGCACAACCCGGCGGCCGCCAAGCCCGCTGCGGCAGTGACGATCTCGGCGCCGGCCCCCAGTGCGGCACCCAAGGTGGCCGAAGTCACCGAGACGGTGACGGTCACGATTCCCGACGGCGCCAGCGTCCGCGTGGTCGACGGCGTGGTGAGCTTCTACTTCGCGACCGGCAGCGCTGATCTCGCACCGGGCGCCGCCGAAGCACTGGCCGCGGTCATCAAGGGCGTCGAAAGCGGCCGCAAGGCGGTGATCTCGGGCTTCCACGACACCACCGGCGACGCCGCCATCAACGAACAGCTCGCGAAGAAGCGCGCCGAGATGGTGCGCGACGTGCTCGTGGGCCTGGGCGTTCCGGCGGCCAAGGTCGACCTGCAGAAGCCCGCCGTGACGGCCGGCACTGGCAACAACGCCGAGGCGCGCCGCGTCGAGGTGAAGCTGGTCGACTGAGCGCCACGCGCTCCGATTGCCAGATCAGAGAAGAAGCCCGGTAACGCCGGGCTTTTTTGCGTGCGCCTCCCTGCAAGGCGCGAATGGGTAAATTCGTATTGCCTGGCGCCCGGATTTCATCGGGCTTTCGCGCCCGGCTTGTTACCATGGGCCTCCAGGCCCACAGTCGCCCTGGCGACATGCAGCAAGAGCCACGTACCCCCATGAGCAGCAGCACAAACCCCACCGTCCGCGACGTTACCGATCGCATCCGCGAGCGCAGCCAGGGGCTGCGCGGCGCCTACCTCACCCGCCTTGCCGAAATCCGCGCCCGCGACCGCGGCTCCGACCGCATGGGCTGCGCCAATGTGGCGCACGCCGTGGCCGGCATCCCGGCCAACGACAAGTTCCGCGTGGTGACCGAGCGCGCGCCCAACATCGGCATCGTCACCGCCTACAACGACATGCTCTCGGCCCACGCGCCGTACCAAGGCTACCCGGACATCATCAAGCAGGAGGCTCGCCGCCTCGGCGCCACCGCGCAGGTGGCCGGCGGCGTACCCGCCATGTGCGACGGCGTCACGCAAGGCACGCCCGGCATGGAGCTGAGCCTGTTCAGCCGCGACCTGATCGCCATGAGCACCGCGGTCGCGCTCACGCACGACATGTTCGATGCGGCACTGCTGCTCGGCGTGTGCGACAAGATCGTGCCTGGCCTCCTGATCGGCGCGCTGCACTTCGGCCACTTGCCGACCGTGTTCGTGCCAGCCGGCCCGATGCCCTCGGGCCTGTCGAACGGCGCCAAGTCGAAGGTGCGCGAACAGGCGGCGCAGGGCCTTGTGGGCCGCCAGGGCCTGCTCGATGCCGAGATGGCCGCCTATCACACGGTGGGCACCTGCACCTTCTACGGCACCGCCAACAGCAACCAGATGCTGCTCGAAGCCATGGGCCTGCACGTGCCCGGCACGGCCTTCATCCAGCCCGGCGACGCGATGCGCGAAACGCTCACGCGCGAGGCCGTGCGCACGGTGCTGGGCAAGGCGGGCGAGGCAGCATTCAATTGCCCGCCCATCGGCGAGATGGTCGACGAGCGCTGCATCGTCAACGCCATGGTCGCCCTGCTCGCCACGGGCGGCTCCACCAACCACCTGATCCACTGGGTGGCCGTGGCGCGCGCCGCCGGCATCCTGATCGACTGGGACGACTTCTCCAAGCTCTCCGACGTGGTGCCGCTGCTGAGCCGCGTGTACCCCAACGGCAGCGCCGACGTGAACGAGTTCCAGGCCTCGGGCGGCCCCGGCTTCGTGATCGGCGAACTGGTCGATGCCGGCCTCATGCATGCCGACGTGCTGACGGTGCGCTCGGGCGGCATCCGTGAATTCGCGAACATTCCGGCGCTGGCAGGCGATGCGGGCGAGCACCGCCTGCAATGGACCCCCGCCGCGCCCCTGAAGAACGAAGCCGTCACGCGCACGGTCGCGAGCCCGTTCAGCGCCACTGGCGGCCTGAAGCTGCTGAGTGGCAACCTCGGGCGCAGCGTCATCAAGGTGTCCTCGGTGCCCGACGACCGCCACGTCATCGAAGCCCCTGCGCGCGTGTTCGACTCGCAGGCGGCGCTGCAGAAGGCATTCACGGCCGGGGAACTCGAGCGCGACGTGGTCTGCGTGGTGCGCTGGCAGGGCCCGCAGGCCAACGGCATGCCCGAGCTGCACAAGCTCACGCCGCCGCTGTCGGTGCTGCAGGGCAAGGGGTTCCGCGTGGCGCTGGTCACCGATGGCCGCATGAGCGGCGCGTCGGGCAAGATTCCGGCCGCGATCCACGTCTCGCCCGAAGCGGCAGCGGGCGGCCCGCTCGCCAAGGTGCGCGACGGCGACCTGATCCGCCTCGACTCCGTCGCGGGTACGCTCGCCGTGTTGCTGCCCGACGACGAATGGGCAGCGCGCGAGACCGCAACGCAACCCGAAGCGCAGCGCATCGCCGACGGACACGGCCTCGGCCGCGAACTGTTCGCCGGCATGCGCCGCAATGCATTGACCGCAGAAGAAGGAGCCTGCTCATGGCTATGAACGAAAAACTCACCGCGCTGGACGTGATGCGCGACGCCCCGGTCATCCCGGTCATCGTGCTGAACGACGTGAAAGACGCCGTGCCCCTCGCGCGCGCGCTGGTGGCCGGCGGCATCCGCATGCTCGAAGTCACGCTGCGCACGCCGCAGGCGCTGCAGTGCATCGAGGCCATCGCCAAGGACGTGCCCGAAGCCGTGGCCGGCGCCGGCACCATCCGCAGCGCGGCCGATGCGCAAGCCTCGGCGCTGGCCGGTGCCAAGTTCGGCGTGAGCCCGGGCTACACGCGCGCGGTCGGCAAGGCCTGCCACGACCTCGGCCTGCCGCTGCTGCCCGGCGTGGCCACCGGCAGCGAAATCATGATCGCGCAGGAAGACGGCTACACGCAGCTGAAGTTCTTCCCCGCGCTGCAGGCCGGCGGCCTGCCCATGCTCAAGGCCTGGCAGGGGCCGTTCGGCGACGTCACCTTCTGCCCGACGGGCGGCATCCATGCGGGCAACGCGGCCGAGTTTCTTGCGCTTTCGAACGTGGCCTGCGTGGGCGGTTCGTGGATCGTGCCGACCGACGCGATCCGCGATGGCGACTGGGCGCGCATCGAGCAACTGGCACGCGCCGCGAGCCAGCTGCCGCGCTGAGCATCGCCATGAGCGGCGCTGATTTCGACGCGAGCGACCTCAAGGTCATCGCGTTCGACGTTTTCGGCACGGTGGTCGACTGGCACAGCGGCATTGCCGCCGAGGCCGAGAGCGCACTGCCGGGCGTGGACGGCGCGGCCTTTGCGCTGGCATGGCGCGCCGGCTACCAGCCCGCGATGAAGGCGGTGATGGAGCGCATCGCCGCGGGCGAGGGCGGCTTCACGCTGCTCGACGAACTGCACCTGAGCATGCTCGAACAGGTGCTGCACGACTTCAGCCTGGCCGACCGCCTCGACACCGCCGCCAAGCGCGACCTGAGCCGCGCCTGGCATCGACTGCCAGCCTGGCCCGATTCGGTGGCCGGGCTCACGCGGCTCAAGAAGAAGTTCACCATCTGCACGCTGTCGAACGGCAACATCGGCCTGCTCACCGAAATGGCCAAGCGCGCCGGCCTGCCCTGGGACTGCGTGCTGTCGGCCGAGGTGTTCAAGGCCTACAAGCCCGATCCGCGCACCTACCTCGGCGTGGCGGGCGTGTTCGATGCGACGCCCGGGCAGGTGATGCTGGCCGCCGCGCACCACGACGACCTGGCCGCCGCGCGCACGTGCGGCCTGAAGACGGCCTACATCGAGCGCCCGCATGAATTCGGCCGCGCCAGGCCGAAGGATGTGTCGCCGCAGGTGGACAACAACCTGCATGCGCGCGACATCAATGAGCTGGCGGACCTGCTGGGCTGCTGATCAGTCGGTGAGCAGCTTCTCCACTGTACGCAGGTTGCGCGTGGTAGTGCTCGACTTGTAGCGGGCCTTGGCGAGCAGCTTGGCCACCGGCGTATCGAGGCTCTCGCCGCGCGGGCATTGCCAGTACAGCACGCCCTTGCCGCGCTTCAGCTGTTCAACGTCGGCATCGACGGTGCCGGCCTTCTCCACGATTTCATCGAGCATCGCGGCGTCGGAGCCGAACACGATGTAGGGATGGCGTTCTTCGTCGATGCGCTCGAAGGGGTAGCCCGCCGCCATCTCGGCCACGGTCTTCTGCGTGAGCAGCACGATCCATGCGTCGTAGCCGAATCGCTTGCGCAAGGCCTGCTCGATGCGCGTGCGCAGCGCCGCGGCGCCGCTCTCGCTGGTGTCGAACAGCACGTTGCCGCTGGCGAGCACGGTGCGCACCGCGCCGAAGCCCAGTTCGACGAAGAGCGCCTTCAGATCGGCGCTCTTGATCGTGATGCCGTTGACGTTCACGCCGCGCAGCAGCGCGACATGGCGGGTTGTCGTGGCCTGCTTCTTCGTGCTTGCCATGGGCTGCCCCGCCGAGGTTCAGCGCAGGCCGCCGCCAGCGGCGCCTTCGTCGCGCTGGATGAGCTCGATCTTGTAGCCATCAGGGTCCGTGACGAACGCGATCACCGTGGTGCCACCCTTGACCGGCCCCGCCTCGCGCGTCACGTTGCCGCCCGCGGCCTTGATCTTCTCGCAGGCCGCGTATGCATCGGGTACGCCCAGTGCGATGTGGCCGTAGGCGGAGCCGAGTTCGTAGCTTTCGGTGCCCCAGTTGTAGGTGAGCTCGATCTCGGCCTGGTCGGGGTTGCCCTTGCCGTAGCCGATGAAGGCGAGGCTGTATTTGTACTCGGGGTTTTCGGACGTGCGCAGCAGGTTCATACCGAGCACCTTGGTGTAGAAGTCGATGGAGCGCTGGAGGTTGCCAACGCGCAGCATGGTGTGAAGGAGTCGCATCTCGTGGTGCCGTGTAGTTATGGGATAGATCGGAAAGGGAGGCCGCTATTGTCTGCCTCCCGGCGCGGCGATCAAGCTGCCAGGGTCAGCAGGTGGGCCTGGTGGCGCTGCAGGAATTCCATCAGGTGCTGCGGGTACTCAGGCACCACGGCGTTGCGCACGCTGGGACGGGCGGCCAGCGCCTTGCGCCAGGCATCGACCTTGGGCAGGGCATCGAAGACGTGCGAGTCGCTGATTGCGTCGAATACTTCGAAGTAGCGGAACACCGGCGCGAAGACCGCATCGACGAGGCTGAAGCTGCGGCCTGCGAAGTAGGGGCCTTCGCCCAGCGCAGCCTCGACGCGCCCGAACTTGGCGATGAGCGCGAGGCGCTTCTGCTCGAACACGGCTGCGTCCTGCGTGGTCTCGTAGCCCCAGAGGTCGGCGAGGATGGCCGAGCCGAACTCCATCCAGGCGCGGTGCTCGGCGCGGGTGAGCGGGTCTTCGGGGTGCAGGCGCGCGCCGGGCTGCGTTTCTTCGAGGTACTCGCAGATCACGTTGCTTTCGAACAGCACGGCCTCGCTGCCATCGGGGCGCTGCACCTTCAGCAGCGGCACCTTGCCGAGCGGCGAGATGTCGAGGAACCACTGGGGCTTGTTGGCGAGGTCGATCACGACGCGCTCGAAGGGCACGTCTTTTTCATTCAGCGCAATCGCGGCGCGCTGCACGTACGGGCACAGCAGGTGGCTGACGAGGGTGAGGGCTTGTCGCGTCATGGGGCTTTCCGTTCTTTGGGAAGGATGTGTCTGGAACGCCGCGATTCTTGCGATCCCGAACAACCTTTTCCCGATAAGCCCATTCGAGAAAAGGCCCCTGTGTGCTAGGCCGCCGTGTCGAGCCAGTGCGTGATG
This sequence comes from Variovorax sp. R-27, assembly GCF_049913215.1. Lineage (NCBI taxonomy): Bacteria > Pseudomonadati > Pseudomonadota > Betaproteobacteria > Burkholderiales > Comamonadaceae > Variovorax > Variovorax sp. R-27. The sequence goes on from NZ_CP183984.1 coordinate 2,259,383, forward strand.
CGCCCGCCGTGCATCACGCCGATGCGGTCGGCCATGGCGTGCGCCTCGGCCTCGTTGTGCGTAACGAGAATCGCGGTCTGGCCGGCCTGCTTCAGGATGCCGCGCACTTCTGCCGTCAGTCGCTCGCGCGTGCCGCCGTCGAGGTTGGAGAAGGGCTCGTCGAGCAGCAGCAGCGCGGGCGAGGGCGCGAGCGCGCGGGCCAGCGCAATGCGTTGCTGCTGGCCGCCGGAGAGTTCGTGAGGGTAGCGTTCGCCCGCGTCGGCCAGGCCGACCAGCGCAAGCATTTCCGCGACGCGCGATTGCTGCGCCGCACGGTCCAGGCGACGCAGCCCGAACGCCACGTTCTTCGCGGCCGACAGATGTGGAAACAGCGCGTACTCCTGGAACATCATGCCCACGCGCCGCTGCTCGGGCGGCAGGTGCTTCTGCGCGGACGACAGCAGCGCGTCGCCGAGTCGGACGGTGCCGGCGCGCACGGGCTCGAAGCCGGCGATGGCGCGCAGCACCGTCGTCTTGCCGCAGCCCGAGGGGCCGAACAGGCAGCCGATGTCGCCCGCGTTCAATGCCAGCGAGAAGCCATCGACGACCGTGTGCAGGCCGCGCGGCGTGTCGTAGGCGAGCTGGATCGCATCGATGTGCAGGGGGGAACTCATGTCTTGTCGGGGCCGGGTGTGAGCGAGGACGTGCCCAGCTGGTTGCGCGCAAGCAGCACGACGGGCAGCAGGCCGGCCAGCACGATCGCGAGCGCGGCAATTGCGCCTTCTTCATACGTGCCGCGCGCGGCCTCGGCATAGAGCCAGGTGGCGAGGGTGTCGAAGTTGGCGGGCCGCAGCAGCAGCGTGGCCGGCAGCTCCTTCATTGCATCGACGAACACCAGCAGCGCGGCTGCAGCCATGGCGGGGCGCAGCAGCGGCAGGTGCACGCGGCGCAGCGTGCCGGCGGTGGTTTCGCCGAGCAGGCGCGAGGCCTGCTCGATGGCGGGGGGAATGCGCGCGAGGCCGGCCTCGATGCCGCCCACGGGCATCGCTAGAAAGCGGATCGCGCAGGCCACGACCAGCACGACGCCGGCGCCCATCAGCGGCAGGCCCTGCCAGCCGAGCGCGGTGGCCAGAGCGGCATCGAAAGCCAGCGCAGGCGTGAGCAGCCCGATGGCCAGCACCGTGCCCGGCACGGCATAGCCCAGAGTTGCTACACGCGCCTGCCAGCGCGCACGGTTGAGGCTTGAGCCTTGGCTGCGCGAAGCCCAGGCGACGACCAGCCCCGCCGCCACCGCGACCACGGTGACGCCCGAAGCCAGCGCCAGCGTGTTGCCGAGGCTCGCGATCAGACCCCGGGAAACGCCACCGCCCTGTTGCAGCCGCTTGGCGCTTTCCCAGACGAGGTAGAGCGCAGGGGCCACGAAGCCGATCAGCACGGGCGTCGCTGCCGTCACAGTCGCAGCCCAGGCCGCGCCGCCATGCAGGCGCCGTGGCTGCACCGCGCGCATGCGCTGTGCCGAGCCGAAGCGCTGGTGCTGCCGGCCATTGCGTTCGAGCCAGACCAGCGCCACCACCACGAACAGCATCGCGCACGCAATCTGCGCTGCTCCGGCCAGGTCGGAGCGCGTGATCCACGTGGTGTAGACCGCCACCGTCAACGTGTTCACGCCCAGGAATTCAGAAGCGCCGATGTCGTTGAGCGTTTCGAGCAGCGCCAGGCTGAGCCCCACGGCCAGCGCCGGTCGCGCCAGCGGCAGCGCCACGCGAAAGAACGCGCCGCGCCGGCTTTCGCCGAGCATGCGCGCCGCTTCCATCAGGTGCGCCGGTTGCGTCATGAACATCGCGCGCGCCGTCATGTAGACGTACGGATAGAGCACGAAGCCCAGCACGAAGATGGCACCAGGCATCGAGCGCAGGTCGGGCAGGCGGAACTGGCGCGGGCTGTCGAAGCCGAGCACCCAGCGGATCGCGCCCTGCAGAGGGCCGATGGGGTGCAGCAGGTCGAGGTACGCGAAGGCGACGATGTAGGTCGGCATGGCCAGTGGCAGCAGCAGCGCCCAGTGCAGCACGCCGCGCCCTGGAAAGTCGTGCGCCGTTACCAGCCACGCGCAGCCGGTGCCGATCACCAGCACCAGTGCGCCCACCCCCGTAAGCAGCAAGGCCGTGTTGAGCGCCGCCTGCGGTAGTACATGTGCGAACAGCGGGCCCCAGTGGCTGACGCCCGAACCGAACGCGAGCCAAGCCAGCGTGAGCACCGGCGCGAGCACGCCGATGGCGATCAGGAACGACGCGCAGCGCCACGCCGGGCCCGCGGCGCGCAGGCCCGGCGGCTGGCGCCGCGTGGTCAGCATTCAGTCGCCGGCAAGGCGTGCCCGGCCATCCATGTCACTGGTCGAAGCCGACCTTGTCCACCAGGGCGCTGGCCTGCTTGCGGTACTTCGCGATCTCGGTCAGCGGCAGCGGATCGACCTTCAGCTCGCCGATGGTCTGGCCGATGATCGGGTCGAGTGCCACTCCCTTGCGCACCGGGTATTCATAGTTGGTCTGCGCGTACAGCGACTGCGCCGGTTCCGACACCAGGAACTCGAGCAGCTTGACCGCGTTGGCGCGCTGCGGCGCGTTCTTTGCCACGGCCGCGCCGCTGATGTTGACGTGTGTGCCGCCGCTTTTTGCATTGGCGAAGGTCGGGCGCACGACCTTGATGGCGTCGCCCCACTTGCGCGCGTCAGTGCCTTCCTTGGCGCTCTTCATCTGGCCGACGTAGTACGAGTTGGCCAGGCCCACGTCGCAGATGCCACCGAGGATGTCGCGCGCCACGTCGCGGTCGCCGCCCGTGGCCTTGCGTGCCAGGTTGGCCTTGACGCCGCGCAGCCACTGCTCGGCCTTGGCTTCGCCGTCGTGCGCGATCAGCGAGGCGACCAGCGCGGTGTTGTAGGGGTGCTGGCCGGCGCGGATGCAGACCTTGCCCTTGTACTTCGGGTTGGCCAGGTCCTCGTAGCGGAAGCTCGTGAGGGGCAGGCTCTTGTCGGCATACAGCACACGCGCGCGCAGCGAGAGCGAGAACCACTGGCCGTCGGCGCCGCGCAGGTTGGCCGGAATGGCCGATTCGAGCGCGGCCGATTTCACCGGCTGCGTCACGCCGCCGTCGACCAGGTCCATGAGGTTGCCGATGTCCACCGTCATCAGCACGTCGGCCGGCGAGCGTGCGCCTTCGGCCTTGACGCGCTCCAGCAGGCCGTCTTTCACGAACACGGTGTTGACCTTGATGTTGCTCTGCGCACTGAAGGCCGAGATCAGCGGCTGGATCAGCGCGGGCTCGCGCGTCGTGTAGAGCGTGAGTTCGTCGGCTGCGGCAGCCTGCGCGGGCAGGGCGGCGACGGCAAGCCAGGCGGCGCTGGTGGCGAACAATGCGCGCACGGCGCGGCCTTGGACGCTTGAGCGTTCGGTCATGAGGATCCTCCGGGGGCGGGTGTTCTGGAAAGCACCGAGGCCTGTTGCAGGTCTCGGATGAGAATAATTATCACTGGAGGCGTGAATTGCGACGCCTTTGGACTTACAGGTCGAAGGCCTACTGCCTCGTTGCAAAGTGCGGTGCCTGCGCTGCTCAGCAGCATGTGATGGCGTCCGCTTCCTCCTGCTGACGCCCTCCCGCCCAACCCGATGGCAATCCGGGCGCAGGGGCTCAGCGTGCTGGCAGCACCTCGAACACCAGGCAGGTGGTCGTGGCGTGCGCGAACAGCGTGCCGTCGGGCCCGTAGAGGCGAGCCTCGGCGGTGGCGAGCTGCTTGCCGCAATGAATCACCTTTCCTTCGGCGCGCACGCGCTGCACCTTGGGCGTGAGGCCCTTCACGTAGTTCACGCTCAGCTCGGCGGTGGTGTAGGCGCGCCCGGGCGGCATCATCGTGTGCACTGAGCAGCCCAGGGCCGAGTCGAGCATCGTCGCGACCCAGCCGCCGTGGATGGTGCCCAGCGGGTTCAGGTGCTGCGGCAGCGGCGTGCCTTGGAAGATGGCCACGCCCTGGCGCACTTCGAGGATCGTGAAGTCCAGCGTCTTGGCGATGGCTGCGTAGGGAATGTCGCCGTTCAGCATCGCCTGCATCACTTCGAGGCCGGTCTTGCCCGCGATCTGTTCGGGGCGGGCGAGGCCGGGGCCTGGGCCGGCGTCAAGGCGCTCGGCGATGCGGCGTTCTTCGGCGATCCAGGCTTCGAGCTGGTTGGGGTTTTGTGTCATGCCTGTGTTCCTTCTGGGGGCTTTGGCGGAGGGTGATAGTTGCATATGCAATAGTTGCACATACAATAATATCCCATGGACACCCCCACCAAGCCACGCGGCTGCACCAGCTTCAAGGTGCGCCAGCTTTCGCGCCGTCTTTCGCAGTTCTACGACGCCGAGGTGTCGAAGAGCGGCTTGAAGACCACGCAGTACTCGCTGCTGTCGAACCTCGCGCGGCTCGGCCCTTCGCGGCCGGTCGACCTGGCGGGCGAGCTCAAGATGACCGCCTCGACCCTGAGCCGCAACCTGCAGCCGCTGATCGTCGCGGGCCTGGTCGCGCAGACCGCCGGTGCCGATGCGCGCAGCCGGCTGGTGCATGTGACGCCCGAGGGCGAAGAAAAACGGCGCGAGGCGCTGGCCCACTGGAAGACCGCGCAGCAAAAGCTCAATGCGCTGCTGGGTGTGGAGCGCGTGCTGGCGCTGCACCTGCTGATCGACGAGTCGATGGAACTGCTGGGCGCCGAAGACGTGCCCGACGGCGACGACTGACCCGCCTTCAACCGCTTTCCCGACCCCATCCCATTACGCGTTCCGTCGCGCGCGGCTTCCGCTTTTTTCTTCTCCTCCACATCTCATTCCAACAGCAGAGGTCCCATGTTCGCCACCCCCGTTTCCGCATGGCTCCAGCGCCGCGGCATCCACTACGGATGGATCGTCGCCGCCATCACCTTCCTGACCATGCTGACCATGTCGGCCGCGCTGGGCTTGCCGGGCGCCATGCTGCAGCCGCTGGGCAAGGAGTTCGGCTGGAGCACCGAGCAGATCTCCTCGGCGCTCGCGCTGCGCTTCGCGTTGTTCGGCCTCATGGGGCCGTTCGCCGCGGTGCTGATGGAACGCTACGGCCTGCGCGCGGTAATTTGCACCGGCCTGGCGCTCGTCGGCATGGGCATGGCGCTGGTCACCATGGCCTCGCAGCTGTGGCAGCTGTTCGTGCTGTGGAGCCTGATGCTGGGCCTGGGCACCGGCATGACGGCGCTGGTGCTCGGCGCGGTGGTGGCCAACCGGTGGTTCGTCGCGCGGCGCGGGCTGGTGATCGGCATGCTCACGGCCAGTTCTGCGACCGGGCAGCTGGCCTTCCTGCCGTTCGCGGCCTGGATGATCGAACACTGGGGCTGGCGCTCGGCCATCGTGCCGATCGTGATCGGCAGCATCCTCATCGGCGTGCTGGCGCTGTGCCTCATGCGCAACCGGCCTTCGGACATCGGCCTGCTGCCTTACGGTGAACTGCCCGGCACGCAGCCGGCAGCGCCTGCCGCCGCCGCGCCCGCGATGAACTTCGCCACGCCGTTCCGCGTGCTGAAGGAGGTGTCGACCAACCGCACCTTCTGGATCCTGGCCGGCACCTTCTTCATCTGCGGCCTGAGCACCAACGGACTCGTGCAGACGCACTTCATCTCGCTGTGCGGCGACAACGGCATGGGCGCGGTGCCCGCTGCCTCGGTGCTCGCGATGATGGGCGCCTTCGACTTCGTCGGCACCATCCTCTCGGGCTGGCTGTCGGACCGCTATGACAACCGCAAGCTGCTGTTCTGGTACTACGGCCTGCGCGGGCTGTCGCTGTTCTGGCTGCCGCATTCGGAATTCACCATCTACGGCCTGGGCATCTTCGCGATGTTCTACGGCCTCGACTGGATCGCTACCGTGCCGCCGACCGTCAAGCTCGCGGGCGCCGCCTTCGGCCCCGCCAAGGTGGGCCTGGTGTTCGGCTGGGTCTTTGCCGCGCACCAGCTGGGCGCCGCCACGGCTGCCTACGGCGCCGGCTTTGCTCGCACGCTGCTGCTGACCTACACACCGGCGCTCTACGCGGCCGGCGCGGCCTGCCTGGTGGCGGCGCTGATCGTGATGATGATCCGCCGCCCGGCGGCGAAGGCCGGCTCGCCGGTCACGCCTTCCGCCGCGGCCCGTGCCTGAACGCACCAAGGTTCCCGCCATGACCGCTCCAAACAGCGCCACTGAACTCGACCCGCGCACGCGCCGCCTGCTCGAAGCCCCCATCGTTCCCACGCTGCTGCGCCTTGCTGCACCCAACGTGCTGGTGATGGTGGCGCAGGCCTCCGTCGGCCTCATCGAAACCTACTTCGTCGGCAAGCTCGGCACCAATGCGCTCGCGGGCATGGCACTGGTGTTTCCCATCGTCATGCTGATGCAGATGACATCGAGCGGCGCGATGGGAGGCGGCATCGCTTCGTCGATCGCCCGTGCGCTCGGCGCACGCCGCCGCGCCGATGCCGACGCGCTGGTGTGGCACGCCATCGTCATCGCACTGGGCTTCGGCCTGTGCTTCACGCTGGCGTTGCTGCTGGGCGGGCGCTGGTTGTACGGAATCATGGGCGGCACCGGGCCCGCGCTCGACGCGGCGCTCACGTACTCGAACTGGGTGTTCGCGGGCGCGACGCTGGTGTGGCTCTTCAACTCGCTCTCGGCCATCATCCGCGGCACCGGCAACATGTCTGTGCCGGCCAACGTGACGGTGGTGGGCGTGGTGTTCCTCATTCCGGCGTCGCCGCTGCTGATCTTCGGCGTCGGGCCGCTGCCGGGCATGGGCATCGCGGGCGGCGCGATGGCGCTGCTGCTGTACTACCTGCTGGGCTCCATCGCGCTCATCGTCTACCTGCGCTCGCCGCGCAGTTTGCTGCGGCCCACGCTGGCCGCGCTCAAGCTGCGCTGGCCGCTGTTCCGCGACATCCTGCGCATCGGGCTGGTGGGCGCGGTGTCGACGGTGGCGACCAACCTGTCGATCGGCATCGCCACCGCGCTGACGGGGCACTTCGGTTCGGGCGCGCTGGCTGGCTACGGCACGGCCTCGCGGCTCGAATACCTGCTGGTGCCCCTGGTGTTCGGGCTGGGCGCGCCGCTGGTGGCGATGGTCGGCACCTGCATGGGCGCCGAGCAGCGCGAGCGTGCGCTGCGAGCCACCTGGGCCGGCGCGGCGCTGGCCTTTGCGCTGACCGAGACCATCGGCATTGCGGCCGCGCTGTTCCCGCGCCCATGGCTGCTGCTGTTCGGCAACGACCCGGCCATGCTCGAAACCGGCGCGCACTACCTGCGCGTGGTGGGGCCGCTGTATGGCTTCTTCGGTGTCGGGCTGGTGCTGTATTTCGCGTCGCAGGGCGCGGGGCGGCTGCTGTGGCCGGTGCTGGGCAACATCGCGCGCCTGGCGGTTGCCGGCACGGGCGGCTGGCTGGCGCTGCGCTGGGGCGGCGGGCTCACCGGCGTGTTCGCGGCGCAGGGCGTGGCACTCGTGGTGTACGGCATCGTGATCGCATCGGCCATCGCGGGCGGCGCCTGGTTCGGCCGCGTGGGCTGGCCGCGCACCACCAGCGGGCTGCTGCGGCGCGTGGCGCAGGCTTGAGAACAGTTTTCAACGATTTCCATCAACGAAAGACTCATCATGAAAATCAAGGACTCCGTGGTCTTCATCACCGGCGCCAATCGCGGCCTCGGTCTCGCCTTTGCGAAGGCAGCGCTGGCAGCAGGCGCACGCAAGGTCTATGGCGCGGCGCGCGACCCCAAGAGCATCACCTTGCCCGGCGTGATGCCGGTGGCTCTCGACGTGACGCAGCCTGCGCAGATCGAAGCGGCCGTGCGTGCCTGCGGCGACGTCACGCTGCTCGTCAACAACGCGGGCATCTCGCGTGGCTCCAGCTTCCTCGGCTCGCCCGATGCGCTGGCTGCAGCTCGCGCCGAATTCGAAACCAACTTCTTCGGCCCCTGGGCGCTGACGCAGGCCTTCGCGCCCGTGCTCGCGGCCAATGGCGGCGGAGGTGTGATCAACGTGCTGTCGGCCCTGAGCTGGACCACCTTCCCGAGCGTGGCGACCTACAGCGCAACCAAGTCGGCGGCCTGGTCGCTGAGCAACGGCCTGCGCAACGAACTGGCCGGGCAGGGCACGCAGGTCACGAGCCTGCACGTGGGCTACATGGACACCGACATGGCAGCGCACGTGCAGGGCGACAAGTCTTCGCCGGACGACGTTGCGCGCCAGGCGCTGGCGGGCATTGAGGCGGGGCAGCCCGAGGTGCTGGCGGACGAAGTCTCGCGGCAGCTCAAGCAGACCCTGTCGAGCGCGACGCCGCCCTATGCGGGTTCCCCGGCCTGAACGCAAAACCCGGGCAAGCGGCCCGGGTCTTCATCAATAGCGATAGGGATTGTTGGGCCGGCGGTCGTAACGGTTGGGTACACCGTCACCGTCGTTGTCCCGGCGGCCGCCATGGTGGCGGCGGTCATCCCAGCGGCGGTCGTAGTAGCCGTCGCGGCGATAACCGGGGCCGTAATAGTGGCGCGGCGGAGGCGGCGGTGCGTAGTAGCGGCGCGGAGGCGGCGGTGCGGGCACGACATACACCTGCGCCTGGATGAAGTTTCCGCTCGCATGGGCCTGGGCCGGAACGGTGAGCGTGGCCAGCGACAGAAGGGCCGCGGCGCCGAATGCAAAAGAAAGCTGTTTCATGTGATCCCCCGGTTGTGGTTGGAAGCCCCATCCTCGCGGCCTTGTGTGAAGTTGGTGTAAGGCTGGAGCGAAATCGGATGAAGAGCTGTAAGCGCCTTGCGCGCAGGACGTAGCAAGGCCAAGACACAATTGTGAATGGAGTTTGCACCGCGGAACATGTCCCGCGGATAGGCCATTGGCCGTATCGGCCGGAAGTTCAGCCGCGCGGGGCGGGCAGCATGCGGCGCAGGGCTTCGAAGAACAGGTCCGACTGCTCGCGCTCGCCCTGGATCTGCGCCGCCACGTGCGCGGCCAGCTTCGCGTTGACCGGCACCAGCGGACGCCCGGTCGACTGCGCGATCACCTGGTGCAGGCAGGCGCGCTCCAGGTAGTAGAGGTCGTCGTAGGCGTGGGCGATGTTGCCGCCGGCCACGATCACGCCGTGGTTCGCCAGAAAGGCCACGTCCTTGCCCGCCATGGCGCGGGCGATGCGTTCACCCTCCGCGTCGTCGAGCGCGAGGCCGTTGTATTCGGCGTCGATGGCGATGCGGTTCATGTAGCGCATCGCGTTCTGGCTCGCGGTCGGGTCCAGCGCGCGGTCGACCGTGATCGTGAGCGCCGTGGCGTACGGCATGTGGCAGTGCAGCACGACCGCATGACCGGTGATGCGATGCACCGCGCCGTGGATGAAGAGGGCTGTGGGCTCCACGCGATGGCGCCCGGCGAGCACCTCGCCATGCACGTCGATCAGCACGATATCGTCGGGGCCGATCTCGCTCCAGTGCAGCCCGCGCGGGTTGATGAGGTAGCGGTCTTGCGCGCCCGGCAGCATCACGCTGAAGTGGTTGCAGACGCCTTCGGACAGCCCGTGATGGGCGGCGGCGCGCAGGGCCAGGGCGAGGTCTTCGCGCAGCTTGCGGACGGCAGGGCTGGCGTAGGTGGCATCGGCGGACATCGAGGGGCTCTCCATTTTTCTTGTTGCGGAGGAAGGGCGTAGATCAGGCGAGGGTTGTGCCCGTCCAGGCCGCGATGAATTTCTTCGCGTCGTCGCGCACTGCCGCGGCTTGCTTGCCGGGCTTGTAGAGCGCTGAGCCGATGCCGAAGCCGGCCGCGCCGGCCGCGCGCCATTCGGCCATGTTCGCGGGCGTGATGCCGCCCACGGGCATCACCGGCGTGCCGGCCGGCAGCACGGCCAGCAGCGCCTTCACCACGGCGGGCGAAGCCAGTTCGGCCGGGAACAGCTTGAGCCCGGTGGCACCGGCCGCGAGCGCGCCGAAGGCCTCGGTCGGCGTCATGACGCCCGGCAGGCAGACCATGCCGAGCCGCACGGCTTCGGCGATGACTTCGGCGTTGAAGTTGGGCGAAACGATCAGCTCGCCGCCGGCCGCATGAACCTCGCGCACCTGCTGCGCGCCGAGCACCGTGCCGGCGCCGACCAGCGCCTGCGGAAAGCGCTTGCGCATCAGCGCGATGCTTTCCAGCGGCTGCGGCGAATTGAGCGGCACTTCGAGCAGCCGGAAGCCGGGCTCGACGATGGCGTCGCCGACATCGGCTGCCTCGGCGGGCGTGAGGCCGCGCAGGATCGCCACCAGTGGCAGCTCGCGCATCGCGGCGCCGAATTTGTCGAGGGGTGTGGGGGTGCTCATGCGGGAATTCTGTCGGAATCGAGAAAGCCGGACAGAGCATGCAGCCCGGCCCAGGTGGCTTCGGCCCCCAGCGTGCGCGTGGCGACGCCGGTGGCGCGCAGGGCCAGCGTGTAGCGCTGGGTGAGGGCAGACGAACCGATCAGGATCACCTCGCCGGCCGCCTGCAGCGACTGCGTGCGCAACTCTTCGCCGATCAGCAGGCCCGAGAGGTAGCTCGCGAGTTCTTCCTTCGGCATGCGCTCGAACAGCGCGAGCGTGCGCGTGCCGAAGGCGTTGTGCAGCAGGCCGTGTCCGTTTTCGGAGCGGGTCACGCCCTCGAGGAACGAGGCTTCGTCGAGCGGCGCCGAGGCATCGAGCGTGCGCGCCAGGATCGAGTGCTGGCTCAGCAGCGCATAGAACTCGCCCGTCATGTAGGTGCGGAAGCCCGCGACGCGGCCCTTTTTTACCGTGGCCCATTTGTTGTGGGTTCCGGGCAGCACGAAGACGCCTTCGCTCAGGCCGGTGAGCTCCATCGCGCCGAAAATCTGCACCTCTTCGCCGCGCATCACGTCGGGCACGCCGGCGTGCTCGTCGCTCAGGCCCGGCACGATCGCGATGCGGGCTCCGGGAATGGCATCGATGTCGATGATCTTGCGGCCCACTTCGACACGGCCCGCAGGGCAGGCGCAGTAGGGCGCTTCCACCCAGCCCTGCTTGCTGCCGGCCATGCCGGAGATCAGGCAGCGCGTGCCCTCAAGGCGCATCCAGTCGCCGAACAGCGTCTCGAAGACGGCGGGGAAACCGCCTTCGGGCACCGTGAGGATGCCGCGCGCATCGCTGCGTTCTTCCAGCACCTTGCCGCCGGCATCCAGCAGTGCGCCGCGCAGTGAACTCGTGCCCCAGTCGATTGCTACCAGTCTTGTCATCTCAGTGATTGTCGCGCGGCACGAATGCCCCGCGGCGACCACGCAGGAAGGCCAGGTCAGCCCCTTGGTCAGCCTGCAAAACTGTATCGACGTACAACTTCCAGTAACCAGAGTCGAGCGGCGCCTTCGGTGCCACCCACTTCGCACGGCGCTCGGCCAGTTCTTCGTCGCTCACATGCAGATGCAATTTGCGGTTCGGCACGTCGAGCTCGACGATGTCGCCGTCCTGCACCAGCGCCAGCGGGCCGCCCGCGGCCGCTTCGGGCGCGGTGTGCAGAACCACTGTGCCGTAGGCCGTGCCGCTCATGCGTGCATCGCTGATGCGGACCATGTCGGTGATGCCCTTGCGCAGCACCTTCGGCGGCAGCGGCATGTTGCCCGCTTCGGCCATGCCGGGGTAGCCCTTGGGGCCGCAGTTCTTGAGCACCATGATGCAGTGCTCGTCGATGTCGAGGTTCTCGTCGTCGATGCGCTTGTGCAGGTCTTCGGCGCTTTCGAACACCACCGCGCGGCCCTTGTGCACCAGCAGCTCGGGCGTGGCCGCGCTGGGCTTGATGATGGCGCCGTTGGGCGCGAGGTTGCCGCGCAGCACGCAGATGCCGGCCTTTTCCTTGAAGGGCTCCGCCAGCGTGCGGATGACTTGCGGGCCGTAGTTCTCGGCGTCCTTCACGTTCTCCCACAGGCTCTGGCCGGTGACGGTGAGGATGTCCTTGTGCAGGTGCTCGGCGATCTCCTTGATGACTACCGGCAGGCCGCCTGCGTAGCAGAAGTCTTCCATCAGGTACTGGCCCGAGGGTTGCAGGTTCACGAGGCAGGGCAGATCGGAGGCGAGACGGTCGAAGTCGTCGAGCGAGAGGTCGACACCGATGCGGCCCGCAATGGCCAGCAGGTGGATCACGAGATTGGTCGAGCCGCCGATGGCCGCGTTGACCTTGATCGCGTTCTCGATGGCCTGGCGCGTGAGGATCTTCGACATGTTCATGTCTTCATGCACCATGTCGACGATGCGCCTTCCCGCCTGCCGTGCCAGCACGTTGCGGCGGCCGTCCACGGCGGGGTAGGCCGCATTGCCCGGCAGGCCGATGCCCAGCGACTCGACCATGCTGGCCATGGTGCTCGCGGTGCCCATCGTCATGCAGTGGCCGTGGCTGCGATGCATGCAGCTCTCGGCCTCGAAGAATTCCTGCAGCTTGAGCGTGCCGGCGCGCACCTGCTCGCTCATCTGCCACACGCCGGTGCCCGAGCCGAGCTCTTGCCCGCGCCACTTGCCCGAGAGCATCGGGCCACCCGACACGCCGATGGTCGGCAGGTCGACGCTGGCCGCGCCCATCATGAGCGCGGGCGTGGTCTTGTCGCAGCCCATGAGCAGCACCACGCCGTCGAGCGGATTGCCGCGAATGCTTTCTTCCACGTCCATGCTCGCGAGGTTGCGATACAGCATGGCGGTGGGGCGCAGCAGCGTTTCGCCGAGCGACATCACGGGAAACTCGAGCGGGAAGCCGCCCGCTTCGTACACGCCGATCTTCACCTGCTCCGCGAGCGTGCGGAAGTGCGAATTGCAAGGCGTGAGTTCGCTGAAGGTGTTGCAGATGCCGATGACCGGGCGACCGTCGAACTGGTCGTGCGGCACACCCTTGCCCTTCATCCAGCTGCGGTAGATGAAGCCGTCGCGGTCATGACGGCCGAACCATTGCTGGCTGCGAAGTTCACCGGGTTTTTTCTTTGGGGCGGTGCTCATGAAATGTCTCTCTTTGTTGTCGATGCGTGGGCTCGACCCTCAGGGTTTGTCCTGCCGATCCAGCGTTTCAATCATCATATGATAAGCGTGAACAATGCGCCGGAGCCTTAGTGTTTTCGAGCGGCGAGATACCAGATTTCACATCGCACATGATCAAGAACATCCACGGTCGCACGCTCGAACTCCTCGGTGAAGCCGTGGTGGCGGGGCGCTATGCGATCGGCGCGTCGATCCCCTCCGAGCCCGTGCTCGGCGAGGAACTCGGCGTTAGCCGGACCGTGGTGCGCGAGGCCATCAAGTCGCTGGCGGCCAAGGGCCTGATCGTCACGGGGCCGAAGGTCGGCACGCGCGTGCTGCCCAAGGACAAGTGGAACTGGTTCGATCCCGACGTCATTACCTGGCAGGCGCGCGCGGGGCTCACGCCCGAGTTCCTGCGCGACCTGCAGGACTTGCGCCGCGTGGTGGAGCCGGCGGCAGTAAGGCTCGCGGCCGAGCGGGCCACGGCCACCGACATCGAGGAAATAGAAAGCGCCTTCGCGGGCATGAAGGAAGCCGTGGAGAACGGCGGCGACTACGTCACCTTCGACCTGCGCTTTCACAACGGCCTGCTGAGTGCCGCGGGCAACCGCATGCTGTCTCAGATGAGCAAGGTGCTCAACGCGCTGCTGCGCACCAGCTTCGAGATTTCGACCACCAAGCCCGACGGCCCCACGCTCTCGCTGCCGCTGCACCGCGCGGTGCTCGACGCGGTGATCGCGCACGACCCGGCCAGGGCCGAGCTCGCGATCATCCGTCTCATCGACGGCGCGCGCCAGGACATCGAGGACGTGCTGGGCTCACGCCGGCGATTGCCGCGCCTGAGCAGACCACCGCCCAGGCTCAAGGCCAGTTAGCTGGTCGTATCGGCGTCGTCTACGCGTTTGTCCGCAGTTCGCATCCGGTTCTTTCACCCTACGCTCGCGCCCCGAGCAAATTCCACCCAAGAGAAGAAGGAGACACCAACCATGAAACTCGTCAAGTCGCTGATTGCGCCGACGCTGGTCGCGCTGGGCCTGCTGTCGGCAGGCCACGCTGCCGCGCAGGAAAAACTCACCGTATGGTGGGTCAAGGGCTTCTACAAGGCGGAGGACGACGCGCTGTTCGCCGCCATCAAGAAGTTCGAGGAGAAGAACAAGAACGTGAAGATCGAACTGTCGCAGTACCCGATCCAGGACATGATCCCTAAGACCGTGTCCGCGCTCGACTCGGGCAGCCCTCCTGATGTGGCGTACGCCGACGTGTACGACTTCCAGGTTACCGGCAAGTGGGCCTACGACGGCAAGCTCGAAGACATCAGCAGCGTGCTCACGCCCATGAAGGACCGCTTCGCGCCCAACACGCTGGAGACCACCTACCTCTACAACGACCAGACCAAGACCAAGGCCTACTACGCCTTCCCGATCAAGCAGCAGACGATGCATATCGAGTACTGGCGCGACATGCTGGCCGAAGCGGGCTTCAAGGAGTCGGACATCCCGACCACCTGGAAGGAGTACTGGTCGTTCTGGTGCGACAAGGTGCAGCCCGCCAGCCGCAAGGAAAGCGGCAAGCGCAACTTCGGCATCGGCATGCCGATGGGCGTTGATTCGAGCGATGCGTTCTATTCGTTCCTGACCTTCATGGACGCCTACAACGTCAAGCTGGTGGACGACAACGGCAAGTTGCTGGTCGACGACCCGAAGGTGCGCACCGGCCTGATCGGCGCCATGACCGACTACACCACGCCCTACACCAAGGGTTGCACGCCGCCTTCTTCCACCAGCTGGAAGGACCCGGACAACAACGTTGCCTTCCACAACAAGACGACCGTGATGACGCACAACGCGACCATCTCCATTGCCGCCAAGTGGCTCGACGATTCGAACAACGCCTCGCTCACGCCCGAGCAGCGTGAAGAAGCGCGCAAGAACTACACCGAGCGCATCCGCACGGCCGGCTTCCCGAGCAAGCCCGACGGCAGCAAGATGGTCTACCGCACGGCCGTGAAGACCGGCGTGGTGTTCAAGGACGCGAAGAACAAGGCCCGTGCCAAGGAGTTCGTCACCTTCCTGCTGCAGGAAGAAAACCTGACGCCGTACGTCGAGGGTTCGCTGGGCCGCTGGTTCCCCGTGACCAAGACCGCGCAGCAGCGCGACTTCTGGAAGGCCGACCCGCACCGCCTGTCGGTCTACAACCAGTACGCCGCCGGCACCGTGACCTTCGAATTCACCAAGAACTACAAGTTCACCGTGCTGAACAACGAGAACGTCTGGGCCAAGGCCATGAGCCGCGTCGTGACCGACAAGGTGCCGGTGGACAAGGCCGTGGACGAGATGATCGCGCGCATCAAGACGGTGGCGGGGCAGTAAGCCGCGTACGCACGGCACCCGTCAACAACAGCAGCTGCATGCCATGAGCGCCACTGCCACCGCCGCCGCGTCGACCACACCGGCGCCTGTCGTCAATCTCGGGGCGCGGCATGCGCGCTGGCAGTTCTGGGGCGCGGTCATGGTCGTGCCCTACCTGCTGGTGTTCGTGGTGTTCGTGCTGTACCCGGTGGGCTACGGGCTTTGGCTCGCCCGCCATCCGCAAAGCTACGTGAAGCTGGTCGAAGACCCGATCTTCTTCCGCTCCGTGATCAACACGGCCATCTTCCTGGTCGTGGCGATCAACCTCAAGATGCTCGTGGCGCTGGTGCTCTCGGGCTTCTTCGTAACGTCTCGCTGGTGGATCAAGATCATTTCGGCGATCTTCATCCTCCCGTGGGCGATGCCCTCGATTCCGACCATCCTGTCGATCCGCTTCATGCTGAACCCGGAGTGGGGCGTGATCAACAGCACCATCTTTCGCCTGACCGGCGCCGATGGTCCCAACTGGCTCAACGACCCTGCGCTGGCGCTGAGCTTCGCGATGGTGGTGCATGTGTGGAAGTCGCTGCCGTTCTGGACGCTCATCCTCGTGGCCGGGCGGCTGGCCATTCCCACCGAGCAATATGAAGCGGCTTCGGTCGACGGAGCCTCGTCGTGGCAGAAGTTCCGCTTCGTGAGCTGGCCTGCGCTCAAGACGCTCTACATCACATCGCTGATCCTCTCGATGATCTGGACGCTGGGCGACTTCAACAGCGTCTATCTGCTTACCGGTGGTGGCCCCGCCGACCTGACGCACGTGCTCGCCACGCTGGGCATCCGCTACCTGCGGCTCGACCAGGTCGACCTGTCGATGGCATCCATCGTGGTGGCCTTGCCACTCGTGCTGCCGCTCGTGTACTTCATGATGAAGAGGCTCTCGAAATGAAGCGCTGGACCCCCAAGGCCGTGGCGACAGAGGCCAAGCTGCTGCTCATCGGCATTCCGGTGCTGCTGTGGACGCTGATCCCGGTCTATCACATGGTGCTGTTCGCGATCTCGTCGAAAGACTCCGCGACCTCGGGCCACCTGTGGCCCAAGAACCCGACGCTGGACAACTTCCGCATCGTGTTCCAGCAGAAGCACTTCTACCTCGACCACTTCTGGCTGCAGCTGTGGAACTCGCTGCTGATCGCGGTGTCGGTGGGCGCAATCACGCTCTTCGTGGCAACCACGGCAGCCTTCGCGATCAGCCGGCTGCGCGTGCGCGGCGGGCGCACGGTGATGAACCTGGCGCTGTTCACGTACTTCATTCCGGCGGCGTTCCTGGCCGTGCCCATGTACAAGACCATGGGCAACTACGGGCTGCTCAACAGCCAGTGGGCGCTCATCCTGGCGATGGTGACCATCGCCTCGCCGTACTGCATCTGGGTGCTGAAGCAGGCGTCGGACAAGCTGCCCTACGAGCTCGACGAAGCCGCGCGCATGGACGGCGCCTCGCCGCTGCAGCTGTTCCGCCTCGTGTACCTGCCGCTGATGGTGCCGTCCCTGGTGGCCGTGGGCACGTATTCGCTGCTGCTGGCCTGGAACGAGTACCTCTATGCCTTCCTGCTGCTGTCGAACGACAAGAGCGTGACGCTGGCGGTGGCGCTGGGCAACTTCCTCTCGGCCGACGATTCGCCGTGGGAACTGCTGATGGCCACCGGCCTCATCTACGCACTGCCGCCCGCGGCCATCTATTACGCATTCAAGCGCTACATGGTCGGCGGCCTGACCGCCGGCGCCGTCAAGAGCTGAACGATTTCAGGGACAACACATGGCATCCGTATCCTTTCGCAATATCGAGAAATCCTTCGGCAAGGTCCAGATCATCAAGGGCCTGGGCTTCGACATCACCGACGGCGAGTTCGTCGTGCTGGTCGGCCCTTCGGGCTGCGGCAAGTCGACGCTGCTGCGCATGCTCGCGGGCCTGGAAGACATCAGCGGCGGCGAGATCGTCATCGACGGCCGCGTGGTCAACGACCTCGAGTCGAAGGACCGCGACATCGCGATGGTGTTCCAGAGCTACGCGCTGTACCCGCACATGACGGTGGGCGAGAACATGGGCTTCAGCCTCCGGCTGCGCAACGCAGAGAAGTCGGTGACCGATGAACGCGTGGCCAGGGCCGCAAAAATTCTCAACCTCGACGCGCTGCTGGGCCGCTACCCGCGCGAGCTCTCGGGCGGCCAGCGCCAGCGTGTGGCCATGGGCCGCGCCATCGTGCGCGACCCGAAGGTTTTCCTGTTCGACGAGCCGCTGTCGAACCTCGACGCCAAGCTGCGTGTGGCAATGCGCGCCGAGATCAAGGCGCTGCACCAGCGGCTGAAGACCACCACCGTCTATGTGACGCACGACCAGATCGAGGCTATGACCATGGCCGACCGCATCGTCGTGATGCACGACGGCATCGTCGAGCAGATCGGCACCCCGCTGGATTTGTACGACCGGCCCGACAACCTGTTCGTCGCCCAGTTCATCGGTTCGCCGTCGATGAACGTCATCGAAGGCACGGTGCGGCGTTCGGGTGGCGACTGCTGGGTCGAGTCGCAGGGTGCGCGCTGGCCGGTTCCCATCGGCACCTCGGCGCCAGACGGCCAGCCTGTGCACTACGGCATCCGGCCCGGCGACATGACGCTCGGCGGCGGCTCGCACGGCGTGGAGGCCAGGGTGATCGTGGTCGAGCCCACGGGCGCGGAGACCGAACTGCTGGTGCAGGTCGGCGAAGCCAAGCTGGTGCTTGCGGTGCATGGGCGTGTCGATGCCGGACCCGACGACACGGTGCGGCTGGCCATCGAGGCCGAGAGCGTGCACATGTTCGACCGGCAGACCGGCCGGCGCATGGGCTGAGTCGCCTGGGTCAGGCCGTGCGCAGCCGCAGCAGGGCGCGCACGAAGCCGTGGTCGGAGCGCGAGCGGTCGCGCCCTTCGTGCAGGTGATCGTTGAAGTAGTCGACACGCCGCACGTCGCCCAGGCTGTGCCGGCTGCTGGCGACGAACTCCTCGCTCACGAGAATCTGGTCGAGCACATCCGGAAAGCCCTGGTGGATGTGCGAGTACGCCACGTCCTTCTTGAGCGCCGACTCACCCTGCATCTCGTAGGCGTTGAACAAGGCCACGTCGCGCGCGGCCTTGTCGTAGGCCACTTCGGAGGTGGCCGCCACGAGCTGCGTCGTCACGCTGTGCGGGTTGTCGTTGAAGTCGCCCATCACCACGAGCGGCACGTTCGTGCCCTGCAGCAGGTCGATGACGATGCAACGCAGGGCCGCGGCCTCCGCGCCGCGCATCAGCAGCGAGCGCAGCGACGCCATCACGCCGATCTTGCGGTCGTCGCGGTCCTCGAGGTGGTTGCCTTGTGCGTCCTGCAGGAACTTCGGGCGCTTGGATTTCAGATGCACCGTGAGCACATGCACCTGCTGGCCGTGCTTCATGCGCACCGTGACCAGCAGGGGCGGCCGTTCGAAGCGTGTGTGTGGACCGAGGCCGGGCACATCGACGCCGAAGCCCGGCGGAAAGTCGACGAAGGAGCGGACCTCGTCCACCATCAGCCGCGTGACGATGCCTACGCGCGGCGTGCCTTGTGCGCCAGTTCTCGCAGGCGTGCCCTCGGGGCTGCCGGGCGGTGGTGTGTTTTCGGCGCCGGGCACCGAGACGAAGTCGTAGCGCAGGCCGCTGCGCGCGATGGCCGCCTTCAGCGCCGATTCGTCCCACACCTCCTGCACCGCCAGCACGTCGGCATTGAGCGCATGAAAGCGCTCGCCGGTCCAGTCGATCTTTCGCTCGTACTCGCGCTCGGTGTAGGCGTCCTGGTTCTCGTAGTACACGCGGTTCGGGGCCGCGAGATTGAGGAGGTTGCAGGTGGCTACGAAGAGGGTGGCGTAGTTGGGTGGGATGTATTGCATGGCGGAACGATTGTGCCGATGCACCAAAGAAAAAGGGCACCGAGGTGCCCTTTCTTCATGTTCCGGGGCAGGTGTTCTGCCCGTGGATATCAGCGACCGAACGAACGTCCGCCGCCACCGCCACCCGAGCGGTTGCCACCACCGCCGCCGTAGCCGCCGCCACCCGAACGGCCACCGCCGCCCGAACGATTGCCGCCGTAGCCACCACCGCCGCCGCCGCCCGGGCGACCGCGTCCGCGGCCGCCGCCCATGTGGTCGACGCTCGTGCGCAACGGATCCGGCTGGCCGGCGCCGCCTGCGACCGCCTCGGCGCGCAGGTGCGCGACCTGGTTGGCTTGTGTCGGGCTGTGGCTGTTGCCGTGATGGCGCGGTTGGCGCTCGTCATGCGGCAGATGGCCTTGTTGGTGCTGCGGGGCATGGTGCGGCGTGCGTGCCGGACCTTGCGGGCCGCGGCCTTGCGGCGGGCGAGCGCCCTGGCCGCGCGGACCCTGGCCTTGGCCTTGGCCTTGTCCGCCGCCGTTGTTGGCGTTGCGGCCTTGACCGCCACCGCCCTGGCCGCCACCGCGGCGCTGACCGCCGCCATTGCCGCCACCACCGCCACCGCCAGCACCCTGGCCGGCCTTGTTCTCGCGGATGCGCTGCAGCATCTCGGTGCGGGCAGCCTTGGCGGCTGCCTGCATCACGTCGCGGCTCGGGGGACGACCAGCGCCGCCCCAGATGGTCTGGCGGCCCATGGCGATGGGTTCGGCGCGTTCGCCTTCTTCAGGACCGAAGCCGTCGACGATCTGCACGGGAATCGTCTGCTTGGTGAAGCGTTCGATTTCCTGCATGAAGCCTTCTTCGTCCAGGCACACGAAGCTCACGGCCTCGCCGCTCGAACCGGCACGGCCGGTGCGGCCGATGCGGTGAACGTAGTCTTCGCTGACGTTCGGGATCTCGTAGTTCACGACGTGCGGCAGCTCGTCGATGTCGATGCCGCGGGCCGCGATGTCGGTGGCCACCAGCGCGCGGATGTCGCCGCTCTTGAAGCCGGCCAGCGCCTGCGTGCGCGCGCTCTGGCTCTTGTTGCCGTGCAGCGCCATCGCCTCGATGCCGTTCTTGGTGAGGAATTCGGCCACGCTGTTGGCGCCGAACTTGGTGCGCGTGAACACGAGCACCTGGCTCCACTTGTTCTCGTTGATGATGTGCGCGAGCAGCGCCTTCTTCTTGCCGCGGCCCACGGGGTGGATCACCTGGGTGATGCGCTGCACGGTGGTGTTGCGCGGCGTGACCTGGATGCTTTGCGGGTTCTTCAGCAGCGTGGCCGCGAGGTCGCGGATCTCGTCGCTGAAGGTGGCCGAGAACAGCAGGCTCTGCTTTTCCCTGGGCACCAGGGCCAGGATCTTCTTCACGTCGTGGATAAAGCCCATGTCCAGCATGCGGTCGGCTTCGTCCAGGATCAGCATCTGGACCTGGCTCAGGTCGAGCATGCCTTGCTGCTGCAGGTCGAGCAGGCGGCCGGGGGTGGCCACGAGGATGTCGACGCCCTTCTTGAGCTTGCTGATCTGCGGGTTCATGCCGACGCCGCCGAAGATCACGGTGGAGTCGAGCTGCAGGTACTTGCCGTAGGTGCGCACCGACTCTTCGACCTGGGCCGCGAGTTCGCGCGTGGGGGTCAGCACGAGGGCGCGGATACCGGTGCCGCCGAACTTGTTGGTGGCGCTGCGGCTCATGCTGAGCTTGTGCAGCATCGGCAGCGTGAAGGCAGCCGTCTTGCCGGTGCCGGTCTGGGCGCCGCCCAGCAGGTCATGGCCTTCGAGAACCGCGGGAATGGCTTGCGCCTGGATGGGGGTGGGAGTGTCGTAGCCGTGCTCGTGCACAGCCTTCAAGATGGCGGGGGCCAGCTTCAGTTCGTCAAAATTCATTGGAAACAATAAGCGCCATACACGGCGCAGTGGCATCGGCCCGCCAGGCGTCTTGTTGACGCCGAGCCAGTCAAGGCAGATGAAGGTCAGGGGTGGGAGCCGGAAAGTCCGCCCTCGCAAAAGGGTTGAAATGGAGCTTTCTTCGTCCCCGGCAGAGAGCCGGTGTTGCGGGCAACTGGACCCGGCAACGGTGGCTATTGTCGCATGAGTCGGGTTTTCCTGTCTCCAAGCCCGACTCAGGTAAATGAACATGCCATGGATGGGCTCGCGCTGAGCTTCACCTGTCGGCGCTCGGATCGGTTGGCCGAGGTCGACGCCGTGCTGCCTGGCCAACGCACGCAGGCATCGTTCCGACGGACATCGAGCAGGCTAGGCAGCAGTTCAAGAGCGCTGCGCTCGTCGGTCGCGTCTCTCAGGCGATTTGCGGCAACGCCGGCAGCGCCGTGAGATCGATCACGCGATCGGCCATCGCGATCGTCTCAGGGCGGTGCGCGATTGTGATGCGTGTTATGAGAAGGGCGCGGATGGCCTCGTTCACCTGTCTTTCCTTGCCCACATCGAGGTGGCTGGTCGCCTCGTCAAGCACCAATACACGAGGCTGTCGATACAGGGCGCGAGCCAGAAGGATGCGCTGCTTCTGTCCGCCCGACAGGCTGCTCCCCATGTCGCCGTTCAGCGTGTGATAGCCCATCGGCATGGCTGTCACCTCAGCGTCGATTGCTGCAAGCGTCGCCGAGACCTGGACACGCGCCAGGTCGATCGTTTCGTCAAAGGCGGCGATGTTGTCCTGCAGGCTGGCGGAAAACAACTGATCGTCCTGCATGACAGCCGCAATCTGTCTGCGCCAATGACCGATGCCGAATCGGTCGAGAGGTACGCCATCGATCCGGACTGTGCCCTCCGTCGGCGTCAGAAGGCCCAGGATGATCTTGGCGAGTGTGGTCTTGCCGCAGCCTGTGGCGCCCACGACGGCAACGTGTTCGCCGGCCCGGATTTCGAGTTGCACATGACGAAGCACCCACGGTGCGCCACTCCCATAGCGAAAGCTGACGTTGTCGACGTGTGATGGTCGGGTGAAACCCCTCTGCACTTGCCAAGCGTGGTACTCCGCCTTGCAGTTGCTCCGGCTCGGCAAGCACGATGTCGGACAGCCGCTCGACGTGCAATCGCAGCATTCGAATGGCCATGAGGTTGTCGACGAAGCGCTGCATGCGCGAGGAGAACTCGTCCTTGTATGAAATGAACGCCATCAGCATACCCACGGTGAGCGTGCCACCGATCGCCATTGCCGCGCCCAGGCCGAGCACTGCGATGCTCTCAATGCCGAACACCAGGCTGTAGCCCGCGCCGAAAGCCAGCGTCATCTTCTGTGTGCTCGTCCGTCGATTGGTTGCCTGGACGACGATGTTCGTCCAGCGCGCAGCGCGCTGGTCTTCGAGACCCGCGATCTTGATCGTCTGGATGGCGCGCAGGCTTTCCAGGAAATGGGTTTGCGCCTTGGCGTCGTGCGTCAGCACCTCGTCGCTCGCGCGATGAAAGGCGCCATGGGGCAGCACGCGGATCGCCGCGTAGGCGAGCACGCCGGCGATGACGACGGCAGCAAGCTTGGCGCTGTAGAGCAGCATCACCAGCAGGGTCACGACGGCGAACAGGCCATCGAGCAGGATCTCCACCAGCCTGCCCGTGACTGCCTGCTGGATGCTCTGCATCGACTGGAAGCGCGACACTACGTCGCCCGTGTGCCTGAGCTCGAACCATTGCGCAGGCAGGTGCATGAGATGGCCCATGATCCGTGCGGCCCACTGCGTGCCGAACTGCACCGAGGCGACGATGCTCAGCCATCCCCGCGCCGCTTCGAGCCCTACCTTGATCAGCGTGACCAGGCCGAAGCCGATGACCAGCAGCCATAGCAGTTCGACATCGCCGGAAACAACGGCGCCGTCCACGATCCATTGCGTGAACAGTGGGGCGACCAGCAGCACCACTTGCAGGCTTGCGGCCATCACAAAGAGCTGACCCAAGCTGCGCTTGAGGCCGTGGAGCTTGCCGACGAGTTGACGCCAGCTGATGGGTGTCTTGGGTTCGTTGCGCTCGAATTCGGGGGCGGGTGTGAGCTCGAGCGCGACGCCGGTGAAATGAGGGCTGGCTTCCTTGAGCGTCATGCAGAGCTCGCCCCAAGCCGGATCGTGGATCGTCAGTTTGCCGCGAGAGCATCGGACCAGTACGACAAAGTGACTCATGTCCCAATGAAGGATGCAGGGCAAGGCCAGTTGTGGCACTTCGTCCAGTTCCAGCCTCAGCGGCCGCGCGCGAAGACCGAGTGTGCCGGAGAGTTGCATGAGATCGCCCAGGTCCATCCCGCGCATCGAGACGGCGAATTTGGCGCGCAGCTCACTCATTTCGTAGACGCGGCCATGGTGAGCGGCGATATAGCCGAGGCAGGCGGCGGCGCATTCGGTAGCGGTGGATTGGAGGTAGGAGGGCATGATTCACATTCGAATTCATCGAATGCTTGGAATAAGGGCTGGCTCAGAGGCAAATTTTGTGGTCGGGGCAACAGATGGAGGCAGAGCGATAAATCCTCAAAAGCAGAAGAGCGCTCCGTTTCACAGGGCGTCTTCTGCTGCAAGGAATTAGCTGAGCAATTTATCCCATAGCCCGGAAATCGCGAGAATGCATACGGCGATTATTCCGATTCCTGCAATTTTCACCCATATGCCTTTGAAGAGAAAGGCAATTAATGCGAGAGTGAGAATTGTGATGGATAAAGCATTAATAACCATCGCCGTCCAAATCTTTCCCAATTATGTCGTTGCACATCAACCCTCCAACAATCGTTCCAAATGCTGCCCCATTGATTCCTGTCACAAAGCTCCGACCTGCCGCAGCACCTATAAGGAATCCAACTGCAGCAAATCCGGCTATGCACTGATTTTCTGTCATGCCACCACTCACCAAGGACATGTCTTCAATAACGAGTTCTCTCATATCACTCCTTTGTTGAACTTGAAAATTTTCGGAAAAATAAACCGCTGATTCCTGCAATGCCTGCTGCGGGTATGGTTGTAAGAATTATGTTTAAAGCCCCATTGGGCAAATAATTTCGCAAAAATCCAATTGAAAATTTGCGGCCAATATCGATGTTTGTACTGCCGCTCCAATGGAGAGCCATTGAAGAAGTAGTGACGCAATATTAATCGTATAAATGCGGTGGGGAATAATCTTTCATATTTCTTGGTATTTCGGGTTCTGATGTGAATTTTCCTTAAATTGTTGTTGAAAAATTGAACGCGTTGTCACTCGATAGTCCGGGACCGGCGAAATGACGTCCTTGTCCGCCAGCTGCTGCAAGAGCGCCGAGGTCTTTTCGCGTTGGTCCGGGGACTTCGAAATTTCCTCCAGCGAGGCTCGTGGTCGCGAGAACAGGCTCGCGATGTGCCTTTGGCTCGCCGCATCCATTCGAATGGCTTGGCCGTTGACGTACACATTTGTCGACGCGGGCGAAGCCGTCCGGTAGACCGAGTTCAATCTGAACTGACTTTGAGGCTCGCCCGATGCGCCGGGTTTGCCCAATGTTTCGATCGCGAATCGCGATACCACCCTCTCGTTCGAGAAGACCTCGCGCTTGAACTCCGCAAGATTTGTCTTGCTGACCAAGAGTTCTTCTGCAGCCTGTGCCGCCAGCGCAAGGCCGTCGAGGTTGTCTCGTTCGGCCTTGATCGACTGGCGCAGTGCGATGTCGGAAGGCAGTGTCGTGAAGCACGACCACGCAACGTAGTCCCTGATCAGCATCGGATGGATGCCAACCGCGATATGGAAGGTCTCTTCGCCGGCGAGTGGAACCGCCTCGTGCCACCAGCCGCGCGGTATGTAGAGCACGTCACCGGCTTCCAGATATCCGTCGAACACGGGCTCCGCCGGGCATTCGTGCTTGTGTTCCTTGCTCTTCTGATGCGGCAGCGGAAGCGCAAAGGTCGGCTCGAACACGCGCCAGCGCTTGCGGCCGATCAACTGGACGGCGAAGACGTCATGCGTGTCCCAGTGCTGCGCGAAGGTGCCTCTGCCGCCGAAGGCGGCGTAGCCGTTGGCGACCGCCTTCTCGCCAACGAAGCGCGCAATCTCCATGGCGAGGTCATGAACGGGCTCCGACTTCGTCTCCAGCCGGTTCAATACCAGCGTCGCACCCTCTTGCAGGAGTTCGTAGAAAGTGTCCTTGACAATCTTCGATCGCTGCATGGCGAGATCGACAAAGGTTTCGGTGTAGTGCTCGACGGGGATCGGGCCGTCCTTGAAAAGCTGCAGCAACCCATCGCGAGGATCCCAGGCGAACAGGGCGGAGTTGATGTCCTTCCATGTCACTGGGCGGTGTGCCAGCGCGCCTTTGCGAACGAAGAACTGTTTCTCGTAGTACTCCTCGATGAACCCCTCTGTCGAAACCCCGAAATCGATCATCTTGAAACTCCTGCTTGAAAGAAAAAACGGCGATCGCTTCAGCAGCCGGTGTCGGCGATGCTGCGGATGAACTGGGGCAACCGCTTTCTGGAGAGCACGTCGCCATTCATCGTCGAGACTTCGCTCTCTTAGGGTCGGTGAACCCGAACGATCGCGGCTTCTGAAGCCGTTGAACGTCTTCCGGCGCGGCGGGCGGCGGCGAAGATGCGTCGATCGCGTGGCGGGCTGGTGGTACAAAGAGCGGAGGTTTTCTTATTTGGTGCTGCCTAGAAGGTGTACTTGCGCAAGCCGATCAACGGCTCGAGCACCCACTCGATAAGCCGTCTGCGCTCCTGCTCGATATCCGCTTCGAGTGCCATGCCTGGCATCAGCGGCAGCGCCTTGCCGTAGGCCAGGACGCTTTGCGATTCGAGCTTCACGGTCACTCGGTACAGGCCTTCCTGGCTTGCCGATGCGAGCGGCGATGCGGCGCTCAGTTCGCCGGGCTGAAGCGGACTGCGCGACACTTCGGTGACGACGCCGGCGTACTGTCCGAACTTCTGGTGCGGAAAGGCCTGATAGCGGATGCGAACCCGCTGTCCGGCTTCGACAAACCCTACGGCGCGAGAAGGCGCGAAGAGCTGTGCAACCAGTTCCGCATCTGCCGGGAGAAGGGTGGCAAGGGCTTGGCTGCCTGCCGGCTGGCCAACCTGCGCGGTGATCGCTGTGATGACGCCGTCCATTGGCGCAGTTACGGCGAGTTGGTCTCGCGTGCGCGCCTCGGCGACTTCCTGGCCCAATGCGGCCAGGTCGCGTTCCAGCTCGGCGATCTGGGCTTCTGCGCGTGCGGCGGTCTGGTTGAGCTCGCTTTGGACCGAGACGGTCGTGCTCGTCAACTCGGCCTTCTGGCGATGGGCGGCAACCCATTGCGCGCGCAACGTTTCGACTTGATCTTCCTTATCCTGCAGCGCCACTTCGGAGATGAAGCGCTCGCGCGCGAGGGTTCGATGGCGTTCGAGCATCCTTGTGGCGGCTTCGATGCGACGCCCGTGCAGTTCGATCTCCTGCTGGACGCGGCGGCCTTGCTCCCGCAATGTCTCGAGGCGGTTGCGCAGTCCCCGCTGCGTTTGCTCGCGCAGTAGCCGCAGAGTGCCGACGGCCCGCAGCAGGCTGTCGCGGCGCTGCGTCAGTGATGCTGCCTGCGCGTCCGAAAGTCTCGCGTGCTCGGACGCGCCTGCGGCGCGGCGATCGTCGGAGAGTACGAAGAGCAACTCGCCCTGCCGCACGCGCTGGCCTTCTTCGACGCGCTTTTGCGTGACGATGCCAGGCGTCGCGGCAAGCAGGCGGATGGTGCCCTTCGTCGGCACGAGCAGGCCTGCCGCAGTCGCACGCTTGGTATAGCTGCCAAGCGTCAGGTAGCTGCAGATCAGCAGCGCCGTCAGGCCGGCAGCCAGCACCAAAACCAAACTCGGCCAAGGCCGCGCCAGCACGATGGGGCCGTAAGACGCGCACGACCCCACGTTCAGCGCCTCGACGCGGAACAGGCTCATGGCGTTGGCCTACGCGCGTGCGGAAATCGAGTGAGGGCGGGACTGGAGCCGCGGCGAAAGCCGCAAGCGCGTCAAAGCGTAAGTAAATCTCATTTTTCTCTTCCCTGATGAGCGATTAGCGCGCCGGAATTGCCGGCGGGTCTATCGGCCACTTTGTTGAGCGGCGACCTCTATGGGCGCGAATATAGCAGCGCCGAATGCCACGGCCGTGTCACTGGTCGAACGGTCGGTTCGCGACCATGCGTTAAACTCTTACCCTGCCGGTATTACTACAGCGCAACATGCGACTCACATCCAAAGGTCAGGTAACCATCCCCCAGAACATCCGCGAACTTGCCGGCCTCAAGCCATACGACGAAGTGGAGTTCGAATACCGCAACAAGCAGATCGTGGTGAAGCCCATCAAGCGCACGAATACGCCTGCCGAAGAGGCGATTGCGTTGCTGCGCGGCAGTGCTACCTCTAAGCTCGACCTGTCGGCCGACGACTGGCTGGAGATGACGCGTGGCGAGCGTTGAACGTTCCGAAACTTTCCTGATCGACAGCAATGTTCTGATCGACGTGATCCATGAAGATCCGAAATGGATGGATTGGTCTGTCGCGGCTATTTCCGATTGCCTGAACCGGGGTAAGCTGGCGATCAACCCGCTGATCTATGCCGAGGTTTCGGCATACTTCAATTCGGACCGCGATGCCGACGCGGCACTACCTGCGCGGCTGTACGAGCGGCTGGATCTGCCCTACGCAGCCACGCGGGGCGCGACAGTGGCGTTTCACAAGTATCGGAAGGCTGGCGGAACGTGTCCTTCGCTGCTGCCGGATTTCTACATCGGCGCGCATGCGCAACTGCTGGGTTGCACCCTCGTATCGCGCGACAGGGCGCACTACAAGGCCTATTTTCCAAAGCTCAAACTGATTTCACCCAAGCAAAGATAACCATGGCTCAATACGTCTATTCGATGAACCGTGTCAGCAAGACCGTGCCGCCCAAGCGGCAGCTCTTGAAAGACATTTCGCTCTCTTTCTTCCCCGGCGCCAAGATCGGCGTGCTCGGCCTGAACGGCTCGGGCAAGTCCACGCTGCTCAAGATCATGGCGGGTGTGGACAAGGAATTCGAGGGCGAGGCGCTGCCCATGCCGGGGATGACGATCGGCTATCTGGAGCAGGAACCCAAGCTCAACACCGAGCACACGGTGCGCGAGTCGGTCGAAGAGTCCATGGGCGCGGTGTTTGCGGCCAAGGCGCGCCTCGAAGAGGTGTACATCGCCTATGGTGCCGAAGACGCCGACTTCGACGCGCTGGCGGCCGAGCAGGCCCAGCTCGAAGCCATCATCGCCACCGCCGGCACCGATTCCGAACACCAGCTCGAAATTGCCGCCGACGCCCTGCGCCTGCCGGCCTGGGACGCCAAGATCGGCGTGCTGTCGGGCGGTGAAAAGCGCCGCGTGGCACTGTGTCGCCTGCTGCTGAGCAAGCCCGACATGCTGCTGCTCGACGAACCGACCAACCACCTGGACGCCGAATCGGTGGAGTGGCTCGAAGTGTTCCTGCAGCGCTTCACGGGCACCGTGGTGGCCATCACCCACGATCGCTACTTCCTCGACAACGCGGCCGAGTGGATCCTGGAAATGGACCGTGGTCGCGGCATTCCCTGGAAGGGCAACTACAGCACCTGGCTCGAGCAGAAGGGCGAACGCCTGGCGCAGGAGCAGAAGAGCGAAGAAGCCCACGCCAAGGCGCTGAAGAAGGAGCTGGAGTGGTCGCGCCAGAACCCGAAGGCACGCCAGGCCAAGAGCAAATCCCGCCTGGCCCGCTTCGAAGAGCTGAGCGACATGGAATACCAGAAGCGCAACGAGACGCAGGAAATCTTCATTCCGGTGGCGGAGCGGCTGGGTCAGCAGGTGTTCGAATTCCACGGCGTCAGCAAGTCCTTCGGCGACCGCATGCTGATCGACAACCTGAGCTTCACCGTGCCGCCAGGAGCCATCGTCGGCATCATCGGCCCGAACGGCGCCGGCAAGTCGACGCTGTTCAAGCTGCTCGCGGGCAAGGAAAAGCCGGACTCGGGCGAGGTCGTCATCGGTCAGACCGTGAAGATGGCTTTCGTCGACCAGCATCGCGACGAACTGGCCAACCAGAAGACCGTGTGGGAAGACATCTCGAACGGCCTCGACATCATCAACGTCGGCAAGTTCCAGATGGCCAGCCGCGCGTATGCGGGCCGCTTCAACTTCAACGGCGCCGACCAGCAGAAGAAGGTCGGCACGCTGTCGGGCGGTGAACGCGGCCGCCTGCACCTGGCCAAGACGCTGATTGCGGGCGGCAACGTGCTGCTGCTTGACGAACCGTCGAACGACCTCGACGTGGAAACGCTGCGCGCGCTCGAAGACGCGCTGCTCGAATTCGCCGGCACGGTCATGGTGATCAGCCATGACCGCTGGTTCCTCGACCGTATCGCCACGCACATCCTGGCCGCCGAAGGCGACAGCCAGTGGACCTTCTTCGACGGCAACTACCAGGAGTACGAAGCCGACAAGAAGAAGCGCCTGGGCGAAGAAGGCGCCAAGCCCAAGCGCATGCGCTACAAGGCCCTGAAGTAAGCCTCAGGCGGCTTCGGCCGCTTCAGCAAGAGCGCGCGGTTCCGCAAGGGGCTGCGCGCTTTTTTCATCGTCCGCCGCAAACACCTCGCGTGCGGCGAAGAGGCCGTTCAGTGCCGCCGGGAAGCCTGCGTATACCGCCATCTGCATGATGACCTCGACCACCTCGTCGCGCGTCACGCCGACGTTGAGCGCAGCGTGGATGTGCACCTTCAACTGCGGCGCGGCATTGCCCATGGCGGTGAGCGCGGCCACGGTCGCGATCTCGCGGGAGCGCAGGTCGAGGCCGGGGCGCGAGTAGATGTCGCCGAACGGAAACTCGATCACCAGACGGGCGAAGTCGGGCGCGATGCCGGCCAGGCTCTCGACCACCTTGACGCCGCCTTCACCGTCGATCTCGTGGAGCTTGGCCAGGCCACGCGTGTAGCGCAGGTTGTCGTTGTGGCCCTGGTTCTGTGTGTTCGTCATTGCTCGTCTTTCCTTCCCGGGCTTTGCCCGATAGAGGAGGACGCTTCTTCGTCTTCTCGACCTCGCGGTAGTGGTCGATCTTGAGCGACAGCGCCTGCATGGATTGCTGCAGCGTCGCCACCCGGGCCTGAACTTCGGCAAGGTGCTGTTCGAGCATCTCGCGCCGTTCGCCGACGCTGGCGTCCCCCTGGCTTCGAAGCCTGACGAAGGCCTGCATGCCCTGGATGGACATGCCGGTCTCGCGCAGGCGCAACAGGAAATCCAGCAAGTCCATGTCGGCGCTCGCATAGCGCCGCTGACCGCCCGGTGCACGTGGCACCGCGGCAATCAGCCCGATGCGTTCGTAGTAGCGCAGCGTGTAGGCCGTCAGGCCGGTTCGCTCTGCGACTTCCGCAATGGTCAGACTGGTTTCCATGGCGTTGATTCTCGAAATTAGAGCGCGCTCTAAGTCAAGCGCTTTGTCGAACTATTTTTGCGGGACGTTCAGATCGGCATCCAGCCAGCCGCGCAGGCTGTTCACGAAGGCCAGCGCCTGCACCCGGGGCAGATCGTCCACCCGCACGACCGCTTCGGCAAGCTGGCCGCTGCGCACGCGGTTGGCGCGGCCGATGCCGTTCAGCAAACCACAGCGCAAGGGCGGCGTGACCCAGCGGCCGTCGAGCAGCAGGGCAATGTTGCCGCGCGTGCATTCGGTGATCTCGCCGTCGCGGTTCCACAGCAGGGTGTCGAACACGCCC
This sequence comes from Variovorax sp. R-27, assembly GCF_049913215.1. Taxonomy (NCBI): domain Bacteria; kingdom Pseudomonadati; phylum Pseudomonadota; class Betaproteobacteria; order Burkholderiales; family Comamonadaceae; genus Variovorax; species Variovorax sp. R-27. Next base: position 2,290,337 of record NZ_CP183984.1, read on the forward strand.
GCAGCGGTGGGCGCGAAGGCTTCGTAGTGGGCGCGGCGGGTGGTCTTGAAGCGGGTGAAGTCGCTGCCCGATTCGTTGAACGCGCGGTCCGCGAGCTGCAGCTGCAAGCGCGCGGGCGGCGCTTCCATTGCGAAGGCTTCGGCGCGGGGCGTGCCTTGCGCGTCGAGCAGCAGGCGCACGCGCCACGTGCCGGCCGTGTGCTGTGCCTGAAGACGATGCAGGCAGGCGGCGACGAGCGCTTCGTTCCACGCGTAGCCGAAATGCCGGGCGGCGTTTGCCATACGCGCCAGGTGCGCCGGTGCATCGCGCAATTCGCCGGCTGCCAGTGCCAGTGTTTCGAGCAGCTCGAAAGGCGGATTCACGGGCCGCTTTGCGTGCGACAGGAAGGCGCGCTTGTGCCGCCATTCCTCCCACTCCGCGTCGGCTTGCGCATCGGCCGTGATCCCGCTTCCGATGCCGCAGCGTGCCTCGCTGCCGCGCAGCGTCACGGTACGGATCGGTACATTGAAAGTCGCACGCCCGCCGGGTTGCACCACGCCCACGGCGCCGCAATACACACCGCGCGCCTCGGGCTCCAGTTCGCGGATCATGCGCATCGCGCTGACCTTGGGCGCTCCGGTGATCGAGCCGCACGGAAACAGCGCCCCGAACACATTGGCCAGTGTGGTGCCTTCGCGCACGAGGGCCTCGACATCGGACGTCATCTGCCACACCGTCGGCAGCGCCTCGGTGTGGAACAGCCGCGGCACGCGGACCGAGAAAGGCCGGGCCACGCGCGAGAGGTCGTTGCGGATCAGGTCCACGATCATGACGTTCTCGGCCCGCTCCTTCGGCACGGTGCGCAGCCGCTGCGCCAGCGCTTCGTCTTCGGCGGGCGTGGCGCCGCGCGGGGCGGTGCCCTTCATGGGGCGCGTGAGGATGCGATCGCCATGCCAGTCGAAGAAGAGTTCGGGTGACACCGACAGCACCTGCTCTTCGCCAGTGTCGATGAAGGCGGTGTAGCCGTCGGGCTGCGCCTGCCGCAGTGCCAGGAACCAGTCGCCTGCATCGCCGTGAAAGCCGGTATGCAATGGCGCGGTGTAGTTGAGCTGGTAGAGCTCGCCGTTCGCAATCGCGCGGTGGATGGCCTGCATGCGCTGGTCGAAGTCGGCGCGTGAGAGGCTGTCTTGCCAATCGACAGTGGGCACCGGCGAAACGTTGTTCTGGACTTCCGGCCATGGCAGGGCTTCGTCGTGCACGCCGAACCAGGCCAACGGCCCGTCCGCCGCATGCACCGCGAACGCGGGGTCGAAGGCCGCCGCAGCTTCGTAGCGCAGATACCCCACGCACCAGCGCCCCTCACGCGCCATCGCCTCGACGGCTTCGAGCACAGGCCGCACCTCTGCGGCCGTCCGCGCCACCAGCACGCGCGACGGCGCACCGAAAGACAGGCGCAGCCGGCTCGCACCATCGCCGCGCGGCTGTGCGAAATCGATCAGCGTGCGCAAGGTCGAATGCAGGGCGCCATCAGGCGGCATCGTTCGCCGCGGTCGTCGGTCCTGCCCCACCGCCCGCACTGCTGACTTGCGGCGCACGGGCCAGCACCCGCTTGCGCACCGCATAGATGTTGTTGCGCAGCGCATAGAGCTCGTCGGCATACGACAGCGGCACCGCCACCTTGTTGACCGTACGGTCGAGCTGGTCGAGGTCTTCGAGCAGGGACTTCTGTTCGGCCTCTTTCACTTCCGTCTTTGCATCGACCTTCGCCTCGATGTCGCGCAGCCGCGCATACCAGCGGAACACGCGCCGGCGCACGCGGAACTGGTACAGCGGCGGCACCACGCGGCTCAGCGGCAGCATCAGCACCAGCAGGCCGCCCAGCACCAGCCACATGCGCTCGACCAGGTTGCTGGCCCAGAAGGGCAGGTAGCGCTGCCAGATCGGCGGCGTGCCGTTGATGGCGCGGTCGCCCTCGGGGCTCACCGGCAGTTCGCTGGTGCGGGTGTTGGGAAAGTCGCGCGCCCGGTTGAACCAGCCGGCGCCGCTGTGCACCGATTGCGCCGCCTGCGCGAACAGCTGGCGCAGGGCCGGGTGGGTTTCGTCACGCGACAGCAGCGAGGTGGTGGCTGCGAGCAACGCCACGTCGTGCGGCGGCAGGTCTTTCGACAGGTCGACCACGCCGCGCGGCAGCGTCACCGCCGAGAGGAACGGAAAGCGCCGCGAGTAGGCGTCGGCCTGGCCGAAGTCCATGAGCTTGATGTCGTCCGAACGCAGCAGCCGTTGCACCTGCGGCGATTGCGGCGCGGAAGACAGCACGATGGCATCGAGAAGGCCGGCCTGCAGCGCCTCGGCGGCCGACGCCTGTTCGAGGTTCGACAGCAGCAGGTCTTCGGGGCCCAGCCTGTTGGCCTTGAGCAGGCGCTCCATGATGTCTGGCAGCCCGCTGCCCGGAAGGTCGATGTTCACGCGCAGGCCGCGCAATTGGGCGAGCGTGGTCAGCGTGCCGGTCTTGCGGTCGATCTTCTGGGCCGAGTCGGCACGGTAGAAGAGCCAGATCGGCTCGTAGAACAGGCTGCCGAGCGAAGTGAGGCCGGCCTCTTCGTCGGCTACCGGGTCGGCGCTGCCGCCGCGCACGAAGGCCACGTCGGCCCCGCCGGTGCGCAGCAGCTGCAGGTTCTCGGTCGAGCCCGAGGTGGGCTTGAGCTCCACTTCGATGCCGCTGTGCTTGAGCGCTTCGGCATAGCGTTTGCCGAACTGCGCATAGGCGCTGCCCGTGGGGCCGGTGGCCAGCGTCACGTGCTTGGGCGGCTGCGGCTGCAGCCACCAGTAGGCGGCGATCAGCAGGCCGATGACGATGAAAATGATCGGCCCCGCCGAGGCGATGAGGTCGCGGATCGACAGCAGGATCAGCTTCAGGGTTCTGGGGAACGCCATGGTGGTCTTCTCGTGTTCAGCCGCGCGCTACGGCGAGATCCGCCGCGCAGGGAATGTGCAGCTCGCCCACCGTCACCGTGCGCGCCGCATGCACCGCGCGCAACGTGGCGATGGCCACCGCCTCGGCGGCCATGGTGCTGAGCACCGTCATGCCGGGTGCGTTGCCTTCCAGCGGCACGCGGCCGGTGGCCAGCGCGAACAGCGTGTCGCCGTCGCTCATGGTGTGCACCGGGTTGATGGAGCGCGCGAGCCCGTCGTGCGCGACCATGGCGAGCCGGTTGGCCTGTACCTTGGTCAGCACCGCGTCGGTGGCGATCACGCCGATGGTGGTGTTGGTGCCCGCCAGCAGGGGCTTGGGGCTGTCGCCGCGCAGCAGGGCACGGCGGGTGTCGAGCAGCGCCTTGCCGTCTTCGGTGCGCGCGCCGGCCACGGGCTGGCCGGTGTTGTGATCGATCACGTCGCCCAGCGAGTTCACCGCGATCAGCGCACCCACCGTGACGCCGCCGACCGTGACCGATGCGGTGCCGATGCCGCCCTTCATCGCGCGCTGCACGCCGAAGAGCTTGCCCACCAGCGCGCCGGTGCCCGCGCCCACGTTGCCTTCGGCGGGGGCAGCGGTGCTCGCGGCCTCGCAGGCGGCATAGCCGGCTGCGGCATCGGGGCGGATGCGCGCGTCGCCCATGGGCAGGTCGAACAGCACGGCGGCCGGCACGATAGGCAGGGTGCCGAAGCGCACGTCCATGCCGATGCTGCGTTCTTCCATCCAGCGCATCGCGCCGTCGGCGGCTGCCAGGCCCCAGGCGCTGCCGCCCGCGAGCATCACGGCGTGTACCTGCTGCACGAGGTTGCCGGGTGCGAGCAGGTCGGTCTCGCGCGTGCCGGGTGCGGCGCCGCGCACGTCCACGCCGCCCACGGCGCCGTCGCGCGCCATGACGACGGTGCAGCCGGTGGGGCGGCGGGTGTCGGAGAAGTGACCGACCTCGATGCCGGCGACGTCGGTGATGGAACCGGCGGAATGAGTGGGGGTGGAAGACGGGGCAGACATGGCGGCCGATTATGAGACCGCACCCTCTACGATCCCCACCATGACAGTTGCAAGAAGTTTCTCCCCAGACGGCGGCCGCCGTCATGTCGTGGTGATCGGCGCGGGCGCGGTGGGCAGCGCCACCGCCATCGAAGCCCTGCGCGCGGGCCTGCGCGTGACGGTGGTGGAGCCCGGCGAACCGGGTGGTCCGCAGGCCACGAGCTACGGCAATGCCGGCTGGCTGTCGTCGCACTCCGTGGTGCCGCCCGCGCTGCCGGGTGCCTGGCGCAAGGTGCCGGGCTGGCTGGCCGACCCGCTCGGGCCGCTCGCCCTGCGCTGGCGCTACCTACCGAGGGCCCTGCCATGGCTGCTGCGTTACCTGGCCTCGGGCTGGACCGAGGCGCGCGTGCAGCGCACAGCCGATGCCCTGCGCACGCTGCTGGCCGATGCGCCCGCGCTGCATGCGCAACTGGCCGCCGAGGCCGGCGTGCCGCAGCTCATCGAGCGGCGTGGGCTGCTGCACGCCTACCGTTCGCGAGCCGAGTTCGACGGCGATGCGCTGGGCTGGCGCGTGCGCCAGCGCGTCGGCGTCCAGTGGGAGGAATGGCCGGAAGACGAACTGCGCCGCCGCGAGCCCGATCTGGCGGCGCGCTACACGCTCGGCATCTTCGTGCCCGAAGCCGGCCACTGCCGCAATCCGGGCGCCTACGTGGCGGCCCTGGCGCAGCATGCACTCGATGTGGGCGCCGAACGTGTCGCCGCCCGCGCGACGGGTTTTCGCATCGAGGGCGGCCGTCTGCGCGCCGTGCGCACTGAGGCCGGCGAAATCGCCTGCGACGGCGCCGCCATCTGCGCCGGTGCCCGCTCAGGCCCGCTGGCCGCAGCCGCCGGCTCCGCGGTGCCGCTGGAGTCGGAGCGCGGCTACCACGTGGTCGTCGAAGACGCCACGGCCGGCCCGCGCACGCCGACCATGGTGGCCGACGGCAAGCTCATCGCGCACTGGATGGACGGCGGCCTGCGCGCGGCAGGGCAGGTCGAGATCGCGGGCCTCGAAGCGGCGCCCGACTGGCGCCGCGCCGAAATCCTGCACGAGCATCTGCAATCGATGTTTCCGCCGCTTGCACGACCCGCGCCCGGCGCACCTTCAGTGAAGCACTGGCTCGGACACCGCCCGAGCCTGCCCGACGGGCTGCCCTGCATCGGCCCGTCAGGCGGCAGCGCCGACATCGTGCTGGCCTTCGGGCATGGCCATGTCGGCCTGTGTGGCTCGGCGCGCACGGGGCGGCTGGTGGCGCAGTTGCTCACGGGCGTTGCTGCGGAGATACCGTTGGCGCCTTTCGACCCGGGGCGCTTCAAGTCCTAGAGTTCGCCGCGCTCCAGCTCCGTGAGTAGTGCGCGCGTCGCGCGGCTGAGAAATGCCGACCGGCGCACGACGCAAGCTACGGGAACGCTCACATCGAGATCCGCGACTCGGATCAGCGCGAGATTGCCTTGTCCGACTTCCTCGGCAATGGCGCTTTCCTGGAGGAGCGCCAGGCCGAATCCCGCTTCGACCAGGCGCTTCTGAGCGGTCAGGCTGTCGATGGCGGTCCAGTCGATCCGCTCCACGCCCCGCACGAGGAACTGCGAAAAGATCGCCTCCGCGTAGGGCTCTGCGCGCCGCGGCTGCTGCGGAAAAGCCAGCCACCGTTCCCTCGAAAGACGGACGAGCGACTTCAACCGCTTGCCCGCGAGCGGATGGGCCGGCGCGCATGCGATCACAAGTCGCTCGTGGTGAATGATCTTGCACAGGAGGTCCGGCGACGGATCTTCGTAGTAGCGCAACCCCACGGCCGCATCGCCGGCACGGACCTTCTCGCTGACTTCGGCGCTGGTTGCCGTCTGCAGGCGGATGTCGAGGTCGGGAAGCGAGGACTTGAGCCTGGCTAGTACGGCAGCGAGGCCGGAGCTTGCGAGCGTGCCGACAGCCGCGATGTGCACCGTGCCTGCCGCGCCGGACTTGGCGGCCTCCACCGCGGCGGCAGCGTCGCCGAGCGCAGCGGCAACCTTCTCGGCGTGGGGCAGCAGGGCCTGGCCCGCCTGGCTCAGCCGGAGCCCGCGACCGATGCGCTCGAACAGCGGCGCGCCCAACTCCTCCTCCAGAAGCGCGATGCGGCGACTGATTGCCGATTGCGTGCGTGCAAGCGCAGACGCGGCTGCAGACACGCCGCCTCGCCGATGCACCGTCAGGAACGTGGCAAGAGCTTCTGAATCCATTTGACGCCACCCATGCAAGAGATCGATAGATCAAAGAAATATTATGCGTTTGACGCGCATCTGCCTCCACATCACCATCGCGCCTTCATCCATCACGGCGGAGTTGAAATGGACCAGGAGACACGCGTTGCGCGCGGCCGCACCTTCCTCGAACTGCATCGGGCGAAGCGTGGATTCATCATGCCCAACGCCTGGGATCCGGGCAGCGCGGTGCTGCTCGCGTCAGAGGGCTTCAAGGCAATCGGCACCACCAGCGCCGGCATCGCGTTCTCGCTGGGAAAGCCGGACTACAACGTCAGGGATGCCCGCCTCTCAGTCAGCCGCGAGGAGATGCTCGCCGTGGTCAGGAAGATCGCCGAGGCGGTGGCCATTCCCGTGAGTGCCGACCTGGAAGCCGGCTACGGGGACGCGCCGGAGCAAGTCGCCGACACCGTTCGCATGGCCATCGACGCGGGTGCGGCGGGCGGCAACATCGAGGACACCGATGCCGAGCATGGGTGCCTGTTCGACGAGGGGCTGGCCGTCGCCCGCATCGCCGCAGCGCGTGCCGCGATCGGTGCCGCAGGCGGCGGCTTCGTGCTGAACGCGCGCACCGATGCGTTCCTGCTTCCCGGCGACGATGCACTGAACGTCGCGATCCGGCGCGCCAACCACTTCATGGAGGCGGGGGCGCACTGCGTGTTCGTGCCCGGGGTCACTGACCTGTCCCGGGTCGCGACGCTGGCGCGCGAAATCGCGGGCCCCCTCAACATCGTGGTGGGGTTGAACGAGGCGTCCGCCAGCGCTTTCGAACTGATCGATGCCGGGGCCGCGCGGATCAGTGTAGGAGGATCGATCGCACGCTCGGTCATGGCGCTCGTGAGGCGCAGCGCGCGGGAACTGCACGCGCACGGAACGGTCTCTTACGCGGGCAGCCAGATTCCCCAGCACGAACTCAATGCCCTGTTCGAAGGGGCACTGCGAGCGAAGCTCAGTTTGCCGGCGCTATCGACAGCACAGTGAGTGCGCCGTCGACCTTGTCGGCCGTGAACTGCACCTTGTCGCCGGGCTTCACCTTCGTGAGCAGCGCGGGATCGCTCACGCGGAAGACCATCGTCATGCCCGTCATCTCCAGGTTGGGAATGTCGCCGTGCTTCAGCGTGATCTTCTTCGCGTCAGTGTCGATCTTGCGGACCTCGCCTTCGACGGTTGGCAATGCAGCCTGCGCGAAGGCGGCTGCGGCGAGCAGCGTGGCGGAGAGTGCGGTGAACAGTTTCTTCATGATGAGTTTGCTTTCCTCGGTTGTCGGTTGATTCAGCGATAGCTTTGATAGATGCGCGTGCTGCCATCGGCCAGCACCAGCAGCACGTCGTAGGGATCGCGCTGGGCGCCGTAGGCGGGGCCATCCATGCCCGGCGAGCCGACCGGCATGCCGGGCACGGCGAGGCCGACGGCCTTGGGCTTTTCCTTGAGCAGCCGCTGCACTTCGCGTGCGGGCACGTGGCCTTCGATGGCGTAGCCGCCGACGAGGCCCGTGTGGCACGAGCCCAGCTTGGCGGGCATGCCCAGGCGGGTGCGCGCGGCTGCGTTGCCTTCGTCGTGCACGCGCGTGGCGAAGCCGCTCTTGTTGAGGTGCTTGACCCAGTCCTGGCAGCAGCCGCAGTTCGGGTCTTTCCAGATCTCGACCATCGGTGCCGCGGCCATCGCTGCGAAAGGCACGGCAGTGGAAGCCAGTGCCAGCAGCAGGGTTCTTCGTTGCATGGTTTCTCCTTCAGGATTTGCCAGCGGCAGCCAGCACGCGGATGCGGCCGGCCATGCCGAGTTCGTAGTGGTCCTTCACGAGGCAGGCGAAGTCGAAGTCGCCGGCGCGGTTGAAGGTCCAGACCATGTCGCCGGTCTTGCCGGCGGGCACATGCACCATCCACGGATCGTCGTGTTCCATGTCCGGGAATTTCTTCATCATGGCCGCGTGAGCCTCGATCTCGGCGGTGGTGCCGAGCACGAGTTCGTGTAGTTCCTTGCCGCGGTTCTTCAGGCGCAGGCGGATGGTGTCGCCTTCGCGCACTTCGATGACCGAGGGCGTGAAAGTCATGTCGTCGGCCATCGCGATGTCGATGGTTCGCTTCACTGCATTGGCCTTGCCTGCGATGCCCCAGGCCTTCTGCTCGGGCGCGAGCGCGGCGGTGCCCTTGGGCTTGGGGCCGTTGTGGGCCTCGTGGGCCAACGAAGCAGTAGTGGCAGCCGCGAGCACGAGGCCCGCGGCGATGGACTTGATGAGTGTCTTGTTCATGAGTTGAGCTCCAGAGAGGAAGGGGTAAAGGAATCAGTGGTTGTGTGCGCCAGACCCGGAGGGCTTGCGCACGGTTGCGTCGGGGCTGCTGTTCTTCATCGACGGCGCGGGTGTTTCCTTGCGCGTGGCCGGTGGCACGTTCGCGTTCGGCACTTCGCGCGCGACGGTGCCGGGCGGGTGCTTGAACCAACCCGGATCGCGGTAGTCGCCGGGCTTCTGGTCGCGCCGCACCTTCAGCAGCGTGAACATGCCGCCCATTTCGGCCGATCCGAAGGGGCCGGTGCCGGTCATCATCGGCACGGTGTTGTCGGGAATGGGCATTTCCATTTCGCCCATGTCCGCCATGCCCTTGTCGCCCATCACCATGTAGTCGGGCACGAGCTTGCGGATCTTCTCGGCCACGCCCTTGTGGTCCACGCCGATCATGGTGGGCACGTCGTGGCCCATCGGCCCCATGGTGTGGTGCGCCTTGTGGCAGTGCAGCGACCAGTCGCCTTCCTCGTCGGCTATGAATTCCATCTGCCGCATCTGGCCCACCGCGATGTCCACCGACACCTCGGGCCAGCGTGCGGTGCGCGGCACAGGGCCGCCGTCGGTGCCGGTCACCTCGAACTCGTGGCCGTGGATGTGAATGGGGTGGTTGGTCATCGTGAGGTTGCCCACGCGGATGCGCACGCGGTCGCCCTTGCGCACGTTCAGCGTGTCGATGGCCGGGAACACGCGGCTGTTGAAGCTCCAGATGTTGAAGTCGGTCATGGTGTTGACCTTGGGCGTGGCGCTGCCGGGCTCCACGTCGAAGCTGCCGAGCAGGAAGCAGAAGTCGCGCTGCACGGGCTCGATCAGCGGATGGCTGTCCTTCGGGTGCGTGACCCAGAAGCCCATCATCCCCATCGCCATCTGCACCATCTCGTCGGCGTGCGGGTGGTACATGAAGGTGCCGGGCCGGCGCGCGGTGAACTCGTAGACGAAGGTCTTGTCCGGCGGAATGTGCGGCTGAGTGATGCCGCCCACGCCGTCCATGCCGTTGGGCAGGCGCTGGCCGTGCCAGTGCACGGTGGTGTGCTCGGGCAGCCGGTTGGTCACGAAGATGCGCACGCGGTCGCCCTCGACCACCTCGATGGTCGGGCCGGGCGACTGGCCGTTGTAGCCCCACATGTTGACCTTGAAGCCAGGCGCCATCTCGCGCACCACGGGCTCCGCGACTAGGTGGAATTCCTTGACGCCGGCGTTCATGCGCCAGGGCAGCGTCCAGCCGTTGAGCGTGACGACGGGGTTGTAGGGGCGGCCGTTCGGCGGAACGAGCGGTGGCGCGGTGGCGGTGGAGCCTTGCGAAACGGGTTCGGGCAGGGCAGCCATGGCCACGCGGCTCACGGAAGTGGCGGCAACAGCGGTGGCTGCGCCTGCGAAGAAGTTGCGACGGTTCATGTCAATGGCCTCCCGTTGCGGGGGCATCACCGGCCGACGCGGTCTGCGCAGCCGTCATTCCACCGGGCGAGCTGCCCGTGAGCACCAGCTGCAGATCGGTGTCCGCCAGCCAGAAATCGCGCTGCGCCTCGATGCCGGCGTTCACGGCGAGCATGCTGGCGCGCGTTTCGCCAAGCAGCTCCCACACGCTCGCGAGCATGCCGTTGTAGCGAAGGACCATCTCCTCGTTGACCTTCTTGCGCAGCGGCAGCACCTCGTCGCGGTAGCGGCGGGCGATGGCGTAGGCGGTGTTCCAGCCCTGCCATGCTTCGCGCGCCTCGCTCGCGGCCAGCACGCCCACGTCGCGCACGCGGGCGGCCGACTGCAGGTATTGCGCCTCGGCGCGGCCATTGCGGGCCTGTCCCCAGTCGAAGATCGGAATGGGCAGGTCGAGTTCGAAGCCGCGCTTGGTCTTTTTCGTGCGATCGGCGTCGTTGTCGAAGGTGGTGTTGCGCACCACGCCCAGTTCCATCGCGTTGATCACGCTGGTGGCATGCGTCAGGCCCAGCGAGCCGGCCACGGCCGTGTTCTGCGCTTGCGCCGAACGCACGTCGAGGCGGTCGCGCAGCGCCAGCGCCTGCACGTCGCCCAGTTCGGGCGCGGCTTGCGGCAACGGTGGCAGGCGGTCGGGCAGGGTGTAGCCGGCGCGAGCGCCGCTCAGGCCCATCAGGCGCGTGAGCTGCTCGCGGCTAGCGACAGCCGCCTGTTCGGCCCGCGCGAGCTGCGCGGCCGCGTCGGCCAGCAGCAGTTGTTCGCGGGTGCGCTGCAACGCGCTCCAGTTACCGACCTGGGCCATGCGATGCGCGAGTTCGGCGCCGGCTTCCGCGGCCTCCTTCGCGTCGCGCAGGTAGACCACGCTCTGCTGCGCCGCCACCGCGCGCACCCAGGCGCGGCGAGTGTCAGCGGCGAGCGTCAGCACGCTCTGCGCAGCCTGCAGCTTGGCCGCCTCGTGCCGCTGGCCGGCCCATCGGGCCTGCCATGGCAGCGTGACCAGGCCCACCACGTTGAAGCTGACCATCCGCTCGAACTCGCGTTCGCTGCCCTGCGCCAGCCGGCTGAAGGAAAGCACCGGATTCGGCAGGCTCGCGGCCTGCACACGGTCGGCATCGCTAAGTTGCAGGGTGGCGAAGGCGTCTTGCACGCGCGGGCCGTTGATGAGCGCGATGCGTACCGCGGCTTCGACGTTCAGCGGCCTGGCGAGCAGGGCATCGACGCTCCTTTGCGAGGCTTCGTCGGGCGTGCGCTGGGCTGCGGTGCCCGCCATCAGCGGGTTGCCGTTGACCAGCGCCTGCACGTCGGCGGTGCCGCCGTCGGGCGAGAGGCTGGCGCAGCCTGCCAGTATCAGGACGCTCGCGAGTGCAGTGGCGCGTTTGAGCAGCGCGCTACTTCTTCGATAGCAAGGGGGGCCGGCAAGCTGCCGGCGAACAATGGGGTTCACGCTCGATCTCCATGAGCAATACGACGGACGCTGCGAGCCGGAAAGGGCTCACTGCGGACGGACTACGGGCAGGGAGATCAGGAAATGGGCGGCTTCAGGCCCTGTGCGGGCTCTGCGCTGGCGAAGCGGGCCGCGTGTGCCGCGGGCGGCGCCTGGGGCGCGCTGTGCACGATGTCGACGAGGGGCATGCCGCCAAGGGCCACCGTATGGCAGACCTGGCAGGCGGTGCAGGTGCCGCAGCCTTGATGGCCGGTGCCGTCGTTGCTGCTGTTGTCATGCGAACCGGCGTGGTCCGCCATGCCCATCTGCATGTCCATGCTGCTGCCGGCATCCATCGCCTCGTGGCAATGGGCTTCGGTAGCCGCAGTCGCCATGGACACGGCTGCCTCAGCCGCCGGCAGCGAATGCCGCACCATCTCGACCGCCATGGCATCGCCGAGCCAGCCGCGGATGGGCAGCAGGGCGATCATGAGGGCGAGCAGCAGGGTGCGCATGGGCGGGATGATAAACCTGCGTCCTAAGACATCAGTTCAAGACACCAGCTGGCCCCGGGCCTTGTCAACCCACACCTGCAGGTTGTCGAGCAGGTCTTTCTGGCTGAAGGAGCAGCTTTCCTCGCTGAAGAGCGCGCTCGACTCCAGCCGGTCGAGCAGGCTCAGCAGTACCTCGCCGTAGCGCGGTGGCAGGGCGCCGAGCAGCTCGGTGCTGGCGCGGGCTTCGTTCGACAGCGTGGTGACGGAGCCGCCGCCGTCGGTGCGCAGGGCCGCGATGCGCGCGGCGATGGCATCGAGTTGCTGTACGGCGCTCATTGCTTGTTCTTTCCGGGCGGCGGCAGCGACAGCCCGCGCTCGCGCATCAGGTCGCGCAGGATGTCCGGGTAGTCCGTGATGATCCCGTCCGCCCCCCAGTCCATCAGCCGCTGCATGTCGGCGCGCTGGTTCACGGTCCAGGGCAGCACCTTCAGGCCCAGCTTCTGCCCTTCCTTGATGACGGTAGGCGTGAGGTCGGCAAAGGCCGGCGACCAGATCACCGGGCCCGGCGCATTGGCCGAAGCGGCCCTCACCATTTGCGGCACCGAGGCGAAGCCGGCCGCATCGATTCCGGCGGTCCAGCGGCTGTCCTTCAGCGTGCGGGGCGTCGTCAGGTAGGCGCGCGGCAATTGCGGCGCGAGCTTGCCGACCAGCGCCAGCGTGCGCCAGTCGAAGCTCTGGATCGTCACGCGGTCGGCCATCTTCGCCTTGTCGATTTCGGCGAGCAGCGCGCGCACCATCGGCTCGGGCGCGGCGGTTTCCTCAGGCTTGGTCGGGTCGATCTTGGTCTCGATGTTGAAACGCACCGTGGCCGCGTCTGCGCCGCGTGCCTGCACCTGCGCGAACAGCGCGGCCAGAGTGGGAATGCGCTCGCCGTCGCGCGGTTGCTGCAGCGCGAACTGCTTGCCGTAGTTGCTCGTCGGGTTGAGGCGGCCCACGTCGTAGGTCTGCAGCTGGGCCAGCGTGAGCGAGCGGATGGCCGCGCCGGTGTTCGGCGCCAGCCATGCGCCGCTCGCATCGCGCGTGTGGTCGGGGTTGAGCGAGGTGTCGTGAGAGATCACGACAACGCCGTCGGCCGTGAGCCCGATGTCGAGTTCGAGCGTGGTCACGCCAAGGTCGACGGCATTGGAGAACGCGGCCAGCGTGTTCTCGGGTGCCAGCCCGCGTCCGCCGCGGTGGGCTTCGAGGTCGAAGTGCTGCTTGGCCGTGGGCAGGACGGCGGCGCAGCCTGCCATGAGCAGGGCGGAAAGGGCAGCAGAGAGAAGGGCGTATTTCATTTGAGCTGCACTTTGATCCCGTTGTCTTGCACCGTGATGTCGCCGATCTCGTAAGTCTTGCGCCCGACCGTGAGTTCGTCGGCCGTGAAGCTGCGCAGCACCTGGCCCTGCAGCAGTTCCTGCGCGACCACCGCTCCGATCTTCTGCAGCCGCTCGGCGTCGCGGCCTTCGACGCCCTGCAGCTCGAGGCGCTCGGCCTTGGGCTGGTCGAGCCGCAGCGCGCGCGTGGCCGGGTCGTACCTCAGCGCACTGCTGACCGACACCAGGCCCTGCACCGGCGAGGCCGCCAGCAGCGGGCTGGCGATGGTCAGCGTGGCCGTGATGGCCGCGCGGTTGCCGCGTGCGTCCAGGCCCAGCTGCGGATCGCGCAGCCCGACCATGAAGATCTCGGCATAGCGCTCGGCCACCGGGAAGCGCTTGGCGATCTGCGTCTGCAGCTCGTCGCGGGTGGCGGTGTATTCGCTGGTGAAGAAATTGAAGCCGGCCAGCGCCGCGAAGGGCGCCTGCAGGGCCGCGGCGCCCAGCAGCGCGCGCAGTACCCGACGGCGGGAAGTGGGGAACGGGGTGCGGAGGTTCATACCGGCCCGAGCTTGCCACAGCCGCAAAGGTTCCCGCCAGCCGCCCCCGGGGAGGCCTTAGAGGAGCCGGCGACGGGCGTATCGCACCACCGTCACGCCCGGCTTGGCCTGGCGCGTCGAGGGCATGACGAGCACGCAGTCGTCGTAGGGCGTGACCACGGGTTCGCCCTCGTTCCAGCCGATCACGGTGCCCGCGCGTTCGATCACTTCCAGGCCGGTGAAGGGCTGCGCGAAGCGGAAGTCCTCGCCGCGCGCCACCACGGGGCCGGTCACGTCCAGCGCCCACTGCCGGGGTGCGTCGGGCTGCAGCCAGCCGGGCAGTTGCTGCGCGATGGCGGCATCGTCCAGCGTGCCGGCCGCCCGCAGGAAGCGCGCGCACTGGTCCTGCGCCACCGTGCGGCTGGCCGGATCGCCATGGAAACCGCATTCGACCAGCAGTGCGAGGGCGTCGCTTTGCGCGTCGGCATCGGGCGCGCCGAACCGGCCGAAGTCGCGCATGCGCACGCCGTCCTTGTGGCCCGCGTCGATGACCACGTGCTCCGGGCTGCGCATTGCCTGCGCCAGCCGCAGATTGCGCGGCTGGATGCCGGTGAGCGTCAGCGGCGCCGAGGGCTCGTGCATCGAGTGCAGGTCGAGCAGCCAGTCGGCCTGAGTCACATAGGGCAGCAGCGCCGCGGCACGACGCCTCTCCCGCGTGCCACCGGCCTCGATGCGATCGGGCAGCCACTGGCGATTGAGGTCTTCGTCGACAAAGCGCGAGGCATCGTGGTCGGCCACGTCGAAGGTGTCGAAGGCTTCCAGGTTGCAGAACGCCAGCGTGAGCGTGCCGCGCTGCGGGCGCACACCGGCCTCCAGCAGGCCCTTGAGCGCCCAGGCGCCGCACACTTCGTTGCCGTGCACGAGCGCGCTGATCATCACGTGCCGGCCGGGCGCTTCGGCTTCGAAGTGCCAGACGCCTTCGACGCCGGTGTTGCCGGCGCGCCAGGCAGAGAGGTCGGGGGCGGGGAGTTGAAACAGCGTGGACAAGCTCATTCCTTGATGTTGGCGAATTTGACGATGGTCTTGTACTTGGCGGTCTCGGTGACCAGGAATTTGTCGATGTCCACGTTCGACGTCGGGACGACCGAGCTGGTGGCTTCCATCTTCTTGCGGAAGTCGGGCGACTGCAGCGTCTCGTTCAGTGCCGTCTTCAGCCGGGCCAGCACCGGCTCCGGCAGCTTCGCCGGCCCCAGCAGCGCGAACCAGACGCCGATGTCCAGGCCCTTGAGGCTCGGGCTCTCGCTGAGCGCCGGCAAGTCGGGCGTGATGGCCGAGCGCCTGGCCTCGGTGGTGCCCAGCGCCACCATCTTGCCGCTGCGGATGTAGGGCAGGGCGCTGGAGAGGACGAACACGCCGAAGTCGATGTTGCCGCCCAGCAGGTCATTGGTGAGCGGCGCCACGCCGCGGTAGGGCACGTGCGTCATGAACACGCCGCCCTGCTGCTTGAGCATTTCTCCGGCCAGGTGCAGCGAGGTTCCGACGCCGGAGCTGCCGTAGCTGTACTTGCCGGGGTTCTTCTTCAGCAGCGCGAGGAATTCACCGGTGTTCTTCACGCCGGCGCCCGGGGCGGCCACCAGAACCAGCGGCTGCGAGGCAATCAGGCCGATGGGGGTGAAGTCCTTGGGCTCGTACTTCACGTTGCTGTTGACCAGCCTGTTGATTGCCACTTCGTTGCTGGCACCGGCGAGCAGCGTGTAGCCATCGGGCGCGGCATTGGCGACCTTCTGCGCGCCGATGGCGCCACCGGCACCGCCCACGTTGTCGACGATCACCGGTACGCCAAGGCGATGGGACAACTCGACGCCGAGCGCACGCCCTGTGAGATCGGTCGAGCCGCCCGGCGGGTAGGCCACCACCAGCGTGATTGGCTTGTTCGGGTAGGCCTGGGCATTGGCCGGGCCGGCGGCGGCCCAGGCAAGGCCGCACAGGGCCACGGCGACACAGGAGGAGAAAGCATGGGGAAGACGCATCGTTGCCTCGGAGTTGTAGTAATCCTGAGGATTCTGCGGGGCCGATTGTTCTTGCATGGTGCCGTACTGGCACGAAGCCGTGCCGATTGGGCTAGCGCGGCGTCATTGCCCGCCACACATCCTCGGCCAGCGGACCCAGCCGGCGCTTCGGCCGATAGAGCTGAACCTCGAAGCGCACCTCCATGCGCCGGCCGCCCACGGGCACCAGCCGGCCGGCCTTGCAATCGCCCTGCACCATCGACCAGGGCAGCCATGCCACGCCCAGCCCTCTCAGCACGTACTCGTAGAGCGCATCGGCCGAATCGCATTCGATGCGACGCTGGAGGCGCGGCGCCTGCGGATTGTTGGCAAGCAGGTCTTCCACCATGCGGCCCATGGCGAGCGTGCGGGCATAAGACAGAAACGGCACCTGGCCGGTGCCGTCGAAGCTGTGCCTGGCAAGGCCTTGCGCATCGGTGCGCGACACGGGCACAAGCTTGTCGGACGCCACCGTCACGTGGGAAAACTGCCGCCCATCGAGCCGGAAAGTGAGCGCGGCGTGATGAAAGATCAGCGAGAAATCCACCTCGTTGTGTTCCAGCATCCGCACCGTTTCCGCCAGCGCGCCCGTCAGCACGCGCACCTCGCCATCGCGCAGCACGGGTTGCAGCCGCACCAGCCAGTCGGCCATCACCGTGCGCGCGAGCGTGCGGCCCGTGACCAGCGTCACCGTGCGGGCCTGCCTGCCGGCCACGTTGTGCACCTCTTCACGCGAGCCCTCGACGCTGCGCACCACCTGGCTGGCGTTGTCCAGGAAGCTCTCGCCTGCCGCCGTCAGCACGACCGGCGAGCTGCCGCGTTCGATCAGCGTCGCGCCGGCCCACGACTCGAGTGCGCGGATGCGCCGCCCGAAGGCCGGGTGCGTGACGTGGCGAAGCTCGGCCGCGCGCGTGAAGCTGCGCGTCTGCGCCAGCGCGATGAAGTCCTCCATCCATTTGAATTGCATGGTGCGGCGCGAGGCTGGCTAGTTGCCCAAGGGGAGTTCGTAGCGGGCAAAGGACGAGGTACCCTTTTGAATCTCGCTGTGCAGCAGGAAACCGAAGCGTTCGTAGAGGCTTCGCAGGGCCGCCCTGTCTGCCACGCAATCGAGCCGCAGATGCCTGCGCCCGAGCTCGAAGGCGCGCTCTCGTGCAAAGGCCAGGAGGGCGGTCGACACGCCGCGCCCGGCCCACGCCCGGCGAACTGCCAGCTTGTGCACGAACGCCGAACTGCCCGGTTCGATCTCGGGCCAGAAGAAGGGGTCTTCCATGTCGAGCCGCACCACGCCGGCCACGTCGCCGTTTTCGCGTGCGATGAAGTAGCGCCCGGCATCGGTGTCGCGCTGCACGCGTTCGAGGCCGACGTCGGCGGCCGACCACAGCGGACGGCCATCGGCGGCGAGCCATTGGGCGGCTTCGTTCAGAACGGCGGCAACTGTGGCCGCTTCGGAGGGTGTTGCTTGCTCTATGTACATCGCGGTGGCGGAGGATAGCCGACCGACCGCAAGACCCCTCTCGGCCTCAATCACTCAGTCATGCAGCGACGACAGGAACTGCTTGAGCTCCGCCGTCTGCGGATTCCCGAACAGATCCGCCGGTGGCCCCATCTCGTGCACGCGGCCCTGGTGCATGAAGATCACGCGGTCGCTGACCTTGCGCGCGAAGCTCATCTCGTGCGTGACCATCAGCAGCGTCATGCCCTCGTCGGCCAGCGACTCCACCACGCGCAGCACCTCGCCCACCAGCTCGGGGTCGAGCGCCGATGTAATTTCGTCGCACAGCAGCACGGCCGGTTCCATCGCCAGCGCACGGGCGATGGCCACCCGCTGCTGCTGGCCGCCAGAGAGCTGGTCGGGCATGGCGTCGAATTTTTCGGCCAGGCCCACGCGCGTGAGCAGCTTGCGCGCCTGCGAGGCCGCTTCCAGGCTGCCGCGTTTCTTCACCAACGTGGGCGCGAGCATCACGTTCTTGCCGACCGTGAGGTGCGGGAACAGGTTGAAGCTCTGGAAGATCATGCCCACGCGCTGGCGCAGTTCGCGCATGGCCATGGCGCTTTCGTGCAGCAGGGGCTTGCCGTCGACCGTGAGCGAGCCTTCCTGGAACACTTCGAGTCCGTTGATGCAGCGCAGCAGCGTGCTCTTGCCCGAGCCGCTCTTGCCGATGATGGCGATCACCTCGCCGCGCTTCACGTCGAGGTCGATGCCCTTCAGGACTTCGTTGGTGCCGTACGACTTGCGCAGCGCGGTGATGCGCACGATGGGAGCGCCCACCGAGGTGGCGGGTTGTTGCGGTTCAAGCACGGCGGCCATGGGTTTTCCTCTCGAGATTCTTGGCGTACAGGCTCACGGGGAAGCACAGCACGAAATAAAGCAGGGCCACGCAGCTGAACACCACGAAGGGCTTGAAGGTGGCGTTCGAAATCATGCTGCCGGCCTTGGTGAGTTCGACAAAGCCGATCACCGACGCGAGCGCCGTGCCCTTGATGACTTGCACCAGAAAGCCGACCGTTGGCGCAATGGCGATCTTCACGGCCTGCGGAAGAATCACGTGGCGCATCTGCTCGCCGAAGCTCAAGGCCAGGCTGCCCGAGGCTTCCCACTGGCCCTTCGGAATCGAGGCCACGCAGCCGCGCCAGATCTCGGTGAGAAACGCACTGGTGTAGAGCGTGAGCGCCACGCTCGCGGCCGTCCACGCAGACACGTCGATGCCGAACAACGCAATGCCGAAGTAGGCCAGGAACAGCTGCATCAGCAGCGGCGTGCCCTGGAAGAGCTGCACGTAAAGGCTCACGGCCCTGCCGATCGCCTTGCCGCCGCGCATCCGCAAAAACAGCAGCAGCGCGCCCACGAGCCCACCGCCGATGAAGGCGATGAGCGACAGCACGACGGTCCAGCGCAATGCCATCAGCAGGTTGCGCAGGATGTCCCAGAGAGAAAAATCAGCCATGGTGAAAAAGGCCTCGGTATTCGGTCAGCGGCCGAAGAAGAACTTCGGCCCCGCCCAGTCGAGCAGGCGCCGCAGCGCCACCGACAGCGCCAGGTAGATCAGCGTGGCGATGATGAAAGCCTCGAAGGCGCGGAAGTTGCGGCTCTGGATCAGGTTGGCCGCGTAGCTCAGCTCCTCGGTCGAGATCTGCCCGCACACGGCGGAGCCCAGCATCACGATGACGATCTGGCTCACCATCGCGGGCCACACCTTCTTCAGCGCCGGCGGCAGCACCACGCGCAGGAACACCTGTGACTTGCTCAGCGCCAGGCTCACGGCCGCCTCGATCTGCCCCTTGGGCGTGGCCTCGATGCCGGCGCGGATGATCTCGGTGGAATATGCGCCCAGGTTCATCACCATCGCGATCACCGAAGCCACCTCCGGCGAAAGCTTGACGCCCGCCGCCGGCAGCCCGAAAAAGATGAAGAACAGCTGCACGATGAAGGGCGTGTTGCGGATCAGCTCCACATAGGTACCCACGATGGCGCGCAGCCACTTCGGGCCGCCCGAGCGCGCCCATGCGCAGAAGGTGCCGACGATCATGCCCAGCACGGTGCCCACGGCGGTGAGGCCGACGGTCCACGCCACGCCGCGCAACAGCAGCGGCCATTCGGCGAGCACCGCGCCAAAGTCAAACTCGATGTTCATGGCCGCGCAGTTCGATCAGACGGGCAGGTCGCCGGCTGCCTTGCCGAGCCACTTCTTCGACATGGCGTCCAGCGTGCCGTCCTTCTTGGCGGCGGCAATGATTTCGTTGACCTTGGTCTTCAACGCGGTTTCGCCCTTGGCTACGCCGACGAAGCAGGGGCTGTCTTTCAGCAGCAGCTTGAACTCGGCGCTCACCTTCGGATTCTTGGCGAGCATGTCGCCAGCAACCGCCGCGCTGGTCGCGAGGGTTTGCGTCTGGCCGGCCACGAAGGCCGCGATGGTCGCGTTGTTGTCCTCGAAGCGGCGGTAGTCGACGTTCGGCGGCGCCACCTTGTTCAGCTCCTGGTCTTCCATCGCGCCGCGCGTCACGGCGACGGTCTTGCCGGCCATGTCGGCGAAGCTGGTGAGCTTCATGCTCTTGGCGGCGTACACGGCCTGGAAGAAGGGCGCATAAGCCGACGTGAACTCGATCACCTTCTCGCGCTCCGGGTTCTTGCCGAGCGTGGAGATCACCAGGTCGGCCTTCCTGGTCTGCAGGTACGGAATGCGGTTGGCGCTGGTCACGGGCACCAGCTCGACCTTCACGCCGAGCTTGGCGGCGATGAGCTCGGCCATTTCAACGTCGAGGCCCTGCGGCTTCATGTTCTTGTCGACCGAGCCGTAGGGCGGGTAGTCGGTGGGCACGGCGATCTTGATCGTCTTGGCCTTGAGCACGTTGTCGAGCGCGTTCTGGGCGTACGCGCCGCCGGCCGAAGCCAGCATGGCGACTGAAGCAAGCGCAAGGGCGAGGTGGCGTTTGGATGCAGAGAAGGTCATAGCAGGGCTCCTAGGTAAGTCGAAGAATCTGAATCGGGGGATGCGGCGTCGGCAGCCTTGCGGCGCTTTTTGGCCTTGGGCGCCGGGGCGGCATTGGTGTTGTGCAGCGGCGCCAGCGCATCGCGCAGCTGCGCCAGCGGATCGGTGGGCGCCTGCACGCGCAGCGCCGACTGCACCGTGCCGATGTGCGCGGCCATCAATGCTTCGGCGGCGGCATGGTCGCCGCGCTCCAGCGCCGCGACGATCTGCACGTGGTCTTCGCACGACTGCACCGCGTCGTGCGTGGACTGGTAGAGCATGGCGATCAGCGTGGTGCGCGCCGTGTAGTCGCGCAGCGTGTCGGCCAGCAGCGTGTTGCCCAGGCATTCGGCCAGGCACACATGGAAGTCGCCCAGCAGGAAGCTGCGGTTGCCGACGTCGCTTTCTTTCAGTGCGGTCTTTTCACGCTGGAGGTGCGCCTTCAATTGGCGCAGAGCGGTCTTCTCGATCTTTCCGGTGCTGCCCGCACTGCGGATGAGGCCAAGCTCAATGACGCGCCGCGCCTCGAAGGCCTCGCGCGCCTCGTCCTGCGAGGGCTCGATGACGAACCAGCCGCGCCGCGCGCTCACCGTGACGATGCCGCGCGCCGCCAGCCGCGTGAGGGCCTCGCGCACGATGGTGCGGCTGCAGTCGAACAGCATCGCCAGCTGCTGCTCGCCCAGGCGCGAACCCGGCGCGAGCTTCTGCGCCATCACCGCTTCGACGATGCGTGCACTGATTTCGGATGCGGAGATGGCCATAGGCCTGCATACCAGCAGCTTCTGTGCCAACTGGTATGCAAGATCTGTGCACCTAAATGGAACATGACCCCGAAAGGGGCGCGCGGGCTCAGCGCCGGGCTTGTCCCCGGCCCAGTGCGCTCGCCGGCAAGGCCACAAGCATGAGCAATGCCGACAGCACCAGGGCCCCGCTCAGCACGTAGAGGCTGAGGGTGAAGCCGCCCGTCAGCGTCTTCAGCGCGCCGACCATCATCGGCGCCACCAGCCCTGCGCTCCCGCCGATGGTGCTGATGAGCGCGATGCCCGCGGCCGCGGCGCTCTTCGACATGAAATTGCCGGGCACCGACCAGAGCACTGTGAACGCGGCGGAAATGCCCATGGCCGCCAGCGCCAGGCACAGCACGGCGGCAAAGGCGTTGTGCATGAAGAGCGTGGTCAGCGCCAGCCCGGCGGCGCCCACCACTGCGCTCAGCGCAAAGTGCCAGCGGCGCTCCTTGCACCGGTCCGAATGCCGCCCCACGACGATGTTGGCCGCAATGCCCGCCACCGCCGGAATGACCGAATAGAAGCCGATCTGCAGCACGCTGAGCCCCATCGACTTCAGGATCGTGGGCTGCCAGAACGACATGGCGTAGATGCCCAGGATGATCAGGAACGACATGAAGCCGATCAGCCAGACCCGGGCGTCGCGCATGGCCGCGCCGAAGGTGTGGCGCCCGGTGGCGCCGTTCGCGGCCTGGTCTTCGGCCAGCAGGCGCGTCACGCGCTGCTTCTCGACTGCGGACAGCCAGGCCGCCTGCGACGGACTGTTCGACAGCCAGCGGAACGCCGCCACGCCCAGCAGCACGCTCGGAATGCCTTCGAGCAGGAACAGCCACTGCCAGCCGCGCAGCGACAGCACGCCGTCCAGGTAGGTCATGGTGAGCCCGGCGATCGGCCCTGCCACGATGGGCGCCGCGCCGAAAGCCATGAAGAACAGCGCGGTGGCCTGTGCGCGGCGGTGCGACGGGAACCACAGCGTCAGGTAGAACAGCACGCCCGGCGCGAAGCCGGCCTCGAACACGCCGATGAGAAAGCGCAGCACGTAGAACTGCGTGGGCGTGGTTGCGAACATCATCGCCGCCGATGCCAGCCCCCACAGGCCCATGATGCGCAGCAGCGTTGCGCGCACGCCGATCTTCGCGAGCATCAGGTTGCTCGGAATCTCGAACACCGCATAGCCGATGAAGAATATGCCCGCGCCCAGGCCGAACACCGCGTCGCTGAAGCCCAGCTGGTCCTTCATCTGCAGCTGTGCATAGCCGACATTGGTGCGGTCGAGATAGTTCAGCACGTAGCAGGCGCACAGCAGCGGCATCAGGCGCCAGGTGATCTTGCGGAAGAGCGCGGCGTCGGTGGTGTCGGCCGGCGTGCGTGCGTCCGCGGCATCGAGGGTGGCGGTGTTCATCGTCTGTGTCTCCTTCTGTGTTGTTCCTGCGGCGGCGGCGTTTCAGGCGACGGTGGGCGTGCCGAAGCAGGTCTCGCCCCACAGGTGGCTGGCCGGCGCGCCCGGAAACAGCCAGTGCGGCGAGCATTCGGCCGACGGCACCACGTTGCTGAACCCGTGCGAGGACGAGGTGCCGGCGAGAGTCTTCTCCAGCACCATCGACAGGTACTGGTCGTTGCTGCTTTCCTGCGTGTTGCCGTTGAGGATCACCTCCGCGCCGGTAGCCTGCGCGTAGCGGCGGATGCCGTTGTGCCGCGACTGCAGCGGCGCCCAGCTGTCGGCCGCCACGCCGTTCTCGCTGCTCACGCGCAGGCCGTCGGCGATGCGGTAGACCAGCGAATGGTTGCCCTCTGTGTGGCCCGGCGTATGCACCAGCGCAAGGCCGCGGCCCAGCTGGATGCTGCCGTCGAAGGGCACGATGCGCTCGGCCGGCACGCCTTCGAGCCCGCGCGGGCAGTACCACTCGGCCTGCACCGGCAGCAAGCCTTGCACGCTGGCGAGTTCCTGGCGGTGCACCAGCAGCCTGGCGTTCGGCAGCAGGCCCGGCATGGCGGCGCTGCCGAGCCAGCGGCGTACGTCCTGCGTGTGCAGGTGGTCGTAGGTGATGTAGTCGATCTGCTCCGGCGCGACGCCGCAGCTTGCCAGCGCCTGCAGGACAGTCTGGTAGACCGGTGCGATGGCCTTGTGCAGAAATTTCGGCGTTTGCTCGCCCAGGCGCTTGAAGTAGGGCGTTTCGTTGCCGGCCTCGAAGTCGGCCGGCGTGAACAGCAGTGTGCGCAGGCGGCCCTCGAAGTCGTCGTACTGGATCAGCACGGTGCGCGCCAGCAGGTGGACCATGTGCGGCTTGAGCAGCTGCTGCGAATACACGCCGGTGAAGGCGAACCATGCGGGGTACGGAATGCGCAGCAGGTTGAAGCTGCGCGCGAAGCGCACCGGCGGCGCATCGAGCAGGCGTTCGCGCAGGCCTTCGGCTGAGCGGCGGATGGCGTGCAGGCGGTCTTGCGGCATGGCGGCGCCGCGGGTGCCGTCGAAATCCGCCAGGTGTGCGAAGCCGGTTGGGTCGGGGTCTCGGGTCATGGGAAGTTCTCCTTGGCTTTTGGCGCGCAGGCTCTCAGTACATCGAGCGGCCGCCCGAAATGTCGAACACCGCGCCGGTGCTGAAAGAGCAGTCGTCCGACGCCAGCCATGCCGCCATCGCGGCCACCTCGTCGACCTCGACGAAGCGCCCCATCGGCACGCGCGAGAGCAGGGCGGTGCGCAGTTGCTCGCGGTGCTCGGCGGGCACGGCCGCGAACACTTCGGTGTCGGCCGCCGAGGGCGTGATGCAGTTCACCAGCACGCCCGATGCAGCCAGCTCCTTGCCGAGCGACTTGGTCAGCGAAATGAGGCCGGCCTTGGAGGCCGAGTAGGCGGCGTTGAAGCCGTTGCCCTCCTTGCCGGCAACCGAGGCGATGTTGACGATGCGGCCACGCCGGCGGGCGAGCATCACCGGTGCGACCGCGCGGCAGCACAGCCATGCGCCCGTCAGGTTGATGTCGAGCACATTGCGCCACTGCGCGGGCGTGTGCTCCCAGGCAGGCACGGTCGGGCCGAGCACGCCCGCGTTGTTCACGAGGATGTCAATGCCGCCGAAGCGTTCCTGCGACTGGGCGGCGGCACGGGCGACCTGGTCTTCGTCGCGCACGTCGACGACTGCCGAGGTGGCGGTGCCGAGCGGCGCGAGCGTTTGCAGCGCATTTGCCAGTACTGACGCATCGAGGTCCCACAGCGCGACGCTGGCGCCGGCTGCCAGATAGCGCCGCGCTATTGCAAGGCCGATGCCGCGCGCGCCGCCCGTCACGATGGCGTGGCGGCCTGCGAGCGCATCGTTGCGCAGCGCAGTCATGCAGCCGCCGCCTCGGGTGCGCGAGTTGCGGCTGGCTGCTCCAGCAACCCGCCTACCAGCGCGGCGACATGCTCCGCGGGCACACCGGCCAGCAGCTGCCGAAGCATCGTCAGCGTGTCGAAGTACACGCGCTCGCACACCAGCCGGTCGCCTTCGAAGATGAAGAACGCGTTCATGCGGCAGCGAAAGCTGTTGCCTGTCGGCGGCAGGCCTTTGAGCGGACCGCGGTGCGTGCCCAGCAGCCAGAACTCGACGACCACCGAATCGTCGGCGTGCCGCAACTGGATGATCTCGTGCCGCTGGTCGGGAAAGGCGCGGCGCGTGTCGGCGTAGTACTGGCGCACGTCGGCAATGCCGTCGTGCACTTCGCCGCCGGGAATCAGCTCGTAGTGCGGATGCGGGAAGGTGCCGAGCACGGCGTCGAAGTCCTGCCGGGTCTCGTCTGCGAAGTGGTCGAGCACGAGGCGCTCGCGGCGGGCTTGAAGTTCGGTGCGTGGGGTGTTGTTGTCGTTCATCGGGGTGTGCTCCATGTGACAGGGATGACAGGTGACATCGGGTTGCTGCGAATGCGCAGGTCCGGGCTCGCTGCTTACTATCGGCACGCTCCCGCAACAAGACTGTCCGGTGTTGGCAATCGCCGCTCGGGACAAACCCGCGATGCCACGCACGCCCCCTTCATCCAACGCCACCAGCGCCGCGCCGGACGCACAGCCGTCACCGGTGCACAACAGCGACATGCGGCTGGCCGGGGACGTGCAGCAGCGGCTGCTCGCCGTGGCGCACCGGCGCATGCTGGCGCGCGGCGAGTCGCTCTTTCACAAGGGGTCGTCGCCCGATGCGCTGTTCGGCGTGGTCAGCGGTTCGTTGCGCGTGAGCGTGGTCGCGCCGGGCGGGCGCGAGGCGGTGATCGCGATGCTCGAACCCGGCCACTGGTTCGGCGAGGTGTCGCTGCTGGTCGGGCGCGAGCGCGTCTACGACACCTGCGCGGTCGACACGACCGAGATGGCGGTGGTCGCGGCGGCCGATTTTCACCGGCTGGTGGCCGAACATCCCGACGTGCACATGGCCTTCACCCGGCTGGTCTGCCTGAGGCTGCGCCAGGCGCTGGCGTGGATCGACGACGTGATCCTGATGCCGCTGCAGGTGCGGCTCGCGCACCGGCTGCTCACGCTGGACGCGCGCGCTCAAAGCCCGGGCGAGGGCGGCGGCACGCTGCTGGGCGTGTCGCAGGAAGACCTGTCGTTCATGCTCGGCGTGTCGCGCCAGAGCGTGAACCGGCAGCTGAAGCTGTGGGAAGAAGACGGCACGCTGCGCGTGCGCTACCGCAGCATCGAGCTTCTGGACCGTGCGCAGCTGGAGCGGCATGCGGCTACCCCGCGCTGAGCCGCGCTGAAGGCGTGCCGAATCAGTCCATCCGCGCGCCCGACGCCTTCACGGCCTTTTCCCAGCGCGGCGTTTCCGTCGCCAGGAAGCGTGCGAAATCCTCGCTGCCCAGGAAGGCCGGGTCTGCGCCCTGGCTCACCATGCGGTCGCGCACCTCGGGGTTGTTCAGCACCTGCCTGAATGCGTCGCTGAGTTTGGCGACCACGTCTTTCGGCGTGTCCTTCGGCGCGAAGAAGCCATAGAAGCCCACCACCTCGAAGCCCTTGACGCCCGACTCGATCACGGTCGGTACGTCGGGCAGGGCGGGGTTGCGCTCGCGGCTGGTCACGGCCAGTGCGCGCACCTTGCCCTGCTTGTGATAGTTGGCAGCTTGCGGAATCGACTCGGCCATGAACTGCACCTGCCCGCCCATCAGGTCGGTGAAGGCCGGCGCACTGCCGCGGTAGGGGATGTGCACCATGAAGATGCCCGTCGCGGTCTTGAACATCTCGGGCACCAGGTGGCTGATGCCGCCGTTGCCGGCCGAGCCGTAGTTGACCTGGCCCGGCCGCGCCTTGGCGTAGTCGACGAACTGCTTGAGGTTCTGCACCGGCAGCTTGGGCGTGACCAGCAGCGCCAGCGGCTGCATGGCGGTGCGCGCGATGGGCACGAAGTCGCGCTGCGTGTTGTAGGGCAGCTTGCTGTAGAGCGCGCCGTTGATGACGGCCACGCCGGTGTTGGCCAGCATCAGCGTGTAGCCGTCGGCCGGGCTCTTGGCGACTGCGTCGGCGCCGACCGAGCCGCCCGCGCCGGGCTTGTAGTCGACGATCAGCGGCTGGCCGAGCACGGCCTGCAGCTTGTCGGTGAGCAGGCGCGCGTGCTGGTCGAGCGGGCCGCCGGCCGGAAAGCCGATGACGACCTTGATCGGCTTGTCGGGGTAGGCCGCCATCGCGGCCGTGCCGAGGGCGAAAGAAAGGACCGCGAGCGCGGTCCGGGCAGGCTTGTTCATGATCCGTCTCCTTTTTATTGGGAGACGATCATAAGCAGCGCACTCAGCTGGCCAGCGTGGCCTTCAGCGTGATCTCGGGCACGCTCGCCAGCGCCTTCGACAGCGGGCAGCCGGCCTTGGCGGCGGCCGCGATCTGCTGGAACCTGGCTTCGTCGAGGTTCGGCACGGAGGCGTCGAGTTCGAGCGCAATACGGTCGATCTTGAAGCCATCGCCGTCCTTGGCCAGCCGCACGGCGGCCCTGGTGTCGATCTTCGTGGCGGCCAGGCCTTCTCTTTCGAGCGCGAAGGCGAAGGCCATCGTGAGGCAGGCGGCATGCGCCGCGCCGACGATTTCTTCGGGGTTGGTGCCGCGCTTGTCGTCCTCGAAGCGGCTGGCGAAGCCGTAGGGGTAGTCTTTCAGGGCGCCGGTCTCGGTGCTGACCTGGCCCTTGCCGGTCTTGCCGGCACCTTCCCAGTGAACGCTTGCGTGCTTTTCTGCTGCCATGTGAGTTCCTTCATTCGGTGGGTGGGGGGCTGACAGGTATCGCGCGGAAGGCGGCCCGTGTCTGTAGTCGCAAGGCGCGAGAGCAGAAGGTTGCGCATGTGAGAAGAAATGGCGTCACCTAGGCGACGCTCCGGGGGCTTCCCCGATGGGAGCGGCGGCCTTGGCGGCTTAGGCTGGCGGGCTGTCGCGCTTTTCTTTGTCCCGCCTGTACTCACCATGCAACAACGCCCGCATTACAAGTTCTGGCCCAAACGCCTCCCGCATTCGATTACCGTCCCCGCCACCTCCCTCTGGCACAACCTGGCCACCTCGGCCGCACGCTATCCCGACAAGCCCGCGCTCGTATTCTTCGGCCGCGTGATCAGCTACCGCGAGTTCGCCGCCCAGGCCGAGCGCCTGGCCGGCGCGCTGCACGCGCTGGGCGTGAAGCGCGGCGACCGCGTGATCCTGGACATGCAGAACTGCCCGCAGCTGGTGATCGCGCATTTCGCGATCCTGCGCGCCAATGCGGTGGTGGTGCCGGTCAACCCGATGAACCGGGCCGAGGAGCTCAAGCACTACATCACCGATCCCGACGCCAAGGTGGCCATCATCACCGGCGATCTGGCGCCCGAATTGGCCAAGGCCAGCAATGCGCTGCCACCCGAGCATCGGCTCGCCCACATGATCGTGACCCAGTTCACCGACGCCTTCGACGCCGACGCGTCGGGCGACGACGCCCCGGCCCCCGCCTGGAAAGACTGGCTCACCACCCGCCATCCGCTGCCCGCGCTGGACGGCGGCAAGGTCATCGCCTGGACCGACGCGCTCGAGGCCGGTCATCCGCCGCCCGAGCACGTGGTGGGCGCCGACGACATGGCGCTGCTGCCCTACACCAGCGGCACCACCGGCCTGCCCAAGGGCTGCATCCACCACCATTCGAGCTTGATGCACAACGCGGTCTCCGGCCAGATGTGGGGCGGGTCGACCTCGGAGACGGTGGTGCTGGCCGTGGTGCCCATGTTCCACATCACCGGCGTGGTGAGCATGATGCACACGGCCATCCTCGCAGCGGCCACGCTGATCATCATGCCGCGCTGGGACCGCGACGTGGCCGGCCGGCTGATCTCGCGCTGGAAGGTAACGGCCTGGACCAACATCCCGACCATGGTCATCGACCTCATGGCCAGCCCCAACTTCGCGAGCTATGACCTGTCGAGCATGACCTACATCGGCGGTGGCGGCGCGGCGATGCCGCAGGCCGTGGCGCAGCGCCTGCTCGAGCAGTACGGGCTGAAGTACCAGGAGGGCTATGGCCTCACTGAAACCGCCGCGCCCTCGCACACCAACCCGTCGGACCATCCCAAGCAGCAATGCCTGGGCATTCCGTTCATGAGCACCGACGCGCGCGTGGTCGACCCCGACACGCTGAAGGAGATGCCCATCGGCGAATCAGGCGAAATCATCATCCACGGCCCCGAGGTGTTCCAGGGCTACTGGAAGCGCCCCGACGCCACGGCCGCCGCATTCGTCGAATTCGAGGGCAAGCGCTTCTTCCGTTCGGGCGACATGGGCCGCATGGACGAGGACGGCTACTTCTTCATCACCGACCGTCTCAAGCGGATGATCAATGCGAGCGGCTTCAAGGTGTGGCCGGCCGAGGTCGAGTTGCTGATGTTCCGCCACCCCGCGATCCAGGAGGCCTGCGTCATCTCGACCAAGGACGACTACCGCGGCGAGTCGGTCAAGGCCGTCGTGGTGCTGCGCGCCACGCACAAGGACACGACCGAGCAGCAGATCATCGACTGGTGCCGCGAGAACATGGCTGTCTACAAGATTCCGCGCAAGGTGCAGTTCGTCGATACGCTGCCGAAGAGCGGCAGCGGGAAGGTGATGTGGCGGTTGCTGCAGGAGGACGAGAACGCGGCGAAGTGAGCGCGCTTCACTTGATGAGGCCCAGCGACTTCAGCAGCGCCCCCGCCTCCGTGCGTCCGTTCGGAGTGATGGACTGCGAGGCCACCGCCTTGCCCAGGTAGTCCACCACCTTGTGCCGGTTCTGGTTCGGCCCTTCCCACAGGAAGAGCCGTCCCAGCTCCAGCGCCGCATCGCCGTCGCCCTGCGCATAGGCCTTCTCGAACCAGAAGCGCGCCCAGCGGAAATTGCCCTCGTCGCGGTAGCAGATGGCGAGGTTGGCGCACCCCGCCACGTCGCCCGCCTTGGCGGCCTTGCGGTACCAGTCGCGCGCGGCCGCGGGGTTCTTCTTCACGCCGATGCCGTGGTCGAGGAAATAGCCGACGCTGTTGAGCGCGTGGGTCTCGCCCGCGGCCGCGGCCTTGAGGAACAGCGAGAGGGCCTTCTTGTGCGCGCCAGCGTCCCATGCGTCGTTGGCCGCGAGGAACCAGTCGTCCTGGGTGGGTTCTTGCATGGTGCGTGCTCTCCTTCGAAGCGTGGTTCAAAAGAAAAAGTCTGTGTACCGATCGGTTCCGCCGGGTGGATCACTTAGCCTCGATCGGTCCTGCCATTCTGCCTATCTCGCCGCTTCTTCATGCATTCACGCGCGCTGCTGCTTTCCTGCCTTCTTGCCTTTTCTCCCTTCCTGAGCCAAGCCGCTCCCCGCACCTGCCTCGTCGTGGGCATCAGCGACGGCGACACGCTCACCGCCCGCTGCGGCCGCATCGGCGCCTACGAGCGCGTGAAGGTGCGCATCGCCGCCATCGACGCGCCCGAAAAAGCCCAGCCCTACGGCCAGCGCAGCAAGCAGGCGCTGAGCAACATCTGCTTTCGCGAGCAGGCGCTCATCACCGAGATCGACACCGACCGCTATGGCCGCACGGTGGCCGACGTGCGCTGCAACGGCGAGGACGCCGGCAGCCGCATGGTGTCCGAAGGCTGGGCCTGGGTGTACGACTACAACCACCTGGCCACCAAACGCGGCGGCGGGCTGTTCAAGCTGCAGGACAGCGCGCGTGCCCGGCACGCCGGCCTGTGGGCCGACTCGAAGCCCACGCCGCCCTGGGACTGGCGCAAGCGCCAGCGCGGCGAGCAGCCGCATTGGGGCGGCTTCTTCTGAGTTCCTGTTACAGGCCCGTGTCATGCGGAATTCACGAGGCGGCGACACTATGCCCGGCTCCGTAACCCCACGACGACAAGAGCATGGCCAAAGACTTCGCCCGCATGGAGGACTCCAACCCGTCCGCCAACCCCACGATCCACGAAGTGTCCGACCCGAAGCGTCGCATGCTCGTGCAAGGCGGCCTCGCTGCCGCGATTGCCGGGCTGTTCGGCCCGCTGGCCGGGTGTGCGGCAACAGGCGGCTCGGCGGGTTCGCTGGGCCGTGCCATCGGTTTCAAGAGCGTGCCGATGGCTGCCGTCGACACCGTGGTCGTGCCCGAGGGCTACAGCACCCAGGTGCTCTATCGCTGGGGCGACGCCACCGGCATCGCGGGCGCCATGCCCGCCTTCAAGACCGACGGCTCCAACACCGCTGAAGAGCAGGCACTGCAGGCCGGCATGCACCATGACGGCATGGCCTTCTTTCCGATCGATGGCTCCAATCGCGGCCTGCTGGTGCTGAACCACGAATACGTCGACGACGGCCTGCTGCACACCGACGGCATGAAGACCTGGACGCCCGAGAAGGTGCGCAAGTCGATGAATGCGCACGGCGTGTCGGTCATCGAGCTGCAGCGCGACGGCGGCAAGTGGACGCAGCTTGCACCCTCGCGCTTCGCGCGCCGCATCACCGCCCTGACGCCGATGACGCTCACCGGCCCCGCAGCCGGCCACGCCATGCTGCGCACCGCCGCCGACCCGTCGGGCACGCAGGTGCTGGGTACCTTCAACAACTGCTCGAACGGCCACACGCCGTGGGGCACGTACCTGACCTGCGAAGAAAACTTCGCCGACTACTTCGAAGGCACCGACACGCCCGACGCCCACCAGAAGCGCTGGGGCATCAGGAAGGGCAATGGCGCGAAGTACCGCTGGCACGAGCATGAAGCGCGCTTCGACGTGTCGAAGAATCCGAACGAATCGAACCGCTACGGCTGGGTGGTCGAGATCGATCCGCAAGACCCCACCTCGACGCCGCGCAAGCGCACCGCGCTCGGTCGCGCCGCCCACGAAGGCGCCGCCACCGCGCTCACCAACGACGGCCGCGCCGTCATCTACATGGGCGAAGACTCGCGCTTCGAATACATCTACAAGTTCGTGAGCCGCGACAGCGTCAAGCCCGGCGGCGCCGCGGCCAACCGCGACCTGCTCGACCACGGCACGCTGTACGTCGGCCGCTTCGACGTGGACGGCACCGGCGAATGGCTGCCGTTGGTGCAGGGAAAGAACGGCCTGGTGGCCGACAAGGGCTTCACCACGCAAGGCGACGTGCTCATCAAGGCACGCCAGGCCAGCGACCTGCTGGGCGCCACCAAGATGGACCGCCCCGAGTGGACCACCGTAGACCCGCTCACCAAGGAGGTCTACTGCACGCTGACCAACAACAGCAACCGCGGCGGCGCCGGCCAGCCCTTCATGGACGCGGCCAATCCGCGCTCCAACAACACGATGGGCCAGATCATCCGCTGGAAGGAAACCGGCGACCTCGACGCGACCAAGTTCGCCTGGAACCACCTCGTGCTCGCGGGTGACCCGAAGCAGACGCGCTATGAAGCACAGGGCAACATCAAGGGCGACACCTTCGGCAGCCCCGACGGCCTGATGGTCGATGCGCGCGGCGTGCTGTGGATCGAGACCGACGTGTCGACTTCCACGCTGGGCAAGGGCGAGTACAGCAACCTGCCCAACAACCAGATGCTGGCCTGCGACCCGACCAAGGGCGAAATCCGCCGCTTCCTGCTCGGCCCGGCCGGCTGCGAGATCACCGGGCTCACGGCCACGCCAGATTTGCGCACGCTGTTCATCAACATCCAGCACCCGGGCGAGCCGGCCAACGAGCGCAGCGACCCGGATCGTCCGCTCGCCGTGTCGAAGTGGCCCGACGGCGGGGGCCGTCCGCGCTCGGCAACCATCGCCATCACCAAGAACGACGGCGGCGTGATCGGGACCTGATGGGGAAGGGTGGGTTGGCGGTGCTCAGCAGGAGCCGCCGACCCAGCAGCGCAGCGAGGGCACGAACAAGCCCACGACGAAGGTGATAGCGCAGAAGACCAGCAGGATCAGCGCCGCCATGCGCAACCCCTCGGCGCTCCAGCGCGGCGCGAAGTTGCTGACAAGGCCCGAGGCGAAACTGCCTTCGAGCCGTTCGGCACCGCCCCAGCGCAGCACCCAGAGGCAGAAGAGCGCTTCGGCGGCATGCACCGCGATCCACAAGGCCAGCGACATTTCGCGTGATCTCCTTGTTCAGGACTCGCTCTTGCCCTGCACGTCTGCCACCACGCGCGCATTGCGCTGGAAGCTCCAGTAGGCACCAGCCCAGTCCATCATCACGACGATGCGGTTGCGAAAGCCGATCAGGAAATACGCGTGCGCGAACAGCCAGAACAGCCACGCGA
The DNA here is from genome assembly GCF_049913215.1 of Variovorax sp. R-27. Taxonomy (NCBI): domain Bacteria; kingdom Pseudomonadati; phylum Pseudomonadota; class Betaproteobacteria; order Burkholderiales; family Comamonadaceae; genus Variovorax; species Variovorax sp. R-27. The sequence continues at coordinate 2,323,031 of NZ_CP183984.1, forward strand.
GCCGGCCACTGAAGCGCAGCGGGCCGAAGGGCGTACCCAGGTCGACCACCGCCGAATTGCGGCCGATGGTCGCGAGGTTGCCGTAGTCCGCATAGCGGAAGGGCACCGTGGGCTGGCCCGCAATGCGGCGCAGGATGTTGGCGGCCGCTGCGCGCCCCATCTGCTTGGCGCCGGGCGACACGCCGGGCACGGGCTTGGGCGGCTTGCCGGGCGCATGGCTCATGGCGGCCGCGAGGTCGCCGACCACGCTGATCTCGGGATGGCCCGCCAGGCTCAGGTCGGGCTCGACCTTGATGCGGCCCGCGCGGTCGCATTCGACGCCGGTGGCCGTGCCCAGCATGCGGCCCAGCGGCGAGGCTGCGACACCCGCCGCCCACACCACGCAGCTGCTATCGATTCGGTAGCTGGCGACCGGTGCACCGTCTGCGCCGCCGCCGGTCTGCACTTCGAGCCCGGTGGCATCGATGGACGTCACGCGCGCGTTGAGCCGCACTTCGACGCCCAGTTTCTCCAGCTGTTCGAGCGCCTTCTGGCTCAGCGACTCGGGCATGGCCTGCAGCACGCGCGGGCCGCCTTCGACCAGCAGCACCTGCGCGCTGGCGGGGTCGATGTGGCGGAACTCGCCCGACAGCGTGTGCTTGGCGATCTCGGCCAGCGTTCCGGCCATCTCGACGCCCGTGGGGCCGGCGCCGATCACCACGAAGGTGAGCAGGGCGCGGCGGCGCTCCAGGTCGGCCGCGACCTCGGCGCTCTCGAACGACAGCAGCACGCGGCGACGGATCTCGAAGGCATCGGCCAGCGTCTTCAGGCCCGGGGCCATGGGCGCCCATTCGTCGTGCCCGAAATAGCTGTGCGTGGCACCGGCCGCGACGATCAGGTGGTCGTACGGCACGCGGTCCCCATTGGCCAGTTGCACCGATCGCGTGGCCGGATCGATGCCGCCCACCTCGCCCAGCAGCGTCGTGATGTTCGGCTGCTTGCGGAACAGCGCGCGCACCGGCGCCGCGATCGACGGCGCGGCGAGCCCGGCGGTTGCCACCTGGTACAGCAGCGGCTGGAACAGGTGGTGGTTGGTCTTGTCGATCACCGTCACGTCCACGTCGGCGCTCTGCAGCTTGCGTGCCGCTTCGAGTCCGCCGAATCCGCAGCCGACGATGACGACTTTGGGCCTGCCCGAGGGGTTGGTCGTTTGCATCGCACGGATGATACGCAGCCGCCTGCAAGGCCTCGAATCTTGTGCCACAGTGGCTGCCCTTTGCCGAAGTGCCGGCGGCAGGGCGGCGGCGTTTTGTCCTACGCGCCGCCGCAGCCCGGATGGGCTAAAACTTGCGGCTGACCCGACTGGAGACCCCATGACGCTTTCCCGGCCGATCACACAGGCGGCGAGCACACTGCGCGACAGGTTTCGCGAGGTGCGCGCCACGAGCCTGGCGCTTGCCGCTCCGCTTTCCGCCGAAGACCAGTGCATCCAGTCGATGCCCGACGCGAGCCCGACCAAGTGGCACCTCGCGCACACCACGTGGTTCTTCGAGACCGTGCTGCTGCAGCCGCATTCCGGCGGCTACCAGCCCTTCGACGCGCGTTTTCATTACCTCTTCAACTCGTACTACGAGGCGCTCGGGCCGCGGCATCCGAGGCCGCAGCGCGGTCTGCTGACACGGCCTTCGGTAGACGAGGTGCATGCCTACCGCCGGCACGTTGACGAGGCCGTGGTCGCGCTGCTCGAGGAGGGCGGGCTCGACTGGGCCACCATCGAGCCCATCGTCACGCTCGGGCTGAACCACGAGCAGCAGCACCAGGAACTGCTGCTCACCGACATCCTGCACGCACTGTCGTGCAACCCGCTGCTGCCCGCCTACAAGCCCGCGAGCGGGCCCGCGCTGCGGCTGGCTGCCGTGCCGCCCGCCGTGCGCTGGATCGAGCAAGCCGGCGGCGTACTTGAAGTGGGGTTCGCGGGGCCGGGCTTTTCCTTCGACAACGAGACGCCGCGCCACAAGGCCCTGCTGCAGCCCTATGCGATTGCCGACCGGCTGGTGAACTGCGGCGACTACGCGCAGTTCATCGCGGACGGTGGCTATCAACGGGCCGAGCTCTGGCTGTCCGATGGCTGGGCCGCCGTGCAGGCGAACGGTTGGAGGCATCCGGCGTACTGGCTCGAGCCGGACGATCCACGCCTTGGCCTTGGCGCACAGCAACAGCAGGGCAACGCAGGCTGGCAAGTGTTCGGCCTGCACGGCGTGCGGCCGATGGAGGCCGATGCACCCGTATCGCAGCTCAGTTTCTATGAAGCCGCCGCGTACGCCGAATGGGCCGGCGCGCGACTGCCGACCGAATTCGAATGGGAAGCCGCGTTCGACGCACCCGGCATCTCGCAGATGACGGGGCATGTCTGGCAGTGGACGCGTTCGTCGTACGACCCGTATCCCGGCTTCCGTCCGATGCCCGGCATCGCGGCCGAATACAACGGCAAGTTCATGGTGGGGCAGCTGGTGTTGCGCGGCGGCAGCGTGGCCACGCCGGCAGGGCACACGCGGCCCAGCTATCGCAACTTCTTTCCGCCGGCGGCGCGCTGGCAGTTCTCGGGGCTGCGGCTCGCGAAAGACCTTTGATCATGCGCAATCCAACTTCTTCCTCGTCGCTGTCGTTCGCGCCTGCTGCGAAGCCGCGTGCTTCTTCTTCTTCTTCCACGGCCGCGACGCCGTTGTCCGAGTTCGGGCGGGAGATGCAGGCAGGACTTGCGCGGTCGCCACGCAGCATCTCGCCGAAGTTTTTCTACGACGCGGCGGGGTCGCAGCTGTTCGACCGCATCTGCGAGCTGCCGGAGTACTACCCGACGCGCACCGAGCTGCGCATTCTTGGCGAATGCGCCGGGGAGATCGCCGAACAGATCGGGCCGAACGCGGAGATCGTGGAGTTCGGGGCCGGGTCGCTCACGAAGGTGCGGCTGCTGCTCGATGCGCTGCAGGCGCCGAAGCGCTATCTCCCCATCGATATCTCAGGGGAGCACCTGGAGGCTGCGGCCGAGCGGTTGAAAGCGGACTATCCGAAGCTGGTGGTGCAGCCCATTGCTGCGGACTACACGATGCCTCTGGTGCTGCCTGCGCCTATGGCTGGTTCGGGGCGGCGAGTCGGGTTTTTTCCGGGGTCGACGATCGGGAACTTCGAGCCTGAGGAGGCGCTGGCGTTTTTGCAGCTGGCTGCGCGGATGTTGCGTGGGGGTGGGCTGCTGATTGGCGTGGATCTGGTGAAGGATCCGGGGCGCTTGCATGCGGCCTACAACGATGCGCAAGGGGTTACGGGGGAGTTCAATCTCAATCTGCTGCGTCGGGCGAATGCCGAGCTGGATGCGGACTTCGATGTCGATGGGTTTGCGCATGCGGCGTTCTACAACGCGCCTCGGCAGCGGATCGAGATGCATCTTGTTAGCCGGCGGGCTCAGAGCGTTTCGTTGAATGGGGAACGGTTTGGGTTTGAGGAGGGCGAGACTATTCATACCGAGTACTCGCATAAGTTCACTGTTGAAGGGCTTCGGGCTTTGGCTGCTCGGGCTGGGTTTCGGCCTGCTGCGGTTTGGACGGATCCTGAGAAGCTCTTTAGCGTTCACTGGTTGGCTGCCTAGTTTTTGTTCCGGGGCCGGGACTCGCCCCGGCGGGCGACCTACTTTTCTTTGCTTCGCCAAAGAAAAGTAGGCAAAAGAAAGGCGACCCCACTGTCTGCGACCCCTTCGCTGTGCGAAGGGGCAACCTGCGGTGCTCGCGTTTCGCGGGGTCTCGCCCAAACTCGCTTCGCTCAGACAAGGGCGAGCCCTGATCCGCGAAACGCTGCGCTCCTCGGCGCAGCCAGAGGGGGTTGGGAACCACACGGGCCTTTGCTTCGCTCGGCCATGAGGCCACCGCAGGCGCGCAGCGCCTGCGGTGGTTGGTATTGGATGTTTGGCCGAGCGCAGCGATGGCCTGCTCGAAATCCCTTCTGGCTGCGCCGAGGAGCGCAGACGTAGACGGGATCAGGGCCGCAGCTGTTTGAGCGAAGCGAGTTCTGCGGACCCCCGTCTACGTCGAGCACCGCAGGTTGCCCGTAGCGAAGCGAAGGGACGCAGACAGCAGGGTCGCCTTTTCTTTGCTTACTTTCTTTTGGCGAAGCAAAAGAAAGTGAGTCGGCCGCCGGGCCGAGACCCGGCCCCAGAAAACAAACCCCCCAACAGGGTAGATACAGCAGCGAAGAAAGCGGCAGTGCCAAGCAACGGCACAATACCCAAGCCCCGTGCGGCAGCGCAACGGCCAGCGCCCGCAACCCTCCCCCTGGAGACCAAGACCATGAAAGCAACCTGGAACGGCGTCACCATCGCCGAAAGCGACGACACCGTGCTCGTCGAAGGCAACCACTATTTCCCGATGAGTTCGCTCAATCGCGACGCAGTCACCTTCAGCAACCACAAGACCACCTGCCCCTGGAAGGGCACCGCAAGCTACTACTCGCTGCTGGTCAACGGCGAACTCAACACCGACGCCGCCTGGTACTACGCCAACCCGAAGCCCGAAGCCGAAGAGATCCGCGACCGCGTCGCGTTCTGGAAGGACGTGAAGGTCAGCGCGCAGTGACCACGGCCGCCTTCACTCCCCCGTTCATCGCCTCGGCCGAGCTGCCTGCCGCATTGCGCGATCAAGGCTATGCAGTGCTCAGTCCGCAGGGCGTCAGCGAATGGCTCGGCGTTCCGCTCGCGCAGCTGAATGCGCTGCACGCGGACTGGAACGATCTCCCACCCGACGAATACCTGAAGGACGGCGGCCGCTACCGCACGCGGCGCCATGCCTGCTTCACCGTCGAAGCCGACGACCATGCCACGCTGGCACAGGTGCCGCATCGCGCGCACTGGCAGCCGGTCGAATACAACGCCCTGCACGGGGGCATGCAGCGCTGGTTCGCGCCTATGCTCGAGGCCACCGTGGCGCAACCCGTGTGGCAGCGGCTGCTGCAGCAGCTCGGCAAGGCCAGCAGCGACATGCGTGGTGCGCCGCAGCGCTGGTACGTGGAAGCGCACCAGTTCCGCATCGACACCGCCGGCGGCATCGGCCGCCCGACGCCCGAGGGCGCGCACCGCGATGGTGTGGACCTCGTGGCCGTGGCACTGGTCGGCCGGCACGGTATCAAGGGTGGCGAGACGCGCGTGTTCGAAGCCAACGGCCGCCGCGGCGAGCGCTTCACCATGACCGAGCCTTGGACCCTGCTGGTGCTCGACGATGCGCGCGTGATCCACGAATCGACGCCGATCCAGCCGCTGGAAGAGGGCGGCGAAGGCTGGCGCGACACGCTCGTGATCACCTGCCGCGCCAAGGGTTTCCAGGGGGACTGAAGCCGCACGGCGGCGCTGTGCGCCGTCGCTGGCACGAGTCCTACAGTCCGTCCGCGGAACAGCGGTTAAATTCGGGGCCCGGCTCCATGTGGGCCGTGTCTGTCTGCGAACGAAAGCGAGGTCCCGCCATGTTCAATCACATCCTGGTTCCGATCGACGGCTCCGAAACTTCCATGCTCGCCGTCAGCAAGGCCAGCGGCCTCGCGCTGGCTTTCGGTAGCCGCATCACGCTCATTCACGTGATCGACAACTACCCCTTCATCGGCGTGGGCGCGGACTATGCGCTCGGCCAGAACGAATACCTCGCAGCGGCCACGGCCAGCGCCAACGCGGCGCTCGCACGCGGCGTGGCTGCCCTGGCGGCCGAAGGCCTGCACAGCGACCAGCGCGTGATCGACGGCCACGTGGTGCACGAAGGCATCGTCGATACGGCCATCGCCATCGCGGCCGACCTGATCGTGATGGGCTCGCACGGCCGCAGCGGCATCGAAAAACTGCTGCTAGGCAGCGTGACGCAGCGCGTGCTGCAGGACGCCAACATGCCCGTGCTGGTCGTCAAGGGAGGCTGACTGATTGGTCAGGAAACGACGGCGAAATCGGGCGGCCGTTTGAAGTAAAGCTCCTGCTGCGTCACTGGGTGCACGAACCCCAGCTCGCTCGCATGCAACAGCAGCCGTGGCGCGCGTGCCTGCAGGGCGGCATCACCGTATAGCGCATCGCCAAGAATCGGATGCCCGATCGACAGCAGGTGCACGCGCAGCTGATGCGAACGGCCGGTCAGTGGCTCCAGCAGCACATGGGTCGCGGCAGGCTCGCCAGGCAGCAATGAAATCGCCTTCCATCGCGTGACGCTGGGCTTGCCCGCCGGGTCGGTCTTCTGCAGCGGCCTGCGCGGCCAGTCGGCCATCAGCGGTGCGTCGATCAGCGACCAGTCTTCCAGCACCGGCATCGCGCCATCGACGATGGCTTCATAGCGCTTGTGTACCCGGCGCTCGGCAAAGGCCGCGCTCAGCGCACGCTGCATTTCGATGCCGCGTGCCATCACCACCAGCCCGCTCGTGGCCATGTCGAGCCGGTGCACGATCAGCGCGTCGGGCCACTGCCGCACGGCGCGTGCGCTCAGGCAGTCCTGCTTGTCCTCGCCACGGCCGGGCACGCAGAGCAGGCCGGCGGGCTTGTCGAGCACCAGCAGGTGCGGGTCTTCGTGAACGGGTTGCAGGAGCGGCGGCGCGGTCGTCATGGATGCCGCAGAGTGTAGAGAGCGCGATGGTGGCCCGCTCCCGCGTTCCCGGCCCCTCATGCCCCGCTCATCCGGCCTCGGCTATCCTTGAGCGGATGTCCGGCCCCGCCCCAGCCTCCGTTTCCTCTTCTCCCCCCAGCTTTTCCGACCTGACGCGCGAACGCCCGTTCATGCAGATGTGGACGGCGCGCCTGTTCGGCACCGCCGCCTCGCAGATGTTGCTGGTGGCCATCGGCTGGCACATGTACGAGCTCACCAGCAGCGCCTGGGACCTGGGCCTCGTCGGCCTCTACCAGTTCGTGCCCGCGCTGCTGCTGGCGCTGCTGGCTGGCCACGTCGTCGACCGCCACCACCGCGGGCGCATCGTGGCGGCCTGTTTCGCGGTACAGGGGCTGGTGGCGCTCGTGCTGCTGCTGGCGGTGCTGGAAAAGCACGACTCGCGCGGCCTGCTGCTGGGCCTGTCCCTGGTGCTGGGCGCCGTGCGGGCCTTCCAGATGCCGGCGCAGCAGGCGCTGACGCCGCTGCTGGTGCCGCCCAGCATGCTGTCGCGCGCGATGGCCTTCAGCTCGGCGGGCATGCAGGGCGCGATCATCGGCGGGCCGGCCCTCGGCGGGCTGCTGTTCGTGGCGGGCATGGCGGTGGTCTACGGCGCCAGCGTGGCCTTCTTTGTCGTCGCCTGCGCGCTGGTGCTGCGGCTTCGCTATGCCTACACGCCGGCCGCGCGCGAGCCGGTGACGCTGGCCACCGTGTTCGCGGGCGTCGATTTCATCTGGAAGCGCAAGCCCGTGCTCGGCGCGGTCTCGCTCGATCTGTTCGCGGTGCTGCTGGGCGGCGCGGTGGCGCTGCTGCCGATTTACGCCAAGGACATCCTGCACACCGGGCCCTGGGGGCTCGGCCTGCTGCGCGGCGCGCCGGCGGTGGGGGCGCTGGTGATGTCGATCCTGCTCACGCGCCGGCCGGTCGAGCGCCGCGTGGGGCGCACGCTGCTGCTGGCCATCGGGCTCTTCGGGCTGTGCATGGTGGTGTTCGGCATTTCGAAGAGCTTTGTCGTCTCGCTGATCGCGCTGGCGGTCTCGGGCGGCGCCGACATGGTCAACGTGGTGATCCGCCAGACGCTGGTGCAGCTCGAAACGCCCGATGCCATGCGCGGGCGGGTGAGTGCGGTCAATTCGATTTTCATCGGCGCGAGCAACCAGCTCGGCGAGTTCGAGTCGGGCGCCACGGCGGCGCTGCTGGGGCCGGTCGGCTCGGTGGTGGTGGGCGGCGTGGGGACGATGCTGGTCGCGCTGACCTGGTTCAGGCTGTTCCCGTCGCTGGCCCAGCGGGACCGGCTGGTGGTGGCGGCGCCTTCGGTCAGGCCGCTGGTCAAGTCCTAGTCTGCGAACAGGGCGCGCGCGCCGGGCGCGTCGAGCGTGATGTCACCCAGCGCCTGCGCCACGCAGGGCAGGATCCAGCCCTCGGCTTTTTCCTCGGCGCTCAGGCCGGGCCATTCGATGATGTGACGGGTTTCGCCGGACAGCCGCTGGCAGATGCAGGTGCGGCAGGTGCCGTTGCGGCACGAGCTCGGCAGCTCGATGCCGGCGGCCTCGGCGGCTTTCAGGAGCGTGGTGCCGGCGTCGGTCTCGAAGTCGAGGCCCGAGGGCTCGAGTCGGACCTTCATGGCTGCGGCGGCTGGCTTTGCTGCTGTTGCTGCTGCTCGCGGCGTTGCTCGCGCAGCATGAAGAGGTAAAGGCTCTCGACCTTCTCGCGCGCCCACGGCGTCTTGCGCAGGAACTTGAGGCTCGAGCTCACGCTCGGGTCGAGCGTGAAGCAACGGATGGCAACGAGCTCGCTCAGGTGCTCCCACCCGTAGTAATCGACCAGCGCGGTAACGATGGCCTCCAGCGTGACCCCATGCAGCGGGTTGCGCGGCTGGGCCTTTGCGGCCGCAGGGGCCGCTGGGGCAGGTGCTGGAGCGTCGTTCGTCACTTGTTCTTGAGCTTGCCGCGGGGAATGACCGCCGTCGTGATCGTGCGAACGGGCTCGATGCCGCCAGTGCCCACAGGCTTGGGCGGCGAGGTGTCCTTCTTCGGTTTCTTCGCTTCCTTGGTGCTGCGTTGCTGACTCTTGGCCATGTCGATTTCTCCTGTTGTTACGACGGATGCGGCAAGCAGTTTAGCGGTGCGGCGACAATACGCGGTTCCATTGATTTCCCCGCATTCATGTCAGATTACGAAGTTCGCCCCGCCACCCTGCGCGACGCCAAGGCCGTCGCCGAAATCCATTCCCTCGCCGCCAAGGCCGCCTACGAAGGCATCCTTCCCGAGGAAGAGCTGCGCGCCCTGGCCCCGGCCACCCGCGAAGCCAAGTGGCGCGAAGCCATCGAATACAGCGAGCCGCAGGTGCGTGTGGCCGTGCTGGGCAGCGAAATCGTCGGCTTCGTCGGCTTCGACCGTTCGCGCGACCCCAAGACCCCGCCCACCACCGGCGAAATCTGGGCCATCTACGTCAAGCCCGAGCACTGGGACAAGGGCGTGGGCGTGGCCCTCTGGGACGCCGCGCGCGAAGGCCTGGAAGAAGAGGGCTGCACCACGGTCACCATCTGGGTGCCGATCCGCAACGACCGCGCCATGCGCTTCCACGAACTCGCGGGTTTCAAGCGCGAGATGAAGACCGCCAAGACCACCGCCTTCGGCACCGTGCGCGTCGAGGAAATCCGCCTGAAGCGCGACGTTTCCTGACATGGACTCCGGCAGCACCGCCCTCGGCCACGCTGCGCGCGTGCGCGCGCACCAGCGCCGCACGACCGCCGTGCAGTGGATCCGCCGCACCCACGGCTGGTTCGGCCTCTGGGGCGCGGTGCTGGGGCTGCTGTTCGGTTTCAGCGGCATCTGGCTCAACCACCGAGACGTGCTGAAGCTGCCGCAGGCCCAGGAGCGCACGCGCGCCCAGCTGGTACTGCCCGACCCTGCGCCGGAAACGCCCGAGGCCATGAGCCAGTGGCTGCAGGGTGCGCTGCGCATGAGCGGCCCGCCCAACTCTCGCCGCATCGAGCCCGCCAAGCCCGTCGCCTGGGCCGACAAGAGCGACAAGAGCGCCCCCGTGCTCACGCAGCCCGCGCGCTGGGTGTTCAACTTCGGCGGCCCCAACGAGATCGTGCAGGTCGAGTACTGGCAGGGCAACCGCTCGGTCGGCGTCACCACCACGCACAACGGCTTTGTCGCCACGCTCACCAGCATGCACAAGGGTGGCGGCATGCCACTGCCGTGGATCCTGCTGGTCGACACGCTGGCCGGCAGCCTGATCTTCCTGTCGATGTCGGGCATGGCGCTGTGGATGCTCACGCACCGCCGCCGCCGCGTGGGGCTGGCGCTGTTCGGCGCGTCGCTCGCCGCGGTGCTGGCCATTGCGCTCAGCGCTCTGTGATTCGTACGGTTATTGCAAGGGCGGTTGGCGGCAGCGGATAAGCTCGCCGCTTCTTTTTCAGCCCGAATCTTGCCCATGGCCACCAGCCTGCTCCTGCTGCTCGACGACATCGCGACCGTTCTCGACGACGTGTCGATCCTCACCAAAGTGGCCGCCAAGAAGACGGCCGGCGTACTGGGCGACGACCTTGCCCTCAATGCGCAGCAGGTGTCCGGCGTCAAGGCCGATCGCGAGATCCCGGTGGTGTGGGCCGTGTGCAAGGGCTCGTTCGTCAACAAGGCCATCCTCGTGCCAGCGGCGCTGGCCATCGGCACCTGGCTGCCCTGGCTGGTGACGCCGCTGCTGATGGTCGGCGGCGCTTTTCTCTGCTTCGAAGGCGCCGAGAAACTCGCGCACAAGTTCCTGCACAAGAAGGAGCACGACGCCGACACCGAGCGCCACGAGAAGGCCGTGGCCGACGAATCGGTCGATGTGGTTGCCATGGAGAAGGACAAGATCAAGGGCGCCGTGCGCACCGACTTCATCCTCTCGGCCGAAATCATCGCCATCACGCTGGGCACCGTGCAGGGCCAGCCTTTCACGACGCAGCTGAGCGTGCTGGTCGGCATCGCGCTGATCATGACCATCGGCGTGTACGGCCTCGTGGCCGGCATCGTGAAGCTCGACGACGCGGGCCTCTACCTGAGCCAGCGCGCCAGCGCAGGCGCGCGGGCCCTGGGCCGCGGCATCCTGGCCACGGCGCCATGGCTCATGAAGGCGCTGTCGGTGGCCGGCACGGCCGCGATGTTCCTCGTGGGCGGCGGCATCCTGGTGCACGGCGTGCCGGCGCTGGGGCATGCGGTCGAGGGCTGGGCCGCGGCCACCGGCGGTGTGTTCGGTACGCTGGGCTCGATGGGCGTGAATGCCGGCGTGGGCATCGTGGCCGGCGCCATCGTGCTGGTCGTGGTGGAGCTGGTTGGAAAGTTGCGCGGCAAGAAGGCCTGAGCCTGTTGCTGAAACCCGCCGCAAGGCGGGTTTTTTTATTGGCGCGTCTTGCCGCGCTTCACCAGCTCGACCACGATCAGCGCCACGCCCAGCACCAGCGCGAACCAGCCGACCAGGTAGGCGCCCGCGACCATCTCGAACCAGCGCGTGCCCTGGAGAAAGCGCGGCCCCAGCAGAACGGCGGCGCCGATCACGAGGCAGAGGATGCCGCGTTCGAGCGTGCGGAGTTGTCGTTTGGGTTGCGCCATGGATTCTTCGTCCGGGTTCGGGGGAGGGTGGATCGATCAGTGCGTCATTGTCCCGCGCATCGCGGCCGGGTGGCCCTGCAGCTGGAACGACTTGCCCGTAGGCACCAGCGTGTCGCCATCGAGCCGCAGGATCGTGATGTCCTGGTCGATGAAGTTGCCCACGTAGAGGTACTTGCCATCTGCGCTCCACACCGCGCCTTCGGGCAGGCCGCGCACCACCACCTCGTTGGCGCGCGTGACCTTCTTGCCGTCGATCTTCAGCAGCACCACAGAGCCGTTGCGGTTGTAGAAGTAGGCGCTCTTCGACGAGTTGCTGCCGCGCAGGATCACAGCCACCGCGTGCCTGCCGGTCGGGCTCACGGCCAGGCCTTCGGGGCCGTCGCCGACCACCACCTTGTCGACCACGCGCGGCGGCGTGGCCTCGAGGTCGATCACGCTCACGGTATCGACCTGGCCGTCGGACGCGCCCGAGTTGCCGTTGTCGGCCGTGAGCGCGAGCTTGCCGTCTGGCGTCACGTCGACGTTGTAGGGCCACAGGCCCGCCGCGAGGTCGACCTTGTTGTAGCTGACCTTCTCTCCGTTCACGTCGAGCAGCGCGATCTTGTGGCTCGGAAACTTGGCCGCCAATGCGCGCTTGCCGTCGGGCGTGAAGCGCACGTGCGCCACCGAATCGCCCATGGCCACGGTGTCGATCAGCGTCACCTTCTTGCCCGAGATGCGCAGCACGCTCACCGAGTTGTCGGCGCGGTTGGCCACCAGCGCGAGGTCGCCCGTGCGGTTGATCGACAGGCCCGAGGGCTGCCTACCGACCTGCAGGGTGTCGAGCAGCTTGGGCGGCGTGGTCGTCAGGTCGATCACGAAGAGGCGGTTGTCGGGCACCTGCTTGCGTGCGCCGTTCTCCTCGACCACGTTGAGCGAGTTGGCGACCAGCGCCAGCGTTTCGCCGGGCGTGATCGCGAGGTTGGTCGGCGGGCCGGCGATGGTGTTGTCCAGCTGCAGCGTGCCGACCACCTTGGGCGCCAGCGGGTCGGTGCCGATGTCGAGCACCTGCACGGTGTCGCGCCCCATCGGGCCGAGGCTCACGACGCCGGCGTCGTTCCACGACTGCTTCTCGTCGTTGGCGACCAGCATCAGCTGGCGCTGCGGCACGGTGGGGGTCAGGTTCGTGCAGCCGGGGAGAGAGGCAAGGGCTGCCAGAGCCAGGGCCGCGAGTACGGCGGGGCGGAACTGCATGGTGTGTGTCTCCGGTGTAGTTGTGTGCGCGCATGGTAGCGGCAGCTTCGTCGCCAGGCCCCGTGCCCCGGCACAATCGATCGACCCAACCCCCGAGACCCCGCCATGACCATCGAGATACCGAAGGAAGCGCGCCAGCAGGCCATCACGTCCATCGAACGCTATTTCCGCGAGAACATGGAAGAGCCGATCGGCAACATCGCGGCGGGGGCGCTGCTCGGCTTCTTCCTGGAAGAGATCGGCCCGCTGGTCTACAACAAGGCCGTGGCCGAGGTGCAGGAGCGCCTGCAGTCGCGCATTTCGGAGATCGACCTCGAGGTGCACGAGGACGAATTCCAGTACTGGCGCAAGTTCGACAAGCAGAAGAAGGGCAAGTAGGTGTGGCGCGGGCGCACCGCGGCAATTTCAAAAGTGCTTCAAAACGTTGCAGAATTCGAAGCCATGCACCTTCCACGCACGCCCCTTCGCCCCTCGCTTTCTCCCGTCCTGCGCATCCTGGCTGCCTTGCCATTGGTCGTCGCCGCATCGATGGCCACCGCGCAGCAGGACCCGTCCGGCTTCCCGCTGGATTCGGTCGGCTATCTGAACGAGGAACTGCCCCGCATGGAAGCCGCCATCGCCGCCAAGGACCGCAGCTTCTTCCATGGCGCGATGATCCGCACGGTGCAGTTCTCCGAACGCTGGGGCTTCAAGGTCAAGGCCAACCCCGATCTGGCGGCCTACCCGATGTGCACGTCGGCGGTCATGGACTACGTGGTCGTCGGCATGTGCAAGCTCACGCCGTCTGACGAGTGCGAGCCCGGACTGGCCTCGCGTTTCGACACCAACGTGCAGCGCTGCCGCGAAGTGGCCGCAAAAAAATAGACGGCAGACAAGCCACAGAAAGAGACACCCGCCATGGACTACACCCGCTACCAGACCCTCGCCATCGCGCGCCGTGGTGCGAATGGCGCGGTGCTCGACATCCAGATGCGGGCGGCCAACGGCAAGCTGCCCACGGCGGGCCATGACGGCCACCGAGAACTCGCCGAGATCTGGCGCGACGTGTCCGCCGACGACACGGTGCGCTGCGCCGTGCTGCGGGGCGAAGGCCAGGGCTTCTCGGGCGGCGGCGATCTCGCGATGGTGCAGGACATGACCACCGACGACGCGGTGCGCCAGCGCGTGTGGCGCGAGGCGCGCGACCTCGTCTACAACATCATCAACTGCGACAAGCCCATCGTCAGCGCCATGCACGGCCCGGCCGTGGGCGCGGGGCTGGTGGCGGGGCTGCTGGCCGACATCTCCATCGCCACGAAGAACGCGAAGATCGTCGATGGCCACACGCGACTGGGCGTGGCTGCGGGCGACCACGCGGCCATTGTCTGGCCGCTGTTGTGCGGCATGGCCAAGGCCAAGTACCACCTGCTGCTGTGCGAGCCGGTGAGCGGCGAGGAGGCCGAGCGCATCGGCCTCGTGTCGCTCGCGGTGGAAGAGGCCGACCTGCTGCCGCGTGCCTACGAAGTGGCCGACCGGCTGGCGGCCGGCAGCCAGAGCGCCATTCGCCTCACCAAGTACGCGCTGAACAACTGGCTGCGCCAGGCCGGCCCGACCTTCGACGCCTCGCTGGCGCTCGAATTCATGGGCTTTGCGGGCGCCGACGTGCGTGAGGGCATTGCCTCGCTGCGCGAACGGCGCGCGCCGAACTTCAGCTGATCGATCAGGCCTTGCGAAGGCCCTGCAGCGTCTGCAGCAGCACGACGCGGGTCTGCCCGAGGATCATTCCCTTCCACTCCTCGTTGTCGCAGTAGAACGCGTCGCGCAGTTCTGCGCGGATCTCGCGCTTCTGCGCTTCCGGTGCCTCGGGGTGGCGGCGCAGCCAGGTGTCGGCGCGCAGGCGGGTCAGCACTTCAAGGTCGGGCAACGTACCGAACTCCAGGCCCATCGGCGCGATCTTCGCGTTCGGGCATTCGTCGTACGCGGTCGAGATCACCGGGCCCGACACGTCGGCCGAGGCCGAGTCGCCCGCGAACGGTGCGAACACGTCCGCGCCCCACCATGCATGGGCCAGCGCGAGATCTTCGGGCGTGTTGCGGCCCGGGTAGATCTTCTCGCCATGGCCGTAGGGGCCGAGACCGGTGTGCACGTCGATCCAGCCGATGTGGGTGGCCGATGCAGCGTACTTGCGCAGGATCTTGCGGATGGTTCCGTTGCTCCACGAGGGCGCAGTGCCGCCGTAGAACAGGCCGTCGGGCGAGGTGTACTGGCCCTTGGTCACCGCCGCGCGGAAGGCGGTCATGCCGTGCTGCTGGACGTAGGCGGCCACGGCCGCTTCGTCGGCGGGTGTCGGTGGCCAGGTCGCGGGCAGCACCAGCGGTTCGACATCCGCGTACTCGGCGTTCACCGGCAGGGGCGCATTGAAGTCGATGTGGTTGCGGTTCAGGTCGATGTTGTCTTCGTTCGTGCGGTGCAGGTGCGAAAAGCCATGCGGGTTGACCGCATGCACCAGTAGCAGCGCGACTCCGGCCTTCTCCAGCCGCGAGAGCAGGTCGGCATCGTTGAGCGTGGCGATCTGCGTGCCCGAGCCGCAGAAGCCTTCAGGGCCGTGCGTGCCCGAGGTCACGAGCAGCAGCTTCTTCGCGTCGATCGCGCCGATCAGCGCGACGTCGGTGGCGAGCTCTTCGCCGAGCGCGCCGCGGTGCGCTTCGAGCACGAACGACTCGACGGCCGCGCCGCGCTGCGCTGCGGCCTCGAGAAACTTGGCGCGGGCTTCGGCATACGTGCCCGAGAAATAACGCGTGGCGGCGGAGCGTTGTGTTGTTGGCATGAGGTGGGGACTCCTGTGCGTGGAATGGTGAGGAAAGTCGTCAGGCCGTTGCGTGGGCGCCCGCGGCATCGATGTCGCGGCCCGTATGGTCGCGCAGCCAGAGCAGGCCGATCAGCGAAACCACCGTCATCGCCACAAGGTACCAGGCCGGCGCGAGCTTGCTGCCCGTGGCGTTGAGCAGCCAGGTGCTGATGAAGGGCGCGAAGCCGCCGAACAGCGCCACGCCCACGCTGTACACCAGCGACATGCCGCTGGCGCGCACCGCCTTCGGAAACATCTCCGGCAGCATCGTGATGCCGGGCACCGTCTGCACCACCAGGCCGAAGCTGAACACGCCGAGCACGACGAACAGCACCGTCGGCGTGGGCGAGGCGTTGAGCCACAGGAAGCCCGGGTAGATCAGGATCGCCAGTGCGATGCGGCTCCAGACGATGAGCGGCTTGCGGCCCACCACGTCCGACAGCTTGCCGACGAAGGGCGCGAAGGCGAACGAGATCAGCCCGGTGAGCGCGGCGCCGAACAGCGCCACCGACGGCGTGAAGCCGAGCTCGCGCACGGCGTACGTCGGCATGTAGAACGTGACGACATATGCAGCCGTGGTGCCGCCCACCAGCGAAAGAATCGCGGCCAGCACCGTCTTGCCGTGCTGCGTGCAGACGATCTTCAGGCTGCTCTCGCGCGGCGCGGCGGCTTCTTCCGGCGAGATGTGCAGCGACTCTTCGAGATGGCGGCGGATGTACATGCCCACCGGCGCGATCAGCATGCCGATGATGAAGGGCACGCGCCAGCCCCAGCTCTGCATCGATTCCGTCGACAGCGTGAAGGTCAGCAGGCCCACCACGACAGCGCCGAGCATCACGCCCAGGCCCTGGCTCGCGAACTGCCAGCTCGCCATGTAGCCGCGGTTGGACGGCGTGGCGTGCTCGACCAGCAGCGTGGTCGATGCACCCACTTCGCCGCCGGCCGAGAAGCCCTGGATGAGCCGCGCCAGCACGATGACGACCGGCGCCGCCACGCCGATGGCCGCGTACGTGGGCGTGAAGGCAATCAGCGCGCAGCCCAGCGCCATCAGGAAAATGGTGAGCGTCATGGCCTTCTTGCGGCCCGCGCGGTCGGCATACGCGCCGATCACGATGCCGCCCAGCGGCCGCATGATGAAGCCCACGCCGAAGCTCGCCACCGTCAGCAGCAGCTGTCCGTACGAATTGAAGGTCGGGAAGAACAGCTTGCCGATCACCAGCGCCAGAAAGCCGTAGACGGTGAAGTCGAAGAACTCCAGCCCGTTGCCGATGGTGGTGGCCACGATGGTCTGGCGCCTGCGTGCGGGGCGAGCGGGGGACGAGGACGGCGCGGGCTGCTTGCTTGGGTTGCTCATGGCTCTCCAGTGTTGGCTTTGCTTTTCGAGGATGTCGGTCGAAGGTATCTACGCACTGACCGCGCCGGATGCTAGAGACTCGCTGCTGTCATGAAAAGACAATAATTGGGCGTCAAAGATAACTTTTGGTTGTCATGAAACCCAATCAGTTGCACGCCTTCGTGGCGGTGGTCGAGCAGATGAGCATTCGCGCCGCGGCCCGCGTGCTGGGCATTTCCCAGCCGGCCGTGACGAAGATCGTGCGCGAGCTGGAGCGCGAAGTCGGGGCGCCGCTGGTGGAGCGCAGCGTCAAGGGCGTGCGGCTCACCGAGTTCGGCAAGGCCTTTGCGCCACGTGCCCGGCTGCTGCTGGCCGACATGCAGCGCGCACGCGACGAGATCGCGCAGATCCGCGACGGGCTCACGGGCAAGGTCTCGCTGGCCGTCAGCACTTCGTTCGCGCTCACGGTGCTGCCGGCTGCATTCAAGGACTTTCACGCGCGTCTGCCGGCGGTCGACGTGCAGTTCAGCGAAACGGTGCTGCCCTGGATGCTGGGGCGCCTGCGAGAGGGCTCGCTCGACTTTGCGGTGGCGCATGTGGTGCCGGGCCGGCTCGATCCGCAGTTCGAGGCGATGGAGCTCTTTCCGGTGAGGCTGGTGGTGGGTCTGCGCGAGCGTCATCCGCTGCGCGCGAGTCGCTCGATCCGCGAGCTCTACAAGGCCGAGTGGATTCTTCCGGGCGACGACCATTTCAGCGGCCGCGAGGCCGTGTCGCCGCTGCTGCCACTGGGCCTGCCGCCGCCGGCGCGGGTGATCCAGGGGCAATCGGTCACGGTGGCGCTGGCGCTGGTCGGGCAGATGGACCTGGTCGGCCTGTTCGTGGAGCCGCTGGCAACGCTGACCTTCAAGCGCCACGGCATCCGGCGCGTGGAGATCGAGGAAGAGCTGCCCATGCTGAGCGTCAGCGTCATCAAGCGCCGTGGGCAACTGCTGACGCCGGCCGCGCAGCATTTCGTCGAATGCATCCAGCGGGCCTCGGCGGTGGCGATGGGCGGCTAGCTAAATCGGCGGAAAGCTGACGCCGGCGTCGCCGGTCTTCCAGGGCGCGTACTTGTGCATGGCGCGTGCGAACAGGTCCGAGGCGGTCCAGCCGGACAGCCACGCTTGCAGGCGGGGCCAGGGCTGTGCATCGAACCACGCGGGCTCGACCATTGCGAACTGGCGCACGAAGGGCATGACGGCGGCATCGGCCAGCGTGGCATGTGCGCCAGTCAGGTGGGGCGAAGTCGACAGCCGGGTTTCGAGGTCGCGCAGGAACAGGGCGCCGCGCTCGCGCGCGGGTTCGCCGCCATCCGCATGCCGGTCAGGGTACTTGTAGCGGTCGAGCTGAGGCTTGAAACCGTCGTCGCAGGCGGCGACCAGCGCGAGCATGTCCTGCAGCGTGCCGGTTCCGGGCTGCAGCCAGCGCAGCGGATCGTTGCGCCGCAGGGCCCACAGCATCACGTCGAGGCTCTGCTCCAGCACCGCGCCGTCTTCAGTCAACAGCACGGGCACCGTGCCCTTGGGCGAAGCCGCGAGCATCTCGGCCGGCTTGTTCTTCAGCACCACCTCGCGCAGCTCGCAGCGCTGGCCGCTCGCAATCAGCGCGAGCCGGGCCCGCATCGCATAGGGGCAACGGCGGAATGAATAGAGGACGGGGAGGGCGGTGGCGGGCATTCGTGTGCGCGGGCGAAGCGGTCGATTTTCGGCGACCGCGGCTGGCTCGCACCCGGGCGGGGTTTTCATCACAATGGACTGCCATGGCCGAACGCCTCTTCCTTCGCCTCGACGACGACCCCTTGCACGGGCCGGAGTCCGGCGTGCCCGCGGGTACGTTGCGCGCGTTCCCGGTTGGGGCTGCGCTGCGCGGCCACGTCTCGCACATCATGCTGTACAGCGAGACCTTCGCCGAAGGGCACGAGGTGCGCGAACGCGTGCTGCCAGACGGCGCGGTGCGGCTGGTGTTCAACCTCGGCGATGCACCGTCCGCCGGTGAAAGCGAGGGGCTGGCGGTGGAAGCCATTGGCGCTTCGGCCGCGCCTGTGGTGGTGCGCATGCGGCGCAAGGTGGAGGGGCTCTCCGTCACCCTGCGCCCTGGTGCCGCCGCTGCACTGTTGGGGTTGCCAGTGGGTGAGATCGGCGGCAGCGCCGTGTACCTCGATGCGCTGTGGCAGGGCGAAGGCACCGAGCTGCTGGGGCGCATGGCCGAGGCGCCGGACGATGCGGCGCGAGTGACGCTGCTGCACGCCGTTCTGCAACGCCGGCTTCGCGACAGCAGCGCCGCCGCGGGCAACACAGCCGCTGCCATGCATGCCGCGCAGCTCATCGCCGCATCCGGCGGGCGTCGTCCCTTGCGCGAGGTGGCAACGACCGTCGGCGTTGGCGAACGGCGACTGCAGCAGCTCTTTCATGCCCACGTGGGCCTTTCGCCGCGCGCCTGGAGCCGGCTCGCGCGCATGCATGGTTGTCTGCGCGCGCTGCGGCTGCAGTCGTCGCCCGCGTGGGCTGACGTAGCGCTGGAGAGCGGCTTCTACGACCAGTCGCACCTGGTCAACGAGTTCCGCGCGCTCTGCGGCGTTACGCCGACGGAGTTCATGGGGCATGCCGTTTCGGGTTCTTCCAAGACGGCGCGTTGAGCGCGCACTATCTTCGTCCGCTCTTGCACAAGGCAGATCGAAGGAGCAACCGAACATGCAGAACGAAAACACCCGTCGCCCGTTGAAGGATTGCGTGGCAGTGGTGACTGGCGCGAGTCGAGGAGCAGGGCGCGGCATCGCGCTGGAACTGGGCGCCGCCGGAGCCACGGTGTACGTCACCGGGCGCAGCACGCGCGAACGGCCCGCGCAAACCTACGGCCAGTTGCTGGCCCTGTCTGATATGCAGGCCGTGCCCGGCAGCATCGACGACACCGCAGACGAACTCACCCGCATGGGCGGACACGGCATCGCCGTGCAGTGCGACCACACCCGCGAAGAAGAAGTGGCGGCGCTCATCGCCCGCGTGGAGCGCGAGGCAGGCCGCATCGACCTGCTGGTGAACAACGCCTGGGGTGGCCACGAGACCTTCAATGGCGTGTTCGAAGCACCTTTCTGGGAGCACCCGCTGTCGAACTGGGATTCGATGTTCGACCGCGGCGTGCGCAACCACCTCGTGGCCAGCCGCTGTGCCGCGCCGCTGATGGTGCGACAGAAAAAGGGGCTGATCCTCACCACCACCTTCTGGGACCGTGACCACTATCTGCGCGGCAGCCTCTTCTACGACCTGGCGAAGGCTTCGATGACCCGGCTGGCTTTCGGCATGGCGCAAGACCTGCGGTCGCACAACGTCGCCTCCATTGCCGTGTCGCCCGGCTGGATGCGCACGGAGTTCGTGCTGGCCGGCCACAAGACCGATGAGGCGCACTGGCATGAGCGGCCCGCGCTGGCGCGCACCGAGTCGCCGCGCTACCTGGGACGGGCGATCGCGGCGCTGGCCGGCGATGCGCGGGTGATGGACAAGAGCGGCGAGGTACTGCGCGTGGCCGACCTGGCGCGCGAGTACGGCTTTACCGACATCGACGGCAGGCAGGTCGAGGCCTTCGAGATGTAGCGCTACCGGAGCTCCCGCACGTCGATGCGAAAGCGCAGTTCAGGAGTGCCGCCGAGCTCGGGTAGCTTGACGAACTCTTCCACCAGCACGCCGCCGTTGGCGCGGATCACCTGCTGCGAGGCGAGGTTTTCGGGGCTGGTCGTGATGTCGACGTGATCGAGGCCCCTGGTGCGCGCCTCGGGCAGCAGCGCGCGCAGCGCAGCCTTGGCGTAGCCTCGGTTGCCCTTCCACGGGACCACGCCGTAGCCGATGTGGCCAAGGCAGTAGATGGGCAGGGCGTTGGTGCCAGGCTGCCAGCGTAGCTGAATGCTGCCGCAGAACTCGCCGTCCCACATCCAGCGCCGGTAGCCTGGCAGGCGGGGCACGGTGCCTCCGCCGGGCAGCGCGACTGGCGGGCCCTTGGCTTCGGGGTCGACGAGGCTGGCCAGAAAGCGTTCGGGGTCGGCGTGGATCTGCGCCAGTTCTTCCTGGCCGGCTTCGGGCCGCAGGTTGTTGGGCGACCAGCCGCGTTCCAGCGCGGCGATGTAGCCGGCGAGGTGTTCGTGCGAAGGCCAGACGAGTTGCAAGGGCGTGCGGGGTTCGGAGGTCATTTTCCGGATGGTAGGCGAACGGTCGATGGCGACCGGGGCTCGGCAGTAAAACGCAACAATGTTGCGTTGATCCATATAATGCAATCCTGTTGCATATATGGAGCCTGCCCCATGGCTGACCGCCTCCCCGTTACCGTGCTCTCCGGCTTTCTTGGCGCCGGCAAGACCACGCTGCTGAACCACATCCTCCATAACCGAGAGGGCCGCCGCGTGGCGGTCATCGTCAACGACATGAGCGAGGTCAACATCGACGCCGCGCTGGTGCGCGACGGCGGCGCCGAGCTTTCTCGCACCGACGAGAAGCTGGTCGAGATGAGCAACGGCTGCATCTGCTGCACGCTGCGCGAAGACCTGCTGATCGAGGTCAACCGCCTCGCGAAGGAAGGGCGCTTCGACCAACTGGTGATCGAGTCCACCGGCATTTCAGAGCCGCTGCCCGTGGCCGAGACCTTCACCTTCGCCAGCGAAGACGGCAAGAGCCTGGCCGACGTGGCCCGGCTCGACACCATGGTGACGGTGGTCGACGCCTTCAACTTCCTGCGCGACTACGGCTCGCCCGACAGCCTCGGCCAGCGCGGCCAGTCGCTCGGCGACGAGGACACGCGCACGGTGGTCGACCTGCTGATCGAGCAGATCGAGTTCTGCGACGTGCTGGTGGTCAACAAGACCGACCTCGTCACGCCCGAGGAGCGCGAACGGCTGATGGCCATCTTGCGCAGCCTGAACCCGCGCGCCCGCATCGAGGTGTCGGAGTTCGGCCGCGTGGCGCTCGACCGCGTGCTCGACACTGGCCTGTTCGACTTCGAGCAGGCCGAGCAGGCGCCCGGCTGGCTGGCCGAGCTGCGCGGCGAGCACGTGCCCGAGTCGGAGGAATACGGCATTCGCAGCTTTGTCTACCGTTCGCGCATTCCGTTTCACCCGATGCGATTCTGGAAGCTGGTGCAAAGCGAATGGGAAGGAGTGGTGCGCTCCAAGGGCTTCTTCTGGCTTGCAAGTCGCGCCACGCGTGCGGGCTCGTGGTCGCAGGCCGGCGGCGCCTGTCGCTATGGCGCGGCGGGTTTCTGGTGGGCCGCAGTGCCGCGCGAGCACTGGCCGACCGAGCCGGATGCGCTGGAGCTGATCCACAAGAACTGGGACCCGGCCACGGGTGACGCGCGGCAGGAGCTGGTGCTGATCGGCATCGGCATGGACGAAGACGCGTTGCGCGCCCGGCTCGACGAGTGCCTGCTCACGGAAAACGAGATGCGCTTCGGCGCCTCGTGGTGGCAGAACTTTCCGGATCCGTTCCCCTCGTGGAACGTGTGAGAAAAGCCTAGCGGGCGCAGTCGCCGCAGGTGCCGTGGAGGGTCAGCGCAGTGTGGCGGGTGTCGATGCCCTGCTTGCGCAAGGCCCGCCCCAGCCGGCCCATCACCTTCGGCAGTTCCGGGTCGGACGGCAGCGCCAGCACCTTGTGGCACTGGTCGCACTCGAAGGTGTTGCCCGACTCTGCCTCCACATGGCGCGAGAAGCGGTTGACGCGGTCGGGGCCCACGCGGCGGTCGCACAGGCCGGCCTCGACCAGCCGGTCGAGCACGCGGTAGACCGTCACGCGGTCGGGCGTTTCGCCGGTGGCGGCGGTGTAGGCCGAGGCCACTTCTTCGTGCGTCAGGGGTTGCGAGCTGTGTTCGATCAGTTCGAGCACGGTCTGCGCGGCGCGCGTGACGCGCAGGCCGTTGTCGCGAAGCAGCGTTTCGCTGTCGAACGGGGCGGCGCGAGGGGGCTTCGGGTGAGAGGTCGTTGTCTTCATGCGGTCTTCTTGCGAAACGCCATTGTGTTGCATCCCGGGGCGCCTTGGGTAGCGCGGGGCGCAATCGCCCGCCTGGCATGCCAGATAATCGCCGCCATCGAGACACACCACCGGGCGGCACGAACAGCATGGACACAGAGCGGGGCGGCGACGTACTCAGCCATGTGCTTGCGACGTACAGGTCAGAAAGGGCGGTGACTGCGCGGTTTTCGCTCTCTGCTCCTTGGGCGCTGCATTCGACCGGCGTGGCCGGTCCGCTGATCCGCATGTGCACCGGCGCACCCTACTGGATTGCAGTGGGCGGCGCCGAGCCGGTGCAGGTGGCGCCGCACGACATCGCGATGCTGCCGCAGGGCGGGGCGCACACCGTGTCGTCCGTGCCGGGGCTCGATGCGATGCCTTTCCGCGAGCTGATCGAGGCGCATTCGATCGGCCGGCACGGCGACCACCCCATCGTGTTCTCGCATGGCGGCGGCGGCCCGGTCACCGAGCTGTTCTCGTTGCACCTGTGGATGCCCGCACAGGGCCTGGGCTCGATCATCGGCAGCCTGCCGTCGCTGATCGTGCTTCGGCAGGCGCAGATTCCCACCACCGCCTCGCTGGCGCAGGCCATGGAATCGCTGGTGAACGAAACCGTGGCCCAGCGCCCGGGCTGGCAGCTGTCGGCGGCGCGCATGGCCGACCTGCTGCTGGTGCACATCCTGTGCGAGCACCTCTATGCCCAGCCGCAGGCGCAGAGCCAGACGGGGCAGGTCGGCAGGCTGCGCGGGCTGGACGACGAAAGCATTGCCCGTGCGATGTCGCTGATGCACGAGCGGCCCGAGCATCCGTGGTCGGTTGCCACGCTGGCGCAGGCCAGCTACCTGTCGCGCACCATCTTCAGCGAGCGCTTTCGCGCGCTCGTGGGCGTCACGCCCATGCATTACCTGGGCTCGTACCGCATGACGCTGGCGGCCGAGAAACTCAAGAACCGGCAGCTGAGCCTGCACCAAGTGGCCGAGGCGGTCGGCTATGCGTCGGAGAAGGCGTTCTCGCGCGCCTTCCAGCGCTGGACGGGCATGACCCCGAGCGCGTACGCCCGCCAGCAGGGCGGACCCGAATCCGACTGAATCTGCCGTCCCGGACGGTCGGTGCCCAAATCCGGCCTGCCGGAGGTTGAGGCGGCGGCGTGCGGGTCGAACAATCGGCGCATGGCAACCCCACGCAAAAGAGTCATTCCCGAAGTGCGCAACCCCGCGCTCGAGCTGTCGCTGGTGAAGCCCATCGCCACCGGCGACAACCAACAGCGCGCGGCCACCGTGCAAAACACCGATGGTGAGCCACTGGTGGCCTTCGAAGGCAGCAGCAACCCCTACCTGGAGCACCAGCGCAACGACCTGCTGCTGAGCCTGCAGCACATGCGCAGCGAAGGCCACGACGAGATGGTCTTCATGTGCATCACGCACTGCAAGGAGTTGAGCTTCAAGGCCATCCACTACGAGCTGGCCAACATGCAGGCGCGCATCCGGGGCGACGACGTGGCCGATGCGCTGCAACTGGTGCCGCGCGTGCGCGCGCTGCTCGAATTCCTTGGCAAGACCTGGGACGTGCTCTCGACCATCACGCCGCACGAGTTCAACCAGTTCCGCAACACGCTGGGCATTGCCTCGGGGCAGCAGTCGTACATGTACCGGCACGTTGAATTCATCCTCGGCAACAAGTCGATTCCGCTGGCGCGCGCGCATGCGAACAACCCCGACGTGTGGCCCTACATGGAGCGCGCGCTGAATTCACCGAGCCTGTACGACGACGTGCTGGCGCTGCTGCACCGCCGCGACATCGCCGTGCCGCCCGGGGCGCTGGCGCGCGACTGGTCAGAGCCCTATGTGCCGAACCCGGGCGTCGAGGCGGCGTGGCTGTGGGTGTATGGCGATCCGACGCCGGAGAACGACCTATACCGGCTGGGCGAGGCGCTGATGGACATCGCCGATGTGTTCTCGCAGTACCGCTGGCGGCATTTCGTGTCGGTCGAACGCATCCTGGGCTTCAAGCCGGGCACGGGCGGTTCGGCCGGCGTGGGTTGGCTGCGCAGCGTGGTCGATCACCGATTCTTTCCCGAGCTGTGGTCCGTGCGGACGCAGCTGTGAGCACGGCATGACACAGGCAGCAAGGGTATTGATCGTCGGCGCGGGCATCGCGGGCTGCTCGGCCGCCATCTCGTTGGCCGGCAAGGGCTTTCGCGTCACGCTGGTCGAGAAGCAGGCCGAGTGGCGCTTCCAGAGCTCGGGCATCTTCATCTATGGCAACGGGCTCGAGGCGCTGCGCAAGGTCGGTGTTCTGCCCGGCATCCTCGAAGCGGGCTTCGCCATCGAGGACGGCCGCAATGTCTACCTCGACCACCACGGCGAGCCCATCGTCGATGTGTTCTATCCGCGCTCCAGCGGCGGCTCGGCGCCCATCGTGGGCATCAGGCGCGCGGAGATGCACCGCATCCTGGCCGCGCGGCTCGATGCGTTGGGCGTGGAGATACGGCTGGCGACGACGGTCGCGGAGATCGATTCGCCCGGCGGCAGCGATCGCGCGGAGGTCATGTTTTCGGACGGCACGGCACAGCGCTTCGACCTCGTCATTGGCGCAGACGGCATCCGCTCGCAGGTGCGTGAGGCCGTCGCCGGCCCCGTCGCACCGCGCTACACCGGCTTCGGCGTCTGGCGCAGCGTGCACGAGCGGCCGCGTGCGCTGGACGCCAAGATCATGATGATGGGCGTCGGCAAGCGGCTGGGCATCATGCCGATCAGCCACGACAGGCTCTACATCTTCGGCACGGTCAGCGAGCTCGCCGGCCGCTGGTATCCGAAGGAGACCTGGCCAGGGCAGATGCGCGAGCGCTTCGCCGAGTTCGGCGGCCCGGCGCGGCAGTTTCTGGACCAGTTAGGCGCGGATTCCGAAGTGCTCTACACGGCCGTCGAGGAGGTGCACACGCCGCTGCCCTGGCACGCGGGCCGCGTGCTGCTGATAGGCGATGCGGCGCATGCCTCGACGCCCTTCATGGGGCAGGGCGGGGCTATGGCGGTGGAAGACGCGGTGGTGCTGGCCGACATGCTCGCGCGGCACGGCATCGCCGACGCCACGCTGCGCGCTTTCGGCGAACGCCGCTCCCCGATGTGCCGCTTCGTGCAGGATGCCTCGCGCAAGGTGGGCGAGGCGGGGGCGATGGAAGATGCCGAGAGCTGCGCGCGGCGCAATGCGGCGATGCGCGAGGGGGCGCAGCAGCAGGTCGATGCCTTCTACCGGCAGCTGGGAGAGTTCGGCTCGCTGCATATGCCGGAACCAGCCTAAGCATCTGACAAATGGGTCGTTCGCTTGCGGGCGAGGGCGCGACAGAATCGCGCGCTTTGCCTCCTGCAACCGAAAGTTCGCCATGCGTGCCCATTTCCTGTCGAAGCTGCTCAAGCCGGTCCTTGCCCTGTGGGCCTGCGCTTCGTTGACCGTGGCCGCGCAGGCGCAACCGGCGGCGGCCTACCCGTCGAAGCCCGTGCACATCACGGTCGCGAACACGCCCGGAAGTTCGCCCGACGTGCTGGCGCGCTACCTGGCGCAGCGCCTGTCGGAGCAATGGAAGCAGCCGGTGGTTGTCGACAACCGCGCCGGCGCGGCCGGCATCCTGGCCGCCGATGGGCTGGCCAAGGCACAGCCCGACGGCTACTCGCTGCTGGTGGGCGCGGACGGCCCCATCACCATCCTCCCCAACATCCAGGCCGGATTGCCCTATGACGCCCGACGCGACCTGGTGCCGGTGGTGTCGCTCGGGCAGATCGACTTCGTGCTGGTCGCCAACCCGAAGACCGGCTTCCACACGGTGGCCGACTTCGTTCGCGCGGCCAAGGCGCATCCTGGGCGCATCAACTACGCCTCGGCCGGCAACGGCAGCCCGCAGCAGCTGAGCATGGAGCTGCTGAAGCAGAAGGCCGGCATCTACGTCACGCACATCCCTTACCGCGGCGGCCCGCTGGGCATGCAGGACGTGATCGCGGGGCAGGTCGACGTGATGTTCATCGCGGTCGGCCCCGCGCTGCCGCACATCCGCAGCGGCCGGCTGGTGGCGCTGGGCACCAGCGGCGAGAGGCGCCATGCGCTGCTGCCCGAAGTGCCGACCGTGAGCGAAAGCTATGCGGGCTACCGCTCGGGCACATGGTTCGGGCTGTTCGCGCCGGCGCGCACGCCGCAGCCGGTGCTCGACGCCATCGCGGCGGAGGCGGGGCGCATCGTTCAGGCTCCGGCCGCCCGTGCAGAACTCGCGGTACAGGGCATCGAGGCCACGGGCCATCCGCAACGGCAGTTCCAGACGCAGGTGGCGGCCGAATACGAGCGCTATGCGCAGATCGTGAAGGCCGTGGGCATCAAGGCCGAGTAACAGACAGTCAGACAGTCGCCTGCCCGGGCAACCGCACGGTGGCACATCGCAACGATGTGCAAGTCAGCCAACCGGCCGTTTCCGTGCCTTGGGCAGGCCCCGGATGCGCTAAGGTGCGGTCATCCGCGTTCCTGAATACCTTTGCCCGACCATGTCCCGTCCTCCCATCGAGATCGAAACCGCCCCCAACCCCACCGCCACGGTGATCGTGATGCACGGCCTCGGCGCCGACGGCAACGACTTCGTGCCCATTGCCAACGAACTCGAGCTCTCTGCCGTGGGCCCGGTGCGCTTCGTGTTCCCCAATGCGCCGGTCATGCCCGTGACCATCAACGGCGGCTACCAGATGCCGGCCTGGTACGACATCGCCTTGCCCGACCTGGCTGCGCAGGAAGACGAGGCCGGACTGCGCCGCTCGCAGGCGACCATCGAGGCGATCATCGCCAGTGAAAAGGCCCGCGGCATCGCCGCCGAGCGCATCGTGGTGGCAGGCTTCTCGCAGGGCTGCGCGATGGCGCTCATGACCGGCCTGCGCCACACCGAGCGGCTGGCCGGCATCGTCGGCCTCTCCGGCTACCTGCCGATCGCGGCCACCACGGCGGCCGAACGCCACGCGGCCAACCACGAAACGCCCGTGTTCCTCGCCCATGGCCGGCAAGACCCCGTGGTGCCCCTTGCCGCGGCGATGCGCTCGCGCGACGCGCTGGCCGCCTTGGGCTATACCGTCGAGTGGCACGAATACACGATGGCGCACTCGGTGTGCATGGAAGAAATCGCCGACCTCAACCGCTTCCTGCTGCGGGTGCTCGGCTGAACTTCGTCGAAGGAGACAAGAAAATGATCCTGGTCATCGGACACGCCCTGGCAAAGCCCGACACCCTGCAGGCTATGCTCGCCATCAGCACCGAGCACGTGCTGCGCTCGCGCACCGAAGCCGGCTGCATTTCGCATGAAGTCACGACCGACGTGCAGGACCCGCTGCGACTGACCTTCGTGGAGCGCTGGAGCGACATGGCCGCGCTGCAGACGCACTTTCGCGTGGACGCCTCGCGCGCCTTCGGCAAGGCGCTGGCGGCCATGGCCGACGGCACGCCGGAGATACACGTCTACCAGTCGGACGAGATCGACCTGTCGGCGGGCCGCGCCAAGGCCTGAAATTCACCAGCCATCGGGGCCGTTCACTGGCGCATCGTCTATGCAGGTAGCTATCAAAAACATAGCGAACCACAGGGTAGCCTGCCTCGGGATTCCCTGCACGAGCAATGCCCGCGTGCCCGTGCTACCTTCCAGCCCCTCAGAAGATTGATGGGTCATAACAATATGAGCAACAGATTGCTGGAGAGGTTGGGTGCACTTTCAGCCGCACGCCTCCAGGGCATGCGACGTGGCATCGAGAAGGAAAGCCTGCGCGCTCTGCCGGACGGCAAGCTCGCGCTGACGCCGCATCCCGTGGCCCTGGGCTCCGCGCTCACGCATCCGCACATCACGACCGACTTCAGCGAATCGCAGCTCGAACTCATCACGGGCGTGCACGCGAACGTCGAATCGGCGCTCGAAGAGCTCACGCGGGTGCACCAGTTCACCTACCGGGTGCTCGACGGCCTGGGCGACGAGCGCCTGTGGGTGTCGAGCATGCCCTGCGGTCTGCCGACCGACGAGACCATTCCGATCGGCCGCTACGGCTCGTCGAACGTGGGCCGCGCCAAGAGCGTCTACCGCATGGGCCTGAGCCACCGCTATGGCCGCCGCATGCAGACCATCTCGGGCATTCACTACAACTGGTCGCTGCCCGACGTGTCGAGCGAACAGTATTTCGCGCTGATCCGCAATTTCCGTCGCCAGGCCTTCCTGCTGCTGTACCTGTTCGGCGCCTCGCCGGCCCTGTGTTCGAGCTTTGTGGCGGGCCGCCCGCACGAGCTGCAGCCGCTGGGCGACGGCAGCATGTTCATGCCGCACGGCACCTCGCTGCGCATGGGCCGCCTGGGCTACCAGAGCGACGCGCAGGCCTCGCTGGCCGTGAGCTACAACAGCCTCGACGGCTACGGCGCCTCGCTGCAGGACGCGCTCACGCGCCCGTGGCCGGCCTACGAATCCATCGGCATCCGCAACCTCGGCGGCGACTACAACCAGCTGGGCACCAGCCTGCTGCAGATCGAGAACGAGTTCTACGGCACCATCCGCCCCAAGCGCGTGATCAACCCCGGCGAGCGCCCGCTGCATGCGCTGCGCGAGCGCGGCGTGGAATACGTCGAAGTGCGCCTGATGGACCTCGACCCCTTCGAGACCGTCGGCATCAACGCGCAGACCATGCGCTTCATCGACGTGTTCCTACTGCACTGCCTGCTGAGCGACAGCCCCGACGACACGCCGCAGGAAATAGCCGACCTCGCGCACAACCAGCACCTCACGGCCGCGCGCGGCCGCGAGCCGGGCCTGAAGCTGCAGCGCGACGGACGCGAAGTGGCGCTGGCCGACTGGGGCCTGGAACTGGTCGAGCAGTGCCTGCCCATTGCCGCCGCGCTCGACGCGGCGCAGGGCGGCACGGCGCATGCCGATGCGGTGCGCGCCGCGAGGGCCGCGCTGCAGAACCCCGACAGCCTGCCCTCCGCCCGCGTGCTCGCGGCCATCGAGAAAGACCACGGCAACTCCTTCATCGGCTTCGTGCGTGCCCAGTCCGAGCAGACCCGCGCCGCGCTGCTGGGCCTGCCGTTCTCGGCCGCGCGACAGGCCGAGTTCGAGCAGATGACTGCCGAGTCGATCCAGGAGCAGAAGCGCATCGAGGCGGCCGACACCATGCCCTTCGAGATCTACCGCGAGCAGTACGTCTCGCCCGCGCGGCTGGGCATGGCGCGCGGCCGCATGGCGGTCGCTGCCTGAGGCTTATTGCCGGGGAATCCCGGCCTGGGCGACGACCTCGCTCCAGCGCTTGATCTCGCGTTCGATCATCGACTTCATCTGGACGGGCGAAGAGGGCGCGGGTTCGCTGCCCAGTGATGCCAGCGTTGCCTTGACGCCCGGGTCGCCGAGCGCCGCTCGCACGCTGCGATCAAGGCGCTCGATTGCCTGCGGCGGCGTGCCACCGGGCGCCGCGAGTCCCAGCCAGGAGCGGATCTCGAAGCCCTTCAGCACGCTCGCGACGGCAGGCACCTCCGGCATCGACGGCCAGGGTTGTGCGCTGGTGACCGCCAGCGCACGCAGCCGGCCCGACTGGATGTGCGGCGTTGCAACGGTCAGCGTGTCCGCCAGGATGTCGACGTCGCCCGCGATCACCGCCTGCACCGGTGCGCCGCCGCCGCGATAGGGCACGTGCAGCAGCCTGACGCCGGCGCTGACGCCCAGCAGTTCCCCGACCATGTGCTGCGTCGAGCCCACGCCCACGGAAGTGAATGTGACCCGCTCCGGCGCCTGCCGCGCAGTGGCGAGCAGTTCCGCGAGATTCCTGGCCGGATGCTCCGCGCGCACAGCGATGACGAAGGGAAAGCTCGTCACGGTCGAGACGAATGCGAAGTCCTTCACCGGTTCGTAGGGCAACGTCTTGCGCAGCGCGGCCGACACCGTGTGCGCGCCGGTGAGCATGACGATGTTGTAGCCATCGGGCCGGGCCTTGGCCACGAAGTCCGTGGCGATCAGGCCGCCCGCGCCGCTCTTGATATCGACGACCACGGGCTGCTTCAGCGTCTCCTGCATCTTCTGCGCGAGCAGGCGCGAGACGACATCGGCGTTGCCGCCTGCACCGAATCCGTGGCAAAGCTGTATCGGGTGGCTGGGGTAGTCGCTCTGCGCGCGAGCCGGGGGCTGCAGCGCGAGTGCGGAGGCGGTGGCGACGACGAAGTCGCGCCGGGTGAAAGCGGTCATGGTCGTTGTCTCTTTCCGTCAGGCCCTGGCGGCCCTGAACCCGTGCCATACCACGTCATAGTCCGGCTGCAGATTGGCGGCTCCAAGCGCTTGCGCCGTGGGCCGGAACACGTGGCGGCTCTCGAACATGAAGGCCAGCGTGTTGTCGAGGCGGTGCGGCTTGAGTTCGGCCGTGCTTGCCCGCTCGAAGGTGGCGGCGTCCGGCCCGTGCGGCAGCATGCAGTTGTGCAGGCTCACGCCGCCGGGCACGAAGCCTTCGGCCTTCGCGTCGTACACGCCGCGCACCAGCCCCATCAGTTCGCTCATCACGTTGCGGTGGAACCAGGGCGGGCGGAAGGTGTCTTCCGCCACCAGCCAGCGCGGCGGGAAGATCACGAAATCGCAGTTGGCAACGCCGGGCGTGTCGGTGCCGGAGGTCAGCACCGTGTAGATCGACGGATCGGGATGGTCGAAGCTGATCGTGCCGATGGCCATGAACCGCGCCAGGTCGTACTTGCAGGGAGTCAGGTTGCCGTGCCACGCGACCACGTTCAGCGGCGTGCCGGCCTGCGTGCCTTCCCAGAGGTGGCCCATGAACTTGTTGACGATGCGCACGGGGCCGGCGTCTTCCTCGAAGGCCGCCATGGGCGCCAGGAAGTCGCGTGCATTGGCCAGCCCGTTCGACCCGATCGGCCCCAGTTCCGGCAGGCGAAAGGGCGCACCGTAGTTCTCGCAGACATAGCCCCGCGCCTCGCCCTCCTGCAGCGCGACGCGAAACCGCATGCCCCGTGGCACCAGCGCGATCTCGCCAGGGGCGACGTGCAGGCGGCCCAGTTCGGTATGGAGCAGCAGCGCGCCATGCTGCGGCACGATCAGCAGTTCGCCGTCGGAGTTCGCGAGGTAGCGCCCGTCCATCGAGCGGTTCGCGCGATAGACATGCACTGCCGAGCCTGTCTGCGCGTGCGGGTCGCCGTTGCCGGCGATGGTCAGCATGCCGTCGACGAAGTCCGCGTCCCCGGCTGGCATCGGCCAGGGGTTCCAGCGCAGCCGGTTGGCCGGTGTTTCCGCTTCGGTGAATGGTCCGCTGCGCCAGTTGCCGTCGTCGATGCGCGCGAAGGCCTCGTGCATGGCGCTGGGGCGCCTCCTGTACATCCAGGTGCGCCGGTTGTGGTCGCGCGGCGCCGTGAAGGCCGTGCCCGACAGCAGCTCGGCATACAGGCCCAGCGGCGCCTGCTGCGGCGAGTTGTGCCCGACGGGCAGGGCGCCCGGAAGCGCCTCGCTGGCGAACTGGTTGCCGAATCCGCTCTGGTAGTCGAGCGTTGTCATGGTGTCTCCATCCTTTGTTCCGGATCGATGCGGTCGTCAGTCCTGCCACCGGGGCGTGAAGAAGGGCGCCGGAAGCAGGATCTTCGATTCCTGGCTCTGCAGCAGCGGAAGCATTTCCACCACGTAGGCCTTCCATGCCGGGTCGGCCATCAGGAGCTCCCGCCGCTCGGCGCGCTCGTTCATGTCCACGTAGGCCCACATGTGGATCACCTGGTTGAGCGGGCCGGTTTCGGTGCGGTAGTAGCCAACCATGCGGCCGAGGATGCGGCGCTGGATCGCCAGGCCCTTGGCCTCGTACAGCGACAGGTAGGCCCGCCACTGGCCGGGGTGGGTGGTGTAGGTGCGTTGCTCCACGAGCATGCGGGCGGTCGTGTCGGGTCCGGCGGTCACAGGCTGTGCCCTCCGTCGATGACGATCCGCGTGCCCGTGGCCGTGCGCAGGTGCGTCACGCAGGCCAGCACGGCGAGCGCCACGTCCTGCGGCGTGACGATGCGCCCGAGCGGCGTGGCGGCCGCCTTCTTGAGCAGGTCGTCGCGGTTGCGGCCGCGAACGAAATCGGTGTCGACCGCTGCGGGCGAAACGCTGACGAAGCGCACGGGGCCGAAGGCTCTTGCCATCGACACGGTCATGGTGTCGAGCGCCGCCTTGGCCGCGCAGTAGGCGATGTTGCTGCCCAGGCCCGTGAAGGCGGACACGGAAGACACGTTGACGACGACCGCATCGGTGGACGCACTCAGCAGCGGCATGAGCGCACGCGTGATGGCATACGGGCCGCCGACGTTGGCTGCGAGTATTTCGTCGAACAGCGCCGGCGCCAGCGCATCCAGGTCGCCGTGCGCAATGCGCTGCGTGAAGCCGGCGGAATTCACGAGCACGTCGACGCGGCCGAAGCTGCGATGCAGGGTGTCCGCCGTGGCGGCGTGCGCCGCGCTGTCGGTCAGCGGAATCCGCAGCGTGCTGTGGCCATCGCCTGGCAGTTCGGCGCGCAGTGCCTGTGCACGCTCCGCGCCTTCGTTGTAGCCGATGACGACCGTCGCTCCAGCGTCCGCCAGTGCGCGCACGCAGGCGGCGCCGATGCCGCTGCTGCCGCCGGTGACGACGGCGACCCTGTCTTTCAGCGCCAGAGCGCATTCCTGCATCGTGCTCATCGAAACCTCCCGCAAAGCGCCCTGTGCTTTTTCATGACTGCCCTTGATCGTTGGGTTCCGTCGCTCGTCTCGCCGTTCGGCAAGAGTGGTGTCCGATAGACGGGGCGCCGCTATGGCTCCAGCGGGAATTGTTTTCTAATGACTCACTTCAAACCAGTCGTTTGTCCATCAATCGAACATGAAAACACCCTCCGATGCAGGCTCGCTGAAACGAGGCGTGGTGATTCTCAAATTGCTGGCCACCGCTGGCCCTCGCGGGTTGGCGCTGACCGAGCTGTCCGAGAAATCGCAGATCCCGCATCCATCGGTGCATCGCATCCTGGGGCAGCTGGCCGCGGAACGACTGGCGGTCTTCAACGATGAGCTCCGGCGCTACAAGCTCGGGCCCCTGGCATTCGAACTGGGTGTGGCCGGCTCGACCATGCACGACATCCGCGACCTGTGCGACCCTGCGATGGGCACGCTGGCGCAGGAGACGGGCGACACCGTCTACCTGGTCGTGCGCAGCAGCTTCGATGCGGTCTGCATGCACCGCCGCGAGGGGGCCTTTCCCGTCCGCGCGCTGGTGCTCGAGGTCGGCAGCCGGCGCCCGCTGGGCGTGGGCGCCGGCGGGCTCGCGATCCTGTCGGCCATCGACGACGAAGAGCGGGCCCACATCATCGAAAGGGTGGGGCCGAGCCTGGCGGCCTTCGGAAAGTTGTCGCCGCAGGATCTGGCGCAGGCCTGTTTGCAGACGCGCGCCATGGGCGCCGCGGTGATCCAGAACCGTGTGAGCCTGGGCGTCAAGGCGGTCGGCGTGCCCTTCAGGGATTCGATGGGGCAGGCCGTGGGCGCGCTGAGCGTTGCCGCCCTGTCGCAGCGGCTGAGCCAGCGGCGCATCGAGCAGGTGGCCGAGATGCTGCGCAGTGCCACGCAGTCGGTGGAGGTGCTGCTGCGCAAGCGCAAGACCTGAGGCGGCTGGCTGCTTCTTCAGCCGCCGCCGTGCTGCCGCAGGAAGGCTTCGACCCGCGTCACGAGATACGCCGGCGTTTCGAGCATCGGGTAGTGGCCGGCATTCGGCAGCGTCTCGATCTGCGCGTGCGGGTACATGCGGGGGAAGGTGGCTTGCACGAAGTCGGAAGACACGCCCCCGTCGTGCTCGCCCACCAGCACCATCAGCGGCGCGCGCAGCCCCGCAGCCCTGTCGGAGAAATCGGTTTTCGAGAATGCGCCGAAGTAGTCCTCGAAGGCGACGGGCTCGGAGGTGCTGCGCTGGTGGGCCAGGATCGAGCGGGCCAGTGCAGGCGTCAGGCGCGAGCCCAGCGAGCTCTCGATCACGCCGAGTGCCGCCTCGTCGCTCCTGCCCGCCGATGCGAACAGCGCCGCGACCTCCGCCGGCAGCGGCACGCCGGAAGCCGGCACCGGCGTCACGCACACGGCGGCCTGTATGCGGTCGGGCGCATCGATTGCCACTCGCTGCGCCACCATGCCGCCCATGGAATGGCCGAGCAGGCTGAAGCGCCCCCACCCCAGCCGGTCGGCGAGTTCGAGGCTGTCGGCGGCAATCTCCGCGATCGTGTGCTCGCCCCCGATGGCGCGGGAGGCGCCGTAACCGCGGTAGTCGGGAAAGGCATACGTGAAGGCTTTCCCGTCCAGCAGCGGATAGGTCGGCGCCCATACGCCGTGGTCGCCGAACCAGCCGTGCAGGACCATCACCCGCTGGGGGCCGCTGCCCCGGATTTCGTGGCCCAGAGTCATGTGCGTTCTCCTTTGCCCGTGCGGGCGTGCCGTGTCAGTCGATCTTGATGCCCGCGGTGCCGATCACCTTGGCCCACTTCGACGATTCGCTCGCGATGGTGCTCGCGAACTGGGCCGGTGTGCTGGCGACGGCCTCGACGGTCTGGTCGCTCAGCTGCCGGCGGACCTCGGGGTCGGCAAGCACTTTCTGCAGTTCGGAAGACAGCCGTTCGACGACCGCGCCCGGCGTGCCCGCGGGCGCATGCAGGCCGAACCAGAGTGCCGAGTCGAAGCCGGCGATGCCGGCTTCCGCAAAGGTCGGCACCTGCGGCAGGGCGGCAAGGCGATGCCGGCCGATGACCGCCAGCGCCTTGACCTTTTCGGCGGTGACCTGCGCCATCACCGGCGCTGCCGGCGTGAAGGCCAGGTCCACCCGGCCGGCCATGACGTCGGTCAGCGCCTGGGCGCCTCCCTTGTAGGGCACGTGCGTCAGGCGCACCTGGGCCGACTGGTTGAACAGCTCGCCGTAGAGGTGCGTGAAGGTGCCATTGCCCGAAGAGCCGTAGCTGAACTTGCCGGGCGCTTCGGACGCCGCGGCAACCAGTTCCTTGACCGTGCGGGCGGGCAGGTCGGCGCGCGCGATCAGCAGCGCGGGCGCTTCGGCGAGCAGCGTCACCGGCGTCAGGTCCTTGACGAAACTGAAGCGGAGATTCGGATACAGGCTGGGGTTGATGACATTCGCGGTGGTGCTCAGCAGCAGCGTGTGGCCATCGGGTGCGGCATGGGCCACGGCTTCGGCGGCGATGCTGCTGCCCGCGCCCGGCCGGTTCTCGACGATCACGGGCTGGCCCAGGGCCTGCCCCATGCGCGGCCCGAGGATGCGCACGATCAGGTCCCCGGTGCTTCCGGCGGGAAATCCGACAAGGATGCGGATCGGCTTTTCCGGGTAGGTGGCGGATGCGGCGGGCGCACATGCGCCCGCCAGCGCGAAGGCGGCCACGAGGGGCGCAAGAAATGAAAGTCGCATGGTGATGTCTCCTTTTTTGTTTTCCTTGCCGCGCCGCGCCGCGCCGCGCCGTGCCGTGCCGGCGCCGTGCCGGCGCCGCCGTTCAGCGCGAGCCCAGCACGTTGGCCAGCAGGCCCGCCCCGTAGAGCACTGCATTGGGTTCGTGGTGGCGCGGCGCGGTCGCCAGGAACTGCTTCACCGCTTGCACGGCCGGCACGGGGAAGGAAAGAAGGCGCTGCACCAGGGCATCGCCCTCGGCCTGCAGTCGACCGCTCTCGACGACCCGGCCCACGATTCCCGCAGCCAGCGCCTCGCGCGCGCCGATGGGCTCCGCGCCGAAGACCAGGTGCGCCAGCGCCTTGGCCGGCATGCGGTCCAGCAGCGGTGCCATGGCGATGCAGGGCGGAATGCCGCGTTCGAGTTCGCGCAGTGCGAAGCTGCTGTCTTCCTCGCACAGCGTGAGATCGCAGCGCGCGGCCAGCACCGTTCCGATGCCCCATGCCCGGCCCGCCACCATCCCGACCACCGGCGAGCGGCAGCGGCCGAACGCCTCGTAGAGCCTCTGGATCGGCCCCGCGTCGTCGCGCAGCACGTCGGCCGCATTGACCCCGGCACCGGGCGGCGGCGGCGCCATCTCGCGACCCAGGCAGAAGTCAGGGCCTTCGGCGCGCAGCACGATCACCCGGCTGTCGCGCGCGGCATCCAGCGCTTCGGCCAGCGCCAGCGCCATGGCGTTGGTGAGCCGGTTGCCGGCTTCCGGGCGCTGCAGCCGGATGGTGGCCACCTCGTCGCGCACATCGCAACCGATCCAGGAAGATTCAGGCGTGGTCATGGTGCGTCGTCTCCTGCAGGCGTTCGGCCATCCAGTCGCAGACCAGGCTCAGCGCGGGCTCCGGCCGGTCGAGGTTCACGTGGGCTGCACCGCCTTCTTCTTCGGTGAACACGCGCAACTGCTTGTGGCGCGAACTCACCGCCTCCAGCAGGCGCTGCGCTTCCGAAGGCGGCGCATGCCGGTCGTTGGCGCCGTGCACGATGAACAGGTCGCAGTCGATGCGGCCGGCCACGCCTTCGAGGCGGAAATCCTCCAGCTTGTGGAACGCGCTTTCCCAGTCGGGCACGCCGAGGATTCGCAGGATCTGCTTGCCGGTAGTGCCCAGTGGCGCGCTGTTGCCCAGCTGCGTGGCACCCTGGCCCGGCACGTAGCCGACGCGCCGGACCATGCAGGCATGCGTGTCGAAGACCGCGCCCATCACGGCGCAAGCCTTGATTCGCTTTTCGAACGCGACGGCGCGCGGTGCGTAGTAGCCGCCCCAGCTGGCCGCCACCATGCCGATGCGTGCAGGGTCCACGTCCTGGCGTTGCACGAGCCAGTCGACGCAGGCTGTCACCGGCTTCTCGAAATCGTGGCGAGCGGTCAGGCCATGCACGCGCAGCGCCGAGCCCTGGCCCGGCCCGTCGAAGGCGAGCGTGGCGATTCCGCGCCGCGCGAGATTCAACGCCACGTAGAACATCTCTTCCTTGTTGGCGTCCAGTCCATCGGACAGGAGCGCCACCGGCCCCGGGCCGCTGCGGCCCACGGCGGGCACCAGGTAGGCTGGGATCACGCTGCCCTCGAAAGGAATGTCGACCAGCTCGATGCCCGGGTCGCGGTTCCGCGCGAAGGTCTCGAAGCACGACAGGTGCTTGGCGTAGGAAAGTTCGGCGCGGGGGTCGTCAGGGTCCAGCAGCCCCTCGGCCCACTGGTGATAGACCGAGGCGCGCAACGAGAAATCGCTGGCGCTGACGCGATGGCCGCGCGACAGGGCGTCGGCGGCAGATTGCTCCAGCTGGCGCCCGAGCTCTCCCCACGCGCGATGCCAGGCCTCCACGTCGCCGGAAGGCTGTACCCGCGCCGCGTCTTTCAGGCGGGAGCAGGCCCAGTCGATTTCGCCGAACAGTCCGCCCGCGGCGATGGCGCGGAGCACGGCGAGAGACCAGCGGTAGTTTTCGGGGAAGTAGAAGAACATGGTTTTTCAGTGGGGCGGGCTGGCGCCCGGCGGTCCCGCGTCAGGTCGATGAATCGATCCATTGTTCGCGCACCCATCTCCCGAAACCATGGCTTTGTCCGATAGATGAACATGAGAATTGCCAACGCCTGCGTCTGGCGTTGCTCCGTCACCCGGTGGCCGGACCCGGTGCCTACCTTTCCCCGGACTCGAAGAGCGCCAGGTGGGCAGTGCGCAGCTGAAATTTCTGGATCTTGCCCGTCGGCGTCATCGGCATCCCGTCGACGAAGCGGATCGACTTGGGTACCTCGAACCGGCCGAGGCGCTCCTTGCAGAACGCCAGCAGTTCGTCTTCGCCGCACGAGCCGTCATTGCGGCGCAAGACCACGAACGCGGCGACCGCTTCGCCCCAATGTGGATGCGGCAGGCCCACCACGGCCGCGGCGCCGATGGCGGGGTGGGCGAGCAGCACGGCCTCCAGCTTGACGCTGGAAACGTTCTCCCCGCCGGTCTTGATCATGTCCTTCTTGCGGTCGAGAAACAGCATGTGCCCGTCGGCGTCGAGCATGCCGATGTCGCCGGTGTGGTGCCACCCGAAGCGGCGCGCCGCGGCGGTGGCCTCCGGGTCCTTGAGGTAGCCGAGAAAGACGTTGGGCCCGCGATGGACGATCTCGCCGACCTGGCCCGGCCCGAGCAGCCGGCCGTCGTCGTCCATGACGGCGGTCTCCACCCCCGCCACCGATACGCCCCAGCAGTTGCCGTCCTTGCCCGGGTGGTCACTCGCGCGGTAGACCATGGTCGGCGGGTACATCTCGGTCTGGCCGGTGCCCAGGCGCACGTCGGGGCATATGTCGCGCCGGATGTCCGCGAGCAGGTTCTTCGGCATCGGCGCCAGGCCGTACATGCACAGGCGCAGCGAAGAGAAGTCGGTTTGCGAGCGCTGGGGGTGCTTCATCAGCGCATCGAACATCATCGGCAGGCACGACAGCCAGGTGATGCGTTCGCGCCCGATGGCCGCCAGCATGGCCGCGGGATCGAAGCCGTTGGCGAGCCACAGCGTTGCGCCGACCATCAATGCGCCGGTGCTGATGGCGTGCTGGGCGCAATGGAACAGCGGCAGCACCGAGACGACGACATCGCGCTCGGTGGCCTCGAAGCTTTGCGCGCAGCTCAGCAGCGCGCCGTGGACCGAGCGGTGGGAATGCATCACGCCCTTCTGCTTTCCCGTGGTGCCGCTGGTGTACATGATGAGCGCGAGGTCATCGTCGCCTCGGGCAGTGGCCAGCGGCTGCGCCGGCGGGCGCGATGCCAGCGCGTCGAAATGCAGCGTGCCGGCGGTGGCCTGGTGTTGTGCGCCGATCACAACCGTCAGCAGGCCCAGGCGCTCGACCAGCGTGCGCAGTGGCGGCACTTCGAACAGCGCTGCATCGATGAAGACCGCGCTGGCTTCGGCGTGACTCAGCACATGCTCGATGGAGGCCGCATCGAGCTGCACATTGACCGGCACCCAGACGTTGCCCGACTTGTGGATGGCCTGGATGGCCGCGAGGTGCTCGATCGAATTGACGCACATCGTCGCGATGCGGCGATCGGCGAGTTCATGGTCGCGCAGTGCCTCGCCCACGCGCTCGCTCGCGGCATCGAGCGCTGCGAACGTGATCCGTCGGTCACCCTGGATGACTGCGATCTTCTCCGGATCTCGCCTAGCGCTACGCCGCACGACGTCTGCGAGCGAAATACGGGCGATGCTTGCGCGTTCGGCGTCGGCTGCTTGCATGCGTTGGTCTCCTTGGGGCGGCACGGCGGCCTGGTCACTGTTCCACGAAAAAGTCGATCAGCGGCTCGACGCCCGGCGTTACCAGGTAGGGCTCGAAGTCGGTGACGCCGGCATCGCGCAGCACCTGCTCGTCGATCAGCAGCTGGCCGGTGAGCTCGCGGCTCGGCCGGGTCAGGATGTGCCACGCGGCGTCCGCCATGATGGTCGGCAGGCGCGCCTGTCCCGCCACGTCGGGAGCCGCGATGCGCAGCGCGCTGGTGGCGATGACGGTGCGCGGCCACAGCGAGTTGCTCGCAATGCCGCGCCCGCGCAGCTCTTCGGCGAGGCCTCGGCTGAGCATGCTCATTGCGTACTTCGACGTGGTGTAGGCCGCATGGCGCGCGAACCACTTGGGGTTCATGTCCAGCGGTGGCGACAGGGTCAGGATGTGCGGGTTGGCCGCCTTTTCGAGATGCGGCAGGCAGGCCTGCGCGCACAGGTAGCTGCCCCGTGCGTTGATCTCGAACATCAGGTCGTAGCGCTTCATCGGCGTGCGCTCGACAGTCTCGAGGTGGATCGCGCTGGCGTTGTTGACCAGGATGTCGATGCCGCCGAAGCGCTCCACCGCCGCGTCGACTGCGCTGCGGACCTGGGCTTCGTCACGCACGTCGACCACCACCGCGAGGGCCCGTCCGCCGGCGGCGACGATTTCTTCGGCTGCGCTGTGGATCGTGCCGGGCAGGCGGGGGTCGGCCGTTGCCGTCTTGGCCGCAACCACGATGTTGGCGCCATCGCGCGCGGCCCTCAGGGCAATGGCCTTGCCGATGCCACGGCTGGCACCGGTGACGAAGAGGGTTTTCGATTTCAGGGACGGCATGGACACTCCGCAATCGCGATCGGCTATCGCAAGAGTCCGCAGGCTATTCGCCGGCGCGGAAGAAAACTTGCGCCGACTGGCTGCGCGCGTCGCAGCCAATCGACGCAAGGCGCCGCGGAATGTGCGTGCGACCATCGGCGCGGCAACTTCCGGCGTCGAGCCCTCCATCCGATGATCACGCTCTACCACTGCGCGAATGCACGTTCGTTCCGCGTTCTCTGGATGCTCGAGGAGCTCGGCGCTCCCTACCGGCTGGAGATGCTGCCGTTTCCGCCGCGGGTGCTGCATCGCGAGTACCTCAAGATCAACCCGCAGGGCACGGTGCCTCTGCTGGTCGATGGCGAAACGCGCATGACCGAGTCGGCGGCCATCTGCCAGTACCTGGCCAGCATCAACGCTCCCACCTCGCTGAACGTGGAGCGCGAGGAGGCCGGTTATGGGGACTACCTGAACTGGCTTCACTTCGGCGAGGCCTCGCTGACCTTTCCGCAGACCCTGGTGCTTCGCTACACGCTGCTGGAGCCGGAGGACCGCCGCCAGCCCCAGGCCGCGGAGGATTACGCCCAGTTCTTTTTCGTGCGCCTGCGGGCGCTCGAGAGGTTGCTGGAGGCGCAAGACTTCGCATGCGCCGGCCGGTTCACGGCGGCTGACATCTCGATCGGCTACGCGCTGCTGCTGGCCAGGGTGCTGGGCCATCACGAGCGCTTCGGCCCCGCGGTACAGCAGTATTGGAAGCGCCTGAGCTCGCGCGCAGGCTTCGAGCGCGCGATGGCGGTGCAGGACGCGGCGGCCGCCCGGCAGGGTATTCAGCAGTTGCCGACGCCCGGAACAGGGCTCGGCAGACGCCCATAGGCACGGAATGACCGACAGCGGCGCTGGCCGATGGCCTACAGGCATTGGCCTGCATGGCTCACCGCGCGTGGCCATGGGGCTGCGAGGATGCCTCCATGCACCGCGCAAGCACCGACCTCGCGACCTCCCCATGACTTTCAAGGCCTATCTAGTCGAGGACAGCCCCGTGATTCGCGAGAACCTCGTCGGATTCCTGGAAGACGTGACCGACGCCAAGGTGGTGGCCTCCGCCAGCACCGAGGAGGAGGCCGTGGCCTGGCTGCATCAGCACACCGGCGACTGGGACCTGACCATCGTCGACCTGTTCCTGCGGCGCGGCAACGGGCTGGGCGTGATCCGCGCCTGCCGCCACCGGGCGCCGCACCAGAAGGTGATCGTGCTGAGCAACTACGCCAACGCCGCCATGCGCGAGCGTTCGCGGCAACTGGGCGCCGACGCCTTCTTCGACAAGTCGGCCGAGCTCGACCAGCTGGTGGACTTTTGTGCGCAGGTGCGCGCGTCCCTTCCCGGCTGATGCAGGGTGACGCCGGCTGACGCGCGCATGACTGGGTCGTGCGCCTTTCTGGGGTAAAACGCCACGCTGCCGCTCTAGCGGCAACCGGACAACGGCAACTCCCCAGGAAAGCGACAGAGAGACATGAGCAACAGCAACAGCAGCAACATCGACTTCAAGGGCCGCGTGGCCATCGTGACCGGCGCGGGCGGCGGCCTGGGCCGCCAGCATGCATTGGCACTTGCGGCGCGTGGCGCCAAGGTGGTGGTCAACGACCTGGGCGGCGCGCGCGACGGCTCCGGTGGCTCGGTGAGCGCCGCGCAGGCGGTGGTCGACGAGATCAAGGCAGCCGGCGGCGAGGCCATTGCCAACAGCGCATCAGTGACCGACTTCGAGGCGGTGCAGGCCATGGTCAAGCAGGCGGTCGATGCCTGGGGCCGCGTCGACATCCTCGTCAACAACGCCGGCATCCTGCGCGACAAGAGCTTCGCCAAGATGGAACTGGCCGACTT
Organism: Variovorax sp. R-27; assembly: GCF_049913215.1. NCBI lineage: Bacteria > Pseudomonadati > Pseudomonadota > Betaproteobacteria > Burkholderiales > Comamonadaceae > Variovorax > Variovorax sp. R-27. The sequence continues at coordinate 2,365,551 of NZ_CP183984.1, forward strand.
CAAGCTGGTGGTCGACGTGCACCTGATGGGCGCCGTGAACTGCACCAAGGCCGTCTGGGCGCTCATGAACGAGCAGAAGTACGGCCGCATCGTGATGACCACCTCGTCCACCGGCCTGTACGGCAACTTCGGCCAGAGCAACTACGGCGCAGCCAAGCTCGCGCTGGTGGGCCTCATGCAAACGCTGAGCATCGAAGGCGCGAAGAACGACATCCGCGTGAACTGCCTGGCGCCCACCGCCGCCACCCGCATGACGGAGGACCTGTTCCCCAAGGAAATGCTCGAAGCCTTCCGCCCCGAGGCCGTGGTGCCCGCGATGCTGGTGCTGGCCGCGCAGGACGCGCCCAACCGCACCATCCTCTGCGCCGGCGCAGGCACCTTCGAGGCCGCGCACATCACGCTGACGCAGGGCGCCTGGCTGGGCATTGCCGCCGACACGCCCGAGCAGCTGGCGGCGCGCCTGTCGGAAGTGACCGAGCGCGAAGGCGAGGCCGTACCGCAGAGCGGCGCGGCGCAGGGCGCGAACGAAGTCGCCAAGGGCATGGCGAACGCGAAGAGGGGCTGACCGGCCCGCGTGTTCATGGCGCGCTTGACCTCGAGTGCACTCGAGCATTTCCAATGAATTCACCGGATGTCCGGTTCATTCATCGAATACAAGGAAATGCAGCCATGAACACGATCGACAACAAGGCCCTGGTCCAGCGCATCCACGACGAGCTGGACAAGGGCAACGGCCAGGTCTTCGTCGACAGCCTTGCCGACGACGCCAGCTGGAAGCTCGAAGGCTCCACCGCGTGGTCGCGCACCTACCGGGGCAAGAAGGCGATCCGCGAAGAGCTGCTGAACCCGCTCTTCGCGCAGTTCGCGGGGCCCTACGTGAGCAAGACCGAGCGCATCATTGCCGAGGGCGACCGGGTGGTGGTGCTGTTCAGCGGCGACGTGCCCACCAAGGCCGGCAAGCGCTACAACAACCGCTACTGCTACGTCTACCGACTCGAAGGAGGCAAGGTGAAAGAGCTGACCGAGTACTTCGACACCGCACTGGTCCAGGAGGCGCTGCAGGCGCCTTCGGCCACGGCGGCCGCCCATGCCGGCTGACACGGGCACGCCTTTTCACATCGGCGAGCTGGCCACGCGCACCGGCCGCACGGTGCACGCCATCCGCTGGTACGAAACGCAGGGCCTCGTGCCCGGCGTGGCGCGCGACGAGGGCGGCCGGCGCCTGTACGTCGAGCTGCACGTCGGCTGGCTCGACCTGATGGAGCGCTTGCGCCGCACCGGCATGTCGATTGCCGAGATGCGCGAATACACCGCGCTGGCGGTGCAGGGCAAGGTCACGCTGCGCCAGCGGCGCGACATGCTCGCGGCCCACCGCGAGCGCGTGACCGAGACCATCGCCGAGTGGAAGCGGGCGCTGTCGCTGGTCGACCGCAAGATCGACTTCTACGACGAGTGGATGGCCAGCGGCCACCGCCCGCCGCTTGTTCCTGCCGAGACGCCCAGCCTGAAGCCGCCGAAACGCGGCAGGCGCAGCGCTGCTGCTGCTGCGGCTACTCCGCGATAAAGCTCGGGTCGGTGCGGATCGAGCCGCGATCGCGGTGGTTGTGAAGGCGGCCCAGCGTGTTGTCCAGCAAACGCTTGAGCTTGTCGGCCGCGCCGCGGAAGGCCTCGTCGAGGCTGGCCGCGTGCTGTGTTACCGCCAGCGGCTGGTGGTGCGCCAGGCGCGCTTCCATCACGCAGCACTTGTCGCCGCCGCCGGTCTTGTCGTGGTTCTCGTCGCTCAGATGCACCTCGACGCGCGTCACGTCCTCGACGAAACGGCTCAGGTGCTGCTTGATCTCGGTGTCGGCCCAACGCTCCAGCGCGTCCTTGTTGGTGATGCCGTTGCTCGTGTTGACCTGAATCTGCATGCAATGTCCCTGCTGGATGGATGAATGAAAGCCCACTTTGCGCGCCGAAGCGCCGCGGTGCACGTAGGTCTGTTCCCTACCCATGTGCCGGGCAGGGTCCGCAATGCGGCGAGCCGGGTCAGCTCTGGATGTACGTGGTCAGCTGCTCGATGGTGGCCTCGTGGTCCGAGATGATGTCGTCCATCAGGTCTTGGATGGAGATCATGCCGACCACCTTGTCGCCGTCGACCACCGGCAGGTGGCGAAACTTGCGCTGGCTCATCAGCGTCATGCAGGCGCGCGTGCGGGTCTGCGGGGTGACGGTCATCACGTCGGGCGTCATGATCTCGCGCACCTTCACTTCCTTCGAGTTCTTGCCCTGCAGCGCAACCTTGCGGGTGTAGTCGCGTTCGGAGAGAAAGCCCACCAGCTTCTCGCCTTCCATCACCATCAGCGCGCCCACCTCGAAGCGGGCCAGGGTGGCCAGCGCGTCGAACACGCTGGTGTCGGGGGAGGTGCGCCATGCTGCGGAATCATGGCGCTTGAGCAGTTCGGAGACGGGTTTCATCGCGGGTAACTCCATCAAAGGGTTTTCGATTCGACCGACGCTCGGGCGCCGCACTCGGTCAAATCATAGGGGCGATAACTGCCCCCGCGATGCAAAACCCTCTAAGGGATTGCGCGTGTGTGCAAGGCACGCGCAATGCGAGAGAACTTAAGGTTGTTGCGCAGGCGCTGCCGCCAGCACGCGGCTCAACGCCACAGGGTCGCCCACCACCGCCTTCACGAGGCCCTTCTCGTCGAACTGCACCTGGAACTCCGACCAGCTGTCGCGCCAGTAGCGCCACACGGGTGCATCGAGGCTCGGGTTCTCGCTGGCCACCGGGTAGGCGATGGCCATCAGCACCTGCTCGCGCGTCATGCCGGGCATCACCTTGCCGGCGAGGATGGCGTCGCGGACTGCGGGCGGGAAGGCCGCCATCTTCTGCTTCGGGTCTTCGGTCACCACGTAGCGCTGCGCGAACGCGGGCAGCGGGATGTTGCGGCTGTAGTCGTTCTTGATGCGCTGCGGCTTGCCGGCGAGGTCCAGGTTGAACCAGCGGAAGTCGTAGGCCGTGATGCGCGCCGGCGTGCCCACCGCGACGATGCGCGTGCCCTGCTCGTCGTAGTTGATGTCGCTGATCGAGTCGCCGTAGGTGCGCATGTTGCAGCACAGGAAGCCGCTGACCAGCGGGCCGGGCGGCGGGGAGGGCCGCTGGGCATGGACGACGGACACGGGCACGACGGTGGCTGCCAGCAGGGCGGCAGCGGCAAGGCGCTTGAGCATGGATTTCCCTCGGAGTTGTTGGTATTGCTGCGGGGGCAGCGCGCGGATTCTAGGGTCGAACAAGCCGAAGGCGAAGGCACAATGCCCGGTTGCAGCTATCGAAAGCGTAGCAACAAGCTCCCGTTCAGGTTCCCGGTTCACAATGCGCACCCGGCCCCCTCGGCGGCCCCCCATTCCCAGACAGCCAGACAGCGCGAAAGAAAGAGCCCATCGATGGCGATCCAGTGGTTCCCCGGTCACATGTATTCGACCCAGAAGGCCATCACCGAACGGGTGAAGGACATCGACGTGGTCATCGAGCTGCTCGACGCGCGCCTGCCCGGCTCCAGCGCCAACCCGATGCTGGCCGAACTCACGGCCGGCCGGCCCACGCTCAAGGTGCTCAACAAGCAGGACCTGGCCGACCCCGCGCGCACCGTGCTCTGGCTGGCGCACTACAACGCGCTGCCCGCCACGCGCGCCATCGGCCTGGACGCGAGCCAGACCACGCCCGCGCAACAGCTCGTGAAGGCCTGCCATGAGCTGTCGCCCAACCGCGGCGGCATGGCCAAGCCGATGCGCGTGCTGATCTGCGGCATTCCCAACGTGGGCAAGTCCACCCTCATCAACACGCTCACCGGCGGGCGCAAGGCCAAGACCGGCGACGAGGCCGGTATCACCAAGCTCGAACAGCGCATCACGCTGGCCGACGACTTCTATCTTTGGGACACGCCCGGCATGCTGTGGCCGCGCATCATCGTGCCCAAGAGCGGCTACAACCTCGCGGCCAGCGGTGCGGTGGGGCGCAACGCCTTCGACGAGGAAGAGGTGGCGCTGGAACTGCTCAACTACCTCAAGACGCACTACGCCGCCGGCGTGGCCGCGCGCTTCAAGCTCGTGGAGCTCGACGCCGAGACCATGGCCAGCATGAAGGACGAGTCGCTGCTCGACACCATCGGCCGCAAGCGCGGCGCGCTGCTGGGCAAGGGCAAGGTCAACCTGCAGAAGGCGGCGGAGATCGTGATGCACGAGTTCCGCGCAGGCAACCTCGGGCGCGTCACGCTCGAAACGCCCGACGAGTTCGCGCTGTGGCTGGCCGATGGCCAGCGTGCCGACGCCGAGCGTGCTGCAAAGAAGGCGGCGCGCAAGCAAAAGGGCAAGCCGAAGCCCGAGACTGCGCCCGAGCAGGACGCCTGAGGCTGCTGCGATGCCTGCCGTGTCCGATTGGCAGCAGGCGCTGGCGCGGCGCTTTCCCGAACTGGCGCCGGCATCGCTGGCAGCACTCGCCGCCCAGGCGCGCAGCGAGCCGCTGGACGCGCACCAGACCCTGCTGGCGGCCGGCAGCGCCTGGCAGCATGCATTCTGGGTCGAGCGCGGCCTGCTGCGGCTCTTCTACATCGACAGCGAGGGGCGCGAGTCGAACAAGAACTTCCACGCCGAGGACGCGTTCATCTGGCCCGTGACCGAGATGATGCGGCGCGAACCAGCAGCCTTCTTCATCGCGGCGCTGACGCCGGCCACGGTCTGGCGCCTTCCGTATGGCGCGCTGCAGGCTTCGGTGGGTGCGCTGCCTTCGTGGACCGCGCTGCAGTTGCACGCACTGGCCGGGCTGCTCGACGACAAGATGCGGCGCGAGCAGGTCTTTCTGCAATGCACGGCGCGCCAGCGCTACGAGGCCCTGCTGCGCGAGCGCCCCGAATGGACCGGCCGCATTCCGCTGCGCCATCTGGCCTCTTACCTGGGCATGACCGACGTGTCGCTGTCGCGGCTGCGTGCGGAGATGGGGCTTATCGACGGTTAAGGCGCCGGGCCGCCAGCGGCCCGACAGTGAGGGCCTTTCTGTGCAGGAGGAGCCCCGCCATGTTCTTTCACCAGTCGACGATCCGGTTGTCGCTCGCGTGCCATGCGCTCGCCATCTTCTGGCTGGGCGTGATGGCCGGCTTCTTCTGGACCTACAGCGCCAACGTCAACTTCGCCACCCTGCAGATGGACGGCGCCACTTACGCGCTGGTGCAGTCGAGCCTGAACCGCAACGTGCGGCACGCGATGTTCTTCGCCTTCTTCTTTGGCCCGCCGCTGCTGTGTGCGCTGGCCGTGGGCACGGCATGGGCTGCGCGCCGCGAGGGCTGGTGGTGGTGCCTGCTGCTGGCCGGTGTGCTCTACGGCTTGGGCATCGTGGTGTTCACGGCGCAGGTCAACCTGCCGCTCAATGCCTACACCGAGTCATGGAACCCGCAAGCGCTGCCATCCGACTGGGCGCAGACGCGCCTGCGCTGGAACGCCGCGAATCTCTGGCGCACCGTGGCGGCCGCACTGGCGTTCGGGCTGGCGCTCGCAGTCCTTTGCGCGCGTGCTGTGACAGCAGCTCAGTCCAGCGCAAACAGCGCCCTGGCGGCCTCGTCGAGCGCGGCGACGCGGTGCGAATCGGAGCGCGGGCCGGCGGCCGCCAGCGCGCGCTGATACATCGCAAGGCGCGTGGCCGACACAGGCCGGCACAGCGGCCGCCCCGCCGTTTGCGCCACGCCGCGCCCGGGCACCACGTAGCGGCCGGGGTTGAGCCGCGCGAAGCGGATGTACGCCTGCAGCGTCGGGAGCATGTCGGCATGCAGCGCGTCCATCCGCTTTTCCGCCTCCTTGCCGATCTGCGCGTAGCCCTTTGCGTCCTTCGTCACCGGCAGGCCGAGGATGTCGGCCATGTCGATCTCGAAATGCGTGAAGTCGCCGTAGGGGCGCTTGCAGTCGATGAGGAAGCTGAGCCAGTTCGCGCGCCGCAGCAGGCGGATGTGCTCGTCGGTCACGTCGAAGGCCGTGCGCTGCGCGAAGGGCGGCTCGAAGGTGTAGTGCCCGGCGACGAAGCTCGCATGCAGGAAGAAGGCGCTGGTCACGTTCACGAACCGGTCGAAGGCCGGCGAGCTGCCGCCGTCGAGCAGGTCTTCGTACTGTTCGAGCGACATGTCGGGCGGCACCATGCCCGGCGCGCCCGATTCGCAGTCGATCCACTCGGCCCGGCTGCGGCGGAACCAGTCGATGTCTGCCTGCGTGATTTCGATGCTGCCGGGTGAAGGCTGGGTCGGTGCGGAGGCGGCGGGCACGTTTTTCTGCTCGCAGCCCGTTGCGGCGAGCAGGGCGGACGCGGCGCAGGCGGCCGACAGGGCCAATGCGTCCCGCCGATGGATCCATCTCACGTTGCTGTCTCCCGAAAAAAGCAATTCGACGCCCGAGGATGCCACGCCGGCCTGACACGGGCCTGAGGATGGCCCGGTGTAGGCTTGCCGGTCATCGACATCGCAAGGAGCGACATGACGCAAGCAGCGCAGGGCCAGGACGACAACGCTGGCGACGACGAAAACCTCTCGCCGGGCTGGGACGCCATCACCGCCGCACTGGAGCGCCTCTATCCGGGCCAGGAGCCGAAGCACTACGCCACCGTCCTCAAGTGGATGTTCGGCGGGCCCGATCCGCTCGACGGCGTGAGCGTATGGAAGCGCATGGAGCCGGTGCCGCACTGGCACTACCTCAGCTATGGGCTCAGCGAGCTGTACGCCAAGGAATCGGGCGATGCCGACACCAGCGGCTACGGTTTCGAGCTGACTTTTCGCCTGGCCTGCGAGCCCGACGAGGCCGAACCGCCCGCATGGGCCATCAACTTCCTGCAGAACCTCGCGCGCTACGTGTTCAAGAGCGGCAACGTATTCGACGACGGCCACTGGATGACCGCCAACGGCCCCATCGCGCTGGAGCGGGAGACGCTGATCTGTTCGATGGGCTTCGTGTTCGACCCTGAGCTGCCGGCCATCGACACGCCGAACGGGCGCATGCGCTTTCTCCAGGTCGTCGGGCTGACGGAAGACGAGGAACGGGCATGCAAGCGCTGGGACACGCGCAAGCTGCTTGATGCGCTGCTGCCCGCGATGCCGCTGTGGGTGACCGACCTCGCGCGGCCTTCGCTGCTCGACGACCCCGAGGTGCGCCGGCGCGTGGAGGAGGGCGCGGCGCGCGACGGTTCGTCCAGCGGCTTTCTCTTCACCGACGTGCTCGGCTGGGAGACGAGCAAGCGGCTGCTGCGCGCGCCGGTCACCGAGATCACGGTCGGCGCACGCCAGGTCGACGAACTGGTCGCGCTGCTGCCGTTGCGGCTGCCCTTCGGCCGCGGGTTTCATTTCGCGAGCCGCGAGCGCGCGCTGGTCTTCGAGCACGGTGATGCCGACCGCGTGGCCGAGGAAGACGGCAAGCTGACATTGCACCTGAGCGACGCCACCGTGCGCGAACTGGCCCGCACGCTGAAGCCGATCGCAGGCACGTACGAGGTGCCCGGTTTCGGCGCCGTGCGCTGGAAGGTCCAGAGGACGACGATCAGGGATCCGCAGGGAAATGTGGTGCGCACGGTCGGCTGATTGCCGGTCGGCGCGATGGCTCCGCTGTCGCCAATGCAACTGCACACGACCCCTTTCGTCACGCGTGTGACGGCGTTTGCCATGAGCGGTTCGTAGAGTGGATCGAACCACTCCTTACCCACTCGCAAAGGACACGCCATGCTCGAGATCGTCAAGGCCACCAACGCGGCCGCTTCCTTCAATCGCTGGGCCGGCATCGAGGCCACCCAGGCCGGCAACGGCGAGGCTGAACTGCGCATGAACTGGCGCGCGGAAGACATGGGGCAGTTCGCCGGCTTCCTCCATGCGGGAATGATCTCCGCGTTGCTCGACACCGTGAGCGGCTACGCGGCCGGCACGCTGGCGGGCCGCGTGATGACTTCGCACTTCTCGGTGAACTTCATGTCGCCCGCGGTGGGCAGTGCCTTCGTGGCGCGCGGGCGCGTGGCGAAGGCCGGGCGCAAGCAGGTGTTTGTCGCGTCCGAGCTCTATGCGCAGCCCGAAGGCAAGGGCGACGATGCACTCAAGCTCGTGGCGACGGGGAACGCAATCCTCGTTCCCGTGGACGAGCTTCAGCTGAAGCCGCGCGCCTGAGCTTCAGCCCGAACAGCGGCCGCAGCACGTTGAAGCGGCGGATCAGCCCATCCGTCAGCGCCCAGCAGCCGAAAAGCGTCAACGCCACCAGCAGCGCGGGCTCGATCACCGGGCCGAGCGCGAGCGGAGCCAGCGCGGTCACGCCGACGATGATCAGCGTCTGGTGCAGCACGTACCACGGGTACACCGATTCGTTGGCCCAGCGCAGCCAGGGCCACGGGCGGTTCAGGTGGCGATGGCCATGGCCGAGGATGGTGGCGACGGCCAGCCACAGGTAGAGCATGCGCAGGGTGTCCATCAGCGGGCCGGTGGCCGGGCCCTTCGCGCCTGTGCGCAGCGCGATGAAGATGGCGATCACCGCGACCGCCAGCGCGAGCGACACGCGGCGCAGCCGCTCAAGCTCCTTCCACACGCCGGTGTCCACGCCCATCCAGTAGCCGTAGAGAAACATCGTGAAGTAAAGGCTGTGCAGGTGGAAGTCGCGCACCAGGTTGTGCGTGGCCGGAAAGCGCGAGGCCAGCAGCATCGTGAAGACGAGCAGCGGCACCACAGGCAGCAACAGCAGCTTCCAGCCACGCAGGCCGTTGAAGCCGCGGCGCAGCCACTGGCCGGCGGCGGAGTTCCACAGCGGCAGCGTCAGCGCGACCAGCGCGGTGTAGGTAAAGAGGTAGGGCAGGTACCAGAGATGGTTCCAGGTGATGCCGAACTCCGCGCCATCGAAGGCCCACTTCGGCCACGGCTCGGCCATCGACAGGTAGCGCAGCAGGAAGGCGCCGAAGCCCGGCGCCACCAGCCCGTTGGCCACGCCCTGCGCATAGGCCTGGTAGGGCACGATCACCGCCATGCCGAAGGCCAGCGGCAGCATCAGCCGAAGGCCCCGGCTGCGCAGCAGGCCCCAGGTGCCCTGGCCCCGGCTGAGGAAGCCGAGCGATACGCCGGAGATCAGGAAGACAAGGTCCATACGCCAGAGGTTCAGCACGCGCATCGGCCACTGCAGCCATTCGGCCGCATGCGGGCTCTTGAGGTGCCAGGGCCAGTCGGCCACGTAGTACATGGCCACGTGATAGAGGATGACGAAGAGGAAGGCCAGCGCGCGCAGGGCGTCGATGTCGTGGCGGCGATGGTCGGGCGGGAGGTTTTGGGTGGTCATCGGGGGCTCCTTGAAGCTGGAGGCCGCGATGCTCGGCCTCGTGCTCCTCGCGTGGCACGCCCGGGGGATGGATCGCCCCCGCTTTGTGACGAGCGGTGGCCCAGAGGGATGAAACGGGACGAAATTCGCCGCCCCAAGGCCCGTTTTCGGGAGAATCCCGGCCATGGGAGACCCACGCAAGAACCTGTACGAGCGCTACGAGCCAGTCCGCCGTTACGTGGAGGTGGCGTTCTGGATCGTTCTGATGACGCTTCAGGCCGTGTTCAGCACGATGGTGGCGATCGTCGACGTGCGCACGCGCGCCGTGCCGCGGGCCAACTGGGAGGTCGCGACCTGGGAGGGTTCGAGCCACCTGGTGCTGTTGCTGCTGGTTCCGGCGCTGGTTGCCGTCGAGCGCCGGCTGTCGCCGCTGGTGCGCACCCACGTGCTGCGCTTCGTGGCCTGGCATGCGGTGGCGAGCGTGGTCTTCAGCGTGATCCACGTGGTGAGCATGTTCGGGCTGCGGGCGCTGGTCTATGCCATGGCCGGCGAGCGCTACGACTTCGGCGGCTGGGCCAGCCAGTGGGGCTACGAGTACCTGAAGGACGTGCGGGTGTACGCGAGCATCGTCTTCGGCATCTGGGCATACCGGCTGTTCATGCTGCGGCTGCAGGGCGAGGCACGGGTGCTCGATGCGCCCGAAGCCCCGGCGGAGCCGGAGCCCGTCGAACCCGAAACCCCGCAGCCTGCGCGCCCCGAGCGCTTTCTGGTGCGCAAGCTGCGTCGCGAATTCCTCATCGCGGCTACCGACATCGACTGGCTCCAGGCCGAGGGCAACTACGTCGGCCTGCACGTCAACGGCCACGACTACCTGCTGCGCGCCACGCTGACCGACTTCCTGACCCAGCTCGACCCCGCCCGCTTCGTGCGCGTGCACCGCAGCCACGCAGTGAACCTGGGGCGTATCAAGGAAATCGAGCCGCTGGATGGCGGCGACGCCCGGCTGCACATGCACGACGGCACTACCGTGCCCTGCAGCCGCCGCTACCGGGACGCGCTGCGAGCCGGGGCGGGCTGATCCGGTGCATCGCGGGCTGAGTAAAGCCCGCTATTGGTTCACAACGCACCATAGAAGAGCTTCAGGCACCATTTTTGCTTCATTGGCCCGCCGCTTCGGGTGATTCGGGTGCGGCGCACCAATTCAAACCAAAAATCAGCAAGAAGCTCCAATGGACGCACTCAAACAGGGCGCAGACGCGCTGTTCATCCTTCTCGGCGCCATCATGGTCCTGGCCATGCACGCCGGTTTTGCTTTTCTCGAACTGGGGACAGTGCGCAAGAAGAACCAGGTCAATGCGCTGGTGAAGATCCTGGTCGACTTCTCGGTCTCGACCATCGTGTATTTCCTGGTGGGCTATGGCGTGGCCTACGGCACGCATTTCTTCGTGAGCGCCACCGAACTGTCGGCAAGAAGTGGCTACGAGCTGGTGAAGTTCTTCTTCCTGCTCACCTTCGCGGCGGCCATTCCTGCCATCATTTCGGGCGGCATTGCCGAGCGCGCCAAGTTCTGGCCGCAGCTGATCGCCACGGCAGTGATCGTCGGCTTCGTCTACCCGCTGTACGAGGGCATCGCCTGGAACAAGCACTTCGGCATCCAGGGCTGGATTGCCTCGCTCACCGGCCATGAGTTCCATGACTTCGCGGGTTCGGTGGTGGTGCACGCGGTGGGCGGCTGGCTCGCGTTGCCGGCGGTGCTGCTGCTGGGCGCGCGGCGCAACCGCTACCGGGGCGACGGCTCGCTGAGCGCGCATCCGCCGTCGAACATTCCGTTCCTGGCGCTGGGCGCGTGGGTGCTGTGCGTAGGCTGGTTCGGCTTCAACGTGATGAGCGCGCAGAGCATCGACAAGATTTCGGGCCTGGTGGCCGTCAACTCGCTGATGGCAATGGTCGGCGGCACGCTGGTGGCGCTGGCAATGGGCAAGAACGACCCGGGCTTCGTCTACAACGGCCCGCTCGCGGGGCTCGTGGCCGTGTGCGCCGGCTCCGACCTGATGCACCCGCTGGGCGCGCTGGTGGTGGGCGGCGTGGCGGGCGCCATCTTCGTCAAGATGTTCACGCTCACGCAGAACAAATGGAAGATCGACGACGTGCTCGGCGTGTGGCCGCTGCACGGCCTGTGCGGCACCTGGGGCGGTATCGCAGCGGGCATCTTCGGCACGCAGGCGCTGGGCGGCATTGGCGGTGTGAACGTGTGGGCGCAGCTCATCGGCACCGTCATTGGCGTGGCATGGGCGGGGCTGGCGGGCGCGGCGGTGTACGGCGCGCTGAAGGCCTCGCTGGGGCTGCGGTTGTCGCAGGAGGAGGAATACGACGGCGCCGATCTGTCGATTCACCACATCTCGGCTGCGCCGGAGCGTGAGGTCAACTGGTAGTCACCAGTGCGGCAGGGCGGGTCTGTGTTTGCGTCGCGCAGGGCCGCTCAGCACGAACGCGCGCCCTGTAGCAAACTTGCCGGACCGCTTCGTTCCATTTTCTGACGCCCATGACCCAATCTCCCCCCGCCCTCGAAGTCCTCCCCCGCGACCTCTCCGCCTACCGCAAGGGCAACACCGGCGTCGACTACGTGCACCGCTTCGAGTCCGGCAAGCCCGGCCCGCACGTGCTGATCAACGCGCTGACGCACGGCAACGAGATCTGCGGCATGACGGCGGCCACGCACCTGCTCGACAACGACGTGCGCCCGAAGGTCGGCACGCTCACCGTGAGCTTTGCCAACGTGGCAGCGTACGAGTCCTTCAACGAAGCTCTGCCCTTCGACAGCCGCCAGCTCGTGCACAACCTCAACCGCATCTGGTCGCCCGAGTGGCTCGATGGCACCGAAGACAGCCCCGAACTGAGCCGTGCGCGCATCCTGCGCCCGGTGGTGGACGCGGCCGACCACATCCTCGACATCCATTCGACCAGCCAGCCCGTCGTGCCGTTCTGGGTGTACCCGGCGTTCGAGCGCAATGCCAAGGTCGCACTGGCCATCGGCCGCCCGTCGGTGCACCTCGTGATGCCCGACGGCCTGGGCTCGGGCACGCCGCTGATCCAGTACGGCAGCCACGGCGGCCCGGACGGCAAGGGCGTGGCGATGGTGGTCGAGTGCGGCCAGCACTTCTTGCGCTCCGCGTCGGAACTGGCCACTGCCGTCACCTACGACTTCCTTGCGTACTTCGGCCTTGTCGACAAGGACCCGGCCACGCCGCCGCCCGAACCGCAGCGGCGCTTTCAGCTGCTGCAGACGTATGTCATCAAGTCGGCGGACTTTGCGTTCGTGCGGCCGCTGATCGGCTTCGAGACCTTTGCGAAGGGCGAGTTGATCGCGACAAACGGCGACGAGGAAATCCGCGCGCTGTGCGACGACTGCACGATCTTCATGCCGGCACAGCGCGCGATCGTGGGGCGCGAGGCTGTGTATCTGACGAAGCCGATTTGAGATTCGTCAGCAGATCAACAGGTGCACAGGCTTGCCTGCGGTGCTGTAGTCGGCATGCCAGTAGTGCGGGTCATTGCAGAGGCTGAACGTGGCCTCTGCATTCGCATGGCCACTGCCGAACTGGTCGCGCAGGGTGACGTGCACTGAGCCCAGGTCAGGCCAGTCGATGCCGGCGTCGCTGACGCGGTTGCCTGACGCGACTTCGGCCGCGACGATTTTCTGCAGCGCGGGGTGCAGGCGGGTGTTGAGCAGGGCGAGGGTGTCGCGGCGCGAGGCAAGCGAGACCGATGCGCCGAGGCAGGCCTCGGTGAAGAGCGAATTTTCGGGCACGACCGGTTGAGAGACTATGCCGCCGCGACGGCCTTGGCCTTTGGGATCGTCTTACCCCTGCACCTGGGGTAGTTGGCGCAACCCCAAAAACTGCCTTCATTCTTGGTCGATTTTTTCTCGACCATCTTGGTGCCGCAACTCGCACAAGTAGGACGCCAGTATTCGCCTTCATACGCAACCGCGAGCAATGCCATTTGTTGCTCGGGCGTGCGCTGGCTGATTAGCTTGAGCAGTGCGGCACCGTCCTGTGCGTGGATGCCATTCGCCTTGGCGAATGCGATGGCATCTTCGGAGAACGTGGAGCTCGTGACGTAGGTGCCGCTCTTCAACTGGTGCGAGGCCATCACCCCGAAGAACTCGCGCATCTCCTTGACGCCGACCATCTTGCTTTGCCAGTGTTTGCACTGGACGATACGCGGCACATCGCTGTGCTTGGATTGAAGCCAGATATCGATACCGCCGTCCGCGCCATGCGACTGACTGCGCGTGGTGAAGCCGGCCTGTGCGTAGAGTGCTTCGCACACGGCCTCGAATCTGCGCCACTCGATGTCGGCAAGCACGGAAGGGCTCCACTGCGATTTCATCTGTCGTGCCGGCGTCGATGGCGTGGACTGCGAAGGCTCCGATGCAAAGACTGGTTTAGCTGGATCGGCCAGAACCTTTGCTGGCGCTGCGGTGCGGGTAGTGACGTAGTTCAGTCCAACCAGCACTACGCCTATTGCCAGTGCCGCCCAGCCCGCCGGGCGAAATGCAGGGCCAAGCGCTCCTGAAAGAACATCCTTCATCAGCAAAGGCAAGACCGTCAGCAACAGGATACCGATGAGGATCGCCATCCATCCCTTGCCCGCCAGTTCTCGTCGTGCGCGCTCGCGGCGTCGCTCGGACTTTGTTTGTCTAGCCATTGCTTGGTCCCACCTCACTCCAGGAATGGGCGAGTGTATGAGTCCAGTGGACGGCAGGATTTAGGGTAAGTGCTCAGGCCGGCCAGTGTCTCAGGCCGCGATGAACAGCGCCGGATCCACCATCGCCCGGTTCAGCATCACGGACCAATGCAGGTGCGGCCCAGTCACCCGGCCGGTCGCACCCACGGCGGCCAGCGGCTCGCCGGTCTTCAGCACGTCGCCGACTTTCACATCGACCCGGCTCAGATGGCAGTACATCGTGAGCAAGCCGCCACCATGGTCGAGCCAAACGGTGCCGCCGTTGAAGAAATAGTCCCCTGTGTCGATCACCTTGCCGGGTAGCGGCGCCAGCACCGGCGTGCCTGTGCCCGCCGCGATGTCCATCCCGCTGTGCGGATTGCGCGACTGGCCGTTGAACACCCGGCGCAGGCCGAATGAACTTGAGCGGCGGCCCGGCACGGGCACGCGCATCTGCAGTGACGTATCCGCCCGCATGTCCGTGAGCGTGGCCATCACGGTGGCCTGGTGGTCGCGTTCGCGCTCGTAGCGGGCCTGGTCCTCGGGCGACAGGTCGACGGTGCGGGGCTCCACCGTCAGGCGTTGTTCGCGGTATTGCTTCGGAGCCACCGTGTAGGCGATCTGGCGTTCGGGCTTGCCTTCGGCGCGCATCGCGATGCCGGCCTCGCCGGGTTCGGCCGCGAGCGGGATGCCGACCAGTGCGGTCCATTCGATGGCGTCGCCCAGCACGAGCAGGGGCACGTCGCCCGCGAAGGCCTGAGGCCGCTTCGCCGATGGGCCGAGCGACAAGCGGGCCACGCCGCCCGGAACCTGGGACGCGTGTGGCCACACGCCGGGCTGCGCCGGTTGTTTCTTCGTCTTGGCCGGGGTTGCGGCGTTGGCGTGCGTTGCGGGCAATGCAAGCAAGCCGATGACGCCGAGCAGGGTGCTGCGGCGGTTCAGGACGACGGGAGCGAGATCGGGGATGTGCATGGAAGAGGCTTGAAGAATGAATGAAGGTTGTACGGCTGTTCGTGCGTCGCCGCGCCGGTTGTCTATTCGCGCCAGGTGCCGGGCGCCAGTCCGTCGAGCGTATGAGGCCCGATGGCGGCGCGGATCAGGCGCAGCGTTGGCAGCCCCACGGCCGCCGTCATGCGCCGCACCTGGCGGTTGCGGCCTTCGCTGATCGCCAGCTCCAGCCACGCGGTGGGAATGCTCTTGCGCTCGCGAATGGGTGGCTGTCGCTCCCACACTTCGGGTGGTGGGTCGAGCAGGCGTGCCCTCGCGGGGCGTGTGAGGCCGTCGTTGAGCTGCACGCCGCTGCGCAAGGAGGTGAGTGCCGCTTCGGTCGGCACGCCCTCCACCTGCACCCAGTAGATCTTCTCCATCTTGAAGCGCGGATCGGCGATGCGTGCCTGAAGCTTGCCGTCGTCGGTGAGCAGCAGCAGGCCCTCGCTGTCGGCATCGAGCCGGCCGGCGACGTAGACGTCAGGGATGTCGATGAAGTCTTTCAGGCCACGCCAGCGGCCCTCGGGCGTGAACTGGCTGAGTACGCCGTAAGGCTTGTTGAAGCGGATCAGGCGGGAAGAAGGGCTCGGAAAATTCATTGGCCGACAGGATAGCCCGGGTCTGTCCTGCAACATTCGATGGCCCTGGTGGCTCCAATCGGTTCATCACACAGGAGAACCTGGAATGACGATGCGAAGCTCCATCCATCTTGCCTGCGCCGCGATTGCAGGCCTTCTGCTGGCGGCGTGCAACAGCCCAGGCATCCGTGTGGGCGGCGCGCCCGAGGCGAGCGTCAAGAACTGTGTGGCTGCGGCTGCGCGCGAACTCAGGGTGCCGCCGGGCAGCATCGTCGCGGACAAGGGGACGACGCCGCGCGACGGCGTCTACACGATCAACCTGAAGGTCGGGCCGCAGGGACGCTCCGCCGTGTGCACCACCGATGAGAACAGCGCGGTGATCGGCGTGATCTACAAGCGACCCGAATAAGCAGCGCAGAACGACCGGGTTACTTGCCCCAGCTGTCCCGCATGCCGGCCGCGCGGTTGAACACCAGCTTGCCGTCCGTGCCGCCCTTCGAATCGCGCACGAAGTACCCGTGCCGCTCGAACTGGATCCCGATGCCCGGTTCGGCCTTGGCCAGCGAAGGCTCGACGAATGCCGAGCAGACTTCAAGGCTCTGCTTGTTCAGCTCGTCCAGCAGCTCGCCGCTGCCCGGGTTCGCTGCCGCGAACAGCCGCTCGTACAGCCGCACTTCTGCCTGCACTGCATCCGCAGCCGCCACCCAGGTGATGTTGCCCTTCACCTTGATCGCGTCCGCGCCCGGCGTGCCGCTCTTGGTGTCGGGCACCAGCGTGGCCTGCACTTCGACGAGCTTGCCGCTCGCATCCTTGGTGCCGCCGGTGCATTCGATGACGTGGCCGTACTTCAGCCGCACCTTGTTGCCGGGGAACAGGCGGAAGAAGCCCTTGGGCTGCACTTCTTCGTAGTCGGTGCGTTCGATCCACACCTCGCGGCCGAGCTTGAAGTCGCGCTTGCCCATTTCGGGGTGGTGCGGGTGCACGGGCGCCGAGCAGTCGTCGAGCACGTCGTCGCCGCCCATCAGCTCGCCCCAGTTGGTGATGACGAGCTTGACCGGGTCGAGCACGGCCATGGCGCGCGGGGCGACGGGGTCGAGGGTGTCGCGCAGCGCGGCTTCGAGGCTGGCGTAGTCGATCCAGCCGCCCGACTTGGTGGTGCCGCTGCGCTCGCAGAACAGGCGCAGCGCCTCGGGCGTGTAGCCGCGGCGGCGCAGGCCTGCAATGGTGGGCATGCGGGGATCGTCCCAGCCGTCGACGTATTTTTCTTCGACCAGCTGGCGCAGCTTGCGCTTGCTGGTGAGCACGTGGGTCACGTTGAGGCGCGCGAATTCGTACTGGCGCGGATGCGGGCTGGCGACGAGGCCGCCTTCGGCGAGGCGGTCGAGCAGCCAGTCGTAGAAGGGGCGCTGGTCTTCGAATTCCAGGGTGCAGATGGAGTGGGTGATCTGCTCCAGCGCGTCTTCGATGGGGTGCGCGTAGGTGTACATCGGGTAGATGCACCACTTGTCGCCGGTGTTGTGGTGGGTGGCCCGGCGCACGCGGTACAGCGCGGGGTCGCGCATGTTGATGTTGGTGCTGGCCATGTCGATCCTGGCGCGCAGGATGGCGGCGCCGTCGGCCACCTGGCCGTCGCGCATGGCGCGGAAGCGCGCCAGGTTTTCTTCGGGCGTGCGGGTGCGGAAGGGGCTGTCGGTGCCGGGCGTGTTGAAGTCGCCGCGGTTCGCGCGCACTTCGTCGGCGGTTTGCTCGTCGACGTAGGCGAGGCCGGCGCTGATGAGGTATTCGGCGGCCTCGTACATGAAGTCGAAGTAGTCGCTTGCGAAGTATTCGTGCGGCTGCAGCGTGCCGGGGGCGCTGGGGCGGTCGGCCAGGTAGGTTTCGTAGCCGAGCCACTTCACCGCGTCGCGGATGGAGTCGACGTATTCCTGGTCTTCCTTCTCGGGGTTGGTGTCGTCGAAGCGCAGGTGGCTCACGCCGCCGTATTCCTTGGCCAGCTCGAAATTGAGCCAGATGCTCTTGGCGTGGCCGATGTGCAGGTAGCCGTTGGGCTCGGGCGGAAAGCGCATGCGCACCTTGGCCGGATCGACCATGCCCTGGGCATGATGGGCGGCGTTGCCGGGCGAACCGCCCCATTTGCGGCCAGAATAGGCACCCTGTGCGAGGTCGTTCTCGATCACGTGGCGCAGGAAATTGCTCGGAGCAGCGGTCGTTTTGGCGCCGTTTTTGTCGGTCGGGGAGGTCATCGTTGCATTTTAGGGGTCACCCCCTATGAGTTACCTTTGGCAACGTTCTTCACATTGCCCGGTGCACCCCCTTTGCAATTGCCGCGTTCAATACACACATGGGCGGTTCACACCCGAGCGCAGCCCACCGTAACAAGGAGTCCGAATCATGAGCCTCACACGTTCAACCTTCTTCAAATGGGCCGCCGCAGGCGTCGTGGCAGCCGGTGCATTGTTTGCCGCCACTTCGGCCAGCGCCCGCAGCGACGTCAGCTGGTCCATCGGTGTCGGCGTTCCCGGCGTGGCTGTGGGCGTGGGCGGTCCGGCCTACTACCCGGCCCCGGTCTACGCGCCGCCGGCCCCTGTCTATTACGCCCCGCCAGCACCCGCCTACTACGCGCCGCCGCCGGTGTACTACCGTCCGGCCCCGGTCTACTACGCTCCGCCGGCGTATTACGGCCCGCGCTACTACGGTCGTGGCTACTACCGCGGCCATGGCCACTGGCGCTAAAACGCCACGGCATTCGTGACTGAATGAAAAAAGCCGGCCCCGAAAGGGCCGGCTTTTTCTTTGGGTGCGCCTTGGCCGATTTCACATGGCGCGAAAGAGATGGGCGTACAGGCGGCTGACCGGAATCTTCTCCGCCCGCCCGCGCAGCATCAGATGAAGCTTGCCGGCCTCGTCGCGATGCACCGACTCGATGGCTGAGCTGCGCACCACCACCGCCCGGTGCACCTGCCAGAAGGTGTCGGCATCGAGCTGGGGCAGCAACTGCTTGAGCGGCGTGCGGATCAGGTATTCGTGCGTGGCGGTCAGCACGCGCAGGTATTTGTCGGCCGCTTCGAAATACAGCACCTCGTCGATGGGCACCATGCGCACTGTGCTGCCGCCGGCGTCGCTGGCGGCGATCATGCGCAGCGGGGCGGGGGCGGCCGCAGTTCCGGCACCGGCGGCCGTCAGCACCTGGCGCCATTGGGCGAGCGTCTGTTCGAGCGCCGCGTCGGCCAGGGCGGGCGTGGGCTCCGGCTGGCGCGCGGACAGCGCCTGCTGCAGCCGGCTCACGGTCTTGCGCAGGCGCTCGGGCTGCAGGGGCTTGAGCACGTAGTCGATGGCCTGCGCATCGAAGGCGCGGGTGGCGTATTCGTCATAAGCCGTCACGAACACCAGCTGCGGCATTGGCGCCTCGTCGGTGGGCCAGCAATCGGCCAGTTCGGCGGCGGCGCCGAGGCCGTCGAGGCCGGGCATGCGGATGTCGAAGAACAGCACCTGCGGCAGCAGGCGCAGCGCCTCCCGCACGGCGCTGCGACCGTCGCCGGCGGTGGCGACGATCTGCAGTTCGGGCCAGACAGCGGCCAGTTCGGCCTTGAGGGCCTGCGCGAGCAGGGGCTCGTCTTCGGCGATGAGGGCGGTGGGGTTCATCTTGTCGCGGTTGTTGTGTCGTGTTCAGGCAGGCGTAGGGAAGCTCAGCGTGGCGCTGGTGCCGCCGGTGGGCGAGGGCGCCAGCTTCATGTGCCCCCGGTCGCCGTACATGGTGGCCAGCCGATCGCGCACCTGCTCCAGCCCGAAACTGCTGCCTTCCGAAGGAGGCGCTGCATCAAGGCCCACGCCGGTGTCGCTCACCTCGATCACCAGCTGGCCGGCTTCCCTGCGGGCGCGCACGACGATCTCGCCGCCTTCCACCTTCGGCTCCAGCCCGTGGCGGATGCTGTTTTCCACCAGCGGCTGCAACAGCAGCGGCGGTACGGGCGCATCGCGCAGGTCTTCCGGCAGGTCGAGCGTGTAGCGCAGGCGTTCGCCCATGCGCACCGACATCAGTTCCAGGTAGTCGCCCAGCCGCTCGAACTCGGCCGACAGCGGATGCGACAGCGCGCGCGAGCCGCTGAGCGTCATGCGCAGGTAGCTGTTGAGCCGGTCGAGCATGGCCACGGCGCGCGGCGGGTCGACGGTGATCAGCACGCGCAGGTTGGCCAGCGTGTTGAAGAGCATGTGCGGTTCCAGCTGCGTTTCGAGCAGCTTGAGCCGCGCCTCGGTGGCGTTGCGTTGCGCCAGGTCGATCTGGCTCTGCATGTGCTTGCTCTTGCCGAGGCTGTAGAAGAAGAAGCACATGCCGACCGTCGCGATGATGGTGATCGTGACGCCGGTGGCCAGCTTGTGGCCCTTGAATTCGAGAAAGTCGAATGCGGGTGCGCCGAACAAGGCGTCGCCGATGAGGTTGCCGACAAAGAAGCCGACGGCCGCGCCCGCCGCGATCAGGAGAAAGCCCCCCGGCCATCCGGGCCAGAGGTTTTCGCGGTGCCCGCTGATCAGGAGCCGGCCGCCGTCGATGAACAGCCAGCTCACGGTGCCGATCGACAGCGAATAGACTAGGTGGCCGGCCCAGTTGCCGCCGCCGGTGATGGTCATCACGGTGGCAATGAGGCAGCAGAAGACAGCGGTGATCAGGCCATGCCGCAGCATGGACTTCAGGTTTTCAGCCCTGAACCTTTGGTTGGTGGCAGCCTGGTCCAGGCTCACCCGCGGTCCCCGGCGTCCAGCGCGCGGCGTTCGCGCTCCACCAGCCTGTCGTAGAAGCCGCCGCCGGGCGCCACGAACCAGACGATGGCGCCGTGGATCAGCAGGCCCAGCCCCCAGCCCATGAGCGGGTACATCGCCCAGGTGCGGCCGTTTGCGACCGAGATCGTGACGAGGCCCAGGTTGACCACCACGTAGACGAAGGCGTGGATGTACCAGCCCATCTTGGCGCCGGCGCGGCGGCGTGCGAGGCGCTCGACGTCGGAGCGGGAAGAGTTCGATGCAAGAGAAGTCATGACAGCTCCTTGTATTGGACAGGAATGAAATCGGAAGAGGCGGGCTGCGGCGACTGTGGCGACGGTGCCGCCTGCAAGGCCGCGCGCTGCCGCAGCTCCTCGGTGGTGTCGCCAGGCCCGTCGGGCTTCCAGCCCGGCGGCTTCACGAGGTAGCCGACGAAGGCGCGCACCGAGCGGGCCGAGGCCAGGTCGCGCAACAGCGCGCGCCACTGGCTGAACTCGATCTCGAAGAGGTTGTGCGAAGTAATCGGGTTCACCAGCCCGTAGCGGCAGGGAAGGTCGGCGCGCTCCGGAATGTAGGTGCCGAACAGGCGGTCGAACACGATGAGCACGCCGCCGTAGTTGCCGTCCAGGTATTCCAGGTTCGAGGCGTGGTGCACGCGGTGGGCCGAGGGCGTGTTCAGCACCCATTCGAGGGGCCCGAGGCGCGGGATCCAGGTCGCGTGAATCCAGAACTGGTACAGCAGGTTCAGCGTGAGCATCAGCAGGATCACCCGGGGCGGCATGCCCAGCAGCGGCGCCAGCATGAAGAAGGCCAGCGTGCCGGTGAGGCGGCCGGTCCAGCCGAAGCGGTAGGCGGCCGACAGGTTCAGCTGGTTCGGCGAATGGTGGATGGAATGGGTGCACCAGAACCAGCGCACCCGGTGCGCCGCGCGGTGGTACCAGTAGTAGCAGAACTCCTGGCCGATGAAGCAGGCGACCCAGCCGCTCCAGTGGTCCATCGGCAGGGTGAAGAGGCGGTGGTCATAGAACCAGTTCATCGCGCCGGTCCAGAAGGCCAGCGGCAGCAGCCAGCGCAACGGGTACTCGCGCACAAGAAAGTCGACCACCGAGACGCCGGCCGCCTTCCAGTCGTAGCTGCGCCAGCCGTTGCGCCAGGACAGCACGAGCGCCTCGGCAATGGAGGCGACGAGCACCACCGTGACGGAGATCTTGAGGATCAGCAAGAGCGCGTTCATGGTGGCGGGTCCTGGATGAAAGTCGTGGCCGAGGGAATCTTAGGCCGCGCGGGCCGTGGCCGACATAGCGTCAGTGCGGATGGCCAGCTTCCACAGGCGCACAGCACGGGCCGCGAAGACACCGCTGAAGGCGCCGTACAGCACCGGGATCACGAGGCCGAAGGCGGCTTGCTGGCGCACCTCGGGGTGCATGGCCAGGGCCACGCCCACCACGTACTTGGTCAGGAAGATGCCCATCATGAGCATCAGCGGCACGGGGCTGCCGGCCACGTGGAAGCGGCGCTCGGCTGCGTCGTAGCGGGTGGTGGCGGGCAGCGGACGCTGCAGCACCAGCGCCAGCATCACTACCGCGGCAGCGGCCCAGCCGAGCAGGGCGCCGAAGGAATCGCCGAAGACGGAGACCACGCCGTAGATCGACAGCGCGCCCATGGCCACCGGCATCAGCGTGACGCGGCTCAGGCTCACTTCGTTGGTGAGCAGCTGCTTGGCACCGAGCCACAGCAGCAGGAAGAACACGGCGAACACCCACTTGGGCGTGTGAAGGATGATTTGCATCAGCATGGTGGCGCTCCGTTGGAAGTGGAAGAAATCTTGAAGAAGAAGGGCAGAAGGGAATCGATGGAGTGGACTGTGCCGGCCCCCGCCCGCCCCAGCCACCGGCTTCCGACGGAATGCATGCATGCGGCGCGAATTGCAGCCGGGCGGCGTGAATTGCGGAGGCTCCACGGACAGCTTTACCGTCGCTTTACGGCGCAGCAAAGAGCGGGACTACCATTCCGCGCTGTACTACCCCGGTCCGCACCCCCTGCATCTTTCGCACGCACCGCCCATGGAACAAGAAAAACCACCCGAGCCTCTGCCTTCCACCGTCTCGCCAACACATCCGACGGTGCGCAGACGCCGGTGGGTGGGCGGGCTGCTGACCCTGCTGCTGCTCGTGGCGCTGGGTGCCGGCGCCTGGTATCTGATCCAGCGGTCGAAGACGCCCGCGGCCGGCCCTGGTGGCGCTCCTGGTGCCGGCCGGCAGGGTGGTGGGCCCGGTGGGCCGGGCGGCCCGGGTGGGCGCGGCGGTGGCGGGGCCTCCAGCACGGTCGGCGTTGCCACGGCCAGGCAGGCCGACATCCCGGTGCAACTCGAGGCGCTGGGCACCGTCACGCCGCTGGCCAACGTGATCGTGCAGCCGCAGGTGTCGGGCGTGCTCACGGCCGTGCTGTTCCAGGAAGGACAGATGGTCAAGAAGGGCGACGTGCTCGCCACCATCGACCCGCAGCCGTTCCAGAACGCGCTGGGGCAGGCCAGCGGGGCGCGGCAGCGCGACGAGGCGCAGCTGGCGGCGGCGCGCGTCACGCTGCAGCGCTACCAGACCCTGCTGGGGCAGGACTCCATCGCCCGGCAAGACGTCGACACGCAGGCCGCGCTGGTCAAGCAGCTCGAAGGCACAGTGGCCATCGACCGCGCCAACGAGAACACGGCCAAGCTCAACCTGGCCTGGAGCCGCATCACCGCGCCGGTGAGCGGGCGCATCGGCCTGCGGCCGGTGGACGGGGGCAACTACATCTCCACCGGCACCACCAACGGCATTGCAACCATCACGCAGATCGCGCCCATCGACGTCGAATTCGCCATTCCGCAAGACCGCGTGCCCGAAGTGCAGGAGCGCCTCGCCCAGGGCGCCAAGCTCGACGCCACCGCTTTCGACCGCACGCGCACGCGCCAGCTTGCGAACGGAGCCTTCTCCACGCTCGACAACCTGGTCGACACCGCCACCGGCACCGTCAAGGCCAAGGCCCGATTCGCCAATGCCGACAGCGCGCTGTTCCCGAACCAGTTCGTCAACCTGCGGCTGCTGCTGCGCACCGTGGCCAGCGCGGTGGTGGTGCCGGTCACGGCGCTGCGCCACGGCCCCAACGGCGACTACGTGTATGTGCTGAACGAAGACAGCACGGTGTCGCAGCGGCCGGTGACACGCGGCGAATCGAGCGTGGACAACGTTGCGATCATGTCGGGCCTGAAGGCCGGCGAGCAGGTCGTGACCGAAGGCGGCGACCGGCTGAAGGACGGCGCGCGCGTGCAGACCCAGGTCGAACGCCCGGCCGGTGCGGCGTCGGCGCCCGCGAGCGGCTCGCGCCGTGGACAACACCGTCAAGGCGGCGCGGCGGCACCGAAGGGCGGCGCATCAGGTGCGTCAGGTGCATCGGGCCCGGCTGCTGCCGCTCCCGCAGCGGAACCCTCAACACCCGCCAAGCTCCCGACCGCCGAGCAGCGCCAGCGCATGCTCGACGCCGCCAAGGACGACCCGCAGCAACTGGAGCGCCGCAAGCGCTTCCTCGAAGCACTGGACCGTGGCGACCCGGCGGCACTGGAGCGCTGGCAGCGCATGTCCGAAGGCGGTGGCGAAGGTGGCCAGGGCGGGCGTCGCCCATGAGCGGTCGCAGCTGCAGCCGTAGCGCGGAGGCCGTCCGGTGAACCCGTCACGTCCGTTCATCCTGCGGCCGGTGGCGACCTCGCTGCTGATGGTCGCCATCGTGCTGGCCGGCCTGGTGGCGTTCCGCTTCCTGCCGCTGTCGGCATTGCCACAGGTCGACTACCCGACCATCCAGGTGCAGACGCTCTACCCCGGGGGCAGCCCCGAGGTCATGAGCAACACCGTCACCGCGCCGCTGGAACGCCAGTTCGGCCAGATGTCGGGGCTCGACCGCATGAGCTCGACCAGCGCCGCGGGCGTGTCGATCATCACGCTGCAGTTCTCGCTGGGCCAGACGCTCGACGTGGCCGAGCAGGAAGTGCAGGCCGCCATCAACGCCGGCGGCTCGCTGCTGCCGGCCGACCTGCCGGCGCCGCCCGTGTACGCCAAGGTCAACCCGGCCGACGCGCCGGTGCTCACGCTTTCGATCACGTCCGACACGCTGCCGCTCACCGAGGTGCAGAACCTCGTCAACACCCGGCTCGCGCAGAAGATCAGCCAGGTCTCGGGCGTGGGGCTGGTCTCGCTCAGCGGCGGGCAGCGCCCGGCGGTGCGCATCCAGGCCAACACGCAGGCCCTCGCAGCCAACGGCATCGGGCTCGACACGCTGCGCACGGCCATCTCGGCAGCCAACTCCAACGGCGCCAAGGGCAGCTTCGACGGCCCCAAGCGCGCCTACACCATCAACTCGAACGACCAGCTGCTCACGGTCGACGACTACAAGAATCTCATCGTCACGTACAAGAACGGCGCGCCGATCCGCATGGTCGACGTCGCGCAGGTGGTCAACAGCGCCGAGAACAACCAGCTGAGCGCCTGGGCCGGCAACAAGGCCGACGGCACCAACAAGCTGTCGCCCGCGATCATCATGAACGTGCAGCGCCAGCCGGGCGCCAACGTGATCGCCACCGTCGATGCCATCAAGAAGCAGCTGCCCGAGCTGCAGACCGGCTTGCCCGCCGGACTGAAGATCGAGGTGCTCAGCGATCGCACGGCCGGCATCCGCGCGTCGGTCCAGCACGTCGAGATGGAACTGGTGCTGGCCGTGGTGCTGGTGGTGCTGGTGATCTTCGCCTTCCTGGGGAGCCTGCGCGCCACCGTCATCGCAAGCATTGCGGTGCCCATCTCGCTCATCGGCACCTTCGGGCTGATGTACCTGCTGGGCTACAGCCTGAACAACCTGAGCCTGATGGCGCTGACCATTGCCACCGGCTTCGTGGTGGACGACGCGATCGTGATGATCGAAAACATCGCGCGTTACATCGAGGAGGGCGAAAAGCCGCTGCAGGCCGCGTTCAAGGGCGCGACGCAGATCGGCTTCACAATCATCTCGTTGACCGTGTCGCTCATCGCGGTGCTGATTCCGCTGCTCTTCATGGGTGACGTGGTGGGCCGCCTGTTCCGTGAGTTCGCGGTGACGCTGGCCATCACCATCCTGATCTCGGCCGTGGTGTCGCTCACGCTGGTGCCGATGATGTCGGCGCGCTGGCTCAGGCACGAAGAAAAGAAAGACCCGGCCGGCCATGGCTTCGGCGCGCGCGCGCAGCGTTTCTTCAGCGGCGTGATGGAGCGTTACGACCGCTCGCTGCACTGGGTGATCGAGCACCAGCCGCTCACGCTGCTGGTCGCGCTGCTGACCATGGTGCTGACGGTGGTGCTGTATCTCACGATCCCGAAGGGCCTGTTCCCCACGCAGGACACCGGCCAGCTGCAGGCTCGCGTGCAGGCCGCGCAGGACGTGTCCTTCGACCGCATGTCGCAGCTGCAGTTGCAGGCGGCGCAAGCCATTCTCGAAGACCCCGAGGTCGAGAACCTCAGCTCCTTCGTCGGCGTGGACGCGGCCAACAACACCATGCTGCACACCGGCAGCATGCTCATCAACCTGACGAAGAGCCGCGGCAACCAGCAGGACGTGATGGACAGGCTGCGCGAGCGCGTGCGGCAGGTGGCCGGCGTCACGCTGTACCTGCAGCCCACGCAAGACCTGACCATCGACGCCGAGACCGGCCCGACCGAGTACCGCGTGTCGCTGGAGGGCGTGGACAGCGCCGCGATCACCGAGTGGATGAAGAAGCTCGTGGCGAAGCTGCAGACATCGGACAAGGTGCGCAACGTGAGCAGCGATGCTGGCGCGCAGGGCCTGGCGGCGTTCGTCAACGTGAACCGCGACACCGCGGCGCGGCTGTCGATCACGGCGAGCACGGTGGACGATGCGCTGTACAGCGCGTTCGGCCAGCGCATCGTGTCGACGATCTTCACCGAGACAAACCAGTACCGGGTGATTCTCGAAGCGCGTCCCGGCATGGTGAATACGCCGCAGACGCTGGGGCAGCTGAGCCTGATCGCCGGCTCCGGCACCGCGACGCCGCTGTCCGCGATTGCGGACATCACCGAGCAGCAGGCGCCGCTGCAGATCACGCACGTGGCGCAGTACCCGGCGAGCACGCTGAACTTCGATACGGCGCCCGGGGTTTCGCTTGGGTCTTCGGTCGATGCGATCAGGGCGGCTGCGAAGGAGATCGGGCTGCCCAGCAGCGTGACGATGACCTTCCTGGGGGCTTCAGGGGCGTACGAGAAGTCGCTGTCTAACCAGTTGTGGCTGATTCTGGCGGCGGTGGTTTGCGTGTACATCGTGCTGGGGGTGCTGTACGAGAGCTACGTGCATCCGCTGACTATCTTGTCTACGCTGCCTTCGGCCGGGGTCGGGGCCTTGCTTGCCTTGATGATCACCGGCAACGACCTGGGGGTGATCGGGATCATCGGGATCATTCTGCTGATCGGCATCGTGAAGAAGAACGCGATCATGATGATCGACTTCGCTATCGATGCTGAGCGGACTCAGGGGAAGTCTCCTCGGGAGGCTATTCATCAGGCTGCTTTGCTGCGGTTTCGGCCTATCTTGATGACTACGCTGGCTGCCTTGTTTGCGGCCGTTCCCCTGATGCTGAGCTTCGGCGAAGGCGCTGAATTGCGGCGTCCGTTGGGGTTGGCGATTTTTGGGGGGTTGATCGTTAGTCAGCTGCTTACTCTGTTCACTACGCCTGTTATCTATCTGGCGTTTGATCGGTTGGGTGGGGGGAGCTCCCGGCGGGCTGTGATTGAGGAGGAAGCGGTTTGAGCCGGTTTTTCTCTTGCTGCTTGTTTGCTTTCCGAGGCCGGGTCTCGCCCTGGCGGGCGACCTACTTTTCTTTGCTTCGCCAAAGAAAAGTAGGCAAAAGAAAGGCGACCCTACTGTCTGCGTCCCTTCGCTTCGCTACGGGCAACCTGCGGTGCTCGACTCCGGAGGGGGGCCGAGCGAAGCAAAGGCCCGTGTTGTCTCCACCTCCCCTCTGGCTGCGCCGAGGAGCGGAGCGTTTCGCGGATCAGGGCCGCAGCTGTTTGAGCGAAGCGAGTTCTGCGGACCCCGCGAAACGCGAGCACCGCAGGTTGCCCCGTAGCGCAGCGAAGGGGTCGCAGACAGTGGGGTCGCCTTTTCTTTGGCTACTTTCTTTTGGCGAAGCAAAAGAAAGTAGCTCGCCCGCCGGGGCGAGACCCGGCCTCAGCCCTCCGCAAGGAGAGCAGCGATGAATCTCTCATTACCTTTCGTCCGCCGCCCCATAGGCACAGTCCTACTGACCATAGGCATAGCCCTGGCAGGCATAGCCGCATTCTTCGTCCTCCCAGTCTCCCCACTCCCCCAGGTCGATTACCCAGTCATCTCAGTAAGAGCCTCCATCCCCGGAGCAAGCCCCGAGACGATGGCAACCAGCGTAGCAACCCCGCTGGAGCGCCACCTGGGCACCATCGCAGGCGTCAACGAAATGACGTCCACCAGCTCGGTAGGCTCCGCCCGCGTCACCCTGCAATTCGACCTGAGCCGCAACATCGACGGCGCAGCCAGAGAAGTGCAGGCTGCCATCAACGCCAGCCGCGTCGACCTGCCCGCCACACTGAGAAGCAACCCGACCTACCGCAAGGCCAACCCCGCCGCCTCGCCGGTCATCATCCTGGCCCTCACGTCCAAGACCAAGACCCCGGGCCAGATCTACGACGCCGTCTCGAACATCGTCAGCCAGCGCCTGTCCCAGGTGGACGGCGTGGGCGACGTGGAAATCGGCGGGGGCTCGCTCCCGGCCGTGCGCATCGAGCTTCTGCCGTTCGCGCTCAGCCGCTACGGCATCAGCACCGAAGACGTGCGCGCCGCCATCCAGGCCTCCAACGCCAACCGCCCCAAGGGCATGGTCCAGGGCGAGGGCCGCAAGCTGCAGATCTACACGCAGACACCGGCCCTGCGCGCCAGCGACTACGCGCCGATGGTCATCGCCTGGCGCAACGGCGCGGCCGTGCGGCTGCAGGACGTGGCCGAGGTGGTCGACGGCGTGGAAGACACGCGCACGCTCGGCCTGTTCAACGGCGAGCCCGCGATCATCGTGCTGATCACGCGGCAGCCCTCGGCCAACATCATCGAGACCGTCGACAGCGTGCGCGCGCTGCTGCCCGAGCTGCAGGCTCAGCTGCCGCCCGACGTCACGCTGCAGGTGGCGTCGGACAGCACGAACTCCATCCGCGGCTCGCTGCGCGAGGTCGAGTTCACGCTGGTCATCTCGGTCATCCTGGTGGTGCTGGTGGTCAGCCTGTTCCTGCGCAGCGTACGCGCGACCATCGTGCCTGCGGTGGCCACGGTGGCGGCGCTGCTGGGCACTTTCGGGGTCATGTACCTGCTGGGCTTCAGCCTCAACAACCTGAGCCTGATGGCGCTCACGGTGGCCACCGGCTTCGTGGTGGACGACGCGATCGTCGTGCTCGAAAACACCAGCCGGCACATCGAGTCGGGCATGACGCGCATGAAGGCGGCGCTGCTGGGCGCCAAGGAAGTGGGCTTCACCGTGCTGTCGATCAGCGTGTCGCTGGTGGCGGTGTTCATTCCGCTGCTGTTCATGGGCGGACAGGTGGGCCGGCTGTTCCGCGAGTTCGCGGTGACGCTGTCGGCGGCGGTGATGATCTCGCTCGTCATCTCGCTGACCACCACGCCCATGATGTGCGCGTGGCTGCTCAAGCCCGGCGGCGAGCATGACAAGAGCAAGCCGCAAGGCCGCTTCGGTCGCATGGCCGCAAGCAGCTACGACTGGGTGCTCAAGCGCTACGAGACCAGCCTCGACTGGGCGCTCGACAGCAAGGCGTTGGTCATGCTGATCCTGGTGGCGGTGGTCGGGCTCAATGTGTATCTTTTCAGCGCTGCGCCCAAGGGCTTCTTCCCGCAGCAGGACAGCGGGCAGCTCAACGGCGGCCTGCGCGCCGACCAGAGCATTTCGTCGCAGGCGCTGGCTGCCAAGCTGCGGCAGGTGGTCGACATCATCCGCAAGGACGAGGCGGTCGACACTGTGGTCGGCTTCACCGGCGCGGGCCGGGCAGGGGGCGGCTTCATGTTCGTCAACCTGAAGCCGGCCAACCAGCGCAAGGACAGCGGCCTGGCCGTGATCGCGCGGCTGCGGCCACAGCTCAACGAGGTGACCGGCCTGCGCGTGTTCCTGGGCACGGTGCAGGACGTGCGCTCGGGCGGCCGCGCCAGCAATTCCACCTACCAGTACACGCTCAAGAGCGACTCCCTCGCCGACCTGCGCACCTGGGCCCTGAAGCTGTCCGACGAGCTGAAGATGCAGCCGGTGCTGACCGACATCGACACCGACCAGGACGAGAACGGTGTGGAGACGGTGGCCAAGGTCGACCCCGACAGCGCGCGCCGGCTGGGCCTTACTTCCACAGCCGTCGACAACGCGCTCTACAACGCCTTTGGGCAGCGGCAGGTGGCGACCATCTACACCGAGCTGAACCAGTACCACGTGGTGATGGAGTGGGCTCCACGCTACTCGCGCAGTCCCAATGCCTTGAGCGACGTTTACGTGCCGGCCACCAAGACGACGGTGGTGGCGGGCCAGACCGTGACCACGCAGGTGGCGGCGAGCACCACGACGTCGACGAGTTCAAGTTCGTCGTCGTCCTCGAGCACAGCCAGCAGCACCTCCGTGCCGGTGTCAGCCAACGCGGGCCTGCGCAGCGCATCGACCGGCAACGTGCTGAGCAACACGGCCACTGCGCTCGTGCCGCTGTCGGCGGTGGCGAAGTTCGAAGAGCAATCCGTCGCCACCTCGGTGAGCCATGAAGATGGCGAACTGGCGACCACCATCTCGTTCAACCTCGCCGAAGGCGCGAACCTCGGCGATGCGCGCGAGGCCATTGCCAAGGCCGAGGCCAACATCGCGATGCCCACCAACGTGCGCGGCGCCTTCGCCGGCACTGCGGCCAGCGCGCAGCAGTCGCAGGGCCAGCAGGCCATCTTGATCTTGGCCGCGCTGATCGTGATCTACATCGTGCTGGGCATCCTGTACGAGAGCCTGGTGCATCCGATCACCGTGCTGTCGACGCTGCCGTCGGCTGGCGTGGGCGCGGTGCTGGCGCTGCTGATGTTCCGCATGGAGTTCTCGATCATTGCGCTGATCGGCGTGTTCCTGCTGATCGGCATCGTGAAGAAGAACGCCATTCTGATCATCGACTTCGCGCTGGAGGCCGAGCGCTCGCGCGGGCTCTCGCCGCTGGAGGCGGTGCGCGAGGCCTGCCTGCTGCGCTTCCGCCCGATCCTGATGACCACGCTGGCGGCCGCACTGGGCGCGCTGCCGCTGGCCATCGGCTTCGGGGAGGGGGCCGAGCTGCGCCGGCCGCTGGGCGTGGCCATCATCGGCGGGCTGATCGCCAGCCAGCTGCTGACCCTGCTGACGACGCCGGTCGTCTATCTGCTGCTCGACAAATTGCGCCGCCGCGGCAAGAACGAACACGAACTGAGCCGGGTCGCGCCAGCTTGAGAACAACACCGCCATGAACGCACTGCTTTCCTTTTCCTCCTTCCGCGCGAGCCGCTTCCCGCTCTCGGCGCTCGCTCTGGCTGCTGTGCTCGCCGGCTGCTCCGTCGGCCCGCGCTACGAACAGCCCACCACCGCAGCTTCCGTCAACTGGAAGGAGCAGAAGACCGCCGAAGGCTGGCTGCCCGCCGCGCCGGCCGATGCGCTCGACCGCGGCGAATGGTGGAAGCTGTTCGGCGATGCCACGCTCGACGAACTGGCCGGCCGCGTGCAGGTGTCGAACCAGAACATCGCCGCGGCGGTGGCCAACTATTCGCAGGCCCAGGCGCTGGTGCGCGGCGAGCGGGCGGCGCTGTTCCCGTCGGTGTCGCTCGATGGCAGCGGCAAGCGGTCGGGCACGGTGGGCGGCAGCAGCACGTCGAGTCCGTCGAATGCCTTCTCGGCCACGCTGGGCGCCAGCTGGACGCCCGACGTGTGGGGCCGCTTGCGCGAAGCCGTGAGCAGCGCGCAGGCCAATGCACAGGCGAGCGAGGCCGACTTGGCCGCGGCGCGCCTGTCGGCCATCGGCGACCTGGCCACCAACTACTTTTCGCTGCGCGAGGCCGACACGGAGATCGTGCTGCTCGACGAAACCATCCAGGGCTACCAGCGCGCCTTCGAGATCACGAGCAACCGCTATCAGGCCGGCATCGCCGCGCAGACCGATGTGCTGCAGGCGCAGACGCAACTCGTCAACGCCAAGGCCGAACGCGTGGGCCTGCAGCGCACCCGCGCCACCTACGAGCACGCGATTGCCGCGTTGCTGGGCGTGGCACCAGCCGACTTCAGCCTGCCGGCCGCGCAATGGACGCCCGTGGTGCCCGGCGTGCCGCTCGGCGTGCCCTCGACGCTGCTGCAGCGCCGGCCCGACATCGCGGCCGCCGAGCGCACCGTGGCGGCGGCCAATTCGCAGATCGGCATTGCGCGCGCAGCCTACTTTCCGAACATCGGCCTCACTGCCTCGGTCGGCAGCAGCGCCAGCCGCGTGAAGGACCTGTTCAGCTCGGCCAACTCGCTGTGGTCGCTGGGCTTTTCGGTGGCGCAGGTGGTGTTCGACGCGGGCGCCATCGCGGCCAACGTCGATTCGGCCAAGGCCTCCTACGAGTCGAGCGTGGCGCGCTATCGGCAGACCGTGCTCACGGCTTTCCAGGCCGTGGAAGACCAGCTCACCGCGAGCGCGACGCTCGCCGAGCAGGAGGGCTTTCGCCGCGAGGCCTCGGCTGCGGCAGACAAGACCGAGCAGCAGTTGCTGAACCGCTATCGCGCCGCGCAGGTGAGCTACACCGACGTGGTCACCGCACAGGCCGCCGCGCTGAGCGCGCGGCGCACGCTTGTGCAGCTGCAGGTCAGTCGCCAGACCACGGCCATCGCGCTGATCCAGGCGATGGGCGGGGGCTGGCAGGCCGGGTGGATGGGCGATGGCAACAACGCCAAAGCGGACGCGGCAGCACCGCAACCCGCCGCTTCGCGCACGCAGTAAGCGACTGATCGATATGGAGGATGGGCACTGGGCCCATCCTCAGGCCCGGCGCTCAGGTCAATGCGCCGGACGGTCGCTGATGTTGCCCAGGTAGTCCTTGTCGGTTACCAGCACCCAGAGCGCCAGCACGAGGATCACCGCGGCGACGAGCACCGCATTGACCATCGCCGTCTCGACGCCACGGAAGCCGACCACCCAGGGCGATATCGCGAGCCAGGCCGCCAGCGCGACCTCGGTCCATTCTTCCCACTGTCGGGGCACGAAGGTCGCACCGAGCGCCACCGCGCCGAGCACGATGCCGGTCGCCACCATCGTCCACATGGCGGGCGTCAGGTCCGAAAAGCCCAGGACCC
Source organism: Variovorax sp. R-27 (assembly GCF_049913215.1). Lineage (NCBI taxonomy): Bacteria > Pseudomonadati > Pseudomonadota > Betaproteobacteria > Burkholderiales > Comamonadaceae > Variovorax > Variovorax sp. R-27. Next base: position 2,398,293 of record NZ_CP183984.1, read on the forward strand.
AGGGCGAGACGATCAGCCAGGCGCCGGCGACGGCGTTGACGGGGTCTTGCCAATGCTTCACTTGCTTCATGGTCATTACCTCCTGTCGCGACAAGGCGCCGCGACAAACGGTTTGACTTGCGCTGGCAGGGGAGGGTTCCGGGCCCTACTAGAGTGGCAACTCCAATGTTTCCCACTTGCGCAGCATGGTCACCTGCCGGCGGAGGTAGTCGGTCGGTATGGTCTGGGAGCCCCAGACAGGAACCCGTCCTGCGCACTCTCCCAGCAGCCAGATCTGCCGCACTGCCATGAAGCGTGGGATGGCGGCGAGGTCGGCATCGGCGACAGGCCGGGCCTCGCGATAGGCGGATATGAAGTTCCGCCACTGCCCCGTTGCCTTGTCGCTCAGTACGCCATCGGGCGTGCGCGGATGCAGGCTCCATGGATAGACCGCCAGTTCATAGGCCAGGTAGCCGGGGCCCGCCTCGTCGAAGTCGAAGAACACCGCCTCGTGCTGCTCCTGCGCACCGCGCACGATGAAGTTGTTGCTGCCGTGCGCGTCGCCGTGGCACAGGACGCGGCTGAGCTCGCCCAATGCCAGGACGTCGCTGTGCAGCCGCTGTCCCAGCATCTCGAATTGCGGGCGCAACTCGGCGGTCATGGTCGGAGCATGCAGCAGGCCCTGCAGGGGGCGCAGCAGCAGGTAGTCCAGGTCCAGGTGATAGCTGCTGGCCGGCCCCTGGTAGCTTTCGCCCGCAATGTGCAAGGCGGCCAGCCCGTGCGCAAAGGCTCCGATGTCATCGGCCGAGTCGCCGGTGAACTCTCCGTCCAGATACTCGAACAGCATCAGCGCCCGGGAGCCCTCTGGTAGCGACACGTGGATGGCGACTTCACCGTCCGCGGTGGGCAGGCAACGGGATACGGTGCATCCGGCCTGGGCCCAATGCTGCAGCGCGGCTGATTCGAACAGCATGTTGGGGCCGCCTCGGGGCCGCTCGGCGCAGAGCCGTGCCACGGCACGTCGCCCGCTGGCAAAGCTCAGCCGATAGACTTGATTGAAGCTGCGCCGCAGGAACTCGCTCTCGACCACTTCGCCCAGGCCGTAGTGCGCCTGAACGAGCTTCGCAATGCTTGCCGCCGTCGGCGTGGATTGCGCGATTTCCAGATTCATCTGGCGTCCCTAGGGAAAAAGGGCGCGATTATGCAGGTCGGCGGCAAACGGACTCAAAGCTGTACCCCCAGGAGATCGTCGATGCACAACATTGCCAGGTACTGGATCGCAGGCTTTCTCTTCCTGATTGCGCTGGTTTTGCCAGCCCAGGCGCAGACCACGCAGAAGGTGGTGGACATTCCCACCCGGCCAGGCGTAACGCAGCGGATGCTCGTGCTGTCGCCGCCAGCGCCAAGGGCTGCCGTGATCCTGCTCGCAGGCGGGCACGGCGGGCTGCAGATCTTTCCCAATGGTTCGTTCAACTGGGGCGCCGGGAATTTTCTCGTTCGCACGCGGCAGCTGTTTGCAGACCAAGGGCTCATGGTCGCCGTCGTCGATGCTCCGTCCGACCGACTGAGTCCACCCTACCTCAGCGGTTTTCGCCAGAAGCCGGAGCATGCGGCCGACCTCAAGGCGGTCATTGCGTGGATGCGAGAGCAATCCAGGGTGCCTGTGTGGCTTGTGGGCACCAGCCGGGGTACGCAGTCCGCGGCATACGTCGCGACCGAGCTCGCGGGCCCTGAAGGGCCGGACGGCATCGTGCTGAGCTCGACCATCCTCACCGACGACCGGGGACGGCCCGTTCCGGCAATGCCGCTGGAAAAGATCCGGGTTCCCGTTCTCGTCGTCCATCACGAGCAGGATGGTTGCGCGCTCTGCGCGTTTGCCAACGTGCCCGTCCTCATGGGAAAGCTCGAGAACTCGCCGAGGAAGGCGCTGCTGAGCTTCAAGGGCGGGGAGAACAGGGGCGACTCGTGCGAGGCCATGGCGTATCACGGCTTCAACGGGCTCGATCGCGAGGTTGTTCCGCAGATCGCCGACTGGATCATTGCCAGATAGGCAGGCTGTCCGGAAGGGCTACCGGGGGCGGGTTAACGCGTACAGCTGAAGAGAAGTTTACAAAAGTTAATAAATTTGAAGTAATCATCGAAAAAGTCCCGGAATAAAATTTTTACGGAAATCGGGGATATGAAGCTTTTGTACGCGGCCGTACCATCCGCGCGACCCGCTTCCGGCGCCCCCTAGTTCCCGACTTTCGATGACCCCCCCAGACCCCTCTCGGACACGAGCGTTGTCCGTGGCCGACACGCTGCGCAATCGCATCTTCGATGGTGTGATTGCCCCTGGCTCCCATTTGATGGAGATCTCGCTCGCCAACGAGCTTGGCGTGTCGCGCACTCCTGTGCGCGGCGCCATGGCGCGGCTGGCCGACGAGGGGCTGCTGTTGTATCTGCCCAACAAGGGCTTCCAGGTGCGCCGCTTCAACGCCAAGGACGTGTTCGACGCCTTCAGCGTGCGTGCCACGCTGGAGGGCATGTGCTGCCGCCTGATCAGCGAGCGCGGTCTCGAAGGCGGAGCCCTGGCGCAACTGACGGCCATGCTCGACGAGCAGTACGAAGTGCTGCACGGCAGAGGCGAATGGACTGACGTCCGGGCCGAGTGCTGGCAGGACCTGAACCAGGCCTTTCACCGCAAGCTGCTGACACTGGCGGACAACCGCTGGCTGACCGAGGCGGTGCAGCGAGCCAGCCAGTTGCCGATCATTTTCGACAGCAAGCTGCGTCCGCACAACCGCGATGCGTCGATGCAGCTGTACCGCCACGAACAGGCTCTGCAGGCGCTGGAAGAGCACTGCCGCATCGTCGAGGCGCTGGGCCGGCAGGAAGCCTCCAGCGCCGAAACCGCCATGCGCGACCACATCATCGCCAACCGCGACCTGCTGGTGCTTCACCTGAGTCAGCAGGCCGCCGGCCGCACCCGGGCGCTGATCTGAGCTCCTGGCCCTAGCCGCCGCGCGCCGCCGGCGGCGTGAGGTAGGCCCCCGATTCGAACAGCTGCGCCTCCGCCTGGTCGATGCGCCGGATCACCGGCTTGCCCGCGCGGCTGGCCAGCAGCTCGACCAGCGCTTCCGTCACCGCCACCCCGGCCGCGACCGACGGGAAGAACGAGGGGCTGTTGATCGTGAAGAGCAGCGTCTCGTCCGCCAGCAGCGACAGCGGCGAGGTCACGCTGTCGGTAATGGCGACGATGCGGCAACCCGCCGCCTTGGCCGCCTGCGCCACCTGCAGCGCCTCGCGCGAGTAGGGCGCGAAGCTCGCCACCACCAGCGCGTCGCCCTTGGCGAAGGCGCGCTGCTGCATTTCCAGCGAGCCGCCCTGGCCATCGACAAGGTGCACGCTGGCGCGAAAGAGCCGGTACACGTAGACGAATGAAAAGGCGATCGGAAAGCACGCCCTGAACCCCGCGGCGTGCACTGCCGGGGCCTTCTCGATCAGCGCGCAGGCCTTTTGCAGCGCCTGCTCGCTCTGCTGGTGCGTGGCTTCGAGATTGCGGCGCTGCACCTCGAACATTTCGCCGGTCAGCGTCTGGTCCTTGGCGCGGCCGACGAGCTGCTTGGCGCGTCCGCCGTAGGTTTCGGCGGAGCCCAGGCCCATGTCGGCGGCGAAGGCTTCCTTGAGCTGCGGCCAGCCTTCGAAGCCCAGATGCTGCGCGAAACGCACGAGGGTGGCGGGCGTGCTCTGCGAGCGCGTGCCGACGTTGCGCATCGAGCCCGTGACCACCTCGTTCGGATGGTCGAGCACGTAGCGCGCCACCTGCTGCAGGGCGGGGCTCAGTTCGTTGAAACGCTGGCGGATCTGCTCTCGGGCGCCCATGGCGGTGTCTCTCTTCGGCTGTCGTTGGAACAAATGTACCGGAGGGGCGAATGGTGGCAGTTGACGGAACAAATGTTCCAAATAATAATTCGGCAGAAACGTTAGTTCCAACCTTCGAATCCAGTTGCCAGCTCCCATGACGCACGTCTTCCACCGCCATCTTCGCCAGACCCCGCCCGTTGCCGCCGGCTCCCACGGCATGTTCATCCGCGACGCCGAAGGCCGCGAATACCTCGACGCCTCTGGCGGTGCGGCGGTGTCGTCGCTCGGCCATGCGCACCCCGAGGTGCTGGCCGCCATGCACGCGCAGATCGACAAGCTCGCCTATGCGCACACCAGCTTCTTCACGAGCGAAGTGGCCGAGCAACTGGCCGACGAAATGATCGGCTCCGCTCCCGAGGGCATGAGCCACGTCTACCTGGTGAGCGGTGGCTCGGAAGCGGTGGAGTCGGCGCTGAAGATGGCGCGCCAATACTTCGTCGAAATCGGCCAGCCGCAGCGCACGCACTTCATCGCGCGCCGCCAGAGCTACCACGGCAACACGCTGGGCGCGCTGGCCGTGGGCGGCAACGCATGGCGTCGCGAGCCCTTCGCACCCATCCTCGTGCCGGCCACGCACGTGTCGCCCTGCTACCCGTACCGCGAGCAACGCGATGACGAAAGCGCCGGGCAGTACGGCCTGCGCCTGGCGGCAGAGCTCGAAGCGGCCATCCTCGCGCAGGGCGCCGATCGAGTGATCGCCTTCGTGGCAGAGACCGTCGGCGGCGCCACGGCCGGCGTGCTCACGCCGGTGCCGGGTTACTTCAAGGCGGTGCGCGCGGTGTGCGACAAATACGGCGTGCTGCTGATCCTCGACGAGGTGATGTGCGGCATGGGCCGCACCGGCTCGCTGCACGCTTGCGAGCAGGAGGGCGTGGTGCCCGACCTCATGACCGTCGCCAAGGGCTTGGGCGGCGGCTACCAGCCGGTAGGCGCCGTGCTGGCGCAGCGCCGCATCGTCGAGGCCATGTCCAGCGGCAGCGGCTTCTTCCAGCACGGCCACACCTACCTCGGCCACCCGATGGCCTGCGCTGCTGCGCTCGCGGTGCAGCAGGTGATCCGGCGCGACGGGCTGGTCGCCAAGGTGCGCGAAGACGGCGTTGCCTTCGGCGCGATGCTGGCCGAGGCGCTGGGCGCGCACCCGCACGTGGGTGACATCCGCGGCCGCGGCTTTTTCTGGGGCATCGAGCTGGTGGCCGACCGCGCGAGCAAGACGCCCTTCGATCCGGCGCTGAAGGTCAACGCCACCGTCAAGAAGGACGCCATGGCGCGCGGCCTGCTGTGCTACCCCTTCGGCGGCACGGTCGATGGCCGGCTGGGCGACCACGTGCTGCTGGCGCCGCCCTTCATTGCCACGCGGCAAGACCTGCAGGAGATCGCCGCGCGGCTCGCGGCCTCCATCGATGCGGTCACACGCGCCGCCGCGCGCTGAGCGCTACCACTTTCCCATCCGCTTTTTCTTCAACCATCGTTCCGAGGAGCGTTCCATGCCCAAGCTTCGTCTGCCGTTTCCCTTTGGTGCCGCGCTCGCGGTGATTTTTGCGGCCTTCATGCCGCTCACGGCCGTGCAGGCCCAGGAGAGCGACACGCTCGCGAAGATAAAGGCCAGCGGCGCCATCACCTTCGGCTACCGGGAGTCGTCCTTCGGCTTCTCGTACCTCGACGGCAACCTCAAGCCCGTGGGCTACAGCATCGAGATCTGCAACCGCATCGTCGAGGCCGTGAAGAGCGAGCTGAAGATGCCGGCCATCGAGATCAAGTACCAGGCCGTCACCTCGGCTAATCGCATTCCGCTGGTGCAGAACGGCACGGTCGACATCGAATGCGGCTCCACCACCAACCTGGTCGAGCGGCAGAAGCAGGTGGCGTTTTCGCCGGACATCTTCCGCTACAACGTGCGCATGCTGGTGAAGGCCGATTCGGGCATCAAGAGCATTGCCGACCTGCAGGGCAAGACGGTGGCCACCACCAGCGGCACCACCTCGTTCCGCCTGCTGCGCGAGGCCGACCGCGGCCGCAGCCTCGAAGTGAACAACCTCGCGGGCAAGGACCACAGCGACTCCTTCCTGCTGGTGGAAAGCGGCCGCGCCCAGGCCTTCGTGCTCGACGACATCCTGCTGGCCGGGCAGATCGCGAATGCGCGCAACCCGAAGGACTTCATCATCACCGGCGAGAGCCTGCGCACCGAGAACCAGTCGCTGATGTTCCGCAAGGACGACCCGGCCTTCAAGGCGCTGGTCGACCGCGTCGTGTCGGGCATGATGAAGTCGGGCGAGATGGAAAAGCTCTATGCCAAGTGGTTCATGTCGCCGATTCCGCCGAAGGGCATCAACATCAACTACCCGCTGAATGCCGAGACGAAGGAAGCGTTCGCCAATCCTTCTTCGAAGGGCATCTGAGCTTTTGAAGAGCCTCTGAATTCATGACCCGCATTGCCCTGATCCACGCGCTCTCGCACTCCGTCGCGCCCATCAACGAAGCCTTCGCGCGCGACTGGCCCGAGGCCGTGCGCATGAACCTGCTCGACGACAGCCTCTCGGCCGATCTGGCGCGCAACGGCAAGGGGCTCGACGCCGCGATGCACGAGCGCTTCCAGCGCCTGGCGCAGTACGCGGTCGATACGGGCGCGCAGGGCATTCTCTTCACCTGCTCGGCCTTCGGGCCGTGCATCGAGGCGGTGGCGCGGCGGCATGCAGGCATTCCGGTGCTCAAGCCCAACGAGGCCATGATCGACGAGGCGGCGCAAGGGCAGGGGCGGCTCGGGTTGATCGCGACCTTTGCGCCCACGCTGGCCTCGATGCCGCCGGAGTTTCCGCAAGGCACAGCACTCGAAACCTCGCTGGCCGAGGGTGCACTCGACGCCCTGAATGCCGGCGATGTGCAGCGACACGATGCCTTGATCGCCGCGCAGGCTGTGGCGCTGCGAGAGCGCGGCTGCACGCGCATTGCACTGGCGCAGTTCAGCATGGCCAGGGCACGTGCTGCCTGCGAGGCCGCCAGCGGCCTGCCGGTGCTGACCACGGTCGACAGCGCGGTGCGCGCGCTGCGCCGGCGCACGGCTCAGTAGCGTGAACGCGAGCCTTCGATGACCGAGAACAGCGCCGTGATCGCGATCTGGGCCGCGTCGCTGCGCCCCAGGTTGCGGGTAAGGCCGGTTTCGCGATCAGTCGCCTCCAGGCCCTGCGACAGGCGCCGGTAGATGTCCGCCGAGGGCATGCTCGCCGAGGTGCCCAGCGCGTCGCAATAGGTGTCGGTGAGAACGCCCGCGAGCTGTTCGCTCTGTGCGTTCGACAGCTTCATCGGGTCACCCGCGAACATGGCGGCGATGCAGTGCATCAGGTAGGCCTGTGTTTCGAGCGAGAACGACTGTTGCCGCACGTAGCATTCCACGGCCGCCCAGAAGAGCGGCTCCGAAGTGCGGCGCCAGGCCTCCAGCACCTTGCGCGCCTTGGCCACCAGGTCCGCGTGCGTGTCGCCGGGCTCGGTGGGGCGCAGCGCCAGGCCCTGCAGGGTGAGTGCGGCTTCGGAACCGGACACGCCGAGGATGAAGCTCCAGAACTTCCAGCGGGCGTACCACTTCTTGTCGTGAGCCGGGTCTAGCGGCTCGAGCAGCCAGAAATCGATGCTCTGCGCGGCATCGCCGTGCTGTTCGGCCAGGTGGCCGTCGCCGAGGTCGAGTGCCTGCATGCCCGACTGCATGCGGTCGGCCGCGATGTGGCCCTGGGCGACGATGCCGGCGCTCGAGCCCGAGCGGTCGATGTCGAGCAGCCGCTGCATCAGCTGCTGCAGTTCGTGGGCCGACGCGCCGGTGGCCTCGGTAACGCGCCGCATCGAGGCGCACTGCTCGCGCTCGAGGTCCTGTGCATTCTTGCGACGGTCTTCGCCGTGGTCGTCGACGGTCGAGTTATGTTCTTCGTGCCCGTTGGCGGGCATTGGCGTTCGCATTTGGCGCAAGCTCCTTCGGACATCACACATGCCCGGTAATGCACTACTTTGTGTTAACGCACTGCATCTGAACATCACCGGAACTGGGGATCCTGAATTCCTCCTGACCGACCCATCGTGATAATGGCTGCTCTTAAAAGGAGTACGCGTGGATATTGTTTTGCTGGCCAAGGCCGCCGTCATGGGCATCGTCGAGGGGCTGACCGAATTCCTTCCGATCTCATCGACCGGCCATCTGATTCTTGCGGGCTCGCTGCTCGGCGGCTTCGGCGACAACCGGGGCAAGGTTTTCGAGATCGCCATCCAGACCGGCGCGATCTTCGCGGTGATCCTGGTCTATTGGCAGAAGATCAAATCGACCGTTGTCGCATTGCCGCGGCAACCGAAGGCACAGCGACTGGCGCTGAACATCTTCATCGGCTTTCTTCCCGCGGTGGTGCTGGGCCTGCTGTTCGGCAAGGTCATCAAGGAGCACCTGTTCATTCCGACCGTGGTGGCAAGCACCTTCATCATCGGCGGCTTCATCATCTTGTGGGCAGAGAAGCGGCCGCCGGGCTCGGTGCGCGTCGAGCACGTGGACGACCTGACGCCGTGGGATGCGCTGAAGGTCGGCCTGGTGCAGTGCTTCGCGATGATCCCGGGCACGAGCCGCAGCGGCTCGACCATCATCGGCGGCATGCTGCTGGGCCTGTCGCGCCAGGCGGCGACCGATTTCTCGTTCTTCCTCGCTATTCCTACGCTGATCGGCGCAGGGCTCTACAGCATCTACAAGGAGCGCGCGGCGCTGTCGATGGCCGACATCCCGCTGTTCGCCGTGGGGCTGGTGTTCTCGTTCATCAGCGCCTGGCTGTGCGTGCGTTGGCTGCTGAAGTTCATCAGCACCCACAACTTCATTCCGTTCGCCTGGTACCGCATTGCCTTCGGCATCCTGGTGCTGGCCACGGCGTGGACCGGCACGGTGGTCTGGGCCGACTGATCCAGCCCTGAAGCTTCAGGCTGCGGCGCCCAGCAGGGCGCTGGCGGCCCGGGCCTCCTGCCGCACCGCCGTGGCAATGGGCCCGTCGATGGCCGGATCGAAGCCCCCCGTGGCGCCCAGTGCGGTGATCACGGCGCACACCCGGCCCGCATAGTCGTACACCGGCGCCGCCACGGCGCTGATGCCGCGCAGGTAGGTGTCTTTCACGCTGGCGCAGTGCGCCTGCCGCACCTCGCGGCGCAGATGCCCGATCGGGTCTTTCGCGTCGAGCTGCGCCCGCATTTCGGGCGTGGCCTCGCCCAGCTCCTGCTCGGCCAGCGCCAGCACGCGCGATTCGTCGAGCAGACCCAGGAAGGCGCGGCCGGTCGCCGACCACAGCATCGACATCACCGAGCCGGCGCGCACGTTCACCGTCACCGGCAGGCCCGGTTCCTCGAAACGCACGATGGTCGGGCCCTTGTTGCCCATGACCGCGACGAAGCACGTCACCTCCAGCGACTCGCGCAGGCGGATCAGGCAGGGCTCGGCCGCGCGGATCGGGTCGGCCTGCCGCATGGCAGCCAGGCCGATCTGGATGGCTTCGGTGCCCAGGTAGTAGTGCTGCGAGGCGGCGTCCTGCAGCACGAGGCCCGCTTCCATCAGGCTGGCGAGGTAGCGGTGAACCTTGGCCGGGCTCTCGGCGACGTGCGCCGACAACGCCGTGAGGCTGCTGCGGCCGCCCAGGTGCGCCAGCCCCTTGAGCACGGCCATGCCGGTTTCGGCGGATTGCACGCGCTGGCGGCGCTCGCGGGCGGGGGAGGTGGGGGAGGAAGGGCTGGGTTCCGGAGATGAGGTCATGTCGCCTTCATGTTAGGTGCTCGGCCTGCATGGCCGGGTAAACCCGCGATTTTGTGATTACGCTATGCGTATGATAATTACGCAATACACAATATCCAATCCGGAGACACCCCATGAAGAAGTGCATTGCCGTGATCCTTTCGCTGGTAGCTGCTGCCAGCGCAAGCGCCCAGACATTTCCCGCCAAGCCGATCCGCTGGATCGTTCCGTACGCGGCCGGCGGCGGTTCCGACTTTCTCGCGCGCACGGTCGCCCAGACGCTGTCCACCCAGGTGGCGCAGCCGGTGCTGGTGGACAACAAGCCCGGCGGCAACACCGCTCTGGCCGCCGCCGAAACCGCGCGTGCCCCGGCCGACGGCTACACCATCCTCTCGGCCGACAACGGCACGCTGGTCTTCAACCCCGCGCTCTACAAGTCGCTGAGCTACAGCCCGACGAAAGACCTCGCGCCCGTCACGCTGATGGGCAAGTTCCCGATGATCCTGGTGGTCGGCGCGAACTCGGGCTTCGCCTCGGCCAAGGACTTCATCGCCCAGGCCAGGGCCAAGCCCGGCGGCATCAACTACGCCTCGGCCGGCGCGGGCAGCCCGCACCACCTCGCGATGGAGCTGCTGAAGGTGGAAGCGAAGCTCTTCATGGTCCATGTGCCGTACCGCGGCGCGGCGCCTGCGCTGGCCGACGTGGTCGGCGGGCAACTGCCGGCCATGATGGTCGACCTGGCCGCGGGCTCCGGCTTCATCAAGGGCGGCAAGGTGCGCGCGCTGGCCGTGGCCAACCCCACGCGCCTGCCGCAGTTGCCCGACGTGCCCACCTTCGCCGAGCTCGGCTACAAGAACGTCGAGGCTGCCGCGCTGGTCGGCGTGGTGGTGCCTTCGGCCACGCCCAGCGAGGTGGTGAACACGCTCAACCGCCAGATCGTCGCGGCCATCAACGAGCCCTCGGTGCGCACGCGCATGGTCGACTTCGGCGTGGAGCCGGTGGGCAACACGCCAGCCCAGTACACCGAGCTGCTGAAGAACGAAACCGTGCGCTGGCACAAGCTGATCCGCGACCTGAAGATCACCCTCGACTGAGTCTTCCGCCATGCCCGATACCGCCATGCCACCACGCGCTTCCGGCTGTCCCGTCGCGCACGGCCCGCTGTCTTCCGAGCGCACGCCCACCGGCTGCCCCGTGAGCCAACGCGCTGCCGGCTTCGACCCCTTCGAAGACGGCTACCAGCAGGACCCGCCCGAGTACGTGCGCTGGGCGCGCGAGCAGGAGCCCATCTTCTACAGCCCCAAGCTGGGCTACTGGGTGCTCACGCGCTATGCGGACATCAAGGCGGTGTTCCGCGACAACATCACCTTCAGCCCGTCGAACGCGCTGGAAAAGATCACGCCCACCGGCGAGGAAGCCAACGCGGTGCTCGCCTCGTACGGCTTCGCGCTGAACCGCACGCTGGTCAACGAGGACGAGCCCGCCCACATGCCGCGCCGCCGCGCGTTGATGGACCCGTTCACGCCCGAGGCGCTGAAGCACCACGAGCCGATGGTGCGCGAGCTGGCCCGCACGTATGTCGACCGCTTCATCGACGACGGCAAGGCCGATCTCGTCGACCAGATGCTGTGGGAAATTCCGCTCACCGTGGCGCTGCACTTCCTTGGCGTGCCCGAGGAAGACATGGACACGCTGCGCAAATACTCCATCGCGCACACCGTCAACACCTGGGGCCGCCCGAAGCCCGAGGAGCAGGTGGCCGTGGCGCACGCGGTCGGCAACTTCTGGCAGTACGCCGGCAAGGTGCTCGAGAAGATGCGGCAAGACCCCGACGCACCCGGCTGGATGCAGTACGGCATCCGCAAGCAGATGCTGCACCCCGAGGTGGTGACCGACTCGTACCTGCACTCGATGATGATGGCCGGCATCGTGGCCGCGCACGAGACCACCGCCAACGCCACAGCCAACGCGATGAAGCTGCTGCTGCAGCACCCCCACGTGTGGCGCGAACTGTGCGAAGACCCGGGGCTCATTCCCAACGCGGTGGAAGAGTGCCTGCGCCACAACGGCTCGGTGGCCGCATGGCGCCGGCTCGTCACGAAAGACACGCAGATCGACGGCGTCGACCTGCCGGCGGGCTCGCGCCTGCTGATCGTCACCTCGTCGGCCAACCACGACGAAGGGCACTTCGCCGATGCCGACCTGTTCGACATCCGCCGCGACAACGCCAGCGACCATCTGACCTTCGGCTACGGCTCGCATCAGTGCATGGGCAAGAACCTGGCGCGCATGGAAATGCAGATCTTCCTGGAGGAGTTCACGCGCCGGCTGCCGCACATGCGGCTGTCGGAGCAGCGCTTCACCTACGTGCCGAACACTTCGTTCCGCGGGCCCGAGCACCTGTGGGTGGAATGGGACCCGGCGGCCAACCCCGAGCGCGCGAACAAGGGCCTGCGCGATGTGCAGGTGCCCGTGCGCATCGGCGAACCTTCGGCGCATTCGATCGCGAGACCCGTGGTGGTCGAGCGCGTGACGCCGGTGGCCGATGGCATCGTCAAGCTGCGCCTCGCATCGCCCGACGGCAAGGCGCTGCCGCGCTGGACGCCTGGCTCGCACATCGACGTCGAATGCGGCGCGCCCGAGCTGTCGCGCCAGTACTCGCTGTGCGGCGACCCCGACGAGGCGGGTGTGCTGGAAATCGCCGTACTGCACGAGCCCGATGGGCGTGGTGGCTCGGCATGGGTGCATGCGAACGTGAAGCCGGGCGACCGGCTGCGCATTCGCGGTCCGCGCAACCACTTTCGCCTCGACGAGTCGCTGAAGAAGGCGATCTTCATTGCCGGCGGCATCGGCATCACGCCAGTCAGCGCGATGGCGCGGCGCGCGAAGGCGCTGGGCATGGACTACGAACTGCACTACAGCGGCCGCAGCCGCACGAGCATGGCCTTCGTCGACGAGCTGGCCGCGCTGCATGGCGAACGCCTGCACGTGCACGCTGCCGACGAAGGGCGCCGCAACGATCTGCAGGCCCTGCTCGCGCAACCCGTGCCCGGCGCACAGGTCTATGCTTGCGGCCCGCTGCGAATGCTCGAAGCGCTGGAAAGCTGCTGCGCCGCGTGGCCCGAAGGCACGCTGCGTGTGGAGCATTTCGAGTCGACGCTCGCCACGCTCGATCCGTCGAAGGAGCACGCCTTCGAGGTCGAGCTGAAGGACTCCGGCCTCGTCCTCACCGTGCCGCCCGACCAGACCCTGCTGACCGCGCTGCGCGCCGCGAACGTCGACGTGCAGAGCGATTGCGAAGAAGGCCTGTGTGGCTCGTGCGAAGTGCGCGTGCTCTCCGGCAAGGTCGATCACCGCGACGTGGTGCTCACGCGTACGGAGCGCGACGCCAACACGAAGATGATGGCCTGCTGCTCGCGTGCCTGCGAAGGGCGCCTGGTGCTCGAACTCTAGTCAGCTCGCGAGTGGCATTCGCAGTGCAACCTGCGTCTCGCCGGGGCGCGACTGCAACTGCAGCTCGGCGCCGAGGCGGCGCGCCCGCGTGCGCAGGCTGCGCAACCCCGCGCCGCCGGCTTCGCCAGTGCCTTCGACCGCAAAGCCGCGCCCGTCATCGCGCACGCTGAGCCGGAGCTCGGCGCCCGCGCGCGCCACGGTCACGTCCACGCGCCGGCTCGCGCTGTGCTTGAGCACATTGGTCAGCGCCTCCTGCAGGAAGCGCATCAGGTCGAGGCTCTGCGAAGGCGGCAGTTCGAGCGTGTCGATGCCCGACACCTGCCAGCGGCAGTCGATGCCGTTGGCATCGAGCAGCTGCGCGCTGCGGTGGCGCAGCGGCGCCAGCAGCTCGCCCAGCGCGCGGGCGCCATCGTCGCGGCCGGTGGCATCGATGATCAGCCGCAGGTCGTCGCGCAGGCGCTTGAGCATGGCGAGCAGCTCGGGCGCGCTGAGGTTCTCGGGCGTGCGCTCCAGCGTGGCGATGCTGCCCACCAGCATGCCGCCGAGGCCGTCGTGCAGGTCGCTCACCAGGTTCACGCGTTCGCCGATGCGCGCATGCGTCAGCTCCAGCGCGTGCTGCTGCGCCAGCGTGGCGGCGAGGTCGGCCTTGGCCGCGTTCACTTCCTCGATCAGCTCGGTGTTGAAGTTCTCGATGCGCTTGAGGCTCTTCACGAACTGCGCGGCCAGCGTCAGCGCCATGCCCAGCAGCAGGATGTACGAAGACATCGTCGTGTAGTAGGTGTTGCTGTCGATCACCTGCGTGAACACCAGCAAGTCGTGCGCGTCCGTCAGCGCCGACACCGCCATGAACGGTGCGAGCGAGCGCATCGGGCTGTTTCGGTGGCGCAGGGCGTGGACGATCGAGGTGCCGTTCACGGCGATGACGGTGAAGCCGCCCGCCAGCGTCCAGATGGCGCGGTGCGCGATCAGGTCTGCGTGGGGCGCCAGCCACAGGTCGAGCACGCCGACCACCGCAACCAGCAGCGCCGCGCCCTCCAGCCGGGGCATGCGCCGCCCGCAGAAGCGCAGCGCGAAGACGACGTAGGAAACGCCGAAGACCAGCAGCGTCGAGATGTTCAGCGCCTGCCAGCTGTGGTTGCTGGCAAAGGGCCAGGGGCTGGTCGCGATCTGGTTGTAGCCGAACAGCAGCCACAGCACGGACATCAGCGCGAACCATCCGTAGGCCGTCTCGCGCCGACGCAGCAGCCACAGGGCGGCGAAGAAGGCCGAGGCCGCCGCGCTCACCGCGAGGCCCAGCACCTGCAGGTCGCGGCGCACGAGGCGCTCCTGCTCGAACTCTGCCTGCATCGCGGCCGGCGTGCCCAGGCTCACCGGCCCCAGCCCCGCCTGATAGGCGAACAGGCCCGATACGCGCACCAGCAGCGTGTTGGTGCCGGGCCTGAGCAGCGGCGGCGCCAGCAGCCAGTAGCGCGGTGTGTTCCAGGCGCGCGTGAGCGGCTCGACCAGGCTGTCGTCGCGCGAAATCGGCGTGCCGTTGAGCGACACCTCGCCGGCCATGTTGAGGTAGTGCAGCAGCAGGCCGGTTTCGCGCACCTGCTCCGGCTCCTGCCACGTCAGCCGGTACCAGACCACGCCGTCGAAGCCGGGCCAGCGTGTGGCCCAGCTGTCGGGCAGGGTGACGGGTGCCCAGCCTTCAGCGGGCGGGGCCGTGTCGTTCCAGCCGGTGCCGTGCACGGCTTCGACGTGCAGCGCGGGCGCGGCGGTTGCCTGGGCGAAGGCCGGGCTGGCCGCAAGAAGCAGGAGGAGCAGCGCGCCCGTCAGCGCAGCAAGCCATGCCTTCGCGCCTGAAAGACGGCTTCGGTGCGCGAATTGACGGCCAGCTTGCGGTAGATGTTCTTGGTGTGGCATTCCACGGTCAGTCTGGAGATCGACAGCGACTCGGCCATGTCGCGATTGCTCAGGCCTTGCGACACGAGCTCGAGGATCTTGCGCTCGCGGCGCGTCAGCGGGGCCAGTCCATCGGCGGCGGGTGCGGCGCCGGAGGCTTGCACCTGCGCGTCGGCCGTCGGCTGGTGCGTTGCGAGCCACGCGAGGATGTGGCGCGCGATGCTGGGGTCGATGGGCGCACCGCCCTGTTCGATGCTGCGCAGCGCGATGCCGAGTTCGACGTCGTCACGCTCTTTCAGCAGATAGCCGATGGCGCCCGCGCGCAGTGCCGCGAAGATGATTTCCTCGGTGCGCCAGGCCGATATCACCACCGCCGGAATGCCCGGGTGGTGCGCCTGCAGCCAGTCGATGAGCTCCACGCCACTGCCGTCGGGCAGACCGATGTCCACCAGCACAACGCCGTAGCCATGCTCGCCGAGCAGTTGCTGCGCCCCGGCGACGCTGTCGGTCACCGCAATGCGCTCCTCATTGCAGCCGAGCGTGGACAGCACGTAGCGCAGGCGTGCCTGCATGGCGGGGTCGTCCTCGACGATGAGGGCGGGGCTCAGCGAGACGGGTTCGGCGTCTTCGATCGGGAGAGGGGACATTCGGCGGATTCTTCGGCCAGCGCGGCGCGACGGGTAACGGTATTCGCTTATTTTCCGTGGTTGTTGCGAAGTATGTCCGCGGCGGGCCGGCACATGATCGCGTACGCCGAGTTCGTGACCGGCTCCAGGTGTTCCGCCGCGCTGCGAAAGCCCAGCCGCTCGTAGAACGCCACGCTGCGCGGCGTGAAGGTTTCCAGGAAGCACGGCGCGCCTGCCGCGTCGGCTTCGACCAGCGTTGGCGCCAGCAGCTGCGCACCCAGCCCGCGCCCCTGTGCGGCGGGCGAGATGCCGAGGATCGACAGGTACCAGGCCCCCGCCGGCACCACGGCCGGCGCACGCGCGGCCATGAATTCGACGATGCGGTGGTAGTTGTCATAGCCACGCGGGCCCAGTGTGCTCGCGAGGAATTCGTTCTTTGCCGCCGACTCGGCTGCGTCGACCTCATTCGTGCGCGGCAGCAGCCAGGCCGCCGCGCCGAGCTTGCCGTCTTCCGTCGCCAGGAAGCGCCCGGTTCGCGCGGCCTCGTCCAGCGAGTAGGCGAAGTACCTGGCGAGCACCGCCTTGCGGGTCGGCATGTCGTGCTCGAAGTCGGCGGAGATTGCGAGATAGAACGGATCGACGATGAGTGCGTCGGCCAATGCGGGCGCTGACGGGAGTTCGAGAGACATGCGGAGGTCGGCAAGGTTCAGGATGACCTGCGCGATTCTAGGGAGCCGCCCTCAGTCCAGCGTGACGCCGCCGCTGAGGTTCAGCACCGCGCCTGTCATCGCGCCAGCGCCTTCCGATGCGGCGAACAGCGCGGCGGCTGCCATCTGGTCGAGCGAGGGAAGCCGCTTCACGAGCAGGCCGGCTGGCTTGTCCGCGAGCATCTGCTCGACCGTGATCCCCATGCTCTCCGCGGCCGGGCGGAACACTTCGTAGGAATGCGAGCCGGCGAACGCCGCTTCGGGAATGGCGTGCGAGCGGATGCACACCGTGCGGATGTTGAAGGCTGCCAGCTCGCCGGCCATGTGGCGCGACAACGCCTCCACGCCCGCGCAGGCCACCGCGTGGCCGAGATAGCCCGGGCCGGGCAGGCGCGAAGCCGGTGTCGACACTGAAAGGATTACGCCGCCGCCGCGCTTTGCCATGTGCGGCGCGACGGCCTTGGCCGTGAGAAAGGGGCTGCGGGTGTAGGCATGCACGGGCACGAAGAAGTCTTCCAGCGACAGCGCCGACAGCGGCGTGCCCTGCACGTGCAGGATGCCGATGGCGTTGAGCGCGATGTCGATGCCGCCGGCGCGTTCGGCCACCTCGCCGGCGTGGCGGACCATGGCCTGCTCGTCGAGCGCATCGACCACCGCCGCCTCGGCGCGGCCGCCCTCGGCCACGATGGCCTGCACCGCCGCATCGAGCCTGGCGCGGTTGCGCCCCGTGATGAACACCCGGGCGCCTTCGCGGGCAAAGGCGCGGGCCACCGCGCCGCCGATGGCGCCGCTGCCGCCATGAATCACCAAGCACCGGTCCTTGAATGTCTGGGACATCGTCTTCTCCTTGGGTTGCCGCCCGCGACATGCGGGCGTTCCAGCCAAGGACGGACGGCGGCGGCGCGATCCGACAACGCTGCCGAAAAAATCTTCCGCAGCTTCAGACCTGCGGAATCCGCGCCGGAATCACGCCGGGGTCGTACCAGGTGATCGGCCTGATCTCGAACACGCCAGTCTCGAAGGCCAACCGGTGCGCGGCATGCGTGGCCTCCTCGACGGTTTCGCACTCCACGATGTAGATGCCCATCAGCTGTTCTTTTGTCTCGGCAAAGGGGCCGTCGGTGACCAGCGGGTGCATGTCGCCCGCGCGGCGCACCGTGGTGGCCACGTTCGGCATCAGCCGCAGCACCGTGCCGAGTCGGCCCTGCGCCTGCAGGTCGTCGCGCAGGTCGGTGTGGCGATCGAGCATCTCCTCTTCGACGCCAGGCTCCCAGGCGGCCACCGCGGATTCGGAACCGTAGATGAGGATGGAATAAAGCATGGTCTTCCTTTTTCTGGCTGTGGTTCGTGGTTCGGGAGGATCGATCAATGCGGCGCGCCGAGGCGGTCGAGCATCGTTCGGATGTGCGCCGCCTCCGCGGCCGTGCGGGCCAGGCCGAGGGCGCGCGCGAAGGCGGCATGGGCTTCCTCGTCTTGGCCGAGCTGCATCAGCAGCGTGCCCTGCAGGCCGTGGAAGTGGAAGTAGTCGGCCAGTGCACCGGCCAGCGGTTCCGTCAGCGCCAGCGCCGCCTGCGGCCCGTGCAGCTTGTGCACGGCCACTGCGCGGTTCAGCGTGACGACCGGCGAGGGCTGAAGGGTTTCGAGCGCTACGTAGAGACGGTCGATCTCGGCCCAGTTCGTGTCTTCGGCGCGTGTGGCCTGCGCGTGGGTGGCTGCGATGGCCGCCTGCAGTTGGTAGGGGCCGGGCCGGCGTTGCCGCAGCGCGCCTTCGACCAGCGCAAGGCCCTCGCCGATCAGCGTACGGTTCCAGCGCGCGCGGTCCTGGTCTTCGAGCAGCACGACCATGCCGCCGGCATCGAGCCGCGCATCGGCGCGCGCATGCTGCAGCAGGAGCAGGGCAGCAAGGCCCATCAGCTCGGGCTCGTCGGGAAAGATCGCGAGCAGCAGCCGTGCGAGGCGTATCGCCTCTTCGCACAACGCTGCGCGCACGTGCTCGGTGCCGCCGCTGGCCGAGTAGCCTTCGTTGAACAGCAGGTAGACCGTGGTGCACACGGCGGCCAGCCGCCCGTCGCGCTCGCGCCGGCCCGGCGTGTCGAAGGGAATGCCGGCCGACTCCACGCGCTTCTTGGCGCGCGTGATGCGCTGCTCCATCGCGCTTTCGCCGACGAGGAAGGCACGCGCGATCTCCTGCACCGAAAGGCCTGAGACGATGCGCAGCGCCAGCGCGATCTGCTGCGTGAGCGGCAGCTCGGGGTGGCAGCAGACGAACAGCAGGCGCAGCACGTCGTCGCGGTAGTGGGCGTGGTCAAGCTGCTCGATGAGCCGGGCCTCGGTGTCTTCGAGATCGGAGATGAGTGTCTCGTCCTCGGGCAGCGCGTCGTGCCGGTTGCGCCGGCGCACCTCGTCGAGCGCCGCATTGCGCCCCACGAAGATCAGCCAGGCCAGCGGATCGGCGGGAGGGCCGCTCGCGGGCCAGTGCTGCAGGGCGCGCAGGCTGGCTTCCTGGAAGGCTTCCTCGGCCGTGTCCAGCTCGCGGAAGTAGCGCAGCAGCGCCGCCACCGCGCGCGGGCGCGAGGCGGTCAGCGTGGTGGCGATCCAGGCGGTGTCGGTCATGCGATGCGCTCGTTGTCCCTCGTTCCTGCTCACCCAAGGACGAGCGAGTATGCGTCGCGCCGACACGCTCGGCAAAATCGGGCGCTCAGTCCTTGAAACGAAATCTCGAAAGAATGGAGCACCGCGGATGACGCTGGCAATGAGCTGGAACGAATGGGCCGATCACGACGGCATCGGGTTGGCCGAGAGGGTCCGCAAGGGCGACGTGACGGCGGCGGAGCTGGCGACCCAGGCCGCGGCGGGCATCGCGAAGCTCAACCCGCAACTCGATGCGGTGGTCGAGGTGTTCGACGACGTGGTGGCCGATCCGCTGAAGGACGGCATGAACCCCGATGGCGTGTTCGCGGGCCTGCCCTACCTGATGAAGGATCTCGGGCCGACGCTGAAGGGCCGGCTGCAGGAATTCGGCTCGATGATGATGCAGGGCCATCGCCCGGCTGCCGACAGCTTTCTTACGCAGCAGCTGCGCAAGGCGGGCCTCAACATCGTGGGCCGCAGCACGACGCCGGAGTTCGGCGTGTGCAGCTCGGCGGAGAACGCGCTGCACACCACGCGCAACCCCTGGGACCTCGAATACACCACCTGCGGCTCGTCGGCCGGTACGGCCGCCGCCGTTGCCGCCGGTGTGCTGCCGCTCTCGCATGCCACCGACGGCGGCGGCTCCATCCGCATTCCGGCGGGCGTGAACGGCAACATCGGCCTGAAGGTGTCGCGTGGCGTGTTCTCGCTGGCGCCGGGCCTGTCGGACCTCTCGGGGTTGGTGTCGATCCAGGGCTGCCACAGCCGCACGGTGCGCGACACCGCCGCCTTCGTCGACCACTGCCGCGGCGGCGCGCCCGGCGAGTTCATGCCCTTCTGGTCGCCGGCCGAGCCGTACAGCGAACTCATCCGGCGCGACCCGGGCCGCCTGCGCATCGCGCTGTCGCACGAGTGGGGCGACTTCCGTGCAACGCCGCATTTCGTGGCCGAGCTGGAGCGCGTCGGCAAGTTTCTCGAAGGGCTGGGCCATCACGTCGAATGGGTGCTGCCCGAGGTCGATTTCAAAGCCGCCTTTGCCGCGCAGACCACCTGCTACATCAGCAACTTCGCGCAGGTCATCGACGGCCACCTGCACCGGCTGGGGCTGGAGCGCCCACCGGCCGAGCTGCTGGAGCCGATCAACATCAAGATCTGGGAAGCCGGGCTGCACACCTCGTACACCGAGCGCTCGAAGATGCAGGCGGTGTTCAACACCACCTCGCGCGCCTTCGGCGACTTCTTCCAGCGCTGGGACATCATCCTGACGCCGATCACCGCGCTGCCCACGCCCAAGGTCGGCACCAGCGAGTACCTGACGACGAGCACGAACCCGTCCGTCTACGACTGGTTCGCCAACCTCTGGCAGAACTTCGCGTACACGCCGCTGGCCAACCTGTGCGGCATGCCGGGCATCTCGCTGCCGATGGCCTCGCAGGAAAACGGCATGCCGCTGGGCATCCAGGCACAGGCGGCGCAGGCGAACGACGGGCTGCTGCTGCAGCTGGCCGCGCAGATCGAGCGGGCGCTAGATGGCAAGTGGAATGCGGGCCGGCGGCCCGGGGTGCACGTCACCCAGGGGTGACGGCGCGGTCGCTCAGAGCAGGTTGCGCAGCGCGGCTTCGATGGCCGCGGCTGTTGCCAGCGGCTTTTCCATCGGGAAGAGGTGCGTGCCGTCCATCATGGCGATGCGGCCCTTGGTGACCTGCTCGGTCATCGCCATGCCCACCCGCTTCATCTCGGCCGACTGGCGCCCGCCGATGAAGGCCGCCTTGCACTTGAGCGGGTGCGCGCGCAGCAGCGCGCCGAGGTTGTGGGGCAGGGTGTTGTAGATGGCGGTCTCGACGTCGCGGTCGAAGCTCAGTGAACGGCCGTCCTCGCCAGCTTTGTCTGCATCGAAGGTGCCATGGTCGATGTAGTCGTGCAGCACCTGCTCGTCCCACTTCGCGAACGCCTTCTTGCTGCGGAAATGCTCGAACACCGCCTCGCGATGCTCCCAGCTGTTCTTGCGCTTGCGGCTGATGGCGCCGGGCGAAATGCTCTTCATGAGCGGCGTGCGCTTGACCACGTTGAGCGTGTTCGCGCGCCAGCCGCCGAGGATGGGCGAGTCGATCAGCACCACGCCGCGTGCCAGCTCCGGGTGCAGCGCCGCGCACATCAGGCTCAGGAATCCGCCAAGCGAATGGCCGATCAGGAACACTGGTCCGCCCGCGCGGTCGGCACGCAGCTTTGCAAAGTCGGCCAGCTGCTGCACCAGGTGCGGCCAGTTGTCGGTGACGGGGTACTTCGGGTCGTGCCCGAATTTCTCGATGGCATCGACCTCGAAGCCGCGGTTGCGCAGGCTGTCGAGGACGACGCGGTAGGTGCTCGCGGGAAAGCTGTTGCCGTGCGAGAAGACGACCGGAGGCACGGGGGTCAGATCAGCTTTTCGTCTGGCGTGGAAATCTTGCGCAGCGGGCTGTGGCGCGTTGCGGGCATCTTCAGCGGATGCTCGGTCTGGCTGTCGTCCCACACCGGGTCTTCGATGCTGTCGAACACCTCGCGCAGCTTCTGGCCCCAGCTGCTGTGCACCATGCGGTAGTAGGGGTTGTCGGCGTCGATGCAGATCACGCGGTCGGTTTCGAGCTTGTTGGCCTCGTACACCACCAGGTCGAGCGGCAGGCCGACCGACAGGTTCGACTTCATGGTCGAGTCCATCGACACCAGTGCGCACTTGGCTGCCTCGTCGAGCGGCGTCTCGGGCGTGAGCACGCGGTCGAGCACGGGCTTGCCGTACTTCGATTCGCCGACCTGGAAGTAGGGCGTCTCGGTGGTGGCTTCGATGAAGTTGCCGGCCGCGTAGACGAGGAAGAGACGCATGCCTTCGCCCTTGACCTGCCCGCCGAAGATGAAGGACACGTTGAAGTCCAGCCCCGCATGCTTGAGCGCCTCGGCATCGCGGTCGTACACATGGCGCACCGCCGAGCCGAGCACGCGCGCGGCATCGAACATGCTCTTCGCGTTCCAGATGGTGATGGGCTCGCCCTGCGTGCCGTCTTCGCGGGTTTCGCGCAGCTCCTCGATCTGGAGGATTTCTCGCACCGACTGCGAGATGCTCAGGTTGCCCGACGACAGCAGCACCATGACGCGGTCGCCCGGCTGCTCGTAGACGATCATCTTGCGGAAGGTGCTGATGTGGTCCACGCCCGCGTTGGTGCGCGAGTCGGAGAGAAACACCAGGCCGGCGTTGAGTTTGATGCCTACGCAGTAAGTCATGGGTTCGTCTGGCATGACCGGCGCCGGATCATGCGGCACCGAGTTCACGTTTATTCAGTTTTTGAAGGGCATACAAGGCATCGAGGGCCTCGCGCGGGCTCATGGTGTCGGGGTCGAGCGCGGCCAGCGCGGATTCTACGGCGCTGGCCAGCGGTGTCTCGGCCACCGGAGGCGGTGCAAACAGGTCGACCTGTGCACGAGTTTGCGCATGCTGCGATTCAAGCGCCTCCAGCGCCTGCCGCGCATGGTTGACCACCGCCGCGGGCATGCCCGCGAGCCGCGCCACCTGGATGCCGTAGCTCTTGCTGGCAGGGCCGGGCTGCATTTCGTGCAGGAACACGATGTCGCGGCCCGCCTCGGTCGCGCTCACGTGCATGTTCACGGCGCCGTGGTGTGTGGCCGGAAACTCGGTCAACTCGAAATAGTGCGTGGCGAACAGCGTGAAGGCCTTGCTGCGGTCGTGCAGCTGGGCCGCGATACCGGCGGCCAGCGCCAGCCCGTCGAAGGTGCTGGTGCCGCGGCCGATCTCGTCCATCAGCACCAGCGACTGCGCCGTGGCGCTGTGCAGGATTTGCGCGGCCTCGGTCATTTCGAGCATGAAGGTCGACTGCGCATTGGCCAGGTCGTCCGCCGCGCCGATGCGGGTGTGGATGGCGTCGATCGGCCCGAGCCGGCAGGCTGCCGCCGGCACGTGCGAGCCGATGGAGGCCAGCAGCACGATGATGGCCACCTGCCGCATGTACGTCGACTTACCGCCCATGTTGGGACCGGTGATGACCTGCATGCGCTGCTGCGGCCCGAGCTGCGTGTCGTTGGCGATGAATCCGCCCGACGACTTCTCGGCCAGCCGCGCTTCCACCACCGGGTGGCGGCCCTGCTGTATCTCGATGCAGGGGTGCGCCACGAAGCTCGGTGCGCGCCAGTGCAGCGTGTGCGAGCGCTCGGCCAGCGCGCACAGCGCGTCGAGCGTGGCGATGCCGCCGGCCAGCTGCGTGAGCGCGGGCACCGAGGGCTGCAGCGCGTCGAGCAGTTGCTCGTACAGCCACTTCTCGCGGGCCAGCGCGCGGTCTTGCGCGCTCAGGGCCTTGTCCTCGAAGGCTTTCAGCTCGGGCGTGATGAAGCGCTCGGCGTTCTTCAGCGTCTGGCGGCGGCGGTAGTTGTCGGGCACCTTCGAGAGCGCGCTTTGCGTCACCTCGATGTAGAAGCCGTGCACGCGGTTGAACTGCACCCGCAGGTTGCTGATGCCGGTGCGCTCGCGTTCGCTGATTTCGAGCTTCAGCAAAAAGTCGTCGCAGTTCTCGCTGATGGCGCGCAGCTCGTCGAGTTCGGCGTCGTGGCCGGTAGCGATCACCCCGCCGTCGCGCACCAGCGCCGACGGGTCGGGCTTGATGGCGCTGGTCAGCAGGTCGGCGCAGCCGGGCGGCGGGGCCAGGCGTTCGGTGATCTGGGCCAGCAGTGCAGCGGCGCCAGGCAGCAGGGGCGCAAGCTGCTCCGCTTTCGATAGCGCCAGCCGCAGCGCCAGCAGTTCGCGCGGGCGCACCTGCCGCAGCGCGATGCGGGCTGCAATGCGCTCCACGTCACTCGTGTTCTTGAGCTGCTCACGCAGCGTGCGCCACGGTGCGGCAGTGCCACCGAGCACGGTCGACTGCAGGGCGCCGATGGCTTCGAGCCGGGCCTGCGCTTCGGAGCGGTCGCGCCGGGGCGAGAGCAGCCAGCGCTTCAGCAGGCGGCTGCCCATGCCCGTCATGCAGGTGTCGAGCAGCGAGAACATCGTGGGCGAGTCTTCGCCACGCAGCGTCTGCACCAGTTCGAGGTTGCGGCGCGTAGTGGGCGGCAGCTCGATCAGGTCGCCGTCGCGCTCGACCGACAGGCGCTGCACGTGCGAGAGCGCGCGGCCCTGGGTGTGTTCGGCATAGCCCAGCAGCGCGGCGGCTGCGGCATGCGCGTTGGTCAGCGATTCGGCGTTCCAGGCGGCGAGGCTGTTGCTGCCCATCTGCTCGGCCAGCTTGCGCTCGCCCAGGCCGCCGTCGAATTGCCACGCCGGGCGAATCGACAGCGTGAAGGGCGTGGCACTGCGCGCGGCTTTCAGGCGCTGCTCGAAAGCCGGCGTTACTTCGGCGCTGTACAGCAGCTCGCTGGGCGCGATGCGAGCGATCCAGGCTTCGAGCGCGTCGGCTGGGCATTCAGCCAGCCGCAGTTCGGCACCGGTCACGCTGAGCCATGCCAGCCCGCAGAAATTGCGCGAGCCCGCATGCACCGCGAGCAGCAGCGATTCGCTCTTGTCGTTGAGTAGTTCGGAGTCGGTCAGCGTGCCGGGCGTGACCACGCGAACCACCTTGCGTTCGACCGGGCCCTTGCTGGCGCCGACTTCGCCCACCTGCTCGCAGATGGCGACCGATTCGCCCAGCTTGATGAGGCGGCCCAGGTAGGTGTCGACCGCATGGAAGGGCACGCCGCACATCACCACCGGCTGGCCGGCCGACTGGCCGCGCTGGGTGAGCGTGATGTCGAGCAGGCGCGCGGCCTTTTCGGCGTCGGCCCAGAAGAGTTCGTAGAAATCGCCCATCCGGTAGAACAGCAGGGTGTCCGGATGGTCCGCCTTGAGGCCTAGATATTGGGCCATCATCGGGGTGTGCCCGAGCGTTGCTTCTGCCCCGCCAGGGGATGCCGTCGATTTATCCTTCGAATTCAATGATTTCGCCTTGTGTCTGTGTCGGGGTATCCGAGCGAGCCTTGGCTCGGATTATCTTGTATGGGACATCCGCAAGGCGCCGGCCGGGCCCGCACCCACCACTCTAAAATCCCCCGACGCGACCCCCGCGTGAAGAACAAACAAGGCGCCCATGGCCCAGCTGGATGATTTCAAAGGCCTTGAAGCGAACGCGGCTGCGCTGCCCGGCAGCGCCACCTTGCCCGCAGAGCTTGCCGCGCTGTATCTGTGCATAACACCGGCCCAGCTTGCGGAGCTGCGAAAGTCGAAACGGCCCGAGGGGCGCGCGGGCCACAGCCCGTCTGTCATCAGGCCGGTGGAAGGCGGCGCAGCGGGGCCCAAGGACCCGGTGCTCTACAACTTGGGTGCCTTGCGCGACTTTGCGAAAGCGCACGCCGCTCCATCCGCCTTCGACACCGCGGCCAGCGCCGGCATGCTGGGTTGGGTGTCGGCGAAGCTGCCTTTCTTCGCGGAACTCGAACCCCGCATCAAGCGCGGCAAGCGCGTGATCATCGGCGGTGCCTGGGACCGGACCGACCCCCTGCGCGAGGCGCGCTTCGTCGATCTCGCGAAAGGCCGCATCCGATTCGCATCGCTGACATGCTCCGAAGCCGCGGCCAGCCTGTGGGCCGATGTTGCGAGCCATTCCGCGCTGGCTGAAAAGGGGCTCGCGCTGCTCAGGAGCGAAACGCAAGCCATCGAGGCTTCGCTGGCGGCCACCGCCCAACTGGCCGCAACTTCGAATTCCAACGCGACGACCTGATCGACGTCCAGATTGAACATGGAAGAGTACCGATGCTGATCAATTGCGTCGCTTATGAAAACGGCGCCAAGCTCGCCGACATCTCGGTCGAGGCCATCAGCGACTACATCAGCCGGCCGGGCTGCTTCGTCTGGGTAGCGCTGAGCGACGCCTCACCCGAGGAGCTGAGTGTGATGCAGCACGAATTCGGCCTGCACCCGCTCGCGGTGGAAGACGCCCGCAACGGCCACCAGCGGCCGAAGATGGAGGAATACGGCGACTCGCTCTTCGTCGTCATGCACATGGTCGAGCCATCGCCCGAGGGCGAGCACTGC
The DNA here is from genome assembly GCF_049913215.1 of Variovorax sp. R-27. Taxonomy (NCBI): domain Bacteria; kingdom Pseudomonadati; phylum Pseudomonadota; class Betaproteobacteria; order Burkholderiales; family Comamonadaceae; genus Variovorax; species Variovorax sp. R-27. Next base: position 2,424,255 of record NZ_CP183984.1, read on the forward strand.
ACGAACGTGGGCGAGGTCGACGTGTTCGTCGGCAGCAACTACGTGCTGTCGGTGCGCAACCGCAGCAAGCAGGGCTTTCTTGGCGTGCGCGAGCGCTGCGAGCGCGAGCCGGATCTGCTGCGCAACGGCGCGGGCTTCGTGCTGTATGCGTTGATGGACGCGGTGGTCGACCGCTACTTTCCGGTGATCGATGCGCTGGAGGACGAGCTCGAAGCCATCGAGCAGCAGCTTTTCGGCCAGGGCGGCGCAGCGCGCGACAAGATCAAGCAGCTCTACGACCTGAAGCGGCGCAGCATGATCCTCAAGCGTGCGGTGGCGCCGCTGCTGGAGGCATCGGGCAAGATGCACGGAGGGCGCGTGCCGCAGATCTGCATGAGCTCGCAGGAGTACTTTCGCGACGTGGGCGACCATCTGGGGCGCATCAACGGCTCGATCGACGCGATGCGCGACACCATCGGCACGGCGATCCAGGTGAACCTGTCGATGGTCACCATCGAGGAGAGCGAAGTCACCAAGCGCCTTGCGGCCTGGGCCAGCATCTTCGCGGTGTGCACCGCCTTCGCCGGCATCTGGGGCATGAACTTCGAGAACATGCCGGAGCTGAAATTCCGCTATGGCTATGCAGTGGCGCTGGGGCTGATCGTCAGCACCTGCGGCTATCTCTACTACCGGTTCAGGCGCGCCGGCTGGCTTTGACTGTGAGTGTGTGAGTGCGAGGGGGGCTTGCTAAGTCCCAACTAATAAACATGTAGATAATCAAGTCCCTTATGAAAAGGGACTTCACCCAGCGCTTCGGCTTCCTCGTCAAGAGCGTGGGCAAGCTCTACAGCGAAGAGTTCGACCGCCTCGCGCGCGAACGCATCGGCCTCACCAGCGCCCAGTGCCGCCTGCTCGGCGCACTGGCCATGCACGGCGATGAAGAGCCCCTCTCGCAGGCCGAACTCGCGCAGCGGCTCGACCTGACCCCGATGGCCGTGGCCGGCCTGTGCGACCGCATGGCCGCGGCCGGCTGGATCCGCCGCGAGCCCAGCGCCACGGATCGCCGCGTCAACAAGATTCATCTGGAGCCCAGCGCCGAGAAAGCGCTCGACAGCGCGCTCAGCCTCAGCGACGGGCTCAATGCCCGCGTGATGGCGGTGCTGTCGCAGCCCGAGCGCGCGCAACTGCTGAGCCTGCTCGCCAAGGTGCAAGGCAGCCTGGTGGAAATCACCTCGGGCGAGGGCAAGAAGCCATGAGCGTCGCGCCCGGAACCAAGGTGCCGCACCGCGGCATGATCACCATCTCGATCATGCTGGCGACCATCATGCAGGCGCTGGACACCACGATCGCCAACGTCGCACTGCCCCACATGCAGGGCAGCCTGCAGGCCTCGCAGGACCAGATCACCTGGGTGCTCACCTCGTACATCGTGGCCTCGGCCATCGCGCTGCCGCTGACCGGCTGGCTGTGCGGCCACTGGGGGCGGCGGCGCGTGTTCATCATCTCGGTGATCGGCTTCACGGTAGCCTCGGCGCTGTGCGGGCTTGCGACCTCGCTGGTCGGTATCGTGGCCGCGCGGCTGCTGCAGGGCATCTTCGGCGCGGCGCTGGTGCCGCTGTCGCAGGCGGTGCTGCTCGACATCAACCCGCGCGAGAAAGTCGGCCAGGCAATGGCGATCTGGGGCGCGGGCATCATGGTCGGGCCCATCCTCGGGCCGCTGCTGGGCGGCTGGCTCACCGAGAACTTCGACTGGCGCTGGGTGTTCTTCATCAACCTGCCGGTGGGCATCTTCGCCTTCTGGGGCATCGCGCGCTACCTGCCCGAGAGCCGGCCGCAGGGCGAGAAGCTCGACATCTTCGGCTTCGTGACGCTGAGCCTGGCCATCGGCATGCTGCAGCTGTTTCTCGACCGCGGCGAACAGCTCGACTGGTTCGATTCGTGGGAGATCAAGCTCGAAGCCGCCGCCGCGCTGGTGGCCTTCGGCTTCTTCGTGGTCCACACGTGGACGGTGCAGGGCGTGTCTTTCTTCGATCGCGACTTGCTGAAAGACCGCAACTTCGTCACTGGCCTGTTGTTCGCGTTCATCGTCGGCATGATCTTGTTCGCGACGATGGCACTGCTGCCCAACTTCCTGCAGGGGCTGATGGGTTATCCGGTGGTCTACACGGGCGAGGTGACGGCGCCGCGCGGCGTCGGCACGATGATCGCGATGATCATCGTGGGCCGGCTGGTGCAGAAGGTGGACGTGCGCGCGATCATGGCCGTGGGCTTCGGCCTCACGGCGTTCTCGCTCTACCAGATGACGCGGCTCACGCTGCAGATGGACAGCACGCTGATCATCGTTTCGGGCTTCATTCAGGGCCTGGGCATCGGCTTCACCTTCGTGCCGCTGTCGACCGCCACCTTCGCCACGCTGGCGCCGCGGCTGCGCAACCAGGGCACACCGATCTTCAGCCTGCTGCGCAACATCGGCAGCAGCGTAGGCATCTCGATCGTGCAGGCGCTGCTGACCGAAGGCTCGAGCAAGGCGCATGCGCAGATCGCGTCGACCGTGGCGCCGGGCAACACCGCGCTGTCGACGCTGCCGCAGATGATGTCGCCCGACACGATGACGGGGCTGGCGCTGCTGAATGCGGAAGTGACCCGGCAGGGCGCGCTGATCGGCTACCTGGACGACTTCGCGATCATGATGATCATCACGGTGCTGGCGATTCCACTGCTGTTGCTGATCAAGAGCCCGAGGCGCAGTGCGGCGGCCTCAGGCCCGGCCGAAGTGCCGCACTGAAAGACCCGCATCACTCGTCGTGCGTGTCGTGCGTTGCCACCGCACCGCGACGCCAGTAGCCCGAGGCCCGCGTCCACTTCGGGTTCGCGCCGCGCTCGCCCACCAGGTGCGCGCGCAGCGCCTTGGCGATGGCCGATTCGCAGCCTACCCACGCATGGAAATCGCCGGCCGGTAGCTGCATGGCCTTCAGCGCGTCGAGCAGCACGGGGCTCAGGCCCGGCTCGGTGCCGCGGCGGTGCACCCACTTCAACGTGAGTTCGGCCTGCGTGTCGAACGGAATCTCGTCGGCTTCGCTGTCGACTTCCGCCAGCACTACCGCGCGAGAGCCGGCCGGCAGTTCGGCCAGGCGACGCGAGATGGCGGGCAGGGCGGTGTCGTCGCCGATCAGCAGGTGCCAGTCGAACTCGGTCGGCACGATGAACGAGCCGCGCGGGCCGCCCACACCGACGACGTCGCCGGGCTTGGCCTGCTCGGCCCACTGCGTGGCGGGGCCGGCTTCGTGCAGCGCGAAGTCGATTTCGAGCGTGCCGGCCTTGGCGTCGTGGCGGCGCGGCGTGTAGTCGCGCATGGTGGGGCGGCCGCTTGCGGGCCACACCGGGCCTTCGGGGCCGGCGGTGGGCAGCGTGAGCTTGCCGGTGGTGGCATCGGGAAAGAAGATCTTCGCGTGGTCGTCGAAGCCGGGGCTGGTGAAGCCCGCGAGGTCGTCGCCCGTGAGGGTGATGCGAATCAGGTGCGGCGTTACGCGCTGCGCGGATTTCACCGTGAGCTGGCGAAAGCGCAGGTCGTGGCGCACCCGGCGCGGCGTGCGGTCGGGGGCGGTGGAAGCAGATGAAGTACTGAAGTCAGTCATTGCAGAAGTCCTGGGTGAGCAGGGCGGGTTGAGATGGGGTTCAGATCTTTTCGATCTGCTGCGCGGCGCTGTCGAGCACCGCGGCGAAGTCGTGGGCCTGCTGCTCGGTCAGCACGCCCGACAGGCGCATGCGCATTGCGAGCTTGAGGTTCTCGATGGCGCGCGTGACCTGCGGCGGGCGTCCGCCGCGCGGGCCGGCGCCGTCGACGCCGCCGCTCATGCGGGACATCATGGCGTCGGCCATCTCGCGATTGGCCGTGAGGAATTCCTGGCCGCTGGCCGTGATGCTGTAGCGCTTGCGGCCGCTGCCGTCGGCGGTTTCCACGCTGAGGTAGCCCATTTCCTCGAGCAGCGTGAGGGTTGGGTAGACCACGCCGGGGCTCGGCGCATAGCTGCCGCCGAGGCGGTCTTCGATGGCCTTGATCAGTTCGTAGCCGTGGGCCGGCTTGTCGGCGATGAGCTGCAGCAGCACGAAGCGCAGGCCACCATGGCCGAACACGCGTCCGCCGCGGCCGCCACGGTGTCCGCGGCCGCCGGAAAGGCCGTCTTCATGTTCGCCGCGGGCGGTGTGGCAGTGGTGATGGTTGAGATGGAAATGTCTCATGGTGGGTATCCTTTGTGATGTGTATCGGAATTATTTTAGATATATCTAAAATAAAGTCAAATCGATACGCACCGGATACCGGGCATGGGTGTCAGGCAGCGCCGGCGCGGTGCTCCTGCAGGTGCGCCAGCGACAGTGCCTCGCCGATGTGCGACATCTGCACGGCGGCGGCTTCGGCCGAGCCTTCCGCCGCTTCGATGACGCGCTCGAACATCTCCATTTCGTAAGTGGCAACCGCTGCGGCCCAGTCTTCCTGTCCGGCGAGCAGGGCGGCCAGCTCGGCGGCGTCGCGCATGGCGGCGTTCACGCCTTCGCCGCCGAACGGCGACATCACATGCGCCGCATCGCCCAGCAGCGTGAGCCCGCGCCGGGGCGCCCAGCAATGGCCGACCGGCAGCGCGTGGATGAGACGAGGGACGAACTGGTCGTTGCTCATCCGGAAGAGGTCGGTAACGGCATCGGCATAGCCCGCGAACTCCGCGAGCAGCGCGCTGCGCACCGCTGCTGGCGACGAGAAGTCGAAGCGCTTCGCTGCCCAGTCCGCAGGCACGCGGAAGATCGCATAGCCACGGATATGCGCGTTGCCGTTGCGCTGCACGATGATTGCCTTTCCATCGCCTTGCACATCCAGCTTGCCCCGGCCGACGAGCTGCGCGATGGCCGGATGGCTGCGGTCGACGTCGTCGATGCCGAACTCGATGAAGGTCAGGCCGCTGTACTGCGGCTTGTAGGGCGACAGCAGCGGCCGCACGCGCGACCACGCGCCGTCCGCACCGACGACCAGGTCGAACGGGCCTGCCTCGCTGCCGCCTGTGAACGAGAGGTTCCAGCGCCCGCCTTCCTGCCGCCGCATGTCACTGAGCGCACGGCCCCACTGCACGCAGCCGGCCGGCAACGACGCCAGCAGCATGTCGCGCAGCGCGGTGCGGTCGACCTCGGGGCGGTTGCCGGCGGAGGCATCGGGCTCCTCGAACAGCACGCGGCCGGTCTTGTCGAGCAGGCGCGAGCCCTGGTCGTCGTAGCGCGCGATGCGCTGGAACTCGCTGTCGAGCCCGGCGCGTTGCACGGCCAACTGGCCGGAGTCTTCGTGCAGGTCGAGCGTGCCGCCTTGCGGCCGCGCGAGCGGGCCTTCTTCGCGTTCGAACACGGTGGCATGGATGCCGGACAGATGAAGGATGCGTGCCAGCGTGAGTCCGCCGGGGCCGGCGCCAACGATGGCAATGCGGGGATCGGTGTGCATTCGGATTACTTCTCAATAAAGGATAGGTTCCTATTTATATTAGCATAGGAGGCTATGCATGTAAGATATCCGGCATGACCGACACCGAGACACCCAATCCCCTGAAACTCATCGGCCGCGTGACGCGCGGCTTCTCCCGCATCGCCGACGTGGGGGTTCGTGAACTCGGCTTTGCCGTGGGTCAACTGCCGGTGCTGGTGTCGCTCAAGAAAAGCAAGGCGCTGTCGCAGGCCGAGCTCGCGCGCATCGCACAGGTGGAGCAGCCCAGCATGGCGCAGCTTCTGGCCCGCATGGAGCGCGACGGCCTGGTCGAGCGCGTGCCCGACCCCGTGGACAAGCGCAGCCGCCTCATCTCGCTGACCCCGCTGGCCGCCAGGCGCCTGCCCAAGGCCAAGGCCGTGATGGATGCGCACACGCAAGAGGCGCTGGCCGGCTTCTCCCCCGAAGAAGTCGAGCAACTGACAGCGCTGCTGGTGCGGCTCAACGCGAACGTCGAGCGCATGGGCGGAGGCTAGCGCCCAGCGTTGACCGGCGCGTTCTTCTGGTCCGCGTCGGTCAGCGTGCGCAAAAACGCCGCCACGTCGCGAATCTCCGCCTCGGTCAGCGCCGGCTTGTCGCCGCGCTTCTGCCCGAAGGGCGCATCGGTGTTGATGTTGGCGTGGTACTGCGGCGGCAGGTCGTCGTACTGCTGCACGATGCCCTTGGCCGAACGCGCATACCAGCGCTGCGGCGTGGTGTCGCGCTGCGCGTAGAAGCGGATGGCTTCCTCCAGCGAATGGAATACCCCGTTGTGGAAGAAGCTCTGCCGCACCGCCACGTTGCGCAGCGTGGGCGTGCGGAACAGGCCGCAGTATTCGGGGTGGTCCTTCATGTCGGTGCGGTACGGGCCGCACAGGCCGAGGTCGTAGAACGCCGGATCGGCATTCGCCTTGAGCTTGCGGTTGCGCGGCACGGCCAGCGCGATCAACCCGAAGTCGGTGAAGAGCGGAAAGGCGCCGTCCTGCGTGCGTACGCTGATATGGCACGAGGCGCAGTTGCCCTTGTTCTCGTCGTTGAAGAGCCGCAGCCCGCGCGTCTCGGCGACGCTGAGCTTGGCTTCGCCGCGCAGCACTGCGTCGTACTTGCTCGTGAACGGATAGAAGTCTTTCGGCGACTGCTGGAACACCTCCAGCGCAAGGCCCGCGGCCTTGAAGGCGGCGTCCGGGTTCTTGAACACGTCGTCGCCGAAGGCCTTGCGCAGTTCATCGGCATAGGTCGCGCGTTCGAGCTTGGCCGCCACTTCAGCCACAGACGCGTTGCCCATCTCGGAGGGCGAGAGCAGCGGCATGCCCGCTTGCTCGTGCGCGGAGCCGGCGCGGCCGTCCCACATGTGGCCGCCGGTGGGGCCGGCGTCGATGCTGTCGTCGCCGTCGTTGTCGTGGTGGTGCTCGGTGAAGGCGATGAGCGTTTCCAGGTAGCGCAGCGAGGGCGCGGCGCGCGGGCCTTCCTGCTTGCCGTCGGCGCCGCCGAGCTGTACCGACAGCGCATTGGGCGGCCCCCACGCGTGCTGCGGGTCGTGGCAACTCGCGCACGAGGCCTTGCCCGTGGCCGAGAGGCTGCCGTCGAAGAAGATGCGCCGGCCGATTTCAGTGAGCTGCGCGGCGCTGGGTTGCGGCCGGCCGGGCACGGGGGCGTAGGTGGCGCCGACGTAGGCGGGCTGAGCGGGGGGCGCTGCGGGGGCTGGCGTTGGCGCGGCTTGGGGTGGCGGTACCGGCGTCGAAGCAGTCAGCGATGCGGGTGCCTCCCGGCCGCAGGCGGCAAGCACGCCATACAGCAGGAGAGCCGCGGCAAGCACGGCCAGTCGGCGAAGGGAGCGTGTCGTCGGGGGCACGTGGAGAAAGGATGGGCGGACCGGACCGCGAGGCAACCGGCGAGGATCGGTTTCACACATGTCAGCGGCGTGACATTTGGTGGAGATTTCTTAGCCCTGAATTAGCAATCCCGGTGTACGACGAATTGCAACATGGCTGTCACGCGTCACGCAGAGCATCACGGCGCCCGGCCGCCGGTCTGGTTCATCCACACCTCATAACTCCACTCATGATGAATTCATCCCAACGTAGCAGCGCATCCTTGCGCGGGCGCAAACTCGTGCGCCACCTGACTCCCTGGCCGACAGCCATTGCGGCGGCGGCGATGGTCGTGGCCTGTGGCGGTTCCGACAACAACTCGGGCTTCTTCGGGTTCCCTTCCGGTGGTAGCAGCACGACGACCACTTCCGGCGTCGTCACCGGCAGCTACTACCGCAACGCCAAGGTCTGCATCGACACCAACAACAACGGTCGCTGCGACAGCGGTGAACTCGCCACCACCACCGATGCCAACGGCGCCTTCACGCTCTCCGGCCAGGGCGCCGTGGTGGCCGAGATCGGCACGTCGAGCAAGCGCTTCGACCCCACGACCAGCACCGAGACAGCCGTCACGCAGCCGCTGGTGTTCCGCGCACCGGCCGCAGCCAATGGCGTGGTGAGCGCCATCACCACCGAACTGGTGGCGCTGATGGATGCCAATGGCGGCAACCTCGCTGCTGCGCGCACCGCGCTGGCCGCACGCCTGGGCGTGAGCGAAGCGCAACTGCTGGCCGACCACAACAAGATCACCGACGCCGGCATCAAGACCGCGCTGCAGAACGAGATCGACCAGGCCATCGAGCGCATCGCCGAAGCGGTGGCCGAGGCCGGTGCCGGCGGCGACGTGATCGCTGCGCTGCGCAACCGCTTCGCGCTCGACCAGATCACCAACGTCGTCGTCATCTACGCGGAAAACCGTGGCTTCGACAATCTGTACGGCCTGTTTCCCGGCGCCAACGGCATCCCGGGCGTGAACCCAACTTCGCTGACCAAAACGCCGGAACCGCAGAAGGACTTCGACGGCTCGACGCTGCCGACCCTGCCGCCGGTATGGGGCGGTGTTACCGCGGCCGGCCAGACCACCACGATCACGCAGGCGCAGACCGTGGGCATGCCCAACCAGATGTTCCAGATCGATGCCGATGCGGGCTTCTACAACACCGGCACCAAGATCGACCAGACCATCATCTCGCGCGACCTGGTGCATCGCTTCTACAACAACCAGATGCAGATCAACGGCGGCAAGAACGACAAGTTCACCGCCTACTCGGATGCCGGCGGCCTCAGCATGGGCTACTACGACGGCACCAAGATGAAGCTGTGGCAAGTGGCCAAGCAATACACGCTGGCCGACAACTTCTTCATGGGCGCATTCGGCGGCTCGTTCCTGAACCACCAGTACCTCGTGTGCGCCTGCGCGCCGCTGTACCCCAACGCAGATGCTGCCTCGTCACCCGCCAAGGCCAGCATCTCGGCCATCGACACCGACGGCGCCGGCAACTTCGTGCGCCTCACGCCCGCCGCGGGTGCGTCGACCTCGGTGCTCAACGCCGCGCCCACGTACCTGAACGACAACACACTGACGCCGAAGGATGCCGCCGGCAACTTCTACGCAGTCAACACCATGCAGCCGCCGTACCAGCCCAGCGGCAACGCACCGGCGACCAGCGACACCAGCAAGCTCTTCGCCGACCCGACCAAGGCCAACACGCTGCCAGCGCAGACGCAGGCCACCATCGGCGACCTGCTCACGGCCAAGGGCCTCAGCTGGGCCTGGTATGGCGGTGCGTGGAAGGACACCACAGCCATCGCAACGGGCAGCCGCGTGTTCCCGCCCGCAGTGCCACCCGCCGCGCAGACGCCGAACTTCCAGTTCCACCACCAGCCGTTCAACTACTACGCCGCGTTCGACCCGAGCGCCCACCCCGATGCGCGCGCCGCTCACCTGAAGGACTTCGATGCCGATTTCCTGAAGGACGCCGCCGCTGGCACGCTGCCCGCCGTGAGCTTCTACAAGCCGCAGGGCAACCTGAACCAGCACGCCGGCTATGCCAGCGTGGCCGACGGCGACGCGCACATTGCCGACGTCCTCGCCAAGCTGCAGGCCAGCCCGCAGTGGAAGAACATGCTCGTGGTCGTCACGTACGACGAAAACGGCGGCTTCTACGACCACGCGACCGTGCCGAAGGGCGACCGCTGGGGCCCCGGCACGCGCATTCCGGCGCTCATCGTCTCGCCGTTCGCGAAGAAGGGCTTCATCGACAAGACCCAGTACGACACCGCCTCCACGTTGCGCTTCATCACGCACCGCTGGTCGCTGCCGCCGCTGAAGGGCCTTGTCGAGCGCGACGCCGCGCTCGTGAAGAACGGCAGCCGTCCGATGGGCGACCTGACCGCGGCGCTCGACTTCTCCCAGAAGCCCTGAGCTCTGGCATTGGTCTGAAGCGAAAGGGAGGGGGCGTGTAGTCCACCTCCTTTTTTTCATTTGCCGGCTGCTGTCGCCACCGGCACGGGCAGTCGCAGGCGCAGGCAAGTCTCTCCGGGCTTAGAGCGCACCGTGAGTGCGCCACCCAGCGCGGCGGCGCGCGTGTGCATGTTCGTCAGTCCCTTGCCCGCGAACTTGGCTTCTGCATCGAAGCCGCGGCCGTTGTCGCGCAACTCGATCTCGATGATTTCGCCGGTGCTGGTGGGCACCAGTCTCGCGCCGAGGCTGGCCCGCGTCGCCCGCGCGTGCGCCATCAGGTTGGCGAACGCCTCGAACAGCAGCATCTGCGTCTGGTGGGACTCGCGCACGCTCCAGCCCGTCATCAGCGGCAGGGGGCCTACGTCCCAGTGCAGTTCGATGCCGGCAGCCTGCAGGCGCGGCCCCAGGCGGTAGCGCACGCTGCCCAGGGCCGAGGCCACGTCGCCCTCGCAGCCATGCATGGCGTCCACCGTGAGCTTGAGCTGGTCCACCGCGTCGCGCAGGTGCAATGCCACATCGCCGAGGGCCGTTCCTGGTTGCTGGGTCATCTGCAGCAGCCCGACCAGCTGCCCACCGAGACCATCGTGCAGGTCCTGCGTCAGGCGCTGGCGTTCTTCCAGCGCGCCGCGCGCTTTTTCTCCTTCCCGCTCGCGGGCGAAGGAGGCTTCCAGGGCGGCGTTGCGCTCGGCGAGTTCAGCCTCCAGCGAGGCGTTCATTGTCGCCATCGCCCGGGCGTCCTTGCGCATGCGCTCGGCGATGACCCATGCCAGCGTGATGGCGAAGCCAACCCAGGCGAAGCGGATCCACGGCACCATCGCGTAGGCCTCCGGCGAGGTGCGCATCACCCAGACGTCGCGCGCGCCGCACAGCACGACCAGCACCACGGCCACGCCCAGCACGCGGTGTTCCAGCACGGCACTGCGCAGCGCCACGCGCACCACGACGACCATCATTGCCAGCGCGGCCAGCAGGCCCAGCGACCGCCACAGCGGCATCAGCCACAGCAAAGGCACCATGATGCCCAGCACGGCCGCAACCGGTGCCAGCCAAGCCATCAGGCCCAGCAGGCGTGCCAGGCGGGTGTTGTCGCGTCCCACCACGGCCAGGGCGAAGCGGCATAGCAGCGGCACCGCCGCCTGGAACGCAGCCAGCGGCAGCACACCCCACCAGGGCCAGGGCAGAGGCACATGCGTGAACAGCACGCGCGCCGTCTGCACGGACCACAACAACTCTCCCAGGCCGTAGTAGAGGTAGATCGGTTCGCGCTGTCGCAGCCACACCAGCAGCGACAGCGCTCCCAGCACGCCACTCACGATGGCAATGAAGCGTCCGCCGCTGACATGCCAGAACAGGGCGTCTTCGTACAACGGAAGAACCTCGGCCTTGCTGCCGACCACCACCGGCGACAGCCCTCCCTGCCTTGCAGCCTGTGCCGCGATGACGACTTCAACGCGATGCGGCGACGTCGAGCCCGAGGCCGGCAGCACGAAGTACTGCGGCGCAACGGAGGCATCGTCGTAGGGGCCTGGCGGGAAGGCGCCGAATCGGGCCAGTTCCTGGCCGTTCACCAGCACACGAAAACTGTTGCCCAGGCGCGGCACGAACAGCGCCAGCGGCGCGGCAGGGTCGGCCACCGGTATGTCGAACGCGAACCGCGCCTCGCCGTCGACTGCGCCTTGCCGCTGATCCCAGTCATAGGGCAGTGCGACGGACTGCGGCGGCGGTGCCTGTGCTGGAGCCTGACCGCGCAAGGCCAGCGTGAGCTGCGCCTGCTCGATGAGCGTGACTGCCCGCGAAGGAGCGCTCCATCCGGCTCCCAGCACCGCGAGCATCAGCAACAGCAGTGCTCTCATGCTTTCGCCCCGATGAGCGGATCCAGCTCCGCGCGCAGCCGCCTGATGGCCACTTCATGCCGCAGCGTTTGCGCCCCGCGTCCGTAGGTGCCGGCCTTGCGGATCAGCCGTAGTTGCTCGCGCTGCAGCTGAGTCTTCAGGCGCCTTGCTTTCCAGCCGAAGGTCCATCCCATCTCCCTGCGGACCTTGTAGCGCTGCATGGGCGCGCCCAGGCGAACCCATTCGTCGTCGCGGATCAACTCGCGCTCCGGCACGAACCAGGCTGCGAGGGCATGCAGGTATGTGCCGTTCTCGCGAACGGCAACCCGCCAGAAGAGCCCTGCCGCGATGACAACGGGAATGCCCTTGACGATCAGCAGTACGGCCATCTCGCCGTATCCGCCGTCGAAGAGGTCTTCCAGAAACGGCGCGTTCCACACGAAGTGCATGGCCCACGCAAGGCCGAAGCACAGCAGCGCGCAGGCAATCCGCATCACCATCGGCCGCTCCGGGTGGAGCAGGAACCATGCAACGCCGAAGGACGCGATCGTCGTGTAGGCCGCGTGGCTCCACAGCCCGCTCAGCAGCCCGCGCGTCAGCAGGTTCAGAAGCACCGGATACACCTGGTTTTCGAGCGGAAAGTGCATGGACGAATTGACGGTGTAGCTCAGGTTTTCGATCACCTGAAAGCCCAGCCCCGTCATCGCACCGACGATCAGCACCGAGAGATAAGTCTGAAACTGGTTGCGCGCGACCAGCACCAGCAGGATGACGCCGGCAAGCTTCAGGAATTCTTCCGTGATCGGCCCCGCAATCGCCGCTCCCCAGACCGCGACGAACTCCGGCGACACCAGCTTCGCGCACAGGCTCTGAATCGCGATGTTGGCCGGTGCGGCGAAGTAGACAGCGCCCATTCCGCCCCACGCAAAGGCCAGCACATAAGCCTCGGGCGGATGCTGCTCGAGCAAGTCCAGCGTGCGAAACGCCTGGAAGAAAGCCAGGGAGTAGAGCCCCCACACCAGCAGCCCCAGAAACGCGGTAACGGGCACCACGCGGAACCCCATCGAGAACATGCTGACCGTATAGAACAGGCCGTTGACGATCAGCGCCGTCAGCACCCAGAACGCGGCGCGCTGCGGCTGGAAGAATGAATCGGTGCCAACCGGCCAGCCCGCGTCGTCCTGCTCGAAGGCGGGCGAACTCATTGCGGCGCCTCCAGGTCCATCGAGTCCAGCATGCGCCGCGCTTCCGTCAGCGCATCGTCCATGCCGTCGTTGGAGCCGTAGAAGTCGATCTGCACCAGCGACTTGCGCCGCAGGTCGACCACCTGCCAGAACCGGCCGGCCAGCTTTGGGCCGTAGTAAGCGAAAGTCTTGCCCTGCAGGCCCCATGAGGTGACGAAGTCGGACACGTCGCCCTCGATGCTCAGGCGCTGGCCGCGTTCCATCAGCCGCTGCTGCCGTATCAGGGGGCCGTCGGGTCCGCCCACCCACCGGCCCGTGGTCACCAGGAACTTGTGGCCGCCCTTGAACAGCATCAGCGACTTGCCTGCCTTCGAGCGCGACACATCCATCTCCCATCCGTCGGCGGGAATGAACCGGGCCTGGCCGACATCTATCGTCTCCCCCACGGGCAACGGCCTGCTGCCCGAGGTATGGCGGTCCCAGAATGTCAGGCCGCCCACGTAGACGGCAATGGCGAGAAGCACCGCGAGCGCGCCCGGCCAGGTGCGATACGGTATTCGGCGTGAGGGCTCGTTCATCCTTTGATCCTGCCATACGATCGCGCCTGTCCCGGTGGGCGCGGCAAGCGATGCGGCATACTCCCACCCCCCTCAAACTCACCAGAATTCCACTGAATGGACAAGGAAGTCGAACCCCACGTACTCGCCGTCATCGACGAAATGCGGCTCAAAGGACCACGGCTCACGCCGGTCGAGATCGTCGCCAAGATGGGTGTGTTCGACGCGCGGGACAAGCCATTCGACCACGCCTGGCTGGCGACCGGCGACAACGTCATCGCCACCATCTGGGGCGAGTTCGTGAGCGTCGGTTCGGGCGGGCGCTGGTTCTGCATCGAGTCGCTCGATACGCAGCATCGCGTTGGCGGCGGCCCGCGCAACGCGCAGCAGGTGCAGCGCGCCAAGGACCGGCTCGCATTGCTCAAGCGCACCTTCGACGCAGGCCAGGGCTTCCGTGCCGTGCTGCAGACCAACCGCATCGCCATCGCCGAGCTGGAGAGCAACAAGGACGCCAAGGTTTCCACCCGCGTGCGCGACGACGACGAATGGCACGTCGCCACCTGGGAGCCCGAGAAAAAGCTCGCGGTGCTGGTGCGCGGCCCGCGCGGCTGGGTTCCGACCGAGGCCGACCTGCAAGCCGCGAAGGCGCGCGGCAGCGTGCCGAAGGTGGCCGAGCCCGCAGCAGCAGTCGCAACCGGCCAGGCTTCGCCCGAGGAAGTGCACGCAGCCGCCATCGAGTACGTGACGAAGCACTTCACCGGCTATGGCTACAAGGCCGAGAACGTGATCGCCCAGAACATCGGCTTCGACCTCGAAGTGTCGAACGCCAAGGGGCAGACGCTTCTGCGCGTCGTGGTGAAGGGCACGGCGCCCGGCGTGCCCAGCTTCAAGCTCAGCAGCGAAGAGAGCGCGTGTTCGGTGCGCGAGCCGCTGTGGCGCCTGCTGGTGGTGACGGATGCGGGCAGCGGGGTAGCGCAGCACAAGATCTACAAGCCGACCGAGATCAGTTCGGCGCCGGGTTACGACCCGTCGTAAACAGCGAGCAAGACGGCCTCCTAGGGCGACGGGTTTTTGTTGCCCGCCGCTTCGCCCGCAAGCTGGTGCCACCACCAGCGGCCGGGCACATGCGGCTCGCCAGGACCGGGAACGGTGAAGGTGGCCGCATCCGCGCCTTCGATCACCTTTTTCTCGTCAAGAAACCATACGGTCGTGCCGGCGGTCGCATAGCCGTGGCCAGGTCGCGGAAGTTTTCCGGCCTGGCACCCTTCAGGCGGGTTCCGTAGAAATAGACAGCTTCACGATCACGAGCGATGTGGCTGATGTCATGCAGCTCATCGCGCGTACCGTCGCGGTAGTTGAGCCGTATCTCCGGCACGATCTCGAAGGCCTCCGGGCCCTTCGTACGGATCGCCTTGGCGGTGATGTAGTAGGCGCGCTCCCTGTCGTGCGCGTAACGAAGGTTCAGTGCCTTGAAAGTCGCGTGATCCGCGTCTTCGACACTGTGCCGTCGCCTATTCGGAGATCAGATCGCTCGGTCACGGCGTTTCCACAACATTGACTGCGTCACTTGCCGCTTGCTGATCCGAGCTTGGGCCGTAGCTGGCGCCCATCAGTTGCATGTTTTCCGACACGGGCTTTGCGGGTGCCGGCGGGGACAGCCCAAGCATGGCGAGAGGCATTGCCATGAGTCTCAAGAACAGGCGCTTCTTGCTGTCAGCCATCCTGCCTCCGTGGTGCTCAGGTCGACTGGTAGGTATCGCGCACACGATCGAACCGGCGTTGCGCGAGGTCTTCGTCGCGGATCATGAGGAAATGGTTGCCGTCGCCACTGGCTACGGAATCCGATCGGCGGGCGCCGGCATGGTATTCACCGCCGTACGAAAACAGGTGCCGCCATGGCGTCTGGCCGGGCACTGCGATGTGCCCGCCCGCCGGGTCCACGTCATCTTCGGCGTGGCCCTGGATGTCGTCGGGCCAGCCGCCTAGCCGATCGCCGAAGTTGCCGCCGTGCGCGGTGTCGCCTGGAGGCAGGTGGGGCGACAGCTGCAGCGAGTCTGCTCCCTGGAACCAGGCCCAGATCGCCTTGCTGCTGTGCTGCGGCAGGGCCGTCTTCCAGTGATGCGGCACGCTGAGGCCGGAATGCGGCAGCAGCCGGTCGGCCATCGGCAGACGGGACCAGGCTTCTTCGGGGCTTGCAGGATGGCCGTAGGAAGACCAGCGGTCGTTCCAGCGCTGGAGCTCGACGGGCCATTCGCGGCGCCGCAGCGCGGCCGGCCGTGCGTCGTGCCAGTACACGTGGTGAAGCGGCGTCTTGCCATCGTCGTCGCGCATCGCGTCCATGAAGATGAAGAGCACGCCGCTGCGCGGCAGCTTCGGATCGAAGCCGGGGAGCGCGGACAGTTGGCCCAGGTCGAGCTGCGCGATGAAGGCGAGCGGAAATTCGGTCTGCAGTGCGGCCATGCGAGCCTGCAGCCACGCGATGCGGCTCGCATCGACCTTCGGGTCGCGCCGCTTGGTGCCTGGCAGTGCGTCGCGCATGAGCGCCAGGTCTTTCTCGGTGGCGCCGCTGGCGCGCATCGTTTGCAGCAGCCCTTCGACATCGCTTGCGGACATCGACGGCTTGGGGTGCCGGATGTCCTCGATCTGCTTGCGAAGCTGCGCCAGATGTCGCTCGGGCGCGGCCAGCGCGGGGCGCATGGGCCACGGCGCATCGGGTGGAAGGTCGGGGTTGCCGGCCATCTTGCTGGTGCCGACGGGTAGCGTGTCGTCCTTCTCCTGGCGGCGAACGAACATCACCACGGGCCGCACCGAGGCCTCGATGCGCCGGGCGTAGTCGCTCAGCCCGGCCTTGCGCAGCGATTCGCGCAGGGCCCGGGTATCAGCAAACACGGGCATGCATCAGGACTGCTCGGGCATGCTGGGCCACTTGCTGTACGCAAGCCACCAGAGCACAGTGCTCCATCGAAAAACTACCCATCTTCATTCGCTCCTTGCGCGCTGGATCGCCAATGCTGGCAGGAAGGCACCGCCAGACTCAAAGACCGTTGGCCTCGCCACCGGGCAGATCGAAGGAGTCGGGTCTCGGGAATCTCTTGTCGGGCTTGGGAACTGCGCGCCTGTGAATGGATGCGAAGCTTGCGCAGCAGGCCGCCCCGATCACAGGAATCAACCACACCAGAGCCAGCTGGAGTCGTCGTTGCAGTGGCGAATAAAAGTCGCTGCGCAACACGACGACCGTTGCGGTCAGGTTGCCTGCGAGCACTGCGATGGCAATGAAGGCGAGTACGAAGTACACATGTCTGGGCAACGTGGCCTCCCCAAGAGCTTTTGAGGGGAATGTAGCCATGGGCGAATGCAGGCGTCAACCGCTCGCATTGGTCTGATGCATCACCATGCAACGAGCGGTTGTCGAAGCGGTGCGATCCGATGAGCCCCCAGCGCTGCGACGCGTTTGCGTGCGATCGATTGACATCGCGCAAGGTCTCCGCAGCCTGCCTCAGATACAAATAGAAGCCTTCATCGGAGCCGGGCGGGCATGGTTTCTTGACTAATGGTTGTTGGAGTGCATCAAAAGGTGTAAACAGACTGTTCGGAGCGTTTCATCAGTGTTACGTTTCCCGAAACTATCGAGGGTGATATGAACGAAGATGGCCAAAAAGCGCCGCGATCAAGGATTTATCTGCCGGTATCGGGGAAATTCCTTATTGCATTGATTGGCGCAATTGCCTGGATGGGGTTTTCGATATGGGCCGCCGAACTCTGGCTGGCCGACTTGAAATACCACGTCGGCGCCGCGCTGGCCATTTTTCTGGTCTATGGCATTGCCATTATTCCGGGCTTCATGAATGCATTCATGGCCATAAGCCTGCTTTTGGACAAGAGGCCGTCGCATCCTTCTTTGTCCGCTTATCCTGCGATATCCATGCTGGTCGCCGCGTACAACGAGGAAGCTTCCATCGAGGAAACTCTTATCAGCATCGACCGGCAAAATTACCCTGGCCCTCTGCAGGTCATCGTGATCAATGATGGCTCCACCGACGGCACTTCTCTTGTTGTCCAGCGCGTCCAGAATCGATATCCATGGCTTACCTTCGTCGATCTGAAAAAGAACGGAGGCAAGGCCCGCGCCCTGAACATCGGGTTCAAGGAAGTTCTGCACAATCTGGTCGTCACGGTTGATGCCGATTCTTTCCTGTATCGAGGCGCGCTGGCCAGTATTGTCGAGCGCTATCTGGCTGACCCGCCCAATACGAGGGCCGTCGCGGGAAAAATCCTGGTTCGAAACTCACGGCAGAACTGGATTACCCGTTGCCAGGAGTGGGACTATTTCCACGGCATTGCTGCAATCAAGCGGGTGCAATCGCTGTTCCAGGGCACCTTGGTTGCGCAAGGTGCATTTTCTGTCTACGACCGGGCCGCGCTGGTGGAGGTTGGCGGATGGCCTGAGTGCGTGGGAGAAGACATCGTGCTCACGTGGGCCCTGCTGAAAGCCGGCTATAGGGTTGGCCACTGCGAGGACGCGTGCCTGTTCACCAATGTGCCCAGCACCCTCAAGCAACTGGTCAAGCAACGCCAGCGATGGGCGCGCGGCATGACGGAAGCCTTTATCAAGCACCCGGGAATTCTCCTGAAACCCCGCTTGTCGACATTCTTCATTTACTGGAATCTGCTCTTTCCGTGGCTGGACCTGGCGTTCACCATCGGATTCATACCAGGGTTGGCAATGGCCCTTTTCGGCTACTACTGGATTGTGGGTCCGATGACTCTCGCGCTGATACCGGCTGCTTTCGCATTGAGCCTCCTGATGTTCTTGATCGAGCGCCGGACGTTCAAGAAAACAGGGCTGGTCGTGCGCAAGAATGTTCAGGGCTTCTTTTTCTACGTATTGCTATATAGCCTGTTGCTGCAGCCAGCCAGTGTTCTCGGATATCTGGATGAACTGTTCAGAAGGCCTAAATCCTGGGGAACAAAATGATCGACGTGCTGAAATATTTTGCCGCCGTTGTTTCGGGATTTGTTTTTCTGGCTTCCTCATGCGAAGGAGCGGAGGAAAAAAGCCCGGAGAAAACAACCGACATGGCTTTCGGCTCAGAATTCTATTTGACCAACGACAGCGATAACTTTCAATCGCGGCGAGTGTCGGTCGAGTTTTTTCCTGCTTTTGAGAATGCCGATCGCTTTCTCGGATTCCGGCTCGGCGATTATCAATACCGTCAAAATAAATGGCAAAGAGCCGGAAAGAAGATCTCATTTCTGGCCCGCTCGATCGAAACCAGAACCGGCGATGGAGGGGCAATGGAGGCCGGCCTGTTCGAGCAGGGAGGGCACACGCTGCTGACGCTCGACGGCAGCTACCGCATGTCGCCGACAAAGAGCACGGCAGTGGAGTTTCTTGTGACGCGCGACTGGGTGGAAACCCCGAAATCCCTGGACCGCGGGATCGATTTTTCATTTGTCGGGGTTGCCGTGGATCAAGGGCTTGGAAGCCATGTGACCCTGGTGGGGCTGCTGGGACAGCAGTTTTTTTCCGACAGCAATCGACGCGACCACGCCCGCCTTCGGCTGATTTATCAACCGTCGCTCGATCTGGGGCTGACCTTGCAAGCGCGCTATCGAACGTACCGGAGCAGTCATGAGGACGTGGACAGGGCCTATTTCAATCCGAAGAACTACAGCGAGTCGATGCTGGCGGTCGGCTGGCGGCATCGTTTCCAGGGATGGACTGCCGCTCTGACGGCAGGGCTTGGCAACGAGACGATCAATCACGACTTGAATCAGCCAACAAGACTGCTGGACCTGAGTCTGCAAAGCCCAGTCAGAGGATCGCAGGTCTTTCGCTTTGGCGCCGGCTACAGCCGCAGCACCACCTTCTCGGGCCCCAGCTACACGTATCGGTATCTGCGCGGCGAGTGGGTGATACTTTTCTGAGGTCAAGGCGCCCGCAGGCGAGCGGGCACCCCCGCAGCCTCACGCCTTCGACAGGCGCCGCCGAGCCTTCACCGCCGAAGCCAGCCCCTCGAGCACCGGCACCGTCTGGGCAAAGCCGATGCAGGCATCGGTGATCGACACGCCGTGCTTCAGCGCGACGCCGGGCTTCAGGTCTTGCCGTCCTTCCTCGAGATGGCTCTCGATCATGATGCCCGTGATGCGCCGCTCGCCGGCCGCGATTTGCGCCGCCACGTCTTCGGCGACCACGATCTGCCGCTGATGCTGCTTGCTGCTGTTGCCGTGCGAGACATCGATCATGACCTGCGGCCGCAGGCCGTTCGCCAGCAATGCTTCGCAGCTGGACGCAACATCCGCGGCCGAATAGTTGGGAGCCTTGCCGCCGCGCAGGATCACGTGGCAGTCGTCGTTGCCGCGCGTCTCGAAGATCGCGGCCATGCCCATCTTGGTCATGCCCATGAAGGCGTGCGGCGCGCGCGCCGCAAGAATGGCGTCGGCCGCGACCTTCACGCTGCCGTCCGTGCCGTTCTTGAAGCCGACCGGGCAGCTCAGGCCTGACGCCAGTTGCCGATGGCTCTGGCTCTCGGTGGTGCGAGCTCCAATGGCACCCCAGGCGATCAGGTCGGCAATGAACTGCGGGCTCAACAGGTCGAGAAACTCGGTGCCGGTCGGCAGGCCCAGGGTCGTCAGTTCGAGCAGCAGGCGCCGCGCGCGCTCCAGCCCTTCATTGATCGCGAAACTGCCGTCCAGGTGCGGGTCGTTGATGTAGCCCTTCCAGCCCACGGTGGTGCGCGGCTTTTCGAAATAGGCACGCATCACGATCAGCAGGTCGTCCTGCAGGAAATCGGCGACCTTCTTCAAACGCTGTGCGTATTCGATGGCCTGGTCGTGGTCATGGATGGAGCATGGACCGACCACCACCACCAGCCGGTCGTCGCGATCGTGCAGCACGTCGGCGATGGCCTTGCGGCTGCTTTCGACCAGCGCCAGCGTGTTGTCGCGCACGGGCACGCGCTCCTGCAGCAGGGCAGGGGTGATGAGCGGACGAACTGCGCCGATGCGCACGTCGTCGATCCGGGTGGTGTCGAGCGTGCTGTCGCGGGAGCCGATTTCGGCGTCGTGGAGGGGGTCGTCGAGGCGGGGCATGGGGTGGCTGTGAAGTCGAATTGAGCTTCTTCGATTGTCTGCTCGATCAGGAACCCTGCTCGTCCCTCAACACGGCTGCTCCCGTGCGGGGATTCGTCAGGGTGACGTTCTCGAGCGCCTTGATTCGCCACTCGCCAGCTTGCCGCGTCAGCACGGCAAGGATCAGAGTGTCGACAGCGTGCGGGCCCGCCGGGTGAGCCGCACCGGCCGTGAGGCGGCTCCAGAAGTGAATGATTGCCGCGCCATCGCTGATGGCGACCACGTCGATCAGCTCGTTCTCGAGCGTGGAATCGCTGTAGATGGTTGCGTGGATGGGCGCGTGCAGCTTGACGATTTCCTCGACGCCGCGCACGTAGTGCCCGAACCGGTTCACGAATGTCGCATCCTCATGGAACAGCGCTCCGAGGGACTCCATGTCGTGGTTGTTCCAGGCGGTTTGAAATGCCTGGGGCGCGTCTTCAGGTTGTCTCATTTGAATCATGTGGATTCTCACAAGTGTCTATGCAGGGCACCCGGCGTTTGCCTTGGGCGTCTACTGCCAGGCGGCCAGGGCAAATTCTGGCCCACCGCGGGGTTGCCGCTCATGCTGCCAACACGGTCAATCAGCGCGCGCTGTCAATGATCATCCCGCCGTCAGAAGTCAGGCTGTAGCCCGTCAGGAACTGTGCATCTCTGCTGGCCAGGAAAAGAACGACGGGCGCAATGTCATCCTCAGGCGATCCATGCCGTCCGAGCGCGTTGCTTGCGGGAGGTGCATCGGCTCCGGCGCCCCAGGTGTCTGCAACGGGCAATATGTTGTTGACCGTGATCTTGTCGGCTCCCCACTCCCTGGCGGCAGATCGCGTCAGCGCGCGAACAGCTTCCTTCGCCATGTTGTATGGGGCGTAGGGCGCCATGCCAAGCACTCCCGCAAGCGACGCGAAGTTGATGACCCGGCCCTCGCCGCTGGCCTTGAGGTGGGGATGGCAGGCTTGCATGGTGCGCAAGTAGGCAATCGGACCCATCTCGAAATTGCGCTGCAGTTGTTCTACCGACATGCCAATGACCGTCGCTTGCACGACAGAAGGGTCGAATGCAACGTTCACGAGGATGTCGAGACCGCCATAGGTCGAGACGACCGTATCAATGGCTGCCTTGATCTGGCCAGCGTCGCTCACGTCGCATACAACGCCGAGCGCAGTGCCTCCGGCCTCTTGAATGTCGGCGACGACACGGTCGACATTCGCGGCAGTCCGCGAAAGAACGGCGACCTTCGCGCCTTCAGCCGCAAACAGCTTGGCAGTCGCGCGGCCAATGCCGCGTCCTGCTCCTGTCACAACAGCAATCTTTCCATTGAGTCGAGCCATCGGAATCTCCTTCAGTCGAGGCTTGGTTGTTTCGCCGTTGCGGCGGGGATGTTCGGCGACGGAATATCGCGAGCGGCGTTCTGCGTCGCGAATGAAGAGATCAGCAGCACGAGGCCCACCGCGGCAGGTGTGGCTGCACTGGCCTTGCGCACATTCATGTGAGCAGACGCGGACAGAAGCAGGTGGAAGAACACGCCGGCGTAAGCGAGGTCACTCAGCCGAACGCTCACACGCGAAAGAATGGCCGCGACCGCCAGGAGCTTTACGGCAATCAGGATCGGAACAAGGTATTCGGGATAGCCAAGGTCGGCGAGAGCCTGGCGGACCCAGCTCCTCTTGGTGATGTACATCACCGCAGAAGCCACATACAGAAGGCACAGAAGCGCAGTGCTTATCCAGTAGAAATAGTTTTCGATCATCAGGTTTCCAGATCAAGGTGAGTCAGGGCCGCGAGGATGTCGTCTAAGATCAAAAAGAACAAGTAGGATGAAAAAATGGTGGCTAGTATGGAAAAACTGACTAATGCAGCCGGCAGCACCAACATGCATGAGGAAATGCGCAGGGCATTCGCCTTGCTTTCCGGCAAATGGAAGCTGGAAATCATGTGGTTGCTCAACCAGCGGATCTATCGCTTCGGAGAGCTGCGCAAAGCAATTCCAGGGATAACCCAACACATGCTGACGGCGCAGCTGCGGGAGTTGGAGGCGGACGGTCTGGTGTCCCGTACGGTGTTTGCGGAGGTGCCTCCCCGTGTCGAATACGAGATCACAGGCAAGGCCCTGGGACTCGGACCTACGATGGCTGCCCTCACGGCGTGGTGGGAGCAGTACGGCCGCAGCGTGCCCACAAAGACAGCCTCGCGAGGTCGCAAAGCCAATTCCAAGTAGGGCCGAAGGCTCCTCGCAGGCCGATCCCGATAGCAGGCCCGCCAAAGCTGCCAGTTGTGTGGAAGCAGCTCGGAAAACCCGACGTGCCGGCCTGCACCTGCTCGCATGACATGCCGCCGGGCATGGAAGCGAATTCCTCGCCGACGATGAGCAACCACGACGCGCTGCCGCATCCGCGCGCATAGGCGCCCGGGTCGTTGATCCGCGCGCGGTTGAACATCAGGTCATCGGGCAGCCGAGAAGCAGCCGTGTCGCCCTTCTTACTCGGCTGTGGCCGGGTCGATGACGCTGTACACCCGGTCCACCCGGTTGGCCGGAAAGCCGCCGAGCTCGGCATGCCGGCGCACGAGGTCCTCGTCGGTCGCCTGGTAGACGCAATAGATCCGATCGCCCGTCACGTAGCTATGGATCCATTGGATGTCGGTGCCCATGCTGCTGAGGACGCCGCAGGACTTTTGCGAGATGGCCTTCAGGTCGGATGGCGTGAGCTTGCCGGCGCCGGGGATGTCTCTTTCGATTACGAACTTGGGCATATTAATACTCCTGTTTGTAGAATCGGCCAAAAGCGACCAGGCCCCATGGTGCCGACTCGATAGGCCCGTGGTTTGACCGCCCCTCCGGAGTTATTGACCGAAACCCCGGCCTTGCTGCTCGAGAGGTGACTATGGACGTGCTGTCGGACGTGCTGCGGACCATCCGGCTGGAGGGCGCCCTGTTCCTGAACGGAGACATGCGCGCGCCCTGGTGCTTCAACGTCCCCAAGGGCTCGGACATGGCCCAGGTGCTCAAGCCCGGCGCTCCACGCCTTGCCATCTGCCATCTGGTGCTGCAGGGGCAGTGCTGGGCGCAACTCCAGGGGGCAGAGCCGATTCGCGTGAACGCCGGCGAAGTCATCGCCGTGCCGCACGGCGATCCGCATGTCCTGGGGAGCCACCTGCGCCACGCAGCCGTGGACGTCGAACATGTCGTGCGCCCGCAGGTGCCCGCGGTACAACGCATTCGCTACGGCGGCGATGGCGATCGCACGGTGCTCGTGTGCAGTTGGCTCACGTACGAAGGCGATGCGCCCAACCCCGTCATGTCCAACCTTCCGGGCCTCTTCATCACGGCGCTGCGCAGCAGGCCGGCGGGGCCGTGGATCGAGCAATCCGTCAGTTTTGTGCTGGGCGATGCAGCCGCGCGAGCGCCCGGCTCGGAGTTGCTGGTCGCCAAGGTGGCCGAGTTGCTGTTTGCGGAAGTGGTGCGGGGCTATATCGAATCCATGCCCGCCAACAACCCCGGCTGGCTGGCCGGCCTGCGCGACCCCCACGTGGGCCGTTGCCTGGCGCTGATGCACGGCGAGCCCGCACGCGCGTGGACGGTGGAGGCACTGGCGCAGGAATCCCACATCTCGCGCAGCGTGCTGGCGGACCGTTTCACAGAGCTGGTGGGCGCGCCGCCCATGCACTACCTGGCGCACTGGCGCATGATCCTGGCCGCAGGCATGTTGCGCAGAGACCAGGTCAACCTTGCGCGCATCGCCGAGGGCGTCGGCTACGAGTCGGAAGCGGCCTTCAACCGCGCCTTCAAGCGAGAGTACGGCGTGTCACCAGGGGTTTGGCGGCACAACGGTTAGCCCGCTGTATCGCTGCCTGCTTTTGCAGTTGTTGATCGTCCGTCGCCTTGATCTTTGATGTCGTCGAGGTCTCGATCCAATCTCTGGAAACGATTTGGCGGTCATTCCAGCGACCGCCCGCAAGGACACCCATCGTCTCGCACGCCTGGAGCACCGCAGCCATTGGGCGGGTCGGCGAACGCTGGTAACCCAACGAGCGAAGCAAGTGCCGTTCCGCCGAGAAATGAAGCAACCTGGCGCCGTCTCATATCCCATACTTTGCTTCAGCGACCGAACTTGCTCACCACTGCCGCCCAAAGACGAGCAGGCTCGTCGCTCTGATCGATCGAGCTATCGACACCGGTCTGCACCATGATCAGCTTGGCAGTCGGGTCGATGAAGATGCGGTGTCCGTACCCGCCAAGAAGAACAAACTGGCGCCCCGAACCGGGAAGCAGCCACATCAAGTAGCCATAGCCAAGGGCTTGAGGGCCAGATACTCCGGGGGAAAGGTAGCGATCCGACGGGCGCGTTGTCGTTGCCTCGATCATCCATTGGGCCGGAATGATCTGTCTGCCTTCCCACTTTCCGTCATGCGCGAGCAGCCGTCCCAGACGTGCATAGTCCCGCAGAGCCGCGCCGAAGAACGTCCAGGCGACTTCGCTGCCTTGCGCGTTCACGAGCCAGGCGCCGTCGGCCTCGGTGCCTATCTGAGACCAGACTTTCTCGTGCAGGTAGTCAGACAGGGTGCGACCGGTCGCACGCTCCACGACGAGGCCGAGCACCGCGGGCTCCATGCTGGAGTAGTGGAATTCAGTCCTGGCCGGGGCAATGCGCTGGGTGAAGGCAGAGATCGTGTCGATGGTGCTGCGCTGCGGTCCTCCGCGCCCAAGCAGCCTGTCGATCCAGGAGCGGTGGCCGAGGACCATCCCACCCCACAATCGATCAAGATCCTGGTCGCCGTTGGCCTCTTCGCCGAACTTCACGCCAGAGGACATGTGCAGGAGGTCGCGCAGAGCAGTCTTGCCGTACTCCGTGCCTTGGAGCTCCGGAACATAGCCCTGCACCGCGTCGTCTGCCGACCTGATCGACCCGTCCGCGACAGCAAGGCCAACCAGCAGGCCAGTGATGCTCTTTGCCATCGAACCCGAGAACAGGCGATCGCGGTCCGACCGGCCGTACTGATAGCGCTCCTGCAGGATCGTTTGATCCTTGGCGATCAGCAGACCGGTGACCGGGTGCCGTGCCAGATAGTCCTCGATGGTTTGGTCGGCACCCTTGTAGCGATAGCGAACATCGGTGACCGCATAGGCAAAGCACCATGGGGCTGCTGCGCGAGCAACCCGGCGAGTGCGGTACTGGTCATCGAAGTGACTGAAGGCACCGACGCGGTACTTCATGTCCAGAGGTTCGCCTGGCTGACCACGCAGCAAGGGATCAGCGACAGGGAAACCTTCTTTGATACCGAATGCTTCCGCACGAGGCCCCGTCGGCGAGAAGGTGGGGCCGTTGTCACTGGCAGGCTCGTCACAGAGCGAACGGGCACTGCTTGTCGTCGGCCGCAGTGCCGAGCACGCGGCTAAACCAAGCAGTACCGCGCGGCGCGATGGACCGTATTGCGTCATGAAAGCACTGCTTTGCGCGATGGTGTGGGCATCCAGCTTCAATGGCAGAGGCGGCGATCCAGCGCTTTGCGGCAGCTGGCAATGGTCCGCACTTTCTACCTGAACGTCTGCGCAAGGGCAATTCGCCCGACTCGCTCAAATTCGAGGTCTGCGCTGAGGGGCACCCCGAGTATTCTTGCGCCGTCAAAAGCACAGCGGAGACAGCGCACATGTACACAGAACAAGGCGGCGAAGGCCCAGACCTCCTCCTCATGCTGCACGGCATGGGCGCAACAGGCGCCGTGTGGTCGCCCATGTGCGCAGAGGCCGGTGCTCGCTGGCCCGGCCGCTGGCTCGCTCTTGACCTGCCCGGCCACGGCCAATCTGATCGGCAAGACTCCTACGCCATCGGCCAATACGCAGCAAGCGTTGGACGCGCATTGCTGCCGCACATCCACCCAGAGGGTCGCCTCGTCGTTCTCGGGCACTCGCTCGGCGGAGTGATAGGCCTCGCCCTGGCAACGGGTTGGTTCGGCGTTACACCGCACCGCGTCTTCGCGGCCGGCATCAAGATCGCGTGGAGCGACGAAGAGCTCCGCCGCATGGAGACGCTGGCATCCCAGCCTGCCAAGAGCTTCCCCACGGAAGCAGAAGCGTGGGACAGATACCTGAAGGTCTCCGGCCTCGCCGGAATCACCAACGCGGCATCAACCGTCGTCACGCGAGGCATCGCGCATAACGACAACAACGACGGCTGGCGCCTCGCAATGGACCCCAGAGCCAACGCCGTAGGCAAGCCACCGCTGTCTGAGCTGATGACCCTTGCGCGCTGCCCCATCCATCTGGCCCGCGGAGGCAACGACGCGCTTGTAACGATGGAGCAAACCCGTTCCCTCGACCCCGACGCCCGCGACCTCGGCCCGCATGGCCACAACGTGATGGTCGAGGCTCCCGGGCAGGTCTGGGATTGGATGGCCTCCCTCAACTGAGCTGAGGGTGCAGGCCGCTTTCAACGAGAGTCTTCAGCCCTTCGGTGAAGCGTTACCCGCACTTCGGCTGCACGCGCCCTCAACTGGCCGCAGCCACCGTCGACATCTTGCCCGGCTGAATTGCGCAGCTTCGTCAGAATGCCCCGCTGATGCAGCGTGCGGGCAATCTCTTCGCAGCGCTCCCATGATGGGCGGCTGAACGCCACGCCATCCACCGCGTTGAACGGAATCATGTTCAGCACGCCGTACTTGCCGGAGAGCAGCTTCACGATGCCGTCGATTTCATCCTGCCCGTCGTTCACGCCTTCCAGCAGCGTCCACTGGTACTGAATGGGGTAGCCGGTAGCTCGCGCATAGCGCTCGCCTGCATCGACCACTTCTTCGGGCGTCAGGTTTGGCGCGCGCGGAAGGAGCTTCTTGCGCAACTCGGCCTTGGTCGTGTGCAACGAGAGCGCCAGCGCGGGCCTTACGCGTTGCTGCAACAGCCTCTCGAACGCGCGCGGGTCGCCCACGGTGGAGAACACGATGTTCTTGTGGCCGATGTTGCCCACCGTGCCGAGCAGGTCGATGGCCTCCATCACGTTGTCCAGGTTGTGGGCCGGCTCGCCCATGCCCATGAACACCACCTTGCGCACCGGCCGGCGCATGCGCGCGAGAGCGACCTGGGCAATGATCTCTGCGCTTCCTACCTGGCGCAGCAAGCCGTCGCGGCCCGTCATGCAGAACTGGCACCCCACGGCGCACCCGACCTGCGAAGACACGCACAGGCCATCGCGAGGCAGCAACACGCTCTCCACCGTCTGGCCGTCCGCGAGGGCCACGAGCAGCCGCTCCGACCCATCGGCGCCGGGGTGCACCGCGTGGATGCGCGCCAGCCCCGCAAGCTCGGCCTCGATGGCGGGCAGGGCCTCCAGCAGCGACGACGGAAAGAAGGTGCCCGGCAGGCGCCTGCCGCTGTTGCGGGGCAGCGCATGCGACCACAGCCGCAAGATCCGCTGCTCGTGGCTGGGGCCCGCGCCGGCTTCGCGGAGTCGTTGTTTCAGTTCGTGGATTCGCATGCACTGCCGCCTGGGGCAAATGGACTCTTGCGCACGTCAGCGGCCCAGCCGTGCTGGCGCCTGAATGTGCAGAGTGATGGTCGACATGCCGCAGATTGTGCCCGGCACGAAAAGTACGCTGCCTTTGCGCCGTGCCGAGCCGTTTTGGCGATCGACAGCCGCCCGACTGTCATTGCTTTGTGTCTCGCCGCTGCGCCCCGGCAGATATCTCTTCGATTCGAGAAATCCTCGACGAAATCTTTTCCCTTGCGCGGCTTCGCTTCTCTACAGTGAATGCCCCATCGACAAGTCGCCCCTCCCTGTGGGCGGCGAACATCCACCGCAAAAGGAACACCCCAAAGACGACCGATTGAATGCGTGAATGAACCGCCTTGCCTCACGGCGGGTTGCCGATGCCCTCGTGCATCGGTGCGAACGTGAGGCACAAATGGCGACGGCCAGGGTGCGTGAACACCCTGGCCGTCTGACCACATGACGTGCACTACTTTGGAAAGGAAGCACACCAAATGGCTGAGCGAATTATGGCCGGGCGTTCTACGCCCCAATCTTCCCGTCGCCGCACACGCGGTTCGTCGAAACCCGCCACGCGGACAAGCGACGAAGCAAGGGCACTCCTCGAAATAAAACTGGCGCAGCTGAACTCGCTGCTGTGGTGTTGCTACGGCGACGGCAACGGGTGGTTCGAGGAAGCAGGGGAGATGCACCGGGACCGCATGCTCTGGATTGCTGCGGATCTGGCGCGGGAGGCGGAGATGCTGTTGCAGGAGAGTGGGCTGGGGTAGGGCATCCCACAAAAGCGGGATGCCCTAGAACTTTCCTCTGCGCTAACGTGGCGCCGAGGAGGGTTCCCATGCCGATCCCGAACTTGTTCTACGGGCATCAAGATGCCCTGATGCGCGGTGCGTCTCCGACAACGCTCGCCGTGGGCGACTCCTGGTTCTGGTACCCGTTCGACAACCTGCTCGGCGAGATTGCGACGCGCCGCGTTTTGCAGTCGATAGTCGTGGCAGGCTACAACGGCTCAGAGGCTTCGGAGTGGCAGGGCAAGTACGCCGGGTCGATCAAGGCCACCTTCGACTTCTATGCACGCGGCCCCCTCGTCAAAGCTCTTTTGCTCAGCGGTGGCGGAAACGACATCGTGGGGCAGAAGAATTTTCCGAAGCTGATCAAGGCCAATTGCTCGGCCTGTCAGTCGGTTCCGTCCTGCTATGCGGATGGGCAGCCTTCGACAGCACTGGACAAGATCATCGGCCACTACCGAAGGCTGATCAAACTCTTCAGAACCTATAACCAGACTGCCGTCGTCGTACTCCACAACTATGACGACGCGTACGCAACTGGCCATGGCGTTTTTGGCCCGGCAGATTGGCTCAAGGTGCCGATGGAGAAATGCCAAGTCCCGACCTCCTTGCGCAAGGACCTCTTCGCAGATCTTGTCGCTGCCTTTGGTAAAGCACAGGACGCATTGGCTGCAGAGCCTGGCTTGGGAAAGATCGTTGCGCTGAAGACGACAGGTACGTTAGCGGTTGATCAGTGGGCCAATGAATTGCATCCGACGCCTGAGGGGTTTCGACGGCTTGCGGAGTTGAAGTTTTTGCCGGCGCTGGATGCTGCTTGGCAGTAACCAGCGCAAGGCCGTAAGAAAAGCACGAAGAAATACGGAGGCCGAAAGATGCACTGGACAGCGGCGAGCTTAGCCATAGCGGCATTTCTGTTGATGCCAAGTGCATCTTTTTCCTTCGAGCTATCGCCGGACGGAACGTCCTTCGAGAAGAAGCTCGCGAAGAAGGGACAACCAACCGGGGAGCGGCTGTTCGGCCTGATTGCGGACTTGGGCGTCCGGAAGTTCGGTAGCCCGGTTCACGAAGAGATCGCAAACCGATCAATGGGTTGCGATGGAGATGCAGATATTTGCGCCGACCCCGACTGGGACCCAATGCAGGCCTACGTGCTGGCCGGCGTTCGCTGGAATGATGATCCGCCGTTCAGATTCGAGTCCGCGTTCGGGAAGTACCGTGGATGCAAGATCGGCGACACGGTACGCCTTGTAGTGCAGCCGGAGTGTTGGGGGAGAGTGTTCGTCGACGGAAAGAAAAGGGCGGCTCGCGGCGACGTGTTGAATGCCAAGACAGCACCGCTACTTGTGCGGTCCCATTTCGGCGATATGCAGTTTCTTCACGCAATGGGCTCGGTCGATGGTGAGCTGCCGGACATCACCTACAGGCGCATCATGATGTGGGCCGAGTTCACGTGGAAGGTCGCGACCCAGAAGATCGCTCCTGACGGCATCGTTGCTAGTCAGGACGTGGCGGGTATTCGCGATGTCTTTGGCTTGAATGGCTGGAGCGTGCAAGACCTCTTTGCTCTCGGCAACCCGAACATCCGCAAGCCTTCCTATCTGGGTGCGGTCGCGTTCGGAAGCCTTTTGCACACTGTTCAAGATTCGTTCTCTCGCGCGCATGTCGAGCGGGAACAAGTAACGACGGGGGCCAAGTGCCCTGGTGCCAGCGATTACGCAGCACCAGGCCGCATCAGAGAGTTTCACGCTTACGGTCACCAAGACTCGGACAAGCACTCCACTGCGGACGTTCGTGCCGCATTCTCCGTTCACTGGTCCTCCGGAGCACCAAGCGCGGTGGACGTTGGACGGGTGCTTGCGCAGTTCTATGACAGCCAAGCGGAATGGCTGGAGGTTCGGCCGTATGTGGAGTGCGTATTTCGACTAGCGCCGAATCCGACGGTGGCATCCCCCGGTGACTATGCCGTCGATTGATCGACGTATGGCTCATTGAGATCCCTAAATGCTGCATACATAAGGACTCGGGGAATGAAGACCATCAAGAAGCTGATACTGAAGAACTTCAAGCGATTCAAGACGCTTGAGCTCGATTTCGACTCGGAGTTGAACATCTTGATCGGCGGAAACGAGGCGGGAAAGAGTTCTGTACTCCAAGCGCTGGATCTAGTCATGAGCGGAAGCCGTAGCAAAGTGGAGAGCATGGGGCTGGAATCTCTGTTCAATGCGGCGTGCATTGAAGAATTCATGGCTGGTACACGTAAGGTGGCCAATCTGCCAAGGATGTTCATTGAGATCTACTTGGAAGGATTCGCTGAACATGAACTCAATGGCAAGAATCACAGCAAGCGGGACGTCGAGATAGATGGGATAAAGCTAGTGTGCGAGCCGGTAGACGAATACACGCAGCACATAGAAGAGATCCTTCGGGATCACAACTCGAGCTTTCCGTTTGAGTACTACGCCATCCAGTTCTCGAGCTTTGGGGGGCACCCCGTCCATCCTTACAAGAAGCCGCTGAAGCATCTTTTGATTGATAGCGCCCAGATCAACAACGACTACGCAACAAAGGAGTACACCCGTTCAATGTACGTAGCGAGTGCATCGGTGCTGGAGAGAAACCGTCACGCTCTGGAATACCGGAACGCCAAGACAAAATTCCGTGATGACATGTTGGTAGATGTCAACGAAAAGTTGCCCGACTACAAGTTCGGCGTCAGGAGCGGTCCAAAAGCTAGCATCGAGACAGACATCATGATCACGGAGGGCGACATTCCTATCGACAGCAAGGGAAAGGGGCGTCAGTGCTTCATAAAAATCGAGTTTGCCTTGCGGGACCGCGAGCACACTTTAGATGTGCTCCTCTTGGAGGAGCCTGAGAATCATCTCAGCCATATTCACACGCGAAAACTAATCGACCGAATCAGCAATACGCAGAAGAAGCAGATCTTCATTGCGACACACAGCAGCCTGATCTGCACGCGACTTAATCTGAAGAAGGCAATCATCCTTAGCGAGAACGACGCATCCAAGTATTTGCCGTTGAAGAGCCTACCTGACGATACTGCAATGTTCTTCATGAAAGCGCCAGATAACAACGTACTGGAGCTTGCGCTTTGCAGCAAGGCAATTCTGGTGGAGGGGGATGCCGAGTTCATATTGATGGAGGCACTCTACAAAAAACATGCTGAAGGCGGATCCTTGGATGGAGATGGTGTTCATGTCATCTCAGTCGACGGCACGAGTTTCAAACGTTATTTCGATCTAGCCAAAGTTCTCAAGATCAAGGTGGCAGCGGTCCGTGACAACGACGGGGCATATCAGGAAATCTGCGTAACTAACTACGCCGACTACGACCTGCCCACGATCAAGGTGTTTGCCGATCCGAACGACAAGCGTTACACATTTGAGATCTGCATGTATGAGGACAACAAGGCTGTATGCGAGGAGCAATTCGCCGCAGGCAGGAAGACGCTGACTGTCCAGCAGTACATGCTCAAGAACAAGACGGATGCCGCGTTCCTGCTCCTAGAGAAAAATGAAGACGCTCTCGTTGCACCAGCCTATATCCAAGATGCGGTGACATGGATAAGAAAGTAATCTTTGCCGTTGCCGGCTCTGGCAAGACTTACAAAATCGTGGAACAGCTGGACGAGACACATCGCTTCTTATTGATCACGTTCACAGAAGCAAATAGAGAAAATCTGCGCACGCGGATCATCAATAAGTTTGGCCACTTTCCCACCAATATTTGCCTCTACACCTATTTCACTTTTCTGTATTCGTTCTGCTATCGACCATTCTTGCTGAATGCGAAGCGGACAAAGGGAATGACATTCCACCGTCGATCGAACGATCAGCCGAATTTCTCAGCTACGGAGGACCGGTACTACATGACAGCTGGGCGCTGGCTCTATCACAACAGGCTAGCAAAGTACTTGGCGCAAACTGATACGGTCGATAGCGTGATAGCTCGAATAGAGAAGTACTTCGACGCACTCTTCATTGACGAAGTACAGGACTTTGCCGGGCACGACTTCAATTTGCTGATGTCGCTGTGCAAGAGCAATGTCAGGTGTATGTTCGTTGGTGATTTCTATCAGCATACCTATGACACAAGCCGCGATGGCAGTGTGAACATCAATCTTCACTCGGACTATGAAAAGTACAGGAAGCGTTTCGTGACGGCGAAAGTCGACCTTGACCTGACCTCGCTGGTCAAGAGCCGCAGATGCAGCAAGTCCGTGTGTGACTTTATCTCTCAGGATATTGGAATCCATATCGAATCATTCTCGGATTCGACATCTGAGGTTGGACTGACGGAGGATCCAGTGGCCGCGCAAGCGCTCTACGATGCGCCCGGCACGGTGAAGCTCTTTCTGAAAGAGCACTACAAGTACGGTTGTTATTCGCAGAACTGGGGAGCGTCAAAAGGGCTCGATCATTATCAGGATGTGTGTGTCGTGTTGCATCCTGCAGCAGTCACGGCCTGGAAGGCGAGAGCTTTGGCAGGCCTCAATCCAGAGACTCGCAACAAGCTCTATGTCGCGTGCTCGAGGGCGCGGGGCAATCTGATGTTCGTCCCAGAATCCCTCCTCAGACACCACAAGCGCGTTCAAGCTGCATAGGAGAGGCAGCAGGAAAGGAATGACGGCGACGCAGAGTGGTCACTCGAGAAGATGGCAAGTACAGCCTCACATTAGGAGATTCCATTGATTTTCAGCGACGGAGAATGCCCAAATTGCGGCGCAAGGCACTTGCACCTAAGTACATCTGATTTCTTGGAGTGTCCGAGCTGTCACTTGGTTTGCGCGGCTATGGATGGCCTGATTGCCACCGTCATGCCGTTCCTCGGGGAGGGCAATTTTCGATTCGAGGATTCGCGCGTGGCGAAATTCAACGGAATCGGTTTTGCTCCCAGTAAAGCCGGTGGGGTTGTTGCGGATGATTCGAAGCTCTTCATGTCGGTGGACGAGCTTAGAAAGTACCTTGCATCGCTCTCATGGCCAGGAACCGAACGGACCCAAGGTCAGGAGCTTGCACGAAGCTTCTTCAAGGCCTTTGAAAAACGGATCTTGAGTTGCGAAGTCAGCGATTTGCAGGGAGTTGCAACTTCCAATACCCAGCGTACTCAGTTCTACGCGCGCTTACTGCTTCCACGTGTCTCGGCCGATCTTGGAATGGTGCATGGAAAGGAGGAGTTCAAAGTAGATCACGTCATCGCCAGACTTAGTAGGAACGGCCATGCCATTCCATCTATCTACGTGGAATCTGAAAATAATTTCTCCGAAGCCACGCATGAGATCCGGAAGCTTTGTTCTCTCAACTCGCCACTGCGGGTTTTGATCACCTTCACGCAGAAACAGTTCAAACCAGAACCGGCTGCAGGTGCCTATGCGAAACTCCGCGAATGGCAGGCGATCATTCGAGAGCATCACGAGGACAACGAGGATTTCCGTGGGACTTTGGCCGTCATCGTCGCGCGCGTAGAAAAGGGTCAGCTCCTTTTTACCGCGTGTGCCTTCCACAAGACCGGCGATCTAGCTTGGCCTTTGTCGGTGCTGGTTGAACGAGATCTTGGCTAAGAGGTCTCCATGACGTGCACGTATGCTGTGCAGTCGCGCTGACCTTTGGTCCACGGTTGTCTCAACGTTGCGGCATGTCCTTCACCGAGTACCCCAGACTCACAGTCGCATCCTCCGGAATAGCCGGCATCGTCGCATTCCAAGCCGCCCAGTCCGCCCGCATTGCAGCCAGTCGTTCAGGCTCCTTCTTCCCCAAATTCGCCCGCTCGCGTTCATCCGCCGGAATGTTGAACAGGTACTCGTTCCCGTCCACCTTCAAATACTTCCAGTCCCCATCGCGCATCGCTTCCTGCCCGCGATGGTTCATGCGCCAGTGCAGCGGCCGGCGAAAGCTGTGCTTCGCGTCCTTCAGTACAGGCATCAGCGACACGCCGTCCAGCGGATAGTCCGAGTGCGCTGAAACCCCGGCCGCGTCGAGCATGGTGGCCGACCAGTCCATGGTCATGCACAGCTGCGTGCTCTCGCCGCCCTTGCCGATCACCGCGGGCCAGTGCGCAATCCATGGCACGCGGATGCCGCCTTCGGTCAGGTCCATCTTGCCGCCCACCAGTGGCCAGTTGTCCGAGAAGCGTTCGCCGCCGTTGTCGCTGGTGAACACCACCAGCGTGTTGTCGGCCATGCCGTGCTTTTGCAGCGCGGCCATGATCCAGCCGATGCCTTCGTCCATGTGATGAATCATGCGGCGGTACACATGAATGTTGCCGCCGGCCAGGTCGAACAGGTTGTCCTTCACGGTGGGCGCCTTGGCGGCGTCGTCACGCGTTTCCCACGGCCAGTGGGGGGCGGTGTAGTGCAGGCTCAGGAAGAAGGGCGCTTCCTGCTCTGACATGCGCTCCACATACTCGACCGCGCGTTTGGAGAGGATGTCGGTGAGGTAGCCCTCTTCCTGCTTGTCTTCCTCGCCAAGCCACAGGTCGTGGCGGCCGGTGGAGTCGCAGTGGGTGAAGTAGTCGACGCCGCCCGACATGGGGCCGAAGAATTCGTCGTACCCCGAGCGCAGCGGGCCGAAGGTGGGCGGGTAGCCCAGGTGCCATTTGCCGATGAGCGCGGTCTGGTAGCCGCTGGCCTTCAGCAATGACGGCAGGGTGGGGTGGTCGGTGGGCAGGCCTAGCGTGGTGCTGCCGCGGCTCTTGCTGTTGATGGGCTCTTCGGCGGCGCCGCGCAGGCGGTACTGATAGCGGCCGGTGATCATGCCGAAGCGGGTGGGCGAGCACACGGGCGAGTTCGCGTAGCCCTGCGTGAGCTTCAGGCCGTTGGCGGCCAGGCCGTCGAGCACGGGCGACACGGGGCCGAACACGGCATCGCGGCCGCCGTAGCAGCCGAGGTCGGCATAGCCGAGGTCGTCGGCAACGATGAAGATGATGTTGGGTCTGGTGGTCATGTCTCTTTGACGTTCTTCTTGAAGGGGTTCAGGGCTGGTAGCCCGACTTCTGCACCACTGGCGCCCATTGCGCGCGGTAGGCCTTGAGCATGGCGGCGGTCTGTGCCTGCGTGCTCACCACCGGCGTCATGCCGGAGTCCTTGAACTTGCGTTGCGTGTCCGGGTCTTGCATGACTTCGCGGATCAGGTTGGACAGGCGCTCGACCTTCTCCTTCGACATGCTGTTCGGCGCGAAGAAGGTGTTCCAGCCGGTGGCGGAAAGGTCGAGGCCGGCTTCCTTGAAGGTGGGCACGTTCGGCGCAAAGGGCGAGCGCTTGGCGCCCGACAGCGCCAGGATGCGCAGCTTGCCCGCCGCATGCTGCGGCACCACCACGTCTTCGGTGTCGACGGCAATGGGCACCTGTCCGCCGATCAGGTCGTTCAGCAGCGGGGCCGAGCCGCGGTAGCCGATCACCTGTGTCTGCACGTTGGCCTTTTCGCCGACCATGAGGCCGAAGAAGTGGGGCAGGCTGCCGGTGGCTGGCACGCCCACGTTGGCCTGCGTGGGGTTGGCGCGCATCCAGGCCAGCAGATGGTTCAGCTCGCGCACGGGCAGGCTGGGCGAGACGGCAAGCGCAAAGTTGTAGTCGTTGACGTACGACACGGGCACGAAGTCGCGCTCGGGGTCGTAGTTGTTGTCCTTGAAGACCAGCGGCGCGACGATCATCACGGCGGGGTTGGCGAGCATCAGCACGTTCTGGTTGGCGGGCGTGATCTTCACCTGCTGCGCCGCAAGGCGGCCGCCCGCACCGGGCTTGTTGTCGACCACCACCGCCACGCCCAGCTTGGCGCCGAGCTTGTCGCCCACGATGCGCGCCACGCGGTCGGTGGCGCCGCCGGGGGCGTAGCCGACCACGATGTGCAGGGGGGTGTCGAACTTGGCCTGGGCGCTTGCCTGGGGGGCGAAGGCCGACGCAAAGCCGGCAATGGCCAGCAGGCCGGCGGCGCGGCGGGTGAAAAGGGAGGTCGGCAGCATGATGGGCAAGTCCTTGTCGTCGTCTTCGGTCGGGCGGTGACTGGTAAGTGTGACCGCGAGGCTCGCGGTTGCGGACGATTCTGAAGACGCTGCGTTCGATTGATCAAATCAACCATTGCCGGGGTTTACCCCGCGGCAACACCGGCCTCATCAGTCCACCTTCATGCCGGTTGCCTTGACGATGCGGCCGTAGCGCGCCTGGCTTGCGGCCAGGTGCTCGCTGGCTGCGCTGCCGGTTTCGCCGAGCGGCACCATGTCGAGCGAGGCCAGCCGGGCCTTGACCTCGGGCAGGGCCATCGCCTTCTGCAGCGATTGGCGCAGCGTCTGCATGACCGGCTCGGGCGTGGCGGCGGGCACCATCGAGATATAGAGCACCTCGAACTCCAGGACCTTCAGGCCCAGTTCGCCCACGGTGGGCACCTGCGGCAGCAGCGGCGAGCGTTGCTTGCCGGTAACGGCCAGCGCGCGCAGCTTGCCCGACTGCACCTGTGGCAGCAGGCCCGGCGTGGCGAGGATGCCGGCCTGCACCTCGTCGCCCATCAGCGCCAGCACGGCGGGCGAGTTGCCCTTGTAGGGCACGTGCGTGATCTTCGCACCCGTCTCGGTTGCGAAGATCTCGGCGGCAATGTGGCCGGGGCTGCCGTTGCCGGCCGAGCTGAAGGTGGCCGGCTCGGCCTTGGCCTGGGCAATGAACTCGGGCAGCGTCTTCGCCTTGACGCCCGGGGCCACGCCGAAGCTCAGGCCCGAGGAGCTGAAGATCATCAGCGGCTTCAGGTCTTTGGCCGCGAAGGGCATCGACGCGTACAGGTGCGGGTTGATGGTGAAGGTGCTGTCGATGCCCAGCAGCACCGTGTAGCCGTCTGCCGGGCTCTTGGCGACCAGGTCGGCGCCGATGTTGCCGCCGGCGCCGGGCCGGTTGTCGACGATGAAGGGCTGCTTCAGGTCTTTCTGCAGCGCATCGGCCAGCGCGCGGCCGAGGATGTCGATGGGGCCGCCCGCCGGGAAGTTGGTGAGGAACTTCACCGCCTTGGTGGGGTAGGGCGCGTCGGCTGCGGCGGCGTGGGCGGCGATGGTGCCAAGGGCGAGTGCCGCGCAGGTAGTGATGGCAAAGGCAAGGCGGCGTGTGCCGCCGAAGGCTTTCGGTGAACCGGTGGTCATGTCTCTGTTTGTCTCCGTGTTGGAGGCAACTCTAGGAGGCTGGGAGCACCGGCACAACTGAAAGCTCTTCTGCCAGGTATTCCCGATGGTTATATTCAAACGGCCGCTCGCTCAAGGAAAGCCCCATGTCAGCCATGAACTTTGCGCGCCTGAAGCTGCGCCATCTGCAATGCCTCGTGATGGTGGCGCAAGAGCGCAACCTCGTGCGCGCGGCCGAGGCGCTGTCGCTCACGCAGCCGGCGGTGTCCAAGACCGTCGCCGAGCTGGAAGAGATCGTCGGCCGCCAGCTGCTGCTGCGCCGCCGCCGCGGCGTGGAGCTCACGCCGGCCGCCGAGGTGCTGGTGCGCCATGCCGTCTCTGCCCTGCGCGGCCTGCGCGAAGGCATGGGCCTGGCCATGGACCAGCCCGAGGCCGACCAGTTGCGCGTGGCCGTCGGCGCCTTGCCGAACATGGTGGCCAACCTGCTGCCCGAAGCCGTCGCCCTGCTGAACGAAGCGCACCCCGCGCTGCGTGTGCGCGTGATGAGTGGCACCAACGCACAGCTCATGACGCAGCTGCGCCAGGGCGAAATCGACGTCGTGCTCGGCCGCCTCGCGCAGGCCTCGGCCATGGCCGACCTGGCCTTCGAGCAGCTCTTCAGCGAGCCCCTGCTGCTGGTGGTGCGCCCCGGCCATCCGCTCGCGTCACGGCGCAAGCCGACGCTCGACGCGCTGGCCGCGCACCCGCTGGTGCTGCCGGTGTCGGGCACGCTCATCAGGCACACGGCCGATGCCTTCCTGATCGCGCAAGGCCTGGCGCTGCCCAACCGGCTGGTGGAGGCGACCGACACGAGCTTCGTGGTGGGGCTGCTGCAGCGCTGCGACGCAGTATGGTTCGCGCCGCAAGGAGCGGTGGAAGGCTTCATCGCGCGCGGCGAGTTGAAGCGCGTGGCCATCGACACGTCGAGCACCGAAGGCCCGGTCGGGTTCACGGTGCGCCGCAGCGGCGAGCTGGGGGAGGGCGCGCGGCTGCTGCTCGCAACGATCCGCGGGATCGTGCTCAAGCGAAAGGGCTGAGGCCCTAGGCGGGAGCCTTGAGGTCGTTTTCCCGCAGCATCACGGGCTCCATCGAGCCCTGCGCCAGTCGGCGTCGCACGGCCGCGTCGATTTCCTGGGCATGAAGGCCGTATGTGTTCAGTGGGTCGGCGTCTTCGCCGGTGCGGTAGTGATAGCGCAGGGTTTCCCTTCCGATGCTTGCGTTCACGTCGTGGCCTTCCACCGCCACCGAAAAGCGCACCGTGCCCGAAGCGTCGTGAAAGAAGGCGGTGTCAGCCATCGCAAGGCCTGGTGTGTGTCATGGGAGTCCTTTCGGTGATGCGCAGAAAGACATCCGCGTGGGGCACTCTAGTCCTTAATGCCGGTGGCGTCTGTCCGGTCTCACGCTTATGCTCTCGCCGGCATGGACATACAGAGGAGGAGCAGCCGATGAGTTCGTTGGAAGAAGTCTGGGCCTACCGCGAGGAGACCCTTTACCCGCAGCTGTTCGGTGAAAAGCACAACGGCATCTTCGTGCTGGACCACGACGACTTCACGTCGCTGGGCGCCGAAAACGTCGATCCGCGCTGGCTGCACCTCGGTGTGTTCGAGTTCGAGCCGACGCCCGCGCGCAACTCGTGGCTCTACGTCACTTCGGGCGGATCGACGCCCTGGGAGACGGAGCCTGCCGACTACAACCCCGAGGAATATTCATGGCTGGGCTCCGAGCTGGTCATCGAAGTGCCGTCGCAGCCCCAGGACCAGTGGCCGATCAAGCTGCTGCGCCGGCTGCTGGCCTACAACGTGTTGCTTGCGCACGGCCGGTTCGGTGAAGACAAGCCGGTGTTCGACTACGGCGACCGCATCCCCATCGGCGATGTGATCCGCGAGAAGGGCGCCATCGGCCTGCGCTGCGTCGTGCTGGCGGAGCCGAAGCACTACCCCGCCACGGCGCAGCTGGCCTCGGGCCAGTTCGACTTTCTTCAGGCCGTGGGCATCACCGATTCAGAAAAGGACTGGGCCAGGGCGCACGGCTCTGAAGCGCTGCTCCGGCTGCTCGAAGTGCATGGCGGCTTCCCCGTGACGGACCCGCGACGCAAGGCCGTCGCATGAGCCGTGCAAAAGGAGCTACAGCCGCACCAACAAAGTCCGAACCGTCGCGTGAGCGTGCGCTCGAGCTGGCCGAGTCGCTGCATGCGATGGGCCCGATCGAGGTCAAGCGCTTCTTCGGCGGCTTCGGGCTGGTCATGCAGGGTGTGCAGTTCGCCTTCGTCATGAAGAGCACGCTCTACCTGCGAGTGGACGACACCACCCGCCCGGAGTTCGAACGCATCGGGGCGACGCCTTTCACGTATGCCACGCGCGCCGCGAACGTCAAGGTGGCGAGCTACTACCAGGCGCCGGTCGA
The DNA here is from genome assembly GCF_049913215.1 of Variovorax sp. R-27. NCBI lineage: Bacteria > Pseudomonadati > Pseudomonadota > Betaproteobacteria > Burkholderiales > Comamonadaceae > Variovorax > Variovorax sp. R-27. Next base: position 2,464,565 of record NZ_CP183984.1, read on the forward strand.
TGCGATGGACGATCCGCACGTGCTGCGCGAATGGGCCGTGAAGGCGTATGCGAGCGCGGTGGGTGCGCAGCGGCCTAAGCCTGCTGCGCCGCGCAAGAAGCGCCCTGTTCAGGCGCCGACGTAGGCCGCGAGATGCTCGCCCGTGAGGGTGGAGCTGGCGGCGACGAGGTCAGCAGGCGTGCCCTCGAACACGACCTGGCCGCCGTCATGCCCGGCGCCGGGGCCGAGGTCGATGATCCAGTCGGCGTGCGCCATCACCGCCTGGTGGTGCTCGACGACGATGACCGACTTGCCTGCATCCACCAGCCTGTCTAGCAGGCTGAGCAGTTGTTCGACGTCGGCAAGGTGCAGACCGGCGGTCGGCTCGTCGAGCACGTAGACGCCGCCTTTCTCCGCCATATGAGTGGCCAGCTTGAGCCGCTGCCGCTCGCCGCCTGAAAGCGTGGTGAGCGGCTGGCCCAGGCTGAGGTAGCCGAGCCCGACGTCGGCCAGCCGGTCGAGGATGGCGTGCGCAGCCGGCGTGCGTGCATCGCCAGCGCCGAAGAACTCTTTGGCTTCAGTCACCGACATGGCGAGCACTTCGCTGATGTCGCGCCCGCCGAAGTGATGCTCGAGCACCGAGGCGTGAAAGCGCTTGCCCTCGCACTCCTCGCAGGTGGTGGCAACGCCGGCCATCATCGCGAGGTCGGTGTAGATGACGCCCGCGCCGTTGCAGGCGGGGCAGGCGCCCTCGGAGTTGGCGCTGAAGAGCGCCGGCTTCACGCCGTTGGCCTTTGCGAACGCATTGCGGATCGGGTCGAGCAGCCCGGTGTAGGTGGCAGGGTTGCTGCGCCGCGAGCCGCGGATCGAGCCCTGGTCTACCGACACCACGCCCGCGCCGGCAGGAATCGACCCGTGCACGAGCGAGCTCTTGCCGGAGCCGGCCACGCCGGTCACCACGACCAGCACGCCGAGCGGCACGTCGACGCTCACGTTGCGCAGGTTGTGCGTCTTTGCCCCGCGAATCGGCAGCTTGCCCGTGGGCTTGCGCACCTTCTTCTTCAGAGTGGCCCGGTCGTCGAGGTGCCGGCCGGTGAGAGTGTTGCTGGCCCGCAGTGCTTCGACGGTGCCCTCGAAGCAGACGGTGCCGCCGGCAGTGCCGGCCCCGGGGCCGAGGTCGACGACGTGATCGGCAATGGCGATGGCCTCCGGCTTGTGCTCCACCACGAGCACGGTGTTGCCCTTGTCGCGCAGCCGCAGCAGCAGGCTGTTCATGCGCTGGATGTCGTGGGGGTGCAGCCCGATGGTCGGCTCGTCGAAGACGTAGGTCACGTCGGTGAGCGAGGAGCCGAGGTGGCGAATCATCTTCGTGCGCTGCGCCTCTCCGCCCGAGAGCGTGCCCGATGGGCGGTCGAGGCTCAGGTAGCCGAGCCCGATTTCCACGAACGAGTCGAGCGTGTGCGCCAGCTTGGCGAGCAGCGGCGCCACCGATGGCTCGTCGAGGCCGCGCACCCATTCGGCCAGGTCACTGATCTGCATGGTGCAGGCATCGGCGATGCTGATCTTCTTGATCTTCGAAGACCGGGCCGCCTCGCTGAGCCGGGTGCCTTCGCACTCGGGGCAGGTGCTGAACGTTACCGCGCGCTCCACGAAGGCGCGGATGTGCGGCTGCATGGCGTCGACGTCCTTGGCCAGGAATGACTTCTGCACCTGCGGAATCAGCCCCTGGTAGGTGAGGTTGATGCCATCGACCTTGATCTTGGTCGGCTCCTTGTAGAGCAGGGCGTCGAGCTCTTTCTTGGTGAACTTGCGGATCGGCTTGTCGGGGTCGAAGAAGCCGCAGCCGTTGAAGATGCGGCCGTACCAGCCCTCCATGCTGAAGCCGGGAATGGTGAGCGCGCCCTCGTTGAGCGACTTGCTGTCGTCGTAGAACGCCGTCAGGTCGAAGTCGGTAACGGCGCCCCGGCCTTCGCAGCGCGGACACATGCCGCCGGTGCGGTTGAAGCTTTGCTTCACGGTCTTGCTGGCACCGCGTTCGACGGTGATGACGCCGGTCGCCTTGACCGATGGCACGTTGAAGGCAAAGGCGCTCGGCGAGCCGATGTGCGGCTTGCCGAGCCGGCTGAAGAGAATGCGCAGCATCGCGTTGGCGTCGGTCGCGGTGCCAACGGTGGAACGTGGGTCGCCGCCCATGCGCTCCTGGTCCACGATGATCGCGGTCGTCAGGCCATCGAGCACGTCGACCTCGGGCCGCGCCAGCGTTGGCATGAAGCCCTGCACGAAGGCGCTGTAGGTTTCGTTGATGAGCCGCTGCGACTCCGCGGCGATGGTGCCGAACACCAGCGAACTCTTGCCCGAGCCCGAGACGCCGGTGAACACGGTCAGCCGCCGTTTGGGCAGCTCGACGCTGATGTCCTTGAGGTTGTTCACGCGCGCGCCCTGCACGCGGATCAGGTCGTGGTGGTCGGCGGCGTGCAGTGCGTTCTTCTGCGTGTCCTTCGAGTACTTCGAGTCCTTCTTTGGGGCCTTGCTCATCGTGTCTCCGTCTTTGGGGTGATGGGTCAGCGCAGTTGCTGGATGCGGATCATGTTGCCCGCCGGGTCGCGCACGGCGCAGTCGCGAACGCCGTAGGGCTGCTCGGTCGGCTCTTCGACGATCTCGGCCTTGGCGGCCTGCAGCCGCGCGAAGGCGCCGTCGAGGTCCTTGGTGGCAAACAGGATCGTGGCGTAGGTGCCCTTGGCCATCATCTCGGCGATGGTGCGGCGCTCGTCGTCGGTGAGGCCGGGCGTGGCGGCCGGCGGATACAGCACGATCGAAATGCCGGGCTGGCCTGCGGGGCCGATCGTGATCCAGCGCATGCCGCCGTATCCGACGTCGTTGCGAATCTCGAAGCCGAGGGTGTCGCGGTAGAAGGCCAGCGAGGTTTCCGGGTCGTCGTGCGGGAGGAAGGTCGAGTGAATGGTGATGTTCATGGCGATAGTGCTAGGTAGGCAGGGGTGGCGATGCTAGCTGCGGCTCCGGGGTCGGCGCTTCTCGATTCCTGATCGGTCGTGTCACCTGCTTGGCCACGCACGAAGGCATTCCCTCGGTCGCGCTCGCTTCCTGGCGCCGGTAGCTGCCGGGCGGCATGCCGACGAGTTCGGTGAAGCGGGTTGTGAAGGTGCCCAGCGATCCGCAGCCGACCGCGAAGCAGACCTCGGTAACGCTGAGGTCGCCGCGGCGCAGCAGCGCCATTGCGCGCTCGATGCGCCGCGTCATCAGGTAGGCGTAGGGCGGCTCGCCGTAGGCGATGCGGAACTGGCGGCTGAGGTGCCCGGCCGACATGCCCGCGTCGCGGGCAAGCGTTTCAAGGTCCAGTGGCTGCGCGTATTCGCGGTCGATCCGGTCGCGAACGCGGCGCAGCCGTGCGAGGTCGCGCAGTTGCTGCGCAGCGGTGGGTCTGCTGGTCATCCGGCGGATCGTGCCACGGTGCGCCGCAGTGCTCAAGCCGAGCGGGGCGTTCGAGATCAAGGGGCTTTTGAATCGCAGATCGGCCGCTTGGTCTAATGGTGGACTCATGAGAAAAGTCGACCCCGAACGCCAGTCGCTGGTCGACGCCCTGCGCGGCTTCGCGCTGCTGGGCATCCTGGTCGTGAACATCGCGAGCTTTTCCTCGACCTACTACGGCGTCGGCGTGCCCGATCCGATGGCGCAATCGGCACTGGAGCGCGCGGCCCTGCTCGTCAGGACGCTGGTGTTCGAGACCAAGTTCTACCTGCTGTTCTCTTTTCTCTTCGGCTACAGCTTCACCTTGCAGATGCGCGCGGCCGAACGCGACGGCAAGCCCTTTGCGCCGCGCCTGCTGCGGCGCCTGGGGGCGCTGTGGGTCATCGGCCTGTTGCATGCGGTGGTGCTGTATCACGGCGACATCCTCACCACCTATGCGGTGCTGGGAGCGGTGCTGCTGATGCTGCGGCGGCGTGGCGATGTCTTCCTCGCGCGCTGCGCGGTCGGGCTGGTGCTGGCGACGGCGCTGCTTTGGGCCGGCATGGGGTATCTGTGGGCGCTGGCCGGCATTCCGCAGGACACGATGCGCAATGCCTACGGCGAGGCGGCTGCGGCACTGGGGGCCTATCGCGGAACGCCCGCCACGGTGATCGTCCAGCACCTGCGCGAGCTGTCGCAGATCTGGTGGGTCACGGGGCTGGTGCAGGCGCCGACGGCGCTGGCGATGTTCTTCGCGGGCTTCGTCGCCGGGCGGCGCGGGCTCTTCGCAAATGCCGATGCGCATCGCGCGCTGTTCCGGCGACTGCTGTTCTGGGGGCTGGCCATCGGGCTGCCAGGGGCCCTGGTGTATGCCTTTCCGTCGATACGGCTGGACAACGCCGTCCGCGAGCTCTACGGCCTCGCGGCCACGCTGCTGACGGCGCCTTTTCTTGCCGCCGCCTATGCCTCAGGCCTGGTGCTGCTGATGCAGACGCCGCGCGGTCACGTGCTCGAAGGCCTGCTGGCGCCGGCGGGGCGCATGGCGCTGACCAACTACCTGATGCAGTCGCTGGTGTGCGCATGGCTCTTCCTGGCGTACGGGCTGCGCTGGATCGGCACGGTCGGCCCGCTCGCGGCAACGGCCATCGCCTTCGCGATCTTCGCGGCGCAGCTGGTGCTGAGCCGCTGGTGGATGAGCCGCTTCGTCTACGGGCCGGTGGAGTGGCTGCTGCGCGCGTTCACGAACCTCGCGCTTCCTGCGATGCGCCGCAGGCGCTGATCCCCGATCGCAGCGTTTACGGTGGCGGAAGTGGCCGCGACCACAGCCACGCCAGCACCGTCGCCATGCACGCGATGGCCAGTACGGCGAGCCAGGTGCGGTGTGCGGTGAAGGAAACGATCACCGCGCACACCGCCATCGTTGCCGTCGCGCTCCACTTGGCGCGGCGGCTCACGGTACGGCCGTTGGCCCAGTTGTGCAGCAGCGGGCCGAACAGGCGGTGATTCAGCAGCCAGGCGTGCAGCCGCGGCGAGCTGCGGGCCGCGGCCCATGCGGCCATCAGGATGAACACCGTCGTCGGCATGCCGGGCACGACGACGCCGATGAGGCCGAGCACCAGGCACAGCAGCGCAAAGCCGTACAGCAGGGCCCGCGTGAGCGCGGAGTGCCGTTCGGGGGCTGGCGGCTCTGGCTTCAAGGCTGGATCAGGCCACAGCCTGCTGGTGTTCGCGCTCCTGGTTGCCTTCGCTCGCGATGCGCGTCTTCGGCAGGAACTGCGGGTACTCGCGCTGCATGAAATCGATCAGCCCCTCGCGCACGCTGCAGCGCAGGTCGAAGGCCAGCCCCGAGGTGGCGGCGGTGCAGAGCACGCGGACCTGCATGGTGCGCTCGGTGGCGTCGGTCACGCGCAGGTTGAAGAAGCGGCCGTCCCACTCGGGCGCGGCCTTCACGATGCGCTCTGCCTCTTCGCGCAGCGGCGCGAGCGGCATGCCGTAGTCGACGTAGATGAAGACCGAGCCGAGCAGCTGGGCCGAGTGGCGCGTCCAGTTCTGGAACGGCTTCTCGATGAAATAGGTGAGCGGCAGGATCAGGCGCCGGTCGTCCCAGATGCGGATGACGACGAAGGTGCCGGTGATTTCTTCGACGCGGCCCCATTCGCCTTCGACCACCAGCACGTCGTCGATGCGGATCGGCTGCGCCAGCGCAATCTGCAGGCCGGCGATGAGGTTGCTGAACACCGGCTTGGCCGCAAGACCGGCCACGATGCCGATCACGCCGGCCGAGGCCAGCAGGCTCGCGCCCACTTGGCGCGCGCCAGGAAAGGTCATGAGCATCATCGCGCCGCCGGCCACCACGACCACTGTCATGGCGGTGCGCGCAAGCACGCGGGTCTGCGTGAGCACGCGGCGGGCCTGCAGGTTGTCGGCGATGTCGGAAGGGTTCTGCGCCAGCACGCCGTCGGCGAAACCGCTGATGGCCTTCACCGTGAGCCAGGTGGCGGCGGCGATGAGCAGCAGTCCGTTGAGGTGGCGAACGTTGCCGATGAAGCGAAGGTCGTCAGGCGCCGCCTGGAAGATGAGCAGCAGCGCCACCAGCGGCAGCACCAGCCGTGCCGGCGCGTTGCAGTTGATCACCATCGCGTGCACCGTGGGTACGGGGCGGGTGATGCGCTTCAGGACAAGGCCGCCGATGCGGTGAACCAGAAGAGCGAGCGGGATGGCGACGAGGATGGCAATCCATGTGCCGAACCAGGGGTGGGCAAGTATCTCTTTGGTCATCAGGCGGTGGTCGTCGTGGCTGCTGTTGTCTCGTTCAGGGGTTGAAGAATTCGCGCCGCGTCGTCGCGCAGCTGCGTGGCCAGGGCCGTGGCCAGGTCGAGCCGGCGCAGCAGCCAGGGGCTGATGTCGTTGTCGAACGGGTCGGGCAGGGGGATCGGGCCACCGACGGTGGTCGAGCCGGCGCTCTCGGGGTGAGAGGGGCCGGTGGTGGGAGTGGTTCCGATGGCCGCCTCGATGCGTTGGGCGGTGCGGCTGATGGGGCCTTCGACCTCTGCCGGCGTGAGGCGGTCGCGCCGCAGCACGAGCATCGACTTCACCGCGCTCAGTTGCGCGAGCAGCTGGTAGCTGTGGGCCTGCAGGTGTTCGAGCGGCTCCAGCGGCGGCTGCACCGCGCGCGGCTCCGACAGCGAGCGCTGCGTGGCCTGCACCAGCGCCGAGAGGCTGTCGTAGGCCTCGCGGCGCGCGAGACGCCATTCGAGCTCGGGGCTGCTGTCGATGGCCTGCAGCTGGCCCAGGCCGAGCGCCAGGCGCGCATGCCGGGCCTGCGCGGTGAGCACGCGCGACACCAGCGCCGGAATCTGCGTGCGCTCCCACGAGGGCAGCACGTAGCAGAAGCCCCAGGCCAGCGCTGCGCCGATGAGCGTGTCGGCGATGCGCTCGAACAGCGCGAAGATGGGCGCCACGCCCACGTTCAGCATGTGGGCCTGCACCAAGCCGAGCACGGTGGCCGCCACGGCGGTGATGAGATAGCGCCGCACCGCGAAGCTGTGCGCAATGGCCTGCGCCACGGTCACGATCACCAGCAGCATCAGCGCCGACGGGTGCGTCGAGAGCAACCCCACCGCGAGCACGCAGCCCAGCAGCGTGCCGGCCACGCGCGCGTTGCGGCGCTCCAGCGTCTGCGAGAGGCTGCCGCGCAGCACGACCACGATGGTCAGCAGGATCCAGTAGTCGTGAGAGCCCCAGGGCATCGACACGGCGATGGCGTAGCCCGCGGCAATGGCCAGCGCCGCGCGGATGGCGTGGCGCAGCGGCGGCTGGTCCCAGCGCCACAGCGTGAGGAAGGGGCGCAGCGACCAGTCGGTCGGGCTCACGAACAGCTGCCAGTTGGCGCGCACCACGGCAAGGTTGGGCTCGGCATCGCCGCGCGCCATGGCCGACAGGCGCAGCACTTCGTCGTTGATGTGGCCGATGCGGCTGGCCAGTCCGCGAGCGAGCATGGCGGCCGTGGGACCGATGTGGCCGCCGCCTCCACCGTGCATGTTTGCGCTGTCGTCGGCCGAAACGTGGATGGCCGCGAGGCGCGGGCGCCGGTCGGCCACGGCTTCGGGGTGGCGGCCCATCATGAGGGCGTCGGCCAGCGCGATGGTTTCGTCGGCGAGTTCTTCGAGCACGCAGCGCATTTCGATCAGCGCCTCGGCGTGCGCGGGGTGTGCGCGCAGGGTGTCCAGGTCGAGCTCGCTGGCCAGCAACTGGTCGCGCATTTCGAGCACGATCACCAGCATGGCGGCCAGGCGCTGGCGGCGCGGGGTGCGCGGCGATTCGAGCACGATGTCGCGCGTGGCCTGCAGCTGGTCGGCCAGCGCGGCCTGTTCACGAAGCAGCTGGCCCAGCACCGGCGCGGGGGTGTCGCGCACGTCGCGGGTTTCGTCCTGCGGCAGGAACTGGCTGGCCTCGGTGCGCATGAGCGCGGCCAGCGAATACAGCACGTCGGCCACCGACTGGGTGCGAAAGCGCCCGTTGAGTGCCAGGTTGGCGAGCGTGGCCCAGATCACGTACAGGCCCGCGCCCAGGCCGAAGTGCCAGGTGCGCTCCAGCGCGTCGGCCATGCCGGTGGGGGCCGGCGTGGCCATGGAGAACACCATCGAGAACATCACCGCGATCGCGATCGGGATGCCCCGCTTGCCCCAGGCCATGGCCAGGAAGGCCATGAAGGTGGCGGGCACCAGCAGAAGCCCGAGGCGGATTGGCGCGGTGTGCAGCATCTGCACGGCAAAGAACAGCGGCAGGCCGATGAGCGGCGCCGGCAGCATCTGGAAGAACTTGCCGCGGCGCGGGCCCGGCAGGTCGGGCGGCGCGGTGACGATCACGCCGGTGGCGGCGGCCGAGGCCGCGATGGTGCCGAGCCAGAAGTGGATGCCGCCCGAGATGAACAGCAGGCCCAGCGCAACGGTGAGCCCGCTCGCGACGTAGTGGCTCAGCGCAATGCGCAGAGCGGCACGAACGCGGGGCGCGGCGTTGGGCCCCAGCATCGTCACTTGGCGGAAGCGTCGCCCTCGCGGGGCTGGGAAGGCTGGGAAGACTGGGGAGAGGCACCGTTGGCGGGCGCGTCACGGCGCACGCGCGTGAGCTTGCGGGGAGCGGGCTTCGCTTCGGCAGCGGCCGGGGTGGCGCCTTCGGCAGCTTCGTCGGCAAAGTCGACCACGGTGCTGCGGGCGTAGAGGTCAGCCGAGGCATCGTCCGCGTTCGACTTGGTCGAGGCGGACACGGCGCGCACGCGGTCGCTGGCGCGCAGCTTGTCGTCGACGTTGGCGAACTTGGAGTACTTGGCGAGCAGCGGCACCAGCTGGCCATAGATGCGCGGGGCGCCGGCCAGGCATTCGCGCTGCTCGAGGAATTCGGGCTCGCCCGTGAAGTTGCCGATGAGGCCGCCGGCCTCGGTGACCAGCAGCGAACCCGCGGCCACGTCCCAGGGGTTCAGGCCGGTTTCGAAGAACGCGTCGGTGAAGCCGGCGGCCACGTAGGCCAGGTCGAGCGCAGCGGCGCCGGGGCGGCGCAGGCCGGCCGCGCGGGGCATCATGTCCGCCATGATGGCCAGGTACTGCTTGAAGTTGTCGCCGGTGCGGAACGGGAAGCCGGTGGAAATCAGGCACTCGTTCAGGCGGGTGCGCTTCGAGACGCGGATGCGGCGCTCGTTCATGTAGGCGCCGCGGCCCTTGGTGGCGGTGAACAGGTCGTTGCGGGTGGGGTCGTAGACCACGGCCTGCTCGATCTTGCCGCGCACCGACAGTGCGATGGACACACAGTACACAGGGAAGCCGTGGATGAAATTGGTGGTGCCGTCGAGCGGATCGATGATCCAGACGTAGTCGGAGTCTTTGGCGCCGTATTCGGTGCCCGATTCTTCGGCCAGGATGCCGTGTCCCGGGTATGCGCCAAGCAGCGTCTCGATGATCGCTTTTTCGCTGGCGTGATCGACTTCGGTGACGAAGTCGTTGACCTGCTTCTGGGAGATGCGCACGGCCTCGACGTCGAGGGCGGCGCGGTTGATGATCGCGCCGGCGGCGCGTGCGGCCTTGACGGCCACGTTGAGCATGGGATGCAGGTTGGGGGACGACATTCTGGATTGTGAGAAGAACGGTGGGGTTGGTCCCCCGGAGGCGACCCGGCGATGCGGGCGGCGAGAATCGGGCATTTTACCGGCTCCGCCCGTTAGTGTCTCCAAACCCGCCATGCGCACCCGTTTCATCCTGATCCAGACCAGCCACGCCGGCAATGTGGGCGCCGCCGCCCGCGCCATGAAAACCATGGGTTTCGACGACCTCGTGCTGGTGGCGCCCCGCTGGGCCAACGTGCTGCGGCGCGAGGAAACCATCCAGCGCGCAAGCGGCGCGCTCGACGTGCTGACCAACGCCCGCATCGTCGAAACGCTGGATGAAGCCCTGGACGGCGTGACCCACCTGTGCGCCACGGCCATGATCCCGCGCGACTTCGGCCCGCCCACCCGCACGCCCCGGGAGCACCTGGAGCCGCTTGCGAAGCAGGGCGATCAGCACGTGGCTTTCCTGTTCGGCTCAGAGCGTTTCGGCATGCGGAACGAGGACGTCTACCGCTGCAACGTGGCCCTGAGCATCCCGACCGACCCGAAATTCGGCTCGCTCAACCTGGGCGCGGCAATCCAGGTGGTTGCTTATGAATGGCGGCTGGCGCTCGGTGGCTACGAGGTGCGCGAGGCCACCAACCCGGTGCAGGCGGCCGATGCACAGGCGGTGGCCGGCATGCTCGACCACTGGGAGCGCTCCCTCGTGGAGATCGGCTTTCTCGACCCAGAGGCGCCCAAGAAGCTCATGCCGAGGCTGCAGCAGCTCTTCAACCGCGCCCAGCCCACGCCTGAAGAGATCCACATCCTGCGCGGCATTGCCAAGGCCATGAGCGACGCAACTCGCCCGCCGCGAGGCTCGTAGCCTTTTAAAACCTTATCGCCTGTAAGCGATGACGGCGGGTTATAGACTGCCCGCCCCATATCGATATAACGACAAAAGGCAGCGATGTTCTCTCGACTGCGCGCCGACATCCGGTGCATCCTCGAACGCGACCCGGCCGCCCGCAGCGCCTGGGAAGTGATCACGGTCTACCCCGGCTTCCATGCCGTGGTGCTGCATCGCTGGGCACACGCCTGTTGGACGCATGGCTTCAAGTGGCCCGCCCGCTTCATCGCGCACTGGGCGCGCTGGATGACCGGCATCGAGATTCACCCGGCGGCCAAGATCGGCGAGCGGGTGTTCTTCGACCATGCCATGGGCGTGGTGGTCGGCGAGACGGCAGAGATTGGCGACGGCTGCACCATCTATCAGGGCGTGACGCTGGGCGGCACCTCGCTCTACAAGGGCACCAAGCGGCATCCGACGCTGGGGCGCAATGTGGTGGTGAGCGCGGGGGCCAAGGTGCTGGGCGGGTTCGTCGTCGGCGACGGCGCCAAGATCGGCAGCAATGCGGTGGTCATCAAGCCGGTGCCGGCAGGGGCGACGGCGGTGGGCATTCCCGCACGCATCATCCCGTCGAAGACCGACGAGAGCGCCGATGTGGCCGAGCCGCAGAAGTTCTCCGCCTACGGCATCACGCTGGACGATGACCCGCTGAGCCAGGCGCTGCGCGGGCTGGTCGACAGCGCGTCGGGGCAGGAGCACCAGATCGCGCTGTTGTGGCAGGCCATCGAGAAGCTGTCGGCGCAGCCCGGCACCAAGGACTGCGTGCCCGGCGACGCGGCGCGCGACGAGAGCTTCGAGGCGGACAAGCTCACGCAGCTCATCGGCAAATAGCGAGCCCGGCCGGCCTGACTAGCCGGCGCGCTTGGCGGGCGCGTGCAGCGCCCCATGCACGTGGCCTGCGTGCTGACTGAAGGCCTCGGGTGCGAGCGCGGCGGTGTCCAGCTCCTGCAGGATGCCGCAGGCGCTTGCCGATTCGGGGCCGCAGCACTGTTGGCGCAGCGCCTTCAACTGCTTTTCCAATGTCTTGAGCTCGGTGATGCGCGCAGCCACGTGGCCGATGTGGTCGTCCAGCAGCTGGTTGACCTCGCCGCAGTCTTCCTGCGGTGCGTCGCGAAATTTCAGCAGGCTGCGGATCTCGTCGAGGGTCATGTCCAGCGAGCGGCAACGGCGGATGAAACCCAGGCGCTGGGCGTGGTCTTCGTCGTAGATGCGGTAGTTGCCGTCGGTGCGCGCGGGCTCGGGCAGCAGTTGCTCGCGCTCGTAGTACCGGATGGTTTCGACCGGCGTGTTCGCGACCTTGGCCAGTTCACCGATTTTCATGATGCGGCAAATGTACGAGTGGAAATGAGCGGTTGACTCTACACCTGCTTCAGGGTTTCCAATCGATTCCATGACGAATCAGACCACTCTGAACCCGGTCACTCCGGCCCTTCACCCGCACGATTACGACCATGGTCACAGCCATGCACACGGACACACGCATGCGCATGCTCCGGCCGAAACCTCCTGCTGCGGCAACCCGGTCTGCGGCTCGTCGCCAGCCGTCGTCGACACGGCCGATATTCCGAAGGGCGCCTTGCTCTTTCGCATTCCCACGATGGATTGCGCCGTCGAAGAGTCCGAGATCCGCCGCGCGCTGGAGCCGGTAGCCGGTGTCCAGGGTCTGCGCTTTCGCCTTGGCGAACGCACGATGGCGATCACGGCGGACGCTGCTGCCTTGCCCCTGGCGCTCGATGCAATCCGCAAGGCCGGCTTCAAGCCCGAGCCTGTAGTCGAAGCGACAGGCGCGAAACCCGTCGCGCCAGCGCGCATCGCGGGCATGAGCATGGGCCTCGCGCGCCTCGTCGCCGCATTGGTGCTGGCCATCGCGGCCGAGTCGATCTCCTTCATGGGGCTCGAGGGCAAGGGCTTCATGGCCGCCGAGATGGTGCTCGCGCTGGGTGCCATCGGCCTCGCCGGACTCGACACCTACAAGAAGGGCTTCGGCGCATTGGTGCGCGGGCGCCTCAACATCAATGCCCTGATGGCCGTGGCCGTGACGGGCGCTTTCATCATCGGCCAGTGGCCCGAAGCCGCGATGGTGATGGCGCTCTATGCGATTGCCGAGCTCATCGAAGCCCGCGCCGTGGACCGCGCGCGCAACGCCATCCAGAGCCTGCTGGCGCTCGCGCCCGAGCAGGCCGAGGTGAAGCAGGCCGACGGCAGTTGGAAGACTGTGATGGCCGACACCGTGGTGCTCGACACCATCGCGCGCATCCGCCCCGGCGAGCGCGTGCCGCTCGACGGCGTTGTCACCGCCGGCATCAGCGCCATCGACCAGGCACCGGTCACGGGCGAGAGCATTCCGGTCGACAAGACCATCGGCGACGCCGTGTTCGCAGGCACCATCAACCAGACCGCCGCGCTGGAATTCCGCGTGACGGCCGTGGCGGCCAACACCACGCTCGCACGCATCATCCATGCGGTCGAAGAAGCACAGGGCTCGCGCGCCCCGACGCAACGCTTCGTCGACAGGTTTGCCGCCATCTACACGCCCACCGTCTTCGTGCTGGCGCTGGCCGTCGCGACGCTCACGCCGCTGTTCATGGACTGGACCTGGCTGCAGGCCATCTACAAGGCGCTGGTGTTGCTGGTCATCGCATGCCCGTGTGCGCTGGTGATTTCCACGCCCGTCACGGTGGTGAGCGCGCTCGCATCGGCCGCACGGCGCGGCATCCTCATCAAGGGCGGTACCTACCTTGAGGAGGCACGCAAGCTCAAGGCCGTTGCGCTCGACAAGACGGGCACCATCACCGAAGGCAAGCCGAAGCTGGTCGAGTCCACGTTGATCGAAGCATCGGGCAACGAGGCAACGGTGTTCGCCATTGCTGCCAGCATCGCGGGCCGCTCGGATCACCCCGTGTCGAAGGCCATTGCCGAAGGCTTGAAGGGGCAGCGAGACGAGGTCGGCGACTTCACCGCGCTGCCCGGCCGCGGCGTGCAGGCCACGCACGCGGGGCAGGCCTACATGCTCGGCAACCACCGCCTGATCGAGGAGCGGGGCCTGTGCACGCCGTCGCTCGAAGCCGAATTGAAGCGCCATGAAGAAGCGGGCCGCACCGTCACGCTGCTCGCATCGGACAAGGCCGTGCTCGCGCTGTTCGCCGTGGCCGACACCATCAAGGAATCGTCGCAGGCAGCGGTGGCGGAGTTGCGCGCGCTTGGCGTCGTGCCCGTGATGCTCACCGGCGACAACACCGCCACCGCGAAGACCATCGGCGCCCACGCCGGCATCGACGACGTGCGCGGCAACCTGCTGCCCGAGGAAAAGCTCGACGCCATCAAGGCCATGCAGCAGCGCTACGGCGCGGCCGCGATGACCGGCGACGGCATCAACGATGCCCCCGCGCTCGCGCAGGCCGACATCGGCTTCGCGATGGGCGGGGCCGGTACCGACACTGCGATGGAAGCGGCCGACGTGGTCATCATGAACGACGACCTGCGCCGCATCCCCGAGACCATCCGCCTTTCGCGCCGCGCGCACTCGGTGCTGTGGCAGAACATCACGCTCGCGCTGGGCATCAAGGGCGTGTTCTTCGTGCTCGCCGTGTTCGGCAGCGCGACGATGTGGATGGCGGTGTTCGCCGATATGGGTGCGAGCCTGCTGGTGGTGGCGAACGGGCTGCGGTTGATGCGCGTGCCGAAATAGGTCGTTGCTGTCGGCATTACCAGCGTGCCGCCCACTTCTCCAGCGGCACGCGCGCTGCATTGCACACATAGCTCACCGAGTGATACCACCCCGCGAGCATCATCAGCTCGACCAGTTGCGCGTGGCTCCAGTGTGCGTTCAAGGCTTCCCAGAGCGCATCGTCCACGTCGCCGGTGTCGTGCAGCTGGTCGACCATCGACACCAGCAGCCGGTCGCGCGCCGCGAGCAATGAGAGATCACCGTCTGGCGAGGCCATCACCCGTCGGTCGGTCTCGCTGAAGCCGGCCGCGTCTGCAAAGCCGGTCCAGTGCACACCCCATTCGTACTCCGCGCCGCAGCGGGCGCAGACCCGCAGGATCACGATCTCGCGTTCGCGCAGGCTGATGGCGGCCTTGCGGCCGAGCAGGTAGCGACCCAGGTCGAGCGTGCGCTCGGCCAGCGCGGGGTTCACGGCCATCACGCGGAACAGCGCGAGAACTTCGGGCGCCTGTGGCGGCGTCATGCGCGTGAGCAGATCGCCGATGGGTTCGGGGTAGGGGGCTTCGAGTGGGGGGATCCTCGGCGCGCGGTTCGCGGCTGTCTCGGCCATGGGTGATTCCTTCGATGAAGTGGATGAAGTCGCTACGGAAAGCGTAGCGATCGGGTGCAGTCTATCGCTACGAAATGCGTAGCGCAAGGACGTACACTCGCCAATCAGTCATTCGAAGGATTCGGCATGGAAGACGCACAACCCACGGCATCGCGCCGACCCATCATGCGGCTGCTGGAGCAGCTCGGCCGCAAGGGCACGCTGCGCATCCTGTGGGAGCTGCGCGACGGCCTGCCGCAGAGTTTCAGGGCGCTGCGCGTGAGCACGGACGACATGTCGCCCTCGGTGCTGAACGACCGGCTCAAGGAGCTGCGTGCCGTCGGCGTGGTCGAGCTTGCCGACGCAGGCTATGTGCTCACCGAGTCGGGCAGCGAACTCGTCAAACGCCTCACGCCGCTGAACCAGTGGGCCAACCGCTGGCTCGACGACGCGGCTTCGAACTAACATCGGCCGAATTTCTTCACCGATTCCAACCCCTCGATGTCCGTCACTTCGCTCCTGCTGCAGCTCATCGTCATCCTGGCCACCGCACGTTTATGCGGGTGGGTGCTCCGTCATGTGGGGCAGCCCGGCGTGGTCGGCGAGATGGCGGCGGGGCTGATGCTCGGGCCGGTCGTCATGGGCGCGTTGTTTCCCTCGCTGCACGCGCAGCTGTTCTCCAAGGAGTCGCTGCAGGGGCTCTCATCGCTGTCGACGCTGGGGCTGGTGTTGTTCATGTTCGTGGTCGGCCTGGAGCTGCGGGCGTCGCAGGGCGTGCGTGAGCAGCTTCGCTCGGCGGGCTATGTGGGCGTGCTGAGCGTGGTCGTGCCGATGGCGTTGGGCATCGCGATTGCGCCGGCGCTGCATCCCACGCTTGCGCCGGCCGGCGTCGGCTTCTGGCCGTTTGCGCTGTTCATCGCGGCGGCGCTGTCGATCACGGCCTTTCCCGTGATGGCGCGCATCCTGAAAGACCGCGGCATGACGCGCACGCCCTTCGGTCAGCTGTCGCTGGGCGCTGCGGCCGTGGTCGACGTGTTCGCCTGGATCCTGCTGGCCTTCGTGGTCGCGATGGTCGGCGCGGGCGAGGGCTACCAGGGCCTGCTCAAGACCACGCTGGGCATGGCGGTGGTGCTGCTGGCGCTGTTCTTCGGGCTCAAGCCGGCCTTCGCACGGCTGCTGCGCGCCAAGGCGCCCGAGGGCGAACCATCGACCACCGTGATGGCGGCGCTGATGCTCGGCCTGCTGGCGACGGCGCTGGTCACCGAGTGGCTGCACCTGCACGCGGTGTTCGGCGCCTTCCTGTTCGGCGCCTGCCTGCCGCGCGACGACCGGCTGCTGAAGTCGCTCACCGAGCGGATCGAGCCGATCTCCATCGTCGTGCTGATGCCGCTGTTTTTCGCGCTGGCGGGGCTGGGCACCACGTCCAACGCCTTCTCGGGCGCGAGCCTCGGCGCGATGCTGCTGATCGTGGGCGTCGCCACCGTCGGCAAGATCGCCGGCGGCGCAGCCGGCGCGCGCATGGCGGGCTACGGCTGGCGTGACAGCCTGGCCACCGGCTCGCTGATGAATGCGCGCGGGTTGATGGAACTCATCGTGATGAAGATCGGCCTCGACGCGGGCCTGATCGGCCCGGAGCTTTTCACGATGCTGCTGGTGATGGCGCTCGTGACCACGGCGATGACGGGGCCGCTGATCAACCTGTTCATCGGCCGCAAGGCGGCAGTCGCGGCGGATGCCGCGCACGCCAAGCCCTAGTCCCGGTCGCTGCTGCGCCGCACCGTGAACCCGATGCGCGTCTCGCCGCCCTGGTTGGCGGCGAACACACGCCCGTCGTGCATGCGCGCGATGGCTTCCACGATCGACAGACCCAGGCCGTGGTGCCGGGTCGAACCGTCCCGCGCCTGCGCCGCGCGGTAGAAGCGCTCGAACAGGCGGGGCAGGGCGGCGGGGTCGATCGGCTCGCCACGGTTGACGACCGCGACTGCGAATTCATCGTTGTTCTCTACCCCGATCTCGATGCGAATCGTCGAAGCCGGCGCCGCGAAGCGGATCGCATTGCCCAGCAGGTTGAAGAGTGCGCGCCGGACAAGCGCGGCGTCCACGTCGGCCATGGCGTCGCCCTTCACTTCCGCACGCAGGCCGGCTTCTTCCAGCATGGCGTCGTAGAAGTCGATCACGTCGCCGGCCTGCACCGCCAGGCTCGTCACGGCCCGCGTGCGCATCGGCGCACCGCGCTCGGCCTGCGAGAGAAACAGCATGTCGGTGACGATGCCCGATAGCCGGCCGATCTCTTCGAGGTTGGAGGCGAGCACGGTCTGCAGCTCTTCGTTGCTGCGCGGGCGTGTGAGCGCGAGTTCGGTGGAGCCGATCAGATTGGCCAGCGGTGTGCGCAGCTCGTGCGCCACGTCGGCGTTGAATGATTCGAGCTGCACGTAGGCGCGCTGCACCCGCAGCAGCAGCGCGTTGAACTGCGTGATCCATGGGCGCAGCTCTTCGGCGAAGTCCATCGCGTCGATGGGGCGGTTGGCCTTGTCTGGCGCCATTGCAGCGGTGCGCTGGGCCAGCGCCTTGAGCGGGCGCAGGCCGCGCCGCACCAGCCACATGCCCGTGAGCGAGACCAGCGCCGTGCCCAGCACGACGGCTCCCAGCAGCGTCCATGCGAGCCGTTCGAGCAGGCGGGCTTCCTGTGCCGTGTTCACGCCGAGCTGCACCTGCAGCTGCGTCGTCAGGCCACTCTGCTGCCAGGGCACCACGAGGTCGCGCCGCATCCAGCGGCCGCCGGCCGTGGGACTGGACTGGAAAAGCTGCTTGCCCGCATGCGAGATCGACAGGCTCACGTCGTCCTGCATCGAGAAGAAGTCGTCGAGCTTGTGCCGCAGGAAGACGAGGTCGCCGCCTTTCTCGGCCTCTTTCAGCAGGTGCTCCACGAGCACTGCCTTCTGGTTGAGCTCCTCTTCCTGTTTCTGTCCGAAGCTCCAGGCCGTGACGAGGTAGATGGCGAAGCAGATCACGCTGAGCCCGAACAGGGTCTGCGCGGCGAACCAGAGCGACAAGCGGCTCTGGAGTGAGTGCGGCCGGGCGGTCAAGACCAGGAGCGGTCTTCGAGGACGTAGCCCATGCCGCGCACTGTGTGCAGCAGCTTCACCTCGAACGGGTCGTCGAGCTTGCTGCGCAGGCGCCGGATGGCCACTTCGACCACGTTGGTGTCACTGTCGAAGTTCATGTCCCACACCTGCTCGGCAAGCGTGGTGCGCGACAGGATCTGGCCGCGTCGGCGCAGCAGCACCAGCAGCAGCGTGAACTCCTTGGCCGTGAGGTCGAGGCGCGTGCGGTTGCGCACGCACTTGCGGCTGAGGAGGTCGACCTCCAGGTCGGCCAGCCGCAGCACGGTCGATTCCTGCGGCTTGCCGCGTCGCAGCAGGGCCTGCACACGGGCCAGCAATTCGGAGAAGGAGAAGGGCTTGACGAGGTAGTCGTCCGCGCCCTGTTGCAGCCCCTGCACGCGGTCTTCGACCTTGTCGCGCGCCGTGAGCACCAGCACGGGCACGTTCTTTGTGCGCCGGATGGCCTGCAGCACGGCAAAGCCGTCGATGCCGGGGAGCATCACGTCGAGCAGGACCAATGCGTATTCCCCCTCTGTGGCGAGGTATCTCCCCTCGATGCCGTCGCGGGCGATGTCCACGACGTAACCGTTCTCCTCCAGCCCCTTTTTTAGGTAGTCGCCTAGTTTGGGCTCGTCTTCGATGACAAGTATTCTCATTGCCGCATGGTATCGAAGCACTTTCAATAAGCGGGTTACGTTTCGGTAATCCTATTGACGGACAAAACCCTGCCCCCGTGTCATACATTGCGCCGGGCCTGCATTTCGAAGGGCCATTGCCGGAATGCCCGCCGCAGGCCGTCGATATACTTTTTGCCTCAATGCGCCACTGGCTCCTCATCTTCCTGCTCGTCCTGTTGCCGTTCCAGTTCAGCTGGGCGTCGGCATCGGCGTATTGCCAGCATGAGCGCGATACGCAGCCCGAGCACTGGGGTCACCACGAAAGCGAAACCCGCGGCACTGACCGCAGCCACAGCGGCGAGGGCGCGCAGAAAAACTCCAGCACCCAGCCCAATGCAGTGGTCGGCGAATGCGCGATCTGCCATGCAGGCTATGCCCAGCATGTGGATGCTTCGGTGGAGCCCGTGCTGGCCGTGGTGCATGTGGCCCAGGCCCTGCGCGCAATGCCTGCCGAGCGCTTTGCCTCGCACATCTCCGACGTTCCGGTCCGTCCCGACTGGTCTCTCGCCCTCTGATTCGGCGAGAGAACACATTCCCCCTCTGATACTCACCATCAGCTGAGCTCTTCTCGCCGAATTCGTCCGTCCGTTGTTTCGCAACCCAGGAGAATTCGATGCGCACGCTCTTCGTGCCGCTGGCCATGTTGGCCTTGGCGGCGCCCCCGGCTTTTTCACAACAGGTCGCAGTGTCGGCCGCTGCCGGCACCCCGTATTCACAGCAGTCCAACGCGGCTGCCCGCACTCTGGAGCCCGTGGGCCCGCTGACGTTGCGCAACGCCGTTGCGATGGCGTTGCAGGCCAACCCAGGCCTGTCTGCCGCGTTCCGCGAGCAGGAGGCCACCGAGGCCGCCATCGTCCAGGCCGGCGCCTGGCCCAACCCCACGCTCGACGCGCAGGTGGAAGACCTGCGCCGCGACAACCGCACCACCACGCTGCAACTGAGCCAGCCCCTCGAACTGGGTGGCAAGCGCGCGGCCCGCGTGACGGCGGCCGAACGCGCGCGCGACCAGGCCGCGTCGGCGCTGGCTGGCCGCCGTGCCGAGGTGCGCGCGGCGACTGTCACCGCCTTTTTCGACGTGCTCGCCGCGCAGGAGCGCCTGCGGCTCGCGCAGGATTCCGTGGGCCTTGCGCAGACTGCCACCCGCGCGGCGGCCAACCGCGTGGCCGCCGGCAAGGTCTCGCCGCTGGAAGAAACCAGGGCGCGCGTGGCCGAGGCCGGCATCCGCGTCGAGCTTCTGCAGGCCGAGGGCACGCTGCGCTCGTCGCGCCAGCAGCTGGCCGCGCTGTGGGGCAACCCGAACCCGCGCTTCACGCAGGTGGATGGCGCTGTCGACCAGCTGCCGGCACCGGTGCAGGACGTGGCCAGCCGCCTGGGCGCGGCGCCCGTGGTGCAGCAGGCGCGGCTCGAAGTTGAGCGGCGCAAGGCGCTGTCCGACCTGGAGCAGGCCAAGCGAATCCCCGACGTGACCGTGTCGCTCGGCGCCAAGCGTGTTCCGGCATCCGAAGGCGAAACCGGCAGCAGCCGGCGCAACCAGGTGGTTGTGGGCCTGTCGATTCCATTGCCGATCTTCGACACCAACCGCGGCAACGTGGCCGAGGCCCTGAGCCGCGAAGAGAAGGCGCGCGACGACCTCGTCGCTGCCGAGCTGCAGTTGGGCGCCGATGTCGCGCAAGCTTCGGAGCGCCTGCGCTCCGCGCGCGCCACCGCTGAAACGCTGCAGCGCGACGCGCTGCCCGGCGCCGAGACCGCCTACAAGGCCGCCACCAAGGGCTTCGAGCTCGGGAAGTTCAGCTTCCTGGAAGCACTCGACGCGCAGCGCACGCTGTTCCAGGTGCGCGCGCAATACCTGCTGGCACTCGCCGACGCGCACCGCGCCGCCGGTGACCTCGACCGACTGCTGGGCAACGAAGGCAACGACATCTCTGCCGCGACACCACCCGTCGCGCGCTGACAAGCAAGCAAGGAACTCCACACATCATGAACACCGAAGAACGCAAACCTTTCGCCGAGCGCGTCGGCAAGAAGCAATGGATCGCCATCGCGGTTGTCCTGGTGCTGGGCCTCGGCGCGGGCGCGATGATCCTGCGCACATCACCCGCCAAGCCCGAAGCGGCCGGCCATTCGGAAGCTGCCGGGCACGGCGACGGCGAGCATCACGAAGAAGGCGGCAAGCAAGCCAAGGAAGAGGGCAAGGACCACGACCACGATCACGGCGAGGCCAAGGGCCATGCCGACAACGAGCACCACGAGGAAGGCAAGGACAAGGAAAAAGCCGCAACGTCGGAGCACAAGGAAGACGAAGAGAAGATCGCCTTCACCGACGAGCAGGTCAAGGCCGCCGACATGACCATCGAGAGCGCAGGCCCCGCGCGCATCAAGTCGTCGCTGCAACTGCCCGGCGAAATCAAGTTCAACGAAGACCGCACGGCCCACGTGGTGCCGCGCGTGGCGGGCGTGGTCGACAGCGTATCTGCCGACCTCGGCCAGGAAGTCAAGCGCGGCCAGGTGCTGGCGGTGCTTTCGAGCCCTTCGTTGTCGGAGCAACGCAGCGCGCTGCAATCGGCACAGCGCCGGCTGGAGCTGGCCCGCTCCACCTACGAGCGCGAGAAGAAGCTGTGGGAAGAAAAGATATCCCCGCAACAGGACTACCTGCAGGCCCAGCAGGCCATGCAGGAAGCGCAGATCGCAGTGGCCAATGCCAACCAGAAGCTGCTGGCACTCGGTGCCACGCCGGGCTCATCGGCGCTGGGCCGCTACGAGCTGCGCGCACCCTTCGACGGCATGGTGGTCGAAAAGCACATCTCGCTCGGCGAATCGGTGGGCGAGGCCGTCAACGTCTTCACCATCTCTGATCTATCGACCGTGTGGGCGGAGATCAGCGTGGCCGCCAACAACCTGAACCTGGTGCGCATCGGCGAGCCGGTGAGCATCCGCTCCAGCGCCTTCGACCAGACCGCGACCGGCAAGGTGTCGTACGTGGGTTCGCTGATCGGCGCGCAGACGCGCACCGCCACCGCGCGTGTCACGCTGACGAACCCGCAGCGCATCTGGCGCCCGGGCCTGTTCGTGAATGTCGAGCTGGTGGCCTCCGAGACGGATGCCCCCGTGACCGTATCGGCCGAAGCGGTGCAGACGGTGGAAGACAAGCCCACCGTGTTCCTGCGCGTGCCCGGCGGCTTCCTGCCGCAGCACGTGCAGACCGGGCGCAGCGACGGCAAGCGCATCGAGATCGTGAGCGGCCTGAAGCCCGGCGCGCCCTATGCGGCCAGCGGCAGCTTCGTCGTGAAGTCGCAGCAGGGCAAGAGCTCGGCCACGCACACCCACTGAGGAAGCCCGCATGTTCGAACGCATCATCCGCTTCTCCATCGAGCAGCGCTGGCTGATCCTGCTTGCCGTGCTCGGCATGGCGGCACTCGGCATCTTCAGCTACCAGAAGCTGCCCATCGACGCCGTGCCCGACATCACCAACGTGCAGGTGCAGATCAATACCGCCGCGCCCGGCTACTCCCCGCTGGAGACCGAGCAGCGCGTGACCTACCCCATCGAGACCGTCATGGCGGGCTTGCCGGGCCTGCAGCAGACCCGTTCGCTATCGCGCTACGGTCTTTCGCAGGTCACGGTGATCTTCAAGGACGGCACCGACATCTACTTTGCGCGGCAGCTCGTCAACGAGCGCATCCAGTCCGCAAGGGAAAGCATGCCCAGCGGCATCTCGCCGGTGATCGGGCCCATCTCGACCGGCCTTGGCGAAATCTACCTCTGGACCGTCGAGGCGGAAGAGGGCGCGAAGAAGGCCGACGGCAAGCCTTACTCGCCCACTGACCTGCGCGAGATTCAGGACTGGATCATCAAGCCGCAGCTGCGCAACGTGGCGGGCGTGACCGAGATCAACTCCATCGGCGGCTATGCCAAGGAGTTCCATATCGCGCCCGACCCGGCCAAGCTGCTGGCCCACGGCCTCACGATGACCGACCTCGTCACCGCGCTGGAACGCAACAACGCCAACGTGGGCGCGGGCTACATCGAGAAGCGCGGCGAGCAGTACCTCATTCGCGCGCCGGGGCAGGTGAAGTCGGTGGAAGACATCGGCAACGTCATCCTCGGCAACGCCAACGGCATTCCGCTGCGCGTGCAGGACGTGGCCGAGGTCGGCATCGGCAAGGAACTGCGCACGGGCGCCGCCACCGACAACGGCCGCGAGGTGGTGCTGGGCACCGTGTTCATGCTGATCGGCGAGAACAGCCGCACCGTGTCGCAGGCGGTCGACAAGAAGATGCAGGAAATCAACCGCACGCTGCCCGCCGGCGTGAAGGCGGTGACGGTGTACGACCGCACCGTGCTGGTCGACAAGGCCATCACCACGGTGAAGAAGAATCTGTTCGAGGGCGCGGTGCTGGTCATCGCGATCCTGTTCCTGTTCCTCGGCAACATCCGCGCGGCGCTGATCACCGCGCTGGTGATTCCGCTGTCGATGCTCTTCACCTTCACCGGCATGGTGAACCAGAAGGTCAGCGCCAACCTCATGAGCCTGGGCGCGCTGGACTTCGGCATCATCATCGACGGGGCGGTGGTGATCGTGGAGAACTGCGTGCGAAGGCTGGCCCATGCACAGGCGCACAAGGGGCGGCCGTTGACGCGCAGCGAGCGTTTCCACGAAGTGTTCGCGGCCTCGCAGGAGGCACGCCGGCCGCTGCTGTTCGGCCAGCTGATCATCATGATCGTGTACCTGCCGATCTTTGCGCTCACGGGCGTCGAGGGCAAGCTGTTCCACCCGATGGCCTTCACCGTGGTGATTGCGCTGCTGGGCGCGATGATCCTGTCGATCACCTTCATTCCCGCGGCGGTGGCGCTGTTCATCGGCAACAAGGTCAGCGAGAAGGAAAACCGCCTGATGGTGTGGGCCAAGCGCGGCTACGAGCCGCTGCTGGCGCGCGTCATGGCGGCCAAGCCGCTGGTCATTACGCTGGCCGCCGTGGCGGTGGTGCTGTCGGGCCTGCTGGCCACGCGCCTGGGCACGGAGTTCGTGCCGAGCCTGAGCGAAGGCGACTTCGCCATCCAGGCGCTGCGCATTCCGGGCACCAGCCTCACGCAGTCGGTCGAGATGCAGAAGCAACTCGAACGCACGCTGAAGGCGAAGTTTCCGGAGATCGAACGCGTGTTTGCGCGCACCGGCACAGCGGAGATTGCTTCGGACCCGATGCCGCCGAACATCTCCGACGGCTACATCATGCTCAAGCCCGAGAGCGAATGGCCCAAGCCTCGTCGTACACGCGAGGAGCTCCTCGCAGCGGTGCAGGAAGAAGTGGAGAAGCTGCCGGGCAACAACTACGAGTTCTCGCAGCCCATCCAGCTGCGCTTCAACGAGCTGATCTCGGGCGTGCGCAGCGACGTGGCCGTGAAGATCTTCGGCGACGATATGGACGTGCTGAACAAGACGGCCGCCGAGGTGTCGGGCGTGCTGGGCAAGATCGCCGGCGCGGCCGAGGTGAAGGTCGAGCAGACCACCGGCCTGCCGATGCTCACCGTGAACATCGATCGCAACAAGACCGCGCGCTACGGCCTCAACGTGGGCGACGTGCAGGACGCGATCTCCACCGCGGTAGGCGGGCGCGAGGCGGGCACGCTGTTCGACGGCGACCGTCGCTTCGACATCATCGTGCGCCTGCCCGAGAACCTGCGCACCGACCTCGAAGCCATCAAGCGCCTGCCCGTGGCCCTGCCCAAGGGCGCGGGCGCCGAAGGCCAGCGCACCAGCTTCATTCCGCTGGGCGAGGTGGCCACGCTCGACATCGCGCCCGGCCCCAACCAGGTGAGCCGCGAGGACGGCAAGCGCCGCATCGTGGTGAGCGCCAATGTGCGCGGCCGCGACCTCGGCTCCTTCGTGGCCGAGGCAGAGGAGGCCATGCGCAACGTGAAGATTCCCACCGGCTACTGGACCGTGTGGGGCGGCCAGTACGAGAACCTCGCCTCGGCCACGCAGCGGCTGCAGATCGTGGTGCCGGTGTCGCTGCTGCTGGTGTTCACGCTGCTGTTCGCGATGTTCGGCAACCTCAAGGACGGCCTGCTGGTGTTCACCGGCATTCCGTTCGCGCTCACGGGCGGCATCGTGGCGCTGTGGATGCGCGGCATTCCACTGTCGATATCGGCGGCGGTGGGCTTCATTGCGC
This sequence comes from Variovorax sp. R-27, assembly GCF_049913215.1. Lineage (NCBI taxonomy): Bacteria > Pseudomonadati > Pseudomonadota > Betaproteobacteria > Burkholderiales > Comamonadaceae > Variovorax > Variovorax sp. R-27. Next base: position 2,489,199 of record NZ_CP183984.1, read on the forward strand.
TGTCGGGTGTGGCGGTGCTCAACGGGCTGGTGATGATCTCGTTCATCCGCAACCTGCGCGAAGGCGGCCTGCCGCTGGACGCGGCGATACGCGAAGGCGCGCTCACGCGGCTGCGGCCGGTGCTGATGACGGCGCTGGTCGCCTCGCTGGGCTTCGTGCCGATGGCCATTGCCACCGGCACCGGCGCCGAAGTGCAGCGGCCGCTGGCCACGGTGGTGATCGGCGGTATTCTTTCGTCGACCGCGCTGACGCTGCTGGTGCTTCCGCTGCTCTACCGCATTGCGCACCGGCGCGATGAAGAAGAGGAAGAAGTGCAGGAGCAGGTTCATGGCGCGCCACTCGATCCTGCATTGCAAGGCTCCCATGGCACATGAGCATTCACACGCTGTAGGCGGCAACGAGAAGGCACTGCGCTGGGCGCTGCTGCTGACCACGGTCTACCTCGTGGCCGAGGTGATCGGCGGGCTGGTGTCGGGGAGCCTCGCGCTGCTGTCCGATGCAGCCCACATGTTCACCGACACCGTGGCGCTGGCAATTTCGCTGGCCGCCATCTGGATCGGCAAGCGTCCCGCGGACAGGCGGCGCACCTTCGGCTACTACCGCTTCGAGATCCTGGCGGCGGTGCTGAATGCGGTGCTGCTGTTCTTCGTGGCTATCTACGTGCTGTACGAGGCCTGGCGGCGCATCTCCACGCCGGCCGAGATCCAGTCGACCATGATGCTGCTGGTGGCCGTGGGCGGGCTGGTCGTCAACCTGATCGGCATGCGGCTGCTCGCGGCAGGCAAGGACAAGAGCCTCAACGTGAAGGGCGCGTACCTGGAGGTGTGGGCCGACATGCTGGGCTCGATCGGCGTGATCGTCGGGGCTCTGGTGATCCGCTTCACCGGCTGGGCGTGGGTCGATTCGGTGATCGCGGTCGCCATCGGCCTGTGGGTGCTGCCGCGCACCTGGCGGTTGTTGCGCGAGAGCCTGAACGTGCTGCTCGAAGGCGTGCCTGACGACGTGGACCTGCCCGAGGTCGAGCGTGCGCTGCTGGGCAGCGAAGGCGTCGCCAGCCTGCACGACCTGCATGTATGGGCACTCTCGAGCGGCAAGGTGAGCCTGAGCGTGCACGTGGTGTGCACGCCGGATGTGGATGACATGGCGCCGCTGATGCTGCAGTTGCGCGCCCTGCTGGCCGAGCGCTTCGACATCCACCATTCGACCGTGCAGGTCGAACGCGTGCCTTGCGAACAGGCGGCCGAGAGCCATGGCTTCGGGCCTGCGGTAGCGGCCACCTAGCTGGCCGGACCGGTCGATCTGACCGATTCCTGGGATTTTTCGGTCCCGGTGTCACAAACGCCCCCCGCTGGACGTCTTTCTCGCATGGACGTCCACGGGGGGCGTTCTTTTTGACTCCATCCACCGAGGAATCAACCATGAAGATCGTCATCATCGGAGGCTCCGGCCTCATCGGCTCCAAGCTCGCCACGCGCCTGCGCGATGCAGGCCACGAGGTCAACGCCGCGTCGCCTTCGACGGGCGTCAACGCGCTCACCGGCGAAGGCCTGAAGGCCGCGCTGGCGGGTGCCAATGTGGTCGTCGACGTGGCCAACTCGCCCTCGTTCGAGGACGGGCCGGCGCTGAATTTCTTCGACACCGCTGGGCGCAACCTGCTGGCCGCCGAGGCGGAAGCCGGCGTGGCGCATCACATCGCGCTGTCGGTGGTCGGCACCGATCGCCTGCTGGCCAGTGGCTATTTCCGCGCCAAGCAGCGCCAGGAAGAGCTGATCGAGGCCTCGCCCGTGCCCTGGACCATCGTGCAGGCCACGCAGTTCTTCGAATTCGTGGCCGGTATCGCCGACGGGAGCGTGCGGGGCGGCGAAGTCCGACTGTCGAACGCGTTGATACAGCCGATGGCGGCGGATGACGTGGCCGCCGCGCTCGCCGCCGTGGTGGCCGAGCCGCCCGCGCGGGGCCGGATCGAGATCGCGGGGCCGCAGGCGTTGCCGCTCGACGAGCTGGTTCGGCGCCTGTTCGCGGCGACCGGCGACAAGCGGCCAGTCGTCACCGATGCCGGGGCGAGCTACTTCGGCGTGCAACTCGACGACCGGTCGCTGACACCCGGTAACGCCCCGCGCCTCGGGACGATCCGCTTCGAAGACTGGCTTGCGCAGCGTGCGCTGGCCTGAAAGGCAACCCATGACCCGTTTTCAGAAAACCTGCATTTCCCTCGGCCTCGCGTTCGGCACGTTCGTCGCGATGCCCGCCATGGCCGCCCCTGAAGCCGCCGTGACCATGCTCATGACGAAGGATCTGGCGGATATGCCCGGCAAGGAAGCAGTCACGTTCGTTGTCGACTTTCCGCCAGGCTCAATCGATCCCGTCCACCGCCACGATGCCCACGCCTTCGTGTACGTGCTCGAGGGATCGATCGTGATGGGCGTGAAGGGCAGCAAGGAGGTCACGCTGACCCCCGGCCAGACTTTCTACGAAGGCCCGGCCGACATCCATACGGTCGGCCGCAACGCCAGTGCCACCAAGCCTGCAAAGTTCCTCGTGACGATGGTCAAGGACAAGGGCGTGCCGTTGCTCACGCTGGTCAAGTAGCCGCTCAGCGCGGCGGGCGGATGGCCGACTTGGGCCTGAAAGCCTTGCAGACCGTGTCGTCGGTCTCCAGGTACGGCCCGCCGATCAGGTCGATGCAGTAGGGCACCGCCGCGAAGATGCCCGGCACGACCTGCACGCCCTCGGTGTCCTTCAGCCCTTCGAGCGTTTCCGCAATCGACTTCGGCTGGCCCGGCAGGTTGATGATCAGGCTCTTGTCGCGGATCACCGCCACCTGCCGCGACAGGATCGCCGTCGGCACGAAGCGCAGGCTGATCTGTCGCATCTGCTCGCCGAAGCCGGGCATTTCCTTGTGGGCCACGGCCAGCGTGGCCTCGGGCGTCACGTCGCGCAGGGCGGGGCCGGTGCCGCCGGTGGTCAGCACCAGCGAGCAGCCGGCGTCGACCAGTTCGATCAGCGTGGCGCTGATGCGGTCGGCCTCGTCGGGGATCAGCCGGGGCTCGAATTCGAGGGGGTTCTTCAGCGCCCGGCCCAGCCATTCCTTCAGCGAGGGCAGGCCCTTGTCTTCGTAGGTGCCGCTGGAGGCACGGTCGCTGACCGAGACGATGCCGATGCGGACCGGGTCGAACGAACTCATGCGTCCTCTTCCCGGTCTTGGGCGGCGGCCGCTGCCGCGTGGTCGGCTCCGCCGTGCACCGCCAGTTGGGCGCGCACCAGCTGGAAGATCTCGCGGTAGGCCTTGCCCTGGCGCGGCGCTTCGCCGGCCGGGCCGGTCTTCATGTCCTTGCGGGCCTGGCGCACCAGGGCGCGCAGCTGCTGGGAATCGGTGGCGGGGTGGGTTTCTATCCAGCCGCCGAGGGTGTCGTCGTCGGCAATCAGCCGGTCGCGCCAGCGCTCGGCCTCGTGCAGGGCGGCGGTTTCGGCGGCCGGCGCGATGCTCTGCTCGGACAGGGCTTGTTTAACGGCCTCCAGCACTTCGGGCTCGAGCTTGCGCATGAGCTTGCCGATGAACTGCATCTGGCGGCGCTTGCCCTCGAAATTGGTGATGCGCTTGGCCTCGGCGATGGCGTCGACCAGTTTTTCGTCGAGCTGGAGCGTATCGAACAGGCCGGCGCGTAGCGTGAGCAGCTCGGTGCCTAGCTTCTGCAGCTCGTCGCTTTCGCGCTTGAGGTCGGTACGGCTGGCTTCGTCGGTGCCCTTGAGCTCGCGCTTGAGCTCAAGGTCGAGTTCGCTGCCTTCGGCAACGAATTGGCCACGGACGAAATAGCCTTTTTTGGGTTTGCGGGACATGGAGTGGATTCTGGGCCGCACCGTGCGGCGTTGCAACGCGGTGGGAAGCTGGGGAGAAAACGTGAAACAGGGGGCGCAAGTATCATAGCCACCACATGACGACATCCTCCTCGCGCGCCGATTCCGGCTTCGCCTACAGCCGCTCCTTCTTCGAAAACCTGGTCGACACCGCCTTGGCGCATGCCAAAAAGCTCGGTGCCACCGACGCCGGGGCCGAGGCCTCCGAGGGCTGCGGCCTGAGTGTCTCGGTGCGCAAGGGCGAACTCGAGAACGTCGAGCGCAACCGCGACAAGTCGCTGGGCATCACGGTCTACGTGGGCCACCGCCGCGGCAACGCCAGCACCTCCGACTTCTCCGAAGGGGCCATCAAGCAGACCGTTCAGGCGGCCTACGACATCGCCCGCTTCACGGCCGAAGACCCCGTCAGCGGCCTGCCCGACGAGGAAGACATCGCCAAGGTGCATCCCGAACTCGACCTGTTCCACCCCTGGGACGTGACGAGCGAACAGGCCGCCAAGCTGGCGCTGGAGTGCGAAGAAGCGGCCCTGTCGACCGACAAGCGCATCACCAACAGCGAGGGCGCGGGCGTCTCGGCCCAGCAGAGCCACTTCTTCAGCGCCCACACGCACGGTTTTCGCGGCGGCTACGCCAGCTCGCGGCATTCCATTTCGGTGGCGCCCATCGCCGGCAAGGGCGACGACATGCAGCGCGACGCCTGGTACAGCTCCATGCGCTCGGCCGATGAACTGGCCAGCCCGCAGGCCGTGGGCCGCTACGCCGCCGAACGGGCGCTCAGCCGCCTGAAGTCGCGCAAGATCAAGACCACCGAATGCCCGGTGCTGTTCGAGTCGCCGCTGGCCGTGGGTCTGCTGGGTGGGCTGGTGCAGGCGGTGAGCGGCGGGTCGCTGTACCGCAAGAGCAGCTTCCTGCTCGATTCGCTGGGCAAGCCCGTGCTGCCCAAGCACGTCGACGTGGCCGAAGACCCGCACGTGCTGCGCGGCAAGGGCAGCTCGCCCTTCGACGACGAAGGCGTGACCACCCGGGCGCGCAAGGTGGTCGATGCCGGCCGCCTCGAAGGCTACTTTCTCTCGACCTACTCGGCCCGCAAGCTGGGCATGAAGACCACCGGCAATGCCGGCGGCTCGCACAACCTGACGCTGAGCTCGCGCCTGACCAAGCACACCGACGACCTCGACGCCATGCTCGCCAAGCTGGGCACCGGCCTGTTCGTGATCGAGCTGATGGGCCAGGGCGTGAACTACGTGACCGGCGACTACTCGCGCGGTGCCAGCGGCTTCTGGGTCGAGAAGGGCAAGATCGCCTTCCCGGTGCAGGAGATCACCATCGCCGGCAACCTCAAAGACATGCTCATGGGCATCGAGGCCATCGGGGCCGATGCCTATACCTTCGGCGCCAAGACCACGGGATCGGTCCTGGTGAACCGGATGAAGATCGCCGGCAGCTGAGACGCACCGCCGGCCACCGCGCGAAGGCTCACAGAACCATGAGACACAACGCAGCGCGCAAGCCGGAACTCGAGCACGAACTGCTGCGCGACCCGAGGCTCGGCTTCGAGCCGGCGGGCGGCAGCTCGGTGCGCTGCCTGCAGCACGGCGTGCCCTGGCCCTTCGACTGCTGGCACTACCACGACGAGTACGAGCTGCAGTGCATCAACCGCAGCAGCGGTGACGCCTTCGTCGGTGACCACATCGGCCGCTTCGAGCCCGGCTACGTGGCCCTGGTGGGCGCTCGGCTGCCCCATACCTGGATTTCGCACGACGTGCCGCCCGAAGGCATTGCCGAGCGCAGCATGGTCATCCACTTTCGCGACGAGCCGCTGCGCAAGGGCACCGACCTGTTCCCGGAGCTGAAGGCGGTGCTGCCGATGCTCGACCGCGCAAAGCTCGGCATCGAGTTCTTCGGCATCCACGCGCTGGTGCGCGAACGCTTCCTGCGCGTGCAGGCGCAGGAGGGCATGGCCCGGCTGGCGGAGTTCATCGGCCTGCTGCACGAGCTGGCCCGCTGGCCCGACTGGCGCCAGATTTCGAACACCACAGGCACGGCGAGCGAAGACCCGAGCGCCAACACCCGCATGCGCCGCGTGCTCGACTACCTCGACCAGCACCTGACCGAAGAGCTGTCGCTGCCGGCCGTGTGCGCCGTGGCCAACATGGCCGAAAGCAGCTTCTCGCGCTATTTCCACAAGCACATGGGCGCCACCTTCACCGACTTCGTCACTCGCCTGCGAATCGCCAAGGCCTGCGAGATGCTGCAGACCTCCGACCGGCTGGTGAGCGATATCTGCTACGAGGTGGGCTTCGCGAACCTCGCGAACTTCAACCGGCGCTTCCTGCAGCTCAAGGGCATGACCCCCTCGGCCTACCGCCAGCAGGCGCAGGACCGCTTCGGCCTGCGCACCGCGCAGAACACGCCGCTCGCCACCACGGCCTGAGCTTCCCGGTGCTGAAGCTCATCAGGGGCTGGCATCCTGCGGCGTCAGGTGCCGGGTTGTGGCCCAGAACGCCAGTGCCAGGCCGCTGGTGAGGGCCCCGGTCAGGCAGACGATGTTCCAGCCGCCGTGTGCATACAGCATCGTCGAGACGATCGATCCGGTGGCGGAGCCGATGGAATAGAAGATCATGTAGCCGGCGGTCAGGCGGCTCTGGGCTTCCGGGCGCACGCGGTAGATCAGGCTCTGGTTGGCGACATGCACCGACTGCAGGCCGAAGTCGATCATGACCACGCCGACCACCATCGCCCAGATGGACCACGGCAGCATGGCGATGAGCGCCCAAGACAGCAGCATCACCGACAGCCCGATGCCGGTAGTGCGCTGTGCGCGGCCCCGGTCCGCCTGGCGGCCCGCGCGCGCAGCGCCCATGGCGCCGGCCGCGCCAGCCAGGCCGAACAGGCCCACCTGCGTGTGCGACAGCGAGAACGGCGGCGACGTGAGCGGCAGCACCATCGGCGTCAGCAGCATCGTGATCGCCATGAAGATCAGCATGGCGAGCACCGCACGGATGCGCAGCACGGGCTCTTCGGCGAAGAGCGTGAACACCGACCGGATCAGCTGCAGGTACGAAATGCGCACCGAAGGCAGTGCGCGCCGGGGAAGCGCCTTCCACAACAGGCCGGAGACGACCAGCGTGGCCGCGGCCGACACCAAATACACCGAGCGCCAGCCGACAAGATCGGACAGCGTGCCCGACACCGCCCGCGCCAGCAGGATGCCGACGATGATGCCGCTGGTGACGATGCCGACCACGCGGCCGCGCTCGCCCGGCGGGGCCATGAGTGCGGCGTAGGCGACCAGCACCTGCGTCACGACGGCCAGCAGGCCCACGGCGGCCATCGCCGGCAACAGGACCGCCGCGCTGGGCGCCAGCGCAACGCAGAACAGGGCGATCACCGACAGCAACGATTGCCCCACGATCAACTGCCGCCGGTCGATCAGGTCGCCCAGCGGAACGACCAGCAGCAGCCCCAGGCCGTAGCCGACCTGGGTGATGGTGATCACGATGCCGACCGTGGCGGGGCGGATGCCGAAGGTGGCCGCCAGCGTGTCCAGCAGCGGCTGGGCGTAGTAGACGTTGGCCACGGCCAGCCCGCAGGCGACTGCGAACAGCAGCGCCATCGCGGCCGTTATCTGTGGCGTGGCAGTCCGTGCCTGCGCATCACGGGCCGCAGCCGCATCGATGTTCAATTGCATGGCGATGCCCTGCCGTCAGGCACGCAGGGCGTCGTGGAAGCGCTCGATGTGGGCGGCAATCGTTTCGCCCAGTTCTTCGAGCGCGAAATGGCCGGTGTCGAGCAGCTTGAAATCGATCTGCCGTAGGTCGCGATGGTAGGGATACGCGCCCGACGGTGGAAAGATCACGTCGTTGGCGCCCCACACGACCAGCGTCGGCGGCTGGTGCTGGCGGAAGTAGGCCTGCCAAGCCGGGTAATGCGAGAGATTGCGGCCGTAGTCGTGCAGCAGGGCCGCCATTGCGTCTTTGTTGCCGGGACGGGCCAGCAGGGCGCGTTGCAGCAGCCAGCTGTCGGGGTTGATGCGCGCCGCGTCTTTCACGCCGTGGATGTAGTTCCATTCCAGGGCTGCGTCCGACATGGCGGCTTCGCGGATCCTGGCGTAGTTGGCCGGCGACGGGTCCCTCCACAGCTCGCGGGCCAGGCCCCAGAAATCGTCCGGCAGGCCTTCTTCGTAGGCGTTGGCGTTCTGCACGACCAGGAAGCTCACTCTTTCGGGGTGGCGGCTGGCCAGCCGGAATCCCACCGGGCCGCCGAAGTCCTGCATGTAGAGGCCGTAGCGCTTCAGGCCGAGTTGGTCGGTGAACTCCTCGACGACGTCGGCGAGGTGGTCGAAGGTGTAGCTGAACTCGACGACCGATGGTGCGTCGCTGTGGCCGAAGCCGGGATAGTCCGGCGCAATGACATGGAAGCGATGGGCCAGCCGTTCGATCAGCTCCCGGTACATGAAGGAGGAGGCCGGAAAGCCATGCAGCAGGAGCAGGGGCGGCAGCGCCGGGTCTCCCGCCTCGCGGTAGAAGATGTTCAGGCCGTCGATGGTGGCGGTGCGGTAGTGGGTCATGGCGGATTCCGGAAAGGGGTGGATGGGGGCGATTGGCGATCGGCCGGTCGCTGCACGTTCTGCTTTCGGCGTTCTAGGTTTCAAAACAAAACCACGCGAATTCTATCGATCTGGTTTTACATTGCAACCGATTTGCGAATTCGTACGCCACCCCCGGCAAAACCCCAAGCCCGCTGGTCATCGAAGTACCAGTCCACCGGCGCGCGTGTACGCAGCGCCGGCCCACGGCTGCATACGCTTCGTCCCTCCCGCAAGCCCTTCACAAACAAGACCAGGAGACGAACGATGACGAACCGAACCACGCGCCGCATCAAGGCCGGCGCACTGTTGCTGGCGGCATTGGCCGCGGCGGGCCATGCGCAGGCGCAGCAGGCCTGCAAGGACGATGTGCGCGTGCTGTCCCAGCCGCGCGACGGACTGACCCTGCTGGAAAAGTACAAGGACGAGTTCAAGGCGCTGAGCGGCGCGTCGTTCAGCATCGACAACCTCAACGAGAACGACCGCCGCACCAAGACCCGCGCCGACGCCTCGACCGTCGGCAAGTACAACGTGTACTACGTCGACGAGGCCAACGTGCCGCTGTTCGCCCAGTCGAAGTGGATCGTGCCGCTGGCCAAGTACTACCCGGCCGACTACGACTACGCCGACTTCGACCCCGGCCGCCAGAAGGTCGCCACCTTCGACGGCCAGGCCTGGTTCGCGCCGCTCACCGGTGGCGGCGACTTGCTGGTCTACCGAAAGGACCTGCTCGAGAAGGCCGGCATCAAGCCGCCCACCACGCTTGAGGAATTCGCCGAAGCCGCGAAGAAGCTCAACGACCCGGCCCACGGCATCTACGGCGTGGCCCTGCGCGGCCAGCGCGGTTCGGGTGCCAACGTGTGGCGTTGGATGCCGTTCTTCCGCGGCTACGGCGGCCAGTGGTTCGACGGCGACAAGCCCGTGTTCGATTCGCCCGCCGCGGTGAAGGCCACGCAGACCTACCTCGACCTGTTCAAGTACTCGGCGCCCGGCACCAAGACAGGCGGCTGGGACGAGGCCACCGGCGCCTTCCTTGCGGGCAAGGTGGCGATGCTGATCGAGTCGACCCCGCTGGCGGGCAATGCGCTCGACCCCAAGATGTCGACCGTGATCGGCAAGGTCGCCTACCTGCCTCCGCCCACGCCGCTGACCGGCGGCGGCTACGGCCACGGGCTGGCCATCGGGGCCAAGGCCAACAAGACCGAGGAGGCGAAGAAGTGCGCGGGCCTGTTCGTCGCCTGGGCCACTTCCAAGCAGCAGGAGCAGCGCCGCCTCGCCGAAGGCCAGTTCGGCGAGCTCAACCGCACCAGCGTGCTGGGCAGCCCCGAGTTCGCCAAGCGCTACGGCGCCGACCTCGGCAAGGCGCTGGCCGACACCGGCAAGCTCACGGCCGTGAACTTCTGGCAGGACGCCGCCTGGCCCGACCTCGGCGACCGCTGGGGGATCATTCTCGAAGAGCTGATCACCGGCTCGCGCACCGACATCAAGGCCGGCCTCGACGAACTCGACGCCTACGCGAAGCAACTGATCGCACGGCGCAAGAAGTGATGGCCGCCAGGGAGAAACGAAAAAAGACAAGGCTGCCGGTCGTCTTCATCGGGCCGGGCCTGCTGGTGCTCGCGGTGCTGGCGCTGGTGCCGACGCTGTTCGCGATCGGCATCTCCTTGCAAGACCGCGAGCTCGGGCAGGCCGATTCCAGCTGGGTCTGGCTGTCGAACTACATCCAGCTGTTTTCCGACCGACGCTTTCTCAACTCCGTGCGGGTGTCGCTGGTGTGGGAGGTGCTGACCGTCAGCGCGACCATGGGGCTCGCGGTGCTGCTGGGTGTGCTGCTGTTCCAGTGCACCACCGCGCGCTGGCGCAACGTGTTGTCGATGCTGTTCATCGTGCCCGTGCTGCTGCCGCGCGTGTCGGCCGCCTTCGTGTGGAAGTTCGCTTTTCATCCGCTGTTCGGACTGCTGACGTATCCGTACAAGGCGATCACCGGCGAGCCGCTGGACCTGCTGGCCAGCCCGCTCACGGCGCTGCTCACAGTGGCTTTCGTGGACGTGTGGCAGTGGGGGCTGTTCTTCGCGGTCATCGTGCTGAAGCTGCTCGAGACGCTGCCGCCACAGCCTTTCGAGGCCGCGCGCATGGACCATGCGAAGACCTGGGAGGTGTATGCGTATGTCGCGCTGCCGATGCTCAAGGCGCCGCTCATCAGCCTGACTTTCGTGAAGATGGTCGAGTCGTTGCGCGCCTTCGACCTGATCTACGTGATGACGCGTGGCGGGCCCGGCATCTCCACCGAGACGCTGGACATGTACGCCTTCTCGCAGGGCTTCATCGAGTCTGGGCGTATCTCGTACGCGTCGAGCATGGCGGTGCTGATGATGGTCGCCTCGACCGTGGCGTTCACCTACATCTGGAAATGGACGCGACCGAAATGAGCGCTTTGCCAAAAAAGAAAACCCCGTTCTCCCCAGGCACGCTGCTAGCCCGACTGGTGCTGGTCGCCGCAGGGCTCTCCGCACTGGTGCCGGTGTTCTGGACCTTTCTCAACTCGTTCAAGAACCGGGTGGACATCGTCTCGGCAGTGCCGAAGATTTTCTTTACGCCGACACTGGAGAACTACGTCTACGTGCTGAGCCGCGAGGCCGTGGCGCAGGGGCTGCTCAATTCCATCGTGGTGGTGGGCGCGGCGGTGATCGTCGGCGCGGTGCTCGGGCTGCCGGCTGCCTATGCGCTCGCCCGCTATCCGCTGCGCTGGGCTGACGACATCCAGTTCTTCGTGCTGTCGATGCGCTTCCTGCCGCCCGTGGCCGTGGCCATTCCGCTCATGGTGATCTGGCTGCAGCTGGAGTTGTACGACACGCGCTTCGCGCTGATCGTCACCTACACGCTGCTCACGCTCTCGACCGTGATCTGGCTCGCCATACCGGCCTTCAAGGCTGTGCCGAAAGAGGTGGAAGAAGCGGGCCGCGTCGACGGCTACGGCCCCTATGCGATCTTCTTCAAAGTGGCGCTGCCGATTGCCGCGCGCTCGCTGGTCGGCGCCATCGCCTTCGGCTTCGTGCTGGTGTGGAACGAGTTTCTCATTGCGCTGATGCTCACCACTTCGGACGCGAAGACGCTGCCCATCGTTGCCTCGGAGCTGAGCCAGCTCGGGCGTGACGTGCCGTGGGGCATCTTGAATGCCTCGGTCATCCTGCTGTCGCTGCCACCGCTCTTGATGGTCGGCGTGCTCAGCGGCTTCCTCAACGCTGCCTTCAAGCGCAAGCGCGACGCAGCATGAGCCAGATCATTTCCTTTCCCTCGAAGAACAACATGTCCGCGATCAGCTGTCACAACATCATCAAGCGCTATGGCGACACGCAGGTCGTGCACCAGTTCGACCTCGACGTGTCGGACAACGAGTTTGTCGTGTTCCTGGGCCCCTCGGGCTGCGGCAAGTCGACCATCCTGCGCATGCTCGCAGGGCTGGAAGATATTTCCGACGGCGACCTGCTGATCGGCGGCCAGCGCGTGAACGACTTGCCGCCGCAGGAGCGCGGCATTGCCATGGTGTTCCAGAACTACGCGCTCTATCCGCACATGAGCGTGCGCGACAACATCGCGTTCGGCCTCAAGCGCCTGAAGGTGCCCAAGGCCGAGATCGATGCGCGCATCAAGGAGGTGTCGGACACGCTGGGCCTGGAGCGCTACTTGCAGCGCAGGCCCACCGAGCTGTCGGGCGGCCAGCAGCAGCGCGTGGCGATTGCGCGCGCCATGATCAAGACGCCCAAGGTGTTCCTGTTCGACGAGCCGTTGTCCAACCTCGACGCCAAGCTGCGCAACCACATGCGCATCGAGATAGCCCGGCTGCACCAGGCGCTGAAGACCACCACCGTGTACGTCACGCACGACCAGCACGAGGCCATGACGCTGGCCGACCGCATCGTGCTGCTGCGCGACGGGCGCATCGAGCAGGTCGGCTCGCCGCGCGAGATCTTCGAGCGGCCGCGCTCGGCCTTCGTGGCCGGCTTCATCGGCACGCCGCCGATGAACCTGGTCGAGATGATGGTGCGTGACGCCGATGGCTACTTCGAGCTGGCGGGTCGCGAAGGCACGGTGCGCGTGGACGCGCGCCGCTTCGCACTCGAAGGCCGAGAGCGTGTGACGCTGGGCGTGCGGCCCGCGCACCTGCAGGTCGACACGCAGGGCGGTCGCGCAGGCGGCTTTGCCGGCGAGGTGCAGCTCATCGAATACCTCGGCAACGAGGTGCTGGTGAGCTTCGGGCAGGGCGAGAGCGAAATCGCCGCGCTGATGCCCTCGGCCCAATGCCCGCGGCTGCGCGATGCGGTGCGCTTCGTGGCGGACCCGTTGCAGGTGCACCTGTTCGACATCGACACGGGCGCCTCGTTGCTGCGCACCGACACCCCTTTGCATTGACGCACTGACACACCCAAACACCCCTTCAAGGACGCAAAGAAATGAAAGCACTGGTTCTGGAAAAAGCGCATGAGCTCAGGCTGCGCGACGTAGACCTTCCCCTGGACATGGGGCCGCGCGACGTGAAGATCCGCATGCACACCGTGGGCGTGTGCGGCAGCGACGTTCACTACTACCAGCACGGCGGCATCGGCCCCTATGTGGTGGAAGATCCAATGATCCTGGGCCACGAGGCCTCGGGCGTCGTGGCCGAGGTGGGGGCGGAAGTCACGCACCTGAAGCCCGGCGACCGCGTATGCATGGAGCCCGGCATTCCGCAAATGGACTCGCGCGCCACGCTCGAAGGCATCTACAACCTCGACCCTGCCGTGCGTTTCTGGGCGACGCCGCCGATCCACGGCTGTCTTACGCCCTTCGTGGTGCACCCGGCGGCCTTCACCTTCCGCCTGCCCGACAACGTGAGCTTCGGCGAGGGCGCCATCGTCGAGCCGCTGGCCATCGGTCTGCAGGCCGCGAAGAAGGCGGCGCTGAAGCCGGGCGACGTGGCGGTGGTCATCGGCGCGGGCACCATCGGCGCGATGACGGCGCTGGCTGCACTTGCGGGCGGCGCGGCGCGCGTGATCCTCGCTGACCTCGTGCCCGAGAAGCTGGCGCTGTTTGCGGACAACCCGGCCGTCACCACGGTCGATGTGCGCAACACCAAGCTCGCTGACACCGTGAAGTCGCTGACCGACGGCTGGGGCGCCAACGTGGTGTTCGAAGCCAGCGGCAGCGCGCGCGCCTTCGACGACATCTTCGAGCTGCTGTGTCCCGGCGGCTGCCTCGTGATGGTGGGCATACCCGCTGGCAAGGTTGCCTTCGACATCGTGGCCATTCAGGCGAAGGAAGTGCGCATCGAGTCGGTGTTCCGCTATGCCAACATCTTCCCGCGCGCGCTGGCGCTGATCGCGTCGGGCCAGGTCGACGTGAAGCCCTTCATCTCGCGCACCTTCGCGTTCGAAGATGGCATCGAGGCCTTCGAGGAAGCCGCGGCGGGGCGCGCGACCGACGTGAAGATCCAGATCGAGTTTGGGGAGCCCGTCACTTCCTCGTAGCTTCTTCCGGGGGCGCGATCAGGTGCTCGAGCATGCGCCGGGCGTTGAGCGGCAGGTCTTCCGACGAGCGCACGCAAGCCATCAGCGTGCGCTCGGCCCATTTGTCGGCGAGCGAGGCGCGCGCGATCTTCATCGAGCGGGCGCAGCGCTCGGCCGCGGTCTGCGGCACGATGCCGACGCCGATGCCGTACTCGACCATGCGGCACACGGCCTCGAAGTTGCGCACGCGCACCCGGTAGGCCAGGTGCTTGCCGAGCGCACGCACATGCTGGGTGATCAGCAGCTGCAGCGCGCTGTCCGCTGGCAGGCCGACGAATTCGCTGTCGACCACGTCGGCCAGCTGCAGGCGCCGGCGTCCAGCCAAGGCGTGACCGCGGGGCATCACGAGCACGAGGTCGTCGCGGCGGAAGGGGTGGCATTCGAGGCCTTCGCTGTCGATGGCGTCCGAGACGATGCCGATGTCGCACAGGCCGGCGCGCAACGCGTCCACCGTGTCGGGGCTGGGACGCTCCTCGAGGTCGACCGAGATGCGCGGATGCTCGGCGAGAAAGCGGCTCAGCACTTCGGGCAGGTGTTCGGTCAGCGCAGAGGTGCCGCACATGAAGCGCACATGGCCCTTGAGGCCCTGGCCGTATTCGCCGAGTTCGCCGCGCAGCCGCTCCATCTGCTGCAGCACGACGCGCGCGTGGTGCAGCAGCGTGCGGCCGGCCTCGGTGGGGCGCACGCCCTGCGCGTGGCGGGTGAGCAGCGGGCTGCCGAGCGCGTCTTCCATGCCGCGCACGCGCTGGCTGGCGGAGGCCAGCGTCATGTGCGAGCGCCCGGCGCCTCCGGTGAGGCTGCCGGCTTCGACGACGTTGAGGAAGAGCCGCAGGTCGGTGAGATCGAATCGCATGGTTCGGCGGAGTGTGCACCAGGAGCCTCAGCCGCAGCCTGAGGCTACCTCTGCGAATGCCCGATTTCCAGAGGCCGGCTTCGTCGGCAGAGTCGTGTCCCGATGACGCATTCGATCGACACAACGAGTTTCTGGGCCGCCGCCGCGGCGGTGTACCTGCTGGCCGGGGTGATCAAGGGCGTGGTCGGCCTCGGGCTGCCGACGGTGTCGATGGCGCTGCTCGCGCTGTGGATGTCGCCGGTACAGGCCGCGGCGCTGCTGATCGTGCCGTCGCTCGTCACCAACATCTGGCAGACCGGGCCGCGCGCGACCCTCATGCCGGTGCTGCGGCGCATCGGCGGCATGCAGGTGGGGGTGGTGATCGGCACGCTGGGCGGGGCGCTGTGGCTGGGCGTGCCGGCGGGGGCCTGGGCTTCGTTCGCGCTCGGGGTGGCGCTGGTCGTCTACGCGGTCTGGGGGCTGACCGGGCGGCAGCTTCACGTGACCGACGCGCAGGCGCGCTGGATGGGGCCGCTGGTGGGCATCGTCACGGGGCTGGTGACGGCGGTGACCGGGGTGTTCGCGGTGCCGGCGGTGCCGTACCTGCAGGCGCTGGGGTTCCAGCGCGATTCGCTGATCCAGGCGATGGGGATCTCGTTCACCACCTCGACGGTGGTGCTGGCCATCGGGCTGGTCGGGAACGGGGGCTATCCGATGTCGGCGATGGGCGGGTCGATCGCCATGCTGGTGCCGGCCATCGGCGGCATGGTGCTCGGGACCTGGCTACGGCAGCGGTTGTCGGTGGCGGTGTTCAAGCGCTGCTTCCTGATCGGGCTGGCGCTGCTAGGGCTTTACATGGCCGCGCGCGCCGGGCTGTGAGCCGAAGTCAGGCTGCCTGCAGCAGGGCAGCGCGAACGCGCTCGATAGTCTGGCGGTAGGGCAGGGCGAAGTCGTCGAGTGCATCGCCCGCTTCGAGCCAGCGGAACGCGAACACCAAGCCTTCTTCTTCAGGGCTGCCCGTGGCCATGTGCGTGAAGGTTTCAGGCAGGGCGCCTTGGGCGCGCATCAGGAACAGGTGCCACAGCTGCGGGTGGCGGTGCGTGTTGCCTTCGACGCCGGCTTCGCATTCGCGGTGCAGCGTGCCCAGCGATTGCAGCGGGCCGGTGTAGTCGAGGCCCGATTCCTCGAGCAGTTCGCGGCGCACCGCCACTTCAGGCGATTCACCGGGCTCGATGGTGCCCTTGGGCAGCTGCATGTTGCCATCCTCGGGATGGCGGAACACCAGCAGCCGGCCCCGCGCGTCAACCATGCAGGCGCAGGCCTTGGGGATCGTGGCGGAGGGGCTGCTGCCGGTGTTGTTCATCATCAGGCGCCCGTCAGAGCGGCCTTGACCGCTGCGCTGACCTGGCCCATGTCGGCCTTGCCGGCGAGGCGGGTCTTGACCACGCCCATCACCTTGCCCATGTCGCCGGGGCCGCTGGCGCCCAGCTCGGCCACGATGGCCTTCACGGCGGCCACCGTTTCATCGGCGCTCATGCGTTGGGGCAGGTAGGCCTCCAGCACCTTGATCTCGGCAGCTTCCTTGTCGGCCAGATCGGGGCGGCCACCGGTGGTGAAGGCCGCGATCGAGTCCTTGCGCTGCTTGACCATCTTGTCGACGATGGCGACGACCATGGTGTCGTCGAGTTCCACGCGCTCGTCGACTTCCTTTTGCTTCAGGGCCGCGAGCAGCAGGCGGATGGTGGCCAGGCGCTCGGAGTCCTTGGCGCGCATCGCCGTCTTCATGTCTTCGGTGATTTGTTCTTTGAGAGTCATTCGGCAACCTTTCGGAAAAAACAAAAGCCGCGGCAGGTTTCCCTGGCGCGGCTGAGGCAACGGGGCGGCGGTGCTGACTTTCGTCTGGAGCCGGCCGCCCTGGGTGTTGCTTAGTACAGCTTCTTGGGCAGCTGCATGCTGCGCACGCGCTTGTAGTGGCGCTTGACCGCGGCGGCCTTCTTGCGCTTGCGCTCGGCGGTCGGCTTTTCGTAGAACTCGCGGGCGCGCAGGTCGGTCAGCAGGCCGAGCTTTTCGATGGTGCGCTTGAAACGGCGCAGTGCGACGTCGAAGGGCTCGTTTTCTTTAACGCGGATGGTGGTCATTGATGAATCGTTGAAATGAATTTGGCCTGGAGAGATCGAGGCCCCAAGCCGGGGTTCCTCAACTGAAAACTTTTTGCGGCCGTTGAGGGGAGGCCAAGAGTTAGCCCGCGATTATAGCGCGGTTGCGCACGCGTGGGCGCTCGCCCAGGCCCATTGGAAGTTGTATCCGCCCAACCAGCCGGTCACATCGACCACTTCGCCGATGAAATACAGGCCCGGCTGCTTCGATTCCATGGTCTGGGACGACAGGTCGCGGGTGTCGACACCGCCGGCCGTGACCTCGGCTTTTTTGTAACCTTCGGTGCCGCTGGGGGTGATCTGCCAGCGGGCGATGCGCTCCGACAGCGCCGCCAGCGACTTGTCGGCAGCTTCGTTGACGGGGCGCTGCAATGCCGGATCCTGCCCGACCCAGGCGTCGGCCAGCCGGGAGGGCACCAGCGTGGCCAGTTCGTTGGCGATGCGTTTCTTCGAGCGCAGCTTGGCTTCGCCCAGCGCCTCTGCCACGTTCACGCCGGGCGCGAAATCCAGCGTGAGCGGGGTGCCGGGCTTCCAGTAGCTCGAAATCTGCAGCACCGCCGGGCCAGACAGGCCGCGGTGGGTGAAGAGCAGGTCTTCGAGGAAGGCCATTTTTTCCTTCTTCGCCCCGGTCTCGATGCGCACCGGCAGCGCCAGGCCGGCCAGTTCGGCATACGGCGCCCAGCCTTCGCCGCCGAAGGTCAGCGGCACCAGCGCCGGACGGGGGGTGACGAGGCGCAGGCCGAACTGCTCGGCAAGGCGGTAGCCAAAGTCGCTGGCGCCGATCTGCGGGATCGACAGGCCACCCGTGGCAACCACGATCTTCGGCGCTTCGATCAGCCCGCGATCGCTCTCGATTTGATAGCTGCCAGCGCCCGATTCATCGGCATCAGCGCCAGAAAACGCAATCTTCCCGACCTTGCACGGCTGCCACCGCTCGACCCCACCCGCCGCGCATTCCGCCAGCAGCATGTCGACGATCTGCTGCGACGAGCCGTCGCAGAACAGCTGCCCCTTGTGCTTCTCGTGGAAGGCGATGCCGTGTTTTTGCACCAGCTCGATGAACTGCTGCGGCGCGTAGCGCGACAGCGCCGAGCGGCAGAAATTCGGGTTGTCGCCGATGAAGTGGCGCTGCGGCGCGCGCACGTCGAGGTCGCGGTTCGTGAAATTGGCTCGCCCGCCGCCCGAGATGCGGATCTTCTCGCCCACCTTTTCGCTGTGGTCCACCACCAGCACCCTGAGCCCGCGCTGGCCCGCCACGCCGGCGCAGAACAGCCCGGCAGCCCCGGCGCCGATCACGACGACGTCGAAGCGCGATGAAGCTGCCGCGCTCAAGGGCCGTCTGCCGCTAGTAGCGGCGGCGGGTTGTATTTCAGGTGGCCCACGTAGCGCAGCGGCTGCGTGGCGGCAATGGAGGGCACGTCGCCCTCGCGCATGTGCAGCAGGTCGGACGGGCTCACCCAGCGCGGGTCGGCGCTGGTGATCGGCAGGCCAGCCTGTTTGTAGGCCTCGAGCACGAACTGCGAGCAGAAGAACTGGTCGTCGCGGCTCGCACCCAGCTGCACCATCGCCATGCCGCTCACGCAGTAGTTGCTGACCGCGCTTGGCACCAGCGGCAGTTCGCACAGGCGCCGGTTCAGCACGAAAGGCGCGTTCAGCAGCACGCCCACGGTGTTGTAGCGCGCGCCGACCTGCGACAGCGCCCATTCGCGCATGCGCCCGGCACCGGCTTCGTCGACGCCCGGCACGCGAAAGGCCACCACCATCTGCTCTTCATCGACCAGATCGGCCAGCGGCCGCGCGCGCACGCCGGTGCCCACGGCTTCGGCGATCTGGCCGTCGCCGAGGTACAGCACCGCGTGGCTCACCGGCGAGAAGGTGCCCAGCCGGATGCCGAAGGAATTCACCGTGGCGATGGAGGTCAGCAGGATGTCGCCGGGCTCCAGCGCGTCGGCCGCGATGAGTTCGCCGCCGTTGCCCGGTGCGATGACCGAGCTCTGCACCCGCAGGCGCAAGCCGGCATCCTTGGACGGCAGGTCGATGCGGGTGGCGCAGGCCGTGAGCAGCAGGGCTGCGCCCGCGGCAACGACGACCGCGGCGGTCTTGAACGCGGCGCGCATCAGCCCTTCCAGATGAACGGAAACTTCAGCTGCTTGAAGAAGCCGTTGGGCACGTAGTCGCCCAGCACGCCGTATTTTTCGGGCCAGAGCTTGGTGCTCTTCACCGCGGTGCCGAAGATGTAGTCGAGAAAGGCGTAGTGCGCCGCGTAGTTCTTGTCGAGTGCTTCCTGGTCCTGGCTGTGGTGCCAGTGGTGGAAGTTGGGCGTCACGATCAGGTAGCGCAGCGGACCGAGCCGCACGCTCACGTTGCAGTGGTTGAACACCGCCTGGAAGCCGACCACCACGATGTAGGCGTCGATCACGTCCTTGCTGAAGCCCAGTACGTAGATGGGCGCCAGCACCAGCGTGCGCGTGATCAGCAGTTCGAGGATGTGCTGGCGCGAGCCCGCCATCCAGTCCATGCTCTTCACGCTGTGGTGCACCGCGTGCAGGCGCCACAGCACCGGCACCTCGTGGTAGGCGCGATGCGTCCAGTACTGCACGAGGTCGGCCACCAGAACGATCAGCAGCAGCCCCGCCCAGAACGGCAGGTTGCCCACCCAGCCACGAATGCCGTCATTGGCGGCCCAGCCGAAGAGCTTGTGCACCATCAGATTGGTGGCCAGCAGCACGAAGCCCACGATCATGTGGTTCACCACGAAGTGATGGAAGTCGGTCTGCCACTCTTCACGGAACACGGGCTGGTCTTTGCGCAGCGCAAAGAGTTTCTCGATGAAGATGAAGATCAGCGACGAGCCCAGCAGGTCGAGGATGAACCAGTCGAGCCCGATGTACGGCGTGTTGTCCGCGAAGTCGTGCACCGGCACCTTGTGCCCGCCGAGCAGCGCCGACGCCACCACCAGCAGGAACGCCGCCGACGAGAGCCAGCGCGAGCGGTTGAAGATGATGTTGACCAGCGACAGCCCGCCCGCGATGACCAGCGCCGCCAGCAGGATGTAGCGCATCACGTCGACGTTGTAGCTCTTGCGCAGTTCGGGCGTGGTGAGGTACTGCGGAAAGTGGAAGGCCAGTACGCCGAGGAAGCACAGGATGGCCAGGCTCAGTGCGATGGTGCCTGTGACCAGCCCTTGGCCACGGCGCAGTTCGCCATGGTTATGGGTGAATTCGTTGAGTTTGTCGATGTCCAGCATGCCCGCCTCTCTCGCTTGTACTTTGTGTTGGAGCGCGATTTTAGAGGCGGCTGTAGGAAAAATCTCACCTGGGCCGCACAGCCCTGCGGCGCAGCAGCGCGGCCGAGCCCAGCGCCACGGCCATCACGAGCAGCGACACGACGGTGGTCACCGTGCCCAGCGCATAGATCGACGGCGTGGTGACGGTCGAGGTCAGGCCCTGCAGCTCGAGCGGCAGCGTGTTGACGTCGCCGATGGCCTGCGAGGTGCGGGCGATCTCGTCCCACGACAGCGTGAAGCCGAACATGCCGATGCCCACGATCGACGGGCCGATCAGCGGCAGCACCACGAAGCGGAAGGTCTGCCACGGCGTGGCGCCGAGGTCGCGTGCGGCTTCCTCGTAGGCGGGGTTGAAGCGGTTGAACACCGCGAACATGATGAGCAGGCCGAAGGGCAGGGTCCAGGTCAGGTGCGCGCCGAGGGCTGAGCTGAACAGCCCCAGCGCGGTGCCGTAGCCTTCGAGCAGCGTGGTCGCGTCCATCGCCGTCAGCACGCTCTTGATGCCCGTGTCGATCAGCCGGAACTGCAGGCCGATGCCGAGCGAGATGATGATCGACGGCATGATGAGGCTGGCCACCGTGACGAAGAACAGGGCGTTGCTGCCCGCGAGCTTCTTGCGGAACGCCAGGCCTGCCAGCACCGACAGCACGACAGTGAAGGCCATCACCACCGCGCCCAGCGCGAGCGAGCGCCTGAAGGCCGCGCCGATGTCCACTGTGCCCAGCCCTTCAGCCAGCTTGTAGAACCAGTGCAGCGAGACGCCGCGCAACGGGAAGGTGAGACCGCCCTCGGGGCCCTGGAAGCTGAGCACGAAGATCGTGATCATCGGGCCGTAGAGGAACAGCACGAACAGGGCGAAGACCGTGGCGAGAGGCCAGAAGCCGGGGCTGCGTTGTTCGCCTATGCGTTGGCTCATTTGTATTTTTCCTTCAGGGCGTGAGCGCGCCCCGAACGACGCACCCCAAACAGAACGGAAGAATCCAGGTTCACCCTAGAGCTCCTTTCGAATGTCGACCAGCCGCGTCAGCCCCCAGATGATCATCAGCACCACCGCCAGCAGGATCATCGCGTTGGCCGCAGCCAGCGGAAACTGCAGGTACGAGGTCTGCACCTGGATGATCTTGCCGATAGAGGCGATCTGCTGGCCGCCCATCACGCCGATGGTGACGAAGTCGCCCATCACGATGGTGATGACGAAGATCGACCCGATCAGGATGCCCGTGCGCGACAGCGGCACCACCACGTTCCACAGCGTCTGCCAGCCCGAGGCGCCCGCATCGCTGGCTGCTTCGAGCAACGAGCGGTCGATGCGCATCATGCTGTTGAAGATCGGCACGATCATGAACATCGTATAGAGGTGCACGAAGGCCAGCACCACCGAGAAATCGGAGAACAGCAGCCACTCCACAGGCTGGTTCACGAGGCCCAGGCCCATGAGCGCCTGGTTGACCAGCCCGTTGCGCCCCAAGAGTGGCACCCACGAGATCATGCGGATCACGTTGGAAGTCCAGAAGGGCACCGTGCACAGCACGAACAGCACCGTCTGCATG
This sequence comes from Variovorax sp. R-27, assembly GCF_049913215.1. NCBI lineage: Bacteria > Pseudomonadati > Pseudomonadota > Betaproteobacteria > Burkholderiales > Comamonadaceae > Variovorax > Variovorax sp. R-27. The sequence goes on from NZ_CP183984.1 coordinate 2,511,009, forward strand.
GTCGACGAGCGCACGTGGAACGCCAGGAAGTACGCAACCGAAAAACCGATCAGCAGCGTGATGCCCCACACCAGCACGCAGAACTTGAACGTGCTCAGGTAGGTGTTGAGCGTGACGCACAGGTCGCCGTTGTCGGTGAGGCGCGAGCAACCCTCGAACAGGCTCAGGTAGTTGCGCAGCGTGACCGCAGGGATCAGCTCGTATTCGTTGAAATTCCACAGGCTGACCATCGCGACCAGCGCCAGCGGAACCAGGAAGAACAGCAGGAACACCAGCGCGAACGGCGCCGCCTGCCACCATGCTTTCACAGTATGGATGGGCGTGGTGGCGACGGACGCGCTGGTCGAAGGAGCGCTCACAGGCTCAGGTCGAAGGTCAGGCCGCGACGAACTCGTTCCACTTGCGGACCATGTACTCGTTCTCGTCCATCACGGCGTTCCAGCAGGCGATGCCGCCCATGCGCTGTTCGTAGCTGCCGCCGTCGCGCACCGAACCGGCCTTGGCGATCACGTCGCCCTGCGGGCTCTTGATGTCCTGAGCGGCGGGCTTGCCTTCCATCCAGTAGGCCCACTCGTAGGCTTCCATCTTGGTCTTGGCGGTGTCGAGCACGGCGCTGTAGTAGCCCTGGCGGTTGAGGTACGCACCAGCCCAGCCGTCGAGGAACCAGTTGATGAACTCATAGGCGCCGTCGAGCTTCTTGCCCGAGAGCGTGGCCGGCAGCCCGAAGCCCGAGGCCCAGGCGCGATAGCCTTCCTTCAGCGGCTGGAAGGTGCAGTCGATGCCCTTGCTGCGCACGGCCGTGACGGCGGGCGACCACATCGACTGGATCACGACCTCGCCCGAGGCCATGAGGTTCACCGACTCGTTGAAGTCTTTCCACAGCGCGCGGAACTGGCCGGCCTTCTTGGCTTCGATCAGGGTCTTGATCGTCAGGTCGATCTCGGCCTTGGTCATGTTGCCCTTGTCGGCGTACTTGTGGATGCCCTTGGCCTCCACCACCATCGCGGCGTCCATGATGCCGATCGACGGAATGTTCAGGATCGCGGTCTTGCCCTTGAACTCGGGGTTCAGCAGCTCGGCCCACGAAGAGATCGGGCGCTTGATCAGGTCGGGCCGGATGCCCAGCGTGTCGGCGTTGTAGGTGGTCGGGATCAGCGACATGAACTGCGTGGCCGACTTCGCGAAGACCTTGCTCTTCTCGCCCTCGAGATAGATCACCTTGACCGGCGCCGTGCCCTGGCTGCCGACCTTCTTGCCGGCCACTTCGCCCTTGGTGAAGAGCGAGGTGATCTTGTCGGCGTTCTTCACGCGCTTGGTGTCGATGCCCTTCAGGTTGCCGGTCGGCACGATCTTCTTGAGCGAGAAGAACTCGGTGTCGATCAGGTCGAAGCTGTTGGGGGCGGTCACGGCGCGCTTGGTCACGTCGTCGGTGGTCACGGCCACGTACTGGATCTCGATGCCGGTGTCGGCCTTGAATTTTTCGGCAATCGCCTTGTCCTGGTTCACCGCGGTGCCGAGGTAGCGCAGCACGATCTTTTCCTGCGCATGCACGAAGGGCGCGATGCCCGTGGCCAGGATGCCGGCCGTGCCTTGCAGGAGGGTGCGGCGCTTGACGCCGTTGGACGAGTCGATGGAATCGGTCATGGCTGAGTCTCCAGAGAAAAAAGTGGAAAGAAACGAACGCAGGAAAAAGAGAAGCAGGTTGCGGATGCGCTCACAGGGTCATGGCGAGCGCGGCCGTGTCGTCGCGCTGGCGAGCCCCGGCGTTGGCGGGCGCCGAAGCCCGCTCGCCCGGTGGCTTGACGCCGGGGCCGAGCACGCGCGCGTCGGCTTCGGCCCATGAGAGGCGCACCGCCTCGCCGTGCGCATAGGGGCGCGCGAGGAAAGCGGCTTCGCCGAGCAGCACAGAGACGTTCTGGCGCCCGGCGGCAGCGCCTTCGAGCGCCAGGCCGAGCAGCACGTAGGTGCCCTGGTATTCGACGTCGGTAACGGTGGCGGCAAGGGCAGTGCCAGCCGCGTCGCCCTCCGAAGCCGCGGCGATCCGCATGCGGTCGTTGCGCACCGCGATCGGGCCGGCCGGCGTGTCGAACACGTTGTGGCCGCCCATGAAGCGCGCCACGAACTCGCTCGCCGGGTGGTTGTAGACCGCGTGCGGCGAGCCGACCTGCTCGATCACCCCGTGGTTCATCACCACCATGGTGTCGGCCAGCGCCATTGCCTCTTCCTGCGAGTGCGTCACGTGCACGAAGGTCAGGCCCAGTTCCTTCTGCCAGCGTCGCAGCTCGGCGCGCATCTGGATGCGCAGGAAGGGGTCGAGCGCCGACAGCGGCTCGTCGAGCAGCAGCACGCGCGGCTCGGTGATGAGTGCTCGCGCCAGCGCCACGCGCTGCTGTTGGCCGCCGGAAAGCTCACCGGGCTTGCGGTTGGCCAGGTGACCCATCGCCACGCGTTCGAGCAGGTCGTTGGCACGCTTGTGGCGCTCGGCCTTGCCGACGCCTTTCATCTTGAGGCTGAAGGCCACGTTGTCGGTGGCCGAGAGGTGCGGGAAGAGGGCGAAGCTCTGGAACATCATCGCCGTGCCGCGCGCGGCCGCGGGCAGGTCGGTGATGTTGCGGTTGTCCAGCAGGATGTCGCCGCTGGTGACGGACTCGTGGCCCGCGATCATGCGCAGCGTGGTGCTCTTGCCGCAACCCGAAGGGCCGAGCAGGCAGCAGTAGCTGCCGCTGGCGATGCGCAGGTCTATCTGGTCGACGGCGGCCGGTGTGCCGGGGGCATAGCGCTTGGTGAGCGCGACGATCTCGACTGCGGCGGGTTCGGGCGTGGCGACGGCATTCATTGCCGATGGCTCAGCACGATCCATGCCACGTTGTGGTGCGCGGCGCCCGTGCCGCTCGTGCTGTCCTCGCCCTGGTCAGGTGCCGATCAGGTACCGAACTTGTCCGCGTCCACCGGTACCTCGGCGGCTGCCAGTCCGCGCAGCACGTCGCCCACCACGATCACAGCCGGGCTGGCCAGGCCGGCCTCGGCGATGCCGTTCTGCAGGTTGCCCAGCGTGGTCGCGATGTGCCGTTGGTGCGGCAGGCTCGCATGCTGGATGACGGCCACCGGCGTGTCGCCCGGCAGGCCTTGCAGCAGTTCGCGTTCGATGTGCCCGGCGCCCGACACGCCCATGTAGATAACGAGCGTGAGCCGCGCGTTGTACGCCGTCGCGGCCAGCGCGCGCCAGTCGGTCGGGTCCTCGGCTGCACCGGCCCCTGTCTTGGCATGGCCGGTGACGAACACCACGCCCTGCGCATGGTCGCGGTGCGTGAGCGGCACGCCCAGCGCGGTCACGGCCGCCAGGCCGGCGGTGATGCCGTTGACCACGGTGCATTCGATGCCGGCTTCGCGCAGGTGTTCGACTTCTTCGCCGCCGCGGCCGAAGATGAACGGGTCGCCGCCCTTGAGGCGCACTACCGTCTCGCCTTCGCGCACCGCGGTGATCATCAGCCGCTCGATGAATGCCTGCGGCGTGCTTTTGCAGCCGCCGCGCTTGCCCACGTGCACGATGCGCGCTCCGGGGCGGGCGTAGGCCTGCACGATCTCGTCGTTCACGAGGTCGTCGACCAGCAGCACCGTCGCGGCCTGGATTGCCTTCACGGCCTTGACGGTCAGCAGCTCCGGGTCGCCGGGGCCGGCGCCCACCAGCGTGCAGCGGCCGGTGATGAAGGAGGAGGGGGTGTCGTTGTTCATGCGTGGGATGCCAGTTGCGTGATGTGCCTGACTTGCGCCGCAATGGCTTCGGGCACGGGAAGCTCGCCGGCCAGCACGCGGCGCGTGTAGTCGGCGGTGGTGGCGACGTCGATTTCCTTCGGCAGGCCCGGCACTTCGGCGGTGGTGCCGGCCTGCTGCGCCTGCAGTTCGGTGCGCACGCCGCGCACGAAGCCGTCGATCTGCGCGGTGCGGCGCGGGTCGGACACTACTTCGCCTTCGAGGCCGCGCGAGAGCAGGGCGGTCATGCCCGTGAGCTCGAAGGTCTCGCCCATGGTGCGGGCGTATTCGGGGTGTGTGTAGCTGGCCACCACCACGCAGGGGCCGGCGGTGGGCTGCATCAGCTTCACCACGCTGTGGCCCGGGTTGCGCAGGCCGACCACGCGGCGCACATCGAGCAGGCGCTTGAGCGCGGGGTTCAGCAGTTCGGTGGGCGCAAAGGCCGCTTCGCCGTTGGCGATGGGGCGGATGGCGGTCATGGGCGGAACATCGAGCGCCGAGAGCACGTTCGACGCCAGCACGCGCGAGGTTTCGCTCGCACTGCCGTGCACCAGCACCGGCAGGCCTTCGCGCGCCAGCAGCAGCGCCAGCAGCGGCGTGAGCACCGGCAGCTTGCGCGCGCCGTTGTAGCTGGGCAGCACGACCAGCGCCCGGTCGCCCGCCGGGATGCGGTTCAGCCGCGCATGGGTGGCATCGAGAAAACCGGCCATTTCCTCAGGCGTTTCGCCCTTGATGCGCATGGCCAGGCAGAAGCCACCGATTTCGAGGTCGGTGACGGTGCCGTCCAGCACCTGGCCGAACAGGTCGGTGGCCTGTTCACGCGTGAGCGGCTTGGCGCCTCGCGCGCCGCGGCCGATTTCCTTGATGTATTGGCTGATTCCCATGGGTAGGCGGATTGTCCTGCAACGCTTATGCCGGAATGTCATTCGGCTTATGCACAGGGCTGTCATGGGGCTTCCACCATCGCTTCGGCTGGCGTAGCCCGCACCATGCGCCTGAGCTCCGGAATGCACGAGCCGCAGTTGGTGCCGCACTTCAGCGCGCCCTGCAGCTTGGCCAGCCGCTCGTCGGCGGTGCCGGTGCAGCGGCCCAGTTCGGTCTGGATCGCCACGTCCGCCACGTTGAAGCAGGTGCACACCGTCTTGCCGCGCGACTGCACCGCCACCGGCGCTTTCGAGCCCGGCGACAGCAGCAGGCGGCCGTAGCTTTGCGCCGGCAGTTCCTCGCGCAGCAGCGTGGAGATCCAGGTTTCGGCGCTGGTGTCGCCGCCCAGCAGGAAGGCTTCGAGGCCGGCGCTGCCGTCGGCACGGCGCACCAGCCGGGCCGAGCGGCGCTGGCCCCGGCGGCGGTCGGCGTAGCGCAGGGTGTCGGCGGTCTGCAGGCCGAGCAGGGCTTCGATCTTCTCGACCAGCGCGTCGTCGGGCGCGTCGTGCGCTGCGGCGCGAAAGAGCAGGCCGCTACGTTCGGCGCCCTGCGTGTTGCCGGCAAACGGCACGCAGGTCGCAAAAGGAAACAGCGCCATCATCGGCTGCAGCGCGCGGTGCGCGGCCAGCGCGTCGCCATCGGGCAGCCAGGCCATGGCCAGCAGCGACCACGGCAGCTCGGCCTTGAGGATCTTCACCGGCGTGTGCTTCAGCTCGGGCTGCTTCGAGGTCGGGCAGTAGGCCGGCGTGGTCAGCGAGTTGATGCCCGCGAGCCGCGTGCCGTTCGACGAGCAGCCGCTCAGGTACTCCTCGCCCCAGTGCATGGCGACGAACGCCTGGCTCAGCCCCACCTCGGCGCTGGCACGCGCGGGCAGCATGATCGAGCCGCGCCTGGAGGTCAGGTGCACCAGGTCGCCTTCGCGGATCTGGCGGCGCGCCATGTCCTGCGCGTTCATCTGCACCACCGGCTCCGACACATGACCGAACAGGCGGCCGACGGTGCCGGTGCGGCTCATGCCGTGCCACTGGTCGCGCAGGCGGCCGGTGTTCAGCGAGAAGGGGTAGCGGGCCTCGCGGGCTTCGGCCACCGGCTTGTAGGCCGTGTCGACGAAGCGGGCGCGGCCATCGGGCGTGGGGAACACGCCGTCTTCGTAGAGGCGCACGCGGCCGGTGCTTTCGCCTTCCTTCAGCGGCCACTGCTGCGGGCCGGCGGTTTCCAGCATCGCGTAGCTCAGGCCGGTGATGTCGAGGTCGCGCCCGCGCGTGGATTCGCGATGCTCGTTCCAGACCGATTCGGCCGTCTCGTACGGAAACAGCGTGAACGCGCGGCCCAACTGCCTTTCGAGCCGGTGCGCGAAGGCCACTGCAATCGACCAGTCGTTGCGCGCCTCGCCGGGCGCCGGCACGGCCGGGCGCACGCGCGAGATGCGGCGCTCGCTGTTGGTCACGGTGCCTTCCTTCTCGCCCCAGGTGGTGGCTGGCAGCAGCAGGTCGGCAAAGGCGCAGGTGGCGGTGGTGGCAAAGGCTTCCTGCACCACGACGAACTCGGCGCGTTCCAGCGCGCGGCGCACCGTCGTCTGGTCGGGCATCGACTGCGCCGGGTTGGTGCAGGCGATCCACAGCGCGCGGATCTCGCCGTCGGCCGCGGCCTGGAACATCTCGACGGCCGTCTTGCCCGGCTTCTCGGGCACCGAGGGCACGCCCCACAGCGCGGCCACTTCGGCGCGGTGATCGGGGTTCGCCAGGTCGCGGTGCGCGCTCAGCAGGTTGGCGAGGCCGCCGACTTCGCGCCCGCCCATCGCATTGGGCTGGCCCGTCAGCGAGAACGGGCCCGCGCCGGCACGGCCGATCTGCGCGGTCGCCAGGTGCAGGTTGATGAGCGCGGCGTTCTTCGCCGTGCCGCTCGACGACTGGTTCAGGCCCTGGCAGTACAGGCTCAGCGTGGCGGGCGAGGTGGCGAACAGCCGCGCCGCCTCGAGCAGGTCTTCCTTCGGGATGCCGCACACCTGCGCGACCTTGTCCGGCGTGCATTCGCGCACCGTGGCCTTCAATGCGTCGAAGCCGTTGGTGTGCGCCGCGATGTACTTCGCGTCGATCCAGCCTTCCCACAGCATCAGGTGCAGCATGCCGTTGAACAGCATCACGTCGGTGCCGGGCTGGATGGGCAGGAACAGGTCGGCGATCTCGACCGTGTCGGTGCGGCGCGGGTCGGCCACGACGATCTTCAGCGCCGGGTTCGCGGCCTTCGCGTCCTCGATGCGGCGAAAAAGAATGGGGTGCGCCCACGCCGTGTTGCTGCCCACGATGAACAGGCAGTCGGCGTGCTTCAGGTCGTCGTAGCAGGCCGGCGGCGCGTCGGCGCCCAGCGTCTGCTTGTAGCCGGCCACGGCGCTGCTCATGCACAGGCGCGAGTTGGTGTCGACGTTGTTGGTGCCGATCAGGCCCTTGGCGAGCTTGTTGAAGACGTAGTAGTCCTCGGTCAGCAGCTGGCCGGACACGTAGAAGCCAACCGAGTCCGGGCCGTGGTCGCGGATCACCTGCGCGAACTTGCCGGCGGCGTTGTCGAGCGCGGTGTCCCACGTCACCGCGGTGGGCGCTTCTGCGCGCGCGAGGCGTTGCATGGGCTGCAGCAGCCGCGTCTGCCGCGTGACCGTGGCGCTGGCCGTGAGGTGCAGCGTCGAGCCCTTGGTGCACAGCCGGCCGAAGTTCGCCGGGTGGTCAGGGTCGCCGCGCACGCCGGTGATTTCGCTGCCCTGCGATTCGATGATGACGCCGCAACCGACGCCGCAATAGGGGCAGGTGGAGCGGGTCTCAAGTGTCATGGGTTATTCCAGCGGCAGAACCGTCAGCACCGCGAACGGCTTCGGGCCGGCGACCGGGCGTTCCAGGTCGATGGCGTGCGTGGCCAGTTCGCCCGCGTCGAGGTGCACCACGCCGTCTTCCACCTTCACGGCGAACTTCGGCGTGCAGCCTTCGTCGGGCGACCTGGCGCAGCCGTCGTCCAGCCCGATGGCCCAGTTGTGCAGCGGGCAGGCCACGCTGGTGCCGAACACGATGCCCTGGCTCAGCGGGCCACCCTTGTGCGGGCAGCGGTCGAGCAGCGCGAACACCTCGTTCTCGGCGTTGCGGAACACGGCAACGTCCACGCCGGCAGGCCGCGCCACGCGGCGGGCGCCGAGCACGGGGATGTCGTCGATGCGGCAGATGACTTTCCAATCGCTCATGGTGTCTCCTTTCAGGCGGTCTGGTGGGTGTCGATCGGCGCCGTCAGCGGCGTGAACTGCCGCACATCGACCGAAGCCTGCGCTGACTCGAACCACGGATCGGGCTCGCCGTCGAGCGCGAACTGCAGGCGTTCCCACAGCGCCTTGCGGCCTTCGGCGTCGTCGAGGATCTTCTTCTTCACGTAGTCCAGCCCCACGCGGCCGATGTAGTGCACCGTGCGCTCCAGGTACCAGCCCTCTTCGCGGTACAGCTGCAGGAAGGCGCCCGAGTACTCCATCACTTCTTCGGCCGTCTTCACCTTCACGAGAAACTGCGCGACCTCGGTCTTGATGCCGCCGTTGCCGCCCACGTAGAGTTCCCAGCCCGAGTCGACGCCGATCACGCCCACGTCCTTGATGCCGGCCTCCGCGCAGTTGCGCGGGCAGCCCGACACCGCCAGCTTGACCTTGTGCGGCGAGTACATGGCCCACAGCGCGCGCTCCAGGTCCTTGCCCATCTGCGTGGAGTCCTGCGTGCCGAAGCGGCACCACTCGCTGCCCACGCAGGTCTTCACCGTGCGCAGCGACTTGGCATAGGCAAAGCCGCTGGGCATGCCGATGTCTTTCCAGACGTTTTCCAGGTCTTCCTTCTTCACGCCCAGCAGGTCGATGCGCTGGCCGCCCGTGACCTTGACGGTCGGAATCTTGTACTTGTCGGCCGCGTCGGCAATGCGGCGCAGCTCGTCGGGCGTGGTGTGGCCGCCCCACATGCGCGGAATGACGGAGTAAGTGCCGTCCTTCTGGATGTTGGCGTGGCTGCGCTCGTTGATGAAGCGGCTCTGCGGATCGTCCTTGGCCTCCTTCGGCCAGGTGCTGATCAGGTAGTAGTTGATGGCCGGGCGGCAGGTGGCGCAGCCGTTGGGCGTGCGCCAGCCGAGGTTGCGATACACCTCGTCGTGCGTCAGGTAGTGCTCCTTGCGGATCGCATCGCGCACGTCCTGGTGGCTCGCGTCGGTGCAGCCGCACACGGCCTTCTTCTTGGGCGTGGCCGAGTAGTCGCCGCCGGCGGTGAACATCAAAATCTGCTCGACCAGCCCGGTGCACGAGCCGCAGCTGGCACTGGCCTTGGTGTGCTTCTTCACCTCGTCGAGCGTGAACAGGCCCTTTTCCTTGATGGCCTTGCAGATGGTGCCTTTGCTCACGCCGTTGCAGCCGCAGACCTCGGCGTCGTCGGGCATGGTCGCGGCCTTGTTGTGGCCCTCGTGGCCGGTGTCGCCGATGTTCGATTCGCCGAACATGAGCTTGTCGCGGATGTCGTGCACGCTGCGGCCGTCGCGCAGCAGCTTGAAGTACCAGCTGCCGTCCACCGTGTCGCCGTAGAGGCAGGCGCCCACGAGCTTGTCGTCCTTGATCACCAGCTTCTTGTAGACGCCGCCGAAGGGGTCGCTCATGACGATTTCTTCAGTGCCTTCGCCGCCCATGAACTCGCCGGCCGAGAACAGGTCGATGCCCGTCACCTTCAGCTTGGTGGACGTGAGCGAGCCCAGGTAGCGGCCGATGCCGAACTGCGCCAGGTGGTTGGCCGCCACCTTGGCCTGCTCGAACAGCGGCGCGACCAGGCCGTAGGCAATGCCGCGGTGCGCCGCGCATTCGCCGACCGAGTAGATGCGCGCGTCAGTCACCGTCTGCATGGTGTCGGTGACGACGATGCCGCGGTTGCAGTGCAGGCGCATCTTCTCGGCCAGCTCCACGTTGGGGCGGATGCCCACGGCCATCACCACCAGGTCGGCCGCCACCTCGGTGCCGTCCTTGAAGCGAATGGTCTTGACGCGGCCGTCTTCACCGCCCAACAGGTCTTGCGTCTGCGCACCGATCCGGAACTTCAGGCCCCGGTCTTCCAGCGACTTCTGCAGCAGCTTGCCCGCCACGTCGTCGAGCTGGCGCTCCATCAGCCAGGGCATCACGTGCACCACCGTCACGTTCATGCCGCGCAGCATCAGGCCGTTGGCGGCTTCCAGGCCCAGCAGGCCGCCGCCGATGACCACCGCGTTCTTGTGCGTGCGCGCGGTCTCGATCATGTAGTCGGTGTCGGCAATGTCGCGGTAGGCGATCACGCCCTTCAGGTCCTTGCCGGGCACCGGCAGCATGAAGGGGTTGGAGCCGGTGCACATCAGCAGGCGGTCGTAGGCGGCCTCGGTGACATCGCCTTGCGAATCCACGGCGCGCACGATGCGCTTGACGCGGTCGACTTCCACCACCTTCTTGCCGGCGTGCAGCGTGATGTTGTTGTCCGTGTACCACTCCCAGCTGTTGAGCACGATCTCGTCGACCGTCTGCTCGCCCGCCAGCACCGGCGACAGCAGGATGCGGTTGTAGTTGGGATGCGGCTCCGCGCCGAAGACGGTGATGTCGTACAGCTCGGGCGCGATCTTCAGCAGCTCTTCGAGCGTGCGCACGCCGGCCATGCCGTTGCCGACCATCACGAGTTTCATTTTCTTCATGGGGCTGGGCCTTTCAGGGAAATCAAGCAAAGGAGCGCCCGCGGCGCGCGTTCAGAATCGCGCCATGAGCTTTGAAGTGGACATCGGCTACAGCAGCCAGCGCGGACCGCGCGAGCTGAACGAAGACTTCGCCGGTGCAGTGCATGCGCCGCCGGGCGACGAGGCCCGCGGCCTCATTGCGGCCATTGCCGATGGGGTGTCCAGCGGCGGGCACGGCCGCGAGGCGGCGCAGACCACGGTGATGAGCCTGCTGGCCGACTACTTCGCCACACCTGCAACCTGGGAGCCGACCGCCGCGCTCGACCGCCTGATCGGCGCGCAGAACGGCTGGCTGGCCGACCACAACCGCCGGCGCCAGAGCAAGCAGGACGGCGGCACGGCGCTCACCACGCTCACCGCACTGGTGCTGCACGGCCAGAGCTACACGCTGGCGCACGTGGGCGACACGCGCGCCTGGCGCGTACGCGCCGGCGGCGGGCCGGCCGTGCCGCTCACGCAGGACCACGCCTTCGACCACCCCGACATGCGCAGCCGGCTCACGCGCGCCATCGGCCTCGACGACCAGGTGCGCGTCGACTACGCCCAGGGCGACGTGCGCGTGGGCGACTGCTTCGTGCTGAGCTCCGACGGCGTGCACGGCGTGCTCAAGCCGCAGCAGGTGGCCGCGCTGGCCCTGCAGGGCGATGCCGAAGCGGCCAGCGAGGCGCTGGTGCACGCGGCGCTCGACGCCGGCACGCGCGACAACGCGACCGCGCTGGTCATCCGCGTGGTGGGGCTCGATGCGCGGCAGCTCGACGACGAACTCGGCGACGGCCGCCGGCTCGCACCGCCGCCCGCGCTGAAGGTGGGCGACGTGCTCGACGGCTACGCCATCACCGCGCTGGTGGCCGACACTGGCGTGCACCTGCTGTACCAGGCGCGTCATCCGCAGACGCGCGAGCTGGTCGCGCTGAAGACGCTGCATCCCTCGCGTGCCGGCGATCCGCAGGAACGCGCGATGCTGGCGCACGAGGCGTGGCTGGGGCTGCGTGTCGGAGGTATTGGCGGCAGCGGTTTCGTTCGTGTGCACGAGCGCGCCGAGAACGCGAGCGCGCTGTACATCGTGTTCGACTGGCATGGCGGGCGCACGCTGGAGCAGTTGCGCAAGGCGAACGCGCGCGGTGCGGTGGCCGAGGTGGTGACCGCCGGCGTCGAGCTGAGCCGTGCGCTCGGCCGGCTGCACCGGCAGGGCGTGATCCATCGCGATATCAAGCCCGGCAACCTGCACCTGGGCGACGACGGGCGCTGGCGCATCCTCGACCTCGGCGTGGCCCTGTCCGGAAGAGAAGGCGCTGCCCAGCGCGAGCTGCATGCCGGCACGCCCAGCTACATCAACCCCGAGCAGTGGGAGGAGGGCGGCACCGCCGACGCGGCCAGCGACCTGTTCGCGCTCGGCGTCACGCTGTACCAGTGGCTCACCGGCCATCTGCCCTACGGCGAGATCGAGCCCTACCAGGTGGCGCGCTACCGGCGCGATCCGGTCGCGCTCTCGCGCATCCGCCCCGACGTGCCGATCTGGCTCGATCACCTGGTGCGCAAGGCTGTCGCCCGCGATCCGCGCGAGCGCTTCGAAACCGCCGAGGAACTGCTGCTCGCGTTGGAGCGCGGCGCTTCGCGCCCCGTGAACGCGCCCGCCGCCACGCCGCTGATCCGCCGCGACCCGCTCGCGCTCTACCAGCTCGCGCTCGGCGTGTCGGTGCTGTTCAACGTGCTGTTGATCGTGTGGCTGCTGTTCTTGCCACGTTGAGCGGAAGACGGCGGGACGTGTCATGAGCGTGCCGTCTTGCGAATGTGGGGGGCAGCTGTGTGCGGCGTCGTGACGCGTGCACGGCCCCCCTTTTCGGCCCAGGTGCGCGTCCAGCGGATCTGCATCACGCGCATCACGCCCAGCATCACCAGCGACAGCGCCGCGAAGAACACGAAGCCCCAGATATAGCTGCCCAGGTATTGCTTCGACAGGCCCATGGCGTTGGGCACGAGGCCACCGCCCAGTGCGCCGATCTCGCCGATCATCGAGCCGGCCACCGCCGTGCTCGTTGGCCAGCGCAGCGGCACCAGCTGGAATAGCGCGCCGTTGCCCGCGCCCAGTGCGGCGAAGCAGACGATCAGCACCAGCGTGGTGACGGCCAGCGAGCCTGAAGAGAAGCCCACCAGCACGAGGCTCACGGCCACCACCAGCAGCACCACCGTCAACGTGTTCACGCCGCCCCAGCGGTCGGAGATCCAGCCGCCCACGACGCGCACCGCCGCTCCCATGAAGGCCGCGAGCATGGTCAGCTGGCCGGCCTGCACCTTGCTCACGCCGAACTGGTCGTAGTAGTACGAGGGCAGGAAGGTCGTGAGGCCAATGAAGCCGCCGAAGGTCACGCCGTAGATCAGGCTGAACACCCAGCCGTCTTTCTCGAACAGGCAGGCAATGTGCTCGCGGAAGCTCGAATGGGCGTTCACGTCCGGCGGCTCCTTGGCGAACACCACCATCACGACCATCGGAATGAGGATGGCGACGGCGGCCACGCCGTACACCGCCTGCCAGCCCAGCCAGTTCGCCAGCGGCGGTGCCACCAGCACCGACACCGCCGTGCCCACGTTGCCCGCGCCCACAAGGCCCATGGCCAGGCCCTTGTGCTGCGGCGGGAACCAGCCCGAGCCAAGCGACAGCGCCACGCCGAAGCTCGCACCCGCAATGCCCAGCAGCACACCCATGGCGAGCAGGTCGTTGAAGCTCTTGACGAAGAAGAAGCCGAACAGCATCGCCACCGCGATCAGGCCCATCTCGACCAGCGTGGCCTTCTTGCGGCCGATGTACTGCGAGAGGATGCCCAGCGGAAAGCGCATCAGCGCGCCCGCGATGATCGGCACCGACAGCATCAGGCCCTTCTGGGCGGGCGAGAGGTTGAAGGTTTCGCCGATGAAGGGCGCCATGGCGCCGTTGAGCACCCAGATGCAGCAGGAAAACGAGAAGTACAGGAAGGCCGCGAACAGTGTCGGGCTGTGGCCTGATTGCAAGAAATTCCTGAAGCTGGACATGGCGTTCAAAGATGCGAAAAGCCGCGGCGCGACCCTGGAGAGGTCGTGTCGACGGACGGGGTTGGGGTCGGAGTGCCGGCAGCGGACGCTGTCGGCGTGGGGGTGTGCACGGCGTGTGAATTGCCGGGCCGGCTGCAGGAGCCTGCAGCCTCATCACCAAAGCGGTGCTTCGTTACACCGCGCTCCGTTTCATGCAAGAGGCGTGCCTGCGAGTTCGCGCGGGCGTGGCCTATGCTCGCGATGCGTTCCCACACCGCTTCCCCAAGATGTCCCTTCTCGTAGTCCTGCCCGATGAACCCGCCGGCCTTGTGTTGCCCGAGGCGCTTGCGCGGGCGCTGTCCGGCGCCGGTCTCGACGTGCTCGGCTGCGTGGATTGCGGCAGCTTCGCGCGGCAGGTCGAGGCGCTGGCCCCCCGGCAGGCCTTGATCTGCCTGCCTTTGCCCACGCCCGCGCTGCTCGACGCATTGCGCACGTGGGCCGGCCTGCCACCGTGTGCGCTGAGCCTTGTCAGCGCGCCGTTGAGCGGTGCTCAACATGAAGAACTGGTCGCGCTCGGCGTGCACGCATGGATGCAGGCCGATGCCATTGATGCCGAATCGCTCGCCGCATTGGCCGCCCGCGCCCGGTCGCGCTGGCAGCGCGAGGCCACTTTGCGCACCGAACTGGAGAGCCTGCGCACCCGCATGGACGAGCGCAAGTGGGTCGACCGCGCCAAGGGCCTGCTGATGTCCGCGCGCGGCATCGGCGAGGACGAAGCCTTCGGCCTGCTGCGCGGCGCTGCGATGCATGCCAACCTGCGTCTGGGCGAGGTGTCGCGCTCGGTCATCGAGGCGGCGCAGTGGGCCGACGCGATCAACCGCGCCGGGCAACTGCGCATGCTTTCGCAGCGGCTGGTGCGCGTGGCGGCGCAGCTGCTGGGCAACATCGACGCCCAGCGGGCGCGAGTGCTGCGCACGCAGTCGGCCGAGCGGGTGCAGCAGAACCTCGATCATCTGGCGGCCCTCGGGCTCGGTGCGGCCGGTGCGCAGGCGCTGGGGGATGCGCAAGCCGCGTGGAGCGGGCTGGCCACTGCCCTGACCGCGCGGCCGACGGCCGCGGGGCTGGCCGACATCGACCAGCGCGCGGAAGTGCTGCTCCACGCAGCGGAGGCCTTGACGGAGGCGCTCGAAACCTCGGGCGCGCGGCGCGCGCTGCGCATCGTCAACATCTGCGGGCGGCAGCGCATGCGTGCGCAGCGGCTGGCCAAGGACGCGCTGCTGGCCGCAGCGCTGAAAGAGAAGGCCGCGAACGCGCGGCTGGTGCCGACCATGGCCGAGTTCGAGGCCGCATTGCTCGAGCTGGAGCACGCGCCGCTCAGCACCACCGAGATCCGCGCCGCGCTGGCCAGCGCCCGCGACGAATGGCTGCGGCTGGTCGGCGGCGTGCGCACGCTCGACAGCGCCGACGGCCGTGCCACGCTGGTGCGTTCCAGCGACGCGCTGGTCGACACCTTCGAGCGCCTCACGGCGTCGTACGAGCACAGCCTGCAAGTGATCATGTCCTGACGCCGGTTGTGCTGGCGCGGGCGCAGCGTCAGGCCGCGACCTTCTCCACGTGCGCCTGGCGCGTGTAGAGGAAATCGATCACCGCCTTGCGTGCGTGCACATAGGCCGGGTCTTCGGCCAGTTCGACGCGGTTGCGCGGGCGCGGAAGGTTCACTGCGAGTACGTCGCCGATGGTGGCGGCAGGGCCGTTGGTCAGCATCACGATGCGGTCGCTCAGCAGCACGGCCTCGTCGACGTCGTGCGTCACCATGACGACAGTGCTGTGCGTCTTCTGCACGATGGCCAGAAGCTCGTCCTGCAGCTTGGCGCGGGTGAGGGCGTCGAGCGCGCCGAAGGGCTCGTCCATCAGCAGCACCTTGGGCTCCATCGACAGCGCGCGCGCAATGCCCACGCGCTGCTTCATGCCGCCGGAGATTTCGCCGGGCCGCTTCTGCGCGGCGGGCGTGAGGCCCACCAGCGCCAGCGCCGCATCGGTTCGCGCGCGCAGCTGCGCCTTGTTTTCGGTGGCCGCGAACACGCGCTCGACCGCGAGGTACACGTTCTCGAAGCAGGTGAGCCAGGGCAGCAGAGAGTGGTTCTGGAACACCACCGCGCGCTCGGGGCCGGGGCCCTTGATTTCCTTGTTGGCGCACAGCAGCGAGCCTTCGGTGGGCGT
Organism: Variovorax sp. R-27; assembly: GCF_049913215.1. Classification (NCBI taxonomy): domain Bacteria; kingdom Pseudomonadati; phylum Pseudomonadota; class Betaproteobacteria; order Burkholderiales; family Comamonadaceae; genus Variovorax; species Variovorax sp. R-27. The sequence continues at coordinate 2,526,651 of NZ_CP183984.1, forward strand.
GGTGAGCCCGGCAATCAGGTTCAGCAGCGTCGACTTGCCGCAGCCCGAGTGGCCGATGAGCGTGATGAACTCGCCCTTGGCCACGTTCAGGTTCACGTCGCGCAGCGCGACGAAGCGGCCCTTGGGCGTCTTGAACGCCTGCTCGACCCCGTGGATCTCGATGTACTTGCTGTCGTCGATCATGACTTCACCTCTTCGAATGTGAACGCCGTTGCGAGCTTGATGAGCGCGAACTCCAGCACCAGGCCGACGATGCCGATCACGAAGATCGCGATGATGATGTTGGCGACGTTGAGGTTGTTCCACTCGTCCCACACCCAGAAGCCGATGCCGACGCCGCCCGTGAGCATCTCGGCCGCCACGATCACCAGCCACGCAGTGCCCACGGCCAGGCGCACGCCGGTCAGCATGTAGGGCAGCACGGCGGGGAACAGGATCTTGGTGAGGATCTTCCATTCGCTGAGGTTCAGCACCTTGGCCACGTTCATGTAGTCGCTGGGTACGCGCTGCACGCCCACGGCGGTGTTGATGACCATCGGCCAGATCGAGCAGATGAAGATGGTCCAGATGGCCGCCGGGTTGGCGCCCTTGAACACCAAGAGGCCGATGGGCAGCCAGGCCAGCGGCGACACCGGGCGCAGCAGGCTGATCAGCGGGTTGAACATGCGCGCGAGAAATTCGAAGCGCCCGATCGCGAAGCCGGCCGGAATGCCGACCAGCGCCGCCAGCCCGAAGCCCAGCGCCACGCGCTGCAGCGACGAGAGCACGTTCCAGCCCACGCCCTGGTCGTTCGGGCCCTTGCTGTAGAACGGATCGCTGAACACCGTCACGGCCTGCTGCCAGGTGGCTGCGGGCGTGGGGAAGCCGGTGGTGCTTTTCATGGCCACCACTTCCCAGATCAGCAGCAGCAGGCCGAAGCCCGCCAGCGGCGGCAGCACGCGCATCCAGAAGGCGCGCAGGTCGATGGGCGTGCGCACCCGGGGCTCGGGCGCCGGGGCGGGTGCGGGCTTGGGGGTTGCCGGCCTGGCGGCGACGGAAGGGGCCACTTGCGTCACCTGCGCGGTGGTCGCTTCGAGCGGCGAGTGAAAGACTGCGCTGACCATGTTGTTCTCCCTATGCATGAAGCTTGAACGACTCGGCGTACTTCTTCGGGTCCTTGCCGTCCCAGACCGAGCCGTCGAACAGCTTGCTGGTGCGCATCATTTCCTTGGGCACCGGTGTCTGAGTGGCTGCGGCGGCCTGCTTGTAGATGTCGATGCGGTTGATCTCGGTGGCCACCTTCAGGTAGTCGGGGTGTTCCTTCAGCAGGCCCCAGCGCTTGTGCTGCGTGAGGAACCACATGCCGTCCGACAGGTACGGGAAGTTCACGGCGCCGCCGTTGTAGAACTTCATGTGGTTGGGGTCGTCCCAGCTCTTGCCCAGGCCGTTGGTGTAGCGGCCCAGGATGCGCTGGTTGATGGCGTCCACGCTGGTGTTGACGTAGCTCTTGTCGGCGATGGTCTCGGCCATCTTGTTCTTGTTCTGCAGGCCGGTGTCGATCCACTTGCCGGCCTCGAGGATGGCGGCGGTCACGGCGCGCGCGGTGTTCGGGTACTTCTTGGTGAACTCGGCCGTGGTGCCGAGCACCTTCTCGGGGTGGTCCTTCCAGATGTCCTGCGTGGTGATGGCCGTGATGCCGATGCCGTCCATGATCGCGCGCTGGCCCCAGGGTTCGCCCACGCAGTAGCCGTCCATGTTGCCCACGCGCATGTTGGCCACCATCTGCGGCGGCGGCACGGTGATGTTCTTCACGTCCTTGAACGGGTCGATGCCGGCGGAGGCGAGCCAGTAGTAGAGCCACATGGCGTGCGTGCCGGTGGGGAAGGTCTGCGCGAAGGTGTATTCGCGCTTCTCGCTGGCGATGAGCTTGGCGAGCGAGGCCGCATCGACCGCGCCCTTGTCCGAGAGCTTCTTCGACAGCGTGATGGCCTGGCCGTTGTTGTTGAGCGTCATGAGCACGGCCATGTCCTTCTTGGGGCCGCTCACGCCGAGGTGCACGCCGTAGACGAGGCCGTAGAGCACGTGCGCCATGTCGAGCTCGCCGTTGACCAGCTTGTCGCGCACGCCGGCCCAGCTGGCTTCCTTGCTGGGGACGATCTTCACGCCGTACTTCTTGTCGATGCCGAGCACCGAGGCCATCACCACGCTGGCGCAGTCGGTCAGCGGGATGAAGCCGATCTTCACTTCTTCCTTCTCGGGCTTGTCCGAGCCCTGGGCCCAGACGGCGGCGCGCAGCGCCGGGTCGATGCCGACGGCGCCGATGGCAGCGGCTTGCAATACGCGGCGTCGGCTGAGGCGGGTTTTGAGCAGGTCGGTCATGGGGCGGGGCTCCGGTTGAAGACAAACAACAAACAAGAAAGACAAAAACGAAAAGGCGTCCGCACCGCGCAGGGGCTGCTCGAAAACGAGCCCTTGCGGGATGGGGACGCCTTTGTCCGGTTCGGTGGGAGACACCCGCCGTTGGGTGCCGCCTGCCTGAAGACCCATTGAGGGGCCTACGAACTTATTGCTTGCAAGCGGTGTGCCAGCCTTCGGGTGCCATGAGCTGCTATCAAGAAAGTAGCGGGGTGCGGCCGCACAGCATGGGAGAGGGCCCGATCAGGCCGGGAAGCGCCGATGGCACGGTTGTTGTGCACTGCACCAAGTTGAACGGCAGGACCGCTTCAACGCGGCGGCGCGCGGTCGAGCATGGGCAGGTAGTCGGCCATTGCCAGCATCGACTCGGCCACGTCGACCAGCCGCCGCTTCTGGTTCATGGCGGTCTGGCGCAGCATCTTGTGCGCGTCTTCTTCGCTGAGTCGGCGGTGCGCCATCAGCAGGCCCTTGGCGCGTTCGACGATCTTGCGTTCGTTGAGCGAGGCGCGCACGGTTTCGAGCTCGTCGCTCATGGCCTGCAGGCGGTGCGACTGTTCCTGGACCATGTCGAGCACCGAGCGTTCGAGATGGCGGCCGAACTGCGCGGGAGCGGCCGACTGCGCATCGGCGTCGTCGAAGAACAGGGCGCCAGCCTGCGGGGCCAGCGTGTCGAGCAGCTGCCGGTATTCCTGCAGCTCGCTGCGCGCCTGTGCGGTCTTGCGCTCGCACAGCGCGCGCAGGTCGGCGGCCAGGCGGTCCTCGACGATCTTCATGGCGTCGATGCGGCGGGTGCAGCAGTCGAACCAGGCCTGGCTGAGCGGCACGTCAGCCGGCGTGGAGGCGGCGCCGCGCCGGCGGATGCGTTCGAGCTCGGCCACTTCGGCATCGGGCTGGCTGTTGCGCCACAGCGCGAGCACCGCCTCGCCGGAGAAATCGGTGAACACCTGGAAGCAGCGTTCCTGCGATTCGATCAGGTGCAGCCACTGCAGGCGCTGCGCTTCGTCGCTGCGGCCCAGCGCCAGCGCGGCGGAGCCGAAGGCGCGCTCCTGGCCGGCGAATTCCTTGCCCTGCATGAAGTTGAACATCGCGACCAGCAGGCGCGAGATCTCGGGGTCGGTGGCGCCGTCGGCCGCCTCGAACACCACCGACAGCAGGCCCGCGACGAGCTTGGCGAACGCGGCGGTGGATTGCGCCGGCTTCAGCTCGAGCGCATCGATGCGGCGGCGCAGGCCGGGCAACGCGTCCAGACCCGGGAGCACCCATGCGATGCGGCTGAACAGGCGCGCGCTGTTGCCGGCGCCCGCGCCGCGGTGGTTGTCGGCCTCGAGCTGGTCGAAGCCGGCGCGCACCTCCTGCTCCAGTGCGATGCATTCGGCGATCTGCGGGCCGCGCTGGTCGGCGAAGCGGGCGCCGCGAGAGGTGAGGAACATGTTCGACATGCCCCGCTCGCGCTGCAGCGCGTGGACGAGGCGGCCGATCAGGCTCACCAGTTCGCTGGTGCGGGCGAGCTGATCCAGCTCGTCGATTTCGCAGCGACGGGCAGCGATCAGAAAACTCAGTCCGGATTTCATGGTGGGAGGGCGCGGGGCTCTGGCATGGTCGACGCAACATCCGTGCCTCGGGGAGTGGAGAGCGCCGCCGTTTGCCCCTTCGCGGGTGCCGGGGGAGGGCGCCGCCTACACTCGGCGGCATGCTCTTGTTGGGAATCGAATCATCCTGCGATGAAACCGGCGTGGCGCTGGTCGAGTCGCACGGCGACGCGCTGCCGCTGCTGCTTTCGCACGCGCTGCACAGCCAGATCGCCATGCACCAGGCCTACGGCGGCGTGGTGCCCGAACTGGCCAGCCGCGACCACATTCGCCGCGTGCTGCCGCTGACCGAAGCCGTCATGGCCGAAGCCGGCCGCACGCTGGGCGAGATCGACGTGGTGGCCTACACACGCGGGCCGGGCCTGGCGGGCGCGCTGCTGGTGGGCGCCGGCGTGGCCTGTGCGCTGGGCGTGGCGCTTGGCAAGCCGGTGCTGGGCGTGCATCACCTCGAAGGGCATCTGCTGTCGCCGTTCCTGAGCGCCGATCCGCCGGAGTTTCCGTTCGTCGCGCTGCTCGTGTCGGGCGGCCACACCCAGCTGATGCGGGTGGACGGCGTGGGCCGCTACGAGCTGCTCGGCGAAACCATCGACGACGCGGCCGGCGAGGCCTTCGACAAGAGCGCCAAGCTCATGGGCTTGCCGTACCCGGGTGGGCCGTGGCTCGCGAAGCTGGCCGAAGGCGGCAGTGCCACGGCCTTCAAGCTGCCGCGGCCGCTGCTGCACAGCGGCGATCTCGATTTTTCTTTTGCCGGCCTGAAGACGGCCGTGCTCACGCAGGCCAAGAAGCTCGGCGACCAGCTCGAAGCGAACAAGGCCGACTTGGCCGCGTCCACGCAGGCAGCCATCGTCGAGGTGCTGCTGAAGAAGTCGCTTGCCGCGCTCGACCAGACCGGGCTCAAGCGCCTGGTGGTGGCGGGGGGAGTGGGAGCCAACAGGAATCTGCGCGAACAGCTGAACGCCGCGTGCGCCAAGCGCAAGGTGCGCGTGCACTACCCGGAGCTGCACCTGTGTACCGACAACGGCGCGATGATCGCCATGGCTGCGGCAATGCGGCTGCAGTCGGGGCTGTCGCAGGCGAGCGAGCGCTATGCCTTCGACGTCAGGCCGCGATGGCCCATGGCTTCGCTACCGGAGACTGCGTAAGCAGTTGCTTTGATCGGCCGATTGCCGGCAGCGGCAGTACGTCGAGCACGTTGCGCCACAGCTGGCGCCACTGCGGCCAGTCATGGCCACCCTCGGTCGTGAAGACGCGCCCCGGCGGCAGGGCGTCGGCCAGCAGCTTGTGGTTGCTGGCAAAGCGGTCGTCGAGCCCGAAGCCCAGGTAGAGCGGCGGCAGGTTCTGCGACGGCTGGGCTTCCAGGTACTGCTGGAAGAAGGGCCAGAGCTTGCGGTCGGGCTCTTCGTCGGGCTGCGGCCCGGTAGGCGCCTGCCAGGTGCGCAGGCCGCCGGCCTTCTTGATCTCCGCGCCGAGCACCCGGCGTCCCAGGTAGGGCGCGAGCGCCACGATGCCGTCCACCGAGCCCGGCCGCGCCAGTTCGTGAATGAGCGCGCCGAAGCCGCCGATGGAAATGCCCACGAGCCAGATCGACTTGTAGCCCTTGGCGCGCTGCGGCTCGATGACCTCGGTGTGGAGGCGATCGCTCAGCGTCTGTTCGTAGTAGTAGGAAACATCCGCGTCCACCAGCAGGGAGTCGGCCGCCAGATGGCGTTCGCGCACGGCTGCGATGAACCCTTCGCGCTCGAACTCGTCGGGCTTCAGGTACGCCCCGGGCAGGAACACCAGGAGCGTGTCGGATTGTTCGTTGGGGTTGGCGGATTGAAGGTGCGTTTTCATGGTGCCTTTGGGGCACCCGAACCGCACCGTAGCGAGTTCGGTGCGTTTACGAGACGCCCACGAAGAAGAAAGTTCTAAGAAAACGTCACATCATGTGACGTTATCTAGCGCTATTGTGAATAAGGTGCTCGTTTAAAGTCAAAACGAGGCCTTAACTAACATTTTCCTCTTGTGGGCATAGGCCAAATTAGTTGATTTGTAACTGAGTGGCCTGGCTCACGGGGACCAGCTTGCCGAGCTTCAGCGTGAGCACGCCGTTCTCGAGCTTTGCTTCGCTGGTGGCCACGTCGATGTCCTGCGGCAGCTCGTAGGCGGCCTTGAACTGGCGCTTGGCTTCGGCCTTGCTGTCGATGCGCAGCACGGCGCCTTCGATGCTGATCGCGAGGTCCTCGCGCGTGAAACCCGGCACGTCGAGCGAGAGGGTCCAGCTCTTGTCGTCCTGCTCGACCAGCGGCGAGCGGCGGGCACCGGCGAAGGCATCGTTCACGAAGCGTTCGAACGAGCGGTCATAGGCGCGGGGAGCAAAGCGGGCGGTGCGAAGGGTGGGGGCGAAAAACATGATGAAGAACTCCTGAATCAACACAATGGGGACAAGGAATGTGTGTCCCTTACACTGCGCGGCCGTTCAATCGTGAGTGCCGCTTGAGACCTCATCTAGGCGCAGCCGCACGCGTTTCAAGACAATGAATCCCCCCTTTATTTGGCGTCGCGAGGCCTTGAAATTCGCGGCGCTGGCGCTATGCGCGAGGCCCTTCGCCGCGCTGGCACAAGCATCGGTTTCATCGCCACCTGCGCCCATTCGCCTGGCACTCATCGAAAGCATGAGCGGCCCCTTCGCCAACACCGGCGAGGCCGTGTTCCGCAATCTGTTGTGGGCGGTGGAGCGCGTGAATGCGCGCGGCGGCATCAAGCTGCCCGGCGGCGCGCGGCCCCTGCAGCTCGATCGCTACGACAGCAAGGGACAGAACGAAGAAGCGCTCTCCGCGCTGCGCGCCGCGATGGACGACGGCGCGCGCATCGTGCTGCAGGGCAACTCGTCGGCCACGGCCGCGGCGCTGGTCGATGCCATCGACAAGAACAACGAGCGCGACCCGTCGCGGCGCGTGATCTTCCTCAACTACGCGGCGGTCGACCCGGTGCTCACGAACGAGCGCTGCAGCTTCTGGCACTTTCGCTTCGACGCCCATGCCGACATGCGCGTGGCAGCGCTGATGGACGTGGTGAAGGACGACGCAGCGCTTAGGCGCGTCTACCTGATCGGACAGGACTACAGCTTCGGCCAGGCCGTGCTGCGCGAGGCGCGCCGGCAGCTCGGCGCACAGCGGCCCGACGTGGAGATCGTCGGCGACGAGCTGCACCCGATGGGCAAGGTGAAAGACTTTGCGCCCTATGCCACCAAGATCATCGCGAGCGGTGCGCAGGCCGTGGTCACGGGCAACTGGGGCAACGACCTCACGCTGCTGGTGAAGGCGGCGCGCGAAGCGGGCTTCAACGGCACCTTCTATACCTTCTACGGCAATGCGCTCGGTGCGCCCGCAGCCATCGGCGATGCGGGCATCGGACGCGTGATCGCGGTGGCCGACTGGCTGCCCAACGTGCAGACGACGCAGTCCGAAGCCTTCTACCGCGCCTTCCGCGCGCGCTTTCCGAAGCCAGCCGAAGACTATGTGCACATGCGGCTGGCGCTGATGATCGAAGCGCTCGTACAGGCCATCGAACGCGCGGGCAGTGTCGACGCGGTGCCTGTGGCACGCGCGCTGGAGCAGGCCGACGTGAGCCTGTACGGCCAGCGCGGGCGCATGCGCGCTGCGGACCACCAGTTCCAGCAGCAGCTCGTGGTCGGCGTGATGGACAGGCAGGGCAGGCCGGGCGTGCAGTTCGACGTCGAAGGCTCCGGCTACGGCTTTCGGGTGGTCAAGACCATCGCCCCCGAGCGCGCCGAGCTGCCGACCTCGTGCAAGATGAAGAGACCTTGATGACGATGATGAACAGGACAACCAGACATGCGTGAAGCCATCCACAACCTCGAAGCATCGAAGATCCGCGAAGTCGCCAATGCCGGCATGGGCCGCGACGACGTGCTGGCCTTCTGGTTCGGCGAAAGCGACGAAGTCACACCCGAGGTGATCCGCCAGTCGGCCATCGAGTCGCTGCAGCGGGGCGAAACCTTCTACGCCCACAACCTCGGCCTGCCCGAACTGCGCGAAGCCATCGCGCGTTATACCAGCGGGCTGCATCCGGCGGTCGACGCCTCGCGCATCGCCGTCACCTCGGGCGGCGTGAGCGCGCTGATGCTCGCGGTGCAGGCGCTGGTCGATGCGGGCGACGAAGTGGTCGCCGTGACGCCGGTGTGGCCCAACCTGACGGCGCAGCCCGCGATCATGGGCGCGCACGTGCGCACGCTGTCGCTGGTGCCGGTGAAGGGCCAGTGGACGCTCGACCTGCCCGCGTTGCGCGCAGCGGTCACGTCGAAGACGAAGCTGCTGATCGTCAACGCGCCGAACAACCCCACGGGCTGGACCATGACGCGCGACGAGCAGCAGGCCGTGCTCGACCATTGCCGCAAGACCGGCACGTGGATCCTTGCCGACGAGGTGTACGAGCGGCTGTACTACGAGCCGACGCCCAATGGCTGCGCGCCGAGCTTCCTCGACATCTCGAAGCCTGACGACCGTATCGTCGTCACGCACAGCTTCTCGAAGAGCTTCCTGATGACGGGCTGGCGCCTCGGCTGGCTGGTGCTGCCGCCGTCGATGGTGGACGGCATCGGCAAGCTGATCGAGTTCAACACCTCATGCGCCAGCGTGTTCACGCAGCGCGCCGCCATCACCGCCATCGAGCACACGAGCGAGATCACGCCGCGCGTGGTGGCGCACCTGAAGCAATGCCGCGACACGCTGGTGCCGCTGCTGGCGGCGCTGCCGGGCGTGCAGGTGGCCTCGGCCAAGGGCGGCATGTACGCCTTCTTCCGGCTCGAAGGCTTCGGCGATTCGCTCGAAGTGGCCAAGCGGCTGGTGGCAGAGGCGGGCCTGGGGCTCGCGCCGGGCAACGCCTTCGCACCTGAAGCGCAGGGCTGGCTGCGCTGGTGCTTTGCGTCGAAAGACCCGCAGCGGCTGGTGAAGGGCGTGGAGCGGTTGCGCAACTGGCTGGCGGAACAACAACCCGGCAAGGGCTGAGCCGGCTGCAATTTCGTTCAAGACGCGGCGCACCGGGGCCGCGAAGCTCGGGTTTTTCTCGAAAGCGAAAGGCTCGGCATGTTGTCGCAACGGTTGAAGGGGATGGCGCTGTGCGCGCTGGCGATGGTCACGGTCGGCAGCACGGTGGTGGCCAGCAAGGTCATCGCGGGCGGGCTGCCGCCGTTCACCGCGACCGCGCTGCGGTTCGCGATGGCGCTGCCGGTGTTCCTGGTGCTGCTGCGGCTGACCCGCACGCCGTGGCCGCGGCCCGGCCGGCAGGATCTGGCGCTGCTGGTGTGCCAGGCGGGGCTGGGGAGCGTGGGCTACACCGTGCTGCTGATCCTTGGCGTGCGCTGGGCACCGGCGGCCAGTGCGGGCGTGGTGGCGGGCACCTTGCCTGCTGTGGCGGCGCTGGTGGCGGTGATTGCGCTGCGCGAGCGGCCGGGGCGGTTTCTGGTGGGCAGCATCGTGCTGGCGACGGCGGGGGTGCTGGCGATCAGCTGGCCCGGGGCGGGCCAGGCTTCGGCGGGGGACTCAAAATCCCCGGCGGCGCTGATCGGCAACCTGCTGGTTTTGGGCGCGGTGGTTTGCGAGGCGATGTTCATCCTGCTCAACAAGCGCCTGCGGGTGCCGGTGCGTCCGCTGGCGCTGTCGACGCTGATGACGGCCTTCGGGCTGCTGCTGTCACTGGTACCAGCGCTGTTCGAGCGAGCTTGGGAGCACCCCTTGCCGGCGGAGGCGCTGGCTGGTGTCGCCTACTACGCGTTAGTGCCAACGGTGCTGGGCTTCGTGCTGTGGTTTGCCGGATCGTCCCGGCTGCGCGGGGCCGAGGCGGCGCTTTTCACGGCCGTTCTGCCGGTTTCGGCGCTGGCGCTGGCCGCGCTCTGGCTGGGCGAAAGCATCAGCCTGGCGCAGATCGGCGGGGCAGCCTGCGTGCTGGGCGCCGTGGGGCTGGCTTCGCTCGATGAAAGGCCCCCAAAGGGGCCTGAAAGCCCGATCAGGACGGTCGGGCTATAATTCCAAGGCTTTGCATGCCGCAAGGCGCACGGTGGGTGCAGTTCCAGCGCACACCGCAAGTCAAACATCCCGGAACAAGGAAATTAACATGATCGCAGCCTCCATCAAGGCAGAAGTTGTCAAGGACAACGCCCGCGCCGCCAACGACACCGGCAGCCCCGAAGTGCAAGTCGCACTGCTGACCGCCCGCATTAACGAGCTCACCCCCCACTTCAAGACGCACGCCAAGGACCACCACGGCCGTCGCGGCCTGCTGCGCATGGTGAGCCGCCGCCGCAAGCTCCTCGACTACCTCAAGTCCAAGGACGCCGACCGTTACACCGCGCTGATCGCCAAGCTGGGTCTGCGCAAGTAAATCGAATCGCATGAAAAAACGCCTGGGTTAGTCCGCTAGCTCAGGCGTTTTTTACTTCGCGATCCACTTTCGGAGTGCCCAAACAGAGCGAAGCTGTGTCATTCCAATGAAGTTCGCCCCGAGCTTCGCTGGAATGGCATCGTGTTCTGAGAAGCCTCCGTCTCTTGCGGACTCTGTGTAGTCTGCTATCAAAACAGGAGCAAAACATGAGCCTCTTCAACAAAGTCACCAAGTCGTTCCAATGGGGCGACAAGACCGTCGTCATGGAAACGGGTGAAATCGCCCGCCAGGCCAGCGGTGCCGTGCTCGTCGACATCGACGGCACCGTCATCCTCGCGACCGTGGTTGCCTCCAAGTCGGCCAAGGCCGGCCAGGACTTCTTCCCGCTGACCGTCGACTACATCGAGAAGACCTACGCCGCGGGCAAGATCCCCGGCAGCTTCTTCAAGCGCGAAGCCAAGCCCAGCGAACACGAAACGCTGACCAGCCGCCTGATCGACCGCCCGATCCGCCCGCTGTTCCCCGAAGGCTTCCTGAACGAAGTGCATGTGGTCATCCACACCGTGTCGCTCAACCCCGAAGTCGATGCCGACATCGCCGCCATGATCGGCGTGAGCGCTGCGCTGTCGATCTCCGGCGTGCCGTTCAACGGCCCGATCGGTGCAGCCCGCGTGGGCTACATCAACGGCCAGTACGTGCTGAATCCGGGCCAGACGGCTCGCAAGGATTCGCAGATGGACCTCGTCGTCGCCGGCACGCAATCCGCCGTGCTGATGGTCGAATCCGAAGCCCTGCAGCTCAGCGAAGAAATCATGTTGGGCGGCGTGGTGTTCGGCCACGAGCAAGCCAATATCGCCATCAACGCGATCCATGAACTCGTGCGCGACGCCGGCAAGCCGGTGTGGGACTGGAAGGCCCCCGCCGAAGACGAAGCCTTCGTCGCCAAGGTCAAGGGCCTGGCCGAAGACAAGCTGCGCGCCGTCTATCAAATTCGCAGCAAGCAAGCCCGTACGCAAGCCCTGCGCGAAGCCAACGCCAGCGTGCTCGAGGCACTGAAGGCCGAAGGCGCCGAGTTCGACTCCGGCAAGGTCAGTGACCTGCTGTTCGCCATCGAATCGAAGATCGTGCGCAGCCAGATCCTGTCGGGCGAGCCCCGCATCGACGGCCGCGACACGCGCACCGTGCGTCCCATCGAAATCCGCAACTCGGTGCTGCCCCGCACCCACGGTTCGGCGCTGTTCACGCGCGGCGAAACCCAGGCGCTGGTCATCACCACGCTCGGCACCGAACGCGACGCTCAGCGCATCGACGCGCTGGCCGGCGAATACGAAGACCGCTTCCTGTTCCACTACAACATGCCTCCCTTTGCCACCGGCGAAGTGGGCCGCATGGGCTCGACCAAGCGCCGCGAAATCGGCCACGGCCGCCTGGCCAAGCGCGCGCTCGTCGCCGTGTTGCCGAACAAGGAAGAATTCCCGTACACGGTTCGCGTGGTGTCGGAAATCACCGAGTCGAACGGCTCGTCGTCGATGGCTTCGGTCTGCGGCGGCTGCCTCTCGATGATGGACGCCGGCGTGCCCATGAAGGCGCACGTGGCCGGCATCGCCATGGGCCTGATCAAGGAAGACAACCGCTTCGCGGTGCTGACCGACATCCTGGGCGACGAAGATCACCTGGGCGACATGGACTTCAAGGTTGCGGGTACCACCAACGGCATCACCGCGCTGCAGATGGACATCAAGATCCAGGGCATCACCAAGGAAATCATGCAGGTCGCACTGGCACAGGCCAAGGAAGCGCGCATGCACATCCTGGGCAAGATGCAGGAAGCCATGGGCGAGGCCAAGGCCGAAGTCTCCAGCTTCGCACCGCGCCTGACCACGCTGAAGATCAACCCCGAGAAGATCCGCGACGTGATCGGCAAGGGCGGCTCGGTCATCCGTGGCCTGCAGGAAGAAACCGGCACGACGATCAACATCGACGAAGACGGCACCATCACCATCGCTTCGACCGATCCGGAAAAGGCCGAGCTGGCCAAGAAGCGCATCGAGCAGATCACGGCCGAAGTTGAAATCGGCAAGGTCTACGAAGGCCCGGTCACCAAGATCCTGGACTTCGGCGCGCTCATCAACCTGCTGCCCGGCAAGGACGGCCTGCTGCACATCAGCCAGATTGCGCACGAACGCGTCGAGAAGGTGACCGACTATCTGAGCGAAGGCCAGATCGTCAAGGTCAAGGTTCTGGAAACGGACGAGAAGGGCCGCGTCAAGCTGTCCATGAAGGCCCTGACCGAGCGTCCGGCCGGCATGGAATACAGCGAGCGCCCGCCGCGCGAAGACCGCGGTGACCGTGGCGAGCGCCGTGACCGTGGCGATCGCGGCGACCGCGGTGGTGACCGTGGCGAGCGCGCACCGCGCTTCAACAACGAGCAACAGCAGCCGCGCAACGAGCAGCCGCAGGCTCCGGCCGGCGAGCAGCAGCAACAAGCCCCGCGCGAGCCTCAGGAGTAAGAAGGGCGCAACGACGGTCCTTCGGCTGCCGTTGCTATCTTTTGAACATCAAGCTTCGCCCCATCTGCGGGCGTTGGAGGCCGAAAGACCATGAAAGCCATTGAAATCACTTCGTACGGTGCCCCCGAGGTGCTGCGCGTTGCGCAGCGTCCCGACCCGGTAGCGGGTGCGGGCGAACTGCTGATCCGTGTGGCGGCAAGTGGCGTCAATCGCCCGGACGTGCTGCAGCGCAAGGGGCACTACCCCGTGCCGCCGGGCGCTTCCGATCTGCCGGGCCTCGAAGTGGCCGGCGAGATTGTCTCGGGTGACGCTGCGGCGCTGGCCGAGGCGGGCTTCAAGGTTGGTGACCGTGTCTGTGCGCTGATCGCCGGTGGCGGCTATGCCGAGCTGTGCGTGGCGCCCGTGGCGCAATGCCTGCCGGTGCCCAAGGGCTGGAGCGACATCGATGCAGCTTCGCTGCCCGAGACCTTCTTCACCGTCTGGAGCAATGTGTTTGACCGCGGCCGCCTGCAAAAGGGTGAGACGCTGCTGATCCAGGGCGGCTCGAGCGGCATCGGCGTCACGGCGATCCAGATCGCCAAGGCGCTCGGTGCGACCGTGATCGTCACGGCCGGCAGCGACGACAAGTGCGAAGCCTGCCTGAAGCTCGGCGCCGACCATGCCATCAACTACCGCACGAGCGACTTCGTCGAAGAGGCGAAGAAGCTCACCGGCGGCAAGGGTGTGGACGTGGTGCTCGACATGGTTGCCGGCGACTACGTGGCGCGCGAGATCGAGTGCCTGGCCGAAGATGGCCGGCTCGTGATCATCGCGGTGCAGGGCGGCGTGAAGAGCGAGATCAATGCGGGCCTCGTGCTGCGCAGGCGGCTCACGATCACCGGCTCGACGCTGCGTCCGCGGCCGGTGGCGTTCAAGGGCGCCATTGCCAAGGCCCTGCGCGAGAAGGTGTGGCCACTGCTGGAAAGCGGCGCAATCAAGCCCGTGATCCACAGCATCTTTGCGGCGGCGGGCGAGCCCAGCGGCGCAGCCCAGGCTCACGCGCTGATGGAATCGAACCAGCACATCGGCAAGATCGTGCTGACATGGTGAGTGACGAGAAGACGAACGCGATGACGACCAAGAAGAAACTGATCGCTGGCAACTGGAAGATGAACGGCAGCCTGGCTGCCAACGAGGCGCTGGTGAAGGCCTTGCAGCAAGGCCTGGCCGCAAGTCCGGCGGCTTGCGATGTGGCGCTGTGCGCGCCTGCGCCGTACTTCGCGCAACTGCAGTCGCTGCTGGCGGGTTCGCCGGCACTGGCGTTGGGCGCGCAGGACATTTCGGCTCATCCGCAAGGCGCCTTCACCGGCGAGCAATCGGCGGCGATGCTGAAGGACTTCGGCGTGCGCTATGCCATCGTCGGTCACTCCGAGCGTCGGCAATACCACGGCGAGACCGATGAAGCGGTCGCGGCCAAGACGGCGGCAGCGCTGGCCAATGGCATCACGCCGATCGTCTGTGTCGGCGAAACGCTGGCACAGCGCGAAGCAGGGCAGACCGAAGAAGTCGTCAAGCGTCAGCTGGCTGCGGTCATTCATGTGAACGGCCATTGCATCAGCGAGATCGTCGTGGCGTACGAGCCTGTCTGGGCCATCGGTACGGGCAAGACGGCTACGCCGGAGCAGGCGCAAGCGGTGCATGCGGTGCTGCGCGCGCAGTTGCATCACGCAGCGAGCGAGCATGCAGCCGGCATTCAGATTCTTTATGGCGGCAGCATGAACGCCGCCAACGCCGCAGAACTGCTGGCGCAGGCCGACATCGATGGCGGCCTCATCGGTGGCGCTTCGCTCAAGGCGCCCGATTTTCTGCAGATCATTTCCGCCGCTGCGCGCTGAACGCGCAACGGCTGTATCACTTAGGAGTAAGAACGAATGAACCTGGTCCTCAATCTACTGGTCGGTGTGCAGATGCTGACGGCCCTCGCAATGATCGGCCTGATCCTGATCCAGCACGGCAAGGGCGCCGACATGGGTGCGGCCTTCGGCAGCGGCAGTGCCGGCAGCCTGTTCGGTGCCAGCGGCAGTGCCAACTTCCTCTCGCGCACCACGGCTGTGCTTGCTGCGGTGTTCTTCGCATGCACGCTGCTGCTGGCCTATTTCAGCCACGCGCGTCCTGCGGGCGGCGGCAGTCTTCTGGAGCGCGCTGCAGTGGGTGCGCCGGCCACGCCGGCTTCTGGTGCAGCGAGTGAAATTCCTGGTGCGGCGGCTCCCAGTGCGCCTGCTTCGGCTCCTGCTGCCCCGGTTTCGGGCGCGGGTCAGATTCCGAGCAAGTAATCAACTCGTTTTCATGAGTTGCCTGTGAGAAATGGCTTCATTTCAGGGTAAACTCTAAATCTGTTCGGAAAGCCAAATGCCTCTTGCAGGTACCTCATGCCATCCGAGCAGCAAAAACCGCGGTCGTGGTGAAATTGGTAGACACGCTATCTTGAGGGGGTAGTGGCGAAAGCTGTGCGAGTTCGAGTCTCGCCGACCGCACCAAATCTCATCGGCAGAAAGCCTCATCCAGGGGCTTCTCTTGCCGGTGGCAAGCGGTGAAAAACTCTCGATGAATCTCGACTCCTACCTCCCCGTCCTTTTGTTCATTCTGGTCGGAGTCGGCGTAGGCGTCGCCCCTCAGGTCATCGGATACATTCTCGGCCCCAACAGGCCCGACGCCGCAAAGAACGCTCCCTACGAGTGTGGCTTTGAAGCCTTCGAGGACGCACGCATGAAGTTCGACGTGCGCTACTACCTCGTTGCGATTCTCTTCATCCTGTTCGATCTCGAAATTGCCTTTCTCTTTCCGTGGGCCATTGCGCTCAAGGAGATCGGTGCTGTCGGCTTCTGGGCCATGATGATCTTTCTCGCCATCCTCGTCGTGGGCTTCGCCTACGAGTGGAAAAAAGGCGCGCTCGACTGGGAATGACAAGGAATCACGATGGCCATTGAAGGCGTTCTCAAAGAAGGTTTCGTCACCACCACCTACGACTCGGTGGTGAATTGGGCGAAGACCGGATCTCTCTGGCCGATGACCTTCGGCCTCGCATGCTGTGCGGTGGAAATGATGCACGCGGGCGCCGCCCGCTACGACATCGATCGTTTCGGCATGCTGTTTCGCCCCAGCCCACGTCAGTCCGATCTGATGATCGTGGCCGGAACGCTGTGCAACAAGATGGCTCCGGCCTTGCGCAAGGTCTACGACCAGATGCCCGAGCCGCGCTGGGTGTTGTCGATGGGTTCGTGCGCGAATGGCGGTGGCTACTACCACTACAGCTATTCCGTCGTGCGCGGCTGCGACCGCATCGTGCCGGTCGATGTCTACGTTCCGGGTTGCCCGCCCACCGCCGAGGCTTTGCTCTACGGCGTGATCCAGTTGCAGCAGAAGATTCGCCGCACCAACACCATTGCCCGCGCCTGAGGGATTGCCGACGATGACTGACTTTGCAATTTCGCCGGAGGTGCTGCGCGCCACCATCGCCGAGACGCTCGGTGCCAAGGCCAAGAGCGTGACGCTTGCCCTGGAAGAGGTGACCGTGGTGGTCGGCGCTGCCGACTACATAGAAGCCGCCTTGCTGCTGCGCGATGCGCCCGGCTGCCGCTTCGAGCAGCTGATCGACCTCTGCGGCATGGACTACTCCGACTACCGCGAAGGTGAGTGGCAGGGCGAACGCTACTGCGTCGTCACGCACCTGCTGTCGGTAAGCCTCAACCAGCGCGTGCGCCTGAAGGTGTTCGCGCCGAACGAAGACCTGCCTGTGGTCGATTCGCTGCAGCCCGTCTGGAATGCCGCCACCTGGTTCGAGCGCGAAGCCTTCGACCTCTACGGCATCGTGTTCGACGGTCACGACGACCTGCGCCGCATCCTGACCGACTACGGCTTCATCGGCCATCCGTTCCGCAAGGACTTCCCGGTGTCGGGTCACGTCGAGATGCGTTACGACGAAGAACAGAAGCGCGTGGTCTACCAGCCGGTTTCCATCGAGCCGCGCGAAATCACCCCGCGCGTGATCCGCGAAGACAACTACGGCGGCGGTTTGCACTGATATGGCCGAAATCAAGAACTACACACTCAACTTCGGTCCCCAGCACCCTGCGGCACACGGCGTGCTGCGCCTGGTGCTCGAGCTGGACGGCGAAGTGATCCAGCGCGCCGACCCCCACATCGGCCTGCTGCACCGCGCGACCGAGAAGCTTGCCGAATCGCGCACCTTCATCCAGTCGCTGCCGTACATGGACCGTCTCGACTACGTGTCGATGATGAGCAACGAGCACGCGTACTGCCTCGCCATCGAGCGGATGATGGGCCTCGAAGTGCCGATCCGCGCGCAGTACATCCGCGTGATGTTCGCCGAGATCACCCGCCTGCTGAACCACCTGCTGTGGCTCGGTGCGCACGGTCTGGATTGCGGTGCGATGAACATGCTCATCTACTGCTTCCGCGAGCGCGAAGACCTGTTCGACATGTACGAGGCCGTGTCCGGCGCGCGCATGCACGCGGCGTACTTTCGTCCGGGTGGCGTCTACCGCGACCTGCCGGATGCAATGCCGCAGTACAAGGTCAGCAAGATCAAGAACGCGAAGGCTATCGAGAAGCTCAACGAGAACCGCCAGGGCTCGCTGCTCGACTTCGTCGACGACTTCTGCAAGCGCTTCCCGAAGATGGTCGACGAGTACGAGACGCTGCTCACCGACAACCGCATCTGGAAGCAGCGCACCGTGGGCATCGGCGTGGTCACGCCGGAGCGCGCGCTGAATCTCGGCTTCACCGGCCCCATGCTGCGCGGCTCGGGCATCGAATGGGACCTGCGCAAGAAGCAGCCCTACGACGTCTACGACCAGATGCAGTTCGACGTGCCCGTCGGCAAGACCGGCGACTGCTACGACCGCTACCTGGTCCGCGTCGAAGAGATGCGCCAGGCCAACAAGATCATCCAGCAGTGCTCGGCCTGGCTGCGTGCCAACCCCGGCCCTGTCATCACCGATAACCACAAGGTCGCCGCGCCCGCGCGCGAATCGATGAAGGCGAACATGGAGGAGCTGATCCACCATTTCAAGCTCTTCACCGAAGGCTTCCACGTGCCCGAAGGCGAGGCGTATGCCGCCGTCGAGCATCCGAAGGGCGAGTTCGGTATCTATCTCGTGAGCGACGGCGCCAACAAGCCGTACCGCCTGAAGATCCGCGCCCCTGGTTTCCCGCACCTCGCCGCCCTCGACGAAATGTCGCGCGGTCACATGATCGCCGACGCTGTCGCGGTGATCGGCACGATGGACATCGTGTTCGGCGAGATCGACAGGTGAGAAAGAGCGAATGACGACTTCCTCGACCCACCATGACGCGGCGCCCTCGGCGCCGTTGAAGACTACGATCCTCGAGCGCTTTGCGCGCGAGGTCGCCAAGTACCCCGAAGCAGGCAAGCAATCCGCCGTGATGGCCTGCCTCGCCATCGTCCAGCAGGACGAGGGCCACGTCAGCCTGCAGCGCGAGCGCGAGATTGCCGAGTACCTCGGCATGGCGCCCATCGCCGTGCATGAAGTGACGACCTTCTACAACATGTACAACCAGCATCCGGTGGGCAAGTTCAAGCTCAACGTGTGCACCAACCTGCCTTGCCAGCTGCGCGATGGCGTCACCGCCCTCGTGCACCTCGAGAAGAAGCTCGGCATCAAGATGGGCGAGACCACGGCCGACGGCCTGTTCACGCTGCAGCAGAGCGAATGCCTGGGCGCCTGCGCCGATTCGCCCGTGATGCTGGTCAACGACCGCACCATGTGCAGCTTCATGAGCAACGAGAAGCTCGACCAGCTCATCGAAGGCCTGCGCGGTTCCACCAAAGGGGAGGCTGCCTGATGTCACCCGAACAAGTGCTCCAGCAGTTCCAGGCGACGGGCGTCCAGACCTGCTTCCATGACCGTCACATCGAGCCGCAGATCTATGCGGGCCTCGACGGCACCAACTGGCGTCTGGCCGACTACGAGGCGCGCGGCGGCTACCAGGCGCTGCGCAAGATCCTCACCGAGGGCCTCACGCCCGACCAGGTGATCGCCGAAGTCAAGGCTTCGGGCCTGCGCGGCCGTGGCGGCGCCGGTTTTCCGACCGGCCTGAAGTGGAGCTTCATGCCCCGCCAGTTCCCGGGCCAGAAGTACCTCGTCTGCAATTCGGACGAAGGCGAACCGGGCACGTGCAAGGACCGCGACATCCTGCAGTTCAACCCGCACATCGTGATCGAAGGCATGGCCATCGCCGCGTATGCGATGGGCATCAGCGTGGGCTACAACTACATCCACGGCGAGATCTTCCAGAGCTACGACCGCTTCGAGGAAGCCCTCGAAGAAGCGCGCGCCGCCGGCTACCTCGGCGACAAGATCATGGGCAGTACGTACAACTTCCAGTTGCACGCCGCCCACGGCTTCGGCGCCTACATCTGCGGCGAAGAAACCGCGCTGCTCGAATCGCTCGAAGGCAAGAAGGGCCAGCCGCGCTTCAAGCCGCCGTTCCCGGCCAGCTTCGGCCTGTACGGCAAGCCGACCACCATCAACAACACCGAGACCTTCGCGGCGGTGCCCTGGATCATCCGCAACGGTGGTCCGGCTTACCTCGAATGCGGCAAGCCGAACAACGGCGGTACCAAGATCTACTCGGTGAGCGGTGACGTCGAGCTACCCGGCAACTACGAAGTGCCCATGGGCACGCCGTTCTCCAAGCTCCTCGAGCTGGCCGGCGGCGTGCGCAAGGGCCGCACGCTGAAGGCCGTGATCCCCGGCGGATCGTCGGCGCCGGTGCTGCCGGCCGACATCATGATGGCCTGCACCATGGACTACGACTCCATCGCCAAGGCCGGCTCCATGCTCGGTTCGGGCGCGGTGATCGTCATGGACGACAGCCGTTCGATGGTCGAGTCGCTCAAGCGCCTCTCGTACTTCTACATGCACGAGTCCTGCGGCCAGTGCACGCCGTGCCGCGAAGGCACTGGCTGGCTCTACCGCGTGGTGGACCGCATCCACAACGGCCAGGGCAAGCCCAGCGACCTGCAACTGCTGGACTCCGTCGCCGGCGACATCATGGGCCGCACCATCTGTGCGCTCGGCGATGCGGCAGCGATGCCGGTGCGCGCCATGATCAAGCACTTCCGTCACGAGTTCGAAGCCCTGATCCCGGGCTACGTTCCGACGGCGCCCGTCAAGGCCTGAGCGCGAGAAGAAACATACTCATGATCGAAATCGAACTCGACGGCAAGAAGGTCGAAGTGACCGAAGGCAGCATGGTGATGCATGCGGCCGACAAGGCGGGCACGTACATCCCGCACTTCTGCTATCACAAGAAACTCAGCATCGCGGCCAACTGCCGCATGTGCCTCGTCGACGTGGAAAAAGCGCCCAAGCCGATGCCGGCCTGTGCCACGCCCGTCACGCAGGGCATGATCGTTCGCACCAAGAGCGAAAAGGCCATCAAGGCGCAGCAGTCGGTCATGGAGTTCCTCCTGATCAACCATCCGCTGGATTGCCCCATCTGCGACCAGGGCGGCGAATGCCAGCTGCAGGACCTGGCCGTTGGCTACGGCGGTTCTTCTTCGCGCTACGAAGAAGAAAAGCGCGTCGTGTTCCACAAGGACGTGGGCCCGCTGATCAGCATGGAAGAAATGAGCCGCTGCATCCATTGCACGCGCTGCGTCCGCTTTGGCCAGGAAGTGGCCGGCGTGATGGAGCTCGGCATGTCGCACCGCGGCGAGCACTCCGAAATCGAAACTTTCCTCGGCGACTCGGTCGACTCCGAACTGTCGGGCAACATGATCGACATCTGCCCGGTCGGCGCGCTCACGAGCAAGCCCTTCCGCTACAGTGCCCGCACCTGGGAACTGTCGCGTCGCAAGTCGGTGAGCCCGCATGACTCCACCGGCGCCAACCTGATCGTCCAGGTCAAGAACAACCGCGTGATGCGCGTGGTGCCGCTCGAGAACGAAGACGTCAACGAGTGCTGGATTGCCGACCGCGACCGCTTCTCGTACGAAGCGCTCAATGGCCCGGAACGCCTGACGCAGCCCATGCTGAAGCAGGGCGGCCAGTGGCAGCAGGTCGACTGGCAGACGGCGCTCGAGTACGTTGCCAACGGCCTCAAGCAGATCAAGGCCGACCACGGCGCGCAAAGCATTGGCACGCTGGTCAGCCCACACAGCACGCTCGAGGAGCTGCAGCTCGCCGCCTTGCTCACGCGTGAACTCGGCAGCGACAACATCGACTACCGCCTGCGCAACGCCGAATTCACGGCGTTCGAAGGCGTGCGCTGGCTCGGCACCTCGATCGCTTCGCTCACGCAAGTGCAGCGCGCGCTGGTCGTCGGCTCGAACCTGCGCAAGGAACATCCGCTGTTCGCACAGCGCATCCGCCAGGCCGTGCGCAAGGGCGCCGTGCTGTCGGTGATCACTTCGGCCAGCCTGATGGCTGCCCGCGACGCCTGGGCCATCGACGTGGCGCAGGCGTCCATCGTCGAAGCCGATCAATGGGTCGAGGCGCTGGCCGCAGTTGCTGCCGCCATCGGCCAGACCAATGGCGCAGCCGCGCCCCTGGCACCGAAGAACGCGCCTGACGCCGCCGCGCAAGCCATCGCAGCCTCGCTGCTGAGCGGCGAACGCAAGGCCATCCTGCTCGGCAATGCAGCTGCCCACCACGCACAAGCCAGCAGCCTGCTGGCCCTCGCGAACTGGATCGGTGCGCAAACGGGCGCCACCGTCGGCTACCTGACCGAAGCCGCCAACACCGTTGGCGCGCAGATCGTCGGCGCTTTCCCGAAGAACGGCGGCCTCGATGCCGGCCGCATGCTCGCCGCCGGTTCCGGCCTGAAGGCCGTGATGCTGCTGAACACCGAGCCGGTGTTCGACTCGGCCGCTGGCGCCGCCGCTGCCGATGTCATCGGCAATGCGCAAATGGTCGTCACGCTGAGCCCCTTCAAGGCCAACCTCGAGTTCAGCGACGTGCTGCTCCCGATCGCTCCGTTCACCGAAACCCCCGGTACCTTCGTCAATGCCGAAGGCCGCCTGCAAGGTTTCCATGCCGTCGTGAAGCCGCAAGGCGAAACGCGCCCGGCGTGGAAGGTGCTGCGCGTGCTGGCCAACCTGCTGGGCCTGCCCGGCTTCGCGTTCGAATCGACCACTGAGGTGCTGGCCACCATCGGTGACAAGGGCGCGGTGCCGGCGAATGCGCTGAACAACGCCACCTCCGCCAATGCCGTCGCTTCCAGCGGTGCAACTGCTGCACCCGTGGTCGCGAGCATCTACCAGCTCGACTCGATCGTGCGCCGCGCACCGTCGCTGCAACTGACTGCCGACGCGCGCAATGCATCGGCTGGATCGAACGTGTCGGCGCGTGCCGAGGAGGCACTGGCATGATCGTCGACACCATTCATGGCTTCGGCCAGGGGCTGGTTGCCGCAGGCTGGTGGACCGCTGTGGTCTGGCCCCTTATCTGGACGCTGATCAAGATCATCGTGGTCGTGATCCCGCTGATGCTGGCTGTGGCGTACCTCACGCTGTGGGAACGCAAGGCCATCGGCTTCACGCAGATCCGTATCGGCCCGAACCGCATCGGACCGCTGGGCCTGCTCCAGCCGATCGCCGACGCGCTCAAGCTGATGACCAAGGAAATCATTCTTCCGACGGTCGCCAACAAGGGCCTGTTCCTGCTGGGCCCGATCATGACCATCATGCCGGCGCTCGCCGCATGGGCCGTGATTCCCTTCGGCCCCGACGTGGCGCTGGCCAACATCAACGCCGGCCTGCTGTTCGTGATGGCCATCACCTCCCTCGAGGTGTACGGCGTGATCATCGCCGGCTGGGCCTCGAACTCGAAGTACGCCTTCCTGGGCGCGCTGCGCGCCTCGGCACAGATGGTGAGCTACGAAATCGCGATGGGCTTCTGCTTCGTCGTGGTGCTGATGGTCACCGGCAGCCTGAACATGAGCGAGATCGTGAACGTCCAAGGCAAGGGCATGTTCGCCAGCATGGGCGTCGGCTTCCTGTCGTGGAACTGGCTGCCGCTGCTGCCGATCTTCGTCGTGTACTTCATCTCCGGTCTGGCCGAGACCAACCGCCACCCGTTCGACGTGGTGGAAGGCGAGTCCGAAATCGTTGCCGGCCACATGATCGAGTACTCGGGCATGAGCTTCGCGATGTTCTTCCTGGCCGAGTACGCCAACATGTGGCTCGTCTCGATCCTGACCGTGGTGCTGTTCCTCGGCGGATGGCTGCCGCCGTTCGAGTTCCTGAGCATCATTCCGGGCTGGATCTGGCTGGGCCTCAAGACCTTCTGCGTGGTCACCATGTTCCTGTGGGTGCGTTCGACGTTCCCGCGCTTCCGCTATGACCAGATCATGCGTCTGGGCTGGAAGATCTTCATTCCCGTCACCCTCGTGTGGCTGGTCGTGGTCGGTGGCTGGATGCAGACGCCGTTCAACATCTGGAAATAACAGGAAGCGCCAACATCATGTCTGCTGCGCACACCGCAACACCGTCCGCGCCGTTCTCGCTCAAGGACTTCCTGGGCAGCTTCATGCTGTTCGAGCTGTTCAAGGGCCTGGCCATTACCGGCAAGTACGCCTTTGCCCGCAAGATCACGGTGCAGTTCCCCGAAGAGAAGACGCCGCTGTCGCCGCGATTCCGCGGCCTGCACGCGCTGCGCCGCTATGAAAACGGCGAAGAGCGCTGCATTGCCTGCAAGCTCTGCGAGGCTGTCTGCCCGGCGCTGGCCATCACCATCGAATCGGATGTGCGCGACGACGGCTCGCGCCGCACCACGCGCTACGACATCGACCTGACCAAGTGCATCTTCTGCGGCTTCTGCGAAGAGAGCTGCCCGGTCGACTCGATCGTCGAGACGCACATCTTCGAATACCACGGCGAAAAGCGCGGCGACCTGTACTTCACCAAGGACATGCTGCTGGCCGTGGGCGACCGCTACGAAAAAGAAATCGCAGCGAACAAGGCGGCTGACGCCAAGTACCGCTGATTCCGACCAGCCCGAACCCCGTACCAATTCGAATTCCAATGGACGTCAAGACCGGTCTGTTCTATCTGTTTGCCGTGGTGCTGCTGTTTGCAGCGTTCCGCGTCATCACCGCCCGCAACCCCGTGTACGCCGCGCTGTACCTGGTTCTGGCCTTCTTCCAGGCATCGGCCATCTGGCTGCTGCTGCGCGCCGAGTTCCTCGCGATCTCGCTTGTGCTGGTGTATGTCGGCGCCGTGATGGTGCTCTTCCTGTTCGTGGTGATGATGCTGGACATCAACGTCGACGGCCTGCGAGAGGGCTTCTGGAAGCACTTTCCGCTGGCGGCAGGCGTCGGTGCGCTGATTGCGCTCGAAATGGCGGCCGTGCTCATGGGCGGCTTCCGCCTCGGCGAGCCGCGCGCTGCTGCCGGTGCGTTGGGGGCCAACACTTCCAATACGCTCGAACTCGGCAAGCTGCTTTACTCCGAATACCTCTACCCGCTGGAAATTGCCGCGGTCATCCTGCTCGTGGCCATCGTGGCCGCCATCGCGTTGACGCTGCGCACCCGCAAGGACAGCAAGTACGTCAACCCGGCCGACCAGGTCCGCGTGAAGGCGCGCGACCGCGTGCGTATCGTGCAGATGCCGGCAACGCGTGCTGCCGAGCCTGTGGTTGAAGCTGCGGACGCTGCAAAGGAAAACAAGGCATGACGCTCACGCTCGGACACTTTCTTTCGCTCGGCGCGATGCTCTTCGCGCTGTCCGTGATCGGCATCTTCCTGAACCGCAAGAACCTGATCGTCCTGCTGATGGCCATCGAGCTGATGCTGCTCGCGGTCAACATGAACTTCGTGGCGTTCTCGCACTTCCTGGGCGACATGCACGGCCAGATCTTCGTGTTCTTCATCCTGACGGTGGCTGCGGCCGAGTCGGCCATCGGGCTGGCGCTGCTGGTTCTGCTGTTCCGCAACAAGTCGAACATCAACGTCGACGAACTCAACTCGCTCAAGGGTTGAAAGCAACATGAGCGCAACCCTTTCCGCATCCACCTTGCTGGCCGTGCCGCTGGCACCCCTGGTCGGCGCCGCTGTCGCTGGCCTGTTCGGCACCAAGTTCGGCGGCAATCACATCGGCCGCAAGGTCACGCATTCGCTGACCATCCTGGGCGTGCTGGTCGCCTTCATCATCTCGGCCATGACGCTCAAGAGCGTGGTGGCCGACGGCGCCCGCTTCAACGAAACCATCTATGAATGGATGGTCGTGGGCGGCCTGAAGATGGAAGTCGGCTTCATGGTCGACGGCCTCACCGCCATGATGATGTGCGTCGTGACCTTCGTGTCACTGATGGTCCACATCTACACCATCGGCTACATGGAAGAAGACGACGGCTACAACCGCTTCTTCGCGTACATCTCGCTGTTCACCTTCTCGATGCTGATGCTCGTCATGAGCAACAACATGCTCCAGCTGTTCTTCGGCTGGGAAGCGGTGGGCCTGGTGTCGTACCTGCTGATCGGTTTCTGGTTCAACAAGCCGACCGCGATCTTCGCGAACATGAAGGCCTTCCTGGTCAACCGTGTGGGCGACTTCGGCTTCATCCTCGGCATCGGCCTGATCGCCGCCTACGCCGGCACGCTGAACTACACCGAGGCCTTTGCCAAGGCGGGTACGCTGGCCGGTATCACGTTCCCGGGCACCGAGTGGATGCTCATCACCGTGATCTGCATCTGCCTGTTCATCGGCGCGATGGGCAAGAGCGCCCAGTTCCCGCTGCACGTGTGGCTGCCCGACTCGATGGAAGGCCCGACGCCCATCTCCGCGCTGATCCACGCGGCAACGATGGTGACGGCCGGCATCTTCATGGTGGCGCGCATGTCGCCGCTGTTCGAGCTGAGCGACACGGCACTGAGCTTCATCCTCGTGATCGGCGCCATCACCGCGCTGTTCATGGGCTTCCTGGGCATCATCCAGAACGACATCAAGCGCGTGGTCGCGTACTCGACGCTCTCGCAGCTCGGCTACATGACGGTGGCGCTCGGTGCCTCGGCCTACTCGGTCGCGGTGTTCCACCTGATGACGCACGCGTTCTTCAAGGCGCTGCTGTTCCTCGGCGCCGGCTCGGTGATCATCGGCATGCACCACAACCAGGACATCCGCTGGATGGGCGGTGTGCGCAAGTACATGCCGATCACCTGGATCACCTCGCTGCTGGGTTCGCTCGCGCTGATCGGCACGCCGTTCTTTGCCGGCTTCTACTCGAAGGACAGCATCATCGAGGCGGTGCACGAAAGCCACCTGTGGGGCGCGAACTTCGCGTACTACGCGGTGCTGGCCGGCGTGTTCATCACGGCGTTCTATTCGTTCCGCATGTACTTCCTGGTCTTCCACGGCAAGGAACGCTACGACCAGAACCCCGATGCGCACCATGACGACCATGGCCACGGTCATGACGATCATGGTCACGGCCATGACCAGAAGCCGCACGAATCGCCTTGGGTCGTCTGGCTGCCGCTGGTGCTGCTGGCCATCCCCTCGGTGGTGATCGGCTTCATGACGATCGAGCCGATGCTGTTCGGCGAGTTCTTCAAGAACGCGATCGTCGTGGACGGCACCAAGCACCACGCCATGAAGGAACTGGAAGAAGCCTTCCACGGCCCGGTGGCCATGGCCATCCACGGCCTGCAGGCTGCGCCGTTCTGGCTGGCGCTGGCTGGCGTGGTCCTGTCCTGGTACATGTACATGATCAACCCGGCGCTGCCGGCTGCGATCAAGCGCGCCTGCGGCCCGATCTACCGCCTGCTCGAGAACAAGTACTACATGGACTGGTTCAACGAGAACGTCATTGCCCGCGCCACGCGCGCGCTTGGCACCGGTCTGTGGAAGGGTGGCGACCAGGCCTTGATCGACGGAGCCGTCGTCAACGGTTCGTGGAAAGTGATCGGCCGGATTTCGGGTGTGGTGCGCTGGATGCAGTCTGGCTACATCTACCACTATGCCTTCGCGATGCTGCTCGGCATCTTCATCCTGATGACGTACTTCGTCTGGTTCAAACGCTGAGCCTAGCGCTGGAGAAAAAGAAAAATGGGTTTGTTGAGCCTTGCCATCTGGGTGCCGATCGCATTCGGCGCCGTGCTGCTGGCGTTTGGCCGTGACGAGCATGCCAAGGGCGTGCGCTGGGTCGCGCTAGTCGGTGCCATCGTGAGCTTCCTGGTCACGGTGCCGCTGTTCACGCGTTTCCAGAACGGCACTGCCGCGATGCAGTTCGTCGAAAAGACGGGCTGGATCGCACGCTTCAACGTCAACTACCACCTCGGGATCGACGGCCTGTCGCTCTGGCTGGTGCTGCTGACGTCGTTCATCACGGTCGTCGTCGTGATCTCGGCCTGGGAAGTGATCACCGAGCGCGTGAACCAGTACATGGGCGCGTTCCTGATCCTGTCGGGCTTCATGATCGGCGTGTTCTCCGCGCTCGACGGCGTGCTGTTCTACGTGTTCTTCGAAGCCACGCTGATCCCGATGTACCTGATCATCGGCATCTGGGGCGGCCCGAACAAGATCTACGCGGCGTTCAAGTTCTTCCTGTACACCTTGCTCGGCTCGCTGCTGATGCTGGTTGCGCTGATCTTCCTGTACAACAAGTCGGGCGGCAGCTTCGACATCCTGGCCTGGCACAAGCTGCCGCTGGGTTCGACCGCGCAGACCTTCCTGTTCTTTGCTTTCTTCGCGGCCTTCGCCGTGAAGGTGCCGATGTGGCCGGTGCACACCTGGCTGCCCGACGTGCACGTCGAGGCGCCCACCGGTGGCTCCGCCGTGCTGGCCGCGATCATGCTGAAGCTGGGCGCCTATGGCTTCCTGCGCTTCTCGATGCCCATCGCGCCCGATGCCTCGCACGAATGGGCCTGGCTCATGATCGCGCTGTCGCTGATCGCCGTGATCTACGTCGGCTTGGTGGCGCTAGTGCAGCAGGACATGAAGAAGCTGGTGGCCTACTCGTCGGTCGCCCACATGGGCTTCGTGACGCTCGGCTTCTTCATCTTCAACGAGCTCGGCGTGTCCGGCGGCATCGTGCAGATGATTGCGCACGGTTTCGTGTCGGGCGCCATGTTCCTGGGTATCGGCGTGCTGTACGACCGCGTGCACTCGCGCCAGATCGCCGATTACGGCGGCGTGGTCAACACCATGCCCAAGTTCGCCGCGTTCGCGCTGCTGTTCGCCATGGCCAATTGCGGCCTGCCGGGCACCGCCGGTTTCGTGGGCGAGTGGATGGTGATCCTGGGCGCCGTGAAGGCCAACTTCTGGATCGGCCTCGGCGCCGCCACCGCGCTGATTTTCGGCGCGGCCTACACCCTCTGGATGTACAAGCGCGTGTACCTGGGTCCGGTCGGCAACGACCACGTCAAGGAACTCAGCGACATCAACGCCCGCGAGTTCCTGATGCTGGCACTGCTGGCCATTGCCGTGCTGTGGATGGGCCTGTTCCCGAAGCCGTTCACCGACGCGATGAACGCCTCGGTGACCGAGCTCCTGCGCCACGTGGCAGTTTCGAAGCTGCCTTCCTGATGCCACGCTGAAGAAGAGAACGAGATGATTGACAAACTCAGCTGGGTCACGATCTACCCCGAAATCGTGTTGCTGGTCATGGCCTGCATCATTGCGCTGGTCGACCTGTCGGACACGAGCCCGCGCCGTACCCGCACCTATGTGTTGACGCTGGCCACGCTTGCCGTGGTCGCCGTGCTGTCGGGCCTGCAGGCCCTTGACGCCAAGACGATCTACGGCTTCGGCGGCATGGTCGTCAGCGACCCGATGGGCAACTGGCTCAAGTGCTTCGCCACCATCGCCCTGATGGTCACTCTGGTCTACGGCCGTCCCTATGCGGCCGACCGCGAGATGCTGCGCGGCGGCGAGATGTTCACCGTCAGCATGTTCGCGCTGCTGGGCATGTTCGTGATGATCTCGGGCAGCAACTTCCTGCTGATCTACCTGGGACTCGAACTGCTCACGCTGTCGAGCTATGCGCTGGTGGCGCTGCGCCGCGACAACGCGGTGGCCAGCGAAGCGGCGATGAAGTACTTCGTGCTCGGCGCCATGGCCAGCGGCTTCCTGCTGTATGGCCTGTCGATGATGTACGGCGCGACCGGCTCGCTCGACGTCAACGAAGTGTTCAAGACCATCGCGAGCGGCAAGGTGAACCACCAGGTGCTGGTGTTCGGCCTGGTGTTCATCGTCGCCGGCCTGGCCTTCAAGGTGGGCGCTGCGCCGTTCCACATGTGGGTGCCTGACGTCTACCAGGGCGCTCCGACTGCGATCACGCTGCTGATCGGCGCCGCGCCCGAGCTGGCTGCCTTCGCGATCATCATCCGCCTGCTGGTCGACGCTCTGCAGCCGCTTGCCATCGACTGGCAGCAGATGCTGGCCGTGCTCGCCATCGCCTCGCTGCTGGTCGGCAACCTGGCCGCCATTGCGCAGAGCAACCTGAAGCGCATGCTGGCCTATTCGACGATCTCGCAGATGGGCTTCATGCTCCTCGGCCTGGTCGCCGGCTCGGATCAGCAGGGCACCTACAACGCCCAGTACGCCTACAGCGCCTCGATGTTCTACATCGTGACCTACGTGCTGACCACGCTGGCCAGCTTCGGCATCATCCTGCTGCTGGCGCGCGAAGGCTTCGAAAGCGAAGAAATCACCGACCTGGCTGGCCTGAATCAGCGCAGCCCGCTGTACGCCGGCGTGATGGCCATTGCGATGTTCTCGCTGGCAGGTCTGCCGCCGCTGGTCGGCTTCTACGCGAAGCTGGCCGTGCTGCAGGCGCTGATTGCATCGGGCCACGCCATCTACATCGGCCTGGCCGTGTTCGCGGTGATGATGTCGCTGATCGGCGCGTTCTACTACCTGCGCGTGGTCAAGGTCATGTACTTCGACGCACCCGTCACGGCCACCACCGTGTCGGCGCCGCGCGACGTGCGCACGGTGCTCACGATCAACGGTGCGCTGATCCTGATCCTGGGCATCGTGCCCGGCGGCCTGATGACGCTTTGCTACGACGCGATCGTGGCAACCCTGGCCCACTGACGCGGCCCGGCCTGGTGTCGCAAACCGCGTCGGTCTGGGTCGTTCTGCTGGTGGCCCTGGTGGCTGCCAACCTGCCGTTCTTCAACGACCGCCTGTTCGGCGTCGTGCCGCTGGCGACAAAGCCCAAGTCGCTCGCGGTGCGTCTCGCCGAACTGGTGGTCTTGTACTTTCTGGCCGGCGGTATCGGGCTGCTGTTCGAGCGCAGGGCGGGGCAGATTGCCCCGCAGGGCTGGGAGTTCTATGCGGTGACTGGCGCGCTGTTCATCGTGCTGGCCTTTCCAGGATTCACCTGGCGCTATCTGATGAAGCACAGGCATTGACGAGGACGACATGACCACGCCCATCGACACCACCGATTCCCATCTGAAGGAAGAGCTCACGAGCCGCGAAGAGCTGTTCAAGGGCAAGTTCCTGGAGGCCAGGCGAGACACCATCCGGTTGCCCGATGGCCACAGCGCCACGCGCGAGTACGTGGTGCATCCGGGCGCCGTGGTGGTGATTCCGTTGCTGGAAGACGGGCGAGTGGTGCTGGAGCGGCAGTTCCGCTACCCGGTCGGCCACGTGATGATCGAATTTCCGGCGGGCAAGCTCGATGCGGGCGAAGACCCTTTCGATTGCGGCCGGCGCGAACTGATTGAGGAAACCGGCTATACCGCGCGCGAATGGGCGTATGCGGGTGCGATGCACCTGGCGGTGGCGTACTCGACCGAAATCATCCACATCTACTTTGCGCGCGGCCTTTCACTCGGTGAGCGGCAGCTCGATCATGGCGAGTTTCTCGACGTGTTCACGGCCACGCCCGATGAGCTGGCCGGCTGGTGCCGCGACGGCAAAGTGACCGACGCCAAGACCCTGACCTGCACGCTCTGGCTGCAGAACGTCCTTTCGGGCGCATGGGCACTGGATTGGAAGGCTGCCCCTGCGGAAGGTCACGCGGGATAATCCGCGGATGAAGGTTCTCAATCTCCGCTGCGCGCACGGCCACGGCTTCGAGGGCTGGTTCGCGTCCAACGAGGCCTTCGATAGCCAGTTGGCCAGCGGACTGGTCGAGTGCCCGGTCTGTGGCGACACCGCCATCGTCAAGCTGCTGAGCGCGCCGCGCCTCAATCTGGGCAATGCCAAGGCGCCTGAGGCTACGGCACCGGCTGCTGCCTCGAACGTTCCCGCCGAACTCTCACCCGAAGCCCGCTGGATGCGCGCTGTGCGCGAGGTGCTGGCAAAGACCGAAGACGTCGGCGACCGCTTTGCCGACGAAGCCCGCAAGATGCACTACGGCGAAGCCCAGGAGCGCGGCATTCGCGGCCAGGCGACGCCGGAGCAGACCGAAGCGCTGCTCGACGAAGGCATTCCGGTGATGGCGCTGCCGATTCCGGCGGCGCTGAAAGAAACCCTGCAGTAATCGACCAGCCGGTCGCAGCCGTTCAGGCCGTGAACTGAAGCGCAGCCAGGCGCGCGTACACACCACCCTGCGCGACCAGCGTCGCATGCGTTCCCTGCTCGACGATTCCGCCGTGGTCCAGCACCACGATGCGATTGGCCTTCTGCACCGTTGCCAGCCGGTGAGCGATGACCAGCGTGGTCCGGTTCTCCATTGCCGATTCCAGTGCCGCCTGCACCATGCGTTCGCTTTCCGCATCGAGTGCGCTCGTGGCTTCGTCGAGCAGCAGCAGCGGCGGGTTCTTCAGGATCGCGCGCGCAATCGCGATGCGCTGGCGTTGCCCGCCCGACAGCCGCACGCCGCGTTCGCCGAGGAAGGTGTCGTAGCCCTCAGGCAGCGCCTGCAGGAAGTCGTGGGCAAAGGCGGCGCGTGCTGCGGCATGCACCTCCTCGGTTGTCGCCTCGGGACGGCCGTAGCGGATGTTTTCGAACGCGGTGGTCGAGAAGATCACC
Organism: Variovorax sp. R-27; assembly: GCF_049913215.1. Taxonomy (NCBI): domain Bacteria; kingdom Pseudomonadati; phylum Pseudomonadota; class Betaproteobacteria; order Burkholderiales; family Comamonadaceae; genus Variovorax; species Variovorax sp. R-27. The sequence goes on from NZ_CP183984.1 coordinate 2,558,477, forward strand.
GCGTCCTGCGGCACGAGGCCGATGCGGGTGCGCAGGTCGGGCAGGGCGAGCGAGGCCAGCGGCGCGCCGTCGAGCAGCAGGCGGCCCGATTGCGGGTCGTAGTAGCGCAGCAGTAGCTGGAACACTGTGCTTTTGCCCGCGCCGCTCGATCCCACCAGGGCCACGGTTTCGCCCGGCGCGACTTCGAGGCTGAAGTCGCGCAGTGCCGGTGTGCCTGGTCGGGATGGGTAATGGAAGGTCACCGCATCGAACTTGATCGTGCTGCCCGCCACGGGAACGGGCGTGACGGTCGGGCTCGGCGGTGAAAAGATGGCGGCGGGCGCATGCAGCAGCTCCATCAGCCGCTCGGTCGCGCCGGCTGCACGCAGCAGGTCGCCGTACACCTCGCCGAGCACCGCAGTCGCGCTGGCCAGGATGGCGACGTAGACGACGGTCTGGCCCAGGTGGCCGGCCGTGATGTCGCCGCGCAGCACCGCCTGCGTGCCCTGATAAAGGCCCCAGAGCAGCGCCGCCGAGGTCGCGATGATGATGAACGCCACCAGCACCGACCGCGCCTTGGTGCGGCGCACGGCGGTGCGAAAGGCGTTCTCGGTCGAGCCGTTGAAGCGCGCGGCCTCGCGGCCTTCAGCCGTGTAGCTCTGCACCACGGGAATGGCATTCAGCACCTCGGCGGCGATGGCGCTCGAATCGGCCACGCGGTCCTGGCTGGCGCGCGACAGCTTGCGCACGCGGCGGCCGAACCACATGCTCGGCAGCACCACCAGCACGAGGATGCCCAGTACCTGCACCATCACGTAAGGATTGGTCCAGATCAGCACCGCCAGGGCGCCCACGCCCATCACCGCGTTGCGCAGCCCCATGCTCAGCGACGAGCCGACGACCGTCTGCACCAGCGTGGTGTCGGCCGTCAGGCGCGACAGCACTTCGCCGGTCTGCGTGGTTTCGAAGAAGACGGGGCTCTGTTTCAGCACATGGCCGTAGACCGCGTTGCGGATGTCGGCCGTCACGCGCTCGCCCAGCCAGCTCACCGTATAGAAGCGCGCCGCCGAGAAAACGCCCAGCGCCACGGCCACCGCGAAGAGGGCGCCGAAGTGCTCGCGCAGCGCCATGGTCTGGGCGCCTTTGTCGGTGCTGATCAAGCCGCCGTCAATCAGGCTGCGCAATGCGATAGGGAAAACCAGCGTGGTAACCGCCGCCAGCACCAGAAAGAGGGCCGCCAGCACGATCTGCACGCGGTAGGGCCGAAGAAAAGGGCTCAGGCCCGACAGCGACCGGGGCGAGCCCTTGGCCATGGAAGACGGTGGGGTAGAAGCCATGCGCCGATTCTAACGATCCCTTGCCTCCACAAAGGCGGCCTTGACAATTACTGCCGCGGCAGCTAATATTTTGCCCCATGAGCGATGCAAACATTCCAGTAGCCCCGTCGGTCCCTGCCGACGCCGAGCGTCGCCCGCCTGTCTTCTATCGCGCGGAGACCTACTCGACCGAAGAGAGCATCGGTTATCTGATGCGCCGCATCATCACTTTGGTTGGTCAGGCAGTAGAAACCCGCATGTGCGAGCCCGGCGGCCCGACCTATCCGCAATGGTTGCCTCTCTACAAGCTGCACACCGGCGCCGCCACCACCGTGGCCGAACTGGCCCGCGCCTGCGAGCTCGACACCGGCGCCATGACGCGCCTGCTCGACCGCCTCGAAGCCAAGGGCCTGTGCCGCCGCGTGCGCTCGCTCGAAGACCGCCGAGTGGTCAACATCGAACTCACCGACGAAGGCCGTGCCGCCGCCAAGGAAGTGCCCTACGTGCTCAGCCGTGTGCAGAACGAACACCTCGCTGGCTTCAGCGCCGAAGAATGGGAGCAGCTCAAGGGTTACTTGCGCCGCATCCTCGACAACGCCCAGGCCCTCGCGGCCCGTGGAGATAAAAATGACTGATTCCCTCGCCGTGCGCGCTGTGCGTCGCACCCCCGTCGTGGCCGCAGCATTGCTCGTGGTCGCACTTGCCGGATGTGCCGACATGGCCGGCATCGGCTCGCAGGCCAAGCTGCGCGACGCCTCGTCGCTGGGCATCGCGCCCGACAGCGCCGCGGCGCCTGTGTCCCGCCTCGACAGCCAATGGTGGCTCGCCTTCGGCGACACGCAGCTCAATTCGCTGATCGACCAGGCCGTGGCCGGCAACCCCAACCTGCAGGTCGCGCAAGCCCGCCTCGCGCGCGCGCAGGCCTCCGCCGACATCGCCGGCTCGGCCCTCAAGCCGAAGGTCAACGCCGAGCTCGACCTGGATCGCCAGAAGTTCAACAGCAACTACATCTACCCCGCACCGCTGGGCGGCTCCACGCAGAACATCGGCCTGCTGCAGCTCGGCGCAAGCTGGGAGCTCGACTTCTTCGGCAAGAACCGCACCGCGCTCGACGCCGCCATCGGCTCGGCGAATGCTGCGGCCGCCGATGCGGATGCTGCCCGCGTGCTGCTCGCGAGCAACGTGGCGCGCAGCTACTTTCAATGGGCGCGCCTGAACGACCAGCTCACCGTGGCCCAGCGCACGCTGGCGCAGCGTGACGAAACGCTCAAGCTCGTGCGCGACCGCGTGTCCGCCGGCCTCGACACCCGCCTCGAACTGCGCCAGAGCGAAGGCGGCCTGCCCGAGGCACGCCAGCAGATCGAATCGCTCAACGAGCAGATCGCGCTGCAACAGCACGCGCTCGACGCGCTCGTCGGCCAGCCGAATGTGTCGGCATCGCTAAAGCCGCCGGTGCTTGCCGGCGTCAAGCCGATGGCACTGCAGGGGAGCATTCCGGCCGACCTGCTCGGCCGCCGCGCCGACATCGCCGCCGCGCGCTGGCGCGTCGAGGCCGCCACGAGCGACGTGGCCAACGCCAGGATGCTCTTCTATCCCAACGTGAACCTCACGGCCTTCGTCGGCTTCCAGAGCCTGGGCTTCGGCAAGCTGCTGAAGTCGGGCAGCGAGCAGTGGGGCGTGGGCCCGGCCATCAGCCTGCCGATCTTCGAAGGCGGCAAGCTGCGCGCCAACCTGCGCGGCAAGTCGGCCGACCTCGACGTGGCCATCGAAAGCTACAACGCCACCGTGCTCGACGCGGTGCGCGACGCGGCCGACCAGGTCACGAGCGCGCAGTCGATCACGCGCCAGCAAACCGAACAACGCGCAGCGCAGACCGCTGCCGAAGGCGCCTACGACATCGCTGTGCAGCGCTACCGCGCGGGCCTCGGCAACTACCTCAACGTGCTGACCGCAGAAACCTCCGTGCTGGCGCAGCGCCGGCTGGCCGTCGACCTCGCCGCCCGCGCGCTCGACACGCAGGTGGGCCTGGCGCGCGCGCTGGGCGGCGGCTGGCAGCCCCCGGCCACGGCCACCGCCTCGGCCCCCGCGGCCGCAGTGAACTGAACAAGAACCGACCAGAACTGACCCGACTTCCTCGTCTTCGGAAAGAACTTCATCATGAGCGACAACAACACTCCGACGCCCGCTGCAGCTGCAGCTCCTGCAGCCCCCGAGGCGCCCGCCAACAGCGGCAAGCGCCGCCGCGCACTCACCGCGCTCGCCGCGGTGGTGATCGTCGTCGGCGGCGGCTGGGGCCTCTACGAATGGCTGGTTGCCAGCCACTACGAGGACACCGACAACGCCTACGTGCAGGGCAACGTCATCCAGATCACGCCGCAGATCGGCGGCACCGTGATGGCCATCGGCGCCGACGACACCGACTTCGTGAAGGCCGGCCAGCCCCTGGTGCAGCTCGATCCGGCCGACGCCAAGGTATCGCTCGAACAGGCCGAGGCTGCGCTCGCGCAAGCCGTGCGCCAGGTGCGCACGCTGTACGCCAACAACGGCTCGCTGGCCGCGCAGGTCACGCTGCGCCAGTCCGACATCGTGAAGGCGCAGAGCGACATCGCCAAGGCGCAGGACGACCTGCAGCGCCGCCGCGCGCTGTCGGGCAACGGCGCCGTGTCGAAGGAAGAACTCAACCACGCCGAGACGCAGCTCGACACCGCCAAGAGCGCACTCGCCGCGGCGCAGGCCGGTGTGGTCGCCGCGAAGGAAGCGCTGGTCAGCAACCAGTCGCTGACCGACGGCACCAGCGTGGCCCAGCACCCGAGCGTGCTGGCCGCCGCCGCCAAGGTGCGCGAGGCCTACCTCGCCACCCAGCGCGTGGCCATGCCCGCACCGGTCGACGGCTATGTCGCCAAGCGCACCGTGCAGCTCGGCCAGCGCGTGGCCGCCGGCACGCCGATGATGTCGATCGTGCCGCTCAACCAGCTGTGGGTCGACGCCAACTTCAAGGAAGTGCAGCTGCGCAACATCCGCATCGACCAGCCCGTGAAGCTCACGGCCGACGTGTACGGCAAGAAGGTCGAGTACACCGGCAAGGTTGCGGGCCTGGGCGTCGGCACCGGCAGTGCGTTCGCGCTGCTGCCCGCGCAGAACGCCACCGGCAACTGGATCAAGGTGGTGCAGCGCGTGCCCGTGCGCATCGCGCTCGACCCCGAGCAGCTCAAGGCCAACCCGCTGCGCATCGGCCTGTCGATGGACGCCGAAGTCGACATCTCGTCCAAGAGCGGCAAGATGCTCGCCGACGCGCCGCGCGCCACCGCGCTGACGCAGACGGCCGTGTACAGCCAGCTCGACCGCGGCGCCGACGCCGAAGTCGACCGCATCGTCGCGGCCAACCTCGGCCGCAGCGCACCGGCAACGGCCACCGCGCCGTCGAAGGGCTCGGCGGCACCGTCGAGCGCGCCCGCCGCGGCATCGGTGGCAGTGCAGGGGCAGCCGGGCTGATCGCCCGCGCTTCCCTCGGGTAACTCAGGCAAACAGTTCGCGCGACCGCAATGGCCACCGCTGCTCCTGCTTACGTTGCGCATCCACCGCTCGAAGGCGCAGCCCGCGTCTGGGGCACGGTAGCGCTGTCTGCGGCAACCTTCATGAACGTGCTCGATTCGTCGATCGCGAACGTGTCGTTGCCCGCCATCTCGGGCGACCTGGGCGTGAGTACCACGCAAGGCACCTGGGTCATCACCAGCTTCGCGGTGGCCAACGCCATCGCGGTGCCGCTCACGGGCTTCATGACGCAGCGCTTCGGACAGGTGCGCCTGTTCATGGCCAGCGTGATCCTGTTCATGGTCGCCTCGCTGCTGTGCGGCCTGGCGCCGAACATGACGACGCTGATCGCCTTCCGCGCGCTGCAGGGCTTCGTTGCGGGTCCGATGATTCCGCTGTCGCAGACGCTGCTGCTGTCGAGCTATCCGCGCGCCAAGGCAGGCCTTGCGATGGCCATGTGGTCGATGACCACGCTGGTCGCGCCGGTGATGGGGCCGCTGCTGGGCGGCTGGATCACCGACAACATCTCGTGGCCGTGGATCTTCTACATCAACATCCCCGTGGGTATCGTCGCGGCCGTCATCACCTGGACGCTGTACCGCAAGCGCGAGAGCAGCACGCACAAGGTGCCTATCGACGCCGTCGGCCTCGCGCTGCTGGTGCTGTGGGTGGGCTCGCTGCAACTGATGCTCGACAAGGGCAAGGAGCTCGACTGGTTCCACTCGGCGCAGATCGTCACGCTGGCGGTGGTGTCCGTGGTCGGCTTCGCGTTCTTCCTGGTCTGGGAGCTGACCGACAAGCACCCGGTGGTCGACCTGTCGCTGTTCAAGCGCCGCAACTTCTGGTCGGGCGCCGTGGCAACGGCCGTGGCCTACGGCCTGTTCTTCGGCAATGTGGTGCTGCTGCCGCTGTGGCTGCAGCAGTGGATGGGCTACACCGCCACGCAGGCGGGGATGATCATGGCGCCCGTGGGGCTGCTGGCGATCTTCTTCTCGCCGGTGGTGGGGCTCACGGTGGCCAAGATCGATCCGCGCCGCTACGCGACCTTCTCGTTCCTGGTGTTCGCACTGGTGCTGTGGATGCGGTCGAACTTCAACACGCAGGCCGACTTCGTCACCATCATCATCCCGACGGTGATCCAGGGCATCGCGATGGCGTTCTTCTTCATCCCGCTCGTGACCATCACGCTGTCGGGCCTCACGCCAGACCGCATCCCGGCCGCGTCGGGGCTGTCGAACTTCCTGCGGATCACGGCGGGTGCGATGGGCACGTCGATCACCACCACGCTGTGGGACAACCGTGCCACGCTGCACCATACGCAACTGGCCGAGACGATCAACCAGGGCAACAACGCAGCCACGAGCGCGATGTCCGGGCTCAACGCCAGCGGCTTCAGCGCCGACCAGGTGCTGGGGCAGATCAACCGCATCGTCGACCAGCAGGCCTACATGCTGGCCACGAACGACATCTTCTACGCGTCAGCGATCCTGTTCCTGCTGCTGATTCCGCTGGTGTGGCTGGCAAGGCCGCAGAAGGGCGGCGCCGGTGGCGACGCCGCAGCCGGAGCACACTGACTGCGCATCGTCTTCACGCCGATCCAATCACCCCCAGCCTCCGCAAGGAGCCTGGGGGTTCTTATTTGCGCAGTGCCCTGAGCACGTCGTGGCACGCGCCCATGGTGTGATAGTCGGTCTTGCCGGCGGGGCTCTTCTCGTCGCTGATCTTCCGGTTCTGCGGCGTGAGGATGCGATACCACGCGCCGTGCCGGTGATCGACGAAGTGCTCCCAGCTGTAGGCCCAGATGCTGTCGTACCAGTCCCAGTAGCTGGCCTCGCCGGTGCGCACCGCGAGCAGGGCGGCCGCCGCGAAGCTCTCGGCCTGTACCCAGAAGTACTTGTCGTCGTCGCACACTTTGCCGTCGGGGCCGAAGCCGTAGACCAGCCCGCCGTTGTCGGCGTCCCAGCCGCGGAACATGGCGGTGTCGAAGAAATGGCGCGCGCGCGGCACGATCCAGTCGGCCGTACGGTCCTTGGTGGCGAGATGGCCTTCGAGCTGCAGCAGCAGCTTGGCCCACTCGGTCAGGTGGCCGGTCTGGAAGCCCCAGGGCCTGAAGATGTTGCTCTTGTCTCCGCGGTTGTAGTCCCAATCGACCGACCAGTCTTCGCGGTAGTGTTCCCAGACCAGTCCGTCTGCCAGCGCGGCCTGCTTGCCGGTCACTGATTCGGCCACTGCCAGCGCGCGGTCGAGGTAGCGCGTTTGCTGCGTGGCTTCGAATGCGGCCATCAGGGCCTCGCAGGCGTGCATGTTGGCGTTCTGTCCGCGATAGGCGCCGATGCGCCAGTCGGTGGTGGCCTCGTCGGCATAGAGCTGGTGCCGTGGCTCCCAGAAATGCTGTTCCATCAGTTGCCAGGTGTGCTCCAGCCCCGCATACGCTTCCTCGATGCCGGCCATCAGCGCATGCGCTTGCGCGAGCAGCACGAAGTCCAGGCCGTAGCAGTGATTGGTGCCGTCCTGCACGGTGGCGCGCTGCTGATGCCAGTCGATCTGCCATGCATAGCCGCCACCCGGCTGCCGATGCGCATGCTCGACGAACGCAAGCCCGTGCCGCGCGGCTGCAAGATGCGCGGGAATGCCGAAGCGGCGATACGCCATCGCATGGTTGAACACGAAGCGCGTGCTGCTCACGAGATGGCGCGTACGCCGGTCGTACACCGTGCCGTCGTCCTTGAAGAAATGAAAGAAGCCGCCCGTGGCATCGAGGTCGCGCGGCTCGTAGAAAGCCAGCGTGTGCAGGATGTGGTCGGTCAGGAAGTCGGGAGAGCGGAAGTCCGGCATGTTGGTTGCAGTCTACGCAGACCCCTGCGCGCACCGGCTTGGGGTTTCCGATGCCGCCGGAGCTTTCTTTGTCGTCATAACGACAGTCCCCGATTCGAATGTGCGCCGGTCCGTGCAGGTTGCACTGCAGCATAGGCATTTGCCCCAGTATGCAAGCGGGGTAGGCCCACGAACAATCGGTCCGCGCTCGATGGTGGCGCATTGAGATGGACCGCATGACCGATATTCTTTTTCCGTACCCGGGCGACTTCGCGAGATGAGCGACGTCATTCTCGAAACACGCCAGCTCACCAAGGAATTCAAAGGGTTCACGGCGGTCAGCAAGGTCGACCTGTCGGTGGTGCGCGGATCCATCCACGCGCTCATCGGTCCGAACGGTGCCGGCAAGACGACCTGCTTCAACCTGCTCACCAAGTTCCTCGAACCGACCACCGGCACGATCCTGTTCAACGGGCAGGACATCACCGGCGAGCGGCCCGCGCAGATTGCGCGGCGCGGCATCATCCGCTCGTTCCAGATCTCGGCCGTGTTCCCGCACCTCACGCTGCTCGAGAACGTGCGGCTGGGCCTCCAAAGGCGCCTCGGCACCTCGTACCACTTCTGGAAGAGCGAGAAATCGCTCAAGCCATTGGATGCCAGAGCCCGCGAGCTGCTGGCTGAAGTCGGCCTCGAAGAACTCGCCGACGAACAGACCGTGAACCTGCCCTACGGCCGCAAGCGCGCGCTCGAGATCGCGACCACGCTCGCAATGGAACCCGAGCTGATGCTGCTCGACGAACCTACGCAGGGCATGGGCCACGAAGACGTGCACCGCGTGGCCGAACTCATCAAGCGCGTGTCGGCCGGACGCACCATCCTGATGGTCGAACACAACATGAGCGTGGTCTCGACCATTGCCGACACCATCACCGTGCTGCAGCGCGGCGCCGTGCTGGCCGAAGGCCCGTACGCCGAAGTCTCGAAGAACCCGCAGGTGATGGAAGCCTACATGGGCACCACCGACGGCCAACTCCAAGGGGCCCACTGATGACCGCCGCATTGGAAATCAAGGACCTTCAAGCCTGGTACGGCGAATCGCACGTGCTGCACGGCGTCGACATGGTCGTGCAGCCCGGCGAAGTCGTCACGCTGCTGGGCCGCAACGGCGCGGGCCGCACCACCACGCTGCGGGCCATCATGGGCCTGACCGGCGCACGCAAGGGCAGCATCGAGGTCAATGGCAAAGAGACCATCGGCATGCCGACGCACCGCATTGCGCACCTGGGCATCGGCTATTGCCCTGAAGAGCGCGGCATCTTCGCCAGCCTCTCGTGCGAGGAAAACCTCCTGCTGCCGCCCGAACTCAAGGGCGCGGGGCAGGGCATGTCGGTCGAAGAGATCTACGCCATGTTCCCCAACCTGGCCGAGCGCCGCAACAGCCAGGGCACGCGCCTGTCGGGCGGCGAGCAGCAGATGCTGGCCGTGGCGCGCATCCTGCGCACGGGTGCCAAGCTGCTCTTGCTCGACGAGATTTCCGAAGGCCTTGCGCCCGTCATCGTGCAGGCGCTGGCCCGCATGATCACCACGCTGCGCTCCAAGGGCTACACCATCGTCATGGTGGAGCAGAACTTCCGCTTCGCCGCGCCGCTGGCCGACCGCTTCTACGTGATGGAGCACGGCCGCATCGTCGAGAAGTTCGGCGCTGCCGAGCTCGAAGCCAAGATGCCAGTGCTCACCGAGCTGCTCGGCGTCTGAAGCAAAAGACACGTCCACAAGACCTTTTCTCGCATCCCACAAAGATTCCTTCAGGAGACAACACCATGAACAAAAAACTCGGCCTCATCGCTACCGCCGTCGCCGTCCTCGCCATGGGCGCAGGCGCCGCGCAGGCGCAGGAAAAAGTGAAGATCGGCTTCGTCACCGACCTGTCGAGCCTGTATGCCGACCTCGAAGGCAAGGGCGGCGCCACCGCCATCCAGATGGCCATCGACGACTTCGGCGGCAAGGCGCTGGGCCAGCCCATCGAGCTGCTGGTTGCCGACCACCAGAACAAGGCCGACATCGCCGCCTCCAAGGCCCGCGAATGGATCGACACGGCCGGCGTGACCATGGTCTTCGGCGGCACCAACTCCGGTACCGCGCTGGCCACCGCCAAGGTTGCGGAAGAGAAGAAGCGCGTGTACTTCAACAACGGCGCGGGCAGCTCGGTGCTCACCAACGAGCAGTGCAGCCCCTACACCATCCACTACGCCTACGACACCGTGGCGCTGGCCAAAGGCACCGGCGCGGCGGTTGTAGACCGCGGCGGCAAGAGCTGGTTCTTCCTGACGGCCGACTACGCCTTCGGCCACGCGCTCGAAGCCGACACCACCAAGGTGGTGAAGGAAAAGGGCGGCACGGTGGTGGGCGCGGTGCGCCATCCGCTGAACGCTTCGGACTTCTCCTCGTTCCTGCTGCAGGCGCAGAACTCCAAGGCGCAGATCCTGGGCCTGGCCAATGCTGGTGGCGACACCATCAACTCGATCAAGGCGGCCAAGGAATTCGGCATCAACAAGACCATGAAGACGGCCGGCCTGCTGGTCTTTCTGAGCGACATCCACAGCCTGGGCCTGAAGAACACCGAAGGCCTGCTGCACACCACCAGCTGGTACTGGGACCTGAACGACGAATCGCGCAAGTTCGCCAACCGCTTCTTCGAGAAGACCAAGCGCATGCCGACCGACGTGCAGGCCGCCGACTACTCGGCCACCATGACCTACCTGAAGGCCGTGGCCGCCGCCAAGACCACCGACTCCGACAAGGTGATGGCGCAGCTCAAGAGCACCAAGGTCGACGACTTCTATGCCAAGGGCACCATCCGCGCCGACGGCAGCTTCATCCACGACATGTACCTGGTCGAAGTGAAGTCGCCCGCCGAATCGAAGAAGCCCTGGGACTACCTGAAGGTGCTCAAGACGCTGCCGGGCGACCAGGTCTTCACCACGAAGGCCGAGACGAAATGCGCTCTCTGGAAATAACCGGCTGACGCCGCGCCAGACCCTCCCACCGAAGTCAACCGAGAGAACCATCCCATGAAACGCACGCTCATCGCCTCTGCCTGCCTCGCCGCTACCTGCCTCATGGCCGTTGGCGCCGCGCAGGCCCAGGACAAGGTCAAGATCGGTTTCATCACCGACATGTCGAGCCTCTACGCGGACGTGGAGGGCAAGAACGGCGCCCTCGCGATCCAGATGGCCATCGACGACTTCGGCGGCAAGGTCAATGGCATGCCCATCGAGCTGCTGCAGGCCGACCACCAGAACAAGGCCGACATCGCCGCCTCCAAGGCGCGCGAATGGATCGACACGCAGGGCCTGACGATGCTGTTCGGCGGCACCAGCTCGGGCACAGCCCTGGCCATGGCCAAGGTGGCGCAGGAGAAGAAGCGCGTGTTCGTCGTGAACGGCGCGGGCAGCTCGGCGCTCACCAACGAGCAGTGCAGCCCCTACACCGTGCACTACGCCTACGACACCGTGGCGCTGGCCAAGGGCACCGGCAGCGCGGTGATTGCGCGCGGCGACAAGAGCTGGTATTTCCTCACCGCCGACTACGCCTTCGGCCAGGCGCTGGAGGCCGATGCCTCCAAGGTCGTGAAAGAGAAGGGCGGTACGGTGGTGGGCAGCGTGAAGCATCCGCTCAACACCTCCGACTTCTCTTCGTTCCTGCTGCAGGCGCAGAACTCCAAGGCCCAGGTGCTGGCGCTGGCCAATGCAGGCGGCGACACCATCAACTCGATCAAGGCGGCCAAGGAATTCGGCATCACCAAGACCATGAAGATGGTCGGCCTGCTGGTGTTCGTGACCGACGTGCACAGCCTGGGCCTGAAGAACACCGAAGGCCTGCTGCTCACCACCAGCTGGGACTGGAACCTCGACGACAAGACGCGCGCCTTCGGCAAGCGCTTCTTCGAGAAGACCAAGCGCATGCCCACCGACATCCAGGCAGCCGACTACTCGGCCACCATGACCTACCTGAAGGCCGTGCAGGCTGCCAAGACGGTCGATGCCGACAAGGTGATGGAGACGATCAAGGCCACGCCCATCGACGACTTCTACGCAAAGGGCACAGTGCGCGCCGATGGCCGCTTCGTGCACGACATGTACCTGGTGCAGGTCAAGTCGCCGGCCGAATCCAAGCAGCCGTGGGACTACTACAAGGTAATCCAGAAGCTCAAGGGCGAAGAGGTCTTCACGACGAAGGCCGAGAGCAAGTGCGCCCTCTGGAAGTGATCCCCCGCGGGCGCGCAGCCGCCCGGGTTCGTTGAAACGCTTATGACCATTTCCCTTCCCGCGCTTTTGAGCCAGCTCCTCCTGGGGTTGGTCAACGGCTCCTTCTACGCCATCCTGAGCCTCGGGCTGGCGGTGATCTTCGGCCTGCTCAACGTCATCAACTTCGCACATGGCGCGCTGTTCATGCTCGGCGCTGTCCTCACGTGGATGGCGATGGAGTACCTCGGCGTCAACTACTGGGTGATGCTGATCGCGGCGCCCGTCGTCATCGGCATCTTCGGCGTGCTCATCGAGCGCCTGCTGCTGCGCTGGATCTACAAGCTCGACCACCTCTACGGCCTGCTGCTCACGCTGGGCCTCACGCTGCTGATCGAGGGCGTGTTCCGCTCGATCTACGGCGTGTCGGGGCTGCCCTACGACGCGCCTGATGCGCTGTCGAGCGCCACCGACCTTGGCTTCATGGTGCTGCCGAACTACCGCGCCTGGGTGGTCGTCGCCTCGCTCGTGGTGTGCTTCGCCACCTGGTACGTGATCGAGAAGACGCGCCTGGGTGCCTACCTGCGCGCCGGCACCGAGAACCCGCGGCTCGTGGAAGCCTTCGGCGTCAACGTGCCGTTGATGATCACGCTGACCTACGCCTTTGGCTGCGCGCTCGCGGCCTTCGCAGGCGTGCTGGCCGCGCCGGTGATGCAGGTGTCGCCGCTGATGGGGCAGAACCTCATCATCGTGGTGTTCGCCGTGGTGGTGATCGGCGGGATGGGCTCCATCATGGGCGCCATCCTCACGGGCCTCGGGCTCGGTGTGATCGAAGGGCTCACCAAGGTTTTCTATCCCGAGGCATCGTCTACGGTTGTGTTCGTGATCATGGTCATCGTGCTGTTGATTCGCCCCGCCGGCCTGTTCGGCAAAGAGAAATAAGGCGAACGGCATGAACATGAAAAAAATCTCCACCGTCGTCTACGCCTTGCTGCTGGTCGCGCTGCTCCTGGCGCCGTTCTTCGGCGCCTACCCGGTGTTCGTGATGAAGCTGATGTGCTTCGCACTCTTCGCCGCGGCCTTCAACCTGCTGCTGGGCTTCACGGGCCTGCTGTCGTTCGGGCATGCGGCCTTCCTTGGTGGCTCCGCGTACGTCGCGGGCCATGCGATCAAGGTCTGGGGCCTCACGCCCGAACTGGGCCTGATCGCGGGCACGCTCACTGGCGCTTTCCTCGGCTGGCTCTTCGGTGTGCTGGCCATTCGCCGGCAGGGCATCTACTTCGCGATGATCACGCTGGCGCTCGCGCAGATGATGTTCTTCGTCGCGCTGCAGGCCAAGTTCACGGGCGGCGAAGACGGCCTGCAGGGCGTGCCGCGCGGCAAGCTCTTCGGCCTGATCGACCTGTCGAACGACCTCACGATGTACTACGTCGCGCTGGTCATCGTGGTCGCGGCCTTCCTGCTGATCGTGCGCACCATCCACTCGCCCTTCGGGCAGGTGTTGAAGGGCATCAAGGAGAACGAGCCGCGCGCGCTGTCGCTGGGCTACGACGTGAGTCGCTTCAAGCTGCTGGCCTTCGTGATCTCGGCGGCGCTGTCGGGCCTGGCCGGTTCGCTCAAGACGCTGGTGCTGGGCTTCGCCACGTTGTCGGACGTGCACTGGACCGCCTCGGGCCAGGTCATCCTGATGACGCTGGTGGGCGGCCTCGGCACGCTTTCGGGTCCGCTGGTGGGCTCGGCGGTGGTGGTGCTGCTGGAGAACAAGATCGGCGAACTCGGCAACTTCCTGGCGCGCATCACGACGATCGACTGGTTCAATACGCTGGGCGAGTCGGTGACCATGGTCACGGGCCTGATCTTCGTGATCTGCGTGCTGGCGTTCCGCAAGGGGATCATGGGCGAGATCATTGCGTTCATCGAGCGGCGACGAGCCAAATAGCAAGCAAGGCAACTGCAATGAAAAAGGGAGCCGAGGCTCCCTTTTTTCATTGCATCAGCAGTTGCCTTTTTTCGCCTGGCCGGGCGGGCAGAAATCGCCGCGGTCGCGATCGTGGTCATGGCCGCGCCGATAGTCGCGATCATGGTCGCGGCGGCGATGCTCTTCTTCCCACTCGCGTTCGCGGCGCGCTTCACGGTAAGCCTCGCGCCGGCGCCAGTCGCCTTCGGTCCAGCGCCAGCCGCCGCGGTCCTCGACCCAGCGGCCAGGGGCATAGGCGTAGCCTGCGCGCTCGGGCTGCCAGCCGCCCGGACGCCATCCGTAGGCACGGCCATCCCAGGCCCAGCGGCCCGGCACCCAGACAAAGCCGCCGCGCGGCGGTGGCAGGGGTTCGTAGCGTGGCGGCGGCGGTGCCGTCATCACCAGCCCGGGCACATTGATGTTCACCGAGACCTGCGCGTTGGCGGCAAGGGGACTCGCAAGGATGGAAAGGGCGCCGGCCACGGCCAGCACGGCAAGTCGAATCTTCATGATGGGGATCCTCTGGTTTTCAGATGAGTTCTGGACATTATTCCCAACGCACGCGGGAGGGGGCTGGTTGTCAGTGCTTGTGCGCGGCTACAACGGTTACAGCTTCAGCGGTGCGGCGTAGCCGGTCATTTCCAGGTAGCCACGGCCTACACGGCGCCCCTGGGCGTCGAGCAGGTCGCTCACGCCTTCCCAGTACACGCCGCCGGTCGAGCCGCGGCTGTCCAGTTCCTGGTCGTCGAGCAGGGCGCGCACCTCGAAGTTGCCAGAGGGCGTCTGTACGCGCCATTGCGTCGGGTACTTCGCCTGCGTGCGCGGGCTGTCCCAGGTCTTGAGGCTCTCGAAGCGCACCTCGTCATTCTTGAAGATGCGAGCCACGCCATCGCGCGGGCGGAACGAGCCGCCGCCCCACAGCGCGCTGCCGTCGCTGCGCCGCAGGTGGAAGGCGGTGAGGGCGCTGCCGTCGTCGAGGTTCATGCCGATCCAGTCCCAGCCCACGGCCTCGGGGTGCATCAGCGCTTCGCTCCATTCGTGGTCGAGCCATGCGGTTCCGCCCACGTCGAAAGCCTGTCCCTTCAGCGTGAGCTTGCCCTGCGCCTTGAGTTGCGGCTCGCTGTAGTAGTAGCTTGCCTGCGATTCATCGGGGCCCTTGCGCGAGAGGCCTGCGTTGCCTTGCAACAGCACCGGCTGCGTGGGCGTGAAGCGCAGGTCGAGCGAGAACTCGCCTGCCGGAATGCGCGCGACGTAGAGGCCGTTTTCCCGCACCAGCGACCAGTCGCGGATGCGCACGTCGGTGTCGCTCGTGCTCGCCTCCGCCACGCCGAAGCCCGCGCGCGCGATGCGCTGGTCGTGCAGCAGCACGCGGCCTTGCAGGTCGGTGACGGCTGCGTGCGCGAACACGAGGTGCTTCGCCGCAAAGGCCGAGCGCATGCCCTGCGTGGCCTCGACGCGCGAACGGAAGAAGGTCACCTGGTAGCCGAACTCGCGCCCCGCCAGCGTCTTCGCATGGCCGGTGATGTACCACCACTCGGTGCGCAGATCAGGGTGGCTGCCGAAGTCGCGCGGAAACTCCAGCCGGCGCTCGGGCAATGCCCATGCCGCCAGCGGACCCGACGCGAGCGCCGCCAGCAGCAGGCCGCGGCGCGACAGCAGTGGCATGGGAGACATCACGACGCCACCAGCGCATCGATGCGCTGCTGCGCCGGCCCGATGTCGCCGAAGGCGTTGCGCACCCAAGCCGCGTCGTGGTAGCTCGGCAGGTAGCGCTCGCCCGCATCGCACAGCAGCGAAAGAATGGAACCCTGCTGCCCCGCCGCGCGCATCTCCTGCGCCACGGCCAGCATGCCGATGAAGTTGGTGCCCGTCGACGGCCCGACCTTGCGGCCCAGCAGCGCCGACAGCGCATGCATGGCCGCCACCGAATCGAGGTTCGGCACTTCGATCATCCGGTCGACCAGCGTGCGGATGAAGCTGGGCTCCACGCGCGGCCGGCCGATGCCCTCGATGCGCGAGCCGGCGGCCGTCAGCGTGGCGTCGCCCGTGCGGTGGTAGGCCGAGAACACCGAGCCCTCGGGGTCGGGCACGCACACCTGCGTCTCGTGGCAGCGATAGCGCAGGTAGCGCCCGATGGTCGCGCTGGTGCCGCCCGTGCCCGCACCCACCACGATCCACTTCGGCACCGGATGCCGCTCGCGCGACATCTGCTGGAACATGCTCTCGGCGATGTTGTTGTTGCCGCGCCAGTCGGTCGCGCGCTCGGCATACGTGAACTGGTCCATGTAGTGGCCGCCGGTTCGCTCGGCCAGCGCGCGGGCTTCTTCGTACACCTGCGCGGCATGGTCGACGAAGTGGCAGCTCGCGCCGTAGAAGGCGATCTGCGCGATCTTTTCGGGCGAGGTGGTGCGCGGCATCACCGCGATGAAGGGCAGGCCCAGCAGCCGCGCGAAGTAGGCCTCGCTCACGGCCGTCGAGCCGCTCGATGCCTCGACGATGGTCGTGCCTTCGCGCACCCATCCGTTGCACAGCGCATAGAGAAAGAGCGAACGTGCGAGCCGGTGCTTGAGGCTGCCGGTCGGGTGCGTCGATTCGTCCTTCAGGTACATGTCGATGCCGTGCGCCGCGAGCGAGGGCAGGGGCAGCGGGATCAGGTGCGTGTCGGCACTGCGCTGGTAGTCGGCCTCGATGCGGCGGATTGCGCCGCCGAGCCAGCCGCTGCAGTAGGACGAGGAGGTGGAAGGTGTTTGCTGCTGCATATCGGCGCCAGTCTACAAGTCATGCCTTGTAACGCCCACAAGGTGCGATGAGGCACGCAAATCGGGATACTGTGCCCTGCCATCTACAACAAGGCAGGAGACGAGACACATGAAAAGAACAAACCTGCGCCCCGCATCGCGGCGCTCGTTAGGTCAAAGGCATTCCTTCGGCGTTGTTGCGCTCGCAGCTTTCGTGCTTGCGGGTTGCGCGTCGGGGCCTCCCGGTTCGCAGACGCCCACGCGTCCTTCCTCATCGTTCGCCGTGCCCGGCCTCGAGAAGCCGGCTGAGGTGCTGGTCGACCGCTGGGGCGTGCCGCATCTGTATGCGGGCACGCTCTACGACGCATTCGTGGCGCAGGGCTTCATCGCCGCGCGCGACCGCCTGTGGCAAATGGACCTCTGGCGCAAGCGCGGCCTCGGCGAAATGGCGAAGGACTTCGGCCCCGCATGGGTCGAGAACGACCGCGCCGCGCGTGCCGTGCTCTACCGCGGCGACATGTACCGCGAGTGGCTGGCCTACGGCTCCGACGCCAAGCGCGTGGCCGAGGCCTTCACGGCCGGCGTCAATGCGTATGTGGCTCAGGTGCGCGCGCAGCCTTCGTTGCTGCCGCCGGAGTTCGCACTGCTGGGCTACCAGCCGGCCACGTGGTCGCCCGAAGACGTGGTGCGCATCCGGCATCACGGCCTCACGCTCAACTTCACGTCGGAGATCGATCGCGCCAAAGCCTACTGCGCGGGCGGCGCCGGCATCAAGGCCGACTGGCTGCGCCGCGAGCTCGATCCGCCGATCAACCCGCGCGTACCGCCGGGGCTCGACCCGTGCACCATTCCTGCGGCCGAACTGCGCGCGGCCTACATGCGCGCAACCGAGTCGCCGCAGTTCACCAAGGCCAACACGCGGCTGGCGTCACCGGTGGCCCAACTGCCGGGCAGCGACGAAGCAGAACAACTGCAGGCATCGCAAGGCGACCCCACGGGCGCCTACGGCAGCAACAACTGGGTGATCTCGCCGAAGCTCACGTCCACCGGCCGTCCCATCCTGGCCAACGACCCGCACCGCGCCCACGGCGCGCCCAGCCTGCGCTACATGACGCACCTGAGCGCACCGGGCATGGACGCCATCGGCGCGGGCGAGCCCTTCCTGCCGGGCCTGTCGATTGGGCACAACGGCACCATCGCCTTCGGCCTCACGCGCTTCTACATGGACCAGGAAGACCTGTACGTGTACCAGCTCAACCCGCGCAATGCCAGCGAGTACCGCTACCAGGGCCGCTGGGAGCCGATGGTGCGCGTCACCGAACGCATCGCGGTCAAGGGCGAGAGCGCGCCTCGCGAGGTGGTCAACACCTTCACGCGCCATGGCCCGGTGCTGCTGGCCGAGCCGGGCAAGCAGCGCGCGTATGCCTTGCGCGCGGCGTGGCTGGAGCCCGGCATGGCGCCGTACTTCGGCTCCATGGACTACATGCGCGCGCGCAACTGGGACCAGTTCCGCGCGGCGATGAATCGCTGGGGCGCGCCCGGCGAGAACCAGGTCTATGCGGACACCAGCGGCAACGTCGGCTGGATTCCCGGCGGCCTCACGCCCATCCGGCCCAACTGGGACGGGCTGATGCCGGTGCCCGGCGACGGGCGCTACGAATGGTCGGGCTTCCGCAACGGCGACGAGCTGCCTTCGGAGTTCAACCCGTCGCGCGGTTATGTGGTGACCGCCAACGAGAACAACATTCCGCCCGACCATCCCGCCGCGAAGAAGGGCGTGGGCTACGAGTGGAGCGACGCGGCGCGTGCGCGACGCCTCAAGGAACTGTTCGCGGCCAAGGTGGCGGCGGGTTCGCGCTTCTCCATCGAAGACTCGGAGCGCATGCAGAACGACATCGTCGCGACGCCCGCGCAGCGCGTGCTGAAGCTGCTGGCCGGCCTGCGCAGCGACGACGCGCAAACGGCAACAGCGCTGCGCATGCTGCAAAGCTGGGACGGCACCATGGACCGCGACAGCGCAGCCGCCGCGCTGTACGAGGTGTGGAGCAGCAAGCCGCTGCGTGCCGCCGTGCTCAAGGCCGGCGCAGGCGATGCAGGCGCCGCGCTGGCCGCGCCCGGCGACAACACGCGAATGGTGCTGCTGCTCGAAAACCCCTTCGGCTGGGTCACGAACGAGCAACGCGATGCACTGCTGCTCAAGACCTTGCCAGCGGCGATGCAGGAGCTCACCACCAAGCTAGGCCCCGACCCCGCGGCCTGGAAGTGGGGCGCGCTGCATCGCGCCGAGTTCCGCCATCCGCTCGGCGGCGTGGTCGATGCCGCCACGCGCAAGAAGCTCGACGTGGGTGATTGGCCGATGTCCGGTTCTTCCTTCACGCCGATGGCGGCCACCTACCGGGCCAGCGACTACAAGCTGACGGCGGGCGCATCGTTCCGCATGGTGCTGGATGTGGGCAACTGGGATGCCTCGCGCGTCATCAACACGCCGGGCCAGTCGGGCAACCCGGAGAGCCCGAACTACCGCGACCTTGCGCCGCTGTGGCTCGAAGGCAAGTACGTGCCGCTGGTCTACAGCCGGGGGGCTGTCGAGAAGGAAACGGTGGAGCGGATCCAGTTGACGCCGGCGCGCTGAGACGCCGAGGGCGCTACCAGTCTTCCTTCACCGCCAGCACCACGTCCTTGCCGGCGGCGGCCCGGCCCGCCATCCAGGCCGTCACCGTGCCGGCGGCCACCACCGCCGCGCACAGTGTCAGCAGACGGCCCCACGGCACCAGCAGGTCCATGCTCCAGTGGAAGCTCTGCGGGTTCACGACCTTCACAAGCACCACGGACACGGCCAGCCCCAGTCCCAATCCGGCCACGGCGCCGATGGCGGTCCACGCGGCGCCTTCACCGGCCACCACTGCCAGCACCTGCCTTCGCGTGAAGCCCAGGTGCGCGAGCAGCCCGAACTCCTTGCGCCGCGCCAGCACCTGCGCGCTGAAGCTCGCGGCAATGCCGAACAGCCCGATGGCGATGGCCACCGCCTGCAGCCAGTAGGTGACGGCGAAGCTGCGGTCGAAGATGCGCAGCGAGGTCGCGCGGATCTGCCCCACCGATGCGATCTCGACGGACTCGGCGGACGAGCCGCCCTGGCGTGCTGCCAAGGCGCGCACCGCAGTCTGCACCGCGCCTTCCGACGCTCCGGGCGCAAGCCACAGCGCCACGTCGCTCACATTGCGCTCGCCGGTGATGCGTTCGAAGTCCCGCGCATCCATCGTGACTGTGCCGAACTGCCGCGCATAGTCGCGCCACACGCCCGCCACGAAGAACGTTTGCGCCTTCTTCGAACCCGCCCGCAGGCCCATCGCATCCGACAGCGGAGTGAAGGCCGTGCCCGGTTTCGCGCCATACAGCTCCACCATCGGCTCGCTCACGTAGATGCCGATCTGCCCCTCGGGCACGGGCAGCGCGGCACCCACCAGTGGCAACGACTGCGTCGCCCCGCCTTCCAGGCTGCGCGCAATCAGCGTCACGGTGGGCCGTGTCGCATCGAGCTGCAGCGATTGCGTGCGCAGCGTGCCCGTGCGTGCCACGCCAGGCAACTGCGCCAGCGATTGCACGAAGGCCGGCGAAAAGGTGGCGGTGTCGGTGCTGCTGCTGTTGCCGCTGTTGCTGCCGCGCCCGCCCGAGGTGGCGCGCACGTACAGGTCGGCCGGCAGCACCACGTCGAGCCAATGCGTCACCGAATCGCGAAAGCTCGCGACCATCACCGTGAGTGCGACGGCAAGGCTCAGGCTTGCCACCACGCCGCTGACCGCCACGGCGGCCGTGCCGCGCATGCGGCGCGCGCGCTCCACCGCCAGCATCGGCAGCACGCGTCGCGCGAACATTGGCGCCACTCGGTCGTACAGCAGCGCAATCAGCCAGGGCAGCGCGGTGATGCCGCCCACCAGCAGGCAGCCCACCGACAGGTACGCCGCCACCGGAATGCCGCCGATGGCCGGCACGTTGGCCAGCACCGCGCCCAGCGCGATCAGCCCCAGCGCCAGCCAGTGGCCGTTGCCCTGCGTGGGCGCGGCGCCCAGGCCCTTGAGCGTCTGTGCTTCGGGCAGCGCCTGTGCCGCACGCGCGGGCCACCAGCCGCCGACCAGCGCGGCCAGCACGCCCAGTCCGCCGTACAGCAACGCCGAGCCCGCGCTCCAGTGCAGCGTGGGCGCCACGCCTTCGAAGTACCCGCCACCGAGGTCGCCGCCCAGAACGCGCAACGCGAAGGCCGCGAGCGCTGTACCCAGTGCGAGACCCGCCGCGCTGCCGATCAGCCCCAGCACCAGCGATTCGGCCAGCACCAGCCGCAGCCGTTCGCGCGGCGTGAGGCCGAGCACGCCGAGCAGCGCGAACTGCTGCGCGCGCTTGGCCACGCTGAGCGCCAGCACCGAGAAGACCAGGAACGCGCCCGTGAACAGCGCCACAAGCGCCAGCACCGTCAGGTTCACGCGGTAGGCGCGCGACAGATTGCTCACGCGCTGCGCCGCATCGCCGGGCTCGGCAAACTGCACGCCCGCTGGCCAGCCCGGCGACTGCTGCAGCGAGGCCATGAAGGCGGCCCTGTCGGTGCCGGGCGCCAGCCGCAGGTCGATGCGGCTGAGCCGGCCGATCTGGCCGAACAGCTCTTGTGCCGCCGCGATGTCCATCACCGCGAGCGCAGTGCCGCTGGCGGCGACATGGCCGGCCACGTCGAGCTTGTGCCATGCGTCGCCGCTGCGCAGTTGCATCGTCTCCGTCGTTCCGGCGGGCGTTTCCGCCGGCAGGCCCAGTGCGCCGCGCGCTGCGGCGTTGAGGAACACATGGCCCGGCGCGAACAGCGAGAAGCGGTCGGCACCGGCCGCGGCCTGCGGCATCAGCGCGGGCGCGATGGTCGGCAGCACCAGCGCATCGACGCCCATCACGCGCATCGGCACCTGGCGCTCGCCGGCCAGCGCCAAGCCCTGGAACTCGACCACGGGGCTCGCCAGCGCCACCTGCGGGTGCCGGGCCAGCCGCTCGAACACGGCCTCGTCGAAGCCGCCCTGCACGGCGCGCACTTCCAGGTCGGGCTGGCCGTTGACAGAGCGCACCGCGCTCGCGAACTCGTCGAGCGCCGACGCATTGATCAACTGTACCGAGAAGGCCAACGCCACGCCCAGCATCACGGCCAGCACAGCCGCCGCATTGCGCCAGGGGTGGTGGCGGAGTTCCTGCCAGGAGAAGGTGGTGAGCAATGCGCGCATCGGGCAATTGTCGCGGCGCGCGCGGTGTTACACCGCCGTGGCACGATGGCGCCTCTTCGACGACGCCTGAGGAATCCGACGATGCGGCTCTTGCCCCGTGCCCTGTACCGCCCCTGGCTTGCGGCCTGGCTCATCGCACCGCTGCTGGCAGGCCACGCCGCCGCACAGCTTCAGCAGCCCCTGACACTCGCCAGTGACCCGACGGTGCTGGCCAAAGCCGCCCTCGGCGCCGAGCGGGGCACGCTGGTGGTGGGCACGCTGCGCAACGGCCAGGCGTCCTACGGCGCCGCCTACAACCCCGAGCCTCCGTCGTCGCCGCGCGCCATCGCGGCTGGCAGTGCCGAGCAGCCGATGTTCGAGATCGGCTCCGTCACCAAGGTCTTCACCGGCCTGCTGCTCGCGCAGTCGGTGGAGCGCGGCGACCTCAAGCTCGACGACACCGTGGGCAAGCTGCTCGCCGGCAAGGTCGAAGGCCTATCGTCCGCCGTGGCCTCGGTCACGCTGCGCCAGCTCGTCACGCATACGGGCTGCATGCCCGTGATGGCCGATGGCGTAACGGGCGGAGCACCGCTCGCCGAGCAGTTCCGCACCTTCGACAAGCCCATGTTCTGGGCGTCCCTCGCGCGCATCAAGCTCACTGCCGCCGCACCGCCGTGCGAGGGCGCGTACAGCAACTTCGGCATGGCGTTGCTCGGCCAGTTGCTGGCCGAGCACTACAACACCTCGTGGGGCGAGCTGGTGCGTGCGCGCATCACCGAGCCGCTGGGCATGAACGACACCGTGATCTCGCTCGGCGACAAGGCCTCGCGCATGGCCCCGGCCTTTGCCGGCGACCGCCGCCAGCCGCTGTTCGACATGCTGGCCTACGCACCGGCCAGCGCGCTGCGCTCCACCGCCGCCGACATGATGACCTTCAGCCGCGCCATCCTCGCGGGCGCCGGCGGTCCGCTCGGCCCGGCCGCCGCGCGCATGCTTACGCCGCTGGCGCGCTACGAGGGCGCCGATATCGGCTACGCAGTGATGGTGCGCGGCCCCGAAGGCGGCCGGCGCACCTACTGGCACGCAGGCGTCACCGAGGGCTACCGCACGCTATGGCTGCTCGCGCCCGACACCGGCGAAGCGATGATCGTGCTCAGCAGCAACGCACGCGCGCCGATGCAGCCCGTGATGCTGGCCATCGGCAAGAGCCGTTACCCGGTGCCGACGGTGGAAGTGCCCGTCGATCCGAAGCGGCTGGAAGACTACAAGGGCGAGTTCCGCGTGACGAAGGCCAAGTCGCTGAGCTTCACCGTGCGCAGCGGCAAGCTGCTGGTGCGCGAGACCGGGCGCGGCTACAACGCGCTAACGCCCACCGGCAACGACCGGTTTGCCGTGACGGCCATCGGCGCGCAGTTCGTGTTCCGGCGGGATGCGGGGAACGCGGTGGTCGCGGTGTCTCTGACGCAGGGTGGCAGCCAGCTCGATGCGAAGCGGGTGGGGGAATCGGTCGCTGTGCCGCAGGAGTGACTGCGGCGGATTCACCGAAAAGCCGTTCGCTCAGAGCCGATCCGACATCGCATGCAGGTACGCGCGAACCGCCGCGCTGGCGCTCAGGCCGATGGCGCGGTCATAGGCCTGCCGCGAGGCGGAACGTGCGCCGCCGGCCGCGAGCAGGTGCGCACGCGCCGCCCAGAACGGCTGGTAGTTCGCTACCTCCAGCGCGGGAATGGCTTCGAGCGCCCGCAGGCCGATTTCGGGGCCGCGCGCGTTCGCCAGCGCGCAGGCCCGGCTGACCTGGGCACCGATGCTGGGCCGCAGCGCCAGCAGGCCTTCGTACAGCGACACCAGCACTTCGGGCGCGACCGGCGCGCCCACGCGGCGTTCGCAATGGGCCGACTGGATGGCCGCTTCAAGCTGGTATGCACCGAGAGATTTCATGTCCGATGCCAGCCGCAGACAACGTTCGGCCTCCGCGAGCAGATCCGGGTCCCAGCGCAGCGGGTCTTGCTGGTCGAGCGGCACGTAGGCGCCGGTCTCGCTGCGACGGGCCGCGGCGCGGCTTTCGCAGAACAGCATCAGCGCGAGCAGGCCCAGCGGCTCGGGCTCGTTCGGCATCAGGCCGCACAGGATGCGGCAGAGGTCGATGGCCTCGGCCGTGAGGCCGCGGGGCAGGGCGTCGGCGCCGTCCACGTCGTCCCAGCCGGTGCCGTAGGCGGCGTAGATGCCGTCGAGCACGTCCTGCAGCCGCTGTGGCAGGTCGCGCGCTTGCGGGTATTCGAATGGAATGCCGGCCGCGCGGATACGGGCCTTGGCACGCACCAGCCGTTGGCCGAGCGTGGCCGGCGCGGTGAGAAAGGCGCCGGCCATGCGTGCCGCGTCGAGGCCGAGCACGGTCTGCAGCATGAGCGGCGCGCGCGCCGCCGCGTCGATGGCCGGGTGCGCACACACGAAGAGCAGGCGCAGCCGCTCGTCGGGCACGGCCGCGCCGTCGGTGGTGCCTTCGTCGACCTCGCCGGCCAGCAGCAGCAGGGTCTGCGTGGCCGCGTCCTGCACGCGGGTGTGGCGCCAGGCGTCGAGCTTGCGGTGCCGGGCCACGCTCAGCAGCCAGGCATCGGGCTGCACGGGAATGCCGTCGGACGGCCAGCGCTCGAGCGCCCGCGCGAAGGCGTCGGCCAGTGCGTCTTCCGACGCGGCGATGTCGTGCGTGCGCGCCGACAGGATGGCCAGCAGCCGCCCGTACGAATCGCGCACCGCCCGTTCGGCGGCCCGGTGAGCCGCCGGGTCGCTCATGCCGCTACGGCGGTCGCCATGAACACAGGCCGTATCTCGACCCCGCCACTGGTCGCGCAGGGCGCGCGCGCCGCCCATTCGAGCGCGGCGTCGATGTCGGGCACGTCGACCACGAAGTAGCCGCCGAGCTGCTCCTTGGTGTCGGCGAAGGGGCCGTCCTGCACCTGGCGCTTGTCGCCGCGCACGCGCAGCGTGGTGCCAGTCATGGGCGGGAAGAGGCCGTGGCCGCCGAGCGAGATACCGGCCTGGCGCACGGCGTCGGCATACGCGACCCAGCTGGCCCGGTAGGCCTGCGAGGACGCGTTGTCGCGCTGTTCGAATTCGGCCGCGGGCTGATAGAACATCAACATGTACTGCATGGTGTCTCTCCGTCAAGGAAAAGGCTGTTGAGCAAGATCGCTCACCACAATGACGGCCCGCCGGCGGTCATTTCGACACGGGGTTCGTGTCGAGCAGAATATTTTTTATGCGATTGCCGTTTGGCGCAACGGTTGAGCTACCTAGGCCGTCACGCGGCCTTTGCCCGGGCGAACATGGCTTCCATCTCGTTGCGCAGCCTGTAGGCGGCAGTCGTCGTGTCGATCGCCACGTCGGCCCAGCTCAGGCTCTGGCCCTTCTTCACCGGGCGCACCAGCTTGACGTTGTGCGCCAGCCCGAGCGGCAGGCCGCCCAGGCGCAGCGAGCGCTCGGCCGGCAGCAGCTTGCCCCAGACCGTGTAGCCGCCTTCGCCGTCGAGCATCTCGCCCGCTGCGAGGTCGCGCTTGGCTGTGGCGACTACGTCGGCGTTCCAGCAGGTGGCCACGCCGGTGGGCTCGCCGCGCAGCGCCACGCTGGCCACCGACATGCCGACCTCCAGGCCGATCAGGTGCCAGCGTTTGTAGAGCGTGAAGTAGCGCCCGCTCGGGTCGGTGTGGGCGTTGTATTCCTCGAAGCAGTTCTTGATGTAGTCGGTCTCGGCCTCTACCGTGACCCACACGCCCATGCGGATGTCGTAGGGAATCTTCCGGCCATCGGCTTCGAGCGAGGACACCACCTCGACCATGCCTTTGCGCTCGAGCACGCCGCCTTCGCTTTTCGGCCGCGTGACGAAGGGAATGTCTTCCACGCTCGCGGGCGGGTAGAGCAGGCCGTCCGAAGGCACCGTGAGCCCGGTGGCGTTGGCCACCGCCGAGCTTTCTATCGACGGCTTGGAGCCGTCGAGAAAGCTGTTGAACATCTTCGGGTTGAGCCCGCCGCGTTTTGCCTGCTCGGGCGTGAGGCCGTAGTTGCCCCACACCGTCTCGGGCGTCGATTCGGTGAAGTGCGGCAGCCACTTGTGGCCGCGCCCGGCCGCCACCACCGGAAAGCCGCAGGTGCGCGCCCAGTCGACCAGGTCGCAGATCAGCGCGGGCTGGTCGCCGAAGGCCAACGAATAGATCACGCCGGCCTGCTGCGCCCTGTGCGCAAGCAGCGGGCCGCAGAAGGCGTCGGCCTCCACCGTCACGTTGACCACGTGCTTGCCGTGCGCGAAGGCGTCGAGGCAGTGGTCCACCGCCGCAATGGGGTTGCCGGTGCACTCGACCACGATGTCGATGGAAGGCTCGCGCGTCACGGCCTGCCAGTCGTCGGTGATCCAGGTGGTGCCTTGCTTCAACGCCTCTTGCACTGAGCTGGCAGCGGCGCGCTCGGGTTGCCAGCCCACGCGTTCGAGGTTGACGCGGGCAGCGTCGGGCGAAAGATCAGCAATCGCCACCAGTTGAACGCCGGGCGTGCGCGGAATCTGCGCGAGGTACATCGAGCCGAACTTGCCGGCGCCGATCAGGCCGATGCGGATGGGGCGGCCTTCGGCGGCACGCTGTTGCAGGCGGGTGTGCAGGCTCATGGGGTCAGGCCTCCGCGGTGTCGAGCACGTCGAGCGAGGTGCGCAATGCGCTCTCGGGCAGGCCGTTTTTCCACGGCACATCGACCGGGTACGGCTTCAGCAGGCAGTCGTCGGGCAGCATCTCGATGGGCGTGAAGTCGCGGTGCGCGATGTACTCGGGCCGCTTGTGGCGCCGGATGTGATTGCTGACAGCACACAGGCTCAGGTACACCGCCACGCGGTTGAAGGGCGACAGATTGCTGCCCGAGGCATGCACCAGGCAGCTGTGGAACAGGATCATCGAACCGGCCGGCCCCTTGGGCGAGACGATACCGCCGTGCTTGCCGCCCGCGCGATCGACCAGTTGGCGGATCAGGTTGTTGTCCACGGTCCACAGCGGGTAGCTGGTGGTCGTGAGGTCATGCTTCGCATCGACCACGCCCTTGCGGTGGCTGCCCGGAATGAACATCAGCGGGCCGTTGTGCTCGGTTACCTCGTCGAGAAAGATCGCGACGTTCATCGCGCGCTCGGTGGGCATCAGGTCGTCGTTGAGCCAGGTGCCGTAGTCCTGGTGCCACTGCCACACGTCGCCCTCGAAGGCCATCTTGCCGTTGATCTTGAACTGGTGCATGTAGACCTCTTCCTCGAAGAGATCGGTCACCGGGCCGACCATGCGCGGGTGGCGCGCCAGCCGCGCGAAGGGCTCGCTGATGAGGTGCGCGGCGAAGTTCGTGCGCACGGCGTCGGAGCCTTTCTCGCGCACGTTGAAGGCTTCGCGCCTGCTGTAGAGATCGGGCACCGCGTCGGTCAGCACCTTCGTCTCTTCGGCCGAGAAATGGCCGGGGAAGAACAGATAGCCGTCGCGCTCGAACTGCGCGCGTTGCTCGGGGGTCAGCTTCATGCCTTGTCTCCTTTTTTCGTGGGAATGACGGATGCGGCCCGCGCCAGTTGCTGCGCGAGCCGTTCGCTCAGTGCCTCGCTGGCCCGCGAGACGTGTTCTTCGCTCAGGCGCGAGGCGCGCTCGACGTTGCCGGCCGCAATGGCCGCGGCGATGGCCTCGTGCTCGTCCCACAGCGATTCGCGCTGCGGCTCGGCCTGCAGCACCGCACCCATCGCGCGGCGCAGGTGGCGCCAGTGCGGATCGGCGCTCTGGCCGATCAGCGGGTTGCCAGATGCCTCGTAGATGGCCTGGTGAAAGGCCACGTCGGCATCGATCATTGCTTCGACATTGCGTCCGCGCGCGGCACGCCGGCCGCGCTCGATGAGTTTCGGGTCGATGCGAAAACGCTGCTGCGCCGCCAGCCGAGCGGCCAGCACGTCGAGCGCGCCGCGCACCTGGTAGACCTTGCGCATCGCCTCGGCTTCGAGCGGCGCTACCAGCACGCCGCGGCCGGGTGCGTCGAGCACGAAGCCGTCTTTCTTCAGCAGCCGCAGCGCCTGCAGCACGGGCTGTCGCGACACCGAAAGGCGGGAGGCGATGTCCTCCTGGGTAAGGCGCTCGCCGGGCGCGAGCGTGCCGCTGCTGATGGCGCCGAGCAGGGCGCGGTAGACCTGGTCGACGAGGTCGGGGGCGGCTTCGATGCTGACGAGCTGGGCGGGCATGGGCGGCTTTCTTTGAACTCTGTATACAGAGTACGGAGTTCGCGGCCGACGCGTATCCCGGGTTTTTACCCATCGGGGCTGCAAAAATTTGCAAGCCGCCGCTAAGCTCGGACACATGCAACTACCTACCTACGACGACGTCATCGCCGCGGCCGCGCGGCTCGAAGGCCACGCCCACCGCACGCCGGTGCTGCGTTCCACCACCGCCAACGAGCGCTGGGGCGCCGAGTTCTTCTTCAAGTGCGAGAACTTCCAGCGCATGGGCGCGTTCAAGTTCCGTGGCGCGTTCAATGCGCTGTCGAAGTTCGACGCCACGCAGCGCAAGGGCGGCGTGATCGCGTTCTCGTCGGGCAACCATGCGCAGGCCATTGCGCTGTCGGCGCGCCTGCTGTCGATGCCGGCCGTGATCGTGATGCCGAAAGACGCACCGGCCGCCAAAGTCGCCGCCACCAAGGGCTACGGCGCCGAAGTGGTGATGTACGACCGTTTCACCGAAGACCGTGAGGCGCTCACCAAGAAGCTGGCGCAGGAGCGCGGCATGACGATGATTCCGCCCTATGACCACCCCGACGTGCTGACGGGGCAGGGCACGGCGGTGAAGGAGCTGATCGAGGAAACCGGGCCGCTCGACCACCTGTTCGTGTGCCTGGGCGGCGGCGGGCTGCTGTCGGGCTCGGCGCTGTCGGCGCGTGCGCTGGCGCCTGATTGCAAGGTCTACGGCGTGGAGCCCGAGGCGGGCAACGACGGCCAGCAGTCGTTTCGCGCGGGGAAGATCGTGCACATCGAAACGCCGAAGACCATTGCCGATGGCGCGCAGACGCAGCATCTGGGCGAGTACACCTTCGGCATCATCAAGCGCGACGTGGACGACATCTTCACCGTTACCGACGAGCAGCTCGTCGATGCGATGCGCTTCTTTGCCGAGCGCATGAAGATGGTGGTGGAGCCGACCGGCTGCCTCGCCTTCGCGGGTGCGATTGCAGCGGGCAAGGCGATTGCCGGCAAGCGCGTGGGCATCGTGATCAGCGGCGGCAACGTCGACCTGTCGCGCTACGCGACCTTCCTCGCGCCGCAGACATAAGGCTTCAGGCCGTGCGCAGCGAACCGAAGAGCCCTTCGGTTTCGTCCTGCGGCCCGGCCGTGAAGTACAGCGCATTGCTGTCGCCGAGCGCCACGCCATTGCCGAACTGCAGGCCCCAGAGGCCGGCGATGGACACGGGCCGGTCCTGCGCATCGCGCAAGTCGTCCACATACTGGCCGCTGGCCGGATCGAAAGCGCAGATGCGGCCCGCCCCGCCGAAATTGCCGACCAGCAGCAAGCCCGACAGCGCGCCGAAGTCAGCGGGCGCAATGGCCACGCCCCAGGGCGCGTTGAGCCGGCCGTCATCCGCATAGACGCGCAGCAGACGACCATCCAGATCGAATTCGGCGAGCCTGCCGCGCGAGGGGCGATTGCCCGTTGCGGCTTCGGCCGCGGCATCCAGCGCATCTTCCTCGCCGGCGTGGAAGGCATGCGCTTCGGCTGGGCCGGCCTGGCTGATCGCATACAGCACGAACACTCGGTCCCGGGTTCCGTCGTTCACCACCTGGATGTTGAAAGGCACTGGGTCGCCCGGCCGTGCCGCGCCTGCCGGTCCGCTCGCGAAGGGGTTGGCGAAGCCCTGCGTCGGCACCAACTGCCACTGCGCGTCCAGTGTGCGTATCTGCGGTTGCGCGCCGAAGTCGGCCAGCCACAGCCGGTCCCAGCGGCCGGTGTGAATGGCGGCGCCGAAGAAGGCCATGCCCTGATCGGCACCGTTGAAGACCTCCACGGCCGGGCCGTCCATGCGCACGATGGCGCCGCTGTCTGCATCGCGCTCGGTCCAGGCGCTGACGCTACCGCTGTCGGTGACGAAGACGAAGCGCGCCGAACCGTCCAGCGTGCGCTCGCCGGCCGGCTGGCCTTGCACCCGGAACAGGTCCGAAGTCAGGGCCGCGCCGTTGAACACGACGCCGGTGACCTTGCCTGCGCTGTCGTCGCTCGTGCTGGCATCCGAGCCCGGTACGGTCACTTCGCGCAGGCCGTCTTGGTGCAGTGCGCGCAATGCCGGGTCGGCCGAACGCGTGACGTCGCCGAG
This sequence comes from Variovorax sp. R-27, assembly GCF_049913215.1. Taxonomy (NCBI): domain Bacteria; kingdom Pseudomonadati; phylum Pseudomonadota; class Betaproteobacteria; order Burkholderiales; family Comamonadaceae; genus Variovorax; species Variovorax sp. R-27. Next base: position 2,588,633 of record NZ_CP183984.1, read on the forward strand.
GTATTGCCAGGAGATGCCACCGCCGCCAACCCAGAAATGGCCGCCGGCACCGGCCGGGCGGATGGCGATGCCCCAGCCGTTGATGAATTCCGGCTCCGTGAAGGAAGCGCCGTAGCGGGTGTGGCTGGCCAGCAAATTGGCCTGGCGGTATCGGTTGACAGCGGCGCTATTGCTGCTGCCGCTGTTGCCGCCACCACAGGCGGCCGGCGCTGATGAACATTGGTTGGCAGCGGTGTCGTTGCCCCCGCCACAGGCGATTAGCGCCGATGAAGCGAGCGTGCCTAGAACGAAGTTTCTTCTGTCGAGCATGAGTGATCCCCCTGATTGCATTGCAAAGCCGTTTTATGAATTGGCTGAGCACGCGGGACCACCATGCCTTTGAAGCAGATGAACTGCAGGCGTCGGTGTGTTCGCAGGTGGCTTGGCTACGGGCCGTCGAATGCTATGAGCACCCGTCTTGGAGGTTCAAAAATCCGGCTCTGTTTCTGCCAACTTTTGCCGGACTTGGCGATGGCATTGGGCGTAGCCAGGAAGTCTCAGGTGGCGATGCCGTCGGCGCGCAGATGCAGCAGGCGGTCCGCGCGGGCGGCCGCGCTCTCCGAGTGCGTCACCAGCACCAGCGACGCACCATGCTCGCGGGTCTGGCCGATCAGTAGCTCCATCACCTTCGCGGCAGTGGTCGGGTCGAGGTTGCCCGTGGGCTCGTCGGCCAGCAGCAGGGCGGGGCGGTGCACCAGCGCACGTGCAATCGCCACGCGCTGCAACTGGCCGCCCGACAGCGTCTGCGGCAGCCGCGCGCCCATGCCGGGCAGGCCCACCGCTTCGAGCATGTGGGCGACGCGGCCGTCGTTGTCCTTCTGCTGGCCCAGCAGCATCAGCGGCAGCGATACGTTCTGCGCCACGTCGAGGTGCGGCAGCACATGGAAGGCCTGGAACACGAAGCCCACGTGGCGCCGCCGCCAGAGCGCGCAGGCTTCGCCGTCGAGCGCGCCGATGTCGGTGCCGTCGTGCGTCACCGTGCCCTGGTCCCAGCTGTCGAGGCCGGCCATGCAGTTGAGCAGCGTCGACTTGCCGACGCCCGATTCGCCCACGATGGCGACGAATTCGCCGGGCTCGACGCCCAACGTCACGTTCTCGAAGACAGGCGCATCGCCGTAGTGCTTGCCGAGGTTGGAAATGCGCAGCGTCATCCGGATTGAGTGGTCTTGGCGATCAGTTGAACGGCGGTCTGCACCGCGTCGGGGGCGTCGCAGGCGATCACGGTGCGTTGCGGCATGCTGCGCAGCCAGGTGATCTGCCGCTTGGCAAGCTGGCGCGTGGCGGCAATGCCGCGTTCGCGCAGATCGGCGATGGCTTTGGCGTCGGGCGCTGCGTCGCCGCAGGCGTCGAGTGTTTCCCATGCCTGCCGGTAGCCGACGCAGCGCATCGAGGGCAGGTCGGTCGACAGGTCGCCGCGCGCACGCAGGGCGCGTACTTCGTCGAGGAAGCCGGCTGCCAGCATCGCATCGAAGCGCTCGGCGATGCGCCCGTGCAGCCAGGCGCGGTCGGTCGGTTCGAGCGAGAACAGCACGCCGCCTTCGACTGCGCTGGCAGTCTTGTTGTCGCTCGCATGAAAGCTCGACAGCGGCTGGCCGCTGCTCTCCCACACTTCGAGCGCGCGCTGGATGCGCTGGCTGTCCTGCGGCGCCAGCCGCGCGGCCGTGATCGGGTCGACCTGCGCGAGCCGCGCGTGCATGGCGGGCCAGCCGAGCGTGGCGGCATCGGCGTCGATGCGCGCGCGCACCGCGGCATCGGCCGCGGGCATGGCGTCTATGCCGTCGAACAGCGCCTTGAAATACAGCATGGTGCCGCCCACCAGCAGCGGCAGCGCGCCGCGTGCGCGAATCTCGCCGATGAGCCGCGTGGCATCGGCCACGAAGGCGGCCGCGCTGTAGCTGTCGCGCGCATCGAGGATGTCGATCAGGTGATGCGGCGCGGCAGCCTGCTCGGCGGCCGTGGGCTTGGCGGTGCCGATGTCCATGCCGCGGTAGACCAGTGCCGAGTCGACGCTGATGATTTCGACCGGCTGCAGCCGCGCCAGCGCCAATGCGGCGGCCGTCTTGCCCGAGGCGGTGGGGCCGGCAAGCGCCACGTAGCGCGGCGGACCGGAACGCGCAGCGGCGGGCGATGCCGGGGGAGCGGCCTCGGCGGCCGGTGCGGAGCTGGGAAACATGATGCGCCGAGGGTAGCAAATGGCGCGCGCCGGTCTGCAGCGCGGGTCTTGCTCAGGTCGTTTCCCGCATCCGCTTGATGTCGCGCAGCGGCGGCGCCCCAAACAGACGGGCGTATTCGCGGCTGAACTGCGAGGCGCTTTCGTATCCCACGCGCACTCCTGCGGTGCCCGCATCGATGCCCTGGTTCAGCATCAGTTGCCGGGCCTCTTGCAGACGCAGCTGCTTCAGGTATTGCATGGGACTCATGCCCGCCACGGCACGGAAGTGCTGCCGGAACGTCGATGGACTCATATGCACGGAAGCGGCCAGTTCGTCCGCCAGCACAGGCTGCGTGAAATTCATCTTGAGCCAGGCCATGCTCTGCGCCACCTGCTGGCCTGGAGAGCCGACTGCCACGAGGCGCTGCAACTGCTGGCTATGGCGCCCGGCGAGCAGGCGAACGGCGATTTCCTGCTGAAGCAGTGGAGCGATCTGGGGAATCAGCCTGGGCTCGGCCAGCAGCTCGACGAGCCGCGTCACCGTGCCGAGCAGTGTCGCATCGAGATCGCCGAGCGACATGGCTCGATAGCTGTAGTCCTTTGTTGGTTGGGGCAACGCCATCTCGGCTGCCGCCTGCACGATGGCGCGAGAGTCGAGCTTGAGCATGATGCCCAGAAAAGGCCGCGCGGCACTGGCCTGGGTGACATGCGCCACGACGGGAAGGTCAGCCGTGGTCAGCAGCGATTGCCCAGCGGCGTAGTCGAAGAATTCCTCGCCGAGCGCAACCCGCTTCTGCCCACTGACAGTGATGCCCACACCAAAGCCATAGATGCAATGAACAGGCTCGGTCGTGGCGCTGCGACGGTGGAGCGAGAGTTCGGGAATGGCGGTGATGAAGTCGCCGTCATTTTTGACAATGCTTCCGACCGCTTTGGCCAGGCCGCCTAGGACGGCCGATTCGCTTTGCTGCGTCAGCTGCGGCGCTTCCATTTGAATCCTTTCGGGGTGCTCCGGCAAAGTCTAGCTCGCGCATTTCGCTCGGTCCGCATTTCTGGCGCAGTCTCATCGTTTCAGGCAAGAACACGCGCGCTTTCGGCAAACGGGTCGACGGTTCCTGGGCAGACACTGGCACCAACCGAAAGGAACATTCCCATGACCGACAAGAAAATCTGGTTCATCACCGGCGCAGGCCGGGGCCTGGGCGTCGACATCGCCAGGGCAGCGCTGGCCGCAGGCCACGCCGTCGTGGCCACTGGCCGCGACCCCGCGAAGGTGGCTGCGGCCATCGGCCCCCATGCAGACCTGTTGAGCGTCAAGCTTGATGTCACCCGCCTCGACGACGCACAGGCCGCAGTGGAGGCCGCCATCGCGAAGTTCGGGCGCATCGACGTCCTGGTCAACAACGCGGGCAACTTCTACGCCGGCTTCTTCGAGGAGCTGAGCCCCGAGCAGGTCCGCAACCAGATCGAGACGCTGCTGTTCGGCCCGATGAACGTCACCCGCGCCGTGCTGCCGATGATGCGCAAGCAGCGCTCGGGCCTGTTGCTCACCATCTCTTCGACTGCGGGGATTGCCGGCGGAATGTTCTGCACTGCCTATGCCGCGGCAAAGTTTGGCGTCGAAGGATGGATGGAGTCGCTTGCCCCTGAGCTTGCCCCCTTCGGCATACGCACCATGCTGGTGGAGCCGGGCTTCTTTCGCACCGAGCTGCTCACCGCCGGTTCGACCACTTTCGCCGAGCCGAACATCGACGACTACGCGGAGCGCACCAGGGAGACCGTTGCCGCCTGGAGCAGCATGAGCGGCAAGCAGGGCGGCGACCCCGCCAAGCTCGCCGACGCCATCGTGCGGCTTGCCGCGCTCGAAGAGCCGCCGGCCCGGTTCGCCGCAGGTGCCGATGCCGTGCAGACCTTCGAAGCCAAGGCCAACGCGCTGCTTGCGCAGGCGGGCGCCCATCGCGGCCTGTCCACGTCTCTTGCCCACGACGACCGGGGACAGCAATGACCAACGGCACCGCAGCTGTCCAGCGTTCCTTTGCCGCTTCCCTCGTCGTGGCGCTGGGTATTGGCGTGGGCGTCGTCGCGTGGCCGGCACGCGCAGTGGCCAGCCAGGCGCTGGCGCAGAAGTACGCGTGCGTCGCATGCCACCAGCCCGCGGCCAAGGTAGTGGGCCCGTCCTGGAAAGACATCGGGGCAAGGTACGGCGAAGGAAAGGGAACGGCCGCGCAGCTGGCTGCAAGCATCAAGGCCGGCAGCTCGGGAAAGTGGGGCCCGATGCCGATGCCGCCGCAAACCCAGATCCCCGATGCCGACGTGCAGTCGCTCGCGCAATGGGTGCTCGACGGGGCCAAGTGAATCCGATCCAACCTACTACCTAGGAAGAACCGAACATGAGCGTGCTCCACATCAACGGCCGTGAACACACGGTCGACGCCGACCCCGGCACTCCCATCCTCTGGGCCCTGCGCGACACGCTGGGCATGACCGGCACCAAGTTCGGCTGCGGCGCGGCGCTGTGCGGCGCCTGCACCGTGCATCTGGACGACCAGGCCATCCGCTCGTGCATCACACCCATCTCGGCCGCCGAGGGCAAGAAGATCACCACCATCGAAGCAACGACCAGCGGCAGCGATCGGGTCGGCGCAGCCGTGCACACCGCATGGGTCAAGCACGACGTGGCGCAATGCGGCTACTGCCAGAGCGGCCAGATCATGAGCGCGACGGCCTTCCTCAAATCGCTGCCGCGAGGCAAGCAGCCCAGCGCGGAGGAGATCGATTCGGCCATGGTCGGCAACATCTGTCGCTGCGGCACCTACGCCCGCATTCGCGCCGCCGTGGCCGATGCGGCCAAGACCCTCGCTTGAAGGAGCCGCCATGCTGCCCAACATCGACTACCGCGAACTGCCGCGCGCCATGCAGCGCCTGATGGCCCAAGGTCTGACCGGCGAAGCTGCCACGCTGCCTCGCCGCAGCTTCCTGAAGATGGCCGGGGCTGGCGGCCTCGCGCTCGGCGCCTTTCCTCACCTGGCCATGGCGCAGGCCGACGGTGCGGCGCAGGCGGCTGGCGCGCTCAAGCCGACGCAGCAGCCATCGGCCTTCGTGCAGATCGCTTCCAACGGCGAAGTCACGGTGACCATCAACCGGCTGGAATTCGGCCAGGGTGTGCAGACCGGCTTGCCAATGATCCTGGCCGAGGAACTCGACGCGGACTGGGCCCTGGTGCGCAGCCGCAATGGCTCGAACGACGCCGCCTACGTCGATCCGCTCTTCGGCATCAACATGACCGGCGGCTCCCACTCGATCAAGAACAGCTTCACGCAGTACCGCGAACTGGGTGCCCGTGCCCGGGCCATGCTGCTGTCGGCGGCAGCGGCGCGCTGGAAGGCCGACGTGGCCACGCTGCGCACGCAGGCCGGCATGGTGCTCGGCCCGGGCGGCCGCAAGCTGGGCTACGGAGAGTTGGCTGAAGCTGCCATGGCCCTGCCGGTGCCGGAGAAGGTCACGCTGAAGAATCCCAAGGACTTCCGGATCATCGGCCGTCCGACCACGCGCCTGGACGCGCGCGCCAAGAGCAGCGGGCGCCAGGACTTCGGCATCGACGTGCGGCATCCGGGCCAACTCACGGCAGTCGTGGCTCATCCGCCGGTGTTCGGCGCTCGCCTGGCCTCGGTGGACGACAGCGCGGCGCGCGCCGTCAAGGGCGTGAAGGCCGTGCTGCGCGTGCCGCTGGACCGCGGCGCCGAAGGCGTAGCCGTGGTGGCCGATGGCTACTGGCCCGCCAAGCTGGGCCGCGACGCGCTGAAGCTGCAGTGGGACACGGCCTCCGTCGAGAAGGTGGACACCGAAAAGCAACTGGCGCAGTACCGCGAGTTGGCCGGCCGCCCAGGCTCACGCAAGTTCGACGCCGACATGGCACCGCTGGCCACCGCGCCTCGCCAACTGGAAGCCGAGTTCGTCTTCCCCTATCTCGCTCACGCACCCATGGAGCCGCTGAACTGCACCGTCAAGCTGTCGAATGGGCGCGCCGAGCTTTGGGTCGGCACCCAGTGCGCCGGGCTGGACGCTGCCGCCGCCGCGCGCGTGCTGAGCCTCAAGCCCGAGCAGGTGACGGTGCATGTGCAGATGGCGGGCGGCGGCTTCGGCCGGCGTTTCGTGGGCACCAGCGACTTCGTGGTCGAGGCCTGCGAGATCGCCAAGGCCGCGCGTGCCGCCGGCTTCGACGTGCCGGTGCGCCTGCTGTGGAGCCGCGAAGACGACATCAAGGGCGGCTACTACCGCCCCATGCATCTGCACCGCGCACGCATCGGCTTCGACGAGCGCGGCAGGATCCTGGCGTGGGACCACGTCATCGTCGGCCAGTCGATCACCACGGGCACGGTGTTCGGGCAATTCCAGGTGAAGGACGGCATCGACGCCACGGCCACGGAGGGCATGCGCGATCCGTACCCGCTGCCGATGCGCCTGACGGTGCATCACCCCCAGGTCAACGTGCCTGTGCTGTGGTGGCGCAGCGTGGGTTCCACCCACACCGCCTTCGTGATGGAGACCCTGATCGACGAAATCGCCCGCAGCACGAAGCAGGACCCGGTGGCCTATCGGATGCAGCTCTTCGCAGACAAGCACCCACGCCACCGCGCTGCGCTGCAACTGGCCGTGGACAAGAGCGGCTACGGCAAGAAGCAGCTGCCGGACGGTCGTGCCTGGGGCGTAGCCGTGCACGAGTCATTCGACTCCGTGGTGGCCTATGTGGTGGAAGCTTCGGTGAAGGACGGCCAGCCGGTGCTGCATCGCGTCACCAGCGGCGTGCACTGCAACCTGGCGGTCAACCCGCGCAGTGTGGAGGCGCAAGTGCAGGGGGCGGCGGTGATGGGACTGTCGACGTGCCTGTCCGGCGGTGCGATCACGTTGAAGGACGGCGTCGTGCAGCAGAGCAACTTCGGCGATTTCACCGTAGCCCGAATCACCAACATGCCGGAGTTCGATATCCACATCGTGCCCAGCGCCGATGCGCCCACCGGCATGGGCGAGCCCGGCCTGCCTCCACTGGCGCCTGCGTTCGCCAACGCCATTGCACGGCTGACGGGCAAGCCCTTGCGTCAGCTGCCCTTCAACCTGGCTTGACGACGGGGCGCGCGGACGAAACCTAGATGGCGGCCGGTGCCGGCGCGCGCACCTCGCCCCGCACATCCTGCGGCGCAAGCGCGGCGGAGGGCGGCGCAAGCCGTGGCTGCGGCCGGTTCGCCGCGCCGCCATTGCTGGCGACCATGCTCTCCGGCTTCATGCGGAACAGCTGCGTCAGCGCCGCGCGGTACTGCGCCTCGCCGATCGAATTGGTGTTGTGGTGCGAACCACCCTCGACCAGCACGAACAGCTTGGGCACGGTGGCCGCGTCATACAGCTTGCGGCCCAGCGTCGGGTTGATGAGGCTGTCGGCCGTGCCATGCACTACCAGCAGCGGCGAGCCGATGTCCTTGACCGTGTTGATCGCTTCGAATCGCTGCGTGATGAACGGGCCGAAGGGCAGCCAGCCCCACTTGAAGCCGCTGACCACGTCGGCGATCGAGGTGAAGGTGCTCTCGACGATGGTGCCGCTCTCGTCGTTCACATGCGCCGCCAGGTCGATGCCGATGGCGCCGCCGAGCGAGTGACCGAAGATGTAGCGGTGCTGTTTGGGGTGGCGCGCGGCCAGCCAAGTCCAGGCGGCGCGGGCGTCTTCGCGGGCCGACTCTTCCGAGGGCAGGCCCTTGGAGCTCTTGCCGAAGCCGCGGTAGTCGATGGCCAGCACCGAGAAGCCCAGTTCGTGCATGCGCTGGATGCGCGGCGCCGAGCCGGCCACGTTGTAACGGGCACCGTGCAGGTACAGCATCACGGGGGTGTCGGTGGTTTCGGGCGCGCCGCCCAGCCACAGGCCGTGCAGGCGAGCGGGCTCACCGGTGAGGGAAGACTGGAAATCGATCCACACGTCTTCCATGCCCTGGGTCATGGAGGCGGTGTTGCCCCAGCTGCGGTCGCTGGGCTGGAAGATCCATTCGCGTTGCTGTTCGTCGAGCGTCGAGCAACCGGCTGCCAGCAGGGCACAAAGCGAGAGGACAGACGCGAGGAGGGTCCAGCGTTTCATCATGGGGTTGAGGGACAGCGAAGTCGGCGGAAAAGTTCACCTGCTTTCACCTTGGTGCGCCGACACTGCACCTTGGTAACCCCCCGAAACAACGCTCACAGGCGCTTTACCGAGCCTATGCAACGTGCGTGCCCGCAATCCCGATGACTGCGGAAAACCCTAGAAAAAAGGCTTAAAGCGCCGATTTGCCCTATCGGCCGCGCATGAACAGCGAATCCAGCTCGCGAACCGACAGCTGGCGCCAGGTCGGCCGGCCGTGGTTGCACTGGTCCGAACGTTCTGTTGCTTCCATCTGACGTAACAGTGCGTTCATCTCGTCGATGGTGAGCTTGCGGTTGGCCCGCACCGCCCCGTGGCAGGCCATGGTGGACAGCAATTCGTTCTGGGCGCGCTGAACCACCGTGCTCGCGTCGTGCTGGCCCAGTTCGGCCAGTACGCTGCGCGCCAGCTCCACCGGATCGCCGTCGGCCAGCGTTCCGGGCACGGCGCGCACCGCTAGCGTGCGTGCCGAGAAGGGAGTTATTTCCAGGCCCAGCGTCGGCAGCACCTCGGCGCAGGCCTCGGCCGTGGCCACTTCCTGCGGCGTGGCCGCGAAAGTGGCCGGAATCAGCAGCGGCTGGCTGCTGATGGACGCACCGTCGAGCTGCGTCTTGAGCCGCTCGTAGACGATGCGCTCGTGCGCCGCGTGCATGTCGACGATCACGAGGCCCTGGCTGTTCTCGGCCAGGATGTAGATGCCCTGCAGCTGGGCCAGCGCGCGGCCCAGCGGCCAGGCTTGTTCGTTGGTGGCGAGGGCGGCAGCCTCCGTGTTTGCCGCGGCCACGGGCAGCCCGACAGGGGCCTGGAACGTTGCCGCCGCCGCACTGGCCTGGGGCCAAAGAGACGATGCGGTCGATTCCGCCGCGTGCTGCGCCGGCTGCTCGCTGCGCCGGGGCCACATCGCCTCGAAATCGCCGGCGCCGCGCTCCTGCGATGTGAAATTGATGGCGGGCTGAGCCCAGCTGGCGTTCGACGGCAGCGGGGTCTGCTTGAAAAATGGCTGCGGTGCCGCACCCGCTGGCGCGACTGCATCTCCGGCACGCGGGGCGGCCAGCGCGTCCTCGATGGCATGGCGCACCGCTTGGTGCACCTCGCGCCCGTCGCGAAAGCGCACCTCGATCTTGGTCGGGTGCACGTTCACGTCGACCCGCGCCGGATCGATCTCCAGGTACAGCGCGTAAATCGGCTGGCGCTGGCCGTGCAGCACATCTTCGTACGCGCTGCGCACCGCATGCGACAGCACCTTGTCGCGCACGAAGCGGCCATTGACGTAGAAGAACTGCTGGTCGCCACGCGAGCGCGCCGCATCCGGAATGCCGGCACGGCCGACCACGCGCACCGGGCCGCCTTCGCGATAGACGGCCACGCTCTGCGCCACGAACTCGTCGCTCAGCGCATCGGCCAGCCGCTGCTCGCGCGTGGTGGCGGCGCGCCACTGCTCGACCAGCTTGCCGTCGTGCCACACCGCAAAGCCCACCTCGGGCCGCGCCAGCGCATGACGGCGCACCGCCTCGATGCAATGGGCCAGCTCGGTGGCGTCGGTCTTCAGAAACTTGCGGCGCGCGGGTGTTGCAAAGAACAGTTCGCGCACCTCGACTGTGGTGCCGGTGGAGCGGGCCACCGGCCGCAGCTCGCCGGTGCGTCCGTCGAGCGCGAAGGCCGTGTCGGAGCCAGTGAAGCGCGAAAGAATGCTGAGCTCGGCAATCGCATTGATGGCGGCCAGCGCCTCGCCGCGAAAGCCCATCGTGCCGACCGTCTCGAGGTCGTTGAGGCTGGCGATCTTGCTGGTTGCGTGGCGGCGCAGGGCCACCGTGAGTTCCTCGCGCGGAATGCCGAGGCCGTCGTCTTCCACCGAGATCAGCCGCACGCCACCCGAGGCCAGCCGCACCGTGATCTGGCTGGCGCCCGCGTCGAGCGCGTTGTCCAGCAACTCGCGCACCACCGATGCGGGGCGCTCGACGACTTCACCGGCGGCGATCTGGCTGATCAGTTCGTCGGGAAGTTCGCGGATCGGTCGGCGTTCGGAAGGGGTGATGGAAGTGGGGAGGGCGCTCACCGGGGCATTCTAAAAGCCGTGTCGTTTTCAGCGCGGCATCAGGGTGTTCGACGGCAGCGTCTCGTCCAGCAGCTTGCGCGCCGTCTCGACACCCGCCACCGGCAGCAGCTTCGCATCGAGCAGGCCCACCTGCACCAGCACGCTGGCCTGATCCCAGTAGATGTGCTCGTGATAGAGCTTGTCGCCGCGGAACTTGATGACCGCGAGCAGCGGCACTTCCACGCGCTTGCCCGTCGGCGCCACGCCCGGGAGCATCCACGGGATTTCGGTGGTGTGGGTGAAGCAGAACAGCATCTCGTCGACCACCTGCGTGGCGCCCACCGTGCGCGAGATCGGCACCAGCGCGGTGTCGGGCGGATTGCTGTTCACGAAGTGATTCGTATAGAACGCATGCAGCGCCTTGTAGCCCACGCCGCCGGTCATGGTCGGGATGTGGTTGACGTACGGCTCGGCCACCATGGTCGACATGGTGTCGTCGACGTTGCGGGTGGCGAACTCGTATTCGCAGTGCTTGTCCCACAGCGCCGAGAGGTCGTAGTGCGGGCCGATGGCGTCCTTCAGCGTGGCGATGCTGCGCTCGTGCGCCATCAGCGCCGAGGGCTTGTGGAAGTGCTCGCCGCCGGCGCGTGCGAAGGCGTGGTCCATGCCGGGGTACACGTACAGCGAGACACCGGGCCGGCCCCGGAGCGTGGCGACGATGCGGTCGCGCGCCTCGGGTGAGCAGAACTTGTCGAGCTCTGCGATGTGCAGTGTGAGCGGGCGCTTGATCTTGTCGGCTTCGTCGAGTGCGGCGTCGATGCCCACGCCGTAGTAGCCGACGGCGACGTCTGCATCGGTGCGGCAGGCCGCCAGGTAGGCCAGCTTGCCGCCCAGGCAGAAGCCGAGCACGCCGACCTTCTTCGAAGGCACCTCGGCGCGGCCGCGCAGCGCATCGATGGCGGTCTGCATGTCCTCCATACCCTTGGCCTCGTCGAAACCGCCGTAGAGCGCGAAGGCGCGTTGCCAGTCGGCTTCGCTGTAGCCCAGCTCCACGTTCGGCTCCTGGCGCCAGAACAGGTCGGGCACGAGCACCACGTAGCCCTCCTCGGCGTAGTAGTCGGCCACCTCGCGCATCGTGTGATTGATGCCGAAGATTTCCTGCGCGATCACCAGGCCCGGGCCGGTGCCGGCTTCGGGCAAGGCGAGGTAGCCGCGGAAGGTGCCGCTGCCGTCGGCGGCTTTCATCTGGATGTACTGGCCTGTCATCGTGTGTTTCTCCGGGTGGGGTAAGTAAGTCTTATGGCTACTGCAGTTGCTTGAACATGACGAAGGCATCCACGAAGCCATGCTGCGGATGCCTGAACGCGCCAGGCAGTGTGCCGACGATGGCAAAGCCCAGCTTGCGCCAGAGGCGCACCGCGCCTTCGTTGGTGGACACCACGAAGTTGAACTGCATCGCGCGAAAGCCCATGCGCACGGCCTCCTGCTGCGAGTGTTCGCACAGCGCCGAGGCCACGCCCAGGCCGCGCGCGGCCTCGGACACCACGTAGCCGCAGTTGCTCACGTGCGAGCCGTGCCCGGGCTGGTTGGCCTTGATGACGTAGGTGCCGAGCACCGCACCCTGCGCGTCGCAGGCCACGAAAGTGGCGGCGGGCAGGTTCATCCACACATGACGGGCCTCGGCTTCGGTGACGTCGGTCGCGAAGGTGTAGGTGTCGCCGCGGCGGAAGGTGGGTTCGAGCACGGACCAGATGGCCGGCCAGTCTGCGTCGGTGGCAGCGCGTATGTGCAGCATGGGGTGATTCACAGGGCGTTCGGTTTCAACAAGGATAATCCGCGGCCATGGAAATCATCAGCTTTCTCGTCGACTTCATCCTTCACGTCGACAAACACCTCGAGGCCTTTGTCATTGCCTATGGCCCCTGGGTCTATGCCTTGCTGTTCCTCATCGTCTTCGTCGAGACCGGTGCGGTGGTGATGCCGTTCCTGCCCGGTGACTCGCTGCTCTTCATCGTTGGCGCACTGTGCGGCGCGGGGCTCATGAACTTCCCGCTCGCCTGCGGGGTCCTGATTGCGGCGGCCATTCTGGGCGACCAGTGCAACTACTCGATCGGCCGCTACTTCGGGCCGAAGGTGTTCCAGTGGGAGAACTCGCGCTTCTTCAACCGCAAGGCCTTCGACCAGGCCCACAGCTTCTACGAGCGCTACGGCGGCATCACGATCATTCTTGCGCGCTTCATGCCGTTCATTCGCACTTTCGCGCCCTTCGTGGCCGGCGTGGCCGAGATGAGCCGCGCGAAGTTCACCATGTTCAACGTGGTGGGCGGGCTGATCTGGGTGCTGGGCATTGCAACAGCGGGTTACTTCTTCGGCAATCTGCCGTTCGTGCGCCAGCATCTCGACAAGATCATCTGGGCGCTGATCTTCGTGCCGGGGCTGCTCGCGATTTTCGGCGCATGGCGCGCCTCGAAGGCCGAGAAGGCACGCGAGGCGCAGGCCTCGCAGGCCTGACGACTGCCTGGCCGATCAACCAGCAAAAAAGCGCGCCACTGGCGCGCTTTTTCGTTCAGGCCGTATCTCAGTAGTTCGGGCCGTTGCTCGGGTAGTAGCCGCTGCCTTGCGGATAGCGCTGCTGGTTGTAGTAGTTGCGTTCGTCGGCATTGCGGCCGACCTGGTTGCCGATGATGCCGCCGATGGCCGCGCCACCCACCGTGCTTGCAGTGTTGCCGCCGATGGCGTGACCCACCAGCGCGCCCCCGACGGCGCCCACACCAGTCCCGAGGTTCTGGTTAGGGCCGCTCGCGCAGCCTGCAATCGTCATGACCGAAGTGGCTGCGAATGCAGCGATCCAGAGACGTGTGTTCATGATGTCCACCTTTCGAGGAGTGATGAGTCATCATGTCCAGAAGGCCGGTGGCATCTGTGTAGGAGCCTGCCGCGCCTGCCTGTGCGGACTCGTGGGCCGCACGGCGTGGGACAGCAGTGCACGCTTTGGCTTTACAAAGTCGCGCGGCCGATCAGAGTTGCCGGCTGCGCGCCAGTGGCGGGTTCTGCGCAAAGTAGCGCTGGATGCCGCGCATCAGCGCGTCGGCCAGGTTCTCCTGGTAGTCGACGCGGCGCAGGTTGGCTTCTTCTTCCGGATTGCTGATGAAGGCTGTCTCCACCAGCACGCTCGGGATGTCCGGCGCCTTCAGCACCGCGAAGCCGGCCTGTTCGACCTGGCCCTTGTGCAGCCGCGCGCCGATGTTCTTGATCTCGCCGAGCATCGCGCCGCCGAGCTTCAGGCTGTCGTTGATCTGAGCGGTGGTGCTCATGTCGAGCAGGGCACGCTGCACCTGCGCTTCGTGGCCGCCGACGTTCACGCCGCCGACCTTGTCGGCATCGTTTTCCTTGTTGGCCATCCAGCGTGCCGCGCTGCTCGACGCGCCGCTCTGGCTCAGCGCGAACACGCTGGCGCCGCGCGCGGCGGGCGTGGTGAAGGCGTCGGCATGGATGCTCACGAACAGGTCGGCCTGCACGCGCCGCGCCTTCTGCACGCGCACGCCCAGCGGCACGAAGAAGTCGGCGTCGCGCGTGAGAAAGGCGCGCATCGGGCTGCCGTTCACGCTGCTCGCGTTGATGCGCTCGCGCAGCCGGTGCGCCACCTGCAGCACGATGTCTTTCTCGCGCGTGCCGTTGGGGCCGATGGCGCCGGGGTCTTCACCGCCGTGGCCGGGGTCGAGCGCCACGATGATGATGCGGTCGGTGCGGCTGGCCGTGGCGGCGGTGCTGCTGCTGCCGCCGCGTGCGGCAGCCACCGGGGGAGGGGGCACCACGGGCCTGACGGGCGCGGTGCCCACCACGGGCGGTGGCGGCGTGATTAGCACGGGCGGCGGCGTCTGCGGGCCGGGGCGCATCGACTGTTGCGCCATCAACTCGCCGAGCGGATCGGCCGCAGGTGCGGCCGGGGCCGAGGGCACGATGCCGGCCACGGCCGGGGCGTTGTTCGTGTTGCTGCCGCTGCCCGCGCGAGGCGCATCGCGCAGGCGCTCGGCAATCAGCGCTTCCATCGGGTCGATCGCCTGCTCGGGGTACAGGTCGAGCACCAGCCGGTGCTTGTACGCGGCCACGGGCGCGAGCGAGAACACCTGCGGCACCACGGCCTGCTTCAGGTCGAACACGATGCGCACCACCTTCGGCGCGTTCTGCCCGACGCGCAGGCCGTTGATGAACGGGTCGCCCGGCTTGATCTTGCCGACCAGCTCGCGCAGTTCGGGGCTGAGGTCGATGCCCTCGATGTCGACGGCAAGCCGCGGCGGGCTGCCCACCACGAGCTGCTGCGAGTTGAGGCGGGCATCGGACTCGATGGTCACGCGCGTGTAGTCGGCTGCGGGCCACACGCGCACGGCGAGGATGGTGGCGCCGCGGGCGATCTGGTGCACGCCGAGCATCAGCGCGATGCTGCCGCCTTGCAGCAGCACGCGCCGTTTCAGGCCGGTCGCCTTCATGCGGCGATGCGCGCCAGCAGATCGCTGCCGCGAGGGGTGTTCGCGAGGAGGGTCACGCTGCGTGTGTCGTCAGTCATTGCTTCTATTTTAATAGCGAGGTCGGCAACCGGTGTGCGGCCCGCGGCGTTCTCTGGCCATTCGGCCAGCTTGAGGCCCGGTCCCGCGAAGATGTCGCGGAAGCCGGCGTCGTCCCATTCGCGCGGATCGGCGAAGCGGTAGAAGTCGAAATGGAAGATCTGCAGGCCGTCGGGCGCCTCGTGGGGCTCGACCACCGCGTAGGTGGGGCTCTTGATGCGCCCCGCGATGCCGAGCGCGCGCAGCAGGTGTCGAACGAAAGTGGTCTTGCCGGCGCCAAGGTCGCCTTGCAGCGCGATGAAGGCATCGCGCAATGCGGGCGAGGACGCGAGGGCCAGCGCGAAAGCGTCGGTGTCGTCCTCGCTGCGCCAGCGCAGGGTGCGGGCGTTCTGGGTCGTTTCTACAATCGGCAAGTGATCGTCAGCCATCCACTCGTTGTTCGTATTCAGGCTTTGGCCCGGGAACTCGGATTCTCCCAAATCGGAATCGCGGGCGTCGATTTATCGAGCGCCGAGGCCGGTCTGATGCAATGGCTGGCCCATGGGTTCCATGGCGAGATGCAATACATGGAAACACACGGCACGCGCCGCGCCCGTCCGGCCGAGCTGGTGCCGGGCACGGTGAGCGTGATCACCGCGCGCATGGACTACCTGCCGCGCAGCACGCAGCCCGAGTGGCAGGCCATCGAGTTCGACCGCCTCACGCGGCCCGGCGAGGCCATCGTGTCGGTCTATGCGCGGGGCCGCGACTATCACAAGGTGCTGCGCAACCGGCTCGCCAAGCTGGCCGAGCGCATTGCCGAAGAGGTCGGCCCCTTCGGCCACCGCGCCTTCACCGACTCGGCCCCCGTGCTCGAAGCCGAGCTGGCATCGCGCAGCGGGCAGGGCTGGCGCGGCAAGCACACGCTGGTGCTCGACCGCGACGCGGGCTCGATGTTCTTCCTTGGCGAGATCTACGTCGACATGGAACTGCCGCCGAGCGAGCCCGTCACGGCACATTGCGGCAGCTGCAGTGCCTGCATCGACATCTGCCCGACGCAGGCCATCATCGCGCCGCAGCGGCTGGATGCGCGGCGCTGCATCTCCTACCTGACCATCGAGCATGGCGGGCCGATCCCGCTGGAACTGCGCCCGCTGATGGGCAACCGCATCTACGGCTGCGACGACTGCCAGCTGATCTGCCCCTGGAACAAGTTCGCGAAGAAGAGCGAGCTGCCCGACTTCGATGCGCGCGAAGGGCTCACGGGGCGCACGCTGGCCGAGCTTTTTGCGTGGACCGAAGAAGACTTCCTGCGCCGCACCGAAGGCAGCCCGATCCGCCGCATCGGGCATGAGCGCTGGCTGCGCAACATCGCCGTGGCGCTGGGCAATGCGGCGCGAGCGGGCGAGGGCGATGCGCAGGAGGCACTGGCGACGCGGGCCGAACACCCAAGCGAACTCGTGCGCGAGCATGTCGCGTGGGGCCTGGCGCAGCGGGCCACGAGCTGACGCTTCAGGCCGGAAGGATCTCGCGCACGCGCCCCCATGGCCGGCACATCAGCGTGCCGCGCGGCGAAACCACGATGGGCCGCTGCAGCAGGATGGGGTGCTCGACGATGGCGTCGAACAGCTGGTCGTCGGTCCACTTCGAATCGGCCAGCTTCAGTTCTTCGTACGGTGCTTCCTTGGTGCGCAGCAGTTCGCGCGCGCCCATGCCCATCGCCTTCGCGAGCTCGCGCAACTTCTTCTTCGGGGGCGGCGTTTCCAGGTACAGGACGATCTCGGGCTCCACGCCGCTTTCGCGGATCAACGTCAGCACGTTGCGCGAGGTGCTGCAGTTGGGCTTGTGGTAGATGGTCATCGGGTAGACGGTGGTCGGTGTGCGTACGGTCATGGTGTCGATGATAGAAAACAGGACTCAGCCTCCCGGAGCGCTCGGGTCCATGGTGAAGGGAAAGCGCGCAGCCCAGAACTCCGCCAGCCGAGGGTCGGCATCCACGCGGCGCACCACCCGGGCCATGCGCGGCGCTACGCGGTAGAAGCGCCTGCGGCCCGGCGTCCAGCGCGACATCACGGTCACGTACAGGTCGAGCATGCTCAGCTTCTCCCCCAGAAGGTAAGGCGCGGGCTCGTCGATCTGCGTGTCCATCAGGTGCCAGCAGTGCGCGATGCGCTCGGCAGAGCGTTCGAGCATCGCGGCTTGCGCGGCGGGGTCGGGCACGAGGCGCTGCGGGTCGTCGCGCACCCAGAACAGCGAGTAGATGGCCGCCGGCAGGTAGACCATCCAGCGCAGGTAGCGCGAGCGCAGCGGGTCGTCGGGTGCGGGGCAGAGCCCGGCTTGCGGATAACGGTCGCCGAGCCAGATCAGGATGGCCGCGCTTTCGGTCATCACCTCGCCCGAAGGCAGCACCAGCGCGGGCACCTGGCGCATCGGGTTGACGCCCGACACGCGCTCGCGCTCGGCATCGCTCTCCCACGTGGCGACGTCGACGGTATCGACCTGCGCGCCGATCAGCGTCAGCGCGGCATGTATCGGCGTGGCGCCCGAGCCAGGGGCGCCGTAGAGGGTGTAGCGGTCTTCGCGGGCGGATGATGAAGAGCTCATCCGCCCAGATTACTGCAGGCCTGCGCCTGTTGTCACGCAGCGGCCAGCAGCGCGTCGACCTTCTTCAGCCCTTCGAGCGTCTTGAAGCAGGCCTCGGCCACTTCCGTGCCCTTGACCGCGAAGTGGCGGTGGAAGTACTTGCGATGCTCCACATGCTCGTGGAAGTGATGCGGCGTGAGCACGGCCGAGAAGATCGGCACGTCGGTTTCCAGCTGCAGCGACATCAGCGTGCTGACCACCGTGTTCGCGACGAACTCGTGGCGGTAGATGCCGCCGTCGACCACCAGCGCGCAGCCGATGATGGCCGCGTACTTGCCCGAGTTGGCGAGCCGCTTGGCATGCAGCGGAATCTCGAAGGCACCGGGCACGTCGAAGATGTCGATGAGCTCGCGCGCCACGCCGAGCCGGTCCATTTCTTCGAGAAAGGCGTCGCGTGCCTGGTGGACGATGTCGGAATGCCACTGCGCCTCGACGAATGCGATGCGCTCGCCGCGCGGGGAACCCGACGCGGTAACGGCAGAAAGGGGAAGGTCGTTGATCTGACTCATGGTGTGCCTCTTGAAAGCAGGTTTCCTGAATCAGGGCGCACGAAACCGCAAGGCTACCTGCGCGCACGGCAAAGCAATGCGCGCGGGCGAGCCCGCATTTCGCGCTCTCTTTCATCCGGACTGTGACCGTCGGCTTCGGAATCGCACCGAAATCTGCTGACCCTGAAACTTGTTGCAAGCTCCAGGCGCTCGCGGGCTTGTGCGGCTTTTTTCAGAAGAGCCACCATTACCGCCGGTGGGGAATTGCACCCCGCCCTGAGAACGCTTGCCGCCCGGCGAACCGGACAGCGGGGGCGATTCTAGGAGCCCATCGCCGTACGGACCTGTCGCCCGCGTGGCAGACCTTCGCTCGAGCGGGGATTTTCTTCAGAAACGATACGTGGCGGCCGCAGTCACTGTACGGCGCTGGCCGTAGAAGCAGTCGCCGCGCGCCAGGCAGGTGGTGATCTGCACCTTGTCGGTCAGGTTGCCCACGTTGAGCGACAGGCGCAGTGGGCCGTTGTCCCAGGCGACCATCGCATCCAGCAGCGTGACAGAGGGCACGGGGTTGGCGTCCATGCCGTCCCATGACTTGCCGAGGTAGCGCACGCCGCCGCCCACCGAGAAACCCGACACGCCGCCGATCGTGAAGCGGCGCATCAGCCAGGCCGAGGCCGTGTGCTTCGGCACGCCCGAGATGCGCTTGCCCAGGTCGGCTCCGTTGCTGCGCGACACGCGCGCGTCGGTGTAGGCGTACGAGGCGATCCAGTCCCAGTCGCGCCCGATGCTGCCCTTGTACTCGAGCTCCAGGCCCTTCACGTGCACCTCGCCGAGCTGGATGCTGTTGAGCGGGTTGGCCGGGTCGGTGGTCTTGCGATTGGTGTCGCGCAGGTCGTACACCGCCGCCATGAACGAGGTGCGCTGGCCTTCGGGCTCCCACTTCACGCCAGCCTCCCACTGCTTGCCGCGCTGCGGCTTGAAGGGCGTGTTGTTCACGTCCGCGCCGCCCAGCGGCAGGAAGGACTCGGCATAGCTCAGGTACGGCGCCCAGCCGCCGTCGGCCAGGTAGACGATGCCGGCGCGCTTGGTGGTGGCCTTGTCGTCGACCGCCACCGCGGGGCGGCCCTCGGTGTCGGTGGTGGCCTTGTCGTGGCGCAGGCCGAGCAGGCCGATCCAGCGGCCGTACTTGACCTGGTCCTGCACGTAGATGCCGGCCTGCTTCTGCAGCACCGCAGGCTGCCGCGTGAGGAAGGTGGGCGCCGTGTAGTTGCCGTACACCGGCGCATACACATCGAGCGCGCCCGCGCGGCCGCGGCCGGTGAGCTGCGAGGTCTCGTTGCGCTGGAAGTCCGCGCCGACGAGCAGCGTGTGCTCCACCGCGCCGGTCTTGAAGTGCGCCTCGGCCTGGTTGTCGATCAGCAGCATCTTGCCGCCGTTGAGCTGCACCACCAGGTCGCGCTCGATGGTGCGCTGGTCGGCGTTGAACACCGGTCGCGCCGGGCGACCGGTGAGCCGGTTGGCCGTGAAGCTGGTGTAGGAGGAGTTGTAGACCACCTTGCTCTCGGTCGAGCGCAGGTTCTGCCTGAAGGTCCAGGTGTCGTTGAAGCGGTGGCTGAACAGGTAGCCCAGCGAGGTGTTGCGCGTATCGTAGCGGTCGAAGCCCGGCTCGCCGGTGAAGGTCGAGGTGGGAATCTGGCCGTACAGCGACGGCAGCAGCGTGCCCTGCCATGGGAAGAAGCCGATCAGCGAGCCGCTCTTGTCCTTCTGGTAGAGCGCCTGCAGCGTGAGCGAGGTGTCGGCGTTCGGGCGCCAGGTGAGCGAGGGCGCCAGCAGGATGCGGTCGTCGGGCACATGGTCGACCTGCGTGCCGCTGTCGCGGTTCACGGCCACCAGGCGATAGAGCCACTTGCCTTCGGTGTCGAGCGGACCGGTGAAGTCGGCCGCCACCTGCTTGCGGTTGTGGCTGCCCAGCTGCACCTGCACCTCGCGCTGTTGCTCGGCCTGCGGCCGCTTCGACATCAGGTTCAGCACGCCGCCGATGCCGCCCTGGCCGTAGAGCACGGAAGAGGGCCCGCGCAGCAGCTCGACGCGCTCCAGCATGTACGGATCTACGCGCGTGGTGTTGTAGGTGCCGTAGCTGCGCTGCAGCCCGTCGAGGTACTGGATGGCGTCGCCGCCGCGCACCTTGAACGAGTCGACGCGGCTGTCGAAGTAGCTCGACACCACGCCGGCCGTGTAGTTGGTGGTCTCGCGCAGCGTGAGCGCGCCCTGCGCCTCCATCTGGTCGCGCGTGACCACCGAGATTGCCTGCGGCGTTTCGATCAGCGGCGTGTCGGTCTTGGTTGCCGAGCTTCCGCGCTTCGCGACGAAGCCGGTCACCGGGCCGGTTGCGGTCTCGCCCGAATCGCCCGATACGGTGACGGTGGGCAGTGCCCTGCGGGGCTCGCCGGCTTCGTCTTTTTCTTCGGCATAGGCCGGTACGGCGGCGCTCAGCGCCACGGCGGTGGCCGCGAGCGTGGCGCGGCGGGTGTGTGAAAGGTGCCACGTCGGGCGGCGATGCTTCTTCGATGTCATGTGCAGCTTCTCCTGAGTCCTGCGGTAAGGGGAGTGGCTGCGGCGCGCAGCGGGGCGTGCCATGGCTTCTCGGATTCGGTTCAATCCGGACGAGCGCTACCGGCGGCTCGCTCAATTAATCAATCAAGGCTGGCGGCCGGTGGGTGTTGTAGGTTTTTCTTGCGTCGTCGGGGGGAGCAGCCGTTGCGGCTGCGGTCTTCGTTCCTTCGAAGACGGCTGGCGGCCCGTTGCGGGCGGCTGGCTGAGGCCGCGCGATTATAGGAAGAAAGGTGTCAGCGCCCGGAGAGGAACTGCGTCATGCGCCGCAGTTCGTCGTCGAGCGCCGCGCGAAAGGCCGCGTCGCGCGGCTTCTTGCCGGCATAGCCGAAGGCTGGCTTCAACCGGCCTTCGGGCGCGGTGACGTTGGCCCACCCGATCACGCGGTCATGCCACAGCATCGGCAGCGCGTAGTAGCCGAACTGGCGCTTGGGCGCGGGCGTGTAGGCCTCGAACTTGTACGTCCAGTCCCAGAGCAGTTCGAAGCGGCGGCGGTCCCACACGACGGGGTCGAAGGGGGCGAGCAGGCGTACGGCGTCGTCGGGCGCGTGGCGGCGCGAGGCCGGGTTTTCGTCAGCGGGCCAGTACCAGGTCGTCCCGTCGATGCGGCAGCTTGCGAGCAGTTCTTCGCGGGCGATGCGCAGGGCCGCCTGCGTTTGCAGCGAGAGATGCGGCGCACCGTAGCCGAGCAGGCGCACGAGGTAGGTGAGGCTCGCGGCAGGCAGCGGCGCGTATTTGCGCACCACCAGTTCGATCAGCGCGGCGGCGCGCCGTGCGCGGCCGGCAGGGCTGTCGTCGGCGGGCTGGTGCGTCACGGCCTCATAGACGCGCGTGCCGCTGTCGCGCCGCACCACGCGCAGCATGCCGCGATAGTGCATTTCGTCGAGCAGGTGCGTGGTCGCGTTGCTCGAGCCGCCCCAGTAGTTCTTGATGCGGCCATGCGCGAAGTGCTGCTCTACCTGTCGTGGATGTACTTGGCCGTGTTCCTGCACATAGGCCAGCACATCGGCGGCCTTGCGCCGCGTGTCGGCGTCCCATGCGCGCTTGGCTTCGCGCGGGTGCATCAGCGCCAGGTGCTCGCGCGGCAGGAAGCCGTAGTTGACGAGGCAGTCTTCCTCGACGGCGAGGCGCGTGTAGCGGCTTTCGAGATCGCCCGCGCGATAGTCCTTCACGCGGTGGCGCAGCGTGAGGTCTTGTGCACGCGCCGGCGCTCGGATCGGGTCGGCCTGCACGAAGCCGAGCTGGCGGATCGCTGCCGGCAGCGTGGTCGGCTTGAAGAGGGTGCGCGCCACGGCGTAGCGGCGCAGGTCGTCGAGGGTCGGGTCAGCCATCGGCGAATTGCAGCACAGGTGGCGGGATTTCGCTTTGCTGCTGTGTTCGGGGCGCGCTCACGCCGACGGGGTGCCTTGCTCCGCGAATGTCCCCCGCCCTTCGGGCTCCTCCTTTATTTCGCTGCGCAAGGCACCCCGCCGACGTGATCGTTTAGTGACGCTGCGGAAGCTGTATTTGTTGGCGGTAGTCGGGACTTCGTGCCGCGCGGTGCGGAGATTTCGGCGGGTTCTTCTCTAGAGTGAACGCCCCTGTCACTCCACACCCCACCAAGGGGACAAGAAAGGCGCAACACACCCACCACCCAGATGTTCGAAGGCTGCTTGCCTCGCGGCAGGTCGTCGGTGCGAAAGCAGCGATGCGGATGCGAGGTATCAAAAGGCGACGGCCGGGGTGTAACAAGCACCCCGACCGTCTAACCAAGTTCGTGCACGTACCTTGGAAGGAAACGCACAAAAATGGCTACCAAGACTATAGCCCGGCCTCGCACGCCGGTAGCTTCCGAAGACAACGCCCAAGATGCGGCGGATCTTCTCGAAAACACACTCTCCCAACTCGAAGCTCTCCTTTGGGTCTGCCACGGGGAAGACATCGACTGGTGCAGCGGGGATGGACCTCGACGATTGGACAACGTGCTCTGGCTTGCGGCTGATCGTGCTCGCAAGGCCGGAGAGTTATTTCAGGTGAGTGAGATAGCGCAACGCGCAGCGCCCGGCGGACGGGCCTCTTTGAGGGGGCGGCGGCCGAAACCTTCTTGATGGCGGGGCGTCGGCTCGGTTGAGGTCGCTTGCTGGGCAGGCAACAAGTTTCATGTAAGCACAAGCAGACGCGTTGCCCTCAACTCCTGGTGCCGAATGGCTCCATCAGAGCCCTTCACCTTCAGTGCGACCTTCGCCGAGAGTTCGTACGTGCCAGGGATCAAATCACTCTGACTTTCTTCGTGCTCAAGTGCATCCACTCTCAGGCGCGCGTACTCTCCTGCCGCAAACGTCGTGCACTCAGCATCCAGAAGGCTCAGGATCGTGAGGCTATAACCAGCCACGATTTCACAATCGCGGGTGTTCACCAGCAGGCACCCAGTCGCTCGTGGTTCGCCTGCGATTACTGTCTGATGGTCAAAAGCTACCGTGTAGACGAACGGAAGAGAACGGGCCGCAGCGGAGTAGGTCGCGCCTTCAACAAGTGCAATATCCAGCTTCACCGATGCGCTCCAATAGCTAAGGTAATAAATCCGGCCCGGCTTGTGCCGGGGAAAACTATAGCCCGCAAAGTATTGGAATCACCGCAATCAAATGGCAGCCGCGCTCATCGTGCACAGGGCGTCGGGTGCTCCCCGCAGCGAAATAAAGGAGGAGGCCGCAGGCCGGGGGACATTCGCGGAGGGGAGTACCCGGCGGTCTGTGCACGCGCCCCGAACACAGATCAGCTTTAGACAGCCCGCCTGTGCCGCTCGATGCAAACGTCGAGTGTTTCAGCGCCCGTACGCTGCCACCAGTCGAGATTCGAAAAGATCTCGACCTCGCTGAAGCCGGCGAAGCCTGCGTCCTCGACCCACCCGCGGATCTTCTTCAGCTCGACCACGCCGTCACCCATCATCCCGCGGTCGCTCAGGAGATCGCGCGTGGGCGTTAGCCAATCGCACACGTGGTACGCCAGCAGACGCTCACGACCGGCGCGGGCGATCTGCTGCTGCAGCTTCGGATCCCACCACACGTGATAGATGTCGAGGGCCACGCCGAGCATGCCGCTCTTGCCTGCGTCGAGTTCGTCGCAGAGGTCAAGTGCGTGTTCCAGCGTGTTGATGCACGCGCGGTCGGCTGCCTGCATCGGGTGCAGAGGCTCGATGGCGAGCGGCATGCCGACTTCGCGGGCGTATTCGAGCGATGCGGCGATGCCGTCGCGCACCTCGCCGCGTGCGCGGCCGATGTCTTTGTAGGCCGCCTTGCCTTCGAGCGCGCCGGGCAGGGCGCCGACCACCAGCACGAGACAGGGCGCATCGAGCGTCTTCGCTTCGTCGATGGCGCGGCGGTTGTCGTCGAGCGCGGCCTTGAGGCCAGCCGCATCGGGCGCGGGGAAGAAACCGCCGCGGCAGTAGCCCGAGAGGCCGATGCCGTGCGCCTTCAGTTGTTTCGCCACCTTGTCGAGTCCGACAGCCGCCACCTGGTCGCGCCAGGGGCTGATCGCGCGGATGCCGCGCTCGGCGCACTGGTCGATGATGCGGTCGAGCGAAACCTCCGCGCCGGACTGCTTGCGCACCGTGGCGGTGTTGATCGACAGCCAGTCGTGGTTCTGAGAGAAATCGCGCATGGTCCGAATCAGCCTTCCACGCCGTGCAAAGCCAGCAGCGTCTTCATGTGCTGAATCGCCAGCTCCGGCTGCTCCAGCAGGTTGGCCGCATCGGCCAGCCGGAACAGCTCGGCAAAGTGCTGCAACGAGCGTGTGCTTTGCTGACCACCGACCATCGTGAAGTGCTTCTGGTGGCCGTTGAGCC
The DNA here is from genome assembly GCF_049913215.1 of Variovorax sp. R-27. Lineage (NCBI taxonomy): Bacteria > Pseudomonadati > Pseudomonadota > Betaproteobacteria > Burkholderiales > Comamonadaceae > Variovorax > Variovorax sp. R-27. The sequence continues at coordinate 2,613,118 of NZ_CP183984.1, forward strand.
ACGCCATGAACACCACGCCGGTCTTGTAGAAGCGTGTGGGCGCCGCGAAGATGTGGCGCGACAGCGGCACCGTCGGGCCGAGGATCGCGTGGAACTTCTCGGTGTTGCCCTGGGCAAGCGCACCGAGGGCGGCGCTCGCGGCGGGGGCGATGGCGTCGAAGATGCCCAGCAGCGCATCGCTCTTGCCATGCGTCGGCTCGCTGCCGAAGCCGTCACCGGCAATCAGCTCGGCGTAGTTGAAGTCGTCGCCCGTGTACATGCGCACGCCCGGCGGCAGGCGCCGGCGCATCGCAATTTCCTTGTCCTTGTCGAGTAGCGAGATCTTGATGCCGTCGACCTTGTCCGGATGGGCCGTGATGATGCCCAGCGCCGTGTCCATCGCCGCATCGACATCCTTCGTGCCCCAATAGCCTGCCAGCGCAGGGTCGAACATGTCGCCCAGCCAGTGCAGCACCACGGGCTGCTTCGCCTGGCTCAGGATGCGGTCGTACACGCGCTCGTAGTCGGCCGGGCTCTTGGCCACGCGGGCCAGCGCGCGGCTGGCCATCACGATCAGCTTGCCGCCGAGCGCCTCGATGGCGGCCATCTGCTCTTCGTAGCCGCGGATCACGTCGTCGACGATCTTCACGTCGTCGATGTCAAGGTGGTCGGTGCCGCAGCCTGACGCAACCAGTGCGCCCGGCATGTCCTTGGCGGCATCGAGCGAGCGGCGGATCAGTTCGAGTGAGGTCGGCCAGTCCAGGCCCATGCCGCGCTGCGCGGTGTCCATGGCCTCGGCCACGCCCAGGCCCAGCGAGAACAGGTGGCGGCGGTAGGCGATGGTGGTGTCCCAGTCGACCGCGCATTGCAGCCACGGATCGATGGCCGCCAGAGGATCGGCCACCACGTGCGCGGCCGAGTAGGCGATGCGGTTGAACTTGATGCCCGCATCGGGCTTCACCGGTGCGGTGCCGCGCAGCGCGTAGGGCGCGAGCGTGCCGCCGGCGGTAGGGAGGTTCAGCGAAAGAGCCATGGCGAGGGACCTCAGACCTTCAGCGCCGGCACATCGACCCAGCGACGGTCTTTCCACGATTCGAGCGCCGCCTCGACCAGTTGCACACCCTTGGCGCCTTCGGGCAGCGTCCACTTGTACGGCTCGTTCTCGACCACGTGGCGAATGAAGTGCTCCCACTGGATCTTGAAGCCGTTGTCGTAGACCTGCGAGTCCGGAATCTCCTGCCACTGGTCGAAGAAATTCATCATCTGCTTTTCGTCGGGGTTCCACACCGGGCGCGGCGTTGCCACGCGCGACTGGGCACGGCAGCTCGACAGGCCCGCCACGGCCGAGCCGTCGGTGCCGTCGACGTGGAAGGTCACAAGATCGTCGCGGCGCACGCGCGTGACCCAGCTCATGTTGATCTGCGCGATGACGGGTTCGCCGTTGTGGCCGGTGAGCTCGCAGGTGGCGTAGGCCGCGTCGTCGGCGGTGGCTTCATATGGCTTGCCGGCTTCGTCCCAGCGCTTGGGGATGTGGGTGGCGCCGATGCACGACACCGACTTCACTTCGCCGAACAGGTTGTCCAGCACGTAGCGCCAGTGGCACATCATGTCCAGGATCATGCCGCCGCCGTCTTCCTTGCGGTAGTTCCAGCTCGGGCGCTGGATGGGCTGCAGGTCGCCCTCGAACACCCAGTAGCCGAACTCCAGGCGCACGCTGAGCATGCGACCGAAGAAGCCGGCGCGGCGCAGCATGTCGAGCTTGCGCAGGCCGGGGAGGAAGAGCTTGTCCTGCACGGCGCCGTGCTTCAGGCCCGAGCCTTCGGCGAGGCGCGCGATCTCGACGGCTTCGTTCAGGTTGGTGGCGATCGGCTTCTCGCAATACACGTGCTTGCCGGCGCGGATGGCCTTGGCCAGCAGCGTGGGGCGCATCTGCGTGGTGCCGGCGTCGAAGAAGATGGTGTCGTCCTTGTTCTCCAGGGCCTTGTCGAGGTCGGTGCCCCAGCGCGCGATGTTGTGAGCCTTGGCCAGCGCTTCCATCTTCTCGGCGTTGCGGCCGATGAGGATGGGGTCGGGCATGACCTTGTCGCCATTCGACAGCGTGACGCCGCCTTGCGCGCGGATGGCGCAGATCGAGCGGATCAGATGCTGGTTCATGCCCATGCGACCGGTGACGCCGTGCATGATGATTCCTAGACGTTGGGTGGCCATCGTTTTCTTCCTTGAGATGCGAGAGAGATTGCAGATCGAAGCGGGGGGCTTCAGTAGACGGAACGCATGGCGTCCCACGAGATGCCGGCGCCGGGTTTGCCGGTGGCAAAGCCGGGCGCGGTGGCGAGCGAGGACAGGTCGAGCTGCCCGTCGCGGATGGCGAGGCGCACTGCGCCGTCGCTTTGTTCGTACAGGCCTGGATGGGCGCGCAACAGTGCCTGCTGTTCAGCCTCGGGAGCCGCGGCAAGGCCGTTGACGTAGTGGTGGCCGTTGCGCTCCACGTGCGAGAGGCCGAGCCAGGAGACCAGCGCCAGGTCTTGCTGCACGCCGATGCCGGCCTGCATGGTGAGGTCTTCGCCGGAGAGGAAGTAGCGCGGCTTTTCCTCGGAGGCGTTCCAATGGGCGCAGCGCGCTGCGTTGATGACCGACTTGTAGAAGCCCTTGCAGCTCTTGCTCGATACGCCGGTGTAGCCAAGCGCGCGGGCCTGCACGAAGGCATCGAGCATGGCGTCGGATTCGTCGATGAGCAGCGGAATGCGCTTGCCGAGCGCGGACACGTCGCGCTGCAGGGCTGCATCGCGGCGGATCGGCTGTTCGACGAAGACCGTCTTCTGCGAGAGCTTCCACAGCACGGGGGTGGACAGCATGCGGTCGAGGAAGACGCCGAAGTCGTCCGCATCGGCGTATTGCTCGTTGCCGTCGAGCGTCACGAGTTGTGCGTGGCCGTCGATCACGCGGGCGATGTGTTGGAGTCGGTCAATGTCTTGCGCGGTGTTGCCGCACAGCTTGAGCTTGAAGTGCGTGAGACCGTAGCGGCGCACGGCCGCTGCGAGCGTCGTGGGCAGGCCGTCGGTGGGGGCGTCGGGCACGGCGTCGTTGTCGTCGATGGCATCGGCCAACCCGACTGTATGGCGCGCTGCGATGCGCGTGCGCGGCGATTGCCTAGACAAGAAGCCGGGCATGTCGAAGCCTGCGAGGTCATCCGCCAGGCCGCTGCCTGCGATGTCGATGCCGCTCAGGTTGCCGCTCATCGCCGTCGCGAAGCTCACGCCGCTGTGCAGGCATAGTGCGTCGAGCAGCGCGCGGTCGATCAGCGCCGGGCCGTAGCTGGCCACGAGCGGCTGCAGGCCCTTGGCCTTGGCGCGCGCCTGCAGTGCGGCGTAGTTCGACGCGAAGTGCGTCCAGGCGGTTTGCGCATCGGGCTCGCCGGTGTAGGCCTCGCGCGCGTCGCGCAAGGCGAAGCGCAATTGTTCGAAGTTCTGTTCGTTGGTGAGCGCGGGGGTCTTGTCGAACCACTTGGGCACCATCATCTCGGCGGCGCAGCCCTCGGCCGTGCGGCCGTCCGAAAAGCGGATGCGGGCCTTCACGTAGACCTGTGGGCAGGCCGTGACGGTGGCCGCGCCGAAGCGGAACGGCAGCCGCAGCGTGACGTTGCGCTCGGCAAAGCGGATCTCCTCGACGTGAAAGCGGATGGCATCCATGGCTGGCGCTTTCAGTGGTCCAGGATGCCCTGCGAGAAGAAATGCGCGCGCACCAGCTTCGTATATGCGCCGAACTCGGCCGAGGCCATCATGTCGAGCGTGCGCGGGCGCGGCAGGTCGATGTCGTACACCGCGGCGATGGAGCCGGGCCGCTCGCTCATCACGATCACGCGGTCCGACAGGAAGATGGCTTCCGGAATGCTGTGGGTGATGAGCATCACCGTCTTCTTCGACGCCATCCAGATGCGCTGCAACTCCAGGTTCATCTTCTCGCGCGTCATCGCGTCGAGCGCACCGAAGGGCTCGTCCATCAGCAGCACCGACGGGTCATGCAACAGCGCACGGCAGATCGACGCGCGTTGCTGCATCCCGCCCGAGAGCTGCCAGGGGTATTTGCCCTCGAAGCCCTTCAGGCCGGCCATTTCCATGAGCTGACGCGCGCGGTCCTTCGAGGCGGCCTTGGGCAGATGGCGCATCTCGGCCTGAAGCAGGATGTTGTCTTCCACGCTGCGCCAGGGCAGCAGCACCGCGCTCTGGAACACGATGCCCACATCCTTCTGAGGACCCTTGATCGGCTTGCCGGCCAGCGTGAGGCTGCCGCCGCTGATGGGCAGCAGGCCCGCCACCATCTTCAGCAGCGTGCTCTTGCCGCAGCCCGAGGGGCCGACGACGGAGACGAACTCGCCTTCCTTGATTGCGAAGTCGAGCGGCTTCAGCGACTCGACCGGGCCGTCCTTGCTTTGGTAGATCTTCGAGACGCCGCGCGCTTCGATCAGGACATCAGTGGACATGGAGAGTAGTTAAAGGACGGAAGCGGACGAGGCGGCGGGATGCTGAGGTCTTTTCGGGGAACACCGCGGAACCGGCTTTGCCGGGCCGCAGGTGTGGCCCCCGGTAGGGGGAAGGAGAAGCGACACGAAGTGCGCGGAGCCTGGGGGCGAGCCTGCTTACGGCAGGAAGTCGAGGGTCACGTAGTCTTCGGGCTTGCCGCGCGTCGATACATCCATGCCGCCGTACTGCACCAGCAGGTCGAGCGAGTCGCTCACGTTCTTCATCGCCACGCGGTACGGGCGCTGGTTGGCCGTTTCCTTCGTGTGATAGAGCGCCACGCTCTGCTTCATGCCGACGATCAAGGTGTCGCGCACGCCCGCCTTGGGGTTGGCCTTGAGCATCGCGTCGACCGCGGCCTCGGGGCTTTTTTCTGCGGCTTCGGCGGCCTTGGTGGAGGCGCGCATGAAGCGCTTCACCAGGTCGGGGTTCTCGGTCAGCAGGTTCTTGTTGGTGATGATCCCGGAGCTGATCTGGTTCACGCCGGAGTCGGCGAAGCGGATCGGCGTCACGGGCTTGCCGGTGGCGTCCTGCAGCTTGATCGCCTGGTCCATCACGTAGCCCAGCAGCAGGTCGGCCTGGCCGTTGGTCACGGCATTGAGCTTGGTCTGGCCGTCACCCGAGACGATCTTCACCTGGTCGGCCGTGATGTTGTTGACCTTGAGGAACAGCGGCCACATCTGCGACATCGAGTCGCCGGGCGTGACGGCCACCGTCTTGCCGATGATGTCCTTCGGCGTCTTGATGTTCTTCTCGGTGAAGCCCATGACCGACATCGGGCTCACCTGGAACAGCACGCCGGTCGACTTCAGCGGAGCACCCTTGGCGGCCGCCTTGATCATGGTCGTGACGTCGATGTAGCCGAAGGTTGCCGACTTGGCGGCCACCGCCTGCGCGGTGACGGCGGAGCCGCGGCCTTCCTGGATGTCGAGGTCGATGCCTTCCTCGGCGTAGAAGCCCTTTTCCTTGCCGAGGAAGAAGGGCGCGTGCTCGCTGTACAGGTACCAGTTGAGCATCAGCGTGACCTTGTCCTTGGGCTTGTCGCCCTGGGCCTGCGCAGGAGCGATGGCGAAGGTGGCGAGCGCTGCTGCGGCGAGCAGAGAGGGAAGCAGTTTCTTCATGGTCTTGTCTCCGGGAGTTGTTGGCTTTGCGAAGGAACTTGAAACGGAAAACTCAGTTCGCGTGGCGCTGCGAGGCGTGCCAGGGAATCATCACGCGCTCGACCAGGTCGACCGCGACGAAAAGAATGACGCCGATGCTCGAGAGAACCACAAGCGCGGCGAACATCAGCGGCAGGTCGAAGTTGCCGTTGGCAACCTGCAGCACGTAGCCGATGCCCGAGTTGGAGCCGACGAATTCACCGACCACCGCGCCCACCACGGCCAGCGTGACCGACACCTTCAGGCCGCTGAAGATCGAAGGCAGCGCCTGCGGCAGGCTGATCTTGAGAAAGGTCTGCAGGCGGCTCGCACCCATCGAGCGCGAGAGGTCGAGCATGTCGGGCTCGACCGACTTGAAGCCCATCACCGTGGACACCACCACAGGGAAGAAACCCAGCAGGAAGGCGCTGATCACCTTCGGGAAGATGCCGAAGCCGAACCACACCACGAACAGCGGCGCGATGGCGACCTTCGGGATGCTCTGCGAGAACACCAGCAGTGGATAAACGTACGACTCGACGACGCGCGAGTAGGCGATGACCATCGCGATCGGAATGCCGATCAGGATCGTCAGGCCGAAGCCGCCCAGCGTGGCGAGCGTGGTCTTCCAGCTCTCGGCGAGCAGGCGCGGCCACTCGGCGACGAGCTGCTTCACGACCTCCCACGGCGGGGGAATCAGGTAGGCCGGAATCTTGAAGAGGCGGATCGCCAGGTCCCACAGCACCAGCAGTAGCAAGATGAGGATGAAAGGGCGCAGGGCCGGAGAGAGCAGGAGCTTGCGGAACATGGCGAGGGCCGGGGCTTTCAGGGGGCTTGCTTACTGTTGGACCGAGAGCCCGGCTGCCTTCACGAGCTGCGCGTTGCTCGCGATCTCTTCCTTGATGTAGGCGTCGAACTGCTCGGGCTTGAGCGTCCAGGCGTCGGCGCCGAGCTTGGCGAAGCGCTCCTTCACCTCGGGCGTGGCCAGCGCCTTGGCTACCTCGGCATGCAGGCGCTCGACGACGTCGCGCGGCGTCTTGGCGGGCGCCATCATTCCGATCCAGAAGTTGAACTCGGAGCCCGGCACGCCGGCCTCGGTGGTGGTGGGCACGTCAGGCAGGGCGGCGGCGCGCTTGGGTGAGCCGACGGCCAACGCCAGCAACTGGCCTTCCTTGATCTGGCCGATGACCGGAGCAATGGGCGAGAAGTAGTAGTCGACGCGGCCCGAAAGCACTTCGGTCACGGCCTCGCCCGATCCCTTGAAGGGAATGTTGGTCGCGTCGATCTTCGCGGCCATCTTGAACTTCTCGGCGTTCAGGTGCGTGGCGCTGCCCTGACCGGCAGAGGCGAAGTTCATGCTGCCGGGCTTGGCGCGCGCGGCGGCCAGCAGCTGGGGCAGCGTCTTGATGTTCTTGCTGGGCGAGATCACCAGCGCGTTGGGCAGCGACGAGATCGGCGTGACGCCCGCGAAATCGTGCACCGTGTCGAACGGCAGCTTGGCGAAGGTCGAAGGGCTGACCGTGTGCGACGACGAATGGATCATCACCGTGTAGCCGTCGGGCGCGGCCGTGGCCACCGCCTGCTGGCCGATGGTGCCGCTGGCGCCGCCGCGGTTGTCGACCACCAGCGTCTGGCCCATGCTGGCGCTCATCTTGTCGGTGATGGCGCGGGCAATGATGTCGGTGGTGCTGCCGGCCGCGAAGGGAACGATCACGCGGATGGGCTTGCTGGGGTAGCCGTTCTGCGCGGCGGCCAGGCCCGGTAGCAGTGCAGCGATGCAGGTCAGCGAGGCAACGACGGTGGTGCGTGCAGTGCTGGCAAAGAGCTTCATGGATGTCTCCGCGCGGTCGGGCCGCTTTCTTGAACCGATCAATTCACCAATGAGTGAATTATCGATTGTAGGAACGGCTGCGCCGCAGCGTCAACGGCCGCTGCCTAGTAGATACCCGGAGAGCGCGAAGACGCGCTGATGAAGCTCAGTGCAGGACGTAGCCCAGCACGAGATCAGTCATGTGCGAGAGGCGTTGCGCCATTGCCTTGGGCGCGCGCAGATCACGGCCGAAGATGGCCGAGAGCGTGTGGTTGTTCGAGAGGTAGAAGTAGCAGAGCGACGCGATGGAGATATAGAGCTGCACGGGGTCCACGCCGGCGCGGAACAGGTTGTCGCGCCGGCCGCGCTCCAGCACGGTGTCGAGCAGCTGTACCAGCGGCGAGTTCATCTCCTGGATGCGCTCGGAGCGCTTGAGGTGCGCCGCGCAATGCAGGTTCTCGCTGTTGAGCAGCGTGATGAACTCGGGGTGCTCGAGGTAGTAGTGCCAGGTGAACGAAACCAGCTGGCGGATGGCCTCGACCGGCTCGATCTCGTCGAGATGCAGGCGCTGCTCGGCCTCGCGGATATCGGCGTAGGTGCGCTCCAGCACCGCGAGGAACAGGTCGTCCTTGCTGCCGAAGTAGTAGTAGATGAGGCGCTTGTTGAGGCCCGCGCGCTCGGCGATGCTGTCCATGCGCGCGCCGGCGAGGCCGCGCGCGGAGAACTCGTCGCGCGCCGACGCGAGGATGGCGAGCTGCGAGCGGTCGGCGTCGCGCGAACGGGGTTCGATCACTTCGGCGGCGTCGGGTGAGGGGTCCTTGGAGGCCTTCATGGCGCGAATTTAACCAATTGGGGAATTAACGCAAGGCGTCTGGAGCGGGCGCACATAATTGCCGAAGACATTTGCAGCTGAGGTTCTACTTCTCATGAGTACATCACAACCCGCGGGCCACCTGATCGTGGAATGCCTGGTCGAACAGGGCATGGAAATGGCGTTCGGCGTGCCTGGCGAAAGCTTCCTGGCGGTGCTCGACGGCTTTCATGCGTACCGCGATCGCACGCGCTTCATCGTCAACCGGCAGGAGGGGGGCGCGGCCTTCATGGCCGAGGCGCACGGCAAGCTCACCGGGCGGCCGGGCGTGTGCTTCGTCACCCGCGGGCCCGGCGCGACGAACGCATCGATCGGCGTGCACAACGCCTTCCAGGATTCGACGCCGATGGTGCTGTTCGTCGGCGACGTCGGCAGCGACTTCCGCGATCGCGAGGCTTTCCAGGAGGTCGACTACGGCAGCTTCTTCGGGCCGAGCACCAAGGGCTTTGCCAAGCGCGTGGAGCGCATCGACGATGCGAACCGCATTCCCGAGTACATCGCGCGCGCCTTTGCCACCGCGATGAACGGACGGCCGGGGCCGGTGGTGCTTGTGCTGCCGGAGGACATGCTGCGCAGCGAGACGACGGCTCGGCCGCTGGCGCGCGTGGAAGCGGTGGAGCCCTGGAGCGACCCGGGTGCGCTGCGCACCTTGCGCGAACTGCTGCTGAAGTCGCAGCGCCCGCTGGTGATTGCCGGCGGCGGCGGCTGGACGACGCAGGCCGCGCAGGCGCTGCAGCGCTTTGCGGAGAACTGGCGGCTGCCGGTGGCGAACGCCTTCCGCTTTCAGGACACTTTCGACAACCACCATCCGCTGTATGCGGGCGATGTCGGCATCGCGATCAACCCGAAGCTCGCGCAGCGCGTGAAAGACGCCGACCTGATCCTGGCCATCGGTCCGCGCCTGGGCGAGATGACGACCGGCGGCTATACGCTGCTCGAAGCGCCCAAGGCGAAGCAGACGCTGGTGCACATCCATGCGAGCGCCGAAGAGCTCAACCGCGTGTACCAGGCCGACCTGGCGATCAACGCCGGCATGAGCGCGGCCGCGCGCAGCCTGGAGGTGCTGAGTGCGCCGCCGACGCTGCCCTGGGAAGAATGGACGCTGCAGGCCCACGCCGACTACGAGGCCAACCTTGTGCCGCAGGCGCTGGCCGGCATGCCCGCCGAGACGCCACGCGGGCCGGTCGACATGGCGGAGGTCGTCGCGCTGCTGCAGAAGCACTTGCCGGCGGACGCGGCCATTACCAACGGCGCGGGCAACTTCGCAAGCTGGGTGCATCGCTACTTTCGCTATCACGGGCTCGCGAAGGGCGCGAAGACGCAGCTGGCGCCGACCAGCGGGGCGATGGGCTATGGGGTGCCGGCCGGCATCGCGGCCAATCTTGCGACGGGGCGCGTGGCCTTCACCATCGCGGGCGATGGCGATTTTCTGATGACCGGGCAGGAGCTGGCGACGGCTGCGCAGCACGGCGGCAAGAGCATCGTCGTGCTGCTCAACAACGGCATGTTCGGCACCATCCGCATGCACCAGGAGCGCGAGTACCCCGAACGCACGAGCGGCACTGCGCTGCGCAACCCCGACTTCTGCGGCCTCGCGCGCGCGTATGGCTATGCGGCCGAGCGCGTGACGGAAACGGCGCAGTTCGAGGCCGCGCTGCTGCGTGCGCTGGCGGCCGATACGGGCACGCTGATCGAGATCCCGCTTGACCCCGAAGTGATCACCACGCGCGGCACGCTGGCGTCGATCACGCGTTCGGCGAAGCAGCAGCAGGCGCAGGGCTGAGCGCCGAGCGATGTCGGGTCACTTCGTCGCGCAGGGACGGCGAGCGCAGCTCGAACACGTCGAACAGGCCGAGCGCGTCGAGGGCGGGGATCAGGGAGACCAGGTCTTGCTCGGCGGCGTGCCTGTCGGCGGCCGACGCGCTTGCGTCTTCGAGGATGCGAACGTTGGCGAGGAAGGCGCCGACCGATCCCTTGCGCAATGTGCGGCCGTTCACGACGGTGAAGTCTGCGCCGTCGGGCAGTACGTCTTGGGCTTTCATGGATGTTCCTTGGATGGGTTGTTGAGGATGAACTCGATGCTAGGCAGCGTCGCGCGTTCGGGCTTGCGGCGCGGGGCCAATCGATACCTCTGGCGGGCCAGCCATGGCTGCTGAGGCCCCTGTGAAGCTCTGGATCAACGCCTACGAGGCGCCGCGCGTCACGGACTACCACGCGCATGAAACCGGCCAGCTGTTCGCACTGCGCGAGGGGTTGCAGGTCATCGAGACGCCTTCGGGCCGCTGGGTGCAGCCGCCGGGGTGGATCGGCTGGATCGCACCGCGCTGCGCTCATGCGGCGCAGAGCTTTGGTGCCACCGCGGGCTGGAGCTTGCACATCGACTCGATGATGGCGGCGGCCTTGCCGGACGGGCCGCATGTGTTTGCCGTCACGCCGCTGGTGCAGGGGCTGATCGACCGGTTGACCTCGATGAATGCCACCGAGCCCCTGCTGGAGCCGCGCCGTGCACGCCTGGTGGGCGTGCTGATCGATGAGCTTGCGGCGAGCGCCAGGCCGTCGCTGCACCTGCCGATGCCGCAGGACAAGCGCCTTGCCGCGATGGCTGCTGCGGTGGCCAATGATCCGGCGTTGCCGGACAGCATCGACGAATGGGCCGATCGCATCGGCATGGCGCGCAGGACGCTCACTCGCCGTTTCGCCGTGGAGACGGGCCTGAGCTTCGCGCAATGGCGCCAGCAGGCGCGGTTGCTCAAGGCCGTCGAGCTGCTGAGCCTGAAGGAGCCCGTGACGGCGGTGGCGCTGACGGTGGGCTACAGCTCCGTGAGCGCCTTCATCGAAGCCTTTCGAAAGCACTTCGGCCGCACGCCGTCGCGCTTCTTCGAAGAAAGCGTGGCCTTGCCGCAGGCGAAAAAAAAGCCCGCATGAAGCGGGCTTTTTGATTCAGGAGCGCGAGGCCCCTGAGCGCTTACTTGACGTGCTTGCCGATCAGCGCAGCCAGTTCGAACATCGACACTTGGGCCTTGCCGAAGATTTCCTTCAGCTTGGCGTCGGCGTTGATGTTGCGCTTGTTGGCCTTGTCTTGAAGGTTGTTCTTCTTGATGTAGTCCCACAGCTTGCTCACGACAGCGGTACGCGGCAGCGGCGTCGAGCCGACCACAGCGGCGAGTGCCGGGCTGGGGGTCAGGGCCTTCATGAACGCGGCGTTGGGCGTGCGCTTCTTGGCGGGAGCAGCCTTCTTTGCGGGAGCGGCCTTCTTGGCAGGAGCCTTCTTCGCCGGAGCAGCCTTCTTAGCAGGAGCAGCAGCCTTCTTGGCCGGTGCAGCCTTCTTCGCAGGAGCCGCCGCCTTCTTTGCGGGAGCGGCCTTCTTTGCCGGAGCTTTCTTGGCCGGAGCCTTCTTTGCAGTTGCCATGGTTGATTTCCTTTTTTGGTTGAACACTCACCAATGAAAAACTTGCGTCTCCAGTGGCAATGCGGATGCTAAAGGAGAAAAAACGCGTTTCCAAGGGAAAAAGCGCTTTTTTCATTGGGAGTTGTTGTTTTTTCAGAGGGGAGAAGCCCTGTTTTTCACGTTCGGCGCCCAGGCCATGTCGCGAGCACCACACCCGCGAGGGCAATGACGAACGCAACCAGCTGTGGCGAAGAGAGGTTTTCACCCAGCACGAGCACGCCGACGAGGGCTGCGCTCACGGGCAGCATCACGGCGAAGACACCCGCTTGTGCGGCTGGTACGTGGCGAAGTCCGGTCATCCAGAGCCACACCGTCCAGATGCTTGCAGCGAGCGCATAGACCACGAGCAGCGCCCAAGTGCCGAAGCGCACCGCGGTGAAATCGAACTGCAGCGCGAACCAGATGCCGAAGGGCAGCGAGAGCACGAAGCCCCACAGGTTGATGAGCGAGGCGATGCGCTTGGGCCCCAGGCGTCCCGTGAGCGACTTGCCGATCACCGCGTACGCCGTCTCGCAGAGCACCGCGCAGAACACCAGCAGGTTGCCGAGCCAGGGCATCGATGCCGACGAAGCAGCAGGCGATGCCGGTGCGTGCGCCGGCGAAAGTGCCAGCAGACCGATGCCGAGCGCGGCGCATGCGATGGCCAGGCCGATGCGCACGGTGATGCGCTCGCGCAGGAACAGCCAGCTCGCCACGGCCACGCACGCGGGGATCGACGCCATGATCACGCCCGCCGACACCGCGCTCGTGAGGCTTACGCCGAACAGCATGCAGATCGAGAACATGAAGTTGCCGAGGAACGACTCGAGGAACACCAGCCAGCGCGTGCGCGCGGTCATCGGCGGTTCGTCGGGTGTGCGCTTGAGCCAATGCGGCATGGCCAGCGCGGCGATGCCGAAGCGCAGCCATGCGAGCAGCAGCACAGGAAAGGCGGCGACAAGGGGCTTGGAGAGGGCGACGTAGCCGCCGACGAGCGACATGCTCAGGGCCAGGCAGCCGTAGGCCACGAGGCGGCCTGATGCGGGAGCAGCGGAGTTCAATAGACTGAAGTTCTGTAGTTGCGGAGAAGGCGGTTTCGATGATGCCCCACGTTTTTGTTTACGGCACGCTGCGCCGCGGCGGGCGCAACGACATCGCGCGCTATCGGCCCGCGCCGGTGTGGGTGGGCGATGCGAGCATTTCCGGCACGCTGTATGACCTGGGCGCCTATCCGGGTGTCGTGCTGGGTGGGGTGGGGCGCGTGAAGGGCGAGGTCTATGTCGTCGAGCCCGCGGTCGAGGTAGCACTCGACGTGCTCGAGGAAGTGGCTGACGATGACTCAGGCGAGTACATCAAGCGGCAGGTGCGCGTGGATGTTGGCGGGCAGTGGCTCGATTGCCTGGTCTACGAGATCCATCCGGCGCGCATCGTGGGCCGCCGCGTGATCGAAAGCGGCGATTGGATTGCGCATGCAGCACGAAGCGATGCCTCGTTTTCACAACCGAAAGATTGATTGCGCATTGCGAAATCGGCGGCTGCTGCGCCGCAATATTTTTTCTCAATATGAGAAAAATAATTTTGCATTGAGAAATATATCTGTAAGTGGTTGATTTTGTTGATTGAAAAATATGTCTTCTATAAGACATAAGAGTCTGCAGTCCGATTACAGTAACTCCACGGCCGCAGCGCCCAACCTTCAATCAACCTCACGGAGTGACCATGCCCCAGACCCTCACAGAACAACTCAGCCGCGAACAGCAGATTGCCGCCCTCGAAAAGGAATGGGCCACCGATCCGCGCTGGAAGGGCGTCAAGCGTGGCTACAGCGCGGCCGACGTGGTGCGCCTGCGCGGTTCGTTCCCCATCGAGCACACGCTGGCCAAGCGCGGCGCAGAGAAGCTCTGGGACAAGATCAATGGCGGCTCCAAGAAGGGCTACGTGAACGCGTTCGGCGCGATCTCCGCCGGTCAGGCGATGCAACAGGCCAAGGCTGGCCTGGAAGCCGTGTACCTGTCGGGCTGGCAAGTCGCCGCCGACGGCAACAGCTCCGAGACGATGTACCCCGACCAGTCGCTGTACGCCTACGATTCGGTGCCGACGATGGTCCGTCGCATCAACAACACCTTCCGCCGCGCCGATGAAATCCAGTGGGGCCGCGGTGTCAACCCGGGCGACAAGGAGTTCATCGACTACTTCCTGCCCATCGTGGCCGATGCGGAAGCCGGTTTCGGCGGCGTGCTCAACGCCTTCGAACTGATGAAGAACATGATCACGGCCGGCGCAGCCGGCGTGCACTTCGAAGACCAACTGGCTGCCGTGAAGAAGTGCGGCCACATGGGCGGCAAGGTGCTCGTGCCGACGCATGAAGCCTGCGAGAAGCTGATCGCCGCGCGCTTCGCAGCCGACGTGCTGGGTGTGTCGACCATCGTCCTGGCCCGCACCGACGCGGAAGCCGCGAACCTGATCACCTCCGATCACGACGCCAACGACAAGCCCTTCCTGACGGGCGAGCGCACGCAGGAAGGCTTCTACCGCGTGAAGAACGGCCTGGAGCAAGCCATCAGCCGCGGCGTGGCCTACGCGCCCTACGCAGACCTGGTGTGGTGCGAAACCGGCGTGCCGGACATCGGCTTTGCCCGCGAATTCGCACAAGCCGTGCACGCCGCCTGCCCCGGCAAGCTGCTGTCGTACAACTGCTCGCCTTCCTTCAACTGGAAGAAGAACCTCGACGACAAGCAGATCGCCTCGTTCCAGGAAGACCTGTCGGCCCTGGGCTACAAGTACCAGTTCATCACGCTGGCCGGCATCCACGTCAACTGGTTCAACACCTTCCAGTTCGCCCACGCCTACGCCCGCGGCGAAGGCATGAAGCACTACGTCAACATGGTGCAGGAACCCGAGTTCGCCGCACGCGACAAGGGCTACACCTTCGTGTCGCACCAGCAGGAAGTGGGCGCCGGTTACTTCGACGACGTGACCACCGTGATCCAGGGCGGTTCGTCCAGCGTGAAGGCGCTGTCGGGCTCGACCGAGGAAGAGCAGTTCCACTGATCGGGTGATCGACCCTCGCGGGTCGGTCTTTCGACAGGCAGATATTTCGCTGTCACTTTCAGCCCGGCCGCGCGCCGGGCTTTTTTGCGTCCGTTGCGTGTTCAGGCTTCGAGGCGCACCTCGCGCACGCCGCGGCCCAGGCGCTGGCGCAGCAGGGTGCGCAGCGTGACACCGTCAGCGTAGCCCACCATGCCGGCGATCTGCTCGAGGCTCTTGTCGCTGGTCTTGAGCAGGTGCACCGCGCGTTCCACGCGCAGGTCCTGCACGTAGGAGAGAGGGCTCTTGCCCAGCACCTGCTGCATGCGGCGGGCCAGCGTGCGCTTGCTGGTGCCCGCGGCCTGTGCGGCCTCGTCGAGCGAGAAGCCGTCGGCCAGCCGGCCGCGCGCCCAGCGCTCGAAGCGCTCCACCAGCGGGTCGGAATGCGAGAGGTGGTCGGAGATCACGTAGGCCGACTGCGACGGCCGCGAGTCGACGATCAGGTAGCGCGCGACCAGCGTGGCGAGTTCGGGGCTGGCCTGGCGCACGATCCACAGCGCCATGTCGACATGGCTCAGCGCTGCGCCGGCCGTGACCAGATTGCCGGAGCTGACCAGCATGCGTGAGTCTTCCAGTTGCACGGCAGGGTAGCGCTGGCGGAACAGCGTGGCCAGCCACCAGGTCGTGGTTGCCTTCTGGTGATCGAGCACGCCCGATTCCGCGAGCACGAAGGTGCCGATACAGGCGGCGGCCAGATTGGCGCTTTTGCTTGCGCGGTCCTGCAATGCGGCGCAGGCGTCGCGCACGTCGGGGCGACACAAGGCGGGTTCCAGTGTTTCGGGCATCTTGCAGCCCAGCGCTGGAACGATCAGCCAATCCGCGGACCCGGCGTCGAGCGCGCGAGCCACCGGAACGGTGAGCCCCTGCGAAGTTCTCACACGCTTGCGAACGCCCGTCACCGTGACTTCGAACGGCGCCACGTCGAGCTGCAGCATGGCCGCGAGTTCGTTGGCAGTGGTGAACACGTCGAGCACCGTGGACAGGCCGGTGTCGAACACTCCATCGAGAGCGAGTACATCGAGCTTCATGGCCATAACGATATCAAAGATGTCAAAAACGCCAATAGCTCCAGAGGCAACGGCTGCCTAGAGTCCATACCAACGCCGCGCAATGTCGCGCGCCGTTCAACTCAGGAGATCACCCATGATCAAGTACGCACTGTTCGCTCGCCTCGAAGCCAAGCCGGGCAAGGAAGGCGATGTAGAGAAGTTCCTCGAAGCCGGCCTTGCGATGGCGCGCGACGAGAAGACCACGCCGATCTGGTTTGCGCTACGCCTGTCGCCGAGCACCTTCGGCGTGTTCGACGCGTTCGAAGACGAAGCAGGTCGCCAGGCTCATTTGACCGGCCCGATCGCCCAGGCGCTGATGGCGAAGGCTCCCGAGCTGTTCGCCAAGCCGCCGTCTATCGAGCCCATTGAAGTGCTGGGACTCAAGAATGCGGCGCCCGCGTCCTGAACGGGCAGCGGCTAGAATTGCGGGCTCTGCACTCAACAAGAGCGAGAAAGGCACCTTGGTTATGACACCGCGAACTACTCCGCAAGGATTCAGCGGCTTTTTCTTCACTGAAGGAAAAGGCCGGTAGCCCGCGCTCGCTGGTTTCTGCCAGCTCTACAACCAAGCAAAGCGCGGCATCCACCGCGCTTTTTTGTTTTTCTCCCCGAGGTTTTCTTCAAATGATCCAGATCACGCTCCCCGACAACTCGCGCCGCGAGTTCCCCGGCCCGGTTTCGGTGGCCGAAGTCGCCCAGTCCATCGGTCCCGGCCTGGCCAAGATGACGGTGGCCGGCAAGGTCGACGGCAGGCTCGTCGATGCCAGCGACGTCATCGACCATGACGCCAAGCTGCAGATCATCACGCCCAAGGACGACGAAGGCCTGGAAATCATCCGCCATTCGACGGCCCACTTGGTCGGCCATGCGGTGAAGCAGCTCTATCCGACGGCCAAGATGGTGATCGGGCCCGTGATCGACGAAGGCTTCTATTACGACATCTCGTACGAACGCCCGTTCACGCCCGAGGACATGGCCGCCATCGAGGCGCGCATGCGCGAGCTGATCGCGCAGGACTACGACGTGGTCAAGAAGATGACGCCGCGTGCCGAAGTCATCGAAGTCTTCAAGTCGCGCGGCGAGGACTACAAGCTGCGCCTCGTCGAGGACATGCCCGACGAGCAGGCCATGGGCCTGTACTACCACCAGGAATACGTCGACATGTGCCGCGGCCCGCACGTGCCGAACACGCGTTTCCTGAAGGTCTTCAAGCTCACGAAGCTGGCTGGCGCCTACTGGCGCGGCGACGCCAAGAACGAACAACTGCAGCGCATCTACGGCACGGCCTGGGCCGACAAGAAGCAGCTCGACCAGTACATCCAGCGCATCGAGGAAGCCGAGAAGCGCGACCACCGCAAGCTCGGCAAGGAGCTTGACCTGTTCCACATCGACGAAGTGGCGCCGGGCGTGGTGTTCTGGCACCCCAAGGGCTGGGCCGTGTGGCAGGCCGTCGAACAGTACATGCGCGGCATCTACCGCGACACGGGCTATTGGGAAGTGAAGGGCCCGCAGATCCTCGACAAGAGCCTGTGGGAGAAAACGGGCCACTGGCAGAACTATCGCGACAACATGTTCACGACGGAGTCGGAGAAGCGCGAATATGCGCTCAAGCCGATGAACTGCCCGGGCCACGTGCTGATCTTCAAGAGCGACCTGCGCAGCTACCGCGACCTGCCGCTGCGTTACGGCGAATTCGGCCAGTGCCACCGCAACGAGCCCAGCGGTGCGCTGCACGGCATCATGCGCGTGCGCGGCTTCACGCAGGACGACGGGCACATCTTCTGTACGGAGGACCAGATCCTCGACGAGTGCATCGCGTACACGGAGCAGCTGCAGAAGGTCTATGCCGACTTCGGCTTCACGGACATTCTCTACAAGGTTGCCACGCGGCCCGAGAACCGCGTCGGCTCCGACGAGCTGTGGGACAAGGCCGAGCATGCGGTGATGGAATCGTTGCGCCGTTCGGGCGTCGATTTCGTCATTGCACCGGGCGACGGCGCCTTCTACGGCCCCAAGATCGAATACACGCTGCGCGATGCCATCGGCCGCCAGTGGCAGTGCGGCACGATGCAGGTCGACTTCAACACGGCCGAGCGCCTGGGCGGCGAATACGTGACGGAATCGAGCGGCCGCGCGCACCCCGTGATGCTGCACCGCGCGATCGTCGGCAGCCTCGAGCGCTTCATCGGCATGCTGATCGAACACCACTCGGGCGCGCTGCCTGCGTGGCTCGCTCCGGTGCAGGTGGCGGTGCTCAATATCAGTGAAGGACAGGCTGATTACGCTGCGCAAGTTGCGAAAGCGCTGCAAAATCAAGGGCTTAGGGTTCAGCTTGACCTGCACAACGAGAAGATTACGTATAAAATACGGAAGCATTCGTTGCAAAAGCTCCCTTATATCGTTGTCGTAGGCGACAAGGAAAAGGAAGCAGGTGCCGTCGCAGTGCGCGCCCGGGGCAATCAAGACCTCGGTGCAATGTCCCTCGAATCGTTCGTGCAACGGCTCGTCCAGGATATTGCCGACAAGCGTTGATTTGTCTTCGGAACACCCCATATGTTTCAAAGCCAAATCATGCCGTTTGTCCGCGAGGACTGACCGGTGTTCGCTACAGATTTTGTAGCAAATTTTGAAGGATTCTGACCATCGCTACTGCATTCCGCGACCGCCGCCACCGCGAGGAACGCCAACACCGCCTGAACCGGGAAATCATGGCCCCGGAAGTCCGCCTGATCGGCCCGGATAACGAGCAATTGGGTGTCGTGAGTCTTGCCGAGGCTCTGCGCCTTGCCGGTGAGCAGGACGTGGACCTGGTGGAGGTCGTTGCGGCGGCCAACCCGCCCGTGTGCCGCCTGATCGAGTACGGCAAGTTCAAGTACCACGAGCAGAAGAAGGCAGCCGAGGCGAAGTCGAAGCAGAAGGTCATCGAGGTCAAGGAAATCAAGTTCCGGCCCGGTACCGACGATGGCGACTACAACATCAAGATGCGCAACATCAAGCGCTTTCTTGATGAGGGCGACAAATGCAAGATCACGCTGCGCTTCCGCGGCCGCGAGATCACGCACCAGGAGCTCGGTCTGGCTTTGCTGCAGCGTATTCGCGACGAACTGGGTGACCTGATCATGGTCGAGCAGTTTCCGAAGCTCGAAGGCCGGCAGATGATCATGATGATCGCGCCGGGTCGCAAGAAGGCTGGTGGCGCTGCGCCGAAGCCGGCTGCAGATGCCGCTGCCGCGCCGGCAGCGTCGCCCGCAACAGCCTGAGCGTCAGGGTTGCAGTAGAGAAGAGAAGGTTCGAAGGGATTTCGCCCTTGCCAGCGCCTCGCAAGAGATGCCGGCAGGGGCGGGATAAAGAAGTGTCTCGGGGCCAACAAGTCCGTGGAGCATCCATGGCGCCTCACGAGCACAAACTAAAGGAGCATTCACATGCCCAAAATGAAGACCAAGAGCAGCGCGAAAAAACGTTTCCGCGTTCGTCCCGGTGGCACCGTCAAGCGCGGTCAAGCCTTCAAGCGTCACATCTTGACGAAGAAGACCACCAAGAACAAGCGTCACCTGCGTGGTGCAGTCGCAGTGCATGAGACCAACATGGTTTCTGTCGCCGCCATGCTGCCCGGCCGTGGCATTTAACTCAGACGAACAAGGAGTACACACATGCCTCGCGTCAAACGTGGTGTAACGGCTCGCGCCCGCCACAAGAAAGTTCTCGCACTCGCCAAGGGTTTCCGCGGTCGCCGCGGCAATGTCTTCCGCGTCGCCAAACAGGCGGTGATGAAGGCAGGCCAATACGCCTACCGTGACCGCCGTACCAAGAAGCGCGTGTTCCGTCAGCTGTGGATCGCGCGTATCAACGCCGCCTCGCGTGAACTGGGCCTGACCTACAGCCAGTTCGCCAACGGCATCCGCAAGGCCGGTATCGAGATCGACCGCAAGATGCTTGCGGACATCGCCGTGCACGACAAGGCCGCTTTTGCCGGCATCGTGGAGCAGGTCAAGGCCAAGCTGGCTGCTTGATTCTGCACAGCAGGGATGCTGCCTCCGGGCAGCTTCCTGCGCCCACGGCTCAAGGGCTGGCGCTTGAAAAGGCTCCAGCTCTTTTTTATTTCCCCTCGAAGATTTTTGTTGCTATGAACGAGTTGGACTCCCTGGTCGACACCGCACGCGCCGCCTTCGCCGAAGCGAAAACGCCCGCCGAGCTCGAAAACGCCAAGGCCCAGTTCCTCGGCAAGTCGGGCCGCATCACCGAGCTGATGAAGGGCATGGCCGCGCTGAGTGTCGAAGAGAAGAAGTCCCGCGGCGCAGCGATCAATGTCGCCAAGCAGGCCATCGAGGCCGCGTTGACCGACCGCCGCCAGCAACTGGCCGACGAAGAGCTCTCGCTGCAACTGCGCGCCGAAGCGCTCGACGTGAGCCTGCCAGGCCGTCGCCGCATTCCCGGCGGACTGCACCCCGTGAGTCGTACCCTGGAGCGCATCGAGGAGATCTTCTCCAGCATGGGTTTCGACGTGGCCGACGGCCCCGAAGTCGAGAGCGACTGGCACAGCTTCACCTCGCTCAACAATCCGCCGAATCATCCGGCGCGTTCGATGCAGGACACCTTCTACGTCGACATCAACGGCGACGACGGCATTCCCTACAACCTGCGTCCGCACACCAGCCCGATGCAGGTGCGCTATGCGCATCAGCACATCAAGAAGTACGCCGCCGAGTTCGCAGCCGCTGCGGCCGACACTACCGGCACCGTGAAGGCGCCCGAGATCCGCGTGATCGCCCCGGGCCGCACCTACCGCGTCGACAGCGACGCCACCCACTCGCCCATGTTCCACCAGTGCGAAGGCCTGTGGCTCGGCGAGAACGTGAGCTTCAAGGACCTGAAGGTCGTCTTCACCGACTTCTGCCGCACCTTCTTCGAGCGCGATGATCTCGTGCTGCGCTTCCGTCCGAGCTTCTTCCCGTTCACCGAGCCGAGCGCCGAGATCGACATCCAGTTCGCGAGCGGGCCGCTGGCCGGCCGCTGGCTTGAGGTGTCGGGTTCGGGCCAGGTGCATCCGAACGTGGTTCGCAACATGGGCCTCGACCCCGAGCGCTACATCGGCTTCGCTTTCGGCATGGGCCCTGATCGGCTCACGATGCTGCGCTACGGCGTGAACGACCTGCGCCTCTTCTTCGACGGCGACCTGCGTTTTCTCTCGCAGTTCCAGTAAGCACCCCTCCATAGAAAAACCAGATCGAGATCGAAGAGATGCAATTCCCGGAATCCTGGCTGCGCGAGTTCTGCAACCCACCCCTCGACAGCGCCGCACTGGCCGAAACGCTCACCATGGGCGGCTTCGAGGTCGAAGAGCGCCGACCGGTGGCGCCGCCTTTCACGCGCATCGTGGTCGGCGAAATCAAGGAAGCCGAGCAGCACCCGAATGCCGATCGCCTGCGCGTGTGCCAGGTCGACGCGGGGCAGGGCGCCTTGCTCAATATCGTGTGCGGCGCGCCCAATGCGCGCGTTGGCATCAAGGTGCCTTGCGCACTCGTCGGCGCCGAACTGCCGCCGGGTGAAGACGGCAAGCCCTTCCTCATCAAGCTCGGCAAGCTGCGCGGCGTCGAGAGCCAGGGCATGCTGTGCTCAGCGCGCGAACTGGGTCTGAACGAAGACCACGGCGGCCTGCTCGAGCTCGATGCCGACGCGCCCATCGGTGCCGACGTGCGCGACGTGCTCGAGCTCGACGACGCGCTGCTCACGCTCAAGCTCACCCCCAACCTGGCGCACGGCCTCAGCGTCTACGGCGTGGCGCGCGAACTCGCTGCGCTCACTGGTGCGCCACTCAAGACCCCTGCCATCGCGCCGGTGGCGACGTCGTTCGCCGACGTGTTGCCGGTCAAGGTCGAGGCTCCCGAACTCTGCGGCCGCTTCTCGGGCCGCATCGTGCGCGGCGTCGACACCAAGGTCGCGACGCCAGCATGGATGGTCGAGCGCCTTGCGCGCTGCGGCCAGCGCAGTGTGACGCCGCTGGTCGACATCTCGAACTACGTGATGTTCGAATACGGCCAGCCCAGCCACATCTTCGATCTCGACAAGATCCACGGCGGCCTCACGGTGCGCTGGGGCAAGGCGGGCGAACAGCTCAAGCTGCTCAACGGCACCACCATCACCGTCGACGAGAAGGTCGGCGTGATTGCCGACGACCGCGAAGTCGAATCGCTCGCCGGCATCATGGGCGGCGACGCCACGTCGGTGTCCGACGACACGCGCAACATCTATGTCGAAGCCGCTTTCTGGTGGCCTGAGGCCGTGCAGGGCCGTTCGCGCCGCTTCAACTTCTCGACCGATGCGGGTCACCGCTACGAGCGCGGCGTCGATCCGAGCCGCACCGTGCAGATCATCGAGCGCATCACGCAGCTGATCGTCGAAATCTGCGGCGGCGAGGCCGGCAGGATGGACGACCAGACGCTGAGCGTGCCCGAGGCCGTGCCCGTCACGCTGCGCGTCGAGCGTGCGGCGCGCGTGATCGGCATGCCGCTGACGCAGGCGCAATGCGCCGACGCGCTGAATCGCCTCGGTTTCGCGATCACCGAAGGCGAGGGCACGTTGACCGTGACCCCGCCGCCGCATCGCTTCGACCTGCTGATCGAAGAAGACCTGATCGAGGAAGTCGCGCGCCTGATCGGCTTCAACAACCTGCCGACCACCGCGCCGCTCGCCCCCATCACCGCCCGCGTGCGGCCCGAGGCGCAGCGCAGCCGGTTTGCGGTGCGCCGCAGCGTCGCAGCGCTGGGCTATCAGGAAACGATCAACTTCAGTTTCGTCGAAGCGCATTGGGAGCAAGACCTTGCAGGCAATGCCAACCCGATCAAGCTGCTGAACCCCATCGCCAGCCAGATGAGCGTGATGCGCTCGTCGCTGCTGGGCTCGCTGCTGCAGGTGCTCAAGTTCAACCTCGACCGCAAGGCGCCTCGCGTGCGCGTGTTCGAAGTGGGCCGTGTGTTCATGCGCGACGACAGCGTTGCCACCACCGACAGCACCGTGCGCGGCGTGAACCAGCCGATGCGCGTGGCGGGCCTCGCCTGGGGCGACGCCGACGAGTCGCGCTGGGACGGCAAGCCGCAGCGCGTCGACTTCTACGACGTCAAGGGCGACGTCGAAGCACTGCTCGCGCCGCTGGTGCCCAGCTTCGAGGTGGCCGAGCATCCGGCCCTGCACCCGGGCCGTTCGGCGCGTGTGCTGGTTGGCGGCAAGGCCGTCGGCTTCGTCGGCGAACTGCATCCGCGCTGGCGCCAGAAGTGGGACTTCGCTCAAGCGCCCGTGTTGTTCGAACTCGACCTTGACGCCGTCACGGCGCGCCCCGTGCCGGTGGCACAGCCGGTGCCCAAGCACCAGGCCGTGGAGCGCGACCTTGCCGTGGTCGTGGCCGAAGCCGTTACGCACGATGCACTGGTGCAGGCCATTCGCGCAACGACAGCTGCGCAGGGACTGCTGCGCGACGTGACGCTGTTCGACATCTATCGCCCGCAGCCGCTGCGTGATGGTGCCGTGGCTGCGCCGGGCGCGCTGGCGCAAGGCGAGAAGAGCATGGCGGTTCGTCTCAGTTTCCAGAGCGACAACGCCACCCTGACGGACGAGCAGGTCGAGCCCGCAGTCCGTGCAATCGTCGAACAACTGGACGCCAAGCTCGGCGGCCGCTTGAGGGGATGATGAGAATGAACGCTGCCGAATTCACGCTCGAGGCCCTCGAAACGCCTGCGCTCACCAAGGCGCATCTGGCCGATCTGCTGTTCGAGCAGATCGGCCTGAACAAGCGCGAGTCCAAGGACATGGTCGAGGCGTTCTTCGAGCTCGTGGCCAGCAGTCTCGTCGAAGGCACGGACGTGAAGATCTCGGGCTTCGGCAACTTCCAGATCCGCGTGAAGGCGCCCCGGCCGGGCCGCAACCCGCGCACGGGCGAGGCCATTCCGATCGGCGAGCGCCGCGTGGCCACGTTCCACGCGAGTGCGAAGCTCAAGGAGCAGATTCATGGAAGCATCGATCAGAACGGCGCATCCGAAGTCGAGTGGAGCCTGGGCGCCGAATAGTGCTTGGTGCTGCGCGCCTGCGTAGAGTAATCTCTCAGGTTTCCCGCGCACAGTCTTGATTTCAATGGAGAAAACGCTCCCTCCGATTCCCGTCAAACGCTACTTCACCATTGGTGAGGTCGGCGAACTGTGCGGCGTCAAGCCGCACGTGCTGCGTTATTGGGAGCAGGAGTTCACGCAGCTGCGGCCCATGAAGCGGCGCGGCAACCGCCGCTACTACCAGCACCACGAGGTGCTCATGATCCGCCGCATACGTGATCTGCTCTACGACCAGGGCTTCACGATCAGCGGTGCGCGCAACAAGCTTCAGGAGCTCGTGCAAGGTGAACGCGACCGTCGCAAGGCGGGCGAGGTGCCGCTCGACGGCATGGAGGCCATCGAAATCGACCAGGAAGAATTCGATGCCGCCGTGGTGCAGGATTCGCCCTCGTCGTCTGCCACGCAGACGGTCGACCTGTCGCAGTTGTTGCACCTGCGGCGCGAACTCTTTGAAATTCGTGAGCTGCTGACCCTCGGACGCTGAATTTCAACCGCTATAATCGAGAGCTTCGGTGTGTGGCGCAGCCTGGTAGCGCACTTGCATGGGGTGCAAGGGGTCGAAGGTTCGAATCCTTTCACACCGACCAAAATCAGCAGACAGAACGACGGGTTACGCTCACAAGGTGTAACCCGTTTTTCTTTGGCCCAGAAAAATGGACGCGGCTCTTGCGGGCAGCCAAAAAAAAGCTCGCACAAAGGCGAGCTGAAGGACCCCGTTCTTGCGCATGGGGTCGGAGGGAGGAGCCCGCCGGAGGGAGGCGGGCAAGCCGATGATCGCGACCAATCTGGGAGACATTGAGGATGAGGGCGCACCGGATATCCCCCTGATGGCAATCTTGAAGTATTGCTAATGCAAAGGAACTAGTTCCTTGGGGCGCTGCGGGTTCGAGGCCTATCCTCAGCCCCAACATGAACGTCACACAGCAACAACTACAACTCCTCGTCAACCTGCCCGATGGCTGGTCGAGCCGCATCGATATCAAGCAGACCACCAGCGGCCGCTATGCGGGCGTTGCCGAGTTGAGCCTTCGTGGGCTCAGGCGGGGAGTGGTCGTATTCATGCAGCAGCCCACGCTGGAGGCTGCATTGCAGCGGGTGCGGCTCCGGGCCAGCCAGTTCGCGAGAGAGCGGCTCTCCTTGCCGGCTGCCAAGTCGTAGATGCCGCTCTTGTAGGTTGGGCTTTTCTATCCCGCACATGAGGATTCCCAACCCACGAACACCCCGCCGCGCGGCACCATTGAGCTTCACTGAAGGAGAACAACGCCATGAAGGCATTCAGGAAGTTCGTCGGCGGCGCCATTTCTATCGCCGGGGCCGTGGTGCTTGTAGCGCAGCACCTGTAAGGGGCACCAAGGGCGATCAGCCGAAGGTGAACACGTAGGCCTGCGCGCCCGCGTCGAGAAAATCGATTTCGAACAGGCGGTCTTTTTCGTTCGCCGTCTGGCGCACCAGTTGGTACAGGCGCTGTCCATCGATGGTGCCGTTGCCTTGCGCATCGGTATCGGTGCCGTGGTCCGCAAGCGGTGGCTTCCCATCGATCAGAACCTTGAAGCGCACGGGCTTGCCATCGGCTGACGGGCCGAGCACCAGATGCAGGTCGCGTGCATGAAAGCGATAGGCGATGCGCCCATTGGCCCGCACCAGCACCGCGCGTTCGCTTTCCACCGCCCATTCGCCGCTCAGTGCCCACCGGTTGGCGCGCAGTGATGAAGCCGCGGGATAGACCCGCGCACGATCCTTCGCGATACCACCAGGCGAGGCGAAGCTCTGCGCGCGCTCGTAGCCCAGGTAGGTCTCGCCCGACAGGGCCGGCGACACAGCCGGCGCAGCCTGCGTACCCTTGCCTTCCGGCGAAACCGTGTCGGCCGGCACGACGGGCCGCCCGGCTTCCGACAGCAACTGCTGGATGACCTGTTCCGACTTCGCGTACTGTCCCTCGCCGAACTGGTGATGTCTGATGCGCCCCTGCGCATCGACGACATAGAACGCCGGCCAGTACTGGTTGCCGAAAGAGCGCCAGATCGCGTAGTTGCTGTCGACGGCCACCGGGAAGCCAATGCCCAGGTCCTTCGTTGCGCGGCGCACGTTGGCAGGCTGCTTCTCGAACGCGAACTCCGGCGCATGCACGCCGACCACCACCAGCCCCGCGTCCTTGTATTTCTCGGCCCATGCGCGAACGTAGGGCAGGGTGCGCAGGCAGTTGATGCACGAGTAGGTCCAGAAGTCGACCAGCACGACCTTGCCGCGCAGGCCCTCGGGCGTCAGCGGCGCGGAGTTGAGCCACTCGGTGGCGCCGGCCAGCGAAGGAAAGCCACCTTCGTCGGGCAGTGCCAATGCGGGCTTCTTCGGCTCCGGTTGCGTCGACGTCAGCATCAGGCCGCCCGGGTCGATGGAGGCCTGAGGTTGCGGCGACGGCATGGGCATGTCGATCTTCTCCACCAGTGCTTTCTCCAGCGCCGAAGTTGTGCCGACAGAGAGGCGGCTGAGCAGCCCGGTGTCCAGCCCCAGCGCAATGGCGCCGACGCCCACAAGAACGGCCACGCCAGCCACGCGCCGCATCCATTCACCGGTGCGCAGCGAGCCCTTCATCGCCGAGAACAGCCGACCGCCAAAGAGCAGCGCAGCCGCCAGCGAGGTGCATGCACCGGCCGCATAGGCCAGCAACAACAATGACGTGCCGATGCTCGCGCCGTTGAGTGCGGCGCCAGTCAGGATCAGCCCGAGGATCGGCCCCGCGCACGGCGCCCACAGCAGCCCCGTGCCAACCCCCAGCAACAGCGGCGAGAACACCGACGCCTTCTCCGAGGCAGGCCCAGACAACCGCAAGCCAAGCGCTACCAGCGGACGGCTCAGCCGGTCGGCCACCGATGGAAACAGCAGCGTCACGCCGAACTCCGCCAGCAACGCGATCGCCGCAAGGCGCCCGTACTCGTTGAGCGCTACGACCCAGCCGCCGCCCACCGCCGCCAGTGTGGCGATGGCCGAGAACGCCAGCGCCATGCCCAGCAGCATCGGCAGGCCATGCGAGCGGAACGGCCGATCGGCCCTCGCAAAGACGAACGGGAGCACGGGCAGGATGCACGGGCTCAGGATGGTGAGCACACCACCCAGGTAGGCAACGATGAGGAGGAGCATGGTCGGAGTCTGGTCAATGGAGGGATGAGGGCGCGGCTCAGTTCGGCGGCGCGGCGCGCGTGCTCATGGTCAGCCGGGCTTCGAGCCCGCCTTCGGGTCGGTTGCGCAGCACCAGCTCCGCGCCCATCGCCATCGCCAGTTGGTGGGCGATGGCCAGGCCCAGTCCGGTGCCGCCGGTGTTGCGGTTGCGTGAGCCTTCCACGCGGTAGAAGGGCTTGAGCACGTTCTCCAGCTGGTCGGGCGGAATGCCCGGTCCGTTGTCGACCACGGCCAGCACCAGCCGGTCGGCCTCGGCATGCACCTGGAGGCGCACGTCAGTGCCGAACTTCAGCGCGTTGTCGATCAGGTTCGTCAATATTCGCCGCAGCGCATTCGGCCGAGTCACGATGGGCTCGCCCGTGCGGCCTTCGAGCAGCACCTGTTCGCCCGAGTCCTCGTAGTCGGCCACCATGCTCTCGAACAGCGCGTCGGCGTCGATGCGGCACGGCGGCTCGGTGGCGCCGTGCAGCGTGCGCGCGTAGGTCACGCCTTCGCGCACCAGGGCGTGCATCGCATCGAGGTCCTGGCGGAATTTGTCGCGGTCCTGATCGCTGTCCATCAGGTCGGTGCGCAGTCGCATGCGGGTGATGGGCGTCTGCAGGTCGTGCGAGATGGCCGCGAGGATTTCCACGCGCTCGGCCATGTAGCCCGCAATGCGCTTCTGCATTGCATTGAATGCGCGCGCCGCGTGCTTCACCTCGGTCGGGCCTTCTTCGGGCAACTGCTGTCCCTTCAGGTCTGGCCCCAGTTCGTCGGCTGCGTCGGCCAGCTGCGCCAGCGGCCGCGTGACCAGCCGCACCGCATACCAGGCGCACACGGCCAGCACCAACAGCTGTATCCACAACAGCCACATCACCCAACTCGACACCGGCATGTCCACGCGCCGCGCATGCACGACCACGGAAGACCCGTCCGACAGCCGCACCTGGATCTGCAAGCTTTGCGGTGGGCTGCCCACCTGGCCGACCTTGACGATCTCGAATGGGCGCATCGCATCGACGATGGCGGCGGCGAACTGTTGCGACATCGGCGTGTCGGGCGGCGTGCCCTGTGCGCTGCCGCCCAGCACGAAGCGGTAGTTGCGCCGCTCCAGCCGCGCGAGCCAGCTTTCGCGCTCGGCGGCCGGTAGCCGGTCGAGGATGGCGACGGAGCTTGCGATGTCGCGCTCGATGCCGATCATCATCAGCTCGCGCATCGCGATGCCGCGTTCGTAGCGGATCGCCGTGAAGGTCAGCAGCTGTGCAATGGCCAGCCCGATGACGATGATCAGCGTCACGCGCGAGAACAGCGAGCGGGGCAGCAGCCGGCGCAGGCCTGCGGGGTTGGCCGGGGCGAGGGGTGCGGGGAGGCTTGCGGATGTAGGCATGGGCTGGTTTATAGACCCGGGCTCGCGCCGCAGATCACTTCTTTGTATTGCAGTGTGTTGGGCGGCAAACGGGACATACAACATTACCTGCCGGGGCCCAGATGCCGTCGCAGCTTCGGCTTTGTATGGCCGTGTATCCGGCGCGGCCCGTACACACGGCCATACAAGAACACCCCTGGCATGACACATGCCGCATACATCCGGCGCATTCAATCGTTCCGTCGCCAACACAAACGAAGGAACGTCCCATGTCCGAAGAACCCATCAACCGTCAACGCCGCTTCCTGCTGGGTGGCGCCGCCGCCAGCCTCGCCGCCGTCGAACTGGCATTCATGAGCAGCACGGCCCACGCGGCCGATACCGCGCCCGCCGCAAGGCCGCGCAAGCTGGAGCCCATCCGCCAGATCAAGGCCGGTGAGCTCGATGTCGGCTACTACGAGGCCGGCCCTGCCGACGGCATTCCGGTGCTCCTGATGCACGGCTACCCCTACGACATCCACAGCTATGCTGAAGTCGCGCCGCTGCTCGCGGCCCGGGGTTGCCGGGTGATCGTGCCGCACCTGCGCGGCCACGGCACCACGCGCTTTCTCGACAGCACCAACCCGCGTTCCGCGCAGCAGGCGGCAGTGGCGCTCGACCAGATCGCGCTGCTCGACGCCCTGAAGATCGACCGCGCCGTCATCGTCGGCTACGACTGGGGCGCGCGCACCGGCTGCATCATCGCGGCGCTCTGGCCCGAGCGCTGCATCGGGCTGCTCTCGGTCAACGGCTACATCATGACCAACCGCCCCGGCAACAAGCTGCCGCTGCCTGCGAAGGTCGAGCTGGGCTGGTGGTACCAGTACTACTTCGCCACCGAGCGCGGCCGCCTCGGGCTGGAAGCGAACCGGCGCGACATCGCGCGCATCCTGTGGACCACGAATTCGCCGAAGTGGGCATACGACGACGCCACCTTCGAGCGCACCGCCGCGTCGTTCGACAACCCTGACTACGTGCAGATCGTCATCCACAACTACCGCTGGCGCCTCGGTCTTGCGGACGGCTTCGCGCAGTACGAGGAATACGAGAAGCGCCTGGCCGCGTTTCCGACGATCAAGGTGCCAGCGATCACGATGGACGGCGACTCCGACGGTGTCGTGCCGGCCACCGACGGCAAGGCCTACGCAGCCAAGTTCACCGGGCCGCGCACGCACCTGGTCGTGAACGCGGGCCACAACGTGCCGCAGGAGACGCCGCAAGTCTTTGCCGATGCGGTGTGGAAGCTCGCGTCGGCAACGTAGTGTGGCCGTCCGGGGCGCCGGATACACAGGAATACAAACCCGCTTGTCCCGGCCCGCAGCCGGGCTACATTGCGGCTTCCGACGTACCGGCCACCCGCATGACGACCTCGAAGACCTCCGACCACATCCTCATCGTCGACGACGACCGGGAAATCCGCGAACTGCTCACCACGTATCTGGTCAAGAACGGCCTGCGCGTGGTCGCGGTGCCCACGGGGCGGCACATGCGCGCGGCGCTGGAGGAGTCGGGGCCGTTCGATCTCATCATCCTCGACCTGATGCTGCCGGGCGAAGACGGGCTCACGCTGTGCCGTGACCTTCGCACTGGCAAGTACAAGGCGACGCCGATCCTCATGCTCACTGCGCGCAGCGAGGAGGCGGACCGCATCCTCGGTCTGGAAATGGGCGCCGACGACTATCTGGCCAAGCCGTTTTCCGCCCGCGAACTGCTGGCGCGCATGCGCTCGGTGCTGCGCCGCACGCGCATGCTGCCGCCGAACATGCGCTCGACCGAGTCGGCCTCGAAGCTGGGGTTCGGCGAGTGGCAGGTAGACACCACTGCGCGCCACCTGATCGACGACAGCGGGGTGATGGTGGCTCTCAGCGGTGCGGAGTACCGGCTGCTGCGCGTATTTCTCGACCACCCGCAGAAGGTGCTGAGCCGCGACCAACTGCTGAGTCTCACGCAGGGGCGCGAGGCCGAGCTTTTCGAGCGCTCGATCGACCTGCTCGTGAGCCGGCTGCGTCAGCGTCTACGAGACGATGCGCGCGAGCCGCGCTTCATCAAGACGGTGCGCAGTGAGGGCTACGTTTTTTCTTCGACTGTCGAGGCGTTGGACTGAATCGTGCTGTGATGCACTGGCAGCTCACCGGGTTTCGTATCTCGTGGGTGATGCCGCCGGCTAGGAAGAGTAGGGCGAACCAGAGCTTCTTCATTCCTCAAGACCCTGCCGGCGCAGGCTCAGCCAGCAGCGCCTGGATCTTCTTTTCCGTAGTGCCATAGCTGCCTTCGCCAAAGTGCGAATAGACGATCTTTCCCTGCTTGTCGATCAGGTACACCGCAGGCCAATATTGGTTCCTGAAGGCCTTCCAGGTGCCGTAGCTGTTGTCTTGCGCCACCGCGTGCCTGATCTGCAGCCGCTGGATCGCGTCCTTCACGTTCTTCGTCGATTTCTCGTACGCGAACTCCGGCGTGTGCACGCCGACGACGATCAGGCCTTTGTCCTTGTACTTCTCGTTCCAGTCCTTCACGTAAGGCAGGTGGTTGAGGCAGTTGATGCAGGTGTAGGTCCAGAAGTCGACCAGCACGACCTTGCCGTGCAGCTCACTGAGCTTCAGCGGCTGCGAGTTGAGCCAGGTGTCGATGTTCTGGAATTCAGGCGCTGGCACCGCCTCGGCGGCCGGAACGTCGCCGCCGAGCGGCGATGGTGCGGCAAAGGTCAGCGTGAGGGCCGCCGCCGAGGCCGCGATGGCGACGGCGAAGAAGAGGGTGGAAGAGCGAAAGCGCATGGTGGTTCCTTCGGAAGAGTGACGGGCGTTCGTCTGTGAACGGAGCCGATTCTTCGTTGGGCCACCCTGCCGTGGCGCGAAACGCGTATGCCTCTGTATCCGCGGGGGGAAACCCACACACTACGTTTCACGCACACCCAGTCGAGTGCAGGATCAATCGACCCTGATGTTGCGCGCCTTCACCAGCGCGCTCACTCTTCCCGTCTCGTCCTGCACGAACTTCGCGAAGGCCTCGGGCGTGGTGCCGGCCGGCTCCAGGCCGAGTTGCAGCAGCTTTTGCCGTACCGTCGGGTCGTTGACCGCAGCCTGCACCGCCTTGCCGAGTTTCTGCACGATGTCGGCCGGCGTGCCCTTGGGCAGGAATACGCCGTTCCACTCGACCACGTTGTAGCCCGGCAGGCCCGACTCCGCGAGCGTCGGCGTGTCGGGCAGCCCCGGCACGCGCTTGATGGAGCTCACGCCCAGCGCGCGCAGCTTGCCTCCCTTGACGTAGCCCAGCGTCGACGCCACGTTGCCGAAATAGGCCGACACCTGCTCTCCCATCACGTCGGTGAGTGCGGGCGCGCCGCCCTTGTAGGGCACGTGCATCAGGTTGATCTTCGCCTGCTCGTTCAGCGCCTCGCCCGCCAGGTGCGAGCCGGTGCCGCCGCCCGCCGACGCAAAGCTCAGCTTGCCCGGGTTCTTGCGCGCGAAGTCGATGAACTCCGCGACGGTCTTGTACGGCGCGCTCGTCGGCACGACGAGGATCTGCGGCGCGGTGGCGACCAGCGACACGGGAATGAAGTCTTTCGCCGCGTCGAAGGGCAGCTTGCGCAGCGACGGATTCACCGAGAACGCCGATGCGTCGTAGAGCACGGTGTAGCCGTCGCCGGCCGCCTTGGCCACGTTGTCGGCGCCAATCACGCCACCCGCGCCCGGCTTGTTGTCGATGACGATCTGCTGGCCCAGCGCAGCGCTCATCTGCTGCGCGACGATGCGCGCGGTGTTGTCGGCGCCGCCGCCCGCGGCGTACGGCACCACCATGCGGATCGGCTTGTCGGGCCAGGCGGCCCAGCCCAGCAGGGGAGCGGCGCAGGCGGCCAGCGCTACGACGGATTTCAGAAGGCGCTTCTGTGGTTGCTTCATGCCAATGTCTCGGAGTTTGTTTGTGGTTCAGGAAAAGTCGTAGAGCTGCGCCGGGTTGTCGACCAGCACGCGGCGGCGCGCGGCCTCGTCGGGAACCCACTGGCCCAGCAGGTCGAACAGCTGAGCGTCGTCAGGCTTGGCGGTGCGCTCGGTCGGGTGGGGCCAGTCGCTGCCCCACACCACGCGGTCGGGTGCCTGCTGCGCCCAGGCTTGTGCAATACCGGTCGTGTCGGCGTAGCCGCCTTCCGCGCCCACACGCGAATCCAGGTAGGCGCCTGACAGCTTGATCCAGGTGCGGCCGTGGTCGAGCTGCCGGCGCGCGACGTCGTATGCGGGATGCGCCAGCGCATCGGGCAGCGGCAGGCGGGCAAGGTGATCGAAGACGATCGTGCAGGGCAGGCGCGCGAGCAGCGCCGCGTGCTCGACGATCTGGTCGGCGTTCCAGTGCAACTGCACATGCCAGCCGAGCGCATGCACGCGCTGCGCCAGCGGCTCGACCATGGCGAAGTCCGTTGCCGCATTCGCCGGTGTGTACAGCGTGAACCGGATGCCGCGGATGCCGCCCGTGTGCAGGCGTTCGAGTTCGGCATCGCTCACCTCGGGCCGTACCACCGCCACGCCGCGCGTGTGCTCGGCGCCAAGCGCCTGAATGGCGGCCAGCGTCACGCTATTGTCCGTGCCGTGGGCGCGCGGCTGAACGACCACCGTGCGCTGCGTGCCGATGCGTTGCTGCAGCAGGCGGTAGTCGGCGGCGGTGGCGTGATCGAGCATGGCATCGGGCGGCCCGTGCAGCGCGAAGCGTCGGTCGTACACATGCATGTGCGCGTCGCACGCGCCTTCGGGTGCCGCGCTTGCGGGCTTGCGAGTGCCGCTGCTGTGGGGCACCACGTTATCGGTGGGCATGTCCTATTCGTCCAAGCGCTGCGCGGCCAGCACGCCTGCTGTGTGTTGCCCCAGCGTCGGCGCGGCAAAGGGCTCCGGCCCCGGCGTACGGCCGAATCGCACCGGCCGGGTGAAGCCGCGGTACGAGCCGAGCGTGGGGTGCGCGAAGTTCGCCACCATGTCCTCGGCCAGCACCTGTTCGTTGTCGAACATGTCTTCCACGGTGCGTGCTGCCGCGCAGGGCACTTCCTCGCCGAACAGTTCTTCCCATTCGAGCGCGGTGCGCGCGGCCAGCGCGGCGCGCAGCTTCGGAACGATCTCGGCGGCATGCTGCGCGCGCTTGCGCACCGAGTCGTAGCGCTCGTCGCCCGCCAGCTCCGGCAGGTCGACCTTGGCGCACAGCGCCTGCCAGAAGTGCGGCGTGTTGGCCGAGATGTAGATGTGCCCCTCGCGCGTGGGGTGAAGACCGGTGATGCCGCCCGAGCGCATGTCGCGCCCCACGTCTTTCGGCTCGCCCTCGGCCCACACCATGCGGGCCGACTGCATCGTGAGCGCGGAGCGCAGCAGCGAAACGCCGACGAATTGGCCTTCGCCGCTTTTCTCCCGCTCGTACAGCGCGGAGGCCACGCCGGCAGCCACCAGCGCGGCCGCGTAGTAGTCGACCACCGAGCCGTAGATGATCTCGGGCGGCTCGCCGCGCTTGCCTTGCAGCGCGCACATGCCGGTCATGGTCTGCAGCACCTGGTCGTAGCCCGCCTTCTCGCGCAGTGGCCCTGTCTCGCCATAGCCGGTGACGGCGCAGTAGATCAGGCGTGGGTTCACCATCTTCAACTGGTCGTACGCAATGCCCAGCCGTGGTGGCACGCTGGGGCGGAAGTTGTGCACCAGCACGTCGGCCGTGCGCACCAGCGCCATCAGCGCGGCGAGGTCCTGCGGGCTCTTGAGATCGAGCACCACGCCCAGCTTGCTGCGGTTGACGCCGATGAACGCACGGCTTTCGGCTTCCAGCGTCGATGGGTACTTGCGCAGGTTGTCGCCCGTGGGCGGCTCGATCTTGATGACTTCCGCGCCCTGGTCGGCCAGCAGCGAGCAACCGTACGGGCCCGCGATGTAGGCGCTCAGGTCGAGCACGCGCAGGCCGCTCAACGGCCCGGCGGGGCCCTGGCGCGCGGGCAGGTGCTTGTCGTCGCCAGCGTTGTCGGGGGCGGTAGTGCTCATGGGTTCTTCTTTCCTCAGTCGGCTGTGATGTTCTGTTGCTTTGCCAGCTTCTTCCAGCGTTCCACGTCGTCGGCGATCACGGTGCCGAACTGGGCCGACGTGAGCGGCGTGGCGATGGCGCCTTCGCGCAGGAAGTTGGCCGTGATCTCGGGCCTGGCCAGGATCTGGTTGACGGCGCCATTGAGCTTGGCTACCACGTCGGGCGGCGTACCCGCCGGTGCCAGCAGGCCCCACCAGAGTTCGAATTCGTAGCCGGGCACCGCGGTGGCCATTGGCGTGAGATCAGGCGCGACGGGGCTGGGCTTCAGGCTCGTGATGCCCACGGCGCGCAGCTTGCCGGCACGCACCATCGGCAGCAGCGACGGGCCGCTTGAAATCAGCAGCTGCGTCTGGTTGCCGATCAGGTCAGTCACGGCCGGACCCATGCCCTTGTAGGGGATGTGCGCAATCTGCAGGTCGCCCACCTTGGCCTTGAGCAGCTCGGTGCCGAACTGGTTCACGCTGCCCGAGCCCGACGAGGCGTAGTTGTACTGGCCCGGCTTGGCCTTGATGGCGGCGATCAGCTCGGCCGGTGTCTTCGCGGGAAACTCGTTGTTGACCGCGACGATGAACGGGCCCTTGGCGAACATGGCCACGGGCGCGAGGCCTTTCACCGGATCGAAGGGCATCTTCGATTGCACGGCTGCGTTGGTCGTCATGCTGGACGACACCGCCACCAGCGTGTAGCCGTCGGGCGCGGCGCGCGCCACCTGCGCCGTACCGGTGTTGCCGCTCGCGCCGGGGCGGTTGTCGATGATCACGGGCTGCTTGAGCTGGTCGCCCAGCTCCTTGGCTACCTGTCGCGCGAAGGTGTCGTTGGAACCGCCGGCCGGGTAGGGCACCACGATCGTGATGGCCTTGCCGGGATAGGCGCCCTGGGCGAATGCCGCGCCGGCAAGCGCTGCCGCTGCAACAAAGGCGAGCACGCGCGGGCGAAGGATGGATGGGAATTGCATTTTGTTGTCTCCGGTTTCTTATTGATGGAAAGCTCAGCTCGCAAGCAGCCCAAGGCTGCGTGCACTCTCGACGATGGCGCGCGCGCGAATCACGAAAGGGATGTCGATCATTTTTCCGTCCACCACGTAGGCGCCGATGCCGTTGGCATCGGCTTCGCGCGCCGCCTCGACCACCTTGCAGGCGTGCGCGATCTCTTCATCCGTGGGACGGAACACCTCGTTGGCGATGGCGATCTGGCTCGGGTGGATGCAGGTCTTGCCCAGAAAGCCGAGGTCGCGCGCCAGCATGGCTTCGGCGCGGTAGCCCTCGGCATCGCGGATGTTCGCGAATGCGCCGTCGTAGGCATACACGCCCGCTTCGCCGGCTGCGATGCGCACTGCGAACATCGCCTGGCGAATCGCTGAAGGTTCGCGCCGGGCGATGCTCAGCGGCTCGAACAGGTCGCCCAGCCCCAACTGCAGCCCCGACACGCGCGGATGCGCCAGTGCGAGTTCTGCTGCCGTGCGCAGGGCGGTGGGTGTCTCGATGTTCAGCAGCAGGCCGATGGGCGCCTGCACGCCGTTGACGCGTTCGGCACGCTCGATGACTTCGACCGCCGTTCGCACGTGCGCCGGGCTTTGCGGCTTCGGCAGGTTGATCAGGTGCACGCCGGCCTGCGCCACTGCCGCCACGTCGCGCTCGAAGTGCGGCGTGTCCATGGCGTTGACGCGAACGATCAGTGTCTTTTGCGACAGGGCCGCATCGCCGCTGGCAAGCAGCAGCTGGCGCACGGTCTCGCGCGCCTCGTCCTTGCGCGGCTCGGACACCGCGTCTTCCAGGTCGAGGCAGATGGCGTCCGCCGCACTGGCCAGTGCCTTGGCGAACAGTTCAGGACGGGTGCCGGGAACGAAGAGTTTGCTTCTCATGCATGCAGTGTCCGCAGTTCATGAGAAGAGAAAAACAGCTGCTCCCTGCGATCAGATCGCAGAAAATCTATCTTCATGGAAACGGCCTACCTGCAAAGCTTTCTTATGGTGGTGGAGTCGGGCTCGATGTCGGAGGCCGCGCGCCGGCTCGACCTGACGCCCGGCGCGGTGGCGCAGCAGATCCGCGCGCTGGAGCGGGAGCTCAACGCACCGCTGCTCGCGCGCGCCGGCCGCACGGTGCAGCCGACCGAGGCGGGGCACCGGCTGGTGCAGCGGGCCCGCACGCTGCTGCGCGAGGTGGGCGACATCAAGGCGCTGGTGGGCAGCGAGGCGGCCGGCGGCGAGCTGGTCATCGGCACCATCAACACGGCCATCCACAGCCTGCTGCCGGACATCCTCGCGCGCTTCGTGAAGACGCATCCGGGCGTCAAGGTGTACCTGCAGTCGGGCAACACTGCCACGCTCTACAAGGCGATGCAGCAGGGCGAGCTCGATGCTGCCGTGTGCCTGTATCCACCGTTCGCGCTTGCGAAGACCTTCGACTGGGCCCTGCTGCGCGAAGAACCCCTGGTGCTGCTCGCGCCGAGCCGCCTCGCGCGGCGCGATCCCCACGAGCTGCTGCGGACCTCTCCGCTCATCCGCTACGACCGCAACCTCGGTGGCGGCAAGCAGGCCGACCGCTACCTGCGTTCGGCGGGCATCGTGCCGCAGGAGCGCTTCGAACTCAGTTCATTGCTGGCAATCGCGATGATGGTCGATCGAGGCCTTGGCGTGTCGGTCGTGCCCGACATCGCTTCGCCGCTGCTCGACGGGCAGCGCATCGCCAAGATCCCGCTGCCGCTGCCTTCGGAGACGCGGCGCTTCGGCGTGCTGTGGCTGCGGGCGTCGCCACGGCTGAGGTTGATTCACGGCTTTGTCGAGAGCGCGGGGCTTGTCATTGCTGGCAAGGGAAACGGCTCTCGCAAGTCTGCGACCCGTTAGGCCGGTTCCATGCCGTGCCGGCGCTTGGCTTCTGCGCTGTCGCCGGAGGCCAGGTACGCGAGCAGCCCGCTTGCGGCATCCGGCTGCGAAGCGAACGAGCCTGGCGCCGCGCTGAAGACGGTGGTGATCTGGATCGCCGGCGGCAACGGCCCCAGTAGCGCGATGCCTTCGACGCCGATCAGCTCGCTCAGTTGCTGAAAGCCCAGCGCGGCTTCTCCGCGTGCGATCAACGAGCCCACCGGCACGCCGGGTGGCGCCTGTACCAATCGGCCCTTGATGGTGTCGGCGATGCCCCAGCGCTCGAACAGCGCGGCCAGGGCAACGCCACTGGGCCCGGTCGAATACGCGACGCTGGCCGCATCCAGCACGGCGCGCCGCACCGCTTCTTCGGTGGAAATATCGACTCGCGCGGCGTTCGCGGCAACGGCCACGGCAACGCCGGAACGCACCACGTCGGTCTTGCGCGATGCGTCCACCTTGCCGGCAGCCGCCAGCTTGTCGATGGCGTCCGAGGCGAGAACCACCACGTCGAATGGCTCTCCTGCCGAAACGCGCCGTGCGGCATCCACACCGCCTACTGCCTCGAACGAAACCGGCACGCCGCTCGTGCGCGTGTACGCCGCGGCCAGCTCCAGCAGCAGGCCCTTCGTGGCCATGGAGCAGATGCCCCGTATCGAATTCGACATGGTCATGCGCGGCCGATGAGGCGATCCGCGTAGGCCTGCCAGTCGCTTGCGGCGTCCAGCCCTTCGAACAGACCATCGCGCGCCTGGGCGGCAACCCAGTCCTGCTTGGCCGCGATGGCGGCCGTCATCAGGGGCTCGAAGCCGGCCTCGCGCACGGTCTGCGCCGCTTCGCGCATTTCTTCCGCGCGGCGCTTGCCGTGCTGCACGACGCGGCTGAAGAAGTAGGCGCCTTGCTTGTCCCAGTCGATCTGCGGAAAGGTTTCCTTCAGCGTCGGCAGGACATGCGCTTCGACGCCGTAGCGCCTGGCGGTGGTGTAGCTCTCGATGACCAGCGCCTCCAGCCCCTTGATCATGATGCTGCGGCTCATCTTGATCGCCGAGGCCACGCCGAGTTGGTCACTCACGACATGAACGTCCATGCCCCAGCCGCTCAGCGTTTCGTCAAGCGCTGCGGCCTGCGGGCCGCCCAGCAGCATCGGCACGCGGATGCCGTAGGGCGGCACCGAGGTCATGACGCCGGCCTCGACGTAGGCGACGCCCACCGGCTCCAGCGCCGCCGCGGCGCGCTGCTTGGTGCCGGGCGATGCCGAGTTGAGATCGAGAAAGCGGCTGCCGGTGCGCGCGTGGCGCGCGGCCTCTTCGGCTACCGCCAGCGTGTTGGAGGCGGTGACGGCGGATATGAGCAGGTCGGCGCGGCTGCAAAGCTCCTGCATGCCGCTCGCCACGTGCATCCCGTCGCTTTCTGCCGCAGTACGCGCTGCCGCGCCCGTCGCGGGATCGGCGAAGCGCTTGTCCCAGACCCAGACGGCATCCACGCCGCCTTGCCCGCGCAACCCGCGTCCGAAGATGCCGCCCACTTCGCCGTAGCCGATGAGGCCCAGTGTCGTTCCCATGATCGTGTGTGTCCTTGTCAGAAGATGGCCTTCTCGCCGGGCTTCAACGCCAGCACCCGCGTGCTTGTGCTGCCTAGCGCGCGGATGTATTCGTCGGGCGTGCCCTTGCCGAGCGGGTTGGCGCCATAGTGCATCGGAATCACCGCGCGCGGCTTGAGCCATTCGCGCGTGGCGTAGGCGGCGTCCACCGGGTCCATCGTGAAGTGGCCGCCGATCGGCATCAGCACGAGGTCGGGCTTGTAGTAGTCGGCGATGAACTTCATGTCGGCGAACAGGCCCGTGTCGCCCATGTGGTAGATGCGGAAGCCGTTCTCCAGCTCGATGATGTAGCCCACGGGCTCGCCGCCGGGGTGCACTTCGTCCTTGCCGGTGGCCGGGTTCTTCCACACGATGACCGAGGAGTGCTCAGCGTGCACGGCAGTCACCTTGATGCCCGGCACCGGGTTGATCGTGCCGCTCTTGTTGAAGCGCGGCACAAGGTTGGGCGGCAGGATGCCGAGCACGCCCACCGTCTGGTTCATGTCGCCGGGCGCGTACATCGGCACCTGGTTGAGCAGCGCCAGCGCAGGCGCATCCGCGAAGTGGTCGAAGTGACCATGCGTGACCAGCAGCACGTCGACCTTGCCGAGGGCTTCGAGGTTCTTGTACGCCGCGGGCGTCAGCGGATTCAGCTTGAGCCACGGGTCGGTCACGATCACCTTGCCGCCCGGCGTGGTGATGCGGAATGCCGACTGGCCGAGCCAGAGCACTTCGGTCTTGCCACCACTCGTGGAGGGCGGCGATTGGGGCGATTGCGCGCAGGCGGCGAGCAGTGCCGCGACGACAAGGGCGAGCAGCAGACGGGCGAGCGATTTCATGGCCGGTGTGTTCCTGTCCAACTTCAGTCGACGGTGATGTGGGCGCTCTTGATCACGCGGTCCCATCGTTTCATTTCGCTCGCGATCAGCTGGCCGAAGGCCTGCGGCGTCGTGGGCGTGGGCTCGGCGCCCTCGGCTGCCAGCCGCGCGTGAACGTCCGCCGTGTTGAGCGACTGGTTGATCTGCCGGTTGAGCATGGCGACGATGTCCGCGGGAGTCCCGGCCGGAGCAACCACGCCGTACCACTGGTCGGCCTCGAAGTCCTTGGTGCCGGGCACGCCGCTTTCAGCCACCGTCGGCACCTCGGACAGCAGCGCAATGCGCTTCGGGCTCGACACCGCCAGCGCACGCAGCTTGCCGGACTTGATGTGCGGCAGCAAAGCGGGCGCGCCGGTGAAGAGCAGCTGCAGCTGGCCCGCGAGCAGATCGGTGACGGCCGGGGCAGTGCCCCTGTAAGGCACGTGCAGCAAAGAGGCGCCCGTCTGCAGCTTCAGATATTCGGTAGCGATGTGCGCCGCGCTGCCGTTGCCGCCGGAGCCAAAGGCCAGCTGGCCCGGCCGTGCCTTGGCCAGCGCAACCAGTTCGGCCAGCGTGCGCGCCGGAACGGAGGAATGCACCACCAGCACGTTCGGCACGCGCGCCACCCAGGCCACGGGCGCAAAGCTGCGCACGGGGTCGTAGTCGAGCTTGGGGTACAGCGACGGGTTGATCGCCAGCGTGCCGATGTGCCCCATCAGCAGCGTGTAGCCGTCGGCAGGCGACTTGGCGACCTTGTCGGCACCGATGGAACCACCGGCGCCGGGGAGGTTGTCGACCACCACGGGCTGGTGCCACGCGCGGCCCAGCTCGATGCCGATGGCCCGCCCGAGCACGTCGGTGGAGCCGCCGGGCGGGAAGGGAATGACCATGCGGATCGGCTTGGACGGATAGGCCTGCTGCGCCATGGCGGCGCGGCTTGCCGGCAGCAGGGCGGCGGCTGCTGCCGCGAGGCAGGCGTGGCGACGGGTGATGCCTGTTGTGGTCATGGCGATCAATCGGGCTTGATGTTGGCTTCGCGGATGAGCTTGCCGTAGCGCGCCACGTCGGCCTTGAGCAGC
Organism: Variovorax sp. R-27; assembly: GCF_049913215.1. Classification (NCBI taxonomy): domain Bacteria; kingdom Pseudomonadati; phylum Pseudomonadota; class Betaproteobacteria; order Burkholderiales; family Comamonadaceae; genus Variovorax; species Variovorax sp. R-27. Next base: position 2,654,062 of record NZ_CP183984.1, read on the forward strand.
TTGTCGAACTGCTCGGTCGGCCCCGGCAGCGGAACGCCGCCGGCCGCGGCGAGCTGGGAGCGCACCTCGGGCGAGTCGATGGCTTTCTGCGCGGCGTCGTGCAGCTTGTCGACGATGGGCTTCGGCAGCCCGGCCGGCCCGACGAAGCCGTACCACACGCTGGCCTCGAACCCGGGGTAGCCCGACTCGGCAACGGTCGGCACGCCCGGCAGCACGGCGGAGCGTTCGGCGCTCATCACCGCCAGCACGCGCAGCTTGCCGGACTTGGCAAGCGGCAGTGCCTCGAGCGCATTGACCGCGACCACGTCCACATGGCCGCCGAGCACGTCGGTGAGCGCCTGCGCGCCGCCCTTGTACGGCACATGCCGCAGTTGCAGGCCGGCGGTGTGCTGGAACAGTTCCATGGCCAGGTGCGGTGTCGATCCGTTGCCTGGCGTGGCGACGGTCACGCTGCCCGGCTTGGCCTTGGCCGCAGCGACCAGTTGGGGCAGCGTCTTGATGGCCGATTCTTCGCGCACCGTGAACACCACGGGCACCCGACCGACCGAGGCCACCGGCGTCAGCTCGCGCTCCAGGTCGTAGGGCGCTGGCTGGAACAGCGAAGGATTCACGGCCAGCGCGTTGGCGGCCAGCAGCAAGGTGTAGCCGTCGGGCGCGCTCGTGATGACGGACTTCACCGCGATGTTGGTGCCCGCGCCGGGCTTGTTCTCGACGATGACCGGTTGGCCGAGGATGGCCGACATCCGCAGGCCGACCGAGCGCGCAATGGCATCGACCGCGCCGCCGGCGCTGTAGCCCACGAGGATCTTCACGGGCTTCGACGGGAATGCGTCGGCCGCGCTGGCGGCAATGCCGAACTGGCCGAACGCGACCAGTGCGGCCACGCCCATGGCGAGACGTCGGGAAAGGGGCTTCATTTGTGTTGTCTCCAGAATCAAAAAATCAGGTGCGGCTCAGCGGCGTTCCCACGCCTGCGGCGCGGCGTCCTTGCCGGCCACCGAATACAGGGCGCCGGGCGCATTGCGGGTCTGCTGGAACTCTTCCAGCGATTGGCCGCGCATCGCGGCATAGATGTGCAGGTTCGACACACCCACCACCGCACCCAGCTTCTCCAGCATGAAGAAGATCACGCCGTACTGGATCAGGCCGCGCCAGTCGCGGCGGCGCACCATGTCGCGCTCCTTGTCCGTCAGCGCGGCAGCGTCGAACGCGGCCTCTTCGTCGGCAAGAAAGGCTGCGCGGTGCGCCGGGCGTGTCATGCCGTGCAGGAACTTGTTGAGGCGGTAGGCGCGCACGCTGGTCTCGAGCGTGAACGGATAGGTGCCCTGCAGCGCTTCCACGCCCGCCAGTTCCTTGTCGATGTGGCGGCGGTGCCGCTCGACTTCACCGGCGACGGGTGGGCTCGCCAGGTTCTCGTAAATGGCGGTGGCAATGCCCGTCATCGAGGGCAGGTAGTAGCTCTGGTGCGTCTTGCGCACGTTGGACGACAGTGCGCCGCGCATCACCAGCCACATGATGACTTCGGCGCCTTCCATGCCGCCGAGCGTCGCCAGTTCAGCCTGCGTCATCTCGGTGAGCCGCACCGGATCGTTCTCGATCAGGTCGAGAAACTGGGCATCCCAGGCGGTGTTGTTGAAGCCCGCGCGCTCGCCATGCACCTGGTGCGAGAGTCCGCCGGTGGCAACGATTGCCACCTTGATGTCGTCCGGATAGCTCTCGATCGCGCGCCGCAGCGCCTGGCCGAGCTTGTAGCAGCGCCGTGCCGACGGCACCGGCGACTGCAGCACGCCGACCTGCAGCGGCACCACCGGTATCGGCCACGCGGGCTCGTGCGGGCACAGCAGCGACATCGGCGAGAACACGCCGTGGTCCAGCGCCCGGTCCTGGAAGAAAGACATGTCGAACTCGTCGGCCACCAGCGAGCGGCCGATGTGCCGCGCCAGTGCCGGATGGCCAGCCAGAGCCGGCAGGTCGCGCGCGCCGCCGCCTTCGTCGGCCACTTCGTGTCGCTCGCCCACACCAAGCGAGAAGGCCGAGTAGTGGTCGAAGAAGAACGAGCTGACGTGGTCGTTGTAGATGAAGAAGAGCACGTCGGGCTTCTTGTCGGCCAGCCACTGCTGCACCGGCGCGAAGGCCTCGAAGATGGGCGCCCAGACCGGGTCCTGCTGCTTGTTCTTGTCGAAGGCGAAGCCGATGGTGGGCGTGTGCGAGCAGGCGACGGCGCCGATGATGCGAGCCACAGCGCGGTCCCTTGCTCAGTCGATGTAGCGCAGGCCGGCCTTGGCGAGCGGCTCGCGCATGGCGTACATGTCCAGCCCCAGCTCGCCGGCCGCGAAGCGCGCGCGCTTGCCGGCCTCGTTGGCTTCGCGGGCTTCGGCGGCATCGGCTACGCGGGCGGCCAGCTGCGCCGGCACGACGACCACGCCGTCGACGTCGGCCACCACCACGTCTCCCGGCTGCACCAGCGCGCCGGCGCACACCACCGGCACGTTGACCGAACCCAGCGTGGACTTGATCGTGCCTTTCGAGTGGATGGCGCGGCTGAACACGGGAAAGTTCATGGCGATGAGGTCGCGCACGTCGCGCACGCCGCCGTCGATCACCAGGCCCTTGCAGCCGCGCGCCTTGAACGAGGTTGCGAGCAGGTCGCCGAAGAAGCCGTCGGTGCTGTCGGCGGTGCAGGCGGCCACGACCACGTCGCCGGGCTGTATCTGCTCGGCCGCGACGTGCAGCATCCAGTTGTCGCCGGGCTGCAGCAGCACCGTGATGGCGGTGCCGCAAATGCGCGCTTCAGGATGGATGGGGCGGATGCGCGGCGCCATCAGGCCCAGGCGGCCGAGTGCTTCGTGCACCGTGGATACGCCGAAGCGCGACAGCTTCTCGACGGCGGCCGCATTGGCGCGCACCACGTTGCGGTGCACGACGCCGAGTTCCTGGAGGAGGGGAGTGGTCGACATGTTCAAAGTCCTTTTTGCTTGAGTGCGCGGTCCAGCCGCGGGTACACGCGGCGCGCGTTGCCTTCGTAGATCTGGTGGCGCGCCTTGTCGTCGAGCATGGGCGTGGCATCGATGTAGCGGCGCGTGTCGTCGTAGAAGAAGCCAGTCTCGGGGTCGATGCCGCGCACCGCGCCGATCATTTCGCTGGCGAAGAGCACGTTGTCGACCGGGATCACGCGCGTGAGCAGGTCGATGCCCGGCTGGTGGTACACGCAGGTGTCGAAGAAGATGTTGTTCAGCAGGTGGTCTTTGAGCAGCGGCTTCTTCATCTCCTGCGCCAGGCCGCGAAAGCGCCCCCAGTGGTAGGGCACCGCGCCGCCGCCGTGCGGAATGACGAAGCGCAGCGTCGGAAAGTCGCTGAACAGGTCCGAGGTGAGGCACTGCATGAAGGCCGTGGTGTCGGCGTTCAGGTAGTGCGCGCCCGTGGTGTGGAAGCAGGCGTTGCAGCTCGTGCTCACGTGCACCATCGCGGGAATGTCCAACTCCACCATCTTTTCGTAGAGCGGATACCAGTGCCGGTCGGACAGCGGCGGGCTGGTCCAGTGGCCGCCCGATGGATCGGGGTTGAGGTTGACGCCCACGAAGCCGTATTCGTTCACGCAGCGTTCCAGCTCGGGAATGCAGCTGGCCGGATCGACGCCCGGCGACTGCGGCAGCATGGCCGCGCCGATGAAGTGATCGGGAAAGAGCTGGCTCACGCGATGGCACAGCTCGTTGCAGATGGCGGCCCAGGTGGACGACACCTCGAAGTCGCCGATGTGATGCGCCATGAAGCTCGCGCGCGGGCTGAAGATGGTCAGGTCGCTGCCGCGCTCCTTCATCAGCCGCAGCTGGTTGCCCTCGATGGACTCGCGCAGTTCTTCGTCGCTGATCTTCAGCTCCGAGACTTTGGGCTTGGCCGACGACGGGTCCTGGATGCCGGCAATCTGCCGGTTGCGCCATGCCTCGAGGGCCTTGGGTGCGGTCGTGTAGTGGCCGTGACAGTCGATGATCATTCGCAACGCTCCGGAAGGTGTGCAGGGGGTGCTTCAAGCATGAAGAGAAGTCTGCGCGGCGGTTGCTTTGCGTGGGGTGAGTTAGCGTTGCGCTGCCATCATTCTTTTTTATCGATAAAGGGTTTACCCTTAAGCATGAAAATGCATGATCGAGAGCGACGCCTCCACCCGTGAACAAAAAAAACGAGCATCACAAAGTTATTGCGCACGCCGACAGCGTGGCGCTCGGCATCAACCTGCGCCACCTGCGCGCGTTCTCGGCCGTGGCGTCTGCCGGGAGCATTGCCGCGGCTGCCGAGGCGCTGTTCCGCGTGGCGTCGGCGGTGACGCGTTCGATCCTCGATCTGGAGGCCGCGCTCGGCAGGCCGCTGTTCGACCGGCGCTCGCGCGGCGTGGCGCTCAACGCGTACGGCGACCTGGTGCTGGTGCGCGCCCTGCGCATCGAGCGCGAGTTCGAGGAGGCGCGCACGCAACTGGCGGCGCGCGGCGGAATAGACAGCACGGCCGACGTGCATTCGCTCTTCACTTCGATCCTGAACGGCCGACGCCTCGCCGTGATTGCGAGCCTCGCCGAGAAGCGCAACATGCCCGCCGTCGCGCGCGAGTTCGGCATCACGCAGCCGGCCATCAGCAGCGCATTGAAAGACTTGGAAAGCGGGCTCGGCGTCACGCTCTTCAACCGGAATGCGCGCGGACTCACGGCGACCCCGGCGGGCGAGATCGTGGCCTTCTACTTCAAGCGCGTGCTGTCGGAGCTGCGGCACATCGGGCCAGACATCGCGGCCAGCGAAGGCACCTTGCAGGGCAGCGTGAACGTCGGTGCGCTGCCGCTCGGACGCACGCAGATCCTGCCGCTGGCGATTGCCTCATTGCTCGCGCGGCACCCGGGGCTGCACGTCACCACGGTCGAGAGTCCGTACGACGCGCTGGCCGCGTCGCTGCGCAGCGGCGACATCGACTTCATCCTCGGCGCGCTGCGCAGCGCCAGTGAAGCGAAAGACCTGCAGCAGGAGCCGTTGTTCGAAGACCGCATCTCGGTGATCGCCCGTGCCGGCCATCCGCTCGCACGCGCGAAGCGCATCGACTTCAGGATGCTGCGCGAGGCGAGCTGGACGCTCTCTCGGCATGGCTCGCCGTCGCGCGAGCTGCTGGAGCGCTTCTTCTCGGATGCGCGGCAGGCGCCGCCGCTGCCTGCGGTCGAGACAGGAGACCTTGCCGTGCTGCGCGGCCTGCTGCTGGAAAGCGACATGCTGACCGCGATCTCGGCGCACCAGCTGCGCTACGAGATTCGCGACGGCAGCCTGGTGGTGCTGGACTTTCCGCTCGAGGAAACACGGCGCGAGATCGGCTTGACGCAGCGACTGGGCGCGTTTCCGTCGCCGGGGGCGCGGGCCTTGATGGACGAGATCCGCAAGGTGGTGGCCGGGTCGCCGGATTTCCACGTGCCGAAGGGGCGGCAGTGATGCGGCCGGGCATCGCCTTCAGTGCGGCGCCGCAGGCGACTTCCGCCTGAAGTCGAAGCCGCGGCACACGCCGGTGGCGATCACGCCGGTAACGCCGAGCACCGCCGCTGCGTGAACGCCGACGGCCGCGAGCGCCAGCATCAGCGAGCCCGATGCGGTGATCTCGCGGGCTGCCGGAGCGTCGCCCATGCACAGCGGAATCAGCGCCGGCACCAGCATCAATCCGGCGCCGTGCGCGGTGGACATCATGAAAGACCAGAGCGCCAGCCCGGCATGCCCGGCCGTCTTGCCCGAGCTGCGGCCCCACACGTGGTACACCACGACCGCGACAAGCAGCCCGCCCGCCGGCACCTGCAGCGCCATCCGATCCATCGACAGGCCCAGCGCCACAGCAGCGGCAACCAGTGCGACCGATGCGGCGTGCCCGACCGCGATCGGCACCAGGGCCCGCAGCGCCTGCGACCGGTCGTGCGAGCGCACGCCCCAGGCGGCTGCGAAGGCCCAGCCGGTGGCGGGGTTCAGCCCGTGAAGGGCGCCGATCCCCGCAACCGCCAGCCAGGGCCAGAGGCTTGCCATGATGCTTCGCGCTTCAGCCGTGTGCCGAGCAGCACGAATCGCCTGCCGCCTTTGCCTGCGGCTCGTAGCGGTCGTGGTGGCGCACCCACTCCATCTTGTAGGGCACCTCGCGCTCGTCGCGGCCCTTGGGCGTGAGGTCCATCATGTAGTAGGCGCCCATCATCACTTCCACGCCGCGACCGAAGGTCGAGTAGGTGTGGAACACCTCGCCCGCGTCGTCCTTGTAGAACACGCTGACGCCGGGCGCCTCTTCCTGGGGAAAGGGCTGCACGGCGTAGTTGTAGTAGACCTTGCCGGTGGCCTGCTCCTCGGGTGTGAAGCTGACGTGGAAGTCGTGGTTGAAGTCGCTGCCGTTCGCCGACACCCACTTGAACTGCCAGCCCATGCGCTCGCGAAAGCGCGCGATCTCGACCAGCGGTGCGCGCGAGACGGCCACCATCGTGATGTCGCGATGCGCCAGATGCACGTTCATGCCGTCGGTGTGGTCGGCCATGAAAGAGCAGCTCTGGCAGCCTTGCTCCCACCCCGGGCCGAGCATGAAGTGCTGCACCATCAGCTGGCGGCGGCCCTCGAACAGCTCGGCCAGCGTGCGCTTGCCTTCGGGCGTGTCGAAGACGTAGTTCTTCTCGACACGTTCCCATGGCAGCGCACGGCGCTCGCGGGCAATCTGGTCGTGCAGGTGCATCAGCTCCTTCTCGCGCGCCAGCAGTGCCTTGCGCTCGGCGAGCCATTGGTCGCTGGACACGACGGGGTGGTTTGCTGCGTGATTGGTTTCGGTCATGTCAATGCTCCGTTGAGTTGCGGGGACGGCGCACGGCGCGGACCTTTCCGCTCTTGCCGCCGCCGGCATAGAAAAGATCGGCCCCGTCGGACTCGAGTCCGCTGACGCCGATGCCGTGCGGCATTTCGAGCCGCTCGAGCACGGCGCCGCTTTGCGGGTCGATGCGGCGGATGTCGCTTTCTTCAGCCTCCCAGGTGCCGTGCCACAGCTCGCCGTCGACCCAGGTCACGCCAGTGACGAAGCGGTTCGACTCGATGGTGCGCACGACGGCGCCGGTCTCGGGGTTGATCTGGTGGATCTTGCGGTCGCGGTGCTGTCCCACCCACAGGCTGCCTTCGGCCCAGGTGAGGCCCGAGTCGTTGCCATGGCCGGGCGAGGGGATCGACGCCAGCACCTTGCCCGTGGCCGGGTCGATCTTGTCGATGCGCGACTCGGCGATCTGGTAGAGGTATTTGCCGTCGAAGGCGGTGCCGGCGTCGCAGGCGGTGTCCAGCGTGCGCGTGGTCTCGCCGCTGGCGGGGTCGAAGGCCACCAGCCTGGCGCCGGTGGCGGCCCAGACGCGCTGGCCGTCGTAGGTCACGCCCGCCACCTGGGTGGCGTCGGCAAAGGGGCCGTACTCGCGCACGATCTCGGCCGGCCGCACGGTGGGCTGGGGTCTGCTCTTGCTCGTCTTGTTGTTGCTGCTCATCATTGGCTCCTGGTGAAACGCCTCGGATCGGCGCCTGGAGACAACTCTATTCAAACGGCAGCGCAGCGGGGAGTAACAAGATCGTCGTGAATCCCGCCAGCGGCGGCGACAGCCAGCGGCGCGACCGCGTCTGGCCGATGGAGCGCACCCGGCCTTCGGCCTCCAGCTCGACCAGCGCGCGCTGCACGGTGCGCTGGCTGGCTCCGAGCGCCAGCGCCAGGGCCGAGGTCGACCAAGCCGCGCCGTCGGAAAGCAGCGCCACCAGCGAGGCCTGGTCGCCGTCGATGGGCGGCGCCAGCAGGGCGACGGTGCGTTCGCCGTGCGGCTTGAGCACGAAGCCGCGCGGCGTGGCCTCGATGCTCGCCAGTGTGGTGACGAGCGCGCGCAGGCGACCGATTTCGACACGCAGGCGCGCGCGATGCGTCTCGTCGGGGTGGCGGGTGCGGAATGCGGATGCGATCAATGCTTCGCGATCGACATCGCCGGGCCATGCCTCGGCCAGCGAGCGCGCGAGCGTGAACAGGATCGGACGGCGCGCCAGCGGCTGCCACGCGTCGCCCGCGCCCAGGCCCCGGCGGCAGGCATCGACCACCAGTGCGTCGGAGGCCAGGAGCGCGGCGACTTCGTCGAGGCGCAGCGCCTGCTCGCCGCCCGCGAAGATGCGCCGCGCGGCGGGGCGCTCGAAGGCAGCGCGCGCCTCCGCCACCTCGGCGAGCAGAGCCGGCACGCGCGCACGCACGGCCGCTTCGTGCGCACGGGCCAGCGCTGCCTGCGCCGGGCCGATGCGCAGCGAACGCAGCGCCAGTTCGGCCGCGCTCAGCTCGGCCACCGCCGCCAGCGACGGCGGCAAGCCGCGCGCATCGAGGCGCTCCAGCGCGGCTGCGGCGTCGGCGAGGCGCCCCAGCAGCAGGAGCCGGCGCGCGGCGATCAGCCGTGCCTGCAGCGCGTTGGCGTGATCGTCGCGCGCCTCCAGCGTGGCTGCCGCAGCCGTCAGCGTGCGCGGCGAGCCGCCAAGGTCGCGCATCGCCAACGCCACCTCGGCCTCGGCCACGATGCAGCGGGCGCGCGACAGCACTTCATGCGCGCCGAAGTCGCGTGCGGCGCGCCGCAGGAGTTCGCGTGCGCGCGGGTGCTCGCCGAGCTGGGCCATGGCGATGCCGCGCAAGGCCAGCGCAGGCGGGTCGTCGCGCAGGGCGACCCGCTTGAGGGCACCTAGCGCATCGCCAGCGGCCAGGGCGCGGGCGGAGGCGGCGATCAGGGAGTCCATGGCGACAGGTTACCTTGGTGTGCTGACGCCTTCTTTTCGACGGCTTGTGGCCCTAGCGCGCGGCCTCGATATGCGTCACGGTCGGCTTTCCCTTGACGACCTCCACATGAAACCTGACCTTGTCGCCCGCTTTGACCTGGGTGAGCATCTTCTTGTCGGCCACGTCGAAGCCCATGGTCATGGCCGGCATGGCAAGGTTGGGAATGTCACCGTGCTTTAGCACGATCACGCCACCGGCCTGATCGATCTTCTGGACGACTGCGTCGGTCAGCATGCCGGCCGCCTGCTGATTGGACGGCGGCATCTTCATGGACGACATGTCGTCCTTCGACATCTGGGCCTGAGCCGCAGCGGATGCGAGGAGCAGGGCGAACGTGACGGGATGCAAGACTTTCATTGAATAGCTCCTTCGGTGGGGTGAGTGGAAACGGCAGACAAACGGTTACGCGCAACTTGGCCGCGTCGACGCAGCAGATACCAGGCAGCAGGAACAACGAGCATGCTCAGCAGCGGCGCGGTGACCATGCCGCTCACCATGGGCGCGGCAATGCGGGTCATCACCTCCGAGCCGGTGCCGCTGCCCCACAGGATGGGCAGCAGACCGGCCATCACGACGGCCACGGTCATGGCCTTGGGGCGCACGCGCAGTACGGCACCTTCGCGGATCGCGGCCAGCAGGGTTTCGTCGTTCATCGGCTCTCCTGCGTCGAGGCGCCGTGCCAGCGCGTTCTTCAGGTAGACCAGCATCACCACGCCGAACTCTGCCGCCACGCCGGCCAGCGCGATGAAGCCCACCGCCGTCGCGACCGAGATCGAATGGCCCAGCGCCCAGATCAGCCAGAAGCCGCCGATGAGCGAGAACGGCACGGCCGCCATTACCAGGGCCGCATCGGCGAACGACCTGAACAGCAGGTACAGCAGAACGAAGATGACTGCGAGCGTGACCGGGACGACCAGCTTCAGCCGCTCGGTTGCACGCTCCAGGTACTCGAACTGGCCGGACCACGACACCGCGTAGCCGGCTGGCATCTTCACGGCCTTGTCGACCGCGGCCTGCATGTCGTTGACGGCGGAGCGCAGGTCGCGGCCGCGCACGTCGACGTAGACCCAGCCCGAGAGCCGTGCGTTCTCGCTGCGCAGCATCGGCGGGCCGTCTTCGATGGCGATCTTCGCAACGTCGCCCAGCAGTAACGTCGCGCCCTTGTCGGTCACGAAGGGCAACTGCCGCAGTCGCTCCAGCGAATCGCGGATCTCGCGTGGGTAGCGCACGTTGATGGGATAGCGCTCGCGGCCCTGGATGACTTCGCCGACGTTCTCGCCGCCGATGGCCGTGGACACCACGGCTTGCACGTTCGCCACCGAGAGCCCGTGGCGCGTCGCCGCGAGCCGGTCGACATCGACGTCGATATAGCGCCCGCCGGTGAGCCGCTCCGCCAGCGCCGACGACACGCCGGGAACGCCCTTGACCGCCGCCTCGATCTGCGTGGTGAGCGAATCGATGGTGGCCAGGTCTGCCCCTGCGATCTTGATGCCGACCGGGCTCTTGATGCCTGTGGCCAGCATGTCGATGCGGTTGCGGATGGGCGGCACCCACACGTTGGTCAGGCCCGGCACTTTGACGGCGCGGTCCAGTTCTTCGACCAGCTTGTCCGGCGTCATGCCGGTGCGCCATTGCGCCTTCGGCTTGAACTGGATGGTGGTCTCGAACATCTCGAGCGGCGCGGGGTCGGTCGCGGTGTCCGCGCGGCCGGCCTTGCCGAACACGCGCGCGACTTCGGGCACGGTCTTGATCAAACGGTCGGTCTGCTGAAGCAGCTCGGAGGCCTTCGACACCGACAGCCCCGGCAGCGCGGAGGGCATGTAGAGCAGGTCGCCTTCGTCCAGCGGCGGCATGAACTCGCCGCCCAGCCGCATCAGCGGCACCGCGGTCAGTGCCAGCAGCACTGCGGCAACGGCGAGCGTTCCCTTGGGAAAGCGCAGCACCAGCTCCAGCGCGGGCCGGTACACCGCCATCAGGAAGCGATTCACGGGGTTGGCGCCTTCGTGCGGAATGCGCCCGCGCACCAGGTAGCCCATGAGTACCGGAATCAGCGTGACCGACAGGCCCGCCGCGGCCGCCATGGCGTAGGTCTTGGTGAAGGCCAGCGGCGAGAACAGCCGCCCCTCCTGCGCCTCGAGCGAGAACACGGGCACGAAGGACAGCGTGATCACCAGCAGCGAGAAGAACAGTGCGGGCCCGACCTCTACCGACGCATCGGCGACGAGGTGCCATCGTTCCACCACCGTAGGCTGGCGGCCCTGCGCCGTCTCGAAAGCCTCGACGTGCTTGTGCACGTTCTCGACCATCACGATGGCGCCGTCGACCATCGCGCCGATGGCAATTGCGATGCCGCCCAGCGACATGATGTTGGCGTTGACGCCTTGCCAGTGCATGACGACGAACGCCGCCAGCACGCCAATCGGTAGCGCCACCACCGCCACCAGCGCCGAGCGCAGGTGGAACAGGAAGACCGCGCAGACCAGCGCCACCACGATGAACTCTTCGATCAGCTTGCCGCGCAGGTTCTCCACGGCGCGGTCGATCAGCAGCGAGCGGTCGTAGGTAGCCACGATCTCGACTCCCGGCGGCAGGCTGGGCTTGAGCGTTTCGAGCTTCGCCTTGACGGCCTCGATGGTCGAGCGCGCGTTCTTGCCCGAGCGCATGACGATCACGCCGCCAGCCACTTCGCCTTCGCCGTCCAGCTCCGCGATGCCGCGACGCATTTCGGGGCCGATCTGCACCGTCGCCACGTCGCGCAACAGCACCGGCGTGGCGCCCGTCACGGAAAGCGGGATAGTGCGGAAGTCGTCGAGCGAGCGCAGGTAGCCGCGCGAACGCACCATGTATTCGGCCTCCGCGAATTCGATGACCGAGCCGCCCGATGCCTGGTTGGCCTTCTGCAAGGCCTCCACCACCGCCTGTTGCGTAATGCCCAGTGCGCGCATGCGGTTGGGGTCGAGCACCACCTGGTACTGGCGCACCATGCCGCCGATGCTCGCGACCTCGGCCACGTCGGGCACGGTCTTGAGCTCGAACTTGAGGAACCAGTCGTTCAGCGCGCGCAGTTGCCCGATGTCGCGCTTGCCCGTACGGTCGACCAGCGCGTACTCGTAGACCCAGCCCACGCCTGTTGCATCAGGGCCCAGCGACGCATTGGCGCCCGCGGGGAGCCTGCTTTGCACCTGGTTCAGGTATTCGACGACGCGCGAGCGCGCCCAGTACGGATCGGTCTTGTCGTCGAACAGCACGTAGACGAACGAATCGCCGAAGAACGAGTAGCCGCGCACCGTCTTGGCGCCGGGCACGCTGAGCATCGTGGTGGTCAGCGGATACGTGACGAGGTCTTCGACCACCTGGGGCGCCTTGCCGGGAAAGGGCGTGCGGATGATGACCTGCGTGTCCGAGAGGTCGGGCAGCGCGTCGAGCGGCGTGCGGGCGACGGACCACCAGCCCGCGGCCACCAGGAACAGGGTCGCGATCAGCACCAGGAAGCGGTTGCCGACCGACCAGCGGATCAGGGCGGCGATCATTGCTTGGCGCCCTGTTGCATGCGCTGCACGGAGACCAGCTCGTAGCCTGTCGGGCCGCCTTCCTTGAACTCGAAGCGGACCTGATCGCCAGGCTTGATTTCCGGGAAAGCGTTCGGCGATGCCTTGGCGAAACCCATCGTCATCGACGGCCACTTGAGCGTTGCGACGGGGCCGTGCGAGATGGTGATATCGCCAGGCGCCACGCTTTCGACCTTGCCCTCAGCCTTGTGAAGCACCGTGGCCGGTGGGGCAGTTGCAGGCGAAGAGGCCATGTTGCCCAGCACGGAACGCAGTCGGGCCTCGGAGTCGATCAGGAACTGGCCGCTGGCGACAACCTGATCGCCTTCGCGCAGGCCCGAAACGACTTCGGTGTCGTCGCCCAAGTCCGTGCCCAGCGACACGTCGCGCGGCTCGAATGCGCCGTCGGCCTTGCGCACGATGACGACAGCGCGCTTGCCGGTGCGGATGACGGCCTCGGATGGCACGATCAGGCGGGTGCTGGCGGGGCCGGCCACCTGCAGACGCAGCAGCATGCCGGGCGTCAGCTTTCCGTTTCTGTTGTCGACCTCGAAGCGGGCCTTCAGGGTGCGGGTCGAGGTGCTGATCTCGGGAAGTATCTCGTCGAGCATTCCATCGAAAGACAGGGCCGCGTCAGCCTGAAGGACGGCCTTGACCTTCTGGCCGCGCGCTAGACGCACTGCCTGCGCTTCCGGAATCTCGGCCACCGCCCAGACCTTCTCCAGGCCTGCGATGCGAAACAGCGTCATGCCGGGCGTGACCGCGACGCCTTCGCGGACGCCCAACTCAGCCACCACGCCGTCGGACGGTGCGGTGAGCACGTAGCGCGCCTGTGCCGTGCCGGTTTCTTCGCTGCGTCGGATGAGCTCGGCGGGGATGGACATGGCCCGCATGCGCTCGCGCGCAGCTGCGACGAGATCGGGGGCAACGCCCGATCGCTTCAGGGCAAGCAGCTCGTTCTGCGGTCCGAGCCACTCCGGCGCGAAGACTGTCGCCAGCGCCTGGCCCTTGCGCACGCGTTCCATGGGCGCGCGGACCGACAGGCGTTCGATGTAGCCGGCGACGCGTGTCTGCACGACGACATTGAGCCGCTCGTCGAACTGCACGGTGCCGACTGCGTCGAAGGACGCGGAGGTTTCTGCGCGCCGCACGCTGGCATACCGGATGCCGAGGTTCTGCTGGACCGTGGAGTTCACCTGTACGCCGCCTTCATTGGTCGCGCCCGTTGCGCTGTCTGCGTACATGGGCACCAGTTGCATGTCCATGAAGGGCGACTTGCCGGGCTTGTCGAAGCGCGGGCCCGGAACCATGGGATCGTGCCAGTAGAGAACCTTGCGGCCGTCGGCTGTGGATGTGGGGACCGGCGCGGCCATCGACGTGTCCGTGGGCTGGGCTGTCTTGCGGCCGAGGTAGAAGGCGCTCGCTGCGAGCAACAGGGCGGCCAGCAGCGAGGCGCCGATCATGCGTGTTCGATTCATTGCACCACCTCGGCAGTGAGCGGCCGGAAGGCCAGTTGGACTTGGGTTCTGGCAAGGTCGCGCTGCAGCGTCAGCAGCTTGCGCTGTGCTTCGACTTCGGCATGTCGCGCCTCGAACAGGGCGACGAGGCTGCCCTGGTTGGACTGGTAGGCCGCGGTCGCGGCGGCTGTTCTTTGACTGGCAGGAACGACGACACCGGAGCGATAGCGGTCGATGCGCTGCTCCAGGCGTTGCGCGTCGCTGCGCAGCGACCGGTATTCGGCGGTTGCGGCTCGGGTCGCTTCAGCCAGATCGGCTTCGGCTTTCCCGACCAGCGCCAGCTTGGCAGCGGTGTCCCGGTCTTGCCTTTCGCCGGGAGCAACGGGTAGCGGGATGCTCACGCTCACCGACACCATGTCTGAATAGCCGGTGCGCTGGCCGTAGGCGAGCTCCCAGGTCCAGTTGGGCTTGCGGTTTGACGCGGTGACGGCTGCCGTCTGCCTTGCCACATCGACGTCGCGCTGCATTGCCGCGACCGTGGGGTGCGCTGCTACGTAAGCCTCTTCGGGCGGCACGGCGATGGCGCCCGGAGGCAGCAACTCGTCGGGAGGTACGCCGACCCATCGTTGGAAAGCGACGCCAGCGGCGCCTTGCTGCTGCAGGATGTCTGCCGTCTCGTCTTCAGAGATGCCTCTTGCACCGGCCAGTGCCAGCACGTCCTGGCTGTTCCCCGCGGCCGAGGACAGGCGTGCGCGCGATGCTTCCAGCTCTTCATGCGCATGGTGCTCCATGAGCCTGGCGAGCTTCAGGCTCTCGCCGGCGTAGAAGGCGTCCACGTACGCGAGCGCCGTCTGCCGGCGGGTGTCGGCGGCAGCGGCTTGCACCTGCACGGTCTCCCGGCCGACCGCGGCATCGGCGGCGGCCTGCCGCGCGGCGCGCTTGTCGGCGGACAGCCATTCCTGGCTGATGCCGATGCGCTTCATCGTCATCGAGTCACGGGTTGTGTGAAAGCGGTCCGGCCCGGTCGCGGGCAGGTTGTCGACGCCGATGCGCAGCGTGGGGTCGGGAAGCTGGGCGGCGGCTTGCACCGCCTCCGTGGCACTCGATGCACCGGCACGGGCGGCGCGGGTGGTTTCGGAGCGCCAGGCTGCAAGCTGAAGCGCTGCCTCAAGAGACAGGGGGGCCGCCGTCGCAAGGTACGGCAGCAACGCAACGGCCAATGCGGCCGCGCGTGGGAAGGGGATGAACATGAAAACTCCGCAGACGAACGAGGTAATCGCTGGCAAGCGGACGAGCCGCACCAGCACCGGTCAGTCGACGGAGATTTCAGACGCGAAGTCTGCGTGTGGCGAGGAAGACGGGGTCGGGCGGCGGATGTTGCCGCTCCGGCACGGCCTGCTGCGGAAGGGCGTGGCCTTCGGACACCAGCACCAAGGGTATGACCACGACCTGCACGATGGCGGGCAGCGAAGGGGTGGTCAATTTCACTGGCTCGAAGGACAGCGACATGTCGGCGGCATGCTGGAAGCACAGCACCGGTTGGGCCATGTCCATGCCTTCGCAGGGTTCGCCCGAAGCCATCATTTCGGACATGGAACCCGCATCCGGCGCACCTGGGCAAACGTAGCCTGCAAGCGCCAGCTGCGAGAACAGCAGCGACAGGACCACGAGGAACGTGGTCAGGCAGCGGGGGAGCTGGCGGCGGCTGAGCATGGCGGGTTTAGTGTATCTCCGGCGTTCGAAGTTCAATGACCGACGGGGCCGGGCTGATCACGCCGCCTTCGGCTCGGGAATGACCGCCGTCAACGCAAAGTCGACGAGATAGAGCCAGGTTTCTTCCAGGCCCATGATGCTGTGATGGTTCGACGCGGGAACCGTCTGCACGCTGACCGGGGTGGGCCATGCGGCGATGAGTTTTTGCGAGCGCTCGGGAAGCACGACGTCGTCGTGCTCGGCCAGCAGCACCTGGGTTTTCGCGGCGACCTCTTTGCAGTGCTCCAGCGAGTTGAACTGGTGCCGCAGCAGCAGCGACAGCGGCACGAGCGGGAAGCGCTTCTTCGCTACTTCCAGCATCGAGTCGTAGGGGGTGACGAGTTGCAGGCTCTCGAAGTCTTGTCGCGCCACGAGCTGGATGGCTACGCCAGTCCCCAGGCTGCGGCCGACCACGTGCAGGCGTGCATGCGGAAAGGCGCGGCGCAGATGGTTGGCGAACTGGCTCGCGTCTTCGACGGATGCGATCTCGGAAGGGCGCCCCTGCGAGTCGGCCACCCCGCGGTAGTTGAGCGCGGCAAAGCCGAAGCCCTCGGGCAGCCAGTGCAGCATCTGCGCGGTGGCGCGCACGTCTTCGCCGCGGCCGGCGAAGTAGACGAACAGGTCCCGCAGCGAGTCTTCACCCTGGGGGTGATAGACATACCCGCGGACCATGCCGCCCGGCACGGTGTGGGAGTACGTGGAGAAGTCGTCCGACAGATGGACGACGGGCAGTTTGCGGGCGTTGAAGAGGATGTGCCCCTGGCGCGTGGCAAGCAGGGTCCAGTACGCCGCGATGCTGCCAATGGCGGCAGCCGAGGCCGACAGGGCAATGCGGGAGACTTTGGATGACAAGGTAGGCTCCGGAGGAAAGACTGATACGTGGCGCCTAGTTTCGCCTCATTCCTCCGTGCAGGGCCTTTGTCGGCTTCTTCCGCCTAGTGGGACGCGATCAGCTCCTGGTAGGCGCGTGGCGCGTTGGGTGCGTAGGTGCTCAACGACGTGGTCGCGGATGCCGCAGCAGTGTGCTGCCGCTCCAGCTTGAACCTGCCGACGATCCGCGACAGGCTGCCCGCCTGCTCCTGCAGCGATTGGGCTGCAGCCGAGGCCTCTTCGACCAGCGCCGCGTTCTGCTGCGTCGCCTGGTCCATCTGCGTGACGGCCTGGTTGATCTGCTCGATGCCCGAGGTCTGCTCCTGGCTCGCTGCGCTGATCTCGCCCATGATGTCCGTCACGCGCTTCACGCTGCCGACGATCTCTTCCATGGTGCGGCCGGCATCGGCCACCTGCCGGCTGCCTTCCTCGACCTTGTCGACGGAGTCGCCGATCAGCGTCTTGATTTCCTTGGCCGCCGCGGCCGAGCGCTGCGCCAGGCTGCGCACTTCGGAGGCGACCACAGCGAAGCCACGCCCCTGGTCGCCCGCGCGCGCCGCCTCGACGGCCGCATTGAGCGCCAGGATGTTGGTCTGGAACGCGATGCCGTCGATCACGCTGATGATGTCCACGATCTTCTTCGACGACGCATTGATCGAGCCCATCGTCTCCACCACCTGGAACACGACGCTGCCGCCCTTGACTGCCACTTCAGAGGCGGAGGTGGCCAGCTGGTTGGCCTGGCGTGCGTTGTCCGCGTTCTGCTTCACGGTGGAGGTGAGCTCCTCAAGGGAGGCCGCCGTCTGCTCCAGCGAGCTGGCCTGTTCTTCGGTGCGCGACGACAGGTCCTGGTTGCCCGTGGCGATCTGCGAGCTGGCCGTGGATACATTCATCACCACGCCATGCACCTGCGTCAGCGAGCCCTGCAAGGCGGTGCGCATCTGGTCGAGAGCGCGCAGCAGGTGCCCGGTTTCGTCCTTGGCGTAGCTTGGCTGGACTGCGCCCGTGAGGTCCATCTCGGCGATCGACTGCGCGATGGTTTCGGCGCTTCGCAGCGGGCGCGTGATGCTGCGTGCCAGCAGCCAGGCCAGCAGGGTGCCGAGCACCAGGCTCACGGCGGAACACACGATCAGCAGCGTGCTGGTCTGTGCGCGCAGATTGTTGGCGCGGGCGGCGGCGGCATCGAGCTGCTCGCGCTGCATGTCCACCACTTGCTGCACGCCCGCGATGTAGCTGACCGAGGTGGGCTGGAACTGGGAGTCGAAGATGCGGTTGGCGCCTTCGAGGTCGCCCTTCAGCTTGAACTTGCTGACTTCCTCGCGCGAGGCGAGGTAGGCCTTTCGCAGGTTGCCGACCTTCTCGAGCAGTTCACGCTCCTCGGGCTTGACCAGCTTGCCTTCGATGAACTTCTGCAGCTCGTTGGTGTCCTTGATCGACTTGGCCGTGGCCGGCGCGAAGTAGTCGATCAGGCTGGCGTCGCTGCTCTTGGCAATGGCCGCCGCCCGCTGCACGCCCGACGTGGTGTGGCGCAGCCAGTCGGAGCCGGCGCGCTCGGTCTTGACGTTGTCCTCGATCATGGCGTCGATCTCCTGGCTGAGCTGCTGCAGCTTCCACACCGCGGCGACGCTGGTGGCGAGAAAGAGCGCCAGGATGGCGCCCAGCACGATGGCCAGGCGCTTGCCAATTGAAACGTTGCTCAGAAACATATTCGGACTCCGGAATCCAGGGGAATGGCTGGATATCGGCAGTCCAAATGAAAACTTTAGTAAATGGCCCACAGATGGAGCCGCGCCGGGCCCTCGGGCCCCTGCTTCAGATCTTCAGGGGCGCGAACGACTTGACCAGATCGTCCAGCGCCTTGATCTGCGTCAGGAACGGTTCCAGCTTGTCCAGCGGCAGTGCGCTCGGGCCGTCGCACTTGGCCTGCGCCGGATCAGGGTGGGCTTCGAGGAAGAGGCCGGCCAAGCCGACGGCCATGCCGGCGCGCGCCAGGTCGGCCACCTGCTCGCGGCGGCCGCCCGATGCGGCAGCGCCGGCTTCGCGCTGCTGCAGCGCATGGGTCACGTCGAAGATGATGGGCAGGTTCTGCGTGACCTTCTTCATGACGCCGAAGCCCAGCATGTCGACCACGAGGTTGTCGTAGCCGAAGCAGGTGCCGCGGTCGCACAGGATGAGCTTGTCGTTGCCGGCTTCCTTGAACTTCTCGACGATGTTGAGCATCTGCGAGGGGCTGAGGAACTGCGGCTTCTTGATGTTGATGATGCGGCCCGTCTTGGCCAGCGCCACGACGAGGTCGGTCTGGCGCGCGAGAAAGGCGGGCAGCTGGAGCACGTCGACCACTTCCGCGACCGGGGCCGCCTGCGCGGTTTCGTGCACGTCGGTCAGCACGGGCACGCCGAAGGCGTCTTTCACGGCCTGCAGGATCTTCAGGCCTTCGTCCAGGCCGGGACCGCGGTAGGAGTGGATGGAGGAGCGGTTGGCCTTGTCGAAGCTGCCCTTGAAGACGTAGGGAATGCCCAGTTTCTGCGTGACGCGCACGTACTCCTCGGCGCTGCGCAGGGCCAGGTCCTTCGATTCGAGAACGTTGACGCCGCCGAAGAGGACGAAGGGGGCTTCGTTGCTGGCGTTGACTTGAGGGGTGATGGTGACGGTGGACAAGGTTTTCTCCTGGACAGGTGCTTCACTGCAGGCGCCTATTGTCGTTGCGCCGGCAGGAGGGGGTCAGCCTGCGGGCGTTACCGTCAGGTAAAAGGGCGTCAGAGTCCCGGCCACGGGCCGCAGCAGCTTGAGCAGCAACGGGCGTCCATACCCTTCGCCCGCCAGCCGCTTGAGCAGGTCGGACAGCTGGGCCAGCGGCACTCCGTCGCAGCCAATGAGGATGTCGCCGCTGCGTAGCCCGTCGCGCGCGGCGGCCGAGCCGGCCACCACCTCGACCACGCGCACCCCGGTGGCCACGGGCCATTCGTTCTCGCGCACCCAACGCCTGGGCAATGCCACGGCCGCGCATTGCACGCCCAGCTTGCCGCGGCGCACCGCGCCATGACGCATCAGCTCTCCGGCCACCCAGCGCGCGGTGTCGATGGCCACCGCGAAGCTCAGGCCTTGCGCCGAAGGGATCACCGCCGTGTTCACGCCGATGACCTGCGCCGCGCTGTCCAGCAGCGGGCCGCCCGAGTTGCCGGGGTTGAGGGCCACGTCGGTCTGGATCACGTCCTCGATCATCCGGCCGCCCCGCGCGGGCAGGCTGCGGCCCAGCGCGCTCACGATGCCGGCGGTCACGGTGAAGTCGAATCCCAGCGGGTTGCCGACCGCCACGGCCAGCTGGCCGGGTTGCAGGGCGGCGGAACTGCCCAGAGGCAGGAAGGTGCGCGGGTGCGACTCGATGCGCAGCACCGCGATATCGGTCGAGGCGTCCAGCCCGACCAGGCGCGCGACGCTTTCGGTGCCGTCTGCGAATGCGGCGCGCAGCTCGCTCGCGCCCTCGACCACGTGGGCATTGGTGAGCGTGAAGCCGTCGGGCGTGAACAGGAAGCCGGAGCCGCTGCCCTGGCCGCCCGCGCCGCCGCGCTGTGCCTGCTTTCGGACCTTGATGTGGGCGACCGCCGCGCTGGCGGTGTGCGCCACCTGCGTGACGGTGGCCGAGTAGGAGTCAAGAATGAATTCGTCGCGCGCGCCCATGGAGCACCTCTTTTCAGTCGCCAGATCCCAGAGGAAATGGCGGCATGCCGGAGGTTTTCAACCCGGGCACGGGAAGCCGGCAGGGCCATCGTTTCAGTGCCCGGCGTTCATGAAGCCTTCAGCAGAGGCTCAGCGATTCTTCAGCAGCCGCCCGGACACTGGGGCTCCCAAGAACTACACCGACAGCACGGGGAACACAGCTTGAAGCACCTCATTCTTCTGCTTGCAGTCGCCAGCCTTGCGGCCGGCTGCGGCCACGACAACCACCGCCGCAATCGTGACCGCGACCACAACGGCATTCCTGACCGCTATGAACGCAACCGCGACAGCGATGGCGACGGCGTGCCCGATCGCTATGACCGCCGGCCGGACAACCCGCGCAAGTACTGATCGCCTCGTCGCTCAGGGCGCCTTCGGTCGCGACGACGGTTCCCACGAGTCGGGCGTGGTCGCCACCAGCGACTTGAAGTCCTTCCACGGCCGCGCGCCCGGGATGGTGCGCCCGCCGACGATCAGCGACTTCGCGAACACCACCATGCGCTCGCGCAGATAGGCCTGGTCGGATGCGGGCCAGGTCTCGATCGAGTGCGGCCCGCGCGCCAGCACGATCTCTTTCAAGCCGCGGATGCGGTTGTAGGCGGCCACGGTGCCTTCGAGCGTTTCCGCGCGGTCCCACAGGCCCTTGCCGAAGAAGGCGGCGGGCCAGCGGTCCATGCCCGCGAGCGTGGAGGAGTTCGGATAGAACACGATGTGGTGATCGGCCGCCATGCCGCCCAGGAACAGGTTGCGGTCGGCCAGGTCGGGCGAGTCGCCCACATAGCCCGCGCCGCTGGCGAACGACGACAGCAATATCGCACCGCGAATGTTCCGCAGGCCCTTGGGCGGCGTGCAGTTGGGCTCGGGCATGTCGAAGCTGCACTGGGCCACGTAGTTTCTCGTCATGGCCCAGGCGGTGGACATCGAGCCGCGCGAATAGCCGCCGAGCACCAGCGGGATCTCGCTCGATGGCATGCCCGCGAGCAGCTTGCCCCGGGTGGCTTCGCCTTCGAGCACTTCGCCCTGGGGCGTGAGGATGCGCAGCCCGCGTCCGGTTTCCAGCGCCGTGAGCGCGCGGAACACGTCTTCGCCTTGCTCCAGCGTGTTGGTGTCGCTGAAACCGCCCGACAAGCCTTCGCCGCGCCGGTCGTAGGCCAGCACGTCGAAGCCGGCCTGGTTGAGCGCATACAGGTTCTCGCGCCACCAGCGCTGGCCCATGGTCTCGGTGGTCGCGTTGGGAAAGTTGATGGGAATGGTCTTGCCGGTCTTCTCGTCGATGCGGTACGACGCCTCGTCGGGGTGCTGGATGGCCGTAAGTTGCCCGCCGCCGCCCGGCGCCATGATGACCAGCGCGCGCACTTTCTTGCCCTTGCCGCCGTCCACACCCGCGCCTTCGATGTACCAGCCGCGCAGCTTGATGTCGCCGGTCATCTTCAGGTCGATGCGCTCGAAGGTGTCGCGCGGCGCGGTGAACTCGACCACGTAGGTGCGGGCGTCGGCCCCGGCGATGCCTTCGCGGTACGGCGCCTTGGCGAAGAAGGCGGGCCTGCGGATCTGCTTCAGGTCGACCTGGCCGTCAGGATCGATCTTGCCGGAGGGGTCGACCACGCCCGTCGATCGCGTGGCGCGCTCCTTGTTGGGCGGCAGCCAGCGCTGCATCTGCGCGTCGATGCGCTTGAAGCACGCCGGGTCTTCCTTGCAGGTGCGCCAACGGGCCTTGAGCTTGTCGTCGGTGAACTCGGCGATGTGATAGTCGCCGCCCGCATAGCCGGAAGGCGTGGGGTTGGCCGTCATCAGCACCGGCACGCAGACCTTGGTGCCCTTGCTGTTCTTCTGGTCCTGCGGCAGCAGGTAGCCGCTCATCATGGCGTTGCGGTCGGTGCCGACCCAGGCGGTGCAGTCGGTGGGCGGCGGCGTGCTGGCGGTTGCCAGGCGCTGGGCTTCCGTGGGGCCGCTGCATGCTCCCAACAAAAGCAGTGCGGCAGCGAGGCCGGATGCGGCTGCGCGGCGGCGGAGCCGGGCAGGGCGCGTGATCGTTTCGGTCATCGAATCGGGTGCTCCGGAAAGGCTCCGGGTACAGGAAATCTGGAAGCTGCGATCTTCGCCGGATCGGCGCTGCGCAATGGAAGCCGAAGCCGTTTCCGGATACAAGTTCTCTCCTTGTTGTCTGTAGGACATTTCCTGCACGCGCATGCGAATTTTTCTACTCTTTGCCGTTGCTGCATGCGCGTCCAATCGCCGCCGCTTCACAAGGAGACAAGAGAGATGAATTTCGAAGGCATTTATTGCTTCGACACCGCGAGCGTGCGATTTGCCTTCTACCCCGAAGGCCCCGGCGGCCCCCGTGTCGTCGCGCAGATTTCCGAGGAAACCCTGCACGACGAATTCGGCGCGCGCGAAGTCGGCGACAGCCTGCTGGAGACATGCAGGCAGCACTTTCACGTCATAGAGCCCGTGGCCGTCGCGCGCTACCAAGCCGAGCCGCATCGGTCCATCACGCTCACGATCGACGACTTCGCACTGCACGCCTGAGCCGCCAAGGCTTGAAGGCGCCGTGAGCGATTCAATCAACCGTGCCCGACAGGCGCGCGGTGACGAATCTCGCTTTGCAGCGCACGCTGGCCGGCCGAGAGCGCCAGTTCATAGCTCTCCACAGCGTCATACGCCTTGCGCAGCACGCGCGGGTGCGTGCCCTTGTCGTCGGTTTCGAGCAACTGCCAGACAAAGGCGCCCGGCAGCGGTTCTTCAATGGTGAGTTCGATGGGGTGTGTCATGGGTTTCACCATGGCGCGGCGGGAGAGTCTTGTCTGTAGGTCGGCGGCGACGGCTGCTGCGCGAAGGCGGGGCAAGCGCCGGGCATCCGGGCGCAATTTCACCGGCATCCGGTGGCGGCGCAGCCAAGTAATTCATATGCATTACATCGCCCGAAAAACCTTCGACGTAATCTTACAAAGCGTGACTAAATGCCTTGCTGAGATGTAACGCTATCCCATAATCGCGCCCCTGCAACGCGTGTCTGGACACAAATGTGTTGCGGATTAACAAAGATTTGAGGGAGCGCTAAACATGAATCGGCACTTGCACCGCGTTGTTTTCAATGCGGCCAGAGGTATGCGTATGGTGGTCCAGGAAACGGCCGCCAGTACCGGCAAGGGTGCGAGCAAGGCGACGACCGCAGCGGGCGTCATGGCCATCGCCGGCGTCATGATGGCAGCGTCGGCCCACGCACAGATCGTCGGCGCGCCCAATGTGCCAGGCAATCTTCGCCCGACGGTGCTGACGGCGCCCAACGGCGTGCCGCTGGTCAACATCCAGACTCCTTCGGCCGCAGGCGTTTCGCGCAACGTCTACAACCAGTTCAATGTGGGCGCGAACGGCGCGATCCTGAACAACAGCCGGGTGAACGTGCAGACCCAACTGGGCGGGTTCGTTCAAGGCAATCCTTACCTCGCAACGGGGCCGGCGCGCATCATCCTGAACGAAATCAACGGCGGCTCGCCGAGCCAGCTTCGCGGGTACATCGAAGTGGGTGGCCAGCGCGCCGAAGTGATCATTGCGAACCCGGCCGGCATCAGCGTGGACGGCGGTGGCTTCATCAACGCCTCGCGGGCTACGCTCACCACGGGGACGCCGCAGTTCAATGCGATCGGGGGGCTTGATAGCTTCCTCGTGCGCGGCGGCACCGTCACCATCGATGGTGCGGGGCTTGATGCGAGCAAGACCGACTACGCGGCCATCCTGGCGCGTGCTGTGCAGGTCAATGCTGGTATCTGGGCGAGTGAGCTGAAGGTGGTGACTGGTGCGAACGAGATCAGCGCCGATCACAGCCAGGTCACGCCGACATCAGGCACTGGTGCTGCTCCGACCTTTGCGCTCGACGTTGCGGCGTTGGGTGGCATGTATGCGAACAAGATTTCGCTGATTGGGACAGAGGCTGGACTGGGTGTGCGCAACGCCGGGAGCATCGGCGCGAGCGCCGGCAATCTGGTCGTCACGGCGTCCGGTCGCCTGGAGAATACCGGCACGCTGGAGGGCCAGAGCGTGCAGCTTGCCAGCACCGGCAGCGACATCGTCAACCAGGGGACGATCCGCCAGACCAGCATGGCGTCGCTCGCGCTTGCGGCCCCCACGGTCAGCAACACCCATGATGGGTGGATCGGCAGCGAGCCTGTGCCCACTCCGACAGGGGGCAGTGACGGCGGCAGCACCAGTACAGGTACCACCGCAGGCACCACCTCAAGCGGCTCAACCGGCACCACGACATCGACCGGCAGTACGACAACCGCAGGCACTTCAACACCTGCTGCCGCACCGATTGAACCGGGCAGCATCACCGCAGCAGGCGTGATCCACAACGATGGCGGCAAAGTGTACGCAGGTGGCCCGATCACCCTGCAGACCGCGAACTTGCTCAACAACGGCGGAACCCTGAGCGTGGCGAGTCTGGCGCTCAGTCAGCCGAGCTTCTCCAACCAGGGCGGGACCATCAATGTGTCCGGGGCCTTCACGGCCAACCTCGGCACTTTCGACAACTCGTCCGGAACGCTGCGCAGCGGCAGCCTGGACATCACCACCTCCGGTGACCTGAACAACCAGAACGGCGTGCTGACCAGCGACAGCAGTGCCAATCTCACGGTCGGTGGTTCGGCAAACAACCTGCGCGGCAACATCTCGGCCGCAGGGGCGCTCACGGCCAGCGTGGCCGGGGGCACCGTCAACACTTCCGGTACCCTTGCTTCCAACCAGGGCCTCGTACTCAGTACCGGCTCGCTGGAGAACACGCAGGGCAGCATTCAGTCGGCGCAATCCGGCGTGCAGCTCGCGGTGACAGGTCAACTTGCCAATGGCGGCGGTGGCTCCATCAACGCGGCCACCGACCTTGGGATCCAGGCGGGCATGCTTACAAACGCCGGCACGTTACGCGGCGCGAACGATGTCAGCGTGACCTCCACCGGCGCACTCGTCAACGACGGCAACATCACGTCAGGACGCAATACAACCATCGCGGCTGCGAGTGTCAAAAGCGGCACGGCAGGCGTGTTGGGAGCAGGTATCCAGAGCGACGGCACACTGGGCAGCACTGGCGACCTACGCGTCACCTCCACCGGCGCGCTGGCCGCCAACGGCACCAACCTGGCGGCAGGCAATGCGACGCTCCAAGGCGCAAGCGTCGATCTCTCGTCCAGCAAGACCAGTGGCGCCACCGTTGCCATCGCAGCTACGCAGGGTGATGCCAACACCAACAGAGCCACAGTGACCACGCCCGGCACGCTGAGCGCCATGGCTGCGGGAGCGCTGTCGAATCGCGAGGGGACGCTGGGCTCCAACGGCGGGACCACGGTCAATGCCGCCAGCCTCGACAACGCCTCCGGAGCAATTGCCGCTGTGGCGGGAGACCTTCGCGTCACGACCACCGACGCGACCGACAACACGTCGGGCAGTCTGTTGGCTTCGGGGGCGGTTGTCCTTGCGAGCAGCGGCCTGACGAACACCGGCGGCAAGGCCAGCGGCAGCAGCCTTGCCATCGACACACACAGCGGCACGCTGGACAACACACGCGGAACCCTGACCGCAGGCAGTACCGTCGACGTGAACTCAGGCGTGCTCAAGAACGACGCGGGCTTGATCCAGTCCGGCGGTGCGATGACCGTCGACACGCACGGCGGAGCTCTGGTCAACACGAATGCTGCAGCCTACACAAACGCCCAGGGCGGCATCTTTAGCGCCGACACCCTGCACATCGCCACAGGTACCGCAGGCGGCTCCTACGGCCGTGTGGACAACGGCGCAGGCTTCATCGGCTCAAAGAACGCCTTGACCGCCAACATCGGAGAGTTCGTCAATGGCAATGCCGGCTTGGTGCTGGGTCAATCAACAGTAGCTATCGACACCCACGGCGCCACCTACGACAACCGCAGCGGGCAGACGCTGGCGGTGGATGACCTCGGCATCAATGCCGGCAACCTCTCCAATACGGCCGGCCTGATCCGTTCGACGAAGACGACCACGCTGAGCGCCGGAAGCCTCGACAACACTGCCACCTCCGGCACCGATCAAGGCATCGAAGGCCAGAACGTTGCCATCACGGCGACCGCCGTCAACAACGCGTCGGGCGCCATTCGTGCCAGCGTAAACACTATCTTGACCGGCACTGGCCGTATCGAGAACGGCCCCGGCGGGCTGATCTCCGCAGGCGACACGCTGACCCTCGCCGATCCCAATGCGGGTACGGCGACTGCGAAGTCCTTGAACGTAGTCAACGCGGGCACTCTGCTGGCCGGCAATACGCTCATCGTGGATGCGGCGTCGCTCACTAGCAGCGGCAAGTTGCTCTCTCAAGGCAACATGTACCTCGCCTTGACGCAGGACGTTGTAATGGCGTCGGGAAGCGAGTCCATCGCCAACCGCGACCTGAGCATCGCCACCAGCGGCAATATCTCCAACAGCGGACGGATCGCCGCCGGCAAGGATCTGTCGCTCTCGGCCACAAACATTGACAACACCGCGACGGGTGACATTCAGGGCACAACCACTCGTTTGACTGCCACGAATACGGTGACCAACCGGGGTGTGATCGACGGCGTGGTGACGCGCATCGACGCAGGCACGCTGACCAACATCGGCACCGGCCGCATCTACGGCGATCACGTTTCCATCGGCGCCGACACGCTCAACAACCTCGCCGAGACCGTCAACGGCACCACCAGTGCCGCGACCATTGCGGCGCGTCAGCGCCTAGACATCGGCGCAGGCACTGTCAACAACCAGGACGGCGCGCTCATCTTCAGCGATGGAGACCTCTTCATTGGCGGTGGGCTCAACACTGCAGGCCAAGCCACCGGCGTGGCCTTCAGCATCAACAACCGCGCTGCCACCATCGAGGCGACCGGCAACGTCGACATCAAGACGGCCCAGCTGAACAACACCAACGGCGGTGTCACCTGGGCCTTGCAGCCAGGCACGCCCCAGAGCGTTGTCGAGTACACGCTCCCTGGCAGCAGCACACGCTACAAAGCCGACGAAGTGCTCATCGGCTTCGGAGGTCTCATCCAGTTTCCAGAGACTGGATGGAACAGTTGGCATGCCGCGAGCGCAGCCAACCCTCTGACGGCCGGCAGCGACCCCTATGCGCGGTTGCTGATTCCCTCGCCGGACTATCCACTGAATCGCTTTCGCGCCTATTACCTTCAAAGCCCTGCCAGTAGTCAGGATCGGAGCATCCAGGAGTGCACCAACGGCCAGGACAGCGTCTGCCACGCGGTGAACATCCCCGGTGCCTGGTATTCGCGCACTGATCCGATCTGGGCCACCTTCGGGGTCACAGCGCCCGGCGTGGACTTGCCCATGGACTTCATCGGCAGGAAGTATCCGGACATGACCGTGGGCCAGGCGGGGGTGATGGTCCTCGATGAAACCAACCACGACCAGTGGGTTCCCTTCGACCACCCGGTCACCCAAGCCGAGTACGACCAATGGCAGGACTACCGTCAGGCTCATGCAGCCCTGGACAAGGCCACGCTGGCCTTCATCTACACGATGACGGGCACTCCGGCATCGGTCTCGGATTACAAGCCGCCACGCTTCGCATCGACCTACGACGCCTACGTCTACACCGTCACCCCGTCCACGCCGGTGCTGCAAAGCTCCGCGCCGGGCAAGATCATCGCGGGTGGCGCGATGAACATCGCAGTGGGCAGCGGCGTCAACGACATGAGCCAGATCCTGGCCGGTGGCGCCCTGACTGTCACCGGCGGCACCATCGTCAACAAGGGGCTGACCGTCGACGCCCCCACGGTGCAGACCGGCACGGTGATGCACAGCTACGTCGAGGCACACTCCGGAGATGATGAGCGGGTCTACCAGATCGCGCCGTACAACCTGACGACCAACTCCACGGTCACACTGGCCGCGGCGCGCCAGGAAGGCAATGTGGCTGTCGCCGTGGGCAATCCGGGTACCGGGTCCTTGTCGCTGGGGCAGACCGGGGCCGGGACCCAAGCGGCTGGCGGTGTTTCCGGCAGCGCTGTCGTCAATCCCATCGTCCAGGTGCCCTCGAACAGTGGCCCCGGTGGAACTGCGGGCGTCGCTGGCGCCACTGTCGTGCGCACCAGCGTACCGAACGTCGCGATTCCCAGCGCGAGCCTGTTCAGGACGCTGGCCGCCCCTTCGAGCCGCTATCTGATCGAAACCGATCCCCGCTTCGCGAACTACCGCAATTGGCTGTCCAGCGACTACCTGCTGAACAACCTCGGGCTCGATCCGAATACCACGCTCAAGCGCCTGGGTGACGGCTTCTACGAGGAACGCCTGATCCGGGAGCAGGTGGCCCAGTTGACCGGCTACCGCTACCTGGATGGGTTCACCAGCGACGACGCCCAGTACACGGCCCTCATGAATGCTGGTGCGGCCTTCGCGCAGCAGTACGGCCTGCGTGTGGGGGTGGCACTGACGGCCGCGCAGATGGCGCAACTGACAAGCGATATCGTCTGGCTGGTGGAGCAGACGGTGACCCTGCCCGACGGCAGCACGCAGCGCGTGCTAGTGCCGCAGGTCTATGTGCGCGTGAAGCCGGGCGACATCGACGGCTCCGGCGCTTTGCTCTCAGGCGGCAGCGTGGGCATGCGCTTCTCCGGCGACCTCACGAACGCGGGAGGCACGATTGCCGGGCGCCATGCGGTCTCGCTCTCGGCGGACAACATCAACAATCTCGCGGGTCGCATCACCGGCGAGGACGTCACCCTCAAGGCCCGAACCGACATCAACGTCATCGGCGCGGTGGTCGATGCCAGCAAGAGCCTGACGGCCATCGCAGGGCGCGACATCAATGTGGTGACGACCACCCGCGACTCGAAGAGCGACGCAGGTCCGCTGGCGCGCTCAGGCGCCGACAGCGGCGTGAACCTCAGCGCCACGACACTGGACCGTGTGGCGGGGCTGTACGTCACGAACCCGGGAGGAAGTCTCAACGTCGCGGCGATGCGCGATGCCAACCTGATCGGCGCCGAGATCAAGAGCGCGGGCGATGCAAGTGTCGCTGCGGGACGCGACGTGAACATAGGCACCGTGACGACGGGCCGCACGGACGATATCCGCTGGAGCTCCGACAACACGCGCAAGGACGAGACGAGCAAAGAGATTGGGACCACGATCAGCGGCGCAGGCAATGTGAGTATCGATGCCGGCCGCAACCTCACGGGTGTTGCTGTCACAGTGAACGCGGGCGAGACGCTCAAGCTCATCGCGGGCGACAAGATCACCTTGAGTGCGGGCGAGAACTCCGCTTCGGCCACAACGACGGATGCGCAGAAGGATGGCCTGAGTCACTCCAGCTCGAACGCCGACAGCCAGGAGACCTCACTGGCGCGCACCACGCTCACAGGCAAGGACATCCAGATGCGCAGCGGCGGAGACATGACGCTCAGCGCCATCGAGGCAAACGCGGAAACTCTGGGCATTGACGCCGGCGGCAAGCTCAATCTGCTCACACAGAAGACGACCAGTGCCTTCAGCGGCTCGGAAACCGATGGCGACGGAGCCTGGGTCTCGGCCAAGAGCGCGGGCCACAAGGACGAGACCAGCCAATACAACCTGTTCAACGTCCAGAACCTGAACGTCCAGGCGAGCGGCGGGGTGACGGCGCAACTGGGGCAGAACGACAGTCTCGCGGTCCTAGCGCAACAGCCTGGTATGGCCTGGGTGAATCAACTGGCAAACGATCCGGCCTTCGCGAACAGCGTTGAGTGGCAACGGGTGCAGGAAGAGCACAAGAAGTGGGCCCAGAGCCAGACCAGCATGGGACCGGTGGCGGCCATCGTAGTCAGCGTTGTGGTGGGGATGGTGGCCGGTCCCGTGGCTGGCCAGGCAGGGAATGCCGTCGGCGGCACGGTGGGGGTGGCGGCAGGCGAAGGCGTGGCGCTTGCGGGCGGGGGCGCTTTCCTCACCGGCACCGGCCTCACCATCTCCGCGGGCGTGAGTGCCGCAGTGCAGGCCGGCATCACAGCCCTGGCCACCCAAGCCACGGTGGCCTTCATCAACAATGATGGTGACATCGGCAAGGTGCTCGACGAGTTGGGCAGCAGCCAGGGCGTCAAAAGCATCGCCACGGCCATGGTGACGGCAGGTGTGCTGCAAGGACTGAGCAATGTGATGCCGGAGAACATTGCCAACGCGACCAATGGCTCGGCGAAGTTCACGGATCAGTTGCAACGCCAGCTCATCGACGGTGCGGCCAGCGCGGTGGTGCGCAGCGCGATCAATGGGACCAGCCTCGAAGACGAATTGAGCCACAGTCTGACCAATGCCCTGTGGAACACCGTGGCGGCTCAAGGGGCCAATGCCATCGGCGATCTGACGCAGGGTCCGGACGCGCAGTTCAATGGCGTGATCAATAAGATCGCGCATGCCATCGCGGGGTGTGCGGTGGGTGCGGGCCGTGCGAACAGCAGCAGCGGCTGCGCTCCCGGCGCCCTGGGTGCCGTTGTGGGCGAACTGACCGCGGAAATGGCGGGGCGAACAGACAACACGGTCCAGATGGCTGGCTTGATGGCGACTCTCGCCGTAGCCATCGCAGGCGGCGATGAGCGCCAGCTCAGCATCGCCATGAGCGCGGGCAGCAACGCGGCGGCGAACAACTACCTGAACCACGATCAATGGGCCTCCTTCGCCAAGGAACTGGCGGCCTGCACGACGCCCAAGTGCGAGATAGATACGCGCGCCAAGTACGCTGATCTCAGCAAGAAACAAGATGCCGAGCTTGCGATATGTGACAAGGTCGGAAACTGCGATGCCCTCATCAAGGAGGTGAAGGAGGGACGGGACTACCGGGACACGCTTGTGAAGAGCAAGCAGTTGCCGGAGGGCTACATGGGTGCCTTCGACCTGCAGCAACTGGGCTTGAAGATGGCGAATCAGCCGGCCTATCGCGAGCAGGTCGGCAAGTCGGTGGTGGCACAGATGATGTGCCAGTTGGACCGGAAGCAATGCGACATCGAATCCGCCAAGATGGCTGCCGGGCTGGGGCTGGCATTGGTGGGCGGTCCTGTTGCAGCTTATTTGTTCAGCAGCCTGCCTGCCATCGCTGCTGCCGCAAGGATGTCGATTGCGGCTTGCAGTGCGAATCCGAGGCTTTGCGCGAATCAGGCCGGATTGGTGGTGACTGATCTGATTGGAGCCGAAGCCTTGGGCGGCTCAAGCATCGCGGGCGGCGCGTTAGCCGCCAGGGCAGTGAGCAAGATTGAAGCGGAAGCCGAAGCGGCGCGAATCCTTGCACAGCGCGAAGCAACGCTCAAGCTGCCGACTCCTGTGGACGGCACAGCCAACAGTCCCTACAGCAGTGCAGGGGTGAAATATGGCAATGCGACTGCGACCGACGCGGCAGGCAATGCGCTGCCGACCTCGCCGAGTCTTCCGCCAAAGACCTCAGTTCCTGAGATTCTGCTACCAGATCCTGTCGCAGGAAGCGGCCCGCGCCCTGTCGGCTCATCGGGAATTGGCTTCGATGGCTACACCCCGCCGGCAAGCACTATCCCGAACGCTGCGGGCACTGTGCGTACCGGCAACTCATCATTGGATACGCACTTGATAGACGAAGGTGTAAATGCGTACTCGGGGTCGGGGAAGAATCTGTATGGGACGCACGACCGGAGTGCCTTTAATGCTGCATTGGATGCTAACGGCGGTACTGTCGTGCGTTCAACCAAGGTTGCAGGAACTGATGGCATATATGAAGTTCAGTATCAATTGCCTGGAAAAAATATTGCAACAAAGACCGTCTTTGATCCTGCCATTTATCCTCAAGCAGATATGATAAGAATGGCGCAATCTGCCAGCCAGTCAGCAATTAATAAGTACGTGACGTCAGGTGCCACTGGGCCGTCGACCATCGTTGTTAATGTCGGAGGGCTTCAGTGGAAAGTGGGTATCGGTCCCGGTGCCGGTGGAATTCCGGATGTCAAAACTTCTTATCCAGTAGGAGCAGCATCATGGCCTTGAATAAATTTAGATTTGCGTGTAATGAAGAAAAACTAAATGAACTGCTGAGCTATGCACTGGCAGGAATTGTTCAAAGCAATCTTGATAGATTGGATATGCCGGCGATGACGCCAAGCCTTGATCTTCTTTATGCACATCGAGGGTTGAGTTACGAAGACGAAGTAGAGTTTTATTTTTTACCGCACGGCAATGGTATTAAAAATGCGCCGATTGATTTTGTTGTAATTAGTGATTTGCTGTTTAATCCTGGTGAGGCGGGTTTGTATTCATACGATGAATTTGCGAGGGGGCTTTGCATGGAATTAATGAAGCAAAGCGAAGGCAATGATGCACGTAGAGAAGGAGCAATGAAACTTGTCCAAAGATATGGCTTGCAAAAATATACGGGTAATTGATTTTTCCGGTGCGAAGATCTTGCCGGAGCAGGAATAGCACTTTGCATGAAATTTTGATCACGTTGTTCGTGAATACGAAAGGTGATTGAAAGATGAAGTGGCAGATTTGAAGTAAAGCAATATTGCGCTGCAATTAGAAAATTCTGAGAAAGAATGACAGTGATCTCGCGAGTACCCTTGGTCACTATCCTGGCCAGCCCCCTGCTTGCCTTGGCGCAAGTTCCGACCACACCCCAGCCCTTCGTCGAGCAGCAGCGCCAACAAGAGCGCGAGCGCGCCCTGCGCGAGCAGAACGAGCGCACCGTTGACCAGCGTCCGCAGGCAGCGCCGCCCGTGCCGGCTCAACGCATCCCCGAATCCGAGTCCCCGTGCTTTCGCATTGACCGCGTGCTGTTGGTCGGTGAGCAGTCCGAATCCTTCCAATGGGCCGTTGCGGATCTGTCAGGCCCCGAGGGCGATGATTCACCCGCTGGCCGCTGCCTCGGCACGGCTGGCGTCAACGTAGTCCTCGCGCGTGCGCAGCAGGCTGTCATTGCGCGCGGTTACGTCACCACCCGTGTGCTGGCTGCGCCGCAGGATCTCTCTGCCGGCACATTGACGCTTTCGCTGGTGCCCGGCCGCATCGCGGCCATTCGGACGACACCTGATTCTTCATCCACGCTGCTCGGCAGTTCCGCTTTGCTGGCCACGGCCATTCCCGCGCGCCCAGGCGACCTCCTGAACCTGCGCGACATCGAGCAGGGCCTGGAGAACCTCAAGCGCGCCCCCACGGCCGAAGCCGACATCCAGATCGAGCCCTCGACGGCACCCAACGCCAAGCCCGGCGACAGCGACCTCGTGGTCAAGTACGTCCAATCCAAGAAGTGGCGCGTCACCTTGAGCCTCGACGACAGCGGCACCGAAGCCACAGGCCGCTACCAGGCCGGCGCCACCCTGTCCCTGGACAACCCCTTCGGCCTGAACGATCTGTTCTACGTCAGCGCCAACCACAACATCAACAACCACGTCTTCAGCGACCCGGCCAAGGGCACCGAAGGCCAGACCGTCCACTACTCGCTGCCTTACGGCTACTGGCTCCTGGGCTTCACCGCCTCCAACAGCCAGTACCACCAGAGCGTGGCCGGCCTGAACCAGGACTACGTCTACGCCGGCAAGTCAAACAACGCCGAGGTCAAGCTCTCGCGCCTGCTCTACCGCGACCAGAGCCGCAAGACGACGGTGGCGGTCAAGGGCTGGCGCCGCGAGTCGCGCAACTTCGTGGACGACACCGAAGTCGAGGTGCAGCACCGCGTGGTCGGTGGCTGGGAGCTCAGCCTGAACCACAAGGAGTTCATCGGCGAGGCGACGCTCGAAGGCACGCTGGCCTACAAGCGCGGCACCGGCGGCTTCGGCTCACGCGCTGCGCCGGAAGAAGAGTTCGGTGAGGGTACCTCGCGCCTGAAGCTCTACACGGCCGATATCAGCCTCAACGCGCCATTCAAGCTCGGCGAGCAGAAGATGCGCTACTCCGGCCTGATCCGCGCCCAGTGGAACCGCACGCCGTTGACGCCGCAAGACCGCTTCGCCATCGGCGGGCGCTACACGGTGCGCGGCTTCGATGGCGAGACGAGTCTGCTGGGTGAGCGCGGCTGGCTCATCCGTAACGACATCGGCTGGGCAATGGGGCAGAGTGGGGCGGAACTCTACACAGGCATGGACTACGGCCATGTGGGCGGACGTTCGACGGTTGACCTTCTTGGCCGCAGCCTTGCCGGCGCAGTCTTCGGTCTGCGCGGCCAATGGAGCAAGCTGAGCTACGACTTCTTCGTCGGTGCGCCGATCAGCAAGCCCGAGGGCTATCGCACTGCGAAGGTCACGCTGGGCTTCAATCTCAACGCAAGCTTCTGATATGCCGATGATTTTTTCAACTAGACCTTTGTTCGCTGTAGTTGTTGCTGGAGGCATCCTGCTGCCGGGATGTAGCAGCCTGCCGCCAACGCCTTACCGCGCCGCCCCTCCAGGCGATGGCACGTATGGATACAGCACCATGCACATCGAAGGAGACATCTACCGGATCGACTTCTATGGATCACCGGCAACGGCCTCACGGACCGCCAGGGCGTTCGCCTTCTATCGCGCGGCAGAGCTTGCAGAGGAACACGGTGCGCCCGCTTTCAGGATCGTCCAAGGTGAAGTGGATCGCTCCATTCTGGACGGTACCGAAGTCTTTTCATGGTCCGACTCGTTCCCCGAGTTGCCTCTCGGCAGGCTAGCGGTAAACCGTGAGGACGGTGCCCATGCGGCAACCCTGCAAAAGGTCGCTGGAACGAGGTACATCCCTGTTCCGATCTACATCACCCCGCCAGGCCAAGCGCAGCGGGACGCAGACGAGAAACAGGTCTCCAAGCTCACCATCCTGCGCGTGCAAATGCTTCGAGAACTTCCGGCATCGCTTGATGACAAGGCGTTCATGACGCGCGAAGTGCTCAACAAGCTCGGGCCGCGCATTGTGCGCATGAGCTCCACATGATTTCCGCATGCGATATGTGGTGAAGTCGACGCGCGTCAGGTCGTCGAGTGCTCGTTGTCCAAGCAATGCGAGAAGGTCGTGAAGATCACTAGTGGCCGCTTGCCCAAGAGCAAGGCCGGCGCGGAAGTCGCCCGCATATGCAACTTCCACTGAGGCAAGTACCAAGTGGTGAAGGATCAGTGCTTCGAGTTCCAGTGACCGGGCAAACGATCGCGGTTGCCTGGAGCAGACGACCACACACCTGAGAAGTCGCCAATCGGCCTCAGACAATTTCAGAACCTTATGGGAACTCAATGAAACGCATCATTTCCATCTGCGCCATCGCAGTCATGCTCGTCGCGTGCGCTGGCCGGCCCAAGCAGGCGACCAATGAAGAACCGGAACCACTGTCGCATCCCCGGGTAGAGATCGTCTACAACGCCAAGTCCGAACTGGTGGTTCTGGATACTGGTGCCACGCCGACGGTCGGGCTCGGCGGCTTGTTCGGACCAGTGGGGGTGCTGGTGGCGATTGGTGCGGACGCTGCCAGCCGCAGCAACTCGATCAACCAGGTCGCGAGCCGCAGCAAACGCTTTCACCAGGCGGTAGAGGATGGCCAGGGCGAACTGATGCTCCACCGGGAATACGCCGAACGCCTGGCCGAAGCCATGCGTGCAACGGGTCGCGAGGTCAAGCTCACACCAAGCGAGCGCGCCACCGGCGCTGCGCGCAAGATGGAACTCGCCGGTCTGACGGCCACCCCAGGCTATGAGGTGATGCTGCTGCGCATCACTGCCGGCTATGGAGCGCCGAGTTTGACATCGGACTTCCGGCCCGTCATTTCCGTGGAGTACGCACTGCGCGACGAGAAGCTGCAGCCCATCACGTGGAACTCCATCACGTCAAATCGGGGCAGTCCCAGCTATTTCTCCTATGACACCGTGCTGAAGGAAAACAAGGCAGCATATGAGGGCCTGCGCCAGGAACTGTTCTCCACCGTCGGGCGGGTGATGAGCAACGATTTCCCAAAGCAGGAATAGCGTTCTCACGGATCGAAGACAGCCGATCTAAAAAGACGGCGATGCGCCTCTGTCTGAATCCGGCAGGGCCAACGCCATTGCCGCATGCTCTTGCTCTGTACGCATGAAGGGTGTCCTGTTTAGTAGGTACTGCCCGTCGTCATCCGCCGCAACAGCGGCTGCCTCGCCAGCACCTCCTCGCACGGCCCATGGTCAAGCACATGCCCAGCCTCCATCAGCACCACAGTGTCGAACCGCTCGAGCAAACTCAGCCGGTGGACCGACGCGATCAGGCAGGCATCCGGAAACGCATCGGCAATGCGCCCGAGCACGCGGGCTTCTGTGCTGGCATCAAGCGCACTGGTCGGCTCGTCGAGCAGCAGCAGTGAGCTGCCTTGCGCCGCAAGCACGCCGCGCGCAAGACACAGCCGCTGTCTCTGCCCGCCTGAAAGATTGAAGCCCCGCTCCGACACGGCGGTGTCGAGGTCGCCGTGGTTCGCCTTCAGCACTTCGTCAAAAGTGCTTGTGTGCAGCGCGACCTGCAGCAGCGCGTCGTCGCGCGGTTGGCCGAAGGCGAGGTTCTCGCGCACGCTGGCTTCGAACAGTTCTGTCTCCTGCGGGATCAGCGTGGCGAGCCGGCGCAGTTGTGCCCAATCGACGGGCTGACCGTCGAGCAGCAGCGTGCCGCTGTCGGGCGGATAGAGCCCCGCCAGCACGCGCAGCAGGGTGCTCTTGCCGCCTCCGCTCGGGCCGACCAGTGCGATGCGTTCGCCGCGGCGCAGTGTCAGCGCCACGTCGTGCAGGCCGCTGCGCACGGGTTCGGCAACCCCGGGTTCTTCTTCGGCCGAAGCGCCGCGTGGCGCATAGCGCCATTGCAGCGCCTGGATGCTCAAATGCCGCCATGGCGCATCGGCCTCTATCCGCTCTCGCTCGGGCACCTGCTCGGGCGGCGTGGCCATCGCTTCGTTGCCCGATGGCGCCTGCCAGATCGGCTCGGCGCTGCTGTAGTCCGTGTGCATGCGCGCGAAGAAGCTGAAGTTGGCTGCGACCGAAGTCACGACGCCGGCGGCCTGCTGCGCGTATTGATAAATCATGAACACCGCGCCCAGCATCACGGCCTGTCCGGGCGCGCGCGCCTGCCACACATAGATGACCACCAGCCCCCAGGTCAGCGCCAGCCCCATGAGGTCGACGGCGAACCACTTGCCTTCGTTGAGGACCACGGTGCGCTTCAGCGGCAGCGAGATCGCGGCCATGCGTCGCCGCAGCAGCAGCCTTGAAGCACCCTGCAGGCGCAGGCCGATCACGGTCGAGGCATTGCCCAGGAAGTCGAGCAGCACAGCCACATAGCGCCGATCGGCATCGTTCTCGGCGCGCGCGAGCTTCATCAGTGCGCGGTCGATGCGCACGATGACGAGGCCGATCAGCACGTAGCCCGCGAGGGCCGTCACGCCGCTGGTGCGCGACAGCAGCGCCAGCGCGACCAGCGGCCCGACGAAGTTGACGGCGTTGGTGAGCCAGATGAACTGGTTCTGCGCGAAGTCCGACAGCGCGCGGCCGGCTTGATGCACGCGGTGTTGCAGCTCGCCGGAGTGGTGGTCATCGTGCCAGGCGAGAGGTGCGGCTGCGATGCGTGCGTACAGCTGGTCGGCGAGTGTCTCGCGCACCTTCACGCCGACGTTGCGCTCCAGGATGCGGCCCGGGCCGTGCAGCACCCATGCGCCAACGGCCACCCCGACCAGTGCCGCGATCCAGTGGCCGGCTGTGTTCAGCTCGCCGCGCTGCAGTGCGTTGATGGCCTGCCCCGCGAGGTACGGCAGCGTGAGGCGGATCAGCTGCGAAGCTGCAAGCAGCGCAGTGGCCGCCAGCAGCTGTCCGCGCGCGCCTTCCGCAAAGTGCCACAGGGCGGCATAGAGCTCGCGGATGGCGTTGCCGGGGCCGGTCTTCTTGTTCGTCTTGTCGCTGGCCTGCATGCGTGTCAGCCCGCCTTGCGGAATGTGAGGTTGATGCGCGTCGCGCCCAGCAGAGGGTGCGGCTCGTCTTTCAGGGGCAGCACGCCGTGGTAGCGCAGCCGGTCTTCGCCGCCCCAGACCACGACGTCGCCGTGCACCAGCGGTACGCGCACCGTCTTGTCGCCGCGCGCATGCCCGCCGAACAGAAAGACGGCGGGCATGCCGAGCGACACCGAGACGATGGGCGCGCCGTAGTCGTGCTCGTCCTTGTCCTGGTGCAGCGACAGCCGCGCGCCCGGCGCGTAGCGGTTGACGAGGCAGGCATCGGGTGCGAAGCCGTCGAAGCCGGCCGTCGAGGCTGCCTCGCGAGCCAGTCGCGTGAACGGCTCGGGCATGGCGGGCCAGGGCTTGCCGCTATCGGGGTCGGTGGCGCTGTAGCGGTAGCCGCGCCGGTCGCTGGTCCAGCCGAGCGCCCCGCAGTTGGTCAGCGCGACGGACATGGTGAAGCCGCCCGGTGTGACGAGGTGGCGGAACGGCGCGCGTTCCGCCAGCCCTTCGATGGCCGGCAGGAGCGCGTCGACGAAGGGCAGGGCGAAACCGGGCAGCACGAAGGCGCCGGGGCCGAGCCGTTCAAGCGCCTCGCGCGGCGGGTCGTCGAACAGTGAGAGGGTGGCGGATCCGCCGCTGCTGGAGTTTCGGGAGCTCGTCGTTGAGTTCATGCCCCTCGATCTTTGCCGAAAAGCCGCCTGGGCCCCAATTCGCCGGAGCTCCCATGTTCGGGTGATGTCGTTTGGCGGTGTTGCACTTAGCCTCGGCTCCCCAGTCATAAGTAGTGCTTAGGGTTTCAATTCTTGAAACTGCGCAATAAAAGGAATACGGTGTGCTCATCATGGACAGCGCTCGACTTCCCCTCAGCGTTCCAGAAGGCTGGACGGGTTGGTTCGAACTCATGCGCACGCCGAGTGGCACCTATGCCGGCATTTGCGAGCTGAGCCTGCGCGGCATTCCGCGTTGCGCCCTGGTGATTACCCAGCAGTTGACATGGGACGCGGCGATCGAGCGGGCAACGCTGCGGGCGGACCACTTCGTCAGGCAATGGGGGCCGGCGCGCGAGCATTGAACTGAACGCGTGCGGCGGCACAGCAAGGTCGGCAGGCGCGTGGTAGAAACCGCGAGCCTTTCGATCCACGCTCCAACCCACGCCTCGTCGTTCCAATGCCGAACTCTCCTTGTCGGGCTGCTG
The DNA here is from genome assembly GCF_049913215.1 of Variovorax sp. R-27. NCBI lineage: Bacteria > Pseudomonadati > Pseudomonadota > Betaproteobacteria > Burkholderiales > Comamonadaceae > Variovorax > Variovorax sp. R-27. The sequence goes on from NZ_CP183984.1 coordinate 2,693,297, forward strand.
ACACACCGTGCGCCCGGTGGCTGTCGTGGCTGCTGCTCGGCATCGTCGCGCTGTGCATGGCCGGCTGCGCCGGACTGCCCGTCGACGTGCAGCGCAAACCCTCCGTCGCAATCAATGACGGCGCGGATACCACGCTCGGCCGCCTTGTGAAGGCGGCTTCTCCGCCCGGCGAGCCGCTGAGCGGGTTCAGGCTGCTGCCGATGCCGCAGTTCTCGCTGCACGCGCGCATCGAGCTTGCGCGTCGCGCGCAGCGCTCCATCGACGTGCAGTACTACCTCGTGCAGAACGACGAGACCGGCCGCTACCTGCTGCGCGCCCTGCGCGACGCGGCCGACCGCGGCGTGCGCGTGCGGCTGCTGGTGGACGACCTTTACACCGCCGGCGCCGACCCGCTCTTCGCCAGCTTCGCCTCGCATCCGAACGTCGAGGTGCGGCTCTTCAACCCGTTCCCCGCGGGGCGTGGCCGCTTCGGCACGCGCTGGGCCTGGTCGATCCTCGACTTCGACCGCGTGCACCGCCGCATGCACAACAAGCTCTACGTGGTGGACAACACCATTGGCGTGATGGGCGGGCGCAACATGGCCAACGAGTACTTCCTGCGCGACGGGGGCTCGAACTTCATCGACATCGACACGCTGGTGGCCGGCGCCGTGGTGCCCAAGCTGTCGTCGCTGTTCGACATGTACTGGAACAGCCCTTATGTGTACCCCATCGAGTCGCTGATGCCGCCCACCGGCGAAACCCCGCGGCAGCTGCGCGAGCGCTTCGACCGGCTGACCTCCGGCCCCGACCAGCTGCACCCCGAAGAGCCCGACTCCACCGACCTGCTGGGCAACAATCCGCTGGCCAAGGACCTGGACGCGGGCGCGCTGAAGCTGGTGTGGGCCCGCGCCGAGGCATACGCCGACCCGCCGGCCAAGGCGCTCGGGCCGACCGAAGAAGCGCGTGGCCTGCCCGCCGACGAGTCGAAGGACAGCGTGCTCTACAACGTGCGGCGCTACGTGCGCGGCGCCGAGAACGAGGTCATGCAGACCACGCCCTACCTGATTCCGGGCCGCGGCGGCATGGAGACGATCCGCCTCGTGCGCGGCAACGGCGTGCCCTACACCATCGTCACCAATTCGCTGGCGGCCACCGATGAGTCGCTGGTGCACATCGGCTACCGCCGCTACCGCCCCGAAATGCTGCGCCTGGGCGTGGAGCTGTACGAGCTGAGCCCCAAGCGGGTGGAGCAGACCAAACGCTTCGGCATGTACGGCTCGGCCAGCGGGCGGCTGCATGGCAAGTCGGCGGTGGTCGATCGCAAGATCGTATTCATCGGCTCGATGAACTTCGACCCGCGCTCGATGCTGCACAACACCGAGGTCGGCATCTTCATCTTCAGCCCGCAGATTGCGCAGCAGCTCACCAGCCTGATCGGCTTTCTCCGGCTGGACGGCGCCTACCAGCTGCAACTGGGGCCGACGGGCGCCATCGAGTGGGTGAGCCCGGCCTCGGGGGACGCGGCCGACACCATCCTGCACCAGGAGCCCGAAACGGATTTCTGGTCGCGCTGGAAGCTGGAACTGCTGGCGCCGCTGGTACCTGAGAGCCTGCTCTAGCCGGCACGGGTCCGCATCCTCAAAACAGAGGATGGTGAGGAAGGGAGGGGCACAGAAGAATCGCAACGCTCGTGTTACGAGTTGATTCTTTTGTTTGCCCTTTCACCTGAAAAACCATCCATGAAAACAAACTTCGCGACCGCCGAGGCTTCCAGCCCGCTTTTCTTCAAGACGACGCGTTCCGCATGCGCAGTGGCGCTCCTGATCTCGCTCGCAGCCTGCGGCGGGGGTGGGGGCGGCGGTGGCGGCGGGTTCGCCGGCTTCCCGGCCGCGGGCGGCGGCAACCCGCCGGCCAGTGATCCGCCGGCCGCATCCACGCCGGTTACGTTTTCGGGCACCGCAGCCTCCGGTCTGCCCCTGGTGGGTACCGTCACCGTCAAGGACGCCAAGGGCGTGACCAAGACCGTGGCACTGGTCGACGGCAACTACAACATCGACGTGAGCGGCATGACGGCGCCTTTCGTCTTTCGCGCCGAAGGCACGGTGGGCGGCGAGCGCACGGTGATCCATTCGGCCGCGACCGCCGCGGATGCCAACGGCACCATCAACATCACGCCGCTGACCGACCTCGTGGTGGCCAACATCGCCGGCCGGCTGGCCGAGCAGTATTTCGACGGCGGCGAGTTCGCCTCGCTCACGGCCGACGAACTCAAAGCCGAATCCGACGGCCTGAAGGCCAAGCTGCTGCCGGTGCTGCTGGCGCTGGGCGTGGATGCGAGCATCGACCTGTTGCGCACCGCCTTCACGCCGCTGTCGAGCGCGCTGGACAAGGCGCTCGACGTGCTGCGCGTGAGCGTGGACCCGGCCACCAACGTGGCAACTATCACCAACATCGTCACGCAGCAGCAGATTGCCGACGACCTGGCAGTGAAGGCTGCGGCCGAGACCTCCACGACGCCGCTGAGCGGCGACGGCATGGGTACCGCGGCGGACGACATCACGCTGATCCGCAAGGTGCTGTCGGACTTCGTGGGCAAGTTCGCAAACGGACTGCCCGCGCCGGCCGAATTGCTGCCCCTCATGACCGACGGCAGCAATCCCGCCACCGGAACCTACGGCTTCCGGTCCTCCGACCTGAACGCGGCGCAGTTCGCCGGTGATGCGGCGGCGGACCCCAGTCTCGTGGGCGCGAGCTTCACGGACGTGGTCATCCAGCGGATCAACTACACCATCGACGCGAACAACACGAGCCCGCGCGCGTATGTCGAATTCACGCACAAGGACAAGAACGGCGTCGCCTTCAGCAACAACCAGGGCATGCAGATCGTCAAGGGCACGGACGGCACGTGGCGCCTGCGCGGCGACGGGCGCGTGCTGGACATCAACCCGCACATCCACGCCACCAAGGAGAAGGCGACGGGGTGCGTGAGCAGTTCGCTGCAGTTCGCGATCCAGGACACCAACACCGGCAACAGCGGCAACGTCGCGTCGGTCGTCGTTACCGGGCCGGGGCTGCCCGCGGGCGGCTTGCGCCACATGCGTCCTTCGGGCGGCGGCGATTGGCCGATCCAGGGCTCCCCAAACAACAACTATTACTACCTGACGTCGAACTGCAGCGGCCTGTCGAATGCCGGCCTGAGCGACAGCGCGATCGCAGCGATTTCCGCCACGCCCGAGTACACCTTCACAGCCTACGAAAGCGACGGCTCGACGGTGGCCAAGTTCAGTGGCTTCGACATCGTCTACAAGCATCGCTTCCATGGCCGGCCGATGACGCTGGCGGAGGCGGCAGCCGCAACTTACCCGGGCTTCTCGACCACGCCAGCCCTCGCGTCCTACGCAGGAGGCAGCGACTTCGCCGTCAGCGCAACGGACCTGAACCCCGGCTTTGCCGCGGAGTTCTTCCTGAGCCTGGCGTCCGGCCCTTCTGCCGGTGTGCAGGACCGGGCCGACGTCGCGCCGTCGGCTGCGGGCACGGCTTCGAAGACTTTCAATCTGCCGGCACAGGGCTCCGTCGTCTTCAGGAATATGTACGTCAGCACGTACGACGCCAACTGGCGCGAACTGGCGCTTCGCGATCAGAACTGAGGCCCCGGGGGCACCCCTCAAAGCCGAAAGCCCCCGTGAGGGGGCTTTTTCATGGGCACGGCGCCAGCAGGCGGGCTGCTGCGGGGAGACTACTGCTGCAGTCGTCCGCTGAGGTACGGCTCGGGGTCGACGGCCGTGCCGTTCTTGCGGATTTCGAAGCGCAGCTTCACGCGGTCGGCATTGCTGCGGCCCATTTCGGCGATCTTGTCGCCCTGGCGCACCACCGCGTTTTCCTTCACGAGGATGGTCTGCACGTGCGCGTAAGCGGTAAGGAAGGTCTCGTTGTGTTTCACGATGACCATGTTGCCGTAGGCCGGCAGTTCGCCGCCCACGTACACCACGCGGCCATCGGCCGAGGCGACGACCGGGTCGCCGAGGTTGCCGGCGATGTCGATGCCCTTGACGCGGTCGCCGTCGAAGCGGGCGATGGTCGCGCCGTTCGCGGGGCGAATGAACAGGGCTGCCGGGCGTTGCTGGACCGGTGGTGGCTTGACCGCCGGGGCCGGCCACGGGGTGTTGAGGTCGACCGTGGAGCAGGCCGCGAGGCTCGCGGCAAGCAACGCTGCGGCGCCGGTACGTAAAACAAAAGTCTGAAGGTGCATGGCGCTCTGTTGGAACGGGTTCGTTGCGGAGGGTTCCTGCGGTCTGGCTCGCCGGGCGGGCCAAGCGGCAGATGCTAGCAAACTCATGCGTCGGCGCTCGAAGAGCAACCCGGCGCGAAGTGGCCATTGAAGGCCGGCCGAGGCTATTTCAGCGGGATCGGCGTACCGCGGTCGATGGGCACCGCCGTCACGCTGTTCTTGGGCGAACCGTCGATCAGCAGGTCGGAGTAGGTGAGGTAGACCAGCGTGTTGCGCTTTGCATCGACCATGCGCACCACGCGCAGGCGCTTGAAGAGTACCGACAGCCGTTCGCTGTAGACCTCCTCGCGCTTGGGCAGCGGCTGCGTGATGCTCACGGGGCCGACCTGGCGGCAGGCAATGGAGGCCTCCGACTTGTCCTCAGCCACGCCGAAGGCACCGGCCAGCCCGCCGGTCTTGGCGCGCGAGACATAGCAGGTAACGCCAGTGACCTTGGGGTCGTCGTAGGCCTCGATCACGATCTTGTGGTCGGGCCCGATGAGCTTGAATGCGGTGTCGACGTCGCCCACCGTCTCGGCGTGTGCCGTCGCGGCCAGGATGAACCCGAAGCCGAGCGCGGCGCGAAGCAGGGTGGAGCGAAGCGTCATGGGTGTGTGCGGTTTTTTCAAACGATGTCGATCGTGTGGACGCGGTCGAAGCTGCCTCGCCGCCGGTCCTCGAAGTAGTGCTCGAGCGTTTCGCGCACGGTGCGAAAGGCGATCTCGTCCCAGGGGATTTCTTCTTCGGTGAAGAGCTTCGCCTCGATGGTCTCGTGGCCCGGGTCGAACTTGTCGTCGAGCAGGCGGGCGCGATAGAACAGGTGCACCTGGCCCACGCGCACCACGCTGATGACGGAGAACAGCCCCTCCATCACGTAGTTGGCGCCGGCCTCTTCGTCGGTCTCGCGAGCCGCGCCCTGGGCGGTGGTTTCCTCGAGTTCCATGAAGCCGGCCGGCAGCGTCCACTTGCCCCAGCGCGGCTCGATGTTGCGCTTGCAAAGCAACACCTTGTCGCCCAGGACCGGAATGGTGCCGACCACGTTCAACGGGTTCTCGTAGTGGATGGTGTGGCAGGCCGGGCAGACGGCGCGCTGCTTGGTGTCGCCGTCGTCCGGCACGCGGTAGACCACCGCGGTGCCACAGTTCTTGCAGTGCTTGATGGGTACGCGCAGGAGCATGGAACCGGCCGCCGTCTTCAGACGACCTTGACGGTCAATGTCGGCAGGCCCGCGACTTCGCCCACGAGCGTGTCGCCTGCCACCACGGCGGCCACGCCTTCGGGCGTGCCCGTGAAGATCAGGTCGCCGGGCTGCAGCTCCCACGCGGCCGACAGGTGCTCGATGGTTTCGGCCACGTTCCAGATCAGCTTGCTCACGTTGCTGCGCTGGCGGTCGGTGCCGTTCACCTGCAGCGAGATCTCGGCCTTTTCGGCGTCGCCGGCCTGCGCCACGGGCACGATCGGCCCGATGGGCGCGCTCTGCTCGAAGCTCTTGCCGATGTCCCAGGGGCGGCCCTGTTTCTTCATGTCGTTCTGCAGGTCGCGGCGCGTCATGTCGAGGCCGACCGCGTAGCCGTAGATGTGCTTGTGCGCATCGGCGGCCGAAATGTTCTTGCCGCCGGTGCCGATGGCAACCACGAGTTCGATCTCGTGGTGCAGGTTCTTCGTGAGCGTGGGGTAGGCCATGGTGCCGGTCTGGCCCGCATCGACCGCCACCAGCGCATCGGCCGGCTTCATGAAGAAGAAGGGCGGCTCGCGGCCGGTGAAGCCCATTTCCTTGGCGTGATCTTCGTAGTTGCGGCCCACGCAGTAGATGCGGTGCACCGGAAAGCGGGCGGGCTGGCCGGCCACCGGCACCGAAACGGTGGCGGGCGGGGCGAAGACGAACTCGGAAGCCATTTCGACGTGTCCTTTTTCAGCGAAACCTAAGCGGGAGACCGGCAGTGTGCCAGAGGCGGGAGGCTCACAATAGGCGCCTCCCTTATCGCCCCCGTGCCTTCCCGCATCCGTTCATTTCGACCATGCCCATCCGAATCGGCAAAGCCGGCAAAGCCAACGCCCTCAACGAACTCGGCCGCCAACGCGACGAGGAGGGCGACCAGGACGGCGCGCTGCAAGCCTATGCCCAGGCCAGCGCCGTGCATCCGTACTGGTCGGCCCCCTGGTACAACGCCGGCCTCATCCACAAGTACCGCGGCGACTGGGCCGCCTCGCTGCAGGCCAACGCCCGGGCCGTGCAATGCGAGCCGCGCAACGAAGGCGCGATATGGAACCTGGGCATCGCCGCCACGGCGTTGGGCGACTGGGCGACGGCGCGCAGCGCCTGGCGGCAGTACGGCATCGAGGTGGCGGACGGCGAAGGCCCGGTCGATCTTTTCATCGGACTCACGCCCATTCGCGTGCACGGCGACGAGGCCAGCGAAGTGGTGTGGGCCGACCGCATCGATCCGGCTCGCGCCATCCTGCGCAACGTGCCCACGCCGGACTGCGGCCATCGCTACGGCGACCTCGTGCTGCACGACGGCGCGGCCAACGGCTACCGCCTGCGCGGCGACCGCGAGGTGCCGGTGTTCGACGCGCTCGAACTGATTGCGCCGTCGGACTATTCGACCTACGAGGCCACCGTCGAGGACGCGACCAGGGAAGACATCGACGCGCTCGTCCAGCGCTTCGAGGCCGCCGGCGCCAGCGCCGAGAACTGGACCACCAGCATGCAGATGCTCTGCCGCGCCTGCTCCGAAGGCCGCCCCTTCGGCGAAGGCCAGCACAACCACGCGGCTGGCGAGGAGCCGGGCACGCTGGGGCCATGGCGCATCGGCATCGCCGCGCGCGAGGAGGCGGCCGCGCGTCGCATCCTCGACGAATGGCGCAACGCCATCTCCACCACATCACCCAAGGCCACGCTGCACGACTTCCGCTGCGTGCTGGCGGCCACGCCCCGCTCCTGAGGGAGCGCTATGCTTGAGAAATCATGAAGCTGCATAACTATTTCCGCTCCTCCGCCTCGTTCCGCGTGCGCATCGCCCTCAACCTGAAGGGCCTCGATTTCGATTACGTTCCCGTGCACATCGCGCGCGGCGACCATCGCACCGGTCCTTATTCCGCCATCTCGGCCGACAGGCTGGTGCCGCTGCTCGAAGACGAGGGTGAGCGCTTCTCGCAATCGATGGCCATCATGGAATACCTCGACGAAGTGCACCCCGAGCCGGCGCTGCTGCCGAGCGACCCGGTGGGCCGCGCCCACGTGCGTGCACTGTCGCAGTCGATCGCCTGCGAGATCCACCCGCTCAACAACCTGCGCGTGCTCAAGTACCTGGTGAAAGACCTGAAGCTCGACGACGAGGCCAAGAACGCCTGGTACCGCCACTGGGTGCGCGACGGCATGCTGGCCTTCGAACGCCAGCTTGCGCAGTACCCCGCCGGCATCTACTGCTGGGGCAACACGCCCACCATGGCCGACTGCTGCCTGGTGCCGCAGATCTTCAACGGCCGCCGCTTCGACTGCGACTTCAGCGGCCTGCCGCGCACCATGGCCGCCTTCGAGGCCTGCATGGAGCTCGACGCCTTCCAGCGCGCGCAGCCCTCGCAGGCGCCCGACGCGGAGGCCTGAGCCTCATGAACGAGCGCTGGCTCGTGCCCGACTGGCCTGCGCCGCCGAACGTGCGGGCCGTGTGCACCACGCGCGACGGCGGGGTTTCGCGGGGGCGCTACGAGAGCCTGAATCTCGGCGATCACGTGGGCGATGAACTCGCGCTCGTGGCAGAGAACCGGAACCGTTTGCGCATGGCCATCGGCGCGCGCCCCGTATTCCTGCAGCAGGTGCACGGCACTGGCGTCGTCGCACTCGATGCCGCACAGGACGTGGTACGCGACGGTACTGCTGCCGATGCCTGCACGGCTACGGCGACCGGTCTGGCCTGCACGATCATGGTGGCCGACTGCCTGCCCGTGCTCTTCACCGACGAAGCGGGCCACCGCGTGGCGGCTGCGCACGCCGGGTGGCGCGGGCTTGCGGGCGGGGTGCTCGAACAGACCGCCAAGGCTTTCAAGGCGGATGGCGCGGCCCGGGTCATTGCCTGGCTGGGCCCCTGCATCGGCCCCAAGGCGTTCGAGGTCGGCCCGGAGGTCAAGGCAGTCTTCGAAGCGCATGCTCCCGAAGCGGCATCCTGCTTCAGGCCTGCGCCGGCGCCCGGCAAATGGCTGGCCGACCTGCCCGCATTGGCACGCCAGCGGCTGCGCGCGGTGGGCATCGAAGCCGTTCACGGCAATGACGGCAGCGACGGCTGGTGCACCGTCGGCAACCCGTCACGGTTCTTTTCGCACCGGCGCGACGGCGTCAGCGGCCGCTTCGCCGCCCTGGCCTGGAAGGTCTGAGCCCGCGCCTTGCGATGCGGCCTCTTCGGCCGCGGCACGCCGGGCGGCTTCCTGCGCTTCGACCTCGCGCTGTTTGATCGCACGGCGCCGCGCAGGCGTGCCCATCAGGTAAACCACCAGTGCCACCGGCGCCAATCCGTACAAAAGAAATGTGAAGATGGCGCCCAGCACCGTGCCGTTGGTGTTGGTGGCTTCGGCCACCGCCATCATCACGGCGACATACAACCAACCGATGACGATCAGATGGATAAACACGAGAAGTTTCAGTTGGTAAGCAAAGGGGGCGGCGTTGTGAGTGCCTTGTGAATGCAGGATACTCAAAACACGCAAGCCATCCGTATCGTTTCAGGCGAGGACCAGGAGACATGATGAAGCAACAAGCCACGGGGGCCGATGCGTTCGCGCCCTTTCAGCAGGCACTTTCAGAGGGATGGAGCAAGGCGCTGGAGTCGTTCCAGCAGTCCGTCGCACAGGGCACCGTACCGGGGGCTTCGGCCTTCAACGTCGGCGGGACGCCGCTATGGCAATTGCCGCAGGGCGCAAAGATGCCCGAGCTGCCCAAGTTCTCCATCGACCCCGAAAAACTCCAGTCCATCCAGCAGCAGTACCTGGCGGAAGCCACAGAACTCTGGCGCCAGGGCTTCGCCGCCAAGCCTGAAGGCGACAAGCGCTTTGCCGGCGATGCATGGGGCAGCAACCCGCTGTCGGCCTTCTCGGCGGCCGTCTACCTGCTCAACGGCCGCACCATGCTCGGCATGGCAGAGGCCATCGACGCCGACGAAAAGACCAAGGCGCGCATGCGCTTCGCGGTCGAGCAATGGATGGCCGCCTCGGCGCCCAGCAACTCGCTGGCCTTCAATGCCGAAGCGCAGAAGAAGGCCATCGACACGCAGGGCGAGAGCATTGCCAAGGGCATCCAGAACCTGCTGCACGACGTGAAGCAGGGCCACCTCAGCATGACCGACGAGAGCGCCTTCGAAGTGGGGCGCAACGTGGCCACCACCGAAGGCGCCGTGGTGTTCGAGAACGAGTTCTTCCAGCTGCTCGAATACAAGCCGCTCACGCCCAAGGTGTACGAGCGGCCGTTCCTGCTGGTGCCGCCGTGCATCAACAAGTTCTACATCCTCGACCTGCAGCCCGAGAACTCGCTGATCCGCTATGCGAACGACCAGGGCCACCGCGTGTTCGTGGTGAGCTGGCGCAATCCCGACGAGTCGATGGACAAGGCCACCTGGGACGACTACATCGAGAACGCCGCCATCAAGGCGATTCATACGGTGCAGGAGATCAGCGGCAGCAAGCAGATCAACACGCTCGGCTTCTGCGTGGGCGGCACCATCCTGAGCACCGCGCTCGCGGTGCTCGCGGCGCGCGGCGAGAAGCCTGCGGCATCGGTCACGCTGCTGACCACCTTCCTCGACTTCAGCGACACCGGCATCCTCGACATCTTCGTGGACGAGACGATGGTGGCGTACCGCGAAATGCAGCTCGGCAAGGGTGGCCTGCTTCCGGGCGGCGACCTGGCCTCGACCTTCAGCTTCCTGCGGCCCAACGACCTGGTCTGGAACTACGTGGTCGGCAACTACCTCAAGGGCGAGACGCCGCCGCCCTTCGACCTGCTGTACTGGAACAGCGATGCCACCAACCTGCCGGGTCCGTTCTACGCCTGGTACCTGCGCAACACGTACCACGAGAACAAGCTCGCCAAGCCGAATGCACTCACTGTATGTGGCGAGAAGATCGACCTGGGCAACATCGACATTCCGGCCTACATCTACGGCTCGCGCGAGGACCACATCGTGCCCATTGGCGGCGCGTATGCCTCCACGCAACTGCTGCCGGGCAAGAAGCGCTTCGTCATGGGCGCGTCGGGCCACATCGCCGGCGTGATCAACCCGCCGGTCAAGAACAAGCGCAGCCATTGGATCCGCGACGACGGCAAGTTCCCGAAGACGCAGGCCGAATGGCTCTCCGGTGCGCAGGAGCATCCCGGCAGCTGGTGGACCGACTGGGCACAATGGCTCAAGGGGCACGCGGGCAAACAGGTCCCCGCGCCCAAGGCGTACGGCAACGACAAGGCTTACAAAGCCATCGAACCGGCGCCGGGACGCTACGTCAAGGCTCGCGCCTGACCTTCGCTTCGCTACACCTCGATTTCAAATCACTTCAACGGAGAACCTCATGGAAGACATCGTTATCGTTTCGGCAGCACGCACGGCGGTCGGCAAGTTCGGCGGCTCGCTCGCCGGCATCTCGGCCACGGAGCTGGGTGCGATCGTGATCAAGGAAGTGATTGCACGCGCCAACCTCACGGCCGAGCAGGTCGGCGAGGCCATCATGGGCCAGGTGCTCGCGGCCGGCGCGGGCCAGAACCCCGCGCGCCAGGCATGGCTCAAGAGCGGCGGCGCCAAGGAAACCCCGGCGCTCACCATCAACGCCGTGTGCGGCTCGGGCCTGAAGGCCGTGATGCTGGCGGCGCAGGCCGTGGCCACGGGCGACAGCGAAATCGTCATTGCCGGCGGCCAGGAAAACATGAGCGCCGCGCCGCACGTGCTGCCCAACTCGCGCAACGGCCAGCGCATGGGCGACTGGAAGCTGGTCGACACCATGATCGTGGACGGCCTGTGGGACGTCTACAACCAGTACCACATGGGCATCACCGCCGAGAACGTGGCCAAGAAGTTCGGCATCGACCGTGCGGCTCAAGACGAACTGGCACTCGGCAGCCAGACCAAGGCCGCCGCCGCTCAGGACGCCGGCAAGTTCAAGGACGAAATCGTCGGCGTGAGCATTCCGCAGAAGAAGGGCGACCCCATCGTCTTCAACCAGGACGAGTTCATCAACCGCAAGACCAGCGCCGAAGGCCTGGCCGGCCTGCGCCCCGCCTTCGACAAGGCCGGCGGCGTGACGGCGGGCAATGCCTCGGGCCTGAACGACGGCGCAGCAGCCGTGATGGTGATGACGGCCAAGAAGGCCGCCGCCCTCGGCCTGAAGCCGCTGGGTCGCATCGCCAGCTACGCCACCGCCGGCCTCGACCCCGCCATCATGGGCATGGGCCCGGTGCCCGCATCGACCAAGGCGCTGCAGCGCGCCGGCTGGAAGGCCGCCGACCTCGACCTGCTCGAGATCAACGAAGCCTTCGCAGCACAGGCCTGCGCCGTGAACCGCGAAATGGGCTGGGACGTGAACAAGGTGAACGTCAACGGCGGCGCCATCGCCATCGGCCACCCGATAGGCGCGTCGGGCTGCCGCATCCTGGTGACGCTGCTGCACGAAATGCAGCGCCAGAACGCCAAGAAGGGCATTGCCTCGCTGTGCATCGGCGGCGGCATGGGCGTTGCGCTGACCATCGAGCGCTGAGAAGGCGCGAATAAACCTGCTGCGTACCCCGATCTCGCATCTGCGGTCCTCACCGTACCTGGGTACGGCTCCGGTCCTCGACGCGACCTCGGGGCGCTCGCGACGGTTTCTTCACACCTTCTCTGCCGACGGCCCCACGGCCCGTCGCTCAGCGCGACATCGAGGGCCGCTGTGCCATCGCCGCGCGCCAGCGCAGCAACTCGGGGTGCTGTTCCCCGGGCTTGACCCGCACCACGCGGGCAAAGTCCACCGCCACCACGGCGGTGATGTCGGCAATGCTGAACTGGTCGGCGGCGATGAAGTCGCGACCGGCCAGCCGCTCATTCAGGGTCTCGAAGAACTGATGCACGCGCGCCAGCCCGCGCTGCGCGAGCTCGGGAATCTGGGCGTAGTTCACCGGCCCTGGCAGCGCCCGGTCGGCCATGGCTGGCGAGCCGTTGCGCAGTGTTTCGGCAATGGCCAGCAGGCCTTCGAATTCGATGCGCCAGTTCCAGCTGGCGATCTCGGCCTTTTCCTGTGGCGTGCTGCCCATCAGCGGCAGCTGCGGGTAGCGGGCCTCCAGCCAGGCAGCGATGGCGGCGTTGTCGGTCAGCAGCAGACCGTCATCGTCATCGGTGCGTAGTGCCGGTACCGTGCATTGCGGGTTGATCGCGCGGTAGTCATCGCCCATTTGCTCACCACGGGCGAGGTCTACCTGCACGGTCTCATGGGCAATGCCCTTCTCGGCAAGCAGGATGCGCGCGCGCCGCGGGCTGGGTGCTGTGGCGCAGTCGTAGAGAATGATCATCGTCCGTCCAACTCCTGGAACTCATCGCATGAATGGCACGACAGCCTACACGCCGCCCACCGTCTGGTCCTGGAACAAGGAAAGCGGCGGCCGCTTCGCGAACATCAATCGCCCGATCGCGGGTGCCACGCATGAGAAGGACCTGCCGGTGGGGAAGCATCCGCTGCAACTCTATTCGCTGGCGACGCCCAACGGCGTGAAGGTCACGGTGATGCTGGAAGAACTGCTGGCGCTGGGCCATACCGGCGCTGAATACGACGCCTGGCTGATCCGCATCAGTGATGGCGACCAGTTCGGCAGCGGCTTCGTGGCGGTGAACCCGAACTCCAAGATTCCCGCGCTGATGGACCGCAGCGGCGACACGCCCATTCGCGTGTTCGAGTCGGGTGCGATCCTGCAGTACCTGGCCGAGAAGTTTGGCGGTGCCTTCCTGCCGACCGAGCGCGCGGCCCGCGCCGAATGCCTGTCGTGGCTGTTCTGGCAGATGGGCAGCGCGCCGTACCTGGGCGGCGGCTTCGGCCACTTCTATGCCTACGCGCCCACGAAGATCGAATACGCGATCGACCGCTTCGCCATGGAGACCAAACGCCAGCTCGACGTGCTCGACCGCCGGCTGGCCGAGAGCCGCTACCTCGCGGGCAACGACTACACCATCGCCGACATGGCTGTCTGGCCCTGGTACGGCGCGCTCGCCAAGGGGCAGCTCTACGAATCGGGCGAGTTCCTGCAGGTGAGCGAGTACAAGAACGTGCTGCGCTGGGCCGATGAAGTCGCGAAGCGTCCGGCAGTGCAGCGTGGCCGCATGGTCAATCGCGCATGGGGCCAGCCGAACAGCCAACTGCACGAGCGCCACGACGCCAGCGACTTCGAGACCCGCACCCAGGACAAGCTCGAAACGCCGACCTGAGCGCAGGAGCAACAACGATGAGCGACAAGATCCTGGTCTTCTACGGCTCGTACCGCTCCGATCGCATGGGCGTGCGCCTGGCGGACTACATCGTCGCCGGGCTTCGCGCACGTGGCGACGATGCGGAGCTGATCGACGCGAAGGCTGTCGACCTGCCCATGCTCGACCGCATGTACAAGGAATACCCGAAGGGCACCGCGCCCGCGGCCATGGAAGCCCTGGCCGAAAAGATCCGCACGGCAGACGCCTTCGTCTTCGTCACCGGCGAATACAACTGGGGCCCGCAACCCGGCTTGAAGAACTTGACCGACCACTTCCTCGAAGAGTGGTTCTGGCGGCCCGCGGCCGTTGCCAGCTATTCGGCAGGGCGCTTCTCCGGCGTGCGCTCGGGCACGGTGTGGCATTCGATCCTGTCGGAGATGGGCATGGTCGTGGTGTCGAGCACGCTCGCGGTCGGGCCGATCTCGCAGACGCTGGATGCGGCGGGCAAGCCGACGGGGCCTGCGGGCGAATCGCTGGAGCGCTCGTTCGGCCGGTTTGCGGACGACCTGGCGTGGTGGACCGAGGCCGCGCGGGCGCAGCGGGCGCGCAAGGCGCCGCCGTACTGAGCTGCACGCCCGCGGCGGGCTGGGCGGCGCAGCTTGTTCACCGCTGTTTTTTTGGGCAAAGTGATTAATCCCTTTATAAAACAACAGCTTGCATGCCTTTTACAAGGCTCCGCATGAGTTACCCCCAAAGTTGTGCACAGAAAATGGGGACGACATCAGACTTTTCGCAATCGCGTGCAAGTTGCTGATTCAATGACGTTTTCTGCCCGCCGGAAATCGCGAAAAAGTTCTCTTCGCAGCTGCTTTCGGGCCCATGAGGGCTGTTTTGCCCGCCAAGGTTGTTCACCGCTCAATTTTTGAGCAAACTAAGGAATACCCTTGTAAAACAATGACTTAAATCTGTTTTACAAGGCTCCTCATGAGTTACCCCCAAAGTTGTCCACGGAAAATGGGGACTGGATCGACTTGTTCAGCAAACGCATGCAAGTCGATGTTTTTGGGCACCGCGCTCAGTTCTCTTCGGCCAGCTGCCCGGCGTAGTGCCGGCACAAGGTTTCGACCAGCGCCTGCGCATAAATCGGCAGTGCCGCCCGGTCTCGCACCAGCAGATACCGCTCCCGCACGCACCACGCATCGCTGAGGTCGATCAGCGCGAGCTGCATGCTTTCCTGGTTGCGCCGCGCAGCCGATTCCGGCACCACGCCGATGCCCACGCCGCTGCCGATCATCCGGCACATGGCGTCGAAGCTCCCGAGCTGGATGCGCAGCTTCTGCCGCTTGCCGAGGTTGTCGGTGATCTGCGCCAGGAAGGTCTGCAGCGTGCTGCCCTGCTGCATGCCGATGGCGTCTTCATCGAGCGTCTCGGCGAATGAAATCTTCCGGCGCTTGGCGAAGCGGTGCTTGCGCGAGGTGACGAGCACCAGCCGGTCGGTGCTGAAGTGGATCGCCTCCAGCCCCAGCGTGTCGACGCGGCCGGCGACGATGCCGATGTCGGCGCGGCCGTCGAGCACGCCGCGCGGGATCTGAGCATTCGGTTTTTCCTGAAGGTCGACGTTGATGCGCGGGTTGTGCGCCAGGAAGCCCGGCAGGATCTCGGGCAGGAAGTCGGTCACCGCTGTGGTGTTGGCGAACACGCGCAGGTGGCCGCGCAGGCCGCCGCCGTATTCGAGCAAATCGTCGCGCAGTTGCTCCGTTTGATGCAGCACGAGGCGGGCGTGGTGCAGGAAGGCTTCTCCCGGAGGCAGCAGCCGTACGCCGCGGGCCTCGCGCTGCAGCAACTGCAGGCCGGCCTGCGTTTCCAGCGCCTTGATGCGCGCGCTGGCGGCAGCCAGCGACAGGTGCTGGCGCTCGGCGGCCCGCGTGAGGTTGCCGAGTTCGGCCGTGGCCACGAACAGCCGCAGGTCGGTGAGGTCGAAAAGCATCGAGCGATGGTAGGCCCCAAGCCTTCGGAATTCCAGAAGGCTGGGTTCCGAAATCGCAGATTGCGCGCAGGGGGAGGGCGAACGACCATGCGGCCATGGAGACACAACACATCATGAGATTTCGCGCCTTCGCATTGCTGGCGTTCGCAGCCGCCGCCGCGGCAATGGTCCCGGCCGGCCCGGCACGCGCCGAGGCCTACCCCTCGCGCCCCGTCACGCTGGTGGTGCCGCAGGCAGCAGGCGGCACCAACGACATCGTCGGGCGCCTCGTGGGCCAGAAGCTCGGCGAAGTAATGAACAACGCCAGCGTGGTGGTCGACAACCGGCCCGGCGCTGGCGGCAACATCGGCACGCAGCTGGTGGCCAAGGGGCCGAAGGACGGGTACACGCTGCTCATGACCATCAGCAGCAGCCAGGCCATCAACCCGGCGCTGTACAAGAACCCGGGCTTCGACCCGGTGAAAGACTTCAAGCCCGTCGGCCTCATCGGCGCGGTGCCTAACGTGCTGCTGGTCAACCCCACGTTCCCGGCGAAGAACTTCGCCGAGTTCCTGAAGCTCGCGCGGCAGAAGGGCGCCAACTACCAGTACGCCTCGGCCGGCAACGGCACGCTCAACCACCTGCTGGGCGAAATGCTCAACAGCATGGCGGGCATCTCGCTGCAGCACGTGCCGTACAAGGGTGTCGCACCAGCGCTCAACGACGTGCTGGGCGGGCAACTGCCGATCGTGTTCGCGAGCCTGCCTTCGGCTCTTTCGCACATCAAGGCCGGCAAGCTGCGCGCGCTGGCTGTGAGCGGCGACAAACGCTCGGCCGTGCTGCCCGACGTGCCCACCATCGCCGAGGAGGTGCCCGGCTACAACGGCACGCTGTGGATCGGCCTGTTTGCGCCCGCGGGCGTGCCGGCCGATGTGCTGGCGACATTGCAGGACGCCACGCGCAAGGCGCTGGCCTCGAAGGACCTGCGCGACAAGCTCGACCAGCAGGGCGTCGAAATTGCAGCGCCCACCACGCCCGATCAATTTTCGAAACTGCTGCAGGACGACCTCGCCAAGTGGGCGCGCATCGTCAAGGCCTCCGGTGCCGCAGTCGACTGAATGAAGCAAGACATGCCCAACGAAACTCCCACGACACCCTCCGTGATCGACAGCGAAGCACTGGCGAAGCTGCAAGCCTGGCAAGGCCGCAGCGAGACGCTGGCCGACGACATCACCGCCGCGCCCGTGCGAGCGCTCTCCGCCACGCTCGATCGCGACGATGCCCTGCCCGAAGCCGGCACGCCCCTGCCCGAGCTGTGGCATTGGCTCTACTTCCTGCCGCACCACCGCCAGTCCGAGATCGGCGAAGACGGCCACGCTAGGCGAGGCGGCTTCCTGCCGCCCGTGCCGCTGCCGCGCCGCATGTGGGCCGGGGGGCGGCTCAACTGGGAGCCCGGCAACCCGCTGCAGGTCGGCGACAGGATCGAGCGCACCTCGACCATCGCATCGGTCACGCACAAGGCGGGCCGCACCGGCGAACTGGTCTTCGTGCTCGTGCGCCACCAGGTGCGCAACGAGCGCGGCCTTGCGCTGACCGAGGAGCACGACATCGTCTACCGCGCCGCCGCGCAGCCAGGTGAAGCGGGCCCGCCACCCACGCCCGCGCCGAAGGACGCCGCCTTCAGCCGCGACATCGTGCCCGATGACGTGCTGCTCTTCCGCTATTCGGCGCTCACCTTCAACGGTCACCGCATCCACTACGACCGCCGCTACGTGACGCAGGTCGAGGGCTATCCGGGCCTGATCGTGCACGGCCCGCTGATAGCGACGCTGCTGGTCGACCTGCTGCGCCGCAACGTGCCGGGCGCGCAGCTCGCGCGCTTCGAGTTTCGCGCGGTGCGCCCGACCTTCGACATCACGCCGTTCCGCGTGCACGGCAAGCCCGGTGCCGACGGAAAGACATTCAGCCTTTGGGGCGAAGACGCCGACGGCTGGCTCACGATGCAGGCCACGGCCGTGCTGGCCTGAGGGGAGAACCGACACATGACAAGACCCCTGGACGGCATCAC
Organism: Variovorax sp. R-27; assembly: GCF_049913215.1. NCBI lineage: Bacteria > Pseudomonadati > Pseudomonadota > Betaproteobacteria > Burkholderiales > Comamonadaceae > Variovorax > Variovorax sp. R-27. The sequence continues at coordinate 2,710,987 of NZ_CP183984.1, forward strand.
CGTCATCTCTCTCGAGCACGCGATTGCCGCGCCGTTCTGCACCCGCCAGCTGGCCGACCTCGGCGCGCGCGTCATCAAGGTGGAGCGCCCCGAGGTGGGCGACTTCGCGCGGGCCTACGACGCCCGGGTGCACGGCGAGGCCTCGCACTTCGTGTGGGTGAACCGCTCGAAGGAAAGCCTCACGCTTGACCTGAAGCAACCCGCCGCGCTCGCCGTGCTACAGGAGCTGGTGGCCGATGCCGACGTGCTGGTGCAGAACCTCGCGCCCGGCGCCGCCGCGCGCATGGGGCTCGGCGCGCAGGTGCTGCAGGCGAAGCATCCGCGGCTCATCGTCTGCGACATCTCGGGCTACGGCGAAGACGGGCCGTACCGCGACAAGAAGGCCTACGACCTGCTGATCCAGAGCGAGGCGGGCTTTCTGTCGGTCACGGGCACGCCGGACGATCCGTGCAAGTCGGGCAATTCCATCGCAGACATCGCAGCGGGCATGTATGCGTACACCGGCATCCTCGCGGCGCTGCTCCAGCGCGGCAAGACCGGCAAGGGCTCGCACATCGACGTGTCGATGCTCGAATCGCTCGCGGAGTGGATGGGCTACCCGATGTACTACGCCTACGAGGGCGCGCCGCCGCCGCCGCGCAGCGCCGCTTCGCACGCGACCATCTATCCCTACGGGCCGTTCCCCGCCGGCGATGGCGGCACTGTGATGCTGGGCCTGCAGAACGAGCGCGAGTGGCGCACCTTCTGCGAGAAGGTGCTGCTGCAGGCAGGGCTCGCAACCGATGCCCGCTTCGACAGCAACGCACGGCGCAATGAAAACCGCGAGGCCCTGCGCGCGATCATCGTCGAGACCTTCGGCGCGCTGAGCACGGCACAGGTGCTGGAGCGGCTCGACACGGCGCAGATCGCCAACGCCCGCATGAACGACATGGCCGGCCTGTGGGCGCATCCGCAGTTGCAGGCGCGCGAGCGCTGGCGGCAGGTGGGTTCGCCGGCGGGCGACATTCCGGCCTTGCTGCCGGCTGGCCGGCAGAGTGCGTTCGACTACCGCATGGACCCGATTCCGGCGGTCGGTGAGCACACCGAGGCGATCCTGCGCGGCCTTGGGCGCAGCGAGGCGGACATTGCGGCGCTGCGCGAGGCGAGGGCGGTGTGAGCGCGCTCGCCCTGGCACGCGCCTTTCTCTTCGTGCCTGCCGACCGGCCCGAGCGCCATGCGCGCGCGCTGGCCACCGGGGCGGGCGGCGTGATCGTCGATCTGGAGGATGCGGTGGCGCCCGAACGCAAGGCGGCGGCGCGCGAGGCGCTCGCCGCCTCGTTCGCCGCGCTGCCCGTCGCCGACCGGCAACGCCTGCTGGTCCGCGTCAATGCAGCCGGCACGCCGTGGCATGACGATGACTGCGTGCAGGCAGGCGTGCTGGCAGCGCAAGGCCTGATTGCTGGCGTCGTTCTGCCGAAAGCGGAGCGCACGGCCGACCTGTCCCGGTTGGCCGGGGCCGTCGGTCCGCAGGGCGTGCTGGTGCCGCTGATCGAATCGGCCGCGGGCCTGGCGGCAGTCGATGAACTCGCGGCCGGCCCGCAGGTGCTGCGGCTCGCGTTCGGCAATCTCGATTTCCAGGCCGATATCGGCCTGGCCTGCGACGCGGACGAAGCCGAGCTGGTGCCGGTGCGACTCGCATTGCTGCTCGCCTCGCGCCGCGCCAACCTTCCCGCGCCCATCGACGGCGTGACGCCAGACTGGCGCGACGCCCAGCGGCTGGCCACCGACACCGCACGCGCCCGGCGCGGCGGCTTCGGCGCCAAGCTGTGCATTCACCCCGATCAGGTCGCGCCGGTGCATGCCGCGCTCGGCCCCAGCGCCGACGAACTGGCGTGGGCCCGTCGCGTGGTCGACGCCATCCGAGCATCGGGCGGCGGCGTGGTCAGCCTCGACGGGCGGATGGTCGACGCGCCCGTGGTGCGCCTGGCCGAACGCCTGCTGGCGCTCGAAGACCAACCGGCGCCCTGACAGAACACCCATAACCATAGGAGACAAAGAAGTGACAGCAACAAAGACGACGAAAACGAAGACCTGGAAATTCAAGACCCTGCTCGCGGCCTCGGCCGGTGCCTGCCTGTTCGCCCTGCAATCGCCCGCCATTGCGCAAGCCGCGTGGCCCGACAAGCCCGTCACTATGGTCGTGCCGTACTCCGCCGGCGGCCCGACCGACGTGGTGGCGCGCATGCTGGCCATTCCCATGGGCAAGTCGCTGGGCCAGACCGTGATCGTCGAGAACACCGTGGGCGCGGGCGGCACCATCGCACCCACGCGGGTGGCCAGGGCGGCGCCCAACGGCTACACCATCCTCATCCACCACATGGGCATGGCCACCGCGCCCGCGCTCTACAAGAAGCTCAACTACGACCCGCTGAAAGACTTCGAGTACATCGGCCAGGTGCTGGACGTGCCGATGACGCTGCTGTCGCGCAAGGACTTCCCGGCCAACAACTACCAGGAGCTGCTGGCCTACGTGAAGGCCAACAAGGACAAGGTCACGCTGGCCAATGCGGGCGTGGGCGCGGTGTCGCAGCTGTGCGGCCTGCTGTTCATGAACCAGATCGGCGTGCAGCTGACGACCGTGCCGTACAAGGGCGCCGGCCCGGCGCTCAACGATCTCATGGGCGGGCAGGTTGATTTGCTGTGCGACCAGACCACGCAGACCGCGCCGGTCATCAAGGACGGCAACCGCGTGAAGGTGTTCGGAGTGACCACGCCGCAGCGCCTGTCGAGCATGCCCAGCATCCCGACGCTGGACGAGCAGGGCCTCAAGGGCTTCGACGTGCGGGTGTGGCACGGCATGTATGCGCCCAAGGGCACGCCGCCCGCCGTGATCGAGAAGCTCAACGTCGCCTTGCGCGCCGCGCTGCAGGACGACATGGTCAAGCACCGGCTTGCCGAACTCAGCTCGGAAATCGTGCCGCTGGACAAGCAGACGCCGGAAAGCCTGCGTACGCACCTCGCGGCAGAGGTTGCGAAGTGGGGCAAGGTGATCCGCGCCGCGGGTGTCCAGGCGGATTGATTGTTCAGGCGGGCGGCGGCTCCGGCTGAGCCCGCAGCGTCTCGTCGAACAGAGCGAGCAGGTGCCGCGCGAACACGTCCATGTTCGCCGGCCGGTCGCTGTCGCCGGTCTCGATGGTGCGGCTCACCGTGACCGCGCCGACCACGGCGATGCACACGTGCCCCGGGGCATCGCCGTACGGGCTGCCTGACGGGCCGGCCGCGCCGCTTTCGGCGATGCCCCAGGTGGTGTGGTGGGTGTCGCGCATCCGGCCTGCGACGAGCAGGGCGTAGGGCTCGGTTTCGCCGCGCATGCCGGTCATGTCTTCCGCGGTCAGGCCCAGCAGCGCCCGGCCGGCGCGCCGCGAATAGACGACGGCGCCGCCGCGGAAGTAGGCCGATGCGCCCGGAATGGCGAGCAGCGCAGCCGACACGAGGCCGCCTGCGGAAGACTCGACGACCGAGACCGTCTGGCCCCGTGCGCGCAGCGTTTCGCCGATACGCGCGGCGAGCACCGGTAGCGGTTCGGGAAGCGAGGGTGCGGTCATGGCGCCTGGAAACGGGAGCCGGGCCGTTTCACGTACGCCGGCGCGCGCTCATGGCTCGCCGTGTCTCCGTAGATCGTGTCCGCCGGGTAGTACTCGGCCTGCAGCTGCACCCGGGCTGCGGCTTCCTCGCCCGCGGTATGGGCGATGAAGGCCAGCATCAGGTCGGTACCGGCCGATACCCCGGCCGATGTCCAGACGTTGCCGTCACGCACGAAGCGCTGCTCGACCACCTTCACGTCGCCCAGTGCGCGCAGGCGGTCCAGCGATCCCCAGTGCGTGGTCGCGGTCTTGCCCGAGAGCAGCCCCGCCGCGTGCAGCACGAAAGCGCCGGTGCACACCGACATCAGCGCCTGGCAGCCCGGTGCCTGGTCGGCCAGGAAGCGCGTCATGGCGGGGTTGTCGACCTCGCGGCGCGTGCCCATGCCGCCGGGCACGAGCAGGCAGTCGAGAGGCGGGCAATCGGCAAAGGACACGTGCGGGTTGATGGACAGGCCCTTGGCGCAGACCACCGGTTCGCGCTTTTCGGCCACGATCAGGCAGTGTTCGGGACCGGCGGCCAGCTTGCTCCACATGGTGAGCATTTCCCAAGGGCCGACGAAGTCGAGTTCCTCGACGTCGGGGAAGACGATGATCCCGAAATTCATACTTTCGAACTCCTTGGGTGTTGCCGCTTGCACGGGCTTGCACAAGAACAGACAGTGCGAGGATAGAGGCTGGGCACGAAGGCCGCTCTTCGTGACAGCTGGTTGCAAGCTTGGCTCAGTGTTTTCCTCAGAGGACGCAGGCTTGAAACTCGCTAGAGTGAAGGCGGCCGTTCAGGCTTTTGCTACGTACACAAAGGAAATCTTATGAGCAAGAAAGTTGCATATGTCACCGGGGGCATGGGTGGCATCGGAACAGCCATCTGCCAGCGTCTGCACAAGGACGGGTTCACCGTGATCGCCGGTTGCGGCCCCACGCGCGACTACGCCAAGTGGCTGGCCGAACAGAAAGCCGAAGGCTTCGAGTTCCACGCGTCGGTCGGCAATGTCGGCGACTGGCAATCCACTGTCGAGGCCTTCTCTGCCGCCAAGGCAGCGCATGGCGCCATCGATGTGCTGGTCAACAACGCCGGCATCACGCGGGACCGCATGTTCCTGAAGATGACGCCCGAAGACTGGAGCGCAGTGATCGAGACCAACCTCAACAGCATGTTCAACGTCACCAAGCAGGTGGTGGGCGACATGGTCGAAAAGGGCTGGGGCCGCATCATCAACATCAGCTCGGTCAATGGCGCCAAGGGCCAGGCGGGCCAGACCAACTACTCGGCGGCCAAGGCCGGCATGCACGGCTTCACCATGGCGCTGGCGCAGGAGCTGGCCAACAAGGGCGTGACGGTCAACACCGTGAGCCCGGGCTACATCGGCACCGACATGGTCAAGGCCATCCGCCAGGAAGTGCTCGACAAGATCGTGGCCACCATCCCGGTCAAGCGCCTGGGCGAGCCGAGTGAAATCGCCTCGATCATCGCGTGGCTCGCCACCGACGAAGGCGGCTACAGCACCGGGGCCGACTTCTCGGTCAACGGCGGCCTGCACATGCATTAAGCATGCTGACCTGCACCTGATCGACAAAACCCGCTTCGGCGGGTTTTTTCATTTGATCGATGCGGGTTCCACGGATAGAAAGCCGCCAACACGCGTCCTACAGTGTCCAACCCTCCGGAGGCAAAAATGGAAAACACAACAAGCACACCCGCCAGAAAGCTCCCGCTCTACCGTTCGCTCTACGTGCAGGTGATCACCGCGGTGATCATCGGCGTGCTGCTCGGCCACTTCTATCCCGCGGCCGGCGAGGCGATGAAGCCGCTGGGCGACGGCTTCATCAAGCTGATCAAGATGATCATCGCGCCGATCATCTTCTGCACGGTGGTGGTGGGCATCGCCGGCATGGAAGACATGAAGAAGGTCGGCAAGACCGGCGGCCTGGCGCTGCTGTACTTCGAGGTCGTCAGCAGCATCGCGCTCATCGTCGGGCTGGTGCTGGTCAACGTGCTCAAGCCCGGTGCGGGCATGAACGTCGACCCGGCCACTCTCGACACCAAGTCGATCGCCTCCTACACCGGCCCCGGCAAGATGACCGGCACGGTCGACTTCATCCTGAACATCATCCCCAACACGCTCGTCGACGCGTTCGCCAAGGGCGAGATCCTGCAGGTGCTGCTGATCGCTGTGCTGTTCGGCTTTGCGCTGCACCGCTTCGGCGGCCGCGGCACGCTGGTGTTCGACGTGATCGAGAAGGGCTCGCACGTGCTCTTCGGCATCGTCAACTACATCATGAAGCTGGCACCCATCGGTGCCTTCGGCGCGATGGCATTCACCATCGGCAAGTACGGCCTGGGCAGCCTGTTCTCGCTCGGCAAGCTGATGGGCACGTTCTACCTGACCTGCCTGCTGTTCATCTTCGTGGTGCTGGGGCTCATTGCAAGGTTCCACGGCTTCAGCATCTGGAAGTTCATCAAGTACATCAAGGAAGAACTGCTGATCGTGCTGGGCACCTCGTCGAGCGAATCGGTGCTGCCGCGCATGATGGAGAAGATGGAGAACCTGGGCGCGAACAAGACCTGCGTGGGCCTCGTGATTCCCACGGGCTATTCGTTCAACCTCGACGGCACCTCGATCTACCTGACGATGGCGGCCGTGTTCATCGCCCAGGCGACCAACACGCCGATGACGCTCACGCAGGAGATCACGCTGCTGGCCGTGCTGCTGCTCACATCGAAGGGCGCGGCGGGCGTTACCGGCAGCGGCTTCATCGTGCTGGCGGCCACGCTGTCGGCGGTGGGCCACGTGCCGGTGGCGGGGCTCGCGCTCATTCTGGGCATCGACCGCTTCATGTCGGAGGCGCGCGCGCTCACCAACCTGATCGGCAATGGCGTCGCCACCATCGTGGTTGCCAAGTGGACCAACGAGCTTGACGAGACGCGGCTGCAGGCGGGGCTCAACAACGAGACTTGGGTAGAGGCGCAAGAGCCCGAGACGTTGGATGCCGCTCGCACCAGCAAGATGGCCGGCTGATCGCTCGGCACGACAGCCGGGCCCCGAACAAGATGGCCGTGTGAAATAAAAGGGCAGACATCGTTCCTGCAAAATGGAGCGATGCCCCACAGCGTCTCCCTCATCAACACGATTGCCGCCGGCTTGGGGTTGGCGCTGGTGTTCGGATTCCTGGCAGCCAAGCTGCGGCTGCCCGCGCTGGTCGGCTACCTGTTGGCGGGCGTGATCATCGGCCCGTTCACACCGGGCTTCGTGGCCGACGCGGAAATCGCCGCCCAGCTTGCCGAAATCGGCGTCATGCTGCTGATGTTCGGCGTGGGCCTCCATTTTTCCCTCGACGACCTGCTGGCCGTACGCAAGATCGCACTGCCCGGCGCGATCGCGCAGATCGGCGTGGCCACGCTGCTCGGCGGTGGGTTGGCCCTGTGGTGGGGCTGGAGCCCCGGCGCGGCACTGGTGTTCGGGCTTGCGCTGTCGGTGGCGAGCACGGTCGTGCTGCTGCGCGCGCTCGAAAGCCTGGGCATCCTCGATTCATTTACGGGCCGCATCGCCGTCGGCTGGCTCGTGGTCGAAGACCTGGCGATGGTGCTGGTGCTCGTGCTGTTGCCGCCGCTGGCGGGCACGCTGGGCGGGCAGGGTGCGCAGCAGGCCGGGCCGGCCGATCCGCTGTGGCAGACGCTGGGCCTCACGCTGCTGCAAGTCGGCGGCTTCGTGGCGCTGATGCTGGTGGTGGGGCGGCGCGTGTTCCCGTGGATCCTCTGGCAGGTCACGCGGACCGGCTCGCGCGAGCTGTTCACGCTGTGCGTGGTGGCCGCGGCCGTGAGCATCGCTTTTGCCTCGGCGGCGCTGTTCGGCGTGTCGTTTGCGCTGGGCGCTTTCTTCGCCGGCATGGTCATGCGCGAGTCGCAGTTTGCCCACCGCGCCGCGCAAGAGTCGCTGCCGTTGCGCGACGCCTTCGCGGTACTGTTCTTCGTGTCGGTCGGCATGCTGTTCGACCCCTCGGTGCTGATCGAGCGGCCGCTGCAGGTACTGGCGGTGGTGCTGGTCATCGTGCTGGGCAAGTCGCTTGCGGCCTGCGCGCTGGTGCTGGTGTTCCGCTACCCGCTGGGCACGGCGCTCACGGTGAGCGCCAGCCTGGCGCAGATCGGCGAGTTCTCGTTCATCCTGGCCGGGCTGGGCGTGTCGCTGGGCCTGCTGCCGGTGGAGGGCCAGAGCCTGGTGCTGGCGGGTGCGCTGATTTCCATTGCCACCAACCCGTTGTGGTTCAGCCTGATCGGGCCGATGCAGAAGTGGCTCCATGCCCGTTCGTCCTTCGCGCGCGGGCTCGAATCGCGCGACGACCCGCTGGCCGAACTGCCCATGACCACTGAGGCCAAGTACCTCTCGCGGCAAGTGGTGCTGGTGGGCTACGGCCGCGTCGGGCGCCGCATTGCGGCCGAACTCGACGCGCACGACATTCCCTACGTGGTGGCCGAGCAGAACCGCGAGCTTGTCGAAAAGCTGCGCGAGGCCGGCACGCCAGCCGTGTGGGGCGACGCGGCCGACCCGGCGGTGCTGATCCAGGCGCACATCGCGCGCGCCCGCGTGTTGGTGGTGGCTACGCCCGACGCCATGAACGTGCGCCAGATGATGGAGACGGCGCGCACGCTCAACCCCACCATCCAGACCGTGATCCGCAGCCACAACGAGCAGGAGGCCCGGCTGCTCACGCAGGAAACCTCTGCCACCGTGTTCCTCGGCGAGCACGAACTCGCCCAGGCCATGGCCCGTGATGTGGTCCAGCGCGCCGTGTCGATGGCCGTGCCGGCTTGAAGACGCCCGCTTTCCTCTTCTTCTCAGAGGTCTTCGATGACCAGCGTGCGGTAGCGCTGGGCGATGGAATAGGGCACGGTGCGCACCAGTTCCATCAGGCGTTCGGCGGCAGCGCCGTCTCTTGTCCTCACCAGCAGGCCCGTGTGGCCGTCGCGCGCCAACTCGGTATAGGCGCGTACCGTCGCGGCGTCGGTGCCGGCGGAGGGCAGGGGGTTGTCGGATGTCTTCGCGGTCGGGGCGATTTCGGCCAGCACCGTTTGCGCGGGCAGCAGATAGACCTCGTCGCCACTCATGCCTTTTTCGATCAGGCGGTGGCCGATGCGGTCGGCGTCTTCCGCACTCGGAAACATCACCATCGAGTAGCCGGTCGGGTAAAAGGCCCCGCCGATGCTCGATCGCATGCCCGGTTCAAGAGTGAAATGCTTCATGCTGCCTCCTGTTCTTGGAAAGGCTTCTGAAAGGTCCCTGACTACAACATTAGGTCGCACCGGCACCGGGCTCTGTAGGAGAAACCCGAAAGCACTGTCAACCGCGTGCGTACCCCGCCCATTCAAAAAAGAACCGACAACCTTGTCAGCCACTCTTACCTACATGCCCTCATCGAGAAACATCGCGCTCACCGTCCATGAACTGGAGGCGGGCGAGTTCTATTGGGTGCTGATGGAGGCGGTCGACGACACGCCTGGCGAGACCTCCCACGTCTATGTGCCGCTGGAGGCAGCCCACGATCCCTATGCCACCTATTCGAACGCGCTGGTGGCGGGCGTGGCCGTGATGCGGCGGCTGTTCGGACCCGACGGAAGGCCTGCCTGAGGCCCATCAGAGGCCTTCGGCGGAAGGCCTCTCCCTATAATCCCGCCGTTCTGGTGTGTTAATTCTTATTAATCCCGCCAGGCAACACGGTTCGAAGGTGCCCCGCACGCCATCTCATGGCCACGGGGTTAAACGGGAAGCAGGTGCGCCGCGTCGTTCATTCTTGATTGATTGACGCTGCAACTCCTGCGCTGCCCCCGCAACGGTCAGCGGATCTGGAAACCCTCACGCTCATGCCTCCCAGACGGCACGGGCAGCCACTGCGCTTCGGCGTGGGAAGGCGAGGGTTTCGGCCGCGGTGTGCATCCATTCATTGATTGATTGGCACGCCGCGGCGCTCCGCAAGCCCGGATACCGGCCTTTGCAACCGCCTTCGGACGCTGCGGGAGTGCGTGTCCGGGCCTGCCACCGCTTCGCGCTCGCGCGTACCGTCGCAGTCCCTTCGCCTCTTCCGCCGCGTCCTCTATCGGTCAGGAGCCTGCGGGGACGCAGGTCGGAGGAGAAGTCACATGGGTCATGCATCGCCAGCGCGCGATCGCACGGGTGCGCCGCTGCGTTGGACGCGCCTTTCGGGTCTTTCACTGGGTCTGGGGTTGGTTTTCGGGCCTTCCGCGGTCTTCGCGCAGTCGTCGGGTGAAGTGGCGAATGCGGGCCAGACCCTCAAGCCGGTGCAGGTCGAGGCCGAACGGCATACCCCGCTCGCCATCGACGAACCCTCGCACACCGGCAGCCGCCTCGGCCTCACGCCGCTGGAAACGCCGGCCAGCATCGAAGTGCTGACGGGCGACACCATCCGCGCACGCGGCGACGTCTCGGTGATCGATGCCGCCACCCGCGCCACTGGCATCACCGGCACGCCCGGCCCCGGCAATGGCGGCACCGCGATGGTGGCGCGCGGTTTCTCGGGCCACGGCTCGGTGATGCAGCTCTTCGACGGCACGCGCCTCTACGCAGGCGCGGGTACCGTCACCTTCCCGTTCGACACCTGGTCTGTCGACCGCATCGAGGTGCTGCGCGGCGCGGCCTCGGTGATGTACGGCGAGGGTGCCATCGGCGGCGCCATCAACGTGGTGCCCAAGAAGCCGACGCGCGGCCCGATCCAGAACGAGGCGCTGGTCACGGTGGGCTCCGACGCCACCCGCCAGGTGGCCTTTGGCAGCGGCGGGGCGATCAACGACAAGCTCTCCTACCGCTTCGACATCAGCCACCGCCAGACCGACGGCTTCATGCAGCGCGGGCAGGCCGAGAGCCTGGCCGTGGGCGCGGCCGTGCGGCTCGACGTGTCGCCGCAGCTGCAGTTCACGCTGTCGCACGACGAGGGCCGGCAGTCGCCGCAGCGCTACTTCGGCGTGCCGCTGATCGACGGCCGCCTGAGCAGCCAGACGCTGCGCCAGAACTACAACGTCGACGATTCGGAAATCAAGTACCGCGACAAGTGGACCCGGCTCGACGCCCAGTGGACGCCCAACAGCGCCGTCACCGTGCGCAACCAGCTCTACCGGCTGGAGAGCAAGCGCCACTGGCGCGACAGCGAGACCTACACCTACAGCGCCACCACGCGGCGCGTGACGCGCGGCGACTACCTGGAAATCGGCCACGACCAGGAGCAGATCGGCAACCGCACCGACGCCACCTTCAAGCACAGCCTGTTCGGCCTGGCCAACCAGGTGCTGGTGGGCTTCGACGCGAATCACATCAACTTCCTGAATTCGAGCGACACGCCCTACGGCGGTCGTTCGGTGGTCGACCCGTTCAACTTCAATCCCGGCTACTACGTGTCGCCGGTGGCCTACACACAGCGCTACCGGACCAAGACCGACACCTACGCCTTCTTCACCGAAGACAAGCTGGCCTTCAACGAGCAGTGGTCGGTGGTGGGCAGCCTGCGCTGGGACCACGCCAAGGTGGCACGCACCGACCTGCAGAACGCGGCCAACAACCTCGGCAAGACCTTCGAGTACGCCACCGGCCGCCTCGGCGTGGTGTATGCGCCCGATGTGTCGCAGTCGTTCTATGCGCAGGTGGCGCGCGCGGCAGACCCGCTGACCTCGCTCATCTCCACCTCGGCCACGCAGGTGCCGTTCGAGCTCAGCACCGGCCGGCAGGTCGAGGTTGGCTACAAGCGCCAGCTGGCCGACAACCGCGGGGCCTGGACCGTGGCGGCCTATCGCATCGAGAAGACCAAGCTGCTCTCGCGCGACGCGACCGATCCGACCATCACCCAGCAGATCGGCAAGCAGTCGTCCGAAGGCATCGAGGCCACGCTCGACCTGGCGCTCACCTCGACGCTGCGGCTCGAAGCCAACGTGGCCAAGCTGCGCGCGCGCTATGACGATTTCAACGAAGTCGTCAGCGGGCGCCTTGTCTCGCGCGCGGGCAACACGCCCACTGGCGTGCCAGAAGATGCCGCGAATCTCTGGCTCAACTGGCGCTTCCTGCCGCAGTGGGAGGCCGATTTCGGCGTGCGCTACGTCGGACCACGCCAGGTCGATACGGCCAACTCGCGCAAGATCGGCTCCTACACGGTGGCCGATGCGGGCGTGAGCTGGCAGGCGAATCCTTCGCTGAAGCTTGCGCTGCGCGCCTACAACCTGGCCGACCGCCGCTATGCGGTGTCGTTCTCGAACGGCGGCAACCAGTGGTTGCTGGGCCGCCCGCGTTCGTTCGAGCTGTCGGCTCTGGTCAACTTCTGATCGGCGCTCCCATGACTTCCGCATGGCGCCGCGCTTGGCCGGGCATCCGGCATTGGCTCTACTGGACGCACCGGTGGCTGGGCATCGGCGGCTGCCTGCTGTTCGTCATGTGGTTCGTCTCGGGCGTCGTGATGATGTACGTGGGGTATCCCAACCTCACGGACGAAGAGCGACTTGCGGGGCTGGCGCCGCTGCGTTTCGAGCAGGCGGCGGTGTCGCCAACCGCTGCACTCGACGCGCTGCCGCAGGCGGCCCGCGTGCAGCCGCGGCGCATGGTGCTGGAGATGCAGGGCGGCATCAACGCCGAGCCCGTATGGCGCATCGTCGATGCGAGCGGAGGCCGGCACACGGTCTCGGCGCGCGACGGCCATGTGCCCGGCCCGGTCGATGCCGCGCAGGCCGAAACCATCGCACGGGCCTTCTCGGGCCATGCGAGTGCGCATTGGGCCGAGACACTGGAGCGCGACCAGTGGACCGTGCCGCAGGGCCTGAACCCGCTGCGTCCGCTGCACCGCATCGAAGTCGGCGACGCGGCCGGCACCGAGCTGTACGTGTCGCAGCGAAACGGCGAAGTGGTGCGCGACACCACGCGCTTGGAGCGCTTCTGGAACTGGCTGGGCTCCGTGCCGCACTGGATCTACTTCACGCCACTGCGCGCCGATCCGCCGCTGTGGCACGACGTGGTGGTGTGGCTGTCGGCGGCTTGCATCGTTTCGGCCGTGACGGGCATCGTCATCGGCATCCTGCGGGTGCGCCTGCGGCGCAGGTTCCGCAATGGCGCGGTCACGCCGTACAACGGATGGATGGCCTGGCACCACATCGCGGGGCTGATCGGCGGCTTCTTCGTGCTGACATGGATCATCAGCGGCTGGCTGTCGATGAACCCCAATGGCTGGTTCCAGCGCGGGCCGGGCGGCGCGGCTGCGATGGCGCGCTACACGGGTGCCGGTAAGTCGCCGTTCCCCTGGCCGCCAGCGGTGTTGCCGTCGGGCGAGGGCGAGGCCGCACCGCGCGAGGCCGTGCTGCTGTGGTTCGACGGCAAGCCGCTGCTGCAGCTGCGCGACGCGAAGGCGCGCGTGCGGGTGGTCGATGCGGCCACGGGTGGCCCCGCCGTCATCGGCAAGGACGACATCCTGCGCGCCGCCGCCCGCCTGCGGCCCGGCGCCATCACCCAGGCCACGCTGCAGACCCGCGAAGACTTTCACTGGTACGGCCACCACCGCGAGCGCACCGTGCCCGTGTGGCGGCTGCAGTTCGACGACCCCGCGCACAGCTGGATCTACATCGACCCGGCCAGCGGGCAGGTCGCCGGCAGCAACGACAGCAATTCGAGGCTGCGACGCTGGCTCTTCAATGCGGCGCACAGCCTCGACTTTCCCTGGCTCATCCAGTACCGGCCGGCCTGGGACCTCGTGGTGTGGCTGCTTTCCATCGTCGGCACCGTGGCCTCGGCCAGCGGCGTCGTGATCGGCTGGCGACGGCTGCGGCGCAAGCCTCGACCATTGGCCATATCGAAGGGGCTTGCGCAAGCAGGCCCATGAACCAACAATCAACTTTCGCACTGCGGTGCATTTCAGGAGGTGCTCGATGCACATCGAACCAGGTCTCGTCGACGGATCCAAGATCTTCCTCAGCTACGCCACGGCGGCAGCTGCTCTCGCCTACACAGGCAAGGTGGCCTTCGATACGGCCGTGAAGGACGGCCTTGCCGCCCTGGCGCTGCGCTCGGCCATTGCCATTGCGCTGGTGTTCTGCTTCTTCGAGGTGTTGCCGCATCACCCGGTGGGCGTGTCCGAGGTGCACCTGATTCTGGGCACGACCCTGCTGCTGGTGTTCGGCCTGGCGCCTGCGGCCATTGGCCTGGCGGGCGGGTTGCTCATCCAGGGCCTGTTCTTCGAACCGCAGGATGTGCCGCAGTTCGGCATGAACGTCACCACCTTGCTGGTGCCCCTGTTTGCGACTGCCGCGCTGGCACGGCGGATCATTCCCCAGAACCTGGCCTACGTGGACATCAGCTACCAGCAGGCATTCAAGCTGTCGGTGGCTTACCAGGGCGGCATCGTGGTCTGGGTCGGCTTCTGGGCGCTCTACGGACGCGGCACCGGGCTCGAGAACCTGAGCCAGATCGCCAGCTTCGGCGCTGCCTACATGACAGTCGTGCTTGTCGAGCCGCTGGTCGACCTGGGTGTGTTGGCCGCCGCAAAGGCCTGGCGTCGTCTGCAGGGCACGGCCTTCGTCGAGCGCCGCCTGTACAGCGCCATCTGATTCAACCAATGCATCGCCGCGCTCACGAGGTGCTGCCTCGGGGAGCGGCACGGGCGCTTGCGCGCCTGAAAGAACATCTCCCATGACACAAGCAAGCAACGCCAAGATCCCCGTCACCATCGTCACGGGCTTCCTCGGCAGCGGCAAGACCACGCTGCTGCGCCACATCCTCGGCAATGCCGAAGGCCGCCGCATCGTGGTGATCGTCAATGAGTTCGGCGAACTCGGCATCGACGGCGAGATTCTTCGTGGCTGCGGCATCGGCTGCGACGACGAGGGCAACGAGCGCGAAGGCGCGCTGTACGAGCTGGCCAACGGCTGCGTCTGCTGCACCGTGCAGGAAGAATTCCTGCCCGTGATGCTTCAACTGGCCGAGCGCCGCGGCGACATCGATGCCGTGATCATCGAAACCTCGGGCCTCGCGCTGCCCAAACCGCTGGTGCAGGCCTTCCAGTGGCCGGACATCGCCAACATCTTCACCGTGGACTCGGTGGTCACGGTGGTCGACGGCCCGGCCGCCGCCTCGGGCCAGTTCGCCGAGAACCCCGAGGCTGTCGACGAAGCCCGCCGCGCCGACCCCAACCTCGACCACGAATCGCCGCTGCACGAGCTGTTCGAAGACCAGCTCTCGGCCGCCGACCTCGTGGTGCTCAACAAGACCGACCTGATGGACGACGCCGCGCGAGTGAAGGTCGAGGCGCTGGTGCGCGAAGAGCTGCCGCCCGAAGTCAAGATCGTGGCTGCCACCGAAGGCAGGCTGCCGCTCGCGCTGCTGCTGGGCCAGGGCCGCGCGGCCGAGGCCACCATCCACCTGCGCGAAAGCCACCACGACCACGAGGAAGACCACGACCACGACGAGTTTGACTCGCTCGTGATCGAGTTGCCGCCCGTGGACCGCGACGGCCTGCTCGCCGTGCTCGGCAGGCTGGTCGAGCAGCACACCATCTACCGCGTGAAGGGCTTCGTCGCCATTCCGGGCAAGCCGATGCGCCTGCTGGTGCAGGGCGTGGGCCGCCGCTTCGACCATCACTTCGACCGCCGCTGGCGCGATGGCGAGGCGCAGCGCACGCGGCTCGTGTTCATCGGTGAAGACCTCGACGAGGCGGTGCTGCGCAAGGCGCTGGAAGAGGTGAGTGCGGTCGCAGCCTGACGGCCTGAACGCATGCATCTGCTGAGCACCCAGCCCGGACGCTTCGTCGAAGACGACAGCGTCGTCACCCGGCTCGACCAGACGCCGGGCGACATCGTGGTGCTCAGCTCGGCCGACACCACGCTGGCGCTGCTCGCCGCGGCGCGCACCGCGCTGGCGGTCGCCGACCCCGGCTATCCGTCGTTGCGGCTGGCCAACCTGATGCACCTGCGCCAGCCTGCGTCGCTCGACCTGTACATTGACGAAGTGCTGCAGCATGCGCGCGTGGTTGTGGTCGATCACCTGGGTGCGGAATCGGCCTGGGCCTACGGGCTCCAGCAGCTCGAAAAGCTCGCGAAGCGCAAGGGCCAGCAGCTCGCCATGTTCTCCGGCGACCTGCAGGAAGACGAAGACCTGCTTGCGCGCAGCACGGCGCCGCGCGCGGTGAGCCGCCAGCTCTGGCAGTACATGCGTAGCGGCGGGGCGGGCAATGCGATGCAGTTTTTGCGCGCGGTGGCCTTCCATGGGCTGGGCCACGGCGAAGCGCCGCTGCCGCCGCGCAGCCTGCCGCAGGTTGCGCTGCATGTGCCGCGCGGCATTGACGCGGCGCACACCGTGGCCGGCATCGACGACCTGCGCGTCGGGTGGCATGCGGGCGCGCCGGTGGTGGCGCTGGTGTTCTATCGCTCGCATTTGCTGTCGGGCAACACGGTGGCTTTCGATGCGCTCGCCGCCGCATTGAGCGCAGAAGGGCTGAACCCGTTGCCGGTCGCGCTCGATTCGCTCAAAGACCCGCTGTGCCTGTCCACTCTGCGCGAGCTGTGCACCGAACATGACGTGCAGCTCGTGCTCAACACCACGGCCTTTGCAGCATTAGGGCAGGGCGCGCAGAACGAAGAGGGCGAAGGCATCGCGCTGGCCGGCGACGCACCTGTGCTGCAGGTGATCGTGAGCGGCGGCAACCGCGAGGACTGGCTGGCCGACAGCCAGGGCCTGCGCCCGCGCGACATTGCCATGCAGATCGCGCTGCCCGAGATGGACGGCCGCATCATCACGCGCGCCGTGAGCTTCAAGGGCCTGTCGCACCGCTGCGAACTTACGCAGACCGAGGTGGTGAACTACCAGCCCGAGCCTGATCGCATAGCTTTCGTCGCCGAGCTGGCGCGCCGCTGGTGCAGGCTGCGCAGCCTGCGTGCCGGCGACAAGCGCATCGCGCTGATCCTCGCGAACTACCCGGGCAGCGAGGGGCGCATCGGCAGCGGCGTGGGGCTCGACACGCCTGCCTCGGTGATGGCGATCCTGCGCGCGATGGCGGCCGAAGGCTATGCGCTGGGCGAGCCCGGCGCAATGCCCGCCGATGGCGATGCGCTGATGCGCAAGCTGCAGGAAGGCATCGCGAACGACCCCACGCAATGGGCCGCGCGGCCGGCGTGGCAGAGCTACGGGCTGGCCGAGTACCGCGCATGCCTGGCAAAGCTGCCCGATGGCATGGCGGCGGCCATCGACGCGCGCTGGGGCCCGCCCGAACAAGACCCGATGGTGCGAAACAGTCGCTTCATGATCGCCGGCCTGCGGCTGGGCCGCGTGTTCGTCGGCATCCAGCCTGCGCGCGCACTGGGCACGCTGGGTGCAGCCGACTACGCGAGCTATCACGACGCGGAGCTGGTGCCGCCGCACAGCTATCTCGCTTTCTATTTCTGGCTGCGTGAGGCCTTTGCCATCGATGCGGTGGTGCATGTCGGCAAGCACGGCAACCTCGAATGGCTGCCGGGCAAGAGCATCGCGCTGTCGCAGTCTTGCTGGCCCGACGCCATCCTCGGACCGCTGCCCAATGTGTACCCGTTCATCGTCAACGACCCGGGCGAGGGTGCGCAGGCCAAGCGGCGCACGCAGGCGGTCATCGTCGACCACCTGATGCCGCCACTCACGCGCGCCGAGAACCACGGCCCGATGCAGGACCTGGAGCGGCAGGTCGACGAGTACTACGACGCGCTGCTGGTCGACGCGCGCCGCGCCAAGGTGCTGCGCGCGCAGATCCTCGCGGCGGTGCGGGCGCAGCATCTGGTCGAGGAACTGGGCATGCCCGGCGCGGAAGACGATGCGGTGCTCGCACGCGTGGATGCCTACCTGTGCGAGCTGAAGGAAACGCAGATCCGCGACGGGCTGCATGTGTTCGGCGCATCGCCGCGCGAGCGGCTGCGGCGCGACACGTTGCTGGCGCTGGCACGCTATCCGGCTGCCGATGGTGCGGGCGCGAATGCCGGGCTGCTCGGCGCGCTGTCGCAAGACCTGCTGGCGGGGGATGCCTTCGACCCGCTCGACATCGACGCGGCCCGGCCGTGGCAGGGCGCGCGCCCCGCGCTGCTGCAATCGGTGAGCACTGAAGCGTGGCGGCATCAGGGCGACACGCGCGAGCGGCTGGAACTGCTGGCGCAGCGTCTGCTGGAAGAGGGCGCATGCCCGCCCGAACTGCCGAAGGCCGCCGCCGTGATGGGCCGCATCGCGCAAAGCCTGGCGCCCGCGCTCGATGCTTGCGGTGCGCAAGAGCTGCTGCAACTCTCCCGCGCCCTGCAGGGCCGCTTTGTGCCGCCGGGCCCGAGCGGTTCGCCTTCGCGCGGCCGGCCCGACGTGCTGCCTACCGGCCGCAACTTTTACGCTGTCGATACGCGCGCCATTCCCACTCCCACCGCCTGGATGCTCGGCCTCAAGTCAGCCGCGCAATTGGTCGAGCGGCACATGCAGGAGCACGGCGACTATCCGGTGGCCATGGGCCTGTCGGTCTGGGGCACGGCCACCATGCGCACCGGCGGCGACGATCTGGCGCAGGCCTTCGCGCTCATCGGCGTGCGGCCCAAGTGGGCGCCGGGCAGCCAGCGCGTGGTCGACTTCGAGGTGCTGCCCACGGTCGGCATCGGCCGTCCGCGCATCGACGTCACGCTGCGCATCTCCGGCTTCTTCCGCGACGCCTTTCCCAATGCCGTGCAGATGTTCGATGCGGCCGTGCAGGCCGTCGCCGCACAGGAAGACGAAGACGCCGAGCGCAACCCGATTCGCGCACGCATCCTCCGCGAGGCCGCCGCGCTGGAGGCGCAAGGTGCTTCTCCGGAAGAAGCGCGCCAGCAGGCCGGTTGGCGCGTGTTCGGCTCCGCGCCCGGCAGCTACGGCTCGGGCCTGCAACCGCTGTTCGACCATGGCGACTGGCAGACCGACGACGACCTGTCGAGGGCCTACGTCGGCGGCAGCGCCCACGCCTACGGCCAGGGCAGCGACGGCGTGCCCGCCGCCGACGCGCTGGTGCGCCGCCTGCGCGCCATGAACGTCGTCATGCAGAACCAGGACAGCCGCGAGCACGACCTGCTCGACTCCAACGACTACTACCAGTTCCAGGGCGGCATGGTCGCCGCCGTGCGCCATCTGAGCGGCCGGCAGCCGGCGATGTACCACGGCGACCATGGCAACCCGCAGGCGCCGCGCGTGCGCACGCTGAAGGAAGAAATCAGCCGCGTCATCCGCTCGCGCGTGGTCAATCCGAAGTGGATCGACGGCGTGAAGCGGCATGGCTACAAGGGCGCCTTCGAGATGGCCGCGACGGTCGACTACCTGTTCGGCTTCGATGCCACCGCGCGCGTGGTCGGCGACCACCAGTACGCGATGGTGGCCGACGCCTATGTGCTCGACGAAGCCACGCGTGACTTCGTGAGCGAACACAATCCGCGCGCGCTGCACGACATGCTCAGCCGCCTGCTCGAAGCCATGCAGCGCGGCCTGTGGCAGTCGCCCGGCAACTACAAGAACCAATTGGAAAACCTGCTGCTCGACCACGAGCAGCAGATGGAAGGAAGCCTGCGATGACCACTGCCGCCCCGATGCCGGTGCCTTTTCCCTTTGCCGCGATAGCGGGCCAGCCGCATCTGCGCCAGGCGCTGCTGCTGGCCGCTGTCGATCCCGGCCTGGGCGGTGTGCTGATCGAAGGGCCGCGCGGTACGGCCAAGACCACGGCTGCCCGTGCGCTGGCCGAGCTGTTGCCGGGTGCTCCCTTCGTCACGCTGCCGCTGGGCGCGAGCCTCGAAAGCCTCGTCGGTACGCTGGACCTCGGGCAGGCGCTGGCTGGCCATGAGCTCAAGTTCGCGCCCGGCCTGCTGGCGCGCGCGCATGGCGGCGTGCTGTACGTGGACGAAATCAACCTGCTGCCCGACGCACTGATCGACTCGCTGCTCGACGCGGCGGCCAGCGGCGTCAACGTGGTGGAGCGCGACGGAATCTCGCATCGGCACGCCGCGCGCTTCGTGCTGGTCGGCACCATGAACCCGGAAGAGGGCACGCTGCGCCCGCAACTGCTCGACCGCTTCGGCCTGTGCGTGCAACTGCGCAACATCGGGGACGCGGCGGAGCGGCAGGCCATCGTGCGTGCGCGGCTGGCCTTCGATGCCGATCCGCAGGGCTTTCGCACGAAGCATGTGCAGGAAGAGGCTGAGCTGGCTGCTGCGCTGGTTCGCGCACGGGCGCTCGTGGCAGACGCAGCGGCGCTGCCGTACGGCGATGCGGTGCACGAGGCGGTCGGCGCGCTGTGTATCGAGGCCGGTGTCGACGGTTTGCGCGCCGATCTCGTGATGCTGCGCTCGGCCCGGGCACTTGCAGCATGGGAGGGCTCGGCTGCCATCACCACCGACCACGTGCAGCGCGTGGCGGAGGCCGTGCTGCTGCATCGGCGCAAGCCTGAAGCCGAGGCTGCGGCCCCGGCCCCCGCGCCCCGAGCCGCAAAGCCCGATGGGAGCAGTAACGGCAAAGATGAAGCAAACAGCGCAGGCGACGAAGACTGGGGTGCCATGCCCCCTGAACCCGTCGGCATCGAGCGCGTGAAGCCGCTGCGCCCGTTGATCGACCGCACGCAGGCCGCCCCAAAAAAAGCGTGAGCCTCCGGGACGCCGCACCCGCTGGCGCACGCCAGGGTGACCGGAGGCAGGGTTCGCAAAGGGACGCATGGCAGGGCCGCTCGCCGCAGGGCGCGGCCTTCGACTGGCCGCGCACCCTAGTGGCACGCGGCGCCGACCGGCTGCGCGCCGGGCACCTGCGCTATCGCCCGCAGGAAGCGCGCAGCGGTGCACTCCATTGCTTCCTGCTCGACTGCTCGGCCTCGATGCGCAATGACGGCAACCTCGCTCGTGCGAAGGGCCTGCTGCTCGCGCTGATGCAGGAGGCCTACCAGCGTCGCGACCACGTCGCGCTGCTGTGCTTTGCCGGCGAGGTGGTCGAGCTGCGTCTGCCGCCACGCCGCGCCAGCGCCTGGAACGACGACTGGATCGCGCCTATTGCCGCCGGTGGTGGCACGCCGCTAGCGCTGGGCGTGCAGCGTGCCGGCCAGTTGCTCGCGAAGAGCGAAACGCGGCAGCGCTGGATGTGGCTGCTGACCGACGGCCGCAGCAGCGAAAGTCCCTTGCGGCCCGAGACCGCCGATGTCGCGTGCGTGGTCGATTTCGAGGCGGCACGAATGCCGCTGCATCGCGCCAAGCAGCTCGCCGCGCAGTGGGACGCGCGCTACCTCACCGTGTAGGGCTGATTGGCGGTTTTTGCACCGCCGTTGCGTTACCGTGCGGCATGAGCGTCAAAACCTGCTTCCTGGCCCTTGCGTTGAGCGTGACGCTGCCTGCTTTCGCACAACCCGCGGTGCCGCCGGATGGCGCGACTTGCCAGGCGGAGGAGGCATTGCTCGAACGCGACATCGATCTTGCGCGTTCCCGGGGCCAGATGTTGCGGCGGCGAGAGCTTGCCGAGGCATTGAGCGCACTGCAGCTGCGTTGCAGCAAGACTGCGTCGCCGGCCGAGAGCCGCGCAGCCCGCATCGACAGGCTGGAGCAGGAGGCTCGGGCGCTTCGGCTGGAACTCGATCGCACCGAGGAGCAACTGCGCAAGCTGAAGAACGAGTCGCCCTGACGGCAAAGGCCGCCTCGGACGACGGGTCGCTTACGGGGCGGGTGCCTCGGTTTCTTCAGGCGCCAGCATCGTCCCCCGACAGCCCGGCGAGCCGCAATGGCAGGGGTACTTCGACGGCGGCGAGCCGTCGTCCGCCGTCAGCGAGTAGTCGATGAACAACTCGTCGCCCGCGTCCACCGCCACCAGCGTCTGGAACTTGAGCACCAGCTCGCCGCCCTCGTCGTATTCCTCCACCGCTTCGCAGTTCGGCTCGCACGAGTGGTTCAGGTGGCGCGTGGCGTTGCCGCCCTTGGAGCCGTCGATGGTCTCGTGGTTCGTCAGCGTGAACAGGTAGGTGAGCTGGTCGTCCCAGACCTTGGTGGCGATTTCGGCCTTGGTGTAGCGGCGGCCTTCGTAGAGGCCGAGAAAGGCTTCGGCCGGCAGGTCGCGCGTGGCGAAGGCGCCGAGGCCGTGCACGCCGCTGGGGCCGACCCGGACGAAAGGGGTGGACGAGGTTTGCTTGCGATGCTTCATGGGGGAAAGAAGGAAACGGGGGGCGTCGAGATATCAAGTGATCGGCAGCTTCGCCACGAAAGAGGTGCCTTCGTCCGCACAGGACGTGACCTCCAGCGTGCCGCCGTGGGCCGAGGCGATTTCCGAGCAGATGTAGAGGCCGAGTCCCAGTCCGCCGCCGGGCTTGCTGTTCTCGGGGCGCCAGTAGGGCTGGAAGATCTTCGCGATGTCGCAGGGAGGAATGGGGTCGCCGCCGTTCGTCACCGACAGCACGAGCTGGCCGTTGCGCACGTCGGCGCGAACCACGATCGGCTGGTCCGGCGCGCCGTGCGCGACCGCGTTGCCGAGCAGGTTGGACAGCACCTGCTGGATGCGGCCCTGGTCGCAGCGCACCACGCCGCTGACCGAGAGTTCGTCGCGGATGTCGAGCGCGGGATGGGCGGCGCGCACTTCGTCGATCACGTCGTTGAGTCCCGAGGCCAGGAATTCGGTTTCGCGGATTGCGAGGCCCATGCCCGAGCCGAGCCGCACGCGCGCGAAGTCGAGCACGTCGTCGATCAGCGCCGACATGCGGCGCGTGCTGGCCTTGAGCCGGGTTCCGAGCTTGACGAGGTCGGGCTCCGCCTGCCGCCGGATCAACAGTTCAGCCGCGACGCCCACCGATGACAGCGGGTTGCGCAGGTCGTGCCCCAGCACGGCGATGAACTGCTCGCGCAGTTCGGCTGCGTCCTGCGCCGACTGCAGGGCCGTTTCGGTGCGCTCCTGCCGGGCTTCGGTTTCGAGCTGGCGCGCGATCAGGTCAGCAAAGGCGGTGAACATCGTCACCACCCGGGCATCGGACACCATGGCTGGGCGCGGGTCGATGGCGCAGAGGTTGCCGAAGTAGTCGCCGTTGCTGTGGATGATGGGCACCGAGATGTAGCTCTCGATGTTGTACAGGCGCGGTGTGTGATGGTTGGCGTAGACCGGGTCGGTGCTGGCGTGGTCGATCACCACGGGCTGGCGGGCCATGCGCGATTCGCTGCACAGCGTGGTCTCCACCTTGAGCTGGCCGCCGGGCTCCAGGCCGAACTGGATGGTGTCTTCCACCGCGCAGGCGGTCCAGGTGCCGTCGGTCACGCGGGCCACGGCGGCAAAGCCCATGCCGGTGTTCTGGCAGATGATCTTCAGCAGCGAGGGCACGGCGCTGATGCGGCCGATGGCGGCCACGTCCCGCGCGATGGCCTCGTCGCTGTCGACGTCGGCGGCAGGCGCGAAGAGGGCGGCAGGCGTGTTCAAGGTGCTGGAATGGTACGCCAGGGCCCGCGAAGTCAAGGCTTGGGCTCGCCCAGCGAGGCCAGGCAGCCAACGATCGCATCGGCCGCCTCGTCCAGCCGCGGGCCGGGGCGCATCATCAGGTCGAAGCGGGCCGAGGCAAAGCTGCACACGCGCCCGCGCTGGATGGCCGACATGGCCGACCAGCCGGGACGCGAAGCCATGGCCGAGATTTCGCCGAGGGCCGAGACCATCAGCACGTCGGGGTTGGCGCGCACCACGAACTCGGGGCTCATCTTCGGGAAGGGGCCGAGCGTGCCCGGTACCGCATTGCCGAGCCCCAGGCGGGCCAGCGTCTCGCCGATGAAGGAGCTTTCGCTGGCCGCGGCCATGCCGCCGTGCACTTCGAAGTACACGCGCCGGCCCTGCCAGCCGGCGGGCACGCGCGCCTTGGCTGCGTCCAAGCCCGCGTCGAGCTTGCGCCAGAAGGCTTCACCCGCCCCGGGACGGCCGGTGGCGCGGGCCACGGTTTCCATCACGCGGCGCATGTCGGCATGGGTCTTGGCGTCGAGCGCCAGCACCTTGATGCCCAGGCGCTCCAGCGGCTCGGCGGCGCGGCTGCGCGGGCGCAGCAGCACCAGGTCGGGCTTGAGCGCGACGATGCGCTCGATGTTCGCGTCATCGATGCCGCCCACCTGCGGCAGCCCTTTGACCGACGCCGGCCAGTTGGCGTGGCGGTCGATGCCCACCAGCCGGTCGCAGGCCTCGAGCGCGCAGACGGTTTCGGTCAGCGAGGGCATCAGCGACACGATGCGTTTTGCCGGCGCCTGCAGTTCGAGCGTGATGCCGCGGTCGTCCTCGAGGCGGATGCCGGCTGCGTGCGCGTGCATCGCCGCCGGGCCGAGGCCCAGGGCCACGAGGGCCGCGGCCTTGGCGATCTGTCGCGCGGTGGTGGTGGAAAGGGGCGGGCGCGGGGCGGAAGAGTTCATCAGGCGGGCATCGTGAGCCCGCTATTGTCGCGGCGTCTGCATGCGCAGGCGCCGCGCCGCTTCTTCCTCGCGTGCGTCGTCCACCTCGCGCAGCACGTTGCGCAGGTCGACCGGGCCGGTCTCGTGCACGAACGCGCCCGTCAGCTCCGTCTCGGGGCGCAGCAGGCCGCGTTCGTAGAGGTGCCAGATCTCGTCGCCGTAGTGCGTACGCAGCAGCGCGGGCGCGAACTGGCCGAAGAAGTCGCGCAGGTTCCCGACGTCGCGCAGCAGCATGCGCCGCGCGTGGTTGTTGCCCGCGGCGTCCACCGCCTGCGGCAGGTCGATGATCACGGGGCCGTCTTCGGCCAGCAGCACGTTGAACTCCGAGAGGTCGCCGTGCACGATGCCGGCGCACAGCATGCGCATCACTTCCTTCAGCAGGCTGGCGTGGTGGCGTATCGCGTCTTCGGGCGAGAAGGCCACGTCGTTCAGGCGCGGGGCGGCATCGCCGTTGGCGTCGGTCACCAGGTCCATCAGCAGAACGCCTTCGAGGAAGTTGTGCGGCGTGGGCACGCGTACGCCCGCGGCGGCCAGACGGTAGAGCGCATCGACCTCGGCGCTCTGCCAGATGGCCTCGGTCACCTGTCGGCCGAAGCGCGTGCCCTTGGCCATGGCGCGCGCCTCGCGGGTGTTCTTGACGCGGCGGTTCTCGGTGTAATCGACGGCCTGACGGAAGCTGCGCTTGTCGGCCTCCTTGTAGACCTTGGCGCAGCGCGTCTCGTCGCCGCAGCGCACGACGTAGACCATGGCTTCCTTGCCGCTCATGAGCTGGCGCACCACGGTGTCGATCAGGCCTTCGTCGATCAGTGCCTGCAGTCGCTGGGGTGCTTTCATCAACGTGTCTCCTGGAGGAAGGTTCTCAGGCTTTCCGTGCCGATCTGGTAGAGCCCATCATGCCTGTGCGCGGCATAGCCGAGCCGGTGGTTGATGGAGAGCATGGGCTCGTTGACCTCGGCGTTGTGGGTAAAGGCCATCGCGACCTCGGGATGGTGCTCGCGCACGAGCTGCAGCATGGCGGCCTTCACGCCCTTGGCCAGGCCCTTGCCACGCCAGCGCCGCGCCACGGCTGTGAGCCGCTGGTGCATGCGGTCGGGGAAGCGCTGGTTCCAGGCGGCGTCGCACACCGCGACCACTTCGTCGCCGTCGAGCAGCAGCACAAGAAAGTGATCGCCGCCTCGGCGGTCCATGTCGGCGTACCAGGGAGGGAAGTCTTCCAGGTCGTAGCGCATCGGTGGCCGTTCGAGGTTGGTAGTGGGCGCGTCGTTCAGCAGCACGGACAGCGGCGCCATCAGCGTCGCGAGCCGTTCGAAGGGCACGCGGCCGGCGTGCACCTCGGCGCGCAGACCGTGGGCGGGCGCGAAGCCTTCGGTACGCCAGCGCGCGAGCGCCTGCCAGTCGAGGCCGGTGAAGGCCATGCGGTTCTCGACGATGCGGTGCTTCTCGACAGCGCCGATGGCCTGCAGGAAGGCATGGCCTTCGGGCAGGTGCGCCTTGATCGTCGCAACGGACTTGCCGTGCGTCTCCATCAGCGCCAGCAATGTGCGAAGCAGTGCGCTTGCCACGCCGCGGCGCCGGTGCGGACGCAGCACGCCGCCCCAGGCTTCGAGGAACGGCACGAACGCCTCGTACTCCGGCGTGCCTTCGCGGCGAAAACTCGCGCTCAGGCTGCCGATGAATTCGCCGTGCTCGCCGACGGCCAGCACGCGATGAAAGACATACAGCGGGTTGGGCCGCTGCACGTTGTGCCGGGTGTCGGCATCGGGAGCGATGGGGTCGCCGGGAAAGTCTTCTTCGGCGCGCAGGCGCCAGTACGCGAGGAAGTTGCCCCAGTCGGCTTCGCTCGCGCACTGGGGATCGAAAACAGTGGTCACGGTATGCCGCGCGGATGCGGCACGGGTTTCGAGCATGGTCGTTGGCCTTGATTCGACAAATGAACGGGGCGCCGCCGGCACATGCGTGCCGGTGGCGGCGTTTGAATCGGGGCGGCTTGGGGGCGTCGCGACGGCCGGAGGCCGCGCGGGGCAGACTGGCTACGCGATAGACGCGTGAACGATCAGCTGTTCAGATGAGGCCCGACAAACCGCACGTGCATGGGGGCATGAATTACAGCGTCTTCCATCGCGCACCTCCGCTTTCTGTGTGATTGTCGAAGGAGCGAATGTAGCGGGCTTGCCGCGTGCTGTGAAGTGGCGTGTGGTTTTGGCGCATGCAGCGCGTCAGTTCTTCATGCCGTGCACGATCGACGCCAGCAACGAAGACACGAAGACGGCCGCGATGAAGCGCAGCCAGCCGGGCTTGCGTTGCACGAAGTTGCTGATCGCCACGCCGCCCGTCAGCAGCCAGATCAGCGGGCTGGTGCCCGCGAGGAAGACGCTGACAACGTAGAGGGCTTGCAGCATCACGCTGAAGATCCAGCCGAGTTGGGAGGCGAGGCTTGGCACCTGCGCGGCGGCTTGCCCGGATGGGGGCGATGCCGCAGTGGTCGTGCGTGCCGTTGCAGGTGCTGTGAGCTTGGCCGGCTGGGGCCGTGCCGCTTCGCGCTGGGCCTTCTTTTCTTCCGCCAGTTGCTCGGCGGTTTTCTCCAGCACCGGTGCGGGCGCCTCTGTCGGCTGCCACCATGCGGGCCAGGGCGCCTTGCCTGCGGCGGATTGCTTGCGGAACTCACCTGCAGGGAGCTTGCGTTGAGAGGCCTGCGGGACTGCAGGTGTCGCTGCACCGCTTCGTTGGTGCTTGGCAGCCAGCGCTCGCACGCGCTGCAGATACGGCTCGCCACGCGCCGGGTCGGTCATTGCGATGAAGTTCGCGTAGCCGCGCAGCGCGCCGATCACGTCGCTGTTGCCGTTCCATTGCAGGCCCTGCGGTCCGTGCCGCTCCGCCTGGTGCAGTACGGCGCGAAAACGCCGCAGGGTGTCGCGGTCGATCGAGAGCTTGTCGTTCACCACGATGCCCGTCACATGCTGCTGCTGGTGCTTGCGCATGACCTGCTGCTTGTCCGGGTGCACCGTGAGGCCTTCGCTGGCCACGATCTGCTTCACGCGCCACAGCAGCTTGCCGGTGTCGCGGCTGTGCTCGGGGTCGGCCGAGAAGCTCAGGTCATCCGCATAGCGTGTGTAGCGAAAGCCCAGTTTGGCGGCACTCGCGGCCAACCGCGCGTCGAGGCGGCGGCACAGCAGGTTGGTCAGCATCGGGCTGGTGGGTGCGCCCTGCGGTAGCACGCGTTCGCCGCGCGCGACGAAGTAGCGCCGGCCGTCGAGCTGCACTTCGTCGGTCGGCGCCTCGGTGCACACCAGCGCCAGCAGGCTCGCCACCTGCGACGAATAGCCGAGCTGGCGGAACACGCCGCGCACGCGGCGCATGCCGATGGAGGGAAAAAAGTCCTTCAGATCGAGATTGATCACCACATCCTGGCCCACGTGCGGCGCGGCATTGGTGAGGATCGATCGGCCCGGCAGAAAGCCGTGCACGGCCTCGTGAACCGGCATCTTCGCGAGGATGTTGTCGAGCACCCAGTACTGCGCGCGCTTCATGCGCGGCATGGGCGCGGAGATGTGGCGCTCGCCGCCGCTCTTCTTGGCGATGGTGAAGCGCTGGTAGTGGCTCACGCTCGCCACGTCGCGGTGCCAGGCGAGAAAGCGCAGCTCGCCGAGGCCGATGCCCATCGCCTGCGCCAGGTCGCCTGCGTGGTCCAGCGCGGGCAGGGCGTTGCGGGCCAGTGCCTGGCTGTCGCTGTGCGCTTCGTTGAGACCGCCCGAAACGCCGTCGCCCACATAGAGCAGCTCGCGCTGACGCCGCTCATGCCACGCCACGGCTCGCGCATGGCGGCCTTGTGCGAGGCGCTGGCGGGTTTCCTCGCGGCGTTCGCGGGCCTTGGCCATGCGTTCTTGGCGCATCGTCTTCAGGGCCCTGTCACGGTCCTCGATGCCGCGCAGTTCGTCGCCGAGCTTGGAGAGCGCCGTCTGCAGTTCGCTTTCGCGGCGGATCAACTGGGCTTCGACCGTCGGCTGCGCCGCGTCCTGCGGCCAGAAGCCGAGGCGCTGCATTTCCTCGAGGATGACTTCCTGCTTGGAGCCCTTGCGGATGCGCTCGTACAGCTCCTCGCGCGTGAGTGCCGAGTCGGGAATGGAAGAAGAGGAGGCGGGAGACTGCATGGTCATGGCGCTGCGCCACTGGCCGATGCACTGCTGATGATGAATCAGAAAAATTGCGAACGAAGCGGGAATCTCGTCGAAGAGCCTCGGGACTGGAGGGCTCCACTCGACGCCGTATGGCCATGGCGACGCCGATGAGCTTCGAGGAAGCCGCACTGTTATCGCGTCACCATGGCCATACGGCACAGTGAAGAGACGTCCAGTGACGCTTGGGAAGTGCTGTGTACGAGGACGGCGATACGCCGTCCGGATTGCAAGAGCCTTCCCGCTCCGTTCGCAAAAAACAGTGTATCAGCCGATGTGTGCGGTGGTCCTTTCCTGATCGGTCGATGTTGCTGCCGGATTGGCCGACAGGCGCAGCGCGAGCATGTGCTCGCACGGGCCCTTGGTCATGCGGTGGCGGATGAAGTGGGAGCACTGGCAGTCGCCCGAGGCCACGCGCTGGTCGGCGTCGAGCTGCAGGCTCATGAGGTATTCGCGCTGCCCCGAAGCGCCCTTGCACTTGCCGCTCAGCGTGAGGCCGCCGTCGGGGCGAGCCAGCGTCTTCACGTTGGCGATGCGGCGCGCCTGCACCAGTTCGGCCGCGGCTTCTTCCTCGGGGCTGGCGTAGCGCAGCTTGTCCATGGGCAGCGGCTCGCGGCTCAGCTCGCGCAGCCGCCACACGCCGTGCGCAAGGTCGTACACCACGCGCCCGGCCTGCACATAGCCGCCGAGGGCTGCATCGACCGTGAGGGTCGACAGGCCGGTGGCCGCTGCCAGCTCGGCCGTAGTGGCGCGCCAGCGTTCGCCCAGCGCCGCGAATACGCGCAGTTGGCTGTCCTGGTCGACCGTGTGGCGCGGCTGCAGCAGCTCGAAGTGGCCGTTGCGCGACCAGTCGTTGGCGGTCCAGCCCGAGAGGCCGAGCGTGAATTCCATATCGGGCAGTTGCGCTACCCAGAAGCTCGGCATGCCCGTGCCCAGCAGGTGCACCGTGAAGCCCTGCGCCACCGGCACGAGGCGTTCGAGCTGCAGCAGGCGGCGCCGGCCCCACACGCGGATGTCGATGTCGGAGGTGGCACTGTGCGTGGAGCGCGGGCACACCAGCTCGTGGCCCCAGGGCTCGAACAGGATGCGCACCGGCTGCCCCGGCCGCAGGATGAAGCGCAGCGAGCGCGGGCCCACGCGCTCCTTGCGCCGGCGCAGCACGAGGCAGATGTTGTGCACGTCCATCGGGTGCAGCTGCAGCCGCTGCGCGGGCAGCAGCATCGCGCTGCTCACCTGCAGGAAGCCGCGCACCCAGCTGTCGGGCACGTCGATCTTCGGCTCGTGGAAGGCCGGGTCGTTGTCGCTCTGCACCTGGAAGCCGCCGGGGTCGATGGCCAGGCGGGTGGTCTTGTAGTCGCGGATCTTCTGGAACTCGTCGTACAGTGATTCGGAGTAGTCGACGTTGGTGGTGCCGAAGGCATGGTCGCTCACGCGGTCGAAGATGTCGTGGCTGCACGAGAACATGCCGTAGCTCGACTCGTCCTGGCTGAAGCACTCGAAGAACACGCGGTCGGGGTGCACCGTGATCACCGGGTCGAGCACGAACCAGGCTTCGCGGTTGACCTTGTAGATGTGGTCGAAGTAGCGCTGCTGCGCGTTCATGAAGGGCTGCAGCACGGCCCGCTTGCTCTTGCGCAGCTCGGCCAGCTCGTTGCTGATGGGCGCCATCTGCGCTTTCAGCTGGTCGCTGCGCGCCATGAACTGCGCGAGCAATTCATTCTCTTGCCCGGCCAGCCATTCGAGGTACGCGCTCTTGTCGCGCGGCTTGAATCGCAGGTCGCCCACCACCACGTCGTGCAGCGCCGACATACCTTCGCGAAACGGCAGGTGCCGGTTGATGTCGGCAACGAAGTGCACCGGCGCGCGCAGCGTGTCGGGCGCGAACTGCAGCGCCGTGCTGTTCGCGGTGTGTTGTGCGCCCGAGTGGCCGAAGTAGCGGTACTGGAATCTCATGCGGCGGGCCCTCCTGTGGAGGCTGCGGGCGGTGCGCGGCGCGGCGCGACGCTGCGCACCGATGCGGTCTGCAAGGGGTTGTCCAGCTCGGGGAAGGCAGCCTGGATGCTGCGCAGGCCGGCCACGTACTGGGCGCGCTCGGTGATGGCGCCAGTGACAGCCTGCCGTGCGAACACGCGCGCGACGATGCGTGCGATGTCTTCCGAATGCATCGCCTGCGCGGCCAGGAACTGCATGACTCGTGCCTTGGCCAACCGGCCCCGGTTGGCCTGCGACAGCACGCTCAGGAAGTAGGGCTCCAGTCGCGCGAGCACGTCGGGCTTCTGGCTCGCGGCCGAGGCCAGCCAGTTGGTAACGAACAACTGCATGCCGGGCGATGGGTGCTGGCTCAACTGCAGCATGTAGGTGGTGACGTCGGTCACGTCGAAATGCGTGGTGAGCAGTTCGCGGCCCAGGCGCTGGGCGCCTGCGTCCTTGTGATCGCACAGGCGTACCAGCAGCGCCGGCGTCCACTGGCTCGCGCCGCTTTGCGCGCCGAACCATTGACGGGCCCAGTCACGCGCGTCGTCCCAGCGGCTGTCGAACATGCGCAGGGCATCGCCTAGCTGCGCCAGCGTGCGTTCAGGGTTCGCGGCCAGCTGGTCCATGGCCCAGCGGCGTGCGGCGGCGGTGTCGACGAGGCCGAGGCTGGCGGTCTGCAGTACGTCGAAGCCTTGTGGGTCTTGCTGAGGAAGCAGCCATGCGCCGAGGCGCTGTGCGCCCTTGCTGCGCGCTTCGAGCAGACGCAGCGTGACGGCGGGCTCGCCGCGGCGCGTGTGCTCGGCCAGCGGGCCGCACAGCCATTGCAGCAGCGCATCGAACACGCCCTCGGCGGCTTCGGCGCGGAACAGTTCGTCGCGCAGCAACGGCATCAGCGCAGCCGCAAAGTCAGGGTGCGCGGGCAGCAGCTGCGCGAGCCGGGGCGCGACGGCTGCGCGCACGGCCGGCATCGGGCTGCTGCAGAAGGCGGCGAAAAGCTCTGGCTGGGTGATGAGCGTGTGGTCGGGCAGGGCCGTGAACAGCCGCACGCCGGCGCCGCGCAAACGCTCGTCGTCGGACTGCAGCAGGCGCGTGAGCACGCCCACCGGCAGGCCCTGGACCGACGACGGGTGCAGCAGCAGCCATTCGGCGGCGGTGCGCACCACGTCAGGGCTCGCATGGTCGAAGAGCGCGAGCAGTTCGGGCAGCGGCGCCTTGGCGGCCGGGTTGCGCAGCAGGCCTTGCAGGGCCCACTGCAGGTTCTCGCAGATGGCGTCGAGCTCGGGTTGCCCGGCATCGCAGGCCGAAAGCCATGCGAGCAGGCTGCCGCACAGGGCATCGAGCGTTGACGGGTTCGGGGCGGCGGCCTGCAGAAGCAGGCGCGACGCGCGGCGCACTTCGGCATCGGCCGAGGTCAGCAGCATCAGAAGAAGGTCGACCTGCTGGCTGTAGAGGCCCGGGTCCTGCGTGATGCATTCGAGCGCAAGGGCGCGCGCCTCGGCCAATGGCGAGCTCAGCAGCGCAGGCAGCCAGGGAAGGGCCGGCGCACCCGCCGCGATGCGCTGGCGCGCGATGGCGAGGGCGAAGCGCGCGGTGTCGTCCCAGGTACTGCCCAGCAGGCGCCAGACGGCGGGCGCCTCGAGCGCCTCGCAGAAGGGCTTGTTGTCCTGCAGCGCGCGCGCCGCAAAGGCATGCACTGCGCCGCAGCGGCCTTGCTGCATCAACTGCAGCAGGGCCCGTGGATGGCGGTCCCAGCGCTCGGGCCAGGCTTCGGTGCGGTTCAGGCGCTGCGCGGGCAGCGGTGTGTTGCGGCGCCAGCGCAGCCCGCCGCGCTGGGCTTCCCATTCGGCGTCATGGCGGTGCAGCAGCTGCATCAGCACCAGCCAGCGGCTGTAGGGGCCGGTGTGCCAGCTGCGGGGCTCGGGTGTCCAGCGGGTTTCGCGCTGCTGGCCGGCGGTGCCGGCTTCGGCATCGTCGGCCGCGAGCAGCACGCCCATGGCCAGCTGCAGCCAGCTTGCCTCGTCGGCCGTGCCGGCCAGAGCCAGCCGGCGCAGGCTGCGCCAGGTGCGGCGGCGCAGGTAGTCGCGTGTGCGCTGGCTGTAGGCGAGGCGGCTGTCGGGCCGCACGATTTCCTTCGCTATCTCGACATAGCGGCCATTGACCTGCGCCCAGCGGCCACCCGTGCGGAAGGCCGCGCGCTGCGTTTCGAGGCGCTGGTGCAGCACGCCGAGCAGGGCGTAGTCGCCCGCGAACTCCGCGCCCTTGTACAGCCGGCGCCATGCGCGGAAGCTGCCGGCTGCGAGCTGCAGTGTTGGCGCAATTTCCATCAGGGCTGTGCGCGCGAGCCCGTCGGCTGCCGGGCTTTCGAGCAGCGCGAGATCGAACAGCTGCTCGACCCAGGCCGCGTACTTCAAACCGTTCCAGAGCGCTGGGTCGGCCAGGTGCTGCCGAAGCAGCGGCATGGCCTGTTCAACGGGCAGCTCGCTCATGGTGGCCCAGGCGCGGCGCAGCGGCGCGGGCCAATCGTCCACGATGCGCGCCGTTTCAGCCGCGCGTTGTTCGGCAGGCCAAAGGTTCAGCGCGGCCCAGCGCGCAGCGCGGGTGACGACGGGCGTGCGGCCGCGCCGGGAGAGTTCGCGCATCGCCTCGAACGCACCGCCGTCGCCGCAGCGGCCGATGGCCCAGGCGATGCAGTAGTCGAGCAGCGGCTCGCCGGTTTCGATGTGGTCGATAAGTTGCGGCACGGCTGCAGCCAGCCGGCGCTCGCCGATGCGCCACACCACGCGGCTTCTGCGCACAGGGGCCAGCAGGCGCCATGCATCGGGGCGGATGCTGGCCAGCAGCACGGCGTCGCCGGGGTGTGCGAGCACGGCGGTTGCAGTGGTGGTGATGACGGCCTCGGCGACCGCCCCTTCGATCGCATAGCCCTGCGCGATCTGCGCTGCCACGGCGCGTTCGAAGGCGGCGTTGGCGGCCTCCAGTGGCAGCGGCGATGGCGTGTAGACCGTTTCCTTCCACTGCAGCCCGTCGCGGCTGGTGCTCACGTGCACCACGTGGCCCGGCGCTTCCGGCAGGGCGAACAGTTCCACGGTGCTGAAGCCCGTGGCGCCTGTCGCGCCCGGCTTCGTTCGGATCAATTTCTCGGAGCGAATGCGCTTCACGCGGAGGCCTCCCTGCCTTCGGTTGGGTGCTTGTGCTTTTTGTTTCGCTGCGCATCTTAGCGGCCATGCGTGCCAATTTGCGCGTGTGTAGCATCGCGGCCTGAGATTCACCCCCGCACATCTTTCCCATGCCGAATGCAGAACAGACCCCTCAGTCGAGCTTTCTCTACTTCACGGGCCAGGGCTCGGACAAGGTCTACCAGGTGCACCTGCGCCCCAAGGACGACGGTTGGGTGGTCGACTACGGCAACGGCCGGCGAGGCGGCACGCTCTCAACCGGCACCAAGACCAGCAGCCCGGTCGCCTACGAGGCGGCGCTGAAGATCTACGACAAGGTCGTCAAGGAAAAGACGTCGAAAGGCTACACGCCCGACCAGTCCGGCGCGCTCTACACCTCGACCGACCTGGCCGGCCGCATGAGCGGCGAGCTGCCGCAACTGCCGACGCTGATCCTCGAAGAGCAGGCCGCGCGCTACTTCGACGACCCGGGCTGGGGCCTGCAGGAAAAGGCCGATGGCGAGAACCGCATCCTGCTGATCGAGGGCGAGGCGGTGCGCGGCACCAACAGGCGCGGACTGTTCGTCGACATTCCGCAGGCTTGGGTCGGCGTTGCGGATGCGCCGGCGGGGCGTACCGTGGTTGCCGGCGAGCATGTGGGCGATGCCTTCATGGCATTCGACCTGCTGGAACTTGGTGGGCAAGACCTGCGCGCCGCGCCGTTCATCGAGCGCTTCGGACATCTACGCAAGATCGCTGAGCTTGTTTCGTGGATGACCGTGCTCGAACTCGAACTCACCGCCGAGGGCAAGCGCCGCCGCGCCGCCGAGTTGCTGGCCGCGCATGGCGAAGGCTATGTGCTCAAGGCGCTCGACGCGCCGTTCTCCGCAGGCCGCAGCAGCACCAGCCTGAAGTTCAAGTTCAACCAGAGCGCGACCTGTGAGGTGATCCGCGTCAACGCCCAGCGCTCGGTGGCCGTGGGGCTGCGCGACGAGGCAGGTGCGATGGTCGACCTGGGCAACGTGACCGTGCCGCCCAACGAGGCGCTGCCGGCCGTGGGCATGCTGGTCGAGGTGTGCTATCTCTACCGCTATGCAGGCGGCAAGTTCGAACAGCCCGTCTACAAGGGGCAGCGGCCGGACATGACGCCTGCAGACGCAGTGCTGTCGCAGGTCACGCGCATCAAGGATCGAAGCGCGGTCCTCGACGACGAAACGGCCTGAGCGCCGGTCAACCCGAAGAACCGAAAGCCGCGCGCAGCTTCGCCGCGAGCCGGTTCGCTTCAGCGGCGGTGGCGATGTTGGTGAAGCCCATCAGCAGGCCCTGGTCGGCAGGCCCCGCAACGCCGCGTGCCGAGAGCGGCTGGCAGTTCAGCCCCGCCTGCTGTGCGCGGCGGGCCAGCGCCACATCGCCTTCACGGCGCCCGTCGAATCGCGCGATCAGGTGCATGCCGCCACTGCGCAGGTCGACGCGCACCGTGTCGCCGAAGGCCTTCAGCAAGCCGGCCACGAGCATTGCGCGCCGCCGTGCATAGAGCAGGCGCATCTTCTTCAGGTGGCGCGAGAAGTGCCCCTCGCGCATGAAATCCGCCACCACGGCTTGCGTGATCTGCGGACTGCCGTTCGACCATGTGCGCGCGGCCTCCTCGAAGCGCGCACGCAGCGATTCGGGAACGACCAGGTAGCCCAGCGCCAGCCCGGGGTAGAGCACCTTCGAGAAGCTGCCCGCGTACAGCACGCGGTCGTGGCCGTCGAGGCTCTTGAGCGCCGGCAGCGGCGCTCCGGCGTAGCGGTACTCGCCGTCGTAATCGTCCTCGACGATCCACGCGTTCGCCTGCGAGGCCCATTCGAGCAGCTGCAGCCGGCGAGAGAGCGTCATCGACACGCCCAGCGGCGCCTGGTGGGAGGGCGTGACGACGGCCATGCGTGCCTTCGGTGCCTTGCGCAGGCCGCGCGCGACGACGAGGCCGTCTTCGTCCACCGGCACGGGCACCGTGCGCTGGCTGGCGGCGCGTAGCACTTCCTGCGTCGGCGGAAAGCCCGGGTCTTCGATCCACACGCGGTCGTCTTTCTTCAGCAGCGTGCGCGCGACGAGCGCGAGCGATGCGCGGTAGCCGCCCGTCACCAGCACCTGCGAGGCGTGGCACGACACGCCGCGCGACACCAGTAGATAGGCCGCGATGGCTTCGCGCAGCGGCGGGTAGCCGCAAGGGTCGCCGTAGAACATGTCGGCCGCGTTCGTAGCCCGCGCACGGCGGGCCGTGAGGCGCGACCACAGCTTGCGCGGGAACGCGTCGAGCGCCGGAATGCCCAGCTGCATGGGCGGTGGTTCGCTCGGCTGCTTGAGCGCATCGCCGGACGCCCGTGCATCCGTGCGCCGGGGCTCCCGCCGTGCTGCCCGATGCAGCGGCAGCGACGGCGAGACCACGGTGCCCGCCTGCCCGCGCGAAGAAAAATAGCCTTCGCCCATCAGCTGGTTGTAGGCCGTCTCGACGGTGCCGCGAGCCACGCCGAGCTCACCGGCCAGGCTGCGCGCCGATGCCACGCGGTCGCCGGGGCGCAGCGTGCCTTGTTCGATGGCGCTTCGGTAGCGCTCGTAGATCTGGCGGAACAGCGGCGTTTCTTTCGCGCGGTCGAGCTTCGGTGTCATGGCCTGGTCATTTTCAAGATTCTTGGCTCTTTTTGATGGGGCATCGTAAATCCATGATTGACCTTCCGAATAGCCTGGAAGGAAGAAACGCAATGAGCGAGAAGGTATTTTTGGCAGGCGCCACCGGAGCGGTCGGCGCCGCGCTGGTTCCGTTGCTTATCGAAGCGGGCTATACCGTGCATGGCAGCACGCGTCGCGCTGACCGTGCGGGCGTGCTGGAGGCGCAGGGCGTGCATCCGGTCGTCGTCGACGTGTTCGACGCTGCGGAGTTGCGGGCCGCGCTGGTGCGCATCGCGCCGTGGGGAGTGATCCATCAGCTCACCGACCTGCCCAAAGACCTGGATCCGGGCCGCATGGCCACGGCTGCGGTGCTCAATGCGCGTGTGCGCACCGAGGGCACACGCAACCTCGTGGCCGCCGCGCAGGCTTCGGGTGTGAAGCGGCTGGTGGCGCAGAGCATCGCCTGGGCCTATGCACCCGGCCCCAAGCCATTTACGGAAGAGCAGCCGCTCGATACGGAGGCGGAAGGTGTGCGCCGCATCAGCGTCGACGGCGTGGTTGCGCTGGAGAAATGCGTGATGGCTGCGCAGGGCATGACCGCCACTGTGCTGCGCTATGGGCAGCTCTACGGTCCGAACACTTCGACCGATACACCCAAAGGCCCGAGCCCGTTGCACGTCGCGGCCGCGGCGCGGGCTGCGTTGCTGGCATTGCAGCGTTCGACCGGCGGCATCTTCAACATCGCCGAAGACGGCGCCGAGGTCAGCACCGAGAAGGCAAAGCGCACGCTGGGCTGGCGTGCCGATGCGCGGCTGTCTCAAGGAGCCATGCCATGAACGCGATGCCTCTCTTCCTGCGCCACCGTGCGCGCGCCGGGCTTGCGGCGCTGACTGTTGCAGCCATGGGTTGGGCATTGCTGCCGCACGCGAGCAGGCAATCGACCGTGCAGTTCATCGACGACATCTGCAGCGCCGTGAGCCGACCGATGTTCGCATCGGCGCCGGCCCCCGAAGGCTCAGCCGCCGCGGCACGGCCGCAGACCTCGACCAAGGTGATCTCCTGCGAGGCGCTGCCCAACGTGCCGGGCAAGTCAGTCACCACCGTCCTCGTCGACTTTCCGCCGATGGCCTACTCGCCGGCTCACAGGCATCCGGGCTCGGTGACCGCCATCATTCTCGAAGGCACGGTGCGCTCGCAGTTGGCCGGCGGTCCGGTAGGCGACTACAGGCCCGGCGAGACCTTCTTCGAGCCGCCGCGCACGCTGCATCTGTTCGCGGAGAACCCCGATCCGGTGAAGCCCGCCAAGCTGGTGGCGGTGTTCGTGGCGGAAGAGAACTGCGGGCCGCTGCTGCTGCCACCCTGAGCTACCGCACCCGGTCTCCGTCGCGAACCGACTCCACCGCGCCGTTGTAGAAGCGAACGATGCCCAGGAAGTTGCCCTGGCCGCGGTGGTAGACCCAGTCTTCCATCGGAACGCACTGCTGCGTTATCACTTGCTGCGCGGGGCCACCGGGGTAGGGCGACAGCACCCACGCCACCTGCGGGCGGGGCACACAGACGAACTCCTTCGACATCGGCTCGCCGCACTTCTGCACCACAGAGAACTTGGAGTCGCCGACGCCCGAGAGCGAGCCGTTGCAACTCAGCGATTGGGCCGATGCGCTGCCGGTGTGCGCGAGAGCGAAAAGAGAAAGGAAGAGGGTGCTCGCGGCGAATTTGCGCATGGTGTCGATGGGCTCCTTGAACAGCTTGGGACTGCGGTGGGCCCCGATAGTTTCTCTTGCCGTCATCACGACCGCGGGCCGCGCAGCTTGGCGACCCCGAAGCCCAGCGCCAGAGCCGCGCAGAGAAAAACCAGCAACGCGAGCCAGACCGACCGCGTGAACGCATAGGTGCCCAGCGTGGCGCCCGCGGCGAGCGCCACGGCCAGCCATTCGAGCACCGGGTCGATCCAGCTCCTGGGCTTGCTGCTGCGTTGCGCGGCCAATGCGCGTTCGTGTTTCTCGATCTGCTGCTGGGTTTGCGGCTTTCGCGGCTTCCGTTGCCTTGGATCGGGGAAGAGAGTTCTCAGCGCCGGTGTGGGCCATGCGTCGTCCGGCGATGCGCCGATGCCCGCAAGTTGCCAGACCGCGTCCGCATCACGGCGCGAGAGATCCAGCATGAGGCCATCGAGCACCTTCTTGTCGTTCAAGCGGTCGATGGAGGCCAGCTCGGCGCGCAGCCACGGCTCTGCATCGGCGGCATCAGGCAGCCCCTGGGTCCGCAGCAGGATGTGACTCTCGAAGCCGCGTGCGGTCCAGGCTTCGAAGCCTTCGTAGAGAGGGCGGTAGCGCTCGCCGATGGCCGCGATCACGGCTTCGCGCCGCGATGCGAGCCGCTGCAGCGCGGAGGTTTTGTCGGTGATGAGGTACGGGTAGGCGGCGTCGGCGCCGAACTCTTCCCGGCATTCCTCGCGCTCGATAGCGCTGTCTTCATCATCGATGTCGTATGCGTCGATGAAGCGCGCGTGGCGGATGTCGCTCTCGCTGAAGAGCGCCCGCCAGAACAGCGGGAAGAAGGCATTGGCCTCGAGCTCCCCGCCGCGGCCGAAGAAGCCGCGCCATTCGTTGCGGCTGCCTTCGGGCATGCGGGGCAGGGTCGAGCTGGACAGGTAGACGGGGTGGGACATCTTCTTCGCTCCGGGCAAGGGGCGGGCGCCATCTTACGGGCGTGGGCGCAGATTGCTTTCTTGTAATCCGCGCGTCAGGCGATGGCCGGATGGGCTTTCCAGAATCCAGCGCGTGCAGTTCTCATCACTCGCCATTCATCATCCCAAGGAACACCATTCATGAAACGCGCATTCCTCACCACCACCGCTTTCGCCACGTTGCTCGCCGCATCTGTCACAGGCGCCGCCGCATCGGGCACGCACGACAACGCTATCGGCAAACCCGGCGTGGCCGCCAAGGCGACTCGCACGGTCCAGGTCGACATGACCGATGGCATGCGCTTCACGCCAGCCGACATCAGCGTCAAGCAAGGCGAGACCGTGCGCTTCGTGGTCAGAAACTCCGGCAAGCTGAAGCACGAGTTGGTACTTGGCACCCAGCAGGACCTGAAGGCGCACTACGCTTCCATGATGAAGAACCCCGAGATGGAACACGCCGAGCCGAACATGGTGACGCTCGCGCCAGGCAAGACCGGCGAGGTCGTCTGGCAGTTCACCAAGGCGGGCAAGGTCGACTTCGGATGCCTGCAGGCGGGGCACTACGACGCAGGGATGAAGGGTGTGGTGAACGTGGCCAGTGCCGAGGGCAAATAGGCATGGGCGCGGCGCGATTGTTTCCGCCGCATGAACGCCGCGGTTCCTTTTGCTGCGGGTTTTTACCTACTCATCGGCTCACAATTCATCTCACAGACCAGCCCACAAGCGAATCTGGATGAACAGGCCCCGAGCGAGGTGGCCGCCCCCCGAAGGGACGGTGACCCACCCAAGACCGGTTCGAAACCATCCCGTATGCAAAGAACTGAATTGAAGGAAATCCAAATGACCGCCTCGAAGCTCCTCTCCGCCATCTCCATCGCACTGCTGGCTGCTGCCGGTGCCGCTCATGCCGAAAGCTATGACGGTGTGCATCAACTGACCTCGGCCACCAGCCGCGCCGACGTCGCCAGCCAGGCCGTGGTGGCCGCACGCAGCGGCAACCCCTACGCCGACGGCGCCAACTCGGGCCCCGTGCAACTGATCGCCTCGACGACCAGCCGCGCTGCAGTCCGTGCTGAAGCGGTGGCTGCCGCCCACAGCGAGAACCCGTATGCCGAAGGCGTGACCTCGCGTGTCGCTCCGGTGCTGGCAAGCGGTGTCGATCGCTCCACCGTGCGTGCCGCAGCCCGCGCTGCTGCTCGTGGTGACGCTCTGCCGCTGTAATCGACAACGGCAACGCGCATAAATAAAAGCCGGGCCCTGCGAAAGCGGGGCCCGGCTTTTTGTTTGTTTGTCCAGGGGGCGAGCTAGTAGACGCGCTCTTCGATCGGCCCCACGCGGTCCGGATAGAACGCCACGTAGTCCTTGATCTGCGAGACATGCTCGTACGGCGACTCGTAGGTCCACACCGCATTCACCGAGCGCTCGCCGCCGGCCGGAATGCTGTAGTAGTTGCACTCGCCCTTGTACGGGCAGTAGGTTGCATGAGACGTGCGCTCGAGCAGCGACATCTTCACGTCCTTGCGGGGTATGTAGTGCACGGTTCCGAAGTGCGCCTCGCGCAGCGTCAGCGCTTCGCGCGTATCGGCGACGACGCAGCCATCGACCGACACCACCACGCGAAGCGGGTTGGGTGCAATGGTGATCGGATGGTCGGGGCCGGGGGTCTTGATGGTGCGTTCTGCGGTAGCGAACATGAGAAAGCTCCTTCGGGCAATCGGGGTGACGCAAGAATCGGCGGATGCGCATCTTGCCGCGATGCCGTGGCGATTTGAAGTAGCCAGAAAATCGGCCCATTCGCGACATGGTTAAAGACAGCGAATTCATTTGAATGGCTCTGGGAGCCTTTCGGATTGTGATTCAGCATGTAAGGAATACTGAAGTTCCATATCTTCGGTGCGCAGGTTGCGTGTGGTCACGAATGTGTGTGCTTCACGCATCAGCCTTCGATGAATCGAAGGCCCACGGTACCGCCGATTACCAGCGCGATGCATGCCATTCGCGGTGCGGAAAGGGCCTCGCCGAAGAACAAAACGCCCATCAGCACCACGCCCACCGAGCCGATGCCGGTCCAGATTGCGTAGGCCGGGCCCAGCGGCAGGTAGCGCAGCGCCCTGGCCAGCAGGTAGATGCTGAGCAGCGCGGTCGACACGCCCACGACCGACGGCACGAGCCGTGTCCAGTCTTCCGATCGCTTGAGTGCAGCGGCCATCGCGATCTCGACGAGACCTGCCGCCAGTAGAAATATCCAACCCATGAAAAAACTCCTTCGATGCTGTTGCGGGTAGAGCTGAGCCGGATAATTCCGGGCCGGGCACCGATCAACAAGTACGCACCTTTTGGTAACCATGGGAAATTCAAAGACGCCATCGAAGAAGTCCGAGCCTGTGGAAGAAGCCGAGGCAGCACCCGCCGATGTGTGGAACGCCGACTGCCCCTCGCGCCGCGTGCTGGAGCTCATTGCCAACAAGTGGGCGCTGCTGGTCATTCCGTTGTTGCGCGGCAAGCCGCAGCGCAACAACGAGTTGCTGCGCAAGGTCGGTGGTATTTCGCAGAAGATGCTCACACAGACCCTGCGCGACCTCGAGCTCAACGGGCTGGTGCTGCGCGAAGACCACCAGACGGTGCCGCCGCACGTCGAGTACAGGCTCAGCCCGCTCGGCCTGTCATTGAGCAAGACGCTGATCGCCGTAGACCGCTGGGCCGAGGCGAACCATGCACAGATCGACGCGGCGCGGCACCGTCAGTGATACCTTCGCCCGACCTCGAGCGATCCATCGAAGGACCGAAGTGAAGAAGAACAAACTCGCCACGCTGTTGCTCGCTGGCCTATTGGCCGCCGGCGCCTGGGCCCAGGACTGGCCCGCCAAGCCCGTGCGCGTGATCGTGCCCGCACCGGCCGGCAGCTCGCTCGACCTGATCGCGCGTACCCTGGCCGACCGCCTGCGCGTGATGTGGAAGCAGCCCGTGGTGGTCGAAACCAAGGCAGGCGCGGGCGGCCTGATCGGCATGGACACGGTGGCCAAAGCACCGCACGACGGCTACACGCTCGGCATCGGCTTCAACGGCCCGATTGCCTTCGGCCCCTACATGTACGCACGCATGCCCTATGCGCCCGCGCGCGACCTTGTGCCCATCGTGCTCACGACCTCGCAGCCCAACGTGCTGGCGGTGCAGGCGGGCAACCCCGCGAACACGCTGCCCGAGTTCGTCGAATGGGCGAAGAAGCGTGGCAACAAGTTCAGTTATGCGTCGGTGGGCGCGGGCAGTTCGTCGCATCTCACGATGGAGCTGTTTCGCAGCGCGGCGCATATCGAGGCGGTGCACGTGCCGTACTCGGGCTCGCCGCCTGCGGGGCTGTCTCTGGCGGCCGGCGACACGCAGGCGCTGTTCACGGTGGCGCCCGCGCTGCTGCCGCTGATCCAGGGTCAGCGCGTGAAGCTCATTGCCGTGACCAGCGCTAGGCGCTCTGAACTCATGAAAGACCTGCCCACCGTGGCCGAGTCGGGCTACCCGGGTTTCGAGTCGCTGGCCTGGAACGGCTTGTTCACCGCCAGCGGCACGCCGCCCGAGGTGGTGCGCCGCATCAATGCCGACGTCAACGCCGTGCTGCAGGAGCCGGCGGTGCGCGAACTGCTGGCCAACCAGGGGCTGGTGGCGGGTGGCGGCTCGACGGAAGAGTTCAAGGCCTTCATCGACAGCGAAGGCCGCAAATGGGGTGCGATCATTGCCAAGGTCGGCATCCGCCTCGACCAATAACACTCCCACACTCCCGACAACCCACGCCAGAAGACTCCAGGAAGAGAAAGAACATGGAACAGCAGTTTCCCCGCGATATCTACACGGAACCCGAGCCCGATCCGCACACGCTCGCCAACCTGGGCCCGCTCACGGGCCTGGCGGGCCTGTGGATCGGCAAGGCCGGCCACGACGTGAGCCCGAAGGAAGACGGCCCCGAGGCCGAGGCCTACATCGAGCATGCGGAGTTCCAGCCCATCGACGCGCAGACCAACGGGCCGCAGATCTTCTACGGGCTGCGCTACCACCTGCGCATCGTCAAGCCCGACGACGTGGAAACCTTTCATGACCAGGTCGGCTACTGGCTGTGGGAGCCCGCCACGGGCGCGCTGATCCAGACGCTGTCGATCCCGCGCGGGCTCACCGCCATGGCCACAGGGCACGCGAAGGCCGACGACCGCAGCTTCAGGCTCGAAGCTGTGCGCGGCGGCGAGACCAACGGCATCGTGGCCAACCCGTTCCTGGAGCATGCGTTCAAGACGCTGCGCTACAGCATCGAAGTGACCATCCACGACGACGGCAGCTGGTCGTACGAGCTTGAAACGGTGCTCAGCGTGCTCGGAAAGCCCGAGCCCTTCAGCCACACCGACCGCAACACGCTGCGCAAGATCGGCGAGCCCACGCCGAACCCGACTGCACAGGCTGCGATGGCGGCGAACGCCGCAGCCTGAGGCGCTACTTCGCGAGTGCCGCTTCCACGTCCGCGTGGAACTTGGCCGAGCACCACTCGGTCGCGCCGAAGTACAGCGACGCTTGCGCACCGCTCGCGAGCGTCGATTGCGCAGAAACGCCGAGCGCGAAGTCTTCGTTGAGCGCATCCCAGAACGATTCGACGTTCTTGCGCCAGTAGTTCATCGACTTCTCGGTCTTCGGCAGCTCGGGAACGAGCGTGCTCGCGATCACGCGCGAGCGGCCCGGCGATTCAGGCAGCACGGTGAACGCGTTGGCGTGGTCGCCCTCGTGCAGGATGAAAGTCGCCGGGAAGAAGTAGTAAATGATGTTCGAGTGCGGCCCCACCTGCCATGCCTGCGTGGGCGTGCCGCGCAGGCTTTCGATGCTGCGCTTGGGCAGGAA
The DNA here is from genome assembly GCF_049913215.1 of Variovorax sp. R-27. Lineage (NCBI taxonomy): Bacteria > Pseudomonadati > Pseudomonadota > Betaproteobacteria > Burkholderiales > Comamonadaceae > Variovorax > Variovorax sp. R-27. The sequence continues at coordinate 2,754,528 of NZ_CP183984.1, forward strand.
CAGGCGCTGGTGCTGTCGGTCGTGGTCGGCCATCAGCAGGTTGTCGTAGAACAGCGCGGCGATGCTGTTGCGGTGCGCGTACTGGAAGTGATATGTCTCCAGGTTCGCCTCGAAAGGGATCTTCCAGTTGGCCGCGTTGTCGAAGGCGTGCTGGTGAAACGGCACCCAGCTGTCGTAGCCCCATGAGCGCAGGTCGGCGCCGAAGCGGCCCAGCCAGTTGTCGATGTCGATCCTGGCGCTCTCGCCGTTCGCCACTACACGGGGGATGGCCCAGACGAAGCCCAATGCCTCCGCGACGGGCACGCGCGCCAAACTGCATTCCGAGGCTGGCGCATGCGGAAAGTCTTCCGCCGACGGGCGCCCGCGCAGCGTGCCATCGAGCCCGTAGGTCCAGCTGTGGTACGCGCAGATCAGGGCGCGTTGATTCGATGCGCCGGGCGGCTTCAACCGCGCGCCGCGGTGGCGGCAGGCATTGACGAAGCCTTTGAGTTCCCCTTCTTGCCCGCGCACGAACACCAGCGGCATGCCGGCCACGTCGATGGCGAACGAATCGCCGGCATTCGGGAGAGACGCCGAAGGGCACAGCGCCAGCGGATAGCGCCTGAAGATGCGCTCGATCTCCCGCTCATGGCGTTCAGGATCGAGATAGCGCGTCACCGGACTGACGCCCGGCTCACCGCGTTCGCTGCCGCCAGTCTCGATCAGCGCGAGCGCGCGCCGGATCAGTGCGATCTGTTCTTCATGCTGCATGCGCGCGATTGTGGCGAGCGAGTCGTGCGGTGGCTTGCTTCAACTGGTTGTGTTTCTCTGCCCGGATAGAACAAACACGCATAGCTCATAACCGGTTATGTCGATAGCCTCAGGGCATGGACCTGAAACAGCTGGAGTACTTCATCCGCGTGGCCGAACTCGGCAGCTTCACCCGCGCGTCGGACGTCATCGACATCGCGCAGCCCGCATTGAGCCGCCAGGTGCGCCAGCTGGAAGTGGAGCTGCGGCAGAACCTGCTGGTGCGCAACGGCCGCGGCGTGGTGACCACGGATGCCGGCAAGCGCCTGCTGGAGCATGGCCGCGGCATCCTCCACCAGGTCGAGCGGGCAAGGGAAGACATGAGCCTCATGCGGGATGCGCTGGCCGGTCGGGTCGCCGTCGGCCTGCCGCCCAGCGTGGCCGGTGTGCTGACGGTGCCGCTGGTGCGGGCCGTGCGTGAGCGGCTGCCCGATGCGGCGCTGTCGATCACCGAGAACCTATCGACGGCAATGCAGGAATCGCTGCTCACCGGCCGGCTCGACATTGCGCTGCTCTACAACCCGCAGCCTTCGCCCGACGTGGACAGCGAGACGGTGCTGGAGGAAGACCTGTTCCTGGTCAGCGCGACCAAGGGCACTGGGCCGGCGCGGCGCGGTGCGCCACTGGCCTTGCATCAGCTGGCCGAGCAGCAACTGGTGATCCCGACCCGGCCCAACGCGATCCGCATGCTGGTCGAGGCGGAGCTTGCTGCTATTGGCCGGCGGCCGCAGATCGCGCTGGAGATCGACGGCGTCCCGGCCATCCTCGCGCTGGTGGCCGATGGCGCCGGCCACGCTGTGCTGTCGCGCAATGCCGTCACCCTCGCGGGACGATCGCAGCGCTATGCGATCCGGCCCATCGTCAAGCCCGGCCTGCGCAGCCGGCTGGCGCTGGCAACCAGTTCGCAGCGGCCAGTCACGCGCACGCAGCGGGCCATGGGGGAACTGCTGCGCGAGCTCGTGCAGCAGCACCTCGGTGCCAATGCAGTGGCCGATGCAGCTCAGAAGCGGTGACGCACGCCCACACCCACGCTGCCGCTGTTTCGAAAACCGGTCAGCCGGTCTTGCATGTAGACCGCGTACAGGTCGGTGCGCTTTGACAGAAAGTGGTCGTAGCCGGCCGTCCAGGTGGTGCGGTGTGTTTCGGCGGCGCCCGTCACCTTGCGCTCGGTGCGCGCCACCGAGGCGAGGAAACGCCCTGCACCCACCGGAACCGCCGCGCCCAGCTGCGCGGTATTGGCGGTGGTACGAATGTCGGGCGTGCGGGTGCGCTGCAGCTGGCCGTACAACTGCACGGCCTTGAAGTCGTAGGAGGCGCCGATCAGCGCGGCATCCTGCCGGCCGATGGTCGTGGTGAAGCCGGGGCCCGTTTTGGCCTGCTGCACAGACACCACGGCGGCAAAGGGCCCGGCCGCGTAGTTGAGGGTCAGGTTCAGGTTGCGGATGCCTTCGCGGTCCTGCACTTCGCCCATGCCGTAGAGCAGGCTGGCGCGCAGCCCGGCGAAGGTAGGCGAGGTGTACTGGATGGCATTGCTCCACACGCTGTCGCCGAGCACGGCGCGGTTGTACGTGGGCTGCCATGTGTGGAGCATGACGGGCGAGAACTGCAGCGACACGCCGAACGGATTGAAGGCACCGCTGGCCACGAACATCGGATTGGTCTGCCGGCCGAGCGACAGCTGGCCGAAGCCGCCGGCCAGGCCCACCCACGCGTTCCGCGAGAAGTACGGGTCGGTGCTGTTGCGCCCGAAGGTGCCGGAGTCGGTCTGGAAGAAGCTTTCCAGTGCGAACTGCGCCTGCAGCCCATCGCCGAGGCTCTCGCTGCCTCGTACGCCCCAGTAAGCCGTCGTCATGCCGCCGCTGCCGAGTACCTTGGTGCGGCCGGGCTCGTCGCTGCGCTGCATCGATCCGACGAAGGCATCGAGCAGGCCGTAGATCTGCACGCTGGCCCCAGGGGCTGCGGCAGTCTGTGCCCACGGGGAATGCGTGGTGGTGCACAGAGCCAGCACCGGCAGGGCGCGCAGCGAAAGTGCCTGAAGGCGGGAAAGTCTTCTCATGTCGTCTGTCTCCTCGTTGTGATTCGTAGCCTGCAAGGGCGCAGGCGCGCGCGTCCGCACGCCACGGTTGTGCCGTGGCGTGAGGGGCGGTGTCAGTGGTGTGTACGAAGCGCGGCGGCGGCGCTCAGTCGTACCAGTACAGGCGGGTCGGGTTGTCGACCAGCAGCTTGCGAAGCTGCGCCGGGTCGTCGCTGAACAGCGGCAGCAGATCGACCAGCTTGCCGTCGTCGGGCATTTCGCGCACGTTGGGGTGCGGCCAGTCGGTGCCCCACAGCACGCGATCAGGCGCGGCCTCTATCAGCCGGCGCGCGAAGGGCACGGCATCCGCATAGGGCTGGCCCTGGGTCGAGAGGGTCTGCGAGATGCGCTCGGCGCCGCTCACCTTGACCCACGCGCGCTCGTCGCGCATCAGCTCCAGCATCATCTCGCAGGCCTTCTGGTCGAGGCCGTGCTCGACCATCGTGCGGCCCATGTGGTCGATGACGAAGGGCACCGGCAGCGTGTCGAGGAATGCGCGGTAGGTGACAAGGTCATCTGCGTCCAGATGCAGCACCAGGTGCCAGCCCAGCGGCCGGATGCGCTCGGCCATGCGCAGCACCGTGGGCAGGTCGGGCGCGCCGCCCAGGTGCTGCACGAAGTTGAAGCGCACCGAGCGCACGCCGGCCTTGTGCAGCGCGGCGAGCTCGGCATCGGTGATGCCCGTACCCACCATGGCCACGCCGCGATAGGTGTCGGGCGATTGCGCAATGGCGTCGAGCATGGCGCGGTTGTCATGGCCATGCACGCTGGCCTGCACCAGCACCACGCGTTCGATGCCCAGCAGTTCATGCAGGGCGCGCAGCTTTGCGGCGGGCGCATCGGGCGGCGTGTAGCGGCGGTTGTCCGAATACGGAAACACGTCACCGGGGCCGAACACATGGCAGTGCGCGTCGCAGGCGCCAGCGGGCAGGCGGAACGTGGGGCGGCTCGGGTTTGGATGGGGCGGGGCGATGGTTTTCATCAAGGCGGGCTCACTGCTTACTGCTTGGGAATGCCGGCGCGCTGGATCACGGCCGACCAACGCTGGATCTCGCTGTCGAGCAGCCGCGCCTGTTCCTGCGGTGTGCTGCCGCGCGGCTCCACGCCGAGGCTCTGCAGGCGCTTCTTGACTTCGGGCGAAGCCAGCGCCGCACGGGCCTCCTGGTTCAGGCGGGCGATCACGTCGGGCGGTGTCTTGGCGGGCGCGGCCAGCGCGTTCCACGATGCGACCTGGAAGCCTGGCGTCCCGCTTTCCGCAACGGTCGGCACGTCCGGCAGGCTGGGCGAGCGCTTGTCGCCCATGACCGCCAGCGCGCGCATGGCCTTGCCTTCGATCTGCGAGAGAACGGGCGAGAGGATTTCCACCGCCACGTCGACCTGCCCGCCACGCAGCGCCGTGACCACGGCCGGCGTGCCGTTGAAGGGCACGACCTGCGCATCGATGCCGAGTGAACTCTTCAGCAGCTCGCCAGCCAGGTTCTGCGTACTGCCGACGTTGATGGTGCCGATGTTGAGCTGGCCTGGATGGGCCTTGGCGTGAGCCACCAGGTCGGTGAATGTCTTGAACTTGCTGTTGCTCGCCGTGAGCACCGCCATGTCGAAGTAGCCGAGCGTGGAGATCGGCGCGAAATCTTTCGTCGTGTCGTAGGGCAGCGACTTGAACAGGCCCACGCTCACGGCATTGCCGTTGGACATCAGCAGCAGCGTGTGGCCGTCCGGCGGCGCCTTGGCTACCGTGTCGGAAGCCACCACGCCACCCGCGCCGGGCTTGTTGTCGACCACGATGCTCTGGCCCATCGATTCGGACATCTTCTGGGCCACGCTGCGCGCGACCAGGTCCGCCACGCCGCCGGCACCGAAGGGCACGACCAGGCGGATCGGACGCGAAGACATGGGGGCGGCCAGCGCGGGCGATGCGCGCAAATCGGCGGCCAGGGTCAGCATCAGGCCGACGAAGCCGCGACGGGAATGTCTCATGTGTCTCCTTGTTGAACTTGTGTGCGGCCTTGCGCGCCGCCGACCCGAACTATTGCCCGTGGGTCAGCCCCCGGCAAGATCGCGTTCGCACTGGGAGATATAGTTTTTCGGCATGGCTGGGCGCTCGCGTGGCACTCAGCGTCAATCCAGCCGCAGCGACCCCAGCCGCGCGACGATCAGGTCGTGCAGCGTCTGCGCCGCCACCGACAGGCTGCCTTCGCGCCGCTGCACCATGTAGAGCGTGCGCGTGAGGGAAGGCAGGGGCAGCGGCCGCGTTACCAGCGTCTCGCGCTGGAAGTGGAACAGCGTGAGCGCAGGCACCACGCTGATGCCCAGCCCGGCCTCGACCAGCCCCATCACGGTGGCCAGGTGCTCCACCTCGAACACCGCATTCAGCCTTTGCGGATGCAGCGCCGCGTCGAGCGCCTGCCGCACGCTGCTGTTGCGCGCCATCTGGATGAAGGGGTGGGGCGCGATCTTCTTCACCGTGAGGCTCGGCTCGCGCGCCAGCGGGTGATCGGCGCGGCACACGAGGTGGAAGCGGTCGGTGCAGAGCTTGCGCGCACGCAGGTCGCTGTCTGCCGTGCCTCCGGCGCCCGAGGCGGCGAGCGCGAAGTCGGCCTGGCCGTTGCGCACCAGCGCGATGCAGGCGTCGGACAACGCATCGTCCAGGTCGATGCGGATGCCCGGCCAGGCTTGCATGAATTCTGCGAACACCGTGGGCAGCCAGCCGGCCGCGAGTGAGGGCAGGGCGGCCACGCGCACGCGGCCCTTGCGGCGCTCCACATGATCGGCGAGGTCGCCCATGGCGCTGCCCATGTCGTCGAGCAGCCGGCGCGCGGAGCCCTCGAACAGCCGGCCCTCGGGCGTGAGCTGCACGCTGCGAGTGTCGCGGTCGAAAAGGCGGGTGCCGATTGCGTCTTCGAGCGTGCGGATCAGCGCGCTGAACGCGGGCTGCGAGAGATGGCTGCTCTGCGCCGCGCGCGTGAAGTTGCGGTGCTCTGCCAGTGCGAGAAAGGCGCGCAGCTGCCGCGTGGAGAGGTCGGGCGTCTTTCTCATCATGTCTCTCTTGTTATTTGAAAAGCGGATCAATCGATCCGTATTTTCGATTTTACGGATGACCAGCCGCTGCCTACAGTGCACGGCAATGAACTCCATTGATCCGCCCACGCTACTGATAGGTTGCGCCGCCGGCTTCTCGGGCGACCGCACCGACGCCGCCGGGCCGGTGGTCGACACGCTGATCGCTCGGCTGGCCAGCGGCCCCAAGGGGCAGCGCGCCTTCCTGATCTTCGAGACGCTGGCCGAGCGCACGCTCGCGCTGGCCCAACTGCGCCGCCGCGACAACCCTGAAGCGGGCTACGAGCCGCTACTCGACGACATGCTGCGGCCCGTGCTCGCGCGTTGCCTGGCGCATGGCATCCGCATCGTGAGCAACTTCGGCGCCGCCAACCCGCGCGCCGCGGCCCGGCACATTGCCCGCATGGCGCGCGAACTGGGTGCGAGCGCGCCGCGCATCGCGGTGGTGGAGGGCGACGACCTGTCGGGGCCCGAACACCGCGCGCTGCTGAACGAAGCGCTCGGCGCGCAGATGGAAGGGCTGCGCATGGTCAGCGCCAATGCATACATCGGCGCCGAGCCGATTGCCGCCGCGCTCGACGCGGGCGCGCAGATCGTGGTGTGCGGCCGCGTGGCCGACCCGTCGCTCACCGTTGGCCCGGCCATGTCGCACTTCGGCTGGCGCGCCGACGACTGGGACCGGCTGGGCCGCGCGACCATGGCGGGGCATCTGCTCGAATGCGGTGCGCAGGTGTGCGGCGGCTACTTCGCCGACCCTGGCTACAAGAACGTGCCGGGGCTGGAAGCGGTGGGCTTCCCCATCGCAGAGATAGACGCCGACGGCCGCTGCACCATCGGCAAGGCCGACGGCACCGGCGGCCTCGTGAGCGAAGCCACGGTGAAGGAGCAACTGCTCTACGAAGTGCACGACCCTGCGGCCTACCTGACGCCCGACGTGGTCGCCGATATTGCCGACGCCGAAGTGCACGCGCTGCCCGGCGTGGATCGCGTTGCGCTCTCCGGCGTGCGCGGCCATGCGCGGCCGGGCCGCTACAAGGTCAACGTCTGCCATGAAGGCGGCTGGCTGGCCGAGGGCGAAATCTCCTATGCGGGGCCGCGCGCCGAGGCCCGTGCGCGGCTCGCGGCGGACGTGCTGCGCAAGCGCCTGGCCGGACTCGCGTTGCGCGTGGACCTGATCGGCGCGCTGAGCATCCTGGGCGACGACGCGGGCCGTGCGCTGGCGGATACACCCGACGCCGGCCTGCGCGACGTGCGCCTGCGCGTCGCGGCCACGCATGCCGATCGCGCGCAGGCCGAGCGACTGGCGCGCGAGGTCATGGCGCTCTACACCTGCGGCCCGGCAGGCGGCGGCGGCGTGCGCACCGCGCTCACGCCGCGGCTCAACACGCTGTCGTGCCTGCTGTCGCGCGAGGCGGTGCCGGTGCGCTTCGAACTGCTCGGCGAAGAGGCCCTGGCATGAACACCACTACCGACACCGTCGAAGTGCCGCTGTACCGCACCGCGCACGGCCGCACCGGCGACAAGGGCGATCGCTCCAACATCAGCGTCATCGCCTGGCACGCCGAGCTCTATCCCTTGCTGGTCGAGCAGCTCACGCCCGAGCGCGTCGCTGCGCAATTCCACCACCGTGCGCCGTCGCAGGTGCAGCGTTTCGTGTTGCCGAAGCTGCACGCGATGAACTTCGTGCTCGACGCGGTGCTGGACGGCGGCGTCAACGACGCGCTGAACCTCGACGCACATGGCAAGGCGTTGTCCTTCCTGCTGCTCGACATGCCTGTTCGCGTGCCTCGTGCGCTTGTGCACTTGCTGGCCGGACCATAGCCGCAGCTCTTTTCTTTTCCCCTAGCCATTCCATCCGGAGACAAAACAATGAAACGATTTCCCCTCACCGTGCTGACCGCCGCACTGGCCCTGATGCCACTGCTGAGCCATGCGCAGGCTTTCCCCGAGAAGGCCATCACCTTCGTCGTGCCCTTCGCGGCCGGCACCGCCACCGACCAGATCGCACGCGCGCTCGGCAACCAGATCGCGGCGGAGACGAAGCAGGCCGTCATCATCGACAACAAGGCCGGCGCCAGCGGCTTCATCGCCTCGCAGAACGTGGCCAAGGCGCCCGCCGACGGCTACACGGTGCTCATCACCACGAACACCACGCACGCGGCCAACGAGCACCTGTTCAAGAAGCTGCCCTACGACCCGGTGAAAGACTTCGCGCCCATCGCGGCGCTCGGCAAGGGCGGGCAGATCATGGTGGTGAATCCCTCGTTCCCTGCGAAGAACGTGGCCGAGTTCATCGCGCTCGCGAAGAAGGATCCGGGCAAGTACAGCTTCGGCAGCGGCAGTTCGTCCAGCCGCATGGCGGGCGAGCTGCTGCAGCAGATGGCCGACATCAAGCTGCTGCACGTGCCCTACAAGAGCAACACGCTCGCTGTGACCGACCTGCTGGGCAGCCAGATCAACATGATGATCACCGACACGGCCACCGGCCTGCCGCAGGTCAAGGCCGGCAAGCTGCGCGCGCTGGGCATCTCCAGCTCGGCACGCTCGCCGCTCGCGCCCGACGTGCCCACCATCTCCGAGGCCGGCGTGAAGGGCTACGAGATGGGCTACTGGTTCGCGGCCTATGCGCCCGCGAAGACGCCACCCGCAGTGGTCAAGCGGCTCAACGAACTGCTGGTGAAAGCCGCGAAGAGCGAGGCTGCGAAGACCGCGTTCTACGAGCCGACCGGCACCGAGGTGTTCACGACCTCGCCCGAAGAGCTTGCGAAGTTCCAGGCCAACGAGTCCCAGAAGTGGGGCCGCATCGTGAAGTCGGCCGGCATCGAGGCCGAGTAGCCCGCGCGCCGTAGCGGGGACCGGCGCCGCAACACGACAAGACACACAACGAAGGAGACAAACCATGAAACGCTGGAGCCTTTGGGCTGCCACGGTGGCTTCGGCCGCCCTTTTTCTGAGCGCATGCGGTGGAAGCGGCGGAGGAGGTGGCGTGCTGCTGCCACCGCCCACCACCACGACACCCACCACACCGCCCGTGACTGCCGCCGCGCCCAAGTACAAGCTCGCCATCACCGCGACCGAAGACGTGCCCGGCACCTTCGGCAGCGTGGGCGCCTACGAGAAGATCACCGGCACCTTCATCGGCGAGGTCGATCCGAAGGACGCTCGCAACGCCATCATCCAGGACCTGTCGCTCGCGCCGCTCAACGCCAACGGCAAGGTCGAGTACACGTCGGACTTCGTGCTCTTCAAGCCGAAGGACATGACGAAGGCCGGCGGCGTGCTGCGCTACGACGCGCCGAACCGCGGCAACATCGTGAGCCTCGATCCGTACTTCGCCTCGCGCGGCTACGTGTTCCTGACGGCCGCCTGGCAGGGCGACGTGCCGGCCGGGCCCGGCAAGCTCACGCTGAAGGTGCCGGTCGCGAAGAACGCCGATGGCAGCAGCATCACCGGCACCTACCGCGCCGAGTTGCTGCCTACCGCAGCGAACAACGATTCGCTGCCCTTGCCAGGCGGCCCGTTCAACGCGGCGATGCAGGCCTATGCCATCGCGAGCCTCGACAACACGAAGCCCGGCTATGTGCTCACTCGCCGCATCAATGAAGGCGACGCGCGCCAGCTCATTCCCGCGAGCGAGTGGAAGTTTGCGAAGTGCAGCGCCGCCACGCCGTTCCCCGGTACGCCCGACGAGACGAACGTCTGCCTCAAGGACAAATGGGACCCGGCCTACCTGTATGAACTGGTCTACATCGCAAAAGACCCGAAGGTCATGGGCCTGGGCCTCGCGGCGCTGCGCGACATGATCACCTTCTTCCACCGCGACGCGAGCGATGCGGCGGGCACGGCCAACCCGGTGGCTGCTGCCATCAAGAACACCATTGCCTCGGGCGTCTCGCAGTGCGGCAACTTCATGAAGACCTTCGTGCACTTGGGCTTCAACGAGGACCGTGCGGGCCAGAAGGTGTTCGACGGCGTGTTCGCGCAGATCGCGGCGCGGCAGACCAACATCAACATGCGCTTCTCCATTCCTGGCGGCGGCGGTGGCGTGCGCGCCGACCACACGGCCTTCGGCCAGGCCGGCACGCGCGGCCTTTCGAAGGACTACGTGGACGACGTGGCGCAGCGGCGCGGCGGCATCCTGTCGCGCTGCGAGGCGAGCGGCACCTGTCCCAAGCTCTTCATCGGCTTCAGCGGCACCGAGTTCTGGACCCTGCAGGGCTCGCCGCTGCTGACCGATGCCTGGGGTACGACCGACCTCGTGCAGCCCGGCAACGCGCGCATCTACTACTACGCGAGCACGCACCATCTGCTGGGCCTCCCGTCGCTGCCGGGTGCAAGCGCAGGGGCGCTGTATGCGACCAACGGCAATGCCGGCGTGATTCCGGTCGTGCGCGCGCTGTACCAGAACCTGGAAGACTGGGTCGTCAAGGGCACGACACCGCCCGACAGCCAGGTGCCGAAGCTGGCAGACACCACGCTGGTGCGGCCGCAGCAGGTCAAGTTCCCGGCGATTCCGGGCGTGAGCTACACGGGGCTGGTCAACACCTATTCGCTGCTGGACTGGGGCCCCAACTACAGGCCGCAGGACGAGAGCGGCATCGCCACGCAGGTGCCGCCGGCCTACCTGGGCCGCGACTACGCGATCCTGGTGCCGCAGGTGGATGCGGACGGCAACGACATCGCGGGCATCCGCAGCCTGGACGTCGCCGTGCCGCTGGGCACAAACACCGGTTGGAACTACACCAACCAGCCGGGCAGGATCGACCAGGCCGGCCTGTTCGGGTCGTACTTTGCGTTTGCCAAGACGGCGGCGCTGCGCGGAAGTGATCCGCGCCCGTCGCTGCAGGAGCGCTATGTGGATCAGGCGGGCTACATCGCGGCAGTGACCACGGCCGCCAACGACCTGGTGGCGAAGCGCTTCATGCTGCGTGTGGATGCCGACGCAGCGATTGCCAGCGCGATTGCCAACCCGGTGCTTCCTTAAGCCGAGTGCACCCCAAAGCCCGTCTCGCCCGGCGCGATGTGTTCGCGCAGGGTGAGCGCAGGAATCTCGTAGTCGCCGGCGTTCTGCCGGCGGAACGGGATTGGGTCTGTGGTGAACAGCGTGTCGAGCCTCTGGCCCAGTTCCTCGGTGATGCGAGCGTAGGCAGCCTCGTCGACCTTGTGCGTGCGATGCACCACGTACGGCGGCAGCACGTCGAATCCGGGGTAGTAGAGGATGCCGTGGTGGATGGGAAACAGCAGGTCGTCCATCGGCCCGTTGATGCCGCGCGGCGCGTAGTGCGATGCCCAGCCGCCGGTCGTCACCACCAGCATCGCGCGCTTGCCGGCCATCACGCCTTCGCCGAAGCGGTCGCCCCAGTGCGTGTCTGAATGCTCGCCGAGGCCATAGGCAAAGCCATAGGCGTAGATACGCTCGACCCACCCCTTGAGGATGGCGGGCATCGAGTACCACCACAGCGGAAATTGCAGGACGACCGCGTCGGCCCACAGCAGTTTTTGCTGCTCGGAGGCGATGTCGGCGGGTTGCGTGCCGGCCGCGAAGGCATGGAGCGATTCGAGGGAGGGGTCGAAGCGCGCGTTGGTGTTGCGCGCGGGGAAGTCGTCGGCGTCGAGCGCGGGCTTCCAGCGCATGGCGTACAGGTCGGACACCTGCACTGAATGGCCCGCAGCCGCCAGGCGTTCGAGCATGAAGCGATGGAGCGCGCCATTGAGCGAGGCGGCTTCGGGGTGGGCAAGTACCAGAAGGATGTTCACGGTTTCACAAGGGTTCGAATGAAGATGCCCTCAGGTTAGGCTTCGTGGCGATATATTGGAAATGAATAGTCTGAATTCCAGGAATTGCCATGAACAATTTCAACCGCCTAGACCTCAACCTGCTGATCACGCTCGACACGCTGCTGGTCGAGCGCAATGTCACGCGTGCAGCCGAGCGGCTGAACCTGTCGCAGCCTTCGGTGAGCGTGCAGCTCGCCAAGCTGCGCGAAGCGTTCGACGACCCGCTGCTGGTGCCCGCGCAGCGCGGCATGCGGCCCACTGCGCGCGCCGATGAACTGCGCGAGCCCCTGCGCGAGGCGCTTGAATCGCTGGGCCGTGCAGTGGCGCCAACTCGGCCTTTCGATCCGGCCGAGGCGACCACCACCTGGCGCGTTGCCGCGGCCGACTATGCCGAGTCGGCCATCCTGCTGCCGGCGCTGGCCGGGCTGCGTGCCGCGGCGCCGCACACGCGGCTGGCCGTGGTGGAGGCCGTGCCTTCGCGCATGGCGCGGCAGCTGGAGAGCGGTGAGGTCGACCTGTTCTTTCACACCAGCGTGGGCGCGCCGCGTGGCCTGCACGCGCGCGTGCTCTTCCACGAACGCTACGTGCTGGCCGGGCGGGCAGGGCATCCGCGCCTGAAGCGCCGGCCGACGCTCGCGCAGTTCTGCGCGCTGGAGCATGTGGTGGTGTCGCTCGCCGGCGGAGGCTTCGCCGGGCCAACGGACGAGGCGCTGGCCGAAAAGGGTTTGACGCGGCGCGCGGCGCTGTCGGTGCCGCACTTCCTCTTCATGATGTCGGTGCTGGCCAGCACCGACATGGTCGCGATGCTGCCCGAGCGGCTGGCGCGCGGCGCGGCCGGGCTGCGGATGGTGGAGGCGCCGCTCGAAGTGCCCGGCTACGAGATGGCGATGCTCTGGCACGAGCGCCGGCACCGCGACCCGGCGCACAAGTGGCTGCGCGAGCAGATCGTTGCGAGCCTCTGAGCCGGGCTCGGAAGGGGCGGGCTCAGAAAGCGCTGATGGCCTTGTCGGTTTCGGCCTTGCGGTGCAGCGGTAGCCACAGCGTGAAGCGCGTCCCCGTGCTGCCGGACTGCCAGCTCACCGTGCCACCGATCACCTGCGCGCGCCGCTGCTGGTTGCGCAGCCCCCGTCCGCTTCGGCGCAGGGCCTCTTCCACGTCGAAGCCTTCGCCGTTGTCTTCGATCACCACGTTCACGCCTTCATCGACCGTCGCGGTGCTCACGCAGATGACGGTGGCCCGTGTGTGGCGCAGCACGTTGGCCACGCATTCCTGCACGATGCGCAGGATGTGCAGCGCGCCGTCCGGGTCCAGCCAGGGCAGCGAGGGCACGGGTTGCACTTCCCATTGCAGCGTGATGCCGGCGCTCTCGATGCGCGGAGCCAGGCGAAAGCGCATGGTTGCCAGCAGGAGCAGCAGGTCGGCTTCCACGTTTTCCATGGAGTCGATCACCAGCCTCAGGTCTTCCATGCAGCCCTTGAGCACGCGCGAAATCTCGGCCTCGCTCATGGCGCCTCGCTCCACCGAGCGGATGGCGCTGATCAGCGAAGAGCCCAGCCCGTCGTGCATGTCCTGCATGAGGCGGCGGCGCTCGGCATTGAGCATGTGCTGGTTCTCGATCACGCGCAGCCGCTGGTAGCTTTGCTCCAGTTCGGCTTCGCGCGCCTGCAGGCGCTGGGCCAGGCCCTTGTTCAGCCGGGCCACTTCGGCGAACGCGCCTGTGTAGCGCTGGAACATGATGTACGAGAAGACGAAGAACAGGCTGATGATGGCGTAGGGAGAGGTGTACACGGCCTCCGGGCTGACCAGGTTGTTCTGCAGGAGCCCGTCATAGGAAGTGAATGCGACGGCGAAGACAGTCCAGCCCGCCACCAGGCGTCCCTCGGGCAGTTGCGCGCGCAGCGCCTTGCGCAGGTTCACCGCAAAGATCGTCACCGCGACGGGCAGCACCATCAGGTTGAGCAGGGGCGTGAACAGGTAGAGACTGACGATATCCGTCGACACATGGGGCAGCGTTGCGATATTGCAGGCCAGCGCCAGGGTCACCGACACACGTGTCAGCCAGGGTGATGGCTGCTGGTGCAGGCGCTGCAAGAACAGGTGGATGAGGACGATCAGCCAGAGCAGGCTGGCCACTGTCATCCATTCGAACCAGTCGTCCGAAATCGGGATGAAGCTGCCGCCCGCGTAGTAGTGAAGCGTGCGCAGGAAGGCGAGCGCCGAGATGGCAAAGAACAGCAGGTAGAGCGATTCGCGCCTCTTGAACAGCCACACCGCGAACGCGAATGCGCCAACCGCCAGGAACGCGGCGCTGCCCATGAAGGGCAACTGCACCTGGAGCAACTGGCGGATCTGGTAGCGCCAGCTCAGCGATTCCTCGTCGCCCACCCACAGGGTCGAAAAGCCGCTGCCGCTGTTGCGCAGGCGGTCGACGCGAATCAGCACAGATGCCGGGGCGGGCGTATTGGCGGTCGCGTTCAACGGCAGCAGGAGCGGATGGTTGTAGCCGTTGTGGATGGGGCTGCCATGCGACTGGTAGAGCAGCACGCCGTCGCCGTACACCGCGATGTTGCCCAGGGTTTTCCAGCGTGGGAGGTAGAGAAGCTGCTGCTGCGTCTTCGGCGTCAGCCCGGACAGTTCGATGCGGTACCAGTCGGTGACGGTTCGCTCGCCGCTCGACGCATTGGGCACCAGTTCGCGCCGGGCTGTGTGGGGGAGGCTGACAGTCTTCCAGCCATCGGTTGGCAGCGCGGCGTCCACGATATGCCGCGGAGGTGCGGAATAGCCTGTGCCGGAAACCGAGAGCAACTCGGCCTGCGTGATGTGGACAGGGCCGTCGTGCTGCGGCACCGCATCCGCCGGGAGTTCATCGGCGTACGCAAAAGACAGGAAGGCCAGCGGCAGGGCCAGCCAAAGCCTTGCGATCCACCGGCTGATTCGCCAACAGCCTTTGCTGCCTAGCCTCATAGATCGCTTCTGCCTCGGAAATCACTTTTCGCGTGCTGTGGATGCGCCGGACGATTGCCGGCACCGTGCTGTAGCCATCTTTTGACGAGCCCAGACTCCCGCTCACGCGGGCGGGCGCAATTATGTCCTCGCCCAGCCTTTCCGGCCAAACCAGGCAACTTGCCGCAAATTCTTGAATGGCATAGGCCGTCCGTCGAATGCACAGCGGCGGCCTCGCGCCCTAGCATGGAGCGCGTCGCCGCTCTTGCCGCACTCTGCCCGATGCACCGATGAAAACGCTCGCGTTCCTGGCCAGCCTCGCCGGCATGGCATTGCTTTCGCTCGCCACGGGTGCCGCCGAGCCCGCCAAGGACCACCCGCTGGTTGGCCGCTACGAGGGCGCGGTGCTCGACGGCTACAAGGCCGCCGCCTACGACGAGGTCGGCCTCATCAAGGAGCCGTTCCAGAACTGGGCCGGCGGCAAGCCCGACCTGCTCAAGGTCGAGGGCAAGGTGACGCTCTACCTCTACAAGCTGCCGAAGGACCGTTCGCTCCTCGAAGTGCAGCGCAACTACGAGTCCAGCCTGAAGGCCAAGGGCTTCGAGGTGCTCTTTACCTGCGGCACGGCCAACGCCTCCTGCTACAAGCCGCGGCCGGGCAGCGTGGACACCAACACGCCCTACGACTTCGCGCTGGCCTTCGACGACCCCGAGTGGCCGCGCCTGGGCAGCCGCGGCGACTACGCGCGCAACTATTTTTCGGTGAGCGGCCGCTACCTGCTGGCGAAGAAGACCGGGCCCACGGGCACCGTCTACGCCAGCATCGCGCTGGCCGAGCACAACGCCGACGTCGGCAACCACGCCTTCGTGCGCGTGGTCGAGAGCAAGGCGATGGAAGACAACAAGATCGTGTTTGTCGACGCGACGGCCATGCAGAAGAGCCTGGCGGAGACGGGGCGCGTCAATCTCTACGGCATCCTGTTCGACCTCGACAAGGACATCATCCGCCCCGAGTCGCAACCCACGCTCGACGAGATGACCAAGCTGATGCGCAGCAACCCGCCGCTGAAGCTGTCGGTGGTGGGGCACACCGATGCGCAGGGCGAGGCGAAGCACAACGACGACCTGTCGAAGCGCCGCGCGCTGGCGGTGATCGCGGTGCTGGTGAAGGCTGGGGTGGACCCGCGCCGCTTCACCACGCGCGGTGCGGGCGCGTCAGAGCCGGTGGCACCCAACGACAACGAGGCGGGGCGGGCGAAGAACCGGCGGGTGGAACTGATCCGCCTCTGAAGGAGCTTGCTCGCACCGCCCTCAGATGACCGGCACGCTGGTTTCCTTCAGCACGCGCAGCACGAAGTGCGACTTGCTGTGCCGGATGCCCGGGATCTTGTAGAGCTTTTCGCGCAGCAGCCGCTCGTAGTCGCGCGTGTCGCGCACGGCGATGCGGATGTAGTAGTCGTAGTCGCCCGACACCAGGTAGGCCTCCTGTATCTCGGGAATGGTCGCGAGTACGCGGCCGAAGTCGTACAGGGTCTCGTCGGTGTGGCTTTCGAGCGTGACCTGCACGATCACCGAGTCGTGATAGCCGAGCTTGGCCGGGTCCACGTCGACCGTGTAGCGCTTGATGACGCCAGAGGCTTCGAGCTTCTTGATGCGCGTCCAGCAACTGGTGGGCGACAGGCCGACCTCGTTGCCGATCTCCTGCAGGGTCTTGCGCGAGTCGAGCAGCAGCACGCGCAGGATCGCCAGGTCGGTCTTGTCAAAAGATCCTTCGTTGTCGCCGGGTGTTTGCCGATTGGTTTTCATTAATCGAGCTTAAAGAGCCAAAAGAAAGAAGCATATTTTGCTCCCGAACCGGAAGAATTGACGGCATGCGACTGCTCGACCTACCCCTCACGCCCTCCCTCTCTCTTCACCCGGAAACGCCAGCGCGCATTCGCAACGGCGCCGAAGCCCTGCTCGACACGCTGGTCGAGTGCGGCGTCGACACCATCTTCGGCTACCCCGGCGGCGCGGCGCTGCCGCTGTACGACGCGCTGCACGGCGAGCCGCGGCTGCGCCATGTGCTGGTGCGCCACGAGCAGGCGGCCGTGCATGCGGCCGAAGGCTATGCGCGCAGCACCGGCCGCGTGGGCGTGGTGCTGGTCACTTCGGGGCCGGGCGTGGGCAACACGATCACCGGGCTGCTCGACGCCATGAGCGATTCGGTGCCGGTGCTTTGCATCAGCGGGCAGGTGGCAACGGCCGTCATTGGTACGCAGGCGTTCCAGGAGAGCGATGCGCTGGGCATGTCGCGTTCGGTGACTAAGTGGAACCGGCAGGTGCGCTCGGCCGACGACGTGCCCTCGCTGGTGCGCCGCGCGCTGGAGATCGCTACCACCGGCCGCCCCGGGCCAGTGCTGCTCGACGTGCCGAAGGACATCCAGCTCGACCGCCTGGGCCAGGCCCCCGAGCCATCGCCGCTGCGGGCCCTGCGCACGAGCCGCATGGCGCTGCCGCCCAAGGCCATGATGCAGCGCGCCGCCGACCTGCTCTCGACCGCGCGCCGGCCCGTCATCTACGGCGGCGGCGGACTGGTCAATTCGGGGCCCGCCGCGTGCGAAGCTTTTGCGAAGCTCGTGAACCTGCTGCATGCGCCGTGCACGCTCACGCTGATGGGGCTGGGCGCGTTTCCCGCATCCGACCCGAAGTTCATTGGCATGCTGGGCATGCACGGCATGCTCGAAGCCAACCTCGCAATGCACGAGGCCGACCTCGTGGTGTGCGTCGGCGCGCGCTTCGACGACCGCGTGACCGGCAAGCTCGATGAGTTCTGTCCGCATGCACGCAAGATCCACATCGACATCGACCCTGGCAGCATCAACAAGGTGGTGCGCGTGGACGTGCCGATGGTGGGCGACTGCGAGGTGATCCTCGAAGGCCTGCTGGCGCTGCTGCCAGCGGAGGGCTTCGCGCCCGAGCGCCTTGCACCGTGGTGGGCGCGCATCGAGCGCTGGCGCGCGGAAGACTGCCTGGCCTTCGAAGCGCGCGAGGACTCGATCCTGCCGCAGCAGCTGATGTCGTCGCTGCAGAGCGCCATCGGCGGTCGCAATGCCATCGTGTCGACCGACGTGGGCCAGCACCAGATGTGGGCCGCGCAGTACCTGCGCTTCGACAGCCCGCGCCACTGGCTCACCTCGGGCGGGGCAGGGACCATGGGCTACGGCCTGCCCGCCGCCATCGGCGCGCAGATCGGCCACCCCGAAGCGCTGACCGTGTGCGTGAGCGGCGATGCCTCGGTGCTGATGAACATCCAGGAGCTCTCCACTGCCGTGCAGCACCGCGTGCCGGTGAAGCTGGTGCTGTGCAACAACGGCTACATGGGCATGGTGCGGCAATGGCAGGAGCTCAACCACGGCAATCGCCTGAGCCACAGCTGGAACGAGGCATTGCCCGATTTCGTGGCGCTGGCCAAGGCCTTCGGCTGGGGCGCGCGGCGCGTGTCGGACCCGGCCGAGCTGGAAGACGCGCTGGCCGAATGCCTGGCGAGCCAGGGGCCGTTCTTTCTCGACGTGCAGGTGGCGCCGCAGGAGAACTGCTTTCCGATGATGCCCTCGGGGCACGGGCACCACCGGGTGATGCTGGCGAAGGACAGGTGGTACGAGGAATCCTGAGCGCAGGGTTCTAGACGCTCTGCAGGCGCACGTCGTTCGCAGGAATGGCGTTGAGCTCGGCCCAGTCCATCTCTTCTTCCAGCTGGTGGTAGGCGTCGTCCTCGATCTGCCCGCTGTGGCGCAGTGCTTCGAGCGCCTGTCGCTGCGCGCGGATCGCCACGGCGCGCAGCCGGTCGTGCGCCGTCTTCGCCTGCGGCTGGCGCTCGTCTTGCGCCAGCACGCGCGCCGCGCGGTATTCGTCGCGCACGGCGTCGGCCTCGCGGCTTTCTTCGGCTTCGAGGGCCGACAGCGCCGCGTCCATCATCGCGGTGCGCGCGAGCGAGACCTCCTTGTCGAGCGATGCGTCGGGCTCGATCTTCAATGCCCTGATCAGCGGCCCGATGGTGAAGCCCTGGATCACCAGCGTGCCCAGCACGACCGCGAACGCGCTGAGCACGATGAGGTCGCGCCCCGGAAAATCCGCCGGCAGCGCGAAGGCCGTGGCCATCGTCACCAGCCCGCGCATGCCCGACCAGCCGACCAGCAACCCGATGCGCCTGGACGGCACGGGAATGTCGTGCCCCTGGGCGATCAGGCGCAGCTTGTACGTGCGCATCGCGGCCCCGTAGATCTGCACCCAGACCACCCGCACCGCGATGACCAGCACCAGCACGAGGCCGGCGAACTGCAGGGCATGCACCAGCTGCGGCCCTGACAGCCTTTCGAGGATGCTGCGCGCTTGCAGCCCCATCAGGAAGAAGGCCAGCACGTTGAGCGTGAACACCACCGCGCCCCACACCGCATAGGAGTGCACGCGGTCGCGCGGCGCATGGTGCTTTGGCGCGAACTGGCCCAGCGTCATGCCGAAGGCAACCACCGAGATGATCGGCGACAGGTGCAGCCGCTCGGCCACGATCCACGCGCCGAAGGTCATCACGAACTGGAAGATGATGGCTGAGCGCGTGCCCGCGAAGAGCGGCGAGCCGAAGTGGATGTTGAGCTTGGCGAACGCGAAGCCGACCAGCGCACCGCCCGGCACCGCGACCAGCAGCATCGGCAGCGAACTCGTCATGGGCACGTGCGCGGCGCCGGCTGCCGATACCGCCACGCCGAATACCAGCAGCGCCACTGCGTCGTTGAGCAGGCTCTCGCCGTTGATGATCGAAAGCGTGCGCCGCGGAATGCGGAACTGCTGCATCACCGCAGCCGCGGCCACAGCGTCGGGCGGCGCGACGATGGCGCCGAGCGTGATCGCGGCCGCCAGCGGCAGGCCCGCGAAAGCCCAGCCGGCCCATGCGACCACCGCCGTGGTCAGCAGCACCGCCACCAGCACCAGCGAGATCAGCGGCATCCAGTTGCGCCGCAGCTCGCGTGGAGAGATGTCGAAGGCTGAATCGAGGAGGGCGGGCGCGATGAAGAGCGCCAGCGCCAGATGCGGGTCGAGGCTGATGTGCGGCACCCAGGGCATTGCGCCCAGGCACACGCCGGCCAGCGCCAGCATCGACGGATAGGGCAGTGCGAGGCGCCGCGAGAGCTGCAACAGCAGGCAGGCGGCGATCAGCATGACCAGCACGTTTTCGAAGATGTCCATTGGAGTCCTCGGTCTTGGTGTTGTTTTCCCCGAATACTAAGAGGTTGATTCATCCTCACCTGATGAAAAGAAAAGGGGCCCGGTTGCGGGCCCCTTTTCATCAGGCTGTCGGGGCTATCAGGATTTCACGAACGCCAGCAGGTCGGCGTTGAACTTGTCCTTGTGCGTATCGGTCAGGCCGTGCGGTGCGCCGGGGTAGACGATCAGCTTGTTGTTCTTCACCAGCTTGGCCGAGGCCAGGCCGGCAGCGCCGATCGGCACGATCTGGTCGTCATCGCCGTGAACGATGAGCGTGGGCACGTCGAACTTCTTCAGGTCTTCGGTGAAGTCGGTTTCCGAGAACGCCTTGATCGAGTCGTAGGTGTTCTTGTGGCCGCCCGCCATGCCCTGCGCCCACCACGAGTCGATGAGGCCCTGCGACACCTTGGCGCCGGGGCGGTTGAAGCCGAAGAAGGGGCCCGAGGGCACGTCCTTGTAGAACTGCGAGCGGTTCGCTAGTTGCGCGGCGCGCAGGCCGTCGAACACTTCGATCGGCAGGCCGCCGGGGTTGGAGGCGGTCTTCAGCATCAGGGGCGGCACGGCCGAGATCAGCGCAGCCTTGGCCACCCGCTTGGTGCCGTGGCGGCCGATGTAGCGCGCCACTTCGCCGCCGCCGGTCGAGAAGCCGACCAGGATCACGTTCTTCAGGTCCAGCGTCTCGATGACGGTGGCGAGGTCGTCGGCGTAGGTGTCCATGTCGTTGCCGTTCCAGGGCTGGCTGGAGCGGCCATGGCCGCGGCGGTCATGCGCCACGGTGCGATAGCCCTGCGATGCGAGGAACAGCATCTGCGATTCCCAGCTGTCGGAGTTCAGCGGCCAGCCGTGGCTGAACACGACGGGCTGGCCGGAACCCCAGTCCTTGAAATACAGCTGCGTGCCGTCCTTGGTGACGATGGTGTTGCTCATGGTGCGTGTTCCTTTCAAAGAACGATGGATGGCGCCTTGGTTCGGCGCAGAAGTGGAGGCGGCGGACGCCGCCTGGGAAAAGCCGGTCCCCACGAGGGCTCCGGCTGCGACGGAAGCGCCACCGACCAGCAGGCTGCGGCGGGTCGGGGTGGCGGTGGGGTTCTTGCTGTTTGCGGACATGGTGCGCTCCTTGAGTGACGTGGTTGAGATGAGTTTTGTATCGTATGAATTAATATCGCATGCGATGTAATTGGCCTGAAAAAACAGGAACGGCGAAGCGGCTGCGCATCACGCGTTCCTGTCGAGGCTGGCGCGCAGACCCAGCAACTGGGTGCGCAGCGCGCCGATCTGGTCGGGAGACAACTCCATGGCCTGCGCGACGCAACCCGGCAGCCCCTGCGCCTTGGCGCGCAGCGCGCGGCCACCCGCCGTGAGCGACACGATGACCTGGCGCTCGTCCCTGGGCGAACGCACGCGCTGGATCAGTCCGCGGGCTTCGAGCCGCTTGAGCAGCGGGGTGAGGGTGGTGGTCTCGAGCGACAGGCGGGTGCAGATTTCGGAGACGTTGATCTCGTCCTTTTCCCACAGCACCAGCATGACAAGGTATTGCAGGTAGGTGAGATCCAAGTCGCGCAGCAGGCCGCGGTACACCTTGTTGAGGCTCAACATCGTCGAGTAGACGGCGAAGCAGAGCTGTTCGTCCAATACCAGTGAATTGCTCGCAGGGGCGTCGACGGGTTGGGCGGTGGAGCGCTTGGCAGGCATGGGCGAATATTAGATCGCATGCGATCTAATGGCAAGCAATATTTCTCCGGCCGCGCGAACCCTTCAGTCCGGCGATCGGCGATAGGCCCCGGGCGGGGTTCCGAACTGGCTCCTGAAGCAGCGGCTGAAATGGCTCGCATCGCCAAAGCCGTTGCGATAGGCGATCTCCGAAACGCTCAGGTGGTCGAGTCGCCGGTTCTGCAGTTCGTCCTTCGCGCGCTCCAGGCGGCGCACCTTGAGGTACGTGCCGTACTGCGTGCGCTGCATCTCGAACAGGCGGTGCGTGAGCCGCTTCGAAATGCCAAGCTCCTTCGAGACCGCATCGACCGACAGCTCCGCATCGCCGAGGTGCGCCTCGATGAACGCTACCAGCCGCTGCCAGCGGTCGCGCTCGCGGCGCTTGCCGTCGGCCGCGTCTTCGGCGACCGATTCGCCCATCGATTCGCAATAGGTCGCGGCCAGCAGCGAGACGAGCGACTGCTCCGAAAAATACGCCAGTGCCGGCGCAGCCTGTGCCGTACCGGGAAACACATGCCCCATGTGCGCGCGGGCGGCCTCGGCCAGGCGCGAATCCGCCTGCGCGATCGAGGGCACGAAGCGGTCGTGCAGGTCGGCATAGATGCCGAAGAACCGGTCGGAGGGCAGGCGCAGCATCACCAGCTTGCCGGGCGAGGTCAGCGTGCAGGTGGAGGGAAGCCGCGTGGTGCGGAAGGTGATGTCGCCCTTACGGAAGGGCATGCGCCGGCCGCCCTGGTCGATGGTGCCTTCGCCTTCGACGGCAATCATGGCGAGCACGTCGCCCGTGCCACCCATACCTCCGGTGGAGGCCAGCGCCGTGTCATGGCGAACCGCCAGCGGCGTCGAGGCGAAACTGATGGCCAGCCCGCCACCCACGAGGCGGCAGGCTTCGAGGCTCATGCGCGGGTTGCTGTCCTGCACGCTCAGTTCGCCGGGGTAGACCAGCGAATCGAGCGCATTCGAGTAGCCCTGCACGTCGCCCGGATAGAACGGGCGGAAGCAGGGCGCGAAGCTCAGGTCGGAGGCTGCTGTGTCGTGGTGCATGGGTGGGGCTCCTGCCGTTGGCCCGCACGCTTCGTGCCAAGCAGGTGCAGTCGGATGCAGTCTAGGCGGCCATCCGTCGGGCAGGAGTCAAGACTTTCCACTAGTTGGCACGCTGGATCAACCCGCGTGCGCCCACGCGCAAGAGCAAACCGCACACCGCTTCTTACATTGGCCGCACCCCGCCGATGCAAAGGAGCCACAGCGTGAACGATACGAGCCCCGGAACCCACGACACCCCCGCGCCGTCTCTCGACGGCCTCAGCTACGGCAACTGGAGCGAGGCCGAAAAGCTCGCGCTCAGCTGCCGCATCCTCGCCAAGGAAGGGCACTCCGAAACCCTGGCTGGACAGGTCACCGTGCGCCAGCCCGACGGCACCTTCCTGACGACACCTCTCGCGCATGCCTTCGCCGAGATACGCCCGCAGTCGGTCATGCGCATCGACGATTCGCTGCGCGTGCTCGAAGGCCGCGGCGTGCCCAACCCCGCGGTGCGCTTCCACCTGTGGGTCTACAGGCGCAGGCCCGACGTGAACTGCGTGATCCACACGCACCCGCCGTACGTCTCGGCGCTGTCGATGACGGGCGAGCCGCTGCAGATCGCACACATGGACGCCACGCCTTTCTTCGACGACTGCGCGTTCCTGCCCGAGTGGCCCGGCTTGCCGATTGCCGACGTCGAAGGCGAGATCATCTCCGCAGCCCTGGGCAAGAAGCGCTGCGTGCTCCTGGCCAACCACGGCTTCCTGGCCGCCACGGCGACCATCGAGGAGTCTCTCTACATGTCGGTGCTCATCGAGCGCGCGGCGCGCAACCAGCTGATCGCGCAGTCGGCCTACGGGCGGCTCAAGCTGGTGGATCCTGTGCTGGCGAAGGAGTCGCACGACTTCCTTCTGCAGCGCAGCATCGTCAACGCCAGTTTCGCGATGTTCGCGCGACAGATCACGCAGGAGCAGCCATGAACAGCATCGCCTCGCCATTGCAGGCACAAGCGGCTACCACCGTGGAGAGAAAGCACCAGAGCGTGTGGAAGATCGGCGCCGCCACCATGGTCGGCACGGCCATCGAGGCCTTCGACTTCCTTGCCTACGGCACGGCCGCGGCGCTGGTGTTCAACAAGCTCTTCTTTCCCAACTTCGACCCCACAGTCGGCACGCTGGCGGCCTTCGGCACCTTCGCCAGCGGCATGCTCGCCCGGCCGCTGGGAGGCATCATCTTCGGGCACTACGGCGACCGGCTGGGCCGCAAGTCGATGCTCACGCTGAGCCTGCTGCTGATGGGTATCTGCACCGTGCTGATAGGCCTTTTGCCGACCTACGAATCGATCGGCCTGTGGGCCGCGGTGCTGCTGGTGCTGCTGCGCATTGGGCAGGGCCTGTCGTTCGGCGGCGAGCTCGGCGGTGCGATGCTGATGGCCGTGGAGCATGCGCCGCCCAAATGGAAATCGCTGGTCGGCAGCATGCCGCAGATGGGCGCACCCATCGGCGTGCTGCTGTCGTCGGGCGCCTTCGCGCTGGTCACGCAACTGCCGGAGGCCAGCTTCCTGAGCTGGGGCTGGCGGCTGCCGTTTCTTGCGAGTGCGGTGCTGATCGTGCTGGGCGTGTTCATCCGCATGAAGGTGCAGGAGTCGCCCGAGTTCATGCAGGTCAAGGTGCACCAGAAAACGGCGGCGCTGCCGGCGCGCGAGGTCGTGGTCGCGCACCTGAAGCCCTTGCTGCTGACCATCGGCGGCAAGCTGGCCGAGGTGACGCTGATCTACACCATTCTTGTGTTCTCGATCTCGTATGCGACCAGCCGCCTGGGCTTCTCGCGCTCCGATGCGCTGCACGCGCTGATCGCCGGCTCGACCGTGATGGTCTTCACCATTCCGGCCAGCGGCTGGCTGGCCGACAAGGTCGGCGCGCGGCGGCTCTACGTGTTCGGCGGGCTGCTGCTGGCGGTCATGGCGGTGCCGCTGTTCCAGGCCATCGGCAGCGGATCGCTCACGGCGTACACCGTGGCCATGGTGGTGGCACTGTCGATCAACTACCCGCTGATGTTCGCGCCGCAGTCGAACCTGTATGCGGCGCAATTTCCGGCCGAGCTGCGCTATTCCGGCATCTCGATCGGCATCCAGTTCGCGGCGGCCATTGGCGGCGGGCTTGCGCCGATCATCGCGGCCACGCTGGTCGCGAAGTATTCGAGCATCGTGCCGGTGGGCATCTATGTCGCGGTGCTCGGTGTGGTGGCCGCCGTCTCTGCCTGGCTGATGCGCCCGACCGCGAACGAATGAGCGAAGTGACCGTTGTCAGGAGTGCCCGTCCACCCGCATCTGGAAAAGGAAGTAGGGGGGTATGCACGCACCGCGCCCTTCGGGCTGGCCCTCGGCCTGCGCGCAGATGTAGTCGTCGCGGCAGGGCTGCTGCGCCGAGCAGCTGCGCAGGTTGCCGGGCCGCGTGTGCTTCGCCAGGCATTCGCCGAAGGGCTTCTTCGCGGCGAGGCAGCTGTTGAAGTCGCTGAGGATCGCGATGCCGCCGCAGGTGCCGTTCTTGTCGCCCGGATCGCAGGGGCCCGAGCACATGCCGCCCGGAAAGCCGACCGAGGTTTTCTCGCACACGGAGAGCATGCCTTCGCAGGAGATGCGCGGCAGTTTTTCAGCGCGGTCCAGCCATGGATTGGCGGATGCGGTGATGCGGGTGGGTTCGCAGCGCGCGCCGACCGTCGGCTTCTCGGCCACGGCGTTCGCATCGTCGGGCTCGGCCAGCGGGCGGAACGGATCGGGCCGCGGCGTCGACAGCGAGGCCCGCACATAGGTGCCGCGACGTGCCAGTTCGTCTTGCACATGCGGCGAGTGCGGCACCGCCAGCGCGTTGCCCGTGGTGAAGGTCCGCGATGCACCGCGCCGGTCTACTCCGAGCAGGTGAAAGCCCGCGACTGCGCGGCTCTGGTGGCAGCCAGCGCAACTCAGGTCGTCGAGGCGGCGCAGCACTGCCTGCGGTGATTGCAGCGTTCGGCTGCCCTGAACGGCCTGCCATTCGCCTGGCGCGAAGAGCTGCTCGAAGGGTCGGTTCGCCAGCCGTTCGAGCCCACGCGGCGCGACCGAGACGGCTTCGGTCGCGAGGAATTTCTCGGGAATCTGCAAGGTAGCTTCGTCCAGCGCGCGCAGGTTGGCGGGCTGCTGCAGCCATTGCTGCAGTTCCCTGCGTAGCGGGGCGCTGGCCTTGAGCTTCGCGATGTCGGGTGTGTTTTCCAGCGGTGCAACGTCGAAGCGCTTCGCGCCCGCATTCCAGCGGAAGGCGCGCAGCATGTATTCGGCATGGCCGCCCAGATCGGGCCGCACCGCCGAGGGCCAGCGAACGCTCTGCAGGTTGGTCGTGACCTGCGCGATGCGCGCGAGCGCCAGGCGCTGCGGCGCCAGCGGACCATTGGCCGACACCAGCCAGCGGCCGGTTGCCTCGTCGGTCATCGACGCTTGCGGCGGCTGCCAGCGCTTTGCGGTGCTCGCGCAACTGCCATCGGCATCGGGCGCATCGCCGCGCAACTCGACATTGACCGTCATCGGCAGGCGCGACTGCATCGCGGCGGTGCGATAGGCCAGGCGGTACACGAGCCGCGTCTCGCCGCATGCGCCGCTCTGGAAGGGCCGGCGGTCCATGCGATTGGCGACGCCCACCAGTTCGAAGAAGGCATCGGGGCTCGCAAGCCAGCGCGCATCGAACAGCCGGTGCGGATATTTCGAGATACCGACGCCGGCCTGCCTGTCGCGCCGCTGGAGGCTGGAGAGGCTCGCGCTGATCGGCTCAGCGATGGAGCGCCAGGCAGGCGAGCGCATCAGGGCCTGGTTGGTGGCGATGCCGTCGCTACCCGGCGCCTCGTCGGCCCAGCGCGCAAAACTTGCGCCGGACTTTTCCGCGGTCTGCAAGGCGGCAGGCGATGTGACGAGGAGCACCGGCTCGGCCGCGGCACCAAGGGCGAACGCCAGCGCGAGGCCGGCAGTCAGGCTGTGTTTGAAGGTCGGCACGCGGGCGATTGTGCCGCGATGGGCCGCTCCGCTTGCGACCGCCGCCTCAACGGCGCGGCGAGATATTCAGCGTCTTGCAGAAGTCGTAGAAAGCTTCGAGCTGCAGCGATTTGTCGAACACCGCATCCACGCCCGCGGACAGCGCGCCTTCGCGCACTTCGGAGGTCGCGTAGTTCATGAGAACCACCGTGCGCTGCGCCGGCGACTTGTGCTCCTGCAGGTACTGCGCCACGGTGAGCCCGTTGCCTTCGGCCAGGAAGATGTCGATGACGGCTGCGTCCCAGCCTTCGGGGTTTTTCTTGAGCCAGTCGATGGCGGCGCCGGAGGTGGTGGCGGTGCCGATCACATTGCATTCGGAAAATTCTTGCAGCCCGTCGGTCAGCGTGGTGGCGATCAGGGGGTTGTCTTCAATCAGATAGATACGGGTCATCGGGGTCATCGTGCGGAGCCGGGAGCTTCTCGTTGTGTTCGTTCGGCTTGTCTCGGCCGAGGCGGTAATTGTGTCTGCCGACGGGGTGGGGCGAGTCGGACAACACCGTCATCTGTCGTAGCGGGATCACTGGCGTACAAGACGCGGCGGCGCATGCAGCCATATCGTGCGGCGGTCTTGAACTTGTCCACATCCGATGCCGCAATCTTTTACGCCTCCTTTCACATCCTCCGGCCGCAGCGCGCTTGTGCAGGCACCGCCCTGGCACTATGCCGGCTGGCTCGTCAACGTAGCCTTCGAATTCGATGCCGCGCTTGGTACGGCGCTGGTGCCGGCCGAGCTTGGCACGGCCACCGGCAAGGGCTGCGTCCACTTCGCCGACTGGCAGGCCTGTGGTGACGATGGCCGCGAGCTGCTCGACCCCGTATACGCGCAGTACCGCGAGACCATCGTTGTGCTCGAAATCGCGGCAAAGCCGGGCGTTGGCGATACGCGCTTGTGCTTCTATTGCCCGCTGATCTACGTGGACCAGGACATCTCGCTGCTGCGCGGCTGGCTCCAGGGCTGGCCCAAGAAGATCGGCCAGACCTGGCTCACGCGCAGCATGCCGCTGATCCATCCGGCGGCTGCGCCGTTGTCGGCCGGCAGCCAATTGGGCGCGAGTCTCAGCGTGAAGGAGCGACGGCTCGTCGACGCTTCGGTCACGCTGTCGGGCGAGAAGGCCGGGCGCCTGGGTTTTCTGGCGGCACCGACCATCGGCGCCATCGGCTGGCCCGACCTGACGCAGCCGGGCAGCGTGGCTGTGCCGCGCTATCTGCGCGCCGACATCATCGACCGCGTCGAGTCGGGCTGGGCCGGTGGCAGTGCGACGCTGCGGTTCCACGATCACCCGGTCGAAGAGCTGGCGCTGCTCGGCCCTGTGGACGCCACGACCGCCAGCGCCGGCTGGATGGGCATCACGGTGCGGGGGGCGCTACCCTTGGAGGGATGAACCCGCGCACAAGCTCACCCGCCTCGCATGTGATCGGCCTGCCGATGGAAGACGGCGCGCAGGTCGAGGCGATGTTCGCGGCCGACCCCAAGGCGCGCTTCGAGTTGCATTGGCATGCGGAGTGGAGCGTTGGCGCAATCCTCGAAGGCTGCTGCGAATTCACCTGCGCCGGCGAGCGGCAGGTGGCGCAGGCGGGCGACCTGGTGCTGATGGCGCCCTTCATGCTTCACACCGCCGGCGTGAGCGCGCAGGGCTTTCGCATGGTGATGCTGTATGTGCCGCACGTCTGGGTTGGCGCGCGCTTCGGATGGCCGCAGGGCCAGCGGGGCGCGCTGCGCCGGAGCGCCTGGCAAGACGCGGCCATGGTCGATGCACTGGCTGTTGCAGCGCTGGCGGAAGACGGTGCGCAGGTCGGCCGGCTCCTGGAGCAGATTCTTGGAGCGCAGACCAGCGGCGAACTGGTGGCGGTCGAACGGCATGCGGGCGACGC
Organism: Variovorax sp. R-27; assembly: GCF_049913215.1. Taxonomy (NCBI): domain Bacteria; kingdom Pseudomonadati; phylum Pseudomonadota; class Betaproteobacteria; order Burkholderiales; family Comamonadaceae; genus Variovorax; species Variovorax sp. R-27. The sequence goes on from NZ_CP183984.1 coordinate 2,783,071, forward strand.
GCGCGTGGAGGCCGTCTGCGACGCGCTGGCGACCGAGGATGCCTGCCGCATCGATCCGGGCGGGCTGGCCCGGCGGCTGGGCATGTCGCGCGAGCACTTTCATCGCCTGTTCCGCGTGGCCGTCGGCGTGACGCCGGCGCACTATGCGCGGCTCGCGCGCATCGGCAGGGCCAAGGCGCTGCTGCGCGAGGGGTGCGCGGCGGCCGACGTGGCGGCGCAATGCGGCTTCACGGACCAGGCTCATTTCTCGCGCTGGTTCAGCCGCTGCTTCGGCGTGACGCCGGGCAACTACATGGCACGTACATAGCGCCCCGGCGGCATCCCGACATACCGGGTGAACGCGACGTTGAATGTGCTTGCGGAGCTGTACCCCACGCGCTGCGCAACTTCGGCAATGCCAGCTTCCTTGCGCCGCAGCAGGTTCTTTGCCATGGCCATTCGCCAGGCAAGGAGGTATTCCATCGGCGCGACACCCACTGTGCGGCTGAAGCGCTCGAAGAACGTCGAGCGCGAGAGGGCCGCCTCTTTCGCCAGCTGCGCAACTGTCCAGGGCCGGGTCGGGCTTTCGTGCATCTGCCGGATTGCAACCGCGAGACGCGGATGCGCACGCCACGCGAAGACGTTTTGCCCCGTTCCGATCGCCTGCGCGTGCTCGCGCTCGACGTCACCGACCCCGAAAGCATTCGCCAGGCCGTGGAGGCCGCGGGGCCAATCGACGTGCTGGTCAACAACGCAGGCATCGGATTGCTGGGCGTTCTCGAAGACAGCTCGATGGAGCTTGTCCGCGAAATCTTCGAGACGAACACGATGGGCACGCTGATGGTGACCCAGGCGGTGCTGCCTCAGTTCAGGCAACGCAGGGCAGGTGTCATCGTGAATGTATCGTCGAGCACCACGCTGAAGCCGCTCCCGATGCTTTCCGTGTACACCGCGAGCAAGGCGGCGGTCAACGCATTCAGCGAGTCGCTCGCGCTTGAACTCCGGCAGTTCAATGTGCGGGTGAACCTGGTCCTGCCCGGGCGGTCTCCCGAGACTCCCTTCAGCAAGAACGCACAGCCCCGGATGCAGGCGGGAATTCCGCAGGCGTACGCCGAGTTTGCGCAGGGCGTATTCACGGCAATGGGGCAATCGCCAGGGCCGCTCACGCACGTGCTGGATGTGGCGCAAGCTGTATGGCGCGCGGCGAATGACCCGTCGTGCCCGATCCGGATTCCCGCTGGCGCGGACGCCGTGGCGCTGGCCGAGGCGTTGACCTGACATCGGACGCTCGCGTTGGCAGCGCAACCCGCCCGCGAGTGCCAGCAAAAAACCAACACCGGCACCGATTTCAATCGGCAGGCAAGCAACTGTCTCGACCGATAAACGCGCCCGAAAACAGCAGCATCGTTACCAGCTGTTGTTCGTGAGCCTGTCGAACACATCTTGAGACCTGCCTGTGGGCATCGGCGCAAGCCGGGCGCTCGAAATGGCGCCGCCCTCGAATCTCCTGAGAACCTGAACAACGCGCTGCGCCGGTCAGCCGGATCGGCCCTGCGTTGTCAATCTCCTTCACTCTAGAACCAATGTAGGAATCTGCCCCGATTCAGCGGCCGAACTGAATGGGAAGTTCGCACATCTTGTTTCTCACGGAAGCAGAACGGATTGCGGTTTCGACGTACTTTTATTGCACTGCAGCATCAAAAAAACGGGCCTCCGGGCTCGTGGTTCGACAGGGTTCTTCGGTCAAGTCCCTTTCATCAATGGGCGATGTGCCGGCACGGTTGCCGGTGCGCGCCGTCGACGTTTCAAGAGGTGGCTATGCGTGCGTCCAAACCGATTTCGTATCTGCTCTTTCGTCGCCCGGCGCGCATTGCCGGCACCATCGACCGCCGCGCCCGATCGCGGCCCGGTCGAAGTCGGCAGAGGGGTTCATTCGTTCCCAAGCTGGCGGCCTACGCGCTGCTGGCTTTCGTGCTGTGGCTCATGATCGCGACCTTGATCCAGCCGCTGCTGTCCGCGCAGGCGACGCGGGCCGTCCTGGAGGCGCCCGTGGGACTGGTCACCTCGCCGATCAACGGCGTGGTGACGCAGATGGCGGTGCATACGCGCGACGCGGTGGTGCCGGGCTCCCTGGTGGCCACGGTGCGCAATCCAACGGTCAGCCAGGAGATCCTCACCACGCTGACAACACAGCGTCTTGCCTTGCAAAGCCAGCTGTCGCAGCTGGGCAATCAGTTCAAGGCCGACAGCCAGGAGATGAGATCCGTCGGGCAAGAGGCCCAGGTTCACCGCCAGGCTTCCCTGGCGCAGACATGGGACGCATGGCAAATTGCCCAGCGGCAGCGCGACGTGGCGCATAGCGTGGTGGCCGAGCAGGAGAACAAGGTCCGCACCAACGAGGCATTGCTGAAAGAGGGCGCCATCAGCGAGCAGGTGATGAACGCGGCCGAGGCCCAGCTGAGCACAGCGCGCGCCAACGCGGCGGTGGCCGAGCAGGCCTTTGCCGGGCAGGCGCAGACCGTGGTGAGCGCGGGGCAGGGCGCCTTCGTGGGCACCGGGGGCAGCAACCTGTTCCAGACGCTCTCGAGCCGGCGCGAAGCATTGCGCAACAGCATCGACCGCGCCCAGCAGGACGGCACCGCCATCTTCAAGCAGCTCAAGCAGATCACACAGCTTGAAGACGATGAGCGCCGCCGCGTCGAGAAGCTCGCCGCGTACCAGGTCACGGCCACCCAGCCGGGCCTGGTGCACACCGTGCTGGCGCCCGAGGGCGCGTACGTCACGGCCGGTGCCTCGCTGGTGCGCGTCACCGATTGCAGCCGGATCGGCGTCGTCGCGGTGTTTCCCGCGCGGCTGGCCAAGCGGTTGAGCATCGGCTCCATGCTCGACGTGAAGATCGGCGAGAACAGCACCGCGTTGCCTGCACGTGTCGAGCAATTGCTGCCCGAGGCTTCCGAGGCGCTGCAGAGCACGTACAGCGTGCCCTTCCCCTATGCCGAGCAGGGCTCCATCTATGCCGTGGCACGCATCGAGGACAGCGGGGTGCAACAGGCCGAATCCCGCAGGCAGAGTCTCTGCGTGCCGGGCAAGGTGGTCTCTGCAAGCCTCAAGACCTGAGCACGGGCACGTTGCGTTTCTTCAAGAGAACGACATGCCGATCTCTGTTTTTTCCCGCGCATGGATGCGGTGCATGCGGTGCACCGTCGCATCGATGGCGCTGGCCTGCGCGGCAGCGGCGACTTCGGCGGCCCAGCCCGGCGCCACGCAGCAGGCGCTCGCACGTGACAGCTGCGACGGGTTGCGGCGCGCGGTCGCGCACGACCAGGCGGGCGTCGCGTCGGGGCCGTTGTTCCTCAACAGCTACAGGCCGACGGACGCCGGACAGGGCGAGCCGCCGTTCGAGCCCGCGCTGGCGGGCGCCGCCTTCACCTACGACAACGCATTGGCCGGCATCGCGCTGCTGGCCTGCGGCGACCGTGCCGCCGCCAGGCGCATCGGCGATGCCGTGGTGCGCGCCGTTGCGCACGACCAGAACTTCACCGACGGGCGCGTGCGCAACGCCTATCGTGCCGGGCCTGTCACCGAAGAAAAGCCCGTGCTGCCCGGCCGCTGGGACGCAGGCCGCAAGCAGTGGATTGCCGACGCCTACCAGGTCAGCACCGCCACCGGCAACGTGGCCTGGGCCGCGTTTCTCATGCTGAACCTGTTCCAGGCCGAGCCGTCGCCGGCCTATCTGGCGACCGCACGCAAGCTGCTGGCCTGGACCGAGCAGAACACGCGCGCCACGAACGGCGTGGATGGCTACAACGGCGGGCGCTACGGTTGGGACAACGCGCAGCGCGCCCAGACCTGGAAGTCCACCGAGCACAACATCGACATCGCCATGGCAGCCGCCTGGGCTGCGCGTGCCGCCGGCCAGCAGGGCGGGCCGGAGCAACGACAGGCGCGCACAGCGCTCGACTTCGTGGGACGCATGTGGAATCCGTCGGAGCAGCGTTTCAACATCGGCACCAAGGAAGACGGCGCGACCATCTCCACCGAGAGCTCGGGCCTGGATGCGCAACTGTGGCCGCTGCTGGCAGCGCCCGAGGGTTCCTGTGCCTGGGCCCGCGGGCTCGAATGGGTGGAGAAGCACCATCGCTTCGAGGCGGGCTACGGCTTCTCTCGCAATCCCGACGGCATCTGGACCGAAGGCAGCGCGCAGGCCGCCGCCACGCTGGTGGCGCGCACAGGCTCGGCGCCCGAGGCGCTGTGGCAATTGCTCGCATCGCAACGCGCCGGCAACGGCCTGTACTACGCGACGCCGAGTTCGCGCATTTCCACCGGCCTGGCCATCGGCCCCGACTCGGCCGGCGCGGACTTCTATTACTACCGCTGGCCGCACCTGGGGGCCACTGCGTGGATCGCCCTGGCTGCCACGGGTTTCAACCCCTTCACCGGCAAGACCGCCGCACCGGGAGTCATTCCATCATGTCCAGCCTGATCGCCACACCGGAATTCCAGCTCAACGCACTCGTCGCGGGGCTCGCGTTGCTCCTGATGACCTGGGCCAGGGTCGATCGCATCACCCATCGCGCGCTGTTCGGCGCGCTGACCGCGCTGCTGCTGCTGCGGTACGCAGCCTGGCGTGTGGTCGCCACCATGCCGCCTTCGGACCTCGGCTTCGAAACACTGTTCGCCTGGGTGTTCCTTTGCTTCGAGATGACCGCCATCGTCTACACGCTGATGTCCATCCACATGCTGGTGAAGCGTCGCGACAACCAGTCATTGGCCGACCGGGGAGAGGCCCTGCTGCGTGCTCGCGGCGGGCAGGTGCCGGCGGTGGACGTCTTCATCTGCACGTACAACGAAGAGCTGGCCGTGCTGGAGAAGACCATCATTGCCGCCCAGGCCATCGACTACCCGCAGCTGAAGGTCTGGGTGCTCGACGACACCCGGCGCGACTGGCTGCGCGACTATTGCGAGCGCCGCGGCGTGCACTATGCGCGGCGGCCCGACAACAGCCACGCGAAGGCCGGCAACCTGAACAACGGGCTGCGCCTGTCGGCGGACGTGACCAATGCGCCGTACATCCTCGTGCTCGACGCAGACTTCGCGCCGCAGCGCGAGATCGTCTACCGCATGCTCGGGCTGTTCGGGGACCGCCGTGTCGGGCTGGTGCAGACGCCGCAGTTCTACTACAACGCCGACCCCATCCAGCACAACCTGCGCGCCACCGACAGCTGGGTCGACGAGCAGCGCGTGTTCTTCGACGTGCTGCAGCCGGCGAAGGACGCGGCGGATTCCGCCTTCTGCGTGGGCACGTCGTTCATCGTGCGGCGCGACCTGATCACCGCCGCGGGTGGCTTTCCGGTTGGCAGCGTGTGCGAAGACATCCACACCACCTACCTGCTGCTGCGGCACGGCCACGTCACGCGCTGGCTGGGCGAGCGGCTGTCGAACGGGTTGTCGGCCGAGAGCATCGTCGACTACATCAACCAGCGCAGCCGCTGGTGCCTGGGCACGGTGCAGCTCGCGTTGCTGCCCGAAGGGCCGTTGCGCGGCAGCGGCTACAGCCTCTCGGCGCGGCTGCACTTTCTGCACGGGGTGCTGCATTGGCTCGGCAAGCCTTTCATGGCGTTGATCGTGCTGGCGCCGGTGCTGTACTGGTATGCCGGCGTCTCGGTCTTTCACGCCACGCCGCAGGCCTTCGCCGCCTACGGGCTGCCGCCGCTCATGATGTTCTGGGCCTACAGCTACTGGATCAGCCAGCGGCGCTGTCTGCCCGTGTTCAGCGAGGTGAGCCAGCTCGTGGCGGCGATGGCCGTCACCGGCACGCTGGCCAGCGCGATGCTGCGGCCCTTCGGTCGCCCGTTCAAGGTGACGGCCAAGGGGCTCGATCGCACCAGGACCGTCGTGCACTGGAAGCTGGTCGCCGTGTTCGGCGGGCTGCTGGTTGCGCTGCAGGGCGGGGGCGCATCGGCCGTGATGCGCGGTGCGGCGCTCACGCCCGGCGACGAGCTCAATCTCGTGTGGACCGGCATTGCGCTGATCCTCTGCCTGGGCGCGCTCATCGCCTGCATCGACCTGCCCCGGCCGGAGCAGGAGGAGCGCTTCCCCTGGCGCGCTCGCACCCGTATCCGCACCGCGGCGGGAGAGGGCGATTCGCGCTTCGTCAACATCGCTTCGGACGGCGCACTGATGGAGGGTGGTGGCTTGTTCAAGCGCCTGCACATCGGGCAGCTGCTGGAGGTCTACATCGATCCCGTCGGCTGGCTACCGGCCCGACTTGCCGGCCGCAGCCGTGCCGGCGCCGAACTGCGGTTTGCCGGCACCGAGGCGCAGCGCGAGCACCTGGTGAGCCACGTGTTCAATGTGCCTCCGAGCCACGTTGCCGTTCAGGTGCGGCCATGGCGGGCCGCGTCGGCGCTGCTCGCGAGCGCGGGCTTCCGGTCGCCCGAAGCAGGGTTCGTGCGCCTGAGCCTGCGGCTGTTCCTGCTGGTGCTGGCGGTGTGCATCCTGCTGGTGGTAAGCGGATGCAATTTCACGCCGCCGCTCAAGCAGCCCGACCTGTCGATGCCTTCGCAATGGCCGGCCGGCGCGACGCGGCCGGCCGCGGATCCCGTGGACTGGCGCGGCTTCGTGCAGGACGACGAGCTGCGGGGGCTGATAACAACCGCGCTGGATCGCAACCGCGACCTGCGCGTCTATGCCGCGAAGGCACGCGAAGCGCGGGCCGTGTATGCCGGAAGCCGCGCCTCGCTGTTCCCGCCACTGGGACTGTCGGCCCATGCCCAACGCGCGCAGACCACGCCGCAGGGCTCGCTCAGTCCGGTCGGCAACCTGCCGTCCGACGGGAGCGTTTCCAACAGCTTCGACATCCAGGCCGGCGTGACCTCGTACGAGCTCGATTTCTTCGGCCGCCAGCAGAGCAGCGCGCAGCAAAGCGGCTCCCTGGCCGAGGCCGGCGACAAGGACTACGCGGCAGCGCGCATGAACCTGGTGGGCGAGGTGTCGAATGCCTACCTCACGTTGCGCGCAGACCGCGCCTTGCTGAGCCTGGCCGACACCAACGAGGCCGCGCTGAACGCCAATGCCGACATGATCGGACGCGCCAAGGCGGTCGGCGGTGCTGCGCAGCTGGACGTCTATCGTGCGCAATCGCTGTTGCAGAACGCCCGGGTGCGGCAGGAAGAGTTCCGCATGCGCGTCGCCCAGGATCTGCAGGGGCTGAACGTGCTGGTGGGCCAACCCGTGCCGCCGGACACGGGCGCCGCCCGGCCCTGGCCGCAGCGTTCCACCGCGCAGGTCGCGCCAGGGTTGCCCTCCAGCCTGCTGCAGCGTCGGCCCGACCTGCTGGCGGCCTATGCGCGCGTCGAAGCCGCCAATTCGGGCGTGGGCGCGGCCAAGGCCGCCATGCTGCCGACCATCTCGCTGACGGCCCTCACGGGCGGCGTCAGCCGGGAGCTGTCGACGCTGCTGAATGGCAGCAACAGCAGCTGGGCCGGTGTGCTGGGCGTGTCGTTGCCCCTGTTCGACTGGGGGAGCCGGTCGGCCAACGTCAAGGGCAACGAAGCGCGGCTCGCGGCAGCAATGGCCTCTTACGAATCCGCGGCGCAAGTGGCTTTTCGCGAAACCGCCAACGCCCTGATTGCCGACGACCATCTGCTTCCGCAACTCGAGGCACAGCAGGCACGCGTGCAGGCGCTCGAGAAGGTGGCCAGCATTTCGCGCACGCGCTTTCGCAGCGGCATGGAGGACTACTTCTCCAGCCAGGACGCGCAGCGCGAACTCTATGCCGAGCAGCAGCAGCTGATCGAACTGCAGCTCAAGGCGGCCGTGAACACGGTCAATCTGTACAAGGCCCTTGGAGGCGGATGGGGCAGCGCCTAGGCCGGCCTGGCGGAGGCGTCAGTAAGCCGCCTCGCCTCCCAGCAAGGCGCGCCGGGCGAGCAGGAAGGTCGCGGCATTCCAGCTCTGCCCGGCCATGCCCATGGGCGCCAGCGTCTGGCCGTGGAACCACTCGGTGAAACGCCAGTCGTCGAGCGCGTTGACCTGCGCCAGCCGAACGAGCTCGGACCAGGCCTGTTCATGCAAGCCCAGCCTGGCGAGCGCCATCACCCAGAAGCCGCCCACGAAGGGCCAGATGCCACCGTTGTGGTACTGGTGCACGATGTTCTGCTGATGGCGCCCCATGTAGGCCCGCCACAGCGGGTGCTGGCGCGACAGCGGATGCAGCACCACGCGCACGGGGTAGGGTTCGCCGGCATGCGCCTGCGTGATGGTGTCGACGATGCGATGTGCCATGGCCGAATCGGCCAGCCCGCTCTGAATGGCCAGCACGTTGCCGAACACGTCCCCCTCGTCGCCGACCACGGCCAGGTTGACGAAGCTGAGGTACAGGCCCGGGTCGCGCCGGCCGCGGCGCGCATAGTGCTGCAGCAGCCGGGCCCGGTGGTATTCGGGCAGGTCGCGCTGGAACGGATTGAACAGGTGGTTGAAGTGGTGCTGCGTCGCCTCGGCATGATCGAGCGCGTAGCGGCGCTTGACCTCATACCAGAGCGCGTTGCTGTACAGCACGTAGCCCGAGCGCGGCATGATGTCGGCCCAGTCGCTGGCTTCGTTCTGCTGCAGCAGCCGGAAGTGCTGGTGCTCCTGCGCCAGCAGCCAGTCGACCGCGCGGCTCACCTCGCGGGCCCAGTGCGACGGGCCGACCTGCCCATGGCGGCGCACGTGGTCCACGGCAATCAGCCACCACAGGGTGGCGTCGATGCAGCCCAGGTACCAGAAGTCGGCATCGCGCCCTTCGGGGTCGACGTATTTGGGAATCTGTCCGTTGGCCGCCTGTTGCGCCGCGAGCGCATCGAGGCTGGCCACCGCACCTTGTTCCAGCGCGGGCACGCCGCTGCCGCACATCGCGATCACGCATATCGCAGCGTCGCGTCCGAAGATTCGCGTGTAGCGCCGGGCCTCGGCGGCTTCGGTCCGCAGCGCCGCGAGGATGCCGTGCGGCGTCAGGTTTCGTTCGAGAAGCGCGAGAGAAGCCTGCGAGCAGGTGTCGAGCAATGCGAGCGCGGGGGCATCAAGGTCGGTCATGAACACACATCGTGGCCTGGGGCTGTCTTTTTATCACCCGCCGGCGTGCGCACCGGCGGGCGACTCGGGCAACTCTCCGACACGGCGAGGCGGCGCAGACCGTAACCGCGGCATGCCGCACGCCTGCAAATTGACGCAGGCCATGCGAGAACCGAAGTCGGTCTTCGAACAACAGTTCCGCAGGCCTTCAACAGGAGCGCCGGTGCAGTCGAACCATTCACTCCAGAGCGAGCGAGACGCTTATCTTTTCCGCGAGGGAACCCACTCCCGCCTGTACGACCTGCTGGGTTGCCACCCTCTGGAAGAGGGCGGCGCACGGTTCGCGGTGTGGGCGCCGAATGCGGAGTCCGTCTCGGTGGTCGGCGACTGGAACTACTGGTCCGGCGACGCCGACCCGCTGGCACCGAGTCCCGACGGCACGGGCATATGGCAAGGGCAGGTTTCCCATGCCGCGATCGGCCAGGCGTACAAGTACCGCATCCGTTCCCGCCATGGCGGCTACACGGTCGACAAGGCCGACCCTGTCGCCTTCAGCGCGGAGCCGCCGCCCGCCACCGCGTCGCGCATCTGCGAACTTTCTTACGAATGGGGTGACGCCGAGTGGATGGCGACGCGCGGGCCGCGCAATGCGCTGGACGCCCCCATGTCGGTCTACGAGGTGCACCTGGGCTCATGGCGGCGCCGCGATGGCCTGTTTCTCGACTACCGCGAGATGGCGCACCAGCTTGCCGCCTACGTGAACGAGATGGGCTTCACGCACGTGGAGCTCATGCCCGTGACCGAGCATCCCTTCTACGGTTCGTGGGGCTACCAGACCACCGGCTACTTCGCGCCCACCGCGCGCTTCGGGTCGCCGCAGGACTTCATGTACCTCGTCGACCACCTGCACCAGCAGGGCATCGGCGTGTTGCTCGACTGGGTGCCCTCGCACTTTCCGACCGACGAGCACGGGCTCGGGTACTTCGACGGCACGCATCTCTACGAACACGCCGATCCGCGCCAGGGCTTTCATCCGGAGTGGAACTCCAGCATCTTCAACTACGGCCGGCCCGAGGTGCGCAGCTTCCTGGTGTCGTCGGGGCTGTTCTGGCTGAACCTGTACCACCTCGACGGGCTGCGCGTGGACGCCGTTGCCTCGATGCTGTACCTCGACTACGCGCGAGAGCACGGCGAGTGGATTCCCAACCGCCACGGCGGCCGCGAGAACCTGGAGGCCATCGACTTCCTCCAGACGCTGAACCGTGCCGTGTACCGCGAGCACCCCGACACGATCACGGTGGCCGAGGAATCGACCGCGTGGCCGCGCGTGTCACGGCCCACCGACATGGACGGCCTGGGCTTCGGCGAGAAATGGAACATGGGCTGGATGCACGACGTGCTGGCCTACATGAAGCAGGACCCGGTCCACCGCAAGTACCACCATCACAAGCTGACCTTTGCGTTGATGTACGCCTTCCACGAGAACTTCGTGCTGCCGCTCTCGCACGACGAGGTGGTGCACGGCAAGGGCTCGCTGCTCAACAAGATGCCCGGGGACGCCTGGCAGCAGTTCGCCAACCTGCGCGCGTTGTACGGCTTCATGTGGGCGCATCCGGGCAAGAAGCTGCTCTTCATGGGCGGCGAGTTCGGCCAGCGGCGCGAGTGGACGCACGACGGCGAACTCGAATGGTGGGTCTGCGAGCAGGAAGGGCACCGCGGCCTGCAGCGCCTTGTGGCCCAGCTCAACCGCGTCTACCGCGGTGCGCCCGCGCTCCACCAGGTCGACTTTTCGTCCTCGGGGTTCGAGTGGGTCGCGGCCGACGACACCGACACGAGCGTGTTCGCCTTCCTGCGCAAGGCGAGCGACGGCAGTCCGCCCTTGCTGGCGGTGAGCAACATGACCCCGGTGCCGCGCACCAACTACCTGCTCGGCGTGCCGCTGGGCGGCCACTGGCGCGAGCTGATCAACACCGACGCGGCGGAGTTCGGCGGGGCGGGCTGGGGCAATTTCGGTGGCGTCGAAGCGGCGCCCGTGCGTTCCCATGGCCGCAGGCAATCGGTGTGCATCACCTTGCCGCCGCTGTCCACGCTGATCCTGGAGCACCGTCCCTGATGAAGAACATCTTTTCGACCAAGCCCACCCCCGCAGCGGCCGGGACCGACATCGACTTCGGCGACGGCGCGGTCCGCGCGGTCATCGACGCCGTGCTGCCGTGCGTGGACAACGGCCGCTTCCCGGTGAAATGCGTGGCCGGCGAGCGGGTGCGGGTTCGCGCTCATTGCTTCACCGACGGGCACGATGTGCTGCGCGTGCAGCTGTGCTGGCGCGCGCACGACCAAGCCCAGGCCGCATTCCGCGAAGTGCCGATGAAGCCGCTCGGCAACGACGTGTGGGAGGCCACGTTTTCACCGCCATCGATCGGGCGCTACGTCTACACCGCAGTCGCCTGGGTGGACCCGTTCGAGTCGTGGCGCAACGAGATGACGCGGCGCGTCGACCCCGATGACGTGCGCATTGCCGCGCAGGTCGGTGCGCTGGAAATCGCTGCCGCCGCCGCGCGCGCCGAAGGCGCCGACCGCACCGCGTTGAACCGCTGGGCCACCGAGCTCGATGCCGTGGCGGCCAGCCCCGCGTACGACGTCGTCTCGCTGAAGGCGCTGGCGCTCGACGACGAGTATGCCGAGCTGGCGCGCCGCCATCCCGACCGCCGACATCAGGTGCGCCACCCGGTCGAGCTGCCGCTGGTCGCCGACCGCGAGCGCGCGCGCTTCAGTACCTGGTACGAGCTGTTCCCGCGCTCGACCGGCCCCGCGCCCGGCGTGCACGGCACCTTCAGGGACGTGGAAGCGCGCCTGCCGGCCATCGCCGCCATGGGCTTCGACGTGCTGTACTTTCCGCCGATCCACCCCGTCGGCCGCGAGCAGCGCAAGGGCCCCAACAACGCGCTCGAAGCCGGCCCCGGCGACGTGGGAAGCCCGTGGGCCATCGGTGCGGCCGAAGGCGGGCACAAGTCGATCCTTCCGGAGCTTGGCACCGAAGAAGACTTCAGGCACCTGCTCGCACGCGCGGCGGAGCACGGCCTGGAGATCGCGCTGGACATCGCCTTCCAGTGCGCGCCCGACCACCCCTACGTGAAGGCGCACCCCGACTGGTTCCGCTGGCGCCCCGACGGCAGCGTGCAGTACGCCGAGAACCCGCCCAAGAAATACCAGGACATCTATCCCTTCAACTTCGAGTGCGAAGACTGGCGCGGCCTCTGGGCCGAACTCAAGAGCGTGTTCGACCACTGGATCGCGCAGGGCGTGCGCATCTTCCGCGTGGACAACCCCCACACCAAGGCCTTTCCGTTCTGGGAGTGGGCCATCGGCGAGGTGAAGCGCGTGCACCCCGACGTGATCTTCCTGGCCGAAGCCTTCACACGGCCGAAAGTGATGCACCGGCTCGCGAAGCTGGGCTTCTCGCAGTCGTACACCTACTTCACCTGGCGCAACACGAAGGAGGAGTTGCAGGAGTACTTCACCGAGCTCTCGAGCGGCCCCGGCATCGACTATTTCCGCCCCAACGCGTGGCCCAACACGCCCGACATCCTGCACGAGCAGCTGCAGGCCGGCGAGCCCGCCATGTTCATGTCGCGGCTGGTGCTGGCCGCCACGCTCGCAGCCAACTACGGCATGTACGGCCCGGCCTATGAGCTGCTCGAGCACTTGCCGCGCGGATCCGGCAGCGAGGAATACCTTGATTCCGAGAAATACCAGCTGCGCCACTGGAACCACGACGACCCCGCAAGCCTAGCCCCCTTCATCGCGCGGGTGAACCACATCCGCCGCGAGAACCCCGCGCTGCACCGGGACAGGGGCCTGCGCTTCCTGCATATCGACAACGACCAGTTGCTGGCCTATGCCAAGGAATCGCCCGACGGCGACAACGTGATCGTCACCGTGGTCAACCTCGATCCGCACAACATGCAGTCGGGCTGGCTCGGGCTGGAACCCGGCAGCGTGGGCGTGCCGGCCGGGCGCAGCTTCCAGATGCACGACCTGCTCAGCGGCCAGCGCTTCACATGGCAGGGCGACTGGCACTACGTGCGGCTCGATCCCCACAGCGTGCCCGCGCACATCTTCGTGGTCCGTCGCCGCCACGGCGACGAGCGCGACTTCGATTACTTCCTGTGAGGTCGCCTGCCCATGAACGCACCCGTCTCCCACATCGCACTAGAGACCGTCGAGATCGACACCAGCGACGATCCGCTGTGGTATCGCGACGCGGTGATCTACCAGCTCAACGTCAAGGCCTTCTTCGACTCCAACAACGACGGCATGGGCGACTTCAAGGGCGTTACCGCCAAGCTCGACTACGTGAAGGAGCTGGGCGTCAACACCATCTGGCTGATGCCGTTCTATCCCTCGCCGCTGCGCGACGACGGCTACGACATCTCCGGCTACGAAGATGTGCACCCGCAGTACGGCACGCTCGACGATTTCCGCGAGATGCTGGCCGAGGCGCACAAGCGGGGCCTGCGCGTGATCACCGAGCTGGTCATCAACCACACATCGAACGAGCACCCGTGGTTCAAGGCCGCGCGTCTTGCGCCGCCCGGTTCGCCCGAGCGTGACTTCTATGTGTGGAGCGACACCGACCAGCTCTACCAGGGCACGCGGATCATCTTCACCGACACCGAGACCTCGAACTGGACCTGGGACCCGGTGGCCAAGCAGTACTTCTGGCACCGCTTCTTCAGCCACCAGCCCGACCTGAACTTCGACAACCCGAAGCTGATGGAGGCGATCCTGAAGACCATGCGCTTCTGGCTCGACATGGGCGTGGACGGCTTCCGGCTCGACGCCATTCCCTACCTGGTTGAGCGCGACGGCACCAGCAACGAGAACCTGCCCGAGACCCACGCGGTGATCAAGCAGCTGCGCGCGGCCATCGACGCCGAGTACAAGAACCGCTTCCTGCTGGCCGAAGCCAACATGTGGCCGGAAGACGTGCGCGAGTATTTCGGCGATGGCGACGAGTGCCACATGGCGTATCACTTCCCGTTGATGCCGCGCATGTACATGGCCATCGCGCAGGAAGACCGGCACCCCATCGTCGAGATCATGGCGCAGACGCCCGACATTCCCGAGGGCTGCCAGTGGGCCATCTTCCTGCGCAACCACGACGAGCTCACGCTCGAGATGGTGACCAGCAAGGAGCGCGACTACATGTACACCATGTACGCGGCCGACATGCGCGCGCGCATCAACCTGGGCATTCGCAGGCGCCTGGCGCCGCTGATGGAGAACGACCTCGACCGCGTGAAGCTCATGAACGGCATGCTGCTGTCGATGCCGGGCTCGCCGATCATCTACTACGGCGACGAGATCGGCATGGGCGACAACGTGTTCGTGGGCGACCGCAACGGCGTGCGCACGCCCATGCAATGGAGCCCCGACCGCAACGCCGGCTTCTCGCGTGCCGACCCGCAGCGCCTGTACCTGCAGCCGATCATGGACCCGATGTTCGGCTACGAGGCGCTCAACGTCGAGACGCAGGCGCGCGACAGTAGCTCGCTGCTGAACTGGACCAAGCGCATGCTCGCCGTACGCAAGACCAGCCATGCCTTCGGGCGCGGCAGGCGGCGCTTCCTGAAGCCGGGCAACCGAAAGATCCTGGCCTACCTGAGCGAGTACGACGGCGACGTGATCCTCACGGTGTTCAACCTGTCGCGCGCCGCGCAGCCAGTGGAACTCGACCTGTCGGAGTTCAAGGGCTTCGTGCCGATCGAGATGCTGGGCCGCGCGCCGTTCCCGCCCATCGGCGAGCTGCCATACCTGCTCACGCTGGCCTCGTACGGCTTTTACTGGTTCAAGCTCACGGCAGAGGCCGATGCGCCGAGCTGGCACGAGCAGGGCGTGGCGCTGCAGGAGTGGCCCACGCTGGTGCTCTTCGACGGCTGGACCAGCTTCTTCCGCGACCGCGTGATGCCCTGGCGCATCGGCATGTCCGAGCGCATGCGCAACCAGTTCGAGCTGGAGACGCTGCCGCGCCACATCGAGATCCAGCGCTGGTACGCCTCCAAGGGCACAGCCATCCAACGCGCACGGCTGTTCGACCACGCCGTGTGGGACGTGAATGGCCTGAGCTGGATGCTGTCGCTGCTCGACCTCGAAGGCCCGGCCGGGGGCGCCACCTACTTCATGCCGCTTGCGCTGGCCTGGGAAGAGCGTGATGAGGAGCGCATGGCCGGCGTGGCGCAGGCCGCGCTCGCCAAGGTGCGGCAGCAGGCGCAGGTGGGCCTGATGGGCGATGCCTTCTACGACGAGGCCTTCTGTCGCGCGCTGGTGCACGCCATCGCAAGCGGCACCGAGCTGCCGACGCTGAACGGCAAGCTGGTCTTCAGACCGACGGCCGCCTTCGCGGAGATCGCCGCTGACATCGACATAGACGCGCTGCCCGTCGGCCGTCCGAGCGGCGTGAGCAGCAACACCGTGGTCACGCTGGACGAGACCCTGTTCCTCAAGGGCTACCGTCACGTGCGCGAAGGCATCAACCCCGAGCTGGAGATGGGCCGCTTCCTGACCGAGGTGGCGCGCTACCCGCATTGCGTGCCCGTGCTCGGCGCGCTCGAGTACATGACCAACGACGGGCGCACGATGACGCTCGCGATGGTGCAGAGCTACATGGCCAACCAGGGTGACGGCTGGGACTACACGCTCGGCTACCTGGAACGCTTCCTGCGCGATGTGGCCACCACCGACGGTGACATGCCCGACGTGTCCGCGGTGCACGGCGGTTTCCTCGCACTCATGGCCACGCTGGGGCGGCGCACTGCCGAGCTGCACCGCGCGCTCGCGATGCGCACCGGCTCGGCCGCCTTCGACCCCGAGCCGCTGGCCGCCGCTGACTTCGCCAGCTTCAAGACGCACGCGGCGAACGACGCCACGACCACGCTCGCGCTGTTGCGCGAACGGCTCGACCTGCTGCCGTCCACCGCGCAGGCCGATGCGCGCAACCTGCTGGAAGCGGCCGACGCGCTGCACGCCGGCATCCAGGCGCGCCATCCGGTGGAAGGCGGCGGCATCAAGAGCCGCTACCACGGCGACTACCACCTGGGCCAGGTGCTGGTGAAGGACAACGACTTCGTCATCATCGACTTCGAGGGCGAGCCTGCCCGCAGCTTCGAGGAGCGCCGCGCCAAGAGTTCGCCCCTGCGCGACGTGGCGAGCATGCTGCGTTCGTTCAACTACGCCCGCTGGTCGGCGCTGCGCCGCGTGGCACAGAGCACTGACGAAGCCGAGCGGCTGGCCGCGCCGGCCATCGCCTGGGAGCAGGCGACGCGCGGCGCCTTCCTGGCCGGCTACGGCGCCACGCTGGCGCCGCCCGACGGCGCGCCGCTCGATGCCGAACTGCTCTCGCTGTTCGAGCTCGACAAGGCCCTCTACGAGTTGCGCTACGAGCTCGGCAACCGCATCGAATGGGCGCAGGTTCCGCTGCACGGCGTGCTCGCGCTGATCCAGCCGGCCCGCGCCTGACACCACCGACGCCACCCCTTCACCGGAAGACACACCATGGAAAATTTCGGCATTCACCTGGAGCCGCTGCGCGCCATCCTCTACCAGGTCGGCGCCTTCATTCCGCGCCTGCTGATCGGGCTGGTGGTGGTATTCGTCGGCTGGCTGGTCGCCAAGGCGGCCCGCTTCGCGGTGACGAAGGCGCTGCGCGCCATCAACTTCAACGTGCTCACCGAACGCGCCGGGCTCGACAACTTCCTGCGCCAGGGCGGGCTGGCGGGGGACACCAGCAGCCTGTTCGGCATCCTGACGTACTGGCTGGTGATCCTGGCTTCGCTGCTCATCGCCTTCAACGGCATGGGGCTGAGCTACATCGCCGATCTGCTGGGCCGCATCGTCTGGTTCGTGCCGAACGTGTTCGTGGCGCTGCTGGTGCTGGCCTTCGGCTCCTACTTCGCGCGCTTCGTGGGCGAAGCGGTGGGCAGCTACTTCCGCGGCGTGAAGATGCAGGACGCGGTGCTCTTCGGCAAGGTTGCGCAGTACGCGGTGATGGCCTTCGTGATTCTCATCGCGCTCGACCAGATCAAGGTGGGCGGCGACATCGTGCGCGAGAGCTTCCTCGTGATTCTGGCGGGCGTGGTTTTTGCGTTGGCCCTGGCATTCGGGCTGGCCGGCAAGGATTGGGCAAAGGCCCAGATCGAGCGCTGGTGGCCGCGGCAGATCAAGGACACCAAGGCACCGCCGAGCGTGACCACCGTCGGCAGCAGCAATCCCACGCGTTTCGACAACGACCGTCCACCCCGCTGAACCCCGCTGAACGCACTCGAATGACACGAAAAACCAATCCGACGATCAGCGCCGTGTGGCCCGGCCGGCCCTATCCCCGTGGTGCGACCTGGGACGGGGAGGGCGTCAACTTCGCCTTGTTCTCGCAGCACTCGGACAAGGTCGAGCTCTGCCTGTTCGACGAGCGCGGCCGCCAGGAGCTGCAGCGCATCCTGATGCGCGAGCGCACGGACGGCGTATGGCACTGCTACCTGCCCGAGGCGCGCCCCGGGCAGGCCTACGGCTACCGCGTGCATGGGCCCTACAAGCCCGAGGAGGGGCATCGCTTCAACGCCCACAAGCTGCTGGTCGACCCGTACGCCAAGGACCTGGTGGGCGACCTGCGCTGGGGCGATGCGCTCTACGGCTACACCGTGGGCAGCAAGCGCGAAGACCTCTCCTTCGACCGCCGCGACAGCGCACCGCTGATGCCCAAGGGCCGCGTGCTCGAAACCGCCTTCACCTGGGGCGACGACCGCCGCCCCTCGGTGCCGTGGCAGGACATGGTGATCTACGAGATGCACGTGCGCGGCTTCACCATGACGCACCCCGACGTGCCGCCCGGGCTGCGCGGCACCTATGCCGCACTCGGCTGCGCGCCGGTGGTCGACTACCTCAAGCGCCTGGGCGTGACCACGGTCGAGCTGCTGCCCGTGCACAGCTTCCTCAACGACCGGCACCTGGCCGAGAAGGGCCTGCAGAACTACTGGGGCTACAACACGCTGGCCTACTTTGCTCCCGAGATGCGCTACAGCGCCTCGGGCAAGGTGAAGGAATTCAAGACCATGGTGAAGACGCTGCACTCGGCGGGCATCGAGGTGATCCTCGACGTGGTCTACAACCACACCTGCGAAGGTAACCAGCTCGGGCCCACGCTGTCGATGCGCGGCGTGGACAACGCCTCGTACTACATCGCCAACGCCGAGAACCGCCGCTACTACGACGACTTCACGGGCTGCGGCAACACCGTGAACCTGGAGCATCCGCACGCGCTGCAGCTGGTGATGGACTCGCTGCGCTACTGGGCCGAGGAGATGCACGTCGACGGCTTCCGCTTCGACCTGGCCTCAGCGCTGGCACGCGAGGCCGGCAAGGTCGAGAACCTCGGCGGCTTCTTCGATGCGATCCGCCAGGACCCCACGCTCAACCGCGTGAAGCTCATCGCCGAGCCATGGGACCTGGGCCACGGCGGCTATCAGGTCGGCAACTTTCCGCTCGGCTGGGCGGAGTGGAACGACCAGTACCGCGACGGCCTGCGCGGCTTCTGGAAAGGCGACGGCGGGCTCATTGGCGAAGTGGCCAAGCGCGTCACCGGTTCCGAGGACCTGTACGGCTGGTCGGGCAAGCGGCCCAGCGCCAGCATCAACTTCATCACCGCGCACGACGGCTTCACGCTGCACGACCTGGTCTCCTACAACGACAAGCACAACGAGGCCAACGGCGAGGACAACCGCGACGGCAACAGCCACAACGTCTCATGGAACTGCGGTGTCGAGGGCCCCACCGACGACCCCGAAGTTGTGGCCCTGCGCGAACGCCAGAAGCGCAACCTGCTGGCCACGCTGCTGCTGTCGCAGGGCGTTCCGATGCTGCTGGCGGGCGACGAGCGCGGCCACACGCAGCAGGGCAACAACAACGTCTACTGCCAGGACAACGAGCTCGGCTGGATCGACTGGACCTCCACGCCCGAGCGGCTGGCGCTCGCGACTTTCGTCGAGCGCATGGTGGCGCTGCGCCGTGCGCATCCTTCGTTCCGGCGCCGCACCTTCTTCGCCGGCAGGCCCGCAGAAGGCGAGACCGTGACCGACGTTCACTGGCTCAAGCCCGACGGGCAGGAGATGCGGCCGGAAGACTGGAACGACGCCAACGCACGCTGCATTGCGATGTACATCCCCGGTGGCGGCATTGCCGACCGCGGGCCGCGCGGCGAGGTGCAGCACGACGACGACTTTCTCGTGCTGCTCAATGCGCACCACGACGAGATCGCCTTCACGCTGCCGCCGATGCCGCACGGCGCGTGGCGGTTGCTGGTCGATACGGCCAGCAGCACGCCGCCGCTCGCCACCGAGGACGCAGCCGCGCTCGCCCCGGCATGGGCGCAGCCCAGCTATCCCCTGCAATGCCGCTCGCTCGTGGTGCTGAGCCGGCCGGATGTGCGGCCATGAGCGCTCATACACATCGCATGCCGTTCGGCGCCACGGTGCATGCCGATGGCGCGGACTTCGCGCTCTGGGCCCCGTCGGCGGAAATCGTCATGCTCGAACACCACGCGGTGGCTGGCGAAACCTCGTCGCAGCCGATGACGCGCGACGGCAAGGGCTGGCATCGCCTGGCCGTGCCCGGGGTGGGGCATGGCGACAGCTACCGCTACCGGCTGCCCGACGGCACGCGCGTGCCCGACCCGGCGTCGCGCTTCAACCCCGAGGACGTGCACGGCCCGAGCGTGGTCATCGACCCGCAGCGCTTCGAGTGGACCGACGGCGCATGGCGCGGCCGCCCGTGGGAAGAGGCGGTGGTCTACGAGCTGCACGTCGGCACCTTCACCGAAGAGGGGAGCTTCAGCGCCGCGCGCGAACGGCTGGGCGAACTTGCCGAGCTCGGCATCACCGCCATCGAACTCATGCCGCTCGCAGACTTTCCGGGGCAGCGCAACTGGGGCTACGACGGCGTGCTGCCGTTTGCGCCCGACGCCTCGTACGGCGCCCCCGACGAACTCAAGGCGCTGGTCGACACGGCGCATTCGCTGGGGCTGATGGTGCTGATCGACGTGGTCTACAACCACTTCGGGCCGGAAGGCAACTACCTGCATGCGTACTGCCCCGAGTTCTTCAACCCCGGACACCAGACGCCGTGGGGCGCTGCGATCAACTTCGACGGGCCGGGCTCGCGCACGGTGCGCGACTTTTTCATTCACAACGCGCTCTACTGGGTGGAGGAGTTCCGCTTCGACGGCCTGCGCATGGATGCCATTCATGCCATTCACGACGAGACGCGGCCGCACATCGTGAACGAGATCCGCGAGGCGCTCGATGCCGGGCCGGCCCGCGAGCGCCATGTTCACCTGGTGCTGGAGAACGACGCCAACCAGGCCTCGATGCTGATGCGCGACGGCCGCGGCATGCCCGTGGCCGGCACGGCGCAGTGGAACGACGACCTGCACCACGCGGTGCACGTGCTGGCCACCGGCGAGCGCGATGGCTACTACGCCGACTATGCCGACGACCCGGTGTGCCGCTTCGCCTGCGCGCTGGCCGAGGGCTTCATCTACCAGGGGCAGCCGTCGGCTTTCAGGCATGGCGAGCGGCGCGGCGAGCCGAGCACGCGGTTGCCGCCGCAGGCGTTCGTGTCCTTCCTGCAGACGCACGACCAGGTCGGCAACCGCGCCTTCGGCGAGCGCATTCACGCGCTCGGCGATCCGGTGCTGGTGCGCGCGGCGCTGGCCTGCCTGCTGCTGTCGCCGCACGTGCCGATGCTGTTCATGGGCGACGAGTTCGCGGCCTCCACGCCTTTCCAGTATTTCTGCGACTTCGGGCCGGAGCTTGCGGCGGCGGTGTCCGAAGGGCGGCGCGCGGAGTTCGGCGGGTTCGCGATGTTCGCGGACGAAGCCGCTCGCGCGCGCATTCCGGACCCGAATGACGAGGCGACCTTCCTGGCCTCGAAGCTGCGCTGGCGCGAGCGCGGGACACGCGCGCATTTTTCGAGGCTCAGCGAGGTGCAGCAGCTGCTGGACCTGCGTCATCGCCTGATCGTGCCGCGGCTCGCCGGCATGGCGGGCGCGGGTGTCTACCGGTGCGAGAACGACATGCTCCAGGTGCAGTGGGACATGGCGTCGGCGCGCTTGCATCTGCTCGCTCATTTCGGCGCGCAGCCTGTGGGGGGCGCTACGGCGCCACCCGGCGAGGTGGTCTACAGCGATGGGGCGACAACCGACCGTGAGGGCGCGTTGCACCTGGCGCGCGGCGCAGTGCGCGTGACGCTGGAAGCGCTGCATGGCGGATGAAGCAGGCCACGGCCCTGTGACGGGCGATCTCGGGCGGCTGTGCGCGCACTTCGGCATCGCCACCGGTTATTTCGATGCCTTCGGCGCGCGGCGCGAGGCTTCCGCTGAAAGCCTGATCGCGCTGTTGGCCGAGTTCGGCGTGCGGCTCGATGGCGCGGCCGACGCGGGGCGCGCATTGGAGGCCGCACACCGCGGGCGCTGGGCGCAGGCGCTGCCGCCGGTGCGGGTCGTGCAGGCCGGCAGCGCTGCGTGGTCGGTGACGTTGCGGCTGCCGGCGTCCATGCGGCGGCTGCGCTGGCAGCTCGGTGACGAGCAGGGGCGTGAATTGGAAGGCGAGGCCGATGCCGAGGCGTTGCCCGAGACCGGCCGTATCGACATCGACGGCATCTGGCTGTGCGAGCGCGTTCTGCAAATGCCGCTGGCGCTCGAAGCGGGCTACCACCGGCTGCGCATCGAAGGCCTGCGTGGCGAGACGCTGGTTCTCGCATCGCCCGGCCGCTGCTACCGGCCGTCCGCAGTGCGCGATGGCGGTCGCGTCTGGGGCACGGCAGTGCAGCTCTACAGCCTGCGCTCGCCACGGAACTGGGGCGTCGGCGACTTCAGCGATCTGGAAGAACTCGCCGTGCGCATGGCAGCGCAGGGCGCGGACATCATCGGCCTGAACCCACTACACGCGCTGTTCGCGAGCACGCCGTCGAATGCGAGCCCGTACAGCCCGTCGTCGCGCCAGCAGCTCAACGTGCTCTACATCGACGTGGAAGCGGTGGATGGCTTTGCAGACTGCGACCCGGCCCGCGAGCGGGTGCATTCGCCCGACTTCCAGGCGCGGCTCGCCGCGCTGCGTGCAACGCAGCTGGTGGATTACGCGGGCGTGGCCGGGGCGAAGTTCGAAGTGCTCGAAATGCTCTTCGGCCACTTCTGCGCGCGGCACCTGCCTCCGGAGGGTGCGCCCGACGAGGCGGGCAGGGAGTTTCTGGCCTTCGTCGCGGAGCGCGGCGAAGCGTTGCGGCAGCACGCTCTTTTCGAAGCACTGCAGGCGCACTTTCTTGCAACAGAAGGCGGCGCGTGGGACTGGCATGCATGGCCGGTCGCCTACAGGAATCCGGATTCCGCCGAGGTGACCGCATTCGCCGTGGCGCACGCGCAGCGCGTGCAGTTCCACCAGTACCTCCAGTGGCTGGCCACCCGGCAACTGGCACGGGCGGCCGCGCGCTGCGATGCGCTCGGCATGGGTGTCGGCCTGTACGTGGACCTGGCGGTGTCGGTCGACCGCGCCGGCTCCGACACCTGGGGCGCGCAGCAGGTGTTTGCGGAAGGCGCCAGCGTTGGCGCGCCGCCGGACGAGTTCAACCCCGCCGGGCAAGGCTGGGGCCTGCCGCCGCTGCGCCCTGACCGCCTGCGCACCGATGGCTATCGCTTCTTCATCGAAACGCTGCGCGCGGGCATGCGCGGCGCCGGTGCGCTGCGCATCGACCACGTGATGGGCCTCATGCGCCTGTTCTGGATTCCGCAGGGCCGCGGTGCGCGCGAGGGTGCGTACGTCTACTACCCGCTCGACGAGATGCTCGCCATCGTGGCGATCGAGAGCCACCGCCATCGCTGCATGGTCGTGGGCGAGGATCTCGGCACGGTCGAAGATGCGGTGCGCGATGCGCTGGCGCAGGCCGACGTGCTGTCTTACCGGCTGCTGTATTTCGAGAAGCGGCGCGATGGCCGTTTCACGCAGCCCGCAGCCTATCCGCCGGCCGCCCTGGTCGCGATCAGCACGCACGACCTCGCGACCTTCGCTGGCTGGTGGACGGCCGACGACCTGCGCGAGCGGCTCGCGCTGGGCCTGTTTCCCGATCCGGCGATCTTCGACAAGCAGCTGATGGACCGGGCGCAGGAGCGCATCGAGTTGATGCAGGCCTTGCAGCAGGCGGGCCTGGTGTCGCGCGAGGAAGTGGCGCAGGCGGCCGGGCTCGCGATGCCGTCCGCGCGCATCGTGGAAGCGGCGCACGCCTTTCTGGCGGCTGCGCCGTCGGCGCTGATGATGGTGCAGCTGGAGGACGTGGCGGGCGTGGTGGCGCAGGCCAACATGCCCGGCACGGTGGACGAGCATCCGAACTGGCGGCGCAAGCTGCCCGAGCCGGTGGCGGCGCTGGCCAGCGGCGAGCGCATGCGCGGGCTGGGCGAGGCCCTGCGTGCGGCGCGGCCGCGCCAGGTGGAATCGGCCGGGCGGAGTGCATCGCTGGGTCTGACGACTCGCGTGCCTCGCGCCACCTACCGGCTGCAGTTCCACAAGGACTTCGGCTTCGACGACGCGATCCGTGTGCTGCCGTATCTCGCGAAGCTCGGCGTGAGCCATGTGTACTGCTCGCCGATCCAGCGCGCCCGCGCGGGCAGCATGCACGGCTACGACGTGGTGGCGCATGCGGAGATCAACCCCGAACTCGGTGGCGAGGAAGGCTTTGCGCGCTTTGTCGCGGCGCTGAAGGTCAATGGCCTCGGGCAGCTGCTGGACATGGTGCCCAACCACATGGGCGTGTTCGGCGCCGACAACGCGTGGTGGATGGACGTGCTGGAGAACGGACCCGCGTCGCTGTTCGCGCAGCACTTCGACATCGACTGGCAGCCACTCAACGTCGAGCTGACCGGCAAGGTGCTGCTGCCCGTACTGGGCGTGCACTACGGCGAGGCGCTGGAGAACGGCGAATTGATCCTGCGCTTCGAGGACGCGAGCGGCAGCTTTGCCATCGGCTACTACGACCACCGGTTTCCGCTGGCGCCCGAGAGCTATCTCATGGTGCTCGAACGGGCGCTGGCGCGGCTGGGCGATGCAGCGGCGTCGGGGCGGCTGGCGAGTTTGTCGACGGCTTTCGGTCATCTGCCGGGGCGCGGCACGGCCTCTGCGCAAGAACAGGCAGAACGCGTGCGCGACAAGGAATTGCTCAAGGCCCGGCTGGCGCGGCTGGCACAGCGCCATCCTTCGGTGGCACAGGCGCTCGTGGCGTCGGTGGCGGAACTGAACCTCGCATTGCCGGAAGCGCGCGACGCACTGCACAAGCTCATCGAGTTGCAGGCGTACCGGCTCGCGCACTGGCGGGTGGCGGCGGACGAGATCAACTACCGGCGCTTCTTCGACATCAACGATCTCGCGGCCGTGCGCATGGAGCGCGAGGAGGTGTTCGAGGCCACGCAGTCTTTTGCGCTGGACCTTGCCGCATCCGGCGTGGTGGACGGCCTGCGCATCGACCACCCCGACGGGCTCTACGACCCGGCCGAGTACTTCCGCAAACTGCAGGAAGGCTATGCGCGACGCGCCGGACTGGTGCTGCCCACGCACGACGCGCAGGGGCGGCCCGCGCGGCCCCTGTACGTGGTGGCCGAGAAGATCGCCGGCGCGCACGAGGAAGTGCCCGAGAGCTGGCATGTGCACGGCACCACCGGCTATCGCTTTGCGAACGTGGCAAACGGCGTGCTGGTCGACACCGCGGCCGAGGCGAGCGTGGTGCACGCGTGGCAACGCTTCACCGGCGAGATGGAAGACTTCGCCTCGGTGTCGCGTGCCGGCCGGCGCGAGGTGATGCGCAATGCGCTCGCGTCGGAGCTGAACGTGCTGTCGACCGAGCTGCTGCGCATCGCAAGGGCCCACCGCAGCACGCGCGACTACACGCTCAATGCGCTGCGCCGCGCGCTGGCGGATGTCGGTGCGTGCATGCCGGTCTACCGGACCTATATCGTCGAACGGCCGTCGGAGCAGGACGCGCGCTTCATCGACGAGGCCGTCGACGAAGCCGCCCGGCAGAGCGGGGATGCCGACCGGTCGATCTTCGATTTCGTGCGGTGTGCGCTGCGGGGGGAGGCGGTTGCCTCCGCTTCGCCGGCGCTGGGCGAACGGGTGCGCCGCTTCGCGCTGCGCTTCCAGCAGTTCAGCGCGCCGGTGGCGGCGAAGGGCGTGGAAGACACGGCTTTCTACCGCTACTTTCCGCTCAGCTCGCTCAACGAGGTGGGCGGCGAGCCGGACCTGTTCGGCATCGAGATCGACGCATTCCACGCGGCGAGCGCCGACCGCGCGCTGCGCTGGCCCCACACCATGCTGGCGACTTCGACGCACGACAACAAGCGGTCGGAAGACGTTCGCAACCGGATCGACGTGCTGTCCGAAATGCCCAACGAGTGGGTGCTGGCGCTGACGCGCTGGCATGGCCTGTGCCGCGGCACGCGGAAGAAGCTGGTCGGCGGCGAGGCGCCATCGCGTGCCGACGAATACCTGCTGTACCAGACGCTGCTCGGCACCCTGCCTCTGGGTGGGCTCGATGCCGGCACCGCGCCGGGCTACAGCGATCGCATCTGGCAATACACGCAGAAGGCTGCCCGCGAGGCCAAGCTGCGCACGAGATGGTCCCAGCCCGATGCGGACTACGAGGCCGCGCTCGAGCGTTTCGTGCGCGAGCTGCTGTCCGATCCGGAAAAGGGCGAGTGCCTTGCGGACATCCAGCGGCTGGCTGACACGCTGTCATGGTTCGGCGCATGGAACAGCCTCACGCTCACGCTGCTGAAATACGGCTCGCCCGGTGTGCCCGATCTCTACCAGGGCAGCGAGCTCCTCGAGCTGAGCCTGGTCGATCCGGACAACCGGCGCCCGGTGGACTACGCCCTGCGCCAGCGGCGGCTGGCCGCGCTGCGGGCAATGGTTGGCCAGGAAGGGGATGGCCTGGCAGCGCGGGTGCGCTCGATGGTCGAGGCGCCGCACGACGGCCGCGCCAAGCTCTGGTTCATCTGGCGCCTGCTGTCGTTGCGGCGGGAGCAGCCTTTGCTGTTCAGCGAAGGAAGCTACGAGCCGCTGGCGGTCGAGGGGCCGCTGTCGAGGCACGTCGTGGCCTTTGCGCGCAGGCATGAGGACCAGGTGCTCGTGGTTGTGGCGGGGCGGTTGTTCGTCGATCTCTCGCGCCGCGGCGCGGATGAGGGTGCGATTCCGGCGCTTCCCGAGGCGACGAGATGGAAGGGCGCGACGGTGTGTCTTCCCGCAGGCGTTGGCGCGGTGATGCTCGAGAACCTGCTGACTGGAGAGTCGCTGTCGGTCGGGGAAGGGGCTATTCGCCTGGACGACGCACTGCGATGGATGCCCTGGGCCGTCTTCAGCGGTACAGCGCCTCGGGAGAAATGAGCATGATCTGCACCTGCTGCGCGGCGTCGATGACACGAGCGACCGGCTCCCAGACGCTCGCATAGTCCGGCAAGGCGTCAGGCGCGAAGCTCGTGTGCGGCCAGTCGGAGCCCCACACTGTGCGGCCGGAGAGCCAGCCCTGACTCGCCTCGCGCCGTCAACTTGGCAGCGTCGGTGGCCTACCGCATTTACATGTCACCGATATCACTATTTCGGGTGATGTCTAGAGAGAAGTAAATCGATTCAATCAAATCTGTGCACTTTTGCGTGCACAGCCAAGCTGCCGTAGCTGATCGACCGACGTCGATCTCCTCCATCTGGCGGTGTCGGGACGAATGCTTTTCGCCCAGATGTCTTTGGTTACGTGAGGCCTGATTGCTGTTGCATTTCCGGGCTCGCGTGATCACGTCTGATCGGCAAGGCCCGAAATCCGGAAGCCGAGGACTGCTTGGGACATTCCAAAAAATCACCTAGGAAAAGTAATGGACCGTAGAAAGTTTTCGCTCACGATGGTGGGTGCGGCAGTGTTGGCCGGGTGCGGAGGAGGCGGGGGAAGCAGTGGTGGGTTTGCGTTTCCCCCGATTGCGAGTGCGCCGCCCGCTCCTGCACCCGAGGTGGCGCCTCCTGTGCCAGCGCCGGTGCCCGATCCCGGCCCTGTCGTACCTACGGCACCCGAGCTTGCAACGCCGACGTCCCTGCCGGCCGGCACGGCGTTCCTGCAAACCGTTGCCGCGACCGATGGTGATCGTTCCATCGCGCCCGGACAGGCCAATATCTGGGACCTGAATGAGGACTTCTCGATCGAGGATGGAGGTGACGACCAGTTCGACGGGACCTTGCATCTGCTCGTGGACGTCGGCGGCGTGCAGGCCGGATTCCCTTCAGACCAGACCTACGCGGAACTGACCGCACTGGGCCCGGAGATGGGGCCTTCGGACGGCGTCAAGGCGGTGACCTTCACCTCGGATACCAATTTCCTGCAAACCACAGGTGGGTACGCCTATCTGCACGCGGGCGCCGAGGTTCGTCTCCAGCAGACCTTGAACCTTGGCAGTGCCGTCGGACCCGGGATCTCGCTGGTCTGGGATGGAGTTCCCAGTCCAGGCAATGCCGCTGCTCCGATGTCGGATCCGGGCCAGTTCGGCCAGGTGGTTGTGCGCGATACGGCGGGCGCGCTGTTGGCGACGCTCTTCAAGGTCGATCTCAATGGGGTTTCCGGAACGTGGGGCTCGGCCTCGCTGGCAGCGTTTGTCGGCCAGACCGTGGTGCTGTCGTTCGAGCAGCGGGTATGGGTTAGCGGTTCGGCCATTGACAACGTGTCCGTCAAGGACGGTGCCAACACGGAATTCGTCGTCAATGGCGACTTCGAAGCCGCAGGCACGGGCTGGACGGTTTCGGCCTCGAAGATCGTGCAGAACGTGCGCACTGGCGTGAGAACCCTCAACGGACTCGAGGTGCAGCGCACGTTCTATACGCAACCCAACCTGCTGTGGGCGCGCATGACCGATGTCTTCCGCAATACCACCGCCGCGCCTATCGATGCCGTGGTGTCCTACGCGACCAACCTCGGCTCCGACAGCTTGGGCATCATCTACCCCACGCCGGGCGCAACCCAGAAAGCGCTGAGCACGTGGGACTACAAGTCGAACAGTGGAAATGTCGGAGATCGGGATGTCGGTTTTGCATTCGGCACTGCGGATGTCGTCAACTACAGGTCCGACACGGCACTTGGCGTTGGAGCCGGGACCGATGACGTGCTATTCCAGTTCAACATCTCGGTCCCGGCAGGCGGCAGCGTCACGCTGATGAACTTCCTGGTGATGTCGGGCACGGACACGGGCCTCGTTGCCACGGACATCACGGCAAGGGCGACCGAAGTGGATACGCAGCTTGCGGACATTGCCAATAACTTCCGGACCAACTTCGCTTACCAGCGGGGCCTGACCCAGGCTCAACTGGACACGGTGAAGAACTTCTAGGCGGTCGGCGGGCAGGCGGACTACTTCATCCGCCTGCCCCAGGGCAGCGATCTTCTGTCGCGCGCGAATCCCCTGAATCGTTGCCGCGTGAGAAACTACCGGCTTGATGTAGCCGATGCCCGTGCAGATGCTGACAGGACCGGCGAGCGAGGTCGGATCCCTGGTCTTCGAACGGTTGGCGGGGTTCCAAGTGTATGAGTGACAACGCTAAGCCATTGAATTTAAAAGAGAAAACCATCTCGGTCGCCCCGATGATGGATTGGACGGACCGCCATTGCCGGTACTTCCATCGCCTGCTGTCGCGCCACGCGCTGCTCTACACCGAGATGGTGACGACCGGCGCGCTGGTGCATGGCGACGTGCCCCGCCACCTGCGCTTCAACGCTGAAGAGCATCCGGTGGCGCTGCAGCTCGGCGGCAGCGAACCGGCTGACCTTGCGCACTGCGCAAAGCTCGGCGAAGAGTGGGGCTACGACGAGATCAACCTCAACTGCGGCTGCCCGAGCGAGCGCGTGCAGCGTGGCGCGTTCGGCGCCTGCCTGATGAACGAGCCGCAGCTGGTGGCCGACTGCGTGAAAGCGATGGTCGACGTGGTGAGCGTGCCCGTCACGGTCAAGCATCGCATCGGCATCGACAAGATCGAGAGCTACGAATTCGTGCGCGACTTCGTCGGCCAGGTGAGCGAGGCTGGCTGCCAGACTTTCATCGTGCATGCGCGCAATGCGTGGCTGCAGGGCCTGAGCCCGAAGCAGAACCGCGAGATTCCGCCGCTGCGCTACGAGCTGGTGCACAGGCTGAAGCACGAGTTTCCGGCGTTGTGCTTTTCCATCAACGGCGGCATCTCGGTCAATGCACAGGTGCATGAACACCTGCGTCTGCTCGACGGCGTGATGGTCGGGCGCGAGGCGTATCACAACCCCTGGTGGCTGGCCGAATGGGACGCCGAGTTCTTCGGTGCCGAGGCACAGCCCCTGACGCGCGAAGAGGTCGAGTCGCTGATGTGCGACTACATGGCCCGCGAGGCGGCCGAGCACGGCACGCAGTGGTGGTCGATCGCGCGGCACATGCTGGGCCTGCGCAACGGCCTGCCGGGCGCGCGCCGCTGGCGCCAGGTCTGGAGCGATCACCGGCTCAAGACGCTGCCTGCGCACGAGGTGATGGCGATGGCGCGCGAGCCTGTCACGCAAGCCGCCTGAACCCTAAGCGCATCACGCGCTTTCTCCCCGGGAAGCGGGCCTGTCACGACCCGCAATTTTTCAGTTGAAACGTTGTTCCAAAAAACGCTACTTCACGATAAGTGGCGCGTCAACCGTTTTTTGCTGAAAAATGAGGAGCATCAGGGACATAAAAAGGTTTGGATACATGAATGACGCGATTGGCGGCAAAGAAGAAGTAAGTGCGCTCGCCAGGGGATTGGCCCTTCTCCGGGTCATCGGCATGGCATCGGCACCGATAGGCAATCGCGAACTGGCAGACACCACGGGCATCCCCAAGGCCACGGTGTCGCGGCTCACCGCCACGCTGGTGAGTGCGGGGTATTTGCGACAGTCGCAGGACAGCGAGCGCTTCAGCCTCGGCCCGGCGCTGCTGGACATGAGCAGCCGCTACCTGCGCCATTTCGACCTGCGCACGGTGGCGCGGCCGCACCTTGCGGCGTTGTCGGAGTCGGCCGGCGTGAGCGTGCACATGGGCGTGCGCGACGAGCTCGACATGCTCGTCATCGATTCGCTGCGGCCGCGTTCCGTGGTCATCAGCTCGCGCATCGAGGTGGGCACGCGCATGGCCATCGCCACTTCGGCCGCCGGGCGCGCCTACCTGGCGGCGCTGCCCGCGCCGGAAAAAGCCGAACTGCTGGAGCAGATCCGGACCGAAAGCGGGGAAAGCTGGAGCGCCATCGAGGCTGGCCTGATGGCCAGCCTCGACGAGTACGACCGGCTGGGCTACTGCGGCTCTTTTGGCGAATGGAATCCGCACATCCACGCCATCGGCTTCGCACTGGAGGGCCCGCGCGGCGAGCGCTACTCCGTGAGTTGCGGCGGCCCCGCCTATCTTCTGCCCAAGGACACGATGGTGGTGCGCATCGCGCCGCTGCTGCTGGAGACGGCGCAGCGTCTCGTCGGGGAAACCGGTACGTCGACCTAGAACTGGGGGCCGTCCGGCCCTAGTGATCGTTGCGCAGCGCCAGCACGTAACCCTCGCCGCGTACGGTATGGAGCAGCTTCAGGTCGAACGGATCGTCCAGTTTCTGGCGAAGCCTGAGGATGCCGACCGTGACCATGTTGTCCCGCTCGCCGG
Organism: Variovorax sp. R-27; assembly: GCF_049913215.1. NCBI lineage: Bacteria > Pseudomonadati > Pseudomonadota > Betaproteobacteria > Burkholderiales > Comamonadaceae > Variovorax > Variovorax sp. R-27. The sequence continues at coordinate 2,813,849 of NZ_CP183984.1, forward strand.
TGCTTGATCCCCACGCGGCCTTGATCAGCTCGGCGCGCGACAGCACCTGGCCTCTGCGTGCCATCAGCGCGTCCAGAAGCTCGAACAGCGTGGCACTGAGGCCGAGATCCACGCCTTGACGAAACGCCTTGCCGCTCGCGCGATCGATGGCCAGGTCCGCCAGCCGCAGGACGGCCGCCTCCGGACCATGACCGCCTGACGCCAGCGCCCAGGCTCGCGCCACCAGATCGGCCGGTGCACAAGGCTTGACCAGGTACTCGGTCGCGCCCTGCGCCAGTCCTTCGAGACGGTCGGCCACCTGGTCTCGTTGCGTCAGCACCAGCAGCGGGGCACTGCTGTTGCGGCGAACGGAGCGTATCGCCACGTGCGCGGCGGCCGGTTGCGCGGCGTCAAGAAGAATCAGTGCGTACGGCTTGCCTGTGAAAAGCCACGCGTCGGCATCGCGGGAGTCGATCACGTCGACAGCCAGGCCACATCTTCCGAGCACGCCGCCAAGTTCGTCGCGCGTTCCGTTTCCGGATCTGAGAAGCAGGACGTTCATGGGGTGGAGCCCTTTGCCGGTGTCGAAGCAAGCGCGGCTGGAGCATTCGGGGACATATCGGGTTGCCTGTGCGCGCAACCGTCCATCAGAAAGACGCCGACCACCATCGCGAGCACGGCGACGTGGGCAACTGCAAAGCTGGAGAGGTACTTCATTTGCTGTCGTTTGCCCTTGAGTGTTTCAGTCGAGAAGGACGACGCGATCGCCGCCGGTGGGCTGGCAGCCGTCGAAGACGGGTTCCCAGCCGCGGTGCACCACGACCTGCCTGCTGTCGTGGCACAGCTCGATGCGCTCGCTTGCGGGGCGCTGTTCGCGCACGAAGGCTTCCACGGTCGAGGGCAGGCTGACGCGCAGCTTCAGCGCATAGATGTCGTCCTGCGGGTGGTCGTCCAGGTGCAGCAGCGGCACGAAGCTCGACGCGAAGACGAGCGCATGCGAGCCGACATCGACCGGCTCGGGCTTGTAGGGCGCCTCGCGCAGCCATTGCTGGGCGCGCTCGCGCAGGTCGTCTCCGTCGGGCAACTCGCCCCACGCCACGGCGAGCAGCTCCATCACCCACTGGTTGCAGTTCTGGTAGCGCAGGCTGAACGGATAGGCATTGGCGCTGTAGCGCGCAGCCAGCAGATGCAGGGCGCGCGGCGTGTCGAGCGCCGCGCCGCGCAGCGCCTGTGCCGCTTCGGAGGGCAGGGCCACGATGGAGACGTAGCCCAGCGCGGAGTCGTCGATGCCCATGACGAAGCCGGCCAGGCCCTGGTCGTAGAGGCGCGGGTGTCCTTCGTCGCAGGCGTAGTACAGCTGCCGCGCGGACCATGTGCCGTCCGCGGCTTTCCAGGCGATGGCGGCGTGGGAGTAGCGGATCTGAAAGCGCGAGAGATCGAGTCCGGAGCGGCTGATCAGCACGGCGTCGCTGCCTGTGTTCGAAAGCGCTTCCTGCACGACGGCGGTGAAGCGCAGCAAGCGATCCTGCTGACCTGCTGTGAGCGGTTTCGCGCGATCGCAGAATTGCGACGACGCCGCGTGCGCAACGCCACCCGCCAAGGCGAGGAAGGCTGAGAGCCCCAGCAGCAACAGACGGCGGGCGACGGTCAAAGGCTCACGGGGCGCGCGGCAAGCCCCCCGTACCAATCGTCGGCAAGCACGAGGTAGAACGCCTCGCGCGTGTCGCCACGTGCGAAGGCGGTGCCGTAGGTGCGCTGTTGCGCGTGCACGAGGTCGCCGAGGCCCAGGCGCTCCTTCGCGAAAGTGGCTTGCGGCAGTTCGAGCACGATGCGCTGCTGCGCGTCGCTGTCGCTCTGCATCGCGACGCGCGTGAAGCCCTCGCGACCGGTGGCTTGCGCGACTTCGGTGATGCGGTAGTCGCCTTCGGCCACCTTGTCGCCGTCGAACGAACTCTTGCTCGAACCGCGCAGCGATGCCGACACGCTGCCGCTCGATGCGGAGCCGGCGCTGGAGGCCACGGACGACGTGAAGCTGTCGGCCTGCGCATTGAGGGCCGTGGCGAGTACGGCTGTGATGCCCGCGAGGCGGAAGAAATTGAGGAAGGTCATGGAATGCTCCGGCTGTGTGTGAGGGAGGAAGTCATTTCGCGTGGAAGATGCCGAGCCTGGACCGGCGGGCCCGTGCGAAGGCGCACTGCAACTTGATGCAGGCCCTGCGCAGCCGTCTCCAGAGCGCCGTCGTCATTGCAGGTACGCGACCAGCTGGTCGGCGCCGTTTTCAATGCCTGCGATGGAAGCGCTCCGGGCCCCGATGCCGGCCTTGAGATTCCATGCATTCGGGTACTGCTTGGTGACGTAGGCGCCGAGCAGTTCGTTGGTCGAGGCGTCGTAGATTTCGACGGCAAAGCTCACCGAGCCCGTCATCGCGCCTTCCTTGCCGCGGATGGCCTGCACGGCGTTGTACGGGCCGCCCAGCAGGTCGAAGCGCGAGAAGGTGCTGAGCACGGCGGTGTTCGTCTTGGCGCCGGTGAGCGTCAGCTTGATCCGTACGGCGTTGGCGTTTCTGCCAGGAGCGTTCCGGAAGCGCGCATTCAGCTTGTCGGTGAACTGGTTCTGCATGTAGCGCGCCAGGAAGACCTTGTCCTCTTCCGACACGTCTTCGAACTGGCCGTCGCTGCCGCGGTAGATGGCGACCGGATCGAGGACGAAATCCGAATACCGCCGCCAGTCGATGTTTGCCTTGTATTCGAATGGAATGCGGCCGGAGTCGTCATGCTGGCTGGGTCGCAACTGGGACGCGGAGGCGATGCCGGTATACGGCACCGGCTGTGTGCTGGCACACGCCGTCAGGATCAGGCAGACCGCCAGGGTGATGGCCTTGGGGGCATCGGAAAGAGCACGCATCGCGTTCCTTGAATTGGGAAGAAGTGAATGGACAAGTGAATGAAGAGGGGCAACGACCGTGTCCAGATTTAAAACTGTACGGTACGGTTCATTATTGAGGTGGATTTTGGCGATGTCAAGAAAACTGTACAGTTGGGTATTCTTTTGAGGGAAATGCGATGAAGGTCAGGACAGAAGCGCGGCGCAACGTCATCCTTGAAGCGGCGGTGGCGCTGTTCAAGGAGCTGGGTTACGAGCGCACGTCGATGAACGAGCTCGCAAAGCGCCTGGGTGGGTCGAAGGCCACCCTGTACGGATACTTCGCCTCGAAAGAGGAGCTCTTCAGGGCGGTCGTGCAAACCGTGGCCGTTTCGCATCTGGCTGAGGCCGCGGCCGAGTTGCAGGAGGCGAACGAGACCGCCACGCTCGAGGCGCAATTGATGCGGTTCGGCGAGCGGATGCTGTTCGTGCTGACCAACGACGCGGACGCGCTGGCGGTCTACCGGATGGTTCTTGCCGAAGCCGGGCGCTCCGACGTGGGGCAGCAGTTCCAGGAGTCGGGGCCTGCCGAATACATCCGAACCCTCGCGGGGTTCATGGATGCGGCGATGAAGCGTGGCGAACTACGGCGCCGGGACCCACACGTGACCGCGCTGCAGTTCACCACGTTGATCACGGCGGAGACCCAGGCGCGGCTCTTCCAGGTCGACCCCGAGCCCGTGTCGGTAGAGCAGATTCACGCGCTGGTTCAGCGCGCCGTCGACATGTTTCTCGCCGGTGCCGCGCCGCGCTGAAAGGCGCTAGTTCGCGGCTTCGAGTCCGTTCTGGAAGTGCTCGCGCATGCGGGCCATGGCGGCTTCCGCGTCCCGCGCCTCGATGGCCGCCATCACCGAGCGGTGCTCCGCCAGCGACTCGGCGATCCGGCCGGCTTTCAGCAGCGAGTTGTGCCGGTTGAGCTTCATCACCTTGCGCAGGTCGGCCACCATCTGGTCGCGCCACTTGTTGTTGGCGATGGCCAGCAATCGCATGTGAAAGCGCTCGTTCAGGGCGAAGAAGTGCTCCCGGTTCTCGGGCGAGGCTGCTGCTTCCAGCTCGGCGTGCAGCGCCTTCAGCTCGGCGCGCTGTGCGTCGGTGGCGCGCTCGGCCACCACGCCGGCGGCGTCGCTCTCCAGCAGCGAGAGCAGGTGGTACACGTCGGTCAGGTCCTGCTCCGACACCTCGGTCACGTACGCGCCGCGCCGCACCTTCATCGTCACCAGGCCTTCGGCCGCCAGCACCTTCAGCGCCTCGCGCAGCGGCGTGCGGCTGATGCCGTATTCCTCGGCCAGCTTGAGTTCGTCGATCCAGCTGCCGGGCTCCAGCTCGCGGCGAAAGATCCGCTGGCGCAGCAGCTCGGCCACCTCTTCATAGAGGGCGCGGGGGGTGAGGGTGACGGCGGACATGGGCCGGACTGTACTTCAAAAACGGTGTTTGAATTAATAATTATGGATCGGTTAGACTCGCGGCCGGCTTGCAAATCCGTGCAGGCGAATTTGCGAATACCCTGCAAGACACTGCGAACGGCCCCTTCATGAGCAGCACACCCGAACCCTCTTTCAAGCCCGCCGACCTCGAAGCCTGGGCCAAGGCTGCTGCCAAGTCCGCACCCGGCGGCGACGTGAACGCGCTGAACTGGATCACGCCCGACGGCATCGCCGTGAAGCCGCTGTACACCGCCGCCGACCTGCAGGGCCTGAAGTACACCGACACGCTGCCCGGCTTCGAGCCCTACCTGCGCGGCCCGCAGGCCACCATGTACGCAGTGCGCCCCTGGACCATCCGCCAGTACGCCGGCTTCTCCACCGCCGAAGAGTCGAACGCCTTCTATCGCAAGGCGCTGGCCGCCGGCGGGCAGGGCGTGAGCGTGGCCTTCGACCTCGCCACGCACCGCGGCTACGACAGCGACCATCCGCGCGTGACCGGCGACGTCGGCAAGGCAGGCGTGGCAATCGACTCGGTCGAGGACATGAAGATCCTGTTCGACCAGATCCCGCTCGACAAGGTCAGCGTGTCGATGACGATGAACGGCGCCGTGCTGCCGGTGCTGGCGGGCTACGTGGTCGCGGCCGAAGAGCAGGGCGTGGCGCAAGACCAACTGAGCGGAACCATCCAGAACGACATCCTCAAGGAGTTCATGGTCCGCAACACGTACATCTTTCCGCCAGCGCCGAGCATGCGGATCATCGGCGACATCATCGAGTACACGGCGCAGAACATGCCCAAGTTCAACTCGATCTCGATCAGCGGTTACCACATGCAGGAAGCCGGCGCCAACCAGGCGCTGGAGCTCGCCTTCACGCTGGCCGACGGCAAGGAATACGTGAAGACCGCGCTGGCCAAGGGCCTCGACGTCGACGGCTTTGCCGGGCGCCTGAGCTTCTTCTGGGCCATCGGCATGAACTTCTATCTCGAAGTGGCCAAGATGCGCGCGGCGCGCCTGCTGTGGTGCCGCATCATGAAGGAGTTCAACCCCAAGAATCCCAAGAGCCTGATGCTGCGCACGCACTGCCAGACCTCGGGCTGGTCGCTCACCGAGCAGGACCCGTACAACAACGTGGTGCGCACCACCATCGAGGCAATGGCCGCGGTGTTCGGCGGCACGCAGAGCCTGCACACCAACGCGCTCGACGAAGCCATTGCGCTGCCCACAGAGTTCAGCGCCCGCATCGCGCGCAACACGCAGCTCATCATCCAGGAAGAGACGCACATCACCAACGTGATCGACCCCTGGGCCGGCAGCTACATGATGGAGAAGCTCACGCAGGACATGGCCGACGCGGCCTGGGCCATCATCGAAGAGGTCGAGGCCATGGGCGGCATGACCAAGGCGGTCGACAGCGGCTGGGCCAAGCTCAAGATCGAAGCCGCCGCCGCCGAGAAGCAGGCGCGCATCGACTCCGGCAAGGACGTGATCGTCGGCGTCAACAAGTACAAGCTGAAGAACGAGGACGCGATCGACAGCCTCTCGATCGACAACGTGAAGGTGCGCGACCAGCAGGTGGCGCGGCTGCAGAAGATCCGCGCCTCGCGCGACACCGCCAGGGTGCAGGCCGCGCTCGATGCGCTGACCGACGCCGCCGAGAACAACACCGGCAACCTGCTGGCGCTGAGCATCGACGCCGTGCGTCTGCGCGCCACGGTGGGCGAGATTTCGGACGCGCTCGAAAAATCATTCGGCCGCCATCGGGCCGACACGCAAAAGGTGACCGGTGTGTACGCAGCTGCCTATGACTCCGCCGAAGGCTGGGAAGCCCTCAAGACCGAAATCAACGCCTTCGCGGAGGAGCAGGGCCGCCGTCCGCGCGTGATGATCTCCAAGCTCGGGCAGGACGGCCACGACCGCGGCGCGAAGGTGGTGGCCACGGCATTTGCCGACCTGGGTTTCGACGTGGACATGGGGCCGCTCTTCCAGACCCCCGAAGAATGCGCGCGCCAGGCCATCGAGAACGACGTGCATGCAGTGGGCGTGAGCACGCTCGCAGCCGGCCACAAGACTCTTGTGCCGGCCATCATCAATGAGCTCAAGAAGCAGGGCGCGGACGACATCATCGTGTTCGTCGGCGGTGTGATTCCGCGGCAGGACTACGACTTTCTCTACGAGGCCGGCGTCAAGGGTATCTACGGACCGGGCACGCCCATTCCGGCCAGCGCCAAGGACGTGCTGGAGCAGATTCGCGCGGCGGTCACGGCCTGAGGCGCGACGTGGGCGATCTCTTGTCGCGGCTGTCGCTGCAGCCGGTGGATTCCAGCGATTTCGAAGCCATGCTGGCCCTGCGCATCGACGCGATGCGCCCGAGCCTGGAGCGCGTGGGCCGTTTCGATGCAGCGCGTTCGCGCGAGCGCCTGAGCGCGGGCTTTGTCGTTCCGTACATGCACCACATCGTGCTCGACGGCGACCAGCGCATCGGCTTCGTCACGCTCAAGCCCGAGGACAGCGACGCGCTGCGCCTCGACCATCTCTACCTGCGCACCGGCTTCCAGGGCCTGGGCATCGGTGAATGGGTGCTCGAATGGGCCAAGTCGCAGGCGCGCGCGCAGCGGCTGGACATCAAGCTCACCGCGCTCGTGAAGAGCGACGCCAACCGCTTCTACCTGCGGCACGGCTTCGTGCTCGAGGGCGGGGAGGGCGTCGACCTGCACTACCGCTGGCGCGTGGCCTCGGAGGCTGCGTGCTGAATACGGCACAGGCGCTCGAACGCGCCGTTGCCGAAACCGACGGCATGGCGCAACGGCGCGCCATCGCAAAAGCCATCACGCTGCTCGAATCGACGCGCGCCGACCATCGCACGCAGGCCGACGAACTGCTCACGGCATTGCTGCCGCGCACGGGCAACTCGTTCCGCCTCGGCATCTCGGGCGTGCCGGGCGTGGGCAAGTCGACCTTCATCGAAACGCTGGGCCTGCTGCTGATCGGCAAGGGCCATCGCGTGGCGGTGCTCACCATCGACCCGTCGTCCACCGTGTCGGGCGGCTCCATCCTCGGCGACAAGACGCGCATGGAACGGCTCTCGGTGCACGAGCGCGCCTACATCCGGCCGAGCCCTTCGAGCGGCACGCTGGGCGGTGTGGCCGAGAAGACGCGCGAGGCCATGCTGGTGTGCGAAGCGGCCGGCTACGACATCGTGATCGTCGAAACCGTCGGCGTGGGCCAGAGCGAAACCGCTGTGGCCGGCATGACCGACATGTTCGTGCTGATGCAACTGCCCAATGCCGGCGACGACCTGCAGGCGATCAAGAAGGGCGTGATGGAGCTGGCCGACCTTGTCGTCATCAACAAGGCCGACATCGACAAGGACGCCGCCACGCGCGCGCAGGCTCAGATCACTTCGGCACTGCGTCTCTTCGGCCACCAAGGCAACCCCGATCACGCGCATGCGGTGCACGACGCGCACAGCGGCGTGGAGGTGCGCTTCTGGCTCCCCAAGGTGCTGCAGCTGAGCGCGCTTGCCAACACCGGCGTCGATGCCTTCTGGGACGCCGTCACGCAATTCAGGCAACTTCAGACCGCCAACGGCAAGCTCGCCAAGCGCCGCGAGAAGCAGGCCACCGCGTGGATGTGGGAGCGCATCGACGCCGGACTCAAGCACGCCTTCAGGCATCACCCGCAGGTGCGCGAGCTGCTGCCCCAGCTCACGCAGCTGGTGGCGCAGGGCACGTTGCCGGCATCGACCGCGGCGCGCAACCTGCTCGCCGCAGCCGCCATCACGGCCAGACCATGAGACACGAAATTCAGGACCACAGCTTCGGAAGCACACCATGCAAGAACTGATCGAACAACTCGAAAAGCGTCGCGCCCAGGCGCGTCTCGGCGGCGGACAGAAGCGCATCGACGCGCAGCATGCCAAGGGCAAGCTCACGGCGCGCGAGCGCATCGAGCTGCTGCTCGACGACAACACTTTCGAAGAATGGGACATGTTTGTCGAGCACCGCTCGGTCGATTTCGGCATGGCCGAGCAGAAGATTCCCGGTGACGGCGTGGTCACCGGCTACGGCATGATCAACGGCCGCCTGGTGTTCGTGTTCAGCCAGGATTTCACCGTCTTCGGCGGCGCGCTCAGCGAGGCGCATGCCGAAAAAATCTGCAAGGTGATGGACCAGGCCATGAAGGTCGGCGCGCCCGTCATCGGGCTGAACGACTCGGGCGGCGCGCGCATCCAGGAAGGCGTGGCCTCGCTCGGCGGCTATGCCGACGTGTTCCAGCGCAACGTGATGGCCTCGGGCGTGGTGCCGCAGATCAGCATGATCATGGGCCCCTGCGCGGGCGGCGCCGTGTATTCGCCGGCCATGACCGACTTCATCTTCATGGTGAAGGACAGCAGCTACATGTTCGTCACCGGCCCCGAGGTGGTGAAGACCGTGACGCACGAAAGCGTCACGGCCGAAGAGCTCGGCGGCGCCATCACCCACACCACGCGCAGCGGCGTGGCCGACATGGCGTTCGAGAACGACGTCGAGGCGCTGCTGATGCTGCGCCGCCTGTACAACTACCTGCCGCTCAACAACCGCGAGAAGCCTCCGGTGCGCCTGGGCAACAACGGCCTGGGCGACCCGGCCGACCGCCCCGACTACTCGCTCGATACGCTGGTGCCCGACAACCCGAACAAGCCCTACGACATCAAGGAGCTGATCCTGAAGGTAGTGGACGACGGCGACTTCTTCGAGCTTCAGCCCGACTACGCGAAGAACATCGTGATCGGCTTTGCCCGCATGGAAGGCCAGACCATTGGCATCGTTGCGAACCAGCCGTTGGTGCTCGCGGGCTGCCTCGACATCAAGAGCAGCATCAAGGCCGCGCGCTTCGTGCGTTTCTGCGATGCGTTCAACATTCCGGTCGTCACCTTCGTCGACGTGCCCGGCTTCATGCCCGGTACGGGGCAGGAGTACGGCGGCATCATCAAGCACGGCGCCAAGCTGCTCTACGCGTATGCGGAGTGCACGGTGCCGAAGATCACCGTCATCACGCGCAAGGCCTACGGCGGCGCCTACGACGTGATGGCCTCGAAGCATCTGCGCGGCGACGTCAACCTTGCCTGGCCCCGTGCCGAGATCGCGGTGATGGGCGCCAAGGGCGCGGTGGAAATCATCTTCCGCGAGGACAAGAACGACCCCGAAAAACTCGCCGCCCGCGAGGCTGAATACAAGGCCCGTTTCGCCAACCCGTACGTGGCGAGCGCACGCGGCTACATCGACGACGTGATCCTGCCGCACGAGACGCGCAAACGCATCTGCCGTTCGCTGGTGATGCTGCGCGAGAAGAAGCTCGAGAACCCGTGGCGCAAGCACGGGAACATTCCACTGTGAGCGGCACGGAGAAGAAGAACATGTTCAAGAAGATCCTGATTGCGAACCGTGGCGAAATCGCCTGCCGCGTCATCCAGACGGCGAAGAAGATGGGCATCCTCACCGTCGCTGTCTATTCCGACGCCGACAAGGAAGCCCGCCACGTCGAACTGGCCGACGAGGCCGTGCACATCGGTGCGGCGCCCAGCCGCGAGAGCTACCTGCAGGCCGACCGCATCATTGCCGCCTGCAAGAAGACCGGCGCCGAGGCGGTGCACCCGGGCTACGGCTTCCTGTCGGAGAACGAAGCCTTCGCGCGCAAGGTCGAGGAAGAGGGCATTGCCTTCATTGGCCCGAAGCACTATTCGATTGCGGCAATGGGCGACAAAATCGCCTCGAAGAAGCTCGCGAACGAAGCCCAGGTCAACACCATTCCGGGCTGGAACGACGCCATCGAGACGGCTGAGCGCGCCGTCGAGATTGCCAAGGACATCGGCTACCCCGTGATGATCAAGGCCTCGGCCGGCGGCGGTGGCAAGGGCCTTCGCGTGGCCTTCAACGACAAGGAAGCCTTCGAGGGCTTCACCTCGTGCCGCAACGAGGCGCGCAACAGCTTCGGCGACGATCGCGTGTTCATCGAGAAGTTCGTCGAGGAGCCGCGCCACATTGAGATCCAGGTGCTGGGCGACTCGCACGGCAACGTGATCTATCTGAACGAGCGCGAGTGCTCGATCCAGCGCCGGCACCAGAAGGTGATCGAGGAGGCGCCGTCGCCCTTCATCTCCGACGCCACGCGTCAGGCGATGGGCGAGCAGGCGGTGCAATTGGCCAAGGCCGTGAAGTACCAGAGCGCAGGCACGGTGGAGTTCGTGGTCGGCAAGGACCAGAGCTTCTACTTCCTGGAGATGAACACGCGCCTGCAGGTGGAGCACCCGGTGACCGAGTGCATCACCGGCCTCGACCTCGTCGAGCTGATGATCCGCGTGGCGGCCGGCGAGAAGCTGCCGCTGACGCAAGCCGAGGTGAAGCGCAACGGCTGGGCCATCGAGTGCCGCATCAACGCCGAAGATCCGTTCCGCAACTTCCTGCCCTCGACCGGCCGGCTGGTGAAGTTCCAGCCGCCGGGCGAAACCATGTTCGCGAGCGACACGCAGCACCTGCAAGGCGTGCGCGTGGACACGGGCGTGTACGACGGCGGCGAGATCCCGATGTATTACGACTCGATGATCGCCAAGCTCATCGTGCACGGCAAGGACCGCCAGCATGCGATTGCCCGCATGCGCGAGGCGCTCAACGGCTTCGTGATCCGCGGCATCAGCAGCAACATTCCGTTCCAGGCGGCGCTGCTGGCGCATCCGAAGTTCGTGGCGGGCGACTTCAACACCGGCTTCATCGCCGAGCACTACGGCAAGGGCTTCCACGCGGAAGACGTGCCGCACGCCGATCCATCGTTCCTGATCGCGCTCGCGGCCTACGTGCATCGCCGCTACCGCGCGCGTGCCTCGGGCATCAGCGGGCAGCTCGAAGGCCACGGCGTGAAGGTGGGCGAGCAGTTCGTGGTGGTCGAGCTGGGGCCGGAAGGCAAGCACGTGCACCATCCGGTGTCGGTCACCGACTTCCATGGCAAGACCGGCGCGAGCGCAGTGGCCGTGGGCGGCAAGACCTACAAGATCGACAGCAGCCTGGCGCTGGGAGCGATCCGCGTGCAGGGCACGGTCAACGACAAGCCCTTCACCGCGCAGGTGGAGCGTGGCGCGGGCAAGAGCCCGCTGGCGCTGCGCGTGTCGCACGACGGTACGCAGATCGAGGCGATGGTGCTGTCGCCGCTGGGCGCGCGCCTGCTCGAGCTGATGCCCTACAAGGCGCCGCCGGACCTGAGCAAGTTCCTGATGTCGCCGATGCCGGGCCTGCTGGTCGAGGTGTCGGTGCAGCCGGGCCAGCAGGTGCGCGCTGGCGAGAAGCTGGCCGTGATCGAGGCCATGAAGATGGAAAACGTGCTGTTCGCCACGCAGGACGGCGTGGTCGGCAAGATTTCGGCGGGCAAGGGCGAATCGCTCGCCGTCGATCAAATCATTCTGGAGTTCAACTGATGGGTGCCAACGACTTGCAACAGGCGATCACGCTGCACCGGCCCGCGAAGGCCGCTGCCCCCAAGACCGAGGGCCCGTGGTCCGTCGAGGCGATCCAGACGCTGCTCGACAAGCCGCTGATGGACCTGCTGTTCGAGGCGCAGACCGTGCACCGCCAGCATTTCCCCGAAGGCGACATCGAGCTGGCCACGCTGCTGTCGGTCAAGACCGGCGGCTGCCCCGAGAACTGCGGCTATTGCCCGCAGTCGGCCGAGTTCGATACCGGCGTGAAGGCGCAGAAGCTCATGGAGGTCGACGAGGTGCTGCGCGCCGCGCAGGCCGCCAAGGACGCTGGCGCCACGCGCTTCTGCATGGGCGCCGCATGGCGCGCCCCGAAGGACCGTGACGTGGAGAAGGTGGCCGTGCTGGTAGAGGCCGTGAAGGGGCTCGGCATGCAGACCTGCGCCACGCTCGGCATGCTGGAGCCGCACCATGCGCACCAGCTCAAGGCCGCGGGCCTCGATTACTACAACCACAACCTCGACACCGCGCCCGAGTACTACACCGACGTGGTCGACACACGCACCTACCAGGACCGGCTCGACACGCTGGCCCATGTGCGCAGCGCGGGCATCAGCGTGTGCTGCGGCGGCATCGTCGGCATGGGCGAAGCACCGGTGCACCGTGCGGGGCTGATCGCGCAACTGGCCAACCTGAATCCGTACCCGGAATCGGTGCCGATCAACAGCCTGGTGCGCGTGCCCGGCACGCCGCTGGCCGACTCGGACCCGGTCGACCCCTTCGACTTCGTGCGCATGATCGCGGTCGCGCGCATCACCATGCCGACCGCGCGCGTGCGCCTGTCGGCCGGCCGACAGCAGATGGGCGACGCGGTGCAGGCGCTGTGCTTCATGGCGGGCGCAAATTCGATCTTCTACGGCGACAAGCTGCTCGTTACCGGCAACCCCGACGTCGAAGCCGACACGGTGCTGCTGCGCAAGCTGGGCCTGAATGCGCGGCAGGTTCAGGAGCAGCCGGAAGGCTGTGCCGCATGACCACTGTCGCACGCCCCTTCAAGGTGCTGGGCATCCAGCAGATCGCCATCGGCGGGCCCGACAAGCTGCGGCTGCAGAAGCTGTGGGTCGACATGCTGGGGCTCGAAGTCACGGGCACGTTCAAGAGCGAACGCGAGAACGTGGATGAAGACATCTGCGCGATGGGCGTGGGCCCGTTCAAGGTCGAGGTCGACCTGATGCAGCCGCTGGACCCGGAGAAGAAGCCCGCCGTTCACACGACGCCGCTCAATCACGTGGGGCTGTGGATCGACGACTTGCCCAAGGCCGTCGAATGGCTCACGGCGCAGGGCGTGCGCTTTGCGCCGGGTGGCATCCGCAAGGGTGCAGCCGGCTTCGACATCTGCTTCCTGCACCCGAAGGCGAACGACGAGTTTCCGATCGCGGGCGAGGGCGTGCTCATCGAGATGGTGCAGGCGCCGCCCGAGGTGGTGACGGCGTTCAGCGCGCTCGCAGCTACGCGTTGAGCACCTTCCTGATCGGCGGCTTCACGTCCGAGCGCTGAGGCGGCAGCATCGCCTGATGCTCGCGCGCCGGATTCAGGATGATCGAGGTCGCCGTCTCGGTAAGGATGCAGAACTTGGTGACCACCGCGTCGAGGTGGCTCACGTCGATCACCGCGATCTCGAGGATCCAGCTGTCCTCTCCGGTCACGTTGTAGGCATTGACGCATTCGGGCGTGTCCTGCACCAGTTTCACGACGAGGTCGTAGTCCGCGCGCCCGACGCGGATGATCGCGCGGATGCCGTAGCCCAGCTTGCCGAGGTTGACGGTGGCGCGGTAGCCGCTGATGACGCCCGCAGCCTCCAGTTTCTTCACGCGCTCGGTTACTGCCGGCTGGCTCAGGTGCACGCGGCGGCCCAGTTCGGCCATGGTCAGGCGCGCATCGGCCTGCAGTTCGGCGAGGATGCGGGTGTCATGGGCGTCCAGCGCGGGGTTCAAGGGAAAGTCCATGAAACTCCTTCAAATCGACGGTTTGGCGAGGGCAGAACCATGAAATCTGCATGGCTGCCGAGGGATGGCTTTCATACCATGACCAGCACCCAATACCAAGAATCAGAAGAGACACCTTCGACATGCCTACCCTCGCTTCTCCCGCCCATGCCACGCCAGCCGCGGGCCGCCCCGGATTGCCGCCGCTGCTGTGGCTCTGCCTTGCCGCCACCTGGGTGGTGTGGGGCTCGACCTACCTCGCGATCAAGTACGCGCTGATCAGCTTTCCGCCGTTCTTGCAGATGGGCTCGCGTTTCCTGGTCGCGGGTGTGCTGCTGGCAGCGTGGATGCGCTGGCGCGGCGCGCCGTGGCCCTCGCTGGTGCAGTGGCGCAACGCCTTCATCGTCGGCGCGCTGATGCTGGGCGGCGGCATGGGCGGCACGGCGAACGCCGAGGTGTCGATCGGTTCGGGGCTGGTGGTGGCGTTCATCGCGGTGATTCCACTGCTGATTGCGCTGCTCAATCTGATCTGGGGTGTGAAGCCGTCGCGGCTCGAAGCCGCGGGCATCGCTCTCGGCCTCGTCGGCGTGCTGATGCTCACGCAGGGCAGCGGCTTCCGCTCTTCGCCCGAAGGACTGGTTGCCATCTGCATTGCCTGCGTCTGCTGGTCGCTTGGCAGCGTGCTGAGCCAGCGCAGCCTGCCGCTGGCGTCCGGTGCGATGGGCTTCGCGAGCGAAATGCTCTGCGGCGGCGTGGTGCTGATGGGGCTCGCCGCGGTGTCCGGCGAAACGATGAACTGGCCGCCGCAGGCCGAAGCGGTCGCTGCGTGGATCTATCTGGTGGTGTTCGGCTCGCTGATTGCCTTCAACGCCTACATGGTGCTGCTGGCCAGGGCGCCGGCCGCGCTGGCGGCGAGCTACACCTTCGTGAACCCGGTGATCGCGATGCTGCTGGGCGTGTGGATCGCCAACGAGGCGGTCACGCGCTTCGAGTGGTATGCGGTGGCCGTGGTACTGGCGGGTGTGCTGCTGTTGCTCTTCAAGCGCCGGGGCGGCGCCACACCGCAAGCGTAGCCGCGAGCAACCACATGCCGGCCGCGCAACCGCGGTTCATTGCCCTGAGGCCCCGCTGCGAGAGGAAGCGCACGGCCTGTGTGCCGGCCGATGCATAGGCCAGCATCACGCAGGTATCGAGTACGACGAACACCGCGCCCAGCAGCAGGTACTGCGGGCCTTGCGGCTTCGCGATGTCGACGAACTGCGGCAGGAATGCCGCGAAGAACAGCACCGTCTTCGGGTTCGACAGCGCCACCATGAGGCTGCGCAGCAGCGCGACACGGCCCTGCGGACGGACTTCGAGCGGCGACTTGGCCAGCGCGGTGCGCAGGTCGGTGGTTTCGCTGCGCCACAGCTTGATGCCCAGCCATACGAGGTAGGCCACGCCTGCGACGCGGATCGCATTGAAGAGCCACTCCGAGGCCGCCAGCAAAGAGCCCAGTCCGAGCGCGACGACGGCGATCAGGGTGATGCTGCCGAGCGACGCACCCGCAATGCCCCAGCTCGCGCGGCGCATGCCGCCCTCGATGCCGTTGGACAGCGCCAGCAGCATCGTTGGCCCCGGAATCAGGGCCAGCGCGAGCGAAGCGACGATGTAGATGAGCAGGGTGTCGAGCGTCATGGTTTGGTGGCTGGTGGGCGTTGTTGCGAGGCGGCGCGGGCACGCGCCAGGGCGGCTTCGACGATGGCGCGCTTGCGGGCGCCGGCGTCTTGCGGGGCTTCGGGCTCGGGCGCCGTTTCGGCCAGCCGGGCGTCGGTGTTGCGGCGCCTGCCATGCACTTCGTAGCGGTGCCGGGCACTTTCGGCCTGCTCGGCCGACCAGGCTTGCCAGCCGCTGAGGCCCGGCGTCTCGACTTCGAGCGAGATGCAATCGACGGGGCAGACCGGAATGCACAGTTCGCAGCCCGTGCAGTGGGCTTCGATCACGGTGTGCATGCGCTTGTTGATGCCGACAATGGCGTCGGTGGGGCAGGCGTCGAGGCACAGCGTGCAGCCTATGCACCAGGCCTCGTCGATGACGGCCATGGCACGCGGGCCTTCGGTGCCGAACTGGGGATCGAGGGGGAGCGTTGCGCGGCCGGTAAGCAGTGCGAGCCGCTCGATGCCTTCAGCGCCGCCCGGCGGGCACTGGTTGATGCCGGCCTCGCCGTCAGCCACGGCCTGTGCGTAGCCTGCGCAATCCGGGTAGCCGCACCGTGTGCACTGCGTTTGAGGCAGTGCGTCGTTGATGCGTGCGGCCAGCCCGTTCACTTGGTGATGAGGTTGCGTGCGCTCTTCAGCGCGCCGCACCGGTGCCGGGCTTCTTGCGCGCAGCGGGCTTCTTCACTGCCACGGCCGTGGCCTTCTTTGCCGGCAGCTTCTTGGCCGCGACGGCGGGCACCTTGCGGCCGGGCTTGATGCTGTCTTCGGCGGCCAGGCCGCCGCGGTTGCCGGCGCGGCTCTGGGGCTGGTCGTTGGCCGCGATGAATTTCAGCACCTTCGGGTAGACCAGTTCGCGCCAGCGGCGGCCGCTGAAGATGCCGTAGTGGCCAGCGCCTTTCACTTCATAGTGCTCGCGCTTGTCATTGGCTATGCCGGTGCACAGGCTGTGCGCCGCTTCGGTCTGGCCCGAGCCCGAGATGTCGTCGAGTTCGCCTTCGACCGTGAGCAGGGCGGTCGAGTGGATGTCCTGCGGGTGCACGCGCTCCACCTGACCCTGGGGGTTCTTGACGTCCCAGGTGCCGTTGACCAGGTCGAATTCCTGGAACACGGTGCGGATGGTCTCGAGGTAGTAATCGGCGTCCATGTCGAGCACGGCGTTGTACTCGTCGTAGAACTTGCGATGGGCCTCGGCGCTGGCGTCATCGCCCTTGATCAGGTCCTTGAAGTAGTCGTAGTGGCTGCTGGCGTGGCGGTCGGGGTTCATGGCCACGAAGCCGGTGTGCTGCAGGAAGCCAGGGTAGACCTTGCGGCCCGCACCCGGAAAGCCCTGCGGCACGCGGTAAATCACGTTGTTCTCGAACCACTCGTAGCTCTTGTTCATCGCGAGGTTGTTCACCGCGGTCGGCGACTTGCGTGCGTCGATGGGGCCGCCCATCATGGTCATGGTCAGCGGCAGCTGTTCGCCGCGGCTGGCCATGAGCGAAACGGCCGCGAGTACCGGCACCGTCGGCTGGCACACGCTTACCACGTGGCAGTTACCGTATTCGGCCTGCAGGCGGCGGATGAACTCCTGCACGTAGTTGATGTAGTCGTCGAGGTGGAACTCGCCTTCGGACAGCGGCACGAGGCGCGCGTTCTTCCAGTCGGTGATGTAGACCTTGTGGTCCTGCAGCATGGTGCGCACGGTGTCGCGCAGCAGCGTGGCGTAGTGGCCCGACAGGGGCGCCACGATCAGCACCACGGGCTGGCTCTTGAGCGTCTTGAGAATGTGCGGCTCGTCGGTGAAGCGCTTGAAGCGGCGCAGCTCGCAGAACGGCTTGTCGAGTTCGACAGCCTCCTGGATCACGACCTCTTCGCCGTCGACCTTGACGGACTTGATGTTGAACTCGGGCTTCTCGTAGTCCTTGCCGAGGCGATAGAGCAGGTCGTAGCCGGCGGCCATGCGCTGGGCCATGGGCAGCTGGCCCCACACGGCGCCCTGGCCGTAGAGCTTGGAGGCAGCCTGTGCGAAGTCCGAGAACGGCTCCATCAGGGAACGCTGGGCTTCGTAGAGTTGATAGAGCATCGCTGGTCTTGGAGTGGAATGTTGCGGTGCAATATATCAGCGCATTCGCTGCGTTGCAGGGGGCCTTACCCCTACATCGGCCCCGCCGCGAGGGGCCTTCTTCCACAGAATGTGAAGGAATCGTCGCGAAGGCGATTCCCTCACACCTTGTTGTCACCTAGATGACTTTGGCGATCGAGGCGCAGACGTACTCGATGTTCTTGCTGTTGAGCGCGGCCACGCACATGCGGCCGGTGTCGGTGCCGTACACGCCGAACTCATTGCGCAGGCGCACCATCTGGTCCTTGCTCAGGCCCGAGTAGCTGAACATGCCGATCTGCGTGGTGATGAAGCTCATGTCTTCCTTCACGCCGGCGGCCTTGAGGCCGTCGACCAGCTTCTGGCGCATGGCCTTGATGCGCACGCGCATCTCGCCCAGTTCTTGTTCCCACAGGGCGCGCAGTTCGGGGTTGCCGAGCACCGCGGCCACCACGGCGCCGCCGTGCGTGGGCGGGTTGCTGTAGTTGGTGCGAATGGCGATCTTGAGCTGCGACAGCACGCGGCCGGCTTCTTCCTTGCTTTCGCACAGCACCGACAGGGCGCCCACGCGCTCGCCGTACAGGCTGAAACTCTTGGAGAACGAGGTCGAGACGAAGAAGGTCAGGCCGGCATCGACGAACTTGGCGACGGCGGCGCCGTCTTCCTTCAGGCCGTAGCCGAAGCCCTGGTAGGCCATGTCGAGGAAAGGCACGAGACCCTTGGCCTTGACGGTGGCGACGACCTGGTCCCACTGCTGCGACGTGATGTCGTAGCCGGTCGGGTTGTGGCAGCAGGCGTGCAGCACGACGACGGTGCCGGCAGGGGCTGCGTTGAGCGCGGCCAGCATGCCGTCGAAGTTGATGCCGCGCTTGGCGGCGTCGTAGTAGGGGTAGCTTTCGACTTCGAAGCCGGCGTTGGTGAACAGCGCGCGGTGGTTTTCCCAGCTCGGGTCGCTGATCAGCACCTTGGCGTTGGGGTTGAGCTTCTTCAGGAAGTCGGCGCCGACCTTCAGGCCGCCAGTGCCGCCGATGGCCTGGATGGTGGCCACGCGGCCCGAGGTGACGGGTTCGCTGTCGGCGCCGAAGACCAGCGCCTTGACAGCGTTGTCGTATGCGGCAATGCCATCGATGGGGAGGTAGCCGCGCGCCGTGGGCGCTTTCATCATGTTCTGCTCGGCCGCCTGCACGCACTGCAGCAGTGGCAGCTTGCCGTTGTCGTCGTAATAGACGCCGACGCCGAGATTGACCTTGTTGGGGTTGGTATCGGCTGCAAATTGCTCGTTGAGGCCGAGGATCGGGTCGCGCGGCGCCATTTCGACCGCGGTGAACATAGACATGGAAAGGT
Source organism: Variovorax sp. R-27 (assembly GCF_049913215.1). Taxonomy (NCBI): domain Bacteria; kingdom Pseudomonadati; phylum Pseudomonadota; class Betaproteobacteria; order Burkholderiales; family Comamonadaceae; genus Variovorax; species Variovorax sp. R-27. The sequence continues at coordinate 2,832,729 of NZ_CP183984.1, forward strand.
CCTTTGGGATGAAAGCTTCGCTGCAACCGGAGGAGGCTTTATCCTTTCCGGTTGCCTTGAATTTTACCGGCGCGAGCGCCACCTGTCGGGAACAGCCATGCCAGAGAACAACGAAGCCATAGCAGACCTGAAGAAACTGGACCCGATCGGGCCGGCGAAACAGGGGGAATTCATCCGCTATCCGGACTCGCCTTTCGAGCTTTTCCAGCCCTATCCGCCGGCCGGCGACCAGCCGAAAGCGATCGAGGGGCTGGTCGAGGGCGTGATCGACGGCGAAGTGTTCCAGACCCTGCTGGGCGTGACCGGTTCGGGCAAGACCTTCACCATGGCCAACGTGATCGCCCGGCTGGGCCGCCCGGCCATCGTATTTGCGCCCAACAAGACACTGGCGGCGCAGCTCTACAGCGAATTCCGAGAGTTCTTCCCGAAGAACGCCGTCGAGTACTTCGTGAGCTACTACGACTACTACCAGCCCGAGGCCTACGTGCCGCAGCGCGACTTGTTCATCGAGAAAGATTCATCGATCAACGAGCACATCGAGCAGATGCGGCTGTCGGCCACCAAGAGCGTGCTGGAGCGGCGCGACACGGTCATCGTGGCCACGGTGAGCGCCATCTACGGCATCGGCACGCCCGAGGACTACATGGAGATGCGGCTGATTGCCCGCGTCGGCGACAAGGTCGGCCAGCGCGACCTGATTTCGCGGCTCATCCGCATGCAGTACCTGCGCAACGAGCAGGACTTTGCCCGCGGCACCTTTCGCGTGCGGGGCGACACCATCGACGTGTTCCCGGCGGAGCACAGCGAGCTGGCGATCCGCTTCGAGCTGTTCGACGACGAGATCGAGTCGCTGCAGCTCTTCGACCCGCTGACCGGCCGCATCCGCCAGAAGGTGCCGCGCTTCACCGTGTATCCGTCGAGCCATTACGTCACGCCGCGCGACAAGGTCATGGCGGCGGTGGAAACCATCAAGATCGAGCTTGGCGATCGGCTCAAGGAACTGGTGGGGGCGGGCAAGCTGGTCGAGGCGCAGCGGCTGGAGCAGCGCACCCGTTTCGACCTCGAAATGCTCGCCGAAATCGGCCATTGCAAGGGCATTGAGAACTACACGCGCCACCTCTCGGGCGCTGCGCCAGGCGACCCGCCGGCAACGCTGACCGATTACCTGCCGAAGGACGCGCTGATGTTCCTCGACGAAAGTCACCAGATGATCGGCCAGCTCAGCGCCATGTACAACGGCGACCGGGCGCGCAAGACCACGCTGGTCGAGTACGGCTTCCGCTTGCCGAGTGCGCTGGACAACCGGCCGCTCAAGATGGAGGAGTTCGAAAAGCGCATGCGCCAGTGCATCTTCGTTTCGGCCACGCCGGCGCAATACGAGAAGGACCATGCCGGCAACGTGGTCGAACAGCTGGTGCGGCCCACCGGACTGATCGACCCCGAGGTCGAGGTGCGGCCCGCCACGCATCAGGTGGACGATGTGCTGGGCGAGATCCGCGTGCGCGTGGACAAGAACGAGCGCGTGCTGATCACCACGCTGACCAAGCGCATGGCCGAGCAGCTGACCGACTACCTGGGCGACAACGGGGTGAAGGTGCGCTACCTGCACAGTGACGTCGACACGGTCGAGCGGGTGGAAATACTGCGCGATCTGCGCCTGGGCACCTTCGACGTGCTGGTGGGCATCAATCTGCTGCGCGAGGGGCTGGATATTCCCGAGGTATCGCTGGTGGCGATCCTCGACGCCGACAAGGAAGGCTTCTTGCGCGCAGAGCGCTCGCTGATCCAGACCATTGGCCGCGCAGCGCGGAACCTGAACGGCAAGGCCATCCTCTACGCCGACCGGATGACCGAGTCGATGAAGAAGGCCATCGGCGAAACCGAGCGCCGCCGTGCCCGGCAGATTGCCTACAACGAAGCCAACGGCATCACGCCGCGCAGCATCGTCAAGCAGGTGCGCGACCTGATCGACGGCGTCTACAGCGAGAAAACGGGCAAGGAAATGGCCAAGCTCGACCTGGAACGCGCCAAGGTCGAGGACATGAGCGAAAAGGACATCGCCCGGGAAATCAAGCGGCTGGAAAAGCAGATGCTGGAGCACGCCCGCAACCTCGAATTCGAGAAGGCAGCCCGGGTGCGCGACCAGTTGGCGTTGCTGCGGGAGCAGGCGTTCGGGGCGTCGGGCGGCGACAACATCGCGATCCCGCCGCAGTAGGTCAGACGTTCGCATTCTTCAAGCGAACCGCGCTGGGGTTTACCCCAGCAGACCTCGGGGGCTTCTGTTATACTTGAGCGAAACAGTCAACAACAAGAAAAGAACTTCGCGATGAAGGACCGACTCCTACCGACTGGTTCACCAGCGTCAGGGGTCGGGCAGGGCGGAGACGAAGTCACCGCGGTCCAGGACCACGGTGTCATTTCAACGGTAAGCACTTGAAGGAGCTTGCGATGCGTCTCACTACCAAAGGCCGTTTTGCGGTCACAGCAATGATCGATCTGGCGTTGCGTCAGAACACCGGTCCGGTCACGCTGGCTGCGATCAGCCAGCGGCAGCAGATTTCGTTGTCGTACCTCGAACAGCTGTTCGGCAAACTGCGCCGTCACGAGCTGGTCGAGTCGACCCGCGGCCCCGGCGGCGGCTACAGCCTCGGTCGCAAGGCCGCGGACATCACCGTGGCCGACATCATCGTTTCCGTCGATGAACCCATCGATGCCACCCAGTGCGGCGGCAAGGAAAACTGCCTCGGCGAAGCCGGCCGCTGCATGACGCACGAGCTCTGGGCCTCGCTGAACCAGCGCATGGTCGAGTTCCTCGACTCCGTCACGCTGCAGAAGCTGGTCGACGACCAGATCGCCAAGGGCGTGCAGATCGAAAACAAGCCGGTCGTCAAGCGTGCGATCTCGGCCCAGCCGGTGGTCAAGCCGATCCGCGTCAACGCACCTAATTCGGTGTTCGCGCTCGGCAACGCCTTCGCCAAGTCCTGAGTACTGAGTCCCCGGCGGCGCCTTCGGGCGCCACCCTGAGCCGCCCAGATCAAAAAACAACCCCCCCACGCCAGCACGAGCCAGCCATGGACGTAACTCCTCATTTCCCGATCTATCTCGATTACGGCGCGACCACGCCGGTCGACCCGCGTGTGGTCGACGCCATGATTCCCTGGTTGCGCGAACACTTCGGCAACCCGGCGTCGCGCAGCCACGCATGGGGCTGGGAGGCTGAAGAGGCGGTCGAGAAGGCGCGTGGCCAGGTGGCTGACCTGATCAATGCGGATCCCCGCGAAATCGTCTGGACGTCGGGCGCGACCGAATCGATCAATCTCGCGCTCAAGGGCGCGGCCCAGTTCTACAAGGGCAAGGGCAAGCACCTGATCACCCTGAAGACCGAGCACAAGGCTGTGCTCGACACCATGCGCGAGCTCGAGCGCCAGGGCTTCGAAGTCACCTACCTCGACGTCGAGGAAAATGGCCTCGTCGACCTTGAAAAGTTCAAGGCCGCGATCCGCCCTGACACCATCCTGGCCAGCGTGCTGTTCGTGAACAACGAAATCGGCGTGATCCAGGACGTGGTCGCGATCGGCAATGTCTGCCGCGAAAAGGGCATCATCTTCCACGTCGATTCGGCCCAGGCCACCGGCAAGGTCGAAATCGACATCACGAAGCTGCCCATCGACCTGATGAGCCTCGCCTCGCACAAGACCTATGGCCCCAAGGGCATCGGCGCGCTGTACGTGCGCCGCAAGCCGCGAGTGCGGCTCGAGGCGCAAATGCACGGCGGCGGTCACGAACGCGGCATGCGTTCGGGCACCTTGCCCACGCACCAGATCGTCGGCATGGGCGAGGCCTACCGCATCGCCAAGCTCGAAATGAAGGACGACATCGCCCATGCGCGCCGCCTGCAGAAGCGTCTGCTCGATGGCCTGAAGGATGTCGAGCAGGTGTTCATCAACGGCGACCTCGAACACCGTGTGCCGCACAACCTGAACATGAGCTTCAACTACGTCGAAGGCGAGTCGCTGATCATGGGCATCAAGGGCCTGGCGGTGTCGTCGGGTTCGGCCTGCACCTCGGCCAGCCTGGAGCCCAGCTATGTGCTGCGCGCCCTGGGCCGCAGCGACGAGCTGGCCCACAGCAGCCTTCGCATGACCATCGGCCGTTTCACGACCGAAGAAGAAATCGACTACGCCATTTCGACCATCAAGCACAACGTTGCCAAGCTGCGTGAGCTGAGCCCCCTGTGGGAGATGTTCCAGGACGGCGTCGACATCAGCACGATCCAGTGGTCGGCCCACTGACGCAGGCCCGCACCAGGCTCCACGATTGAACAAAGTTTGAGAGGTACACCATGGCATATTCTTCCAAGGTCATCGACCACTACGAAAATCCACGCAACGTCGGCTCCTTCGAAAAGGGCGACGACTCGGTAGGCACCGGCATGGTCGGCGCGCCGGCCTGCGGTGACGTGATGAAGCTGCAGATCAAGGTCAACCCCGAAACCGGCGTGATCGAAGACGCGCGCTTCAAGACCTACGGCTGCGGCTCGGCCATTGCGTCGTCGTCGCTCGTGACCGAATGGGTCAAGGGTAAGACGCTCGACGAAGCGGCTGCGCTCAAGAACGCGCAGATCGCCGAAGAGCTGGCGCTGCCGCCCGTGAAGATCCACTGCTCCATCCTGGCCGAAGACGCGATCAAGGCCGCCGTGAGCGACTACAAGGCCAAGCACGGCGTCAAGACCGAAGCTGCTGCTGCCGAAGCTGTTCACTGACATGGCCGTCACGCTGACCGAAGCCGCTGCGCGACACGTCACCCGCTACCTCGGCAAACGGGGCAAGGGCGTGGGCGTGCGGCTGGGCGTGAAGACCACGGGCTGCTCCGGCCTGGCCTACAAGCTCGAGTACGTGGACGAGTTCACGCCTGAAGACGTGGTGTTCGAAGACCACGGCGTGAAGGTGCTGGTCGACCCGAAGAGCCTGGCCTACATCGACGGCACGCAGCTCGACTTCGTGCGCGAGGGCCTGAACGAGGGTTTCAAGTTCATCAACCCCAACGAACGCGACCGTTGCGGCTGCGGGGAAAGTTTTCGCATCTGATGCGCCGTCGCTGACCGCGACAACAGCCGCCACCATGTCATGTGCTGGCGGTTTTTTCTTGCCATGAACCTGAACGACACCGACTTTCAACTGTTCGCCGTCCCGGCGACTTTCGCGCAGGACCGTGCGGTGCTCGACGCGCGCTGGAAAGAGCTGCAGCGCGAAGCCCACCCGGACCGCTTTGCCGCGCAGGGCGCCGCCGCGCAACGTGTGGCCATGCAGTGGTCGGTGCGCATCAACGAGGCTTACCAGCGGCTCAAGGATCCGATCCGCCGCGCCAGCTACATCTGCGAACTGCACGACGCACCGCTGAACGCCGAGAACAACACGGCGATGCCGCCGGAGTTCCTGATGCAGCAGATGGAGTGGCGCGAGGCGCTCGACGATGTCGAAGACGCCGCTTCGCTTGAAAAGCTCCAGGCCGAGGTCGAGGCTGCCCGCGCCCGCGCACTGTCGTCGCTCGACTGGCTGATCGACGAAAAAGGCGACTACCCCGCCGCCGCGCAGCAGGTGAGAGCCCTCATGTTCATTGAGCGCTTCGGACAGGACGTCGAAGCCAAATTCGATCAGTTGGGACAATAGAGACATGAACCCCCACGCTCATCACTTCGTGTATTCACTGCCCCCCGAGGGGGTGCAGGCCTCCCTTGGGGCGGCCCGGCGGGAGGCCTGATGGCTCTTCTTCAGATTTCCGAACCCGGCCAGGCGCCCGACCCGCATCAGCGTCGCATTGCCGTGGGCATCGACCTCGGCACCACCCATTCGCTGGTGGCCGCGGTGCGCAACGGCGTGGCCGAATGCCTGCCCGACGACCAGGGTCGCGTGCTGCTGCCTTCGGCCGTGCGCTACCTTGAAAACGACCGCCGCCAGATCGGCTTCGATGCGCTGGCGGCGCGCGCCAAGGACCCGGCCAACACGATCACTTCGGTGAAGCGGCTCATGGGCCGCGGCCTGGCCGACATCGCGAACCGCGAAGCGATGTCGTACCGCATCGGCAGCAGCGATGGCGGCATGGTGCAGGTGCAGACCCTGGCGGGCGAGAAGTCGCCGGTCGAGATCAGCGCCGAGATCCTGGCCACGCTGCGCTTTCGTGCCGAGGACACCTTCGACGACGAGCTCTACGGTGCCGTCATCACCGTGCCGGCGTACTTCGACGAAGGCCAGCGCCAGGCGACCAAGGATGCCGCGCAGCTCGCCGGCCTCAACGTGCTTCGCCTTATCAGCGAGCCCACGGCGGCCGCCATCGCATATGGCCTCGACAACGCGAGCGAAGGTGTCTACGCGGTCTACGACCTGGGCGGCGGCACCTTCGACATCTCGATCCTGCGGCTCACGCAGGGCGTGTTCGAGGTGATCGCCACGGGGGGCGACTCAGCCCTTGGCGGCGACGACTACGACCACGCGCTGGCCGGCTTCGTGCTCGCGCAGACGGGCCTGCAAGCCGGCAGCGATGCCGACAAGGCCGCGTTGCTGGTCGCCGCACGGGCCGCGAAAGAGGCGCTGACCGATTCGGAATCGGCCCTGTTCAAGGCTGACGTGGCAGGCAAGACCGCTTCGTTCGACCTGACCCGCGAACAGTTCTACACCGCCACGCGGCCGCTCACCGATCGCACCATTGCTGCCGTCCGCAAGGCGCTGCGCGACGCGAAGCTCAAGCCCGACGACCTGCAGGGCATCGTGCTTGTCGGCGGCTCCACCCGCATGCCGCAGATCCGCGGCGCCGTCGCCGAGTTCTTCGGCCGCGAGCCGCTGGTCAACCTGAACCCTGATGAAGTCGTGGCCCTCGGTGCTGCCATCCAGGCCAACCAGCTCGCCGGCAACAACGGCGCGGGCGAGCTGCTGTTGCTCGACGTGATCCCGCTCTCACTCGGCATCGAGACCATGGGCGGCCTGGTCGAGCGCGTCGTGCCGCGCAACCAGACCATCCCCACCGCAATGGCGCAGGACTTCACGACCTATCAAGACGGCCAGACCGCGCTGGCGCTGCACGTGGTGCAGGGCGAGCGCGATCTCGTGGCCGACTGCCGCAGCCTCGCGCGCTTCACGCTGCGCGGTATCCCACCGATGGCGGCCGGCGCGGCACGCATCCGCGTGACCTTCACGGTCGACGCAGACGGTCTGCTTAGCGTGAGTGCCAAGGAGCAGGGCAGCGGCGTCGAAGCCAGCGTGGCGGTCAAGCCGTCATACGGTCTGTCGGACGACCAGATCGCGACCATGCTGCAGGAGAGCTTTTCCACGGCGCAGCAGGACATGCTGGCCCGCGCGCTGGTCGAGGCGCGCGTCGATGCCGATCGCATGCTGCTCGCCACGCAGAGCGCGCTCGATGCCGACGGTGACCTGCTGAGCGACGGAGAGCGCGCCGTCATAGACGAATCGATGGCGCAGTTGCGTGAAACCGCCAAGGGCAGCAACGAGGCCGCCGCCATCGAGGCTGCCACCAAGAAGCTGGCCGACGACACCGAAGCCTTTGCCGCACAGCGAATGAACGCGGGCATTGCGCGCGCACTTGCCGGCCGCAAGGTCGAATCTCTCTAGAACAACAACATGCCCACGATCAAGATCTACCCGCATCCCGAGTACTGCCCGCAGGGCGCCGAAATCACCGCGCCCGCCGGCACCTCGATCTGCGAGGCGCTGCTCGACAACAACATCAACATCGAGCATGCCTGCGAGATGAGCTGCGCCTGCACCACCTGCCACGTGATCGTGCGCGAGGGCTTCAACTCGCTGAACGAGGCGGAAGAGGGCGAAGAAGACTTGCTCGACCGTGCCTGGGGCCTGGAGCCCCAGTCGCGCCTGAGTTGCCAATCGATCCTGGCGCAGGAGAATGTGACCATCGAGATTCCCAAGTACTCGATCAATCACGCCAAGGAAAACCACTGATGTCGCGCCAGATCGTTCTTGATACCGAAACCACCGGCCTCTCTGCGGAGAACGGCGACCGGGTCATCGAGCTCGGCTGCGTGGAGCTGTTCGCCCGCAAGCTCACCGGCAACGACCTGCACATCTACTTCAACCCTGAGCGCGAGAGCCACGAGGACGCGCTCAAGGTCCACGGCCTGACGACCGACTTCCTGCGCGACAAGCCGAAGTTCGCCACATTGGCCAACGACATCGTCGAGTACCTGCGCGATGCCGAGCTGATCATTCACAACGCGGCCTTCGACGTCGGCTTTCTCAACAAGGAATTCGAGCGTGCCGGCTTGCCGCCGCTGCGCACCTTCGTCAGCGAAGTGACCGACACGCTGGCCATGGCCAAGCAGGTGTACCCGGGCAAGCGCAATTCGCTGGACGCGCTGTGCGACCGCTTCGGTGTCGACCGCTCGAACCGCACCTTCCACGGCGCCAAGCTCGACGCGCAACTGCTGGCAGACGTCTACATCAACCTCACTCGAGGCCAGGATGCGCTGCTGATCGACGTGGCTTCGAACGAGCCTCAGCTGGGTACCACCGTGGTGGCCATCGACCTGAGCCAGTTCGAGCTGCCGGTGATCCTGGCCGCCGAGCACGAGCTGACCGCGCACGAAGCGGTGTTGGGGCAACTCGACAAATCGAGCGGCGGTCGCACGCTGTTTCGCGAAAACGGCTGAAAAGCTATGGCATAATCTGAGGCTTCGCACAACGCGATACGTTTTCAGAACGCTGCAGTCAAACAGCAGCGTTTCGGGCGGTTAGCTCAGGGGTAGAGCACAGCATTCACACTGCTGGGGTCGGAGGTTCGAAACCTCCACCGCCCACCATTCAAAGCAACGACTTACGGCACCTTCGGGTGCCGTTTTCGTTTGTCGCGCCGGCTTCATTCATTGACTGAACTGTCGGCCTGCACCGACGGCAAGTGCAGCCAAGGGCTGTTGAACTTCCCGTAGTGGCGGCCTAGAACTGAGGGGCAAGGAGCACCGCCATGGCCACTCACCCAGATCTTCCGACCCCCGTCACGCCGAACCTGCCCGTCGAGCCCGACGAAGGGGCTGAGACGCCACCCGACGAACCCACCGATCCGGAGCCGCCGCCCTCCGTGCAATGAGGAAATCCGCGAGCGAGCCGCGCTAAGCTCGCGCGATGGACGAAATAGATTGCGCTGTCATCGGCGCTGGTGTGGTGGGGCTGGCAGTGGCGCGCGCCTTGGCGCTCGCGGGCCGGGAAGTGCTGGTGCTCGAATCCGAAGGTGCCATTGGCACGGGTACGAGTTCGCGCAACAGCGAAGTCATTCACGCCGGCATCTACTACCCGCAGGGCTCGCTCAAGGCGAGGCTCTGCGTCGAGGGCAAGGAAATGCTGTACGCCTACGCGGCGGAGCGTGGTGTGCCGCATCAGCGCTGCGGCAAGCTGATCGTGGCGACCTTGCCCGAGCAGGCGGACCAGCTCGATGTCATCCGGACGAAGGCGGCTGCGAACGGCGTCGGTGATCTGACGTTGATCACCGCGCAGCAGGCTGTGGCGATGGAGCCGCAGCTGCATTGCGTGGCGGCGCTGCATTCGCCGAGCACAGGCATCGTCGATAGCCACTCGCTCATGCTGAGCCTGCTCGGCGACCTCGAGAACGCGGGCGGCATGCTGGCACTGAAATCGCCCATCGTGCGTGCCGAATGCGGCGATGGTGCCATCGTCCTGATGGCTGAGGATGGCACTGCGCTGCGTTGCCGCAGCGTGGTCAATGCAGCGGGTCTCGGTGCCCCTGCGCTGGCGCGGCGTTTCGAGGGCCTGCCGGCCTCGGCGGTGCCCAGGGAATACTTCGCCAAGGGCAACTACTTCACCCTGTCGGGGCGGGCGCCGTTCGGGCGTCTGATCTATCCCGTGCCCGAGCCGGGTGGGCTGGGCGTGCACCTCACGATCGACCTGGGCGGCCAGGCCAAGTTCGGGCCCGATGTGCAGTGGGTGTCTTCGGCCGACGAACTTGTGGTGGACCCGGCCCGCGGCGAGGGCTTCTATGCCGAAGTGCGCAAGTACTGGCCCGCGCTGCCCGATGGCGCCCTGATCCCGGGCTACGCAGGCATGCGGCCGAAGATCTCGGGCCCGGGCGAGCCGGCGGCCGACTTCATGATCGACGGACCTGCATCGCACGGTGTGCCGGGGCTGGTCAATCTCTTCGGCATCGAGTCGCCAGGCCTCACGAGCAGCCTGGCCATCGGGCGCCATGTGGCCGGCTTGCTGGCGGACGCGTGAAGCGCTTTGCACGTCACGAAGTGGCATCTCGCGTCAAAGTCTGCACATCTGTAGCGCCTGAGGGTCTTTTGAGCCTGTAACATGACAGCACGCCATTTGCTGGCGCGAAGCCGCCGGCGCGGTGCCGGTGTCATCACGGAGGAAAGTTTCCAATGAGTGCATCCCAAAATCTTGAAGCAGCAGCCGAAGACATTGCAAGCGACGTGCGCGGCGTGCTGGCAAGCAAGGACCTGGATTCGGTTCCCCACATCAAGGCGCTGCGCCAGCGCATCGACACCAAGCTGGCCATCGCACGCGAACTCGCGGCCGAGAAGAGCAAGCTCGCCGCCAAGAAGGCCCGTGAAGCGGCCACCTCCGCCAACGCCTACGCCCACGACGAACCATGGCAGATCGCCGGTGCCGCACTGGCCGTCGGCGTGCTGGTGGGCCTGCTGCTTGGCCGCCGCTGACCTGAGCGCGCACGGCAGCAAGATCGTTCATCCGGACATGGCCGGAGCCAGCCCATGAGGCTGCTGTCCCTGTTCGGGCTGAACGCCCGGATTCGCCGGCTGCGCATTGCCGCGGCCGAAGGCGCCTTGGCGGCCGAAGACCGGGTGCAATTGCTGCGCATGGCCTGGGAGGACGAGAAGCAGCGTCTCAAGCTGATGCTCGTCTTCAGTCTGGCCGTGCTGGGGCTCACCACGGTCACGGTGGCCTTGCTGTCCGTGGCGGTGGTGGTTCATTTCTGGGAAACACCGTACCGCATCACCGCTGCGTGGTCGGTGGCAGGCGTGTGGATCGTGCTCTGGCTGGCGGCCGCCGTCGGCTTGCTGCTGACCCTGCGCAATGCGTCCAACAGCTTCGTGCCGGCACGCCACGAGTTCGAGCGCGACTGGGCCTGGGTCCAGGACAGCTTCGGCCTGGGCAAGGATCCGGAGCAGGACGAAGAAGCGCCGCGCCCCCCGCGGCCGGCCACGCGCGAAGAGTTGCTGGCGCGCATGGAGCGTCAACGCGAGCGCATCGCGACGCTGCAGGGTGGACGCGAGGCACAGCCTGCGGGCGGCTCGGGCGAAGGCGAAGCGCCTCCGCCCAATGAATCGGCTGCTGCTGCGGCCTTGCGCATCGCCCGTGCGCATCCGGTGGCCACCGGCGTCGTTGCCGCGGCGGCCGTGGTGGTGATCAAGCCGAGGCGCCTGCTGCGCTGGGCTGCGGTCATCGCGCCAGTGCTCTGGCGCATGCGCTGAAGAGGAAAGAAAGAAAAAGCTCTCAGGCCTTGCTGCGATCGCGCAGCAGCGCCTGAGCTGCTTCGCGGACCAGCGCCGGTCCGCGGTAGATCAGGCCGGTGTAGATCTGCACCACGTCCGCACCCGCGGCGATCTTGGCCTTGGCATCCGCGCCACTGAGGATGCCGCCCACCCCGATGATCGGAAAGCCCGAGCCCAGCGCCGCGCGCAATTGGGCGATCACGCGGTTGCTTGCCTCGCGCACCGGTGCACCCGACAGTCCACCCGCTTCTTCGGCATGCGGCAGGCCTTTGACGGCATCACGCGCAAGCGTGGTGTTGGTGGCGATCACGCCGTCCATGCCGTGGCGCTTCAGCGTGGCGGCGATGACTGCCACCTGGGCTTCGTCGAGATCGGGCGCGATCTTCACGAACAGCGGCGAGCGCTTGTTGTGGCGTGCTGCCAGAGCCTCGCGCCGTTCGGCCACCGCGCCGAGCAGCGCATCGAGCGCTTCGTCGCTTTGCAGCGTGCGCAGGTTGGCTGTGTTGGGGCTCGAGATGTTGATCGTCACATAGTCGGCATGCGGATACACGCCGTCGAGGCAGATCAGATAGTCGTCCACCGCACGCTCGATCGGCGTGGCGGCGTTCTTGCCGATGTTGAGGCCCAGCAGCATCGGCTGCTTCGCACCGCCGCCGCCCTTGCGAAAGCGCGCCTTCTGCACGTTGGCCAGGAAGGCGTCGAGCCCTTCGTTGTTGAAGCCTAGCCGGTTGATCAGCGCGTCACGCTGCGGCAGGCGGAACATGCGCGGCTTGGGATTGCCCGGCTGGGCCTTCGGCGTCACCGTGCCGACCTCGACGAAGCCGAACCCCATGGCGGCGAAGGCGTCGATGCAACGGGCGTTCTTGTCGAGCCCGGCCGCCAGGCCCACGCGGTTCGGAAAGGTCAGCCCGGCAAGCTGGACGGGGTCGTCGACGCGGGGCGCCGAGTAAGCACAGGCCAGCGGCGTGTTCTGGGTGCGCGCCAGCCCGTCCAGCGTGATTTCGTGGGCATGCTCGGGGTCGAAACCGAACAGGAAAGGGCGGGCAAGGCCGTAGAGCGAGGAGGGCATCAGCAGGGGCATCGGATAATTCGGGGCTTCAATGAGCCAAGGATTCTCCGCGATGACCGCACCCGCCTCCCCAACCCCTCTTTCTCAGGACGAACTCAAGGCCCAGGTCGGCCTTGCCGCGCTGGCCTATGTGGTCAAGGGCGAGATCGTCGGCGTCGGCACCGGCTCGACGGTGAACAAGTTCATCGATGCGCTGGCCACCATCAAGGACGAGATCAAGGGCGCCGTCTCCAGCTCGGTCGCCTCGACCGAGCGACTGCGTGCCCTCGGCATTCCGGTGTTCGACAGCAACGAGGTGGAAGAGCTGGCGGTCTACATCGACGGCGCGGACGAAATCGACCACCGCGGTTTCATGGTGAAGGGCGGCGGTGCTGCACTCACGCGCGAGAAGATCGTCGCGGCCCAGTCGCGCAAGTTCGTCTGCATTGCCGACGCATCCAAGCTGGTAGAGGTGCTGGGCGCCTTTCCGCTGCCGGTGGAAGTGATTCCGATGGCCGCGCGCCGCGTGATGCGCCAGTTCGCCAGCATGGGTGGCATCGCCCAGGTGCGCGAGAAAGACGGCCTGCCGCTGGTCACGGACAACGGCCAGCACATCGTCGACGTGACGGGCCTTCGGATCACCGATCCGCTGGCTTTCGAGTCCGAAGTGAGCAAGTGGCCGGGCGTGGTGACGGTCGGCGTCTTCGCGCACCAGAAGGCCGACGTGTGCCTGCTGGGCACCTCGACTGGCGTGAAGACGCTGCAGTTCGGCGCCTAGGAATGAAAGGCCGCGTGAGCGGCCTGGCTCAGAACTTGATGCCGGCGGGATTGCTCGGGCTCGGCTCGCTCGATGCGGGGGGCGGCGGCGCCGGCTGTGCGGCCGGTGCTGCGGCGGCACGGGGTGCGGGTGCTGCCTGCTGCGCGATCAGCGGTCGCGCGGGGCCGTTGCGGTAACCGGCGGGCAGGCTGTTGCTCTTGGGGTAGCCGGCCGCGTCGAGGTACTGCGACCACTCGACATCCGAGAAGCCCTTGAGCTGCTGCGACCCGATGGTCAGCAATGGCAGCGAGCTCTGGCTGCTCAGGCGCTGCAGCGCCTCGATTTCCTCGTTGCTCTTGACGGTGCGTTCCTCGAACGGAATGCCCCGCGTAATGAGCAGCGAGCGAGCCGTGCTGCACGGCCCGCATTCGTCGCTGCTGTACAGCGTGACGGGGTAGCGTTGAGCCACTTGCCGCAGCTCGTAGGGCAGGCCCGCATTTGCCGGCGTGGTGGAGCCGCCTTGCGAGGCCGAGGCCGGCTCGGTGCTGGCCGTGGGGGCGCGGTCCGAGAACGTTACCTTGCCATTCTTGTCGACCTGGCGATAGACCTGTTGCGCCATGGCGCCCGTGGCGACGAGCACCAGGGCCAGGCCGGTCAGGCGATGCAGTGAGAATTTGTAAATCGGATGCATCGCCCGAGTATCGCAAGCTTCAGCGCCGCATCAAGCAGGCTGAGGCTCCGCCATGCCCTGGTGTCGCAGCAGCGCATCAAGCTGGGGCTCACGGCCACGGAAAGCCTTGAACGAATCCATGGCGCTGCGGCTGCCGCCGGCCTCCAGGATGGCCTGGCGGTACTTGCGGCCGGTTTCGATGTTCGGCTCGCCGTCGGCGCCCACGGTTTCCTCGAAGGCCGCGTAGGCGTCGGCGCTCAGCACCTCGGCCCACTTGTAGCTGTAGTAGCCGGCTGCGTAGCCGCCCGAGAAGATGTGGCTGAAAGTATTCGGCGTGCGGCTGAACGGCGGCGAGGGCATCACCGCCACCTCGGCGCGCACCTTGCCGAGCAGCGCCATCACGTCGCCGGTCTTGGCGGCGGCCGCGTGGTACTCGGTGTGCAGCAGCATGTCGAACAGCGAGAACTCGATCTGGCGCAGCGTCTGCAGGCCGCTCTGGAAGTTCTTGGCAGCGGTCATCTTGTCGAACAGCGCGCGGGGCAGCGGTTCGCCGGTGTCGACGTGGGCGGTCATGTGCTTGAGCACATCCCACTCCCAGCAGAAGTTTTCCATGAACTGGCTCGGCAGCTCGACTGCATCCCACTCGACGCCGCTGATGCCCGACACGTCGCGCTCGTTCACCTGGGTGAGCATGTGGTGCAGGCCGTGGCCGAACTCGTGGAAGAGGGTGGTCACGTCGTCATGCGTGAGCAGCGGCGGCTTGCCGTCGACGCCGCTGGCAAAGTTGCACACCAGTTGCGCGATGGGGGTTTGCAGCGCACCGTTGTCGGGGCGCAGCCAGCGGGCGCGCACGTCGTCCATCCAGGCACCACCGCGTTTGGCGGCACGGGCAGAAGGGTCGAGATAGAACTGGCCGACCTTCTGACCGGCGCGTTCGATGCGGTAGAACTCGACGCTCGGGTGCCAAGTAGGCGCCGAGTCGCGGCGGATCGACACCTCGAACAGCGTCTCGACGATCTTGAACAGCCCGGCCATGACCTTCGGCGCGGGAAAGTACTGCTTCACCTCCTGCTCGCTGAAGGCGTAGCGCGCCTCCTTGAGCTTCTCGCCGATGTAGCTCCAGTCCCAGGGCTGGGGGTCGGTGATGCTCAACTGCTCCGAGGCGAAGACCCGCAGGTCGGCCAGGTCGCGCTCGCCATAGGGCTTGGCCTTGATTGCGAGATCGCGCAGGAACTTGACGACCTGCTCGGGCGACTCGGCCATCTTCGGCACGACAGAGAGTTCGCCGTAGTTCCTGTAGCCCAGCAGCTTCGCTTCTTCCTCGCGCAGCGCGAGGATTTCGGTGATGAGCGCCGTGTTGTCGAAGGCGGCGTCGCCGAACTCGCTGGCGCGGGTGACGTAGGCGCGGTAGAGCTTCTCGCGCAGCGCGCTGCTCTTGGCGAACTGCATCACCGGCAGGTAGCACGGCATCTTGAGCGTGAGCTTGTAGCCTTCCTTGCCATCGGCCTCTGCGGCGGCGCGCGCGGCGCTCACCACGTCTTCGGGCACGCCTTCGAGTTCGCCGAGCGCGGCGTAGTAGGCGAAGGCATCGGTTGCGTCGAGTGCGTTTTCGCTGAACTTCTGGCTCAGCTCGGCCTGGCGCTCCTGGATCTCGGCGAAGCGCTTCTTGGCGTCGCCCTGCAGCTCGGCACCGCCCAGCACGAAGTTGCGCACGGCATTGCGATGCGCCTGGCGCTGCTCTGCGTTGAGCGTGGCGACGTCGATGGCCTTGTACTTGGCGTACAGCTGCTCGTCGGAGCCCAGCCGGGTCCAGAAGGCGGTCACGCGCGGCATGGCCTCGTTGTAGGCGGCGCGCAATTCGGGCGTGTCGGCCACTGCGTTGAGGTGGCCGACGGCGCTCCAGGCGCGGCTGAAACGTTCGGAGGCCACGTCGAGCACCTTCGAGATCGCATTCCAGTCAGCGGGAAAGCCGGGCGCCGTCACGGTCTGCAGCGCGGTCTCGGCGTCGGCCAGCAGCGCGTCGACGGCGGGCGCGACGTGCTCGGGCTTGATGCGATCGAACAGCGGGAGATCGTTGAAATCGAGGAGAGGATTGTTCGTCATGGCCATGAAAGTTACTTGGCGGCGCGTTCGGCCGCTTCAAGGGTGTTTGCCAGAAGCATGGCGCGCGTCATGGGGCCGACGCCACCGGGCACGGGCGTGATCCAGCCGGCCACTTCCTTCACGCCGTCGAAATCGACGTCGCCGGCCAGCTTGCCGTCTTCCTTGCGGTTCATGCCCACGTCGATGACGACCGCGCCCGGCTTCACCATGTCGGCGGTCAGGAGATTGAGCTTGCCCACCGCCGCGACGATCACGTCGGCCTGGCGCGTGATGGCGCCCAGGTCTTGCGTGGCGCTGTGGCAGATGGTCACGGTGGCGCTCTTGGCGAGCAGCATCATGGCCATCGGCTTGCCGACGATGTTGCTGCGGCCGATGACCACGGCGTGCTTGCCGCGCAGGTCGTAGCCGATGGATTCGAGCATCTTCATGCAGCCGTGCGGCGTGCAGGGCCAGAAGCCTGGGGCGCCGGTCATCAGCGCACCGGCGCTGGCGACGTGAAAGCCGTCGACGTCCTTTGCGGGCGAGATCGTCTCGATGACCTTCTGGCTGTCCATGTGTTTGGGCAGCGGCAGCTGGACCAGGATGCCGTGCACCTTCGGGTCGTCGTTGAGGGTGCGGATGCGGGCCAGAAGATCGGCCTCGCTCATGTCGGCGGGGTAGGTTTCGAGCGTGGCTTCCAGGCCGGTCTGGGCGCTGTCGTTGACCTTGTGCTTCGTATAGACCTGGCTGGCCGGGTCTTCGCCCACGAGGATGATGGAAAGGGCCGGGTTCACGCCACGGGCCTTGAGTGCGGCGGTGCGGCCGGCAACTTCGGCGCGAATGGTTTTGGCGAGGGCGTTGCCGTCGATCAGTTGGGCGGTCATCGGTTTCGATTTTCCAAGTAAAAACGCCCGCTTGCGCAGGCGTGGGATTCATTCGTCGCTATCTGTCGGATAGCTTCTAGGCCTTGGCAGCGGGCGCCGCCTGTCCCAGGGCGATCTTGAGCAGATCGGCCACGGTGTTGGCATTGAGCTTTTCCATGATGTTGGCGCGGTGCGCCTCGACCGTCTTGATGCTGATGCCCAGGTCGTCGGCGATCTGCTTGTTCAGGCGGCCGGCGACGATGCGTTCGAGCACCTGCGCCTCGCGGCCCGTGAGCTTGGACAGCAGCGCGTCGCGGCTGGCCGACTGCTGGTGCTGCGTGAAGGCGCCGCGCGCATGCTCGAGCATGCGCTCGACCAGCGTGACCAGCTCTTCATCGTTGAAGGGCTTCTGGATGAAATCCATCGCGCCCTTTTTCATGCTGTCGACCGCCATCGGCACGTCGCCGTGGCCGGTGATGACCACGATCGGCAGCGGGGAGCGCCGTTCGATCAGCCGATCCTGCAATTCGAGGCCGGTCATGCCGGCCATGCGGATGTCGACGATCAAACAGGCGACTTCGCGCGGGTCGTATCGGGAGAGAAAGGATTCGGCGGAATCGAAACAGCGGACTCTGTAGTCCTTGCCTTCGAGCAGCCATTGCAGCGAATCGCGTACGGCTTCGTCGTCGTCGACGACATAGACCGTGCCCTTCTTCGGAATCAAACTCATGCAGGTACCTTTGCCTCGTCGCTAGCTACGGAACTGATAGCGTCCAACACCGGAATCCAGAAGGAAAAGCGGCATCCGATCACATCCGGGCCATTGTAGATGTTCTCCGCCTGCATCCGGCCGCGGTGCGACTCGACGATGGTGCGGCACAGATTCAGCCCGATGCCCATGCCTTCGGGCTTGGTCGAGAAGAAGGCTTCGTAGAGCCGGTCCATCACTTCGGGCGCCAGGCCCTTGCCCGTGTCCTGCACCGAGAACTCGATGGCGTTGTGGCCCTCGATCACCTTGGGCAGTACGCGCAGTTCGACGCTGCGGCGCGCCAGCGGGCGGTCGGCGATGTCGATGGATTCGGCGGCGTTCTTCAGCAGGTTGACCATCACCTGCTCGATGAGGATCGGGTCGACGCGCACCACCGGCAGCCGCGCGGCCACGTAGTGATTCAGGCGCACGTTGCGTCGGCGCAGCTCGATGCCGGCGAGTTCGACCGCCTCGCTCACCATGGTGGCCACGTCGGCCGGCGTGCGGTTGGGTTCGCTGCGTTTCACGAAGGAGCGGATGCGCTGGATGATCTGGCCCGCGCGCTGCGCCTGCTTCGAGGTCTTTTCGAGCGCGGCGAGCAGGGCCTCGGTGTCGATCGACTGGCCCTTGATGCGCGACATCATCCCGTTGCAGTAGTTGGTGATGGCGGTCAGCGGCTGGTTGAGCTCGTGCGCCACGCTCGACGCCATTTCGCCCATCGTGATGAGGCGGCTTGCGGCCTGGGCCTTGTCGGCCTGCGCGGCGGCCTGCTCTTCGGCGTCGCGGCGCGGCGTGATGTCGGTGGCGATGACGAGTTGAGCCAGGCGGCCGTCGACCCAGGTCAGGTAGCGCGAACGCACTTCGAGCCACTTGCCGAGGTGGGGCACGAAGATTTCATTGTTGGCAGTCTGCGCGGCGGTGAGCGTGTCGATGGGCAGGCCGGCGTACGGGTCCACGTCGTCGAGGCCTTCGTCGTGCGCATTGGATGCGGGCACGCCCGCCTGCGCGACCATGCCCAGGTGCCCCACGGTGTCCGAGCCGAACCACAGGCGATACAGCTTGTTGGCGAACAGCAGTTCCTCGCTGCCGATGGGGGCGACCGACACCGCTGCGTCGAGCGCTTCCAGCACGGTGGTGAAGCGCTCGTAGGAGGCCGACAACTGCTCGCGGATGCGCGTGGGCTCGGTGATGTCGGTCATCGACGTCATCCAGCCGGTCTGGTGGCCGCGTGCGTCGATCAGCGGCGACACGTACAGCCGCGCGTTGAAAACGCTGCCGTTCTTGCGCTTCACGCGCACCTGGAAGCCGCCGGGGAGGGCGCGGCCGTGCAGCTCTTCTTCCAGCCGCTCGTTCATGACCTCGCGGTCGGACTCGAGCCAGTAGGGAAAGGGCGGCGTCTGGCCGACCAGTTCTTCCTCGCTCCAGCCCGTCATGGCGCAGAAGGCGGCGTTCACGTAAGTGATGCGCCCTTGCAGATCGAGCACGCGCATGCCAGTGAGCATGGAGTTTTCCATTGCCCGGCGGAAATTGGTCTCGGCCACCAGCCGCTGCTGTGCCTGGAGCCGTCGCCGCGTGTGGCGCCAGGTGCCGATCAGCATCCAGCTCGTGAGCACGCTGAGAGCGCAGACCAGCCAGAACAGGCCGTTGCCGACCACGCCCTGCGAGGTGCGGTAGGCCTGCGCCCGCAGCACCAGCGCATTGCCCACGGGCGATACCGGCACTTCGTACTCGTTGGTTCGCTCGCTCCAGGGCAGCAGGCGCGTGCCGCTGTCTTTCAGGTTGGTGGTGTTGCCGGCAATTACATGACCCTTGGCGTCGAGCAGCGATACCGCGTAGCGCGCCTGGACCTCGGACGGCATGCCATAGCGCAGCAGCCCGTCGACCGAGAACTCGCCCAGCACCACGCCTGCGAACAGGCCCTGGTCGAAAAGGGGAATGTGCAACTGCAGCATCGCCGCTGGATCGCCTCCGGCCACGGGCTGCGAATACACCGGCTGGCGCAGTTCGCGCGCCAGCGCGTAGTTGCTCTCGATGTCGCCGGGGCGCAGCACATCGCCGATCAGGTGCTGCTGCGCCGGGTGCACGCTGGGCGCCGCATAGCCGGCCTTGAAGCGGCGGCGGTCGTCGATCCAGGTGATGGTCTGCAGTTCGGGGAACTGGCTCACCAGGGACTCGGCGCGGCTGGTGAATTCGACCGGGTCGATCTCGCGGTTAGAGGCATCGCGCGCGATGCGCATCAACTGCTCTTGCCGCTCCAGCAGCCGCAGCCGCATGCGCTGCTGGGCGTATTCGACGTCGCGGCGCACCGACTCCTGCTCGCGCTCGACCTCTTCAGTGCGCAGGTACCAGAAGGCGGAAACGATGGCGGCAAGAAACAACAGCACGGCCGCCATCGGCGCGAGCATGGCGACCGCGTCCTGCAGCACCGGCGTCTGCCGGCGCCACCACCTGCGCCACCAGGACAGGGGTGAGGCACTGCGGGCAACGGCCAGCGGGGAGGAAAGAGGCATCACCCGAGTTTAGGTGAAGCCCCTCTCGGAAGCGATGTGGGCTGCCGTGGGATGAGCTCGGTAGCGGTTGCGGGATGGTTGCTGTCCCGATCGGTGCATTGTCATAAATATCACATTAAGAAATCGTCACGCACTATTTGAAATCCCAATGTTTCTATGAGAAACTCCGCCGCGCTGATCCCATAGCGCACTAAATTACCGCCACAGCCCTAAAAGGAGAGACAAGCATGTCGGCAAATCCCGAGAACCTGTTCGGCTCGGCCGCAAACGATGCGGACGCCCAGGAAACCCGTGAATGGATGGATGCACTGTCCTCCGTCATCCAGAGCGAGGGTCCGGAGCGGGCCCACTTCCTTCTCGAGCAGCTGCTCGAGCATGCCCGCCAGAACACGGTCGACATGCCGTTCTCGGCCAACACCGGCTATGTCAACACCATCGAGCCCTCGCAGGAGGCTCGCAGCCCCGGCAATCTCGAGATCGAACAGCGCCTGCGCGCCTACATGCGCTGGAACGCCATGGCCATGGTGGTCAAGGCCAACCGCCACCATCCGGCCGAAGGCGGCGACCTGGGCGGCCACATCGGCTCCTTCGCCTCGCTGGCGAGCATGTTCGGCGCCGGTTTCAACCACTTCTGGCACGCCGAGAGCGAAAACCACGGCGGCGACCTGCTCTACATCCAGGGCCACGTTTCGCCCGGCATCTATGCCCGCGCCTACCTCGAAGGCCGCCTCTCCGAAGAGCAACTGCTCAACTTCCGCCAGGAAGTGGACGGCAAGGGCCTGTCGAGCTACCCGCATCCCAAGCTGATGCCGGAGTTCTGGCAGTTCCCCACAGTGTCGATGGGCCTGGGCCCGCTGATGGCGATCTACCAGGCGCGCTTCCTCAAGTACCTGCACGCACGCGGCATCGCCAACACCGAGAACCGCAAGGTGTGGGTGTTCTGCGGCGACGGTGAAATGGACGAAGTGGAATCGCTGGGCGCCATCGGCCTCGCAGCGCGCGAGAACCTCGACAACCTGATCTTCGTCATCAACTGCAACCTGCAGCGCCTCGACGGCCCGGTGCGCGGCAACGGCAAGATCATCCAGGAGCTCGAAGGCGAGTTCCGCGGCGCCAACTGGAACGTCGTCAAGCTGATCTGGGGCAAGGGCTGGGACGCCCTGCTCGAGAAGGACCATGACGGCGCGCTGCGCAAGATCATGATGGAGTGCAACGACGGCGACTACCAGTCGTTCAAGGCCAACGACGGCGCCTACGTCCGCAAGAACTTCTTCGGCCGAGACCCTCGCACGCTGAAGATGGTCGAGCACCTGACCGACGACGAGGTCTGGAACCTCCAGCGCGGCGGCCACGACTCGCAGAAGGTGTTTGCCGCCTTCCACGCCGCCCAGAACCACACGGGCCAGCCCACGGTGCTGCTCGTCAAGACCGTCAAGGGCTTCGGCATGGGCAAGATCGGCGAGGGCAAGAACACGGTCCACCAGACCAAGAAGCTCAGCGACGAGGACATCAAGGCCTTCCGCGACCGCTTCAACATCCCGATTCCCGACAGCCAGATTGCCGAGCTGCCGTTCTACAAGCCGGCCGACGACACGCCGGAAATGCGTTACCTGCACGAGCGCCGCAAGGCCCTGGGCGGCTACCTGCCGCACCGCCGAGTCAAGGCCGACGAGAGCTTCACGGTGCCGTCGCTCGACACCTTCAAGGCGGTGATGGAGCCCACGGCCGAGGGCCGCGAGATCTCGACCACTCAGGCCTATGTGCGCTTCCTCACGCAACTGCTGCGCGACAAGGCGCTCGGCCCGCGCGTGGTGCCGATCCTTGTGGACGAGGCGCGCACCTTCGGCATGGAAGGCCTGTTCCGCCAGATCGGCATCTACAACCCGCACGGTCAGCAGTACACCCCGGTCGATAAAGACCAGGTCATGTACTACAAGGAAGACAAGGGCGGGCAGATCCTGCAGGAAGGCATCAACGAAGCCGGCGGCATGTCGAGCTGGATCGCGGCGGCCACGTCGTACAGCACGAACAACCGCATCATGGTGCCGTTCTACGTGTACTACTCGATGTTCGGCTTCCAGCGCATCGGCGACCTGGCCTGGGCGGCCGGCGACATGCAGGCGCGCGGCTTCCTGCTCGGCGGCACCTCGGGGCGCACCACGCTGAACGGCGAAGGCCTGCAGCACGAAGACGGTCACAGCCACATCCTGGCCAACACCATCCCGAACTGCGTGAGCTACGACCCGACCTTCGCGCACGAAGTCGGCGTCATCCTGCACCATGGCCTCAAGCGCATGGTCGAGAAGCAGGACAACGTCTACTACTACCTGACGCTGCTCAACGAGAACTACGCGATGCCTGGCCTGCAGCCCGGTACCGAAGAGCAGATCATCAAGGGCATGTACCTGTCCAAGCAGGGCCCAGCGCTCAAGGCCAAGGCACCCACGGTGCAACTGCTGGGCAGCGGCACCATCCTGCGCGAAAGCTTCGCTGCGCAAGAGCTGCTCGAAAAGGACTGGGGCGTGTCGGCTTCCGTGTGGAGCTGCCCGAGCTTCAACGAGCTCACCCGCGACGGCCAGGATGCCGACCGCTGGAACCTGCTGCACCCGGACCAGACGCCGCGCGTGCCCTTCGTGGCCGAGCAGCTCGGGGCCTCGACCGGCCCGGTGGTCGCATCGACCGACTACATGAAGGCCTATGCCGAGCAGATCCGCCCCTTCATCCCGAAGGGCCGCACCTACAAGGTGCTCGGCACCGACGGCTTCGGCCGAAGCGACTTCCGCAACAAGCTGCGCGAGCACTTCGAGATCAACCGCCACTACATCGTGGTGGCCGCGCTCAAGGCGCTGAGCGAAGATGGCACCGTGCCGGTTGCCAAGGTGGTGGAAGCGATCAAGAAGTACGGCATCAATGTCGACAAGGTCAACCCGCTTTACGCTTGAACATCAACAACCAACGAACGAACGGCGCCTTACGGCGGGAGACAACGATATGGCAGCAGTGGAAGTGAAGGTGCCGGACATCGGCGATTTCGATGAAGTCGCGGTGATCGAGGTGCTCGTGAAGGTGGGCGACACGGTCAAGGCCGAGCAGTCGCTCATCACGGTCGAATCGGACAAGGCGTCGATGGAAATCCCGTCGTCCACGGCCGGTGTGGTCAAGGAACTGAAGGTCGAAGTCGGCAGCAAGGTGAAGGAGGGCTCGGTGGTGCTCGTGCTCGAGGCCGAGGGAGCGGGTGCTGCTGCAGCGCCGGCCCCTGCGCCTGCAGCGGCCCCCGCAGCCGCCGCGCCTGCGCCGGCCGCCGCAGCTCCTGCTGCCGCCCCGGCAGCCTCGGGCCCGGTCGAGATCAAGGTGCCGGACATCGGCGATTTCAAGGACGTCGCCGTCATTGAAGTGCTTGTGAAGCCGGGCGACGCGATCAAGGTCGAACAGTCGCTGATCACGGTGGAGTCGGACAAGGCCTCGATGGAGATTCCGTCGTCGGCTGCCGGCGTGCTCAAGGAACTCAAGGTCAAGGTGGGCGACACGGTCAACATCGGTGACCTGATTGCCGTGCTTGAAGGTGCTGCGGGTGCTGCAGCCCCGGCGCCTGCGCAGGCTGCCGCACCGGCAACCGCATCCGCCAGCGCGCCCGCACCGGCGGCCGCCGCATCGGCGCCTGCTGCAGCCGCCCCGGCCCACCAGCCGACGGTCGCGCCCAGCGCCAGCCTGCCGCACGCCTCGCCCTCGGTGCGCAAGTTCGCCCGCGAACTCGGCGTGCCGCTCGAAGAGGTCAAGGGCTCCGGTCCCAAGGGCCGCATCACGCAGGAAGACGTCCAGAGCTTCACCAAGGCCGTGATGAGCGGCCAGGCCAGCACCAAGGCCTCGGCGGCCAAGGCGCCGGCAGGTGGCGGCGCTGATGGCGCGGCGCTGGGCCTGATCCCGTGGCCGAAGGTCGACTTCACCAAGTTCGGCGCGGTCGAGCGCAAGGACCTGTCGCGCATCAAGAAGCTCAGCGGCGCGAACCTGCACCGCAACTGGGTGATGATTCCGCACGTCACCAACAACGACGAAGCCGACATCACCGAGCTCGAAGCCTTCCGCGTTTCCACCAACAAGGAGAACGAGAAGTCGGGCGTCAAGGTCACGATGCTGGCCTTCGTGATCAAGGCGGTGGTTTCGGCACTGAAGAAGTTTCCCGACTTCAACGCCAGCCTCGACGGCGATCAGCTGGTCTACAAGCAGTACTTCCACATCGGCTTCGCGGCCGACACGCCCAACGGGCTCGTGGTGCCGGTGCTGAAAGATGCCGACAAGAAGGGCATCCTGCAGATCAGCGCCGAGATGGGCGAACTCGCCAAGAAGGCGCGCGACGGCAAGCTCGGCTCGGCCGACATGCAGGGCGGCTGCTTCTCGATCAGCTCGCTCGGCGGCATCGGCGGCACGCACTTCACGCCCATCATCAACGCTCCTGAAGTGGCCATCCTCGGCCTCTCCAAGGGCCAGATGAAGCCGGTGTGGGACGGCAAGCAGTTCGTGCCGCGTCTCACGCTGCCGCTGTCGCTGTCGTACGACCACCGCGTGATCGACGGCGCCCTGGCTGCGCGTTTCAACGCCTACCTGGGCCAGGTGCTCGCGGACTATCGCCGTATCCTGCTATGACCACGGTTGTGGCCGTCCGCAAGGGTGGCCAGGTCACGATGGCAGCCGATTCTCTGGTGACCTTCGGCGACACGCGGCTTTCGCACCGCGCCGAAGCCAACCAGAAGATCTTCACCGTCGAGGACGCGGCGGGGCAGAGCCTGTTCGCGGTGGCTGGCGCCGCCGCGCACTTCCTGGTGCTGCAGCATGCGCTGGCCGCGCAGGAGCGCGAGAAACTGCTGTTCGGCAGCAAGCACGAGATCTTCCGCACCTTCACGATGTTGCATCCGGTGCTGAAGGACACGTTCTTCATGCAGACCAAGGAAGACGAGCACGAGCCCTACGAGTCGAGCCAGTTCACGATGCTGATGGCCAACCAGAGCGGCATCTACGGCATCTACAGCTACCGCGAGGTGTTCGAGTTCAAGGAGTTCTGGGCCATAGGCTCGGGACGCAGCTTCGCACTCGGCGCCATGCACGCGGCCTATGACATCAAGTCGCGCAGCTCGCGCGACGTGGCGGAGGCAGGCATTGCCGCCGCCTGCGAATTCGATCGCAATTCGGCCCCACCGGTCGACGTTCTCACACTCAAACTGAAAGTGTCCAAATGAGCGAACAACAAATCAAGGTGCCCGATATCGGCGACTTCGACGAAGTCGCGGTGATCGAGGTGCTGGTCAATGTCGGAGACACGGTCAAGGCCGAGCAGTCGCTGATCACGGTCGAATCGGACAAGGCCTCGATGGAGATTCCGTCGTCCGCTGCCGGCGTGGTGAAGGCGCTGGCCGTGAAGGTGGGCGACAAGGTCAAGGAAGGCTCGGTCGTGCTGACGCTAGAGGTGAGTGGCGCCGCGGCGTCCGCGCCCGCAGCGGCGGCGCCTGCGCCAGCGGCTGCAGTCCCGGCACCGAAGGCGGCTGCGCCGGCTCCGGTATCGGCACCCGTGGCATCCACCTACGGCGGCAAGGTCGACGTCGAGTGCGACGTGATCGTGCTCGGCGCAGGCCCTGGTGGCTATTCGGCCGCTTTCCGCGCGGCCGACCTCGGCTTGAAGGTGGTGCTGATCGAGCGCTACGCCACTCTCGGCGGCGTGTGCCTGAACGTCGGTTGCATCCCGTCGAAGGCGCTGCTGCACGTGGCTTCCGTCATGGACGAGGTCAAGCACTTCGCCGATCTCGGTGTGAGCTTTGCCGCGCCCACGGTCGACCGCGCCAAGCTGCTCGGCCACAAGAACAAGGTGGTGGGCAAGCTCACCGGCGGCCTCACGGCCATGGCCAAGATGCGCAAGGTGACGGTGCTGCGCGGCGTCGGCAACTTCATCGACCCGTACCACATCGAGGTCGAGGAAACCTCCGGCACCAGTTGGGACACCACGGGCAGCAAGCAGACCGTGAAGTTCCGCAACGCGATCATTGCGGCCGGCTCGCAGTCGGTGAGCCTGCCCTTCATGCCGAAGGACCCGCGCGTGGTCGACTCGACCGGCGCGCTCGAGATGGGCACCGACCCCAAGCGCATGCTGGTGCTGGGCGGCGGCATCATCGGCCTCGAAATGGGCACGGTGTATTCCACGCTGGGGGCGCGCCTGGACGTGGTCGAAATGCTCGACGGCCTCATGCAGGGCGCCGACCGCGACCTCGTGAAGGTCTGGCAGAAGATGAACGCGCCGCGCTTCGACAACATCATGCTCAAGACCAAGACGGTCGGCGCCGAGGCCACGAAGGAGGGCATCAAGGTCACCTTCGAGGGCGAGCAGGCGCCGAAGGAGCCGCAGGTGTACGACCTGGTGCTGCAGGCCGTGGGCCGCAGCCCCAACGGCAAGAAGATCGGTGCCGAGAAGGCCGGCGTGGCCGTGAGCGACCGCGGCTTCATTCCGGTCGACATCCAGATGCGTACCAACGTGCCCCACATCTTCGCCATCGGCGACATCGTGGGTCAGCCCATGCTGGCGCACAAGGCGGTACATGAGGCGCATGTGGCGGCTGAAGTCATTGCTGGCGAGCAGAAGGGCGACAAGGAGCTTTCCAGCGCCGCCTTCAACGCCCGCGTGATCCCGAGCGTGGCCTACACCGACCCCGAGGTGGCGTGGGTGGGCCTCACCGAAGACCAGGCGAAGGCCGAAGGCATCAAGGTCAAGAAGGGCCACTTCCCGTGGACTGCTTCGGGCCGCGCCATCGCCAACGGCCGTGACGAAGGCTTCACCAAGCTGCTGTTCGATGCCGAGACGCACCGCATCCTTGGCGGCGGCATCGTCGGCACGCATGCCGGCGACATGATCGGAGAGATCGCGCTGGCCATCGAGATGGGTGCGGACGAGATCGACATCGGCAAGACCATCCACCCGCATCCGACGCTGGGCGAAAGCATTGGCATGGCGGCGGAAGTGGCGCACGGTACCTGTACCGATCTGCCGCCTGCGAAGAAGAGCTGACAAGACAGAAGGGCGCTGCTGATCGAGCGCCCATGAAAAATCCCGCCGAGGCGGGATTTTTTTCGTTCTGAATTCGGGGGGGGGGAGGCTCAGTTGCCGGTATTGGCGACGGCCGCAGCCTTCACTTCATCCGTCGGGCCGCCGAGCACGCGGCGGGCGCCGTCGAAGCGGCGTTGCCAGTAGCTGCCGTTCATGTCTTCCACGCGAACCTGGGCGCCGGAGCGGGGCGAGTGGATGAACTTGCCTTCACCGACATAGATGCCGACATGGCTGAAGGCGCGGCGCATGGTGTTGAAGAACACGAGGTCGCCGGGCTTGAGCTGGCTGGCATCGATCTTCTCGGTGGCGGCGGCTTGCTCTTCGGCGCGGCGCGGGAGCATGTGGCCGACCGTCTGGTTGTACATGGCACGGACGAAGCCGCTGCAATCGAAACCCGATTCGGCGGTGTTGCCGCCGCGGCGATAGGGGACGCCCAAGAAACCGATGGCGGTCACCACCAGGTCGGAGGTGCGCTCCGTGACGGTTTGGCGAACCTGCTTGAGCTGCCCGATGATGCCTTTGTCGGCGAGCATTCGTGCCAACTCGTCATCGGTTTTTTCCTGTTGGGGGGCCGCATGGACAGCGACGGCAAATAGGAGGGACGCGGGTAGGACGAAAAAACGCATGGCGCGTAGGATATTGATGACGCGCGGTTATGTCAATTTAATCAGAATTAGCGAATGCATCTGTAAGTCATTGATTTACATGAAAAATTTTGATCCGGCCGAAGAAAAAATGTAACGGTGAACGTTTATTGCCCATAAGTGGTTGACCGCGAATGGGCCCTCGGACTTCGGGTGAACAGGCGGTCAGGCTGGATTCGGTCGCTATTTCTCGCCAAGATCGCCGCAACTACCCGGAAAAGTCATGAACTTGCAGATTCAGCCGTCCTTTTCTCTTGTCTGCCGCTTTGCGGCGGTTGCCGCGCTGGGTTTTTGTGTCAATGCGATGGCGCAGATGCGCCCCGAAACGGTGGCTACGGGCCTGGAAAACCCTTGGGGCGTCGCCTTTCTGTCGGGCGGTCGATTCGTGGTGACGGAGCGGCCGGGCCGTCTGCGACTGATCGGTGCCGACGGGAAAATCGGCGCACCCATCGCAGGTTTGCCTCCTATCGCGGCGGGCGGCCAGGGCGGTTTGCTCGACGTGCTGGCCGACTCGGGCTTCGAGAAAAACCGCACGCTGTACTTCTGCTTCTCCGAACCCGACGCGGGCGGCTCAACTAACAGCACGGCGCTGGCCCGCGCCAATCTGTCGGCCGACGGCACGAAGCTCGAAGACCTGAAGATCATCTTCAGCCAGCAGCCCAAGGTGGCGAGCCGCAATCACTTCGGCTGCCGCATCGTCGAGGCGCGCGACGGCACTCTGTTCCTCACGCTCGGCGACCGTTTCAGCCGCAAGGAAGATGCGCAGAAGCTCGACAACCACCTTGGCAAGATCGTGCGCATCGGCAAGGACGGTTCGGCGCCCAAGGACAACCCCTTCGTCGGCAAGGCGGGTGCATTGCCAGAGATCTGGAGCTACGGCCACCGCAATGGGCAGGGCGCCACGCTCGCGCCCGACGGCCGCCTCTGGATGACCGAGCACGGCCCGCAAGGCGGCGACGAAATCAATATCCCGCAGGCCGGCCGCAACTACGGCTGGCCCGTGATCACCTACGGCGAGAACTACGGCGGCGGCAAGATCGGCGACGGCATCACCGCCAAAGACGGCATGGAGCAGCCGCTGCACTACTGGGTGCCGTCGATCGCACCGTCCGGCATGGCGTTTCTGACCAGTGACCGCTATGGCGCGGGCTGGAAGGGCAATCTGTTCGTGGGTTCGCTCAAGTTCGGCTACCTCGACCGCATCGAATTGAAGGGCGGCAAGGTAGTG
Organism: Variovorax sp. R-27; assembly: GCF_049913215.1. NCBI lineage: Bacteria > Pseudomonadati > Pseudomonadota > Betaproteobacteria > Burkholderiales > Comamonadaceae > Variovorax > Variovorax sp. R-27. Next base: position 2,861,857 of record NZ_CP183984.1, read on the forward strand.
GCCGAGCACAAGCTGCTGGCCGAGGGCCGTGCCCGCATTCGCGACGTGAAGCAGGGGCCCGACGGATTGCTCTACGTGCTGACCGACGAGGCGGATGGCAAGCTGCTGCGCCTGCGGCCGAATTGAAGCGCGGCGCGTTCAGCCGGGGCAGCCCGGCAGCGGCAAGGTCGGCAGCATGCGGAGCCAGAGGCGAGTCCATTCGGGCCAGTCGTGGCCGCCCGCGGTCGTGAATGCGCGTTCGGCCGGCAGCACTTCCGCAAGCAAGCGGTTGCTGAAGGCAAAGCGGTCGTCGACGCCATAGCCGAGATAGAGCGGCGGCCGGGCGCCCGCCGTGTTCGTGAATCCCGTATAGCCGCGCAGCCATTGCCAGAGCTGTGTTTCGTTGGGCGTTCGTGGAGGGCGCTCGGCCGGATCGACAAGCGGTCCGTTCCACTTGGCAAGGCCGCCGGCATTGGCGATATCGGTGCCAAGCGTGCGCTCGCCGAGGTAGGGCGCGAGCGTCACCAGCCCCGCAAGCTCGCCCGGGTGCGTCTGCGCATAGAGCATTCCGCCGAAGCCGCCGAGGGAAATTCCGACGAACCAGATGTGCTTGTAGCCCTGGTTGCGCGCCGGCGCCATCACGTCGGCGCTCAAGCGATCGAGGATGGTCTTGTTGTTGTAGTAGCCGAGATGCGCGTCGACCAGCATCACGTCCGCCGCGATGCGGTTGTCGCGGACGGCGCGGACGAAGCCTTCGCGCTCGAACTCGTCGGGCGCCGAGTACGCACCGGGAAGCATCACCAGCAGCGTGTCGACATCGCTGCGCGCACAGCTGCTTTTTTCGAGCGAGGTCGCCATCGGCACCGTGGCCTTGCGCACGCCGCCGCAGGCCACGACGAGCAGCGCGGCACCCACGCCCAGCGCTGCGAGGCACAGCCGCTTCGAGAAGATCTTCATCCGCCTGAGTCTAGGCGCGCCGCGATGCCGGCAGATCGACCATCACTGCTTGCCCGGGCGTGGTGCAGCCGGTGTCGCAGCATTTGCCGGGCTGGCGGTTGCGGGTGATGGCACGGCCCGGGTCGTGCGGCGCGGCGGCGGGCGAGCCGTCGGCCGCGATGCCGCGTTCGAGGATGCGTTCGACCAACTCGACCTTGGAGCCGACGGGGTAGTTGCGCCAGATTTCCTGCTTCATCGCTGCGGGCGAACCGCCGCCGTGCAGGCTGATCACGCTGTACCAGCCGCCCTGATAGCCGGCCGTCAGGTCTTCGATGAAGCGGGCCGTTTCGATACGCTGTTCGTAGGGAATGGCCGGGTTGGCCCGCAGCACGTCTGACAGGCGGGCGGCGGTCTCGGGGTTGTGGTCTTCGTCGGGGCCGGGGAGGGTGACGATCAGGCCGCCGCTCACGTAGTGCGCGATGCGGTGCATGTCGTAGATCTTCGTGGCCAGCAGCAGCTTGCCGATGTTGCTGAATACCGGGTCGGGCATGAAGACGTCGCAGTGCTCGTCGGCCTTGCCGTAGACGCTGGCCGCCACGCCGCAGGCGAAGAAACTCTCGGTGATGGTGATGAGCTCGACCATCTGCTCGCGCAGGTGGCTTTCCTTGCCCGGGTCGAAGCCGTTGGCCTCGCACATCAGTGCGCCAGCGCCGATCAGCAGGTCGCCGAAGCCGGCGCGCGCGCCGATGCAACTGTGGCGGTGGTGCGTGGCGTAGCTGTAGGTCAGGTGGCCGGAGTGCTCCCATTCGCCGGCGTAGAACACGCGCTCCCACGGCACGAAGACCCTGTCGAACATGCACACGCCGGTGCTTTGGCCGTACTTGCGGCTGAAAAGCGCATCGCCGTGCTCGAGCTTTTCACCGGGCCGGCCGGCTGGCCGGGCGACGATGGTGAGGCCGGGCGCGTCCAGCGGCACAGCGCAGCACACGGCGAAATCGGCATCCTCCTTGCCCATGTTGCGGCAGGGCATGACCAACAGTTCGTGCACATAGGGCGCGCCAGTCACGATGGCCTTGGTGCCCGAGATGACGATGCCGCGCGCGTTGCGCTCCACCACGTGCAGGTAGCTGTCGACGTTGGCCTGCTCGTGCGGCCGGCGGCTGCGGTCGCCCTTGGCGTCGGTCATGGCAACGCCCAGCGTCAGATCCTGGTCCTGCACGCGATGCAGGTAGTCGTGGAAGCGGGCGGTGTGCTCGGTGCTGCCGCGGGCGTCGTCGATGCGGGCCGACACCTGGGCGATGGCATTGAGCGCATCGTGCGTCAGGTAGCGCTGGGCGCAGCCCGTTTCCTGGCACACCAGCCGTACGGCTTCGAGCTTGTTGAGCAGGTCACCGGAGCCCGTGTTGATGTGGGACAGCCGGTTGACCCGCTTGCCGCTGGTGTGCTGCACGGCGGTCATCAGCGGCTCGTATTCCTTCTTCAGGGCGTAGTCGTAGGTGAGGGCGATGGCATTGATGCCGGGCTGGAAGGCCGGTTCGTCGGCCACGCTGTCGACGCGGCGGCCGTCGACGAAGACGTTGGGGGTGTAGCGGCGCAGCGACTCGCGGTAGTCGGTGCCGGACATGAGGGTGGCGCTGGGGAGCGGGGCGTTCATCGTGCTTGTCTCCTGGTTCTGGCCTAAATTTAAACACTGTTCAATTTTTCAATCAACGATTAAAAAAATGGAGCGGCGATCAATCCAGGGGCTATAGTCCCGCCCATGCACGCCAAGCTCCAACGCCGCCAGGCGCTCACCGACGCCCGCCGCACGCTCGTGCTCGACGCCGCTCGCGCGGTCTTCCTGGAGGCCGGCATCGAAGGCGCGAGCATTCGCGAAATTGCCCGCAAGGCCGGCTACACGCCGGGCGCGATCTATTCGTACTTCGAGAGCAAGGAGGCGATCTACGCGGCCTTGCTCGGCGAGTCGATCCAGCGCTTGCAGGCGGCCGTGGCCGATGCCCCCGTGGCGCCGGACAGCCCCGCCCAGACGCTCGCCGCCAAGGCCCAGGCGTGGTTCGATTTCTATGCCGCGAACCCGCGCGAACTCGACCTGGGCTTCTATCTGGTGCAGGGCATGCGCCCGCGCGGCCTGACCAGCGAGCTCGATCACGAACTGAATGACCATCTCTACCAGGCCTTGCGCCCGTGCGAAGAAGCGCTGCAGGCGATGGGGCTCGATGCGGACAACGCCCTGCAGGAAAACACTTCGCTGTTCGCGCACGGCGTCGGCCTGCTGCTGATGCAGCACACCGGGCGCATCCGCATGTTCAGGCAGTCGGCCGATGCGCTGTTCAAAGCCTACGTGGCGCAACTCGTGCAACGCGTCGATGGCGGCCCGCGCCAAGCCGGTCTTTTCGGTGGTACGGTTCAGCCCAATTCAACCGATACCTGAAAGAAACTGTTCATGCTGCTCGACGCCTCGCAATCCCAACTCGTTCTGGTCGACTACCAGGCGCGGCTGATGCCGGCGATCTTCGAGGGGGAGGCGGTCGCGCAGAACGCAGTGCGGCTCGGCAAGATGGCGCGGCTGTTCCAGGTGCCGGTGTTCGGCACCGAGCACAACCCCTCCAGCCTGGGTGAAAACCTGCCCGACATCCGTGCGCTGTGCCAGCGCACCCTGTCGAAGATGCACTTCAGTGGCGTGGAAGAGGGCCTGGGCGAGTGGCTGCGCGTGCCGGCCAAGGCGCCGCAGGGCAACGCACGCAGCCTGCCCAAGCATCTGCAGAAGCCCGCTGCCGCGGCCGAGGAGCGCAACAGCATCGTGATCGCCGGCTGCGAAGCCCATGTCTGCCTGCTGCAGACCGCGCTCGACCTGCTGGAAGACGAATTCGAAGTCTGGGTCGTTACCGATGCCTGCAGTTCGCGCACCGAGCGCAACCGTGACGCCGCCTTCGACCGGCTGGCCGGCGCCGGCGCCGAGCTCGTGACGACCGAGATGGTCGGCTTCGAGTGGCTGCGCACGGCGGAGCACCCCGCATTTCCTGAATTGCTTTCTCTCGTCCGGTAATCGCACCGCAGGCCCTGCAGCCTGCGCGGCAGGGCTCGGCCGGATTGTTCCGGCCGTCAGCTTGCTGCAAGATCGGTCTCCATAATTATGAATTCAGTTTTGGCGCTGCCGCCGGAACGGAATGAATAACAGGAGACAAATCAAGATGAGCCGCTACGAAGAGTTCTATCGCCAATCCGTCGATGCGCCCGAGGCCTTCTGGGCCGAGCAGGCGAAGCTGATCGACTGGCAGGCGCCCGCGCAACAGATCCTCGACGCCAGCCAGCCGCCGTTCGCGCGCTGGTTCGTGGGCGGCACGACCAATCTTTGCCACAACGCCATCGACCGTCATCTGGCGGCACGAGGCGACCAGCCCGCGCTGATCTTCGTTTCCACCGAAACCAGCGTCGAGAAGAGCTACAGCTTTACTGAGCTGCACGCCGAGGTGCAGCGCACTGCCGCCAGCCTTGTCGAGCTGGGTGTGGGCAAGGGCGACCGCGTGCTCATCTACATGCCGATGATTCCGGAAGCCGCCTTTGCCATGCTGGCCTGCGCGCGCATCGGCGCGATCCACTGCGTGGTGTTCGGCGGCTTCGCGAGCGGCTCGCTGGCCACGCGCATCGAAGACGCCGAGCCCAAGGTGATCGTGAGCGCCGATGCCGGCTCGCGCGGTGGCAAGGTCATCGCATACAAGCCGCTGCTCGACGAGGCGATCCGGCTGTCGAAGCACAAGCCTTCGGCGGTGCTGCTGACCGACCGCGGCCTCGCGCCGATGGAACTGACGGCGGGTCGTGACCATCTCGCCGCCGAACTGCGGCAGAAGCACATCGATGCCAAGGTGCCTTGCACGTGGCTCGCCTCGACCGACATCAGCTACACCATCTACACGAGCGGCACGACCGGCAAGCCCAAGGGCGTGCAGCGCGACGTAGGCGGCTATTCGGTTGCGCTGGCCGCGAGCATGAAGCACATCTTCGATGGCCGGCCCGGGGAAACCTATTTCTCCACCAGCGACATCGGCTGGGTGGTGGGCCATAGCTACATCGTCTACGGCCCGCTGATCGCCGGCATGGCGACCATCATGTACGAAGGCCTGCCTACGCAGGGCATCGACCGGCAGGCCGATGGCGGCATCTGGTGGCGCCTTGTCGAGAAGTACAAGGTCACGGTGATGTTCAGCGCGCCCACGGCCGTGCGCGTGCTGAAGAAGCAGGATCCGGCACTGCTGAAAAAATACGACCTGTCGACTCTGCGCGCGCTGTTCCTGGCCGGCGAGCCGCTCGACGAGCCGACCGCCCGCTGGATCAGCGAAGGCCTGGGCGTGCCGATCATCGACAACTACTGGCAGACCGAATCGGGCTGGCCGATGATCACGATCGCCAACGGGGTGGAGGCCAAGGCCTGCAAGTTCGGCAGCCCGGGCGTGCCGATGTATGGCTATCGCATCAAGATCCTGCACGAGTCGACCGGCGAAGAGCTGACGGGCGCGAACGAGAAGGGCGTGGTCGTGGTCGAGGGGCCGACCCCGCCGGGCTTCATGCAGACCGTGTGGAAGGACGACGCGCGCTTCGTCAATACGTACTGGAAAAGCGTGCCCGGCAAGATGGTTTATTCGACCTTCGATTGGGGCATTCGCGACGAGGATGGCTATTTCTACATCCTCGGGCGCACCGACGACGTGATCAACGTGGCGGGCCATCGCCTTGGCACGCGCGAGATTGAGGAAAGCATTTCGGGCCATTCCAACGTGGCCGAAGTGGCGGTGGTCGGCGTGGCCGATGCCCTGAAGGGGCAGGTCGCGATGGCCTTCGTGGTCCCCAGAGACGGCAAGGCCGTGATTGACGCCGACGTGGCACTCAAGCTCGAAGGCGAGATCATGAAAGTAGTCGCCGACCAGCTCGGCGCCCTGGCGCGGCCGGCCCGCGTGCGCTTCGTCAGCGGCCTGCCCAAGACCCGCAGCGGCAAGTTGCTGCGCCGCGCCATCCAGGCCGTGTGCGAGCAGCGCGATCCCGGCGACCTGACCACCATCGACGACCCCGCAACGCTGCAGCAGATCAAACAGTTACTTTCTTCGGGCTGAGTGAGCAGGGGCAGGGGTTGCGAAGCCCCGTCGAACCGTCATATGGTTGACGTGGCACAATGCCAAGGTACTCAGGCCCTTCCCCAGCCACAGTCGCATCCGCCAATCGGTTCAGCCGTGTCGCGGAAGGTTTCTTAACCAGCTAGTGCTTCCTTCAGGGAAGCGAAGGTCAGCGGATCATGAGCGATTCATCGACGCCATCGGCGTATACCGCCTATCAAGGCAACACGTACCTCTTCGGCGGCAATGCGCCCTATGTCGAGGAGATGTACGAGAACTACCTCTCCAACCCCGGCAGCGTGCCTGACAACTGGCGTTCGTATTTCGACGCGTTGCAGAACGTTCCCGCCGCCGACGGCACCAACACCCGCGACGTCCCGCACCTGCCGGTCATCAACGCTTTCGCCGAACGCGCGAAGCAGGGCACGACCAAGGTCGTGCAGGCCAGCGGCGCCGATTCCGAACTCGGCCGCAAGCGCACTTCCGTCCAGCAGCTGATTGCCGCCTACCGCAACGTCGGCGCCCGCTGGGCCGACCTCGACCCGCTCAAGCGCGCCGAGCGTCCCGCCATTCCGGAACTCGAGCCCTCGTTCTACGGCTTCACCGACGCCGACCTCGAGACGGTGTTCAACACCAGCAACACCTTCTTCGGCAAGGAGACCATGTCGCTGCGCGACCTGCTCAACGCCTTGCGCGAAACGTACTGCGGCACGATGGGTGCCGAGTACATGTACACCACCGACCAGAATCACAAGCGCTGGTGGCAGCAGCGGCTCGAAAGCGCCCGCACCAACCCCAAGCTGAGCGCCGAGCAGAAGAAGCATGTGCTCAACCGCCTGACCGCGGCAGAAGGCCTCGAGCGCTTCCTGCACACCAAGTACGTCGGCCAGAAGCGCTTCTCGCTCGAAGGCGGCGAGAGCTTCATCGTCGCGATGGACGAGCTGATCAACCAGGCCGGCGTCAAGGGCGTGCAGGAGATCGTGATCGGCATGGCCCACCGCGGCCGCCTGAACGTGCTGGTCAACTCGCTCGGCAAGATGCCGGCCGACCTGTTCGCCGAGTTCGACCACACTGCCCCCGAAGACCTGCCCAGCGGCGACGTCAAGTACCACCAGGGCTTCAGCTCGGACGTGACCACCCCCGGCGGCCCGGTGCACCTGAGCCTCGCGTTCAACCCCTCGCACCTTGAAATCGTGAACCCCGTGGTCGAAGGCTCGGTGCGCGCCCGCATGGACCGCCGCGGCGACCCGCTGGGCAAGCAGGTGCTGCCCGTGATCGTGCACGGCGACGCCGCCTTCGCAGGCCAGGGCGTCGTGATGGAAACGCTGGCGCTGGCCGAAACCCGTGGCTACTCCACTGGCGGCACGGTGCACATCGTCATCAACAACCAGATCGGCTTCACCACCAGCGACCCGCGCGACAGCCGCTCGACGCTGTACTGCTCGGACATCGTCAAGATGATCGAAGCGCCGGTGCTGCACGTGAACGGCGACGATCCCGAAGCCGTGGTGCTCGCCACCCAGATCGCGCTGGACTTCCGCATGGAGTTCCAGAAGGACGTGGTCGTCGACATCATCTGCTTCCGCAAGCTGGGCCACAACGAGCAGGACACGCCTTCGCTCACCCAGCCGCTGATGTACAAGAAGATCGCCCAGCACCCCGGCACGCGCAAGCTGTACGCCGACAAGCTGGCCGCTCAAGGCCTGGGTGACACGCTCGGCGACGACATGGTCAAGGCGCAGCGCGCCGCCTTCGACGAAGGCAAGAACACCGTCGACCCCGTGCTCACCAACTTCAAGAGCAAGTACGCCGTCGACTGGAGCCCGTACCTCAACAAGAAGTGGACCGACGCCGGCGATACCGCCATCCCGTCCACCGAATGGAAGCGCCTGGCCGAGAAGATCACCACCGTGCCGCAAGGCTTCACGGTGCATCCGCTCGTGAAGAAGGTGCTGGACGACCGCGCAGCCATGGGCCGCGGCGACGTCAACGTCGACTGGGGCATGGGCGAGCACATGGCCTTCGCCTCGCTGGTGGCCAGCGGCTACCCGGTGCGCCTGTCGGGTGAAGACTCGGGCCGCGGCACGTTCACGCACCGCCACGCCGTGCTGCACGACCAGAACCGCGAGAAGTTCGACACCGGCACCTACACGCCGCTGCAGAACGTGGCCGACAACCAGGCTCCCTTCGTCGTGATCGACTCGATCCTGTCGGAAGAAGCCGTGCTCGCGTTCGAATACGGCTACGCCTCGAACGACCCGAACACGCTCGTCATCTGGGAAGCCCAGTTCGGCGACTTCGTGAACGGCGCGCAAGTGGTGATCGACCAGTTCATCGCCTCGGGCGAAGTGAAGTGGGGCCGCGTCAACGGCATCACGATGATGCTGCCGCACGGCTACGAAGGCCAGGGCCCCGAGCACAGCTCGGCACGCCTGGAGCGCTTCATGCAGCTGAGCGCCGACACCAACATGCAGGTGGTGCAGCCGACCACGGCCAGCCAGATCTTCCACGTGCTGCGCCGCCAGATGGTGCGCAACCTGCGCAAGCCGCTGATCATCATGACGCCGAAGTCGCTGCTGCGTAACAAGGACGCGACCTCGCCGCTGTCGGAGTTCACCAAGGGCAGCTTCCAGACCGTCATTCCCGACAGCAAGGGCCTGAAGGCCGAGAAGGTCAAGCGCCTGATCGCCTGCTCGGGCAAGGTGTACTACGACCTGGCCAAGAAGCGCGAAGAACGCGGCGACGAAGACGTGGCGATCATCCGCGTCGAGCAGCTCTATCCGTTCCCGCACAAGGCTTTCGCCGCCGAGATCAAGAAGTACCCCAACCTCGTCGACGTGGTCTGGTGCCAGGACGAGCCGCAGAACCAGGGCGCCTGGTTCTTCGTGCAGCACTACATCCACGAAAACATGCAGGACGGCCAGAAGCTCGGCTACTCCGGCCGTGCCGCTTCGGCATCGCCGGCGGTGGGCTACTCGCACCTGCACCAGGAACAGCAGAAGGCGCTCGTCGATGGCGCGTTTGGCAAGCTCAAGGGCTTCGTGCTGACCAAGTAAAACCAGTTTCCTTTCACACGAATACCCTGAAGAACAAAACGGAGCTCACTCCAAATGTCTATCGTAGAAGTCAAAGTCCCCCAGCTTTCCGAATCCGTGGCCGAAGCCACCATGCTCACGTGGAAGAAGAAGGCCGGCGAAGCCGTCGCCGTCGATGAAATCCTGATCGAGATCGAGACCGACAAGGTCGTGCTCGAAGTGCCCGCGCCTTCGGCTGGCGTGCTGGCCGAAATCGTGCAGCCCGATGGCGCCACCGTGGTGGCCGATCAGCTGATCGCCAAGATCGACACCGAAGGCAAGGCTTCGGCTGGCGCCCCGGCGGCAGCGCCCGCAGCAGCAGCTCCGGCTGCCGCTGCGCCTGCCCCGGCAGCAGCTGCAGCCGCCGCCGGCGGTTCGAAGTCCGACGTTGCCATGCCTGCCGCGGCCAAGCTGCTGGCCGACAACAACCTGAAGACCAGCGACGTTGCCGGCACCGGCAAGGACGGCCGCGTCACCAAGGGCGACGTGCTCGGCGCGGTTGCCTCGGGCGCCAAGCCTGCCGCGGCTGCCGCCACCATCGCGGCACCGGCCGCCAAGCCTGCTCTGCCGCAAGTCGCTGCACCGGCCGGCGCGCCCGACCTGGGCGAGCGTCCGGAACAGCGCGTGCCGATGAGCCGCCTGCGCGCCCGCATCGCCGAGCGCCTGCTGCAATCGCAGTCGACCAACGCCATCCTCACCACGTTCAACGAAGTCAACATGGCGCCCGTCATGGAACTGCGCAAGCGCTTCCAGGACAACTTCACCAAGGAACACGGCGTGAAGCTCGGCTTCATGAGCTTCTTCGTGAAGGCTGCGGTGCATGCGCTGAAGAAGTACCCGGTGATCAACGCCTCGGTCGACGGCAACGACATCCTGTACCACGGCTACTTCGACATCGGCATTGCCGTCGGTTCGCCGCGCGGCCTGGTGGTGCCTATCCTGCGCAACGCCGACCAGATGAGCTTTGCGGACATCGAGAAGAAGATCGCCGAGTTCGGCAAGAAGGCGCAAGACGGCAAGCTGGGCATCGAAGACATGACCGGCGGCACGTTCTCCATCTCGAACGGCGGCACCTTCGGCTCGATGCTCTCGACCCCGATCATCAACCCGCCCCAGTCGGCCATCCTCGGCGTGCACGCCACCAAGGACCGCGCCGTGGTTGAAAACGGCCAGATCGTGATCCGTCCGATGAACTACCTCGCCATGAGCTATGACCACCGCATCATCGACGGCCGCGAAGCCGTGCTGGGCCTGGTTGCCATGAAGGAAGCGCTGGAAGACCCGTCGCGCCTGCTGTTCGACATCTGAGGAGAAAGAACCAGATGGCAAACAAGCAATTCGACGTCGTCGTCATCGGCGGCGGCCCCGGCGGCTACATCGCGGCCATTCGCGCCGCGCAACTCGGCTTCAACGTCGCCTGCATCGACGAGTGGAAGAACGGCAAGGGCGGCCCCGCACCGGGCGGCACCTGCACCAACGTCGGCTGCATCCCGTCGAAGGCGCTGCTGCAATCGTCGGAGCATTTCGACCAGGCCGGCCACCACTTTGCCGACCACGGCATCAAGGTCGAAGGCCTGGGCCTCGACCTCGACAAGATGCTGGCCCGCAAGGACCAGGTCGTGAAGCAGAACAACGACGGCATCCTGTACCTGTTCAAGAAGAACAAGATCACCTTCTTCCATGGCCGCGGCTCGTTCGTGAAGACCGACGAAGCCGGCTATGAGATCAAGGTGGCGGGCGCCACCGAAGAGTCGATCAGCGGCAAGCACATCATCGTGGCCACGGGCTCCAACGCCCGCGCACTGCCCGGTGCGCCGTTCGACGAGGAGAACATCCTCTCGAACGACGGCGCGCTGCGCATCGGCGCGGTGCCGAAGAAGCTGGGCCTGATCGGCTCGGGCGTCATCGGCCTCGAAATGGGTTCGGTGTGGCGTCGCCTCGGCGCGGAAGTCACGGTGCTCGAAGCACTGCCGACCTTCCTGGGCGCGGTGGACGAGCAGATCGCCAAGGAAGCCAAGAAGGCCTTCGACAAGCAGAAGCTCAAGATCGAACTCGGCGTGAAGGTCGGCGAGATCAAGTCGTCGAAGAAGGGCGTGAGCGTTGCGTGGACCAATGCCAAGGGCGAAGCCCAGACGCTGGAAGTCGACAAGCTGATCGTGTCGATCGGCCGCGTGCCCAACACCATCGGCCTGAACGCCGAAGCCGTGGGCCTGAAGCTCGACGAGCGGGGCGCCATTGCCGTGGACGACGAGTGCAAGACGAGCCTGCCCAACGTCTGGGCCATCGGTGACGTGGTGCGCGGCCCGATGCTGGCGCACAAGGCCGAGGAAGAGGGCGTTGCCGTGGCGGAGCGCATTGCGGGCCAGCACGGTCACGTCAACTTCAACACGATCCCGTGGGTGATCTACACCAACCCCGAGATCGCGTGGGTCGGCCAGACCGAGCAGCAGCTCAAGGCCGCGGGCCGTGCCTACAAGGCCGGCACCTTCCCGTTCCTCGCGAATGGCCGCGCGCGCGCGCTGGGCGACACGACCGGCATGGTCAAGTTCCTGGCCGATGCTGCCACCGACGAGATCCTGGGCGTGCACATCGTGGGCCCGCAGGCCAGCGAGCTGATCTCCGAAGCCGTCGTGGCGATGGAGTTCAAGGCCAGCGCCGAAGACATCGCGCGCATCTGCCACGCTCACCCGTCGCTGTCGGAAGCAACGAAGGAAGCGGCACTCGCCGTGGACAAGCGCACGCTGAACTTCTGATCTCGCGATCTTTCTTTTGACCAGCGTCAAACAGGCCTATGAGGCGGAACTCGCAGCGCGCGGGTTCCACAGCGATCCAGCGCAACTGCACGCCGTGGAGGCGCTGGATCGCTGCGCCAACGAATGGGCCGAGTACAAGGCCCAGCGCTCGAATGCGCTGAAGAAGTTCATCAACCGGCCAGAGCTTCCGCGCGGCGTCTACATGTACGGTGGCGTCGGGCGAGGCAAGAGCTTCCTGATGGACCTGTTCTTCAACGCCGTGCCATTGCGGCGCAAGACGCGCCTGCACTTTCACGAGTTCATGCGCGAAGTGCACCGCGAGTTGCGCGAGTTGCAGGGCACAGTCAATCCGCTCGACGAGCTTGGGCTTCGCATTTCCAAGCGCTACAAGCTGATCTGCTTCGACGAGTTCCACGTGGCGGACATCACCGACGCGATGATTCTTCATCGGCTGCTGGTGTCGCTGTTCGAGAACGGCGTGGGTTTCGTCACCACCTCGAATTTCAAGCCGGACGATCTGTATCCCGGTGGCTTGCACCGCGACCGCATCCTGCCGGCCATCGCGCTGCTGAACGAAAAGCTCGAAGTGCTGAGCGTCGACAACGGCACCGACTACCGGCGCCGCACGCTGGAACAGCTGCGCATGTACCTCACGCCCAACGATGCAGCGGCCGAGAAGGAAATGCGCAAGGCCTTCGACAAGCTGGCCGAGACGGCCGACGAAAACCCGGTGCTGCACATCGAGCAGCGCGAGATCCGTGCGCGGCGCAAGGCCGGCGGCGTGGTCTGGTTCGATTTCAAGACGCTGTGCGGTGGTCCGCGTTCGCAGAACGACTATCTCGAAATCGCGAGCCAGTTCCACACGGTGCTGCTGTCCGACGTGCCGCACATGCCGGTGCGCATGGCTTCGGAAGCACGTCGTTTCACCTGGCTGGTCGACGTCTTGTACGACCGGCGCTGCAAGCTCATCATGTCGGCTGAGGTTCCGCCCGAGGCGTTGTACACCGAGGGGCCGCTGTCGCACGAGTTTCCGCGCACGGTTTCCCGGCTCACCGAAATGCAATCGAGCGAGTTTCTCGCCCTGGAACGCCGCATCGTCGACACCCGACTCACATGAAAAAATTCGCTCTTGCCCTGCTCATGACGTTGGCCAGCCTGCCGCTGTGGGCGCAGTCCAACGCCGCCGCGGGCAATGCCGACCTCGAGGGCGAAAAGCGCCGGCTTTCCACCGAGCGCGAGGCCATCGAGAAGCGCTTCGTCGAAGAGCGGGCTGCCTGCTACAAGAAGTTCGCGGTGGAAGACTGCCTGCGCGAGAGCCGCAGCCGTCGCCGCACGGAAACCGACAACATCAAGCGGCAGGAAACCGCGATCAACGACATCCTGCGCCAGCGCAGCGGCGCGGCCGAGCTGCAGAAGCTCGACCAGAAGGCTGGCACCCAGCGCCCGCAGGACTCTCGCGAGAAGCAGGAACAGTCGATCCAGGGCCAGAAGGAGCGCGAGCAGCGCGCTGCCGACCACGCGACCAGCCGCGCGGCTACAGCGGCCGAGGCGGCCGAGCGCGAGCGCCAGTTCCAATCCAAGCAGCAGGCGCATGCCGACGAGCAGGCCAAGGCCGCCCAACGTCAGGCCGAGGCGCCCACGGCCGCCAAGCGTTTCGAGGACAAGCAGAAACGCGCCGAAGAGCACAGGGCCAGCCGCGAGCGGCAGAACGCCAACCGCAGCAAGCCGCGCGGGGCACCACTGCCGGCGCCGGCAGCTTCGTCGCCCACGCCCTGACCGGGCACCGCTCAGGCGGCGACTGGCAGCGGATCGAGCTTCAGAACGGCAATCGAGATGTTGTCGCCCGTGCCCCGGGCCCGGCGGCGCGCTTCACCCACCAGGATTTCGACCGCATCGCGCGGCGGCTGTGCATACAGCACGCTCGCCAGTTCTTCTGGGCTGAAGTAGTGCCAGAGCCCGTCGCTGCAAGCCATCAACAGGTCGCCCGGCGCCAGCTTCGGGATGTAGTAGGGGTCGATGGGTGGCGGCGTGGTCGTCATGCCCAGGCAGCCGAGCAGGATGTTGCCCTGCGGATGGATGTTGGCCTCGGCCTCGGTGATCTGGCCGCGGTCGATCAGCACCTGCACGTACGAATGGTCGCGCGTGCGCCTGATGAGCTGGCCGTCGTGGAAGTGATAGATGCGCGAGTCGCCGGCGTGGATCCAAGCGCAGTCGCCCTTGGGGGTCATGAGGAAGGCCGCCAGCGTGCTGTGCGGCTCCTGTTCGCTGGAGACGGCGGTGAGCTTGATGACCGTGTGTGAATCTTCGAGGATCTGCTTCAGCACGGCTTCCGGGTCGTCGCGGCCGGGCTGGTAGCGGGTGAAGAGCTGGCGTGCCGTCATCAGCACCTGGTCGGAGGCCTTGCGCCCGCCGCTGCGGCCGCCCATGCCGTCGGCCACGATGCCCAGCACGCAGCCAGGCACGCGCGGATGGCTCATCAGCAGCACCTGGTCTTGTTGGTACGGGCGGTCTCCCTTGTGGAGTCCGGTGGCCGCGGCGAGTCGAAAGCCTTGGGTCATGAGGCATATGCGCCTGAAGCGCGTGTTTCTGTCTGCTCGGAGATTCGTGTCAGGACGTATTATCGAATGAACGTGTGCCGCAAAAACCTCGCGCGCGCTCCCCACCGTTGGACTCCAATCTTCACTCCCTTTCCCGTCAGCTGATCGAACTGCGTATCGAGCACGCCGATCTCGACGCCACCATCGACCGGCTGGCCGAGGGCTCGCCGCAAGACGAGCTGCTGCTGCGGCGCCTGAAAAAGCGCCGCCTCGCGCTGCGTGACCAGATCACGCGCCTCGAAAACGACCTCGATCCGAAAGAGCCGGCGTGACAGGTGCGCTCGAAGACAAGGTGCGCGACGCCTTCGCGCAGGACGGCGCGCTGTCGCGTGCCGCCGACCAGTTCCGCGAACGCTCGGGACAAACCGAAATGGCAATGGCCGTGGCCCGCACCATCGACCAGGGCGGCGTGCTGGTGGTCGAGGCGGGCACCGGGGTGGGCAAGACCTTTTCGTACCTCGTGCCGGCCCTGCTGAGCGGCGAGCGCGTGCTGCTGTCGACCGCCACCAAGACGCTGCAGGATCAGCTGTTCGGCCGTGACCTGCCGCGTCTTGTCGAAGCTTTCGGCCTGCCGGTGCGCACGGCGCTGCTGAAGGGGCGCGCCAGCTACCTGTGCCTGCACCGGCTCGACCAGGCGCGCCATGACGCTTCATTGCCGGAGCGCGGCAGCCTGCGCACGCTCGCCAAGATCGAGCAGTGGTCGAAGGCCACGCGCACGGGCGACCTGGCCGAGCTGCCGGGGCTCGACGAGCGCTCGCCGCTGATTCCGCTGATCACCTCCACGCGAGAGAACTGCCTGGGCGCGCAATGCCCGCAGTTCAAGCCCTGCCATGTCAACCTGGCGCGGCGCGAGGCGCTGGCGGCCGACATCGTGGTCATCAACCACCATCTTTTCTTTGCCGACCTCGCAGTGCGCGAGACCGGCATGGCCGAGCTGCTGCCGACAGTGAGCGTGGTGGTGTTCGACGAAGCCCACCAGCTCAACGAAACCGGCGTGCAGTTTCTTGGCGCGCAGCTCGGCAGCGGCCAGGCGCTCGACTTCGCGCGCGACATGCTGGCGGCCGGCTTGCAGCATGCGCGCGGCCTTGTCGATTGGCAGCAATTGGTCGGCGCGCTCGAACGGGCTGCGCGCGAACTGCGGCTGGTGGTCGGCAAGCAATGGCCGGGCGCCAAGCTGCGCTGGCTGGGCGCGTCGCCCGAGGGCATCGATCCCGATGCATGGCAGCGCGCGCTTGATGATCTGCTGCACGCGTTCGAGTTGGCGGCAGAGGGACTTGCCACCGTCAGCGAAATCTCGCCCGACTTCGTGCGGCTGCACGAGCGGGCCCGCCAACTCGCGAAACGCACGGCGCGCTTTGCCTTGCCGTGCGAGGTCGATTCGGTGCGCTGGGTCGATGTCGGCACGCAGTTGCGGCTCATCGAATCGCCGCTGGACATCGCCGATGCCATGCGCAAGCGGGTGCTCAAGATCGTCGAGGCAGACGCTGATGTTGGCGACGATGACGACGACGAAGATCTCGACGGCTACGGTGAGCGGCCGGCGCGCGAGGCAGCGGCGGTGCAGGAAGACAGCGGCCGCGCCTGGGTCTTCACCTCCGCCACGCTGGGCGACGAGCCCACGCTGCGCTGGTTCACTGAGCCCTGCGGACTGCAGGACGCGGAAGTGCTTCGCGTGCAGAGCCCGTTCGACTATGCGTCGCAGGCCGCGCTCTATGTGCCTCGTGCGTTTCCCAAGCCCAACGATCCGTCGCACAGCCAGCGCGTCGCGGAATTGGCTGCGCGCGGTGCGACGGAGCTTGGCGGTCGCACGCTGGTGCTGACGACCACGCTGCGCGCGCTGCGCACCATCGGCGATGCGATGAAGCAGCAGTTCGAACTGCTCGACGCACAGGTGCGGCCCGAAGTGCTGGTGCAGGGCGAGTTGCCCAAGCGCGTGCTGATGGACCGCTTTCGCGAAGGCGCGAGCGCCGGGCGCGCTGGCTGCGTGCTGGTGGCATCGGCTTCGTTCTGGGAGGGCTTCGATGCGCCGGGCGATGCGCTGCAGCTGGTGGTGATCGACAAGCTGCCGTTCCCGCCGCCGAACGATCCGCTGGTCGAGGCGCGCTCACAGCGCCTGGAATCACAGGGGCGCAGTTCGTTTGCCGACTATTCGCTGCCCGAGGCGGCCGTGGCGCTCAAGCAGGGAGCAGGGCGGTTGATTCGGCGGGAAACCGACAGCGGTGTGCTGGCGATCTGCGATACGCGGCTGGTTGCCATGGGCTATGGCCGCCGGTTGCTGTCGGCGCTGCCGCCGATGCGGCGGCTCGAAAACGAATCGGATTTCGAGGCCGCGCTGGACGCGCTCAAGACCTAGCTTCTGGCCAGGAAGAGCGCGTGCTCTGGTGGCTTACCAGAGCTTCCACCAAGGGTCGTCCTTGCCCTTGAAACCGTTAGCGAGGTAGGTGCTCTGCGGATAGTTGGTGGTCAGCACGCGCTGGGCGTCGTCGCGCAGGTCCTTCATGCCGAGGGCGTCGTACGACTTCACCATGATGAACAGGGCTTCCTCGAGCGCCGGCACTTCGCGGTAGTCGGCCAGTGCGATCTGGGCCCGGTTGATGGCTGCCAGGTAGGCGCCGCGCGAGTAGTAGTAGCGTGCCACGTGAACTTCGTACTGCGCGAGCGAGTTCACGATGTAGTTCATGCGCTGGCGCGCGTCAGGGGCGTAGCGCGAATCGGGGAAGCGCGTGACGAGGTCCTTGAACGACTCGAACGATTCCTTGGCGGCCTTCTGGTCGCGCTCGGACAGGTCTTGGCGCGTCATGAACGCGAACATGCCGAGGTCGTCGTTGAAGTTGATCACGCCCTTGAGGTACAGCGCGTAGTCGAGAGCCGTGCTCGCCGGATGCAACTTCATGAAGCGGTCGATGGTGGCGATGGCGCTGGCCTTTTCGCCCGACTTGTACTGGGCGTAGGCCTTTTCCAGCTGCGCCTGCTGCGCGAGCGGTGTGCCGGCGGCGCGGCCTTCGAGCTTCTCGTAGAGCGGAACGGCCTTGTCGTAGGCGCCCGATCCGGCCTCTTCCTTGGCTTCAGAGTAGATGCGGTTGGGGCTCCAGTTGGCAGTCTTGTCGACGGAGGTCGACGAGCAGCCAGCTGCCAGCAGAGCCGCCGCGCTGAGCGCGATCCAGCTGGGGACCGATAATTTGGCGCGAAACATCACATACGGCTTTCGTGAAACAGTTGCCCTCAATTATATCGACCGACCCTTTGGGCAATATCCCCGAGACCGCCGAGGTGGCCGAGATCGAAGAGGGCGCCGATCCGATCGAGCCCAGCGAGCAGCGGCCTTTCGTCATCGATCCGGCCCAGCACGGCCAGCGGCTGGACCGCGCGCTTGCCGCGCTGGTACCCGAGTTTTCCCGCAGTTACCTGCAGCAATTGATCGAGGCTGGCGCGGTGGAGCTGCAGGGCCGCACACTCACCAAGGTCTCGGCCACAGTGAAGGCGGGGCAGGCCGGTCGCATCGAATTGCGCCCCACGCCCCAGAGCCAGGCCTTCCGGCCCGAGGCGATGGACATCGTCACCGTGTACGAGGACGAGCACCTGCGCATCGTCGACAAGCCGGCCGGCCTCGTGGTGCATCCGGCACCCGGGCACTGGAGCGGCACGCTCCTGAATGGCCTGCTGGCGCTGGACCCGAAGGCGGTGCTGCTGCCGCGCGCTGGCATCGTGCACCGGCTCGACCGCGACACCAGCGGCCTGATGGTGGTGGCGCGCACCCGCGCCACCATGGACGCGATGGTGGCGCTGATCGCCGCCCGCGAGGTCAAGCGGCAGTACCTGGCCATCGGCCACAAGCCTTGGGAGGGCGCCGCAGCCCGCCAGGTCGATGCCCCCATCGGCCGCGACCCGCGCAACCGGCTGCGCATGGCCGTGGTCGATCTCGAGCGGCATGCGGGCAAGACGGCACGCACGCTGATCGAGCGGCTCGACAGCAACGCCGAAGGCTGCGCTGTGCGCTGCACGCTCGAAACCGGGCGCACCCACCAGATCCGCGTGCACATGGCGTCGATCGGGCATCCGCTGGTGGGCGATGCGCTCTACGGCGGCGCGCCGGCTGCCGGGCTGTCTCGCCAGGCGCTGCATGCATTCAGGCTGGCCTTCGTGCATCCCGTCACGCAAGAGGCGATGGAGTTCCGTTCGCCGCCGCCGCCAGATCTCGTCCAGGCTTTGCAGTCCTGGGGGCTGGATTACAATCGCGCCTGACGGCCCGAGGGCCGCGCCGGTCACCCAAGGCCGGCCTTGCGTTGCATTTGCCGCGTGCCTGCAGCGCCTACTCCTTTCATCCTTCTGAACAAGCGTCCCTGAGGCGCCTTTTCCCGGATAACGCGAACCATGAATACGGCGGATGCCAAGCGCATTCTCGAAACCGCCTTGATCTGTTCGAGCCAGCCGTTGCCGGTGCGCGATATGCGCGTGCTGTTCGACGACGAACTGGGTGTGGACACCATCAAGGTGCTGTTGCTTGAACTGCAGGAAGACTGGGCGCAACGCGGCCTGGAGCTTGTGAGCGTCGGCAGCGGCTGGCGCTTCCAGAGCCGGCCGGAGATGCGCGACCACCTCGACCGCCTGCACCCCGAGAAGCCGCCGCGCTACACGCGCGCCGCACTCGAGACGCTGGCCATCATTGCCTATCGGCAGCCGGCCACGCGCGGCGACATGGAAGACATCCGCGGCGTCACGATCAACTCGTTGATCCTCAAGCAGCTGGAAGATCGCGGCTGGGTCGAAGTCATCGGCCACCGCGAAACGGTCGGCCGACCGGCGCTGTATGCAACCACGCGCCAGTTTCTTGACGACCTGGGCCTTGCCTCGCTCGATCAGCTGCCATTGATCGAGACGCCCGCGCAGCAGGCCGCGCTGGTCGATGCGCTCGAACGGGCGTCGGGTGAGCAGCAGGGGCTGCCTATCGATGCCGCGCCGGAGGCCGAAGCATTGGCCGAGGGCGATGCGGATGCATCGGCGATGGCAGAGCTGGAGTCCGCCGCTGCCGAAGCGGAGCAGGAAGTCGCTGCCTCGCAGCAAGACAAAGAAGTGCCGGCAGAAGAGCCCGCCGTCATCGACATGGCGCCAGAAGTCGCCGAAGAAGCGGTCGAAGCCGCCGAAGCGCAGTTTGCCGAGAACGCGGTAGACACCGAATCCCCCGCCGGGCCCGCCCAGGCGCCGTCGCCAGAACCCGATGCCCCGTCCCAGGACGAGGCCGACCCCCACGCTCCCTCTCCCGGAAAAACCTCATGAGCACAACCGACACCGAAGACGCGGCGATGCTGCCGGCCGAGCCCGAAGTCAAAAAGAAGAAGAGGGCGACCACGCCCAAGAAGGCTGCAGGTGATGCTATTGAATCGGTAGCGCCAGAGGTTGCGGCGCAGGAAGTCGCAGCGCCGGCGGAGGCTGAAGCACCCAAGAAGCCACGCGCGCCTCGCAAGAAGAAGCCGGTGGAGCAGGCTGTGGCGGATGAGGCGGCGGCGTTGCCCGTCGCGGAAGCGTCCGAGATGGCCGTGCCGGTAGCTGTTGTTGCAGAGGAAGCTCCGGTTGTTTTCGCTGCCGTCGAAGAAGAAGCTCGAGATCCGGCGCCGGTCGAGGCCGCGCGCCAGGCGCCACGGCCCGAACAAGCCGATCGCATCCACGACCAGGACGACGAAGAACGGGACGAGGACGAAGACGAAGAAGAGCCCGACGAGGAAGAAGACGACCTCGACCGTGCCCGCCGCGCCGCCGAGCGCGAGCAGCGCAATGCGTTGCCGCCCGAGCCGATCCGCTTCGCGGACGTCATCTCCGGCCAGTTCGATGCCGACGAAGAAAGCCCCGAAGTCCCGCCGCTCAAGCGCGTGCTGCTGCCCGAGGCCGATTCGCCCAAACTGCACAAGGTGCTGGCGCAGGCCGGCCTCGGCTCGCGGCTCGAAATGGAGCAGCTGATTCTCCAGGGCCGCATTTCCGTCAACAACGAGCCGGCCCACATCGGCCAGCGCATCCAGTTCGGCGACCAGGTCAAGATCAACGGCAAGCCGATCCGCTACCGCATCGCGCCTCCGCCGCCCCGCGTGATCGCGTACCACAAGCCCGTGGGCGAAGTGGTCACGCATGACGATCCGCAGAACCGCCCGACCGTGTTCCGCAAGCTGCCGCGCCTGCAGCAAGGCAAGTGGCAGTCGGTCGGTCGCCTCGACCTGAACACCGAAGGCCTGCTGCTGTTCAGCAGCTCTGGCGACCTGGCCAATCAGCTCATGCACCCGCGCTTCGGCCTGGAGCGCGAGTACGCCGTGCGCGTGCTGGGCGCGCTCACCAGCGAAGAAAAGCAGAAGCTGCTCGACGGCGTGCGCCTCGACGACGGTATGGCGCAGTTCGGCACCATCGAAGACGGTGGCGGCGAGGGCTCGAATTGCTGGTATCGCGTGACCATTTCCGAAGGGCGTAACCGCGAAGTGCGCCGCCTGTTCGAGTCGGTGGGCCATGCGGTCAGCCGGCTGATCCGCATCCGCTACGGTGCCATGGTGCTGCCGCGCGGCCTGAAGCGCGGTGCCTGGATGGAGCTCGACGAGCGCGACATCCGAGCGCTGTTCCAGGCCTCCGGTGGCGCGGCTGCCCGGCCCGGTCCGCAGCAGCAGCAGCGCGGCCCGGGGCAGGAGGGCGGTGGCGGCAATGGCCGCAACGGGCGCAACAAGAAGCGCCGGGGCAACCGCAATGGTGGCGGTGGTGGCCAGCCGCCGCGCGACATGCGCGATGCACGCGAAGAAGGCGGACGCGAAGCGCCGATTCCGAATCCGCTTGGCGATGGCCGTCCGCCGCGCGGCGACCGGGGGGGGCGCCCCAATCGTGGCGGTGGCAATGGCGGCCCGCCCCAGGGGCAGGGACGCCGTGGCAACAGCGGCAACCGCCAGGGCGGCGGCAATCGCCAGCAGGGCGACGACCGTCAACCGAGCGGCGCCAATCAGCCCGATCCGATGAAGACCTCGTTGGGGTACATCGGTGCCGACAGCTTCTCGCGCCAGCGCAAGGAGCAGCGCGGAGGCCCGCGTCGTGGTGGAGGCGGGGGCGGTGGTGGCGGCTTCGGCGGTCAGGGCGGCCAAGGCGGCGGACGCCGTCGCGGGCGCTGAAGGTCAGCCGTCGGAGCGCGGCCTTTCGCGGGGTTTTCACCAATCCGCAAGGCTGCGCCGGTTAAAATCAGAGGCTTTGTCGACATGTGACGCAACAAATTCGTTGCAGTTGTGACAAAACACTTCAAAATCAAAGCTCCAGGAAGCATTTCAATGGCTATCGAACGTACCCTCTCCATCATCAAGCCCGACGCAGTTGCCAAGAACGTCATCGGCAAGATCGTTTCCCGTTTTGAAGCTGCTGGCCTCAAGATCGTCGCCGCCAAGCTGGTGCACCTGTCGCGCAACGAAGCCGAACAGTTCTACGCCGTGCACAAGGAGCGTCCCTTCTTCAAGGACCTGGTCGAGTTCATGATCTCGGGCCCCGTGTTCGTGCAAGTGCTCGAAGGCGAAAACGCCATCGCCAAGAACCGCGATCTGATGGGCGCCACCGACCCCAAGAAGGCAGCCGCCGGCACCATCCGCGCCGACTTCGCCGACAGCATCGACGCCAACGCCGTGCACGGTTCGGACGCTGCCGAAACCGCAGCGAACGAAGTCGCTTTCTTCTTCGCCGGCCTCAACGTCTACGCGCGCTGAAGCCGCATCTCGACCGATTCCATGACCACGGCCAATCTGCTCGACTTCGATCTCGAGGGGTTGGCTGCGTTCTGCGAAAAACTCGGCGAGAAAAAATTCCGCGCCACGCAGCTGTTCCGCTGGATTCACCAGCGTGGCGCCAGCGACTTCACCCAGATGACCGATCTGGCGAAGTCGCTGCGCGAGAAACTCGCGACCACTGCGCGCGTGGAGGCCCTGCCGGTCATAACGCAGCACGAATCCAAGGACGGCACAATCAAGTGGCTGTTCGACGTCGGTGACGGCAATGCCGTCGAAGCCGTATTCATTCCCGAGGACGACCGCGGCACCTTGTGCGTGTCGTCCCAGGCCGGCTGTGCGGTCGGTTGCCGCTTTTGCTCGACTGGGCATCAGGGCTTCAGCCGCAACCTGAGCACGGGGGAAATCGTCGCCCAGCTCTGGTTTGCCGAACACTTCCTGCGCAAGCACTTGAAGCGCGACGAGCGCGTCATCTCCAACGTGGTGATGATGGGCATGGGCGAGCCGCTGCAGAACTATTCCGCGCTGGTGCCCGCGCTGCGCACCATGCTCGACGACAACGCCTACGGGCTGTCGCGCCGCCGCGTGACGGTGTCGACCTCCGGCGTGGTGCCGATGATCGACCGCCTGGGCGCCGATTGCCCGGTGGCCATGGCCGTTTCGCTGCATGCGCCGAACGACGCGCTGCGCGACGACCTCGTGCCGCTCAATCGCAAATACCCGATCGCCGAACTGATCGAGGCCTGCAAGCGCTATCTGGCGCACGCGCCGCGCGACTTCATCACCTTCGAATATTGCATGCTGGATGGCGTGAACGACCAGCCCGAGCATGCGCGGCAGCTCGTCGAACTGGTGCGCACGCACGGCATCTCGTGCAAGTTCAACCTGATTCCTTTCAACCCGTTTCCGGCCTCGGGTCTGCTGCGTTCGCCGCAGCCGCGCGTGCTGGCATTCGCCAGGACACTGAGCGAAGCTGGTCTCGTGACCACCGTGCGCAAGACGCGCGGTGATGACATCGATGCCGCCTGCGGCCAGCTCGCCGGCGACGTCAAGGACCGCACCCGCGCGGCCGAGCGCATGGCCCAGCGCCGTGCAACCGAGCGCCCCGTTGTTTTGCATCCGGTCCGCAAGGCCGCCCCCCAGGAGCATTGAACTGATGAGCATGGTCATTCCGACGACGATCGCGAACGTGCAGCGGATGCTGACTACAGGTTTCGCGGGTGTCGCCGTGGCATTGCTGCTTGCGGGCTGCGTGAACACGCGCACCACCACCACCAGCCTGGCCGACACCAGTTCGGGCAAGGGGACCGAGGTGGTCACCGAATCCGACGAATCCAGCCGGCAGCGCCGCGCGCGCCTGCGCATGGAACTGGCCGCCGGCTATTTCGAGCATGGCCAGACCACCGTCGCGCTCGACGAGATCAAGCAGGCGCTGGTCGCCGACCCCAATAACGCCGACGCCTACAACCTGCGCGGCCTGGTCTACATGCGGCTCGACGATGCCGGCATGGCCGAAGACAGCTTCCGCCGTGCCATCGCCATCAATCCGCGCGACCCCAACGCGCGCCACAACTACGGCTGGCTGCTGTGCCAGCAGAACCGCTATGGGGATGCGGCTGCGCAGTTCACCGAGGCGCTGGCAGTGCCGAGCTATGCCGACCGCGCCAAGACGCTCATGACGCAGGGCGTGTGCGAGCTCAAGGCTGGGCAGCGCGTGCAAGCCGAGCGCAGCCTCATGCAGGCTTACGAGATCGACGCCGGCAATCCGGTGGTTGGCTTCAACCTTGCTTCGGTGTTGGCGCAGCGCGAAGAATGGTCGCGCGCGCAGTTCTACATTCGCCGCGTCAACAACAGTGCCTCGGCCAGCGCCGAGACGCTCTGGCTCGGCATAAAGATCGAACGAAAGCTGAACAACCGCGAGGCAGTCGCGCAGTTGGGAGGCCAACTGCAACGACGCTTCCCCCAGTCGCGGGAGGCAACAGCGTACGAGCGCGGGAATTTCAATGACTGATCGGGTTTCGGAGTTCGGCACTTCCGCAGCGCTGCCGCTGGAAGAAGGCGACATCACGCACAAGACCGCCGGCGACCTGCTGCGCGAAGCGCGCGAGGCCCATGGCCTGCACATCGAGATGGTGGCGGCCGCCCTCAAGGTGCCGCCGCAGAAGCTCATGGCGCTTGAAGCAGACGACATTGCTTCGTTGCCGGACCCGGTCTTCGCTCGCGCCCTGGCGAGCAGTGTCTGCCGTGCTTTGCGCATCGACCCGGCGCCCGTGCTTGCGAAGCTGCCCAGCACGCAAAGGGTGTCGCTGGCCGAGGCCGACCGAACCCTTCGGACGAACATCACCTCGGGCACGCCGCGCTGGAACAGCAGCGGACGCTCCAGCGGGCTGCCTTCGCGCGGATTGCTGATCGTGGTGCTGGTGCTGCTGGTTGGCGCGGCTGCGTTGTTCTGGTTGCCGCAATCGGTGTTCGACCAGATCAGTGCTTCCGTGTCGCGCCTGACGGCGCGCAGCGAGACTGATACCGAATCGGCGCCCGCGAACGGACCGGCTTCGGCCAGCGCAACTGGCGCCGTGGCCGAAACGGTGCCCTCGCAGGCTGTGGCACCGAGCGCTCCGGTGGGCCAAGCGCCCGCCGCAGTCGCTGCCAATGCGCCATCTGCCCCCGCGGCGGTTGCGGTTGCCCCCGCCGCTCCCGTGGCGACTGCCGCAAGCGCAAGCAGCCAGCAACTCGTTTTCGTGGCACGTGAAGAGTGCTGGATCACCGTAACCGAAGCCGGCGGCAAGCAGTTGCTGCGTCGCAGCCTGCAGGCCGGCGAAACGGTCGGCCTGTCGGGCGCGCTGCCACTGTCGGTGGTGGTGGGCCGTGCGTCGGCGGTCGATGTGCAGGTAAGCGGCAAGCCTTACGATCTGACGCCTGTCACGCGCGGCGGTGGCGTGGCGCGCTTCGAGGTGAAATCGTGACCGACTGCTATCCCGATCCCATTCCATCGGCGGCGCCCAAGGCGCGCCGCTCGCGCCAGTCCAGCGTGACCTGGGGCTCGCGTGTGGTCACGGTGGGCGGCGACGCCCCCGTGCGCGTGCAGTCCATGACCAACACCGACACCGTGGATGCCATCGGCACCGCGATCCAGGTGAAGGAGCTGGCCATCGCCGGCTCGGAAATGGTCCGTATCACAGTCAACACGCCCGAAGCCGCGGCGCAGGTGCCCTACATCCGCGAGCAGCTCGATCGCATGGGCATCGATGTGCCGCTGATCGGCGACTTCCACTACAACGGCCACCGTCTGCTCACCGACTATCCGGCCTGCGCCGAAGCGCTGAGCAAGTACCGCATCAACCCCGGCAACGTGGGCAAGGGCGACAAGCGCGACCGCCAGTTCGGCCAGATGATCGACGCGGCCATGCGCTGGAACAAGCCGGTGCGCATCGGCGTCAACTGGGGCAGCCTCGACCAGGAACTGCTCGCCAGCCTGATGGACACCAACAGCCAGCGCGCCGAGCCGTGGGACGCCAAGCAGGTGATGTACGAGGCGCTGATCACCTCGGCCATCGAGTCCGCGAAGCTCGCCGAATCGATGGGCATGGCTGGCAACCAGGTCATCCTGTCGTGCAAGGTGAGCGGCGTGCAGGACCTGATCTCGGTTTACCGCGAGCTGGCCCGCCGCTGCGACTATGCGCTGCACCTGGGCCTCACCGAGGCCGGCATGGGCACCAAGGGCACGGTGGCATCGGCCACGGCGCTGTCGATCCTGCTGCAGGAGGGCATCGGCGACACCATTCGCGTGTCGCTTACGCCGCAGCCGGGCGAGTCGCGCACACAGGAGGTGGTGATCGCCTCCGAAATCCTCCAGGCATTGGGGCTGCGCGTGTTCGTGCCCAGCGTTACGGCCTGCCCGGGCTGCGGCCGCACCACCAGCACTACTTTCCAAGAGTTGGCCAAGCAGATCGACGACTATCTGCGCATGCAGATGCCGGTCTGGCGCAAGAAATATCCGGGCGTCGAGACGATGAAGGTGGCCGTCATGGGCTGCATCGTCAACGGCCCTGGCGAGAGCAAGCATGCCGACATCGGCATCAGCCTGCCCGGCACCGGCGAGGCGCCCGCCGCGCCGGTCTTCATCGACGGCGAAAAGGCACTCACGCTGCGCGGCGACAATATCGCCAACGAGTTTCACCAGCTCGTCGAAACCTACATCGAAAAGCGCTTCGGCGGCGAACACGCTGTCGCGGCCTGACACCTCCGCAGACTCATGGCTGAAAAATTGAATGCCGTCAAAGGCATGAACGACATATTGCCGCCCGAATCGGCGCGCTGGGAATGGCTCGAGGCCACCGTGCGCGATCTGATGGGGCGCTATGCGTACCGTAACGTCCGCACGCCGATCCTCGAGCACACGGCGCTGTTCGTGCGCGGCATCGGCGAAGTGACGGACATCGTCGAGAAGGAGATGTACTCCTTCCACGACCGTTCGGACAAATACGGCGACAACGACCACCTGACGCTGCGCCCCGAGAACACCGCCGGCATCGTGCGGGCCGCGATCGAGCACAACATGCTCTACGACGGCGGCAAGCGCCTGTGGGCCATCGGGCCGATGTTCCGGCGCGAGAAGCCGCAGCGCGGGCGTTTCCGGCAGTTTCACCAGATCGACGTCGAGGCGCTGGGCTTTGCCGGTCCCGACGTCGACGCTGAATTGATCCTGCTCGCGAGCGCGCTCTGGAAGGCGATCGGCCTGACCGACGTGCGGCTGGAACTCAACAGCCTTGGCCAACCGGCAGAGCGGGCGCAGCACCGCGCCCAGCTCATCGCGCATTTCGAGGCACATGCCGACAAGCTCGACGAGGACGGCAAGCGTCGCCTGCACAGCAACCCGCTGCGCATCCTCGACACCAAGAATCCGGCGATGAAGGACGTGGTCGAGTCGGCGCCGAGACTGATGGATTTCCTCGGTGCCGAATCGCTGGCGCACTTCGAGGGGTTGAAGGCCATCCTCGATGCCAACGGCGTTGCGTACACCATCAACCCGCGACTCGTGCGCGGCCTCGACTACTACAACCTCAGCGTGTTCGAGTTCGTGACCGACCGGCTCGGCTCGCAGGGCACGGTGTGCGCCGGCGGCCGTTATGACGGCCTGTTCGAGCAACTCGGCGGCAAGCCGGCGCCTGCAGTGGGATGGGCGATCGGCGTGGAGCGCGTGCTCGACCTCATGAAGGAGCAGGGCACCCAGATCCCGGTACGTGCCCCCGATGTCTATGCCGTCGTGCCCGATGCTTCCGCCATGCCGGTGGCGCTGCGTACGCTGCAGCAGTTGCGTGACGCCGGCGTGCGTGTGCAGATGCACGCCGCCACGGCGGATGGCCTCGGCAGCTTCAAGTCGCAGTTCAAGCGGGCCGACAACAGCGGCGCCACCTACGCCCTGATCTTCGGCGCCGATGAACTTGCACGCGGCGAAGTGACTCTCAAGGCGCTGCGCGACGGAAGCGGCGCGCAAACCTCCCGGCCACTTGCTGAAGTGGCCGCCTGGGCCGCCACCCTACAATCGCCGGCTCCCAACAACTGACAGCGCATGGCAACCCACCTCGACCTCGAAGAACAGGAACAGCTCGACCAGCTCAAGCATTTCTGGAATACATACGGCACCCTGATCACTTCGGTCGTGCTGCTCGTCGCTGGCGCCTTCGTGGCCTGGAACGGCTGGCAATGGTATGGCCGCAACAAGGCGGCGCAGGCCTCGTCGCTCTACGACGAGGTCGAGAAGACCGCGCAGGCGGGCGACCCGGCACGCATCGCTCTCGTGCTCGACGACATGAAGAAGCGCTTCGCCGGCACTGCCTATGCGCAACAGGCCGGCCTGCTGGTCGCCAAGACGCTGTACGAGAAGGGCAATGCCGCAGGCTCGCGCGCCGAGCTCGAATGGGTCGCGCAGAACGCCATCGACCCTGGCTACAAGGCTATCGCCCGGCTGCGGCTGGCGGCCGAACTGCTCGACAGCAAGTCTTACGACGATGCCCTCAAGCAGCTCGACGGCAGCGTGCCCAAGGAATTCGAACCGTTGGTGGCCGACCGCAAGGGCGACATCTACCTGGCTCAAGGCAAGCGCGCCGAAGCGCAGACCGAATACCGCAAGGCGTGGACCGGCCTTGGCGCCACCTCGGACTATCGCCGTCTGGTTGAAATCAAGCTCAACGCGGTCGGTGTCGATCCGAAGAGCCTGGCACCCGTCGTCACCGTCACACCCGCAGCCCCCAAAACTCCCTGACCGCATCATGAATTTCAAGCGTTTCATGCCTGAATCGACCGCCTTGCGTGCGGGATCAGCTCTTGTTTTGGTAGCGTTTCTCGCCGCCTGTTCTGGCACCAGCAAGCCGAAGCCGGCCGAGCTGCCTGCCAACCCGGCCCTGATGGGCGTGCGCCAGGCCTGGACTGTGCGCATCCCCGATGTCCAGTTCCCGCTCAGCACTGACGTCAGCGGCGACACGGTTACCGTGGCTGGCAGCGACGGCACGGTGGTCGCCATCGACGCCCGCGCCGGCCGCGAAACCTGGCGCGTCAGCGCCGGTGCTCCGCTGGCTGCAGGTGTCGGCAGCGACGGGTCGATGGCTGCGGTCGTCACCACCAGCAACGAGCTGGTCGCCATCGAGAACGGCAAGGTCCTGTGGAAGCAGAAGCTCTCGGCCCAGGCTTTCACCGCACCGCTGGTGGCAGGCCGCCGCGTGTTCGTGCAGACCGCCGACCGCAGCATCAGCGCCTGGGACGGCCAGAGCGGCCGTCGCCTCTGGATCCAGCAGCGCGCCGGAGAAAACCTGGTGCTGCGCAAGTCGGGCGTGCTCATCGCCGTGGGCGACACGCTGGTGGCCGGCATCGGCGGCCGTCTGGTCGGCATCAACCCCGCCAACGGCACCTCGCGCTGGGAGTCGCCCATTGCGGCTCCGCGCGGCACCAACGACGTGGAGCGCTTGGTCGACCTGACCGGCAGCGTGAGCCGCTTTGGCGACACGGTTTGCGCCCGCGCTTACTACGCCAGCGTCGGCTGCGTCGAGACCGTGCGCGGTTCGCTGGTCTGGAGCAAGCCGGCTTCGGGCGCGGACGGCGTCAGCGGCGACAGTGGTTTTGTCTATGGCACAGAGTCCGACGGCAGCGTCGTGGCCTGGCGCCGTGCCGATGGTGAACGCGCCTGGCAGATGAGCCGCTTCAAGAGTCGCAACCTCACCGCACCGCTGGCCGTGGGCCGTTCGCTGATCGTCGGCGAAGACACCGGCACGCTGCATTTCGTCTCGCGCGAAGACGGTGCGCTGCTCAATCGCATCACGCCCGATGGCTCGGCCATCACCGTCACGCCGGTACTGGCCGGCAACACGGTCGTGGTGGTGACTGCCAAGGGTGGCGTTTTTGGCTATCGCCCTGAATAACTTTTCTTTCTTTTTCCAAGGCCCGACCATGAATACCGAGCCATCGAAAGGCCGGCCATGAAGCCGGTCGTGGCCCTGGTCGGGCGGCCCAACGTTGGCAAATCGACCCTCTTCAACCGCCTGACCCAGACGCGCGACGCCATCGTCGCCGACTTCGCCGGACTCACGCGCGACCGTCACTACGGCAACGGCCGCCTGGGCAAGCACGAGTTCATCGTGATTGACACCGGCGGCTTCGAGCCTGACGCGGGCAGCGGTATCTACAAGGAAATGGCCAAGCAGACTCGGCAGGCCGTGGCCGAGGCCGACGTGGTGATCTTCGTGGTCGACGCCCGTGAGGGCCTCTCGGCTCAAGACCACGACATTGCCAACGAACTGCGCCGCCTTGGCAAGCCCTGCGTGCTGGCGGCCAACAAGGCCGAGGGCATGCACGACGGCACCAAGCTGGTCGACTTCTACGAACTCGGCTTCGGCGACGTGCATGGCGTGTCGGCTGCGCACGGGCAGGGCATGCGCGACCTTGTCGAGCTTGCCCTCGAGCCGCTGAACCTGCCTGATCCCGACGACGAGACGGACGAGGACGAGGTCAACAAGCCGATCAAGCTGGCCGTGGCCGGCCGGCCCAATGTGGGCAAGTCCACGCTGATCAACACCTGGCTGGGTGAAGAGCGCCTGGTGGCCTTCGACATGCCGGGCACCACGCGCGACGCCATCTCCGTGCCTTTTGAGCGAAACGGCCAGCGCTTCGAGCTGATCGACACGGCCGGCCTGCGCCGCAAGGGCAGGGTGTTCGAGGCGATCGAGAAGTTCTCGGTGGTCAAGACGCTGCAGGCCATCGAGTCGGCCAATGTCGTGCTGCTGCTGCTCGACGCCACGCAGGGCGTGACCGACCAGGATGCGCACATTGCCGGCTACATCCTCGAGAGTGGCCGCGCGGTGGTGATCGCCATCAACAAGTGGGACGCGGTCGACAGCTATCAGCGCGAGCAGATCCAGCGGCAGATCGAGACCCGGCTGCCGTTCCTGAAGTTCGCGGCGCTGCATTTCATCTCGGCCATCAAGCGCCAGGGCCTGGGCCCGGTGTGGCAGGCGATTGCGCAGGCCCACAAGTCGGCCACGCGCAAGATGTCGACCCCGGTGCTGACACGCCTGCTGCTGGAGGCGGTGCAGTTCCAGGCGCCCAAGCGTGGCGGCATGTACCGCCCCAAGCTGCGCTATGCGCATCAGGGGGGTATGAATCCGCCGGTGATCGTGATCCACGGGAATTCGCTGGAGCATGTCACCGACGCTTACAAGCGCTTCCTCGAGGGGCGCTTCCGCAAGGAATTCGACCTTGTGGGTACCCCCTTGCGCATCGAGTTCAAGAGCTCGCACAATCCATTTGCCGACAAGGACGATTGAGGGAGCTTGGCCGCCGATGGCGGCCAATGAGTTGCAGCAGGAGTGGAAGTTCCGCCTTTTGAGAACCGTTATTTTCTCAAGGCTTTTGACCCCGATTGCTGCAGCGCAGAAACCCTGTGTTAAGGTCATCTCTCCAACAACTACTCTTGAACACGGAGAATATCGTGAGCAATAAAGGGCAACTTCTGCAAGACCCGTTTCTGAACACCCTGCGTCGTGAGCACGTGCCGGTTTCCATTTATTTGGTGAACGGTATCAAGCTGCAGGGCCAGATCGAGTCTTTTGACCAGTACGTCGTGTTGCTTCGCAATACGGTGACGCAAATGGTCTACAAGCACGCCATTTCCACCATCGTGCCGGGTCGTGCCGTCAACTTCTCGGCTGCCGAGAACGACGACGCCGCAGCCTGATCGCGCGGAGCGCGGCGGCTCTGCTGCCGCGCTTTTTCCCAATTTCTGATCCCGCTTGTCTGAACTGATCCCCCGCCAGGAAGGCGCCGCCGTTCTCGTCGGCGTCGATTTCGGGCTGCCCCATTTCGACAGCGAACTAGAGGAACTCGGCCTGCTTGCGCAGACCGCGGGCCTGACGCCCGTCGCCCGTCTTGCGTGCAAGCGCAAGGCGCCCGATGCGGCATTGTTCGTTGGCAGCGGCAAGGCCGAAGAAATCAAGGAGCTGGCCGCCCTGTACAGGGCGAGCGAGGTCATCTTCGACCAGGCCCTGAGCCCTGCGCAGCAGCGCAACCTCGAGCGCCAGCTCGACGTCGCCGTCTATGACCGGACCTTCCTCATCCTCGAGATCTTCGCCCAGCGTGCGCGTTCGCACGAAGGCAAGCTGCAGGTCGAGCTGGCTCGCCTGCAGTACCTCAGCACACGGCTGGTCCGTCGCTGGTCCCACCTGGAGCGCCAGACCGGCGGTGCGGGTGTGCGCGGCGGCCCGGGTGAAAAGCAGATCGAGCTCGACCGCCGCATGATCAGCGAGTCGATCAAGCGCACGCGCGAGCGTCTCGCCAAGGTGCAGAAGCAGCGCGGCACGCAGCGCCGCCAGCGCGAGCGCCGCGAGACCTTCAACATCTCCCTGGTGGGCTACACCAACGCGGGCAAGTCGTCGCTGTTCAATGCGCTGGTCAAGGCCCGCGCCTATGCGGCCGACCAGCTGTTCGCCACGCTCGACACCACCACGCGCAACCTCTACCTGGGCAATACCGAAGATGGACGGAGGCGGCAGGTATCGATCTCCGACACCGTGGGCTTCATCCGCGACCTGCCACACGGCCTGGTCGATGCCTTCAAGGCCACGCTGCAGGAGGCGGTCGACGCCGACCTGCTGCTGCACGTGATCGACGCCTCCAACCCGCATTACCCCGAGCAGATGGCCGAGGTGCAGGCGGTGCTGCGCGAGATCGGTGCCGACACCGTTCCGCAGCTTTTGGTATTCAACAAGCTCGACGCCCTTGAAAGCGCGCAACATCCGCTGCATCTGCAGGACGAGATGGAAATCGACGGCGTGCAGGTTCCCCGCATCTTCCTCAGCGCCAAGAGCGGCGAGGGCGTGCCGCTGTTGCGCGCCGAGCTCGCCCGGCAGTCGGGTTCCGTAGCCGATACGATGACCCCTGGGGCAAACGCTGAATTGCACGATGCAGCCGATTGATTGGGCACAATCCCGCCACTGACAAGAGAACGAAGCGAATGAATTCAAAGCCAGCGCGGAGAGGGTTTCTGGGCATGTTCAACCTGAACGATGGCCGATGGGGGCGCGGCGACGAACCGTCGTCCTCCAACGGCGACCGCCCGGCCGGCAACCGCCCCCCCGATGCCAATCCCCCCGGCGCACCGACGCCCCCGCCTCCGGGCAACAACAACAGCAACGACAACCGTCCCCGCGGACAAGGCCCCAACCAGGGCCCGCCTGACCTTGACGAACTCTGGCGCGACCTCAATCGCAAGCTCGGTGGCTTCTTCGGCGGCAAGGGTGGCGGCAACCGTCCCAACGGCGGCAGCAGCGGCGGTGGTGGCAACGGCTACAGGCCCGACATGAAAAACGCAGGATTCGGCCTCGGCCTCGTGGCCGCAGTGGCCGTCCTGATCTGGCTCGGCACCGGCTTCTTCATCGTGAACGAAGGCCAGCAGGCGGTCGTCACGCAGTTCGGCAGCTACAAGAGCACCGTGGGTGCAGGCTTCAACTGGCGCCTGCCGTATCCCATTCAGCGCCACGAAGTGGTGGTGACCACGCAGATCCGTTCCGCCGACGTGGGCCGCGATGCCATCGTGCGCTCCACCGGCCTGCGCGAATCGGCCATGCTGACCGAAGACGAGAACATCGTCGAAATCAAGTTCGCCGTGCAGTACCGCCTGAGCGACCCGCGCGCCTGGCTCTACGAGAGCAAGTCGCCTGCCGACACCGTCGTGCAGGTGGCCGAGACCTCCGTGCGCGAGGTGGTGGGCAAGATGAAGATGGACGCCGCGCTGGCCGAAGAGCGCGACCAGATCGCACCGCGCGTGCGTGCGCTGATGCAGACCATCCTCGACCGCTACAAGATCGGCGTCGAAGTCGTCGGCATCAACCTGCAGCAGGGCGGCGTGCGCCCGCCCGAGCAGGTGCAGGCCGCGTTCGACGACGTGCTCAAGGCCGGGCAGGAGCGCGAGCGCACCAAGAACGACGCGCAGGCTTATGCCAACAACGTGGTGCCGCTCGCCACTGGTACGGCTTCGCGCCTGAAGGAAGAGTCCGAGGCCTACAAGGCGCGGATCGTGGCCCAGGCCCAGGGTGATGCAGGCCGCTTCAGCGCGGTGCTGGCTGAATACCAGAAAGCCCCGCAGGTGACGCGCGACCGCATGTACACCGACGCCATGCAGCAGATCTACGCCAGCACGACCAAGGTGCTGGTCGACAGCAAGCAGGGCTCGAACCTGCTGTACCTGCCACTCGACAAGCTCATGCAGATGAGCGGCAACAGCGGCGCCGCAGCGGCCACCCCGGTCGATGCGGCCAGTCCCAACGTTGCCGGCACCGCGCCGGCCCAGTCCTCGGTGATCCCGGTGGCCCCTGCGACGACCGACGTGCGTGGCCGCGATGGCCGCTCGCGTGACCGCGACGTGCGTTGAGAAAGGCCCGAAAGAATATGAACAGAATCGGATTCATCGCCACGTCGATCCTCGTGCTGCTCGTGCTGGCAAGCTCGACCCTCTTCGTGGTCGACCAGCGCCAGTTCGGCGTGGTCTATGCCCTCGGCCAGATCAAGCAGGTCATTACCGAGCCCGGCCTGAACTTCAAGCTGCCGCCGCCGTTCCAGAACGTGTCGTACATCGACAAGCGCCTGCTGACGCTGTCGAGCGTGGACACCGAGCCCATGCTCACAGCCGAGAAGCAGCGCGTGGTGATCGACTGGTACGTGCGCTGGCGCATCTCCGACCCGCAGGCCTACATCCGTAACGTCGGCCTTGACGAGAACGCCGGTGCAATGCAGCTCAACCGCGTGGTACGCAATGCGTTCCAGGAGAACATCAACAAGCGCACCGTGCGCGACCTGATCTCGGTGCGCCGCGAAGCCCTCATGGCCGACGTGCAGCGCGAAGTGCTGTCGGTGGTGAAGGGCGCCAAGCCCTGGGGCGTGGACGTGGTCGACGTGCGCATCACGCGTGTCGACTACGTGGAAGCCATCACCGAATCGGTCTATCGCCGCATGGAAGCCGAACGCAAGCGCGTGGCCAACGAGCTGCGTTCGACTGGTACGGCTGAAGGCGAAAAGATTCGCGCCGATGCCGATCGCCAACGCGAGGTGATCGTGGCGAACGCCTACCGCGACGCCCAGAAGATCAAGGGTGAGGGCGATGCCCAGGCCGCTTCCGCTTACAGCGAAGCCTTCGGCCGCGATCCGCAGTTTGCGCAGTTCTATCGAAGCCTCGATGCCTACAAGCAGAGCTTCAACAAGAAGAGCGACGTGATGGTGCTCGACCCATCGTCGGACTTCTTCCGCGCCATGCAAGGCTCGGGCTCGACCACCAACGCGCCTCGTCGTTGATTCTTCGCCAGGAGCCGTGAGCGCCGACACTTTCTGGAGCGCATTGGCGCTCGTCCTGGTGATCGAAGGCATCCTGCCTTTCGTCTCGCCAGGAGGGTGGCGGCGCGGCTTCGGGCAGCTCATGCAGCTGCGCGATGGCCAGCTTCGTTTCTTCGGACTTTGCAGCATCCTGCTGGGTTTGATACTGCTCTGGATCCTGGCCTAGTCTTGGGCTGGTCGCGGTCCCGGTAGAATCCCGGTTTAACCACGCCCCCGATCCCCATGTCCGCCTGGGTCCTCCCGGATCACATTGCCGATGTGCTGCCCTCCGAGGCGCGCCACATCGAAGAACTTCGACGCCAGCTGCTCGATACCGCCCGTGGCTATGGCTACGAGTTGGTGATGCCGCCGCTGCTCGAGCATCTCGAATCGCTGCTCTCGGGCACCGGCGAGGCACTCGATCTCCAAACCTTCAAGCTTGTCGACCAGCTTTCCGGCCGCAGCATGGGCCTGCGTGCCGACACCACCCCCCAGGTGGCGCGCATCGATGCCCACCTGCTGAACCGTGACGGTGTTGCCCGCCTGTGCTACTGCGGTCCGGTGCTCCACACCCGGCCTGATCGCCCGCACGCCACCCGTGAGCCCCTGCAGTTCGGCGCCGAGATCTATGGCCATGCCGGTCTCGAAGCGGACATCGAAACCTTGCTGCTGGCGCTCGACTGCCTCGATGCCGCCGGCCTGCGCGACGGCGTGATCGTCGACCTGGCCGATGCTCGCATCGTGCGCGCCTTGTTCGCTGGCGTGCCGGTCGATGCGGCCGCGCTGGCCCGGGTGCATGCAGCGCTGGCCGCCAAGGACGCGAGCGAACTCGAATCGCTCACCAAGGATTTCCCCGCCGCCTCGCGCGAGGGGCTGCGTGCCCTCATCCAGCTGTACGGCGACGCGTCGGTGCTCGACGAGGCCGCCAAGGCGCTGAAAGGCACGCCCGCCGTGGGCGCTGCTCTTGCCGACCTGAAGCAGCTCGCCGCCGGTCTGCAAGGCGTGGCCGGCCGCCAGATCAGCTTCGACCTGGCCGACCTGCGCGGCTATGCGTATTACAGCGGCATGCGCTTCGGCATCTACGTGCCCGGCGCGGCCGATTCGCTGGTGCGCGGCGGCCGCTATGACGAAGTGGGGGCCGTGTTCGGCCGCAACCGTCCGGCGGTCGGCTTCAGCCTCGACGTGCGCGAACTGGTCGGCGTGCTGCCGGCCCGCCCGCTGCGCGCTGCCATCCGCGCACCCTGGAGCGACGCGGCCGGGCTGCGTCAGGCAATTGCCCAATTGCGCAAGGCCGGCGAAACGGTAGTCTGCGTGCTGCCGGGCCATGGCAGCGAAATCGATGAATTCCGCTGCGACCGCGAGCTCGTCGAGCAAGCTGGCCAGTGGACTGTCCGAGCGATCTGAATTTTTGAAGTAATGGAACGAGCATGAGCGTAACCACCGGAAGAAACGTGGTCGTCGTCGGCACCCAATGGGGCGACGAGGGCAAAGGCAAGCTGGTCGACTGGCTGACGGAAAGCGCCCAGGGCGTGGTCCGCTTCCAGGGCGGCCACAACGCGGGCCACACGCTGGTCATCAACGGTGTGAAAACCGCGTTGCACCTGATCCCGAGCGGCATCATGCGGCCTGGCGTCAAGTGCTACATCGGCAACGGCGTGGTGCTGTCGGCCGCCAAGCTGTTCGAGGAAATCGAAGGGCTGGAGAAGGCTGGCGTCGAGGTGCGTTCGCGCCTGCGCATCAGCGAGGCCTGCCCGCTGATCCTGCCGTTCCACGCCGCGCTGGACATCGCGCGCGAGGCCTACCGCGAAAAGGGCGGCATCGAGAAAATCGGCACCACCGGCCGCGGCATTGGCCCTGCCTACGAAGACAAGATCGCCCGCCGCGCCCTGCGCGTGCAGGACCTGAAGCACCCCGAGCGTTTCGCGGCCAAGCTGCGCGTGTTGCTCGACCTGCACAACCACGTGCTGACGCAGGTGCTGAGCGCCCCGGCCATCGACTTCGACGAAGTCTTCAACGAGGCCATGAGGCACGCCGAGCTGCTCAAGCCCATGATGGCCGACGTTTCGCGCGAGCTGAACGACGCGCACAGGAACGGCGCCAACCTGCTGTTCGAAGGCGCGCAGGGCACGCTGCTCGACGTCGACCACGGCACCTACCCGTACGTCACTTCCAGCAACTGCGTGGCCGGCAATGCCGCCGCCGGGTCGGGCGTAGGCCCGGGTATGCTGCATTACATCCTCGGCATCACCAAGGCCTACTGCACGCGCGTGGGCGGCGGTCCGTTCCCCACCGAACTCGACTGGGCCACGCCCGGCACCCCGGGCTACCACATGAGCACCGTGGGCGCCGAAAAGGGCGTGACCACTGGCCGCAGCCGCCGTTGCGGCTGGTTCGACGCCGCGCTGCTCAAGCGCTCGGCGCAGGTCAACGGCCTGTCGGGCCTGTGCATCACCAAGCTCGACGTGCTGGACGGCCTCGAAAAGCTCGAGCTGTGCACCGGCTACGAACTCGACGGCGAAATCACCGACATCCTGCCGATGGGCGCTGACGAGATCGAGCGCTGCACGCCGATCTACGAGACCCTCGAAGGCTGGAGTGAAAGCACCGTTGGCGTCACGCAGTACGACAAGCTGCCGATCAATGCGCGCCTGTACCTGCAGCGCATCGAGCAGGTCACTGGCGTGCCGATCCACATGGTGTCGACCAGCCCCGACCGCGACCACACGATCATGATGCGCCACCCCTACCTGGCCGACTGAAGAGGAAAAGAAGAACCATGTTGACCGAAGACGGCAAGCATCTCTATGTCAGCTACGACGAGTACCACAACCTGATCGAAAAGCTCGCGATCAAGGTGCACCAGTCGGGCTGGCAGTTCGACACTATCCTGTGCCTGGCGCGCGGTGGCATGCGCCCTGGCGACGTGCTCTCGCGCATCTTCGACAAGCCGCTGGCGATCATGTCGACCAGCTCGTACCGCGCCGACGCCGGCACGGTGCAGGGCCACCTCGACATCGCCCGCTTCATCACCACGCCCAAGGGCGAGATTGCCGGCCGCGTGCTGCTGGTGGACGATCTGGCCGACTCGGGGCACACGCTGCATGCCGTGATGGACATGCTGCGCAACAACTACCCGCCCATCACCGAGCTGCGCAGCGCGGTGATCTGGACCAAGGCGCTGTCGACCTTCACGCCCGACTACCAGGTGGAATTCCTTGCCACCAACCCGTGGATCCACCAGCCCTTCGAAGGCTACGACTCCATGGGCGCCGAGAAGCTGATCGAGAAGTGGTCGGTCTGATCCATCGGTCGACCCTTCGGCAATAAGCAGCGCTGCCGGCTCACCCGGCGTCGCTGAGCATCGCGGTATAGCGCCGCTGCATTTCTTCCGGCGTCAGCTTCTCTATGCTGTGCCCCACGTTCCAGCGATGGCCGAAGGGGTCGTGGAAGACGCCGGAACGTTCCCCATAAAACTGATCCTGCGGCGCCATGTTCAGCGTGGCGCCTGCGGCGACCGCGCGCGCCACCACCGCGTCGGCATCGTCCACGTGCAGGTGCAACGTGACGGCCGTGCCGCCCAGCGTCTTTGCGCTGTGGATGTTGAATTCGGCGAATTCGTCCGAGATCATCAGGATCGCGCCATTGTTGAAGTCCAGCTCCGCATGGCCGATGCGACCGCTCGGCTCGGTCAGGCGAAAGATTTCCTTCACTTCGAAGACCTTGCAATAGAACTCGATGGCTGCGCCGGCATCGTGGACGCAGAGGTACGGAAACAGTTCGTGGATGGCCATGCTCTTGTCCAGTCGGGTTGATGAGACGGCTGCGATTCTGGCGACCGTTGCTTTTCACGTCTTGAACAAATTTGACCTGCGGGTGAGTAGTCAGATTCGCACATGCCGGGACGATGCTGGCGCTGCCCGCCGGTACGCCTGTGGCGACATGCCGGCGATGGCCAGGAAGTCGCGGTTGAAGTGCGCCTGGTCGCTGTAGCCGGCCTGCAGCGCCAGATCGACCCAGGGCTGGGTGGGGTCCATGGCGAACTGCCCGATCACGCGGTCGAAGCGCAACATGCGCGCGTACTGCTTGGGCGCCAGGCCAGTCATTCCGCGGAACAGAGCGATGAAGCGCCGGTGGCTGTAGCCGCTTTGCTTCACCAGTTCGCGGATGGCGCCGGCCTGCGCATCGTCGTCACGAGCGCTCGCGCTTGCCATGCTGGCCAGTGCCTGCGCCACCGCAGGATGCAGTCCGTGCATGGCGGAGGCGGCGAGGCGTGCGCCCAGCAGGGCATCGGCGATCGCTAGTTGCCGCGCCAGCGAGTCGGTGCCGTGGAACTGCTCTAACGCGAAGTCAGCGTCCGCGCCCCAGAGCGCGTCCAGCGATGTGTGGCGGTCGGCCAGCGCGTCCTCGGGTACACCGAGCAGCGCCTTGGCCGCGCCCGGCTGCAGCATGGCGCCGACCGAGTGCGTTTGCACCGACACGTCGCGCACGAAAAACGCCGAGCGGGCTCCGCCCACCATGGCATGGCCCACCGTGAAGCCCCGCGCATCGGCATCGTCCTGGAACAGGCGCAAGGGCGGCCCCGAAAGCCGGAACACGAGGTGCATGCCACCCGTGGGCAGCACGTGTTCGCGCGCGCCCGGCTGTCCCTCGTGCTGCTCATCGGGCGCGGAGGCCCACAGGAGCCGCACAAAGGGCCGCAGATGAGGGGAGGGTGGTCGGGTCAGCTGCATGACGCGGGAAGTGTCTGCCGAGCCGCCACGCGGCGCAATCACCCCGCCCGCGAAATCCCCGGATGCGGCGCTCGCGCTAGCATCGCTCCATGAGCAAGCCTTCCACGACCCTGATCCACCACCCCTACGTTCCGCCAGCCACCTTCGCCGCGCCGCAGCCCGGCGTGTTCAAGGCATCGACCGTGTTCTTCGCCGACGTGGCCGCCATGCGCGCGCGCGACTGGCGCACCAAGGCCGGCTACACCTACGGCCTGCACGGCACGCCCACCACCTTCACGCTCGAAGAGCGCCTGGCCACGCTCGAAGGCGGCACCGAATGCCTGCTCGTGCCCAGCGGGCTTGCGGCCATCTCGCTGGTGTCGTTCGCCTTCCTCAAGACCGGCGACGAGGTGCTGATCCCCGACAACGCCTACGGCCCCAACAAGGCGCTGGCCACCGGCGAACTGGCGAATTTCGGCATTACCCATCGCATGTACGACGCGATGAATCCGGCCGACCTCGCGGCCAAGCTGTCGGACCGCACGCGGCTGGTCTGGGTCGAGGCGGCGGGTTCGGTGACGATGGAGTTTCCCGACCTGCCTGCGCTCGTGAACGTTTGCCGCGCGCGCGGCGTGATGACCGCGCTCGACAACACCTGGGGGGCGGGCCTGGCCTTTGCGCCTTTCGATTTCAACGACAGCGGGCAGGGCGTCGACATCTCGGTGCATGCGCTCACCAAGTACCCGAGCGGCGGCGGCGACGTGCTCATGGGCAGCGTGATCACGCGCGACGAGCGGCTGCACCGCGCGCTCAAGCTCACGCACATGCGCATGGGCTTCGGCATCGGCGTGGGCGACGTAGAGACGTTGCTGCGCTCGCTGCCCAGCATCGCGTTGCGCTATGCCGCCCACGACCGCGCGGCGCGCGAGTTGGCCGGCTGGCTCAACGGCTGCGACGAGATCGCGCAGGTGCTGCACCCCGCGCTCGAAGACTCGCCCGGGCACGTGCACTGGCGCGCGCTGTGCGGCGCGACCGACCTGGCCGCAGGCCTGTTCTCGGTGGTGTTCGACGAGCGCTACAGCACCGAGCAGGTCGACCGTTTCTGCGACAGCCTGCAGCTGTTCCGCCTCGGCTATTCGTGGGGCGGTCCCATCAGCCTGGTGGTGCCGTACGACATCGGCCTGATGCGCGATGCCTCCGTGGCACGCTGGCCTTACAAGGGCACGCTCGTTCGTTTTTCGATCGGCCTCGAAGACGTGGAGGACCTGCGCGCCGACTTGCAGCAGGCGCTGGCGCGGATGTAAAAAATCGCTTCTCGCTCTCTGGGAGCGTCAGTGGGTACCGTCTTGGGACTGCACCGTTATCGCTTACAGTAGGCCACGCGCAGTCACCCTGACTGCCTCGCCCAAGGAGAAGCAGTGGCAACACCCAATTACGGCTACGAGAAGCGCCAGAAAGAGCTGGCCAAGAAGAAGAAGAAGGAAGAAAAGCTCCGGGAAAAGGCGAACCGCAAACTCAATCCGAGCAGCGACGGCTTGGCCCCCGGAGATCCGGAAACCGACGTGGCCTCGCTCGAACGCGATCCACCCACGGTGCCCGAGTTGCCCACCAAGAACGGTTGATCCGCTCCTGGCGTACCCATCAAGAAGCCGCCGCAGGCCTGCGCCTGCGGCGGCTTTTTTCTTGATTATTTCGGCAGCAGCTTGCGCAGCTCGGGCCAGACGTTGTCCAGCAGTTGCGGCTGCGCCGCGGCCGTCGGGTGGATGCGGTCGGCCTGGAACAGCGAAAGCGCGTCAGGCGCATCGGCCACGCCCTTGAGCAGGAAGGGCACGAGCGCGGACTTGGTTGCGCCCGCCACCTTGGAGAACACCGCCTCGAAGCGCCGCGTGTAGTCGCCGCCATAGTTCGGCGGCACCTGGATGCCGACGATCAGCACCTTCGCGCCTGCAGCCTGCGCGGCCTTGGTGATCTGCATCAGGTTGCTTTCGGTGTCGGAGAGCGGCAGGCCGCGCAGCGCGTCGTTGGCGCCGAGCTCCAGCACCACGTGGCTGGGCTTGTGCTGGGTGAGCAGCGAAGCAAGGCGCGAGCGCCCGCCGGAGCTGGTGTCGCCGCTGATGCTGGCGTTGACCACGGTGGCCGCGATCTTCTGCTGCGCAAGCCTTTTTTCCAGCAAGGGTACCCAGCCTTCGCCGCGCTTGAGGCCGTACTCTGCGCTCAGCGAATCGCCGAGCACCAGGATCACCGGCTTGCCAGCCGTCGGTACTTGGGCCTGAGCCTGGGCCTGCGCCGCGGTCGTCCATAGCCCCGCGCTGCCGAGCGCGGCGGTGGTCAAGATAAAGTCACGTCGATTCAAAACCAAAGCCTTTCCATGTCCCAACCCCCGTCTGATGCAATTGTCGCCGTCGAGCATGTCTTCAAGTCCGTCACCGATTCGGCCGGCACGCTGGACATTCTGCAGGACATCGATTTCACCCTCGGCGCGCGGGAAACCGCGGCCATCGTCGGCGCCTCGGGCTCCGGCAAGAGCACTCTGCTGTCGATCATCGCGGGGCTGGACACGCCCACGCGCGGCACGGTGCGCATCGCCGGCGAAGACATCTTCGCCATCGACGAGGACGAGCGCGCCGCCGTGCGCGCGCAGCGCGTGGGCTTCGTGTTCCAGAGCTTCCAGCTGCTGGGCAACCTGAGCGCGCTCGAAAACGTGATGCTGCCGCTGGAGCTGGCCAACCGCAAGGATGCGCGCAAGGCCGCCACCGAAATGCTCGGCCGCGTCGGCCTTGGCCAGCGGCTCGGGCACTACCCCAAGGTGCTCTCGGGCGGCGAGCAGCAGCGTGTGGCGCTGGCCCGCGCCTTCGTGGTGCAACCGGCGCTGCTGCTGGCCGACGAGCCCACCGGCAGCCTCGACTTCGCCACCGGTGAGCAGGTGATGCGGCTGATGTTCGACCTCAATCGCGAGCTCGGCACCACGCTCGTGCTCGTCACCCACGACCGGGGCATCGCGGCCCGATGCGAGCGACGCATCACCATCGAGGCCGGTCGTGTCGCACTTAATGAAAAAGTGGCTCTGGCGCCCGCCTGACAAGCGCAATAAGCTATTAAACATAAGTAAATAGCCAGCCACACAGGAGATATTCATGGAGGAGCTTCCGCCCGACGCCGTCCTGGCGCTGCAGCGCGGCAGGATGATCGAGGCCATCAAGATCGTGCGCGACCGTACGGGCGTGGACCTCAAATCGGCCAAGGACGCTGTCGATCGCTACGCCGACAGGCTGGAGCGGGGGGAAGGCGAAGCCAGCGGACGCGGTGCGCCTGCCGCCGCCATGCAGGACCGCGGCTTCGCCTCCATGCCCTCCATCGCACTCGCAGCCCTGGCGCAGGGCAACAAGATCGAGGCCATCCGCCTCACGCGCGAAGCCACGGGCCTGAGCCTGTCTGCGGCCAAGCGGCTGGTCGACAACCATGACGATCCGGCGCTCGGAAGTTTCAGCCCCCTGACCCAGCACATGCCCCGCCGCCAGATGGAGGAACCGGGCCGCGTGCATGGCGACGGCTACAAATGGCTGCCGGCGTTGATCATCGTGCTGGCGGCGGTCATGGCCTGGTTGTTGATTGCCGGAAAGGCTTGAGTCGATGATCGTTCCCCAGTTCTGGGCCGAAGGCCGTATCCAGGAGAGCGTGGCCGGCAAGCAGTTCACCGTGCGCCGCTTCGGCTGGTCCGACGAGAGCCCGCTGGCCGCGCAGGCGCACGCCGACCAGCGCACGCGCGATGCCTTCGACCGCATCGTCCACAAGGGCGAGAAGCTCGAGCGCCGCGAACGCAAGATGCCCTACAACGGCGCCGACGGCATGCCGATCCGCGAGGAAATCGTCGAGCGCCAGGGCGACACCGTCATCACGCGCAACACCTACGGCGCGCGCTGCCTCAACACGCCCGACGTGCTGTTCGTCGACATCGACTTCGAGGAGCCCTTGCGCGGCAGCGTGTTCGGCTTTGCGCTGGTGCCGGCGCTGATCGCCGGGGTGGTCGGTGGCTGGGCCGCCAAGACCTGGCTGGGCGGGCTGATCGCGGGCATCGTGGTCTTCGTCGTGGCATGGGTCATCGGCCAGCGCAAGAAGCGCGGCGAGCACAGCGGCAACCCCGCGCCTGAGAAGCGGGCGGCCGAGCGCATCGGGCGCTTCATGCAGCAGCACCCCGACTGGCACCTGCGCATCTACCGCACGCCCGCAGGCTTCCGGGTGCTGGCGATGCACGATGTCTTCGATCCGACCGACACCGCGGTGGCCGACTGCTTTCATGCAATGGGCGTCGACAAGGTCTACGCACGCATGTGCCGCAACCAGAAATGCTTTCGTGCCCGGGTGAGCGCCAAGCCCTGGCGCATCGGCATCGGCGAACACATGCGGCCCCAGCCGGGCATATGGCCGGTGTCGCCCGAGAAGCTGCCTGCGCGCGACGCCTGGATCGCGCGCTACGAAAAGGCAGCTGAGGGTCACGCGGCCTGCCAGTACCTGGAGAGCGTGGGCAACGGTGCGAAGGTGCATCCGAGCGCGCTGGCGGTGCAGGAACTGCACGACGAGCGCACCCGCGCGCTCAGTGGTTTGCCGATCGCCTGACCACGCGAAATGGCCAGGTCCCGGGGGTAGGGATAATCCAGGGATGTCTTCCCCCAAAGTGATCTTCGGCTTCCATGCCGTAGGCGTGCGCATCAAGACCGCGCCTAAATCGGTGCTCGAAGTGATGTTCGACGCCAGCCGGCGCGATGCGCGCATGAAACAGTTCATCGCGCGTGCGCAGGAGGCCGGTGTGCGGCTGGTCGAGGCAGACGGCCTGCGGCTGTCCAAGCTCAGCGGCAGCCACGGCC
Source organism: Variovorax sp. R-27 (assembly GCF_049913215.1). Taxonomy (NCBI): domain Bacteria; kingdom Pseudomonadati; phylum Pseudomonadota; class Betaproteobacteria; order Burkholderiales; family Comamonadaceae; genus Variovorax; species Variovorax sp. R-27. Next base: position 2,906,448 of record NZ_CP183984.1, read on the forward strand.
ACCAGGGCGTGGTGGCGCGGGTCGAACCCGTGGCCCAGGTCCGCTCGCTCGACGAACTGCTCGAGGGCCTCGAAGAGGCCGGCACTGTGCCCCTGCTGCTGGTGCTCGATGGCGTGACCGACCCGCACAACCTCGGCGCCTGCCTGCGCGTGGCCGATGGCGCCGGCGCGCATGCGGTCATTGCGCCCAAGGACCACGCGGCCGGCATCAACGCCACCGTGGCCAAGGTGGCGAGCGGCGCGGCCGAGACGGTGCCTTACTTCATGGTCACCAACCTCGCGCGCACCCTGAACGAACTCAAGGAACGCAATATCTGGTGCGTGGGCACCAGCGACGACGCGCCGGGCACCATTTACCAGAGCGACTTCAAGCGCCCCCTGGCGCTGGTGCTGGGCGCCGAAGGCGAAGGCATGCGGCAGCTCACGCGCAAGACCTGCGACGAGCTGGTGAGCATTCCGATGGCCGGTGCGGTCGAGAGTCTGAATGTCTCGGTGGCCAGTGGCGTGTGCCTCTACGAGGCGATGCGCCAGCGCGGCGCCTGAGCGCCGTCTCTTTTAGCTTTTGGGCAGCGATCCACCCTTGCGGTGGAAGTAGATGAGCTCCGCCACCCGCCGCATCTGCGGCGTGCCCAGCAGGTGGTTGAACATCCAGTCGCTCTGGAAATGGTCGAAGGCCCAGCGCAGCGCGCGCTTGAGCCGGAAGCCCGGGTAGCCACGAACGAACCACGTGGCCGGGTCGCCGGCCTCGCCGCGCACGAAGCGCGCTACGGCCTCGCCCGCGCGCTCCCCGTGCAGCAGCGCTGTGTGGATACCGCCGGCAGTCACCGGCGACACCATGCCCGCCGCATCGCCCACCAGCAGGGCCCGCTCGCGCGCCACCACCGGCAGCACGCCGCCGCACGGGATCATTCCCGCGCGCACCGCGACCGGCGGGGCGTCGCCGGGCGTGACCACCGAGGCAATCTTGCGCAGCAGCGGATCGAGCTTCAGCGCGCCCGCGCTGTTGTGCACCATGCGGCGCGCCAGCCCGATCTGGCTCACGCCGACCCCGTCGAGCGCCCAGCCGATATAGCCGGGCGCGAGCTTGCGGTCGATGAAGCAATGCAGCAGGCCGGGCGCCATACGCGCGCCCTGGTACTCGTGCTCGATGCCGTAGAGGAAGCGCGTGTTGCGCGACAGGCCCAGGGCCTTGGCAACGCGCGAGTGGGGGCCGTCAGCGCCCACGAGGTAGGTGGCCGTGATGCAGGGCCCTTGCGTCACCGGCACTTCCCACCGGCCGTTGAGCCACAGCGCCTGCTCGAACAGCGTGCCCAGCCGCACGTCGACGCCGCTGGCGCGGGCCGAGCCGACCATCCAGTCGAGCAGGGCGGGCGCGTCGGTGGCCCAGAACCAGTAGCCCGGCGCGTGCAGGTCGACGTGGCGCATGTTGGGCGCATAGAGCCGCACGCCTTCGATGCGGCGCACTAGCGCGGGTGGCACTTCGGCCAGCCACGGCACGCTGTCGACCGCGTCCTTGACGATGATGCCGGTGGTGTGCAGCTTGGCGCCGGCGGTGGTCTTCTTCTCCAGCACCATCACGCTGAGGCCTGCAAGGGCCGCGGCCCGGGCACAGGCCAGGCCCGCAAAGCTCGCGCCCACGACGAGAAGGTCGACCTTGATGTTGCCGGGGCTTGCTGCCGGAGCCGGGGCCGGCTGGGGCGCTGCGCAGGATGAGGAGGCGAGGGGAGAAAAGAAGCTGGAAGAAGTGTGCATGGGGCAGCCAACTGGATTCGATGCGCACCGCGGTCTGCGGTGCGCATGCGAAGTTAGCTACGCCATGTGCGTGCGGCGTGAAGCCTGTGTGAACCTGATGGATGCACCCGGCCGGTCAGGACGGATCCTTGCCACGCGTGCGGCTCACCGCGCTGAAGATGCCGATCCCCAGCAGGATCATCGCTCCAATGCCGATGTAGAGCGTCGGCACGCCGGCGACGGAGGCGCCCCAGATGAGGCCGCCCAGGAAGATCACGAAACCGATCATGTAGAGCGCGAATGACATCGTCGTTCCTCTGAAGCTGAGATGCCTTGCAGTATCCCGAGGGGTGGCAGGCGCCGCACAGGCGTCGACCGCCAGTGCGTGTCGGAGCTTGCCTACCCTGCGCGTGCGGCTACTCCGGGCTTGCCGCCAGCAGATAGCGGCAGGCGGTGCGCCCCAGCGCCTTGAAGACCAGCGGCCGGTCCACGCCGAAGTCGAGGCAGTCGCCCGGTGCGAGTTCGAAGCGCTCGTCGCCATAGTCCACCCGCAGCGCGCCTTCGAGCATCCACAGGCATTGCCGGTAGGGCTTGCCGCTCCAGCGCGGGTAGTCGACCTGCGCCGAGCGCGGCAGCTCGACCTCGACCAACTCGACGCCGCTACCCGCATGACGCTCGGCGACCTGGCGCCGCAGGTAGCCGGCTTTCGGGTCGCGCCAGATTTCTTGCTCGGCGCGCGTGCGCAGGCGCTGTGGCTGCTCTTTCTCTTCCGTCAGGAGCTGCGCCAGGGGCACCCCGAGCCCGGCGGCCAGCCGGCCCAGCAGCACGGCCGTGGGGCTGCTCTGCGCACGCTCCACCTTGGAAATCATGGCCTTGCTCACGCCCGAACGCTCAGCCAGCTCCGCGAGGCTCAGTGCTTGCGCCTGCCTCAGCGCCAGCAGCCGGGTGGCGATGAGCATGTCGATGTCCTGGCCGGGCGTGTCGGCGGGAGATGAATCGTTTCTCATATGAGATTATTATTCTCCTATATTGAACGAAATTTCAACGAGGACACCATGCGTCTCATCCCCTGCACAGAAGAAGCGCATTCCGCCGCGATCCTGGCCATCCTCAACGAGGCCATCATCACTTCCACCGCGCTGTACGACTACAAGCCGCGCACGCCAGAGAACATGGTCGCGTGGTTTGCCACCAAGCGCGCCAACGGCTTTCCCGTGATAGGTGCCGTGGACGATGCCGGCAAGCTGCTGGGTTTCGCGAGCTACGGCACGTTCCGTGCCTTTCCCGCCTACAAGTACACGGTGGAACACTCGGTCTATGTCGACAGCGCGCACCGCGGCGAGGGCCTGGGCCGCACGCTGATGGAAGCGATCATTGCCGAGGCCATCGCGCGCGACGTGCACGTGATGGTCGGCGCCATCGATGCAGCCAACGCCGGCAGCATCGCGCTGCACGAGCGCCTGGGCTTCGAGCATTCGGGCACGGTGCGGCAGGCCGGTTTCAAGTTCGGCCGCTGGCTCGACGTGGCCTTCTACCAGCGCATTCTTGCGACGCCGATGAATCCGGTCGACGGTTAGCAGCTAGATCAGCGCGAAGAAGCGCATCACCACCTCGGCCGGGTGGCGCACACCGGCGCCGACGAACATGCGTTCGTTGATCCACTTCAGCGAAGGCGAGGCAGTCTCGAAGCGCGGGCTGCAGCGAAAGTACACCTGCGACGGATCGACCGGCTCGCCGCGCAGCAGCTTGCCCATCACCTCGGGCGAGGCCGAACGCACCGCATGGTTCTGCACGTAGACCATATCGCCGGCATCGGTCTCCAGTCCATAGCGCGCATCGAGCTCGGAAAGCGTGTCGCTCACTATCAACTGAAAGTCGCTGCCGCCCGGCAGCACGCGCGCCCGCCAGCCGTGGCCGATGGCTTCGCCGCCCGTGATCGGCACCACACGGCGCAGCCCGCGCGGGCTGTTGCCCAGCACCTGCGGCACGCCCACCTCGACGCGCAGGTCGACGAAGTGCTCGAGCGCGGGCGCTGCGATGGTGTCGAACACGCTCATCGCCGGGAGCTGCTCAGGCAGCGGGTTTTGCTTCAGCGCTGGCGCGGTCGAGCATCTCGATGGTGCCCGCGTCGAGCTTCAGCTGCGTCGCGACCACGAGCTCTTCGAGCTGCGCGATGGAGGTGGCGCTGGCAATGGGCGCCGTCACGCCCGGCCGCGCGATCTGCCAGGCGATGGCGACCTGGCCCGGCTTGGCGTTGTACTGCTGGGCCACCTTGTCGAGTGCGTCGAGGATGCGCAGGCCGCGCTCGTTGAGATACTTCTTCGTGGTGTTGGCGCCGCGCGCGCTCTTGGCGGCATCGGCCTCGGTGCGGTACTTGCCCGTGAGGAAGCCGGCGGCCAGAGCGTAGAAGTTGATCACGCCCACTTCGCGCTTGATGCACAGCGGCTCCAGCGCATCTTCGAACACGGCGCGGTCGTACAGGTTGTACAGCGGCTGCAGGCTTTCATAGCGGGCGATGCCCAGGCGTTCCGACACGTCGAGCGCCTCGGCCAGCCGCGGTGCACTGTAGTTCGAGGCGCCGATGGCGCGGACCTTGCCTTCCTTGATCAGGTCGTCGAAGGCGCCGAGCGATTCTTCGAGCGGCGTGTTGGCATCGTCGTCGTGCGACTGGTAGAGGTCGATGTAGTCCGTCTGCAGGCGCTTGAGCGAGGCCTCGACGGCTTCGCGGATGTACTTGGGCGCCAGGCCCACCTTGCCTTCGCCCATCGGCTTGCCGACCTTGGTGGCCAGCACCACGCGATTGCGCTTGCCGCTGTGCTTGAGCCACTTGCCGATGATCGTCTCCGACTCGCCGCCGGTGTGGCCCGGCACCCATGCCGAATACACGTCCGCGGTGTCCACGAAGTTGAAGCCCGCGTCCAGCCAGGCATCGAGCAGCTTGAACGACGCCGCTTCGTCGACGGTCCAGCCGAACACGTTGCCGCCGAAGGCGAGCGGGGAAACCAGGAGGCCGGAGCGGCCGAGCGGGCGGAGTTGCGACATGTCGAGTGTTCCTGAAGAAGAAAGGGATGAGACGAAGGATCAGACGAAGCCCACGGCGCCCAGCGCCGCCCCGGCGCCGAGCAGCCAGAGCAGATGAATGCGCGTGCGCCAGACAATAAGGGCGGAAACGCCGGTCAGCAGCCACAGGTGCCAGGCAGGCGCATTGCCGGCATGGTTTCCCGCAGCCAGCACCCAGCCGGTGGCAATCAGCAGGCCCACCACCACGGGCGCCATGCCCTGCTTGAAGGCGCGCACCTCGCGGCGCGTGCGGTTGCGGTGGCCCCAGCGCGTGGCGAAGTAGGTGAGGGTGGTGCTCGGCAGCATGATGCCGACCATGGTGAGCATCAGCCCGAAGAAGCCGAGCAGCCAGGCCGAGGGCCCGGCGCCGATGCCGCCGCCCGCGTTGAGCCCGACGTTCCAGCCCATCAGCGCCACGAACAGCACGTTGGGGCCGGGCGCGGCCTGCGCGATGGCAATCGAGGAGCTGAACTGCGCATCGGTGAGCCAGCTGTGCTGGACCACGAGGTAGCGGTGCATGTCGGGCACGGTGGTGATGGCGCCGCTGATCGACAGCAGCGACAGCAGCGCGTATTGACCGAACAGGGCCAGCCAGTCGTGCCATTGCATCGTGATGGTCATGGCGCGATCTTCTTCCAGGTCCACACGCAGGCGACGCCGCCGACCACCAGCAGCACCCATCCGAGCGGGATCTTGAACACCGCAATGGCCACGAACACCAGCGCCATGAAGGAGAGGCAGGTTGCAAAGCCCAGCGGATGCTTGCGCAGCTGCGGCACCAGCTTGATGCCGGTCGCGGCAATCAGTCCGCCCGACACCGCGCCCATGCCGCGCAGCGCGGCCGCCACCTGCGGGTTGCCGGCGAAGTGCGCATACAGCACGGCCAGCGCAAGAATGACGACCAGAGGGATGGTCAACATGCCCGCCAGGGCGGCGAGCGCGCCGCGCAAGCCGAAGTAGCGGTCGCCGATCATCAGCGCGAGGTTGATCACGTTGGGCCCCGGCATCACCTGAGCCACGGCCCAGTCTTCGAGGAACTGCTCGGGCGTGAGCCATTTCTTCTTCTCGACCATCTCGCGCTGGACGATGGCCAGCACACCGCCGAAGCCCTGCAACGCGAGCCAGGTGAATGAAACAAAAAGGTCGCGTGGCGACTGGGGCTGGGCAGCGGGGGGAGACGGGTGCATGTGGAGCGATTATCGTAGGCACGCTTTCAACATGCCGGGCGCCGGATCGACATGGCGCCGGGCGATTCCACAGGGACACTTCAGCATGGTCAAGCAACTGCGCGCACTCTTCGATCTCTGCCAGCGGGCCTTCAACTCCTGGTCGAACGATTACGCCCCGAGCATGGGCGCCGCGCTGGCCTACTACACAGTGTTCTCCATTGCACCGCTGCTGCTGATCGTGATTGCGGTGGCCGGCCTGGTCTTCGGGCAGGAGGCCGCGCGCGGCGAGATCTTCGCGCAGCTCTCGGGCCTGATGGGCGAGCAGGGTGCGGCGGCGGTGCAGGGCATGCTGAAGGCCGTCAACAAGCCGGCCGAAGGCATCGTCGCCACGGTGATCGGCATCGGGCTGCTGGTGCTGGGCGCCACCACCGTCTTCGGCGAACTGCAGGACGCGCTCGACCGCATCTGGCGCGCGCCGGCCCGCGCCAAGAACAAGGGGCTGTTCAACATGCTGCGCGTGCGGATGCTGTCGTTCAGCATGATCATGGGCATCGGCTTTTTGCTGATGGTGTCGCTGGTGGCGAGTGCGGCGCTCGCGGCCCTGGGCAAGTGGTGGTCGCCGGTGTTCGGAGCGTGGGAGACAACGGCGCAGGCCGTCAACTTCGTCTTCAGCTTCGCGATGGTGACGGCGATCTTCGCGATGATCTACAAGATCATGCCGCGCGCCAAGGTGCAGTGGCGCGACGTGTGGGTGGGGGCGGCAGTCACGGCGCTGCTCTTCACCGTGGGCAAGCACCTGATCGGGCTGTACATCGGCAAGAGCAGCGTGGCCTCGGGCTACGGGGCGGCGGGCTCGCTGGTGGTGGTGCTGGTGTGGGTCTATTACTCGGCGCAGATATTCCTGCTGGGGGCCGAGTTCACCTGGGTCTATGCGCGTACCTACGGCTCGATGAAGGACACGAATGGCATCGCCGACCTGAACCCGTCGCCGACGCGCAACGTGCCGCTGCCGCACAACGACACCTGAGCCTCGCTTCAGCCGGCGAAGCCGCCTTCGTCGAGGTACTTCTGCTCTTCCGCCGTGGTGCTGCGCCCCATCATCCTGTTGCGGTGCGGAAAGCGGCCGAAGCGCGCAATGATGTCCCGGTGCAGCACCGCGTAGCGCTGCGTGTTGGCGTCGAGCGCCGCGTTGAGCTCGACCGAGCGCTCCTGCTCGGCCAGCACTTCGGAATGCATGAAGGGCAGGTAGAAGAAACGTCGCAGCACCGGTTCGCACTGCAGGTCGAAGCCTGATTCGACTGCCTGCTTCGCCACGGCCAGCGCCTTGCCGTCGGTGGCCAGCATGTGCGGGCTGCCGCGCCAGGTGTTGCGGGGAAACTGGTCGAACAGCACCAGCAAAGCCAGGGCGCCTTCGGCGTCGGATGTCCAGTGGTCGAGTTCGCCACGGGCTGCGGCCTGATGGGCGTGCGAGAAGCGGGCGGCGAAGTCGGCGTCGAAGGCGTCGTTCTTGGCAAACCAGCGGTCCGGGCCGGCTTCGCGCCAGAAATCGACCACGTCGCGGGCGGTGGGGAGGGCGTTGAAAGTCATCGTTGCATTTTCTTTCAGCCTTTCAGCCCTTTATCAGCCGTTAGGCGGCCGTCAAAGTCGGGGTGGTGGCCGACAAGCCAAGCCCGCCGTGCTGCCTATGCTGTGGAGGCTTTCATAACTCAGGAGATCAAGCTCATGACCAAATATGGCACCCTTTTGCGCGCAGCCCTCATCACCGGGGTGGCCAGTGCCGCGCTGGTCGGCTGCGGAATGATGTCGAAGTCGAACGTCGCGAGCTTCAGCGGCGCGATGAACGCAGCCAGCGAAGTCCCGCCCAACATGACACGCGGCAGCGGCATGGCCGAGGCCTGGCTCGACCGCGACACCAACGTGCTCAAGTACAAGATCACCTACACCGGCCTGAGCGGTCCGGCCACCATGGCGCACTTCCACGGCCCGGCCGCCGCGGGCGCCAATGCGGGCGTGGTGCTGCCCTTTGCCAACCCGGCGAGCCCGATCGAAGGCCAGGCCACGCTCACGCCGGCACAGGCCGCCGACCTGTCCGCGGGCAAGTGGTACGCCAACGTGCACACCGCCGCCAACCCGGGCGGCGAGATCCGCGGACAGATGCTGCCGAAGATGTGACATCGTCCCGGGGGCAACAACCCCTGGTCAGGTTGGTGTCGCGGGGCTGGTGTCAAATGAACGCATGACGACGACACCACCGAAGAAGAAACCCCGTGCCGCCTCCTCCAAGCCCCTCAACCCTTTTGCTTCGCGCCGCGAAGACATGCGCACCGCCCGCAAGGCGCTGGTGCTGCAGGGTGGGGGCGCGCTCGGCGCCTACCAGGCCGGCGTGTATGCGGCGCTCAGCGAAACCGAGCTGCAGCCGCACTGGATTGCCGGCGTCTCCATCGGCGCCATCAACGCGGCACTGATTGCGGGCAATGCACCGGAAACGCGCGTCGACCGGCTGCGCGAGTTCTGGCACCTTGTGTCTTCGGGCCCCTCGCAGCGCCTGCCCTCTTGGCTGGGCGACCGGGCCCTGCAGAACCAGTACAGCGCCACCATGGCCTCACTGGTGGGCATTCCGGGCTTCTTCGAGCCGCGGTACTCGCCGGCCTTCCTGATGGGCGGGGCGGCGCCGCTGCTGAGCTATTACGACACCTCTGCCCTCAAGTCCACTCTGGAGCGCCTCGTCGACTTCGACCGCATCAATGCCTGCGAGGCACGCTTCAGCGTGGGGGCGGTCAATGTGCGCACCGGCAATTCGGTGTACTTCGACAACACGCGCCAGCTCATCGGGCCCGAGCACATCATGGCCAGCGGCGCGCTGCCGCCGGGCTTCGCGCCAATCAGCATCGATGGCGACGACTACTGGGACGGCGGCATCGTGTCGAACACGCCGCTGCAGTACGTGCTCGACACGCATCCGCGCAGCGAGCCGCTGGTGGTGCTGCAGGTCGACCTGTTCAATGCGCGCGGCGAGATGCCGCGCACCATGGCGGGCGTGATGGAGCGGCAGAAGGACATCACCTACTCGAGCCGCACCCGCATGAACACCGATGCGCTGGCCGCCAACATGAACCTGCAGCAGGCGATTGCCGACCTGATCTCCAAGCTGCCGGCAGGCCTGCGCAACGACCCGAGCGTGCTCGCGGTGCAGTCGCAGCTCACGCACGAGCCCATAGACATCTTCCACCTGATCTACCGCGACAAGCCCTACGAGCTGGAGTCCAAGGACTACGAGTTCTCGCGCGCCGCCGTTGAAGAGCACTGGGATTCGGGTGCGCGCGATATGCGCAACACGCTGGCCCATCCCGAGACGCTGCGTGCCGACGCAACGGTCAACGGCGTGACCACCTTCGACCTTGGCGAGCACGGCTCGGGGCGCGTCAAGCGGCCGGGCTTGTCGCGCTGACACGGGCGATTCAGTTCCAACTAAGAAACCAGCGCGAGACTGGGCCGTCACTTCAACAGGAGGAAATGTTTTCATGAACATTGAAGATGTGCGACGAACGGCATTCGCGATGCCGCTGACCAATCCCGCCTTTCCGCCCGGCCCGTACCGCTTCGTGCGGCGCGAATTTCTCATCCTCACGTACCGCACCGACATGGACGCCCTGCGCGCCGTGGTGCCCGAGCCGCTCGAAGTGGTCGAGCCGCTGGTCAAGTACGAATTCATCCGCATGCCCGACTCCACCGGCTTCGGCGACTACACCGAGTCGGGCCAGGTCATTCCGGTGCAGCTGCGCACCGCCAGGGGCGTGGAGAGGGGCGCGTACGTGCACGCGATGTACCTCAACGACCATCCGCCCATTGCCGGCGGCCGCGAGCTCTGGGGCTTTCCGAAGAAGCTCGCCTCGCCGGTGCTCGACTACGAGACCGACGTGGTGGTCGGCACGCTCGACTACGGCAAGGTGCGCGTCGCCAAGGCCACGATGGGCTTCAAGCACCGCGCGCTCGACCCCGAGCCCATCCTCGCGGGCATTGCGCAACCCAACTTTCTGCTCAAGATCATTCCGCACGTCGACGGCACGGCGCGCATCTGCGAACTGGTGCGCTATCACATGGTCGACGTCACGCTGCACGGCGCATGGGGCGGGCCCGGCTCGCTCGAACTGCACCCGCATGCGCTGGCGCCCGTGGCCGACCTGCCGGTGCTCAAGTTCGAATCGGCCGTGCACTACATCGCGGACATGACGCTCGCACTCGGCACGGTCGAGCACGACTATCTCGCCTGATTCTTGCTGCCCTTTTCAAACCCGACTCTTACCAAGGAACATCACCATGCAACTCAAGGACAAGGTCGCCTACATCACTGGCTCGGCCAGCGGCATCGGCAAGGAAATCGCCATCCTGTTCGCGCAGGAAGGCGCCAAGATCATCATTGCCGACCTCAACAAGGAAGCGGCCGACGCCACCGCGGCCGAGCTCAAGGCCACGGGCGCACAGGCCATCGGCGTGGGTGTCGACGTGACGAACGAAGACCAGGTCAACGCCTCGGTCGAAGAGGGCGCTGCGGCCTTCGGCGGCATCGACATCCTCATCAGCAACGCCGGCATCCAGATCGTTCACCCGGTGGAAGAGTTCAGCTTCGCCGACTGGAAGAAGATGCTCGCCATTCACCTCGACGGCGCCTTCCTCACCACGAAAGCTTGCCTGAAGCACATGTATGCACAAGGTCGCGGCGGCAGCGTGATCTACATGGGCTCGGTGCACTCGAAGGAAGCCTCGCTGCTGAAGGCTCCTTACGTCACCGCCAAGCACGGTCTCATCGGCCTGGCCAAGACGGTCGCGAAGGAAGGCGCCAAGCACGGCGTGCGCGCCAACGTGATCTGCCCAGGCTTCGTTCGCACGCCGCTCGTCGAAAAGCAGATTCCCGAGCAGGCCAAGACCCTGGGCATCAGCGAGCAGGAAGTCATCAAGAACGTGATGCTGAAGGAAACGGTCGACGGCGAATTCACGACCACGGAAGACGTGGCGCGCGTCGCGCTGCTGTTCGCGGGCTTCCCGACCAATGCACTCACCGGCCAGTCGCTGGTGGTGAGCCACGGCTGGTTCATGCAATAAGCAGACGCTACAGCTTCAGCTCCCAGGTCTCACCGACCTGTGGCGAGCCGTAGCCCTCGTGCGGCTCCGACTTGGTGAGCTGGAAGCCGCGCTTGGCGTAGATGCCGCGTGCGGCCACCAGGCAGCTGTTGGTCCACAGCACCATCTTCTTGTAGCCCTTGAGGCGCGCGAAGGCGATGCACTCGTCCACCAGCTTGCCGCCCAGGCCGAGCCCGCGCGCGGCGGGCGCGAGGATCAGCAGGCGCAGCTGCGCCACCGCGGCCGACTTGCGCACCACGAAGATCGCACCCACCCGCTCGCCGTTGAGCTCGGCAATCCAGCAACGCTCCCACTCGGGCTGGAACTTGAGCAGGAACTCCCCCGCGATGCCGGCCACCAGCGCTTCGAAGGTGCTGTTCCAGCCGTACTCGCGCGCATAGATCTCGCCGTGCTGCTGCACCACCCAGCCGATGTCGCCGGGTGCCGGGTCGCGCAGGATGGCGGCCTGGGTCTTGGCCGGGGCGGCTTCGGGGTCGAGCAGCGACTGCACCGTGCCCATGGCCTGCACCAGCTGCTGGCGCTGCGGCGGCGCGAGCGAGGCGAGCAGGGCGGTGGCTTCTTCACGCGATTTCTGTTGCAGCGGCGCGAATGCGGAGTGGCCGGCCTCGGTCAGGCGCAGGACGCTCTGGCGCGCATCGCGCGGATGCGGCTCGCGCGTGAGCCAGCCTTCGTTTTCGAAGCGGCGCAGGATGCGGCTCATGTAGCCCGCGTCGAGCCCGAGGTCGCGCCCGATTTCGCTCGCGACCGCCACCTCGCGGTGCGCCAGCTCGTACAGCACGCGCACGTCGGTCAACGACATGGCGCTGCCGAGGTAGGGGTCGAGGGCACCGATGCGGCGGGTGTAGAAGCGGTTGAATTGACGGATCGCCTTGACGGCGGCGGGATCGATGGAGGGTAAAGTGGCTGACATAGTTGCCATTGTCATTCAGAAGGTTGACTTTGGCAATCAATTGAGGCTTCGAAGAGGCCCGGTCACAGGATGTTTGCCGCGACAGACATGATGGAAAACCCTAAAATCGAGGGTTGCCCACAACGGCGCTCCCACGAGCGCTGTCTACTCCCACCGATGAACGCCCCCGTCGACGTCTCCTTTTTCGCGCGCGCCGCCAAGCCGCTGACCAGCTACCGCAAGTACTGGGCGGCCCGTTTCGGCACGGCCAAGTTCCTGCCGACTTCGCGCAAGGAAATGGAAGCGCTCGGCTGGGACAGCTGCGACATCATCGTGGTCACGGGTGACGCCTACGTCGACCACCCCAGCTTCGGCATGTCGGTCATCGGCCGCATGCTGGAGGCGCAAGGTTTCCGCGTCGGCATCATCGCGCAGCCCGACTGGCAGAGCGCCGAGCCCTTCAAGGCACTGGGCAAACCGAACCTGTTCTTCGGCGTGACTGCCGGCAACATGGATTCGATGATCAACCGCTACACGGCCGACCGGAAGATCCGCAGCGACGACGCCTACACCCCCGGCGACGTCGGCGGCTCGCGCCCCGACCGCGCGGCCATCGTGTATTCGCAGCGCTGCAAGGAAGCCTGGAACGACGTGCCGATCATCCTCGGCGGCATCGAAGGCAGCCTGCGCCGCATCGCCCACTACGACTACTGGTCGGACAAGGTGCGCCGCTCCATCGTCGTCGACTCGAAGTGCGACCTGCTGCTGTACGGCAACGCCGAGCGCGCCATCGTCGAGATCGCGCACCGCCTGGCCGCCAAGGAGCCGGTGCAGCAGATCACCGACGTGCGCGGCACCGCCTATGTGCGGCGCGAAACGCCCGAGGGCTGGTTCGAGATCAACTCCACCAGCGTCGACGAACCCGGCCGCGTCGAGGCGCACGTCAACCCCTACCTGATGGTGTCCGACCAGGCCAAGGCCAACGGCGCCACCTGCGCGAAGGAAGACGAGGCTGACGCCGTTGCCAAGGCGGCCGAAGCCGCCGGCTCGGTGGTCAACCCAGCCATCAAGCCGCTGAACTTCGTGCCCAACCCGGCGCTGCAGCCCCGCGGCAAGATCGCCGTTCCGCCGCGCGACCGTTCGGTGATCCGCCTGCCGGCCTACGAGCAGGTGCGCAGCGACCCGGTGCTCTACGCGCACGCCAACCGCGTGCTGCATCTCGAGACCAACCCCGGCAACGCCCGCGCGCTGGTGCAGGCGCACGGCGAGGGCGCCACGGCGCGCGACGTGTGGATCAACCCGCCGCCCATTCCGCTCACCACGGCCGAGATGGACCACGTGTTCGACCTGCCGTACGCCCGCAGCCCGCATCCGCGCTACGCCGACGAGAACGGCAGCCACGACGGCGCGACCAAGATCCCCGCGTGGGAAATGATCCGCTTCAGCGTGAACATCATGCGCGGCTGCTTCGGCGGCTGCACCTTCTGCTCGATCACCGAGCATGAAGGCCGCATCATCCAGAGCCGTTCGGAAGATTCGATCATCAAGGAGGTCGAGGCCATCCGCGATTCGGTGAAGGGCTTCACCGGCACCATCTCCGACCTCGGCGGCCCCACGGCCAACATGTACCGCATCGGCTGCAAGTCGCCCGAGATCGAATCGGCCTGCCGCAAGCCCAGCTGCGTGTACCCGGGCATCTGCCCGAACCTCAACACCAATCACGACCCGCTGATCAAGATCTACCGTCGGGCGCGTGCATTGAAGGGCATCAAGAAAATTCTCATCGGCTCGGGCCTGCGCTACGACCTGGCCGTGCAGTCGCCGGAGTACGTGAAGGAGCTGGTGCAGCACCACGTTGGCGGCTACCTGAAGATCGCGCCCGAGCACACCGAGCAGGGCCCGCTCACGAAGATGATGAAGCCCGGCATCGGCAGCTATGACAAGTTCAAGCAGATGTTCGAGAAGTACTCGGCCGAGGCGGGCAAGAAGCAGTACCTGATTCCGTACTTCATTGCCGCGCATCCGGGCACCAGCGACGAGGACATGATGAACCTCGCGATCTGGCTCAAGAAGAACGGCTTCCGCGCCGACCAGGTGCAAACGTTCTACCCGAGCCCGATGGCCACGGCCACGACGATGTACCACACCAACAAGAACCCGCTGCGCAAGATCACGCGCGAGAGTGAGACTGTGGACATCGTGCGCGGCGACAAGCGCCGCCGCCTGCACAAGGCCTTCCTGCGCTACCACGACGCCAACAACTGGCCGCTGCTGCGCGAGGCGCTCAAGAGCATGGGCCGCGCCGACCTGATCGGCAACGGCAAGCACCACCTCATCCCGACGTGGCAGCCGCTGACCGACGGCGGCTACACGAGCGCGCGTCGCAAGAATTCGACCGTCGCACCGGCGGTCAACAAGTCCGCGCCGGTCAAGCTGGCGCCGGTGAAGCCCTCGAAGGGCCGCATCCTCACGCAGCACACCGGCCTGCCGCCACGCGACAACGGTTCGGCCGCGGCGCCGCGCAAGGCTGCCGGCCCGGTGCGCGGCAGCATCCGCAAGCCGCGCTGAGTTTCAGAACGCCAGCAGTCCCGCTGGCAGCAGCTTGCCGACCCAGGCGCCCACGGCCGCCATGTGTGCCAGCACCGTGGCCCAGTAGCCCGCCATGAAGCTCGCCTTGCGCACCTTGTGGCGGAACAACCGCTGCGCGACCCAGGCGCCCGGCCAACCCCCGATCAGCGAGAGCAGGTGCAGCGTGTTCTCCGCGGTGCGCCAGCGGCCTGTTTCGGCTGCGTTCTTGTCGAAGCCGTAGATGAAGAAAGTCAGCAGGCTGAGCAGCGCCAATACGCCGAGCGCGATCGGCGGAAGGCATGTGGTCCAAACGCCATAGCCGAGCAGCGCGCCGTATGCCACGAGCAGAAGAACCATCGGCAAAGGGGACGAGGAAGAGGCCGAGGAACGCACGGAGCGATCAGGTTGCCGGCGAGGCGGCGCGGACCTCCGCTGCGGCTGTGATTGCGGCTGCCGCGCCGCACCGGCTGCCTGCACCGACATCGCACGCGGCCCCTTGCCGCCCACATGGATCTCCTCGAAGTTCACCCTCATGCCGACCTGCGGCGCGGTGCCCCGGTCGGTGAAGTCGCGCAGGTGCACGAACACATCGGCGGAGATTTCGGGGCAGCGGATGAAGCCGAAGCCCCGGTCTTTCTCCCATCGAACTAGCGTGCCCTGGCGTTTCATCGGCGGGATTCTCGCCGCTATGCGTACTGCATCTCGCCATTTCCGAACGACCAGTTCTCCTTCGCCACCTCGACGAGGTTGATGAAGACATCCTCGCGCCGGATGCCCAGCCGGGCGTGCAGGTCATCGGCCACGCGCTTGTAGAAGGCTTTCTTCATCTCCGTCGTTCTTCCGTGATTCAGCGTGATCTGGATCAGCACGAAGCCCGGCGAGTAGACAACACCGAGGTAGCTTGCCGGATGGACCAGCTCGCGTGCATCGTGCCGCGTGATGACCTGGAACTTGTCGTCTTCCGGCACGTTGATGGTGTCCCGCATGGCCTGATAAATGAGATCCCCGATGGCCGGACCCAGGGTCTCGGGGCTGTCATTGGAAAGATCGATCCGGACGAGTGGCATCTGTGGTTCCTCGAAAAAGAGTGGAAGCCTAAGGTACATCCCGTATCGATCGGCCATGGCGGGCGCAATGCCGCTGTTGGTGCGGCGCAGCAAGCCCACGCAGTCCGACTGAAGGCGAGGGGGGGGCGGTCCGCTGTATGGTGTGGTCCATGAGCAGTTCGTACTACCCGTCGGCTTCATGGACGATGCGCACCCTGGCGGGAGCGCTGCTGCTACTGCTCGCAGCCTTGGCGCAACAGGCGCTTGCCGCCGCACCGGAGAATTCTTCCGCCCAGGCGCTGCGCGCCACCCACCAGCGCTTGAGCGACAAGCTCGACAAGAGCAGCTTCGGGCGGCCCGTGCAGCTCGATTCCATGGAGACGGCCGATGGCCTGCAGGGCGACGTCTACGCCGTGGTCGAGCATCCGCTCGCGGAAATCAGCACCGCGCTCAAAGGATCGGCCCACTGGTGCGAGGTGCTGACCCTGCACATCAACAACCGGCGCTGCAGTACGGCCAGCGGCCCGCTGGGACGCGAGATGCTGACGCTCTACGTGGTGCGGCGCTATGACAAGCCCATCGACCAGGCCTTCGAGCTGCCGTTCGTCTACCGGGTCGCCAGTGCCACGCCCGAGCACCTGATGGTCGAACTGTCGGCCGAGAGCGGGCCGCTGGGCACCAGCAACTATCGCGTCACGCTGGAGGCCGTGGCGCTCGACGAGCGCAAGAGCTTCCTGCACTTCAGCTACAGCTATGACCACAACACCATGGTGCGGCTGGGCACCATGGCCTACCTGGCGACCTTCGGCAGCGACAAGGTGGGCTTTACCGTGCTGGGCAAGACGCCGGAAGGCCAGCCCGACTACATCCGCGGCCTGCGCGGGCTGGTGGAGCGCAATGCGATGCGCTACTTCCTGACGCTGGATGCCTACCTCTCGGCGCCGGGGCCGGAACAGGCCGACCGTCGTCAGCGTCGCTGGTTCGCGGCGGCCGAGCAGTACCCGCGCCAGCTGCACGAAGTCGATCTCGACACTTACCTCGCGCTCAAGCGCGAAGACCGGCAGCGCGACGGCGCCAGTCGCTGATGAATCAGCTGGCCAGCGTGAGCAGCGGCACGTCGCGCTCGCGACTCATGGCTTCGAGTTCGGCGCGCGTGCGCGTCGCCAGCCATGCGGCCAGCGCTTCGTGCGTGGCCGGCGCCAGCATGTCGCGCGAGTCGATCTGCGCCGCCTCGCAGAGCCGGCTGGCGAAATGCGGCTCCAGCGCGGCCACGGCCACGCGGCCATCGGCGCAGGGGTAGACGCGGTAGCCGGCATGCGCGCCGCCGACCGTGCCCGAGGGTTGCGTCAGCCCCCAGGTGCGGGGCAGGGCGAGCCAGTCGGCCGAGGCGTTCAGCGCCACTTCGAGGTACACGCCGCCCGCCTTGCGCGACTGCAGCAGCATGGCCTTCAGCACCGCTTCGCTTGCGAGCAGTGCGCCGCCCATGTCGGCGTAGAGCGTCGGCGGCAGTTCGATGCCGGTGACCAGTCCGCTTTCGGCGAGATAGGTCAGGTCATGGCCCGGCTCCTCGGCGCGTTCGCCCGGCGCGCCGACGATGGCCACTTGCGACAGCGACGGATGGCGCGCCTGCAGCGCAGGCCAATCGAGGCCGAGCTTGCGCAGCGCGGAAGGGCGGAACGAGGTGAGCAGCACGTCCGTCTTCGCGAGTTCGGCGTGCAGTTGCTGCTGGCCCGCGTCCGTCTTCAGGTCGGCTGTTTCGATGGCGATGCCTTCGTGCAGTGCGGCATACGCGGGCTTGTTGTAGAGCGCCATCGGGTCGCCGCCCGGCGGCTCGAGCTTCAGGCAGGTGGCGCCCATTCCGCGGCAGCGCAGCAGCGCGGCCGGCCCGGGCAGGTTGAGCGCAAGGCTCAGCACGCGCACGCCTTCGAGCGGCTGGAAGGAGTCTTGGGTGGGGCTGGACATGGGGCGTCGATCCGGAAAACAGGCCAGCAGCCATTCTCACCCGTGCGGCACGGGAAGCCAGATTCCGCAAGCCGCCATCGAGGCGGCGCGCGTAGCATGCGCCATGGCAGCGCTCGTCCTTGCCGCTGCCGCAACGACCAAGGAGACGAAACATGTTCGAAGCTTCCCTGATGAACGGCCAGCGCATCCTCGTGACCGGCGGCGGCACGGGCCTCGGCCGCGCGATGGCCGAGCGCTTCCTGAGCCTTGGCGCCGACGTGGCCATCTGCGGCCGGCGCCAGTCGGTCTGCGAAGAAACCGCGGCCGAATGGCGGCAGCAGTTTCCGGGCCGGCGCATCGACACCTTCGGCGTGGACATCCGCATCGCGCAGCAGGTCGACGAGATGGTCGAGAGCCTGTTCCAGAGCGGCGGCCTCACGGGGCTCGTCAACAACGCGGCGGGCAACTTCGTCTCTCCGACCGAAAACCTCTCGCCGCGCGCCTTCGACGCCATCACCAACATCGTGTTCCACGGCAGCTTCTACGTGACGCAGGCCGTGGGCAAGCGCTGGGTGGCGCAGGCCAAGTCGGGCCAGTGGAAGCAGGGCGATGCCTTCCGCAGCGTGATGAGCATCATCGTCACCTGGGTCGACAACGGCAGCCCCTACGTCGTGCCCTCGGCCATGAGCAAGGCCGGCATCGAGGTGATGACCAAGTCGCTCGCGGTGGAGTGGGCGCGCCACGGCATCCGCCTGAATGCCGTCGGCCCCGGCGAGATTCCGACCGAGGGCATGAGCAAACGCCTGAACCCCGGCGAGGAGCCCGGCGCGCGCAGCAAGCAGAGCAACCCGATGGCGCGCACCGGCCGCATGAGCGAGCTGCAGAACCTCGCGTCCTTCCTGATGGCGCCGGGGCAGTGCGACTGGCTCACGGGCCAGAGCATCATGATGGACGGCGGCAATGCGCTGGCCACCGGCGGCAACTTCTACGAGCTGCGCCAGTGGAGCGATGCTGACTGGCTGGCCGCGCGCGAACGCATCGAGGCGCAGAACCAGAAGGACAAGGCGCAGCGCTGACTACTTCTTTGGCGTCCTGGCCGCCTGCACGGTGACGTGCTTGTTCACCGGGCTCGACAGCACCAGCGATGTCGTCACCGAGCCGTCGACCGCCAGCGCGTCCACCACGCGCTCCAGGTCGGCCGGCTCGGCGATCGCGCAGCGCACGATGAAGCAGCTTTCGCCGGTCACGCGGTCGGCGCTCAGCACCTCGGGCATGGCGTCGAACAGCTTCAGGTACTTGGCGATGCCCGCGTGCGTGGTGTCGATGCGGATGATGGCCTGCAGGCCCACGCCCAGCGCGCGCAGGTTGACGCGCGCGCCGTAGCCCTCGATCACGCCGGCCTCTTCGAGCTTGCGCACGCGCTCGCTCATGGCCGGCTGCGAGAGGCCGATGCGCTTGCCCAGCGCGGCCAGGCTCTGGCGCGCGTCGGCCTGCAGCGCTTCGAGGATCTGTCGGTCTTTCCTGTCGATGTTCATGCGAGGTTCGCTTTGCCCTTGCTCAGTTCGCAATGTCCGCGCCGCGCTCGGCCAGCAGGCTGCGCAGCACGGAGCGGTGGCAGTGCGCTTCGTCCTCGCAGTAGCAGCCCACCGACAGGGCCGTGCCGTGCGACAGCGCGGCCAGCAGGTCGAGGCTGCGGCTCGCGTCGGACTCGGCCATCTCGGCCCTGAACTTGCGCACGAAGGCGTTCCATTGCACGGGCGAGTCGGCTTTCTGGGCCTCCTGCGCCTGCTTCATCGTCTCGACGGAGGGCGCGAGGTTCGGGTACCACACGTCGTACCAGTCCTGCGAGGCGAACTCGGTCTTCGGAACGCCGCGCGGCGGACGGCGCACGGTGCCGACGCGCAGGCCTTCGCCGGGCGCACGCGGGGTGCCCAGGCGGACGATGCGGATGCTCATGATGTTCTTCCTTTTCCCTTGGGCTTTGAGTCGATGTCTCAGGTGCCGACGATACCGCCGTCGCGCCGGCGTATTGCCAGCGTTGCCGAGCGCGGCCGCGCGCTGCCCGGCTCGGTGCCATCAGGCCAGGCGCTGTTGTGCCTGGTGTCGCCGTCGTCGCGCGCCTCGCCCGGATGCTGGATGTTGACGAACAGCGTGTGCCGGTCGGGCGTGACCACGCAGCCCGTGATCTCGCAGCCGTTGGGCCCGGTAAGAAAGCGCTTGATGCGGCCCGAAGCCGGGTCGGCGCACAGCATCTGGTTGTTGCCCAGCGAGGTGTAGGGCGGCTTGCCGAGCACCTGGCCGCTCAGGTCGGTCTGGATCCAGAGCAGGCCACCCCGGTCGAAGTGCAGGCCGTCGGGAGCACCGAACATGTCGGCATCGCCCGACGGATAGCGTGCGCCGCTGCCGGGCTGTGCCGGATCGCCAGCGAGCGCGAAGTGGTCCCAGGCGAAGCCGGTGCTGGCGGCGTCGCCGCCGTCCTCGCGCCAGCGCAGGATGCCGCCGAAGAGGTTGTTGGCACGCGGGTTGGCCGCGTCGGGGGCGGGCTTGCCGGCGTCGCCGCGCTGGCTGTTGTTGGTGAGGGTGACGTAGACCTCGCCGCTTTGCGGGTGGATGGCAATCCACTCGGGGCGGTCCATCTTCGTGCCGCCTACGACGTCGCCCGCCAGCCGCGCATGGATCAGCACCTCGGCCTGGTCGGCGAAGCCGTGCGCCGCGTCGAGGCCGTCGCGGCCGTGCACGAGCTCGAGCCATCGGCCGCGGCCGCCGGCGTCGTAGCGCGCCACGTGGAGGGTGCCGTCGTCCAGCAGGTGGCGGTTGGCGGCACGAGCGGCGGCATCGGTGCCGGGACGCACCTTCTCGCGGCTGATGAACTTGTAGATGTATTCGAAGCGCGAGTCGTCGCCCATGTAGACCACCAGCCGGCCGTCTCTGGCGACGGTGCAGGTGGCGCTCTCTTGCCGCTTGCGGCCGAGTGCGGTGCGCTTGATGGGCGCGGCGGTCGGATCGAAGGGGTCGATTTCGACCACCCAGCCGAAGCGGTGCGGCTCGTTCGGATGCCGGCTCAGGTCGAAGCGCTCGTCGAAGCGCCAGTACTCGACCCACTGCGAGCCGGCCACCGTGCCGTAGCGGCGCTGCGCCGCCGTTGCGCCCTGAGCCGCTTCCTTCGGGCCGCCGAAATAGCCATGGAAGTTTTCCTCGCAGGTGAGGTAGGTGCCCCAGGGCGTGACGCCCATTGCGCAGTTGGCGAAGGTGCCGAACACCGCGTCGCCCGCCGGGTTGGCGGCAGTGCGCATCAGCGGCGTGCCCGCGGCGGGGCCGGTGATGCGCATCGGCGTGTTGCCGTGCACGCGACGCGCAAAGGGCGAGGGCCGCACCTGCTGCCATCCCTGGCCGGTGCACCGGATCTCGATCACCGAGACACCCATGGCGTGCAGCGACTTGCGCACCTTCTCGGCAGTCCACGCCTTGACGCCGTCGGTGTGCAGCAGTTGCTCGTCGGTGTATTCGTGGTTCATCACGAGCAGGCCGTGGTCGCCGCTTGCGTCGAGCGCGAAGAAGTGCATGCCGTCGTGATGCATGCCGGCCTGCACGGCCTGGTCGTCGGCGCTGTTGCCGGCATCGGGCGCGAAGGCCGGCATGCTGCCCGCGACGCCGGTGGGCGTGCCCCAGGGATAGAGCAATTGCCACTCGTATTCGGGCGGCACGACGATGCCGTCGCGCAACGAGGCCGGCACGCCCGTGAAACCCAGCACGTTGCCGCGGCCCGTGGGCGAGGAAGGCACGGCGCAACCCTGGCCGAAGAGCGCCACCACGGCAGCGGCGGAGCCCGATTGCAGAAGAAAGTGACGACGATCCAGGGGCATGGCAGTGGGTGTTGTTGTGTAGGCGACAGCCACGATCATCGCCGGGCGCCGCACCCGGCGATACTGGCGCGGCAACCGCCCAGGAGACATCGAATGACCGACCGCATCGAATGGACCCGCCACGCCGACGGCGTGGTGGAACTGCAGCTCGCACGCGCCGACAAGATGAACGCGCTCGACCCCGCGATGTTCGACGCGCTGATCGAAGCCGGCGAGGCGCTGCGCGACGACAAGGCGGTACGGGCCGTGGTGATTTCGGGCCGCGGCAAGGCTTTCTGCGCGGGGCTCGACATGGCGTCTTTCGAGCGCATGCAGCAGCAGGGCGCGGGGGGCGGCGTGCTGGGCGAGGGCGCTGCCGGCGCCGACCTGCTGGTGCGCACGCACGGTATCTCGAACGCCGCGCAGCAGGTGGCGATGGTCTGGCGCGAGGTGCCGGTGCCGGTCATTGCCGCCGTGCATGGCGTGGCCTTCGGCGGCGGGCTTCAGGTGGCGCTGGGTGCGGACATCCGCTTCGTCGCGCCCGACACCAAGCTTTCGGTGATGGAAATCAAGTGGGGCCTGGTGCCAGACATGGCCGGCATGGTGCTGATGCGCGAACTCGCCCGCAGCGACGTGGTGCGCGAACTCACCTTCACGGGCCGCATCTTCTCGGGCGAGGAAGCCCTGCGCATCGGCTTCGCCACCCGCGTCGCAGCCGATCCGCTGGCCGAGGCGCTGCAGGTGGCACACGAGATCGCCGGCAAGAGCCCCGACGCGATCCGCGCCGGCAAGCGGCTGCTCAACGCGTCGGTATCGCACAGCGCGGCCGAGATGCTGCTGGCCGAGTCGGTAGAGCAGAAGGCCCTGATCGGCAGCCCGAACCAGGTCGAAGCTGTGAAGGCGAACATCGAGCGGCGCGCGCCGCGTTTCAGCGCTCCGGCCTGATCCGCCGGGCTCCCGGGCCCGTGCGACTCATCATTTGTGCCCGGGCAGCCGGGTAATCCCCCAGCCCGCCGGGGCCGAACTTCGCGCACCCTCGCACCCCATCTTCTACGGGTGCAGTCGAGCCCGCGTTTGCCTGTGGGCGGGCCCTTCAATCTCGCGCCCAAACAGCCGAAAAGAATGCAAAGTGCTTTTTAAGTGTCTTTGTGTAAGAATTAAGTAGTTGTTTTAAAGGGAGAATGAACGGGAATGGAGGCAATTTGTGTGCAGAAGGTCACGTCTTCCTCTCTGATGGCTTCCGCGGAGGATGGCTCCTGACAGCGCACTCATTAACAATCGAAAGCTTTGCTTAGCGACGGCGATCCTGCATGTCGACGACCACGTTTTTTTGCAACCTCAGCGTGCCCATTCTGGTGGGCGAGGATCGCTACAAGTACATCCCCATCGTGGGGGTCTTTCGCAGCATTCCATTCGATCAAGTCGATGAATGGGTGATGCACCCCGACGGCCAGCCGCGCAGTGACCGCGAGCTGGCGGCCGAAGTTCTTGTCGAGATCCGCAAACCACTCGGTTCGAGTGGACGCACAGCGCCGCACGCTTTCGAAGTGGGAGACATCCTGCAGCTCGACCGCGCCGCCGCGATTGTCGTGTCCACCTTCCTGGCGGCGCTTCCGCGCGTCTGACGCACTCCCTTCAGTCGCACCTGAAGAGCACGCCGCTGCCCGGTGTGTTCGGCGCATCGGCCTGCTCCAGGAAGCGGATCGGGTTTCCGTCCTTGCGGCAGTAGGCCTCCGCTTCCTGCGGACTCGCCGCCCGAAGGATCCCGTCGTAGAGACGCACCACGCCGGTCACGGGAGTGGCACAGCCGGCAATGACGGTGGCGAGGGGAAGAAGGGCGAGCAGCAATCGGCGCATGAAAGAAGACGGGTCCGGTGAAAGACCCGCGACTTTAAGCGCTGCTGCTTCCCACCGCCCAATAGAAAGTCGGCCTTGCCCCGTTGAGCAGATGGTCGCCCACCACGCGCCCTTTGTAGATGGTCGGATTGTGCGACGCCAGCGTGCGCGCATTGCGCCAGTGCCGGTCTAGCCGTCGGTCTTCCTGCAGCGCCGAGGCGCCGCCGATGTCGAACAGCCGCGTGCCCGCCTGCAGCACCGCATCAACGATGCCGGCCTGTGCCTTGGCGGTGTTCAGCTCTACCTCGAACAGCAGGCTTTCGGGCACGGCTTCGCCGCGTTGGCGGAAGCGGTCGACTTCGCCCAGCCCGCGCGCCACGGCCTGCACGGTCGAGGTCGCGATGAACGCCGTGCTCGCGAGTTGGCCGATGACCTGCTGCACCAGCGGATCTTCGCGCGGCGTGTCGCCGCTGCCGTGGCTGTAGACGCGCTTGCGCGGCTGCACGAAGGCCACGGCGTCGCGCACGATGGCGCGGGCAATGCCGGCCAGCGTGGCGAGGTGCGTGAGCTGGAAATGCGCGGTCAGCGGCGTGGGCTGGTCGCGCACGTACAGCAGCACGTTCTCGGCTTTCACCCGCACGTTGCGAAAGCGCGTGGTGCCCGATGCGCTCAGCCGCTGGCCGAAACCGCGCCAGTCGTCCACGCGCTCCACGCCCTGTGCTTCGGCCGGCACGAGCGCAATCACGCGATCGCTGCTGCCGTCGTCGTTCAAGCGCTGGGCTGAAACCGAGATCCAGTCGGCGTACAGCGTGCCGGTGCTGTAGTACTTGTCGCCATCGAGCCGCCACGCGTCGCCGTCGCGCTTCAGCGTGGTCTGCAGTGCCCCGAGCGGGCCTTCGCCAAGCTCGGTGGTGGCGTTGCCGAAGATCACACCCTCGGCCGCGAGGCGCATCCATGGGCCGTGCAGGGCGGGGTCGATCTCCGCGAACAGCCGCTCGATGAAGCCGAAGTGCGCGCGCAGGATCTGCGGCAGGTTGGAGTCGGCCTCGCCAAGTTCGATGAGCAGGTCGTAGAGCTGTTCGACCGAGCCGCCCAGGCCGCCATGTTCGAGCGGCACACGCAGCGCGCCGAAGCGCTCTGCGTTGAGCCAGGCCACGGGCTCGTAGGCGAGCTCGCGTTCGTTCTCGCGCTGCGCCGCATGCTCGGCGATGCGCTGGAACACGGGGCGGAAGCGGGCCGCGAGTTGCTGCGAGGAAGGCGCTTGCACGCCCAGGGCATGCGTTGCGGGCCGCGTCGTTGCTTGGATGGATTCCATGGAGGCTGGGCGGCCCCGGAAGGGCGCCCGGAAGGAGAGAGACAGGCGCCCGACTGTCCCCCGCGGCGGGGCCCTTGTGAAATACGCTTTTCGAGTTTTCTTATGCCGCCCGTTCCTATCCCTTACCGCCTGCCGCGCGCGTCCACCGGCCAGATGGCGACCAGCGTGCCGCCCTCGACCACGTGGTATGCGTCATGCAGATTGACCGTCGGGTCGCAGTGCGGCGTGATGAACTCCACGCGAGCGCCCAGCGCCGGCCGCTGCGCCTGCGAGCCCGGGGGCAGCATCAGCTTGCCGTGCTCGTCGCCGAAGAAGGCGTAGCGGCTCGACGCGTCGGCGCCTTTCGCCACCAGCGGCACGCCGCTGTCGGTCGAGAAGCACTTGGTGCCGCCGTCCACCGTCACCCAGTCGGGCGCATTCGTGCTGACCACCGCCGTCTGCACGAACAGCGAGACGTCGAAGGGCGAGGGCTGTTCGCCGCTGGCCAGCACGCTCGTGTATTCGGCGTCCATGAACACATACGAGCCCGCCTGCAGTTCGGTGAACGCGTTTTCCTGCGAATCGAGGTCGTGCGTGCCGGTGCCCGCGCCCGTCACGATGTCGAAGTTCAGGCCCTGCCGCTTTGCCGCCGCGACGATGCCCGCCACGGTTTCGCGCAGGCCGGCCGCCGCCGCGCTGCGCTCGTCGCGCGACACGATGTGCTGCAGGTTGCCCGCATACGACTGCAGCCCGCGCAGCCGCAGGCGCGGCTCAGCGGCCGTCAGCGCCGCCAGCTCGAGCACCTTCGCCTGCGTGGCGGCGCCGGTGCGGTTGTAGCCCGCGCCGTAGTCCACCAGCACGTCGAGCGGATGCGTGAGTTCGCTCGCGGCGCGCGCCAGGTCGGCCAGGTTCTGCGGGTTGTCGACCACCACCATCACGTCGCCTGGGCGCGCGCGCTGCGCCAGCTTGATGAGCCGCGCGATCTTGCTCGGCGTGACTGCGGGCGAGGTGATGAGCACGCCCGGAATACCGCCCTGGACCATCACCTCCGCCTCGCCCAGCGTGACGCAGCTCACGCCGACGGCACCGGCCGCCACCTGGCGCCGTGCGATCTCGACCGACTTGTGCGTCTTCACGTGCGGGCGCAGGTTGACGCCGCGAGCCTTGGCAAAGGCGGCCATTCGTTCGATGTTGCGCGTCATCGCGGGCAGCTCGATCAGCAGGGCGGGGGTGTCGAGAAGATGGCGTCCGCCGGGAACGCCGATCAGCGGCGCGTTGACTTGCAGCAGGTCTTGGGGCATCGGGGAAAAGCCTTCGTGGAGGCGCTTTGTGGAGGAGATCGGGGCGAGATGATCGCACCGAAATGCCTGCCTCCTATCTGTCGGCCGGCGGGTTCGCCTTCAGCGCCGTCATCAGCAGGCGGCCGGTGGTCTGCAGGTGCTCGGCAATCAGCGTCTGCGCCGCCTGGATGTCTCGGTTGAGCACCGCATCGAGCAGCGCCTGGTGTTCGGCCCCCACGTCCCGCGCCTGCTTCGACAGCGGCGCCGACAGCTGCCGGTAGCGTTCGCTCTGCTGGTAGAGCATCTGGTGCATGCGCAGCAGCCAGCCGTTCGGGCAGCCCGCCACCAGCGCGTTGTGGAACTCCGCGTGGCTCGCCGTCCATGCGGCGCTCAGCATCGTGGGCATGGCCGCGTCGCGCTCGGCCAGCCGCGAGAGGCGGTGGTGCGCCGAGACCACGCTGCCTTCCCAGGCGAGGTCGCCGTGGCGGATGGCTTCAGCGAGGCACAGCTTTTCGATCTCGATGCGCGCCTTCACCAGCTCTTCGAGATCGGTCGCCGAAATGGGGCTCACGCGGTAGCCGCGCGCCGGCTCCGACACCACCAGCGCCTCGGCTTCCAGCATGGCGAGGCCTTCGCGCACCGCGCCTGCGCTCACGTCCAGCTCTTCTGCCAGCGCGGCGATGTTGAGCTTCGAGCCCGGCAGCAGCCGCCCGCCCACGATGGCCGTGCGCAGCTCGGTGAACACCTGTCGTGTCTGGCTCATGCCTTTCGTTTTTTCGTTCATTGCACTCCCGTCACCGCGAAAAACGGCCTGATGTTACTTGTTAACCCTAATGATCCATGGATGGCTAAACAATAGACTAACGTTGAAAGAATATATTGTTTGTTCCAACATGGATAGCCGATTGGAGACATACGACATGGCCGATATCCAGCTTCGCACCCACAAAAGCCCCGAGCGCGCGGCGTTGCACAGCGTTCATTCGCTCGATGCCTTCGTCTTCACCGTGCCCGACCTCGACGAGGCCGCGCGTTTCTACGACGCCTTCGGGCTGGAGCCGAAACGCGTGGATGAGGGCAGAGGCGACCGGCTCGACCTGTACACCGCAGGCCACCCGCACGCCTGGGGTTCGCTGTACCAGGCGCCCGGGGTGAAGAAGCTGCAGTACCTGCGTTTCGCCTGCTTCGCGGAAGACTTCGACGCCATCGCCGCGCGCATCGAGCGCCTGGGCGTGCCGCGCTGCTCGCCGCACCCGCTGGGCGACGACCGCGGCCTGTGGGTGCTGCACCCGGAGGGTTTTCCGGTGCAGGTCGTCGTGGCCGCGAAGAGCGCGCCGGACGCGGGCAGCGAGCCCGTCGTCGCGCCGCGCCCGCCCGTGGGCACTGGCGCCTCGCCGAACCGCGCGCGCATTCCGAAGGTGCATCCGCGCCGGCTCTCGCACATCCTGATGTTCTGCGCCAAGGTGCCAGAGGCTTTGCGCTTTTACGAAGACGCGCTGGGCTTGCGCGTTACCGACCGCTCGGGCGATCTCATCGTGTTCATGCACGGCGTGCACGGCAGCGACCACCACCTGATTGCGATGGCGCATTCGAACGGCCCGGGGCTGCACCACCTGAGCTGGGACGTCGCGAACATCGACGAAGTCGGCCGGGGCATGGAGCAGATGTATGCGGCCGGCCACGTGCGCGGCTGGGGCGTGGGGCGCCACGTGCTGGGCTCGAACTACTTCCACTACGTGCGCGACCCGTGGGGCAGCTACTCGGAGTACTCCTGCGACATGGACTTCGTGCCCGGCGACTACGACTGGCGCGCCGCAGACCACCCGCCCGAAGACTCCTTCTACGCCTGGGGCCCGAAGGTGCCCGAGGACTTCGTCACCAATTTCGAGGTCGAGGCCGCCAAGGCCTGAGACCGTTTCTTCTCTGCATCCGAATCACAAAGGAATCCCATGCGTCTCCTCGCCTTCAACCATAACGGCAAGCCGGCCCTCGGCCTGCGCCTCGGCCAGGAGGTCGTCGACCTCACCGCCGCAGGCCTGCCCGCCACGCTCGATGAACTGTTGCGCGCCGGCCCCGAAGCCATGGCCGCCGCGAAGAAGGCCGGCGACGCGGCCCGCGCGCGCCTGCCGCTCGCAGGCATCGACTGGCTGCCGCCGGTGCAATCGCCCTCCAAGGCCATTGCCGTGGGCCTCAACTACATCGACCACGCGGCCGAAAGCAAATTCGACCCGCCGACCTACCCGGTGCTGTTCCATCGCTTTCCGTCGTCTTGGGTCGGCCACAAGCAGCCGATCGTGCGTCCGCACGTGTCGACGCAGTTCGACTACGAAGGCGAGCTGCTGGTGGTGATCGGCAAGGCCGGGCGCTACATCAAGAAGGGCGATGCGCTGAACTACGTGGCGGGCTACTCGGTGTTCAACGACGGCTCCATCCGCGACTACCAGTTCAAGTCGGCGCAATGGATGATGGGCAAGAACTTCGACCGCTCGGGCTCCTTCGGCCCCGAGTTCGTCACCGCCGACGAGCTGCCTGCGGGGGCCACCGGTCTGAAGCTGCAGACGCGCCTGAACGGCACCGTGCTGCAGGACGCGAACACGCGCGACATGATCTTCGACGTCGCCACGCTGGTGTCGGTGTGCTCCGAGCCCTTCGCGCTGCAGCCGGGCGACATCATCATCGCCGGCACGCCCTCGGGCGTGGGCCTGGCGCGCAAGCCGCAGATCTTCATGAAGGCCGGCGACGTGTGCGAAGTGGAGATCGAAGGCGTAGGCCTTCTTTCGAACCCCGTCGTCGACGGAGACTGAGCAGCGGCAGCAGCACCAAGGCCGCGCTGACCAAAACAATTACGGAGACAAAAAATGAGCATCGATCGTCGTTCCTTCGTCGCGGCCGCCAGCGCTTTCGGTGCCCTCGGCACCGGCGCGCTGTTCAGCGGCACCGCCGCCGCACAGCAACCTTCGGGCAAGCCCATCCGCGTGGGCGGCACGCTGGCGCTCACCGGGCCGCTCTCGGCCACGGGGCTCGTGCACAAGCTCACGGGCGAGATCTACGTGGAGTCGCTCAACCAGCGCGGCGGCCTGCTCGGCCGGCCGGTGGAGTGGGTGCTGAAGGACGACCAGTCCAAGCCCGACCTCGCGCGCACGTTGTACGAGCAGCTCGTGACGGCCGACAAGGTCGACCTGCTCATCGGCCCGTATGCCACGGGCGCGATTCTTTCGGCCATGGGCGTGGCCCAGCGCTACAACAAGACGCTGGTGCACCACACCTTCGGCATTCCGAGCCTGGCCAAGTACGACCAGCAGTTTCCGGCGTGGTCGCTCGGCCCCGACCCCGAGAAGACGATGCCCGCCATGGTCATGGACGCGCTGGCCACCTCGCCCAAGCCGCCGAAGACCATCGCCATCGTCACCAGCAAGTTCCCCTCGGTGCACTTCGTGGCGCTGGGCGCGCGCGAGGTGGCGAAGCAGCGCGGCCTGAAGGAGGTGTTGTTCCTCGAATGGGACTTCGGCAACCGCGACTTCGGCCCCATCGCAGGCCGGCTGAAGGAGGCCAACCCCGACTTCATCTGGAACGGCGCCATCGGCCTCGAGGGCAATCAGCTGCTCGATGCGATGAAGAAGATCGACTACGCGCCGCTGCATCACTTCTATCACGTGCCCGCGCCCGCGCCGATGCTCAAGGCGCCCGAGGCCAACGGCGCATTGGCCACCACCATCTTCGAAGACCATCCGCCGTTTACCGACAACCCGACGGCCGCCGAGTTCGTGAAGGTCTACCGCGAGCGCGCGGCCAAGGCCGGCATGCCCGACACGGCGGTGGAGACGCAGGCCGCCGCGTCGTTCTCGGCCTGGCAGATCATCGAGGCCGCCGTGGTCGCCACCAAGGGCATCGACGACAAGGCCATGGCCACCTGGCTGCGCGCCAACAAGGTCGACACCATCCAGGGCAAGCTGCGCTTCAACGAGCGCGGCAACTTCGGCGACGACCTGGGCAAGGTGAAGCAGGTGCAGAACGGCAAGTGGGTGGTGGTGTGGCCGAAGGATTGGGCCGCCCCCGGCGCAAAGCTGCAGACGCGCGGGGTGACCAGCTGATGAGCTTCCCCAGTGCCACGCTGCTGGCCCAGTCGATCCTGGCGGGCCTGTTCACCGGGGCGCTCTACGGCCTGCTGGGGCTCGGCCTCAGCCTGTCGTGGGGGATGCTGCGGCAGATCAACCTCGCGCACTTCGCGCTCGCCTTTCTCGGCGCCTATCTCACGTACGAACTGTCGAGCCACCATGGCGTCGATTCGCTGCTCACGCTGGTGGTGATCGTGCCGCTGTTCTTCGTGCTGGGCGTGGCATTGCACTGGGTGCTGACGCGCTTTCGCGTGAGCCCCTTCAACTCGCTGCTCGTCACCTTCGGCATCACCGTGATCATCGAGGCGCTCTTGCAGTGGACCTGGACGGCCGACTACCGCAAGCTCGAATCGAGCTACGCGGAGCACAAGCTGCAGATCGGCCCGCTCTACCTGCCGGTGCCCGAGCTCATCACGCTGGCGCTGGGCGTGGGCATCTCGCTTGCGGTGTGGTTCGCGCTGCGCCGCACCGACCTGGGCAAGGCGATGCGCGCTGCCGCCGAAGACGCGCCCATCGCCGCGGCCTTTGGCGTGAACCAGAACGCGCTGGCGCTGATGCTCTCGGGCCTCAACGCGGCGCTGGCCGGCGTGGCGGGCGTGTGCATTGCGCTGGCGTACACGCTGTCGCCCTCGCAGATCTATGCGTGGATCGGCGTGGTGTTCGCGGCCGTGATGCTGGGCGGGCTCGGCCGCCCGCTCGGGCCGCTGATCGCGGGTTGCATCATCGGCGTGACCGAGGCCGTCACCATGACCGTCACCGCGCCATCGTGGGCGCCGCTGGTGTCGTTCTCGCTGCTGATGTTCGTGCTGCTGGTGCGGCCGGGGAGGGTGGCATGAAGCGCTCGTTCCTGCTGATTCTTGCGGCCGGCGCGGGGCTTGCCGTGGTGCCGTGGCTCGGGCTGCCGGCGTTCTATGAGTCGATCCTGTACCTGGTGCTGCACTGGGTCGCGCTGGCCACGTCGTGGAACCTGCTTTCGGGCTACTCGGGGTATTTCTCGTTCGGGCACGGTGCGTTCTTCGGCATCGGCATGTACACGACGGCCACGCTGGCAACGCGCTTCGACATTCCGTTTCTCTGGACGCTGCCAGCCGCCGCCGTGGTGGCCGCGCTGTTCGGCACGCTGCTGGGCGCCGTGGCGTTCCGCGTGCAGGCGGTGCGCGCCGAGCTGTTCTCGCTGCTCACGCTGGCCGCCACCTTCGTGGTGGCGACCATCATCCTCAACACGCCCATCGATGGCGGACCCGGCGTGTACATGAGCGCGGTGGCGGTGCCGCAGATCGGACCGACAGCTTCCGGCACCTTCTACCTGCTGGCCTTGGGCGTGGCGGTGCTGACGGTGCTGGCGTCGCTGGCCGTGTACCACTCGCGCTTCGGCACCGGGCTGTTCGCCATTCATGACGACGAAGATGTGGCCGAAGTGATGGGCGTGCCGACGTACCGCTTCAAGCTCGGCGCCTTCGCGCTCTCGTGCGGGCTGGCGGGCGTGGTGGGCGGCGTGCATGCGCTCTTCGTGTCGTACGTGACCACGGGCGATACCTTCACCATCGCGATGCCGCTCACGGTGGTGCTGATGTCGGTGCTCGGCGGCACGCGCCACTGGGCCGGGCCGATCGTCGGCGCGACGGCGATCACGCTGCTGCTGTATGCCTTCACGGGCGGCGACAGCGCGATCATCGGCAAGGGCATGACGGGGCTGGTGCTGATCGTGGTGATCCTCTTCATGCCCGAAGGCCTGCTGGGGCAGGCGCTGAAGTGGTGGAACGCTCGGCGCGGTGCGCCCGCCGCCTCGTCCGCGCCGGCCCATGTGGCCGTGGCTGATGAAGCGAAAAAGCCCGCTGCCATCACCGGCGAAGTGCTGCTGCGTGCCGAGGGCGTGCGCAAGTCCTTCAAGGGCGTGCACGCGCTGCGCGGCGTGAGCCTCGAAGTGCGGCGCGGCGAGATCCTCGGCCTGCTCGGGCCCAACGGCTCTGGCAAGTCGACTTTCATCAATGTCGCGAGTGGCCACTATGCGGTGACCGCCGGGGTCATCGAGTTCGAGGGGCGACGCATCTCGGGCGTGCCGGCGCACCGCATCGCGCAGGGCGGCATTGCGCGCACGTACCAGATCCCGCGTCCCTTCGCGCACCTGACGGTGCTGGAGAACGTGGCGCTGCCGGCGATGTTCGGCGCCGCCGCGCTTGACCGCAGGACGGCCGAGGCCGAAGCCTGGCAATGGCTGGCCTTCACAGGACTCACCGAGCGCGCGCACGCCTTGCCGGCGGAGCTGAACCTGCACCAGCGCAAGTTCCTGGAGTTCGCGCGCGCACTGGCCTCGCGGCCGCAGGTGCTGATGCTCGACGAGGTGCTGTCGGGCCTCACGCCATCGGAAATCGACGAGGCCGTGGCGCTGATCCGCCGCATCCGCGACCAGGGCGCGACCATCGTCTTCGTCGAGCACGTGATGCGCGCGGTGATGGCGCTGTGCGACCGCATCGTGGTCTTCAATCGCGGCGAGGTGCTGGCCGAAGGCGCGCCGCATGACGTGATGCAGCGGCCCGAAGTGGTGTCGGCCTACCTGGGCCAGGCCATGGAGCCGGAGGCGCCCGCCGCGCCAACTGCCGCGTCGTCCGTGGCGGGTGTCGAAAGGGAGCTGGCCCATGCTTGAACTCGAATCCATCCGCGTCGCCTACGGGCAGGCCACCGCGCTGTGGGATGTGTCGCTGTCCATCGGCAAGGGCGAACTGCTGTGCATCGTCGGGCCGAACAGCGCGGGCAAGAGCACGCTCATCAATGCGGTGGCGGGGCTGCACCGCATCAGCGCCGGGCGCATGCGCTTCGAGGGACAGGACATCTCGCGCCTGGCGCCGCATCGCTTCTGCGCCCAGGGCATCGCTCTGGTGCCGGAGGGGCGGCGCCTGTTCACCGAGATGACGGTGCGCGAGAACCTGGAGCTCGGCAGCTACCTGCGCGCGGCGCGGCTGGAGCGCGCTCGCTCGATGGAGCACGTCTGCACGCTGTTCCCGGCGCTGACTGAAAAGCTGGAGCAGCCGGGCGGTTCGCTATCGGGCGGCCAGCAGCAGATGGTGGCCATCGGCCGCGCGTTGATGGCGCGACCCAAGCTGCTGCTGCTCGACGAGCCCTCGCTGGGGCTGGCGCCGAGCATCGTGCTCGACATGTTCACCGCCATCCGGCGCATCCATGCCGACGGCATCGCGGTGCTGCTGGTGGAGCAGAACGTGGGCATGGCGCTCGATGTGGCCGAGCGCGCCGCGGTGCTGGAAGAAGGGCGCATCGTCGCGCTGGGCCGGCCGGAAGAGCTGATGGCGCGGCCGGAGCTGCGGCGCGCCTACCTGGGGCTGGATGCCGATGCCGCAGAGGGTGGCGCTATGCCGGGTGCGACGGCCCATGGTGCCCGGGCCGCCGCAGCGCCAGCCACCACAGCAGCGCGGCATTGATCGCCCAGCTGCCGGCCAGCATCATCAGCGCCGTGTTTGCGACGCCGGGCGAGAGGTCGAGCGTCAGCAGGCTCAGCGACCACGGCAACCCGCCCGCGATGGCGACCAGCATGCCGGCCTCGCTGTCGGGCACGACAGCACAGGCCAGGATGCAGACGGCGCCGGTGATCGTGTAGATCAGTGCGGCGGCGCGCCATCCGGGGCGTTGGGGCGGTCGTGAATTTGCGGACATGCCTTGAGCATCGCCGATCCCGCATCAAGCCGTGAAGGCCTGTTACGCGAAGGGGCGTAGTGTTTTGGCGACGCCGTGTTCAGTGGCTTGCCAACTTCTGCACGCTTGGGGCGATTGGTGCTTCAGGCAGCGCGGCTTCGATGCCGAGCGCCAGTGCCAGCAGCGCCGTGTCGGTGCCTTGCGCGCCGGTCAATTCCAGCCCGGCAGGCAGGCCGTTGGAGGCGAGGCCCATCGGCAGGCTCACCGCCGGCAAGCCCGCCATGCCGGCCGGGCCGGTGTTGCGGATGTAGGCCGAAAAAGCCGAGGTGGGGCGGCCGCACAGCGTTACTTCCACGTCTTCTCCGATGCGCGCGGCGGTCAGCGGGCTGGTCGGGAAGACGAGGGCGGCCAGGTCGTGCCGCGCGAAGCAATCGCGGTACGCCGCCTGCATGCGCGGGCGCAGGGTGTGCAGCGCGTGGGCGTAGGCCTCGGGCGTGATGGCCGTCGCGCCGAAGAGGCGTTCGAACAGCGGGCGCACGTCGAGGCTGACCACCGCGTCGGTGAGCGCGCGAGCGTCGAAGGGGCGGTCGTGCCGCGCAAAGTAGGCGGCCAGCGCGGGCAGGATCTCGTGCAGCGAGATCGTCATCGATCCCTCTTGAAACAATGCGCCGGCTTCGGCCAGGTCGCAAGGCACCAGCACGGCGCCGGCTGTGCGCAGCAGCTCGAGGCGCTCGCGGGCCAGTTCGGCCACGGGCGGATCGACCTCTTCCCAGAAGTAGGCTTCGGGCACTCCAAGGCGCACGCCTGTGAGCGGTGTCGGGGCAATCTGCAGCGGCCCGCCGGCCACCGCGTGGTCGACCAGCACGCAGTCGTCCACGCAGCGCGCCATGACGCCGGCGGTGTCGAAGGTTGGCGATATCGGCACCAGCCCTTCGTCCGGCCAGCGGTGCACCGTCGGCCTGAAGCCCACCAGCCCGCACAGCGCGGCCGGCACGCGCACCGAGCCGCCCGTGTCGGTGCCGATGGCCACCGGCGCGGCGCGCATACCCAGCAGCGCAGCGTTACCGCCGCTGGAGCCGCCCGTGACGCGTGCAGCGTCGAACGGATTGCGCGACGGCCCGAAGCCGTGGTTGTTGCCGGTAACGCCCTGCGACCACTCATGCAGATTCGTCTTGCCGAGCACCAGCGCGCCTGCGTCGATCAGCCGCTGCGCTACGCCGGCGTGCATGCGCGGCCGGTGGTCCGCCATCCACGGGCTGCCAGCCGTGGTCGGCATGCCGGCGACGTCGATGTTGTCCTTGAAGGCCAGCGGCACGCCATACAGAGGCAGCGTTCCCGGCGCGGGGCGCGGTGCGGCATCGAGCGCGGCGGCGGCTGCGCGAAGCGCCGCGGGGTCCTGGTGGAGCAGGGCGCCGAAGGGTGCGATTGCGCTGGCGCGTTCCAGCAGCGCCTGCGCGTAGTCGGTGGCGCGCAATTCGCCGCGCGCCATCTGCCCGGCGGCTTCGCGGGCGGAAAGATCGGTCAGCGCATGGATTCGGTTCATGAAGGCTCGAAGTGGGGCGGAAGCTGCACTCCGGTGCATGTTTCGGGCCAATTCGCGCTTCTGGCGCCAGAAAACAGGCTGAAATTGCATGGCATGAATACTGCTATGAGAGTTTTTTGTATCCATGAGGCCATCCAATGTCTTTCAAGTCCTTGCGTATCCTGGCCGCCGTCGCAACGTCGATGGCTCTTCTGGCGGGCATGCCCGCGTCTGCCGCCGAGAAGGTCTCGCTGCGCCTCAAGTGGCTGGCGCAGGCGCAGTTCGCCGGCTTCTACGTAGCCAAGGCCAAGGGCTTCTATGACCAGGGCGGCCTCGACCTGACGATCAACCCGGGCGGTCCCAACCTGAACGTCGAGACGCTGGTCGCCTCGGGCAACGACACCTTCGGCCTGGCCGGCGGCACCGAGACCGTGCTGCTCGCCCGCGAAAAAGGCCTGCCGCTGGTCTGCATCGGCGTGACCGTGCAGAACACGCCCTTCACATACGTGACCTACAAGGACTCCGGCATCACCAAGGTGAAGGACTTCGCGGGCAAGAAGGTCGCGACCTGGTTCACCGGCACGCAGTACACGCTGTACTCGATGCTCGCCTCGGCCGGCGTAAAGCAGAGCGACCTCACCATCGTTCCCCAGTCGGGCTCCATGGCGCCCTTCGTCGAGAAGCAGTTCGACGTGGCCGCGGCCACCTACTACAACGAGCTCAACACGCTGAAGGAGCAGGGCCTGGGCGACAAGCTCACGCTCATCAAGCCCGACGACTACGGCGTGGTCGTGCAGCAGGACACCGTGCTCGTGTCGGAGAAGTACCGCAACGAGAAGCCGCAGCAGGTGCAGGCCTTCCTGACCGCCACCATCAAGGGCTGGAAGTACGCGCTGCAGAACAAGAAGGAAGCCATCGACATCGTCATGGCCGCCGCCCCCAGCCTGAACCGCGCGCACCAGGAAGCCATGCTCGACGAATTCGAGAAGCTCGTGAAGGCCGGCAAGGGCACCACCGACGGCATCCTCGCCATCGACCTGCCCACGGTGGAGAAGATGCAGGCGCAGCTCGTCGGCTACAAGGCGCTGAAGGCGCCGGCCGACCTGTCGAAGGCCTACGACGCCAGCTTCTGGACGCAGGTGCCCGCGGCCGACAAGAAGTTCTGAGCCGCATCGCCGCAGCCATGAAATTCATGCCTCACGAAGTGATGCCGCCCGCCGTGAGCGACACGGCGCCGCCCATGCTCGAGTTGGTCAACGTATGGAAGCGCTTCGGTGAAGCGCAGGCCAGGACCGTCGCGGTGTCGGGCGTCAACCTGCGGATCGCGAAGAGCGAGTTCGTCACGCTCGTGGGCCCCTCGGGTTGCGGCAAGTCGACCCTCTTCAACATGATCGCGGGCCTGCTGCCGCCCGACGACGATGGCTCGCTGCTGTTCGGTGGCGCAC
The DNA here is from genome assembly GCF_049913215.1 of Variovorax sp. R-27. NCBI lineage: Bacteria > Pseudomonadati > Pseudomonadota > Betaproteobacteria > Burkholderiales > Comamonadaceae > Variovorax > Variovorax sp. R-27. The sequence goes on from NZ_CP183984.1 coordinate 2,942,969, forward strand.
CGCAGCGCGACGGCCAACTGCTCGGCAAGGTGTCGTTCATGCCGCAGCGCGACTTGCTGTTCCCCTGGCGCACCGTGCTCGACAACGCCATCCTCGCGCTCGAGGTGGAAGGCGTGCCGCGCAAGGAAGCGCGCGAACGGGCCCGCGCCATGCTGCCTGAGTTCGGCCTGGCGGGTTTCGCCAACCACTATCCGCACCAGCTCTCGGGCGGCATGCGCCAGCGTGTCGCGCTGATGCGCACCTTTTTGTTCGAGCGCGACCTGATGCTGCTCGACGAACCCTTCGGCGCGCTCGACGCGCTCACGCGCACCCGCATGCAGCACTGGTTGCTGGAGCTCTGGGCCAGGCACCGCCGCACGGTGCTGTTCATCACGCACGACATCGACGAAGCGATCCTGCTCGGCGACAAGGTGCTGGTGATGACGGCGCGCCCCGGCACGGTGAAGAGCGAGACCGTGATCGACCTGCCGCGCCCGCGCGACCCGTCGGTGGTGCTGTCGCCGGAGTTCATCCGCATCAAGCAGCGCCTGCTGGCCGAGATCGAAGAAGAAAGCCAGAAGACCTTCGCGCAGGAGGGCACCGCTTCGTGAACGCCCTCTTGCAGCGCGCAGTGCGCTCGCCCGCGCTGGCCTTTGTGGGCCTGGCGCTGGTGTGGGAGATCTGCGTGCACGCCTTCGCGCCGTCGCCGCGCTACCTGCCGGCGCTGAGCGCCATCGTGCAGGACGCGTGGTCAGTGTGGCCGCAGCTTGCGCGTGGCTTCGGCCGCACGCTGCTCGAAACCGTGCTCGGCTTCGCGATGGGCGCGGTGTTCGGCTGCGCCTGCGGCACGGTGTTCACCTATTCGCGCTGGATGGAGCGCTCGGTGTTCCCGCTGTTCGTGGTGTCGCAGACGGTGCCGGTGGTGGCCTTCGGCGCGCTCATCGTCATCTGGTTCGGCAACTCGCTGCTGGCCAAGGTGATGACGGCGTTCTTCCTGACCTTCTTCCCCGTCACGGTGAACACGCTGCGCGGCCTGAAGTCGTGCGACCCGCAGCGCATCGCGCTGATGAAGAGCTTCGGCGCCAACCGCCTGGTGATGTTCTTCAAGCTGGCCGTGCCTTCGGCGCTGCCGCAGATCATGGTCGGGCTGCGCGTGGCCGTTGGCCTCAGCCTGATCGGCTCGGTGGTGGGTGAATGGTTCGGCGAAACCGTGGGCCTGGGCGTGATGCTCATGGAGGCGATGAACGCCGACCTCGTGGTGCGCCTGTGGGTGGTGATGTTTGCCTGCGGGCTGATGGGTGCGCTGCTCTACGGGCTGCTCACCTTCGTGGAAAGGAGGCTCGTATGGTGGCGCAGCGAAAGCTGATGGAATCGCCCGTCGTGCCGGTGGTGCTGGGCATCGTCGTGCTGCTTGCGGTGTGGGAGGGCGCGATTCTGCTCTTCAATATTCCGCCGTTCGTGCTGCCCAGCCTGGGCACGATCGTGCAGCATGCGTTCACCGACACGGGGCGCTTGATGAGCGCATTGCTGGCCACGCTGGGCGAGGCGCTCGGCGGCTATGCACTGGGCAGCGTGCTCGGGCTGTTGCTGGCCGTGGTGTTGCTGCTGGCGCCGCCGCTGGAGCGCATCGTGATGCCGCTGGCGGTGGCGGTGAACGCCGTGCCAACCGTGGCTTATGCGCCGCTGTTCCTGATCTGGTTCGGCCTCGGTGCCGCTTCGAAGATCGCGCTGGTGGCGCTGGCTGTCGGCTTCACCATCCTGGTGAACGCGCTGCACGGCCTGAAGCAGGCCGACATCGCGGCCGTGAACCTGATGCGCAGCTTCGGGGCAGGGCAGTTGAAGATCGTGTGGCGCCTGCGCCTGCCGGTGGCAATGCCCTCGGTGGTCACTGCCCTGCGCATCGGCGTGCCGCGCAGCATGATCGTCGCGATCGTCGGCGAGATGCTGGGCGCCTATGCGGGACTCGGGCGAATGATCTATGAATCGACCCAGCAGGTCGATCTGCTGAGCGTGTGGTCGGCAGTGCTCGTTGCATCGATTGCGAGCATGGTCTTCTACGGCCTGCTGGTGTGGATCGACCAGAAACTGGTGTGGTGGCGCTGATGGCAAAGACGAATCCCGCGGCATACCCCGACACCGAAGCCGGGCTGCGCGTGCAGCTCGCCGCCTGCTATCGGCTGGTGGCGCACTTCGGCATGGACGACCTGATCTACAACCACATCTCGGCACGCGTGCCGGGGCCGGAACATCACTTTCTCATCAACCCCTACGGGCTGCTGTTCTCTGAAGTGACGGCTTCGTCGCTGGTGAAGATCGACCTGGACGGCAACAAGGTGGACGACACGGACGCCGAAGTGAACCAGGCCGGCTTCGTGATCCACAGTGCCATTCACGCAGGCCGGCCCGACGCGCTGTGCGTGCTGCACACTCACTCCGAGGCCGGCACCGCCATTGCCGCCATGCCCAACGGCCTGGCGCCGCTGAGCCAGTTCGCGATGCGCTACCAGGGCCATACCGCCTTCCACGACTACGAAGGCGTGGCGCTGGAAACCGGCGAGCGCGAGCGGCTGGTGCGCGATCTGGGCCCGCACCACACGCTGGTGCTGCGCAACCACGGCATCCTGACGGTGGGCCGCACGATTCCCGAGGCCTTCATCCTCATGTACTACTTCGAGAAGGCGGCCAAGGTGCAGCTGCTCGCACAGGGCGGTGTGGCGCCCGGCGAATCGCTGGTGTACCCGCAGCCCGAAGTGAGCGATCTGGCCGCGCGCCAGTTCACCGAATTCGCCGGCGACATCCTGCCGCCCGGCACGCGCGAATGGCCTGCGTTCCTGCGCATGCTGGAGCGCACCCAACCCGACTACCGGCTTTGAGCGCCGGCACTTTCCTCTTCATTCCCAGAGACACATTTCGACCATGCAACTCGAGAACCTCACCTCTTTCATCGGCACCGAAGTCAAAGGCATCGACCTGCGCGAGCCCGTGAGCGACGCCGACTTCGCGGTGCTGCGCGACACGCTCAACCAGCGCTCGGTGCTGCTGTTTCGCGGCCAGAGCATCAACGAATCGCAGCACGTGGCCTTCTCGCGCCGTTTCGGTACGTTGCTGGGCCACGTGCTCACGCAGTTCCTGAAGAAGGAGCACCCGGAGGTCTACGTGCTGTCGAACGTGTCGGAAAACGGCAAGCCCATCGGCAACCACAAGGAGGGCTGGAACTGGCACTCCGACCTCTCGTACAAGGCCGAGCCCTCGATGGGCGCGCTGCTCTACGCGCTCGAAGTGCCGCCGGTGGAAGGCGACACCTTCTTCGCCTCGATGCACGCCGCCTACGAAGCGCTTGACGACGACATGAAGGCGCGCATCCGCCACATGACGGCCACGCACAGCTACGCCAACTACTACGGCAAGGCTTTTGCCGACCGCAACCCGCTCACGCCCGAGCAACTGGCGGCCACGCCCGACGTGGTGCATCCGCTGGTGCGCACGCATCCTGAAACCGGTCGCCTCTCGCTGTACGTGGGCGAAGACGTGGTCAAGCACATCGACGGCCTGCCCGCCGATGAGAGCACCGCGCTGCTGGCCGAGCTGAACGCGCACGCCATCTCGCCGGAGTTCAGCTACCGCCACAAGTGGCTCGCGGGCGACCTGCTGGTGTGGGACAACCGTTGCACCATGCACCGCGCCACGCCGTACGACGACAACGTGTACCGCCGCGTGATGCATCGCACCACCGTTGCCGGTGATCGTCCCTTCTGACATTCCGATCTGCCGAGCAGGCCCCGCGTTTGAAAACCGACAAAGACAAGCACAACAAGGAAGGCAAGAACATGGAACCGAACGAACCAGAGATGGCAGCGGAACCTCCGGCGCTGCGCGGACGCGAGCGCCAGCGCGGCAAGGGTGCCACGCTGTCCGACGAACTGAAGGACACGCTCGAAGACCTGATCGTCAGCGGCGTCATGAAGCCCGGCGCGCGGCTCGACGAAGCCGAGCTGGCCGAACGCTTCAAGGTGTCGCGCACGCCGGTGCGCGAGGCGCTCAAGGCGCTGGCCGCCACCGGCCTCGTCGACCTGCGCAGCCGCCAGGGGGGCGTGTGCGTGGCGCGCATCTCGCTGCCCATGCTCATCGAGATGTTCCAGATGATGGCGGTGATGGAAGGCCTGTGCGCCAAGTTCGCCGCGCGCCGCGCCACCGAGGTGCAGAAGCAGCGCATGAGCCAGCTGCACGACGAGCTGACGAGCATCCTCGCCTCGGGCGACCACTCGCGCTTCTACGACGTGAACCAGGACTTCCACGACGCGCTCTACGAAGCCTCCAACACGCATTACCTCGCCGAGCAGACGCGCGCGCTGCGCAAGCGCGTGCGCGTGTACCGCCGCTACGTGACCTTCCAGCCCGGTCGCATGACCGCCACCATCGGCGAGCACGGCGCCATCCTCGATGCCATCCGGCGCAACGACCCGGGGGCAGCGTTCAACGCCGCCATCGACCACGTGAGCCTGCTCGAGGACGACATCGTCGACCTGATCGCCGCGCTGTCCGAGCAGGACAACGGGGCTGCCTGAGCCCCTTCTTTCAACGCACTCAACGCCACCCTTTTTCGATCGCATCCCAGGACATCACTCCATGAAACTCGAACTCGAAGGCAAGACCGTACTCATCACCGGCGCCTCCAAGGGCATCGGCCTTGCGGCCGCCCATTCGTTCGCGGCCGAAGGCTGCCACCTGCAACTGGCCGCACGCGACGGCGCCGCCCTGGCGGCCGCCAAGGAAGAGATCGAGAAGATCTACCCGATCAACGTGCGCGTCCACCCGATGGACCTGGCCGCGCCCGGCGCGATGGCGCAGCTGGCCGAAGCGGCCGGGCATGTCGACATCCTCGTGAACAACGCGGGCGACATTCCGGCCGGCCCCATCGAATCGCTCGACTTCGCCGTGGTGCGCCGGGGCTTCCAGCTCAAGGTGCTGGGCTACATGGAGCTCAGCCAGATCTACTACGCGCGCATGAAGGCCGCGGGCGGCGGCGTGATCGTGAACGACATCGGCAACTCCGGCGAGAACTGGGACGCCAACTACATCGCCGGCTCCACCGGCAACGCCGCAGTGATGGCCTTCACGCGCGCCCTGGGCGGCGTGAGCCTGGACGACGGCATCCGCGTGGTGGGCGTGAACCCCGGCCCCGTGGCGACCGATCGCATGGTCAAGCTCATGAAGCGCCGCGCCTTCGACACCCATGGCGACGAAGGCCGCTGGGAAGAGCTGTTCGACAACTACCCCGGCGGCCGCCCGGCCACGCCGGAAGAGGTGGCCGAGCTGATGGTGTTCCTGGCTTCGCCGCGTGCGGGCTACATCACCGGCACGGTGGTGACCATCGACGGCGGCATCGCGGCGCGCGGCTCGATCATCAAGACCAGCAAGAAGGTGGTCGAGGCCGAACAGGCCCGGAGGCTCGCGGCATGAACGCGGCGCTGAACCCCGCCGCTGCAGTGCCGGCCGTGACGAGCGACGCCGAAACCCGCAACCAGTATTTCGACCGGCTGTTCACCAACCCAGACCTGATGTGGCTGGGCCAGAACACCAATCACTTTCCGCTGCACCCCGCCGTGCGAAAGGCGCTGCACGACGCCATCGACGACGAGAGCTTTCACGCCTATGCGCCGCCGCTGGGCATGGAAGCGCTGCGCTCGGCCATCGTGGAAGACCTGGGCGTGCCGGACCAGTCGGCCGTGGTGACCGACGGCGCGGTGTCTGCGCTGGCGCTGGCTTGCCGTGCTTTCTGCGTGGCGGGCAAGGGCTTCGTGACCACCGACCCGGGCTGGAAGTGGCCGCTGCAGTTCGCCGCCAAGGCCGGCTCGGCGATCACCGAGATTCCGATCTACGGGCCGGAGTACGGCTTCAAGCTGTCGGCCGAGGCGCTGGCTGCGTCGACCGACGGGAACACAGCCGTCATCTACCTCGTGGACCCGAACAACCCGCTGGGCACCACCTACACCGAAGACGAAATCCGCGCCTTCGCAGACCGTGCGCGCGAGATCGGCGCCATCCTCATTCACGACTGCACCTACCGCGACTTTGCCGACAGCCACACGCTGGCTTCGCGCTTCTACCCGGAAGGCACGGTGACCATCGTGAGCTTCTCCAAGTGGCTCGGCCTCGCGGGCCTGCGCCTCGGAGCACTGGTGGCTTCGCCCGAGCTGCTCGCGCGCATCCTGCCGCATTCGCAGGCGCCGCTGGGTGCGAGCGTGCTGGCGCAGCGCGCAGCAATCGCGGGCCTGGGCGTGAAGGCCGAATGGATGGCCGAGGTGATCGCGCAGCAGCGCGAGAACCAGCAAATGATCGTCGACGCCTTCGCCAAGCTGCCGGGCTTCGAGGTGCCGGTGTTCCCGTCGCAGGCCAACTTCATCGTGGTCGAGTGCAGCAAGGCGGGCGTGACGCCCGAAGCGCTGGTCAGCGCGCTGGGCGAGCACGACATCATGGTACGGCAGGGCACGTATCACACGCCGCGCTTCGGACATCGCTTCATCAAGATCTCGACCACTGTGCCGAAGGCTTGGGCGCAGGCGCTGTGCGATGTGCTGCCGCAAGCGGTCGAGCGGGCACGCGCACTGCCGGCCACGGCCGCGCTGTTCTGAGGAGGCGAACGATGAGCTTCGCCACCACACCCGACGGCGTTCGCCTCTACTACGAGACCGCCGGCAGCGGCACGCCGATCGTGTTCGTGCACGAGTTCGGCGGCGACCACCGCAGCTGGGAGCCGCAGATGCGCTACTTCGCGCGGCGCCACCAGTGCGTGACTTTCGGTGCGCGCGGCTATCCGCCGTCGGACGTGCCGGCCGACATGGAGCGCTATTCGCAAGCCACCGCGGCCGACGACATCGCCGCCGTGATGGACGCGCTGGAACTGGAGCGCGCGCACATCGTGGGCCTGTCGATGGGGGGCTTCGCTACGCTGCACTTCGGCCTTCGCCATGCGAAGCGGGCCTCGTCGCTGGTGATTGCCGGCGCGGGCTACGGCGCGGAGAAAGAGCACGAGGAGTACTTCCGCGGCGTCTCGCTCGAAGTGGCCAAGCAGTTCGAAGCGCAGGGCTCGGAGAAATTCGCCCGCACCTATTCGCAGGGCGCGAGCCGCGTGCAGTTCCAGAACAAGGACCCGCGCGGCTGGCAGGAATTCGCGACCTGGCTCGGCGAGCACGATGCCGTCGGCGCGGCCAACACCATGCGCGGCGTGCAGGCGCGGCGCCCGTCGATCTACGACCTGGAGAGCGATCTGCGCGTGATGAACGTGCCCTCGCTCGTGGTGGTCGGCGACGAGGACGACCATTGCCTGCAGCCCGGCGTCTTCCTCAAGAAGACCGTACCGGCCTGCGGTTTGGCCGTGATGCCCAAGACCGGCCACACGCTCAACCTGGAAGAGCCAGCCGCGTTCAACGCCTTGCTGGCCGAGTTCTTCGCGCAGGTCGAGGCCGGCCAGTGGAAGCCGCGTGATCCGCGTGCGCTCCCCAGCCAGATCATGAAGACCGACTGATGACCGCCGAAACCGCCACCGAAGAAGTCGCCGGGGAGCAAGGCATCTGGCGCATCGATGCCGATCGCCTGTGGGACCGGCTCATGAAGCTCGCCTGCATCGGCGCCACGCCGGGCGGCGGCGTAGACCGGCAGGCGTTGAGCGCGGAAGAGATCGCGTCGTGGCGCACGATGATCGACTGGGCCCTGTCGGCGGGGCTGGAGCCTTCGACCGATGCGGCCGGCAATCTCTTCATCGCGCTGCCGGGCGCCGACCGCGACGCGCCACCCGTGCTCGCGGGCAGCCATCTCGACAGCCAGCCCGGCGGCGGGCGCTTCGACGGCGTGTACGGCGTGGTGGCTGCGCTGGAGGTGCTGACCACGCTGGCCGGGCGTGGCGTGCGTCCGCCGGTGGACATCGTCTGCGTGGCGTGGATGAACGAGGAGGGCTCGCGCTTCGCACCCGGCATGATGGGCTCGGAAGCCTTTGCCGGCGTGCGCAGCCTCGAGGCCGTGCGCGCGGTGCGCGATGCCGCCGGCATCTCGGTAGCCGATGCGCTCGATGCGTTGCACGCTGCGTTCCCGGCGCTGCGGCGGCGGCCGCTGGGCTTTCCGGTGGCGGCGTACGTAGAGGCGCACATCGAGCAGGGGCCGATACTGGAAGCGCAGGAGCGCGTGATCGGCGTCGTCACCGGCATCCAGGGCAAGAAGACTTTCGACGTCGTGATCGAGGGCGAGCGTGGTCACGCTGGCACGCTCGCGATGGTCGAGCGGCGCGATGCGCTCGCAGCCTTCACGCGCATTGCGACGGCGCTCTATGCCGAGATCGGCGGCCACGACGACGCGGTGAAATTCACCATCGGCCGGCTGCAGGTCGAGCCGAACGCGCCCTCGGTGGTGCCCGAGCGGGTGACGCTGCGCATCGACCTGCGGCATCCCGACAACGCGGTGCTCGAACATCTGGGTCAGCGATTGGCCGCGCTGTGCGACTCGCTTGCCGCGCCGTGCCGGGCGAGCGTGACCCCCTTGGTCGATGCGCCGTCCAACGGCTTCGATCCCGCCTTGCAGCAGGCGATTGCGCAAGCCGCCGAGCGCATCGGACAGCCGCACATGCCGATTCTTTCGGCTGCCGGCCACGACGCGCGCCACATGGCGCCGCTGTGCCCGAGCGCGATGATCTTCATTCCCTGCCGCGACGGCGTAAGCCATGCGGAACACGAGTGGGCGGAGCCGGCGCACGTGGCGGCCGGCGCAAACGTGCTGCTGCGTGTGCTGATGCCCTATGTGGGGGCCGGAGCATGACTGCCGCAGACATCGCCACCGTCGTCGACATGGCCGATCTGCCGATGCAGCATCCGCGCGCGCCGGCCAGCGTCGCGCAGGCCAGGGCGCGCTTCTTCAATTCCGGCAATGCCTTCAACGTGAAGCTGCCAGAGGTGCCTGCGCGGCTCTTCGCGTCGCCGCCGGAAGGACGCTATGGCATGTTCGATTGCGACCAGTCGCGGGCGCTGGGCTGTGGCTTCCCGGCCACCACGCCGCTGATGCTCGCGCGCTACGTGCGCATTGCCGCCCGCGATGCGCTGCTGCCGCTGGACGTTTGCGCCACCGGGTCGGTCTGGTACGTGATTTCCGGCAGCGGCAGCCTGACAGGCGCGGTCGACAGGTTGACCTTCGGCAAGGGCGACGTGTTCCTGCTGCCCGGCGCGCCGGGCTACCGGCTCGAAGCGGGCGCCGAGGACGTGCTGCTGTGGACTGTCGGCAACGAGCCGCAGCTGGCTTTTGAACGCGCGCAGCCGGCGCCCGTGGCCAAGGCGACCATCGACGCCGTGCACTATTCGGCCGCGGAGATCGAGCACCAGTTCGCGCTGATTTTTTCGAGCGGCACGAGCGAGGAGACCTCGGGCCGCGCGCTGATCTTCTCGTCCGACCGGCAGGCCGCCGCACGCAACCTTACGCCCACGCTGACATTGAGCTTCAACACGCTCGAGCCGAACACGCACCAGCGCACGCACCGCCACAACTCCGCCGCCATCACGCTGGTGGTGCAGGGCGAGGGCTGCCATTCGGTGGTGGGCGGTGCGGTGTGCCCGTGGGCGCCGTGGTCCACGCTGGTCACGCCACCCGGTGCGCCGCATTCGCACCACAACGCAGGCCCGCGCGGCGCGCTCTTCCTCATCGTGCAGGACGGCGGGCTGCACTACCACGCGCGGACGATGGGCTTCGAGTTTCTGGAGGCCGCCGGTGACCGGTGAGCGGTGGCCGGCGGAGAAGGCAACGTAGAAGCCGAACGTTCACACCCGCTTCTTCGGATTGTCATTTGGGCGCGCCACCATGCGCGGATGGCTGGTCAACTTATCTCCATCGCCCTGACAGTGGATCAACACGACGAGGGCGACTATTTCTGGGTGCTGCTGGAATCCTTCGACAACTCGATGGAGTTCGAACCGCTGATGGAAGCGGCCAAGGGCTTTCATACCTACGCCGAGGCGTTGCAGGCGGGCTACACCGTGCTGCGCGGCCTGTCGGAAGACCTGAACGTCGGCCCGCGCGAAGAGGTCGACGAATCGGTGTTCGCTGAAGAAGACGACGCTGTCGGCGAGCTCGACTAGCGGCTTCGCATCTACACCGATTGGCGGAACCCACAAACATGGGTGGTGTTAGCCAATTGGCGGATGTCCAATGGCTGTCAGCAAGCGTAGGCTCTGACCGACACGTATCCCCGTGGCCATGCGGAGACAGTGCATCACTGCATGTCGCAGGTGTCGCGGCCGGTGGGCGTGTCCTGTCAAGACAGCCGCCGATGCGAGCCACAAGAAAGTCGGGGAATCAAATGGTCGAGTATTTCCGGGTAGGACTGCCCTACATCCGTGTGCGTTTCAAAGTGCCCGCGCGACGCGGAAGCCGTGTCGAGCTCAACGGCAGATTCGGTGTCATCACCGGTGCCAGCGGGGAACATGTCCTCGTCAAGTTCGACGGCGAGTTCGCCGCGGCAATTGTTCATCCTGTTGACCTCAACTATGTGGAGGCAGGGGAGGCAACAGAGCCGGTGAAGCTTCAGCCGTCGGTGCCGGGGGGCGCGGCCAGGCCTTGCGCCGAGTAGGGCGCGGCTATGCTCGGCGGCAGTGTTTGATGCAGCCGAATGAAATGAAGAAAACCAACCCACCGAAGAAAACCAGCAGCTACGACATCAAGAAGCAATGGCACTGGGGCCGCGCCATGCGCGAACTGCGCATCGCCGATTTCCTGAAAGACGGGCGGGTGCTGGTGCCGGGCGAATACACCGGTGAAGGGCCGGCCACCGACGACGGCACTGGTGCGCTGCGAACTGTGGGCGGCATCCAGGTCGGGGCTGCCGACTACGCGACGGGAATGATGTGGGTGGGTCGCAAGCTGCGTGAGGGTGACCTGCCTGCGAAGCCCGACTGATCGCCCCCCATTTGGTCGCCGGCGGTCGCTGAATCGACTGCCCAAGCAGCCGCAGACTGGTTAACAATGGCAAAAAACTGTATATTCGTACAGTATTTTGGCCGCAAGCCTTGTTCAGCGCGGTACGCGCTTGGGGGCGATGAACCATGAACCAGTTTGAGCTTTTCTTCCCGCGGGTCGCAGCAACGGCATTGCCCATCGCACTGTCGCAACAAGCGCCGCCGCCGCCATTGCCGCAAGAAGATCGCGAGGAGCCGTTCCAGTTCGAAGACGTCGAGGTCGAGGCGCGTGTCACGTACGCCGTGCGGCTAGCCGACTATCCGCACCCGGCAGCCGATGCCGTGAAGGTCGCCGAGCAGCGCTTCCGGCGCGAGATCGACCGGCAACTGGGCGCCGATGTGGTCGAGGCGCTGCGCGCATTCCAGAACGCGAGCGAATCGAGCGAAAGCGATCTGTCGAAGGCGGAGATCGCGATGGCCAAGCGCTGGGCCAAGGCCTACGACGCGGCGCGCACCGCGGGCTTTCGCGACCTGGGAGACACCGACGAGGCATTTTTCGACGTGCGGCCGATCTGAGCCGCGCTGACGACCGCGCCTGCAGATTGCGCGGAGGGTGACGATTCGGCCGCAGCTGTGTCAAAGTCGGGCAAGGCTTCAGACATCACTGCTTCGAAAGCGCATCGTGTTTCGTCGACGATCCATCACCTTCCGGACGACGGCCTTCGTGGCCGTGGTTTGCCTCGCCCTCGTGGCGCTCGACGGCTTGAACAGCTGGCACTCGCGAAGGGTCCAGCTTCAGCAGATGAGCGTTGCGACGTCGAATCTCGCACGTGCAATGGCACAGCAGGCGGACGACACGATCAAGCAGGCCGACACCGCGTTGGTCGGCATGGTCGAACGCATGGAATACGACGGCATGGGGCCCGCTGCCATCGAACGGCTTCGCAAGGTGCTCGCGATGCGGGTGGCCGAGCTCCCGCAGCTCGACGGGCTTCACATCTACGACAAGGATGGAAACTGGGTCGCAAACTCCCGGCAGACACCGCCGCAAAACCTGAACAACGCGAGCCGGGAGTACTTTCGGTATCACCGCGAACACGAGGAGCGGGGACCGCACATCGGTGTGCCGGTGAAGAGCCGCGTCAACGGCAAACTGCTCATTCCCGTGTCACGGCGCATCAATCGCGCGGACGGCAGCTTCGGCGGGGTGGCGCTCGCGACGATCGACATCAGCTTCTTCACGAAGTTCTACGACAGCCTCGACATAGGCCAGGCTGGCGCAGTCGCGCTGGTTCTCGAGAGCGGGACGATGATGACTCGCCGGCCGTACAGCACCGACATGGTCGGAAGAAACATGCTGGACACCGGCCTCTACCGTTCGTACGTGACCCAGGGCCCGGTCGGGACGGCCGAAATCCTGTCGGCGCAGGACGGCATCACGCGGCTGAACAGCTTCCGGCGGCTCACCAACTACCCGCTGTTCGTTGCGGCGGCCCTCTCCAAGGACGAGATCCTGGCCGCCTGGTGGCGGGAAACGCTTTGGCATACAGGAGGCGTCATTCTCCTGGCATTGATCGTCGGTTTCGTGGGATGGCGGCTGGTGAAGCAGATGGAGCTGCGCAGCAAGACCGAGGCCGAGCTGCGGCGCGCACGCGACGCGCTGGAGACGCTCAACAAGACCCTGAACACCCTCGCGATGGAGGACGGCCTTACGGGTTTGGCAAATCGCCGGCAGTTCGACGTGACGCTCGACAACGAGTTCAGCCGTGCCATGCGAGACGCGAGCACCCTGGCGCTCATCCTGATCGATGTCGATTGCTTCAAGCAGTTCAACGACATCTACGGCCATACGGCCGGGGACGAGTGCCTGCAGACGATCGGCCGCACCATCGCAAGCCTCGCGTCCCGCCGCCCGGGAGACCTCGCGGCCCGCTATGGCGGGGAGGAACTGGCCGTGCTGCTGCCGAATACCGATGTGGCTGGCGCGGCCGTGCTGGCGGAAAGAATCCGCAGCGCGGTGCGCGACCTGGCAATCGTGCACGCCGGTGCTCCCGACGGCTTCGTGACGCTGAGCGCCGGCGTGGATGCGCTCAGCCCCTCGGTCACCCACGGACCGCCGAAGGAGTTGATTCAGTCGGCCGACAAGGCCCTGTACGCGGCCAAGATGGGAGGCCGGAATCGCGTTTGCACAGCGGAGATACGCCCGACGACGGCGTGAACGGCTTTCCGCGCTCCCGCTGCGAGGACAGGCGGCGATACACGCAAACCGCATAAACAAGCGCGAAATCCGGATTTCCCTGCGGACCGCATCACGGGCAAGACTCGAAGGCTTTCGACAACCCAGCCTTCTTCTCTTCGGATGCCCGGCACTTCTCACTCCCCGCGCCAGCTTCGCCTCGGCTTCTTCAGCCGCCTGCTCGACGACGCGACAGCCGCCGAGCGCTACCGTCTCGCCGCTGCGCAGATCGCCCACGCCGAGGCCTTCGGCTTCGATTCGGCCTGGGTGGCGCAGCATCACTTTCACGAACACGAGGGAGGGCTGCCGTCGCCGTTCGTCTTCCTGGCCTATGTGACCTCGCGCACGAAGCGCATTCGCCTGGGCACGGGCATCGTCACGCTGCCGCTGGAAAACGCCGTGCGCGTGGCGGAGGACGCGGTCGTGCTGGATCTGCTCTCGGGTGGCCGGCTCGAGGTGGGCGTGGGAACCGGCGGCACGCCCGAATCTTTCGCGGCCTTCGGGCTGGATGGCAACGACCGTTCGGCCATCTTCGCGAGACAGCTTGCCGCGGTGCGCGCAGCGTGGGCCGGCAAGCCGCTGCAGGGCGGCGACACGCTGTACCCCGCGGGCTCGCCGCTGCTGGACCGCATCTGGCAGGCCACGTTCTCGGTGAGCGGCGGCACACGAGCGGGGGAGGCTGGCGACGGCCTGATGCTCTCGCGCACGCAGCCGCGTCCCGAGCACGCGCCCGACGCGTCGCTTGCCGACATTCAGAACCCGATCGTCGATGCCTACCTTGCTGCATTGCCGCCCGGCAGCACGCCGCGCATCGTGGGTTCGCGCAGCGTCTTTGTGGCGGAGACCCGCAAGGAGGCGCTGCGCCTGGCCGACATAGGTCTGCGCCGCTCGGCGGCCCGCTTCGCTGCTTCGGGACAGATCGGCCTCGCTGACCGCGCCGGCCCTGATGCCCCGCTCGAACAATTGATCGCCGCGTACGACGTGCACGTTGGATCGCCCGACGACGTGATCGCCTCTCTGCGCGCCGACAGAACGCTCGCACGCGTGACCGACCTGGTCTGCCAGGTGCATTCGGTCGATCCGCCGCACGAGGCGATCCTGCGCTCCATCGAACTGACCGCCACCGTGGTCGCGCCGGCCCTCGGCTGGGCGCGCGATGCGAGCGTGTCGGACCTTCAATCCCTTGCACTTCTCTAGGCTGGATTTCATGAACGCCACCGTTTCTTCTTCTGCGTCTGCTGTGCCTGATGTCATCGACCGGCTCGTCGGCATCGAGCCGGGCAGCCACCTCGACCAGATCCGCGTGCAGCGCGAGCAGGCGCGTACCCATGCGCAGCAGAGTTATCTCTCGCTGTTCGCGCCGACGCCGCCTGTGTTCGGGCATTTCGAAATCGCAGACCGGTTCGCCGTCGCGGCCTTCGTCGCCGGACTGCACGGGCAGGCCGACGTGGCGCGCTTCTATGCCGATGCGCTGGCGGGGCAGGGCGCTCGTGCCGGGGTGGCGGAGGCCATCGCCATCGAAACGAAGCGGGGTTCCACGCAAGGGCCGTACGGGCGCTATCCCGCAGGCCCGCTCAGTGCTGAAGATGCCCCTGGCCCTTCGTATGCGGTGGGCGCCGCGCAGCGTCCGGTGCTTGGCGAGCGGCTTTCGGCCGGCCTCGTGCATGCGCACCTGTTGGTCTTTCACCCACGCGATGCAAGCCCGGTTGCGTTGCAGTCTCTGCTCGATGCGGGGTGGTCGAGCACCGAGATCGTGACCCTGTCGCAGCTCGTCGCCTTCCTTGCATTCCAGATCCGTGTCGTCACCGGCCTCAGGGCGCTGGCGCAACGCCCCGTCACCCTTGTCGATTGACCCGAGGAACACCATGACTGCCGAATCGGCCCTGAGCCATCCCCACAACACGCACCCGAATGCCTTCACGCAGGCGCAGCTCGAATGGCTGCCCTGGCTCGAACCGCTGCCCGAGGCCGAACTGACCGAGCGGCATTTCGCCGGGCTGGTGGACGCATCGCGCGCCAAGTCGCCGTACTTCCGCCTGCTGGCGCGCGACCCGGACATATTGGGCGCGCGCACGCGCACCGACAAGGACATCTTCTACAACCCCGAAGCCGGCCTGCCGCGCGCCGAACGTGAACTCTCAGCCGCCGCGGCCTCGCGCTACAACGGCTGCATCTACTGCGCCTCGGTGCACGCGCGCTTCGCCTCGCATTTCTCGCAGCGCACGGACGATGTGCAGCGCCTGCTGGACGAGGGCGTGAAGGCCGATCTGGGCGAGCGCTGGAATGCGATCGTGGCGGCCTCGGTTGCGTTGTCTGCCACGCCATCTGCGTTTGGCGCGGAGCACATCGAGCAGCTGCGTGCGCAAGGCCTGGACGACCTCGCGATTGCCGACGTCATCCACGGCGCGGCGTTCTTCAACTGGGCCAACCGGCTGATGCTGTCGCTGGGCGAGCCGCAGGAGCGCGGAGCAGATTGAGTCACGCCAACAGGCTCAGGAGCCAGTTGAAGAATTGACCGATGGCGACCATTGCCGCCCATAAATCCCGGAGTGCGTCCAGCAAGTTCACCGCCCTGCAATTCAACAGATGTGCTGTTTCAGCGAGGACCAAAACCTGGCCCGGGCCCGCCATGGCCGCCATGTCCAAAAAATGCAGCCAGGAAAGTCGCAGCGATGATGCCGGTGGCTACGGCCACGAGCACATATTGCCCGTCGACATAGCGCCAGGCGTAGCCCTGTGGAGGCGCATAGAGACCTCTGGACTGCCAGTCGCTCACGACATACACCTCGCCTTGATACCCGGGCGGCAGAGGCGAGCCAGGCGCCAGGACCACATTGGTGGCAACGGGCGTTGGTGCGACCACGCAGCCACCGAGAGTGGATGCGGCAACGACGGCGGCCATGGAGACCGTAGTGAGTTTCTGGGTGATGTATCGCATGTTGGTTGAGCTCCTTTGAACAACGGAGGCTCAGCCTATGCCACCACTTGGGCCGAAATTTGGAGATGGGATGAGAGGTGCCGGTTGACCGGTCTCCCGGATTGCCGATGGAGAGGGCTGTATCTAGTCAGAAGTAATGTTGTTGCTCTTGATGACTGCCCGCCATCTGTCGGTTTCCGTTTTCAGGGACGGCAGCGGACGCTACGAGGGTGTTGATTGCGCTGTAAAGGGCTACCAAGCTCCGGGAACGGGAGCAGAGCAATTCAGGACGGACTATGGAGCAAACCCACCGACGCGAAAAAACAGACCCAGGATCAGCATCTGTACCAGCCACCATTGACCAAGCAGAAGGCCAACGGCCACTCCCAAAATTGGCCAGTACTTCAAGCCGGTTTTCCGGAGAACCAAGGCGGAAAGACCGCAGTTCAGGAGTCCGAGCAGGGACAGGAAAACCCAATACCACTGAGTGGCCCAAAGAGTCTTGTATGCCACGAACGTGAGCAGGGAGGCGCAGGTAAAGGGCGCCCACAACCTGACCGCGGATCTGGAAATTTTCACCCGAAGCTTCCGTTGCGAATCATGATTGCGCGAGCATTGTTGTGCGGCAGAGCAAGGTCTAGGAGATCAAAAGATCCGAATCGTCATTGACCATGGAGACCATGAAGCCCCAGCACACTGCGGCAAGAATCTCCACGAGCCCGATAGGCTGCCAAACAATACCTCGTCTGCCGCGCAGATCTTGAAGACCCAGTTCTCGCAGCGCGAAGGCATGACCATGCATCGCAGCTTCTTTCAGGACTTCATAGGACCGCTGAAGATCGCGTGAAACGCCTTTGCCATGAGCCAACGAATAGCCGACACGAAACATCGAGGGCAGATGCCGCTTTTCTGCGCCCATCGCATAGAAGCGATGGGCCTTCGCATGTTCGCCAGCTCGCGTCAACCAACGGGCGAAGTAGAAGCAGCCCAGCGGATGCCCGTGAACTGCTGCTCGCTCGTAGTAGGCAGCAGCTTGGCTCTCGTCTTTCTCGCAGCCAACCCCTTGAGACAACATCCAGGCGACAAAAACCTGGCTTTCGACATACCCTTCGTCTGCCTGCACTTGATAGAGATCAAAGGCCAGATAAAGCAGGCCGTCCGTGTATGCCTTGCGGGCGGCGACCAGTTTTTCTTCGCGGTCTGCATGCATGCGTTCAGGGCCTTGTCTCATCGAGTCGCTTCGGCAACCGGTCCGCAAACAGTTCTACGACCGGCATCTGCAGATGCATTGGCCGACTTTGTCGGGCACACAGATCGTGCCGCAATGACCGGAGCAAGCGTAACGACATGCTCAATGAGGCAATCAACAGTCCTTTTGGGGTTTCTGTGATTGCTCATCGAAAGGATTACTTCGACCTCCTTGAGACCTTGTCGGAGGCCTCGAGGTCGCACCTCACAGGACGGCAGGTATCGTTTTACAGAACTCCCGCACAGACTCCACGTTGGTTTCGATGGGGGCGCGCACACTGCCTCTCGACAGCGGTTCGGCGCTGGTAGAGGCCAGGGAGAAAAAAGCCGCTCAGGGAAACCGCCTCGATGCCGACCGCTGTCACTTTTCTTCTCATACTCAGGCGCTGCCCCAGCGATAGATGAAGCGCCGATGCCGACCTCTTCCATGCCGCTTGGATAATGCGGTCTTTGTGTCAGCAGCAAAGCAAGAATGAGTGCCGCGGATTTCCTTTTCTCTCCCGAAGTACAGAAGCTCCTCACGGTCCTGTACGCGGCGCCCGATCAACAGTTCTCGACGAGTGAGCTTGCACGGCGGGCGAAGCTGGAGGAGGCCGAGACCGCCCTCACTTCGGAGCATCTCGTCCGCAGCGGCATCGTGAAACGGCAGGCGGCGAAGGCAGACCAGGCCGATACCGTTCAGGTCGATCGCTCGTTCGTCTTTCACCACGAGCTGCGGAACATCGCGTTGAAATCGTTCGCCGTGGCAGAACCGATCCGCGCCATGCTGCGTTCCAAGTTCAAGGACTCGGTCGTGCGCGCGTTCGTGCTGGGAGAGGACGCGCAAGGCACTGTGGAACTGCTGGTCGTGCACGGCCGGCTGGTCCCTGACGAAGCCACCATGACGACAGCTTGTCAGAAGTTGTCGAAGACCATGGGCCGCCACCTCAAGGTGCACGTCATCCCGATCACCAGGCTCAATGGCATGTCGCCGCGCGACCCGTTGTCTTCGAAGCTCTCCGCGACCAGCGTGCATGAGGTCGTCGCGCTCGGAGATACCAAGGCGGCACTGCCTGTCGAACGGAGCAGTCTTTTGCAGGCGGCCAGAAAGAAGCTGGCTACGCTGGCCAGACCGTCCGCGCGATAGGCTTCGGCGATGCGAGCCGTGCTCAGCGTGCGGCCGACAGCCGACGAAACATGGTTCGCCCCGTGTTCCGGAAAGCGGGGCGAACCCGCGAGCTCCAGGGCGTTGCACGCACGGCCAGCCACTCGGGGCTGCCCAGGGTCTCGGCGCCCGCGAGGTCGTAGCAGGCGTAGTAGCGCGGCGAGCCTGCGGTGTCGATGTACCGGGCCGCCCGGATGGTCCCCGGCACGGCGGCCAGTCCGGGCAGGTGTTCCTGCGCGTACCAGGCGTTGAGGTCGTCCTCGAACCCGGGAAGCACGTCCGTTTCCACAACATAGTGGTGCGAAGCAACCTGGCCGGCCGACGCGCCCTGCACCTCCTGCAAGCAGGCGAGCCGTTTCCACTCGCCTGCAACCCCCTGGGGCGTGAGCACCGGCGGCGTGCTCCCTGCCGCGTAGAAATAGACCCAAGTGCCATTCATTGCCTGCCATGGCTGAACTCCAGGCGGCAGTGTGCGGACCGGCGCGAGCGGCTGTTCGGCCATGGATGTGTCGGACTTGAGAAGCCATAGATCCTGCATTCCGGGCTCCTCGTTCAATGCGCGACGTTCAGGGCAACCAGCAGGCGCGACACCATGTTGTAGGCCGCCACTGTCGCCACGACTTCCACCACGCCCTTGGGGTCGAAGTGCTGCTGGATCCGGCCCATGAGCTCTTCCGCAACCACGATCTCGCGGGTCATTGCATCCGTGAGTTCGAGCACCAGGCGCTCCAGCGGCGCGAACACGCCTGACAGCGCCTCCTGCCGGACGGCGTCGATCTTCTCCGCGCTGACGCCCGCCTTCTGTGCATGCGGCACGTGCGCGTCGTACTCGAAGCTGGCGCCGTTGAGCACGGCGACCCGAAGGATCATCAGTTCGCGAAGATCGGCGGGTACGCCGGTCTGGTTGCGAACCGCCGTGAGCATGCGCTCCCAGCCCGAGGCGATCGGCCCGCTGTTGAGGAGCACTTGGTAAAGCAGCGACACGCGACCGCGCTGCGCCATGATGCGGGACTCGATCTCGGCCAGCTCGGGGCGTGTGCCGGGCTGCACGAGGGGTACGCGGACAGGGGTGGTCGTCATCACTCGGCCTTGATGTTCTTGGTGTGGATCAGCTTCGCCCACTTCTCGGTGTCCCGCTTCTGGATGGTCGCCAGTTCCTGGGGCGTGGACCCGGCAGGCTCCGTGCCCGTCTTCAGCAGCTTCTCGCGCACGCCCGGGTTGGCCAGTGTGTTGCGCACCGCCTTGCTGAGCGCCTCGACGATTTCGGGCGGCGTCTTCGCGGGCGCAAACAGCGCATACCAGTTGTTGGTGTCGACGCCCCGGATGCCTTGCTCTTCCAGCGTCTTCACGTCCGGCAAAGAAGGGTGTCGCTTGCTCGAAGCCACACCCAGCGCCTTGAGCCGTCCGCCTTGCAGATGTCCAAGCAGCCCGGGCACGTCGCCGAAGAATCCGCCGATCTGGCCTCCCATCAGGTCCGTGATGGCCGGCGCTGCACCCTTGTAGGGGACATGAAGCAGCCTGGCGCCGCTCGAATCGGCCAGCTGCTCGATTGCCAGATGCGGAATGCTGCCCGTGCCGGAGGAGCCCATCGGTGTCGCTTCGGCGCGCTTCTTCGTTGCTGCCACGAAATCGGCCGCGTCCTTGGCCGGGTTGCTCTGCTGGGTCACCAGCAGTTCGACGTTGTTGACGACCAGCGAGACCGGCGCGAAGTCGCGCTGCATGTCGTAGGGGAGCTTCTCGTACAGCGAAGAATTGATCGCAGCCGCGCCGACGCTGGTGAACCACAGCGTGCCGCCGTCCGGGGCCGACTTCATGACATCGACGGCGCCGATCGCGCCGTTGGCGCCAGGTTTGTTGTCGACGATGACCGTGCGGCCCAGCTCCTTGCCGAGCTGTTCGGAGAGGATGCGGGCGACCGAGTCGACAGGTCCCCCGGAGGTGAAGGAAACGACGATCCGCGTCGTCTTCGGCTGTGCATGGACAGCGGGCGCCAGCGCCATGGCAAATGCTGCCGCGAGCAGGATGCGTTGGATGGTCATGAATGTCTCCGTCTTTTTTGGGGTAACTCGAATCTCAGTCGCAGCGCGCGGTCATGCCACCGTCGACGATCAGTTCGGTGCCGGTGATGAATCGTGCCTCGTCGCTGGCCAGGAACAGTACCGCGCTCGCGGTGTCCCGGCCGTCGCCCATGAAGCCGAGTGGAATGCGTTTCTGGCGCTGGGCCAGCAGTGCGTCGACGTCGCCGCCTGCGCGCTGCTTCGCCAGGCGTGTTTCGACCATTGGCGTGTGCAGCTGTCCCGGCACGACGCTGTTGACCCGGACACCCTTGGCCGCGTGCTGGACTGCGATCACGCGCGACATCTGGATGACGCCGGCTTTGGTCGCGGCGTACGCCACCTGTGCACTGCCGGTCCAGCGCAGGCCGGAAGTCGAAGAGATGTTGACGATCGAACCTGCGCCCTTCGCCAGCATCGTGGGAAGCACATGCTTGCACGTCAGGAACACGCTCTTGAGGTTGGTGTCGACCTGCAGATCCCATGTCTCTTCGGGCAACTCCACCGGCCCGCCCGCTGCGGACCCTCCCACGTTGTTGACGAGGACGTCGATGGTCCCGTATGCGTCCAGACACGCGGCCGCCATGGCCGCCACGCTCTCGCTGTTCGTGACGTCGCAGACCCATGGCGTGATCGACGCGCGGACGTCACCGGCCAGCTCGAGCGTCTCGTCGAGCCGGGCGCGATCGCGATCGACTGCCAGTACCCGGGCGCCCTCCTGGGCGAGGCGCACGGCGATGGCGCGGCCATTGCCCCAGCCGGCGCCGACGCAACCGGCGCCGGTCACGATGGCGACCTTGTTCTCGAATCGGAGGCTCATGGCCTGTCTCCAAACTGATAAAGGCGTTCCGGATTGCCGACCAGCAGCGCATGGCGCGCAGATTCCGTGGGGGCAATCTCGGCAATGAGGTCGACAAGTTGCTGCTCGTCGGGAATGGGGCCGGCGTGGTTCGGGTGCGGCCAATCGTTGCCCCATACGACCCGGTCGCCGAACTCGGCGACCAGCGTTCGGGCAAAGGGCTGGGCGTCGGCGTAGGGTGGGCCCAGCCGCGTGATGCGGTCCATGCCGCTCACCTTGACCCAGAAGCGCTCGTCCGCCATCAGCCGCAGCAGCGCCTGGAAGTCCGGCTGGTCAAGACCCAGCGCCGCATCGATGCGCCCGATGTGGTCGATCACCACCGGCGTGGGCGAGCGACGCAGTGCGGGCGCCAGGTCCGTGAGCAGCGCGGGATCGCCGTGAATCTGCAGATGCCAGCCAAGCGGCGCGAAGCGGCCGGCCAACGACAGGATCCCCTCCATGTCCGCGTGCCGGCCGAGGTGGCCCATGAAGTTGAAGCGGACGCCACGAAAGCCCGCGGCGTGGAGTCGCTCGAGTTCTGCGTCGTCGACGTCGGTCGGCAGCAGGGCGATCGCCCGGTAGCTCGAGGGCCGCGACGCAACGGCGTCCTCGGCGGCGCGGTTGTCGAAGCCGTGGCAGGTCGACTGCACGACCACGCAGCGGTGCAGGCCGAGGCGGTCGTTCAGCGCATACAGGGCTTCCTTGGGCGCATCTGTTTCGGGAATGAAGGCGGCGTCCGGGGCGTAAGGAAAGCGCGCGCCGGGCCCGAACACATGACAGTGGGCGTTGCAGGCGCCTGGGGGAAGGGGGGAGGTCATGCAGGCAGTTTCCCCACCGATAGCCACCGGCGTAAGGACAACATGCCTATATCAGCTATGCTGAATTCCTATGGAGTTGCGCCAGCTTCTGTATTTCGTCACCGTGGTCGATGCCGGGAGCTTCAGCCGCGGCGCGGTGGCGCTCAACCTGGCGCAGCCCAGCTTGAGCAGGCAGATCGCCTTGCTGGAGGCAGATCTCGGGCAACGCTTGCTGGTGAGAACCGGACGCGGCGTGACCACGACGGATGCAGGCGCTGCGCTGCTCGTTCACGCACGCGCGATGCTGGACATCTCCCGTCGCGCCCGCGACGAATTGCAGGAACTGGATGAGAGTCCCGGCGGCCGTATCGTGGTCGGCATGCCGCCGCGGGTGGCCCTGGGCTTGAGCACGCCCCTGATCCAGCAGTTCCGGGAGAGGTTTCCGCGCGCAGTCATCACCATCCTCGAAGGCCTGAGCGTCTCACTGCGCGAATCCCTGATCGCGGGGCGGCTGGATCTGGCGCTGCTGTTCGATCCCGCCGCTTCGCCCCAGCTGAGCTTTCAGCCCTTGATGCGCGAAAAACTATTGCTGGTCGCGCCGCCCAAGAGCAAGCTGCCAGCACGTGTCGGACTGGCGGCGCTTGCGAACTACCCGATGGTGTTGCCCAGCGCGCCAAACGCAATCCGGCACCTGCTCGACTCCGTCCTTGGCCCGCGTCGCATCGAGCTCCAGGTGCTCGCGGAGGTGGGAGCTGTCCACACCGTGCTTGCGCTCGTTGCAACCGGGGTCGGGTGCACGATTCTTCCGGAGAGCGCCCTCGGCGCACCCGGCGGCGAGGCATTGCCGCGGGCGCCGATCGGGCCGCCCAGCATCTGGAATGCATTGGTGCTTGCGACACCGACCGCGCGTCCGGCCACCCGTCTTGTCCGCGGCACGGCAGAAGTTCTTCAGGAGCTGGATTTCCGGCGTCGCGAGACGGATCCGGGAGATATCTATCGCTTGTCGAAATAGGGAATGAAGACATCGTTGGCGGATACGCCTACTTGCTTCACCCAATCCAGCGAAAAACGTTCCCCGAGACGCTTGACGTCTCGACCGAACAAATAGGAAGGTGATTCGATCTTCATGCCGCTTCGCTTCAACTCTTCCAGGGACTGAGCGGCAACCGATGCGCTGTTGGACCATCCGCGAAGTTCTGCCGCTGCGCTCGCGTTCTTCAATGCCTCGCGCAATGGGGCGCCAATGGCGTCCCATGCCTTCTTGTTGGCAAACACAATGTTCTTGGGAAAGAACGCATTGATTTCGTAGAAGTAGTGCATGGACTGCCATGCACGGCTTTCCACTCCAGTCACGGCGGACGTCATCATGCAGTCGATGCGTCCATCAGCGAGTGCCTTGTTGAGTTCGGTAGCTGGAACATCGACGGCTTCGGTGCCCATGAGCGTTGCGATCTTTGCGGTGTTTGCGTTGAACGTGCGCATTCGCATGCCACGCATGTCTCCCAATCCGCCAAGCGGTCGGGTCGAGTACAAGCCTTGCGGTGGCCACGGCACGGCATAAAGAACTTCCAATCCCCGGCTTGCGAAGGCTTTCTCGATCAGGGGACGTTGAATTCGCCAGAGCCGAAGTGCATCGGCATAGCTGTCGGTGATGAATGGAACCGAATCTGCGCCCGCGATCGGAAGGTCGGCGACAAGACTGCTCATGATGACTTCGCCAGCTTCGACTTTTCCGTCCTGCACGGCGGACTGGATGGCGTTCAGCGCATACAGGGAGTTCTTGGGATAGACGTCGATATGAAGCTGCCCCTGCGTCGCGAGCTCAACATCCTTGGCCATCGCAATGAGATTGGCCGTGTGAAAGTTCTCCAGCGGGTATCCAGTTGCGATCCGCCAAACGGTTGCACCGCGTGCAGTGGAAAGAGCCCCCGCGCCGCACGCCAGCAGGGTAAAGGTACGACGAGTGACTCGATGGTTCATGAATGGCCTCAGTTGATGCTGCGAAGGAGGGTCACATGCCCAGATACACGCGACGTACTTCGGGGTTGTCGCGCACCTCGGCTGCCTTGCCTGACAGCATCAGTCGGCCTGTCTGCAGCACGTAGGCACGCTCCGCGATCTCCAGGCTTTCAGCCAGGCGCTGCTCGACCAGAAGCACAGTCACGCCAGCCTTGCGAATCGTCAGGACCGCCTCGAAGATTTCGTCGACCAGCTTGGGCATGATTCCTTGCGAGGGTTCATCAAGCATCAGAAGACGCGGCCGCGTCATCAAGGCGCGGCCGATGGCCAGCATCTGCTGCTCGCCACCCGACAGCGTCTCCGCCCGTTGCTTCAGGCGCTCCTTCAAGCGCGGAAACAGCGTGAACACCTGGGCCAGCGGTGCGTCGCGGTCTGCCTTCTTGCGATGCAGGTAGCTGCCCAGGCGCAGGTTGTCTTCCACCGACAGGCGCGGAAACAGCCGCCGGCTTTCGGGAACGAACGCCAGCCCGCGTGCGGCGATCTGGTGGCCGGGCAGGGCATCGATGGCCTCGCCGGCGAAGCGGACCTGGCCCGACTGCGTCTTGACCAGCCCGGCAATCGACTGGAGCAGGGTCGACTTGCCGGCACCGTTGGCACCGGCGACGACGACGATCTCGCCCTCGTTCACGGACACCGAAATATCGGCGATGGCGACCATGCCGGCATAAGCCGTGGTCAGGCCATTGACTTCAAGCAGCATGGCGTGTTCCAAGGTAGGCGGAGATCACCGCCGGGTCGCGCACCACGTCGGCGGGGCTGCCGCTGGCAAGGACGGTGCCGAGGTTGAGGACGATGGCGCGGTCGACCAGCGGCATCACGATCTGCATCACGTGCTCGACCATGACCACGGTGATGCCCGCGTCGCGCACGCGCCGGATCAGCTCGACGCCCATTTGCGCCTCGCTCGGCGTGAGGCCCGTGAGCACTTCGTCGAGCAACAGCAGCTTGGGTTCGGTGGCCAGCGCCCGTGCAACCTCCAGGCGGCGCTTCTCGGGTGGCGTGAGTTCGCCGGTGAGGGTGCCGGCCGTGCGCGAGAGGCCGGTGAAGTCGAGCACCTGCAGTGCGGCCAGGCGAGCCGCCTTCGACGAGGCGTGGCGCACGAAGCCGCCGACCATCACGTTCTCCAGCACCGTCATGGAATCGAAGGAGCGCGGGACCTGGTAGGTGCGCGCAATGCCGAGCGCGCAGCGGCGCGTGGCCGGCAGTTCGGTGATGTCGCGGCCGTCGAAGCGGATGCTGCCCGAGGTCGGCAGATAGGCGCCGGCGATCAGGTTGAACAGGGTCGACTTGCCCGCGCCGTTGGGCCCGATCAGCCCGAGGATCTCGCCCCGGTGCACGCGGATGCTTACGTCACGGTTCGCGACGAGGCCGCCGAAGCGGCGCGTGACGTCGATCGTCTCCAGAAGAATGTCGATGCTCATCGTGCAGCCTCCCGGATCCGGGTCTTCTTTGCGAACAGCTTGATCAGCCCTTCGGGCTTGAGCAGCGCCACAGCCATGACGAGGCCGCCGTACAGCATCAGGTCGAGGCCGCCACCGGAGCCGCCGACGTAGCTGCGCGTGAACTCCGACAGCGGCACGAGGATCGCAGCGCCGAGGATCGGCCCCCACAGCGTGCCGATGCCGCCGAGCACCACGGGCAGCACCATCAGCAGCGAGAACCGGAAGTGCATCACGCTGTCGGGATCGACATAGGACACGAAGGCCGCATAGAAACCGCCGCCGATCGCGGTGAAGAAGGCCGACAGCGCGGCGGCCGCCATCTTGGACCGGAACACGGTCACGCCGAGGCTTTCGGCAGCTTCGGGGTGGTCCTTCACGGCGCGCCACCAGTAGCCCCATTTCGAGCCTTCGATGAAGAAGGTCAGCAGCCAGGTCACGACGAGCAGCCCGAGCGCGAAGAAGATGTAGGGCGTCTTGTCGCGCGCAAACTGCAGCGTGGCCCAACTGTCAGGGCCGAAGGGCCACTGGATGCCCGTGGCGCCGCCGAGCCAGTCCCAGTTGTGGACGATCAGCAGGCCCATCTCGGCGATCACCAGGGTCGCGATCGAGAAGTAGTGCCCCTTCAGCCGGAAGGTGCCGTAGCCGAGCGCCAAGGCCAGCAACACCGCCAGTCCGCCACCGGCGAGCATGCCGAACCAGGGCAGCACGCCGTAGCTCACATAGAGCTTGCTGACCGCATACGCACCAACGCCGAAGTACAGCGCGTGGCCGAGCGAGATCTGGCCGCAGTAGCCGCCGAGGATGTTCCAGCTCTGGGCGAGGGCGGCGTACATCAGCGTCAGCACGATCACGTTGCGCAGGTAGGCGTTCTTCACCAGCAGGGGCAGCAGGGCGATGAGTGCGAACACCACCGCCGCCTCGATGAGCTGGCGGCGCCGATGCCGGGTGACGCCGGCCAGCAAAGAAGACGAAGAAGACGAAGAAGACGGCACGGCCGCAGGGGAAGATGGGATGGACATCAAAGCTTCCCGAACAGCCCCTGCGGGCGAAGAAAGATGACGATCAGATAGAGCGCGTAGATGCCCATCGATTTCATGGCCGGCGGCAGGATGTTGGCAGTGAGGGCTTCGACCAGCCCGACGACGATGCCCGCGACGAGCGCGCCGAACACGCTGCCGAAGCCGCCAAGCGCGACTGTGATGTAGGCGATGGTCGCAAAGCCTGCGCCCACCTGGGGATGAATGGCGTACGAGGTCGCGAGCACCGCGCCTGCCACGCCGACCAGCGCCGCACCCAGGCCCCAGCCGAGCGCGAACACGCGGTTGCTGTCGATGCCGACCAGCGCGACCGCGCCCTTGTCCTCGCGCGTGGCCTCCAGCGCCCGGCCGAAGTCGGTGCGCGTCATCATCAGGTACAGGCCGCCGAAGGCGACCAGCGAGATGAGGCCACCGAAGATCTGCGACCAGGGCAGGAAGATGCCGCCGAGGTCGAGCGTCTTCGCGCTGAGCCAGGTGTGGTCGACATTGCGGAAGTCCGGCGTGAAGAAGAACTGCGCACCGCCCTGGATCAGCGTCGCCAGGCCGAAGGTGGAGAAGATCTGGACCATGCCCGTGTTGACCTTGGAGCGCATTGCATGCCGCACCACGCCCGCATAGACGCTCGCGCCGACGATGAACATGACGGCCGCCACCAGCGGCAGCGAAAGCACCGGATCGAGATGCGCGAACACCGCGAAGCCGAAGGTTGCGTACATGGCGAGCATGAGGAACTCGCCGTGGGCGAAGTTCACCACGTCCATCAGCCCGAAGATGAGCGAGAGGCCGGCGGCGATGAGGGCATAGATCAGCCCCATCAGCAAGCCGGTGGCCAGGATCTGCGGCAGGGCGGAGGCGGTCATGGGTTCATCGGCCAGACCGGCGTCGCGGTTGCGACTTCGAACGGAAACACCGTCGAGAACTTGCCTGCCTTGAACTGGATCAGCACGGGGCTGGCAAATGTGTTCTGGCCCGTGGCGTCGAACTTCACGCGCTTCCACGGCATGATGGTTTTCTCGCCGGGAATGTCGGTGGCAACCAGCGCTTCGCGGATCTTCTTCGGCTCGACCGATCTGGCGCGGTCTATGGCCTCCGCCAGCACCATCATCGCGGTGAACACCCGCGAGGTCTGGTCGTTGAGGTCGCGTCCGGCGCGCGCCTTGAACATGTCGTTCACGGCCTTGGCCGACGGCCGCTTGTCGCCCATGTCGGCGGAGAAGCTGGCGCGCGAGATCATGCCCTGGAGCTTGTCGCCCACCGATTCGAGCGTGGGCTTCTCGATATAGCCGGCCGCTTGCGTCACGAGGTTCTTCGGCTTGTAGCCGATCGACGCCATCGCATTGGTCAGCAGGATCGCGTCGCTGGTGTAGCTGGAGGGCAGCAGGACGTCGGGGTTGGCCGTCTTGATCTGCTGTGCCTCGGCGCTCAGCGAGGGCGAGTTGGCGCGGTACTTGATGTCGCAGGCGATCTTGTAGCCCCGCTCGTTGGCCAGCTTGCGCTGCACGGCGGACGAGTCCGTGCCGAAGATGGTGTCTTCGTAGAAGATGCCGACGCTGCCGATCGGCTTGCCCTTGCCCTTCATCGCATCCATGAAGTCGAACATGGCCTCGCTGAACATCTCGTCATGCGCGGAGGTGCGAAAGAAGTACTTCAGGCCGCGCCGGCTCAGGCTCGGGGAAGACGAGTCGGCGCAGAGATAGGGCACCTCGTAGCGCTCGCAAGTGGCGCTCACCGTGGCGGAGACGGCCGAGTGGAATGCACCCACGATGGTGCAGACATTTTCCTGCGTGATCAGGCGTTCAGCCTCGGAGCGGCCCTTTTGCGGGTCGCCCTGGTGGTCGGCGTAGACCACCCGCACCTTTGCGTTCCCCAGGCCTGCAAGGCCGGCATTCCGGGCACCCGGCAGGTCGAGCGTGCTGGCGGTGTTGATGATTTCAAGTGCGGTGTCGATCGCGTGCTTGCTGTCCACGCCGACCTGCGCGCTGGACCCCGTCAACGGGTAGATCACACCGATGACGACCTCGCCTTTCTGGGCCAGGGCCTGGGTGAAGGCGCCGTTCAATGCCACGGTGCCGGCAATGCCAATGAGGGCTTGTCTGCGTTTCATGAATGAATCTCCGGTACTGCAGGGGTGAATCGGGGAGGAAGCGTGAAGGCGATGAAAAGTCAGAACACCGCGAGGTGGCTGTTGCGGACGTCCGAGACCAGCATCTGCCCAGGCTTGTGGGTGATTGCAAGTTTCGGGCGCGCTGTGCGAATTGCGCGTTGCGGTGTCACGCCGCAGGCCCAGAACACCGGCACTTCGCCGGGCCGGATCTCGGAGCGCTCGCCGTAGTCGGGCTGCTCGATGTCCCGGATGCCGATGGCCGCCGGGTCGCCGAAATGCACCGGCGCGCCGTGCACGCCAGGAAAGCGCGATGTGATCTGGATTGCCCGGATGGCCTGCTGCGGCGTCATCGGCCGCATGCTCACGACCATCGTGCCGCCGAAGCGGCCGCTCGGGACGTTGGCGATGCTGGTGTCGTACATCGGCACCGTGGTGGCCTGCTCGATGTGGCGTATCGGCAGTCCGGCCTCCAGCAAGGCTTCTTCGAAGGACATCGAGCATCCGATGACGAAGCCGACCATGTCGTCGGTCCACAGTTCGCGCAGGTCGAGCACTTCGCCGGCCGGCTCGCCGTCGCGGAACACGCAGTAGGCCGGTGCATCGGTGCGCAGGTCTACCTCGCCGAGTTCGGGCACGCGCCAGTCGCCGGGCTCGCTGACGCCGATCACCGGGCAGGCCTTCGGATTAAGGCGGCAAAAGCGCAGGAACTCCTCGGAGAATTCGCGCGGCAGGATCGCCAGGTTGCCCTGTGTATAGCCGGGGCTGTGGCCTGCGGTCGGGCCCCTGAAGCGGCCTTCCCGAATCTCGCGGCGCAGATCGTCAGGATTCATCCAGATCGTGGAGTTCATCGGGTTCTCGAGGGAAGTGAGCAAGGAATTTGCTTACTGTAGAAATCGCAGTGCACCGCGTCCATCGAGGAATTTGCGCGGGCACTGTTCAGAGAAATTGAACAGCGCACGCCCCACACCGGGGAATGAGGCTGCAACGTAGTGCGCTCGCGCACTGGATCAGGAGCAAGTGAACACCAAATTCATCGAGACCTTCGTGATGCTGGCCCGCATCTGCAGCGTGCGCCGCGTGGCGGAGCACCTCAATGCCACGCCCGGGACCATCTCGATGCGTGTGCGCAGTCTCGAGGAGGAACTGGGCGTCACGCTGTTCGACTACGACCACAAGACCATGCGCATCACGCCGGATGGCGCGCGCCTGCTGCGCCATGCCGAAGGTGTGCTGGAGGCAACGCGCGCCATCCAGGCTGCTGCGGCAAGCGGCAGCGCAATCGGCGGCCGCATCCGCGTCGGCGTGCTCGAGACGGCCGTGCACACATGGTTGCCCGACTTCATGAAAGCGATGCGGACCCAACTGCCGCAGGTCGAAGTCGATCTCACGGTCGACCTCACCGTGGATCTGGCCGACCAGTTGATGCGGGGCACCCTGGACTTCATCCTGCGGGTGAGCAACGAGGTCGGCAGCAGTTATTCGGTCATGGAAGACCTGATGTCGTTGCCGATCCACTGGGTCGCCAGGCGCGGGCTCATCCCCAAGCGCGACGCACTGCGCAAGACACTCTCGCACCAGTTGCTGACGCAGGTGCGCGGTACGACACCGCACATCGCCGCGGTCAATCTCGCGCAGCAGCTCGCGGCGCGCCAGGGCATGGCGCAGGGCGATCTGCGCATCTCCGGTTCACCGTCGCTGGCGGCATTGGTGTCGCTGGTGCGGGAAGGCGTCGGTGTCGGCATCATCCCCGGCTTGCTGGTCAGGGAACACATCGAACGCGGCGAGCTCGTGGTGCTGCCGTTGCCCGCGCCACCCTCGCTCGGCGTGGCGCTCTCGCACCAGTCCAATGCGACGCCCATCGTGCTGCGCACCGCCGACATCGCGCGACAGGCGTGCAAGGCGTATTGCAGGCGTTGCGGCACCCAGTGGGTGCAGCACCTCGGCTGACTGGCATACCAAACTTGAAAATACCTTCAACCAACATGCAAGATGCGATGCCGACGATTCCTCCCGGTCGGGCCAGCGGCTTTGCGCACCGTCTCACGGGCTGGCAAATCGAACCGGTGGGCGATCGATGCCTCCTGGTGCGCCTGGGCGATCAGGTCGGTGCAGAGACCAGTCGCACCGTGCAGAACGTCGCTGCGTACCTGTCATCGGCAAACCTGCCTGGCGTGTTCGATGTGGTGCCTGCATTCACGACCGTGGCCTTGCACTATCAGCCGCTCGCATTCGCGCGACGCCAGGGGGCGGCGTCCCTGCAGCTGGCACGGCGCATCGAGCGGCTGCTGGGCCGTGACATTCCCACGCTGCCAGTGAACGACCAGGTGATCGACATCCCCGCCTGCTATGGCGGCGAATACGGTCCCGACCTGGAGGATGTGGCCCGGCGCTGCGGCCTGACTGCCGACGAAGTCGTCAGTCTGCATTCCGCGGCGCCGATGTCGCTCTACGTCTATTTCTTCTCTCCGGGCAACCCGTTCTTCGGTCCGGTCGATCCCCGGCTGAAGGTTCCGCGCCGCGCGACGCCGCGCCTGCTGGTGGAGGCAGGGTCGGTCGCCATCGCCAACGGCATCACGTCCATCTACCAGACGGCGTTGCCCGGCGGCTGGAACGTGATCGCCCGTACCCCGTGGAGCATGTTCGATGTGACGAAGACCCCGCCAACGCGGATGCAGCCCGGCGCCCGGGTGCGCTTCCATCCGATCTCGCCTTCGCAATTCGCGCAGATGCAGGAGCCCAGGTCATGACCCGGGGCCTGTTCGCGCACATGCAGGTTCTGCAGCCGGGCATGTTCTCGGTGGTGCAGGACCTGGGGCGCCTGGGCCATCAGCACCATGGCGTTCCGGTGACCGGTGCCATGGACGAGTGGTCGCACCGGGCTGCCAACATGCTGGTCGGCAACGCCGACGATGCGGCCGTGCTCGAATGCACGCTGACCGGCCCCGCCGTTCAATTCACCCGGGACACGCTGCTGGCCGTCTGCGGTGCGCAGGTCCGCATCACCGCAGGGGACCGGCCCGTTCCCATGGGTTGTGCCGTGCTGTTGCGCCGCGGCGTGACGCTGGCTTTCGGCGAGCGCAGCAGCGGCGCCCGGATGTACCTGGCGGTGCGCGGCGGCTTCGCGACGACGCCCGTGCTCGGCAGTCGCAGCACGTATCTGCCCGGAAACTTCGGTGGTCACGAGGGGCGGGCGCTACGCAAGAACGACCGAGTGCCGCTCGCTGCGTCGGACCCGGATGCGCCCACGCTGGCGCTCGAGCGCATCCTGGTGCAGAGCGGCCTGCCGTTCGTGGCGGC
The DNA here is from genome assembly GCF_049913215.1 of Variovorax sp. R-27. Classification (NCBI taxonomy): domain Bacteria; kingdom Pseudomonadati; phylum Pseudomonadota; class Betaproteobacteria; order Burkholderiales; family Comamonadaceae; genus Variovorax; species Variovorax sp. R-27. Next base: position 2,975,009 of record NZ_CP183984.1, read on the forward strand.
AGCGCGCATCGACACCGAACTGCCGGGCGGATCGCCCGAAGGCGTTCGCTTCATACCGGGGCCGCAGTGGAACGCCTTCTCTGCCGAGGCGAGAGAGCGTTTTGTCAGCCAGCCCTTCGCGATCTCGTCGCGCTCCAACCGCATGGGCTACCGGCTCGAAGGCCCCGGCCTGCAGCTCACGCAGCCGCTGGAGATGATTTCGGAGGCCACGAGTTTCGGCACGGTGCAAGTGCCACCCGACGGCCAGCCGATCGTGCTGATGGCCGACCGCCAAAGCGCGGGCGGCTATCCCAAGATCGCCTATGTCGCGAGCGCCGACCTCCCGCGCCTGGCCCAGGCGCTTCCGGGCGCGTCCATCCGCTTCACTCCGGTGGCCCAGCAGGCGGCCGAGCAGGCATGGCTCGATCTCGAAGACCGGCTGGCGCTGGTGCGGGAGATGGCCGCGCACGCGCTCGCCTGAGCCCGCATCGAGCCGCACGCGCCCACTCACAAGGAACAAGGAAACACAGCCATGCCATCGATCGACATCAACTGCGACATGGGCGAGAGCTTCGGCCCCTGGGTCATGGGGCAAGACCTCGAGATCCTCCCGCACGTGACCTCCGCGAACATCGCCTGCGGCTTTCATGCGAGCGACCCCGACACCATGATGAAGACCGTGCGTGCGGCCATTGCCGGCGGCGTGGCGCTGGGCGCCCATCCCGGCCTGCCGGACCGCCAGGGCTTCGGACGACGCGCGATGGACATGTCGCCGGCCGAGGTCTATGCGCTGGTGATCTACCAGGTCGGCGCGCTGCAGGGCTTTGCGCGGTCCCAGGGCGCATCGCTGCACCACGTGAAGACCCATGGCGCTCTCTACAACATGACCGTGCGGCAGCCGGCGCTCGCCGAAGCGGTGGCGCAGGCGGTATTCGATTTCGATCCGACGCTGCAGCTCTTCGTGGCGAACAGGAATATGGCCCAGGCCGCGCGCGACAAGGGCCTGGCGGTGTGCTCCGAGGTCTTCGCAGACCGCAGCTACCAGGACGACGGCACGTTGACGCCGCGCTCGCAGCCGGGCGCCATGATCGAAGACGTCGAGCAGGCCATCGCACAGGTGCGGCGCATGGTGCTCGAGGGTGTCGTTCGCTCCGTGAACGGCGTGGACGTGCCGGTGACCGCCGACACCCTTTGCCTTCACGGCGACCAGCCCGGTGCCGTCGTGTTTGCCCGGCGAATCCGCGAGGCGTTGCTGGCCGACGGCATTGCCATCGCGCGGACCTGAGCGTTTTCCACTGCACGCCCTTGCTGCGGTCGGCGCGGCCTGCCTGGTCCCGCCTGGAGGTTCAGGCACCGGCTCGCGGACAGCAGGCGCAAACGCCTCTCTGCCGGAGTCGCCGATAGCTCGAACCGTCGCTCTGCGCCGCAGCATGCCGCAACTTTTCGCCGCTTCGCTGCCCACCCAGTGAAGCCGGCACGCTCAGCACGCGGCCGGACTCCGACCCGCATGCAGGGCAGGGCGCTGGCCGATCGAACAGGGCCATCGGCCGCCGTTCGACGAATGGTCCGCAGCGCGGGCAGGCGTAGTCGTAGGTGGGCATGGAGCTACCAGCCGCCCGATTCACCACGCGCCACATAGCGGCCGCTGCCGGTCTTGCCGAGCCATCGGTCGCCGTCGACGATGAGTTCGCCGCGCAACAGCACCTTCTTCACCTGCCCCGTCACGCCCCGGCCTTCGAACAGCGTGAAATCGCAGTTGCCGTGCTGCGTCTTCGCCGAGATGACGTGCGGCGCATCGGGGTCGAAGATCACCAGGTCGGCATCGCTGCCGACGGCGATCGTGCCCTTTTGCGGAAACAGTCCGAACAGCTTCGAGGGCGCCGTGGACACCAGCTCGACGAAGCGGTTGAGCGAGATGCGGCCGGCGCGCACGCCGCCGTCGTAGAGCGTCGCCATGCGTGTTTCCACGCCGGGTACGCCGTTGGGGATCTTCGAGAAATCATTGCGGCCGTACGGCTTCTGGTTCACGCGCCCCAGGTGCCCTTCCTTCATGCAGAAGGGGCAATGGTCGGTCGAAACCAGTTGCAGGTCGTCGGTGCGCAGTGCGGTCCACAAGGCCTGCTGCGACTCCTTGGAGCGAAGCGGCGGACTCATCACGTAGCGCGCCAGGTCGAAGTCTTCGCTGTCGTAGGCGCTGTCGTCGAAGAACAGGTAGTGCGGACAGGTTTCGGCAAACACCGGCACCCCCATGTCCCGGGCCTCGACCACATGCTTGAGCGCCTCCCTGGCCGAGAGATGGACGAAGTACACGGGTGCGTCGGCGAGCTCGGCGAGCTTGATGCCGCGGTGCGTGGCTTCGCCCTCCATGATCGCCGGCCGTGTGAGCGCGTGGTACTTGGGTGCGGTGTGCCCCTGCGCGAGCGCCTCCTTGATGAGGAGTTCGATGATGGTCCCGTTCTCGGCGTGCAGGGCGATCATGCCGCCATGCTGCCCGACCATGCGCATGGCCTGGAAGATGGCCGCGTCGTCGACCATCACCGAACCCGGGTAGGCCATGAACATCTTGAAGCTCGAAACCCCCTCATGCCGGATCGCGTGCTGCATGTCGGCCAGCACCTGGTCGTCCACGCCGGTCACGATGACATGGAAGCCGTAGTCGATGCAGGCCCCGTCGGCGCCCTTCGCGCGGGCCCGCTCGATGGCCTCGAGCACGCTCACGCCCTTGCGCTGGAAGGCGAAGTCCACGATCGTCGTGGTGCCCCCGAAAGCGGCCGAACGCGTGCCCGACTCGAAGCTGTCGCAGGTGGTCGAGTCGCCGAAGGTGTTGTCCATGTGGGTGTGGCAATCCACCCCGCCGGGCAGCACCAGCATGCCGGCGGCGTCGATGACCTCGACGTCGGCTCCGACATCGAGTGCGCGGCCAATGGCGACGATGCAGCCATCGTCGATCAGCAGGTCGGCGGTGTAGTCGTCCACGGCCGTGACGATGCGGCCGTTGCGGATGATCTTGCGGGTCATGGGCGGGGCTCTCCTTGGTCGGCTCGGTTCAGGCGTGCACGCCGGCCTCGGCCAGCGCACGTTCCAGTGCCGCGACTTCATCGCGCGGCAGCGGTCCTATCGGGGGGCGCATGGCGTCGCTCGGAAAGCGGCCCAGCAGCTTGAGGCAGGTCTTCAGGCGCGCCGTGGCATATCCGCCGGGCGCGGTGCCGTAGATCGCCTTGGCGAGCGGGTAGATGCGGTCGTTGAGGTTGCGGGCCTGCGCGAGGTCGCCACGCTTGATCGCAAGGTCGAGGTCGATCACCAGTTCGGGAACGACCGCGGCCAGGCTCACCAGGCTGCCTTCGCTGCCGATCGCGAAACAGGTCAGCAGATGCTCGTCGCCCGAGGCCATCATTGCGACGTGCGGCGCCACCCGCTTCACCAGGCGGCGGTTGGCCTCGTAGGCCGCCGCCTCCCAGCTTCCTTCCTTGATGCCGACCACATGCGGCATCTGGGCGAGCTCTGCCAGCACCTCGGGACGATAGGCGAGGGTGCCTGCATTGACGCCGGCCTGGTAGAGCATCAGGGGCATCTGCGCGTTGGCATTGGCGATCCGGTGGTGCGTCACCGCCATGCGCGAGTCCTGCGAGAGCGCCCACGAGAACGGCGGGAAGACCAGCGCGGCATCGGCCCGGGCCGCCTTGGCGTCGTCGACATGGCGCTGGGCCTCGAAGCTGTCTTCGGCATTGATGCCGCACACCAGCAGCGATCGTTCGCCGCAAACCTCGAATGCGATCTCGGTCACCCGGCGCTTTTCCTCGCGCGAGAGCGAGAAGTTCTCGCCGGCATGGCCGTTGATCAGCAGGCCCTTCATGCCCGGCACAAAGGCGTTGGCCTCGAGATGACGTGCCAGCGTCGCTTCGTCGATGCGGCCGTCGTCGAGCAGCGGGCACAGGGTGGCGGCATAGATGCCGTGGAAAGCGTCGGATTGTTGGGGAATCATGGAGCGGGTTATCAAGCGCCGGGCATCGGCATGCCCAACAGGCGGGCGGGATCGAAAAGAGGCAGTTCGGGCTGCTGCCCGAGGATGTGCTGGGCCATGATCCGGCCCATGAACGGACCGCTGGTGTAGCCCGAGTGGGCGCTGCCGACCACATAGGCCCGCGGCACGCCGGGCACGTCGCCGATGATCGGCATGGCATCGGCAGTCTCGGCCTCAAGGCCGAGCCAGATGCGCGCGATGCGGGCCTCGGCCAAAGCGGGGAGGGCATAGGCCGCCAGGCGCATGTTGCCCACGAGATTCTGCGGACGGGCCTCGACGCCACCGCGCTCGCGGTCGCCTTCGCCCTGCCAGCCGCCGCCGATCAGCACGGTGCCGTTGGCGAACTGCTTGAGCGACAACAACCCGTTGGCGACGCTGAGCACGGTGCGCATCACCGGTCGCACGCGCTCGGTGATGATGAGCTGGTTGATCAGCACCTTGATCGGGATCTGCACGCCGAGCCAGGCGAGCATGTTCTCGATCCACACCCCGCCTGCGAGGACCACGCGCGTCGCCTGCAAGGGCGGCCGACTTGTCGTGCCGCCAAAGCGGATCACGTGGCCCGCGTCCCCGGAGTCGATGCCCTCGACGGGCGCGTTCTCGTGCACGTCGACGCCGGCTGCCGTGAGCGCATGGCGGAAGGCGCGGCCCGTGAGATAGGCGCTCGCGAAGCCATCGATGTCGCAGTAGCCCGCCTTCAGCAGGCCGGGATGCACGCCGGGCTCGATCTCCCTCGCGCGCGCCGGCGAAATGACTTCGATCGGCGCGCCGTATTCGCGGCGCGCCTTGGCGCGCAGCTCGACCAGCTCGCACTCGGCCTCGGTAAAGGCCAGCGTGAGGCCCGGCACATGGGTTGCGAGCACGCCCATGCCCAGCCATTTCTCGGCGTCCATCCACATTTGCCAGGCGCGCATTGCATAGGGCACCAGCGCGGCGCGTGTCATGTGCAGCGTCAGCGTGCCGGCGTTGACGCCGGATGCCTCGCGGCACAGGGGCCCGCGATCGACCAGTGCGACTCGCATGCCGCCTTGCGCGAGATGCAGCGCAGTCGAGCAGCCCATGACGCCGCCACCGATCACGACCGCGTCGTATGCGGCCGAGGAGCGCACGTTGCCGCTCACAGCGGCGCCGCCTTCGGGATCGGGATGTCGGCATAGGTGTAGTTGCCGGCCACCTCGGCGAGCGAGACCGGACGCAGCGGGGCCCGGCCCGTGAAGCAGCCCACGGCTTCGCGGCTGCCCGCGTGAGCAGCGAGCAGGGCGCCCGCGATGTCCCCGCAGGTGCGGCCCTGGCAGGGGCCCATGCCGCAGCGTGTCCAGGCCTTGAGCTGGTTCATGTCGCGGGCGCCATCGCGCGCGGCGGCATCGATCTCGGCTCGGGTCACGTCTTCGCAGCGGCAAACCACCGTGTCGGGCGCAATGCTCGCGACGGCGCCTTCGCGCAATGCCATCAGACCCGCCATCGCACGCCCGAAGCGGGCGGGCTTTTGCCATTGCGCGAGCAGTCGATCGCGTTCGCGCGAGTGGGCCTCGGCCGTCAATCGGCCCAGATCGTGGGCGCAGGCCACGGCAGCAAGCTCGCCGTGGGCGCCGGCTGCGGCGGCACCTGCAATGCCAGCCCCGTCGCCCGCGACGTACAGACCGGCGACGGAGGTGCGGCCCTGCGCATCGGTCTCGGCAATCCAGCCGCCACGCGCCGCTTCGTAGCGATGGCGCGCGCGCAGCAGCCTGGTGACGTCGGTGCCCGGCACAAGGCCGTGCCCTACCGCAACAGCGTCCGCCTCGAAAGCCACAGGCGTGGCATGCGCAACGGGCGCACCGGTCATGTCGACCTGCCGCGCGTGAACGCGGAATCCGTCGCCGAGCGCTTCGACTGACGCGATGCCGTGGCGATAGAGCAGCGGCACACGCGCCTTGCGCAGGAGCGCCTTCCATTGCACGCCTTGCCACAGCAGATCGGGCCGGCCTGCCAGCGAAGGCAAGGTCTGCAGCCAATCGGCCCGGCTGGCCAGGTCCAGCACGGCAGCGACCTCGCCGCCGGCCTTGAGGATGCCGCTCGCCACAGCCAGCAGCAGGGGGCCGCTGCCTGCCACCACCGTGCGGCGCCCGGGCAGCATGTTCTGCGACTTGAGGAGGATCGTGGCGGCGGCCAGGCCGATGACGCCGGGCAGGGTCCAGCCGGCGAAGGGAATGACCCGCTCGGTTGTGCCCGTTGCCACGAGCAATGCGCGCGGCTGCCAGCTTGTCACGCCCTTGGGGCCGATCAGGTCGGTGCGAAGGCTGCTGCCCACGTTCCACACCTTGTGACCGAACAGGCATCGGATGCCGGAACGACTTAACTCGTCGCGCAGGGCGTCGCCCTGTACGGCTTCGTCCGAGGGCCGAACGTCTGCCGTCCGCGTGAAGCCCGGAGGCAGGGGACGCCACACCTGTCCTCCCGCATCGGAGTTCTCATCGACCAGCAAGACGTCGAGGCCGCAGGCCTGCGCGCGCAGCGCGGCGCGTGCGCCGGCTGGTCCGGCGCCGATCACCAACAGATCGATGGGGGAAGGGGGCGCTTCAGCCAAGACGCTGCTCCCGATAGTCGAGGGACTCGATCTCCAGGCCCGCCGCCGCCGGCACCTGGCAGGCCGGCAGCTTGTGCCCGCCCACCCATACGAGGCATTCCTGGCAGGAGCCCATGAGGCAGAACATTCCGCGCGGTGCGTTGTCGCGCGGACTGCGCCGGAGTTCGCGCTGTCCTGCGGCAAACAGCGCCGCCGCGACGCTCTCGCCCTCGAACGCGTCGACCGTACAGCCGTCGGCCATGAAACGCACCGCAGGTCCGCGCTGCACTGCCTGGTCGGCGCGCAGCGATGGCATCGCAGGAGTTGAGCTTTTCGTCATGAGAGGAAGTGACGGAATGAACGGGTAAACGCGAACTGGAAACCTGGACTGGACCGCTCGAAGTTTATTGTATACATTCAATATATATATCTTATATTTTTTGAAGACAAAATGCGATCTGGCATTCGTCTTGCATCCGTTTTTCCCGACATCCGGGCCGCTTCGGCGACTGGTTCAACCTTCACCCTCTAGGAGTTTTTCTCGATGAAGCAGATAAGGAACACCATCCGCCGCACCCTCCTGGTTGCCGGATCGCTCGCGCTGGGTTCGGCGCTGATGGGCCTGCCGGCCACGGGCTCGGCACGCACGCTCGATGAAATCGTGGCCAGCAAGAAGCTCGTGATCGGCGTCAATCCGACCTTGCCTCCGCTGGGCATCTTCAATGACAAGAATGAAATCGACGGCTTCGATGTGGACATCGCGCGCAAGCTCGGCGAACTGCTGGGCGTCAAGACCGAGATCGTGCAGGTCGGCTCGCCCGACCGCATTCCCTTCGTGAGCAGCGGCAAGATCGATGCGGTGCTCGGCGCAATGACGATCACGGCCGAGCGCCAGAAGGTGATCGACTTCACCGTGCCGCTGCACACCGAGGTGCTGGGCGTGCTGACCACCAAGGCCAAGCCCTACAAGGACTGGATGGAGCTCAACGACCCGGCAGTGAGACTGGTCGAGGTTCGCGGCGCCACGCCCGTGAAGCTGGTGCAGGAAAAACTGCCCAAGGCGCAACTGCTGCTGCTCGACAACTACCCCGATGCGGTGCGCGCCATCGCCCAGGGCCGGGCCGATGCAATGATCGACGTGATGGACTTCATGACGGAGCACACGGCCAAGCACAAGGTCGACTGGCGCATCGTGGACGCACCGATCGAGGTCTACTTCTGCGGCATCGGCGTGCAGAAGGGCAATGACGCCTTGCGCGAGAAACTCAGCGCGGCCGTCAAGGAAATGCACAAGAGCGGCTACGTGGACGAACGCTGGAAGAAGTGGTTCGGCGGCCCGATGCTGCACGATCCGCGCACCGCGCCGACCTATAAATAAGGCCGCGAGGGGAGGGCATGCAATTCGACTACACACCGGTGCTGGAGCGCCTGCCCTATCTGATCGGCGGCGCCTGGCTGAGCCTGCAGATCGCGTTCCTCGCGTTTGCCTTCGGAATGCTGCTCGGCCTTGGCGGTGCCTCGGTGCGCGCCTACGGCCCGCGCTGGGCGCGTCGCATCGTCGGCGCCTACGTGGTGTTCTTCACCAATACGCCGCAGCTGGTTCAGATCTTCTTCATCTTCTTCGCGCTGCCCGATGCCGGCATCCTGCTGTCGCCATACCAGGCCGTGCTGATCGGCATGACGCTCAATGCCGGTGCCTACCTCACAGAGATCCAGCGCGCGGGCTTCGAATCGGTGCGCCTGCCTGAGCTGGAGGCCGCCGAAACGCTGGGCTTCTCGCGCATCCAGACCATCCGCTACGTGATCCTGCCGCACATCGTGCGCGTGCTGTTTCCGCCGCTGTCCAACCAGTACATCCTGATGACCCTCGGCACGTCGATGGCGGCCGTATTCGGTGTCGAGGAACTCACCGGAAGGGCCTACAACATCAACTCCGAGACCTTCCGTTCGATCGAGGTGTTCTCGGTTGCCGCGGTGCTCTACATCGTGATCACGCTGATCGCCACGCTGTCGCTGGCCTTCGTCGGAAAGCGATTCTTCCGCGCCAAGATGAGGTGGTTCTGATGCTCGACCAGATCCTCCAGGAGCTGCCTCGTTTCTTCAGCTACTACAACCTGCTCTTCTTCGCGAAGGCGCTGGGCGTGACCTTTGCCTTGTCGGCCATCGGCTGCGTCGTCGGGTTCTCGCTGGGCTTTCTGCTCGCGGCCGTGAGGCTGGACACCCGGCCGGCAGGCCGGCCCCTGCGCGTTGCTTCGACGGTCTTCATAGAGCTGTTCAGGCGCATCCCCTTCCTCGTCACCCTGATGCTGGTGTTCTTCATCTTCCAGGGGCTCAACGCCGACCTCGCCATGTTCACCGTGGCGCTGATCAGCGTCTGCCTGATCGCCACCGCATTCATCGCCGAAATCGTGCGAAGCGGGCTCGAATCGGTGCACCGCAACCAGTGGGACGCTGCGGCGGCGATGAACTTCAGCTACCTGCAGACGCTGCGCCTCGTGATCGTCCCGCAGGCCTGGAAGATCATTCTTCCGCCGGTCTTCGGCTTCTTCGTCCTGTTCATCAAGGACACCGCGCTGGCCTCGCAGATCGGCGTCGTCGAACTGGCCTTTGCCGGCAAGACGATGAACAACAAGGGCTTCTCGGCCACGCTTGTCTACGGCACCGTGCTGGCCCTTTATTTCATGCTGTCCTATCCGCTGGCCCGGTTCGGAAAACACCTGGAGAAAAAGCTTGCCCCAACTCGAAATCGTTGACCTGAAGGCCAACTACGGCTCACACACCGTACTCGAGCGTATCAACCTGTCGGTCGACAAGGGCGAGATCGTCAGTCTCATCGGCCCGTCGGGCTCGGGCAAGAGCACCTTGCTGCGCGTGCTGATGGGCCTGCTGCCGCCGATCGAGGGCCAGGTGCGCATCGACGGCCAGGCGCTCGACTACAACGACCGCGAACAGCTGCGCCGCCTGCGTTCGCAGATGGCCATCGTGTTCCAGCAGTACAACCTGTTCCAGAACATGACGGTGCTCGACAACGTGACCGTCGCACCCATCAAGGTCAAGGGACGGCCGCGCAAGCAGGTCGAGGACTATGCGATCCAGCTGCTCGAGAAGGTGGGCATGGGCGCCAAGCTGAAGGCGTACCCCGACCAGCTGTCGGGCGGCCAGCAGCAGCGCGTTGCAATCGCGCGGGCACTGGCGCTGCAGCCGGGCATCATGCTGCTCGACGAAGTCACGGCCGCCCTCGACCCCGAACTCGTCAACGAAGTGCTGGACACGGTGCGTCTCCTGGCGGCCGAGGGCATGACGATGTTCATCGTCTCGCACGAGATGGGCTTCGTGCGCGAGGTATCGAGCAAGGTCGTTTTCATGGCCGACGGGCACGTGGTCGAGATCGGCGCGCCGCGGCAGATCTTCGACGAACCCCGCGAGGCACGCACCCGCGAGTTCGTCGGCAAGATACTGCGGCACTGATCGGCTCGTGCGCCGCTGCCGGCCCGGCCTACTGCGGGAGTTCGGTCACCAGCCCGTTGCTGAGCCTTGAGAGCGTATAGCGCGCAAGGTTGCGCAGGTGGGCGACGACCGCTTGCTCGGCTGCCTTCTCGTTGCCTGCGATGTAGGCGTCCAGGATCGCCAGGTGCTCGGCCCTGTCGTCCTCGATGCGATTGAAAGGGTCGACCACCTCGAAGAGGCGGCACAGCACGCGCAGATGAGCGATGGTCTCGGCCAGCATCGCGTTGCCGGATGCACGCGCGAACATGCCGTGGATCTCGTCATCGGCGTGCCAGTGGCTCGAGCCCTGCTGGCTCGAATCCAGGGACAGGATGTCGTTGCGCAGGCGCTGCACCAAGTCTGCGGGCACATGCCCTATGGAGAGCGACACGGCCTGCGACTCGAGCCGTTCGCGCACCTGCAGGCACTGGAAGTAGTGCGACGCCGTGATGCGTCGCACCGCATAGGAGCGCGCGTTGGCCCGCACAAGCAAGCCTTCGCCCTCGAGTCGAAGCAAGGCTTCGCGCAGAGGCGTGCGCGACATCTGGAGCCGTTCGGCCAGGCGCCCCTCCACCAGCACCTCGCCGCCGGTCAGCTCGCGCTGCAGAATGAGCCGCCGCACGACGGCGTAGGCCCGGTCGGTCAGGTTCGTCGAGGCTTCGCCGGAAGCGTCCGGCGCGGTCTTCACGCGCTTCACGGGCACCTGCGCGGGCTTGCGAGCGCGCGAGACCTTGCCGGGCGAAGCCGTCTTTCCGGGCTTCGCATGCGGCGTTGGCTTGATCGCGGCTTTGGGTTTCATATGATTTGTCTACAAACTGTGTGCAATCGAAGAATGCCACAGCATACGATGTCCTATCGGCTGGTCCGGCAATGTCGCATGGTGATGACCAGATCGCGGCGGTCCTGAACATTGGGCAGGTGTTGGCGACGAACTACCTTGGTGAGTACTGGTGGAGACGGGGGCGGCGCAGTTGTCGCAGCCAGCGCGTTGCGGTTCGATTTCTGAACGGGGGAGGGGCTCGCTGAAGTCGAGCATCCAAAGGTTCAGGCGAGCACGTAGTCGGGGTACTGCCGGCAGATCTCGTTCACCGCACTGAGCGTGCCTGACAGATGCTTGCGAAGCGCGGCCTGGGCGGCGGCCGGGTCCTGTGCCTCGATGGCGCGTACGATGGCGCGGTGGTCGCGCAGGATCGCCTCGGTCTTGCCGGCGGTAGGCAGGTGCAGGCGACGCAGCCGGTCGACGTGCCCGGATACGCGGCCCACAAGATCCCACAGGCCGAGGACGTTGCCGGCCTCGTACATCAGGCGATGGAACGCGCGATCGGCATCGACGAAGTCGCCGTAGCGCTGCCCCGCCGACAGCGCCGCCTGCTGGGCGATGATGGCTTTCAGCTGCGCGACCAGCCCGGCTGACTCCTGCTGTGCCAGCTGGTGCACCAGTTCCAGCTCGATGGAGCGGCGCAGGAAATGTGCTTCGCGCGCCGCTGCGATGTCGATGCGGCTGACCAGCGTCGCATGCTGCGGAAACACGTCCACCAGTGCTTCTTCGCTCAGGCGCAGCAGCGCTTCGCGCACCGGCGTCTGGCTCACGCCAAAACGGTCGGCCAGCTCCTGCCGCACCAGCACGGTACCGGGCGCCAGTTCCAGCGAGAGGATGGCCTCGCGCAGTTTTTCCAGCACCTGGGGCGCGGCCAGGCGGGTACGGTCAAGTCGGATCTTGGGAGGGGCGCTCATCGCTGCCGATTGTGTCATTGACCCGACTGATATATTAGTGTTTTAATTTCCGGATTGCGATCGGCGAGGCGGCACCCATGGTGCAGCGAGCCCTGGAGACAACCCTGATGAAACGCCCCTACGAATCCCTTCGCAGCGCCCGCTGGTTCGCGCCCGACGACTTCCGCTCCTTCGGCCATCGCTCGCGCGTGCTGCAGATGGGCTACAGCTACGCCGACTGGATGGGCAAGCCGGTAATCGCCATCGTCAACACCTGGAGCGACGCCAACCAGTGCCACGCGCACTTCAAGCAACGCGTGGAAGACGTCAAGCGGGGCGTGCTGCAGGCGGGTGGATTCCCGCTCGAGCTTCCGGCCATTTCGCTTTCGGAAAGCATGGTCAAGCCCACCACCATGCTCTACCGCAACTTCCTCGCGATGGAAACGGAAGAGCTGCTGCGCAGCCACCCGATAGACGGGGCGGTGCTGATGGGAGGCTGCGACAAGACCACGCCCGGCCTCGTGATGGGCGCGCTGAGCATGGACATTCCCTTCATCTACCTGCCGGCCGGCCCCATGCTGCGCGGCAACTGGAAGGGCAAGGTGCTGGGCTCCGGTTCCGATGCCTTCAAGTACTGGGACGAGCGCCGCGCCGGCCGGCTGGGCGAGCAGGCCTGGTCCGAGATGGAGGCCGGCATCGCCCGCAGCCACGGCACCTGCATGACCATGGGAACGGCCGCCACCATGATGGGCATTGCCGAGGCGGTGGGCCTGAGCTTGCCGGGTGCCTCCAGCATTCCCGCAGCGGACGCCAACCACATCCGCATGAGCGCCGACTGCGGCCGCCGCATCGTCGAGATGGTGTGGGAAGACCTCACGCCCGCGAAGATGCTCACGCGCGCCAACTTCGAGAACGGCATCGCCTGCGCGATGGCCATGGGCTGCAGCACCAATGCCGTCGTGCACCTGATCGCGATGTCACGCCGCGCCGGCCATGCAGTGAGCCTCGACGACTTCGATGCCTTCAGCCGCCGCGTGCCCGTCATCGCCAACATCCGGCCCAGCGGCGACACCTACCTGATGGAAGACTTCTTCTATGCCGGCGGCCTGCCGGCGATGCTGGAGCGCATCCGCGGCCACCTGCGGACCGACGCGCGCACCGTCAATGGCCGCACGCTCGGCGAGAACATCGAAGGCGCCGAGGTCTACGACGATGACGTCATCCGGCCGCTCGCCAACCCAATCTACGCCGAAGGCGCGCTGGCCGTCTTGCGCGGCAACCTGGCCCCCGACGGCGTGGTGATCAAGCCCAGCGCCTGCGCGCCGCACCTGCTGCAGCACAGCGGCCGTGCGCTGGTGTTCGACGACTACCCCGCGCTCAAGAAGGCGGTGGAAGACCCCGAGCTGGACGTGACGGGCGACGATATCCTCGTGCTGCGCAACGCCGGCCCGCGCGGTGCCGGCATGCCGGAGTGGGGCATGCTGCCGATTCCGACCAAGCTCCTGAAGCAGGGCGTGAAGGACATGCTGCGCCTGTCCGACGCGCGCATGAGCGGCACCAGCTACGGCGGCTGCCTGCTGCACTGTTCGCCCGAGGCGGCCATCGGCGGGCCGCTCGCATTGGTGCAGACCGGTGACCGCATCACCGTGGACGTGCCCGCACGGCGCATCCACCTCGACATCAGTGACGAGGAACTCACCCTCCGCAAGGCCCGGTGGACGCCGCCGCCGCCGCGCTACGAGCGCGGCTACGGATGGATGTTCGGCCGCCACATCAAGCAGGCCAACGAAGGCTGCGACTTCGACTTCCTGGAGACCAGCTTCGGCAAGCCTGTGCCAGAGCCCGACATCTTCTGATTCGCCTTTCAACCCCAATTCATTTCTCATTTCATTTCAGGAACGGAGACGACACGTGAATCCAGCCACCCGCGAGCTGCTCATGAAGGTGAGCACCGCCACCCTGTGCACGGCCTTGTTCAAGCGTGGCCTGCGCAGCCAGTTCATCCAGGACGTGCGGCCGCTCAACGCGGGCCTGCCCAACATGGTGGGCGAGGCCTTCACGCTGCGCTACATGCCGGCGCGCGAAGACCTGAACCCGATCAGCGTCTTCCTCGACCGTGACCATCCGCAGCGCAAGGCGGTGGAGCAGTGCCCCGAAGGCGCCGTGCTGGTCATCGACAGCCGCAAGGACGCGCGCGCCGCCTCGGCTGGCGGCATCCTGGTCACGCGGCTGATGAAACGCGGCGTGGCCGGCGTGGTGACCGACGGCGGCTTTCGCGACAGTCCCGACATCGCGAAGCTCGGCTTTGCGGCCTACCACCATCGCCCCAGCGCGCCGACCAACCTCACGCTGCACCAAGCCATCGACATCAACGTGCCCATCGGCTGCGGCGATGCGCCGGTGTTTCCGGGCGACGTGATCGTGGGCGATGCCGAAGGCGTGATCGTCATTCCGGCCCACATGGCCGACGAGGTCGCGGCCGAAGCAACCGAGATGACCGTCTTCGAAGACTTCGTACAGGAAAAGGTGCTCGAAGGTCGTTCCATCCTCGGCCTCTATCCGCCCACTGACGAGCAAAGCCGCATTGACTTCGCAACCTGGCGCCAGGCCAAGGGCCGCTGAGCCCATCGACAAGAAAACAAAGGAGACAAGACATGCGTTTCATCCGCCTCGCTGCGGCGCTGCTTTCGGCCGCGCTCGCCCCCGTTGTCGCATTGGCCCAGACCCCCGAATGGCCGGCTGCCAAGCCCATCGTCTACGTTGTGCCGTTCACCCCCGGTGGCTCCACCGACATCGTGGGCCGCACGCTGGCCCAGAAGCTGGGCGAGAGCCTCAAGCAATCGGTGGTGGTCGACAACAAGCCCGGCCAGGCCGGCGGCATCGGCGCCGCCTACGTAGCCAGGGCCGCACCCGACGGCTACACGCTCTTCGGCGGGACCATCAGCACGCACGCAATCAACGCCAGCCTCTACAAGAAGCTGACCTACGACCCGATGAAGGACTTCGAGCCGGTCTCGCTGGTCGCGCGCCTGCCCAACGTGCTGATCGTCAACAGCCAACTAGGCGTGAACTCGGTGGCCGAACTGGTGGCCCTGCTGAAGAAGGACGAAAGCAAGCGCACCTTTGCCTCTTCCGGTGCCGGCACCTCCACCCACCTGGCCGGCGAGATGTTCGCCGACCTCATCGGCGTGAAGCTCACCCACGTGCCGTACAAGGGCACGCCGCCGGCCCTGACCGACGTGGCCGCAGGGCAGGTGCCCTTCATGTTCGACCAGGTGACGGCCGCGCTGCCACTGGTCAAGAGCGGCAAGCTCAAGCTGCTGGCCGTGACCACCGGCAAGCGCATCGCGCTGGTGCCCGAGCTGCCGACCATGATCGAGTCGGGCATTCCCGGCTTCGAGATGTCGTCGTGGCAGGCGGTGTACGCGCCCAAGGGCACGCCCAGGCCGATCGTGCAGCGCCTCAATGCAGAGATCGTGAGGGCGCTCAGGCAGCCCGACGTGCAGGCCAAGCTATCGGACCAGCTGGCGATGGAGATCGTGGGCAGCACGCCGGAAGAACTGCGTGATTTCATGGCCAAGGAAATTCCGCGCTGGGCCGAACTGGTGAAGAAGTCGGGCGCGGTGGCCGATTGAGTTTTCGCAACCACATGAGGAGACCTCCGATGCAGAGCGATATCAACCATCGACGACGCCAGTTGCTCAGGACGGCTGCGGCGGGCGCAGGGGCCGCGGCGCTCAGCGGCCTGGCCGGCGCGCAAGCCTTCGATTTCAAACCCAACCAGCGCTACCCCGATCCGTCCGTGATGATCCTCGACCCGAGCTTCGCCAAGTACCGGATCTACAGCAGCACGGTGGAACAACTCGGCACGGGCATGCGTTGGGCCGAGGGCCCGGTCTACTTTCCCGAGCATGGCTACCTGCTCCTGAGCGACATTCCGAACAACCGGCTGATGAAGTACGACGAGAAGACCGGCAAGTTCTCCGTGCACAAGACCAACGTGAACTATGCCAATGGCAACACCCGTGACCGGCAGGGGCGGCTGATCACCTGCGAGCACTCGGTGACGCGGCGCGTGGTCCGCACCGAGAAGGACGGGCGCATGACGGTGCTGGCCGACAACTACGAAGGCAGACGCCTCAACGCGCCGAATGACGTCGTCGTCAAGTCGGACGACACCGTCTGGTTCACCGATCCCACCTTCGGCATCAACGGCGAGTGGGAAGGTTTCAAGGCGGTGCCGGAGCAGGCGACGACCAACGTGTACCGCATCGCGAAGGACGGCAAGCTCACCGCGGTGATCACCGATCTCGTCAATCCGAACGGCCTGGCGTTCTCGCCCGACGAGAAGAAGCTCTATGTCGTCGAGTGGAAGGGAACGCCAAACCGCAGCATCTGGAGCTACGACGTATCACCGGATGGCACAGGCGTTTCGAACAAGACCAAGCTGATCGACGCCGACGGGCCGGGTGCTTTTGACGGCTTTCGCGTCGACCGCGACGGCAATCTCTGGTGCGGGTGGGGCTACACGGGCGCGGTTGCGGCCGAACCTACGGACATCGGTGGTGGCATGAAGGCTTACCTGCCGACAGGCAAGTCGGAAGAGATGGACGGCGTGAAGATCTTCAATTCGCAGGGCAAGCCCATCGGCTTCATCCGCCTGCCCGAGCGCTGCCCGAATCTCGAATTCGGAGGCCCGAAGCGCAATCGCCTCTACATGGCGAGCAGCCATTCGCTCTATGCGCTCTACGTCGAGGCCCACGGCGCCGTCTGAGGCGCGCCCGCGGCAATCGGCGGGTGGGCGTCTAGCGATGATTGGGCATGCAGCTTGAGAATGCCGCTCTGCGCCGCCGGGGACCCGGCTTGATGCCGCTGTTGCGAGGGTCTTGTCCGATGTCTCCGGCGAACCATCGGAAGATGTTGGCGTGGTTTCTCCATCCGTCGCTGAAGCGCACGAAAAGAAAGCCCCGCTCCGCGTTGCCGAGCGCGTCGACCGGTATGCCGGCAGCGCGCAAGGCCTTGATCTCGGCGTTGGTCTCCATGTCGGATGGCAGCTTCAAGGTGATCGTTGCGTTGTGAATGGGGGGTCTAGGCATTGCTTCGCTTCCGTCAAACTTCCCGAAGGCGCAGTTGACCTGAAGAGAGCTTCTTCGGGATCCCGCATTTATAGGATGCGCAAAGCGACAGCCCATTGGACGCCGGGAGCCAGGTCTAGGCTGAGCCGCGCACCAGACGCTCGAACACGTCGTCCGAGCCCATCTGGCCACCCTTGAGCATGATTTCCAACCCGTCGAGCGCGTCGTCGTCGCTGTGCACGCGACACAACGAGGTGCCGGCGCCCATGTCCGCCACGTAGGAAAGCCCCCAGGCATTGAGCGCCTGCACTGCATGACTCGAGGTGTCGCCTCCGGCAATGCCCACGCGTTGCAATGGCACCATTGCCAGCACTCTGGCGAGCAGATCGCCGCCAGCGCGCGCCAAGGCTTGGGGATCGATGCCTCTTTCGAGCGGCAGCGGCTTGGGGGGGCGGGTGCAGGCCAGCACGTTGCGGCCGCTGACGAGCCCGTTCGCGATGTCTCGAGCATGACGTTCCAGCGTGGCTGCGTCCCGCTGCGCGATTCCTGACGCATCGAGCCACACGGTATCGAACGATTTCGCCGCCGCCACCTGCCGCGCCGTGACAGGCGACAGGCTTCCCGCAAGCACCAGCACCGGCCCCTTCGCCGGAGGCACGCCGGTCCGCGCCGTCGGGGCACTGCCGCCTTCCTTGTGCGACGAGGGCAGCGCCATTGCCAGCGCATCCACCACGCTGCTTGGCCCCGCAGCCAGCAGCGTGGCGCTTTGCGCCCTGGCCCACAGCACTTCGCCGATGGCCCGCAGCTGCGTCGTATCGGCCACGTCGAACAGCACTGCATCCGCCGGCGGCGAGTGCAGTGCCTGCCGCAGCGCGGTGTCGAGCGAATCGCTGCCGCGCGATGCGGCGGTGAACGGCATGGAGCGCACATCTGCCAGCCCCTGCTTTGCCAAGTGCAGCCGCAGATCCGCCTCGTCCATCGGCGTTACGGGATGCCGGCTCATCGTTGGATGCCGGTCGATGCGAAAGACCTCGCCGCCGCTCCCCGCCGCAGCGAACAGGTTGCCGAAGAGGCAGTAGCGGCCCAGGTTGGGCTGCCCGCCGACGATGGCGGTCCATGGCTGCTGCACCGCCGCGCGCAGCACGCGCACTGCCGCACCGATCGAACCGATGTGCGGCGCGCTGTCGAAGGTCGAACAGGTCTTGTAGTGCAGCACGCGCGCGCCGAGCGAGCGGAACAGCGTGGCCACGGGGCGGAGTTCGGCCTGCATTTCCTCGGGCGTCATGGCGCGCGCCGCGCCCGCGATGCCCAGCACGTCGAGCGGCCCCGTGCGCTCCAGCCGCGCGGCATCGGGCGTCTTCAGGAACAGCAGCGCACGCAGTCCCGCGCGCGCCGCGGTGCCGAGGGTGTCGGTCGCGCCGGTGAAATCGTCGCCGTAGTAGACGATCGGCGGGCAGGGCCTCATGGCTTGCCGAAGAAGGCGAGGGCGTGGGCCAGCTCGGGCTGATCCTTGGCGGCATCCGCCAGCGACACGCCCGCCCGCGCGGCCGACCATGCTTGCCGGATGCTCGTCACGCCTGCCGCCGCGCCGCCGGGGTGCGCGAGGATGCCGCCGCCGGCCATGAAGAGCAGGTCGTCGCTCCCGATGGCCTTCCACGTCGCAGGCACGGTGCCGGCCCATTGGCCCGAAGAAAACGCCGGCATCACGCGATCGTCCGCCGCATCGGTCAGCGGCGTGAAGCAGTCCTGCGCCGACTCGATCACTTCGCTGTCGGGCTGCGAGAACTTGCCCTGCAGCCCGTGAACGTGCATGTGGTCCACACCCGCCAGGCGCCACAGCGTCTGGTACGCCTGGAACGAAATGCCCAGCAGCGGATGCCGCGACAGCGCGCCGTAGCCGTTGCGGTGGCCGTGCAGCGCAAGGCCGGTGTGCCGACGCAGCGTCTGAATGCCCGAGTGCCCGCACCAGTTGAGACTGGCCATGACGCACGAGCCGCCTTCGCGTTCGACGAGATCGGCATGCCGCTTCATCGCGTCGGTCTCGTCGGTGATGTTGAAGGCCACCATCACGTGCTTGCCGGTGCGCTGCTGGTGCGCGCGCACGACAGCCATCACGGCGGGCACGCGCTCGGCCAGCGGGGCGTGTGCGGGGTCGGCGCACACCTCGTCGTCCTTGATGAAGTCGACGCCTGCCGCACAGAGCCGGCCGACGAGGTCGGCGGTCTGCGCGGCGGAAAGGCCGACGTTCGGCTTGATGATGGTGCCGACCAGCGCGCCGCTCGCCACACCGGTCGCGCGCCGTGTGCCGGCGATGCCGGCGCGCGGCATCTCGAACTGAGCGCGATAGCTCGCGGGCACCTGCAGCGATTCCAGCCGCAGCCCCGTCACTTCGCCCAGGTCATACAGGTTGCCCGACACCGTTGCGGCCAGGGTCGGCAGGTTGGCGCCGATGTTCGCCACTGGAAACGCGATGTCGACATGCGCACGCCGCCACGGACCGCGCGTGCCTTTGCGTTCGAGCAGGGCGTTCGGCAGACTCGGCGTCTCGGTTGGCGCCAGCTCGGTGATCGCTTCGACCGTGGCGCGTGCGCGTTCGCGCAGCGCATCGGTCTCGCCTTCGACCCGTGTGAAGGTGCCACACGATTGCTCGCCGGCCATCACCTCGGCCACGGCGGCCGGGTCCAGCGGCGTCTCGATGAGATAGCGAGCGCGGATGCGTTCAGGCGCCATCACGCTCACAGCTTGCTCAGGTCGGGAAAGGGCCGCACCGGCTCGCTGCCGTCCCAGCCTTCCGACGCGCTGCGGATCAGGTCGAACATCCTGCCCTTCGGGCCCGCGACTTCCGACAGCTCGATGACGGTGCCCGGGTGGTACTCGGTGTCGAAGTAGATGAAGCGCCCGCGCTCGCCCACTTCGCCACTCATCACCGGCTTGAAGCCCTGCTTGGTGAGGCGCGCGAGGTCGGCGTCGTAGTCGGCCGTCCAGTAGGCGACGTGCTGCAGCCCTGTGCGGCCAGCCTGCAGGAAGTCTCGGTACATCGAAGGCACGTCGTTGCGCGTCTGGATGAGTTCGACCTGCACATAGCCCGAGTTGGCGAGTGCCACCGAATTGTGCGGCTCGTGCGCTTCGCCGTTGTAGCGGTAGTTCTTGATGGGCACGCGCGGGTTGTAGAACCAGGGGCCCACGCCCAGCTTGGTGCTCCAGTAGTCCATGGCGGCTTCGATGTCGTGCACGACATAGCCCAGCTGGCGGATCTCGCCGAGGAATCGACTCATTGCGGTTGGCTCCGGTGATGTGAGTGTGTTGTTGTGATCAGAATTTGAGGAAGCCGGTCGAGAACCACGGGAACGCGGCCACGATCACCAGGCCGACCAGCATCGCGCCGATGTAGCCCCAGATGTGCCTGATGCCTTCGTCGGGATTGACCTTGCTCACGGCGCAGGCGCCGTAGTAGCCGACGCCGAAGGGCGGCGCGAACAGGCCGATGCCCATGGAGAAGATCACGACCATCGCGTAGTGCACCTCGTGCACCCCCGCGGCCTTGGCGATGGGGAACAGCAGTGGCCCGAACAGCACGATGGCCGGAATACCCTCGAGCACGCTGCCCAGCACGATGAAGGCGACGATCGACACGGCCAGGAAACCGTAGGCTCCGCCGGGCAGCGTGCCCATGAGTCGCGCCAGGTCCTGCGAGAAGCCCGACTGCGTGAGGCCCCAGGCCATGGCCGTGGCGCAGCCGACGATGAAGATGATGGCGCCCGACAGCGAGGCGGTGTCGATCAGCATCGGCTTGAGCCGCTTCCAGTCGAACTGGCGGTACACAACCAGGCCGACGATGGCCGAGTAGACGATGCCGATGGTCGACACTTCGGTGGCCGTGGCCACACCCTCGACCACGGCGGCGCGGATCACGAAGGGCAACAGCACGGCGGGCAGCGCAACCAGCAGCAGCTTGCCGATTTCTCGTTTGCTGTAGCGCTGCACGGCGCTCAGGTCTTCGCGGCGATAACGCCACCAGACCACCACGCACAGCGCGGCGCCCAGCACCACGGCCGGCAGCAGGCCGCCCGTGAACAGCGCCGCAATCGAGATGCCGGTGACCGAGCCGATGGTGATCAGCACGATCGACGGCGGAATGGTCTCGGTCTGCGCGCCGGTGGCCGCCAGCAGCGCCACCAGGTCGCCGGGCTTGGCGCCACGCTTGGTCATCTCGGGGAAGAGAACGGGCGCGATGGCCGCCATGTCGGCAATCTTCGAACCCGAAATGCCCGACACCAGGTACATGGCGCCGATCAGTACGTAGGAGAGGCCGCCACGCACGTGGCCCAGCAGGCTGGCCAGGAACTGGATCATGGCGCGCGCCATGCCGGTCATCTCGATGAGCGCGCCCAGGAAGATGAACAGCGGCACTGCCAGCAGGATGAGGTGCGACATGCCTTCGTCGAGCCGCCCGACCATCACCAGCAGCGGCGTGCGCGTGGTGAGCGCCAGGTAGCCGAAGGTGGCCAGCGCGAACGAGAAGGCAATGGGCACGCCCGAGAGCACCGTGGCCGCCACGATGACCACGAAGAAGATCACCAGGTTGAATTTGCCGAGCGTCGCGAACACCGGTGCGGCAAGCCAGAAGGCGCCCACCAGCGCGGCCATGCCGACGAGTGCGACCGCAATCTGCCGGCCGGTGCACACGCGCAACAGGCGCAGCAGCGCCATCACCAGCATGATGCCGATGCCCGCCGGAATGGCCGCAGCGCGCCATGCGTTGCTGATCTCGAGTGCGGGCGTGACGATGAATGACTCTTCGTGCGCGTAGTCGATCGAGGGCCAGATGATCAGCACCAGGAACGTGACCGACGCGGCGATGGCGAAGGCATCGAGCATGGCGCGCGTCTGCGGCTGCACCTTCTGCACCAGCGCAGTCATGCGCATGTGCTCGCCGCGCCGCAGCGCTACGACGGCGCCGAGCATCGACAGCCACAGGAAGAGGATGGATGCGAGCTCGTCCGACCACACCAGTGGCGCATGGAACACGTAGCGCGACACCACGCCAGCGAACAGCACGCAGATCTCGGCCAGCACCAGCAGCGCGGCCACGGCCTCGACCGCTGCGCCGAGCACGCGGTCGCAGCGCGACGCCATGCCGCTCAGCGGGTTGGCCGAAGCGCCGGCGCCAGCAAAGGCGGCCGCCTCGAAAGTCGATTCATGCGCCATGGATCGTCAGGCCAGCTTGCCGACCGCGCCTTCGAGCAGCGCCCAGGCCTCCGGGCCGAAGCGGCCCTTCCATTCGCTGTAGAAACCCGACTCTCGCAGCTTGGCGCGGAAGCTGTCGGCAGCCGGCCGGTTGATGGTGAGGCCCTTGGCCTGCAGGTCACCGACCACCGACTCGTTGAGCTTCCTGATGTCGTCGCGCTGCTGCATGCCGGCGTCGTTGATCGCGCGCGCCACGATGGTCTTCAGGTCGTCGGGCAGGGCGTCCCAGGCGCGGCCGTTGGCAATGAACCAGTAGCCGTCCCAGATGTGGTTGGTGAGCGAGCAGAACTTCTGCACCTCGAACAGCTTGGCCACCTGGATGATGGGCAACGGGTTTTCCTGCGCGTCGACGATCTTCGTCTGCAGCGCCGAATACACCTCGCTGAACTGCAGGCTTGCCGGTGCGGCGCCCAGGCCCTTGAACATCGAGATCGACAGGGGGCTCACGGGCACGCGGATCTTCAGGCCGTCCATGTCCTTGGCGTTTGCCACCGCGGCCTTGCTGCTGGTGGTCTGGCGAAAGCCGTTGTCCCACATCTTCTCGAAGGCATAGAGGCGTGACTTGGCAATGGCGCCGCGCACGTGCGCGCCGAGCTTGCCGTCCATGGCGGCCCACACCTGGCTGTAGTCGCTGAACGCGAAGCCCACTGCATTGATGGCAGCCACCGGCACCAGCGTGGCGATGACGAGTGCCGAGGGCGTGAAGAACTCGATGCCGCCCGAGCGCACCTGCGCAAGCATGTCGGTGTCGCCGCCGAGCTGGTTGTTCGGGAAGATCTTGATCTCGACACGGCCCTTGGTTTCCTTGGCGATGCGGTCGGCCGCCTCCTGTGCGCGGATGTTCAGCGGATGCGTCAGCGGCAGGTTGTTGCCGTACTTGTACGAGAACTCGGCGGCGCGTGCGATGCGCGGCAGGGCCGCGACGATGCCGGCAGCGGGGAGGGCGGAAAGGGTGCGCAGGGCACTCCTGCGGGTCAGCGAGGTCATGTCTGTCTCCGTTATGCGATTGATGCAATCTGATGCACCATGGGCTTCAAGGCCCAGTGAAGATAGAAGGATGCATGATTCGGGTCAAACTTCTGTCTGATGGTTTTTGATGTATGCGGGAAAACCCTTCACTCATTTCCGAGTCCACGGATTCGCCACGCGACGTGCGGCGTGCCCGCGTGGTCGACATCGCCCGCGCGGCGCAGGTCTCGACCGCCACGGTCGACCGTGTGCTCAACCGCCGCCCCGGCGTGCGCGACGCCACGGTGCAGCGCGTGCTCAAGGCCGCGGGCGAGCTCGACTACCTGCCCGGCCCCGAGCTGTATGCAGCGCTCACGCCGCCGCCGCTGCGGCTGGTGTTCCTGCTGCCGGCCGGCACCAACCGCTTCATTCGCATGCTGGGCGATATGGTGGGCTACTCGCAAGAGCACTGGGCGCCGTTCAACGTGCAGTGCCGTACGGTGTTCATCGAGAGCTTCAATCCGCACGAGCTGGCCGACGCGTTGCGCCGGCACGGCCAGCGCTGCGACGGCATTGCGATGATGGCGCTGGAGCATCCGGCGGTGCGCGAGGCCGTGGCCGCGCTCGCTGCACGCGGGCTGCCGGTGGTGACGCTGATCTCGGACCTGTCGAACTCCGAGCGCGCCGCGTTCGTGGGGCTCGACAACCGGGCCGCGGGCCGCACGGCGGGCTATCTCATCGGCCGATTCATCGGCGCACGCGCCGCCAAGGTCGCGCTCATCGCGGGCAGCCTGAGCTACAAGGCGCACGAAGAGCGCGAGGCCGGCTTCCTGCACGTCATCGACGAGATGTTCCCGCGGCTCGAAGTGGTGGGGCTGCGCGAAGGGCAGGACGACGCGGGCAAGAACTACCGGCAGACGCGCGCGCTGCTGGAGCAGTACCCGGACATGGGCGGCATCTACAACATCGGTGGCGCATCGGACGGCGTGGCGCGCGCGCTGAAGGAGGCAGGGCGCGAGCAGAAGGTGGTCTTCATCGGCCATGGGCTCACGCCCGATACGCGCTCACTGCTGATCGACGGCAGCATGGACGCGGTGATCACGCAAAGTCCGCACACCACGCTGATGAGCTGCGTGCGCATCTTCACCAACCTGCGCGACAAGCGCGAGGCGCTGAGCGGCGTGGAGACCACGCGCAGCCAGGTGATCTTTCGGGAGAATCTTCCGTAGATGCCGCGCATGGAAAGAGGGATGACGAGGCTGCGAAAAGCAATCCGCCTTCTCGCGACGCGTCGCTCAGGAGTCCTCTTCATCCCCGCCCAGATCAGCCCGCGGTGCTCGGCACCGGCGTGTTGAGCAGCTGCTGCTCCCACAGATAGGCTATGCCGCTGCCGCCGGCGTGCTGCTTGAGAACTTCCGTCAGCTCTGCGGCGTGCTCGGTGCGCGCCCAGTCACGTTGCCACTCCGAGGCCACCGCCAACCAGGTCATCATGTTCGCGCCCGCGCGGATCATGCGCTGGATCGCGACCTCATGGGCCTCAACCGAAGTGCCGCCCGACGCATCC
Organism: Variovorax sp. R-27; assembly: GCF_049913215.1. Taxonomy (NCBI): domain Bacteria; kingdom Pseudomonadati; phylum Pseudomonadota; class Betaproteobacteria; order Burkholderiales; family Comamonadaceae; genus Variovorax; species Variovorax sp. R-27. The sequence continues at coordinate 2,999,587 of NZ_CP183984.1, forward strand.
GTGACCACCGTCACATCCCAGCCCTCGCCCAGCGCCTGGATTGTCGGCATGGCGACGCAGATCTCCGTCCACAGGCCGGCGATGATCAGTTGCTTGCGGCCCGTCGCCTTGACCGCATCGACGACCTTCCGATCCTCCCAGGTGTTGATGAAGGTCCGGTCGATCACCTCCTGGCCGGGGAACACGTCAGTGATGTGCGGGAAGAGCAGACCGCCTCGCGCCGCGATCACGCTGGTCAGGATGGTGGGGACGCCGAAGGCCTTGGCGGACTTCGCCAGGGCGGTCGTGTTGTTCACCACGGCCTGCGGGTCGTGGCTGTTCAGATTGGCGAGCTGGTAGGGCTGGTGGTCGATAAGAACGAGTACCGAGTCTTCGGGACGAAGAAGCGAAGCCAGGCCGTTGCGAAAAGTCATTGATGGATCCTTTGTTGCCGTTGTGAGCGGGATTGGTTTTCGGGAAACATTCGCCGGCGGCGACGTTGCCCGAAGCAGGATTTTGTTGTTCCCCCTTTTGATGCGGTAGTAGCATTTCGCGGCGAGCTGTGTCGCGAAACGGGGAACGCCAAATTGGATATCGAAGAACTGCAGACATTCGTGGAAGTTGCCGATGCCGGGGGCGTTTCGTCTGCTGCGCTGCGGCTCGGGGTGTCCAAGTCGATCGTCAGTCGTCGTCTCGTCCGGCTTGAAGAAGAACTTGGTGTCCAGCTGCTTGCGCGATCCACCCGCGGGGCTGCTCTCACTGAAGCCGGGGCCACGTTCCGGGACTATGCAGCCAGGGTCTGCGCCGAGATCGACGTGGCCAGGGAAGCGATCCTGCCCGCTGGTGACCTTCGCGGCCGCTTGCGTGTTGCAGTGCCGTTTTCCCTGGGCCCGACTCACTTCGCGCCCATCCTCGCGGAAATGGCACGACGCCACCCTAGGCTTCACATCCAGACCTGCTACAGCGATCGCTTCGTTGATCTCATCGCGGAGGGTTACGACTGCGCGATACGGGTTGGCTATCTCCAGGACTCCAACCTGATTGCAAGACGCATCGGCCCGGTCCACGGGAAGCTCGTCGCGAGTCCGGACTATGTCAAGGCGCATGGGTCGCCCGAGACGCCGGAGGAACTCGTCGCCCATCAGGCCCTCATGCAAGGAACCGAGGTCTGGCAGCTCACGGATGGCGACAAGATCATCACGGTTCGTCCGCAGGGGCGCTTCAAGGCCGACAACGGCACTGCTTTGGTCGCCGCTGCTACAGCAGGACTCGGGATCGCTTACCTGCCCGATTGGCTCACCCATGAACATGTGGCCTCCGGGGCACTCGTGCCGGTCATGACACGTCACCCACCACCCCCGGCAGGTGCATATGTCATCCGACCGCCAGGTCAGCATCCCGCACGGAAGATACGGGTCCTCACCGAACTCCTGATCGAGTATTGCGACCGGTCCCCGCACCCTGCGGGAGCTGCACCTGTTTGAGTGATGCATCGACCGTGAATGTTCGGTAAGCGAGTCAGGCCTGGGTCAGGATTAATTCCTGCCGCCAATTGGCAGGTTAATTGCCTGGGTCGATTTCCCGGAATATTGAGTCAATGACCTGTGAATTCGTGCGTTTTGCGCGGTAATTAATTCACAAAAACATCATATTTGGCAAATAAAGTTCCGCTTTTCGAAGTCGTTCGCAATTTCGCGGAAGAGCTTCGATGCGTTCCTGACTTTTATGCCATGACTGAAAATTACTCTCCTGAAGAAAATGCCGGCCTCGATCAATTGGCTTCCGTTCCGGAAAACAGGCGCCGGGAACTGCTGAAGCTCATGTTGGCCGGCTCGGTCACCGGCATGGCAATCGCGCTGCCCGGGTGCGGCGGCGGCAACAATGGCGCGGGCGCCACGGCCTTTCCGGCAACAGGAGGGAGCGGGACATCGGCAGGTGCGTCGCCGAGCAATTCGTCGCCCCCAGCCAGTTCTGGCGCCCCCGCTCAAAAGATATCCAGCTTCACCATTTCCGTGCTTCCTGATACCCAGTTCTATCCCAGGTATGCATCGGAAAAGATGGGCGAGCTCTATCAAAAACTGTATTCGGGAATAGATCCGAAATACGACAATCCATTCAAGACCCAAACGCAATGGATCGCGCAGAACGCCAAGCTGCTGAAAATGCCATTCACCATCCATCTTGGCGATATCGTTGACCAGTCCTGGTACTACACATCGGAAAAATCGACCCCCTGGAGCGCCTCGACCGATCTCGTTGGCAATGGCCAGATCGGCAATGGCCAGGTCACGAAGGAATGGGAGCTTGCAAGCCAGGCAATGCAGGTGCTCGAGGCGGCCCAATGCCCTTACTCAATCTGCGCGGGAAATCATGACGTAGGGGCCATCGACTCCGATATGCAATGGGGCCCGGACTGGGGCGTCGGAGTCACCGGCTTCGCCAACAACGACGGCTACCAGGACGGCGGCAGTCATCGGGTGGGCCTGTTCGAACCCTACTTGCAGGTGTTCCCCGCGGAGCGAGCGAAGAGGCAGGCGACATTCGGTGGAAGGCACGCTTCCGGGTTCCACGAATATCACGTCTTCGAAGCCGAAGGAAACAAATTCCTTGTGCTGTCGATGTCGTGGCGAGCATCTGACGATGCGATCGGCTGGGCCAACCAGGTCATCCAGGCGAACAAGACGCTCCCCGTCATCCTGGTGAATCACCAGTTGGTCGGAATCGGCAGCGACGGGAAGACCGCAGCCGATACCGCCTATTCGAACTACATGTGGGACAAGCTCATCAAGGACAACGACCAGATCTTCATGGCGGTCAGTGGCCACTACCACGGCTCCTGCACGAGCACGAAGAAGAATTCCCGCGGCAACGATGTCTACCTGATGGTGGTGGACTACCAGATGGCCTACATGGGCGGCAACGGTCTCATGCGGATGTTCGAGTTCGATCTCACCAACAAGAAGATCATCGCCAGTTCGTTCTCTCCATGGGTTCCCTTGAAGCCGGCCGCCACGCTCAACGAGTTCGATGCCGCCTGGCTGTCCGACTCGAACCAGTCCTTCACGCTGGACCTGGATTTTGTCCGGAGGTTTGCTTCCTTCAATCCGAACTTCACCGTTCCGGACGGTTCATCGGACAGCGGCCTGACAGACGCGGCCAGGAAAATCATCCTGACAAACTACAGCCAGCCTCCACAGAAGGCCGCAAGGCTTCCGACGAGCACCGAGGATTACCCGAAGGTCGGCAGCACGCTGGCGCACTGGCGTTTCTTCAATGCGTCGGCAGCCGACGGGGATCTTTTTCCCTATCAGCCCGGGCAGCAAATCCAGGACAGTTCGGCTGGGGGAAAGAACCCGATTTCGGTGAACACGTGGATGGGCTCGCCCGGTGATCTGGTCTGGTCGACAAGCCATCATCCGCTGTCGGCCGCGCCCGGAAGCCTGCGTTTCCTGAATGCCACGAAGACCAAGTCTTCCTACTTCACCACCGACCAGAATTCGACGCTGAACGTGGAAACCTTCCCCTCGGGCTACACCATCGAGGCATTCGTCAATATCGATCCAGGTTTCGATGCGACGACGAATGGATGGATGGGCATCCTGTACCGCCTGGGCGCGCGATCGCAGCTGCCTGGTTTCGGATCGGGCGAGGGCGATTGCGCACTGATGTTCGCCTTTTCAAACCTGATGGAATTCCAGTGGGAAATTGTCCCGGTGAACCAGGCGACCAATCTGACCTGCTGGTCCGGAGGCGTGTCGGCCGGCCAGTGGCTGCACATTGCCATCGTGAACGACCCCTCCGCGTCGTATGCGACCACCATGTACGTGGAAGGAGCGCCCGTCCTGCGGAACAACACGAACATGCAGGGCATTCAATACGTGAGCCCCACCCAGCAAATTGCCATCGGCTGCGGTCAGTGGGCCGGGAACATGTCGACCGGCTTCTTGGGAAGCATTGGTGAAATCCGCATCGTTGGCGTCCCCCTGACTTCCGACAAGTGGCTGACGGCCAGGGCAACCTGACCTGACTGCCGGGGCCGCGTGCCGCCGTTTGGCCGACGCAAGTTATGTAAAGGTGCCATCCATCCGGCGAAGCTTCATGGCCATGCGGGCACCGCAGAGTCGCGTGACACCTGCCTCACTCGAAGGGGCCGGACGCTCCTTGGGGAGAAGGCAGGATCAGCTTCACCAAAAGGCCTCCGCCTTCGCGCGGCGATGCCGTGACGCTTCCGTTGTGCATCTGCATCGCGCGACGAGCAATGGCCAGGCCGAGGCCCACGCCATGCACCTGCTCGCCTTCTTCGGCACGGAAGAAGGGCTCAAAAATCTTTTCCAGCAACGAGGGCGACACGCCCGGGCCTCGATCAGCCACCGCGATGACGAGAGCACCTGTCTGCGAATCGACCTGCACATTGACTTCCACGATGCCGCATGGCGGGCTGTACTTGACGGCGTTGCGGATGACGTTCTCGAAAGCGCGATAGATCAACTCGCCATGCACTTCAACGACAAAACTTCCGTGAGCATCGGTGCTCACGCGGCGACCCGTGGCGCGGGCTTCGAAGTCGGCGTCTTCCGTGATGTCGTCCAGCAGCTCGATCAGATCCACCCGCTCAAGTGGCGCGACAGACGCACCAGCCTCCAGGCGATGCAGCGTGAGCAACTCCTCGATCAGGCCATCCAGTCGCTCGCTTTCGTTCTTGATGCGAAGAAGCATGGCCTCGGTCAGCTCGGGATCTTGTCGTGACAGACCGATGGCGGCTTGAATTCGAGTCAATGGGGAACGCAGTTCATGAGAGATGTCGTGCAGCAGAACACGTCGCGATTCCACGACCAGTTGCAACTGTTCGGCCATCCGGTCGACGTCCCGCGCCAGATCGGCGATCTCGTCGCGCCGGCGCCCCATCAGCGGCGATATGCGGGTATCGAGATGGCCCTGAGCAACACGGTGAAGCGCCCAACGCAAATGGCGCAGCGGGCGAGACAGGTACCAGGAGAGTGCGAGGCCGATCACCAGTATGGCAATGAGCCCGGAAAGCAGCGGGACGATCGGCGTGTAGCCAAGGGACGGCATGCCGTCCGGCTGCGGCGGAGGGAAGGGGTGGTTGGTGAGCATCAGGTAGGCGGCGGTGCCGACCATCGACAAGATCATGCTCAGCGACAAGGCAAGCAAGAGCTTCCAGAACAGCCTTCCGACTGTTGGCCTGAGTGGCATCAGCCCTCCAGCAACTGGTAGCCCAAGCCGCGCACGCTCTGAATCCAGGATTGGCCGTCCGAGCGGGTCCCCAGCTTCTGCCTGATGGCACTGATGTGCACGTCGATACGACGGTCAAAACGTACGAGCGAACGGTCGAAGGCTTGCAGCGAAATGTCCTGCTTGCTGACGAGCTTGCCCACATGGCTTGCAAGCACCTCCAGCAGGCTGAATTCCGTACCCGTGAGTTCGAGTGGCTCTCCGTGCCACGTCGCCCGGCGGCTGCCGGGCCACAACACAAGTTCTCCCGCCTTGAGTACGCGCGGCGCGGACGATGGCTCGGCTGCAGCCCTTGTTTCCGTGCGTCGCAGAATTGCGCGTATGCGTGCAACCAGCTCGGCCGGCGTGCATGGCTTTGACACGTAGTCGTCGGCGCCCATGTTCAGCCCGACGATCTTGTCGACATTGTCTCCGCGGGCAGTCAGCATGAGGACAGGCACTGCGCTGCGCTCCCGGATGCGCCGAAGCACCTCGATGCCGGACAGGCGCGGCATCATGATGTCCAGCACCACGATGGAATAGAGGTTGGTGGCCGCCTCGCCAGCACCGGTGCCGCCATCGTGCACGGCGCGGACATCGAAGCCTTCGTACCCCAGGTACTGGGACAGCATGGTGGTGAGTTCGACGTCGTCGTCGATCAGCAGGACTCGGTGCATGGCTTGGTTCTGGGCGAGAGCCGACAGTTTGGCATCAGATGCTGCGTCGATGGCGAACCACGGCCATCTTTTACCCAGCTTAACTCTCCCGAACCGCATCCAACAGAGGCTCTTCCTACGATGGGTTCGAACGAAGAACCCTATGCATGCTTCTCAAATTCTCTCCCCCGGAAGGCGGGTGCGCGCGATGGCGCTGCTCGCTCTTGGCGTCATGCTGGCCGGCTGTGCGGCCGGTCCGGAATATCACCCGCCGACGCCATCGGTGGCCGCAACCTGGCAGGCGGTGGTGCCGCACGATGGCAGTGTCAGTGCGATGGTCGACTGGTGGCGCCAGTTCGACGACCCGGTCCTTGGCCGGCTGATCGTGCAGGCGGAAGCCGACAGTCCGAGTCTGGACAAAGCCTGGACGAAGATCGAGAAGGCGCGCGCAACGCTGACTACGACGCGAGCAGGCGGCCTGCCCAGCCTGAGCGGCAGCGGTTCGCTATCGCGTGCAAGGCAGCAGACGACCGAAGGCAGCGCGCCGGTGCTTGCCACCAGCCGCAGCGCCGACCTCGATGCCTCCTGGGAACTGGATCTGTTCGGCAAGGTGCGCCGCAATGCGCAGGCGGCGCAGGCGCGCATCGATGCGCGCGTGGACGATTGGCACGACGCACGGGTCTCGCTGGCGGCCGAGGTGGCCGACACCTATGTGCAATACCGCGCCTGCGGCCTGCTGGCCCAGGCCTATGAGCGTGAACTGGCCTCGATGACCGAGACCGAGAAGGCCACCGCCGTTTCGGTGCGTGCCGGGTTCACTGCGCCTTCCGATGGGGCGCTCGCGCGAGCCAGCCTGGCGAGCACCACGTCCACGCTGTTGTCGCAGCGTGCCGAATGCGAACTGCTGGTGAAGTCGCTCGTCAATCTCACCGGCTTCGATGAGGCCGCGCTGCGAGCCCTGATGGCGCACGCTGGCGCACAGGTGCCGCAGCCAGCCGCGCTGGCAGTTCCGAGCGTGCCCGCTCGGGCTCTGCGCCAACGCCCCGACCTGGCCGCGAGCGAGCGGGAGCTCGCGGCTTCGAGCGCCGAGATCGGCGCCGCGGTGGCGGATCTGTACCCGAGCCTTTCACTGACCGGATCGATCACGGTCTCGGCCTCCAACCTCGCTTCGTCGGTCACCACTTGGTCCCTGGGCCCGTCGCTGTCGATTCCGATCTTCGACGCCGGCAAGCGCCGCGCGGCAGTGGACAGCGCGCAAGCGAGCTACAGGTCGGCGCTGGCCGACTACCGGCAAAGTGTGCGCGACGCCGTGAAGGAGATCGAGCAGGCGCTGGTCCGCCTTGACAGTACCGCCCGACGCGCAGACCAGGCCGGGCAGGCGGCGCAGGAATATCGCCGCTACTTCGAAGCGACGGAAGTGAACTGGCGTGCCGGCGGCGCAAGCCTGCTCACGTTGGAAGAGGCGCGGCGCTCGGCGCTGTCCGCCCAGATCGATGAGATCGCGCTGCAGCGCAACCGCGTCCAGTACTGGATCGCTCTCTACAAGGCATTGGGCGGCGGCTGGCAGCCCGATTCGCCCGCGTTGCCGCCGCAGGCGGTGGCGGCGCAGCAGACAAACAATCAATGAGGTTTACCGTGAATCGAAAGTTCTTTATCGGGACCGCGGCACTCGCCGTGGCGCTCGGGCTGGGGCTCGTCGCCTGGCTGGCCCGCCCGGCCGGGGACGCCCGCGTGCCTGATGCCGACGCCCGGGCTCCCAGCGTGCTGACAGTCGAGGTGGTCGTGCCCCAGACGCAGAATTGGCCGCAGACACTGCAGGCGAGTGGACCGGTAACGGCTTGGCAGGAGGTCATCGTCAGCCCCGAGACCGGCGGCCTGCGCATCGCTGAACTGCTGGTGGATGTGGGCGCGAGCGTCAAGCGCGGCCAACTTCTTGCGCGGCTGGCGGACGCGACCGTGAAAGCCGAGGTGCGCAAGCAGGAAGCCGCTGTCGCACAGGCCCGCGCCTCGCTCGACCAGGCGGTCTCCAACACGCGGCGCGCGAAGATCGCCGAAAGCAGCGGCGCGCTGTCGGCGCAGAAGATCGAGGAGTACCGGATCACCGAGGCCACCTCGCGCGCTTCGCTCGCCTCCGCGCAGGCCGAACTCGACAGCAGCAAGCTCAAGCTCATCCAGACGCGCATCGTCGCAGCCGACGACGGCATCGTGTCCTCGAAGTCGGCGGTGCTGGGCAATGTGGTCAGTGCGGGCGCGGAGCTGTTCCGCCTGGTGCGGCAGGCCAAGGTCGAATGGCGCCCGGAGCTCGATGCCCGGCAGGTTGCTCTCGTGCGCGTGGGGCAGATCGCACGGGTCACATTGCCCGGCGGCGAGCAGGTGCAGGGCAAGGTCCGGCTGGTCGGCCCGACGCTGAGCACCACCACCGGCCGTGGCACGGTCTACGCGAGCCTGCCCGCGGCCAGCACGTCGCGCTCGGGCATGTTCGCCAACGGCACGCTGGAACTCGACGCCAAATCCGCGCTCACGCTGCCGCAGTCGGCGATCGTGATGCGCGACGGCCGCTCGTATGTGTACGTAGTCGGCAGCGGTGACAAGGTCAGCAGCCATCCGGTCGCCACAGGACGTCGCCAGGGCGACCGCATCGAGGTGCTGTCCGGGCTCGCCGGCGATGCGCGCGTCGTTGCCGGCGGAGGCGCTTTCCTGTCGGAGGGCGTACAGGTCACGGTGGCCGGCGCAGCCAAAGCGCAGGCAGGGGGCTCGCAGTGAATTTTTCCTCCTGGTCGATCCGCAATCCGGTTCCCGCGGTTCTGCTGTTCATCCTCCTCACGGCCTTGGGTCTGATCGGCTTCAAGAGCCTGCAGATTCAGGATTTCCCCGACACGGATTTGCCGACCATCCAGGTCTCGGCCACGCTCGAAGGCACCGCGCCCTCGCAGCTGGAGACCGAGGTGGCGCGCAAGATCGAGGACAAGCTGGCTTCTCTGACGCGGCTGGATCACATCACCACCAAGATCACCGACGGCACGGTGAGCATCAGCGTCAGCTTCGAGATCGACAAGAACAGCGAAGAAGCGCTGAGCGAGGTCCGCAACGCGGTGGACAGCGCGCGCGCCGATCTGCCTTCCAGCATGGCTTCGCCCACGGTTTCGAAGCAGACCTCGGCGAGCTCGGCGTTGCTGACCTACACCGTCGAATCGACCAAGCTCGACGACCAGGATCTGTCCTGGCTCGTCGACAACACGGTGACCAAGGCGCTGCTCGCCGTCAAGGGCGTTGCCAAGGTCGAGCGCGTAGGCGGCATCGACCGGGAGGTTCACGTGGACCTCGATCCCACGCTGATGGCGGGCCTGGGCGTGACGCCGTCCGACGTTTCCACGCAGCTCAAGGCGGTGCAGAAAGAAAGCTCGGGCGGTGAGGGGGCCGTGGGCGGGCAGAAGCAGTCCACGCGCACCATCGTCACCGCTGGCACGGCCGAGGAGATTGCCGCGATCAGCGTGCCGATCTCGAATGGACTCTACGTGCGGCTGGACCAGATCGCGCGGGTCAGCGACATCCATGCCGACCGCACGACCATGGCCTTTCGTGATGGCCGGCCGGTGATCGGCTTCCAGGTCACGCGTTCGCGCGGCTATTCGGACGTGGGCGTGGCCGAGGCCACGCGCAGCGCGATCGAGCGCCTCTCCAAGGCGCATCCCGAGGCGAGCATCACCGAGGCCTCGAACACGGTGACGCCGATCGAGGACAACTACACAGGCTCGATGCACCTGCTGTACGAAGGTGCATTCCTGGCGATCCTGGTGGTGTGGTGGTTCCTGCGCGACTGGCGTGCCACGCTCATCTCGGCCACCGCGCTGCCGCTGTCCATCATTCCGGCCTTCGGCTTCATGGCGCTGGCGGGCTATTCGCTCAACGTCATCACGCTGCTGTCGCTGTCGCTGGTGGTCGGCATCCTGGTGGATGACGCGATTGTCGAGATCGAGAACATCGAACGCCACCTGCTGATGGGAAAGACGCCATATCAAGCGGCGATGGAGGCGGCCGACGAGATCGGATTGGCTGTGATCGCCACCACCTTCGCACTTGTCGCGGTCTTCCTGCCCACGGCTTTCATGGGCGGCATTCCCGGCAAGTTCTTCCGGCAGTTCGGCGTGACCGCCTCGGTGGCGGTGCTGGCCTCGCTGCTGGTGGCGCGGCTTTTGACGCCGATGATGGCGGCCTACCTGCTCAAGCCGAAGACGCCGGGGAATCACGAGATATCGACCGATGGCCCGACCATGACCCGCTATCTCGGCTGGGTCCGGGCGAGCCTGTCGCGGCGCAAGGCCACGGTGCTGGCGGCCACGGCCTTCTTTGGCCTGGCACTGCTCATCATCCCCTTCATTCCGACCGCCTTCATCCCGGCGCAGGACAAGGCGCAGAGCACCCTGACGATCAAGCTGGCGCCGGGCAGCACCTTGCAGGACACCGCGGCGACCAGCCAACGTGCGTCGCAGATGCTGCGCACACTGCCCGAGGTGAAAGGCGTATTTGTCTCGGTCGGCACGGCCACGAGCGGTGGCGGCATGAGCGTCAGCTCTTCGACCGACGTGACCAGTGCCACGCTCACCGTCGACCTGGTGCCGCGTGGCGAGCGAAAACTCAAGCAATCGGGTGTCGAGGCCAAGATGCGCGAGATGCTGCGAGCGCTTCCCGGCGCCCGTATCACAGTCGGGGCCGGCGCCAACGGAGAGTCGCTGGACATCACGCTGGCGAGTGACGATCCGCAGATCCTTGCCAGCGCGGCGGCGCAGGCAGAGTCGCAACTGCGCACGCTCAAGGGCATTGGCAACGTGACCTCCAGCGCTTCGTTGCAGCGCCCGGAGATCCAGGTGCGCCCCGACACCGCTCGTGCCGCTGCGCTGGGTGTCACGTCGGAAGCGCTGGCCGACGCAGTGCGCCTGGCCACCTACGGCGACTATTCGAACTCGCTGCCCAAACTCAACCTGCCGGAGCGCCAGATCGCGATCCGCGTGCTCATGGATCCGTCGGTGCGCGGCAACCTCGATGCCATCGCGCAGCTGCGAGTCAAGGGCAGCGGCGGCAACGTGGACCTGGCCTCGGTGGCCGAGATCGTGATGGGCAGCGGCCCGTCGCAGATCGACCGATTGGATCGCTCGCGCAACGTGACGCTCAGTGTCGAGTTGAACGGACGCACGATCGGCGAGGTGCAGCGCGAAGCCATGGCGTTGCCCGCACTGAAGTCTTTGCCGGCCGGCGTGCACCAGGTGGAACAAGGCGAATTGCAGCGCATGTCCGAACTGTTCCAGAGCTTCGGCGTTGCGATGGCAATCGGGATCTTTTGCATCTATGCGGTGCTGGTGCTGCTGTTCCATGACTTCCTGCAACCCGGCACCATCCTCAGTGCCTTGCCGCTGGCGATGGGCGGCGCCATGTTCGCGCTATGGCTCACGCACCAGGCATTTTCGATGTCGGTGGTCATCGGCGTTCTGATGCTGATGGGCATCGTCACGAAGAATTCGATCCTGCTCGTCGAGTACGCCATCGTGGCGCGCCGCGACCGAGGCATGGGCCGGTTCGATGCGCTGATCGATGCCTGCCACAAGCGCGCTCGCCCGATCGTGATGACGACCATCGCAATGGGCGCCGGCATGCTGCCCAACGCACTGGGGCTGGGTGCTGAGCCCAGTTTCCGCCAGCCGATGGCGATCGTCGTGATTGGAGGTCTGCTGACGTCCACCGCGCTGAGCTTGCTGGTTGTGCCGGTGATCTTCACTTACGTAGACGACCTCTTGCAGTGGGGGCGTGGCCTCGTGTCACGCAGGAGCGCCACACGCGCTGCGCCCGAGCAGGCCCTGCAGACGGTCGAATGAAGACCGCGCAGGTCCGCTGATCAACTTTTTCCAGATCGCTGCAGTAACAAAAGGCCCAACGTGAACGAACAACAATCTGCCATCGCGCGATGGCTGCGTACCGCATGTCTGCTGCTCTGCGTGTGGGGAGGCGCAGCAGCAGCCCAGGCGCAAAACGTGATCGAATCGGTCACGTCTTCGGTGCAATCCGGTGCAGAAGTCATCCGCATCGATTTTTCCCAGCCGCTTGCCGCGGCGCCGACGGGTTTCACCATCCAGTCGCCTGCACGCATCGCCCTTGACTTTCCCGGCGTCACGAACGGCGTTGGCCGCGCGCCCATCGAAATCAACCAGGGCAATCTGCGCTCCGTCAACGTGGCGCAGGCCGGCGAGCGCACGCGCCTGGTGCTGAATCTCAAACAGGCAACAACCCACACGACCCAGGTTCAGGGCAACTCGCTGCTCGTGTCACTCGGTCCTGTCGCCGGTGCGGCGCTCAACGCGCCCATGTCGTCCACCTTTGCGGAGAACCGCAGCAGGGACACCTTGCCGTTGCGTGACGTTGACTTCCGCCTGGGCTCGGACGGCGCCGGCCGCGTGATCGTCGATCTGGCCAATAGCCAGGTGGGTGTAGACATTCGGCAGCAAGGCAAGAACCTGGTCGTCGAATTCACCAAGTCCACGCTGCCCGAAGGTTTGCGCCGCCGCATGGACGTGGCGGATTTCGGCACCCCCGTCCAGTGGGTGACGGTGCAGCAATCGGATGATCGCGTGCGCATGACCATCGAGCCCAAGGGTGACTGGGAGCACAGCGCCTACCAGAGCGAGAACCGGTTCGTCGTGGAAGTGCGCCCGCGCAAGATCGATCCGACCAAGCTCACGCAGGGCGTGAGCTACAGCGGCGAGAAGCTCTCGCTGAACTTCCAGAACATCGATATCCGCTCGCTGCTGCAGGTGATCGCCGACTTCACGAACTTCAACATCGTGACCTCGGACTCGGTGAGCGGCGCACTGACGCTGCGGCTGAAGGACGTGCCCTGGGACCAGGCCCTGGACATCATCTTGCAGGCGAAGAACCTGGGCGTGCGCAAGAACGGCGGCGTGCTTTGGATCGCGCCCAAGGATGAAATCAATGCCAAGGAAAAGCTCGAATTCGAAGCGCAGGCCACCATACAGAGCCTGGAGCCGATTCGTACCCAGTCGTTTCAGCTGAACTACACCAAGGCCGCGACCCTCGTGCAAGGCCTGACGGGTAGCGGTGGCGGTGGAGGTGGGGGAGGCGGATCGGGTACGCCCACACGCATCCTGAGTCCGCGCGGCAGTGTGATCGCCGAGGCGCGCACCAACCAGCTCTTTGTCTCGGACATCCCCTCGCGGCTTCAGCAGGTCGCCGAGCTGATCCAGAAGCTCGATGTGCCGGTGCGACAGGTACTGATCGAGGCGCGCATCGTCGAGGCATCGGACACTTTCAGCAAATCGCTGGGCGTCAAGCTGGGTGGATCGTCCAAGGGCAGCAACAGTTCGATCGGCACCCAGGCGACGACGAGCAGCGACGGCACCGTGTCGTATTCGTCGACCTCCAGCAGCAACTTCGTCAACCTGCCGGCCAGCAGTTCCAGTGGCACTTCCACGGGAACCTTCGCGGTTTCGCTCTACAACTCCAGCATGTCGAAGATTTTGAATCTGGAAATATCCGCGCTTGAAGAAGACGGCAAGGGCAAGGTCGTGGCGAGCCCTCGGGTCGTCACGGCCGACCAAACCAAGGCCCTGATCGAACAGGGGACTGAACTTCCTTACCAGTCTGCCACGTCGAGCGGTGCGACCTCGGTCTCCTTCAGGAAGGCGAATCTCAGGCTCGAGGTCACGCCGCAGATCACGCCAGAAGGAAACATCATCCTGACGCTGGATGTGAACAAGGATTCCGTCGGCCAGTCGACCACTGCGGGCTACGCCATCAACACGAAGCACGTTCAGACCGAAGTGCTCGTAGAAAACGGAGGGACTGTCGTGATCGGCGGGATCTTCGAACTGTCGGAAACGAACGACGAGTCACGGATACCGGTACTCGGCGAATTGCCTTATGTCGGGGTGCTGTTCCGATCGCGCACCCGCGAGGTCAAGAAGAGCGAATTGCTGATCTTCATCACCCCGAAGATGATTACCGATCGGAATGCGGCTCGCTAGCCGCGATGCGATGTGGGTGCGAGAAATTCATGTCGGCAGTCACCTGGCCCTGTGCATCGATGCGTCCTGTACTTTGGTTCGGACGGTATGGCGCAAGCAGGCAGCGGTTCGATGAACATCCCGACCTCTCCAGCGTGATTGCCGGTCCTCCGAACGAACGCCCGGCGCGGCCATGCCATCAACTTTGCCTCCGGTGCGTACTCCGAGGGGGCCAGAAAGTTCACTGCACGCCCGCGTCCTTGGAGCGCCAGGCCGGCCGAGCGCACCAAAGGGCTAGGATGTGGACTGATCTGCGAGACCATCATGCACGCCCGTGTCGACGAAGAAATCACTTTCCGCAAGCTTGAGACGCTGATTGCGTTCATGGAAACCGGCAATCTTGCGCGCGCGGCCGAGCGGCTCGAGGTCAGCACGGTGAGCGTTCACCGTGCCTTGCACTCTCTGGAAGTCGGCGTGCGCTGCGCACTGTTTCGTCACGAGGGTCGCAATCTTCATCCCACCGAAGCCGCGCATGCGCTGGCCGAAGTGGCGCGCGAGGTGCTGCACACCATGTCCGCGGGCATCCGCTCCACGCGCGAGGTCGCCGGCTACTCGGCCGATCGCATCCGTATCGGGTCGCTCTACTCGCTGACCATCCGCACTGTGCCCGCGGTCCTCGTCCACATGAAGGTGCGCAAGCCCAGCCTTGAGACCGAGCTCGTACTCGGCTCCAACGCGGATCTGCTGCAGAAAATTCGCGACGGCGCCGTCGATGCGGCGCTGATGGCGGTCCCGGAAGAGGCTGGCGACATCGTTTCGGAGCCGCTGTTCGAAGACGACATCTACTTCGCGGCCCCTATGGGATCGCGCTTCGCCGCGCTCGATTGCGTCGATCTGAGCGAATGTTCCGACGAAAAATTCGTCAGCCTCAAGGAGGGGTTCGCTACCTACAACGGGTTCGTGGAGGCCTTTCGCGTGGCGAACTTCACTCCCAACGTGGTGATGAAGACCGGCGACATCTTCTCGCTGATGAACCTGGTCAGCGGCGGCATTGGCTACACGCTGCTGCCAGGGCGCGTGCGCGACCTGTTCTCGCAGAAGGTCCAACTGATTCCGCTGGCGCCCAAGTACCTGATGCGCCAGACCTTGGGAGTCAGCTTCCTGCGTACACGCGAGCGCGACCCGAACCTGCTTGCGCTGCTCGCGGTATGCAGGAGCGCCAGAGCCGAACTGGCTTGAGCGCGCCATCGCATTGGCGTCCTCGATCGTTTCGCTGAGAGTAACTGTCGTCGACTGCCGTTAATTGATTGCGGCCGGGCAAGCCGATACCGTACGTCTCCAGGAACAGCGCCCCTCGCGCGCCGTCACTCCGGAGACATAACCCATGATCATCTACGGCACCGCGCTGCTGGCCTTGTGCCATCTGCTGGGCATTTTTCTAGGCGACCTGCTGGGTCAGGCGCTGGGCGTAAAGACCAACGTCGGCGGCGTGGGAATCGCGATGCTGCTGCTCATCACGGCGCGCATCTACATGAACAGGAAGGGCATCCTGCCCAAACTGACCGAACTGGGCGTGGAGTACTGGGGCGCCATGTACATCCCGGTGGTGGTCGCCATGGCGGCGCAGCAGGACATGGTTTCCGCGTTGCGCGGTGGACCCGTCGCACTACTTTCGGCGCTGGCGGCCGTTGCCGTCTGCGCGGTGGTGATCTCGTTGATCAATCGCATGGAGCATCCGGTCGCCAGCTCGCAGGCCGAGCCGGTGCGCAACGACAACCCTCTCCTCAACGAGGCGGAATGAGCGCCATGCTTGAAATCCTCGAAAAAGCGGCCTTGCAGAACGGCCTGGTCAGCGCCTTCATGGTTGTGGGGCTGATCGTGCTGCTTTCCGGCCAGATCTCGCGCCGCCTGACTTTCGGGCGCGTGCACGGATCGGCCATCGCCATCGTGATCGGACTCATCCTCGCCTATTGGGGCGGCACCCGGACCGGGGGCCACAAAGGCCTGGCCGATATGTCGCTGTTTGGAGGCATCGGCCTGATGGGCGGGGCCATGCTGCGCGATTTCGCGATTGTTGCCACGGCCTTTGAAGTGCAGGTGACCGAAGCTCGCCAGGCGGGGCTCATCGGAGTGATCTCGCTGTTGCTCGGGACGCTGCTGCCTTTTGTAGTGGGCGCGGCGATCGCCTGGAGCTTCGGCTACTCCGACGCGGTCAGCATGACAACGATCGGCGCCGGGGCCGTCACCTACATCGTGGGCCCCGTCACGGGGGCGGCCATCGGTGCCAGCCCCGACGTGATGGCGCTGAGCATCGCGACCGGCCTGGTCAAGGCCATCCTCGTGATGGTCGGCACCCCGATGGCTGCACGCTTCCTGCGCCTGAAGACGCCGCGCTCGGCGATGGTCTTCGGCGGCCTTGCCGGCACTGTGAGCGGCGTGTCGGCCGGCCTCGCGGCCACCGATCGCAAGCTGGTGCCCTACGGTGCGCTGGTCGCTACTTTCCATACCGGACTGGGTTGCCTTCTGGGTCCGTCCGTGCTGTTTTTTGCCGTCAAGGCGGTGATGGGTTGAGGAATGGACGAATGGATCGCATGAACTGGAACACCAGGACCGAAAACCGCGCAGGCCGGCTAGCCCGCGCCGCGCAGGCGCTTGGCACGCAGCGCCAGGACAAGCTGGTGGCCACCGAAGCGATCGGCACGCTGCTGGAGGCCGTGCTGGAGCCGGGCGACCGGGTCTGCCTGGAAGGCAACAACCAGAAGCAGGCCGACTTTCTGGCCCGAGCGCTGGTGCAGGTCGACACGGCGCGGGTGCACGGCCTGCACATGGTGCAGTCGGTACTCGCGCTGCCCGAACACCTGGACTTGTTCGAAAACGGCGTGGCGAGCCGGCTGGACTTCAGCTTCTCGGGGCCGCAGGGCGCGCGCCTGGCCAAGCTGGTGTCGGCCGGGCGCATCGAGATCGGCGCGATCCACACCTACCTGGAGCTTTTCGCGCGCTACTTCGTCGACCTCACGCCACGCGTGGCGTTGGTGGCGGCCCATGCCGCGGACGCGGAGGGAAACCTCTACACCGGCCCCAACACCGAGGACACTCCCGCCATTGTCGAAGCCACCGCTTTTTCCGGCGGCATCGTGATCGCGCAGGTCAACGAACTGGTGGATGGCCACACCACCACGCTGCCGCGCATCGACATACCGGCGGACTGGGTGAGCTTCGTGGTGAAAGCGCCGCGCCCCAATTTCATCGAGCCCTTGTTCACGCGCGACCCGGCGCAGATCAGCGAGATTCAGGTGCTGATGGCCATGATGGCAATCAAGGGCATCTACGCCGAATACGGCGTGCAGCGCCTGAACCACGGCATCGGCTTCGACACGGCAGCGATCGAGCTGCTGCTGCCGACCTATGCCGAGTCGCTCGGCCTCAAGGGCAAGATCTGCAAGCACTGGGCGCTCAACCCGCATCCCGCGCTGATTCCGGCGATCGAGGCAGGCTGGGTCGAATCGGTGCATTCCTTCGGCTCCGAGCTGGGCATGGAGGACTACATCCGCGCGCGCTCCGACGTGTTCTTCACTGGCCCGGACGGGTCGCTGCGCAGCAACCGCGCGTTCTGCCAGGCCGCAGGGCACTACGCCTGCGACCTCTTCATCGGGTCGACGCTGCAGATCGACCTCGACGGCAACAGCTCGACCGCCACGCTGGGACGCATTGCGGGCTTCGGCGGAGCGCCCAACATGGGCGCCGACGCGCGCGGTCGACGCCACACGAGCCCGGCTTGGCTCAAGGCGGGCCAGGAAGCGCGCGCGGGCCGCGGCGGCGCGGCCGGCACGCCGCGTGGCCAGAAGCTGGTGGTGCAGATGGTCGAAACCTTCCGCGAGCACATGCAGCCCGCCTTCGTCGACCGGCTGGACGCATGGCAGTTGGCGGAACAGTCGGGCATGGAACTGCCGCCGATCATGATCTACGGCGACGACGTGAGTCACATCCTTACCGAGGAGGGTATCGCCAACCTGCTGTTGTGCCGCAACGATGCAGAGCGCGAGCAGGCGATCCGAGGCGTAGCGGGCTACACGGCGGTCGGGCTGGGGCGCGACAAGCGCGCGGTGGAGAACCTGCGCGACCGCGGCGTGATTCGCCGGCCGGAGGATCTGGGCATCGACCCGCGCGACGCCACGCGCAACCTTCTGGCCGCACGCAGCATGCGCGACATCGTGCGCGCCTCGGGTGGGCTGTACCAGCCGCCCCAACGATTCAGGAACTGGTAGGAAACAACCATCATGAGCATTCCAGCAGGACTCGAAATCCTGGACTTTTCCTTCCCCGGGCAGCGCATCGCGGACACCTTTGCGCCAGTCCTGGTCGGCGTGGTCGGCTCGGGCAACCTCGAGGTGATGCTCGAGAGCGCTGCCGGCGATGACTGCACCGTGCGCATCGAGACCTCGGCGCGCGGCTTCGAACCCATCTGGCGGGCCGTGCTGGCGGACTTTCACGAACGGCATCCGCTCGGAGGCATCCGCATCTCGATCAATGACATGGGCGCCACCCCCGCAGTGGTGGGCCTGCGGCTCGGCCAGGCCGTGGCCGAACTGCCGGGAGCATCGTCATGAGCCTCAGCTATGCCGAATGCACGGCGCGTGAGCGCCTGGCCCTTCTGCTGGATGCGGGCAGCTTCCACGAGTGGCTGCCGCCGTCCGAGCGGCTGACCAGCCCGCACCTTGCCCAACTGGGTGTGCCCTGTGCTTTCGACGATGGCGTTGCGATCGGCCGCGCCGCATTGGCCGGTCGCACGGTCTTCGTTGCCGCGCAGGAGGGCGCCTTCATGGGCGGCGGCGTTGGCGAGGTGCATGGCGCCAAGCTCGTGGGCCTGCTGCAGCGCGCACTGCGCGATCGGCCAACGGCGGTGCTGCTGCTGGCCGAGTCCGGTGGAGTGCGGCTGCACGAAGCCAATGCCGGCCTGATTGCAGTGTCGGAGGTGATGCGTTCGGTGCTCGACGTGCGTGCGGCGGGCATCCCTGTGATCACGCTGATCGGCGGCGCGAACGGCTGCTTCGGCGGCATGGGCATCGTCGCGCGCTGCACCGACTACATCGTGATGAGCGACAGCGGCCGGCTGGCCATGTCCGGCCCCGAGGTGATCGAGGCTTCCTTCGGTGTGGAGGAGTTCGATTCGCGCGACCGCGCCCTGGTGTGGCGTACCACCGGCGGCAAACACCGTTGGCTGACAGGCGATTGCGACGAACTCGTCGAAGACGATGTGCAGGCCTTCCGCGAGGCGGCTATCTGCGCGCTCTCGGCCGCGAAGCCGGTCACGCCGGCATTGCTGGAGACCGAACACGCGCTGTTGAGCGCGCGCTTGCGCGATATGCCGCCACCCAGCGATGACCTGGACGACGCAATGGCGCTCTGGCAGCGCCTGGGCGTGGCCGATGCGCAGCGCATTCCCGACATTGACGTGGCCGCCATGCATGCCTTGCGCGGGGCCACGGAGGCACAAAGATGAAATGGAACGCGTTGGTCACGCAACTTTTCGGCCCTTTCCACGGCATGCGTGAGGTCGGCGATTTTCTCCAGGGGGAGGTCTTGTTCGAGGGCGAGTTGCTCACGGTCATCGGGACAACGAATCATGCTTCGATCGGCGTTCGACTCGCGTTGGCGCAAGCCCGCGTGGTGCTTGACACGATCTCGCAGCATCCGGGTCGACCGATCCTGCTGCTCATCGATACCCAGGGCCAGCAGCTGCGCCGACGCGACGAATTGCTCGGTATCAATCGCGCCATGGCACACCTCGGTATGTGTATTGACCTTGCGCGGCGGAACGGGCATCGAGTGATTGGACTGGTGTACGACCAGGCGTTGTCGGGCGGCTTCATCACCTCGGGACTGATCGCCGATGCCTGCGATGCGCTGCCTGAGGCGGAAATCCGTGTCATGCGCATCCCTGCGATGGCACGCGTGACCAAGTTGCCGGAGGCCATGCTCACTGAGCTTTCCGAATCGAATCCTGTGTTTGCACCCGGTGTCGGCAACTACGTGGCCATGGGCGGAGTGCGCGCCCTCTGGGAGGGCAATCTGCAGGTGGCGTTGCGTGCTGCGTTGTCCGAAGCGACAGGCGAGGACCGACGTGCCAGGGATGGCGCCTTGCGTGGCGGCCGCAAGCTCGCCGCCGACGTGGCGCAACGTGTGCTCGATGCTGCCTGAGGTGTTGGCATGAAGCTGCTGCGCCGCCATCGGCTCGCTCACCTGTCCGCCCAGGGCTGGACGCAAGTGCTGGCCCGCCCATGGGACAGCGAGGGCAAGGCGTGCATCGCGCACTGGGCAGAGCGAGGCCTTCCGCTCGTGGTGACACGCCAGCACGAGCTTGCAACTGCGAAGGAGGAGACTGTCTCGCTCGGCCTTCCCGCGCCAACTCACTGGGGACGCCGCCGGCTCGGCTTGCAGGTGCCGCGTTCGGCCATCCTGTGCTTCGGTGAATTTCCGCGCGCAAACGAGGTGCTGCATTTGCTGCCGCGCGATGCGCGCGCGGCCTGGCACAGGTTGGCGACAGCGTTCGAAATAGAGCGCGTGCAGGTGCGCGCCTACGGCAGCTATGGTTGGCAACAACTCACGGGCTTGCGGTACGTGCACCCGGGATCCGATCTGGACTTGTGGATTGCAGTCGACGATGCACGCCACGCGGACTTCATGGCTGCCTGTCTGCAGGCCCAGGCACCCGGGCGGTTGCGGCTTGATGGCGAACTTGTCTTTCGCGACGGCAGCGCGGTCAATTGGCGCGAGTGGAGCGCCTGGCGGGCCGGACATTCGCGCAGCGTGCTGGTGAAGCACGTGTGCGGTGCCCGCCTGGAGACAAGCGCCTTCGTGCCCGAAGACAGTCAAGAGATGGGTCTTGCGGCATGAGCACTGCGTTACCTCTCGCCCTCATCTCGACAGCATTCTCTTCGCCGCCTTCATCGCACGCAATCGGCTGCGCGGCAACGCTGGCGCTGTACGACGAGCTGGCGTTGGCACCGAAGCCAGGACTGGTGTCCTTCGTCGACAACGGCAGTCATGACGACATGGACGCACACACCTTCATGCGAAGCCTCATGGCGCTGCGGCACTACTTCGTGCAGATCGCCGAGTTGGGCGAGGCGCATGCACCCTTCAACGCACTGGAAGCTTGTGGAATTGCCGCGGAGGCACGGATGTTGGAGGCGACGGGTGGCGTGAACACACACCGTGGCGCCGTCTTTACCTTGGGCCTGCTCTGTGCCGCCGCCGGCGCGGCGCGGCGCGACGGCGAGCCGGCGCGGCCAGCCACATTGCGGACTGCATTGCGTCGGCATTGGGGCGATGCGTTGCAGGCCCGCAGCCACCGCATTTCCACTTTGCCAGGCGGCATCGCTGCCCGCCGCCATGGATTGCGAAGCGCATCGCAAGAGGCCGCGCTTGGATTCCCGGTGTTGTTCGACACAGCCGTTCCGACACTTTTTCGTTCAGTGCGGCGCGGTCTGAGCCCGGAGCAGGCGCGTGTCGATACATTGTTCGCCGTCATGGCTGTACTGGACGACAGCAACCTGGCGCACCGTGGCGGAATTCAGGGCCTGCGCAACGCACAGCAGGCAGCGCGCGATTTTCTTGCGAAGGGCGGTGCAGCGGGGCAGGGGGGCATGGAAGCCGCACACGCGGTTCACCGTGACTTCGTCGCGCTCCGTCTGTCGCCTGGTGGCGCTGCAGATACCCTGGCCGCAGCGTGCTGGATGCAGCGCATCTGCGGCGTGGCGGAATGAGCTACGCCATCGTCTTTTCGGGCCAGGGCATGCAGCACCCCGACATGCTGCCCTGGCTCGCGAATGATGAAACGGTGCACGCCATGCAGCAGTTGCTCGGCATCGACGACTGGAGAACATGCGTAAAAGATCCCGTCTGGGCAGGGTGCAATGCGAATGCCCAGGTTCTGCTGACAGGCCTGGCGTTGGCTGCGTGGGCCCAGCTTGCCCCATGTCTTCCAGCGCCAGCGGCGGCAGCTGGCTACAGTGTTGGCGAACTGGCGGCGTTCTCGGCCGCTGGCGTTTTCGATGCGAACACGGCCCTTGAGCTGGCGCATCGCCGCGCAGCGCTGATGGACTGTGCTGGTGAGTCGAATTCCACAGGCCTGATGGGTGTCAGCGGGGTGACCGAATCGCTGCTTGGACGGCTGTGCGAGGAATTCGATCTGGCCGTCGCCATAAGAAACGGCATCGACAGCGTTGTGCTCGGGGGCCTGCAAGTCGTGCTGCCGCTCGCAGTCGAAGCGGCGCAACGCCAGGGCGCGCACGCTTTGCTTCTCAATGTGCAGGTGGCATCCCATACGCGATGGATGGCTGCGGCGGCGCAGGGCTTTGCTGCGCACATTGCGCCGCTGGCGTTTCATGCTGCCGGAATTCCTCTCTTCAGCGATGTGACGGGCCGCGTTGCCGAGCCGCCTCAACTCAAGCACGCGTTGGCCAGGCAGATCGATCACGCAGTGCGGTGGGACGAATGCATGGAAAGCATCGCCGGGCGACGAGTGGCATGCGTGATCGAGATTGGTCCAGGGCGGGCACTGGCGCGCATGTGGAACGGCCGGTACGCCGATACGCCAGCACGCTCCGTAGACGAGTTTCGTAGCGTGGAAGCCATTGCGCGCTACGTTCAGAAATGCATGACAGCGGCTTAGCTCATTCGTACTTCTGCCCGTTGCGTATCAAATCTGGTGTACCGACCACTTCGTTGAGTTCATCGAAGTCCAGCATCTGCGAGCGCCACGGCTGCGTGGTGCGGTGCTGGTGCAGGCTCGCGTAGTAGCCCTGCAGCGTGTGCACCACCGCGCGCGCCGTGCCGCCCGGAAAGATCGCGATGCGAAAGCCGTGCTTCTGCAGCGCGTCCGCGTCCTGGATCGGCGTCTTGCCGCCTTCGACCATGTTGGCCAGGAGCGGCACCCGGTCGCCGAAGCGCCGGCAGGCCGCGTCCATTTGCTCGGGCGAGCGCAGCGCCTCGATGAAGAGCGCGTCCACGCCGCAGGCGAGGTAGGCCTCGGCGCGGTCGAGCGCGGCCTCCAGGCCTTCGACCGCCACCGCATCGGTGCGCGCGAGGATCAGCGTGTCGCTCGAGGTGCGCGCGTCCAGCGCGGCTTTGAGCTTGCCGACCATCTCGCGCTCGGGCACCACGGCCTTGCCGTCGAGGTGGCCGCAGCGCTTGGGAAAGGTCTGGTCTTCGATCTGCACCATCGCCGCGCCCGCGCGCTCGAAGCCGCGCACGGTGCGCTGGGTGTTGAGCGCGTTGCCGAAACCGGTGTCGGCATCGACGATCACCGGCAGGCTCACGCGCTCGGTGATGCGGGCCAGGGTATCGGCCACCTCGGTGTAGGTGGTGAGGCCGACGTCGGAGCGGCCCAGGCGCGTGTAGGCGATGGAGGCGCCCGAGAGGTAGAGCGCCTCGAAACCGGCCCGCTCGGCCACGAGGGCGCTGAGCGCGTCGTACACGCCGGGCGCAAGCACGATGTCGTGGCGCGCCAGCCGGGTCTTGAAGGAAGGGTTCGTCATGGAGACGCTTTCGTCGAATGGATCAATGCAGCGGCGGTGCGCGCCGCGATGTAGCCTCCGGCCACCGCGCTCAGCAGGCCGTTGCCGGAGAGATAACCCCACACCTCATCGCCAGAAACACCGCCCGCCGCGCCACCGGCGGCGAACAGGTTGGCGAAGGGCGTGCCGTCGTGCCGCAGCACGCGCATGTCGGGCGCGGTGTCGAGGCCGCCCTGGGTGTGGAACAGCGCGCCCGTGACCTTCACTGCGAAGTACGGCGCTTCGAGCGCGCGCGCGAACACGCGGCCAGCGGGCGGTGGCGTGCTGGCGCGCATGGAGTCGAACGTGCCTTGCAGCACGGAAGACTCGCAGCCGATGCAATCCGCCAGCGCAGCCACCGATTCGCAGCGGCGCAACGCGCCCGCCGCTTCAGCCTCGCAGAAGTCGGGGAAGCCCCGCGCCAGTGCGAGCAGCGGCGTGTCGAACACGTTCCAGGCAATGCCGCCCGGTTGTGCGAGCACGTGTACCGCGGCCTCCGAGTAGCCCTGCGTCTCGTCGTGAAAGCGCCGGCCTTCGCAGTTGAGCTGTACGCCGCCTTCCATCATCACGGCCCACGACATCAGGGCCCCTTGCGGCGTGACCCACGAGCCATGGCCCTGGTAGCCGCCGAGGTCGCGCAGACGTGCACCCAGCGATTGGCCCCACAGGATCGCGCTGCCGTCGTTGCCGGCGTGACCGCCGAAGGTGGCTTCGACCATCTCGGGCAGCAGCGTGCGGACCATTTCCGCATTGCCGCCGAAGCCATTGCACGCGAGCAGCAGCGCATCGCAGGCCAGCGTTTCGCGGCTGCCATCGGGGCGCAAGTAGTCGGCGCCGATCACGCGGTCCTCGGCATCGAGTACCAATGTATCGACCAACGCTTGCGTCAGCACGGGAATGCCCGCCGCTTCGACGGCCGCTTGCAAGGCCGCCATCAGCGACGCACCGGTTTTCTGCGGCAGCGAATGCATGCGATGTACGCTGTGACCCGGATAGAGAAAGCCGTCGAGCAGCATCCACTGCAGCCCGTGCCGTTCCTGCAGCGCATCGAGTGCCGGACCGATGGACGCCGCATAGGCCTCGACCAGCGCAGGCGCGGCGTGGCCATGGGCCTTGGCCTGGATGTCGGCGGCGAAGCGCCCGGCGCTGTCGTCATGCACGCCATGCGCTCGCTGCGCACGAGTGCCGGGCGCGGGGATGAAGCCGGAGGACAGCGCGGTCGATCCGCTCGGCAGCGTGTCGCGCTCCAGCACCACAGAGGCCACACCCGCATCGCTCAGCATCAGTGCGGTCGTGAGCCCGCAGGCACCGCCGCCGACGATGGCCACCGGCACGTGCACTTCGGCCTCGACCTGCGCGGCGCGACGGATGTGGCGCGGAGGCTTCGTCGTCATGCGAGCGATGCGATGAATGCCGTGCAGTCCGTCACCTCGGCCACGTTGCGCATGTCGGCCAGCGAGGTCTGGTGGCGTTCTTCGCCGAAGGCCGCGCACCCATCGGACAGCACCAGCGTGCGGTAGTCGCGCATGTGCGCATCGCGCACGGTGCTCGCGACGCCGCCATTGGTGACGATGCCGCAGACCGCCACCGTGTCGATACCGGCGTGGCGCAGCACCCAGTCGAGCTGTGTGTTGAAGAAGGCCGAGTACGCGACCTTGCTCACCGTCACGTCGACCAGCCCGGTCAACGCGTCGACGTTCGCCTGGCCCCAGCTGCCGGGCGCGAAGTCGCCCTTTTTCAGATAAGGGCGCATCGCCTTGAGGTGCGGCGACACCATCGGCTCGCCGGCCGCGTCCGGCCACAGCGTGAACTGGCTTGCGGCCACGAGGCCACCCGCCGCCTTGAGTGCGCGCGCCACCTCGGCCACGCGCACCGGCAGCAGCAGCGCCGGCGGATTGGTGTCGCCGCCGCGCGCATAGGCACCGTTGGCATCGAGAAAGTCGTTCTGCAGGTCGATGACGACCAGCGCGGTCTTCGCTGCAACGAACGTCTTGCCTGTGCTCATGACAGCCTCACCAGAAGGTTGCCGTGCGCGTCGACCTCGGCGTGGAATCCGGGTTCGAGCCACACGGTGGTGTCGGCCTGTTCGAGGATTGCAGGGCCTTCGATGCGCGCAGCCACCGGCAGTTCGAGCCGCGCGTAGCGCACGGCCTCATGCCACTGGCCGTGATGGAACACGCGCTGCGTGCCCAGCGGCACGATGCTGCCTCGCCCTTCGGGTGCCAGCACCTTCAGGTCGAACTTCGGTCGCACGCCGATGCGTGCATAGCGCAGGTTCATCACGCGGATCGGGATGCCTTCGAGCACCCGGCCGAATGCGGCGGTGTAGCTGGCCTCGAACGCGGCGCGGATCGATGCGGCCGTGATCGGCGCCTTGCCCGCGTCGGCGAGCACCACAGGCAGCGTGTGCGTCTGGCCCGCGTAGAGCATGTCGAGTGCGATGACCTCGCGCACCTCGTCGAAGCGCACGCCCGATGAATCCAGGCGCTGCTGGCAACTCGCGGCCAGCTCGTCGATGCGGCGCTGCAGGTCACCCACATCGAGCTCGGTCAAAGGCTTGTTGAGGGTCTGCACCGCGTCGTGGCGCATGTCGGCGATCACGCAGCCGAGGGCCGAGGTCACGCCGGGATAGCGCGGCACGATGCCGGTCGCGACGCCCACCTCGCGCATCATCGCGCACACATGCAGCGCACCGCCACCGCCGAAAGGCATGTAGGCGAAGCGACGCGGGTCGTGGCCGCGTTCGATGGACACGAGGCGGATCGCGCCCGCCATGCGCGCATTGGCCACGGTGAGGATGGCTTCCGCGGCCGCATGCACGTCCAGGCCGAGTGGCCGGGCGACGTGCTCCTCGATCGCCTGGCGCGACTTCTGCGCATCCAGCGCCGCGAGCAGTCCTCCACCCAGCGGGCGATCGGCGGCGATGCGGCCCAGCAGCACGTTCGCATCGGTCACCGTCGGGCGCATGTTGCCTCGCCCGTAGCAGGCCGGCCCCGGCACGCTGCCGGCCGACTCGGGGCCGACCTGCAGCATGCCGCTCGCATCCACCGAGGCGATGGAACCGCCGCCGGCGCCGATGGTCTCGATCTGGATCATCGGCGAGCGGATCACCATGCCAAACTCGATCGCGGTCTGCGCGGCCAATGCGGCTTCGCCGTTCGCCACCAGCGACACGTCGAACGAGGTGCCGCCCATGTCGCCGGTGATCGCGTTCGGAAAGCCCGCCGCGCGCGCAATGGCCGCGCAGGCGATCACGCCGGCCGCCGGGCCTGACAGCGCCGTGCGCACCGGCAGGTCGCTCGCGGTCTGCCGCGACATCACGCCGCCGTTGCTCTGCACCACCATCAGCTCGCCGGCAAAGCCCTGGCCGCGCAGGTCGGATTCGAGCCGCTCGAGGTAGCCGCCCACCACGGGCTGCAGCGCCGCATTGAGCGTGGCGGTCGAGCAGCGCTCGAACTCGCGGATCTCGGGCAGCACTTCGCTGGCCGAGGTGACGTGCGGGTTGGGCCAGAGCGCGCGCACCGCCTCGACGGCCAGGCGCTCGTTCTCGGGGTTCGCGTAGGTGTTGATGAAGAACACGCACACGGCCTCGCAGCCGGCGTCGAGCAGCGAGCGGGCTTCGGCGCGCACCTGGTCCAGATCGACTGCGGTGTGCAGCGTGCCGTCGGCGAGCACGCGCTCGTCGACTTCGCGGCGCAGGTCGCGCGGCACCACCGGCGTGAAGCTGCCGCGCAGGCCCCAGGTCTCGGGCCGGTCGCGGCGGCGCATCTCCAGCACGTCGCGAAAACCGCGCGTGGTGATGATGCCGGTGCGCGCCACCTTGCGTTCGAGCAGCGCGTTGGTGCCCACCGTGGTGCCGTGCACGATGGTGGCGATGGCCGCGGCCGAGTCGGCCACGCGCGCCACGCCGTTCATGAAGCCGCGCGCTTCTTCGCCGCGCGTGGAGGGCACCTTGACGATGCGCGCCGTGCCGTTCGCTTCGTCGAGCACGAAGAGGTCGGTGAAGGTGCCGCCGACATCGACGCCGACGACAAGGGATTTGCCAGTGGAAGTCATTCGGACGCCTTCTTCTTGCTGCCGCCGGTGGGGCTGCCGGTTGTCACATAGCCCATCGCGCTGTCGGCCTCGCGCTGTTGCGCAGGCCGCTCGGCGGCGCTGCCCCAGCCGCCGCCGCCGGGCGTTTCGAGCCGCACGCGCTCGCCGCGCGTGAGCTGGATGCCGCGCATCTTCGACACCATTGGCGGCGTGTGCCACTCGCCCGCGTTCTCGTAGCTGAACTTGTTGACCGCGCCTTCGCCGCCGCCCGCGATGCCCTTGGGCGGTGAGGTGCCGCGCTCGCCGAAGACGAACACTTCGGCGTCTTTTTCCAGCAGCTCGATTTCGTAGACGGCGCCGAGGCCGCCGCGATGCCGGCCGTCGCCGCCCGAATCGGCGCGCAGCGACCATTCGGTGAAGCGCACCGGGTAGGCGGCTTCGAGAATTTCGAGCGGCGGAATCGTCGCGGTCGAGATCGGCGCATTGCCGTGCGAGAGCCCATCGCCGCCCGAATGGCCGCCATGGCCGCCTCCGAAGAAGCTGAACATCACCCAGCGCTGGCCTTCGCGGCCCTTGTCGCTGCGGTGGCCCGCGATCGACAGCGCATTGATCGTGCCGTAGGCCTGCGCCACCGCGCGCGTCGGGTCGGCCTGCGCCGCCGCGCTGAAGATCACGTCGATCATGCGCAGGATGGTTTCGGTGTAGCCGCCGACCGGACGTGGGCGCTCGCAGCTGATCACGAGCTTGTCGGGAATGTTGAAGTCCACCGCATCGAGCACGCCGGCATTGGCGGGTACATCGGGGAACAGGTGCTTGAGCGCGACGTAGCAGGCGGCCACCGCCGTGGCGCGCGAGATGTTCACAGGCCCCGCGCATTGCGGCGAGGTGCGCGAGAAGTCGAGCAGCAGCCGGTCGCCGGCCACCGTCATGTCGAGCGCGATGGTCAGCGGCTCGTTCACGATGCCGTCGTTGTCGAGCACGTCCTGGAAGCTGTAGCGGCCATCGGGCAGCGAGGCGATGTGCGAGCGCATCAGGCGCAGCGCGCGGCTGCGCAGCTCGCCGAGCGCATTGAGCACCAGGTCGTCGCCATACTCGTCGAGCAAACCGTTCAGCCGCTTCTCGCCGAGCTCCAGTGCGGCGAGCTGTCCGTTCAGGTCACCCCAGAGGCTGTCGGGCAGGCGCGTGTTGGCCTGCAGGATCGCGAGTACGTCCGCATCGAGCACGCCGCCCTGCACGATGCGCACCGGCGGAATCTGCACGGCCTCCTGCCAGCACTCGGTGGCGGCCGGGTTGTAGTTGCCGGGCACCGCGCCGCCCACGTCGTGCCAGTGCGCAGCCGAGGCCATGTAGCAGTAGAGCTTGCCGTTGCGAAAGAACGGCTTCACCAGCTTGAAGTCGTTGGCGTGCGTGCCGCCGTCGTAGGCGTCGTTGCTGATCCAGATGTCGCCGTCCTTCATGCCGCCGCGCGGCTCGGCTGCCTTGGCGGTGGCGCGCACCGCGAAGGCCATGGCGCCGACGAACACCGGCAGGCCCGACTTGCCCTGCACCAGCGTGTCGCCGCTCGCTGCGTCGTAGAGGCCGTGGCAGGCGTCGTGCGCCTCGGCAATGATGGGATTGAAGGCGCTGCGGTAGAGCGTGGCGTCCATCTCATCGGCCACCTGCTCGAGGCGGCCGCGCAGGACGGCGAGCGTGACGGGGTCGAGGGTTGTGGCGGACGAAGGATCATGCATCGGGGGCTTTCTTGAAGGCGGGGCGGCCAGAGCGCTGGCGCAACTGGTTCATCAATCCGCCGGCGCGGACCATGTCCATGAGGAATCCGGGCACCGGCTCGCAGGCCAGGCGCTTGCGGCCGGGTGCGACGATCTCGGGAGCCGTGGTGTCGAGGGCGATCTGCTCGCCTTCGCTCAAGGTCTCGGCCTCGGCGCAGGTCAGCAGCAGCAGGCCCACGTTGAAGGCATTCCGAAAATACAGGCCGCTGTACGAGGGCGCGATGATTGCCGTCACGCCCAGGTGCACCAGCACGGCAGCAGCCTGCTCGCGCGAGGAGCCGATGCCGAAGTTGGGCCCGGCCACCAGCACGTCGCCGCGCTGCACGCCGGCGGCGAAGTCGGGGCGGATGGCCTCCAGGCAGTGCTTCGCGATGATGTCGATGCCATGCTTCATGGAATGGCCCGGCGCGAGCAGGTCGGTGTCGATGTCGGCGCCCAGGCGCCAGACGCGGTGCGTCGCTTTGGTTGCGCTCATGCAAGCACCTCGCGCGGATCGGTCACGCAGCCGCGCAATGCGGCCGCCGCCACCGTGTAGGGCGAGCCCAGGTAGACCTGTGCAGTCGGCGAGCCCATGCGGCCCTTGAAGTTGCGCGCCGTGGTCGAGATGACGGTGATGTCGTCGCCCATCGGGTCGCCGTAGCCCGAGCAAGCGCCGCAGGCCGTCGGGAAAAGTTCGCCGCCGGCATCCATCAGCACCTGCAGCACGCCTTCCTCGCGCGCCTGCTCCTGGTCGCGCAGGCTGGCGGGTGCCACGATGAGACGGATACCGCTCGCCACCTTGTGGCCGCGCAGCACCTGCGCGGCAGCGCGCAGGTCGTCGAGCTTGGCGCCGGTGCAGGCGCCGATATAGGCCACGTCGACGTGCGTGCCCACGTACCGGCTCACGCCGTGGGCGTTGGCCGGGCTGTGCGGTGCGGCGATGTACGGTTCGAGCGTGGACGCATCGAAGCGGTGGTCCGTGAGCGCGGCATCGTCGTCGGTGAACCAGGGCGCCATGTCCACCGGCGGCGCGCCGGCCTCGGCCAGGAATTGCGCCGTGGTCGCATCGGGCGCGATCAATCCGGCCTGCGCGCCGAGTTCGGCGCTCATGTTGGAGAGCGTCATGCGCTCCTGCATCGACAGCGCAGCGACCGCCGGCCCGGCGAACTCGACCGCCTGGTAGCGCCCGCCGTTCATGCCGAAGCGGCCGATCATGTGCAGCATCATGTCCTTGGCGGTCACGCCCGCGGGCAGCGCGCCGTCCCACCACATGCGAATGGTCTCGGGCACGCGCAGCCAGATCTCGCCGGTGACCATCACGCCCAGCATCTCGGTGCTGCCGATGCCGAACATGTAGGCGCCGAAAGCGCCACCCGTGGGCGAGTGCGAGTCGCCGCCCACGCACAGCATGCCCGGTCGGATGTGGCCATGCTGCGGCACCACCACGTGGCAGATGCCCTGGCTGTCGTACACGTGCGGCAGCTTCTGGTCGCGCGCCCAGTCGCGTGCGATGCGCACGATGCGGCGCGAATCGTCGTCGCGCTCGGGCACGTAATGGTCCATGACGAGCACCACGCGCGAGCGGTCCCAGATCTGCGCGCCGAGCTCTTCCAGCATCGGCTGCAGTCGGCGCGGGCCCGAGGAGTCGTGGAACATCGCCATGTCGACGCCGCAGGTCACGATCTCGCCCACCGACACCCGCTCGCGTCCGCTCGCGCGTGCGATGAGCTTCTGCGCCAGGGTCAGGGCTGGCGCGCGGGTTGGAGCCATCGATGTCATTCCGGCTTGGCTCCCGAGAACTTGACGACCTCGGCCCAGCGCACGATCTCGCTCTGCACGAAGGCCGAGAACTGTTCGGATGAGTTGCCGACCGGAATCGCGCCCTCGGTATCGAGGCGCTGGCGCATGTCGGCCTGCTGC
Source organism: Variovorax sp. R-27 (assembly GCF_049913215.1). NCBI lineage: Bacteria > Pseudomonadati > Pseudomonadota > Betaproteobacteria > Burkholderiales > Comamonadaceae > Variovorax > Variovorax sp. R-27. The sequence continues at coordinate 3,030,723 of NZ_CP183984.1, forward strand.
AGCGCATGGCGCGCCGCGTCGCCGATCTGCTTGACGCGGTCGGCAGGCATACGGGCCGGGCCGAAGAGGCCGAACCATGCGCTCGATTCGTAGCCGGGCAGCGCCTCGGCAATCGCCGGCACATTCGGAAAGGCCGGCAGCCGTTTCGCCGTGGTCACGCCCAGCGCCTTGAGCTTGCCGGCCTGGATGTGCGCCTTGACGTTGCCCACGGCCGCGAACATCAGCTGCACCTGGCCGGCGAGCACGTCCTGCACGGCGGGCGCGGTGCCCTTGTAGGGGATGTTCACGATGTTCACGCCCGATTGCATCTTGAAAGCCTCGCCCGCCATGTGCAGCGACGAGCCCACCGCGCCGATCGCGAAGTTGAGCTGGCCCGGCTTTGCCTTGGCGAGCGCGATGAGTTCACGCACTTCCTTCGCAGGCACCGACGGGTGCGCGACGAGGATCGAGGGCGAGGTCGCCACGCAGGTGAGCGCGGTGAAGTCCTTCACCGGGTCGAAGGGCAGCGTCGGGTAGAGCGTGGCGTTGATCGCGTGGCTGGTGAAGCTCATCAGCAGCGTGTTGCCGTCGGGCGCAGCCTTGGCCACCGCATCGGCGGCGATGTTGCCGCCCGCGCCCGGCCGGTTCTCGACGATGACCGTGCGGCCGAGTGCCGGGCCCATGCTGACGGCGAGCGAGCGTGCCAGCGTGTCGGTCGAGCCGCCCGCGGGCGCGCCGACGAGGATGCGCACCGGCGCATTGCCGATCTGTGCAAAGGCACTGCCGGCCCATGCCGCGGCCAGCGACGAGAGGAGGATGTCGCGTCTTTTCATGTGTTGTGTCTCCAGGGAGATGGGGGTGCTTTTTTGAGGGCTCAGAGCCCCAGGTACGCGCGCCGCAGTTCGTCGCTGCCGAGCAACTCGCCGGGCAGGCCCGAGAAGCGCACGCTGCCGTTTTCCAGCACGTAGGCGCGGTCGGCGATTTCGAGCGACTGGCCGACGTTCTGCTCGACCAGCATCACCGCGAGGCCGCCGTCGCGCAGTTCCCGGATCAGCGAGAACATCTCTTCGACCAGCAGCGGCGAAAGGCCGAGCGAGGGCTCGTCGAGGATCAACAGCACCGGCTCGGCCATGAGGCCGCGCGCGATGGCCAGCATCTGCTGCTCGCCGCCGCTCATGGTGCCGGCGTGCTGGTCCATGCGCTCGCGCAGCCGCGGGAAGATGTGGAACGACTTCTCCAGGTTCGTCGCACGGCGCTCGCGTGCCCGCGTGAAGGAGCCGAGCTCCAGGTTCTCGCGCACGCTGAGGTTGGGGAACACCTTGCGGCCTTCGGGCACCTGGATCAGGCCGGCCTTGACGACGTCGCGGTAGTGCGCGCCGCTCAGGTCCTTGCCGTCGAAACGCACCGTGCCGCCCCAGGCCGGGCAGAGGCCGCAGACCATCTTGTTGAGCGTGGACTTGCCCGCGCCGTTGCTGCCGAGCAGCGCGACCATCTCGCCCGCGTTCACGTGCAGGTCGACGCCGCGCAGCACCTCGACGCGACCGTAGCCGCCGCGCAGGCCCTGAATATCGAGCAGTGCGCTCATGCTGCAACTCCCGATGCGGCCTTGCGCAGCCGCGCCGCGGTGCCGTGGCCCAGATAGGCTTCGACGACCTTGTCGTCGGAAGTCACCTGCGCCGGGGTGCCCTCTGCGATCAACTGGCCCTGCGCCAGCACCCACACATGCTCGGCCAGGTGCATCACGGCCTGCATGACGTGCTCGATCATCAGCACGGTGACGCCGCTGTCGGCGATGCCGCGCACCACCGGCATCATCTCGGCGATCTCCTGCGGGTTGAGACCGGCGAGCACTTCGTCGAGCAGCAGCAGGCGCGGCCGTGTCGCGAGCGCGCGGGCCAGTTCGAGGCGCTTGCGGCCGGCCACGGTGAGGTCCGAGGCGGGCTTGTCGAGTTGCGGCGCGAGGCCCACGCGCAGCGCAACAGCTTCGGCGTTCTGCAGCGCCTCGGCGCGGCCGCGCACATGCAGGTGCGCGCCGACGGCGATGTTCTCGCGCACGGTCTGCGCGGCGAAGGGCTTCACGATCTGGAAGGTGCGGGTCATGCCGAGCGCGGCGTTGCGGTGCGGCTCGCGGCCGGTGATGTCCTGCCCCGCGAAGCGCACGGTGCCGGTGTCGGGCTTGAGGAAACCGGACATCAGCGCGAACAGCGTGGTCTTGCCCGCGCCGTTCGGGCCGATTAGCGCGCTCAGGCTGCCCTCGCGCACCGAGAGGCTCACGTTCTGCACGGCCTTCAGGCCGCCGAAGTAGCGCGAGAGGCCATCGATGGCCAGCAGGGCTTCAGTCATTGCGGTCTCCCTTCGCCTTCCACAGCTGCCGCACCGACAGCCCGATGCCCGCGATGCCGCGTGGCACGAAGATGACGATGAGCACCAGCACCGTGCCGTAGATCACCATGTTGATGCCTGGTAGTTCGCCGAAGAGGTTGCGCGTGAAGTCCGACAGCAGGTGCAGCACGACGGCGCCGAGCACCGGCCCCCACATCGTGCCCATGCCGCCCACGATGGCCGCGACCAGCGCCTCGATCGACACGGCCGGGCCGTAGGCGATCCCGGCATCGATGTACTGGAACACCTGCACGTAGAACGCACCGGCCGCGCCCATGAAGGCTGCCGACAGACCGATGGCCGCCAGCTTGACGCGCAACGGATTGACACCGACGGCGCGCGCCGCATCCTCGTTGTCGCGCACCGCCTGCAGGTAGGCGCCGAAGCGGCCGTTGCGCAGCCACCAGGTCACGAGCAGCGCGGCGACGACCATCGCGAGCACCACCCAGAGGTAGCCAGCGCGCGTCGAGAACTGCAGGTTGGCCACCGACTCGCGCAGCGGCACCATGAGCCCGACGCCGCCACCGGTGAAGTCGACCGACAGTGCAAGGATGCGAAACACCTCGGCAAAGGCCAGCGTGACGAGCGCGAAATACGAGCCCTTGAGGCCGTAGCGGAAGGTGAGGGCGCCCATGAAGAGGCCGACGAGTGCGGCACCGATCACCGCGAGCGGCAGCGCGGCCCAGGCGTTGATGCCGCCCTGCAGCTGCGCGATCGCCTGGATGTACGCACCGGTGCCGAAGAACAGCGCATGCCCGAACGAGAACTGCCCGCCGAAGCCGCCGAGGATGTTCCAGGCCTGTGCGATGAGCGTGGCGTAGAGCGCCATCATCACGAAGTTGAGCGTGACGCCCGAGGTGGTGACGAACGGCACGCAGCCGACCAGCACGGCAAAGAGCGCAATGCCCGCGAGCTGCTTCAGGCCCGCGCTCATGCCTTGGCTCCGAACATGCCCTGTGGCCTGAAGAGCACCACGCCGATGAAGATCGCGAAGATGCCGATCTGACCGAGCGATTCGCCGAGGTACAGCCCGCCGAGCGACTCGACCACGCCGACGAGGAAGCCGCCGATCAGCGCCCCGACGAAACTGCCCATGCCGCCGAGCACGACGATGGTGAAGGCCACGAGCACGAAGCCGCCGCCGACCTGTGGGTTGACGTAGTAGGCCGGCAGCAGGAAGCACGCGGCCGCCCCGAGGCACGCGAGGCCGATTCCGAAGCTCATCGCGTAGACATGGTCGACGTCGATGCCCATGAGCTTGGCGCCCTCTTTCTCCTTGGCGACGGCGCGGATCGCGCGGCCGAGGTCTGTGCGGCCCATGATCCAGAACAGGATGCCCGAGACGACCAGCGCACCCGCGAAGGCGACGAGCTTGGGCACGGCGATCATCGCGGGGCCGATGGCGACGGTGCTCAGCGAGTAGGCGGTGTCGATGTTGCGCGTGTCGGACTTGAAGAACAGCAGCGCGAGGTTCTCCATGACGATGGCGATGCCGAGCGTGGCGAGCAGGATGTTCTCGTCCTTGCCGTGACCCGCGCGGTTGATGACCACGCGCTGCAGCGCGTAGCCGAGCGCGAACATGCCGAGCACCACGATGGGCAACGCAAGGTAGGGGTCGACGCCCAGGCGCTCCTTGAGGAAGTACACCGCGTACAGCGCCAGCATCAGGCTGGCGCCGTGCGCGAAGTTGATGATGTGCAGGACGCCGTAGATCAGCGTAAGCCCCAGCGCGATCAGTGCGTACACCGCGCCCGTCGTCAGCCCGTTCAGGACCGACGGGAAAAGAATGCCGAAATCGAACATCCCGCCTTCCGATCAGGCAGCGCGCAGCGGGAACACCGGCTCGACCTCGCGATAGTCGCGCGGAATGATGACCTTGATGTCGTTCTTCACCACCTGCGTCATGAGCGGCTGCGCGCCTTCGTTCTGGCCGTTGACGAACTTCGTGGGGCCATAGGGCATGAAGTGGTTGCCGAAGGTGCTCTTCTCGAGCGCGTCGACGATTGCGGCACGCTCCGTCGACTTGGCGCGCTCCAGCGCATCGGCCAGCAGCCACATCGCGGTGTAGGTCATGAAGACCTCGTAGCTGAAGAACTGGCCCTTGGCCTCGACGCGCTTGCGCAGGTCCTGCGCGCGCTTGTCCTTCGGGTTGAACCAGTGGTTGCAGTCGATGATGCCGTTGGCCGCGTCCGGAAATTCCTTCACGAACTTGTAGCTCGATGCCGCGCCGCCCAGCACCGAGAAGATCGCCTTGGGCACCACTTTCTGCTGCTGCATGGTACGCACCAGCAGCGCGTATTCGTTGTAGTAGTTGGCCGGGATCACGATGTCGGGGTTGATCGACTTCATGCGCAGCACGATGTTGTTGAAGTCGCGCGTGGGGTTGGCATGCTTCACCACCTCCTTCACCTCGAAGCCGTAGCCCGGCAGCTCGCGTGAGAGCAGCTGTGCGGTGCCGGCGCCGAACAGCGACTCTTCGTGGATGATCATCACGGTCCTGGCCGGGTTGCCTGCGGCCTTGTTGAGCACCAGCAGGTTGGCCATGGCCACCTCGGTCGACTTCTTGTAGCCCGGGCCGAAGCGGAAGGTGTTCTTCAGGCCGCGCTCCACGATCTGGTCGGCCACGCCCACGTCCACCACGTGCGGCAGGTTGTACTTGGCCGCGGCCTGCGTGGTTGCGAGGCAGATGGCCGAGGCATAGGCGCCGACGATGGCCGAGACGCCGGCCTCGTTCATCTTCTCGACCTCGGCCGAGCCGGCCTGCGGCTGCGATTGCGCATCGCCCAGCAGGGCCTCCAGCTTCGCGCCGCCGAGCGACTTGATGCCGCCCGCGGCATTGATGTCCTCGATGGCCATCAGCGCGCCGAGGCGGCATTGCTGGCCCGAATAGGCCAGTGCCCCGGTGACCGGATGCAGCACGCCGACCTTGACGGCCCTGGGCTGCGCCCCTGCCACGAGCGGGAAGGCAACGGCAGTCGCCAGGGCGGCGGACTGCGACACGAAACGGCGGCGGTTCTGCATGGTGGGGCTTTCCTTTTCTCTTCAGTTGAACTGGGCTGACACGTCTTTGCTGACCCACACCTTCGCGTCGATGCTGCCCACGCGGGAGAGCTGCATTTCGTAGGTGTAGCGATCGGGGCGGTAGAGGCCGTGCAGCCATTGCACGGGCCGCTCGTCTTCGTCGTAGATCAGGCGGCGCACTGCGAGCAGGGCCGAGCCGACCGAGACATCGAGGTGCTGTGCGAGAACGTTGTCGGCCAGGCGCGCGGAGATGGTCTGGTGCGCGCGGCCCACCTTGACGCCCGACTCCTCGAGCAGCACGAGGATGGGCTTCTTCGACAGCTCGCGGCGGCCGAAGCGGCGCGCGATCGTGTCGGGCACGTAGGTGGTGATGTGCGAGAGCGGGCCTTCCTTGGTGGAACGCACGCGCACGGCTTTCTGCACCGGGTCGCCGAGCTGCAGCTGCAGCGCCTCGGCCACCTGGGTGGAGGCGGTGATGGTCGCGACCTCGATGACCTTGACCGAGGTGTGCAGGCCCATGGTGACCAGGTTCTCGAGCAGGCCGCGCAGATTGGCGCGTTCCATGCCTTTGGTGCCGGGGCTCTCACCGCTGACCGGCGGTGGCAGGGCACGCGTGCGGCGGCCTGGGTTGCGCGCGATCAGGCCTTCGGAAGACAGCTGTTCGAGTGCGCGGCGCACCGTGACGCGCGCCACACCGAATTGCGCCATGAGCGCGAGCTCGCCGGGCAGGCCCTCCGCGAAACGCCCTTCGTGCAACTGTTCACGCAGGACCAAGTAGATCTGGTGATATTTGGGCAAAGGCATTTGCGACATGCCTTTGATGTTTTTGCAGTTTCAATGTTCTGTCAATGGGACATTTGAGATCGAGATGGGGCTCGGGCCAGACTGGTGGAATCGCGCACCGTCGATGCGGCGTTTCAGACCCTCGACGAAGCGGGGGGCATCGAACAGGGGGGGAGGCGCATCAGAAGGCGCGCGATGCCCGAGTCTCGGACGGCCGCTCGCCGAAGCGGGCGCGGTATTGCGCCGCGAAGTGGCCCAAATGAAGAAAGCCGTACTTCTGCGCTACCTCTCGCACGCCCACTGCGGCGACGCCGGCCGATGCCAGCAACTCGGCCCGCACCCGGTCGAGCCTGATCTCGCGCAGAAACTCCATCGGCCCCTGGCCCGCGTGCTGGCGAAACGCCAGCTGCAGCGCGCGCGCACTGCAGCCGACTTCGCGGCAGACGTCGGCCAACGACAGCGGCTCATCGGCATGGGCTGCCATGTATTCCTGCGCCCTGCGGACCACGCGCGGCAGCAGGCTGCGCTGCGCTTCGCCGGCCAGGGCGCGCGAATGGTTGTGCCCTGCCGACATCAGCAGGCTCGCCATCAGGTACGCCTCGGCATGCTCGGCCAAAGGGCCGCCGGCCTGCAGCGTGTTGCCGGCGTCGAGCGTGAGCCGCAGATAGTCGATGAAATGCACCACCGGCGCCAGCGCGGGGTTGTCCAGCGGCACGCCCAGATCGAACACCAGGGCCTGCCTGACGGGGGCCTGCAGCAGCGACTCGAGCCGCGAGAGCAGCGCCGAGCGGGCCAGCCGCACGATCAGGTGCGGGCTGTCGTCGGCCCAGCGCATCGACAGCGGTTCGGTGGGCGAGGGCAGCGATGCGAGACGGGGCGTCGCTTCCACGTGCTGCGCGCCGCAGTGAATCTCGGCGCCGCCGCGCAACGGGATCTGCAACAGGAAGAAATCCTGCAGGTAGCCGGGGTCGATCTGCACGCCGGGGCCGTACTGCACGTAATTGAGGCTCACGTCCCGATGCAGCCGCGCGCTGTGGTGGCAGGCGTCGAGTTCGGTGCGGGGTCGCAGCATGACCAGGCCGTGCGGACAGAACACGCGGGCCACGCTTTCACGGGCCTCGTCCATGTCGTGGCTCTCGAAAAGCCGGTAGCGCTGCAGCGGCAGCGGTGGGGTCGTGACGGTTTCCATGGGGCGCAGTCACCCTAGCAAAAACCATCCCCACCCACAATTCGGATCACCCCTCGACAAAAACCTGCGCGCCAGGGACAGGGCCTGCGTTTGCGGGATTCGCCGAACGCCTGCTTGCTCATAACGTTCGCTCCACAGGCCAACCGGCCTGCCCGATCAACCGAGGAGAGCAAGCGTCATGTTCAAGGGACTCGAAGGCAGGAGCGCCATCGTCACCGGTGGCTCCACACTGATAGGCGCCGGCGTGGTGCGCGCGCTGCACGCGGCCGGCGTGAAGGTCGTCATCGCCGACATCGATGCCGACAACGGCCAGCTTCTGGCCGATTCACTCGGCGCCGGCGTGCGCTTCGTGCGCACCGACATCACCGACGACGCGCAAGTGCAGGCCTGCGTGGCGCAGGCGGCCGCGCAGCACGGCGGCGTGCACTTTCTCGTGAACCTTGCGTGCTCGTATGTGGACGACGGCTTCAAGTCGCCGCGCGCCGACTGGCTCACGTCGTTCAACGTGAACGTGGCGAGCGCGGTGGCGATGCTGCAGGCCGTGCACCCGCACATGGTGGCGGCCGGCGGCGGGGCAGTGGTCAATTTCACGAGCATCTCGTCGCGCGTGGCGCAGACGGGGCGCTGGCTCTATCCGGTGAGCAAGGCCGCCATGGCGCAGCTCACCCGCAACATGGCGATGGACCTGGCGCCGGATGGCATCCGCGTGAACAGCGTGTCGCCGGGCTGGACATGGTCGGCCGTGATGGACCGCCTCAGCGGCGGTGACCGCGCCAAGACCGACCGCGTGGCCGCGCCTTTCCATCTGCTCGGGCGCGTCGGCGACCCGGACGAGGTGGCGCAGGTGGTGCTGTTCCTCTGCTCGGACCACGCGAGCTTCGTGACCGGCGCCGACTACGCGGTGGACGGCGGCTATGCCGCCATGGGCCCCGAGCAGGCCGTGCCCGCCATTCCCAAGTTGATGGACTAGCTCCGAACGGAGCATCAAGGAGCAAGCAATGAAGCGAATCGCCATCGTCGGCGCGGGCCAGTCGGGCCTGCAACTGGGTCTCGGACTGCTCGCGGCAGGCTACGAGGTCACGATGTTCAGCAACCGTACGGGCGAAGACATCCGCCACGGCAAGGTCATGTCGAGCCAGTGCATGTTCCACACCTCGCTGCAGATCGAGCGCGACCTGGGCCTGGACCTCTGGGCGCACGACTGTCCCACGGTGGACGGCATCGGGCTGGCCGTGCCGCATCCCGAGCAGAAGGGGGCCAAGGCCATCGACTGGGTCGCACGGCTGAATTCGAGCGCCCAGTCGGTCGACCAGCGCGTCAAGATCCCGGCCTGGATGGACGAGTTCCAGAAGAAGGGCGGCGAACTCGTCTTCAAGGACGCGGGCATCGACGAGCTCGAGGCCTGTACGCAAAGCCACGACCTCACGCTGGTGGCCAGCGGCAAGGGCGAGATCTCGAAGCTCTTCGAGCGCGACGCCCACAAGTCGAGCTTCGACAAGCCGCAGCGTGCATTGGCCCTGACCTACGTGAAAGGGATGAAGCCGCGCGAGCCGCACTCGGCCGTGTGCTTCAACCTGATTCCCGGCGTGGGCGAGTACTTCGTGTTCCCGGCGCTGACCACGACGGGGCCCTGCGAGATCATGGTGTTCGAAGGCGTGCCCGGCGGCCCGATGGATTGCTGGGCGGACGTGAAGACGCCGCAGGAACACCTCGCGCGCAGCAAGTGGATTCTCGACACCTTCCTGCCGTGGGAAGCCGAGCGCTGCACGAACATCGAGTTGACCGACGACAACGGCATTCTCGCGGGCCGCTTCGCGCCGACGGTCCGTAAGCCGATCGCGACATTGCCCTCGGGGCGCAAGGTGCTGGGTCTGGCCGACGTGGTGGTGCTCAACGACCCGATCACGGGGCAAGGTTCCAACAACGCGGCCAAGTGCGCCGACACGTACCTCAAGAGCATCCTCGCGCGCGGAGATGGCGCGGCCGATGCCGCGTGGATGGAGCAGACCTTCGACCGCTACTGGTTCGGCTACGCGCAATGGGTCACGCAGTGGACGAATATGCTGCTCGCACCGCCGCCGCCCCACGTGCTCAAGCTGCTCGGCACCGCCGGCGCGATGCCGCCGCTGGCCAGTGCCTTCGCCAACGGGTTCGACGATCCGCGCACATTCTTCCCGTGGTTCGCGGACCCCGCGGAGGCGGATCGCTACATCGAAACCTGCGCGTCCGTCGCATAGCCTGGAGCGAACGCATGAAGCGACGCGTGGCCATCGTCGGCGCCGGACAGTCCGGCCTGCAGCTCGCGCTCGGCCTGCAGCGCGCGGGGCACGAGGTGACGGTTTTTTCGAACCGCACAGCGAGGGAGATTTTCGAAGGGCCGGTGATGTCCAGCCAGTGCATGTTCGAGACCGCGCTGCAGACCGAGCGCGAGCTGGCGCTGGACTGGTGGGGAGGCGAGTGCCCACCGGTGGAAGGCATCGGAATGACGGTGCGCAACCCGGAAGGCGGCAAGGCCCTCGAATGGAGCGCGAGGCTCGACGGGCCTGCGCAGTCGATCGACCAGCGGCTCAAGATACCCGCCTGGATGGCGGAGTTCGAGAAGCGCGGCGGCCGGCTCGTGCTGCAGGAGGTGGGGCTCGATGCGTTGGAGGCTTGCGCCGCAACGCACGATCTTGTGGTCGTTGCAAGCGGCAAGGGCGAGATCTCGCAATTGTTCGAGCGCGACACGGAGCGCTCGCCATTCGATCGACCTCAGCGTGCACTGGCGCTGACTTATGTGAAGGGGATGAAGCCGCGCGAGCCGCACTCGGCCGTGTGCTTCAACCTGATTCCCGGCGTGGGCGAGTACTTCGTGTTCCCGGCGCTGACCACGACGGGGCCCTGCGAGATCATGGTGTTCGAAGGCGTGCCTGGTGGCCCGATGGATTGCTGGACCGATGTGAAGACGCCGCAGGAACACCTCGCGCGCAGCAAGTGGATTCTCGACACCTTCCTGCCGTGGGAAGCGGAGCGCTGCACGAACATCGAGTTGACCGACGACAACGGCATCCTCGCGGGCCGCTTCGCGCCGACGGTGCGCAAGCCAGTGACGACACTGCCTTCGGGGCGCAAGGTGCTGGGCCTGGCCGACGCTGTGGTGCTCAACGATCCGATCACCGGCCAGGGCGCCAACAACGCAGCCAAGTGCGCCGACATTTACTTGAAGCGGATCCTCGAACACGGCGACGCACCGTTCGACGCCGCGTGGATGCAGGAAACCTTCGACCGTTACTGGGAAGGCTATGCCCGCTGGGCCACCGACTGGACGAACAGCCTGCTCGCGCCGCCGAAGCCGCACCTGCTGAAGCTGCTGCAAAGCGCCACCCACATGCCCGCGGTTGCGAGCACCATCGTCAACGGCTTCGATGATCCACGTATCTTCGCGCCCTGGTGGTTCGATGGCGTCGAGGCAGACCGTTTTCTGGAAACCCGGGCGCGCGAGGCGGTTGTCGACCGCTTCGACCGACGCGACTTCCGCAAGGCCCTCGGACAGTTCACCACCGGCGTGACCGTCATCACGACCCGGGCCCTCGACGGCCGTCGCGTGGGCATGACCGCCAATTCGTTCTCTTCGGTCTCGCTGGACCCGCCGCTGGTGTTGTGGAGCCTGGCCCGGCAGGCGCCGAGCGTGGCCGACTTCACCGGCGCCAGCCACTTCGCGATCAATGTGCTGGCGGCACATCAACACCACCTGTCGCGCCAGTTCTCGACGCCGCAGGCGGACAAGTTCGGGGGGGTGGACTGCTGCGAAGGCACGGCCGGCGTGCCGTTGCTGAGTGGCGTCGTCGCCCGGTTCATCTGCCGCAACGTGAAGCAGTACGACGGCGGCGACCACCTGATCTTCATCGGCGAAATCGAGCGCTACGACCGCTTCGACGGCGAGCCGCTGGTCTTTCATTCGGGCTACTACCAGGTGACCACGCGACATCCGGAATGCGTGCAATGAGCGCGTGGCCCACACCATCATCCAACCCTTGAACGGAGCAGTTCACATGCAGGAAAAAGCGCCCGACGCCACGCACCACATCCGCATCCAGGCCAGCGACGGCAGCGGCAGTTTCAATGGCTATCTGGCCGTGCCGCGCTCGGGCAGCGGCCCGGGCCTGGTGATCGCACAGGAAATCTTCGGCATCAATCACACGATGCGCGAGGTGGCCGACTACTACGCCGAGGAGGGCTACGTGGTGCTCGTGCCCGACCTGTTCTGGCGGCAGGAGCCGAACGTGGAGCTGGGCTACAGCGAAGCCGACTGGCAACGCGCCTTCGCGCTCTACGGCGGCTTCGACGAGGCCAAGGGCATGGAAGACATGCAGACCGCCATCGATGCGCTGCGCGGCCGCGCCGAGGTGCCTTCGAAGAAAGTCGGCGTACTCGGCTTCTGCCTCGGCGGCAAGCTGGCCTACCTCGCGGCCTGCCGCACCGATGCAGACGTCGCCGTCGGCTACTACGGCGTGGGCATCGACGCCGCACTCGACGAAGCCGACAAGATCAAGCGCCCGCTCACGCTGCACATCGCAGAGCTCGACAAGTTCTGCCCACCCGAGGCGCGCGACCGCATCGTCGCCACGCTCCGGGGCCGGCCCGGTGTCTCGCTGTATGTGTACCCCGGCATGGACCACGCCTTCGCTCGCGCCGGCGGCGAGCACTTCCACAAGCCCTCGGCGCTGATGGCGCACGAGCGCAGCATCGCCACGCTGAAGGACGCCATCGGCCCGCACTACGACCTCTCGGCGCTGTGGGACAAGCACTGCGAATACGAGTTCGCCACCCGCAACGTCGACGACACCATGTCGACCATGGTGGCCGAGCCGTACGTCAACCACATCCCGACCATGACCGGCGGCGTGGGCTACAAGGCGCTGCACGCGTTCTATACGAACCACTTCGTCAACAGCAATCCGCCCGACACCTCGCTGGTGCCGATCTCGCGCACGGTGGGCGCCACGCAGGTGGTCGACGAGATGCTGATCTGCTTCACGCACACCACCGAGATCCCGTGGATGCTCCCGGGCGTGGCGCCGACGGGCAAGCGCGTGGAAGTGCCGCTGCTCGCGGTCATCAAGTTCCGCGGCGACAAGCTCTATCACGAGCACATCTACTGGGACCAGGCCAGCGTGCTGGTGCAGGTGGGTTTGCTCGACGCGAAGCTGCTGCCCGTGGCCGGAATCGAGACGGCGCGCAAGCTGCTGGACGAGACGCTGCCGTCGAACACCTTGATGTACTTGGGTAACAGAGGTGGGCAAGCGAGCCTGGAAATCTACGCACAGACCACGTAAGCCCAGGTCGGGCATTCGAACACCGTCTTTGCGAACGCAGAGAGGCAACGCCGCCTCATCGGCAGAAATGATGAATTAGATCAATAACTCCTCGATGCATATAAAAGTGCAACGGCTCCACCTGGGCGCTGGAACAGGAGAACTTGTGCGACTGTATGTTTCCCCGCTTCCTTTTGAAACCGCACTGAGCGGCTCGTTTCTCGGCACCAGCGATGCACGCAGCACAGAACTCGACGAGGACATGGACCCCATGCGGGTCTTGCTCATCGACCATCAATCGACCCAGTGCAAGACCTTCAACGAAGGACTGGAGAGAAACGGTTTCACCGTGGACATCGTGAACAGCGAAAACGCAACCGTGAACCCGGCCATCGCACAGGACTACGCGCTCATCCTCCTGAACTCGATGCGACCTGGCCAGGACGGAGCCCATGCCGTTCGAACGATCCGGCGCAAGACGGATGCACCTCTCCTGGTTCTGACCGAACGCGACAGCGTTGCCGCTCGCATAGCGGGCCTGGAGCTTGGAGCGAACGACTATCTGGTCAAGCCGTTCCAGTTTTCCGAACTGCTGGCCCGCGTCAAGGCGCTGGCCCGCAGCACCGGTGTACGCCCGCAACCGGTGCTTCGCCTGGCCGATCTGGAGCTCGACGAGCGGCGCGCAAAGTTCTCCCGCGATGGGACCGAACTCGAACTGACCAGGATGGAGTTCACGTTGCTGGTGGTGTTGCTTCGCAACCAGGGCAAGGTACTTTCACGGTCCCAACTCGCCAGGCGCGTCTGGGATATGGAATTCAATGCCAAGACCAACGTGGTCGACGTAGCCATCCTTCGCCTGCGCAGCAAGCTTGACGCCCCGTTCGAGCCGAAGCTGCTGCATACGGTGCGAGGCGAGGGGTACGTCCTCGAGGAACGTACCGAACCCTTGTAGAGCAAGAGCAGGTGGACAGGCGGGTTGAAGAGAGGGGCGAAAACGCACACTGCGTGTCGCGGTTTGCCTCAAGTCACAGGACGATTTGGAGAGGTTTGGGACTGGAAATTGGCCTGCCCGGAGGGGATCGAACCCCCGACAACCTGCTTAGAAGGCAGGTGCTCTATCCAACTGAGCTACGGGCAGATTTCAGGCTGGAGAGAAGCCAAGAAAATCAATGACTTAGGAGCTTTTTCTCTTAAGCAGCAGCGGCGGATTCTACCGAGTTCCACACCTTGGCTCGCTGCACTCCACGATCCAAAACGAAAAATGCACACAGCCCGCTGGTGACTGTGTGCATTTCATTTTTATGGTCGGGGCGAAAGGATTCGAACCTTCGACCCTCTGGTCCCAAACCAGATGCGCTACCAGGCTGCGCTACACCCCGACAAGCCTTCTATTCTAGCCCGGATATTGGCCGGTTCCCGAAGTTTCTCAGTCAGCGTTTCTCGTACTGCGTCTTGCCGAAGAGAATCTCGCGTTCTTTATCGCCGGTGATCGGCTTGCGCAGGTCAGCCAGCACCTTCACGCCGCGCTGCACGGCCGGACGCGCTGCGATGCCATCGAACCATTCCTTCAGGTGCGGGAAGTCGGTGAGGGTGATGCCCTGGTTTTCCCAACTGCGCAGCCACGGGAAGATGGCAATGTCGGCAATCGAATAGCTCTTGCCCGCAATGAACTTGTTCTTCGACAACTGCTTGTCGATCACGCCGTAGAGGCGCTTGGCCTCGTTGCTGTAGCGGTCGATCGCATAGGCGACCTTCTCGGGCGCGTACAGCCGGAAGTGGTGCGCCTGGCCGAGCATCGGGCCGACGCCCCCCATCTGGAACATGAGCCACTGCAGCACGTCGTAGCGTTCACGGTCGCCGGTAGGCAGAAACTTGCCGGTCTTGCCCGCGAGGTAGACGAGGATGGCGCCCGATTCGAAGAGCGAGATCGGCTTGCCGTCCGGACCGTCGGGGTCGGTGATGGCGGGGATCTTGTTGTTCGGGCTGATCTGCAGGAAGTCGGGCGCGAACTGGTCGCCCTTGCCGATGTTCACGGGGTGCGCGTGGTAGGGCAGGCCGCACTCCTCCAGCATGATGTGAATCTTGTGGCCGTTCGGCGTGGGCCACGAATAGACCTCGATGGGCGATGCAGGCATGTTGTCTGGCACTCCTGTGGATTTGATGCGAGCCCGGCAGCTTATACGTGCGAGTTCAAACGCGTGCAGGCGCGGGAATTCATTCGCAATCTGTCAGACGGGATCTCAGCCGACCTGCTTCTCGTGTGCGTTGCACCACATCCAGTCTTCGCCGGGTTCCAGCGACTGGATGACGGGGTGGCCTTCGGCGTGCGAATGCCTAGTTGCGTGGCGGTTCTTCGACGAATCGCAGCAACCCACGTGGCCGCAGTGCACGCAGAGGCGAAGGTGGACCCAGGTGTCGCCGGTCTTCAGGCAGTCTTCGCAGCCGCGTTGGCCGTGCTGGATATGAGGCTGCGCGATCTCGGCGGGCACGTGGTCGCAGGGTTTGATGGGCAACGTCGGGCTCCTTTGTCTTGACGATGGATTGATTGGGGGCGCGCTTCAGGCGACGGCCGAGGCCTGCGACAGGTGCTGATGAATCAGCGCGACCGCGGCCGCGCCCTCACCGATGGCGCCGCCCACACGCTTGACCGAGCCCGAGCGCACGTCGCCCACGGCGAACACGCCCGATACGCTCGATTCGAGCGCCGTGGACGGCCGCGCCGGAAAGCCGCTGCTGGCGGCGGTGCCCGTCAGCACGAAGCCGTGCTTGTCGACCGCCACCCCGCAGCCGTCGAGCCACGAAGTCTCAGGCTCTGCGCCGACGAACAGGAAGATGTTGCGTGCCGCGCAGTCATGTTCGTTGCCCGAGGTGTGACAACGCCATGTCGCGCCAGTGAGGCCTTCGTCGGAGCCGCCATGCAGGCGTACGAGCTCGGTGTGCGGCTGCAGCGAGATGTTCGGCGTGGCCTCGATGCGGTCGATCAGGTAGCGCGACATGCTGGCCGCCAGCGACGGCCCGCGCACCAGCACGTTGACCTTGGCCGCGTGGCGCGACAGGAACACCGCAGCTTGGCCGGCCGAGTTGCCGCCGCCGACCAGCGCCACTTCTTGCTGAGAGCAGATCTTTGCCTCGATGGCCGAGGCCCAGTACCAGACGCCGCGGCCTTCGAATTCGGCGAGGCGTGGAACGTCGGGGCGGCGGTAGCGTGCGCCGCTGGCGATGACCACCGTGCGCGCATGGATCGTGCGGCCGTCGGCCAGCGCAATGGCAAGGCTTTCGAGCGGGTTGTCGCGCGAGCAGTCGAGCGACACGACCTTGGCCGGAATCAGCATCTCGACACCGAACTTCTGCGCCTGCACGAATGCGCGCCCCGCCAGCGCCTGCCCCGAGATGCCGGTCGGAAAGCCCAGGTAGTTCTCGATGCGCGCGCTGGCGCCGGCCTGGCCGCCGAAGGCGCGGCAGTCGAGCACGATCACGCGCAGGCCTTCCGAGGCCGCGTAAACAGCGGTCGCCAGGCCGGCCGGCCCGGCGCCGACAACGGCCACGTCGAACAACTCGTTGCGCTCGGCGGTGTCGACCATGCCGAGGCAGCGCGCCAGCGCCTCGTCGGCCGGGTTGACCAGCACCGAACCGTCAGGGCACACGGCCAGCAGTTTGCTGGCGCCGTACTGCGCGAGCAGCGCGGCCGCGTCGGGGTCTTCGGCGGCGTCGACCAGGTGATATGGATAGCCGTTGCGGCGAAGGAAGTTTTCCAGCCGTGCCATGTCGGGCGACTGCGGCTGGCCGATCAGCACCGGGCCGCTGGCGCCGGACTCGATCAGCGCCACGCGCCGCAAGATCAGCGCGCGGGTGATGCGCTCGCCCAAGTCGGCTTCGGCCACCAGCAGCGCACGCAGTTGCGCGGGCGATACGAGCAGCGCCTCGACGTCTTCGTCGGCATGGCCGTCGACCAGGGCAGGGCGGCCGCTCAGCTGGCCGACTTCGGCCAGGAATTCACCTGGCCCTTGTCGCACGATCGGCACCACATGACCAAGGCCGTCGCGTTGCGTGACGGCGACAACGCCTTTCAGCAGCACGAACATGCCGGGGCCGGTTTCGCCTGCGGTAAATAGTCTGGTGCCGCGTGCGAATTGCTGAACACTGCCAAAGCGTGCAATGCGCGCAATCTCAGTGTCACTGAGGACGGGGAAAGTCTGGTGAAGGCGGCTGCTGTCGGTGCCGGTTGCGTTGGTGGTGGCCATAGGTGGAGCTCCATTTCGCGAATCCACCGCATTAGACGACGAAGCGGCGCCAAGCGGTTTGCAGGCGTTTCACAGGCGGCTTCGGGCTGTAACAACGTCACGTGCCTGCAATGTTCCTGACATGCCCGCTTCATCGCAGGTGCGGAGACTCCCTCGGCAGAAAGGGTTCCCCATGAAAGAACTGCCCAACCCGACGTTTCCGCTTTCGCAGATCGGGCTGCGCGCGGCCTTGTGGCCCGCTCCTGCAACCGGTGTGTCTACCGCTGTTGCTGCTGCCCGCACATCGGTGCCTCAGGCGCCCGCTGTCATCCTGCCGCCGGCCGTCGAGTCCAAGCAAGGCATCACCGTGGGCTGGGCCCGCCACCTTGACGACGTGCGCGCTGCCCAACGCCTTCGCTACGACGTGTTCGTCGGCGAAATGGGCGCCCGGGTTTCGTCGCCGCTGGCCGGCCACGACATCGACCTGTTCGACGACTTCTGCGAACACCTGCTGGTGCGCGACGAACTGACCGGGCAGGTCATCGGCACCTATCGCGTGCTCACACCCGCCCAGGCCCGCCGCGTGGGCAGCACCTACAGCGATACTGAATTCGACCTCACCCGCCTGCGCGACCTGCGCGAGCGCATGGTCGAGTTGGGCCGCAGCTGCGTGCATCCCGACCACCGCCAGGGCGGCGTGATCCTCGCACTCTGGGGTGCGCTGGCTGGCTTCATGCACCGCAACAAACTGGACACGATGATCGGTTGCGCGAGCATTCCGATGTCACACAACGGTGTCACGAATGGCGACGCCGCGGCCAGCATCTGGCGCCAGGTGTCGGCCAAGCACATGGCACCGATCCAGTATCAGGTGCAGCCCCGCCTGCCGTTGCCGGTCGAGCGGCTCGACAGCACGCTCGACGTGGAGCCGCCGGCGCTCATCAAGGGCTACCTGCGCCTGGGTGCGAAGGTGCTCGGCGCGCCCGCCTGGGATCCGGATTTCAACGCCGCCGACCTGCCGATGCTGATGCGCATCGACGATCTGCCGGCGCGCTACCGCAAGCACTTCCTGGGCGCATGAAGCCGGCGGCCGACCGGCCCGAAACCGGGCCGCCCGCTTCTACGCTTGGCGCTGCCAGCCAGCACGCGGCTGGCTCAGAGGCGTCACGGGATAGTCATGGAACTGTCACAAGAGGGGCTGACACTGTCATATTTCAGCCTACGTGTTCTCCTGTGCCGCTTGCTCCAGAATCAGTGCCCATGTCACCCGCCCCCGCAGATCCGTCGCTTGACGTTGCGGCACCAACGTTCACATTGCTGGACCGCGACCACAGCATTCTTTCGTTCAACGAGCGTGTGCTCGACTGGGCGCATCGCAAAGAGGTGCCGCTGATCGAGCGGCTGCGCTACCTGTGCATTGTTTCGTCGAATCTCGATGAATTCTTCGAGGTCCGCGCCGCGCCGCACCTGATCGCGGGCAGCGCTGGGGACCACAAGGGCACTTACACGGTCGAGTCGTTCGAACGGCTGGCCGAGGCGGCTCACAAGCTCGTGGCGCGCCAGTACGCGCTGTACAACGACGAGCTGATGCCGACGTTCGCGACGCACGGCATCCACATCATTTCGCATGGCGAGCGCAACCCGGCGCAGCGCAAGTGGGTCAGCGAGTATTTCGAGCGCGAAGTGCGCCCGTTGCTGATTCCGGTCGGCCTCGACCCGGCGCACCCGTTCCCGCAGGTGGCCAACAAGTCGCTCAACTTCATCGTGAGGCTGGGTGGCAAGGATGCTTTCGGGCGCGAAAACCCGATCCAGATCGTCAAGCTGCCGCGAGTTCTGCCACGTCTGATCAAGATGCCGGCCAAGGTGTCGGATGGCAAGACGCTGTTTGTGGCACTGTCTAGCGTGGTGCGCGCGCATCTGGCGAGCATGTTTCCGGGGCGCGAGGTGGGCGATTTCTCGCAGTTCCGCGTTACCCGGCATTCCGACCTTGCGGTGGACGAGGAAGACGTCAAGAATCTGCGCACCGCGTTGCGCCAGGGGCTGCAGCACAGGCACTATGGCCAGGCCGTGCGGCTGGAAGTGTCGGCGAGCTGCGCCGAGTCTCTCGCGAGTTTCCTGCTGGCGCAGTTCAACCTGCCGCCCGAGGCGCTGTACCGCGTGCATGGCCCGGTCAACCTGGCCCGGCTCACGCAACTGGCCGACCTGCTCGACGAGCCGCAACTGCGCTTTCCGCCGTATCCGGCTTCCTACCCCGTTGCGCTGTCGCCCGGGCAGTCGTTCTTCGAGCGGCTGCAGCGCGGCGATGTGCTGATTCACCAGCCCTTCGAAAGCTTCGAGGGCGTGCTGGCCTTCCTGCGCGAAGCGGTGCTCGACCCGCAGGTGCTGGCGATCAAGCAGACCATCTACCGCACGGGCGCTGATTCAGAAATGATGGATCTGCTGCGCGAAGCCGTGCGCCGCGGCAAGGAAGTCACGGTAGTGGTGGAGCTGAAGGCTCGCTTCGACGAAGAGGCCAACATCAACTGGGCTGAAATGCTCGAATCGATCGGCGCGCAGGTGGTGTATGGCGTGGTCGGCCTGAAGACCCACGCCAAGATGCTGCTGGTGACGCGGCGCGAGGGCAAGCAATTGCGCCGCTACGGCCATCTGTCCACGGGCAACTACAACCCGCGCACTGCCAGGCTCTACACCGACATCAGCCACCTCACGGCCGATCCGATGCTGACGGCCGACATGGAAGCCGTGTTCGTGCATCTGGCGAGCCAGAGCCGCTTGCCCAAGCTCAACCGCATGTGGCTGGCGCCGTTCGACCTGCACAAGAACATCGTGGCGCAGATCGATGCGCTGGGCCTGGCCGCAGCGGCCGGCCAGTCGACGCGCATCGTCGCCAAGATGAACGCGCTGACCGACGACGAGATCATCGCCTCGCTGGTCCGTGCGGGGCAGAAGGGCGTGAAGATCGATCTGATCGTGCGCGGCGCATGCACGCTGCCCGCGCAGGTGCCGGGGCTCACCGACAACATCCGCGTGCGCTCGGTGATCGGTCGCTTCCTGGAGCATTCGCGGGTCTTCTATTTCCGCAATGGCGAGGATGAATCGCTGTACCTGTCGAGCGCCGACTGGATGAACCGGAACATGATGCGGCGCATCGAGCTGGCGTGGCCTGTAACGGACCCGGGACTGCGCCAGCGGCTGATCGACGAGTGCCTGGTGGCCTACCTGCATGACGGGCGCGACGCCTGGGATTTGGGCGCGGACGGCATCTACACGCGCGTCGATCACGATACGCATTCGGGCGAGGCAGGCGCATCGCCCGTCGTCGAGGCCCACGGTGCGCAGGCCGCGCTCATGAACCGCTACGCATCCAGAGGGCATCTCAGAGATGCATCCAGCAACTGAAGATCGAAAGACGATGACCATGGACTTGATCTTCTGGCGTCACGCCGAAGCCGAGGACTGGACCGAGGGTTGCGACGACATGCAGCGCTCCCTCACCGCGCGCGGCGAAAAGCAGGCCAAGCGGATGGCCACTTGGCTGGACCGTCAGTTGCCGGACGGCACGCGCATCATCTGCAGCCCCGCGCGGCGCTGCGAACAGACTGCGCTGGCGCTGGGTCGCAAATACAAGCTGCGTTCAGAACTCGCGCCCGACACAACGGCAGAGGCGCTGCTTGGCGCAGCCGGCTGGCCCAACGGCAAGTCGGTGGTGCTGATGATTGGCCACCAGCCATCGGTGGGGCAGGCTATCTCCCTGCTGCTGGGCCTCAAGCAGGACAGCTGCCCGGTTCGCAAGGGAGCACTGTGGTGGATTCGCACGCGCGAGCGCGACGGCGATGTGCAGACCGTCGTTGTGACGGTGCAGTCGCCGGAACTGCTCTAACTAACTAATGGGGCGGCTGGCTCAGCAGCCGCTGAGCTCGACGCGCCAACTGCTGATCTTCTGCCAGGCCAGCACTTCTTCGCGCAGGAGGTGCGCCGATTGCGGAAACGCCTCGGCCCAGTCCGGGGCACAAACAATGGTGAAGGCCCGTGCGCCCAGCGCCGCGAGGTGCAGCGCCTGCGGATCAGGGTCGCGGCGCGCGTGGCACAGGATCACCGCGAGCCGAAGTGACAGCAACTGCATCACGAAGGTCTCATCGTCCAGCGATGCTTCGAGCTTGCGCAGCTTGCCGCGCTGGCCCAGCACCAACTGGCCGAGCGCGTGCATCTCGTTCACCGCAAAGCCGGGCGCGTCGGTGTTGTCGAGGATGTAGGCGCCGTGCTTGTGATAGTCGCTGTGTGAGATCAGCGTGCCGATCTCGTGCAACTGCGCCGCCCAGCCCAGCTTGCGCAATGCCCGGCCAGCCCGGCTTGATGTACTGCCGCCGCGCGCGGCGGGGGAGAGCTGCACGAACAGCGCAGCGGCCGTTTCGCCCACGCGCTTGGCCTGTGCCGTGTCGACGGTGAAGCGATTGGCCAGCCGCGCCACCGTGGCGGTGCGCATGTCGGCCACGCTTTCGTCGCGTTCCAGCAATTCATAGAGCACGCCGTGGCGCAGAGCGCCCTGGGCGACTTTCATTTCCTGGATGCCGAGCAGGTCGAACACCGCGCGTAGCACGCTCACACCGCCGCCGATGACGGCCTTGCGGTCTTCCCGCATGCCGTCGATGCGCAGCTTGTCGGCGCTGCCGGCCTTGAGCAGGCGGTCGAGCAGCCAGTCGAGGCCTTCGCGCGTGACGAGGCCGGGTTTGCCACCCGCTGCGGCCAGCACGTCACCTACGGCGCCGATGGTGCCGGAGGCGCCGTAGGCCACATCCCACTGGTCGCGGGTGTAAGTGGCGAGGGCGTCGTCGAGCACGGCCTTGGCAGCCACTTCGGCCGCGCGGAAGGCGCTGGCGGTGAACAGGCCTTCGCCGAAGTGCTTCATCGACCAGGCGACGCTGCCGACCCGGTACGACTCCATGCGGTCGGCCTCGAGGGCGTGGCCGATGATCATTTCGGTGGAGCGCCCGCCGATGTCGACCACCAGCCGGCGCTCGTTGTCGGAGGCGTCGGTGTGCGGCAGCATGTGCGCCACGCCCTGATATATGAGGCGGGCCTCTTCCCGGCCCGGGATCACGTCGATGCCGAAGCCCAGAATGGTGCGTGCGCGCAACAGGAATTCTTCGCGGTTGCGCGCTTCGCGCAGCGTTTGCGTGGCCACAGCCCGAACCTGCGAACGCTTGAAGCCGGCCAGGCGTTCGCCGAAACGCGCGAGCGCGTCCCAGCCTCGCTGCATTGCCTCGGCCGTGAGGTTGCGCGCGCTGTCCAGGCCGTTGCCCTGGCGAACCGTCTCCTTGAGATATTCGGTGCGGTGGATCTGGCCGTGATCGACCTGTCCGATTTCGAGCCTGAAGCTGTTCGAGCCCAGGTCGACTGCTGCGAGGCGGGTGCCGTTTTGCATGTGGTTCTGAAGAAGAAGGCGGTGTCTTTGTGTTTGATCGTAGCGCCGTGACAGGGCGCGCCACCTCTCGGATCGCGCAATGGCGAGGTTTGGAAGGCTAGGCGCGGTGCATGACGGTTATGTGACAGCGTCACACGAACCGCCGGGGGAATAAAGGCATTTTCCCTCGACAGAGGGGTGTCACACCGATGTCACACAAGCTTTTTAGAGTCCGTCCAAGCCCGAAAAAGGGACTACTTCTTACTTCTAAAGGAAGCTTCATGAAAACGACGTTCAAATTTGCAACAGCCGGCTTGGTGGCCGCGGTGTTCTCCATTCCCGCTTTCGCACAAGACGTGACCGGCGCTGGCGCCAGCTTCCCGGCACCGCTGTACGCCAAGTGGGCCTCTGACTTCAACAAGGCCACCGGCGTCAAGATCAACTACCAGTCGGTCGGCTCGGGCGCCGGCATCAAGCAGATCGAAGCCAAGACCGTCGACTTCGGCGCTTCGGACGCTCCCCTGAAGGACGACGAACTGCAGGCCAAGGGCCTGATGCAGTTCCCCACCGTCATCGGTGGCGTGATCCCCGTGGTCAACATCCAGGGCATCAAGCCCGGCGAGCTGAAGCTCAACGGCCAGGTTCTGGGCGACATCTACCTCGGCAAGATCACCAAGTGGAACGACCCCGCCATCAAGGCACTGAACGGTTCGCTGGCCCTGCCTGACGCCGCCATCGCCCCGGTTCGCCGCGCCGACGGTTCGGGCACCAGCTTCCTGTTCACCAACTACCTGAGCAAGGTCAACGCCGAGTGGAAGACCAAGGTCGGCGAAGGCACGGCCGTGAACTGGCCCACCGGCGCGGGTGGCAAGGGCAATGAAGGCGTCGCCGCTTTCGTGAACCGCCTGCCCAACTCGATCGGCTACGTCGAGTACGCCTACGTGAAGCAGAACAAGATGACGTACGCCCAGCTGCAGAACGCCGCCGGCACCTTCGTGTCGCCCGACGACTCGGCATTCAAGGCCGCCGCCGCTGGTGCTGAATGGAGCAAGAGCTTCTACCAGGTGCTGACCAACCAGGCCGGCAAGGACGCATGGCCCATCACCGGCGCCACCTTCATCCTGATGCACAAGGTGCAGGACAAGCCCGCCAACGCGACTACCGTGCTCAAGTTCTTCGACTGGGCCTACAAGAGCGGCGACAAGACGGCCGACGATCTCGACTATGTGCCGATGCCTGACGCCGTGAAGGCCACCATCGCCAAGGCATGGGGTGATGTGAAGGATGCGTCGGGCAAGGCCGTCGCGTTCAAGTAAATCTACCTATCAGTCCAGGACGGCGCGCCCATGAGCAATTCTTCGCTCCAGGACGCGCCGCTTTCGTCTTTGCCGGAGCGACCAGTGTCATCCACCTTTCCCGCTGCCACCACCTCTCTCGACCTCGCGGCCGAGCGCGGTCGTGCTACTGCACCCCCGCCGCCCGTGAAGGCTCCGCGCTCCGGCCCGATGGCTGACCGGCTGTTCGGCTGGGCCGCCAAGGGCGCCGCGCTGCTGACGCTCGCGATGCTCATCGGCATCCTGTTGTCGCTGGTTGTCGGCGCCTGGCCCGCCATTTCGAAATACGGCCTCGGCTTTCTCACGAGCAGCGTGTGGGATCCGGTCAAGGAGGAGTACGGCGGCCTGGTCATGATCTACGGCACGCTGGCCACTTCGATCATCGCGCTGGTGATCGCGGTGCCGGTGAGCTTCGGCATTGCGCTTTTCCTGACGGAACTCTCGCCCAACTGGCTCAAGCGCCCGCTGGGCACGGCCATTGAATTGCTGGCGGCGGTGCCTTCCATCGTGTACGGCATGTGGGGCCTGCTGGTGTTCGGCCCGATCCTTTCCACCTGGGTGCAGCAGCCGCTGCAGAAGCTGCTCAGCGGCGTGCCGTACCTCGGTGCGCTGGTGTCCGGCCCACCAGTGGGTATCGGTATCCTGTCGGCCGGCATCATCCTCGCGATCATGATCATTCCGTTCATCGCTTCGGTGATGCGCGACGTGTTCGAAGTGACGCCGCCGCTGCTGAAAGAGTCGGCCTACGGCCTCGGCTCCACCACCTGGGAAGTCGTTTCCAAGGTCGTGCTGCCTTACACCAAGGCCGGCGTGATCGGCGGCATCATGCTCGGCCTCGGCCGGGCGCTGGGTGAGACGATGGCGGTCACGTTCGTGATCGGCAACATGAACCAGCTCAACTCCCTTTCCGTGTTCGAGGCTGCCAACAGCATCACCTCGGCACTCGCCAACGAATTCGCCGAA
The DNA here is from genome assembly GCF_049913215.1 of Variovorax sp. R-27. NCBI lineage: Bacteria > Pseudomonadati > Pseudomonadota > Betaproteobacteria > Burkholderiales > Comamonadaceae > Variovorax > Variovorax sp. R-27. The sequence goes on from NZ_CP183984.1 coordinate 3,055,289, forward strand.
GCCGGCGCGGGCCTGCATCAGGCCGCGCTGATGTACCTCGGCCTCGTGCTGTTCTTCATCACCTTCGTCGTGCTGTCGCTCTCCAAGATGCTGCTGGCCAAGATGAAGAAGAGCGAAGGAACCAAATCGTGAGCACCGCCCAGAATCTTCTCGCGGCCAAGGCATTGGCCGAAACGCGCCAGGCCAAGTTTGCCTCGCGCAACCGCGTCAACAAGATCGCGCTCACGCTGTCGCTCGCCGCGATGGCCTTCGGCGTGTTCTGGCTGGTCTGGATCCTTTGGGAAACGTTGCGTCAGGGCGTGGGCGGCCTCGCCCTCGCCACCTTCACCGAAATGACGCCGCCGCCAAACGAGGCGGGCGGTATCGCGAATGCGATCTTCGGCTCGTTCGTGATGGTGATGCTGGCCACCTGCGTGGGTACGCCCATCGGCATCATGGCCGGCATCTATCTGGCCGAATACAACCCCAAGGGCTGGCTCGCCTCGGTCACGCGCTTCGTCAACGACATCCTGTTGTCGGCGCCGTCGATCGTGATCGGCCTGTTCGTGTATGCCGTGGTGGTGGCCTATTTCAAGACCTTCTCGGGTCTGGCCGGTGCGATTGCACTGGCGCTGATCGTGATTCCGGTCGTGATCCGCACCACCGAGAACATGCTGCAGCTGGTGCCGCCTGGCCTGCGCGAAGCGGCCTACGCGCTCGGCACGCCGAAGTGGAAGGTCATCCTCAGCATCACGCTGCGCGCTGCCCGCGCCGGCGTGGTCACCGGTGTGCTGCTGGCCGTGGCTCGCATCGCCGGCGAAACCGCACCGCTGCTCTTCACCGCACTGAACAATCAGTTCTGGACCGCTGACGTGAGCCAGCCAATGGCCAGCCTGCCGGTCACGATCTTCAAGTTCGCGATGAGCCCGTACGAGAACTGGCAACAGCTGGCATGGGCCGGCGTGTTCCTGATCACTGTCGCCGTGCTCGCCCTCAACATCCTGGCGCGGGTCCTGACGCGCAACAAACACTGAACCCAGCAGAAGAAGACAACATGCCAAATACCGTTGCACAACCGTCGCGCTCGAAGATCTCGGTCAAGGACCTGAATTTCTACTACGGCAAGTTCCACGCGCTCAAGGGCATCAACCTCGAGATTCCCGAGAACAAGGTCACGGCCTTCATCGGCCCGTCGGGCTGCGGCAAATCGACCCTGCTGCGCACCTTCAACCGCATGTTCGAGCTTTATCCGGAGCAGCGCGCCGAAGGCACCATCGCCCTCGATGGCGAGAACCTGCTCACCTCGAAGCAAGACGTGGCACTGATTCGCGCCAAGGTCGGCATGGTGTTCCAGAAGCCCACGCCGTTCCCGATGTCGATCTACGACAACATCGCCTTTGGCGTGAAGCTGTTCGAGAACCTCTCGGCCAGTGAAATGGACGACCGCGTTGAATGGGCCCTGAAGAAGGCCGCGCTGTGGACCGAAGTGCGCGACAAGCTGCAGCAAAGCGGCTCGGGCCTCTCCGGCGGCCAGCAGCAGCGCCTGTGCATTGCGCGCGGCATCGCGATCAAGCCCGAAGTGCTGCTGCTCGACGAACCCTGCTCGGCGCTCGACCCGATCTCGACCGCGAAGATCGAGGAACTGATCGCCGAACTCAAGAATGAGTACACGGTGGTCATCGTGACGCATAACATGCAGCAGGCCGCCCGCTGCAGCGACTACACCGCCTACATGTACCTCGGCGATCTGATCGAGTTCGGCGCCACCGAGCAGATGTTCTTCAAGCCGCAGCGCAAGGAGACCGAGGACTACATCACCGGCCGCTTCGGTTGAAGTCAAAGGAGACAACATGACCGAGAAACACCTTTCCAGCCAGTTCGACAGCGAACTCAACGGCGTCTCGTCGCGCGTGATGGAGCTCGGCGGCATGGTCGAGTCGCAGATTCACCAGGCCGTGTACGCGCTGCTGCAGTTCGACGTCGAAGCGGCCGACCGCGTGATGGAGACCGAGCAGCGCGTCAACGCGATGGAAATCGACATCGACCGCGAGCTGTCTTCGATCATTGCGCGCCGCCAGCCCACGGCACGCGACCTGCGCCTGCTGATCGCCATCAGCAAGACCACCGCCAACCTCGAGCGCGTGGGTGACGAGGCCAACAAGATTGCGCGCATGGTCAAGTCGATCATCGAGAGCGGTTCGGCCCGGCAATTGCCGACGACCGAGCTGCGTATCGCGGCGGACCTGGCCTCGGGCCTGCTGCGCAAGGCGCTCGACGCATTCGCGCGGCTCGACACCTCCGCAGCGTTGTCCATCCTCAAGGACGACGACCTGATCGACAAGGAGTTCGACGGTTTCGTGCGCAAGCTGGTCACCTACATGATGGAAGACCCGCGCACGATCTCCGCCAGCCTGGACCTGCTGTTCCTGGCAAAGGCCATCGAACGCATTGGCGACCACGCCAAGAACATCGCCGAATTCATCATCTACATCGTCAAGGGCGCCGATGTGCGGCACACTTCGATGCAGGAAATCGAGTCCGCGCTGCAGTAACAACAGCGGCAAGACTCCCAAGAAAGCATGAAGAAACCCCGTGTCCTTATCGTCGAAGACGAGTCCTCGATCGCCGAGCTGATCGCCGTCAACCTGCGCCACAACGGCTTCGAGCCGATCTGGTCGGAAGATGGTGCTGCGGCCCAGCGTGAGATCGACGCCTTCCTGCCGGATCTGATCCTGCTCGACTGGATGCTGCCCGGCCAAAGCGGCCTGCAGCTCGCGCGCCAGTGGCGCAAGGACCCGCGCACCAAGGCCATCCCGATCCTGATGCTGACCGCGCGCGGTGACGAACCCGACAAGGTCGCCGGCCTCGATGCTGGTGCCGACGACTACATCACCAAGCCGTTCTCGACCCAGGAAATGCTGGCCCGCATCCGTGCGGTGCTGCGCCGCCGGGCACCGGAAGTGGTCACGGAGCGCGTCGAGATCGGCGAGCTCGCACTCGACACCTCCACGCACCGCGTGACCTGGCAGGGCGGTGCCCTGAAGGTCGGGCCGACTGAGTTCAAGCTGCTGGCCTATCTGATGCAGCATGCCGAGCGTGTGCATAGCCGTGCTCAGCTGCTCGACAAGGTATGGGGCGACCACGTCTACATCGAAGAGCGCACGGTCGACGTGCACGTCAAGCGCCTGCGCGAATCGCTGGGTGCGGCTGCGCCGATGGTCGAAACCGTCCGCGGAGCGGGCTACCGCCTGACCGCCCAAGTCACGGTTTGACCGCCGTGGCACCCTTTGGCCGCGGGCGCGGATAATCGCCCGCCATGCCTTTCCGAATTGCTACATTTTTAATAGCGTCCCTCTTAATAGGAGCGGGCGCTATCGTCATTTTTGGATGGAAGTTCGGGTGGCTGGGCGCTTGGCTGGGTGCGGTACTCTGGCTGGGGCTTGACGCCTGGCGCGCCGAGCGGCTGATGCGGGTGTTGCGCAACGATGCCGCCGGCCTGCCGTCGCGCGGGTCCGGCGTGTGGGGTGAGTTGTCCGAGCGCATCCGCAAGCTGCTGCGCGACCGCGAACAGCAGACCCGGCAGGCCGAAGACCGGCTGCAGGAATTTCTCGCCGCCATCCAGGCGTCGCCCAATGGCGTGGTGCTGCTCGACGAGCAGGGCCGCATTGAATGGTGCAACCAGACGGCGGCCAGCCAGTTCGGTATCGACGCGGAACGCGATCTGGCGCAGCACCTCGCCAACCTCGTGCGCGATCCCGCCTTCGTGGCCTACCTCGCGTCCTGGAACTACAGCCGCGACGTGGTCATCGACGCCTCCGGACTCGGCCATGGGCATCAGCGCGGTCACCCGGTGCGGTTGTCGGTGCAGGTGCATCCCTATGCCGGCAATCGCCGCATGCTGCTGACGCGTGACATCACGGCGCTGGAGCAGGCCGAGGCGATGCGGCGCGATTTCGTGGCCAACGTGTCGCATGAAATCCGCACGCCGCTGACGGTACTTGCGGGTTTCGTCGAGACACTGCAGAACCTGCCGCTCGATGCGGAAGAGCGCACGCGCTATCTGTCGCTGATGGGGCAGCAATCGCACCGCATGGAGACGCTGGTGAACGACCTGCTGACGCTGTCGCGGCTGGAGGGCAGCGCGGCACCTTCGGGCAACCAGTGGATCCGCACTCGTGCGTTGCTCGCGCAGTGCGAAGACGAGGGGCGAGGGCTGTCGGGTCGTCTGACGCCACAGGGGCATCGACTGTCGTTCACGGTCGACGCGGAGTCTGAGCTGTCGGGCGCGCCGACCGAACTGCAGAGCGCGATGTCGAACCTGCTGAGCAACGCCATCCGCTACACGCCCGGCGGCGGCGAGGTGGCCGTGAGCTGGCGGACACTGCCCGACGGGCGCGGCGAATACGCCGTGAAGGACACCGGCCCCGGCATCGCCGCCGAGCACATTCCGCGGCTGACCGAGCGCTTCTACCGCATCGACCGCAGCCGCTCGCGCGAGACTGGCGGCACGGGACTGGGACTGGCGATCGTCAAGCACATCGCCCAGCGGCACGGTGCCGAACTGCGTATCGAAAGCACGGTGGGCAAGGGCTCCCGCTTTGCTCTGTTGTTTCCGGCAGCGCGCGTGCGGGAAGCGCGAGTGCTGGCCAAGTAGGCGCGGCTTATCTCGCGCGCTGGCGCATCGTCCAGCGCAGCAGTGCACCGAACAGCAGGGCCGTCAGGGCCAGCGTGGCGGCGCTCATGATCCAGAACGCCAGCGGTGACTGCATGGCCGCCCAGGGGCCCAGACCGCGATATGCCAGCAGATAGCTCCCGCCCAAACCCAGTCCCCACAGCATCGCGCAATAGATCACCAGCGGCGCCAGCGTGACCCGGTAGCACCGCAGCACAAACACGCAGAAGGTCTGCACAGCATCCGCGAGGTGATACACCGCCACGGCCAGCAGCAGTGCGCCGGCCATCGCGATCACGGCCGGGTTGTCGGAATACACGTTGGCGAGCTCGTAGCGCAGCACGGCCGTGGCTGTGGCATAGAACAGTGCACACAGCGCCGTCAGTTCGAAGCCCAGGCGGCAAGCGTGGCGAGCCTTGGCTGCGTCCCCGGCGCCGAGCCAGAAGCTTACGCGCGCGCTGGTCGCGATGGCCAGCGACAGTGGGGTCATGTAGGCCACGGCCAGCAGGTTCGACGCGATCTGGTGCGCCGCCGCGGCTGCGGTGCCGAGGCGTGCGATGAACAAGGCCATCAGCGTGAACGAGGTCACTTCGACCAGCACTGCCAAGCCGCCTGGCACGCCGAGCCGCGCGAACTTGCGGATCTGCTGCCAGTCGGGCGCCTCAAGGCGCTTCCAGAGCCCGTAGTCGCGGTAGAACGGACGGTTGCGCAGCAGCCAGATGGCGCAGCCGAGCATCGCCCAGTTCACGCACAGCGTGGCCCAGCCGCAGCCCACGAGGCCCATGGCCGGCAGGCCCGCGCCGCCGAAAGTGAACCAGATCGACAAGGGCAGCTTCACGACCAGCGAACCGAGCTGCAGCCAGGTCACGAGCTGAGGCCTGCCCAGGCTCTGGTTGAGCGTGCTGAACAGGCGGAAGAGCAGAGCCGGCGCCAGCGCAAAGGCCAGCACTGCGAGATAGGCTTCGACTTCGCCGCGCATTTCCGGCGGCACCTGGGTCCATCGCAGGGCTGCGCCCGGCAGCAGCAGGATCGTCATGCCGACCACAACGGCAATCGCGGCGAGGTATAGCGATTGCCGCACCGAGCGGCCCACTTCACTGCCGCGGCCGCCGCCATGTAGTTCGGCCCAGACCGGCAGCAGAGCTTGCAGCACGCCCATCAGCGAGACATATACGCTGACGAAGATGGCGGCGCCGACCGAGAGGGCGGCCAGCGCGTGTTCGGAGTAGCGGCCCGCGATGATGGTGTCGGTCACGCCGAAAGCCATCACGGCCAGCTGGCCCACGAGCACCGTGCCCGCGTGCCGCGCGATCAGAGCCTGTTCGCTCCTCACTGCGGCGTGATCTTCTGGTAGAGCAAGAGGTCGTCGGCCGCGCTGCTGGGGCGGCGCAGCGTGCCGGCAAAGCGCCACTGGTCGAAGGGAATGATGGTGTGCAGGCGTTCGATGGTTTCGGGGCTTGCGAGCAGCCAGGGGCAGTCGGTGCCCAGCAGCAGCGGCTGCACGTTGAAGTTGCCGTGGTGGCGCAGCGCCGCAATGTGCGGACGGCTCAGCGCGAGCTCGGCGATGCAGCGCGGCTGGCCGACGCGTTCAGCCACGGCGCGCACTTGCGGCGCGAAGCTGCGTGCGTAGTCGATGGGCGGAAGCCACAGCGTCATCAGCAGCATCCAGCACAGCGCCGTGCCGCCGGCTGGCAGCACCAGCGTCTTCCAGAGCGCGGCGCGGTGCCGCCCCGTGCGCCAGCGCACCAGCCAGCACCAGGCGATGGTCGCAGCCACGGCGAGCGCCACGGCAATGGGAGAAAACTCGGGCACGAAGCCGGGCACCAGTCGCGTGACGCTGGCAGCCGGCTTGGGTGGAACGCCGGTCTGCATGGCGATCCAGTAGATCCAGCCCAGCACGGCGAGGCCGCTGAAGAACAGCACGTTGAACCAGTCGATCAGAGCTGCAGCGCTGCGCCGGAAGGTGGGCAGGGCGAATGCGGCTAGCGTGGCGAAGGCAGGCAGAGCCAGCAGCAGCGAACGGTCGGAGTAGTCGGTGGTCCAGGTGGCGGCCAGCGGCACCAGCGCGAACCAGAAGGGCAGCGCGACGTGGCGCGATGTGAGCTGGCGCCGCCAGCGCCACAGCGTCCAGATGGCGAGCGGCCAGACCGGCCAGGTGAACCACAGCAGTAGCTTTGCCTGGCTGCGCACGTCGCCGATCAGCGAACCGCCGACCACGGTGATCTTCCATGTCGGCAGCTTCAGGCTGAACACGAGCACCGCCGCCAGCACCGTGATGCCGATCATCGTGAGGAGGGCACTTCGCGTGTAGCCGGGGCCGTTGTCTTCGTTGTTGTCGGTGTTTTCGCGTTCGGACTGCGCGGCAAGCCGGCGTTCATACGCGATGTACAGCGCGCTGCCGATGGCCAGCGCGAGCCCGACGGTGGGCGCGCCGCTCAGCGTAATGCCGATGGTGCCCACGGTCAGCGCGATCACCGGGCCGGTGCGGCGGTAGGGCAGTGCGGCCACGCCATAGAACAGGTGCGAGGCGAAGAACAGCTGCGCCAGTGCGGGCGTGGTCTCGTGGCCGAGCTGGGCCAGGCCGAGGCAGGCGATCAGCGCCAGCAGGCCGCCGTCGGCGATGGCGCGTGCGTAGTCGGTCGGCCGGGCCTCGCCGCCGAAGGCGAAAGCCACGGGCTGGGCGCGCGCCGTGCGGGCAAGGTAGTACACGGCGTACCAGGTGGCAGTGAAGGCGCCCCAGAGCAGGAACGCGAACGCAACGCGCACGGCCAGGTCGGGGTTCAGCCATGACGGGGCGATCTTGATGGCCAGGGCGCCGATCCAGTAAGGGATCAGGGCGGGTGTTTCCGGGCGCAGGCCCAGCAGCATGGGGTCGAACCAGCGCGCAATGCCTTCGGTGCTGCGGGCCAGTTCGGACATGTAGCCGAAGGCCGTGATGTCGGCGCTCTTCCAGGGACCCCGGCCAACCAGGCCCGGCAGCAGGTAGGCCGCGCACAGCAGAAGCAATGCGATGCGCGGCAGCCGGCGCACGGCGCTCTGGGCAACGATCGCGGGAGTGGGCAGGTTCAAGTGGCGGAAAAAGGCAGGATTCAGAAAGAAAAAGGGCAGCGCGGTAAACCGGGCTGCCCTCGACGCAAAAGCGCGTGCCTTACTTCGAAGCAGCGCCGGTGGTCTTGCCGAAGCGGTTGCGGAACTTCTCGACGCGGCCGCCCATGTTGTCGACCGACTTCTGCGTGCCGGTGTAGAACGGGTGCGATTCGCTCGTGGTATCGAGCTTGAACAGCGGCAGTTCGCGACCGTCGTCGGTCTTGCCCATTTCCTTGGTGTTCGCGCATGAACGGGTCACGAACTTGAAGCCGTTCGACATGTCGACGAACAGAACTTCGCGGTAATTCGGGTGGATGCCTTCTTTTGCCATGGTCTTTCCTTTTGCGCTGTTGGAATCAATGCGCGGTCGATGCGAGAGCCACGTGCCGGACGAAGCTGCCCAGCCGCACTTTTCGCGGAGCCCATGATTATCGCATACTGCCCCATTTCCGAGCAAACCGGGCCTCCCCCATGACCTCTGCGCCTCTTCGTGTCGGCCTCGTTGGCTATGGTTTTGCCGGCCAGACCTTCCATGCGCCCGTGCTTTCAGCCGTTCCGGGGCTCGAATTGGCGGCTGTGGCTAGTTCGCAGCCGCACAGGGTGCACGCCGACTGGCCCGGTGTTGCCGTGGTGCCGGACGTAGCGGCGCTCGTGGCCCGCTCCGACATCGACCTGGTTGTGGTGGCCACGCCCAACGCCCAGCACTATCCGGTCGCCAGAGCGGCGCTGGAGGCCGGCAAGCACGTGGTAGTGGACAAGCCTTTCACGCTCGATGTGGCCGAGGCGAGGGCGCTTGAATTGTTGTCTAAGCGCAACAATCGTGTCCTGGCGGTCTACCAGAACCGGCGTTTCGATGCCGATTTCCTGACCCTCAAGGATGTTCTGGCGTCCGGTGAGCTGGGCCGCCCCGTGTACCTGGAGTCGCATTTCGACCGCTTCCGGCCCGAGGTAAGGGAGCGCTGGCGCGAGCAGGCCGTGCCGGGTTCGGGCCTTTGGGTGGACCTTGGTGCTCATCTGGTCGACCAGGTAGTGCAACTGTTCGGCCAGCCTGACACGGTTCAACTCGACACTGCGGTCCTGCGCGATCGCGCCGTGGTCGAGGACTACTTTCACGCCGTGCTGCGGTACGACATCGGACCGCACGCGCCGCTGCGCGTGGTGCTGCATTCGACGACGTTGGCAGCGCATGCGGCACCGCGCTACATCGTCCACGGCACGCGCGGCAGCTACGTCAAGTACGGCGTCGATACGCAGGAAGATGCGCTGCGCGCCGGGCAGCGACCGCCGTCCGAGGGGTGGGGCGCAGATCCGCTCGATGGCGAGCTCACGCTGATTGGCAGTGATGGGGCATCCAGCAAGCGCAACATTCCCACCCGCGCCGGCAACTATGTCGACTACTACGTCGCAGTGCGCGACGCCATCCTGGGCCGTGGCCCTAACCCCGTGCCGCCCGAGCAGGCCGTCGCATTGATGGAGTTGCTCGACATCGGCCGCCAGAGCGCCCTCGAAGGCCGCGCCCTGCATGCAGGGCGCCCATGAAAAAAGCGCGTTGACCCGGTAGGGCCAACGCGCTTTTGCGGAAGAGCGTGGTGCTCAGCCGCCGCGACGCATCATGTCGAAGAACTCGACATTGGTCTTGGTCGCCTTCATGTTCTTGAGCATCAGCTCCATCGACTCGATCTCGTCCATGTTGTACATGAGCTGACGCAGGATGCGGGTCTTCTGCAGGATCTCGGGAGCCAGCAGCAGTTCTTCGCGGCGGGTGCCGCTGCGATTGAGCTGGATCGAGGGGAACACGCGCTTTTCGTACAGGCGGCGGTCGAGGTGGATTTCGGAGTTGCCGGTGCCCTTGAACTCTTCGAAGATCACCTCGTCCATGCGGCTGCCGGTATCGATCAGCGCGGTGCCGATGATGGTCAGCGAGCCGCCTTCTTCCACGTTCCGCGCGGCGCCCAGGAAGCGCTTGGGGCGCTGCAGCGCGTTGGAATCGACACCGCCCGTCAGCACCTTGCCCGACGAGGGCACGACGTTGTTGTAGGCGCGGGCCAGGCGGGTGATCGAGTCGAGCAGGATCACCACGTCCTTCTTGAGTTCGACCAGACGCTTGGCGCGCTCGATCACCATTTCGGCGACGTGCACGTGGCGCGCAGCGGGCTCGTCGAAGGTCGAAGCAATGACTTCACCCTTCACCGTGCGCTGCATTTCGGTCACTTCTTCAGGGCGCTCGTCGACGAGCAGCACCATCATGTGAACGTCGGGGTAGTTGGCACTGATCGCGTGGGCGATGTGCTGCATCATCACCGTCTTGCCGCTCTTGGGCGGCGCCACGAGCAGGGCGCGCTGGCCTTTGCCGATGGGGGCGATGATGTCGATGATGCGGCCCGTGATGTTCTCTTCGCCCTTGACGCCGTCGCGCTCAAGCTTCATCTGTTCCTTGGGGAACAGCGGCGTCAGGTTTTCGAACATCACCTTGTGCTTGTTCTGCTCCGGCGGACCGTCGTTGACCTTGTCGAGCTTGGTCAGTGCGAAGTAGCGCTCGCCGTCCTTGGGCGTGCGCACTTCGCCTTCGATCATGTCGCCGGTGTGCAGGTTGAAGCGACGCACCTGGCTGGGCGAGATGTAGATGTCGTCCGTGCTGGCCGTGAAGCTGGTGTCGGGGCTGCGCAGGAAGCCGAAGCCGTCGGGCAGTATTTCGAGCACACCGTCGGCGAAGACCTGCTCGCCGGCTTTCGCGCGCTTCTTGATGATCGCGAACATCAGCTCCTGCTTGCGCATGCGGCCGACGTTTTCGATCTCAAGCGCTTCAGCCTGCTTGAGGACTTCAGACACGTGGAGTGCCTTGAGTTCGTTTAAGTGCATGGAATGACCCCTCGCGGGGTAATCGAACGGAAAACGGGGGGAGGTTGGGTGTGAAGCGAGAACTGCCTCACCAACCGGGGAACTCGAACCGGTTGCCTGAATGAAAGGGCCGGTGATCTGTGGGAGATTATGACAGGAAAAACGCGCCGGCCAACGCATTGCGCGCTGGCCGGTTGAAATGTCGCTTAAGCGAGTTGCTGGTCGATGAAGGCCGTGAGTTGCGCCTTGCTCATGGCGCCGACCTTGGTGGCGGCCAGCTGGCCGTCCTTGAACAGCATCAGCGTGGGAATGCCGCGAATGCCGAACTTGGCGGGGATGTCGCGGTTCTCGTCCACGTTCAGCTTGGCGATCTGCAGCTTGCCTTCGTAGGTGGCCGACACTTCGTCCAGGATGGGGGCGATCATCTTGCAGGGGCCGCACCATTCGGCCCAGTAGTCGACCAGCACGGGCTGGCTGGACTTGAGCACGTCGGCCTCGAAGGAGGAATCGGAGATGTGTTTGATGAGTTCGCTGGCCATGTGATGGATCCTTGTGCGCAGAGAGTTTCGGTGCAGCTAAAGTGCTGGTCATTGTGACAGAAACCAAGGGGTGGCGTGCCTTGCAGGGCCGCTATGGCGGCGATAGCCAAAGCCCTTGCGTGTCACGTCCACGCGCGCTCCAACCCCTCGATAGAACATGAACGAAGGCCACCCCGTCCAGGCACTGTGGTGCGATCCCGCCGACGGCGTCGTCGCGCGGATCGTCCGCGCGCTCGCCGAGCGCCAGCTGCATGCCGCCCGCACCGTGGTGCTGGTGCCCTATGCGCAGCTGATGGGCGTGGCGCGCGCCATGTGGGCGCGATGCGGCAGCCCCGGCTTCGTGCCGCGCTTCGAAACCACCTACAACTGGGCCCGCAGCGCGGGCGGTTTCGTGCCGACCGGCTACGACATCGCGCATGACATGGCGCGCGATCTCGTCACGGCGCAGGCACTGCTGTCGCAGGCCGGTTTCAACGCCGAGCGCTTCGCCTTGGCCGGCCGCGTCGTCGAGCTGGCGTATCAACTGGCGCCCCTCGCCGCTGCCGTGACGCCCGAGGAGCGGGGCGGCGAATGGGCGCAGCGCGCGGCAGGCGTGGCCGAGGCGGGCAGCGAATCGGAGTGGTTCCGCATAGAAAGCGCGCTGATCCGCATCGCCGTCGCGTGGACCTCGACCTCGGGCTACGCAACCGACGTGCTCCAGCGCGACAGCACCCGCGCGCAGGTCGATGCGCTGATCGTGCTCGAGGGCTTCCAGACCGATCCGCTCACGCAATCTCTCTGCAAGCTGTGGGGCGACCATGCCCTTCATCTCTCGCTCGTGCCCTCCGGTGTGCTGGCGCAACCCTGTGCCTCGCACATCGCCCTCGACCCCGAAGACGAGGCCGAACTCGCCGCCGCCTGCGTGCTGCGCCACCTCGCCGAAGACCGCGCACCGGTCGCCCTGGTCGCGACCGACCGTGCCCTCACGCGCCGTATCAGCGCCCAGTTGAGCGCGCAAGGCGTCGTCACGCACGACGAAACCGGCTGGAAGCTTTCGACCACGCGCGCCGCCGCCACGCTGATGAGCGCGTTGCGCGCCTGCGCCCACGACGCCGCCAGCGACCAGGTGCTCGAATGGCTCAAGAGCGGCGTCGACGGTGACGCACCGACCGTACAGCTGCTCGAAGCACGTCTGCGCCGTGAAGGCCAGCGCGACTGGTCGGCGTGGTGTGCATTCATGGCACGCAGCGAGAAACCACAAGACGCCACGCTGCTGTCCTTCACCGAGGCCATCGAAGAGCGCCGAGCGCCCATGACCCGCTCGCGCCCCTTGGCCGAATGGCTGCGCGCGCTGCGCGAACTGCTGGAGGCGAGCGGCCAATGGGCGTTGCTCGACGAAGACCTCGCCGGCGGCAAAGTGATCGGCGCCCTGTGGCTCGATGCCGGCGCGCACGGCGACGACGACGAATTCCCCGGTGGCCGTCACACGCTGGCCGAATTCACCGCCTGGGTCCGCGACGTGCTGGAAGACGCGAGCTTCGTGCCCCCCGCTGGCGACCAGGCCCCGAAGGTCGTGGTGCTGCCGCTATACCAACTGCTGGGCCGCGCGTTCGGCGCGGTGGTCATTCCCGGTTGCGACGACCGCCGCCTACCCGCATCGCCCGAGCCGCCCGGCAACTGGAGCGCGGCGCAGCGCCTCGAACTGGGCCTGCCGTCGCGCGAAACGCTCGAAGCTGCACAGCGTGCGGCCTGGGCTGCGGCCTTGCACAACCCGTCGTGCGAGTTGATCTGGCGCCAGTCCGACGCCAGCGGCGAGCCGGTGCGGCCCAGCCCGCTCGTACAGGCGCTGCAGCTCGACCACGCGCTGCAGCCCTCGGCCGACCCGCGCACACCGCGCGAGGTGGCAGTGCAGCCAACAAAGTATCCGACCCCCTCGGGCGCGCTCCTGCCGCTGGAGAACATCTCCACCAGCGTGTACGAAGACCTGCGGCGCTGCCCCTACCGTTTTTTCGCGCTGCGGCAACTGGGCCTGCGCAGCGCAGACGAACTCGACGCCGAGATCGACAAGCGCGACTTCGGCAACTGGCTGCATGCCGTGCTCGGCCACTTCCACGAGGCGCTGGCCGCAACCCCGACGCAGGATGCGCAGGAACGCACCGCTCTCATCGAAGAGGCGGCTCGGCGGTCGATGCACGAGCTCAGCCTCTCCGAGGCTGAGTTCCTGCCTTTCGCTGCGGCATGGCCCGCGGTGCGCGACGGCTATCTCGGCTGGCTCACCGGGCACGAGGCGGCCGGAGCCGTCTTCGCCGAAGCCGAGCCGTGGAAAGAGCAGCCGCTGGGCAACCTGCGGCTGATCGGCCGGCTCGACCGCATCGACCGCATGCCCGACGGCCAAGCCTTCGTGATCGACTACAAGACCGAGTCGGCAGCCGTCAGCAAGGAGCGCGTGAAAGACCCGACCGAAGACACGCAGCTGGCCTTCTACGCCGCGCTGGTGGCCGACGACACCTTGCGCGCGGCCTACGTCAACGTGGGCGAAAAATCCTCCGGCACGCAGACCGTCGAGCAGCCTGCCGTCGTGGAAGCCAGGGACGCACTGGTGGCCGGCATCATCCATGACTTCACGCGCATCGCGCAGGGTGCGGCGCTACCGCCACTGGGGGAGGGCGCTGTCTGCGACTACTGCGCGGCCCGCGGCCTCTGCCGCAAGGACTTCTGGGAGGCGTCGAAATGAACGGCGCAGCCTACGAGCACAACGGCCAGCACGTCACGCGCGAGGCCTTCTACACCGTCGCATGCGACCCGCGCCGCTCGGTTGCCGTCGAGGCCTGCGCCGGCGCAGGCAAGACCTGGATGCTGGTGTCGCGCATCCTGCGTGCGCTGCTCGAAGAGGGCGAATCCGCCTGCGAGCCGCACGAGATCCTGGCCATCACCTTCACGAAGAAGGCGGCCGGTGAAATGCGCGAGCGGCTCGACCAGTGGCTCGAAGACTTCGCCGAACGAACACCGGAAGAGCTGGTCAGCCAGCTCGTGATGCGCGGCGTCGAGCCTGCAGCCGCGCTGGCTGCCGTGCCGCGCCTGAAAGGCCTCTACCGACGCTTGCTCGAAGGCGGCCGGCCGGTGCAGTTCCGCACCTTCCACGCCTGGTTCGCGGGTCTGCTGCGCAACGCGCCGCTCGCGGTGCTGCGCGAGCTGGGCCTGCCCTCGAACTACGAACTGCTCGAAGACGACGCCGAGGCGCGCGGGCACACATGGCGGCCATTCTTCGAGGCCGTGACCGCCGACAAGAACGCGCTGGCCGACTACTACGCCGTCGTCGCCACGCACGGCCGCTCGCAGACGGCCAAGGCTTTGAGCGAGGCGCTGTCGAAGCGTGTCGAATTCTCTCTGGCCGATGCGGAGAACGCCGTGCTGCACTTCAGCGTGTTCTATCCGTCGCTCGCAGGCCTGGACGATCCGACCGAGGCCTTGCGGGGCGAGCAGGTTCGCCAGCGTTGGCTCGACCGCGCCGCTGCGCTCGGCCGCGAGAGCAACAAGACGCCGCAGAAGGCGGCCGAAGCCATCATCGACGTGTTCGGCACGGGCGAACCCTCCGGCGATTCGCTGGCGGCCGCGCTCGCGCACCTGCGCAAGAACTTCTTCGTGGCGACCGAGGACCGCCTCAACAAGAACCTGCAGAAATTCCCTGCCGCGCAAGAGGCGGAGGCCGAGTTGCAGGTGTTGTGCGGCGCGCAGGCCCAGCACGCCGCATGGCTCTACCAGCAGCGCATGACGCGGCTCACGCGCATCCTGATCGCGGCTTTTGCCGATGTGAAGCGCGCCCGCGGTTGGGTCGACATGAACGACGTCGAGCAGGCTGCGCAGTTGCTGCTCGGCCAGTCGGCCCTGTCGGGATGGGTGCAGGAGCGGCTCGACGCGCGCATCGCGCATCTGCTGATCGACGAGTTCCAGGACACCAACCCGCTGCAATGGCAGGCGCTCTACGGCTGGCTCAGCGCGTACACGGGTGCTCAGGGCCGCGCGCCGCGCGTGTTCATCGTGGGCGACCCGAAGCAGAGCATCTACCGCTTCCGTCGGGCCGAGCCGCAGGTGTTTATCGCTGCCAAGAAGTTCGTGCGCGAAGGGCTCGACGGCGAGCTGTTGAACTGCGACCACACCCACCGCAATGCGCGTTCCGTGGTCGGACTGGTCAACGCAGCGATGCTGGCCGCACAGGAGGCCGGCGAGTTCGACGGCTACCGCGCCCACACCACCGAGCGCGGCGACGAAGGCGAACTGCTCAAGCTGCCGGCCATCGACCGTGATGCGCTCGGCGATATGGCCGAAGCAGCGCCGGCCGACGACGGCATGCTGCACTGGCGCGACAGCCTCGTCACGCCGCGCGTGCTGCCCGAAGAGCAACTGCTGCAGAAAGAATGCGAACAGGCCGCGCAATGGGTCGCGCAGCGCATCGCCGACGGCACGCCCCCGCGGCAGATCATGGTGCTGGCGCGCAGGCGCAGCCGGCTCTCGGCCATGCAGGACGCGCTGCGCCAGCGCCACATCCCCGTGCAGCAGCCCGAGAAAAACGACCTGCACGACGCGCCCGAAGTGCAGGACGTGGTTGCGCTGATCGACGCGCTGGTGTCGCCTGCGCACGATCTTTCGCTGGCGCGGGCGCTGAAGTCGCCGGTGTTCGGCATCGACGACGACGCGCTGGTGCAACTCGCGCTGCGCCAGCGCGAGCGCGGGGCGGTGAGCTGGTTCGCGTTGATCCAGAAGGACGAGAGCCTGCCTCCAGCGTTGATCGAGGCGGGCCCGAAGCTCAAGAAATGGCAGCGCTGGCTGATGACGCTGCCGCCCCACGACGCGCTCGACGCGATCTTTCACGACGGCGACCTGCTCGCGAAATTCGGCGCCGCGGTTCCGGCCGCGATGCGCCAGAGCGCGCTGGCCAATCTGCGCGGCGTGTTGTCCGCGTCGCTCGACATCGATGGCGCGCGTTTCGCCACGCCGTATGCACTGGTGCGCGCGCTGCGTGCGGGCGGCGTTCGCGCCCCGACAGTAGCAGCGCCCGATGCGGTGCAATTGCTGACCGTGCACGGCGCGAAGGGGCTGGAAGCCGACACCGTGCTCATGCTCGATTGCGACGCGCCGCCACCGCGCGCCCAGACCATGGGCGTGCTCGTCGAATGGAGGGGCAGCGACAGCGCGCCGACGCGCTTCGTGTTCCTCGCAAGCGAGAAGACGCCGCCGGCCTGCGCCGCAACGCTGCTCGAAGAAGAGCAACGCGCGCGCCACCGCGAAGAACTCAATGGCCTTTATGTGGCCACCACGCGGGCGCGCGAGCGGCTGGTGCTGTCGTCGGTGCGTCCGGCGCGTGCCAACGAAGGCAGCTGGTGGACGCGCCTGGAGCCCCTGTGCGAGCCCACCGAGGCCGACGAGCCGCTGGTCGCGCTTCCAACCGAGACCGGCGCCGCCAGCTTCTCGATGAAGCACATGCCGGTAGCGCCTGCACCCACCGAACAACCGTCTGCAAAGAAGGCTGCCAACACCACGATCGATGCGCGAGCCGCCGCTTTCGGCCAGGCCATGCACCGGCTGCTCGAATGGGCGGTGCCGGGCGAGCCGCTGCCAGCGGCCCACGTGCGCGCCGCAGCCCGCGAATTCATGCTCGATGCCCAGCAGGCACGCGGTGCCGCCGCG
This sequence comes from Variovorax sp. R-27, assembly GCF_049913215.1. NCBI lineage: Bacteria > Pseudomonadati > Pseudomonadota > Betaproteobacteria > Burkholderiales > Comamonadaceae > Variovorax > Variovorax sp. R-27. The sequence goes on from NZ_CP183984.1 coordinate 3,072,068, forward strand.
CTGGCCCAGCGCATCCGCGCGGGCGAAGGGGCGTGGGTGTGGGACGATCGCAGGGTCGACTGGCATGGCAACGAAGTCACGCTGGTGCATGAAGGCGAAACCTTGCGCATCGACCGTCTGGTGCGCGAGCGCGACGGCGGCGCCTGGTGGATCCTCGACTACAAATCCGCGGCGCGCCCCGAACGGGACGCCGCGCTGATCGCACAGATGCAGCGCTACCGCGCGGCAGTGCAACATGCCTATCCCGGTGCCACGGTGCGCGTCGCGTTCCTCACCGGGCAGGGCGAACTGGTAAATCTCGAATGACTGTTTCCCCTACCGTCGCCGTCATCGGCGGCGGACCTGCTGGCCTGATGGCGGCTGAAGTCTTGAGCGCCTCCGGTGCGCAAGTGCACGTCTATGACGCGATGCCTTCGGTGGGCCGCAAGTTTTTGCTGGCCGGCCGCGGCGGGCTGAATCTCACGCATTCGGAGCCCTTCGATGTGTTCATGAGCCGCTTCGGCGAGCGCCGCGCGCAGCTGGAGCCGATGCTTGCGCAGTTCGGGCCGCAGCAGGTGCGCGAATGGGCGACCGGCCTTGGAATCGAGACCTTTGTCGGCACGTCGGGGCGTGTGTTTCCGACCGACATGAAGGCCGCGCCGTTGCTGCGTGCGTGGCTGCATCGGCTGCGTGCGGCGGGTGTGCAGTTTCATATGCGGCATCGCTGGGTGGGCGATGGATCATTCGATGCGGCGGCATTGCGATTCTCGACACCCGCTGGCGACGTCACTGCAAAGGCCGATGCCGTGGTGCTGGCACTGGGCGGCGCAAGCTGGGCGCGCCTCGGCTCTGACGGCGCTTGGGCGCCATGGCTGCAGGCGCAGGGCGTGGAGGTGGCGCCGCTGCTGCCCGCCAATTCCGGTTTCGACGGCACGGGCTGGAGTGAGCATTTCTCCAGCCGTTTTGCGGGGCAGCCCTTCAAATCGGTCGCTATTTCTTTTACCGACAGCCAGGGGCGGCACTTTGCGCGCAAGGGCGAGTTCGTTGCCACGGCCACGGGGATCGAAGGCAGCTTGATCTACGCGGCATCGGCGCTGCTGCGCGACGAGATCGCTGCAAAAGGAAGTGCGACGCTGCTGCTGGACCTGCTGCCCGACCGCAGCGCCGAGCAGGTCCTGGCCGCGGTCACGCATCCGCGCGGCGCTCGCTCGCTCAGCAGCCACCTCAAGAGCCGGCTTGGGCTAGAAGGCATCAAGGCCGGCGTGTTGCACGAAGCATTGAGCCGCGAAGCGATGCAGGATGCGGCGCAACTGGCGGCAACGATCAAGGCCGTGCCTTTGAAGCTCGTCGCGACGCGGCCGGTCGACGAGGCGATCAGCACGGCAGGCGGCGTGCGCTTTGATGCGCTGGATGCGCAGTTGATGGCGAACGCACTACCCGGCGTGTTCGCGGCGGGGGAGATGCTCGATTGGGAAGCGCCGACTGGTGGCTACTTGTTGACGGCGTCGATGGCCAGTGGCGCTGCGGCAGCACGCGGCGCGATCCAGCGGCTGGGCCTGTGAAGGCCTCGCGCCGTTGGAATTTTTGTCGCTGAGAGGTTTTGCAAGCCTCGTTTCATTTCGCACGGAATGAAACGAAGCCGCTGAAGAGGTTGACGAGCCTTACCCCTGGCACTGACTACGCAGTTAGGGCTGCTTGGTTCCCCACCTGACCCGGTTGGCCACTTCACCATGCAGGGAGGCCCGTCAGCACGCATTGTAACCCCCCAGGATGCGCGCACTTCGTGTCGCTTCTCCTTCCCCCTGCCGGGGGGGCGATACCTGAGGCCCCGGTGAAGCCGGTTCCTCGGTGTCCCACGAAAAGGCAGGCCTTTTTGATTGCGGGGTAGGGCTGAGGGCCGGCGCCGTGCCTTTTAGAATGCCCGCAATGTCTTATCTCGTGCTCGCTCGCAAGTTCCGTCCGAAAACCTTCGGTGAGATGGTCGGTCAGGGGCATGTGGTTCAGGCGCTCGAGAACGCGTTGACCACGCAGCGCCTGCATCACGCCTATCTTTTCACCGGCACCCGGGGTGTCGGCAAGACCACGGTCTCGCGGATTCTGGCGAAGTCACTCAACTGCCAGGGGCCGGACGGGCAGGGCGGCATCACGGCCACGCCGTGTGGCGTGTGCCAGGCCTGCCGCGACATCGACTCGGGTCGCTTCGTGGACTACACCGAGCTCGACGCGGCCTCGAACCGCGGCGTGGACGAGGTGCAGTCGCTGCTCGAACAGGCCGTCTACAAGCCGGTGCAGGGGCGCTTCAAGGTCTTCATGATCGACGAAGTGCACATGCTCACGAACACCGCGTTCAACGCGATGCTGAAGACGCTCGAGGAGCCGCCTGAGTACCTCAAGTTCGTGCTGGCCACGACCGATCCGCAGAAGGTGCCGGTCACGGTGTTGTCGCGCTGCCTGCAGTTCAACCTGCGGCCGATGGCGCCCGAAACGGTGCTCGAGCACCTCACCAGCGTGCTGCAGACCGAGAACGTCCCGGCCGAGCCGCAGGCGCTGCGCCTGCTGGCGCGCGCGGCACGCGGCTCGATGCGCGACGCGCTGTCGCTCACCGACCAGGCCATCGCATTCGGCAACGGCGAGTTGGTCGAGGCCGGCGTGCGTCAGATGCTCGGCAGCGTCGATCGCGGCCATGTGTTCCGCCTGATCGAGGCGCTGGCGCAGGGCGATGGCAGGACGGTGGTCGAGACATCGGAGGCGCTGCGCGTAGACGGCATGTCCGCCGCCTCCACGCTCGAGGAAATGACGGCGGTGCTGCAGGCCATGGCCGTGCTGCAGGCCGTGCCCTCGCGGGCGGAGTCGGCCGATTCCGCCACCGACCCCGACGCGGCCGACACCGCTCGCCTCGCCGCGCTGATGCCGGCCGACGAGACGCAGCTGCTCTACAGCCTGTGCCTGCATGGCCGCGGCGAGCTGGGCCTGGCCCCCGACGAGTACGCCGCCCTGACCATGGTGCTGTTGCGGCTATTGGCCTTCAAACCTTCCAGCGCGGCTGCTTCGACGGCCTCCCCGGAAAAAAAAACTCTGAATGAAGCTGCGGCCGCGGCGCCGGTAGCTCCGGCGCGCGCCGTGCCACCCGCTCCAGCCCCCGCGCCGGTGGCTCGCCCCCCGGTCGAATCGCCTGCTGCACCCGCGCCAGCGCCTGCCTACGCTGCCTCGGTTCCCGCCGGCCATCGCCTCGCAGTGGTCGATGAACCCCGGCAGGCCGAACCCCGCCCCGGCGCTGCCGCAGAAGCACCCGCCCGGGTTGTCGGCGTGCCCATCCGCGTGCAGCCTCCGCCCAGTGCCCGCGACACGCCACGCGCCGACGAGCCGCGCAGCACCTTCACCCCCATTCCGACCAGCGAAGACGGCGATTTCTGGTACGCCACGGTCTCCCAACTGATCGCGGCCGAGGCCATCGCCGCCTTGGCGCGTGAACTGGCGCTGCAGTCGCAGCTGGTGGGCCGCGACACTGACCAGTGGCTGCTGCGCATCGAGCGCGAAACGCTCAACCAGCCGTCCAGCCGCGAAAAGCTGACGGCTGCGCTGGGCAGCCTGGGCCACGACGTCAAGCTCGCCATCGAGATCGGCAGCGTGGTCGACAGCCCCGCGCGCCGCAACAAACAGGCCGCGGATGAGCGGCAGCGCGTGGCCGAAGAGGCCATCCTCAGCGACCCCGAAGTGCAGGCACTGATGCGCGACTTCGATGCGAAGATCGTCCCTGGCACGCTGAAACCAGCCTGAGCTTCCGTCTCTCTTATCCTTCACCCACTTTCCAACCAGACACAGGACCAACGATGTTCAACAAAGGACAACTGGCCGGCCTCATGAAGCAGGCGCAGGCAATGCAGGACAACCTCAAGAAGGCCCAGGAAGAGCTGGCCCACATCGAGGTCGAAGGCGAATCCGGCGCCGGCCTCGTCAAGGTCGTCATGACTTGCAAGCACGACGTCAAGCGCATCACCATCGACCCCAGCCTGCTGGCGGACGACAAGGACATGCTCGAAGACCTTGTGGCTGCCGCCTTCAACGCTGCCGTGCGCAAGGCCGAGGAAACCAGCGAGCAGAAGATGGGCAAGCTGACGGCCGGCATGCCAGGTCTCCCGCCCGGCATGAAGCTGCCGTTCTGAGCGAGCGGCCGCAATAAATGGCAGACGCCAGTTCGCTCGACGCCTTGGTCGATGCGCTGCGCCGCCTGCCCGGTGTCGGCGTCAAGTCGGCCTCGCGCATGGCATTCCACCTGCTGCAGCACGACCGCGAGGGCGCACAGCTGCTCGCACGCGCACTGCAGCAGGCCGCAGGCCACGTGCGGCATTGCGAGCGCTGCAACACCTTTACCGAGGCGCCGGTCTGCAACGTCTGCCTCGACACGCGACGCGATGCGAGCAAGCTCTGCGTGGTCGAGACGCCGGCCGACCAGGCCGCGCTCGAACGCACCGGCGCGTTCCGCGGCTATTACTTCGTGCTGATGGGCAAGCTCAGTCCGCTCGACGGCATAGGGCCGAAGGACATCGGCCTGCAGAAGCTCTTCGACCGCGCGCGCGACGGCACGGTGAGCGAGGTCATCCTTGCCACGAACTTCACCGCTGAGGGCGAGGCCACCGCGCACGTGATCGGCGAAGCTCTGAAGCAGCATGGCCTGACCGTGACGCGCCTTGCGCGTGGCGTGCCGGCAGGCAGCGAGCTCGAGTACGTCGATCTCGGCACCATCGCCCATGCCCTGGTAGACCGCAGGTAACACGAGCAACGCTGTCCGGGCACTCGCGTTTCCGCTCGATATAGCAATACTTTTTCTGGCGCGATGAAGCCTTGGCGAAGGCTTCTCGGAGAGGCCTTCGTGCTTACGTGAAAACCCGCACGGGATCACCCCGATGCAGCCGTGTGGTGCGGCCCCTAAGCTCGATTCAGTTCTTACGAGTCACAGAGCCAACGGGCAACGTTTCATGCTTCATCGCCGCACTCTCATTTCAGCTACTGCCGCCATTGCCGCTGCAACCATCGCGTTGCCGCGCGTCTTTGCACAGCAGGCGAAGCTGGAGAAGACGAAGATCTCCATCGCGGTCGGCGGCAAGGCGGCGTTCTACTACCTGCCGCTCACCATTTCGGAGCAGCTCGGCTACTTCAAGGCCGAAGGGCTCGATGTGGAGATTTCCGATTTCGCCGGCGGCGCGCGTGCGCTGCAGGCGGTGGTCGGCGGTTCGGCCGATGTCTGCTCAGGCGCTTACGAACACACCATCAACCTGCAGGCCAAGAACCAGTTCTTCCAGGCCTTCGTGTTGCAGGGCCGTGCACCGCAGATCGCGGTGGGCGTGTCGACCAAGAACATGGCCGGCTACACCGGCATCCAGGATCTCAAGGGGAAGAAGATCGGCGTCTCCGCGCCGGGCTCGTCGACCAACATGGTGGCCAACCTCGTGCTCTCGCGCGGCGGGCTCAAGGCCAGTGACGTGAGCTTCATCGGCGTGGGCGTGGCGGCCGGTGCGCTCACCGCGCTTCGCTCGGGCCAGATCGACGCCATCAGCAACACCGACCCGGTGATGACGATGCTGGAGCAGAAGGGTGACGTGAAGATCATCAGCGACACGCGCACGCTCAAGGGCACGCTGCAGGTGTTCGGCGGCACGATGCCGGCGGCCTGCCTGTATGCGTCGAGCGAGTTCATCCAGAAGAATCCCAACACCTGCCAGGCGCTGGCGAATGCCATCGTGCACGGCCTGAAGTGGCTGCAGACGGCGGGGCCCGGCGACATCATCAAGACGGTGCCCGAGACCTATCTGCTCGGCGATCGCGCGCTGTATCTCGCGTCGTTCGACAAGGTGCGCGAATCGATCGCCACCGACGGCCTCGTGCCAGTCGACGGCCCCAAGACCGCGCTCACCGCGATCGCGAGCTTCGACACCACCGTGAAGGCCGACAAGATCGACCTCGCGAAAACCTACACCAACGATTTTGCTAGGCGCGCGAAAGACAGGTTCAAAGCCTGATTCCGAACGTCCCCGCGACCCGGCCTCGGCCGGGTTTTTTACGCCATGTCCGACTACGCACTCGAACTTCTCTCCATCAGCTGCACCTTCCATTCGAAGGACGATCCGGGCCAGCGCTACACGGCGGTGGCCGACACCACGCTGCGCATCAGGGCAGGGGAGTTCGTCTCGGTGGTCGGACCCACAGGCTGCGGCAAGTCGACGCTGCTGAACGTGGGCGCGGGCCTGCTCGAACCCTCTTCGGGCACCGTGAAGGTCTTCGGCCAGACGCTCGAGGGCATCAACACGCGCGCCGGCTACATGTTCCAGACCGAAGCGCTGATGCCCTGGCGCAGCGCCGTCGACAACGTGATGGTGGGCCTGCAATACCGCCGCGTGCCCGATGCCGACGCACGCAGGCAGGCCGAGGCCTGGCTCTCGCGCGTGGGCCTCACGGGCTTCGGCGACCGATATCCGCACCAGCTTTCCGGCGGCATGCGCAAGCGCGTGGCGCTGGCGCAGACGCTGGTGCTCGACCCCGACATCATCCTCATGGACGAACCCTTCAGCGCGCTCGACGTCCAGACGCGCCAGTTGATGGAGAACGAGGTGCTCGACCTCTGGAGCGCGAAGAAGAAGGCGGTGCTGTTCATCACGCACGACCTCGACGAGGCCATTGCGATGAGCGACCGCGTGGTGGTGCTGTCGGCCGGCCCGGCGACGCACCCCATCGGCGAGTTCGCCATCGACCTTGCAAGGCCGCGCGACGTGGCCGAGGTGCGCACGCAGCCGCGCTTCGTCGAGCTGCACACCCAGATCTGGGAGGTGTTGCGCGACGAGGTGCTCAAGGGTTATGCGCAGCAACTGAGGAAGGCTGCCTGATGCCGCGCCTCGGACTCAATGAACGCAACGCGCGCTTCTGGCAGCTGGCGCTGCTGGTGGTGATCCTGGTGGCGTGGCACATCGCCTCGCGCAACCAGCAGTTCGCCTTCTTCCTCGGCGAGCCGATCCAGGTGGCGGGCCGCATCTGGAGCTGGTTCCTGCCTTTTGAACTGCCGGCCAATGCGCTCTTTCCCGAAGGGCTGAAGGGCAACGCCGACATCTACCAGCACCTGGGTACCACGCTGCTGGAGACAGTGCTGGCCTTCGTCATCGGCACAGTGCTGGGCCTGGCCTGCGGGCTGTGGCTGGCGCTCGCGCCCACGGCGAGCCTGATCCTCGACCCCTACATCAAGGCCGCCAATTCGATGCCGCGCGTGATCCTCGCGCCCATCTTCGCGCTGTGGTTCGGGCTGGGCATCTGGAGCAAGGTGGCGCTGGCGGTCACGCTGGTGTTCTTCATCGTGTTCTTCAACGTCTACCAGGGCGTGCGCGAGGTGAGCCCGGTGGTGCTGGCCAACGCGAAGATGCTGGGCGCCAACCAGCGGCAGCTGCTGCGCACGGTGTACCTGCCGAGCGCGACCAGCTGGGTGTTTTCCAGCCTGCACACTTCGGTCGGCCTGGCCTTTGTTGGTGCGGTGGTGGGCGAGTACCTGGGCTCGGCGCGGGGCGTGGGTTATCTGATTCTGCAGGCTGAGGGCACCTTCGACGTCAACACGGTGTTCGCCGGCATTGTGGTGCTCACGGCCTTTGCGCTGGCGCTCGACGGGATCGTAGGGCTCATCGAAAAGCGCCTGATGAAGTGGCAGCCGAAGACCGGCGAGACCGAAAAGCTCTAGAGCCCTCATGCGATGATCCTGCGCGGCGCTGAGGAGTGCCGCAACGATCCACGGGGGTAAACGAACAATGAGCCACGACCACAAGCGGGCCACGACCTTGCGCTCGCGCGACCAGGCCGCCAAGGTTTCGAACGAAGAGCTGTTCTTCGACCTGGTCTACGCGTTTTCAGTCACGCAGCTTTCCCACTACCTGCTGGACCACCTCACGCTATTGGGTGCGCTCCAGACACTGGTCATGTGGTTCGCTGTCTGGCTGGGCTGGCAGTACACGGCCTGGACCACCAACTGGTTCAACCCCAGCGCGCTGCGCATCCGCGGCGTGCTGTTCGCGATCATGCTGCTGGCCATGGTGATGGCCTCGGCGCTGCCGGGGGCCTTTGCCGAGCGGGGACTGGCGTTCGCGCTGTGCTTTGTGGGCATCCAGGCGGGGCGCACGCTCTGCATGCTGATCGCCATCGGCCCCAACGATCCGCTCACGCCCAACTTCCGCCGTCTGCTGGCCTGGAACTGCGTGGCCGGGGTGTTCTGGATTGCCGGTGGCCTGGTCGACGGGCCGGCCCGCCTCGCGCTCTGGTTCGGCGGCGTTTTGTGCGAGTACATCGCACCGATGATCGGCTTGCGCTTTCCGGGCCTGGGCCGTTCGCTGACCAGCGACTGGACCATCGACGGCGGCCACCTCGCCGAGCGCTGCCAGCTGTTCGTGATTGTTGCGCTGGGCGAGTCGGTGCTGGCCACCGGCATCGCCTTCGGGCACCACCCCGAATGGCATGGGAGCGATCTGTTCGCGCTGCTCGTGGGCTTCGCGGGCAGCCTGGCGATGTGGTGGATGTACTTCGACACCAGCGCCAAGGAAGCGACCCATGTCATCGAGCATGCGGCGGACCCGGGCGGCGTCGGCGCCAAGTTCCACTACACGCACGTCATTCTGGTGGCGGGCATCATCGTCTGCGCTGTGGCGGACGAGCTGACCATCGGAGAGGGCTCGCACCATGCCGAGCTCAAGTACCTCGGTGCGCTGATCGGCGGCCCGGCGCTCTATCTGTTCGGCAATGCGCTGTTCAAGCGCGTGGTGCGCGGCTTCCTGCCGCAATCGCATCTCTATGGGCTGGGCCTGCTGGCGGTGCTTGCGGTCTTCGCGTCGCACATGACGGTGATGGTGGTGGGCACGCTCACAACGGTCATCATGATCGCCGTGGCCGCGCTGGAGGCGGTGGTACGCCGCAGGGCGTGGGCCGCCAAGGCCCACTGAAGCGCGGCCAGCCTTAGCGCTTCTTCTTTGCCGGCGTGCCGCCGCGCTTCTCGCGCACGACCTGCTGCTTGCTGCTGGCAGGCACCTTGGCCACATTGGAGCCCCGCGGCGCGGCAGCCTTCGAGGACGCACCGCCACGGCGTGCGGGAGCGGCCGCGACGTGCGACGTCTGCACGGGCCGGATGCCGGTGCCCGCGCGGGTCGCAACCGTCGCGCGAACGGGCAGATACACCACCACGCTGTAGCCGCGCTTGAACGCGTGATTGGGCTTCACGTCGTTCCACTCGGCCACGTTGGCCGGCTTGAGGTTGTAGCGGCGCGCGATGCTGGCAACGCTGTCGGCGCGCCCGGCCTTGACGGTCGTGCGGCGGGTGACGATCTCGGGCTGGAAGCTCAGGTGTCCGCCGTCGGCCACCACGGCCGCCACGTCTTCCTTCACGCGGGCGCCGCGCGGCACGATCAGCGTCGAGCCGGCCTTGATGAGCATGCGCGGCGGCACGTTGTTCATGGCGCGCAGGTCGGCTTCGCTCATGCCCGAGCGCTGGGCCGCATCAGCCACCGTCATGGTGTTGGGCACGACCCAGGCGGTCCAGCTGGCGTACTGGCCCTGCGAATAGGCGTCGAAGTTGCGCTGGAACACGGCTGCGTTGTCCCACGGCAGCAGGATCTGCGGCGTGCCGGCGGCGATCAGCACCGGCTTGTGCGCTGCGGGGTTGAGCGCGCGGAAGTCGTCGAGCCGCACGTCGGCCAGCTTGGCGGCTAGCTCCACGTCGAGGTCGCGCGTGAGCGTGACGGTCTGGAAGTACGGGTGGTTGGCGATCAGCGGCAGTTCGGTGTTGAAGGCCTGCGGGTTCGCCACGATGTTCTTCACGGCCTGCAGCTTGGGCACGTACATGCGCGTTTCGGCGGGCATGGTGAGGTCGCTGTAGGTGGTGGGCAGGCCCAGGCGCTGGTTCTTGGCGATGGCGCGGCTCACGCTGCCTTCACCCCAGTTGTAGGCGGCCAGGGCCAGTTGCCAGTCGCCGAACATGCCGTAGAGCTTCTGCAGGTAGTCGAGCGCGGCGCGGGTGGAGGCCACCACGTCGCGGCGGTCGTCACGGAAGATGTTCTGCTTCAGGTCGAAATCGGTGCCGGTGGCCGGCATGAACTGCCACATGCCCGCGGCGCGCGCGCTGGAGATAGCCTGAGGGTTGAACGCGCTCTCGATGTAGGGCAGCAGCGCGAGTTCGGTCGGCATGTTGCGCCGCTCGAGTTCCTCGACGATGTGGAAGATGTACTTGTTCGAGCGCTCCGTCATGCGCTGGATGTAGTCGGGCCGGCTGGCGTACCACTGCTCGCGGTCGCGCACCAGGTCGCTGTCGAGGTTGGGCATCTTGAAGCCGCGGCGGATGCGGTCCCACATGTCGACCGGCGGCGCGAGCGTGACCACGCTCTGCGAATGGGCCTGGCCGCTGGGGAGGGGGGAGAGCGAGTCGCGCGGGTAGATGGGGGCCGCGCTGCCGGCGACCTTGGAGCCGGTGCCGCCGGCCTGGGGTGACGATGAAGAAGAGGGGGAAGAGCTGTTGTTGTTCGTGCCCGCGCAGCCCGCGAGCACCAGTGAACCTGCAAGGCAGGTGGCAGCGATAAATTTCATCGGAAGTCGTTTTTCCATTGGCGCAGTGCGGCAAACACGTCGGCTTCGGCTGCATCGGCAGCAAGCTCGGCGTGGGCACGCACCGCTCTAAGGACAGTGGCTTCGCGGCTGCGAAGAAAGGGGTTGACCTGGCGTTCGATTGCCAGTTGTGACGGCAGCGTGGGCTGCCCCTTCGCGCGCAGGCTTTCGCAGCGCGCGTTGTAGTGACTCAGTTCGGCGTTGGCCGGTTCCACCGCCTGGGCGAAACGCAGGTTAGAAAGTGTGTACTCGTGAGCGCAGCAGACGCGCGTGTCGCCGGGCAAAGCGGCGAGTGCATCGAGCGAGGCCAGCATTTGCGCAGGCGTGCCCTCGAACAGCCGTCCGCAGCCACCGGAGAACAGCGTGTCGCCACAGAACAGCAGCGGTGCGTGGTTGAGCGCGGTTTGCGCGGCGGGGAGGAAGTAGGCGATATGGCCGGCCGTATGGCCCGGCACGTCGATGACCTCGAAGCGCAGGCCGAGCACTTCCGCGATGTCGCCCTGCGCCAGCGGCGTGTACGGCTCGGGAATGCGCTCGCGTGCGGGCCCCCAGACCGGGGCGCCGGTGGCTGTATGCAGCGCGGCCACGCCCCCCGTGTGATCGGGGTGGTGGTGCGTGACTAGAATCGCGGCCAGCTGCAGCTTGTGGCGCGCCAGCGCGTCGAACACCGGTTGGGCATCGCCCGGATCCACCACGATGGCGTGGGACCCGTCGTGCAGCATCCAGATGTAGTTGTCAGCGAAGGCGGGCAGCGGAACAAGGGTCATGAGCGGTCAAATTATAGGTTTGCAGGATTGGTTCGCGACCCCCCCGGGGCGCTACCTTCTGGCTTGGGAGCAGGCCCAGTTCGATCAGGCGGTGGCCGATGTGTTCGGCTATCACGCGCTGCAGCTGGGCGCGGCAGAGGTCGACGGGCTGCGCGCCAACCGCATGCCGCACCGCTGGCTGGCACTGGACGACCCCGCCCGCGCCAGCAAGGCAACGCTCCTGACCGACTTCGCGGCGCTGCCTTTTGCAGCCAACAGCCTCGACCTGGTGGTGATGCCGCACGCGCTCGAACTGAGTCCCGACCCGCACGCCACCCTGCGCGAGGTCGAGCGGGTGCTGGTGCCCGAAGGCCGCGTGGTGATCTGCGGGCTCAACCCGGCCAGCCTCTGGGGCATGCGGCAGCGCCGCGCGCACATCTACCGCCGGCTGGGCATCGGCGATCTTTACCTGCCCGAAGGCGGGGAGTTCATCGGCTACTGGCGCATGCGCGACTGGCTGCGCCTGCTGAGCTTCGAGGTGGAGTCGGGCCGCTTCGGCATCTACCGGCCGGCAGTGCGCAGCGAGGCCTGGCTGGAGCGCTCGCGCTGGATGGACGCCGCCGGCGAGCGCTGGTGGCCGATCTTTGGCGCAGCCTATTTTTTGGTCGCTGTGAAGCGGGTGCGCGGCATGCGCCTGCTGAGCGCCGACTGGCGGCGCGCAGGCGCCCGCGCCACCGCGCCCGTGCCCATTGCCGGCAAGGTGCATCGCAGCGAGCCGAACAAGAATTGAAATGATCGAAATCGAATGAAGAGGATCGAATGAAAGAGAAGGAAAAGTCAGTTTGAACGAAGTCGTGATCTACACCGATGGTGCGTGCAAGGGCAATCCCGGCCCCGGTGGCTGGGGCGCGTGGCTCAAGTCGGGCGCCACCGAGAAGGACCTGTTCGGCGGTGAACTCAACACCACCAACAACCGCATGGAGCTGACCGCCGTCATCGAGGGCCTGGCCGCGCTCAAGCGGCCCTGCAAGGTGCTGCTGTATCTCGACAGCCAGTACGTGCGCAAGGGCATCACCGAATGGATCCGCGGCTGGAAGGCCAAGGGCTGGCTCACCGCGAGCAAGCAGCCGGTAAAGAACGTCGAGCTCTGGCAGCGGCTCGACAAGCTGGTGAGCGAAGGCGGCCACCAGATCGAATGGCGCTGGGTCAAGGGCCACTCGGGCGATCCGGGCAACGAGCGCGCTGACATGCTGGCCAACAAGGGCGTGGACAAGGCGCTGGGGCGCCTCTGAGTCGGGCGGCCGCTGGCCGCTCTTTCTTTCCCCGGCAGCTAGATCACGCCGTCGAACATCATCACATCCACCTCGTCGCCCGCTGCCACGCTGCCCTGGTCGTGGTGCAGCACCACAAGCCCGTTGGCCTCGACCATCGAGCTGAGCACCCCGGAGCCCTGGTGGCTCGCAACGCACACTTCGGGCAACGCGCCCCGCACGTTCTTCACGAAGCCGCGCTGGTATTCGGTGCGGCCCGGCTTCTTGCGGATCGGGCTCGTGCTGCGCGCGCGCAGCAGCGGTGGCGGCGCGGCGGCTGCTTCATGGCAGCCCATCATGCGCAGCAGCGCCGGCCGCACGAAGGCCAGGAAGGTGACCATCACCGCCACCGGATTGCCCGGCAGGCCGAACAGCACGGCCGGCTGCGGTGACGCCTCGCGCGGAATCAACCCCACAGCGAGTGGACGGCCCGGGCGCATGGCCACGCGCCAGAACGCCATGTCGCCCAGCTGCTGCATCACGTCGCGCGTGTGGTCGGCCGCGCCCGCGCTGACGCCGCCGCTGGTGACGATGGCATCGGCCTCGCGCGCGGCGCGCTGCAGCGTGGCGGCGAGCGTGGCCGGGTCGTCGCGCACCAGGCCGAGGTCGATCACCTCGCAGCCCAGTCGCGTGAGTAGGCCGATCACGGTGTAGCGGTTGCTGTCGTACACGGCGCCTTCGCGCGGCGCGTCGCCGAGGCTCAGGATCTCGTCGCCGGTCGAAAAACAGGCCACCGGCAGCCGCCGCAGCGCGGGCACGCCCGGCAGGCCGAGGCTCGCGACCATGCCGAGCGCGGCGGGCGAGAGGCGTTCGCCCTTGCGCAGCGCGGGCTGGCCCTTCATCAGGTCTTCGCCCGCGAAGCGGCGGTTGTCGCCGCGGCGCAGCACCTTGGCCGGGAAGCACACGCGGTCGCCGTCGACCTTGCAGAACTCCTGCGGAATGACGGTGTCGAGGCCCGCCGGCATCATCGCGCCGGTCATGATGCGCACCGCATCGCCCGCGCCCAGCGCGCCGCGCCAGGCCGCACCGGCCAGCGCCGTGCCCGCCACGCGCAGCGTGATGGAGGCGTCGATGGGGGCGTCCTTGGGCAGCACCGAGCCGTCGAAGGCGTAGCCGTCCATGGCGGAGTTGTCGTGCGGCGGCACGCTGATGGGCGAGACGATGTCTTCGGCCAGCACGCGGCCGAGGGCATCGAGCAACGAAACGCTCTCGCGCTGCGTGACGACGGCCGTGGCCGTCAGTTGCGAAAGGAAGGCGTGGACGGCCTCGACGCTCAGGTCGGCGGCGTCGTCATAGCCCGTGAGGGTGGAAGCGATGTCTGCGATGCGGCTCATCGGTTTTCGAGGGCGTGCAGTTCGGCCAGGGTGTTGGCGTTGAAAAAGGCGTCGGGCGCGTCGCCGGGGCGGTCGAAGGGCACGTGCACCGTACGGTGCTGCGCGGTCCATGCGTGGACCTTGCGGCCGCCGGCTTCGGTGTAGCGCTGCAGGCTGCCGCGCAGGTCGGCGCGCAGCAGGCAGAAGACGGGTTGGGGGCGCAGCACCACGTCGCCCTCGGCGGCTTCGGGCGCGGTGGCGATGGCGATTTCCGCATTGCCGGCAACGACCGCTTCGGCGAGCCGGGCGGCCAGGTCGGTCGGGAACAGGGGGGTGTCGCAAGGCACGGTCAGCAGCCAGGGCGTGGTGCAGTGCTCCAGCCCGGCCAGAAAGCCCGCGAGCGGCCCCGCATAGTCCGCGAGGCTGTCGGGCCGCACCGGCACGCCGAAGGCTTCGTAGTCGGCGAGGTTGCGATTGGCATTGACCATCAGCCGGCCGACCTGCGGCCCCAGCCGCCGTATTGCATGCAGCGCCAGCGGTTCGCCGTTGAAAGGCTGCAGCCCCTTGTCGACACCGCCCATGCGCGAGCCGCGTCCGCCGGCCAGCAGCAGCCCCGTGATGTCGGCGGTTGCGATGGTGGCGTGCGCGGGCATGGCGGCCGCCTGCGTCATCCGCCGATGTAGCTCATCTCGACGCGGCGCGGGGCCTTGTCGCCGGCATCGCCACTGTCGTCGTCCGGACCGTGCAGGGCGCGCAACTCGGAGTAGCGGTCGGCGCGGCCCTGCCAGATGTGGCCGATGGCCGAGGAGATGTCGTCGTCGCTGGCGGTGCCGCGCAGCAGTGGGCGCAGGTCGTGGCCGGCGCTGGCGAAGAGGCAGAGGTAGAGCTTGCCTTCGGTCGACAGGCGCGCGCGGCTGCAGTCGTGGCAGAAGGCCTGGGTGACGCTGCTGATCACGCCGATTTCGCCGGTGCCGTCGGCATAGGCCCAGCGCTGGGCGGTTTCGCCGGGCGTGGCGGCTTCGAGCGGCACCAGCGGAAATTCGGCATGGATGCGCGCGATGACGTCGGCCGAGGGCAGCACCTCGTCCATGCGCCAGCCGTTGGTGGCGCCCACGTCCATGTACTCGATGAAGCGCAGCACCACCTTGCCGCCGTGGTGCGTGCGGAAGTAGCGGGCCATCGGCAGGATTTCTTGATCGTTGGCGCCGCGCTTGACCACCATGTTGACCTTGATGGGGCCGAGGCCAGCGGCGATTGCCGCGTCGATGCCGGCGAGCACGTCGGCCACCGGAAAGTCGACGTCGTTCATGTGGCGGAACACGGCGTCGTCGAGGCTGTCGAGGCTCACCGTCACGCGCTGCAGGCCGGCAGCCTTGAGCGCGCCGGCCTTGCGCGCGAGCAGCGAGCCGTTGGTGGTGAGCGTCAGCGCCAGCGGTTCGCCAGCGGGTGTGCGGATCTCGGCGAGTTGTTCGATGAGCCCCTCGATGTTCTTGCGCAGCAGCGGCTCGCCGCCGGTCAGCCGGATCTTGCGCACGCCGTGGGCGGCGAACAGGCGGGCCAGCCGCGTCATTTCCTCGAAGCTCAGCAGCGCGCTGTGCGGCAGGTACTTGTAGTCCTTGTCGAACACATCCTTCGGCATGCAGTAGCTGCAGCGGAAGTTGCAGCGGTCGGTCACGCTGATGCGCAGGTCGGTCATGGGCCGGCCCAGGCGGTCGAGCAGCAACCCCGTGGCGGGCACGGCAATCTCCGGTACGGCCACGGCGGGGCGTGCGCGGCCGATCGTGGAGATCGGGATGACGGTGCTGCTGCTGTTCTTCATGGCTTCGTGGAAGGGGGCTCCGATTTTGCGCCAGGCCCCAAGGGCCTGTGAATCGGAGGCTACTTGATCACCGCCGCATAAATCATGTCCCGGGTCAATGTTCTGTAATGTGTTCTGTACTTTGGCGACTGCAGCATGAGCAAAACGAACATCTCGTTCTTCGGGTCGACCCACATGTAGGTGCCGCCCGCGCCGCCCCAGTTGTATTCACCGCCGGCCGACGGGTAGGGCGCCTCGCCGTCGTTGCGGCGCACGGCAAAGCCCAGGCCGAAGCCGTAGCCCGGGCCCGGCAGGTAGAGCGGGCCGGGCACGATGCCGGCGCCCGCGTTGGAATGGTCGGCGGTCATCAGCGCGATGGTGCGCGGGCCGAGGTAGCGCTTGCCGTCGAGCGAGCCGCCATTGAGCAGCATCTGCAGGAAGCGCGCGTAGTCGTTCGCGGTCGACACCAGCCCGCCGCCGCCCGATTCGTACTTGCGCACGACGCGCGGGTCGTTGAACTCGGCGCCCACGCCGAAGCTGCGGTCGCTGGCCAGCGGCTCGGCAATGCGCGGCTGGCGCGCCGGCTCGGGCACGTAGTAGCTGGTGTCCTTCATGCCCAGCGGGTCGAGCAGGCGGGTTTTCTCGAACTGGTAGAGCGACTGGCCCGACACCACCTCGATCACGCGGCCGAGGATGTCGGTCGACTGGCTGTACTCCCAGGTCGTGCCGGGCTGGTAGGCCAGCGGCAGCTTGGCAAGGCGCTGGGAGAACTCGGCCAGCGTCGGGTCGCCGACGCCCAGGTCGGCGGCGTTGTAGGCCTGCTTCACGAGGCCCGGGCCGAAGAAGCCGTAGGTCAGGCCCGATGTGTGGCGCATCAGGTCCTGCACGGTGATCGGGCGGCGCGCGGGCACGGTGTCGAGCACCGGCTTGCCGTCGGCGCCGGGCTTCTCGACGCCCACCGTCATGGTGGCGAACTCGGGCAGGTAGGTCGAGATCGGGTCGTCGAGCTTCAGCCGGCCGTCTTCCACCAGCATCATCGCGGCCACCGTGGTGATGGGCTTGCTCATCGAATAGATGCGGAAGATACCGTCGCGCGGCATTGGAGTGCCGGCCACAGGGTCGAGCTTGCCGACCGGTTCGAACCACGCGACCTTGCCCTGGCGCGCCACCAGCAGCACCGCGCCCGGAATCTTGCCGGCGGCCACGTCGGCCTTGAGCACGTCGGTGAGCATCTGCAGGCGCCCGGTCGAGAGGCCGACCTGTTCAGGCCTGGCTGTCGGCAGCGATTGCGCCGCCGCCAGCAGGGGAAGGGCCAGGCCGAGCACGGCCGCGCGCAGGCTGCGCTTCAGGAATCTCATGGTGTTGTCTCCGTCTTGTTGTGAATGGAAAACCTGTGCCGCCTCTCGTGGGCGGCTGCGGGCTATCCGCGGCAGAGCTTCAGGTTCGTGCGGGTGGCGCGGACCACGGGCAGGAAGATCTCGGCGTCGGCCGGCGGGTAGTTGTCCTTGATGCCGTCGTCGGTGCGGTCGGCGTCCTCGGCCAGCGGCTGCAGGGTCTTGAGGCAGGCGGCGCGGTCGTTGAGCTTGAACTGGGTGAGCGCGAGGTCGTTGCGCAGCCAGGCCTTGGTGATCCAGTCGAGGGTCTTGTCGCAGTCCGAGAGCACGGGCGCGAGGGTGGTCTGCGCGGCAGCGTAATCCTTCGCGTCGTACTGGCGCTTGAAGGTCTTGCGCGAGTTGGCCACGGCCTTGTCGGTGCAGGCGGGGATGGGGCGGGTGTAGGTGCCCTCGAAGCCGGCGCGCGCGCCGCAGTTGTCGCGGCATTGATCCGCGCCGTTGGTCGTGACCTGCACCTTGTCGGCGTTGACCGCGAAGTTCACCACACACGCCGAGTCGTCGAGCTTGGCCTTGCCGCGCACGATGGTGCCGTCGAGTGCGCAGGTGTGTGCGTTGGCGCCGATGGTGGTGATGTCGAAGTGCCCGTCGGGCTTGACGCGCAGCGAGCCGCTGCCCCGTTCGTAGATGTAGTCGCCGGCCGGCGGCGTGGCGGTCTGCGCGGCGGCGAGGCCGGCGCAGGCGAGCAGGGCGAAGGGAAGGATGCTCTTGAGCTTCATCGTTGGAAATCTCCCGGGAAACGTGCCGCAGCGCAGTGTATCTATCGTTGCCGAAAGCTTCCTGAAATGGCCGGTTTGCGCCATCTCTGCCGCAGATGTCTTGACATGGACAATGAGAATTCCTATCATTTAGGTGCCTGAGTACGCAAACACGTCGACAACGCAAAGGGCTCTTCCAACCAAGGAGCTTTTCGACCGTGCCGTACACCCTGCCAGCCTTGCCCTATGCCTTCGATGCGCTCGAACCGCACATCGACGCGCAGACGATGGAAATCCACCACGGCAAGCACCACCAGACCTATGTGAACAACCTCAATGCGGCCCTGAAAGACACGCCGCACGAGGGAACGCCGGTCGAAGAACTGATCGCCAACGTCGAGCAGCTGCCCGAGGCGCTGCGCGCGCCGGTGCGCAACAACGGCGGCGGGCACGCCAACCACAGCCTGTTCTGGACCGTGATGGCGCCAGTCGGGCAGGGCGGTGGCGGCACGCCTACTGGGGCGCTCGCGGAAGCCATCGACACCGACCTGGGCGGTTTCGACGCCTTCAAGGAGGCCTTCACCAAGGCCGCCCTCACGCGCTTCGGCAGCGGCTGGGCGTGGCTGTCGGCAGGCCCCGGCGGCAAGCTCGCCGTGGAGAGCAGCGGCAACCAGGACAGCCCGCTGATGCGCGGTATCGGCTCTGGCAACACGCCGATCCTCGGGCTCGACGTATGGGAGCACGCCTACTACCTCAAGTACCAGAACCGCCGTCCCGAATACATCGCGGCCTTCTACAACGTCGTGAACTGGGCCGAGGTGGCCCGGCGTCACGCCGCCGCGACCGGCGGCTGAGGAGCAGGCCCATGAACGAGCCGCAGCAGCGCGCGATGGCAGGACGGCAACCCAGGCAGGCCCGCCCGATCCGCGAGTGGGTCGGCTTCGCCATCGTCGCGGCCGGCGTGCTGGTGGGCGTGTTGCAGTTCTGGCAGTTCGTGCGCGGCGATCCGCTGGTATGGAATGCCTTGCTAGGCGGCTCGGTAGCCGCGCTGGCGACCGCGCTCGGCACGCTGCCGGTGCTGTTCTCGCAGAAGCTCCCGGAGCGGCTGCAGGACACGCTGTTCGGCTTCGGCGCCGGCGTGATGCTGGCGGCCAGCGCCTTCTCGCTGATCATCCCGGGCCTGGAGGCCGCAAAGAATGTGGGCGTGTTCGGCGGCGACAACTGGGCGGCGGGCGGGGTGATCGGCTCCGCCATCCTGCTCGGCGGCATCGTGCTGATGCTGATGGACCGCGTGCTGCCGCACGAACACTTCATCAAGGGCCGCGAAGGCCAGGCCGCCAGGCAGTTGCGCCGCACCTGGCTCTTCGTGTTTGCGATCGCGCTGCACAACGTGCCCGAAGGCCTGGCCATCGGCGTGGGCTATGCGGCCAACAACGGGCTGCGCGCCGACGCGCTGGCCACCGGCATCGCAATCCAGGACGTGCCCGAGGGCCTGGTGGTCGCGGTGGCGCTGCTGGCTGCTGGCTACAGCCGTGTGTTCGCGGTGCTGATCGGCATGGCCTCGGGGCTGGTGGAGCCGCTGGGTGCGGTGCTGGGCGCGGCCGTGGTCGGCCATTCGGCGATGCTGCTGCCTTGGGGGCTCGGCTTTGCGGCGGGCGCGATGCTGTTCGTGATCAGCCACGAGATCATTCCCGAGTCGCACCGCAAGGGGCACGAAGCCTTTGCCACGAGCGGGCTGATGATCGGCTTCGTGCTGATGATGCTGCTGGACACCGCGCTGGGCTGACCAGCCCCGCGCGGTCAGCCGTGCTTGACGGCGACGGTTTTCAGCGTGGTGAAACCGTACAGCGCTTCGAAGCCCTTCTCTCGTCCATAGCCTGAGGACTTGACGCCGCCGAAGGGCAATTCGACGCCTCCGCCCGCGCCGTAGTTGTTGATGAACACCTGGCCGCTGCGCACGCGCTTGGCCATGCGGAACTGGCGCGAACCGTCGGCGGTCCACACGCCCGCCACCAGGCCGAACTGCGTGGCATTGGCGAGCGCGACCGCTTCGTCTTCGTCGGTGAAGGACATCGCGGCCAGCACCGGGCCGAACACTTCTTCCTGCGCCAGTCGATGCCCGACCGGCACATCGCGCAGCAGAGTGGGCGCCTGGTAGAAGCCAGTCTCGGGCGCTTCCTCGACCACGATGCCCTGCGCCACCATCGGGATGCCGGCATGCTGCGCGTCGCTCAGGAAGTCCCACACGCGCTGCTGCTGCGTCTGGCGGATCAGCGGGCCCACGTCGAGGTCCATGGCCGCGGGGCCGACGCGCAGGGCTTCGAAGGCATGGCCCAGGCGCTCGAGCAGCGGTTCGTAGATGCCGCGCTGGATCAGCACCCGCGAGCCGGCCGAGCAGGTCTGGCCGGCGTTCTGCACGATCGCGTTGATGACAACGGGAATGGCCGCGTCGAGGTCGGCGTCCGCAAAGATGATCTGCGGGCTCTTGCCGCCCAGCTCCAGCGTGACAGGGCAATGCCGCTCGGCTGCCACCTGCTGGATCAGCGTGCCGATCTTCGGGCTGCCGGTGAAGCTGATGTGGTCGATGCCTTCGTGCCGCGCGAGCGCGTCGCCCACTTCATGGCCGTAGCCCGTCACGATGTTGAGCGAGCCGGCCGGAAAGCCGACCTCGGCTGCCAGCTGCGCCACGCGGATCAGCGAGAGGCAGGCGTCTTCGGCCGGCTTCACCACGCACACGTTGCCCGCCGCCAGGGCGCCGCCCACGCTGCGCCCGAAGATCTGCATCGGGTAGTTCCACGGAATGATGTGGCCGGTAACGCCGTGCGGCTCGCGCCAGGTGAAGACGCTGTAGCCGTCCTGGTAGGGGATGGTCTCGCCGTGCAGCTTGTCGCAGGCGCCGGCATAGAACTCGAAATAGCGCACCAGCGCCACCGCGTCGGCACGCGCCTGCTTGACGGGCTTGCCGCAGTCGCGCTGCTCGATGAGCGCCAGTTCGTCGACGTGCTCGGCGATCTTTTGCGAGAGCTTGTAGAGCAGGCGGCTGCGGTCGGCAGCGCTGACCTTGTGCCAGACACCCTCGAAGCAGTCGCGCGCGGCGCGCACGGCGGAGTCGATGTCGGCGGCATTGCTGCGCTGGATTTCGTCGAAGGCCTGGCCGTCGGAAGGATCGATGACCGGCAGGGTGCGGCCGGAGGAGGACGGGACGTCCGCGTTGGCGATGTAGTTGAGCTGCATGGGGCTGGATTTTGCGCGAAGCACGCGCAATCCGTGGCCGGGCGGCCCGGCGTCCCTCTGCTCGTGTCTACTTGGCGGCGGTGGCCTTCGGCAACGCCTTCACGGCATTCAACATGCGCTCCACGTGCTTGTCCGGATTCAGGTTCTGGTAGTAGTAGGCGACCTTGCCGTCCGGCGAAATCACGTACGACAGGCGGTTGGCGAAGTCCGGCCGCGTCTGCATCAGCGCGTCGAAACCCTGGATCACGGTCTTGTTCTCGTCCGATGCCACCGGAAATCGGCTCTGGCACGACTTGACCGAGAACTTCGACAGGGTACCTATGTCGTCCGCCGAGACGCCGATCACGGTGGCGCCCAGCGCGGCGAACTGGTCGACGGCTTCGGCGAAGGCGTGGGCCTCGATCGAGCAGTCGTTGGAATCTGCCGCAGGAAAGAAGTACAACACCACCGGTCCCTTGGCGAGCGCATCAGCCAGCGAGTAGCGGAAGGTCTTGCCGCCCAGGGCGGCGTTGGCGGTGAACTTGGGCACGGGGTCGCCGATGTCCAGGGCGGCCCAGGCAGGGTGGGCAAGGGCTGCAAAAATCGTCATCCATGCGATGCGATGGAGGTGCGAACGAGCCATGATGTAACTCCGAGCGATGTGGAGCGAATTCTAGGCTTGAGCATCCCCTGAATGGGCCTTTGAAACCGGCGCGGGCTGGCCGGCGTATTGAACACAACAACCGAAAAACGGCGGGAAGCACCAAGCAATGGGCGAACCATCATGAACACCTGGCTCTCGTTTCTGCGCATCGCGCTCGCGGGCGTCCTGATAGCGGCACTCGGCGCCTGCGGCTCGCTGCCGCCGGCGCGGGAGCGGCCCGCCGAGTTCGCCGCCTCGGCCGACCCGTCGACCACGCTGGCGAAGATCGTCGCCGCCTCCACGCCGCCCGACGAGCATTCGGGCTTCCGGCTGATGCCACTGGGCGTGTACTCGCTCGATGCGCGCATCCAGCTGGCCCAGCGGGCCCAGCGCTCGCTGGTGGTGCAGTACTACCAGCTCGAGAACGATGCCGTTGGCCGCCTGCTGCTGCGCACGCTGCGCGAGGCTGCGGGCCGGGGCGTGAAGGTGAGAGTGCTGGTGGACGACCTGTACACCGTGAAGAGCCAGCAGTTGCTGCTGGCGCTGTCCGAGGCGCCCAATGTCGACGTGCGCCTGTTCAACCCGTTCTGCTGCGGGCGCAACGGTTTCCTCTCGCGCTTTGCGGCGTCGCCGTGGGAGATTCCGCGGCTCAACCACCGCATGCACAACAAGCTCTTCATTGCCGACGGCGTGATGGCGGTGGTGGGCGGGCGCAACATCGCCGACGAGTATTTCGTGCTGAGCGAGGCGCAGAACTTCATCGACATGGACGCGCTGGTGGTCGGCAAGGTGGTGCCGCAGCTCGAGTCGATCTTCGACGCCTACTGGAACAGCGAACAGGTCTGGCCCATTGCCGACATCGTGACGGGCGAGGGCGGCCGCAAGCCGACCGGCACCGACTTCGACAGCTGGGTGGGCATGGCCGCGCCGCCGCCGAAGATCGTGTTGCCGCCGTCCGACATCCTCGGCTACGGCCCCATTGCCGAAGAGCTCGACGGCGGCCGCATGGGCCTGCTGTGGGGCGAGGCCCGTGCCATCGCCGACCCGCCCACCAAGCCCGCGACCATGACAGCCGACGAGGCGATCTCCACCAGCGTGACGATGAAGGTCTGGGCGCTGCTGCTCGACGCCAAGACCGAGGTCGACATGACCTCGCCGTACCTGGTGCCGGGCGAGCGCGGCATGGAGGCCTTCGAGGACCTGACCCGGCGCAAAGTCAAGCTCACGTTGCTGACCAATTCGCTGGCCGCCAACGACGAGCCGCTGGTGCACACCGGTTACGCGCGCTATCGCGAGCGGCTGTTGCAAGGCGGGGCCGACCTGTACGAGCTGAGCCCGCAGCGCACCAGCGCAGGCGAGCGCTTCGGCATGTTCGGCAAGTCGCTCGGGCGGCTGCATGCCAAGACCGCGGCCATCGACAAGACACGCATCTTCATCGGCTCGATGAACCTCGACCCGCGCTCGGCCAGCCAGAACACCGAGATGGGGCTGGTGGTCGACAGCCCGCAGCTGGCGCGCGAGATGATGCGCGTCATCAACATCAGCAAGCTGCAGAACTCCTACCGGCTGCGGCTGGCCAAGGACACCGGCACGCTGCAATGGCTGACGAACGACGGCGAGAAAGAAGTGATCCTGACCTCGGAGCCGGAGTCGAGCTTCTTCCAGCGCTTCTACAACATGCTCATAGCGCCGATCGTTCCCGAGATGCTGTTGTAGCCTCGGGGGATGGCGCAGACCTTCACTTCGTTGTCCGCCCCGCAGGTCATGCTGTGGGGCGTGCTTTTTTTCGGCGGCATCTATCTCGGCTTCGGCGGCATCACGTGGCTGCTGACGAAGCGCGTGCTGCCGGCGCTGGGCATCGGGCGCGAACTCGATCCGCGGCCGATGCAGCCGGGGCAACTGCGGCGCGAGCTGGGGCAGTCGGGCGTGTCGGTGTTGATCTTCGGGCTGGGCATGGTGTTTCCGTGGGGGCTGCTTCAGCTTGGCTGGGCGCGGCTCGACGGCGATGCGGGGTGGCAGCAGATCGCGGTCGAGATCCTCGTGCTCGCGTTCTGGAACGACGTGCATTTCTGGATCAACCACCGATTGCTGCACACGCGCTGGCTGCGGCGCTTTCACGGGCCGCATCACCGCTCGTTCGTGACTACGCCCTGGGCGACCTACAGCTTCCATCCCGTCGAGGCGCTGATGCTCGGCAACGTGATCCTGCTGCCGATGGTGGTGCACGACTTCAGCTTCTGGTCGCTGGCGGCGGTGCCGGTGTTCAGCCTGTTCTTCAACTGCATCGGGCATTCGAACTACGACTTCTTCACGGGCGTGTCGTACAGCCACTGGTTCGCGGCAAGCCGCCGGCACCATCTGCACCATGCCGTGCACAACGGCAACTACGGTTTCCAGTTCACTTTCATGGACCGGCTCTTCAGGACGCGCATTGCGGCCGATGCAGCCGAGCCGGTACTTCAGGCTTTCCGAAAGAAGCATGGCGCGACCACGGCTTGACGCGAGCCGTCGCCTGCCGGGGCTGCGCCACTGGCGCGACTGGCAGAGCCTTGCCTACCTCGCCGCCTTGCCTGCGCTGGCAGCGTGGCAATGGCTCCACGGTTTCAACGCGCTGCTGTATGGGCTGATGCTGTTCCTGACGCTCGGCGTCGGCGTGATCCATCACAACCACGTGCACCTGCGCATGTGGCGCGGGCGGCGCATGAACCGGCTGACGGATTTCTGGATCACGCTGCTGCAGGGCCACCCGACCTTCGTGTTCTGGCCCGCGCACGTGGCCAACCATCATCGCCACCGGCACGGGCCGAGGGACGTGGCGCGCACCTACCGCTTCGGTGGCGACACCAATCATCTGCGGGGCTATCTGCTGCATCCGTTCCAGGCCGTGTGGGTGCTGATTCCGGTGTTCTTCGCGTGGCTGGCGCGGCTGCAGAAGCATCGGCGCGGCGCATGGCGCTACTGCATGGCGCAGTACGTGCTGTGGCTGGTCAGCTGGACGGTGCTGCTGGCGCTCGATTGGCGCAAGGCCCTGCTGTTTGTGATCGTGCCGCAGCTGCATGGCCTGCACTGGCTGCTGGCGACCAACTACCTGCAGCATGCGCATGCCGACGGCCGAAAACCCGTGCGCAAGGAGGCGCCGGGCGATACCTCGGGTAGCCAGCTGAACTACGCCCGCAATTTCGAGGGGCTGGTGAACCCCTTGCTGTTCAACATCGGCCTGCACACCGCACACCACGAGAACCCGCATGCCCATTGGTCCGAGCTCACGCATCTGCATCGCACGCGTTACCGCGCGCGGGTGGATCCTGTGCTCAACGAGGGCGGGCTGGTGCCGTACATGGTGCGCGTGTTCGTGCTGGGGACCGTGTGGCCGCGTTTTCGCAGCCGCTCGCTGATGCCTCCCGATTCATCCATCACCTGAACCATGCCTGTCTCATTCCAACGCGTCTATCTCGAAAGCGCCGGTTACTTCATGCCGGGCGAGCCCATTCCCAACGACCGCATGGACGCGTACATCGCGCCGCTGAACCGCATGTCGGAGCGCATCAAGCGGCGCATCCTGGCGGAGAACGGCATCCTCACGCGGCACTACGCCATCGATGCGGAAGGCGTGACGCAGCACACCAACGCGCAGCTGGCGGCCGGCGCGATCCGCGACTGCCTGCGGCGGGGCGGTGCGGAGCTGTCGCGTGTGTCGCTGCTGGCCAGCGGCTCGTCGGGCGGCGACACGCTGATGCCGGGATTCGCCAACATGATCCAGGGCGAACTGGCGGCTCAGCCGATGGAAACGCATTCGGTGCACGGCATCTGCGCGGCAGGCGTGTCGGCGATCCAGACTGCCGCGCAGGGCATCGAGCTGGGCGCGCACCGCTCGGCGATGGCGGTGGCGAGCGAGATGCCGTCGCGCCTCTTCAAGCGTTCGCGCTTCGCGGCGCGCGGCTATGAAACCGACTTCGACTCGCACTTTCTACGCTGGATGCTGTCGGATGGCGCGGGCGCCTTGCTGCTGTCCGACGGCACGCCCGCACTGGCCGACGCGCCTGGGTTGCGCCTGAAGCTGAAGTGGGTGCATCAACGTGCGTTCTCGGGCGACTACCCGGTCTGCATGCAGCTGGGCCTGACCGAAGACCGCGCGCGCGGCCACCTCGACTTCGGCTCCTGGGCCGAGGCCGAGGCGGCGGGCGCCTTGTCGCTGCGGCAGGACATCCGCCTGCTGCCGCATCTGTTCGACATCGGCATCCACGAATACGCGGGGCTGGTGCGCGACGGCTGGGTCGATCCGAAGCGGGTCGATCACTTCCTGTGCCATTACTCGTCGGAGAAATTCATCCCGGTGGTCGAGGACCTGATGGCGAAGGCCGACCTGTCGATTCCGCGCCAACGCTGGTGGAGCAATCTTGCGTGGCGCGGCAACACCGGAGCAGCGTCGATCCTGGTGATGCTGGCTGAGTTCCTGCACACCAAGACGCTGAAGCCCGGCGAGCAGATCTTCTGCTACGTGCCGGAATCGGGGCGCTTCATGGCGGCGTACATGCTGCTCGAAGTCGAGGCAGCCGATGCGGCGCCCGTGGTGGTGGCGCCCCGAGCGGCAGCGGTGCCCGACGACGACCTCGTCATTGCGCCTCCGCATGACCCGGCCGCCGCACCCGAAGGACTCGGCGCCTTGCTCACCGAGCTGGCCGCCATCTGGCACGACTACCGCTCGCGCGTCTGGCGCACGCCGCTGGTCCGCCAGATCCGCGAGCGCCGTTTTGCCGTGCCCGACTACCTGAACTGGATGGAGCAATGGGTGCCGCAGGTGCGCGAGGGCAGCCTGTGGATGCGCGAAGGCGCCGCCTCGCTGAGCGAGCCGTACCAGGTGCTGGCCTCGCTGATCGGCGTGCACGCGGGCGAGGAGCAGAACGACTTCAACATCCTCTTCAGCGATTACCGCAAGGCGGGCGGCACGGTCGAGCGCATCGAGGACCTGCGCCGCAACCCGGGCGGCGAGGCGCTCAACGCCTATCTGCACGGACTGGCCGCCACGCGCGACCCGATCGGCCTGCTGGGCGCGATCTACATCATCGAGGGCACGGGCCAGCGCATCGTGCCGGCGCTGTTGCCGCTGCTGAAGGCCAGCCTGAAGCTGCCGCCCGATGCCTTCCGTTTTCTCGAATACCACGGCCACAACGACGAGCACCACCTGAGCCGCTGGCTCACGGCGGTCGAGATGGTGATGGCCGTGGAAGGGCAGGCGCGCGCCGCCCGCCAGATTACAGACACCGCGCGCCACACGGCCGCGCTGTACCTGATGCAGTTCCAGCACATCACGGAGCGTATGCCCCATGGATCGAACACCTGATTTCCTGACGCAGGCGCACGACGAGCGCGACCCCAGTCCCTGGCTGGCGCTCTACCTCGACCAGAGCACGCCGCTGCCCGACAACGTCAAGGCGGCGTGGCTGGCCGATTCGAGTTCGGGCTCGCGGCAGTATCTGCTGCCGTTCCTGCGGCCGATCGCGCGGCTGACGATCATCCTGATCCAGATCGTGAAGGTGTTCGTGCCGCGCAACTGGTCGCATTCGATGCTGCTGCACCGGTTTTTGGCCTGGGGGCTGAAGCGCTTCGTGTCGCCGGAGGCCAACTGGCTCATCCTGCGGCACTTTCACCTGGGCTCGCAGGTGCTGGCCTTCATCGGGCGGAATTCGCCGGCTCCGGTGGCCACCAATCCGCTGGAGCCGGCCGACATCGACGCGCTGAAGGACGAGATGTTCCTGAAGCACGACCTGAACCTCTTCAACTTCGTGATCCGGCTGAACAAGGCGCTGCGCGACAAGGGCGTGGCGCTGTGCAAGGCGGAGAAGGTCGATTTTTCGATGATCAGGGAGCCAGGGCTGCGGCTGGAGGACATGCCCCAGGGCAGGCTCAATTTTCTCGACCTGCAGAGCGCCATCGAGCTGTTCACGCCGCTCTACCAGCTGATGCTCACGGACAACGATTTCTGGCGCGCGGCCAATTCCTTGCAGCTGGACGAAACCATCGGCATCTACACGGCGACGCTCCTGAACGCGCCCGAACACCTGATCCTGGTCAACAACAAGCATCCGCTGGTGCCCCTGTCGACCCTGCGGGCGGGGCACCGGCTGGTGATCCACGGGCTCTCGACCGAGATGCTGCACAGCCTGCTCCAGCGGATGCAGGCGGCGCAAAAAGCGGGGGAGCCGGAGACATCCCTATACGAGCAGCCACTTGCATAGGCGTATGCTGCCCCCAGATGGAAACCATGAACACGACCGATAATCCGTCTCCCAAGACCGATCTGGCAGTGACCCACGTGCTGGCGCAACTGCTGGAAAAGCTTGAGCACAGCCCTGTGCCCGTAGGCGCAGAGCAGTACCGCTCCGTGGTCGAGCACCTCGTGCATGAGTTCGAGGACGTCGAGCAGGGCGCCGAACTAGGCCGCCTGCTCGATGCCTATCCGGCCGCGGCCGAGGTTTACGAGAACCTCAATTACAAGCACGCCGGGCTTTGCCGCTCGGCGTTGGACGCTTCCTTGGCCGCTGAAATCAGCGCACGGGAAGCCATTGCACGCGCAATGCGCAGTGCATAACTGAACAGCAAGGACAAGACGCATGGCGAAGGGTGAAGTGAAGACGGCAGTGGTGGCGGATGGGCTGCGTTACAAGTCCAAGACGCCGGGTTCGCCGTTCCGCGCCTCGGCGTCGTTCAGCGGCGCGACCATGTCGTGCTTCATGTGCGGCAAGCACCGCGTGCGCTCGCAGCTGCGTACGCGCCAGGTGCTGGGCAAGTCCCAGACCGTGTGCGCGCCTTCCTGCAAGGCGCTCGACGAATCCCTCGAATAGGGGATGACCCCAGCTGCTGGCAGTGCGCCTGCTAGCACATCGGGGAGGCATTTTGGAGACATTTCCTCGTGCATAAGTCACGGAATGGCCTTCCGCATTGCCGGCAATCGTTATACAGTTGGACACAAATGATGCATGTAATTGCATGTAATCTAAAGTTCTACTAGTAGCCGATTTCCAATGAATTGCAGCCACACCGTCGACGCCCCTCGCGGGACATGGAATTCAACGCTTGCAAAGGGGCCCTGCCATGGCTAAGTCGCGCCACGTGGTCATGCAGGTGGTCAAACGCTCGTCCGGCAGCGCCACGCACCATGTCGAATTCCTGATGGACGACAACTTCGCCGAGCGCCTGCGGCAGCTGCGTTCGCTGGTGCCGCCCCTGGGCAGCCTCAACAAGCAGCGCGACCTCGTGATCGACAAGGTGCGCGTGCGCCTGCCCAACGCCATCTGGCGCTCGGGCAACGAGATCGAGATGGACGGCGGGGTAGACGGCTCCTGCATCGTCATCGCGGCCGAAGGTTCGTTCAATTGCGGTGGCAAGGACCGCAAGACGCGCGAGAAGCTCGTGACGTACAACTTCTCGATCGCGCGCCTGATCGAGCTGCATGCCGAGCGCCCGGAGGGCGAGACCTTCTACATCCGCGACGGCGTGTTCGCCAATGACGAGCCGGCCGAATCGCCAGCCGGCCGTTGGGTTGCGTCGATGCACGAGCTCGAAGTGGTGATGCGCGTGCCGGATGCTCCGTCCGATTTCGACACCCTGCACGACCTGACGCTGCGCCCTGAGCAGCAACAGCAGGCCGGCAGCGGCGCGCCGCACCGCGCCAATTTCTACTGAGTTTCTTGCCCGTCAGCTGGCAGCGGCCGCCTCAGGCGCCGCGCCCACCGGTGTGTACTGCGCACGGTTGTCCGCCAGCCAGCGCTCCGACAGGCTGCTGTCCTGCTGCATCGGATGGAAGTCCGCGCGCAGGTAGCTGCGCCAGCCGGCCAGGTTGCCGCGCAGCAGGCCGTCGCGGCTCAGCAGGATGCGCGCGGCGCTCTTCCAGGTCGACCATTTCCACAGCTGCTTTTCGTGGCGCAGGTTGTCGATGGTCTGGTGCATCAGGTCGCCCAGGAACATCATCGTTACGCGGCGGAACCAGCGCGTGCGCCATTCGTCGGAGCCACCCGCGGCCTGGTAGATGTCGAAGGCCACGCTCTTGTGCTCCAGCTCTTCCGCGCTGTGCCACAGCCACATGGTGCGCAGCCGGGGCTCGGCGCCGTCGAGGACCTGCGGGTGCGCCAGCAGCCACTCCGCGAACATCGCCGTGAAATGCTCGGTGGCTGCCGTCACAGCCAGCGCGTGGCGTGGGTCGGCTTCTTCCATCAGGGCCATGCGCTTGCTGGCGCGCGCCGTCCAGCCGTCGACCAGGCCCTGGCTTTCCAGATGGTTGTTGAAGAGCGAATGAATGCGCCGGTGCGTGGCTTCCTGCCCGATGAAGCCGCGCACGTCGGCCTTGTGTTTTTCCTGTATTTCGGCCGGCAGCGTGGCGACGGCGTCGCGCACCGCGTCGATGAAGAACTGCTCGCCGAAAGGGAAACTCATCGACAGGGCGTTGAAGAAAGCGGTCGAGAATGCATCGCCGCCGCACCAGTTGCGGGCAAAGGGCGGTTGCAGGTCGATCAGAAGGCGGCGGACAACGAGATCGGTCATGAAGCAAGCCTCGGGAAAAGCAGAGCTGCGTGGATGATGGTTGGTACAAATCAGTACCGCATGCCGCCATGTTGCAATTGTGAATTGGTACTGTCAAGTACCGAGACGTAGGAAAATGTGCCGTTCATGAGCGAAACCATCGAAAAAGCAGCCCCTTCCAAGTCCGCCGAGGGCCCAGGGAGCGAGCACTACAAGCGTCTGCTGCAGGGCATGGCGCACGCCGTGGCAGCCAAGGGCTACGCCGAGACAACCATTGCCGACATCGTGCGCGAGGCCGCCGTGTCGCGCCGCACTTTCTACGAACACTTCAGCACCAAGACCGAGTGCCTGATCGCGCTCTACGAAACCGCCAGCCGGCTCGCGCTGCAGGCGGTGAGCGAGGCCTTCGACCCGGTGCAGCCCTGGCATGCTCAGGTCGAGCAGGCCATGACCGCGTACTTCGATTACCTCGCGCAAGACCCGGTGCTGCTGCGTACGCTCTTCGTCGAGATCCTGGGGCTCGGCATGCCGGGCCTGGTGGTGCGGCGCCGGGTGAACGACGAGATCGCCAACTTCATCCAGGTGGCGATCAACAGCAGCGACAGCGCGGATGGCCCCGCCGTGCACCTGACGAGCGAGATGGCGATGACCGTGGTCGGCGGCATCAACGAACTGGTGCTGCAGGCCATCGAGCAGGACCGTGCGGGCGACCTGCGCGAACTGGTGGCGCCCGCCACGCGGCTGGTGCGCGCCGTGGCGGCCGAGAGCCAGCGCTAGACGCCCTTCGACCCGGCGGTGCGCTGGGTGGCCGCGAGCCACAGCGCCAGCAGCCCCGCAAGAGTCAGCGACAGCAGCACGCCGAGGTAGGGCAGTACGTCGTGCAGCGGCGCGCCCATCTGGTTGAGCCGCAGCGAGGCCTGTATGCCCGCCGTGCTCGGGAAGAGCCAGCGCAGCGCCTGCAGCGGCCCCGGCAAGGCCTCCACAGGCCACGAGAAGCCCGAGAGAAAGGCCATCGGCAGGGCGGTGAACAGCAGCACCTGCAAGGCCCGCTCGCGGTCTCGGAACCAGCAGCCGAGCACCAAGCCCAGCGTGCAGATCGCCGGCACGTAGAACGCGAGCAGCACCAGCGCGCCGAGCGGATTGCCACCGCGCGGGTAGTCCTGCAAGAAGAACACCCAGCCGAAATAAAAAAGCCCGCTCAGAAAGCTGAACACCGAGAGCGCCCCCAGCCGGCCCAGCCAGGCTCCCATCGACGCCCGCAGCCGCCCCGCCTCGGCCCAGGTGCCAGCCAGCATCGCCACGCCCATCAGCAGCGTCTGCTGCAGGATCAGCAGTGCCACCGCCGGCACCACGTAGCTGCCATAGCCTTCGGTCGGGTTGAACAGCGCGACCAGATGCGTGTTGAGCGGACTGCGGCTGCGAGCGGCTTGAATCGCGCTCTGGCCGCCGGCCTGCAGCTTGCGGATCTCGACCCCGGCCGACACCGTACCCACGGCCTCCGAGAAGCCATACAGCACCGCTTTGTTCAACAGCGCATAGGCGCCGTTGCCTTCGATGGTGACGACCGCCGAGGTGCCGCGCAGCACATCGCGCTTGAGGTCGGCCGGCAGCAGCGCATAGCCTTCGATGTCGCCGCGCCACAGCGCCTGCTGCGCCTCGTGCACATCTCCCGTGACCATGCGCACGTCGAGCCGCGGATTGGCCAGCGCGAAGCGCGCGATCTGCCGCGACAGCGCTGTGTGGTCCTGGTCGACCACTGCCACCGGCACGCGCGCCACGGCCTGCGTGCCATAGGGCCACGGGTAGAAGAAGCCGTAGATGATGGGCGCGAGCAGCATGATCAGCAGCACGCCCTTGTCGCGCAGCACGGCGAGCGCGGTGTCGCGCCATGCGGCGCCGAGGTGGAGCTGTTCGTCAGTCATCACCGTCCACCCCAACTGTCGGGCGCTCCGGCCGCGCGCACCAGCGCACCGGCGGACGCGGCAAGCAGCACGCCCGTGCCCAGCACCATCCACAGCGGCGTGGCGACCGAATACACCACCGGCGCGCCCATCTGCAACTGCTCCATCTGCACGCGGATGTAGTGCGTGTAGGGCAGCAGGCCGGCCCATATCTGCGCTAAGAAGGGCATCGCGACCAGCGGAAAACCCACGCCACCGAACGCGAAGGCCGGCGCCGTGATGAAGCCCGTAGCCGAAAGCGCAGTGCGCAGCGAACGCGTGAATGCCGCCGCGAAAGCCCCGAGCGCAATCGACAGCGCCAGGAACACAACCAGCGCAAACAGCGTCCACCCGAGCGAACCGACCGGATGCCACCCGCGACCCGCGGTGATCCACAGCATCGCCGCGATGGCCACCGCCGAAAGGCTCGCGAACGGCAGCGCCAGCTTGCCCGCCAGCGCTGCCAGCGCCTCGTGCCATCGTGGCGCGGCGCCCAGCCACTCGCCGATGCTGCGGTCGCGCAGCTCGCGCCCCACGGCCCAGGCGCCGGCCGTCATCGCAAGAATGTGCAGCAGCGCCGGAATCAGCGCCGCGCCGAGAAACTGCTCGTAGTCGGTCGAGGTGTTGAACAGCGCCACCATGCTCGCCTTGATCGGCTCCATGCTCACGCGCGCCGCCGTCATCGACTCGCCGCGCTTGTTGCGCACCGTGAGCTCGACCCCGCCCGAAACCGTGGCCACGGCAGTGCGCACGTCGCGCTGGATCAGGCTCGAATGCGTGCCGAGCTGCGCGTTGTGCAGCAGCACGACCTGCCCGACGCGGCCCTGCTTGACGTCACGGCTCAGGTCGCGCGGCAACTGCACCGCCGCGTCGACCGCGCCGCTGGTCAGGGCACGCGCCATCTCGCCTTCGTCGCCGTACCGCTGCACCACGCGCAGGCCGGGCGTGGCGTCCAGAAAGCGCACCAGCTGGCGCGAGAGCGACGAGTGGTCCTGGTCGAGCACGCCGATCGGCAGCCGCTCGGGGAGGCCGGCCGAGAAGATCCACCAGATCAGGAACACCGCGAGCAGCGGCACCCACGAGACCATCGCCAGGTCCCAGGGGCGCGTGCGCAGCAGCGCGAACTCGCGCCGTGCGCTGGCTGCGGAAAAGCCGCGCAGGCTCATCGCGAACTCAGTCGACCAGCACGCTCATGCCGGGCCGAGCGCCGTCGATGGGCTTGAGCGGCCGCGCGCGGACCTCGAAGGTGCGCACGTCGAAGCCGGTGCCGCCGCGCGTGGCGCGCCACGTCGCGAAGTCGGGCAGCACTGCGCTGTAGTAGACCTTGAAGCGGGCCGTGCGCCTGTCTTCCGGCAGTGCGGGCAGGCGCGCATCGAATTCGTTGCCGAGTGCGAAGCGGGCGAGCCGGTCTTCGCGCACGTTGAGCACCACCCACTGGTCGCTCAAGTCGACCACCGTGACCACGGCCACGCCCTGCGGCGACAGCTCGCCGACCTTGGCCAGCACCTTGGCCACCTCGCCCCCGACGGGGCTGCGCAGCTCGGTCTCGGCCTTGGCGGCTTCGGCCTCCGCCACCACGCCGGCGACCTGGCGCGCCTGCGCGCTGGCGGCGGTCTTGTCCTCGGGGCGAGCGCCGATGCGCGCCATGTCGTACTGCGCCTTGGCGGCAATGGCGGCATCGCGCGAGGCCTTCCAGTTGGCTTCGGCCTCGTCGCGTTTCTGGTCGGCAACCAGGCCCTCGCGCGCCAGTCCGTCGACACGGCGGTACGAGGTCTGCGCCAGCTGGGCCGCGGTTTCGGCGCGCTGCCACTGCATGCGCGCCATCTCGACCTCCTGCGGGCGCGCGCCGTTCTGCGCCTTGTCGGCGACGGCCTGCGCGGCCTGTTCGGCGGCAGTGGCCTGTGCGAGCTTGGCGCGCACTTCGGGGCTGTCCATGCGCACCAGCACCGCGCCGGCCTGTATGCGGTCGCCTTCCTTCACCGGCACTTCGGCGATGCGCGCCGTCACCTTGCCTGCGACGTCGGTCTCGCGCGCCTCCATCTGGCCCTGGAACACCTCGGGCGCGGGCTGCGAGGCGCGCCAGAAACCCCAGACGAGCACCGCCAGCACGAGCAGGGCGGCGAGTATCGCGATCAGTTTTCGGGTCTTGGCACTCATCATCAATTCACCTTCACGTCGGCACGCGCGATGTAGTCGGAAAACCTTTCGGAAAGGCCCGCGCTTTCGAGCAGTTGCGCAAGCGCTTGCACGTAGTCGTTGGCGGCCTGCGCGCGTTCGGTCAGCACCTTGGCCTGGTTGGTTTCGGCGTCGATCAGGTCGAGCGTGGTGCTCGTGCCTTCGCGCAGGCCCGAGGTGCGCAGCTTCACCACCTCTTGCGCCAGCTCCACCGAGGCCTTCATCTCGAGGTATTGGCGGCGCGCGTTCTCCAGCGCGCGCCAGTTGCGTTCGACCAGCAGCGAGATGTCGCTGCGCGCCTGCGCGTCGGTGCGTTCGGCCTGCTCGACCTGCTTGAGTGAAGCAGCCGACAGGGCGTCGCGGTCGACCGAGTCGTACAGCGTCCAGCGCACGCCGAGGCCGGCCACCCAGTCTGCGTTGCCGCCCTTGAGTTCGCGCGTGCCGAAGGCAATGACTTGCGGGCGGCGCAACGCCTCTTCGCCTTCGTGCAATTGCTCGGCCTGCGACTTCTTGGCCGCAACCTTGCCCAGGCCCGGGTGCCGCGTGAGCGCCGAGTCGATGAAATAGCCGAGCGGTTCGATCGGCGTGCTGATGAGAAAGAGCGGCGTTTGCGGCGTCACGCTGCCATCGGCACGCACCGTGCGGGCCAGGGCTACGGCGGCGAGCGCCGCGTCGTTCTCGGCCTTGCGCGCATTGCGCCGCGCCTCTTCGTACGCTGCGCTGGCCTGCAGCCGCTCGACGCGCGAGATCACACCGGCCGCGAGCATCTTCTGCGCCGCCGAATCATGCTGTGCGATCGTTCGCTCGGCCTGCAGGCGCAGCGTGGCCGCTCGCTGCGCGAGCTGGGCGCCGAAGTAGCGCTGTACCAGCAGCGTGTCGACCTCGTGGCCGGCCTGTTCGGCATCGGCCTGCGCCTCGCGCGTCTGCGCCGAGACGAAGCCGCGCACAGCATCGGTCGCGCCGCCGACGTAGAGCGGCCACACGGCCGAGATCGATGTGTTGGCGCCGGTGTCGTGGCGGTTGAGCGTGTAGCTGTTGGGCAGCTGTGGAATCGGCACGCGCGCGATCACGCTCTGGATGGACGACGGCAGCGCCGAGCCGATCTGCCCGAATTTCTGGTTGAGCGGATCGAGGTCGAGATTCAGGTTCGCGTTGTAGGCATAGGCCAGCCCCGAGACGCTGATCGTCGGGCCGCCGAGCCCCTTCAGGCCCTGGCCCTGCAGTTCCTTCGACTCGA
Organism: Variovorax sp. R-27; assembly: GCF_049913215.1. NCBI lineage: Bacteria > Pseudomonadati > Pseudomonadota > Betaproteobacteria > Burkholderiales > Comamonadaceae > Variovorax > Variovorax sp. R-27. The sequence continues at coordinate 3,107,642 of NZ_CP183984.1, forward strand.
CCGCCGCGCGGGCCGCGGCCAGCTTGTCGGAGCGATCGAGCATGCGGGCGCGGGCCGCTTCGAAGCTCAGCGACAGGGTGTCGTCGTTGCGGGCCTGGGCCTGCGCGAAAGCCGCGGTGCCCAGCACCAGCAGTGCCGGCAGCAGGTAGAGAGAAGGAAAAAGAGCTTGGCGGCAGCGTGTCATCGTTTCAAGGGGCTGTTCAGATCTGCACCGTTGGCCGGTAGTCCGCCAGCAGCACTTCTTTCCACTTGCCGAACAGCGCCATCAGCCCGACGGCCACTGCGCCCGACAGCACCACCACCCAGCATGCATGCGCCCATCCGTCGTCGAAGGCACCGAACATCACCGCGCGAAAGGCCTGCACTACCCAACTGAACGGCAGCCAGCTGTGCACCGTGCGGAAGAAGCCGGCCGAAAGCTCCACCGGCAACACCCCGCCACCGGCCGACAGCTGCAGCGTGAGCAGCAGCACCGTGAGGATGCGGCCGAAGTCGCCGAACACATGCAGGATCGCGAACAGCACCACCAGGAAGACCAGTGAGGCCAGCGCCATGGTGAGCGCCAGGGCGGCCACGTGCGGCGCCTGCACCTGCAGCACGCCCAGCAGCGTGGCCAGCACCAGCGCCACCTGCAGCAGCACGATCAGCGCCGGCATGGTGATCTTGCCGAGCGTCTTGGCGAGCTTCGGGTAGTGGGTGTGGTCCGCCAGCACGATGCGGATGTTGAACAGATAGCCGGCCATCACCGCGCCGATCCACAGCGCCACCGACACCATGTTCGGCACGAAGGCGCTGCCGTTGTTGTCCACCGGTGCCACCACCTCGACCTTGGGCTCGACCGAATCGGCCAGCCCCGACGCGCTGCCCTGGATGCGGGTGATCGAGGCGGGCAGGGCAGCTTCGATGGTGCGCACGCCGGTCAGCAGGCGCTGCGCGCCCTGCGCAAGCTGAGAGCCACCCTGCACGAACTCGTCGAGCTTCTTGTCCGCGGGCAGCTTGCCAGCCATGGTGCGGATGCCGCCAGACAGCGCCCCCATGCCGTCGGTAAGCTTGCCCACGCCGCCGTCGAGCGCAGTGGCGCCAGCCGCGAGCTTGTGATTGCCGTCCTGTGCCTTGGCCATGGCCCCCTGCGCCTGATCGATGCCGCCGCGCAGCTTGTCGGCGCCGGCTGCGAGCTCGCCCGCGCCCTTGGCGATGCGCTCGCCCACGAAGGGGATGTCGGCGGAATCCTTCTGCATCTTGCGCGCGCCGTCGCCGAGCTGGCCGGCACCGGCTTCGAGCTGGCCGAGTCCGTCGCCGATCTGCGCGAGCCCGCTGCCGAGTTCGCGCTGGCCTGCCGCGAGTTGCTGCGAGCCGGCCTTCAGTGCACGCAGGTCAGCGTCGGCCGGCAGCTTCGATTCGATGGTGCGGATACCGCCGTTCACCTGCTTGAACCCGCTGCTCACCTGCTGCGCGGCGGCGCTGTATTGGGCCGCGCCGTTGGCCAGCGTCTGGCTGCCGTCGCGCAGCTCCAGCAGCGCCTGCTTGAGCTTGTCGAGCCGCTGCTGTGAGCCGGAGGCCGCATTCAGCACCAGCCCCCAGCGCTGCTCGTTGAGCATCTCGTTGACCTGGTGCCCCAGCTCGCCCGCGAAACGCCGCGCCAGGCCGGCCGAGCTGTAGTTGTTGCCTTCGGAGGTGTAGACCACCAGTTGCCCGGCGCCGCGCTGCGCACCCGGTACCGCGTTGGCGCTGAAGTCGGCCGGAATCAGCAGCGCAAAGGCCAGCGTGCCGCGCCGCACCTCGGCGCGCGCGGCTTCGGCGTCGGTCATCGCGCGGAAGCCGAAGGCGCGCTTGTCGAGCAGGGTGTGCGTGAGTTCGTCGCCGACGTTGACGGTGCGCGACATGTAGGTCACGCCCTGGTCCTGGTTGACGATGGCGGCGGGCAGGTCGGCCGTGTGCCCGGCCGGGTCCCACACGCTCGTGAGGTAGATCAGCGCATAGAGCGCCGGCACCACGCCGACCGCCACCACGGCCAGCAGGATGCGCGGAAAGCGCCGCACGATCGCCAGCTCGGCCCGGGCGATGGCCCAGGTACCGGCGAACAGTGCGTGAAGGTATCGCATGGGGCTAGGAGGTCTGCAGCAGCGCCATGGCGGTGGGGTTTGCGCGCAGAAGCGGTCAGCCCGGCTTTTTCTGGGCGGGGTCGTAGAAGAATTGTTCTTCCGCGATGCGCTCGCCTTCCCAGCGCTGCCAGGCGATTTCTTCCATTCGCATCTTGCTGCCGCCCTTGAACGTGAACTCGAAGATCCAGTGGATCGCCACGTGGTCGCCGTTCACCAGCACCGGCCGCACGCAGGTGGAAACCACCGACTCGGTGCGGTCGAGCACGGCGCTTTCCTGGGCCACCAGCGTGCTGCGACCGCGCCGCGGCTCGGCCTGGTTCTCGCGCATGGTGGCATCTTCGGTGTAGTAGTCCTCGATGGCCTTGGCATGCGCGCCGCCTTCGACGGCGGCGATGAATGATTCGAGTCGTTCGGGCGTGGGCATTTCAGGACTTTACTTTGACTTCAACGCGGCGCGCCTCGGCGGGCGGCCCATCGGCCTGCGATTGCTCGGGCTTGGCCAGCTCGATCTTGTCTTCTGGCGCACCAGCGGCCTTGAGCGCATCGCTCACGGCCATCGCGCGCTGCTTGGCGAGCTCGGCATTCTTGGCCGGGTCGCCGCTGGCGTCGTGGTAGCCGCTCACGAGCACCGTGCTGCCGCTCTGCACGGCCTTGATGACGTCGGCCAGGGCTTCCTTGGCGTTGGGCGCCACCTCGGAACTGGCGCTCGCGAAGTAGAACTTCACGACGCCGTTCTCGACCTTCACCGCTGCGGCTTCGGCGGCCGACACGGCGCCCGAAGCGACCACCGCAGCAGGCGTCGACGGAGCCATCGCGGCGGGCGCGGTCGCGGCCGGCGGCATCTCGATCTTCGCCGGCACGGCCGCCGCCGCATCGCCGGCATGGAACTTCACCACCAGCGGCACGATGAGCAGCGCCACGATGTTGATGATCTTGATCAGCGGGTTCACGGCCGGGCCGGCCGTGTCCTTGTAGGGGTCGCCCACGGTGTCGCCGGTGACGGCGGCCTTGTGCGTCTCGCTGCCCTTGCCGCCGAAGTGGCCGTCCTCGATGTATTTCTTGGCGTTGTCCCAGGCGCCGCCGCCAGTGCACATGCTGATGGCGACGAACAGGCCCGTGACGATGGTGCCCATCAGCAGCCCGCCCAGCGCCTTCGGCCCCAGCACCAGGCCGACGACGATCGGCACGAGCACCGGCAGCAGCGACGGGATCATCATTTCCTTGATGGCCGCGCCGGTCAGCATGCTCACGGCCTTGCCGTACTCGGGCTTGCCGGTGCCTTCCATGATGCCGGGGATGTCGCGGAACTGGCGCCGCACTTCTTCCACCACCGCGCCCGCCGCGCGGCCCACGGCCTCCATGGCCATCGCGCCGAACAGATAGGGAATCAACCCGCCGATGAAGAGGCCGACGATCACCATCGGGTCGCTCAGGTTGAAGCTGATGTTCAGCCCGAAGCTCTCCAGCTTGTGCGTGTAGTCGGCGAAGAGCACCAGCGAGGCCAGGCCCGCAGAGCCGATGGCGTAGCCCTTGGTCACGGCCTTGGTGGTGTTGCCGACCGCGTCGAGCGGGTCGGTCACGGCGCGCACGCTGGCGGGCAGGTCGCTCATCTCGGCGATGCCGCCGGCGTTGTCGGTGATGGGGCCGTAGGCGTCCAGCGCCACCACGATGCCGGCCATGCTCAGCATCGACGTGGCAGCCACCGCAATGCCGAAGAGGCCTGCCAGCGAGTACGAAGCCAGGATGGCGATGCACACGAAGATCACCGGCCACGCCGTGGAGCGCATCGACACGCCCAGGCCCGCGATGATGTTGGTGCCGTGGCCCGTGGTCGAGGCCTGCGCGATGTGCTGCACGGGCTTGTACTGCGTGCCGGTGTAGTACTCGGTGATCCATACCAGCGCGGCCGTCAGCGCCAGGCCGACGAAGCAGGCGCCGAACAGCTTCAGCTGGCTGCCGCTCGGGGCGATCGCGTTGTCGGGAATCAGCCAGCTGGTGACGAACCAGAACGCGATCAGCGACAGGATGCCCGCCACCGCCAGGCCCTTGTAGAGCGCCGGCATCACGTTGACCATGCCCGGCGAGGCCTTCACGAAGAAGCACCCGATGATCGACGCGATGATCGACACGCCGCCCAGCGCGAGCGGGTACAGCACCGCGTTGGTCGGCGCCGCGGTAACCATCAGCGCGCCCAGCACCATGGTGGCGATCAGCGTCACGGCGTAGGTTTCGAACAGGTCGGCGGCCATGCCGGCGCAGTCGCCGACGTTGTCGCCCACGTTGTCGGCAATCACCGCCGGATTGCGCGGGTCGTCTTCGGGGATGCCGGCCTCGACCTTGCCCACCAGGTCGGCGCCGACGTCGGCGCCCTTGGTGAAGATGCCGCCGCCCAGCCGCGCGAAGATCGAGATCAGCGAGGAGCCGAAGGCAAAGCCGATCAGCGGATTGAGGGTGGCCGCGAGGCTGTGGCCCGCCGCCGGCGTGCTGCTGCCGATCAAGACCCAGTAGAAGGCCGACACGCCCAGCAGGCCCAGGCCCACCACCAGCATGCCGGTGATGGCTCCGCCGCGGAACGCGACGTCGAGTGCCGGGCCGATGCCTTGAGTGGCCGCCTGCGCGGTGCGCACATTGGCGCGCACCGACACGTTCATGCCGATGAAGCCGCAGGCACCCGAGAGCACCGCGCCCACGATGAAGCCGACTGCCGTGGTCAGGTCCAGGAAGATGGCGATGAGGATGGCGAGCACCACGCCGACGATGGCGATGGTGCTGTACTGCTTGGCGAGGTAGGCGGAGGCGCCGGCCTGGATGGCCGCTGCAATTTCCTGCATGCGGGCATTGCCTGCGTCCTTCGCGAGAATCCAACTTCGAGCCCAGAAACCGTAGGCCACGGCCACTAGGCCGCAGACGATAGCCAGTATCAGGGGGGTGTTGCCGATCATGCTTTGCTTCTCCATTCGTTCGTTGCGACTTGTGGAGACGGACAGCATGGGCCCTGCGTGCAACGCGTACGGGACCATGTTTTCCGCCGCGTTGCTTCCTCGAAGCTCACTGCACCAAGGGTGAGGAGCCGATTGGCCAACGGTTGCAATTTACAGGCAAATACGAGTGCGCGTGCGACCGGTCGGTGACACGGAAAGTAAACTCCGGGTTTGTCCCCATCTCTCTCATACTTTTCCACTACTCGAAAAACGTCATGTCCTTCGACAAAGTTTCCCCCGGCAAGAACGTCCCCGATTCCTTCAATGTCGTGATCGAAATCCCGATGAACGCCGACCCGATCAAGTACGAAGTCGACAAGGAATCGGGCGCGATTTTTGTCGACCGCTTCATGACGACGGCCATGTACTACCCGGCCAACTACGGCTACGTGCCACAGACCCTGTCGGGCGACGGCGACCCGGTCGACGTGCTGGTGATCGCTCCGTATCCGCTGCTGCCGGGCGTGGTGGTGCCGTGCCGCCCCCTGGGCATCCTGATGATGGAAGACGAAGCCGGCGTCGACGGCAAGGTGCTGGCCGTGCCCACCGACAAGGTGCTGCCCATCTACAGCCACTGGAAGTCGGTCGACGACGTGAACCCGATGCGCCTGAAGGCCATCAGCCACTTCTTCGAGCACTACAAGGACCTGGAAGAAGGCAAGTGGGTCAAGGTGCTGGGCTGGGAAGGCATCGACGCGGCCAAGAAGGAAATCCTGGACGGCATCGCCAGCTACAAGAAGTAATTTATTCGTTCTCGAAGGGCGAGCGGCGCGGGTCGCGCGTGAAGCTGCCGGCCAGCGATGGCGCGCAGCCCGGCGTGTCCGAGACGGTGACGCGGTCGGTGTCGAACTGGAGTGTGCGGGTGCAACGCCCGCCTTCCTGCACCACGAGGCGCCGCTGCCCGTCGAGCACGTTCTTGCCCTGCAGCAGCATGTTGCCGCGCGGGTCGGGGCAAACGTAGATCTGGATGTCCAGCGTGCCGCCCAGTTCGGGCGTCACGTCGAGGAAGCGCCCGTCCTTCGGGCATTGGCCTTCCACATAGCGTCCCATCCAATGCAGCAGCGGGTGACTCAGGTAGGTGATGCGCCGCTCGTAGTCCTGCTTGAGGCATTCGGTCTTGCCGCGGCATTCGCGGTTGCGTACAGCTATCCAGTCACGCTGGTCGCGTTTCAGGAACGTCGCCCACTGGCCCGTGCCGGGCATTTCGACTTGCCGCTTGTAGAGGGCGGCCATGGCTTCGTCCTGCCGTGACAGGCCGGGGTCGGCGCAGATGGCTTTCTCGGTGGCGTTGCCGGCCTTCTTGGCGCAGTCGAAGCTGGCGGCCGTGGCCAACTGGCTGGCCGCCATGAAGCAGAGTGCCACGAGGGCAGGGCGTGTGAAGGGCGGCATGCGGTTCTCTCTCCTCGAAGCGGATGCTAGGAGAGGCGCCGCGCGCCGTCGATGTGCCGAATGGTCAAGGGCACTATGCCCTTGGACAGAGGAGACGCTTCAGGCGCGGACCGCGTCGCTGGCCAGCCGCATCCATTCGCGATTGACCGAACGCGCATGCGAGTTCCAGTGGTGAGCGGCCTGCTGGAGTTCGTCCCACTGGCGCTGTGCACCGGTGGCATCGCCTTGCTGGGCAAGCCATGCGATGTAGCGGGCGCGGGCCTCGACGGTGTTGTACTGGCTCAGCGCGGCCTCGAAGGCTTCGCGCGCTTCCGGCTGGCGTCCGTCGGCGGCGAGGGCGCGGGCGGTGAGCACGGCGACTTCGTCCTTGCGGTAGTCGTCGCGCGTGGCACGCAGGGCCTGGAGCGCCTGCAATGCCTCGCGGCCGGCAGTCGCTCCACCCGCAGCCAACAGGGCGCTGGCCAGGCCGAACTGCAGTTCGGGATCGGAGGCCAGCGGGCCCTTCAGTGCGTCGCGGTAATGGCCGACGGCATCGGCGGCCTGCCCCTTGTCGAGCGCTGCCTTGGCAAGGCGCAGCTTGTTCTGGGCCGTGGGGGCGAGGTCGTAGGCCTCGGTGGCCGCGCGGTATTCGCGCTCGGGGTCGATGAAGCCGATGGCCGCGCTGGCCACCTTGCCGGCGGTGCGCTGCATGCGCGAGGCGGGCAGGTACTCGACCACGAAGTACACGATGCTTCCCAGCAGCGGGAAGCTGAAAAGAATGAGGAGCCAGTACATCTGCTTGCCGTGGCGCATTGCGTGCACGGCGAAGAACAGCGCGATGAGGACGTGCAGCCCCAGTCCGACGAATGGCATCGAGTTCTCTCTGAGTTGTTGTGGATATCGGGCGCTTTTATAGCAGCCCCGCATGGCAAGAAAGGCTGGTCAAGCGGCCTTGAACGGGCTGCGCTCGCCCAGGTGGTCCATGTAGTTCTCGATGCCCGCGCCCTCGCGCTCCAGGAAGCGCTCGACCGCATCGGCAAACGCCGGATGCGCCAGCCAGTGGGCGCTGGTGGTTTTTACTGGCATCAGCGCGCGCGCCATCTTGTGCTCGCCCTGGGCGCCGCCCTCGAAGCGCTGGGCGCCGTATTCGATGCACCAGGCCAGCGGCTGGTAATAGCAAGCCTCGAAGTGCAGGCAGTCGACGCGCTCCAGCGCGCCCCAGTAACGGCCGTAGGCAACGAGCGGTGCATCGGGCTGCGTCGAAAGGGCGATCAGGCTGGTGGCCATCGGTTTGCCATTGCGCTCGGCGACGAACAGCAGCCAGGCTTCGGGCATCGTGTCGGCCATGCGCCGGAAGAAGTCGCGCGTGAGGTAGGGCGGGTTGCCGTGCTCGCGGTAGGTGCGCTCGTAGCAGCGGTAGAAGAAGTCCCAGTCGGCCTTCGAGATGTCGGTGCCGCGCGACCACCGGAAGCTCACGCCGGCGTCGGCCACCTTGCGGCGCTCCTGGCGGATCTTCTTGCGCTTGTCGTGCGAGAGGCTGGCGAGGAAGGAGTCGAAGTCGGGGTATTGGGCGTTGGTCCAGTGGAACTGCACCGTGTTGCGCAGCATCAGGCCCGCTTCGGTGCAGGCGGCGATGTCGGCATCGGCGCCGAACAGCAGGTGCAGCGACGACAGCTCCTCCTGCTTGCACAGCGCGACGAGTCCTTGCACCAGCAACGTGCGGCTTTGAGCGTCGCGCGCCAGCAGCCGCGTGCCGGGCACGGGCGTGAAGGGCACTGCGACCACGGCCTTCGGGTAGTACGCGAGCCCGTGCTGCTCGTAGGCATTGGCCCAGGCCCAGTCGAAGACGTACTCGCCGTAGGAATGGTCCTTGATGTAGAACGGGCACGCGGCCTGCAACTGCTCGCCTTGCCACAGCGTGACGAACTGCGGCATCCATCCGCTCTCCGGCGTGGCGCTGCGGCTGTCGTTCAGCGCCGCGAGGTATTCATGGCGCATGAAGGGCGATGGCTCGGCCTCGGCAGCCAGCAGCGCGTTCCACGTGTCCGGGCTCACGTCAGCCGGCGACGACAGAACCCGAATGACATAATCGTTCAAGCCTTTTTCTTCCTTCTGTATGACGCTCAAGCTCGCCATCGCGCAACTCAATTTTGTGGTGGGCGACCTCGCCGGCAACGCGAAAAAGATCGTCGACGCCGCGCGCGATGCCCATGCACAGGGCGCGCGCCTCTTGTTGACGCCCGAACTCTCGATTGCCGGCTATGCGGCGGAGGACCTGTTCCTCCGTCCCGCCTTCACCGAAGCCTGTGATGATGCCGTGAAAGGCATTGCCGCTGCTCTGGCCGATCTCAAAGACATGGTGGTGGTGGTGGGGCATCCGACCGGCGGCAGCCTGCGCAGCCGCTCGGTGGCCGTGCAGATGCGTCACAACGCGGCAAGCGTCATCAAGGAAGGCCGCATCCTCGAAACCTACGCCAAGCGCGAACTGCCCAACTACCAGGTGTTCGACGAGCGCCGCTACTTCACGCCGGGGCAGGGCACCTGCGTGTTCGAGGCGGGCGGTGTCTCGGTCGGCCTGCTGATCTGCGAGGACGCCTGGTTCGACCAGCCTGCAGAGCTAGCGCGCGAAGGCGGTGCCGAGGTGCTGGCGGTGATCAATGCGTCGCCGTACCACGTGGGCAAGGAAGGCGAGCGCATCGCGCGCATGGCCGACCGGGCGCGCGCGGTGGGGCTGCCGCTGGTGTACGCGCACCTGGTCGGCGGGCAGGACGAGGTGGTGTTCGACGGCGCTTCGTTCGCGTTGCAGGCCGATGGCGCTGCGGCCATGCAGGCCGAGAGCTTCCGGGAAAAACTGGTCTTCGCGCAGTTGGAGCGCACGCCTCAAGGCGGCGTTGGCTTCGTAGCCAAGCCGGCGGCCATCGCACCGCCACGCGACGCTGAAGCCCAACTCTGGGACGCCCTGGTGCTCGGCGTGCGCGACTACGTCGGCAAGAACGGTTTTCCGGGCGCCATCCTGGGGCTTTCGGGCGGTATCGACTCCGCATTGGTGCTTGCCATCGCGGTCGATGCACTGGGCAAGGACAAGGTCCGTGCGGTGATGATGCCTTCGCCTTACACCGCCGACATCAGCTGGATCGATGCGCGCGACATGGCCGCCCGCCTGGGCGTGCGCTATGACGAGATTTCCATCAAGCACACCTTCGAGTCCTTCAAGGGCGCTCTGGCCGAGGAATTCAAGGGGCGGCCCGAGGACACGGCCGAGGAAAACATCCAGGCCCGCATTCGCGGCACGCTGCTGATGGGGCTTTCGAACAAGTTCGGCGCCATCGTGCTCACCACGGGTAACAAGAGCGAAATGGCCACCGGCTACTGCACGCTGTACGGCGACATGGCGGGCGGCTTCGCGGTCATCAAGGACCTGCTCAAGACAACCGTGTTCGCGCTGGCGCGCTGGCGAAATGCCCACGATCCGTACGGCACGGGCACCGAGCCGATTCCCGAGCGGATCATCACGCGGCCTCCCAGCGCCGAACTTCGGCCCGATCAGACCGATCAAGACAGCCTCCCGCCCTACGACATCCTCGACGGAATCCTGGCACGCTACATGCAGGACGACGAGGGCATCGACGAGATCATTGCCGCGGGTTACGACCGTGCGGTGGTCGAGCGGGTTGCGCGGCTCATCAGGATCAACGAATACAAGCGGCGCCAGGCGCCGGTAGGCATCCGGGTCACCCATCGAAGCTTCGGCAAGGATTGGCGTTACCCTATCACCAGCAAATTCAACGAAACCGCCGGAGCACGAAAACCATGAAGCAGATCACCGCCATCGTCAAACCCTTCAAGCTCGAGGACGTGCGCGAGGCCTTGGCCGAAGTGGGCGTCACCGGCCTGACCGTCACCGAAGTCAAGGGCTTCGGCCGCCAGAAGGGGCACACAGAGCTCTACCGCGGCGCCGAATACGTGGTCGACTTCCTGCCCAAGATGAAGGTCGAAGTGGTCGTCAACGAGGCCGATGTGGAGCGCTGCATCGAAGCCATCGTCAGTTCCGCGCGCACCGGGAAGATCGGCGACGGGAAGATTTTTGTCACCGGCGTGGAGCGCATTGTGCGTATCCGTACGGGTGAGGAAAACGAAAACGCTGTTTGAAGCAAGAAAGCCCCGGCGACGGGGCTTTCGACATGGTCGTCAGAGGTTTTCCGACAGCCTGTCTTCGCGTGGATGGAGCGGCACTTCGGCGCGCAATGCCGTGAGCAGCTCGGGCACATCGGTGCCGGTGCGGATCAGGCTCATCTGCCATTCGCCCATGAAGCCCTCGCGCACGCTGTGCGCCAGGAAGCCAAGCAGGCCGTCGTAGTAGCCGGCGGTGTTGAGGATGCCGGTGGGCTTGTCGTGGTAGCCGAGCTGGCGCCAGGTCCAGATCTCGAACAGTTCCTCGAAGGTGCCGATGCCGCCCGCCAGGGCGACGAAGGCATCGGCGCGCTCGCCCATCATGGCCTTGCGTTCGTGCATGGTGTCGACCACGTGCAGTTCGTCGCACAGCGGGTTGGCCAGTTCCTTGTCGACCAATGCCTTGGGGATGATGCCGACCACTCGGCCGCCGGCAAGGCGGGTGGCCTCGGCCACCGTGCCCATCAGGCCGGTGCGACCTCCGCCGTAGACAAGCTGGCCGCCGTGCTGGCCGATCCATTGGCCGACGGCTTGCGCGGCCTGGGAAAACTCGGGGCGCTCGCCGGGGCGCGAGCCGCAATACACACAGATCGAAAATTCAGGATTCATCCTGCCATCATGCCGCAGCCCGTGGGCCTTCTCATGACACGAAGCGTTGCCACAGCGCTGCCGCCCAGATGCCGCCGCACAGCGTGAGCGACAGCAGCACGGCGGCGCTGCCCATATCCTTGGCGCGCTTGGAGAGGTCGTGCCACTCGGGGCCGATGCGGTCGATGGCGGCTTCCACCGCGGTGTTGAGCAACTCGACGATCATCACCAGGATGGCGCTGCCCGCGAGCAGCGCCACCTCGACCCAGCTGCGCCCGAGCCAGAAGGAGGCCGGAATCATCACGATCGACATGATGGCTTCCTGGCGGAAGGCGGGCTCGCTCCAGCCGGCGTGCAGGCCGTGTAGCGAGATCAGCGTGGCGTGCCAGACGCGTTCGAAGCCCTTGCGGGCTTTTTGCGGATTGACGGCGGGATCGGGAAGCTTGGGCAAGGCACTCATTGGCGACTCATCGGTTTGGAGGTGATGAGCCGTGTACCGGCCCAGGCGTCGTGCCAGAACTGGCGTTCGGGGTGAAAACGCGCCAGCAGGGCCCAGACAGCGACCCAGCCGAAGATCAGGACGGTCGATTCGCCGCCCGACAGCTTGAAGGGCGCAATGGCGGCCAGCGGCGGCAGGAACCAGACCCAGCTCAGCAGGTAGCGCGCCAGCGCGCGGCGTTGGCTGATGGGCTGGCCGTGCACGTCGACGATGCGGATGTTCCAGGTTTTCATGGCGAGGGTCTGGCCTTTGGTCCAGAACCAGACGAAGTACACGCCGAACACCACGAAAAGAAAAGCCTGAAATAGATGGCGGCGCGAATCCATGGCGTCGCGCATCTGGCCCAACGTGCTGAAGAGCCAGCCCGAAACGAACACCACCGCAAACAGCAGCATGCCCTCGTAGAGCCAGCAGGCCATGCGGCGCCAGAGGCCGGGCACTATCGAAACAGGAGCGCTGGCTGCAGGAGAGATCGGCGAGGCGGGCTGATCGGGGCCCGAAGCCTCGGGAGAGCTGGAAACCATCGAAGCCTTGGGATCAGGGGGCGGGGGAGGATGGCTCGGCTGCCGACGACGGCGCGGGCACCTGGGCTTCGGCCGGAACCGGTGGAGAAGCGATGCTGGACGGGGCAGGCGCGGCGGGGAGGATGGAAACCGCCGGTGTTGCCGCTGCAGGCACGCGCTCCGGCGGCGATGCCACCATGATCGTGGCCGGTGTGGCAGCGGGGGCGGGCGGCGGGGCCAGCAAAATCCTGGGCGTGTGCTGTACGCCGGGGGTGACGGCCGGCACCGGCACGAGCTTCTGGGACGAGACCGGCCGCACGGGAATGGCGGCACCGCGCGGCTTGGGTGGGGCGCGTTCCGCGAGCTTGCGCTTTTCTTCCTCGCTCAAGGCCTGGTACTGCTCCCATTTGACCTTGCGCTCGTCAGGCGGAATGCGCTTGACCTCGGCAAAGTTCAAGCGGGCTTGGGCGCGCTGCTGATTGCTCAGGGCGGTCCATTCGATCATGCGGCTGTGAAGGGTGGTCTGTTCGTCCGCCGACATGCTCGCGAAGTTGCGCGACAGCGCCAGCCACTTTTTCTTTTGCCCGACGTTCAGCGTGTTCCAGTGAGCGTTCAGCGGCTTCAGGGCTTGCTGCTGCTCGGCCGTGAGTTCGCTCCAGAGCGGCTTGGTCGTTGAGATGGCCTTGGGGCTGGTGGCTGATGCAGAGCTTGCCGAAGCTGGGCCCGCCGCAGCCTTGGCGGCTGCTTCGGAGGGCGGCTGGGCGCAGGCGAGCGTGAGGCTGAAGGCTGCGACTGCAAGCGCACCTGCCCAAACGACTGCGCCCGCCGGGAGCGGGCGCAACGGGCGGGGGGTGTTTGCGCTGGAGGTGGAGCGGCGTCGCATTCGGTCGATGAAAAATCAGTCGGAGGCGCTGTCGGCCTTCAGGAATTGGGCAAAGCCGGGGTCGGTGTAGGCAGCGGGCGGCAGGTCGCCCGTCAGCAGTGCTGAATCCACTTCGGCCAACTCGCTGGCGCGGTCGTCGTCCTGCATCACGCTGATGGTGATCAGGCCGGCCACGAGCGCAATCAACGGCACCACGGAGCCGATGCGGGTCCACCAGCTTCCACCCAGTGTGAGTGTGTGGCCCGACTGCACCACCACAGGCGCAGTCCGCAACTGCGGGGGCTGCTTGCGCGCGGAAACGGCCTGCGCTCGCGCCACGCGCAACCGCTCGCCGATGTCGTGCGGCAGCTCTCGATTGCCGGCCGAAAGGCGGGCAACCAGACGCTGGCCGAACTGGTCTTCGGCGGTGGTGGATGTTGAGGTTGGAACCTTAGTGTTCATAGCGATATTCCCTTGGCCTTGAGCGCCTTGCTCAGAGCGTGAACGGCTCGCGAGCAATGGGTTTTGACGCTGCCCTCGGAGCAGCCCATCGCAGCGGCCGTCTCTGCGACGTCCATTTCCTCCCAGTAACGCATCAGGAAAGCCTCGCGTTGACGGCCCGGCAGTGCTGCGATCTGTTCCTCGATCTCGTGGAAGACCTGGGCGCGGCGGGTCGTGTCTTCGGCGCTCTCCGATTCCCTAGAGTCGGTCGGTGAGACGAAGTTCTCCAGCAGGTCGAAATCTCCGTCGTCGTCGACCGAGTCGAAATCGCTGAGGTTGGAGAAAAGGGCGCGCCGGGTTTTCTGGCGGCGGAACCAGTCGAGCGTGCAGTTCGACAGGATGCGCTGGAACAGCATCGGCAGTTCGGCCGCGGGCTTGTCGCCGTAGTGCTGCGCCAGCTTCATCATGCTGTCCTGCACGATATCGAGGGCCGCTTCTTCATCCCGCACGTGGTAGACCGAGCGCTTGAAAGCGCGTCGTTCAACGCTTTTCAGGAAGTCGGAGAGTTCTTGTTCAGTGGCCAAGCGAGAGGGGGCGCGCAGGGCGCGCCGCGTGGGGAAGAGGGTCTAGCGATCGCGTATGTTTACCGCCGCGGATTATGCCTTTGTAGCTTTACAAGGCAGCTGAAGCGAATCTGAACGCCCGGAAATGTCATAATCCCCTTTGCAAGTCAAAAGGCAAACGGGTCACGGTCCGGCGGAACATCAGTCCGCTCATGGCTTTGGCCTCAAGTCCTGGCGCGACCTCACAAGGGTTGGCAAGGGGCACCCAAGGTATTTCGTTCCCGAAATAAACAAAGGTTGATCATGGAAATCTCCAAGGCGGAAATCGTTTCCGCAGCAGCCGCGTCCTCAGGCGCCGGCAACCCGACGCAAGAACTCATGGGCGCTGAAGTGCTGGTCAAGGCACTGCAGGCCGAAGGCGTCCAGTACGTCTGGGGTTACCCCGGCGGCGCGGTTCTCTACATCTACGACGCGTTCTACAAGCAGGACACCATCCAGCATGTGCTGGTGCGCCACGAGCAGGCCGCCGTTCACGCAGCTGACGGCTATGCGCGCGCCACCGGCGAAGTCGGTGTGGCGCTGGTCACTTCCGGTCCCGGTCTGACCAATGCGGTCACCGGCATCGCGACGGCGTACATGGACTCCATCCCGATGGTGATCATCTCGGGCCAGGTGCCAACGGCGGCCATCGGCCTTGACGCCTTCCAGGAATGCGACACGGTCGGCATCACCCGCCCCATCGTCAAGCACAACTTCCTCGTCAAGGATCCGAAGGATCTGGCCATGACGATGAAGAAGGCCTTCCACATCGCACGCAGCGGCCGTCCGGGCCCCGTGGTGGTGGACGTGCCCAAGGACGTTTCGTTCAAGAAGGTCCCGTACACCGGCTATCCCGACAAGGTCGAGATGCGCTCGTACAACCCGGTGCGCAAGGGCCACGGCGGCCAGATCCGCAAGGCGCTGCAGCTGCTGCTGGCTGCCAAGCGTCCGTACATCTACACCGGCGGCGGCGTGTTGCTGGGCAACGCCTGCAACGAACTGCGCACGCTGGTCGACATGCTCGGCTACCCGGTCACCAACACGCTGATGGGCCTGGGCGCCTATCCGGCGAGCGACCGCAAGTTCCTGGGCATGCTGGGCATGCACGGCACCATCGAAGCCAACAACGCGATGCAGAACTGCGACGTGCTGCTGGCCGTGGGTGCGCGCTTCGACGACCGCGTGATCGGCAATCCCAAGCACTTCGCTCAGAACGAACGCAAGATCATCCACATCGACATCGACCCGTCGAGCATCTCCAAGCGCGTGAAGGTCGACATCCCGATCGTCGGCGACGTGAAGGACGTGCTCACCGAGCTGATCTCGATGATCCGCGAGAGCACCACCAAGCCCGATGCCGGCGCTCTGTCCGACTGGTGGAAGACCATCGAGGCCTGGCGCTCGCGCGACTGCCTGAAGTACGACCGCGGCAACAAGGACGTGATCAAGCCGCAGTACGTGGTCGAGACCCTCTGGAACATGACCAAGGACGCCGACGCGTATATCACGTCGGACGTGGGTCAGCACCAGATGTGGGCTGCCCAGTACTACCGCTTCGACGAGCCACGCCGCTGGATCAATTCGGGCGGCCTGGGCACCATGGGCGTGGGCATTCCCTACGCCATGGGCATCAAGCTCGCGAAGCCCGATTCGGAAGTGTTCACCATCACCGGCGAAGGCTCGGTGCAGATGTGCATCCAGGAACTCTCCACCTGCCTGCAATACAACACGCCGATCAAGATCTGCTCGCTCAACAACCGCTACCTGGGCATGGTGCGCCAGTGGCAGGAGATCGAATACTCCGGCCGCTACAGCCACAGCTACATGGATGCACTGCCCAACTTCGTGAAGCTCGCCGAGGCCTATGGCCACGTCGGCATGCTGATCGAGCGTCCACAAGACGTGGAGCCTGCGCTGCGCGAAGCACGCAAGCTCAAGGACCGCACGGTGTTCATGGACTTCCGCACCGACCCCACCGAAAACGTGTTCCCGATGGTGAAGGCCGGCATGGGCATCACCGAAATGCTGTTGGGTTCCGAAGATCTCTGATCCGCGGAACATTCGCTCAACTCTTTACTGACGAATCTATTGCTCGCCGAGCCCGCGCATTACCGTGCGCGGGGGAGGGCGGCGAAAAGAGGAGTCACGCAAACATGAAACACATCATTGCAGTGCTGCTGGAAAACGAGCCGGGTGCTCTTTCCCGCGTGGTGGGCCTTTTCTCGGCCCGCGGCTACAACATCGAATCGCTCACGGTGGCGCCCACGGAGGACGCAAGCCTCTCGCGCATGACCATCGTCACCACCGGTTCCGACGACGTGATCGAGCAGATCACCAAGCACCTGAACCGCCTGATCGAAGTGGTGAAGGTCGTCGACCTGACCGAAGGCGCCTACACCGAACGCGAACTCATGATGGTGAAGGTGCGCGCGGTCGGCAAGGAGCGCGAGGAAATGATGCGCATGGCAGAAATTTTCCGCGGCCGCATCATCGACGTGACCGACAAGAGCTACACCATCGAACTCACCGGCGACCACGGCAAGAACGACGCTTTTCTTGAAGCGATCGAACGTAGCGCTATCCTCGAGACAGTCCGTACCGGTGCCAGCGGCATCGGGCGCGGCGAGCGCATCCTGCGCGTGTAGGAGGGTGAAAGCGCCCTCAGTTCATACGTTCATCCACACATGAGGCAAGAGTGATGCGAGGTCTGCTCGGTTTCGACAAGATGGTGACCCCGGCGATCGTCCGGGGGCTCTACTTTCTCGGCCTGCTGGGTGTGATCGTCCTGGCGGTGGCGGCGCTGTACCAGCGCCAGTACCTGCCGGCTTTCACGGTCCTGATCTTCGGCACCATTGGCGTTCGCATCTACAGTGAATTGCTCATCGTGCTGTTCCGCATCCACGACAGCCTCGTGTCCATCAACCAGCAAATGAAGGACCGGAATTCCTCCGGCCTCTGAGTGAAATGCATCCCGCTACGGATGCTCGAGATTTTTTAGGAGAGATACACATGAAGGTTTACTACGACAAAGACGCGGACCTGAGCCTCATCAAGGGCAAGACGGTGGCAATCATCGGTTATGGCTCGCAAGGCCATGCGCACGCGCAGAACCTGAACGACAGCGGCGTCAAGGTCGTGGTCGGCCTGCGCAAGGGTGGTGCTTCGTGGCCTAAGGTCGAGAAGGCCGGCCTGAAGGTCGCTGAAGTCGCCGACGCCGTGAAGGCCGCCGACGTCGTGATGATCCTGCTGCCCGACGAGCAGATCGCCAATGTCTACAAGAACGACGTCGCGCCGAACATCAAGGAAGGCGCTTCGCTGGTCTTCGCACACGGCTTCAACGTGCACTATGGCTTCGTCCAGCCCCGCGCCGACCTCGACGTGTGGATGGTCGCTCCCAAGGCCCCTGGCCACACCGTGCGCAGCACGTACACCCAAGGTGGCGGCGTGCCCCACCTCGTGGCCGTGCACCAGGACAAGACCGGCAAGGCGCGTGACCTCGCGCTGAGCTATGCCACCGCCAACGGCGGCGGCAAGGCCGGCATCATCGAGACCAACTTCCGCGAAGAAACCGAGACCGACCTGTTCGGCGAACAAGCGGTTCTGTGCGGCGGCACTGTCGAGCTGATCAAGGCTGGTTTCGAAACGCTCGTGGAAGCCGGCTACGCGCCCGAAATGGCGTACTTCGAATGCCTGCACGAACTGAAGCTGATCGTTGACCTGATCTATGAAGGCGGCATCGCCAACATGAACTACTCGATCTCGAACAACGCCGAATACGGCGAGTACGTCACCGGCCCGCGCGTCGTGACCGAAGAGACCAAGAAGGTCATGAAGCAAGTGCTGAAGGACATCCAGACCGGCGAATACGCCAAGAGCTTCGTGCTGGAAAACGCTGCCGGCGCTCCGACGCTGATCAGCCGCCGCCGCCTGAACTCCGAGCATCAGATCGAAGTCGTCGGCGAAAAGCTGCGCGCGATGATGCCCTGGATCAAGAAGAACAAGCTGGTCGACCAGACCCGTAACTGATCTGCGAGCCAGAAGGGTGCTTCGGCACCCGTTTCCCAAGGGCCACCCGTTGCGGTGGCCCTTTTGTTTGACGGGGGCGACGCAGCCCCTGAACTACACTGCGAGCCATGCGATTCAAAGATCAAGATGCTATCGAATGGATAGCTGCTCGCGCAGTGCCCATGAGGGACGGAGGCAAATTCAATGCATGACGACACGCTCCCCGACGATGTGCAGCCGCGCAAACGCCGCAAAGGCATCTACATCCTGCCGAACCTGTTCACGCTGGCGGCGTTGTTCGGCGGCTTCTATTCTGTCGTGATGGCCATGAATGCGCGCTTCGACCTCGCGGCGCTCGGTGTGTTCGCCGCGATGGTGCTCGACAGCCTGGATGGGCGCGTGGCCCGCATGACGAATACACAGAGCGCGTTCGGCGAGCAGATGGATTCGCTGTCCGACATGGTGTCGTTCGGTGCGGCGCCCGCGCTCATCGCCTACGAATGGTCGCTCAAGGGCCTGGGCCGTTGGGGCTGGATTGCGGCCTTCGTGTACTGCGCCTGCGCGGCGCTGCGGCTCGCGCGCTTCAACGTCAACACCGGCGTGGTCGACAAGCGCTGGTTCCAGGGCCTGCCGTCGCCCGCGGCCGCTGCGCTCGTGGCGGGCTTCATCTGGCTTGTGAACGAGTGGGGCAAGCGCGGCGGCGAGGTGCTGTATCTCTCGTGGACGCAGATCACCTGGGTGACTTTCGGGTTCACGCTGTACGCGGGTCTCACGATGGTCACCAACGCGCCGTTCTACAGCTTCAAGGACATCCAGATGAAGAAGAGCGTGCCTTTCGCGGTGATCGTGCTGATCGCGCTGGGCATTGCCGTCATCAACATCCATCCGCCGACTGTGCTGTTCAGCCTGTTCGTCATCTACGGCCTGAGCGGCTACGTGGTCTATGCGTGGCGCAAGGCCAAGGGTCAGCCGGTCAGTGTGATCAGCACCTCGACGGAAGAACCCGACGAACGGGGTCTGCACAACTGACCCGGTGGCTTGTGCTACATTCGCAACCCTCATGACCAAGATTTCGCTGCTGGCTCTACTAGCCCTCCCTCACGGGCGGAGACGGTAGCGCACGCGCAAATCCCTCATCACGGCCCGTTCGCACCAGCAACGGGCCGTTTGTTTTTGGGGTTGCTGGTTGATCACCAACCATCTCAGAGAAATCGACATGCTCAAGCAACCTCAAAGCAAATACCGCGCATTCGCCCCGATCGGCCTCAAGGACCGCACCTGGCCCGATGCCGTGCTGACCAAGGCGCCGATCTGGCTGTCGACCGACCTGCGCGATGGCAACCAGGCGTTGGTCGAGCCCATGGACATCGCTCGCAAGATGCGCATGTTCGAGACCCTCGTGGCCATCGGCTTCAAGGAAATCGAAGTCGGCTTTCCCTCGGCTTCGCAGGTCGAATTCGACTTCGTGCGCAAGCTCATCGAGGAAGACCGCATCCCCGACGACGTGACGATCCAGGTGCTGACGCAGGCGCGCGACCACCTCATCGCCCGCACTTTTGAATCGCTGCAGGGTGCTCCGCGCGCCATCGTGCACCTCTACAACGCCGTCGCGCCCGTGATGCGCCGCGTGGTGCTCAACATGGACGAAGACCAGATCGTCGAACTCGCGAGCAGCCATGCGCGCATGTTCAACGAGTTCGCCGCCAAGCAGCCGAACACGCAGTGGACCTTCCAGTACTCGCCTGAAATGTTCTCGGGCACCGACGTCGTGTTCTCGAAGCGCGTGGTCGATGCGGTGACCGAGGTCTGGGCGCCGACACCGCAGCGCAAGTGCATCGTCAACTTGCCGACCACGGTCGAGCATTCCACGCCGAACATCTTCGCGGACATGATCGAGTGGATGCATCGCAACCTCGCGCGCCGCGACTCCATCGTGCTTTGCGTGCATCCGCACAACGACCGCGGCACCGGCACCGCCGCCGGTGAACTGGCCTTGATGGCCGGCGCCGAGCGCATCGAAGGCTGCCTGTTCGGCAATGGCGAGCGCACCGGCAACCTCGACCTTGTGAACGTTGCGCTCAACCTCTACACGCAGGGCGTTTCGCCCGAGCTCGATTTTTCGAACATCGACGAGATCCGCGCCACGGTCGAGCATTGCAACCAGATTCCGGTACATCCGCGCCATCCGTATGTAGGTGACCTCGTCTACACCTCGTTCTCGGGCTCGCACCAGGATGCGATCAAGAAGGCCTTCGCCGCGCGCAAGGAAGGCGACATCTGGGACATGCCCTACCTCCCCATCGACCCAAAGGACGTAGGCCGCAGCTATGAAGCCGTGATCCGCGTTAACAGTCAGTCCGGCAAGGGCGGCATGGCTTACCTGCTCGAGAGCGAATACGGCATCGAGATGCCGCGCCGCCTGCAGATGGAGTTCATGCAGACCGTGCAACGCGTGATGGACGTCGCCGGCAAGGAACTCACGGCTGCTGACCTCTGGCAGCTGTTCGTGCGTGAATACGGCATCGAAACCGCGCAGTCTTTGCAGAATCGCGTGATCGAGGAAGAGGGCGAGGGCGCCAACGCCTCCGTGGTGCTGCGCGGTGATCTGCCGTGGGATGCTGAAGTCCACGCCATCGAAGGCCGCGGCAATGGCCCCATCGATGCCTTCACGCAGGCACTGAGCAAGGCCACCGGCCACACGGTGCGCGTGATGGACTACCACCAGCACGCCATCGGCGCAGGTGCCGATGCCAAGGCGGTGGCATATCTGGAACTGCGCGTCGACGAAAGCCAGACGCTGTTCGGCGTGGGCATCGACGCAAACGTGATCACGGCGTCGCTGAAAGCGATTGTTTCGGGCGTGCAGCGTGCACGGACCCGGGGCGCGCACGGAGCACAATCAGCGGTTGAAGTCGCCTGACGCTGCCGCGCCGACCTTGGTCGGGTGCGCGTGGGGGATGAACAACGGAGACCCACGATGACCGACCAACTTATTATTTTCGACACCACCCTGCGCGACGGCGAGCAATCGCCCGGCGCCTCGATGACGCGCGACGAGAAACTGCGCATTGCCAAGCTGCTGGAGCGGCTGAAGGTCGACGTCATCGAGGCTGGCTTTCCCGCCAGCTCGAACGGCGACTTCGAGGCCGTGAAGGCGATTGCCAACGCCATCAAGGACTCGACGGTGTGCGGCCTCTCGCGTGCCAACGACCGCGACATCGCGCGCGCGGCCGAAGCCCTGAAGGGCGCGGCCCGCGGGCGCATCCACACCTTCATCGCAACGTCGCCGCTTCACATGGAAAAGAAGCTGCGCATGTCGCCCGACGAGGTGCATGAACAGGCCAAGCTGGCCGTGCGCTTCGCGCGCAACCAGATGGCCGACGTGGAGTTCAGCCCCGAAGACGGCTATCGCAGCGACCCGGACTTCCTGTGCCGCGTGCTCGAAACAGTGATCAACGAGGGTGCCACCACCATCAACGTGCCCGACACCGTCGGCTACGCCATTCCCGAGCTCTACGGCAACTTCATCAAGATGCTGCGCGAGCGCATTCCCAACAGCGACAAGGCGATCTGGTCGGTGCATTGCCACAACGACCTCGGCATGGCCGTGGCCAACTCGCTGGCCGGCGTGAAGATCGGCGGCGCGCGCCAGGTTGAATGCACCATCAACGGCCTGGGCGAGCGCGCGGGCAACTGCTCTCTCGAAGAAGTCGTCATGGCGGTGAAGACCCGCAAGGACTACTTCGGGCTCGACCTCAGGATCGACACGCAGCACATCGTGGCCGCGAGCCGAATGGTCAGCCAGACCACTGGCTTTGTGGTGCAGCCCAACAAGGCGGTGGTGGGCGCCAATGCCTTCGCGCACGCCTCGGGCATTCACCAGGATGGCGTGCTCAAGGCGCGCGACACCTACGAGATCATGCGTGCCGAGGATGTGGGCTGGACGGCCAACAAGATCGTGCTGGGCAAGCTCAGCGGCCGCAATGCCTTCAAGCAGCGCCTGCAGGAGTTGGGCGTGACCATGGCCAGCGAAGGCGACATCAACGCCGCGTTCCTGCGCTTCAAGGAGTTGGCCGACCGCAAGTCCGAAATTTTCGACGAGGACATCCTCGCGCTCGTCAGCGCGGAAGAGGTGTCGAACGTTGGTGAGCAGTTTGCTTTCGTCTCTCTCTCCCAGCACAGCGAAACCGGCGAGCGCCCCCAGGCGAAGGTCGTGTTCACCGTCCAGGGCAAGGAAGTCACCGGCGAATCCGACGGGAATGGCCCGGTTGATGCTTCCCTGAAGGCCATCGAGTCGCATGTCAAGAGCGGCGCCGAGATGGTTCTTTACTCTGTAAATGCCATCAGCGGCTCGACGGAAAGCCAAGGAGAAGTTACAGTCCGGTTACAAAACGCAGGGCGGGTGGTCAACGGTGTGGGTGCAGACCCGGACATCGTGGTTGCTTCGGCAAAGGCTTATTTGAGTGCGCTCAATAAGTTACAGAGCCAAGCTGAGAGAGTTGCGGCACAAGGTTAGGTTTTCAGGCGATCCTTGGTATTCGATTGAAGAAGAGGATGCAAGTAACTGATATTGCGTGCTTTTTTTGATTTGGATACACTGCGGTCCTCGTTTGTCGCCGCTGGAGATTTATTAATGCCCGAAGCCCGTCTACGCCGAGTTTCCAGCCAGCGGTTTCTACCCGCGTTCAAATTCATCGCCGTCGCGCTGTGCGCCACGGCGTTTTTGCTGCCTGGCGCCCAGGCAGCCAAGAAAGAAAAGCCCGCTGCCGCCAAGACCACAGTCGCCAAGAAGGCGAAGGGTCCGGTGCCGGTCGAGGTAAAGCGCAACGCCGCTTCGTCCAAAACCGCGCGCGGTCCTGTGCCCGTTGTCGTCGCCAAGCGCGGCGGCCGTGCCGAGAAGAGTGAGCGCGCCGAGAAGGTCGTTCGCGGTGGCCGCAATGTCGTAGCCACCATCCACAAGAGAAATGGCAAGACCGTGGTGGCCGTGCAGCGCCGCTCGGTGGTTCGCGTCGTCGAGGCGCCCCCGCGCCAATCCTTCGGCCAGATGGCCGGCCTGCATGGCACCGAAGACGTACTCGACCTGAAGTCGAGCGTCGCGCTGGTCATCGACCAGGACACGCACGAAGTGCTGTTCAGCAAGAACGACCACGCCGTGCTGCCGATCGCGTCGCTCACCAAGCTCATGACCGGCCTGCTCATCAGCGAAGCCCATCTTCCGAACGACGAACTCATCACCATCACGCAGGACGACGTCGACACCGAAAAGCGCAGCAGCTCGCGCCTGACGGTCGGCACTACGCTGTCGCGCGGCGAACTGCTGCACCTGGCGCTGATGTCGAGCGAAAACCGCGCCGCGCATGCGCTGGGCCGCACCTACCCGGGTGGCCTGACGACCTTCGTGAGCATCATGAACGCCAAGGCCAAGATGCTCGGCATGAAGGACACGCGCTACGTCGAGCCCACCGGCCTGTCGAGCAGCAACCAGTCGAGCGCGCAAGACCTGGCGCTGCTGGTCAATGCCGCCTATTCCGATGCCACGGTACGTTCGCTGTCCACCTCGCCGGAATACCAGGTCGAAGTCGGCAACCGCGTGCTGCAGTTCAACACCACCAATCGCCTCGTGAAGAGCCCCGATTGGGAAATCGGCGTGCAGAAGACGGGCTACATCTCTGAGGCCGGCCAATGCCTTGTGATGCAGGCGAAGGTCGCCGGGCGCAAGCTGATCATGGTGTTCCTGGATTCGGCCGGCAAGTTCAGCCGCATTGCAGATGCCGAGCGGGTTCGCCGCTGGGTTGAGGCTACGCATTCCGTCGGTTCGCCGGCGGCTTCGTCGCGCAATGCTGCGTATCAGGTCGCGGGCTGATCGGGTAACCGCAGGCTGTAACGAAAACAGGCCCTTCACAGGGCCTGTTTGCTTTTGGGGACAGGCCCGGGTCAGGCGCCTGCTGGCGGCGTGCTGCCCGAAGGCGACGGCGTCACAGCCGTGCCGTCCTTGAATCCCAGCGCGCCCGAGATTTCATTGGCCGTGGCCTGCAGCTTGGGTAGCCAGCCTTCGTCCAGCCGGTCGGCCGGTGCGGAGATCGACAGGCCCGCCACCAGCTTGCCTTGATCGTCGTAGATGCCGGCGGCCATGCAGCGCACGCCCAGCTCCAGCTCCTCGTTATCGCGGGCAATGCCGTACTGGCGCGCCTTCGACAGTTCGCGCTCCAGTGCCGGCAACTGGGTGATGCTGTTGCGCGTATGGCCGGCCAGACCTGTGCGCGTGGCGTAGCTGCGCACGCGCTGCGGATCGTCCGCAGCCAGGAAGAGCTTGCCTGTAGAGGTGAGGTGCAGGGCAGCGCGGCCGCCGATGGCGCGCACCACCTGCATGCCCGAGCGCTCGCTGTAGGAGCGCTCGATGTACACGATCTCGTCGCCCTGGCGCATGCTCAGGTTGACGGGCTGCTGCGTCAGCTTGTGCAGCTCGCGCATCGGGCCCAGGGCGGCGTCGCGCACGTTGAGTCGGCCCTTGACCAGGTTGCCCAGTTCCAGCAGGCGCATGCCCAGCCGGTAGCTGCCGGCTTCGGGCCGATCGACAAAACGACCAACCGCCAGGTCGTTCAGGATGCGGTGCGTGGTCGACGGGTGGAGCCCGGTTTTTTCGCTGATCTCCTTCAGCGAAATGGCCTCCTCGCGGGATGCCAGGACATCGATCAGCGCGAACATGCGCTCGATCACCTGGATCACGGGGACGGCGGGAATGTCGGATTGGTTTTTTCTCATGGCGCTTTGCGGTGATGACCGGGCGCCATTTTACCTTGTGAAATTACCCGGCGCCTGCCAATGTCCGTCTACCAACACTTCGTGCGGGGAGAAGCGCGCCTTGTAGTTCATCTTCGGGCTGTGCTCGATCCAGTACCCGAGGTAGACGTGCGGCAGGCCCAGCTTGCGGGCCTGTTCGATCTGCCACAGCACGCTGTAGGTGCCGTAGCCCGCGCTGGTTTCGGGTTCGTAGAAGGTGTAGACGGCCGAAATGCCATCGTTCAGCACGTCGAGGATCGACACCATCTTGAGCGCGCCTGCGCTGCCGTCGGGCAGCGTTTCGCGGAACTCCACCAGCCGCGAGTTGACCCGGCTCTGCAGCAGGAACTGCGTGTACTGGTCGATGCTGTCGTGGTCCATGCCACCGCCTGCATGGCGGCCGTTCTGGTAGCGCAGGTAGAGCTGGTAGTGCTCGGGCATGAAGCACAGCTTGAGCACGCGCGCCTGCAGGTCGGCATGCTGCTTCACCGCACGCCGCTGGCTTCGCGTGGGACGGAAGTCGTTGGCCAGCACGCGCAGCGGGATGCACGCGCGGCAGCCGTCGCAATAGGGCCGGTAGGTGAACATGCCGCTGCGCCGGAACCCACTGAGCACCAGGTCGGAATAAGCGTCGTTGTGGATCAGGTGGCTGGGCGTGGCCACTTGCGAGCGGGCCTGCCGGTCCGGCAGATAGCTGCAGGGGTAGGGCGCCGTCGCGTAGAACTGCAGCGTGTGAAGCGGGAGGTCCTTGAGGTGCGTCACGTCGGGGAAAGAGGTCGCGCGGAAAGGAGTTCGGACCAGTATACGGGGTCGAATCGCCACCGTGGGCCCTCTTGTTGTCGCGCCCTGGCCACGTGCGCGACGAAGCGTTTGCGCGCCATCTCGTGGGCGCCGAGGCTTGCGAGGTGGGCGGTGTTCTGCTGGCAGTCGATCATCTGCACGCCGGAATGCCGGCACAGCGACACCAGCGCGGCCAGCGCGATCTTCGAAGCGTCCGGCCGGCGGGTGAACATCGACTCGCCGAACACCGCGCGGCCCAGCGAAACGCAGTAAAGCCCGCCCGCGAGTTCGCCGTCGATCCAGGTTTCGACACTGTGGGCGTGGCCGGCGCGGTGCAAATTCGTATAGGCCTGCACCATGTCCGGCACGATCCACGTGCCTGACTGGCCCACGCGCGGAGAGCCCGAACAGGCCTTGATGACGGCCGCGAAATCGTGGTCGATGCGCACCTCGCAACCCGGCGTCTGCGCAAAGCGCGTCAGGGTCTTGCGAAGCGAGCGGTGCAGCTTGAACTGCGCCACCTGCAGCACCATGCGAGGGTCCGGGCTCCACCAGAGGATCGGCTGGTCCTCGCTGAACCACGGAAAGACGCAGTTGCCATAAGCCTGCATCAAAGTATCGACATCGAGTGCGCCACCGGCCGCCAGCAGGCCGGGTACGGGGTCGGCCATACCCCAGGCCGATGCAGGATCGGGCAGGGCATCTCCGGGTTCGAGCCAGGGCAGTTGTCGCATGGGCGTAGGTATACACGGCTTCGCAAATTCCACTCCAGTTGGGCGAAAATCGCACACAGCCGACACCGCCACAAGGGTTCGGCTCACACGCCACGGCACCACAAAACCCGCCGGAAACCCTATAGTGCGCAGCTTGCATTCGCAGACCCACGCAAATCAGGCAGGCCCGCACATACGCCGGGGATGAGCACAAGAGGACCACGTACGTTGACCACTGAACCCAATCCCACGCGCTTCGGCAGCGGCCAGGCGGTGCGCCGCCTCGAAGACGAAAGCCTGCTTTCAGGCGCCGGCCGCTACACCGACGACGTCACGCTCCCCGATCAGGCGCATCTCGTTTTCCTCCGATCCTCCTACCCGCACGCACGCATTGTCTCGATCGACACCAGTGCCGCCGCTGCCATGCCCGGCGTGCTGCGCGTGATCACGGGCGCGGAAATGGCCCAGGCCGGCGTCAAGCCCATGCCGGGCGCCGCGGGCTTCAAGCGCGCAGACGGCAGCGACAGCGCCAGCCCGCCGCGCTACGCCATCGCGCATGAGCGCACGCGCTTCGTCGGCGAGGCAGTGGCCGCCGTGGTGGCCGACACGGTGCAGCAGGCCCGCGATGCGGCCGAAGCCATCGTGGTCGACTACGAAGACCTGCCCATGGTGGTCGATCTCGCAAGCGCCACCGCCGACGGTGCCCCGCAGTTGTGTGAAGAAGCCTCCGGCAACGTAGCCGCCGAAATGCGCCACGGCAGCAGCGAGGCCGCGATCGCCGCCTTCGCCAAGGCCAGTCATGTGGTTGCGCTCGACGTGAACAACCAGCGCGTGGTCGCCCTCACGATCGAGCCGCGCTCCGTGCTCGCGGTGCGCGACGGCGAAACCGGCCGCCTCATGATCCGCATGAGCACGCAGATGCCCTCCGGCGTTCGCGATTCCGTCTGCGCCGCCATCGGCCTTGCCAAGGAAAAGGTGCGCGTGGTGGTGGGCGACGTCGGCGGAGGCTTCGGCATGAAGACCGGCGCTTATCCCGAAGACATCGCCGTCGCCTTCGCCGCGCTGCAAGTCAGCCGGCCGGTGAAGTGGGTGGCCGACCGCAGCGAGGAATTTCTCTCGAGCGCACACGGCCGCGACATCGAGGCGCGTGCCGAAATGGCACTCGACGCCAGCGGCAAGATCCTGGCCCTGCGCATCAAGACCCTTGCCAACGTGGGCGCGTACGCCACCGGCACCGGCGTCGCGATCCAGCTGCTGATCGGCCCCTGGGTGCAGACCAGCGTCTACGACATCCAGACTATCGACTTCCATTTCAAGGCGGTGCTCACCAACACCGCGCCCACCGGCGCCTACCGCGGCGCTGGCCGCCCTGAGGCCATCTTCACCATCGAGCGGCTGATGGACGAGGCCGCGCGCCAGACCGGCATCGACCGCATCGTGCTGCGCCGCCGCAACTTCATCCGCCCCGAGCAGATGCCGTACAAGAACCCGATGGCGCAGACCTACGACACCGGCAACTTCGAGTCGGTGATGGACCAGGCGCTGACGCTCGCCGACTGGCAGGGCTTCGAGACCCGCGCGGCCGAGTCGGCCAGCAAGGGCAAGCACCGCGGCCTGGGCATCGCCACGTTTCTCGAATGGACCGGCGGCAACGTGTTCGAAGAGCGCGTCACGGTCTCGGTGCAGGCAGATGGCGTGATCGAGGTGTTCTCCGCCGTCAATGCCATGGGGCAGGGCATTGCGACCTCGCTGGCTCAGTTGGCGGTCGATGCCTTCGGCGTGCCCATCGAGAAGGTGCGCGTGGTGCTTGGCGACACCGATCGAGGCGACGGCTTCGGTAGCGCCGGCTCGCGCTCGCTGTTCACCGGCGGCTCGGCCGTGCGCATCGGCGCCGAGCGCACCATCGACAAGGCGCGCGAACTGGCCGCGCAGGAGTTCGAGGCTTCCATCGACGACATCGTCTACAGCCGTGGCGTCTTCAACGTGGCCGGCACTGACCTCGAGCTCGACCTCTTCGCGCTCGCCGCCAAGCAGCCCGAGCGCGAAATCTTCGTCGACTCCACCAGCACCGTGGCCGGCCCGACCTGGCCCAATGGCTGCCACATCTGCGAGATCGAGATCGATCCGCCCACCGGCGAAATCAGCGTGGTGGCCTACAGCTCGGTCAACGACGTGGGCCGCGTCATCAACCCGATGATCGTGCGCGGCCAGCTCGAAGGCGGTGCGGTACAGGGCATCGGGCAGGCGCTGTACGAGCAGGTGGTGTACGACCACGAAACCGGCCAGCCCGTCACCGGCAGCCTGATGGACTACGCGGCCCCGCGCGCCGACATCGTCGACACCATGTTCAACATGGAGATGGACGAATCGACGCCGTGCAAGAACAACCCGCTGGGCGTGAAGGGCGTGGGCGAGCTCGGCACCATCGGCGCCACGCCGGCCATCGTGAATGCGGTGGCCGACGCCTTCGCGCGCAACGGCCTGGCCACGCGCGCACCGCGCCTGCACATGCCGCTGAGCCCTGCACGCGTGTGGCAGGCCATGCAAACGGTCGATTGAGCAATCGTTTCCGTGGGACAGAAAGGCGCCGGCCATGCTCGTCACCACCGAACTGCAGACCGACCCGATCCGCGTCTCCAGCTACCGCTGCGACGCGGGCCCCGACGCGCAGCCCTTCACCGAGCTGCACGAGGGCTATTCGGTCTCGTATGTACGCAAGGGCAGCTTCGGCTACCGCACGCGCGGCCATGCCTACGAGCTGGTCGCCGGCTCCGTGCTGG
Organism: Variovorax sp. R-27; assembly: GCF_049913215.1. NCBI lineage: Bacteria > Pseudomonadati > Pseudomonadota > Betaproteobacteria > Burkholderiales > Comamonadaceae > Variovorax > Variovorax sp. R-27. The sequence goes on from NZ_CP183984.1 coordinate 3,136,816, forward strand.
TCGGCTGCCCGGGCGACGAATATGTCTGCACGCACGATCACCACGTCTGCGGCGACGAGTGCCTGGCCTTTCACCTGTCGCCGGGTTTCGTCGACCTGATCGGCGGCGACCAGAAAACCTGGCGCATCGGCGGCCTGCCGCCCCTGGCCGAGCTCGTGGTCATCGGCGAGCTCGCGCAGGCTGCGGCCGATGGGCAGAGCGACGTGGGCCTGGATGAACTGGGCATGTGGTTCGCGAGCCGTTTCGTCGAAGTCGTGTCCGATCAGACCAAGCCCAAGACCGCGCCCGTCGCTGTGGCACGCGACCGCCGCCGCGCGGTCGATGCCGCGATGTGGATCGACGCCCACTCGCAGCACGACATAGGCCTCGACGGCGCGGCCGCCGAGGCCGGCCTGAGCTCCTTCCATTTCCTGCGGCTGTTCTCGCAGGTGCTGGGCGTCACGCCGCATCAGTACCTCGTGCGCTCGCGCCTCCGGCATGCCGCGCGCCTGCTGGCCGACGACGACAGCCGGCCCGTGACCGAGGTCGCGCTCGACGTGGGCTTTGCCGACCTCAGCAATTTCGTGCGCACCTTTCACCGCGCCGCTGGTGTATCGCCGGGCAGCTTCCGCAAGGCGGCACAGGGCGACCGCAAGATTTTCCAAGACCGCATTGCCGCGCTCTTCCATGATGACCGCCTGATCCATCCATCGAGCAGGAAGCCATCATGTACGACCACATCGGACTGAAAGTCAAAGACCTCGCCGCGAGCCGCCGCTTCTACGAAGCCGTGCTCGCGCCGCTCGGCCATGTGCCGGGCCCGCATGACGACAGCTATGCGGGCATCGGCCCGGCTGACGAGCCTGCGCTGTGGCTCTACGCGGCAAAGGGCGCGAAAGGACCCGGCACCCACATCGCCTTCCGCGCGCCGAACCACGAGGCCGTGGCGGCTTTCCACAAGGCCGGCCTGAAAGCAGGCGGCACCGACAACGGCGGCGCGGGCCCGCGGCCGGACTACAGCCCGACCTACTACGCGGCCTTTCTTATCGATCCCGACGGCAACAACGTCGAAGCTGTCTGCCCCTGAAGCGAGGTTTGCCATGGCCACGGTCTACAAGGAATTCATCGTCGAAGCTGATGCAGCCCATGTGTGGGATGCGTTGCGCGACTTCAGCGCGGTGCATACGCGGCTCGCGCCGGGCTTTCTCGCCGGCTGCACGATCGACGCCGAGGGTGCCCGCATCCTCACCTTCGCCAACGGCCTTGTCGCGCGCGAGGTGCTGGTAGGCATCGACGACGCTCATCGCCGGTTGGCCTACACCGTCACCGGTGGACAGGCCGCGCATCACCACGCAACGGCGCAGGTGTTCGAGGAAGGTGCGGGCCGTTCACGCTTCGTCTGGATCACCGACGTGCTGCCCGACGCCATGGCGGCCTACATCGGGCCGATGATGGAGCAGGGCGGTGCGGCCATGAAGGCCACGCTCGAAGGGCGCACCGTTTCGGCGGCGGCCTAGAAATCTTCCAGCGGCAGGCCGACGTAGTTCTCCGCCAGCGCGGTGGAGGCAGCGGTCGAATGCACCAGGTAGTCGAGCTCGGCCTCCTGGATCTTCTGGCCGAAGGCGCCCGTTTCCGGAAATTGGTGCATCAGAGAGGTGAACCACCACGAGAAGCGCTCGGCCTTCCAGACGCGGCGCAGGCAGAGGTCGGAGTAGCGGTCCAGCGCCGAGGCTGATTTCTCGCTGTAGAAGATCTCGAAAGCGCGTGAGAGATAGCCCACGTCGGCAGTTGCCAGGTTCAGCCCCTTGGCGCCCGTCGGCGGCACGATGTGCGCTGCGTCACCCGCCAGGAACAGCGAACCGAAGCGCATCGGCTCGGCGACGAAGCTGCGCAGCGGTGCAATGCTTTTCTCGAGTGAAGGTCCCGTCACCAGCCGTTCGCGCGCTTCGGGGTCGAGGCGCGCGCGCAGTTCGTTCCAGAAGGCCTCGTCGCTCCAGTTCTCCACGCGCTCTTCGGTGGGCACCTGCACGTAGTAGCGGCTGCGCGTGGCGCTGCGCATGCTGCACAGCGCGAAGCCGCGTTCGGTGTTGGCGTAGATCAGCTCGTGCGACACCGGCGGCACGTCGGCCAGCACGCCGAGCCAGCCGAAGGGGTAGACCTTCTCGTAGGTGTGGATTGCATCGGCCGGCACGCTCGCGCGGCTCACGCCGTGGTAGCCGTCGCAGCCGGCGATGAAGTCGCATTCGATCTCGTGCGTCTGGCCGTCTTTCTCGTAGCGCACGCGCGGCTTGCCCGAATCGAAGTCATGCAGGCTGACATTCGCCGCGCTGTAGATGGTGGTGAGCCCCTCGGCCGTGCGCGCTTCCATCAGGTCGCGCGTCACCTCGGTCTGGCCGTACACCGTGACCTGCTTGCCGCCCGTGAGGCCGTGCATGTCGATGCGGTGGCGTGCCCCCTTGAACAGCAGCTCGATGCCCTCGTGCGGCAGCCCTTCGGCCTTGGCACGGGCGTCGACGCCGGCACGCGCCAGCAGGTCCATCGTGACCTGTTCCAGCACGCCGGCGCGGATGCGGCCCAGCACATAGTCGCCGCTCTGGCGTTCGACGATGACGTTGTCGATGCCAGCCTTGTGCAGAAGCTGCCCGAGCAGTAGGCCGGCGGGGCCGGCGCCGATGATCGCGACCTGGGTGCGCATGTTCGTGTCTCCGAGAGGGTTTCGTGGAGCGTAGGCCGCATGCGGGCGTCTGTGGCGGTGGCTCGCGAGGCTCTGTGCGATCATGCGAACGCGTGCGCGATGATCGCGCAACACTTCGACCGGATGACGAACCACCGACGCATGACCATCGCCAAAGCCGACTTCATCGAGGGCATCGCCAAGGGGATGGCGGTGCTCGAAAGCTTCGATACCGAGCGCCAGCGCCTCAACGCCACGCTGGCCGCCGAGCGTGCGGGCCTCACGCGCGCAGCGGCCCGCCGGCATCTGCTGACGCTGGCTCACCTGGGCTATCTGGAAACCGACGGCAGCTATTTCTGGATGGCGCCGAAGGTGCTGCGCTTCTCGGGCAGCTATCTCGCATCGTCGCGCCTGCCGCGCGCGCTGCAGCCTACGCTGAACCGGCTCGCGGCGCAGACCGGCGAGTCGTTCTCGGCGGTGGTGCTCGACGGGGAAGAGGTGGTCATCGTCGCGCGCAGCGGCAGCTACGGCACGCCAACGCGCGTGCTGGCCTATGGCCTGCACCTCGGTGCACGGCTGCCTGCGCATGCCACCTCCACCGGCCGTGTCCTGCTGGCGGCGCTGGCGCCGACCCAGTTCACGCAATGGCTCAAGGGCCGTCATCTCGCGCGGCTCACGCCTAACACGGTGACGCAGGCGCGCGGCCTGCGGCAGCTGATTGCCCGCGCGCGCAAGGACGACTATTGTTTTGCCAGCGAGGAGCACGAGCTCGGCGTGCAGGCGCTGGCGGTGCCGCTGCGCGACATGCAGGGCCACACGGTGGCCGGGCTCAATGTGGTGCTGTCGGGCACGCGCTATCAGGAAGAGACCCTGCAGCGGGACATGCTGCCGCTGCTCTTCGAGGCCGCACGCGAAGTCCGCTCGTTGCTCTGATCTGAACTTTGGCCGTGGCCCGCGCCTCGAACCCCCGAAACGGACACAACCATGCGACTCCTCCTTCTAGAAGACGACGTGATGATCGGCGAGGCTGTACTCGACCTGCTGCGCGCCGAACAGTACGCGGTGGACTGGGTAAAAGACGGCGAAGCCGCCGAATCCGCCCTGCGCACCCAGCAATACGACCTCGTGATGCTCGACCTCGGCGTGCCGCGGCGCGACGGCCTCGAGGTGCTGCGCAACCTGCGCGCACGCAAGCAGCGGATGCCGGTGCTGATCGCCACCGCGCGCGACTCGGTGCAGCAGCGCATCGAAGGCCTCGATGCAGGCGCCGACGACTACGTGCTCAAGCCCTACGACCTCGACGAACTGCTGGCCCGCATCCGCGCCCTGTTGCGCCGCGCGGCCGGGCGCGCCGAGCCGGTGTACGAGCACATGGGCGTGAGCATCAATCCGGCCACGCGCGAGGTCACCGTGGCCGGCCAGCCGGTGGTGCTGTCGGCCCGCGAATGGGCCGTGCTGGAGCCCCTGCTCGCGCGGCCCGGCATGGTGCTGTCGCGTGCCCAGCTCGAGGAAAAGCTCTACAGCTGGAAGGACGAGATCAGCAGCAACGCGGTCGAGGTCTATGTGCACGGCCTGCGCAAGAAGCTCGGCGCCGAATTGATCCGCAACGTGCGAGGCGTCGGCTACATGGTGCCGAAGGTATGAGGAGGGCGCTGACCGGATCGCTGCGCGCACGGCTGCTTTGGTTCCTGCTGGCGGCCATCGTGCTCGCCGCGGGGGCGCAGGCGCTGGTGGCCTACCGCACGGTGCTCGCCGAGGCCGACGACATCTTCGACTACCACATGCAGCAGATGGCGCTTTCGTTGCGCGCAGGCCTGCCGCCGAGTGCGGCGGTAGGCGGCATCGGCACCGGCGAACAGAATTTCGATTTCGTCGTGCAGGTGTGGACCGCCGAAGGCGTGCGTATCTTCGAATCCGCCGAAGAGGCCGCGCTGCCGCAGCTAGCGGTGCTGGGCTTTGCCGACGTGCACGCGCGCGGCACCACCTACCGCGTGTTCTCGATGCAGACGCACGGGCTGGTGATCCAGGTGGCGCAGGACATGGCGGCGCGGCGCCACATGGCCGGCACGCTGGCCTTGCGCACCATCGCGCCGGTGGCGCTGATGGCGCCGCTGCTGATGCTGGTCGTGTGGTGGGTCGTGAGCCGGTCTCTCGCCCCCGTGGCGCGCGTGCGCAAGCAGGTGGCGTCGCGCCAGGCCGACGACCTGTCGCCGGTGAGCGAAGAGAACCTGCCCGAGGAGGTGCGCCCGCTGGTGCAGGAGCTGAACCTGCTGTTCGACCGCGTGCGCCATGCCTTCGATGCGCAGAAGCACTTCGTCGCCGATGCCGCGCACGAACTGCGCTCACCGCTGGCTGCGCTGAAACTGCAGGTGCAAGGCCTGCAGCGCGCGCCCGACGATGCGTCGCGAGACCTCGCCGTGAGCCGTCTGGTGGCGGGAATCGACCGTGCCACGCGGCTCGTCGAGCAGATGCTCGCGCTGGCCCGGCACGAGGCCAGCATGGCGGCCGGTGCGAAGCCCGAGCCGGTCGATCTGTCCGAGGTTGCGCGGCTCGCGGTGTCCGATGCCGTGGCGGCAGCGCAGGCGCGTGGCATCGACATCGGCATCGCCCATGCCGATGCGGCCGTGGTCAACGGCCAGTCAGAGGCCTTGCGCATGCTGCTGCGCAACCTGCTCGAGAACGCGATCAAGTACACGCCCATCGAGGGCCGCGTCGACATCGGCATCACCCGCCAGGGCGACGCGGCCGAGCTCACCGTGGACGACAGCGGGCCGGGCCTGCCGCCCGACGAACGCGAGCGCGTGCTCGACCGTTTCTATCGCTCGGGCGAAACGCAGGCGCCCGGCAGCGGCCTGGGCTTGGCCATCGTCAAGTCGATTGCCGACCTGCACGGGGCGACGGTGGCGCTCGACCAGTCGCCCAGCCTCGGCGGCCTGCGCGTGCTGGTGCGCTTTCCCGCGGGCCGGGGCGTTTAAGCGGCGCTTAAGTCAGACCGACGACATTCCTTTCATCGTTTTGGCGCCCAAGCGCCCTGAAAGGAACCGACAAATGAACTCCCGTCTGACTTCGCCCCGCGCCCTGGTGATTGCCCTGGCGAGCGCGGGCGTGATCGGTGCCGTTGGTGCCGGTGCCTACACCAGCGCCCGTGCCGTGGGCACGCCGACCACCAATGCCACCGCCGTGGCGCCCGCGGCCATGGTCACGCTGCCCGACTTCTCGACCATCACCTCGCGCGACGGCCCGGCCGTGGTCAACATCAGCGTGACCGGCACCATGAAGGCCTCCGACGACGAGGCAGCCGCCGAGATCCAGGGCATCGACCCCGATGACCCGATGTTCCAGTTCTTCCGCCGCTTCCAGGGCCAGATCAACCCGCGCGGCCAGCAACAGCAGCAGCGCGAAGTGCCGGTGCGTGCGCAGGGCTCGGGCTTCATCGTCGACCCCAGCGGCATCATCATCACCAATGCCCACGTCGTGAAGGACGCGAAGGAAGTCACCGTCAAGCTGACCGACCGCCGCGAATTCCGAGCGAAGGTGCTCGGCGCCGACGCCAAGACCGACATTGCGGTGCTCAAGATCGACGCCAAGAACCTGCCCGTGCTCGCCCTCGGCAACACCAAGGACCTGAAGGTCGGCGAATGGGTGCTGGCCATCGGCTCGCCCTTCGGCTTCGAGAACACCGTGACGGCCGGCGTGGTGAGCGCCAAGGGCCGCTCGCTGCCCGACGACAGTTACGTGCCCTTCATCCAGACCGACGTGGCCGTGAACCCCGGCAACTCCGGTGGGCCGCTGCTCAACACGCGTGGCGAAGTGGTCGGCATCAACTCGCAGATCTACAGCCGCAGCGGCGGGTACCAGGGCGTGTCGTTCGCCATTCCGATCGACGTGGCGATCCAGGTGAAAGACCAGATCGTCGCGACCGGCAAGGCCACGCACGGCCGGCTCGGCGTGGCAGTGCAGGAAGTGAACCAGGCCTTTGCCGACTCGTTCAAGCTCGACAAGCCCGAAGGCGCGCTGGTCTCGAACATCGAGAAGGGCGGCCCCGGCGACAAGGCGGGCCTGAAGGCGGGCGACGTGATCCGCAAGGTCGACGGCCAGGCCATCGTGTCCTCGGGCGACCTGCCCGCGGTGATCGGCCAGCAGGCGCCGGGCAAGAAGGTCACGCTCGAAGTGTGGCGCCAGGGCGAACGCCAGGAATTGCAGGCCAAGCTCGGCGATGCGAGCGAGAAGCCCGCCAAGGTCGCGAAGGCCGATGCCGACGTGGGGCAGGGCAAGCTGGGCCTGGCGCTGCGTCCGCTGCAGCCGCAGGAAAAGCGCGAGGCCGCTGTCGAGAACGGGCTGCTGATCGAAGACGCGGCCGGTCCCTCGGCGCAGGCCGGGGTGCAGGCGGGCGACGTGCTGCTGGCCATCAACGGCACGCCGGCGCAGAGCGTGGAGCAGGTGCGCGAAGTGGTGGCCAAGGCCAGCAACAAGTCGGTGGCGCTCTTGATCCAGCGCGGCGAAGACAAGATCTTCGTGCCGGTTCGCATCGGCTGATCGAAGGGACGACGGCCCGATGAAGCCGCCAGGCAAGCTGCAGCTGGAAGTGATCCACGAACGCTCGCCGGCCGGCGGCCTCTCGGCGCACATCCTGCCCACGTCGGCCACCATGATCGGCGTGTGCATGACCGTGATGTCGATCGGGCACCTCGGGCCGCGGGACGACATGCGGCTGCTGATCGATCGCCTGCTGGCCGTCGACGCGCTGGTCTTCCTGGCCAGCGCGTTGCTGTCTTTCATCTCGATGCGCGCCCGCAGATCGGGTGCGCGGCTCGAAGCCTGGGGCGAGATGGTCTTCATCGCCGGCCTCGGCCTGCTGGCGCTGGGGGCGGTGACGCTGGCGTTCGCGCTGCGCTGAAAGAAGCTCCTCAGGCCCGTGCGCAGGGCCAGTCGAGCTGCATGCGCGCTCCCCCGGTTGCGGGATCCACCGTTTCGATCTGCAGCCGCGCGCCGATGGACTGGGCTCGCGCATGCATGTTCGCGATGCCGTGTCCCCTGTGCCCACCACCGGGGGGCGCCGTCGGCAGGCCGCGTCCGTTGTCCGTGAGCACGATGCGCACCAGCGACGGAGTCTCGTCGCCATGCCAGCTCGCATGCATCACGATGCGCGTGGCCGCCGCGTGCTTCAGCACGTTGGTGAAGGCTTCGAGCAGGATGCGCTGCAGCTGCAGGGCCGCCCGCGCGGCGAAGGGCTCCAGCGGCGGAATGACTTCCACGTCCCACACCAGTTCGATGCCGGCTGCGTCGAGCCGCGGCTGCAGGCGGTAGCGCAGGGTGGCCAGCACGGTCGGCAGGTCGTCGTGCGTGGGCTGCAGCGAATCGACGGCCATGCGCATTTCGTCGAGCGCGAGCTTCACGTGCTCCTCGATCACGGCGCGGTCCGGCTTGGCCTGCGTCACCACGTTGAGCAGGCCCACCAGCTGCGAGCCCACGCCGTCGTGGATCTCCCGCATGATGCGCTGGCGCTCCAGCAGCACGGCCTGCTCCTGATTCTGCTGGCGCACGGTTTCGAAGGCGCTGCGCAACTGATCTTCGCGCTCCGCCACGCGGGCCGCGAGGTTGGTGTTGAGCGCGCGGTAGTCGGCCACGGTGCGGCTGTAGCGCTCGACCACGAGGCCGGCCAGGATCATCACGAAGAAGAACATCGCGTGCGCCGTCAGCGTGAAGTAGGCGCCGCCGAAGAGACCCATGCGCACCAGCAGCAGATCGTGCGCGCCGGCCAGGATGGCCAGCGTGCCCGCCGCCATCAGCACGCCCGCGATGCGCCGCCGATCCACCAGCGCGCCGTACACCACGTAGGGCAGGCAGACGATGCTGGTCAGCTGCAGGACGACCAGGCCGGCGGTCCACAGCGAAGGCCGCGCAAAGGCGAAAGAGGCGCAGGCCAGCGTGACCGACAGCGCGAGCGCGGCGTGGATCGAGCGCACCAGCCACGGCGGATTGCGCTCGAGCACCAGCAGCACGAAGCGCGCGATCAGCCCGATGTGGCAGGCATAGCAGACCGCCACCACTGCGCCCCACAGCGGCCAGGGAATCGGCACGTCGGGCCACACGCGGTCGAGGTTGCGCGCCACGCCCGAGAGCGCGGCCAGCGCGAAGCAGCCGTAGAGCGCATCGCGCTGGCGCAGCCACAGGCCGCCGGCAATGCCGCCCATCAGCAGCAGGCTGACGGCATACACGATGGCCGAGGTGTTGCGCCAGCTTTGCCGGTCGCGATAGAGCGCCGCGAGCGAGGCCTCGGTGCCGTACTGGACGCTGGCCAGCCCCGCGCCACGCTGGCGCTGGATGGTCGTGCGCACGACCAGCGACTGCGGCTGGCCCGTACGGTGCAACACGGCCGGAACCGGAACCAGCAGGTTGCTCTTGGTCGCGTCGTGCTTCGGCACGCCCAGCGTGCCGAAGCTGGCCACCAGCGCGTCGTTGAACGAGATCGCCACCTGGTTGCCCGCGCCCGACATCAGCAGGGCCGAGGGTTCATCGCCCGGCACTGCGGCGGCAGGCAGGTCGATGCGGTAGGTCGCCTTGCCCCCGAGGCCGGGAAACTCGTGGTCCCAGCGAAAGGGCAGCTGCACCCGGCGCTTCTGCGCCGGCAGGCCATCGGGTTCGAGCGTGGCCTCGGCCGAGCTTATGTCGATGGAGCCGGGCGTCCCGGCGGCATGGGCGTGGACGCCTGCCAGCGCAAGCCACAGGCACAGCAGCGCCGCAAAGAGCTGGCGATGAATGCCGCCGGCCACACTAGGGAAGCCAACCGAGGTTGCGCGCCTCGAACACCGCTTCCGATTTGTTGTGCACATCCAGCTTGCCGTAGATATTGCGGATATGGGTTTGGACCGTCGACGCCGAGACTCCCATCTGCGTTCCGACTTCGACATAGGTGAAACCACGAGAGACCAGGTCGAGCACCTCGAACTCGCGTGGCGACAGGCGTTCGGGAGCGATCGTCGAAGCGCTCGGTGCGGTGCTGGCGGGCTTGGCGGCAGCGGGTTGCTGTTGCCGTGGCGCTCCGCCCGAATGAGCCTGCCAGCGCCGCAGCAGCTTGCGCGCGATCACCGGCGACATCGGCGAGCCGCCGGCGCGCAGGTGGCGGATGTGGGTGGCGAGGTCGGCCTCGGTGCCGTCCTTCAGCAGGTAGCCGCTGGCGCCGGCCTCGAAGGCCTGGACCATGTTGGCCTCGTCGCCGAAGATCGACAGCACCATCACCGCGCAGGCCGGCTGCATGTTGCGGCACTGGCTGATCACCTGCAGCCCGGGGCGGTCGGGCAGGCCGAGGTCGACCAGCAGCACGTCGATGGGGTTGTCGACCAGCCAGCCGAGGATGTCGGCGGCGTTGGAGGCGCTGTAGGCCAGGCTCAGCGACGGGTCGGCATCGACCACGCGCGAGATGCGCTCGCGCATGCCGGTGTCGTCTTCGACGAGGGCAACCTGTGTTTCTGCGGTCATGCTTGCGCCGGCCCGGGGAGGCTGTATGCGCTCATGCAGGACGTGGGGGCGAGGCGCATGGAGAAGGCTCTGGGTTGCTGCTGGATGGCGCAAAGAGTAGAGGGCAGCCCACGTGCCGCCCATCCTATATACGGGGGAGGCGGCCCACCGCTTTCCGTGGCTTGCGCGCCGCCTTGCCGAGCCGCTCGGCCACGAGCGCCAGGTGCTCGACCAGTTCCTTCGGCGATTCGACCTCGAAGTCATGCGGCAGGCAGCCAAGCCAGACGGCCAGCGCGTCGAGCGAATTGGCGCCGGTGGCGATGCGCGTAGAGCCTTCGTCGATGGCCTGCGGTGTGCCGCTGACCCAGCCGAGGTACGGCTCGAGCGCCTTGGCAGATGCATGCACCACGACCTGCGCATGGTGCAGATAGGGCGACACCTGCAGCGCGTGTTCCATGTAGGCCGCGACGTCGCCGTGGGGCAGTCGGCGCGGCGTGAATCGCGCACCGGTGGGCGTGGGTTCGACGATGCGGTCGAGGCGGAAGGTGCGCCAGTCCTGCCGCGCCGTGTCCCAGGCCAGCAGGTACCAGCGCTGCCCGGTCTGCACCACGCGGTGCGGATCCACCGTGCGTTCGGTGACGGCGTCGTGGTGGTCGCGATAGCCGAAGCGCAGTTCGAGCCGGTCGGTGCAGGCCTCGGCAAGAAAGGACACGGCCTTCAGGCGCACCGGCGACTTGCCGCGCAGCACCGGCACCACCGACGCGCGCACGCTGTCGAGCCGGCGGCGCAGGCGCGGCGGCATCAGCTGTTCGAGCTTGGCCAGCGCGCGCATCGAGGCGTTCTCGATGTCGCCCGCGGCGCCGACCGGGTTGCCCAGGCCGAGCGCGACGGCGATGGCTTCTTCGTCCTCCAGCAGCAGCGGGGGCAGGGCAGTGCCCGCGCCCAGCCGGTAGCCGCCTGCCACGCCGGAGGTGGAGTCGACCGTGTAGCCGAGGCTGCGCAGGCGGTCCACGTCGCGGCGCAAGGTGCGCTCGGTGATTTCGAGCCGGGCGGCGAGTTCGGCGCCCGTCCAGGAGCGTTGTGCCTGGAACAACGAAAGAAGCCGGATCAGGCGTGCAGAGGCAGACAGCATGTGCGCATGATGCCCGCGATCGAGGACAGGATCTGTCCGCAATGGGTCGTAGCCTTGGCTTTCATCTCAACCCCGGGACACAGACCCATGAAGAAGACATACAACGGCAGCTGCCATTGCGGCAAGGTTCGCTTCCAGGCCTTGATCGATCTCGCCGAGGGCACGGGCAAATGCAATTGCTCGATCTGCACCAAGGCCCGCGCATGGGGCGCGATCGTGAAGCCGGAGGCCTTCACGCTGCTGTCGGGAGAAGAAGACTTGTCGCTGTACCAGTTCAACACGCACAGCACCGAGCACCTGTTCTGCAGGCACTGCGGCATCCGGTCGTTCGGGCGCGGCAATGTGCCCGAGATCGGTGGTGCCTACGTCAGCGTGAACGTGAGCTGCCTGGACGACGTCACGCAGCAAGAGCTGTCGGCGGCACCCGTCCGGTACATGGACGGGCGCAACAACAACTGGTTCGAGCCGCCGGCCGAAACGCGCTACCTCTGAACGAGGCGGGCAGGCCGGCGATGTGCGCTACTGCGCCTGCTTGCTGCTGCGGCGCTGCTGCTTTGCAGCTCCCGGCGCCGAGGTTTGCGAGGGCGCCGCACCGCCGTCCACGCCCAGGCGGCCGCCACCGCCGAGGCCCTGGCCGCGCACCGTCTGCGCCTTGTAGTTGCGCAGCGAGCGGACCATCTGGTTGAACGCGTCCATGAAGGCCGCGGCAATCACCTTGCCCTGCGGCGTGCGCGTGTAGCCACCAATGCCGCCCGCGGCGGAAAGGCCGCCCAGGCCCGCAAAGCCCGCGAAGTCGGTCTTGGAGGCGCTGCCTTCGGCGGCCGCAACCTGCACGCCAGAGCGGTTGTCGATCAGGGTCAGCAGCGCGCTGGCTTCCTTGGTCTGCATGCTCGCGCCCAGTTGGGCGATGGCGCGGCCGCGGCCGCCACCCACCAGGCCGCCAAGAGCGCCACCCAGGCCGCCGGCGTCGCTGTTGCTGAAGACGATCTCGGGCGACAGGCCGTAGTCGGAAGCCACCATCTGGCCGCGACCGAAGTTGCTGCCGCCGCGCATCTCGCCCGACTGCATCAGCGCGCGCTCGCGCGTCATGGCGTTCATGCCGGCTGCACCGCGCTCGACCACCACGAAGCAGTTCGATTGCTGCACCAGCAGGCGCAGCAGGTTGGCAGTGGGAGGCAGCTTGTATTCGCCGGTGAGGATGGTGTACCAGCCCGCATTCACGTTCTCGATCAGCGAGACCGTGCCGAGTGGCGAATCGCAGCGCTCGAGCTGGCTGCTTTCGCCGGAGGTTGCGCTGCCTGCGGCGCTGCCGGTGGCCACGGTCTTGGCCGACTGGCTGCCCATTTGCATGTCCATGGTCTGGCAGCCTGAAAGGGCCAGCAGGCCCGCGAGTGCACTTGCGAGAGAGAGTTTGGAAAAAGCCATGTCCGATCTGTCAGGTGAAAAGAATGAGATGCCCGGTGCGGACGTCGCTTGATCAAGACCGAAGATGGAATTGCCATGGCCTGTACGACCTCCCGATTCGACGCGCCGCCGGCGACCGCGCGAACATACATTCCGTGTGTCCGGTGCACCAGTGCCGAAAGTCATGGGCATGCGGGCGTGGCCCACCCGACAGCTACAGTCGGGCCTTCACTCCGAGGAGCTTTCAGATGGCAACCAGGAAGAACGTCGTTGGAGAAGCGGCAGCGGCACTGACCCGCCAGCAGGTGCAGCAAGCCCTGGCCATCGCAGGGGCCTCGAACTTCGCCGGAGCCGCCGACCCGGCTTTCGTCGGCTCCATCCTGGTGGCCCTGGCCGTCAACACCAGCGCCGTGAGCGCGACCATCGACAGCGCAAAGGACCGCACCGGCGTCGTCATGAAGCACTGATCGACCGACCTGGAGGCACAGGCATCGTCAACGCGTGTATTCGCCGTTGGCCTCCGGCTGGAACAGCACAGCGACCACGCGCGCCGCGCCTTCCGCGCCGTTGGGCATCTGCCAGCGTGCGAGCGTGCCCGTTCTCACGCCCAGCAGGCCGATACCTACGGGCGACAGCACCGAGACGAAGCCCTCACCCGGCTGCGCGTCGCCGGGGTAGCAGAGGGTGATCTTCTGCCGCTGGTGCGTGGCAGGGTCTTCCACCTCCACCTGGGAATTCATCGTCACGATGTCCGGAGGTACCTCGCGCGAGGGCAGCACGTCCGCCGCATCGAGAAGCTCGGTGAGCGCGGGAGGAAGCTGCTGGCCCGGCAGTTTGCCGAGACGGACGAAGTCGAGTTCGGTGAGCGTGCGCTCCCCGTGAATGGTTGCAAGCATGAAGCACTCCAGTTGAATGCGACCTCGCCCTGTGCAGGAGAGCGGGCGAAGTCGCTGCCGCGCGGCGCGTGCCCGGCGGTCAATGGTTCGCGCATCAGGAAGGAAGGTAGCGGACCGCCGGGCTCAGGAAAGTGCGCAGGTGTGTCGCAAGACCGCCGTGGTCGCCGCAGCGGCAACACCCGCGCGACGGCTGGCCACTACCTGGGGCAGGGCTGCGCGTGCAGGGTGTTTGCGGAACACGGACGAGGGGGCCATCCGGACGAGTGTAGGGACGTGCTGCGAGACCATCAAGCAATGGCCTCACGTGCCTTGCCGATAAGCGCGGTGTGGTCCGAGGTGCTGCCTGAGGAAAGCCAGCACCTGCGACAAGGTCACGAAGCGCTCGCGCGTCGGATGGGAATCAGCAGATCGGTGCGCAGTTCGGCCGGCGAGACCTTGCGGGACGAGTTCAGGTAGTGCTCCAGCGTGGGCCGGTCGTCCGGCTCGTAGCCGCTGGCCGGCAGCCACCGGACATAGAGGGCGCGCACGGCCGCGTTGATCTGGGAGTAGGGGCCGGCCAGGCGGTGCACGGCGTAGCAGCCACCGGGAATGTCGAGCATCTGGACCTCGGCGTCTTCCGGCCAAGGGTCGGGCGATGCGACGGCGGCGTAGTACCTGAAGCTGGCCGAGTCTTCGGGTTCGTTGAACGAGGCGCCCCACCGGTCCGAGATGACTCGCCCACCGGCCTGCAGGCGCAGCCGCCGATGGGTATGGGGAATGGTCGCGAACGACCCCTGGTGCCGCAGCGCGTGCAGCCGCTGCGCCGGGCACTCGACGATCCGCACGGCCGGTGCAGCGCCTTCGTTGTTCTCACCGGAACGCGGCAGCGCATCGACGTCGAGGATCGCTCGCGCCATCTGCTGCTGGAATGCGCGCGGCGACTGTCCGGTGAACTGGCCGAAGGCGCGCGTGAAGGCTTGCGGGCTCTCGTAGCCCACGGCCAGCGCGACCTGCGTGACGCTCTGGGTACCGCCTTCCAGCAGGCGGGTGGCGAGCGCCAGCCGCACGCGGCGGACCGTGGCGGCCACCGTTTCGCCGGCCACGCTTGCGTAGACGCGGTGAAAGTGAAAGGGCGAGAAGTGCGCGAGCCGCGCGAGGTCTTCGAGCCGGTGATCGGCCATCGGGTCCGCGACGATGGCCGCGACCGCGCGCGCCACGCGGGCCCGGTAGTCCTGCTCGGTTCGACGGCTTTCCATGCGCGGGAGTTTGCGCGCTTCGCGGGGCCCGTACTTAGCCGACTTTGCGCATATTCAAAAAGATGCCGGGGCTTGCTGATCTGCCCGAAGAAAGGCTCCAAACGCGGATTTGTTCACAATTGAATACATTGGTGCTAATCTAGAGTTGCGGTCTGTCACACCATCGTCATGGCGTGCATCTGGAGCCGTCTTTGAAGCACCCGCATTTCTTCGCCCTTGGTGTCCTTCCCCGCACATGCCTTTTCGGCGCGCTGCTGTGGTCGGCGGGCGACGCGATGGCGGCCTGCACCAGCACTTCGGGCGTGAGACTGCAGGCCACGGCGGGCTCCGTGTGCAGCGCGGCCGGCAGCTACGGCAGCAGCGGCGTGCCCGGGGGGCAATCAGCACTGGGCGCATCGGGCGGCGGCATCGTCAATGCCGCGGGCCTCATCACCATGACGATGTCCCAGAGCGGCATCAACGGCGTGTACGCGACGGGCACCGGCTCGCAGATCAACCTGCTTGGTGGCCTGACGCTGGACCGCCCCGGCGCAAGCACGGGCATCCGCGGCCTGCGCGCGGCGAGCGGGGGCACCGTCACCGTGAACGGGCCGTTGTCGATCACGCTGTCCAACGGGGCCAGCAACTACGGCATTTACGCGGAGCTGGCGAACACCCGCGTCATCCTGAACGGCGACACCAGCATCACCATGGGAGCCGGGGCTTCGTACTCTCCCGGCATTCGCATGACTACGGGGGCGAGCCTCGTGTCGAACGGTGCGATGGTCATCAGCGCGGCTGGCGACTCGAGGTCCGATGCGATCGCGACCGATCTTGGCGGCACCGCGCAACTCAACGGCAGCCTGAACCTGAGCGTGAGCGGCCAGCAGGCCTCGGCGCTCAAGATCACCAGCGCCGGAACCATCACCTACACGGGCACGGCAAGCCTGAACAACTCGGGCCTCAACGGGTCGGGCATCCGTGCGGTCACGGGCGGCGTGGCAACGGCCGCCGCATCGTCGAGCACCACGATCCATTCGAGCGGCATCAACAGCATCGGCATCTCGGTGCGCGATGCCGGCTCGCAGGTGAACCTGGCGGGCCCCGTGGCGATCCAGGCTACCGGCGTCACTCAGGCGAACACGCCAAGCGGCACGCAGGAGTCGTACGCCGCGGGCCTGCTGGTCACCGGCGGCGGCGCGATCAACGCGACGGGCTCGCTCGCGATCACCACCACCGACGCCAGCAGCTACGGCGCCGCGATGCTCGCCAGCAGCCCTTCGATCAGCGCCACCGGCACCGGCTCCATCACCGCCGCTGGCAGTGCGCTGGGCTTTCTCTCGGGCTCGGGCCAGACGGCAAGCTTCGACGGCTTTGCAATCACAAGCGCATCGGGCGACCTCGTGCGCGTCGATGCAGCCACTGGCGCGGTGCTCACATTGAAGAACACGAGCGCCACCGCCAGCAGCTCCGGCAACCTGCTGCAGGCACTAAACGGCAGCAGCCTCACTTTCACCGCCGATCGCAGCACGCTGAGCGGCAACGTCGTGACGGACACCACCAGCGTCGTCGACATGCGCCTGTTGAACGGTTCCAGCCTCGCGGGCAGCATCGATCCGGTGGACCTCACCGTCGATGCCACGAGCCGCTGGACGATGACAGGCAGCTCGTCGCTGAGCAGCGTGACGCTCGCGGGGCGAATCGACTTCCAGCCGCCGGGCTCTGCGGGCTCAGGCTTCGTGCCGCAGACGCTCACCGTCAACGGCAACTGGGTGGGGCAGGGCGGCATCGTGGGCATGCGCACTGCCCTCGGGGACTCCGGCTCACTGACTGATCGCATCGTCATCAACGCAGGCACCGTGAGTGGCACCACCACGCTGCAAGTGAGCAATGCAGGCGGCCTCGGCGCATTGACGACGGGCGACGGCATCATGCTCGTGAGCGCCATCAATGGAGCGACGACCACGGCGCAGACCACGAAGAATGGCTTCTCCCTGGCTGGCGGCCATGTGGACGCCGGCGCCTACGAGTACCGCCTCTACAGCGCGGACGCCTCAGGGGCCGGCGAGAACTGGTACCTGCGCTCGACCGCGCCGGCGACCGCGAGTCCGACAGGCCCGGCCACCGCGACCTTGCCAACCTACCGCGCCGAGGTTCCCCTGTTCGCCGCGCTGCCGTCGCAACTTCGGCGGGCCGATCTGGCGATGCTGGGCAACCTGCACCGGCGCATGGGCGATGGCGATGGTGTCGCGTCGAATGAAAGTGCGCCGCAGGGCCAGCGTGCCGCATGGGGCCGGCTGGTGTACGCCGACATCGACCTGCGCCAGCAGGGCACGGTCGCGCCCTCAAGCGACGGGCGCCTGCGCGGCTTCCAGACCGGTGTGGACCTGTATGCGCCAACGGGCTCGGCATGGCGCGCCGGTGTGTACGTCGGCCAGCTCGAAGGCCGCGTCGGCGTGCAAGGCTTTGCGCGTGGCGTGCAGGGCACTGTGGGCAGCAACGACCTGCGCTCGCGCTACCTGGCGGCCTACGCCACGTGGAAGGACGATGAGAACGATCGCTATGCCGACGCCGTCCTGCAGGGCGGCAGCCACCGCTACGGCGTTGAAGCGACGGGCAACCAGGCCAGCTGGGGCAAGGGCCGCAGCCTGCTGGCGTCGCTGGAGGTCGGACAGGCCTTCGGGCTCGCTCCGGGCTGGCGCATCGAGCCGCAGGCCCAGGTCGTCTATCAGAAGCTGAAGCTCGACGACGCAGTTCTCTCCGGTGCCAATGTGTCGCAGCAAACCGGTGGCGGTTGGCTAGGCCGCCTTGGCGTACGCGTGCGCGGTGAAGTTGCAACGGCCGCCGGCCTGCTGCAGCCCTATGCACGCCTGAACCTCTACAGCGCCAGCGCGGGCACCGACGTCGCGCAGTTCATCAACGCGGCGGCCGTCACGCGCATCGCCAGTGCCACCGGCTACCGCAGCGTGGAGCTGGCCGGTGGATTTACCTTGCCGCTTTCGCGAGCCGCCAGTGTCTATGGCGAGATCGGTCGCCTCTATGCGATGGGCGGCGACACGCGGGCACGGTCGTCGTTGCAAGGGTCTGCTGGCGTGCGCGCGCGCTGGTAGCGTTGTGAAGCGAAGAAAAAGAAAAAGCCCGCTGTCCATAAAAGACAGCGGGCTTTCCAGAGGCCTTGCGGCTTGTATTGGCTCCTCGACCTGGGCTCGAACCAGGGACCTACGGATTAACAGTCCGGCGCTCTACCGACTGAGCTATCGAGGAACAGCCTCAAATTATATGCAATGGATTTGTCGATCCTGGCCGGCCGGCTGCATTTTTTGCGTCGGTGCGATGACTGCCCGCAACACCTCCGCCACAGCGCAATTGAAAATGCCCCGCTACCTTTTGAGTAGCGGGGCATTCAGAGGCCTTGCGGCTTTGTATTGGCTCCTCGACCTGGGCTCGAACCAGGGACCTACGGATTAACAGTCCGGCGCTCTACCAACTGAGCTATCGAGGAACAAGCCTTAGATTATAGCGTGCTTTTTTACAACTTCTCAAGAGTGCGTTCAAAGCGCAACGCTCAGGCCCAGACGCAGCGTGCGCGGCGCACCCGGGAACAGATACACGTGGCTGAACTGGTAGGGCGATTCCTTCCAGTAGCGGCGGTCGAACAGGTTGTCGACGGCAAGCGTCCAGCTCGTGTTCACGCCGCGCAGCTTGGTGTCGTAGCGCAGCACCGCATCGACGCGTGTCCACGAAGGCAGCGTGATCGAACCATCGGGCAGCACGTTGCGCCGGCCCTCATACGAAAGCTGCCCCGCGATTTCAAGGCCCGGCACCGATGCGACGCGGTACGCAGCCTGCGCACGCAGCACTTCCTTGGGCACGTTGGTCGGCGATTGCCCATTGAGCGCCGGATTCGCAGTGCTGCCGCGCCGCTTGGCATCGATCACCCCGACGCTACCACCGACGCGCCACGGCCCCTGGCTCCATTGCGCACCGGCCTCCAGGCCGCGATGCACCGCGCGCCCGTCGTTGCGCACTTCGCAATAAGCGCCGCACAGGTCGATGTTGGTCATCGGCCGCGAGATGTCGAACCACGCCACTTGCCAGTTGAAGGCCTCGCTGCCGCCCTTCAGGCCCAGTTCCCATTGGCGTGAGGTGAGCGCGGGCAGTGCCTGCCCCGCGTTGCTGTACTGCGAGACCCTGTTCGGCACGACCTGCGACTCGACACCCTTGCCCCAGCTTGCATAGGCCAGCAGCCCCGGCTGGATGGTGTAGCTCGCCGCGATCCACGGCGTGGTCACGTCCTGCTTGTACCCGGTCGGGCTCGAGCCGTCGTTGCCGATGCTGCTGCGGTCGAGCCGCGTGTGGCGCACGCCGAGCCAGGTGGTGAAGCGATCGTTCCAGCGGATCGCGTCCTGCACCGACAGTTCGGTCGAGCGCTCGTCGCGGTTGGTCTGCGGCGTGGTGGCGTCCGGGCTCGCCGGCACCACGGCTGTGCCCCAGATGTTGCCGGTGCCCGCGTAGTTGTAGGCCTGGTTGTCGAAGCGGTTGCGCACGCGGCTTTGCAGCAGCCCGAAGCCGAGCTCGTGCCGCACGCTGCCCGTCATCACATTGCCCTTGAGGTTGAGGCTGCCCGCCGTCTGCGTGCGGCGCTCGTTGTCGCTGCGGAAGTCGTAGACGTCGAAGGTGCCGTCCGAGCAATACCGGTCGTAGTTGCCTTCGGCGCTGCAGCCGAAGGCGTAGGCCAGCCGGTCGTCGCTCTTCAGCCGCTGCTGGCCGATCTGCGCGCTCCAGCGCCAGTCGGCATTCAGAGCCTGGCTGAAGCGCACCGTGCCCGTCAGCGCCTTGAACACCGAGGGCTGCGACCACGGCTGGTTGTTGAGGTTGATGCGCGGGTCGACCGGTGCCGGCAGCACGTTGCCCAGCAGGCTGTAGCCATTCTGGCTCGGCTGCGTCTTGCGGCTTTGCTCGATCTCGAACTCCAGCACTGAGTCGCGCGTGATGCGCCAGTCGGCCGCGAGCGAGAACAGGTTGCGGTTGCCGTCGAGGTTGTGCGTCAGCGGCTTGAGGTTTTCGCTCGCCACGTTGAGTCGGTAGCCGAACTGGCGGTCTTCACCGAAGCGCCCGCCGAGGTCGAGCGCGCCGAGCACGCTGCCACGGCTCGTGGTCTCGATGCGCACCGTGCGCAGGTCCTGCTCGGTGGGCCGCTTCACGACGTAGTTGACCAGCCCGCCCGGCGCGCTGGTGCCGGCCTGGATGCCGCTGGTGCCGCGCAAGATTTCGACGCGCTCCTTGTTGTCGAGCGGAATCGATGTCTCGGCGCTGATCGGCAGGCCTTCGCGCCGGTAGTTGAAGCGGTTGTCCAGCACGAAGCCGCGCACCGTGAGGTAGTCCCAGTAGCCCGCGGAGTTGTAGGCGTCTGTGACCGAGGCGTCGAACTGCGTGAGGTCGGCGAGCCGGCGTGCGCCGCTGTCGCGCAGCTGCTTGCTGTCGATCACCGTAGCCGAGATCGGCAGCTCGCGCAGCGGCACGTCGCCAAAGCCGCTGACGTCGGCTTGCGGCGCTGCGGCCGCGTCGTTGACGGTGACTTCAGGCAGCGCGGCCTGTTGCGCGTTGGCGCTCCAGGCCGTGGCAAGAAGGGCGGCGGCGATGGCGCACGAGAGAGGCGAGAGGGTATGTTGCTTCATTCTGTTCAGTTGCTGACCGTGGCGGCGCTCATGGCTGCCATCCATTGCGCGGCCGTGGCCTCGGGGTCTTCGGCCGCGACCAGCGCGCGCACCACGGCGACGGAGCCGACGCCGGTGGCCAGCACCTCGGGCAGCCGCACGGCATCGATGCCGCCGATGCCGACCTGCGGATAGCCGCGCAGCAGGCGTGCATAGGCGCCGAGCCGGGCCGCGCCCTGCGGCGCGGTGGCCATCTTCTTGAGCGTGGTCGGGTACACCGCGCCCATCGCGATGTAGCTCGGGCTCACCTTGTCGGCGCGCACCATCTCGGCATAGCCGTGCGTGCTGACGCCCAGCCGCAGGCCCGAAGCGCGCAGTTGCGCCAGTTCGTCGGGCGAGAGCGCGTCCAGGTCTTCCTGGCCGAGGTGGATGCCGTAGGCGCCGGCCGCGGTGGCGACCTGCCAGTGGTCGTTGATGAAGAGCAGCGCGCCGGTGCCTTGCACCGCTTCGACGGCCGCCTGCACTTCGCGCTCGATGGCAGCAGCATCGTCGGACTTGAAGCGCAGCTGCACCGTCGGTACTCCTGCACGCGCCATGCGGCCGACCCATTGCGCGTCGGGCAGCACGGCATACAGGCCGAGCCGTTCGGGGCAGGTCGGAAATGCGTCATCGCGCGCGGTGGGTGGAAACGGCCGCATGCCGAAGTCTTCGGGCGCGTCGGGCCACAGCGTGGCGTCGAAGTTGCTCAGGCGTTGTGTCTGTGCGCGCCAGGCATGGGCCAGGCATTCGGCATCGATCTCGATGAAGCCGAGGGCCGTGCAGGCCTGCTTGGCGCCGCGGTAGACCGGATCGTCCGAAGAGAAGTTCGGTGCACTGATGGGCGCGGATGTAATGGCACCAAAGCGCAGCCCGTGGGCCGCGACAATGGCGTGCGCGATGGCGCGGGCGTCGCTCGCGGTGCTCATGGTGCGTGATGCCAGAAGGGCGTGCCGAGTACGGGCGTGCTCGGCTGGGCGGCGTCTTGCGCTGCCATGGCGCCGGCGCGATATGCGGTGCGGCCAGCCTGCACCGCGTCGGCGAAAGCGCCCGCCATCGCGACCGGGTCTTGCGCCAGCGCAACGGCTGTGTTGAGCAGCACGCCGTCGTAGCCCCATTCCATCACCTGGCAGGCATGCGACGGCAGCCCCAGGCCCGCGTCGACCAGCATCGGCACCTTCAGCCGATCGCGCAGCACCTGCAGCGCATAGGGGTTGACCGGCCCGCGGCCGGTGCCGATGGGTGCGGCCCATGGCATCACCGCCTGGCAGCCGACATCGACCAGTCGCTGGCACAGCACCAGGTCTTCGGTGCAATAGGGCAGCACCTTGAAGCCGTCGCGGATCAGCTGCGAGGCCGCATCGACGAGGTTCAGCGTGTCGGGCTGCAGCGTGTAGTCGTCGCCGATCAGCTCGAGCTTGATCCACGGCGTGTCGAACAGCTCGCGCGCCATCTGCGCGGTGGCGATCACTTCCTGCACGCTGTGGCAGCCGGCGGTGTTGGGCAGCACCGGCACGTCGAGCTTGCGCAGCAACTCCCAGAAGCCGTTGCCAAGGTCGCTGTTGCCCGAGCCCTGGCTGGCAGTCTGGCGGCGCAGCGATGCGGTCAACATCGCTGGCCTTGCGCGCTTCACGGCGGCTTCGAGCAAGTCGGGCGAGGGGTAGCGCGCAGTGCCGAGCAGCAGGCGGCTCTGGAAGGTTTCGCCGTAGAGCACCAGTGGGTCGTTCGTGGTCGTCATGTTCTTTGTCTCCATCATTCAGCCGCCCGTCACGGGGCGGATCACTTCGATGCGGTCGTCGGACTGCAGTGCGCGCGCGGCATACGCCGAACGCGGCACGAACTCGCGGTTCACGGCCACCGCGAAAGGCGGCGTGGCGTTCAGTGCGGCCAGCGCATCGGTGAGCGTGGCGTGGTCGGGCAGCACGAAAGGCTTGTCGTTGATCAGGATGTTCATGTGTCGGAGATCTCCATGCCGAAGCTCCTTGCGAGGGCCGAGTGGCCGTGCGCGAGCAGCTCCATCGCGGCGTCGAGCAGCGCGGGCGCGATCATGAAACCGTGGCGGTACAGGCCGTTGATCTGCAGCACGCGCGGCTGCGGCTGGCGGATGGCGGGCAGGTTGTCGGGCAGCGTGGGGCGGCACTGCGTGGCGATCTCGACGATGCGCGCTTCGGCGAAGCCGCTGTGCACGGCATAGGCGGCGCTCAGCAGTTCGAGCGTTGAGCGCACGCTGGCGGGCGACATGTCTTCGGACTCGATCTCGGTCGCGCCGATCACGAACAGGTTGCCGGGCTTGGGCGCGATGTAGAGCGGGTAGCGCGGATGCACGAGGCGGGTGGGGCGTTGCAGGCTCACTTCGGGCGCATGGACGCGGATTACTTCGCCGCGCACGCCGCGCAGCGCGCTCCACTGGGGCTTGGCGCCGAGGCCGCGGCAGTCGATCACCCAGTCGGGCTGGCCTGTCGTGCCGGGTGAAAAATCAGACGGTGCGCGTGGCGATTGCCAGTGCAGCGTGACACGAGGGCTGGCCTGCAGCGTCGCGAGCAGCGAGGCCAGCAGCGCACGGTTGTCGAGCTGGCCTTCGCCGGGCAGGAACAGGCCCTGCGCAAAGCGCTGGCCCAGTGAAGGTTCCAGCGCTGTGATGGCCGGGCCGTCGAGCGTCTGCATTGGCGCGAGTTCGGGCACCTGCGCGCCGGTGCGGGCGAGCACGCGTGCAAGCCGCGCGGCTTCGGCGCTGTCCTGCCGGTGCCAGAGCACCAGCGTGCCCTCGCGCTGGAAAAAAACGGGCTGCGCCAGCAAGGCCAGCAGTTCGGGCCAGCGCGAGAGCGCGTGCTGCCCCATGCGCACGACCGACACCGGCGCCACGGCCGATTCGGCAAGCGGCGCGAGCATTGCCGCGGCCACGCGTGCGGCTGCGCCTTCGGCATCGGGACTGCCAGCTTCGAGCACATCGACCTTGCAGCCAGCCTGCGCGAGCGTTGCCGCCAGCAGGCGGCCCATGAGGCCCGCGCCGAGGATGGCGGCCGATTGAAAAGGAAGGCTCACAGCCGTGCTCCTTCGCATTGCCGATACCGCCGATAATTTTCGGCATGACCCAAGGACCCACCCAGCGCTACGCACGCGTGCTTTCCATCGCCGGCTCCGACAGCGGCGGCGGCGCCGGCATCCAGGCCGATCTCAAGACCTTCGCGGCCCTTGGCTGCTACGGCATGACGGCCATCACCGCGCTCACCGCGCAGAACACGCTCGGCGTATCGGGCATCCACGGTGTGCCGCCCGATTTCCTCAAGGCGCAGATCCAGGCCGTGGTGGAAGACATCGGCGTCGATGCCGTCAAGCTCGGCATGCTGCATGCGCCCGAGGTGGTCGAGGTGGTGGCCTGGGCCATCGACCGCTACCAGCTGAAGAACGTGGTGCTCGACCCCGTGATGGTCGCCACCAGCGGCGACCGCCTGATCGCCGCCGAGACGGTGCAGGTGCTGGTGCGCGAACTGTTCCCGCGCGCCGTGGTCGTCACGCCCAATCTCGACGAGGCGGCCTTGCTGATCGGCCATGCCATCGATGGCGTCGATGCGCTCGATGACGCGGCAAACGAGTTGCTCGCGCTCGGCGCGAAGGCAGTGCTGCTCAAGGGCGGCCATCTGCCGGGCGATGAGGTGGTCGACGTGCTGCTGCAATCCGGCGGTGAGCGCAGGCGCCTGGCTTCCAGGCGCATTGCCAGCCGCAACCTGCACGGCACGGGATGCACGCTGTCGTCCGCCATTGCCGCGCACCTTGCGTTGGGTGCGGCGCTGCCCGAGGCGGTCGAGCGGGCACGCGCCTACATCCTCGGCGCGATGGCTGCCGGTGCGGATGTGAAGATCGGCGCGGGTCATGGCCCCCTCAACCACGGCTTTGCGCCAGTGCCGACGCACCGCCTGCCGTTGTCAGCTTCGGCCGGCTGAGCCAGGCCAGCACGAAGGTCGCCGCCAGCGTTGGCAGGGCAGAGCCGAACTGCGGCGCCCACTTGGCCAGCGCGTGATACGCCGCGATGCCCGCGATCCAGATCAGCGCCGCGCCGAAGTCGATCTGGCGCGTACCGGCCAGTGATACCGACTGGCCGCTGCCCAGCCGCCCGATGATCACGCCGTACAGCGGCACGAACACCGAGCTCAGAAGCAGCAGGAAGGGCTCCAGCGTGTGCATCGGCAGCACCAGCGCCAATGCGATGCACAGCGCGGCCAGCAGCAGGCCCCAGCGCTTCACGCTCCATCGCGGCAGCAGGCTGTGCGTGGAGACCGAGCCCGAATAGACATCGCCGTACGCGTTGTCGAGCTCGTCGATCAGGATCAGGCCCAGCGCCACCAGTCCGCCTTGCGCCAGCAGCAGCGCGGTGACGAGGCTCACGCCGGGCTCGGCCACGCTCACCACCATCACGCCCAATGCGTAGCACCAGATGTTCGCCAGCGCATAGCCGATCCAGGTGCCGCTGAACGCGCTGCCCAGGCCGCCCTTGCCGGGTGCACTGCGTTTGCCGTGTCGCGCGTAGTCGGCCACCAGCGGCAGCCACGACACCGGCATCGCAATCACGAGATCGAGCGCGCTGAACATGCCCATCGTGCCGTCGCCCGGACGTGCCCAGAAGGCATCCAGGCCCTTGGCTTGCAGCCGTGTCGCGAATTGCCATGTGAGCCAGAGCAGCGACAGCACCACCAGCGGCAAGCCGAAGCGGCTCACGAAGCGCCTCACCAGCTTGACCATCGAGCCCGCGAGCAGCGCCAGCAGCACCGCGCCCCACAGCAGCGTGGTCAGCACGCCGCCCCAGGCGGTGCCCAGCGAGGGGCCGACCACCGACTGGCCGATGGCCTGCGTACCTTCCCGCATGATGACCAGTTCGAAGGTGGTCCAGCCCACCAGCTGCACGATGTTGAGCAGCACCGGCAGCCGGGCGAAGGCGCTTCCGTAGGTGGCGTGCATCAGGCCGGCGCTCGCCAGGCCGCTCTCGCAGCCCAGCCGCGCGGTCCAGGCCAGCAGGCCGGCGCCGACGCAGGAGCCGAGCACGATGGCAATGACCGCATCGCGCGTGCCCACGGCCGGCACGAGGTAGGCGCCGATCTGCATCACCAGCAGGCCCACGCCGAGGCTGAACCAGAGCGAGGCATGGTCGTGCCAGCCGAACACGCGTTGGGACGCGGGCAGCGGCGTCAGCGCCTCGTTCGAGACGGTCGCGTCGTTGTTGTTGTCGTTTGCCATCCATTTGCTCCAGTGCAAAGGTTTGGCAGGTGGGCGGGGCCCGAGCGACACGGCCGTCACGCGAGAGAACGTGAGAGGCCACCGGACCAGCTTCCCTGCGCGAGGATTACCTCAATCAGGTTCAAAGGGACTTTCTCAGCCGGACGGCAAGCCGCCCAACACCCCTAGCAAGTACGCCGCGAGGAACCCACGGCGCGGGCCGGAGTTTATCCCCTGCGGGGAAGCCGCAACAGCATGCGTGCCTTTGCGAGGCAGGGAAAACCCGCAGAGCGTGCACAGGCCACGAGAGAATCGGCGTCCAAAGAAGAACTGCCAATCAAAGAAACGGGAGCGCGCGCCGATAAGCGAGCAGGAACAAGAAATGAAGAAGGACTTGCATGGCAGATAGGGATTTCGCTGGCACCGGCCTACGGCGCTTCAGGGTCGACGTAGGCACCATCATCTGCGCCGTCGCGCTGTTGCAGTCGCTGCTGCTGGTGGCATTCGGCTACTGGGCCGCTGAGAAGCTGGTGTCCAGGGTGGGCACGGCCTCGCACAAGATCAACCATGACCGGGTCGAGGACAACGTGCTCGCCTTCCTCGCCAAGACCGAGGGAGTCATCCGATCGATTGCCGACTCTCCCAGCGTGCACGCCACCGGCGAGGATGGCGAACAGACCGCCGAGATGCTCTGGACCATGCTCGAGCAGACCCCCGAGCTCGACAGCATCAACGTGGCCACCGACGACGGCCACGTCTTGATGGCTGTGCGCTACCCGACCCCGGCTATCCGGCAGGTGTTGCGCGGCCCCGACTTCAGCACCGAAACCTGGCAGTACAAGCGCTCGCCCGACGCCGAGGGCGGCGACGCGAAGCAGCGCTTTGCTACGACGGCCATCACGGCCTATCGCAGCGACTTCGACCCCGAGAAGCGCACCTGGTACCGGGAGGCCATGAAGGCGCATGGACCCGTGTGGACCCAGCCTTTCCTGATGAGCGACTCACAGGAGCTTGCAATCGGCCATTCATTGCCCAGCGCACGTGTCGATGACGAGGGGCACACACGCCGGCTCGTGATCGACGGCAACGTGTCGCTGGGGCATCTGTCGAAGCTCGTGCGCATCTTCGGCGCGCTGGGGACCGGCGAGAGCGCCTTGCTGAGCGCCGACCATCACGTGATCGCGCGCAGCGACCACCCCGACCCGGTGCGCGAACTGGAGTCGCCAGACACCGGCGTGCTTGGTGCCTTGCATGCGCGCATGCTTGCCGCGGGCAAGGCGGGTGGCGCCGACGACATGGCTTTTTCCATCGAGCATGAAGGGCGCAAATACCTCGTGCAGACCTCGCACATCCCGCACACCCGGTGGCAACTCGTCAGCTGGGAGCCCGAAGACCTGCTGCTCGGGGGCCTGCATCGTTCGGTGCTCTGGGCGCTGCTGCTGACGCTGAGTTTTCTCGGCATCGCGCTGTTCATCTCGCTGCGGCTGTCGAAGCTCGTGACCCAGCCGATCGAAAACCTCGCGCTTGTCGCGCGCCGCATCGGGCGGCTGGAGCTAGACAACCTGCCGCTCGAGCCGAGCCGGGTTCTGGAGATCCAGCATCTGAACCAGGCGCTGGACGAATCGGCGCGCAGCCTGCAGGCCTTTCGCAAGTTCGTGCCGGTGGACATCATCCGCCAGCTCGTCGCCGAGGGCCACGCGCTCGCGCCCAGCGGCTCGCCGCGCCGCATCACCGCGATGTTCACCGACGTGGAGGGCTTCACCACCATCTCCGAATCGATGGAAGCCGACGTGCTCGTGAGGCAGCTGACCGAGTACTTCAACCTGGCGGCCGGTATCTTTGCGCGGCATGGCGGCGTGGTCGACAAGTTCATGGGCGACGGCATCATGGTGCTGTGGGGCGCGCCGTCCGACCTGGAGGATGCGGAATACCGGGCCTGCGTCGCGGCGCTCGAACTGCATGCCGAAATGGACGTGCTCAACGGCAAGTGGCGGGGCGAAGGCCTGCACGAGTTCCGCACGCGCGTAGGCATCCACACCGGCCACGTGATCGCGGGCGTGCTCGGGTCGAGCAACCGGCTGTCTTACACCGCCATCGGCGACGCGATCAATGCGGCAAGCCGCATCGAGGGCGCCAACAAGGAACTGGGCACGCGTACGCTGATCTCGCAGACGACATTCGAGGGACTGGGTGGGCGGCTCGCCACCCGCCGCATCGAGGAAACGACCGAGCTGCGCGGCAGGCAGGCGCGCATGGTGCTGTACGAGCTGTTCGGGCCTACGCAGCCCTGACCTTGCGCGCGAACGCCTCCAGCCCGTCGATGGTGATCTGGATGTGTCGCTCGAAGCTGCTGTCGAGCGGCACGGTGGTGCCGTTATCCCAGCGCAGGATGAAGGCTTTGTTGGCCAGTTGCGCCAGGTTGCGCGTGAGCACCGGGTGGTCGAGTGGGCGAATCGTGTGCACGCGCTCGCGCAGCTCCTCGGCCCAGGCCTGGGTGTTGTCCACGGGCAGGGGCGAGAACTCCATCGTCAGGAAGCCCAGCATTGCGGCGACCACGCAGTTGTAGGCCTCCAGCAGCGGCTCGCCCTCGAAGCCGGCCTCGGTCAGCGCCGCCAGCACGCCTTCGACCAGCTCGATCGGCAGGCTGCCGTTCGACACCAGCTGCGCGCCCAGCAGCTGCGCCACGTTCGGGTGGCGCCGCACCGCGGTGCGGCAGCGGCGGAACAGTTCGGTGATCCATGCCTGCCAGTCGAGCTTGCCGGGCGGCGGCGTGACTTCGGCCATGACGGTGGCGGCCACTTCGGCCAGCAGTGCCTCGCGCGTGCTCACGTGCCAGTGCACGGTGGCCGGATAGACATCGAGCCGCGCCGCGACCTCGCGCATGCTGAAGGCGCCCAGGCCGAATTCGTCGATCTGCGCCAGTGCGACTTCGGCGATGCGTTGTTTCGTCAGACCGCCACCGCCGGCGGGGCGGCCGGCCGTACGGGGCTTGGGAGGCGATTTCTTCGTCATGGTTGCGGCCATTGTGCGGCAGCCGGGTTGACTGTATAAACAATATTAATTGAGCACTGACCAATAAACTGCGCCGCAAACGACGATCGCATCACCACCCGAAGGACATCCGCCATGACCCATGCCGCCATCGACCAGGCTCTTGCCGGCGCATACCAGCGCTTCACCGAGAGCAACCCCGCCAGCCGCCATCAGTTCGAGGAGCAGGCGCGCTACATGCCCGGCGCCAACAGCCGTTCGGTGCTGTTCTACGCGCCGTTTCCGCTGACCATTGCCAAGGGAGAGGGGGCTGCGCTGTGGGATGCCGACGGCCACCGCTATGCCGACTTCATCGCCGAGTACACGGCCGGCGTCTACGGCCACTCCGCACCCGAGATCCGTGAAGCCGTCATCGAGGCGATGCAAAGCGGCATCAACCTCACGGGCCACAACCTGCTCGAAGGCCGGCTGGCAAGGCTTATCTGTGAGCGTTTTCCGCAGATCGAGCAGTTGCGCTTCACCAACTCGGGCACTGAGGCGAACCTGATGGCGCTGACTGCCGCGCTGCACTTCACGGGGCGTCGCAAGATCGTGGTGTTTGCGGGCGGCTACCACGGTGGCGTGCTGGGTTTCGGCGCAAAGCCGCTGCCGACGACGGTGCCGTTCGATTTCCTGGTGCTGCCCTACAACGATGCGCAAACGGCGCGCGAGCAGATCGAAAGGCACGGCGCCGAGATCGCCGCCGTTCTGGTCGAGCCGATGCAGGGGGCGAGCGGCTGCATTCCGGGGAGCCTCGACTTCCTGCAGGCGCTGCGCGAATCGGCCACGCGCGTCGGTGCGTTGCTGGTTTTCGACGAGGTGATGACCTCCCGCCTGGCGCCGCACGGGCTGGCGAACAAGCTGGGCATTCGGTCAGACATCACCACACTGGGCAAGTACATCGGCGGCGGCATGTCCTTCGGCGCTTTCGGAGGGCGTGCCGACGTGATGGCGCTGTTCGACCCGCGCACCGGGTCGCTGGCCCACTCGGGTACCTTCAACAACAACGTGCTGACGATGGCCGCCGGTTATGCAGGCCTCACCAAGCTGTTCACGCCCGAGGCGGCCGGCGCGCTGGCGGAGCGGGGCGAGGCGATGCGGGCGAGGCTCAATGCGCTGTGCGTGAAAGAGGGCGTTGCGATGCAGTTCACCGGGCTGGGCTCGCTGATGAACGCGCATTTCGTGGGCGGCGAGGTGCGCAGCGTCGACGATCTGGCACCAGTCGATGGCCGCCTGCGTCAGCTGCTTTTTTTCCACCTGCTGAGCGAGGGCATCTACACCTCGCCGCGCGGCTTCGTCGTGCTGTCGCTGCCATTGGCGGATGCGGATATCGACCGCTACGTGGCCGCCATCGGCAGCTTCATCGGCGAATACCGGGCGCTGCTGCCTGGCGCGCGTTAACGGGAGCCGGAAACGCCCAGCAGCTCGTGCAGACGCGTGCTGGTGGTCGTGTACTGTAGCGGCACGGCCTTGCCCGGGAACACGATGGCCGTGGCGCCCCAGGCGGCCAGAGTGGCCTCGTGGAAGCCGCAGACGATGAGCTTCTTCTTGCCCGGGTAGGTGTTGATGTCGCCCACCGCGAACACACCGCGCTCGCGGGTTTCGTATTTCTCGGTGTCGACAGGCACCTGTTTGCGCTCCAACTCCAGGCCCCAGTCGGCGATGGGGCCGAGGCGCGGCGAGATGCCCAGGCATGCGATCAGCGCGTCGAGCGGCAGATCGACCGTGGTGGCGTCAGGCGTGGTGATCTGCAGTTGCTTGCCGTCAAAGGCAGTGGGCTGGCCGACCTTGAAGGCCAGCTTGCCCGCGGCCACGAGGGCGCGCATAGCTGAGATGTTGGCCTCGTCAGCCTGGAAGCCGTCGCGCCGGTGCACCAGCGTGACCTGCTTCGCGATCGCCGTGAGCGCGATGGCCGTTTCGAGCGCGATGTCGTCGCCGCCATTCACCACCACTGTCTGCCCGGCGAAGCGGTCCAGCGAATCGGGGTGATAGAAGAGCGAGCTGCCTTCGAACTGCGCGATGCCTTCGATGGTGATGCGCTTGGGTACGAAGGCCCCGACGCCGGCCGCGATGAACACCGTCTTCGCCAGGAAGGCGGTGCCGACCGAAGTCGTCAGCAGCAACCGGTCGTCAGCCTGGCGCTCCAGCGTGGCAACCTGCTCGCCGAAATGAAACTGCGGCTTGAACGGCGCCACCTGCTGCAACAGCGACTGCGCCAGACCGCGCCCGCTGGTCACCGGCGTGCCGGGAATGTCGTAGATCGGCTTGTCGCCATACAGCGCCACGCACTGGCCGCCCGCGGCGGGCAGTGCATCGACGATATGACAGGAGATTTCGAGCAGGCCCAGCTGGAAGGCCTGGAACAGCCCCACGGGGCCGGCACCGACGATCAGGGCGTCGGTTTCGATGGGGGTAGCCAAGGTGCTCAGCGCACCAGCTCCCCGATCTTGTCCGTCTTGTCTTTCCACTCTTCGGCGTCAGGCAGGGCGGGCTTGCGCTTGGTGATGCTCTTCCAGCCGTCGGCCAGGGCCAGCTCGGCGTTGATCTTGATGAAGGCGATCTGGTTGGCCGGCAGGTCTTCCTCGGCGTAGATCGCGTTGACCGGGCATTCGGGGATGCAGACCGCGCAGTCGATGCATTCGTCCGGGTCGATCACCAACATGTTGGGACCTTCGCGGAAGCAGTCGACGGGGCAAACGTCCACGCAGTCGGTGTATTTGCAACGGATGCAGGCTTCGGAGACGACGTGAGTCATTTGTCTTTTAACGTCAGTGTGAGATCGGGGGAAACCCGAGATTTTAGGCCTTTGCGGCGGCGGGCTGCACAAGCACGGCAGCAGCGGTCTTGTGGGAGGCCGTATCGACCAGCACCAGGGAGCCCAATGCACGCGATTGCGTGAAGGGAAGCACGGCCAGCGGCTGCTGCAATGCCAGCACCACGTCGCCGATGGCATTGGCTTCCAGCTGCGTTGCCGGCTCCGATTCGAGCGTCGTGATGTTCACGCGATCGACGATGCGCGCCACCTTGGCCTTGACCCAGCGGTGACCCTGCAGCGCCCAGTACACGCGGCCCGCGACCAGCGGCTCGTCGTCGAGCCAGGCCACGGTGGCGGTGATCTCGCGCACCGGCTCGAAGGCGCCGGGCGCCAGCAGCCAGTCGCCGCGCGACACATCGACCTCGCGGTCGAGCACGATGCCGGCGCTGTGGCCTGCATGCACCGCCTTCGGCTGGCGCGTGTGGCTCAGCACCTGCGCGACCGTGGCGGTCTGATTGCTCGGCAGCACGGTCACGCGCTGGCCGGGTTCCACGTGGCCCGAGGCGACGCGGCCCCAGAACACGCGGCGGCCCTGCGAGGTGTCGGCGGAAGAAGAGAACTTCTCGACCCACTGCACCGGAAAGGCGAAGGGCACGTCCTCGTCCTGCGCCGTGACGGGCAGCTCCTCGAGCAGCTCGAGCAGGCTCGGGCCTTCGTAGCCGACCCAGTCGGCATGGCGCGTGGCCACGTTCCAGCCCTTGAGCGCCGAGATCGGCACGATGCCCGCCACCTGCACGCCAGCCGCTTCGGCAAAGGCGTTCAGCGCGGTCGAGATGCGTTCGAAGGCGAGGCCGGCGTCGTCGATGGCGTCGAGCTTGTTCACCGCGAACACGATCGACTGCACGCGCAGCAGATGGCACAGCAGCGTGTGGCGGCGCGTCTGCGGGAGCAGTTCGCGCTTGACCACGGTGCCGTCTTCCACTTCGGCGGCCCAGGCCAGCTTGGTTGCGTCGACCAGCACCACGGCGGCGTCGGCGGCCGAGGCGGCCGTGACCATGTTGCGCGTGTACTGCTCGTGGCCCGGTGCGTCGCCGATGATGAACTTGCGCTTGGCGGTCGAGAAGTAGCGGTAGGCCACGTCGATCGTGATGCCTTGCTCGCGCTCGGCCGAGAGGCCGTCGGTCAGCAGGGCGAGGTCGGTTTCGCCGCCGCGCTGCACGCCGGCCAGCTGGTCTTGCAGCACGGTCTTGCTGTCGACCAGCAGGCGGCCGATGAGCGTGCTCTTGCCGTCGTCGACCGAGCCGCAGGTGATGAAGCGCAGCGCGGTGCCGGTGTCGCCGTGGACGTCGGTGTTCACAGGGGTAGCAGTCGTCGTCGCGCTCATCAGAAGTAACCGTCTTTCTTGCGTTTTTCCATGGATGCTTCGGACGTCATGTCGTCCATGCGGGTCGCGCCGCGCTCGCTGACGTCGACCGACAGCGTCTCCAGCACCACGTCGCCCGCGTCGGCCGCGAGGCTCTCGACCGGGCAGGTGGTCGTGATGTCGCCCACGGTGCGAAAGCGCACGTCGCGCACCTGTACCGTTTCGCCGTCGCGCGGCGGGGTGAGCTCGGTCACCGGCACCAGCAGGCCGCGGCGCTCCACCACTTCACGCTTGTGCGTGTAGTAGATCGACGGCAGGCCGACATGCTCGCGCTCGATGTATTGCCACACGTCGAGTTCGGTCCAGTTCGAGATCGGGAACACGCGGAAGTGCTCGCCCGGCGCAAGGCGGGTGTTGAACAGCGTCCACAGCTCGGGGCGCTGGTCCTTGGGCTGCCATTGGCCGAAGCTGTCGCGGTGCGAAAAGATGCGTTCCTTGGCGCGGGCCTTTTCCTCGTCGCGGCGGGCGCCGCCGATCAGTGCGTCGAAGCGGAATTCTTCGATCGCTTCGAGCAGCGTCACCGACTGGTGCGCATTGCGCGACTCGCCCGGATGGGCCAGGCGCACGGTGCCGCGCTTCATCGAATCTTCGACGCTGCGCACGATCAGCTCGGCGCCCAGTTCCTTTGCGCGCTGGTCACGATAGGCCGTCACTTCAGGGAAGTTGTGGCCGGTGTCGATCATCAGCAGCGGGTAGGGAATGCGGCCCACGCCGAAGGCCTTTTCCGCGCACTTCAGCAGCACCAGCGAATCCTTGCCGCCCGAGAACAGCAGGGTGGGGCGCTCGAAGGCGGCCGCGACCTCGCGCAGGATGAAGATGGTTTCTTCTTCCAGCGCATCGAGGTGCGTGTTGGAGAGGTGCGCTGGCGACAGCAGCAGTTCGGTTTCGGTACGGGCGTTCATCGGATGGGGTGCTGGATGCAGAGGATCGGTGAGCCGTTGGCTCTCAGTGCGCGAGATGCAATCCGCACTCGCGGTTGTCTTCGCCCTTGGTCGGGTCCACGTAGTCGAAGTTGTTCGGCAGGCCGTGCGCCTCGCAGTACTCGTACAACTCCTTGGACGACCAGTGCAGCAGCGGCGCGACCTTGATCAGGCCGTCCGGATTGACGCTGACCGGGTCCATCTGCGCGCGCACGGCCGTGTCGGTGGCCCGAAGTGCGGTGAACCAGACCTTCGGTGCCGTCTCGCGCAGCGCGCGGGCAAAGGGCTCCAGCTTCACTTCTTCAGTGAAGGCGGCATGGCGCGGATCGTCGAGCGCCGGGGTCGGGCCCTCGACCGCTTCGCGATGCGCACGCGAGCGGCGCGGCAGGTAGATGTGCAGGTCCAGGCCTAGTTGCTTCGTCACCTCGTCGGCAAAGCGGTAGGTGGCCTCGGTGTTGTAGCCGTTGTCCATCCAGACCACGGGAACATCGCGCTTTGCGCGCGTGACCATGTGCAGGATCACGGCCTCGAAAGGCCGGAAGTTGGTGGTGATGATCGCGGGCTGGCCCAGGCCGATCGCCCAGTCCACCAGGCCCTCGGCGTTGCGGCCGAGTTCGGTGTT
Source organism: Variovorax sp. R-27 (assembly GCF_049913215.1). Classification (NCBI taxonomy): domain Bacteria; kingdom Pseudomonadati; phylum Pseudomonadota; class Betaproteobacteria; order Burkholderiales; family Comamonadaceae; genus Variovorax; species Variovorax sp. R-27. Next base: position 3,171,224 of record NZ_CP183984.1, read on the forward strand.
GATGCGTGCGAAGTCGATGTCCGTGGCGATGCTCATGTCGAAGGTTCCCATTCGCTCTCAGTTGCCGGCCGCGAAGTGCGGCGCGGTCTGCACCGCGTCGCCCTGGTAGAAGGCGGCGAAGCGGTCGAACTGGCGCTGCGCGTCGGAGGCGTCAACGCCTTCCTTGAGCACGGCGCTGGAGAAGCCGGTGCGTTCCATCTGCACCAGCTGGTCGATCAGCACGTCGCCCGTGGCGCGGATGTCGCCCTGGAAGCCCAGGCGGCGGCGCAGCAGGAAGGCCTGGCTGTAGGCGCGGCCGTCGGTGAACTTCGGAAAGTTCAGGTCGATGCGCTCGATGTCGGCCAGGCACACCTCGATGGCGAGCGGGTCGGCGTCGTTGGCCAGTTGCAGAACCTTCGGATCGCCGTCGTCGATGTGTTCTTCTGCCGAGAGGATGTTGAGTTTCTTGTTCATGCTGCTTCCTCCACCTTGAAACGTGCACCGTTGGCAGCGGCCTTGAACGGGTCCGGGCCTACGCGGCGCAGCGTGTCGATGAAGTTCTCGCCGCTTTCGCGGGTGTCGCGGTAGGTGGTGAGCACGGCCTCGATCACGCCCGGCACTTCGGCCGCCGAGAACGAGGGGCCGACAGCCTTGCCGGCCTGCGGCGTGCCGCTGAGCTCGGAGCCGTCGGAGCCGCCGAGGGTGACCTGGTACCACTCCTTGCCGTCCTTGTCGACGCCCAGGATGCCGATGTGGCCGCTGTGGTGGTGGCCGCACGAGTTGATGCAGCCGCTGATGTGCAGGTCGATCTCGCCCAGGTCGTCGAGCTCGTCGAGGTCTTGATAACGCTCGGTGATGGCTTCGGCGATGGGAATGGAGCGCGCATTGGCCAGCGCGCAGAAGTCGCCGCCGGGGCAGGCGATCATGTCCGTCAGCAGGTGCACGTTGGCGCTGGCGAGGCCGGCGGCGCGGGCGGCGAGCCACAGCGCGTGCAGGTCTTCGGCATGCACCCAGGGCAGCACCACGTTCTGGTCGTGCGTCACGCGGGCTTCGCCGGCCGAGAAGCGGTCGGCCAGTTGCGCGAGCGTGTCGAGCTGGTCGGCCGATGCGTCGCCGGGCGCCTGCTTCAGGCGCTTGAACGACAGCGTGACGGCGCGCAGCGCAGGGTTCTTGTGCGGCGCCACGTTGCGGGCGAGCCAGCGGGCGAACTGCACGTCGTCGGCGGCGTGGGCGCGCAGCTCGGCGTCGGTCTTCTCGGCGCTTTGCAGCACGCGGGTGGCCAGCGTCGGCGGCACGAAGGAGGCGGCCACGCGGTCGTACTCTTCCTGCGTGATGGTGTGCGGCGCACCGTCGTGCTCGAGGATCTGCTTGTACTCGGCGTCGACGTCGTCGATGTAGCGCTGGCCTTCGGCCTTCACCAAGATTTTGATTCGCGCCTTGTAGATGTTGTCGCGGCGGCCATAGCGGTTGTAGACCCGGATCACCGCTTCGAGGTAATTCATGATCTGCTGCCACGGCAGGAACTCGCGCAGCACGGTGCCGATGATGGGGGTGCGGCCCATGCCGCCGCCCACCTGCACGCGAAAGCCGATTTCGCCCGCTTCGTTCTGCACCACGTGCAGGCCCACGTCGTGCCAGCCGGTGGCGGCACGGTCTTCAGTGGCGCCGGTAATGGCGATCTTGAACTTGCGCGGCAAGAACGCGAACTCGGGGTGCAGCGTGCTCCACTGGCGCATGATTTCCGCGAACGGGCGCGGATCGGCGATTTCGTCGACGGCAATGCCGGCGCGCTCATCGCTCGTGATGTTGCGGATGCAATTGCCGCTGGTCTGAATGCCGTGCATGTCGACCGAAGCCAGCAGGTCCATCACGTCGGCCGACTTGGCGAGCGGAATCCAGTTGTACTGGACGTTCTGGCGCGTCGAGAAGTGGGCGTAGTGGGTCGGGAGCTTGTGGCTGCCAAGCAGGCCCTGCGTCTCGATGGCCTTCTTGTAGACCTCGGCTTCGGGCTCGTCGTATTCGCGGGCGATGCGGGCCAGCACGCGGATCTGGCGGCTCGAGAGTTCGCCGTAAGGCACGGCCACGCGCAGCATCGGCGCGTAGCGCTGCACGTACCAGCCGTTTTGCAGCCGCAGGGGGCGGAACTCGTCTTCGGCGAGCTTGCCCTTTTGCCAGCGCTCCAGCTGGTCGCGGAATTGGGCAGCCCGCTGGTGGACGAACTGGCGATCGAATTCTGTGTATTGGTACATCGTGCGTGCGTATGTCTTGAAGTGCGGTGCGTCCAGCGCCCCAGCAAGAAGCCGAGATTCTGAAAGCCGGCCTTATGGAAACAAACTATTTTTTGGTTCGCGCTTTATGCGGATAAGCTTATTCGCCAGCATCCATGCGGGTTGCGGGACGGTTTGATGCTTATTCCGGATAAGGCGAGATGGCCGGAAAAGAGTTGCCGGACCCGGGAATTCTAGGAACCGGACAAGGCCCGGATGGGCGAGCGGGTTCCTGGCCGCGCGGCCATCCGCTTCGCCATGCAGGCCTGAAGAGGGGGCTGGCGCCTCAGCGCAGCATCGAAGACATTGCCGAGCAGCAGTTCAGCATGCGCACCGCCGCTTCCACCGTATCGGCGGTGAAGCGCAGCGTGACGCCGTCGACGCGCTCGAAGGCCGGCCACTGGCAGAACAGGTCGGCCAGCGCGGTTGACTGGGTGCGCAGCGTCACGGTCTGCGGCCCCTTGAAAACGAGCGGTTTCGCGTTCGAACGCGCGGCCAGCGCTTCTTCCACTCCCGCACGAATCGCCCGGCGCGACTGCTCGGGCGACAGCGAAATGCCGCTGGTGCAGCCCGTCGCCTTCTTGGTCTCGACGAATGTCGCGTGCGGAAAGAGCGGGCGGTTCTCGGCGATGAACACGTCGTCGCCGCTGCCCATCACCACCGGCGCGCCGTATTCGCCGGCCAGCGCTCCATAGAGCCCGGCCTCGCCCAGTTCCTGCCCGCCGAGCGAGATGCCGGCAAACGCAAAGCTGTTGATCGTGTGCGCCAGGATGCCGCGCCCCTGCGCGCGCGAGTGGTAGCCGACCATGCAAACGGCGTCCACGCCTTCTTCCACGCCCGCCACCATGCTCAGGTAGCGCGGCTTGCCCTGCACGACGCGGGCGCGCGCATCGAGCACATCGGGCGGCATGTTGCGAAAGCCGCCGTGAGAGTCGTTCACCAGCACTTCGGTGGCGCCTGCGTCGAAGGCGCCGGCAATCGCTGCGTTGGCTTCCTGCGTCATCAGCAGGCGCGCGCGCTCGAACTCGGGGTTGCCCGGGCGCACCTGCTCGGAGTGATAGACGCCGGCGACGCCTTCGATGTCTGTGGAGATCAGGACTTTCATGGAGCGGCTCGCAGTCAGGCGTGGGTAGAAAGAAGGGCGGAGGCGGGCAGCACGTCGCCCAGTGCGGCGCGGTGGTTGCCGTCGCGCCCGGTGACGGGCGTTGCGCGCCACAGGGCATGGATGATCGCCTGCTCGGTGCTGTCTGCCGCGGCCTGGAACAGGCCGTCGAGCAGCCCGTCGTGCAGCATCGCCACGGCCGGCATCGGCCGCTCGACGCGGTCGGGCACGGTGTAGGCGGTGGAAAAGGCCAGCACGATGTCGCCGCTGCCATGCCCGAAGACCGAGCCCGTGCGGGCCAGCCCGGCACCCGCGCGCAGCGCCAGGCGGCGCAACTGGCGCGCATCGAGCGGCGCGTCGGTGGCGACGATGATGATGATCGAACCCTTCTCGGCCTCGTCCACCGCCGGCAGGCTGCGCGCGGCCTGAAGCTTCGCCAGCCGGTCGCCCACCGAATGCCCGGCCAGCACCAGTTGCGGCTGGCGTCCATAGTTCGCCAGCACTAGCGCGCCTACGGTATGGCAGCCGCCTTCGCGCGCCGACACCCGCCGTGATGCGCTACCGATGCCACCTTTGAGTTGGAAGCTCGACATGCCGCGCCCCGCGCCGACCGAGCCCTGCGCAAAGTCGACGCCGGCATCAGCCAGCGCCTGCAGGTAGTCGGCCTCGGTCACGGCCATGCGCTGGATGTCGTTCAGAAAGCCGTCGTTGCACTCGAACACCAGCGGGTTGACCGTGGGCAGCGTGCGTCCGCTCTCGGGGTTGTCGGCCACGCAGTGGCGGATCTGCGCCGTGGCCACGGTGCCGACCGAAAACGTGTTGGTCAGCGCAATCGGCGTTTCGAGCACGCCGAGCTCAGCCACCTGCACCAGGCCCACGCTCTTGCCGAAGCCGTTGAGCACCACGGCAGCCGCGGGCACCTTGTCGCGAAACGGGTCGCCGGCGTGAGGGCGAATCACCGTCACGCCCGTCTGCACGGGGCCATCGCTGAGCGTCTGGTGGCCCACGGTGACGCCCGCGACGTCGGTGATGGCGTTGCGTTCGCCCTGGAGCAGGTTGCCGATGAAAGGGAGAGGGGCTTGCTGCTTGCTGGAAGACATGAAGAAGAACGGAAATTACTGGCGGTCGATCTTCGGATCGAGCGCGTCGCGCAGTGCATCGCCCAGCAGGTTGAAGGCGAGCACGGTGAAGAAGATGGCCAGGCTGGGGAACAGCGCCACGTGCGGCGAGGTCACCATGTCGGCGCGGGCTTCGCTGAGCATCGCGCCCCATTCGGGCGTCGGCGGCTGCGCGCCCATGCCCAGGAACGACAGGCTGGCGGCAGTGATGATCGAGGTGCCCACGCGCATCGAGAAATACACCACGATCGACGAAATGGTGCCCGGCAGGATGTGCCGCACGATGATGGTCCAGTCTGAAGCGCCGATGCTGCGCTCGGCCTCGATGTAGGTCTGCTGCTTCAGCACCAGCGTGTTGCCGCGCACGAGCCGCGCGAACGCCGGCACGCTGAACACCGACACGGCCACCACCACGTTGGTCATGCTGCTGCCCAGGATGGCCACCACGCCCAGCGCCAGCAGGATGCCGGGAAAGGCGAACAGCACGTCGGAGACGCGCATCACGATGCGGTCCCACCAGCCTTCGTAGTAGCCCGCCAGCAGGCCGAAGGCCGTGCCCACGAAGCCGCCCACCAGCACCGAGAGAAAGCCCGCCATCAGCGAGATGCGCGCACCCATCAGGATGCGGCTGAAGATGTCGCGGCCCAGCGGATCGACGCCGAACCAGTGCGTGGCCGAAGGCCCCGTGTTCAGCATGTCGTAGTCGAAGAAGTTCTCCGCGTCGAAGGGCACGATCCACGGCGCGAACACCGCGACGAACACCAGCAGCAGCACGAAGAGCGCGGCGACGATGCCCACCGGCTGCTTCTTGAAGCGGCGCCAGCATTCGCCCCAGGGCGTGCGGACCTTGCCCGCGATCTGGACGGCCGCGACGGGTGTCGTTGGAATGAGGGTTTCGGCAGGCACGCCGGAAGCTTGCGTCATGGCTGCTTGCTCACTTGTAGCGAATGGTCGGGTTGATGTAGCCGTACAGCACATCCACCACCAGGTTGATCAGAATGAATTCGAGCGAGAACAGCAGCACCAGCGTCTGGATGACGGGGTAGTCGCGCATCTGCACGGCATCGACCAGCAGGCGGCCGAGGCCGGGCCAGTTGAACACCGCCTCCACGAGGATGGAGCCGCCCAGCAGGAAGCCGAACTGCAGGCCCATCATGGTGACCACCGGAATCAGCGCGTTGCGCAGCGTGTGCTTGAACACCACGCTGGATTCGCGCACGCCCTTGGCGCGCGCGGTGCGCACGAAGTCTTCCTGGATCACCTCGACGAACGAGGCCCGCGTGAAGCGCGCCATCACGGCCGCCACGGCCGCGCCCAGCGTGATCGAGGGCAGGATGTAGTGTTTCCAGCTGCTGGCCCCCACCGTGGGCAGCCAGCCGAGCTGGACCGAGAAGATCTGCATCAGCAGCATGCCGAGTGCAAATGCGGGAAAAGAGATGCCCGACACGGCGAGCGTCATGCCCAGCCGGTCGGGCCATTTGTTGCGGTACACCGCCGAGACGATGCCGATGCCCATGCCGAAGATCACCGCCCACACCATGCTGGTGATGGTCAGCATCACCGTCGGGAAGAAGCGCTCGCCGATCTCCATCGACACCGGCCGCCGCGTGCGAATGGAAGTGCCGAAGTCGCCTTGCAGCATGTGGGTGAAGAAGCTCACGAACTGCTGCGGCAGCGGCTTGTCGAGCCCGAGCTCCGCGCGCACCATGGCCACGGTCTGCTCGTCGGCCTCCTGGCCGGCGGCAAGGCGCGCCGGGTCGCCGGGCAGCATGTGGACGAACAGGAACACCAGCACCGCCACGATGAGCAGCGTGGGGATCAGGCCCAACAGTCGTTTGAGAAAGTAATTCAGCATGGGGTGCAGGCGGTCAACCCCTCACCCTGACGGGTGAGGGGCGAGGCTTAGTTCGCTACGGAGATTGCGTCGATGTTGATGTTGCCGTCAGGCATCACGAACACGCCGGAGAGGCGCTTGGCATGCGCCGACAGGTTCTGCTCCGTGACCATCGGGACGCGCGGCAGGTCCTTGCGGATCTCGTCCTGTGCGGTCTTGTAGAGGGCGGTACGTTCCTTTTCGTCGACCGTCACCAGCGCCTTGGCCAGCGCGTTGTCGACCACCTCGCTCTTGTAGAACGACATGTTGTTCAGCTTGGGCGCCCACGCTTCCGAGGCGAACAGCGGGCGCAGGCCCCAGTCGGCTTCACCGGTCGACGAAGACCAGCCCGTGTAGTACATGCGAACCTTCGCCGTCTTCGGATCGGGCCATGCATCCACCTGTTCGGTGCGCTGGCCAACTTCGAGCGCCTGCACCTGCAGCTTGATGCCGATCTGCGCGAGCTGCTGCTGCACGAACTGGATCGTCTTCTGGCTGGTCGTGTTGTTGTAGGCGCTCCACAGCACCGACTCGAAGCCGTCGGGGTAGCCGGCTTCCTTCATCAGCTCCTTGGCCTTCTTCAGGTCGTAGGGAATGGGAGCCATCTTCTCGGCGTATTTCACGCCCTGCGGCACGATGCCCTGCGCGGGGAAGGCATAACCGCCGAACGCGACCTTGGCCAGCGCTTCCTTGTTGATGGCGTAGCCGATGGCTTCGCGCACCTTCGGGTTGTCGTAGGGTTTCTGCAGCATGTTGAATGCCAGGAAGCGCGTGATGATCGACGGCGTGGCCACCACTTCTAGCTTGTCGCTCTTTTTCAGCAGGTCGGCCTGCTCATAGGGAATGGGATACGCGAAGTCGGCTTCGCCGGTCTGCAGCATCGCGGCGCGCGTGTTGTTCTCGAGCACCGGCTTCCACGAGACCGTGTCGATCTTCGGGTAGCCCTTCTTCCAGTAGCCGTCGAACTTCTTGGCCTTGACGGCTTCGGTCTGCTTCCACTCGACGAATTCGAAGGGGCCCGTGCCCACGGGGTGGAAGGCGATGTCCTTGTTGCCCCACTTCTTCAGCGCGGTGGGCGAAATCATTGCGGCCGAGGCGTGGGCCAGCGAGTTGATGAAGGGGCCGAAGGGCTCCTTCAGCGTGATGCGCACGGTCGTCGGGTTCAGCGCCTCGACCTTGCCGACGCGGTTGAACTGGTTGTAGCGCAGCAGCTTGTTGTCCTGGTTCAGCACGCGGTCGAGCGTGAACTTCACGGCCTCGGCGTTGAAGTCGGTGCCGTCGTGGAACTTCACGCCGGTGCGCAGCTTGATGGTGTAGACCAGGCCGTCCTTCGACACGTCGTAGCTCTCGGCGAGCACGTTCTGCACCTTCAGGTCCTTGTCGAACTGGAACAGGCCTTCATAGAAGGTCTTGGTCACTGCCGTGGTGATGGTGGTGTTGGTGTTGTACGGGTCCAGCGTTTCCGGCTGGTAGCCGATCGAGAGCACCACGTCTTTCGCGGCCAGTGCCGTGCCCGAAGCGGCCAGCGCGGCCAGGCCCAGCAGTGCGGATGCCCATCGCAGGGAGGAAGAAGATTGCGTCATGGAAGAACTCCAGTCGGTTCGTGGAAAAAAGCAGGAGGGCCTGCGGGTTGAAAAAAACGGTTGATCGATCGGAAAGGATCAGAAGGCGCCGCCGATGGCGTGCCGTGCAACGAAATGCCCGGGCGCGACCTGCACCAGCGGCGGCACATCGGGCTCGTCGCCCACCGCGCGGATGGGGCTGGGAATCTCGCCTTCGAGCAGCGCGCGCGGCTTGTGGCGGCGCGACGGGTCGGCCACCGGCACCGCTGCCATCAGCTTGCGGGTGTAGGCGTGCTGCGGTGCCTCGAATACCGCGCGGCGTGGGCCGATCTCTACGATCTGGCCCAGGTACATCACGGCCACGCGGTGGCTGATGCGCTCGACCACCGCCATGTCGTGCGAGATGAACAAGAAGGCCACGCCCAGCTCGCGTTGCAGGTCGAGCATCAGGTTGACGATCTGCGCCTGAATGGACACGTCGAGCGCCGACACCGATTCATCGGCCACCACAACCTTCGGGTTGAGCGCCAGTGCACGCGCAATGGCAATGCGCTGCCGCTGGCCGCCCGAGAACTCGTGCGGATAGCGCTGCGCCACCTCGGGCGGCAGGCCGACCTTCTGCAGCAGCCAGTCAACGCGCTGCTGCGCCTCGGCGCCTTTGGCGATGTTGTGGATGAGCAGCGGTTCCATGATCGAGAAGCCCACCGTCACGCGCGGATCGAGCGAGGCGAACGGATCCTGAAAAATGAACTGAATGTTCCGGCGCAGCGCCTGCAGCTCGCGCGTGGGCAGCTCGCGGATGTTCTTGCCGCCGAACTCGATGGCGCCGCTCTGGCTTTCGACCAGGCGCAGCAGCGAGCGGCCGGTAGTCGACTTGCCGCAGCCCGATTCGCCGACCAGCGCCAGCGTTTCGCCGGGGTACAGGTCGAAGCTGATTTTTTCCACCGCATGCACGCGGCGCTTCACGCGACCGAAGAGGCCGCTGCGCACGTCGAAGCGCGTGACGAGGTCGCGCACGCGAAGAATGGGGCCGGTGTCCTGGCGCACGGTGTCCTGCTGCGTGGGCGTTTCGACGGGCTGGGCGTCGGCACTGGCCTCGGTGCGCAGCAATTCGAACTTAGCCGGCAGGTCGGTGCCCTGCATGGCGCCCAGCTTGGGCACGGCCGATAGCAGTGCGCGGGTGTAGGGGTGCTGCGGCGCCGCGAACACGGTGTCGGAGCTGCCTGCTTCCACCTTGTCGCCGCGGTACATCACGAGCACGCGGTCGGCAATCTCGGCGACCACGCCCATGTCGTGCGTGATGAAGAGCACGCCCATGTGCATCTCTTTCTGCAGCTCGCGGATGAGCTGGAGGATCTGCGCCTGGATGGTCACGTCGAGCGCGGTGGTCGGCTCGTCGGCAATCAGCAGCTGAGGCTTGCACGACAGCGCCATAGCGATCATCACCCGCTGGCGCATGCCGCCCGAGAGTTGATGCGGAAAGCGGTCGAGCACGTTGCGCGCTTCAGGAATGCGCACCAGCTCCAGCATGCGCAGCGCTTCGGCGCGCGCGGCCGAGTCGCTCTTGCCCTGGTGGATGCGGATGGCCTCGGAGATCTGCTCGCCGGCAGTGAACACCGGGTTCAGCGATGTCATCGGCTCCTGGAAGATCATCGCGATGTCCGCGCCGCGGATGTTGCGCATTGCGCTGTCGCGGGCCTGTGCGAGGTCGAGCACTTCGCCGTTGCGGCGGCGGAACGCCATGCTCCCGCCGAGGATGCGGCCACCGCCGTGCTCCACGAGCCGCATCAGCGCGAGCGAAGTCACTGACTTGCCCGAACCCGATTCGCCCACCACCGCAAGCGTTTCGCCATGGTCGACGTGGAAGGACAGCTTCTTCACGGCATCGACCGTGCGCTCGGAAGTCGAGAAGCGAACGGTGAGGTCGTCGACGGCGAGAACGCGGCCGTCCGGCAGGGCGAGGGCAGGGGTGGACATGGGAGTGCGAAGAAAAATGGGGCGTGCGGCGATGCGTTGTCAGGCGAAGATGGCCGTATGGGGCGCTTCGTTGCCGCGCGCGTGGCCGCGGTACATGCCTTCGGTGTTGAAGGCGAGGCTCAGATTGCCGTGGCGGTCGACGGCGATCAGCCCACCGGTGCCGCCGATGGCCGGCAGCGACTGCTGCACCACCGCATGCGTGGCGGCTTCGAGCGTGGCGCCGCCGTAGGCCATGCGGGCGCACACGTCGTACGCAGCCGCCACGCGGATGAACATCTCACCGCTGCCGGTGCACGACACGGCGGCCGTGCGGTCGTCGGCATAGGTGCCGGCGCCGATCAGCGGCGAATCGCCGACGCGGCCGACGCGCTTGTTGGTCATGCCGCCGGTGGAGGTGGCGGCGGCCAGGTGGCCGTGCATGTCGAGCGCGACCGCGCCGACGGTGCCGAACTTCTTGTCTTCGTCGAGCGGCGGCGTTGCTGCCGCCATCGACGCGCCTTCGTGGTCGACCACCACGCGGCCGGTGTCGCGCACGCGGTAGAGCTGCTGGCGGCGCGCCTCGGTGGAGAAGAACGAGGGCTCGACCATCTCCAGCCCGCGTTCGCGTGCAAAGGACTCGGCGCCCGCGCCGGCCAACAGTACATGCGAGCCGTCTTCGAGCACGGCGCGCGCGGCGCGCACCGGGCGGCGGACGCGGCACACGCCGGCAATGGCGCCGGCGGCGAGCGTGGCGCCGTCCATCACTGCGGCGTCGAGCTCATGGGTTTCGTCGTGCGTGAACACTGCGCCATGGCCGGCGTTGAAGAGCGGGCAGTCTTCGAGCATCTCGACTGCGAGGCAGGCGGCGTCGAGCGCGGATGCGCCCTTGAGCAGCGCGGCCTGCGCGGCAGCCACGATGTTTTTCAGCGCGTCGTGGTAGGCCTGCGCCTGTTCGGCGCTGGTCGTGGCGGCGCTGATGGTGCCGGCGCCGCCGTGGATGGCGATCACGGGCACATGAGTCTGGGTCATCGGGAGGCTTTCTTCTTCTTGCTGCCGGCGCCGCTGGGGGCGGGGGCATCGGATGTATGGGGCAGAGCGGCAGCACCGTTGCCTGTGCCGTTGATGCGCGGCAGGCCGTTGGCACCGTGCAGCCATGGCCGCACCGCCTGCAGGATGCGGCCGGCCGACTGCACGGGGTCGGGCGCGCGCAGCGACACCGCGCTGGTCAGCGCCTCGATCAGCGCGAGCACGCTGGTCTCGCAGTTCGGGCGGTAGCTGGTTTCGGTCTGGCAATAGAGCGCCACGTCGGCCAGCGGTGCCAGCGGCGAGCTGGGGCGGTCGGTCAGCGCGATCACCGAGCAGCCCTGGCTGCGCGCGATCTGCGCGAGCGAAATGGTGTCCGTCAGGTAGCGCGGAAAGGTCAGGCCGATGAACACGTCCTGCGGACCCGCGTGCATCAGCGTGCGCGCGGCATGGGTGACACCGCTTACGCCCGAGAGCAGGCGCACGTCGTTGCAGCTGCCGTCCAGCCCGTGCTGCAGCAGGCCGGCGAGCCATGCGCTGGCGCCGAAGCCGCCGATGTAGATCGAACGCGCCTTGCCGATGCGCTCCACCGCGGCTTCGCAGGCGGCGTAGTCCAGCGTCTGGCGCGTGGCTTCGATGTTGCGGCGACTCTCGTCGAGCGCGGTGGCGAACACCTCGGACACGGTGCTCGGGCGCTCCAGGTTGCCTCGCATGCGTTCCACCGGCGCCACCAGCGGCTCGAAGCCGCGCACCAGTTCCGCACGGAAGGTGGCGTAGCCATCGAACTCCAGCGCGCGCGCAAAACGGTTGGCCGTGGCGACCGACACCCCCACCGCGGCGGCGAGCTCGTCGATGGGCAGCGTGGCGACCTGCAGCGGGTGCTCCAGCACGTAGTCGGCCACCTGCCGGTGCGAGCGCGACAGCCGCGGCAGCGCCTGCGCAATGCGCTGGGCCACGGTGGTGCCTGGGGTGTCGACGAGGATGCTCATGAAGGGTGCAACGTGCCCGAAAGCGTGCGTTTTTGAAAACCAGTTTACAAATATAAGTTAGATAAGAAAATTTTCTGTCATTTTTGATCGAGTTTGCAAGTAACGGGCCAGGGGCAGAGGGGCATTGAAGAGGCGATGCGCGACGCGTTTCGCTCGTGGAGGGGCTGCCCGAGCGGGTTGCGGACGGGCGTCTAGGGATTTCCCCTGATGTCGCGGATGCGCGCCGTACCTTCGGCGGCACTGACGGTCACTGGAGCGAGTGGCGCGGCAGTGAGATCGTGAAGACGCAACCGGTGCCGGGCACGTCCCGCACGGTCAATGTGCCGAAGTCCGCCTCGACGCTCTGGCGGGCGATGGAAAGCCCCAGGCCCAGGCCCGACCGGTCATGACTGTGCTGATTGAAGGGGGCGAACATCTTGGCGGCGATTCCCGGCGGCAGCCCTCCGCAGTGATCTTCGACTTCGATCAGGACGTGCTCGCCAAGCTCATAGGCCTTCAAGGCGATGTCGGTGTGCGGGTGTGTGAACTTGAATGCGTTCTGCAGCAGGTTCGCCAATGCAGCAAGCAGCAGCTCCCGGTTTCCCCGGATGGCCAGCAGGGAGTCGACGGGTGACACCTCGAAGGCGCAACCCGCGGCGCTGGCAACGAGCTGGGCCGCGGTTTCGGCGTCCTTGATGAGCAGGGCCACGGAAAATGTCTGCCGCAGTTCGGGCGCGCCGCTGCGAACTTCGGCGAGCGCCCCGCTGATCAATGTGGCCATCGAAGACAGGCTGCGCTTCAGCACGCTCCCGGTGGCGCCGCCCACTGTCATGTTGCCGAGTTCAAGAGCGTGAATCGCAAGGGTTGCCGTCCCGAGAGCATTGCGCAGCTCGTGAACCAGGAAGCCGAAACGCTCCGTCGCGTCCAGGCTCTGCTGACGGGCGATTTGCGTATCGCGCTGAAAGCTGAACTCGGTGACCGCGTCGGCAATGGCGTTGTCCAGGCACCGGTTCAAGGTCCGGAATTCCGACACTGCGAACGGGGCGTTGCGCTCGAAGGCCAGGTCCGTGATCGCCTGGCAGAGGTCGCCATAGTCGTGAACGACCTGGTCGACCGTGTACCCCAGCTTCAGCAGCTCACTGCCATGGGCCGTGGCGGCAACACCCATTTCCGACAAGGTAGGCGAGTCTCCGCTCGACGGTCCCGAGATCCTGATGCGCTCGGCAGGTTTGTCGTCTTCTTCGGCGGCAAAGGTTCTTATCAACTGCTCGAGGAACAACGGGATGCCGTTCGCCAGTTGATGTTCGGTGGCGGCTCGCCAGGGCCTCAGTGCAACCTTCGACTTGCACCGTGAAACCAGCTCTTCCCGGTTATTGGCGAGAAAGTTGCGCATGTTCCGGGACCTCGATGGCTTTCGCCTGGTTCATTCAATGAATGCCGCCTGCTTCTGCTTCCGCTTGGAAGGCGTACCGCCCATCGTTAGCCGCCCACGGACGAGTTGTCTGTGCGGCATCGCACATACGCGGAGTGCCGGCACGCGCACCCCTGTGTGCGCAAGCGCACAGACGCCGGGGCATCGGCCGCAAAATGATGGGCACTTTGGAATCTCCTCCCCACATGGCATCGTCCCCACCCCCGTCTTCTTCGCGCGCAGCCGTGGCGCGCAATAGCCTGCTGGAGGTGATGCCGCCGGAGGTGCTGACGGGCCTGATGCCGCTCCTTGAGCTGGTGCCGCTCAAGCTGGGGCAGGTGCTCTACGAATCGGGCGTGGTCCAGCAGTACGTGTATTTCCCGGTCGATTGCATCGTCTCGCTGCTGTACGTGCTGGAAAACGGGCAGTCGGCCGAGATCGCCGTTGTGGGGTTCGAGGGAATGGTGGGCGTGTCGCTGCTGATGGGCGGGGGCAGCACGCCCAACCGCGCCGTGGTGCAGAGCGCGGGGAATGCATTTCGCCTGAGCGCCGGGCACATCAAGCAGTTGACCGACAACGGCGGGCCGCTGCTGCATCTGCTGCTGCGCTACACCCAGTCGCTCATCACGCAGATGTCGCAGACGGCCGTCTGCAACCGGCACCACTCGCTGGAACAGCAGCTGTGTCGCTGGCTGCTGCTGAGCCTCGACAGGCTCCCGGGCAACGAGCTGGTGATGACGCAGGAGCTGATCGCCAACATGCTCGGCGTGCGGCGCGAAGGCGTGACCGAGGCTGCCGGCAAGCTGCAGCGCCTGAATCTCATCAAGTATTCGCGCGGGCACATCACGGTGCTGGACCGCCCGGGTCTGGAGAAGCAGGTGTGCGAGTGCTATGAGGTCGTGAAGCGTGAGACGGATCGCCTGCTGCCTCGCCAGCCCGCGACCTGAGCCGGCGGCGGCCGGGCCGCATTTGGTGCGCCTGCGCACAGACGCGAGAGGGCCCCTCGGCAACAATGCGCCCGGTTGCGCATTTCCGCGCTGATTGACTCTTCCCAACAGGCGGTTCCGTGACATCAGCCCCGACCCGCCCCGTTCTCAATCGCCTGCTCGAGGCGCTGCCGCTCGCAGACCGTGCGCACCTGCTCGAGCGCTGCGACAGCGTGCAGCTGGCCACGGCGCAGATCCTCTACGAGCCGGGCGATGTCATTCATCACATCCACTTCCCGACGAGCGCGTTCGTCTCGCTGGTGTCGACCGCGGACGGCCATGACGGCCTGCAGACGGGCATGGTGGGCAACGAGGGCGCCCTGGGCTACGAGCTGTCGCTGGACGTGCAGAGCGCGCCGCTGCGGGCGCTGGTGCAGGGCGCGGGCATGGCGTGGCGGCTGACCGCGCAATCGTTCGCGCAGGAGCTGGAGCAGAACTCGAAGCTCAAGCGCATCCTCAATCGCTACGTTTGCGTGCTCTTGATGGAGTTTGGCCGTTCGGGCCTGTGCAACCGCTTCCACCTGATCGAGGAGCGCCTGGCGCGCTGGCTCTTGACCACGCAGGACTGCGCGCATTCCACGCACCTTGCGCTTACGCATGAAGTGCTGGGCCGCATGCTGGGTGTGCGCCGGGTCGGCATCACCAACGCCGCGACGGCGCTGCACACGCGGCGGCTGATCGACTATCGGCGGGGGGTCATCACGATCACCGATCGCGAAGGTCTGGAGAACGCGGCGTGCGACTGCTACCGGGCCAACCGGCGCAGCTATGCGCATCTGATCGCATAGCTGCTGGCTGGTGTGTTGGTCAGTGCATCAGCGTGCGGCCGGAACCACGACAACGGTTCCGCTGCCGGTGCCAGTGCTGCCGGTGTTGCCTCTGGCGCCCGTTGCGCCGGTATTGCCCGTGTTGCCGGTATTTCCCTGATTGCCGGTTTCCCCTGTGGCGCCGGTGTTGCCAGTACTCCCGGTGTCGCCTGTGGCGCCAGTGTTCCCTGTGTTGCCGGTATTTCCCCTCGCGCCCGTGGCGCCTGTGTAGCCGGTGCTTCCGGTGTTGCCCGTGTTGCCTTGAGGACCCATCGGGCCGGTGCAGGCAGATGCACCAAGCAGGGCGAGCAACAGGATGGGCGGGAGTAGATATTTCTTCATGGTGGTTCCTTGTGGTGTTGGAGTGCGCGCAGCTCGAATAGAGGCTACGCCGGCCACAATGACTGCCAGCGCGTATTGCGTCTGTTCGGCACCGCGCATAGGTGCGAACCGCCCGGCAGCCCAGCCGTCAAAATCCCCGGCGCAC
The DNA here is from genome assembly GCF_049913215.1 of Variovorax sp. R-27. Taxonomy (NCBI): domain Bacteria; kingdom Pseudomonadati; phylum Pseudomonadota; class Betaproteobacteria; order Burkholderiales; family Comamonadaceae; genus Variovorax; species Variovorax sp. R-27. Next base: position 3,186,762 of record NZ_CP183984.1, read on the forward strand.
AAGGGAGTCGCGATGAACGGACTGTTGTCGTTCGGTGCGCGCCTAGCCTGCATCCTTCTGCATGAACACGCTCAGCGGATCGTCGGGGTAGCTCCCAAACCGATCGCGCCGCGCGTAGCCCACCCGCGCATAGAACGACAACGCCTCGGGTTGGCTCACGCCGGTCTCCAGCCTGAAGACCGCGCAGCCGCGCGTCGCCGCTTCGCCTTCGAGAAAGCCGAGCACCTTCGCCGCGACGCCTTGCCCCCGGTTCTCCGGCCGCACGTACATGCGTTTTAGTTCGCCGAAGCCGGGCTCCATCACGATGGCGCCGCAGCCCACGGCCGTGCCTTCGCCGTCGCGGGCGACCGCGAACAGCACGTTCGGTGCAGACAGTGCCGCGATGTCGATGCCGTAGTGGCACTCGGGCGGATATAGAGGCTTCTGGTAGGCGTCGAGGTCGTCGATGAGCTGGACGACGTCGGGCTGGGTGGGGCTTTCGAGGGAGATTCGCATCGGGCGATGGTATCGAGCCGGCAGGGCTGTGCATCGAGGGGCCGGGCGAAGAAAACCCGCCGAAGCGGGTTGGGTGAGGGCAGTCAGCGGCTGACGCGCAGGGCTTTCAGCCGGCGCTCGGCTTCGCCGGGAGGAATCTTTCCCTCCGCCTCGAGCTTCCTGAGCCGTCGCTCATCTGCTCGATTCAGCGCATCTTTCAGCAGCGCCATCTTGCGGTTCCGGCAAGGGCTGCATTCGTAGAAGCTCGTCGGACTGCTCATGCGGTTCATCCTTGCGTCGTACTCGAGAGCAAGAGTTCGTCCGTTGGGCTCGATACCCATGATGAGGATTTTTCCGTTCTTGAACGTGACGTTGGCACCTCCTTCGCAGCCCGTGGTATCAGTTTTTTCAGGGTTGTAGGCACTACGCGAAATCCGGCGCATATGCCGCAGGGCAAAAAGAACGTCCTCTTCCGTCAAAACGACATCATCGCAATCGAGAAAATCCTTGTTCTCCCATACCGTTCTGCCCGAAGGTTCTGTGATCTCAACCTTCTGTACATGGCTGATGGGATACCGCCTGTCCGACGCTTGTGCCGGAAACATCGCAGCCGCAATCAAAAATGCCACTGGAATCAAGAGAGCGATGTTTCTTTTCATGGCGTTGGCACCTGCATTTTCCAATTTGCCCCCTTGGCCTCTGTCGGGTTCTTGCGGCTGACCAGAGGATGACGAAAAACTTCCTCGCTATCGATTCGGATCGACTCCCGAAGCACGCTGACAAGCCACGAGAGCGACTGATTCTGTGCTGCAGTTGGCTCGTCATAGATTCCACGCCTGCCGCGCAACTCATCAAGAGTCAGCTCTGCTTCCTTTCCGACAGCTCTAAATCCCGCAGGCAATCTGGCCCTTCCGACGATCTCGATCCCGATTGCCTCCATGTTCCCTGGATAACGTTCGCCCGGTGGTTTTCGCATTTCGATCTGGTGCATTCCCTCTACTCCCACCTTCGCAAAATCGCGTGGTTCGCATCTTGCCGTCGCCAGACACCTCGCCTTCAACGGCCCCACATGATTCGTCCTCTGATAGATCGCCGCCGTCTGGTAGATCGTCCCATCCTTGTCGATGAGAAAGTGCGCCCCGTTCGCCTTGGGATTCCTGTAGCTGTTCAATGAAGACGCCGAGGTATCGGCGTCCGTTTGATGCACCACGATGCCGGTGATGGCCCCGGCGCGTTTCCCTCGTTCGATCTGCGGACTGCGCGCATGTCGCACGCGCGCGTGGCTGATCATTCCGTGTTCGTCGATTTCGACAAGCATGGGTTTTCCTCCCTGAAGAATTTGTTGGTTATCGACTCTCTGCAGAAGCCAGGCCTTGCGCATCGGATGAGCGCGAGGCCGCGACCTCGCGGCGCATGCTAAAGGCTTAAAAGGTGAACTGGTTGATGACTTCGTCAACCACTTGTGGCCCGCTGCGCAAAGCCCATCCGCTCGCAAGGTTGAACGCGCCATCCAACAATGGCCGCGCGGCAGGCTGACCGGTCTGCCGGCCACCTTTCTTCATCCCGAATCCGCAAACACCAAGGAGTACCACTTTGGAATACCGTCATCTAGGCAAATCAGGCCTCAAGGTCCCCGTGTTGAGTTTTGGCACCGGCACCTTCGGCGGCAAGGGCGAGTTCTTCAGCGCGTGGGGCAGCACCGACGTGGCCGAGGCGCGCAAGCTCATCGACATCTGCCTCGAGGCAGGCGTCAACATGTTCGACAGCGCCGACATCTATTCGGCTGGTGCAGCCGAGTCGGTGCTCGGCGAGGCGATCAAGGGCCGCCCGCGCGACGGGCTGCTGATCTCGACCAAGGCCACCTTCCGCAGCGGCGAGGGGCCGAACGACGTGGGCTCGTCGCGCCATCACCTCGTGCAGGCCGTCAATGGCGCGCTCAAGCGACTGGGCACCGACTACATCGACCTGTTCCAGCTGCACGGCTTCGATGCGAGCACGCCGGTGGAAGAGACGCTTGGCACGCTCGACGATCTCGTGCGCGCGGGCAAGCTGCGCTACATCGGTGTGTCGAATTTCTCGGGTTGGCACCTGATGAAGTCGCTGGCCGTTTCAGAGCGCTACGGTTTGGCGCGCTACGTCGCCAATCAGGCCTACTACTCGCTGGTCGGCCGCGACTACGAATGGGAGCTGATGCCGCTGGCGCAAGACCAGGGCGTGGGCGCGGTGGTGTGGAGCCCGCTGGGCTGGGGCCGGCTCACGGGCAAGATCCGCCGTGGCCAGCCGCTGCCTGCCAACAGCCGCCTGCACGTCACTGCCGACATGGGCCCGCCGGTGCCCGACGAACTGCTGTACCGCGTGGTCGATGCGCTGGAAAAGGTTGGCGCCGAAGTCGGCAAGACGGTGCCGCAGGTCGCGCTGAACTGGCTGCTGCAGCGCCCGACAGTGTCGAGCGTGGTGGTCGGTGCGCGCGACGAGGCGCAGCTGCGGCAGAACCTCGGCGCGGTGGGCTGGAACCTCACGCCCGCGCAGGTTGCCGAGCTCGATGCGGCCAGCGCGATGACGCGGGCCTATCCCTACTGGCACCAGCAGGGCTTTCTCGAACGCAACCCCAATCCGGTCTAGGCCGGCGTCAGCCCGAGCACCCACCGCTTGAAGTGCTCCAGCGCCCCGGAGGCCGGCCGGCCTTCGGGGTACGCGAAGTAGTAGCCCTGGCGCACGTCGAGGTGGCGGTCCACCGGAATCACGAGTTCACCGGCGCGCAACTCGTGTTCGATCAGGATGCGCGGCGCCAGGCCCACGCCCATGCCTGCCGCAGTGGCCGCGACGACCATGGTGAACAGTTCATAGCGCGGCCCGCGCGATGCGTGCACCGTGTACTCCCAGCCCTGTTGCGCATACCAATCGCGCCACGCATGGGCGCGTGTGCTCAGGTGCACGTGGCGGCATTGCTCGAAGCCGGCTTCGTCCCATGGCCCGTGCGCATCGCGGAACGCGGGGCTGCAGATAGGCACCATCTCGCCCTCGGCAAAGATCAGCCCGCCGCGCGTGTTCGGCCAGAACTGGTCGCCGAAGTAGATGGCTGCGTCGTATGCGTTCTCCTGAAAAGAGAAGGGCTGCGAGCGCGCCGACAGGTTCACCGTGATGTTCGGATGCAGCAGGCTGAACTCCGGCAGCCGCGGTATCAGCCACTGCGTGGCAAAGGTAGGCACGACCGCCAGTTCCAGCACGAAGCCCATCTCGTGGCCGGCGCTGATCTCCAGCGTGTCGCGGCGGATCTGGTCGAGGTGGCGCCTGATGCGCGCCGCGTATTCGCGGCCCACGTCGGTCAGCGTGAGCCGGCGCCGCACGCGCGAGAACAGCGGCACGCCGAGCCGCTGTTCGAGCATGGCCACCTGCCGGCCGACGGCGCTTTGCGTCAGCGCCAGCTCGGTTGCCGCGCGGGTGAAGCTGCCCAGCCGCGCCGAGGCCTCGAAGGCCTGCAGCGCGCCAAGGTTGGGAATGTCTTTTCTCATCGATTGCCAGCGGTTGTCTCAGTCGTTCAGCCAAAGCACCGGTCGTGCCCGGGAGACGGTGTCCTTCCCGGCGTGCACAACGTTGTGCGTTTTTAGCGTTTGTTCGGCTTGCGCCCACGACTCTATTCTGCGTGCCGACCCCATGCCAACGATACGAGGAGACTTCCGATGATTGTTTTGCGCACCCGTTGCACTGCCCTGGGCATTGCACTGGTTTCCGTTCTGGGCCTGCCCGTCGCCGCGTTCGCGCAGGCCGAGCAGACCGTCACCATCGGCCACGCCGGCCCGCTCACCGGGGGCGCCGCCCACTGGGGCAAGGACAACGACAACGGCGCGCGGCTCGCGGTCGAAGACCTGAACAGGCAGGGCCTTGTCATCGGCGGCAAGAAGATCAAGTTCGTGCTGCAGTCCGAAGACGACCAGGCCGACCCCAAGCAGGCCATGGTGGTCGCCAACAAGCTGGCCGACATGGGCGTGAAGGGCATGCTGGGCCACTTCAACTCGGGCGCAGCCATTCCGGCCTCGGCCGTCTACAGCCGCGCGGGCCTGCCCGACGTGTCCACCGCCACCAACCCGACCTTCACGAAGCAGGGCTACAGCAACGTCTTCCGCATCCTGGCCAGCGACGACGACGTGGGCATGGCCATCGCCAACTACACGGTGAAAGACCTGAAGGCGAAGAACATCGCCGTAATCGACGACCGCACTGCCTACGGCCAGGGCGCCGCCGAGGTGTTCACGCGCGGCGTGAAGGCGCTGGGCGGCAACGTGGTGGCGCAGGAGTACGGCAGCGACAAGGCCACCGACTTCATGGCCATCCTCACCACCATCAAGAGCAAGCAGCCTGACGTGGTGTTCTACGGCGGCATGGACGCGCAGGGCGGGCTCATCGCACGGCAGATGAAGCAGCTCGGCATCACGGCCAAACTGCTCGGCACCGACGGACTGTGCACCGACGAGGTCGCCAAGATCAGCAGCGGCGCGGTCGACGGGCTGCTCTACTGCACGCGCGGCGGCAAGGAACTCGAAAAGACATCGAAGGGCGCCGATTTCGAGCAGCGCTACAAGGCCCGCTATGGCGTCGACGTGCTGACCTACGCGCCGTACCTCTACGACGCCATGATGGCGTTGGCCGCCGGCATGCGCGCGGCCAACTCGGTCGAGCCCGAGGCTTACCTGCCGGCAATGCGCAAGGTGAAGTTCGACGGCGTCACCGGCACCATCAGCTTCGATGCCAAGGGCAACCTGCAGAAGCCGGATTTCACCGTCTTCACCTACAAGGACGGCAAGCGCGTGCGCGTGGCCGGCTCCTGAGGCCGCATGCGGACACTGAACGCCGAGAAAACCGCCGCAGCCTTGCCCTGGGGCGCCTTGGTCGAGGCGCTGCTGCAGATGTTCGAGCGCGAACGTCTCGGTGAGGCGTATGCGTCGCCACGCACCTCGGTACCGCTCGCGGCCGGCGGTGTCATGCTGCTGATGCCGGCGGCCGACCTGCACTTTGCCGCGCTGAAGACGGTGACCGTGCACGCCGGCAATGCGGAACAGGGCCTGCCGGTGGTGCAGGGCGACGTGACGCTGATGGATGCCGCCACTGGCACGCGGCTGCTCGCGATGGATGGCAATGTGCTCACGGCGCGACGCACGGCGGCGTTGTCGCTGGCGGGCGCCATGAGGGCAGGGCGTGGCGGTGCCGAGCGCATGCTGCTGATTGGCGCGGGCGTGCAGGCTCGCGCGCACGCCGAGGCCTTTGCCGAGGTGTGGGGCGTGCGGCATCTGAAGATCCATGCGCGAACGCAGGCCCATGCGGAAGCACTGGCGCAGCACATGCGCTCGCGCGGCGTCGACGCCAGTGCAATCGCTGACCCGACCGCCGCCGCGGAAGAAGCCGACGTGATCGTCGCCGCGACCAACTCGCAAGACCCGGTGGTCCCGCTGCGTGTGAGGCCAGACGCTACTGTGATCGCCGTCGGCGCCTACCGCGCCGACATGGCCGAGGTGCCGCCCGAACTGGTGCGGCGCTGCGCCGTGTTTGTGGATACGCTGGAGGGGGCGCGCAGCGAGGCGGGCGACCTGATCCGGGCGGGCGTCGATTGGTCCGCCGTTCAGGCTTTCAGCAGCGCACAGCCGGTACAACAAGGTCGCCTGGTACTCGTCAAGACCGTAGGCCACGCGCTGTGGGACCTGGCGGCGGCGCGGCTGGCGTATGTGAATCAACAGCAGCAGTGATGACGAGCAGCAAGAAGAAGGGCATTTCATGCGTCGTGTGGTGATCATCGGCGGCGGGGCCATCGGCTCCGCCATCGCCTACTTCCTGACCCGCAGCCCCGAAGAGGAGCCCTTCGAGGTCACGGTGGTCGAGCGCGATTTCTCGTACAAACAGGCGTCGTCGGCACTGTCGGCCAGCTCGATCCGCCAGCAGTTCTCCACCGCCATCAACATCGAGATGTCGCTGTACGGCATCGACTTTTTCCGCAATCTCGGCGAGACGCTGCGCGTGGGCGACGACGTGCCCGATATTGGCCTGGTCGAGCCCGGCTACCTGTACCTTGCCTCGCTGGCCGGTGTCGATGTGCTGCGCGAGAACCACGCGATGCAGCAGGCGCATGCGGTGGACGTTGCGCTGATGGCGCCCGATGAGCTGAAGGCGCGCTTTCCGTGGATCTCGACCGAAGGGGTTGCGCTTGCCTCGCTGGGCCTCTCGGGCGAAGGCTGGTACGACGGTTACAGCCTGCTGCAGGCCTTTCGCAAGAAGGCGGCCTCGCAGGGTGTGCGCTATGTGCAGGCGCATGCGACGGGCTTGCGCCGCAACGGGCGCACCGTGACCGGTGTGCAACTCGACAGCGGCCAGACGTTGGAGGCAGACGTGGTCGTCAACGCCGCGGGCGCATGGGCTGCGAAGGTGGCGCAGTGGGCCGGCATCGATCTGCCCGTGCGCGGCCGCCGCCGCAGCGTGTTCAGCTTCTCGTGCCCCGACACGCTGCCCGGATGCCCGCTGGTGATCGACACCTCCGGCATCTGGCTGCGCCCCGAGGGCCGCCAGTTCATCTGCGGCTTCGCGCCACCCGAAGACCAGGACCACGACGATGCGCCGCTCGAGGTCGAGTACGAAGCCTTCGACAGCTTCATCTGGCCATCACTGGCCGAACGCGTGCCGGCCTTCGAAGCCATCCGCATGACAGGCGCATGGGCGGGCTACTACGAGATGAACGTGTTCGACCACAACGCCATCCTCGGCCTGCACCCGGACTGCGACAACCTCTACTTCGCCAATGGCTTCTCGGGCCACGGCCTGCAGCAGTGCCCGGCGGCTGGGCACGGCGTGGCGGAGCTGATCCGCTTCGGGGAATACCGCAGCCTCGACCTTTCGCCGGTGTCTTTCGCGCGCATTCTGGAGAACAGGCCGCTGCTGGAGAAGAACGTGATCTAGGCGGGGCCAAGGGGAGGGCGTACGATCTTCGCCAGAGAGGTGCACCTACCCATGACCGCACAGACACTGATCGATATCGCCCGCGCACTCGTCGCAGGCGACAAGGGCTTGCTCGCGATGGACGAGAGCAACGCCACCTGCAACAAGCGCTTCGCCACGCTGGGCATTCCGCAGACCGAGGCGGCGCGGCGCGACTGGCGCGAGCTGATCGTCACCGCGCCGGGGCTGGGCGACAGCATCAGCGGCGCCATCTTGTTCGACGAGACCATCCGCCAGAAGACCAACGCGGGTCAGCCCTTCGCCAAGGCGCTGGAGGGCGTGGGCATCATTCCCGGCATCAAGGTCGACACGGGAGCGAAGCCGCTGGCTGGTCATCCTGGCGAGACCGTCACCGAAGGGCTGGACGGTCTGCGCGAGCGCCTTGCCGAATACGCCGGCATGGGCGCGCGCTTTGCCAAGTGGCGCGGCGTGATCGCCATCGGCGACGGCCTGCCGACGCGCGCCTGCATTCGCGTCAATGCCCACGCGCTAGCTCGCTACGCCGCGCTGTGCCAGGAAGCAGGCCTGGTGCCCATCGTCGAACCCGAGGTGCTGATGGACGGCAATCATTCGCTCGCGCGGTGCGCCGAAGTTACCGAAGAAGTGCTGCACAAGACCTTCGCCGAACTGCGCGCACAGGGCGTGCTGCTCGAAGGCATGCTGCTGAAGCCGAACATGGTGCTGCCGGGGCAGAAGGCCTCCACGCAGGATTCTGTCGAGGCGGTCGCGGAGGCCACGGTCAACTGCCTGCTGCGCACCGTGCCTGCAGCAGTGCCCGGTGTGGCGTTTCTCTCGGGCGGCCAGTCGGCGCAGCTGGCTTCCGCACGGCTGAACGAAATGAACATCCGGTTCAAGTCGCGCATGCCGTGGGCGCTGGCCTTCTCGTTCTCCCGCGCGGTGCAGCAGCCCGCGCTCGATGCATGGAAGGGCGATGCCGCCAACGTGTCTGTTGCCCAACAAGCGCTGGTGCTCCGCACCCGGGCCAATCAGGCCGCGCGTCGCGGCGACTACAAAGAGGCATAGAGCCACGCATGACGACCCCTCAGGACCTGTACCGCCAGAAGCTGGCATCTCCCGCCGACGCCGTGCGCCAGGTGCGCAACGGCGACATGATCATCGTGCCGACGGGAGTCGGCGAGCCGCCCACGCTGCTCACGGCGCTGTCGGAGCATCGCCGCGATTTCCACGACGTGAAGGTCGCGCAGATTCTTGCGATGCGCAAGTACGCCTACATCGACCCCGAGACAGTCGAGCACGTGCGCCACGTCGCGTTGTTCTTCGGTGGGGCCTCCCGCGCGGGCGGGCAGGAGGGCTGGATCGACTTTTTGCCGAACTACTTCTCGGAGATTCCCACGCAGATCGAGCGCGGGCAGATGCCGGCCGACGTGGTCTTCAGCATGGCCTCGCCCATGGATGCGCACGGCTACTTTGCCCTGAGCCTGGGCGCCGACTACACGATGGCCGCGGTTGCCAGGGCGCGTGCCGTGGTGCTCGAGGTGAACCCGAACGTGCCCTTTGCCTGTGGCGCCTGCCATGTGCACATTTCGCAGGTGGCCGCGCTCGTGGAAAACGAGGCGCCGGTCATGGAAGTCGGCCTGCCGAAGATCGGGGTGGTGCAGGAAGCCATCGGCAAATACGTGGCCGACCTGATCGACGACGGCTCGACGCTGCAGATCGGCTATGGCGGTATTCCCGACGCGGTGGTGATGCAGCTAACGCACAAGCACGACCTGGGCATCCACACCGAGATGATCGGCGACGGCATTCTCACGCTGGTGGAGAGCGGGGCCGTGACCAATCGGCGCAAGAACTACCTGCCGGGCAAGTCGATCGCCACCTTCGCGCTGGGGTCGAGCAAGCTCTACCGCTTCATGGACCGCAACCCGGCGCTGGAGATGCACCCGGTGAACTTCACCAACGACCCGGCGCTGGCAGGGCTCAACGACAACCTCATCGCAATCAACGCGACGATGCAGATCGACCTGCTGGGCCAGTGCGGTTCGGAGAGCCTGGGCCACGCGCCGTACTCGGGCACGGGCGGGCAGTCGGACTTCGTGCGTGCCGCCAATCGTTCGCGCGGCGGCAAGGCTTTCATCGTGCTGCCTTCCACGGCCAAGGGCGACACCATCTCGCGCATCGTGCCCTCGCTGTCGCCGGGCACGCATGTGAGCACGAGCAAGAACGACATCAACTACGTGGTCACCGAATACGGCGTGGCCCAGTTGCGAGGTAAGTCGGCGAAGCAGCGGGCGCGCGAACTCATCGGCATCGCGCATCCGGCCTTCCGGGCGGAGCTGACGGAGCAGGCCAGGCGGCTGAAGCTGCTGTAGGCCTGCGGGTTGGCTATCAGCCGGCCTTGGCCGCCTTCACCAGCGAAGGCGTTGCCTTGTAGCTCTCCGGGAACAGCTTTTTCAGGTCGTCGATCTTCGGCATGTCGTTGATCGCGATGTAGGGCTGGCTCGGGTGCAGCGTCAGGTAGTCCTGGTGATAGTCCTCGGCCGCATAGAAGGGCTTGGACATCTCGACCGTGGTGGCCAGCTGCTTGCCGAAGGTCTTGGCCTGGTTCAGCTGTGCGATGTAGGCGGTGGCGATGCGCGCCTGCTCGGCGTTCTCGGCGAACACGGTGGAGCGGTATTGCGTGCCGGTGTCCGGGCCCTGGCGGTTGAGTTCGGTCGGGTCGTGCGCCACCGAGAAGTAGATCTGCAGCAGCTTGCCGTAGCTGACCTGCTGCGGGTCGTAGGTGATGCGCACCGATTCGGCATGGCCCGTGCGGCCCGAGCCGACTTCGTCGTAGCGCGCCGTCTTGGCGTCGCCACCGGCGTAGCCCGATACGGCATTGCTCACGCCCTTGACGCGCTGGAACACGCCCTGAACGCCCCAGAAGCAGCCGCCGGCGAACACGGCGGTTTCGGTCTTTGCGGCCGGCGGTGCCACGAGGTCTGCCGTGGGCGCGGGCACCCGGCGGGCGGTTTCGGCGAACGAAGGCACTGCGTGCCAGACCAGCGCGGCGGCAGCCAGCGTGCCGGCGGTGAGTGCGAGGGATTTCATGAGGGCTCCTTGAGGGCGAGTTTCGGTGGCTGGATAGCCGGTTGGCGCGACATTGACGCCGAATCTGCCGGGCGTCAATGGCGTTTGCGGGTTGCTCTGCTTACTTCTTCATCTCGTCCTTGCCCATGCTGTCCTTCTTCATGGCGTCCTTGGACATCGAGTCTTTGGCCATCGAGTCCTTCTTCATGGCGTCCTTCGACATGGAGTCCTTCGCCATCGAGTCTTTCTTCATGCCGTCCTTGGACATCGAGTCCTTGGCCATGCCGTCTTTCGCCATTTCGTCTGCGGCGAAAGCCGAGGCGCCGGCGAAGGCCATACAGGTTGCGAGCAGGGTTGCGGTGAGCTTGTTCATTGGAGTCTTCCTGGGTTGAGTTTGGATTTCGTTTCAAAGATCGGCCTGGTTACAGTGAACTGGGCCTTGCGCTTTCTTCGGCAGTCGAGCGGCTGTGTCGGCCCCTCAGCTCCCTCCGAACCAGTTGTAGCCCTGGTCTTCCCAGTAGCCACCTGTGTAGGTGTTGGTGACGAACATCGCCTTGATGTGCTTCGGGTTCTTGTAGCCAAGCTTGGTCGGCATGCGCAGCTTCATCGGAAAGCCGTACTTGGGCGGCAGCGGCTGGCCGTCGTAGGTCAGCGTCAGCAGCGTCTGCGGATGCAGCGCGGTGGGCATGTCGATGCTGGTGTAGTAGTCGTCCGCGCACTTGAAGCCGACATACTTGGCCGTCAGGTCGGCGCCGACGTGGCGCAGGAAGTCGGCAAAACGCACGCCACCCCATTTGCCGATGGCGCTCCAGCCTTCCACGCAGATGTGGCGCGTGATCTGGTCGTGCTGCGGCATGGCGCGCAACTCGGCCAGCGTCCAGGCATGCTTGTCGGCGACCATGCCGGTCACTTCGAGCTTGTAGCTGGCTTCGTCTACTTCGCGCACCTCGTCTTCGCCGTAGTAGGCGTTGAACGGAAAGGGGCGCGTGATCTCGGCTTCGGTGTACGTCGGGGCAAGCTGCGTCGGGCTGAAGATCAGGCCCTGCACCTTGTCGTTGAAGCGCGAGATCTTCGTGAGCGCGGCTTCCACCTGCGCGTTGTCGCTGATGCTGCAGCCCGTGAGCAGCGAGAGGCCACCGAGCGTGAGCGAGCGTTGCAGGAAGGCGCGACGCGAAGGCTGGTCGAGCTTCTTCGCAATCAGCGTGCGGGCTTCGCGCAGCACGGCGTCGCCGTCAATGCCGCTCAGGGTGGGGGCTTTAAAGATTTTCATCAGGCTTTTGGCGCACGGCCGCGGATCATGGTGAGGAGGGTGCGGGGCACCAGGGCCACCATCACCAGATGCACGACGACGAAGGCGACGATGGCCGCCATCGCAAAGAAGTGGATGCGGCGCGCAAACTCGTAGCCGCCCAGCAGGTCGCGAAGCACGGCGAACTGCACCGACTTCCACAGCACCAGGCCCGACAGCACGATCACGATCAGGTCGAGCATCACGAACAGGTAGGCCAGCTTCTGCACGCTGTTGTAGTGGCGCGGGTCGGCGTGCGAGAGCTTGCCCTTCAGCGCGGCCAGCGCGTCGTGCCAGATGCCGGCCGGCGTTACTGGGAAGAACTTGCGGGCAAGCCGGCCGCTGGCGATGTTCATGGCCAGGTACACGAAGCCGTTGAACACCAGCAGCCACATGGCCGCAAAGTGCCACTGCAGCGCGCCGCCGAGCCAGCCGCCAAGCGTGATGACGGTCGGGATGGTGAAAGGGAAGAACGGCGCCGCGTCATAGATGCGCCAGCCGCTCGTCACCAGGATCACCACGGCCAGCGCGTTGAGCCAGTGCGTGATGCGCATCCACAGCGGATGGACGGGACGGCGATCGACCTCGGGGGCCGGCTCGGCGAGTGGGGCGATGGCTGTGCTGTTCATGGGGCGGATTGTTGGGCGCACCCCATGGCCGATTCATCACGCAAAGTTCAATTAATCGTGATAACTCCGCAAGCCGTATCGCAGGACAATGGCGCCCTATGGACACCTCCAAGCGCGTGCTGATCGTCGAAGACGACGCCCACATTGCCGAACTCCTGCGCATGCATCTGCGCGACGAAGGCTATGCGGTCGAGCACGCCGCCGACGGCCACGCCGGCCTGCGCGAGCTGGAGCGCGGCAACTGGGACGCGCTGGTGCTCGACCTGATGCTGCCCGGCATCGACGGCCTCGAAATCTGCCGCCGCGCCCGCGCCATGACGCGCTACACGCCGATCATCATCATCAGTGCCCGCTCGAGCGAGGTGCACCGCATCCTCGGGCTGGAGCTGGGCGCCGACGATTACCTGGCCAAGCCCTTCTCGGTGCTGGAACTGGTGGCGCGCGTGAAGGCGCTGCTGCGGCGCACCGACGCGCTGGCGCGCAATGCGCGCATGGAGTCGGGCAGCCTCACGCTCGGCAATCTCGACATCGAGCCGCTGGCGCGCGAGGTGCGCGTGGACGGCAAGCTCATCGAGCTCACGCCGCGCGAGTTCGACCTGCTCTACTTCTTTGCTCGGAACCCCGGCAAGGTGTTCTCGCGGCTCGACCTGCTCAACCAGGTTTGGGGCTACCAGCACGACGGCTACGAGCACACCGTCAACACGCACATCAACCGGCTGCGCACCAAGGTCGAGGCCGATCCGGCGGAGCCACGGCGCATCCTCACGGTATGGGGGCGGGGCTACAAGCTGTCGGCCACCGCGACCGGGGAGGACTCTGCGTGATGGCGTGGGCCACGCTGTCGCGGCGGCTATCGGCCGTGTTCGCGGTGCTGCTGCTGGTGTGCTGCGGGGCCTCGGCGTGGCTGCAGATGCGCTCCAACGGCATTCACGAACAGGAGGTCATCCAGCGCCTGTCGCTCGGGCTCGCGGCGCACATCGCCGAGAACTCCGAGCTCATGAAGCCTGGCGGACTCAACCAGGAGGCGGTGAAGGATCTTTTCGACAAGCTCATGGCCGTCAACCCGAGCGTGGAGGTCTATCTGCTGGGGCTGGACGGCCGCATCAAGGCGCAGGCCGCACCGCTCGGGCACCTGAAGCGCGACAAGGTCGAGCTGGGGCCGATCCGCAAGCTGCTGTCGGGTGCGCCGCTGCCCATCGGCGGCGACGATCCGCGAAGTCTTGCCGCGTCCAAGGTGTTCAGCGCCGCGCCGCTGCGCATGGACGGGCGCGACGTGGGATACGTCTACGTGGTGCTGCAGGGCGAAGACCACGACGCGCTGGTCGCCAATGCGGCGACCGACAACGTGCTGCGCACCACGCTGTGGTCGATGGGGCTGGTGGCGCTGCTCGGGCTGCTTGCGGGCCTTGCGGCTTTCCGCCTCATCACGCGGCCGCTGCGCGAGCTGACCTCGGCCGTCAAGCGCTTCGAGACAGAAGGCATCGCCTCGCTCGAAAGCGAGGCTCCCACGCTGGAGCGCCTCTCCCACGGCAGCGACGAAATCGCGCAGCTGGGCCAGGCCTTCACGCAGATGACGCGTCGCATCGCCGAGCAATGGCGCGAGCTGACCCTGCAAGACCAGCAGCGCCGCGAGCTGTTCGCCAACATCTCGCACGACCTGCGCACGCCGCTCACCTCGCTGCACGGGTATCTCGAAACGCTGCTGCTCAAGGCCGGCTCGCTCAGCGAGGAAGAGCGCCGGCGCTATCTGGAAATCGCGCTGGGCCAGAGCCGCAAGGTCGGCCGCCTCGCGCAGGAAGTGTTCGAACTGGCACGCCTCGAATACGGCGTGGTCAAGCCCGAGAAGGAAAACTTCGCACTCGCCGATCTCGTGCAGGACGTGTTCCAGAAGTTCGAGCTGGCTGCCGAGGCGAGGCACCAACGCCTCAAGCCCGACATCGCGCCGGGCCTGCCGGTGGTGTCGGCCGACCTCGGCATGATCGAGCGCGTGCTGACCAACCTGCTCGACAACGCGATCCGCCACACGCCCGAGGGCGGCGAAATCGTGGTGCAGCTGCGTGCCGAGAACGCAGGCGTGACGGTTCAGGTGAGCGACACGGGCCCCGGCATTCCGGGCGAACTGCAGCCGGCCCTGTTCATGCGCCCCGTGTTCATGAGCGGATCGCGCACCGACAGCGCGAGCAGCGGCGGGCTGGGCCTGGTGATCGTGAAGCGCATCTTGCAGCTGCACGGCAGCGACATACGGCTGGTGCAGCAGCCGGACAAGGGCGCGGTGTTCCGCTTTCAGCTGGGTGGTGCGGCAAGCGCCTGAAAGGCTTGCAGGTTTGCCTGCGCGTGGGTGACGATGCTGCAAGAACAGCACAACCCTCACGCAAGGAGACAAGCCAGATGCCAGCCTTCGAAACCGTCCTGATCGACAAGGACCCGCAGCACCCGCGCATCGCGCGCCTCGTACTCAACCGGCCCGAGAAGCTCAACGCCATCGGCGAGACCACGCCTTCGGAGATTCGACGCGCGGTCGAATGGGCCGAAGCCGATGACGAGGTGCATGTGATCGTGGTCGAAGGCGCAGGCCGCGCCTTCTGCGCCGGCTACGACCTCGGCGACTATGCCGAAGGCCACGGGCGCGAAGGGCAGGGCGACCACCCCTGCCGGCAAGAGAAAACGCCGTGGGACCCGATGCTCGACTACGCCGCCATGAAGCGCAACACCGACGACTTCATGGCCCTGTGGCGCAGCCGCAAGCCCACCATCGCCAAGGTGCACGGCTACGCGGTGGCGGGCGGCAGCGACATCGCGCTGTGCTGCGACCTGCTGACCATGGCCGACGATGCGCGCATCGGCTACATGCCCACGCGCGTGTGGGGCTGCCCGACCACCGCGATGTGGACCTATCGCCTCGGTGCCATGCGCGCCAAGCAGCTCATGTTCACGGGCGACACCATTGCCGGCACGCAGGCGGCCGATTGGGGTCTCGCCAATTTCTCGGTGCCCGCCGATCAGCTCGACGACGCCACGCTGAAGCTCGCACTGCGCATCGCGGGCGTGCCGCGTTCGCACTTGATGATGCACAAGCTGGTCGTCAACCAGGTCTGGCATTCGATGGGGCTGGAGCAGAGCCAGATGTTCGCGACCGTGTTCGACGGCATCACGCGCCATAACCCCGAGGGGATGTGGTTCAGGCGCCAGGCGGAGGCCGAGGGCTTCAAGAGCGCGGTGCAGTGGCGTGACAGCGGCCGGCCGATTCCCGAGGGCGACGAAGCCCGCGCACGCATTGCCGAGCTCGAAGCGAAGCTGGCAGCGCGCGGCTGATCTGGCACGGGCAGGCGCCGGTGCGCGCCGATGGCCCTTTGTCGCGTGGTGCATGTCACGCGACCGACACCTCCCCCTTCGATGATCCGGCGCGCCTGCCGCCAACCTGCTTGGCAGCCAAAGGCAGGCGTATTTACATCGATAGAAACAAATGGGGGGAATTTCAATGCAGTTGTTAACTTTTTCCAGGACCACTCTGGCGGCTTGTGCCTGCGCGTTCATGGCGGCATGCGGTGGTGGCAGTGGCGGCGGCATGCCCGCGCTACCCGATGCGCCGGCGTCACCGCCGGCGGCGCCTCCTGCGCCGGCCCCGGCTCCAGCGCCAGTGGAGGCGGCACCCGTGCTCGTCATCGGTCATCGCGGCGCTTCGGCGCAGCGGCCTGAACATACGCTGGCCTCGTACCAGCAGGCCATCGACGACGGAGCTGACTTCATCGAACCCGACCTGGTGCCCACCAAGGACGGCGAACTGGTCGCCCGCCACGAGAACGCCATTGCCATCGTCGACGCAGCCGGCACCGTGATCGAGGCCACCACCAACGTGGCCGACGTGCCGAAGTTCGCCGGCCGCAAGGCCACCAAGGTCATCGATGGCATCTCGATCACAGGCTGGTTCACCGAGGACTTCACGCTGGCCGAACTCAAGGAGCTGAAGGCCCGCGAGCGCATTCCGAAGCTGCGCCCGGCCAACGTGTCGTACAACGACCAGTTCCAGGTGCCCACGCTCGACGAAGTGATCCAGCTCGCCAAGGCCCAGTCTGTGGCCAAGGGTCGCGTGATCGGCATCTACCCCGAGACCAAGCACCCGACCTACTTCCGCTCGATCGGCCTGCCGCTGGAGAAGAGGCTGCTCGACACCCTGCAGAAGCACGACCTGAACAAGGCTGATGCGCCGGTGTTCGTGCAGTCTTTCGAGACCGGCAACCTGAAGGACATCCGCCTGAAGAGCACGGTGAAGATCGTCCAGCTCATCGACGGGCAGGGGGCGCCCTACGACCTCGTGGCCCTGAGCGACAAGCGCACGTATGCCGATCTTGTGAAGCCCGAGGGCCTGGCCGAGATCGCAGCTTATGCGCAGGGCGTCGGCACGGCCAAGGCACGCGTGATCCCGGTGGTCGACGGCAAGCTCGGCACGCCGACCACGCTCGTGAAGGACGCGCACGACAAGAAGCTGCTGGTCCACGTCTGGACGATCCGCCCCGAGAACAACTTCCTGCCGGACAGCCTCAAGAGAGCGCCGAAGGCCGACCCGATCATGCAAGGCGACACCGCCGGGGAAATCAAGGCGTTCCTCGACGCCGGCATCGACGGCCTCTTCGCCGACAGCCCCGTCACGGCGGTGCCGGTGGTCAAGGCGTATCGGGCGGCGCGGTCGAGGTAGGAGCGCGCAAGAGGCGGTGGTTGGCGCTCAGTCCTTGCGGCGGGTGACGACCACCGTCGCTTCGAGTCCCTCGTAGGCCTCGGCGTCGCCATACCAACTGCCCGAGATGGGCGCTGCCTGCGCCGGGTCGCGCGTGACGCCGACACGGATCAGCTGGCCGCTGCCCATCAGGTTGTTGGTCGGATCGAAGGCCAGCCAGCCGATGCCCGGCAGATAGGCCTGCAGCCAGGCGTGCGTGGTGCCGGCGCCGGTCATCGATTCGCCCTTGGTCTGGGCGGCGTTGTCGAGCGCGGCGTCGTAGAGATAGCCGGAGACGAAGCGAGTGGCAATGCCCAGGCGCCGCGCGGCTTCCATCATCAGCAGGGCGTAGTCGCGGCAGCTGCCGCTGCCGAGCGCCAGCGTGACGAGCGGCGTTTGCGTGCCTTCCTCGTCGCGCGCCTTGTATTCGAGGCTCTGGCCGATGTGCGCGTTCATGCGCGTGAGCACCTCACGCGTGCTGTTGGGCTTGTCGGTATGCAGGAACTGGTGGGCCCAGCGGATCAGCGTGCCCTGGTTGTCGTCGTCGTGGTGCGGGCGCAGGTAGTGCTCGAGGTCGAGGCGCTCCTGCACCGAATAGGCGAAGGGCAAGAATTCGGCGGCGGGGTCGAGCGCCAACTGGTCCTGCTGCGCCGGCACGTGCTCGATGGTGAAAGAGCACACGATGCGCAGCTCGGTCGCCTCGCCCATGGGCTGCACCAGCGCCACGGAATTGGAATGCGGGTCTTGAATGAGCCGGGTGAAGGCCTGCGGGCTCACCTGCAGGTCGGTGGCCAGCACGCGCAGGTCGTGGCTGTCGCGCGGACGGAACATCACGCGGTGCAGGCCGAAGGTGACCGGCTTGTTGTAGCGATAGACGGTGGTGTGCTTGATGTCGTACTGGATGGCCATGCGGTGCATTCTCAGCGTTCGCGTGGCAAAACGGTGGATTGGCGTGAGCACATGCCGCAGAATCGGCGCCCGTCCGGGCTCTGCCCGGGTCCATTCGGGTTCATTCACCCAGGAGATTCCGGCTCGCCATGTACTCCGCCACCTTCATCTTCGCCAAGAAGCAATTCGACGACGAATTCCACCGTCTCGACCAGACCATCGCCGCGGCAGCGAAGTCGCTGCCCGGCTACCTGGGCGAGGAAACATGGGAGAACACGGGCAACGGGCTGGTGTCGAACGTCTACTACTGGGACTCGCTCGACAGCCTGCAGGCGTTGATCCGCCACCCCGTGCACCAGCAGGCCAAGGCGGCGCAGGCGAACTGGCTCGACGGGTACAAGGTGGTGATCTCCGAGGTGCTGCGCACCTATGGGGACAGCCGTATCGATCACCTGCTGGCGCCTTCGGGGCAGGGCGCCGCTTAGCCCATGCCCGAATCGTTCGGTCTCGTTCAAGTGCTGGGCGGGCTGGCGATCGGCATCTTTTCGGGTGCGATGGCCGGCCTGCTCGGTGTGAGCCCCGGCGGGGCGCTGGTGCCCGCGCTGGCGTTGATGCCCGGGCTGGGGCAGCATGATGCGCAGGCCATTTCGCTCGCAGCGCAGCTGGTGCCGACCAGCCTGGCGGGGTTTCTGCGCTACCGGGTGTCGGGGCATGGGGCCTCGTGGCGTACGGTGGTCTGGATCTCGTTCGGGTTTCTGGCTGGGGCTTATGCGGGCGCGCGTGGAGCGAGTCATGTCGCCGATGCGGCGCTGCGGTGGATGTTCGTGGGGTATCTGCTGGTGCTGGCGACGCTGGTCGTGCTGAAGTCGCCTGCGAAGACCGCGGGTGTCGAGGCGGCGCAGGTCGAAGAGCCACGCGGAGCAGTCGTCGCGCTGGTGGTCGTTGGCATGGTCGCGGGCGCATCGTCGGGGTTGCTGGGCATCGGCGGCGGGCTGGCCATCACGGCGCTGCTGACGGTGGCGCTGCATTACTCGCAGCACCGGGCGCAAGCGGTGAGCCTGGCGATCAACGCGCTGCCGCTGGCGTTGCCGGCAGTGCTTGTCTACGCCAGCGTCGCCAGCGGGCTGCCCTGGGTGCTGCTGGGCTTTGTCGTGCTGGGGCTGTGGATCGGCACGGCGGCCGGGGCGCGGCTGGCGACCCGGCTGGAGGAGCAGGCGCTGCGCAAGTACTTCTTCGTGCTGGTGATCTGCATGGCGCTGCTGATGGCCTGGCGGGCATCGGGCGCGGGCTGATATTCAGAGCCGCTGCGTGCTGAGTGCCTTGGCCAGCGTGGCGGGCAGGGGCAGCGGCTCGGCGTGCCACTGCGCGGCCAGCAGTTCTGCGCACAGCGCGGCAAAGCTCAGGCCGCGCGAGCCCAGCGCGGTGCAGGCCCAGAGGCCGCCAGCATCGGCGTCGAGCGGGCCGACCAGCGGTCGCCGGTCGCCCGAGGCGCAGCGGATGCCGACCCAGGCATTGACCTGGCCGTGCGCGAACGAAGCGGCCAGCGCGGAGGCCGCGGTAGGGTGCAGCCGCGCAAGGCGCTCGCGGTTGGCTTCGCCGTCCGTCTCGGTGGGGGCGAGGTCCGTGCTGTCGCGGTCGAAGGTCGCGCCGGCCAGCCAGATCGGGGTGCCCTCGGCGTCGGGCACGTGAGCGACCAGATGGCCGTCGCCGTTGAGGGGCGTGGCGGGCAGTTCGAGCCCGTCAGCCATGTGGCCCCAGGCGACTTGGCCGCGCACCGGCTGAAGAGGGAGCCTGGGGGCGAATCGGCCTGATTCGAAGCCTGCGGCTATTACCACGCGGTCGACGTCGATCAGCAACTGGCCGGCCGGGTCGAACAGTTGCCAGCCGCTCGCGTGCCGCTCCAGGCGCTCCACCTTGCACCCACCACGAAACTCGACTCCCGGCTGCCGCAGCCACGCGGCGATCAGCCGGTGCGGCCGCACCCAGGCGGCGCGTGCGTGCCAAAGGGCGGGCGCATCGCTCGGCAGTCCAAGAGCCGCCAGTTGCCCGGCGCTCGCGGGCCACGATTCGTTGGGGCCGCCATCGCTCCAGCCAGCCGGCACGCGCGTGTCGCCATCGGGCCGGCGCTCCAGCACGCCGCTGGCGCGCCAGTCGCGGCCTTCTTCCAGCAATCGTGTCAGTTCGGCCCACGTGGCGCGGATGCCGGCTCGCGTGAGCCGCGACAGCAGCGCATCATCGGGCGACACATGTGGCGCGAGCATGCCCACCGGCAGCCCCGACGCACCAGAGGCGGGGCAGTCGGCGGCATCCAGCACGGTGACCTGCCATCCGCGCCGCGCAAGGCTCGCCGCCACTGCCGCGCCCGCAAGCCCGGCGCCTATGACGGCGCAGCGGCCCGGCGTGTCGATGCGCTCGGTCACGGGGCCGCGGCGGCGCACCGTCCAGGCGGGCGCGAACACGCCGCGCAGGCAATCGCGCTTGGGTGGCAGGCCCTGGTCTTTTTCGACCGAGAACCCGAACTGCTTGAGCGCGTCGCGCACCGTCCGCGCGATCGTCCAGGTGGCGATGCGCGTGCCTTGCCGCGCAAAGCGCGACACGGCCTTGAGCGTGTCTTCCGACCACATGGCAGGGTTCTGCTGCGGGCTGAAGCCATCGAGAAAGATGCTGTCGGCATCGAAGCGCTGGGCGCGCAGCATCGGCTGCACGTCGCCGATGCAGAGGGTGAGCAGCACGCGGCCTTCGTCGAAGGCCAGCTGGTGGAAGCCCGGCAGCAGCCCGTGCCATTGCGCGGCCAGTTCGCGGGCGAGGGAGGCCAGTTCGGGGTACGCCCCGGCTGCGCGCAGCAGATCGTCAGCCGAAACCGGGTGCGCCTCGATAGAGACGAAGTGCAGCATCCGTGGCCGCCCGGCGTCCGCGCGCCAGGCCTGCCAGGTTGTCAGGAAATTGAGGCCAAGCCCGAATCCGGTTTCGAGAATCAGCCATTGCGGCTGTCCGATCCAGGCCTCGGGCAGCCCGCAGCCACCCAGAAACACATGGCGCGACTGCGCCAGTGCTCCGGTTTCGGTGTGATAGATGTCGTCGAAGCGCTCGCTGCGGGGGACGCCGTCGGCGCGCCATGTAACAGGCTCACCCCCAGGCTTCGCGCACTTCGTGTCGCTTCGCCAACCCCCTTCGAGGGGGCAACACCTGCAGCCCGGCAAAGCCGGTTCTGCGGTGTTCCCCGAAGAAGAGGTAGGCGGCAATCGCGGTGGCGACCGTTAGGAGGCCGAGGGGGGTACGTAGCCCTGCGCCACGTCGGCGCCTTCGCCGAAGAAGTGCTTTTCCATCTGCCGCGCCAGGTACTGGCGGGCGCGCAGATCGGCCAGATTCAGCCGGTTTTCATTGACCAGCATGGTCTGCTGCTTGAGCCAGGCGGCCCAGGCTTCCTTGCTGACGTTTTCCCAGAGGCGCTTGCCCAGCTCGCCTGGGTAGGGCGGGAAGTCGAGCCCTTCGGCCTCTTTGCCGAGCTTGATGCACTGAACCATGCGTGCCATTTCGATTGCCTTTGAACGGGAAAAGTGGGGAAAGCGGTTGCTTAGTTGATTTGGCTATTTAGAACTGAAAACTTGGTCGTTCCAGTTTCTATATGTCGTATTGAGAATACGCAGCTTCATTGATATGCCTTTTCAGAGCAAGACACCATGAGCCTCCGCCGCGACTTTATCAAGCTTTCCCTGGGTGCCGGCGTGGCCGGTGCCATGGCCCTGTCGGCGTTGCCGACGTTTGCCCAGGGCGGCGCAGCCCCAGTGACGCTGCTGAACGTGTCCTATGACCCGACGCGCGAGCTGTACGTGGACTACAACCAGGCCTTCGCCAAGTACTGGAAGGCCAAGACCGGCCAGGACGTGACGGTCAAGCAGTCGCATGGCGGCTCGGGCAAGCAGGCCCGCTCGATCATCGACGGCATCGACGCCGACGTAGCCACGCTGGCGCTGGGCGGCGACGTCGACGCGCTCGTCACGCATGGCGGCCTCGTCAAGGCCGACTGGCAGAAGCGCCTGCCGCACAACTCCGCTCCCTACACCTCGACCATCGTGTTCCTGGTGAAGAAGGGCAACCCCAAGGGCCTGAAGGACTGGGACGACCTGATCAAGCCCGGCGTGCAGGTGATCACCCCCAACCCCAAGACCTCGGGCGGCGCCCGCTGGAACTACCTGGCCGCTTGGGAGTTCGCCAAGCGCAAGTACGGCGGCGATGCCAAGGCCAAGGAATACATCGGCAACCTGTTCAAGAACGTGCCCGTGCTCGACACCGGCGCGCGCGGCTCGACCATCACCTTCGTGCAACGCGGCGTGGGCGACGTGCTGCTGGCCTGGGAGAACGAAGCTTTCCTGGCGCTGAAGGAATTCGGCCCCGAGAAGTTCGAAATCGTGGTGCCCTCCATCTCCATCCTGGCCGAGCCCAGCGTGGCGGTGGTCGACAAGGTCGTCGATAAGAAGGGCACGCGCGCCGTGGCCGAGGAATACCTGAAGTACCTGTACTCGGACGAAGGCCAGGACATTGCGGGCCGCAACTTCTACCGCCCGACGTCTGACAAGGCGAAGGCCAAGTACGACAAGCAGTTCCCCAAGCTGACGCTGGTGACCATCGACCAGGCCTTCGGCGGCTGGGCGAAGGCCGACAAGGAGCATTTCGCAGACGGCGGCTCCTTCGACCAGATCTACACGACAAAGCAGAAGTAACTCGACCCGCGACCGATCCGGTCCCGCATGGCGCCCGTTCCGCGAGCGTCATGACCCGGCTCGCCTCGACATCTCCGAAGAAAACAGAAAGTCTCCCGTGTCCGTTCTCCTGATTGCCGGCAGCCCAACGGCCCCGTCCCGCTCCACCGCCTTGCTCGACTCGGTGGGCGAGCGGCTGGCCCAGCGCCATGCGCGGATCGAGCGGCTTGCCATCCGCGAGCTGCCGGCGCAGGCGCTGCTGCTGGCCGAGTGGAACAACCCGGCCATCGAGCGTGCCATTGCCCAGGTGGCGGCGGCCCGTGTGATCGTGGTGGCCACGCCGGTCTACAAGGCGGCCTACAGCGGCCTGCTCAAGGTCTTTCTGGACCTGCTTTCGCAGAATGCTCTGAAGGGCAAGACGGTGCTGCCGCTGGCCACCGGCGGCAGCCCGCACCACATGCTCGCGCTCGACTACGCATTGCGCCCCGTGCTGCAGTCGCTGTCGGCGCGCCACATCCTGCCGGGCGTGTACGCCAGCGAATCGCAGATTGCGCTGACGCCCGAGAACGCCGACCAGGTGCACAACGACCTGGCCGAGCGACTCAACGAGGCCGTCGAGGTGCTGGCCACCGAAGGCCTGAAGCTGCCGGCAACCCACGGCTTCGAGCCGGTGCCGTTTTCTCGCGTGCGATGTAGCGTCTGAAAGCACGGGCTCGTCGCGAGCCCGGCTTGTCCAGACCTCATCTCCCTCATTCCCGTTCTTGAAAGCCGCCTGCGCGCGGTGCGGGACAGCTTTTGCCTGAAGTTTTTGCAGACCAAGGAATCCACGCATGACCCCCGTTGCCACCGAAGACTCCGTGCTCGACACCTCGCCGCGCTCCCTCTGGCACGCGCTGGGCGATCTTGCCGTGAGCGTCATCGTCGTCAGCGCCATTGCGCTGATCGTGAGTTTCATTGCCGCCGCCTGACCGCGCGGCACATCCATACCCAAGCATTGCCATGACATTGATTTCCGCACCCCGACGTCGCCTGATCCAGGGCGTTGCTGCCGCCATTGCGCTGCCTTCTTTTGCTGCGCTGGCACAGGCGCCCGCACGCCAGCTCCGCATTGGCAACCAGAAGGGGCCGCTGAGCGTCCTCAAGGGCCGCGGCACGCTCGAGAAGCGACTCGCACCACTCGGCGTGACCGTGAAGTGGACCGAGTTCACCGCCGGCCCCGTGCAGCTCGAAGCACTGAACGTCGGCTCCATCGACTTCGGCGACGTGGGCGAGGCGCCGCCCATCTTCGCGCAGGCAGCCGGTGCGCCGCTGGCCTATGTGGCCGCGACGGTGCCGCGTCCGCGGGCGGAAGCGGTGATCGTGCCCAAGGGTTCGGCCATCAAGACCGTGGCCGATCTGAAGGGCAAGAAGATCGCGCTCAACAAGGGCTCGAACGTCCATTACCTCATCGTCAAGCTGGCCGAGAAGCACGGGCTGCCGTACACCGACCTGAACCTGGTCTACCTGCCGCCGGCCGATGCGCGCGCCGCCTTCGAGAAGGGCTCGGTCGACGCCTGGGTCATCTGGGACCCGTTCCTCGCCGCAGCCGAAAAGTCGCTCGAAGCGCGCGTGCTGGCCGACGCCACCGGCGTGGTCGGCAACCGTGGCTACTACTTCTCGTCGCTCGACTACGTGGCGAAGAACGTTGACGTGCTGGCCATCGCGGTCGAGGAGATCAACAAGATCGACGTCTGGGGCGCAGCCAACAAGGGCGACTACGCGGCCGAACTGGCCACGCTCTGGGGCCTGCCGAAGCCGGTGGCCGATTTGTCGGTGGGCCGGGTGGACTACGGCACTACACCCATCACCAAGGCCATCCTGGCCGAGCAGCAACAGATTGCCGACACCTTCTTCGCGCTGAAGCTGATCCCGAAAAAGATCAACCTGCTCGAAGCCGCCGGCGCGGGGATTGCGTGATGCAGATCTTCTGGTTCCTCCCCACGCACGGCGACAGCCGCTACCTCGGCACGAGCGAGGGCGCACGCCCCATCGACCTGGCTTACCTGCAGCAGATTGCCGGCGCGGCCGACAACCTCGGCTACGAAGGCGTGCTCATTCCGACGGGCCGCTCGTGCGAAGACCCGTGGGTCATCGCTTCGAGCCTGATCGGTGCGACGAAGAAGCTCAAGTTCCTGGTGGCGGTGCGCCCCGGCCTGCACCAGCCCAGCATGGCCGCGCGCATGGCCGCGACCTTCGACCGGCTCTCCGGCGGGCGCCTGCTCGTGAATCTCGTGACGGGCGGCGACCAGGCCGAGCTCGAAGGCGACGGCGTGTACCTCGACCATGCGGCGCGCTACGAGCAGTCGGCCGAGTTCATCCGCATCTGGCGCGAGATCATCGCGCGCAGCCACGACGGGCAGGCTTTCGACTTCGAAGGCAAGCACCTGAGCGTGAAGGGTGCGAAGCTGCTTTACCCGTCGGTGCAGAAGCCGTATCCGCCCGTGTGGTTCGGCGGCTCGTCGGCTGCTGCGCACGACCTCGCCGCGGAGCAGGTCGATGCGTACCTCACCTGGGGCGAGCCGCCCGCGGAAGTCGCGAAGAAGATCGCCGACGTGCGCGCCCGCGCCGAGCAGCAGGGCCGCAAGGTCGAGTTCGGCATCCGCCTGCATGTGATCGTGCGCGAGACCGAAGACGCCGCGTGGAAGGCCGCCGAAGAACTGATCAGCCGCGTGGATGACGAGACCGTCATCCGCGCGCAGGCTGCGTTTGCGCGCATGGATTCCGAAGGCCAGCGCCGCATGGCCGCGCTGCATGCTGGCGGCGCCAAGCGCTCGCGCGCCGAGCTTGAGATTGCGCCGAACCTCTGGGCTGGTGTGGGCCTCGTGCGTGGCGGGGCTGGCACCGCATTGGTCGGTGACCCGAAGACCGTCGCTGCGCGCATCGAGGAATACGCAGCACTCGGCCTCGACAAATTCATTCTCTCGGGCTACCCGCATCTCGAAGAGGCCTACCGCTTCGCCGAGCTGGTGTTCCCGCTGCTCTCGCGCAAGGCGCAGACGCGCCTGGCAGGCGGTTCGCTGAGCGGGCCCTTTGGCGAGGTCGTCGCCAATCTCGACGCGCCTTCGCGCCTCGTCTCCCAAAGCTGAAGGACCGTCATGACCGAACAAGTTCAGGAGCTGCCGGCCGTGGCACCCACCGAGAACACCGGCAACGCATTCAGAAGCTTCGCTGCCAACGTCGCCGGGCGACTGGTGCCGTGGCTCGTGCCGGTCGGGCTCATCGTCTTCTGGCAGATCGCATCGTCGCTGGGCTGGCTCAGCACGCGCGTGCTGCCGGCGCCTGTCGACGTGGTCAAGGCTGCGTGGAACCTCACGGTGTCAGGCGAGCTGTGGACGCACGTGAAGGTCAGCGCGGGCCGCGCGCTCGCGGGGCTGGCCATCGGCGGTGGGGCGGGGCTTGCGCTCGGCCTGCTCACGGGGTCGGTGAAGTTCGCCGAGACGCTGCTCGACTCCACCATCCAGATGGTGCGCAACATCCCTGCGCTGGCGCTGATTCCACTCGTGATCCTGTGGTTCGGCATCGACGAATCGGCCAAGCTGTTCTTGATTTCGGTGTCGGTGTTCTTCCCGATCTACCTGAACACCTTCCACGGCATCCGCAACGTCGATCCGCAGCTGATCGAGATGGGGCGCACCTACGGCCTGTCGCGCTGGCAGCTGTACCGCGAGGTGATCCTGCCGGGCGCGCTGTCGTCGATCCTCGTGGGCCTGCGCTTCTCGCTGGGCCTGATGTGGGTGATCCTGATCGTGGCGGAGACCATCTCGGCGCAGGCCGGCATTGGCTACCTCACGATGAATGCCCGTGAGTTCCTGCAGACCGACATCGTGCTGGTGGGCATCCTGCTGTACGCGCTGCTCGGCAAGCTGGCCGACCTGTTCGCGCGCGGGCTGGAGCAGTGGTGGCTGCGGTGGCATCCTGGCTACCAGAAGAAGGCGAAGTGAGGGCAGGGGCATGACGCAATTCCATGTTTCCCGTCGCACCGTCATCGCCACGCTGGGCGCGTTCGGCGCCAGCGCGGTATTTGCGCAGGGCGTGGCCGCCCGGCCCGCGACCGTGCGGCTCGGCTACCAGAAGTCGTCGACGCTGATCGCCGTGCTCAAGGCACAGGGCGCGCTCGAAAAGCAGCTCGCGCCGCTCAACGTCACGCTGAGCTGGCACGAATTCACCAGCGGCCTGCCGCTGCTGGAGGCGCTGAACCTCGACAACCTCGATATCAGCGCCGACGTGGCCGACACCGTGCCGGTGTTCGCGCAGGCCGCCGGAGCAGACCTGACCTTCATTGCGCAGGAGGCACCGTCGCCCGCTGCACAGGCCATCGTGGTGCGTGAAGATTCGCCAATCAAGACGGTGGCCGATCTGAAGGGCAAGAAGATCGGCTTCGCGAAAGCCGCTGGCGCGCACTACCTGCTGATCGCCGCGCTCGACAAGGCCGGCCTGTCGTTCAAGGACATCGAGCCCGCCTACCTCACGCCCGCCGATGGCCGCGCCGCCTTCGAGAAGGGCGCCATCGACGCATGGGTGGTGTGGGACCCGTTCCTCGCCGCCGCGCAGCGCCAGTCGAAGGTGCGCGTGCTGGCGGATGGCGCGGGTATCGCTTCGTACCAGCGCTACTACCTTGCGAGCACCAAGTTCGCGAAGGCCCGGCCCGACGTGCTGCGCGTGGTCTACGCCGAGCTCGAGAAGATCGGCAAGTGGGTCAAGCAGAACCCGAAGGACGCGGCAGCGCTGCTGTCGCCCGTGTGGGGCCTGGACGCCGCAACCATCGAGCAGGCCAACAGCCGCCGCAGCTATGCCGTGCGTCCGGTGGTGGCCGAGGCCCTGACCGAGCAGCAGCGCATCGCCGATGCCTTCTTCACGGAAAAGCTGCTCCCCCGAAAAATCGATGCGCTGAACGTGGCGCTGTTCAAACCCGGAGCCTGAAGCCCATGAGTGCCGTCCTGAAAGACATCCAACCCCAGGCCATCGCCGGCGGCGTGCGCCTCGAAGCGCGCGGCCTGCACAAGCGCTACGGTGCGCGCGAAGTGCTGCGCAACACGCGCCTGACCATCGAGCCGGGCCAGTTCATCGCCATCGTCGGGCGCAGCGGCTGCGGCAAGAGCACGCTGCTGCGGCTCATCGCGGGGCTGGAGGAGGCGAGCGCCGGTGGCCTCTATACCGATGGCAAGGCCGTGCATGGCCTGCACGACGACACCCGCATCATGTTCCAGGAGGCGCGCCTGCTGCCGTGGCGCCGCGTGCTCGACAACGTGACGCTGGGCCTGCCCAACGACGCCAAGGCGCGCGGCAAGGAAGTGCTGGCGCAAGTCGGCCTGGCCGACCGCGAGAACGAATGGCCGGCGCGCCTGTCGGGCGGCCAGCGGCAGCGCGTGGCACTGGCCCGCGCGCTGGTGCATCACCCGCGCCTGCTGCTGCTCGACGAGCCGCTGGGGGCGCTGGATGCGCTGACGCGCATCGAGATGCACCGCCTCATCGAGAACCTGTGGCAGCGCCACCGCTTCACCGCTTTGCTGGTGACGCATGACGTGCAGGAGGCCGTGGCGCTGGCCGACCGCGTGATCCTCATCGAAGACGGCCGCATCGCGCTCGACGAGAACATCGCGCTGGCCCGCCCGCGCTCGCAGGGCGACCCGGCCTTCGCGGCCATTGAAAAACGAATCCTCGACAGGGTGCTGCAGAAGCCGGAAGACACCGCGCCAGAGAGCACCGACGCAAGCTGGCTCAGCACCCCCGCGCATGCATTGCGCTGGGCGATCTGAGCTTCTTTCATCCATCCGCCCCCTTGAAAGGCAGTCGCATGTCGCAGAACTGGAAATTCGAAACCCTGTCGGTGCACGCCGGCTACTCGCCCGAACCGACCACCCGCGCAGTGGCGCCGCCGATCTACCAGACGGTGGCCTATGCCTTCGACAGCGCGCAGCACGGCGCGGACCTGTTCGACCTGAAGGTGCCGGGCAACATCTACACCCGCATCAACAACCCCACGCAGGACGTGCTGGAGCAGCGCGTGGCCGCGCTCGAAGGCGGCATTGCGGCGCTGGCGCTGGCCTCGGGCCAGGCGGCCGTGACCTACGCGATCCAGACCATCGCCGAGGCCGGCGACAACATCATCAGCAGCACCGCGCTGTATGGCGGCACCTACAACCTGTTCGCCCACACGCTGCCGCAGTTCGGCATCACCACGCGCTTCGCGGACCACCGCGATCCGACGAGCTTCGAGAAGCTGTTCGACGAGAAGACCAAGGCGGTGTTCGTCGAATCACTGGGCAACCCGGCAGGCAACGTGACCGACATCGCGGCCATTGCCGAGATCGCGCATCGCCATGGCGTGCCGCTGATCGTCGACAACACAGTGCCTTCGCCGTACCTGAGCCGGCCTATCGAACACGGCGCCGACATCGTGGTGCACTCGCTCACCAAGTACCTGGGCGGCCACGGCACCAGCATCGGCGGTGCCATCGTCGATTCGGGCAAGTTCCCGTGGGCCGAGCACAAGCAGCGCTTCAGGCGCCTGAACGAGCCCGACGTGAGCTACCACGGCGTGGTCTACACCGAGGCGCTGGGCCCGGCCGCCTACATCGGCCGCGCGCGCGTGGTGCCGCTGCGCAATACCGGTGCAGCCATCTCGCCGTTCAACGCCTTCCTGATCCTGCAGGGCATCGAGACGCTGGCACTGCGCATGGACCGCATCAGCAGCAACGCACTCGCGGTGGCGCAGCACCTGAAGCAGAGCAAGGCCGTGAACTGGGTGAACTACGCGGCGCTCGAAGACCACCCCGACTACCCGCTGGCAAAGAAGTACTTCGGCGGCCGCTCCAGCGGCGTGCTGACCTTCGGCATCGGTGCGGGTCGCGAGGGAGGGGCGAGGTTCCTCGATGCGCTGAAGCTCTTCACGCGCCTCGTGAACATCGGCGACGTGCGCTCGCTGGCCACGCACCCCGCCTCAACCACGCACCGGCAGCTGTCACCCGAGGAGCTGGCCAAGGCCGGCGTGACCGAAGACACCGTGCGCCTGTCGGTCGGCATCGAACACATCGACGACCTGATCGCCGACCTCGACCAAGCGCTCGCAGCAGCGTCGAACTGAAACACCTTTTTGAAGACATGACCACACTGCAATCCATTCCCGAAGCCGCGCTGGACCAGCTGTTCCGCAAGGCCCGCACCGTGCACGCCTTCAAGCCCGTGCCCGTGACCGACGAACTGATCCACAAGCTCTACGACCTGCTGAAGTGGGGCCCGACCGCCTACAACGCCCAGCCGGCGCGCTACGTGTTCGTGCGCAGCGAAGAAGCCAAGGCGAAGCTGAAGCCAGCCGTGTCCGCGGGCAACACCGCGCAGACGCTGGCGGCCGGTGTCACGGTGATCGTGGCGCACGACACGCGCTTCTACGAGCACCTGCCCACGCAGTTCCCGGCCTACGACGCCAAGCCCTTCTTCGAGAAGAGCGCCGAAGCCGCACAGGCCACGGCCTTCCGCAACAGCAGCCTGCAGGGCGCCTACCTGATCCTGGCGGCGCGCTCGCTCGGGCTCGACGCAGGGCCGCAGTCGGGCTTCAACGCCGACCTGGTCGACAAGGCCTTCTTCCCAGACGGGCGCTACCGCGCCAACTTCCTCGTCAACCTCGGCGTGGCCGACCACGCCGGCACTTTCGAGCGCGGCCCCCGGCTGGCGTTCGACGACGTGGCCGAGATCGTCTGACGCTCCGGCCCATTCATCCATCCATCCCTGCTTCAACCTGAAAGAGAAACCATCATGTCCATCCAAGCCATCAACGTACGCAACCAGTTCAAGGGCAAGGTCCGCGAAATCATCCGCGGCGACGTCGTCTCCGAAGTCGATGTCGAAACCGCCTGGGGCATCGTCACCTCCGTCATCACCACGCGCTCGGTCGACGAGCTGCAACTGAAGGTGGGCTCCGACGTGGTCGCGCTCGTGAAGTCGAC
Organism: Variovorax sp. R-27; assembly: GCF_049913215.1. Classification (NCBI taxonomy): domain Bacteria; kingdom Pseudomonadati; phylum Pseudomonadota; class Betaproteobacteria; order Burkholderiales; family Comamonadaceae; genus Variovorax; species Variovorax sp. R-27. The sequence continues at coordinate 3,217,439 of NZ_CP183984.1, forward strand.
CGAGGTTTCGATCGCGAAGCTCTGACGGACCCTCGGGCATCTGCGACAACCCGGCGCTGTCATGGCGCCGGGTTTTTTCGTTTCTGGGGCCGTGTGTTTGCAGTGGTTTACAGGCCATCCATTCGTCGACTGTGCTGAATTTCGGGAATCGATCGAATCTTTTAAAGCTCCTCCTCCCTTTTGAATACCTCGCCATAGCATGCGCCGCGAGGTCGTGATCCGTGTTGTTCATCGATGCGCGGACACACCTCGCGAAGAGTCGGTAATCAAGCAAACACATCAGGGAGGAACCTCATGCTCGTTGAAATTGACGAACACGGAATGCTCAGTCACGCGCGAGTCAGGCATGCTCGCAGTCCACAGATTGAACGAGGGAAACGGGTCGGAGCAATCACCGGCATCGTCGTGCACCAGACCGACGCCGATACTTCGGCGTCTTCATTGAACAGCTACAAGCAGCCTAAGGCGAATGGAGCGCACTTTCTCATCGACAAGGATGGGACCATCTATCAGACGGCGGCGATTTATCAGCGTACGAATCATGTGGGGCCGTTGCGGGCGCGATGTCTGGCGACGATGAAATGCAAGCCACGCGATTTTGCGAATGTGGGGGTAGAAGGAATGCACCAGATCGAAATGCGGAAACCACCCGGTGAGCGCTATCCAGGAAATATGGAGGCAATTGGGATCGAGCTTGTCGGCAGGGCCAGGTTGCCCACGGGGTTTAAACCTGTAGAAAAAGAAGAAAAACTGACTCTCGATAAATTGCGCGTCAGGCACGGCATATATGACGAACCGACTGCGGCGCAGAATCAGTCGCTCTCGTGGCTTGCCCGCGTGCTTCAGGAATCGATCCAAATAGGTCACGAGGAAGTATTTCGTCACCCTGTGGTCAGCCGCAAGAACCCGACGGAGGCCCAGGGCGCGAATTGGAATCTGCAGGTACCAACGCCATGAGTAAAGCCACAACTCTCCTGACTTCGGCAGCATTGCTGGTTGTGGCTGCGGCATTTCCGGCACAGGCGTCCGACAGGCGATATCCCGTCAGCTATGTTCAGAAGGTGGATGTCACGGAGCCCACAGGCCGAACGGCATGGGAGAACAAGGACTCTCTGAATTGCGACGACGTCGTTTTGACAGAAGAGGACGTCCTCTATGCCTTGCGGCACATGCGTCGGGTTTCATGGAGAGCCTACGACCCGGAAAGAACCGATACCACAGGGTGCGAAGGGAGTGCCCTCGTCACTTTCAAGAACGGAAAAATCCTCGCCATGGGTATTGAACCCAATGGGCGAACTCTTGCACTTGAGTACGACGCAAAGATGAAGCTCACGGGGAGTCCGACGAGTTTCTACGAATGCAGCCCTTGCCGGGAGCGCAAGATGGCTCTCCTGAAAGATGCACTGAACCGCGCGGATGAGCGAAGGCTCAAGAGGCTGGTGGCGGAAGGGCAGCTCTCTGCCAGCGAAGCGGAGCTTCGGCTGAAGTGGGGGCGAGCTGAACGCGACAAGCCCTGACATACCAACCAAGGCGCTCTCCCCTGATTACCCGCTACGGCGGGTTTTCTTTTGGCTGTCTCCAAACGGCAATCACCCTTAGTCGCGGGGCGCATTAGAAAGCGCGAACAGCTTCCTTCCGCCTCGCGCACCCGCCTCGCAGAATCTTCTGGATTCATCGAAGCCAAGGTTGCCGCTCATGCTCAAACGTTCGTTTCTTCGTCACGCTGCTGCGTGGCCTTTGATCGCCGCCGCACCACGCCTGCTGGCCGCCAATACCGAAACGCCGGCCACCATTCGCATTGGCGTGGCCACCGGCGGCGTGGGCAACCCGGTACGCTTCGGCGGGTCGTCTGCGGCGCTGCTGCATGCCTTCGGCGGGCTTGAAGAAGAATTCAAGGCTGACGGTACGAAGATCGAGTGGGTGTTCTTCAAGGGCGCGGGCCCGGCCGTGAACGAGGCGCTGGTCAACAAGCAGCTTGACCTGGCCTGGCAGGGTGACCTGCCTTCCATCGTGCACCGCGCGGGCGGAGTCAAGACTCGGATCATCGCGGGCTCGGGCGTGCGCAATGGCCTCTACCTCGCGGTGCCGCCGGATTCACCGGTCAAGCGTATCGAGGACCTGCGCGGCAAGCGCATCGCGCTCTACAAGGGCACGAACCTGCACCTCGCGGCCGTGCGCGCGCTGGCCGCGCACGGGCTGAAGGAAAGCGATGTTCGCCTCATCAACCTCGACTTGCCGGGCGCACAGGCCGCGCTGGCCACCAGGGACATCGACGGCGCGTTCGGCTATGTCGAGCTGTTCGTGCTGCGCGACAAGGGCGCGGCGAAGGTGATCTATTCGGCTTCCGAGGATTCGTTCAAGTACACGCGGCAAACCGTGCTGCTGGCCTCGGACGATTTCGCGCGGAGCTATCCCAAGGCCACGCAGCGCATCGTCAAGTCGCTGGTGACGGTGGCGCGGCGCTACTCCGACGAATCGCAGCGCGACGAAGTGTTCAGGCAATGGGGCAAGGCCGAGGTGGCCGAGAAATACTGGCGCGAGGACTTCATCGGCCAGCCGCTGCGCGTGCGCCTGTCGCCGCTGCTCGATCCGTTCCTGGTGCAGCGCTACAAGGATTCGGCCGAACAGGCGCTGGCGCTCAAGCTGGTGCGCGGCAAGGCCGAGATCGACAACTGGTTCGACCGCAGCTTTCTCGACGCAGCGCTGCGCGAGCTGAAGCTGGAGAACTACTGGCCGGTGTACGAGGCCAATGGCGAAGTCAGCGGCAAGCAAGTGGCGGTGGCGCGATGAGCAGCAGCAAGCGGCAGATCAAGCTCAATGCCTTCCTGATGGCGACCGGCCATCATGTGGCGGCGTGGCGCCACCCCGATGTGCCGCTGCAGGCCGGGCTCGGTTTCGCGCACTACAAGGCGCTGGCGCAGACGGCGGAGCGCGCGAAGTTCGATGCGGTGTTCCTGGCCGACAGCGTGGGCATCCGCGACGCGTCGGCGTCGCGCACCCTGCATCGCAGCGCACGGGTCTCTGGCTTCGAGCCGCTGACGCTGCTGTCGGCGCTCGCGGCCGTGACCGAGCGGCTGGGCCTGATCGCCACGGTGTCGACCACCTACAACGAGCCGTATCACGTGGCGCGCAAGTTCGCCTCGCTCGATCACCTGAGCGGCGGACGTTCGGGCTGGAACGTCGTCACCTCGTCCAACGAGGCCGAGGCGCTGAACTTCAACCTCGATCGGCATCCCGAGCACGCGCTGCGCTACGAGCGCGCGCGGGAGTTCGTCGATGTGGTGACAGGGCTGTGGGATTCGTGGGACGACGATGCCTTCACGCACGACAAGGCGGCCGGCGAATACTTCGACCCCAGTCGGCTGCATGTGCTGGCGCACCAGGGAAAGCACTTTCGCGTGCGCGGCCCGCTCAACGTCGCGCGGCCGCCGCAGGGGCACCCAGTGGTGGTGCAGGCCGGTGCTTCGGAGGCGGGGCAGGCGCTGGCCGCTGCGACGGCGGAGGTGATCTTCACCGCGCAGCAGTCGCTGGCGGGCGCGCAGGCTTTCTATCGCGGCCTCAAGGCGCAGCTGGCGCACCATGGCCGCGACCCCGAGGGGCTCAAGATTTTGCCGGGCGTGTTCCCCGTGGTGGGGCAGAGCGAGCAGCATGCGAAGGAAAAGCTCGAGGAGCTGCAATCACTGATTCCGCCCGACGTGGGCGTGGCGCTGCTGTCGACGGTGATCGGTGGTATCGACCTGACGGGCTACCCGGTCGATGGCCCGCTGCCCGGCAACTTGCCAGAGCCGAACGGGCCCAAGAGCCGCTTCCGGCTCGTGACCGAACTGGCGCGCACCGAGGGCCTGAGCATCCGCCAGCTCTACCAGCGCGTGGGCACGGCGCGCGGTCACTGGTCGATTCACGGCACGGCCTCGCAGATCGCTGACCAGCTGCAGCAGTGGTTCGAAGAAGAGGCGGCCGACGGCTTCAACGTCATGCCGCCGACCTTGCCCGGCGGGCTGGACGACTTCGTGACGCAGGTAGTGCCCGAGCTTCGGCGCCGCGGCCTGTTCCGCCATGAGTACGAAGGCCGCACGCTGCGCGAGAACCTGGGACTGGCGCGGCCCGCGAACCGGCATCTGCTGGCGCGTGATCTCAAGGCGGCCGCATGAGTGCGGTGCTGCCTCCGGAGCTGTCGCTCCCGGTCGTCGGGCGAACGTCGCCCCTTGCGGCATGGCGCCGATGGCTGCCTGGCACGGCACGCCTGCTGCTCGCCTGGCCGGTGCCGCTGGCCGTGCTGCTGCTGTGGCACATCGCGGCGCGCAACGAATGGATCGCGCCGCAGGTGCTGCCGTCGCCCGAGGCGGTGGCAGCGACTTTCGCCGATGCGTTGCGCAGCGGCGAGCTGCTCGACAACCTGCGCATCAGCCTCTGGCGCGTGTTCGCGGGCTTCGGCGTCGGGCTGGTGGGCGGGCTGCTGATCGGCACTGCGATGGGGCTGTCGCCGACCTTCAAGGACTATGTCTATCCGCTGTTCAAGGCCTTCGCGCAGGTGCCGGTGCTGGGATGGCTGCCGCTGCTGATGCTGCTGGTAGGCATCGACGAGGCGCTCAAGATCATCCTGATTGCCAAGGCCTCGCTGGTGCCCATTGCGCTCAACACCTACAAGGGCATCCAGAACGTGCCCACGCGCTACATCGAGGTGGCGCGCGTGTTCCGGTTCAGCCGCTGGCAGTTGCTGTCGCGCGTGGTGTTCCCGGCCGCGGCAGCGCCCATCTGGAACGGCGTGCGCTACGGCTTCACGCACGCCTGGCTCGCGCTGGTGGTGGTCGAGCTGCTGGCGTCGAGTGAAGGGCTGGGCTACATGATCGTGTTCGGGCGGCAGCTGTTCCAGCTCGACGTGGTGCTGGCGGCGGTGGTGATGGTGGGGCTGGTCGGCTTCGTGCTCGACAAGATGCTCGCGCTGATCGAGACGCGGTTGCTGCGCTGGCGGCGGGCGGGGTTCTGATGAGTGCCGGGAACCTCTTTCGCCGCGTGCCGAAACCCCTGCGCGGCTGGGTGCTGCCTGCATTGCTGGTCGCGCTCTGGTGGGCAGCCTTCCGCTTCGGCTGGTCGAGTTCGCCGCTGCTGGTGTCTATCGACAGCGTCTGGCAACAGGCGGTGGAGCAGGCCACGAGCGGGGAGCTGTGGGTAGGGCTCTCCGCCAGCCTGTGGCGCGACCTGGCGGGCTTTGCCATCGGCGCGAGCGCGGGGCTGCTGTTCGGCGCGGCGCTGGGCCTGTCGCGGCTGTTCGAGAACCTTGTGGGGCCGGGCTTCCACACGCTCAAGCAGATCTCGCTGTTCGCATGGATTCCGCTGCTGTCCGTGTGGTTCGGGCTGGGTGACGCGGCCAAGGTGGCCTTTCTGTCGCTCGCGGCTTTCTTTCCGGTGGTGCTCAACACCTTCGAGGGCATTCGCAGCGTGCCGGGCGACCTGGTCGAGGTGGCGCGGGTGCTGCGCTTCAACCGCTGGCAGTTGTTCACGCGTGTGGTGCTGCCGAGCGCGTCGCCGTCGATCTTCGCGGGCATTCACCTGGCGTTGATCTACGCATGGCTTGCCACGCTCGGGGCGGAGTACCTGCTGGTCTCGGGCAAGGGCATCGGCAACACCATGATCGACGGGCGCGACCACTTCCGCATGGACTTGGTGATCTTCGGCGTGATCGTGGTTGGGCTCGTGGGCTTCACGCTCAACTGGATCGCCACGCGCATCGAGAACCGCCTGCTGGCCTGGCGCGGACGTTCCGTGGCCGGCTTCTGAACAAGAGAAAGAACAACGCAATGGCACACGCCGCCACGCTGGAAATACGCCAGCTCAGCAAGCAATACGAGGTCGAGGGCGCACCGCTGAAGGTGCTCGACGACATCAGCCTGACCATCACGCCGGGTGAGTTCGTCAGCATCGTGGGTTCCAGCGGATGCGGCAAATCGACGCTGCTGCGGCTGGTCGTCGGCCTCGAAGCGGACTACCGCGGCGAGGTGCTGATCGACGGGAATCGCATCGTCGGCACCAGCCTTGACCGCGGCATCGTGTTCCAGGAGCACCGGCTGTTTCCGTGGCTCACGGTGCGGGAGAACATCGCGCTGGGCCTGCTCAATGCCGGGCTCGGTGCACAGCAGAAGCGCAAGGAGGTGCAGGCGCACATCGAGCTGGTCGGGCTCAAGGGCTTCGAGAGTGCCTATCCGCATCAGCTGTCGGGTGGCATGTCGCAGCGCGTGGCGATTGCGCGGGCGCTGGTGAACCGGCCCGAGATATTGCTGCTCGACGAGCCGTTCGGCGCGCTCGACGCGATGACGCGCGCGCGTCTGCAGCAGGAGCTGCACCGCATCTGGCAGGCCGAGGGCATCACCATGATCCTCGTCACGCACGACGTGGAGGAGGCCGTCTACCTTGGCGACAAGGTGGTGGTGATGGAGCCGCGCCCCGGGCGCATCCGCCGCATCGTGCCGGTGGAGCTTGCACATCCGCGCAACCGCGTGGACCTTGCCTTCACCCACGTCAAGGAAGAGGTGCTGCGCGAGTTCGCGGGCACGCCGCCGCTGGCCGAAGCGCCGCTGTATCCGGTGGGTGGTCTGCCTGCCGGTCTGCGCTTTGCCTATTGAGCCTTTGTTTCTTTCCTTTCTTCCATCAACCAAAGAGGACCTTCGATGAGCGCCATTCTTTCTTCCCCGGTCGTTGCGCAGGACAACGAACTCGACATCGTCCGGCAGGCCGGCCACATCGGCGCGGAGGTGCGCGGCGTGCGTCTTTCGGGCGCGCTGCAACCCGAGGTGTTCGGTGCCATCAAGGCCGCGCTGCTCAAGCACAAGGTGCTGTTCTTCCGCGGCCAGCAGCACCTGGACGATGCGCAGCAGGAAGCCTTCGGGCGCCTGTGGGGCGAACTGGTGCCGCACCCGACCGTGCCCTCGAAGGACGGCACGCGGCTGCTGGAGCTCGACTCACGCCATGGCGGCCGCGCCAATTCGTGGCACACCGACGTGACCTTCGAGGTCGCCTATCCGCAGGTGTCGATCCTGCGTGCGGTTGTGATCCCGGCCTATGGCGGCGACACCGTCTGGGCCAACACGGTGGCGGCCTACGAGAGCCTGCCCGATGACCTCAAGGCGTTGGCCGACCGCCTGCGCGCCATCCACGGCAACGACTACGACTACGCCGCCGCGCGCCTGCCGGTCGACCTGGACGACGAGGGCGCCCGTCGCTACAAGGAAGTGTTCACGCGCCGCCTGCTCGAAGCCGAGCACCCGGTGGTGCGCGTGCACCCCGAAACCGGCGAGCGCAGCCTGGTGCTGGGCCATTTCGTGAAGAGGCTGGCCGGCCATTCGACGCACGACTCGGGCCATCTGCTGAGCGTGCTGCAGAGCCATGTGCACCGCCTGGAGAACACGGTGCGCTGGCGCTGGACGCAGGGCGACGTGGCGATCTGGGACAACCGCGCCACGCAGCACTACGCAATCAATGACTACGGCGACCAGCACCGCGTGGTGCGGCGGGTGACTATCGCGGGCGACGTGCCCTATGGCGTGGATGGCGCGACGAGCGTGGACCGGACGGCCCCGGCCGTGCGCGCTGCCGAAGCTGCGGAAGCGGCTGCCTGAGCCTGTTTCTATAGATCGGATGGTTGTTAGGAATCGACTTTTCAGTTGTTTGAGCTTCGGCGTGCGGCTCCTACAGTGGTGGTTATCGCCATCAAGGCGTATCCAACGCACAACAGGAGCCGCACAGCATGTCAGTGGAAGTTGAAGAAGAACTCGTCTTGCCCGAAGCACTGGAACAGGCGCGCGCCAAGGCCGCCGAAAGCAATTGGCCCTATGCCGGCGGCGTGACGCCACCGGTGGCCTGGGAACTGGTGCAGAACGGCCATGCCGTGCTGGTCGATGTGCGCTCGGGCGAAGAGCGCAAGTTTGTCGGCCACGTGCCCGATAGCCTGCACGTGGCCTGGGCCACGGGCACGGCGCTCACGCGCAACCCGCGCTTCGTGCGCGAACTCGAGGCCAAGCTGGCGAAAGACGGCGGCAAGGACGCCGTGGTGGTGCTGCTGTGCCGCAGCGGCAAGCGCTCCGCACTGGCCGCCGAGGCGGCTGCCAAGGCAGGTTTCACGAACGTCTTCAACGTGCTCGAAGGTTTCGAGGGCGAGATCGACGCACAGCAGCACCGTGGCGGTGCAGACGGCTGGCGTTTCCATAAGCTGCCGTGGGTGCAGGACTGAAATCCCCAACACAAGACGTTCCCCGGGAGAAAAACACATGGCCCATTTCGAGGTAAGCGACATCGTGCGTGCGCTGCATGGCGTGCGCGACGAGTGGCGCGATTCGCAGCGTCGATCGCGGGAGCCCGGTGCGCGCGAGTTTCCGTCGCGCGACGCGCTCGCGCAGATCGTCGAGTCGCTGAAAGGTGCGCTCTTTCCGATGCGGCTCGGCCCGCCGGACCTGCGCCACGAGAGCGAAGACTTCTATGTCGGCCACACGCTCGATGCCGCCCTGCAGGCGCTGCTCGTGCAGGCTCGCCTGGAACTGAACTTCAACGCGCGTCATGAGCCGCGCCCCGCGAGCGAGATCGACGACACGGCCACCGAAGCCGTGCGCCGGTTCGCGAACGCGCTGCCCGGCCTGCGCCGCCTGCTCGACAGCGACGTGCTCGCGGCCTACCAGGGCGACCCCGCCGCGCGCAGCGTCGACGAGGTGCTGCTGTGCTACCCCGGCGTGCTCGCGATGATTCATCACCGCTTGGCGCATGAGCTCTACAAGCTCGGCCTGCCGCTGCTGGCGCGCATCGTGGCCGAGCTCTCGCATGGGCAGACGGGCATCGACATCCACCCGGGCGCGCAGATCGACGCGGGTTTCTTCATCGACCACGGCACGGGCGTCGTGATCGGCGAGACGGCCGTCATCGGCAAGCGCGTGCGGCTTTACCAGGCCGTCACGCTCGGCGCCAAGCGCTTTCCGACCGACACCGAAGGCAACCTGCAGAAGGGCCTGCCGCGGCATCCGGTGGTGGAAGACGACGTGGTCATCTACGCGGGCGCGACGATTCTCGGGCGCGTCACCCTCGGCAAGGGCGCCGTCATCGGCGGCAATGTCTGGATTACCGACGACGTGCCGCCAGGCGCGAGCGTCACGCAGGCCAGCCTGCAGAACGCACCGAAAGCGGGTGGGGCAGCATGAAAGCATTTGTAGAAGACTTCGGCGTGACCATCCGCCAGTTGCGCGAGGGCAAGGGCTGGTCGCAGGAGGAGCTGGCAGAGCGCTCCGATCTGAACCGCTCCTACGTGGGCGAGATCGAGCGTGGCCGTGTCATTCCATCGATCGTCACCGCGCAAAAACTCGCGACCGCGCTGGGCATCAACATGGTCGGCCTGCTCATGCGCTGCGAGCAACTGGAGCAATCGCGCCTTGCAAGAAGGATCAATTTGGCGGCTATAGCCTGTTGAGGGAAAACCCGTGGCCGCCGGACACTGGCGGCCACTTTTTCCTTAACACCCGGAGCCCTGATCCATGAGCGCAACAGTTGGTGGTACGACCGCCCTTGGCGACAACGCCGCAAGACAGCTAGCCAATGCCACCAAGACAGTCCCCCAGCTCGAGACCATCAGCCCGCGCTGGCTGACGCACCTGCTGCAATGGGTGCCGGTGGAGGCGGGCATCTACCGCGTCAACAAGGTCAAGAACCCCGAGTCGATCAAGGTCACCTGCACCTCGCGTGAAGAAGAAAACCAGCTGCCGCGCACCTTCGTGGACTACGAAGAGAACCCGCGCGAGCACTACCTCAATGCCGTGAGCACCGTGCTCGACGTGCACACCCGCATCTCCGATCTCTACAGCAGCCCGCACGACCAGATCAAGGAGCAGCTGCGCCTCACGATCGAGACGATCAAGGAGAACCAGGAGAGCGAGCTCATCAACAACCCTGACTACGGCCTGCTGGCCCAGGTGACGGAAGAGCAGCGCATCTTCCCGCTGACTGGCGCACCCACCCCCGACGACCTGGACGAGCTGCTGACCAAGGTGTGGAAGGAGCCCGCGTTCTTCCTCACGCACCCGCTGGCCATTGCCGCCTTCGGCCGCGAAGCCACGCGCCGTGGCACGCCGCCGCCGACGGTGAGCCTGTTCGGCTCGCAGTTCATCACCTGGCGCGGCATTCCGCTGATTCCGTCGAACAAGGTGCCGGTGGCTGACGGCAAGAGCAAGATCCTGCTGCTGCGCGTGGGCGACAAGCGCCAGGGCGTGGTGGGGCTGTTCCAGCCCGGCCTGTCGGGCGAACAGGGCCCGGGGCTGTCGGTGCGCTTCATGGGCATCAACAACCATGCGATCGCGTCGTACCTGATCTCGCTGTACTGCTCGCTCGCGGTGTTGACCACCGACGCGCTGGCGGTGCTCGACGACGTCGAGATCGGCAAGTACCACGACTACACCGACACCTACAAGTAAGCCGCGGTGAGCAGCACTCCATCGATTCCGGGCGAGGCGCCGTTCGATCCGGCCATCCTCGCGCGCATGGCGAGCGCCATGTTCGCCGCACTGCCGGGCACGCCGCCAAGTTCGCTGCCCGGTGTGGCGAGCGGGCTGGTGCCGGGCGCGCAGTTTCCCGCCAACATTGCGCCGCCGGGTTCGCCACTGGCGAGCCCTGCCGGCTTCGGGCCGAGCGTGCCGGGCACGCCGATTCCGCAAGGGCAGATTCCCGGCGCCAACGTGCTGCCGGCATCGCCCACGCAACTGCCTTCGCTTGCGAACCGCGCGCCGGCCTTGCTGCCGCACGCGGTGGCGGGCAATGGCGTGCCGGACACGGTGCTGTCTGTGGCGCCGGCTTTCGAGCCGCGCTCGGGTGGCACGGTGCAAGGCGTGCCACAGGTGAATGCGCCCGCGACGCCGCAGGCCGCGGCCTCGCCGTTCTACTTCGTGGGCAACAGCTACGGCCATCCATCGGCGGGTGCGACCGATGGCATTGCGATCCACGATCCGTTCGCGGGTCTTGCGTTGCCGCCAACGGCCGCGCCCGTCTCGCCACCGAGCCCGCCATCGGCGTCGGCCGGCCGCGATGCGCAGTTCTACTTCGTCGATGCGGTGCGCCTGCCCAACGGCTTCGTCACGCCGGCCAAGCCCGATCCGCGCGGCCCCGATGCCGTGCCGCTGGCCGGCAGCGGCCAGCATCCGCCGTTCGACGTCAATGCCGTGCGGCGCGACTTCCCGATCCTGCAGGAGCGGGTGAACGGCAAGCAGCTGGTGTGGTTCGACAACGCGGCCACTACGCACAAGCCGCAGTCGGTCATCGACCGCATCGCGTACTTCTACGAGCACGAGAACTCGAACATCCACCGCGCCGCACATGAGCTGGCCGCGCGCGCGACCGACGCCTATGAAGGCGCGCGCGAACGCGTTCGCAAGTTCATCAACGCGCCGGAAGTCGAAGAGGTGATCTTCGTGCGCGGCACCACCGAGGCCATCAACCTCGTGGCCAAGAGCTGGGGCGGGCAGCACGTGGGCGAGGGCGACGAGATCATCGTGTCGAACCTCGAGCACCACGCCAACATCGTGCCGTGGCAGCAGCTCGCCGCCGCCAAGGGCGCGAAGCTGCGCGTGATTCCGGTGGACGACTCGGGCCAGGTGCTGCTGGGCGAATACCGCAAGCTGCTCAACGACCGCACGAAGATCGTCGCAGTCACGCAGGTCTCGAACGCGCTGGGCACCGTGGTGCCGGTGAAGGAGATCGTCGAGCTGGCGCACCGTGCGGGCGCGAAGGCGCTGGTCGACGGCGCGCAGTCGGTCTCGCACATGCGGGTGGACGTGCAGGACATCGGCGCCGATTTCTTCGTGTTCTCCGGCCATAAGGTGTTCGGCCCCACCGGCATCGGCGTGGTGTGGGGCAAGCGCGAAGTGCTCGAAGACATGCCCCCGTGGCAGGGCGGCGGCAACATGATTGCCGACGTGACCTTCGAGAAGACCGTGTTCCAGCCGATCCCGAACAAGTTCGAGGCCGGCACCGGCAACATCGCCGACGCCGTGGGGCTGGGCGCCGCCATCGACTACGTCAACAAGATCGGCATCGAGAACATCGCGCGCTACGAGCATGACCTGCTGGTGTATGGCATGCGGCAGCTCGGTGCGATTCCGGGTGTGCGGCTGATCGGCACGGCGGCCGACAAGGCCAGCGTGATGTCCTTCGTGCTCGACGGCTACACCACCGAGGAGGTGGGACATGCGCTGAACGACGAGGGCATTGCGGTGCGCACAGGGCACCATTGTGCGCAGCCGATCCTGCGGCGCTTCGGTGTCGAGACGACGGTGCGGCCCTCGCTGGCGTTCTACAACACCTTCGACGAGGTCGATCGGCTCGTGGCTGTGGTGCGGCGGCTGTCGTCGCAGCGGCGCGCAGGCTAGGGCTTTGGCGCCAGGTGCTGCCTGAAGAAGGCAAGCACCTCGGCGTTGAGCCCGGCATGGAACGCCACGCGGTCGAAGCCCGGCCCGTCGCGGCAGATCTCGGGCAGTGCGCTGGCCATGGCAGGTGAGCACGGTGCGAGGAAAGCGAAGTGCGCGGCGCCGGTTGCCACATGCCATTCGGGCGGCGCAGGCAGGTTGCGGCGAACCGCGGCCACGTTCTCGGGCGTGACGCCATCGCCGCCGTACTCGGAAGCCCAGAGCTGGATCGGTATCGTCACATTCTTCAGGCTGTCGGCATCGAAGACCATGCTGAGCGGGTCGGCGATCACGGCGGCCTTGATGCGGGTGTCACGGGTCAGCGGCGAGGCGAGCAGTTCCTGGAATCTCTGCCGCATCAGCGCGCACGCCGGGCCTTCCGGCGTCGATGCGCAGGGGGACGACGGCAAGGGCGGGAGCCGCTCGAAGTTCGGACGTGCACCGCTGAGCACAAGGCCCGTATAGCCGCCCCTTGAAAACCCATAGAAGCCGATCTGCCCGGCGGCGAGCCTGTCATGCGCGGGCCACTGCTGAAGCATGTGGTCGATCAGCCGCGCGATGTCGGTCGTGCGCGTTGCGAGTGCCGAAATCTTGTCGCCCGGGCCGCCCCGGATCTGGGAGTTGTCGTCCGAGTGGCTGATGGCGGCGACCACGAAGCCCGCGTCGGCCAGCGCCTGTGCCGTGTCGTAGTGGCCGAGGAACGAGCCTCCATACCCATGCGACAGCACGATCAACGGCAGCCGGCTGCCGTCGATCGGGCAATCACGTACGCCAGAGATGGTGGAGCGGCCGAGCCTGATTTCGCCAGCTGGCGCGGCGCAGGGCGTCCACACGCCGCCGTGCAGCGCCGGGCCTTTCTGGTCGGCAGGTATCTCGATGGTGCTGAAGCCCGCGGCCTGGGCAAGCGTTGCCGAAAGGCAGAAGACGGCGAGGAAGAGGAAGCGAAGAATGGGCATGGCGAGTCGGTCCTGCATGAGGATGGGAGTCGGCCTGCAGTGTGCTGCTGCCCGGCGGGCGCCGCTTAGCCGACTTTGCTATCTTTCTTCGAGCGGCCGGCGCGCTATGCTTGACCTTTGTTAACAATGTCGCTTGTCCACGCATGTCCTTGCCCCAAGCTTCTTCCTCCGCCCCTCAGACGGCCGATGAATCCTGCGACGTGATGGTTGTCGGCGGTGGCCCCGCCGGCTCGACCATCGCCGCGTTGCTGGCCCAGCAGGGCCGCAAGGTGGTGCTGCTCGAAAAGGCGCATCACCCGCGCTTTCACATCGGCGAATCGCTGTTGCCCGGGAACGTCGAATTGTTCGAGAAGCTCGGCGTGCGCGACCAGGTCGACAAGATCGGCATGCCGAAGTTCGGCATCGAGTTCGTCTCGCCCGAACACGAGCACCGCAGCTATGTGGAATTTGCCGAGGGCATGGACAAGTCGCTCGACTCCGCCTGGCAGGTGCGCCGCTCCGAACTTGACGAGCTGCTGTTCCGCAACGCGGCCACGCGCGGCGCGCAGACCATCGAAGGCTGCAAAGTGCGCGACGTGGCCTTCGATGCCGACGGCGCCACGGTGCAGGCCGAAATGGACGACGGCGTGCGTCGCAGCTGGCGCGCCCGCTTCGTGGTCGACGCCACCGGCCGCGACACGCTGCTGGCCAACAAATTCCGTTGCAAGGAAAAGAACCCCGACCACAACAGCACCGCGCTGTTTGGCCACTTCACGAATGCCGAACGGCTCGAAGGCAAGAAGGAAGGAAACATCAGCATCTGCTGGTTTCCGCACGGCTGGTTCTGGTTCATTCCACTGGCCGACGGCACCACCAGCGTGGGCGCGGTCTGCTGGCCGTACTACCTGAAGACGCGCGACAAACCGCTGAAGGAGTTCTTCTACGACACCATCGCCACCTGCCCGGTGCTGGTGGAGCGCCTGAAGAACGCCACGCTGGTCGACGACGCGGTGCACGCCACCGGCAACTTCTCGTACTCCAGCACGCATGCCACGGGCGATCGCTACCTGTTGCTGGGCGACGCCTTCACCTTCATCGACCCGATGTTTTCCTCGGGCGTGTACCTCGCGATGCACAGTGCCTTCGACGGCGCCGAACTGGTGGCGAAGGCGCTCGACCGGCCGGCCGAACTGGCGGCCGCGCGCAAGGACTTCGAGGCCATGATGCGCAAGGGCCCGCGCGAGTACTCGTGGTTCATCTACCGCGTGACCAACCCGACCATCCGCGACATGTTCATGCACCCGGGCAATCCGTTCCGCGTCAAGGAGGGGCTGATGTCGCTGCTGGCCGGCGACATCTACCGCGGCACGCCGACGCGCGGGCCACTCGGCATGTTCAAGTTTCTGTACTACTTCATCTCCGTCACGCACATGCGGCGGACCTGGGAGGGGTGGAAGCGGCACCGCTTCAACATCCGGGACATGGGGATGCTGAAGGGGGAGACGATCCTCAAGTCAGACTAGTAGCCAGCGCCACGGCGTGCCGGGCACCCAGCGTGGGGCTGCTGAGCACGTCGATACCGAGGTCCGCGAGCAGGGCGGCCGCGGGGGCCATCGAGGCCTGGGCCAGCACTACGATGTCGGCCCCACCTGCCGCAGCGCGGATGGCGCGGGCCAGGGTTTCGATGTAGCGCGCGTTGTCGCCTGCTTCGAAATGGGGCCACGCTTCTTCGACCAGCAACGTGTTCGGCTGCACCGCGATGCCTGCGTTTGCCGCGGCGGAACGCACCAGTTCCATCGTTGGAGCGAGCGTGCTTTCGACCGCTGCCACAACCAGCACGCGCGGCCCGGTGCGTACCGCGCGGTCGGCCATGGCGTGATCGATGCGCAGGGCCTTGAAGGTATTGCCTGTGGGCATTTGTTCGGCGATGGCACCGATGGTCGAGCAGGTGCACACCACGACTTTCGCGCCGCTGGAGGCGGCTTCGTGCATGGCGTGGTGAACGCGGGCGATCAGGTCTGTGTCGTCGGTGCCCACGACACGCGCGTCGGCCAGCAGGTCTGCTTGCACGAGATGCCGCACACGCAGGCCGGGCGCCATCTCGGCCACAAGCTGCTCGAAGGTCGGCACATGCACCTGCGCCGTGTGCAGGAACGCCAGCGCGTCGCGCATGACGCTCAGGTTGCCGTACGGGCGCGCTGCGCTTCGTAGGCTTTCAGGTGAACGTAGGCCGTGCGCAGCACCGAAGGCACCGGCAAGTTGCCGGGGGCCGCGCGGCCCAGCAGATCGCCGACGATGTGGTCGGCCTCGACCGCCGCGCCGCGCACCATGTCCTTGTACATCGACGCGGTCATCGGCGAGCCGGCGGTCGTCATGATGGCGCGACCGCGCTGCACGGCTGCGGCCCGCGGCGCGAAGCCGTTGTGCGTGGCGATGGCGCAGCATTCGTCGAAGATCGACAGCGCCACGTCCTGTCCGCCAGCGGCCACGATGTCGCCGATGGACGCGCGCATCAGGCTGGTGAGGCCCGCCGCCGAGGCGATGAAGACCCACTTTTCCCACATGTCCTGCATGATGTTTTCGCTGGCCGTGGCGTCGAACTTCGCGCCCGCGAACTGCGCTGCGATGGCATCGACGCGCGCCGAGCGGCCGCCGGCGCGTTCGCCATAGCTCAGGCCGTGCATGTCGTTCAGATGCAGCACGCGGCCCTCGTCGTCGAGCGTGGCGGAGATCATGCAAAGGCCACCCAGCACGCGCTCGCTGCCGAAGCGTTCGGCCAGCCGGTCGATGTGCTTCATGCCGTTGAGCAGCGGGAGGATCACGGTGTCGGGGCCGACTGCCGGCGCGAACGAGTCCATCGTCGAATCGAGGTCGTAGGCCTTGCTGCCGACCACGATCACGTCATACGGGCCATCGATGCCGTCGGCCAGCACGTGCTTCGGGGCTGGCAGTTGCAGGTTGCCGAAGGGGCTCTGCACCACCAGCCCGGTCTTCGCTAGTTGCGCCGCGCGGCGCGGGCGCAGCAGGAAGGTGACGTCGCGTCCCGCCTCCAGCAGACGGCCGCCAAAGTAACCACCGAGTGCGCCGGCACCCACCACCAGAAATCTCATCGCGCTTCGCTCCTGAGTCAGACAGACAAAAAAGATCGAAGGCGATGATGCCCGGGATCGCCCGGGCCTGCTTCAGGCTGGCGCTTTCTCCAGCAGGCGTTGGCGGGCAAAGGGCCGCAGGTCGAGCTCGCTCGGGCGGTCCAGCACTTGGTCGGCGATGGCTTCGCCCAGCCCGGCCGAGTGCTTGAAGCCGTGGCCCGAGCAGGCCGATGCGATGAGCATGCGGGGCAGGCCATCGAGCGCGTCGATCACGAAGCGGCGATCGGGCGTCACGGTGTACATGCAGGCGCGCGCCTTGAGGGCGCGGCCGCCGATCTGCGGAAAGCGGCTGGCCACGCGCTCGCGGTACATGGCGGCGGTTTCTTCCGCGCTCACGGTGCGGTCGATGGTGTCCGGCGTGGTGGCGGCCACGTATTGCTCGGTCGCCACCTTGAGCGCGGGCTGCGACGGGTCGGAAGACGGAAAGCCGTACATGTAGTCTTCCGGCCCGTCGCCGAACATCCAGATGAAGATGGGGAAGCGGCCGGGTGCGAAGTCGGCTGTGGCGCTGCCGGTGTCGAACCAGTGCATCACCTGCCGGTGCACGGAGAAGTCGGCTTGCCAGTCGGCTCGCGCCTGTGCGCCCAGGAAGGCGGGTAGCCACGCGCCGGCCGCGACGACCACGCGGTCGGCCGTGAAGCTTGCGGTGCTGGTGCGCACGCGCACGGTGTCGCCGTTGCCGATGGGCTCGACGGCTTGCACGCGCTCGCCGGTGAGTGTTTGAGCGCCCGAGGCGCGGGCCACGGCCAGCTGGGCGCCGATGGCGTCTTCGGGGCGGACGAAGCCGGCGTCGTGCTCGTAATAGCCGATCTCGTCGCCCTGCAGGTGGAACTGCGGAAAGCGCGCGCGGATGCCGGCTGCGTCGAGCACTTCGTGCGCGATGCCGAAGCGCTCGGCGCAGGCGATGGTGCGGCGCACGAAATCGGATTTGCCGTGGTGTTCCGCCACGCGGTCGCGCGGCGCGAGGATCAGGCCGCCGGTGGTGGTCATCAGCGGCTTGCCGGTGCGGGCCTCGAGTTCGCGCCAGATGGCATGCGAGCGCTGCACGAAGGGCACGTACTCGTCGCCTTCGCCGACGGCCAGCCGCGTGATGCGCGAATCGCCGTGCGAGGAGCCCTGGTCGTGCGGCGGCGAGAACTGGTCGATGCCCAGCACGCGCACGCCGCGCTGCGAGAGTTGGTAGAGCGTCGCGGCGCCGAGGGCGCCAAGGCCGACGACGATGACGTCGTAATGGGAAGAAGAGGAGGAAGAGGAAGACTGAGACTGGGTCACGGGAGCGTCCTGCGCTTCGATGGGGTTGGGGGATGCGGTTTATCTTGCCGCCGTTCGTCCGGCTCTGCATGAACTTTTCCCGAAAAGGTCTTGGGCGCTTCGCATAATCGCGTTCGTCATTCCGCCCCCCTCACTCAAGGAGTTTCACCCATGGCCCAGACCCGGATCGCTGTCATTGTCGGCAGCCTGCGCAAGGATTCGTTCAACCACAAGCTGGCCCTCGCGCTGGCGCACCTCGCGCCCTCGGACTTCACCTTCGAAACCCTGCGCATCGACGACCTGCCGCTGTACAACCAGGACGACGACGGCAACCAGTCCGCGCCGGTGAAGCGCCTGAAGACCGAGATCGCGGCGGCCGACGGCCTGCTGTTCGTTACGCCCGAATACAACCGCTCGATTCCCGGCGTGCTGAAGAACGCCATCGACCAGGCCTCGCGCCCCTATGGCCAGAGCGCCTGGGCGGGCAAGCCGGCCGGCGTGGTCGGCATCTCGGTGGGGGCCATCGGCACCGCGCTGGCGCAGCAGCACCTGCGCAACATCCTGGCCTATCTTGACGTGCCCACGATGGGCGCGCCCGAAGTGTTCCTGCAGGCCAAGGATGACCTGTTCGACGACAAGGGCCACGTCGGCAACGAAGGCTCGAAGAAGTTCTTGCAGGGCTGGATGGACAAGTACGTGGCCTGGGTGAAGAGCCACTCGGCCTGATCGATCAGCTGCGTCCCCGGACGAAAAAAAGCCGCCCGATGGGCGGCTTTTTTGCTGGTGTCGGAGCAGAACTCAGGCAGCGATAGCAGCGTCGCGCTGGTTCGCGGCTTCCGCCGTCGCCACCAGGATGTCGGCGCGGGCCGTTGCCAGGGCATTGTTCCGGGCTTCGTCGCCCATCGCCACACCTTCGGCGCGCACGACGCGCACGTCGGTGATGCCGAAGAAGCCGAAGACTGCCTTGAGGTAGCTTTCCTGGTGCTCCATGGCCTGGCCACCTTCGCTGGTCGAATAGATGCCGCCGCGGGACAAGGCCACGATGACGGTCTTGCCGCCGGCCAGGCCCACGGGGCCCTTCTCGGTGTATTTGAAGGTGCGGCCGACTTGTCCCAGGCGGTCGATCCAGGCCTTGAGTTGCGTCGGGATCGAGAAGTTGTAGAAAGGCGTGCCGATGACGACCACGTCCGAGGCCAGGAACTGGCTCACGAGCTTTTCGGACACGGCGTTTTCACGCTGCTGGGCTTCGGTCGGCTGTTCTTGCAAGCCGGTCTTGATGCCCAGCGCGTCGGCGCTGAAGTGCGAGGGGGTGTCGACGGCCAGATCGAGGTATTCGACGGTGGTGTCGGGGTGGGCGGCGCGCCATGCGGTCACGACTTCGGCCGAGAGCAGGCGCGAGGTCGAGTGGGCGCCGAGGATGCTGGAGTCAATGTGGAGCAGCTTCATTTCAATCAATCACTTTCTGTGTTGGCTGTCGGCGCTCAAAGTGGCCGGCGGATGGAAGAATTCTATTTTTGGATCTAGTGATCGATAAGTACCCAAAAATTGCCTAGATCGTTCTATCTGCAGGACAATCACCACCATGCAAGACCTCAACGACATGGTTTTCTTCGCCGAAGTGGCCGAGCGCGGCGGCTTCGCAGCCGCCAGCCGGGCGCTAGGCATCCCCAAGTCGCGCCTCTCGCGCCGCGTCGCCGACCTGGAAGAGCGTCTCGGCGTGCAGCTGATGCAGCGCAGCACCCGGCGCCTGTCGCTTACGCCGGCGGGCGAGATCTACCTGCGGCATTCGTCCGCCATGCGCGACGCGGCGCAGGCGGCAGCCGAGGCGGTGGCGCAGGTGCAGAACGAGCCCAGCGGGCTGGTGCGGCTGAGCTGCCCCGTCACCATCGCGCACAGCGGCCTGGCGCAGCTGATGCCGGTGTTCATGGCGCGCTACCCGGCAGTGCGCATCGACATGCGGGTGATCAACCGGCCGGTCGACCTGATCGAGGAGGGCATCGACATCGCGCTGCGTGTGCGGCTCGTCATCGAGGACAGCGCTGTGCTGGTGGCAAAGACCTTCGGCCACAGCCGCGGCGTGCTGGTGGCGAGCCCGGCGCTGCTGGCGCGCTACGGGCCGGTGGAAACGCTGGCCGACCTCGGCAAGCTGCCGACGGCGGCCATGTCGGTCAACGGGGAAGGGCGCAGCGACTGGCGGCTGGAGGGCCCCAAGGGAGAGAGCTACGTGCACTCCCACACCCCGCATTACGTGGCGGACGACCTCGCGACGCTGCAGTTCGGCACGCTGGGCGGCATAGGCGCGACCATGCTGCCTGACTACATGTGCCGCGCCGACATCGATGCCGGCCGGCTGGTGCGGCTGCTACCCGGTTGGGGGCCGCCACCGGTGATCGCGCACATGGTGTTTCCGGCACGGCGGGCGTTGGTGCCGGCTGTGCGGAAGCTCATCGACTTCCTGATGGAGCATCTCCAGAGCGAAGATATGCGGATGTTCTAGGCTCGTTATGCGAAAAACGTCATATCCAAACAAGCAGATATTCGTTTGGCATTGAAGCAAGGGTTCGCACAATCCGAGGCTCCCATCCATCCAGGAGCGTCCATGGCTACTCTGCGACTCGGCGACACCGCCCCCAATTTCACCCAGGATTCCAGCGAAGGCACCATCGACTTCCATCAGTGGGCCGGCGATTCGTGGGTCGTGTTCTTCTCGCATCCCGCCGATTTCACGCCCGTGTGCACCACCGAACTGGGCAAGACCGCGGCACTGTCGGGCGAATTCGCCAAGCGCGGCGTGAAGCCCATCGCGTTGAGCGTCGATCCGGCCACCAAGCACAAGGAATGGATCAGCGACATCAACGATACGCAGAACACCACGGTCAACTTCCCCATCATTGCGGATGCCGACCGCAAGGTGGCCGACCTGTACGACCTGATCCACCCGAACGCCTCGGCCACGGCCACCGTTCGCAGCGTGTTCATCATCGACCCGAAGAAGGTCATCCGCACCACCATCACCTACCCGGCCTCGACCGGCCGCAACTTCGACGAGATCCTGCGCGTGATCGACTCGCTGCAGCTCACCGACAGCCACAAGGTGGCCACGCCCGTGAACTGGAAGGACGGCGACGACGTGGTCATCATCCCGGCCATCCAGGACCCGGCCGAACTGGCGGAGCGCTTCCCCAAGGGCTTCAAGGCCGTGCGCCCCTACCTGCGCATCACGCCGCAGCCCAACAAGTAAGCGGGCAGGGCAGCGTCGTCATGCAGACCCGAGTGATCATCGTGCCGGGGTGGCGCGACTCCGGGCCCGGCCACTGGCAGAGCCTGTGGGAAGAGCGCATTCCGGGCGCGGTGCGGGTGGCGCAGGACGACTGGGCCTCGCCCAAGCGCGAGGCGTGGGTGTCTACGCTGGCGAAGCTTGTGCTGGAAAGCGACGGGCCGGTGGTGATCGCCGCGCACAGCCTGGGCTGCATCGCCACGGCGCACCTGCCGCCCGATGCCGCGGCCCGCATCCAGGGCGCGCTGCTGGTGGCGCCTGCCGACCCTGAGCGCCGCGCCGTTCTGTCCGATTTCGCGCCTGTGCCCTACGCTGCGCTGCCGTACCGCAGCATCGTGGTGGCCAGCAGCAACGACCCCTTTTGCCCGATCCGCCTGGCTGGTGCATATTCGCGCGCCTGGGGCAGCGAGTTCGTGCGCATGCAGAATGCGGGCCACATCAACGTCGACTCGGGGCACGGGGATTGGCCGCTGGGCCTTGCCCTGCTCCAGTCCTTGACCGACGAGCCCGCCGCCTGGCCGGCGGGCCGTGAATTTTCAGAAACCTTGGCAACCACATGACTTCCAGAATAAAGACCTTCGTCGCCGTGCTCGCGCTGGCGTCCTCCGCACTCGCCGGCAGCAGCGCCTTTGCCCAAGGCACTGGGCTGCTGAACGCCTCGTACGACGTGGCCCGCGAGTTCTACAAGGACTACAACGCGGCCTTCGTGGCGCACTACAAGAAGGCCACAGGCAAGGACGTCAAGATCGACCAGTCGCACGGCGGCTCCAGCGCGCAGGCCCGCGCGGTGGCCGACGGCCTCGATGCCGACGTGGTGACCATGAACACCTCCACCGACATCGACTTCCTCGCCAATGCCGGCGTGGTTGCCAAAGACTGGAACAAGAAATTCCCCGAGAACGCATCGCCGACCACGTCGACCATGCTTTTTCTCGTGCGCAACGGCAACCCCAAGGGCATCAAGGACTGGGACGACCTGGTCAAGCCGGGCGTGCAGGTCGTGATCGTCAACCCCAAGACCGGCGGCAACGGGCGCTATGCGTACCTGGCCGCATGGGGCTACATCAAGAAGAAGGGCGGCACCGACGCCCAGGCTGCCGAGTTCGTCGGCAAGCTGTTCAAGAACGTGCCTGTTCTGGCGCGCGGCGGCCGCGACGCGACCACCGCCTTCCTGCAACGCAACATCGGCGATGCGCTGATCACCTTCGAATCGGAAGTGGTGTCGATCGACCGCGAATTCGGCACCGGCAAGGTCGACTCGGTGTACCCCTCGATCAGCATCGTGGCCGAGAACCCGGTGGCCGTGGTCGAGCGCACCGTCGCCAAGAAGGGCACGGGCGAGCTCGCCAAGGCGTATCTCGACTGGCTGTACTCTGAAGAAGCGCAGGAAATCGCGGCCAAGCACGCGCTGCGTCCGCGTTCGCCGGCCGTGCTCAAGAAGTACGCCTCGACCTTCAAGCCGCTGCAGCTCTTCACGGTGCAGGAGCTGTTCGGCAGCCTCGGCGAAGCGCAGAAGGTGCACTTCAACGACGGCGGCCAGTTCGACAAGCTCTATACGCCCGGCGGCAAGTAAATGAGCGGCGCTGTTTCTTCGGCGCTCCCGTCCGCGGGAGCGCCTTTTTCGCGTGCCAACCGGGCAGGGGGCGCCAAGCGCGTGCTGCCGGGTTTCCACATCACGCTCGGCTTCTCGATTCTTTACCTCAGCCTGATCGTGCTGATCCCGCTGTCGGCGCTGGTCTTCAGGACCTTCACGCTGACCTGGGACCAGTTCTGGGTGGCCGTGACTGCGCCGCGCGTGATGGCTTCGTACCGGCTGACCTTCGGCGCCTCGCTGATCGCGGCCGTGGTGAACGCGGTGTTCGGCCTGCTGGTGGCCTGGGTGCTGGTGCGCTACAAGTTTCCGGGCAAGCGCATCGTCGATGCGCTGGTCGACCTGCCGTTTGCGCTGCCGACGGCGGTGGCGGGCATTTCGCTGACCGCGCTGCTCGCGGGCAACGGCTGGGTCGGGCAACTGCTCGAGCCGCATGGCATCAAGCTGGCCTTTACGCCAGCGGGCATCGTGATCGCGCTGATATTCATCGGGTTGCCCTTCGTGGTGCGCACGGTGCAGCCAGTGCTCGAAGACGCCGAGAAAGAGCTGGAAGAAGCAGCCACCTCGCTCGGCGCGACGCGGCTTCAGACCTTCACCAAGGTGATCTTTCCGTCGATTGCGCCTGCGCTGCTCACCGGCTTTGCCATGGCCTTCGCACGCGCCATCGGCGAGTACGGCTCGGTGATCTTCATCGCGGGCAACATGCCGATGATCTCGGAGATCACGCCGCTGATCATCATCGGCAAGCTGGAGCAGTACGACTACGCGGGCGCCACGGCGGTCGCACTGGTGATGCTGGTCATTTCGTTCCTGCTGCTGCTGGTCATCAATGGCCTGCAAGCCTGGCAGCGTCGCCGCGCAGGAGCCTGACATGAGCGCACCTTCCAAAGTCATCCGCCGCGCGCAAGCCGGCACTACTGAATCCGCCTGGGTGCGCTGGACGCTGATCGGCATTGCGCTCGCGTTCATGTTCCTGTTCCTCGTGCTGCCGCTGGCCGCTGTTGCGACGGAGGCGCTACGCAAGGGCGTTGGCGCGTATCTCGACGCGCTGAAGGAGCCCGACGCCTGGAGCGCGATTCGCCTCACGCTGATCACGGCCGCCATTGCGGTGCCGATGAACCTCGTGTTCGGCGTGGCAGCGGCCTGGGCCATTGCCAAGTTCGAGTTCCGCGGCAAGGCCTTTCTCACCACGCTGGTCGATCTGCCGTTCGCGGTGTCGCCGGTGGTGGCGGGCCTGATCTACGTGCTGGTGTTCGGCGCGCAGGGCTGGCTCGGTCCGTGGCTGGCTGAGCACGACATCAAGATCATCTTTGCCGTACCCGGCATCGTGCTGGCGACCGTGTTCGTGACCTTCCCGTTCATCGCGCGCGAACTCGTGCCGCTGATGCAGGCGCAGGGCACCGACGAGGAGCAGGCCGCCATCGTGCTCGGCGCGACCGGCTGGCAGACCTTCTGGCGCGTGACACTGCCCAACATCAAGTGGGGCCTGCTGTACGGCGTGATCCTGTGCAACGCGCGCGCCATGGGCGAATTCGGCGCGGTGTCGGTGGTGTCGGGCCACATCCGGGGTCAGACCAACACCATGCCGCTGCACGTGGAAGTGCTCTACAACGAATACCAGTCGGTGGCCGCGTTTGCCGTGGCTTCGCTGCTGGCCATCCTGGCGCTGGTCACGCTGGTGATCAAGTCGGTGATCGAATGGCGCCACGAGCGCGAGATGAAGGCCATTGCCGAACTGCCCCCCGAGCGTCCCCCTGAAGCCGCGGCGGCCTGAGAGAAAGAACAAGATCATGAGCATCGAAATCCGCAACATCAGCAAGCAGTTCGGCGACTTCCGCGCGCTGCGCGACGTGAACCTCGACGTGGAGTCGGGCGAACTGGTCGCGCTGCTCGGCCCCTCGGGCTGCGGCAAGACCACGCTGCTGCGCATCATCGCGGGGCTGGAAACGGCCGACGCCGGCAGCATTTTGTTCTCGGGCGAGGACACCACCGACGTGCACGTGCGCGAGCGGCAGGTGGGCTTCGTGTTCCAGCACTACGCACTGTTCCGCCACATGACCGTGTTCGAGAACGTGGCCTTCGGCCTGCGCGTGAAGCCGCGCAAGGAGCGCCCGAGCGACGCGCAGATCAGGCAGAAGGTGACCGACCTGCTCAAGCTGGTGCAGCTCGACTGGCTGGCCGACCGCTACCCGTCGCAGCTTTCCGGCGGCCAGCGGCAGCGCATTGCTCTGGCCCGCGCACTGGCGGTGGAGCCCAAGGTGCTGCTGCTCGACGAGCCCTTCGGCGCGCTCGACGCCAAGGTGCGCAAGGAACTGCGCCGCTGGCTGCGCCGGCTGCACGACGAACTGCACGTCACGTCGATCTTCGTCACGCACGACCAGGAAGAAGCGCTTGAAGTTGCCGACCGCGTGGTGGTCATCAACAAGGGGCAGATCGAGCAGGTCGGCTCGCCGCAGGAGGTGTGGGACCAGCCGGCCAGCCCGTTCGTCTACGGCTTCCTGGGCGATGTGAACCTGTTCCACGGCCGGGCCGACAACGGCGCGGTGCAGCTCGACGGCATGCGCCTCGATTCACCCGAGCACAGCGGCGCGCGCGACGCCAAGGCGCGCGCCTATGTACGCCCGCATGACATCGATGTGACACGCTATGTGGCCGGCGCTTCGGGCATCGTTGCCACGCTGTCGCGGGCAATCGTCGTCGGACCCATCGCGCGGCTGGAACTTGAGCCCACCGAATCGAATCCAGATAATCCGGGCTCCGGAACCATCATCGAGGCGCAACTCCCTGCGCAACAGTTCCGTGACCTGGGCTTGAAGGAAGGCGACACCGTCGTCGCCAACCCGCGCAAGGCCAGGGTGTTCGTAGAAGAAGATTGGGTATCTCCTTGATCGATTGGTACTTCGGCGCGCCGCGCCGCGCGTTCGGGCTGATCTGCCTGGCCTGTGTTCTCATGCTGGCCTTCGGGCTCTACCTGCAGCACGTGGTCGGGCTCGAACCCTGTCCCATGTGCATCGTGCAGCGGTATGCGCTGGTGCTGGTGGCACTCTTCACCGGCCTGGCCGGCGTGTTCCGCAACGTGGCCCTTCGGGTCGTGGGTGGATTGCTGGCGCTGGTGGCTGCGGTGGGCGGCGCCTACACGGCGGCCTCGCAGAGCTGGCTGCAGTGGTATCCGCCCGAAGTCGTTTCCTGCGGGCGCGACCTCTACGGGATGATCGAAACCTTTCCGCTGAAGCGTGCGCTGCCGATGATCTTTCGCGGCGGCGGCGACTGCTCGAAGATCGACTGGTCGCTGTTCGGCCTGACGCTGGCGAACTGGTCGTTTATCGCGTTCGTGGTTCTCTCGCTGCTGCTCATCACGCTGCTCGTGCGCTCGCGCCGCGCGCGCTGAGTGGCGAAAGAGGCAACGCCGCCCCCGCGGGCAGCGTGCCCAAGAGGGCGGGTCCGCGTCAGTTGAACCAGCCTTGGCCCGAAAAGCCGCATCCCATTTCTTCGAGCAGGCTGCGCCAGTACCAGCGTTCGGCGCAGCTGCTGACCATCGCCATGTTCACCGGCTGAGCTGCCGTCGGCTTGACGTCGCTGCTGATGCTCGCAAGGCCCAGCGGGGCGCTGGCTTCGGGGCTGCGCACCGGCGTGGTGAACGTCAGCGGCGACTGCGCCTCGGGCGTGTCTGCCTTCGTGTTGGCGGCACCGGCCGCGCAGCTGAAGGCCATCGCGGCGGTGATCGCACCGGCCAGTGCCACGTGGCGCAGAGTGTTCGACTGTTGGAATTTCATGGTCGTTTTCCCTTCCTAGAACTATCGGTTTATGCGTGGCAACGCGCCACGCATCCGAAAAAATGTAGGACGCCCAAAGCTGTCGTGCCAGTGCCGAAAGTCACGCGCTCGTAACGCTGCGAATCGGTTTGTCGATCGCCCGTGGGCCTTTAAAGAATCTTCAGTAAACGCGGCTAGGATGACACCGGACCTCGTGGTTCCGTGCCCCTTCCGCGCAGCCGACTCGCCGCGCAGCGTCTTCCTGATTTCCCCCGCATGCCCACTACACAACCCAGGCGATCACGCAAACTAGTCATCGGCATTGCCGTTCTCGTCGTGCTGGCGGTCGTCGCCTCTTTCTGGCTCAGCCCGGGCAAGAAGGCCGAATACCTCACCGCCGCGGTACAGCGCACCGACCTCGAAAACGCAGTGCTCGCTACCGGCGTGCTGCAGGCACTCAAGCAGGTCGAGGTGGGTGCACAGGTCAGCGGCCAGCTCAAGTCGCTGAAGGTGGTGCTGGGGCAGACCGTGAAGAAGGGCGACTGGCTCGCCGAGATCGACCCCGTCATCTCGCAGAACACCTTCGCGCAGGAGCAGGCCAAGCTCGACAACCTGCAGGCGCAGAAGCTCGCGAAGGAAGTGCGCATCAGGCAGGCCCAGCTCACCTGGACGCGGCAGCAGGAAATGCTCGCGCAGGACGCCGCCGCCAAGCAGGACATGGAAAGCGCCGACGCCGAACTGCGCGCGCTGCGTGCCGACCTGGTGTCGCTCGAAGCGCAGATCCGCCAGCAGAAGCTGGCCGTGGCCTCGGCGCAGACGAATCTCTCGTACACGCGAATCATCGCGCCCATCGACGGCGACGTGGTTTCCATCAGCACGCTCGAAGGCCAGACCGTGGTCGCCGCCTTCCAGGTGCCCACGCTGATGAAACTGGCCGACCTGTCGACCATGACCGTGAAGGCGCAGGTGTCCGAAGCCGACGTGGTGCGTGTGAAGCCGGGGCAGCCGGTGTACTTCACCATCCTCGGCGACCCCGACAAGCGCTACCACGGCACGCTGCGCGCGGTGCAGCCTTCGCCTGAGAAGATCAACAACGCCGTGTTCTTCAACGCGCTGTTCGACGTGCCCAACCCCGAGCGCACGCTGCGCGTGGACATGACGGCGCAGGTGGCCATCCTGCTGGGCGAGGCCAAGCAGGCGCTGACAGTGCCGCTGACCGCATTGGGTCCGCGCGACAAGGACGGCCGCCAGGAAGTGCGCGTGCTCAAGGCCGACCAGACCGTGGAAAAACGGCAGGTGCGCGTGGGCATCTCCAACAACTTCCAGGCCCAGGTGCTCGAAGGTTTGAAAGAGGGCGACAACGTCATCACGGGCGATGCCTCGGCTGTTCTGGAGCGGGGCGAAAGCGGAGACGGCGGCGGCGGACGGGGCAAGCGCCCATGACGCAGGAAAAGCAGCCGCTGCTGACCCTGCGCGGCATCGGCCGCAGCTTTCCTTCGGGCGAGCAGGAAGTGCAGGTACTGAAAGACGTCAACCTCGACATCGGCAACGGCGAAATGCTGGCCATCGTCGGCGCCTCGGGCTCGGGCAAGTCGACGCTGATGAACATCCTCGGTTGCCTCGACCGGCCGAGCACGGGCACCTACATTGTCTCGGGCCAGGACGTGGGCACGCTCGACAGCGACGCGCTCGCCCAGTTGCGGCGCGAGCACTTCGGCTTCATCTTCCAGCGCTATCACCTGATGCCGCACCTGACGGCGACCGGCAACGTCGAGGTGCCCGCCGTGTATGCCGGCACTGACGGCGAGGCGCGCGATACGCGTGCGCGCCAGTTGCTGGTGCGGCTGGGACTTGGCGACCGCACCGAGCACCGGCCAAGCCAGCTCTCCGGCGGCCAGCAGCAGCGGGTGAGCATCGCGCGCGCGTTGATGAACGGCGGGCAGGTGATCCTGGCCGACGAGCCGACCGGTGCACTCGACAGCAGGAGCGGCCAGGAGGTGATCGGCATCCTGCGCGAGCTGCATGCGCAAGGGCACACCATCATCATCGTGACGCACGACATGCAGGTGGCGAGCTGCACCGAACGCATCATCGAGATTGCCGACGGCGTGATCGTGGGTGACCGGCCCAACGTGCCCACTGTGGTGGCGTCGGCACAGGCCGTGCAGCCCGACGCACCAATTCCCGAGGCGATGACGAAGCCCAAGCTGGGCATTGCGCGCTTCAGCACCAGCTGGGCCCGCTTTGCAGAAGCCTTCCGCATGGCCTGGCGTTCGATGATGGCGCACCGCATGCGCACCGCGCTCACCATGCTGGGCATCGTCATCGGCATAACCTCGGTGGTGTCGATCGTGGCCATTGGGGAGGGCGCCAAGCGCTTCGTGCTGTCAGACATCCGTGCCATCGGCACCAACACGCTCGACGTGTACCCGGGCCGCGACTTCGGCGACGACAAGGCCTCGAGCATCCGCACGTTGATACCGTCCGACCTCGACGCACTCGCCGCGCAGCCCTATGTGCACAGCGTGACGCCCTCGACCTCGCGCAGCCTGCGGCTGCGCTACCGCAGCGTCGACATCAACGGCACGGTGAACGGCGTGAGCGACAGTTTCTTTCGTGTGCGCGACATCCAGATGGCCAGTGGCGCAGCCTTTACGGCGAGCGACGTGCGCCACCAGTCGCAGGTGGTGGTGATCGACCAGAACACGCGGCGCAAGCTGTTCCCTGACGGCGCCGAGGCGGTGGGCAAGATCATCCTGGTGGGCAACCTGCCGTGCACGGTGATCGGCGTATCGCAGGAAAAGAAGAGCATGTTCGGCGAGAACAAGTCGCTCAACATCTGGCTGCCCTACAGCACGGGCGCGAGCCGACTCTTCGGGCAGCAGCACTTCGACAACATCACGGTGCGCATCCGCGACGACCAGCCGACCAAGGCCGCTGAAGACAGCGTGGTCAAGCTGCTCACGCTGCGCCACGGCAGCAAGGATTTCTTCACCTTCAACATGGACAGCATCGTGAAGACGGCCGAGCGCACCAGCCAGTCGCTCACGCTGCTGCTGTCGCTCATTGCCGTGATCTCGCTGGTGGTGGGCGGCATCGGCGTGATGAACATCATGCTGGTGTCCGTGACCGAGCGCACCCGCGAGATCGGTATTCGCATGGCGGTGGGCGCGCGCCAGAGCGACGTGCTGCAACAGTTCCTGACCGAGGCGGTGCTGGTGTGCCTGGTGGGCGGGTTGATCGGCGTGACGCTGTCGTACGGCATCAGCTTTCTGTTTTCGCTTTTCGTCAAGCAATGGCAAATGATCTTTTCGATGGGCGCCGTGGTGTCGGCGTTCTTGTGCGCGTCGCTGATCGGCGTGCTGTTCGGCTATCTGCCGGCGCGCAACGCGGCGCGGCTGGACCCGATCGAGGCGCTGGCTCGTGAGTAGGGCACGCGTTCTTTCCGCGATGGCTGTTGCCGTGCTGGTGCTCGGCGGGTGCACCCTGTTCCAGCCTGAGCAGCGGGCGCAGCGGCCGCTGGAGGTGCCGCAGGGCTGGCAGCAGTCGCCGGGAGCGGGGAGTGCGGCGGCGATGCTGTCCGCCAACTGGTGGACGGCGTTCAACGATCCGCAGCTCGACCGGCTGATCGACAGCGCGCTGCGTACCAACAACGACCTGGCGGCGGCGGGCATTCGCGTGCAGCGTGCGCAATTGCAGGCTGGTTTGGCGAACACGAACCTCACGCCCAGCGTAGTGGGGCAGGCCAGCACCAGCCGCAGCTATGACCTGAAGCGCGGCGGCGTGGCCGGTTCCGCGTCGAGCTCGCTGGTGACGCTGAGCTACGAGCTCGACCTGTGGGGCCGACTCTCGGCGCAGCGCAGCGCCGCCGACTGGGAGCTGAAGGCCACCGAATCCGACCGCCAGGCCACTGCGCTGGCGCTCGTCGGCACTACGGCGGGGCTCTATTGGCAGACCGGCTACCTGAACCAGCGCATCGCGCTGAGCGAAGCGGGCATGGAAGACGGCCGACGCATCCTCGCGCTGGTGCGGGTGAAGTACGCGGCGGGCGCCGTGTCGGGGCTGGATGTGGCGCAGGCAGGTCAGAACCTCGCGACGCAGGAGGCGGCGCATACGCAGTTGCTTCAGCAGCGCGTCGAGGCGCGCAACGCGCTGGCGATTCTGTTCGACCAGCCGCCGGAGTCGATGGCCGTCGAGCCCGCGCGGTTGCCCGACATAGCCTTGCCGGTCATCGATGCCGGCGTACCCGCGAGCCTGCTGGGCCGACGCCCGGACCTGCGCGCGGCCGA
This sequence comes from Variovorax sp. R-27, assembly GCF_049913215.1. Lineage (NCBI taxonomy): Bacteria > Pseudomonadati > Pseudomonadota > Betaproteobacteria > Burkholderiales > Comamonadaceae > Variovorax > Variovorax sp. R-27. Next base: position 3,248,108 of record NZ_CP183984.1, read on the forward strand.
GCAACGGCTGCGCGGTGTACTGGCGAATGTCGACGCCACGCGCACCGGGTTCTATCCGGCGCTGAGCCTGACGGGGTCGCTGGGCACGTCGAGCACTGCGCTGGGCGAATTGCTGAAGAATCCTGTGGCGACGCTCGGCGCGGGGCTGGCGTTGCCATTCTTGCAATGGAATACCGCACGGCTTACCGTGGCCGTGTCGCAGACGCAGTACGAAGAGGCGGTGGTGGGTTTCCGGCAGTCGCTCTACACGGCGTTGTCGGAGGTCGAGAATGCCTTGTCGTCACGCACGCAACTGCGCGACGAGAGCGAAAAACTGGTGCTGGCCCTGCAGGAGGCGCAGCGCGCGGAGCGGTTGTCGGAGGTGCGCTACCGTGCTGGGGCGACCGCGTTGCAGCCGGTGCTCGATGCCAAGGACCGCCGCCGTACGGCCGAGGTGTCGCTGGCCCAGAACCGGTTGAACCAGCTCAATGCGACGATGACCTTGTACAAGGCGCTGGGCGGGGCAGCTATCGCGCTGTAGGGTGGGTGGGGTCTACCTAAATCAGCGAGCAAGCGTCGTCAGTCCTGAAACGGTGCCTTCTTCGCCAGCTTGCGAAACACCAGCCCAGGCAGCCGCAGCACGAACTCGACCATCAGCCGCGCGTGCATCCAGGTGAGCAGCACGTTGTCGCGCCCATAGCGGAAGTGCGAAACCCCGCCTTCCTCCGCCGTCAGGTACTTCACCGGCGCATCGATGTTCACGGGCTTGACGCCGCGCCATGCCAGCCGCACCACAGCTTCGGTGTCGAAGTCGAAGCGCCGCATCCATGGCTGCCGCTCCATGACGGCGATCAGGTCCGTCACCGGATACACGCGAAAGCCGTAGAGCGAATCGCCCACGCCGGCGAACAGCGTTTCGAGCTGCGTCCACCCGTTCGACACACGCCGCCCGCGCACGCGCAGCAGCGGTGCGCTTGCGTCGAACACCGGTCGCCCGAGCACCATCGTCTCGGGGCGGGCCAGCGAGGCCTTCATGAACTCGGGGATCAGGTCCGCCGGATGCTGCCCGTCGGAATCCATCGTCAGCGCATGGGTGAAACCGGCTTCCTTCGCGGCGCGCAGGCCGTGCAGCACGGCCGAACCCTTGCCCTGGTTCTGCGGCAGCACCCACACGCGCAGGCCCGGGTCGCCGGCCGCCATCTGTTGCAGCCGCTCGCCCGTGCCGTCGTCGCTGCCGTCGACCACCACCCACACCGGGTTCCACTGCGCGCGCGCCGCGGCGACGGTCGAGAACAGGCGCTCGCCGGTGTTGTAGCTGGGGATCAGGACAAGGTGGGTGCGCGAGGCGTCTGGCATTCGGGGGACGCGTCGGTAGCGCGCTGCTCCAGGTTTTGTCGGAAGTATTGTTCGAGCTCGGCCTGCAGCACGTCGCTGTCCTGCGTGGGCGAGAAGCGCTTGCCGATCCGCAGGGTGAAGACGATGGGAAGCGGTGGCACGCGCCACAGCGGCCAGCCCTTGGCGAGGTAGGGCGAGTCGGTGTCGATGAACACCGTTTGTATGGGCGCCTGCGCCAGCTTGGCGATCAGCGTGGTGCCGGGGCGGAACACATTGAGCGGCGGCGTCACCGTGCGCGTGCCCTCGGGAAAGATCACCAGCTGGCCGCCGTTGCGCAGGTCGTTCACGGCAAGGCGCACCATGGTGCGGGCCGACTTGTTGCTGATGTAGCGCGCCAGCCGGGCGCCCGCGCCCAGGAAGATGTTGCCCATCAGGTCGGCCTTCATGATGCAGGCACTGCGGGGCAGCCGCGCCACCAGCAGCAGCGCATCGAGCATCGTCGGGTGGTTGGCCACGAAGATCACGCCGGGTTCCTTGCGCATCGGGTCGAGGCAGGCGGCGTCGATGCGCATCATGCCGGTCACCGACGCCAGCCACCAGAACATGCGGTAGGCGAAGGCGATGGTCGTGCGTCCCAGCACGCGCGCGGGCGCCGCCGGCATGATCGGGTGGATCAGCATGGCGACGACGTTCCAGACCAGCGAGATCAGGCCCAGGAACAGCAGCAGCGCGTAGAGCATCAACGCGAGCGGAATCGACGTGAGAATTCGCAGCACGCGAGTCATTGAATCAGTCAATCGGGCAATGCGCGGTCGGACAACGACCGGTCATGCCCGTAGCAGGCCGGCCGCCGCCGTGTGGGCCTCAATCTCGACCAGCAGGTCGCTGCGGCAGATGTCGGCTTCGAGGTACACCGCGTGGCGCGCCATCGGCGCGTCGGCGCCGAGCGTGCCTTCGATGATGCTGCGTACAGCTTCGGTGTCCGACGGGTGACGCACGTAGACCACGCAATCGAGCTCGGCCAGCGAGAACTTCGCGGTGCCGCGTTCGTTGGCGGCGGCAATCACCGCCTGCAAGTTGCGCAGGGTTTCGCGCGTCTGCTCGAGCACGTCGCCGTGGTGCACGGTTTCGTGGCCGACGATGCTCGCAGTGCCGGAGATGAAGAGGGCGATGTTGCCGTCGCCGATGTCCGCCAGCGCGGCGCGCGAGAAGGTCGGCGAGCGCGGGCCGTAGGTTTCGGGATAGCGGTAGGCCGAAACCTGACGCGGGTTTTCGACCGGCAGCGGCGCCTGCTGGCCGGCCAGGAAGCGGATCGACAGGGCGCCCTGGTGGATGCCCAGTGCACAGGCCGCAGGCGCGCCCTCGAAGGCGGCGCGGCCGGCTTCGAGAAACGCTTCCTGCCGGCCGAGGTTGAACTGGCGGTAGCGCTCCAGCCCGCCGCCGTCGGCGTTGATCTGCGGCAGGTAGTTCCAGATGCGCTGCAGGTGCGGCGTGCCGGCCTGATCGAGCGTCTTGAAGAGGTCGCGGTAGGCGCGGTGCGCGAGTTCGGCGAGGCCTTGTTTTTCGGTGGCTTCGTCCAGGTCGATGGCGCCGAGCAGCCAGTGACCGTCGGTGCGCCAGCGCGCGATGCCGGTGGTGCCCGACTTGACGTGCTGCGGGCCGCTTACGTGCCAGACGTCGGCCATGGCGCCGTTTGCCGACAGCACGCGCGCGTTGACGGTCGGCATCCAGGCCACGCCGTGCGGCGTGCCGTAGCCGAGCGCCGCGAAGGGCGCCTTGCCGTCAACAGCCAGCGCGAGGCTGGCCGGCAGCGACAGGCGCTCGACGCGCAGATGGGAAGAAGGGGTTTCGTCCTGAGCTCGCACTATCAGCTGGCCTCGACGGGGTGTTCGGGTTTGATGGCGGTGTAGGCAGAGAAAACGCCGAGGCTCGCATGCCGGCGCACGTCGCGAAAACCCGCGTCGGCCAGCGCCTGCATCACCCGCTCGGGCGGAATGCAGGCCTCGATCGTGTCCCAGTAGTAGCGCCACAATTCCGAGGTGTTGCGTTGGCGACCGACCACGCGGGCGATCAGCGGCACCACGGCACGCATGTAGCCCTTGAGCAGCGCAGTTGCGAAGCGGCCCTCGGGCTTGGTGATTTCGAGTACCGCCACCCGCCCGCCGGGGCGCAGCACGCGATGGAACTCGCTGAAGGCTGCCGTCACGTCGCTGATGTGGCGCATGGCGTAACCCATGCTCACGAAGTCGCTGCTGGCATCGGGCCGGGGCAGGGCTTCGGCCACGCCGCGCACCAGTTCGATGCCGGGCAGCTTGACCTGGCCCAACATGCCGGGGCTGGGGTCGATGCCTACGAGCTGGCCGGTGGAGCCGATGAGTTTCAGCGCCTCGCGGGCCACGAGCCCGGTGCCGATGCCCACATCCAGCACCTGCATGCCCGCCGAGAGGCCGGCTTCCCGCAGCGCAGCACGGCGGTACGAGGGGCCAGTGCCGAAGGCCAGCACGCTCTCGATGCGGTCGTAGTCCGCGGCCGTGCTGTCGAAGATGCGCAGCAGGAACGCCTGATGCTCGGCCTCGGTCTTGTAGTACAGCGGCAAAGGGGCGTGCGGCGGCAGGATGTCGGGATTCCCGGGCCCGACGGAAGGCGATGGCGTCATCGAACGATTATCACCAAAAGCCCCGGCCCGAATTCCGGGCCCCAGGGCGGGCGTTGTGTGCGCCGGACAGTAAACTCGGAGCCTGCTTAGAAAACACAGGACAGCGAGATAGAAAGCCATGGCCGGACATAGCAAGTGGGCGAATATTCAGCACCGGAAGGGCCGCCAGGACGAGAAGCGGGGCAAGCTCTGGACCCGCGCCATCCGCGAAATCACAGTGGCCGCCCGCGCCGGTGGCGCCGACCTGGGCTCCAACCCCCGTTTGCGGCTGGCGGTGGAAAAGGCCAAGGCGGTGAACCTGCCCATCGACACCATCAAGCGCAACATCGACAAGGCCACGGGCAACCTCGAAGGCGTCAATTACGAAGAAATTCGTTACGAAGGGTACGGCATCGGCGGCGCGGCGATCATCGTCGACACCATGACCGACAACCGCGTGCGCACCGTGGCCGAAGTGCGCCACGCATTCTCCAAGCACGGCGGCAACATGGGCACCGAGGGCTCGGTGGCCTTCCAGTTCAAGCACTGCGGCCAGTTCATCTTTGCGCCGGGCACCAATGAAGACAAGGTGATGGAAGTGGCGCTCGAGGCGGGCGCCGAAGACGTCGTTACCGACGACGACGGTGCCATCGAGGTGATCACCGCCGTCGCCGACTTCGAAGCCGTGAAGAACGCGCTCGAAGCCGCGGGCCTGAAGCCCGACGTCGCCGAAGTCACCATGCGCGCCGAAAACACGGTAGACGTGACCGGCGAAGACGCCGCAAGAATGCAGAAGTTGCTCGATGTGCTCGAGGACCTGGACGACGTGCAGGACGTTTATCACAACGCCTCGCTGTCCGAATGAATGTTGTTTGTTGAATCACAGCGAGAAATGAAGGCCCGCGAATGAAGGTACTGGTAATTGGGGGAGGGGGCCGTGAACACGCTCTGGCATGGCGGCTGGCACAGGCTGCCCGGGTGAGCCGTGTGTACGTGGCGCCGGGCAACGGCGGCACCGCAGCCGACGAGCGCTACGACTGCGTCGACATCACCGAGCCCGCCGCGCTGCGCGAATGGGCGATGAAAGAAAAGATCGCGCTGACCGTCGTCGGCCCCGAGGCGCCGCTGGCCGCCGGCGTGGTGGACGAGTTCCGCGCGCACGGCCTGCGCATCTTCGGCCCCACGCAGGCGGCCGCCCAGCTCGAAAGCTCGAAGGCCTTCTCCAAGGCCTTCATGAAGCGCCACAAGATTCCGACCGCCGAGTACGAGGCTTTCACCGACGCCGCCGCGGCACACGCATACATCGACGCCAAGGGCGCGCCCATCGTCGTCAAGGCCGACGGCCTGGCCGCTGGCAAGGGCGTGGTGGTTGCCATGACCGCAGAGGAAGCGCACGAGGCCGTCGACTTCATGCTGGTCGACAACAAGTTCGGCGTGTCGCATAACGAAGGTGGCGCGCGCGTTGTCATCGAAGAATTCCTGCAGGGCGAGGAAGCCAGCTTCATCGTGCTGTGCGACGGCAAGAACGTGACCGCGCTGGCCACCAGCCAGGACCACAAGCGCCTGCTCGACAACGACGAAGGTCCCAACACCGGTGGCATGGGGGCGTATTCGCCCGCGCCGGTGGTCACGGCCGAGGTGCATGCGCGCGCCATGCGCGAGATCATCCTGCCGACCATCCGCGGCATGGAGAAAGACGGCATTCCGTTCACCGGCTTCCTCTATGCCGGTCTGATGATCGACGCCACGGGGCACCCCAAGACGCTCGAATTCAACTGCCGCATGGGCGACCCCGAGACGCAGCCGATCATGATGCGCCTGAAGTCCGACCTGTTCGAGGTGTTCTGGCACGCCACCGACGGCACGCTCGACCAGGTCGAGCTGCAATGGGACCGGCGCGTGGCGCTGGGCGTGGTGATGGCCGCGCACGGCTACCCGCTGTCGCCGCGCAAGGGCGACCGCATCACCGGCATTCCGGCCGAGGCGCCCGATGCCGTGGTGTTCCACGCCGGCACGACGCTGGAAAACGGCGAGCTCAAGACCAGCGGCGGGCGCGTGCTCTGCGTGACCGTGCTGGCCGACAGCGTGAAGCAGGCGCAGCAGCGGGCCTACGAGGTTGCGGCGCGCGTCAACTTCGACGGCGCTCAATACCGCAAGGACATCGGATTCCGCGCGGTGCACGCGCGCAACACCCACGGCGCTTGATGCAGCAAACCAACCCGGCAGCGGTCGGCGAGTACCTGCGCGGACTGCAGCAGTCGATCATCGCGGCGGTCGAGAAGGCCGACGGCGGCACCTGCGTGCGCGATGCCTGGGAGAAAGCGCCGGGCGAACCGCTGCAGGGCCATGGGCTGACCTGCATCCTCGAAGGCGGTGAACTGTTCGAGCGCGCGGGCTGCGGCTTCTCGCAGGTGCGCGGACCGAAGCTGCCACCCTCGGCCACGCAGAACCGGCCCGAGTTGGCAGGTGCGCCTTTCGAGGCGATGGGCGTGTCGCTGGTGTTCCATCCGCGCAACCCCTACGTGCCGATCGTTCACATGAACGTGCGCATGCTGGCTGCGCTGCCCAAAGAAGGTGCAGGAGGCGAGCCGGTCTGCTGGTTCGGCGGCGGCATGGACCTCACGCCGTGCTACGGCTTCGAGGAAGACGCGGTGCACTTTCACACTGTGTGTCGAGACGCGCTCGCACCTTTCGGCGACGACAAGTACCCGCGCTTCAAAACCTGGTGCGACGAGTATTTCTTTCTGAAGCATCGCGGCGAACAGCGCGGCATCGGCGGCATCTTCTTCGATGATTTTGCCGAGGGCGGTTTCGAGAACGGCTTCGCGCTGATTCGCTCGGTGGGCGATGGCTTTTTGCCGGCGTATCTGCCGATCGTCGAGCGCCGCCGCGCCACGCCTTACTCGGAGCGCGAACGCAGCTTCCAGCTCTATCGGCGCGGCCGTTACGTCGAGTTCAACCTCGTGTGGGACCGCGGCACGCACTTCGGCCTTCAGTCGGGTGGGCGTACCGAATCGATCCTGCTGTCGATGCCGCCGCTGGCCAGCTGGGCCTACCAGCAGCAGCCCGAGCTGGGCAGCCCCGAAGCCGCGCTGTATAGCGACTTCATCGTGCGGCGCGACTGGTTGTGAACCGCTCCGGCACTGCGGTGCGTCGCATCGGCGTTTTCGGCGGCGCGTTCGATCCACCGCACAACGCCCACGTCGCGCTAGCCGAAGCCGCGCTGGCGCAACTCGATCTTGCCGAACTGCACGTCATTCCCACGGGGCAGGCCTGGCACAAGAGCAGGGCGCTCACGCCGAAGGAAGACCGCCTTGCGATGACGCGGCTGGCCTTCGCTGACCTGAAAGGCACCGTCGTTATCGACAGCCGCGAAGTGCTGCGCGACGGGCCCACCTACACACTCGACACCCTGCACGAATTGCAGCGCGAGCAGCCCGGCGCACAGCTGGTCCTGATCATGGGCGCCGACCAGGCAAGCGCGTTGCCGACCTGGCACGGCTGGCAGGATATACTCGGCATTGCTATCGTTTCTGTAGCGTATCGCGCACTATCGACGAGCAACGCTGCTCGTTTTGATCCGAAAATGCTTCCCGGCCTCCCGGCTGGCGCGCGTTTCGAGGCGCTCGAACTGCCACCTATGAACAACAGCGCCACCGAGATTCGACGGCGCGCGGAGCTTGGCGTGGACATTTCCTCGCTGGTTCCGCCCACGGTTGCACGCTATATTGACCAACACCACCTCTACCGCTCTGCCTGATGACCACTGAAGCCGCCGCCAAGAAAGACACCCAGAAACTCCAGCGAGCCATCATCGATGGTCTCGAAGACGTCAAGGCGCAGGACATCCAGGTATTCGACACAGAACATCTTTCACCGCTGTTCGAGCGCGTGATCGTGGCGTCGGGCACCTCCAACCGCCAGACGAAGGCGCTGGCCGCCAGCGTGCGCGACGCGGTGCGCGAAGCCGGTTTCGGCAAGCCGCGCATCGAGGGCGAGGACAACGGCGAGTGGATCATCGTGGACTGCGGCGCGGCCGTGGCGCACATCATGCAGCCCGCCATCCGCCAGTACTACCACCTCGAAGAGATCTGGGGCGACAAGCCGGTGCGTGCAAAGCTCGGCGGCGCGAAGCCCGCGGTCGCCACCGCATCGAAGGTCGGCACCGAAGAGAAGAAGCCGGCCACCAAGACGCCGACGCTGCGCCGCTCCAGCGCTGCCAAGACCGCGATCCGCGCGGCAGAACAAGAAGCCAAGGCTGCGAAGACCCCGGCCAAGAAAACCGCTGCCAAGAAGGCGCCCGCCCGGAAGACCACCACCGCGCGCGTGCCGGTCAAGGTCGTCGGCAAGCCCGCTGCCAAGAAGCCCGCTGCAAAGAAGACGACGACGGCTGCCAGGAAGGCGCCAGCCCGCCGCGCATGAAGCTGCTGGTGGTCGCCGTCGGGCAGCGCATGCCCGATTGGGCACAGACTGCCTGGGACGACTACGCCAAGCGCTTCCCGCCCGAGCTCAAGCTCGAGCTGCGAGCAGTCAAGACCGAGCCGCGCGGCTCCAAGTCGCTTGAAACGCTGTACGCCGCGGAGCGCGAGCGCATCGAAGGCGCAATTGCGCGCGGCATGCGCGTCGTCGCGCTCGACGAGCGCGGCACGGCGCTGACCACCAAGGCGCTTGCCGCGCGCCTGCAGGCCTGGCAAGGCGAGGGCGACGACGTCGCCCTGGTCATCGGCGGGCCCGACGGGCTCGACCCGGCCTTCAAGGCCGCGGCCCACGAACGCATCCGCCTGTCCGACCTGACGCTGCCGCACGCGATGGCGCGGGTGCTGCTGGTCGAGCAGCTGTACCGGGCGTGGTCGGTCAATGCGGGTCATCCTTACCACCGCGAATGACAAGCGCCGACGGGCAGGTCGCGTTGCTCGAGGAGAAGGGCCATGCGCTGCTGCCGGCGCTGTTGCCGTTTGATCTGCTGGACGCAACCGCGCGGTCGCTCGACCATTGGCTGGGGCAGGCGGCAGGCAGCCGCAACCTTTTGGCCCAGCCGCACTGCAGTGAGATTGCTGTTCAGCTGAAAACACGGCTGGTCGGCATGGGCCTGCTCGATGCTTCATCGGTGGCCGTGCAATGCACGCTCTTCGACAAGACGGCCGACAGGAACTGGCTGGTTGCGCTGCATCAGGACACCTCGATTCCCGCCTCGGGCGCCGGCATGCCTGCCGTCCTCAAGGAGGGCGAGCCGTATGTGCAGCCGCCGGTCGACGTGTTGCGATCGCTGCTCGCCGTGCGGGTGCATCTGGATGATTGCGGCGTGGATGCGGGGCCGTTGCGCGTCGTATCGGGCAGCCACCGCGCCGGACGGCTGAGCGATGCCGAAGCGCAGGACTTGCGCGTCGAACACGGCGAGACGGCCTGCACGGCGGCACGGGGCGACGCCCTGCTGATGCGCCCCTTGCTGCTGCATGCGTCCTCCCGCGCCCGGTCACCGGCTCGTCGCCGAGTCCTTCACTTTCTTTTCGGACCCGCGCGCCTGCCGCACGGACTGGTCTGGAACCGTACTGTGGCCGGCGGGCAGCCGGCCCTTCAGGAGAACTGAACCTTGCCGGACTTCATCTACCTCGCTTCGCAGAGCCCACGCCGCGCCCAACTGCTCGGCCAACTCGGCGTGCGCCACGAACTGCTGCTGGCCGATGCCGACGAAGACGCCGAATCGCTCGAAGCCGTGCTGCCCAACGAGGCTCCTGCAACGTATGTGCAGCGCGTCACGGCCCTGAAGCTCGATGCTGCCGTGGCCCGGCTTCAACGCCGAGACCTTGCCGACGCGCCGGTGCTCTGCGCCGACACCACGGTCGCACTCGGCCGCACCATCCTCGGCAAGCCCGAAGACGCGGCCGATGCGGCGCGCATGCTGCGATTGCTCTCAGGCGCCACGCACCGCGTGCTGACCGCCGTTGCGCTGCAGCATGGCGCACAACGCCACGCCGCGCTCAGCGTGTCGCGCGTGCGCTTCGCCGACATCACAGACGCCCAGATCGCCCGCTATGCGGAAAGCGGCGAGCCGCTGGGCAAGGCCGGTGCCTACGCCATTCAAGGCGCGGCGGCCGCGTTCATCGAGCACATCAGCGGGTCCTATTCGGGCATCATGGGCCTCCCCATGTTCGAGACAGCAGGGCTGCTTCGAAACGCCGGTTTCAATACTTGAGAATTCCATGCAAGACATCCTGATCAACTGGTCTCCGCAGGAGACCCGTGTGGCGCTGGTCGAGCACGGCGCGGTGCAAGAGCTGCACGTCGAGCGAACGCTGGAGCGAGGCTTGGTCGGCAACATCTACCTCGGCAAGGTGTCGCGCGTGCTGCCGGGCATGCAGTCGGCCTTCATCGACATCGGCCTGGAGCGCACGGCTTTCCTGCACGTGGCCGACATCGTGGCGCCGTTCACTCCGGGCTCGCGGCCCAGTGCGCCGGCGCCCGAGCGCGACCACCGCAACGGCGGGCCGATGGTGCCCATCGAGAAGCAGGTGTTCGAGGGCCAGTCGCTGCTGGTACAGGTCATCAAGGACCCCATCGGCACCAAGGGCGCGCGGCTGTCCACGCAGATCAGCATTGCCGGGCGGCTGCTGGTGTTCTTGCCGCAGGACAACCACATAGGCGTGTCGCAGAAGATCCCGTCGGACCAGCGCGAGTCGCTGCGCAACCGCATGCTGGCGCTGATCGAGGCGGCTGCTGCGGCCGACAGTGGCGGCGTGGTGCCGGCCAACACCGGCGGCTTCATCCTGCGCACCAACGGCGAGGACTCCACCGACCCCGAGCTGGCCGAAGACATCGCCTATCTGCGCAAGACCTGGTCGCGCATCCGTGACGCCTCGATGCGCATGCCGCCGATGTCGTTGCTGCACCAGGACCTGAGCCTGCTGCAGCGCGTGCTGCGCGACATGACCAGCGAAGACACGCAGACCATCCGCATCGACTCGCGAGAGCAGTTCGAGGTGCTGCTGAAGTTCGGGCTCGAATTCATGCCCAAGGCGGCGGGCAAGCTGCAGCACTACAAGGGCGAGCGGCCGATCTTCGATTTGTATTCGGTCGACGAGGAAATCGCGAAGGCGCTGGGCCGGCGCGTCGAACTCAAGTCGGGCGGCTACCTTGTGGTCGACCAGACCGAGGCGTTGACCACGGTGGACGTGAACACCGGCGGCTTCGTCGGTGCACGCAACTTCGACGACACCATCTTCAAGACCAACCTCGAAGCGGCGCAGGCCATTGCGCGGCAACTGCGGCTGCGCAACCTGGGCGGGATCATCATCGTCGACTTCATCGACATGGGTCGCGACGACCACCGCGAACAGGTGCTGGCGGAGTTCCGCAAGCAACTGGCGCGCGACCGCGTGAAGACCACGGCCGGTGGTTTCTCGCAGCTCGGGCTGGTCGAGATGACGCGCAAGCGCACCCGCGAATCGCTGGCGCACATGCTGTGCGAGCCCTGTGCGGCCTGCGGCGGCCAGGGCATCGTGAAGACCGCGCGCAGCGTGGCCTACGACGTGATGCGAGAGATATTGCGCGAGGCGCGGCAGTTCACGCCGCGCGAGTTCCGCATTGTGTCGTCGCCGCAGGTGATCGAGCTGTTCCTCGACGAGGAGAGCCAGCACCTGGCGGGGCTGAGCGACTTCATCGGCAAGCCGATTTCGCTGCAGTCCGAGCCCGCGATCGGGCAGGGACAGTACGACATCGTGCTGCTTTAAGGCCTAAAGCGTCGGGTCTTGCCCCGGCGGCGCGCTGCGCACCGCCAGTGTCTGCAGCCGCGCGTAGAGGCCGTCCAGCGCCATGAGTTGCTCGTGGCTGCCTTGCTCGGCGATACGGCCTTGCTCCATCACGATGATCCGGTCGGCATGCTGGATGGTCGACAGGCGGTGGGCGACGATCAGCGTGGTGCGGTTCTGCATCAGCCGCTGCAGGGCGTCCTGCACCAGCCGTTCGGATTCGGTGTCGAGCGCCGAGGTAGCCTCGTCGAGCAGCAGCACGGGCGCATTCTTGTAGAGCGCGCGGGCAATGGCGAGGCGCTGGCGCTGGCCGCCTGAAAGCTGCGTGGCGTTGTGGCCGAGCACCGTGTCGAGGCCCTGGGGCAGGCTTTCGACGTGCGCGCTCAGGTTGGCCGCCTCGATGCACTGCAGCACGCGCTCGCGGTCGATTTCGGCGCCCAGCGCCACGTTGGCCGCCAGCGTCTCGTTGAGCATCACCACGTCCTGGCTCACCATGGCGAACTGGGCGCGCAGGCTTTTCAATTGCCATTCGCTGGTGTCGTGCCCGTCGAGCAGCACCTGTCCGCCACTGGGCTGCACGAAGCGCGGCAGCAGGTTGACCAGCGTGGTCTTGCCCGAGCCCGAAGGGCCGACGAAGGCCACCACCTGGCCGGGTTCGATGGTCAGGCTCACGCCGTCGAGCGCGCGCTGTTCGTCTTCGCCGCGGTAGCTGACTTGCACGTTGCGCAGTTCGATGCGTCCTTCGGCGTGTTCGACCTGGAACGTGCCTTGCGACTCCGGGGCCACGTCGTCGATCAGTATCAGTCCGCGCTCCAGCGCGGCGAGGCCGCGTGTGATGGGGCCGGCCACTTCGGCGAGGCGCCGGATCGGCGCGATCAGCATCAACATGGCCGTGATGTAGGCGACGAAGCCGCCTACCGTGAAGCCCTGCTTGCCGCTTTGCCACAGCGCGATCATCACTACGATCGACAGCGCGAGCGACGCCATCATCTGCGTGAGCGGCGTGGTGGCGGCCTGGGCGATGGTCGACTTCACGGCCAGCCGGTTCAGGCGCTGGCTTAGTTGCTCGAAGCGGCGGCCCTGCGCGCCTTCCGCGCCGTGCAGGCGCACCACGCGGTGGGCGAGCACGTTTTCCTCGACCACGTACGCCAGCTCGTCGGTGGCCTGCTGGCCCTGCTGGGTCAGGCGATAGAGCCGCTTGGAGAACACCTTCATGATCCAGGAGATGCTGGGCACCAGGAAGGCGACGATGAGGGTGAGCTTCCAGTTCAGGTAGACCAGATAGCCCAGCAGCGCGATCAGCGTGAAGCCGTCGCGCGAGAGTCCGAGAATCGCTTGTACCAGCAGCATCGCGCCGGTCTGCACTTCGTAGACCACCGTGTTCGAGAGGGTGCTGGCCGACTGCCGGGCGAACAGCGCGAGTTCGGCGCCTAGCAGCCGCTCGAACAACACCCGCCGCAGCTTCTGCATGCCTTCGTTGGCGATGCGCGACAGGGCGTACTGGGAAATGAACTGGGCGATGCCGCGTACTGCGAAAAGAAGCAGCACGGCGGCGGGCACGAACCACAAGGGCATCTCGCCGCGCGTGAAGCCCCGGTCGAGCAGGGGCTTCAGCAGGGCGGCCATCAGCGGTTCGGTGATTGCTGCCAGCATCGCTCCGCTCAGTCCGAGGGCCCACCATTGGCGGGAGCCGCCAAACCAGGTCATGAGTCGCGCCATACGGCGCATCAGGGGAGGGCGTACGTTCTCGCCGCCGGGGGGTGCTTGCATGGCGGCGGATTCTACGGGGGCCCTTATTCAGGGCCTTCCGCAGGTGCTTCTGTAGGACCGCGCCGCCGGATAAACGTTTTGTGACGGCGGCTTCAAGCCAGTGTGTAACATGTGGCCCGTTACAGCCGGGGAGAACTTTTTACCCGGAAACCTCTCCGAACCGCATGAACAAGCCGTTGCCAACTCTAATTCCAACTCCTTCTTCATCGTTATTTGCACGCCGCACGCTCATCGCGGCTCTCGCTGCCACTCCCATGCTTCCTGCACTGGCCCAGTTCCGGGTCGAGGTGTCGGGCGTCGGGCTCACGCAGCTGCCGATTGCGCTCGTTCCTTTCAAGGGCCAGGAAGGCTCGCCCCAGAAGATCTCGGACATCGTCCAGGCCGACCTGGAACGCAGTGGCCAGTTCCGCGGCGTCGACGCTTCGGGCCAGGCGCTGGACGAGGCCTCGCGCCCCGACCTGTCGCTGTGGCGCCAGCGCACGGCCGATTCGCTCGTGGTGGGCAGCGTCAACCGGCTGGCCGACGGCCGCTTCGACGTGCGCTTCCGCCTGTGGGACGTGGTGAAGGGGCAGGACCTGGGTGGCCTGAGCTACACCGTTCCTCAGGGTGACCTGCGCCTTGCCTCGCACCGCATTGCCGACTACGTGTACGAGAAGCTGACCGGCGAAAAGGGCATCTTCTCGACCCGCATCGCCTACGTCACCAAGGGCGGCAGCCGCTACTCGCTGTGGGTGGCCGATGCCGACGGCGAGAACGCCCAGGCCGCGCTCGCCAGCCCCGAACCCATCATCTCGCCCTGCTGGTCGTCCAACGGGCAACAGTTGGCGTATGTGTCCTTCGAGTCGCGCAAGCCTGTCGTGTACGTGCACAACGTGGCCACCGGCCAGCGCCGGCTGCTTGCCAACTTCAAGGGTTCCAATAGCGCGCCGGCCTGGGCGCCGGACGGCAATTCGCTTGCCGTCACGCTCAGCCGCGATGGCGGCTCGCAGCTGTTCTCCATTCCGGCCAGCGGCGGCGAACCGCGCCGCCTGACGCAAAGCTCCAGCATCGACACCGAGCCGGTGTACTCGGCCGACGGCGGCACCATCTATTTCGTGAGCGACCGCGGCGGTGCGCCCCAGATCTACAAGATGAGCGCCGGTGGCGGCAACCCGACGCGGGTGACCTTCAGCGGCACCTACAACATTTCTCCGTCTGTCAGCGGCGATGGCCGGTGGTTGGCCTACATCTCCCGAGTGGGCGGTGCCTTCAAACTCCATGTGATGGAGTTGGCAACCGGCAACGTCAGCGCAATCACCGACACCTCCGCGGACGAAAGTCCAAGTTTTGCCCCGAACAGCAAGCTGATCGTCTATGCAACGCAATTGCAGGGCCGCGAAGCCCTGATGACGACCACGCTCGATGGAAAAATAAAGGCACGACTGGCGGGACAGGCGGGAGACATCAGGGAACCGGACTGGGGTCCGTTTCAAAAGCAATGACCAAGGTTTATTTGAGGAGTTTGAAAATATGTTGAAACGTACGATTTATTCGCTGGCCATCGTGGCTCTCATCGCCGGTTGCTCGTCGGGCACCAAGCTCAACGAAACGCCGGTGACCGACCGTTCCGGCACGGCCGGTGGCCAGCAAGGCGCCAGCACCGTGGCACCTGTCACCATCGATCCGACCGCGGGCACCGCGCAAGGTCCGATTGGCGTCGAGCGCATCGTGTATTTCGACTACGACAGCTACACGGTCAAGCCCGAGTTCCAATCGCTGATCGACGGCCACGCCAGGTTCCTCAAGGCCAACCCGCAACGCCGCGTCTCGATCGAAGGCCACACCGACGAACGTGGCGGCCGCGAGTACAACCTTGCACTCGGCCAGAAGCGTTCCGAAGCCGTGCGCCGCGCGCTGACCCTGCTGGGCGTGAGCGACAGCCAGATCGAAGCCGTGAGCTTCGGCAAGGAAAAGCCTGCCGTCACGGGCTCGGGTGAAGAAGTGTGGGCGCAGAACCGCCGCGCCGAAATCCGCTACACCCGGTGATGCCACGCGCCATGCTGCGAGGCGCGGCGCTGGCTGCCGCCTTGCTCTGCGTCTCGATGGGGTCGCAGGCTGCACTGTTCGAGGATGACGAGGCTCGCCGCGCCATCCTCGACTTGCGCCAGCGCGTCGAGGCCATGCGCCAGCAGACCGACCAGCGGCTGACCGACGAGAACGGCCAGCTGCGCCGCAGCCTGCTCGACCTGCAGAACCAGATCGAGCAGATGCGTGGCGACCTGGCGCGCATGACCGGCCAGAACGAGCAGCTCACCCGCACGGTGAGCGAGATGCAGTCGCGCCAGACCACCATCGACGACAAGCTCAAGCAGAGCGAGCCTTCGAAGGTGTCGGTGGACGGCCGCGAGTTCACCGCCGATCCCAAGGAAAAGGCCGACTTCGACGCCGCCCTCGGCGTGTTCCGCTCGGGCCAGTTCGCGCAGGCGCAGACCGCGTTTGCCGAGTTCGTCAAGCGCTACCCGCAAAGCGGCTACAACGCCTCGGCGCTGTTCTGGCTCGGGAATGCGCAGTACGCCACGCGTAACTACAACGAGGCCATCGCGAACTTCCGCTCCATGCTCTCGCTCGCGCCCGACCATGCCAAGGCCCCCGAGGCCGTGCTGTCGATCGCGAACTGCCAGATCGAGCTGAAGGACACGCGCGCCGCGCGCCGCACGCTGGAAGACCTGACCAAGGCCTATCCGCAGTCCGAAGCCGCACAGGCCGGCCGCGAGCGCCTCTCGCGCCTGCGCTGATGCCGGCGGAGCTTTCCGCTTGAGCGCCATCATCGCTGCCGCGTTCACCACTCCTCCTGCCGCCGCGGATGTCGTCACCGACACCGCGGCGCCTGACTTTGCGCGCCGCTTCGGCGGACTCGAGCGGCTGTATGGCGTGGCCGGTGCCGCGCGCATCCGCAATGCGCACGTGCTGGTCGTCGGCATCGGCGGCGTGGGCTCGTGGGCGGTCGAGGCGCTGGCGCGTAGCGGAGTGGGGCGGCTGACCATGATTGACCTCGACCACGTGTCGGAGTCGAACATCAACCGCCAGATCCACGCACTCGATGCGACCGTGGGACAGGCCAAGGTCGAAGCCATGCGCGACCGCATCGCGCAGATCAACCCCGAGTGCAAGGTGCAGGCGATCGACGAGTTCGTCGAGCCCGGCAACTGGCTCTCGCTGCTCGACGCGGCACAGGCTGCGAACGGGCCGGCAACGGCCGTCATCGATGCCTGCGACCAGGTGAAGGCCAAGGTGGCCATGGCGGCATGGGCGCGTGCATCGTCGCGCACCGCGTTCGTCACGGTCGGCGCGGCGGGTGGCAAGCGGCAGGCGCACAAGGTCGATATCGACGATCTGTCGCTCGTCACGCACGACCCGCTGCTTGCGCAGTTGCGTCAGCGCCTGCGCAAGGAGCATGGTGCCCCGCGTGAAGGCCGCAAGATCGGCGTTGCCTGCGTCTTCAGCCGCGAAAGCGTGGCGCCGCCGGATGCGTCGTGCGCCATCGAAGGCGACGGTTCACTCAACTGCCACGGCTACGGCTCGGTGGTGAGCGTGACGGCAACCTTCGGTCAATGCGCTGCAGGTTGGGTGCTCGACAAAATCGCGTCAAACGTCGCGCTATAATCTTTGGCTTTGCCGGATTCAACGTCGGCAAGAGCAAGAATAAAAAAGGTTTGGGACGTTAGCTCAGTTGGTAGAGCAGCGGACTTTTAATCCGTTGGTCACTGGTTCGAATCCAGTACGTCCTACCAAACTTTCAGGAATCCCCGCCTGCCTCGTGCACGCGGGGATTTTTTCTGCGCGATCAAGCCAGACCGTTCAGGTGCTCATAGAGGATCAACACGCCGATCCCGATCAGCACCAGGCCGCCAATGATCTCCGCTCGCTTGCCGAGCACCGCGCCCAATACGCGCCCCACCATCACGCCGATGAGTCTGCTACGATTTCCGTCCCGGGGAAACAGCCTCCCGGTCTGCAAAGTAAGACGGTGTCCCGTCCAAGCGCTGGCGACTCACAACGGAGCTATCCGTGGACACCGTACTGCCTGACTCCTCTCCCGCGCATTCCGCGCCGATCCAGCCCGTCTCCTTTGCTGAAGCATTCCGCTTCTGGCTCAAGCTCGGCTTCATCAGCTTCGGCGGTCCTGCCGGGCAGATCGCGATCATGCACACCGAGCTGGTCGAGCGGCGGCGCTGGATCAGCGAGAAGCGCTTTCTGCATGCGCTCAACTACTGCATGCTGCTGCCCGGCCCCGAGGCCCAGCAGCTGGCCACCTACATCGGCTGGCTGATGCACCGCACCTGGGGCGGCATTGTTGCCGGCGCGCTGTTCGTGCTGCCGTCGCTGTTCATCCTGATCGCGCTGTCCTGGATCTACATGGCCTACGGCAATGTGCCCGCGGTGGCCGGCATCTTCTACGGCATCAAGCCGGCCGTCACTGCGCTGGTGCTGCATGCGGCCCATCGCATCGGCACGCGTGCGCTGAAGAATCGGTGGATGTGGGGCATTGCGGGCGCGGCCTTCGTGGCCATCTTCGCCTTCGACACACCGTTCCCGGCGATCGTGATCGGGGCCGCGCTGATCGGCCATTTCGGGGCGCGCCGGGCGCCGGGCGTGTTCGCGCTGGGCGGTGGCCATGGCGGCGCCAATCAGGGCTACGGACCGGCGCTGATCGATGACGACACGCCGACCCCTGCGCATGCCCGCTTCACGCGTGGCCGCCTTGCCAAGGTGTTGGCAGTGGGACTCGGCCTGTGGGCCCTGGCGATGGGCGTGCTCGTGGCCACGCAGGGCTGGCAGAGCGCGCTGGCGCAGATGGGCTGGTTCTTCACCAAGGCTGCGCTGCTGACCTTCGGCGGCGCCTACGCCGTGCTGCCTTATGTGTACCAGGGGGCGGTCGAGCACTACCACTGGCTCAACGGCACGCAGATGATCGACGGCCTGGCGCTCGGCGAGACCACGCCCGGGCCGCTGATCATGGTGGTGGCCTTCGTCGGCTTCGTGGGCGGCTGGCTGCAGCAGGTCGCGGGGCCGGGCGCCTTGTTCGTCGGCGGGGCGTTGGCGGCCACGGTGGTGACTTTCTTCACCTTCCTGCCGTCGTTCGTTTTCATCCTCGCGGGTGGGCCGCTGATCGAGGCCACGCACGGCAGGCTCGGGTTCACCGCGCCGCTGTCGGCCGTTACGGCAGCGGTGGTCGGCGTGATCCTGAATCTCGCGCTGTTCTTCGCGTACCACGTGCTGTGGCCGCAGGGTTTCGGTGGGCGCTTCGACGCGCTGTCCGCGGTCATCGCGGTGGCGGCGGCCGTGGCGCTCTTTCGCTTCAAGGTCGGCGTGATGCCGCTGCTCGGCGCCTGCGCGGCCGTCGGGCTGCTGGCGACCCTGGTGCCCGGGCTGCGCTGAGGAGCTGCGCGCGGCCGGCTGGTCTATGCGCTTCATCGAGCCCGAGGGTTCTTCTTCAGTGCGGATGCGCGTGGTGCGCGTCCGGCACGTGCGCATGCGTGTGGTGCAGCGGCGTGTGGTGGTGCGGGTGGCTGTGCTCGCCTACCGGCATCGGGTCGTGCGTATGGTCGTGATGCCCGTCGTCGTGCCGGTGCGCGTGTTCGTGGTCGAGCGCCTCGTGGTCGTGCGCATGGCCGTGGGATTCGGCCAGGTGCAAGGCAACGCCTGCAAGCATCAGCAAGCCGCCGGTCGCCATGCCCCAGCTCAAGGCACGGTCCCCCAGCGCGATGGCGACCACTGCGCCGATGAACGGTGCAAAGGCGAACACTGAGCCCGTGCGCGCCGCGCCGAAGGCACGTTGCGCCAGCAGGTAGAGCCGCAAGCTGAGCCCGTAGCCGCTGGCACCGATGGCGAGCAGTGCCAGGGCCGCGGTCCAGCCGGGCAGCGGTTCGCCGGTCGCAATTGCGAGCAGGGCGGTCGCGCCCGCGCCCAGCAGCGACTTGCCGAGCACCACCTGGCCGGGATCGCGCTCGGCCAGCGCGCGCGACAGGGTGTTGTCGATGCCCCAGGCAGCCGTGGCAGCCAGCACTGCGAGCAGGCCCAGCAGCTGCACGCCGCCGCTCAGGCCCCGGTCGATCACCAGCACCATGCCGCCCGCGAGCAGCAACAGCATCGCGCTCCACACCCGGCGGTCCATCACTTCGCGGTAGAGCGTACGCGCCAGCACCGCGGTGAACAGCGCTTCGAGCGCGAGCATGAGCGAGGCGCTGGTGCCGCTGGTGTGCTGCAGGCCCCAGGCGAGCGCCACGGGGCCGATGACGGCGCCGAACAGCGCCATCCACGACAGCCGCTTCAGGTCGGCGCGGCGCAGTGCCGCTTCGCGCTCCACCGGCTGGCGCAGCCAGGCGCCCATGAACGCGGCGCTGGCGTAGAGCAGGGCAGCAGTGGTGAAGGCGCCGAGTTCCGCACCCGCACGCTGGACCAACGGCGTGCTGATGCCGAAGAGTGCCGCGGCCGCGAGGGCCAGCAGGCCGCCGCGCATTGCCGGGAGATGGAAGAGGGGCACGTCTTCAGTCCTTTAAGAGTCGTTGCTGCAATTCTGAAACGAAAAAGCCCGCTGCTTCCACGGCAGCGGGCTCGACCGGTGCGACCTGGCCCGAAGGCTCAGGCCTCCGGCGCCACCGCCCCCGGCAACGCCGGCTGTTCCGGCGGGCTCTCCGCGCTTTCTTCCTTCTGATGCCGCGCCGCAATGAACAGGTACATCGCAGGCACGACAAACAAGGTGAACAGCGTGCCGATCGACAGCCCGCTGAAGATCACGATGCCCATCGCCTTGCGCCCGGCCGCGCCGGCGCCCGAGGCAATGACCAGCGGCAGCACGCCGAAGACCATTGCCGCCGTCGTCATCAGAATCGGGCGCAGCCGCGTGCCGGCCGCCTCGACGATGGCGTCGAGCTTGCTCAGCCCCTGTTTCTGCAGCCGGTTCGCCACTTCGACGATCAGGATGCCGTGCTTGCTGATCAGCCCCATCAGCGTGACCAGCCCCACCTGCGTGTAGATGTTCATCGAGGCAAAGCCCCAGAAGATGAAGATCATTGCGCCGAAGAGGGCCAGCGGCACCGACACCAGGATCACCACCGGGTCGCGGAAGCTCTCGAACTGCGCCGCCAGCGCCAGGAACACGATGATCAGCGCGAACAGGAAGGTGATGGCGAAGTTGCCCGACTCCTGCACGAACTGGCGCGACTGGCCCGAGTAGTCGACGGTGTAGCCGCTGGGCGCCAGCTGCTGCACCACGCCGCGCAGGTACTCCAGCGTTTCGCCCTGCGTGCCGCTGGGCACGCCCTGGATGGTCACGGAGTTGAGCTGCTGGAAGTGGTTCACCGTCTCGGGCTGCACCGTGTACTTAAGGCTAGCGACCGTGCTTGCTGGCACCACGCCGTTCGGGGTCTTGATGTAGAAGTTGAGCACGTCAGACGGGTTGAGCCGGTCGACCTGCTGCACCTGCGGGATCACCTTGTACGAGCGGCCCGAGATCGAGAAGTAGTTGACATACCCGCCGCCCAGCGCCGCGCCCATCGCATTGCCCACGTCCTGCTGCGTGATGCCCAGCGTGGCGATCTTGTCGCGGTCGACCACCACGGTGGCCTGCGGCAGGTCGATCTTCAGGTCGGCGTCGATGTAGTAGAACTTTCCGTCCGCGCGCGCCTTGTCCATGATCTGCTGCGCGAGCGTGTTCAGGTTCTCGAAGGGCTCGGTCGTCTTGATGACGAACTGCACCGGCAGTCCCGAGGCACCCGGCAGCGCCGGGAACTGGAAGGCCACGACCTTCGCGCCCGCAATGCCGTTCCAGCGGTTCTGCAGATCGGCCTGGATCTCGTGCGCGCTGCGCGTGCGCTGGTCCCAGGGCTTGAGCAGCACGCCGGCAATGCCCGCGTTGGTGCTCGGCACGCCGGTCAGCTGGAACAGCTGCGCGTATTCGGGCGTGTCGTGCGCAACCTTGAAGATCTGGTCCGCATAGGTCTGCATCTGGTTGATGGTGGCCGTGGGGGCGCCCACCACCTGCGACAGCACGATGCCCTGGTCTTCCTCGGGCGCAAGCTCCGACTTCGACATCTTGAACATCACGAACAGCAGCGCCACGAGGATGGCGCCCATCACGATCATCACCGGCCAGGTCTTCAGCACGCCGCGCAATATCAGCTGGTAACGGCGGTGCACGCGTTCGAAGGTGTGCTCGATGAAAGTCGCGAACTTGCCGGTGTCCTGCTCGGGCTTGAAGAAGCGCGAGCACATCATCGGCGACAGCGTGAGCGCGACCACGCCCGACACCACCACCGAGCCCGCGAGCGTGAACGCGAATTCGGTGAACAGCGATCCGGTCAGCCCGCCCTGGAAACCGATGGGCACGTACACCGCAACCAGCACCACCGTCATGGCAAGAATGGGCCCGCCCAGTTCACGTGCCGCGAGCAGCGAAGCCTGCATCGGCGACTTGCCCTCCCGCATGTGCCGGTCGACGTTCTCCACCACGATGATCGCGTCGTCCACCACCAGCCCGATCGCCAGCACCAGCGCCAGCAGCGTGAGCAGGTTGATGGAGTAGCCAAGCACCAGCATCACGAAGAAAGTGCCGATCAGCGACAGCGGCATGGCAATCACCGGCACCACCACTGCGCGGAAGCTGCCCAGGAAGAGATAGATCACCACCGTCACGATGATCAGCGCCTCGACCAGCGTCTTGATCACTTCGCTGATGGAGGTGTTGATGAAGTCGGTCGAGTCGTAGACGATCTTTCCGGTCAGGCCCGTGGGCAACTGGGCCTGCAGGTCGGGGAACACGGTGCGAACCTGCTTGGCCACTTCGAGGATGTTGGCCTCGGGCGCGACCTTGATGCCGATGAACACCGAGCGCACGCCGTTGAAGGCCACGTTGAAGTCGTAGTTCTCAGAGCCGAGCGTGACATTGGCCACGTCCTGCAGCCGAACGATGGCGCCGTTGCTGCTCTTCACAGAGAGCTGCTTGAACTCGTCCACGCTGTGCAGCGAAGTGCCGGCCGTGAGCGGCACGCTCACCATCTGGCCCTTGCTGGTGCCCACGGCCGCCAGGTAGTTGTTGGCGGCGAGCGCGGTGCTCACGTCGGTGGCGGTCACGCCGTAGGCGGCCATCTTCTGCGCATCGAGCCAGGCCCGCAGCGCGAAGGTGCGCGCACCGAGGATTTCGGCGGTCTGCACGCCCGCAATGGCGTTGAGCTTGGGCTGCACCACGCGCACCAGGAAGTCGGTCACGTTGTTGTTGGGCAGCGTGTCGCTGTAGAAGCCGATGTACATGGCATCGGTGGTCTGGCCCGTGGCCACCGTGAGCACCGGCTGCTGCGCCTGCGGCGGCAGCTGGTTGCGCACGGAGTTCACCTGCGTG
This sequence comes from Variovorax sp. R-27, assembly GCF_049913215.1. Lineage (NCBI taxonomy): Bacteria > Pseudomonadati > Pseudomonadota > Betaproteobacteria > Burkholderiales > Comamonadaceae > Variovorax > Variovorax sp. R-27. The sequence goes on from NZ_CP183984.1 coordinate 3,270,948, forward strand.
TTGATCTCGGTCAGCGCGCGGTTCGAGTCGTAGTTCAGCCGCAGCGTGGCGGTGATGGTCGACACGCCCAGGCTGCTCGACGACGACAGGTAGTCGATACCCTGCGCCTGCGACACGGCGGCTTCGAGAGGCTGCGTGATGAAGCCCGCGACCGTGGCGGCGTCGGCGCCGTAGTAGGCGGTGCTGATGGTGACCACGCCGTTCTCGGTCTTCGGATACTGGTTGACCGGCAGGCCGGCCAGTGCGCGCAGCCCCAGCACCACGATCAGCAGGCTCACCACCATCGCCAGCACGGGCCGGCGGATGAAGATGTCGGTGAAGTTCATGCGGGCTGCCTCACTTTTCCTGCGGCGTCGGCGCCGCGTCGTTGGTGGGCTGCACGCTGTTGTCCACCGTCACGGGCGAGCCGTTCTTCAGCTTGTTCTGTCCGCTGCTCACCACCACCTGGCCGGCTTTCAGCCCCTTGACGATGGAGATCTGGTCGCCGCGCGTCGGGCCGGTCTCGATGAAGACCTGCTCGGCGATGAGCTGCGGCTTGCCCGACGGGTTGGCCGCGGGGGCCGGCGTACCTGCAGCGCCGGCAGCACCAGCAGAACCAGCCTTTGGCGGCTCGGCTTCCTTCACCACGTACACCGTGGAGCCGTACGGGTTGTAGGTGACGGCGGTGGAGGGCAGCGTCAGCTGTTCCTGCACGCCGCCGATGTCGATCTTCACGTTCGCGAACATGCCGGGCAGCAGCAGCAGCTTGGGGTTCGACACCGTGGCCTCGACCTGCACGTTGCGCGTGGCGGAATCCACCTTCGGGCTGATCGCGTTGATCTTGCCGGTGAAGCTCTGGCCCGGGAAGGTGTCGACAGTCAGGTTTACCACCTGGCCTACCGCGAGGCCCGCGAGCTGCTGCTGCGGCAGCGAGAAGTCGGCGTATATCGGGTCCAGCGTCTGCAGCGTCACGAGCTTGTCGCCCGCGTTCACGTACTGGCCCGGGTTCAGCGCGGTGATGCCGAGGCGACCCGAGAAGGGCGCGCGGATCGACTTCTTCGCCACCACGGCCGCCTGCTGCTCGACCTGTGCGCGCTTGGCTTTCAGGTCGTTGGTGTCGGCGTCGATCTGCGCCTGGCTCACGGCCTGCACAGCCAGCTGCGCCTGGTCGCGCTTGAGCACGGTGGCGGCCTGCGCGGCGGCGGCTTCGGCGGAATGCAGCAGGGCGATGTCGGAGTCGGCGTTGAGCTCGACCAGCAGCGCGCCGGCCTTCACGTCCTGGCCGGACTTGAAATGCACCGTGCGCACCAGGCCCGCCACTTCGGTGCTGAGGTCGGCGCCGCGCACCGGGTTCAGCGTGCCCACCGCGGTGAACTGCGTCTGCCACTGCAGCTTCTGCACCTGGGCCGTCGACACCGTCTGTGGCGCCGGCTTGGGCACGGCCGCGATCAGCGCGCGGATCTGCAGGAACTTGCCGAGCGCGAGCGCGGCGACCAGCAGCAGCACGCAGCCGATCATGATGATCATTCTCCGGGTCATAGGTAGGCTTTTCTTCGTGTTATTGGATGGAGGTGTTCGGTCAGTTCTGTGCGGCGGGCTGTGCCGCAGGTTGCTGCCCCGGTGCGATCACCGCATCGGCCAGCGCGCCACGGTTCCACCAGCCGCCGCCGAGCGCCTGGAAGAGGGCGGCGGTGTCGGCATAGCGCGCGGCCTGCGCCTGCACCAGCGCCGTGTGTGTCTGCAGCCAGGCCTGCTGCGCTGTCAGCAGCGTGACGTAGCTCACCGCGCCGGCACGGAACTGCGCGGTCGACAGGTCGAGCGACTGCCTTGCAAGGGATTCGGCCGTGGCCTGGGTCTGCAGGGCGTTGGCGTCGAGTTCCAGTGCGCGCAAGGCATCGGCCACGTTCTGGAAGGCGCCGAGCACTGTGTTGCGGTACTGCGCCGCCGCCGAGTCGTAGGCCGCGACTGCCGCGCGCTGCTGCGCGCGAAGGGCGCCGCCGTTGAAGATCGGCTGCGTGAGCCCGGCGCCGATGTTCCACAGGGTGGTCGGGCCGGTGAACAGGTCGCGCGCCCGCAAGGCGCTGTTACCGTAGCTGGCGCTCAGCTGGATCTGCGGATAGAGGTTGGCTGTGGCCACGCCGACTGCCGCGCTGGCCTGGTGCAGCTGCGCTTCGCTGGCACGCACGTCGGGGCGCTGGCGCGCGAGTTCGGAGGGCAGTGAAAGCGGCAACGCCTGCGGCAGCGAGAGGCTAGCCAGGTCGAACTCGGGCAGGCCCGCTTCTGACGGCAGGCGGCCCGCGAACACTGCGAGCTGGTGGCGCGTCTGCGCGAGCGATTTCTCGATGGGCGGCACTGTGGCTTCGGTCTGTGCGACCTGCGTGCGCTGCTGCAGCACGATCGACTTCGCGATCGCGCCGGTGTCGAACTGCTTTTCGATCACGTTCAGCTGCTCGCGCTGCGCCTGCAGCACCTCGCGCACGGCCTGCAGTTGCGCGCGCAGCGAGGCTTCGCGGATGGCGGTGGTGACAAGGTTCGAGGTCAGCGTGAGGTAGACCGCCTCGACCTGGTAGCGCTGCGCTTCCACCGCGGCCCGTTCGCCTTCGATCTGCCGGCGCGAGCCGCCGAACACGTCGAGGTTGTAGCTGACGTTGACCGAGGCGTTGTACAGCGTGAGCAACTGGCCGCCCGGCACCTGCGTGCTGACTTCGGATGCGCGCTCGCGCTGCACGCCGAGCTGTCCCGTGACCTGCGGCCACAGCAGGTTGCCCGACTTGGCGTCGTACGTCGCTTCGGCCTGGCGCAATGCGGCCTGCGCAGAAGCCAGCGTGGGGCTTTGCGCGAGCGAGGCGCGGATCAGCCGGTCGAGCGGCTCCGAGTGAAACACGTCCCACCACTGCGCGGGAATGTCACGGCCCGGCAGCAGTTCCTGGGCCTGGCCGGCCGGCACGTTGGCCTGTGCGGTGCGCGCGGGCATAGGCGCGGGCGTGTAGTCGGCGCCGCTGGCGGCGGCCGGCAGGTCGGGCGTCTTGAAGTCGGGGCCGACCGCACAGGCGCTCAACAGTAGCAGGACGGCACCGAGCACGGCACCCTGGGCAGGCGGCCCCATTCGCCGGCGCGCGGAAGCCGCGCGCGGAGAACTGGGGGGGGCCTCCAACGCATTGTTTTCTTGATTTGGCATGGGGCAGCGGTTGTACACCCGGACCGTCCGGGATACCTGACTTTCCTGAAATGTCGTCGTCTGCGCTCCACGCCGCAAGAGCGATGCGACGAAATTTGCACTGCGTGGTGCGAAATGCATGGGCACGGCGCGAACCGCGGCTACCGGAATGCAGTCCTTTGCTTTCCTTTTTCTTTTCGCCGTTGCCGAATCTGTTCCGCGCGGGCTCCCGTATTGAAGACAGCCGCTGCCATTTCGCGGTGGTCGGTCATTCATTCAACCAGGAGCATCTTCATGCAGCGCAAACTTCATCGCCTCGCCGCCGTCTCTCTCGCCATCGCACTGTCTGCCGGCGCGGTCTCGGCCCTCGCGGCTTCGGTCATGGTGGGCGGCGCGCCGATGTTGCCGACCAAGGACATCATCGACAACGCAGTCAACTCCAAGGACCACACGACGCTGGTTGCCGCAGTCAAGGCTGCTGGCCTGGTCGACACGCTCAAGGGCCCCGGTCCGTTCACCGTGTTCGCGCCCACCAACGCCGCCTTCGCCGCACTGCCGGCCGGCACCGTCGATACCCTGCTCAAGCCCGAAAGCAAAGACGCCCTGACCGGCGTGCTGACCTACCACGTGGTGGCCGGCAAGCTGGACGCAGCCGCGCTGAAGAAAGAGATCAAGGCCGGCAAGGGCTCGGCCGAACTCAAGACCGTGGCCGGCGGCACGCTCGTAGCCAAGGAAAAGAGCGGCAAGATCACCCTCACCGACGAGAAAGGCGGCACCGCTACGGTGACGATTCCCAACGTCTACCAGTCGAACGGCGTGATCCACGTGGTCAACAAAGTGCTGCTCCCCAAATAAGCAAGGCGCCCCCGCCCCCTTCCAGAAACACCGAGGAACCGGCTCCGCCGGGCCTCAGGTGTTGCCCCCGGGAGGGGGAAGGAGAAGCGACACGAAGTGCGCGCAGCCTGGGGGCGAGCAAAAAAAAGCCCGCACTAGGCGGGCTTGAAGGTGACCTGCTGGAGGAGGGAGGATCAGAGGATGCAGGCCACAGGGAGAGACATGAATATCGCCTGTGAACCTGCACGCAACCTGACCTCGCTGGAATCTTGTTCCAGGCTCATTCCTCGCTAATTTTTGGACCGTCTGCGCTCAGTCTTCGTCTTCCCATTTGCCGACGACGGTGCCCAGCACGGTGAAGGCCTCGCGCACTGGCTCGTGCTTCGGATTCAGCGGCAGCAGCCAGCGTCGGCCGTCGTCTTCCTTGTAGACCTTGAACGTGACTTCGCCGCTGTCCTCGAGCTTCGCGATGATGCGTTCGCCGTCCTCGGGCTTCCTCAGCGACGTATCGACGAACACGATCGACTCTGCGGGATAGCTCTTCAGGTGGCCGCTGGACGCCGTCATGCTGTCGCCGCGCACGCGCAGGGCGTAGCTCTGGAGGCTGTGGTGGGCGATGCAGGGAATCCAGCGCTCGGCACGCGGCTGTTGCGAGACTTCGTGGCTGTCCCAGTTGGCGGCATCCGCCCAGGAAATAAGGGGCACGGTGCCGGGCGTGCGGGGCGAGAACGACGGAATCAACGGCGCTATGTGCGTCACCCGGTACGGGCCCGGCGGCTCGTTGGCCTTGTCGCGGGCCTGGCGGATCTGGTCTTCGTCCCAGGGGGCGGGGCCGTCGCCGGTGTCGAGCCAGTGCGGGTCGGCGCGGTAGGCGCGCGCCAGCGCGAGCACGCTCATCGACCGGCTGACGTCCCCCCGCTCGATCTTGGAAATGCTGGACTGTTTGACGCCGGAAGCCGCTTCGGCCTGCTTCTGCGTCATCTTGGCGAATTTGCGCGCAGCCAATGCGCGTGTGGCAATGCTCTCCATCGGTTGGGGATTTAAGCCCAAACGAATATTCTTCCCAAACTCTAGAATATTAAAAAAAGGGAGTAATGCCATGAAGCCACGCGAGTTGGTGCTGGCGCTGAGGGCCATGGGGCTCACGCAGAAGCAGATCGAACAGAGAACCGGAATTCCGCAGCCAACGGTCAGCAAGATCGGCCTGGGGAGGGTGGGCGACGTCATGTCGCGCCACTACCTCGCGCTGCTGGCCGCCTACGAGCAGCGGATGAAAGAAGAAGCGCTCAAGCCCGCGCCGCAGGGCTTTCGCCAGCCATCGATCAATGAATGAATAGGCTGTGCGCCGCAGACGATTGCCGTCGGGCCTGTGGCTCGACCGCGCGCTGTGCGTGCTGTTGGCGCTGCTGTCCCTGGCGGGGCTGGTTGTCGGGCTGATCGCGGCGCGCCCGGCCATCGCTGGCGGCGGCTGCTTCGGGCTGGTCTGCGCGGCGTGGGCGGCGCAGGTGCTGTTCGACCGCGAGGCGCTCAGGCGCTCGCGTGCGGTTCGGGCGGCGCGAGAGCGAGGGTGGAGCTGACGCGCACGCAGTCCTTGATGTGCTGCTCGCCGAGCGCCCGCAGCGCCGCATAGCCGAGCGCGGCCGACACGATCTGCCCGGCAATGGGCACGTACTTGGTCGCCTGCTTGGCGGTGAGGCGCACGCCCGCGTGCTTTGCCAGCCGGATCAGCAGGTCGCGCGTGACGAGCCGCCCGACCAGCAGGGCGCCGACCGTGGTCGCGGCCTTCTGGATGCGCTCGCGCTGGTGCGGTGCGAGCTTTTCGACCTGGGTGACCGAAAGGCCGAATTCCGCGCTGATCTGCGGCACCAGCCGCGAGAGCAGCGCGGCGTCGGCCATCCAGTCGATGCCGGGCAGGGGAACGGCGCTGGCCGCGGCCGCCATCAGCGCCTTGCGGGTGATGAGGCGGCGGCTGCGGTGCACGGCGGCGATGAGTTTTTCGTCACCCCGGGCCAGTTCGATTGCAGACGGCATCCAGCGGCTCCCTTGTTGTCGGCTTCCAGGCTCAGGCCGCGAGCGCTTCCAGCTGGTCCGACAGGGCCAGCCAGCGCTCTTCGAGGCGGCCGATTTCATCGTTGAGCGCCTTCAGCCGCTTGCCGGCTTCGGCGATCTCGGCGGAAGGCAGCGGTTGCGCAAGGCGTGCCTCGAGCGCGGTGCGCTCGGTGCCGGCCGCAGCCAGGCGCTCGTCGATCTGGGCGATCTCGCGCTTGATCGGCTTGGCCTGGTCGCTGCGCTGCTGGCGCTCTTGCGCGTCCTGCTTGCGCTGCTGCGGGGCGGCGGGCGCGGCCACCGGCGGTGCAGCAGCGGCCGCAGCCGCCGCGCTGACGGCCTCGCGCACGGCCACCTTGGCCTCTTCGCGCAGGCGCTTGGCTTCGTCGAGCAGGTAGCGCTGGTAGTCGTCCAGGTCGCCGTCGAAGTCGCCGACCACGCCGCGGCCGACCAACCAGAACTCGTCGCACACCGAGCGCAGCAGCGCACGGTCGTGGCTCACCAGCATCAGCGTGCCCTCGAACTCGTTGAGCGCCACGGCCAGGGCTTCGCGGGTGGCGAGGTCCAGGTGGTTGGTGGGCTCGTCGAGCAGCAGCAGGTTGGGGCGCTGCCACACCATCATTGCCAGCACGAGGCGGGCTTTTTCGCCGCCGCTCATGGTGCCCACGGCTTGCTTGACCATGTCGCCGCTGAAGTTGAAGCTGCCGAGGAAGCCGCGCAGCGCCTGCTCGCCAGTGGCTTCCTTCACGCTGCTGCCGAGTTCGCGCGCCATGCGCACCATGTGTTCGAGCGGGGTGTCTTGCGGGCGCAGCACGTCGAGTTCCTGTTGCGCGAAGTAGCCGATGTTCAGGCCCTTGCCCTCGGTCACCTGGCCGGCCAGCGCGCCCATTTCGCGCGCGATGGTCTTCACCAGCGTCGACTTGCCTTGGCCGTTGGCGCCCAGGATGCCGATGCGCTGCCCTGCCAGCACCGAACGGCTGACGCCGCGCAGGATGGTTTTCGGCTCTTCGTTCTCGATCTCGTAGCCGAAGCTCGCGTTGCTGATCGACAGCATCGGGTTGGGAATGTTGCCCGGCTCCTTGAACTCGAAGGTGAAGTCTGCCTCGGCCAGCAGCGGCGCCACGCGCTCCATGCGTTCCAGCGCCTTGACCCGGCTTTGCGCCTGCTTGGCCTTGCTGGCCTTGGCCTTGAAGCGGTCGATGAACTTCTGCAGGTGGGCGATCTTGTCCTGCTGCTTGCTGAAGGCAACCTGCTGCTGCTCCATCTGCAGCGCGCGCATGTCCTCGAACTTGCTGTAGTTGCCGCCGTAGCGCGTGAGCTGGGCGTTGGCGATGTGCAGGGTGACGTCGGTCACGGCATCGAGAAACTCGCGGTCGTGGCTGATGACGATCATCGTGCCCGGGTACTTCTGCAGCCAGGCTTCGAGCCAGACGAGCGCGTCCAGGTCCAGGTGGTTGGTGGGTTCGTCGAGCAGAAGCAGGTCGCTCGGGCACATCAGCGCGCGGGCCAGCTGCAGGCGCATGCGCCAGCCGCCGGAGAAGCTGTTGACGGGCTCGTCGAGCTCGTGCGACTTGAAGCCCAGCCCCAGGATGAGCGCCTGTGCGCGCGGCACGGCGTCGTGCTCGCCGGCGTCGGCCAGGTCGGTGTAGGCGTGGGCCAGCTCCATGCCGATGTCGGCGTCGTCGGGGTTCTCGGTGTAGGCGGCCTCGATGGCGGCCAGCGACTCGCGCAGCTCGGTCAGGCGGGTGTCGCCGCCCACCACGAAGTCGGTTGCCGACTCTTCGGTTTCGGGCATGTTCTGCGCCACCTGGGCCATGCGCCAGTGCTTGGGCACCGAGAAATCGCCGCCGTCTTCGTGCAGCGTGCCGTTGAGCAGGGCGAACAGGGTCGACTTGCCGGCGCCGTTGCGCCCCACCAGGCCGACCTTTTCGCCGGGGTTGAGGGTGACGGTGGCGCCGTCGAGCAGAACCTTGGCGCTGCGGCGAAGAATGACGTTTTTGAGAGTAATCATGAAAGAGGAACCGTAGGGGCGATTATCCCGCCCGTCCTTTGCGGCCCGGCGAAAGGGGGCAAAAGCGCAGGGGAAAGGCGCGGCAGGCGCGGGGAATGGCCCGGTGAATGGGGTTTCGCGGCCAATGGCTGCGAGAAAACGGCTGAAGGGGGCTTGGGGCGGGCGCCGCTAACGCACGCCGGCGCCGGCCACCAGGGCGTCACGCGTGACAAGCAAGACCTGGTCCTCGCCCGCCGAGGTTTCGAGCCAGACGACTTCGAGCTGCGGGAAGGCGGCTTCGAAATAGTCGCGCTCGTTGCCGATTTCCAGCACCAGCACGGCCTGTTCGCTCATGCGCGAGGGCGCGTCGGCGAACAGCTGGCGCACGAAATCCATTCCGTCGGCGCCGCCGGCCAGCGCAAGCTCAGGCTCGGCGCGGTATTCGGCGGGCAGGGCGGCCATGCTGGCGCTGTTCACGTAGGGCGGGTTGCACAGCACGAGGTCGTACGGGCCGGGCAGGTTCTTCAGCCCGTCCGATTCGATCAGCGTGACGCGGGCGTCCAGCTGGTGGCGGGCGACGTTGATTGCGGCCACTTCAAGTGCCTCGACCGACAGGTCGGCCGCGTCCACCGTCACGTCCGGGTAAGTCAGCGCCGCGAGCACCGCGAGGCTGCCGTTGCCGGTGCACAGGTCGAGCACGCGCTGCGTGTGTTCGTCCAGCCAGTAGTCGATGCTGCCATCGGCGATCAGCTCGGCGATGAAGCTGCGCGGCACGATGGCGCGCTCGTCCACATAGAAGGGCACGCCCTGCAGCCACGCTTCCTTGGTGAGGTAGGCGGCAGGCTTGCGCGTGGTGATGCGCTCGTCGATGAGTGCGGCGACCTTGCCGGCGTCCGCGGGCGACACGGGCCTGTCGGCCACGCTGTCGATGTCGTCCAGCGGCAGCTTCAGGCGCCACAGCACGAGCCATGCGGCTTCGTCGAAGGCGTTGGCAGTACCGTGGCCGAAGGCCACGCCGGCCTCTTCGAGCTTCTTGGCGCCCGACTCGATCAGTTCGATGACGGTGCTCATGCAGCAAGCGCAGCGTCGAGCCGCTTCAGCGTGCGCACGTAGATGTTCTTCAGCGTCTCGATCTCGGCCACGTCGATGTGCTCGTCGATCTTGTGGATGCTGGCGTTCACCGGGCCCAGCTCGACCACCTGCTTGCAGATCTTGGCGATGAAGCGAGCGTCGCTGGTGCCGCCGCTGGTCGACAGCTCGGTCTCGATGCCGGTCTCGTCGCGGATGGCGCCCTGCACGGCCGTGACCAGTTCGCCCGGCGCGGTCAGGAAGGGCAGGCCGCCGATGGTCCAGGCCAGCGTGTAGTCGACCTTGTGCGCGTCGAGCACGGCGTGCACGCGCTGCTGCAGCGACTCGGGCGTGGATTCGGTCGAGAAGCGGAAGTTGAAGTCGATCACCGCGCTGCCCGGAATCACATTGCTCGCGCCCGTGCCCGAATGGAAATTGCTGATCTGCCAGCTGGTCGGCTGGAAATAGGGATTGCTTGCGGTGTCCCAGCCGCCGGCGGCGTTGATGGCCACCAGTTCGGCCAGCGCGGGCGCCACCGAATGGACCGGGTTCTTCGCCAGGTGCGGATAGGCGATGTGCCCTTGTACGCCCTTGACCGTGAGCTTGCCGCTCATGGTGCCGCGACGGCCGTTCTTGATCATGTCGCCGCAGCGCTCCACGGCAGTGGGTTCGCCGACGATGCAGTAGTCGATGACCTCGCCTCGAGCGGCCAGCGCATTGCAGACGATGACGGTGCCGTCGACGCCCGGGCCTTCTTCATCGCTGGTGAGCAGCAGCGCCAGCGTGAGCTTCGACTCGGGCACGGCCTGCAGGAATTCCTCGATCGAGGTCACGAAGGCCGCCACCGAGGTCTTCATGTCGCAGGCGCCGCGGCCGTAGAGCTTGCCGTCGCGGTGCGTGGGCGTGAAGGGGTGGCTGGTCCATTGCTCGACGGGGCCGGTGGGCACCACGTCGGTGTGGCCGGCGAACACAAGCGTCTTGGTCGCGACCGCGTTCGCGGGGCGGCGCACCGCCCACAGGTTGGTCACGCGGAAGTCGGCCGGGCCGCTTTCGATGGTTTCCAGCGTGAAGCCCAGTTGCGCCAGCCGCTCGCCGAGGATCTGTTGGCAGCCCGCATCGTCGGGGGTGACGGAGGGGCGCGAGATGAGTTGTTCGGCGAGCTGGAGCGTACGGGACATCGGGAAAAGGCTTGGTTCAGAACTTCACGTCGAGCGTGATGTCGGTGAAGGTGGGTTCGTCGACCTGGTCGGTCAGATTGCGGTCGTCGACCTGTGGCTTGGGCGCGGCGCGGTTCTGCAGGCGCCACATCAGGTTGGTGGGCGAGTCGGCTTGCGACAGGCCTTCTTCGCGTGTGACGCGCTCTTCGGTGATGAGGCGGGCGATGTCTTCCTCGAAGGTCTGCGAGCCTTCGGCCATCGACTTTTCCATCGCTTCTTTCACCGCGGAGAAGTCGCCCTTTTCGATCAGCTCGGCCACCAGCGCGGTGTTGAGCATGACTTCGAGCGCCGGCACGCGGCCGCCGGCCGGCGTGCGCAGCAGGCGCTGCGAGACGATGGCGCGCAGCGCGCCGCCCAGGTCGCCCAGCAGCGTGGGCCGCACCTCGACCGGGAAGAAGCTCAGGATACGGTTCAGCGCGCGGTAGCTGTTGTTGGCGTGCAGCGTGGCCACGCACAGGTGGCCGGACTGCGCGTAGGCGATGGCGGCGGTCATGGTGTCGCGGTCGCGGATTTCGCCGATCTGGATCACGTCGGGCGCCTGGCGCAGCGCGTTCTTCAGCGCCGTCTGCAGCGAGGTGGTGTCGCTGCCCACATCGCGCTGGTTCACCACCGACTTCTTGTTGGTGTAGGTGAACTCGATCGGCTCCTCGACCGTGAGGATGTGGCCGCTGGCGTGCTCGTTGCGGTAGTCGAGCATCGAGGCCAGCGTGGTGGTCTTGCCCGCGCCGGTGGCGCCGACCATCAGGATCAGCCCGCGCTTTTCCATGATCAGCGTCTTCAGGATGTCGGGCAGGTTCAGATCGGCAAAGCTCGGGATGTCGGCGGCAATGTGCCGCACCACCACCGCGTAGGTGCCGCGCTGGCGCATGGCGCTCACGCGGTAGTTGCCGGCGCCTTCGAGGGCGACGGCCATGTTGAGTTCGCCCGTGCTTTCCAGCTCCTGGATGCGGGCGGCGGGCACCACTTCGGACAGCAGCGCGAGCGGTGCGGTCGCAGGCAGCACCTGCGCGTTGATGGGCACGCAGATGCCGTTGATTCGGATCAGCACCGGGGAGTGGGCCGAGAGGTAGATGTCGGAGGCCTTGCGCTCGGCCATCAAACGAAGAATTCGCTCCATCATGTTCATCGGTCTCTCTCCTCGGGTGCTGTTGTTTTCTCTAAGGGGAAAAGGGTTCGGCCTTGAAGGAGCCGATCAGTCGCGCAGCAGGTCGTTCAGCGAAGTGGTGGAACGCGTCTTGGCGTCGACCTTCTTCACGATGATGGCTGCGTACATGCTGTAGCGGCCGTTGTCCTTGGGCAGGCTGCCTGCCACGACGACCGAGCCGGCGGGCACGCGGCCGAAATGGGTTTCGCCGGTGGCGCGGTCGTAAATGGGGGTGCTCTGGCCGATGAACACGCCCATCGACAGCACCGAGTTTTCTTCGACCACCACGCCTTCGACCACTTCCGAGCGGGCGCCGATGAAGCAGTTGTCTTCGATGATGGTGGGGCCGGCCTGCAGCGGCTCGAGCACGCCGCCGATGCCGACGCCGCCCGACAGGTGCACGTTGGCGCCAATTTGTGCGCACGAACCCACGGTGGCCCAGGTGTCGACCATGGTGCCTTCGCCCACGTAGGCGCCGATGTTCACGTACGAGGGCATCAGGATCGCGCCCTTGGCGATGAAGCTGCCTCGGCGGGCCACGGCCGGCGGCACGATGCGCACGCCCGATTCCTTCAGCTCACCGGCCGACAGGTGCGAGAACTTGGTGGGCACCTTGTCGTAGAAGCCGAGCGAGCCGGCCTGCATCTGCTCGTTGTCCTTCAGGCGGAACGACAGCAGCACGGCCTTCTTGATCCACTGGTGCACGGTCCACTGGCCGACGGCTTCGCGGGTTGCCACGCGCAGCTTGCCGTTGTTGAGCTCGGTGATGACGTGCTCGACGGCGTCGCGCACTTCGGCCGACGAGGCGGTGGGCGAGATGTTGGCGCGGTCGTCCCACGCGGCGTCGATGATTTGTTGCAGTTGCTGGGTCATTGAGAAGGTCTCGGGTGAAAAATCGGGGCAGGAAAGCGGGTCAGCGGCGGGCGTCCTTGCAGAAGCGGACGATGCGCTCGGCGGCCTCCACGCATTCGGCTGTTTCGGCCACCAGTGCCATGCGGATGCGGCCGCGGCCCGGGTTGGCGCTGTGCGCGGTCTCGCGCGCGAGATAGCTCCCCGGCAGAACCGTCACATTGTATTGAGCGTAGAGCGCGCGGGCGAAGGCTTCGTCGTCGCCAGCCCACACTTCGGGCACGCCGGCCCAGAGGTAGAAACTGGCGTCGGGCAGCCGCACGTCGAGCACGGGTTCGAGCAGCGGCGTGACGGCCGCGAACTTGGCGCGGTACTGGGCGCGGTTGTCGACCACGTGCGACTCGTCGCCCCAGGCCGCGATGCTGGCTGCGGCCACGGTGCCGCTCATGGCGCTGCCGTGGTAGGTGCGATAGAGCAGAAACTTCTTGATGATGGCCGCGTCGCCCGCCACGAAACCGCTGCGCAGGCCGGGCACGTTGCTGCGCTTGGACAGCGAGGTCAGCGCAATCAGGTTGCGGAAGTCGGGCCGGCCGAGCTTCACCGAGGCTTCGAGGCCGCTGAGCGGGGGCTCGTCGCGGAAGTAGATCTCGCTGTAGCACTCGTCGGCGGCGATCACGAAGCCGTGGCGGTCAGACAGGGCGAAGAGCTTCTTCCACTCGTCCAGCGACATCACCGCGCCCGTCGGGTTGCCCGGCGAGCAGACGAACACCAGCTGCGTGCGGGCCCAGACGGCCTCGGGCACGCTGTCCCAGTCGACTGCGAAATTGCGCGCGGGCACGCTGGCCGCGTAGTACGGCTCGGCGCCCGAGAGCAGGGCCGCGCCCTCGTAGATTTGATAGAACGGATTGGGCGACATCACCACCGGCTGCGGCGAAACGGTGGGGTCGACCACGGTCTGCGCCAGCGAGAACAGTGCTTCGCGCGAACCATTGACGGGCAGCACTTGCGTGGCTGGGTCGAGGGCAAGGCTGTAGCGGGTTTTCAGCCAGTCGGTGAAGGCGGTGCGCAGCGCCAGGTCGCCGGCGGTGGCGGGGTAGGCGGCCAGCGCGCCGAGGCTGGCGCTCAGGGCGTCCTTGATGAAGCCCGGCGTGGCGTGCTTGGGTTCGCCAATGCCCAGGCTGATGGCCGGGAACTCGGGGTTGGGCGTGACGCCCGCGAACAGTTGCTTCAGCCGTTCGAAGGGATAGGGTTGCAACCGGGAAAGCAGGGGATTCATGCCCGGGATTATCGGTGACAGGTGTTACCGCTCCTGCCGAAGCGGCTACTGGCAGCCATGACAGCTGGCAGGCGTCAGGTCGCGCTGCGCCGGTAGAAGGCCAGCGAGCCGGCCAGCGCCAGCAGCATGCCGCCGCAGGCGCGATCGATCCAGCGCGTGGCCGACACCGTCAGCAGCCGAATCGCGCGGGCGCCGACGAAGGCATAGGCCAGCATCACAGCCATGTCCAGGCCCGCGAAGATCAGCGCAATGACGATGTATTGCGGCGCCTGCGCGGCCGAGGGATCGATGAACTGCGGCAGCAGGGCCGAGCAGAAGATGTAGCCCTTGGGGTTGGTCACCGCCACCAGGAAAGACTTGAAGAAGATGCGCCGGCTTTCGCCCGCCGTGACCGAAGGCGCGGCATCGGCCGCCGGCAGGTGAAAACCGCCCTTGGAGCGCAGCATGCGCAGCCCGAGCCAGGCCAGGTACACCGCACCGACCCACTTCAGCATCGAGAACCAGAACTCCGACGCCGCCAGCAGCGCGCCCAGGCCGAGCGCCACGGCGCCGACCAGCACGAAGTCGGACAGCACCGCACCGAGCATGCCCGGCAGGGCCCGGCGCACGCCGTGGCGCGAACCGTTGCTGAGCGCCAGCAGCACCGTGGGGCCGGGCGTGGCGATGGCCGCGAAGGCCACGATGGCGAAGAGAAGGGCGGTAGCGAGCGTCATCGGGGCAGTCTCCTTCGTGGGTTTTCAGCGGGCGGTCAGATCTTCTTGACCAGCACCTGGCTCTTGCGATCCCAGTTGTACTTGCGCTTGCGCGCTTCGGGCAGCCAGTCGGGGTTGACCTGCTGGAAGCCGCGCTTGAGGAACCAATGCATGGTGCGCGTGGTGAGCACGAAGATGCTGTCCAGGCCCATGGCCTTGGCGCGATGCTCGATGCGCTTGAGGATGCGCTCGCCGTCGCCCTGCGACTGCGATTGGGGCGAAACCGTAAGCGCGGCCATCTCGGCGGTGCGCGCCTCGGGGTAGGGATAGAGCGCCGCGCAGCCGAAGATCACGCCGTCGTGCTCGATCACCGTGTAGTGGCCCACGTCGCGCTCGATCTCGTTGCGGTCGCGCTTGACCAGCGTGCCGTCACGCTCGAAGGGCTCGATCAGCTGCAGGATGCCTCCGATGTCGTCCACCGTGGCTTCGCGCAGGCTTTCGAGCTTCTCGTCGATCACCATGGTGCCGACGCCGTCGTGCACGTACACCTCCAGCAGCAGCGAGCCGTCGAGCGCAAAGGGCAGGATGTGGTTGCGCTCCACGCCGCCCTTGCAGGCCTTCACACAGTGCTGCAGATAGAAGGCCGTGTCGGTCGGCTTCTGGGCCGGCGGCAGCGAGGCCAGCAGCTTTTCGGCGGCGTCCAGCGGCAGCTCGGTGTCGATCGGGTTGTCTTCGCTCTCGGGCAGCTCGCTGTCGATGCGGATGCCCGGGATCTCGGTCAGGAAGATCAGCTTGTCGGCCTGGATGGAGATGGCGACGCTGGTGGCCACCTCTTCCATCGTCAGGTTGAAGGCCTCGCCGGTGGGCGAGAAGCCGAAGGGCGACATCAGCACCATCGCGCCGAAGTCCAGCGTGCGGCGGATGCCGGCCGCGTCCACCTTGCGCACCAGGCCCGAATGCTTGAAGTCCACCCCGTCGACCACGCCGACCGGGCGCGCAGTGATGAAGTTGCCCGAGATCACCCGCACCGTCGAGCCCGCCATCGGCGTGTTGGGCAGGCCCTGGCTGAAGGCAGCCTCGATTTCGTAGCGCAGCTGGCCGGCGGCTTCCTGCGCGGAGTCGAGCGCCACTTCGTCGGTGATGCGGATGCCGTGCGAATAGCGCGCCTCGTGGCCCTTGGCCGCGAGCTGTTCGTTGACCTGCGGCCGGAAGCCGTGCACCAGCACGATCTTCACGCCCATGCTCTGGATCAGTGCCAGGTCTTGCGCAATGTTCTGCAGCTTGCCCGCCGCAATCGCCTCGCCCGCCAGGCCGACCACGAAAGTCTTACCGCGGTGCGTGTGGATGTAGGGCGCGACCGAGCGGAACCAGGGCACGAAGGTGAAATTGAAGACGGTGGACATGGGGCGTGATTGTGCATTCATGAGGCGTCATTTGCCTGACTCAGGCGATCGCGCGCAGCACGCGGGCTGCGCTGGCGGGAATGGCCGCTCCTGCGCCCGTGGGGGGCGTTGGCGGTGGCAGGCCGGCGTTGCGGGCGCGGAAGGTCGCCAGCAGCGCCGCGTAGGCATCCGTGGCCGCGCCGGCCGCCGGGTCCGGCAACTCGAGCATCGCGGCCAGTTCGGCCGGCGCGATGGAGCCCTCGCGCAGCAGTGCGTCGACCACCGCCATCAGCGCAGGCGTATGCGCGTCGAGCAGTGCCAGTGCGCGTGCGTGCTCCTGCGCCAGCAGGGCCTCGATCTCGGGGTTGGTCACCTCGATGTCGGTGTTGACGTTGTCGCCCGGGTCGTTCGCGACGTCGGTGCGGCTCAGGCGCGTGCCGAAGGCGAAGTGGCGCACGTACTGCGCGGCATAGGCGGTCGCCTGCATGAAGTCTTGCGTGGCGCCGGAGGTGCAGGCCTGTTCGCCGAACACCAGTTGCTCGGCAGCTCGGCCCGCGAGGCTCACGCAGATGCGGTCGCGCAGGTTCTCCTTCGACCAGGCCTTGCGCTGCTCGTAGCTGTTGTAGCCGCCCTCGAACGAGGCCACGTTGATCTTGATCTCCTGCGGCGCGCGGGCGAACAGCAGGCCGTAGGCCACGCCGTGGCCTGCCTCGTGCACGGCGAGCAGGGCGCGGAAGTCTTCGCTCGAACGCTGCTTGAGGCGGTTCAGCTCCAGCGCGACCGGAAACTGGCGGAGCGCCTTGCGGTACTTGGCCGTGATGCACGAGGCGCCCGCGTCCAGCGTGAGCCACACCGGTTCGTTGCCGTCGGCGCGTTGCTCCAGCGCCCACAGCGCGGCATTGACCAGCGTCGCGCTCAGGATCGCGTGGATCGACGAGAACAGCGGGCGCGTGCCCTGTGCCGGGAACACGGCGTTGGCGTAGATCTGCTCGTACACGCTCGCGTCGAGCACGAAGCGCACGCCGGAGCTTTCCTGGATCTCGCCCACGTAGCGGTCGCAGATCGACAGGATCAGGCGCACGTAGGTCGCGCGGTTGAATGAGGGATAGATCACGTGGTTGTTGCCCAGTCGGGCGATCTGCTCGGGGCGGAAGCGCTCGGCCAGCGCCTTCTTCACGTCGATGACGGAGAGCTTCTTCGTCAGCGCGTGGAAGATGTCGGCGTCGGTGTCACAGTCTTCGACGCGCTGGGCCGTCTCGGCGTACATCTCGTCGAGGTTGCCCGAGACGAACACCAGCAGCTTGCTGTAGTCGGTCTCCCAGCTTTGCTGCGTGTCGCGGAAGGCGCGCAGGCGCGCGTGCACCTCGGCGGGCTTCCACGCCATGATCTGCAGCAGGGTCTCGGAGAGCTTCAGGCAGCGCTTGACTTCGCGCGCCTCCCAGGGCGACAGGTGCAGCTTGCGCTTCTTGTCGAACTTCTTCTTGTCGGCGCCGTCGCGGTCCTGCACGAACTCGGCATGCGCCAGCGACGACTCGATCTCGCCGAGCATCGAGAGCGCGGGCGGCAGGCGGCCGTCGGACAGCAGTGCCCACACGTCCTGGTAGCGCTCGACCTTGGCGTCGTTGCCGTTGCCGTCGACCGTGCGAAAGCGCTGGAACTCGTCGAGCACCAGGATGCCGGGCGTGCCTTCGGCGATGCCCGATTCGGCCAGCATGGCCGAGATGGAGCCGCGGCTGTGGTAGCCCGAGCCATGGCTGAAGCCGTCCATCTGCACTTCGATGAAGCGGTCGTAGAAGCCCAGGTGCTGCGCGAGCTTGCGCACCAGCTGCGTCTTGCCGGTGCCGGTGAGGCCCCAGAGGCAGACGATGACGGGGCGGCTGATGATCTGCGGCAGCACATACCAGGCGCGCAGCGAATCGATCACGCGGTCGATGATGTCGTCGATGCCGAAGAGCTCGGTCTTCAGGGCTTCGGCGACGGTCTGCAGGTGGCGCGTGCGCTCTGCGAGCTCGGCGTGCAGGCGGGATTGGATGTCTTTGGACATGGTGTTTTTCTTTTTTTTGATTCTTTTGAATCGGGCAGGTACGACAAAGGCGGCCGCTCCTTCGAAATGAAGGAGTCGGCAGGCAAGACGCTGTGGGTGTCGGTTGCGGCGCTTCAGTGTCCGAAGCGCGCCGACATGAGCGAGGGCGCGGGC
The DNA here is from genome assembly GCF_049913215.1 of Variovorax sp. R-27. NCBI lineage: Bacteria > Pseudomonadati > Pseudomonadota > Betaproteobacteria > Burkholderiales > Comamonadaceae > Variovorax > Variovorax sp. R-27. Next base: position 3,288,779 of record NZ_CP183984.1, read on the forward strand.
TTCAGGCCGGGCGAGGCAACTTGACCCTCCCATGCGCGGCGGGCGCATGGCTTGCGCAGCGACGGCGCAAGGTGGTGGGGGCAAGGCGATAGGACATGGGACGCGATCGTAGTAGCGGTTTGCAATTGAGTAAAGACTATTTACGGATCGTGTTGCAACGAAGCAGCGTGCTGTGGATGCCGTGCAACAGCCGCGGTGCGCACCGATAATCGATGGTTTGCCCGCCGCGCCAGCCCGACGACTGCCTTCCCTTGACGACCACGACACCTCTCCGCATCGAATTTCCCGAATCGCTCCCTGTCTCGGGCAGGCGCGACGAAATCATGGCCGCCATATCGGCGCACCAGGTCGTGATCGTTTGCGGCGAGACGGGCTCGGGCAAGACCACGCAGCTGCCGAAGATCGCGCTCGCACTGGGCCGCGGCAAGCTCAATGCCGAGCCGGGCAAGGGGCGGCTCATCGGCCACACACAGCCGCGCCGCATCGCCGCGAGCTCGGTGGCCAAGCGCATTGCCGAAGAGCTGAAGACGCCGCTGGGCGACGTGGTCGGCTTCAAGGTGCGCTTTCAAGACCGCCTGAGCCGGGACGCCTCGGTCAAGCTGATGACCGACGGCATCCTGCTGGCCGAGACGCAGACCGATCCGCTGCTGAAGGCCTACGACACGCTCATCATCGACGAGGCGCACGAGCGCTCGCTGAACATCGACTTCCTGCTGGGCTACCTGCGCGAGATCCTGCCGCGCCGGCCCGACCTGAAGGTGATCGTCACCTCGGCCACCATCGATGCCGACCGCTTCGCGCAGCATTTCGCCTCGGCCAAGGGACCGGCGCCGACCATCATGGTGTCGGGCCGCACCTTCCCGGTGGAGCAGCGCTACCGGCCCTTCGAAGAATCGCGCGAGCATGATCTGAACGACGCCATTGCCGATGGCGTCGACGAGCTCTGGCGCGATCCGCACAACGCAGGCGACATCCTCGTCTTCCTGCCTGGCGAGCGCGAGATCCGCGAGGCGGCCGACCACCTGCGCCGCCATCTGAGCCACCAGCCGCTGCTGCGCAATGCCGAGGTGCTGCCGCTGTTCGCGAGGCTCTCGGGCCCCGAGCAGGACCGCATCTTCGACGGCCACACGGGACGGCGCATCGTGCTGGCCACCAACGTGGCCGAAACCTCGCTCACGGTGCCGGGCATCCGCTACGTGATCGACACCGGCACGGCGCGCGTCAAGCGCTACAGCTTCCGCAGCAAGGTCGAGCAGCTGCTGGTCGAGCCGATCAGCCAGGCGGCGGCCAACCAGCGCGCGGGTCGGTGCGGGCGCGTGGCGAACGGCATCTGCATCCGGCTCTACGACGAGAAAGATTTCGAAGGCCGCCCGCGCTTCACCGATCCGGAAATCCTGCGTTCGTCGCTGGCCGGCGTGATCCTGCGGATGAAGTCGCTGCGCCTGGGCGACGTGGCGCGCTTCCCGTTCCTGGAGGCACCGTCGCCGCGCGCGATTGCCGACGGCTACCAGTTGCTCAACGAACTGGGCGCGGTCGACGATGCCAACGAGCTCACGCACACCGGCGCCGAGCTGTCGAGGCTGCCGCTGGACCCGCGCGTGGGCCGCATGATCCTGGAAGCCCGCTCGCGCGGCGCGCTCGAAGAAGTGCTCATCATCGCGTCGGCCCTCAGCGTGCAGGACGTGCGCGACCGCCCGATGGAAGCCCAGCAGCAGGCCGACCAGGCGCATTCGAAGTTCGACGACGAGAAGAGCGAGTTCAGCGGCTACCTTCGCCTTTGGAAATGGATCGCCGACGCGCGCGGCGGCCACGGTGACACGCACAAGCTCAGCAACCGGCAGTACGAACAGCTGTTGCGGCAGAACTTCATCAACATCCGTCGCGTGCGCGAATGGCGAGATATCCATTCGCAGCTGCTCACGGTGGTCACCGAGCACAAGTGGCGCCTGAATGCGGAGCCTGCCGGCTACGAGCCGCTGCACCTGTCGATGCTCGCAGGCCTGCTGGGCAACGTCGGCTGGAAGCTCGAAGACGACGAGGCCTACCTCGGCGCGCGAGGCATCAAGTTCTACAAGCACCCCGGCGCGCACCTGAAGAAGAAGCCGGGCCGATGGATCGTCGCGGCCGAACTGGTCGAGACCACGCGGCTCTTCGGGCGCGGCATCGCCAACATCGAGCCGCAGTGGCTCGAACAGGTGGCGGAGCATCTGCTGAAGAAGCAGTTGCTCGATCCGCACTGGGAGAAGAAGGGCGCGCAGGTGTCTGCGTTGGAGCGTGCAACGCTGTACGGCCTTGTTGTCTACAGCGGGCGGCGCGTCGATTTCACCAAGGTCGATCCGGTCGCGGCGCGCGAGATCTTCATCCGCGAAGCGCTGGTCGCCGGGCAGTGGGAGAGCAAGTTTCCGTTCCTGCAGGCCAACCGCAAGCTGGTGCGCGAGGTCGAGGGGCTGGAACACAAGTCGCGCCGGCAGGACGTACTGGTCGACGACGAACTGATCTTCGCCTTCTACGACGCACAGCTGCCCGTCGACGTGGCCAGCGGCATCACTTTCGAGAACTGGTACCGCCATGCCTCCAAGGAACAGCCGCGCCTGCTGTTCCTGACGCGCGACGAGCTGATGCGCCACCAGGCGGCCGGCATCACGACGCAATCGTTCCCGCCGACGCTGCGGCTCGGCGGCGTGGATTGCGCCGCGACATACCTGCACGAGCCCGGCGACGCGAAGGACGGCCTCACGGCCAGCGTGCCGCTGTTCGTGCTCAACCAGGTGAGCGAGGAGCGCTGCGAGTGGCTGGTGACGGGCATGCTCAAGGACAAGATCCAGGCACTGCTCAAGAGCCTGCCGCAGCGTCCGCGCTCGCGGCTGGTGCCGCTGCCCGAGTCGGCCTCGAAGCTGGCGGCAGAACTGTCCGTGCCTGAGTTGTTCGGCACCGGCTCGCTGACCGACGTGCTGCTCAAGCGCGTGCGCGACATGACCAGCATCGACGTCAAGCGCGCGGACTTCAAGCTCGACATGCTGCCGCCGCACCTGTTCATGAACCTGCGCGTGATCGACGAGCACGGCCGGCAATTGGGCATGGGGCGCAACCTCGGTGCACTGAAGGCCGAGCTTGGTGCGCAGGCGCGTGGTGCCTTCCAGGCGCTGGCTGGGCTCAACGTCAAGGCGTCGCCGGAGAAGAATGCGGCTGCTGTGTCCGAAAGCAAGTCCGGGGCGCCCGCGAAGGACGCGAGCCAGCCCGCACCCGCCGCATTGCCTGCCGGCCAGCGCTACACGGGCTGGACCTTCGGCGAGCTGCCCGAGCTGATGGAAGTGCGCCGCGGCTCGCAATCGCTGATCGGCTTTCCGGCGCTGCGCGACGAAGGCGACGCGGTGACCATCGAGGTGTTCGACGAGCCCGCCGTGGCAGCCGCCAAGCACCGCGCCGGCCTGCGCCGCCTGTTCGCGCTGCAACTGAAAGACGCGCTCAAGTACCTCGAGAAGAACATTCCCGACCTGCAGAAGATGTCGGTGGCCTACATGCCGCTCGGCACCTCCGAAGAGCTGCGCACGCAGATCATCGATGTGGCGATCGACCGCGCCTTCCTGCAAGAGCCGCTGCCGACCGACGAGTTCGCGTTCAAGCGCCGGCTGGAGGAGGGCCGAGGCCGCCTCACGCTGATCGCCAACGAGGTGGCCCGGCTCGCGTCGACCATCCTCATTGAATACGCGGCGGCCGCGCGCAAGATCAAGGACACGAAGATCCAGCCCGACGCCGTGCAGGACGCCGCGCAGCAACTGCAGCGCCTCGTCGGCAAGCGCTTCATCGCCGATGCGCCGTGGACGCAGCTGCAGCACTTCGCGCGTTACCTCAAGGCCATCGTGCTGCGGCTCGACAAGCTGCGCGCCGACCCGGCGCGCGATGCCGCCAAGCTCGTCGAGCTGAAGCCGCAGGACCAGCGCTACTGGCGCCTTGTGGCCGAACGCAAGGGCGTGGTGGACGACCGCATGCTCGAGTTCCGCTGGCTGCTCGAAGAACTGCGCGTGAGCTTCTTCGCACAGGAGCTGCGCACGCCGCAGCCGGTGAGCGTGAAGCGGCTCGACAAGGCCTGGGCGCAGTTGCAGGCCTGATCCGCTGGCCGCAGTGGACGAAAAAAAGCCCGCTTGCGCGGGCTTTTTCTTTACGGCGTGCCTGGGCCTATATGCGTCCCATGAGAACCAGGATCACGACGATCAGCACGACCAGGCCGACACCGCCGCTGGGACCATAGCCCCAGGCCCGGCTGTATCCCCAACTCGGCAGCGCGCCGATCAATATCAGGATCAGGACGATCAGCAGAATGAACGAGAGCGACATGTTTTCTCCAGGGCGGTTGTTGTGACGAGCTTTCATGCTCCTCCCGCCATGTCGCGCGGATCGCCGGAGAGCCGCCCCTTCGGTGGTCGGTGAACGTCCTACCCTGGCCGTCGGCGCGTTGCCGGCGCCAGCGCAGGCAGGAACAGCATCGCCACCGCGACGAGCAGGAAAACGAGGCCAATGCCACCGGTGATGACGGCGCCGCCCCACAGCGAGAAGAAGCCGTTCAGCATGGCGTCCTGCGGGTTGCGTGGATCGAAGAAGACGTCGACTTTCTCGCCGACGTCGTAGGCCGGCGGGTTGCTGCTGCTCGACGGCGTGAACTCGATGATCTCGCCGCCCGGCGCCTTGAAGCGCACCAGCGGCTTCCAGGTGCCCGAACTGTTGCTCTTCGAGCTTTCCACGTGGAGCAGCCGCAGGACTTCGCCCTGCGTGCGGCTGGCCGACGCGATGAAGGCCGACGTATGCTGGTACAGCAGCAGGGCAATGCCGCACAGCAGCGCGCCGACCACGCTGAAAACGAGCCTGATGATGGTGGTGGGCTGTTTCGTCATCGACGTGCGGCTGCCGCAGGCGTCAGAGCCGGGCGAGGCGCTCCAGCGCGGCGAGCAGCGTCTCGTCCTTCTTGGCGAAGCAGAAGCGCACCACGCGCTGGTCGAAGCCGTCGCCGTAGAAAGCCGACAGCGGGATCGCCGCCACGCCGATCTCGCGCGTGAGCCACAGGCAGAACTCGGCTTCGGACAGATCGCTGACTGCCGAGATGTCGACGCACTGGAAGTAGCTGCCTTCGCTGCGCAGCAGCTTGAAGCGGGTTTTTTCGGCCAGGCCCGCCGCGAACAAGTCGCGCTTGCGCTGATAGAAGGCCGGCAGTTCGAGGTACGGCTTCGGCTCGCCCATGTACTGCGCAAGCGCATGCTGCATCGGTGTGTTCACGGTGAACACGTTGAACTGGTGCACCTTGCGGAATTCGGCCATCAGCGGGGCCGGCGCGGCCACGTAGCCGACCTTCCAGCCGGTGACGTGGTACGTCTTGCCGAAGCTGCTGACGATGAAGCTGCGCGCTGCCAGGCCCGGGAAGCGGGCCACGCTTTCGTGGCGGGCGTTGTCGAACACCATGTGCTCGTAGACCTCATCGCTGATCACGAACACGTCGGTGGGGGCGAGCAGTTCTTCGAGCTGCCGCATCTCGGCTTCGGTCCAGACCGTGGCGCTCGGGTTGTGCGGCGTGTTGATGATGATGGCGCGCGTGCGCGGAGTGAGCGCTGCGGCGATCTTGTCGAAGTCGGGGCGGAAGGTGCCCGGCGTGAGCGGTACGCGCACCACGCTGCCGCCGGCCAGCTCGATGTTGGGCACGTAGCTGTCATAGCAGGGTTCCAGCACGATCACTTCGTCGCCTGGGCGCACGATGGCGAGGATGGCAGTGATGATGGCCTGCGTGGCGCCGGCGGTAACGGTGATTTCCGTGGCCGCGCTGTAGCTGTAGCCGTACATCGCCGAGATCTTGGCGGCGATGGCGTCGCGCAGCGCCGGGATGCCGGGCATCGGCGGGTACTGGTTGTGGCCCGCGGCCATGGCGGCCGTGACGTCTTCGAGCAGCTTCGGATCGCAGTGGAAATCCGGAAAGCCCTGGCCCAGGTTGACCGCGTTCTTCTCGGCGGCCAGCGCCGACATCACGGTGAAGATGGTGGTGCCGACGGCCGGCAGCTTGGTGACGATGTCGGGCGTGCGTGGGGATTGAACTGTGCTCATAGCTCGTAGTCTTGTTGGTGGCCGCTCAGGGCCTTGGCGATCAGGTTGCGGTCGAGGCGGTCGGACAGCAGCTCGGCGAACTTGAAGACGAAGTTGCGCAGATAGGCGCTGCGCTTGAACGCGACACGCGCAATATTCTGGCCGAACACATGCCCCATCGGGCGCACCACGAGGTCGGCGTTCGACTCGTCGCGCACGGCCATTTCGGCCACGATGCCCACGCCCAGCCCGAGGCGCACGTAGGTCTTGATCACGTCGGAGTCGATGGCTTCGAGCGCGATGCGCGGCGTGAGCTTTTTCTGCGCGAACGCATGGTCGATGCGCGTGCGGCCGGTGAACGAGGGGTGGTACGTGATGATCGGCTCGCTCGCCAGGTCTTCGAGCGAAATGCGCTCCTTGGCGGCCAGCGGATGATCCTTGGGCAGCACCAGAACGTGCTGCCATTCGTAGCAGGGCAGGGTCACCAGCTCGGCGTAGCCGTCGAGCGATTCGGTGGCGATGCCGATCTCCGCGATCTCGTCGATCACCATGCGAGCCACTTGGTCGGGCGAGCCCTGGTGCAGGCTCACGTTGACCTTGGGATAGGCCTCGCGCAGGTTCGCCACGGGCACGGGCAGCACGTAGCGCGCCTGCGTATGGGTGGTGGCGATGGAGAGGGTGCCGCTGTCCTGCGCGCTGAACTGTTCGCCGATGCGCTTGAGATTGCCCACCTCGCGCATGATGAGTTCGATGCTGGCGATGACGTGCTGGCCCGGCTCGGTAACGCGTTTGAGCCGCTTGCCATGGCGCGCGAAGATTTCAACGCCCAGTTCTTCCTCGAGCTCGATGATGGCCTTGGAGACCCCGGGTTGCGAGGTGTGGAGCGCCTTGGCCGCCTCGGTGAGGTTCAGGTTGCGCCGCACGGCTTCCTGAACAAACTTGAACTGATGCAGATTCATATCAAATTCCGTCTTATTGCGGAATTCATTATGCCTTCGGAATCTATCGAAATTGCCGGATGTTCACTATTTGACCGCAATTCTGGCCAGGAGATCGACCAGTTCGGGCTCTTCGCCCACGATGCGGGCAAGTGAGAAGCCGATGTCGGGCCAGCGCTGGCGCAGCGCCTCGAGTTGGTGCGGCAGGTCTTCGCGGGCGTGCTTGCCCATGCCCAGGAACAGCGGAACCACGCGGATGGCGGTGGCGCCGCCGGCAATCAGCGCCGCCGCCGCCGTGGGCAGGTCGGGCGTTGCCAGCTCCATGTAGGCGCAGGCCACGCGGGCATTCGGCTCGTTTTTGCACACGCGTTCGGCCACGGCCTCGATGGGCTCGCGCCAGCGCTCGTCGCGCGAACCGTGCGCCAGTAAAACGATGCCCTGGGTCATCGTCGCAAGACCAGCCAGCTGAAGGCCGTCAACGACATCACCGAATAAATCATGCCCGGCGCCGCCGCCGTGAGCCATGGCGACCAGTTGCTGAGGTTGCCGAGATAGCCGAACACGTTGTTCAGCAGGAAGAAGCTGATGCCGATCATCACGCCGCCGAACACGTAGGTGGTGATACCGGCCTGGCGGAAGTGCAGGTAGGCGAAGGGCAGGGCGAGCACCACCATCACCAGGCACGAGAGCGGGTAGAACACCTTGCGCCAGAACTCGATCTCGTAGCGCTGCGCGGTCTGGCCGTTGGCGTCGAGGTGGCGGATGTAGTCGAACAGGTCGATCGTGCTCATGCGGTCGGGGCGCAGGAGCGCGACCGAGACCATTTCGCTGGTCAGCGAGGTGGCCCAGTTCAGCTGCGGGGTCTTGGTCGTGGCGATGCGGGCCTGGTCGGCCGCGCCGCGCGTGTCGTACTTCTGCTCTTCCACGTCGGTGAGCATCCAGTGCCCGTCGCCGATGCGGGCCGAGCCTGCGGTGATCTGGGTGCTGATGTAGCCGTTGTCGTCGAATTCGAAGATGCGCGGGCTCTTCAGCGCGCCTTTGCGGTCAATGGACAGCACGTTCACCGCGTACGAGACATTGCCCCGTTTTTCCTTGAGCCAGGCGCCCGTGTTGCCCGCCAGCGAATAGATGCCCTGGTACTTGGCCTTGAGCAGTTGCCCCGTGCGCTCGGAGGCCGGGGCGACATAGTCGCCGACGGCGAAGGTCAGCACGACGAAGCCGATGCCCAGCAGCAGCAGGGTGCGCAGCGCGCGCCAGGGGCCCAGCCCGCTGGTGCGCAGGATGGTGTATTCGGAGCTTTGCGCCAGCCGGGCCATCACGAAGATGGAGCCGATCAGCACCGTGATCGGCAGCAGTTCGTAGAGGTGGCTCGGCACCAGCAGCATCACGTAGGCCAGCGCCTGTGCGGGCCCGTAGTTGAGGCTGTCCGGCTTGCCGATGGATTGCAGTTCGTCGACGAAGTCGAAGAAGAAAAAGAGGCTCAGGAAGCCGAGCGTCACGAACGCAACGGCCTTCAGCACCTCCACGTAGATCAGGCGTCTTATCGTTTTCACGTGGGTTCGATCTTTGGTGTGGGCAGCACGGCGGCGGACGGGCTTTGCTTTGATCGCCGGCCCCAGTTGTTCTGGCGAACGCCGAGCCATGCCAGGTTGATCAGCAGCACGCCGCCATGCAACAGCAGCATGAAACTGCCCATGCTGTATTTGCCCGAGCTGATCCAGCTTTGGCCCAGGTTGAGCATGTTGTAGTACACGACGAACGCGAACAGCGCGAGAAGCAGGTTGCCGCTTCGGCCGACGCGCGGGTTGGCGCTGGATACATTCAGCGCCAGCAGCACGAAGTTGATGGCCGTCAGCAGCATGCCGATGCGCCAGGCCAGTTCGCCGCGGCTGGGGTCGCTGGTGTCGGGCAGCAGGGACAGCGTGCTGCGCGCGCGCGGCGGTGTCGCGTCGTTGACCAGGCCGCTGTTGCCGCCTGCCCGGGTGCCGTAAGTCTTGAACTCGCTGATCTTCAGGCCGGTGTTGGTCATGGGCTGCTCGAGCCGCTGGCCGCTGTTGAGCAGCAGGTAGCGCGAATCGCCGATGTTCTCGATGCTGCCGCTGCGCGCCGAGGTCGTGATCTGCATGTTGCGCTCGATCGACCAGATGAAGACGTTGGTGGCCTTGGAGTTGTCCGGCGTCTCCTTGTCGATGAAGAACACGCGCACCCGGCCAGCGGATTCGCGGAACTCACCAGGCGCCACCCGCTCGATGTCGCTGCGCTGCTCGTACTGCTTGCGCATGCCGATGGTCTGCGAGTTGGCCCACGGCCAGCCCACCAGCGCCATCACCGCGATCAGGATCAGCACCGGCCAGGCGAAGCGGAAGAGTGGCTTGATGAAGTCGGTCAGGCCGCGGCCGCTGGAAAACCAGATCACCATTTCGCTGTCGCGGTACATGCGCGACAGGGTGCCGACGATGGCGATGAACAGGCTCAGGCTCAGGATGGTCGGCATGTAGCCGAGCACCGTGTAGGCCATCACCAGGAACACCTCCTGCGGGTTCACACTGCCCTTGGACGCGAGCCCGAGGGTACGGATGAGCATCATGGTCATCACGATGGTGACCAGTACCACGAGGGTCGCTCCGAAGCTGCGGGACAGCTCCTTGCGTAGGGAAGAATGGAATAACATCGTTCGAGGAAAAAAAGGATTATGGACTTTCAACTCAAGACCCTCACCGTCGCCCAGGCCGCAGCCGAGAAATCCGATGTCCTGATCGTGCTCGTCGGCAGCGCTCCTCTTACCTCCAAAGACCCGTTGTCGGTGCTCGCCGCCAGTGCCCGCAAGGCCGGCGACCTGCCTGACAAGGCCGGCAAGCTGCTGGGGCTTTACCGTCCGGAAGACGTCGTGGCGTCCCGCGTGGTGCTCGCCGCCATCGGCGACGGCAAGCCCGCCTCGGTTCGCAGCGGCGTGGTCGCGGCGGTCAATTCGGCCAAGGCCCAGGCCCCCAAGCGCGTGACCGTGGTGTTCGCCCAGCCTGCCGAGGGCGCGGCGGTGGCCAGCGCCGTCACGGCGGCGGCTGACGCCAGCTACGTCTACACCGCCACCAAGTCGAAGGCCGAACCCCGCAGCATCCGCCACCTGACCGTCGGCGTGGCCGATGCCGCCGCCGTCACCGGCTCCTTCGACGCCGCCCGTGCCACTGTCGCGGGCATCGAACTGGCCAAGGAGTGGGGCAACCGGCCCGCCAACCACGCCACGCCCACGCTGCTGGCCGAGGCCGCCAAGGGGCTGGCCAAGCTGCCGAACATCAAGTGCGAGGTGCTGGGTCCGAAGGAAGTCGAAAAGCTCGGCATGGGCTCCTTTGCCGCCGTGGCGCAGGGCTCGGCGGAGCCGCTGCGCTTCATCGTGCTGCGCTACCACGGGGCGCCCAAGGATCAGGCGCCCGTGGTGCTGGTCGGCAAGGGCATCACCTTCGACACCGGCGGCGTCTCGCTCAAGCCCGCTGCCGAAATGGACGAGATGAAGTTCGACATGTGCGGCGCGGCCAGCGTGCTCGGCACCTTCCGCGCGCTCGGCGATATCCAGCCCGCCATCAACGTCGTCGGCCTCATTCCTTCGTGCGAGAACATGAACGACGGCCGCGCGGTGAAGCCGGGCGACGTGGTGACCAGCATGAGCGGCCAGACCATCGAGGTGCTCAACACCGACGCAGAAGGCCGGCTGATCCTGTGCGACGCGCTGACCTATGCCAAGCGCTTCGAGCCAGCGGCAGTGATCGACATCGCCACGCTGACGGGCGCCTGCGTGGTGGCCCTGGGCGGCGTGCGCAGCGGCCTGTTCTCGACCAACGAAGCATTGGCCGCGGCGCTCGAAGCCGCCGGCGAGACCTCGCAGGACCGCTGCTGGCGCCTGCCGCTCGACGACGACTACGCGGAAGGCCTCAAGAGCAACTTTGCCGATGTGGCGAACATTGCCGGCCGCGCGGGTGGCGCCATCACTGCCGCCAAGTTCCTGCAGCGCTTTGCGGGCGACTTCGCCTGGGCGCATCTGGACATCGCGGGCACTGCGTGGAAGAGCGGCGCGGCAAAGGGTTCGACCGGGCGGCCGGTGGGCTTGCTGGTGTCGTACCTGACGAGTCGCGCGGCCAGCGGCGACGCCAGGACCGGCAAGGCCAAGAAAACCAAGACCCCTGGAGCTCCGGCCAAAAAGGCCCGGGCCACGAAGTGACGGAAATCGGCTTTCACTACAACGCGCGTGACAAGCTGAACTACGCCTGCCGGCTGGTTCGCAAGGCCGTGAACGCGCGCGGCCTGCGCGTGGTAGTCGTGGGCGATGCGCAGGCGCTCGACGCGGTGGATGCGGCACTCTGGCAGCTGTCGCCGGTGGACTTCGTCGCGCACTGCCGAGGCGATGCGCCGGCTCATGTGGTCGCGCGTTCGCCCGTCGTTCTGTCGGCGCAGGGCGCTGATGCGGCCTCGCTGCCGCACCGCGAAATGCTGGTGAATCTGGGCCTCGAAGTGCCTGCGGGCTTCGAGCGCTATGAACGCATGATCGACATTGTGAGCGACGAGGCCAACGACCGCCAGGTCGGTCGTTCGCGCTGGCGCCACTATGCCGATCGTGGCTACACCATCCAGCCGCACGACTTCGCAAAGAGTCCCTGACATGGCCAGCACACTGCGCACGCCGCCCCGGTTCGTTCCCACGCTGACCACGGTGCTCGAGATCCCGGAGGAGCCCGCGATCCCCGAGCCGCAGGCCGCACCGACGCCCCAGCCCGACCCGGCGAGTGCCATGGCATTGCCGCCGGCCGCGCAGCTTTCGCAGGCGGAAATCGTCAGCCTCGAAGAGCAGTTGCTGCACCGCGTTCTGCAGCGCGTCGACCTGTCTCTGGAAGAGCGTTTGAGCGACACCGTGTCAGCTGCCGTTCAGCATCAACTCGATGCGATGGTGCCGCGTTTGCGCAATGAAATCGAAGCCGTTTTGCGCGCGTTGGTGATCGAAGCCATGGCCGCCGAACTCAGCGAAAACACAGGGTCTACGCCAGCTTCCGGAGCCTGAATCCTCGGCTAAACTGCGCCGCAGGTCGGAAGGGCGTGAGGGTGCCGCTGGTCCGCGGCGCGAAACTTGCGAGGTCAGCGCGCCCGGATCACACGACCGGTTTTTTATTCTTTTCATCCAAGTTCTGGAGGTTCTCATGCAATTGAAATGGACTGCGGTCGCACTGGCTGCAATCACGCTCGTGGCTTGCGGCAAGAAGGAAGAAGCTGCTGCTCCCGCTGCAGCGCCCGCGCCAACGGCTGCGGCCCCGGCTGCACCTGCACCCGCACCTGCCGGAGAAACCCTGGTCGTCAAGATCGGTCACGTGGGACCGACCAGCGGTGCCATCGCCCACCTCGGCAAGGACAACGAGTTCGGCGCCAAGATGGCCATCGAAGACCTGAATGCAAAGGGCCTCAAGATCGGCGACAAGGTTGCCAAGTTCGAACTGATCGCCGAAGACGACGCAGGTGATCCGAAGCAGGGCACGGCTGTGGCCCAGAAGCTCGTGGACGAAAAGGTCAACGGCGTGGTCGGTCACCTGAACTCGGGCACCACCATCCCCGCCTCGAAGCTCTACAGCGACGCCGGCATTCCACAGATCTCGCCTTCGGCCACCAACCCGAAGTACACGCGTCAAGGCTTCAAGACCACGTTCCGCGTGGTGGCTGACGACACGCAACTCGGCGGCACGCTGGGCAAGTACGCAGTCGAAACGCTCAAGGGCAAGAACATTGCCGTGATCGACGACCGTACCGCCTACGGCCAAGGCGTTGCCGAAGAGTTCGAGAAGTCGGCCAAGGCCGCTGGCGCCACCATCGTGGGCCACGAGTTCACCACCGACAAGTCGACCGACTTCAACGCCATCCTGACCAAGCTGAAGGCCTCCAAGCCCGACGTGCTGTTCTTCGGCGGCATGGACGCCGTTGGCGGCCCGATGCTCAAGCAGGTCAAGCAACTCGGCCTGAACGTCAAGTTCATGGGCGGCGACGGCCTGTGCACCAGCGAACTGCCGAAGCTGGCTGGCGATGCCATCGGCGAAGAGATGGTTGTTTGCGCCGAAGCCGGCGGTGTGGACGGCGACTTCAAGCAGCCGCTGGAAGACTTCAAGGCCAAGTTCAAGACCAAGAACGGCGTCGAAGTGCAGATCTATGCACCGTACGTGTACGACGCGGTCAACGTGCTGGCCGAAGCCATGGTGAAGGCCGGTTCGTCCGACCCCGCCAAGTACCTGCCTGAAGTTGGCAAGGTGCAATACAAGGGCGTGACCGGCCCGATCGCCTTCGACGAAAAGGGCGACATCAAGAACGGTGCCCTGACGCTGTACACCTACAAGGGTGGTGCACGCACGCAGATCGCCGTGGTGCGCTGATTCATTTCGGCAAACCTGCGGTTGTCCGCAAAAGAGAAAAGGGCCTTCGGGCCCTTTTTTCATGGCCGCTTCGAAGGCGGCTTATTCAGAGCTCAGAGCGGAGCAAGGCCCGATGGGCGGTTGGCATTGCAGTACTCGATGAAGGCATCGAGGTCGCGTGACTTGTCGAATACCGCATCGGCGCCGAGCGCCGTGCAGCGTGCCCGGATATCCGCCGTCACGTAGTTGCTGAGCACGACCACTCGCTGGCTGGGCTTGCGGGTCTTGCAGCCGCCCAGCACGCCGAGGCCGGAGCCTTCCTTCAGGAACAGGTCGACGATCAGGAGCTGCCAATCATCAGGATGCGCCGCGAGCCATGCAAGGGCTTCCGTTTCGGTTTCGGCGAAGCCGACCACGCGGCCGTTGACCAAGTCCTCGAGTGCCGGGACCAGGTTATCCCTGATGGTCTTGTTGTCCTCGACGAGGAACGTGATGAGGGCCATGCCGTGGTTTCGCTTTGAGAACCAATAGCGTAGCGTGCCTGACGCTGATGCAGCGTAGGAGAAAGGATACGGACGGCGTATTGCGCGCCGGTCAGTCGGAGCTTTCGGCGCGGATCTTTGCCTTGAGCTTCTCGGCCAGAGCCTGGCTTTCGTCGCGCTCAGCCGTGACCTCGAGACGCTTCTCGATTTCCTCGCTCAGCGCGGCATTGACCTCGGCCAGCTTTTCGGCGGACTTGGCCAGCTTCTCTTCCAGCTGGCTGGTGTGTTCGATGGCCTGTGCCACCTCGCCAACCTGCACTTCTTCGGGCAGTTCCTGTTCGAGCACCGTGTTCACCACGGCGAGGTTGTCCGACGCCCGTTGCACGTCGGCAGCCACCTGCTCGCTCTTTTCGAGGGTGCGGTCCAGCGGTGTCTTGCCACGCGGCTGGGTTTTCGGTTGTCCGGCCATCGAGGCTCCTTTGTGGGCTTGAAATGAAAACCTTTGGATGGTACTGCCAGAAGAAAGTGTCTGAGTTCGGGGGGCAAGTTGTTGCAAAGCAACGCACTGCCTTTCAACTCCGGCTGGGCCAGACGACAAAAAAGCCCAAGTGCTTGTGGCAACTTGGGCTTCTTGCTTTGTCTGCTTGTTCGCGAACGGTTACGAACAATCAATCTCTGGCGGAGCAGGCGGGATTCGAACCCGCGGAGGGCTATTAACCCTCACACGCTTTCCAGGCGTGCGACTTAAACCGCTCATCCACCGCTCCTGAGCCCACGATTGTAGCAGTCAGTTCAGGTCGGATTCGACGGCTTGCCTGCCTGGACCATGCGCATGGCCGACGCGATGAGCGCGGCGGTCTCGCTCATGTTGCTTGGCACGATCAGGGTGGTCTTGGAATCGGCCGCGACCTTGCCGTAGGCGTCGACGGCGCGCTCGGCCACCTTCAGCTGCACGGCCTGTTCGCCGCCCGGCTGGCGGATGGCCGCGGCCACGCGTTCGATGGCGTCCGCCGTCGCGGTGGCGACCGCGGTGATGGCGGCGGCTTCACCCTGGGCGTTGTTGATCTGCGCCTGCTTCTCGCCTTCGGAGCGGGCAATGAAGGCCTCGCGTTCGCCGGTGGCGATGTTGATCTGCTCCTGGCGGCGGCCTTCGGAGGCCGCGATCAGCGCGCGCTTGCCGCGCTCGGCCGTGATCTGTGCCTGCATGGCCAGCAGGATTTCCTTCGGCGGCGTCAGGTCCTTGATTTCATAGCGCAGCACCTTCACGCCCCAGTTGAGCGCGGCCTCGTCGATGGCGGCAACCACCTGGGCGTTGATGACGTCGCGTTCCTCGAAGGTCTTGTCGAGCTCCAGCTTGCCGATCACGCTGCGCAGCGAGGTCTGTGCAAGCTGCGTCACGGCCACGATGTAGTTCGACGAGCCGTAGCTCGCACGCATCGGATCGGTCACCTGGAAGTACAGGATGCCGTCGACCTGCAGCTGCGTGTTGTCGCGCGTGATGCAGATCTGGCTCGGCACGTCGAGCGGGATTTCCTTCAGGCTGTGCTTGTAGGCCACCCGGTCGATGAACGGAATCAGGAAGTTGGGGCCGGGCGTCATGGTGCCGTGGTACTTGCCGAGGCGCTCGCGCACCCAGGCGTTCTGCTGCGGCACGAACTTCACCGACTGGCTGATGAAGATGATCGCGATGACCAGGATGATGAGTGGGACCGAAAATTCCATGGTGCGCTTCCTTTTCTGAGTTCTACGTATTGACTAAACCTTGTCGACGACCAGCCGGCTGCCGATGACTTCGACCACGCGGTGCTCGCCGGTCGAGGGCGTGCGGCCTGCGCGCTGGACCACCGTCCATTGCGCGCCCCGGTAGCGCACGGTTGCCGTGCCGTCGGCATTCCAGGCGTCGACGTGAACGGTCTCGCCGATGTCGAGGTTCACGTCGCGGTTGGTTCCGGTGGGCGGGGCAGGGGGGCGCTTGCGCTGGATCGAGTACCAGGTCAGCACGGCGCCCACGCCGATGACCGAGGCCACGATCAGTTGGGTGACGGTGCCGAAGCCCAGGTGCGCCGCAATTGCCGCGGCCGCGAAACCGGCGGCCAGCAGCAGAAGATATACGGTGCCCGAGAGCAACTCGACCACGATGGCTACCCCCGCAATCAGCCACCAGACGGTGGAATTCGCCATGTCGACTCCTCTTTTCCTTATTCGATGCGCGCCATTCTGATGCATCTGCTCCAAGCGCTTGCCCTGCGTAGGGGTACTGCGCCCGAGCCGACGAAAGGGACCATGCCGGACAGGCCCGAATGGCTTGCACGAGCCTGACCAGATTCGTCATCCGAATTCCGTACACTTCGCGCCTCGCCTTATTGCCTGTCTGTCAGCCTGCCCGGAGCCCTGCTCATGAAATTCCGCTTTCCCATCGTCATCATTGACGAGGACTTCCGCTCCGAAAACACCTCGGGCCTCGGCATTCGCGCGCTCGCGCAGGCCTTCGAAAGCGAGGGCTTCGAGGTGCTGGGCGTCACGAGTTATGGCGACCTGAGCCAGTTCGCCCAGCAGCAAAGCCGTGCCAGCGCGTTCATCCTGTCGATCGACGACGAGGAGTTCACGGTCGGCCCCGACCTCGACCCGGCCGTGCTGAACCTGCGCAACTTCATCGGCGAAGTGCGGCGCAAGAACGCCGACGTGCCGATCTACATCTACGGCGAGACCAAGACCTCGCGCCACATCCCGAACGACATCCTGCGCGAGCTGCACGGCTTCATCCACATGTTCGAGGACACCCCCGAATTCGTGGCGCGCCACATCATCCGCGAGGCCAAGAGCTACCTCGAGGGCGTGCAGCCGCCGTTCTTCAAGGCGCTGATCGACTACGCGGAAGACGGCTCCTATTCGTGGCACTGCCCGGGTCACTCGGGCGGCGTGGCGTTCCTGAAGAGCCCGGTGGGCCAGATGTTCCACCAGTTCTTCGGCGAGAACATGCTGCGCGCCG
This sequence comes from Variovorax sp. R-27, assembly GCF_049913215.1. NCBI lineage: Bacteria > Pseudomonadati > Pseudomonadota > Betaproteobacteria > Burkholderiales > Comamonadaceae > Variovorax > Variovorax sp. R-27. The sequence continues at coordinate 3,305,625 of NZ_CP183984.1, forward strand.
ACGTCTGCAACGCAGTCGAAGAGCTGGGCCAGCTGCTCGACCACACCGGCCCGGTGGCGGCCAGCGAGCGCAATGCGGCGCGCATCTTCAACGCCGACCACTGCTTCTTTGTGACCAACGGCACCAGCACCAGCAACAAAATGGTGTGGCACCACACGGTGGCGCCGGGCGACGTGGTGGTGGTCGACCGCAACTGCCACAAGTCGATCCTGCACGCGATCATCATGACCGGCGCGATTCCGGTGTTCATGAAGCCCACGCGCAACCACTTCGGCATCATCGGCCCGATCCCGAAGAGCGAGTTCGAGCAGAGCGCCATCAAGGCCAAGATCAAGGCCAACCCGCTGCTGGCCGACGTGGACCCCGACAAGGTCAAGCCGCGCGTGATGACGCTCACGCAGTCGACCTACGACGGCGTGATCTACAACACCGAGACCATCAAGAACATGCTCGACGGCTACGTCGACACGCTGCACTTCGACGAGGCGTGGCTGCCTCACGCGGCCTTCCACCCGTTCTATGGCGCCTATCACGCGATGGGCAAGCGCCGCGTGCGCCCGAAGGAATCGCTGGTGTTCGCCACGCAGTCGACGCACAAGCTGCTGGCCGGCATCAGCCAGGCCAGCCATGTGCTGGTGCAGGACTCGCAGAACCGTCAGCTCGACCGCGACCTGTTCAACGAGGCCTATCTGATGCACTCGTCGACCAGCCCGCAGTACGCGATCATCGCGAGCTGCGACGTGGCCGCCGCCATGATGGAGCCGCCCGGAGGCACCGCGCTGGTGGAAGAAAGCATCCTTGAGGCGCTCGACTTCCGCCGCGCCATGCGCAAGGTCGAGGCGGAGTTCGGCAAGGACGAGTGGTGGTTCAAGGTCTGGGGCCCCGAGAAGCTCGTCGAAGAAGGCATCGGCCGCGCCGACGACTGGATCATGCAGGGCGAGAAGAACGGCAAGCCCAAGAACAAGAAGTCGCCGCGCAACTGGCACGGCTTCGGCGAATTGGCCGACGGCTTCAACATGCTCGACCCGATCAAGTCGACCATCGTCACGCCGGGTCTCGACCTCGAAGGCAACTTCGCCGAAACCGGCATCCCGGCCAGCGTGGTGACCAAGTTCCTCGCCGAGCATGGCGTGATCGTGGAGAAGACCGGGCTCTACAGCTTCTTCATCATGTTCACCATCGGCATCACCAAGGGCCGCTGGAACACGCTGCTGACGGCGCTGCAGCAGTTCAAGGACGACTACGCGCGCAACCAGCCGATGTGGCGCATCCTGCCCGAGTTCTGCCAGCAGCATCCGGGCTACGAACGCCTCGGCCTGCGCGACCTGTGCCAGCACATCCACCAGCTGTATGCGCGCTACGACGTGGCCCGCCTCACGACCGAGATGTACCTGAGCGACCTGACGCCGGCGATGAAGCCCAGCGACGCCTTCGCCCACATCGCGCACCGCAAGACCGAGCGCGTGGAAATCGACGAGCTCGAAGGCCGCATCACCACCAGCCTGATCACGCCTTACCCGCCGGGCATTCCGCTGCTGATTCCGGGCGAGGTGTTCAACAAGAAGATCGTCGACTACCTCAAGTTCTCGCGCGAGTTCAACACCCAGTGCCCGGGCTTCGAGACCGACATCCACGGCCTGGTTGCGCGCGTCGACGAGACGGGCAAGAAGCGCTACTACGCAGACTGCGTCAGGGAAGTGAAGTAAGGAAGCGGGCCGGCTGGACGGGCCGGCCTAACCTTCGCGCACCCGCATGAAGCGCGCGAATCGCGGCAGGCCCTTGGCGGTGGTGCCGTTGTAGCGGTAGGTCACCCAACTACCGACGGCGGGCGGGTTCTCGCGCTCGGCGTCGGTCAGTCCGGTGCCGAGCTTGAAGCGCTTGCCGTCGGCCGTCTCGACCACCAGCGCGCCGAGCCGGCCACTGTGCTTGCTCTTGCCGGGCACGTGCTCGACCACGCGGGCTTCGGCGTCTTCGTAGGGCTTGACCTTCAGCAGGTTGCTGTTGCGCTCGCCACGGTATTGGGAGCTGCCGCGGTGGAGCATCAGACCCTCGCCGCCCATTTTTACCGTCTTGTCGAGCAGCGCCTGCAATGCGGCGTGCGTGGTCGCGCGTTCCTGCGGGACCGCGACGACCCATGGTGCGTCGGTAATCGGCAGCAGTTTGCGCAGCACGGCGAGGCGCGTCGTGAAGTCGCCGCCCTGCGCGGGCAGGTCGAACACCATGAAGTGCATTTCGCGCCAGGCGATGTCGTTGGGCGTCTGGCTGCGCACCGTGGAGACGGCGCGTGTGAACTGGCCGCGGCCCACCCACAGTTCGCCATCGAGGGGTTGCTTCGGCAGCGGTGCGGTGAACCATGCCGGCGCCACGATCCGTTCGCCGCCGCGTGTCCAGAGCTGCTTGCCGTCCCAGTAGCCGCGTACCCCGTCGTACTTCTCGCTGACCCAGTAGTCGTGCAGCGACATGCCGGGGCGGTAGACGTCGGCCAGCATCAGCGAGGGCGCCGCCTCGCGCGCGAACGCGGCAGGCGCGGCGACCGCGCCGAAAGCGGCAAGCAGGAGGGAGCGTCGGTCCAGCACGATGCTATGAAATGAATAGCGCAGCACGGCCATCTGGTGGCCGTGTGAGGGCTCGATGGCAGGGTTACTCGGCCATCCCGCCGACGACGTTGCTGAAGCCGCCGTCGACGTAGGTGATCTCGGCGGTCACGCCGCTGGCCAGGTCGCTCAGCAGGAAGGCGGCCACGTTGCCGACTTCCTCGATGGTCACGTTGCGGCGGATGGGCGAGGCGTCGGCCACGGCCGCCAGCATCTTGCCGAAGCCCTTGATGCCGCTGGCTGCCAGCGTCTTGATCGGGCCCGCACTGATGCCGTTCACGCGCATGCCCTTCGGGCCGAGCGAGGCGGCGGTGTAGCGCACCGAGGCTTCGAGCGAGGCCTTGGCCAGGCCCATGGTGTTGTAGTTGGGCAGCGCGCGTTCGGCGCCCAGGTAGGTCAGCGTGAGCAGGGCCGACTTGTCGTTGAGGTAGGGCAGGGCTGACTTGGCCATGGCCGGAAAGCTGTACGCACTGATGTCGTGCGCAATCTTGAAGCCTTCGCGCGAGAGCCCGTCGAGGAAGTCGCCCGCGATGGACTCGCGCGGCGCGAAGCCGATGCTGTGCACGAAGCCGTCGAACTTCGGCCAGGTCTGCGAGAGGTCTGCAAAGAGCTTGTCGATCTGCGCGTCGTCGCCCACGTCGCAATCGAAAATCAGCTTCGAGCCAAAGTCTGCGGCATATTCGGTGATACGGTCCTTGAATCGCTCGCCAACATAGCTGAAGGCGAGCTCCGCGCCCTGTTCATGACAGGCCTTGGCAATGCCATAAGCAATGGAGCGATTGCTCAACACACCGGTGATCAACAGTTTTTTGCCGGAAAGAAAGCCCATGAAGTTGCCTCGTGAAAATCTTGGGCAGAATTCTCGCATGCGAGGTTGGCTGCTTCTGATATTGGCTCTCTTGGCGCTCCCCTCGTGGGCAGCGCATGGTCTGGGCATGGGTTACGAGCCGAAGTACCCGGCGTCGTTCAAGAATTTCGACTACGTGAATCCCGATGCCCCCAAGGGCGGCGAGCTGATCCTCTCGGCCAGCGGAACCTTCGACAAGCTCAACCCCTTCACGCTGCGGGGTGTGCCGCCGCAAGGCATGGGCTACAGCGCCAATGGTTTTGTGTTCTCCGAGTACGGCCTGATCTTCGATTCGCTGATGACGCCGAGCGAAGACGAGCCCTTCTCCAACTACGGCATGCTGGCCGAAGACGTGCAGCTTGCCGCAGACCGCCTGAGCGTCACTTTCCGCCTGAACCCGAAAGCCACGTTCTCCGATGGCTCCCCGGTGCTCGCGAAGGACGTGAAGTACTCCTTCGACACCCTGATGAGCAAGCAGGCAGGGCCGACCTTCCGCTCGTACTGGGTTGACATCAAGGGCGCCGTGGTGGTGGGGGAGCGCACGATCCGCTTCGACTTCAAGCGCCAGAACTCCGAGCTGCACATGATCATCGGCCAGCTGCCGGTTTTCTCGAGTGCCTGGGGCAAGGGCAAGCCCTTCGACCAGATCGTGAGCGAGCCGCCCATAGCCAGCGGGCCGTACGTGGTGGACAAGGTCGACTTCGGGAAGTACATCTCGTACCGCCGGCGGCCGGACTACTGGGCCGCCGATCTTCCGGTGCGCAAGGGGATGTTCAATTTCGGCGAGGTTTCGTACCAATACTTCAAGGACGCACTCGGAGAGGAAGAGTCGCTCAAGGCCGGCTCGCTCGACGCGATGGAAGAGCGTTCGATCATCGCCTGGGTGCGCCGCTACAAGGGGCGGCGCTTCGATTCCGGGGAGCTGGTCAAGGAAGAGATTTCGCACCGCCGCTTCACCGGCATGCAGGGCCTCTCGCCCAACCTGCGGCAGCCTCGCTTCCAGGACATGCGCGTGCGACAGGCATTGGCGCTGGCCTTCGATTTCGACTGGCTCAACCAGCATCTCTTCTACGGGCGCAGGGCCCGCACGATGAGCTACTTCCAGAACAGCGATGACCTCATGGCCCAGCCCGAGATCAGCCCCGAGGAGCAAATGCTGATCGAGCACCTGAAGAACAAGCAGCGATACATCGACAACACGAAGGGCGAACTACCGCGCCCCGCCAGCAGCGGAGACACCCCCGAAGGCCTGCGGCGCAACCTGGTCCGCGCGCAGGAACTGCTCAAAGAGGCGGGCTGGACATACAGGGATGGCGCCTTGCGCGACAAGGATGGCACGCCTTTCGTCATCAACTTCGACATTCCGGACCGCAGCTCGGGCGTGGTGCTTGCGCCCTATGCGCGCAACCTCGCCAAGCTGGGAATCGCGCTGGACTATCGCTTGCGCGACCCGAGCCTGATAAAGAAGAAACAGGACGATCTCGACTTCGACATGGTCATCAACATCGCGGGTGGCTCATCGAGTCCGGGCAACGAGCTGTACGACGATTTCGGCTCGAAATCGGCCAATGAAAAGGGGAGCCAGAACCTCAGCGGCATCAGCGATCCGGTGATCGACGAGATTCTCGAAGTGATCGTCAACAGCCCGGACCGCAAGTCGCTCGCAGCAGGCGCGCGGCTGCTGGACCGTTACTTGCTCCACCAGCATTACGTGATCCCGATGTACTACGGCAAGCAATATTTCATTGCCCACAAGCGCAAGCTGCGCCGCCCCGAAGCGCCATTGCCGCAACGTCTTCTCGCCGGCTCGGCGATGCTGACGACGTGGTGGATCGACCCGGCAGCGAAGTAGACGACAGACACAGACAGACCGCATGGCCGCCTACCTGCTCCGACGCCTTCTGCTGATCATTCCCACGCTGTTCGGGGTGCTGCTGATCAATTTCGCCATCGTTCAATTCGTTCCGGGCGGTCCGGCCGAGCAGTTGCTGTCGCAACTGACCAACAAGGAAAACCGCCTCTCGGGCGGCCCCACGGGGCGCTCCATCGACGCCAAGCAGGTGGCGGAGATCAAGGTCCTCTACGGCTTCGACAAGCCGGCACCCGAGCGCTTCTGGCAGATGCTCAAGCAATTCGCGCGCTTCGACCTGGGCAAGAGCTTCTTCCAGAGCAAGGACGTGTGGCAGCTCATCAAGGAGAAGCTGCCGGTCTCGATCAGCCTGGGGCTCTGGACCTTCTTCATCAGCTACCTGATAGCGGTGCCGCTCGGCGTTGCGAAAGCGGTTCGCGCCGGTTCGCGCTTTGACTTTCTGACGACGCTGCTGGTGCTCGTTGGCTACGCCATTCCGGGCTTTGTGCTGGGCGTGGCGCTGCTCGTGATCTTTGGCGGCCAGCTGCAATGGTTTCCGCTGCGCGGGCTGACCTCACCGAATTGGGAGTCGCTGAGCTGGGGCGCGCGCATCGTCGACTACCTGTGGCACATCACCTTGCCGGTGACGGCGATGGTGCTCGGCAGTTTCGCGATCACCGCGATGCTCACCAAGAACTCCTTCCTCGAAGAGATCCGCAAGCAGTACGTGCTGACGGCGCGTGCCAAGGGACTGGCCGAGCGCCAGGTGCTCTGGAAGCACGTGTTCCGCAACGCGCTGATTCCGATCATCACGGGCTTCCCGACAGCCTTTATCGGCGCCTTCTTCTCGGGCGCGTTGCTGATCGAGACGCTGTTCTCGCTCGACGGGATGGGCCTGCTCAGCTACGAAAGCGTGCTGCGGCGCGACTACCCGGTGTTTCTGGGCACGCTCTATCTATTCACGCTGATCGGTCTGGTGACCAAGCTCATTTCCGATCTTTGCTATGTCTGGGTCGATCCGAGGGTGAAGTTTGACTAAAGCGCCTGTCGTGTCCGTGAGCCCCGGCCGCCGCGCCTGGCGCCGTTTTCGCCGCAATCCGCTGGGGTTCTGGAGCCTGTTGATCTTCTCGGCGCTGGTGGTGCTGAGCCTTTTCGCCGATGTGCTTTCCACCGACAAGCCGCTCGTGGTGCGCTACGAAGGCAAGACCTATTTCCCGGTGCTGCGGGACTATTCCGAGAAAACCTTCGGCGGCGATTTCGAAACGCCGGCCGACTACCTCGATCCGTTCATCGAGCAGCGCATCACCCAGGGCGGCAACTGGGCGATCTATGCGCCCAACCGCTATGGCCCGGCCACGCTCAACTATTTCTCGAAGCCTCCGAACCCTGCGGCCCCTTCGAGCGAGAACCTGCTCGGCACGGATGAACGTGGCCGCGACCTGCTGGCCCAGCTGATCTACGGCTTTCGCGTGAGCGTGCTGTTCGCGCTGGCGCTCACGGTAATAGGGGTGGTGCTTGGCATCGCGACCGGTGCGGTGCAAGGCTTCTTCGGCGGAAAGATCGACCTGACCTTCCAGCGGCTGATCGAGATCTGGGGAGCGATGCCCGAGCTGTACCTGCTGATCATCTTCAGTGCGATCTTCACGCCCAGCGTGGCGCTGCTTCTGATCCTGCTGAGCTTGTTCGGCTGGATGGGGTTGTCGGACTACGTGCGCGCCGAGTTCCTGCGCAACCGGCAGATGGACTACGTGCGTGCGGCGCGGGCGCTCGGCGTGGGCAATCTGCAGATCATGTGGCGCCACATCCTGCCTAACAGCATGGTGCCGGTCGTCACCTTCCTGCCGTTTCGCATGAGCGCGGCCATTCTGGCGCTGACCTCTCTGGACTTTCTCGGCCTTGGCGTGCCGCCCGGCACGCCATCGCTCGGCGAACTGCTTAGCCAGGGCAAGGGCAACATCGACGCCTGGTGGATCTCGCTGTCCACTTTCGTCGTGTTGGTCGTCACGCTGATGCTGCTGACTTTCATGGGCGACGCGCTGCGCGATGCGCTCGATCCGCGCAAGGCCGACAAGTGATGAGAGATTCACAACAACCCAACCAGCCCCTGCTCGACGTAAAGGGCCTGCGTGTCGCATTCAGCGGCAAGGAGGTCGTGCACGGCATCGACTTCCAGATGGCCGCTGGCGAAAAGCTCGCGCTCGTCGGCGAGTCGGGTTCGGGCAAGACGGTCACGGCGCTGTCGCTGCTGCGGCTGGTGCAGAACGCCGATCTGTCCGGCACTGCCCGGCTTTTCGGCGGGGAGCGCTCGCAGGGCGCGCGCGACCTGTTGTCGATTCCCGAGCGCGAATTGCGCGGCATCCGCGGCAAGGAGATCGCGATGATCTTCCAGGAGCCGATGACTGCACTGAATGCGCTCTACAGCGTCGGCGACCAGATCGCCGAGGTGCTCGAACTGCACGAAGGGCTGTCGGCCCGCGCCGCGCAGGCGGCGGCCGTCCAGCTGCTGGCTGACACCGGCATCCCGGAGCCGGCGCGACGGGCGAGGGCGTTTCCGCACCAGCTCTCGGGCGGCCAGCGCCAGCGCGCGATGATCGCGATGGCGCTCGCCTGCAAGCCGCGCCTGTTGCTGGCCGACGAGCCAACCACCGCGCTCGACGTGACCGTGCGCGCGCAGATCCTCGAATTGCTGGCCGACCTGCAGCGCAAGTACGGCATGGCGGTGCTCCTCATCACGCACGACCTGAACCTGGTGCGGCGTTTTGCCGATCGCGTGGTGGTCATGGAGAACGGCCACATCGTCGAGCATGGCGCGGTGGCGCCTGTGTTTGACGCTCCGCAGCATCCCTACACGCGCAAGCTGATCGACAGTCATCCGGAGCGCAACGTGGCGGCCGTCGCTGCGCGCGCCGACGCGGCGCCAGTGATCGAGGCCAAGGCCCTGCGCGTGATCTATCCCGTGCCGAAGCCGGGCTTCGCCGGCTGGTTCCGCAAGGGCGAATTCGTGGCGGTGCAGGGCGCAGATTTCCGCATCGTGCCGGGCGAGACGCTCGGCGTGGTCGGTGAGTCGGGTTCGGGCAAGTCGACGCTGGCGCTGGCGGCGCTGGGGCTGCTGAAGCACCAGGGCGCGCTGACGGTCGCGGGCAAGGGCTGGGCGGTCGACCGCGCCTCCGATCTTGGCCTGCGCCGCGTGATGCAGGTGGTGTTCCAGGACCCGTTCTCGTCGCTGTCGCCGCGCATGACGGTGGAGCAGATCGTGGGCGAGGGGTTGCGCGTGCACGCGCCCGAACTCGACACAGCGGCGCGCCGTGCCCGTGCACTCGTCGCGCTGGCCGATGTCGGGCTGACGGAGGCCCAGTTTCCATCGCTGCTCGACCGCTATCCACACGAGTTTTCGGGCGGTCAGCGGCAGCGCCTGGCGATTGCCCGCGCGCTGATCGTCGACCCGCAGCTGCTGGTGCTCGACGAGCCCACCAGCGCGCTGGACGTGACGATCCAGAAGCAGGTGCTGAGCTTGCTGCAGCGCCTGCAGCGCGAGCGGGGGCTGAGCTATCTGCTGATCACGCACGACGTGGAGGTGATCCGGGCGATGGCGCACCACGTCATCGTGATGAAGGACGGGGCCATTCTCGAAACAGGGTCGGTCGAGCGCGTGCTCGACGCGCCCGAGCACCCCTATACAAAGAAGCTGGTGGCCGCCGCGCTGCTGGAATAAACGGAGACTGCAAGAAATGTCGGAAATCGGACGCGACCGGCGCGGAGCCTGGCGCGCGGCGCTGGCCTGCATGGTCACCCTCGCAGTGGCGATGGGCCTGGGGCGCTTTGCCTTCACACCCATGCTGCCCATCATGCTGCACGAGGGAAAGCTGGAGCTGGCGGCGGGCGGGGTGCTGGCGTCGCTCAACTACCTGGGGTACTTCCTCGGTGCGGTGAGCTGTGCCGCCATTGGCATCAAGGCGTCGAGCATGGTGCGGGGCGGACTGGTGGCCACGGCCGCTCTGCTGATCGGCATGGGCTTGCTGCACAGCTTCACGAGCTGGGGCGTGCTGCGCACGGCGGCAGGCGTGATGAGCGCCTGGGTCTTCGTCTTCGCCTCAGGCTGGGGCCTGCGCCGGCTGGCGGAGACGAACGCGCCGACGCTGGCCGGCGTGATCTACACCGGGCCGGGAATCGGCATCGCGATGACGGGCCTGCTCGGTGGTGCGCTTGGACGCTGGGGTTCCGAGGCGGGGTGGATCGGCCTTGGCATCCTGGCGGTCGTGCTGATCGCGGTGATCTGGCGGGTGTTCGACGACGGCGAGCGGGCATCGGTGGGGGGCGGTGCCGCTCCGGCGCCTGCTGCGGCGGCTCGCGTGGCCGGGCCGGCTGACCGTAGCGATGCGATCTGGCTGGTCGCGCTCTATGGGCTGGCGGGCTTCGGTTACATCATTACCGCCACCTTCCTGCCGGTGATCGCCCGGCAGGCGCTGCCGGGATCGCCCTGGCCGGACTTCTTCTGGCCGCTGTTCGGGCTGGCCATCATTCCAGGCGCGCTGATCGGGGCCCGCGCGCCGACGCATTGGGACAACCGGCTGCTGCTGGCTTGCGCCTACGCGTTGCAGGCGCTGGGCGTCGTGCTGTCGGTGGCATGGCCGAGCATTGCCGGATTCGCGCTCGGAAGCCTGCTGCTGGGCATGCCGTTTACCGCCATTACCCTTTTTGCCATGCGGGATGCGCGCCGGCTGCGCGGCAATGCGGCTGCCGGGCTGATCGGCTACGCGACGGCATCCTATGGAGTGGGGCAGATCGTCGGGCCGCTGTTTGCGGCGCCACTGGCCCAGCGGACGGGGTCTTTCCAGCTGCCGTTGCTGGTCGCGGCGGCGGCATTGGCGCTCGGCGCGGTGCTATTCGCATTGGTTTGGTTCAAATCGCGCCAATCAATAGGTGGCTGAGCCTCGAAGCCCCTTCATTTATTACACAAATAGCATATAATTCGAGGCTCACGACCAAACGGGCGGGTACCAACCGCCCGTTTTTTTTGGTCTATGCATTCTGAGCATTCATGGCGATCTGGCATCCGTGGCGGGCGGATGGCATGAACCCAGTATTTAAAAGGCACCTTCGAACACGTGGCATTGCAGCAAATAGTGGAACAAACCGTGGCCGGTCTCGGCTATGACCTGGTCGAGATCGAACGCTCGGCCGGGGGATTGCTGCGCGTGACGATTGATTTGCCCTGGACGGCCCCCACCTTGGAAGATGCGGCTGCCGGCGTGCCAGAGCCCTTCGTGACGGTCGAAGACTGCGAGAAGGTAACGCGCCAATTGCAATTCGCGCTTGAGGTCGATGGTGTCGATTACAAGCGGCTCGAGGTGTCCTCGCCCGGTATTGACCGTCCGCTGCGCAATGAGCAGGATTTCGAGCGTTTCGTGGGCGAGGTGATCGACATCACGCTCAAGGCGCCCATGGGTGCTGCGGCGGCGGGCCAGGTGTCGGCCACTCGCAAGAAGTTTCGCGGCACGCTGGAGCGTGTTGCACAGGTTGAGGGCGCTGTCGGCGCCCAGGGCTGGCAAATCGTCTGGAGCGATGCGCCGGAGCCCAAGCCGGGTCAAAAAGTGAGCAAGAAGCGCGCGCCTGCAACGCTGCAGGCGCTGGGCTTCGTGCTGGACGAGCTGCGCGAGGCGCGGCTCGCACCTATTGTGGATTTCAAGGGCCGCAAGGCCAAAACCCAACCGGGTTTTTCGGATATTGACGACGGAACGCAGGTTCCGGACTGACTAGAGGAGTGGTGGCATGAATCGCGAAATGTTGATGTTGGTGGATGCGATCTCGCGCGAGAAGAACGTCGAGCGTGACGTGGTCTTCGGTGCGGTCGAGTCCGCTCTGGCGCAAGCCACCAAGAAGCTCCATCAGGGCGACGTGGACATTCGCGTCGCGGTCGATCGCGACAGCGGCGACTACGAAACCTTCCGCCGCTGGCACGTCGTGCCCGACGAGGCTGGCCTGCAGCTGCCCGACCAGGAAATCCTCCTGTTCGAAGCCAAGGAAGAAATGTCGGACATCGAAGTCGGCGAGTACATCGAAGAAGCGGTGGACTCGGTGCCGATCGGCCGCATCGGCGCCATGGCCGCCAAGCAGGTCATCCTGCAGAAGATCCGCGACGCCGAGCGCGAGATGCTGCTCAACGACTTCATGTCGCGCGGCGACAAGATCTTCGTGGGCACCGTCAAGCGCCTGGACAAGGGCGACATCATCGTCGAGGCCGGCCGTGTCGAAGGGCGCCTGCGCCGCAGCGAGATGATCGCCAAGGAAAACCTGCGCAACGGCGACCGCGTGCGCGCCATGATCATGGAGGTTGACCTGACGCTGCGCGGCGCGCCGATCATCCTGTCGCGCTCGGCCCCCGAGTTCATGATCGAGCTGTTCCGCCAGGAAGTGCCCGAAATCGAGCAAGGCCTGCTCGAAATCAAGAGCTGCGCCCGTGACCCGGGTTCGCGCGCCAAGATTGCCGTGCTATCGCACGACAAGCGCGTCGACCCCATCGGCACCTGCGTCGGCGTGCGCGGCACCCGCGTCAACGCCGTGACCAACGAGCTCGCTGGCGAGCGCGTGGACATCGTGCTGTGGAGCGAAGACCCGGCCCAGTTCGTGATCGGTGCGCTGGCCCCGGCCAACGTGTCGTCGATCGTGGTGGACGAAGAAAAGCACGCCATGGACGTGGTGGTCGACGAGGAAAACCTCGCCATCGCCATCGGCCGCGGCGGCCAGAACGTGCGCCTGGCTTCCGACCTCACCGGCTGGAAGATCAACATCATGGACGCCAACGAGTCGGCCCAGAAGCAGGCGACCGAAACGGATGCCAGCCGCAAGCTCTTCATGGAAAAGCTCGACGTCGACGAGGAAATCGCCGACATCCTCATTTCGGAAGGCTTCAACAGCCTCGAAGAAGTGGCCTATGTGCCAATTTCCGAAATGCTGGAAATCGAGGCCTTCGACGAAGACACCATCAATGAGCTGCGCTCGCGTGCCAAGGATGCGCTGCTGACCATGGAAATCGCCAAGGAAGAGGGCGTCGAGGCCCAGTCGACGGTGTCGCAAGACCTGCACGACCTCGAAGGCCTGGACCCCGAGCTGATTCCCAAGCTGACCGAAGCGGGTGTGAACACCCGTGACGATCTTGCCGACCTCGCGGTCGATGAACTCACCGAGATCACCGGCCAAAGCGCCGATGACGCCAAAGCCCTCATCTTGAAAGCCCGCGAACACTGGTTCGCCGGCCAAGAGTGACGGTCATGGAGGCACGAAACCAATATGTCCAGTACCACTGTCGCCGAGTTCGCGAACGAGCTCAAGAAGACTCCCGAAACCTTGCTTGACCAGCTCAAGAGCGCAGGTGTGCCCAAAGCGGCCGCCACCGATGCGCTCACCGAGGCTGACAAGCAGCGCCTGCTCGGCCACCTGAAGGCCAGCCACGGCACCGTCGAGCCCGAGCGCAAGAAGATCACGCTGACCAAGAAGTCGACCAGCGAGATCAAGCAGGCCGACGCCACCGGCCGCGCCCGCACCATCCAGGTCGAGGTGCGCAAGAAGCGCACCTTCATCCAGCGAGAAGACGGCCATCCCGCCACGCCCGAGACGGCGCAGCAAGTGGCCGAGGCACCTGCCGCCGCGCCCGCCGCTCCCCGCATCGACGAAGCCGAACTGGCCCGCCGCGAGGAAGAAGCGCGCCGCCAGGCCGAGCTGATCCGCCGCCAGGAAGAAGAGCTGGCTGAGAAGCGCCGCCTGCGCGAAGAAGCCGAAGCCCGCGAACGCGAGCAGGCCGAAAAGGCTGAAAAGGCCGAGCAGGAAGCCGCACGCGTCGCCGCCGAAACCGCCGAGAAGAAGGCCGCTGCCGCAGCAGCTGCTGCCGCCGCGAGCGCAAAGGACAGCACCACGGCCACCAAGCCGGCGGCTGCCCCCGCGCCCGCCGTGACGGCCGCCGCCGCTGCTGCAGAGCAGAAGGCTGCCGATACCAAGCTCGCCGCGCAAACTGCTGCGACGCAGGCCAAGGAAGACGCGAAGGCCAAGGCCGCCGCCGAATCGAAGGCCCGCGCCGACGAAGAAGCCGCGCGCGCCAAGGATCTCGACGAGCGTCGCCGCAAGGCCCTGGCCGAAGCCGAAGCCATCCGCGCCATGATGAACGCACCGGCCCGCGTGCTGGTGCCGCACAAGGCACCCGAGAAGCCGCAGCCCGAGAAGGCCGCGGTCAAGGGCACGCTGCACAAGCCGACCGCGCCCGCAGCGCGTGCCGGCGCACCTGCCGCTCCCGGCGCTGCAGCAGCTGCACCCGGCGCTGCCGGTGCCGCAGGCAAGGAAGTCAAGTCCGCCAAGCTCTCGTCGAGCTGGGCTGGCGATCCTGCCAAGAAGAAGGAAATCAAGACCCGCGGCGATGCCAGCGGTGGTGTCGGTCGCGGCAACTGGCGCGGAGGCCCGCGCGGTCGCCGTGGCAACGACCGCGGCGGTCACGACGAGCAACATGCGCCGGCCGCACCGGTCGAGGCGCGCATTCTCGAAGTGCATGTGCCCGAAACCATCACGGTGTCCGAGCTCGCGCACAAGATGGCCGTCAAGGCGCAAGAGGTCATCAAGCAACTGATGAAGCTCGGCCAGATGGCGACCATCAACCAGTCGCTCGACCAGGACACCGCAATGATCCTGGTGGAGGAAATGGGCCACAACGCGGTGGTTGCCGCGCTTGACGACCCGGAAGCCTTCACCGACGAGGACGTGTCGGCGCAAACCGCCGAAGCCTTGCCGCGCGCGCCGGTCGTGACCGTCATGGGTCACGTCGACCACGGCAAGACCTCGCTGCTCGACTACATCCGCCGCGCCAAGGTCGCTGCGGGCGAAGCCGGCGGCATCACGCAGCACATCGGCGCCTACCACGTGGAAACCGATCGCGGCATGGTGTCGTTCCTCGACACCCCGGGTCACGAGGCCTTCACGGCCATGCGTGCCCGCGGTGCGCAAGCTACCGACATCGTGATCCTGGTGGTGGCGGCCGACGACGGCGTCATGCCCCAGACCAAGGAAGCCATCAAGCACGCGAAGGCGGCTGGTGTGCCGATCGTGGTTGCCATCAACAAGGTGGACAAGCCCGACGCCAACCTGGACCGCGTGAAGCAGGAACTGGTGGCCGAAGAGGTCGTGCCCGAAGAGTACGGCGGCGACGTGCCGTTCGTGCCGGTGTCCGCGAAGACGGGCCAAGGCATCGACGACCTGCTCGAACAGGTGCTGCTGCAGGCCGAAGTGCTGGAACTCAAGGCGCCGGTGGATGCCGCCGCCAAGGGCCTGGTCATCGAAGCCCAGCTCGACAAGGGCCGCGGCCCGGTTGCTACCGTGCTGGTTCAGTCCGGTACGCTCAAGACCGGCGACGTGGTGCTGGCCGGCTCGACCTATGGCCGCGTGCGTGCCATGCTGGACGAAGACGGCAAGTCGACCAAGACCGCAGGCCCGTCGATCCCGGTCGAAATCCAGGGTCTGACCGAAGTGCCGCAAGCGGGCGACGAGTTCATGGTGATGAGCGACGAGCGCCGTGCGCGCGAAATCGCCACCTACCGTGCCGGCAAGTTCCGCAACACCAAGCTGGCGAAGGCCCAGGCTGCGAATCTGCAGAACATGTTCACCGACCTGTCGGCGGGCGAAGTGCAGACGCTGCGCATCATCATCAAGGCCGACGTTCAGGGCTCGCAGGAAGCTCTGGCGCAATCGCTGCTCAAGCTGGCGACGGACGAAGTCAAGGTGCAGGTGGTGTACGCCGGCGTGGGTGGTATCAGCGAAAGCGACATCAACCTCGCCATCGCCTCCAAGGCGGTCGTGATCGGCTTCAACGTGCGTGCCGATGCCGGTGCGCGCAAGCTGGCCGAGAACAACGGCGTGCAGCTGAACTACTACAGCATCATTTACGACGCTGTGGACGAGATCAAGGTCGCGATGTCGGGCATGCTGGCACCGGAGCGCCGCGAGGAAATCATCGGCTCGGCCGAAATCCGCACGGTGTTCGTGGCCTCGAAGATCGGTACCGTTGCAGGTTCCTACATCACCTCGGGCTCGGTCAACCGCACTGCGCATTTCCGCCTGCTGCGCGACAACGTGGTGGTCTACACGGGCGAAATCGACTCGATCAAGCGCATGAAGGACGATGTGCGCGAAGTCCGCGAAGGTTTTGAGTGCGGTATCAAGCTCAAGAACTACAACGACATCAAAGAGGGCGATCAGCTCGAATTCTTCGAGATCAAGGAAATCGCCCGGACGCTGTAAGCGTTCCATGCGAGAAAGTCCATGCCGAAGAGAAAAGCCGCCGCCCCCAACCGCGCGTTCAAGGTCGCCGATCAGATCCAGCGCGATCTGACGGAGCTGATCGCGCGCGAGTTGAAGGACCCGCGCGTGGGCATGGTCACGATCCAGGCCGTCGAGGTCACGCCCGACTATGCGCACGCGAAGATTTTCTTCAGCCTGCTCACGGGCGACGTGGCCGAGACGACCGAAGCGCTGAACCAGGCCGCGGGCTTCCTGCGCAACGGCCTGTTCAAGCGCCTGCACATCCACACCGTGCCCACGCTGCACTTCCTGTTCGACCGCACCACCGAGCGTGCGGCCGACATGAACGCGCTCATCGCGCAAGCCGTCGCTTCGCGCTCGAAAGACGACTAGCCATGAACGCGCCACGCACAAGGGTGCAGCGGCGCCCTGTGCATGGGGTGTTGTTGCTCGACAAGCTGCTGGGACTCTCCAGCAACCAGGCCTTGCAAAAGGCCAAGTGGTTGCTGCGCGCGGAAAAAGCAGGCCACACCGGCACGCTCGATCCGCTCGCCACCGGCGTCCTGCCGCTGTGCTTTGGCGCGGCCACCAAATTCAGCCAGTTGCACCTCGATGCCGACAAGACCTATGAGGCCACGGCTCGCCTGGGCATCAAGACTGCCACGGGCGATGCCGAGGGCGAAGTGATCGCCGAGCGGCCGGTGCACGTCACGTCTGAAGACCTGGCGCGCGTCGAGGCGCAGTTCACCGGCCCGATCCGCCAGGTGCCCCCGATGCACAGCGCGCTCAAGAAGGACGGCAAGGCGCTGTACGAATACGCGCGTGAAGGCGTCGAAGTAGAGCGGACACCGCGCGACGTCGTGATCCACAAGCTCGAGCTCAGCGTGATCGGCGACGACGTCATCCGCATCCTGGCCTCCGTCAGCAAGGGCACCTACATCCGCACACTCGGCGAAGACATCGGCGAGGCGCTTGGGTGTGGTGCACACCTGAGCTCGCTGCGCCGGACCGCAACGGGCGGCTTTGTCGAGGCCCAGTGCATCACGCTCGAAGCGCTCGAAGCCATGGACGAGGAAGAGCGCCTGGCACAACTCCTGCCTGCCGAAGCCCTGGTGGACGGCCACAGCCGCGTCACGCTCGGCGCGGAAGATGCGGCACGTTTTCTTTCGGGCCTGCGCCGCCGTGGCGGCTGGGCCGATGCCGATGAGGTGGCCGTGTTCGGCTCCGACCCGCAGGCGTTCCTGGGCACAGCCCATGTAACGGCCGGCGAATTGATCCCGGGGCGCTTGCTGAACCCCATCGAAATCCAGCAAATTCTTTTGAACGCACAACAGACCGAAGCGACACCATGAGTACCAAGCAAATTCGCAATATCGCCATCATTGCCCACGTGGACCATGGCAAGACCACGATGGTCGACCAATTGCTGCGCCAGTCCGGCACCTTCGCCGAGCACGAGAAAGTGGTCGACACGGTGATGGACAACAACGCCATCGAAAAGGAACGTGGCATCACGATCCTGGCCAAGAACTGCGCCGTGACCTGGGAAGGCACGCACATCAACATCGTCGACACCCCGGGCCACGCGGACTTCGGCGGTGAAGTGGAACGCGCGCTGTCGATGGTCGACGGCGTGGTGCTGCTGATCGACGCGCAGGAAGGCCCGATGCCGCAGACGCGCTTCGTGACCAAGAAGGCGCTGGCCCTCGGCCTGAAGCCCATCCTCGTGGTGAACAAGGTCGACAAGCCGGGCGCCAACCCCGACAAGGTGGTCAACGCCGCCTTCGACCTGTTCGACAAGCTCGGCGCGACCGACGAACAGCTGGACTTCCCCGTGGTGTACGCCTCGGGCATCAACGGCTGGTCGTCGCTGGAAGAAGGCGCGCAGGGCGAGCAGTGGGGCCCCGACATGTCGGCCCTGTTCAACACCATCCTGAAGCACGTGCCGGCGCAAAAGGGCGATCCCGCCGCGCCGCTGCAGCTGCAGATTTCCGCGCTCGACTTCTCGACCTTCGTCGGTCGCATCGGCGTGGGCCGCATCAGCCAGGGCACCCTGAAGCCGATGATGGACGTGGTGGTGATGGAAGGCCCGGACGGCAAGGCCATCAAGGGCCGCGTCAACCAGGTGCTGACTTTCCAGGGTCTGGACCGCGTGCAGGCCACTGAAGCCGGCCCGGGCGAGATCGTGCTGATCAACGGCATCACCGACATCGGTATCGGCGTCACCGTGACCGACCCCGCGAACCCCGCGCCGCTGCCGATGCTCAAGGTCGACGAACCGACCCTGACGATGAACTTCTGCGTCAACACCAGCCCGCTGGCCGGCCGCGAAGGCAAGTTCGTCACCAGCCGCCAGATCTGGGACCGCCTGCAGAAAGAACTGCAGCACAACGTTGCGCTGCGCGTGAACGAAACCGACGAAGAAGGCATCTTCGAAGTGATGGGTCGCGGCGAACTGCACCTGACCATCCTGCTGGAAAACATGCGTCGCGAAGGCTATGAAATGGCCGTGTCGAAGCCGCGCGTGGTGTTCCGCACCGTCAACGGCGAGAAGCACGAGCCGATCGAACTGGTGACGGCCGACATCGAAGACCAGCACCAGGGCGGCGTGATGCAGGCACTGGGCGAGCGCAAGGGCGAACTGGTCAACATGGAACCGGACGGCCGTGGCCGCGTGCGCCTCGAATACCGCATTCCGGCGCGTGGCCTGATCGGCTTCACGAACGAATTCCTGAACCTGACGCGTGGCTCGGGCCTCATCAGCAACATCTTCGACAGCTACGAGCCGCACAAGGGCGACATCGGCAGCCGCAAGAACGGCGTGCTGATCTCCATGGACGACGGTGAAATCTTCACCTACGCCCTGGGCAAGCTGGACGACCGCGGCCGCATGTTCGTGAAGGCGAACGACCCGGTGTACGAAGGCATGATCGTCGGCATCCACAGCCGCGACAACGACCTGGTGGTGAACGCCACGCGCACCAAGCAGCTGACGAACTTCCGCGTCTCGGGCAAGGAAGACGCGATCAAGATCACGCCCCCGATCGAACTCACGCTCGAATACGGCGTGGAATTCATCGAGGACGACGAACTGGTCGAAATCACGCCCAAGAGCGTGCGCCTGCGCAAGCGCTACCTGAAGGAACACGAGCGCAAGCGCGCGGGCCGCGATACGTCGCAAGGCTGATCGACTCCGTCGATTTGCCATGCGCCTGACGCACGGCGGCGCCGTCTGGCTGATGGTCGTCGTGACCCTGATGTGGGGCACGGCGGGCGTCGTCACCCGCCACCTGGCGCAGGCGCACAGTTTCGAGATCACCTTCTGGCGCAGCCTCTTCACGACGCTGGCGCTGCTGGTGATCTTGCCGCTTTGGCGGGGCCGCGCCGTGTTCTCGCAACTGCGCCACGGCGGGCGCGAACTCTGGATCTCGGGCGCGTGCTGGGCCGTGATGTTCACGGCCTTCATGGTCGCGCTCACGCTGGCTTCGACGGCCAGCGTGCTCGTCACCATGTCGCTCGGGCCGCTGCTCACGGCGCTGGCGGCGCGCTTCTTCATTGGCCATAAGCTGCCCGCGCGCACCTGGCTGGCCATCCTGGTCGCGGGTGCGGGCATCGGCTGGATGTACGGCACGCAACTGATGCAGGGCGGGGGCGGATCGCTGGCCGGCACGCTGCTCGCGCTGTGCGTGCCGCTGGCGGGCGCGGCCAACTGGACCGTGGTTCAGCACGCGCAGGCGAAGGGCCACAAGGTGGATCTGGTGCCCGCGGTGCTCATCGGCGCGGTGCTCACGGCGCTCTTCACGCTGCCCTTTGCATGGCCGTTCCAGGCGAGCGCACACGACCTCGGGCTGCTGGCCTTCCTGGGCCTGTTCCAGCTCGCCATTCCCTGCGTTCTGTCGGTGTTGTGCGCCCAGGTGCTGAAGGCGCCTGAAGTCGCGTTGCTGGCCTTGCTGGAAGTCATTTTCGGCATCGCGCTGGCCTGGATTGGTGCGGGCGAGCAGCCTGCAGCGAGCGTGCTGACCGGCGGGGTGCTGGTCATCGGCGCGCTGGTGTTCAACGAACTGCTGGCGCTGCGCGGCCGGCGCACCACGGTCGCCGACACGGCGGTGCCGGGCGCGCACTGACCGACTGGCGCTTCTGCCTACTGCGGCATGGCCGCGTCGGTGACGCCCATGCTGCTCAGCCGCGCTTCGAGCACCTTGCGCACGAAGGTCTTCGGAAAATCGTCGCTGACACGCCAGCTGCCGTTGTCTTCCACGAAGGTGAATTCTCCGGTCACGGGCAATGAGGTGTCGCTGCCCGAGAGGGCGCCCAGCAGGCTGTCGTTGTATTCGATGACCAGCGGGCAGGTGTGGCCCATGCCATCGTCCAGCTTGCGGCAGGGGCCCGTGGGCTCGATCTCGGCGATTTCTCGTGAGCGGTTCGGGTCCTTGCGCACCAGGCCCGAGTCGGTGCGCGGGCGCATGCGCATGGCCGACGCCGACCGTGCCGCGCTCAACGGTGCCGCGCCTTCGCGGAAGGCTTTTTCCATCGCCTCGCGGCCGATGGGCTCGGCGTTGTAGAGCGGTCTGCCATCGGAGTCGAGATGCCCGAAGCGGGCCTCGACGATGGCGACGTCCGCGCCGCGCACCACCATCTCGTCGCTCTTCGGCTCCGTGGGACCGATGGTGTATGCCATGGGTTCCTTGCTGTCGCCCCGCGTCATGACCGCCACGCAGCCTCGCACGCGCTCCGGCTTGCGGTAGCCGACTTCGCGCATGCTGCCGACGGAGGGCGTTTCGATCACAGTGCCGGCGTTCGGGTCGAGGTGGCGCATGCGTACGTCCATGGTCACGCGGCGCATGAGGCTGTCGAGTGTCTTGCGCGTGGAGGCGGCGTCGCAGGCGGGCACGCTCGCCGGGGCGAACAGATACCAGCCGAGGCCGCCGCCGATCACCGCCACGGCCAGGATGAACTTCCACGCGCCGATGCGGCGGCTGCGTTGCGCGCGGGCCTGCCATGCCTTGACGGCCTGCTCGTCGGCCTCGATCAGGGCCTGTGCCTCGTTCACGATGCGCGTGCGCTCGGCGGCCATGGCAAAGGCCGGCTCGGCGGCGACCTGGGTGCGCAGGGCGTCGAAGCGTTCCTTTTCGAGCGGGCCTTCAGTTGCCAGCCAGGCCAGCGTGGCCACGGGTGACGCAGCCACGGTGCCCACGACCGGCGTTTCCGTCAGCGCCATGTCGCGCGTCTCGGCGTCGATGAGGCTGTCCCTGAAGAGCACCTCGATTGCCTCGTGCGTGATGCCTTGCCCGGCCAGCTCGATGAGGTCGTCGGCATCGATGGCGGTATCCGCCGCGTCGTCGACGTGTGGGGCGTCGTCGCCGATCTTGTCGAGCGCCGCGTTCTGTTCTTCCTCGGTGACCAGGCCGCGTACGCGCATCCAGGCTAGCGCATGGGCCGGGCTGGGGAGCGGGGGAAGGGCGGCGGTTTCGGGGTGGGCGCGCGCGGCGTCGTGCTGTGCGTCGCTGATCAGGCCCTGGGTCAGCAGGGCGAGGAACGCATCCGGATTGGCGTCAGGGCTCATGCGGGGATTCTGCCGTGGGTGGTGCGGCCTCTACACCGGGAAACGCCGGGAAAAGCCGATAAAAGAAAACGCCGGCAGGCGCCGGCGTTCTTGCGTCAGATCCTTGATGGATCAGGGACGAGCGACTTTCCAGGCGCCGTTTGCCACGCCGTCGCCGGTCTTGTCACCGGGCTTGGCATCTTTCGCCCAGTAGTACAGCGGCCAGCCCTTGTAGGCCCACTGGCGCTTGCCGTCTTCGCGAATGATGATGGTGTAGCCGCCGATGGGCTTGGCGGTGTCGGCCACGCTGAGCGCGGGCCAGTTGGCGGCGCACTGGGCGTTGCAGGCGGAGGTGCCGGAGCCGGCGGTGTCCTTGGTGAAGGTGTACAGCGTCATCCCGTTTGGTCCGACCAGCACGCCGTCGGCGGTGCGGGTGGGCGTGTCGGGGGCGCTGGCGGTCTTGTTGGACATGCCGCCGCAGCCGGCGAGCAGGGCCGCCGCGAGGATCGAGGCGCTGAGCAATTTCATGCAGTTTCTCCTTCAGTTGAAAAATCGCGAAAACAAGCCAGGTGACGGAAAGCCAGGCAATGTGATTGCGCGACCGGCAGTTTATGCGGTCGTTACGACAAATCGCGGTAGGCCAGCGTCGCAAGTTTGAGCAGAACTTCTCGCGGCAGCTTGCCGGCGAGGGCATAGCCGAAGCCCTGGTCGACCCAGTAGAAACTGGGCACGGGGCCTTCGGAGGCGAAGCGGAAGGCGGTTTCGCGTGCGGCGGTGGCCCCGGCGGCATTGGCGTCCAGCGTGCCGATGTAGAGCGTCACGCGCTCGCCGGCCGCATCTTCGAACATGAACTGGGCCCGCGCGCCGGTTTCCCCGGGCAGCAGGCGGCCGCCGACCAGGGTGTAGCCCTGGGTGGAGAGGTCGGGCACCTTCAGCGGCCTGTCGAGGCGCCTGGAGAGCCACTGGACCAGGTGCTGCTGCTCGGAGGCGGCCACTTCGACGGGGTGTCTTTTCTCGGGTGCGTAGACGGCGTGCGCGACAGAGGCGTCGTGCACGAATTCGCGCACCGCCGGCACCTTGGCCAGTTGCGTGCCGCCGCGCGGCGCGGACCATTGGGCATTCCCGAGCCAGCCGGCAGCGAAGGCGATCAGCAGACCTGCCGCCATGCCGCCCCAGCGAAGCCAGGAGACGTGCCGTGCCGTTCGCGGCAGATGCCGATCGAGTGCGCCCATCAGGGCAGCGGGAACCGGTTCGTCGAGCAGTTCGCCATGCAGCCGGCGCAAGGCATCGCGCTGCGTGTGCCAGGCAGCGACCTTGGCGGCCACGGCGGGATCGCTGGCAATGGCTTCCTCGACCGCGCCATGACGATCGGCGGCCAACTGGCCATCGACCCAGGCGTGCAGCTCGTCGTCGGTAGGGGGCGGGGCGGGGCGGCTCATGGTGCGGCGGGTTTCATTTGAGGCGGCGCAGGCCGGGGCGAATGGGCGCCGATGCGCCGTCCATCAGTTCCTGCAGCCGGACGCGGGCGCGCGACAGGCGCGACATCACCGTGCCGGCCGGGATGTCGAGCACCTTGGCCACTTCGGCATACGACAGGTCTTCGAGCGTCACCAGCAGCAGCACGGCGCGCTGTTCGTCCGGCAACTGCATCAGGCAGCGCTGCAGGTCGAGGCTGGTGCCCTGGTCGCGACCAGGATCGACGCCGCCCTGCAGTTCGTGCGGCAGGTCGTCGAGCGGCACCACGGCATGGGGTGGTGGCGTGCGGCGGACCTGGCTCGCGAAGATGTTGTGCATGACGGTGAAGAGCCACGCGCGCAGGTCGCTGCCCACCACCCACAGACGCCATTTGCTGCAGGCGCGCTCCAGCGTGTCCTGCACCAGGTCGTCGGCCGCCCACGCATTACCCGTGAGTGCCCGCGCATAGCGGCGCAGGCTCGGGATGTGCTCGACCAGCAGGCGGGCGTCCATGGGGCGTGGATCGGTCGATCAGGGCTTGGCGGTTTTCCAGGTGCCGTTGACGCCGTCACCGGTCTTGTCGCCCGGCTTGGTGTCCTTGGCCCAGTAGTACAGCGGCCAGCCCTTGGCGGCCCATTGCTTCTTGCCGTCGTCGCGGGTGACGATGGTGAAGTCGCCGCTCGGCTTGTCGCTGTCGGCGGCCATGAAGGGCGGCCAGTTGGTGGCACAGCCGCCATTGCAGACCGACTTGCCGTTGCCGGCCGTGTCCTTGTCGAAGGTGTAGAGCGTCATGCCGTTCGCACCGACCAGCGCGCCGTCGGCGGGCTTGGGCTGGGCGAAGGCGGGGAGTGCGAGAACGGCGCTCAGCAATACGGCGGAAGATGCGCGAAAAGGCGACATGGAAAGACTCCTGGGTTGTGTGTGGCGACACCGGTGGTCCAGTGACAACCGCACAAACGCCCGCAGCCCGTCTTTTATTCCATTGCCCGCAAAAAAAAGATTCAGCGGCTGCGGTTCTTCATTGCGCGCTCGACTTCGCGCTTGCCTTCGCGGTCCTTGATGGTGTCGCGCTTGTCGTGCTCGGCCTTGCCCTTTGCCAGCGCGATCTCGCACTTCACCTTGCCGGCCTTCCAGTGCAGGTTGAGCGGCACCAGCGTGTAGCCCTTTTGCTCGACTTTGCCGATCAGGCGACGGATTTCGTCCTTCTTCAGCAGCAGCTTCTTGGTACGGACCGAATCGGGGTTGACGTGGGTGGATGCGCTCTTGAGCGGGTTGATCTGGCAACCCACGACGAACAGTTCGCCATTGCGGATCACCACGTAGCCGTCGGTGAGCTGCACCTTGCCTTCGCGCAGCGATTTGACTTCCCAGCCTTCGAGGACCATGCCGGCCTCGAAGCGTTCTTCGAAGAAATAGTTGTACGCGGCCTTCTTGTTGTCGGCGATGCGGGAGGAGGTATCTTGTTTCTTTGTGGCCATGACTCGGGAATGTGGGGGCTGCATGGCTTCAATACAATCCGTCGCGCACGCTGTGTCGATTCTATGAAAACAGTCAACAAGTCCGTCCTCATCTGGTACAGCGCCGAAGAGATGTATGCGCTCGTCACCGATGTGGCGAGGTATCCGCAGTTTCTTCCCTGGTGCGACAAGGCCCGCATCATCGAGCAGGACGAGGCCGGCATGACGGCCGAAGTCGGCTTGGCCTTTGCCGGTTTGCACCAGAGCTTTACCACCCGCAACACCCATGTTCCGGGGCGCGAGGTGCAGCTGAAGCTGGTCGACGGGCCGTTCTCCAACCTCGACGGAAAGTGGAAGTTCGTGCCCGTGGGCGAGCAGGGCGAGCGCGCCTGCCGCGTCGAGCTGCACATGAGCTACGGCTTCAGCAATTTCGCGCTGCAGGCGCTGGTCGGACCGGTGTTCGACACCATCGCCTCCAGTCTTGTCGAAGCCTTCGTCAAGCGCGCCGAGCACGTCTACGGCGCAACCTGATGACCATCGAGGTCACGCTGAGCTGCTCGCCCGCGGCACGCGAGGTGTTCGAGCAGGTGCTGCAGCTCTTGCCCGAGACAACACTGGCCGACGCCGTGCGGGCCAGCGATCTTTCGCTGCGTTTTCCGGACCTGGATTGGCGTCATGCGATGACGCCGGGCATCTGGGGCAGGGTGGTCGAGTGGGACCAGGCCCTGAAGGACGGCGACCGCATCGAGCTGTGCCGCCCTCTCGCAGTGGACCCCAAGGTGGCGCGCCGGGAGCGCTTCCAGCGCCAGGGCTCGAAGGGAACCGGCCTGTTCGCGAATCGCCGCAAGGGCGGCAAGGCCGGCTACTGAGCTCGAGCTGCCGGGCTACTTGCAGTCGCTGTTGATGACCGTCTGAAGGCGCTTCTGCTCGGCGGCGCGCGCGGCGTCGTCCATGATCTCGCGCTCGCCCTGCGAATTGACCTTGGCAATGCGCATGCCGCTGTCGACGGTGGCTTTGCCCTGGCGTGCGAGAGCGCAGTTGTCGGCCTTGGCCTTTGCGACCTTGGCGGCTTCTGCGGCTTCCTTGGCCTTTGCTTCGGCCTCGGCCTTCTTGGTCTTTTCCTCGAGCTCCTTGTCGACACCAGTCGGCTTCGGCGTGCCCGCCGTCTTGGCCGGTGCAGTTGCCTCGGCCGGCGTACCTTCAGCGGGCGGCGCATCGACGTTGGGGTTCGCAGTGGAGCGCGCCGCTGGCGGCGGGCCCACGCGGCGCAGGATGTTCTTCTCGGGCACATCGGGCGGTGGCGCCTGATCGCTGAAGACCTTCTTGCCGTTCTTGTCGAGCCATTGCCATTGCGCGCTTGCCGAAAGCGGCAGCGCAACGACACATCCCAGTACCAGCCAGTGCACGAATTTCATCCCCGAAGTTTAGCCGGGCCTTACTTTTTGCAACATCCCGCTTAGGTAGTTTTGCAACGCCCATGAAAAGCCCGGGCCGGCGAACAGGCCGGGCGCCTCGTTACAATCCGTCTTTTGGAGCTTCACCCATGCGCCTTCTCGGCAAAGCGCTCACCTTCGACGACGTGTTGTTGGTGCCAGCGTTCTCCCAGGTCCTGCCCAAGGACACCTCCCTCGCCACCAAACTCTCCCGCAACATCACGCTGAACCTGCCGCTCGTCTCGGCGGCCATGGACACCGTGACCGAAGCCCGCCTGGCGATCGCCATCGCGCAAGAGGGCGGCATCGGGATCGTTCACAAGAACCTCACCGCGCAACAGCAGGCCGCCGAAGTGGCCCGCGTGAAGCGCTACGAGTCGGGCGTTCTGCGCGACCCGGTGGTGATCACCCCGACGCACTCGGTGCGCCAGGTGATGGCGCTGTCAGACCAGCTCGGCATCTCGGGCTTCCCGGTGGTTGACGGCGGCAAGGTCGTTGGCATCGTGACGGGGCGCGACCTGCGCTTCGAGAACCGCTATGACGTGCCGGTCAGCGAAATCATGACCCAGCGCGAGAAGCTCATCACCGTGCCCGACGGCACCACGCTGGCCGAAGCCAAGGCATTGCTCAACAAGTACAAGCTCGAGCGGCTGCTCGTCATCAACGGCGACTGGGAGCTCAAGGGCCTCATCACCGTCAAGGACATCACCAAGCAGACCAGCTTCCCCAATGCAGCACGCGACGCCAACGGCCGCCTGCGCGTGGGCGCTGCGGTCGGCGTGGGCGATGGCACCGAAGAGCGCGTCGAAGCCCTGGTGAAGGCCGGCGTCGACGCCATCGTGGTCGACACCGCCCACGGCCACAGTTTTGGCGTGATCGAGCGCGTGCGCTGGGTCAAGAAAAACTACCCGCAGGTCGAAGTCATCGGCGGCAACATCGCCACCGGCGACGCCGCGCGCGCGCTGGCCGACGCCGGCGCCGACGCGGTCAAGGTCGGCATCGGCCCGGGCTCCATCTGCACCACCCGCATCGTGGCCGGCGTGGGCGTGCCGCAGATCATGGCGGTCGACAGCGTCGCCACCGCGCTGCAGGGCACGGGCATTCCGCTGATCTCCGACGGCGGTGTGCGCTACTCGGGCGACATCGCCAAGGCCATCGCGGCCGGCGCGAGCACCGTCATGATGGGCAGCATGTTCGCCGGCACCGAAGAGGCACCGGGCGAAATCGTGCTGTACCAGGGCCGCAGCTACAAGAGCTACCGCGGCATGGGCTCCATCGGCGCGATGCAGCAGGGCAGTGCCGACCGGTACTTCCAGGAATCGACCACCGGCAACCCCAACACCGACAAGCTGGTGCCCGAAGGCATCGAAGGCCGCGTGCCCTACAAGGGCTCGATCGTCTCCATCGTCTACCAGATGGCCGGCGGCGTGCGCGCCAGCATGGGCTACTGCGGCTGCGCGACCATCGAGGACATGCAGAACAAGGCCGAGTTCGTCGAGATCACCACGGCCGGCATCCGTGAGAGCCACGTCCACGACGTGCAGATCACGAAGGAAGCGCCGAACTACCGCGCTGAGTAGTCTGGCCCCCACGCTCCCCCCTGCGTGTGGGTCGCTGTCCCCCGAGGGGGCCGCAGGCCGCCTTGGGACGGCCCGGCGCCGGCCCGAAGCCCATTCTGGCCAGACCTTGAAAGTCAGGCCAGAATGGGTTTAGAATTTGGGCCAGATTCAAATTTTCTGGCCCAAATGCAATCCATCGGTATCGCTGAAGCCAAGAACAACTTCTCGGCCCTGATCGACTCGGTCGAAAAGGGCGAGGAGGTTCGCATCACCCGCCACGGCAAGGAAGTCGTGCGCATGCTGCCGGTGCGCCGCAAGCCGGTTATCACCGACGAGCAGATCGAGCGCGAACTCGGCCAGATCGACGCGCTGCACGCCACCATCCAACCCGGCCTGCCATTGCGCGCCTTGCTCGACGAAGGGCGCCAATCGTGACAGCCTTCGTCATGGACGCCTCCGTCACCGCCGCCTGGCTGTTGCCCGACATGGCCAGCGAACACACCCGCAAGCTCTACGCCGCCATCCGCCGCGACGAGGTCGAGCCGCAGGCGCCCAACGCCTGGCAGTGGGAGTGCGCCAACATTCTTGCCAATGGCGTACGCAGCGGCCGCATTCCGGCGTCCGCGGTCGAAGGGCTGTGGAGCGTGCTCGACGCCATCCGCCATCGCGTCGAGCTGCATGAACTCGCGCCGGCCCAGCACAAGGCTGTGCTCGCGGTCGCCATCGATGCCGGCGTCTCGCTCTACGACGCGGGCTACCTCTGGCTCGCCAAGTCGCTCAATCTCCCGCTCGCCACCTTCGACGAGCACCTCATCCAGGCGGCGCCGCAAGCGGGCGTCAAGCTGTTCGACATTTCAACGCTCTGAGTCCTTTCGCCATGCAACACGACAAGATCCTCATCCTCGACTTCGGCTCGCAAGTCACGCAGCTCATCGCACGCCGCGTGCGCGAGGCGCACGTGCTGAGCGAAGTGCACCCCTGCGACGTTACCGACGAATGGGTACGCGAATACGCCGCCGACGGCCACCTCAAGGGCGTGATCCTTTCCGGCAGCCACGCCAGCGTGTACGAAGAGACCACCGACAAGGCACCGCAGGCCGTGTTCGACCTCGGCGTGCCCGTGCTCGGCATCTGCTACGGCATGCAGACCATGGCGCACCAGCTCGGCGGCAAGGTCGAGGGCGGCCACAAGCGCGAGTTCGGCTTCGCGGCCGTACGCGCCCATGGCCACACCGCGCTGCTGAAGGACATTGCCGACTTCACCACGCCTGAAGGCCACGGCATGCTCAACGTGTGGATGAGCCACGGCGACAAGGTCACCGAACTGCCACCGGGCTTCAAGCTCATGGCCAGCACCGACAGTTGCCCCATCGCCGGCATGGCCGACGAGGCGCGCCGCTACTACGCGCTGCAGTTCCACCCCGAAGTGACGCACACCGTGCAGGGCAAGGCGATCATCGAGCGCTTCGTGCTCGGCATCTGCGAAGCCAAGCCCGACTGGGTCATGCGCGACCACATCGCCGAAGCCGTCGAGAAAATTCGCGAGCAGGTGGGCGACGAAGAAGTCATCCTGGGCCTCTCGGGCGGTGTGGATTCGAGCGTGGCAGCCGCGCTCATCCACCGCGCCATCGGCGACCAGCTGACCTGCGTGTTCGTCGACCACGGCCTGCTGCGCCTGAACGAGGGCGACATGGTCATGGAGATGTTCGAAGGCAAGCTGCACGCAAAGGTGATCCGCGTCGACGCCAGCGACCTGTTCCTCGGCAAGCTCGCCGGCGTGAGCGACCCTGAAGCCAAGCGCAAGATCATCGGCGGCGAGTTCGTCACCGTGTTCAAGCAGGAGGCCGCCAAGCTCAAGGCGGGCGACGGTGGCCACAAGGGTGCGACCTTCCTGGCGCAGGGCACTATCTATCCCGACGTCATCGAGTCTGGCGGCGCCAAGAGCAAGAAGGCCGTCACCATCAAGAGCCACCACAACGTGGGCGGCCTGCCCGAGCAGCTTGGCCTGAAGCTGCTCGAACCGCTGCGCGACCTGTTCAAGGACGAAGTGCGCGAACTGGGCGTGGCACTCGGCCTGCCGCCCGAGATGGTGTATCGCCATCCGTTCCCCGGCCCGGGCCTGGGCGTGCGCATCCTCGGTGAAGTGAAGAAGGAATACGCCGACCTGCTGCGCCGCGCCGACGCGATCTTCATCGAGGAGCTGCGCAACTTCACCGACGCCGAAACGGGCAAGACCTGGTACGACCTCACGAGCCAGGCCTTCACTGTGTTCCTGCCCGTGAAGAGCGTGGGCGTGATGGGCGACGGCCGCACCTACGACTACGTGGTGGCACTGCGCGCCGTGCAGACCAGCGACTTCATGACTGCCGACTGGGCCGAGCTGCCTTATGCGCTGCTCAAGAAGGTGTCGGGCCGCATCATCAATGAAGTGCGGGGCATCAATCGCGTGACGTACGACGTTTCGAGCAAGCCGCCGGCGACGATCGAGTGGGAGTGACGAAATCGAGCAGTGGCAGCGGGCTCTCCGGGACGCCGGCAATCGCCGCCACTGACTCCGAAATCGTTCAGGGATTGCCGGGCTGTTCATCCAAGTCGCCGCGTAGCAGTGCGATGTCGCGAATGGGCGGATTGCCGAACAGCCGCCTGTACTCGCGACTGAACTGGGTCACGCTTTCATAGCCGACACGATACGCGGCGGAGGTCGCGTCCAGCCCCTCGGTCAACAGCAGACGTCGTGCTTCATGGAGCCGAATGTGCTTTTGATATTGCAGCGGACTCATGTGCGTGATGGCGCTGAAGTGATGGTGCAGAGTCGAAACACCCATTGCCGCTATTTCCGCCAGATCCTCGATGCGGATCGCTTCAGCGTAATGCTCGCGTAGCCAAGCGATTGCAGTCAGGATCTTGTCGCGCCGGGGATCTTGTCTGGCAATGCGACGAAGATGACCGCCCGACGGCCCCATGAGCAGGCGATATGTAATTTCGCGCAGCACCAGCGGCGCCATGATCGCGATGTCCTGCGGTTTGTCAGCAAGCGCGGAAAGTCGCACGAAAGCGTCAAGCAGTTCCGTGGTCATATGCCCGAAAGTCATGCCGGATTCGGCGTTGCTCGTCGCGGCGATGCCTTGCAGGTCGATCTCCCCTCCGATCGCCTGCACCAAGGCAAAGTCCAGCTTCAACATCATGGACAGGCAGGGGCGGCTGGGGTTGGCCTCCAGCACATGCGAGATCGTGGGTAGATCCACCGCCGTCAGGACAAATTTGGCCGCGTCATATTCATAGGCATCCGAGCCCAGGACGACACGCTTGCGGCCCTGAACGACGAAGCCGACGCTGGACTCGTAAAGCATCGAGGCGGGTTCGGTGGGGCCATCGCGGCGATACAGAGTCAGGCCGGGCAACGCGGATACGTGGTCGCCAGCTTTAGGCAAGCGCGCCAATAGATGTGAGCGAAGGCGCGCGCGCAGCCACACGCCCTCCGAATCTTCATCGGGCCGAGCCAGCTGAAGCTGGGCGTCATTCATCAGAACCATGGAGTCATTGTGCCCAGCGGGCTGCTGCTCGGACAAGAAATCCGCGCCCGGCAAGACGATCAGGCAATGATCGGGAAGGATCAGGCTACCGACCACCTGCAGCCATGCATAGAGTTGGACCCCATCACAAACTGATGGATACGAGATCGAATATGTCTAAGGTATGGCTTGTTACGGGTAGCGGCTCCGGCTTGGGCCGGGCAATCACAGCTAAAGCGCTGGAGGCGGGCCACCGCGTCGTCGCGACTGCGCGTGATGTGAGCCAGTTGGATGACTTGGTCAAGTCTTATGGTTCCCGCGTAATGCCGGTCCGTCTCGACGTTACCGATGAGCGAGAGGGCGTCGCAGCGGTAGACGCTGCCGTCTCTGCTTTTGGGCGCCTTGATGTTCTCGTAAACAATGCGGGATTTGGTGAAACGCGGCCATTTGAAGAGGTTTCATCGGGCGACTTTCGCCGTGTTGTGGAAACCAATTTCTTTGGTGTCGTGAACCTCACGCGGGCTGCCCTTCCTGTGATGCGCCAACAGCGGAGTGGTCACATCATCCAGATCTCGTCCATCGGTGGGCGGTCGGCCTTGGCCGGCAATGCTGCTTACGTTGCTTCCAAGTGGGCGGTAGGCGGCTTTGCCGAAACCGTCGCTCTTGAGTCCGCATCGTTTGGAGTCAAAGTGAGCGCACTCGAACCAGGCGGCATGCGCACGAATTGGGGTAAGCGAGCGTTTGGAAGCGTGCCTGCCATGTTGCCGGACTATGAAGCCTCGGTTGGGGAAACCGTCCGACAACTGGAAGCATATTGGGGCAATGAACCAAGCGATCCCGAAAAGGTCGCGCAGGTTGTAGTCGGTGTCGCTGGAGCCGATCGTCTGCCGCCTCACATCCTCCTCGGCTCGGACGCATTCCAAGGAGCACTTGGAGCTGACGCGGCGAGAAATGCCGCTGCCGAGCGCTGGAAGGCTGTAAGCGCGTGGACGGATATTGCTTTCGAGGGGCCACTGCCCGATTTCCCTTCCGAGTAACGGAGCGAGTCCTCCCGCAGGATGACTTCTCGGGTTGGCGGCGCGCCACTCTTCTTGCTCAGAAGCTCGCCTTCAGACCCACCGTCAGCATCCCGCCCTTGGCCTGCTTCGACAGCTTGCCGAAGTAGTCGTAGTCCGCGGTGATGGCAAGGTTCTGCGTCACGCGGTACTCCGCGCCGAAGCCTGCCATTACGCCGGTCGAACTGCCCGAGATGCGCTGGTTGACCGGCACCCAGTTGTTGTCGCCGGAAATGCGTCCACGCGAAACACCGAGGCGGCCGTTGATGGCGAAGGAATCGCCCAGCGGCAGGCGCGCGGTGGCGGCTGCGTAGAAGACCTGGCCCGTGCCGCTTTGCAGGCGGGAGTAGGCGCCGCCCGAGCTCCACTGGCTTACGCGGCCGAGGCGCGCATAGCCGGCTTCCACACCGAAGTTTTCCGTCAGCCTGTAGCCGCCGTAGAGCTTGTAGGCCGTGCCGGCCTTGCTGCTCTTCTCGCCGCCCCATGGCACGGGCACGCGGTTGGACGACGGCAGGCTGTAGCTCGAGCGGCCGATGGCGCCGCCTACATAGAGTCCGGTATCTGCGTTCGGAGCGGCGGCGTGCGCGCCGATGGCAGTGGTGCCGAGCAAAAGTGCGGCGAGGGCAGAGCAGGCAAGCGAATGCTTCAAGATGAAATTCCTGGTTGGAGCTGTTGAGATTTGTGCGACGCGTGACCGGCTGTTTGACCCGGTCACCGGCGTGCGACGATTCTCAAATTCCAATCTGAAGAAGAGCTTTGTGCTTGCTGAAGGGCTCATGAAGCGCACTCTCGATGCGCGATGATCGGAGCAATGCCAGAACAGCTTTTTCTTCCCGGAATCGATCCCCCGCCGCGGCCCCTGCCGCGTCCACGAAGCAAGGTGCTTCGCAAGGAACCACTGCCGCACGCACTCTTTTTCGCACTGCTCCCCGACATGCAAGACGCCGCGATGATCGCCGCGCTCGGCGAGCGCATGAATTCGCAACACGCCCTGAAGGGAACGCTGGTCGAGGCGCATCGCCTGCATGTCACGCTGTTCGATCTCGGCGACTACGCGCAGGTGCCGGCCGACAAGGTGGCGCAGGCTTCGAACGCTGCTGCCTCGGTGCCTGTGCCGGCATTCGATGTCGTTTTCGAGAAATCCATGAGCTACGCGAAAGGCGCGCTGGTGCTGTGCGCCGACGATGAGGAGAGCGTCTCAGCCCTGCGGGCTTTCAGGCAGCGTCTGGGCGAGGCACTGGCCGATGCCGGCCTGAAACCCTCGCGCTCATTCACGCCGCACATGACCGTCGCCTACGCGCGGCGCAAGCTCGAGAAGCACGCGCTCGAAGCGCCAGTCCGGTGGACTGCCGGGTCGCTCGTTCTGATCGACAGTCACGTCGGCGAAGGCGCGCACGAGGTGCTGGGTCGGTGGCCTGACAACACTGCGGTCGCCTGAGGCGAGCGTGCAGCGTCTCCCTGCCAGTCGCGATCAATCGCCGTCCGCGAAGTTGTCGAACAGCAGCCCGCGCAGCCATTGGTTGCCCGGGTCGCGGTGCGCCTTCGCGTGCCAGAACAGATTGATCGCAATCTGCGGCAGTGCCACCGGGTGAGGGCGCCACACCAGCCCGAAAGGCTCGGCGATGCTCTGCGCGAGCCGCTCGGGCACGGTCGCGATCATGTCGCTGGAGCGCAGGATGTGGCCGATGGCCACGAAGTGCGGCACCTTGAGCTTGATACGCCGGTGAATGCCCTGAGCCGCCATCACGTCGTCGGCCTTGCCATGGCCCGTGCCGGCCGCCTGCACCTGCACGTGGTCGGCCGCGCTGAAATCCTTGAGCGACACGCTGCGCTTGCGTGCGAGCGGATGCTCCTTTGAAAAGATGCACACATAGCGCTGCAGGAACAACCGGCGCTGGAACACGCCGGCTTTCAGCTGCGGCAGCAGGCCGATGGCGATGTCGACGTGGCCGGCTTCCAGCTCGTCGCGCAGGCTGGCCGCGGTGTTGTTGCGCACCGTACTGATGGTCACGCCGGGCGCCGCCACCGACAGCGCCTCCATCAGCCGCGGCGTGAAGTAGATCTCGCCGATGTCGGTCATCGCGAGCGTAAAGCCGCGCGTGCTCGTGGCGGGGTCGAACACCACCTGCTGGTTGAGCGCCGTGTGCAGCGCGCCCATCGCGTAGGCCACCGGTTCGGCCAGCTGCAGCGCGAAGGGCGTGGGCTCCATGCCGCGCGCGGTGCGCAGGAACAGTTCGTCGCCCAGCAGCTTGCGCAGCCGCGCCAGCGCATTGCTGATGGCCGGCTGCGAGAGTCCGAGTGACTCGGCCACGGCCGATACGCGTTTCTCGGCCAGCATGCGGTCGAACACGAGCAGCAGGTTGAGGTCGATGTCCTTGAGTTGCATGGCGCACCTTTATTCATCGTGGTGATGCAGAGGATTCACCAAATTCTATTGGTCAATCGGCAGCGGCCGCGCATCATCCGGCCCCAGAGACAAGCCGGCCATGACGCCGGCGCAAGAGAACCCCACGATGGACCTGCATATTCACCCCCTTGCCCGCACCCTCGAAGTTCGCCCCGGCGCGAACCTGCTCGAAGTGCTGCGCGAGCACCATGTGCCGGTGTCGTACAGCTGCATGTCGGGGCGCTGCGGCACCTGCCGCTGCAAGGTGGTGTCGGGCCAGGTGCTCGACGCTGGCCAGGACGCGATCCGGCCCGACGGGCAAGGCGAGCGCTACGTGCTGGCCTGCCAGAGCACGCTGACCGAAAGCTGCGCCATCGAGATCCCGGAGCCCGACGAAGTAGTGGTGCACCCGGCGCGCATCCTCAAGGCCACGGTCACGGGCATCGACGTGCTCACGCATGACATCCGCCGCCTGCGCCTGAAGCCGAACAAGCCGTTGGAGTTTTCTCCAGGCCAGTATGCGCAGCTGCAATTCGCGCCCGACCTGGCGCGGCCGTATTCGATGGCGGGGCTGAGCCACGACTCGGAGCTTGAATTCCACGTGCGCAGGGTGCCCGGCGGGCGAGTCACGGCGCACATCTTCGAACAACTGCGCGTTGGCGATTCGGTGCGCGTGAGCGGGCCGCTGGGCACGGCCTACCTGCGCACCAAACACCGGGGTCCGATGCTCTGCGCGGCGGGTGGCACGGGGCTGGCGCCCATCCTGTCGATCGTGCGAGGCGCCATCGCGGCCGGGCTAACGCAGGCCATTCACCTCTACCTGGGCGTGCGCTCCGATGCCGACGTCTACGGCCTGCAGGAACTGCGCGAGCTGCAGGCGCAGCACCCTGGCCTGAACGTGCATGTGGTCGTCGTCACCGGCCCAGCGCTCGACGGCCAGCGCATCGGCCTTATCACCGACGCCATTCGCGCCGACTGGCCCGGCAGCCTCGATGGCTGGCGCGCCTACCTCTGCGGCTCGCCGCCGATGGTCGAGGCCGTGACGCAACTGGTGCGCGGTCGCGGCCTTGCCCCCGAGCAAACCCATGCCGATGCCTTCTACCTGCAAGGCACCTGAAGCGAAGATCCACGAGAAAAGAAAAGGAGACCCGCGATGACCACGCAAGCCGTGTTCCCCATCGAGCTGAAATGGGAAAGCGAAAAGAGCAGCCGCATTCCCTTCATGGCCTATACCGACGAGGCGTTGCACAAGAAAGAGCTGCAGCGCTTCTTCTATGAAAAGCACTGGTGCTACGTCGGGCTGGAAGCCGAGATCCCGAACCCGGGCGACTTCAAGCGCACCACCATCGGCGAGCGCTCGGTCGTGATGTCGCGCGACGAAGAGGGTGCCATCCACGTCTTCGAGAACGTCTGCGCCCACCGCGGCATGCAGTTCTGCCGCGAGCGCCAGGGCAACCGCAAGGAGTTCGTCTGCCCCTACCACCAGTGGAACTACACGCTCAAGGGCGACCTTCAGGGCGTGCCGTTTCGCCGCGGCGTGAAGCAGGACGGCAAGGTCAACGGCGGCATGCCGGCCGACTTCAAGACCGAGGAGCACGGCCTCACCAAGCTCAAGGTGGCCTCGCGCGGCGGCGTGGTGTTCGCGTCGTTCGACCATGAAATCGAGTCGTTCGAAGACTTCCTCGGCCCCGACATCCTTCATTACTTCGACCGCCTGTTCGACGGCCGCAAGCTCACCATCCTCGGCTACAACCGCCAGCGCATTCCGGGCAACTGGAAGCTCATGCAGGAGAACATCAAGGACCCGTATCACCCGGGCCTGCTGCACACCTGGTTCGTCACTTTCGGGCTTTGGCGCGCAGACAACAAGTCGGAGCTGAAGATGGACGCTCGCGGCCGCCACGCCGCCATGATTTCCACGCGCGGCAACGCCGGCAAGGCTGCGCAGGTCACGCAGGTGTCGAGCTTCAAGGAGAGCATGCAGCTGAAAGATCCGCGCTTTCTCGACATCGTGCCCGAGCCCTGGTGGGGCGGGCCGACCGCGGTGATGATGACGCTGTTTCCGAGCCTGATCCTGCAACAGCAGGTCAACAGCGTGTCGACGCGGCACATCCAGCCGGTGGGGCATGATGCCTTCGATTTCGTCTGGACGCACTTCGGCTTCGAGGACGACACCGAGGAGATGACGCAGCGACGCCTGCGCCAGGCCAATCTGTTCGGGCCGGCCGGCTTCGTCTCGGCCGACGACGGCGAGGTCATCGAGTTCTCGCAGGAAGGCTTCGAGCAGAAGCCCTTCCACCGCACGCTGGCCGAGCTCGGCGGACGCGAGGTCGAGAACACCGATCACATGGTGACCGAGACGCTGATCCGCGGCATGTATCGCTACTGGCGCGAGGTGATGGAAGCATGACGAACCTCGACGCCAACACTTATCTCGATCTGTCGCGGCTCTACGCGGCCTACGCGCATGCCGTCGATTCTGGCAACTGGGACCTGTGGCCTGCGTTCTTCATCGAGCAATGCAGCTACCGCCTGCAGCCGCGCGAGAACCACGAGCGCAACCTGCCGCTGGCCACGCTCTCCTTCGAGAGCCGCGGCATGCTGGAAGACCGGGTCTACGGCATCAAGGAGACGCTGTTCCACGACCCGTACTACCAGCGCCACGTCGTCGGACTGCCGCTGGTGCACAAGGTCGATGACAACGGCACGATTCATAGCGAGGCCAACTATGCGGTGTTCCGCACCAAGCTTGACCAGGCCTCGACCGTGTTCAACGTGGGGCGCTACCTCGACACCGTGGTGCCCACGCCCGAGGGCCTGAAGTTCGCCACGCGCCTGTGTGTGTTCGACAGCGAAATGATCCCGAACTCCATCATCTACCCCGTCTGAAAGCAACCATGAGCACGATGACCTGGGTCGACGCCGCGGCAGTCGACGACGTTCCCTCCGACGACGTGGTGGGTATCGAGGTGCAGGGGAGGGACATCGCCCTCTACGGCACCGAGGACGGCATTCACGCCACCGATAACATCTGCACGCACGGCCACGCGCGGCTGTGCGACGGCTTTCTCGAAGGCCACGAGATCGAATGCCCACTGCACCAGGGGCGCTTCGACGTGCGCACGGGCAAGGCGATGTGCGCACCGCTCACGGAAGACCTGCGCAGCTATCCGGTGAAGATCGAAGGCGGGCGGGTGTTTCTCGCGTTCGAGGGCTGATCTGTTCTGCCTCTTGTCTGCACCGTCTGTATCTGTTCTGCCGCGAAAGGGCTGGCGACAATGACGCTCCCCTTCACGGAACAGCCATGACAGCAGAAAAGACCCGGGACCAGATCGCCGACCAGATTGCCGCCGAACTCGGCCACAGCTTCGACGGCGAAATCATCGCCGGCGGCCACTACGTGCCGCTGGTGCGCGACGGCCGCACGATCTACCTCAGCGGCCAGGTGCCGCGCGTGGGCACCACGGTGGTGGTTACCGGTCGCGTCGGCGACGCGGTGTCGCTCGACAAGGCCCGCGAAGGCGCGCAGATCAGCACACTGCGCAGCCTCGCGCTGCTGCGGCGTGCGCTCGGTTCTCTCGATGCCGTCGAGAAGGCCTTGCGCGTCGGCGTATTCGTGCAGTGCACAGCCGACTTCACCCAGCAGAGCGAGGTGGCAGATGCCGCATCCGACCTGCTGCACCGCGTGTTTGGCGATGCCGGCGTGCATGTGCGCACGGCGGTCGGTGTCTATGCGCTGCCGAAGAATGCGACCGTCGAGGTCGAGATGACGGTCGCTGCCAAGCAGAACATCGGCTAACGCGATGTCAGGCCGGTGAGGTCGCGCGCCAGTTGGGCGATGGTCAGCGGTGCGCAGCCTTCGGCGTTGTTGCTCACGGTGACGAAGGCGTTCTGGCCTGCACGGGTGGTGCCCGCAATCACTTTGGCCAGTGCCTCGCGCGTCTCGGGATCGGGGTCGACGATCTTGTCGAAAGGGCCGTAGAGCTTTTCCGCGTCTTCATAGCCGAAGCGGCCGTGGCGCCGGTGCAGGTTCCAGCGGCACACCAGCGGCCCGGGCCACAGCGCGCGCAGCATCGGCAATTGCTCTTCGATGGGCGGCATCTTGGCGTGCAGGCCCATGCAGAAGGTGGCGCGCACGCTGCGCAACATTTCGGCGAAGGCGGGGTTCAGCAGTTGCGGGTCGCGCACCTCGACGGCGATCACTGCGTCGGGCGCGACCGATGTGAGGTCGGGCAGCGATTCGAGCATTGCCGCGATGCGCGCGAGCAGCGCGGGCTGGTCGGTGAGGATGTGCCCGGGAATCGGGCTCAGCTGGAACACCAGCACGCCGATGCGATGGCCCAGGCCTTCGAGCGCGGGCAGCACGAATTCCTGCCGCGCGATCTCGCTGCTGAGGAACATTGGGTTGGCCTGCATGCCGCGTCCGCTTTCATCGCGCACGGTGGCATCGGTGACAAGGCTCGGCGCTTTCACGACGAAGCGGAAGTCGTCGGGCACCATGGCCGCGTAGCGTGCGTACTGGCTGGCTGTGAGGGCGCGGTAGAAGTTGCGGTCCAGGCTCACTGTGCGGAACAGCGGGTGCTTCGCCAGTGCGGAGAGGCCGTTTTTCGACAGCACGGTCTCGGCGTATTCGCCGTCCCACACCAGGTTGGCCCAACCCGGATAGCTCCACGACGAGGTGCCTAGCCGCAGCTTGGGCGGCAGTGCTGCGGCGAGCTCGACCAGCTCCGGGTCGGTGGGCGCGGGCTCGACCGTGCCGGTGCGCGATTTCTTTTTCGCGGGTGGCTCGGGGGCGGGGGCCGCAGCCGCCTCTTGAGGGCGCGGCAGTTCGGGGAAAAGGGAGTCCTGTACTTCAGCCATGTCTGGGCCCGCATTCTGGGCCAACATCGAAGGCGCCTGCCGCGCCGGGCACAATCCGCGCCATGAAACAGTGGTTGCGTACGCAGGGTGGTTGGTGGCTGGCATGGCTGGCGCTCACCGCCGTGGGCGCGGTGTGGATCGCGCGCGCAGAGCTGGCGCAGATGCATCAGGACTTCGAGACCGACGTGCGCATCGCGCACCGGCTCCTGAGCCAGCAGATGGTGCAGTACGACGCGGTGCTGGCCACGCTTGCGCTGCTGGAGCCAAGCACCGGCGCGGACCATCCGGAGCAGCGCCTGCCCTCGGTGTACTCGTCGATCCTGCGCGTGCAGCGGCGCGACCGCGACGAGCCCTGGTCAGACGGCGCGCAGGCCGCTGCACTGGCCGCAGCGGAGGCGCGCTCGCGCAGCCAGCAGCGCGCAGAGTTGGCGGTTCTCGACCTGGCCCACGGCCGCTACGTTCTGGTGATCGGCGCCACACCGTTCAGCTATGCACTCGACATCGACCTGGCCGGCTCCGTGCCGTGGCGCGACTGGCCTATGAACCCGCAGCGCAGCCCCGTGCGGCTGAGCCTGCAGCGCGACGGTCAGCAACTGGTGCTGCAACCCGGCGTGCCGGCCGCGAACGGCTGGCGCTTCGACCTGACAAAGCCACTGGCGTCGCCGAGCCAGCCGTTCGACCTCGTTGCCGAGCGGCAGGTGGGCTGGGGAGAACTGCCGTGGCGTGGCATCGCCGGTTGGGCCGTGGCGATTGCGGTGTTGCTGGCGGGCCTGTGGGCCGCGCAGCGCCAGCGCGTTGCGCGGCGGCGGGCCGAAGAACTGCTGCGGCTCGGGCAGGTCGCACGGCTCAATGCGCTGGGCGAGTTGTCCGCCGGCCTGGCGCACGAACTCAACCAGCCGCTCACGGCTGTGCTGGCCAACGCGCAGGCTGCGCGCCGCCTGCTCGACGACGACCCTCCCGACCTGGCCACGGCACGCGACGCGATGGGGCAGGCCGTGGAGCAGGCTCGCCGCGCGGCCGGTGTGGTGGGGCGCCTTCGCCGCGTCATCGAGCGGCCCGAGGCGGGTGGCGAAGAAGCGAAGCCGCTGGTGCTGCAGGAGGTAGTGCGCAGCGCCATGCACCTGCTGGTGCCGGAGTTCACCAAACACGCGATCAACGCGCAGTTCGATGCCACTGCGCAGGCGCCGGTGCGCGTACAGGCCGAGGCGGTGGCGCTCGAACAGATCGTGCACAACCTGCTGATGAACGCGCTGCAGGCGCTCGATCTCGTGCCGGCGGCCGAGCGGCGCCTCGTCGTATCCGTCGGCCGCAATGGGCAGGAGGGCGTGCTGACCGTGACCGACAACGGACGCGGCATCGCCCCCGAAGCCCTTCCGCGCCTCTTCGAACCTTTCTTCAGCACACGCGAAGGCGGGCTGGGCCTCGGCCTGAGCCTCAGCGAAACGCTGGCCAGCGGCATGGGCGGCAGCCTGAGCGCGGCCAACGCCTCGCCGCGCGGCGCGCGCTTCACCTTGCTGCTTCCGCTTGTTGCGCCGTCTCAATGAACATACCGAGCACCCATCAGCCGCAATCCCCGCTGGTCCACCTGATCGACGACGACCAGGCGGTGCGTGACAGCCTGTCGCTGCTGATCGGCACGGTCGGCCTGCGCGTGCAGGCCTGGGCCGATCCGCAGGTCTTCATCGA
Source organism: Variovorax sp. R-27 (assembly GCF_049913215.1). Lineage (NCBI taxonomy): Bacteria > Pseudomonadati > Pseudomonadota > Betaproteobacteria > Burkholderiales > Comamonadaceae > Variovorax > Variovorax sp. R-27. Next base: position 3,346,135 of record NZ_CP183984.1, read on the forward strand.
CGGTTTTGATCGCGCGAGCGTGGGCGCCATCGTGCTCGACGTGCGCATGCCCGGTATCAGCGGTCTTACGGTGCTCGACCGGCTGGTGGCGCAGGGTGTCGACCAGCCCGTGATCATGCTGACGGGCCACGGCACGGTCGAGATGTGCCGCCGCGCCTTCAAGGCAGGGGCAGCCGAGTTCCTCGAAAAACCTGTGGACGACGAGCAGCTGCTCGAGGCGCTGCAGCAGGCGGTGCGGCAGCACGTGCGCTCGCGCCAACGCTCGCAGGCCGACAACGCGGCGCGCGAGCGGGTGGCACAGTTGTCGGAGCGCGAGCGCGAGGTGCTGGCCTTCATCGTGCAGGGGCTCACCAACAAGGAGATTGCGCGCACGCTGACGCTGTCGCCGCGCACGGTCGAGACGCACCGCGCCAACCTGTTCGCCAAGCTCGACTGCGATTCGCTCGCGCAGCTGATCCGGCGCTATGCCGTGCTGGTGGACAGCGCTCCGTAGTTCTACGGAGCGCCGGGCGTAGCCGTACGAATGGCTACGGCGGCGCATGTTTTCTACAGTGGCGCAGCTGTCGGCAACAGCCGGCGCAACCACCCGTTTCACTGGAGAAAACTAACAATGCAATCCGTCCTTCGCCTCGGCGGCCTCGCCGTTCTGCTCGCCGCTTCCGTCGCCCAGGCCCAGACGCCCGCACCTGCGGTGCGCACCGAAAAGAACATGTCGCTCGTGCTGGCCAACCAGATCGCGGCCGAGGCCGTGGCGGCCTGCGCTGCCAACGGCTACAACGTGGCGGCCACAGTGGTCGACCGCGCCGGGACCGTGCGTGCTGTGCAGCGCGCCGACAACGCCGGCCCGCACACGCTGGCATCGAGCGAGCGCAAGGCCTGGACTTCGGCTTCGGCCAAGAGCCCGACGCAGGCCATGATGGAAGGCGCGCAGAAGAACCCGGCCGCCGCCAACCTGGTGTACCTGCCGGGCTTCCTGGTGCTGGGTGGCGGTGTGCCGATCAAGTCGGGCAATGAAGTGATCGGCGCGGTTGGCGTGGGCGGCGCGCCCGGCGGCCACCTCGACGAGCAGTGCGCCAACGCGGCGCTCGAGAAGGTCAAGGGCCTGCTCTGATGACGGCACGCGGTATCTGGTCGGGGGTGCTGGCGGCTGCGCTCGGGTTGGGCGTGACGGTAGGCGCGCTCGCCCAGGTGCCGCCGCTGGCGGCCGAGGTGCTGGCCTACGAAGGGCTGCACCAGGCTGCGTGGCATGGCGACCTGCCAAAGCTGAAGGCGCTGATCGCCTCGGGCGCCAATCTCGATGCGCGCGACACGCGCGGTCGCACGCCGCTGCATGTCGCCACGCATGCGCGGCAGCGCGAGGCGATCAAGCTGCTGGCCAAGGCCGGCGCCAACCTCGACCTGCTCGAAGACGACCGCTACGACGCGGTCACCATCGCCTCCGTGGCCGACGATGCCGCGACGCTCTCGCTGCTGCTGTCGCTCGGCGCCAAGGCCGGGCAGACGACGAGCCGCTACGACGGCACGGCGCTGATCGCCGCCGCGCACCTCGGGCACGACGAAGTGGTGCGCAGGCTGATCGCCGCCGGCGCGCCGCTCGACCACGTCAACAACCTGCACTGGACGGCAGTGATCGAATCCATCGTGCTCGGCGATGGCGGCCCGCGCCATCAGCGCACGCTTGCCGCGCTGGTCGATGCCGGCGCCAATCTCAAGCTGGCCGACCGCCAGGGCAACACGCCGCTGCAGCTGGCGAAGGCGCGTGGCTACATCGCCATGGTGAAACTGCTGGAAGCTCCGCGCGCAAGATAGGCGGCTCGGGGACAATGGCGTTTCTCCACGAGGAAACCGTCCCATGTACATGCCCCCGCAGTTCAATGCCAAGGACCCGGCCATCGCGCTGGAACTGATGCGCTTGCACCCGTTCGCGAGCCTGATCTCGAACGACGACGACGGACTGCCGTACGTCACGCACCTGCCACTGGTGGCCGAGCAGCGAGAGGGCGATGAGCTTGTGCTGTGGGGCCATTGCGCCAAGCCCAATCCACACTGGCGTTACTTGCAGGCGCGGCCCAAGGCGGCGGTGACCTTTCTCGGTCCGCATTCGTACCTTTCGCCCTCGGTCTATCCCGACCTGGCCCGCGTTCCGACGTGGAACTACCTGGCCGTGCACTGCACCGTCGAGGCTCGGCTGATCGAGGAGCCGTCCGAGAAGGACGCACTGCTCAAGAAGCTCATCGGCGAACACGAGCCCGCTTACGCGCAGCAATGGCGCGACCTGGGCGAGGAATTCCAGCTCAAGATGCTGGCCGGCATCGTCGGCTTCGAGCTGCGCGTGACGGCGCTGCAATGCAAGATCAAGCTCAACCAGCATCGCCGCGAGTCGCATGCGGCGATGCACGCGGTCTACAGCGCAGGCACGCCGGACGAGCAGGCGCTTGCCGTGTGGATGGATCGCCTCGGCATGAACGCCGCGGCAACCGTGGCGGAAGGACGCTGAGATGCGCGCGTTCGGGCTGATCGGCCTTGTGCTGGCGCTGGTGATCGTCGGGCTGGTCGCGAAGAAGCAGATGACGAGCATGGCTTCTTCCACGCGGCCGGCCGTGCCCGGCGTTGTCGCACCGGCCGCCGGCGAAGCGCCTGCGAATGCGCGCGATCAGGCGCAGCAGGTGCAGCAGCAAGTCAAGGAAGCGCTCGACGCGGCGGCGAAGGCGCGGCAGATGCCGGATGACAACTGAGGCCCTTCCAACGCTGGCGGCGAAAGACGAGCACTGGATGGCGCTCGCGCTCGCCGAGGCGCGGCTTGCCGCCGAGGCGGGCGAGGTGCCCGTCGGCGCGGTGCTGGTCAAGGATGGCCAGCTGATCGCGACGGGGCGCAACACGCCGGTCGCGCAGCACGACCCGAGCGCGCATGCCGAGATCAACGCGCTGCGCGCTGGCGCCGCTGCGCTTGGCAACTACAGGCTCGACGGCTGCGAGCTGTTCGTCACGCTCGAGCCTTGCGCGATGTGTTCGGGTGCCATGCTGCATTCGCGCCTGGCGCGCGTCGTGTATGGCGCGGCCGATCCGAAGACCGGCGCGGCCGGCTCGGTGCTCGATCTCTTCGCCGAGCCGCGGCTGAACCATCACACGCAGGTGCAGGGCGGCGTGCTGGCGCAGGAATGCGCTGCAGTGCTGCAGGCCTTCTTCCAGCAACGCCGAAGCGCCGCGCGCGCACAGGCCGAGCCCTTGCGCGACGATGCGCTGCGCACGCCAGCGGAACGCTTCGACGCATTGGCCGGCTACAGCTTCGCACCGCAGTACGTGCAGGACCTGCCGAGCCAGCAGGGCTGGCGCATGCACTATGTCGATGAAGGTGGCGACGCCGCCTGCTGCCTGTGCTTGCACGGCCCCGGCGAATGGGGCTACTTCTTCCGGCATCTCGCGGGCCTGCCCGGGCTGCGCACGCTCGTGCCCGACCTGATCGGCTTCGGCAAGAGCGACAAGCCCAAGCGCGAAGCACCGCATCGCCTCGAATGGCACCGCGACGTGCTGCTCGAATGGCTGGCCCGCGTGCAGCCCGCACCGGCGACCATGGTGCTCGCGCACAGCGCGGCCGCCGCCGACCTGGCCGCGCTGCTGATGGCCGCGGCACCTGAACGCTTCGCGGCGGCGCTCGCCGTACCCGAGGGCGATGAGCACATCGAAGACGCATGGCGCGCACCTTTCCCCGACCGTGGCTACGAAGCCGCGCTGCGCGCGCTCGGCCCCATCGCCACATCGTCGGGACCAACGCTGGTGCAAGCCCGAACGTTCGTGCTGCAGGCGCGAAACGCAATGGGATACTCGAACACGTGACCAAACACATCTACATCTATTCCCCCTCCAGCGCGGTGCGCGACAAGGCCGCCTTCCGGCGCGGCGTGAAGCGGCTCAAGGCACTGGGCCATGAAGTCGAAGTCGACGATGCGGCACTCTCGGTGCATCAACGCTTTGCGGGTGACGACGCCACGCGGCTCGCCGCGATTTCACGCGCGGCCGCGAGTGGCGCCGACGTGGCGCTCATTTCACGCGGTGGCTATGGCCTCACGCGCATCCTCGACGCCATTCCGTACAAGGCCGTGGCCAAGGCGATCGACAAGGGCACCGAGTTCGTCGGCTGCAGCGACTTCACCGCACTGCAGAACGCACTGCTGGTCAAGACCGGCGCCGTGACCTGGTCGGGCCCTGCGGTCGGCGAAGACTTCGGTGCCGAGGCCGGCGCTGACGACATCATGGAAGCCTGCTTCGACGACCTCGTTACGGGGCAGGGCGAAGGCACCGGCTGGCGCATGCCGGCGCGCGATGCAGACCTGAAGTTCAAGCCCGTGCAAGACGCGGTGCTGTGGGGCGGCAACCTTTGCGTGCTGGCCAGCCTGATCGGCACGCCGTACTTTCCCGTGGTGGACAAGGGCGTGCTCTTCATCGAGGACATCAACGAGCACCCGTACCGTATCGAACGCATGCTCGACCAGTTGAAGATGGCCGGTGTGCTGGCGCGCCAGCGCGCCATCGTGTTCGGGCAATTCACGGGCATTCGCAAGGCGCCGGGCTACGACCGGGGCTTTGGCCTGAACACGGTGATCGACCGGCTGCGCGCATCGCTCAAGGTGCCTGTGCTGGCGGGACTGCCGTTCGGCCATGTGCCCACGAAGGTGCTACTGCCCGTGGGTGCGAAGGTGTCGATGGCGGCGGAGGGGCGCGATGTCTTTCTCGTCTGGGGTCATCGTCACACGCCAGCGCATGACGATCATCACGGCCATGACCATCATCATCACGGCCACTGACCCGGCCATGGGGGAAGAAAGCGGGAAAAAGAAAACGGCCCCGAAGGGCCGTCGCAACTTCAACCGTTGTTGTTGGTAAAGCGCTGATGCGCGCGAGGCCCCATCGAGCCGGGCAATCCGCCCTTGAACATGCTGTTGATGGTTTTCATCTGGCGGCGTGCGGCGGTTTCACCGTCGATGGCGCTCAACGCCATCATCACGTCCTGCCGCAGGTACCAGAGGGCTTCGACGTCGGCCGCAAAGCGCACGCGCTGGCTCACGCGCTGCACCGAGTGGCCGCCATGGCCCTGGAGCACCGACAGCATCGCCGTGCGAATGCGCCCCAGCTGACTTTCCGTCGCCTGGCGGGATCCGAAGCCGGGTACGTTCAGCAGACGAAGAATGCGGCGGAAGAGCATGGGGACGAAAAGCGTATTGCCGGAAGCCAGAACGGCCGCTACCTTAAGCCTCAGTTAACCATTTCACAAGATCTGAAACGGTGTTTCTTGTCTGTAAACAACACGCTTTACTTAGCGTATTTAACAGACGTTGTATTTTGTAATCCAAAGTACTACAAATTGAAGAATGCCCCTCTTGCATCTGCTCCGTTGCCCGCGGCTTATACCTATATGGTCAACACGATAGGTGCGAAGACCGTTTCTCCCGTGCGTAAATGAACGTATGCCCTGAGCATTTACAACCTGCGATAGAAATCGAGAATCACAACAGTATGGGTGTCAATTCCACAGTCGTATTCGCGGACTTGACGGGGAGCACCAGGGTCTTCGAGGCCATGGGGAATGCTCGAGCCACCGAGACCGTGACGCGGCTGACGCAATGGATCGGCGGCGTGTGCCAGGCGCACGGCGGACGGGTGGTGAAGTCGCTCGGAGACGGTGTGTTCGCCATCTTCACCAGCGGCGCCGCCGCCACGCACGCGGTCGTCGAGCTGCAGCGCTATCACCAGAAGCGCCTGCTCGCATGGCCGGCGCCGCTACGCATGGCGCTGCAGATCGGCGTGGCCAGCGGCGAGGTGGTCGAGGTCGAGGGCGATTGCTACGGCGACGCCGTCAACCTGGCCTCGCGCCTGAGCGACCTGGCCGGCCCCGGCCAGATCTGGGTGACCGACGCCGTCATTTCCCAATTGCGCGAAGGCGCGGTGCAGCACCGCGACCTGGGCCTCATCAACATCCGGGGTCGAAGCGAGATGTCGGTCGTGCACCGGATCGACTGGCAGGAAGAGGTGACGAGCTTCCTCACCGTGCCCGCCGCGCTCGCCCCGCTGCGGATGCCGGATTCTTCTTTCGGCCAGATCGAGCTGGCCTGGCTCGACGTGCGGTCGATGTTCCGCACCGAAGAGCTCCCGATTCATCTGGGTCGCGTCGACGACGCGCAGTTCGTGGTCAACGACCCCCGCGTCTCGCGGCTGCATGCGCGCATCGAGTTGCGGCAGGGCAGTTGCGTGCTGATCGACGTCAGCACCTATGGCACCTGGGTGCGCTTCCACGGCAACGGCGGGCCGAGCACCGAGATTGCCCTGCGGCGCGAAGAGTGCGTGCTGCACGGCCGCGGTGAAATCGGCCTGGGCGCGCCGCTCAGCGACTTCAGCGCGCCGACCATCGCCTTCAACACGAACAGCGGCGACGTGATGTTGTCGCGCCGCGAAATCGCGGGTTGAGCGTTGGTTGCAACGTACCGCGCGGCAGTGACGTTTGGCAACCAGCCTTCGCGGTGACGGGTGCACCACGGGTACACGTCGGGCGTTGCGTATCAACCTGGGCGCTGTCCGCCCTTGGCCTTGGAGCCTCAGTGAACTTCAAACATCAATCTTCTGTTTTCAAGTGGGCCGCAATCGGTGCCGTCGTTGCCGGTGCATTGCTGGCCGCGGGTGCCGCCAACGCGCGCGGAAGCTGGTCAGTACAGATCGGCACGCCCGGCTATGTCGCCGGCGGCTACCCGGCGCCGTACTACGCACCCCCGCCGGTCTATCCGTATCCGGCCCCCATCTATTACGAGCCACCTCCGCCGGTCTACTACCGGCCGCCGCCACCGGTGTACTACCGCCCGGCGCCCATCTACAGCCCGCCGCCCGGCCGCATCTACTACGGCCCCGGCTATCCCTATCGTCCGCCGAGCGGCTGGGACGACGAGCGCGACTGACGACTGGCACTGTCACCTGAATGTTTGCTGAAACATTGGCATGTGCGCTGGCATGCCAATTTTGTTTCAAGGGGTGACTAAAAAGTCACATTGGCACACATTTATGTGGTGACTTCGCCAGTTTTAGACACCCGTCCAGCTGTTTTCCGCAGGGCATGCCGCTTGCCTTGATTGCTCGACCGGCGTTGATGCGCCGCAGGAGCGAGGAACATGGTGGAACAGTTCGAGGCCGGCTGCGCAAGCCCGGTCGACGAGGTGGTGCGCGTTACTGCGCCGCCTGCGCATGCAGCAACAAGAACGACGGCGGCAATCGATGAAACAACGCGGCCCCTGAAGGCCGCGGCTGCGTTCTCCATCGCGGCGGCACTGGCCGCATGCGGTGGTGGCGGAGGAGGAGGCGGCTCTTCCGGTGGCTTCGGCTTCCCCATCGGCGGCAGCCCCAATCCGGGCGAGCAGCCCGACACCGGCCCCTATCACTACACCCAGGCGCAGAACGACGCGGAGGCCGCGCGCTTCTTGTTGCACGCCCAGTTCTCGGCCTCGGATGCAGAGATCGCCGCAGTGCGCGCCAAGGGCTACATGCCATGGCTCAGCGAGCAGTTCAGCGCGGCGCGCGAGCCCACGGCCTGGGAATGGGTCAACGGCAAGACCTACGGCACCGTCGACACCGACGCGATGATCTGGCGCCAGCTCATGGTCGCAGCCGACCCGGTGCGCAAGCGCATGGCACTGGCCCTCAGCGAAATCTTCGTGGTCTCGGGCACCGAGATCGGGTCGAGCTGGCCCACAGCCATGATGGCCCAGTACTGGGACACGCTGGCCAACGGCGTCACCGGCAACTTCCGCCAGCTGCTTGAAGACGTCTCGCTGAATCCCGCGATGGGCTTCTATCTCAACACCCGCGGCAACCGCAAGGAAGACGCCTCGGGCCGGCAGCCCGACGAGAACTACGCGCGCGAAGTCATGCAGCTCATGACCATCGGCCTGTACCAGCTCGAAGCCGACGGCACGGTGAAGACCGGCGCCGACGGCCAGCCGCTCGAAACCTACGTGCAGAGCGACGTGTCGAACCTCGCGCGCGTCTTCACCGGCTACGACCTCGACATCCGCTCCGCGGAGCGCAACGCCTTTCTTCCGCCCGCTGCAAGCAGCCGCATCGAGACCAACGCCTGGACCACGCGCCCCATGGCCTACACGGCGGGCAACCACTCGATGCTCGAAGCGCGCTTCCTCGGCGCCACCGTGCCCGCCGGCACACCCGGCCCGGCGGCGTTGAAGATCGCGCTCGACACGCTCTTCAACCACCCGAACGTCGGCCCCTTCATCGGTCGCCAGCTCATCCAGCGGCTGGTTACCAGCAACCCCAGCGCGGCCTACGTCAAGCGCGTGGCCGACATCTTCGCCAACAACGGCGCGGGCGTGCGCGGCGACATGAAGAGCGTGTTCGCGGCTGTGTTGCTCGACGACGAGGCACGCGGCCCCACCGGTCTTTCCGACCCGAACTTCGGCCACCTGCGCGAACCTATGCTGCGGCTCGTGCAATGGGGCCGCACCTTCGGCATCGGCTCGGCGCAAGACACCTGGGCGATCGGCAACACCTCCGACACGAGCCAGAGCCTGGGCCAGTGTCCGCTGCGCTCGCCCTCGGTGTTCAACTTCTTCCGGCCCGGCTACGTGCCGCCCTCTACCGCCATCGCCAGCAACAAGCTGGTGGCGCCCGAGTTCCAACTGGTCAACGAGACTAGCGTGGGCGGCTACCTCAATTTCATGCAGGGCATTCTGCAGAACGGCTTCAACAGCAAGGACGTGGTGGCGAACTACGCGGCCGAGAAGACGCTGGTGACCGATCCCGCCGCGCTGGTGCGGCGGCTCAACCTGCTGCTCACGGGCAACCAGCTGTCAGCCGCCACGGTGGCGTTGATCACCGACGCGCTGACCAAGGCGCCGCTGCTGAACCCCACCACCGACGCCCGCAAGCTCGACCTCATCTGCGCCGGCGTGCTGCTGGTGATGGGCTCGCCCGAATACCTCGTCCAGAAGTAATAAAGAAGAAGCCGGAGCGAACCGACCATGCACCTGATAAATCCTGCCCAGCATTCGCGCCGCGCCTTCCTGCGCCGCACGGGCCAGCTCGCGATGGCCGGCACCGCGCTGCCGTTCGCGCTCAACCTCGCCGCCATGGGTGAAGCCGCTGCGCAGGCCGCGCCCGGTGACGACTATAAGGCGCTGGTCTGCGTCTTCCTGTTCGGCGGCAACGACTACGCCAACACCCTCGTCAACTACGACGCCGACAGCTACGCGAAGTACAGCGCCATCCGCGGCGCCATCGCGCTGCCGTCCGATGCGGCTCTCGCAGCCACCGAGCTCAAGCCCGCCGTCTCGCTGGCCAACGGACGCAAGTACGCGCTGAACCCGGCGATGACCAAGCTCGCGACGCTGTTCGACGAAGGCAGGATGGCGGTGCAGCTCAACGTCGGCCCGCTGGTCAAGCCACTCACGCGCGCGCAGTTCAACAGCTCCAACCGCAAGGACTTCCCGATTCCGCCCAAGCTGTTCTCGCACAACGACCAGCAGTCGATCTGGCAATCGTCCTCGCCCGAAGGCTCCACCATCGGCTGGGGCGGCAACCTCGGCGACCTGATGCTGGCCGGGCAGCGCAATGCGTCGCTCTTCACCTGCGTCTCGGTGGCGGGCAACGCGGTGTTCCTGTCGGGCGACGAGGCGCTGCAGTACCAGGTCGGCACGCGCGGCGCGGTGCGCATCAACAGCGTGAGCAGCGCCACGGGCAACGTCTACGGCTCGTCGGCGGTCAAGGCGGCCATGCAGCAGCTGGCGCAGCAGGCGCGCAGCCACACGCTGGAGAACGAATACAACAAGGTCACGCTGCGCGCGGTCGAGGCGGAAGGCAAGATCACCGCCGCCATTCAGCCCGACGACCTGAACGGCAACTTTCCTACCGGCAACAACCTGGCCGACCAGCTCAAGATGGTGGCCCGCCTCATTCGAGGGCGCGTCTCGCTGGGCGTGAAGCGCCAGGTGTTCTTCGTTTCCATGGGCGGCTACGACCTGCACGACGACCTCGACACGAAGCAGGGCGGCCTGATGCTGCGGCTGTCCGAGGCCATGTTTGCCTTCCAGCGGCAGATGAAAGCTCTGGACATCGACGACAAGGTGACGGCCTTCACCGCCTCCGACTTCGGCCGCACGCTTTCGAGCAACGGCAATGGTTCCGACCACGGCTGGGGCAGCCATCACTTCGTGGTCGGCGGTGTCAATGCCGTGAAGGGCAAGGCGTTCTACGGCACGCCACCGCCGGTGAGCATCGGCAACACTGCTGCCGACGACGACCAGTGGCATGTCGGCCAGGGCCGGCTGCTGCCGACCACCTCGGTCGACCAATACGCGGCCACGCTGGCCAAGTGGTTCGGCGTGCCTGACGCGGACCTCAACGGCATCCTGCCCAACCTGAAGAATTTCAACAACGTGACTGCGCCGAGTGGCATCAGCTATCCGCGCGATATGGGGTTCATGACATGAACGCAATGAGCAGCATGACCGCCATCGGCGGCCTCAACGGCATGGAAGGTGGGGCCAGCGTGAACTTCAGCGCGGACCCTCCCGAGGCGCCCGCACCGGCGCGCAGCAAGGCCGTGACGCACGTGCGCCCCTTCACCAGCGTCGAGGCCGCCATCGCGGCACTGGAATCGCTGGACCGCGAGCTCAAGAAGTTCGAGCTCGCGGTGGCCGACAGCCTGCAGGACTACCTGGGCGTGCAGATGGCGCAGATCACTGACTGCGCGCTCGCACGCGGCTGGGAGCCGGTCAGCTTCCTGCAGAAGGACGGATTCCGCGTGTATCGCTACGAGGCCATGCGCAGCTACAAGGGGCGTAGCAAGAGGCGCTGAGCTTCCGGAGGCCGCAACGCCTCCACGACGAGCATCAAGGCTGGCGAAGCGCGTCGGCCGGCATAGTAGGCGTGATACCCGTCAAAGGTTGCCGCCCAATCATCGAGTACCGGCACCAGCCGGCCTGCCTCGATGTGTTTCTCGACGAGGTCGGAGGGCAGCCATGCCAGCCCGTGCCCGGACAGCGCCGCGGCGACGATCAGCTCGCTCGAGTTGAAGACGAGCCGGCCCGTGACGTGCGCGTTGACGCCTTTCCGGCGCCGCGTGAATTCCCATTTCAGAAGGCCGCCGTGGGATGCCAGGCGCAATCCGATGCAGTCGTGCAGGGTCAGATCCTGCGGGGTAGACGGCCGGGGGTGGCGCGAGAAGTAGTCGGGGCTGCCCACCACGGCCATGCGCATGTCGGGCGCGATGCGTACGGCGATCATGTCCTTGGCCACGTCGCCGCCCAGTCGCACGCCGATGTCGAAGCGCTCGGCAACGATGTCGGTGAAGCGGTTGTCGCCGCTGATCTCCACCTTGATGTCGGGGTACAGGGGCAGCCATGGTTGAAGCCTGGGCCAGATCAAGGTTCGCATCGAGTGTTCGGTCGCCGTGATGCGGACCATGCCGGCGGGCTTGCCGCGCATCTCGCCCAGAACGGCGAGTTCTGCTTCGATGTCCTCGAAACGCGGGCCGACGGCTTGGTACAGGCGTTCGCCCGCTTCCGTGGGCGCGACGCTGCGCGTGGTCCGGTTGAGCAGCTTCAGGTCGAGGCGGCGCTCCAGCGCGCGGACGGTCTGGCTGAGCGCGGACTGCGTCACCCCAAGCTGGGCCGCCGCGCGCGTGAAACTGCCTGCGCGCACCACGGCCGCAAAACTGGCCAGGTCGTCGAAGCGTGCCATTGATTAGCCTGCCTTCTAGGTACATGTCGATCCAGCAGTCTAGTCATTGGCAAGCAGGCTGCCTAAAGTTCTTGTGATCGGTTAGCGACAAGGACACACACCATGAAAACACGTCAACTGGGCCGCGGCGGCCTCACCGTTTCGGCCCTCGGTCTCGGCTGCATGGGCCTGAGCTTCGGCTATGGGCCGGCGACCGGCACGGCCGAAGCGGTCAAGCTCATCCGCGCGGGCTTCGAACGCGGGATCACGTTTTTCGACACGGCGGAAGTCTATGGGCCCTTCGTCAACGAAAGCGTGGTCGGGGAAGCGCTGGAACCTGTGCGTGACCAGGTCGTGATCGCGACCAAGTTCGGGTTTCGCGAGGGTGACGCCGGCAAGGGCCTCGACAGCCGGCCGGAACGCATCCGGCAGGTGGCCGACGAGGCGCTGAAGCGCCTGCGCACCGACCGCATCGATCTGTTCTATCAGCACCGTGTCGATCCGCAGGTTCCGATGGAAGACGTGGCGGGCGCCGTGAAAGACCTGATCCGCGAAGGCAAGGTGAAGCACTTCGGTCTTTCCGAGGCCGGCGTCGACAGCATTCGCCGCGCGCACGCGGTTCAGCCGGTCGCCGCCCTTCAGAGCGAATATTCCCTGTGGTGGCGCGAGCCGGAGAAAGAGATTCTTCCGCTGCTGGAGGAGCTGGGCATCGGCTTTGTGCCATTCAGTCCGCTCGGAAAGGGTTTCCTGACGGGAGCGATCGACGCGCAGACATCGTTCGGCGCGACAGATTTCCGCAGCACAGTGCCTCGTTTTGCACCGCAGGCGCGCCAGGCGAATCGCGCCCTGGTCGATGTTCTGGCGGAGATCGCCGCGCGCAAGCAGGTCACGCCTGCCCAGCTTGCACTTGCCTGGCTGCTCGCCCAAAAGCCGTGGATCGTGCCGATTCCCGGCACGACGAAGTTGCTCCGCCTCGAGGAAAACGCCGGCGCCGCCTCTGTCGTGTTGTTGCCGGAAGACCTGAAGGAAATCGAGGCGGCCGTCTCGGGTGTCCAGGTCCAGGGCGACCGCTATTCGGCGGATCGACAAAAGCTCGTCGGCCGCTGAGCGATGACGACTGACGCCGAGCAAAAGGAATTGATCATGACCCAAGTAGTTGTTGTCATCGGAGCTGGGTCCATCGGCCAGGCCATCGCCCGCCGTGTCAGCGCGGGCAAGCACGTTCTGCTCGCCGACTTGCGGCAGGAGGGGGCCGACGCAGCGGCCAAGGTGCTCGCGGATGCCGGCTTCGAAGTGAGCACGGCAGTCGTGGACGTGTCTTCGCGCGCCTCGGTCCATGCGCTCGTGGAGACGGCCACCGCGCTTGGCAGCGTCACCGGCCTGGTCCACGCTGCGGGCGTTTCTCCTTCGCAGGCATCGCCGGCCGCGATCCTCAAGGTCGACCTGTACGGCACCGCGCTCGTCCTGGAAGAGTTCGGCAACGTTGTCGCGGAAGGCGGCGCTGGCGTCGTCATCGCGTCGCAGTCCGGACACCGCCTGCCAGCGTTGAGCCCCGAACAGAATGCGGCTCTCGCGACGACGCCGACAGAAGACTTGCTTGTGCTGCCGATGCTTCAGCCCGAGCAGGTGAAAGACTCCCTGCACGCGTACCAACTTTCCAAGCGTGGAAATTCCCTGCGGGTCATGGCGGAGGCCGTGCGATGGGGCAAGCGTGGCGCCCGGGTGAACACCATCAGCCCCGGCATCATCTTCACGCCGCTCGCAAGAGACGAACTGACAGGCCCTCGCGGCGAAGGCTACCGGCGCATGATCGAAGCGTCGTCCGCCAAGCGCGGCGGCACACCGGACGAGGTCGGCAACGTCGGCGCGCTGCTGATGGGGCCAGACGGCGGCTTCATCACCGGCAGCGACTTCCTCATGGACGGCGGCGTCACCGCGGCCTACTGGTACGGAGAGCTCGCTCCGGCGAAGTGACTCGCCAGGCTCAGGTCTGCGCCAGGATTCGCCCCAGCTCGTCGATGTCGATCGGCTTCTGCAGATGGTGGTCGAACAGCCCCTCGGCCGCCTTGCCGCCCGCATCCTGCGCCGAGAAACCCGAGATCGCGACCAGCAGCTTCGGCGTGCCTTCCGCCGTGCTCGCGCGCAGCCGTCGCGCGACTTCCGTGCCCGGAAGGTCGGGCAGCGTGAGGTCGATCAGCGCGGCGTCGAAGCTTTCGGCCGCTGCCGCGTCGAGCGCCTGCTGCGCGGTGTAGGTGCAGCGGGCGGTGTGGTCGTGCAGGCTCAGCAGCTCCTGCAGCAGATCGGCCGCGGCCTTGTTGTCGTCGACGATCAGCACGTTCACAGAGGTGTCTCCTTTTGGGGGTCGGCCGGGGGTGCCGGTGGTTGCAGCGGCAGGTCGACCACGAAGCGCGAGCCTTCGCCCGGTGCGCTTTCCACGCCGATCTGCCCGCCGTGCAAGGTCACGATCTTGCGCGTGATGTAGAGCCCGAGGCCCAGCCCCGCGGCGTGCTTGCGGCTGTCGTCGGTGCGCTCGAACTGCTCGAAGATGCGGCCCTGGTCTTCGGGCGCAATGCCTATGCCCTGGTCGCGTACGGCCACCTGCGCGGTGTTTCCCACTTGCTGCACGACCATCTCGACCGGCTTGCCGCCGCCGTAGCGCAGCGCGTTGGTCAGCAGGTTGGTCAGCACCTGTTCGATGCGGAACTCGTCCCATTCGCCGCGCAGTTCGGCCGGCGCCGCGAGCGTGATGACCGAGCCCGCGGCCTCGGCCTGGTGCCGCAGGCTCTCGACCACCGCCTGCGCCAGCGTCGCGAGGTCCACCGGTGTGGTCTTGATCGACAGCGCGTCGCGCCGCATGCGGGTGACGTCGAGCATGTCGTCGATCAGCCGCACCATGTTGCGGATCTGCCGCTGGTCGCGCTCGATCATCGTGGGCAGCCGCTCGGGCGTGAAGTTGGCGAGGTTGCCTTTCGACAGGTGCAGCTGCCGCAGCTGCGCTTCGAGGTAGAGCGTATTGAGCGGCGTGCGCAACTCGTGCGACACCATCGACATGAAGTCGTCGCGCATGCGCACGGCGCGTTCCAGCTCGTGCTGCGTCTGCTGCAGCTGCTGCACCAGCTCTTCCTGTTTCTTGTGCGCGGCCGCGAGCGATTCCATTTCGTGGCGCAGCGCCTTGCGGTGCTGGTACAGGTCGACGAACACGTTCACCTTGCTGACCACCGCGTGCGGGTCCAGTGGCTTGTGCAGGAAGTCGACCGCGCCGCTCTCGTAGCCCTGGAAGGCGTAGTTCAGCTCGCGCCCGGCGGCGCTCACGAAGATGATGGGAATGTGCCGCGTGCGCTCGGTGCCGCGCATCAGCTCGGCCAGCTCGAAGCCGTTCATGCCCGGCATCTGCACGTCGACGATGGCGAGCGCGAATTCATGCTCCAGCAGCAGCGCCAGCGCCGCATCGGCCGAGTCGGCCCGGTACACGAGGCGCCCCGGGGCGCGGATCAGCGCCTCCAGTGCCAGCAGGTTCTCCGGCAGGTCATCGACGATCAGCAGCTTGCTTTCGATGTCAATGTTCATGGGCGGCCTCCAACTGGAGCAGCAGCGTGCGCAGTTCGCGCAGGGGGAGCACGTAGTCGGGAATGTGGCGCGCAATGGCGGCTTGGGGCATGGTTGGAATGAGAGCTTCTTTCGGTTCCTGGACGGCGGTGAGTCCGCCGGCCAGATGAATGCGGTGCAGGCCTTCTGCGCCGTCGTCGTTCGCGCCGGTCAGCAAGAAGCCGGCAAGGGCGGGGCCGTAGACGTCGGCGGCGGAGCCCATCAGCACGTCGATGGACGGGCGCGAGAACAGCACCGGCGGCTCGCAGCTCAGCGAGAAGGTGCGCTCGCGCTCGATCGACAGGTGGTAGCCGGGCGGCGCGAAGTACAGGCTGCCGGCCGCCAACGGCATCTTGTCGTTGGCCTCGTGCACCGGAATCGGCAGGCGCTGCGCGAAGATCTCGGCGAGATGGCTCTCGTGATCCCCGGGCAGGTGCAGCACCACGGCCATCGGAATGTGCCAGCCTGCGGGCAGGTCGTGCAGCAGCGTGGAGAGCGCATCGATGCCGCCGGCCGAGGCGCCCAGCACCACGGCGTCGACGCGCTTGCGAACGGGGGAGCGAAGGTGGCGCTGCATGTGGCCCGTCATGCGGCCTTCTTGCGGTAGATGCGCTCGACGCGCGCGTGCGTGTCGAAGCGGTCGGAGTAGCCCGAGAAGTCGATGCTCTCCTTCGAGCCCAGACCGAGAAAACCGCGGTGCGACAGCGACTCGTGGAACAGGCCCAGCGCCCGGTCCTGCAGCTCCCGGTTGAAGTAGATCAGTACGTTGCGGCACGACACCAGCTGCGTTTCCGCGAACACGCTGTCGGTTGCCAGGCTGTGGTCGGCAAAGATCACGCCGGCGCACAGCGAGGGGTCGAAGCGCGCGGCGTCGTAGGCGGCGGTGTAGTAGTCGGAGAACTCGCCGCGTCCGCCCGCACGCTGGTAGTTGGTGGTGTAGCCGCGGATCGCTTCCAGCGGAAAGATGCCCTGGCGCGCCTTCTCCAGCGAGGCGGGGTTGATGTCGGTGGCGTAGATCTGCGTGCGCGCGAGCAGGCCCTCTTCGCGCAGCAGGATGGCCAGCGAGAACACTTCCTCGCCCGTGCTGCAGCCCGCCACCCACACCTTGACGGACGGGTAGGTGTGCAGGATCGGCACCACGTGCTGGCGCAAGGCCAGAAAGTAGGCCGGGTCGCGGAACATCTCGCTCACCGGGATCGTCAGGAACTGCAGCAGCCGGCCGAACAGCGACGGGTCGCGCAGCACCCGCTCCTGCAGCGCCGAGATGCTCGGCAGCCCGAGCTGGTCGAGCGCGTGCAGCACGCGGCGCTTCTGCGAGGCCACGGTGTAGTTGCGGAAGTCGTAGCTGTACTTGAGGTAGATCGCCTCC
The DNA here is from genome assembly GCF_049913215.1 of Variovorax sp. R-27. Classification (NCBI taxonomy): domain Bacteria; kingdom Pseudomonadati; phylum Pseudomonadota; class Betaproteobacteria; order Burkholderiales; family Comamonadaceae; genus Variovorax; species Variovorax sp. R-27. The sequence continues at coordinate 3,362,798 of NZ_CP183984.1, forward strand.
ATCAGCAGGCGCAGTTCGATCTCCGTGTCGCTCAGCGGATGCAGCGGCGGCGTGTGCGTGACGGTCTTCGAGGTGCCGTGGCGTGTTGTCACAGGCGCTCCATCTTCGGCATCCACACGCGCAGCAGCGAGAACAGGCGCTCCAGGTCCACCGGCTTGGCGAGGTAGTCGTTGGCGCCGGCGGCAAGGCATTGCTCGCGGTCGTCCTTGGTGGCCTTGGCGGTGATGGCGATTACCGGCATCTTCTCGAAGCGCGGGTCGCCGCGCAGGCGGCGCGTGGCTTCCAGGCCGTCCATCTCCGGCATCATCACGTCCATCAGCACGAGGTCGATCTCGCTCACCTGGTCGAGCCGCTCCAGCGCCTCGCGGCCGTTGCGGCCGATCTCCACGATGGCGCCGCGCTGCTCCAGCGCGCTGGTCAGCGCGAAGATGTTGCGCACGTCGTCGTCCACCAGCAGGATGGTGCGGCCCTCGAAGATGCGGTCGCGCCCGCGCGCCGTCTTCAGCATGCCCCGGCGCTCGCTGGAAAGCTCGGCCTCCACCTTGTGCAGGAACAGCGTCACTTCGTCGAGCAGGCGCTCTGGGGAGCGCGCGCCCTTGATGATGATCGAGCGCGAGTAGCGCTGCAGCTCGGCTTCTTCGTCGCGCGTGAGGTTGCGCCCGGTGTAGACGATGACCGGCGGGAACGACACGATTTCTTCCGCCGCCATGGCCTTGAGCAGCTCGCTGCCCTGCATGTCGGGCAGCTTCAGGTCGGTGATCATGCAGTCGAACACGCGGGTGCGCAGCAGCTCCAGCGCTTCTTCGCCGGAGCCGACGGCAACAATCTCGATGTCGTCGTCGCCGATCAGCCTGATGACGCTCTCGCGCTGCAGCTCGTCGTCTTCCACCAGCAGCACGACCTTGACCTTCTGCGTGAGCTTTTCTTCCAGCCGGCCGAACACCTTCATCAGTTCGTCGCGCGTGGCCGGCTTCAGCGCATAGCCGATGGCGCCCATCTGCAGCGCCGCGCCCTGTACGCCTTCGGCGGCGGACACCACGTGGATCGGAATGTGGCGCGTGTGCGGCGAATCCTTCAGCCGCTGCAGCACGTCGAGGCCGGTGCTGTCGGGCAGGCGCATGTCGAGCAGGATCGCGTCGGGCAGGAACTGCGTGGCCAGTTCGAAGCCATCGGCCGCGCCGTGCGCCACCAGGCAGCGGTAGCCCAGCTCGTGCGCCAGGTCGTAGAGGATGTGCGCGAACTGCGGCTCGTCCTCGATCACGAGCACGCGGCGCACCTGGTCGCGCGGGATGGAGCGGTCGTCGGCGAACTGCGGTGCGGGCACCGGGGCAGGGGGCTTCGGCGCCAGCGAGGCAACGGATGGCGCCTGCGCGGGCCGGGGCGTGTAGACCGCCGATGGCTGAAGCGCTGCCGGCGAAGCCTGTGGTGCCTTTGCCGGAAGTTGCAGGACGAAGGTGCTGCCCTGGCCCGGCTCGCTCTGCACCGTGAGCGTGCCGCCCAGCAGCTGCGTGAGGTCGCGCGAGATCGACAGGCCCAGCCCGGTGCCGCCGTAGCGCCGGCTGGTGGTGCCGTCGGCCTGGCGGAAGGCTTCGAAGATCAGCTCGTGCTGCTGCGGATCGATGCCGATACCCGAGTCGGACACCGCAAAAGCGGCGCCACCGTCCGCGGTCGGCGAGACGGTCAGCGCCACTTCGCCGCGCTCGGTGAACTTGATCGCGTTCGACAGCAGGTTCTTCAGGATCTGCTCGACGCGCTGCCGGTCGGTGACCAGCGAGACCGGTGCATCGGGCCGCACTTCGAGCTTGAAGCTCAGGTTCTTCTGAATCGCAAGCGGACTGAACGTGCTCTCCAGGCTGCGGCCCAGCTTGGCGAGCGTGACGTCTTCGGGCACCACCTCGAGCTTGCCGGCCTCGACCTTCGCGATGTCGAGGATGTCGTTGATCAGCACCAGCAGATCGTTGCCCGACGAGTAGATCGACTCCGCGAACTTCACCTGCTCCGGCGAGAGATTGCCCTGCGGGTTGTCGCCCAGCAGCTTGGCGAGGATGAGCGCGCTGTTGAGCGGCGTGCGCAGCTCGTGCGACATGTTGGCGAGAAATTCCGACTTGTAGCGGCTTGCGCGCTGCAGTTCGTCGGCGCGGTCTTCGAGGTCGCGCTGCACGCGGCGCAGCGCGGTGTTGCGCTGGTCCAGTGCCTCGGTGCGTTCGGAGAGCTGGCTGTTGGTCTGCTCCAGTTCGGCCTGCTGGTTCTCCAGCATGGCCTGCGAGGCGCGCAGGGCGCGCGACTGTTCTTCCAGTTCTTCATTGGCGGTGCGCAGCTCTTCCTGCTGCACCTGCAGTTCCTCGTTGAGCTGCTGGGTTTCGCCGAGCACCTCCTGCAACTGCTCGCGGTAGCGAGCCGCCGCCAGCGAGGTGCCGATGTCGTCGGCCACCAGGTCGATCAACTGGCTGCCGCGGTCGTCCAGCGCGCCTGGCAGGCCGAGCTCGACCACGCCGTTGACCATGCCGCTGCTTGCAACGGGTACCAGCAGCACGGCCTTGGGCGCCATCTCGCCAAGGCCCGAGTTGACCTTCAGGTAGTCGGCATCGACCGGGTCGACCAGCATGCGCCGGCGCTCGGCAGCCGCCTGGCCCACCAGGCTTTCGGTAGGGGAGAAAACCTGCGGCGTGGCCTCGGCCGCGCTCGAAAAGCCGTAGCTCGCCGCCCGGCGCAGCGGGCCGTGGCGCTCGCGCACGTACATGGCGCCAACCGAGGCGCCCAGGTAGCGTGAGAAGAACGCGAGCACCTTGCGGCCCATGTCCGGCGCGCTGAGTTCGCCGACCAGCTCGCCCACCAGCCCGGTCTGCGCGTTGCGCAACCAGGCCTCGTGAGCGAGCCGTTCGGCGTGCGCAGCTTGTTCCTTCAGCACCACGTCGTAGCTGTCGGACAGCAGCACCAGCTGGCGCCGCCCGAAGTAGGCCATCAACCCGGTGAAGCTCAAGGTGAACAGCAGGAACAGCCCGACGACCCACCAGGCAGTGCTGTTGGCCGCGTTGTTGCGCTGGAAGCGCAGGGCCTGCTCGGTCTCCATGAAGGCGGTGAACTCGGCGCGCATGTCGTCCATCAGCCGCTTTTCGTCGCCGAGGCGCACGGCGGTCTGCGTGCCGCTGCTGGCGTCGCGCGCGGCAATCATGCCGTTGGCAAATTCGAGCCAGGCTGTCTGCAGCGTGGCGAGGCGATCGATGCGCTCCACCTGCTGGGGGTTGTCCGACACCAGGTTGCGCAGCCCGACCGTATCGCCCTTGAGGCGGGTCAGGGCGCTTTGATAGGGCTCCAGAAAGCTCCGCTCACCGGTGATCAGGAAGCCGCGCACGCCGGTTTCCATGTCGATGGTGCGGCGCTGCAACTCGCTGGCGGCGCGGGTGACACGGTCGGTGTGCTCGACCCAGCCGATGGTGTTGAGCAGGAACAGGATCAACCCCACGAACACCACGGCGCCGAACACGCCGCCGATCAGGGGCAGCTTGATGTTCCGGCTGAGCAGGCGCTCGAAGTCGTCGGGGTCGATCGCGGTGGGAGTGTTCATCGGTCGCAGTTGTAGGCAAAACTTGTCAAGTTTTGTCGATAAATCGAAGACGCCCTGTCGGAGAAGGCCCCGTCACGGTCTTGATGCGGATAGGGAAACCGCAAGCGGCGTATTGGCGTGGCTATACTGTAAATTCATACAGCATTCCCAGATGGGCCCCGAACCCTCCAACCCGCAGGATGCGGCCTCCATGATCGCGCATGTAGTTTCCGTCAAGGCCCTGTGCGCCTTCGGCGCGAAGGCGGGCGACCTCGACCTGCGCTTCGTGCCCGCGCCCAGCGCGCTCGAAGGCATGGCCGGGCACGCGATGGTGCAGCACCGGCGTGATCCCGAGCACTACGCCTGCGAGGTCGGGCTCGAAGCCACCTGCGGCGCGGTCCGCGTGCGCGGCCGGGCCGACGGCTACGAGGCACGCGCATCCCGCGTCGAAGAAATCAAGACCTTCCGCGGCGATCTCGACGCCATCCGCGGCAACCACCGCGCACTGCACTGGGCGCAGGCCCGCACCTACGGCTGGATGCTGTGCGAACTCAACGGCCACGAAGAGATGACCGTGGCGCTGGTGTACCTCGACCTGGCCACCGGGGACGAAACCGTGCTCGAAGAGCACCACACCCGCGAAGCGCTGCGGGAGCACTTCGAGCAGCTGTGTGGCCGCTACAGCGCCTGGGCGCACAGCGAAGCCGGCCACCGCGCCGCGCTCGACGCCACGCTAGGCCAGCTCGAGTTTCCGCACCGCGCCTTTCGCACCGGCCAGCGCGAACTGGCCGAAGCCGTCTACCGCGCGGCCGTGGGCGGACGCTGCCTGATGACGCAGGCGCCCACGGGCATCGGCAAGACGCTGGCCACCATCTTCCCGCTGCTCAAGGCCCGCGCGGCGCGCAAGATCGACAAGCTTTTCTTCCTCACCGCCAAGACCTCAGGCCGGCCGGTGGCGCTCGACGCGCTTCGCGTGCTCGACAAGGGCAGGGGACAGGGTCGCCTGCGCGTGCTCGAACTCGCGGCCCGCGAGAAGGTCTGCGAATACCCCGATCGCGCCTGTCACGGCGACGCCTGCCCGCTCGCCAGGGGCTTCTACGACCGCCTGCCCGCCGCGCGCGAGCAGGCCGCGCAGGTGGCGTGGCTCGACCGCGAAGCGCTGCGCAACATCGCGCTTGCGCACGAGGTGTGTCCCTATTTCCTCGCGCAGGAAATGGCGCACTGGGCCGATGCCATCGTCGGCGACTACAACTACTACTTCGACAGCAGCGCCTTCCTCTACGCCACCATGCGCGACGCCGACTGGCGCGTGGCTGTGCTGGTGGACGAGGCCCACAACCTGCTGGAGCGCTCGCGAGGCATGTACACCGCACAACTCGAAGGCGCGGCGCTCGAAGAGGCGCACCGCGTGGCGCCCGCTGCATTGCGCGGCCCGCTGGCCCGGTTGTTTCGCGAGTGGGACACGGTGCAGCAGTCGCAGGTGGCCGACTACGAAACCGCCGACGAAATTCCGGAACGCTTCCTGCGAACCCTGCAGGCAGCCAACACTGCCATGGCCGAGTATTTCGCGGCCACGCCCGATGCCTCGCAGGGGCCGCTGCAGCGCTTCTTCTTCGACGCGCTGCACTTCGCCCGGCTGGCCGAGGCCTTCGGTGACCACTCGGTGTTCGAGCGAACACTGGGGGCCACGCAGCAGGATCGCAGCCTGGCCATCCGCAACCTCGTGCCCGCGCCGTTCCTCGAAGCGCGCTTCGGCGATGCGGTGTCGGTCACGTGCTTCTCGGGCACGCTGTCGCCTTTCGCTTTCTACCGCGATGCGCTGGGGCTGCCGGAAGACACCGCGCTGCTCGATGTGGCCTCGCCCTTCGACAGCCATCAATTGCGCGTCGAAGTGGCGATGCATGTGTCGACGCGCTTTCGCGACCGCGCGGGGTCGCTGCGCAACGTGGCCGACATCATCGGCGCGCAGTTCGAGCGCCTGCCGGGCAACTACCTGGCCTTCTTCAGCAGCTTCGACTACCTCGAAAAAGCCTGCGCTGCGTTCTCGCAGCGACACCCCGGCGTACCCGTGTGGACGCAGACGCGCGGCATGCGCGAGGCCGACCGCCACGGCTTCATCGCACGATTCGAGGAGGGCGGGCAGGGCATCGGCTTCGCGGTGCTCGGCGGCGCGTTCGGCGAGGGCATCGACCTGCCGGGCAGCCGGCTGATCGGCGCCTTCGTCGCCAGCCTGGGCCTGCCGCAATACAACGAACTCAACGAGATCACGCGCGAGCGCATGCAGACGCGCTTCGGCAAGGGCTACGAGTACACCTATCTCTACCCCGGCCTGCAGAAGGTGGTGCAGGCGGCCGGCCGCGTGATCCGCACCGAGGAAGACCGCGGCGTGCTGCACCTGCTCGACGACCGCTTCGCGCGCGCCGAGATCCGCGAACTGCTGCCGCGCTGGTGGCATGTGCAACTGGCCGGGGGCAACGAAGATGCGGTCCGCTAGACGCATCGAACACGCCGGCCAGCCCGACCTGTTCGGCGAAGCGCCCGTGGCCGCCATCGAAGGCCTGCGCTACGAGCGCGACTTCCTGTCCGCCGAGGAAGAAGCCGACCTGCTGCACATCGTGCAGGGCCTGCCGCTCAAGGAGATGCGCTACAAGGAATACACGGCACGGCGGCGCGGCACCAGCTTCGGCGGCAGCTACGACTTCGAGAACAACCGCCTCAAGCCCGGCGCGCCGCTGCCCGAAGCGCTGCATCCGCTGCGCGCGGAGGCGGCCGCATGGGCCGGCTTCGCGCCCGAAGAGCTAACTCACATGCTGATTGCCGAGTACCGGCCCGGCACGCCGCTGGGCTGGCACCGCGACGTGCCGGACTTCGAGGACATCATCGGCGTCTCGCTGCGCAGCGACGCGGTGATGCAGTTCAGGCCGTACGTGCCCGGCACACCGGCCTCAGGCCCCGCCATGCTCGAATTCCTGATCGAGCCGCGCTCCGTGTACCTGCTGCGCGGCCCGGCGCGCTGGGCATGGCAACATGCCATTGCACCGACCGAGGCCTTGCGCTATTCCATCACCTTGCGCACACGGAGAATTCGCGCCCCATGAACCGCACCACCTTCCTCAAGCTGCTCACGCAAAAACTCTTTCCTGTCCTGAAGACCGAAGGCTTCGAGGGTTCGGGCCAGACGCTGCGGCGCATCGACGGGCCGCTGATCCATGTGTTCAACGTGCAGGGCGCGAGCGGGGGGAAGGCGTGCTACCTGAACCTCGGCGCGCATCTCGACTTCCTTCCGACCGAAGGCGGTGCCCAGGTGGCGCCCGATGCGCTGGAGGAATCGCATTGCGTGTTTCGCGACCGGATGGAGCCGCCGCCCGGCGCCGCTTTCGGATGGGCCTATGGCGCGACGAAAGAGCAGGCGGAAGAGAACGTCGAGTTCATCGTGAGCGAATGGGCGGGCCCGGGGCGGGCTTTCTTTGCACGGCATGGCAGCTACCCGCAAAGCTTCGAGCAGATGCTGCGCGAGACCGACCCGAACCAGATCCACGCGCGAACGGCTTTGCATCTCGCGCGGATCGCAGTGCACCTGGGCGATCGGGCACGAGCGCAGGCCCTGGTCGATGCCGGGCTGGCGCGCGCGCCGGAACGGGCCACGTCCTTGAAGGCGGACCTCGCGAAGGTCCTGACGGCCTAGCGCTCGGCTAGCTGCGCGCAGCAGCAGCTGAAACGCCCCACATGCGCGGCTTGCCTTCCCACACCGCAAAGCCGCTGATGCGCTTGCGCACCGCCCAGGCGTCGAGGCCGTTGAACAGCATCACCATCGGCACCTGCTGGATCATCAGCGCGTGGATCTGGTCGAACAGGGCCTGGCGCTTCTTCGGGTCAGACTCGGCGAAGCTGTCGTCGATCAGCTTCAGCGCCTGCGGGTCTTCCCACACCTTGCGCGCCTGCTTGTCCTTCGGGCCCGAGAACTGCTCGTAGCTCAGCGCCGGGTCGAGGCGGGAGGAGTAGCTGAACGAGCTCATCTGGTAGTTGCCGCTGTTGTAGCGGTCGAGCTGCGTGGCCCATTCGAGCACCTCGATCTGCGCGTTGATGCCCACCGCCTGCATCATGGCCTGCGCCAGCACCGCCACCGTATAGCTGGGCACATGGGCGCGCTTGTTGGTCTGGATGGTGATCTTCTCGCCCTTGTAGCCGGCTTCGCGCAGCAGCTTGGCGGCCTGCGCCGGGTCGTAGTGCCAGCCCTTTTTCTGCGCGGCGCTGTAGAAGGCCGAGCCCTTGTGGATCGCGGAGTTGTTGACCGAGCCAAGCCCTTCGGAGGCGGCCGCCACGATCTGCTCGATGTCGAGCGAGGCCGCGATGGCCTGGCGCAGTTTCTGGTTCTTCAACTGCGGGTCGCGCGTCTGGATCAGCAGCACGTTCTTGATGGCCTCGGGTGGTGCCTGCACCGTAAGGTTGCGATCGTTCTTCAGCTCCTGCGCATCGCTCGACGTGATCTGGCCCGCATCGATGGCGCCCGACTTCAGGCCAGCGGCCGCGGTGGCCGCGTCGGGCACGACGAGGAACTTCACCGTGTCCACCAGCGGCGCCTTCAGGCCGGTGTAGCCGTCTGACTTGGTGGCGCCGGCCGGCGAGGTGTAGCCCTTGAAGGCCGTGACCGTGACGTATTCGCCGCGCTTCCACTCGCCGAACTTGAAGGGGCCGGTGCCCACGGGCTTGTCCCAGCTGCCGTCGGCCTTCACCGAGCTCTTGTGCAGGATGGCCGTCATGCCGCAGTCGGTGCGCGCGAGCGTGTCGAGGAACACGGCCGAGGGCTTGTTGATCTTCATCACGAAGGTGCTGTCGTCGGGCGTGGCGGTGTCGACCACCTTCAGGCCGTTGCGGCCGTCGTACTCGCTGGTGCAGCGCCAGTCGGTCTTCGGGTCCATGTAGCGCTTCCAGTTCCACGCCACATCGGCCGAGGTCATTAGTGCGTCGTTGTGGAACTTCACGCCCTTGCGCAGCTTGAAGGTGTAGGTCAGGCCATCCTTCGACACGTCGACCGACTGCGCCAGCAGCGGGCCCACGCTGCCGTCCATGCGGTAGCCGACCAGTCCTTCGACGATGTTGAGCACCACGCCGTCGGTGGTGTTGTCGCGGTTCACGCCGGGGTTGGTGGAGCGGATGTCCGCGGGCTGGGCCACGGTGACGGTGGTCTGGGCGAAGGCGCCCGAGGCGGCCAGGCAGGCAGCGGCGATGGCAGCATGGCGGAAAGTGAAGCGGTGCATGAAGGACTCCTCCGGTGCGATTGCAAAAAGAAAAATCAGGCGAAGGCCGGCGTTTCGGCGCCGAAGCGCCAGCGCAGCCGCACACCGCCGCCGGCGGTCGGCTCCAGCGCTGGAATGGCCGACAGCAGCTTGCGCGTGTAGTCCTGCTGCGGCGCGTCGAACACTGCATCGCGCGGGCCTTGTTCGACGATGCGGCCGTCCTGCATCACGATCACGCGGTCGGCAACCTGCTCGACCACGCCGAGGTCGTGGCTGATGAAAAGACACGAGAAGCCGTGGCGCTTCTGCAGCTCGGCGAACAGCTCCAGCACGTGCGCGCGCACCGTCACGTCGAGTGCCGACACCGGTTCGTCGGCAATCACGAAAGCCGGCCGGCGCACGATGGCGCGCGCGATCGCCACGCGCTGGCGCTGGCCGCCCGACAGCTCGTGCGCATACCGCGACGCGAAGGACGCGCCGAGCCCGACCTCGTCTAGCACCTCCTGCACGCGGCGCGCCTTGTCGGCCGCTGACATGCCCTTGATGAGCCGCAGGCCTTCGCCCACCAGCTGGTCGATGGTCATGCGCGGATCGAGCGAGGCATACGGGTCCTGGAACACCATCTGGCACTGCAGCCGGTAGTCGGACCACCCCGCATCGGAACGCAGGATGGGCCGGCCGCGGAACAGGATGTCGCCACCGCTGGGCTTGAGCAGCCCGGCGATGGTGCGGCCCAGCGTGGTCTTGCCCGAGCCCGAGCCGCCGACCACCGCGACCACCTCGCGCGGGCGCACCACCAGGTCGATGCCGTGCAGCGCGCGCTTGGGTACAGCCTTGGTGAACAGGCGGCGGTGGCCTGCGTAGTCGACCACCAGGTTGCGCACCTCGACGACCGGAGCCTCGTCGGCCACCTGCCGCGCGGGCAGGCGGCGCGGCATGGCCTGCAGCAGCTCGCGCGTGTATTCGTGCTTCGGCTGTTCGAGCATGTCGTCGGTGCGGCCGGTTTCCTTCACCTCGCCGTGCCGCATCACGACCATGCGTTGCGTGAAGCGCGCCACCATCGGCAGGTCGTGGCTGATCATCAGCACGGCCGTGTTGTGTTCGCGCGTGAGGCCCACCATGAGTTCCAGCACGTCGCGCTGCACCACGGCGTCGAGCGCGGTGGTCGGCTCGTCGGCGATCAGCAGCGCGGGCTCCAGCAGCATCACCGAGGCCAGCATCATCCGCTGGCGCATGCCGCCCGAGAACTCGTGCGGCCATGCATCGAGGGCGCCCTTGGGGTCGCGGATGCCGACGCGCGCCAGCATGTCGAGGATGCGCGCCTGTCGCGCGGCCGCAGGCAGCTCGCGTCGGTGCAGCGCCAGCGCCTCTCCGAGCTGCTTGCCGATAGTCATCGACGGGTTCAGCGAAGTCATCGGCTCCTGGAACACCATGCCCACGCGCGCGCCGCGCAGCTCGCGCAGCCGCGCCGGCTTGGCCAGCGCCAGGTCTTCGCCCTCGAACAGGATGCGCCCGGCCGTGCGCACCAGCGGCGGAGGCGTGAGGCCCATGATGGCGCGCGCTGCCTGAGTCTTGCCGCTGCCCGATTCGCCCACGATGCCGACCATCTCGCCCGGGGCGATGTCGAAGGACACGTTGCGCACGATCTCGCGCCCGCCCATGCCGACGGCGAGCGTCAGCCCTTCCACGCTGACCAGCGGGCCGTTTGTTGTGGTCGTCATTGCACGCCCTTCATGCGCGGATCGAGCCAGTCGCGCACCGCGTCGCCCAGCAGGTTGATGCCCAGCAGCGTCAGTGCGATGCACAGGCCCGGAAGAATCGAGAGGTAGCTGGCCTGCGCCATGAACGGGCGGGCCGAGGCGAGCATGTTGCCCCAGGTGGGCGCCGGCGGCGGCACGCCGAGGCCAAGGAACGATAGCGCGCTCTCGGCCAATATGACCCAGCCGAACATCGAAGTGGCCAGCACCGTCAGCGGCGCGGTGCAGTTGGGCAGCACGTGGCGCACCATGGTGTAGAGCTCGGAGTTGCCCAGCACGCGCGAGGATTCGATGAATTCCTTTTCGCGCAGCGACAGCACCGTGCCGCGCACGATGCGCGTCACCGATGGCGTGTAGGCCAGCCCGAGCGCCAGGATGATGCCGTACTGGTTCGCGCCCACCACCGCGAGCAGGCCCAGCGCCAGCAGCAGGCCGGGGAAGGCCAGCAGTGCGTTGTTGAAGGCCATCACGATGCGGTCGGTCCAGCCACGCAGGAAGCCCGTCAGCACGCCGACGATGCTGCCCACCACGATCGAGAAGCCGACAGTCAGCACTGCAATCCACACGCTGGTGGCGGCGCCGGCCATGAGGCGGGAGAGCTCGTCGCGGCCGAATTCGTCGGTGCCCAGCAGGAAGGCGCCGCCCGGCAGCTTCAGGCGCGAGCCGAAGTTGATGCGCAGCGGATCGTGCGGCGTCCACACGAGGCTGACGAGCGCCGCGGCCGCGATCAAACCGACGATGACGATGCCGATCAAGGCGTTGAGGGGAATGCGCTTCTTGCGTTTCATCGTGCTCATTCGACGGCGACTCTCGGGTCGAAGAAGGGGTAGCAAAGGTCGATGACGAGGTTCACCACCACGTAGATAACCGCCACGAACAGCAGGCAGCCCTGTATCACCGGGTAGTCGCGCGCGAAGATCGCATCGACCAGCAGCCGGCCCAGCCCGGGAATGGTGAACACTGTTTCCACCACCGCGATGCCGCCGAGCAGGTTGCCCAGCACCAGGCCGATGAGCGTCCACGTAGGCCCGAAGGCGTTCTTGAAGGCATGACGCATCAACACCGCGCGCTCCGACAGGCCCTTGGCGCGCGCATGCGTGATGTAGTCCAGCCGCAGCACTTCGAGCGTGCTGGCGCGCGCCATGCGCATCAGCACGCCGATCTCGTGCAGGAACAGCGTGAGCACCGGCAGCACCAGGTAGAGCAGGCCGTTCTTCCAGTCTTCGGCGATGCCCACGTAGCCCACCACCGGCAGCCAGCCCAGCTTCAGGCCGAACAGCAGCAGCAACAGCAGGCCCAGCCAGAAGGTCGGAATGGAGACCAGCAGCGTGGCCGTGCCGACCAGCAGCAGGTCGGGCGCGCGGTTCTGTTTCCACGCGGCGATCATGCCGGCGGGCACCGCCACCATTGCGGCCAGCGCCACGGCCACCAGCACGATGCGGCCGCTGATGAGAAAGCGGTCGGTCACCAGCGAGAGCACGTCCTGCCCGCTGTTGATCGAGGTGCCCAAGTCGCCCTGCAGCACGTGGCCGAACCAGATGCCGAACTGCGCCGGCAGCGAGCGGTCGAGCCCGAGGCGGGCACGCAGCTCGGCCAGGCTGGCCGGCGTGGCGAGGTCGCCCAGCAGCAACTGCGCGGGGTCCCCGGGAATCAGCCGTATCAGCACGAACACCGACACCGCCACGATGAGAAGTGTGGGTATCGCCATGGCGATGCGGGACGCTGCGAAACGGAACATGGGCCGTCTTCCTTGTTATGCGGCGCGCGGCTCGCGCAGCGCATGCAGTGCGTCGGCGAAGAAGTCCTGCACGTGGCCCACGCAGGCCAGGCCGTTGTGCGGCACGTTGTCGAGCAGGTCGAAAGTGACCTTCACACCCGCCGCCTCGAAGGAGCGGCGCAGCGTTTCCAGCCGCTCGGGCCGGGTGCGGCCGGCATCGTTGGCGCCGGGCATGTAGTACTTGCCCCCTTCGCGGTGCGTGATCTCCCAGGTCTCGATGTCGGCCTTGCCGGCGATCATGTGGACCGGCACGCGGCGCAGGGCTTCGAGGTTCATCGGCTTGCCGAAGCGGCCGGCAAAATCTTTCGTGCCCACCCACCAGCCTTGCTCGGGGTCGATCAGCGTGACCGAGCCGGGCGCGCCGATGGACACGGCCCACAGCCGCTCGGGGTGCAGCATTGCGAAGCGATTGGCGAACTGGCCGCCGCCCGAGTAGCCGAAGAGCGCGAACTGGCTGAAGTCGCAGCCGAACTTCTCGCCCACCTCGGCCACCATGTCGAGCAGGATGCGGTCGTAGTGGATGTCGGCCTCGATCAGGTGCTTGAAGCCGTCGCGATTGCCGTCGCCGCGCACGCCGGCCGGGAACAGCGGGCACAGCACGATGCAGTCGTTCCACTTGGCGAAGCCGCTGAAGGCCTCGCGGTAGTTGACGAAGCCGCGGCCGGTGCCGTGCATCACCACCACCAGCTGCATCGGCCGCGCGCCGGGCTTGCCGATGTGCTCGGGCACGTAGGTGCAGTAAGAAAAGCGCGGGTCGCTGCGCGAGGCGTAGATGGTGCTGGGGCCCAGGTCGTAGATGGAGCGGGCGCGCTGGTCGGCCAGCGCCGTGGGGGCTTCGGTGGAAGTGTTCTGGGTCATGGGAGCGGGGCGATCAAAGCGTGTATTCCTGGAAATTGCGGGCCTCGTAAGGCTTGCGCGCGACCCACATCACGCGGTTGGCCGCGTCCATGAGCGTGGTGGCGACGGTGGCCGAGATGCTGCTGAAGTCGGCCGGCTTCGGGGTGCGCAGCACGCCGTCGGGCTTGCCGAATTCGTCGGCGAGCGCGGCCTTCACGTCGGTCCAGTCGATGCGGCCCTCCACGCGGCACAGGGCGTTCTCCACGCGGTGCTGGCGGTAGATGCTGTCAGGGCGCTGCGGCAGGCCCGGGTCGCGCAGCTTGATGACGGCCGAGGGCGACATCCAGTGGTTGGCATGCACGAGCAGGTCGTTTTCGGGCAGCGTCCAGAAGATTTCGCCGGGCGAGGTCTCCAGGCTGATGCCCGAGCCATCGTTGCCGGTGGACTGCGCCAGGATCATGTTGTTGGCGCAGTAGCGCTTCGAGGCCCAGATGGTCTTCATTGCCTGCGCGAGGTTGGTGGCCTCCAGTACACGTCGGCGCAGCAGCACCAGCGGCACGCCGGCGCCTTTCTGGAAGTCTTCATGGCAGGTCAGCGAATTACCGGTGAGCGACACGCCGTTGCTGTTGAAGCCGTGCCGGGCCAGCGCGCCGGCTTCGGTGAAGGTGAGCATGTCGGGGCCACCTGCATTGCGGATGCGCAGCACGATGCCGGTGTCCACGCATTCCTGGCGCCAGTCCCAGTTGTGGGCGTGCATCAGGCGGCCGGTGGCCGAGCGCGCGGGCAGCACGACGAGGCCGGTGCAGTCGCCGTCTTCGGAGGGGGCCGCGTCGACAGAAGCTTCGGCGGGGCGCTTCATGTCGGCATAGCCGAAGAGCATCTCGGTGCGGCAGTTGAGCATCACGATGTCTTCGAGCGGCACGCCCGCGCCTTCGGCGATGCCGCGCATCTCCTCGAGATAGCTCGCGTCGTAGGCCTCGATCAGCGGCAGCATCGAATGCGCCAGGTGGCGGATGGTGGCGTCGTCCAGGCCGCGGCGGCCGAGTTGGGCGCGGTAGAGCGCCACGCCGCCGGCCACGCGCTCGGGCACGGCGCGGCCGTGCTGCAGGCCGCGCGCATGCGGCGTGCCGGAAACATCGACGAGGGGAAAGTATTCAGGGGTGGTCATGAGGTGAAAGGGGCTGGGGTGTTCCTGTCATCGGCCTGCCGCTTGAAGGCGCTAGGGCAATGACCATGGCCCGCATTCTTTGGCAGGTACAGGAAAAAATAAATTTAAAAATTATTTAGAATTAGTAAATAAATTCTTTTCCTTTCGCCGCGGCACGCAACACGCCATGAGCAGCATCCGCTTTCTTCGCACCTTCGTGGCCGCCGCCCGTGGCGGCTCCTTTGCCGCGGCTGCCGACCAGGTCGCGCTGACGCAGGCCGCCGTGGGCCAGCAGATGCGCGCGCTCGAAGCGGAAATGAAGAAGACGCTGTTCGACAAGACCGGCCGCACCATGGTGCTGAGCCCCGCAGGCCATCTGCTGCTGCCGCGCGCCGAAGAGCTGCTGGCGCAATACGAATCGATGCGGCGCGACCTGCAAGACCAGCGGCAGATCGCCGGCACCATCAAGCTCGGCTCGCTGATCTCGGCCATGGGCTTGCTGTCGAGCACGCTGGCGCAGCTCAAGTCGCTGCATCCGAACCTCGAAGTCGAACTGCGCGTGCGCGAGCAGACTCAGCTGATGCAGGACGTGGTGAGCGGCGAGCTCGACGCGGCCGTGGTCGTCGAGCGGCAATGGCCCGAGGTGCCGGGCCTGCTGTGGACGCCGTGCTACGACGAGACGCTCACCGTCATCGCCAACTCGGGCATCGCCGCGCCCGACACGAGCATTGCGAGCCTGTTCGCCAGCCAGCCTTTCATTCGCTTCGACCGGCGCACACCGACCGGCGCGCGCATCGACCGCATCCTGCGGCGGCTGCAGCTGGTGCCGAAAGAGTTCCTGGAGCTCAACTCGCTGCTGGCCATTGCGGAGCTCGTGCGCAAGAACGTGGGCTTCACCATGGCGCCGCTGCTGAAAAATTTCGACTGGGAAAGCGACCCCGCGCTATGCGTGTTGCAGCTGCCCGGCCGGCCGATCGCGCGGCGGCTGGGCATGCTGGAGAACGGGCGGCGCAGCCACATCACCGGCGTGGTCCGAGAAGAGATGCTGGCGCACCTGCGCCGCATGAAGCCGGGCTCCTGACACGCACGACAGACAAGGCTGACGCGCAGCCCGCGCGTCTTCCGACCCACGGCGCGCCTCGCGCGCCCAGCATGGAGGCTTCTCATCGAGCAGGAGCAATGCCATGCCAAGAGGCGACAAGTCGTCCTACACGGACAAGCAGAAGCGACAGGCCGAGCACATCGAGGAAGGCTACGAACACCGCGGCGTGGGCAAGGCCGAAGCCGAGCGCCGCGCCTGGGCCACGGTGAATGCCGAGACCGGCGGCGGCAAGAAGTCGGGCTCCGGGCGCGGCAAGGCCGAGAACCATGCGCCGGCACGCAAGGGTGGGCGCATGGGTGGCGCTGCCGCCGCGCATCGCCCAGCGGCCGCACGCTCGGCTTCCGCGATGAAGGCCGCCGCCACGCGCAGGCGCAACGCCGAAAAGCGCGGCTGACACGGAGCCGACGATGCACATCATTCTGGGAGCGACGGGCCACGTCGGCTCGGCCCTGGCGCAAGACCTGCTCGCGCGCAGCGAGCCGGTGACAGTGGTGACGCGCGATGCGCACAAGGCCGAAGCCCTGCGAACCAAGGGCGCGCACGTGGCCGTGGTCGACGTGTTCGACACGCATGCGCTGCACCGTGTGTTCAAGGGCGGCCATCGGTTATTCGTGTTGAACCCGCCGGCAGCGCCCTCGACCGACACGGTGGCCGAAGAGCACAGGAGCCTGCGCGCCATTCTCTCGGCGCTCGAAGGCTGCAGGCTCGAGAAGATAGTCGCCGAGTCGACCTACGGCGCGCAGCCCGGTGAGGGCCTGGGCGACCTGGGCGTGCTGTACGACATGGAGCAGGCGTTGCGCGCCGGCCCGACGCCGTTCAGCGCCATTCGCGCCGCGTACTACATGAGCAACTGGGACGCTTCGCTGAAGACCGCGCGTGAGGAAGGCAAGGTGTACAGCATGTACCCCGCCGACTTCAGGTTGCCGATGGTGGCGCCGCACGATCTCGGGCAGTTCGCCGCCAGGCTGATGCTGGGCCCGCCCGAGTCCTCGGGGCCGCATCACGTCGAGGGGCCGGAGCACTATTCGGCGGGCGACGTGGCGAGGGCTTTCTCGCAAGCGCTGGGGCGACCGGTGGAGGTGGTCGAGACGCCGCGCGAGCAGTGGGAGCAGGCGTTCAAGTCGCTGGGCTTTTCCGACGCTGCCGCCAGGTCGTACGCGGCCATGACGCGCGTCACGCTGGACCAGCACTACGAACCGCCCGACAAGCCGGAGCGCGGCGCGATTTCATTGGGTGAGTACATCTCCGCGCTGGTGAAGAAGAGTCCGGACCGCTGAAACCCGCCAATATGCTGTCCGATATCCGGGTCTCAGGCCGTGAAGTCGCTAAAACCGGACATTCGTGACATGTTTCTGGCGGCAGCCGGACAACTTGCGTTTTCCCGCCATGGCGGCCCGGGCGCGAGAAGCCGGCTTGTTCTGCGACGTTGCTCCGAACGCGGCTTCTACGCCTGCAAACGTCGCTGATTCGTCCGTCATTTCGCAAGCCGTCCAGCGGTTTGCCGCACGGTGAACCCATCGATACGATCCCGCGCCTTGCCCTCACGAAAGGAATGCGCGGGTGCCTTCTACGACTGCTTCTTCCTCATCTCCCAATGCCGCTTTGCAGCAACGCAGCCGGCGCCATGTCTGGCATCCGTGCACGCAGAGCATTCGCCTCGAAGCGATGCCGCCGTTGCCCATCGCGCGAGGCGAGGGGGTCTGGCTTTTCGACCATGAAGACCGCCGCTACCTCGACGCCACCAGCTCGTGGTGGGTCAACCTTTTCGGCCACGCACACCCCGCGCTCAATGCCGCGCTGAAAGACCAGCTCGACAAGCTGTCGCACGTGATGCTCGCGGGCTGCACGCATGCCCCGGCTGTGGAACTGGCCGAGCGCCTGTCCGCGCTGACGGGGCACGCGCTGGGCCATTGCTTCTATGCCTCCGATGGCGCTTCTGCGGTGGAGATCGCGCTGAAGATGAGCTTCCACGCCTGGCGCAATGCGGGCCGTGGCGGCAAGCAGCGCTTCGTCGCGCTGAAGCAGGGCTACCACGGCGAAACGCTCGGCGCCCTGCACGTGACCGACGTGCCGGTGTTCCGCGACGCCTACGCCCCCTTGCTCGCGAATGCGCACCTCGTTGCTTCACCTGATGCACGCAACGCCAAGCCGGGCGAAGACGCGGCCGCCGTCGCCCGCCGCGCCGCAGCCGAACTCGAAGCTCTGCTGGCCGAACAGCACGACACCATCGCCGCCGTGATCGTCGAGCCGCTGGTGCAATGCGCCACCGGCATGGCGATGCACGACCCTGAATACCTGCGGCTCGTGCGCGCCTTGTGCAACCACTACCAAGTTCACCTCATCGCCGACGAGATAGCGGTGGGCTGCGGCCGCACCGGCAGCTTCTTCGCGTGCGAGCAGGCCGGTATCTGGCCTGACTTCCTGTGCCTCTCGAAGGGCATCAGCGGTGGCTACCTGCCGCTGGCGTTGGTGATGACGCGTGACGCCATCTACGAAGGCTTTGTCGACGACGACGTGGCGCGCAGCTTTCTGCATTCGCATTCGTACACCGGCAACGCGCTGGCCTGCCGCGCGGCGGTGGCCACCCTGGACCTGTTCAAGAGCGAAGACGCGCTGCAGCGCAACCGCAGCCGGGCGGCGCGGCTGCTGCCGCGACTGCACGACGGGCTCGAGGGCCAGCCGGTCGATCACCTGCGGCAGCGGGGAATGATCACGGCCTTCGACGTGCGCGAGCCCGGCGCGCGCTTTGCCGAGCGCTTCCACATGGCGGCGCGTGCGCAGGGGCTGCTGATGCGGCCTATCGGCAACACCGTTTACCTCATGCCGCCGTATGCGATCAACGATGGCGAGATCGACCAGCTGGTCGACGGCACGCTGGCCACGCTGAAAGCCGTCATGGCCACGAGTTCAAAGGAAGGAGCCCGCGATGTCGCGCTTGCTTGACCGCCTGCAGGGCGAGATCCACGCGCTCGACGCGCAGTCTCTGCGCCGCCGCCGGCAGATCGCCGAAACCGCCTGCGCACCCGAACAGACCCTGACGCTGGCCGGCGCCACTGCTCCGCGCACCATGCTCGGCTTCAGCAGCAACGACTATCTCGGCCTCGCCGCGCATCCCACATTGGCGAAGGCATGGGCCGAAGGCGCTGCGCTGTATGGCACCGGCAGCGGCGGTTCGCACCTGATCCTTGGCCACTCGCGTGCCCACGCACTGCTCGAAGAGCGGCTGGCCGGCTGGATGGCGCCTTTCATTCCCGAGGCGCAGAGCCTGTTCTTCTGCACCGGCTACATGGCCAACCTCGCGGTGCTGTCCGCGCTCGGCGGAGCGGAGGCCGTCATCTTCTCGGAGTCGCTCAACCATGCCTCGCTGATCGACGGTGCGAGGCTGGCCAAAGCGCGCGTCGAGCGCTATCCACATTGCGACGTGGCCGCGCTCGACGCGCAACTCGCGGCTTGCGATGCGCCGGTCAAGCTCATCGTGAGCGATGCGGTGTTCAGCATGGATGGCCACATCGCGCCGGTGGCCGAACTGCTCGCACTCGCCGAGCGGCACGACGCCTGGCTGGTGATCGACGACGCGCACGGCTTCGGCGTGCTGGGCGCCATAGGGCGCGGCGTGCTCGAAGCGATGGGCCTGCGCTCTGAGCGACTGGTGCTGGTGGGCACGCTGGGCAAGGCGGCTGGCGTGTCGGGCGCTTTCGTAGCGGCGCACCGTACCGTCATCGACTACCTTGTGCAACGTGCGCGGCCCTACATCTTTACCACCGCCGCGCCGCCGGCCGTCGCGCATGCGCTGCTCGCGAGCCTGACGCTGATCGAGGGCGAGGAGGGCGCGGAACGCCGTGCGCGGCTGCAGGCCCGTATCGCGCAGTTGCGTCGCGGCCTGAAGGAAGTGCTGCCAGCAGATAGAAGCGCGTGGCTGCCGGAGTCACCCACCGCGATCCAGCCGCTGATCGTCGGCGACAACGCACGCGCGATGCGAGTCATGGCACAGCTCGATGCGCGCGGCCTGCGTGTGGGCGCGATCCGCCCGCCGACCGTGCCCGCCGGCACGGCGCGGTTGCGCATCGCGCTGTCGGCCAGCCACAGCGAAGCCGATGTCGCGCGGCTGGTCGATGCATTGGGCGAAGCCCTCGCGCAGCCTTTGAAGGAAGCCGCATGACGCGCCGGGCCTGGTTCGTGACCGGCACCGACACGGGCATCGGCAAGACGCTGGTCAGCAGCGCCATGCTGAGCCTGCTGGCCGGCTCGGGCCTGCGCGCGGTCGGCATGAAGCCGGTGGCCGCGGGGCTGGAAGACATGAATGGCGAATGGCGCAACGAAGACGTGGAGCAGCTGCACGCGGCCGGCAACGTCGATGCGCCGCTGGCGCTGCGCTGCCCGTACCTGCTGCGTGCGCCGATGTCGCCGCACCTGGCGGCCAGGGAAGAGGGCGTGCACATCGCGCTGCAGCCGATGCTCTCGGCCTTCGCGGAACTGTCGGCGCGTGCCGATGCGGTGGTGGTCGAAGGCGTGGGCGGCTTCTGCGTGCCGTTCGGCGACGACCTCGACAGCGCCGACCTCGCCGTGGCACTGGGCCTGCCTGTGATCCTCGTGGTCGGCCTTCGGCTGGGCTGCCTCAACCATGCGCTGCTGAGCGCCGAGGCGATTCGCGCGCGAGGCCTTGTGCTGGCGGGCTGGGTGGCGAGCATGGTCGATCCATCGATGCTCGCGCCGCAGGCCAATCTGCAGACGCTGCGCGCGCGTCTCGGTGCGCCCTTGCTCGGCATCGTGCCGCACCTCGAACACCCCGATGCGGCCAGCGCGGCCCGCCACATCGACCTGCGCGCACTGCGTGCGACGGCGGCGCATGCCGCGCGTCGCGCTGCGTCGTCGGAGACGTTCTCAGCCGCGCTGGTTTGATTCCACCAGCCGCTTGCCGCGCACGCCGCCCTGGCGTTCCAGCATCCAGCCCGGGTACTCGGCCGGCAGCGCGCTCACCTTGTCCAGCGTGGCGAGTTCATCGGCCGTGAGCTTGATGGCCGTGGCGGCGATGTTGTCGTCCAGCTGCTCGGCGCGCTTGGCGCCGATGATCACGCTGGTCACCACCTGCTGGTGCAGCAGCCAGGCCAGCGCGATCTGCGCGACCGACACCTTGCGCGCCTCGGCCAGCTGGCGCATCACGTCGATGCAGTCGTAGGCGCGCTCGACGTTCACCGGCGGAAAATCGAAGGTGGTGCGGCGGCTGCCTTTTTCCGCTTCGGTGTTGCGGCCGAACTTGCCGCTCAGCAGGCCGCCCGCAAGCGGGCTCCAGACCATCAGCCCGACGTTCTCGCTACGCAGCATCGGCGCCAGCTCGCGCTCCAGGTCGCGCCCGGCGATGGTGTAGTAGGCCTGCAGCGATTCGAAGCGCGCCAGCCGGTCGCGCTCGGCGATGCCCAGCGCCTTCGCGATCTGCCAGGCCGCCCAGTTCGACACGCCCACGTAGCGCACGTGGCCCTGGCGCACGAGGTTGTCCAGCGCGTGCACGGTTTCCTCGATGGGCGTGGCCGGGTCGAAACCATGGATCTGGTACAGGTCGATGTGGTCGAGCTGCAGGCGCTGCAGGCTGGCCTTCACGCCATCCATGATGTGAAAACGCGAGGCGCCGGCCGAGTTGACGCCCTTGCTGCCGGTTTCGCCCAGCACCTTGGTGGCCAGCACGAAGCTGTCGCGCGGCGCCTTGAGGTTCTTCAGTGCCTGGCCGGTGATGATTTCTGACTGGCCGTCGGAGTACACGTCCGCCGTGTCGATGAAGTTGATGCCGGCGTCCATGGCCTTGCCAATCAGCCCTTCGGCCTCGGACTGCTGCAGGTTGCCGATCTGGCCCCAGATGCCGGAGGAGCCGCCGAAAGTCATGGTGCCGAGGCACAGCTCGGAAACGAAGAGGCCGGTGCGGCCGAATTTGCGGTATTGCATGGAGGAATCCTTTGCGGTGGAGGCGCCCGAGGGAGGCCGAAAGGGCCGGAAAGCCCGGGCGACTGCAAAAAGTATCCGGCTGCCGCCCCCGGCGTGGCGAGCGCGTTCCTGCAAAGTATTTGCCTGATTCTCCAGACCTCCCCGCCGGCAGGTGCGAATCCAAGGGAGGCGCGCTAAGCTACAAAACCGCTCAATCCTCCATGGTGGCCATTCCCTGGCCTCCCACCGCGACAAGGCCCCGAACATGTCCGACGAAACACCCGAAATCGCCGCCGTCATCGCACAGCCGATGCCGCTGGAACCCGAACTCGACGAAGCCCGCAAGGAACTGGTGGCGCTGATCGAGCACATCACCCAGGGGCAGGACGGCACCGTCATCACCGCCGTGCCCGGCCTGCAGGTGTTCTGCATCAGCAAGCCCGAAGGCCCCAAGCACGGCTTTGCGTCGCCGGCGCTGGGCCTCATTGCACAAGGCTCCAAGCGGATCATCGTGGGCGACGACATCTACGTGTACGACCCCATGCACTACCTCGTCACCTCGGTCGACCTGCCGGTGTGCGGCCAGGTGTGCGTGACGAGCGAGAAGGAGCCGTACCTCGGCGTGCGGCTGGAGCTGGCCCTCGATGAAATCGGCGACCTCATCGGTGACGAGAAGCTGCCGGCCAAGGCCAACGCCCCGGCCTCGCGCGGCATGTACGTCAACCGCATCGCCATGCCGGTGCTTGAGCCGGTGCTGCGCCTGCTGCGACTGCTCGACACGCCGGAAGACGTGCCGATCATGGCGCCGCTCATCAAGCGCGAGATCATGTACCGCCTGCTGGTGAACGGCGAAGGCGCGCGGCTGCGGCAGATCGCGCTGCAGGACAGCCACACCCAGCGCATTGCCAAGGCCATCAGCGCGCTGCGCGTCAACTACGCGCAGTCGCTGCGGGTGGAAGACATGGCGCGGGCGGTGCACATGAGCGTGTCGTCGTTCCACCATCACTTCAAGGCCGTTACCGCGATGAGCCCGCTGCAGTACCAGAAGCAGCTGCGCCTGCAGGAGGCGCGCCGCCAGATGCTGATTGCCGGCGCCGACGTGGCGAGCGCCGCGCACAACGTGGGCTACGAAAGCCCGTCGCAGTTCGCGCGCGAGTACGGCCGCATGTTCGGCGCGCCGCCGCTGCGCGACAAGCGCCGCTGGCTCGGCGAGGCGGGCAACGACGCGATGGGCGCGGAGTCGATGGAAGCAGCCTGAGCGTTCGCTTGCGGTGGGTCGGCCGCCTTGTAGCACTTGCTGCAATTTCTTGCGTCGTCCCGACCATGCAGGTTTTGCAAAATTTCGCTATTGTTTTGTTCGCTGCAGCAGCCCGTTCATGTGATCGGGAGAACCAAACAACACGGAGAAATGCATGCTTTGGGAAAAGAAGCTGGCGCAGTGGAGCGCCGCCGTTCGTGCACGCGCCAACCTGCCTGCGCGGCTCACCTTATGGGACGGCCAGTCTTATGACTTCGGCACCTTCAGCGGGCCTTCGGTCACGCTGCACGTGAA
Organism: Variovorax sp. R-27; assembly: GCF_049913215.1. Lineage (NCBI taxonomy): Bacteria > Pseudomonadati > Pseudomonadota > Betaproteobacteria > Burkholderiales > Comamonadaceae > Variovorax > Variovorax sp. R-27. The sequence goes on from NZ_CP183984.1 coordinate 3,385,664, forward strand.
GTCGCCCGCGGCGCTGTCGCTGATGCTGCAGCCCACGCTCGACAACCTGGGCGAGGCCTACGTCAAGAGCAAGATCGACATCGAAGGCAAGCTCAGCGACGTCATCGACATTGCCTACGGGCTGGCCAAGACATCGATGGACAAGCCCGGCGGCGCACTGCGGCACATGGCGCGCTACTTCGCGCACACCAGGTCGTCGGACAAGAAGTCCATCGAGTACCACTACGACGTTTCCAACGACTTCTACCGGCTGTGGCTCGACCCGAACATGGTCTATTCGTGCGCCTACTTCGAGAACGGCGACGAAGACCTCGCCACCGCGCAGCTGAAGAAGATCGACCACATCCTCACCAAGATCGAACTGAAGCCGGGCCAGACCCTGCTCGACGTCGGCTGCGGCTGGGGCGCGCTGGTGATTCGCGCGGCGCAGAAGTTCGGCGCGCGCTGCGTGGGCGTGACGCTGTCGCAGAACCAGTTCGACCTGGCGACCGAACGCGTGAAGGCCGCCGGCCTGCAGGACCGCATCGAGATCCGCCTGCAGGACTACCGCGACGTGACCGGTCAGTTCGACCGCATCACCAGCGTCGGCATGTTCGAGCACGTGGGCCGCAAGAACCTGCCCGCGTACTTCAAGCGCGTGCAGGAGCTGCTGGCCGACGACGGCGTGGTAATGAACCACGGCATCACCTCGTCCGACCCCGAGGGCGGTGGCGTGTCTTACGGCGGCGGCGACTTCATCGACCGCTACGTGTTCCCCAACGGCGAACTGCCGCACATCAGCCTGGCGCTGCAGGCCATGCAGCAGGGCGGTCTCGAAGCATTCGACGTGGAGAACCTGCGCCGCCACTACGCGCAAACGCTGCGCTGCTGGAGCGATGCCTACGAAGCCAATAGCGAGAAGGCGCACGCGTTCGTCGACGAGGAGAAGTTCCGCATCTGGCGTATCTACCTCGCGGGCTGCGCCTATGCCTTCGAGAACGACGACGTGGCCATCTACCAGATCGTCGGGCGCAAGGCGGGCAGGTCGGCGAAGACGCTGCCCTGGTCGCGCCGCTACATCTACGACGGCACTTCGGCGTTGAATGCGGGCTGACTGATGGTTGCGGCGGCGTGCGGCCCGAGGGCCGCGAGCCTGAGCCGCTTCAGTAGCCCAGAAGATCGTCCCAGATGGCGAGTTGCGCCATCTTCGGCACCGTGCCGACGACCACATCCCCGCTGCTGCCTTCGCCCATGCGCACCGCATTCGCCAAGGGGCCCGTGTAGCGCGGCCACGCTGTGCCGGCGCCGAATGCCGTGGCCTGAGGCTCACGCGCGAAAGACACCAGCGCCGCTGCCATGCTTGCCGACAGCTGCGCTTCCGCGGTGCCGTTGCCGACCTTGTCCTTGTAGTAGTCCAGCCCGTAGGTGCCGAAGAGCAATGGCAGGTCGGCGCAGTGCGGCACGCCGTGTCCCGGCGCCTTGAGAGCGTGCGCGTAGGTGCCGAAGCGCACTTCCTTGCCTTCGCTGGCGAGCCTGCCGGCGTAGTGCACCGAATGAACGCGAATGGCGTAGTCGCCATAAATCTCCACCATCAGGTCGCCGGCGCCCGTCGGCCGCCCCTCGTCGGCCGCGGCCTGGCGGTAGCTTGCAAGCACCTGGCTGCTCACCGTGGCCGAGTTGGTCAGCGATGTGATGTATGCCAGCAGCTGCGTGTCGTTTTGCGGCAGGGGCGCCGTCAGCGCCTTGCCGGTGGCGGGGTCGATCAGGTCGACGAAGAAGCTGCCTTCGGTCAGCGTGGTCGTGATGATCACGGGCAGGTCGGCCGGCCATGCGGCACGCGTCCAGTCCGCGAGGCAGAACTGCGCATCCACGACCGGAACGAACTTCGAACTGCGCCCGGTCGTGATGGTGGCTGGCAACGGCTGCGCGTTGAGCGCTATCTCCGCCGCATGGAGCGTGGCGGCCGGCACGTCGCGCAGGCCCCGCGGCGTAGTGTTCAGGCGGGCGGCCAGCAGCTCGGTGTATGCCGCCGCGTCCTTCAGGCTGAAGCTGTTCGGTGCCGCGTTGCTGCCGGGGCTCAACAGCACGACCTTGCGCAGGAACTTCCGGGAGACGGGGTTCTGCGCAATGACCGCTGCGCTGGTGCCGCCGGCCGATTGCCCCATCAGGCAGATGTTGTCCGGGTCACCCCCGAAGGCGGCGGCGTTCTGGTGCACCCATTGCAGCGCGGCCATCTGGTCCTGCAGCTGCCAGTTGGCGACGCTGCCGGTGTCGGCATCGACAAGGTCCGGGTGCGAAAGGCCACCCAGCGCACCCAGCCGGAAGTTGACCGTGACCACCACCACGCCGAGTGCCGCGAGCGCTGCGCCGTTCATCAGCGGCATGCTGGTGGCGCCGGTGCGCCAGGCGCCGCCGTGCAGCCACACGATCACCGGCGCCCTGGCGGCATCGGCAGGCGCCCACACGTTGACCGTCAGGCAGTCTTCGCTCTGCTGCGCCGGTACGGGGTAGATCCACGTGACGTACGGCGGCAGCGTCTGCAGGCTGGCAGCGCCGAACTTGTCGGCGTTCACCACGTCGGACGCGGGCTTGAACGGTTTCGGCGACTGGAAGCGCAGCGCGCCGACAGGCGCCTGGGCATACGGAATGCCGAGGTACGACGCAACGCTGCCGCTGACCTGTCCCTTGAACCGCCCCGAGGTGGTGTCGGTGACCGGCGCAGCGGCCTGTTGTCCGGTGCCTGTGCCGTTGCCGGCAAAAGGTGTCGGGAAGCCGCCACCGCCGCCGCCGCAACCGGCCAGCGGCAGCGCGATCAACGCGCCGGTCGCCTGGATGAACCGCCGCCGGCTTTCGGGCCAGATCGGGAAAGAACTCTTCTTCTCGTGATGCGCCATCGTCGTCCTCGGGTGGCCGGTTCCACAGCGGACCCGACTTGCGGCCGATGCTAGGAGCGATGACCGTGCGATGACACCCGGGCTAATGCAACGCAGCTTTCTGAATATGCAGTTTCGAAACGACGCTATCTCACCGTTTTCGAATAGGGCTCGGTGGCCTCCACCAGCATCGCCAGAAACTGCCGCCCCGCCAGCGTGAGGTCGCGGCGCGAGGGATACAGCGCGTGGATCGAGATGGTCGGCGGCGCCCACCCCGGCGCCACCACGCGCAGGCGGCCCTGTTCCAGGTCTTTGGCACACAGGCTGACCGGCAGCCGCGCGATGCCGATGCCCGCGAGCGCCGCCTGGTGGATCTGCAGCAGGCTGTCGCTGGTGAAACGTGGATGCACGTTCAGCTCGACCTCGGCATCGCCGGGCCCGCGCAGCAGCCAGCGCGAGGGATGCGGGCCGAAGGTCCAGCCGATGGCGGGGCAGTCGTCCAGCGCGGCAAGCGCTTGCGGCGTGGCCGGCTCGCCCAGCGATTCGAACAGCGCCGGCGCGGCTGCCAGCAGGTACGGAAAATCGCCGAGCTTGCGCGACACCATGCTCGAATCGGGCAGCGTGTCGATGCTCGGGCGAATCAGCAGGTCGGCCGCCTCGCTCCAAGGGGAAGGGCGCCCGTCGGTGGAGTCCAGCGTCAGCGTCACCTTCGGGTGCCGCTTGACGAACTCCACGCACAGCCGCCCGACCAGGCCCGTGGCCATGGCAACGGGGCACGACACCCGCAGATGGCCCGACGGCTCGTTGAGCGTGTCCTGCGCCACGGCGAGCGCGTTGCGGGTCTCGGCGCGAATCGCCAGGCCGTGCTGGTACAGGCGTTCGCCGATTTCCGTCACCTTGAAGCGCCGGGAGCTGCGCACCAGCAGGCTCACGCCAAGGCGCTTTTCGAGGCCCGCGATGCGGCGGCTCAACCGGGACACGGGAATGTTGTGGCGCGTGCTCGCAGCGTTGAACCCGCCGGCTTCCACCACCAGCACGAGTGCGATCAGGTCGTCGACGACGCCATTGAGTTCATCCATTCGCAGCTTTCTGAAGCGCCGGGCGCCCGGATGACGCCGGCCGGCTGCACCGGACTGTAGCCAACGAACGGCACCGAGAGCCCGAGCAGCGGACAGGGACTCGTGCCGTCTATAGCATGCACGGCTCATGACCTCCCCCAACAGAACAACAAACCGCCCGCTGGTCATCGCCTCCATCATGGCCTCCATGGCGATGGTGGCCATCGAAGCCACCATCGTCTCCACCGTGATGCCGCAGATCGCCTCCGAGCTGGGCGGCCTGCATCTCTACAGCTGGGTGTTCGCCTCCTTCCTGCTCGCACAGACCGCGATGACGGTGGTGTTCGGCAAGCTCTCCGACCTGTACGGCCGCAAGCCCATCATGTTCGTGGGCATCGCCGTCTTCGTCATCGGCTCGGTGCTGGCGGGCTTCTCGTGGTCGATGCCGGCCATGATCTGCTTCCGGCTGATACAGGGCATTGGCGCGGGCGCCATCCAGCCCGTGTCGCTCACCATCGTGGGCGACCTCTATCCGGTGCGCGAGCGCGGCAAGGTGCAGGGCTGGCTCGCGAGCGTGTGGGCCGTGTCTGCAGTGGTCGGGCCGATCATCGGGGCGCTGATCGTGCAGAAGCTGTCGTGGGCCTGGATCTTCTGGGTCAACGTACCCATCGGCCTGGCCGCGGCGGCGGGCTTCTGGTTCTTCTTGCACGAGGCGCCCACGGTGCGGCGCTCGTCCATCGACATGGTGGGCGCGGTGCTGTTCACCATCGGCATTGCGGCGCTGATGATTGCGCTGACCGAGTTCGGCGTCGGCAATTCAGGCGTGGCGCTCGCGTGGGCCGGGTTGTTCGTCGTCACGCTCGCGCTGTTCATCGCACAGGAGCGTCGCGCGGCCGACCCCATGGTGTCGCTGCGCCTCTGGGGCGCGCGGATGATCGCCACCGTGAACGGCGCGGCCATGCTCGCCGGCATGGTGCTGATCGGCATCACGACCTTTTTGCCGATGTACGTGCAGGTGGTGCTCGAGCGTTCGTCGGTCACGGCCGGCCTCACGCTCACGATGGTGATGCTCGGCTGGCCCATCGGCGCGACGCTGACCTCGCGCACCTTCCACCGCATCGGGCTTTGGCGCATGGTGGTGGCCGGTGCGGCGCTGATTCCGCTGGGCACATCGACCTTCGCCTTGCTGGGCGCAGGCAGCTCGCCGGTGCTGCCCGCCGTGGGCTCTTTCATCATCGGCCTCGGCATGGGCGTGATGAGCCTGAGCTCGCTGATCCTGATCCAGGAGGGCGTGGAGCTTTCGCAACGCGGCGTTGCCACCGCATCGAACGTGTTCTCGCGCAACCTCGGCAGTGCGCTGGGTGCAGCCTTCTTCGGTGCGGTCTTCAATTTCGGGCTGACGCGCGGCGACGGCACGATGATGTTCACCGACGACCAGTTGCGCCTGCTGCTGCAGGGCGTGCACGGCTCCGTCGCGGGGGATGCGAGCATCCGTCTGGCACTGGGTGGCTCACTGCATCTCACCTTCGTGGCGATGCTGGTCGTGAGCCTGGGTGTGATCGCGCTGGCGTTGCTGCTGCCCAAGGAAGGGCTGGAGAGCCATGCAGTGGGGGCGGGGAAGCCGGCGCCGAAGTAGTCCGGCCCCGAACCGCCGCCCACTCAGGAATGACAGACGAACCCGTCCTTGAGCAGCGTGATCTCGAACTGCAGGTTGCCCGCGCGCGCGCCGCGCGCCTGTGCCAGCGTGCCGTCCGCGCGCCATTGGCGCAGCGCGGCGGCCAGGTAGTCGCGCGAAGCGGCGTCGCCTTGCGGCAGGCGGATGGCGGCGTCCGATGGCGGGCGTAGGCCGCTTGCCAGAGGCTTGTAGAAGCGCCATTCGTCGTTCTTCAACAGGCGTTCCAGCACTTCGGTGTCTTCGGCCAGCGCAGCGCATTCGCCCGCCATGAAGGCCGACACGGCATGTACGGAAGAGGGATAGCTGCGCGGCTCAGCCCCATAGCGCAGAGACACTGCACCGGCATAGCCCGAGCCTTCGCCCACGCAGACCGGCGCACCGCGTAGCGCCTGCGCATCCTGCACGCGACCCTTGCGCAGCGCGACCACCAGGCCGCTGCCTGTGTCGTAGCTGCCGGGTGCAGCGTCGATGCCTTTCGGCGCGGCGGCAGACGGCACTCCTGCGATCAGCAGGTCGACACGGCCATCGCGCAGCGCCGCGTCCTGCGCGGCGGCGTCCAGCCCTACCAGTTCCAGCGTCACGCCCAACGAGCGGGCCAGCTCGCGCGCCAATGCGGCGTCGAAACCATCGGGTTCCGGCGGCGTGGGTGCTTCGGGAGGGGCGGGGCGCGGATAGCGGCGTACGCCGACGATCAGCGTGCCGCGCTCGATGGCCCTGGCCAGCACAGGCCCCTTGGGCAGTTCGCTCAGGCGGCTCCCCGAAGCCCAGGATGCGCCCAGGCCCGCCAGCGCGGCTGCCGCGACGAGCGAGGCGCCTGCCAGCGCGAGCCGGCGGGGGCGCGAAGCTGACGGGGAAGCAGCGTCACTCATCGAGACTCAACCCCCTCCGCCAGCGCAGCAACCGCCGCTCCAGCAGCGCAAGCAGGTAGTTGAGCACCAGCCCCAGCACCGCCAGCAGCAGGATGCCCGCATACATGGTCGGTATCTGGAAGGTCTCCTGAGAATTCAGCGTGAGAAAGCCCAGCCCCGAATGCGCGCCGATCATCTCGGCCGCCACCAGCGCTGTGATGCTGTACGCCCCCGCCAGCCGCACGCCGGTGAAGATCGACGGCAGCGACGCCGGCAGCACCACCTTGAAGAAGATGAAGCGCTGCGACGCGCCCATCGACAGCGCCGAGTTCACGAGCAGCCGGTCGACCTGCTTCACGCCGCTCACCGTGCTCAGCAGCACGGGCCAGAACGAAGCCCAAAAGATGATCGCCACCTTCGACAGCTCGCCGATGCCCAGGAACAGGATGAACACCGGAAACAGCGCGAAGGCAGAAGTCTGGCGAAAGAGCTGCAGCACCGGATCGACGATGGCCGCCAGCCGCCTTGAACTGCCGATCAGCAGGCCCAGCACCACGCCGGAGAAGCTCGCGAGCGCCAGTCCCCACAGCGAGCGCTGCAGGCTCGCTGCCATGTGCTTCCAGAGCTGGCCGGTGTCGACGAGCTGGGCGATGCTCGCGATCACGGCGGAAGGCGGGCTCAGGTAGGCATCGCTCACGATGCCAAGGCGCGGCAGGGCCTCCCACAGCGCCAGGAAGATCACGATGCCGATGCCGCGTTCGGCCACCCGGCCGAGGCCACGAGCGAACTTCTTGAAGAAGCTGCCCGGCCGGCGAGCTGCAGGCGCGTCGAGCACGGCGCTCATGACACGACCCCTTCGAGCGACCTGGGCCGCAGGCCGATCTGCACTTCGTCCTTCAGCACTTCCCACGCACGCTGGCGCAGCGCGGCGAACTCGGCCGAGTGACGAAGCTCCGCCGAGCGCGGCCGTGCAAGCGGAATGTCGATGATGTCCTTGATGCGGCCGGGCCGCTGCGTCATCACCGCCACGCGGTCCGACAGGTACACCGCTTCTTCCAGGCTGTGCGTGATGAACACGATGGTCTTGCGGTACTGCTCCCAGATGCGCAGCAGCTCGCCCTGGAGAATCTCGCGCGTCTGCGCATCGAGCGCGGCGAAGGGCTCGTCCATCAGCAGCACGTCGGGCTTGTAGGCGAGCGAGCGCGCAATGGCCACACGCTGTTTCATGCCACCAGAAATCTCGTGCGGGTATCGGTCAGCAAAGCCATGCAGCCCGACCAGTTCGAGATATTCGTGCGCGGTGCGACGACGCTCGGCCTTGCCGACGCCACGTATCTCGAGCCCGACAGCGATGTTGTCGAGCACCGAGAGCCAAGGAAACAGCGCATAGCCCTGGAACACCACACCCTGGTTGCGATTGATGCCCGCGAGCGGCTGGCCGTTGATGGCGATGCGCCCGCCGGTGCGCTCGGTCAGCCCGGCCAGGATGCCGAGAAAGGTCGACTTGCCGCAGCCCGACGGGCCGAGCACCGAGAGGAATTCACCCTCGCGCACGTCGAGGTCGAAGCCTTCGAGCACACGCACGCGCTCGCTCGCGCCGCGAGCTGCGTAGTCCATCCGCACATCGCGGGCAGAGATCTTGATGGTCATCGGCGCGTGCTCAGGCCTTCGTGGCGATCTTGTTGACGAAGGGGTTGAATTCGTTCGTGTACACGTCCTTCACCGCCACCTTGCCGGCGGCGAGCTTGCCTTCGGACTGCAGGATGTCGATGTAGTACTGGATCGGTGGCTCGGTCACCACCAGGTCGTCGACGTAGGCATAGCGGTCGACATTCTTCAGGTCCATGTTGATGCGCTTGGCCACCAGCTTGCGGGCTTCCTCGGTGTTGGCGTTGACCCAGTTGCCGGCCTTGGCCAGCGCAACGACCACGTCGCGCACCGCCTCGGGGTGCTGGCGGATGAACTGGCCGTGCGCGCTGTACGGCGCCATGCCGCCGAGGCCGCCGTCGAGGTCGAAGTCGCTCCACAGCCGCACCAGCTGCTCGGCGTTGTCGGCGCGGCCCGAGAAGGGCGCGTGGATGATCGCCAGGTCGGTGTTGCGCGTTACCAGCGTCTGCTCGGCCTGCTCGTCGGGAATGACGACGAAGTTGATCTTGTTCACGTCCACGCCGTGCTGGCGCAGGTACTTCTTGGTGACGAACTCGGCGCAGGCGCCGAAGCTGTTGAAGCCGATGGTCTTGCCTTCGAGGTCCTTCGGTTCGCGGATGCCCGAGTCCTTGCGTACAAAGTACTTCATGTGCGGCGCTTCCTGCAGCGTCTTGCCGCCTGCCGCCACCACCTTGAGGTCGGCGCCCGAGGCAATGGCCGAGATCACCAGCGGCACCATGCGGCTGCCGAAGTCGATCTCGCCCGTGCCCACCAGCGGAATGATCTGCGGCGCGGCGATCTTGCCCACGTACTCGGGGCGCGTGTTCGTGCCCTCGAAGTAGCCGAGCTCGTCGGCCAGGTAGATCAGGTCGAACGAGGGGTTGTTCGGATACTTGAACGTAACCTTCTCGCCGACCTTCTTCACCACGGCCGGAGCGCCGCCGGCCGATGCGGTCTTGCCTTCGTCGCGCGAGCAACCCGCCAGCAACAGGCCACCGAGGCCCCCGGCCGCGGTCAGCGAGGCGAAAGTCTTGAGCGCAAGGCGGCGCGAAGGGAGGGAAGGGGCTTCGATGGGCATGACGGCGCGCTCCGGCAGGGGAGCGGTCTGGGAGTTGGCGGAGCGCCGATGCTAGAAAGCGCCCCGCGCTGCGCCAACGAAGAAAACCGCCTATGCATATGCGGCGACGGATAAGCGCGACAGCGGCGTGGAAATGCTTGCCGCGCAGTGCCTGCGGGGGCATCCTCGACGGCTCTTTTCCTTTTCTCCATCCACCGTCAAGACAAGACACTCCCATGACCTACCACGCCGACTCCAAGCGCTACGACGCCATTCCCTACCGCCGCGTCGGGCGCAGCGGGCTCGTGCTGCCCGCCATCTCGCTCGGGCTCTGGCACAACTTCGGGGACACCACCTCCATTGCCACGCAGCGCCAACTGCTGCGCACGGCCTTCGACCTGGGCATCAACCACTTCGACCTGGCCAACAACTACGGCCCGCCGTACGGCAGCGCGGAAACCAACTTCGGCCGGCTGCTGCGCGAAGACTTCAAGCCGTACCGCGACGAACTCATCATTTCGAGCAAGGCCGGCTGGGACATGTGGCCGGGTCCGTACGGACAGGGCGGCGGTTCGCGCAAATACGTGCTCGCGAGCCTCGACCAGAGCCTGCAGCGGCTGGGCGTGGAATACGTAGACATCTTCTATTCGCACCGCTTCGACCCGCACACGCCGCTGGAAGAAACCGCCTCCGCGCTGGCCCAGGCCGTGCAGCAGGGCAAGGCGCTGTACATCGGCATTTCGTCTTACTCGGCCGGCAAGACGCGCGAGATCGCCGCGCTGCTGCGCGAGTGGAAGGTGCCGCTCTTGATCCATCAGCCGGCCTACAACCTGTTCAACCGCTGGATCGAGAAAGACCTGCTGAACGCGACTGATGAACTGGGCGCCGGCGTCATCGCTTTCACGCCGCTCGCGCAGGGTCTGCTGACCGACAAGTATCTGAAGGGCATTCCGGCCGATGCGCGCATCAACCGGCCCGGCGGCGGCTCGCTCAAGCAGGAGCACCTGTCCGAAGCCAATGTGGAGCGTGCCCGCGCGCTCAACGAGATCGCCAAGCGCCGCGGCCAGACGCTGGCGCAGCTCGCGCTGACGTGGACGCTGCGCGACCCGCGCGTCAGCTCCGCGCTGATCGGTGCGAGCCGGCCCGAGCAGATCGTCGACAACGTTGCGGCGCTGTCGCATGCGCCGTTGAGCACAGAGGAGCTGGCCGAGATCGACAAGTACGCGGTGGAAGGCGGCGTCAATCTCTGGGAGAAGCCATCGACCGATTTCGCCTGAACCCCGGGATCGCGATTCGCGAACCGCATCAGGTAACTTGGAATCCGTCTTTGGAAAAGCAGTGGCACTGCGCAGAATCGGTCGAAGTTTTCTTTCGACCGTTGCCATGCCACTGCGCACCCACTACGTTTCTCCGGCGGCCCAGGCCCGCCACGTTCTCGCCCTGACAACCAAGGCCTGGCGCATTCCGCCAAGCTCGGCACACGAAGTGGCGCGGCGCGCGCCGCATGGCTATGTGCCGGCAAGGGCGCTGCGGCGGCTGCATGCTGCGGCCGCTCTGGCCTTGCTGCCGCATTCGTGGTGAACTCCGCACCAGGGCCCTGAACCTGGAGACGCAAGAAGATGCTGATCGTTCTGGGTGGCCTGCCCGGCACCGGCAAGACCACCATCGCACGCGAGATAGCCGCGCTCGTGCCTTGCGTGTACCTGCGCATCGACACCATCGAGCAGGCACTGCGCTCGGCTGGTGTGCTGGCTGGTGACGTGGGGCCAGGAGGCTACGTCGTGGCCTACGAACTGGCCCGCTCCAATCTTTCGCTCGGGCAGACGATCGTGGCCGATTGCGTCAATCCCTTGCTCGTCACGCGAGAGGCCTGGCAGGCCGTTGCGGCGGATACCTCGTCGCGCATCGTCGAGGTCGAGATCGTGTGTTCGGACATCGCCGAGCATCGACGCCGCGTCGAGCAGCGAAGCATCGATGTGCCGGGCCTCGTGCCAACGACATGGGCGGCCGTGCAGCAGCGTGACTACGAACCGTGGACTACGCAACGTCTCGTCATTGACACGGCTTTCCTTGGCGCGCGAGAAGCTGCCGAGGTAATTCTTTCTCACACGCGCGACTGAGCACTCAGCAGATATCGATATAGAAATTCGGCGCAAACGGTGCGCGCGATGCCCAAGAGAATTTGAAGCAATTCTTTCAAGGGCGCTTCCCGCCTCACACCGTGTCTTATTCGCTGTCCCTGCTCGACAAGAGCCTGATTCCCGAAGGCTCCGACGCCGCACAGGCGTTCCAGCACACCATCTCGCTCGCACAGAGCGCTGAGCGGCTGGGCTACCGCCGCTACTGGCTCGCCGAACATCACGGCAACAGGAACTACGCAGGCTCGGCGCCCGAAGTGCTGGCCGCGCATGTGCTTGCGAAGACTTCGCGCATCCGCGTAGGCACGGGTGGCGTCATGCTGCAGCACTACAGCCCGTTCAAGGTGGCCGAGACCTTCCGCGTGCTGGCCTCGCTGGCGCCGGGTCGTGTGGACCTGGGCATCGGCAAGGCGCCGGGCGGCCTGCCGCTGACGAGCAAGGCGCTGCAGTGGCTGCACGATCCGGTGAAGAAGGGCGAAGACTTCGGTGTGCGCCTGGCCGAGCTCGATGCATTCCTGCACGACGGCATTGCCTCCGGCCATGCGCTGGCCGGTGCGCTTGCCACGCCCAACCCGCCGCAGTTGCCGCAGCGCGTGCTGCTCGGCGGCAGCCCCGAGAGCGCGGTGCTTGCCGCGCGCCTCGGCTGGCAGTTCGTCTATGCGGGGCACTTCAACGGCGATCCGGTGAATCTCGCGCAATCGCTCGATGCCTATCGCGCGGAGTCGGGGCGCGCACCGCTGCTCGCGCTCTTTGCATTCGCGGCAGAGACGCGTGAGAAAGCAGCGGAGCTTGTCGGCGCGCTGCGCAGCTTTCGCGTGCACCTGCCTACCGGCCAGAGCGTCAACCTGCCGAGCCTCGAAGCCGCCGCCGAGTTCGCGCGGCAGGCCGGCGTGAGCGACTACCGCACCGAAGAGCGCCGCCCTCATGTGGTCGCGGGCACCGGTGAAGAGGTGCGCGATGCGCTCGATGCGCTGAGCGAGCGCTATGACATCGAGGAGTTCGTCATCGACATCCCGGTGGCCGGTTTCGCGGAGCGTCACGCATCCGTCGAACTGCTCGCCAAGGCGAACAAATCGACACCCGTGCCGGCCTGAGCCTTCCCTTTCCATTCCAGAAGAGACAAGAGAGCGATCGTCATGAGCAACAACATCAAGTTCGGCGTCATGTTGCAGGGGGCAGGCAGCCACATGAATTCCTGGAAGCATCCGGGTGGGCCGGCCGATGCCAGCGTGAACCTCGACTTCTTCGTGCGCACCGCACAGAAGGCCGAAGCGGCGGGCATCGCCTTCGCATTCGTGGCGGACGGGCTCTACATCAACGAGAAATCTATCCCGCACTTTCTCAACCGCTTCGAGCCGATCTCGATCCTGTCGGCGCTCGCGACCGTGACCTCGAAGATCGGCCTCGCAGGCACCGTCTCCAGTTCGTACAGCGACCCGTTCACGGTGGCACGCCAGTTCGGCTCGCTCGATTTGATCAGCGGCGGCCGCGCGGGCTGGAACGTGGTGACCACGCCGCTCGAAGGCAGCGCAAAGAACTACAGCCGCGCGCACCCTGAGCACGCGCTGCGCTACGAGATCGCCGACGAGTACCTGGCCGTCACGCAAGGCCTGTGGGACAGCTGGGACGACGACGCCTTCGTGCGCAACCGCGAGAGCGGCCAGTTCTTCGACCGCGAGAAGCTGCACCCGCTGGACCACAAGGGGCGCTTCTTCCAGGTGTCGGGCCCGCTGAACATCCAGCGCTCGCCGCAGGGGCAGCCGGTGATCTTCCAGGCCGGTTCGTCGGATGCGGGTATCGGGCTCGCGGGCAAGTATGCGGACGCAGTGTTCACCCATTCGCCTTCGCTGGAAGATACGCGCAGCTTCCTGAGGCAGGTGAAAGCCAGCGCGGTCGCACAGGGCCGGCAGGCCGACGACGTGAAGATCTTCCCCGGCATCGGCCCCGTGGTCGCGGCCACCGAGGCGGAGGCCGAGGCCAAGTACCGCGCCATCCGCGAGCTGCTGACGGTGGAAGAGGCACTGGCCTACCTCGGCCGCTTCTTCGATCACCACGACTTCAGCCAGTACCCGCTGGACGCGCCGTTCCCCGAGCTGGGTGAGATCGGCCGCAACAGCTTTCGCTCGACCACCGACCGCATCAAGGCCAATGCGAAGGCCAAGGGCCAGACCCTGCGCGAAGTGGCGCTCGAAGTGGCCACGCCGCGCACGCAGTTCGTGGGCACCGGCGAGCGCATTGCCGACGAGATCATCCGCTGGGTGGACGAGGGCGCGGCCGATGGCTTCATCCTCGGATTTCCGGTGCTGGGGCAGGGCCTCGACGACTTCATCGAGTTCGTGATTCCGGTGCTGGAGGCACGTGGGCGCTATCAGCGCGAACTGCCCGGCCACACGCTGCGTGACCACCTGGGCCTGCCGCGCAAGGCGAGCCGCCATGCGGCGCAAGAAGTTGCGCCCGCAGTGCAGAAGGCTGCCTGATGAGCGAGCAGTTCCTCTACACCACGCCGCTCGACCCGCGCGCGAACCCGCTCATCGAGGGCCTGGCCTTCGAGTACGACAGCCGCTACGGCGACGTGCTGCGCGAGCCGGGTGCGCCGCGCGAGATGGATCGCTATCCGCCCGAGGTGTTCGCGCCATCGCACGGCGGCAACTTCGTGCTGCTGCTGCGCGACGGCGTTGCCATCGGTGGCGGCGCGTTCATGCGCCACGACGAGCGCACGGCGGAACTCAAGCGCGTGTGGACGCACAGCGATTTGCGGCGGCAGGGCCTGGCCAGCAAGGTGCTCGCTGAACTGGAAGCTCAGGTGCTGCGGCAGGGCTATGAGCGCATCTACCTGACGACCGGCTTTCGCCAGCCTGAGGCCGTGGGCCTGTATCTCGGCCATGGCTACACGGCGTTGTTCGATCCGCCTGTCGACCCGGAGACGCCGCGCAAGCTGCCGTTCGAGAAGTACTTGAACACGGGGCGCCATCACGGTCGCCTTGCCGAGCAACAGGCTGAGGCGGTGCAGCGATGAATACGACCGTTCTCGATGCCGGCGCCGAGCCGCGAAGCCCCGTACCGGTTCGCGCGCCGCAACCGCAGCGCCCAGCACCTGCACCAGTGCCCGCGAAGGGCGACTACTCGCACTTTCGCGTCGTGCCGGCCAGATACCCCGCGCGAACGGCCGGCACGATCTTCGCGGTGCTCGTCATCGGCATCGTGCTGCATTCGACGCTGACCAACCCGCGCTGGGGCTGGGGCGTATTCGCGCAATGGTTCTTCGCCGAGCCGGTGCTGCAAGGCCTGGGCCGCACGCTGCTGCTGACGGCGCTGGGCGCGCTGCTGGGCTTTTTCTTCGGCACTGCCCTGGCGCTGGCGCGTGTGTCCCGCTCGCCGCTGTTGGCGCGGCTAGCTTGGGTGTTCACCTGGATCTTCCGGTCGATTCCGGTGATCGTGCTGCTGCTGATCATCAACAACCTGGGCTATCTCTACGAGACGGTGACGCTGGGCATTCCGGGCACCGACGTCACCTTCTTCTCGTACCCGACAACGCAACTGATCAGCCCGTTCGTGGCGGCGCTGCTGGGCCTCACGCTGAACCAGGCGGCCTTTGCCTCGGAGATCGTGCGCGGCGGCATCCTGTCGGTGGAGCAGGGGCAGCTCGAAGCCGCGGCGGCGCTGGGGCTGTCGCGCACGCGGCAGTCCTTTCGCATCGTGCTGCCGCAGGCCATGCGAACCATTCTGCCCACGGCGTTCAACGACATCATCGGGCTGGCCAAGGGCACGTCGAACCTCTACATCCTGGCGCTGCCCGAGCTGTTCTACACGATCCAGATCATCTACCGGCGCAACCTGGAAGTGATTCCGCTGCTGATGGTGGCGACGGTGTGGTACCTCATCATCCTCACGGTGCTGTCGGTGGTGCAGCATTACGTCGAGCGGCATTTCTCGCGCGGTGCGCTGCGCAATCCGCCGAGCTCGTGGCTTGGCGGCGTGGTGCGCGGGCTGTGGCGCGCGAAGGTGCCGGCAGCGCGGCCTGTGGCTGATGACGCATCTGTTGCCGATGCCCCTGCACAGGTGCCGTGCTGGACCGATCCGCTCACGCAGGGTGGCGAGGTCACTATCCACGGCGTTTCGAAGAGCTTCGGCGCGCTCAAGGTGCTCGACGACGTGACGCTGACCGTGGGGCAGGGCAGCGTGACGGTCATCCTCGGCCAGTCGGGTTCGGGCAAGTCGACGCTGCTGCGCGCCATCAACCACCTGGAGCGCGTGGACGACGGCTTCATTGCCATCGACGGCGAGCTCATCGGCTACCGCCGCGACGAAGACACGCTCTACGAGCTGCACGAGAAGGAAATTCTCAAGCGCCGCGTCGACGTGGGCATGGTGTTCCAGAACTTCAACCTGTTCCCGCACCTCACGGTGCTGGAGAACATCGTGGAGGCGCCGGTGTCGGTGCGCGGCCTGCCGCGCGCGGAAGCCGAGGCGCTGGCTTCGGAGCTGCTGGTGCGCGTGGGCCTGAGCGACAAGACGCATGCCTATCCGAGGCAGCTCTCCGGCGGCCAGCAGCAGCGCGTGGCGATTGCCCGTGCGCTGGCGCTCAGGCCAAAGGTGCTGCTGTTCGACGAGCCCACCTCGGCGCTTGACCCCGAACTGGTCGGCGAGGTGCTGGCCGTCATCAAGGAGCTGGCGCGCTCGGGCACCACGCTGGTCATCGTCACCCACGAGATCGGCTTTGCCCGCGAGGTGGCCGACACCATCGTCTTCATGGAGCGCGGGCGGATTCTCGAAACCGGCTCGCCCGACAAGGTGTTCAACGCGCCGGAGCATCCGCGCACGGCCGAGTTCCTGGCCAAGGTTCTCTGACTTCTTCCTTTCTTCCCTTTCTTGCTGCATTGCCCTTCATGACCCATCGACGAAACATCCTGTCCGTTCTTCTGGCCGCACTGCTGGTGCCGCTCGCCGCCTCGGCCCAGCCCGCTGCCGACCTGAGCCCCGAGCAGGCCGGCCGCCCACGCACGCAGAAGATCGACGAGGCCATCAAGCTCGCGAAGGATTTCAAGTTCCAGAAGGAAGGCGTGCTCGTCGTCGGCACGACCACCGGTCGCCTGCCGTTCGCCGCCTATGCGACAGACACGAAGACGCCGGTGGGCAACGCCCCCGACATCGCGCAGCTGGTGGCCGACAGCCTTGGCCGCAAGCTGGAGCTGGTGTCCACCGCCTGGGCCGACTGGCCGCTGGGCCTGCAGTCGGGCAAGTTCGACGTGGTGGTGTCCAACGTGACCGTCACGGAAGAGCGCAAGGAGAAGTTCGACTTCTCGACCTACCGCAACGATCAGATCGGCATCTACGTGAAGTCGGACAGCAAGCTCGGCGCGATCAAGGAGCCGAAGGACATCGCGGGCCTGAAGGTGATCGTTTCCGCCAGCACCAACCAGGAGCAGATTCTTTTGCGCTGGAACAAGCAGAACGTGGCGGCCGGGCTGAAGCCGGTGGAGATCCAGTACTACGACGACGATGTGGTGCAGCGCCTGGCCATCCAGTCGGGCCGCGCCGATGCCTACGTGGGCCCGAACGCCATCGCTGCCTACGAGGCGCGCGACGGCAAGACGAAGCTCGCGGGCGTGTTCTCGGGCGGCTGGCCGCAGACGGCCGAGATTGCCGTTACCTCGCGCAAGGGCTCGGGCCTTGCCGATGCGGTCACGCTGGCGCTGAACACGCAAATCAAGAACGGCAACTACGCCAAGGCGCTGTCGCGCTGGAACCTGGAGTCGGAGGCCATCGCAGCCTCGCGCACCAACCCGCCGGGCCTGCCGAAGAACTGATGATGGCCATGACTTTTCTCAAGCACGCCTGGATCGCCCGTGGCCTTGTCGCGCTCACGCTCGTGGCCGGCGCGGCCCATGCCGCCGACAAGTTCGACTTCAGCCCCGAGCAACGCGGCCGCCTGCGCACCGGCAAGGACGCCGAGGCCGTCAACGCGATTCCGCCGGGCTTCAAGTTCGTGAAGGAAGGCGTGCTGACGGTCGCGATCGCACCGTTCGCGCCACCCATATCGACCTACGCCACCGATGCGAAGACCGTCGTCGGCTTCGACCCCGACTTCGCGCTTCTCATCGCCGACGCATTGGGCCTCAAGCTCGACCTGCAGCCCATCGCCTGGGCCGACTGGCCGCTGGGCCTGAGCTCGGGCAAGTACGACGCCGTGATCTCCAACGTGGGCGTGACCGAGCAGCGCAAGGAGAAGTTCGACTTCTCGAGCTATCGCCTCGGCCTGCACGGCTTTTATGTGCGCACCGACAGCGCCATCAAGTCGATCCGCGAGCCGAAGGACGTTGCGGGCCTGAAGCTGACGACCGGCGCCGGCACCAACCAGGAGCGCATCCTGCTCGAGTGGAACCGGCAGAACGTTGCTGCGGGCCTGAAGCCCGTCGAGATTCAGTACTACGACGACGATGTGACCCGCACGCTGGCGGTGGTCACCAAGCGGGTCGATGCCAATTTCAATCCGAATGCGCCGCAGGCCTACGAGGCGGCGAAGAACGGGCAGATCCGGCTGGTCGGCACTGTCAATGCAGGCTGGCCGCTGAAGTCGGACGTGGCCATTGCCACGCGTAAGGGCAGCGGCCTCGCAGCGGCGCTGACCACCGCGGCCAACAACCTGATCCGCAACGGCACCTATGCCAAGGCGCTCGCGCGCTGGAGCCTGGCCGAAGAGGCGTTGCCAAAGTCGGAGACCAACCCGCCCGGGTTGCCGAAGTTCGCGCCGTGAACATTCGCCATCTCGCATTCCTGACACCGGGCAACTACGCCGAGGCCGACCCTTTCGCAGGCATCGAGGCCGCGCTGAAGCTCTTCGAGTTCGGCGAGAAGCGGGGCTTCAACGGCGCATGGGTACGGCAGCGCCATCTGGAGCGCGGTGTGTCGTCGGCCGCGACCTTCCTGGCCGCCGCGACACAGCGCACGCGCCGCATCGAACTGGGCGCGGCGGTGATCCAGATGGGGTACGAGAACCCGTTCCGTCTCGCCGAAGACCTGGCCACGGTCGATGTGCTGTCGCGCGGCAGGCTGCAGGTGGGCCTGAGCGCTGGCGCGCCGCTGCATGGAGCACTGCTCGGCAACCGCTTCTACGACGCGGCGCCGAACACCATCGACTTCACGCACAAGCGCGTGGGGCGGCTCAAGGCCAATCTGGAAGACACGCTGCTCGGCGACGACCAGACTTTTGTCGAATCGGCCGGCGGACGTGTGCGGCCGCGCGTGCAGCCCCATGCGCCGGGCCTGATCGACCGGCTCTGGTATGGCGGCGGCTCGCTGCGCTCGGCCGAATGGGCGGGGCGCAACGGGTTCAACCTGCTGCTGGGCAATGTGCTCTCGGGCGAGACCACCGACGACTTTCTGCAGGCACAGCTGGGCTTGATCGAGCGTTACCGCGCAAGCGAAGCGGACGCGCGCAAGGGGAGGGTGGCGCTGGGCCGTGTGATCGTGCCGCTCGATGGCGCCGATGCCGCCACGCGCAAGCGCTACCGCGAGTTCGCAGCCGGCCGCGTCGAACGCACGCTGGCACCGCAGGGTGAGCGGCGCACGCTGTTCGCGACCGATCTCGTGGGCACGTCCGATGAAATCCTGGAGCGCCTGCGGCACGACCCGGTGCTGCCGCATGTGAGCGAATTGCGCGTGGAGCTGCCCTACAACTTCAGCAGCGAGGACTACGAACAGATATTGACCGACCTGTCCCGCCGCATCGCGCCGGAACTCGGTTGGCGCGCGCTTTGAGTTCGAGGAGGAAAACGGGGAAGCAAGAGTAGGTAGGAGTTGAGTTCGAGGTGAGTCGGAGTCGGGTTGCGTTCCGCGCGATTCGACGGACGGCTTTGGGCGGGCCCTTGGGCCCGTTTTTTTTCTTCAGTTTCTGGTCGCGGATGCACCGAGCAGGAAATCGGTGACCTCATCCGAGAACACATAGCGCCGTCCGCCGATGAGCACGCTGTCAGGGCTCTCGGGGTCGGGCTGTGCGGTCGGCATGCCGTGCTCGACCAGCGCTTCGGCGCAGCCGAGCCAGTCGCTTTCGCCTTCTGGCTCGTTGCACGAGGCCCAGGAAAGGCCGCCGCAGGCGTTGTCGCCGAAGCCGTGCCGCTCTTCCCAGCTGGCGCCGTGCTCCAGCAGGAAGCGCACGAGGCCCGCGTCGCCTCGGAACACGGCCTTGTTCAGCGCCGAGGCGTCCCAGTCGCCGCCGCGGGTGGCGATGGGCCAGCCTAGCTTGACCATCAGCTTCACCGCGTCGACGCAGCCCTGTGCGGCGAGTTCGGGCAGCAGGCGCAGTTGTGCATCGGAGAGCGAACCGACGATGCCGGGGTGCGTCGACTGGATGCCGCGGGCCGCGGCTTCGTCGCCTCGCGCGCAGGCAGCGGTGAAGGCTTCGTCCACCGGGATCGGGGTGCCGCCGCCGGCCTTCTGCAGGAGGCTGGCGACTTCGGGCAATCCGAAGCGCAGGGCGGCGGTGTAGGCGCTCGTGCCGTCTGATGTGGTGGCGAATGGATCGGCGCCTGCCGCCAGCAGCGCCTCGATGTGCGCGGGCGACCTACGACGGCGGATGGCCCACAGCAGCAGCGAACCCCAGTCGCTGGTGGGCGAGCCCATGGGCGGCTCGTTCGCGTTGCCGCCGTGCGCGAGCAGCAGGCGCAGGGTCTGCACGTCGTCGAGGTCGAGTACGCGGTAGAGCGCGTTCGTGCCCGCGACGCGTGCTCCGGCTTCGAGCAGCAGCTTTGTGCAGGCCGGGGTTTCAAGCGAGTGGTAGAGAGATTCGCCGTCGTTGGGATCGGCGCCCGCGTCCAGCAGCAGCCTGGTGAGCACAGCATCGCGGTTCTGGCCGGCGGCGCCGTAGAGCGCGGACAGGCGCTCGGTTTCGTCGGGCGCGGCAAGCGATGCCGGCGGCCAGCGGTTGCCTGCCGATTGATTCGGGTCCGCGCCTGCGTCGAGCAGCAGCTTCGCGCAGTTGCGCAGGCGTTCCTGGTAGTCCGGCAGCTGGAGCAGCCCGGAGTGGGCGACCGCGACCAGGGGCGGGAGCGAGAGCGAGCCCCCGGCGCGGTTCACCCAGCCCGGATCGCGCTCGATGGCCTGGCGGATCGGTGCCTCGTTGCCGATGGCACAGGCGAGGATGGGGTCGTCGCCCAACAGGCCGGGGCTTTCATCGAGCAGGCGCAGGGCCAGGGCAGGCCGTGCGCGATTCACGCCTCCGGCGATGTCGCCTGCATAGACGAGGCGCAGCCATTGCAGCACGGCCTTCGCCGGATCTTCCACCTGCGAGCGGCGCGCAAGAACGAAGCCCTGCAGGTCGGTCCACGAAACGAATCCGTACTCGCGCGCGATGCACGATTGTGCGTCGTGCAGGCGCAGGCCGAGGGCCGCGATGGCGGCGTCGCTCTTGCCGGCGGCGGCCGGCAGGGCCTCGCGGAAACGGGTGGTGGCGGTGGGGTCGTTGCTTCGGTAGAGAGCAAGCAGCTCCTTGGCTTGCTTCTTCAGGTGGCCCAGGTCGGGCCGGGCGGGCATGCGCTTCATTTGAACCTCCGTGCATCAGACGCCGATGACCCGCAAATCCGGCTGCACAAAAGGTGTTGTGGATCGGCAAATGAAGGCAAGTGGGTTCAACCCTTCCCGCGGGCCCGGGCGCGGCTTGCACCGCGGGCGGGATGTTAGGGCACGATGCGCGCGCCGGTCAACGGACAGACTGCGAGCGGCTACAGTGGCGCGCACATCCATCCTTCCGATATCCGACGCAAACCATGCTGCCCCGATTCATTCAGCGGCTCGCCGCACGCCTTGGTGGTTCGACCTCGACGCCCGACTCTCCGGCGGAAAACCAGCTCGCGGTGAAGCCGGGCGATTTGCTGACCCAACGCGACGGACAGGTCTGGCGGGCCGTCTGGATCCTCGAGGTCGACCCATGGCCCGATGGAACGGCGGCCGCCCATTGCCTGAGCTACAAGCCGATGGATGCCAAGCCCACGGCCGATTCCCTGAAACGGGCGGAGGTGTCGATATGGCATGCCCCCATCGACGCAGGCAGCTTCGGTGAGGAGGGCTGGGAGCTGATCGGCAACCGGCAGCCCACCGAAGAAGACCTGATCGGCTTTGTCGAGTACCTGAGGCTCACGGACTTTCCGCGCTACCTCGAGGTGACCGGAAAGGACAGCAAGGAGATCGTCCGCGAGGCCAACGCGCATTACCTGCGCGGGAACGAACTCTGCGAGCAGGGCAAGAAACAGGAGGGCATTGCCGAGTACGACGCGGCGGTGGAGCTGTTTCCGCTGTTCTTCGAAGCCATCGACAACCGGGCGTTCACCCACATGGAACTCGGGAATTTCCGTGAAGCGCTGAACGACTTCGAGCAGTCGCTGCGGGTGAACCCCGACGGGCCGGCTGCCTTCTTCTCAAAGGGCGAGTGCCTGATGCGGCTGGGCGAGCTGGCTGCCGCAGAGGCAATCTTCGCGGAGGGAGTGGGGCGGTTTCCCGAGAAGAAGGCGCTCTTCCAGGACTTCCTGAAGCGCGTGCGGGCGCAGCGCTCCGCGAAGAGGTAGCCGCGCGGTCAGCGCGGCGGCTGCGAACGCAGCTGCTCCCTGAGGATCCGCCGTATCTCCAGGATCGCCAGCGGGTTCTCCTGCACGCTGTGCGCTGACGGAATCACCAGCTCCGATGCCGCGCCGTCCAGGTGCGAGCTTGCGTACGGCACGATGCCGTCGCTCGACAGCGCCTGCGCCACGCCCGGCGTGTCGTTGCCGATGATCGAATGAAAACGCACGCGCGGATTCATCGGCAGCCCCGATGACAGCCGCACGAACGGATCGCGGTCGCTCAGGTTGTCGATGCTGTTGGGAATGCGCAGCGGCTCCTGGCCCTGCGTGCTGGGCGCGATGCGGATCAGTTCGCGCGAAATGTCGCTCAGCTGCCCCAGCATCGCCACCGGCAGCGTGATGAGGTTGGCCACCCAGCGCGAGACGCGGTTGTTGGCAAAGTCGGTGCCGCGATGCGGCGAGGCGATGAAGATCGCGTCGCTCACCTGCGGCAGCGGCTCGAAGCGCAGGTAGGGCGCGAGCTTTTCTTCCATGCGCTGCTGCTGCGCGCCCTGCATCGGGTAGCTGGCCAGCAGCGCCTCCCAGAGCTTGTCTTCCGACGACGACACCATCAGCCGCGACAGCACGCCGCCCATGCTGTGGCCGATCAGCGTGATGTTGTTCGAGGCCTCGGCCTTGCCCGTGGGGTCGAAGTGCGCAAGCGTCTGCGTGACGGCTTCGCGGATCGCGAAGTTGTTGATCGGCAGCGGTGCGTTGGTGGGGTAATACACCTGCCAGATCTGGTAGCGGCGGCGCAGCGTTTCGTCGCCGAGCACTTCGTTGGCCACGTTGATCCACGCCTCGGGGCTGCTCGCGAGGCCGTGCAGCATGATGACTGTGCGGCGGTTCGGGTCGTAGGGCTGCATCAGGTAGATGCGCGGCTGCGTGAGCCCGTCGCGGCCGCCGAACAGGCTGCGCAGGGCCTGCAGCGCGAAGTCGGAGCGCGCGAGCCACAGGCCATAGCCCGAGGTGAAGTTGGCGGCCAGTGGCACCTCCTGCCCGGCCAGCTGCACGTTGGCGGTGCGGTACGGGTCGTAGGCCGCAATGCGCAGCGTGTGGGTGCGCAGGATCTCGTCGAGATTGGCGCCGTCGAACAGCAGCAGCGCTGTGACGGCGGGGAAGGGCATCTCGCGGTAGGGCGGCCGGGGCGGGCGCTTGTCGTCGGCCGGGCCGGGCGTTGCCTCGTCGTCCGTGCGCTTGGCGTTTGCCGCCACCAGCTCCGCGCCGAAGCCGTCGCGCCGGTAGGTGTTGCGCAGGCCAGAGAAGGTCAGCGAGGCGGCGGGAATCAGTTCGTCCGGCAGCGGCGCGCTGGTGGGCAGGCGCAGTCCCGACACATCTGTTTCGATGCGCCAGTCGCCTACCTGCGGCACTTCCGGGGTCGGGTCCGATGGCGACCCGGTGCGCCGGTAGGTCTTGAAGAGGCCGGTGATGGCCTGCTGCACTGCGTAGTTGTAGTAGTCGCGAACCTGCGTCTGCCGGTCTTCGAAGGCGCGGTCGCGCGGCTTGCGGGCGGTGTAGAACAGGTAGGCGTAGGCATGGCGCGCGGTTTCGAGCCAGGCCTCGATGGCCGTGGTGGCCGATGAATCTGACTGCGCTGCGGTGCCGCCTTTGTCTGCCGCCAGCGCCACCTGCAGCCACACTTCCGACAGCGCGGACAGGCGCTGTTCGTCGCTCAGGCCCGATGAGTCGGCCAGCGCATTGCGGCAGGCCTGGCCGTCCTTGCGACACAGATCGGCGTCGGAGCCGATCACGCGCAGCACTTCCTGTGCGGAGGTGCTGAGCTCGCCGGTGGTGAGCACGTCGCCGCGGCGCTGCGCGAGGTATTCGGCCGGCGAGATCGAGCCGACCTTCACGCCCGCGCAACCGGCCAGCAGCACGGCAGAGCACAGAAGGCAAAGAAAGCGCATGCGCATCACGGCTTCGCCTTGGGTGCCTTGGAGTCCTCGAGGCCCGGCAGGCCTTGCCGGATCGCCTGCGAGAAGTTCACGCCCGGCGCCGCCTTGTCGGTGGCGATGGCACGGTCGGTGATGCGGCCCGCCGCGCGCAGCGCTTCCATGCTGTAGCCGGGCGTAAGGCCGCCCACGTCGTAGAGGTAGTCGGGCAGGTAGCCCGAGGCCAGCAACCGCCAGTCCATCGGCAGGCCGGGCACGATGCGCTTGGCCAATGCATACACGATGGTGGTGCAGTTGGCGGTGAGCGTGTTGTAGAAGCTGGCCTCGCGCACCAGCGCCGCGCTTTCGCCGAGGTAGGCCACGAACAGCGAGCGCATTTCCTGCTGCGGCAGGCGCACGCGGTACATGTAGACGTCTTCGCCACGCACGTTGGTACGCACGCGCATGATGTCGTGCTCGTCGGCCGCAACGAGGCTGGTCTCGAACTGCTTGAAGAAGCCGCCGACCGACGAGAAGCTTTCACCGCGCTCCTTGCGGATCTCGATGGAGAAGGTAACGAACTGCCCGTCATCGAAACCGAAGGACACCAGCGTGTGCGCGATGGCCGGGCCGCTCCAGTACGAGAGCGCCACGTCGACCGAGCGCAGGCGGTCGAGGTCGTAGCTGCGCGTTTCCCAGCGCTGGGTGTAGTCGGTGTCGCTGCGCCATTCGAAGTTGCGCACGTTGTCCATCGTCACGATGTTGCCGTCGACATGGGCGTGCAACTGGCGGGACACGTCATCGGCCCACAGGCGGTTCTGCGAGGGCAGGATAGTGCCCCACCAGCCCATCAGCAATGCGAAGCCAACCACGTAGGAGAGCAGGGCGCGCGCTGCCTTGCCGCGCCACAGCAGCGCGATGGCGGCAAGGCCGAAGCCGGCCCACAGCACGCCTGCGCCGATCTTCACGAAGGAAGGCCCAGGTAACTGATACCAAAGTGCCATGCAGGCCCACATCGCCGACAGCAATACGACTAGCGATGCCGCGAAGCGGCCGAGGAAGCGCAGGAACATTCAGGTCATCGGAGAGTGAGGCGCGATTATCTCCGCCCGACCCGGGCGCCCCGGGGCCTCTACAGCATGTACGTCACGAGCTTGAAGTCCGGGTCTTCGGGGAAGGGCTTCACGGTGAAGCCAAGCCTGCGCACCAGCTTCAGCATGTCGGGGTTGTTGGCCAGCACCAGCCCGTCGATCTCGGCCAGGCCCTTGTCGCGCGCCACGTCGATGATGCTTTCCATCAGCCGCGAGCCGATGCCCTTGCCGCTGAACTCGTCGGCCACCACCAGCGAGAACTCGCAGCTGGTCTGGTCGGGGTTGGTGATGTAGCGCGACACGCCCACGATGTGCTCGCTTTCGAGCACGGTGCCCTCGGGCGACACGCTGCGCTCCATCACCACCGCCACCAGCGCCATCTCGCGGTCGTAGTCGATCAGCGTGAAGCGCGACAGCATCGAGGGCGGCAGCTCGTGGAAGCGCGAGACAAAGCGGAACCAGCGGCTCTCGGGCGACAGGCCCTGCACCAGCGCCTGCAGCATCTGCGCGTCGTTGGGATGAACCGGCCGCACGATGTACGTGCCGCCACCGGGCAGCGGCCATTCACGCCGGTAGCGCGCGGGGTACGGCATGATGGCCAGGTGCTGGTAGCCGTTGACCGCATTGCTGACGTGGGCCGCCACCGCCTGCGTGGTGCTGCCGACCACGATGCGCGCGTCGACCGAAATGGCGCCCGACTCGTCCACGATGATGGGGTTGATGTCCATCTCGCGCAGCTCGGGCAGCTCGCACACCATTTCGGACACGCGCAGCAGCACGTCTTCGAGTGCTTCCATGTTCACTGCATGAGCGCCGCGCCATTCGCCCAGCGTCTCGGCCACGCGTGAGCGCTCGATGAGCCGGTGCGCAAGAAACTGGTTGAGCGGCGGCAGTTCCATGGCGCGGTCGTTCAGCAGCTCGATCATGGTGCCCCCCGCGCCGAAAACGATGACGGGGCCGAAAGGCTGGTCGGTGACCATGCCCACGTAGATCTCGCGCCCGCGCCGCGCGCGCACCATCTTCTGCACGGTCACGCCGTTGATGCGGGCCTCGGGCGCGAGGCGGGCAACGCGCTCCATCATCTCGACGTAGGTGTCGCGCGCGCTGGTGCCGTTCAGCACGTTGAGCGCCACGCCTTCCACGTCGGACTTGTGCGCGATGTCGGGCGAGTCGATCTTCAGCGCCACCGGAAAGCCCAGCTGCGTCGCGATCATCATGGCCTCGCTGGCGCTGCGTGCGAGCAGCGTGCGCGTGATCGGAATGTGGAAGGACGACAGCAGCGACTTCGATTCCATCTCGGTCAGCACATGGCGCCGTTCGGCCAGCACGCTTTCGATGATCAGGCGCGCGCCCTCGATGTCGGGCTTGGCCAGTGCCGACAGCGGCGGCGGCGTCTGCTGCAGCAACTGCTGGTTCTGATAGAAGGCCGCGATGTTGCCGAAGGCGCCCACCGCGGCTTCAGGCGTGCGAAAGCTCGGAATGGTCGCGTCGGCCAGTACCGAGCGCGCCTTGCCCACGGACGAGTCGCCCATCCAGCAGGCCAGCAGCGGCTTGTTCATCGGCCGGGGGATGTCGGCAAGCGCTTTCGCGGTGGCAGCTGCGTCGGCGCCGGCCTTGGGAGAGAAGATGGCGAGCACGCCGTCGACCTGGCTGTCGGCCGAGGCGGCATCGATGGCGGCGCGGTAGTGCGCGGGCAGGGCCTCTTCGGAAAGATCGATCAGGTCGTTCAACGATGCGAGCGGGGGCAGGGTGGGCTGCAGCAGCTTCTGCGCGGGCGCGGAAAGCTTGCCCAGGTGGAGGCCGATCTCGTTGATCCAGTCGGCCGCCAGCACGCCGGGCCCGCCGCCGTTGGTGACCACGGCCAGGCGCTTGCCCACCGGCCGGTAGCGCGAGGCCAGGCACTTGGCGGCAGAGAACAGCTCGACGAAGGAGCGGACCCGCACCGCGCCCGCGCGGCGCAGCGCGGCATCGAACACGTCGTCGCTGCCCACGATGGCGGCGCTGTGCGTCTGCGCGGCCTCGTTGCCCGCCGGCTTGCGCCCGGCCTTGAGCACCACCACCGGCTTGGCATGCGAGGCCGAGCGCAGCGCGCTCATGAAGCGCCGCGCATCGGCAATGCCTTCGAGGTACACGATGATGCTGTGCGTGGCCTGGTCGTTGGCCAGGAAGTCAAGCACCTGCGGAATGTCGACCGAGGTGTGCGGGCCCAGCGACACCACGCTCGAAAAGCCGACGCCGTTCTGGCGCGCCCAGTCGAGCATCGAGGCCGTGAGCGCGCCAGATTGCGCCACCAGCGCGAGCGGCCCCGGCTTGGCCAGCGGCCCGGCCACGCCGGCATTAAGGTGCAGCAGTGGGCGCTGGAAGCCCAGCGAATTCGGCCCCAGCAGGTGCACGCCTTCGCGGCGCGCGATCTTGCGCCACTGCGCCGCCTCGTCGGCGCCGATGCCACTCGAAAGAACCACCGCCGCCTTGCAGCCGATGCGCCCCGCGATTTCAAGCGCGGCCGCCACGTCGCGCGGCGCCAGCGCGATCAGCGCGAGGTCGGCATGGGTCTGGGCCAGTTCTTCGAGCGTGCCCTTGGTGCGCACGTCCAGAAAGCGCAGGGTGCCGTCGAAACGGTCGGCACGGAAGGCCTCGCGCAGCGTGCGGCCCGCAGGGGTCTGGCCGCCCGGGTCGTCGGCGTGGCCGACGAAGGCCACGATGGAGGCGGGTGCGAAAAGCGGGGTCAGGAAATGCTTGTCCATGCCCCCAAGTCTGCACCGTTCCGCACCGTTCGGGGGCAGTTGCGCAGGGTCTTGACCTAAGTCATGACGTGGTCAGCGCGCTTGGCTATATTCAAGGCTCCATGCAAAAACGTATTGGCGTGATCTTCGTCTCGCGACGAAATTCATTGCGTAGCATCCTGGCCGAAGCGTGCCTCGCGCACCTGGACCCGAAGCGGTTCTCGGTATCTTCCTGCGGTCAACCCGGGCACATTGCCCGTGAGTTCCATCCCGCGGCCGTTGCCGCATTGACGAGCGCCAGCATTCCCCCTCCCGAGCGGCCGCCGCGCAGCTGGGACGAGCTGGTGCGCGCGAATGCCTCCCCGGCGGACTTCGTCATCACGCTGGACGCGGCCAGCGCATCCCGCCAGCCGTCATGGCCCGGCCAGCCCGACGCGGCGCTGTGGGCCTACCCCGACATCGCCGGCGGCAACGACCTGGAGAAGACCGCGCACGACGCCGTCCAGATGCTGTTCTCGCTGCGCCGCCGGCTCGAACTGCTGGTGAGCCTGCCGATGCAGGGGGCGGACCGCTCGGCCGTTCGCTCCGATGTGCGGGACCTGGGATACATGCGTTAGCAGAGGCCCTGGCTCGAACGCCCCCGCGTTCGGCTCACTCCAGCGTGAAGCCGATCTTCAGCGTCACCTGCCAGTGCGCGACCTTGCCGTCCACCACGTGCCCGCGCGTCTCGGTGACGGTGAACCACTGGATGTTGCGCAGCGTCTCGTGCGCCTTGGCGATGGCGGTTTGCACGGCGTCTTCGATGCCGGTCGAGGAGGAGCCCGTCAGCTCCAGCGATTTGTAGACGTGGTTGGACATGGGGTCTGTCTCCTTCTGGGTTGATGGGCGATGGGCCCGGAAAACATCGTAGTCCTGTTGCGGGCGTCAGTGAACGAATCCGCCCTTGACGAAGCGCACGGGTTCGGCGTCCATGCGCGCGATGAGTGCGCCCAGACCGTCCGGCGCCAACGGCCGCGTGCCAGCCGATGCAGGCTGCTCGGTGCGGCACAGCAGGTCGTCGTCACTCCACGCGCCTTTGCCGGGTTCGCCGCGCGCGCGAAGCCAGCCGTCGCGGTCCACGATCAGCTGCGTGCCCGCGAGCTGCGAGGTCGCGGCGACCAGCGAGAAGGCGGCCCATGCGGCGGATGAAGCGGCGATGCAGTCACCGGCCTGCGATACGGCTGTGGTGGCATCTGGCGCAAGGAACACGGTGACGAGGCGCGGGTCGTCGAGCAGCGGCGGCACGCTCGCACCCGCAGCCACGATCCGCAAGCGCTGCCCGCGCCAACTGCTCAGACTGCGTGGCGGCTTGCCCTTGCATTGCACAGCCACATCGGGCGGAGCGACCGGCTGCGTCCACAGCCCGGCCGCACGCAGGCTTTCACCCGCGCCCTGCGCTTTCATGAAGTCGATCAGTGCCCAGGCGTCCGCGTCACGCAGTACACCGCCGAAGCCGGGCATCGTCGGGGCGCCGCGCCGGTCGCGCATGCCATTCATCACATGCCAGAGCACATCGCCGTCGGCGCGTCGCCACAGCAGCGGCCCGCCAAGATTGGGCGGCCACACGGGTTGTGAAGCTGCCAGCGGTCCTTGTCCACGCCCATCGGTGCCATGGCAGGCCACGCACTGCGCCGCATACAGCACGCGCCCGCGCTCGATGCTGTCTGCGGTGAAACCCGTGGGCGATGTCTGGAAGCTGGTCGGGTACGCGGGTACCAGCACCACGTTGGCTTCGGGCCAGGGCGCCAGCGCGACCAGCAACGCGGCCGCTGCAACGAGCCACACGCGGCGGCGACGCCAGAGCGCGGCGAGCAGCAGCGTCAGCACCGCCACCGCAAGCACGACCACTGTGAGCCCGAGCCGTCGCGCCTGGCCAGGATCGATCAGCAGGTTCTCGCCCGACAACCGCAGCGCCCACGGCCATGCCGGCTGGCCGTGCGCGTGCGAGACCAGCCCCAGCGCATCGAGCAGGCGCAACAGCTGCAGTTGCGCGCCCTGCAGCAGGCCGATCAGCAGGTTGAGCCAACCGGCCTCGGGCAAAACGCTCATGTCACCACGTGGCGTCGAGTCCCAGGTGCTTGAGCGCCTCGTGCCGCAGTTCGGCCAGCCGCGGGTCGCCGCGATGGCGCGGGTAAGGCAGATCGACCACCAGTTCCGCCGCAATGCGCGCCGGCCGGTCGCTCAGCACGATCACGCGGTTGGCCAGGAACAGCGCCTCTTCCACGTCGTGCGTGACCAGCAGCGCAGAGAAGCCGGCGCGTTGCCACAGGTTGACCAGCTCGCTCTGCATCGCGATGCGCGTGAGCGAATCGAGCTTGCCCAGCGGCTCGTCGAGCACCAGCAGCTGCGGGTCGTTGACCAGCGCGCGCGCCAGCGCCACGCGCTGCGCCATGCCGCCGGAGAGGTGATGAGGAAAGGCCTTCGCGAATTCGGTGAGGCCCACGAGCTTGAGCGCTTCGTCGACGCGGGCGCGCTGTTCCTTCAGCACGCCGCGTGCCTGCAGGCCCAGCGCCACGTTGTCCCACACGCTGCGCCATGGGTAGAGCGTCGGGTCCTGGAACACGACGATGCGCGACGGGTCGGGCCGCGTGATGGCTTCACCGTTCTGCGTGATGGTGCCGGCGGTTGCAGGCTCAAGGCCGGCCACCAGCCGCAGCAGGGTCGACTTGCCGCAACCGCTGGGCCCCAGCAGCGCGACGAACTCGCCGGGGCGCACCTGCAGGTCGACGCCGTCGAGCACCTGCAGCACGCCGCCGGACACCTCGAACCAGTGGCTGACGCCGCGGATGTCGATGTGCGCGCCGCCGGTGGTCTGGGTCGGCGCGGGCGCGCGAGGAAGCACTGCATTCACCACTTGACGGTTCCTTTCTGCCAGGACAGCACGCGGTCGCGCACCTTGAAGAGCAGCGTGATGAGGCCCGAGCACAGCGCGGCCATGACGAACAGCGCCGCGTACATGTTGGCGTATGCGGCCCAGCCCTGGGCCCACTGCAGATACCAGCCGAGCCCGGCCTTCACGCCCATCATCTCGGCCGTGATCAGCACCGAGAACGAGGCGCCAAGGCCCATGAACAGGCCGACGAACACCTGCGGCAGGGCGGCTGGAATCGCCACCCGCAACACCAGGAAGCGCTCCGAAGCACCCAGCGTGCGCGCCACGTCGTAGTAGCTCTTGTGCACCGAGGCCACGCCCGACCAGGTGAGCACCGCCACCGGGAAGAAGGTGGCCAGCCCCACGAGGAACACGGCGGCCGAATAGCTCGACGGCGCAAAGAAGAAGGCCAGCGGCAGCAGTGCCGACGCCGGCACCGGCCCCAGGAAGCGCAGCAGCGGATGCACCCAATACCCCGCGATGCGCGACCAGCCGATCGACACGCCCGTGACAAAGCCGATCAGCGCGCCCAGCACGAAACCATTGGCCAGCAGGCGCAGCGAATACGCGGTCGACAGGCCCAGGCGTTGCCAGTCCTCATGAACCACGTCGATCAGGCTCTGCGGCGGAGCGAAGAAAGGCGAAGGCAGCACGCCGAGCTTGGCGGTGCCGATCTCCCACAGCGCAAGCACCACGGCCAGCGCGACCAGCCATTGCCCGGCCGGCCGCAGCGTTCGCGCCAGCTTGCCCGCGCGGTGGCCCAGCAGCGAAATTGCGAAGAGCAGGGCGGCGACCACCAGCGTGGCAATGCCGAACTCGCGCGTGAAGGCCCAGTCGTTGAAGCCGACTTCCTTGTTCGGCCACAGCAGCGTGAGAAGGCCCAGCGCGACCCAGGCGGCTGCAGCGAGCAGGCCGGTGGGCCAGATGCCGGTGGGGGCGGGAGGGCGCAGCGCAACCGTCTGCGGGGTTTTCTGCCGCGGTGCGTGATGAGCGGGCGCATTGCCCTGCAACCCGAGCGGCGAGTCCAGAACCTGTTCAGCGGTGGTCATGCGAGAACGTCCAGCGACACGTGATTGGCGAAGCGCGCTACGTCAGTGCTTTTCTTCAGGATGCCGGCGTTGCGGAAGTCGGCGGCGAAAGCTTCCACCTCGTTGCGCAGCGCCTTGCCGGCCGGATGGTGCTTGTAGGTAAGCTCGGCCAGCAGCTTCTGCAGGTCTTCGAGCGGCACCTTGGGCGCGTATTTCGAATAGATCCTGGCGGCTTCGTTCGGGTTCTCCGACACGTAGTCGGAGGCCTGCGCGAGCGCGCGCACCACGGCGGCCGCGCGTGGCTTGTCGTTACGCGCCAGTTCGCCGCGAGCACCGACGATGCAGCACAGACGCTCGGCGTATTCGCCCTTGGCGCTGTTGGCGATCTCGGTGAAGACGCCGGGGTTGCGCTTCTCGATGAGAAACACGTTCGGGTCGCCGTCGGCAATCGCGTGGATCTCGCCCTTCTTCACGGCCACGTCGAGCAGGTCCGCGGGGTAGACGCGCCAGTCGACGTCCTTCTCGATGTCGATGCCTTTCTTCGCGAGATGAATGGCATAGAACTGCCTGGCCGGGCTGTTCTGGTCCGACACGCCGATGGTCTTGCCCTTGAGGCTGGCAAGGTCGGTCGTCACCCCCGAGGCCTTGGCCCCCACCAGCCGCAGGCAGCCGCCGTGCACGCTGCCCACCACCTTGACGTCGAAGCCCGCCTCCAGCGGCTTCACCCAGCGATGGATCAGGCCCACGCCCACGTCGGCCTTGGCGGTCGCCAGTGCCTCCAGCATCTGGTCGGACGAGCCCGCCCAGTTGAGCAGCTCGACGTCGAGCCCGTTCTTCTCGAAGAAACCCCGCTCCAGTGCCACCGGCACTGGGGCCAGGCAGAAGCCGGCCTGGCTCCAGGCGAAGGTGAGTTTGCGTGGCTGCGAGCGTGCCACGGTGGCGAGCAGGGCACCGGAGCCCACGATGGCTGCCGCCGCCCCGGCCTGCAGCACGCTGCGGCGCGAAGGCGGTAAGTGATCGAGAGGAACGGTCATCGCAAGCTTCTCCACCGAAAAATTGGAAGCAGCGAGTGTTGGCGCGCGAGGCCCGCGCGGCCAACGAATGAATGCGGCTATGGATATGCGCGCAACTACTTTTCCCTGGCGCCGAAGCTCTCCGCCAGGAATTCGACGATGGCCTGCACCCGCGCCGTGCGCCCCTTGCGGCTAGGCACCAGCAGCGTGACCGGCGCGCTGTCGAACTGCCAGTCGGCCAGCACGCGCACCAGCGTGCCGCGTGCCACGGCGTCGGCCGCGTCCCATTCGGAGCGCAGCACCAAGCCCATGCCCTGTTCGGCCCACTGGCGGGCCACGCCGCCGTCGTTGGTAACGTAGGCGGGCGAGATGCGCAGGGTCTGGGGTTTGGCCCTGGCGGCTGCGCGGCTGGCCGGGCGCACGTGCCATAGTGTTACGTCCTCATCGTTCTCGCGGATGCTGATGCAGCCGTGCGCCATCACGTCGCGTGGCACGCGGGGCACGCCGTGCAGGCGCAGGTATTCCGGGCTCGCGCACAGCCAGCGCTCGTTGGCGCTCAGCGTGCGCGCCACCCACGACGAGTCGCGCACCGTGCCGATATGGATCACTGCGTCGGCGTCGTGCCGGTCGGGCCATGGGGTTTCGCGCAGGTCGAGCTGCACGCTCAGGCCCGGGTGCAGCCGGGCGAAGCGCGCGAGCATGGGCGCTATGTACTGCCGGCCGTAGCCGAAGGGCGCGGCGATTCGCAGCGTGCCGGTGAGCCGCTGGTCGTCGCGCTGCATCGATTCGCGCAGCCCCTCGATCTGGCCGAGCAGCGTAGCCGCCTCGCGCGCAAAGCGTTCGCCCTCGGGCGTGAGGCTCAGCCGCCGCGCGGTGCGGGTGGCGAGCGACAGGCCCAGCGTGGCTTCGAGCTTGCGCAGCCGCATCGACAGCGCGGGCGGTGTGACGTCGAGCGCGCGCGCCGCGGCGCTCAGCGAAGGTTCGCGCAGCAGGGCGGCCGCAAGCTGCATGTCTTCGATCTGGATCATTAACTTGTGCTTAACGATTGATGACCGTGCATTGAAGCACAAGCATGGCCTTGAAACGTACAGTCGGTGCTCATGCAAGCTCAAAACGCCTATCCGCGCGCCGTACTTTTCGACCTGCTCACGGCACTGCTCGATTCCTGGACCGTCTGGAACACCGCCGCAGGTTCCGAAGAGAAAGGCCGCGCCTGGCGCGCCGAGTACCTGCGGCTCACTTACGGCTGCGGTGCCTACGTGCCCTACGAGCAGCTGGTGAAAGACGCTGCGCGCCACACAGGCATGGCCGACTCCGTGCCCGACGCACTGGAAGCCCAATGGGACACCCTGCCCGTGTGGGACGGCGCACGCGAGCTGTTGCTGGCGCTGAAGCCGCACTGCAAGCTTGCGGTGGTCACCAACTGCTCGAAGCGGCTCGGTCATCGCGCGGCGGCGCGGCTGGGCATCGACTGGGACGTGGTCGTCACTTCGGAGGAGGCCGGCTTCTACAAGCCCGATCCACGTCCGTATCGCTTGGCGCTCGACCGGCTGGGTGTGAAGGCTGAAGAAGTGGCTTTCGTTGCCGGTTCGGGCTACGACATGTTCGGCACATCGGCGGTCGGGCTGCGCACTTACTGGCATAACCGCGTCGGGCTGGCGCTGCCGCAGGGTGCCCCGACGCCCGAACTGCAAGCAGCAACACTGGCACCCGCGCTGCCCTGGCTGCAATCCTTCAGCAAATGACGAGCCCGCTCATGAACAACACCCTCGCCACCATCGACACGCCCGCCGCCCTCATCGAGCGCTCGCGCATGCAGCGCAACATCGCGCGCATGCAGCAGCGCATGAACGAACTCGGCGTGCGCTTTCGCCCGCACGTGAAGACCAGCAAGTGCATCGCCGTTGCCAAGGCACAGCGTGATGGGGGCGCGCAGGGCATCACCGTCTCCACGCTGAAGGAGGCCGAGCAGTTCTTTGCCGAGGGCTTCACCGACATCCTCTATGCCGTCGGCATGGCGCCGCACCGGCTGCAGCATGCGATGGATCTGCGCCGTAGAGGCTGCGCGCTGGGCATCCTCACGGATGGTGTCGAGTCGGCGCGCGCGATCGTGGAGTTCGGCCGCGCGAACGGCGAGGTGTTCGACGTGCTGATCGAGGTCGACACCGACGGCCATCGCTCCGGCATCCGGCCCGAAGAAGACGCGCTGCTCGAAGTGGCGCACGTGCTGCACGACGGCGGCATGCGCCTCGGCGGCGTGATGACGCATGCCGGCTCCAGCTACGAGCTCGATACGCCCGAAGCCCTGCGAGCCATGGCCGAACAGGAGCGCTCGGGCTGCGTGCGCGCTGCCCAGCGGCTGCGCGACGCGGGCCTGCCGTGCCCGGTGGTCAGCGTGGGCTCGACGCCTACGGCGCTGATGGCCGAGGCGCTCGAGGGCGTTACCGAGGTGCGGGCCGGCGTCTACGTGTTCTTCGACCTCGTGATGCGCAACATCGGCGTATGCACCGAGGACGACATCGCCCTGAGCGTGCTCACCACGGTGATCGGCCACCAGGCCGACAAGGGCTGGGCCATCGTCGACTCAGGCTGGATGGCGATGAGCCGCGACCGTGGCACGCAGAAGCAGAAGCGTGACTTCGGCTATGGGCAGGTCTGCTCCGTGGATGGGACCGTACTCGACGGCTATGTGCTCAGCGGTGCCAATCAGGAGCACGGCATCCTCTCGCGCGAAGGCGCGCCGGACACGGGCATTGCGGCGCGTTTTCCCATCGGGACGCGGCTGCGCATATTGCCGAACCACGCTTGTGCGACTGGCGCGCAGTTTCCGGAATATCAAGCGCTGTCTGAAGACGGCTCGCTGGAAACCTGGGGGCGGTTCCACGGCTGGTGAGTGCACAGCGTCGGCGCTTGAGCGAGAGCGGCCTCGTGTCGGTCAGCCAAGTCGAGCCGCCGCAGCAGGGTGCGCGTGGAGGGTTCCTGAATCTTGCCACCAGCCTTGTCGCCCCAGAGGAAGCCGACCGCGCTAGGATGTGGCCTCTCTTTTTTCAGGAGACAGCCCCATGACCCGAGTACTGGTGCGCAGCTTCAGCGTTTCGCTCGACGGCTTCGCCGCTGGCCCAGACCAGAGCCTGGAGCACCCGCTGGGCGTTCGTGGTCCTGAACTCATGGACTGGTTCTTTCCCACGCGCGTCTGGCAGCAGATGCACAAGACGGGCGAGGCCAACGGCGAGACCGGCATCGACAACGAGATCGCCGAACAAGGCTTCGCCGAAATAGGTGCCTGGATCCTCGGACGCAACATGTTCGGGCCGGTGCGCGGTCCCTGGCCGGACGAGAGCTGGAAAGGCTGGTGGGGCGATGAGCCCCCGTACCACGTGCCGGTCTTCGTGCTGACCCACCATGCCCGCGCGCCGCTGACGATGCAGGGTGGCACTACTTTCTACTTCGTCACCGGCGGCATCCGCGAAGCGCTGGCACAGGCACAGGTCGCCGCGGGTGCGCGCAACGTGCGCGTGGGCGGCGGCGTGGCCACCGTACGCGAATACTTGAAGGCCAGGCTGATCGACGAACTGCACCTGGCCGTGCGTCCGGTGCTGTTGGGCAAAGGCGAGGCGCTGTTCGCAGGCCTGGACCTGCCGGCGATGGGCTACAGCTGCGAACGACAGGTGGCAGGCGAGCGCGCCACGCATATGTTCCTGCGCCGCAGCGCGCCTTGACATGGGAAGAGTGGCTCAAATGTCGACGGGGTCCCGCCACGTCATCTCAGAACGACCGCTCCCCGATCACTCGTCGCACCGTCCGTAGCGCACTGCGCAGATCGTCCAGCCCGACCGACCCCAGTGCGAGGCGCAGCGCATGCGGCACGTGCTGTGACGTCGCGAAGGGCTCGGCAGTGGACACCGAGACGCTATCGCGCATCAGCGCCGCCGCAACCAAGTCGGCGCGGGTTTCGTCCGGTAGGCACAGCCAGACGAAGTACGACGAAGGGTGCCGCACGCACCGCAGTCCGGCAAGCTCCTCGCTGGCGATGGCTTGCCGCGCCGCGGCGTCCCGCCGTTTCTCCGCCTCGAGGCGATTGACCGTGCCGTCTTCCAGCCACGCGCAGGCGATGGCCGTGGTCACGCCCGGCGTGCACCAGGTCGTGGCCCGGATTGCGCGTTCGAGCTTGGGCACCAACACATCGGGCGCGGCGACGAAGCCCACGCGCAGCCCGGTCGCCACGCTCTTGGAAAGACCCGAGACATACACCGTCGTCTCCGGTGCCAGCGTTGCCAGCGGCGGCGGCGGGTCATCGGCCAGAAAGGCGTAGGCCGCGTCTTCGATGATGAGCAGGCCATGCCGTCTTGCGATGGCGGCCAGCCGGCGGCGCCGGCTTGCGCTCATCACCCAGCCCAGCGGGTTGTGCAGGGTCGGCATCGCGTAGATGGCCTTCACGCGGCGGCGCGCGCACAGGCGTTCCAGCGCGTCCAGGTCCGGCCCCTGTCCGGATGCCGGTATGGGCGCCAGTTCCAGCCGGTGTGCCTCGGCGAGCACCTTGAAGCCGGGGTAGGTGAGGGCGTCGACGGCGACCACGTCGCCCGGTTGCAGCAGCGCCATCACCGTTACTGCCAGCCCGTGCTGTGCGCCGTCGACGAGCAGCACGCTCGACGGCTCGGCCGCCAGTCCTCGCGACGCGAGATGCCGGGCGACGCAGGCGCGTTCATGCATTCGGCCGCCATGGGGTGCATAGCGCAGCATGGCGTCCAGTTCACCACCGGCGGCGAGCTGCCGTAGTGCGGCGCGCAGCAGCTCGGCCTGTCCGGGCAGCGATGGGTAGTTGAAGTTCAGGTCCACCAGGTCCGGTGCCATGGTCCGCTGATCGACGCCAACACCGCCGTGCATCGCCGCTTCGCGCACGAAGGTGCCGCGGCCGACCTCGCCGCTGACCAGCCCCATCGCCTCCAGCTCCGCATAGACGCGCGAAGCAGTAACCAGCGCCAGGCCGTGGCGCTCGGCCAGCCGCCGGTGCGTAGGCAGGCGGGTGCCCGGCTGCAGGCGTCCCGCGCGGATCTCGGCGGCGAGTTCATCGACCAGTTGCTTGTAGCGGGCTTCGGCCATCGTGCGATGTATGCATGACAATTTTTTGATTGTATTGATCGCCCGGCCTACGATGAGCGCATCTCAGCCCTCACGCACGAATCCTATGCACATCGCGATCCTCACCTTCGACGGCTTCAACGAACTGGACTCGCTCATCGCGCTGGGCGTGCTCAACCGTATCAAGAAGCCGGATTGGCGCGTGAGCCTGTGTTGTCCGACCCCTGAAGTCACGTCAATGAACGGCGTGACCGTACGTGCCCAGTCGTTGCTGGAGGATGCGCGCCTCGCGGATGCCGTCGTCGTCGGCAGCGGGGTGAAGACGCGGGAGGTCGTCGCCAGCCCCGAGCTGATGGGGCGCCTGGCGCTCGATCCGGCCCGCCAGTTGATCGCAGCGCAGTGCTCGGGCACTTTGATCCTGGCCAAGCTCGGCCTTGTGGGC
The DNA here is from genome assembly GCF_049913215.1 of Variovorax sp. R-27. Lineage (NCBI taxonomy): Bacteria > Pseudomonadati > Pseudomonadota > Betaproteobacteria > Burkholderiales > Comamonadaceae > Variovorax > Variovorax sp. R-27. Next base: position 3,423,686 of record NZ_CP183984.1, read on the forward strand.
GGCATACCGGCCTGCACTGACCTGACCACCAAGCCCTGGGTGCAGGAGGCCGGCGTGGAGGTCTTGAACCAGCCCTTTTATGCGCGTGGCAATGTCGCAACTGCGGGTGGTTGCTTTGCCGCGCCTTATTTGGCCGGCTGGATCATTGCCCGCACCGAAGGGCTGGAGGCTGCCGCCGCAGCGCTTCACTACGTCGCCCCGGTGGGCGAAAAGGAAGCCTACGTGGCCAACGCACTCGGAAACATCACGCCGTACCTGCCGCAATGACCTCTTGTGCGGGCTGAATCGACAGCTCAGCGCCTTATGGGCGCATGCAGCACCGCATTCGCCCCCGACCCGGCCGAAGCCTGCGTCGGCGATGCGTCGGCCAGTGTCCTGACCGGGCCGCAGCGCCCGTAGGTGTCGTCGAAGCGCACGATGTCGTCTTCGCCCAGGTATCCGCCGGTCTGCACCTCGATCACTTCGAGCACGGTCTTGCCCGGGTTCTCCAGCCGGTGGATGGCGCCCGAGGGCAGGTAGATCGATTCGTTCTCGCGCACCAGCGTGACTTCGCCGTTGCAGGTGGCGCGCGCCGTGCCCTTCACCACGATCCAGTGCTCGGCGCGGTGGTGGTGCATCTGCAGCGACAGTTTGCCGCCGGGCTTCACGGTCAGGCGCTTGACCTGGAAGCGCTCGCCCAGGTCGATGCTGTCGTACGCGCCCCAGGGCCGCACCACGCGGCGGTGCTCGGTGGCCTCGGCGCAGCCTTCCAGCGAGAGCTTGCGCACCACGTCGGCCACCTGCTCGGCGCAGCCAGCGCCGGCCACCAGCACGGCGTCGGGGGTGTCCACGATGATCAGGTTTTCGGTGCCCAGCGCCACCACCGGCCGGTGCGGCGCGTGGATGAAGGTGTTGCGCGAGTTCAGCGCGCTGGCCTTGCCGCTCAGCCGGTTGCCCGCGTCGTCCGCCGGGTGCAGGCTGGCAACCGCGTTCCAGCTGCCGACGTCGCTCCACAAGCCTTCGAACTTCACGACAGCGATGTCCTTGTGCTTTTCGAGCACGGCGTAGTCGATGCTGTCGGCCCGGCAATCCTCGAAGGCTGCGCGGTCCAGCCGCAGGAAGCTGCCGTCGGTTGCAACGGCGGCAGTGGCGCGCTCGCAGGCCAGCAGGATGTCGGGTGCATGCCCGCGCAGCGCTGCGATCAGCGTGCGCGCCTGCACGAGGAAGATGCCCGCGTTCCAGCTGTAGCCGCCATGCAGGATCAGCTGTTCAGCCACCGTTGCCGTAGGCTTTTCGACAAAGCGCACCACGGCCTGGCTGCGCCCATCGGCCGAGGGTTCGCCGGCTTCGATGTAGCCGTAGGCGGTGCTCGGAAAACTCGGCACCACGCCGAAGGTGACGATCTTGCCGGCCAATGCGGCCTGGACGCCGGTGCGCACGGTGCGGGCGAACAGCGCGGCGTCGGGAATGTGGTGGTCGGAGGGCGCGAACAGCAGCAGGTCGTCGGGCTCGGCCAGCAGCGCGGCCGAGGCCATGGCGGCAGCGGTGTTGCGCGCCACCGGCTCGAGGATCTGCAGGCCCGTGGCGTGCGCGTTTTCCACCGCTTCCTTCACCAGGAAGCGATGGTCTTCCGACGTGACGCAGGTGATGTCGGCATTCAGCACCGCCAGCCGTTCGAGCGTGAGGTGCAGCAGGCTCTTGCCGCCGACCAGCGGCGCGAACTGCTTGGGCAGCGCCTTGCGCGACAAAGGCCACAGCCGCGTGCCGCTGCCGCCGCACAGGACCACGGGATGGATGAGGGGGGTGTTCATGATCGTTTGCGTTGTGGTGGGGCGGGGGTTCAGATCAGGCCGGAGTACGCCGCATAGCTCACGGCCTGGGCACGCGAATGCACGTGCAATTTCTTGTAGATGTTCTTGATGTGGGCGTTGACGGTCTGCCCCGAGATGCCCAGCTTGACGCCGATCTCCTCGGTGACATGGCCGCGCGCCACGAAGCGCAGGATTTCGCACTCGCGCGCCGTCAGCGTCGCTTCGCGCGGGGGCGGCTCCACCGACGGCGGCGTGCGGCTGTCGGGCCGGTGGCTCAGCCGCGAGAGCAGCCGGCGCGCCAGCCGCGGCGTGATGGCCGCGCCGCCGTTGACCACCTGCAGCACGGCCTGCGCGAAGCTCTGGAGCCACGCGTCCTTCAGCAGGTAACCGGTGGCGCCCAGCTCGAAGGCATGCAGCACGTGCGACTCGTCCTCGAGCGCGGAGATCACGATGATTTCTCCCGTGCGATGTTGCTCGCGGGCTTCCTGGATCAGGTCGAAGCCGGTGCCGTCGCCAAGCCGCAGATCGACCATCAGCACGTCGAACTCGTGCGTGGCCAGCAGACGGCGGCCGTCGCGCAGGCTGCCTGCCTGGCCTTCGAGCTGGATGCGCAGGTCCGACAGCAGCTCCTGCGCTATCACCCGGCGCATGAATTCGTCGTCATCCACGAGCAGTACGCGCACCGGCGCATCTTCCTGCCCCGTCAGGAAGCCGGGCCACAGCGGCGCAACAGGCGGAACGATGCCCGGTGGAAACCCCGAGCGGCCATCGGCCTGCTCGCCAAGAAAGGGGGATGGGTTGTCAGACATGGGTGTGTCCCAGGTTGGAGTTGATGTGGGTGCTGGTGCCGTTGCTCTGAAAGCGCGGGAGGTCCGCGGTAAAGGCCGGCGCCGGATCGTCGAAGCCGTGCGGGTTCGTGGCCTGCCAGCGCCAGCTGTCCGCGCACATCTGGTCGAGGTCGCGGCGCGCGCGCCAGCCGAAGGCGAGGAAGGCGCTGCGCGCGTCGGCCCAGTAGGCAGGTGCGTCCCCGGGGCGGCGCGGCCCGATGCGCAGGGCGATGCGACGGCCGCTTGCGCGCTCGAAGGCCGACACAACCTCCAGCACCGAGGCGCCGCGGCCGGTACCGAGGTTGGTCATGAGAATGCCGCTGTGGCGTACTGCGTGGCGCAGCGCCGCCACATGGCCTTCGGCCACGTCCATCACGTGCACGTAGTCGCGCACGCCGGTGCCGTCGATCGTTTCGTAGTCGTCGCCGTGCACCACCAGGCATTCACGCTCGCCGGCCGCGACTTGCGAGATGTAGGGCATCAGGTTGTTGGGTGGGCCGTGCGGGCGCTCGCCGAGCAGGCCGCTTTCGTGCGCACCGACGGGGTTGAAGTAGCGCAGGCAGGCAATGCCCCAGCGTGCGTCGGCCTGCGCCAGGTCGGCCAGCACGGTCTCGACCATGGCCTTGGTGCGGCCGTAGGGGTTGACCGCGCCGTAAGGTGCGCTCTCCGCAATGGGCGAGGGCCGCGAGTCGCCGTACACAGTGGCCGATGAGGAGAACACCAGAGTGCGCACATCGGCTCGGCCCATGGCCTGCACCAGCGCCAGGGTTCCAGCCAGGTTGACGTCGTAGTAGCTCACCGGGTCGGCCACCGATTCGCCGACCGCCTTCAGTCCCGCGAGATGCACGACCGCCTCGATCCCGTGTGCCGCGAACACGCGGTCGAGCGCCGCCGCGTCGCGCACGTCGCCGCGCACGAGAACGGGTTCGACGCCCGTGATGCACGCCACCCGCTGCAGCGAACGCGCGTCGCTGTTGACGAGCGAGTCGAGCACCACCGGCAGGTAGCCCGCCGCGATCAGCGCCACGCAGGTGTGGCTGCCGATGAAGCCGGCGCCGCCGGTCACGAGGACCCTGGGTGCGGATGTGGACTTGGGCATGGTCGTGGTCCTCGTGTGGGGTGCCGCGTCAGCCGGCGATGCAGCGCTGCAGTTCCTCTTCGAGGCGCTGCAGGATTGCGTTGCGGTCAAGTTCGGCCTCGGCGAAGCGGCGGCCGGCCGAGCCCAGCAGCTCGCGCGTTTCGGGCGACATCGAGAGCTGTTCGATGGCATCGGCCAGCGCGGCCGCATCGCCCGGCTCGACCACCACGCCGCGGCCCCACACGGCCTCGCTGAGCGCGGTGCCGGCATGCGCGGTCACGATCACGGCACGGCCGCTTGCGAGCATGCCGCCCAGCTTCGACGGCATGACGAGGTCGGCGGCATCGGCGCGCTGTGGCAGTACGTGGATGTCGGCCATGCCCAGCAGCTCGTTGAGCCTTTCGGCAGGCTGCAGATCAAGAAAATGCGTGTTGCCCAGCCGGATGCAGGCGTCCATCAGCGAGGCCCGGCTCGGGCCGTTGCCGCAGAACACGAAGTGGATGTTGTGGGAGCACACCAGCAGTCGCGCCGCTTCGGCCAGCAGCTCGATGCCCTGCTTGCTGCCGAGGCTGCCCGCGTAGAGCACGACCACCGCGCCGGCGGGAATGTTCAGCTCGGCCCGGAAGCCCTGCGCCGGCACGCCTTCGGCCACCGGCGGTCGCGCAACGGGCTGGATGGCTTCCACGTCGACCCAGTTCGGAAACAGCACCAGCCGCGATTCGTCCACGCCTTTCTCCAGCGCCTTGGTGCACATCGTGGAAGAGATGGACGACACCCGGTCGAACTTGCGCATCAGCCAGCGCTCGGCGGCCAGGGCGAAGCGCCGCACGCGTTCGCCACGCAACCAGCCGAGGCCGAATGCAGCGTCCACTTCGTAGTCCTGCACGTGCAGCCAGGAGCGGATGCCGAGCAGCTTCGCGAAGCACAGCGCAGCCGGCGCGCAGGAGATGGGCGGCTCCACCACGAACACCACGTCAGGCTTCCAGCGCAATTGCGCCAGCAGCAGCGGAATGCTCGACAGCGTGAAAGACAGCAGGTGCCCGATGCGCCCCAGCGCACGAGGCTTCGAAGGCACCCAGGTGGGCGCGCGGCAGACCGTCACGCCGTTCCAGTCGGTCTTGCGGTAGGCCCATGCCGAGTAGCCCTCGAGCACCGACCACTGCGGAAAGAAGGGCGGCGACGCAATCACCCGCACCTCATGCCCGCGGGCGTGCAGCCACTCGGCCATCTCGCCCGAGTACTTGCCGATGCCGGCCAGCTCGGGAGCGAAGTTCATCGAGTAGACGAGGATCTTCACGATGCCTGCCTCCGCGTCAGCAGGCGCACGATCGGGAAGAAGCCGAATTGCAGGCGCATGCGTGTCTCGTACAGCACGAAGTCGGTCACGCAGGCAATGAAGAACACGTAGTGCGGCCTGTCCGGAAAGACCATCACCACCGCGCCGTATGACGCCAGCCGCAGCGCAACCTCCACCAGCGCCCAGGCACCGAGCGAGCCCATCGAGGTCTTCAGCGACAACACCATCTCGTGGTGGATCGTGTAGGTGCGCAGCAGGAAGTACGGCGCAATGCACATGAAGATGGTGCGCGCCTCGTTGCCCAGCTTGAGCAGCGGCGCGGCCACCGAGATGAGGGCAGCCAGCCCGACGAAGAGCCCGCAGCCCAGCAGGAAGGAATGCTTCGCCAGGCGCAGCTTGGCCGCAGTGAAATTGCCTGCGTCCGTTTCCAGCATCGCGGGCGTCTTCGTGACCAGGAAGGCCTGCACGAACTGCGACGGCGCCTCGGCCAGCAGGAACGCGAGCTTGAAGGCCCCCACGTAGCTCAGCGGCATGAAGTACGCCACGATGAGCAGGTCCGACTTGCGCAGCAGGAACATGAGCAGCGAATACACCGTCGCTCCGGCCTGCGATGCCAGCCCGAGCGCGGCCCGCCCGACCGGTGGCGCTGCGCCATTGCCCGGCAGGCCGACGGCCACGCACACCACCACGACGGCGAACAGGTTGATGAGCAGCAGGTGCGCCACGCCCAGGTCGAAGCGCACCGCCACGCACAGGCCTATGCCCACGACCAGGATGGTCGCGCGGATGCCGGCCTCCAGGTTGAGCAGCCCCGCGTGGCCGAGGCCGCGACTGAACGAGAGACGCAGGCTGTTGAACGAGAAGACCGCCAGCGTGGCCACCAGCAGCAGGAAGGGCGCGTCGCCCACGGGCATGTGCTGTACCGTGAGGATCACCGTCACCAGCACCGTGGCCAGCGGCAGGCCGATGGCCAGCGTGCGCACCACGTCGCCGCGCGTCACGCCCGGCGGCACGCTCGCCGCATTGCGCGAGAACAGCAGCGAGCTGCCCAGCGTGCCCATCACCAGCGCCACTTCCATGACCGACTGGTAGATGGAGTACTCGCCGAAGCGCGCCGGCGAAATGCTCGCCGCCATCAGGAAGATCGCCAGGAAGCCCGACAGGTACACATACAGCCGCGAAGCAAGCGCGCCCAGGCCCGACAGCCAGGCCATGCGCGCGCCGGGCGGAGCAAGTGACAGGCTGAAGTGCTTCATGGCGTCGGCTGGCTTCACGCTTACTTGCCGACCGGGGCGCGGGATACGCGGCCGGTGTCGAACAGCCGGCGCACGAATGCACCGGCCCGGAACGCGTTGTTCTTCGCGCGGCGGGCCATCTGCAGCGCGTAGGTCACGGCCGCCACGGTGTGCATGTGGCCGCGCAGCGCGAAGGGCATGGCCATCTTGGCGCTGCCCTGGAAGTGCAGTGCCACCACGCGCGTCAGTTCGCCGGCGGTGCTCGTCAGCCAGGCCTTGCCATCGCGGTATGCAATGCGCTTGGCGCCGCCGAGCACCTTGAACTCCCGCCGCACGAGGTTGTGCATGCCGTTGATGTTGTGGTCGATGACCGTGCCGTCGAGCACCCGGTTGATGGGGGCGTCGTTGCCCGTGGCGTGGGCCCAGAGATAGAGCAGGGTCATGTCGGACACGCCGCCGCGCACGCCTCGCGCGGCAAAACGTCCCGCGATGTCACGCAGCTTCCTGCGGCCCGAGGGGGTGGCGTAGCTGTCGAGCACGTAGGCCACGAAGCGGCGCAGGCCGTTCGCGGTCCAGTAGCTGACATGGGGCGAGATCTGGCAGGGGTTCCAGCCGTCCGCGGACTGCATGCAGGAGCCCGAGAAGTCGGACTTGCCCGCAAGCCGCGCGATATGCGGCGCCGCACCCTGAAAAAGCAGCACATCGCTGTCGATCAGCACGAATTCGCGCACTTCGGGGTGGGATTCCAGAAACTGCGCTAGGAGAAAGTAGCGCCGGAAGCAGATCTTCTCGAACTCCGGCGGGTTGCTCGACAGATGCACGTAGGACCGGCAGAAGCGTTCGTAGGCCGGGCCCGCGTCGGTGTCCGACAGCACGAAAAGCGGCTCGCCGGCCAGTGCCGCCGATTCGCGGCACAGCGCGAGGGTCTTGTTCTGGCGGTCTTCCACGACGATGAAGGGCAGGGTTGGGTTCATGGCGCTTGGTTGAGGGTTGACGGGATGTGACAGCGTTCGGTGTGCTCAGGGCTTGCGCGCGGTGACGCTCTTCATCAGCGCGACGTGCGCGGGAAGAAAGCGGCCGGCGGCGTCGATGGGCATGTCCAGCGTGAAGAGGCCGCGCACGGCGGCCGCTTCCGAAATCCAGCTGCGCAGCTGCGCAGCCGTGAAGCGCGCCGGCGCCTCGCGGCCCCACGAGGCGCTCAGCGGTGTCAGCACGTGCAGCGCCAGCTCCGATGGCGGGGCGGTGAGATGCGCTGGCGGCTGCATGTATTCGCCGGCCATCAGGTTCTGGCAGGGCGCCGACTTGGCGCTGAAGCGCTCAGCTCCTTCGCCCGCGTTGAAGGCCAGCCAGCGGTTGGCGGCGCCCGTGCGGGCCGCGCTGCACAGCATTTCCCAGCCGGCCGGCGTGATGCCCTTCGTGTTGTAGGTACCGTCGAACCACCAGCCGCTCACGAGCGAGCCGTAGCGTTCCGACCAGTCACGGATCACGCTCGACCATGCGGCGATGAAGCGCGCGGGCGGCGGCTCCTGCTCGGATACGTCGCCCAGGCAATCCATCAGCGCGGGGTCTGCCTGCGGCGCACGAAACGGCAGGTAGAGGATCAGCGAGATGCCGCGCTTGCGCAGCGCCTGGCCGATCTCCATCGGCAGGTCGCGCGGCGAGCGGTTCGCGGCGCTGCCCGGGCAGAGCACTTCGAGCGCGGCATTGGGCGCGATGTACTGGCCGTTGTTCTGGCCCAGCGTCAGGATCAAGTGCGAGGCGCGCATGTCCGCCAGCGTCGAGGCGAAGGCCTCGACGTCGAAGCGCTTGATCTCGTTGATCGATTGCTTGTCGGGCAGGTAATGCACCATCACGCCGAAGCCCGGCATCGGGGCGCCCGCCGATGTGACCGCGGGTTGTGCGCGGCCGGCCAGCGGCATCACTGCCAGCAACAGCAGCGCTGCAAGAAAACGCATCGCGGGGAACGGCCATTTCGTCATGGCATGGCCCGGGCGAGCGACAGCGCGCCGCGCTTGAGCATGAGATAGCGTCCCGCGACCGCCGCGGGCGCGCAGGCGGTGGCATGGGCCCACACCGGATGCGTGCGCTCGTGGCGCGCGAGGTGCTTGGCCAGCCGGTACGGGTCGCTGGCAGCGCTGCCCACGAAGAAGGCGTAGTCCGTGAACAGCTCGCGGTGCACCGGAATGTCCGACAGCAGCAGCGGCACGCCCAGCGTTGCCGCTTCGGCCGCCGAGAGGTTGAAGCCCTCGAAGGTAGACAGCGAGATGAACGCGGTGGCGCCCTGGTACAGCCGCAGCAGCTCGTCGCGCGACACCAGCCCCCGGTGCCGCACCGAGCCACGCACCTCGGGCGCCAGCGCGGCCACCATGCGCTCGACATCGGCGGCGCCGTTGCCGGTGATGTCGAGGTAGTCGACCAGGCCCGCGCGCTTCATGCGCTCGAAGAGGGCGAGGATGCCGCCGAAGTTCTTGTGCGGGTAGTAGTGGTAGGCCGCGATGAGGTAGCGCTCGCCCGGCGCCGCATTCGTTGCTGCACCCGGTGTAGTGGGGGCCGCCCCGACCCGGGGCGCGTCCACCGGGTTGAAGATCACGGCCGAATGCTCGCAGTGGCCGAAATGGCGCTCGAAGTCCAGCTGGCTGCTGCGGCTGATGAAGACCACATCCGCCGCGCTGTGCGCCGCGCGCCAGAGGCTCCAATCGAGGAAGAGCCGCTTGCTGCGCCTGAAGTACTGCGGGTAGGCCTTGTACTGCAGGTCGTGGACGATGACGATCGAATCGCGATGCCGCCCGAACAACGTCAGCGGCAGGAAGTAGTTGGGAAACACCGAGAACAGCTGCTCGCCCATGAGCAGCGCGCGCAGGTAGTGGAAGTTGTAGAGCAGCGTGTCGAGCACGAAGCGGCTGATCTTCAGGCGCTGCGCCAGCGCGTAGATGCGCGGATGCCGCTCGCTGACCGGCTCGACCCGGTCGTCCCGCGACATCCGCATGTGGCGCAGCAGCACCTCGGACACGTTGAGCACGCCGCCGGCCGCCTTGTTCAGGCGCACGGTGTCGTAGTAGAGGTAGGTGGCCATGTGCGACGTCCTCACGCACTCGGAAGGCCGTGACGCACCGCGCGCGGCAGCGGCCGGCGGGCACGGGAACTCAGGGCGCCGGCAATGACGGCGGCGATCAGGCCCGAGACCGCGAACGGTCCCCAGCCCAGGATCGGGCCGCGCATGAACGGCACGTAGGCGGCGAGCAGCACCAGCGCCGACAGGTAGGAGCCCGACAGCGGCCGGTTCGGATCGATGGCGCGGTCGACAACGCGAAAGCCCGCCGAGATCGCATAGCCGAACAGTGCCGGCCCTGCCAGTCCGAAGTCGAAATACGCCGTGGTGAAGGGCGGCAGCGACAGGTTGCTCTGCGAGAAGTTGCCGAGGATGGCCGACCAGCCGAGCGGGTCGAAGTCCGGGAACATCTTCAGGTCGCGCGGCAGGAAGAACGAGAACGCCGAGAGCAGGTAGCGACCCCAGCCGAGATCGGGAATGGGTGCGCGCTCCAGGATGCCCGCGACCACGAACATGGCGTCGAAGTCCTGGCTGAACGGAAAGGTCGTGAGCTCTTCGCCCCAGAAGCTGCCGCGCGAGATCAGGTTCAGCACCGGGCCCAGGCCCGCGATGGAGCCGAAGATCACGCTGCCGAGCAGCCAGCGCCGGCTGCGCCCCAGGGCGTGGATGAGCAGAGGCAGCAGCCCGATCAGCAAGACCTGCCGCGCCGTGTTCACCGGGTTGGCCGCAGCCAGCGCCAGGCCGAACGCCAGGCCCGCCGCGCACCAGGACCACAGCGTGCGACGGCGCACAGCGTGGATGGCCAGGGCCACGAAGCACATCAGCACCACCAGCTTGGGCAGCGTGGAATAGAAGATGAAGTCGATCGGCACGTTCTCTTCGCCGCCGCTGGTGCCAGTGAGGCCGCGCGCCACGAAGTTGAGCTCGGGCTTGATGAACAGCGTGGCGAAGGCCGCGAGCGAGCAGCTCAGCAGCAGAAGAAGAGGGTGGGCCACGCCGACCAGCCGCCGGTCGTGCCCCCCGGGCAGGTGCGCGGGTACGTCGGGCACGCCCAGCCGCGCGGCTTCCACGCCGGCCATGTACAGCAGCAGGAGCATCAGTGCCTGCGTGTGCGCCGCCGTGCTCATCACGCCTGCCTCCCAGAACTCCACGTCGTGCGAGATCTGCATCGCCGGCGCGATCGAGAAGTACGTGAGGATCGTCGCGTAGTGGATCAGCAGGAACACGCTGGAGCCCGAGGACCCCAGCAGCGAGAGCTGGATCAGCGACAGCGCGCACACCGCCGCATAGCCCCACACGGGGTCGACCAGGCCGCACAGCATGGCGCAGACGATGCCGGACCAGAAGGAGAGGATGCGCATGGTGGGCCTGCTGTGGTGTGGCTGCCGGGGTGGCTCAGGCGGCGACCTGCGCCGTCTGGATCGGGTCGATTTCCTCGACCGGGCGGATCGCCGTCTGGTAGTCGGCGTAGGTGCGGCGAAGGCCTTCGGCCAGCGACACCGTCGCGTGCCAGCCGAGGCTGCTGGCGCGCGACACGTCGAGCAGCTTTCTCGGTGCGCCGTCGGGCTGCGCGAGGTCGTAGCGGATGGCGCCTGTGTAGCCCACCACGTCGCGGATCAGCTCGGTGAGCTCGGCGATCGACACGTCTTCGCCGGTGCCGAGGTTGATGTGCCCGCGCATCGCGTCGGTCTGCCGGTCGTATTCGGCGCGCGACAGGTTCATCACCTCGATGCAGCCCTCGACCATGTCGTCGACGTACAGGAACTCGCGCCGCGCGCGGCCGCTGCCCCAGATCAGCACGCTGGGCGCATTGCTGATCTTTGCCAGGTGAAAGCGCTGGATCAGCGCCGGCACCACATGGCTGTTTTCAAGGTGGTAGTTGTCGCCGGGACCGTACAGGTTGGTCGGCATCACGCTGCGGTAGTCGATGCCGTGCGTGGCGCCGTACTGGCGGTTGTAGCTCTCGCACAGCTTGAGGCCTGCGATCTTGGCGATCGCATAGGGCTCGTTGGTGGGTTCGAGCTTGCCGCCCAGCAGGTACTCCTCGCGGATCGGCTGCTCTGCCATGCGCGGGTAGATGCAGCTGGAGCCGAGGAACAGCAGCCGCTTGACGCCCGAAACGAATGCCTGGTGCGTCACGTTGGTGGCGATCGCCAGGTTCTCGTAGATGAACTGCGCGGGGTAGGTCATGTTGGCGTGAATGCCGCCGACCTTCGCCGCCGCCAGGTAGACCTGGTCGATCTGCTCTGTCGCGAAGAAACGGGCCACGGCCGCCTGGTCGAGGAGGTCGAGTTCGCTGTGGGTTCGCGTCACCACGTCGTGGCCCAGTTCGCGCAGGCGCCTTGTCGTCGCCTGACCCACCATGCCGCGATGACCTGCAACAAAGATACGCATATGAGCTTTCGTGAAGAGGTTGATGAAGTTCGAGGGAGACGAAATCGAGAGAAATCGGGAGAAGCGGTGATGGCCGCGGCTAGCGCGACCCGCGCGCACCGGTCACCACGCCGAAGGTCTTCAGCAGGATCGCGAGGTCGCGCCACAGCGACAGGTGGGCCACGTACTCCGCGTCCATCGCGGCGCGGCGGCGGTAGCTGATCTCGTTGCGCCCGCTGATCTGCCACAGGCCCGTGATGCCCGGGCGCACGGCGCAGTAGTGGTCCCAGTAGTCGCCGTACAGGTCCTTCTGCGTGAACATGCAGGGGCGCGGGCCGACCATGCTCATGTCGCCCTTGAGCACGTTCCAGAACTGCGGGAACTCGTCGATGCTGTACTTGCGCAGGAAGGCGCCGAAGCGGGTGATGCGCGGGTCGTGCACCAGCTTCTGGTAAATGGCCCATTCCCGCCGCGCGGCCTCGTTCTCGCGCAGGTGGCGCGCCAGCACTGCGTCGGCGTCGGCCACCATCGAGCGGAACTTGTAGAACTTGAAGACGCGGCCGTCCTTGCCGTAGCGCGGCTGCATGTAGATGGCCGGGCCGCCCGAGGTGTAGAGCACGCCGAGCCAGATGAGCGCGTAGGCCCAGCCGAAGAAAACGAAGAACGAGCCGGCCATCAGGATGTCGGCCGCGCGCTTGGCATGGCGCAGCCAGGGCGAGCCGCCGAGCGGCCCGTACGCGGCAGTGTTGGCCGCCGCGCTGCCTGTTCCTCGCCCTGCGGGGGTGGTCGATCGAAGCGTGCTCATGATGTTGCGTGCTCCGGTTCGATGCGTTTGGGCATGACGGTGTCGGCCGTGTCCAGCGCGTAGTGGGGTTCGCTGCGTGTTGTCGTGGCCGGGGCATAGCCGTAGTAGCCGTAGCCATAGCTGCGGTGTTGGCGCCGCGAGGTGTCCACCGCGTTGAACACCACGCCGTGGAAGGCCGCGCCCACGTGGGCCAGGCGCTTGGCGCTTTCCACCAGCTCGCCCATCTCGCTGCTGTCGGCCCGGGCCACCAGCAGCAGCGTGCCCATGTTCGGTGCCATCGCTGCGGTCTCCGATGCCAGCAGGGTGGGGGGCGCATCGACGATCACCACGTCGTAGCGTGCGGACAGCGTTGCCAGCGTGTGCTCGAAGGCGTCGCTGGCCATCAGCCCGGCGGGGTCGGGATGCAGCGTGCCCGCGCTCATCACGTCCAGGTTCAGCAGCACGCGGTGGTGGATGCCCTGCTCGAGCGGCACGCCGCCGGCGAGCACGTCGGACAGGCCGTTCTTGCGCTGCAGGCCGAACTCCTCGCTCAGGCTGCCGCGGCGCAGGTCGCCGTCGATCAGCAGCACGCGCTTGCCCGAGGATGCGAGCAGCGTGGCGAAGTTCGACGACACGAATGTCTTGCCCGCGCCGGCCGTGGCGCTGGAGATGAGCACCCGGTTGTTGGGCGCGCCCAGCATCGCGTACTGCAGCGTGGTGCGCAGGCGGCGCAGGCCTTCCAGCGCCGGGTCTTCCACGTGCAGCGCCGCCAGCACCTTGACGCCGGGCTTGCCGGTGCGGATGGCGCGGTCGAGCACGCGCTGCTGGGTGCTCAGCGGAATCGTGCTGTACACGCTCAGGCCTGTGACGGCCTCGATGTCCTCGGGGCTGCCGATGGAGCGCTTCAGGTTCTTGCGCGCCAGCGCCGCCGCGCCGCCGAGGAACAGGCCGCCCGCCAGCGCCAGTGCGATGACGATCAGCGGCTTCGGCCGCACGGGCTTCTCGGCCAGCAGGGCCTGGTCGAGCACGCGCACGTTGGCAACCTTGCCTTCCTTGGCCAGCCGCATCTGCAGCGAGCTGTTCAGAAGCGTCGCGTAGAGGTCTGTGTTGACCTTGATGTCGCGCTGCATGCGCAGCGAGTTCTGCTGCAGCATTGGCATGCGGCGGATGCGGCCGTCGACCGCGCCGAGCTCCTTCTTCAGCGAGGCGATCTGCGAATCCAGCGTCTGCACCATCGGGTGCGCGGAAGTGAAGCGGCCCACCAGGTCCAGCCGCTTCTGCTTTGCATCGAGCAGCTTGGCCTGCAGGTCCACGTTCTGCGCCAGGGCATTGCGGGCCTCGTCGTCCAGGTTGATGGTGCCGTTCTGGTTGCGGTACTGGTTGTAGGCGTCTTCCGACTGCTCCAGCTGCTGCTTGAACTTGGGCAGCTCGGTGCCCAGGAAGGACAGCGCACGCTCTGCCTGCACCGTCTTCTGGTCGATGTTCTGGCGCACGTACAGCCGCGAGATCTCGTTGAGCACGTTGGCCAGCTGGCCGCGGTTCTCGGCCTGCAGGCTGACGTCCATCACGCCGGACTGCTTGCCTTTCTCGACCACGCGCAGATCTTTCTGCAGCCCAAGCAGGGTGAGCTGCTTCGAATGGCGCACCAGCTCGAAGGCGCCGCCGGGCTGGGCCTCGAACGAGCCCACCAGCAGATGCAGTGCGCCGCCGGGCACGGTGGCGTCGAGCGGCACGCCGGCCTTGCCAGTCAGCGGCGTTTCCAGGTCCGGGTTGGTCAGCGTGTAGTTGCCGCCTTCGCCCGCGATCAGCGTGAACTTCTTGCCTTCGAACGCGCTCGGCACGTCCATCTGCGCCACGGCGATCTGCTCGGTGCCCGAGACGTAGTTGCCCATGCCGAAGATGCCGGGCGTGGAGAGATGGCTCGAATGCCGCGCGAGGAACTCGCCCACCAGCGGCGTGTAGAGCGGCTTGGCGCTGATGAAGAGCTTGGTGTTCTCCATGGCCTGGCCGAGCACCATGCGCGAGCGCAGGATCTCGGTCTCGCCGGCGGTCGACGTCTTCACGCTGATGCCCCCGCCGCCGTTGGCGTCGCCAGGGAAGTTGCCGCCCGAGCGGTCGGGGTCCTCGACCTGGATGAGGATGTTGGCCTCGTACATGCGCTGGCCGAACAGCGCATAGCCCACGCCCACCAGCAGGGCCAGCGCCGCGATGATGGCAATCAGCCAGCGGCTGTCGATCAGGATGTCGAGGTATTCATGGAACCGGGATTCCCGGGTCCAGGCGGTGGTCTCGAGCACCGTCACGGGTGCGGCCGCGGGTGCGGGAAGCGTAGGTTGCCAACGCGCGTTCATGGGATTCACCTTTTCCTGTTGCGGGGTGCTAGGCGCTTACCGGCGTGCGGTGTCGCGGGCAAGATTGATGACCTGGGCGGCCGGCAGAATCAGGCCGAACACGCGGCTCAGGCTGACCAGCGGCACGCGGTCGACGTACACCACGTCGCGCGGCTGCAGCTCGAAGCGGTCGGCCAGCGCAAGCGCCACCGGGTTCTTCGCGTTGAGGTTGTAGACCTGCTGCACGTCGAGGTTGTCGGGCGAATTGCGCACCACGTAGATCTGGCCGGGGTCGGAAGTCGCGAGGTCAGGTCCGCCCGCGTCGCCCAGCGCCTCGTTCAGGCTCAGCCGGCCGTTGTTGCGCATCTGCAGCGCCGACGGGGCCTTGACTTCGCCCATCACGTAGACACGGCTGTCCTCGCGGGTGCCGACGTTCACCACGTCGCCGTTGCGTAGCGGGATGTTGTTGCCGTCGGCGCCCAGGGCCTGGAGCGCCGGCAGGTTGATCTCCGTCGAGACACCGCCGCGCGTCAGCGTGATGCGCGAACGATCACCGGCCTGTGTGAAGCTGCCGGCGCGGCTGATGGCCTCCGACAGCGTCATCGGCACGTCGGTGAAGATCTGCAGGCCGGGCGTGCGCACCTCGCCCTGCACGTAGGCGCGCTGGCTGCGGAACGACTGGATGCGCACCGAAACCTGCGGGTCTTTCACGAAGGCCTTGATGCGCTTCGCGACCAGCTCCGACGCGCCGCTCTCCGTCAGGCCCTGCAGCTTGGCACGCCCGATGTAGGGGAAGAAGATCTCGCCCTTGGCATCGACGATGAAGCCGGGCGCGACGGTCACGCCGGTCGGGTCGGACTGCTGCGCGATCACCGCGCCGGCGTTCGGCAGCAGCTCGGGGTGGTCGTACACGATGATGCCGACCACGTCTCCCGGCCCGATGGTGTAGGTCGGCGGCGCGGCGAACAGGCGCTTGATGCTGTCGGGCACGCTCTTGGGCTTCTGCGCGATCTGCGCGCGGATCAGGTCGGGCGTGATCGCAATGACCTTGCCGCTGCCGGCGGAGGCCGTGCTGTCACCGGTGGAGCTGTCGAGGCCCAGTGGCCCCACCGAGCCGAAGCCCGGCGCGCAGCCCGAAAGCACGACCAGCCCGAGCGAAAGCAGCATGGCCAGGCCAAGCCATCGCAAGCGAGACTCCACCTGTGCCTGGGCACGGACTGCGAGAGGGCGCGTTCCGCATGACTGCGTCGCTGGATCTTTGCGTTGCATGGTGATCTCCTTGACGGCCGGTTGAAGGTGGGTGCTCGGGGTGAATGAAAGGGTGAAAAGGCGCGCCTCAGGGCGCTGCCCAGGTGGTGGGCATGGCGTGTTCGGCGCCCGCGAGCGGGCGGCTCTGGCTGCGTCGTTCGGTGCTGGCGCCGAAGCAGCGGTCGGTGACCCAATCGCCAACACACTGGAGGAACAGCCGCTGCCCCTTCTCCGTGCAGACGGTGTGATCGACCTCGCCCATGAACTCGTACTGCACTGCCTGCGTGTAGGGCAGGCGGGCGAAGGCGCCGAGCTGGTCGCGGCCGCGGTCGCATACATGCAGCGAGCCCGAATACAGAAGCTGCACCGCCACCTTGCGTTCGACCAGGCTCTGCAGCGCAGTGCCGAACCAGGCCGCATTGACTTCGGGCGCGCGCTTCTCCGCGAAGAAACCAGGCAGCGCCGTCGTCGAGTGGCTGCGCGAAAAGTGGCGCTGCAGCCAGCGCCTTGCCTTGCCGGGAAAAGACGGGTGCGCGGGTGCAGCCAGCGCGCGGCGCAGGTTGCGCTCCCAGCGGGCGCGTCGCTCGGGGAAGGCGAAGCCGTCGAACAGCGACACCGCCACCACGCGCGCATCGGCCAGGGCCGCCGACATGGCATGTTCCACGCCCGAGCACATGGCGACGATCACGAACTGCCGGGCACCCAGCATGCGTTCGGCGATGTCCATGGCCGCCTGCAGGCTGTGCACGGCACGCGCCTGCAGGTCGGGCGAGGTGTCGAGCGCGTCGCTGTCGCCCACGCCGCCCAGGTCGAAGCGCAGGCTGCTCACGCCGCGCGCGGCCAGCACGTGCGCCAGCTTCACGTTGATGCGGCGCGGACCCACGCGGTGGTTGGCGCCCATGTTGAACATGAGGCAGGCAATGCCGCCCGGCGCCTGCTGCGCGGGTGCCGTGAGCATGCCCACCAGCGCCTCGCTGGGGCCGAAGCGCATCGGCGTCTGCGTTGCTCTTGCTGTCGTCATGTCATTCATGAAGGGCCCCCTGGAGGCGGTTGAGCGCATCGGCCGGGACCATCGCGCTGTTGGGATACGGGTCGGAGGACCAGTCGAGCTGGTGCTTGAAGTACGCGAGGCGAACCGGCATGTGGCGCGATTGCTGGTCGGCGGCCCACTGCGCGGTGCGCTCGTCGTCGGGTTCGGCCAGCACCAGCGTGTCGTGCAGGGCGGTGAGCGGCAGCGACTCGGGAACCAGCGCCGCGAGCTGTGCGCGCAGCGCGGGTGAGAGCGCGGTGCCCAGGGCTTCCTCGGGCAGCGCGTCGGGCTCCTGCACGAGGCCGCGGCGCCAGGCCAGGTCGGGAATGCAGAAGGTCGTGTCGATGGCGGCCACGTGTTGTTCGCGCAGCAGCCGCGCATAGCGGCGTCCGTCGATCACCGGCTCCCACAGCACCAGCCGCACGGGGTCGCAGCGTCCGCCACGCGCGGCCAGGACGGCCAGCGTGGCGCCGAGCCGTGCGCCGATCCACACGATGGAGGCGCCCGGCGCGCGCCGGCGCAGTTCTTCGTGCGCCGAGCACAGGTCGCGGCGCCAGCCGTCGAGCTCGCCCTCGCTCTCGTCGCCGGGCGAGTCGCCCGATCCGTAGAAATCGAAGCGCAGCGTGGCGATGCCGGCGCGCGAGAGGCGTTCGGCCAGCACCTTGAAGAAGCGATGGGTGCGCAGGCCCTCCTGCCCGAAGGGCGGGCACAGGAGCACCGCGGTGTTCTCCGCCCGGTCTTCGTCGGCCGCATGGAACACGCCGAAGACCTGGCGCGAGGCCGGCCCGAACATGAGCGGCGTGAAGCGGGTCATTGCGTGGCCCCTGCGTAGCGCGCTGCAGTGCTCGTCTTGGGAGCGGTCGACCGGCTCATGTGTGTGCCGCCGTCATCCGACCCGAACGACTGGGCGCGGGCTTCGGTCTGGCGCCATTCGGCGAGCGAGCCCACGCAGTCGAGCCGCTCGGGCGCCGGCCCCACCACCAGCCACAGGATGCGGCCGGCCACCGACAGCTCGACGCTGCGGCGCTCCGGCGCCAGGCCCACCTCGAAGGTCTGCGACGACACCAGCAGGCCCACGCCGATGGCCTTCAGGCAGGCTTCCTTGCGGCTCCAGCAGGTCAGGAAGGCACGGTCACGTTCATGCGCGGGCAGGGCGGCCAGCGCTTCCTGTTCGCGGTGGGTGAAGTATTCCGCCGCGAGCACCGCTGCATCCGGCACCGGGCGCAGCAGTTCGACGTCGGCGCCCAGCGGGCCGCGCCCGCCGATGGCGATCAAGGCCAGGCCCTGGCTGTGGCTCAGCGAGAACTGGGTGCGCGTGTGACCCGACAGCGAGGGCCTGCCGAAGGAGCCGGTGGACAGTTGCAGCGCGGCGTTGTGCAGGCCCGTGTACTCGCTGAGCGCCTGCCGCAGCGCGATGTGCGCAGCCACGAAGCGCTGGCGGTCGATGGGAGAGCGCAGGTTCTCGGCGCGCGCGCATTCTTCTTCGGAGAGCACCTGGGCGGGCAGCAGGTCGGTGAAGCTGTCCAGATCGACGTACCGGCAGACCGGCGCGTCGATGGAAAGTGCGTAGGCGGAGCTGTTCATGCTCTTCACCCCTTGCGCAACCAGTGGCCGAGGGCGCCGAACAGCCCGCCGCGCTGTGCTTGCGCGGCCGTGCCGGCAGCCAGTTCCGCGAGGTCCGACGGCACGCCCTGCGGCGCGGCGTGGGCCGAGGAAGCAATCTGCCCGAGGTTCTCGAACAGGTAGCGGCGCGGCTCCACGCGGTGCCCCAGCATCTGCGCGGCCTGCTGCACCGCGCGCAGCACCAGCAGCGAGTCGCCGCCGAGGTCGAAGAAGTTGTCGCTGGCTCGGATGTCGCTGACGTCGATGCCGATCACGCCGGCCCAGATCTGGGCGAGCTGCGCCTGCTCGGGGTTGAGCAGGCTCTGTGGCGCCTTGTGCCCGCTGCCATTGATGGCATCGGCCGGTGCGCTCTTGTCCGCATCCGCGGCTGCCAGCTTGCGCAGGTAGGCCGCACTGGTCGAGCCTTCGGTGCTGGCGATCTGCGCAAGCGTGGCGGCGGGATCGTCGGCAACGCGGCGCAGCACTTCGAGATAGCGCTCGCGCAGCTGGGCGCCGGTCTCGCGCAGGTACACGTCGGCGTTGTAGATCAGTGCGCCTTCAAGGCCGTGCGGCTTGTCCATCAGCCACACGCCGATGTCGTCGGTGGCGCCGTGCTGCATCACATGCATCTGGCGGGTCTGCAGGCTGCCGACGCTGCGGGCGCGTTCGCGTGCATCCTGGAACGAGAACATCGCCTGGTAGGGGCCGGAGGTCTTGATCTGCCCCGCATAGCCCGGCTCTGCCATCAGGCGTTCGAACGGCACCTGCTGGTTGTTCATCATCGACAGCAGCTCCTGCTTCACGTAGCGCATGAAGGCAGGCAGCGGCAGCGACTGGTCGACCGCGAGCGAGACCGGCAGCACGTTGTTGAAGAAGCCCATGACGTCTTCCGTCTCGGCCTGCTGGCGTCCGCGCACCGGGTTGGCGATGACGATGGTGTCGTTGCCCGTTACCTGCGCCATGGTCAGCGCGTAGATGCCGAAGGTCAGCATGCTGAGCGTCACGTCCATGTCGCGCGCGATCTCGCGCAGATGCTGCGTGCTCTGCAGGTCGACGTGGATCCAGTGCGCGCCGCCCTGGCCGCTCTTGCCCGCGCGGCGGGGCATGTCTGTCTTTGGCGGGCGCACGGCCTTTGCGCCTTCGAGCCGGCCGCGCCAAAACGCGAGCTGCTCCTCGCAGGCAGGCTCTGTCAGCCACTTTTCCAGCCACTCGGCATAGTCGCCGTGGGTGGTGGCCAGCGCCGGCAGGTTGTGCGGACGGCCGCGTTCGGCGGCGTCGTAGAGCGCGCCCAGCTCGCGCTGCATCAGGTCGAAAGACCAGCCGTCCCAGATCAGGTGATGCGGCACGAACAGGAAGACGTGCTCGTTGTCGTCGAGCTGGAACAGCGTTGTGTTCATCATCGGCGCGCGATGGATGTCGATCGGCCGGTCCGACAGCTCTTGCATGCGTTCGGCCAGCTCGGCTTCGCGCTGGTCAGCGGGCAGGCCGCGCAGGTCGACCAGCGGCAGAGCGAATTCCACAGACTCCGCGATCATTTGCATCGGCTTGCCGCTCTGCGCATCGATGCCGATGGAAGTGCGCAGCGAGGGCTGGCGGCGGATCATTTCGCGCAGCGCGCCTTCGAAGCGCGCCGCGTCGAGCTGCCCGGTCAGGCGCTGCGCCGAGGGCGCGTTGTAGACCGAGCGGCCCGGGTGCAGCTGCTCCATGAAGCGGATGCGTTCCTGCGCAAGCGTGAGCGGCGCGCTGCGGCGCTCGCTGCGGCAGGCAATCGGCGCCTCCAGGCCGACGCCGGCTCCCTGCAGCGCCTGGATGGCCGCGGCCAGCTTCTCGGCAGTGGGCGCCTCGAACAGGGTGCGCAGCGGCAGCGTGACCTGGAACTCGCGGCTCAGCAGCGTGGTGAGCCGCGCAGCCAGCAGCGAGTGGCCGCCCATGGTGAAGAAGTTGTCGTGCATGTCGAGGCCCGGCAGGCTCAGCACCTTTTCCATGACGGCGAGCACCTTGCGTTCGTGCTCGTTGCGCGGGGCGGCGCCGCGCCGTACCTCGTTGCGCGCAACCGCTTGCGGCGGCGGCAGCGAGACGCGGTCGATCTTTCCGTTCGGCAGGGTCGGCAGCGCGTCGAGCGTCACCACGTGCTGCGGCAGCATGAAAGCTGGCAGGTGCTTGCGCAGATGCACCATCAGCGCATCGAGGTCGAAGCCGGCGCCCTGGGCGAGCGCGAGGTAGGCCACCAGGCGCACGTCGCCGGGGTTGTCTTCGCGGGCCACGACCACGCTGCGCGAGACACCGGCCACTTCGCAGCAGCGCACCTCGATCTCGCCGGGCTCGATGCGATAGCCGCGCACCTTCACCTGGAAGTCGAGCCGGCCGAGGTGGTCGAGCAGCCCGTCGTTGCGCCAGCGGCCGCGGTCGCCCGAGCGGTACACCTTCTTCGCGGTGCCGAAGATGCGCACCGTGACGAAGCGCTCGGCGGTCAGCTCGGGGCGGTCGAGGTAGCCCAGCGACACGCCTTCGCCCGCGATGCAGATTTCGCCCGGCACACCGATGGGGCAGGGCTGCAGGTTGGCGTCGAGGATCCAGATCTCGGTGTTGTCGACGGGCTTGCCGATCGACACGCCGCGCGACGCGATCTCTTCGGGGCGAACGTGCCAGGCCGTGGAGTACACCGTTGTCTCGGTTGGGCCGTAGCCGTTCCACAGGCCTTCCATGCGCTCGCACAGCGCCAGCGCCATGCTCGGGCGCAGCGCTTCGCCGCCGGTCCATCCGCGAAAGCCGGGCGCGCCGCCAGCCCACTGCGCATCGAGCAGCAGCTGCCACATGCCGGGGGTGGCTTGCAGGAGCGTGATCTGTTCTTCATCGAGCGCCTTGGAAAGGCGGTTGCCGTCCATGGCGACTTCGCGCTTCACCATCACGAGTTCGGCGCCCGCCGCCAGCGGCAGCAGCAGGTCGGGCACGGCCATGTCGAACGACAGGGTCGTGACGGCGGCGATGCGGTCAGCCGGGCCGATGCCCGATTCGCGCTGCATCCACTGCAGCAGGTGCGCCACGCCCCGGTGATGGGCGATGACGCCCTTGGGCAAACCGGTCGAGCCGGAGGTGTAGATCACATAGGCGGCGTCTTCGGGCCCCGGGTCGTCGGTGCTCGGCGGCAGCGCATCGCCGGACAGCTTGAGCCAGGCGGTGTCGCGATCGATCTCGAAGACCCGCAGGGCCGCGTCGGCACGCCAGCCGCGCGGCGCCGCCGCGATGTCCGACGTGGTCAGCATCTGGCTGAGGCTGGCGTCAGTCGCGTAGTGGTCCAGCCGCGCCTGCGGAAACGCGGTGTCGAGCGGCACATAGGACGCACCCGCCTTGAGAATGCCGAGCATCGCGACGACCATCTCCAGGCTGCGCTCCAGGCACAGCCCCACGCGCTGGCCGCGGCCCACGCCGCGCATGCGCAGTGCACGCGCCAGGCGGTTGGACTGCGCGTCGAGCTCGCCGTAGCTGCAGCTTCGCGCGCCGTCGCGCACCGCCGGGTGATTGGGTTGCCGCGGCACGCGTGCAAGAAAGCCGGCGTGCGCCAGCGGTTCGCCGACCAGCGGAACGCGCGCGGGCTGCAGCGCCAGCAGCGAACGCGCGGCGGTGCTGGACAGCACTTCGAGCCGGCCGACCGTTTCGTCGGGCTTGTGCGAGGCCGACTGCAGTACGCACTCGAACATGCCGAGCCAGCGCTGCACGCTGACCTCGTCGAACAGGTCGGTGTTGTACTGAACCTCCACTTGCAGACCGCCATCGAGCGGGCGCAGGTTGACGAACAGTTCGAAGTTCTCGTACTGGCGGGCGATCGTGTCCTGCACGACGTCGAGGGTCGTGAATGCCTGTGCGCTGCTCGCCACGTCGGGGTCGACGTTGAAGGCCACGCTCACCAGCGGCAGCCGGCTCGGGTCGCGCTCCAGCGACAGCTGGCCCAGCAGCGCGCCGTAAGTCAGCGCCTGGTGGTCGAAGGCGTCGAGCACGGCGGTGCTGCATTCGTCCATCAGCGCGTCGAAGCGCATGCCCGAATGAGTGGCGATACGCAGTGGCAGCAGGTTCACGCAGTGGCCGACCAGGCCGGGCATGTCGTGCGCGAGCTGGCCCGACGCCGGAATGCCGACGACGATGTCTTCATGACTGGTGAGGCGGTGCAGCGTGGCAACGAAGCCGCTGAGCAGGCCCGTGAAAAGGCTGACGCCGGCCCTGGTGCTCGCCGTGCGCACGGCACTGACCAGGCGCTTGTCGAGCAGGCGCTCGGCGCGGCGCGAATTGAAGGTGCGAACAGCCGGACGCGGGCGGTCCAGCGGCAGGTCGAGCACCGGCAGCGTGCTGCCGGAGAAGCGGCCCAGCCAGTAGTCGATGTGCGGCTGCATGTCGGCACTCGCGGCAGCGGCGGCTTCCTCGGCGGCAAAGTCGGCAAAGAGCGGCGCGGGCTTGAGCTTCAGGCCAATGCCGGTTTCCTCGGCATAGAGGTGGCCCAGTTGCTCGGTGATGACAGCCCACGACCAGCCGTCGCACACCACGTGGTGCGCCGACATCACGAGTTCGTGCTCGGCGTCGTCCAGGCGATACAACGCGGCCCGGAACAGCGGGCCATGCTCCAGCGAGAAGGGCGTGCACACCGCATCGTCGTGGGCGTCGCGCAGTGCCTGCGCGCGGGCTTCCGGCTCGAGACTGCCCAGGTCCTGCTCCAGCAGCAGGTTCTCGCCCGGAGGGCTGACCAGCATGTAGGTGCCGTCGGGCGAGATGGTGGCGCGCAGCGCCTGGTGGCGCTCGAGCAGCCGGGCCATGGCACGCGCCAGGGCCGGGCAGTCCAGCGCGCCGCGCAGGCGCAGCACGACCGACTCGTTGTAGGCCATCGAGGCTTCTGTGCTCAAGGCTGCGCCGAGCCAGACTTCGCGCTGCGATTCCGTCGTCGGAATGATGCATTCGATGACACCACCGCTGGCGGTGGGCTTGAGGACGGCGTTCATGCTGCGGCCTTTCCATTGATGAGGTGTTGATGGGAGGCGGCGTCCTCGGGCACGTACCAGAAGGGCTGGCCGTCGATGTCGCGGGCCAGGACGCAGCCGTCCTCGACGGGCTTGCGCACGTCGAAGCGGGTGGGGGCGGGAGCGCGGCGCGGCAGGAAGCCGGACTCCTGCATCTCGGCGACCGAGTCCTTGAAGGCGCGCTGGATGAAGGCGATGTCCTCGGCGCTGTGCGCGCTCGTGAGGAAGCACGGGAAGTTGTCCAGGATGTGCACGCCGCGGCTGCGCATCATTGCGAACAGCAGGTCCTGCAGCGGGTGGTCTTCGAGCCAGCTCACGCGCCACAGCGAAGCGAAATGGCGGATCTCGATGGGTGCGCCGACTTCCTTGCACCAGCCCGAAAGCTCGGCTGCCATGGCGGCGGTGTTGCCCGTGAGCCCGGCCTGCAGCGCGGGCCCCGCCTCCTTCAGATGCGTGAGCGAGGCCTTGGCTGCGGCCAGCGCCAGCGGATGACGCACGAAGGTGCCCGCGAAGTAGGTCACGCCCACGCCGGGGATCGAGTCGTCGCCGTACTGCCAGGGGCCGCCGTCGAGCGCGTCCATGAATTCGCGCTTGCCCGCGATCACGCCGACCGGAAAGCCGCCGCCGATCACCTTGCCGTAGGTGGCGAGGTCGGCGCGCACGCCGAACAGTTCCTGCGCGCCGCCCAGCGCTGTACGAAAGCCGGTGATGACCTCGTCGAAGATCAGGCAGCAGCCGCTCTTGGCGGTGATGTCGCGCACCTCGTGCAAGAACTCGCGCGGCTGGAAGTCGGGGCGGCGGCTTTGCACCGGCTCGGCCAGCACGGCGGCCAGGTCGTCTGCGTTCTCGCGGATGAAGTCCAGCGCCTCGGGCGTGCCGTAGTCGAGCACGCGGATGTCGCCGAACATGCCGCTCATCACGCCCGGCGCAGCCGACAGGCCCTTGCCGCCCTTGCCGGCGCGCACCAGCACTTCGTCGAAGGTGCCGTGGTAGGAGCCGGTGAACACCACCACCGTGCTGCGGCCGGTGACGGTGCGCGCGATGCGCAGCGCGGCCATCACTGCTTCGGAGCCGGTGTTGCACAGGCCCGCGCGGTCGCTGCCGGTGAGCTCGCAGATCAGCGCCGTGACTTCGGCTGCCAGCGGGTGCTGCGGGCCGATCTCGTAGCCGTCGTCGAGCTGCTTGCGCACGGCGTCCTGCACGAAGTCGGGCTGCCAGCCGAACATGTTCATGCCGAAGCCGTTGAGCGCATCGACGTACTCGTTGCCGTCGAGGTCCCACATCTTCGAACCCTTGGAGCGCTCGATGACGATCTGGTAGGTGATCTCTTTGGTGACCGGCCGGAAGCCGTTGACCACGCGCGGGTCGGCCATGTGGGCGCGGTTGGCCTCGGTGAACTGCTTGCTCTTCTGCGTGCGTTCCACATAGCGCCGGATGAAGGCGGCGAGCCGGGCCTTCTGCCGGCCGCTTGGCTCGGCGTTGCGCTGCGTATGGATGCGGGCGATGGCGCCGAAGGCCTTGTTCACGTCGTAGCGCACGGGTTGCGCGGGGTCTTCAGCGGGGGCCGCGGCGGCAGGTGTGGCAGGCGCGGGGGCGGCCTGGGCCGGCATGGCCTGAAGCGTGACGATTGGTGCGGACGGAACGGCGCCCGACAGCAATGCGAGCTGCTGGCGCATCAATTCCATTTGCTGCGAGATCAGCTGCGACAGCTGGGCGTCGCCCGCATTGCTGCCTTGCATCGGCATGTACACCGGCATCTGCTGGCGCAGCGCGGCCTGCGGTACGGAGACTGCGTTTTCGACTGGCGCGGCCACAACGGCAGGTGCAGGTACCGATGCAGGCGCTGCCTCGGGCGGCAGGCTTTCGCGCAGGAAGGTCGAGAGCGCGTCGAAGCTGCGGTAGCTTTCCATCAGCTGGCGGAAGCTGAGGTTGACCTTGAAGTGCTTCTTGATCTGCGTGGCGGCCTGAGTCAGCGTGAGAGAGTCCAGGCCCAGTTCGCCGAAGGGCGCGTGCCCCTCCGCCTGCGCCATGTCTAGGCCGGAGATGTCCTCGAACAGGCTGCGCAGGCGCGCATCCACGTTCGAAGCGGGAGGATGAAGAGGCGAGGGCGTTGCTGCTGTCACGATCGACTCCAGAGCGGTAGGTGAAACAAGAGGGACGAAGGAAGGGGCCGGGGCGGCGGCGGGCGCGGCCACGGTGGCGATGGGCGGGACGGCGGCGATGTCGACCCAGAAGCGCTTGCGCTCGAACGGCGTGGTGGGCAGGCGCACGCGTTGCGCGCCGATGCGTGAGACGAGGCGCGACAGCTCGACATCGGCGCCGCAGGTCCAGAGGCGGCCCAGCGCCAGGTGCAGGGTGCGGGCCTCGTCGGCCGGCTCGCCCTGGAGCAGCGACACGACGCCGTTCGCGCCGTGCTGGCGCACCAGCGTGGCGAGCATGTTTCGCGGGCCTGATTCGACGAACAGCGGGTTGGTCACCTGCTCCATCGCGCAGCGCACGGCCGGCGAGAAGCGCACGGTGCCGCGCAGATGCCGGGCCCAGTAGGCAGGGCTGGTGGCTTCGGCGTCTTCTAGCGGCTGGCCGGTCAGCGTCGAGTAGATCGGCGTCTGCGGTGCGCGCAGCGTCACCTTGCCGACCAGCGCCTCGAAGGGCGCGACGGCCGCGTCCATCATGGCGGAATGGAAAGCGTGCGAGGTCTGCAGCGGGCGGCTCGGAATGCCGTCTGCTTCCAGCGCCGCCTGCAGCGCCGCAATGGCGTCGAAGGGGCCGGCGGCGACGCAGGCCGTGGGGCCGTTCTCGGCGGCGAGCGAAATCTGCGGGCCGAGCCTGTCGAGCAACTCGGCCGCACCCATGCGCACCGACAGCATCGCGCCGGCCGGCCGGGCCTGCATGAGAGCGCCACGGCGGGCGACGAGCTTGGCGGCGTCTTCGAGCCGCATCACGCCAGCGAGCACGGCCGCGACGAATTCGCCGACGCTGTGGCCGATCAGTGCATGCGGCCGTGCGCCGAGCGCCAGCAGCCGCCGCGCGAGGGCGTATTCGAGCGTGAAGATCGCGGGCTGCGTGGCGGCCGTGGGCGCCAGCGATTGCGGGTCGTCCGAGAACATGCGCTCGCGCAGGTCGAAATCGGTCGAGCCTTCGAAGGCGGCCATGCAGTCGTCGAACGCTGCCGCGAACACCGGGTCGTTCGCACGGAGGTTCTTGCCCATGCCGGCGTACTGCGCGCCTTGCCCGGGGAACATCAGCACGAGCTGCGGTGCGCGGGAGGCGATGCGCCCGCTGACGCGGCGGGGCGAGTCGGCATTGCGCAGGGCGGCGATGGCCTCGGCGGTGTTGCCGGCCACGACAGCGCGGCGGAAGGCGTGGGCCTTGCGGCCGACCGCGAGGGTGTGGGCCACGTCGGCCAGCGGCAGTTCGGCGTGGGCTTCGAGATGCGCCGCGAGCTGCTCGGTGGCCAGCGCGAGCGCGGCCTCGGAGCGTGCCGACAGCGACAGGAGCTGGTCACCCATTGCGAACGGCGAGGCCGGCCGCGGCGGTGCCTCTTCGACGATGACGTGCGCATTGGTGCCGCCGACGCCGAAGGAGCTGACGCCCGCGCGGCGCGGCAGGTCGGCGCGGGGCCAAGGCTGCAGGCTGGCGGTAACGTGGAAGGGCGTGCGCGCGAAGTCGATCGACGGGTTCGGCGCGCTGAAATGCGCGGTCGGCGGAATCTGTTCGTGGTGCAGTGCCAGCGCTGTCTTGATGAGACCGGCCGCGCCCGCCGCCGTGACCATGTGGCCCACGTTGCTCTTCAGCGAGCCGAGCGTGCAGTAGCCGAGCGCATCGGTGTGCTCGGCGTAGGCCACGGCCAGCGCCTCGACTTCGATCGGGTCGCCCATCGGCGTGGCGGTGCCGTGCGCCTCGACGTACGAGATGCTGCCCGCATCGACATCGGCCGCAGCCAGCGCGGCGCGGATCACCGCGGCCTGGCCGTCGACGCTGGGCGCCGTGAAGCTGGCCTTGGAGCCGCCGTCGTTGTTCACGCAGGCGCTGCGCAGCACGGCGTAGATGGTGTCGCCGTCGGCCTGTGCATCGGCCAGCCGCTTGAGCAGCACCACGGCCGCGCCGTCGCTGAAGACGGTGCCCTGGGCCTTTGCATCGAAGCTGCGCGTGCGGCCGTCGGGCGAGAGCATCGAGCCCTCGTTGTAGAGATAGCCGCTGCGCGGCGGGCAGGTGACCGAGGCGCCGCCCGCGAGCGCCATGTAGCACTGGCCCGTACGCAGCGCATGGAAGGCCTGGGCCACGGCCACCAGCGAGGTCGAGCAGGCGGTGTGCACGCTGACGGCCGGGCCGGTGAGGTTGAGCCGGTTCGCCACCCGCGTGGTGATGTAGTCCTTCTCGTTGGCCAGCATCACCTGGAACTCGCCGACCGGCTCCACCAGGTCGGGCCGGGTGCTCACGTGGCGCTGGAAGTAGGTGGCGTTGTACATGCCGGCGTACACGCCGACCGGGCCCGGCGCTTCGTCGGGCACGTAGCCGGCGCGTTCCAGGCATTCCCAGCAGATCTCGAGGAACACGCGCTGCTGCGGGTCCATGAGCTGCGCTTCTTTCGGGCCGATGCCGAAGAAGGCGGCGTCGAAGTCTTCGATGCCGTCGATCACGCCGCGTGCGCGCACGTAGGCCGGGTCGCTGCGCAGGGCCTGGCTGACCCCGGCGTCGAGCGTGGCGTCGTCGAAGAAGCTGATGGTGTCGCGGCCTGCGACGAGGTTGTCCCAGAACTGCTCCACGTCGGCTGCGCCGGGGAAGCGGCCTGCGGTGCCGACCAGGGCAACGGCGTCATCGATGCCGCTGCCTGGCCGTGCCGAAAAGGTGGCCGCTGCGGTCGGTCGATCCTTGGAACCGGCCGCAGCGGCCATGGCGGGCTGATCGCCCGCCGGCTGCATCCGCTCGCCCATTGCTTTTGGCGTGGGATTGCGGAAGAAAAGATTGGTCGACAGCGGCAGTTCGGTGCCGCGCTGCAGGTCGGCGAGCACCTGCAGCACCAGCAGCGAATCGCCGCCGAGGTCGAAGAAGTTGTCGTTGCGCCCGACCTTCGAAATGCGCAGCGCGCGGGCGAAGGCGTCGCACACCTGCTGTTCGACGACGTCGTGTGCTTCTTCGAAGGGCTGAGCGAGTTCGGGACGCTCGCCGGCTGGCTCGGGCAGCGCCTTGCGGTCGAGCTTGCCGTTGGGCGTGACTGGGAGTTGTGCGAGCCACACCTGCGCGGTAGGAATCAGCGCAGCGGGCAGGCGGGCGCCGAGGTGGGCGCGCAGGGCATCCCACGAGATCTTTTCCGAGCGTGCGACCAGATAGGCCACCAGGCGCAGCTGCCCGCTTTCGTCGGGCCGCGCGACCACTGCGCAGGACTGCACGGCGGGGTGCGCGAGGATGGCCGCCTCGACCTCGCCGGTCTCGATGCGGTGGCCGTGGATCTTCACCTGCCCGTCGCGGCGGCCGATGAATTCGACGGTGCCGTCGGGCAGCCAGCGTGCGAGGTCGCCGGTGCGGTAGAGCCGGTCATCGGGGCCGCCGAAGGGATCGGGCACGAAGCGCTCGGCGCTGAGCGCGGGCTGCCGCAGATAGCCGCGGGCCAGCCCGTGGCCGCCGATGCAGAGCTCGCCCACGAAGCCGGTCGGCAGCAGTGCCATCGAGGGGCTCAGCACGCGCAGCACGGTGTCCTTGATGGGGCGACCGAGGGGGACGGAACGCAGGTCTTCCGGCAGCGGCGATGCGATGCGATGCGTGGCTGCGAAGGTCGTGCACTCGGTCGGGCCGTAGCCGTTGCTCAGCGTGAGGCCAGGCAGGGCGGCCAGCGCACGCCGCACATGCGGCACCGACAGCGCTTCGCCGCCGGTGAAGAGATGCCGCAGGCCCGAGAGGTGGGCGGGGTCGTCGTCGACCACGGCGTTGAAGAGCGCGGCGGTGAGCCATGCCGTGTGTACGTGGTGGCGCGCGATGGTGTGCGCCAGGCCGGTGCCGGTCGGCACGCGCTCTTCATGGATGACGCAGCAGCCGCCGTTGAGCAGCGGGCCCCAGATTTCGAGCGTGGCCGCGTCGAAGCCGAGCGGCGCCGCATGCAGCATGGCGAGGCCGGGAGCGAGCTCGACGTAGTCCACACCCACCACGAGCCGCAGGATCGAGCGATGGCAGATCTCTATGCCCTTCGGCGTGCCCGTCGAGCCCGAGGTGTACATGACATAGGCCACCGATTCGGCATCGAGGGCCGGAGGATTCCATGCAGTGCGATTTATGTTGTCTTCGTATTCGTCGAGCAACAAAACGCCGTGATGGGGGGGGATGAGGTACTGGTGCGCCTGTGTCGTGAGCACGTGGTGCGCGCCGGCCTCGCCGAGCATGTAGGCGACGCGCTCGGGCGGGAAATCCGTAGGCACCGGCACATAGGCGCCGCCGGCCTTGAGGATGCCGAGTTGGGCGACGATGGCCGCCATCGAGCGGTCGAGCAGCAGGCCGACGCCGTCGCCGCTGCGAACGCCCAGGCCCTGAAGGCGCTTCGCGAGTTCGTCGGAACGACGATCGAGTTCGCCGTAGCTCATCTGCGCGTCGCCTTGCGCGAGGGCGATGGCGTCGGGGGCGGCCATCGCCCGGCGGGCGAACATGGCGGGCACCGTGAGGGCAGGGTTCACGGGGGCGAGGGCGGTGTTCCATTCGGCGAGCTGAGCGGCCTTGTCGGCGCGTGGCAGCGTGTGGATGTCGTTCAGGGCCGCATCGGGGTGCTGCAGCAGGTCTTCGGCGGTGTCGACGAGGGCTGCGAGCAGCTGATCGATCGCGGCGGCATCCATCAGGCTTGCGGCTGCATCTATATAGAGGGACGCCGAAGCAGCGTCGAAGCGCAGCCGCAGCGGAGCATCGGCGGCAACTTCTTCGCGCAGCCAGAGGGAGGTGGGCTGTGCCGTTGCTTGCGATGCCGAACGGCGACCGAGGTCCAGCTCGGCCAGCCAGGCGCCAGCGGCCTTGGTGGCGTCGAAGGCGACGGTGGTCGAGCAGCGCATCGGCGCGGCGCCTGCCTCATGCAGCACGGGCCAGAGGCCTCCGAGCCAGCGCGACTGCAGCAGCAGCCACGCGCCCGCGAAGAGGGTGTCCGGCAGCTGGCCGGTGGTGGCGAACCACTGGGTCCAACGCTGGGCGAAGCGGAGTTCGAGTGCCACCGCAGCGCTGCGACGGCCGGCCGATCCCTCCGAATTGGATCGCGGCACGAACAGGTCTTCCAGAGCGAGGTCCGGAGCACCGAGTGCTTGCGAAACAGTTTGAATTTCCATGTAAATATCCCAAAAGAAATACAATGGAAGCAATTGGGTGAATGGAAATTCCATTCGCCCAATTAAGGAGGAGGAAGCTGACTTGCGTTCTTTTCGTGTCTTCATCCTAGGAGGTTTCCCTTGGCCAATGTGTGCACTTTAGGCCTCGGTTACAACTAGATAAGGTTATTTCGAAAACGTACTACCCGAATCGTCCAGTTCGAGGTAACTGATGCGTGATTTGGAGGAAAAAGCCCACCGCGCGGACCCTCCAAGTGCCCGAAAGGGCCCACTGAAGCGGGGTACTCCTGGGGAGAAACAGGCGGCGCACAGGGGGAAATTCGCTGTCGACCGCTTTGTGGGCACGACCACCTCGGATCGCGCGCTACGCCGGGGAGTCATGCGGAAAACGCACTGGTATCACTGTCGAAAAGTGAAACATCCTTCCGGGCGCGACTGTTATGAATTGGATTAGTCTGTAACCGTATAAAAAATAACTGTACAAAACCTGAAAATCGCAAAGACTGAAAGAGTTATCGGCTTCAAATCTTCCGAGGGTAAAAAATGCTCCGCGACATCCTATTACCCGATGTAGTTCTCACGCGCTGTGATTACTATTTGGAATCGATTCTTCCGAACAATTCAGATGCATTGACAGCCAACGCTACATACTTCGGCAATGCGACGTGGGCCAAGGAATATCTGGACTACTGCCACCGCGATGCGCATTTCCGCAGCCGCTGGCTCGCCGCCGGGGGCGACTGGACGGACAAGGTCGTCATCGACCTGGGCTGCGGGCCGGGTAACCTCTTCGCCACGCTGGGCGGCAGGCCCAGATTGCTGATCGGCGTCGACGTGGCCGGAGGCTCGCTGGAGCTGGCGGCTGGCCTGGGCTACACGGCAGTGCTGGCGGATGCGGCGCACACGCCGTTCCGCTCGCATGTGGCGGACATCGTGGCAATCAATGCATCGCTGCACCACTGCGACGACATGAAAGCGGTGCTGCAGGAAGGCGCTCGCCTCGTTAAGCCCAATGGCTTACTTATTACCGACCACGATCCGCAACTCACAGCCTGGGACTACAAGGGCCTGGCCAGGCTGATGTGGGATGCGCGGCTGTGGGTCTACCGCGCGACGGGGCACGGTTTTCACAAGACGGACAGTCAGCAGTTGTGGGGGCTGAGAACCGAAGTGCATCACCGGCCCGGCGACGGCGTGACGAAGGAGCTCTTCGAATCCACGCTGGAGCCGCTGGGCTTTGAGGTCCGCGTGCATCCGCACAACCACCAGATAGGAGCGCAGGCGCTGGCCGGCGAAGTCGGGCCGGCGCAATGGAAGTACCGCATGGGCAATGTGCTCTCGGGCCGTGACCCGAAGGCACCCGCGAGCGCGCTGTCGCTGATGTGCGTTGCAAGGCGCAAGACCGCAGAAAAACTGCAGGCCAACTGAACGCCAGGCGACTGCTGGTAGCCTTCCCGGATTCTTCGAGCGCGGCCCCGGGCATCCGGGAGCGCGAGATTCAGTTATCCAGGAAGGAATCCGGTAGTGGTTGTGACAGGAAGGAACTGGCGCGCGGGCATTGCGCTGACCGCGGCATTGATGGTGGCAGCGTGCTCCACCTCCCCCAAGGCGCCAGTGGCAGGGCCGGGCGAGTACGTCGTCCAGCCGGGTGACACGCTCTATCGCATCGCGTCGAAGACCGGGCGTTCACCGGGCGACATTGCCCGATGGAGCAATCTGCAGGACCCCGACAAGCTCGAAGCAGGGCAGGTGCTGCGCGTGGTGCCGCCCGGTGGCGGCGCATCGTCCGAGCCGCCTCCTCCCAGGAGCTCAGGTGCCGAGCGTCCGGAACGCCCCGAGCGTTCGAGGCCGCCCCGGGCCGCGGCGCCCGAGCCCGTCGCACCGCCGGCGTCGCGGCGCAGCGACTGGGCCTGGCCCGCGCAAGGCCAGGTCATCGCGGGCTTCAACGGCACCAGCAACAAGGGCGTCGACATCGGCGGCAGCGTCGGTGAGCCGGTGATGTCCATCGGCGCCGGCAAGGTGGCCGTGACGGAAACGCTGCGCGGCTACGGCAGCGTGCTGATGGTCGACCACGGCGGCTCTTATATGTCGGTCTACACCAATGTGCGTACGGTGCTGGTGAAACAGGGCCAGCAGGTGAAGCAGGGCCAGAAGATCGCCGAGATCGGCGGCGCGGACGGTGGGCGCGCCAGCCTCCACTTCGAGATCCGCTACCGCGGCAATGCGGTCGACCCGCGCCAGTACCTGCCGGCGAGGTGACCGGGCGGGGGGCCTCTGGCGAAAGGCATCCCCCAAATTGGCGATATCGCGGTGCCCGTGAAATGCGCAGACTCTCGCCCTTGGTCTGAAAAAAAGGGGCGGTAATGGAACTCGTGCATTGGCTGTTCATCATTTTTGGCATCGCGTTGGCGCTGACCACGCAGTGGTGCCTTCTTGCACCGTTCAGCCTCGAGTGGAAGCCGCTGCGCGACCAAATTACTGAACAGGTCACCCAATCGGCCGCGCTGCTCGAAGAGTGCGCTTCAGGGATCGACGCCAAGGCCTAGCCTCCCGGCCGGTTCGGCCCGCCTGCAGTCCCAGGCCCTCTAAGATGCTCGCTCTTTCTGGATGACGTGAAGACGCGAGAGGCAAAGGGAGGGCCACGCATGATTTCTTTGCTCCACACCGCGGACTGGCAGATAGGCCGCGTGTTCTCGCAGTTCGAACCCGACGACGCCGCGGCACTGTTCGAGGCGCGTTTCAAGGTGGTCGAGCGGCTGGCCGCCATTGCGGCCGAACGCAAGGTCGATGCCGTACTGGTCGCAGGCGACGTGTTCGACCTGCAGACCGTGTCGGACAAGACCATACGGCGCATGTTCAACGCCATGCAGGGCTTTTCCGGCCCCTGGCTGCTGATTCCGGGAAACCACGATTCGGCGCTGAGCGAATCGGTCTGGAGCCGCGCGCAGCGGCTGGGCGCCATTGCACCGAACATCGTCTGCTGCCTGGAGCCGAAGCCCCACACGGTGGCGGGCAAGTTCACGCTGCTGCCCGCACCGCTCACGCAGCGCCATACCTACGGCGACCTCACCGACTGGTTTGCCACGGCACCAAGCGAAGAGGGGCTGCCCCGCATCGGACTGGCGCACGGCTGCGTGCAGGGCATCCTGTCCGAAGACATCGACTCGGCCAATCCCATCGCGACCGGGCGTGCGGCGCAGGCTCGGCTCGACTACCTCGCGTTGGGCGACTGGCACGGCACGCGGCAGATCGACGACCGCACCTGGTACGCGGGCACGCCCGAGACAGATCGTTTCAGAGCCAACGATTCGGGGCAGGCGCTGCTGGTCGGCGTCTCAGGTGCCGGGGCGGAGCCGACGGTCGAGGTGGTCCGCACCGGCCAATTCGACTGGCAGCAATGGGAGCCGCGGCTCACGGTGCCTTCCGACATCGACGAACTGGTCGAAAAGCTGGAGCAGGTGAGCAGCAGCGACGTGCTGCAACTTCGCGCGCAGGGCGCCTGCGACCTCAACGGCCATAGCAGACTGAGCACCGCGCTCGACGCCGCCCGCGCTCGCGCCCGTGCGCTGGTGTGGGACGGCGAAGCGCTGCGGCTGGAGCCCACGGAAGACGACATCCAGGCGCTGCACGCCGACGGCTTTGTCGGCGAGGCGCTTCAGGAGTTGCGCGCGCAGCAGGGCGATGCCGATGCTGAACTCGCCCGCGACGCGCTGCTCACGCTCGCCCGCATCCTCGACGCGAAGGGAGCCGCCGCATGAAGTTGCAGCGTCTTCGCATCGAGAACTTCAAGCTGTTCCGCGCACCGCTCGAAATAGACGGCTTCACCGACGGGCTGAATCTCTTCGCGGCGCCCAACGAATCGGGCAAGTCCACCGTCGCCGAGGCCATTCGCGCGGCCTTCTTCGAACGACATCGCTCCAGCGCGGTCGAGCATCTGCGGCCATGGGGAGAAAGCTCGGCAACGCCCACCGTCGAGGTCGACTTCGAACTCGACGGCAAGCCATGCCGGCTCACCAAGGCCTTCCTCGGCAAGAAGCGCTGCGAGCTGGTCATCGACGGCAAGTCCATGGACGGTGCGGTGGCCGAAGACCACCTGGCGGCACTGCTGGGCTTTCGCTTTCCGGGCAAGGGTGCCAGCACGCCGGAGCACATGGGCATTCCGGGCCTGCTGTGGATCAAACAGGGCACCTCGCACGACATTGCCAGCGCCGTGGGCTTTGCCAGCGACCACCTGCGCAACGCACTGGGCGAATCGCTGGGCGAGCTGGCCTCCAGCAATGGCGATGCGGTGCTGAAGGCGGTTGAGAGCGAGCGCAACGAACTGCTCACGCCTGCCGCCGGAACACCGCGTGGCGCCTTCGCGGATGCCATCAGGCTGCGCACGGAGCTCGAAGCCGACATCGAACGGCTGCGTGCCGAAATCGAGTCCTATCAGTCGGGCGTGGACCGCCTCTCAGGCCTGCGCCGCGATCACCAACGAGACGAAGCCGCGCGGCCCTGGACGGTGTTGCGGGAGCAGCTTGCTATCGCACGGCAACGGCTGGACGAAGCCAAGGGGTTGAACGAGAGGAAGACCGCGCAGGACGCCGCGCTCAGGCAGGTCACCGCGCAGGTGAATTCCTGGCGCACTCAGCTCCAGGCGATGGAGCGCGAGGAAGCCACGGTCGTCCTGCGCGAGAAGAATCTGCAGGCGGCACAAGAAGGCTTGGCCAAGGCGCTAGGCGAACTGCAGGCGTGGGAACCCCGCCATGCGGCTGCGGCGAAGGCCGATGCCGGCGCGCGCGACAACCTCCGCCTCGCGCGGCAGGCGGCCTCCCGCATCGCGCAGGAGAAAACCGTCGAAAGCCTGGCCGAGCAGCTTGAGGCACTCGCACAGAGCCACGAGAAGGCAAGGGGCGAGCAGGACAAGGTCACTCGCCTGCAAGCCGAGGCACAGGCTCTCGCGGTGCCGGAAGGCGAACTCAAGCGGCTTCAGCGCTGCGCCGACGCGCATCGCACGGCGCAAGCCCGGCTCGATGCGGTGGCGACGGCCCTGGAGTTCGAGCTGCAGCCTGCTGCGAAGGTCCGGGTTGCCGGAGCCGAGCTTTCAGGCTCGAAGCGCCAGACCGTCATCGCGCGGACCGACATCGAGATCGAAGGCGTAGGCCGCATCACCGTGCTGCCGGGCGGGGCCGACCTGGAAAGCCTTGCCATCGAACGCGACCGCGCACGCGACGAACTCGCCGGGCTGTTGCAGGCCCTGCGCGCGGAGAGCGTGGCCGCCGTCGAAGAGCGCATGCGGCTGCAGGCGTTGCGCAAGGGGGAAGCCGGTGCGGCGGTGGCCGTGCTGGCTGCGCTGGCACCGAAGGGGCTGAGCGCGCTTGCCGCGGACATCGCCATGCGCGAGGCCCGGCTGGCTGAAGCAAGGCAGGTCCTGCAGGGCATGCCGCCGGCCGACACGGCGATGCCATCGAGCGCGCAGGCCGAATCGGAGGAGGGCGCCGCGCGCGCGGCGCTGGAGACAGCGTCCGCGGCGCTCAACGACGCCAAGGTCGCCGCCGGCAATGCGCGCGAGCAGGTCAAGGCCGCCGAAGACGAACTCGCGGCGGTCAAGGCCACGCTGAACGACCCGACGCGCGCCAACCGCAAGACGGAAGCCGGCGCCGCATTGACGGATGCGCTGGCGCAGCAGTCGGCCCTGCAAGACAAGGTCGCTGAGCTGGCGCAGCAGTTGCAATCCGCGAACCTGCCGGTGCTCGCACAGGACGTGGAACGGCTGGAGCAAAGCGTCAAGCAGGCCGAGGCCACGCACAGCCAGCGGGCCAACGAGATCACCCGACTTGAAGCCGAACTCGAAGCCAGGGGCGCGCTGGGCCAGGAAGAAGCTGCGTCGGAAAAACAGCGCGAACTCGAGCACGCAACACGCCGTTGCGCCGAACTCGAACGCCGGGCGAAGGCGCTCGACCACCTGCTCAAGCTGCTGCGCGAAAAGCGCTCGGCCCTGGCACGACGCCTGCGCGCGCCGCTGCAGAAGCACCTCGACCACTACCTGCAGATTCTTTTCCCCGGGGCGCAGGTCGAAGTCGGCGACGATCTTTCGCCGGGCCGCATCACGCGGCAAGGCCTGCGAGGCGCCCAGAGCGGCGCGTTCGAGGAGCTCAGCGTGGGCGCGCGGGAGCAGATGGGCGTCGTCGCCCGGCTGGCCTATGCGGACCTGTTGAAGGAAGCGCGCAAGCCGACCTTGCTCATCCTCGACGATGCGCTGGTGAACACCGACGAAGAGCGCCTGCGGCAGATGAAGCGGGTGCTGTACGACGCTGCAACGCGGCACCAGATATTGATCTTCAGCTGCCATCCGGAGGCCTGGCGCGATCTCGGGGTCGTGGCGCGCAGCATCCCGTGACGTCTTGGGGCCGCGACGCCCATCGGCAATCACACTATCCAGAATATCCGGCCGGTCGCTAAACTGCGCCCTCATGCGTCGCTGGCTTTGTACGTCCGCAGTTATCGCCTTTCTGTGCTGTCACGGGTTGGCCGTGCTTGCCCAGAACATGGCGGGCTTCGGGCAGCACCAGGCCAACGTCGCGCAGGTGCATCAGGCAAGCGCCTGCGAGCTTCATCAGGGCCACGCCGGCGCTTCGGTCCTGGATGACGGCATCGACTCCGACGAGGTGGACCTTGCCGCTGGAAGGCGCGAGATTTCACTACCGGTCCTTCGACCGGAAGCTCCCTTGGAATTTGCCGTGACAGTCTTGCCGTCCGCGCCTCTCGAACGGCCCATGCGGCCGCCACAACTCTTCTCCTTCTTCGCATAGGTCGTCCAGTTTCGACCTGGGGGCCTGCGGGCCCTGCTCATTGCGTGTGCTCGCGCCATCGGCATTGACGGCCGTCCGATGCACATCGCCATCAAGAGGACGAAGAAGAGGAGAAAAACCATGGAGCAATCGAGTGACGTGATGTTTGCCAGGCTGGCCGATTTCAGGATCGACGCCGAATTGCTGAGGCAGCATTTCCTGGCACACGTGAAGCCGCTGCCGTCGACGCCATATCGCGACAACCGCGTGGACTACATCGGTTGGGCAGTCACAAGCCGCGACGGCACGCTGGAAGACGGCATCCGGCGGATTCCCGCAAAGAATGCGCGCGGCGTCACGCCGACAGACGCCTGCAGCGGCTACCTGGCCCGGGTGATGAATGCGCTGCGCAGCCATGGCCTGACGCCCTTCAGGGCCCGGATCATGCAACTCGAAAGCGAAGGCGAGGAGATGCCGCTGCACAACGATGCGGCCAAGGAAACCTGGCGCCTGCACATCCCCATCATCACCAACCCCAATTGCTTCTTCGAATGGCAGCGCGCCGACGGCAGCATCGAGAGCGTTCATCTGCCCGCCGACGGCTCGGCCTGGCTGGTGCGGGTGGATGTGAACCACAGGGCCGTCAATCGAAGCCAGCAGCCGTCCAACCGGGTTCATCTGCTGATGGGACTGGATGCCAATCCATCCTTCGAGATGCTGACCGAGCCCTGGTTGCCTGTGCTCCAGCAGCAGTTGGTGGCTTGAGCTCGCATGAAGAATGCCCGATGGCTGGTGTGCCTGGTGGCAGCTGTGCTGCCCGTCGCTGCGCAGGAAGTCGAGGCCGGCCGTTGCCGGGTGGAGCGCAACGCAACGCTCTCCCAGTTCGACCGCGTCTATGTGCGTGACGAGTTCCGCATCCGCTATACGCTGGAGGGCGCCCACGCGCTGCCGGACACTCGCGACCTCGACCGCAACGGCATACCCGACAAGGTGCAGGACGTGGCAACGCAACTGGTCGTGGGGCGCAGGCTGTTCACCGATGTGATGGGGCTGACGCACCCCATGCGCCAGCCACGCTATGCACGAGCCACCTCGATCGACGTGTTCCTGCTGAAGATGGAGAAGGGCAACGGGATGTCCTACGACGAGGTGATGAACTACCGCCTGGGCTCCGACGAAGCGGCCGGCGGCTGTGCTCTTCGCATCGACCTGCTCAACCGCCACGCGAACCAGAACGTGACACCGATCCACGAGCTTTTTCACCAGTACCAGTACGGCTACACCATGTTCAAGGCGCGCTGGTTCTTGGAAGGCACCGCGCGCTGGTCGGAATACGCGCTGCGCCCCGGAAGCGGGCCGCAGCAGCCATTGCCGGCCACACTGCCGGCACTGCGCGAGCAGGTGTTCTCGCAGACCTACGGGGCGAGCGGCATGTGGAACCGTCTGGCAAGCATGCTCGACCCCGACGGCCGGCTCAGGCTGCCGTCCGGCCTGGCGCAGACCACTTATGTCGATGGCAGCCTGGTCATCCAGGACGATCAATTGCACGGCGCGGCCTTCATCAAGGCGCTGCTGGAGGCGCTAGGCCCGCTCGACCGGCAGGTCGCGGCGCGAAATGGCTGGCCGGTATTTGGCTGGAAGGAGGAGGATCAGCGCTCTTCCGCGCACGACACTGAGATATTCAAGGGCGTGCTCCAGGCGACGCGGAGTGAAGCGGCGCGCTCGAAGGCCCGAAGATCGGCCGAACTGGAAGAATTTCTTGCGCTGGAGGCGCTTGTGAAAAAGGATGTGCCATGAGTCTGGGTGAACTGCTGGCGTCGGCCCGGCCCGCGATTGCAACCTTGTGGGATGAATGCACGAGCGCCAGCGCTGGCATCGACGCAGAGGCCGCGGGCGTGCTCTTCATGTCGGTCTGCAACGGGAAGGAGCGGGCCCATGTCGTCACCATCCGCGGAAAGAACTTCGAGCAGGCGTGGGTCAGGGGTGCGCAGTTGTTGCATGCCTGGCTGCGCAAGCAGAAGGGCGCTGCACCAATCTGGCTGCGGGTGGACGTGGTGCACACCGTGCACGCCATGTCCTGGCAGGAACTGAA
Organism: Variovorax sp. R-27; assembly: GCF_049913215.1. Lineage (NCBI taxonomy): Bacteria > Pseudomonadati > Pseudomonadota > Betaproteobacteria > Burkholderiales > Comamonadaceae > Variovorax > Variovorax sp. R-27. Next base: position 3,463,492 of record NZ_CP183984.1, read on the forward strand.
GCAGGGCCTTTCGACGACCAAGCGCAACTACTTTCGCCATGGCATCGCGTTCAAGCCCGATTTTTCCCTGGCGATTCTGGAGCCCGAGATCGGCGCGCACGCCGTGCTGTACGACGGCGCACTCGAAGAGGCGACACCCAATGCGGCCAATCTCAAGCTCTACGGCAAGTACCGGTATGGGCTGGAGCTGGAGTGGCCGACCGACGCGCTGCAGCCGATCTGGGTCTTCGACACGCGGGCGGTGTTCACCGACGGCAAGCAGCTTCACGCCATCGAGCATCAGGGCCGGGGCAAGGGCCATCGCGTCATGCCGAACTGGGATGCGAGCCAGGTGCACGACATCGTCGCAACCAGCACCGCATACCTCGCACGGCAGGTCAAGCCGACCGGCCAGTACCACTACGGCTGGTTTCCCTGCTTCGACCGTCCCATTCCCACCTACAACGCGCTGCGGCACGCCAGCTCCACCTACGCGCTGCTCGAAGGCTGGGAGCTGACGCAGCGCCCCGAGCACAAGGCTGCCATCGACCGGGCGCTGGCCTACCTCACGCAGACGCTGATCCAGCGCGCCACGCTGCCCGGCGGAGAGCAGGGCGCTTTCCTGGTAGATGTCGACAACGAAATCAAGCTGGGCGGCAACGCCGTGTGCCTGCTGGCGATGGTCAAGTACACCGAACTTACCGGCGACCGGCAATACCTGTCGCTGATGGAGCAGCTGGCCCTGGGCATCGTGCACATGCAGGACCCGGGCTCGGGCCGCTTCGTGCATGTGCTGAACCACCCCGACCTCAGCGTGAAAGAAGAGAACCGGATCATCTACTACGACGGCGAGGCCGCCTTCGGCTTGATGCGCCTGTACGGGCTGACCAATGATCCACGTTGGCTGCAGACCGTCGAGAAAGCATTCGGGCATTTCATCGAAGCCAGACACTGGCAGGCCCACGACCATTGGCTGAGCTACTGCGTCAACGAACTCACCCTCTACAGATCGGACGAGCGCTACTACCGCTTCGGCCTGGACAACGTGCGCGATCATCTCGACTTCGTGCTCGATCGCATCACCACCTTTCCGACGCTGCTGGAGCTGATGATGGCGGCGCAGAAGATGATCGCGCGCATGCAGGCCGACCCGCAGCACGAGCACCTGCTGCGCGGCTTCGACATCGACAAGTTCTACCGGGCCCTGGAGCAGCGTGCCCGCTACCTGCTGACGGGCCACTTCTGGCCCGAGATCGCCATGTTCTTCAAGAACCCGGGGCGCATCGTGGGCAGCTTCTTCATCCGCCATCACAGCTACCGCGTGCGCATAGACGATGTGGAGCACTACCTGTCGGGCTATGTCGCGTACTGGAAGTACCTGCAGGGCGGCGGGCGGCCTTTCCTGACGCAACAGGAAGAGGCAAGGCACGCGGCACCGGCCGCCTTCGCGCAGACGTAGCGGTGTCTCCTGCCGCCCGGAAACGCTCCGGGTAGGCGGTTTGTCATGGTCCCGAGCCCAAGCGAGCAGGGCGCTTGACTCCCCCGCAAAGGGGCGCTTCGCTCATGTGCGAAGACAGCGCGATTCCTAAAGTCATCCCCAGGCCGAACGCTTCTGCCCATGCCGGGCAAACAGGCGATTCGGGCCGGTCACGACAAACGGGGAACACGCATGGAACTGCTCGCACCACTGCCAAGAACCTTCATGAACCTGCTGCGGGAAGACGCAGGCATGTCGTTCATGGAGGTCGCGCTGATCGGCGCTCTGGTGATGGTCGTGTGCCTGCTCCTGCTGCTCGCCATCCGGCGCAGCGCCTGAACTCACGGAGCCGACCATGCAAGAACTCGACGCCGTTCTCGAACTGCTGGCAATGCTGGCTACAGACGTTCGAATGCTCGCGCTCGTCGCACTGCTCGCAGTGGCTGCCGTCAGCGACTGGCGCTCCTACCGCATTCCCAACTGGCTGACCTTCGGCGGGGCGCTCTTCGCGCTCATCTACGGGACGCTTGCCGCCCGCACGCCGACCGCAGGCGCAATGAGCGCTTTCGGTGGCCTGGGCGTGGGCTTCGCCGCGATGCTGCCCTTCTATGTGCTGGGATTGATGGGAGCGGGCGACGTGAAGCTCATGGCCATGGCCGGGGCCTTCATCGGTCCGCAGCAGACGCTGATGGCGGTGCTCTTCACCTTCATTGCCGGAGGCGTGGCGGCACTGGTGTTCGCCATCCACCGCCGCCGCCTGGCGCACATGCTGGCCAACGTCAAGACGGCGGCGCAAGGCATGGCGATCTCGAGCATGGCGGGCATCCGCCCTACGGGGCACGTTCACATGAGCCAGTCCGTGGGAAAGCTGCCCTACGGCATCTGCATCGCGGCGGGCACGGTGGTCGAAGTGCTCGCGCATCAACTGGGCTATGTCTAGCCCTCCCATCTTTTACCTGCGACGGAGGTTCGTATGAAGAACATCAAGGCAATCGGGCTGATCCTTCTGGCCCTTCTGACGGGGCTGGCGGCCGCGGTCTACGCGGCCGGGTGGATCTCCAGGCAAAGCGGCATCGCGTCCAACAAGGTCGTGGTGGCTGCCGTCGACATCGAACTGGGCAGCCGCGTCAACGCGCAGATGCTGTCCACGGTCGACTGGCCCAGCGGCTCCACGCCGAACGGCTCGTTCAGCGACATCAAGGCGCTGGAGGACCGCGTGGTGAAGGTCGGCGTGCTGCGCGGCGAAGCCATCATGGAAGGCAAGCTGGCGCCGGTGGGCACCCAGGGCGGGTTGTCGGCGGTGATCGCCAGTGGCAAGCGAGCCATGACGGTGCGCGTAAACGACGTGGTCGGCGTCGCCGGCTTCGCGCTGCCGGGCAACTACGTCGACGTGATGGTCAACGCCCAGCAGGACAAGGGCCGTGGCGAGGAGGCGTCGCAGATCAGCAAGACCGTGCTCGAGAAAGTGCTGGTGCTGGCGGTGGCACAGGAGGCCAACCGCGACGACACCAAGCCCAAGGTCGTGAGCGCCGTGACGCTCGAACTCTCGCTCGAGGACTCGGAAAAGCTCGACCTGGCACGCAGCGTGGGAACGCTGTCCCTGGTGCTTCGCAACCAGATGGACAAGACCACGGTCGCCACCGGCGGCATCACCAAGGGCCAGCTGTTCGGCGAGAAGGCCATCGTGCAAGTCTCCACCGCTGCTGCGCCGGCCCCGGCCCGCCCGCGTATTCATCGTGCAGGCCCCGCCGCTCAGCCGGCTTCCCAGTGCGTGGAAGTCATCCAGCACGCGGGCAGCTCGCTGACCTGTTTCTGATCCGGTCACCAGGAGGAACACCAAGTGCGCCATCTCTCAACAACACTCGCCAGTCTGCTGGCGACCCTCGCGACAGTGGCGGCTCCCGCCATGGGCGCGGAGGTCGCGGCAACCGCCTCGGCCACGGCCGCCATGCCCGCCGCAGCACTTGCAACGCCTCCGGCGGCGGCGGGCAACGCCGCCAACGCCCGACGCTGCACCGCCATCATTCCGGACGACCAGCCAACCCAGGCCGTGCTGGGCAAGTCGGTGGTCATTCCGCTGAAGGCGCGTGTGGTGCGGATCGTGGTCAGCGGCCAGCCGTCGGCAAGGGCACCCGCTGCCGCTGCCGCCGCCGTGCCGGCAGGCATGCAGCCCGCGCCGGCCATGGCCGCCAATGCGAACACCGGCGATGGCGTTGCCGATGTCGACGTGACGTTGCTGAGCCCGACCGACCTGTTCTTCCGCGGCCGCCAGGCGGGCTCGATGAACGTCGTGCTGCAGAGCGCCGACGGCACCTGCTATATCAAGGACGTGATCGTCACCATCGATCCGATGGCGCTCCAGGCCAAGCTGGCGGAGCTGATGCCCGAAGAGCGCCGCATCCGTGTGCGCAGTGCAGAAAAATCCATCGTGCTCACCGGCGAGATCAGCGACGCGCTCAAGCTCGACGACGTGATGAGCCTGGCATCGGCCTACGGCGCGGACGGCAAGAAGGTGGTGAACCTGCTGCGCATCGCGACACCGCAGCAGGTGATGCTCGAAGTGAAGATCGCCGAGGTCAGCAAGACCCTGCTCGACCGGCTGGGCGCAAGTGTTGGCATCGCGCGTTCGGGCAATGGCGGGCTGAACAATTACTCGCTGATTTCCAATTTCCTGAGCACGGGCGCAGGTCTGGTCCAGGCGCTGCGCATAGGCCGCACCTCGCTGACCATCGACGGGCAGAAGGACGATGGGCTGGTGCGCATTCTTGCGGAGCCCAACATCATGGCCATCAGCGGCCAGCAAGCCAGCTTCCTGTCGGGCGGCAAGATCTTCATTCCGGTTTCACAGAGCGCTGCTGGCGGTAGCGGGACGAACATCACGCTGGAAGAAAAAGAATTCGGCATCGGTGTCAAGTTCACCCCGACGGTGCTCAACGGCGACCGGATTAACCTCAAGATGGTGTCCGAGGTGTCGGACCTGTCGCAGACGGGTTCGCCGTTCACAACGGTCGGAGGTGTCACCGCCGTGCTGCCTTCGCTGACGGTGCGGCGCGCAGACACCACCGTGCAGCTCAACGACGGGCAGAGCTTCGTCATCGCCGGGCTCATCAAGAGCAACGTGACCGAGAGCGTCAAGCGGTATCCAGGCCTGGGCGAAGTGCCGGTGATGGGTGCACTGTTTCGCAGCACTGAGTTCCAGAACGAACAGACCGAGCTGATGTTCGTCATCACGCCGCGCCTGGTTCGCCCGTTGGCCCAGTCGCCACGGGTCCCGACGGACAACCACGTCGTTCCCAGCCGCGCCGAGATCTACCTCAACGGCGCCCTCGAAAGCGCCACCCCGGCACCGGCCGCCCCGGCCAGCGAAACCCCGTGAGGAGCACCGTCATGTTCATCAGATCGACCGCCATTGCGCTCGCATGCCTTTTTGCCACCGGCTGCTCGCATGTCACGCCCAACTACGACGCGCGCTTCGGCGACGCGGTGCGCGACGCAAAGAAAAAGATGACGCTGAACCCCGACGCCGGCAAGAACGGCGACCCGGTCGCGGGCATGGACGGCCGCTCGGCGCGCGAGTCGATGAATCAGTACCACGAGTCCTACAAGTCGCCCCCGCCGGCGGTCAACGTCATCAACATCGGCGGCGGCATCGGTAGCCAGGGCGGCGGCTCGGGCAAGTAACGGGCTGCATTTTTCTCCCGAATTCGTTCCTCGAAGTCTTTTCATGGAAAGGAGAGCGCCACGAACTGCAACGAACTTTTTTCCCCACCACACCATTGTTTTCAAACCTGATTTCCAACTGTTCAAACCTTGAAAGGAAAGAACCATGAAGAACTTTCTCCAGGCCATCGGCCAATCGACTCGCGGCTTCATGCTCGAGGAAGAGGGCGCACAGGTCGTCGAGTACGCGCTGATCATCGCGGTCGTCTCCATCGCGTTGGTCATTGCATTGAGGGCGCTCACCACCGGTGCCACCTTCACGAACTTCATCAGTCGCGTCAACGTGTGCCTGAACGGGCCGGGCCCCTGCGTCTAAGTGGCGTTGGGGGGAGGGGAGCGGGTCCGGTCTTCCGGCCTGCTTCGCTCCACCCGTTCATCCACTTCCACCTGACTTTTTTTCCACAACGAATCGAGGTCATCACCATGTTCAAGAAATTCCTGAAAGACGAAAGCGGTGCCCAGGTCGTGGAGTACGCGCTGATCATCGCCGTCGTTTCCATTGCACTGGTTGTTGCGCTGCAGTTGCTTGCCAGCGGGGCGCCCTTCACAAACTTCATCAGTCGCGTAAGCGTGTGCCTGAACGGGCCGGGCCCCTGCGTCTAAGTGGCGTTCGGGGAGGGGAGCGGGTCGGGCCCTCCGGCCCGCTTCGCTCCACCCCTTCATCCGCTTCCACGTGACTGTTTCTCCACAAAAGTCGAGGTCATCACCATGCTCAAGAAATTCCTGAAAGACGAAAGCGGTGCCCAGGTCGTGGAGTACGCGCTGATCATCGCCGTCGTTTCCATTGCGCTCGTGGTTGCACTGCAGCCGCTGTCGATCGCGGCAAGCTTCGGATCCCTCGTGGCGCGGATCGCCGTTTGCCTGGGCGTGTCCGGCTGCGTGTGAAGCGGACCAAATCTTCTCCACCGCTCAGCAGGAAGGCCGATCATGAAAACCAACCACTCCCATCGCCGCCAGGGTGGCGCGATGATTGTCACTGCCGCGTTGGTCATGCTGTTCCTGTTGGGCTTCATGGGTATCGCGCTCGATTTCGGGCACCTGTTCGTCATCAGGACCGAACTGCAGACGGCGGTGGACAGTTGCGCCTTGGCCGCTGCGCGTGAGCTCGACGGGCAGGGCACGGCTCTCACGCGGGCCGCGAGCGCAGGCCAGACCGCGGGCAACGCCAACCGGGTGAACATGCAATCAGCTACCTGGGGCGGGCAGGGCCAGATCGTCGCTGCCGACATCGTGTTCCGCGACTCGGCCTACGCCATCACGACCGCGCCCTCCGTGGCTCGCTACGCGCAGTGCATGCACACCCAGCCCAACGTCAACATCTGGCTCATGAAGGCCATGGGCGCCTTCTCGGGCGATACCGCCAACAATCCCGCGACGCGCAGTGTCACGGCAAGCGCGGTCGCCACGCGCGCCAGTGCACAGACCACGTGCCCGATTCCCGTCGCCATGAAACCCAAGCCGGGCGGCACTGCACCGAACTACGGTTTTGTCGTCGGCGAATGGGTGACGCTCATCCAGGCGCAGAACGCGGCCGCTGGCGGCCAGATCGGCTGGGCCAATCTCGATGGCAGCAACAGTGCTTCGGAAACCGAAGCAGAGCTCAACGGCCGTTGCGGCACCAGGGTGGGCGACACGCTCGGCACGCCCGGCGTGCAGACCTCGGTGGCCGACGTCTGGAACCAGCGCTTCGGCATCTACAAGAACACCGGCGATCCGAGCGTGAATCGGCCCGACTACACCGGCTATGCCTACACATCATCCAACTGGCCCACGCAGTTCAATGCCTACAACGGCGCGCCGGGTGCAGGAGCCGATGCGACCGCCCAGAACTTCGTGACCAAGCGGGCCGCCTTCGCGTCCTGCGCCGACACCGGCACCAAAGTGAAGGGCGCGAACAGCTGCGAATCGATCACGGGGCTGTCGCTCAACAGCTTCCAGAAGCTGGCCAACCCGGGCAACGTTGCCGGAGGCCACATGCAGTACGGCTTCGACCGCCGCATCGTCACGGTGCCGGTCATTGACGGCAGCAACCACGTGATCGACTACGCCTGCATGCTGATGTTGCAGCCGCTGAGCATTCCGATGACCGACACGGTGCTGGAATTCCGCGGCAACGCGGGCGCCGCGGGCAGCCCTTGCACCACCAGCGGGCTGGCTGGCGGATCGGCGGGCCCGCTGGTTCCGGTCCTGGTGAGATGAGGCAAGCGCCATGAAAAGAACATCCCATCGCACGCAGCACGGTGCGGCTCTGGTCGAGCTGGCGCTGATCACGCCGCTGCTTCTGCTGCTGACTTTCATCACCACCGAGTTCGGCCGTGCGATGTACGAGTACAACGCGGTCGTCAAGTCGACCCGCGACGCGGTGCGCTACCTGTCCGTACAGACGCCCGGCACGCACGTCACCGAGGCCCGCAACCTGATCGTGTACGGCAACACGGCCGGCACCGGGGCGCCGCTGGCGCGCGGGCTGAGTCTTTCGAATGTGCCGGCTGGCAGCTGCTGCACCTGGCAATCGGCCGGGGCGAACCCGATCATTACCACGGTCACGGTGCGCGTCAGCAGCTACACCTTCCATTCGTTGTTCCCGTCGGTGATCGGCGTCGTCTTCACCGATGCGAACGGCAACATCGTCTTCAGCGACATCACCGCAACCATGAGGGCGCCATCATGAGAAACCGCGTCACCGGAGCGACCACGGTCGAGTTCGCACTGGGCCTGATCGTCTTCCTCATGCTCGTTCTGGGCATCGTCGACTTCTCGCGCATGCTGTTCATGTGGAACGCGGCCCAGGAGGCAACGCGCGCAGGGGCCAGGTATGCGGTGGTGTGCGACGACACCGGCCAGCAGGCCCTCGTACTCGCCCGCATGAAGGCGCTGCTGCCGCAGATCAGCACTGTGTCGGTGGCGTGGGAGCCTTCGGGATGCACGGCCGCAACCTGCCAGGGCGTCACCGTGAGCATTACCGGGCTCAACTACCAGTGGATTTCTCCCATAGCGGGTGGTATCGGGCCGCTGATCCAGATGCCTGGTTTTTCCACCTACCTGCCGCGCGAGGTGATGCGCAAAGACCCGAACAGCGCGGCCATCTGTTCCTAGCAACGCACCGGACACGACCATGAAGATCGCCATCATCTCCCCCAATCCGAACCATCTCCAGGACATGCGCAAGGTCCTCGAGGCGCGTTCGCATCACGTGTCGCTTTTCGAGGGCGGAAAGAGCCGCATGCAGTGGGTCGTCGAGAAGGCGGCTCCAGAACTCCTGTTGGTCGACGGCATGTGCTGCGATCTCCAGGAGCTCGCGCTGGTGGAGAAGCTCACGATGCAGCACCCGGCAATCGCGGTGGTGCTGCTGTGCGCCATGCAGACGCCGGAGTTCCTGATCCACGCGATGCGTGCTGGTGTGCGCGAGGTGCTGCCGTCGCCCTCTGACACCGTCGCGCTCGAAGCCGCCGTCGAGCGCATCGGGCTCAAGATGGCAGGCACGCAGGCCCGCAGCCCTGGGCAGGTCGTGGCGTTCATGCCCTGCAAGGGCGGCAGCGGAGCGACCTTTCTCGCGACCAACATCGCTCACCAGCTCTCGCGGGAGCGCTCGGTGCTGCTGATCGACCTGAACCTGCAGTTCGGCGATGCGCTGTCGTATGTCAGCGATATGCGGCCGACCTCCACGATGGCGGACGTTGCGCGCGACATCGGCCGCCTTGACGCGTCGCTGCTCGCGGCCAGCGTGGTGCGCGTGGCGCCGGGCTTCAGCATCCTGCCCGCACCCGACGATCTTTCGCGCGCGCTGGAGGTGAAGGCCGAACACATCGACGCGATCCTGCAGGTTGCGCTGCCGATGTACGACTTCGTGCTGTTCGACCTCGGCACGCGCATCGACACGCTCTCGATCAAGGTGCTGGACCGCGCTGACCGCATCTTTCCCGTGCTCCAGCCGAGCCTGCCGCACATCCGCAACGTGACGCGCCTGATGCAGGTGTTCAAGTCGCTCGGCTATGCCCCCGGCAAGGTCGAGCTGCTCGTGAACCGCAGCGCCGGCGGCGGGGAGATCGGGTTGTCGGACATGCGCCGCTCGCTGGTTGGCGCGACGCTCACGATCGTGCCGGACGGTGGCAAGGACGTGGATGCGTCCATCAACCGGGGCGTGCCGCTGGCGGAGATGTCGCGCGGCAGCACGCTCGCCAAGCGGCTCGCCGAGATCGCTCACTCGCTCAGTCCGCGGCAGGAGGCGACGCCCGGCTTCATCGGACGGCTCTTCCGCCGTGCCTGAGCACCACCGGATCATTCTTCTTCAACAGCAAGGCAGGTTCCCATGTCATTCAGAGAACAGCTCAATGCGATCGACGCCGATCCCACTGCGCGGCCCGAAGGGCACGCAGCCGACCTGACCGCGTCGCCCTTTGCGTCGGATGCCTACAAGTTGCTGAAGGAGCGCATGCACCTGAAGCTGCTGGAGCGCTTCGACCTGGCGGCGCTCGAAACACTGAAGCCCGAAGTGCTGCGCCAGGAAATCTCGACCATGGTCGCGCGGCTGCTGCAGGAAGAGCCCGAGGCGCTCAACGACATCGAGCGGCGCACGCTGATTCGCGACATCCAGCACGAGATGCTCGGCTTCGGGCCGATCGAGCTGTTGATGGCGGACCCGTCCGTCTCGGACATCCTGATCAATTCGCACGAGAAGATCTACGTCGAGCGCCGGGGCCGGCTGGAGCTGACCAACGTCAGCTTCACCGACGAGAAGCACCTGCTGCGCATCATCGACAAGATCGTCTCGCTGGTGGGGCGGCGCATCGACGAGTCCAGCCCCATGGTCGACGCGCGGCTGCCCGACGGCTCGCGCGTCAATGCGGTCATCGCGCCGGTGGCGCTGGACGGGCCGATGATGTCGATCCGCCGTTTCGCGAAGATCCCGCTGCGCATGGAGAACCTCGTGAACGAGCTCAAGACGCTGACGCCGCCGATGGCGCAGATGCTCGAGGGGCTGGCCCAGGCGAAGGTCAACATGCTCATCTCCGGCGGCACGGGCGCGGGGAAAACCACGCTGCTGAACATCCTGTCGGGCTTCATTCCGCCGACCGAACGCATCATCACGATCGAGGATGCGGCGGAACTCCAGCTGCAGCAGCCGCACGTGGCGCGCATGGAGACGCGGCCGATGAACATCGAGGGCAAGGGAGAGATCACGCAGCGCGCGCTGGTGCGCAATGCACTGCGCATGCGGCCCGACCGCATCGTCATTGGCGAGGTGCGCGGCGCCGAGGCGGTCGACATGCTGCAGGCGATGAACACAGGCCACGAAGGCTCGCTCACCACCATCCACGCCAACACGCCGCGCGATGCGCTGGCGCGGCTGGAAAACATGATCGGCATGGCGAACCTGAACCTGCCGCACCGCACCGTGCGCCAGCAGATTGCGTCGGCCATCACGGTGGTCGTGCAGGTGCTGCGGCTGGTCGACGGGCGGCGCAAGGTCACCAGCATCCAGGAGATCACCGGCATGGAAGGCGAGGTGGTCACCATGCAGGAGATCTTCACTTTCCACCAGACTGGCATGGGGCCCGACGGCCTGGTGCGTGGCCATTTCCACGCGACGGGTGTCAGGCCGAAATTCGCGGATCGGCTGCATGCCTACGGCGTGGATCTGCCCGACACCATGTTCGAGCCGACCAAGCACTACGAATAGGAGACCGCCATGTTCAGCAATCTTGGAGGCAATGCGCTCATCACCGTCACAGTGCTGGTTTTCGTGACCGTGCTGTTGATGATCGAGGGCCTGTATCTGCTGTGGCGTTCCTATAAGGGGCCGGAGGCGCGCAAGATCGAGAAGCGGCTGCAGGCGTTTTCTGCCGCGGTCGATCGCACGCCGCAGGCCCACTTGGTCAAGGAGCGCATGCTCAGCGAGGTGCCATGGATGCAGCGCGTGCTGCTGACACTGCCGCGGGCGCACCGGCTGGACCGCTTCATCCTGCAGGCGGGGCTGGACTGGACGGTTTCCAGCTTCGTGCTGGTGTGCGGGGCGCTCGGCGTGTTTGCGTTGTTCGTGACGGCGTGGGTGGGCCGCCAGCCGATGCTGCTGGCGCTCGCCGCCGGGATCGGCGGGGCGATGCTGCCTGTGCTCTACCTGCAGCGCCAGCGCAGCCGCCGGCTGGCCCGCATGGAGCGGCAGCTTCCGGACGCGCTGGATCTGGTGACGCGCGCCCTGCGCGCAGGGCACTCGTTCGCGAGTGGCGTGCAGATGATCGGCGAGGAAATGGCCGACCCGATCGCCACCGAGTTCCGCATGGTTGCCGACGAGGTGAATTTCGGCGTCTCGCTGCAGCAGGCCCTGACCAACCTCAGCGAGCGCGTGCCGCTCACCGACCTGCGCTACTTCGTGGTGGCGGTGCTGATCCAGCGCGACTCCGGCGGCAACCTGACGGAGGTGCTGAGCAACCTGAGCAAGCTCATTCGCGACCGGCTCAAGCTGCTCGCGCGGGTGCGGGTGCTGTCGTCAGAAGGGCGGCTGTCGGCCTGGATCCTGGGGCTCATGCCGTTCGCCCTGGCGGCGCTGATGAACATCTTCAACCCCGAATTCATGGCGCCGCTATGGACGGACCCGATCGGGCAGATGGTGATCAAGTACATGCTGGGGCTGATGCTGATAGGCATCGTGCTGCTGCGCAAGATCGCGAAGATTCGCGTCTGAAGGAGAAGAACCATGACCATGCTGTTTCCCATCCTCGTTTTCCTGGCCGTGTCGCTGGCGATCGGCGGCCTGGCGGTCTGGATGTCTCCGACCCGCACCGAGCAGCGCCTGCAGGCGGTGGCGCCGTCTGCAGGCAAGTCGGCCTGGACCGAAACCGCCGTCAGGATCGTCGGTCCCTTCGCGCAGCTGTCGTCGCCTACCGGTGAGGCGGCCCTGTCGCCTCTGCGGGTGCGGTTCCTGAATGCGGGTATTCGCTACCCGGACGCCTACCTCGTCTACTTCGGCATGAAGACGCTGCTGCCACTGGGCTTTGCCGCGCTCGCGTTCCTGGCGATGCGGGCCACTGGCGCGGCGGACGGCACTGAGATGCTGCTGTACCTTGCGGTGGCAGCGCTGGCCGGCTGCTACCTGCCCAACATCGTGCTGCGCCTGCTCATTCGTGCGCGTCGCCGCGAGATATTCGAGAACTTCCCCGATGCGGCCGACCTGATGCTCGTGTGCGTCGAAGCGGGGCTGGGGCTGGACGCCGGCCTGGCCAAGGTCACCGACGAAATCCAGGTCAAGAGCGTGGCGCTGGCGCAGGAACTGCATTGGACCAACCTGGAAATGCGCGCCGGCGGCACGCGCGAGAAGTCGCTGCGCAACCTGGCGCTGCGTACGGGCGTGGAAGAGATCGGCACCTTCGCAACCATGCTGACCCAGTCGGACCGGTTCGGCACCAGCATCGGCGAATCGCTGCGCGTGTTCTCGGAAGATCTGCGCCACAAGAGGCAGGTTCGCGCGGAAGAACTGGCGGCCAAGGTGCCGACCAAGATGCTGCTGCCGCTGGTGCTTTGCATCTTTCCGTGCATCTCGCTGGTCATCCTCACGCCGGCGGTGATCCGGATCATCCGAATGGTCGCGCCGATGTTGAGCGGGTCTTGAGTCGATTTGCCGCCGCGCTGGGGGCAACCCGGTGCGGCGCGCTGTTTCAGTGCGCCGGCGCCGTATCGAGCTGGTGCTTCACCGCGTAGATGTACAGCTCGAGGCGGTTCGTCACGCCGAGCTTCTGGTAGATCGACGTGAGGTGGTTGCGCAGCGTGTGCTCGGTGACGAAGAGCTTCTCGGCCAGTGCCTTGTTCGAGGCGCCGCTGCCGGCCACGACGATGCGGACGATCTCCCGTTCTTTCTGCGTCAGGCTCGCCAGCCTGGTGGCTTCGGGGTCGGCCTTCGGGGGCTTCTTCACCGAAGTCAGCTGAGAGAAGACGCGGCCCATGGTTTGCGCATCGACGCAAAGCTCGCCTTTGTAGACGCGCTCGATGGCCTCGAGTACCTGCTGGGCAGGGGCGTCCTTGCGCATCACGCCGCGCGCGCCGTGCAGCACGGCGAGGTCGAGGGTGCGCTGCTCACGCTCTGCGGTGAGCACGACGACGCGCGACACCTCGTTCGACAAAAGCCTGGGCAGGATGTCGATGGCGCACCGGCCGTCGAGGTCGAGGTCGAGCACGATGACGTCGGGGGCGAGATCGTCCGAGGTTGCCACTGCGTCTTCGCAACAGCTGGCCGTGCCGACGACCCGCATGCGCGGCTGCTCGCCGTCGATCAGCCTTGACAGGCCCCACAGCATGGTCTGGTGGTCGTCCACGAGCAGGACACCGATGGAATGGGCAACTGGTTGCATGATTGATTCCTTCCTTGGCTTGTCTTTTTTAGATGGGAATTTCCACCAGCACCGCAGTGCCGCCACTCGCGCACTGGCGCACCTGCGCCCGCCCGCCGAGGGCCGCAGCGCGCTCGGTGATGGAGCGTGGGAGGAACTTCGTGAAGCTCTCTTCGCAGGCTTCGTTCTCGATGCGCAGCTGTAACTGCCCGTTCTTGCAGCCGAGGCGGACGCTGCCGTGTTGCGCCTGGGTGTGCTTGCAGATGTTGTTCAATCCCTCGCCCACCAGCTGCAGGACTTCCGCGGTCATCCGGTCGTCCAGTTGGACCTGGCCGTCGACGGTGATGGCGATCTCGATGCCGTAGAGCCCCTTGATCCGCTCGGCCTGGCGATGCAGATGGGGCAGTACAAGCCCGCAGGGGCTGTTCGCGCTGTGCTTGACCGCACCAGCGTAGCGGCGCAGGTCGGCGATCACGCCGTCGGCCACGCTCGCAAGCTTGTCGAGGTCTTCGCGCAGCGGGTTGTCGGCGGTCGCCTTCTTGCGCAGCGCGCACAGGCCCATCCGCAGGCCGATGTATGGCTGCACGGCCGTGTCGTGCAGGTCCAGCGCGAACTTCAGGCGCTCTGTAGCCGCGGCTTCGGAGGCCATCCGGTCGAGCACCTCGATGGTCTCGATGACCGGGAAGATCTGTTCCATCAGGTGCGCCAGGAACAGCGCGTCGGACTTGTTGAACAGTCCGTCACGGGACGACACGAAGACCCGGCCCTCGCCCAGCCGCATCGGCAGCGGGGCGCTGATGAAGGCGCGGGCCTCCAGCATGGCGATCACTGCGGCGCAGCGCTGCGCGCCTTCGTCGTCCTCTATGCGCCAGCCGCTTGCACCGGCTTCGAAGACATGGCTTTGCGCGCACAGCCAGTTCATGGGCCAGGGCAGGCGGTTGCAGAGCACGGTATGGTCCGGCGCCAGCGCCATGAGAGGCGATTCGGCGATGCGGCCGATCGTCTCGACGCTGATGTGTTCGCAAGCGTCGTTCTTGCGCAGCGTGCGCAGGATCCAGTTGCCGGTGGATGTGTCCCGCGTCAGGAGGATGCAGTGGCTTGCCCTGAAGAAGGCCAGTGTCTTTTCCATCGTGCGGGCGACGGTGCGGCCGGCCCCGAAGCGGGGGTTCGAAAGCTGGCAGACATCGCCCAGGAGCGCGAGGCGCCGCTGCAGGCCCAGCTTCGAGCCACCCCAGTGCACGATCATGTGCCCCAGCGCCAGCAGGAAAGTGGTGCGCATCAGCAGCTGCGGCGAGTCGCCGCCCGTGCTGGTGGCCAGGCCGCAGGCGGCGAACGACGCGACCGACGCGACCGTCACGCGGGCGCCTTCCTCGAAACCCCAGCGGAACGAGGAGGTGAGGATCGCGAAGAAGTAGAAGAGGAAGAAAAGACTCTGGACGCCGTCGGTCACGAAGATGATCAGCGTGAACCACAGCACGTCGGACCAATGGATGGCCTTGCCCTGGAAATACGGGCGGCCCATTCGCGTGCAGGCATACACCAGCAGGCTGTGCAGGATGTATCCGGAAAAGGCCAGCCAGACGGGAACCTGCAACCGGTTGTCACCGGCATCGACCGCGACAGCCAGCAGCGCGGAGACCGAGAGCACCAGCCGCATGCGGGCCACCATGAGGGCATCCGCGGCGACGCTTGCGTCGACGTCGGGAGCAGCAGTGGTGCGAGCCAGCATGGCGAAGGATCCTTGGCACCAGGCGCATCACGCCAGGCAGGCCATTCCGGAGTGGGTGGCAAAGCTCGGTGGTGTCATTTTGGAATTCATTCTTCGCACCTGAAAGCGATGTATGTGAAGGTTTCACATTACTACTTTCGTAGTCGAAGACAATTGGGGGTCGATGAGCCTGGCTGATTTGTGACGTCTGTTGCATTAAGAAACATTCATCCAGATCACAGGCTTTTTCGAATGCCTGTCGAGGGGGACGGCCCCGCCCGATGGCGAGAAGTACGCTATTTGCAGGTACCCGTTCGATGCGTTGCGGCGAGCCACCCACCGCCCCTCCAGGTTCACATCCGCCGTGCAACCAGGGCCGTGCGCCCCAGGGGAGTGACCCGCAGGACTACCGCCTGCTTGAACTTCTGCTGGTTCTGCCGGGTGCGGCAGGTCGGGGGAAGCGTGGCTTCCACCATGCCCGCCGCATTCAACACGGCCACCGAGTTGATCTCCGCTGGATCGTCGATACGCAGGGGGAAGATCGAATTGCCGATCTTGCGCAGGTAGTCGAGTGGCATGACAGGCCATTCCTGGCCCTCGGCAGTCGTTGCAACATTGCCGGTCTGCAGGCTGGCGATCTCCGCGTGTCCCGCGTCCGTGATGGCGAACACCACGGCGCTCTCGTACTGTTGATAGCCGAAGTGATCGAGATGAAATTCGGCCTCGATGAGTCCGGTCGCCAGCAGGACCGATGCGTTCCTGATGTCCGGGTCAGCCGTGAGCGTCGCCGGAAACTTCTCGTGCAGAAGTCGAAGGAGGAGGGTAAGCGGCATACATGCTCCTATCTGGACCTTCCGTGCGTATCGAGCGGTTCGTCACTAGGTCCGAGGGTCGTTCGGGTTTAAATGTGATTTTTTCACTTTAGTTATTTTGTTTTACATCAACCGCCCGGCCTTGTCGATAGGAGGCACTCCACGACCATGAGGCCGTGGATGAAATCTGCTGTGGATTGCGAAAGAAGAGGGCGCCCAGGCAATGCGGGCGCCCCTGGCAGCCTCAAGGCGTGGTGAATGTCACCCGCTGTGCGATCAGCACGCCGTCGACCACCCGGTCTCCGACAACGGTCACCCGCTGGCCGTTGCCCAGGTTCGCTGCGGTGCCGTTCTCGAAGATGACGCCGCTGCCGCTGGCGTCCACGGGCTGACCGCGGACCTTGAAACTGGCAGGCGACTGGTACGCGCCGATGGCGCCGATCAGCGTGAACGATGCCGGGCCGCCCGTGCCCGGAACGTTGCGGATGCGCAGCTTCTTCACCACCAGCACACCGCCCGACATGAAGCCGTCGACCTCGACTTTCACGCCGTTGCCGAGCGATCCCACAGGGCCGCCCGTGATCTGCGCATTGGTCGCGTCGACCGGCGTGCCCAGCACCTTGAACGAGCCGCGCGAGGCGAAGTCGGTGATGACGCCCGCCAGCTGCACAGCGATGCCGTCGCTCACTGGGATGGCATACCAGCCCTGCACTGTCGTGGCCGTGAGCACGCCCGCGATCGGCGCGACAGTGCCACGGGCGCGAACGATGATGCCGTTGGCGAGCGACGATGCGTTCATGCCCGTGAAGGCAGCCGAGCTGAAGTTGATCGTGAGCTGGCCGAGCGTGAAGGTCTTGCGCACGGTATCCAGGTTCTGCACGGTCCCTGTGACCAGCGGATCGGTCAGCGTGGGGGTGATCTGGATGCGCGTGGCGCGCAGGGCGCCCGGTGCGCTTGGCAGGCCCCACACCTGGACGATGCTGTTCAGGCTGATGTCCGCCAGTCCGTTCGCGTCGGCCCAGACGGTGGCCGAGTCGATGCTCACGACGGTGCCCATCACGACGAAGCTGCCGGCCGAGGTGTCGATGCCCGAGGCCGCGCCGCGCAGTTCGGCAGCCGACTGGACCTGGGTGGCGACGCCGCTGGTGAAGTTGGCGTCGACCTTGCCGGCGACGCGCGCGCTCATGCCAATCTGCAGCTCGGTGGCGTCTTCAATGGTGAAGGTGGCGCTGTCGGTGTCGTAGCGCAGCCCGTTGAGGATGATGCTGCCCAGGCCGTCCGCAGCACCGATGCCGGCGGCGTCGGCGGTCACGCCGGTGCCGCCCGAACCTACGCCGGAGCCGTCGGTGTTGCTGTTGCCGGCGGTCGTATCGCCGCCCGCACCGCCCGAGCCCGTGGAACCTGTGCCAGTTCCAGTTCCTGTCCCCGCTCCTGTAGAGGTATCCCCTCCGGTGTCTGTCTGCGTGGCGCCACCCGTGCCGACGCCCAGGCCGCCCACGGAGCCACTGCCGCTACCTCCACCCCCGCCGCAGGACAGCAGCAGGGCCATGAGGCCGACGGACAAAAGGCCGAGCATGAGCCGGCGGGGTGTCTTCATCGTGTTCATGGCTTGGGCTCGCTTTCAGAGGGGCGGGGCGGCACAGGCGCGCTCTCGTCTTCGTAATAGGTGTAGATGCCGACCCTGATACGCCCCTTTGCTCCGGCAGGAGCGCGGTCGACTGCCTGTGTCATTTCCTGCGTCAGCTCGTGGTGCAGGGCTGCCCAGCGTTCCCGGACGAGGCGCTGGATCTGCTCGCATTCCTGCAACGTGAGCCCGCGCGCGTACACCGCCCGCTCGAGCATTCTGGGCTCCTCGCCCAGGGTGTTGGAGACGGCAGCCAGCAGGTGGTCACGGCCGTTGTCGCCCAGGAAGGCGAGCATGGACTGGAGATCCTGCACCGGCACGAAGCCGTCGGCCGTGAGTTCGACCACGCCTTCGCTCTCGGTCACCATTTGCAGGCGCACCAGCTCGTCGAGGATGGTGCGATGGTGCACGTCGCCGCGGCTGCTCATTCGCGCCACGGCCTCGAAAGAAGGCGCGGCATTGCCTGCCGTGATGGGCAGGCGCCTGAAAGTGTCATCCTGAGTAAGCATCTGCAACCACAACGTGAAAGTCTTGGCTGCTGCCGACAGCTCGGTGTGGGGCAGGGGGTCGACGGTGGAGCGGACCTTGGCGGTCACCGCCTTGCGGTTCAGGCCGGTCGTGATGGACAACTGGCTCAGATTGGGCTTGGGCACGCCCTGGTTGCGCCAGCTTCGCTGGGCCTCTTCGAGCAACAGGTCGCGCAGCAATTCCTCGAGGTGGGGGTGCTTGACCCCCATCGCGAGGGCGAGCCTTACCACTGGTCGAAGAATGCGAGCGCAGGCGGCGAGGGCCCAGTCCAGCCGATGTTCCATGGAGGCGAGCGTTATTCCTGAAGGTGCGGTTCAAAAGAGGATCAGCGGCAGCAGCCGCCGATCATTGCCCGCTATTGTCATGTGCAATAGTCACATGTGAAAGCTTTGGACCACTGTTTGCAGTTCGCCTTTACCCGGCGCAGGTTCCATCGGCCACACGCTTGACGCTGGTCCGGCCCGTGGCGCTGATGTTGACCAGGCGGGTCTGGCCGGCGCTGGGCGAGGCCCGGCAGATCGTGATGCTGGCCGGGCTGGCGCCGACGCCGGTGGCCTGGAAGGTGAGGGCGCTCGCCCCTCCTGTGTCGCGCAACTGGTAACCGCCGGCCGCGGCCGGCTGCTGCAGCAGCACTTTTGTGCCGCTCACCACGATCCAGCCGGTTTCCCATTGGCCCGAAGTGCTGCAACTGGCACCGTCGGCCGAAACGCACAGGGTGACGGGAGCATTGCGCTTGATGGCCTCGCTGCGCGCAAGCTGGCCGCCCGCAACCAGTGCCGTGGCGTAGGAATTCAGCCGTGTCGACAGGCGTACGCCGTCGAACGAGGGCACGGCAATGGTGATCAGCACCACCAGCACCGTCAGCGTGACCATGAGCTCGATCAGCGTGAAGCCGCCATGACGGCCTCGTGTGCTCTTGCTTTTGCGATTCACGGACCCGCCTATTTCTGGATGAACCAGTAGACCCGCCCCTTGGGCTGCTTGAACGCCGACTTGGGGGTGGCGCCCTTGGGGCTCAGGAAGGAGTCGGGCCTGGCGCCGATCACCACGTCGCGAATGCTGCCGTCGTCCAGTTGGACCCGGCCCACCACGGGCGAGGGTGCCAGGCCGCCGCCCACCACGTTCTGGAAGCGCCCGTTGCTGTCCTGGGGCGCAGCGTTGGCATACGACACGTTGTAGACGTTGGCGGTGCCCAGGTCGGCGCGGCACGACTGCTGCACGCTTGGGTTGGTAGGCGTGTGCGTGTTGAAGGTGGTGATGCCGTAGGCCGTCACCGAAGCGGTCACAACCTGCTCGCCCGGGGCCAGGGCCAGATACCAGCCCTTCTTGCTCGCAAGGTCGGTGGCCGTGGGGGTCGCCGTGGTGGTGATGGCCTGCAGGGAGGCATGGCACAGCACGGGGGTACTGCTGCAATGATCCGACTCGGAGCTCAGCCAGGCGGTGTCGGTGGGCTTGTCAACCAGCATGTAGAAGCGGTTGGCCACGCTGAGCGCGGCGCTGTAGTAGCGCAGCGGCTTCTCGCGATCGCCGGAGCCCAGCAGGATCACGTACACGCCGTTGTCCTGGACCACGTCCGGCCCGAACATGAACTTGCGGTTCGGCGTGCAGGTGCTCACCGTATCGCAGCCGAGCGAGGCGATCTTCGTCATGCTCCAGCTCCCCGGCGTCGCGTCGCCGATGGTGATCCGGTAGACGTTGCCGCCCAGGTCGGCCGCGTAGGCGATCCGCGCCAGGCCGAGGCTGTCGCTGACGATGGTGACTTCGCCCGCCACGGCGCGGTCGGTGACGAAGCTGTTGAGCTGCGCGCCGGTGGCCGCATCGAGCACGTAGATGCGGTTGCCCTTGGTGCCCGTGCCGCAAGCCTGGGCGGCCGAGTTGGTGTCGACGTCCTCGCACTTGTCGTAGCCGCCGCCGAACACCAGCATCGGGCTGTTGCCGGCGCCATAGCCGGTCGACTTGACGATCTTGGGCGCCGACCAGGTCTGGCCGATGCCGTCCATGCCGGTGTCGCAGCCGGTGTCATTGTCCTGGTTCGGGCAGCCTTTGCGCCACTTGAGAGTGGGCGCCGCGGGATCGGACACATCGAAGGCGTAGATCAACCGGCCGCCGCGGCGCATGCTCGCGAACAGCCAGGCGGTGGTGGTGCCCTGCCGGTAGGCAGCTACCGCGCCGTCCATGCCGTAGGGCTTGGGCGCCAGGCTGCCGGTGGAGACCGGCAAGTTCGGGAAGTTGATGCGCGTGCTGTTGTCGTACAGCCGCTTGAGGCTGCCGTAGAACTCGGGCGGCACGAAAGACCACAGCTCATCGCCCGCCGCCGCCGAACCGATGGCCGTGTCGCGATTGCCGTTGACGGCGCGCAGCACGCCGTCGTTGCCACCGTAGAAAACCACCACCTGGGGCACGACATCGGTGCCGTAGTTGATGGCCACGGGGCGCGAGTGCACCACGTCGCCGTGCACCGAGGGGCGCATGCTGGTGGAGGTAAGGGGGTTGCCGCTGGCGTCGGTGCGTTCGTCGCCCTTGTTGTCGGCGCCGCGGACCCAGTTGATCAGGTTGGTGCGGTCGGTGGCGCTCGCAACGCCCAGGGCCGCCTGAGTGATGCTGCCGTTGCCATCGGCGAAGCTGGTGAGTGCGGTGCATGAGCCGGGTGCGCAGGTCTTCATGTTGCGGTTGGCCACCGCGAGGCGGCGCAGCATGTAGCCCTGCGCGCCTTTCTCGACCACATTACCGTCCGGGCTGTCGGCCGCCTGTTTGACGAGCGTCCCGTTGACGATGCAGTCGCCAGCGGGGCGGAAGCTCCAGTAAGTGTCCGTGTCACTCGGCTGTGGTGTCCAGAAGCTGCGCACACAGGGCCCTATGAAGCCGGTCTGGGTGTTCACCGCGTTGGCGCCGGCGGCGTCCTGCAGGACGAGCTGGCTGCTGCTGTCCAGGCCCAGCTTGTATTGCTTGAGGTTGCCGTTCCAGCGCGGCAGCGCGTCCTGGTCAGGGCGGAACATGCCGACGAACACCTGGTTCAGGTAGGTGCCCTGCGTGTTCACGCTCACAGGCAGGCTCACCGAAGAAAACACGCTGTTGACCGACTGGATCTTGCTGAAGATGTCGTCGAGCGCCGCACCCAGCGAAGCGCCAAGGTCGGGATCGGACGAAATGTCGTAGTACTCCCCCTTGCTCTGGGTGGCCATGCTCTTGAGCAGTGCACTCCAGCCAGGGCCCTGGCCGCCGGTGGCCTTGGCGGCCTCGACCGTGTAGACATTGACGCCCATGCTGCTTTGCAGGAACCGCGCCCATTCATCGGCGGTGTTGTCCTGCGAGCCGCTGGGGCTCAGCACGATCGGGGTGGTGCTGCCGCCCGCGGCGAGCAGGGCGCTCGTGGAGGCCTGGCTGTCGCTGGTGTTGTCCTGCGCGGCGCCGTTGCTGATGTAGATGACGTACGTGCCAATGCAGTTTTCGGTGCTGGGGCCCACGTAGGTGGTGCTGTTCACCGCGTTCAGCGCGTTGCGCGGCAGCGCGTACACGGCCTTCGACGCGGCGGTGCCGTAGACGCTGCCGCTGTAGTCGGCCTTCAGCTTGTTGTTGCCGGCGATCGGGGTGCCGCTGGCCAGATAGCGGTAGACCTCGGCCATGGTCTTGCCGGCCTTGCCGCCATTGGACTTGTCGTCGAGCTTGTCCAGGCTGCGGATGAGCGCGCCGTACTTGACCTTGGTGCCGTCGTCCAGCGTGCGCACCGCAGCGCGCACATAGCCTCCATCGGAGTTGGAGTTGCCGCCACCGGTCTCGGTGAACATCATCAGGCCGACCTTGAATTTGTTGGACGGCAGGCTTTCGAAGGCTTTCGCCAGCGCGGTGATCTCGGCCGTGAACGGCTGATTCCAGTTGGCCGTGTTGTCCAGCACGAACAGCACATTGGGCGCCTGGGTGGCGGCCTGGTTGTAGCCCACGAAAAGGTCGATGTCCTCGGCTCGCGCCTGGCTCAACGGCAAGGCAAGCAGGGCGGCGGCGCACAGTGGTGCGAAGAGTTTCTTTGTCATCATGGTGTCGGCCCGGTCGTATTGCACAGCGCTTCGAACTGCGCCTTGTTGAGCAGCGCTCGCACCCCCTGGCGCACGGCGGTGGTGGTGCCGCTGGTGGCATCGGTCACGGTGGTGCTGATGTCCCAGACCGAGTTGTATTGATCGGGCAGAGTGGACAGCCCCGAGCCGCTGCTGGAGGCCCCGCCGGTGATGCCGCTCGGTCCGGTCACGGTGCCACCGCCCGTGTCGACGGCCTTGGTTGCACGTACGCACACCGGCGCAGCGACCACGACCGTGTAGTCGGTAGTGCCGTCGTTGTTGATGTCGACCAGGCTCACGGTGGCCTGGGGCGGCGTCAGCGACGGGGTGCCGTCGGAATCCGGCGCCAGCAGGCTGCTGGCAACTTCCTCGATGGCGCGGTTGGCCGCGGCAACGGCTTCGTTGCGAGTCTGCAGGTTGCCTACCGATTTGAGATTGGAGCTGCTGAGATTGAACGCCGCGGTGACCGTGAGGGTGATCAGCAGCAGCATGATCATCCCGATGAGCAGCGCAGCACCCTGCTGGCGGCGCATGGCCGGTGTATGAGTCATGGCGTCTCCCTCCGCCCGGTCACGTTGGTCAGGCGCACGGTGGTGGAAAACGCGTGGCGCTTGTAGTGATCGTTGAACGGGCCCAGGGTGGCGGAGCCCAGGTTGTAGGTGCGCGTGTCGGTGTGGCCCGGCGAAACCTCGGTGCTGCGCGCGAGCACGTGGAGCTTGACCGCCACCACGTTCACCAGCTGATCGGCAGTGCAGGGCGCGGCGACGCTGCAGTGCACGAAGCTGCCGTCGGGGCTGCCGTCGCCGCGGTTGGCGGGAGTCAGCCTGACCGCCGGATCGGCCCAGTCGATGGCCGCGGCGTAGTTCACGGCGGCGCTGGTCTTGCCGATCGTGTCCAGCCCGAACTCGACCCTGAACCCCTCGACGCCCTCGATCAGCGGTACCGGGGGCTGCTGCGCCAGGGCGCCGCCCACGAAGTCGAAGCGCGAGCGCGCCAGCGTGGGGACGCCGTCACCCACGGTGTCGGCGTAGTCGCGCACGTAGTAGATGTCGGCAACGAGCTTGCGCTTGGGCGAAGGCGTCGTGCAGTCCTTCTTCAGCATGTTGCCGAATCCGGCGGTGGACAGGTCGAAAGACGAAGGCTTCTGCGTGCCGCACAACGAAGACTGGAAGTACAGGTTGCCGGCGATGTCCGCCTCGCAGTTGGGTGCGCCGGGCAGGCAGGTCTCGGCGTGCCGCACCACGAGGACGTCGGTGTTGGCCTTCTTGTTCTTTAGCAGGTCGGTGCAGCTGGCGGGCACGGTCTCGTAGCTCTGCACAGGCAAGTCGAGCAGCTCGCGCTTGTAGTCGTCGGTCCAGTTGACCAGGGAGTAGGGCAGGCAGGGGTCGGGCGGCGCGCCGGTCGGCACGTGCTCCGGCACACCGTTGACCGTCAGGTCGTCGAACTGGGGCATGTAGTTTTCCCAGAACCCGGCGTGGGTGAGCTCGTTCTCCAGCACGAAGACACTGAGCCGACCACTTTCGATCTGGCGGTTCACGCGTTCCATTTCGCGCTGGGTGTTGCTCACGTTCAGGAACAGCGCGAGCAGGGCCGCCACCACGATGAGCATGATGGTGACCGCCACCATCAGCTCGATCAGCGTCAGTCCGCGCTGCCGGTTGCGCGACGAGGTCATGAAAGGGCTCCGATGCGCACGAGCGTGGTGACCGCTCGGCGGCACATGTCGCTCACGCAACGCGTGCCAGCGGTGTCATACAGGTCCTTGCCGCAGGCCACGCCGGCGGGGGGAGCGCTGATCGGCACCAGGCCCTGCCAGGCGATGGTGACGAGGTATTCGTTGTTGCCCATGTCCTGCACGCAGCCGCGCCCGCCGATCACTGTGCCGAGCCTGCTGCTGCCCGAGGTTTCTGCGGCGCCCTGCAGCGCGTTGCACCACTCGGCGCTGTCCACCTGCTGGCGGGTGCCGGTGGCAGTGGGACATGTGTTGCCGCTGCCCAGCGGGGCGCTGGTGACGTAGCTCGAGGCCATCCGGCGATTGATCGCGATACGGCTGGCCATGTCGTTCAGCATGATCAGCGCCTGCGACCGCTGGTACGACTCCATCTCCGACGCCTGCAAGCGCGCCTGCAGGCCCACCAGGCCGAACAGCCCGAAGGCCACCACGACCAGGGTGACGAGCACTTCCAGCAGGCTGACGCCGCGCTGGGCACTTCTCACTGCGCTTCTCACCATTTCTCCGCCGGCGTCTTCACGCCGTCGCTGTTGAGGGTGAGCGCGCCGTCGCCGGTCTGGCCGCCGATCGGGGTCAGGGTCAGCGTGTAACCGGGGACGCCGGTCGTCGACAGGACGATGTCGTAGCTGTAGTTGCTGTTGACTTCGGCCGGCAGCGCATAGCCGCTGGCCGTCAGCGCGGTCTTATCGGCGTAGCTGCGGTTTGCAAGGAGGAACTGCTGCTGCCGGTTGGCAATGTCCATCATCTGCGCCTGCGCCGCCGACCGTTTGGATCGGACGACGTACTGCTGGTAGCTGGGTAACGCGACAGCCGCCAGGATGGCCACGATGGCCACCGTGATCATCAGTTCGATCAGCGTGAAGCCACCGGTTCTGCGCTTGTGCGAGGGCTCGTTCATCCGTGATCCGTCAGAAGTGTTTCACATTGTTATAAATGTGAATTTATCACATTAAGTCCTGGCGCAAACCTTTTTCTAGCTTTCGCGGCATGGACGCAACGCGTCGCAATAGGTGGTTCGAGGGGTGTTTTGTCGAGGCCAAAGCAGGCCGGAGGGCCTGCCAAGAACAGGACAAATGCCCCTTTCAGTTCCCGCGCGAGGTGCGCAAACTGAAGCAATGGACCCGAACCCGACCAGAAATTTCGAAAGCTTGCGTGCCGGCCTGCATGTCCTCAGAGCGGACATCGGCCCAGGCGCAACCTTGACCAAGTTGTGCACTCAACGGCACGGAACAGGCGTGCTGATCCCGGACCCATTGGCCGGAATCTGTCGAACGGTCAGGAAGACATGCGACGCGTATCTGGAATTCGAGCCGACTCAGCTGAAAGGCGCGGCGCGCCTGGTGCGTGCGCCCGCGGAAACTGCGACTCGCTTCTTCTGGCCGGAAGTCCCCGGTTCGAGCGTTCTTTTCCCCGTGAACGGGTTCATTGCCGGCTTCCTTTCCAGCAATGAGTTCATCGTGGATGACCAGATCACGTACTCCGTCTACTCGCTGAAGCCCGCAAATTCAGCGCTCATGGAGAAGATCGTGATCCGGTGCCACTGCTGCCAGCAGCGGATGCGAGTCCGGCCGGGCCGGAATCTGGTAGTCACGTGCCCGTCTTGCGGAGCCGACACGGATCTGGAACCGTTCTGCTGAAGCCGCCAGGCATTGACGCATCTCTAGTTCAGGCTGGTGTCGCCACCTGAGGCCCGAGGAAGAACTCGACCGCCCGCGCGACCACCCACGGCACGATGACGTGATCGCCGTCGAAGGGCTGCAGCGTCAGGTCGTGCCCGCTCTCCAGCAGCCGTCGCGCATGCGGGTGGGCGCTGGTCTCGATCGGCAACTGGCTGTCCGAGCGCCCGTGCGCCAGGAACACGCGCGGCTTCCCCGTCTGCGTGAACGTGTTCATGAAGCCCGCCGACAGCCCGATCACGTGGCTGGCCACGTCGCCATTGGTCAGGCCGAGCGACAAGGCGTAGCTACCGCCATCGGAAAAACCGGCGAACGCCAGGCGCTCGGGGTCGATGCGGAAATGTGCGGCTACCGTCGACAACGTGCCATCGAGCCGTTCCAGATCGGGGCCATGTCCGCCGACCACGATGTCCCACGTCGGGTACATCGACTGCGGGGCCAGCAGAAGAAAGCGCCGCGCACGCGCATGGGACACGAGATGCGGCAGCACCCGGTTGGCCTCGCCGCCCGCGCCGTGGAACATCACCAGCAGCGGCATCGGTGCATTGGTGGGCAGCCCCTCGGGTACCACCAGCACCGCTTCGCGCCCTTCGGCGAACGAGAGGCCGTGGCGCCCGGGTGGCAGCGGGGCGGCCACGGGCGCAGCGCCCGGGCGGAAGCTCATGCGGCCGGTCAGCGCGCCGCCCAGCAGGCTGGCGTCGATCATTCGATCGCTCCCACCTGCGACGACATCTGCGACGAGGCGCAGGCAATGCCGCGAAACACCGCGCACTGCGCGAAAGACTGCGTCGACAGCGGCAGCTCCTTGCGGCGGCAGTACTTGCTGGTGAGCTTGAGCAGTTCCTTGATGTCGCGGCCGCTGGCGCCGGCATATTCGACCACCAGCCTGTCGATCACCGCGCCCGGAAGCTCCACGCCCAGCTGGGTCGACAGCGTGGACCAGAGCCGGCGCGCGTCGTCGGGTCCTGGCGGCTGGTAGTCGATCACCGCGATGCAGCGCGACAGGATGGCCTCGTCGATATCGCCGACCCGGTTGGTGGTCATGAACAGCAGGCCGCTGAAATACTCCAGCGTGCGCAGGAACTCAGCCACGATGGCGTTGTGCTGCAGGTCGTTGTCGCGTCGTCGGATGTACACGTCGGCCTCGTCCAGCAGCAGCACGCAGTCCCAGCGCGCGGCGCGCTGAAGGATCTTCGTCAGGCTGGCCTCCACCGAGTCGGCCGTCACGCCGAGCTGGCCCGAATGCACGCGGTACAGCGGCTTGCCGACCACTTCCGCATAGACCTCGGCGGTAAGGGTCTTGCCCAGGCCCGGCGCACCCTTGCACAGGATGGTGGTGCCGCCTGACTTGCCCGGCACCACGTCTTCCACGAGGAAGCAGCGGTCGGCCGTGAGGATGTCGATCAGGTCGCGGTGCGCCTGCGGCAGCACCAGCCGCTCGCGCAAGCCGGGCTGGTACTTGTATTCCTGCACGTGCTGCGCATGCACCCAGATGTTGCGATGCCAGTCGAGGTGGAACAGGTGCAAGTAGCAGTGCTGGGGAATGCGGTCGAAGCCGCTGTCGACACCACTCTCGCGCCAGTAATGCGGATCGGCGGCCAGGTCGAAGCGGCGCTGCAGCAGTTCCTCGTCGTTCACGCAGCGAGCCACCGCGCCTTCGGGCAGCCGGTGGCACGCCATGCCTGCCCGAGGGCCTTCGCCGGCCGTCCAGGCGCTGCCGTCGATGGTGAACTGGGCACCGAACTGCGGCTGCAGCTTCGTGAAGCACGCCACCTGCTTGTCGTACTCGCGCTTGAACTCGGCGCACTCCTTGTGGAAGCCGTGGTCGGCGAAGAGGCCGGCCAGCGTGCGGCCGGGCAGGTCTTCCGCGTAGAAGCTCAGGCCCCAGGTCATGCCCGCGAAACGCAAGCGCGGTTCAGAGGGCGGCTCGCGGCCAGCGGCCTGCAGCGTGTTGGCCAGCAGGCCCACCAGCACGTAAGCCTCGTTGTCCGCCGGTTGCACAAGGCGCACTGCATGGACCAGCCAGGGCAGCAGTACGCCGTCCTTGCCGCGCTGGTAGAGCCAGCCATCGATCAGGTCACGCGAGAGCCACTCGGTCAACGCCGGGACCATCGACTCCAGGCTGGAGATGGGCTTAGCGGGCGGTTCGCCGTTGAGGTTGTCCAGCGCGAGCAGCTGGAACACCAGGTCGCGTGAGCCGGCAGCCAGGCCCAGCTGGAAGAGCAGGTTGAGCGAGTGGCCGTCGAAATGGCAACTGGACACGACGCGCACACCGCTGCCGGCGCCAAGCCCACCCAGTTGAAGGCCAAGCGGCGTTTGCGCGCCGACCTGACCCTGCAGCGCAGCGGCCAGCATCTCCGGTATCTCGAGTTCCACGGTGTCTCCTCGTGTCGCCTTCGATGCTAGCCACGAGGTAGGGCCTGGCGCTTGACCTGGGTCAAGACCGGCGGCAGGACGCTAGGAGTCGTTCACCTGCGCCAGCAGCCATTGCCTGAAGACCTGCAGCGACTGCATCTGCGCCGACTCTTCCGGATACACGAGGTAGTAGCCCTTGGCATAGCGCCATTTGCGGCGCGACAGCCGCCGCAGGCGCCCCGACGCCACCGACTCGTCGCTCATGTAGGGCGGCAGCAGCGCCACGCCCATGCCGGCCAGCGAGGCGTTGAGGGCCATCGACATGATGTCGTAGCGCGGCCCTTCGCGTCCTGCCTCGCCCACGATGCCTTCGCGTGCGAACCATTCGTCCCACGCGCCGGGCAGGGTCTGGTGGTGGATCAGCGCCGAGCGCGGCGTGTTCGC
This sequence comes from Variovorax sp. R-27, assembly GCF_049913215.1. Classification (NCBI taxonomy): domain Bacteria; kingdom Pseudomonadati; phylum Pseudomonadota; class Betaproteobacteria; order Burkholderiales; family Comamonadaceae; genus Variovorax; species Variovorax sp. R-27. The sequence goes on from NZ_CP183984.1 coordinate 3,491,917, forward strand.
ATCGACCGCCTTGCCGTGCTCGGCGATCCAGGCCGGCGCCGCGTAGGGCGAGAGGTCCAGCGGCAGCACGAACTCGCTGCGCAGGCCCGGCCGCTGGCCGTCGCCGAATTCCAGCGACGCATCGACCGGCGTGGCGCTGAAGTCCACCGGCCCCACGCGCGTGCCCAGGTTGAGCGTGATCTCGCCATGGTCGCGCGTGAACCCGGGCAGGCGCGGAATCAGCCAGTAGCTGCCGACCGAAGCGCCAACCGACAGCGAAAGCTCGCCACCCCGGCCCTTGAGCGCCATCACATTGGCGGTGGCGCGCTCCAGCCGCTGCAGCAGCGGCCCGACTTCGCTCAGGTAGTAGCGGCCCGCGTCCGTCAGGGCCAGGGCCTCGCGCCGGCGCGTGAAGAGCTTTACGCCGAGCCGGTCTTCCAAAGTCTGCACCTGCCGGCTCACAGCGCCTTGCGTGAGGCGGAGCTCCTGCGCGGCAGCAGTGAAGGAGCGCAGCCGCGCGCTGGCCTCCAGGCACATCAGGGACATCGTCGAGGGAGCGCGAACGTGATGGTTCATGAGAAAAGAGCAAGTCTGGTGCATGCAACCGATGGAGCTGGCTATACGCACCGGCCTCGTGCATGAGAAAAGCTCATGCTAAACCCAGGAAACATGGCTTGTCCAACCCCGTTCGCGGGCAGATCATCCGCTCACCGATCCTTCATTGCCGGAGTTCTCTGCCATGCGTCTGCGTGCCTTGCTGTGTACTCTCGTCCTCGCCGCGCTGTCGGCGGTTTCGATGCCGGGCCTCGCGGCCTATCCCGACAAGCCGATCCGCCTGATCGTGCCCTCGGCCCCGGGCGGCGCACCCGACGCGTTGATGCGCGCGCTGGGCGCTCAGTTGTCGCAGCAGATGGGCGTGCCCATCGTGGTCGACAACAAGCCCGGCGGCTCCTACACGATCGGCACCATGGACCTGGTGCATTCCGCGCCCGACGGCTACACGCTGGCCTACGGCAACATCGTCTCGCTGGCCACCAACCGGTCGCTGCTGCCCAGCGTGCCGTACGACGTCGAGAAAGACCTGACGCTGGTCGCCAACACGCTGCGCCTGTCCAACCTGCTGATCGTCAACAACGACCTGCCGGTCAAGACCGTGCCCGAGCTCGTTGCCTACGCAAAGAAGAACCCCGGCAAGCTGGCCTTCGCGTCCGACGGCAACGGCACCACCGCGCACCTGGGCGTCGAGCTCTTCAAGGCCATGACCGGCACCGACATGCTGCACGTGCCCTACAAGGCTGCGACGGCCGCAATCACCGACCTGATCGGCGGTGGCGTGCAGCTCATGATGGTCAACACGCCGGTGTCCGGCCCGCAGGCCCAGGCGGGCAAGGTGAGGGCGCTGGGGATCTCGTCGCGCCAGCGCTCGCCCACCTATCCGAACATTCCCACCATCGCCGAGGCCGGCGTGCCGGGCTTCGAGGTGGAAGCCTGGGGCGGCATCATCGGGCCGGCCCGCATGCCCAAGGACGTGGTGGCGCGCCTCAATGCCGAGATCCGCACCGCGCTGGCCAACCCGGCATTGCGCGAGCGCTTCAGGCTGCTGGGCGCCGAGACCGATTTCGCCACGTCGGAGCAGTTCCTCGAGTTGTCGCGCCGCGAGACGCTCAAGTGGGCCAAGATCATCAAGGACTCGGGCGCGAAGATCGATTGAAGGCCAACTCACCATGACTCCCTGGAAAGCCGCAAGGCCCGGCGATCGCCTCGACGCCATCGACACCCCCGCGCTCGTGCTCGACCTCGATGCCTTCGGGCGCAACCTCGCGCGCATGGCCGAGGCACTGCGCGGCAGCGGCGTGCGCCTGCGCGCCCATGCCAAGTGTCACAAGACGCCGGAAATTGCCCTGCGCCAGATCGCCCTGGGCGCGGCCGGCATCTGCTGCCAGAAGGTCAGCGAGGCGGCCGTGTTCGTCGAAGCCGGCATCGCCGACGTGCTGGTCACCAACCAGGTGATGGGCGAAACCAAGCTGCGCCGCCTGGCCGCACTGGCCCGCCGCGCACGCATGGGCGTGCTGGTCGATCACCCGCAACAGGTGCAGGCGCTGGTTGCCGTAGCGCAGGCTGAGGACGTGACGCTGGATGTGTATGTCGAGGTCAACGTCGGGGCCAACCGATGTGGCGTTGCCCCCGGCGAAGAGGCGGTGCGGCTTGCGCAGCAGATCGCGGCCAGTGCACCGCTGCGCTTCATGGGCCTGCACTGCTATCACGGGCCGGCCCAGCACCTGCGCGCGCCGCAGGACCGCGCCGCGGCCATTGCCGCCGCCGCAGAAGCCGCGCGCATGACCCGCGCAGCCATCGAGGCCTGCGGCATCCCCGTCGAGCGCGTGACGGGGGCGGGCACCGGCAGCTTCCTGCACGAGCGCGACTCCGGCGTCTTCAACGAAATCCAGGCCGGCTCCTACGTCTTCATGGATCGCGACTACGGCGACAACCAGCGTGGCGAGCACGACATCGCGTTCGAGCACGCCCTGTTCGTGCGCACCACCGTCATGAGCCGCGCCACGCCCGAGCGTGCCATCGTCGACGCGGGCCTCAAGGCCTCCAGCGTGGACTCGGGCATGCCCACCGTGTGGCAGCGGCCCGACCTGCGCTACGTGAAAGCCGCCGACGAGCACGGTGCGCTGGCCACGCCCGATGCCGCCGCGCTTTCTCTGGGTGACCAGCTGATGCTGGTGCCCGGCCATTGCGACCCGACCGTCAATCTCTACGACGACCTGATCTGCGTGCGCGGCGAGCGGGTGGAAGCCCTGTGGCCGATCGCCGCTCGCGGCGCGCTGCTTTAACTCCTTTCAATCCAAGGCAATCGATGCAGGAAAAATTCGACCTTCTGATCCGCAACGCAAGCATCGTCGACGGCACCGGCGCGCCCCGCTTCACGGGCGACATCGGCATTCGCGGCGACCGCATCGCCCGCATCGGCGATCTGTCCGCAGCGCACGGCGAGGTGGAGATCGACCGGGCAGGGCGCGTCGCGGCGCCCGGCTTCATCGACGCCCACACCCACGACGACCGCCTCATGCTGTCCAACCCCGACATGGCGCCCAAGGTCAGCCAGGGCATCACCACGGTGATCGCGGGCAACTGCGGCATTTCGCTGGCACCGATGCCGGGCGGCATCACGCAACCGGTCACGCCACCGCTGAACTTGCTCGACGAGCAGGGCGACTGGTTCTCCTTTCCGACCTTCGCCTCGTACATCGAGGAACTGCGCGCCAAGCCAGCCGCGACCAACTGCGCCTTGCTGGTGGGCCACACCACCTTGCGGGTTGCGACGCTGGACGACCTCGGACTGCCGGCGACGCAGGAACAGATCGCCCGCATGCGCGAACTGGTGCAGGAGGCGCTGCAGGCCGGCGCCATCGGCGTGTCCACCGGCCTGTTCTACGAACCGTCGATTGCCGCGCCCACCGAGGAGGTGATCGAAACCTGCCGTCCGCTGAAGGAATTCAACGGCGTGTATTGCACCCACATGCGCAACGAGGCTGACCAGGTGATCGACTCGCTCGAAGAAACCTTTCGCGTCGGCCGCGAAGTCGGGGTGCAGGTGGTGATCTCGCACATGAAGGTGGTGGGGCCGGCGAACCATGGCCGGTCGGAAGAGGCGCTGTCCTTCATCGAAAAGAACATGGCCAAGCAGCCGATCTGCCTGGACTGCTACCCCTACACGGCAGGCTCCACCATCCTGTCGGCGGACCGGGCGGCAAGCTCTTCGCGCGTGATCGTGAGCTGGTCGAAATCGCTGCCCGAACATGCCGGCCGCGACCTGGACGTCATCGCAAAGGAAATGGGCGTTACCGAAGAAGAGGCAATCCGGCGCCTCAGTCCCGCCGGCGGTATCTACTTCAGGCTGGACGAGGCCGACGTGCAGCGCATCTTGAAGTTCGACCAGACCATGATCGGCTCCGACGGCCTGCCGCACGATGCCGCGCCGCATCCGCGGCTGTGGGGCAGCTTTCCGCGCGTGCTGGGTCACTACGGGCGCCTGCTCGGGCTGTTCCCGCTGGAAACCGCGATCTACAAGATGACCGGACTGACCGCAAAGAACTTCGGCCTGAAGGACCGCGGCGTGCTGAAGGAAGGCGCATATGCCGACCTGGCCTTGTTCGATGCAGACACGGTCGGCGAAGCCGCCACGTACGAAGCGCCCATTGCACCGGCCCATGGCATCGAGGCGGTGATCGTCAATGGCGCGATCGTGTGGCGCGATGGCGGGTCGACGGGAGCGCGGCCGGGGCGGGTGCTGGCGCGCGAAGTGCCGCAGACGGCGGGTCATTGAACCATCTGGACGCACTGGTCGCATCGGCTCCGCGGTCCTTCATCTCCAGGCTGCTGCGCTGGCGACCGCCTTCAATGCACGGTCCTGAGCATCGACAACGGCAACGCGATGACCGCAATGCTGCGAAAGACCGAACCGGTCCGGGGACTACTTCAACGCGGAAATCTCCCGACTCTTGATAAGCCTGGAGCGCAGGATGTTGCGGCTGATCCCAAGCAGCCTGGCCGCCTGCACTTGATTGCGGTGGCAGAACTCGAAGGCGGTGCGCATCACGGTGTCCTCGATCAGTTCGAACATCTGTTCGTGAGGCTCGTTGAACAGCTCGCGCAGTACCGTCTCCAGCGCTTGCCGCGGCGTGGCGTGCGCGGAGACCTCGCTCTCGGCTGGACGCCTCTGGATGTTCAACGAGGACAGATGCAGATGCTCCGCGCCCAGCACGCCGTGCTGGCAGATCAGCAGCGCGTGGTGAATCACGTTCTCCAGCTCGCGGATGTTGCCGGGCCAGGCGTGCTCGGAGAGCTTCTGTTCGGCGCTCGCATCGAGCCGCACCGCGCCGTAGCCCAGCCGCTGGCGGTACTCCTCGATGAAATGCCGCGCCAGCGGAAGAATGTCGCCGGGCCGCTCGCGCAGCGTCGGCAGCGCAAGGTGCACCACGTGCAGCCGGTAGAACAGGTCTTCGCGGAAGTTGCCGGCGGCCACCGCGTCCTGCAGCCGCACATTGGTCGCGGCCACCACGCGCACGTCGATGGGCACGCTCTTGCGCGAGCCCAGCCGCACCACCTCGCGCTCCTGCAGCACGCGCAGCAGCTTGACCTGGATCGACAGTGGCAGGTCGCCGATCTCGTCGAGGAACAGCGTGCCGCCGTTGGCCGCCTCGAACCAGCCCGTCTTGGCCGAGAACGCGCCGGTGAAGGCGCCTTTCTCGTGGCCGAAGAGCTCGCTCTCGACCAGGCTCTCGGAGAAGGCACCGCAGTTCACGGCCACGAAAGGCCGGCTGCTGCGGCGGCTCAGGTCGTGTACGTGGCGCGCGATCAGCTCCTTGCCGGTGCCGGTCTCTCCGATGATGAGCACGTTGGCATCGCTGGGCGCCACCATGCGCACGCGTTCGAGCAGCGCAGCCGAGCGCGGATCCTGGAACACCTGGGCCGTGGCGCGGATCGAGGTGGTGAGCTTGCGCGGGTTGGGCAGCGTCAGCAGGGTGGGGGCATCCCAGTCCTCGTCCGATGCGGGGGAGGCGTCGGCCGGCGGCAGCACAGCGAGAGGGCGGGTGAAGGCGGTCATGAGTAGAAGGTCGGTACGGGGTATTGCTGCTTGAGGGCCCATTCGCCGAGCTCGCGCAGTTTGTAGGCCACGGGGTCATGCAAGGTCTGGGTGCGCAGGTTGCGCCAGTGGCGGTCAAGGCGCAGGCCGCCATGCGTGGCACGCGCGCCGGCCACATCGAACATGCGCGTACAGATGTCCAGCCCCGTGTTTGTCGCCGCGACCTTCGCGGTGGCCACGGCCACCGCGACGTCGCCGCGCTCGGCCTCGGTCAACGCGGGGCCGAGCCGCCATGCCGCGTCGAGCCGGTCGGCCGCGCGGTCGGCCAGCACGCGCACGCTCTCCAGGCCGACCCAGAAGTCGCCGTAGTGGCCGAGCACATAGGGGTCCTCGTGCATCTGCGATACATGGGCCGTATGCCACGGGCGCGACTCGTGCAGCGTGTAGTGCCTTGCATCGTTGAAGGCCGCCTCCGCAATGCCGAGGTAGATGTTGGCCAGCACGAGTTGCGACACCAGCGGCCGCAGGCAGGCGAAGGGCGTCGAGAGCGGGCCCGGATCGGCCAGCACCTCGTGCTGCTCGACGCGCACCTTCTCGAAGGTCACGCTGCCGCTGTCGGTCTGGCGCTGGCCGATGTTGTTCCAGTCGGGCGCGACGAAGATGCCCGAGCGGCCGGTGGGTACCGCCGCGACGATGAAGGCGCCACTGCCTTCCTCGCGCGCCGAGGCGATCAGCATTTCGGAATCGAGCGCGCCCGAGCAGAAGCTCTTCTGCCCGGTGAACTCGCGCCAGCCCTCGTGCGCGCTGGACACCGTGCGGTCGTCCAGCGGGTTGAGGGCGTTGCCCCAGAACCACCGGCGGCGCGCGGTCTGCTCGAACCATGGCTGCCATTGCACGGGCCGCGCGAAGAGGCGCACCGTGGCGAGCATCAGATGATGAAAGCCGAACACATGCGCGAGCGAACTATCGGCCTGCGCGAGCAGGCGCACGACGTCGAGCGTCTCGCGCCAGTCAGCACCGCCGCCGCCGAATTCGGACGGGATGCTCAAGGCGAGCAGGCCGCTTTCACGCAGGGCATCGCGCTCGGCCTTCGGCGTGCCACCGCGCTCGTCGCGCTCCACCGCGGTGGCCGCGAAGCGCTGCATCAGCTCGCGGGCGATGTCGCGAGGGGATTCGGAAGCAGGAATGGAAAGAACGGAACTCACTGAACTCACACAAGGCCTCGGTATGTGCAGGCAGCACGGTTGCTGCGCCAGCAGCATGTTGGCGGCGCGCAAGCGCCCGGCCAACGATGCGATGCGTATATCGATCCTTGTTTTGCTTCCATGGCAGCAGTGCGGGCGGGCAATGTGCCGCGCGCAGCAGATGTGGTGTTCCGCTGCTGCTGGAGCAGCACAAATCGCGCGTTTCGGCGCGTTCCCACAGGCAGCTCGACTGGCACGCTAACTGCTGAACCGCCTCATGCAACTTTTCTGGTTTCTTCCCACGCACGGCGACAGCCGCTACCTCGGCACTTCCCGCGGCGCACGCACCGTGAGCCATCGATACCTGCGGCAAGTGGCACAGGCCGCCGACGAACTGGGCTACGAAGGCGTGCTGATTCCCACGGGGCGTTCCTGCGAAGACTCGTGGGTGGTCGCCTCGTCGCTCGCGGCGCAGACCGAGCGGCTCAAATTCCTGGTGGCGATCCGTCCCGGCATCATTTCGCCGACGGTCTCCGCGCGCCAGGCCGCGACGCTCGACCGCTTTTCCGATGGCCGCCTGCTCATCAACGTGGTGACCGGCGGCGACCCCGATGAACAACATGGCGACGGCAGCTTCCTGACGCATGCCGAGCGCTACGAGGTCACCGATGAATTCCTGCGCATCTGGCGCGGCGTTGCGGCCGGCGAGACCGTCAACTTCTCGGGCAAGCACCTGCGCGTGGAGAACGCCAAGACGCTCTATCCGCCGGTGCAGAAGCCCTATCCGCCCCTGTGGTTCGGCGGCTCGTCGGACGCAGCAATCGCACTCGCGGGCGAGCAGGTCGACGTGTACCTCACCTGGGGCGAGCCGCCGGCCGATGTGGCCGACAAGATCGCGAAGGCCCGCGCCGCGGCGGCAGAGCATGGCCGCACGCTGCGCTTCGGCATCCGGCTGCATGTGATCGTGCGCGAGACCAGCGAGGCGGCCTGGCGCGCTGCAGACGAACTCATTTCCTACGTGACCGACGACACCATCGCGGCCGCGCAGAAGGCCTTCTCGCGCTTCGACTCGGTGGGCCAGCAGCGCATGGCCGCATTGCACGGCGGGCGGCGCGACAGGCTGGAGGTGTCGCCCAACCTGTGGGCCGGCGTGGGCCTGGTGCGCGGCGGCGCGGGCACGGCGCTGGTGGGCAGCCCCGAAGAGGTGGCGGCGCGCATCAAGGAATACGCGGCACTCGGCGTGGAGACTTTCATCTTCTCGGGCTATCCGCATCTTGAGGAGGCCTATCGCGTGGCCGAGCTGCTGTTTCCGCTGCTGCCGCTCGACCATGCGCGCCCGGCGGGGCAAGCCAACATCACCGGCCCTTTCGGTGAGGTCATTGCCAACGACATCGTGCCGCCGCCTTCGCAGGCTCTGCAGGCGCCCCTGTCTGTGCCCGTGCCCGAGAAGGCCGCCGCATGAAGCATTTCTCCGCGGAGGCCGGCGACGAAGTCGTGCCGTGGCATGCGACCGCGCAGCGCGTCGCGCAGACATTGGCGCAGACCGCCGTCGAGCGCGACCAGCGTGGCGGCACCCCGAAGGTCGAGCGCGACCTGCTGCGGGGCAGCGGCCTACTGATGCTCAGCGTGCCGACCGAACTCGGCGGCCTGGGCGCGAGTTGGCAGCAGACGCTCGACGTGGTGCGCGGCTTTGCGCGTGTCGACAGCTCGGTGGCGCACCTGTTCGCCTTTCATCATCTGCTGCTCGCGACCACGCAGCTCTTCGCGCAACGCGGGCAGTGGCAGCCGTGGATCGAACAGACCCGCGCGCAGCGCTGGTTCTGGGGCAATGCGTTGAACCCGCTCGACAAGTCCACGCGCGCGCAAGCCGTCGACGGGGGCTATGTGTTCTCGGGCCGCAAGAGCTTCTGCTCCGGTGCCAGCGACTCCGACATGCTGCTCGCCTCGGCCCTCGACGCGAACGATCGCCTGCTGATTGGCGTCGTGCCCACGGGGCGCGCCGGCATTGCGGTGCAGGGCGATTGGGACAACATGGGCCAGCGCCAGACCGACAGCGGCAGCGTGGTGTTCGATGGCGTGCGCGTCGAGACGAATGAACTGCTGCTCGACCCCGGCCCGCTCTCGACGCCGTTCGCCTGCCTGCGTCCGCTGCTTGCGCAACTGATCCTCGCGAACATCTACCTCGGCCTGGGGGAGGGCGCGCTCGAAGAGGCGAGGTCGTTCACGCTGCAGCAAGGCCGGCCCTGGCTGTTCTCGACGGCTTCGGCGGCAAACGAAGATCCTTACGTGCTCACGCACTACGGCGATTTCTGGCTCGCGCTGCAAGGCGCCCGCATGCTGCTGGACCATGCGGCCGCGGCCTTCGATCAGGCGTGGCTGCGCGGCACTTCGCTCGATGAGCACGAGCGCGGGCAGGTGGCTGTTGCTGTTGCCGCAGCCAAGGTCGCGAGCACACGCGCGAGCCTCGAGGTGGCGCACCGCATGTTCGAGGTGACGGGCGCGCGCGCCACCACCGCCGCGCTGCGCCTGGACCGCTACTGGCGCAACCTGCGCGTGCACACGCTGCACGATCCGGTCGACTACAAGCTGCGCGAACTCGGCGACTGGGCGCTCAATGTGCGCGTGCCGCAACCCAGCTTCTATTCCTGAACTTCGGCATTGCCTTGCAACGGGCCTGCGGCTTCGCGTCGCAGGCCCGTTGTGCTTTCCAACGCGCACATCACCCTGCTGCAGGGGAAGCAGCTTCTTCATCGGATTGCTGCCTGGCGTTCATGCGACGGCCGCATACCGATCTACCCCAAACAACTATCGCTGCGGAACTGCTGACCCATCAGCAACCTACCCGCAGCCTGCTGCCGATCCAGCATGAGCGCAGATAGCCATTTCGCCCTAACTCGTTGATTCATAAGGAAAAAGGAAGTGGCACGCCATTCGCTTATATCGAGTGCACCGCGAATCGATCGCAGCTTCCAAACAGAGGTCATATCAACATGAGTCGAAAACTGAAAGTCGTTGCCGTCTCCGGCAGCCTGCAACGTCCCTCACGCACCCTGGTGCTGGTCGATCAACTGCTGGCCGCGCTCGGCAACGAGATCGCCATCGATGCGCACGTGCTCTCGCTCGGCGAGATCGGCCCGCAGTTTGCCGGCGTGCTCTACCGCAACCAGTTGCCTGCCGCCGTCGAAGAGAGCATTGCCGCCATCGAGTCCGCCGACCTGCTGCTGGTGGCGAGCCCGGTCTATCGCGGCTCTTACACCGGCCTCTTCAAGCACCTGTTCGACTTCGTTCACCACGAGGCACTGACCGACAAGCCCGTGCTGCTCGCGGCCACTGGCGGCAGCGACCGCCACGCACTGGTCATCGACCACCAGTTGCGCCCGCTCTTCAGCTTCTTCCAGGCCCGCACGCTGCCCATCGGCGTCTACGCGGTCGAGAAGGACTTCGAGGGCTACGAGATCGCCAACCCCGCGCTGCGCGAACGCATCGCGCTGGCCGTGGCGCGCGCCGTGCCGCAACTGCGTGATGCCTCGCCGGCCACCACGTCCGCCACGCCCGCCATCCGCAAGCCCGCGCCCGTTGCGCTGGCCGCCTGAAGCCCTCCCACCGACCGTTCACAGAGAGAAACCTGCCATGAGCCAACCGTCTTCCACCGCCGCCCCCGTCAAGTTCGCCTACTGGGTGCCCAACGTCAGCGGCGGCCTCGTGGTCAGCACCATCGAGCAGCGCACCGACTGGAGCCTCGAATACAACCAGCGCCTCGCACTCGCGGCCGAGAAGGCCGGCTTCGAATACGCGCTGAGCCAGATCCGCTTCACCGCTGGCTACGGTGCCGAGTACCAGCACGAGTCGGTGTCCTTCAGCCAGGCGTTGCTGCATGCGACCACCAAGCTCAAGGTGTTGGCTGCGATCCTGCCAGGGCCGTGGAACCCGGCCGTGGTGGCCAAGCAGATCGCCACCATCGACCACATCTCCAATGGCCGCATCGCCATCAACGTGGTGAGCGGCTGGTTCAAGGGTGAGTTCCAGGCCATTGGCGAGCCGTGGCTGGAGCATGACGAGCGCTATCGCCGCTCCAACGAATTCATCCGCGCGCTCAAGGGCATCTGGACGCAGGACAACTTCACCTTCAAGGGCGACTTCTATCGCTTCAGCGACTACACGCTGAGCCCGAAGCCGGTGCAAAAGCCCCACCCCGAAATCTTCCAGGGTGGCAGCTCGCGCGCCGCACGCGACAACGCGGCCAGCGTGTCGGACTGGTACTTCACCAACGGCAACACGCCCGAGGGCCTGAAGGCGCAGATCGACGACATCCAGGCCAAGGCCGCGCAGAACGGCCACACGGTGCGCATCGGCGTGAACGCGTTCGTCATCGCCCGCGACACCGAAGAGGAAGCCAAGGCCGTGCTGGCCGACATCATCAAGCACGCACACGTCGAGGCGGTGCACGCCTTCGGCGATGCGGCCAAGCAGGCTGGCAAGTCTTCGCCCGAAGGCGAGGGCAACTGGGCCAAGTCCACCTTCGAAGACCTCGTGCAATACAACGACGGTTTCCGCACCAACCTCATCGGCACGCCGCAGCAGATTGCCGAACGCATCGTGGCGCTCAAAGCCATCGGCGTCGACCTCGTCCTGACGGGCTTCCTGCACTTCATCGAGGAGGTGGAGTACTTCGGTCAGAAGGTACTGCCGCTGGTGCGCAAGCTCGAAGCGGAGCAGGCCGCTCGCGGAGAAAAGCCGAGCAAGGCGGCACTGGAAGCCGTGGCGTGAGCCTGGTGACGCCCGATCTTTTCTTCGAGGCGGGGCCCGTCTCGCTGGGCGTCGATCCGGTGGCCTTCGTGCCGGCGGGGCGTGCGGCTGCGGCAGGGGACGACGCCACGACCTCGGCCGTGCTGCGGCTGGAGGGCATCGACCTGTCCTTCGGCGGCGTCACCGCGCTGTCGGGCGTGGACCTGTCCATCGCGAAGGGGGAGATCCGCGCCGTCATCGGCCCCAACGGCGCCGGCAAGAGTTCGCTGGTCAACGTCATCAGCGGGCTGTACCGGCCCGATCGCGGGCGCGTGTGGATCGGCGGACGCAGCTTCGGCCATGTGCCGACGGCGCGGCTGGCACGGCTGGGCGTTGCGCGCACTTTCCAGAATCTCGCGCTGTTCAAAGGCCTGAGCGTGCGCGACAACATCGTGCTTGGCCGCGTCGATGCGGCGCGCTCCACTTTCATCGAACAACTGGTCGGGCTGGGCCGCGCACGTCGTGAGCGCGAGGATGCGCGCGCACGGGCCGAAGCGATCATCGGCTTTCTCGGGCTGGGCACCGTGAGCGAGCGGCTGGCCGGCACGCTGGCCTATGGCCTGCAGAAGCGCGTGGAGCTGGCGCGTGCGCTGGTCGCATCGCCTCGACTGTTGCTGCTCGACGAGCCGATGGCCGGCATGACCGTCACCGAGAAAAGCGAGATGGCGCATTTCGTGCGCGCCGCGCGCGACGAATTCGGCACCACCATCCTGCTGATCGAGCACGACATCGGCGTGGTGCTGGGCCTGTCGGACCGCGTGGCCGTGCTCGACTACGGCCGCAAGATCGCGGACGGCACGCCGGCCGAGGTGCGCAGCGACCCGGCCGTGATCGATGCCTACCTGGGCGTGGCGCATGACGACGCGGAGGGGCAGGCCTGATGGACGGCGCTGACTTCAGCTTCTTCGCCGAGGTGCTCATCGGCGGCCTGCTTTCGGGCGTGATGTATTCACTGGTCGCCATCGGCTTCGTGCTGATCTACAAGACTTCAGGCGTGCTCAACTTCGCGCAGGGCGCGCAGCTGCTGTTTGCTGCGCTCACCTTCGTGAGCCTGGTCGAGCGCGGCGTGCCCTTTGCACTTGCGCTCGTGCTGACCTTCGCCCTCATGGTGCTGCTGGGCCTGACCATCGAGCGCACCGTGCTTCGCCCGCTGGTGAACCAGCCGCCGATCACGCTGTTCATGGCAACGCTGGGCCTGTCGTACGTGATCGAGGGCGTGGCCCAACTGGTGTGGGGCACGCAGGTGCATGCGCTGGAGCTTGGCATCGCAGACGAGCCGCTGCAGTTCTTCGGCATCATGGTCTCGACCTTCGACCTGTTCGCCGCCGCGACGGCCGGCGTGATGGTGGCGGCGCTTTCGGCCTTCTTCCGCTACACCCGCGTGGGCCTGGCGTTCCGCGCGGTGGCGGACGACACCTATGCGGCGATCGCGGTGGGCCTGCGCCTGCCGCGCATCTGGGCCACGGTGTGGGCGGCGGCCGGCGTCATCGCGCTGGTGGCCGGGCTGTTGTGGGGCGCGCGGCTAGGTGTGCAGTTCTCGCTCTCGCTCGTGGTGCTGAAGGCACTGCCTGTGCTGGTGCTGGGTGGGTTCGACTCCATTCCTGGCGCGATCGTCGGCGGGTTGGTGATCGGCGCACTGGAGAAGCTGGCCGAGGTGTACATCGGGCCTTTCGTAGGCGGTGGCATCGAGAGCTGGTTCGCTTACGTCGCAGCGCTGGCCTTCCTGCTGATCCGGCCAAGCGGGCTGTTCGGACAGAAACTGGTGGAGCGCGCCTGAGCCATGCGTACCGCTTCTGTGCATCCATTGACCTGGCCGCTGGCCGTGCTGGTCATTGCCTTCGGCGTCGTGCCGTTTGTCGCATCCGGCTATGTGTTCGACGCGCTGCTGATCCCGTTCCTTGCGCTGTCGCTCGCGGCTGTCGGGCTGAACCTGCTGACCGGCTACGCAGGCCAGCTGTCGCTGGGTACCGCGGCCTTCATGGCGGTCGGCGCCTTCGCGGCCTACAACTTCAACCTGCGCGTGGAAGAACTGCCGCTGCTCGTGAGCATCGGCCTCGCTGGCCTTGCCGCCACGGCCGTCGGCCTGGTGTTCGGGCTGCCGAGCCTGCGGCTGCGCGGCTTCTACCTTGCGGTGTCGACGCTGGCTGCGCAGTTCTTCGTGCAATGGGCGCTGACCAAGTTCGGCTGGTTCAGCAACGACAACGCCTCTGGCGTGATCGACGCGCCGGCGCTCGAAGTGGCGGGCATCGTGTTCGACACGCCGGTGGGGCGCTACATCTTCTCGCTGACCGTCGTCACGGTGTTGACGCTGCTGGCATGGCGCCTCGTGCGCACGCAGACGGGCCACCACTTCATCGCCGTGCGCGACAACGAACTGGCGGCGCGCGTCATCGGCGTGCCGGTGCTGCGCACCAAGCTGCTGGCGTTCGCGGTGTCGTCGTTCATCGTCGGCGTGGCGGGCGTGCTGTGGGGTTTCGTGTACCTGCGCACCGTGGAGCCGGCGGGCTTCAACCTCGACCGCTCGTTCCAGATCCTGTTCATCGTGATCATCGGCGGGCTCGCGACGATCCGCGGAGCCTTCTTCGGCGCGGCGCTCATCGTGGTGTTTCCGCTGCTGCTCTCGCGCGTGGGCAGCTTCTTCTTCGGCGGCTGGTTCGATTCGGGCGTGCTCGACATGAGCCAGCGCATCGTGCTGGGCGCGCTGATCATTTTCTTTCTTGCCGTGGAGCCACGAGGGTTGGTCGCCCTCTGGGATCGCGCGCGCAAGCGGCTCTCACCGGCCTGAGTGCAGATTTCTCTGGTTTTTTTCTTCGCATCCCAGGATGCCTTCATCACCATGTCCTTCATCAAGCACCTGAAAACCGCGGCCGTGGCCGTCACCCTGGCCGCGAGCGGCCTGCAGCTCGCGCATGCCGACGGCAACGAACAGTTCTTCCCGCTGCAGAGCTATCGCGTCGGTCCTTATGCGGCTGGCGGCACGGGCTTCTTCGGCGGCTTCATCGACTACCTCAACCTGGTGAACACGCGCGACGGCGGCGTGGGCGGCGTCAAGCTGACCTGGGAGGAGGGCGAGACGCAGTACGAAGTGGAGCGCGGCGTGGAGGTGTACGAGCGCCTCAAGCAGCGCCCCGGCATCGCGACCTGGAACCCGCTGTCGGTCGGCATCGCCTATGCGCTGATCGACCGCGTGACGGCCGACAAGGTGCCGCTGCTCACCATCAACCACGGCCGCACCGACACCACCGACGGCCGCGTGTTCAAGTACATCTTTCCGCTGTTGCTCAACCCGTACAGCGAAACCTCCGGCATCGTGAACTACATCGCGGGCAAGGAGGGCGGCACCGACAAGCTCAAGGGCAAGAAGATCGTGGTGCTGTACCACGGCTCGCCCTACGGCAAGGAGACCATCCCGATCTATGAACTGCTCGCGAAGAAGTACGGCTTCACGCTGCAGCAGATCGAGGTACCGCACCCGGGCAACGAACAGCAATCGCAGTGGCTCACCATCCGCCGCGTGAAGCCCGACTACGTGGTGCTGCGCGGCTGGGGCGTGATGAATCCGGTGGCGCTCAAGACAGCGCAGAAGACGGGCTTTCCGGTCGACCACATCGTGGGCAACGTCTGGTCCAACTCCGAGGAAGACGTGATCCCTGCCGGCGATGCGGCCAAGGGCTACGTGGCCATTACCACCGTGGCCGCGGGCGCGCAGTACCCGGTGCTGCAGGAGATCACCAAGACCGTCTACGGCGCGGGCAAGGGCAACCTGCAGGACCCCAAGCGCATCGGCAGCGTCTATCACAACCTCGGCGTGCTCAACGGCATCCTGAACGTGGAGGCCATCCGCATCGCGCAGGCGAAGTTCGGCAAGCGCACGCTCACCGGCGACGAGATCCGCTGGGGCCTGGAAAACCTGAAGATCGACGAGGCACGCGCCGCGGCGCTCGGCGCCAAGGGCCTGTTCCATTCGATCAACGTGACCTGGGACAACCACGAAGGCGATGGCCGCGTGGCCTTCCAGCAGTGGGACGGCAGCAAGTGGAACGTGGTGTCCGACTGGATCGCGCCTGACTGGAAGCTGCTGCGGCCGATCATCGAAAAATCTTCGCTGGCCTATGCCAAGGAAAAGAACGTCAAGGTGCGCAAGAGCATCGACGACTGAGCCCCACGCACGTCCTCATTCGAAATCACTCGCAAGTCGAAAGGCCATCAGATGTCCGCTGTTCTCCAACCCTCCGCATCCGCACCGCCCGCAGCCAACGACGCAGTGCCCGGCCTGCCACTTCCCGACACGCCCGCGCATGTGATCCGCGGCGACGCCGAGGCAATCGCCGTGGCGCATGCCCTGGCCGCGAAGCTGATCGTCGGCGCCTCCGAGCGCGACCGCCTGCGCCGCTGGCCTGTCGAAGAGATCGACGCCTACTCGCAAAGCGGCCTCTGGGCCATCAACGTGCCCAAGGCCTTCGGTGGTGCGGAGGTGTCGTATGCCACGCTGGCCGAGGTGATCGCGATCATCTCGGCGGCCGATCCCTCGCTCGGGCAGATCACGCAGAACCACCTGGGTTTCGTCGCCGCGGTGCGCACGGTGTCCGACGCGGCGCAGCAGAAGCTGTTCTTCGCCGACTTCCTGCGCGGCGTGCGCTGGGGCAATGCGTTCTCGGAATCGGGCTCCAAGCGCGCGGCCGATTTCGAGACGCGCTTCACCGATGCGGGCGACCACGTGGTGGTGACCGGCAAGAAGTTCTATTCGACCGGCGCGCTGCTCGCGCACTACGTGCCCATCGTGGCCAACGACGAACAGGGCAACACCTGGTACGTGGTGGCCGAGCGCAATGCGCCGGGCCTCACGGTGATCGACGACTGGTCGGCCTTCGGCCAGCGCACCACGCTCAGCGGCACGGTGGTCATCGACCACGTGAAGGTGCCGAAGACGCACCTGATCCCGGCCTACAAGGGCTACGACACGCCCTCGGCCGACGGCGCCATCTTCCAGATCATCCAGGCGGCGGTCGACGTGGGCATTGCGCGCGGCACCATCGCGGAGACGGTCGATTTCATCCGCACCAAGACGCGCCCGTGGATAGACAGCCAGCGCGACCATGCATGGGAAGACCCGTACTCGATCCAGGCGGTGGGCGACCTGCAGATCCGGCTGCATGCGAGCGAGGCCCTGCTGGAGCGTGCGGGCCGTGCGATCGACCGCGCGGTGGCCGCGCCAGATGCCGACGGCGTGGCTGCGGCGCAGATCGCGACGGCGGAGGCCAAGGTGCTGTCTACCGAGATCGCGATTCTTGCGACCAACAAGCTGTTCGAACTGGCGGGCACGCGATCGACGCTGGGGCAGTACAACCTCGACCGCCATTGGCGCAATGCACGCACGCACACGCTGCATGACCCGGTGCGGTGGAAGTACGCCATCGTGGGCAACTACTTCCTCAATGGTGTGAAGCCGCCGTTCCATGCCTGGAGCTGAGGTGACGGCCCCCTTGTTGCGCATCGAAGCCATCGAGGCCGCGTACCAACGCTCCATCGTCGCGCTGCACGGTGTGAGCCTGGACGTGCGCGCCGGCGAAATCCACGCGTTGCTCGGCGCCAACGGTGCAGGCAAATCGACCACGCTCAAGGCGGTGTCGAACCTGTTGCCGGCCGAGCGCGGGCAGGTGACGGCCGGGCGCATCGTCTTCGACGGGCACGACACGGGCCGCACCAGCCCGGCAGATCTCGTCAGGCTTGGCCTGGTTCAGGTGCTGGAGGGCCGCCACTGCTTTCGCACGCTGACAGTGGAAGAAAACCTGCTGACCGGCGGGCTCGGCCGCAGCACACGGCGCTCGGAAGTCGCCGAAGACCTCGCGCGGGTCTACGCGATCTTTCCCAAGCTGAAGGAAAGGCGACGCACGCTCGCCGGCCTGAGTTCCGGCGGCGAACAGCAGATGACGGCTATCGGCCGCGCGCTGATGTCGCGGCCCCGGCTGCTGGTGCTCGACGAGCCGTCGATGGGGCTGGCGCCGTTGGTGGTGCGCGACATCTTCGAGCAACTGCGGCGGCTCAACCGCGAGCAGGGCCTGTCGATCCTCGTTGCCGAGCAGAACTCCACCGTTGCGCTTCAGTACGCCGATCGCGCAACGGTGCTCGATGCGGGAGTCGCGGTACTTGGCGGCGATGCGCAGGCCCTGCGCCAGCGTGCCGACATCCAGTCTTTCTATTTCGGCGAAGGCGTTGCCGAAGCCGTGGCCTGAAGACCGAACCTAGCGCCCGGCAACGTCGGCCAGCAGCGCCTGGCTGCTCATTTGCGGCGACGGGGGAAGGGCCTCCGGCGCGCCGGTCGTGCGGATCACGCGGTTGCTGCTCAATACCCGGTTGCGGACCTGCTGCGCCCCTGCCGTGAGGTTGTAGTCGATGCGGTAGTCCCATGCCGCGATCGGCACCTTGCGGTCGCCAAGGCGCTCGATGCGCACTTCCGCCGCGCTGCGCTCGCCCGGCCTGATCTCGCTGGCCTGCGAGAAGCCCCGCCCGAAGCCGATGACCGTTCCGGCACCGTCGTACAGCGTGACCAGCACCTCGATGCCGACCAGCGCCATTTCGTCCTTGCGCGCATTGACGAGGCGGCCGAACAGCCATGTCTCGCCATCTTGCTGCACCAGTCGCACGCGCGTGAACTGCAGCGGCGGACCCTCGATCTTCCAGTAAGGTGCCGATAGCGCATCCACCTGCAGCTCCTGCCGCGTGAGGGTTCCGTCGCCCGGCAGCTTCACCAGCACCGGCACCATTTCGCCGGGCATCAGCGTGCCGATGGGGACCGATTCGCTGTTCTCGCCGATGCGGCTGTCGCGGTCGAAGAAGATCGCCTTGACGTTCGGCCGCTCGAGGGCTGTGCCGGTTTCGTTGCGCGCAATCACCAGCAGTTGGGGTTTGGCCGAGCTGCCGTTGCCCACCAGCACCTGGCGCGCCTCGAGCTTGAGGCCTTCGCTCGGAATGGTGCGCTGCGCCGTCGAGGCCCCACCGGGCCTGTACGTTCCTGGCGGCTGGTTGCGGTCGATGACATAGGCCATGACACCGAAGAAGCCCGTAACCAGCACCACCACCGCCGCCGCGCCCAGGGCGATCATCCGGGCCATGCTCTTGCTGCGTGCCGACTGCTCGATCGCCAACCGTCGGCCGGCTTCGTTCTTGACCTGCTCGAGCACCCGCTCCAGCCGGTCGGAGACGTCGTCCTCGACGACCGACATCGACCCGCAATGCGCGCAGGTGTACTGGTTGAGGCCGGCGCGTTGAAGCACGCTGCTGCCGCACTCACCGCACTTCAGCGTCTGCAGGTCGATGGTCAAAGGTGCTCCCTCGTGGCGATTGCGCCGCGGCGGCAATGCCGGGCGTTACCGTGCGCATCTTAGCGAGGAGCCTGATTGCCAACGGCGCTCAGATCGGCGTGCCGGTGTTCTCCGTCCATCCACCGCCCAGCGTCTTGTAGAAGGTCACGAGGTTCGTCAGGCGTGACAGGCGCGTGGTGATGAGGTTCTGCTGCGCCGTGTAGAGCGAGCGCTGCGAATCCAGCACGCTCAGGTAGCTGTCGACACCGCGCCGGAAGCGCGCGTCCGAAAGGCGGTAGCTCTCCGCCGTCGCGTTCACCAGAGACTGTTGTGCATCGAGCTGGCGGCCCAGCGTGTTGCGTTGCGCCAGCGCATCCGAAACCTCGCGGAACGCCGTCTGGATCGCCTTTTCGTACTGCGCCACCGAGATGTCGCGGCTCACTGTCGCTATCTTGAGGTTGGCGCGGTTGGCGCCACCGTCGAAGATCGGCAGCGAGATCTGCGGTGCGAAGCTCCAGCTGCCCGAGCCGCCCTTGAACAGGCCCGAGAGCTGGCTGCTCGACGTGCCGGCCGACGCGGTGAGGCTGATGCTCGGATAGAAAGCCGCACGCGCCGCGCCGATGTAGGCGTTGGCGGCTTTCAGGTCGCGCTCGGCCTGCAGGATGTCGGGTCGCCGTTGCAGCAGCTCCGAGGGCAGCCCGGGCGGAATGGTGGCCAGCGGGCTCGCTGCAGCTGCCGTGCCATCGGGCAGCGACTGCGGCAGCAGTTCGTCCGGCACGTCTGCGCCCACGAGCAGCACCAGCGCATTGCGGTCTTGCGCTACCTGGGAGGTGTAGCGCTCGACGTCGACGCGCGCGGTGTCGACGCTGGTCTGCGCCTGGCTCAGCGTGAGCGCCGACGCCGCGCCCAGTTCGAAGCTGCGCAGGTTGAGGCTGTAGGAGTCGCTCTGGCTGCGCAGGGTGTCGCGCGCGAGCTTCAGCTGATCCTGGTCGGCCGCGAGCGTGAGGTAGCTCGTCGCCACCTCGGCCACCAGCGTGATCTGCGTGCTGCGGCGCGCCTCGGCCGTGGAGAAGAACTGCTCCAGCGCCTGCGCGCTCAGGCTTCGCACGCGACCGAACAGGTCGATTTCGTAGGAGCTGAACCCGACCGACGCGCTGTACTGCCGCGCCGTGAGGGCTTCGCCGGTCGACGACAGGTCGGCCGGCGTGCGGCTGCCGCTGCCGCCGGCACTGGCGTTGACGGTGGGGAAGAGCGCCGCGTCCTGCACCCGGTACTGGGCGCGGGCCTTCTCGATATTCAGCACCGCGACGCGCAGGTCGCGATTGTTGGCGAGGCTCATCTCGATCACGCGCTGCAGCGACGGATCGGTGAAGACGTTGCGCCAGCCGATGTCGGCCACCGGCGTGGAGGCCGGGGCGTTGCCCGTGTCGCCGGCGAACTTGCCGGCCACGGGCGCCGCGGGTTGCTGGTAGGTGGGAATCAGGCTGCAGCCGGCCATCAGGGCGGCGAGCGCGAGCGGAGCAAGGCGGAATGGTTTCATGGCAGACACCTCAGGAAGCGGCCGCGGCCGGTTGTGCATGCGAGTCCGGCAAGGCGGGCAAAGCAGGCGAGGGCGACCGTCCCTTGAAGAGACCGCGCACCAGCACGAAGAAAAGAGGCACGAAGAAGATCGCGAGCAGCGTGCCCGACAACATGCCGCCGATCACCGCTGTGCCCAGCGCATGCTGCGCGCCGGCCCCCGCACCGGTGCCCAGCACCATCGGCAACACGCCGAGCACGAAGGCCAGCGAGGTCATGAGAATGGGCCGCAGCCGCATGCGAGCAGCCTCCATCGCCGACTCGACCAGGCTCTTGCCGTGCGCGTGCAGGTCCTTCGCGAACTCGACGATCAGGATGGCATTCTTCGACGCCAGCCCGATGGTCGTGAGCAGGCCGACCTGGAAGTACACGTCGTTCATCTTCCACGTCAGGATCGCGCCGATCAGCGCGCCCAGCACGCCGAGTGGCACCACCAGGATCACCGAGAACGGAATCGCCCAGCTTTCGTACAGCGCCGCAAGGCACAGGAACACGATCAGGATCGACAGCCCATAGAGCAGCCCGGTCTGCCCGCTCGATGCCTTCTCCTGGCGCGACAGGCCGGTCCATTCGTAGCCGATGCCCGGCGGCAGTTTGGCGACTGCGGCTTCGACGATGGCGAGCGCGTCGCCGCTCGATGCGGCTCCCGGCATCGCCATGCCCAGGATTTCCACCGAGGGCACCCCGTTGTAGCGCTCCAGGCGGGGCGAGCCCGAACTCCAGCCCGCCTTGGCGAATGAGGTGAAGGGCACCATCGTTCCGGCGCTGTTGCGCACGTACCAGCGGTCGATGTCCTCCGGCAGCATCCGGTACTGTGCATCGGCCTGCAGCATCACCTTCTTCACGCGCCCCTTGTCGATGAAGTCGTTGACGTAGCTGCTGCCCCAGGCGGTGGAGAAGGTGTCGTTGATGTCGGACATCGAAAGGCCCTGGGCCTGTGCCTTGTGCGGATCGATCTCGAGCCTGAATTCGGGCGTGTCTTCCATCCCGTTGGGGCGCACGGCCACCAGGCGCTTGTCCTTGGCCAGCGTGCCGAGCAGTTGGTTGCGCGCCTGCATCAGGGCCTCGTGCCCGAGGTTGGCGCGGTCCTGCAGCATCAGGTCGAAGCCGGTCGCGTTGCCGAGCTCTGCCACGGCGGGCGGTGCGAAGGCGAACACCTTTGCGTCCCTGATTGTGTTGAAGAAGGCGCCGGCCTTTGCGGCCACTCCCGTCACGCTCAGTGCTTCGCCCTCGCGTTCATTCCAGGGCTTGAGCTTGATGAAGGCAAAGCCCGTGTTCTGCCCGCTGCCCGCGAAGCTGAAACCCGCCACCGTGAAGATGCCCGAGACCGCGTCTTTCTGATCGACCAGGAAGTGATGCTCCACCTGGCGGATGACTTCTTCCGTGCGCGCGTTCGTCGCGCCCGGCGGCAGCTGCACCAGCGCAAACATCGTGCCCTGGTCTTCGTCGGGCAGAAACCCGATGGGCAGCTTCATGAATCCGAACACCACCACGGCAAACAAGACCGCGTACAGGGCCATGTAGCGCCAGCCCTTGCCCACCATGTGCCGCACGATGCCCTGGTAGCGGTGGTTGCCGCGATCGAAGCTGCGGTTGAACCAGCCGAAGAAGCCGGTGGTGGCCATTGCATGATCCTTGTCGACCGGCTTGAGCAGCGTCGCGCAAAGGGCCGGCGTGAGCACCAGCGCCACGAGCACCGACAGCGTCATGGCCGAGACGATGGTGATGGAGAACTGCCGGTAGATCACGCCCGTGGAGCCGCCGAAGAAAGCCATCGGCACGAACACCGCCGCCAGCACCAGGGCCACGCCGACCAGCGCGCCGGTGATCTGGCCCATGGACTTGCGCGTGGCCTCCTTGGGCGGGAGGCCTTCATCGGCCATCACGCGCTCGACGTTCTCGACGACCACGATTGCATCGTCCACCAGCAGCCCGATGGCGAGCACCATCGCGAACATCGTCAGTGTGTTGATGGTGAAGCCGAAGGCCGCGAGCACGCCGAAGGTGCCCAGCAGCACCACGGGAACCGCAATGGTCGGGATCAGCGTGGCGCGGAAATTCTGCAGGAAGAGATACATCACCAGGAACACCAGCACCACGGCCTCTACGAGGGTCTTGATGACCTCCTCGATGGAGATCCGCACGAAGGGCGTGGTGTCGTAGGGCTTCTGCACCTTCATGCCCTGCGGAAAGAACTTCTCGAGCTCGGCGACGCGCGCATCGACGGCCTTGACCGTATCGAGCGCATTGGCGCCGGTGGCCAGCTTGATGGCCAGGCCCGCGGCCGGCTTGCCGTTGTAGCGACCGACCGTGTTGTACGACTCGCTGCCGAGCTCGATGCGGGCTACGTCGCGCAGGCGGACCTTCGAGCCGTCGGTCTGCGTGCGCAGCAGGATGTCATCGAACTCCTGCGCGGTCTTCAGGCGCGTCTGCGAGGTGATGGTGGCGTTGAGCTGCTGGTTGCTTGCCGCAGGCATGCCGCCGAGCTGGCCGGCCGAAACCTGCGCGTTCTGCGCCGTGATCGCGTTCTTCACATCCAGCGGCGTGAGGCTGAAGCTGGAGAGCTTGTTCGGGTCGAGCCATACGCGCATGGCGTACTGCGAGCCGAAGAGCGTGGTGTCGCCCACGCCCTCGACGCGGCTGATTGCGTCCTGGACGTTGGCCGCGACGTAGTCGGACAGGTCCGACCCGTTCATGCTGCCGTCTTCGGAGGTGAAGGCCAACACGTTCAGAAAGTTGGTGGCCGACTTCGTGACGGTGACGCCCTGCTGCTGCACCTCTTGCGGCAGCAGCGGCGTGGCAAGCGAGAGCTTGTTCTGCACCTGCACCTGAGCGGTGTCGGGGTCGGTTCCGTTCTCGAAGGTGAGCGTGATGGTGACCGAGCCCGACGACTCGCTGGTCGAGGCCATGTAGCTCAGCCGGTCCAGTCCCTTCATCTTCTGCTCGATGACCTGGGTGACGGTGTCTTCGAGCGTCTTGGCGGAAGCGCCGGGGTAGTTGGCGGTGATCGCGACGGCGGGCGGCGCGATGCTCGGGTACTGCGCGATCGGCAGCGTGGCGATGGACATGACGCCGCCCAGCATCACGATGATGGCGAGGACCCACGCGAAGATGGGGCGGTCGATGAAGAAGCGTGCCATGGTGGTCTTCCTGGATCAGTCCGCCGTGGCGCCGGGCGAGGGGAGGGCCGCCTTGGCAGTCGTTTCAGTGCCGGGCTTGGACTTGGGGTTCCACTGCACCGTCTTCACCTCGACGCCCGGCGCCGCGCGCTGCTGGCCGTCCACCACGAGCTGGTCGCCGGCCTGCAGGCCGCTGCGCACCAGCCATTGGTCGCCGATGGCGCGTTCCGTTTCGAGCACGCGCCGCTGCAGCTTATGCTGGGCATCCACCACGTAGGCCGTCGGCTTGCCGGTGCTGTCGCGCGACACGGCCTGCTGCGGCACCATGAGCGCCTGTTCCTTCACGCCTTCCTGCAGCACGGCGCGCACGTACATGCCGGGCAGCAGGTCCGCCTTGGGGTTGGGGAACACCGCGCGCAGCGTGATGGCGCCGGTGTTCTGGTCTACGGTGACGTCAGAGAACTCGAGCTTGCCTTCGAGCGGATAGGCGCTCCCGTCTTCGAGCAGCAGCCGCACCTTCGCGGCGTTGGCGCCGCTCTTTTGCAGATCGCCGCGGGCCATGGCCTGCTTCAACTGAAGCATCGCGGCGCTGGACTGCGTCACGTCGACATAGATCGGATCGAGCTGCTGGATGGTGGCCAGCGCGGTCGACTGGCTTGCCGTGACCAGCGCGCCGGGCGTGACCGTCGACTTGCCGATGCGCCCGGAGATCGGTGCATCGATGCGCGCATAGGCTAGGTTGATGCGGCTCGTCTCCACATTGGCTCGCGCCGAGGCGACGTCGGCCTCGCCTTGGCCCAGCGAGGCGGCGGCGTCGTCGTAGTCCTGCTGGCTCACGGCCTTGATGGCGACCAGCTCCTTGTAGCGCTCGGCCTTCAGCCGCGTGGTCGTGAGGCTGGCCTGCGCCTTGGCGAGCGCGGCGACGTTGCTGTCGTAGGTTGCCTTGTAGGTGGCGGGATCGATCTGGTAGAGCGTTTCGCCAGCCTTCACGTCGCTGCCTTCGCGGAACTGGCGGGCCTTCACGATGCCTCCGACCTGGGGCCGTACGTCGGCGATGAGAAAGGGCGTCGTGCGCCCGGGCAGCTCGGCCGTGATGGCCACGCGCTGCGGCTGCACAGACACTACCCCCACCTCGGGCATGCCCTGCGCGGCGGGCGGCCCGCCCGGTGGCTTGCCGCACGCGACAAGCATGAAGGTGGACGCGAGGGCTGCCGTGAAGGTCAGGCCATAGGTGAGAGGTGGACGCATGGCGAATCTCCTGAAGAGCGACGGATCGGTGATGGGGTCGGCCTGCTGTTAAACAGACAGTAGTGTCTAGTAATGTATTTTGACTTCCAGGGGCTGTCAATTAATAATGAACACTGTTGTCCAGAAATGAGGAGGCATTTAGATGCGAGTCAAAACAGAGGCCAAGCGCGACGCCATCGTTCAGGTGGCCGCCGAGGTCTTCCGGGAGCTGGGGTTCGAAGGGGCCTCCATGGTGGAGATCGCTGCGCGCGTGGGCGGCTCGAGGGCCACGCTGTATGGCTACTTCAGCTCCAAGGAGGAGTTGTTCGTTGCCGTGACCCACGGCACGGCCAAGGTCCATTTCGCGCCAATTTTTGAGGCGCTCGGGCAGGAGAGCGACGACGACCTCGAACAGGTGCTGCAACGCTTCGGCGAAAAAATCCTGGCAGTGGTGTGTTCGCAGGAGGCCATCCAGGCGCGCAGGGCCGTGATCGCGGAGTCCGGCCGCAGCGACATCGGGCGGTTGTTCTACGAAGGTGGGCCCAAGAAGGGGCTGACCGAGCTGGCGGGGTTCCTGGAACTGCAGATGCAAAAGGGCCGGCTGCGCAAGGCCGATCCGCAGGTAGCGGCGCGCCACCTGACGGCATTGCTGGATTCGGAGACCGTCATGCCGGCTCTTATCGGTATCGATGGACCGTTGTCCCGAAAGGATTTGCGGGAAGCGACACGACGCGCTCTGCAGACCTTTCTCGGAGGCTATGCGCCCGAAGGAAAGAAGGCCAAGTGAGCTTGCGATATGCGCGCCGCGCGCACCCGGCTTGCGTTGGCACGGTCAATCCCGTACGCTGACCCGGCGTCTTTGCGCACCGCCCGAGCCCTTGCGGGCCGCCGGGCCAGCTTTGCGGACGCCAAGGAGTCCATGCCATGCCAAGCCGATCGAACGGCCTCGCGGCCGAAGTGGAAGCAGTGCGAACGCTGGCGCTCGTCGGCGCCGCGGCCGCCGGCAAGACCTCTCTTGCCGAGGCTTTGTTGTACAAGGCGGGTGCCATCGGGGCCTGCGGCAGCATCGAACGCGGCAGCACCGTCAGCGACCACGACCCGCTCGAGCGCCGCATGCAGCACTCGCTCAATGCATCGGTGATGCACCTCACGCACGCCGGCACGCGCATCCACTTCATCGACACGCCCGGCGGCCCCGACTTCCTTGGCCAGAGCCTGCCGGCTCTGGAGGCGGTCGAAACGGCGGCAGTGGTCATCAATGCCGCCACCGGCATCGAGCCGATGGCGGTGCGCATGATGGAGTACGCGGCCTCGCGCCACCTCGCCCGCATGATCATCGTCACCAAGATCGACTCGCAGGGCGTCTCGCTCGCGGGCCTGCTGGCCGACATCCAGGCCACCTTCGGCCGCGAATGCCTGCCGCTGAACCTGCCCGACGGGGTCGGCAGGCAGGTGGTGGACTGTTTTTTCAACCGCTTCGGGCGGTCCGACTTCGGCCCTGTCGAAGCGGCGCACCGCGCGCTGGTGGAGCAGGTGGTCGAGGTCGACGCGGCCTTCGTCGACCGCTACCTCGAGGAAGGCGACGTGGATCCGGCCGAGCTGCATGCGCCGCTCGAGCAGGCGTTGCGCGAGGGCCACCTGATCCCGGTGTGCTTCGTCTCGTCGCGCAGCGGCGCCGGCGTGGCCGAACTGTTGGACGTGATCGTCAAGCTCCTGCCAGACCCGACCGAGGCCAACCCGCCGGACTTCATCGTCGGCGAGGGCGCGCAGGCCAAGCCCATGGAGGCCAGGCCCGACCCGTCGCTGCACGTGCTGGCGCACGTATTCAAGGTCACGATCGACCCCTATGTCGGCAAGATGGGCATCTTCCGCGTGCACCAGGGCACGCTCACGCGCGACAGCCAGCTCTACATCGGCGACGGCCGCAAGCCCTTCAAGGTGGGGCACCTGTTCATGCTCCAGGGCAAGGACCATGTCGAGGTGTCGCACGCGGTGCCCGGCGACATCGTGGCGGTGGCCAAGGTCGAGGAGATCCATTTCGACGCCGTGCTGCACGATGTGGCCGAAGACAGCCACGTGCATCTCGCACCTCTGGCGTTCCCGGTGCCGGTGTACGGCCTGGCCGTGGAGCCCAAGCGCCATGGCGACGAGCAGCGCGCCTGGGAGATCCTCGGCAAGCTCACGGCCGAGGATCCGTGCCTGCGCATCGAGCATGTGGCCGCGACCAACGAGACGGTCCTCTACGGGCTCGGCGAACTGCACCTGCGCATCGTGCTCGAACGCCTGCGCGAGGTGTATCGCTTCGAGGTCCAGACGCGGCCGCCCCGCATTGCCTACCGCGAGAGCGTGACCGTGCCGGCCGAGGGCCACCACCGGCACAAGAAACAGACCGGCGGCGCTGGCCAGTTCGGCGAAGTCTTCCTGCGCATCGAGCCGCTGGCGCGCGGTGCGGGCTTCCAGTTCGCCGATGAGGTCAGGGGCGGGGCGATTCCGGGCCAGTTCATCCCCGCAGTCGAGAAGGGCGTGCGCGAGGTGCTGGTGTGCGGCGCGATCGCCGGCTACCCGGTGGTCGATGTGCGCGTTGTTGTGCACGATGGCAAGCACCACAGCGTCGACAGCAAGGACATCGCCTTTGCGACTGCCGGCCGCAAGGCCTTCATGGCCGCCATCCGCGAGGCCCGGCCGGTCGTGCTCGAGCCGATCGTCCAGATCGAGATCGACGTGCCGGAGCATTCCGTCGGCGATGTCACGAGCGACCTGTCGTCGCGGCGCGGCCTGGTCACCGGAACGTCGGCCCTGGGGGGCGGTGTTGTGGCCGTCGGCGGGCAAGTGCCCATGGCCGAACTGGCCAACTACCAGTCGCGGCTCAATGCAATGACCAGCGGCCAGGGCCGCTACACCATCGCGTTGTCACATTACGAAGCCGTGCCGCCGGCCGTCCAGCAGACGCTGACGGACCAGTACCGGGTGCATGAAGAGGACTAGGGGAATTGTGTTTGCGAGATATCGCAATGAGCCCGGCTACCGAAGCACCAGCACAGGCAGCGCCGAATGCGCCAGCACGTGCTGCGTCTCGCTGCCAAGCAGCAGCCGCTTGATGCCCTTGCGGCCGTGCGAGGCCATCACGATCAGGTCGCTCTTGTGCTTTTTCGCCGCGGCGATGATCGACTCCGCCACCAGGTCCGAGTTGGCCGTTGCCGTCTTGACACGTACGCCGCTTTCCTTGGCGCGTGCGCTCACGGTGTCGAGCATTGCCTGTGCCTTCTCCGCCCATTGCTTCTCGACGCGGCCGATGTCCTCTGGCGAAAAGGTCATGGAGCCCTCGAAGTAGCTTCGGGGGTAGCGCGGAACCACGTTGATCGCCACCAGGTCGGCATCGTTCTGTGCGGCGAGAGCGATCGCGCTCGCGACAGCCTTCTTCGAGAGTGTGGAGCCGTCGGTGGCGACGAGGATGCGCTTGAACATGTGAGGTCTCCAGGGAAAGGTATGCCGCGAGCTTAGGCAGGCCGGGGCCCCGAGCGTTGATACAGATCAAAGAGCGTGGTGCGGCCCGCCCTTAGCCTCGCTCCGATGCAAGCTGCGCTCGCCCCGTTCTCTACGCATCCGTCGGCTCCGGCCACCGCCGACACCTGGCAGGTGCTCGACGACCCGGCCGAATGGCCGGCGTTCGGCCAGCTGGAGGAGGGCGATGCAGCCACCGGCCAGTGGGCATCGCAGGTCGCGGTCGAAGGCATGCACTGCACCGCTTGCGCTTTCACCGTCGAGGCTGCGCTGCTGAAGATGCCCGGAGTGCGCGAGGCACAGGTCAATGGGGCCAGCCGGCGGGCGCGCGTTGTGTGGTCGGCCGCGGTCACCCGGCCTTCACGCTGGTTCGAGGCTTCGGCTGCGGCCGGATACCCGCTGGTTCCCGCCGGCAGCCAGTTGGCAAGCGCGGGGCGCGCGCGCGAACTGCGCATGGCGCTGTGGCGCTGGCTGGTCTCGGGCTTCTGCATGATGCAGGTGATGATGTATGCCTACCCGGCTTACATCGCCAGGCCGGGCGACATGACGGACGACGCCGCGCAGTTGCTGCGCTGGGCCTCCTGGGTGCTCACGCTGCCCGTCGTGCTGTTCTCCTGCGGTCCCTTCTTCAGCAGCGCCTGGCGCGACCTGCGCGCGGGCCGTATCGGCATGGATCTTCCGGTGGCGTTCGGCGTGCTCGCGACTTTCGCGGTCAGCAGCGCCGCCACCTTCGACGCCAGCGGGCCGCTGGGCCACGAGGTCTACTTCGACTCGCTGACGATGTTCGTCTTCTTCCTGCTGACCGGGCGCTGGCTCGAGGCACGCCTGCGAGACCGTACCGCCGGCTCGCTCGAGGCCCTGATGAACCGCCTGCCCGACAGCATCGATCGACTCGCTCCCGATGGCAGCTGGACCCGCGTGGCCGTGCGCAGGCTCGCAGCCGCAGACGTGGTGCGCGTGCGCCCCGGCGAGGCGTTTCCGGCCGACGGCGTGGTGATCGAAGGCGACACCAGCGCCGACGAGGCCCTGCTGACAGGCGAATCCCGCCCCGTGCCGCGCCCCCGCGGCGACCGCGTGCTGGCCGGCAGCCACAACCTCTCGGCGGTGGTCAGTGTGCGGATCGAATCAGTGGGCGAGGGTACGCGCTTCGCCCAGATCGTGCGGCTGATGGAAAGCGCCGCCTCGCGCAAGCCGCGCCTGGCGCTGCAGGCGGACCGGGTGGCGCGGCCTTTCCTCGTCGCGGTGCTCGCATCGGCGGCGGTGGCGGCAGTGTTCTGGTGGCACACGGACCCGGGCAAGGCGCTGATGGTGGCGGTCGCGGTGCTCATCGTGACCTGCCCCTGTGCGCTCTCGCTCGCGACCCCGGCTGCCATGCTCGCGAGCGCCGGCGCCCTGGCGCGCGGCGGCGTGCTGACTTCCAACCTGCAGGCGCTGGAGGCACTGGCATCGGTCGATACGGTCGTGTTCGACAAGACGGGCACGTTGACGGGCGACATCCCGCGGCTGGAGCGCATCTATTGCCGGCAGGGCCTGCGGCCCGGCGACGCACTTGAAATGGCGGCGGCGCTCGCTGCGCAGTCGCTGCATCCCGTTGCGCAGGCGCTGGTGAATGCGTGGAATGCCCAGTTCCGCTCGCCACCGGGCTGGACCGTGGAACGGGCCACCGAAGCGGCAGGGCTCGGGCTCGAAGGCCTGTTGCGCAGAGCGCATGCGCGCACCGGAACAGGCCAGCGTGCGCGTCTTGGCTCGTCGAGCTTCTGCAGCGTGAATGCGCTGGAGGTTGACGCTGCGCAGGTCCATCTGGCCGACGAGCAGGGGTGGGTCGCCAGCTTCGTGCTGGCCGAAGAGCTTCGCGCTGATGCCGCCGTTGCGGTGGCTGCGCTGCGCGCGCAGGGCCTGACGGTGCGGCTGCTCTCGGGCGATCGCGACAGCGCCGCCAAGGAGATCGCCGCGCGCTGCGGCATCGACTTCGCGCAGGGTGGCTGCACACCGGAGGACAAGCTCGACGTGCTCTGGCGGCTGCAGGCCGAGGGACGGCAGATTGCGATGGTGGGCGAGGGCCTGAACGACGGTCCCTCGCTGGCGCGTGCGAACGCCTCGTTCGCCTTCGGCCGCAGCGTGCCGCTGTCGCGCGCGCACGCCGATTTCGTCGTGCTGGGCGACAGGCTTGCCACCATTCCAGATGCCATCGCACAAGCCCGCAAGACGCTGCACGTGGTGCGCCAGAACCTCTGGTGGGCCGCGGGCTACAACGCGCTGTGCGTGCCGCTCGCCGTGGCGGGCTGGTTGCCGGCATGGCTCGCGGGCCTGGGCATGGCCGCGAGCTCCCTCGTGGTGGTCCTCAATGCGGCACGGCTCGCGGCCGCCGGCAAGGCAAGCCGCTGATGGACATCCTCTTCCTGCTCATCCCGCTGTCCGTGGTGCTGGTTCTCGCGATCCTCGGCGGGCTCTGGTGGGCGATCGAGCGCGGCCAGTTCGACGACGTCGAAACCGAAGGCGACCGCATCCTGCACGGCGATTGATTTGCATCAAGCCCGCGAGGCAGAGGCCCACGGAAACTGCCCACAACTCATTCAAGGGCACGACGATGCAACAACCGAACCCACCCGCCGCGGTATACGACGACACCGTCGTGCGGCAGTTCGCGCTCATGTCCGTGGTCTGGGGCGTGGTCGGCATGCTGGTCGGCGTGATCATCGCCTCCCAGCTGACCTGGCCCGAGCTCAACCTCGGCATTCCATGGCTCAGCTACGGGCGACTGCGGCCGCTGCACACCAACGCGGTCATCTTCGCGTTCGGCGGCTGCGCGCTGATGGCCACGAGCTTCCACGTGGTTCAGCGCACCTGCCAGGTGGGCCTCTTCGCGCCGAAGCTCGCGTCCTTCGTGTTCTGGGGGTGGCAGGCCGTGATCGTCGCGGCCGCCATCAGCCTGCCGATGGGCTACACCAGCGGCAAGGAATACGCCGAGCTGGAGTGGCCCATCGACCTGCTGATCGCGGTGGTCTGGGTGGCCTACGCCATCGTGTTCTTCGGCACCATCGGCATGCGCCGCGTGCGCCACATCTACGTGGCGAACTGGTTCTTCGGAGCCTTCATCATCGCGGTGGCGCTGCTGCACATCGTCAACAGCGCAGAGGTTCCGGCGGGCTGGATGAAAAGCTACTCGGCCTATGCCGGCGTGCAGGACGCGATGGTGCAGTGGTGGTACGGCCACAACGCCGTGGGCTTCTTCCTCACCGCGGGCTTCCTCGGGATGATGTATTACTACATCCCCAAGCAGGCCGGCCGGCCGGTGTATTCGTACCGGCTGTCCATCGTCCACTTCTGGGCGCTGATCTTCACCTACATGTGGGCCGGCCCGCACCACCTGCACTACACGGCGCTGCCGGACTGGACGCAATCGCTGGGCATGGTGTTCTCGCTGATCCTGCTGGCGCCGAGCTGGGGCGGCATGATCAACGGCGTGATGACGCTCTCGGGCGCCTGGCACAAGCTGCGCACCGACCCGATCCTGCGCTTCCTGATCGTCGCGCTGTCGTTCTACGGCATGTCGACCTTCGAGGGGCCGATGATGTCCATCAAGACCGTCAACGCCCTGAGCCACTACACCGACTGGACCATCGGCCACGTGCACTCCGGCGCGCTCGGCTGGGTGGGGTTCATCACCATGGGCTCGCTCTACTACCTGATCCCGCGCATGTATGGCCGCACCACCATGTACAGCGTGAAGGCCATCGAGGCGCACTTCTGGATCGCCACCATCGGCATCGTCCTGTACATCGCCGCCATGTGGATCGCCGGCGTGATGCAAGGGCTGATGTGGCGCGCCATCAACCCCGACGGCACGCTCACCTACACCTTCGTGGAGAGCGTGAAGGCCACTTTCCCGTTCTACGTGGTGCGCCTGATCGGCGGACTGCTCTATCTGTCCGGGATGCTGGTGATGGCCTGGAACGTCTGGATGACCGTCATCTCGGGCCGCTCGGTGCGCGTCGAGATCCCGCCCTCCGTCATGGCCCACGCCTGAGGACGCACGATGAACCCGAACACTCCCAAGTCCAGCGGCTTTACCCACGAGAAGATCGAGACCAACAACCTGCTGATGATCGTGCTGATCCTCGTGGTCGTGGCCGTCGGCGGCCTTGTCGAGATCGTGCCGCTCTTCTTCCAGAAGTCGACCACCGAGGCGGTGCAGGGCGTCAAGCCGCTCACGCCGCTGCAGCTCGCAGGCCGCGACGTCTACCTGCGCGAGGGTTGCTACAACTGCCACTCGCAGATGATCCGGCCCTTCCGCTCGGAGACGCTGCGCTACGGCCACTACTCGGTGGCTGGGGAGTTCGTCTACGACCACCCGTTCCAGTGGGGCAGCAAGCGCACCGGCCCCGACCTGCACCGCGTGGGCGGCAAGTACAGCGACGAGTGGCACCGCATCCACCTGAACAATCCGCGCGACCTGGTTCCCGAATCGAACATGCCGGCCTATTCATGGCTGGAAAAGGCCCTCGTCGACGCCGAAGCCTTGCCAACCCACATGCGCGCGCTGCGCCGTGTCGGCGTGCCCTACACCGACGAGGAAATCGCCAAGGCCACGGAAGAGGTCACGGGCAAGACCGAGATGGAGGCCACGGTGGCCTATCTGCAATCGCTGGGCCTGGCTCTCAAGTAAGCACAGCGGCAAAGGACCGAAACCATGATCGACGTCACCACCTTGCGCGTTGCAGCCACCGTCGTGTGCTTCGCGCTATTCATCGGCATCGTGATCTGGGCGTATTCGCGTCGCAACGCGCGCGACTTCCAGGAAGCGGCCCGCTTGCCGTTCGAGCAGGACTGAAGGGAGAACCACGATGAGCGATTTCATCAGCCATTTCTGGTCGAACTACGTGGCCGCGGCCTCGCTGCTGAGCATCCTCGGCTGCGTGCTGTTGCTGTGGTTCACAGCCCGCAAGCGGGTTGCGCCGAACGCCGACAACACCACGGGCCACGTCTGGGACGAGGACCTGCGCGAAGCCAACAACCCGTTGCCCATGTGGTGGATCGGCCTGTTCGTGCTGACCATCGTCTTCGGGCTGGGCTACCTGGCGATCTTTCCGGGCCTGGGGAGTTTTCGCGGCCAGTCCGACTGGAGTTCGCGCGGCGAATACGAGGCGGACGTCGCCAAGGCCACGCAAGAGCTGGCACCCGTCTACGCGAAATACGCCGCCATGCCGGTCGAGGAGGTTGCAAGGGACCCGCAGGCCAGGGCCATCGGGGAGCGTCTCTTCATGAACAACTGCGCCCAGTGCCATGGTTCCGACGCGCGCGGCAGCAAGGGCTTTCCCAACCTGACCGACAAGGACTGGCTGCACGGCGGCACGCCCGAGAAGATCGTCGAGAGCATCACCAAGGGCCGTGTCGGCGTGATGCCGCCGATGGCTGCGGCCGTCGGCACACCGGATGACGTGAAGAACGTTGCCAACTACGTGCTGAGCCTGGCGGGCGAGCCGCACGACTCGTTGCGTGCCGGACTCGGAAAGTCGAAGTTCACGGTCTGCGCGGCCTGCCACGGCATCGGCGGCGTGGGCAACCAGGCCATCGGTGCGCCCAACCTGAGCGACAGGATCTGGCTCCACGGCTACGGCGAGGTCGCCATCGTCCAGATGATCAACGGGGGCAAGCACAACGAGATGCCCGCGCAGGAAGGCCGTCTTACCGAGGCGCAGATCCGGATGCTCGCGTCGTATGTCTGGGGGTTCTCCAACAATACCAACACGGCCGCGGCCACGCCGTGAAACCCGAGATCGGCGCAACGCCATGACCCGGAAGATCATTCCCATCGTCAGCGCGGGCAGCGAGGAGGTCGGCCTTTACGAAGCCACGAAGAAGATCTATCCCCGCACGGTGCGCGGCATGTTCGCGCGCTGGCGCTGGGCCATGGTCTTTCTTACGCAGCTGGTGTTCTACGGCCTGCCGTGGGTGGAGTGGGGCGAGCGGCAGATGGTGCTGTTCGACCTGGCCGCGCGCCGCTTCTACATCTTCGGGCTGGTGCTGTATCCGCAGGACCTGATCTATCTCTCGGGCCTGCTGGTCATCAGTGCGCTGTCGCTCTTTCTCTTCACCGCGGTGGCGGGGCGGCTGTGGTGCGGCTACGCCTGCCCGCAGACGGTCTACACCGAGATCTTCATGTGGGTGGAGCACAAGATCGAAGGCAACCGCACCGCGCGCATGCGGCTGGACGCCGAGCCGATGTCGCTCGAGAAGCTGGTGAAGAAATGGTTCAAGCACATCGTCTGGATCGGCATCGCGCTGTGGACCGGCTTCACCTTCGTGGGCTACTTCACGCCCATCCGCGAACTGGGCATGGCCTTCCTGCAGACGCAGATGGGCTCGTGGGAGGTGTTCTGGGTTTTCTTCTACGGCTTTGCCACCTACGGCAATGCCGGCTTCATGCGCGAGCAGGTCTGCAAGTACATGTGCCCCTATGCGCGCTTCCAGAGCGCCATGTTCGACCGCGACACGCTCATCGTCACCTACGACCCGCAGCGCGGCGAACCTCGCGCGCCGCGCCGCAAGGGCCCCGACCCGCGCACGCTGGCGCTGGGCGACTGCATCGACTGCGGCCTGTGCGTGCAGGTGTGCCCGACCGGCATCGACATCCGCCAGGGCCTGCAGTACGAGTGCATCGGCTGCGGCCTTTGCGTGGATGCCTGCGACACCGTCATGCAGAAGATGGCCTACCCGCCGCGGCTGATCCGCTACGACACGCAAAACGGCATGGAAGCCGGCTGGTCGCGCCGCGAACTGCTGCGGCGCGTGCTGCGGCCGCGCGTGCTGCTCTACACGACGATCCTGGCGCTGCTGGTGACCGGACTGCTGGCCAGCCTGATCGTGCGCACGCCGTTCAAGGTCGATGTGGTGCGCGACCGCGCCTCGCTGGCCCGCATTGCCGAGGGCGGGCGGCTGGAGAATGTCTATCGGCTCCAGATCATGAACGCCACTGAAAAACCGCAGCAGTACCGCATCGTCGCCGACGGACTGGAAGGCCTCAGCGTCTCGCCCGACGAGCCGGTGACGGTCGACGCCGCCCAGTCACGCTGGGTCGCGGTGCGTCTGCAGGTGCCTTATGGGGTCGTGCCTGCCGGATCGCACACGGTGCACTTCGGCATCCGCGAGGAGGGCGGCGGCGCCCAGGTTTCGGAAAAAGCGGCCTTCCTTGTGCCGCGCTGAAAGGTCGAGATGAGCGCAACAACAATGGCGACAACGAACGAACCGGCGGCCCAGGCCTGGTGGCGCTATCCGCTGCTCTGGATGGTGATCGGCGGTCCGGCGGTCGTGGTGGTCGCGAGCTTCGTGACCTTCTGGCTGGCCTGGCGCAGCCCCGATGCGCTGGTGTCCGAGGACTACTACCGCGAAGGCGTCGAGATCAACAAGACCCTGGCCGCGAAGAAGCTGCTGCCCGCGCTGACCGGTCGCAACCACGCGACCACGCCCGCGAGCGACATGCCGCCGCCGGCCCGGAAGGCCGCGCCATGAACGGAGTGCGCCAGCTCGCGGGCATCCTGTGGCCGTCCTTCCTGGTGGCCTGCGGCATGGAGGTGCTGGTGTTCGCGCTCGTCGATCCCGTCAATGCGTTCTGCGGGGCCGACGCGTTGCGGATGTCGCGCCAGGGTATCTACACCGCCGCCTTCTTCGTCTTCTGGCTGATGGCGGCGTCGTCGAGCGCATGCACGGCATTGCTCGCCAGGCCATCGGCTTCGGAACCTTCTGGAGCACCTCTGCGGACACCCTCGCAATGATTCCTGCCGCCGTTGCTCCTGTGCCCGTGCAGGCACCGCTACCCATCGATCTGCTGAGGGAGTTCGACGTTCCCGGGCCACGCTACACCTCCTATCCCACAGCCGACCGTTTCGTTGAGGCCTTCGGCGCCGACGACTACGCCAGGGCGCTGAGCCGTCGGCGCGCGGCGAGCGCTGAGGCGCCGCCGCTGTCGCTGTATGTCCATATTCCGTTCTGCGAGTCGCTGTGCTACTACTGCGCCTGCAACAAGGTCGTCACTCGCCACCGCGAGCGGGGCCGGCAGTACCTGGCCTACCTCGCGCGCGAGGTGGAGCTGCAAGTCGCGCAACTGGGCCGCAGCGCCACCGCAGGCCAGCTGCACCTAGGGGGTGGCTCGCCGACCTTCCTCGACGACTCGGAGTTGGGCGAGCTCATGGCGCTGCTGCACCGGTCTTTCGCCTTCGTGCCCGGAGGCGAGCGCTCCATCGAGATCGATCCGCGCACGGTCGATGCGCAGCGGCTGGCGAACCTGGCCGCGCTGGGCTTCAATCGCCTGAGCTTCGGCGTGCAAGACTTCGACCCCGAGGTGCAGCAAGCCGTGCATCGCATCCAGCCGGCATCGCAGGTCTTCTCGCTGATGGATGCGGCGCGCACGCTGGGTTTCGAATCGATCAACGTGGACCTGATCTACGGCTTGCCGCGGCAGAACGACGCCTCCTTCGAGCGCACGCTCGCGCAGATCGGCGAGCTGCGGCCCGACCGCATTGCGCTCTACGCCTATGCGCATCTGCCCGAGCGCTTCAAGCCGCAGCGGCGCATTGCGGCCGAAGAATTGCCCGATGCCGCCACACGGGTGCGCATGCTCGCAAGCGCGATCACGCGGCTGACCGAAGCGGGTTACGTCTACATCGGCATGGACCACTTCGCGCTGCCCGACGATCCTCTCGCGGTTGCCAGGAGGCAAGGGCGCTTGCAGCGCGACTTCCAGGGCTATGGCACCAGGCCCGAGGGCGACCTGATCGCACTCGGCGTCTCCGGCATCGGCCGCGTGGGCGCCACTTACAGCCAGAACGCAAAGAGCCTCGACGAGTACTACGACCTCCTCGACCAGGGGCGCCTGCCCGTGGTTCGCGGCCTTGCGCTGTCGCGCGACGATCTGTTGCGGCGGGACGTGATCATGGCGCTGATGTGCCGCGGTCGGGTCGACTTCAACGCCATGGGGGACGCGTTTGCAGTCGACTTCCAGCGCTACTTCGCCACCGAGTTCGCGGCGCTCGGGCCGATGGTCGCTCACGGCCTGGTGCGGCTGAGCGACCACGATCTGGTGGTCACCGAGCAGGGCTGGTTCCTGGTGCGCGCGGTCGCCATGGTGTTCGACCGGTACTGCCGCGCGACCCGCACGCGCTTTTCCCGCGTGGTCTGACCATGCAACTCGCGCTCGCCGGTGCCGCGTTTCTCATGGGCCTGGCCGGTGGGCCGCATTGCGTGGCGATGTGCGGCGCCGCTTCATCGGCGGTGATACGGATCGTGCCGCTCGTGCCGGCGGGGCAGGGCGCCGCGTCGGCGCGAGCGGCGCCGGCCGCCTTCCATCTCGGCCGCATCGCGAGCTACGCGACGGCAGGCGCCATTGCCGCGGCCAGCGTCGACAGCCTGGCGCAGGCCAGCACGCAGGTTGCCGCGCTGCGGCCGCTGTGGGTGCTGCTGCACGTCTTCGTGTTCGCCTGGGGTGCAATGCTGGCCGCCACGGGGCGGCAGCCGCTGTGGGCGCAGCGCGTCGGCCGCTCGCTCGAGTCGCGTCTTCGCCCCCATGCCGGCGGCACGTGGCTGGGAGTGCTTGCAGCCGGGCTGCTTTGGGTCGCGCTGCCTTGCGGGCTGCTCTATTCAGCCCTGATGCTGGCCAGCCTGGGCAACGGCCCATTGCAGGGCGCCGGACTGATGGCGCTGTTTGCACTCGGGAGCAGTCTTTCGCTACTGATCGGGCCGTGGCTCTGGCAGCGCTTGCGGTGGGGCGGCGGCGGGGCACGCCAGACCTGGGGTGCGCGGGTGGCCGGCCTGCTGCTGGCGGCCGTGGCGGTACAGGCCCTGTGGTCGGACCTCATCCGCCAGATCGACGCCTGGTGCCGCTGAGGCAACGCTGCGATCTGGATGCAGATCAGAAAGCATTCCCGCTGGCAATCCGGAGGTCCGCCCACCGGATGCAGCGACCCAGGACCACATCGACGACTTCCAGGCGCGTGAGCTGCGTGTCCACGATCTGCAACACAGCCTTCAGGACCGAGTACTCGAAGATTTCCGCTCTGCACACGACCGTTTGGCCATCGGTGCTTTGCTCGACATGGAACACGAATTCAAACCGATCCCGGTACTGCGGCGGACCCATGTTTTCAATCCTTTCGCCGCAGCCCCGTGCCTTGTTCGGGCAATTCAGGCCGTTGCTGCGTCAGGATTAAAAATGTATCTCTGCGTAGAAAATCTATCTACACCGTCGTGCGTTTTTCGCGACGGCTATCGAAAACGCTTGGTGAACTCGCGCACCACGCCGATGACCTGGGCATCGCCGAGCGGCTTGATGGGATAACGGCTGTTCAACGGCTTGAGATACAGGTCTCCGCCGTCTTTCACGAGCTGCTTGAACGTGGTCTCGCTGGCTTCGTTCAGCGCGATGACATAGTCGCCGGGCACCGCCTCCATCTCCGGCTCCACGATCAGGATGGACCCGGCGGGAAACGAGTCGCCGGCCTCGCTGACCATGCTGTCGCCATGCACCCGCAGTGCGTAGGTGTGCTTCTTGACCGGCACGCTCACCGGGATGGTGTCGAATTGCGTCGTCGGCTTGAAGTTGTCGATGACGGTGTAGTTGCCTGCCTCGACCTCGGACACCAGGGGAACCTCAGCGCGCACGTCGACTCCCCGCGCACCCGCCGACACACCCGAGACCAGTTCCGCAACGGAAATTCCAAGCAGCTTGGCCACACGCGCCTGGTTGGCGCGCTTGGGAGCTGTGCCGCCTTGTTTTTCCCATTGCTGTACTGCGCCACGGCTCACCCCCAGCGCATCAGCAAATTGCTGCTCGCTCATCTGGAGGCGCTTGCGTCCTTCGCGAATTAGTTGACGGCTATTCACAGCCCTAGGGTAGGCGCTGTTTCAGATAGAAAGAAAATCGATGATAGCTCTTCCATCGTCAAGCCAGAGGGCATTCCGGCAGCTTGATAGTTTTGTACCTGTTCGACGAAATTTCTATCCTGGTCTTAAAGCTTTCGCAGTCTTAGGATGAGCCAACTGTCGGCCCGCGTAACAAACAGTCAGCGCTGGCGGTTTTGGGGGGAGTCCCATGCCCATGCTGTTGCTGCATCGCCTGGTCGAAGGGGCATTGCCGGCGAGAACCTTCTCGCTCGATGAAATCGAGGAGATCAAGGTTCTGGTTCTTGGTGGTCTCGTGCGCGCGGATCTGCGTGTGGACTCGACGCCTTCCACCGGGGGCAAAGTGATCATGGCGACGATGTTCCAGATCACGGAGAACGGCCGTCGAATGGCTGCTGCCTTCCCTTCCTGCGAGAGCAAGCCAACGCACATCCACTTGCACGCCGCTCTTTCCGCTGCATCGGCCAGTGCTTCATACGTGCTTGCGAAGATCGGCCCGCCATCGGCTGCCGCTGCGCGCAGGCCATGACGGCAATGTTCCACGATCTGCGTGTGACTCCGCCCAGTGAAGTCGCTGTGGGCACAACGCTCGGTGCGCGTATAAGGGCCGCCTGCCAGGCGCCGTTTGCGCCGAAACCGATCGAGTACACGATCGGCCGGGTTCAGGAGCGTATCGACCGTCAGTTCCAGTACTTCGAGGCGCTCGGAAAATTCAGCATGTTCGCCGATGGTGCGGTCTTCGTTGGAGCTCGCGTGACCTCCATCGATGACACGGGTGCGAGCATTCGATGGAAGTCCGCTTTCTTCCCCGGGCCGCGTTATCGGCAAGCCGTCCTGCGGGAGCATGGTGAATTGCTCCCTCTGGGCTTTCATGGGCGCTTCGATCTGTACCTGCAGCAAGTGGTGGAGACGCCGGGTAGCGCGCAGGCAGCCGTCGTCGCGAGATCGGGCGCAGGCGAGGCAACCACCTTCGATTCAAGGAACGGCATGTCCGCCGATGTTGCCCGTGCCTTGCGCGAAGGCATGGTGCGCGCAAGGCTCCTGGCTGCCGGTCCTGCGTAGGGGAATGGTTCGGCCGGATCTCCAGGAACACGCAAGGGAAGCGAATGACGAAAAGGCGGACCATCCACAGCGCGACCATCACCTTGAAACTGCCGCTCGGCATGAACGCGCGCGATGAAATCGAGGCTCTGCGAACCGCAGGCATTCCAGTCGACTGGCTGGGCAACGCGAAAACCGGCTTCCTCTTCGTGCGGACTGGAGGTAGCTCGGAGAGCCGGCAGAACATCTTTCGATGGTTCGCCTCCAGCATCCGATAGCTTCATCTACCCGCGACGCAACGGTGCTTCCTCTTCGGGCGCATCGGCGGCAAGGGTCTTCCATCCCCGGAGCGTGATCTCGAATACCGTGGCCGCGTCCTGGCGCAGGCAGTCGTCGCAGTCCACGTGGGCAGGAGGAATCCGCACCTTGACGTGCCCGGCGGCTTCGAGCACGCGCAGCCTGTCGATCGTCGCCAGGGCAGCCTCGGTGCAAGGCAGCTTCGCTGTGGCGAGTTTCCTGAGCAGGGTCATGCACATCGCAGCGCCTCCATGCAGTCATGTCCGTAGCTCAGCGCCCGATCGAGGATCCCGACATTCTTCGACAGGAAAGGCACGCGACTGTCTCCTTGGGTGGCTGAAGAGGAATCTTGCGCGCCCGACCAGCGGTGGGTGTTGAGATGGATCAAGCTTCGCGCGTCAACCCATCAATGTGCGCAGGCTCGCGAGCGCCACCTTCGGATCGGCGATGCCGTGGTAGATGGGCGGCACCTCGAGGCCCAGGCCCATGAGTCCGTACACCCCGTGCATCGCGCCGCGCACCGAGTACTCGACCGTGAAGACCACATCCTCCGGAATCTCCACGTACTGGCCCAGCAGGGCGAAGTTCTTCGCGCCGGCCGGTATGACGGGCGGGCGGTCCGATGCGCTGCGGCATGCGAACTCGCTGGTGATGTAGGGCATCATCACCGGCACCACGGTCGTGGTGCGCCGCACTTCCTCGAGGATGTCCTCGAAGCCCAGGTGATGCATCAGTTCCGTGAGAATTTCCTGGCCACCAGCCTGTGCCATCGTCTTGTCGACGTGGTTGCCCTGGGTGTCGATCAGCAACCCGTAGCCCCACAGCGTGTAGACCCCCTCGGGCTGGCCCTCGAAGTGCGGCGCGTGCGGCACCACGATCGACATCAGCCAGCTCGAATCCTTGAAGGTCATGAGCCCGCCGGTGCCGGGCGGATTGCCAGAGAGTGCCTGGATGCGCTGGATCAGCAAGGGGCTACGCATCGTGAGCGTGAACGACTCCCACTTGCTCTCGTCCACGTTGCCGCAGAAGGTTTCCGGCCTGCCGAGGCCCGGTACCTTGCGCGCCATGTTGCGCCACAGGGTCCAGGCCCCGTCGCTCTGGTCACGCACCAGTTCCGGCGCCTGGTGGTCGTTGCCGTTGCGCGAGTCGGCAGTCATGGAGCCGATGGTGATGAAGGCACATTCCTCCATGCCGAGGCGGTATGCCAGGGGCCGGCCTTCCCTGACGCAATGCAGCGTCTCGAGCCGCAGACCGTCTGCACCGGCGGCAAAGTCCGCGTCGACCACGCGCATGCCGTAGTCGAACCGGACCCCGCGATCCAGCAGCCACCTCACCATGGGGCGCACGATGGTGTCGTACTGGTTGAACTCGGTGCGCCGCACGCCGCCCAGCGTGTGGATGCGCGGCAGCTCCTGCAGGAAGCGCAGCATGTAGCGCTTCAGCTCGACGGCGCTGTGCCAGTTCTGGAATGCGAAGGTCGTGCGCCACATGGCCCAGAAATGAGTGTCGAGAAAGTGGGTGGAAAAGCATTCCTCGATGCGCTGCCTGCCCAGCACCCGCTCGGGCGTGGCCAGCAGGCGCATCAGCTCCACGCGGTCCTGGAAGTTGAAACCCAGGTCGCTGGCGTTCAGGATGCGGCGATGGCGGTCGATCAGGCGGGCGTGCGCATCGGAGCGCCACAGTGCATTGAAGGCCTGAATCTCGTCGCGCACCGTGCGGTTCGGCGCGCCGGGCGAGGGAATGCTCTGCAGCACGTTCCACAGGCAGGTATAGGTTTCGTCAGTGAACATGCGCCCGCCGCGCGTCACGTATCCCTGGATGGCATTGCCGCTGCCATCGAGAGCGCCACCGGGTGTCGGACCCTCCTCGAGGATGCGGATGTGCGATCCGGGCATGCCGGCGTCGCGGATCAGCAGCACGGCCGCGGAAAGCGCGCCGATGCCGCTGCCGACGATGCAGGCCTGTTGGAAAGAGTTCATGGATTGGTGCCGTGATGCGAAGACGAGGTCCGAGGCTAGGCCTGCGCGCCCGGCCCGGCCTTGCGCTCGATCAAGCATCGGCGCTGTCGCGTGGAAGTTCGCGGGCGATTGATTCAGCGCAAGGCTGCGCGATTCGAGCAGGCCTAAGGTCGCCCCGTCCAAAGCCCGTCAGTCCAAGGAGCCCTCATGCAGACCCCCAAATCCATCCTGCTTCACCTCGACGGCTCGGCCCGTACGGTGGAGCGCATCAAGCTGGCGCGCCAGCTCGCAGAGACTTTCGATGCCGAGGTGACCGGCCAGCCGTGCACCCTGTCCGCGCTCATGCGCTACCCGTTCGCCATCGAGGCTGCCGCGGAGGCCGTCGCGATCATGCAGGAGATCGACAAGGACGCGCGCGGCGCGATGCACGCCACCTTCATGGAGCACAGTGCAGGCTCCCAGCGCCTGCACTGGGCCGAGCCGGAGAGCGACGGTCCGTGGGGATTCGCGCGGCGTGCGCTCTACACCGACCTGATGGTCCTCGGCCAACGCGACCGGAACGACCCGATGGACGGCGAGCTCCCCGGCGATTTCCTGCCCAGCGTGCTGGTGCAGAGCGGTCGGCCGGCGCTGGTGCTGCCGTATGCGGGGCCGGTCGGTTCCGTCGGCCGCAACGTGCTGGTGGCGTGGAAGGAAACCCCCGAGTCCGCGCGCGCCGTGACCGCCGCGCTGCCATGGCTGCGAAAGGCGGCCCGGGTGCATGTCGTGGCCTACGGCGAGGACGCAGAGGCGTCGCTGCAGCGCCTGCAGAACTACCTGCGGATGCAGGACGTCCAGAACATCACGCTGCATTCCGGCGGCGACAAGGACGACGATATCGGCAACAAGCTGCTGTCCTTCGCTGCCGACCTGGGCTCGGACCTGCTGGTGATGGGCTGCTACGGCCACAGCCGGGCGCGCGAATGGGTGATGGGCGGCGCCACGCTGTCCATGCTCCAGTGGATGACTCTGCCCGTGCTGATGTCGCACTGAGGCCACTGGGGCGTCAGTGCGCAGGGGAGGCTGCAATGCGCTTGACTGCCCGCAGCTGCGCGAATTGCGCGCCTGCGCGATAGCCTGTTCCCCCGGAGCCGGGCCCGGGGATATTGCATTGCTCCAGTACGAGTGGCGGCAGTGCGGCATTCACGGCAGGACTCGCTCAAAAGACAGCCCGGGCGTTGCCGCCTCAGGCGTCCACCAGCAGGTCGTTCACCACCACTGTGACGCCTGGCGTGGCCCATGCGGCACCCTGCACCGCATCGCGGTCGGTCC
The DNA here is from genome assembly GCF_049913215.1 of Variovorax sp. R-27. Taxonomy (NCBI): domain Bacteria; kingdom Pseudomonadati; phylum Pseudomonadota; class Betaproteobacteria; order Burkholderiales; family Comamonadaceae; genus Variovorax; species Variovorax sp. R-27. The sequence goes on from NZ_CP183984.1 coordinate 3,535,684, forward strand.
AGGAATGGACCGTGCCGCGCAGCGTGACCTGCGAGCCGTTGACCGTGATGGCAAGCTTGCGGGCTTCGCGGTCGGCCTGGCGCGAAAGCGCGTCGTGAATCTTCTTCTCGACGTCGGCAGGGCTCACCTTCGGCTTGACTTTCACGAGGTTCGACACGCCGGTCACCCCCATCAGGTCGCGCACTGCGCTTTCGGCGGCGCTGCGCTGATATCCCCACTCGACTTCGCCAGCCAGCGTGATCCAGCCGTTTTCCACCAGGGGCTGGATCTTGTCGTCGGGAACGAGCGCATTCCAGTCGAGTGCGCATTCGACTGCCATGGCTATGTCGGCATCGGTGCGCTGGTTGTCGAAGGGCAGCTTGACGGTCAATTCGACGGCCAGCGCCTTGACGCCATGCACGCGTTGCACGGCGCGCTCGACAGCGTACTTCTCGGCGTGGCTGGCGAGGTGGCCTGTGAGGGTGACCACGCCGTCCTTGACGATCACGCCGACGTCGGAGGTCTTGACCTCGGGCGCCCAGGTCAGCTCGGCCTGGATGTCGTTGCGCAATTGGGTATCGGTCTTCATGAGGATTCCTTGCGGTGAATGAATGGAAGGGCAGTTGCCTCGGGCCCGGCAGCTCAGGCGATGGCGTCCAGCAGCAGGGCCTGGAGCACGAAGCACCGGTTGTCGGCCAGCGGGGTCTTGTCTCCGAGAAGCCCGGCCAGTTGCTCGGCCGGATGGCCTCGCATGGCGGCACCATCGAAGACCGGAATCCCGGCATGCTGGCCGATCTGTTGAACGAGCACGGGCTCCAGGCCCTGGCACTCCACGGCCTCGTAGAGGCGGCCGAGCATGCGGGCGGTGTGCTGCACTTCCTGCGGCGTACTCGCGGACGACAGGCTCGAGCGCATGACGGCTACGTGGGCGCCCAACGCCTCCGCGGCGCGACGGAACAGCGCCTGAGCCTCGTCGGGCTGCGTTTCGCACAGCAGCCCCAGGTTCTTGCCGCGCAGCAGCTGGCGGGTGGTCCCGTCCAGCGAGGCGCGCTGGAGGATGCGCGCGTGGCACAGCAGGCTCGCCACGTTCAGTGGAGAGAGCTGCGGCTCGGCCTCGGGACTGCGGGCGTTGTTGGAAAGGGGCATGGCAATGGTCAATGTGTGACTCGCCAAGGTTAGGGACGCCAACGGTCCCGGACTTGATGCAGGTCAAAGCACGGAGCGGGCCTCGTGCGACTTGCAGCACGCCGAATGCCGTTGATACACGCCGGACACACTTCATTCACCGAGCGTTACCCACCGATTCCGACCGTTGTCATTGCGTTGCCGAGGGCTTCCTAGCATCCATCCATCGACACGCGACAGATCACCAAGGAGTCCAGATGCTCAATACCGCCACTTCCTCGAAGACCACACCGGTCCTGCCGACCATCGGCCGGGAGTGCGCGGACCGGAGCACCGGCGATACGCTGAAGCTGCTTGCCGAGCAACTCAAGCCGCAGCGCCGTGTGGTGCACACGGGTGACACGATCTACCAGGCGGGCGAGCGCTTCGGCAATCTCTACATCCTGAACTCGGGCTTCTTCAAGATCGTGAATCTCTCGGCCGACGGGCGCGAGCAGGTGGTGGGTCTCAAGTTCCGCGGTGACTGGCTCGGCTTCGACGGCATCGCGGGCAGCCGCTATTCATGCGATGCGGTGGCCATGGATACCGGCGAGATCTGGGTTGTGTCGTACGAGGCCCTGCTGGCCGCCTGCGTCACGCATCCCGGCTTGCTGCAAGTTCTGCACACCGCCATGAGCCGGGAGATCTCGCACGACCGGGACTCGCTGATGTCCGTCTGCACACTGCCGGCCGACGCCCGCGTGGCCGACTTCCTGCGCTACTGGGCGGAGACGCTGGCCGAGCGCGGCATGCGCACCGACGAGATCACGCTGCGCATGACGCGCGCCGAGATCGGCAACTACCTGGGCATGACGCTCGAGAGCGTGAGCCGCGCGCTGTCGCGGCTGGCGCGCGACAACGTCATCGGGTTTGCCACCAAGGGGCGCCGCGATGTGCAGATTCCCGACGTCGGCGCACTGTCGGCCTTCGTGCAGCGCTGCCTGGCACCTGCACCCGCAATGCTCCAGTAAGGGTCGCAGCCGCGCGTTCAGGCGTGGCCGGCCAGCACCTTTGCCATGGCCCGCGCAAGTTCGGAGCGCGAGTAGGGTTTGCGCAGCAGTTCCCAGCTCTGCGGCACTTCTCGGTCGGCATCCAGCAACTCGGACGAGAAGCCCGACATCAGCAACACCGCCAGCCGGGGAAAGCGCTGCTGCACCTCGATGGCCAGCCGCGTGCCTCGCATGCCGGCGCCCAGGGCGATGTCGCTCAGCAGCAGGTCGAAAGGCCCGGCGCCTGCGTCCAGCGCCGACAACGCCTGCTCGGCCGTGGCGGCCGTGACGACATCGCAGCCCAGCGTGGCAAGGAAGGTGTGCACCACCTTGCGCACCTCCGCGTCGTCCTCGACCAGCATCACACGCAGTCCGGGCGGAATCGTTTCGTCGGCACGTTCGTCCTCGGTGGCCGGCGGTCCGGCTTCTTCCTGTTGCGGCAGGTAGAGCGTCACGGTAGTGCCCCGGCCCGCCTTGCTGTCGATCGCGACCGCGCCCCGGGACTGGTTGACGAAGCCGTGCACCGTGCTCAGGCCAAGCCCGGTGCCGCGGCCGGCGTCCTTGGTGGTGAAGAAGGGCTCGAAGGCGCGCTCCTTCACCTCCTCGGACATGCCCGTGCCGCTGTCAGCGATGGAAATTGCGACGAAGCGCGCAGCGGCGTTGCTGTTCGGGTCGTTGCGTTCGCTGCGCAGGGCCTCCGGCAACGCACCGCACAGCTCGGTGCGAAACCGCAGCGTGCCGCCTTCGGGCATGGCGTCACGCGCATTGATCGCAATGTTGAGCAGCGCCGATTCCAGCTGCCCCGCGTCTGCCACCACAGGCGGACAACCGGGCGCGGTGTCGATTTCGATGCGAATGCGCTGGTCCAGCGTGCGCCGCAGCATGTCGGCCAGGGAGTGCAGCAGCGCATGCGTGTCGACGGCGATCGGCTGCAGCATCTGCCGGCGCGAAAACGCCAGCAGCTTGCCGGTGAGTTCGGCGCCCCGTCGCGTGGCGCGTGTGGCGGCGCCCAGCAACTGCTGGGCGTAACTGTCCTGAGCAAGTGCGGGCAGTTCTTCCAGAACCTGGAGGTTGCCCTGGATGACGGTCAGCAGGTTGTTGAAATCGTGCGCGATGCCGCCCGTGAGCTGGCCGACGCTTTCGAGCCGCTGCGCATGGTTGAGCGCCTCCTCGGTCTGCACGCGCTGCAGGCTGGTGGCAAGCAGGCTGGAAAGCGACTCGAGAAAGCGCACTTCTTCGTCGCCGAAGCGCTTGGACTCCTTCGAGCGCACCGACAGCATGCCGATTACCCGCCCCCGGTCGGACAGCGGCACCGCGAGTGCGCTGACCAGTCCGGCGTCGAGGTAGGCCTGGGGCACGGCGAAGCGATGTTCCTTGCCATAGTCCGGCACCACGACCGGCCGGCCTTGGGAGAGCACGAAACCCGGCGGGGTGTCGGGGCGGTTGGCAAGGCGCGAACCGATCTCTTCACCGGCGATCAGGCCGATGCCGCTGACTACGCGAAACTCGAGGCCGTTGCTGTCGAGCAGCCACACCATCGCGACCTCGACTTGCAAGGCCGTTGTGATGATTTCCGGCACATGCTCGAGCACCACCTGCAGATCGCGCGTGTCGACTGCCAGGCGCCCCAACTGGGCCAGGTGCTCGCTGTAGCGGGCGCGTTGCAGTGCCTGCTTCACGCGCGGGTAGGCGCCGATGTCGCGGATGGCGGCCACGACGAAGGGCAGGCCATGGTTCTGCAGCGGGCTGAGCGCGATCTCGACCATGACCTCGCTGCCATCCTTTCGCTTGGCCACCAGCTCCATCTGCGTGCCCATGGGTCGCGGGCGGGGAGAGCGGCCATAGGCTTCACGGTAGGAGGCGTGGCGCGGGCGGATGCTGTCGGGCACCAGCACGTCGACGTTCAGGCCCACCAGTTCTTCCACCGCATAGCCCAGCAGCGCGGCTGCCGAGGGGTTGGCCAGCATGATGCTGCCGGACTGGTCCACCAGCAGCAGCGAATCGGGGTAGGCGATGAAGAGCGAGCGGAACACGCTGCCTTCCTCGATGCCCGACGGCAAGCCCTGGATGGGCACGTCGAGCAGGAAAGGCGGGTTGCGTGCAGCGTCAGCCATGGGAAACCGGCGGCACCAGGATGTAGCCTGCGCCTCGCACCGACTTGATGAGCTGCGGGTCGTCCGCATCCGCCTCGATCTTCTTGCGCAGCCGGCCGACCTGCACGTCGATCGTGCGGTCGAAGGGGGCGGCTTCGCGTCCGCGTGTCTGCTCGAGCAGGAAGTCGCGCGACAGCACGCGGCCGGGATGGCGGGCAAAGGCTTGCAGCAAGTCAAACTCGCCGCCGGTCAGCGGCACTTGCTCGCCTTGCGGGTTCCTGAGGCTGCGCGCGGCGGTGTCGAGCTGCCAGCCGGCGAAGCTCAGCTTGTCGGGAGAGGCTGCAACGGGCGCCGGGGACGCGGGTGTCTCGGGCGTGAGCCGGCGCAGCACCGCCTTCACGCGCGCCACCAGCTCGCGCAGGTCGAAGGGCTTGGTCACGTAGTCGTCGGCCCCAACCTCAAGGCCCACGACCTTGTCCACAGCATCGCCCCGGCCGGTGACGATGACGAGGCCGCAGCGCCAGCTCTCGCGCACGTGGCGCGCAATGGTGAAGCCGTCTTCGCCGGGCAGGCCGAGATCGAGTAGTACGAGGTCTGCGGGATCGGTGTCCATCAGCGCCATGAGGGCCCGGCCGTTGTGGACCTGGGTGACACGGAAACCGTGGCCCTGCAGGTAGTTGGCCAGCAGCAGCGTGATGTCAACCTCGTCGTCGAGCACCGCGATGTGGGAGGCAGGTTTCATACAAGGGCAAGGAAATAGAGCACGAATGTTGTAAACATCCTGAATCGAAGGGGAGCGTAGCACGCAAGCCTTGTTTGCGGCTCTCTTTGCAGCCGTGCCGTCGGCCGTAGCGTCCAGCGATAAAGGATGTGCGATCTTGTGCGGCCTTTGATCCCGCGCAAGCCGGGCAGGGCGGTGCGGCGTCAGCATTCGTGTGAACGCCCCATCGGGGCAAGAGGACACACCATGAACTCCGACTTCACTTTTCCGCTGGCGCTGTGCAAGGCGCAGTACGGCATCTGGCTGCACTCGCTCGAAATGTTCGAGACGATCGGATCGCGCATCCTGCAGGACGACATCGCACTGACCCGCGCCGAGACGGATGCCGTCACGCGGGCCGAGGACTGGCGGGCGTTGGCCATGGCGCCGATGCATGCGTTCCGGCGCTCGGACACGAACGATGTTTCCCACACGCCACCGGTAGCCATCGAGGCCACACCATCCCGGCGGGCCGTGGTGAACGACGCCTTGCGCACCCTGCACGGGGCATTGGCCGCGGCACCGCCCGCACGCCGGCAGCATGCTGGTCGCAAGGCAGCCGCGACGCGAAGGAAAGCGTGACGCTCTCGACCATCTCCGTGCACCTCGACCACACCGAGCGGTGCGAAGTCCGCACCCGCCTGGCGGTGCGGATCGCCAGGCTGATGCAACCCGGCGCCGCCACCTGCTTGCGCGGAAGAAGCGGCCGATGGGCCGATATGCTCGTGGAGCACTGACGCGCACGGCTACAGCAGCCCCTGGTTGGCGGCCGCGATCACCGCATGCGCACGCGTGCGCACCTGCAGCTTGAGGCAGATATTTTTCATGTGAGCGCAAACCGTCCGCCCGCTGATCGAAAGATGGCGAGCGATGTCTCCTGTGACATGGCCTTCGGCAACGAGCCGGAGCACCTCGCGTTCCCGCGCCGAGAGAACTCCGCGGGGGCCGCCTTCGGCTTCCCGCAGTGCAAGGGGAGCATTTCCAAGTCGCATCAGCAGGTGCCGGATCACGCTCGGCGACACCGCCGCGCCGCCATTGACGACCTGCAGCACCGCTTGCGCGAAATTCTGGAACCAGGAGTTCTTGACGAGATAGCCCCACGCACCCGCGGTGAACGCCCGGCGCACATGAACCTCGTCTTCCAGTGCCGAGTGCACGATGACTTCGACTGAACTGCAATGGCGTCGGGCGCTCTCGATAAGTTCGAATCCCTTGCCGCCGCCGAGCCGGACATCGATGATGAGCACGTCGAATTCATGCTGTGTCAGAAGGCGCTTGCCTTCCTGCAGGCTGCCCGCTTCGCCGACGATACGCACGCGCGCGTCCATCGCCAGTTCGCGGGCGATTGCACGCCGCGCATCGGCGTCTTCGTCGATCACCAGCACCCGCACAGGCTTCCCGGGCTGGCCGGCCAGGAAGCCCGGCCATGAATTCGCCGGTACCCGATTCGTCTCTTGCGCAGGGGCGCTTTCGATCTTCGCGAGCCAGTGCGGGGCGCCACGCGTCAACGGTGACGGCTCGGGTGGGACTGCATCCAAGGATGGCTCCATACTGTTGCTGAAGTTCAGTTCAGGCTGAAGGAGTCCATGGCATCAGAGCACTGCGGACCACGAGCCCGAGATGCGGCTTTCGAGTTCCGCGATGCCCACGTGGCACAGGTCGTTGTTCAGCGTGGCCTTGAGCCGCTGGGTGACCGCTTCGCTCAGCTGCGCCTTCAGTTCGCCCATGAAAGGGTTCGAGGCGAAAAGCGTGAGGGAGGCGTACTCGCCGACCTTCAGGCCCGCCTCCAGCCGCTGGGCGATTTCCTTCGCGAAGCGCTGGTGCTCCTTGCGCCGTGCGTCGCTGCGCGGCTCGAAATGGTTGAGGCCCCGGCTGTTGTCGGCGGCCTGGCTGCCGGGACGGTCCGACTCGAGTTCCCTGGCGTGCAGCCGGCTTGCATCGTGTGCGAGGGTTTCGACCGGCACGAGCGGCGACTTGGCGGTGTCTCGGCGAAAGATGCGTGCCGATGCGGCATTGGCGATGACGATCAATTGGGTCTTCATGACGCTTCCCGGAGTAAGGGCGATGCCCAAGACTAGGACGTGCATTCACGGCAGACGTTGCGCTGGATCAAGTTCCGCCCCTTGCCCGGGCTGCTTGTGCGGCGCACGAGGCGGTCTTTGACCGCCCCGGACTCTGTCAGCGACCGAGCCGCTCGAAGAATTCGAAAATGCCCATGCCTGCCAGCATCGCGGCCACGAAGACGAGGGCCTTGACTTCGCCCATTCCGAGGGCGACCAGGCCCGGGCCGGGGCAGAAGCCTGCGATGCCCCAGCCGATGCCGAAGAGCAGGCTGCCCGCGATCAGGCGACGGTCGATTTGGCGCGCCGAGGGCAGGCGCATCTCGGCCCCGAGGATGGATACCGTGCGACGCCTTGCCAGCATGAATGCGACCATGCCGACGGCAATGGCACCGGCCATGACGAAGGCCAGGGACGGGTCCCAGGCGCCGGAGAGGTCGAGGAAGCCGAGCACCTTGGCCGGATTGGCCATGCCGGAGACGATGAGGCCGAGCCCGAAGACCAGGCCGGCGAGCAGCGAAGCGAGAACGAGCATGAAATCTCCTCAGGCACCGAGCAGATGACGTGTCACGAACACCGTGGCAAAGCCGGCGCCCATGAATGCGGCCGTGGCCACGAGCGAGCGCGGCGACAGGCGGGAAAGGCCGCAGACCCCGTGGCCGCTGGTGCAGCCAGACCCGTAGCGAGTGCCCAGGCCGACGAGCAACCCCGCCAGGATCAGCGTGCCGTAGTTCGCGTCGATCTGCGGCCTGGGCAGCGCCGCGAAGAGCAGATAGACCAGCGGTGCGCCGACAAGCCCTAGCGTGAAGGCGGCGCGCCAGGCTATGTCGCCCCTGATCGGCCCGAGGAGCCCGCCGATTACGCCGCTGATGCCTGCGATGCGCCCGTTGAGCAACACGAACATCGCCGTGGCGATGCCGATGAGCACGCCGCCGGCCAGCGCTGCGAACGGGGTGAAGTGGTTCCAGTCGATGGCCATCATTCCTCTTTCGGGCAGTAGAGGCGGTAGAGAACCGCGAGGATTTCCAGCATCGCCGGGTCGGCCACGCTGTAGAAGATGTTCTTGCCGTCGCGACGGGTGTTGACCACGCCCTCGTTACGCAGCACGCCCAGTTGCTGCGACAACGTGGGCTGGTGAATGCCCAGCTTCTGCTCCAGATCGCTCACGCACATCTCGCCTTGCGACAGTTGGCACAGGAGGAGGAGGCGGTCTTCGTTGGCCAGGAGCTTGAGCGCCACGACCGCCTTGCCGGCGGCTCCGCGCAGGAGTTCAGGGTCAATGGCCAGGGATGAGTGCTTCATGAGTTCCGGGCTTCGCTTTCGATTGACATATTATATTCAAATATATATTGTTATGACGGGCAACGGAACATCCATGGATGGAGCACTCATGACAGCACGCACGACGACCCAAGGCTTTTTCGATCCCGCGACATGGACGATTTCCTACGTCGTGTGGGAGCACGCCACCAGGCATGCCGCGGTCATCGACCCCGTGCTGGACTACGACTTCAAGTCAGGGCACACCGGCACCGCGTCGGCAGACAAGCTGCTTGCCTATGTCCGCGACCACGGCCTGAGCGTCGACTGGATCCTGGAGACCCATGCGCACGCCGATCATCTGTCCGGCGCCCGCCACGTCCAGGAGCAGGTCGGCGGAAAGATCGCCATCGGCGAGAACATCCGCGTCGTCCAGTCGACCTTCAAGAAGCTCTTCAATCTCGAACGCGGTTTCCTGCCGGACGGAAGCCAGTTCGATCACCTGTTCAAGGATGGCGAAGTCTTCAGGATCGGCGACGTCGAAGCCACCGCCTTGCTGGTGCCGGGCCACACCCCCGCAGACATGGCCTACCTGGTGGACGGCGCCGTCTTCGTCGGCGACACGCTCTTCATGCCCGACCTCGGCAGCGCACGCGCCGACTTTCCCGGCGGCGATGCGCGCCAGCTCTACGGGTCGATGCGCAGGCTGCTGGATCTGCCGCCCGACACCGCCGTGTACGTCTGCCACGACTACCCGCCGGCGTCGCGGCAGGCCCGCTGGCAGAGCACCGTGGCGGAACAGCGCGCACACAACATCCATGTGCGCGACGGCATCGGCGCCGACGAGTTCGTCGCGATGCGCACGGCCCGCGACGCGACGCTGGATGTGCCGACGCTCATCCTCCCGTCGATCCAGGTGAACGTGCGGGCGGGGCGGCTTCCGCCGGCCGACGACAACGGCGTTGCGTACCTGCGCATTCCGTTGAATGCGCTCCCGGTGCACCGCTCCCCGGCCCGGAGCTAGCCGGGCAGGGCGGGTTCAGTGCGCCTCGGTCAGCTGATCGAGGATCGCCGGGTTCTCCAGCGTCGACACATCCTGCGTGATCGCCTCGCCCTTGGCCACCGAGCGCAGCAGGCGGCGCATGATCTTTCCGCTGCGCGTCTTGGGCAGGTTGTCGGCGAAGCGAATCTCCTTGGGCTTGGCGATGGGGCCGATCTCCTTGCCGATCCAGGCGCGCAGCTCGGCCGCCAGGCGGTCGGCTTCCTTGCCCTCGGGGCGCGGCTGCTTGAGCACCACGAACGCGCAGATCGCCTCGCCGGTGGTGTCGTCTGGCCGGCCGACCACTGCGGCCTCGGCCACCAGCGCCGTGCAGGCCACGAGCGCCGATTCGATTTCCATGGTGCCCATGCGGTGGCCGCTGACGTTCAGCACGTCGTCGATGCGCCCGCCGATGGTGAAGTAGCCCGTGAGCGCATCGCGCGCGGCGCCGTCGCCCGCCAGGTAGTAGCCGCGCAGCTCCGGCGGGTAGTAGCTCGAACGGTAGCGCGCGTCGTCGCCCCACACCGCGCGGATCATGCTCGGCCAGGGCTTCTTGATGACCAGCAGGCCGCTCTCGCCGTTGGGCACGTCGTTGCCCATCTCGTCGACGATGGCCGCGGCGATGCCCGGAAAGGGCAGGGTGCAGGAGCCCGGCACGAGGTCGGTGGCACCCGGCAGCGGCGTGATCATGTGGCCGCCGGTCTCGGTCTGCCACCAGGTGTCGAGCACCGGGCAGCGGCCGCCGCCCACGTGCTTGCGATACCACTCCCATGCGGCCGGGTTGATCGGCTCGCCGACCGAGCCGAGCACGCGCAGGCTGCGCAGGTCGTAGCGGTCGGGGTGAACGGCGGAGTTGCCTTCGGCTGCCTTGATGAGCGAGCGGATGGCGGTGGGTGCCGTGTAGAAGACCGTGACGCCGTGCCGCTCGATCATCTGCCAGAAGCGCCCCGCGTCGGGGAAGGTGGGCACGCCCTCGAACACCACCTCCGTCGCGCCGATGGCCAGGGGGCCGTAGGCGATGTAGGTGTGGCCGGTGACCCAGCCGATGTCGGCCGTGCACCAGAACACGTCGTCGTCGTGCATGTCGAAGGTCCACTTCGTGGTGAGTGCCGCATGCAGCAGGTAGCCGCCGCTGCAGTGCTGCACGCCCTTCGGCTTGCCGGTGGAGCCCGATGTGTAGAGCAGGAACAGCGGATGCTCGGCGCCCACCCATTCGGGTTCGCAGCTGTCGCCCTGTGCTTCAGTGATCTCGTGCATCCACAGATCGCGCGGCGTCCATGCAATGGGCCCGCCGGTGCGGCGGTAGACGATGACCGACTCCACCGCCTCGCAACCGCCCAGTGCGAGCGCCTCGTCGACCATTGCCTTGAGCGGCAGTTGCTTGCCCGCGCGCACCTGCTGGTCGGCTGTGATGACCACGGCGGCGCCGGTGTCCGCGATGCGGTCGCGCAGCGCGTGCGCCGAGAAGCCGCCGAACACCACCGAGTGCACCGCGCCCAGCCGCGCGCAGGCCTGCATCGCGACCACGCCTTCGACCGACATCGGCATGTAGATGACGACACGGTCGCCTTTCTTCACGCCGCGTGCTTTCAGCGCGTTGGCCATGCGGCAGGTCTGCGCGAGCAGTTGCGAATAGGTTGTGCGAGTGACCTTGCCGTCGTCCGACTCGAAGATGATCGCCACCTTGTTGCCCTTGCCGGCCTCCACCTGGCGGTCGAGGCAGTTCCACGAGACGTTGAGGGTGCCGTCCTCGAACCAGCGGTAGTAGGGCGCATCGCTGCTGTCGAGCGTCTTGGTGAACGGCGTTTTCCAGCCGATGAATTCGCGCGCAAGGCGAGCCCAGTAGCCCTCGTGGTCGGCATCGGCTTCGGCCACAAGGGCGTCGTATGCGGCGCGACCGGCGATATGCGCGGTGCGGGAGAGTGCTTCCGGGGGCGCATAGACCGGAAGACGGGACGGGAGATCGGGAGCGTTCATGTCTCGTGTCTTTCGTGGGGGTGGTGGCGCGATCTTGCCGACGGTGAAGGAGAAAACCTTGCGCCAGCGCAAGCTTCGATGCGGCGCGTGCACTCCTAATGGGGCCATCGCACACAAGGAGACTCCATGGAAGACGATCTGGTCGCGCGCATTGCCGCGAATCCGCAGTACAAGCAACTCAAGCGCCGGCGCGACCGCTTCGGCTGGACGCTGGCGGTGCTGATGCTCGCCGCCTACTACGGCTTCGTGCTGCTGGTGGCCTTCGACAAGGAATTCCTGGCGCGACGCATGGGCGAAGGCGTCATGACCCTTGGCATGCCGATCGGCTTCGGCGTGATCGTCTTCACCGTGGCCATCACCGGCTACTACGTGCGCCGTGCGAACGCGGAGTTCGACATCCTGTCCGACGCCGTGGTCAAGGCCGTGCAGAAGGTGGCCAAGCCATGAACGCACATCTCCTGCGCATGCGATCCGCCGCCGTCCTTCTTGCCTTGGGCGCAGTCTCGGAGGGCGCTCTTGCGGCTGGCGCCGACCTGGGCCAGCTCCAGCGGCAGCCCACCAACTGGACCGCCATCGGCATGTTCGCGCTGTTCGTGGTGGGAACGCTCTTCATCACCAAGTGGGCCGCGGCGCGCACCCGATCGGCATCCGACTTCTACACAGCCGGCGGCGGCATCACGGGCTTCCAGAACGGGCTTGCCATTGCCGGCGACTACATGTCGGCGGCGTCGTTCCTCGGCATTTCGGCCGCAGTGATGGCCACCGGCTATGACGGGTTGATCTATTCCATCGGCTTCCTGGTGGGCTGGCCGGTCATCACCTTCCTGATGGCCGAGCGGCTGCGCAACCTCGGCAAGTTCACCTTCGCCGACGTGGCGGCCTTCCGCTTCAAGCAGACCCCGGTGCGCATCTTCGCGGCCTCGGGCACGCTGGTGGTGGTGGCGTTCTACCTGATCGCGCAGATGGTGGGGGCAGGGCAGCTCATCAAGCTGCTGTTCGGCCTGGAGTACTGGATCGCGGTGGTCATCGTGGGCTCGCTCATGATGGTCTACGTGCTCTTCGGTGGCATGACGGCCACCACCTGGGTGCAGATCATCAAGGCCGGCCTGCTGCTGGGCGGCGCGAGCTTCATGGCGGTGTCGGTGCTGTGGCACTTCGGCTTCAGCCCGGAGGCGATGTTCGCCGGTGCGGTGAAGGTCAAGACCGACCTGGCGCTCAAGGACGGCAAGACCGCCCAGGTGGCAGCGAGCATCGGGCAGTCGATCATGGGCCCGGGCAACTTCGTGAAGGACCCGATCTCGGCCATCTCCTTCGGCATGGCGCTCATGTTCGGTACGGCAGGCCTGCCGCACATCCTGATGCGCTTCTTCACCGTGCCCAGTGCCAAGGAGGCGCGCAAGTCGGTCATGTGGGCCACGGGCTGGATCGGCTACTTCTACCTGCTGACCTTCATCATCGGCTTCGGGGCCATCACCTTCGTGCTGACCAACCCCGACTTCCTCGACGCCAAGGGCGTGCTCAAGGGCGGCGGCAACATGGCGGCGATCCACCTGGCCAATGCGGTGGGCGGCAACGTGTTCCTGGGCTTCATCTCGGCGGTGGCCTTCGCGACCATCCTCGCGGTGGTGGCAGGCCTTACGCTGTCGGGCGCGTCGGCGGTGTCGCACGACCTGTATGCCACCGTCATCAAGAAGGGCGACGCCGGCAGCGCGGCCGAGCTGCGCGTGTCCAAGATCACCACGCTGGCGCTCGGTGCGCTGGCGGTGCTGCTGGGCATCGTGTTCGAGAAGCAGAACATTGCCTTCATGGTGTCGCTGGCCTTCGCCATCGCGGCCTCGGCCAACTTCCCGGTGCTCTTCATGTCGGTGCTCTGGAAGGGCTGCACCACGCGCGGCGCGGTGATCGGCGGCTTCCTCGGGCTGGTCTCTTCGGTGGCGCTGACGGTGGTGTCGCCTTCGGTCTGGGAGGCCACCTTCGGCTACCCGGCGGGGTCGGCGCCGTTCCCGTACACCTCGCCGTGCCTGTTCTCGATGAGCATCGCGTTCGCGGGCATCTGGCTGTTCTCGGTGCAGGACCGCAGCGCGCGCTCCCAGGTGGACCGCGGCGGCTTCCTCGCCCAGCAGGTGCGTTCCGAGACCGGCATCGGCGCGCATGGCGCGAGCGGGCACTGAACGAGCCTGCACGCTGGCCACGGCCCGGCGCCGTGGTCAGTCAGCGCCTATCAGCACCTTGACATGCGCTGCGGCGCTGCGGGCGAGGGCGCTGAGCGCATAGCCGCCCTCAAGGCAAGAGATGACGCGCCCATGGCAATGGCGCTGCGCCACATCCATGATCTGCCGTGTGACCCAGGCGTAGTCGCGCTCCACCAGGCCGAGGTTGCCCATGTCGTCCTCCCGATGCCCGTCGAAGCCCGCCGAGATGTAGACGAGCTGCGGCGCGAAGGCTTCGAGCGCCGGCAGCCAGCACCCGGTGACAGCCGCGCGGAACGCATCGCTGCCCGAACGCGCGGGCAAGCCAATATTCACCATGTGCGAGCCGTTGTCGTCTTCGCCCGAGAAGGGGTAGATGCCCTTCTCGAAGATGGAGCACATGAGCACGCGATCGTCGCAGCGGAAGATGTCGGCGCTGCCGTTGCCGTGGTGCACGTCGAAGTCGATCAGGGCCACGCGCTGCAGGCCGTGCACGTCCAGCGCATGCCGGATGCCCACTGCCACATTGTTGAAGAAGCAAAACCCCATGGCCGCTTCGCGCACCGCATGGTGCCCGGGCGGGCGCACGTTGCAGAAAGCCGTGGACGCCTTGCCCGCCAGCACCAGGTCGGTTGCCAGCACCGCGGCACCGGCGGCGCGCAGCGCGGCCTGCACGGTGTGCGGGTTCATGAGGGTGTCGGGGTCGACGAACCGGTGGCCTTCGGTGGGAGCGGCGGCAATGAGTTCGCGCACGTACGACATTGTGTGTGCGCGCGCCAGCTGGGTGCGCGTGGCAAGGGGCGCATCGTACGGAGCCATGTAGTCGAGCAGGCCCGCGATCAGCAGCCGGTCATGAATGGAGGAAGACCGCTCGGGGCATTCCGGGTGGCCCGCGCCCATGTCGTGGTGCGCGCAGTCGGGATGGGTGATGTAGGCGCTGAGCATGCGAGTTCCTTCGGAGTCCCGGGGGCGGTACGCGCGGAAGGCTCGCTGCCAGACGCGACCCCGAAGTGGGTTGGGGAAGTTTCACTCTAGGCAAACAGGCGCATGTCGCTGTTGCGCTGTATCAAGCAAGCGGACGACAAGCGCCGCATTCGCTACGGCTGGAATGCCGGCACGGTGTTGACGTGCATCAAAGGCCGTGGGAGGTGCGGTCCGCAGAATCGCCCGCACTGTTCACGAGGTACGAATGCAATCCCTTCTCTATTCCGGTCTTCTCGATCTTCCATGGTGGGGCGCGGTGCTGTCCGCGCTGGCGCTCACGCACGTCACCATCGCTTCGGTCACCATCTTCCTGCACCGCCACCAGGCGCATCGCGCTCTCGAACTGCACCCGGCGGCGAGCCATTTCTTCCGCTTCTGGCTGTGGCTGACCACCGGCATGGTGACGAAGGAGTGGGCCGCGGTGCACCGCAAGCACCACGCCAAGTGCGAAACACCCGAAGACCCGCACAGCCCGCAGGTGTACGGGCTCAACAGGGTGCTGTGGGGCGGCGTGTTCCTCTACGTGCGCGAAGCGGGGCATGCGGAAACCCTCGAGCGCTACGGCCACGGCACGCCTGACGACTGGCTGGAGCGCAATCTCTATTCGAAGCACAAGATCTTCGGCATCGTGCTGATGGGCATCGTGGACATGACACTCTTCGGCGTGGTGCCGGGCGGCCTGGTCCTGCTCACGCAGATCGCGTGGATCCCGTTCTGGGCGGCCGGCGTGGTCAACGGCATCGGCCACTACTGGGGCTACCGCAACTGGCCCGCCCGTGACGCCAGCACGAACATCTCGCCGATCGGCATCCTGATCGGCGGGGAAGAGCTGCACAACAACCACCATGCCTTTCCCAGCTCGGCCAAGCTTTCGAGCAAGTGGTTCGAGTTCGACATCGGCTGGCTCTACATCCGCACGCTGCAGGCCCTGGGGCTGGCGACGGTGAAGCACGTGGCGCCCACGCCGCGCCTCGTCGCGCCCAAGGCGAATGTCGATCTCGCCACGGTGCAGGCAGTCATCCGCTGCCACTACGACGTGCTGTCGAACTACTCGCGCTCGCTGAAGAAGGCCTGCGCAGTGGAGCTCGGTCGCCTGCGCCGCATGTCGCCTGAAGCCGCGCGCGCCCTCAAGGCCGTGAAGCCATTGCTGGGCAAGGACCAGGGCCTGCTCGGCCCGTCGCGGTACCAGCAGGTGATACAGGCGTTGAATGCATCGCAGGCACTGACTACTATGTATTCCATGCGCGGGGAGTTGACCGCCTTGTGGAGCCGTTCCACCGCCACCGGCGAGCAGCTTGCCAGGCAGTTGCAGGACTGGTGCCAGCGCGCCGAGGCGAGCGGCATCGCACCGCTGGCGGACTTTTCCCGCCGCCTGCGTTCCTACGCCTGAACGGCCCTGCGCCGAGAGGATGCGATTGAGGCTTGCGTAATGGTTTGGCGATTCGATGTCTGCAACGGCGATGCCGACGGCCTCTGCGCCGTCGTGCAGTGGCGGCTGCACGAGCCCGGGCCGGCAGAGCTCGTGACGGGGCTCAAGCGCGACATCGCGCTGCTCGGCCGCGTCCAGGGACAAGCCGGCGACGAAGTCAACGTGTTCGACATCTCGATGCAGCGCAACCGCGGCGAACTGCAGCGCCTGCTCGACGACGGCCTGCGAGTGCGCTACTTCGACCATCACGCCGCCGGCAAGGTGCCGGTGCACCCGAACCTGGAGGCACACATCGACGAGGCGAGCGATGTCTGCACCAGCCTGCTGGTCGACCGCCACCTGGGCGGAGCGCATCGCGCCTGGGCGCTGGTCGGCATCTATGGCGACAACCTGGGCGCAGTGGCCGACCGGCTGGCGCTCGAAGGCGGCTTCGAGCCCGGCGACTGCGCCGGGCTGCGCCGGCTGGGCGTGCTGATCAACTACAACGCCTATGGCGAGTTCGAGCACGACGTGCGCATCGCACCCCGCCTGCTGTTTCCGCTGATGGCGCACTACCCGGACCCGCGCGACATGCTGGCGCACGAGAGCGTTGTCGACGAGATCGATGCAATGCGCCACAGCGACCTGCGGCTGGGTGCGGACGCCGCCGTGCTCTGGCAGGGGCCTCAGGGCAGCGTGCGCGTGTTGCCTGATGCGCAGTGGAGCCGGCGCGTGCAGGGCTGTCTTGCCAACGAGCTGGCAAACGGCGAGCCCGGCTGTGCGCACGCGGTGCTGAAGGTGCAGGGCGACGGCTATGTCGTCAGCGTGCGCGCGCCGCTGGCACTTCCGCGCGGCGCCCATGCGCTGTGCAGCCGCTTCGGCGGTGCCGGCCGCTCGCGCGCGGCGGGCATCGACCGGCTGCCGCGTGGTGACTTGTCGCGCTTTGTCGAGGCTTTCGCCGAGGCGTCCTGGAGTTAGCGCGCCAGACGACGTTGCAGACGCGAGGATTCCTTGCGCTACCTCAAAGGGCGGGCGGGCAGGGACGCATAACGTTGCGGCATGAAAGCACTCGTATACCGGGGCCCTGGCCTCAAATCGCTCGAAGACCATCCCAAGCCGGAGATCCAGGCGCCGGGCGACGCCATCGTCAAGATACTCAAGACGACCATCTGCGGCACCGATCTGCACATCCTCAAGGGCGATGTGCCGACCTGCACGCCGGGCCGCATCCTCGGGCACGAGGGTGTGGGCGTGATCGAGAGCGTCGGCGCCGGCGTCACGGCTTTCCGCCCGGGTGACCATGTGCTGATCTCGTGCATCTCTTCGTGCGGCAAGTGCGAGAACTGCCGCCGCGGCATGTATTCGCACTGCGCCACCGGCGGCTGGATTCTCGGCAACACCATCGACGGCACGCAGGCCGAGTACGTGCGCATTCCGCATGCGGACACCAGCCTGTATCCCGTTCCGCCCGGCGCGGACGAAGAGGCGCTGGTGATGCTCAGCGACATCCTGCCGACCGGCTTCGAATGCGGCGTGCTCAACGGCAAGGTCGCGCCCGGCAGCACGGTGGCCATCGTGGGCGCCGGGCCGATCGGCCTGGCCACGCTGCTCACGGCCCAGTTCTATTCGCCGTCGCAGATCATCCTGATCGACCTGGACGACAGCCGGCTCGAGGTTGCGCGCCGCTTCGGCGCGACGCACACGATCAACAGCACCGACGGCAAGGCGGCCGAGGCGGTGCTCGCGCTGACAGGCGGGCGCGGCGTCGACGTGTCGATCGAGGCGGTCGGCATACCGGCCACCTTCGTGCTGTGCCAGGACATCGTGGCGCCCGGCGGCACCATCGCGAACATCGGCGTTCACGGGCACCCGGCCGAGCTTCACCTGGAGCGGCTGTGGTCGCAGAACATCGCGATCACCACGCGGCTGGTCGACACCGTGTCCACGCCGATGCTGCTGAAGACGGTGCAGTCTCACAAGGTGGACCCGGCCCTGCTGATCACGCACCGCTTCACGCTGGACCAGGTGCTGGATGCCTACGACACCTTCGGGCGCGCCGCCGAGACGCATGCGCTCAAGGTGATCATCGAAGCGTAGGCAGTGGATTTTCCGGTCCATTTCCTGCGTCAGGACGCGGCGCACCACCTTGCGGGAGCATCCATGAACTTCAAGACCATATTCGTTCACCTGGACCACTCGGTCCGCAGCCCCGTGCGCGCCGCTATGGCGGCCCAGTGGTCTCGAGTGCACGAGAGCCACCTGGTCGGGCTGGTGCCCACGGGCCTGTACGACGGCGTGATTCCCGCCGACGCCATCGCCACCGGTATGACCGACTACATCGCCGAGTCCGCCGACTACCTGCATCGGCGAGCCGAAGCCATCGCGCGCGAGTTCAGGGAAGGCATCGCCGGATCAGGGCCCCTGTCGTACGAGGTGCGACTGGTCGATGGCGCCACGGTGGACGCCGTTGTGCGGTACGGGCGTGCGAGCGATCTCGTGGTGCTCGGACAGGAAGACGACTCGAACAGGAAAGACACCACGGTGCGCGGGCTCGCCGAGCAGGTGCTGATGGAAGTGGGGCGACCGGTGCTGGTCGTGCCTTCGGCCGGTATGTTCGGGGGGATCCCGAAGAACATCGTTGCGGCCTGGGACAGCTCGCGTGAAGCCGCCATGGCCCTTCAGGCAGCATTGCCGGCGCTGCGGCGCGGGGCACGCGTCACGCTCCTGTCGCTGCGCCACCCGCGCGACGAAGACAACACGCAGCAGCTGCTGGTATCGGACATGATCCAGTTCCTGCTGAGGCACGGCGTGCAGGCGCGCGCCGAGTCCGAGGTAACCGAAATCGACATCGCGGACGCGTTGCTGTCGCGGGTTTCGGACCTGAGCGCCGACCTGCTGGTGATGGGCGGCTACAGCCATTCGCGCCTGCGCGAGCGGATCCTGGGGGGCGTGACGCGGCAGATACTTGAGCAGATGACGGTGCCGGTCTTGATGGCGCACTGAGGCGGCAGGGCGCCTTGGCGCCTTTTCGCCATTCTTTGACGTCATTGAATCGCAAACAAGCCACATGGACACCACACTGGTCAACGCACTGCGAGAGCAACTCCAGCGGGAGACCGGGCAACCCGTGGCCTTGGTCGAGACGCACATCTCCTGGGTGCTGCTGACGCAGACGCAGGCCTTCAAGCTCAAGAAGCCGGTACGCCTGCCGTTCCTGGACTTCGGCAGCGTCGAGGCCCGAAAGCACTTCTGCGAGGAGGAGGTGCGCCTCAACCGACGCTTTGCTCCTTCGCTCTACATCGACGTGGCACCGGTCTGCGGCACGCGCGAGTCGCCGCGCATCGGCGGTGCCGGCACGGTGATCGACCATGTGGTGCGCATGCTGCGTTTCCCCGATTCGTCGCTGCTACGCAATCTGCTGGTGGAAGACCGGCTGCAGCCCGCGCTGCTCGACGGCTTCGCGCAGCGGCTGGCCGCCTTGCACGCGGCTGCGGAGCAAGCGACGCCGGTGTCAGGCTTCGGCAGCCCCGACTCGATTGTTCGAGCGGCTACGGATGTGCTGGCCGCGTTGCGAGCACAGGGCGACGACAGCCGTCTCGCCACCCTTGCCGCGCTGGACACGTGGATTCGGGAGCAGGGCCAGGTGCTGCGCATGGCATGGATCGCCCGCCAACAGGGCGGCTCGATACGTGAATGCCACGGCGACCTGCACACGGCCAACGTGGTCCTGGTCGACGGTGCGCTCATGCCCTTCGACTGCATCGAGTTCGACCCGGCGCTGCGCTGGATCGACGTGATGAGCGACCTTGCATTCCTCACCGTGGACCTGAAGGCCCACGGCCGCGACGACCTCGCATTCCGCTTCCTGGATGCCTCGATGCAGCACAGCGGTGACTACCCGGGCCTGCAGGTGTGGCGCTTCTACGAGGTTTATCGGGCGCTGGTGCGGGCCATGGCCACGGGGCTGGGTCCAAGGCCCCCGGATGGCGAGGCCCGCCCCGACTACCTTGCCTGCGCGACGCGGCTGACGACGCAGCCGGAGGAGGGCGCCCGCCTGATGATCACGCACGGCTTGTCGGGCTCGGGAAAATCCAGCGTTGCCTTGCAACTGTTGTGCGCCGCGGGCGCTGTCCGCGTGCGGTCGGACGTGGAGCGCAAGCGCCTGTATGGCCTCGATCCGCTGGCGCGATCCGTCGCCCTTGGGCTCGACATTTACGGCGCGCAGGCAACCCTGCGGACTTTCGAAAGGCTGCGCGCCTGCGCCCGCGATGCGCTGCTGGCGGGCTATCCGGTGATCGTGGACGCGGCCTTCCTGCGCGGCGCCGAGCGACGCAGCTTCGAAGCCCTGGCAACCGAGCTCCGCGTGCCTTTCACGATCCTGGATTGCCGCGCAACCCCGGCCACGTTGCGCCGCCGCGTGGCCGAGCGCGACGCGGCAGGCACGGACGCCTCGGAAGCCGGCCTCGCAGTGCTGGAGCGTCAGTTTGAATGGCAAGACCCGCTGGAGGCCGACGAGCGCGCGCTGGCCATCGAGGTTTCCACGGAAGACACCGTAGACATCGCGCTGGTCGCCGCGAGTTGGCGCGCTGCGACCGCGAACCGCTGAACCCTCACTGGCTGGCGAGCGTCCCGCTCGGCAGTGTGAAACGCTCGTGTTCGGTCTTCGCGCTTTCGGGAGCACGCACTAGCAACACCGGTACGGGCGACAAGCGCAGGATGTGCTCCGCGCTGCTGCCCATGACCCAGCGGCCGATTCCTCGACGGCCGTGAGTGCCGATCACGATCAGTTCGGCCTTCGATGCTTCCGTCTCGGCGATGACCTGGTCGTGCACGGTGCCCTTGAAGCTGTCGAGCAGCACTGTGTCGGCTTCGACGCCTGCTCCCGCAGCCGTGGCCCGCGCGGCTTGGAGCAGCTTCGTGGCGTTGCCGCGCAGCTCTTCGAGCCAGTTGCCGGCATGGCCCGCGTAGGCATCCATGGCCAGCGCGAAGGACAGCTCGTCGATGACGTGCGCCAGGCGCAGGCGTCCGCCCGTGAGCTTTGCCAGCTTGATGGCTTCGGCCAGGCCATGGCTGGATGTGGAACTGCCGTCAATGGGAACAAGAATTCGCTGGTACATGGCACGACTCCGGTTTGTTGAATGGATCGGTCCAGTATCCGCACGGGCGCTCCGCACGGCTTGACATTGATCAAGTGCGAAGCTGCGACTGGACGGGACTTGATCTGGAACAAACCCGCGCGTGAATGAAAGCGCGACCCTTGAGGCATGCACAGGACAACCCTCATGACCCACGCCACCGTTCGCATCATTCGCCAGGAGCACGCCGCGCTCGCCGCCGTGCTCCGTTCCATCGTCATGCTGCTCGAGCAACACCGAAAGA
Source organism: Variovorax sp. R-27 (assembly GCF_049913215.1). NCBI lineage: Bacteria > Pseudomonadati > Pseudomonadota > Betaproteobacteria > Burkholderiales > Comamonadaceae > Variovorax > Variovorax sp. R-27. The sequence goes on from NZ_CP183984.1 coordinate 3,556,965, forward strand.
AGGGCACCTTGCCCGATTTCGCGACGCTGCGAGCCATGCTTTTCTACGTGGACGAGTTTCCGGAGAAGCGCCACCACCGCAAGGAGACCGAACTGCTGTTTCCCAAGCTGCGCGCCAGGACGCCGATCTCGCGGGATCTGCTCGACAAGCTCGACGGCGACCATGCCAAGGGTGAACGCAGGATCCGCAACGTCGAGCACGCCTTGCTCGCGTTCGAGATGCTGGGCGAGTCGCGGCGCGAAGAATTCGAGAAAACGGTCGGCGAGTATGTCGACTTCTACCTGAGCCACATGGCGCTGGAGGAGCGAGAGATCCTGCCGCTGGCCGAGCGGGTGCTGACCGAGAACGACTGGCGCGACCTGGATGAGGCCTTCGCGCAGAACCGCGACCCGATGACCGGGCACGTGCCCGACCTCGAATACAACGCGCTCTTCACGCGCATCGTGAATATCGTTCCCGCGCCCATTGGCCTGGGGCCGGCCCTCTAGGCCGGTAGCCGCAGGCCGACCGGAAAGAGAAGGGCGGTCACCAATTGGATGCCGCCCCTCAGATCGATTGCGGCGACAGCGTGACCGGGCGCACCACGTCTCGCGAATCTTCCGCGCTTCTGACGGCGGTGCCGAAGGCCTGAAGACGCGCTGCACAGCCGCCGTCATCGACCTCGCGCATCGTGACCGAAGAGCTCAGGATCGGCGCTCGGCCCATGAAGTCGCTGATTTCTGCTGCCGCGTTCGGTGCCCCCTGGCCACCCATGACCGAGAGCAGGGCGACGTCGGGCAGCCGATAGCGTTGGCGAGCGACGAAGCTGCGCATGGGGCCGGCGAGCTGCAGCATCCAGATCGGCGACACCAGCACGACGGCATCGAAGTCGCCGGGCGGCGGACCGTCGTAGTGAATGGCGGGCTGTCGCCGGAAGAACGAATCGAGCACACAACGCAAGCTGCCGAGAGCGCCGCTGCGAGGGCGTACCTCGGTGACGCTCGCGAGTTGCCAGCCCTGCTGGCTGCACAGGAGCTCCGCGACCTGGCGGGAAGTGCCCGTGTAGGAATAGACGATCACCAGGACGTTGTTCATGCTTGCCTCTGCTGCGTTCATGGACAGTCAATGTAGGCAGCGTCGGAAGCCGCGGCCTTGCGCTGCATCAAGTACCGGCGGTGTCGCGCCGGCGCGCCACGAGCCATCGGATTTCTTGATATGGCGCAAGGCGAGGCGCCGGGTGCGCGAGGACCATCCTTGCACCGGAGAACGTCTCCGCCGAAGGAACCATCATGAAAATCCTGCTTGCCGTCGATGGCAGCGACTACACGAATCGCATGCTGTCCTACCTGACCACGCACAAGGAATGGGCGAATGCGGGCCACGCCTTCACCGTCTTCCATGCGGTGCTGCCTGTGCCGCACCGAGCCGCGGCCTTCGCAGGGCCGGACATCGTGCACGGGTACTACGAAGACGATGCGCGGGTGGTGCTCGAGCCCGTGCGCGCTTTACTGGCCAGGGACGGCATTGAAGCCCGCTTCGAGCACCGCATCGGTCATCCCGCCGAAGAGATAGCTTCGTTCGCGCAGAAGGGGCAGTTCGACCTCGTGGTGATGGGTTCGCGGGGCCATGGCACCTTGACCAACCTGGTACTGGGGTCGGTTGCCACCAAAGTGCTGGCTGCGTGCACGGTGCCGGTCTTGCTGGTGCGTTGAATGAGTGCCGCAACCCTGGCACGGGGCGTGATCGTGGCTGCCTTCGGTGCATTCGCACTGGCGGGCGGAACGAGCGCCTGGTCGCAGACGCGATCGTCGTGCCTTGAGCGCACGTCGTCGGGATTGCAAGGCTCTGATTTCGTGGCGGCCGCAGCGCGTCAGTCGCCTGCGGTGGTGAGCGTGACAGTCGCGGGCACGGGCAACGACTGGGTTGCCAACAGCGATCAGCGCGCGCCGACGCAATGGGGCCGCGGCGTTGAGCGCGGTTTCGCGTCGGGGTTCATCTTCCGCCGCGACGGCTACATCCTGACCAGTGCGCACGCAGTGACCGGTGCCCAGGCGATCTCCATCGTCACCGAGGACCAGCGCCGCTTCGACGCCGAAGTGATTGGCATCGACCGCCGCACCGACGTGGCGCTGCTGCGGGTCGCGGCGTCCGACTTGCCGGTCGTCACCGTGGGCCGCAGCAGCGAGCTCTGCCCGGGCGAATGGGTCGCCGCGATGGGTGCCCCATTCGGCTTCGAGCGCAGCGTGACCGCCGGCGTGGTGAGCGCCAATCCGCGTTACGTGCCAGGTGGGAGCGGGGTGCCGCTGATCCAGACCGACGTCGTGCTCAACCCGGGCAACTCGGGCGGGCCGTTGTTCGACGAACGGGGCAGGGTGGTCGGCATGAACTCGATGGCCTACTCGCCCGGCGGTGGGTACTCCGGCATGTCGTTCAGCCTGCCGATCGACACGGCGATGCACATTGCGGACGAGCTTCGTATCACCGGGCGGGTGATGCGGGGGCATATCGGTGCCCGCATCCAGCCCCTGACCGTCGAACTCGCGCCGGCCTTCGGGCTCGATACCGCATTGGGAGCGCTGGTGGTGCGCGTCGACCCGGACAGCCCCGCCGAGCAGGCTGGGCTTCGCAGCGGCGACGTCGTGCTGGCCATCGATGGCGCTGCCGCAATGCCCTATGCCGACATACAGGATCGTGTAGCTGGAGCCCGCAAGGGCAGCCTGCTCGCACTGAAAGTCTGGCGCCACAGGACGCCGTTGACGATGCAGGTAGGCGTGGCCGAGATCCCACCGGACCTCGCGCCTCGGCTGGCCGCGCGTGCCTTGCCGCAAGAGACGCGCTTCGGGCTCGAACTCTCGGAGCGAAAGGGTGTGCTGGGCATCAGCCTTCTGGATCCCGGCCTCTTTGTGCAATCGGCCTCGGGTTCGGCCCAGCGGGCGGGGTTGCGCTACGGCGACATGCTGATCGCGGTCAACGACGTGCAAGTGGCCGGCCTGGCGGATTTCGATGCAGCGATCCAGTCCATCAAAGAGAGCGACACGGTCGCTTTGCTGGTCATGCGCGGCTCGACCCGCAGCTATGTGCCGATTCTTCCGCGCGGTCCGCAACGTGCCCCTGTGGCGCGAGGCGCGGGCGATGCCACCGCACGGACGCCGTGAGATTGATCCTGCGCAAGGTCGCGCGTGGCCGCTCGCCCAAGAATGACCGCAGGCAATGCCAATCACCCATAACGAGGTCGTCCCATGAACAACATCACATTGAGCGGAACCCTGCAAACCCTGGGGTTCTGCATCGCCACGCTCCTGGCCACGGGTGTTCTCGTGCTTGCGGGTCTGAGCGAGCGCAACTCTGCGTCGGGCAACCTGATTTCCGTCTCCCACACAACGAAAGACTCACGATGAACTCCAGCCGCCGCACCTTCATGCTCACGCTTGCCGCGACGGGCGCTGCCATTTCCGCCCCCAGCTCGTTCGCGCAGGCCCGGCTTGAAGAAAAGGATCCGCAGGCCGCGGCTCTGGGCTACGTCGCCGATTCGTCGAAGGCCGACGCGAAGAAATTTCCCAAGCACGACAACGCCCAGTTATGCAGCGGTTGCGCGCTCTGGCAATCCAAGCCGACGGACGCGCAAGGTAACTGCGCGTTGTTTGCTGGAAAACAGGTCAGTGCCAAAGGCTGGTGCAGCGCTTGGGCCAAGAAGGCCTAGCAGCGCAACTTGAGTGTTGCTGTCGAAGGGTACCTTCGCTTCCGTGTCGAGCGCGTCCGCGCACACGTCATGGACCGGCCGCGCGAGGCGACGGCCGGACACACGGGAAAGTAGGGCTACCTCAGCAAATGAAGACGCTCAAGAACTTTGGCAGCTGTAGCTGTCCGCCGAATTCACGTCGCCGCTGCCCTTGTATTTCGGAAAGGTCGGGTACTTGCACAAGGGGCGCGCAAGTACCGGAGCTTTGGTCGTCGAATCCAGCTTCGTCGCTACGATGTTTTGCGTGGAGGGCTTTGTGCCGCCCTCTCGCCACTTCGCGACTGCGTCCACAAGGTCGACGGTGTCAGGACCGACACCGCCGGCGCAATGCTGAACGCCCGGCTGGAGGAAGAACTCCATCGAGGCATCCCGCGTGGATGCGCCGCCGACCGTGGTCGCTACATCGTTGAAGTACTTGATCGAGCCCTTGTAGCTGATCGCCCAGTCGTTCGTTCCATGGGCAAGGATCATCTTGCCGCCCTGCCCGAAGAAGGAGCGAAGGTCCGGCGTCGCATCGAGCGTGGTGGCCGCGAGCCGCAGTCCCGCGGAGTAGAACTCCGGATCGAAGCCAAGCACGTTGAAGGCCGGATCGCCCGTGACCCAGTACTTCACGAGGCCGCTGCCGAACCGGAACTGGAGGCCGGTTCCGCCGATGGCGGAGCCTGTCACCCACAGGGGCCAGCCCTGGTCTTCGCCGCCAGGTCCCCAGCCGGGGTAGACGGTTGTCCCGTCCTTACGCTTGAGCTCGGAGTAGATCGTGTTGGCGGTCGTTATCTGCTGGTCGGTCAGGCATGTGTCGGCATCGCCTGCCGTGCAGCGCAACACCGCCGGGTTGAACGTGCAGGCTTCCTGGTTGCTCACGATGCCATCGGCAATACCATCCAGTGCGTCGCACTGAGCGGTGATGGTCTTCCCGATAAGCGAGACCTTCGCATCGCTGAGTTGCCCGCCCGGCGCGGCGAGCGCCTTTCCGTTCGCGACGAAGGCCTGGAACAGTTCGGTAAAAGAGTAGGCCGGCGCCCGCACGACGATGCCGTCGAAGTCGTTCGGGAAGCGCGTGGCCTGGATCAATGCCTCCCTGCCGCCATTGGAGCAGCCCTCGAAATAGCTGAACGCGGCATCCGAGCCATAGCGCTTGCGAACGATCTCCTTGGTGACCTCATTGACCGAATGGATCGAGAGATAGCCGAAGTCCGCCTGAGCCGTGGGATTGTTCAGGAAGGCCGAAGCGTCCAAGGCGTCTCCCTGGCGCCCGCCATCCGAGGCCACGAGTACGTAGCCGGCAGTTGCACCGCTTGGCGAGACGGGCGTGATGTTGATGCTGCCGTCCCAACCGCCGCCGCCGGCATACAGGAGCTTGTTGTTCCACACAGTGGGGAGATGCACTTCGAAGTTGAGCGTGCCGTGCAGGATGCCCGTAACCTTGCAGTACTCCGCAGCTCCTGCTGCCGCCGGGACGAGCGTCGCCTCTTTGAGCGCTGCACCGGCAAGCGAAGCGCCGGCGAAGATCGAGCACTTCTCCTGCGCCGTCGCAACCGGTGTCGGCGGCGGTGTTTGCGTTGGCGCCGGTGTCGGGAACAGCACCGGCCAGTTGCCTGCGCCGTCACTTCCGCCGCCGCAGGCGGTCAGCAGGATGGGAATGCTCAGCAGCGCGTAGCCTGCCATCGAGAGAGGGTTTCTCATGATTTGTCTCCTGTTCGTACTGCCACATAAACTCAGACGACTCAGGCCGTCGCCTGCGCAGCGCATGCTAGGCACTAAGGCCGAGGAAGAAAGTCTTTCCGATGACAAATCACGCGCAGACCATTTCGATGTTGCGAGCGGCTGCTTGGGCTGGCGGACTGACGCGCGACCAACTTCAGCGCGTCGAACTGGAAACGCAGGACCGCTTCTATTCGGCTGGTGAGATCGTCTGCCACAAATCAAGCGCGGCGACGCACTGGATCGGAATCGTCGAAGGGATGGTCAAAGTGGACGTCCTGTCGGCGGACGGCCGAAGCACCACATTGACCGGGGTCACCAATGGCGGTTGGCTCGGGGAAGGTTCCGTTCTCAAGGGGGAATTGCGTCCCTATGGCGTTGTCGCGCTGCGCGACACCCGCATTGCGTTGATACCGAGCCAGACCTTTCACTACTTGGTCGCCAACAGCTTGAGCTTTTGCCATTTCATGATCGATCAGCTCAACGCAAGGCTCGGCCAGTTCATTGCGCTGGCCGAGAGCTATCGGATGCACGACATCAGTTCGCGTGTGGCGGGCTGCCTAGCTGAACTCTTCAATCCTCAACTCAACCCCCAGACCCATCCAGTCCTGCATATTTCGCAGGAGGAGATTGGCCGGCTGGCCGGAATTTCCCGCCAGGTCGCCCATCGCGCCCTGCACGAGTTGGAGGAAGCGGGCCTGCTTCACATCCGCTACGGAAGCATCGACGTCCTGAACGTCGATGGCTTGCGGGTGTACGCGCGCGAGCACTCGGAGTAGGGGCCTCGTGCCATTCGATGGCAGCGTAAGACCTCGTGCCTTCGGGTCAGGATGTCATCGAGCCGGAGGCTTCAGAAGCATTCCAGGTAGCGCAGTGCGGCGAGGAGTTGCCACGCTTTCTTTCGAGTTCACCAAGTCGAGCGACCTCGACTTCGAGCATGCGAATGCGCGATTCCAAGTCCGCTACATAGGACTCGTCCATACCTTCAAGCGCCAGTATCAATTTCCGCCAGAAGCCTGGCGCAGGTTTTTCCGTAGCACCGCGGTCATCACTCATTTTGATTCCCCCAGTTCAAGTGCTTGCAAAGGGTCGTGCATGGACGGCACCTATCGGGTTGCAACCGCGTCGGTTCCACTTGGTTGCCAGCCACCCCCCAATGCCTTGAAGGCGGTGACCGCGGCGCGTGCCGATTCGGTTTGCGCTTGTGCTCGCGCGTCGGAAGCGCGCAGCAGGTTCTCGTCTGCCTGAAGCACTTCGATCAGGCTGACAACGCCTTTCTGGTAGGCCGCGAATGAAGCGCCTCGCGCTCGGTCGAGCGAGTCCACGCCCTGAGCAAGCACGCTGGCTTGTTCCTCGCGCTTGACCAGGGTCGAGAAAGCGTTTTCCACATCTTCGGTAGCGCGCAGCACGGCCAGCCGATACGCGGCTAGCAATTCGGCATCCTGGCCCTTGGCGAGATCGATCTGCGCGTTGATGCGGCCAAAGTCGAACAGGCGCCAGCGCAGGCCCAGCACACCAGCGGCCTGGCTTGCGCCGCTGGTGAACAGGTTGCCGCCGGACACCGATGTCGCGCTGCCGATCAGGCCGCTCAGGGAAAGCTTGGGGTAGTACTCGGCAATGGCGATGCCGATGCGTGCGTTCGATGCGGCGAGGCGGCGCTCGGCCGCGATCAGATCGGGCCGCCGCCTGAGCAAGTCGCCCGGCGTTCCCGCGTCCGTGATCTGCGGGGCGACCGGGATGGTGCCCAAGTTGGCCAATTCCGCCCGGTGCGTGCCCGGGGACGAGCCCAGCATCACATCCAGCGCGTTCATGGCCGCGTCCAGCCCCGCCTCGAGCGCCGGGACGGATGCCCGAACCTGTGCCAGCGCGCCTTCGGCCTGCCGCACCTGAAGTTCGGCCGTCAACCCCTTGCCGTACAGAAGATTGACTTTGGACAGCAACTCTTGCTGCGTGAGCACCTGCCGGCGCGCCACGTCGAGCCGAGTCTGCAGTCCGCGGATGCTGATGTAGATGTCGGCGGTCTGTGCCGCCACGGTCAACCTTGTTGCGGCCGCGCCTGCTTCCGAAGCCTGGTACTCGGCAAGTGCCGCTTCGCGTCCACGGCGCAGGCCGCCGAAAACATCCACTTCCCAGCTTGCACCGAGATTCGTTTCGTAGGCATTGCCGTAGCGGTCGAAGCCGGGCCTCGAGTTCAAGACTTGTCCCAGCGGCGTTTCAACGGACTGATAAGCCCGGGCGGCTTGTCCACTGATGTTTCCCGAAGGCAGCAAGGCAGCATTCGCCGCCCCCAGTCCCGCACGCGCTTGAGCGACGCGCGCGGATGCCTGCACAAGATCGAGGTTCTGCGCCAGCGCAAGCGTCACGAACCGAGCCAGTTGCGGGTCGCCGAAACCTGTCCACCATGCGAGTCGGTCGACGCTGGTTGAGGCGGGTCGTGCATCGACGGCCGCCTGGCCGAGGTACTGCTGCGGCAGGGGCGTATCGGGCCGGACATAGTTGGGGCCGACCGCGCAACCTGCGACGAGGCTGGCAGCGAAGAGCGGGACAAAAACGCGCTGGAGCATGGAGTTCTTCCGGAAAGAGGGCGGGAAAGAAGCGTCGAATTGATGTGACTATAATTCAATATGGTCACTCGTTGTTGATTTCCCCTGCTCGCTGTAAGCTGTCGGCCATGAGCAATGCAACTCTTTCTCCGGCTGTGGCGCGCGGCCCTGCCGACCACGATGTGCGAGACCAGATCGTTGCCGCGGCGACCGAGCACTTCAGCCGGTATGGCTACGAGAAGACGACCGTCTCCGACCTCGCCAAGGCCATCGGGTTTTCCAAGGCCTACATCTACAAGTTCTTCGAGTCCAAGCAGGCGATCGGCGAAATGATCTGCGCGAACTGCCTGCGCGAGATCGAAGCCGAGGTCCGGGCGGCCGTCGACGGCGCCGATCGCCCTCCCGAGAAGTTGCGTCGGATGTTCAAGTCGGTGGTCGAAGCAAGCCTTCGGCTGTTCTCCGAGGATCGCAAGCTCTACGAAATCGCGATCTCGGCGGCCACCGAGCGGTGGCAGGCGGTAGTCGTCTATGAAGAGCGCATTCGGCAACTGCTCCAGGACATCCTGCGCGAAGGGCGGGAGATGGGCGAGTTCGAGCGCAAGACGCCGCTGGACGAGGCGGTGGGGGCGATTCACCTTGTCATGCGCCCCTACATCAATCCGCTTCTCCTGCAGCACAGCTTCGACCACACGGCTGAAGCGCCGGCGCAACTGTCTGGGCTGGTGCTGCGCAGCCTTTCGCCATGAGGCAAGGATTGATGTGACTATTGACTGAAATGGTCACTAGTATCAAAATGCGGGTCCTGATCACTTCGTCACCGGGACTCTCATGCTTTGGCGCCGCCTTGCTACCTCTACAGTCATCTGCGCACTGCCGTTTGCTTTGGTCGCCTGCGGCGAGAAAGCGCCGTCCGATCCGCGCACTCAAGCGCCGCAGGTGCGCGCCGCCACCGTCCAGGGGGCCGGTGCCACATCGCGCGCCTTCACTGGCACCGTAGCCGCCCGGGTCCAGAGTGACCTGGGATTCCGGATTTCCGGCAAGGTGCTGGAGCGGGTGGTGGACGCGGGGCAGGCCGTCAAGCGCGGTCAGTTGCTCATGCGCATCGACCCCGTCGATCTGAAGCTCGCGGCCCATGCGCAGCTGGAGGCGGTAGCCGCCGCGCGGGCGCGCTCGCAGCAGATGGCGGAGGATGAAGCCCGCTACCGCGATCTGCGCGGCACCGGTGCGATCTCGGCATCGGCCTACGACCAGATCAAGGCGGCCGCGGACGCCGCCAAAGCCCAGCTCAGCGCGGCCGAGGCCCAGGCCGACGTGGCCCGCAACGCGAGCCGCTATGCCGAGCTTGTGGCGGACGGCGATGGCGTCGTCATGGAAACGCTGGCCGAACCCGGCCAGGTCGTGAGCGCTGGGCAGGCCGTGGTGCGCGTGGCCCGCGCCGGTCCGCGCGAAGCCGTTGTCCAGCTGCCGGAAACCCTGCGCCCGGCGGTCGGATCCGTCGGACAGGCCACGCTTTTCGGCAAAGAGGGTGTGACGGTGCCGACCACGCTGCGGCAGCTCTCGGAGGCCGCGGATCGGCAGACCCGCACCTTCGAGGCGCGCTATGTGCTCAAGGGCGACCTTGCCAACGCGCCGCTGGGCGCCACGGTCACCATCCGGATTCCGGACGGGCTTTCCTCTGCGCAAGGTGGCTTGCAGGTGCCGATCGGCGCCCTGTTCGATGCTGGCAAGGGGCCAGGCGTGTGGGTCATCGGCGGCGAGCCGGCCAAGGTCAACTGGCGGCCGGTCGTGGTCGAGCACCTGGAAGACGACGGCGCACGCATCGTCGCCGGCCAACTCAAGCAAGGCGACCGCATCGTCGCGCTCGGCGCCCACCTGTTGCACGAGGGCGAGCAGGTGCGGGTGGCGGGCCAGGCTGCTGCTGACGGAGTCCGCCCGTGAGCGAAGGCCGATTCAACCTGTCGGCGCTCGCGGTCCGCGAGCGCTCCATCACCCTGTTCCTGATTTTCCTGATCTCGCTGGCGGGTCTTGTTTCGTTCTTCAAGCTGGGCCGGGCGGAAGACCCCGCCTTCACCGTCAAGGTGATGACCATCATCACCGCCTGGCCTGGCGCCACCGCGCAAGAGATGCAGGACCAGGTCACCGAGAAGATCGAGAAGCGCCTGCAGGAGCTGCGCTACTACGACCGTTCCGAAACCTACACCAGGCCCGGCCTGGCCTTCACGACACTGACCCTGCTCGACAGCACGCCACCTTCGCAGGTCCAGGAGCAGTTCTACCAGGCCCGCAAGAAAGTCGGCGACGAGGCGGGCAACCTACCGGCCGGTGTGATCGGGCCGATGATCAACGACGAATACGCGGACGTCACTTTTGCGCTGTACGCGCTCAAGGCCAAGGGCGAGGCGCAGCGCCTGCTGGTGCGCGACGCGGAGACGCTGCGCCAGCGCCTCCTGCATGTGGCGGGCGTGAAGAAGGTCAACATCGCCGGCGAGCAATCCGAACGCATCTATGTCGAGTTCTCGCACGAGCGCCTGGCAACCTTGGGTATCGGTCCGCAGGACGTGTTCGGCGCGCTCAATGGCCAGAATGCCCTGACGCCGGCGGGCTCTGTCGAAACCAAGGGGCCCCAGGTGTTCATCCGCCTGGACGGCTCCTTCGACGAGCTGCAGAAGATCCGCGATACGCCGGTCGTGGCACAGGGCCGCACCCTGAAGCTGTCCGACATCGCCACCGTCAAGCGTGGCTATGAAGATCCGGCGACCTTCATGATCCGCAACGGCGGCGAGCCAGCCCTGCTGCTGGGCGTTGTCATGCGCGAAGGCTGGAACGGGCTCGACCTGGGCAAGGCGCTGGATCACGAAGTCAGCGCCATCAACGCCGAGCAGCCGCTGGGCATGAGCCTGAGCAAGGTCACGGACCAGGCCGTCAACATCAGCGCCTCGGTCGACGAATTCATGGTCAAGTTCTTTGCCGCACTGCTGGTGGTCATGCTCGTGAGCTTCCTGAGCATGGGCTGGCGTGCGGGCCTCGTGGTCGCTGCCGCCGTGCCGCTGACATTGGCGATCGTCTTCGTGGTGATGGCTGCGACCGGAAAGAACTTCGACCGCATCACGCTCGGGTCGCTGATCCTGGGATTGGGCCTCCTGGTGGACGACGCGATCATCGCGATCGAGATGATGGTGGTGAAGATGGAGGAGGGCTACAGCCGCGTCGCCGCCTCCGCCTATGCCTGGAGCCACACTGCGGCGCCGATGCTCTCGGGCACGCTGGTCACGGCTGTGGGCTTCATGCCCAACGGCTTCGCGCCATCGACCGCGGGCGAATACACCAGCAACATGTTCTGGATCGTCGGCATTGCGCTGATCGCGTCCTGGGTCGTCGCTGTCGTCTTCACCCCCTACCTCGGCGTCAAGCTGCTGCCCGACTTCAAGAAGGTCGAGGGCGGCCATGCCGCGATCTACGACACGCCGCGCTACAACCGTCTGCGTCAGGTGTTGGCGCGTGTGATCGCGCGCAAGTGGCTGGTCGCCGGCGCGGTGGTCGGCCTTTTCGTGGCGGCCATTCTTGGCATGGGACTGGTCAAGAAGCAGTTCTTCCCGATCTCCGACCGGCCCGAGGTGCTGGTCGAGGTGCAGATGCCCTATGGCACGTCGATCACCCAGACGAGCGACGCCGCGGCGAAGGTGGAGGCGTGGCTGGCCAAGCAGAAGGAGGCCCATATCGTCACGGCCTATATCGGGCAGGGCGCGCCGCGTTTCTACTTCGCGATGGGGCCGGAGCTTCCCGATCCGTCGTTCGCCAAGATCGTGGTCCGCACCGCCAGCCAGGAAGAGCGTGATGCCTTGAAGCACCGGCTGCGCCAGGCGATCGCCGACGGTCTTGCCTCCGAGGCGCGCGTGCGCGTCACCCAGCTCGTGTTCGGCCCGTATTCGCCGTTCCCCGTCGCCTACCGGGTCACGGGTCCGGACCCCGACAAGCTGCGCAATATTGCGGCCGAGGTGCAGCGGGTCATGGATGCGAGTCCGATGATGCGCACGGTCAACACCGACTGGGGCACGCGCACGCCCACGCTGCACTTCACCTTGCACCAGGACCGGCTGCAGGCCGTGGGGCTGACCTCCAGCGCGGTGGCGCAGCAGCTGCAGTTCTTCCTGAGTGGCGTGCCTGTCACCGCCGTGCGCGAGGACATCCGCACGGTGCAGGTCGTGGCCCGTTCGGCCGGCGCCATCCGCCTCGACCCGGCGCGAATTGCGGACTTCACGCTGTCCGGCGCCAACGGGCAACGCATCCCGCTGTCGCAGGTGGGCGAGGTCGACGTACGCATGGAAGAACCGGTCATGCGCCGGCGCGACCGCATGCCGACGATCACCGTTCATGGCGACATCGCCGATGGCCTGCAGCCGCCGGACGTATCGACGGCCATCACCCATCAGCTTCAGCCCCTCGTGGACAAGCTGCCGGCCGGCTATCGCATCGATCAGGCCGGCTCCATCGAGGAGTCGGAAAAGGCAACCAAGGCCATGCTGCCGTTGTTCCCGATCATGCTGGCGATCACGCTGCTCATCATCATCTTCCAGGTGCGCTCCATCTCGGCGATGGTCATGGTCTTCCTGACGAGTCCGCTGGGCCTGATCGGCGTGGTGCCGATGCTGATTCTTTTCCGGGCGCCGTTCGGCATCAATGCGCTCGTCGGACTTGTCGCGTTGTCGGGCATCCTGATGCGCAACACGCTGATCCTGATCGGGCAGATTCACCACAATGAGCAGGAGGGGCTGGACCCGTTCCATGCGGTGGTCGAAGCCACCGTGCAGCGTGCGCGACCGGTGATCCTGACGGCGCTGGCGGCGATCCTGGCCTTCATTCCATTGACCCACTCGGTGTTCTGGGGAGCGCTCGCCTACACGCTGATCGGCGGCACCTTGGCGGGGACGGTTCTGACCTTGGTGTTCTTGCCGGCCATGTACTCTATTTGGTTCAGGATCAGGCCGGGCAGCGGCAACGCGGCGACGCACTGACGGCGCGTTTCATCACTCATTCCGATCGAAGGAAAACACCATGTCGGTTTCATCGGTTGTTGTTGTGACCGGCGCGTCATCGGGCATCGGACGCGTCGCTGCGGAGATCTTTGCCGCGCGAGGTTGCCGGGTCTTCGGCACAGCGCGCGACCTGCGCAAGGTGCCCGCGCTGCCCGATGTCGAGTTCGTCGAGATGGATGTCCGGGAAGAGGAATCGGTGCAGGCCGGCATCGAATCCATCATTGCCAGGGCCCTGCGCATCGATGTGCTGGTCAATAACGCGGGGATGATGATGATCGGCGCAGTCGAGGAGACCGCGACAGCAGAGGCCGCAGCGCTGTTCGACACCAACGTCTTGGGCATGCTTCGCACCACGCGCGCCGTGCTCCCGTACATGCGCAAGCAGCATCGCGGGCGAATCGTCAATGTCAGTTCGGTGTTCGGTGTACTGCCGGCACCGTACATGGGAATGTATGCGGCCACCAAGCATGCAGTCGAAGGGCTGTCGGAGTCGCTGGACCACGAGGTGCGACAGTTCGGCATTCGCGCGACGCTGGTGCAGCCGGCGTTCACCCGGACCAACCTTGACGCCAACGCGCCCCGTGCGAACACGCCGATCGCGGACTACGACCGCGAACGCAACCTGGTCGAGCGTTCTGTGACCGACAGCGTCGGCAGCGCGCCCGGGCCGCAGAGCGTGGCAAATACCATCGTTGAGGCGGCACTCGGTCCCTGGCGCATGCGTTGCACGCCACCGGGGCAGGCGTCCATCCTGACGAAACTGCGCCGCTTCATGCCCGCAGGACTCGTCGATGCGAGCCTCAGAAAAAAACTCGGCCTCACCTGAAGAGTTCGACCTGAAGAGTTCGTCTTGCGGTTCGTAAAGCCGGGAGAAGCCCTTGGATAGCCTGGATCTCTTGAGAACCTTCAGCGAAGTCGCGGGCTCCGGCAGCTTCTCCCGCGCCGCGAGTCAGCTGAAGCTGTCCAGAGGAACCGTCAGCAAGTACATCGCGACGCTGGAAAGTCGCTTCGGTGTCCGCTTACTGAACCGCACCAGCCACGCTGTAAGTCTGACGGACGCCGGCGTATTGCTGCTCGAAAGAAGCAAACCCATGCTGGAACTGGTGGAAGAAACTCAAGCAGAACTCCAGGATCGGGCGTTGACTCCCCGCGGACGCCTGCGCATTTCCGCGCCGCATGGCATAGACCAGACGCAGCTTCCAGCGCTTATCAATACCTTCCTGGGCCACTATCCGGAAGTCAGCATCAACCTGGTCCTCACCAACCGGATCGTAGATCTGGCGGAGGACGGCATTGACATCGCACTGCGGTTTGCGCCGACGGCCAACGAGAATCTCATTGTTCGAAAATTGATTGCGATGGACCTGAGCGTTTGTGCTGCGCCAATGTATTGGGCGGCGCACGGCATGCCGGCTCACCCCAATGATCTCGCCAGCCACAACGCGCTGGTCAGCACACATCTGAACCCTCAACCGAAGTGGCGTTTCGAGGTTGACGGTGCTCCATTGGAAGTCCCCGTGAGCGGACGCCTGAATGCAACCGAGGCGGCGCCGCTGATCCAGGCCGCGCTATTGGGAGCAGGGGTTCTCTACTTGCCTACGGCAATGCTGGCGCCTTACATCGAAAGCGGACGGCTGGTGCCGGTGTTGTCGAAGTTCGTTCGCAGCGACATGTGGCTGTCGGCTGTTTACTTGCAGAGGCGACACAGTACGGCTGTACAGCGTGCGTTCCTGAACTTTCTTGAGGACCGAATCAAACCTCTCAAGCCTGCACGCGGTGCTTGAGCCAGAGCGGTCGACTTACTCGACCTTCTAGGCGAAGAGGGATGAGGTTTCCGCTTTGAAGACGCGGCGTTGCTACGTACCCGTACTTCGGCGGTAATAACGCACCAGAAAATTGCGTTCTCTGGCCGACAACTTTCAGATTGATGAAAGTTTGAGCCGAGAAAGTACCAATCGACAATTTTCAAGGACCGATATGAAGAAGATTCAAATTGCTCAGGGCGCTTTTCTTGCGCTTCTTTTCGCTTCGAATGCCCAGGCAGAAATCTACGATGGCGTACTCCAAAACTCCAGCGTTCGCTCTCGGGCGGACGTCGACGCAGAGGCCGCAGCCGTGGCGAAAAAGGAAGACCCCTATCGGGATTCCGCATCGAGTGGAGTCGCTGCTCCACTCGGGTACTCGAAGTCCCGGGATGCCGTCCATGCCGAAGCAGTCAAGGAGGCGCATTCGGCAAATCAGAACCTCACTGGAAAGGCCTACTACAGAGACGCTATTCCGTCCCAGTACCTGAATCAGCCGCAGCAGGTTAACGCTGCAAAGTAGAAGCCCCGGACCTGTTGATGCCAGAAGTCGATGCGCAGGGCGTTCATCTTGAGTGGTACAGGGAGCGGAGTTGACGCGCCAAGCCGAGACGCTTGTGCAAGTCTGTAGAGTCGCAACTCACGCCGCAACAGCTAGCTGCCCATCAGGCGATCGTTCTCCGCGAATATCCGGCATGACTGCCCCGTCTTCTGGCGACAGTAGGAAAGGGCGGAGTTTCGTGCCTTGTCCGGGGAGTGGGCGTCCTGAGCCCAGTAGACACGCCCGCCTTCTGCCGACATCGCCATGGCCTTTTCATTGGGGACACCGTGGAAATAGAGCATCGCCTGTTGGCGCGATTCCGGCGGCAAGCCATCGAGAAACGCCGTCAGGTCCACGCGATCTCCCGCGGGGAGACGGTTGCTTCGAAGAAACCTGTCTATTTCCGGCCGCGTCAGCGCGCTGGCTTGCCAGCGAAAGAGCGTATGCCCGTCCTTCTCAAACGGCGGGAGCAGAACAGAGTCGGCAATGCCGCCGCCTGAGCGATAGGCGACAAGCATGCGTTCCATAAGCTTCGGGCCGAAGAACGGATCGTTTTCCGCGTATAGCCACAGCGTTGGTACCCGCGACGTTTTCCCGAACCCGTTCATGGTGCGGACGAGGTCCGCATCGAAGAGATCGCAGCCCGAGGCGCGCACACCGGGAGTGGCGTTGTGGTGGTAGACGCCGCCCGATATGTTCACCACGGCCGTCAACGGATGATCCGCGCGGGCCGCCAGGTCCAGCATGGAGGCGCCGCCGATCGAAAAGCCGACACCCAGCGTCGTCGCCGGGTCGACGTCCGGTCGGCTGTGCAGTGCATTCAGCACCTGGCCCAGGTCGTCGGCATGCGCATCGAAGTAATGCGCAACTTCAGGCGCCTTGCAAGTGCCGGCCTCGTCCTGAACGGCGCCGGTCGAGTTGCCATAGCCGCGCCAGACGACCGACGCGGCCAACCAGCCGCGATGCGCAAAATCATGGGCAAGATGGGACAGCCAATCGGCATGCATGTCCGAAGGTTCGAGTTTTCCGTTGGAGCCGTTCACGATGAGCGCAACCGGAAATTTCCCGTCGCCGACAGGTCGAACCACGAACGCCTCGAGCAGTTCGACCTTGTCGGGCGCAACACGGACAGGCAGCATGAGCCGCTCTTCACGCACTTCGGTTTCAGCAAGGCATTGGGAAGCGAAGAGGGCGATCCCGCAGCCGATCGTCAGCAGACGCGCAGTTCTGTGCAGCAATTCAAGTAGTTTCATGAGAAGCGCGTGGCTTTTATCAAATCGAAGACATGGTCGTGCGGCCGCCAACCTTTGCAGGCCTACAGCTCTCGCACGATGCCGCGTTTATGGCAGCGCTCCATGACCTTCGCCTGACCACACGTGCCTGCAAGCACATACGCGTGCGGAGGATGCGCAAGCGAAGTCTCGGGGCGCTATCTGAACCTTCTGCCCACTGCCTTGAAGAACATGCGGCGTTCCGCAGGCCGCGCAGGCTGATTCGATGGTTTCATGGACGCTGCTTTCGTCTTTTTCTCTTGCTTGGCCCGTTACCGACGGACGTGTTCTGGCACAGGCGGAGCACCCTCGACGATGTACACGCGCGACTTCGCCGATTTGAAGCGAATGGGCCGGATCGCCCGATACGCTGGCGAGTCGTACCAGGCCTGTGCCTGCTCGAGGCTGGGGAAGGCAATCATGACGATGCGTTTGCCAGGCTCGCCTTCGAGTGAGTTGACCTGCCCGCCCCGCACGAAGTAGTAGCCGCCGAAGGGCTTGAAGGTCGAGTCCACTTGCGCGCTGTAGGGCTTGATGCCCTCCGGATCCGTGACCTCGAATTCCGAGACGTAGTAGGCCGGTGCCTTGGTGGCAGCAGCCTGCGTGTGCACGGCATCCGCTGCGCAGCCGCTCAGGACGACGGCGGCAAGAGCAGCAATCTGCAGGCTCTTGATATGGGTGAAAGAGATCATGGATGCAAGCGTGGTGTGGTGAACTCAACGTGAGGGAAGGCCGAGGGCGATGGGCTGCGCCTCCATGAGCTTGCGCGAAACGATCATGGACTTGGTGGCCTCGACGTACTTCTTGAAATGCGGCGAGTCAATATGCAATCGATACGCCGCGTCATCCGCGTAGATCTCGAAGAAGCGCAATTGAGCGGGCTGCGCCTTCAGTGCAACGGCATAGATTGCCAGCACGCCCGGCTCGATGCGGATCGACGTGTCGATTTCTTCCGTCACGGCATCCTTGTAGGCCTGGAGCTGGGCTGGATCGATCGTGAGTTCCGCCACGCGCACAAGCGGCTGGCCGCTCAGGCTTGCCTTGGCTCCAAGACGCACGGGTACGACTTCATGCAGTTCACGGCGCAGCATCATGGCGTCGGTCACCGCGCGAAATTTCTGGAAGTGGGGCGTCTGCACGTGATCCCTGTAGGCCTGCGCGTCGACATACATCTCCAACACGCGGACGCGAGCTGGATTGTCTTTCTCCGCCGCGGCGTGGAAGGCGAGGACTCCTGGCTCCAGCATGCTGGCCTTGGCGTTTTCGCGCGCGGCCTTGCGAAAGTCGTCGAGTCGGGTCTTGTCGACATCGAGTTCTGCAAATCGCACGAGCGGTGTCGAGGCCGGTTGGGCGAGCGCGGTCTCGCTCAGCGCCAGCGTCAGCAGCGACGTGCCGAAGAGTGCGAGCTTCCAGAAATGCCTGGGCGCGCGAATGGTCGGAAATGGCATGCCTCATTCTTGGCGCAAACACGACAGCCTCGATAGACAGATCCGCGCGAGTTCTTGCCTGATCCGACCGTCGCCGCAGGTAATGGACAAGCGACCGGCAAGTACGCCCTACCATGCGCCATTTCAGCCGTGGAGAAAGAGAAGTGAAGCAAGAGCGGCCCAGTTCCGGCGCGCAACCGGATACGTTCGAGGCCCTGCGAGCCGCGCTGGCACAGCGCATCGCCCGCTGGACGGACGGCACCGAGCAATTCGACACCGCCGTTCCGGGACTGACGCTCTATCGTCACGACGAGCCGACAGAGCCGATGAACTGCATGGTGGGCCCCAGCATTGCGCTGACCGTGCAGGGCGCCAAGCGCGCGTTGCTGGGCGAGCATGCCTACAGCTATCACAGTGGCCGCTTCCTCCTCGCCGCGCTCAACTTGCCGGTGGTGTTGCAGGCAGTGGAGGCACACCCAGACCGGCCATACCTGAGCCTGGTGCTGACGCTGGATGCACGCAGCATCGCGGAGCTCGTCCTGCAGGCCGAACCGCCGGCGCTGGAGGGGCAGGCGAGTTTGATGCCGGGCCTGGTTCTGGGCGAAACGACGGAGAAACTCCTCGAACTCTTCTTGCGGCTCGTCGACCTGCTGGACGATCCGGCGGCCGTTCCGGTGCTTGCGCCATTGATGTGCAAGGAGATCTTCTATCGCTTGTTGATGAGCGAGCAGGGCGTGCAGTTGTGGCAGATGGCGTCGGCAGGAAGCCACAACCAGCGCATCGCGCGTGCCATCGAATGGCTGAAGCTGAATTTCGCGCAACCGCTGCGCGTCGAAGCGCTTGCGGCCGACGTGCAGATGAGTCCATCGCGTTTCCGTCGGCACTTCCGTGCCCTGACGGCCATGAGCCCGCTGCAGTTCCAGAAGTGGCTGCGCCTGAACGAAGCGCGCAGGCTGATGCTGTCCGAAGGCATCGATGCTTCGAGCGCATCGTTCCAGGTGGGGTATCAGAGCCCGTCGCAGTTCAGCCGCGAATACGGTCGTCTGTTCGGCGCGCCGCCGCGGCGCGATGTCCAGGATCTGCGGCAGAAAACCAGTGCCGACGCGGCTCGCTAGCTGCGCCTGGCCTATCGCCGGTTCTGGCGTCATTCAGGAACTTGTGGCGATCACCGGTTACCCTTCGCGGGTCTTGTCGATCGCAGACCTGTCTGCACCTCAATACGGCGCAAAGTCATCGTTCGAGCCGACGGAATCGACAAAGGCCCTGGCAGGCGCCGCAGCACTGTTCACCGCTGGATCGTTCACCTTGCCAGTAGAGAAGGCCTTTCCGTTGGACAGCATTGCCGCCGCGCATGAACTGAGCGCGCAAGGTCGTGTCACCGGGCGGCTCATCGTCACGATGGGTTGATTGCGAAACAAGCAGGAGTGGGGGAGTGCTCCTGCTTGCGCCTCGCTACCCGACCTCGCCCTGCACACCCAATACCTTGGGCAGCTGTTCCACCAGCGCATCCACCGCCAGCCGCAGGCGCAGCGGCATGTGCGGCGCAGCGGGCCAGAGGGCGTAGCAATCCATCGCGGCGCCGGGCTGGTCGTCCAGCACGCTGACCAGCGCCCCTGTGCGCAGGCGTTCCCTCACCAGCCACTCGGGCAACCACGCGAGGCCGAGGCCGGCCGTCGCTGCGTCTGCTATGGCCTCCAGGTCATCGAGCTGCAGGCGTGAACTGAGTGGCATCTCCGTGATGCGTCCCGTCGCATCGGGCAACTGCCACGTGTTGATGCGGTCGGCACGCCGGTAAATGAGGATGCTGTGCGAGGCCAGTTCGCCCGTGTTCTGCGGTCGTCCGTGCGCAGCCAGGTAGTCGGGTGAGGCGCACACCCGCTTGCGCTGCACCACCAGCTTGCGTGCGCGCAGGCCTTCGCTTTCGTGGCCGAGGAAGCCGCTGCGAACGGCGAGATCGAAGCCTTCGGCCAGCACATCGACAGGTCGGTCGCTGAAGCTCAGGAGCAATTCGAGCGATGGATGCTCGCGTGCGAGTTCGAGCAGGATCGGCGCGATGCAATGGCGGCCGAACAAGACCGGCATGGAGACGCGCAAACGGCCCGCCACCTGGTGCCGGCCGGACTCCATCTGCGCCTCGGCAGCCTGCAGCTCCGCGAGCGCGCGCAGGCAGTGTTCGTAATAGATCTGGCCGTCCTCGGTGAGGCTTTGCACGCGCGTCGTGCGATGAAACAAGCGCACGTCCAGGCGCGCCTCCAGGCGCGCGATCGCCTTGCCCACGGCCGAGCGGGTGAGGCTCAGGTGCTCGGCTGCGCGGGTGAAGCCGCCGAGGCGCACGACGTCCACGAACAAGGTCACGCCGTCGAGCCGCTCCTGGCGTTCCGGCGGTGCCTTTGCCAAATACATTGGTGAATTCAGATCATCGGGCATGGGAATTCGTTTCTACATTGGATAGTATTTTTCTACTTAGTATGCCTGCCGAAAGCTCCTGTGGGAATGCAGGGCAACAAGGATCGGTTTGAGAGCACGCGCCACGAAAAGACTGGTGCCAAAACCTGGCACCAGCGCTGCCTAGACTGGAATTTCTCAGGCAACACAAGGAAATATCGTGACTCAAGCCAATGGCGCCGCAGCGGAAATTGCGCGCGCGGTGATCCGGGACTTCGCTGAATCGTTCGCGAGGAGCAGCCGGCCATGAAACGCATTCAGTACGGCATGTACGGCGGTCCGGAGTTGATGCGGCTCGACGAGTTCGAGTTGGCGACGCCCGGCCAGGGACAGGTGGCCGTGAAGGTCAAGTTCGCAGCCATCAACCCCATCGACTGGAAGCTGCGCAACGGCCAGATGAAGATCGTGACGGGCAGGGCGTTTCCCCGTGCCATGGGGTTCGACTTCTCCGGCACGGTCATCTCCGTCGGACCTGGCGTGACGCGCTTTGTGCCTGGCGATGCCGTCTTCGGGCTTGCGCGCTTCAAGGAAAGCGGCGCGTTGGGAGAAGCCGTGATCGCGAACGAGACCGCCTTGGCGGTAAAGCCCGGCAACGTCTCCTTCGAAGATGCGGCTTGCCTTGGAACCCCCGGCGTCACGGCGTGGAACGGGCTGGTCGACAAGGCGAAGCTGACAGCCGGCCAGCATGTCTTCATCAACGGCTGCACCGGGGCGGTTGGCGAAGCGGCTGTCCAGATTGCGCGAATGCACGGGGCCATTGTCTCGGGCAGCTGCAGCGCCGGAGCAATGGAACGGGCGCGGGCTCTCGGTCTGCAGAACGTCTTCGACTATCGGACAACGGATCTGTCCAAGCTGCACGAGCGTTTCGACGTCGTCTACGACACGGCCGCCACGATGACGACCGCCCAAGGCTTGGGCCTGCTGCGCGAGGACGGCGTGTTCCTGGACCTCGATCCCACGCCGGGCAAGTTCATCCGTTCGGTCTTCAACCGGCGGCTCAAACCGATCGTCTGCACGCCGCGGCCCGACATTCTCGACAGCCTCGCCCGTGCCGCGGGGGAGGGCAGGTTCCGGATGCCGATCGCCGAGATCGTTCCCCTGAACGAGGCGATCGGCCTCGTCGCCGCGCTCGAAGCGGGCCGCAAGCTCGGCGGCAAGGGCCTCGTGGCGATGGCCTGACATGTCGCGAAGCCACCGCCTGTTCGATCTCATGCAGGTGCTTCGCCGGCATCGCGGAACCGTGTCCGGCGAAGTGCTGGCGCGCGAGACAGGCGTGTCGCTGCGGACTATCCGCCGCGACATCGCCACGCTGCAATCCATCGGGGCGCACATCGAGGGCGAGGCCGGCGTCGGCTACATCCTTCGGCCCGATTTTTTGCTGCCGCCGCTGTCTTTCACGGAAGAAGAGGTCCAGGCGCTCGTGGTCGGTGCGCAGTGGGTCAGCCGCCACGCCGACGAAGCGCTGGCGCTTGCCGTGCAGAACGCGCTCGCAAAAATCAATGGTGTGCTCCCGGCCGAGATGAGGGCGGAATTGGACGACAACGCGCTCTACATCTTTCGCAAGAGAAAAGAAGCCTCGGTCTTCGATCTGGCGCAGGTACGGCGGGCCATGCGCGAGCAGCGAAAGATGCACATCGGGTACGCGGACGACAGCGGGGCCATTTCGCAGCGGACCATCTGGCCGATCATGCTCGGCTTCGTCGAATCGCAGCGGCTGATTGCCGCGTGGTGCGAGTCGAGCGGCGACTTCTGCCGTATTCGCACAGACCGCATCGTGACGGTCGATTTTCTGGACGAACGCTATCCGCGTGCGCGCCGGCAGCTTGTCAAGGAATGGCGAGACGGGCTTCCTTGCAACCAGCCCGACAGCGCCTAGCGCGGTCCACGGCCGCGTTCGACGAGTCCATTGGTGAATTCGAACTTTCTCGCAGGGGAATGCTTTTCTACATTGGATAGTATTTTTCTACCTTAGCATCACATTTTCTCTAAAACAGAGAATTCTGGGCGACAAAGCGAGCTTTGCAACTCGATCGCCCTGGACCTTCCTCTCACCCTACAGCGTAGGAAATCTTGAAATGGAAAAGACCCCAATGCTGATTTCGATCGTCCATGACAGCGGCTGGGGCCACACAGCCAGGCAGGCGCAAAGCGTGGCCGAAGGCGCGCGAGAGGTGGCCGGCGCGCAGGTGCAGCTGATCGCCGTTTCCGAAGGCGCCATCCCCTGGGACGTGCTCGAGGCGAGCGACGCCATCGTCTTTGGTTCGCCCACCTACAACGGCTCGCCGAGCGCGCGCTTCAAGCAGTTCTGCGAGGCCTCCACCAAGCCCGTCTGGAACGACATGAAGTGGCGCAACAAGGTGGCCGCCGGCTTCACGAATTCGGGTGCGCAGAACGGCGACAAGCTGCACTCGCTGATCTCGATGGCGCTGTTTGCGGCGCAGCACGGCATGTTGTGGGTAGGCCTGGACTTGAAGCCGGGCAACGACAGCAGCCGCGGCAGCGTGCATGACCTTAATCGCCTGGGCAGCTGGCTAGGCGCGATGGCGCAGTCCAACGGCGACCAGGGACCGGACGACGCCCCCATCACGAGCGACCTGGAAACCGCCGCCCACCTGGGCAGGCGCGTGGCCGAGACCGTTCGCCGACTTCAACCCGCTTGACGCGTTTTTTACCAAGGAGCCTCTTCATGAAATTTCTTTGCCTCGACATCCCCGCGCCCGGCGCCACCCTGGAAAAGTACCAGCCGCACTTGCAGGACGAAGCCCGCCACGCCTGGCAGCTCTACAAGGGCGGCGTCGTGCGCGACATCTACTTCCGTCAGGACCGCCCCGGCGTGGCCATCATTGCCGAGTGCGAATCGGCCGAGGTCGCCCTGAAGACGCTGCGCGAATTTCCGCTCGCCAAGGCCGGTCTTCTCGATTGGGACGTCATCCCGCTGGGCCCCTTCCTGAACTGGGAATCGCTCTTTGCGCCAGGCAACGCCTGAGGCGCGCCGAACACAGGAACCTACGACCATGACCAAGCAAGCGTCCGAACTCAAGCCCATCCTCTTCGTCGTCAGCAGCAACGCCGTGAAGGGCGCAACGGGCATTCCCACCGGCTACAACCTGGCCGAAGTCACCCATCCGCTGGAAAAGCTGCAGGCAGCCGGCATCCAGGTGGAGTTCGCCTCCATCCTGGGTGGCGACGCGCCGCTGGATGGACTGGAGGACATGAAAGACCCGGTCATCGCCCGCTACTGGGCCGATGCCGATTTCCGCCATGCCATCTCCCACACGCTGTGCATCGACGACGTGGACCCCTCGCGTTACTCGGCCATCTTCTTTGCGGGCGGCCACGGCACGATGTGGGACTTCCCCGACAACGCGGCCGCGCAGAAGGCCATCCGCGAGATCGATGCCGCCGGCGGCATCGTGTCGGCCGTGTGCCACGGCCCGGCGGCCCTGATCAACGCGCGCCGTGCCGATGGCAGCCTGCTGGTGGCGGGCAAGCGGGTGGCGGCCTTTACCAACGGCGAGGAAGAGGAGGTGGAGTCCACGCACGTCGTGCCCTTCTTGCTCGCATCCACGCTCAACGAACGAGGCGCGCAGCATCAGAACGCCGCCAACTGGGCCGACAACGTGGTCGTCGACGGACGGCTCATCACCGGCCAGAACCCGCAGTCCGCGGCGAGCCTGGGCATCGCGCTGCGCGACGCCCTGTTGGCATAAGCCCGCTGAAGCTTTCAAGGGGATAGCGTGAAACTGATCTGTGTCGAAGAGCACGTGCTCGACCGTGCCATCGGCGGGGCCACCCAGGCGCTGGTGCGCGCCGAGGCGCCTTACTTTGCCGACTGGGGCAGCCGCGTGGTGGATGGCCAGAACGTGGCCGATCCGAGCCGCCCGCATGTCATTGCGCCCAGCGAGTCCGCTCGCAAAACGCTGGAGATGGGCGCTGCACGCCTGGCCGACATGGATGCCGCCGGCATCGACATGCAGGTGCTCTCCTATGGCGGGTTCCCGCAATTGCTGCCCGCCGCAGAGGCCATCGAGCTGAACCGTGCGGCCAACGACAAGCTGGCCGAAACGGCGCAGGCGCATCCCGCGCGCTTCGCGGGTTTTGCCACGTTGCCCTGGCAAGCGCCCGAGGCGGCTGCGCGCGAACTGGAGCGGGCGGTGAAAGAGCTCGGACTCAAGGGCGCGCTCATCAACGGCCGCCCCGGAGACACCTTCCTGGACGATGCGCGCTACGAGCCGATCCTTGCGGCCTTCAGCGAATTGAAGGTGCCGCTGTACGTGCACCCCGGCCTGCCTCTGCCCGCCGTGCAGGCGCCGTACTACGGCGGCCTCGAGCGCGAGCTCAGCGCGCGCCTGGCCATGTTCGCCTGGGGCTGGCACAACGAATCGGGCATCCAGGTCGTGCGCATGCTGCTCGCGGGCGCCTTCGACCGGCACCCCGGGCTGCAGGTCATCAGCGGCCACTGGGGCGAGATGGTGCCGTTCTTCCTTCAACGGCTGGAAGACTCCATCCCGCGGGAAGCCTCGGGCCTCAGGCGTCCCATCGTGCAGACCTACCGTGAGCATGTGTACGTCTCGCCCAGCGGCATGCTCACGCTGCCGCACTTCCAGTTCATCCATGCGCTGATGGGCGCCGAGCGCATTCTTTATTCCATTGACTACCCGTATCAAAGCCTGGACGGCGCGCGAGCCTTCATCGAGCGCCTGCCCGTGAGCGACGCGGACAAGGCCCTCATTGCCCACGGCAATGCCGAGCGTCTCCTGGGCCTGTGACCCAACTTCAAGTGAGAAATACATGACCCAAGGAATCGAAAACAAGGTGGTCGTCATCACCGGCGGCAGCAGCGGCCTGGGAGCGGAAACGGCACGCCATCTCGTATGGGCCGGCGCCAAGGTTGTCTTGGGCGCACGGCGGCTCGATCGCCTGCAGGCCCTGGCAGAAGAACTCGGCCTCGGTGCCGAGAGCGTCGTGCAGACTGACGTCGCGCACCTCGATCAGGTCCAGGCGCTGGTCGCCCGTGCCATCGAATCCCACGGCCGGATCGACGTGATGCTCAACAACGCAGGGGTGATGCCGCTCTCGCCGCTGGAGATGCTGCGCGTGGACGAGTGGAGCCAGACCATCGACGTGAACATCAAGGGCGTGCTTCATGGCATCGCTGCGGCACTGCCTCCCATGAAGACGCAAAAGAGTGGGCAGATCATCAACGTCTCGTCGGTGGCTGGCCACATCGTGAGTGCGGGGGGCGTGGTCTACAGCGCGAGCAAGTTCGCCGTGCGCGCGATTTCCGAAGGGTTGCGCAAGGAGGTGAAGCCCTACAACATCCGCTCCACCATCCTCTCGCCGGGCGCGGTGGACACGGAACTGCCCGCCTCCACCAAGGAAGAGGGCATGACGCAGGCCATGCAGGCGTTCTACGAGCGCAATGCGATTCCCGCGAGCAGCTTTGCGCGCTGCGTGCTCTTCGCCATGAGCCAGCCTGAAGACGTCGACATCAACGAAATCCTGTTCCGACCGACACGGCAGGAGTTCTGAACTGGTGCCAGAAACTGGCACGAGCGCATGTCCAAATCAAGCCCGTTCAAGCCGAGGCGTCCTCCACTTCAAAGAGAAATGAATGATCAATAAAAGATATGCGTTGTTGCTGTCGTTCCCGCTTGTCCTGCTCGGGACGGGTTGCTCGAACATCCCTAAAAGCGGCATGCCGGAATCGCAGTTTTCCTCGCTCGATTGCCGGGCCATCGCAGACCAGCTGGCGCAAGAGCAGGTGACGCAGGAGCGTGCGGCGCAAGCCAAGAGCAACTCCTGGAAGGTCGTCATACCTTTTGCCATTGCCGCTCGCTACATCGATGCATCGAGCCATATGAACGAATCGGAGCGCAGAGCCACCTTGCTGGCGCAAGAGCGGCAATCAAAGAGCTGCAACCAGGTTTCGGGCTGACGCTGTCGCGCTGAGCGATACAACGCACGTTAAGCGCCGCACCGCGGCAGCCATGACTGCCGCTATGGCCTCGGGGCTGACGGCTTCCGTCGGCCATGCATCGCAAAACCAGGAGTCGACCCGCATGACAAATACATCCCCCTCCGAAACCTTGTCGGCCGCACAGCAAGCCATCGTGCCGATCGCGGCTTTCGCAGCCTCCGGCGACATTGCCAAATTGAACGCAGCACTGAACGAGGGGCTGGACGCCGGCCTCGCGGTCAGCGATGCCAGGGAAGTGCTGGTGCAGCTCTATGCCTATGCCGGCTTTCCGCGCAGCCTCAATGCGCTCACGGAACTGATGAAGGTCGTGGAGGCGCGCAAGCAGCGCGGCGTGAAGGATGCGCCGGGCCACGCGCCTGGCCGCCCGATTCCGAAGGGCGATGCCCTGCTAGCCGCGGGAACCGCGAACCAGACCAAGCTGTCGGGTGCGCCGGTGCAGGGGCCGCTGTTCGACTTCGCGCCCGTGGCGAACGAATACCTCCGCACCCATCTGTTCGGCGACATCTTCGAGCGCGACAACCTCGACTGGCAAAGCCGCGAGGTCGCCACGGTCAGCATGCTGGCCGCGCTCGCGGGCGTCGAGTCGCAGTTGCAGGCGCACATCCGCATCAGCATGAACGTCGGCCTGTCGGCGCAGCAACTGCAGCAACTCGGGCAGCTGCTGGCCGATCGCGTGGATGCCGCCAGCGCCCGGCGTGCGCGCGAGGCGCTGGCGCGGCACCTGGCGACGCAACCCGCGGGTTGAAGTGATTGGAAGGAGTCCACACATGGCCGACCCCCGCGATGTCCCGATCAATCCGCTGACCACAGTCAGCTTGGCTCGTCCTCCTCCGTGTCTTGCTCCAGCTTCTGCCGCAGCGACGCCATGATCGTTTGCATCGTCTTGAGGTCGCCCACGGCAATCCCGTCCGAGAGGCTGTTGATCCATGGAGCCTGCAATGCCATTGCGTCAGCGTAGACCTGCCTTCCCTTGTCGGTCAGGACCACGAGCTGCGCCCGCCGGTGGTGAGGATTGGCCTCGAATGCGACCAGCGCTTCCTTTTCGAGGTCGTTGACGATCCGCTGCACGTTTTGCCGATTGGCACCCAGGTTGCGGGCGAGCCATGCCACCGGCTGCGGGTGTTCGCCCTTGAAGATGGTGCCGAGGATCTGCCAGCGGGCGCTCGTGAGGCCGAGCGGCGCGACCAGCCGGTCGCCGGCTGTCAGCAGGCGGCTGTTGAGCCTGAACAGCTCGAGCATCAAGCTGCTCATCGCTTCGCCGGAGGGGGTTCGCTTTGCTTTTGCCATAGGTCTCTATAAATCCATATTGACAATATGATGTCATATTGGCATCATTTGATCGTATCAGAACGACAGTCAGGGAGCCATCGAGGGCGATGGACTCCGCGTTCTCGCTTCAAAGGACCAGAGCATGACATTGCGCGACAGCACGATCCTCGTTACCGGAGGCTCAAGCGGCATCGGATTGGCGCTTGCGCAACAACTTCTTCAGCG
Source organism: Variovorax sp. R-27 (assembly GCF_049913215.1). Lineage (NCBI taxonomy): Bacteria > Pseudomonadati > Pseudomonadota > Betaproteobacteria > Burkholderiales > Comamonadaceae > Variovorax > Variovorax sp. R-27. Next base: position 3,584,920 of record NZ_CP183984.1, read on the forward strand.
TGGCAATCGAGTCATCGTCTGCGGCCGGGGCGCAGAGGCGCTGGCTCGCGCGCAAGCGATCGAGCCAGCGTTGATCACGCGAATCTGTGACATCACGAACGCCGAAAGCAGAAGGGCGCTGGTCGATTGGATTGCTGCCGAGCACCCGGACCTCAGCGTCGTCTTCAACAATGCCGGCGTTCAATCGCGCCGCAGCTTCACCGGAGATCACGCGCTGGACGACCTGGAGCAGGAGGTTGCGATCAACTTCACCGCGCCGGTGCAACTCATCGGCGAGCTCCTGCCGCTGCTGCGCGGGCAAGAGCGGGCTGTCATCGTCAACGTCACGTCGGGATTGGCTTTCGCACCGATGGCCGATGTGCCCGTGTACTGCGCCACCAAGGCTGCGCTTCATTCGTTCACGCTCAGCCTGCGGCATCAGCTTCGGCACACCGCGGTCAAGGTCGTGGAGTTGGCGCCTCCCATCGTCGACACCGCTCTGGGCGGCGATACGCGCAGCGACGGCACGAAGAGCGCCGGAATGATGAGCCCGGAAGCGTTCGCAACCGAAGCGTTGACGCTCCTCGATGAGGGCCGCGACGAAGTGCTGATCGGGCAGGCGATCGGTACGCGCCAGCACGGCGAGGCGCTGTTCCAGCGCATGAATGGCAGTTGAGCCTATCCGGCCGCTTTCTGACGCCGCGCCATCCCTTGCTCGTCGATGCGACATGAACGTTGACGAGCGCTCCCGAGCTTTCCGCATCGCTGCCGATGAATCGCATTCTCCTGGTCGAGGACCATGAACGGCTGGCCCGGCTCACGTGCAGCGGGCTTGAAGCGGCAGGCATTGCGGTCGACGTCGTTCATCGCGGCGACGCCGCATGGGCGGCCCTCCAGCAAGTGCCCTACGGCGCGCTGGTGCTCGACCGGGGACTGCCCGATGGAGACGGGCTGGCCTTGCTGCAACGCCTGCGTGCGCGCGGATTCGGTGTGCCGTGCCTTGTCTTGACGGCGCGCGATGCCTTGCGCGATCGGGTGGAAGGGCTCGAGTCCGGCGCCGACGATTACCTTGCCAAGCCGTTCGCGATGGACGAGATGGTGGCCCGCGTGCGGGCACTGCTGCGCCGCCCAACGGCGTGCCGGCCGCTCGATCCCGCGCACGGCGATCTCCAGTTGAAGCCCGCCGATGGAAGCGTGTGTTGCGGCGATGAGCGCGCGGCATTGGCGCCTGCGGAGATGCAGATACTGCTCCTCCTGATGCACAACGGCGGCGAGACGGTGCGCCGAGCCGCGCTGGAGGCGGCAGCGTGGGGATTGGGGGAAGCCGTCACGCCGAACGCGTTGGATGTGGCGCTGCACCGGCTTCGCCGAAAACTGCTCGCCATCGGCTCGCGGCAGCGAGTCGTCAACGTGAGAGGGCTGGGCTATGCGCTTCGCGAAGCCGGCGTGGCTGCATAGCCTCAGCCTGAAAATCCTGCTGGCGTTCGTGGTCGGCGTAGTGCTGAGCATCGTGTTGATCGCGTCGATCGCCATCACCGTGCTGACGGTGCGCAGCGATCTCCTGTTCGTTGCCGATCTGGTGGGACGCGCCGAAGAACTCGCGGGCGCATTGCAGTTCGACGACTCGGGAACGCCCGTCGGGTTCGATGCGCGTGAACGCGGTGCGGACTGGATGTACGAGAGCCTCAGGCAAGAGGTGGCTTACCGCGTCCTCGATGCCTCCGGCAAGACCGTGATGTCGTCCGCGTCGGGCGAAGCGTTCTGGGCGGGGGCAGCCCCGCAGGGGGAACGCGGATATTTCAAGTTCGAACACAGCGGGATGCCGATACACGGCGCCACCGTGCCGGTGGAGCACGCCGGCCGGAAGTGGTTCCTGCAGTTCGCCGCGAGCACACGGTTTGGAGATCTCGTGCATCGGCATTTCGTGCTGCCGTTCGTGGCCGCCGGGATCGCCGTGTTCAGCCTCGTCCTGCTCATCGTGTTCGGTGCATGCGCGTACCTGGTCCTGGGCTACACGCTCAAGCCACTGCGAAATGTGGCGGCTTCCGCAGCGGCGATTGCCCCGAGGTCCATCCATGCCCGGCTGCAGGTCGATGGCGTTCCATCCGAGATCGTGCCGCTCGTGGAAAGCTTCAATCGCGTGCTCGAACGGCTGGAGCACGGGTTTCGCATCCAGCAGGAATTTCTTGCGACGGCAGCGCATGAGCTGAAGACGCCGCTCGCGTTGATCCGCGCACAAATCGAATTGAGCGAATCAGGTGTGGGCCGCGAGTCATTGCTCAAAGACGTTGAACACATGGCGCGCCAGGTGCAACAGCTGCTGCACTTGGCCGAGGCCAGCGAGGTTCAGAACTACAGCTTCAAGGAAGTTGATGTGCAGGAGGTCGTGAAAGAGGGCGTCACCTACCTGGAGCGCATGGCCAAGGCAGCAGGCGTACATCTTTTGGTGCAACTCCATGGCGAGGCGGTTCACTGGACCGCCGATCGGGGCGCACTTTTCACGGTGCTGAAGAACCTCATGGAGAACGCGATCCAGCACGCACCGCGAGGCACGAAGGTAGCCGTCGAGGTGGGCGCCGAGGCAATGGCGGTTCGGGATTGGGGACCGGGCGCAGATCCGGCGCAGCTTTCGATGATGTTCACGCGTTTCTGGCGTGGCCCACATCGGCGTGACCATGGCGCCGGCCTTGGCTTGGCCATTTGCCAGGAAATCGCGCAGGCGCATGGATGGAAGCTGTCCGCAGAAGACGCCGAACCGGGCATGAGATTTCTGCTGGCCCGTTCAGGTGCGCAAGGGCGGCCGTAGCTGCGCGAGGGGCGGGGCAGGGCCGGTAAGTCGCCGGAAAGTCTTCCAGGCAGAGGATGCGGAAATCCTGTTGTCCTGGTGCGATTTCAATGCTTCACTCTGTCGGCTCAAGTTCCCCTTATCGCGCGCGCTCCGATCGGTTCTATTCGCCTGGCCGCACTGTCAGTGGGCCGCCAACAAACGCCGTGTGGGGCCGGCCGGGGAGGGCGACTCCGCGTCCGGCTGCCGCCGTAACGCTCAGTGTTGTGGTTCCGGTTTTCAACGAAGAGGCGGTGCTGGTCAAATTCCAGCGTCGCCTGGCCGCTGTGCTGGCAGACCTTGGCGTGGCGTACGAAATCATCTACATCGACGACGGAAGTACCGACCAGACCATTCATCTGCTGAAGCGCCTGCAGCGCAGCCACCCCGGAACCTCCTATGCACGTCTGACCCGGAACTTCGGCAAGGAAGCGGCGATGAGCGCAGGGCTGAAACTCGCAACCGGTGAGGCGGTGGTGGTCATCGACGCCGACTTGCAGGATCCTCCCGAGCTCCTTCCCGCGATGGTCGCGGCCTGGCGCGGCGGTGCCGACGTGGTGAACATGAGGCGGCGAGTGCGCCTGGGCGAATCCTGGTGGAAGCGGACCACCGCCAGCGCGTTCTATCACCTCATCGAGCGCGTGAGCGATGTGCCGATCGCGCGAGACGTGGGTGACTTCCGCTTGTTCAGCCGCCGGGCGGTCGACGCCCTCAACCAGTTGCCCGAACGCGGGCGCTTCATGAAGGGGCTGTTCGCCTGGGTCGGCTTTCCGCAGGCAACCATCGACTACGAGCGTTCCGCTCGCGCGGCCGGCGAGACCAAATGGCCTTTCCTCAAGCTCATCGGTCTCGCCTTCGACGGCATCACCGCGTTCTCGGCCGCGCCGCTGAAGGTGGCCACGCTTCTCGGCCTCGCGAGCGCCGGCAGCGCCTTCGCATATGCAATCTTCTTTTTCCTCAAGGCGCTGATTCTTGGCGATGCGGTGCAGGGCTTCCCGACCTTGATTGTGAGCATGCTGTTCCTTGGCGGGCTGCAATTGCTGTGCATGGGAATGCTCGGCGAATACGTGGCGCGCATCTTCACCGAGACCAAAGGTCGCCCGATCTACCTGATCGACGTCTACGAGCCGGCGACGGTGCCGTCCAAGTCGAAATCGAACGCTGCTCGCTGATGTCGCGCCTTCTTACCGACACCCGGCAGGCGCTGGGCACGGCGACCACCTGCATCCTCGTTTTTCTCGTTGCACTGCGCCTGGTTTCTCTGGCGGGCTATCCGCTGATGGACACCACCGAGGGACGCTATGGCGAGATCGCGCGAAAAATGGCGGAGCGCGGGGACTGGATCACGCCTTGGTTCACCGATGGCACGCCGTTCTGGGGCAAGCCGCCGCTGGCCTTCTGGCTCTCCGCAGGGAGCATGCAGCTCTTCGGAGCCAACGAGTTCGCCGCGCGTTTGCCTCACTTTCTGATGGCCGTTGCGATTGCCGTGCTCACGTACGACTGGGCGCGGTGCGCCGGGATGCGGCGGCCCGCCTATGTGCTGCCCTTGCTCGCCACCACGGTCCTGTTCTGGACGGTCTCCGGCGCCGTGACGACCGACATGGCGCTGTGCCTGGGCACGGTGCTGTCGATGCGCAGCTTCTGGTTGGCGCTGCAAGGGCCGGCCGAGCACCGCGAGCGCGAGGCGTGGCTGTTCATCGCCGGGCTCTGGATCGCTCTCCTGGCGAAGGGCCCTGTGGGATTCGCGCTGATCCTGTTGCCTGCCGGAGCCTGGTCCTTGTGGACGCGTCAGGCGCGAAGGGTGTGGCAGGCCGCGCCGTGGATGCGAAACGGTGTACTGCTCCTGGCCCTTGCTGCACCCTGGTATGTGCTCGCCGAAACACGCACGCCCGGTTTCCTCGACTACTTTTTCATCGGGGAGCACTGGAACCGATTCGTCGTTTCGGGTTGGCAGGGTGACCGCTACGGTTCGGCGCATGCCTTTCCCCGCGGCACCATCTGGCTCTTCCTGGCAGGTGCATTTCTTCCGTGGAGCATCGTGGTGCCGCTTGCCGCCTGGCGCACGCGGCGCAGGAGCACAGGTTCGCCGGCAGATGGCGCGGACGCGCGGCGGTCGTTCGTTCTCTATCTGCTGGCCTGCGGTCTCGCGCCGTGCGTGATCTTCACGGCTGCCGGCAATATCCTCTGGACCTATGTGCTTCCAGGCCTGCCGCCGCTGGCGTTGTTGGCCGCGCTCTGGTTGAACGATCGCGACGACGGCGTTGCGCGCCGGCTGCTGCTTGCCGGAACGCTCGTCGCTACCGTCTTGTTTGCGGGATGGTTGCTCAATCTCACCGCAGGCGGCCGTGCTGAAGCCAAATCGGCCAAGGCAGTGGTGCAGTTGTACCGCGCCCAACTGCGACCGGAAACGCCACTGGCGTTCGTGCAGGAGCGCATGTTCTCCGCTGCGTTCTATTCAGGCGGGCGAGCACTGCACATTGCCGACCCGCTGCGGCTTGCGGATAAGCGACCACAGGAGTCCCTGTTCGTCGCAGTACCGCATTCGGTACTGGGGCAACTGCCCCAGGCCGTCTTGCCATGCCTGCAAGTCGCAGGCGACGCCGGGAGCTACCGCCTTTTTCTGCGCACGCCGTGCACCGAGCCGCGCCTTGCCATGAAGTCGAGCGGCGACGCCATTGAAGAGGGCGGGGACAGCGAATGGAGGAACTGAATCTTTTCCTGTTCCTGTGGATCGCCTCCACCAGCGCACGGACGGCTTGGGTTGAGCACGGCGGGTGGCGCTCGACTTTCTGGTGATGACGAGCAGGAGTAGGGCGCAGTCGCGCACGCTGCACAAAGCTCATGCCGGTGGCAAGGAACTTTGCCTTCGGGCACGATGACGCCATCTTCTGTGCCCACGGTTTGTTCCAACGCTGTAGCAACTTCCAGCCTGTCTGGCAACCGTCCGATCTTAGGACGCCCCAGCGTTTGCGCTCTTTAGATGATCTCCGGGGAAAGGATTTACCGGGCCGGTGGCTGGGTCACGTCGCCATTTCATTCCCTGGCCCTCAACCCAAAAACGCAGTTGGTCCGCAGAGAGGCCCTTGCTGCGTAAGCGTACGGTCGAGATCGCATTGCGGCGAGGGCGTGAGCGGGCGACCATGTGTCCGCAATGTTGAACAGCGGACACCCCCCAGAGTGGACTGGCCCGACGGTGGAACGGGCATGACCAATGGCAAACGCATCTCACCCTAGCCACGAAGGACTCGACGCGTGCGGCATTTAACATAATGCACATTGTGTTTGAAAACACTCAGCGCTTCGGCGCGGCCCCAGAACCTCTGCCTTCGTAATTCACACCCTTCGTCTGCTTGATTTCGATCTTCTTTGCATCCGGACAAGGCTCATTCGAGTAAACGACCTTGCCACCCTGAACGCACTTGTAGATCGCGTGCTGTGCCATCGCGCCGGATGCAAGGCCCATCATCGTCAAGCCGACCGCCAACTTGGCGCCTGCCTGTCTCACCATTTGCCGTCCTTGGGTATTGCCTTTGGCGCATTGGCCCGTGCCGCCGCAGCCGCGGTGATCATCGCCGCGGTGTCCGATCGGTTCACCTTGTTCGCGAAGTCGACGGCTGTCATGCCCAGCTGGTTCTTCATCGTCGTATCGGCGCCCTCGGCCAGCAGCAGCTTCACCGCTTCGCTCGAACCGTACATCGCCGCCATCATCAGCGGCGTGGTGCCATTGGGCGATTGCGCGTCTATGAACGCGTAGTTGTCGAGCAGCACCTTCATGATGGTCAACTGGCCGCTGGTGGCTGCGTAATGCAGCGGCGTCCAGCCCGTCTTGTTGACCGCGGCATCGCGCTTCAGCAGTTGCGTGACCAGGTCCTGCTGGCCCTTGATCGCGGCCAGCATCAACGGGGTTTCATCCTTGGCGTTGGCCAGGTCCACGTTGGTCTGCGGCGACTCGATCAGCACCTGGATGACTTTCGGCGACGGCTCGCGCAGTGCGATCAGCAAGCCGGTCTGGCCGTGTTCGTCACGCGTGTTCGGGTCGAACCCGCGCTGCAGCAGGCTGCGCACGCTGCTGGCGTTGTCGCCGCGCACGGCCCGGAAGAAATCCTCGAACGAGCCTGCCTGCGCTGCAAAAGATGTAGCAATGACAACGAGATAAATCGACTTCTTAATGTAGTTTTTCATGATTTGACGTCCCTGAACAATGTTTCGAAGTTGTCGCTCGTCGCCTTGGCGATGGCCTCTACGGGCATTTTTCGCAGCTCGGCGATCTGTTGCGCCACGAATGGCACATACGACGGATTGTTGGTCTTGCCGCGGTACGGCACGGGCGCGAGATAAGGGCTGTCCGTCTCGATCAGCATGCGATCCAGCGGTACGAAAGCGGCCACGTCGCGCAAGTCCTGGGCCTTCTTGAAGGTCAGGATGCCGGAGAACGAGATGTAGAAACCCAGGTCGAGCGCCGCGCGCGCCACCTCAGCGGTTTCGGTGAAGCAATGGAACACGCCGCCGGCCGCGTTGCCGCCGCCGTCCTCGCCCTCCTCCTTCAGGATCGCCACCGTGTCGGCCGAGGCCTCGCGGGTGTGGATCACCAAGGGCTTGCGGGTCTGCTGCGCGGCGCGGATGTGCACACGAAAACGGTCGCGCTGCCATTCCATGTCGGCAATGCTGCGGCCGCCCTTGCGTTCTTCCATCTGGTAGTAGTCGAGGCCGGTCTCGCCGATGGCAACCACGCGCGGCCGGGCTGAAAGCCGCACCAAGTCTTCGACGCTAGGTTCGGCGATGTCCTCGTTGTCGGGGTGCACGCCCACGCTGGCCCAGAAGTTGTCGTAGCTGGCAGCAAGGGCCTGCACTTCATCGAACTCTTCGAGCTTGGTGCAGATGCAAAGCGCCCGGTCGACCTGCGCAGCGGCCATGGCGGCGCGGATCTGCGGCATTTGACCCGCGAATTCGGGAAACGTGAGGTGGCAGTGAGAGTCTGTAAACATGGCGCTGATTGTCGGGCCCATGCCAGAAATACCGCGAACACCGGCTTTGCCGGGTCGCAATGGGGGAAGCCGATTAGATAGTTTGCGTGGGGCGGTCGGACGCCATCGAGCCACCCAATGCTGCCTCGATGCGCGCCTTCAGTTGGCGCGACTTTTCGTCGGACGGAAAACGAATGCCCACGCCAGGCGCCCGGTTGCCAGCCGCACGCGACGGCGTGATCCAGGCCACCTTGCCGGCCACCGGATAGCGCTGCGGGTCTTCCGGCAGTGTCAAAAGCACGTAGACGTCGTCGCCGAGCCGGTATTCGCGGGTGGTCGGAATGAAGATGCCGCCCTCCGCGAACAGCGGAATGTAGGCCGCGTACAGGGCACCCTTTTCCTTGATGGCGAGCTGGATGACGCTCGGCCGGGCGGGCGTGGCGTTGGCGGCGGGGGCTGTGGGTTGATTCATGGGCGACGAGCGGCAGAGTTTAGGGTGGTTCGCGCTTCGCTCACAAGCGATTCCAGCATGAGGCCCGCATTGAACGGGTGTTCCGCGGTTCTCGCGGCGCTTGCAAGCGACTTCGACCAGCGCGCCAGCGCCAGCCGGGACGGGGCCGCAGGCAAATCGGCAGCATCGAAAAACCGGGGTTCGGCACCGTTGCCGACAGCCATCAGGTCGTGGCAAAGCTTCTGCAGCGCACCGACGGCCTGCGCTGGCGCGTGATCGGCCAGAGCACCCACGTCGCCGCGCGTCATCGCCTTGGGAAGCAAGGCCCATGCCTTGGGTGACTGACCCGAGCGCGCAAGCCGCAAGGCGTCGCTTGGCCGGCCGCCGGCAGCGCGCAGCAGGGCGGCCGCATCGGCGGCGGGCACGTCTTGCGCGGCCAGCCAGGCTTCGGCCTCGGCAGTCTCGGGCCATGGCAGCGTGAAGCCCAGGCAGCGGCTGCGGATGGTCGGCAGCAGTTGCCACGCAGCCTCGCTGGCGAGCACGAAGCGCACGTCGCCGACCGGCTCCTCGAGCGTCTTCAGCAGCGCATTCGCGGTGATCGTGTTCATGCGCTCGGCCGGATACACCAGCACCACCTTGCCGCGGCCGCGCGCGCTGGTGCGCTGGGCGAAGCCGACCGCATCGCGCATCGCCTCGACGCGGATTTCGCGGCTGGCCTTGCGCTTCTTGTCGTCGATGTCGGCCTGCGCCTTCTCGTCGAGCGGCCAGTTCAGCTCCTGCATGGCGACTTCGGGCATCAGCACGCACAGGTCGGCGTGGGTGCGGACCTCGATGGCATGGCAGCTGGCACAGTGGCCGCAGGCGGTGCCCTCGTCCGTCGGCTGCTCGCACAGCCACGCGGACGCGAGCGCCAGCGCCAGTTCGTACTGGCCGATGCCGGAGGGGCCTTGCAGCAGCCAGGCATGGCCGCGCTGGCGCAGCAGTTCCGCGAGCGGCCGGCGCAGCCAGGGAGTCAGTGCCGGAGCGCTCATCGAGTGACACCACCGCTCAGCACACCACGCGCCACCAACGCCGTTTCAACCTGCTGCCAGACCTGGTCGCGGGACTGGCTGGCGTCGATGCGCACGAAGCGCTTCGCATCGGCAGCCGCACGGGCCGCGTAGCCCTGGGCGACGCGGCTGAAAAACTCGACAGGCTGAGCTTCGAACTTGTCGGGCACGCGGGCCCCGGCCAATCGTTGTGCAGCAATCTCGGGCGCAAGGTCGAACCACAGCGTGATGTGCGGCTGCAGCAGCGTCGCCCTGCCCGCCTCCGCCTGCACCCACCGCTCGAGCGTCGACAGCACGGCTTCATCGAAGCCGCGTCCTGCGCCCTGATAGGCAAAGGTCGCATCGGTGAACCGGTCGCACAGCACCACGTCGCCACGCACCAGTGCCGGCTCGATGACCTGCACGATGTGATCGCGCCGCGCCGCGAACACCAGCAGCGATTCGGTCAGCGGGTCCATCGGCTTTTCGAGGATCAGCCCACGCAGCGTCTCGGCCAGAGGCGTGCCGCCGGGCTCGCGCGTACGCACGACTTCACGGCCCTGCGCCCTGAACAGCGCTTCCAGCGCATCGAGATGGCTCGACTTGCCGGCGCCATCGATGCCTTCCAGCGTGAGAAACAGACCGTTGTCACTCATTGGGTCGCCTTCGGTTTGTTGGGACTGCCGCCGCCGCGCTGATATTGGTTGACCGCGCGGTTGTGGTCGTCGAGCGAACTGCTGAACTGGCTGGTGCCGTCGCCGCGCGACACGAAGTACAGCGACTTGCTCTGCGCCGGCTGCACCGCCGCCAGCAGCGCGGCCTTGCCAGGCATGGCAATCGGCGTGGGCGGCAGCCCGCCGCGGGTGTAGGTGTTCCAGGGCGTATCGGTCTGCAGGTCTTTCTTGCGCAGGTTGCCTTCAAAGGCCGTGCCCATGCCGTAGATCACCGTCGGGTCGGTCTGCAGCGGCATGCCGATGCGCAGGCGGTTGGTGAAGACGGCCGCGATTTCCGCGCGGTCATTGGCCTTGCCTGTCTCCTTTTCGACAATACTGGCCAGAATAAGCGCCTCATCGGCCGATTTCAACGGCAGATCGGAGGCGCGGGCGGCCCAGGCGGCTTCGAGCTTCTTGTCCATGGCCCGCATCGCGCGCTGCAGCAGGGCGATGTCGGTCGAGCCCTTCGAGTAGGTGTACGTGTCCGGGAAGAAGCGCCCTTCCGGGTGCATGCCCGGCTTGCCGAGCTTGGCCATCAGCGCCTCGTCGGTCAGGCCCACGCTGTCGGGCTTGAGCTGGTCGGCCTTGGCGAGCGCGGCGCGCACCTGGCGGATGTTCCAGCCCTCGACCAGCACCAAGCTGCGAGTGGCCTCCTCGCCGCGCACCAGGATATTGAGCAGCAGCTTGGGCGTAATGCCGCGCTCCAGCTCGTAGCTGCCGGCGCGCATCTGGCGGTCTTGCCCCGAAACACGGAACCACAGGTAGAGCAGCTGCGGCTGCACGTCAACGCCCGTGTCGGCCACGGCCTGCGCAATGCCGCGCGGCGTGGTGCCGGGCTCGACCGACAGATCGACGGTGGGCGCGGGCAGCTTGAGCGGCTGGTGCACCCACCAGAGGCCAGCGCCGCCGAGCGCAAGCGCAATCAGGGCGGCGAGCAGGAAAAGCGTGAGGAAGAAGCTGCGCACGGATCCGATGTGGGGATGACGGGGAAAAGCCGGAGGAGGAGGTGAAAAAACCGGTGGCCTTGCAGGTTGCAGGGCGGGAGCCCCTGCCGACCCGAAGGAACAGGCACGGCCATGATAATTCAGCGATGACCACTGTCGTTCTCAATGGCGTGACCGCCCTCTCCCACCTTGGTGTGATCCGTGCAGAGGGCCCCGATGCCGCCAGCTTCCTGCACGGCCAGCTGACACAAGACTTCTCGCTGCAAGGCGCCTCCGACGCCCGCCTGGCCGCGCTGTGCACTGCCAAGGGCCGTGTGATCGCAAGTTTCATCGGCATCAAGCCGCAACCCGAACTGATCTTGCTGGTGTGCAGCCGCGACATCCTGGCCGCCACGCTCAAGCGCCTGTCGATGTTCGTACTGCGCGCCAAGGTCAAGCTGACCGACGCCACCGAACAATTTGCGCTGTACGGCCTGGCCGGCACGGCATTGACTGGCAACGGCCTTGACGCCACCGCGCTGCCCGGCAAGCGCACGGCAGTCGGCGACGAGGTCAGCGCCGTGTCGCTGTACCCCGCCGACGGCGTTCCGCGCGCGCTCTGGATCGCGCCGGCCGGCCATGCCGCCCCCGTGGGCCCGGCAGTCGACGCCAGCCTGTGGCAATGGAGCGAAGTCCGCAGCGGCATCGTGACGCTGACCACGCCGGTCATCGAGGCCTTCGTGCCGCAGATGATCAACTACGAATCGGTCGGCGGCGTGAACTTCAAGAAGGGCTGCTACCCCGGCCAGGAAGTGGTCGCGCGCAGCCAGTTCCGCGGCACGCTCAAGCGCCGCACCTACCTCGTGCAGGCCGATGCCCCCGTGTCCGCCGGGCAGGAAGTGTTCGCCGCCGGCGACGCCGAGCAGCCCGTGGGTACCGTGGCGCAAGCTGCGCCGGCTCCCGATGGCGGCTGGTCCGCGCTGATCTCCATGCAGATCGCCGCGCTCGAAGCCGGTGGCTTGCGCGTCGGATCGGCCGATGGCGCAGCCCTCACCGTCGAGCCGCTGCCCTACCCCTTGCTCGAAGACATCTGAGCCCCTTACCCCCAACGCCCTTGAAGAAAAGGGGCGCTCGGCGCTATCGAACAGATAGCGCCATTTTTTTGCGCGTCGTTTAACCCTGCCGCCGATGCTGCGCCGTAGAAGCCTGCACCGATCAACTCCTGGCAAGGAAGACACACCATGAAGCGCAGATTCTTCTCCACCGCCCTGGCCCTGAGCGCCGTGGCCTCGTTCTCGGCCTGCGCGCAGAGCCCCGAGCGGTCTTACGCTCCGCCAACGCCATCCAGCCGCATCGGCTCACTGATGCAGATCAGCGTGGTCGACCGCGGTACCGGCGCGGAACTGCCGATCTACCGCCACCGCGGCGAATACTGGGTGGCCGGCCGTCCCGGCGCGCGCTATGCCATCCGGGCGCGCAACGCGATGGGCGAACGCATCATGGCCGTGATGTCGGTGGACGGCGTCAACGTCGTCACCGGCGAAACCGCGGGCGTCGGGCAGAACGGCTATGTGTTCAGCGCAAGCGAGCGCAGCGACATCACAGGCTGGCGCAAGAGCGACTCGCAGATCGCGGCTTTCGAATTCGCCGCGGCCGGCAACTCCTACGCAAGCCGCACCGGCCGGCCCGACGACGTGGGCGTGATCGGCGTCGCAATGTTCCGCGAGCGCATGCCCGAGCCGCTTCCGCCTCCCATCACGCCATACCCGCGCCGCGACGAATACGGCGAACGCGAGCGCCGCAGCGAGTCATCGTCGTCGTACCAAGGCGATGCGCGTGCGAAGGCCGGCTCGGCAGACAGCGCACCCGCTGCGGAGGCGTCCGCCTCGGGCAGCATGGCTCGCCAGGCAGCCCCAAGCCCGAGCCTGGGCACCGCCCACGGCCGCCGCGAGACCTCGTACGTTGGCAAGACCACCTTCGAGCGCGCGCAGTCCTCGCCCGACGAGGTGGTGCGCATCCGCTACGACAGCCGCGAGAACCTCGTCGCCGCGGGCGTGATTCCGGTGCCGCCTCCGCTGCGCTGGCCGCGTCCGGCTGGCCCGTCGCCGTTCCCGGGTTCGGACCCGGGCTACGTGCCGGACCCACCCAGCCGCTATTGAAGCTATTGAGAAGAAGAAAGAAGAGACCGACGCATCTCGATATGCGGGATGCCGGCCTCTTCGAAGCCATCGCCATGCGGCACATAGCCCAGCCGCGTATAGAAGCGCTCGGCGCTGCGCTGCGCGTTCAGCGCCACCACGCTGTCGCCGCGGGCCCTGGCGGCCTCTTCGAGCACCTGCATCACGGCAGCGCCGTGCCCGCCGCTGCGCAGGTTGCGATGCACCGCCATGCGTCCGATGTGCGAGACGCCGTTCTCGGCCGGCAGCAACCGGCCCGTGGCAATGACCTGCCCGATGCGGTTGCGCGCCACCGCGTGCAGCACCACGGCATCGTGCTCGTCCCACTCCATCGCTTCGGGAATGTTCTGCTCCTCGATGAACACCGCGCGCCGCAAAGCGCCCGCGCCTTCGCCCAGCGTGGCCCAGTCGCCCGTCTCGACGGTGCTCATGCGCTCGCCGGCCTCATAACCGGTCAGCACCTCGCGCAGCAGCGCCGGCACCGGCTTCGAGGTCTGCGTGGCCGGGTCGGCGAACACATAGACCAGCTCGCAGCCCACCAGGAACTGGTCCTGCCGGAACAGCCCACCCTCGAACACCATCGACGAATTGCCGATGCGCGTGCAGCGCATGCCCACGTCGAGCACGTCGTCCATGCGGGCCGAGGCCCGAAAGTCGATCGTGGCCTTGCGCACGTAGAGGTCCCCTCCCAGCGCGTGCATCGCCTCTTCGTACGGCAGCGCCAGCGCGCGCCAGTAGTCCGCGATGGCGGTGTCGAAGTACATCAGGTAGTGCGCGTTGAAGACGATCTTCTGCATGTCGACTTCGGCCCAGCGCACGCGCAGGCGGTGGAAGAAACGGAAATCCTTGCGTTGGGTAGCTGTTGTGTCGCTCATGGTGTCAGTGCTTCTTTGAGTGCCCGGGCCGCATCCTCCTGCGCCTGCAGCGCCTCGGGAATAGCGCGCCCCATCTTGATGAATTCGTGGATCACGCCCCGGTAGATTTCCAGGTCGACCGCCACGCCGGCAGCGCGCAGCTTGTCGGCATAGGCAATGCCGTCATCAACCACCGGGTCGCATTCGGCCAGACCGATCCAGGCCGGCGCCACGCCGTCGACGTCGTCGGCCAGCAGCGGTGCAAAGCGCCAGTCGTCGCGGTCGGCCGGCGTGCGCACGTATTGCGCAAAGAAGAAATCGATCATCGCCTTGGTCAGCAGCGGGCCGTTGACGTGGCGCTGGTGCGAGGCCGTGTCCTGATGGGCTGTCATGCCGGGGTAGATCAGCATCTGCAGCGCGAGCGGCAGGCCGGCATCTCGCGAAAGGATCGCGCAGACGGCCGCGAGCGTGCCGCCGGCGCTGTCGCCGCCTACCGCCAGGCGCCGCGTGTCGACACCGACGCGTCTACCCTCGTGGGCCAGGAAGGCGAAGGCGTCCCATGCATCGTTCGACGCCGTCGGAAACTTGTGCACGGGCGCGAGGCGGTAGTCCACCGACACCACCGCGCATCCGCTCTTGGCGCTCAGCACGCGGCACAGCGTGTCATGCGTGCGGATATTGCCGACGGTGAAGCCGCCGCCATGAAAGTACATCAGCGCGGGAAGCACATCGGTGGACGGCGCATACAACCGTGCCGGGATCGCGAAGTCGTCGCGCGCGGGAATGGTGAAGTCTTCCACCCGCGCCAGTTCGGGCTTGGGCACTTCGAGCACGCCCGCGCCCTTTTCGTAGGAGGCCTTGGCCTCCTCGGGCGTGAGCTGGTCGAGCGTGGGGTGGCCGGCGCGCGCCATGCGCTCGACAACGCTGGCCATCTTCGGGGTAAGTCGTATGGCGGGAGGTGTTCCCGGCGCGACAGCGGCAAGGGTTTCTTTCGTGTGCAAGACTGATCGCTCTTGTTAGATTTGGCTGGTCGGCAATCGTACTGCCCCGGACTCCCGGAGGCCTTCATCCCCATGGCACTCATCCAATACCTCACCCAGATCCAGTTCGAGTTCGGCGCGATCAAGCTGTTGTCCAGCGAATGCGCGCGCATCGGCATCAACCGCCCGCTGATCGTGACCGATGCAGGCGTACGTGCAGCCGGCGTGCTGCAGAAGGCGCTCGACGCCATCGCCGACCTGGAAGTCTCGGTGTTCGACCAGACGCCTTCCAACCCCACCGAAGGCGCAGTGCGTGCGGCCGTCGAGCTCTACCGCAGCGGCCGTTGCGACGGCCTGATCGCCGTGGGCGGCGGCTCCGCCATCGACTGTGCCAAGGGCGTCGCCATCGCGGCCACGCATGAGGGCCCGCTCAAGACCTACGCGACCATCGAAGGCGGCTCGCCAAAGATCACCGATCGCGCGGTGCCGCTGATTGCGGTGCCCACCACCAGCGGCACCGGCAGCGAGGTGGCTCGCGGTGCCATCGTCATCGTCGACGACCATCGCAAGCTCGGCTTTCACAGCTGGTTCCTGATGCCCAAGGCCGCGATCTGCGACCCCGAGCTCACGCTGGGCCTGCCGCCCAGGCTCACGGCCGCCACCGGCATGGATGCCATTGCGCACTGCATGGAGACCTTCATGTCGGCCGCGTTCAATCCGCCGGCCGACGGCATCGGCCTCGACGGGCTCGAGCGCGCCTGGGGCCACATCGAGCGCGCAACAAAAGACGGCAGCGACCGCGAGGCGCGCCTGAATCTCATGAGCGCCTCGATGCAGGGCGCCATGGCCTTCCAGAAGGGCCTGGGCTGCGTGCATTCGCTGAGCCACAGCCTGGGCGGCGTCGATCCACGCCTGCACCATGGCACGCTCAACGCCCTCTTCCTGCCTGCCGTGATCCACTTCAATTCTGGCGCGGAATCGGTGCAGAAGGAACAGCGCCTGCAGCGCATGGCGCAGGCCATGCACCTCGATTCGGCCGGTGATCTCGGCGACGCGATCCGCGACATGAACGCACGCCTCGGCCTGCCCAAGGGCCTGGCTGAGGTGGGCGTAACGCCCGCGCTGTTCGAGAAGATCATCGACGGCGCAATGGCCGACCACTGCCACAAGACCAACCCGCGCCTGGCCACGCGCGACGACTACAAGGCCATGCTCGAAGCCTCGATGTAAGGGCTTCTTCTACGCGTTGTTTCAGAGGAGAAAGGCGCCCTTCTGCGCCCCTCGCGTCATTTATGTGACATAAGGAATTTCTAGACTGTCACCGAAGGTTTCTCAGCCGCAGAAGCCCAAGGGTCAGGGAAGTTCCGAATGCCGCGTACCGTCCAAGTCCACACCGTCCTGAGCGCCGAGCAGCTCAAGTTCCGCTCCATGCGGGGACAGGAAGGCCTCTCGCAACTCTTCGAGTTCGAAGTGGACATGGTCAGCACCAGCTTCAGCCTCGACCTGAAGCAACTGCTCGGCACTTCGCTCACGCTGGAACTCGCCGACGAAGGCGCGCCGCGTTTTCTCAACGGCACCGTGGTGCGCTTCGAGCTGGTGGGCCGCGCCAACGAAACCGGCCGCCACTACATCTACCGCGCGCTCGTGCAGCCCTGGCTGTGGTACCTCACGCGCACCACCGACTGCCGCATCTTCCAGAACAAGAGCGTGCCCGAGGTGCTCGACGACGTGCTGGGCAAGTACGGCTTCCAGTTCGAGAAGCGCCTCACAGGCAGTTACTCCGCCCAGGAGTACTGCGTGCAGTATCAGGAAAGCGACTTCGCCTTCGTGAGCCGCCTCATGGAGCACGAAGGCATCGCCTACCACTTCGAGCACAGCAACGGATCGCACCTGCTGGTGCTGGCTGACGATGCAGGCAGCTACAAGCCGCTGCCCGGCCACGCCAGCATTACCTACCGCCCGCGCGACCGCGTGCTCAATGCGATGGAGCCCTGCATCGACCAGTGGCGCGTGTCCGAGCAGATCACCTCGGGCCGCGTGATGCTCGACGACTTCGACTTCAAGAAGTCGCGCGCCTCGCTGCAAAGCGTGCAACAAGACCCGAAGGCCCACGAGCATTCGACCTACGAGGTCTATGAATGGCTCGGCGGCTACAGCGAGCACCAGCAGGGCGACGCCTACGCAAAGATCCGCCTGCAGGAGCTGCAGTGCGCGCACGAGCTGGCATCGGGTCACACCAACGTGGTCGGCATGGCGCCGGGCTACCTGTTCGAGATGACGCACTGCCCGCGCGAATCGGACAACCGCGAATACCTCGTCACCGAAACCCGCTACGACCTGCAGGAGCCCGAATACTCCACGGGCGGCACCACCGAATCGGTGTGCGAATTCGACTTCACCGTGCTGCCCTCGACCGTGGCCTATCGCCCCGCGCGCAACACGCCGCGCCCGCGCACCAACGGCCCGCAGACCGCCACCGTGGTCGGCCCCGAAGAAATCTGGACCGACCGCTTCGGCCGCGTGAAGCTGCAGTTCCGATGGGACCGCTATGGCCAGTCCGACGAAAACAGCTCCTGCTGGGTGCGGGTGTCGAGCAACTGGGCCGGCGCCAACTACGGCACCATGCACATGCCGCGCGTGGGCCAGGAAGTGATCGTCGATTTCATCGGTGGCGAGCCCGACCGCCCCATCATCACCGGCCGCGTCTACAACAGCGACCAGATGCCGCCATGGGAGTTGCCCGCCAACGCCACCGCCAGCGGCATCCTCACGCGCTCCAGCACCGGCGGCGCGGCCAACCAGGCCAACATGCTGCGCTTCGAAGACCGCACGGGCGCCGAGCAGATCCTGCTGCATGCCGAGCGCAATCTCGATGTGGAAGTGGAAGCCGACGAAACGCGCGACGTGGGCGGCAACCGCACCTCCGTCATTCACGTCAACGAAAAGCTCGACGTCATCGGCACACGCACCACCACCATCACCGACAAGGAAACCGCCACCTACAACGGCGGCGAAGAACGGCTCGTGAACCGTGGCGGCGTCGAGACCATCAACGGCGGGCAGACCCGCACGGTCAACGGCGGCGAAACCGAGACCATTCACAGCGGCGAAACGCGCACTGTGACGGGTGGCCGCACCGAGACGATCTCCGGCGGAGAAACCCGCAGCATCACCGGCGGCCAGAGCGAAACCATTGCGGGCGGCGAAACCCGCACCACCACCGGCGGCGCAACATGGACCATCACCGGCGGCCTCACGGCCACGGTGGACGGCGCGGAGATGCTCACCACCAAGGGGCCACGCACGGAGAACATCACAGCAGGCGAGACCCGCAACATCACCGGCACGGTGACCGAGAACGTCAGCGTCGAGATCATCGTGAACGCGCCGAAGGTCACCTTCAACGTGCCCCAACACACCATCAGCTCCTCCCAGGAGAACAACTGGCGGATCGCGCGCGCAAGCGGCTGCGTCTTCCGCTTCGGCGCGGTGGCAACCTCCTTCGACGTCTGGGGCGCAAGAGCGCAGATCTACGCCGCCCTCAACCTGCAGCTGGCAACCGTGAAGATCGACATCTCGGCCTTCAAGAACAAGGACAACGGGCTCAGCCTCGAAGCCTCGGGCGCCAACGTGAAGGCCGCAGGCGCCAAGATCCGCAGCGGCGGGCTGGCGATCCAGGCCAAGGTCATGAGCATCTTCAGCTAGCGCACATGCAATTCTGGTTGCCCGTAATCTCTGGTGTTCTGATCGTTGTCTTCCTGGTGTTCGTGGTCGTGCACACCGTGCGCAACAACAGGCCGTACCGCGAGGAAGCGCAGCGCTATGAGCGCCTGGTGAAGCAAGGCCAGCCCGCCAGCGCCCAGGTGCTTGCACTGCGGGAGCTAGCACAGGGCACCTACGACAACGACGTCGAACTGCGCGTGCGCACCGCCGAGCTGGCTGGCCGTCCACCGCTCGAGCAGATGTTCAAGACCCGCATCGCGCGCGAGCTGGTGGTCAATTTCATGCCCGGCCAGACGATTCATGTGCTGATCGACCCGGCCGATTCGACGGCCGTGGCCATCGACCGCCGCCAGTCGACCACGACCATTCCCCGCTGATCCCGAGCGCATTCCCTGTTTCATGAAAGTCATCAAGCCTCTCCGGCTCAGCGTATTGAGCCGCCCGTTTCCATGGCAGCGACGCCAGCGCCTGGGGCTGACAGTGGTCGCCATGACAGGTATGGATGGCGTGCCCATGCTCTACCCGGACGCCGAGCTCTGGCCCCTGGTGGCCGAGGAAATCGGCGAGCAGGGTGTGCTCGATCTCGGCATGCCCAAGCGCAGCGCAGAGTTTTTGGCCACCGGCCACGCCTACACCGCGCACCAGCAGATCCGCAACCAGTGCCTGGTAAAGATGCGCGTCGGCACGCTCGAAAAAACCCTGCGCGTCTCGGGCGACCGCTACTGGCTCGACAAGCGCGCCACGCCGCCGCAAGACTTCGAGCGCATGCCGCTCGACTGGCAGCACGCCTACGGCGGCGCCTCGTTTGCGGACAACCCACTCGGCATCGGCGCCGCGGAAGAGATGATCAACGGCGTGCGCACGCGCCGGCTGCCGAACGTCGAGTCTGCAGATGCACCTATCCAGCGCGCCGATCAGCAGCCCTCCCCCGCTGGCTTCGGCGCCATCGACGTGATGTGGCCCCGGCGCTTTGCCCGCATCGGCAAGGAATACGACGCCCAATGGGCCAAGGAAGACTTTCCGGCCTTCTCCGGCGACATGGACTGGCACCTCTTCAACGCGGCGCCCGAAGACCAGTGGTGGCGCGATGCCGATCGCATTCCCGATGCCGCGCCCTACGAAATCTGGAACATGCACCCGCACAAGCCCTATCAGGCAGGCCGCCTGCCGGACTGGCGCGCACGCTGCTTCCTGACGCTGGCTTCCGAGGCCGGTGAAACCACCTTCACCGACGTGCCGATGCGGATGACGACCGCCTGGTTCTTCCCGCACCGCGAGCGCATCGTGCTGATCTACCACGGTGTGGCGGACATCCGCGAAGACGACGCAGCCGACGTCATTCACCTGATGCCAGCGCTTGAAGAGGCCGGCGCCGAAGCCCTTCCGGCCAGCTATTACCAAGGCATCCTGCATCGGCGACTGGATCCGGAAAGCGGCGCGCTCTACAGCTTTCGCGATCGGGAACTGGTTCCCGCCGCGGCCATTGCCCCCTGGCTCGACACCGTATCGCTGAAAGACCGGCCACTCGGCCCATTGGCCCGCAATGCGCACAAGCACGGCGAGTGGATGCGCGAGCAGATGCGCCAGCAGATGATCGGCGACGGCCAGGACCCCGCGCGCTACTTTCCGCCCCAGGACCCGGCCGACGACCTGCCCACGCTGGACGCCCTGCCCGAGTTCGTCGCGCGCACCAAGCGCATGCAGGAAGAAGCCAAGCAGAAGCTGCATACGCAGCAGCAGGAGCTGAGCGAGACACTTCGCACGCGCGCCGCCGAAGCCGGCCCGACGGAGCCGGACCTGAGTCCATTGCTGGCGCTGACCGAAGGCCGCGAGCGCTCCGGGCTCAAGGGGCCTCCCGCCGCGGCGATGGCGCCGCATCTCCAGAGCATGGCCGCGGCCATGTCGGAAATGCCGGGCTCGCGTGCAGCGGACATGGCCCCCGTCGCCGAGCTCCTGGGCCGCGGCGAATTGATTGCCGCGGCGCAACGCAAGATGTACCTGAGCAGCGCCCACCACCAGGACGCCGCCGACCCGATGACACCGGCACGCGCCGCCGAGGTGCGCGAGCAGGTAACGGCGCTGCTCGCCGGCAGCCGCGATTTTTCGGACATGGACCTGACCGGCGCCGACCTCTCGGGCATGGACCTGCGTGGCGCCCGCTTCTGCGGGGCACAGCTGGAAAGCGCCAACCTGCGCGGCGCGCAACTCGACAACGCCGACTTCTCCCGCGCCGTGCTCGCCCGTGCCTGCCTCGACGGTGCTTCGCTGCGCGGCACGCGGCTGGAGAACGCCAACCTGGGTTTCGCTCAATGCAGGCAGACCTTGTTCGCAGGCGCCCATCTGCGCAACACGGTGCTGGAAAACATCCTCTGCGAAGACTGCGACTTCAGCGCTTCGCAATGGGAAGACAACACGGTCATCGAGGCCGCATTCGTGCGCTGCCGCTTTCACGGTGCCAGCCTCAAGGTGATCATGTTTCTCGAGAAGGTACGGCTGGAGCAGCTCGACTTCGAAGAGGCCGTGTTGTTCAAGCTGCATCTCGTGAGCTGCAAGCCCGGCGCAATCGGCTTCGTGGCCGCCCGGCTCGAGAGCAGCGTGTTCGTCGACGTGCAGGCCGATGGGCAGATGGATTTCACGCGTGCGAGCCTGCGCACCACCTGCGTCGTCGGCACCAGCAGTTTTCGCGAGGCAAAGTTCCAGGGCGCGCACCTGCGCGAATGCAGCCTGCGCGAGGTCGCCCTGTCGCAAGCCGATTTCAGCGACGCGCGGCTCGAGAACAGCGACTTCTCCGCATGCGACTTGTCCCGAGCCGATCTCTCTCGCGCCAATGCACGCGACTCACGCTTCGTGCGCACCGACCTGCGGCATGCCAGCCTGCTGAACGCCGACCTGATCGACGCGAGCTTCCAGAAGGCCGACCTGCGCGGCAGCGACCTGCGCGGCGCCAACCTCTTTCGCGCCGACGTGTCCCAGAGCCTCATGGACGACACCACGCTGCTCGACGGCGCCTACACGCACCTGGCCAAGGTCTACCCTGCGCGCCAGGAAGCCGCGGCCGCATGACGCCGCACCGAATGCAATCCATGGTGCAGCGCGGCGAACCGATCAGGGAGCGAAGCTGCAGAGGCTGGCGCCTCGATGGAATGGACCTCTCCGGCGGCGTGTTCCTGGAAGTCGACTTCGACGGCGTGAGCTGCATCGGCACGCACTTCGAAGAAGCCCAGTTCGACCGCTGCACGCTCAACGGCGTGCAGCTGACCGACGCACAGCTCAAGAAAGCCGCCTTCTCGCAATGCACGCTTCCGTCGGCGAACCTGACGGGCGCCGTGCTGGACGATGCGGTGTTCCATCGTTGCCAGTTGCCGGGCTGCGACTTTTCGCAGGCCAGCGTGGCAGACACCAAGTTCATGGAAAGCGCCCTTTCACGCAGCCGCTTTGCGGCGGGCCTGCTGGACAGGACCTTGTTCTTCAAGTCGCCGCTGGATGGTGCCGACCTGTCGCAGGCACAGCTCGACCGGGCCGTGTTCTATCAGGTCGACCTGCGCGAGACCGCGCTGGCGGGGGCACGCTTCGAGCGCGTCGTCTTCGTCGGGTCGCGCCTTGCCGGGCACGACTTTTCGAACCACCACTTCCAGCTGTGCCAGTTCACCGACGCTGATCTCGAAGGCTGCAACTTCGAGGGCGCCCACATGGCGCAGTGCAACTTCAAGGGTGCCGTGCTGCGCGATGCGGTGCTGCGCAACGTTCATGCACCGCAGGCACTGTTTCCCGAAGCCGACCTGAGCCGGGTCGATGCACGCGGCGCGCATTTCGACCAGAGCCTGTGGATCGACGCGAAGCTCGCGGCCGCCGATTTCGGAGAGGCCAGCATGCAGCAGTGCATCTTCCATCGTGCCGATTGCACCGCCACCAGCTTTGCCGGCGCGGACCTCACCTACGCGGATTTTTCCGGAGCTGCACTGGAAGGCGCGAACTTCGATGCCCGGCTCTTCCGCACCCAGTTGCATGGCGCACGCGACGTTCCCTCTGCCCTGCGCGGCCATGCCGGCGTGCTGCCCAACGACCCCGACCTGTTCGAGGCGGAACGCTGGTCCGCGCAGCGGAATGCATCTTCCATCCCATTCACGAAAGGCGAAACCCCATGAACATCGCAGCATTGCGCAGTCCCCAGGCCGGCACGGACGACGCGCCCGTGCAGCGCCTGGGCAAGGTGGTCGAGCACCTGCCTGAAGGATCGCTGTACCGCGTGGAATGCGACGACGGTGCCTGGCAATGCCGCCGCGCCGCCAGCTGCCTCCTGCGCCCCGAACTCGGCGACACGGTGCTGATTGCCGGGCCCGACCGCTACCACGTGTACCTGATCGCCGTGATCGACCAGGCCGACGACACCACCGCGCACATCGAGACGAAGGGCCGCCTCACGCTGGCCACGCCCACGGGCGGCGTGCACATCGAGAGCAGCGAAGCCATCCGGCTGCAATCCGCCAAGGCGGTGGAAGTCAGCAGCGAGCGTTTCGCCCTGACCGCGACCGAAGCCGACTGCAAGGTAGACCGGCTGAACTACGTCGGCAACGCCGTCAAGGCCATGGCCGCAAGTATTCATGTCGTCGGCCGGCTGTGCGAGACCGTGATGGACCGCCTGGTGCACATCAGCCGCACGGCCTTCCGCATGACCGAGCAGACGGAGCAGGTGCGTTGCGGCCAGCTCGACTACGAAGCCACCGACCTCGCCCGCATTCACGCAACGCAGACGGTGGTCACGGCGCAGGCGGTCGTGAAGGTCGACGCCAAGCAGATCCACATGGGCTGAGCCCGGAAACACAAGGAGCCGACAGCATGTTTGCCAACTGCCAGATGATGGGCATGGACCTGGCCTTTCCCGACGTGTGCAAGACGCCGCCGGCCATTCCCATCCCCTACCCCAACTTCGCGCTCGGCCCGACCGCGATTCCCAATGCGTGGAACATCCTCTTCATGTTCGCGCCGGCGCACAACCTGGCGACCGTCACGCCGCTCACCAACGGCGACAACCCCGGCGTGACACTGGGTGTGATCTCGCCTTCGGTGATGGGGCCTTCGCGCCACATCACCGGCTCGTTCACCGTGCTGCTGAAGGGCAGTCCGGCCACGCGCATGACGAGCCTCTCGGTACAGAACCGCAGCAACGCGCTGGGCATGCGCATCGTGCCGAGCCAGTGCAAGGTGCTGATGCTCGCGGCCTGAGGCCGTTCGTTACTCCGCCTTCACCCCCGCAGTACGGATGACCTTGCCCCACTTGGCGGTTTCCGCGGTGATGAAGGCGTCGAATTCCTCGGGCGTGCTGCCCGCCGGAATGGTGCCCATCGCGTCGAGCTTCGCGCGCGTCTCGTCGCTCCTGATGATGCGCGCCACCTCCTCCGACATACGCTTGACTACATCGCGCGGCGTAGCGGCCGGTGCAAGCATGCCGGCCCAGGTGCTGCCGGTGAAGCCCGCGAAGCCCTGCTCGATGAAGGTCGGCACCTCGGGCGCCGCCGCCAGTCGCTTGTCGCCCGCCACACCAATCAGACGCACCTTGCCTGCCTTGGCCTGGTTGATGAGCCCCGTGGGCGCGTCGAAGAAAAGCTGGATCTGCCCGCCCATCAGGTCGGTCAGCGCCGGCACCGCGCCTCGGTACGGGATGTGGATCATGAAAGTCTGCGTCAGCGACTTCCACAGCTCGGTGGTGAGGTGCGCGGCCGAGCCGTTGCCCGATGAGCCGAAGCTCACCCTGCCCGGGTTGGCGCGCGCATAGTCGATGAGCTCGCGCGCGGTCTTGAAAGGCGCATCGACATTCACCGCGGCCAGCAGCGGCGACACACCCATCAGCGACACGCCCGCCAAATCCTTTCGCGGGTCGTAGGGCAGCTTGGGGTACAGCGTGGTGTTGGCCGCGTAGGCGGCGATGACGACGCCGAAGGTGGTGCCGTCGGGCGCCGCCTTGGCGATGGCATCGACGCCTATCAGGCTGTTGGCGCCGGGCTTGTTGTCGATCAGCACCGGCTGACCGAGCTTCGTCTGCAGCCCGATCTGCACCAGCCGCGCCATCTGGTCGGTGAACCCACCGGGCGTGTAGGGCACGACGATGCGGATCGGCTTGGTCGGCCATGCGCTCTGTGCGAACGATGGCAAGGCTAGGCTTGCGGCGGCGGTAGCGAGCGTGAACTGGCGGCGAGACAGCGTGGCGTGGGGCATGGTGGCGGCGTTGCTTTGGAATGAATGGACCGGGCCATTCTCGAAGCGCCGCACGCCGGCACGGTCAGGGTTTGCCCGGCGGGTCAGCCTCACCGCGCCAACGGCAACCGCATATCGAAGCGCGCCCCGCCGCCCGCTTCGTTCGCCGCCTCGATCCGCCCGCCATGCGCATGCACCACGGCCTGCGACAGCGCCAGCCCCAATCCAAGCCCAGGCGTCTTCTCGTCCGACCGCGCCGTGGCACCGCGATAGAAGCGCTCGAACAGATGCGGCAGTTCGTCCCCGCGAATGCCGGGCCCGCTGTCCGCCACGCTGATGACCGCTTCATTCGCCTCCACGTCCGCACGCAGGCTCACGCGCACCGTGGTGCCCGCCGGCGAAAACTTGAGCGCGTTGTCGAGCAGATTGGCCAGCGCGAGGCTCGCCGCGCCGCGCGCCACCCGCGCAGCCACGGGCGGCGCAGGCTCCAATGAAATCTCCAGCCGTCGCTCGCGCGCCATCGGCTCCAGCCGGCGCACGGCCTCTTCCGCCAGCACGTTCAGCGACACCGTCTCGGCCGCGTCGCGTTCCTGCCCTGCGTCGAGCCGGGCCAGCACCAGCAGTTCTTCGACCAGCAGCGTGAGCGATTCGACTTCTTCGAGCGAGGAATGCAGCGTCTCCACATAGGCCACCGGTTCGCGCGGCCTGCGCAAAGCGAGTTCAAGCTCGGTGCGCAACCGCGACAGCGGCGAGCGCAGCTCGTGCGACGCATCCGCCGTGAATCGCCGCTGCGCCTCCATGCCTTGCTCGATGCGCGCCAGCATGGCGTTGAGCGTGTCGACCAGCCGGCCGATCTCGTCGTTCGTTCCGGGGTGCGGCAGGCGCTCGCCCAGGTTCGCGTCACCGATGCGATGCGCCTGCTGCACCACGTCGTCGATGGCACCGAAGGCGCGCCGGGTGATCAGCGCGCCCGCCGCCCCCAGCGCCAGCAGCAGCGCGCCGCCGAGGACCAGGAACAGCACGCTGGCCATCGCCACCGTGCGGTTCACGTCGTCCAGCGAGCCGGCCACCTGCACTGCCAACAAGGAAGAGCCGCGCCCCGGCACGGGCACCGAGACCATGCGCGTCGGTTCCTCGCCGAATCCGTCGAGTGTTTCGAACACGGTCTCGCCCGCCGCGAGCCGCTCGCGCAGTGCGGGCGGAATGGGCAGTTGCGCCTCGCCGAGGTTGCTGCTGCGCGCCAGCACGCGGCCCTCGGCGTCGACGATCTGCACCAGCCGGTCGAGCCGCACGAACGAAGGCGCGCCGGGGCCGGGCGGGGCCTCGTGCACGATCACGGTGTCGCCCTCGCCGGCGGACAGCAGCATGCCCATTTCGGTCTCGGCCAGCGCGAGCAGCGCGGCATCGAGCTCGCGGCGCACGTTGCGCGCGAACACGAGATACGAGCCGAAGGCGGCGATCGCCATCACCACCACGATCACGCTGACGTGTGCCAGCGCCAGCCGCTTGCGGAAACTAAGCATGTCCAACCACACCATCGTCGGCCAGTGCCAGCCTGAAGCCGCGCCCGCGCACGGTCTGTATCAACGGCGCGGCCGGCGGCGCGTCGACCTTGCGGCGCAGGTTGCTGATGTGCACGTCGATGAGGTTGTCGATGGCGATCAGGTCGTCCTTCCACACCTGCTCGGCCAGGCGCGACCGGCTCACCACCTCGCCGGCATGGCGCAGCAGTATCTGCAGGATCGCGAATTCCTTGTGCGTCAGGTCCAGCACCATGCCGCCGCGCAACACGCGCTGGCTCTGCGGGTCGAGGCTCAGGTCGGCCACCGCGAGCACCACGGGCCGCATGATCTCGGAGCGGCGCAGGAGCGCGCGCACGCGGGCCAGCAGTTCGTCGAAGGCAAAGGGCTTGGTCAGGTAGTCGTCGGCGCCGGTGTTGAGGCCGGCCACGCGGTCGCTCAGCGCATCGCGGGCGGTGAGCATGAGCACGGGCGTCTTGCAGCCGCGCTGGCGCAGATCGCGGCACAGCGTGAGGCCGTCCTTTCCGGGCAGCATCCAGTCGAGCACGATCAGGTCGTAGGCGACGACGAAGGCTTCTTCATCGCCCTCCTCCGCCGTGTGCACGACGTCGACGACAAAGCCCTCTTCCTGCAGGCCGCGGGCCAACAGCCGGGCGGCCTTGCGGTCGTCTTCGATCAACAGAATTCTCATGGCGCGAATCATGCCCGGGCTTCCTGACTGCAGGCCGCAGGGGTGCGCAAGGGCCAATCCTTAAGACATCTTCAGGATTTCTTGAGAACTTCTTAAGTCGCCCTTTCGTACCCTCGCCGAGAGGAG
Organism: Variovorax sp. R-27; assembly: GCF_049913215.1. Taxonomy (NCBI): domain Bacteria; kingdom Pseudomonadati; phylum Pseudomonadota; class Betaproteobacteria; order Burkholderiales; family Comamonadaceae; genus Variovorax; species Variovorax sp. R-27. Next base: position 3,612,065 of record NZ_CP183984.1, read on the forward strand.
ACGGGAGCGGATCGAGGGCATGGGGAAGGCACCCCGTGCGCAGCGCGCCCGTCCTCGCAACGGACGCATTGCGACGATGAAGATGAAAAAGAAATCCCTGTACCAGATGACGCCGGCACGCATCGTGTTCGGCGTACTGACCTGCGCGGCGCTGTGCGTCGACTCCTTCGACAACACCGCCCATGCCGCCACCGCCGTGGCAGCCGCACCCGCGCCGATGCTCGTGCGCCAGGGCAACCGCCTGAGCGTGCCCGCCGGCTCGCCGCTGCGCGAGCGCCTGCTGGTTGCCACGGTCGGCCAGGACGCCCTGCCGCACGAAGTGAGCCTGCCCGCCACGGTGGAGGCCAACCCGGCCGGCACCGTCAACATTCTTCCCCCGCTGACCGGCAAGCTGCTCGAACTGAAGGTGCGCCTGGGCGACACGGTCAAGCGCGGCCAGGTGCTCGCCACGATGGCCTCGCCCGATCTCGCGCAGGCGGTGGCCGACGCGCAGAAGGCACGCGACGCGCTCGACCTGGCGCAGCGCGCGCTGGTGCGGGCGCGCGGCGTGAACGAGGCCGGTTCCAACGCCGCGAAAGACGTGGAGGCGGCCCAGAGCAGCGTCGCGCAGCAGACAGCGGAGCTGCACCGCAGCGAAACGCGCCTGCGCAGCCTGGGCGCTGAAGGCAGCGGCGGGCAAGCCGGCCAGGTGCTGAAGATCGTCGCGCCCATGGCCGGCACGGTCACGGCGCTGAACGCGGCCGCGGGCGCCAACCTGAACGACGCCAATGCGGCGCTGATGACGGTGTCGAACCTCGACTCGGTCTGGGTCACGGTCAACGTGCCCGAGAACGTCGTGGGTGCGGTCACCCCGGGGCAGAACGCGGTCGTCACTCTGGCCGCTTACCCGGGCCGCAGCTTCAGCGGCAAGGTCGGTTTCGTGAGCGCGGTGCTCGACGCGGACACGCGCCGCGCCCGCGCGCGCATCGTGTTCGCCAACCCCGAGGGCATCTTCAAGCCCAACATGTACGCGACGGCCGTGCTGGGCGTGCCGCAGGGCGCACAGCCGCAGGTGCCGGCCTCTGCCCTGCTGATGAACAACGACAGCGTGAGCGTGTTCGTCGAGGCCGAGCCCTGGACCTTCGTGCGGCGCATGGTCGAACTGGGCCGCGAGGACGGCGACAAGGTCCGCATCCGCAGTGGCCTGGCCGTGGGCGAGCGCGTGGTGGTGCGTGGTGGTGTGCTGCTGAATGATTAATCTCATCATCACCCAGTTCTTTCGCCGCAGGCATCTGGCCTGGGCGATGTCGGTGGCGCTGGTTCTGTTCGGCGCCTGGTCGTGGACCCAGATGACGGTGGAGGCCTACCCCGATCTCGGCGACGTGACCGTGCAGGTAACGACGCAGGTCAACGGCCTGGCCGCCGAGGAAATCGAGCAGCAGATCACCACGCCGCTGGAACGCGCGTTGAGCAACACGCCGGGGCTGGCCTCGATCCGCTCGAGCAGCACCTTCGGGCTGTCGCTCATCAACCTGAGCTTCAAGGATGGCACCGACGACTACTTCGCTCGCCAGCGCGTGACCGAGCGCATCGGGCAGGTCAGCCTGCCTTCGGGCGCGCAGCCGGGCCTGGGCCCCGTTGCGGGGCCGGCCGGCGAGATCTACCGCTACACGCTCGAATCGGACACGAAGAACCTGATGGAGCTGTCGGAGCTGCAGCGCTGGAAGGTGATTCCCGCGCTCAAGCAGGTGGCGGGCGTGGTGGACATCAACAACTTCGGCGGCTTCACGCGCGAATTCCAGCTCGAGCTCGATCCGGCGCGCCTGCAGAAGTACGGGCTGGTGCTGAACGACGTGGTCACAGCCATCAACAACAACAGCGCCAACGCGGGCGGTGGACGCATCGCGCGGGGCGACCAGAGCTACGTGGTGCGCGGCATCGGCCAGATCCACACGCTGGACGACCTGGGCACGGTGGTGGTTGCGCAGAGCGGCGGCTCGCCGGTGCTGGTACGCGACCTGGGGCGGCTGCAGTTCGGCCACCAGGAGCGCGGCGGCATCCTGGGCAAGGACACCAACCCGGACACCATCGAGGGCATCGTGCTGATGCTCAAGTACGAGAACCCATCTCGCGTGCTCGAAGGCGTGCACGCCAAGATCGACGAACTGCAGGCCGAACTCGCGCCCATGGGCGTGAAGATCGTGCCCTACATCGACCGCGACGACCTGGTGAAGCTCACCGTCGACAAGGTGACGCACACAGTGCTCGAAGGCATGGCGCTGGTGTGCTTCGTGCTCATTCTTTTCCTGGGCAGCCCGCGCAGCGCGGTGGTGGCGGCGGTGGCCATTCCGATGTCGCTGGTCACGGTGTTCATCGTGATGCACTTCACCCGCATGCCGGCCAACCTGTTCTCGCTGGGCGCGATCGACTTCGGCATCATCGTGGACGGGGCCATCGTGGTGATGGAAGCGATATTGCGGCGGCGCGAGGAAGAACCCGAAGCCACGCTCACCGAGGGAAACATCCTCGAAACCGTAAGTCACGTGTCGGGGCCGATCTTCTTCGCCACGCTGATCATCATCACCGCGTACTTTCCGCTGTTCGCCTTCGAGCGGGCCGAGGGCAAGCTGTTCAAGCCGATGGCCTTCACGGTCGGCTACGCGCTGGTGGGTGCCCTGCTCTGCGCGCTGACGCTCATTCCCAGCCTGGCCTACGTGGCGCTGCGCAAGCCGAGCAAGCCCTTCGTCAACAAGCCGCTGGAGTGGCTCACGCGCGCATACCGCCGCGTGCTGGCGAAGCTGCTGGACGTGCCCGCCATCGCCTACGGCCTGAGCGCGCTGGCGCTGGCCGCGGTGATGGTGCTGGGCGCCACGGCCGGACGCGAGTTCTTGCCAGACATCGACGAAGGCGCGCTGTGGCTGCAGGTGCAACTGCCATCGGGCCTGTCGCTCGACAAGGCCAGCGAGATGGCCACCGAACTGCGGCATGTGCTGCTCGAATACCCGGAGGTGTCGTACGTGGTGACGCAGCTGGGCCGCAACGACGACGGCACCGATCCGTGGACGCCTTCGCACATGGAGGTGCCCGTGGGCCTCAAGCCCTACAGCGAGTGGCCGGCCGGGGTGAACAAGGCCGCCTTCGTGCGCACGCTGACCGAGCGCTTCGCGCGCATGCCGGGCTTCGACGTGGGTATCAGCCAACCGATCATCGACGGCGTGAACGATTCGGTGGGCGGCGCGCACAGCCCGCTGGTGCTGCGCATCTACGGCGACGACCTGAAGGAAAGCCGGCGCATCGGCAACCAGATCGTCGATCTGCTGGAGACGGTGCGCGGCACGGCCTCGGCCTCGCTGTTCCAGGAACCACCGATTCCGCAGGTGGTGATCGAGCTGAACCGCGAGGCGGCGGCGCGCTTCGGCGTCAACGCGAACGACGTGGCCAGCCTGATCCAGACCGGCATCGGCGGCGCGCCCGTGATCACGGTGTATGCGGAGAACCGCACCTACAACGTGGCAGTGAAGATGCCCAAGAGCGCCAAGGGCAACACCGAGGCCATCGGTGCGCTGCTGCTCAACAGCTCCAGCGGCGCGAAGGTGCCGCTGTCGCAGGTGGCCGACATCCGGCTGCAGACCGGCGAAAGCACCATCTCGCACGAGATGAACGAGCGGCAGATCACCGTGCGCGTGGACAACCGCGACCGCGACCTGGCTTCGTATCTCGATGAGGCACGGGCCCGCATCGCGAAGGAAGTGAAGTTCGACCCGGCCAAATTCAGGCTGCAGTGGGCTGGCCAGTTCGAGAACCAGCAGCGCGCGCAGGCCCGCCTGGGCGTGTCGCTGGCCATCGTGGTCTGCATCATGGCGGTGCTGCTGTTCTTCCAGTTCGGAAAGATCCGGCAGGTGGCGCTGATTCTCGGTGTGGTGCCCATGGCCACGCTGGGCGGGTTGATCGCGGTGCACGTGGCGGGCGAAACGCTCAACGTGGCCACTGCCGTGGGCTTCATCGCGCTGTTCGGCGTGTCCATACAGAACGGGATCATCATGGTCGCGAACTTCCGGCGCGTGCGCGGCGAAGGGCTTGCCCTGCAAGCCTCGGTGCTCGAAGGCGCGGCCGAGCGGCTGCGCCCGGTGCTGATGACGGCCACGGTGGCATCGGTCGGCATGCTGCCGGCAGCGCTGGCCACCGGCGTGGGCACCGACGTGCAGCGCGGGCTGGCAACGGTGGTGGTCGGCGGGCTGGTGGTGTCGACGCTGCTCACGCTGTTCATCCTGCCGACGCTGTATTTCGCGATGGAGCGCGTTTTCGAGCGCAAGGGCTGGGGCACGCGCTCGCGCCGCGACCGTTAGGAAGGCTGGAGACACAACACATGAAGAAGACAACAAGCCTTGCGGCGCCCGTGGCGGCCGGCATCGCGCTGCTGCTGGGTGGCTGCGCGGTCGGGCCAGACTATGTGCGACCGCCGCTGAACCTGCCCACGCAGTACACAGCCTCGCCACCCACCAGCAAGGAGGCCGAAGGCGTGCCACTGGCGCACCTGTCGCCCGAGCTCGACGTGCCGGCGCAGTGGTGGCAGGCCTTTCGCTCCGAGCCGCTGAACGCGCTGGTAACGCAGAGCCTGGCGGGCAACCCGACCATCGAGGCCGCAGATGCCGCCCTGCGCGCGGCGCAGGAGAACGAAGCCGCCGATCGCGCCGCGTTCTGGCCCAGCGTGGCACTGGGCTACTCGCCCACTCGGCAGCGCGTGGCCAGCGCGGTCGCGAGCCCGGTTTCTTCCAACGCGAACCTGTACACGCTGCACACCGCGCAGGTAACGGTGTCGTACACGCCGGACGTGTTCGGCGCCACGCGCCGGCAGGTCGAGGGCGCGCAGGCGCAGACCGAGCTGCAACGCTTCCAGAGCCTGGCCGCGAAGCTCACGCTGAGCAGCAACGTTGTGGCAGCCGCGATCACCGAAGCCTCGCTGCGCGCGCAGCAGCAAGCCACGCTGGCCATCATCGAGGGGCAGAGAGAAGTGCTTCAGGCCTATCGCAAGCAGCAGTCACTGGGCCAAGTGGCGCCGGCCGACGTCGATGCGCAAGAAGCCTCGCTGGCCGCAACCGAGGCCACGCTGCCGCCGCTCGACAAGCAGCTCGCGCAGCAGCGCAACCTGCTGGCCACGCTGGCAGGCCATTACCCGAGCGAAGGCGTGGCGGCGCATTTCGATCTCGATGCCCTGCAACTGCCTGCGGAGCTGCCGCTGACCCTGCCATCCAGCCTGGTCGAGCACCGGCCTGACGTGCGTGCGGCCGAGGCGCAGTTGCAGGCGGCCAGCGCCGCCATCGGCGTAGCGGTCGCCGCGCGGCTGCCGAACGTGACGCTGGGGGTGAACTCGTACGGTTCGTCGGCCTACACGCTGTCGGAGCTGTTCAAGTCGTCATCGCTGTTCTGGACCGTCGCGGCCAGCGTGACCCAGCCCATCTTCGACGGCGGCGCTCTCAGGCACCGCGAAGCCGCCGCGCGGGCCTCGTTCGACCAGGCAGCCGCGCAGTACCGAGCGACGGTGCTCGCCGCCTTCCAGGACGTCGCCAACACGCTCGAAGCCATCGACGCCGACACCCGCACGCTGCAGGCGGCCCTGAAGGCCGAGCGCACGGCCTCGCAGAGCCTGGCGCGCACGCGGGCGCAGGTGCGGCTTGGTGACGCCAGCGCGTTGTCGCTGCGCATTGCGCAGCAGGCTCAGCAGCAGGCGCTGCTCAATCTCGTGCAGGCCCGCGCGCTGCGGCTGACCGATGCGGCCGCCCTCTTCCAGGCGCTCGGCGGCGGCTGGTGGAATACTGCTGCTCCACCGGCGCAGCTAGCCGCCTCGTCTTCTTCCCATTCCCCCGCATCGCCATGAACATCATCCGCCACGAGATGGGCCCCCGCTTCAGCGAGATGGTGACCGTCGACCTGGGCGCCGCGCGCCTGCTCTACCTCTCCGGCCAGGTGGCCGAGAACCCGTCGCTCGACATCACCGGGCAGATGCGCGAGATCCTGCACCACATCGACGACATGCTCGCCACGCAGGGCGCAACGAAGAAAGACCTGGTCAGCGTGACGATCTACCTGCGCACCGTGGGCGACTACGCCGCGATGAACTCTGTGTGGGACGAATGGGTGCCTGCCGGCCACACGCCAGCGCGCGCCACGGTGGGGGCGAAGCTGATCGACTCGGAATACCGCGTCGAGATCCAGGCCACGGCGGCCATCGGGCCAGTGCCATGAAAGGTATGCGTCGCATGGTCGCTCTGTGGGCATTGACGCTCGGTGGCTGCACCGCCTTCGATGCGCACTCGTTCGATCACTCGGCCGGCTGGCGGACCGCGCAGGTCGTCAGCGTGGGCCGCGCGGGCGATCTGGCCAAAACGGCCGACCATGATTGCGGCGTCGAGGGCGGCGCCGCAGCGCCCTACGCCATCGTGCGCTACCGCAACGGCGGCGTGCACACGCGTTCGATCGGCACAGGGCACTGGCCCGCGGGCGCCTCGCTCAAGGTCGGCGATGAGGTGGAAGTGAACATCCTCGACTGCGCCGCGCCGCTGGCGCTTCTCGGTCAGAGCGGCAGCGTCTCGGGCACGCCGTCGCGCTGAAGCCAGCCTTCGAATTCGTCCGACAGCCGCCGTGCCTCCCGCGTGGCCCGGCCCCAGGCGGAGATGCGTGCCTGCGCGTCGTTGGCGAAGTGGATGAAGTCCTTGCGGTCGGGCAGCTTGCCGTTGGGCAGCGACCGCACCCATTCGGGGTCGGGCGCGAGCACCACCATGCGGTCGAGGAAGCCACTGGCCTTGTGGCGCCAGCGCAGGCCCTTGTCGAGCCAGCCCGGCACCACCGCCTGCTGGAAGTGCGGGTACAGCACGATGCCCTCATCGGCCGGCTGGTAGTCGAGGTGCAGGTGGTAGTCGGTGATGCCGCCGTCCCAGTAGGCACCGCGCGGCGCGCCCGGAATGTCATGCACCGCCGCCAGCAGGAACGGGATGGAGCACGAGGCCTGCAGCACCATGTTGAAGTTGGCCTCGCTCAACGCATGCTGGCGCGTGCGGAAGTCGCGCGTGCCGAAAGGCAAGGCCGCGCCGGGCGTGGAAAACACACAGCGCTCCAGCCATGCACCCAGGCTCTTGCGGTGCAGGCTGTTGGTGGCAAAGGCGCCCAGGTAGCCGACCGGCGTGCGCGCCCTGCCCTCGCGCCCAAGGATGTGGCGCCCGCGCGATGTCACCACGTGCAGGCGATAGCGCGGATGGCTCAGCACTTCGCCGATGCGCCCGCCGTAGAAGGATTCGAGGCTTTCGGCGAAACGCTCGCTGAGCTGGCTCGGGCTGAGCCGCTTCTGCCCCGGCGGCACTTCGAACTGCTGGTGCACGTAGTCGTGCTCGAAGCGTTCGAAGGCGGCGTCAGGGTCGGCCAGGCAGGCCGTCGACAGCCGCCATGCGCCGATGGAGGCGCCCACCAGATGCACCTGCTGGCTCGACTGCGTGAGCCAGCGGCCGAAGATGAAGCGGTCGAGCGCACCGAGGATCAACCCCTTGGGGCCGCCGGCCGCGCCGGGGATGGTGCGCACGTCCTGCGGACGCAGGCCGTGCTGTTCGATGTGCTTGCGGGCCGCGGGGCCGGCGTAGATGCGCAGGGCTTTCATGCCTGTGTGTGCTCGAAGGGGTTGAGCACCTCGACGCCAAACCCTGCGAAATCGCTCACGTTGCGGGTCACTACGGTCAGCGCATGCTGCTTTGCCGTGGCGGCAATCATCGCGTCTTCATACAGCGTGTTCGAACTGCGATGCATCAGCTTCGCCCAGAGCCTGAAGGTTTCTGCATCCATGGGGAGAACGTTGTAGGAAGCTGCAACCAATGCGGCCCATTGCTCGATCTCGCTGGCCTTGGCGGCGTCTTGCTCGCGTGTGAGTTCGATGCCGGCCTGGATCTCTCCTAGCGTCACCGCCGAGAGATGAAGATCGCTGTCCACAATGGGCGTGAGCCACGCGACGACCGCGCCGTGCGGACGAGGCCTGCGAAGTTCGGAAATGACGTTCGTGTCCAGCAGATACATACCGGCCTCAGCGCATTGGCGTGATGCGGCGCCTGCGTGCGGCACCCCGCTGCGGAACCAGGAATTCGGTGCGTGCTTCCGTCGAGAGCAGCAGGTCCTTGAGCGATGGCTTTGCCGTGGCGTGCAAGCGCCGCCATTCAGCTGCAGGAACAAGCACGGCCACCTCGGCTCCACGCTTCGTCACCATTTGCGGCCCTTCGACGAGAGAGGCCTCGAGAAACTCGCTGAAACGCGCCTTGGCGTCCTGCACAGGCCAGGTTTTCATTGCAACCACCCATCAAACTAGTTATCTGACTAGTTTAACAGGTGAGGAATCCGCTTACTTGCGCAGCCCCTGCAGCTTGGCAAAAGCACTCGCCATCTGCCCCGCCGGCTGCGGCGAGTTGTCGCGCCGGCCTTGTTGCTGCTGGCCGCGCCCCGCTCCTTCGAAGCGGTTGTCGCGCGGGCCGTCGCGGCGCGCGGGCGCCGCATCGAGCTTCATCGACAGGCCGATACGCTTGCGCGCCACGTCCACTTCCATCACCTTGACCTTGACGATGTCGCCGGTCTTGACGACTTCGCGTGCGTCGTTGACGAACTTGTGGCTCAGCTGGCTCACATGGACCAGGCCGTCCTGGTGCACGCCGAGGTCGACGAAGGCGCCGAACTGGGCCACGTTGCTCACGGTGCCTTCGAGGATCATGCCCTCGACCAGGTCCTTGATGTCGTCCACGCCGTCGTTGAAGCGCGCCACCTTGAAGTCGGGGCGCGGGTCGCGGCCCGGCTTTTCAAGTTCGCCCAGGATGTCCTTGACCGTGATGACGCCGAACTTCTCGTTGGCGAACAGCTCGGGCTTCAGCGTCTTGAGCATGTCGGCGCGGCCCATCAGCTCGGCGATGGGCTTGCCGGTCTTCACGATGATCTGCTCGACCAGCGGATAGGTTTCGGGGTGCACGCCGGTGATGTCCAGCGGGTCGGCGCCGTCGCGGATGCGCAGGAAGCCCGCGCTCTGCTCGAAGGCCTTGGGGCCGAAGCCGGTCACGTCGAGCAGCTGCTTGCGGGTGGAAAACGCGCCGTTGGCTTCGCGCCAGCGCACCACAGCCTTGGCCACGCTGGCCGACAGGCCCGAAACGCGGCTGAGCAGTGGCACGCTCGCGGTATTCAGGTCGACGCCCACCGAGTTCACGCAGTCTTCGACCACGGCCTGCAGCGTGCGCGCGAGTTCGCTCTGGTTCACGTCGTGCTGGTACTGGCCCACGCCAATGCTCTTGGGGTCGATCTTCACGAGTTCGGCCAGTGGATCTTGCAGTCGGCGCGCAATGGAGGCGGCGCCGCGCAGGCTCACGTCCACGTCGGGCATTTCCTGCGAGGCGAATTCGCTGGCCGAGTACACGGAAGCGCCGGCTTCGCTGACGACGACCTTGTCGACCTTCATTTCGGGCGCGCCGGCTTGGGCGGCCATCTTGGCCAGCAGCTTGATGAGGTCGGCAGCCAGCTTGTCGGTTTCGCGGCTTGCTGTGCCGTTGCCGATGGCGATGAGGTTCACGCCGTGCTTGGCGCACAGCTTGCCCAGCGTGTGCAGCGAGCCTTCCCAGTCCTTGCGCGGCTCGTGGGGGAACACAGTGGCGGTTTCGACCAGCTTGCCGGTGGAGTCGACCACGGCCACCTTCACGCCGGTGCGGATGCCCGGGTCCAGGCCCATCACGACGCGGGGGCCGGCGGGCGCGGCCAGCAGCAGGTCGCGCAGGTTGTCGGCGAACACCTTGATCGCGACCTTCTCGGCGTCTTCGCGCAGGCGGGTGAACAGGTCGCGCTCGGTCGACAGCGCCAGCTTGACGCGCCAGGTCCAGGCCACGCATTTGCGGATCAGGTCGTCTGACGGACGAGCCGCATGGCTCCAGCCCAGGTGCAGCGCGATGCGGCCTTCGGCGATGCTGGGCTTGCCCGGTTCGGGCTCCACGGGCAGCACCAGCTTGGCGTCGAGGATGTCGAGCGCGCGGCCGCGGAACACGGCCAGCGCACGGTGCGAGGGCACGCGGCCGATGGGCTCGTCGTACTCGAAGTAGTCGCGGAACTTGGCGATGTCGGCGTTGTTCTCGTCCTTGCCGGCCATCAGGCTGGACTTGAGCAGACCCTCGGCCCAGAGCCATTCGCGCAGGCCCTGCACCAGTGCAGCGTCTTCGGCCCAGCGCTCGGAAAGAATGTCGCGCACGCCGTCGAGAACGAGCGGTACGGTGGAGAAATCGGGGCCCGGCTTGCCGTCGTCCAGCGTGGTGGCAGGCTGCAGGAAGGCCTTGGCTTCGACGGCCGGGTCGAGCGTCGGGTCGGCCAGCAGCTTGTCGGCCAGCGGCTCGATGCCGAATTCGCGGGCAATCTGGCCCTTGGTGCGGCGCTTTTGCTTGAACGGCAGGTACAGGTCTTCGAGTTCCTGCTTGGTCGGCGCGAATTCGATCGCGGCGCGCAGCTCGGGGGTCAGCTTGCCCTGCTCGTCGATGGCCCTGAGCACCGCCACGCGGCGGTCTTCGAGTTCGCGCAGGTAGGAAAGACGCGCTTCCAGTTCACGCAGCTGGGTGTCGTCGAGGCCGTCGGTGGCTTCCTTGCGGTAGCGGGCGATGAATGGAACCGTGGCGCCTCCGTCGAGCAGTTCGACGGCGGCCTTCACCTGGTTCTCGCCGACCTTGATTTCGGCGGCGAGCTGGCGAATGATTTTCTGCATGTCTTGAGCGCGTCCCTGGCAAAGCGCGGGAGTTTGCCATAGGCGCGGATGGCGTCCGTCCGGGCGGCCCGGCGGGCGTGTTACAGCATGCTTTCCGCTTCGGCCCGGGTGCCGGCTGGCGCCTGCGCCTGGCTTGGAACCACCAGCAGCACGCTCAGCCCGCGCGGCGCGGCATTTTCGATTGTCAGCTCGCCGCCGATGGCGTCGGCCCGGGAGCGCATGCTGCGCAGGCCCTTGCCCGTATCGGAGGAAGACGCGCTTCGCGAACCCAGCCCGCGGCCGTCGTCGCGCACCTCCAGCATCAGCAATCCCCGGTCGCGAAGGCCGAAGCGCAGTTCGACGCGGGTCGCCTGCGCATGCCGCAGCGCATTGGACATGGCTTCCTGCGCCACCCGACAGATCTGCATCGCGGTTTCCGGCGGCACCCAGCGGGTGTGGGCCTCGCTGGCGATGTGCCATTCGAGCCCGATGCCGAGCCGGTCGAACGCGGGCTGCAGCCGGTAGCGCACGTGGGCCAGTCGCTCGACGACGGTGGCGGAAGTCTGGTCGTCGAGGTCGTCCACCGTCATCTGGAGTTCGAGCAGGCAGTCCTGCAGGGCCATCGACAGGCTGCCGGGCCCGGCGGACCGGGGGTCCTGGCTGGCCAGCAGCGCCACCAGCCGGGAGCCCACGCCGTCATGCAGATCGTTGGCGATGCGCCGTCTTTCGGCGACCACCGCCTGCGACGGTCGATGGTCTGCGGCACGGCGCCGGAAGACAAGAAAACAGACGCTCGCGATGAGCGCGGCAAGCACCGCCACGTTCAGCGCCTGCAGCGCCCAAAAGGCGAACGGCATGCCATCCGCCGTCACGCCGATGGCCGAAGTGGCCCGGATGACCTGCGCGGTCACGGGCGTCAGGTGCAGCGCACCCGCCAGGCCGGCCCACATCAGGAGCCGCCGGCGCGAGACGCGCGTGCGCAGCCACGTCAATAGCACGCACCACGAGCCGATCGACAGCCACACGAACTGGTCTTCCAGGAAGTGCGGTAAAGAAAGGACCTGCGGCGCCAGCATGGCATGGGCTACAGAAGCCCCCGGTGGGAGGCAAAGCTCACGGCCTGCGCGCGGGTGTGGGCGTGCAGCTTGCGGTAGATGTTCTTGACGTGCGCGTTAACCGTCTGGGCGCTGATGGTGAGCTGCAGCGCGATTTCCTCGGTAACGTAGCCCGTCGCTACAAGTCGTAACACTTCGCGCTCCCGTGCGGATAACGTCGCCTTGGTGTCCGGCGGACGCACCGGATTGACGTTGGAGCGCTTGTGATCGAGGTGCACGAGCAGCCGGCGCGCCAGCCGGGGCGTGATGGCGGCACCGCCGTTCACCACCTGCAGCACGGCCTGGGCATAGCTCTGGAACCAGGCGTTCTTGACCAGGTAGCCGGAGGCGCCGAGCTCGAAGGCATGCAGCACCTGGGGTTCGTCCTCGAGCGCCGAGATGACGATGATTTCCGCCGCGCTGCGGTGCCGCTTGGCCTCTTCGATGAGCTCGAATCCGCTGCCGTCGCCCAGGCGGATGTCGACCATGAGCACGTCGAACTCATGCTGCATCAGCAATCGTCGGCCTTCGCGCAGCGTGCCGGCCTGCCCTTCGAGCTGAATGCGCAGGTCGCCCAGCAATTCCTGGGCGATGACGCGACGCACGAAGGGGTCGTCGTCCACCAACAGGACGCGCACGGGTTTGGTCTGTTGCCCGGTCAGGAAATCGGGCCACGGGAGAGTGTCGGCGGACGGCGAGAGGAGCCCGCCGAACTGGCCGGGGTTGGCGTATTGCTTACCCCCGCTGCCCACATCTGTCAATGAAATGTCGAGATCGCTTTCCATTCCAGCCCCTTTGTGACACATAGCACATCTTGTTCGTGACCAAAAGTTAATTCATTTCTACTCAAATTTTTGGTTTCAGTTTTTTTGATTACTTTGGTTGCATTTTGTTTCCATTAGTCAACAATGTCCATCGAAAGTTGTAGTTTTTCTCTCGGACATTGCATCGGGGGGCCCTCCACCCGCGGCCCCCGAAACGGTGCAAAACACACCTTTCGCCATAGCCTTGCTCTACCCAGCACTGGGCATTTTTCGCTGGTTCCTCGATGCAGAAACTGCACCTCGGTCGTGACGGAAGCATTTCAAGCAGTGCCACTGACCGCTAGCTGATGGCCGGATCGATCCGGCAATCGGGTTCATTTCAACAACTTTCGAGGAAGCATCATGAAGAAGACACTCATCGCGATCGCAGTGGTTCTGGTTGGAAGCGTTGCCTCGGCAACCAGCACCACGGCCCTCGCCGCCACCAGTACGACGACCGGCTCTTCCAGTTCCGCCGGATCCGTGGCAGCCAGCTCGGGCACGGGCAGTGCACTGAGCTACAACGCGGCCAACTCCAGCTCGTCGGCCAGCGCCAACGCTGCAGGCGGCGCAGTCAGCTTTCCGGGTCTGCGCATCGGTGGCGCAACGGCAGGCGGCACGGCGACCACACAGGGCCGCGTGACCAGCGTGGCCGCAACGACCGGCAACGGCCTGGCTACCGGCGGCGCCAACGCCTCGGCCAATGCAGGCGCGACCGCCAACGCCAACTACAGCGCGGGTGGCCCGAACTCCGTGAGCGGCAGCGCAGGCGGAGCCGCTGGCTCCACGACCAACAACACGGCCGCAACGGCCGCGGGTCCTGGCGGCGGTCTGGCCGTGGTAACGCGCACCTCCGGCACGACGTCGAGCTTCAATGCCTCGTCGGGCGCCGTCAACGGCTTCGTCAACGGCACGACCACCTCGGCGACGGCGGGCTCGACCGGCGGCTCCTTCGGCGTGACCAATCTCAGCTTCGGCAATGCCGCCGGCTTCAGCAATGGTGGCGGTACCGGCGGCCTGGCTGGCTCCGGCGCAACTGCATCGGCTCCCTGAGCCGTTCTCGCACCGGTTGTTGCACTCAGAAATGGGGAGGGGCTAGCCCCTCCCCGGCTTCCAAAGGAGTTGAGAACATGAAAAAACTTATTGTCCTGACCTTGCTGGGCTTGTCCGCGGGCGCCATGGCGCAGACCACGGCGGGCGGTGCCAACAACCAGTCATCGAGCTCAGCCACCACCTCGGCCCAGGGCAACACCCAGGCCGTGAACTTCAACACCAATACCCCTGCAGACACCCGGGCGACGCTGAACCAGAACGTCAACAACACGGGCGCCACGACGAGCACCGTCGACTACCGGGGCAGCTACACGATCAAGAACGTGCCGTCGGTCAACGGCCCGAACCTGACGACGAGCAATGACACCTGCATGGGCAGCACGAGCGCCAGCGCGAACGGACCGGGCGTCGGACTCAGCTTCGGTACCACCTGGACGGACGAGCACTGCAAGCGCCTGAAGATGAGCCGCGAACTCTGGAACAAGGGCATGAAGGCAGCCTCGCTCGCCATGGACTGCATGGACCCCGCGGCCCTGGCGGCGCTGGAGATGACGGGCACGAAATGCCCGCAGTCGATGACAGCGGACGAGCGCGTGACCGCCTACGGTCCGCAGGCGTCGGCAATCGGTGCACCTGCGGCACCGCCGCGCCCGGTGGCTGCGGCTACGCCAATGGCGCCCGTCGCAGTGGTACCGGCGGCGACGCCACCAGCGCCCATCGCCGAAGTCACGCCCCCCGCGCAGCCGGTGGCCACGGCCCAGGACGAGCCTCCGGCGGCGGTGTCGATGCCCGTTGCCAGCGCTACGGTGACGGCAATGGATCCGGGCGAAGTGGCTGCCATCCGCGCGGCACGGCCGACCGGCGACGTTGCATCCGCATCGATGGCAGTCCGGCAATGACCGCGTGGAGCCTGACATGACCAGGACCGTAATCCTCTGGCTGGCGGCCTGCTGCACGGCGACAGTCGCGGCTGCAGCGGCCGCGCCCTCGCCGCCGGTGCTGCGCATCGAGCGGATGAACATGGGCAGCGGCTTGCAGAACGCACGGGGCACCGAGAACGCCGAACCGGTCGGCACCCTGGGCGTGTGGCACGTGCCGCAATACCTGCCGGGCTTTCCGACAGCCGCGACGATCTGGCCGCGCGTGATCATCCTGCAGTGCGCGAGCGACCTGTGCTCCGGCTACGAGATCACTCCCGAAATGGGACGCGGCGAATACCTCTTCTTCGTACCGGAGAAGAAATAAACAGCGCAGGCCCGCGCGGCCGGGCGGCCGCGGGCTTGCGCTGCCTTACCCTTCGCGGATGACATTACTCGCGCGCGTCCTGCGCGTCTTGCGTGCCCTGCTCCGCGCCGTTGGCACCGCGCTCATCGTTCCCCTGCTGCTCTTCGAGGAGTGGGGATGGGAGCCACTGGCTGCGCTGGCGGCACGGCTGTCCCGCCTTCCCTTCTGGGCCGCGCTCGAAGAACGGCTACGCCGGCTGCCGCCCTGGGGCGCGGTGCTGGCCTTCTTCGTGCCCGTGTTGCTGCTGCTTCCGGTGAAGGTGCTGGCTCTCTTTCTCTTCAGCCGCGGCCATGCAGCCACGGGCCTCACCGTGCTCGTGCTGGCCAAGCTGGCGGGCACGGCCGTCGTCGCGCGGATCTTCCAGCTGGTCGAAGGGCCGCTGATGCGCATTCCGTGGTTCGCCCGCTGGTATCCCAGGTGGAAGGCCTGGAAGGACCATGTGCTCACCATCGTTCGCCAGAGCCGCCCGTGGCGCCTGGTGCGGGCGCTGAACCGGCGCATTTCGCGGGGCTGGCGGCGGTTCAGGGAAGGTTGAGTTGGTTCATTTTTACCCGGGTATATTGTCATTTCAATTTAACCCGGGTAATATTTGATGCATGAACCTCTCTGAAGAAACCCGGCGCGCCCTCACCCGCCATTACAAGGAAACCCCGCGCCCGGCCGGCGTCTTCGTCATCCGAAACAAGCTGAGTGGCCGCGTCTATGTGGCCGGCAGCCTCGATGTCGAAGGCGCGACGAACCGCGCGCGTTTCGAGCTGAACATGCGCGCTCACCGCAACAAGGCGCTCCAGCAAGACTGGAACGGGCACGGCGCCGGTCATTTCACCTTCGAAGTGATCGACCGGATCAAGGAACGCGAAGACCCCGATTTCGATCGCAAGGCCGAACTCGACAGGCTCCTGCCGCTCTGGCAGGAAGAGCTTCAATGCTTCGGCCCGAACGGCTACAACACGGCATGAGCGCCCATGCAACGTACGGCGGCGAGATGCCGCACGCCGGAGCGCATCAGCGAGTAGATTACGCACCTCGTTTCGCTTGGCACCCCCAGGAACAAAACACCCGAATGTCATCTGACGCCCCACCCACCACCCTGACCGTGTTCTTCGGCTTCCAGCGCATCGCACAGGGCAGCAAGGCCGAAGTGCTCGACCAGCTGCGCCGCCGTGACGACCCCGGGCCGTACCTTGTTTTCGACGACCAGACCGGCACGCAACTCGACCTCGACCTGCGTGAGCTGTTGCCCGAGTTGCGCGATCACGAAGCCGAGCACCGCGACGACGCCCCGCGCGGCGTTGGCCGGCCCAAGCTCGGCGTGGTCGCACGCGAAGTCACGCTGCTGCCGCGCCACTGGGACTGGCTCGGACGCCAGCCCGGCGGCGCCTCGGTCGCGCTGCGCAAGCTGGTCGACGACGCCCGCCGCGTGAACGCCGAGCGCGACACCGTGCGCGCCGCGCACGAAGCCACCTACCGCTTCATGACCGCCATCGCGGGCAACCTGCCCGGCTTCGAGGAAGCCACCCGCGCACTGTTCGCCGGCGAGGAGCAACGCTTCGGCAACCTGATCGAGCCCTGGCCCGCCGACGTGCGCGCCCATTTGCAGAAACTGTCGGCCGCAGGCTGGCCTCCCCAATGAGAACAACCCCCGAGACAACCGGCGCCGGCAGCGGCGCCGACGCTAGCGGCCTGCAAGGCGTGCCCGTGGCACCAGTCAATGCGCCGCGTCCGCTGTGGAAGGTCTTTCTCTTCTTCCTCGCGCCGATGTTGCTCAGCAACATCCTCCAATCGCTCTCGGGCACGCTCAACAACGTGTACGTGGGGCAGATGCTTGGCGTGGGCGCGCTGGCCGCCGTATCGAGCTTCTTTCCGGTGATGTTCTTCTTCATCGCCTTCATCATCGGCCTGGGCGCCGGCGCTTCGGTGTTGATCGGCCAAGCCTGGGGCGCGCGCGACGTTGCCAAGGCCAAGGCCGTGGCCGGCACCACGCTCACCGTCGGCGTGCTGATGGGCCTGGTGATCGCGGTGTTCGGCGGCGCGTTCACCACGCCGATGCTGGCCGCGCTGGGCACGCCGCCCGACGTGCTGGCCGACTCCACGCGCTACGCCCGCATCATGCTGATCGCAATGCCTGGCGTCTTCGTGTTCCTGCTGGCCACCGCAATGCTGCGCGGCGTAGGCGACACCGTCACGCCGCTTCTCACGTTGGTGATCTCGACGCTCATCGGGCTGGTGGTTACCCCCGCGCTCATTCGCGGCTGGGGCGGTCTTCCGCAGCTCGGCGTGGCGAGCGGCGCGTGGGCGTCGGTGCTGTCCTTCATCGTGGCGACCACCTGGCTCGGCTTCCGGCTGCGCCAGAAAAAGAGCCCGCTCGCGCCTGACGCGGCGTTCATGCGCAACTTGCGCATACAGCCGCAATTGCTGAAGGCCGTGCTGCGCATCGGCGTGCCCACGGGCGTGCAGATGATCGTCGTGGCGCTGGCCGAGGTGGTGCTGCTTTCTATGGTCAACGGCTACGGCTCGAATGCCACGGCCGCCTACGGCGCGGTGAACCAGGTGGTGGCGTACGTGCAGTTCCCGGCAATCTCCATTGCCATCACCGCATCGATCCTCGGCGCGCAGGCCATCGGTGCGGGCCGCGCCAACCGGCTCGGCGCGATCGCGAAGACGGCGCTGCTGATGAACCTGGTGCTGACCGGCGGGCTCGTGCTGCTGGGCTACCTGTTCTCGCGGCCGCTGATGGGCTTTTTCATTACCAGCGCGCCGGTGATCGAAATCGCCCAGACGCTGCTGCACATCATGCTGTGGAGCCTGGTGATCTTCGGCATGGCCGCTGCGCTGTCGGGGATCATGCGCGCCAGCGGCTCGGTGCTGGTGCCCACGCTGATTTCCATCGTCTGCATCCTCGGCGTGGAAGTGCCGGTGGCCTGGGTGATGAGCCACCGCATCGGGCTCGACGGGATCTGGATCGCCTACCCTGTGACCTTCGGCGCGATGCTGCTGCTGCAGACCGCGTACTACCAGCTGGTGTGGCGCAAGAAGGCAATCCACCGGCTGGTGTAGCCGCTACACCTTGGCCGGGGCGACGGCAGATCACTCCCCGTCGAAGGCTTTCTGCGCCGCGGCGAGATCGAGCTTGACCATCTTCATCATCGCCTCCATCGCGCGGGCGGCCTTGGCCGGGTCCTTGTCCTGGAACATGCGGATCATGGCCGTGGGCGCAATTTGCCACGACACGCCGTAGCGGTCGGTGAGCCAGCCGCATTGCACCGGCTCGCCGCCGCCTTCGAGCAGCTTGTCCCAGTAGTTGTCGACCTCGGCCTGCGTCTCGCACTTCACGAACATCGAGATGGCCGGGTTGAACTTGTACTGAGGCCCGCCGTTGAGCACCATGAACTCCTGCCCTTCGAGCTCGAAGGTCGCGGTGAGCAGCGAGCCCTTCTTGGCTGGGTTGACGTCGCCCCAGAGCAGCTTGTCGGTCACGCGCGAGTTCGGAAAGATGGAGGTGTAGAACTTCAGCGCGTCTTCGCCGTTGCCGTCGAACCAGAGGCAGGGAACGATCTTCTGCATGGGATCTCCTTTGCTTGAATGATGAACCTTGAGGTTCAGTATCAAAGCGACGGGAGGCTCTTGTCAACCCGTGCAACGCCTGTCAGTGAGAAGTTGACAGGCTCGTCCTTCCCGGCCATCAGGCGATGCGATAGAAGCCCTGGTCGCTGCGCACGCCCGCATTCTTCGTGAACGCAACCGGATCGAAGCCTTCCTCGGCGAACTTCTTCTTCACGAACTCGGCGGCCGAGGCCACGGCCTGCTCGCTTGCCCACTCGACCAGCGTCACCACGTTGAATTCGCCGCTGCCGCCGGTCTGGTCCAGCACGTAGGTGCGCTGGCAGCCCGGCCAGGTGCGCAGCGTCTGCTGGATGCGGTGCATCTGGGCGATGAACCCGGGGCGAGCTTCGGCGGGCACGACAAACTTGTCGATGCGGAAGACGAGACCGGATTGGAGGGGGATGGCATCGTTCGACATGAAGCGGGTTCCTTGATGAGAAAAATGCGCACAGGACCTGCGCGCTGAAAGTTATTCTCAAACCTCAAGCAAAGTTGAGGTCAAGAGGTTTTTCTCCACATGAACGACGCACTGCAAAAGGCCGGCATCTCACCCACGCTCACCGTCGGCGAAGTCGCGCGCCGCAGCGGCGTCACGGTGTCCACCCTGCATTTCTACGAGGCACAGGGCCTGATCGACAGCACCCGCACTGCAGGCAACCAGCGACGCTATCCGCGCACGGTGCTGCGGCGCGTGGCCTTCGTGCGGGTAGCGCAAAGGGTAGGCATTTCGCTTGCCGACATCGGCACGGCGCTGGCTACCCTCCCCGCATCCGCTGCGCCCAGCCGCGAAGACTGGACCCGTCTGTCGGCCTCGTGGCGCACCGAGCTGGACGAGCGCATGGCGCAGCTGCAGAAGCTGCGCGACACGCTCGACGACTGCATCGGCTGCGGCTGCCTGTCGATTGACCGGTGCAAGCTGCGCAATCCGCTGGACCGGCTGGGCGCCGAGGGCCAGGGGCCGCAACGCCTGCTGGTGAGGCGCGGCGCCTAGAAGCCGTAGAGCGCCGCCGGGTTGTCCACGAGGATGCGCCGCCGCGTGTCATCGCTGGTCGCCCAGGAAAACAGCAGGTCGTACAGCGGCGCGCTTTCGGGCCTGGGGTTGCGCCCCGGGTGCGGCCAGTTGCCGGCCCAGAGGCAGCGCTCGGGAAACTTTTCGGCCAGCGTGCGGGCCAGCAGGCTCACGTCGTCATAGCCGGGTGCGCCGGTCTTCGAGGTTTCGTAGGGCGCCGAAAGCTTGATCCACACGCGCCCCGAATCGAGCACGCGCAGCAGCGACTGGAACGACGGGTGGTCCGGCGCCACCGGCTCCAGGAACTTGCCGTTGTGGTCCAGCACCAGCCGGCACGGCAGGCGCTTGAGCACTGCCTCGTGTTCGGGCATCGTGCGGCCGTCGAGCTGCAGGTTGACCATCCAGTCGGCATTGGCCAGCCGCGCAGCCATTGGTTCGAGCGATGCCCAGCTCAGCACGCCGCCGATCATCATGTAGCGCACGCCGCGCATGCCGCCCGCGTGCAGGCGCGCGATCTCGGCATCGGCCACGTCGGGCGCTACCAGCGCGATGCCGCGCGCTGTATTGCCGAACTGGGCCAGCGCATCGAGCGTGCAGCTGTTGTCGAAGCCATAGCCCGTGGGCTGCACGACCACGGCGCGGTCGATGCCCAACGGCTGCTGCATCTGTTCGCGATAAGCCGCCACGGGCGAATGCGGAGGCACCCATGCGACGTTCGGAATCAACGGGAAGCGGTCTTCGTAAATGTGGACGTGGCAATCGCAGGCGCCTGCATAGCGCGCATTCCGGGTCGGTTCCATGGAGCTCTCTTTGCGGGATGTGTGAGTCGGACGTTCAGGCGCGCGCGCCAAAGGCCTGCTCCCAGCGATAGGCCTCGGCCGCGTTCACCGCGCCCTTCGGTGCCCTGCCCTGGAAGATTTCGGCCAGCTGCGACACGGTCTCCATCGCCTGATGCTCGACAGCCGCCGGCGTGAGTCCGCCGATGTGCGGCGTGGCAATCACGCGCGGGTGCGCTGCCACGCGCGGCGACGGCATCTGGTCGGGCGCGCGGCCCACGTCCACCGCGCATCCCGCGATCGCGCCGGCATCGAGCGCGGCGAGCAGCGCGTCTTCATCCACGAGATTGCCGCGCGAGGCATTGATGAAGAAGGCATGCGGCTGCATCGCGGCGAAGGTGGTGGCATTCATCATGTTTTCGGTCGCCTCGGTGGCCGCAGCAAGGCAGACCACGAAGTCCGACTGGGCCAGCAACGCGTCGAGCTCCACCTGCGCGAACTCGACCCGGCCTGTCGCGGTGTACGGATCGTGCACAACGATGCGCATGCCGAGCGCCAGCGCCACGTCGCACAGGTAGCGGCTGATCTGCCCATAGCCGATGACGCCCAGCGTGCTCCCGCGCAACTCGAGCCCCATCGCCGGCACCACGGGCCGGCCCGCGTGGTAGCCCTCGGCCGAGGCGCTGATGTGCCGACCCAGGTCGATCATCACGCCCACGATCCACTCCGACACCGAGGGAATGAACCCCGCGCTCGCCTGCGTCACCAGCACGCCATGCCGGCTGGCGGACGCCACGTCGATGTTGCGGATGTCGATGGCGCAGCGCACGAAGGCCGTGAGCTGCGGCAACGCGGCGAACAGCGCCTCGTCGCCCACCGTCTGGCGGTAGGAAATGATGGCGTCGCAGTCGTGTGCCAGCCCGGCCAGCTCGCGCGACGAGAGATCGGTGTCCGTGGGGTTGAAGCGCACCTGCGCGATCGCCTGCAGGGCGGTGGCGGCGCGGTCGCCGAAATAGTGGGCGAGCTT
This sequence comes from Variovorax sp. R-27, assembly GCF_049913215.1. Lineage (NCBI taxonomy): Bacteria > Pseudomonadati > Pseudomonadota > Betaproteobacteria > Burkholderiales > Comamonadaceae > Variovorax > Variovorax sp. R-27. The sequence goes on from NZ_CP183984.1 coordinate 3,633,422, forward strand.
GCTTTGCGGATGGCTGACGAAAACCGTGGTCATGAAAAAAGACTTCTGCTCAGGGGAAGAAAAAGACTAGCCGCGCGGCGGCGCTACCGATTCGCGCGCCACCAGCGTGGGCGCGAAAACGAACTCCTGCGTCGAGATCGATGGGTCCGACAGCCGGCTCATCACCCGCTCGACCATCACCTGCGCCATCTCGGGCACCGGCACGCGCACCGAGGTCATCGCGGGGTGCATCAGCGTCGAGAGAAACACGTTGTCGATGCCGATGACCGATACGTCCTGCGGCACCTCCAGGCCCGCATCGCGAAAACCCGCCATCAGGCCGAAGGCCAGCAGGTCGTTCACGCCGATCACGCCGGTCGGGCGATTCTTCGACTTCGCGATGAGTCCGGCCTGCATGCGGCCGAGTTCGCTCATCATCGAATCGCCGTATTCGTCGACCGGCATGCCTTCGATGACCTGCGCGCTGCCCTCGAGGCCCGCGCTCTTCGCGGCAGCCAGGAAGCCGTTGATCTTCTCGCTCCGGCTCATGGTGCGGCCCGACGGGGTGACGAAAGCCAGCTGGCGGTGCCCCTGGTCGATCAGGTGCTGCGTGGCGATGCGCGACGACTCGAAGCTGTCGACCGTCACGTGGTCGATCACCGAGGCCCCACCCGATGCGGCGGGCGTGGCGCGCCGGTCGTAGCTCACCACCACCAGCCCACGCTCGGCGGCAGCCTCCACGTGCTGCTCGTCGACCAGCGACGAGATGATGATCACGCCGCGCACGCCATGCGCCATCAGGTCCTCGAAGAAATGCGCTTCCTTGGCGGCGTCGCGGTAGGTGTTGCCGATCATGATGCGAAAGCCGTAGCGCTCCTGCGCCAGCGTCTCGATCTCTCGGGCAATGAAGCCGTACATCGGGTTGGCCATCGACGGCACCAGCAGGCCGATCAGCGGCGTGTACCCCGTCTTGAGCTGCCGCGCCGAGGTGTTGGGCCGGTACTTGAGCTCGCGGATGGCGGTTTCGACGCGCGCCAGCGTCTCCTTGGCCATGCGGTCGCTGCGCCCGTTCAACACGTTCGACACGGTGCTGGTCGACACCCCCGCCCGCTGGGCGACATCGCTGATTCTGCTCACGGCATCCTTCCTGTTGTCTCTGGTCTTCGTCTTGTTGCGGTCCGCTCACATCCCCATGCGCAGCGGCAGCCATGTGGAGAAGGCCGGCACCAACACCAGCACCACGAGGGTAACGAACAAGACGGCCAGGTATTTCATCATCGGCCGCGCCACGTCCTTCACCTGCGTGCCGGTGATCGCGCAGGTGGCGAACAGGCCCAGCCCGACCGGCGGCGCGAACAGCCCGAAGCCCATGGCAATGACCATCACCGTGCCGAAGTGCAGCGGGTTCACGCCCAGCTGCGAGGCAATGGGCGTGAGCAGCGGCCCGAAGATGATGAGCGCCGGCGCGCCCTCGAGGATGGCGCCGAACACGATCATGATGAGCACCGACAGCATCACGAACATCGTGCTGCCGTACGAGTGCGCAAAGCCGATCATGTACTCCGACAGGTACTGCGGAATCTGCTGGATCGTGAGCGCGAACGACAAGCTCGACGCCGCCGCCACGATGAACAAAATGCCACCCGCCATCGACGCCGAGCGCACGAACAGCCGCGCCACCGACTTCACCGTGAGCTCGCGAAAAGCCAGCCACCCCACCACCAGCGCATAGACCACCGCGAACGAGGACACCTCGGTCGAGGTGGCAATGCCCGAGGTCACGCCCTTGCCGATCATCGCCACCATGACCAGCGCCACCAGCGCGCCGCCCAGCAGGCGGAACATGGGCGTGCGCACGTCGAAGGCCTCGTCGGGGTTGATCTTCGTGCCCACGTAGATGGTCACCGCCGCCAGCGACACCGCCAGCACCACGGCCGGAATCAGCCCCGCCATGAACAGCCCGGCAATCGAGATGTTGGCCACGAAGCCCATGATGATCATGTTGATGCACGGCGGAATGGTCTCGGCCATCACCGCTGTGCACGCCAGCAGGCCGGCGGTTTCGTTCGGGTCCTGCTTCGTCCTGCGCACGGCCGGCATGATGATGCCGCCCACTGCCGCGATGTCGGCCAGCTTGGAGCCCGATACGCCCGAGAAGAACGCAGTGGCCGTGATGGTGATGAGCCCCAGCCCGCCGCGCAGCCGCCCGAACATGCGCAGCAGCAGCTCGATGAGCCGCGACGACATGCCGTTGGCCTCCATCAGCAGGCCCGCCAACACGAAGAACGGAATGGCCAGCAGCACATAGTGGTCGGTGCCCGCCATCACCTGCTGCGAATACACCAGCATGGGCAGCGACGGATCGGCCATGAAGAACACCAGCGACGACAGCGCGAGCACGAAGGCAATCGGCATGCCCAGCGCCATGCCGCCGAGAAAGCCCGCCACGAGCAGCGCCCAGGGCGGAATGGCGTGCTCGCTCATCAGCGTGTTCCAGCCCACCACCGCCGCCGTCAGCGCCAGCCCCACGCCCAGCGTGGACCACACCATGCGCGAAGGCCCGTTCACCGCATTGGCAAGCCCGAACAGCGTCATGAAAAGGCTGCCGATGGCCACCGGGTACACGTAGATCCACTGCGGCAGGCCGATGGAGGTCGTCATGTTGTACGAATCGAGCAGCAGCTCGCACGACGAGGCGAAGAGGCTCGCCGACACGCCCACGATGATCCAGCTGCCGAACTGGATCAGCGCCGGCTGCCAGCGCGCCGGCAGCATGCCGCGAAACAGGTCCACGCCCACGTGCTGGCTGCGCGCCAGCACCGTGGCCGCGCCGAAGAACACCTGGATCACCATCAGCGCGCGCGCCACCTCCTCCGCCCAGTCGAAAGGGTCGTGCAGGAAGTAGCGGAAGACGACCGAGACGAAGACGACCACCACATCGATGGCCAGCACCGCGCCGGCCACGTACTCGGTCATGCGCATCAGCCAGGCCAGCCAGCGGCCCGCGGCGTGGCTGGCATCGAAGCCAAGCGCGGGTTGCAACGGAAGCGACATGCTCGACATGGCGCTTCAGGCCCGGGCGCCGTTGATGGCGGCAAACAGCGGCCCGGTCTCCGGGTACTGCTTGGCGAAGCCGGCCCAGAGCTTCGTTTCCATTTCCTTGCGGACCTGGTCGCGCTCGTTCTTTGCCATGGGCGTGAAGGTGATGCCGAGCTTCTTCAGCTCTTCCATCACCTGCTGCGTGCGCTCGTTGCCGATCTGGCGCTGCTGCAGCGTGGAGTCGGCCGCGGCCTTCAGGAAGGCCGGGCGCAGCGTCGCGGGTACGCGGTCCATCGCGCGCTTGCCGGCCACGCAGACCATCGGGCTGAACAGGTGCTCGGTCATCCAGCAGTGTTTGACCACCTCGTTGAGCTTGTTGGCCAGCACCGTGCCCGCGTCGTGCTCGAAGCCGTCGACCACGCCGGTCTGCGCCGCCATGTAGAGCTCGCCGAAGGAAATGGGCGTGGGGATCGCGCCCATGATCTTGAAGGTCTCGATGAAGGCCGGCGTGGGCAGCACCCGCAGCTTCACGTTCTTGATGTCGGCCAGCCCCTTCACCGGCTGCTTGGTGTAGACGTTGCGCGCGCCGTAGTGCGCACCCCAGGTGATGATCTGGCAGCCCGTGCTCTTGACCAGCATGTCGTTGAGCTTCGGCCCCACGCCCGCCTCCACGGCGCGCGCCACGTGCTCGTAGCTGTCGAACAGGTAGCCCAGGTCGAGCATGCCCAGCTGCGGCGTTACCGTGGCCCATATCGAAGAGCCCGTGAGCATCATGTCGATGGAGCCCACCTTCACCTGCTGCACCACGTCGCTTTCCTTGCCGAGCTGGTTGTTCGGAAAGTAGTCGATGCGGATCTGCTCGCCCACCGCCTTCTTCAGGTTGGCCTGCATCAGCTGCACCCACGCGAAGTGCGACGAATTGAGGTCAGCCACGTGGGACGACGACAGCCGCAGCGCCACGGTTTTTTCCTGTCCGAAGGCGTGCTGCGAGAAACCCGCCGTCGCCGCGGCAAGCGACAAGGCGGACGATGACTGGACGAACCGGCGGCGTGAAAGCGAGGTCATTTTCTTGTCTCCTGGAGGGTTGTCGGGTCGTGCGCCCGTTTTTGGTGGAACGATTTACTGTATCGATACACAAGAATGCCGACAATGCGCTTCCGATAGGTGTTTTCCTCCGTAAACGAGGTAAAGACCGCGCGCCGCAAAGCAAAAGGCAGAATGGAAAAACCACAGGACGCCGCATGACCACCATCACTTCATCGACACCCGACGCCGCCCGCGCCTATGCCGTCGAAATGCATGGCGAGCAGAAGTACGGCCCTCATCCGTACGTGCACCACCTGGACGCCGTGGTCGCCCTGCTCAGGCCTTACGGCGACAAGGCGCGCGTCATCGGCTACCTGCACGATGTGGTCGAGGACACCGAGGCCACGGTGGCCGACGTGCGCTCACGCTTCGGCGAACTGGTGGCCGCCTGCGTCGCGCTGCTGACCGACGCGCCCGGCGCCAACCGCAAGGAGCGCAAGGCCAAGACCTATGCGGCACTGGCGAAGGTAACGGGCGACGAAGAACTGGCGCTGGTGGTGAAGGCAGCCGACAGGCTGGCCAATGTGCGGGCATGCGTGGCGGACGGCCATCGAACGCTCTGGGACACGTACCACGGCGAACACCCGACCTTCAGGGCCGCCGCGTTCAGGGCGGGGCAATGCGATCCGCTGTGGAGCGAGCTGGACACCCTGCTCTCTCCCGTGCACGCGCCCTAGCCAGGTTCACACCAGACTCGCGCGGCGCGCTCATCAGGCGCCGCAATCGCTGCCCAGGTCCGTCTTGCTGCGCGACAGCGGCCGGATGGCATTGCTCCCAGTGGTCAAGGGCTCGACCACCTCTCGGCGGAACGCTTTCAGCGCCCTCGGCGTGTCGGGGCCCGTGCGCGAGGCCTCGATGGCAACGCGCCCTCCCGGCAGGCGCCATTCCTCGACCCTGAGATTCCCCCGCTGCTTGAGCCCGAGTCGTGTCGTTGTGCTTTCGCAAGCCGCGAAGCGCGCTTGCAGTGCCTCGGGAACCGGCGGCGGCGCGCTCGTCGATTGAACGGTGCAACTGCGCGAAAACGCGCGCACCGGATCTGCCGCGCCGGTGAACGACACGTCGATTTCGTCTTTCGTCTCGTCCTTCGGCCCAACCAGCGGACCCGCCGGGCACTGGGCGCCTGCAAAGCTGGGCACCGAAGGCAGCGGTGAGTTGCTGCGCAGCTTGTAGGTCAGCTCGTGGCGCGCCTTGCTCGTGCGCTCCCGCTCGCGAAGGATGGCCCTTGCGCCGACAACGTCCGTGGGCGCCTTCACCTCGCTGGCGTAGCGCACCCTGAAGAGGTCCGTTTCGATGTCGTTGTCGCCCGGCGCCAACCGAGCGAGTGCCTCTGCCGCGGTCTTGGGGCCGCCCTGAGATGGATCCCAGCGAATCGCATACTCCGCCTGCGCTGCTGCCGCGCCCGGTGCAAAGACACCGATGCCGCACGCCAGCACCATGACCCATCCGGTTCGTTGCTTCATGACGGTTCCCTCTCCTTGGTGTGTTTCATTCTAGAAAGCAGGTTTTTTCGCCGCATTCCCTGGAAAGAGGATTGCTTGCGCACGCAATCCTCTAGGCGCGGCGAGGGTTCGAAAACTCCATCACCCCATCGTCCACCGCCCCAAAGCGCAGGCTGACAAGGTCGCGCGCGTAGTTCTGATACACCCGCCACGGCGCGCGCGAACCCTGCTTCGGAAACCTGCCCACCGCGCGCTGCACATAGCCCGACGAAAAATCGAGCCAGGGCTCGGGTGCCAATGCGGGGTCGGCGTTGCGCGGCGTGCATTGGGTGCAGCCGTGCTTCTCCATGTGATTGAGCAGCCGGCAGACATACGCGCAGGTCAGGTCGCTCTTGAGCGTCCACGACGCATTCGTGTAGCCGAACGACGAGGCCAGGTTGGGCACGTCGCTGAACATCATTCCCTTGTAGTTGAAGGTCGCGGCCGGGTCCACGCGGCGGCCGTCCACGTCGAGCTGCACCCCACCGAGCACCTGCAGTTCGAGGCCTGTAGCTGTGACGACCACATCGGCCTCCAGCTCCGCGCCCGACTTCAGCCGGATGCCGCGCGGCGTGAAGGTGTCGATCTGGTCCGTGACCATCGAGGCACGCCCTGCGTTGAGGGCCGCGAACAGGTCGCCGTCGGGCACGAGGCAGATGCGCTGGTCCCACGGGTTGTAGCGCGGCGTGAAGTGCGTGGCAATGTCGTAGTCCGTGCCGAGAGCCTGCCGCACGCCGCCGAGGATCATCCGCTTCGCGCGCTCCGGCTTGCGCCGCGCGAGGCTGAAGAAGTACATGGCCAGCAGCACGTTCTTCCAGCGCGTGAGGCCATAGGCCAGCCTGTCCGGCAGAAAGCGCCGCAGCCCGTGCGCGATGGGGTCCTGTGCCGGTCGCGCTACAACATAGGTAGGCGAGCGCTGCAGCAGCACGACATGCGCAGCCGTCTTTGCCAAGGCCGGCACCAGCGTCATCGCGGTTGCGCCGCTGCCGATCACGACCACCCGCTTGCCACTGCAGTCGAGGTCTTCGGGCCAGTGCTGCGGATGGACGACGCGGCCCGTGTAGTCGCCGATGCCCGCAAACTCGGGCGTGTAGCCGGCTTCGTACCTGTAGTAGCCGCTGCACAGGAACAAGAAGTTGCAGCGCACCCGTAGCGGAAGGCGCTCGGGGCCATGCTCGACATCGACACTCCAGCACGCATCGGCCGTCGACCAGGAGGCGCGCACCACGCGATGGTTGAAGCGGACCTTTCGGTCGATGCCATGCTGCGCCGCCGTCTCGCGCAGGTAGTTCAGGATCGTGGGCCCATCGGCAATGGACTTCGCGTTCGTCCACGGCCGGAACGAATAGCCCAGCGTGTACATGTCGGAATCCGAGCGCACGCCCGGATAGCGAAACAGGTCCCACGTGCCGCCGCTGCGCTCACGCCCTTCGAGGATGGCGTAGCTTCGACCCGGGCAGTTCGCCTGCAGGTGGTAGCCGGCACCAATGCCCGAGAGGCCGGCGCCGACAATCAGGACATCGACGTGCTGCACCTGCTGTCGCTCTTCTTCCTGCATCGACTTGTCTCCTTAGCTCTTGCTGTCCGAACCTCCTGCGGCGGGAGTGCCCCGGATCATCAGCCACGCGCTCACTGCACTCAGCACGGCCAGCCCGGCGCTCAGCAGCATCACCCAGCGAAAGCCCGCGACGAAAGATTCGGCCACGGCCCGCTTGACGGCTGCCGCCGTGGCTGCATCCACGCCCGGCGGCAGCGCCGCGCCGGCCAGCTTGCTGCGCTCGCCTTCCAGAAAAGCCGACACCTGCGCCGAGGCGTCCATCTCGCGCAGGTTGTTCGCCAGCGCCGCGTCGAAGGCCCAGGCCATGATCGCGCCGAACACGGCAATCGCCAACACCGCCGCCGCGCGCGACACGGCGTTGTTCACGCCAGAGGCCACGCCCGCCAAGTCGGGTCCGACCGCATTCATGACCGTGGTCGTCAGCGGCGCGACCGTCACCGTCATGCCGAAGCCCAGCACCACCACGGCCGGCAGGAAGCCGCTCCAGTAGCTCGCGCCCACGCCCGGTAGCGCGAACAACGCAAAGCCCACCGCCGCAATCGAGGGCCCGATGACCAGCGGCATACGCGGCCCGAAGCGGTCGACCAGCTGCCCGGCCCAGCCCGAGAGCGCGAACATGATGAAGATGAACGGCAGCAGCGCCGCCCCCGCCACGGTGGCCGAGTAGCCCTGCACCTGGATCAGGTTGAGCGGAAAGAAATAGAGCCCGCCGCCCAGTGCCGCATAGAGCAGCAGCGTCAGCAGATTGGCTCCGCTGAAGTTGCCGATGCGCAGCAGCCCCAGCGGCAGCATCGGCGTTCGCACCTTGCGCTCGACTGCGATGAAACCCACGCTACCCAGCACGCCGATGACCAGCGCCGCAAGCACGGCCGGCGAACCCCAACCTTGCGTCGGCGCCTCGATGAAGGCGTAGACGATGCCGCCGAGACCGGCCGTCGCCAGCAGAGCGCCCCACACGTCGAGCCCGCCGCTGGCCGATGCGCCTCGGCTCTCGGGCACGTGGCGCCAGACGATCCACAGCACCAGCAGTGCCATCGGCACGTTGATGAGAAAAGCCCAGGTCCACGAGAAGTGATCGACCAGGAAGCCGCCCAGCACCGGCCCCACGGCCGCGGTGATGCCGCTGAAGCCCGACCACGTGCCGATGGCCTTGCCACGCTCTTTCTCGGGAAAGGCCGCGCTGATGAGCGCGAGGCTGCCCGGCACCAGCAGCGCACCGCCGATGCCCTGCACCGCGCGCGCCGCAATGAGCTGCTGCACGTTGGCCGCAAGCCCGCAGGCCACCGAAGACAAGGCGAAGATGCCGACGCCGATCGCAAAGATGCGCCGCCGGCCATAGTGATCGCCCAGCGCGCCCCCCACCAGCAGCAGCGCCGCCAGCAGCAAGGCATAAGACTCGACCACCCATTGCGCCTGGAAGGCCGTGGCGAGCAGGTCGGCCTGGATGGCCGGTAGTGCCACGTTGACCACCGTGCCGTCGATGAAGGCCATGCTCGAACCCACGACGGCCGCGGCCAGCACCCATGGCTTGGAGGCCTCGGGACAGGCCCCCTCTTCCGCACGGGCGCCATGCAGGATCAGCGTGTGGTCGCTGGGCGCCTTGCCGATCTGTGCCATGGGGGTCTCCTTCTTATGGGATTCCGTCTTGCTCCTTCCCCACCGGGGGAAGATTGATCAGGTCGTCGTGCAGGCGGTCGCGGCAGGATTCGCACGCGCCGCACTCACGCTGCGCGCCATCGCCGCGGCGGCTGCCGAGGTCACGCGCTGCGCCCCTTGCGCCACCGCGTCCATCCCGCTGCCCACGGCCTCGCCGAGGTTCAGCTGGCACACCACCGTGCGCGCCTCGTCCGAGCGCCGCAGCGTCCAGTTGAAGCTCGCATCGACACGCCCGCCATCGACCGCGTCGAACTGCTGCAGCTGCACCGCGATGCGCCACACCGGCTGCGAGCTCTGCCGGCCGCCCTTGGTCACGTCGAGCGCACCCAGCCGCCCGGCGATGCCGCTGGCCAGCGCATCGCGCAACTCGTTCTCGAACGACGCCGCCCAGCGGTGCTGCTCCAGCACCTCGACCTGCACGCTGCCGTTGGGCTGGCGCACCACCATCTGCGGCCGCGCGAAGCGCTCGGGCACGGCCACGGGCGCGAGCTCGATGTACAGCGGCGCGGCACTGCCGAGCGTCGAGGGCGCGGCTTCGGCGGCCGCCACCGGACTCGCCAGCGTGTAGTAGTTGTCGGGCTTGCTCGCGCAGCCTGCTGCAAGCACGGACAGCGCTGCCGCCGCCACGAATGCGAGGTGGTGGTTCTTCTTCATTTCTTGTCGTCCGGTTTGCCGCGCAGCAGCGACTCGGGGTGGCGTTCGAGGTAGTCGGTCAGCACGCGCACCGAACCCGCGGCGCGCGTCAGCTCCCGCAGCGTCTGGCGCATGTCCTGCTGCAGCGGCGAATCGTCGGCCAGCGTTCGCTCGGCACTGTTCACGGTCTTGCGCACGTCCTTCATGGCCGCGGCCAGCTCGGGGGTGACGTCGCTGTTGATGCGGGTCACCGTCTGCTCGGTGGCCGTCAGCGTCTTGTTGAGCGTGGCGAGCGTGGTGCGCAGGTCGCCTGCAATCTGCTCGTACGGCACCTTGTTGAGCTTGGTCGCGATTTCCTGCACCTGCGACTGGATCTCGTCGAGGCTGTTGGCCACTGTGGGCAGCTCGATCGGGCTCTTGTTCAGGTCGATCTTTGCCGGCGGCGCCTTCGGGAAGAAGTCGAGCGCCACATACACCTGGCCGGTCAGCAGGTTGCCGTTGCGCAACTGGGCGCGCAGGCCCTTCTCGGCCAGGAAGCGCAGCCGCTCCTGCTGCGTAGCACGAGATTCAACGCCGCTTTCACCGGCGCGGCGGCGCAGGCGATCGGGGTAGACCTGCACCAGCACCGGCATGCGGAACTCGCGCTCGGCGCGGTCGAACTCGACGCCGATCGACTTGACCTCGCCGATCACCACGCCGCGGAAGTCCACGGGAGCGCCCGGTGTGAGGCCGCGCAGCGACTGGTTGAAGTACATCAGCAGGGTTTGCGAAGGCCCGTCGGGCTCCTTCATGGCGGCGGCTTCGTCCTGTGCCAGCGTGAAGGCAGCGTTCTCCTTGGCGACCGGGCCCATCGCATCGTCGGGCGCCTGGAAGGCGATGCCGCCGAGCAGGATGGTTGCCAGCGACTGCGTGCGCAGCGTGAAGCCGCTGGCGCTCAACTGCGCGTCGATGCCGCTGGCCTGCCAGAAGCGCGTGTTCATGCCCACGAACTTGTCGTAGGGCGAATTGACGAAGACGCGCATGGTCACGCCGCGCCCGTCGCCGTCGAGTTCGTAGGCGGCCACCTGCCCGACCTTGACGCGCCGGAAGTACACCGGCGAGCCAACGTCGAGCGAGCCCACGTCGTTGGCGCGCAGCAGAAACTGCTTGCCGGAGTCGTCGCGCGTGACGATGGGCGGGGTTTCGAGCCCGGTGAACTCGCCCGCGGTGTCCTTCGACACGCCCGCGTCGGCGCCGATGTAGGCGCCCGACAGCAAGGTGTTGAGGCCCGAGATGCCCGATGTGTCGAGCCGTGGCCGAACCACCCAGAAGCGCGAGTCCGAGGCAGTGAAGCTCTCGGCCTCCTTGTTGAACTGCACCAGCACGCGCACGTGCGAGCGGTCGCGCGCCAGCCGAAGATGGGTGACGAGGCCGATCTGCACGTCCTTGTACTTGACGGCGGTCTTGCCTGCCTCCAGGCCTTCGGCGGTCTTGAAGGTCAGCACCACTTCGGGGCCGCGCTCCAGCAGGATGCGGGCCACGAGCGTAATGCCGACCAGCGCTGCCACGATGGGAATCAGCCAGATCAGCGAGGGCAGCCATTCGCGCCGGCGCACCACGCGCGGCTTCGGCAGCGGGGGCTGTGCGGACGGCGCCGGTTTGTCCTGGGGTTGGTCTTCTTCACTCATGCTGGTTTCTCGTCCCTGTTTTCATGTCCCTGCGCAACTTCGTTCTCCTGCAGGGTGGCCTGCGCCTCCCTGCTGTCCCACGTGAGCTTCGGGTCGAAGCTCAGCGAAGCCAGCATGGTCAGCACCACCACCGACCCGAAGGCCGCGATGCCCACGCCCGCGGTGATGACCGCGAAGCCCTGGATCTGCACCAGCCCGGTCAGCAGCGACACCACGAACACGTCGAGCATCGACCAGCGGCCGATCACTTCGATGATGTGATACAGCTTGGCCCGCTCCCGCCGACGCCAGGTGCTGCCGCGCTGCGCCAGCACCACGAGCAAGAAAAGCACCGCCAGCTTGAACAGCGGCACCAGAAAGCTCGCAATGAAGACGATGGCCGCCAGCCCGTAGGCGCCCGACACCCAGAAATAGATCACCCCGCTCAGGATGGTGTCGTACTGCGCGCCGAACAGCGTGCGCGTGATCATCACCGGCAGCAGGTTGGCCGGTATATACATCATGCAGGCCGCTATGAGGAAGGCCCATGTGCGGTTCAGGCTCTGCCGCTTGCGGGTGTGCAGGTGCGTGCCACAGCGGCCGCAGGCGTCGCCTTCGCCGGCGTCTTTCCAGACGGCGGCGCAATGCGGGCAGGCCATGAGGCCAAGCGAGGCGGCGGTGGGAACCGGCGCGTCTTCGTCGTGATGCTCGTGCCGCTCGAGGAAGGCAGGCAGCTTCATGCCGACGCCCCGTCTTCTTCAGTCTTGGGTTCGTCCTTCGGGCGGAAGGTCATTTCCCAGAACGCGCCCGGGTTGAACGACAGCACAGCCGTCAGCATGACCGTCAGCGCCATGAAGGCCCACAGCGCCGGCCCCGGCACCACGCTTGCCATGCTGGACAGCTTGACGATGGCCACCAGCACCCCGAGCAGGAACACTTCGATCATTCCCCAGGGCCGCAGCGACTGCATGGCCCGCACCAGCAGCGCGAAGCCCACGGGCCGGTGCTCGCGGCTCAGCGGAATCAGCAGGTACGCGAGGATGCACAGCTGCAGAAAGGGAAAAAGAATGGTCGTGGCCAGCACCAGCAGCGCCACCACCGACATGCCCTCGGCGCTGAGCGCTATCACCGCGCCGGCCAGCGTGGTCTGGCTGCGCAGGCCCTGGAGCTCGATCTCGACGATGGGAAACAGGTTCGCAATGGCGAACATGATCAGGCAGGCCACCGTCAGCGGAAGGATGCGGCGCTCCTGCTGGCCGGGGTGCCGGCCGAGCTCTGTGCCGCAGCGCGGACAGTGCGCCACGTCGCGGGGATGCAGGGGCGCACGGCTGTAGACCGCATCGCAACCCGGGCAGACCACGGTGTCAGGTACTTCCTTCATAGGTGAGTACCCTAACTCATTCAGCCGCCAGGACTTGTCGTCTTGAGCCGCAGCGTGCTGAAAACCGCTGCCACCGCGGCACAGCTGGCCGCCAGCACCAGCGCCACCACGGGGCCGTGGCCTCCGTGCGGGCTCCAGACACTGAAGACGCCGGCCAGCACCACTGCGCCCAGCGTCTGGCCGGTCAGCCGCGCCGTGCCGAGCATGCCGCTGGCCGCACCGCTGCGGTGCGCCGGCGGCGAAGTCACGATGGTGTGGTTGTTGGGCGACTGGAACAGCCCGAAGCCCAGCCCGCACAGCGCCATGCGCCACGCGATGTCGGCATTGCCCGGATTTGCCGGCAGCGCCGCCAGCAACGCCAAGCCCGTGGCCAGCAGGCCCAGCCCGATGCCGCCCAGCAGCCCGTCGGGGTAGCGGCCGATCAGCCGGCCGGCGATGGGCGCCATCACCACGATGGCCAGCGGCCACGCCGTGATCAGCAACCCGGCCTCGATGTGGCTGCGGCCGTACACGTCGAGCAGCAGGAACGGCAGCGCGATGTAGGCCAGCATCTGCGCGCAGAACGCGGCGACCGAAGTACCCATCGACAGTGCGAACACCGGAATGCGCAGCAGGTCGATGGGGAACAACGGCACCGCCTGCTTGCGCTGGCGCTGCAGGTAGATAAAGCCGACGACCAAGCCCGCCAGCAAGATGCCCCACGCCGAAGCGTGTGAACCAGTGGCGCCCTGCACCGCTCCTTCGCGCACGCCGAGCCGGTCGACGCCCAGGAACACCAGCGAGAACATCAGCACGTTGAGCGCCACGTCGATCGGCGAGAAGCGCAGTCCGGCCGCCGGTGCCACGCGATTGAACGGCAGCGCCTTCATGCCCAGCGCGAAGGTGACAAGGCCCAGCGGCACGTTGATGGCGAAGAGCCAGGGCCACGAAGCCACCGACAAAATGGCCGCCGCCACCGAAGGCCCGGCCACCGACGATGTGGCCACCACCAGCGAGTTGATGGCCATGCCCTTGCCCAGCTGAGCCGACGGATACGTCAGCCGCACCAGCGCCGCGTTCACGCTCATGATGCCGGCCGCGCCCAGCCCCTGGAAGGCGCGCGCCGCGATCAGCGTGCCGAGCGAATTCGCAAAGGTGGCGGCCAGCGACGACAGCGTGAACACCGCCATCCCGACCAGGTACACGCGCCGGTAGCCCACGAGATCGCCCAGCGAAGCCAGCGGCAGCAGCATCACCAGCGTGGCGATCTGGTACGCATTGACCACCCAGATCGCCTGCGACGGGCTGGCCTGCAGCTCACGGGCGATGCCCGGCAGCGCCAGGTTGACGATGGTGCCGTCGAGCACCGCCACGATCAGCCCGAGGATGATGACCAGCATCGCCCAGCCGCGCTCCGGCTGGGCCAGCCCGTCAACGGGCTTGTGGACTGTGTTGTTGTCTTCGGTCACCGGAAGCCCGGCGCCAGCGTGTACCGTATTCATCAGGCTTGCTGCGCCCTTCCTGTCTTTTCAGTGGGCCCGGAACGCACGCCGCCCAGCGTGAGCCAGGTCAGCACCAGCGCGATGAGCGCGCCGCCGGCCATGCCGGCCACCATTGGCAGTGGCCGGCCGTCGGTGAAGAGACCCACCACCGCCATTGCCAGTGCGCCCGTCAGCATCTGCAGCGTGCCCAGCAGCGCCGAGGCCGTACCCGCGATGGCGCCGTGCATCTCGAGCGCCAGCACGCCGGTGGTCGGAATCACCAGGCCCATGAAGCCCGAGGCGATGAAGTACAGGACGATGAGCACCCAGATGTTGTCGCCGCCCATCGCGAAGTAGACGAACATCGCGACCATTGCCACGCCGCAGCACACCACGCCGAACTTGACGAGGTTGACCAGCCCGTAGCGTTCGCCCAGCGAGCCGGTGAACTGCGAGGCCGCGATGAAAGCCGCCGCGTTCACGCCGAAGGCCACGCTGTAGAGCGCGGGCGACAGGCCATAGTGGTCGATCATCACGAACGACGAATTCGCCAGGTAGGTGAAAAAGCCCGCCATTGCGAAGCTGCCGATGAACACCAGCCCGAGGTAATGCTTGTCGCGCAGCAGCAGCCAGTAGGCCGACAGCGCGCTGCCGAGGCTGCTTTCGACGCGCTCCGAGGCCGGACGCGTTTCATCGAGCAGCTTGACCATCATCGCCAGGCCCGCCACGGCCGCGATGGTCACGGCCCAGAACACGCCGCGCCATCCGGCAACCGCGATTACCGCACTGCCCGCGAGCGGCGCAAGGATCGGCGACACGCTGAACACCAGCATCAGCAGCGACATCAGCCGCGCGGCATCGGTGCCGGCGTGCAGGTCGCGCACCACGGCGCGCGGAATCGCCATGCCGGCCGCTGCGCCCAGGCCCTGGACGAAGCGCAGCACGATCAGCGTCTGGATGTCGGTCGCCATCGCGCAGCCCACGCTGGCGAGCGCGAACAGCAGCAGTCCCGCATACAGCGGCGGCTTGCGGCCCACCATGTCGGAGATCGGCCCGTACAGCAGCTGACCCGCACCGAGCGACAGGAAGAACGCCGTGAGGCTCATCTGCACCGCACCAATGTCGGCGTGCAGGCTCTGTCCGATGGCCGGCAGCGCCGGCAGGTACATGTCGATGGCGAAAGGCCCGATGGCCGAAAGCAGGCCCAGCAGCAGGGCCATCTTGAAGAAGGGGGAAGAACGCATTGAACCGATTGTCGCCAAGGGCGGTGATCGGTGCAGGCGTGGGGTCAGCGCCCGGTTGGTGCTAATTCAGGGCAAAGAATCGCGCGGGCGAGAAGTTGTAGAACTTTGTTCGGAAGAACAGTTTCAACTTATTTGCCGGCGGGCCAGAACACCAGCGCGCGCAGTTCGATGCTGCGCCGTGGCGGCGCCTCGCGCGAACCTGTCGGGTCTTCGAACGCGGTATGCGCGGTGTAGCGCGCCACACCGTCTTCGCGCGAGTCGTAGATCTTCAGCAGCAGGGCCTCGTCGGGCCGCATGCGCGGGAACCAGTACCAGCGGTGCTCCGGGTTCCAGGTGAACGAATAGGTCTCGCCCACCTTGTCGGGGTAGACCAGGTCGCTGGGCACGAGGTCCTTGGGCGAGATGGAACGCGCATCGCACAGTGCGAGCGGCAGGCGCTCCACGGTGGCCAGCGGGCGCCACAGGTTGATGATCGCGAAGCGGTGCTTCAAGCGTTCCTCGGCTTCTTCGGGCGGCAGGTGGGCGTGCACCCGGCGCGGCGCGGAGACGAAAGTCTGGTCGTTGTGCACGCGGCGCACCGGCTCGCGCAGCTCGGCCGTGCGGCGCGAACCCTGCGCGCTGTCGCGCAGCGTGTGGTCGAACACCACGATCTTCTCGGCGCCCGTGACGTCGCGCAGCAGGGCTTCGGCTTCGCGGTAGTAGATGTCGCGGATCGTGGCGTCCTGCGAAAAATCGGCGAGCACGCTGCGATGCGAAATCTGCGTGAAGCCGCTGCGGTCGAGCGTCAGTTCGTTCAGCGCCACCAGCGGGCGGCCGTCGCGAATCGTCACGCGGCGCGACTCCAGTTCGCCGGTTACCCACGGCGTGCCGGGCGGCGGCTCGAAGGTGTAGCTCACGGGCCGGCCCTGGCCCGCCTTCAGGTAGTTGAGTTCTGCCTCCACCGAGGGCAGCGTGGCGGCAAGCATCTGTCCATTCGATCCGACGCTCATGTGGCGTGACTCCTCAAAACGGTTCCTTGAACGGCCGCAGGTCGAGTTCCTGCGTCCATGCGCTGCGGTGCTGCACATGCAGCTGCCAGTAACTTTCGGCGATGGCTTCGAGCTGCAACAGGCCGTCGTCGCCGGCTTGTTCCACGCGCTGCGGCGCGTTGTTGCGCAGGCGCTCACCGTCGATGCCGCCATCGATCACCACATGCGCCACATGAATGCCCTGCGGGCCGAATTCGCGCGCCAGGCTCTGGCTCAGAGAACGCAACGCAGCCTTGGCCGCAGCGAAGGCCGCGAACGGCGGCTTGCCGCGCAGCGCCGCGGTGGCGCCGGTGAACAGCAAGGTGCCGCGTGCGTGCGCCCCAGCTGCCTCGAAGGAATTGGCCAGCAGGCCGCGCAGCGCCTCGTGCCCGAAGATGAAGCCGCCCAGCGCGCTGGTGCGCCAGGCCTGCGTGAACTGGTCGACCGACAGTTCCAGCGTTGGCGCGCGCACCCCGCTCGCGGCATTGAAGATGGCCACGGTGAGCGGGCCCAGCGCCCTCGCCTTCTGCGCGATACCGTGCATCTCGGCCTCGCTCGCCACGTCGCCCGCAAAGGCATGAGCCCGACCGCCGGCCGCAACGATTTCGCCGGCCACCGCATCGAGCTGGGCCTGCGTGCGGCCGGTCAGCGCAACGATGAAGCCTTCGGCCGCGAAACGCCGCGCGAGTGCCGCACCCAGGCCCGCGCTGGCGCCGACACCGGCGATCCATGCAACGGGCGATGGCCCTGAACCAGACGACGACGGAGATGGAGTGACGGAGGTGACAGTCATGAATGAGCACGAAGGCTATACCTGCACCCCGGGCCTCGGAACGATGCAAAAGGGATAACCTTATTCGGCAGCAGGTCGGTGCGCGGCGCTGCTTGACGTTGCACCGGGCTTCACTGCACGCGCCGCGCCCGCTACCCTATCGCCTTCCCGGACCGTCTACAACAACTCACAGCAATCGCTATCCAGGAGCAGCACCCATGGCCCTCGCACGCACGATCCATGCCGACCTCTTGCGCGTGTTTCTTCTCACGCTCGTGTCGCTGTTCGCCATTCCGGCGGCGACACTGGTCTTCACCGAATACGCACTGCGTTCGCAGGATGCGGAATTCCTGCAGGCCATGGAAAAGCGCATCGCCGGCGACTCCCGCCTGTCGTCCGCAGACAAGACCGAGGCCACCGAGTTCTACCGCAGCCATCCGCTCTCCAAGGCCTGCGACGCCACTGCGCCGGAAGACAGGAACTTCCACGACAAGGTGTGTCGCCCCTACTCCATGCAGTGGCAGTTCCACTGGGCCGACCGCGCCGCCATCTGGACCATCGTGCTCGGCGCCGCGCTGCTCGCGGCGGCACTGGTGCTGGGCGCGCTGGCCTTTGCCAACCGCGGCCTGCGCTATGCCAGCTTCGTCGCCGGCTGGCGGCTCATGACGGTGTCGAGCGCGGTCGAGGTCGTGCTGCAAAGCGCGATGCTGGTGTGGCTGTCGTTCTGGCTCACGGCGTACTTCTGGCAGAGCTACTACGTCAAGCTGATCGCGCTGGCGGGCATCGCGGCCGGGGCCGCGGTGTTCTATGCGATCTACACGCTCTTCAAGAAGCTGCCCTGGGGCAACGAGATCGAGGGCGAGCTGATCTCGCAGGCCGACGCGCCGCGCCTGTGGGAGCGCATCCGGCAGTTGGCTGGCCGCGTGAAGACCACGCCGCCAGACCAGATCGTGGCCGGCATCGACACCAACTTCTTCGTGACCGAAGCACCGTGCGAGGTCAAGGGCCGCACCTTTCAAGGCCGCACGCTGTTCGTCAGCCTTCCGCTGCTGCGCGTGCTCGACCAGACCGAAGCTGATGCAGTGCTCGCGCACGAACTGGCCCACCTGGGCGGCGGCGACACCCGCAGCAGCGCGGCGCTCGGCCCCAAGCTGCTGCAGTTCGACCAGTACACATGGAAGATGCGCAGTGGCGGCCTCACCATCGTTGCGCACTACCTGCTACGGCTGTACCGCATGATCTTCTCGTTCGCCCTGGCTCGCGACAGCCGCGAGCGCGAATACAAGGCCGACCGCGTGGCCGCCGGCCTGACTGCGCCGCACGCCATCGTGCAATCGCTCATCAAGATCTCGGCCTACGCGAGCTACCGCAACGACGTCGAGCGCAAGCTGTTCGCGCAGAACCGCGAGCATGACGGCGCGCTGGGCATCGCCCGCTTCGTCGCGGATGGCCTGCCGCCCTATGCAAGCTCAGACGTGTTCATCGAGGCGATGAAAACGGCCGACGTGCCGCATCCCTACGACAGTCATCCGCCGCTGCTGGAGCGCATGCGCAACGTCGGCCATCATGTGCCCGAGAGCGCCTACGGTGCCATCGTCGCGACCGCACCTGAGGCCTCATGGGCCGACGACATCGAAACCGCCCCCGCCATCGAGCAGCGCCTGTGGAGCGAGTACGAGCAGCGCTTCGTGCAGAACCACGAGCTGAGCCTGGCCTACCGCTACGAGCCGGCCACCGAGGAAGAGCGCGCAGTGGTGCTGCGGCACTTTCCGCCGGTGAGCTTCGCGCTGAAGAACGGCGAGCGCATCGACATCACTTACGCCGGCTTGCACCCCGGTGCCGATGGAGGCTCGACGATCGGGTGGGACGAAGTCAAGGGCCTGACCTACAAGGACAGCAGCTTCGGCGACACCCTCATCGTCACCCACCACGACAAGGGCATGCTGGGCGCGCGCACCACCAAGGTGAAGCTCGCGGGCCTTGGCAAGCAGAAAGAAAACTTCAAGGCCGCCGTCGGGCACTACTGGCAACGGCACCAGATCATGAGGGCACAACAACAACGGCAACAACAGCAGTCATGACACCCGGCGGCACCGCCGCCCCTCCCCTTTCCCGACAAGCTCCATAAAACCATCCAACACCGGAGACAACCAACCGTGAACCCCATCGAACAAAGAACCATCTCCAAGATCAGCTGGCGGCTCCTGCCGCTGCTCATGGTCAGCTACTTCATCGCCTACCTCGACCGCGTGAACCTCGGCTTTGCCGGCGCGGCCATGTCCAAGGACCTGGGCTTCACCGCCGCCGTGTTCGGCAGCGCCGCCGGCATCTTCTTTCTTGCCTACTTCCTGTTCGAGGTGCCGAGCAACATGGCGCTGGAGCGCTTCGGCGCGCGCCGCTGGATCGCCCGCATCATGTTCAGCTGGGGCATCCTCTCGGCGGCCCAGGCCTGGGTGGGCGGCTCGACCAGCTTCAACATAGTGCGGTTCCTCTTGGGCATTGCCGAGGCGGGGTTCTTCCCGGGCGTGATCTTCTACATCACGCTGTGGTTTCCGGCGGCGTACCGCGCGCGCATCGTGGGCTGGTTCATGTTCGCCATTCCCATCTCGACCGTCATCGGCTCGCCGATCTCTGGCTACATCCTCAACATGGACGGCGTCGGCGGCATGCACGGCTGGCAGTGGCTGTTCATCCTCGAGGCGATTCCCTCGCTGATCCTTACCTTCTTCGTGCTGATGTACCTGCCCGACGGCCCGAAGGACGCCAAGTGGCTCACCACCGAAGAGCGCAGCTGGCTGGAGCAGACGCTCGACTCGGAGCGCCGCAACCGCGAGTCGATCAACAAGATCTCGTGGAAGCAGTCGCTGCTGAACCCGCGCGTGATCGGGCTGGGCTTTGTCTACATGGGCATCACCGTGCCGCTGTACGGCCTGAGCTTCTTCCTGCCGCAGATCATCAAGGGCTTCGGCGGGCTGAGCAACGTGGAGATCGGCTTCATCAACGCCTTTCCTTACCTGGTGGGCGCCATCGCGATGCTGTTCTGGACGCGAGCGTCGGACGCGCGCAAGGAGCGCAAGTGGTTCCTGCTGATTCCGCTGGCCTGCATCTTCATCGGCCTGGTGCTGGCCGCCCAGACCAGCGCGCCCATCCCGAAGATGGCCGCCGTGACGCTGGCCGCCTTCGGCATCTTCAGCGCGCTGCCCACCTTCTGGACCTTGCCCACCGCCATCCTGAGCGGCACCGCGGCTGCGGCGGGCATTGCGTGGATCAACTCCATCGGCAACCTGGGCGGCTACATCGGCCCGACGATCTTCGGCGCGCTGAAGGACCGGATGGGCAACGACATCTACGCCGTGATCTTCCTGGCGCTGCTGTCGGCGGTGGCGTTCGGGCTGGTGCTGATCATCGGGCACGACTCGCGCACCGAGCAGGCTGCGCCTGGGCGGGCCTGATTCGGGTTAGCCCCAACGCCCCCGGCCCTGCGCCCCGTGCAATTTTTCACGCCACAACCGCTACCAAATGTCATCTAAATGTGGCGCCAGGGCGTTCTGCAAGGGCGCCCGTTGAACGACGCATTCCTTTGATCGATGTCTTTGCTTAGAAAGAACCCCATGAAGACCAAGCAGCTCATCCTCTCCAGCATCCTCGCGTTCGCCGGCCTTGCCATGCTGGCACCGAGCATCGCCTCGGCCGCGCCGTACCACCCCAAGAAGCACAAGGTGTGCAAGTGGGACGCGCGTCATCACCACCGTGTTTGCCACTGGGTGCGTTGATTCCCCCGGTGTAACCCGCTTGAAGAAGCCCGCTGATGCGGGCTTTTTCATGGGCGACTGAAACGGGCTTTCAAGTCAATACAGCGTCGCCCGCTGCCGTGCCGGCAGCTCCCGGTCATACGTCTCCCCATCGAACTCCGACGCGGTCAGCGCCGAAAGAATCGCCCCCGGCGTCGGCACCTCGCGCTTCGCATCCGCCGGCACCGGCGCCCACAGCTTCGACCGCTGGATAGCCCGGGCGCACTGGAAGAACACCGTGTCGACGGTGATCCGGATCACGCATTGCGGCGGCTTGCCGTCCATTGCGAGGCGTTCGAGCAGCGCTGGCTCGACCGTGATGTGCGCCCTGCCGTTCACCCGCAGCGTCTCGCCGACCCCGGGGATCAGAAACAGCAGCGCCACGCGCGGGTCGGCCACGATGTTGCGCAGGCTGTCGATGCGGTTGTTGCCGCGGCGCTCGGGCATGAGCAGCGTCTTCTCGTCCTGCACAACGACAAAGCCCGGCGGATCGCCGCGCGGCGAGGCGTCGAGGCCGCCGGGGCCGGTTGTGGCGAGCACGGCAAAGGGCGACGCGGCAATCAGCGCCTGGTAGGCCGGGTGCAGGTACGGAACCTCTTTCTTGAGCGAGGCCTCGCCGGCTTCGCCGAACAGGGCTTCGAGCTTCGTCACGGTGTCGATGGCGTGCGGTGTCGTGGTCATGGCGATGATTCCTGAGTAAAGAGTGTGACGGTTCAGCCGGCCGTGCGCGCAGCATCGGCCGCGGGCGATGACGCGCTCCAGCCGCAGGCCAGCGCCGCCAGCGCAAGAAGCGCTGCAGCCACGCCGTAGATCCAAGGCGGTGACGCAACCGGCAGCAGCAGGCCCGCGATCAGCGGCCCGGTGCCGGCGCCGATGTCGCGCCACACCGAGCGCGCGGCCAGCGCCTGCACGCGCTCCGGACCGGGCGTGCGCCGGGCCACGATGGGCGGCAGCAAGGGCAGTTGCAAGGCGCGCAGCACCACGATCAGCGCCGCGCAGCTCCACAGCCAGCCAAGGCCGAAGCCCACGAGCGCAATGGCCGTGACGAGCGACAGGCCCACCAGCAAACGCTCGGCGCCGAAGCGCTCGGCCATGTGGCCGCCGACCGGGCTCAGCAAAATCTCCGCCAGGTAGCGCAGCGCCATCAGCACGCCGGCCACGATCACCGCGCCCCCCGGCAGCAGGTCCTTGCCGAGGTACGAGAGGCCGACGATGAAGAGCCCGTCGAGCGTCAGCCCTTCCATGAACGACCAGCTGTCCAGGCTGTTGGGCCGGCTGAAGCGCCGCTTCGGCTTGGCCACAGGGTGCGGCACCGCCGGCAGCCGCCGAGTAACGAACCACGCAAGCAGCG
Source organism: Variovorax sp. R-27 (assembly GCF_049913215.1). NCBI lineage: Bacteria > Pseudomonadati > Pseudomonadota > Betaproteobacteria > Burkholderiales > Comamonadaceae > Variovorax > Variovorax sp. R-27. The sequence goes on from NZ_CP183984.1 coordinate 3,655,503, forward strand.
AAAACACCGCGAGGATGCCGAAGATCGTGCGCGGTCCGCTCCAGTGCGCCAGCAGCGCACCCAGCGGCAGCGCCAGCACCGGCCCTACCGCGATGAAGGCGCGCGAGCGCCCGTTTCGCCGAGCCGCACCCACCGGGTCGGCCGTGGCCAGCGCCTGTGTCGACAGGTTCAGTGCCGCGAAGCACAGGCCCCACATCAGCCGCAGCGGCAGCAGCGCCCAGAAGCCCGAGAGCGTGGCGTAGCCCAGTCCGCACACTGCCGCTGCCAGGACGGCGATGGTGCAGGTCAGCCGGTCGCCGTTGCGGGCGTAGAAGCGTGCAACGAACCCATAGCCAGCAATGCGCACCAGCCGGTTGGCCGCGAGCAGCATGCCGGCCTCGGCCAGTGTCACGCCGAACTCGCTGGCATACATCGGCAGCAGCAGGTAGAGCACGACGTCGGCCGGTAGCGAAAGACCGAGCGCCATCGCCGCGTGGCGGGAATTCAGGTCAGTGGGGGTGGGGTTGGAAGCGAGGGGTATGCGTGACATCGAGCCCTGATGGTGCGCCGCCACATGCCACCCCGACAAACGACATTAACGCCCGCCATGCGTGAGAAAATCGCACGCATGCCGCTTCGAGAGCCTCCCCTCAACGCCGTGCGGGCCTTTGCCGCCGCGGCGCGCCACCTCAGCTTCACTCGCGCAGCGCTCGAACTGCATGTCACGCACAGCGCGGTGAGCCGGCAGATCAAGAGCCTGGAAGAGTTCCTTGGCGTCGCGCTGTTCGAACGACGCATCCGCCAGGTCGCGCTGACTGCCGAGGGGCAGCAGTTCTTCGCGGAGGTGGAGCCGGCGCTTGCGCAGATCGGCGCGGCGGCGCGCTCGCTGCAATTGCAGGGGCCCGCCCGGGCGGTGCGGATCAACGTGCGCCCTTCTTTCGCAGTGCGATGGCTCATTCCGCGCCTGCCTTCCTTCGTCGAGCGCTATCCCGACATCGAGCCGCAGGTTGTCACCAGTACCGTCATGCCTGAACAGGCCATCGACAGCTTCGACATCGCGGTGCGCCGCGGGCTAGACGGCTGGCCGCCTTCGATCGAAGTGCAGCCCTTTCTCGAAGACGAGGTGCTGGTGGTCGGCGCGCCCGCGTTGTTCGAGACGCATCCGTTGCCCGACCTGCGCGCCCTCGCCTCGCACGTGCTGCTATCGGCCAAGACGCGCAAGGACGACTGGGACGCCTGGAAGAAGCAGGTCGGCGCCCCGCGCACCCGTCCGGCGGGCCGGCTGCAGTTCGACCACCTGCACTTCGTACTCCAGGCCGCGGTCGACGGACTGGGCGTTGCGCTGGCGCCGACCTCGCTGGTGTCGCACGACCTGGCCTCGGGCCGCCTGCAATCGCCGCTACCTGCGCTGCGCATGACGCTGGAGCGCTATTACTACGGCCTGGCGACCGACGCCGCACCGGAGGCGGCGTACGTGGCCGAGTGGTTCGAGGAAATGCAGGCCGGGAGCGCCTAGGGCCTGTTCACACTATTTCCGGGGTCGCGAAGGTCAGCCAGCGAGGGCCAATCAAGGCGCGTGACGCCGCGCGTGCATGCGCACGCGCAAGGAACGCAACGCCGAGTGGCCCTCGCTGGCTGACCTTCCCGCAGGGTTGGCGGGCCAAGGGGCTGTCTGCGGCGTTGCCCGCGCTTGCAAGGCTTCAGCCTTGCTGCGCCCGTGCGCCTTGCATCCAGCCCCTTGGCCCACCAACGCGACCCCGGAAATAGTGTGAACAGGCCCTAGCCAATCAGCCGACGAGCGAGCGAATCACCTCCGACACGCCCACCTTGCCCCTACGCACGCTCGCATCGCTTCCCTCGAAGCGAATCCATCCTTCGTTGAAGCCGTCGAGCATCTGGATGCGCGGCACCGGGTCGCGCATGCCCTGCGCGCGGAAGATCGCGCCCCAGGTCTCACGCGGCACCACCTCCGCGTGCACCGGGCGGCCCAATACCTGCGAGAGCGCAGCTGCAATCGCGTGCTGCGTCAGCCGCTCGGGGCCTTCGAGTTCGACGATGCGCGGCGCCTCGCCTTCTTGTACAAGGAGTTCAGCGGCAGCGCTGCCCACATCGGCCGTGGCCACCATCGGCACGGCCCGCTCCAGCGGCTGCAGGTAGCTCGACAGCACACCCTGCTCGCGGGCCTGAGCAATGTCCCAGCGCAGGTTCTCAAGGAACCACGCCGGCCGCAGGAACGTGACCGGAAACGGCAGCGTGCGCAGCGCTTCTTCCATCAACGTGCGCTGGCTCAGCAGATTGGGCTGCGCGGCCTGTGCGCCGACGGTCGACAGGCACACCACGCGCGGCGGCCGGGCGGTGTCGAGTGCCTGGCGCACCGCGGCGTTCTCGGCCCTGGCCTCAGGAAAACCCGGCTCGGGGTCGAAGTTCGGCGGCGGCAGCACGAAGACGCCGGCCGTACCCGCGAAGGCCCGCGCCAATGCCGCGGCATCGTCCATCGCTGCGATGGCGACCTCGCAGCCGAGCTCCGCCCAGGCACGGCCCTTGGCTTCGTCGCGGACGACCGCGCGAACGGTCTTGCCCTGGGCCAGCAAAGCGCGCGCGACGGCGCCGCCGACCTGGCCCGTGATTCCGGTAATTGCGTACATGAGACTTTCTTTCTTCACTTGATTGCGATGGAGCGAATCGTAGAAACGCCTCATCTTTGAGTAAAGCGACCTCAAGGCATATCATTCGTGACAACTGATCACGAATAAAAAGATGACTCTCGACGGACGCCTTCTCTCCAACGTCAGCGTGCTGGCCGCCGTGGTCGAAGGCGGCAGCTTCGCCAGCGCCGCCAACGCACTCGGCCTCACGCCCTCCGGTGTGAGCCGCGCCATTGCCCGGCTCGAGGGCCGCATCGGCGTGCGGCTGTTCGACCGCACGACCCGCTCGCTGAACCTCACCGACGAGGGCCGGCTGCTCTACGCCAACATCAATCCGCTGGTGCTCGGCATCGAGGACGCGGTGACGATCGCTTCGGGCGCATCCGGCGCGGTGCGCGGGCGCCTGCGCGTCAACACCGACGCATTCACCTCTCGCCTGCTGCTGGCGCGGCACCTGCCGCGCTTTCTTGCGCTGTACCCCGAGCTCACGCTGGAGCTGATCGCCCGCGACCAGCTCGGCGACCTGGTGGCAGAGGGCTTCGACATCGCCGTGCGCTTCGGCGAGCCGCCGTCGTCGTCGCTGGTGGCCCGCAAGCTGATGGACTCGCGCGTGGTTACCGTGGCCACGCCGGCCTACCTGGCGCGGCACGGCCACCCTGCCAAGCCAGCAGACCTCGTCGGCCATGCCTGCCTGCAGGTACGCAACCCGGCCACGGGGCAGCCCTATACGTGGGAGTTCCAGCGCGGCCGCAAACTCGTGAAGGTGCCAGCCACCGGACGACTGCTGCTCACCGACCCGGGCACCGTGCTGGAGACGGTGCTCGCCGGCATCTGTGTGGCGCAGATCAAGGCCGTGGGCATTCAGCCGCAGCTCGACGGCGGCGAGCTGGTCGATCTGTTTCCTGATTGGCCCGATGAGCGGCTTCCGCTCTATGCGCTCTATCCGTCGCGCCACCTGCCGGCCGCGAAGGTACGTGCGTTCATCGATTTCGTGATGGAAGTCGTCGCGCCCGCGCCTTCGCCTGCATCGAAGCCGAAGCCGCGGCGCTGATGCTCGCGCGTCCGGAAACGGCCAGCGACATGAGCCCTCCGATCGCACGATGAGGGCATGACCCATACAACACTCACAACACCGCTCCCCCGTTCCTTCCTGAACCTCGCGTGGTCCAACCTCGCCGCGCAGTCCGCCGAGCAACTGAGCCTTGCGGCCGTGCCGCTGGTCGCCGTGCTGGCACTCGGCGCAGGGCCGGGCGAAATCGGTTTTCTCGCGGCGGTGCAGACGCTGCCCTTCCTGCTGGTCTCGATGCCCATGGGCCTGCTCGCGGATCGCATGTCGCGGCGACAGCTGATGGTTTGGGCCGAGGGGCTGCGGGCGGTCTCGCTGCTGGTGCTGCTAGCGATGGTGTTCGCATCGAAGCTCAGCATCGGCTGGCTGGCGGTACTCGGTTTCCTGGGTGCTGTCGGCACCGTGGGCTTCAGCGTCGCGGCGCCCGCGCTGGTGCCGGCGCTCGTGCCGCGCGAAGCACTGGCAACGGCCAACGGGCGACTCGAACTGGCGCGCAGTGCCGCGTTCACCGCCGGCCCCGCACTCGCGGGTGCACTGGTGGCGTGGGCCGGTGCTCCTGCTGCGTTCGTGCTGGCAGCAGTGCTGTCGGTGGCGGCCGTGGGCCTGCTGCTGCGCTTGACCGAAGCACCGCGCGCACCCGCCTCCGGACGGCATCCGCTGCTCGAAGTGCGCGACGGCGCGCGCTTTGTCTGGCAGCACGACATGCTGCGGCCGATGCTGATGACCGGCGCGGTGTTCAACATCTCATGGTTCGTGCTGCAGGCCGGGTATGTGCCCTATGCAGTGCGGGTGCTCGGCCTCGGCGCGCAGGCGGTCGGCTTCACGCTGGCGATGTACGGCGCGGGCATGGTCGTTGGCGCGCTGCTCACGCCGCGCGTTGTGGCGCGCCTGCCCTTCGGCCGCGCGATCCAGGTCGGCCCCGCGGTCGCAGTTGTTGCAGCAGCGACGATGGCAGCCACGCTCCTGGTGCCGACCGCCGCGCTGGCCGCGCTCTCGTTCTTCCTGTTCGGCGCAGGGCCGATGGTCTGGGTCATCACCTCGACCACGCTACGCCAGAGCGTGACGGCTTCGACCATGCTGGGCCGGGTGTCGGCCGTGTTCCTCACGATCAATGCGGGAGCGCGGCCCATCGGCGCGGCGCTCGGCGGCCTGGTTGGTGCGGCCTGGGGCGAGCCGGCGTGCCTGCTGCTGGCGCTGGCCGGGTTCGTTCTGCAGGCGGCGATCATCTTCGCGTCGCGCATCGCGGGGCTGCACCGGTTGCCTGTGCCGGCCACCTGAGCTTCGTTTACTCCAGGTCGGGAAGCACCATCGACTCCAGCGAGTCGAGCGGCAGCCAGCCATCCGGTACGTCAACCAGAGCGGACTCCTGCGCACGAACTCTGGTGGGCTTTCTTACAGGCTTCTTGGCGAGTGGATCGACCGTGGAAAGCGAGAACACCCTCCTGACCGGACCGCCCGTGAAGCTGAGCCCGGTGAGCCGCTCGACTTCATTGATCTGGACCTGGAAGGTCTTGTAGGCATCGAAAGGAATCTCGCGTGCAGCCTCGATGCCAAATTCCTCGATCACACCCGACTGATCGAGGATGTAGGCCGTGGCAAACAGCTTGCCGCTAGCCGTGATCGCCGCGACGACTTTCCAGAAGCGAACCGGGTACTGGATCTTCGGGTACTTGTCCCAGACCGGGTCGCTTTCTTCGAGGATGGGGCCCGTGATGACCTGCGCCCTGAACTTGTCGAGCTTGATCGCGTCCTCGAAGATGTGGCGTTCGATGCCCTGCCAGAGCTCCTTGTTCTGATTGAACTTGGAATGCTGGGGCGTGCAGTTGCTCCAGTGGCAGGTATCTGCCGCAGTGGTGAGCGCAGCCAGGCGGGTGGCTCCGTATTCCATGTCTTCACGGCGCGTCAGATGGCCACGGTCGAACTGGTTGTTCTCGTAGTAGAAGTTGGTCAGCTGTGCGCTTGCGGGAATCCGCGGGTCCTGCCTCCACACATCCGCCGGCCGGGCCAGTTCGAACCGGCCGCTGAAGTCGACGTTGGCTGCCGAGTAGAGAGCCAGCCGCCTCGCCTTGTGCATCACGAGGCTGTAGCCGTGATAGTTCAGCACGTTCTCGCCCGGGGGGCCGTCGACCAGTTCTACCGTCTCCTTCGCAAGAGCCTTGCCAAGCAGCGGCAGATGCACCGACATCTCGGGCTTACCCGGCGCGAGGAACCCGGCTTCGAAGCCTTTGCGATCGTCGTACTTCGCATTGAAGGGCACGTCGATGGCGGGGGCTGGTTTCTTCGCCTTGGCACGTGCGGCTTCTTCGAAAACGCTTTGCGACTCGCGGGCAGCGGGACCGGATCGGAGGACGGAGACGCTTCCATCCGATTCGATGCCGAGCGTCACCGTGAGGGTCCTTCTTCCACCAGATTGCATGTCGTTCATGGTCGTCTTCCGGGTTGGGGTTTGTTGAATGAGCAGACCGGGAAGCGGCAAGCTCCCGGCAGCATGGGTCGCCGTTGACTGCAGCAGGTCGACGGAAGGAAGCATCAGCCGCGAGTTTTCCGGCGTGGCGCCGAAGACCGGCTGGAGCAACGGATGCGCGGGAAGGGCTGCATGAAGCGTCTCGACGATGCGGGAGACGCGGATGCCCTCGTTGGCAATCCACTTGATGTCCTGCTCGCCGTCTTTTGCGGGGTCGTAGTCGCGGCCTGAGATGGTTTGCGTACGGCCATCTCTTTCATCCGGTACGCCGCTGTGGTGGAGCGCCACGACATACCAGTCGTTGCTGAAGACCGGGGAGCCCGAAGATCCTCCGAGCGTGTCGGTCGAATACCAGAGCACGTCGTCCGTGCGCTTGAGAAGCTTGTTCTCGCGCACGCACACCTGTTTGCGGTCGCCGTTGGGGTGCTGGATGATGGTGAGCCACTCACCGTCCGATGCCTTGCCGGTGGCACCTACGAGCGGCAGGAACCCATAGTGTTCGAGCTGGCCATCTCCCACTGTCGAGCTGGAGGTGACGGCCACGACGGTGAAGTCGAGGTCTTTCGAAGTGAAGAAGAGTTCCTGCGCCTGAAGGCTGTAGGTCGTGGGGTTGAGTGCGGCGCCGTCGATGTCGAGTTCGAATTCGAACTGGGCTTCCGAGCGGCGACAGGACTCGATGGATGGCAGAACGTGGTTGTTCGTGATGAGCACGTTCGGCGCTATCAGGAATCCGGTGCCGTAAGCCACAAGCCGCCCTGCCGTGTCCCTGATCAGGATGCGACTGACCGCCTTTGCGGCTCGCGCTCCGCGAGCCAGGTAGTTGACGTCCTGTATCTCGCTGCCGGAGATGATTCGCTCATACGCGACGGCAGATTTTTCATCGTCGCCCAGGCTTTCGCGCAAGAAGCTCCTGCGGTCATCGAGCTGCTTCGGCGTGCTCAGTTCGCGCGGGGTCTTGTCTCTCGCATAGTCGGCAAGAGATCGCAGGTCGATGCCTTCGCTTCGCTCCCGCGCCTTCTCGATTTGCTCAAGCCAGAGTTGCACGCCACGCCTCCCTCGTCCCGTGAGGGTTGCAACTGTGCGTGTTTGCCGACGCTTCTACATCCCCCATTCGAGGGATGCCGTACGTACTAGAAAAGCGACGCCATTCCGTTGGGCCGCGCGTCCTCGATGTCGAGCATGCGCAGCTTGGTCAACGCCCCGCCGCCGGCCGAGAAGCCGCCGGGCTTGTTGCCCGCGGCCAGCACGCGGTGGCAAGGCACTACGGGCGCGAACGGGTTGTGGCCCATGGCCTGACCCACGGCGCGCGACAGGCCCTTGTCGCCCAGCTCTTCGGCGATCTCGCCGTAGGTGCGCGTCTGCCCCGGCGGAATGCGGCGCGCGATCGCGTAGATGCGCTGGTGAAATTCCGACACGCCACGCATGTCGAGCTCGATGTGGCTCAGGTCGTCGTGCACGCCCTGCAGCAGGCCCTGGATGGCGGTGATGGCGCGTTGCGCTGCTTCGCTCGGCGGGCTTTCGCTCAGGTCCGGAAAGCGTTGCTTCATGCGCGCACGCGTGGCTGCCTCGCCGTTGTCGGCAGGCAGTTGCACGCCGACCAATCCGCGCGGTCCCCATGCCAGGGCGCACATGCCAATGGAAGTTTCGAACAAGGCAAAGCCCGTCATGGCGTCTCCTGTGACAGCGAATGCTGGCGCGACGCCAGCACAGCGCCGAGCCAAAGGGCCATTGCCGAAGCCACCAGGCCCCGCGCCAGCCCACCCGGGCCGTCGGAAATCCATCCAGTGACAGTCGGCCCGACGATCTGCCCCAGCGCAAAGATGATGGTGAACATGCTGATGCCCTGCGCCCAGCGCGACGGCGGCAGGTTGTGGCGCACCAGCGCAGTGGTCGAAGCCACCACCGACAGGAACACCCCACCGAACAGCACACCTGAAACCAGCGCCACCGGCGCCGACGCACTCAGCACCGGCAGCAGCGTCGCCACGCCGAGCAGCCCGTTCAGCAGCGCCTGCGGCTGCCCGCCGCGGTAGCGGTCGAGCAGCCCGGCCCACAGCCGCGACGACGCCACGCAGGCAATGCCCAGCAAGGAATAGAACAGCGTGACGAAAGAAGCGCTCGCCCCCTGCTCGCGCAGCAGCGCGATCACGAAAGTCATGTAGCCGATGTAGCCCATGCCGAACAAGGCATACCCGGCGAGCGCCCAGCCGAAGCGATGCAGTGCGACCGGCGGCGCAGCGTCCGTCGAAGCGGCGGCTGCTGTTGGCGCTGGCCTGTCAGGCATCGCGCGGCCAGCCCAGGCCAGCAGGCAGGTGGCCGCTGCACTCGCCAACGCCAGCGCCCACCACGCCCAGGCCCATCCGTGCGGCACGCCCGATGCCGCCCGCAGCACCTGCGGCACGAGCAGCGCCGACAGCAGGATGCCGAAACCAGTGCCGCCGTAGTAGATGCCGAGCAACAACCCACCGCGCGAAGACCCCGCCTCACCAAGCCGCGCTGCAAGCAACCCGCCCGCCACGAACACCCATGCGCTGGCCACCCCGGCCAGCAGGCGCTGAAGCAGCAAGGCCGGCGCGTCGGTCACGAAACCGCTGCCCGCCATGAACACGCTCGCCAGCACAGCCCCGACCACCAGCAGCCGCGTCGTGCCGAAGCGCCGCATCAGCATCGGCGTGATCAGCGCACCGACCAGGTAGCCGACCGCATTCGCCGTGTTCATGCCGCCGGCCAGCGCATAGCTCCAGCCAAGGTCCGCGCGCATGGGCGGCAGCAGCAATGCGTATGCGAAGCGGGTGATACCGAGCGAAACCGCCGCGCCCATCGACAGCGCAAATGCAAGACGCAGCGTGGGCTGCGCAGGGGCGGCAGAAGAAGTGAGCGTTGTCGACATGGGAGCGGGCGGCTGGCCATTTTGCGGCAGGCGCCGCCGCCCTGCCCGCGCCCGCCCGGTCAACCCGCGTCAGGCATCGGGTCGGCGTGCAGCAGATGCCGCTCCAGCAGCACCGCCACATGCACCGCTTCGCGCTGCGCGCCGTCCTCGATCTGATGGCGGCAGCTGGTGCCGTCGGCCACCACGATGGCGCCGGGCTTCGCGCGGATGGCCGGCAGCAGGCTGGCCTCGGCCATCTTCATCGACACCTCGAAATGGCTGGCCTCGTAGCCGAAGCTGCCGGCCATGCCGCAGCACGAGCTTTCGATGAGTTCGGGCTGCGCGCCGGGAATGAGCTTCAGCACCTCCATCACCGGGCTCACCGCGCCGAAGGCTTTCTGGTGGCAGTGTCCGTGCAGCAGGATAGGCGCCTCGGCCGGCTTCAGTGCCAGCTCGAAGCGGCCCAGCTTGATTTCGCGCGCAATGAACTCCTCGAACAGCAACGCGTGCTTCGCCACCATCTCGGCCTTTTCGCCGAAACCCATCACCAGCGTTTCGTCGCGCAGCGTGAGCAGGCACGATGGCTCCAGCCCGACGATGGGCACGCCGGCGCGCGCCAGCGGCACGAGCGCATCGATCAATGCCTCGGCCTTTTCCTTGGCCTGCGCGACCATGCCGCTCGCCAGGAAGGTGCGTCCGCAGCAATGGTGCCCGCCGCGCTTCTCGACCGTGTGCAGCACATAGCCCGCAGCCTGCAGCACGCGCGCTGCCGCAAAGGCGTTCTCGCTCTCAAAGGTGCCGTTGAAGGTGTCGACGAACAGCACCGCCGCCTTGCCGCCGCGCCGCGCAATCGACAACGCCACGTCGCGCTCGACGAACAGGCCGGGTTCGTTGGCCTTGCCGCGCCAGAAGGTGTCGCTGCGCCATTCGGGCAGCGAGCGCTTGGCCGAGAAGCCCAGCAGCTTCTCACCAAGCCATGCGGCGCCGGGCACGCTGTTGCGCAGGTTCAGCAGCCACGGCATGCGACTGGCCTTGTGCGCGTAGTCGGGCAGGTTTGCTACCAGCCTGTCTTTCAGCGTGTGGCCGTGGCGCTTCTTGTAGTGGTCGAGAAACTCGACCTTCATCTTCGCCATGTCCACGCCCGTGGGGCAATCGCGCTTGCAGCCCTTGCAGCCGACGCACAGGTCCATGGTGTCGTGCATGGCCTCACTGGTGAAGGCATCGGGGCCGAGTTGGCCCGAGAGCGCCAGTCGCAGCGTATTGGCGCGGCCGCGCGTCAGGTGCTGCTCGTCGCGAGTCACGCGATAGCTGGGGCACATGGTGCCGGCATCGAACTTTCTGCAGTGGCCGTTGTTGTTGCACATCTCCACGGCCTTGGCGAGGCCGCCGGTGCTGTCGCCGCCGGTGCCGGGCGCGGTCGTCACCTCGGTCACCGGGTCGGCGTTGACGTTCCAGCCCGACCAGTCGAGCACGGGCTTCAGTTCGATGCGGCGGTAGGGCTTGGGCGCGGTCGGCGGCGCGAAACGGAACAGCGCGCCATCGTCCATGCGCGGTGGGTCGATGATCTTGCCGGGGTTGAACAGGCCGATCGGGTCGAGCTTGCGCTTGATGGCGCGAAACGCCTCGTTGATGGCCGGGCCGAACTGCCATTCGATCCACTCGCCGCGGCACAGGCCGTCGCCGTGCTCGCCGCTGAACGCACCCTTGTACTTGCGCACCAGCGCGCTCGCCTCTTCGGCAATGGAGCGCATCTTGGCGGCACCGTCCGCACGCATGTCGAGAATCGGCCGCACATGCAGCGTGCCGACCGAGGCATGCGCGTACCAGGTGCCACGGCTGCCGTGCCGGGCGAACACCTCGGTCAGCGCGTCGGTGTATTCGGCCAGGTGTTCGAGCGGCACGGCGCAGTCTTCGATGAAGCTCACGGGTTTGCCGTCGCCCTTGAGGCTCATCATGATGTTGAGGCCGGCCTTGCGCACTTCCCACAGGTTCTTCTGCCGCGCGTCGTCGGGCATCTCGACCACGCTGCCGGGCAGGCCGAGGTCGCCCATCAGCTCGACGAGCTGCTTGAGCTGCGGCAGCAACGCGGCCTTGTTCGAACCGGAAAACTCCACCAGCAGGATGGCCGCCGGCTTGCCGATCAACGCAGTCTCGACCGTCGGCTTGAAGGCCGGGTTGGCAAGGCTCAGCTCGATCATCGTGCGGTCGACCAACTCCACCGCCGTCGGCCCCAGCTTCACGATGTGCTGCGCCGCGTCCATCGCCGCGTGGAAGGTCGGGAAGTTGACGATGCCCAGCACCTTGGCGCGCGGCAGCGGCGCGAGCTTGAGCTTCAGGTTCTTCGTGTAGGCCAGCGTGCCTTCGGAGCCGATCAGCAGGTGCGCGAGGTTCACGCTGCCGTCTGCCGTGTAGGGCCGCTCGCTCTGGTTGTCGAAGATGTCGAGGTTGTAGCCCGCCACGCGGCGCATCACCTTGGGCCAGTGCTCGGTGATCTGCTCGCGGTGCTGGCGTGCAAGCCCGCGCAAGAACTGCGCGATGCCGGCCGCGCGCACGCCCATCGTGCCGACCGTTCCGAACTCCACCAGTTCGCCACTCGACAACCATGCACTCGCACCCAGCACGTTGTGCACCATGTTGCCGTAGGCGATGGAGCGCGAGCCGCAGGAGTTGTTGCCCGCCATGCCGCCCAGCGTGGCCTGCGCGCTGGTCGACACATCTACCGGATACCACAGGCCGTGCGGCTTGAGCTGTGCGTTCAGGTGGTCGAGCACGAGGCCGGGCTCGACCGTGGCCGTGCCCTCTTCCACATTCACGTCGAGCACGCGGCGAAAGTGCTTGCTGTTGTCGATCACCAGCGCCGCGCCGGTGGTCTGCCCGCACTGGCTGGTGCCGCCTCCGCGCGCGAGCACCGGCACCTTCAGGTCGCGGGCGATGTCGATGGCGGTTGCAATGTCGCCCTCGTTCGTCGGCACGAAGGCGCCGACGGGCGTGATCTGGTAGATCGACGCGTCGGTGGCGTAGCGCCCGCGCGAACCGTCGTCGAACAGCACTTCGCCCTGCGTGTCGGAGCGCAGGCGGCGCGCGAGCAGTTCGCAGGTGTCGTTGGGCGGAAGAACGGTTCCGGCTGGCTGCATGTGGCTGGCGGGATCGATGCGCATGGTGGGTCGTTTTTCTTGTGGCAGGTCAGAAGCTCAGCTCGACTTGGCCGAGGGATAGATTTCGCCGGCGCGCAGCAGCTCCAGCACGGTGTCGCGCTTGCGCAGCACGTGCGCCACGAGCACCTTGCGCATGGCCGCTGAGTCGCGTTTGGCCAGCGCATCGATCATCTGTTCGTGCTCTTCGACGGCGTGCTTCCACTTCGTCTCGTTCTGGTTGGTGCGAAAGCGCAGCGACTGCACGCGGGCGTTGATGGAGCGGTAGGTGTTCGACAGCACCGGGTTCGCGGCCGCCTCGTTGATGGCAGTGTGGATGCGTGCATTCAGGCGGTAGTAGCCCGAGAGATCGCGCCGCGAGAAGCAGGCCAGCATTTCGTAGTGCAGCGCGCGCACTTCGGCCAGCTCTTCGTCGGTGATGCGCTTGGCGGCCAGTTCGCCCGACATGCCTTCGAGCATCGCCAGCACCTCGAAGGTGTCGAGCACGTCGGCCTCGGTGAGCTTCACCGCCACCGCGCCTCGGTTGGGCAGCAGGTCGACCAGCCCTTCGGCCGCGAGCAGCTTGATGGCCTCGCGCAGCGGCGTGCGCGACACGCGCAATTGCAGGCACAGCTCGCGCTCGTTGAGCTTGGCGCCAGGTGCGATGAGCCCTTCGACCAGCATGGTGCGCAGGCGCGCGGCCACCTGGTCGTGCAGGGAGAGTCTGGAGATTTCGATGATGTCGGCTGTCATGGCTTTGCCTCTTGATTGCATTTTGAATGCAAAAAAGAAGGCTCACAACCCAAGTGAATAAGGGTAAACCATCAAACAAAAAAGCATTTTGAATGCAAAACTGAATGCGAAAGGACAGTCCATGCTGCAACTCGACATCCATCCCACCGGCCGCCACTTCCTCCAGATTCCCGGCCCCAGCCCGGTGCCCGACCGCATCCTGCGGGCCATGAGCCTGCCCACCATCGACCACCGCGGGCCCGAATTCGGCACGCTGGGCCTGAAGGTGCTCGGCGGCATCAAGCAGATCTTCAAGACGAAGCACCCGGTCGCTATCTACCCCGCCTCGGGCACCGGCGCCTGGGAGGCCGCGCTCGCCAACACGCTGAGCCCCGGCGACCACGTGCTCATGTACGAGACCGGCCATTTCGCCTCGCTGTGGCAGAAGATGGCCACGCGCCTCGGCCTATCGACGGAGTTCCTCTCGTGGTCGGGCACCGATGCGCAATTGCCCAACGCGCCCAGCTGGCGCCGCGGCGTGCAAGCCGAACTCATCGAAGCCCGCCTGCGCAAGGACACCGAAAAGAAGATCAAGGCCGTGTGCGTGGTGCACAACGAAACCTCCACCGGCGTCACCTCCGACATCGCCTCGGTGCGCAAGGCCATCGACGCTGCGGGCCACCCCGCCCTGCTGATGGTCGACAGCATCTCGGGCCTGGCCAGCGCCGATTTCCGTCATGACGAATGGGGCGTGGACGTGACCATCAGCGGCTCGCAGAAGGGCCTGATGCTGCCGCCGGGCATCAGCTTCAACGCGCTCTCGCCGCACGCTCTTGAAGCCGCGAAGAGCGCGAAGCTGCCGCGCGCCTTCTGGGCCTGGGACGAGATCGTCGAGATGAACAAGGACGGCTATTGGCCCTATACGCCCAATACCAACCTGCTTTATGGCCTCTCGGAATCGCTGGACATGCTGCTCGGCGAAGGGCTCGACAACGTGTTCGTGCGCCACCAGCGCTGGGCCGCCGGCGTGCGTGCAGCGGTCAATGCGTGGGGCCTGCCGATCCAGTGCGCAGACCCGGCCGTGTATTCGCCCGTGCTCACCGGCGTGATCACGCCCGAAGGCATCGATGCCGACGCGCTGCGCCGCCTGATCCACCAGCGCTTCGATCTTTCGCTGGGCACCGGCCTGGGCAAGCTCAAGGGCCGCATGTTCCGCATGGGCCATCTGGGCGACAGCAACGACCTGACGCTGGTAGCGATGGTCGCGGGCGTCGAGATGGGCATGAAGCTCTCGGGCATCAAGCTGGCCGGCAGCGGCGTGCATGCGGCGATGGACCATTTCTCGAACCACACGGCACCGGCCGCGCTGCAAAAAGCCGCATAGGCACGCGGGGCCGCCCCGGCGCGCATCGGACCATTCCCACCCACGACGGAGACCAAGAAGATGCAGAGACGTTCGTTGATCCAGGCCGCGGGCGCCGCGGCCGCCACACTGGGCGTGCCCCGGCTCTTCGCGCAGGAATGGCCATCGGGGCCGGTGCGCATCGTGGTCGGCTTTCCGCCGGGCGGCGGCACCGATGCGCTGGCCCGCGTGGTCGCGCAGAAGCTCACCATCATGTGGGGCCAGCAGGTCATCGTCGAGAACAAGGGCGGCGTGGCCGGCGTGCTCGCGGCCGACTACGTGGCGCAGCAGCCGAGCGACGGCAGCACGCTGCTGATGGCCCACATCAACAGCCACGCACTCGCACCCAGCCTGCAGCCCAAGCTGCGCTACAACGTGGAGCGCGACTTCGTGCCGATCGTGCTGGTGGGCGTCACGCCCAACCTGCTGATCGCCAACCCGGGCCAGAAGGCGCTCACGGTGAAAGACATCGTGTCCGCCTGCAAGGCCGCTCCCGGCACCATCAGCTTCGGCTCGGCCGGCGCGGGCTCGGCGCAGCACCTGGCGCTGGAGATGTTCAAGCTGCAGGGCGGCGTCGATGCGCTGCACGTGCCCTACAAGGGCAGCGGCCCGCTGCTGGCCGACCTCATGGGCGGGCAGATCCAGTACAGCTTCGAGACCATGACGGCCGCCACGCCGCACGTGAAGAACGGCCGCGTCATCGCCGTGGCGCAGACGCGCACCAAGCGTGCCAAAGGCCATCCCAACGTGCCGACGATGCAGGAGCAAGGCTTTGCCGGCTTCGAGGCGACCACGTGGTACGGGCTCGCCGGGCCGGGCAAGTTGCCGGCGTCGATTGCGCAGAAGGTGAATCGAGACGTGAATACGGTGCTGGCAATGCCCGATGTGCAGGAGCGGATGGACACCTACGGCGCGGAAGACGGCGGTGGTTCGCAGGACAAGTTCAGGCAGTTCATCAGCACCGAGATTGCGAAGTGGGCGAAGGTGGTGAAGGACGGCAACGTTCACGTCGAAAGCTGAAGAACCAGTCTCACCCCCAGGCTTCGCGCACTTCGTGTCGCTGCGCCAACCCCCTTCCGGGGGCAACACCGGAGGCCCGGCAAAGCCGGTTCCTCGGTGTTCCACGAAAGGACGCCGACACCAGCCAGGTTTTGCTGAGAAGATCCGAAAAATGACCCCATCCCAGACTGCCCTCACCGACGCACTCGTGGCCGCACGCCGCGGCAATCGCACCCTCGACGCCACGCCCTGGCTCGGCACGCTCGAAACCGACACGCAAGCCTATGAGGTGCAAGACGCCGTCGCGGCTGCACTCGGCTGGTTCGACGGTCGCCCAGTACCGGGCGCGTGGAAGTCCGGTGGCGGCTCCCGCAGCGCGACGCTCACACATGCGCCGCTGCCGCCTTCCGGCGTGCGCCAGAGCCCCGCGAACTTCAGCGACCTCGTGTTCAACACGCCCGGCATCGAGGCCGAAATTGCCTTGCGTCTCGGCCAGGACGTCACGCCCGCGCAGGCAGCGAAGCTCGATCACGCAAGCGCCGTCTCACTCGTCGATGCCATTACCGTCTCCGTCGAGGTAGTCGACACGCGCTGGCAAGACCTCGCCTCGACACCTGCCCTGCTCCGCCTGGCCGATTCGCAAGTGCACGGCGCGCTGGTGCTCGGCGAGTGGAAGCCCTACGCCGCCATCGACTGGGCCTCGCAGCACTGCGAAGCGAAGATCGGCGACGCTGAGACGGTGGTGCGCGAAGGCACGCATCCGCTGGCCGACCCCACCTGGCTGCTGCCGATCTGGCTGCGCCACCTCACGCGCCACGGGCAGACCGTGCCCGCCGGCACGGTGGTCACCACCGGTTCGTGGGTCGGCATCCTGCCCTGCCGGCGCGGAGATCAGGTGACGGCGGAATTCCCCGGCATCGGCGCTGTCCGCTTGAGCGTGTAGCGCCCGCCGCCCACGCCCGAGCAAGCCACCAGAAAGTCGAGCACCGCCCGCACCCGCGCGGGCAGCGTGCCGGCCTTGCCGATGTACACCGCGTGAATCGGCTCGATCTCACCGGCGTTGAATTCATCGAGCAGCGGCACCAGCCGGCCAGCGTCGATGTCGTGCTGTATGTGATACAGCGACAGCCGCGCCACCCCCGCCCCCGCGATGGCCAACTGCCGCAGCGTTTCGCCGTCGCCCGCGCGCACCGGGCCGGCCACGGGCAGCCACACCATGCGGCCGTCCACACGCAGCGGCCAGTCGGGCGAATTGCGCCGGTAACTCCAGCCAAGGCGGTTGTGCGCCTCCAGTTCCTGCGGCGTGCGCGGCGTACCGTACTTCGCAAGGTAGTCCGGCGCGGCGACGATGGCCTGGCTGGTTTCGCCCAGCCGCCGCGCCACGAGGTCGGACGATGGCAGCTGGCCCCAGCGGATCGCGATGTCGGCGCGTTCGTCCATCAAGTCGACGATGCGGTCGGTCAGCGCAATGTCGAGCGTGATCTGCGGATGTAGTTCGAGCAGGCGCGGCACCAGAGGCACCAGCTTGTGATGGCCGAACGAGACGCTGGCGTTGATGCTCACCCGCCCACGTGGCGCGGCGCCGGCCGCCGCGCAGCGCTCGGCCTCGTCCATGTCGGCCAGCACGCGCAGGCTGCGTTCGTAGAACTCCATGCCTTCGGGCGTGAGCTGCAGCTTGCGCGTGGAGCGGTGCACCAGCTGGATGCCCAGGCGCAATTCGAGCCGCGCCACCAGCTTGCTCACGGCCGAGGGCGTCATGCCCAGCAGACGCGCCGCCGCCGAGAAACCGCCTGACTCGACCACCTGCACGAAGGCCTCCATCTCGCCGGAGCGGTTGACGTCGATGCGCGGCATGGCTGCTTCTCCAATTTGTGAATTCAAATCACAAGTATGTGTACCAGCGGCATTCTAGTCATCGAAGGCTTTCGTCCGCACAGTACAGGGCATCATGCCAATCGCTCTACTCGCCCTCACCGCCGGTGCCTTCGGTATAGGCACCACCGAGTTCGTCATCATGGGCCTGCTGCTGCAGGTATCGACGGATCTTCATGTCTCCATCACGGCCGCCGGCCTGCTGATCTCGGGCTACGCGCTCGGGGTCGCGGTCGGCGCGCCGGTGCTCACCATTGCCACCCGCAAGCTGCCGCGCAAGACCGTGCTGCTGGCGCTCATGGCGATCTTCACGCTCGGCAACCTCGCCTGTGCCGTGGCGCCCAACTACGAAATGCTGATGGCCGCGCGCGTCATCACCTCGCTGGCGCACGGCACTTTCTTCGGCGTCGGCTCGGTGGTGGCCACCGGCCTGGTGGCGCCCGAACGCCGCGCCTCGGCCATCGCGATCATGTTCACCGGCCTGACCGCCGCAACGCTGCTCGGCGTGCCGGCCGGCGCGTGGCTGGGCCTGCAGTTCGGCTGGCGCTCGGCCTTCTGGGCCGTAACGCTGATCGGCGTGCTGGCCTTCACGGTGCTCGCGGTGTTCGTGCCGCGCGTCAAGGGCGAGGCAAAGCCTGCGCCGCTGCGCGAAGAACTGGCTGTGCTGGCGCGCCCGCAGGTGCTGCTCGGCCTGGCGATGACGGTGCTCGGCTTTGCCGGCGTGTTCGTGGTGTTCACCTACATCCAGCCACTGCTCACGCAGGTCACCGGTCTTTCGGAGTCGGCTGTGTCGCCGATCCTGCTGGTGTTCGGCGGCGGCCTTGCGGTCGGCAACATCCTCGGCGGCAAGCTGGCCGACCGTGCGCCGATGGCAGCCGTGCTCGGCACGCTGGTGGCTCTGGCGGTGGTGCTCGGCGCGATGCAGTTCACTATCGGCACGCCGTTCACCGCGGTGGTCTTCGTCGGCCTGCTCGGCGTGGCCTCGTTCGCCACCGTGGCGCCCATGCAGTTGCGGGTGCTGGAGAAGGCCTCGGGCGCGGGCCAGAACCTTGCGTCGAGCCTGAACATCGCGGCCTTCAACCTTGGCAATGCGCTCGGCGCCTGGGTTGGCGGTGTGGTGATCGACCATGGCCCGGGGCTGCGCGCACTGGGTTGGGTGGCGGCGCTGCTCACGCTGGTGGGGCTGGCCATCGCGCTGTGGAGCCGCTCGCTCGACCGGCGCGAACCGCGCAATGCGCTGGGGGATTGCGCTTCGGCGCGGGTCTGATCCTCTTCCAAGAGGTGAAGGGATTGGGGATTGCAGAATCCCGCATGCGCAACGCTCCCCTCATCACCCGCCCCGCCAACGCCGCCGACGCTCCTGCGCTGGCGGCGTTGTCGATCCAGGTCTGGCTCGCCACCTACGCGACCGCGGGCGTGAACGACCTGCTCGCGCGCTACGTGCTCGACCAGTTCACGCCGGCCGCGTTCATCGCGTGGACGAACGACGCAGACACCGCCTTGATCGTCGCCGAGGCCGATGCCCATCTCGTCGGCTATGCGCGCCTGCGCTTCGGTGGGCGACAGGCCCTCGTTCCCTCAGCCAGCACCGAGCTCTGCACGCTCTACGTGCAGGAGCCGTTCACCCGATCGGGCGTGGGCTCCGCATTGCTCGACAAGGCTCGCGCCACGGTCCGCGACCGGACAGGCAACGATGCGCTGTGGCTGACGGTCAACGTCCAGAACCAGCGGGCGTGCCGCTTCTACGAGAAGCACGGGTTCGCCAGAAAAGGCACGACCTGGTTCGCACTGGGCGAAGGCCGCCACGAGAACCACGTGCTGGGCCGGCCATGAGCGGCCGCCGGAATGATCAGTGCTGCCGCGTAGGCGAATCGCTGCGCGCCTCTTCCATCGGCATGAAGAACTCGAACCGGTTGCGCCCCGCCGCCTTGGCGTTGTAGAGCGCGACGTCGGCCCGCGCCAGCAGTTCTTCGGCTGTCACGGAGGAATCGGCCGCGCGGTGATACGCGATGCCGATGCTGGTCGTCACCTCGATGCGCTGGCCGTCCACCACGAAGGGCGGCGTGCGGATGCTTTCCACAACCTTGGCCGCTACCGTGGCTGCAGTGCCCGGCGCGTTCAGGCCTTCGAGCACCAGCACGAACTCGTCGCCGGCCAGCCGGGCCACCATGTCGGTGCCGCGCACGCAACCCAGCAGCCGCCGCGCGTATTCGGCCAGCACCGCATCGCCCACCGCGTGGCCCATGGTGTCGTTGATGGCCTTGAAGTGGTCGATGTCGAGGAACATCAGCGCCATTGCGTGGCCGGTGAGCTGCCCGCGCAACACGGCTTCGGGCAGGTACTCGTTGAAAGCCAGCCGGTTGGGCAGGCCAGTGAGCGTGTCGAGCCGCGCCAGCTCGATGAGCTTGTGCTCCACCACCTTCAGCGCCGTGATGTCGAGCGCCAGCGAGAAGATGCCGTGCGTCGCCCCGTCGGCGCGCACGTCGGGCACGTAGATCACCTGCGTGACGCGGTCGAACCCCGCGCGCTGCGTGCTGGTCTCGAACTCCACACGCTCGCCGGACAGCGCCCGGGCGAGCATCGGCTGGCGCGACAGGTACACATCGCGGCCCGACACCTCCTGCACGTGGCGCCCCAGCACCTGGACCGGATCGAGCCCGAGCCACTCGCGGCTGGTGGCGTTGGCGAAGGTGATCTTCTCCTCGCGATCGATGTAGGTGATCAGCGCCGGCATGTTGTCGGTGATGGCGCGCAGGCGCAGTTCGCTCTCGGCCTGGCGCAGCTCCGCCTCTTTCAGCGCCGTGATGTTGAAGGACATCAGGTAGAAGCCCACGACCTCGCCGCGCAGGTTCTTGTCCGGTATCAGGTTGACCTGGAAGTACCCCTCCCTGCCGTGGATGGGTGCACGCACCGGAAAGCGCACTTTCTTGCCAGAGAACAGCACGGGAAGGTAGGGCTTGTGCTGCGCGTACACCGCCCTGCCGAGGGCAGAGCGCATGGTCGTGCCCTGCAGCGGTGCACCTTCGCTCAGGCCCGCCATCTGCCGCGCCCGGATGTTGGCGAACAGGCAGTTCTGCTCGCGGTCGAAATAGCCGACCAGCGCCGGAATGCTGTCGGTCACGTCGCGCAGCAGCTTTTCCTGCTCGGTCAGGGCCCGGCGGATGTTCACTTCCTCGGTGATGTCGAAGGTCATCGAGAACACGCCGCACACCACGCCGTCGGCATCGACGTCAGGAATGTAGTGGGCCTTGAAGGTGCGGTTGCCGATGCCCAGGGCCGGGTCGCCCGACTTCTCGAGGATCACCGTCTCGCCGGCCAGCGCGCGCATGAAGTGCGGCTCCACGAGCGCAAAGTCTGCGGCGCCGCGCACCTCGGGCATCAGGCGCCCCACCAGCGCTGAGTTGTTGTGCAGGGCCCGCACGTGTGCATTGACGAAGGTGTAGCGCAGCGATGCGTCTACATGCGAAACCATCGCCGGGATGTTGTCGGCAATGGTGCGCACCTGCGCCTCGCTGCGCGCAAGGCTGAGCTCGATGGCGCGCCGCTGTGCCATCAGCTCGTCGAAGGTGCGCGAAAGGTCGCCGATCTCGTCGGGGGCGTAACTGCTGCGCGGCTCGGCGGCGGCTGCAGGTGCCTCCTTCGTGGACTGCATGTGCCGATGCAGCTCCGACAGCGGCTTCAGCTGCCGGCGCGCCACGCCCAGGGCCAGTGCGCCCGCGAACAGCGCGAGCGCCATCGCCCCGAACAATGCACCGCGCTCGATGGCGTCGATGCTCGCGAAGGCCTCGCTGCGCGGATACATGGCCCCGACGATCCAGTTGGTCTGCTCGGTGCGGTCGAAGGCATAGAGGGCGGGCACGCCGGCATCGTTGATGCCCTCGCTCGAGCCCTGGAAACCGGCCATCGCGCGCAGGATTTCGGCATTGCCGCGGCCATCCGCCTGGACCTGGTTCAGGATGCGCGAAGTCTGCGGATGGTCGACCACGATGCCGTCCACGGTCGTCACGAACAGGTAGCCGGTCTTGCCGAACCTGACGTCGCCGAGCGTGCCCAGGATGTTCCGGTCCTTCAGGTTGATGGCGCCGGAGATCACGAACCTCACCTGCCCCGCGTTGTCGAGCACCGGCTCGGTGATGGCCACCTGCGCCAGTCCGTTGAGGCGGTTGCGGTAAGGCTCGGACACGAGGCCGGCCTTGGAAGCGACCGTCTGCTGGAAGTAGGGGCGATCCTTCACGTTCACCTTGCCGATCGCCTGCACGCCGTTCAGGTTGGCTACCAGGTTGCCGTCCATGTCGACGAACGCAACGTTGTCGAAAGCCTTGCGCAGCGAGCCATGCTTCTCTAGAAAGGCCTGCAGCGCAGCGCCCTGGAGGTCCTGCGCTTCCACGCTGCCGCCAAAGGTCTGCAGCAGGATCCGGCGGCTGCCGAATTTCTGGTCGATCGCATCCGCGATGGCGCCCACGCGGGCGACCTCCTCGGTCGCGATCGAGGCGCGCATGTTGCTCTTGACCAGATGCAGGGCGAAGGTGGCGATTGCGAAAGTGGTCAGCAGAACCACTGCTGCCACGCCGAGGCTCAGGCGCGTGTGCAAACCGAAGCGGATTTTCGAGAAGCCTGTTGGAGTCATTGAACTTGTTCGGAGCCGGTACGTTGCCGGCGGGGAGTTTCCGGGCAGAGTATCGGTGCGTTCCGCGTGCGGAGAAAGACTCAGGGACACAGGCTCCGATGAACCGCGTGGCACGGCGGAAAAATGAATTCCTTTGCCGTACTTTTGCCTTCCGGGAAGGAAAAGCGCGGGGCGCTGCGTCAGGTGCCCGAGGAATCCGCCGAGCGCTTGCTGGCCAGGGCGCGGCTTTCTTTCTTCAGCGCCTTCGACACCGGGCAGACCGCCTGTACGAAGCCGGTCAGCGTGTTGGCCAGGCTCTCGCGCTGCAGGCTGTAGAACACGAACTGGCCGCGCTTCTCGGCCTTTACCAGCCCCGCGCCTTCGAGGATCTTCAGGTGCTTGGAGAGCGAAGGCTTGGTCATGTCGAAGCGCGAGGCGATGTCGCCGGCCGACAGTTCGGTCTCCGACAGGTACGCCAGGATCTTGCGCCGCGGCGTGGAGGCAAGCGCTTCGAAAACTTTTTCCATCGGTTCAGTTTAGCTCGCGAGTAGGCAATTCTCTAATTAGTTATTTAGCCATTTAGCTAAATGAATGGCACAATGGCCCGAACAGGAGCCGACGACATGCAAGCACCCACCGCCCCTTCCCCGCGCACGGTTGTCTACTACAACAGCGCCTGTCCCGTCTGTGATGCCGGCGTTTGCGCCATGCGCGAGAAAACACCGGACGCAAGCGTCGAGTGGATCGACGTGCACACCCGCCCGGAAGTGCTCGAACCGCTGGGCCTGCAACTGGAGGACGTGCGCGAACGCCTGCACCTCGTCGACACCTCGGGCGCCACGCACATCGGCGCCGACGCCATCGCCGGCGTGCTGGCCCTTGCTCCGCGATGGCGCTGGCTGGCAAGGCCGCTTCAGTGGCCCGGGCTGCGAACGCTCGGCGCCTGGCTCTACAACCTCTTCGCGCACCAGCTCTACCGCTGGAACCGGTCGCGGGGTCATTGGTAAACCAAGGAGAAGAACCCATGAGCGCAGCATCCAACTTCGACCCCGCCGAACTGGCCAGATTCCAGGCCCTGGCCGACCGCTGGTGGGACCCGCAGTCTGAATTCCGCCCCCTGCACGAGATCAATCCGCTGCGGCTGGACTGGATCGACAAGCTCGCCGCGCTGAACGGCCGCAAGGTGCTCGACGTCGGTTGCGGCGGCGGCATCCTGGCCGAATCGATGGCGCACCGCGGCGCGGACGTGCTCGGCATCGACCTCGCCGACAAGCCGCTGAAGGTCGCAACGCTTCATGCACGCAGCAGCGCGGCAAGCGTGACCTACCAGGCCATTTCCGCCGAAGACCTGGCCGCTGACAACGAGGCGAAGTTCGATGTCGTCACCTGCATGGAGATGCTCGAACACGTGCCGTCGCCAGCAGCCGTGATCGAGGCCTGCGCCCGCATGGCGAAGCCCGGAGGCTGGGTCTTTTTCTCCACCATCAACCGCACGCCGTGGGCATGGCTGATCGCGATCTTCGGCGCGGAGCAGGTGCTGCGCATCCTGCCGCGCGGCACGCACGACTACCACAAGCTCATCCGCCCTGACGAACTCAAGAGCGCGGCCGCCAATGCCGGCCTCGCGCTGCGGGACCAGCGCGGCCTGGGCTACAACCTGCTCACCCGCAACTTCAGGCTCCACCGTTCGCTGAGCGTGGGCTATCTGCTTGCGATGCAGAAGAAGGATTGAGCCATCAGGCCTTCACGACCCGCGCGCTGGCCGTGGAGCGCGCCACGACGCGGCCGTCCGGATCGCTCAGTTGCGCCTCGAGAAAAGCGATGGTCTTGCCGCGCTGCACGACCCTGCCTTCGCCATACAGCAGGCCGGGCTTCGCGGCCGCCAGAAAAGACACGCTGAGGTCGATGGTGACGGAGTAAGTCTCTTCGCCATTCATGACCCACAACGCCGGCCCCATCGTGTCGTCGAGCATCGCGACGAGGATGCCGCCCTGCACCGCGCCCGCGGGGTTGAGAAACGCATCGGTGGCCATGAAGCTCAGGCGGATCGATCCTTTGGCCTTGTCGAAATCGAGCACGCGCTGACTGAAAAGCTCGGCGGTGGGCGGGCGGGGAAAGCGCTCAAGCAAAACGTCGGGCTTCATTTTTTCGCTCAGGAAGTGGAGCGAAAAATCCTATGCCGCCGCTGCTGACAGCGTGGTGTCAGTAGCTGTCAACACATCGACAAGCTCGTCCACGCGCTGCTCCGCACGCCGCATCGACTGCGCGAGCTGCTCGCCGCCGAACTCATCGGACTCCACTGCGGCCTCGAACACATCGGTGATGCCGATGTAGCCGAGAACCGAACGTACGCTGCCCTCGGTGTGGTTGAGATGCGCGATGCGCCCGCCCGCGTCGTAGCCGTGGTCGCCGCGCGCGCCGAGCAGCACCACGCGCTTGCCTGCGTCCGCCAGCAGCGGCCAGTACGGCACCGCGCCGCGCGAACGGTCGAAGCCGAAGGTGCGGCCCACGCGCACGATGTTGTCGATCCAGGCCTTGAACTGCGCGGGCACGCTGAAGTTGTACATCGGCAAGCCGATCACGACCACGTCGGCCGCAATGAGCTGATCGACCAGCCGGTCGCTCTCGGCAAGCGCTTCGGCCATCCACGGCTCGCGCGCGGCCGGCGGTGTGAAGGCCGCATGGATCCAGCGGCCGTCGACGTGCGCGGGCGGCCGCTGTCCTACGTCGAGGTAGTCGATGCGGTCGTCGGGCCGCGTCTTGCGCCAGCGCTCGACAAAACGCGCGGAGAGACGGCGCGTGTGCGAGCCGTGGAGATCGGTGTCGGAACGGCCCGGACGAGCGCTGGCGTCGATGTGAAGGAGGTTCATGGTCATGGCCTTTATGGATGAATTGATGTCTTTCATTCCGCGCTGCCAGAATGGCGCGCAGGCCTTGAATCTATGGATGCATGCCTGCCATCACAAACGACGATTTCTCTGCCTATGAACGAGATTGGCTCATCTATCAGACATCCCCGCCAGCTGCCTCCGCTGCTGTCGCTGCGCGCCTTCGAGGCCGCGGCCGCACACCTGAGCTTTCAGCGCGCAGCGCTCGAACTCTCGGTTACGCCCTCGGCCATCAGCCACCAGGTGCGTGCGCTCGAAGACACGCTCGGCCTGCCACTGTTCCGCAGGCTCACGCGACAGCTCGCGTTGACGCCTGCGGGCCAGCGACTGTTCGACGACCTGCGCATGGGCTTCGACGTGCTCGAAGCCGGTGTGGACAAGCTGCGCCGGCCGGCCGCATCGCAGGCCGTCACCCTCACCACCAACACCGCCTTCGCCGCGCGCTGGGTGCTGCCGCGCATGGAGGCGTTCCGCAAGGCCAGCCCCGGGGTGGAGCTGCGGCTGCATGCGAGCGATACCGTGGTCGATCTGGCGCGCGGCGATGCCGACATCGCTGTGCGCTCAGGCCGTGGCAACTGGCCGGGGCTGGTGTCGCGCGAACTGATGCCCGAGCGCTATGCGCCGTTGTGCAGCCCGATGCTGGGTCTCAAGCGCGCGGCAGACCTGCCAAAGCATCAGCTGATCCATTGCGACTGGCAGCCGCAGGCGCTCGCACCCGCCGTGTGGCCGCGCTGGTTTCGCGAAGCCGGCGTCGCACCGCCGAGGGGGCGTGCGATGAAGGCCTCAGGCCTGTCGTTTTCCGACGAGACGCATGCGATGCTGGCCGCGCTCGCGGGGCACGGCGTTGCATTGCTGAGCCTCACGCTGTCGGCCGAAGAGCTTCGCAGCGGCGCACTGGTGCAGCCCTTCGGGCCCGCGCTCGAAACCGGCAGCTACTTTCTTGCGGTTGCGAGCGGGAGGGAGAACGAGCCGGCCATCCGTGCCGTGTGGGAGTGGATTGCGTCGCAGGCCGCTACAGGCTAAGGCCACGAGCCTGCGAAAGGCGCTGACGCTGCTGATGCAGGCCGTGCCCAATTCGCCCCAGGAGTGAAAAGGCCTCCCGAAGGAGGCCTGCGCTGACCGGGTTCCAGGCGGGGCCCGGGCTTTCTCTTCATTCGACGCGCTTGCTCAGGAGAGTCGGCACGAGATAACCGTCGCGGTACACGGCCTCGATGCTTCCCTGCACGCGGTCGGCGGCATGCGCAGCCACGAATTTTTCCTCTGTCACGCGGTAGACCACCATGGTGCACGACGAGTGCTTGCTGAGGGTGCGGGCCACGCCTGTGGCCTGTCTTAGGGTTGGATATGTTTCCATGGGGGTAGCCTCCTTGTCTGCCTGACAGCCCAAATGTTAACTCTTTGGTACTCAAATATGCCTCAGGGTATTTTCTGAGCGTCAACGGTCGCCATTCTTGTCCGCCCCTCCCTTTTGCAGGAATCGGATGATCTGGCCATTGACATCCTCAGGCTGCGACATGGCCGCGATGTGGTCTGCGCCCGGCACGATCGCAGCCTCCAAGCCCGGCATCCGGCGCTGCGCCAGCTTCAGCATCGCCTGGGGTTCGTAAAGCTTTTCCGCGTCTTGTACCGCGCGCTGGCTTCCTCGCTCCTGAACTCGGGCGGCCCTGTCATGCGCCAAGGCCTTGGGCGAGCTGACTCAACTGGGGTTCGGACAGCCGGTAGCTGAGCCTGTCGAGAACCCTCCCGGCACCAAGGCCTTCGTAGAACGAGATGCCCCTGTCGTTCGATGCCTTGACGGGCCAGTCGATGCGACAGCAGCCGCTCTCGACAGCGTACCGAGCCACCCAGGCCATGAGCGCCCTGCCGGCTCCATTGCTCCTGCCAGAAGCCTTCACATACAGTTCCTTGAGCTGGCAGTGCTTGCGCCTGTCAGGAGCAAATTCGACGAGCGAATACACCAGCGAGATGGCCGCCAGACCAACCACCGCGCCGTCATCGCCTGAAGCCACGACCAGACGATGGGGCGACCCAGTCGCCAGGAGGTTGCCGAGGAGGTGCTCTCTCACGGCCTCCCGAGAGACTGTGGCGCCATCGTTGTAGAAGGCATGCAACTCGCACAGCAGGTCTGTCAGCGACTCATGCTGGGCTTCAGAGACAAGTTCAACGTGCATACGGTGTCCTTGGAGGCTCCCGGCCGAACGCGGCGATGCTACCAAGCTCACTACACTGCCCTCCGATGAACCACCCTCCTCGACCGCAGCGCGCGCGAGACATCCTGACTTCCTACTTCTGGAGCGGCGACGTCATCCGCAGCCGAAGCGTGAGCAATGTCGTGTTGTCTGCCACGGTCGACGTGCCTGTGCCCCCTGCGCGCCTGCTTGCAGATTGGGAGAGTGAGATTTCTTCGCGCCTGTTCCTGGAACCCGGAGACGTCGAACCATTGCCCCTGGCCCGGGCGCGTACGCGCTGGCCTGACTACAAACACTGCGTGCAGGCGGTGTCCGACTGGATGCGCACGCTTGGGCTGTCCGATGTGCTTGCCTCCAGCGACGTGGCCCTCATGGCCTGCCGCGGCGCGAAGTACCACCACGACGGTGCGCAGTACGGCGGCGCGGCCTTCTGCAATCTCTTCGTGAGCGAGGACAAGGGGCTGGACCTGCACTTTCCCTTTGCAGATCACAGGATCCCGCTGACCCGGGGCACGGTGGTGATCTTCGATACCGGCCAGCCTCACGCCGTCATTCAACGCGGCAGCAGCGGCTTCGATGCGGCCGACTTCGCACCCGCGCGGGATTGCAGCCAAGTGTTCCTGACCTGGGAACTGCCCATCGAGGATGTCCATGTCGGGCACGCACTGGGAGTCGCATTCGACATCGATCTTTCGACCCCACCGCAGCTGGATGAAGAGCAAGTCTGGCTGAACGGCGCACGGGCCATCGTGTGCCCGGAGTCCGGACGATGGCGCAGCGCCGACTGACTGATCGTCAGCGATTGGATGGAAGAGCCCTGGCAGCAGCCAGTTCGCCCAGACAGGCGTTGACCGCCTGGAGTGGTGCCTTCTCGTGGCAACGCGCTACCGCCTCGCGCGCAACGGCTTCGCTCAAGCGCCGCTCCCGCGCGGCCTCGACCTGGAATTCGACGATCCACTTCATGAGCCCAGCCAGCACGATCAGCAAGCCGACCAAGGCTGCGACCAGGGTCACCCGCCAGCCCTGAACGCGAAAGATGGATGCCGCGGATTTGCCCGCCATGGGTTCCTGCGAAGCCATCTAGCGGGGAAGGTCCGGAAAGACCCACATGCTCAAGCCGAGGATCAGGCCAGCACCCAGGAACATGATGGCTGCCGTCGTGAACATCGATGCCGCAATGATGTTCGGAACAAGGATGGCCACGACCACAAAGGCCACGGCTGCCACGATGCACAAGAGCACGGACAACCATGCCATGTACGCTGGCCCGCGCCCGGCCGCCAAAGGCTCGTCCGGGCTGGTTTCGGGTTGGAACGGTGTGCGCATGAATAGCCTCCCTCTTCGCAAGATGTCGCGTGTAATTCGGTAGCCGGTGCAGGCAGGTGCGAGGCAGCATGGACTGCGCGCAACCTTTCCTGACCTTCGTCAAAAAAGTACAGGAAGGTTAAGAAGAACAGCCGATCGGGCTAAGGGATTAATTCGCGCGCACCGCACATGAGAGCGGGTTCGGTGCAGAAAGCCAGTGAACCTGCGCAATATTTGACAAATGTCAAACATTGCGCAGCGCAGGCACCTCTCAGCCGCAGAGGTCGAAGATCGCTTCCATGATCAGCTGGTAGCCACTCCAGAACAGCCAGTGGTCGCTGCACTGGGTGAACGGCCCTGCGACAGCCGGGGCAGC
This sequence comes from Variovorax sp. R-27, assembly GCF_049913215.1. Taxonomy (NCBI): domain Bacteria; kingdom Pseudomonadati; phylum Pseudomonadota; class Betaproteobacteria; order Burkholderiales; family Comamonadaceae; genus Variovorax; species Variovorax sp. R-27. Next base: position 3,684,026 of record NZ_CP183984.1, read on the forward strand.
CAGAGCCAGCGACGACAAGATCGCGGCCACGGCGCCAGCCTTGATTGCGGTTGCACGTTTCATGATTTCTTCCCTCCATTGGTACTTCTGAACGCAGGACATCTCGCTCCTGCAACCCGAGATGAGCCGCGCAAGCGACTCACCGCCGGACTCTAGGACTGCGAACGAGCGACCACCAGTGTCGAAAGTCACGCGCTCAGGCACCCAGCGGCTGAAGCCCCCTCACCCACTCGAACACCGCAGCGACGGCCGGCTCCGAACGCCGCGACTCGAGGCACACCAGATAGAACGGCAGCCCAGGCAACTCCGGACCGAAGGGCTGCACCAGATTGCCCGCGCGCAATTCGTCGGCAATCAGCGCAAGGCCCATCAACGCCACGCCTTGCCCCTGCAGCGCGGCAGACACGGTGTGCGTTTCGTCCGAGAACACCGGCCCGGCCGATACGTCGAGGCCGGGCACCTGCGCCTGCAGCTGCCACTCGGCCCAGGTGCCGGGCTGGCTCTTGTTGCCGGGGACCGCGAAGTGCAGCAGCGTGTGCCGCGTCAGGTCACTGCGCCGGCGCAGCTTGAGGGCGGGGCTGCAGGCCGGCGCGAAGACGTTGTCGAACAGCTTCTCGGCGACCATGCCCGGCCACTGTCCCTTGCCGTAGCGGATGGCGATGTCAGCCGTGACACCGTCGAGCGCAACCGCTTCGTGCGACGCATGAATGCGCAGGTCGAGCCTCGGGTGCAGCGCGCGCAAGGTGCTCACGCGCGGCAGCAGCCAGCGCGCCGCGACGGCCGGCGTGGCCGACAAGGTGATGGCGCTGCGCTCGGGCGGTGCACGCAGCCGCGCCACCGCATTCGCCATGGCATTGAACGATTCGCTCAGCACCGCCTGCAGTTCCCTGCCCTGCGGCGTGAGCACCAGTTGCCGCGGCTGGCGAATGAACAGCGGCACGCCGAGTGAGTCTTCGAGCTGCCGCACCTGGTGGCTGATGGCGGTAGGCGTGACCGAAAGCTCATTGGCCGCGAGCTTGGCGCTGCAGTGCCGCGCGGCCGCCTCGAAGGCGCGCAGCGCCGCCAGCGGAGGGAGTTGGCGAAGGTTGGCCATGGATGAATTAATTTTTTAGCAATGCAAAGAAATCGTCGTTTGTCGCGCTGGGTACATATGGATAAATTGAGAACCATGTCAAGCAGACAGCTGAATTCTCTTCATCCCATCCTTCACGTCAACGAGGACCACGCCATGACCACACTGCTCCACATCGACGCCAGCGCCCGCCCCGGCCGTTCCGGCACCCACGTTCACGGCTCGCATTCGCGCCGGCTGAGCCATCACTTCGTGTCGAGCTGGCTCGCGACGCAGCCGGGCACCGAGGTGATCTACCGCGACATCGGCGCCACGCCGCCGAGCAACGTCACCGGCGAATGGATCGCCTCGGGCTACACGCCCGCCGCAGAACGCGAACCGTGGATGCACGCCGTACTGGCCGAAAGCGACGCGCTGATTGCCGAGATCCGCCGCGCCGACGTGCTGGTGATCGGCGTGCCGATGTACAACTTCAGCATGCCGGCACCGCTCAAGTCATGGATCGACAACATCGTGCGCGTCGGAGCCACCTTCGACTTCGACCGCGGCCGCGAAAACCCGTATGTGCCGCTTCTGGCCGAGCGCAACCGCCGCACGGTGCTGCTGACCTCGTGCGGCAGCAGCGGCTACGGGCCGGGCGGGTTCCAGGCGCACCTCGACCTGCTCACGCCCGGCATCACGAGCCCGCTGGCCCTGCTCGGTCTCAACGAAGTGCACAGCGTGGCCATCGAGCACGCCGAAGACCATGGGGACCTGCTGGACCGCTCCATCGCCAGCGCGCTCGCCCGCGTCGAGGCGCTGGTGGGCGAGCTGCAGGCCTCCTGATGACTGGGAAAAAAACTGCTCAGGCCGAGCGCAGCTGCTCACGCAGCTTCTGCCCGATCTCTGGCCGCTCCAGGAAGGGGTCGGCCGGGTTGGTGATGGAGACGATGTTCTCCATGCGGCTGCGCACGTTGCCCAGCGCCTTCGGGTGGCTGAACACGTAGAACTGGTTGGCGGTGATGGCGTCGAACACCTTGGCCGCGACTTCGGCGGCCGTGATCTTGCCGCTGCTCACAGCCTTGTTGCTCATGGCCTGGCCGATGAGCTGGCTCTTGGTGAGCTCGGTTTCCTTCGGCGCATTCGGTCGGTTGCGCTCGCTGCTGGTGATGCCGGTAGGCACGAAGTACGGGCACAGCAGGCTCGCGCCGATCTGGTCGGTGACGAGGTTCAGGTCCTGGTACATCGTTTCGGTGAGGCTCACGACCGCGGCCTTCGCGGCGTTGTAGATGCCCATGTTGGGCGGCGTGAGCAGGCCCGCCATGCTGGCGGTGTTGGTGATGTGGCCCCGGTAGGCCGGGTCTTTCGCGGCGGCCTCGAGCATCATCGGCGTGAAGAGGCGCACGCCGTGAATCACGCCCCACAGGTCTACGCCCAGCACCCACTCCCAGTCGGCCACGGTGTTCTCCCACACCAGTCCACCGGCGCCCACGCCCGCGTTGTTGAACACGAAGTGCGGCGCGCCGAAGCGCTCCTTCACGGCAGCGGCCAGCGCTTCCATCTGCGCCGCGTTCGACACGTCGACCTTGCGCGCCAGCACCTGAGCACCGGCTGCTTCCATTTCTGCCTGGGCCTTGTCGAGCGCGTCCTGCTGCACGTCGACCAGCACGAGGTTCATGCCGCGGGCGGCGCCGATGCGCGCGCACTCCAGGCCGAAGCCCGAGCCCGCGCCGGTGAGTACGGCGGTCTTGCCCTTGAAGTCCTGAATCATTTGCCGGTGTCCTTCTGCTTTGTTGAATGTCTCTGGGGTGGAGACGCTATTGAAATACGGAAAGCGCGCCGGCGCAGTCACGAAAGTGCCCGTCTGCTTGTCTCGGCAGGTTTCAGGCCTCGGCTTTCTTCAGCACATACCCGATCCGCGGAAAGTGCACATGCACCGTGCCCGTCCGCTCGCTGCTGCGCTCCAGCGTGTAGTGCGTGCGCGTAGCCGCGACCAGCGTGCCGGGCGTCTCTTCGAGGCCGAAGCTCTCGGCGCGCACGGTGACGGCGCTACCGAGCGGAATGCCGTGGTCGTCCTGGAAGGTGCTGTCGGTCAGCAGCGTGTGCGGCGTCGCGGCCTTGGCCACTGCAATGGCCTCGTCGCTCGTGAACTTCTCGGGAACGCCGTGGCCGATGGCGGCCATGCGGTCGAGCCAGTCGATCACCGCGGGCGTCAGGTCGAGGATGGTGCGAACCGACTCGATGCGCCGCGTGTACCAGAGCGGGTGGTAGGCCGAGAAGTCGGCAATGCTGGGCACCTCGCCGAGCAGGAAGGGTTTCTCGTCGAGCATGTCCGACAGGCGGCGCAGGTACGACTTGTAGGCGCTGGTGGCGTCGGCCGGGCGCAGGCGGGTCATGTTGCCGGCGCTCATCTTGCCGCGGTCTTCGCCGAAGGCTTTTGCGGCTTCTGGCGGGGCCTTGGCGAACACCTCGGCCGCGCCCCTGGGCTGCAGGTTCCAGGCCATGGCAGCCCAGAAGAGCGTGGTGTCGGCCCACTGGGCGAGGATGCGCGACATGCCCTTTTCAGGCTCGGGGTAGAGCGTGGGTTCGGGCTGCAGGTGTTCGAGCACGTCGGCGATGAGCGCGCTGTCGCAATACATGTCGGCGCCGATCTGCAGGAACGGCGTCTTGCGGTAGCCGCCGGTGAGCACCTCCACGTCGGGCTTGGGCATGATCGGCGGGATGAAGACCGACTTCCACGGCAGCTTCTTGGCACCGAGGATCAGGCGCACCTTCTCCGAGAACGGGGAGGTCAGGTAGTGGTGAAGGATCAGGTCGGCCATGGGTGGGGTCTTTCTTCTGTGGTGGGTTCGGCGCGCTTCAACGGGGTTTCGCGCGCTGGATGATCGAATCGAAATCGGTGCCCGCGGCCAGCGTGCCAAAGGCATTGCCCCAGTCGCCACCCAGGCGCGAGGCGCAGAACGCGCCAGCAATGGCGGTCGGCGCGGTCTGTACGAGCAGTGCAGCCTGCACGGCGAGCGCAACGTCTTGCGCGAGGCGACGGGCCTCGGCTTCGGAGGCCATCGCCTCGATGCGTGCCGGCAGCGCGTCGGCCAGCCGGTCGAGCGCTGCGTGCTGACCACGCGCAGGCGCCAGCTCCTTCGTCAGCGCGGCCACCGCGTCGCCCTTGCGCAGGCCGCGCAGCAGGTCGAGCGCCATGATGTTGCCCGCGCCTTCCCAGATGGAGTTGAGCGGCATCTCGCGGTAGATGCGCGCCATGACGCCCTCGCCACCCTCTTCCACGTAGCCGTTGCCGCCGAGGCATTCCATGGCCTCCTGCGCGAAGGCGCTGCCGCGCTTGCAGATCCAGAACTTGGCGACCGGCGTGAGCAGGCGGGCCATCAGGCGCTCGTGCTCGTCGGCCTGGTTGTCGAAGGCGCGTGCCAGGCGAATGGCAAGCGCGGTGGCGGCTTCGCTTTCTAGCGCGAGATCGACCAGCACGTTCTTCATCAAGGGCTGTTCGATCAGCGGCTTGCCGAAGGCCTTGCGCTGCATCGCATGGTTGAGCGCGATGCCCAGCGACTGGCGCATCAGCCCGCTGGTGCCCAGTGCGCAGTCGAGCCGCGTCATCGTGCCCATCTCGAGGATCTGCGGGATGCCGCGGCCCTCCTCGCCCACGAGCCACGCGCTCGCGCCCTGGAACTCGACCTCGGAGCTTGCGTTGGCCTTGTTGCCGAGCTTGTCTTTCAGCCGCTGGATCTGGATGGCGTTGCGCGAACCGTCGGGCAGCACACGCGGCAGGAAGAAGCACGAAAGCCCCGCGGGCGCCTGCGCCAGCACCAGGAAGGCATCGCACATCGGCGCCGAGAAGAACCACTTGTGGCCGGTGATGGCATAGCGCTCGCCCCAGGCATCGCTGCCGTCGCGCACGGCTTGCGTGGTGTTGGCCCGCACGTCGGAGCCGCCCTGCTTCTCGGTCATGCCCATGCCCATGGTCACGCCGGGCTTGTCGCTGAAAAACTTCAGGGCCGGGTCGTACCAGAGGCTGCCGAGCTTCGGGCCCCAGTCGGCGTATACGGCCGCATTGCCACGCAGCGCGGGCGTGACCGCGTAGGTCATGGAGATGGGGCAAAGAATCGATGGCTCCAGCTCGGTGAAGAGCATGAAGCCCGCTGCGCGCAGCACATGCGGCGAGGCCGAAGTGCCCGTCCAGGGCGTGCCGTGCAGCCCGGCACCCACGGCGGCGGTCATCAGCGCGTGGTAGCTCGGATGGAACTCCACCTCGTCGATGCGCCGCCCGAAGCGGTCGTGCGTATGCAGCTCGGGCGTGTGGATGTTGGCGAGCCGCGCATGCGCCTGCATGCCGGCCGTGCCGAGGGTGGCGCCAAGCTCATGCAGCTGCGTCGTCTGCAACGCGGGCGCGTTGAACTTCAGCGCATCGCGCAAGGGCCGGTTGGTGTCGAAGAGGTTGTAGTCCACCAGCGGCGTGGGCTGGTTGAACACCTCGTGCGTGGGTTCCATGACCGGCCTCCTTGCCGTGCGTTCAGTTCATCCAGTGCATCAGATCAGCTTGACGAGTTGCTTGCCGAAGTTCCTGCCCTTGAGCAGGCCCAGGAAGGCTTCAGGCGCCGCTTCGATGCCTTGCGCAATCGACTCGCGCGGTTTCAGCTTGCCGGTGGCCACCAGCGTGCCCAGCTCGGTCAGCGCCTCGGGCCACACTTCCATGTGCTCGCTGACGATGAAGCCTTCGATCTTCATGCGGTTGATGAGGATCAGCGCCGGGTTGGCCAGCGGCAGCGGCTGGCCGTCATAGCCCGCGATCATTCCGCACAGCGCCACGCGGGCGAAGGCGTTGGCGCGCAGCAGCACCGCGTCGAAGATGTAGCCGCCGACGTTCTCGAAGTAGCCGTCGATGCCGTTCGGGCAGGCTTCCTTGAGCGCCGCGCTCATCGACTTGACGTCGGCGTGCACGCGATAGTCGATGCAGGCGTCGAAGCCCAGCTCGTCGGTCACGTACTTGCACTTGTCGGGGCCACCGGCAATGCCGACCACACGGCAGCCGCGCGCCTTGGCCAGCGCACCGAAGGCGCTGCCCACGGCGCCGCTGGCGGCGGTGATGACCACCGTTTCACCGGCCTTGGGCGCAATGATCTTCACCAGCCCGTACCAGGCCGTGACGCCGGGCATGCCGACCGCGCCGAGGTAGTGCGACAGCGGCACGTGCGTGGTGTCGACCTTCTTCAGCGCTCCGGGCTGCGAGGCATCGACCACGCTGTATTCCTGCCAGCCGCCGAAGCCGACCACCTTGTCGCCCACGGCGTACTTGGGGTGCTTGCTCTCGACCACTTCGCCGACCGTGCCGCCCTGCATCGTCTGGCCCAGCGGCTGGGGCTGCGCGTAGCTCTTGGCGTCGTTCATGCGGCCGCGCATGTACGGGTCGAGGCTCATGTAGTGGTGGCGCACGAGCACCTGGTTGTCCTTGAGCGCGGGGGTCTCGGCGGACACGAGCTTGAAGTTGCCGGCCACGGCCTCGCCGTCGGGGCGGTTGTCGAGGTGGATCTGCTTGTTGATCGGCATGAATGTCTCCGGGAAAGTGTCAGTCAGTCAGTCGGTCGACGGCGGGCGCATCTCGTTGGCGCTGGCGGGGCCGGTCGGCAGCCGGCGCTTCACGTACTTGAAGGTGCCGGTGGCGTGGGCGCACACGCGTTCCTGTTCGTCGTAGATTTTGGCCTCAGTGAAAGCCAGCGTCGCCGTCCTGTGAATGAGCATGCCGCGTGCGTGCAGCGGACCAACCGAAGGCTGCATGAAGCTGGTCTTCATCTCGATGGTGACCACACCCGTCTCGGGCGCCACGCTGCGCGCGGCTGCTGCCATGGTGATGTCGAGCAGCGTCATGCAGGCGCCGCCGTGCGTCACGTCGAAGGTGTTCAGGTGCTCGGGCTTCGCCGTGTAGATGATCTCCGACTCGCCGCCCTCGAACTTCGTCAGCTCGAAGCCCAGGTGGCGCGCGAACGGGATCTGGCTCGTGTACGAGCGGATGTTGATGTCGCTGGAATCTGAAGAAGACATGTCAGGCCGCACCCAGCACCACGCTCACGCCGCCGTCTACAGCCAGCCACTGGCCGGTGATGTGCTTGCCGGCATCGCTCGCGAACAGCAGCGTCAGGCCCTTCAGGTCTTCCTCGTCGCCCAGGCGGCCGAGCGGGGCCTGCGCGGCCATCTTTTCCTCGCCCAGCGACTTGATGAGACCGGCGGCCATCTTCGTCATGAAGAAGCCGGGACAGATCGCGTTCACATTGATGCCGTAGCGGCCCCATTCGGCGGCCAGCGTGCGGGTGAAGCCGATGACCGCGGTCTTGGAGGTGTTGTAGGCCAGCGTCTGCATTTCGGGCGGGTTGCCGTTCAGCCCGGCGATCGAGGCGATGTTGATGATGCGGCCGGTCTTCTTCGGAATCATGTAGCCGTTGGCGATCTGCTGCGACAAGATGAAATAGCCGCGCACGTTGAGGTTCATCACCTTGTCCCAGGCCTCGACCGGGTGGCTCTCGGCCGGCGAACCCCAGCTGGCGCCCGCGTTGTTGATGAGGATGTCGACTGCGCCCATGCGCTGCAGCGTTTCGTCGGCCAGGCGGCGGGTGTCTTCTTCCTTCGAACAGTCGGCGGCGATCCAGCGCGCGTCGATGCCGGCGGCTTGCAGCTCGGCGGCGGCCTGCTCCAGGTCGTCGGCCTTGCGCGAGCTCAGCATGATCTTCGCGCCGGCTTCGCCCAGCGCGTGGGCCATCTGCAGGCCCAGGCCGCGCGAGCCGCCGGTGATGAGTGCGGTCTTGCCGGTGAGGTCGAACAGCTGCTTGATGTTGCGGGGCGTCATGAGGTGTCTCCGGTTTTGAATGTCAGGCTCAGATCTCGTAGTCCATGCACTGGCGGGCTTCACGCACGGCGCCGATGAAAGGCTTCAGGGCCACGTGCTGCGGATGGTCCGAATAGGCTGCGAGCGCGGCGGAGTCGGTGAATTCCGAGTACAGAACGAGGTCGTAGGTGGCTTCCAGCCCGGGCTGGGCAATGGCCACCTCGAAGCGCAGCGTGCCGGGCGACAGCTTGGCGCAGGCGTCGAGCAATGCCTTGGCCTTCAGCAGGTTGGTCGCCTTGTCGGTGCCCTCGGCGTGTTCCTTGAACTTCCACATCACGATGTGCTTGAGCATGGCGGGCCTCTTTACTTGGTAGGGGTGTTGGGCAGCCGCGAGCGCACGTAGATCAGCACGAAGCCGACCAGCGCCACGACACCGCCAGGCACTGCGAGGGACCAGCCCAGCGCGGCGTCGGTGCGGCCGGTGGCAATGCCCAGGATCACGACGAACAGGCCGCCGTAGATCAGGATCCAGATCCACTTCTCGAGCCGCGCGTGCGGCTTGGGAGGTTTGACGGCGGGAGTGTTGTTGGGGTTGGCGTTCGGCGAATCGGTAGTGGCCATCAGAAGGCGTCCTCGGGCAAAGCTGTACAGGTCGGGTCGCGGGTTTCGACCACGTTGAGCCATGCACCGATTTTCGGCAGCTCGTAGTGGAAGAAGTAGTCCGTGGCGCCGATCTTGCCAGCTGTTACCGCCCTCGCCTTTTCACCGTCGGTCTGCAGGGCCCTTTGGGCCACGTCGAGCCAGATCCAGGCCAGCACCGTGTGGCCGAAGGCCTGCATGTACGGCACGGCGTTGGCCAGCGCGTCGGCCGGGTCGCCGGTGGACCATGCGGCCTCGGTGGCGCTGCCGATGCGCTGCAGCGCGGCGCCCAGCGCCTTGGCATGAGCGGCCAATGCCGGCACCTTGGCGGCGCGCCCGATGGTGTCGGTCATGCGCCCGGCCAGCAGTTGCAGGCCACGGCCCTTTTCCATCAGCACCTTGCGCCCCAGCAGGTCGGCCGCCTGGATGCCGTGGGTGCCCTCGTGGATCATGTTCAGGCGGTTGTCGCGCCAGTACTGCTCCACCGGAAAGTCGCGCGTGTAGCCGTAGCCGCCATGCACCTGGATGGCCAGCGAATTGGCTTCCAGGCACCACTCGCTGGGCCAGCTCTTGGCGATGGGCGTGAGCACTTCGAGCAGCAGGCGCGCGTCGTCGGCGGCCTGCGCGTCGCCGGTCTTCTGCTCGTCGACCAGCCGGGCGCAGTAAAGCTCCAGCGCCAGCGCGCCTTCGCAATACGCCTTCTGGGCCAGCAGCATCCGGCGCACGTCGGCGTGTTCGATGATGCGCACCTGCGGCGCGGCCGAGTCCTTGGCGACTGCGGCCCCTGCTGCATCCGGCTTTTTCACCAGCCGGCCCTGCGGGCGGCTCTTGGCGTATTCGAGCGAGGCGTGGTAGCCCGCCATGCCGAGCATGGTGGCAGCCGTGCCGACGCCGATGCGCGCCTCGTTCATCATGTGGAACATGCAGTGCAGGCCCTTGCCAGGCGCGCCGACCAGGTAGCCCACGGCACCGGCCTTGCCGTCGACCGGGTACTTGCCCTCGCCGAAGTTCAGCAGCGTGTTGGTGGTGCCGCGCCAGCCCAACTTATGGTTCAGGCCCGCGAGCGCCACGTCGTTGCGCTGGCCCGTCAGCTCGCCCTTGGTATCGACCATGCGCTTGGGCACGATGAAGAGCGAAATGCCGCGCGTGCCCGGCACCAGCTTGCCGTTCTCGTCGGGGATCTTGGCCAGCACGATGTGCACGATGTTCTCGGTCAGCTCGTGGTCGCCCGACGAGATCCACATCTTGTTGCCCGTGAGGCGATAGCGCGGGCCCAGCGGGTCGTCCTGAAAGTCAACGCCGTCGGGCACTGCGCGCGTGGCCACATCGCTCAGCGACGAGCCGGCCTGCGGCTCCGACAGGCACATGGTGCCGGCCCAGCGGCCCGAGAACTCGTTCTTGGCGAACACCTCTTTCTGCATCTCGGTGCCGTGCACCATCAGCAGGTTGGCGTTGCCGCTCGTGAGCATGTTGGAGCCGATGCTCACGGAGGCCATCGCGAAGAAGCTGTTGGCCGCGGCAGAGAGCGTGTACGGCAGCTGCATACCGCCGATGTCGTAGTCCTGTGCCGCGCTCATCATTCCCGACTCGACGAAAGCCTTGTGCGCGTCGTGCGTGGCCTGCGGCAGGATGACTTTTTCGCCATCGAAATGCGGCTCCTGCGTGTCGACCGTGCGGTTGAACGGCGCGTACTTTTCGCGCGCGATGCGCTCGCAGGTATCGAGCACCGCGTCGAAGGTCTCGCGCGAGTGGTCGGCAAAGCGTTCGCGCTGGTTGAGCGACTCGGCGTCGAGCCAGTCGTAGAGCAGGAAGTCGAGGGTGGAACGCAGGCTCATGAGGGTGTCTCTTCTTGCTACTTTTTCGGAGAGTCAGGCAGTTTCGCGATGGTGCCCTGCGCCAGCGCGCAGAGCTTCTCTGCACCGTCGTTCACCACGAACACTTCGCAGGTGCAGACGGCCTGCGAGCTGCCGCAATGGGCGGTGGTGGCGCGTGCGATCAATCGGTCGCCAAGAGCCGGCCGCACATAGTTGATCTTGAATTCGGAAGTCACCACCGGCACACGCAACGCGCTGCCACCGGCAAAGGTGAGCGCGTTGTCGGCCATGTAGCTCACGATGCCGCCGTGGGCAAAGCCGTTCTGCTGCTTCAGCTGCGCCGTGAGCGGCAGCTGAAGCTCGGCAAGGCCCGGCGCCAGCGCGTGCAACTCCGCGCCGATCAGCACGCTGAACGGCTGCGATGCAAGCATGCGGCGCCCGTAGGCCAGAACGGCTTCGGGCGAGACCTCGTGGTCGTGGCCCAAGCCGGACATGATTACAAGACCTCGAACACGCCCGCGGCGCCCATGCCGCCGCCGATGCACATCGTGACCACGACCTTCTTGGCGCCGCGGCGCTTGCCTTCGATGAGCGCGTGGCCCGTGAGGCGCTGGCCGCTCACGCCGTAGGGGTGGCCCACAGCAATGGCGCCGCCGTCCACGTTCAGGCGGTCGGCCGGAATGCCGAGCTTGTCGCGGCAGTAGATCACCTGCACGGCGAAAGCTTCGTTCAGCTCCCACAGGTCGATGTCGTTGACCGTGAGACCCAGGCGCTTGAGCACCTTCGGAATGGCGAACACGGGGCCGATGCCCATTTCGTCGGGCTCGCAGCCGGCCACGGCAAAACCGAGGAAGCGGCCCAGGGGCTTCAGGCCCTTCTGCTCGGCGTACTTCTCGTCGACCACCACGCAGGCGCCGCCGCCGTCGGAGAACTGGCTGGCATTGCCGGCCGAGATCAGGCCGCCGGGAATGGCCGAGCGGATGCCGCTGATGCCTTCCTTGGTGGTGCCGGCGCGAATGCCTTCATCGTTCTCGATGGTGACTTCCTTGGTGCGCAGGCCCAGCACAGGGTCGGCCACGCCGGCCAGCACGGTGATGGGGGCGATCTCATCCTTGAAGCGGCCGGCTTCCAGCGCGGCGGTGGCCTTCTGCTGGCTGGCGGCGCCGTATTCGTCCATGGCGTCGCGGCCGATGTTGTAGCGCTTGGCGACCTGCTCGGCCGTCTGCAGCATGTTCCAGTAGATCTCGGGCTTGTGCTTCACGAGCCACGGGTCGGCCAGCATGTGCTTGTTGGCTTCGTTCTGCACGCACGAGATGCTCTCGACGCCGCCGGCCACGTACACCTCGCCCTCGCCCGCGATGATGCGCTGGGCGGCGGTGGCGATGGTCTGCAGGCCCGACGAGCAGAAACGGTTGATGGTCATGCCCGAAGTGGTGATCGGCAGGCCGGCGCGCAGCGCGATCTGGCGCGCGATGTTGGAGCCGGTCGCGCCTTCGGGCGTGGCGCAGCCCATGATGACGTCGTCCACCGAAGCAGGGTCGATGCCGGCGCGCTGCACCGCGTGCTGCACGGCGTGGCCGCCGAGCGTGGCGCCGTGCGTCATGTTGAAGGCACCCTTCCAGCTCTTCGCGAGCGGCGTGCGGGCGGTGGAAACAATGACGGCGCTGGTCATGGTGAGGTCCTTTGAAGCAGATGGAAGGGAAAAGAGGTTGTCGTCATTGCGCCGGAGCAGCGTTGGTGTTGCTCAGGAGCTGGTGATAGAAGCCGATCATCTCGCCGTAGTTCGAGATGGCCAGGCGTTCGTTGTTGCCGTGAAAGCGCGCCAGGTCTTCGCCCTTCACGCGGAACGGCGAGAAGCGGAAGACGGCATCGCTCACGAGGCTGAAGTGGCGCGAGTCGGTAGCGGCGGTCATGAGGCCGGGGGCCACCACCGCATCGGGGAAGGTCTGACGCACGGCCTGCTGGATCGCGCGGTAGCCGGTGCTGTCGGTCGCCGACACGGGCGACGGCTCGGCGTTGCCGGGGTACTGCTTGATCTTGATGTCGTCGTTGGCCAGCGTCTTGCGCAAGTGGGCCTCGACGCTGGCGAGCGTGTCACCCGGCAGAATGCGGAAGTTGACAGCGGCCTCGGCGCGGCCGGGCAGCACGTTGTCCTTGTTGCCGGCGCGAACGATGGTCAGCGCGGTGGTCGTGCGCAGCATGGCATTGCTGCTCGGGCTCTTCTCGAGCTGGCCGCGCACCAGCGGCTCGGTGAGCCACAGGTTGGACAGCATCACGCGATTGACGCCACTCATCTCGGGCGCGAGCGCGCCGAACATCTGGCCGGCCACGCCCTTGATGCCACCGGGCATCGGGTTGGCTTCGAGCCGTGCCAGCGCCGCGCTCATACTGCCGATGGCGCTGTGCTGCGGCGGCATCGACGAGTGGCCGGGGGAGGTGTCGAGCGAGAGGAAGAAGGTGCCATAGCCCTTTTCAGCCAGGCCGATGAGCGCAGCGGGCTTGCTCAGGCCCGGCAGCACGCCGTCGAGCACCAGCAGGCCTTCGTCGAGCACCCAGTCGAGGCGCACATTGCGCGACTTGAGCAGTTCGGCAATAGGCAGCGCACCGCGCAGGCCGCTCACCTCTTCGTCGTCGCCCATCACGAGATAGACGGTCTGCCTGGGCTTGAAGCCGGCGCCGATGAGCAGCTCGATGGCTTCCATCTGCGCGAAAAGATTGCTCTTGTTGTCGAGCGTGCCACGGCCCCAGATGAAGCCGTCCTTGATCTCGCCCGCGAAGGGGTCGACCGTCCACGCCTTCTCGGTGCCCGGGGCAATGGGCACCATGTCCTGGTGCGCCATCAATGCGATGGGCTTAGCAGAGGGATCGGTGCCGGTCCATGTGTAGAGCAGCGCCTTGTTGCCGACCACTTCCTTCTTGAGAGTGGCATGCACCTTCGGGAACTGCTGCGCGAGGAATGCGTGCAGCTTGTCGAACTCGGCCGCGTTGGCAGCCGGATCGTCCATGCCCGACACCGTGCGGAACGTGATCGCTGTAGAGAGCCGCTTGGCTGCTGCCTGCAGGTCGATGTCCAGCTTCGGCGCGGGCGCCACCGCCAGTTGCTGCGACGGTGTGGTCCAGGTCTTGACCGCCACGGCGGCCACCAGCAAGACGATTGCCAGCAGCAGCCCGAGGAAGATGCGTTTCAACATTGGCGGTCGGCCCCTTTGCCTTAGTGGATCAGCTGAACTGCTTGCCTTCGGCCACGAGCTTCTGGATCAGCGGTGCGGGCTGCCAGAACGCGCCGTCATCACGCGGGTTCTTGGCAAAGCGCTTCATCGTCTCGGCCACGTTGTACAGGCCGACCTGCGACGCGTAGTGCATCGGGCCGCCGCGCCAGATCGGGAAGCCGTAGCCGGTGAGGTACACCATGTCGATGTCGCCGGACTTCGAGGCAATGCCGTCTTCCAGGATGTGCGCACCTTCATTGACCAGTGCGTACACCAGGCGCTGCACGATCTCTTCATCGGAGATCTTGCGCGGCGTGATGCCAAGCTCTTTGCGGTGGTCTTCGATCATCTTGTTGACGAGTTCCGACGGAATGGCATCGCGCTTGCCGGCCTGGTAGTCGTACCACCCTGCCCCGGTCTTCTGGCCGAAGCGGCCCAGTTCGCAGAGCTTGTCGGCCGTGCGGCTGTACTTCATGTCGGCGCGCTCGGTGGCGCGGCGCTTGCGAATGGCCCAGCCGATGTCGTTGCCGGCCAGGTCGCCCATGCGGAACGGGCCCATGGCAAAGCCGAACTTCTCGACGGCCTTGTCGACCTGCTGCGGCGTGGCGCCTTCGTCCAGCAGGAAGCCTGCCTGGCGCGAGTACTGCTCGATCATGCGGTTGCCGATGAAGCCGTCGCACACGCCCGAGACCACCGAAGTCTTCTTGATCTTCTTGCCGATGTCCATGACCGTGGCGAGCACGTCCTTGGCGGTGGCCTTGCCGCGCACCACTTCGAGCAGCTTCATCACGTTGGCGGGGCTGAAGAAGTGCATGCCGACCACGTCCTGCGGACGGTCGGTGAACGAGGCGATCTTGTCGACGTCGAGCGTCGAGGTATTCGAGGCCAGGATCGCGCCCTTCTTGGCGACGCGGTCGAGTTCCTTGAAGACCTTTTCCTTGACGCCGATTTCTTCGAACACGGCTTCGATGATGAGGTCGGCGTCCTTCAGGTCGTCGTAGCTCAGCGTGGTGCTCAGGAGCGCCATGCGCTGCTCGTACTTGTCCTGCTTGAGCTTGCCCTTCTTGACCTGGGCTTCGTAGTTCTTCTTGATGGTGGCAACGCCGCGGTCGAGCGCTTCCTGCTTCATCTCGAGGATCTTGACGGGGATGCCCGCGTTCAGGAAATTCATCGAGATACCGCCGCCCATGGTGCCGGCGCCGATCACGCCAACGGCCTTGATCTCGCGCTTGGGCGTGTCTTCGGGCACGTCGGGAATCTTGCTCGCGGCGCGCTCGGCCATGAACAGGTGGCGCAGGGCCAGCGATTCGGGCGTGAACATCAGCGCCGTGAACAGGCGGCGTTCTTCGGCCATGCCTTCGTCGAACTTCAGTTTCGTCGCGGCCTGCACGGCGTCGACACACTTCAGCGGCGCCGGGTAGTTCTTCGACATGCCGCCGACCATGTTCTTCGCGAACTGGAAGTAGGCGTCGCCCTGTGGGTGCTTGCACGGCAGGTTGCGCACCAGCGGCAGCGCTTCGCCGGTCTTGCCGGCCACGCTCTTGGCGAAGGTCACGGCTTCTTCGAACACCGATTCGGCCGAGGCGGCGAGCTTGTCGAACAGCTTCTGGCCGGGCAGGCTCGCGAGCAGTTCGCTCTTCACGGGCTCGCCGCTGACGATCATGTTCAGTGCGGTTTCCACGCCGAGCACGCGCGGCAGGCGCTGCGTACCGCCGGCGCCGGGCAGCAGGCCCAGCTTGACTTCAGGCAGTGCCACGCTGGTGCCGGGGGCAGCCACGCGGTAGTGGCAGCCCAGGGCCAGTTCGAGGCCGCCGCCCATGCACACCGAGTGGATGGATGCGACGATGGGCTTGGGAGAGGCTTCGAGCGCGAGGATCACGCTCAGCAGGTTGGGCTCTTGCAGCGCCTTGGGCGTGCCGAACTCCTTGATGTCCGCGCCGCCCGAGAAAGCCTTGCCGGCGCCGGTGATGACGATGGCCTTGACGGCGTCGTCGGCATTGGCCTTCGACAGGCCATCGGTGATGCCGATGCGTGTCGAGAAACCGAGACCGTTGACCGGAGGGTTGGTCAGTGTGATCACGGCGATATCGCCGAGCACTTTGTATTCAGCCGTCATGCTGCGTTCCTTGGTGTGTGAAGAAAAAGAAGAAAAAGCACGAGTGTTCTTTTTCGGGGGATTCTAGGCGTTTCGCGTGGCCCAACAATGGCACGCAGTCGCTGGAGAGACAAGGGGATCCGGGGCGTGGCCCGAATCCCCTGGGGGTATCAAACCTCCAACCACTCTTTGCGAGTGGTGGCGTCGGCGCGCAGGCTGTCCGGCGTGCCGTCGAACACGATGCTGCCGTGGCCCATGACGAGCGCGCGATCGGAGATCTGCATGGCAATGGTGAGCTTCTGCTCGATCAGCAGCACCGAGATGCCCTTGTCCTTCAGCGTGCGCAGGTACTGCCCCACCAGCTCGACGATCTTGGGCGCGAGGCCTTCGGTCGGCTCGTCGATGATGATGAGGTCGGGGTCACCCATCAGCGTACGGCACAGCGTAAGCATCTGCTGCTCGCCGCCCGAGAGCACGCCTGCTTCGGTGTGCTGGCGCTCCTTCAGGCGCGGGAACATGCCGTACATGTCGTCGAACGACCAGCGGCTGCCCTTGCCCGAGCCCTTCTGCCCCAGCAGCAGATTCTGGTGCACCGTGAGCTTGGGGAAGATGTCGCGGTTCTCTGGCACGTAGCCGATGCCGAAATGGGCGATCTCGTAGGCTTTGCGACGCAGGATGTCCTGCCCCTTCCAGTGCAGGCCGCCCTCGGCGTGCACCAGGCCCATGATGGCTTTGGCGGTAGTCGAGCGGCCTGAGCCGTTGCGGCCCAGCAGCGCGACGATTTCGCCGGGGTTCACGTCGAACGAAACGCCGTGCAGCACATGGCTCTTGCCGTAGTAGGCGTGGATGTCTTTGAGCTTCAGCATGTCAGTGTCCCGCCCCTTGTGCATCCGCGACCGACGAGCCGAGGTAGGCCTCCTGCACGCGCGCATTCGCGCGAACGGCAGCAGGCGTGTCGAAGGCAATGACTTCGCCGTACACCACCACCGCGATCTTGTCGGCCAGCCCGAAGACCACGCCCATGTCGTGCTCCACCGTCAGCAGTGTCTTGCCGACCGTGACGTGCTTGATGAGCGAGATGAAGTGCGAGGTTTCGGTCTTGCTCATGCCCGCCGTGGGCTCGTCCAGCAGGATGACGCTGGCGCCGCCCGCAATGGTCACGCCGATTTCCAGCGCGCGCTGCTCGGCGTAGGTGAGGTTCACCGCGTGCACGTCGCGCTTCTTCTCCAGGCCGATCTGCTTGATGAGCTCTTCGGTGCGCTCGTTGGCGTCGTCGAGGTTCGAGAGAAAGCGCAGGAAGGTGTATTTGTAGCCCAGGCTCCACAGCACGCCGCAGCGCAGGTTCTCGAAGACGGTGAGCTTCGGGAAGATGTTGGTGATCTGGAAGCTGCGCGACAGGCCCATGCGGTTGATCTCGTACGGCTTCATGCCGTCGATGCGCTGGCCGTTGAGCAGCACTTCGCCGCTGGTGGGCGTGAGCCGCCCGCTGATCAGGTTGAACAGCGTGGACTTGCCCGCGCCGTTCGGCCCGATGATGGCGATGCGCTCGCCGGCCGTCACGGCCAGATCGACGCCGCGGATGATGTCGGTCTTGCCGAAGCTCTTGCGCAGGTTCTTGAGTTCAAGTGAATAGGTCATGCCGTCTCCCGCCGCTTGATCTCGGCCTCGATTTCTTCCTGTGCATGGCCCCAGACCTTCGCGAAGCGACGGCGCACCACCTCGAACACGCCCAGGCCCACCGCCAGCAGCGCCACCGCGATGATCCAGCTGGTGGCCGATGAGGTATCGAGCTGCAGGCCCGCGAGCGGCACCACGGGCCCGAGCGCCGCATTCAGCTGCATGTGATAGATCATCTCGACGATGGCGGCAGCGCCCGCGAGCATGATGGCCGCACCGATGAAGAGGCCTACGTAGAGTGCGTAGAAGCGCTTGATCTTGCCGAACAGCGCCACGCGCACGTTCATCATGATCAGGCTGGCCACGCCGCCGGGCGCGAACATCACCATCAACAGGAACACCAGGCCCACGTACAGCAGCCAGGCCTTGCTGAGCTCGGACAGCAGCACCAGCGCGAACACCAGCAACGCCGCGCCGATGATCGGCCCGAAGAAGAAGGTCGCGCCGCCCAGGAAGGTGAACAGCAGGTAGCTGCCCGAGCGCAGCCCGTTCAGGCTGTCGGCCGCATTCACGATCTCGAAGTTGATGGCAGCCAGCCCGCCGCCGATGCCCGCGAAGAAGCCCGCGATGATGAAGGCGTAGTAGCGCACGCGCTGCGTGTTGTAGCCGATGAACTCCACGCGCTCCGGGTTGTCGCGCACCGCGTTCAGCATGCGCCCGAGGGGCGTGCCGGTGAAGGCGAACATCAGTCCGGTGCAGATGAAGCAGTACACGGCGATCAGGTAATACACCTGGTTCTGCGGCCCGAAGTTGATGCCGAAGACCGAGGCGCCGTACACGCGGTTGGTGGTGATGCCGCCCTCGCCGCCGAAGAAGCTCGGGAACATCAGCGCCATGGCGGCGACAAGCTCGCCGAGGCCGAGCGTGATCATCGCGAAGGTGGTGCCCGACTTCTTGGTCGACACGTAGCCGAACACCACGGCGAAGAACATGCCGCCCAGGCCGCCCACGAGCGGGATGAGCACCAGCGGAATCGGCAGCTTGCCGGCGCTGGCCAGGTTCATCGCGTGGATGGCGATGAACGAGCCCAGGCCCACGTACACCGCATGCCCGAAGCTGAGCATGCCACCCTGCCCCAGCAGCATGTTGTAGCTCAGGCAGATGATGATGAGGTAGCCGATCTGCGACAGCATGGTGAGAGCCAGGCTGCTGGTGAAGATCATCGGCGCCACGATCAGCAGCAGCGCGAAGAAAGACCAGATCAGGATGCGGCCGATGTTCAGCGGCTTGAAGCGGTAGTACTGCGTCGGCGCCTTGGTGGCCGAAGCGGCTGGCGTGGTTGTGGTGGTTGCAGTGTTCATGGCGTCAGTCCTCCCGCGTCCCGAGAAGACCCTTGGGCCTGAAGATGAGGATCAGCACCAGGAACAGATACGGCAGGATCGGTGCCACCTGCGAAATGGTGAGCTTGAGCAGCTCGTAGCCGAAGGTCTGGTCGCTCACCGCCACGCCGAGCGCCTGCAGGCCGGTGGCGAGCGACTGGTCCATGGCCACGGCGAAGGTCTGCACCACGCCGATGATCAGCGAGGCCAGGAAGGCGCCTGCCAGCGAGCCCATGCCGCCGACCACCACCACCACGAAGATGATGGAGCCGACCGAACCCGCCATGGCCGGCTCGGTGACGTAGGTGTTGCCGCCGACCACGCCCGCGAGGCCCGCCAGCGCGGCGCCGCCGCCGAACACCAGCATGAACACGCGCGGCACGTTGTGGCCCAGCGCCTCGACCATGTCGGGGTGCTTCAGCGCCGCCTGGATGACCAGGCCGATGCGCGTGCGTGTGAGCAGCAGCCACACCGACACCAGCATCAGCACCGCCACCAGCATGATGAACGAGCGCGACTTGGGAAACTGCGTGCCGTAGAGCGAGAAGAGCGGGCCCTGCAGCGCCGACGGCAGGCCGTACGGCACCGTGGAGCGGCCCCACACCAGTTGCACGAGTTCGAGGATCAGGTACGAAAGACCGAAGGTCACCAGCAGCTCGGGCACATGGCCGAACTTGTGGACCCGGCGCAGGCAGTAGCGCTCGAAGGCCGCGCCCAGCGCGAACACCAAGAGCGGCGCGATGAAGAGCGCCGGCCAGAAACCGACGATGCCCGACAGCGTGTAGGCGAAATAGGCGCCCAGCATGTAGAAGCTGGCGTGCGCGAAATTGAGCACGCCCATCATGCTGAAGATCAGCGTGAGGCCAGAGCTCAGCATGAACAACAGCAAGCCGTAGCTCACGCCGTTGAGCAGCGAGATGACGAAGAATTCGACGTTCATCGGTCTTTCGTGTCAGGTAAAAAAGAAAAAGGCCCGAGTGTTGAAGTCGGGCCTCGACCTGTCAGGTGGCGATCAGACAGCGATCAGGAGGCGCCGCCGGGCCGCTTCATCTGACAGGAGGTGGGCGTGCTGGCCACGTAGGCGTCGTAGTACTTCACCGGGGCCAGCGTGTAGCCGGTGTTCTCCGGGCTGTACGGGTACTTGGCGCTGGCCTTCTCCCACTTGGCGATGTACAGGCCCTGCTGTGCCTGGTGGTCGGTCTTGCGCAGTTCGATCTCGCCGTTGAAGCTCTTGAACTTCATGCCTTCCATGGCGGCGGCCACCTTGACGGGGTCGGTCGACTTGGTCTTCACGAAGGCTTCGGTCAGCGCCTGGAACACGGTGTAGACGTCGGTGGTGTAGAGGTCGTCGTTGAACTTCTTCTTGAACTCTTCGGCGTACTTCTGCATGTCGCCGCCCATGTTGTAGTGGGCATAGCCGACCTGGTACACCTTGCCGTCGGACGCTGCGCCCATGGCGGTCGGCGTGCCGCTGGTCACGGCGTAGTAGGTGTAGAACTTGACGTTCAGGCCCGAGTCGTTGGCCGACTTGATCAGCAGCGCGAGGTCGGAGCCCCAGTTGCCGGTGATGACGGTGTCGGCGCCCGAGGCCTTGATCTTGGCGATGTACGGCGCGAAGTCGCGCACCTGGGCCAGCGGATGCAGGTCGTCGCCGACGATCTGCACGTCGGGGCGCTTGTTCTTGAGGTTTTCCTTGGCGAACTTGGAGACCTGCTGGCCGTGCGCGTAGTTCTGGTTGAGCAGGTAGACCTTCTTGATTTCCGGCTGGTCCTTCATGTAGGTGGTCAGCGCTTCCATCTTCATCGACGTGTCGGCGTCGAAGCGGTACTGCCAGTAGCTGCACTTGCTGTTGGTCAGGTCGGGGTCGACGGCGGCGTAGTTCAGGTACAGCGCTTCCTTGCCGGGATTGCGCGCGTTGTTCTTCTCGAGCGCGTCGATGATGGCCAGCGCAGGGCCGGAGCCGTTGCCCTGCACGATGTAGCGCGCGCCCTGGTCGAGCGCCGAGCGCAGTGCGCTGGTGGTCTCTTGCGGGCTGAGCTTGTTGTCGATGCCGATGATCTCGAACTTCACGCCTGCCGCATTCTTCTTGTTGAACTCTTCGGCAAAGAACTGGAAGGTCTTGAGCTGGTTCGTCCCGACCGCGGCCATGAGGCCCGACAACGGGTCGAGCCATGCGATCTTGACGGTTTCACCCTTCTGGGCAAGGGCGCCGGTGGCGGTTGCCGCGATGACGGCCGCGGTAGCGATTTTCAGAGCGAACTTCAATCTATATCTCCTGGTCAAACCGATTCAAAACGCCGCACGAGAGTACAAGCGTTTGCAGCCCCTCCCCTCAGGGAATGCCCGTAAGAGGGGTGCTGCAAAGGCCCGTTTCTATCGCGCATGCGACACCGCGTTTCTCCAATTTGCTACCCGTTGGTAGACAGCTGCTACCAATGGGTAGGAAACGCGTTCACAAAGACGCCTAGGGGCGCTTCATCTGGCACGACGTGGGCGTGCTCGCCACGTACGATTCGTAGTACTTCACGGGAACGTTCGTGTAGCCGGTGTTCTCCGCGTCGTAGGGGTACTTGGCGCTGGCCTTTTCCCAGCGCGAGATGTACAGGCCCTGCTGCAGCTGGTGGTCGGCCTTGCGCATCTCGACCTCGCCGTTGAAGCTCTTGATCTTCATGCCCTCCAGCGCCGCGGCCACCTTGACCGGGTCGGTCGACTTGGTCTTGGCGAAGGCGGCATCGAGCAGTGCGAACACGTGATAGATCGACGACTGCGTGAGGTCGTCGTTCATGCGCTTCTTGTAGCCGGCGAGCAGCTGCTGGATTTCCCCGCCCATGTTGTAGTGGGCGTAGGCGACGGTGTAGACCTTGCCGTCGGAAGTGGCGCCCATGGCCGTGGGCGTGCCCGCACCCGGCGCGTAGTAGGTCAGGAACTTGACGTTCAGGCCCGAGTCGTTGGCCGCCTTGATGAGCAGCGACAGGTCGGAGCCCCAGTTGCCGGTGATGACGGTGTCGGCGCCCGAAGCCTTGATCTTGGCGATGTACGGAGAGAAGTCGCGCACCTGCGCGAGCGGATGCAGGTCGTCGCCCACGATCTGGATGTCGGGGCGCTTCACCTTCAGGTCTTCCTTGGCGAACTTGGATACCTGCACCCCGTGGGCGTAGTTCTGGCCGAGGATGTAGACCTTCTTGATGTCGGGCTGGTCCTTCATCCAGGTGGTCAGCGCCTCCATCTTCATGGAGGTGTCGGCGTCCAGCCGGAAGTGCCAGTAGCTGCACTTGCTGTTGGTCAGGTCGGGGTCGACCGCCGCGTAGTTCATGTAGAGCAGCTCCTTGCCCGGATTGCGCGCGTTGTTCTTCTCGACGGCGTCGATGATGGCTAGCGCGGGGCCGGAGCCGTTGCCCTGCATGATGTAGCGCGCGCCCTGGTCTTGCGCGGAACGCAGCGCGGCGGTGGTCTCTTGCGGGCTGAGCTTGTTGTCGAGCGCGATGATCTCGAACTTCACGCCCGACTGGTTCTTCTTGTTGAACTCTTCAGCAAGGAATTGCGTGGTCTTGAGCTGGTTGGTGCCAACCGCGGCCATGAGGCCCGACAGCGGGTCGAGCCAGGCGATCTTGACGGTCTCGCCCTTCTGAGCGAAGGCAGCGGCAGCGCTCACCAACATTGCACAGGCAGCTACTGACTTGATAGCAAATTGCATGAAGAGTCTCCAGTGTGAAAGGCGGAATGCCAGCGTACAAGCGCCCTTTTCTTCGCCGCACAGGGAATGCCCGGAAGGAAGGCCGCCGGGGCGGCTTTCCTATCGCGTAGGCGACAGTGCGGGTGGGCTTGGCTCGTGTCCTTGTCTTCAGAGGGTCGGCAGCTTGTAGTCCTTCAGCAGCTCGCGCAGCTTGGTCTTGAGGATCTTTCCGGTGGCGCCGATCGGAATGGCCTCGACGAACACCACGTCGTCCGGGATCTGCCACTTGGCAGTCTTGCCCTCGTAGAACTTCAACAGCTCTTCGCGCGTGACTTCGGCGCCGGGCTTCTTCACGACCGCGATGATCGGCCGCTCGTCCCACTTCGGATGGAACACGCCGATGCACGCGGCCATGGCGATGGCCGGGTGCGCGACGGCGATGTTCTCGATCTCGATGGAGCTGATCCACTCGCCGCCTGACTTGATCACGTCCTTGCTGCGGTCGGTGATCTGCAGATAGCCCTCGGCGTCGATGGTGGCCACGTCGCCGGTGGGGAACCAGCCGCGGTTCTGCTCGTCGGGAATCAGCGGATTGCCGCCCTCGCCCTTGAAGTATTCCTTGACGATCCACGGGCCCTTGACCAGCAGGTCGCCATAGGCTTTGCCGTCCCACGGCAGTTCCTTGCCGTCGCCGTCGACGATCTTCATGTCGACGCCGAAGATGGCGCGGCCCTGCTTCATGCGGATCTGCAGCTGCGCATCGGCCGGCAGCGACAAGTGCTTGTTCTTCAGCGTGCACAGCGTGCCCAGCGGGCTCATCTCGGTCATGCCCCAGGCGTGCAGCACCTCGACGTTGTAGTTCTCCTGGAACGCCTTGATCATGGCCGGCGGGCAGGCCGAACCGCCGATGACAGTGCGATTGAGCTTGCTGAACTTCAGCCCGTTCGCCTGCATGTGGCCGAGCATCATCTGCCACACGGTGGGCACGCCCGCCGCGAAGGTCACGCCCTCGCCTTCGATCAGCTCGAACACCGACTTGCCGTCCAGCGCCGGGCCGGGGAACACGAGCTTGCAGCCCACCAGCGCCGCCGAGTACGGAATGCCCCAGGCGTTGACGTGGAACATCGGCACCACCGGCAGCACCGAGTCGCGTGCCGACAGGCGCATGACGTCGGGCAAGGCCGCGGCGTAGGCATGCAGCATGGTCGAGCGGTGGCTGTAGAGCGCGGCCTTCGGGTTGCCCGTGGTGCCGCTCGTGTAGCACATGCTCGAGGCGGAGTTCTCGTCGAAGCTGGGCCACTCGTAGTCGGTGGACTGCGCGCCCATCCAGCTTTCGTAGCTCACGAGGTTGGGCACGCCGCTGTCGGCGGGGAGCTTGTCCGCATCACACAGTGCAACCCATTTCCGGATCGTGGGACAGCGCGCATGCACGGCCTGCACCAGCGGCAGGAACGTGAGGTCGAAGCACAGGATCTGGTCTTCGGCATGGTTGGCGATCCACGCGATCTGGTCGGGGTGCAGGCGCGGGTTGATGGTGTGCA
Source organism: Variovorax sp. R-27 (assembly GCF_049913215.1). Classification (NCBI taxonomy): domain Bacteria; kingdom Pseudomonadati; phylum Pseudomonadota; class Betaproteobacteria; order Burkholderiales; family Comamonadaceae; genus Variovorax; species Variovorax sp. R-27. Next base: position 3,707,870 of record NZ_CP183984.1, read on the forward strand.
GCACGCGGCCGCTGCCGCTCGCACCGTAGTACAGCTCCAGGTGGCGATAGCCGTTCCAGGCCAGGGTGGCGATGCGGTCGCTGAACAGCAACTGCTCGCCGTCCAGCGCATTGGCCACCTGCCTGGCGCGCGATGCGATGTCGCTCCATGTGCAGCGGTGGATGTCGCCTTCGACACGGCGCGAGACGATCTCGCCGTCGCCGTTGTGGCGCTCGACGAACTCGATCAGCGACGAGATCAAAAGCGGTTGGTCTTGCATCAAACCCAGCATCTACGAACTCCTATGTGAAATGACTTCATGAAAACCTGCGGACAACGGATTCACGCAAGCTTCGGCCACTTCCACAATGACACAAACCCGCACTGCACGATTGAACGAAGCGGCTCATTGCATCGGCGTGATCTTGGCCGCCAGCGGCGTGGCGTCGAGCAGCAATTGCGCGGGCCACGGCGCCCAGGTCGCACCAAGTTCGGGCGTGTTCGGATCTCCCTTGCGCATGAAGGCGCCGATGCTGGCCATGACGGCGTTCGACAGCGCCAGCCGCCCCTTCTCGTTGGCCTTGCCGCCCATGACGTTCGACAGCACCGAGGGGCCGAAATTGCCGAACACGAACGGCAGGTCGAAGGCATGCGAGGCGCCGTACACGTCATTCCACGGCGCCGCTTCCTGCGACCAGTCGAGACGGTAGTGCCAGATGTTCGACTGGCGCGTCTTCATCGTGTCGAGCAGGTTGCTGCGGTTGGCCTCGAACAGCCCCTTCGTGACGAGCGCGGTGGCTGCGTTGTAGCCGGTGCCGGGCTTGTCTACCGGAAGGTAGAACGGGTCGATGATGTCGTTCACGGTGAGCGTGGGTGCGGCATCGGGGTCGAAGTTGAACATCAGCGAGAAGCGCTGGGCGTCGTTGACGATCCAGCCCGAGGTCGGAAAGCCGATCGTCCCCAGCAGCGACGCGAAGAGCTTGCCCTCGTCGCGCGTGTTGCCGGCGAGCATGGGCACCTTCACGTACTGGTCGGCCGCGATGGCGCCGATCGGGTCGGTCGGGATCACGGTGCCATCTGGAATGGGCCCGACCGAGCCCAGCCCCGCGGCGACCACGGTGCCCAGCATCTTGCCGCCGTCCTGCGCGCGCAGGTACTCGGCGATCTGGGCCGGCGTGCGGGTGGCGATGTAGGCCTTGGCAGCGGTCGCGTCGGCGGCGGTGCCGTCTGCAACGAGCAGCTTCTCCAGGATGGCCGCGCCCTGCGCGAGCGAAGCAGAGGCCGGCGACAGCGAAGGCAGCGTACCGGGCGGCAGGTTGCTCGCGAGCGAAATGCCGCCGCTCATCTCGAAGGCCTTGTGGAACAGGCCCTTGGCCATCGGCGAGGTCATGACCGACAGCAGGTTGGTGGCGCCCGCCGACTCGCCCGACAGCGTGACGTTGCCCGGATCGCCGCCGAAGTTGGCAACGTTGTTCTGGATGAACCGTAGCGCCGCCATGTTGTCGAGCAGCGCGAAGTTGCCGGAGTCGTCGCCCGCGGTGCCGCCCGGCTTCAGCTGCGGCATGTTGAGAAAGCCCAGGATGCCGAGGCGGTAGCTGGCGGTGATGACCACCGCGTTGGCGGTCTTCGCCAGCTTGGCGCCGTCGTACAGCGGGTCGGCTGTGTAGCCCGAGATATTGCTGCCGCCATGCACGAACAGCAGCACGGGCAGGTTCTTCTCGTCCGTCGCCGGGCGCCAGATGTTGACGAACAGGCAGTCTTCGCTGCCGACCGGCTTGCCGAGGTTGGTGCCGATGGTGGCGTCGTATGTGTTGTTGAGGCCCGGGCTGAAGATGCGGCCGATCTGCAGGCAGGCATTGCCGAACTTGGTTGTCTGACGAATATCGCTCCAGGCTTCGAGTGCGACCGGTGCGCGCCAACGCAGCGCGCCCACGGGCGGCTGGGCGAACGGGACGCCCTTCCAGTAGTAGGTGCCCGAGCTGGCGCCGTCGTCCACGCCTTCGATCTTGCCGGCCGTGGTCTGGCGCACCATCGGGCCGTCGGCTGGAGGCGGAGCCGGGGGCGCTGGCGCCGGTGGGGGCGCACTCGGCAGGAAGGTGAAGCCGGACGAACCGGATGAACCGCCTCCGCAGGCCGAGAGGGCCGCAAGGGCCGCCGCTGCCGCCATGGTGGCGATGGCCTTGCCCACCGCCGTTTTTCTTGCTGCACCCTGGTTTTGTGCCGTTGTCTCTGTCTTCATGTTTTTGTCTCCACACCGGGTTAATCGGAATTCCTGGCCTGGTGCGCGGCACCCATACTCCGGGCCGCCGAGCACGCAAAAAATTCTAGAAACCGGCGTCGTTTTCACCGCTATCGCAAGGAAGCCAAACGAATGACTTCAGGAGCCTCCCTGTCGCACCGCCAACGCGGGCCGCAGCGACGGGCCGGCGGCATGCCGCAGCCGGAGCTGCGCACCAGCTCGGCCGCGTGGCTAGAGGGCGTGCTGTCGATGTTCGAGGCCGAGGGGCTGGACGTGCCTTCGCTGTTGCGCGATGCCGGCTTCGACCCCGATTCGCTGCACCGCCAGAACACGCGCATCCCGGTCGACGAGATCTCGGTGCTTTGGCAGCTCGCGGTGGCGCGCGCCGGCAAGCACACGCTGGGCCTGCACCGCGACCTGGCCGCCACGCACAGCAAGCTGGGCACGGTCGGTCACGCCATGGCCTGCAGCCCAGACCTGGGCGCTGCGCTCACACGGCTGACGCGCTACATGGCGGTGATCTCGGACGCGACCGCCTTCTCGATGCACCCCGAGCCGCGCGGCTGCTGGATGGTGATGGAGCACACCGGCGGCAGCCTGCCGATTCCGCGCCAGCGCGTCGAATACGCCCTGCTGACCGTGTTCATGCAGTGCCAGTGGCTCACGCGGCGCGAGCTGCAGCCGCTGGCCATGGAGTTCGTGTACCCCGCGCCGGCCAACGACCGGCTGCACCGCGAGGCCTTCGGCTGCGAAGTGCGCTTCAACGCCGTCGCCAACCGGCTGCTGCTGTCGACGGCCGATATGACGATGCCGCTGCCCACCTTCCACCCGGTGCTCGGCGAGATGCAGGAGCACCTGCTCGACGATCAACTCAATCTGCTGGGCCAGACCACCACCAGCAGCCTGGTGTGCGCCGAAATCGCGCGCCGGCTCCAGCACGGCGAGCCGCGCCGCCAGGACGTGGCCTCGGGCCTGGGACTGGCCGAGCGCACGCTGCAGCGACGGCTGCAGGAAGAGTCGGTGTCGTTCCAGGGTTTGCTAGACCGCACCCGTCGAGAGCTGGCGCAGCAGTACCTGGCGGAAGACCGGCATACGCTGACCGACGTGGCTGACATGCTGGGCTTCGTCGACACCAGCAACTTCTTTCGCGCCTGCAAGCGCTGGTTCGGCGTGCCGCCGGCGCAGTACCGGGCTCGCATCTGGGACAGCCCCGCGCCGCTAGCCGCCTGAACTCGTGCAACGGGCCTCGATGGCCCGCTTGGCAAGGGGTTACGCGCTGTGCCGGACAATCCGCCTATGAGCTTGCTTGCTGAAGACACCGAGGTCGCGGACCTTGGGCTGCGCTGGAAACCCGGTTTCGCCACCCTTGGCCCTGCGTTTCTCACCGAATTGCGGCCGACGCCGCTGCCCGATCCGTACTGGGTGGGCCGCAGCGAAGCCGTCGCCCGCGAGCTGGGCCTGCCGCCTGATTGGCATTCGTCGGATGCAACGCTGGCGGCCCTGACCGGCAGCCTGCCCATCGCCGGCACACGCCCCTTTGCCACGGTCTACAGCGGCCATCAGTTCGGCGTATGGGCCGGCCAACTGGGCGACGGGCGCGCCATCATGATCGGCGAAACCGAAAGCGGGCTCGAAGTGCAATTGAAGGGCGCGGGCCGCACGCCTTACTCGCGCGGCGGCGACGGCCGCGCGGTGCTGCGCTCCAGCATCCGCGAGTTTCTCTGCAGCGAGGCCATGCACGGCCTCGGCATCCCGACCACCCGCGCACTCTGCGTGACCGGCTCCGACGCCCGCGTGTACCGCGAGGAGCCGGAAAGCTCGGCTGTCGTGACCCGCGTGGCGCCTAGCTTCATCCGATTCGGCCACTTCGAGCACTTCGCGGCCAACCAGCGTGAAGACGAGTTGCGCGCGCTGGCCGACTACGTCATCGACCGCTACTACCCGGCGTGCCGCACCACCGACCGCTTCAACGGCAACGCGTACGCAGCCTTGCTCGAAGCCGTGAGCGAGCGCACCGCCGCCCTGCTCGCCCGATGGCAGGCCGTGGGCTTCTGCCACGGGGTGATGAACACCGACAACATGAGCATCCTCGGGCTCACCATCGACTACGGGCCGTTCCAGTTCCTCGACGGTTTCGATCCGCGCCACATCTGCAACCACAGCGACACCAACGGGCGCTACGCCTTCAACCAGCAGCCCAACGTCGCCTACTGGAACCTGTTCTGCCTGGCGCAGGCGCTGCTGCCGCTGATCGGCGACCAGGAAGTGGCGGTGGCCGCGCTTGAGTCTTACAAGACGGTGTTCCCGAACGAGTTCGAAGGCCGCATGCGCGCCAAGCTGGGCCTTGCCGAGGCGGCCGAAGGCGACCGCGCGCTCATCGAGGGTGTGCTCAAGCTGCTGGCCGCGGGCAAGGTCGACTACACGATCTTCTGGCGACGGCTCTCGAACTACATGGCCGACGGCAACGTCGAGCCGGTGCGCGACCTGTTCCTGGACCGCGAGGATTTCGATGCATGGGCGCTAGCGTTTTCGGAGCGCCATACGCCCACTGGGCGCGCGCAAGCTGCCGATCTGATGCTCAAATCGAATCCCGGATTCGTGCTGCGGAACCACCTGGGACAGCAAGCCATCGAAGCAAGTCAGCAAAAGGAACACTCGGCCGTGGCAACCTTGCTGGCTGTGCTCCAGTCCCCATTTGAAGAACATCCCGACGCCGACGCACTGGCCGGCTTCCCGCCCGACTGGGCCTCCACGATCGAAATCAGCTGCTCATCATGACCACTCCCGTACAGAAAACCGACGCCGAATGGAAAGCCCTGCTCGCTGAAAAAGGCGCTGAGCCCGCTGCCTTCGAGGTAACGCGCCACGCCGCCACCGAACGCCCCTTCACCGGCAAGTACGAAGCACATTGGGACGACGGCACGTATCACTGCGTGTGCTGCGGCGCCAAGCTGTTCGAGTCGACGACCAAGTTCGACGCGGGCTGCGGCTGGCCCAGCTTCTCGGAAGAAGCCGTGCCCGGTGCCATCCGCAACATCGTCGACCGTTCGCACGGCATGGTGCGCACCGAGAACGTCTGCGCCAATTGCGGCGCCCACCTGGGCCACGTGTTCCCCGACGGCCCTACCGAAACCGGCCTGCGCTACTGCATGAACTCGGCGTCGCTCGACTTCCAGAAAAAATGAAACTGCTCCTCGACTTCTTCCCGATCCTGCTGTTCTTCGGCGCCTACAAGCTCGGCGACATCTACACCGCCACCGGCGTGCTGATGGCCGCCACTGTCGTGCAGATGGCGATCATCTACGCCACCGAGCGCAAGCTGCAGGCCATGCAGAAAGCCACGCTGGTGCTGATCCTGCTGTTCGGCACGCTCACGCTGGCTCTGCACGACGACCGCTTCATCAAGTGGAAGCCGACGGTGTTGTACGGCGCAATGGCCATTGCGCTGGCCGTGGCGCTCTGGGCGCTGAAGAAGAACTTTTTGAAGATGCTGCTGGGCTCGCAGCTCGAGCTGCCCGACCGCATCTGGGGCCGGCTCAATGTGGCGTGGATCGGTTACTGCCTGTTCATGGCCATCATCAACGGCTACGTGGCGGCGTACTTCACGACCGAGGCCTGGGTCAACTTCAAGCTCTGGGGCTATGTGTTCCCCATCGTCTTCCTGGTGGCGCAGGGCCTGTACATCGCGCCGCACCTGAAGAACGAAGACAAGCCGACGGCATGACGACGAGCACCACACTGCTGCCCACAGCCGCCGACATCGAAGCCGCGCTGCGCGAGGCGCTTAGCCCCACGCAGCTCGAAGTGATCGACGAGAGCGCCGCCCACGCAGGCCATTCGGGCGCCAACGCGGAGGGCCGCGGCACCCATTTCCGCGTGCGCATCGCCTCCCCTCTGTTCGAAGGGAAGCCCCGCGTGGCGCGACATCGGCTTGTGTATGATGCCCTCCAGGTTTTTATCGCACAGGGTCTGCACGCCATCGCCATCGAGGTGCTCTGAGTCGTCCACCGGATCGCACGCCGCGTTTGCACCGGCCGTTGCTCCCCTTCTTTTCTTCCCTATCCCTGCTTTCTTTCCCGCGCCTTTTCCTACACGCGCATTTCCTTTCCAGCTCGATATTCATTCCATGAAAAAACAAATCTTGCAGGCCGTCGCGGCCGCAGTGCTGCTCGGTGCCACGTCCATGGCGGCTCTGGCGCAGAACGCAGCCATCGTGAACGGCAAGCCGGTGCCCAAGGCCCGCATGGACGTTCTGGCCCAGCAACTGGCAGCCGCAGGCCGCCCGGTGACGCCTGAAATGCAGAGCCAGCTGCGCGAGGAAATCGTGGCGCGCGAAGTGTTCATGCAGGAAGCGCAAAAGCAGGGCCTGGACGCCAGCGACGACTACAAGAACCAGCTCGAACTCGCCCGCCAGGCCATCCTGATCCGCGCACTGTTCGAGAACTACCGCAAGACCAACCCGGTCTCGGACGCCGACGTGAAGGCCGAGTACGACAAGTTCGTGGCGGCCAATGGCGGCAAGGAATACAAGGCTCGCCACATCCTGGTCGAGACCGAGGACCAGGCCAAGAAGATCATGGCCGACCTGAAGAAGGGTGCCAAGTTCGAAGACATCGCCAAGAAGCAGAGCAAGGACCCGGGTTCGGGCGCCAACGGCGGCGACCTCGACTGGGCCAACCCCGCGAGCTTCGTGCCCGAGTTCTCGGAAGCGATGATCAAGCTCAAGAAGGGCGAAACCACCCCCGCTCCGGTCAAGACCCAGTTCGGTTATCACATCATCCGCGTCGACGACATCCGCCAGGCCCAACTGCCGAAGCTGGAAGAAGTGAAGCCGCAGATCACGCAGCAACTGCAGCAGCAGCGCCTGCAGAAGTACCAAGAGGATCTGCGCGCCAAGGCCAAGGTCGAGTAAGACCGGAGCCTTGCAGCCCCATGAAAAAAGCGGCCCGCGGGCCGCTTTTTTGTTGCCCGCCGCGTGGCGGGTTTGTGTCGATCAGCCCACCCAGCGGCGGGCATTGCGCCAGATCTGCATCCACGGGCTCAGCTCGCTTTTGTCACCCGAGGTCCAGCTCATCTGGATGTTGCGGAACACACGCTCGGGGTGCGGCATCACCGCGGTGAAGCGGCCATCAGGCGTCGTCACCGAGGTCAGGCCGCCCGCGCTGCCGTTCGGGTTGAACGGGTACTGCTCGGTGGGCTGGCCGTGGTTGTCCACGAAGCGCATCGCGCCGATGGCCTTGGCGGCGTCGCCACGGTGCTTGAAGTTGGCATAGCCCTCGCCGTGCGCCACCGCGATCGGCAGGCGGCTGCCGGCCATGCCCGCGAAGAAGATGCTCGGCGATTCGAGCACTTCGACCATCGACAGGCGCGCCTCGAAGCGCTCGCTCTGGTTGGTGGTGAAGCGCGGCCAGGCCTCGGCGCCCGGAATGATGTCGGCCAGCTCGGCGAACATCTGGCAGCCGTTGCACACGCCCAGGCCGAAGGTGTCGGTGCGGCCGAAGAAGGTCTTGAACTGCTCGGCCAGCTTCGGGTTGAAGGTGATGCTGCGCGCCCAGCCGATGCCAGCGCCCAGTGTGTCGCCGTAGCTGAAGCCGCCGCAGGCGACCACGCCCTTGAAGTTGGCGAGGTCCGCCCTGCCCGTCTGCAGGTCGGTCATGTGGACGTCGAAGGCTTCGAAGCCGGCTTCGGTGAAGGCGTAGGCCATCTCGACGTGCGAATTGACGCCCTGCTCGCGCAGGATGGCGACCTTGGGGCGCGACTGCAGGATGGCCGGCGCGGCAGGCTGCGCATTCGGCAGGAACACGTGCATACCCGGATCGCTCGGCACGCCGGCTGCGGCGTGCTCGGCATCGGCACAGGCTGGGTTGTCGCGCTCGCGGGCGATCTTCCAGCTGACCGAGTCCCACACCTGTTGCAGGTCGTGCAGGCTGGCACTAAACACCGACTTGGCGTCGCGCCAGACTTCGACCTTGCCCTTGCCCGCATCCATGGTGGAGCTGGCAGGGCGCGTCTTGCCGATGAAGTGGCTGTGCGTGCTGAGGCCGTGAGCGCGCAGCACTTGCATGACGTCGTTGCGCTCGGCGGTGCGCACCTGCAGCACCATGCCCAGCTCTTCGTTGAACAGCGCCTTGAGCGTGAGTTCTTCGCGCCGCGCGCTGACCTGCTGCGCCCAGTTCTTGGCGTCGCCGGTTTCCATGCGGCTGTCGGAAATGCCGTCGCCTTCGGTGACGAGCATGTCGACGTTCAGCGCCACGCCGACGTGGCCCGCAAAGGCCATTTCGCAGGCTGTGGCGAACAGGCCGCCGTCGCTGCGGTCGTGCATCGCGAGGATCTTGCCGTCGGCGCGCAGCGCGTTCACGGCGTTGACCAGCGCCACGAGTTGCGCCGGGTCGTCGAGGTCAGGCACGGTGTCGCCGCTCTGGCCCAGCGTTTGCGCCAGGATGCTGCCGGCCATGCGGTGCTTGCCCTGGCCCAGGTCGATCAGCACCAGCGTGGTGTCGGCTTCTTCGGCGTCGAGCTGCGGCGTGAGCGTGCCGCGCACGTCGGCCAGCGAGGCGAAGGCGGTGACGATCAGGCTCACGGGCGACGTGACCTTCTTGGCCTCGGCGCCGTCCTTCCATTGCGTGCGCATCGACAGCGAATCCTTGCCGACTGGAATCGACACGCCGAGCGCCGGGCACAGCTCCAGGCCAACGGCCTTGACGGTCTCGTACAGCGCGGCGTCTTCGCCGGGCTCGCCACAGGCGGCCATCCAGTTGGCCGACAGCTTGACGCGCGAGAGTTCGATCGGCGCGGCCAGCAGGTTGGTGATGGCCTCGGCCACGGCCATGCGGCCCGAGGCCGGTGCGTCGAGCGCGGCCAGCGGCGTGCGCTCGCCCATGCTCATGGCTTCGCCAGCGAAGCCCTTGTAGTCGGCCAGCGTCACGGCGCAGTCGGCCACTGGCACTTGCCACGGGCCGACCATCTGGTCGCGGTGGCTCAGGCCGCCAACGGTGCGGTCGCCGATGGTGATGAGGAAGCGCTTCGAAGCCACGGTCGGATTCGCGAGCACGTCGATGGCGGCCTTCTGCAGGTCGACGCCCGTGAGGTCGAGCGGCTTGAAGCTGCGCGCCACTGTCTTGACGTCACGGTGCATCTTCGGCGGCTTGCCGAGCAGCACGTCCATCGGCATGTCGACCGGCTGCACCTGTGCGCCCTCGTCGGCCACCAGCAGCTGGCGTTCTTCGGTCGCCACGCCGACCACCGAGAACGGGCAGCGCTCGCGCTCGCAGAAGGCCTTGAACTGGTCGAGCGATTCCGGCGCGATGGCCAGCACGTAGCGCTCCTGGCTTTCGTTGCACCAGATTTCCTTCGGCGCCATGCCCGACTCTTCGAGCGGCACGGCGCGCAGGTCGAAGCGCGCGCCGCGGCCGGCGTCGTTGGTCAGCTCGGGGAAGGCGTTGCTCAGGCCGCCGGCGCCCACGTCGTGGATCGCCAGGATCGGGTTGGCCGCGCCCTGCTGCCAGCAGTGGTTGATGACCTCCTGCGCACGGCGCTCGATTTCGGGGTTGCCGCGCTGCACCGAGTCGAAGTCGAGCTCGGCCGCATTGGCGCCGGTGGCCATCGAGCTGGCGGCGCTGCCGCCCATGCCGATGCGCATGCCGGGGCCGCCGAGCTGGATCAGCAGGGAGCCGGCTGGAAAGCGGATCTTCTTGGTCTGCGCGGCGTCGATGCTGCCGAGGCCGCCCGCGATCATGATGGGCTTGTGGTAGCCGCGCTGCACGGTGTCGAGGTCGCTCGCCACGGTCTGCTCGTATTCGCGGAAGTAGCCCAGCAGGTTGGGACGGCCGAACTCGTTGTTGAACGCGGCGCCGCCCAGCGGGCCCTCGGTCATGATCTGCAGCGGGCTGGCGATGTGCTCGGGCTTGCCGTAGTGGCCCTCTTCAGGCCAGAGCCTGGACACGGTGAAGCCGGTCAGGCCGGCCTTGGGCTTGGAGCCACGGCCGGTGGCGCCTTCGTCGCGAATCTCGCCGCCTGCGCCGGTCGAAGCGCCCGGGAACGGCGAAATGGCGGTCGGGTGGTTGTGGGTCTCGACCTTCATCAGCACATGGCTCAGGGCGCTATCTTTTTGATAGCTCTGCGAGCCGGTCGCGGGAATGAAGCGCTCGATGGTCGCGCCTTCCATGACCGAGGCGTTGTCCGCATAGGCGATCACCGTGTGCTGCGGGTTCTGCTTCTCGGTGTGGCGGATCATCGAGAACAGGCTTTGCGGCTGCGCCTTGCCGTCGATGGTGAAGTCGGCGTTGAAGATCTTGTGGCGGCAGTGCTCGCTGTTGGCCTGCGCGAACATCATCAGTTCGACGTCGCTGGGGTTGCGGCCCAGGCGGGTGAAGGCGTCGACCAGGTAGTCGATCTCGTCCTCGGCCAGCGCCAGGCCGAAACCGGTGTTGGCTGCCACCAGCGCCGTACGGCCGCCGGCCAGCACGTCGACCTGCGCCATCGGCTGGGCAGGCAGTTCGCTGAACAGGCTGGCGGCCTGATCGACGGTGGCCAGCACCGATTCGGTCATGCGGTCGTGCAGCGGGCCGGCCACGGCGGCCAGCGTGTCGCCTTCGATCACGGGGGCCTTGCCGATCAGCGGGGCCTTGAGCTTCAGGTGGTACTGGGTAACGCGCTCGACCCGGCGCAAGGCCAGGCCGCAGTTATGGGCAATGTCGGTGGCCTTGGAGGCCCAGGGCGACACCGTGCCCAGGCGGGGCGTGACCACCACCGAGGTGCCAGCCTTGGCCGGCGCCTCGAAGGGCTCACCGTAGGTCAGCAGCGCCGCAAAGCGCTCGCGGCCGGCCGAATCCAGCGCCGCATCGGTGACCACGAGGTGCACGAAACGGGCCGAAATGCCCTCGATGCGCGGCTCGATGGCCTGGAGCTTCGGCAGCAGCTGGCGTGCGCGGAAGTCGCTGAGCGCGCTGCCGCCCTCGAACATGGTTACGACGGGAAGGGCTTGAGGTGCGGGCTGCGTCACGGTCGATGGGGCCTCGGGGGCCGCGTTGGAAATCAAGGAATCGAGGCAGATGGCCGCTGACTGGGGCCATCCGCGTTAGCCCGGAATTTTAGCTTGCCGAATGGGATAATTCGGGGATGAGCATTAACTACAAAGACGCTGCGGGCATCGAAGCCATGCGGGTCGCCTGCCGCCTGGCTTCCGAGGTGCTGGATTACCTCACGCCCCTCATCAAGCCCGGCATCACGACCAACGATGTCGACCGGCTCGCCGCCGAGTACATGGTCAAGCAGGGCACCACCTCGGCCACGGTGGGATACATGGGCGCAAGCAGCGTCCCGTACCCGAAGTCGCTGTGCACCTCGGTGAACCACGTGGTGTGCCACGGCATTCCCAATGACAAGCCCCTGAAGAAGGGCGACATCATGAACGTCGACGTGACCGTCATCAAGGACGGCTGGTTCGGCGATAACAGCCGCATGTACGTGATCGGCGACGCCTCCATCGCAGCCAAGCGCCTGTGCAGCATCACTTTCGAAGCCATGTGGCACGGCATCCTGCAGGTGCGCCCCGGCGCGCACCTGGGCGACGTGGGCCACGCGATCCAGAAGTTCGCCGAAGGCCAGGGCTTCTCGGTGGTGCGCGAGTTCTGCGGCCACGGCGTGGGCCAGCGCTTCCACGAAGAACCCCAGGTGCTGCACTACGGCCGCCCGGGCACCATGGAAGAACTCAAGCCCGGCATGATCTTCACCATCGAGCCGATGATCAACGCCGGCAAGCGCGACGTGAAGGAAGACTTCAAGGGCGGCCAGTACGACGGCTGGACCATCGTCACGCGCGACCATTCGCTGTCGGCCCAGTGGGAGCACACGGTGCTCGTCACCGAGACCGGCTACGAAGTGCTGACGCTCTCCGCAGGCAGCCCGCCGCTGCCCTCCTTCGTCACCTCGACCAAGACCTGACGCGGCAACGCGTCTCCCCGCCGTGATCGAAGCAGCCAACATCGACGTGGCGACGCTGCGCGAAGCCTATCGCGCGAAAAAGCTCGCCCTGTTCGACACCCTGCGCTTCGCGCGCGCCCCAACCCGCAGCGTGCACACGGTGTTGCGCCAGCTCTCGGCACTGGCCGACGAAACGCTCTGCACGCTGTGGCGCGACGCCGGCTTCGGTGACTCGTTCTCGCTGGCCGCCGTGGGCGGCTTCGGGCGCGGCGAGTTGTTTCCGTATTCCGACGTCGATGTGCTGCTGCTGTTGCCGCCCGAAGACCACGAAAACGCCATCGACCCCGCCCGCATCGAGGCTTTCATCGGCCATTGCTGGGACGCGGGCCTGGAAATCGGCTCCAGCGTGCGCACGGTCGACGAATGCCTGGCCGAGGCCGAGAAAGACGTCACCGTCCAGACCTCGCTGCTCGAAGCGAGGCTGATCGCAGGCGACAAAAAGCTCTTCACGGCCTTTCGCCGCCGCTTCACCCGCGCGATCGACCCGCAGGCCTTCTTCGTAGCCAAGTCGCAGGAAATGCGGCACCGCCACCAGAAGTACGACAACACGCCCTACGCGCTGGAGCCCAACTGCAAAGAGTCACCGGGCGGCCTGCGCGATCTGCAGACCATCCTCTGGATGACCAAGGCGGCCGGCTACGGCAGCCGCTGGGACGACCTCGCCAAGAACGGCCTGGCCACCTCCTTCGAGGCGCAGCAGATCAAGCGCAACGAAGCGCTGCTCTCGCTCATCCGCGCGCGGCTTCACGTGATTGCCAACCGCCGCGAAGACCGCCTGGTGTTCGACCTGCAGACCGCCGTGGCAGCCAGCTTCGGCTACGAAAGCGAATCGCAGCGCAAGTCGAGCGAGGCGCTGATGCGGCGCTACTACTGGGCCGCCAAGGCGGTCTCGCAGCTCAACCAGATCCTGCTGCTCAACATTTCCGAGCGCCTGCAGCCGAGCGACGAGCAGCACACGCCCGTCAACGAGCGCTTCTACGAGCGCGCCGGCCTGATCGAGATTGCGAGCGACGACCTCTACGAGCGCGAGCCGCACGCGGTGCTCGAAACCTTCCTGCTGTACCAGAAGACCATTGGCGTGAAGGGCCTGTCGGCGCGCACGCTGCGCGCGCTCTACAACGCGCGCCACGTCATGGACAGCAAGTTCCGCAACGACCCGGTCAACCATGAGACCTTCATGCGGATCCTGCTGCAGCCCTACGGCATCACGCATGCCTTCAGGCTGATGAACCAGACCTCGGTGCTGGGGCGCTACCTGCGGGTGTTCCGCAGCATCGTGGGGCAGATGCAGCACGACCTGTTCCACGTGTACACGGTGGACCAGCACATCCTGATGGTGCTGCGCAACGTGCGGCGCTTCTTCATCGCCGAGCATGCACACGAGTACCCGTTCTGCTCGCAGCTGGCAGCCGGCTGGGACAAGCCCTGGATCCTGTACGTGGCCGCCCTCTTCCATGACATTGCCAAGGGCCGCGGCGGCGACCATTCCATGCTGGGCGCACGCGACGTGCAGCGCTTCTGCAAGCAGCACGGCGTTGCCCGCGAAGACGCGAAGCTCATCGAATTCCTGGTGGCCGAGCACCTGGTGATGAGCCAGGTCGCCCAGAAGCAGGACCTGAGCGACCCCGAAGTGATCGGCGCATTCGCCAAGCGCGTGGGCAACGAGCGCTACCTGACCGCGCTCTACCTGCTGACCATCGCCGACATCCGCGGCACCTCGCCGCGCGTGTGGAATGCCTGGAAGGGCAAGCTGCTCGAAGATCTGTACCGCTACACCCTGCGCGCGCTGGGCGGCCGCATGCCCGACCCGGACGCCGAAGTCGAGTCGCGCAAGCGCGAGGCGCTGGTGCAGCTGGCCCTGCACGCCCAGCGCTTCGAAGCGCACAAGGCCCTGTGGGACACGCTCGACGTCGGCTACTTCATGCGCCACGACGCCACCGAGATCGCCTGGCACGCCAAGCAGCTCTCGCGCTTCGTACCGCCGCCCAACGTGCCGATCGACCCGAAGGCACCGCCCATCGTGCGCGCGCACCTGTCGCCGGTGGGCGAAGGCCTGCAGGTGGTCGTCTACACGCCCGACCAGCCCGACCTTTTCGCGCGCATCTGCGGCTACTTCGACCAGTCGTCCTTCAGCATCCTCGACGCCAAGGTGCACACCACGAGCAACGGCTACGCGCTCGACACCTTCCAGGTGGTGACCACCTTCCTGCCGGATCACTACCGCGACCTGATCAGCATGGTCGAGTCGGGCCTGGCGCAAACGCTCACCGAAGCCGGCGCCCTGCCCCCGCCCAGCATGGGCCGGGTGTCCCGCCGGGTGCGCAGTTTTCCGATCAAGCCGCGCATCAGCCTGCTGCCCGACGACAAGGCGCAGCGCTGGCTGCTCAACATCTCGGCCAGCGACCGCGCCGGCCTGCTGTATTCGGTGGCCCGGGTGCTGGCGCGCCACCACCTGAATCTGCAGCTCGCCAAGGTGACGACGCTGGGCGAACGGGTGGAAGACACCTTCCTGATCAGCGGCCCCGAATTGCAGGGCCAGAAGACCCAGCTGGCCATCGAGACCGAACTCATGGAAGCCCTGGCCTCCTGAAAACAACCTATCCCCTCAGAATGTCGGCCATGGAATCCCTGATCGAACAGCTATCCGACTGCGTCTCCTCCGCCAAGACGCTGGAAGACCTCGCCCGCCCGATGCTCGAGATGCTCGAGGCGGCCACAGGGCTGGAGTCGGCCTACCTCGTGAGCGTCGACCCGGACAAGGGCCGCCAGCACATCCTCTTCGCCCACAACACCGGCGAGCTGCTGACCATTCCCGAGGGAGCCTTCGTGCCCTGGGCCAACACGCTCTGCCGGCACGCCCTCGAAGAAGACCGCACCTACACCGACGACGCCGGCGGCTGCTGGGGCGACGCCGATGCCGCCCACGAGCTCGGCATCCAGACCTGCGTGAGTGCTCCGGTAAAAACCGACAGCGGCGAGCTCTTCGGCGCCCTGTGCGCCGCCAGCGCACAGCAAATGCCCTTGCCGCCACAAGCGGAGCCAGTGCTGCGGCTGTTCGCGCGGCTGATCGGGCAGCAGGTAGAGCGCGAACTGCTGGTCGAGAAGCTCAGGGAGGCCAATGCCGAACTCGCCACGCACGCCGCCATCGACGCCCTCACCGGCCTGCCCAACCGCCGCGTGCTCGTCGACGCGCTGCAGCGCATGCTGGCGCAGGGTGCGCGCAGCGGCCAGAGCGTGCTGGTCGGTTTCGTCGACCTGGACGACTTCAAGAAGATCAACGACGCGCACGGCCACGCTATCGGCGACGAATTCCTCGCGGCCATGGCAAAGCAGCTCGCGAACTCGGTGCGCGCAAGCGACATGCTGGCGCGCTTCGGCTCCGACGAGTTCGTGGTGATCGGCCTGGGGCCCGCGCTGGGCGAATCGCCGCGCACCGGGGCGCGGGCGCTGGCCGACCGCCTGGCAGAAAACACCATCGGCGAGCTGCGGCTGAAGCGCATGACGATCGACTACGCAGGCGCCAGCGTCGGCGTGGTGGCGGTCGACCCGCGCACCACCTCTGCCGAGGAAGCCCTGCGGCAGGCAGATGCCGCCATGTACGCCGTCAAGCACAGCCGCCGCGGCATGGTCCGCGACGCCGGGGAAGCCCTGTCTGACTGAACGCGACTAAACGGACGAGGTGGCAGGCAGCGCCGCCGTATCGACGCCCCACAGGGGAGCCTGCTCATACTGCGCCACCCATTGCACGACATCCTTGGCCGCCATCGGCATCGCGATGCCGTAGCCCTGGCCCAGCGTACAGCCCAGCGCAAGCAGCGCTTCGCCCTGCTTCACCGTTTCAACCCCCTCGGCCACGGCCGTGAGGCCAAGCGCGTGGAGCAGCGCGACGATGCCCTGCACGATGGCGCGGTCCTGGTCGTTGTCGAGCATGCCGCGCACGAAGGACTGGTCGATCTTCACGGTCGACACCGGCAATTGCCGCAGGTAGGTGAGTGACGAATACCCGGTGCCGAAGTCGTCGATGGTGACGCCCACGCCCAGCATCTTGCAGGCCTCGACGAACAACGCGACGTTCGCAAACTGGCTGATCGCCGTGGTCTCGAGGATTTCGAGCTCGAGCATGCCCACGCCCATCTTCGGAAACTGCGCCAGGTGCCGCGCGAGCCGTTCGACGAAGTCCCAGCGCATCATGTGGCGTGGCGCCACGTTCACGCTCACCGAAATCTGCAGGCCCGCCAGGCGCCACTGATGCGCCTGCCACAGGGCCGTGGCAATGGCCCAGTCGCCCACCTGCTCGACCAGTTGGTCGTCTTCGATCAGCGGCACGAACTGCGCCGGCGGCAGCAGGCCGCGCTCGGGGTGCTGCCAGCGGATCAGCGCCTCGACACCGGCCACCACGCCGCGCCGCATGTCGACCTTGGGCTGGTAGACCAGGAAGAACTCGCCCTGCAGCAGGCCTTCCTGGATGCGCTGGCGCTCGCGCACCACCTGCTCGTCGGCGCGCGCCTGGGGCGCGTCGAAGTAATGCACCTTGCCGTCGGCCGCGCGCTTGGCGAAGAAGGCCGCGTGCTGCGCCTGGCGCAGGGCTGTCTCTGGTGGCGGGCCGTTGCTGTCGAGCAGCATGGCGCCGATGCTCGCGTCGATGCTGGCTGTCTGGTCGCGCCAGCTCCAGGGCTCGCCGAGCGAGGCCTGGATGCGCTCGAGCACCTGGGTGCACTGCGAGGTTCCGATGCCGGCGAACAGGGCTGCGAACTCGTCGCCGCCCACGCGGGCCATCACGCTCTCGCGCGGCAGTTGGGCCTTGATGCGGCGGGCCACCTCTTCGAGGGCGGCGTTGCCCGCGACCATGCCGAGGTGATCGTTCAGCTCGGCAAAGCGGTCGACGTCGATGTAGCAGACGGCAGCCAGGCGTTTGCCGGCGCGGGCCCAGTCGGCCATCAACGGGCGCAGCACTTCATCCGGCGGAAGACGTGCCGACCCGTCGTAGTACGACGGCAAGGAGACTGTGGGTTGCTGGTTCGACAAAAGACTGGGGCTCCGAAAGTCGCGGGCTATTGTTCTCCCAATCCGGGCCGTTCCACACCTTGCAGTGAGATTTTGTTACAGACGAGGTGTACGAACAACACTCGTGCATACAGTGTGGCTAGCCGCAATAGGCACCCACCACGCGCCCGGTGGGCTCGACCTGCACGTTGAGCCGCGTCATGTCTTGCGCCGGGTCGGCGGCTTCGGTGGCCAGCACGGTGCGTGCCACGCGGGCGCCGGAGCGCTGGCGCATTTCTTCCAGCAGTTGCTGGCTGATGCGCAACCCCAGGCCGAAGCGCACGGCCGTGGCCTGGCAGGTTTCCGGCGGCGTAACGAAGCTCGGGGGTTCGGGCACTTCCGATGTCAGGGGCCGGTCGGCCGGAGGTGTCTGGCAGCCAGCCAGCAAGAGGCCCAGGGCCACAGCCGGCAAGCCGGCCCGGAGTCGACCGTTCGTGATGCGCATCTGTCTTGCTCCTTCTTCTTCAATCTGGGCGGAAGCTTATTCGACTCCGGGGACAGTCCCGCGGCAGGGATTAAGTCGATGGTCCGCAAAGTGGCGACCAATTCACGCGACGGCTGTCTGGCGTCGCATTCAGGGCCATTCAAGGCGTATGCTGGCCGCGACACGCGCAGTTCGGGCCCCCAAGTTCAGGCACTTTGGCCGCACACCCATGACACCTCCTCCCGCCACCGTTTTCCTGATCGACGTCGACAACACCCTGCTCGACAACGACCGCGTCGTGGCCGATCTTCGCGCCCATCTCGAACAGGCCTTCGGCGCCGAAAGCGCCGGCCGCTACTGGGTGGCCTTCGAGCAATTGCGCAGCGAACTCGGCTACGTCGACTACCTCGGCGCCCTGCAGCGCTACCGCGCCGAAGAGAGCCGCCGCGGCATGAGCGATTCGCGGCTGCTGCTGATGTCGAGCTTTCTCATCGACTACCCCTTTGCCGAACGGCTCTACCCCGGCGCGCTGGAAGCACTGAAGCATCTGCGCCGGCACGGGCCCACGGTGATCCTGTCTGATGGCGACGTGGTGTTCCAGCCGCGCAAGGTGCAGCGCTCGGGCCTGTGGGAGGCCACCGAGGGCCGCGTGCTGATCTACGTGCACAAGGAACAGATGCTCGACACCATCGAGCAGTGCCACCCCGCCCAGCACTACGTGATGGTCGACGACAAGCTGCGCATTCTTTCGGCCATGAAGGCCATCTGGGGGCCTCGTCTGACGACGGTCTTCGTGCGGCAAGGGCACTATGCACTTGATGAGCAGGCCATTGCCGCCTACGCCCCTGCCGACATCACCGTCGAACGCATCGGCGACCTGATCAACTTTGACTTTCCATCGACATGAGCCAAGCAACCAACCCTCTCGCGGGAAAGCCCGCCCCTCTCGAACTGCTGGTCAACGTGCCGCGCCTGATCTCGGCTTACTACACCGGCCGGCCAGACCCGTCGGTGCCGAGCCAACGCGTGGCCTTCGGCACCTCGGGGCATCGCGGCTCCTCCTTCGACGATGCATTCAACGAATGGCACGTGCTGGCAATCAGCCAGGCCATCTGCGACTACCGCAAGCAGAAAGGCATCGACGGTCCGCTCTTCCTCGGCATCGACACGCATGCGCTGTCCACGCCGGCCTTCAGCAGCGCGGTGGAAGTGCTCGCGGCCAACGGCGTCGAGCTGATGATCTCGAAGGACGACGAATACACGCCGACACCGGCCGTGTCGCACGCCATCCTGGTCTACAACCGTGGACGCACCAGAAGCACCGGGGGGCTGGCCGACGGCATCGTCATCACGCCCTCGCACAACCCGCCCGAGAGCGGCGGCTTCAAGTACAACCCGCCGAACGGCGGACCGGCCGGCACCGACATCACCTCGGCCGTCGAGGCGGCGGCCAACAAGATGCTGGCGAACAAGCTCGAAGGCGTGAAGCGCATGCCGCTCGCGCAAGCGCTGCGCGCATCGACCACGCACCGGCACGACTATCTGAACACCTACGTCGAAGACCTGGCGCAGGTGCTCGACATGGACGCGATCCGCGACGTGAACCTCGACCTGGGTGTCGACCCGCTGGGCGGCGCGGGCGTGCGCTACTGGCCCGCGATTGCCGAGCGCTACAAGCTCACGCGCCTGAACGTGCTGAGCCAGGAAGTCGACCCGACCTTCCGCTTCATGTCGCTCGACTGGGACGGCCGCATCCGCATGGACCCGTCGTCGCCCGACGCCATGCACAAGCTGATCGAACTGAAGGACCGCTTCGGCATCGCCTTCGCCTGCGACACCGACCACGACCGCCACGGCATCGTCTCGGGCAGCACCGGGTTGATGCAACCCAACAGCTACCTCGCGGTGATGATCGACTACCTCTACACGCACCGCCCGCAATGGCCGGCGCAGGCGGCCGTCGGCAAGACGGTGGTGAGCAGCCAGATGATCGACCGCGTCACCGCACGGCTCGGCCGCAGGCTGTACGAGGTGCCGGTGGGCTTCAAGTGGTTCGTAGACGGGCTGGTCGATGCCTCGCTGGCCTTCGGCGGCGAGGAAAGCGCGGGCGCGACCTTTCTGCGCAAGGACGGCTCGGTGTGGACCACCGACAAGGACGGCCTGGTGCCCGCCCTGCTCTCGGCCGAGATCGCCGCGCGCACCGGGCGTGACCCAGGCGAGCGCTACACCGAGCTGACGCAGGCGCTGGGCCAGCCGGTGTCAGACCGCGTGGATGCGGCCGCCACCGTCGAGCAGAAGAAGCGGCTGTCGAGTCTCTCGCCGGAACAGATCCGTTCGACCGAGCTGGCGGGCGACAAGATCGTCAATGTGCTGAGCCATGCGCCGGGCAACGGCGCGGCCATCGGCGGCGTGAAGGTCGTGACCGACAACGGCTGGTTCGCCGCGCGGCCCTCGGGCACGGAGAACATCTACAAGATCTACGGCGAGAGCTTCAAGGGCAAGGAACACCTCGCGCGCATCCTCGAAGAGGCGCAGCAGGTGGTGGACGGGGCGCTCTCGGGAGCCTGAACGCATGCAGACGCTGGTGCTGCGGCTGAACCCCGGCGGCGACCTGCGCGCGTCGCTCGATTCAGTATTGAAGCAAGGCGGTGCCGACGCAGCGTTCGTGGTTTCGGGCATCGGCAGCCTGAGCGGGGCGAGCATCCGGTTTGCAGGCGCAGAGAACGCGGCGCGCATCGAAGGCGACCTGGAAATCCTCACGCTGGCGGGCAGCCTGTCGCCGGACGGCTCGCATCTTCACATCAGCGTGTCGGATGCCGAGGGCCGAGTTTTCGGCGGCCATGCAGCGCCCGGATGCACAGTGCGCACCACGGCGGAAATCCTCGTCGCCGTGCTGCCCGACTGGCAGTTCGCGCGCACGCACGACCCGCTCACCGGCTACGCCGAACTCAGTGCGGTTTGTCGTTCAGGTCGTACTTCATGATCCGGCCATGGCGGCCTTCGAGGTCGCGCTCTACGGCGTAGACGTCGCCGCTCGGCGCGCTGCGCTGCGAGAGCACCGCATCCAGCGACGCAAGGTCGGCCGCGTCGAGTTGCAGGTCAAGCACCTTCAGGTGATCCGCCAGGTGGTCGCCGCGCCGCACGCCGACGATCACTGCCGCGACGGACGGCTGCTGCAGCACCCAGCGCATCGCCACGGTCGAAATCGACACGCCATGCCGCAGCGCGATCTGCTTCAGCTGCACCAGCAGTTGCTGGAACAGGTCCCAGCCGCCGAAGTCGTCGATGATGAGCTTGTACTTGACCAGCGAGCGGTTCTCGAACGACTGGCCCGGATCGCTCACGCCGAGCCAGCGCTCCGAGAGGAAGCCGCCGGCCACGCTGCCGTAGCACAGCAGCTTCATGCCTGATTGCTCGCAGTACGGCGTCATCAGCGGCAAGGGCCGCTGGTCGAGCAGCGAGTACTGCACCTGCATGCTGAAGAGCGGTACGCCGGCGTCGGCCAGTTCACGCACATGCGCCGTGTCGAAATTGGTGCCGCCCACGCGGTCGATCTTGCCGGCGCGCTGCAACTCCAGGAGCCAGTGCGCAACCTCGAGATAGCGCGGCACGCCATAGTCCCACCAGTGGAACTGCACGAGATCGAGCCGCTCCATGCGCAGGCGCTTCAGCGAGCGATCGATGATCTGCTCGACCTGGCGCTTGTCGATGGTCGGCAGGATGGCGAGGTCGGGCACGAACTTGGTGTGCACGCGCAACCGCGAAAGGCTGTCGCGGCCATGGCGCTGCAGGTAGTCGGCGCGGAACTCGCCGATCATTTCTTCCACGCCGGTGTAGATGTCGGCGCAATCGAAGGTGGTGATGCCGGCGTCATAGTAGGCCGCCATGTCGGCGATGGCACCTGCGTGATCCACGTCACCGTGGCCGCCGGCCAGTTGCCATCCGCCCTTCAGCAGGCGGGAAATTTCATAGCCGGGCGCGAGCTCGATGCGATGGTGCGAATGCTGCGAGGGGTTCATGAAGACTCGTTCGATGGATGGACAACCGCCGTGGTGTCGGCGTGGCGAAAAGTGCGCAGCCCCATGCGGGTGATGCGAAAGCGCGAGGGGCAGTTCGGGTCAGGGCAGGCCACCTCGGCGTCGGTGCTCATCCAGTCGTTCGCGTCGGTCGGCCGCTGCTTGGCGGCCAACAGCGGCAACAAGGCGCCCAGCGAATAGATCGAGAAGCCCTGCCCCTCGGGCAGATGCAGCATCTCGCCGCGCAGCTCGAAATAGTCGCCCACCTTGGCGCCGCAGTAGATGCGGGCGCCTTCCGGCGCTACGACTTCGACGCGCAGGTCGTGGAGCGTGAAACTGGGGACAGCGGTCATCGTGGGCCTCGCGTGTTCAGGGGTTGGGCGGCGTCACCGACAGGATGATTTCGGTCGGGGCCTGCGACTGGTTCAGGTAGCGATGCGGCAGGCGCGAGTCGAACGAGATGCTCTCGCCCGCCAGCACCGGGTAGTCGACGCCCGCGATCTGTGCCACCAGCGCGCCCGCGACCACGTACACGCACTCAGTCGATGCATGGCCGCGCGGTTCGTCCGCCGACACCTGGCCCGGCTGCAGCACGGCACGCAGCACTTCGAGCTGGCCATTGCCGGCTGTCAGGCGCTCGTACCCGACCTGCCCCTTGGGCGCGGTGAGCAGCGAGCGTTCGCCCGGACGGCTGATCCACACCGAGGGCGGCGCGGGCTCGGAGAACAACGACGAGACCGATTCGCCGAACACGCCGGCCAGGCGGCGCATGGTTTCGAGGCTCGGGTCGGTGACCGAGCGCTCGATCTGGCTGAGCAGCGTGGCCGACACACCGGCCTGGGCCGCGAGCTCGCGCAAGGACAGGCCGCGCACGGTCCGCAGCTCTTTCAATCGCTCGCCGATCATCCGGTCGCTCCGTTATCTGTGCAGTGTGGCTTCATTGGGTGGCGATGGTATGTGCTGTGTGACTGCACGTCAATGGTGCACTCGCGTCACATTCGTGCATTGGCATTTCTTCGGGCAATGGCTGAAATCCAGCTTGCGCTTTTTGACAATCCGATTGCACACTCCAGCCAGTTTTTGTGCAGTATCACTTTACAGGAGCAGAGAGATGGTCGATACCCCTCCCGCGCGCAGCAGCGATTCACCCCGCCTCGGCCATCGATGGTTGCTGGTCTTCCCCTTCGTCTGGCAGGCCTGCCTCGCGCCGGCGGTGAACGACATTGCGGCCAGGCCTTTCGGCATGCCCTTTCCCATGTTCTGGCAGATGGCGGGCATCGTGCTCACGAGCGTGGTGATCGCGATCGTCTTCAGGCTCGACGCCCTGGCCGGCGTCGAGGCCGAAGAGGCCGACTTCCTCGACAGGAGCCTGAAGGCCGAAGACGCTGGCAAGAACGACAAGGACGGCGCGGCATGAAACTCGCAATCGTCCTCGCCATCCTGCTCGCCACCGTGGCAGGCGCCATGGCCTACGGCCGCCGTACGCGCCACGGCAAGAGCTTTGCGGACTGGGCCGTCGGCGGCCGCAGCCTCGGCACGCTCGTGTTCTGGTTCATGAATGCGGGCGAGGTCTACACCACCTTCGCGGTGCTCGGCATCTCGGGCTACGCCTGGGCGCTGGGAGCTCCCGCTTACCTCGCGTTCTGTTCCGTCTCGATGAGCTACGCGGTCGGCTACTGGCTGATGCCGAAGATCTGGCGCGCGGGACGACTGCGCGGGCTGCTCACGCAATCGGACTTCTTCGCCGCGCGCTACGACGCGCCCTGGCTCGGCGTGCTGACCGGCGTTGTGGGCATCGCGTCTCTGGTCGTGTATGTGCAGATCCAGCTCGTGAGCCTCGGGCTGATCGTGCAGCTCACGCTGGGCAACAGCATCTCGAGCGAAGCCGCAACCATCGGCGCGGGCGCGCTGATGATCGCCTTCGTGTTCGCGGCCGGCGTGCGCTCCGCCGCCTTCGCGGCTGGCGTGAAAGACGTCCTCATGGTCGTCGTCGTGGTGCTGCTGAGCGTGACGGTGGCCAGCAAAGTTGGCGCAGCCTCGCTGATGGATCTGTTCTCGATGGCGGAAGCCAAGCACCCGGGCATCGGCAAGTTCCCGGGGCTGGACGCCACCTCCCCCACCACGGCGATCTGGCTCATGACCTCGGCCATCAACATCGCGCTGGGCAACTGGGTCTTTCCGCACCTGTTCCAGATGTCGTACACGGCGCACAGCGCCACCGCCATCCGGCGCAACGCGATCTGGCAGCCGCTGTATTCGCTGGCCTACTTCTTCATCATCCTGCTCGGCTTCGCGGCCCTGCTGGCGAACACGCAACCGCCGGGCGGCAACCTGAACGCGGCGCTGCTGCAGTTCGTGTCGGACCGCTACCCGGCCTGGACGGTCGGGCTGCTGGCTGGCACGGGCTTTTTGCTGGCGCTGGCGCCGGGCTCGTTGCTACTGCTGACGGCGGGCTCGATCTTCACGCGCAACGTGGTGCGGCCGTTTCGCCCGGGGCTGGGCGAGCGCGGGTCGCTGGCCCTCTCGCGCGGCTCGCTGGTGGTGTTCGCGGCGATTGCGGTGTGGCTGTCGATCAGCCAGAAGGGCTCGCTGGTGAAGATCCTGCTCGACGCCTATTCGGCCATCGGCATGCTCGCGCCGGGTGTGTTCCTCGGGTTTCTGTGGAAGCGCACGAGCGCCATCGGCGTGCTGGCCGGCCTGGTCGCGGGCTTCGTCGCGCTGCTGGCGCCGTTCGCGGCGAAGTTCTGGGCGACCGCGGTGCCGCAGTGGGAAGCTGGGCTGATCGCGATGGCGATCAATGCGGCCGTGGTCGTGTCGGTGAGCCTGGCCACCCGGGCGCCGCAGCGCGATGCGGTCGCGCTGGGGTTGCAGATCCGGGCGGCTTGATCAGCCTTCCAACGCTTCCACGCGCAGCGTAACCACCGGGCCGGCCACTTCGTTCCGCGCCTGGAGCGCATGCACGGCGAGATCGAGCGCGCCCTGCACTACAGGCCCGGTCAGCACCAGCACCTGCGGCCCGGTGCCGGAGCATTCGGCCGCCAGTGCTACCTGCCGCACGGGCACCTTCTGCGCGGCGAGACAGGCGGTGACCGCCTGGATCTGGCCGACCGCGTGCACCGGCACACGCAGGTAGTGCGAGGTATCGACGGCCGCGCGCGGCAGCACCGACAAAGCATTCGTCGCATGCGCGTGAACGCCCAGGTGCGGCACGTGCTGCGAGGCGTCGACGCCATCGAGCCGCGCCACGTCCACGAGGTCGGCGATCACGGCCGAAGCTGTCTGCTCCGAGCCGGCGCCCGCACCGTAGTACATCGTGAGGCCAGCCGCGTCGCTCTTGACCATGACGGCGTTCATCGAGCCCTTCACGTGCGCCATCAGATGGTCTGCGGGTACTAGCGCGGGCTGCACGCGCAGTTCGACGCCAGATGCTTGCCGTCGCGCCACGCCCAGCAGCTTGATGCGGTAGCCGAGCTGTTCGGCACAAGCCACGTCCAGCCCTTGCAGGGCGGTGATGCCTTCCACCTGCGCGTCGGCAAAGCGCAGCGGCATGCCGAAAGCGTTGGCGGCGAGCAGGGTCAGCTTGTGGGCGGCGTCGGTGCCTTCGATGTCGAAAGTCGGGTCGGCTTCCGCGTAGCCCAGCGCCTGTGCTTGCGCGAGCGCGGCGACGAAGTCGAGACCCTCGTCGCGCATCTTGCTCAGGATGAAGTTGGTGGTGCCGTTGATGATGCCCGCCACCCATTCGATGCGGTTGGCCGCAAGGCCTTCGCGCAGCGCCTTGATGATGGGGATGCTCACGGCCACCGCCCCTTCGTAGGCCACGACCACGCCTTTCTCCCGCGCGGCCGCAAAGATCTCGGTGCCGTGCACTGCCAGCAGAGCCTTGTTGGCCGTCACCACGTGCTTGCCGTGCGCAATGGCGGCCAGCACCCAGTCGCGCGCCGGGCCGGTGCCACCTGCCACTTCCACCACCACGTCGACATCGGGGTGCGTGGCCACGTGCATCGCGTCGGCCGTGAGCGGAACGCCCTCTCCCACGATGCCGGCGGCCCGCTCCAGGTTGCGCGCGGCGACGATCACAAGCTCGATCGAACGGCCGGCCCGCGCCGCGATGTCGGCCCGGTTACGCGCCAGCACGCGGAAGGTGCCAGAGCCCACGGTGCCGATGCCGATCATCCCCACGCGCAGGGTACGAATGGCCGCGGGGCGGCTGTGCAAGGGCTCGAGGGATTCAACGGGATCGCGGTACATGGACATCTCCAGACGAAAAGACAAAACCCAGCTGCCAGAGCTGGGTTCATTCGTTCGGGGAGAGAGCGATACACCAGGTGGCTGCCGGAACGGCCACCTGCGCGTGTCAGGTGACCGCGGTGGTAATGGTGGTAATCATTCGAGCAACAACCATCGCCTGCGCGGAGGCAGGCGGCATCATGCGAGCCATCAGGGCTGCGTTGGATGCGGAGTGGGAGTTGTGGCTCGACATGAAGGCCCGGAGTGTACAGGAGCCCGGCGGCGTCCGGCTCAGGGCGCAGCCGAGAGCCGTTTTTCGAGCCACACGCTGTAGCGCGAGAGCCCGAAGCACAGCACCCAGTACACGGCCGCGATGAAGAGATAGCCCTCGAGGTAGAACGGCCGCCACGTCGGATCGCCGCCGAGCGCCAGCCCCAGCGCGCCGGTCAGCTCGAAAAGGCCGACCACGGTGACGAGCGAGGTGTCTTTCAACGTGCCGACCACGCTGTTGGTGAGCGCGGGCACGACGAGGCGCAGCGCCTGCGGCAGCACGATGTCGCGCTGCACCGGCCAGCGGCCGAAGCCCAGCGCCATGGCCACTTCGGTCTGTCCGCGCGGTACGGCCTGCAGGCCACCGCGGATGATTTCCGCCAGATAGGCAGCCACGAACAGCACGAGGCCCGCGAGCACCCGCACCAACACGTCGGGCTGCCATCCGGCCGGCCACAGCAGCGGCAGCAGGAACGAGGCCATGAACAGCACCGAGATCAGCGGCACGCCGCGCACCAGCTCGATGTAGCTCGCGCTCAGCGTGCGCACCACGGGCCAGCCCGAGCGGCGCCCCAGCGCCAGCAGCAAGGCCAGCGGAAAGGCCAGCGCCAGCCCCACCACCGCCAGCCCGATCGTCAGCGGCAGGCCGCCCCAGCGGCTCGTCGGCACCTGGGACAGGCCGAGCACGCCGCCGCGCATCAACAGTACGAACAGCAGCAATGCGACGGCCCAGAGCGGCACCAGCCACCAGCGCCAGCTGCGCGGCCACGCACTGAGCATCGTGACAGCGGACAGCACGACCACCGCGATAGCAGGCCGCCACTGCTCCTCATACGGAAAGCGCCCGAACAACATCGGCCGCCATTTCTCGGCCACCACGCCCCAGCAGGCGCCATGTTGAACAGCACGGCAGGCCTCGGCGTCGGCCCGGAACACCGCATGCACGATGCCCCATTCAATGACGTGGAAGCCGCCCCACGCCAGCAGCGCCAGCAGCAGCACCGTGGCAAGCGAGCGCAGCGGCGAACCCCAGAGTTCGCTGCGCCATGCGATGGGGCCTTGTGCAACGTTCCTCATCGCCAGCCCCGCAGCGCGACGCGCGCGTTGTAGCGATTCATGCCGAAGGAGATCAGCAGCGACAGCAGCAGGTAGACCGCCATGATGATCGCGATGCACTCGAAGGCGCGGCCGTTCGAGCCGATGGTGGTGTTGGCCACCGACACCAGCTCCGGATAGCCCACGGCCACCGCCAGCGACGAATTCTTGGTGAGGCTCAACAGCTGGTTGGTGAGCGAAGGCACGATCACCCGCAGCGCCTGCGGCAGCACGAC
Source organism: Variovorax sp. R-27 (assembly GCF_049913215.1). Classification (NCBI taxonomy): domain Bacteria; kingdom Pseudomonadati; phylum Pseudomonadota; class Betaproteobacteria; order Burkholderiales; family Comamonadaceae; genus Variovorax; species Variovorax sp. R-27. The sequence continues at coordinate 3,735,380 of NZ_CP183984.1, forward strand.
GATGCGCAGTTGCTGCACCGGCGACAGCCCCAGCGCCTGCCCCGCGAGCACCTGCCCCTGCGACACCGACAGGATGCCCGCCCGCACGATCTCAGCCACGAAGGCGGCCGAATAGAAGCTCAGGCCCGCGACGATGGTCACGTACTCGGGGCTCAGCGCCGCGCCGCCGCTCACGCCGAAGTCACCGCGCTCGGGAAACTCGAAATGCAGACCGCCCTCGCCCACCATGGGCCACGGCACGCTGAGCCCGCCCTTGCTGAGCCACACACCCGGCAGCAGCCGAACCGGCTCGGTCGGGTCGGGCAGCAGGTTGGCCATGGCAAAGGCCAGCATCAGCAGTTGCACCAGCAGCGGCACGTTGCGCAGCAGTTCGACGTACGCGGTGCAGATGCCGCGCAGCAGCACGTGCGGCGCGAGCCGTCCGATGCCGATGAGTGTGCCGAGCACGACCGAGAAGATCGCCGCCGGCACGGCCGCGCGCACCGTGTTGATCAGGCCCGCGAGAAAGGCGCGCCAGAACGGCTGGCTCGCATCGAAATCGAGCCAACCTTCGCTGATCGAAAAGCCCGCGGGCTCGGTGAGAAAGTCGAAGCCCGAGCGAACCCCGCGCGCGCGAAGCACCTCGAGCGCATGGTGCACCACCCAGACCGCGCCGGCCACCACGGCCAGCACCAGCAGTGCCTGGACGGCCCACGCCAGCCAGACCCCGCGGCGCGAGGCCCCGCCGTTCATCGAACCGGGGGTGCGTAGATCAGACCGCCCTTGCTCCAGAGGTTGTTGGAGCCGCGCGGCAGCTTCAGCACCGACTTGGGACCGACGTTGCGCTCGAACATCTCGCCGTAGTTACCCACGGCCTTGATCGCGCGGAACGACCAGTCCTTGTCCAGGCCCAGCAGCTTGCCGAGGTCTTCACCGGTGCCGACCAGGCGCTGCTGCGCCGGATCCTTGCTGCTGGCCTTGAGCTCGTCGGCATTGGCCTGGGTAACGCCGAATTCCTCGGCCTCGATGAGCGCGTTGGGCACCCACTTGGCAATGGCGAACCACTCGTCGTCGCCGCGGCGCACCAGCGGCGCCAGGGGCTCCTTGGAGATCAGCTCGGGCAGGATGATGTAGTCGTCGGGGTTCGGAGCCTCCTTGTTGCGCAGGCCGGCCAGCGCCGAGGCGTCGGTCGTGAAGGCCTGGCAGCGACCCGAGAAGAAGGCCTTGAACGAAGCCTCGAAGCTCTCGAAGACGACCGTCTTCACCGGGATATTCTGGGCACGGAAGTAGTCGGACACGTTCTTCTCGTTGGTGGTGCCCGACTGCGTGCAGATGGTCGCGTTCTTGAGCTGCTTGGCGCTCGTCACCTTGAGCTTCTTCGGCACCAGGAAGCCCTGGCCGTCGTAGTAAGTGATGGTGGTGAAGTTGAAGCCCAGCGAGGCGTCGCGCGTGAGCGTCCAGGTGGTGTTGCGCGCGAGGATGTCGATCTCGCCGGCCTGCAGGGCCGAGAAGCGCTGCTGTGAGTTGAGCGGCACGAAGTCGACCTTCTTGCCGTCGCCGAGCACGGCGGCTGCGATGGCGCGGCAGGTGTCGACGTCGAGGCCCGACCAGTTGCCCTGCGTGTCTGGCGCGGAAAAGCCCGCCACGCCGTTGGTCACGCCGCACTTGACGGTGCCGCGCTGCTTGACCGCGTCGAGCGTCTTGCCGGCGAAGGCCGGTGCGGCCGCGGCCAAGGCGATGACGGAGGCGGCTGCAAGCAGTGCCGGGCGGAATCGATTGTTCATTGGTGTGTTCTCCTCAACAGTAGGCAAAAGGCAGTGTACGGGCCGACACCAGACTCTGCCAAAGAACTCCGGGTTGGATGCATATGCGCCGCAAAAGCTGGCTCGAAGCGTCGCAGGTTCACTACCATACGGCCCTCCAATCAACCACTCCAATGGAATCCACACAAATGGTCAAATCCGACGACACCGGCAAGTTCATCCTGCGCGTTTCGCTTGGCGTCCTGATCCTGCTGCACGGCATCGCCAAGCTGCAAGGCGGCGTCGGCTTCATCTCCGGCATGCTGGCCCAGCACGGGCTGCCGGGCGCGCTGGCCTATCTGGTCTATATCGGTGAGGTGGTGGCGCCCGTGCTGCTGATCATCGGCCTCTACACGCGTCCCGCCGCGTGGATCGTGGTCATCAACATGCTGGTGGCATTCGCGCTGGTCCACATGAAGGACCTGACCTCGCTCGGCAAGCAAGGCGGCTGGGCGCTGGAACTGCAAGGCATGTTCCTGTTCGCGGCGCTGGCTCTCGCCTTCATGGGCGGTGGCCGCTTCGCGCTCAGCAGTAAATACAACTGATCAGGTTCGATCAGTCGTCGTCGGCTGCATCGAGGCCCGGAAACAGAACCTCGGTGTAGCCGAAGCGCGAGAAATCGCGCACCCGCATCGGGTAGAGCTTGCCCAGCAAGTGATCGACTTCATGCTGCACCACGCGCGCATGAAAGCCGATGGCGACCCGGTCGATCGGGTCGCCGTACGGGTCGAAACCGGTATAGCGGATGTTGGCAAAGCGCGGCACCACGCCGCGCAGGCCCGGCACCGACAGGCACCCTTCCCAGCCCTCTTCTTCCTCGTCGTTCAGCGGCGTGATGACGGGATTGAGCAGTACGGTGCGTGGCACCGGCGGCGCATCGGGATAACGGGGGTTCACGACATCGGTGCCGAAGATCACGAGCTGCTGGTCCACGCCGATCTGCGGCGCGGCTAGGCCGGCGCCGTTGACCGCATGCATGGTCTCGAACATGTCGCGCACCAGCAGGTGCAGTTCGTCGGTGTCGAAGGCAGCTACCGGCTGCGCGATACGCAGCAGCCGGGGGTCGCCCATCTTGAGGATTTCGCGGATGGCCATGGCGGGATTATCGCGACAGCCCCGCGCCTTCGTTCGTCCCTGGCGGGATCAGGGAGGGCTTTGCGTCTTGGAGTCCGGCGAGGTCCAGAAGCGCGCATTGCCGCGCGGCTGAGTCGGGATGGAGCCGGGACCGCCACCTGCGATCGGCGGTCGCACCACGGCCGGAGGCCGGCCGCCACCCCAATTCGGCGGACGCGCCGCCGGATAGCCCGGACGCACGGCCGGATAAGCCGGACGGCCGTAATAAGGACGACCACCGTCGTAATACGGACGGCGCTCGTAGTAGCCGCCACCGTTGATGTAGACCGGCGCAGGCGCCACGACCACGGGCGCAGGCTCGCTGTAGTAAGGCCCCGACGAATAGCCCCCGCCGTAGTAGGGATCGGCAGGCACGCCCACGCAGCCGCTCAGCAGCGCAACGCCGCCGAGTGCAACACAGGCACCGAGAACTCGAATTTTTTGCATGAGGGACTCTCCTTGTGGCCTTCAATTAGCTTTCAACGCCAGGTTGTAGACCCTGTTGACTGCGCTGCGATGAAGTCGCGTAACGGCCGGTAAAGAGGATCTGCCGTCACGTTTCCCCGCTCACTCGCCCGCGTCTTCTGCCGGGACACCGTTGGCGAGTATCTCCAGCATACGCGCCTCGTCGATGATCTCGACGCCGTTCTCGCGTGCCTTGTCGAGCTTGCTCCCGGCCTCTTCCCCGGCCACGAGGTAATGGGTTTTCTTGCTGACGGAGCCGGAAACCTTGGCACCGGCCGCCTCCAATTTATCCTTCGCTTCGTCGCGGCTCAGCGTAGGAAGGGTACCGGTGATGACGAAGGTCAGGCCCGCCAAAGGCTTCGGGGCACGCGCGGCCGGCTCGCCCTCTTCCCATGTCAGTCCGCAGGCGCGCAGCTGCTCGACCACTTCGCGGTTGTGCGGCTGGTCGAAGAAGGTGCGCAGGCTTTGCGCCACCACCGGGCCAACGTCGTTCACTTCGAGCAATTGCTCTTCGGTCGCGTCCATGATCGCGTCGAGCTTGCCGAAGTGCTTGGCCAGGTCTTTCGCGGTGGTCTCACCCACGTGGCGAATGCCAAGGCCGAACAGGAAGCGCGGCAGCGTGGTCTTCTTCGAGGCTTCGAGCGCATCCACGAGGTTCTTCGCCGACTTCTCGGCCATGCGCTCCAGCCCGGCCAGCGTGGTGAAGCCCAGCTTGTAGAGATCAGGCAAGGTGCGGATCAGGTTGGCATCGACCAGTTGCTCGACCAGCTTGTCGCCAAGGCCGTCGACGTCGACCGCACGCCGCGCTGCGAAGTGCAGGATGGCTTCCTTGCGCTGCGCCGCACAGAACAGGCCGCCAGTGCAGCGGTAGTCGACCTCGCCCTCTTCGCGCACGGCCTCCGAATCGCACACAGGACATTTGTGCGGCATGGTGAACTGCGCACCGCGCTCGCCCTCGGGTTTTGCGAGGCTTTCGGGCACCACGCCGACCACCTCGGGAATCACGTCGCCCGCGCGACGCACGATCACCGTGTCGCCCACACGCACATCCTTGCGGCGCGCTTCGTCTTCGTTGTGCAGCGTGGCGTTCGTCACGGTCACGCCGCCGACGAATACCGGCGCGAGCTTGGCCACCGGCGTGAGCTTGCCGGTGCGCCCGACCTGGATCTCGATGCCGACCACTTCGGTCAGCTGCTCCTGGGCCGGGTACTTGTGAGCCACGGCCCAGCGCGGCTCGCGTGAGACAAAGCCAAGTTGCCGCTGCAACTCGATGCTGTCGACCTTGTAGACAACGCCGTCGATGTCGTAGGGCAAGGCATCGCGTTGGCGCCCGATGTTTTCGTGGAATGCTATGAGTTCGATAGCACCCGTAGCTCGTGCCGTCTGCGTCGCCACAGGAAAGCCCCATGCGTGGAACTGCTGCAGCCAGTCGAACTGCGTCGGGCAATCTGGCCCGCCTTCGGCCGCCGGCGTGACCTCGCCCAGCCCGTAGGCAAAGAAGCTCAGGGGCCGCGCCGCGGCAATCGCCGGGTCGAGCTGACGCACCGCGCCGGCCGCGGCATTGCGCGGATTGACGAACACCTTCTCGTTCTTCTGCCCGTCCGCAATCTTCTGGCGCTGGCGCTCGTTGAGCGCGTCGAAATCGGCGCGCTTCATGTAGACCTCGCCGCGCACTTCGACCACGGGCGGTGCCGTGCCGTTGAGCCGCAGAGGGATCTCGCGCACGGTGCGGATGTTCTGCGTGACGTCTTCCCCCACCTCGCCGTCGCCGCGCGTGGCAGCCTGCACCAGCACACCGTTCTCGTAGCGCAGGTTCATGGCAAGGCCATCGAACTTCAGCTCGCAGACATAGCTGACCTGCGGCCCGTCCTCGGGCAAGCCCAGTTCCTTGCGCACGCGCGCATCGAAGGCACTCGCGCCGCCGGGCGTGATGTCGGTCTCGGTGCGGATCGACAGCATCGGCACCTTGTGGCGCACCTTGACGAAACCGTCGAGCACCTTGCCGCCCACGCGCTGCGTCGGCGAATCGGGCGTGCGCAGATCGGGAAACTCGGCCTCGATGGCCTGCAGGCGCTGGAAGAGCTTGTCGTACTCCGCGTCCGGCAGTTCGGGCGTGTCGAGCACGTAGTAGAGGTGGGCGTGCCGGTGGAGCTGTTCGCTCAGTGCGGCGGCTTCGCGTGCCGCTTCGTCGCGCGTCGTCATGGGGTGTCTCCCGAAGGTCGGAGTTGTTAGCTGAAGAGGCGTCGCGCCAGCGGAGAACCCGCAGCGAGGTCGCGCGCATCGAGCGTGTCGTAGAGCTGCTCGAGGTCGGCGCCGATCACGTCCATCGTCTCGTCGCGCAGCAGCTGGCCGTCGCTGTCGGTAACCACGCCGTCCATTTCGCGCGCCAGCGTTGCGGCGGCTTCGCGCATGCGGCGGAACGGCTCCTCGCCGCGGTCGACCTGCGGCACATCGAGGCTCAGGCTGAGTTCGCGAATGGCGGATTGGGCCGGGTCGTCAGCCAGTGCGGCCTGCGTGTCGAAGGCCAATCCGAGGATCGGCGGCAAACCAACTTCGCTGGTCGGCAGCACCATGCGCCCCGGGATGATGCCGGCCACGAAGCCGAGCCGCGCCGCGTTCTGCTGCACATAGCCCGGGCTCCAGGCCGCATGCAATGCGCGCAGGACAAAGCCCAGCTGCGCGTCGTGCGCGCTGGCGAACTGGTCGAGCTCGCGGGCACGCGCCACTTCGTCGAGCATCTCGGGGAACTCGGGTGCACCGTTGACCGCGTCGGCAAATGCCTGCGCCTTGACCACGAATTCGGAGTACTCGATTTCGTTGAGCGCGCCCGTGCGATTGGCCAGCTGCACGCCGACCTGGAAGGCGCTGTAGCGCTGACCGGGCACGGGCGGCTCCCATTGGCCGTTGTGTTCGTTCAGGCCCTCGATGGCCACCGGCTTGCTGCCCGCGCGCCGCGTCGACGGCATGGCGGCAATGGCGGCGTCACCGGACGCGAGCCCGTCGAGCGAGATTGGCGCGATCACGTCGATCAGCGGATCGAGCCCGCCGCGGCGCTCGCCGGTCGGCACGGGCACGCCGCTGGGCGCCGGCAGGTCGGGGTCGAACAGGGGCTCGTGGCGGTCGGCGCCCTGCTGCACCTGGTACGGGTCGACGTGCAGCATCGGCTCCGCGCCGTCGGGCGAGCCCGACATTGCGCGCTCCGCATCGGCCAGCGCGAGGTCGACCGCATCGGGCTGGCGCGGCGCATTGCGGCGCGACATCAGCGTGTTGTAGGCAACGACGGCCGCGAGAACGAGACCGCCGAGGATGGCCAGGGCGAGAGTGAGATTGGTCATGGGTGCCGCTCGGCTTACGCGGCTTCGACCATCGAGACCGCCGACTCCATGTCGACCGCGACGATGCGCGACACGCCCTGCTCCTGCATCGTCACGCCGATCAGTTGCTCGGCCATTTCCATGGCGATCTTGTTGTGGCTGATGAAGAGGAACTGGGTTTCACGGCTCATGGCGGTGACGAGTTTGGCATAGCGCTCGGTGTTCGCGTCGTCCAGCGGCGCGTCCACTTCGTCGAGCAGACAGAAAGGCGCCGGGTTCAGCTGGAAGATGGCGAACACGAGCGCAATGGCCGTGAGCGCCTTCTCGCCGCCCGAGAGCAGGTGGATGGTCTGGTTCTTCTTGCCCGGGGGCTGGGCCATCACCTGCACGCCGGAGTCGAGGATTTCGTCGCCGGTCATCATGAGCTTGGCATTGCCGCCGCCGAACAGCTCGGGGAACATGCGGCTGAAGTGCTCGTTGACGATCTTGAAGGTGCCGCCGAGCAGGTCGCGCGTTTCGGCGTCGATCTTGCGGATGGCGTCTTCGAGCGTGCCGATGGCTTCGTTCAGGTCAGCCGACTGGGCGTCGAGGAAGGTCTTGCGTTCGCTCGCAATGGCAAGTTCGTCGAGCGCGGCCAGGTTCACCGCACCGAGCGCGACCACTTCGCGGTTGAGGCGGTCGATTTCGCTTTGCAGGCCGGTGAGCTTGACCTTGTCGGTTTCGATCGACTGCTCGATGGCTTCGAGGTCGGCGCCGGCGTCGTCCAGCAGTTGCTGGTATTGCTCGACGCCCAGGCGCGCGGCCTGCTCCTTCAGCTGGAACTCGGTAATGCGCTGGCGCAGCGGGTCGAGTTCGCGTTCGAGCTGCAGGCGGCGCTCGTCGCTGGCGCGCAGCTTGAGAGTGAGGTCGTCGTACTGGCTGCGCGCCGAACCGAGCGCAGCTTCGCGCTCGAGCTTGAGGGCCAGCGCATCCTGCAGGCCGGCTTGCGCGGCGGCGTCTGACAGGCGGCTCAACTCGGCGCGGGCGCGCTCGTCTTCGTCGGTCAGCGCCACGGTCTGCTGCGCAGCGGTTTCGATGGAGCGGTTGAGCTCCGCGCGGCGGGCTTCGAGCGTGCGCTGCGAGAAGGTCGCTTCCTGTGCCTGGCGTTCAAGGCTGCGATGCTGCTCGCGGCTCGCGGCCAGCGCGCGGCCGGCCTCGATCACGCGTTCGTCGAGTTCGGCGTGGCGCTCCTGGCTGTCTGCCAGTTGCATGTCGAGCTCTTCGAAGCGGCCTTCGGCAGCGATGCGTTTTTCTTGCAGTTCTTCGAGCTGCGCATCGACTTCGCCGAGGTCGGCCGCCAGCTGCTGGCTGCGGGCGCGGGTCTGCTCGGCGAGCTGCGTCATACGCAGGGTCTCGACCTGCAGTTCGTGCGCGCGCGACTGGGTTTCGGCGGCTTCGCGCCGCGCGGTCACGAGGCGCTGCGCAGCGTCGGCATAGGCCGCTTCGGCGCGGACCAGCGCGGTGCGCGCCTCTTCGTTGATGAGCGTCTGGGCGCGCAGCTGGCGCTCCAGGTTTTCCATTTCCTGCTGGCGGGCCAGCAAGCCAGCCTGCTCGGAATCAGGTGCGTAGAAATTGACGCTGTGCGAGGACACGGCATGGCCGCTCTGCACGTAGATGACCTCACCCGGCTGCAGCGCGGCGCGCTGGGCCAGCGCTTCCTCGAAGCTCGCGGCGGTGTAGCAGCCGTGCAGCCAGTCGTTCAGCAAGGCCTGTTGCCCCGCGTCGTTCAGGCGCAGCAGGCTCGACAGGCGCGGCAGCGCGGCCGTGCCTTCGGGTGCTCCGGCGGCCGGCGGGCTGTAGAAGGCGAGCTTGGCGGGCGGCGCGTCGTTGCCGAAGGCGCGCACCATCTCCAGGCGGCTGACTTCGAGCGCGCCCAGGCGCTCGCGCAGCGCGGCTTCGAGCGCGCTTTCCCAGCCCTGTTCGATGTGGATGCGGCTCCACAGGCCCTGCAGGCCGTCGAGGCCATGCTTGGCGAGCCAGGGGGCCAGCTTGCCGTCGGTCTTGACCTTTTCCTGCAGCGCGCGCAGCGCTTCGAGGCGGGCCGAGTACTCGGCGTGGCGGGCGCCCTCGGTGTTGACGGCCTGCTGCTTGGCGCGGCGGTCGTCGTCGAGCTGCGGCACGGCTTCCTGCAGCTCGTGCAGGCGCGCTTCGGCTTCGCTGGCGGCTTCCTGCGCCATGGCGTGCTGCTCCTGCATGTCGAGCAGGCGGGCTTCGTCGGGCGCGGCCAGCGCATTCTGGTCGGCGCGCAGGCGTTCGCTGCGCTGCGTGAGCTGGCGGCTTTGTTCTTCGATGTTGCGCTGGTCGGCGGCCAGCACCTGGATCTGCTGCTGCACCTGCGACACGGTCGTGCGCTGGGTGTTGGCCTCGTCCTGGGCGCGTTGCACGGCCTCTTCGAGGTCGGGCATGCGCGCGTCGTGCTCTTCGAGCTGGGCGGCCAGCATGATGGCCTGCTCTTCAGCGTCTACACCCGCGCCGGCCAGGGTTTCGATCTCGGTTTCGGCTTCTTCGCGGCGACGGCCCCACTGGCCCATTTGCTCGCGCAGTTGCACAAGACGCTGCTCGACGCGCTGGCGGCCTTCGACCACGAAGCGGATCTCGCCTTCGAGCCGGCCAACTTCGGCGCTGGCCTCGTAGAGCTTGCCCTGCGCCTGGTTGACCTGGTCACCGGCCCCGTAGTGGGCCTGGCGCACGGTTTCGAGCTCGGCCTCGATGTGGCGCAGGTCTGCCGTGCGCGATTCGAGGTCGTTGATGGCCTTTTCGGAATCGGCCTTGATCTTGGACTGGTCGGCGTTGCTTTCGCTGCGCTTCAGGAACCACAGCTGGTGCTGCTTCTTCGTGGCGTCGCCCTGCAGCGTGTTGTAGCGCGCGGCCACCTCGGCCTGCTTTTCGAGCTTTTCGAGGTTGGCGTTGAGTTCGCGAAGAATGTCTTCGACCCGCGTGAGGTTCTCGCGCGTGTCGCCCAGGCGGTTTTCGGTTTCGCGGCGGCGCTCTTTGTACTTGGAAACGCCCGCGGCTTCTTCGAGGAACAGGCGCAGTTCCTCGGGCTTCGATTCGATGATCCGGCTGATCGTGCCCTGGCCGATGATGGCGTAGGCGCGGGGGCCGAGGCCCGTGCCCAGGAACACGTCCTGCACGTCGCGGCGGCGCACCGGCTGGTTGTTGATGTAGTAGCTGCTGGTGCCGTCGCGGGTGAGCACGCGGCGCACGGCGATTTCGCCGAACTGGTTCCACTGGCCGCCGGCACGGTGATCGGCGTTGTCGAACACCAGTTCCACGCTCGAACGGCTGGCCTGCTTGCGCGTGGTCGTGCCGTTGAAGATCACGTCCTGCATCGATTCGCCGCGCAACTCCGACGCGCGCGACTCGCCGAGCACCCAGCGCACCGCGTCCATGATGTTCGACTTGCCGCAACCGTTGGGCCCGACAACACCGACCAGTTGGCCCGGCAGCAGGAAGTTGGTGGGTTCGGCGAACGACTTGAAGCCCGAAAGCTTGATGGAATTAAGACGCACGACTTGTCGGCCTGCCTTGGCTGTAGCGCCAAGGTATTGATTTGTAAGGAAAATTGCACGGGCCCGCAGCTTGATGCAGGCCGCCGCCCCAGCCGTGGATGATAACGTCAGGGCATGAGCGATTCCCCGGTTTCACCCCTTGCCGTAAGACGAACCTGGCTGCTGGCGGGCACGGCCGCCCTGCTCGGTCTTGCCGGCTGCTCGTCGGTACGCGACACCCAGCGCGCCGAACCCTACAACAACCAGGAGTGGCTGCAGTCCGGCGCCAACCGCATCGCGAACCTGTCATTGCGCGACAACCTGCAGTCGGTGCGACGGGTTCAGAGCACGCTGTACAAGCGCAACCCGCGCGAATGGCGCAAGTCGGCAGCCAGCATGGACGAGGCCACCCAGCGCGCCTGGGACGCCGTGCTCAAAGGCCCGCCCCTGCCCGAGTTGAAGGGCGCCACCGGCATCGACGCGATCCGCATGGCCTTCGACACCGGGCCGCAGGGCTACCAGGGCGACCGCGTCGCGGCACTGGTGGTTGGCTGGGCCACCATGCTCAAGCAGGCCAACGGCGACACCTGGGACCAGACCATGATCGACGGCGTCAACGCCGAAAACAGCTTCCGGGCCGCACGCAACTTCGAGATCTCGCTCTGGCTCATTTCCTCCAAGACCGGCCCCGACGGCCAGCCGCTGCTGCTGGCCACCGAAATCAGCGACCGCGGCCGCAACCTCGTGGCCGACCGCGAACTGTCGAAGGTGGTGGCGCGGCTCGATCTGCTGGCCGCCCAGGCCGACGAGAAATACCGCCGGGCGGCACTCGACTTCGGCCAGAACTGGGTGATGGGCGTGGTCATGCCCTTCTTCACGCTGCTGCCCAAGTGAGGTCGCGGGGGAATGCAGCATAGGAAAGATATTTCCCAAATCTGCATCTGCGGTAATATGTTTCCGTGAACAAGCAGGAACTCATCACCACCCTGACTGCCCGCCGCGAGGCCGCCGGCATCTCGAATGCCGAGATCGCGCTGCGCTCTGGGCTCACCGAGCGCTCCGTGCGCAACGCCCTGAGCCTGCGTGGCAATCCGCAGCTGTCGTCCCTGTTGGCGCTGGTCGATGCGCTGGGGCTCGAGTTGCAGCTTGCGCCCAAGGGCTTCGGTGAAACGACGGCAACCGATGCCGGCTATCGCCCCGTGACCACGCGTGTCGGCCATGCCGTGGCGCAGGCGCCCGCCCCGCCCTACGTCAAGCGCCGCTCACCGCCATGAACGTCAAGATCCTCGAGATTTCGCTCGGCGCACGCCGCTTCGGCAAACTGTTCCAGTACGCCGACCTGTGCCGCTTCGTGGCGGAACCCGACCTGGTCGCCAGCCCATCGCTCGAAGTGCTGTCGCTCTCGATGGTGGCGAGCGATCCGCCCACCCAGTCGGCGCTGTGGAGCGACGTCAAGAACCCGTTGTTCAACGCCCAGAGCGGCCTGCTGCCCAGCTTTTTCCAGAACCTGCTGCCCGAGGGCGTGCTGCGCAGCCACATCGCGCAGCTTCGCGGCTGCCGCGAGAACGACTATTTCGAGCTGCTCGCGGCCTGTGGCGGCGACCTGCCCGGCGCCGTGAGCGCCAGGCCAGTGTCGGTAGACCGCGGCACGCTGCAGCGGCTCATCACGCAGGACCAGGACGCGCTGGAGATGTCGGTGGTCGAGCTGCCGATGCCGCAGGGCATTTCGGTCTCCGGCGTGCAGCCCAAGCTGGGCCTGCGCCGCCAGGGCGGACGGTATGTTGCCCGCACACGGGCCGGTGCGAGCACCCGGGTCATCGCCAAGCTGCCGGTGGCTGGCCGGCCGCACATGCCGCAGCTCGAAATGCTGTCGCTGCAGATGGCGAGCGCGGCGGGCGTCGAGGTTTGCCATGCCGAACTCGCACCGCTCTCGGCCATTGCCGCAGAGCACAGCTATGCGCTGCCCGACGAGCCCGAGTTTCTGGCAGTAACGCGTTTCGACCGCGACGGCGCGCGCCGCATCCACTTCGAAGATTTCGCGCAGGTGCTGGCGATCGACCCGATGCGCAAGTACAGCGGGAGCTACCTCGACATGGCGCTCGCAATGCGCGCCTTTCCGTCGCTGGGCGACGAAGCGGTGCTCGAGCTCGTGCGGCGCCTTGCGGTGAACGACCTCCTCGGCAACCCCGATGCGCATCTGAAGAACTTCGGCGTGCTGTACCCCGATGGCATCGCGCCGCGCTTTGCCCCGGCCTACGACATCGTCGCCTACGCAGCGCTGCAGGGCGTCGACGGCCACGCCTTGCCATTGCTGCCCGCAGCCGCCAGCGCGGCCAGGCGCACGGCCCTGTTCACGCCCGCCAGCGTGCGCGCCTTCTGCTTCTCGACCGGGCTGCACGAGCCGCTGGTGCGCCGTGTGATCGCCGACACCGCGCGGCTCGCCCGCGACAAGTGGCCCGCAATGATCGAAGCCTCGGCGCTGCCGGCCCCTTGGAAGAAACGGCTGCAGCAGCGATTGCAGGCACATCCCTTGCTGCAAGCCATTTCAAAAGGTGGCAAACAAAAAGAAAAAGCAGCCCCCTAGAATGAATCCGCCCTCCACCCCTCCTCAACCCATTCGAGGCAGCATCAACTCATGAGCTCCATCAATTTCATCGGCGGCGAAAAAGGCGGTGTCGGCAAGTCGGTCACCGCGCGCGTGCTAGCGCAGTACTTCATCGACCACAGCCGCCCCTTCACCGGCTTCGACACCGACCGCTCGCACAGCTCGTTCACCCGTTTCTACGAAGGCTTTGCCTCGCCCGTGGTGGTCGACAGCTTCGAAGGACTCGACACGGTCGTCAACGGCTTCGAGACCAACCCGCAGCAAAGCGTGATCGTCGACCTCGCGGCCCAGACGCTGGCGCCACTGTCGCGCTGGATCAAGGAGTCGGACCTGTTCGACGTGTTCGCCGAGATTGGCGTCACAGTCAATTTCTGGCACGTGCTGGACGACGGCAAGGACTCGACCGACCTGCTCGGCTCGCTGATCGACACCTTCGGCAACCGACCCAACTACATCGTGGTGCAGAACTACGGGCGTGGCAGCGACTTCGGGATGCTGCTGGGTTCGCAATCGCTTTCGAAGGCCACGGCCAATGGCGCTCGCGTGATTGCGCTGCCGCGTTTGCATGACGCGAGCATGCGCAAGATCGATGCGCAGAACACCAGTTTCTGGAAGGCCGTGAACGACCGCGAAGGGCCACATGCGCTGGGGCTGCTGGAGCGCCAGCGCGTGAAGTCTTGGCTGGCTACGGTTTACGCCGCGTTCGACACGCTGCCGTTGTAGGTTTTATTGGGGCCGCCCAAGGGCACAGCACCCACCGACCAGCGCCCCTAGATCATCCCGCCATTGATCGAGATCACCTGCCCCGTGATGTAGGCCGCCTCGTCGCTGGCCAGGAAAGCAGCCAGCGCCGCCACTTCCTGCGGCGTCCCCGCCCGCTTCACCGGCACCATCTGGTTGATGACCGCCTGGTCGAACACTGCATCCGCCATCGGCGACGCGATGATCCCGGGCGCGATCGCATTCACCGTCACGCCGCGCGATGCAACTTCGAGCGACAGCGCCTTGGTCGCACTGTTCAGCGCCCCCTTGGCAGCGGCGTAGTTGACCTGCCCCCGGTTGCCCGCAATCGCGGCCACCGACGAGATGTTCAAAATGCGGCCCCACCGCGTGCGCATCATCGGCAGCAGCAAGGGCTGCGTGACGCGGAAGAAGCCGTTGAGCGACACGTCGATCACCTTGTGCCACTGCTCGGCGCGCATGCCCGGCAGCACGGCGTCGTCGTGCACGCCCGCGTTGTTGACGAGGATCTGCACCGCCCCGCCCTCCAGGATGCGCGCGCAAGCTGCCGCCGACGCCTCGTCGCTGCGCAGGTCGAACACGTGGCATTCCGCCTTGCCTCCTGCAGCCGTGATCGACGCCGCCAGTTGCTCGACCGCCTCGGGCCGCGAATTGGCATGCAGCAGCACCGTGGCGCCGTCCCGAGCCAGGCGTTCGGCCATGGCGGCGCCGAGTGCGCCGCTTGCGCCTGTGATGAGTGCGCGTTTTCCTTCGAGGCTCATGGCGATGTCGTGCTTTCTTGTTGTTCTGCTGCGAGCGGCGTGTTCAGGACCACGACGGCACGGCCTTCGGCCAGCATGCGGCCGTCGTCGGCCTTGACGGTGAATTCATAGAGGATCTGGCGATCGTCACCCGACAGGCGCCGGGCGCCCACCTGCAAGGCGCCGGGCACGTCGTCGAGGCGTGCCACCGCCAGCTTCACATTGCGCGCGCTCGCCAGGAAACCGGCCGATGGCGCGCTGCCCTCGGTGGCCAGCAAGCCGCCATGCAGCGCCATGGCCTGCGCCGCGTATTCGATTGCGTTCGGTGCGAGCAGGCCGCCTTCCGTGCGCAGCGGGTTGCCCGCTTGCGCATGGGTCGTAGTGCTGCAGTGGATCGCGTCGGCGTCCCAGCTTTCGAGCCGTTCGAGCAGGCACATGCTGCCGCTGTGCGGAATGCGCTGCGCAATGCCTGCGCGGTCGAGCGTCTGCGGTGCAGTCAAGCTGCGGCCTCCAGGTCGGCGACCAGCAGTACGTTGGCAAACGGGGTACCTTCGCTCATCGGGATGCTCTGCACCCGGAAGCCCAGGCGCTGCAGCAGCGCGGTCCAGTCGGACAGCGGACGGCCCCAGGTCGGCGAGACCTTGTGGCCGCGAATGCGTGTCACGGTGCGGTCGACCCACTGGCTGATTGCGAAGCCGCGGCGACTCGACGCATCGCCCACGCGCAGCAGCAGCCGTGCGTGCGGATTGCCGCCACGGCGCAGCGCGTCGCGCACGCGCTGGAGCACACCTTCCTGCGCTTCGAGGTTCACGTAGTGCAGCACGTCGAGGATCACGACGAGGTCGCAGTCCGGCAAGGCAGCCGAGCACATGTCGGCGCAGACGAGCCTGGGCGTGGGCTCCAGATGGCCAATGGAGGCCTCGGCGCGCGCCACGTCCTTCGGCATCAGCTCGATGCCGGTGTAGTCGGCGCTGTGCGGCGTGGCGAGCCACGCTGACGGCCAGCGGCCCTGCTTCTGCATCGCGCTCATCGATGCCAGCAGGCTTGCGAACAGGCCTTGCCCGCAGCCGATGTCGACCACGCGCTGGTGCGGCGCGCCAAACAGCCCGCGTTCGAGCAGCCCGCGAAACACCGGGTCGCGCCCCAGCTTGCCGCGTGCGAAGTGCCAGGCGAAGCTGCCGCCTTTTTTGTAGGGAATGGTCGCGGCTTCATGCAGCTCGCGCCAGGCGCTATCGGTCGACAACATCACGGCGCTCATTCGGAAACCTCCGCGCTTCGCGCTACGGTGCGAGCGCCTTCGGGCGGCCGGGCGGCGCTCATGACTTCAATCCTTCAGGCAGGGTCACGGAGCGCAATCCATCGGCGCGCAGGCGTTCGAGCAACAAGGGCAGTACCTCCAGCAAAACAGGTTGTCCAGCAACGGTGCGCGCGGCATTGCCGTCGTGCAGCAACAGGATGTCGCGCGCCTGCAGGTTGTGGCTCAGGCGTGCCAACACCTTGGCGGCGTCGCCTTCGCGCGTGTCGAAGCCGCGCCGCGTCCAGCTCACGAGCGAGAGGCCGAGGCGGTGCAGCACGGGTTCGAGAAACGGGTTGCGCAGGCCAGCGGGCGCGCGGAAACAGGTCGGGCGCTGGCCGGTGACGTCGCTCAGGATGTCCTGCGCCCGCGCGATCTCGGCGGCGAAACCGCGCGGCCCGAGAAAGGAAAAATTGTGCCGGTGCCGCGCCGTGTGGTTCTGGATGCTGTGGCCGCGCGCCACGATCTCGCGTGCCAGTTCGGGGTGCGCCAGCACGCGCTCGGCAATGCAGAAGAAGGTGGCGCGCTGGCCGTGCGCGTCGAGCAGGTCGAGCACGCGCGGCGTTACCTCGGGCTCCGGCCCGTCGTCGATGGTGATCGCCACTTCGCGCCGCGCCGCGGCCGCTTCGGGCAGCCGCGTGACATTAGGGCCCAGCAGGCTGCTGCGCGGCGTCAGGCCGGCACCGGTGATCAACGCATGGTTCAGCACGATCGCGCCGATGGCCCACGGCAACGCGCCCGGCACCAGCACGCCCGCACCGATGGCCGCGACGTGCCACGCCGCGCTGGCGCGGATGGCAGGCGGCCAGGGCCAGGATTCGGTAGGTGCGGGAGCGATGGACATGGGGCCGGATTTTCCCCCGTCAGCCACGCGAAGCCTGCGAAGGCCCCACGCTGCGTGCGAATGCTGCCGAAAGCAACAGCGCCAGCAGCGCCCCAGGCGCAACCACGCGGCCGATGGACGACAGCGCCGGAATGTCCGAAATCGCGATCAGCCCGAACGACACCACGGTCGTCAGGTTGGCCAGCATCAGCGACGCCAGCGTGTCCTCGTCGGCCCGCCCGGTGGTGCGCAGCTGGTCGAAGAACAGCGCGTAGTTGGATCCCACCGCCACGATCAGCAGCAGCCCCACCAGATGCAGGATGCCCAGCGCCGCCTGCAGCACGGCCATTCCCCCGAGCGTGAGCACCACCGCGAACACCAGCGGCTGGCAAACGGCCAGCAGCCGGCGCCACGAACGCAGGTAGATGCCGAGCAACAGCACCACCGCCAGCGCGCCGAGCAGCACCTGCACGAAGGCCTCGTGCAGGTAGCGCTGGTACAGGCTCGCAAGTTCGCGGCCGACGTCGACCACCTGCACTTCAGGCAGGCCGGCCAGCGCCGCTTCCAGACGGCCCTGATCGAACTTGGCGCCCGGATGCAGCACGACCAGCGTGCCCCAGCCGCCGCCCGGGCGCTGGTACATCAGCGTGTTCAGGACCGAGCCGAGCGGCCCGGCGGCCAGTTCGGCGCGCTGCACCAGTGGCAGCTTGCGCGCAGCCTCGATGTCGGCCAGGAACGGTCCGAGCCGCGAAGCCGGCAGCGGCATGCCCTTGGTTGCCTCTGCCAAGTTGGCGCGCAGCGTTTCGGCGTCCGGCAGGGCTGCGATGCGCGCGGTCTGCACTTCCACGCTGGGCAGCACGCGGGTGACCGTTTCGTAGCCGACGAGTTCGCCCTGATCCACCAGCGCATCGAGCCGCTGCGCCGCCGCCTCGGTGTTGCGCAGCGCGGCCTGCTCGTCGTCGCCATAGGCGACCACCAGCACGCCACCGTCGCTCGCGCCGATGTCGTTGCGCAGCATTTCGTCCAGCTGCTGGGCTGCCTTGGGCACCGGGCTCATCGCGCCAAGATCGGCGCGCCACAGATGGCCGCCCTGCCACAGCACCAATGCCAATGCCGCCACCCCCAGCGCGGCCAGAGGCCAGCGCAGGCGCGGCAGGCCGCGCACCAGCGCGCCGGCCATTTGCGCCATGTACTTGCGCATGCCCATGCCGGTGGCACCGTCGGGCGCGAGCATCGGCAGCACGTAACGCGTAGCCAGTGCGGCCGCAACAAGGCCTGCAATGGAGA
The DNA here is from genome assembly GCF_049913215.1 of Variovorax sp. R-27. Classification (NCBI taxonomy): domain Bacteria; kingdom Pseudomonadati; phylum Pseudomonadota; class Betaproteobacteria; order Burkholderiales; family Comamonadaceae; genus Variovorax; species Variovorax sp. R-27. The sequence goes on from NZ_CP183984.1 coordinate 3,753,073, forward strand.
ACACACCCAGCTGCGCCAGCCCCGGAAAACCCGAGAACACCAGCGCCGCAAAGCCGCACACCGAGGTCAGCAGCCCGAGCCGAACGGTCGGCCAGTTCAGGTCGCGCCAACGCTGCCAGCCGGTGCCGGCCACGGCGGCGCCACGCGCCTGGATGAGGTAGTAGATGGCGTAGTCGACCGTCTCCCCGATCAGCGTGCTGCCGAAACCCAGTGTGAGGCCGTGCACCGAGCCGAACACCAGACTCACGCTCGCGGTGCCGATCACCACGCCCGTGGCCACGGGCAGGAAGGCGATAACCAGCGCGCGCGGTGATGCAAAGGCCAGCAACAGCAGCCCGCCCATCACGATGCCGCCCACCACCGCGAGGTGGATCGCTTCGGTCTTGATCTTGTCGCGGCTCATCACCGAGAACACGGGCGGACCGCTCAGCAGCAGCTTGGGCGCGGTTGCGCCCATGTCGCGCGTCGCGGCCGCGTAGGCGGCGTGCACGCGCGCAATGGCGATGGCCTGCGCGTCGAGGTCGCTGCCGGCAGCGCGCGTGGTGGCGACCATCAGCGCGCGCGGCGCGGTGCGCGACATCCACACGCCGTCCTCGCTGCGCGGCGCGCTGGCGGGCGTCAGCTCCATGGCAATGCGCTGCGTCTCGCCGGTCGGGTCGCGATCAAGGAGGGGCTTGATCACGTTGCCGGCAGGCGTGCCCAGCATCGACAGCGTTTCATTGATCGCGTCGCGCAAGCCCTCGGCAGTGAACTGCCCGGGCGTGACACCGGGCGACAGCTGGTAGCGGTGTTGGAGTACCCAGTTTCCCGCCTCGCTCCAGTCGCCGACGTCGCCGTTCTGGATCAGGTCGAAGAGCTTGCTCTCGCGCATGTCCTTTGCGACCGCGCGCGACACCGCGGCGCGCTGCTCGGCGCTGCCGCCCTCGATGCCCAGCATCAGCGTGCGCGAGGCGACGCCGCTTTGCAGCTGCTCGATCAGCACGCGCTGGCGCACATCCGGGCTCTTGGGCAGAAAGGCCGAGAGGTCGGCGCCGATCTGCGTGCGCGCGATGACCACGGCGCCGCACACCAGCACCAGCAGCCACGCCAGCAGCACGATCGCCCTGCGCCGCCAGCCCGGCGGGCCGCCCGCCTGCTGCTGTGGCGTCACGGCGTGGTGCGTCCGGTGGCGCCGGACGGAGCCGCGTTGGCTGGCGCGGGTGCTGTCGCGCCCGGCGTGATGTTCATGGCCGAGCGGTCACCGCCGACGAACTCCATCTCGAGCCCCAGCACGTCGCTCGCGCGGCCGCTGATGCGGATGCTGCGCACCTGCGCGGCCAGCCGGCTGTCCATCGGCACGAGGTCGAGCGTCCACTTGGCAGCGGAGCCCGACACGGTGCTGCGGAAATAGCGCTGCAGCGTGGCGCCGTCGCCGGTCAGCGTGCCTCGCATGGCTTCGACCAGGCCGAGCAGCTCGGGCATGCTGTCGAGCGCCAGCGTGCGGTTGCGGCCGCCGCGCGACAACGTCAGCGTGTTGCCCTCGACCGCCATGGTCTCGACGCGCGGCGACAGCGTGCGGCGCACCAGCTTGTCGGGCGCATCGAAGCTCAGCGTACCGCTGGCGTCGAGCGGGCCTTCCAGGCCGTGCACGAAGCGCTGTTCGGTGAAACGGGCCTCCCCGCTCTTCTGCTTGGCCAGCAGCGTCATCAGCTCGGGCAGGTCGAACGCCGCCCAGGCCGGCACGGCGCAAAAGGCCAGTGCGAGCACGCATGCCCTGCAAAGCCAGTCAAGCCGCATCTTCGAGCCAGAAATCATGGAAATTGAACCAGTTGTAGGGATACGCGCGGCACAGCGCTTCGAGGCGTGCCACATAGGCTTCGACGGCAGCACGAATGCGCGCTTCGCGCTCCGCGGGGCTGCAAACCGGCTCGCCGAAGTCGGCCAGCGGGTCGAATCGCACGTCATAGCGGGCACCGCCGCCGTAGAGCCCGGCCATGAAGAACACCTTGCGACGCAGCAAGGCCGCCAGGCGGAAAGGACCATCGTTGAAAACTGCGGGCTGCCCGAGGAACGGCAGCACGATGTTGTTGCCGCGCTGATGCGCGGGCTGCTCTTCGCTGCCCGGCAGCGTGCGGTCGGCCAGCATGCCGCCCAGGCCGCCGCCGTCGAGCCAGTCGCGCAGGGCCAGCATCGAATGCGGCCGGCCCAACGCGATGACGTGCGGCCGCAGCTCGGGCACGGCAATGGTGTTGAGGACAGCCGTGATGCGCTGCGCGTTGTCCGGGTACATCAGCATCGCCAGGCGCAGGTTGCACTGGTGCGTCTGCTGCTTGCAGGCGCCGAGCACCTCGAAGCTGCCGATGTGGGCGCCGAGCAGAAAGGCTCCCCGCCCTCGCGCGATCTCGGCATCGATCGGTGCATTGCCCTCGATGCCGACCTTGAACAGGTCCAGGCGCCCACGCAGGAAATACACGCGATCGAGCACCGTCGAGGCAAAGGCGTGCAGCAGGCGGAAGCCGTCGACCCAACCCGCCTGCGGACCGATGGCCCGGAACAGGTAGCGCTTGATGTGCCGGCGCTGCGCCGGCGCGAACAGCAGGAAGTACAGGGCAATCGGCGGCAGCAGGAGGCGCGTGACGTGGCGTCCGCACACAAGCGCCATGAAAACGATGAACCGCAGCGCCAGCATGTTGCTGCGCTCGGGCGCACGGGCCCAGTCGCCGCTTTCGCCGCGCTCGCCTTTCGGTGCCGCCTGCCCTGCCCTGGTTGCCTCTTTCACGGCGCGCGCCTCGACATCGGTGTGCTTCATCACGCGGACTCTTGCACGGCCGTCCAGCGGCCCGTGACAGCCACCACGCCGTCGCAACGCACGTCGAAACGCACGCCGCGACCGGGCCCGGCTTCCGGATGCAGCTCGATGGACAGCGCGGCGCCGGGCCGCACGGGCGCCAGGAACTTGGCCGCGGCGAGCGTGGGATGCGCGCCCAGCCGAGCCACCAGGGCCGGCACGCGGCGAATGGCCTCCATGACCTCGGCCAGCACCAGCGCGCCCGGCAGCAGCGGCTGCCCCGGGAAATGACCGGCAAACACGGGGTGGTCAGCTGGCACCACGTGGGCCATCTGCACCGATGTGTCGTCTTCCGCTAGCTGCGCCAGCGCAAATTCGCGCAGCGCCCGCACGGTGAGCTTGCCCGTGCCTTCGCGCGGGAAGGCCTTGACCTGCACCACGCGGCGCGGCACGAACACGGGTTCGAGCCGCTGCCGCAGGGCCGCGATGATGTCGCCCGCCGACAGAGTGGGCGCCACCACGAAGGCCACCGGCCGCACGACACCGTCGGCCACCTCGTCGGGCAGCCAGAAGGCGCCGTCGTCCACGCCGGGAATGCTGTTCAGGTGAAAGTTCAGGTGCGCCAGCGAACTGCGCCGGCCCGCCACGTGGATCAGGTCGTTGGCCCGGCCGAACAGGCGAAAGCGGCGCTCGTCCAGCAGTTCGAGCACGTCGGCCATGGGCGTGGGCTCGGGAATGAAGTCGCCGCTGAAGATGAAGCGCTCGGGGCTACCGTCCGCCGAAGGCTCGGCGTGCACGCGGATCTCGCCGAATGTCTCCCAGATCTCGTTGTCGGTGGTGCGGCGCGTGGCGACCTGCCCCGACTCGGTACTGCCGTAGATTTCGAGCAGCACGCCGCCCATCGCCTGCTCTGCCTGCTGCGCGAGTTGCGGCGACAGCGGCGCGGTGGCCGACAGGATCAGGTCGACCGGCGGCAGCTCGATGCCCGAGAGCAGCAATGTCTTGAGATGGAACGGCGTGGTCACCAGCGCGCGGGGGCGCGGCACCGAGGCCAGCGTCTTCGCCACATCGGCCGGGAAAAACGGCCGGCCGCTTTCGAAGGCCGCGCCGCCCAGCATTGCCAGCAGCACCGACGACTCGAGCCCGTAGCTGTGCTGCACCGGCACGGTCGCGACCAGCGTCAGGCCTTCCAGCGTGGGGCGCTCGAGCACACGGCACAGCCGTTTCACGGCCACCGCGACGTCGCCCACCAGCGTGCCCCAGGTCTTGGCGTGCGGCTGCGGCACGCCGGTCGAGCCGGAGGTCAGCAGGCTGGCGGCGTGCATGGCTGCGTCGATCTGCGGCACGGGGGCCTCAGAGCTCGCGCGGCTTTGGCTGTTCTCGATCAGCACGCGCTGCATGCCTGGCGTTTGCTGCTTCAGATCGTCGGTGAGCGCAAAAAGACGTGAGCCACCGGACTCGAGCAGGCGCGCGAGCGTGTCGGGCCGCGCGTCGGGCGGCAGCAGGCTGGCATGGCCGCGCACCAGCGCCGCGCCCAGGCTCACGGCAAAGGCATAGCGGTCTACGCAGAGATTGACGGCGGAGCCCTCGCCCGGAAGCTCGGGCGCGAAGCGGGCCACGTCGGCCAGGAACTGCCGCGTGCTCACGGGCACGCCGGCGCGCCAGGCCAGGATGGAATCTGGGTCTCGGTCGGTGAGCAGTGGCAGGAAACGGGTATCTGTCGTCACGCGGGCGGCGCCTGTGTCATTGGCCGCCGGGGCTGGTGTCCACCGACGATGTGCCATAGAACGCGCGCACCGCATCCACGAGGCGCGTGCGTTCGAATTCGGGATGCAGCCGGTAGCGCACAAAGTGCTCGCCCACGAAGAGCAGCGTCACCATCACGGGCGACAGCACATTGGCGAACAGCGACCAGTCGGAAAACGGCCTTGTCAGGTAGATGAGGATCGACGCCAGCACCGTCAGCGCGAAGAAGCCGGTCCAGATGCGCGTGAGCTGCGTGGTGTAGGACAGCATGTGCCCCTTGAGCGGGTGCACCCGCTGCGCGAACTGCGTGATCAGCGGCAGGCCCCGGCCGCGCAGCGTGGAGCCGAACCAGCCGCACAGCGCGGCGTTGATGGCCACGTGCTGCAGCACGTACAAGCGGTTGGGATCGCCTGCCTCACCCAGGAAGACGAGCGAGAAGCCGCCCACGCCCAGGACGGCCACGGCGGCAAGGCCCCAGCGACCGAACCAGCTGGCGGCAAGGCCCATGGCAGCGAGCCAGAGCGGCCCGAGCAACACCACGACCGCCCACGGTTCCGTCGCATGGAACAGCGTCATCCAGTGGGACAGGCCGGCATACGCCACGCCTGCCACCAGAAGGAGTGCTATTCGCCATCGCGACATGGGATCAGGAAACCACGCGATGCTGGGCGACGTGGGTCGCGAGCGTACGCAGCGACTGGAAAATCTGCTGGTTGCGTTCGTCGTCGGAACGCAGCTGGAAACCATAGCGGCGCGAGACTTCGAGCGCTACTTCGAGGATGTCGATCGAATCGAGCCCGAGGCCTTCGCCATAGAGCGGGTCGGTCGGCACGATGTCCTCGGGGGCCACTTCGAGATTCAGCGCGTTCACGAGCAGCACGGCCAGCTCTTTTTCGATCGGCGACTGTTCGGAGGCATCGCCAGTGGCGGGAATGGGGGGCTGAGCAGTCGATGACAAAAAAACCTCCTAAAACTTTTTCCTGAACTACCGTGCGGGCCGTGGATTATAGGAGTGCCGCTTGATTAGACTGCCCGCTTCGATACGACCGGAGCGCCCCATGGCCGACCCACTTCTGATCGCACGGCACGACGCCATCGAGTGCAGCCTTCTCCCCAGCCTGGCCAATCGCCATGGCCTGATCACCGGCGCCACCGGCACCGGCAAGACAGTCACCCTGCAGACCATCGCCGAAAAGCTCTCCGCCATCGGCGTGCCGGTGTTCATGGCCGACGTCAAGGGCGACCTGACCGGTATCAGTCAAAAGGGTGCCATCGGCGGCAAACTGGCTGCGACCCTCAAGGAACGGGGCATCGAGCTGCCCGAGCCCTCCGCCTGCCCCGTCACGGTGTGGGACGTGTTCGGCGAACAGGGCCACCCGGTGCGCGCCACCGTCTCCGACATGGGCCCGCTGCTGCTGGGCCGCATGCTCGACGTGAACGAAACACAGGCCGGCGTGCTGAACCTCGTGTTCAAGATCGCCGACGACAACGGCCTGCTGCTGCTCGACCTGAAAGACCTGCGCGCCATGCTGCAGTACGTGGGCGAAAACAGCAGCCAGTTCACCACCCAGTACGGCAACATCAGCGCCGCCAGCGTGGGCGCCATCCAGCGCGGCCTGTTGCAGATCGAAACCCAGGGCGGCGACAAGTTCTTCGGCGAGCCGATGCTCAACATCGCCGACTTCATGCAGACCGTGGGCGGCAAGGGGGTCGTCAACATCCTCGCGGCCGACAAGCTCATGAACTCGCCGCGCCTGTACGCCACCTTCCTGCTGTGGATGCTGTCCGAGCTGTTCGAGCAGCTGCCCGAAATCGGCGACCCCGAGCAGCCCAAGCTGGCCTTTTTCTTCGACGAGGCCCACCTGCTGTTCAACGAGGCGCCCAAGGCGTTGGTGGAACGCATCGAGCTGGTGGTGCGGCTGGTGCGCTCCAAGGGCGTGGGCGTGTATTTCGTTACGCAGAACCCGCTGGACATCCCTGACACGGTGCTGGCCCAGCTGGGCAATCGCGTGCAGCACGCGCTGCGCGCCTTCACGCCGCGCGACCAGAAGGCCGTGAAGGCGGCCGCCAGCACCATGCGCCAGAAGCCGGGCCTCGACATCGAGACCGCCATCACCGAGCTCGCGGTTGGCGAGGCGCTGGTGAGCTTCCTCGACGAAAAGGGCCGCCCGAGCGTGACCGAGCGCGTGTTCGTGCTGCCGCCCGGCAGCCAGCTCGGCCCCATCACGCCCGACCAGCGCAAGGCACTGATCGCCGGCTCGCTCGTCGCCGGTGTCTACGAGAAAACGGTAGACCGCGAATCGGCCTACGAAAAGCTCAAGGGCCGCGCCGACAGCGCACCCGACGCACCGGCAGCAACGCTGCCCGGCGGCAAGGATGCGGCGGAGGCCTCCGGCTCCGGCATGGGCGGCATGCTCAACGACATGCTCTTCGGCACCACCGGCCCGCGCGGCGCGAAGCACGACGGCCTGGTGCAGACCATGGCCAAGTCGGCGGTGCGCACCATGGGTACGTCTGTTGGCAAGGAAATCCTGCGCGGCGTGCTCGGCGGGATCTTCGGCTCGAAGAAGCGTTGACTTGACCGGCCCAGGGCCTCTGCCGGCGCGCTACCAGCGCAGCAGGCGTGGCCCGAGCACGGCACCAACCAGCACCGGCACAGCGATCCCGCTCACATACCAGACCGCAAGGAACGGCGCGGTCAGCTCCATGCAGTGCAGCGCGTAGACCGCCGCGCCAATGCCCCCGGCAAGCGCCCCTGCCGCAGCCCCGGCCAGCGCCGGCCGCGTGGGCGCCATTCCCTTGAGCGCCACCATCGTGGCCGCGAACACCGGCAGCGCCATCAGCCCGATGCTCAGTGCGCAGACGCGCCATGACTGCCCCATCAGCGAGGGCATGCGCTCCTCTGCCGGCACGGTGAACCAGGCGATCACCGCCAGCACCCACACCGCGAGCACGGGCAGCACCGCGCCCACCCAGGTGCGCCGCGGCTTGACGCCCGGCCGCGCAAGCCGCTCCACGGCCACGAAGCCAGCCGCTGCGATGCACAAGGGAAACAGCACCTTGACCCAGAACATCGGCCAGAACATGGCCTGCACGATGTCGCGCCGCATGCCGTACTCGCCGAACAGGATCAGGAGCGAGAACGGCAAACCCAGCAGCACCGCCAGCCAGATGCGTCGGCTGGCACGGCGGCGCGGCACGGCCACCTCGCCGCTCGCCAGCATCGCGACCAGATCGTCGGTCTTCATTCCGCACCTCCCCAGCTGTTGCCGAACCGGGCGGCCAGCGCCTTGAGCCCCCGGTGAATGCCGACCTTGACCGCCGACTCCGACATGCCTGTCAGACTCGCGGTCTCGGCAACCGACAGGCCTTCGATCTTCACGTGCACGATCGGCAGCCGCTGGCGCTCGGGCAGGGTTTCGAGCAGGCCGCCGAGGTCGCGCTTCGCATCGCTGGCCTCTTCGGCTGATTCGGCGAACACGGCCAGGTCGTCGTCCAGCGGATCATGCAGGTCTTCGCGGACCGACTTGGCGCGCAGCAGATCGATCATCTTGTAGCGCGCAATCGCATGCACCCAGGCCGTCAGCGGCTGGTCGCTCTGGTAGGTGTGGCGCTGGTTGTGCATGGCGAGCAGGCATTCCTGGACGAGGTCTTCCACTTCATCGGGCCAGCCAAAAAGGCGCTTGCCCAGAAAGGCGCGCAGGTGCGCGCTGAGTCGCTGCAGGAAGTCGCGGTAGGCCTTCGCGTCGCCGTCGAGGCCGCGAAGGAACAGGCTGCGCAGCGCCGCTTCCGCGTCGCTCGGGTTCGTCCTGCTGCCTACGGTGTTTCGTTCCATCGGGCTGGCTGGTTACAGCCTTGTCGAAAAAAGTTCCGGTGGATTGTGCCGCGAGCGGCGGCCGGCCCCGGACCGGAGCCTCAAGACACCCGCGCCGGCGTATCCACCACGAGGCCGACGGCCTCCTTCACGCACTGCTCGATGATCGGGCCGCTCTTGCTCCTGATCTTGTCCACGTCCTGCAGATCCGACACAGTGGCGTCCTTCATGACGCCATCGGCCGCGCAGGTGCACAGCTTGGTGAGCTCCTCCTGCGATTTGTTCCCGCGCGATCCGGCGCTCTTGACGCAGCTGTCGATGAAGCTCGTCCTGAAGTTGGTCTTGAAGGCGGAATCGAAGCCCTGCGAGAAGCCTTCGGTGGCCTTGTCGCAGGCAGACAGGCTCAAGGCGAGAAATACACAGAGAAGCGTGCGCATTGATTTCCTCCAGCAAAAGATGTTGTGGGTGCGGTCCGTCCACTCGCATTGTTGTTCAACATCCGCGGACCGCCGAAGCGCGCTGCAACCAAGGGCGCGCCCTCGCTTGCCAGCCGCACAAGTGATCGGTACATTGCATTTTTTGAGGGCTACCAATGTCTGCAGACAGCACAACGATCCCTTCCACCCCGGGCGGTGTCACGCCCCTCCCCCCACTTCATCCCTCGTCGTCGACCGGCCACATCCGGCTGACTTCGCATGCCGGCGGCTTCGGTGCGCTGCCCATTCACTGGGGCGCGGCCACTGCAACCGAGCGCGGACCGGTAGTCGGCACCACCACCAAGCGGGCGCATCGCAACGTGATCGGCACGCACAGCGGCTCCTACAGCGTGTACCGCGCGCTGGCAGTGGCGGCCGGGGCGCTCAAGCGCGAGCACAAGGCCGACCTCACCAACACCGCGCCCACCGACGTGATCGGGCCCTATCCGCAGTGGAGCGAGCCGGGGCGCATCGTGTCGCTGGACCCGTGGGGCGCACTGGTGGCGGATGTGTTCTCCACCGAGCTGGCGGCGGGCTACGACATCCGCCCGACCATCGCGATCACCAAGGCGCATGTGATCCTGCCCGAGGTCATCGAGGCGCTGCAAAGCGGCCGCCTGAAGGCCGACGGCCATTTCCTCACCACCGGCGGCGCCGCGATGGTGACCAAGGCCGCCATCGAACCCGTGTGGTACCTGCCCGAGGTGGCGCGCCGCTTCGGCTGCTCCGAGACCGACCTGCGCCGCACGCTGTTCGAGGAAACCGGCGGCATGTACCCCGAGCTGGTCACGCGCTCCGACCTCGAAGTGTTCCTGCCGCCCATCGGCGGGCAAACGCTCTACATCTTCGGCAACCCGCGCGACCTGGCCAACCCCGAGGTCGAGCTCACCGCGCGCATCCACGACGAGTGCAACGGCTCGGACGTGTTCGGCTCCGACATCTGCACCTGCCGGCCCTACCTGACGCATGCCATCGAGGAGTGCATCCAGGGCGCGCAGCGCGGCGGCGTCGGCCTCATCGCCTATTCGCGCAAGGAAGGCCGCGCGCTCGGCGAAGTCACCAAGTTCCTGGTCTACAACGCGCGCAAGCGCCAGGTGGGCGGCGACACGGCCGACCAGTATTTCGCGCGCACCGAATGCGTGGCCGGCGTGCAGGACATGCGCTTCCAGGAGCTGATGCCCGACGTCTTCCACTGGCTGGGCATCAAGAAGATCCATCGGCTCGTGTCGATGAGCAACATGAAGTTCGACGCGATCACCGGCTCGGGCATCGAGATCGGCGAACGCGTGAACATTCCCGACGCGCTGATTCCGGCCGACGCCCGCGTCGAGATGGACGCCAAGATGGCCGCCGGCTATTTCACGCCCGGCCCTGTGCCGGACGCCGAGGAACTGAAGAAGGCCAAGGGCCGGGGATTGAGCGAATGAGCAACCGCAACAGCGACGACAAGAACATGCCCGTCGACGGCTCCGGCAGCCTGCCGCCGGGCGGCGCGGGCAAGGTCGATCCGTCCATCGAATTCACTGCCGACACCGCGCACCCGGCCGGCGCGGCCAGCCTGCTGCGCACCACCGCCGCCATCCGCCAGCGCGCGGGCGCCCTGCTGGCACGCGCACGCCGGGGCGAATCGCAGTGGTTCCGCATCGGAAGCGACAACACGCTCGAAGACGCGGCGCGCACCGTCGCCGAGGTCACGCGCGAGCGCTATCCGTGGGACACCATCCCGTACCACAGCCGCTGGCGCCATTTCGAGGCCGGCGGCGTCAATCGCCTTGAAGAACTCGACGCATTGCTGGGCGAATGCGACGCCCGCCAGCGCGCCCGGGCCCACATCGACCTGGTGCTCGTGAGCGTGCTGCTCGACGCCGGCGCCGGCCCCGACTGGCACTACACCGAATCGGCCACCGGCGAGCGCTTCACGCGTTCCGAAGGGCTGGGCGTGGCGAGCTACCACGCGTTCATGAGCGGGCTTTTCTCGTCCGACCCAAACCATCCCTACCAGGCCGATGCGGCCGGCCTGCGCGGCCTGGTCACCGACCGGCTCGGCGACGCCTTCCAGGTCAGCGAGGTGAATCCGCTGGTCGGCCTGGCGGGCCGCACCACACTGCTGCGCCGGCTCGGAGAAGCCATGAGCGAGCAGCCCGAGACCTTCGGCGACGACGGCCGGCCCGGGGGCCTGTTCGACGCGCTGGTCGGCCCCTACGGCCCGGCCGCGCCGCCCACTGCGGAGATCACCGCGCACCAGATCCTCTCGCTGCTGCTCGAAACGCTCTCCCGCATCTGGCCCTCGGCCAATGCCGTCGACAGCATCGCGGCCGACGGCAGCGACAGCGCGGGCGGCATCGGCTCCGGCGACCCGGCGCTGGCGCTGGGCGACTGCTGGCGCCACAGCGCGGTGCGCGGCCCCGGCCTCACCAACGGCTGGATGCCCTTTCACAAGCTCTCGCAGTGGCTCACGTATTCGCTGCTCGAACCCTTCGAATGGGCCGGCGTGAAGGTGCGCCACCTCGACGCGCTCACCGCCCTGCCCGAGTACCGCAACGGCGGCCTGCTGATCGACAGCGGGGTGATCGTGCCGAAGGACCCGGCGTTTCTCACCCGCCGCTGGAAGGCCAGTGACGAATTCATCGTCGAATGGCGCGCGCTCACCGTGGCGCTGCTCGACGAAGTGGCGCCGCGCGTGCGCAAGGTTCTCGACCGCACCGAGGAAGAGCTCCCGCTGGCCTGCGTGCTCGAAGGCGGCACCTGGGCCGCGGGCCGGGCGCTGGCACAACGCTTGCGTGACGGTGCTCCGCCTCTGCTGATCGAGAGCGACGGCACCGTCTTTTAGACTCCTGGGTTCAGCAGCAACGATAGAAAAAATCCAATGAGCAACGTCCACCTCGTCAACCACCCCCTCGTCCAGCACAAGCTCACGCTGATGCGCCGCAAGGATGCGTCCACCAACAGCTTCCGCCGGCTCCTCAACGAAATCAGCATGCTGATGGCCTATGAGGTCACGCGCGACATGCCGATGCAGGACATCGAGGTCGAAACCCCGCTCGAGACCATGCAGGCCAAGGTCATCGACGGCAAGAAGCTGGTGCTGGTATCCATTCTTCGCGCCGGCACCGGCATCCTGGACGGCATGCTCACAGTGGTGCCCGGCGCCCGCGTCGGCCACATCGGCCTGTACCGCGACCCGAAGACGCTGACGGCCGTCGAGTACTACTTCAAGATGCCCGGCGAGATGGAGAACCGCGACGTGATCGTGGTCGACCCGATGCTGGCCACCGGCAACTCGGCCGTGGCCGCGGTCGAGCGCCTGAAGGAGCTCAACCCCAAGTCGATCAAGTTCGTCTGCCTGCTGACCTGCCCCGAAGGCGTAGCGACGATGCAGAAGGCCCACCCGGATGTGCCGATCTACACCGCCGCGATCGACCGCGAGTTGAACAGCCACGGCTACATCCTGCCGGGTCTGGGCGACGCAGGCGACCGCATCTTCGGCACCAAGTAACGCCCCGGCGTCCGATTGAAGGGCGCCGCGCTGCCCCCGGCAGCGACAAGAAGATTTCCATACCTCGAGGAGAAGCACCGTGACAGCACGCCGCCAGTTGATCATCCGTTCCGTCGCCATTGCCGTAGCACTTGCGGCCGGCGCGCCCGGCCTTGCGCTCGCGCAGGCCAAGCTGAAGGTGGCGGCGGTGTACACCGTGCCGTTCGAGCAGCAATGGGTGGGCCGCATCCACAAGGCGCTGAAGGCGGCCGAGGCGCGCGGCGAGATCGAATACAAGGCCACCGAGAACGTCAGCAACGCCGACTACGAACGCGTGATGCGCGAGTACGCCACGGCCGGCAACCAGCTGATCCTCGGCGAGGTGTTCGGCGTAGAAGCTGCGGCACGCAAGGTCGCGAAAGACTTTCCGAAGGTCGCCTTCCTGATGGGCTCGTCGCTCAAGCCGCAGGCGCCCAACTTCAGCGTGTTCGACAACTACATCCAGGAGCCGGCCTACCTGAGCGGCATGGTGGCCGGCGGCATGACGAAGAGCAATCGCATCGGCATGGTCGGCGGCTTCCCGATTCCGGAGGTCAACCGGCTGATGAACGCGTTCATGGCCGGCGCGAAGGAAACGAATCCGAAGGTCGAGTTCAGCGTGAGCTTCATCAACAGCTGGTTCGACCCGCCGAAGGCCAAGGAAGCGGCCTTCGCCATGATCGACAAGGGCGCGGACGTGATGTACGCCGAGCGCTTCGGCGTCTCTGACGCAGCCAAGGAAAAGGGCAAGCTCGCCATCGGCAACGTGATCGACACCCAGAGCCAGTACCCCGACACGGTGGTCGCCTCGGCCCTGTGGAATTTCGAGCCCGCGGCCGACCGCGCGATCAAGCTCGTGAAGGAAGGCAAGTTCGCGGCCGAAGACTACGGCGTGTACGCGCAGATGAAGCACAAGGGTTCCGAACTGGCACCGCTGGGCACCTTCGAGAAGAAGGTGCCTGCCGACATCGTCGCCAAGGTGAAAGCCAAGCAGGCTGACATCCTCTCGGGCAAGTTCACCGTGAAGGTGGACGACGCGCAACCGAAGTCCACCGCAAAGTGAGCGCGCCGATGAAGATCCGCTGGGCTTCCCTTCTCGCGGCCGGCGTGCTGGCCCTTGGCCTCGCGGGCTGCGTCGGCGTCTACAAGGGCACTGGCGTCAGCATCAACAGCAGCACGCGCCTCGACGACACGCCGCGCATCGCGGTGCTGTCGGCCTTCGAGCCCGAGCTCAAGCTGTTGCTCACGCGCCTGCAAGGCCCGGCGAAGCACAGCGTGAACGGCGTGGAGTTCACCACCGGCACGCTCGAAGGCAAGCCCGTGGTGCTGTTCCTGTCGGGCATCAGCATGACGAACGCGACGATGAACACGCAGCTCGTGCTCAATCGCTTCCGCGTGACGAACATCGTGTTCAGCGGCATCGCGGGTGGCGTGAATCCGTCTCTGCATGTGGGCGACGTCACGGTGCCGGCGCAATGGGGCCAGTACCTCGAAGTGCTGATGGCGCGCGAAACCGCGCCCGGCAAGTACGCCGCGCCGCCCTTCATCACCGACGCCACGCTGCCCAACTTCGGCATGATGTTCCCGCGCCCGGTGGAGGTGCGCTCGGCCGCGCGTCCGGAGATCCAGCGCAAGTTCTGGTTCGAGGCCGATCCGAAGATGCTCGAGGTGGCACGCAGCATCCGCAACGTCGACCTGGCCAACTGCAGCGCCGGCAAGTGCCTGCCGCGCAAGCCCCAACTGGTAGTTGGCGGCAACGGCGTCTCGGGCCAGGCCTTCATGGACAACAAGGCCTACCGCGAATACACCTACAAGACCTTCCAGGCCAACGTGCTCGACATGGAAACCGCGGCCGTGGGCATGGTCGCCTACAGCAACGGCGTGCCGTACATCGCCTTCCGCTCGCTCAGCGACCTCGCAGGCGGCGGCGACGGCGAGAACGAGATGGGCACCTTCATGGGCATCGCGGCGGACAACTCCGCCAAGGTCATGCTGGCTTTCCTGGCTGCGTGGAAGTGACCCAGTCTTCTCTCCCTCCCACGGAGGGAGGAAGCGACGCCACCGTCCTGCGCCTCCAGGGCATCACCAAGCGCTTCGGCAGCCTCGTCGCCAACGACGCCATTTCCCTCGACCTGCAGGCCGGCGAAGTGCTGGCGCTGCTCGGCGAGAACGGCGCGGGCAAGTCGACGCTGATGTCGATTCTGTTCGGCCACTACGTCGCCGACGAAGGCAGCATCGAAGTCTTCGGCGCACCGCTGCCGCCAGGCAACCCCAAGGCCGCGCTCACTGCCGGCGTGGGCATGGTGCACCAGCACTTCACGCTGGCCGACAACCTCAGCGTGCTCGACAACGTGATGATGGGCACCGAGCCGCTGTGGCGGCCGGTGTCGCGCCGCGCGGCCGCACGCGCCCGGCTTCTCGACGTGGCCCAGCGCTTCGGGTTGCCGGTGCAGCCTGACGCGCAGATCGGCAGCCTGTCGGTCGGCGAGCGCCAGCGGGTGGAAATTCTCAAGGCGCTGTATCGCGGCGCACGCATCCTGATCCTCGACGAGCCGACCGCCGTGCTGACGCCACAGGAAAGCGAGGCACTGTTCGCCACGCTCGCGCAGATGGTGGCACAAGGGCTGTCGGTGATCTTCATCAGCCACAAGCTCGGCGAGGTGCTGCGCGTGTCGCACCGCATCGCCGTGCTGCGCGGCGGCAAGCTCGTGGCAGAGGCGCGCACGGCCGACACCACGCAGGCACAGCTGGCACTGTGGATGGTCGGGCATGCGGTCGATGCGCCGCAGCGGCGGCCAGCCAAGTCGGTGGGCGATGCCGTCTGCGTTCTCGACCACGTGAGCACCGCATCAGACAAGAACGGCGGGCAAGACCGGCTGCGCGAGGTGTCGCTGACGCTGCGCGCCGGCGAGATCACCGCCATCGCCGGTGTTTCCGGCAACGGGCAGGTGGCGCTGGCCGAGCTGCTGTGCGGCACACGCCGCGCCACGTCTGGCACGGCTCAACTGATGGGCCGCGCCTTGCCGCCCTCGCCCGCCCGGCTGGTGCAGCGCGGTGTCGCGCGCATTCCGGAAGACCGGCATGCCGTCGGCGTGGTCGGCGACCTGCCGGTGTGGGAGAACGCTGTGTCGGAGCGTCTGCACAGCCCGGTGTTCTCGCGCTGGTCGTGGATCGTGAAGCGCGCGGCCGCCCGCCTGCATGCGCGGCGCATCGAAAAGGCATTCGACGTGCGCGGCGCCGGCCTGATGGCGCCGGCCCGTTCGCTCTCCGGCGGGAACATGCAGAAACTGATTCTGGGCCGCGCCCTGCTGGCGCCCGAGCAGCCCGAAGCGGCCAAGGGCGACGACAACAAGAAGTACCCGAACCGCGCGCCGCGCCTGATCGTCGCGCACCAGCCGACCTGGGGCCTCGACATCGGCGCCGTGGCCTATGTGCAGCAGCAGCTCATTGCCGCGCGCGATGCCGGCGCGGCGGTGCTGGTGATTTCCGACGACCTCGACGAAGTGCTCGCGCTCGGCGACCGCGTGGCCGTGATGCATGGCGGCCATCTGGGCGAGGCACGCCCGGCCGCGGCCTGGACACGCGAAGCCATCGGGCTGGCAATGGCCGGCGCGACGGCTGCCCCCGCAAAGGGAGCCACGCCATGATGCGGCTCGAACGGCGCCACGAAACCTCGCGCACGGCGCTGGTGCTTGCGCCCATCGGCGCGGTCGTCTTCACCATGGCAGTCAGCGCCCTGCTCGTGCTGTGGGCCGGCGCGCCGGTCGGCCGCACCTACGCGCTGCTGCTGCAGGGCGGCTTCGGCTCGGTGTTCGCATGGAGCGAGACGCTGACGCGCGCGATCCCGCTGATCCTCACCGGGCTGGCCGCCACAGTCGCTTTCAAGGCGCGGCTCTTCAACATCGGCGCCGAGGGCCAGCTCTATGCCGGTGCGCTGGCGGCCGTCGCCGTGGGCGGCATGCATGGCGGCACGGGCTTCGAGCTGTCGCCGTGGGTACTGTTCCCGCTGATGATGCTGGCCGCCGCCGTGGCGGGTGCGCTGATGCTGCTGGGCCCGGCGCTGATGAAGAACAAGCTCGGCGTGGACGAAGTCGTCACCACGCTGCTGATCAACTTCATCGTGCTGCTGGGCGTGTCGGCGCTGCTCGACGGGCCGATGAAAGACCCCAGCGCCATGGGCTGGCCGCAGAGCGTGTCGCTGCAGTCCGATCTCGAACTCGGAAAGCTCATCGCGCAGACGCGCGTGCACACCGGGCTGCTGTGGGCCGTATCGCTCGCGGTGATGGTGTGGGCGGTCTTCAAGTACACGGTGCTGGGCTTCGACATCCGTGCCGTGGGTGCGAATGCGCGTGCCGCGGCCTTCGCTGGCGTGCCGGTGACGCGCACCGTGGTGATGGTGGCGCTGCTCTCGGGCGCGCTGGCCGGGCTGGCGGGCGCGATCGAGGTGGCGGGCCGCACGAGCTACGTCACGCTCGACATGTCGCCGGGCTATGGCTACACAGGCATCGTGATTGCGATGCTGGCAGGGCTGCATCCGCTGGGCGTGATCGCGGCTGCCGTGTTCGTTGCGGGCGTGCTGGTCGGTGCCGACACCATGAGCCGCGCGGTCGGCGTGCCCACGTACATCGCCGACGTGATCGTTGCCGCATCGCTGATCGCGGTGCTGGTGGCGACATTGCTGACGCAATACCGGGTGCGGATGAAGAAATGACGGACCTCCTCGACATCCTCGCCAACCCCGCCTTCTGGGTCGCGGTGCTGCGCATCGCCACGCCGCTGATTCTGGGCACGCTCGGCGTGCTGCTGTGCGAGCGCGCGGGCGTGCTCAACCTCGGCATCGAAGGGATCATGGTCGCGGGCGCCTTCACCGGCTGGCTCGCGGTGTATGCGGGCGCGCCGCTGTGGGTGGGCGTGGGCGTGGCTGCGCTCACGGGCATGGTGTTCGGGCTGCTGCATGCCTTTCTGACCGTCGGGCTTGCGCTGTCGCAGCATGTGTCGGGGCTGGGCATCACGCTGCTTGCCACCGCGCTCAGCTACTTCGGCTACCGCGTGAGCTTTCCGAAAGTGAACACGCCGCCGACCATCACGCCGTTTGCACCGATGGACTGGCTGCCGGTGCCGATCCTGAATGCGCAGACCGCGCTCACGCTGTTCGCGCTGCTGCTGGTGCCCGTGGTGGGCTGGGTGCTGTACCGCACGCCGCTCGGCCTCGCGCTGCGCATGGTTGGCGAGAACCCGCAGGCGGCCGAGAGCCAGGGCGTGTCGGTCGCAGCAACGCGCACCGGCGCCATCGTCGCGGGCTCCGCGCTGATGGGCGTGGCGGGCTCGTTCCTTACGCTGTCGGCCTTCAACGCCTTCTTCTTCAACATGGTGAACGGCCGCGGCTGGGTCTGCGTGGCGCTGGTGGTGTTCGCTTCGTGGCGGCCGGGCAAGGCGCTGATCGGCGCGCTGCTGTTCGCATTCTTCGACGCACTGCAGCTGCGGCTGCAACAATCGGGCGATGCCGTGCTGCCCTACCAGCTGTACCTGATGCTGCCCTACCTGCTGTCGATCCTGGCGCTGGTACTGGTGGCACGCAAGGCGAGCTATCCGCAGGCGCTGATGAAACCGTACCGCAAGGGGGAACGCTGATGATGACCACCCGGACCGCCACCGCCGCGCGAGGCGCCCTGCTCGCGGCGCTGCTGGCGCTGGGCGGCAACGGTGCTCATGCACTTGGCATGAACTACGGCTACGAGGCCTTCAGCACCGCCGATGCCGTGACCTGGGTGCAGATGTGCGGCACCTGGGGCAAGGACCACCAGGGCACCTACCGGGTGGTGCACGCCGAGCAGTACGCCCAGTCCTTCCTCTATGTGCAATGGATGACGCGCGACGCCAACGGCAGCCTGCGCGCCGAGCACACGGTGGCGATCGCCGAGCTCGACAACGACCATGCAGAAATCTCGCTGTCCGACCTCACCTGCCGCACCACGCCGCGCGGCATCGTGGTGACGGCCAAGGCCGACTCGGGGCACGACGAGAAGCTGCGCCGCGTGACCATCGAGGTCGGGCCTGCACCGGGGCAATACCGGTACCGGGCGCAGAACACGCGCTGAAGCGGCTCTCCGGCGGCGCTCAAAGCGGCCGAAAATACCGTTCAACCGATCACAGGGTCCCACGATGCTCGACCTCCTCATCACCAACGCCACCCTCCCTGACGGCCGCACCGGCATGTCGATTGCCGTCGAGGGCGGCCGTATCGCCGAAGTGACCGAAGGCCTCGTCGCCCCGGCGCACGAAACGCTCGATGTGCAAGGCCTGCTGCTCGCCCCCCACTTCGTCGACCCGCATTTCCACATGGACGCCACGCTCAGCTACGGCCTGCCGCGCGTCAACGAAAGCGGCACGCTGCTCGAAGGCATTGCGCTGTGGGGCGAGCTGAAGCCGCTGCTCACGGCCGATGCGTTGATCGAACGCGCGCTGGCCTACAGCGACTGGGCTGTGGCCAAGGGACTGCTGGCCGTGCGCTCCCATGTGGACACCAGCGACCCGAGCCTGCTGGCGGTCGACGCGCTGCTCGAGGTCAAGCGCCAGGTGGCGCCCTACCTCGATCTGCAACTGGTCGCCTTCCCGCAGGACGGCGTGTTGCGCTCCCCCGGCGGCGTCGAGAACCTGGAACGCGCGCTCGACAAGGGCGTGGACGTGGTCGGCGGCATTCCGCATTTCGAGCGCACCATGGCCGATGGTGCGGCCAGCGTGAAGCTGCTGTGCGAAATCGCGGCCGGACGGGGCAAGCTGGTCGACATGCATTGCGACGAGTCCGACGACCCGCTCTCGCGCCACATCGAGACGCTGGCCTTCGAGGCGCAGCGCCTCGGCCTCCAAGGCCGAGTGACCGGCTCGCACTGCACCTCGATGCACTCGATGGACAACTACTACGTGAGCAAGCTGCTGCCGCTGATCGCGCAGAGCGGCGTGGCCGTCATCGCAAACCCGCTCATCAACATCACGCTGCAGGGCCGCCACGACACCTACCCCAAACGCCGCGGCATGACGCGCGTGCCCGAGCTGATGGCCGCCGGGGTGAACGTGGCCTTCGGCCACGACTGCGTGATGGACCCGTGGTACGGCATGGGCTCGGGCGACATGCTCGAAGTGGCGCACATGGGCCTGCACGTGGCGCAGATGACCAGCCAGGCCGGCATTCGCCAGTGCTTCGAGGCGGTGACGACGAATGCGGCGCGCGTGATGCACCTGCAGGGTTACGGCATCGAGGCGGGCTGCGACGCGAGCTTCGTGCTGCTGCAGGCGCGCGATCCGGTCGAGGCGATCCGCCTGCGCGCCACGCGGCTCAAGGTGTTCCGCAAGGGGCGCTTGGTGGCCGAAACGCCTGCCGCCACGGCGAGCCTGCACCTCGCGGGACGCGACGCCGCAACGAGCTGGATGGCACCGAAGCGCGCCGGCTGAACGAGGCCGTCAGCCCGGCGGCAACGGCAGCCGCAGGCGTGCATGCAGGCCCTCGCCCGGGGGTGTCTCCAGTTCGAGCCGACCGCCATGCGCCTGCGCGATGCGCTGCACGATGGCCAGGCCGAGCCCCGCACCTGCCGTCCCGCCGCGATCCGCATTGCCACGGCGGAACGCCTGCTTGAGAGCATCCGCCTCGGCCGGGTCGATGCCGTCGCCGTGGTCGGCGACTTCGACAATCGCCTCCTGCCCCACCACGCGCGTCGACAGCGTGACCGGCGCCCGGCCGTGGCGCCAGGCGTTCTCGATCAGGTTGCCGATGGCGCGCTGCATGGCCTGCTGGCGCAGCGGCAGCGTGGGCACGCCGCCCAGCTGCAGCGCCATGGGCCGGCCATGGTCGGCGCTGGCCGAGCCCAGCGCCCGGGCCATGTCGTCGAGCGATGTCGGCACCGGCAGCTCGTCACCGTCGCCGCGCGCAAAGTCGAGGAACTGGCCGACGATGGCGTCCATTTCTTCCACGCTGCGCGTCATGCTGCTCACGAGCTCGGGCTCCATGCGGTCGCGCAATATTTCCACGCTCAGGCGCAGCTTGGTGAGCGGCGTGCGCAGGTCGTGCGAGATGCCGGCCAACATCAGGGCGCGCTCGCGCTCGGTCTGGCGCAGGCTGCCGACCAGTTGATTGAAGCTGCGGCTCACAGTCGCGACTTCGGTGGGACCGTCTTCGGGCAGCGGCATGGGCTCGCGGCCCGCCGCCAGCGTGTGCGCGGCCTCCACCACGCGCACCAGCGGCCGGTTGAGCCGGCGCTGGAACCAAAGCGCACCCGCCAGCGCGAGCAACGCGCTGCCTACAGATACCGCCACCAGCGCACCCGTGAATTCGCGCGCGGGCAAGAGGCCGGGCATCACGACCCAGTGATCGCTTCCATCGAGCGTGAGCCGCAGCGCCAGGCCGCCGTCGGGCTCGCGGCGCCACACGGCCTCCACGCCCTGGCTCGCGATGCGCGCCGACACCGAGCGCACGAAGCCGCGCTCCAGCGGCGTGAGCAGCACGCGCGGGCCGCGCGCCTTGTCGGCGCGGCCAGCCGTCGCCTGCTGGTTGAACCCGTCCACGAATGCCGGCCGCTGGGCCGGCGGCAGTGCCAGCATGCCCGCGCGGATGGCTGCCACGTTGCGCGCCACGCTCTCGGCAATCTGGTCGAGCCGTGGCTTGATGACCATCTCGCGCAACAGCAACCCGCCGCCAATCTGGCCCAGCGCGATGAGCAGCACGAGCAGCAGCGCGTTGCGCCCGAACAGGCTGCGTGGAAAGAGCTTCATGGCACGAACAGGTAACCCACGCCCCAGACCGTGCGGATGTGGCGCGGTTGCGCGGACTCGGCCTCGATGAGCTTGCGAAGACGCATGACCTGCACGTCGATGCTGCGGTCGGTGGCCTCGTGCTCGCGGCCGTGGGCCAGTTCGATCAGGCGCTCGCGGCCCAACGACCGGTTGGCGTTGAGCGCCAGCGCCTGGAGCAGCGAAAACTCACCGGTGGTCAGGGGGATGTCTTCTTTCGCGCCCTCCACCTCGCGCTCGAGGCGTCGCTCGCCGAGGTGCAGCGTGAAGGCGCCGAAGCGCAC
Organism: Variovorax sp. R-27; assembly: GCF_049913215.1. Lineage (NCBI taxonomy): Bacteria > Pseudomonadati > Pseudomonadota > Betaproteobacteria > Burkholderiales > Comamonadaceae > Variovorax > Variovorax sp. R-27. The sequence continues at coordinate 3,774,455 of NZ_CP183984.1, forward strand.
GCTTTCCTGCACCGGCGCCGGCCCGGTGTGCGCGCCCAGCATGCGCTGGCGCCGCACCAGCGCCTGGATGCGTGCCAGCAACTCGCGCGGGTTGAAGGGCTTCGGCAGGTAGTCGTCGGCGCCCATCTCGAGGCCGACGATGCGGTCGACCGGGTCGCCGCGCGCAGTCAGCATCAGGATTGGAATGGTCTCGCCCTGTGCGCGCAGCCGGCGGCACACAGCCAGGCCGTCTTCGCCGGGCATCATGACGTCGAGCACCAGCACGTCGAAGCGCTCGCGCGCGAGCAGCTTGTCGAGCGGCTGGGCGCTCTCGACAGTGCGCACGGCATAGCCCTGGTCGCCGAGGTAGCGCTGCAGCAGCGCGCGCAGGTCGGCTTCGTCGTCGGCAATCAGGATGCGGGCCAGCGCTTCGGTCATGCGGCGAATCGTAACGGCGGCTGCCTTGCCCGGTCGCGCGGGAATTCATGACAAACGATGACAGAGCCCCGGACGGGCGCTCACGGATTGTCATGAACGCACCGCGCTGCGCCATGGCTGGCTCACATCTCGCGGCCACAGTCGCTTTCACGGCTTCGCGAGGTGCGCAGCCGGCACCGCAAGGAGTCTTGAACATGAAGCGCGTTCTTTCCCTGTCCACTTCCGCCGCGCTGGCCGGCGTGCTGCTGGCGGCGGCCTTCACGGCCACCCAAGCTGGCGCGGCCAGCCGGCATGTCGTGCGGCCCAACGCCGCGGGTGGCACCACCGCCACGAACATGCGCGCGGTACGCGGGCCCGGCGGAGGCTATGCTGCCCGCGCCGGCACGACCTCGGTCAACCCCGACGGCTCGGCCAGCCACCGCAGTGGCTTCGCTGCAGCCGGCACGCGCGGCAGCGCAGAAAGCAGCGGCAGCGCGAGCCGCGACGCATCGGGCAACGTGACCCAGAGCCGCAGCACCACTGCCACCAGCGCCGCCACCGGCAACAGCGTGCAGAGCAGCACGAGCTACAACAGCGCCACCGGCCTGACGCACAGCGCCACCTGCTACAGCGCGGCCGGCGCGCTCATTCCCTGCCGTTGATGCAAGGGAGCGTGCCCATGACAACCCGCCACGTCCTGCCGCTGCTGCTCGCAGCCGTGTCCTTCGCCGCCTGCGCCCAGGCGCCCGATGCCGGCCGCGCCGAACAGATGCGCGCCGAGCTGCACAAGCGCTTCGGCGCCGCCGACACCAATGTCGATGGCCGTCTCACACGCGACGAAGCACGCGGCAAGATGCCGTGGGTCTACCGCAACTTCGACGCCATCGACAGCGCTCACACGGGCTCGGTGACGATGGCGCAGATCGAGGCCTATGCCGTGACCCAGCAACGCAGCAGCCGGCAGAAATAGCATGTCCTTCGACCTGATCCGCGAGTCGATGGGGCCGGGCATCGCGCTGTGGCTGACCGGCCTGCTCGTCTTCGTGCTGGCCGCAGCCACGCTCGAAGGCCTGGTGCAGAGCTTCGTGCGGCGCCAGGCCTACGACTGGCGCGCCTACGGCGCCTCGCTGGCCGACGCGGTAGGCCGGCGCGCGGTCGATGCGCTGGGCCTGTCGATTGCCGCGCCGGTGCTGGCCTGGGCGCACGCGCACCGGGTCGACACCATTTCACTGTCGACGCCCGCGGCCTTCGCACTGCTCTTCGTAGGGCAGGAGTTCTGCTACTACTGGTATCACCGCGCTGCGCACCGCGTGCGCTGGTTCTGGGCCACGCACGCGGTGCACCACTCGCCCAACGAGCTCACGCTGGCTGCCGCGCTGCGCCTGGGCTGGACGGGCAAGCTCACCGGCACGGCCCTGTTCTTCGCGCCGCTGGTGTGGCTGGGCTTTCCGCCGCTGGCGGTGGTGGCCACGCTGGCGGCCAACCTGCTCTACCAGTTCTGGCTGCACGCGCCGTGGATGCCGCGCCTGGGGCCGCTCGAATGGGTACTGAACACGCCGACGCACCACAAGGTGCATCACGCGTCGAACCCGGAATACCTCGACCGCAACTACGGCGGCGTGCTGATCGTGTTCGACCGGATGTTCGGCACCTTCGCTGCCGAGCGCAAGGACTTGACGCTGCGCTACGGCCTCACCACGCCGCTGCGCACCCACAACCCGTTGCGCATCGCCTTCCACGAGTGGGTGAACCTGGGCCGCGACCTCTGGAAGGCCGACGGCTGGCGCGCGAAAATCTCGACCCTCTTCGGTCCTCCGGGAGCTTCGTCATGACACATTTGCTGCGGATTTGCGCGGCCTGGCTGGGCATGCTGCTCTTCTTTCCGGCGATGGCACAGCAAGTTGGCGCGCCGGTCGCCCCCACCGGCGTGCAACGGCTTGCCGACGTGCCCTACGGCCCCGATGCACGCCAGCGCATGGACGTCTATCTGCCACCGAACGCACGCAACGCCCCGGTGCTCGTGATGGTCCACGGCGGCGCGTGGATGTTCGGCAACAAGGCAGCCGCCTCGGTGGTCGACATGAAGATCGAGCACTGGGTGCGCGGCCAGGGCTTCATCCTGGTGTCGGTGGGCTACCGCTTCGTGCCGCAGGTCGACGTGATGCAGCAGGCTCAGGACGTGGCGCGCGCGGTGGCCACTGCGCAGGCAAGCGCGCCTTCGTGGGGCGGCGATGCGGGCCGCTTCGTGCTCATGGGCCATTCGGCCGGCGCGCACCTTGTTGCGCTGATCAGTGCATCGCCCGGCATCGCGCGGCAGCAAGGCGCACGCCCGTGGCTCGGCACCGTGGCACTCGACAGCGCGGCGCTGGACACTGCGGCACTGATGCGACGTCGCCACATGCCCTTCTATGACCGCGTGTTCGGCGACGACCCCGCCTACTGGCGCACCGTATCGCCCACCGACACTCTTGCGCCTGGTGCACCACCGATGCTGCTGGTGTGCTCGACCCAGCGGCGCGATGGCTCGTGCACGCAGGCGAATCAGTTCGCGACTCGGGCCGCGGCAATTGGTGGCCGCGCGGAGGTAGTGCCTGAAGACCTCACGCACGCGCAGATCGACGGTGAACTGGGCCTGCCCGGTGCATACACGGCGTCGGTGGACGCGTTCATCCGATCCCTGCGCAAGGCGCCGGGCGAACGCTAGGCCCCGCGATCCGGTTGCGGCTCGGGCGCCAGTTGCTGCGCAAGCGCCTCCAGCGCCTCGCCCACCGGCCGTTCGACCTTCAGCGAGAGCAGCGCATCGGCCCGTGTGCGCCCCAGGTTCACCGCCGCCACGGGCTTGCCCGCCGCGGCGGCCGCTTGCACGAAGCGAAAGCCCGAATACACCATCAGCGACGAACCGGCCACGAGCACCGCGTCGGCTTCTTCCAGTGCCGCGAAGGCGGTCGTGACGCGCTCCTTCGGCACGCTTTCGCCGAAGAACACGACATCGGGCTTGAGCAGGCCACCGCAGTGCGTGCACGCGGGCACGTCGAAGGCGGAGAAATCATGGCCCTGGAGATCGGCGTCGCCGTCAGGTGCGGCACGGGCTTCGAGTGCGGCCCAACTCGGATTGCGCTGCCGCAGTTCGAGCTGCAGCGCCGCGCGCGGCGTGCGCCGCTCGCAGGCCATGCAGCGCACGGTGTCGATGCGCCCGTGCAGGTCGATGGCGCCGCGACTGCCGGCCGCTTCGTGCAAGCCATCGACGTTCTGCGTGAGCAGCAAGCCCACGCGGCCCGCCGCCTCCAGCCGCGCCAGCGCGCGATGCGCCGCACCCGGACGGGCGCCGGCCATGGTCGGCCAGCCGATCAGGCTGCGCGCCCAGTAGCGCTGTCGCGTGGACTCCTCGCCCATGAAGGCCTGGTAAGTGACGGGCGACGGGCGCTTCCATTCGCCCTCGACGTCCCGGTAGTCGGGAATGCCCGATTCGGTGCTGCACCCCGCGCCGGTGAGCACGAAGAGCTTGCGGTGGCGGGTGGCGAAGTCGGCGAGCGCGGTGGAATTGGCGTCCATCCGGGGAGCATACGTGGCCGCGCCAGAGGCTGCGCGGCCGGGGAAATAGCCAGCCATTGCGCCCGCAGGCCGCTCTTCCTACGATGCCCACTTCCCCCGAAAAAAGGAATTCGCATGCAAGTACAAGGCGCCTGTCACTGCGGCCAGATCACCTTCGAAGCCGACCTCGATCCGGAGAAGGTTTCGCTGTGCAATTGCAGCGACTGCCAGGTGCTGTCGGGCTCCGCCTACCGCGTGTCGGTGCCGGTGCCGGCCTCCAGCTACCGGCTGCTGACCGGCACGCCGAAGACCTATGTGAAGACGGCAGACAGCGGCGCGCGGAGACGACACGGCTTCTGCGCGAACTGCGGCTCGCCAATCTGGGCCGCCGCGGACAGCGACACGCCGCCAAGCTATGCATTGCGCGTGGGAGCACTGGCGCAGCGCGCATTGCTGCCCCCGCGTCGCCGTATCTGGTGCCGCTCCGCGCTGGCGTGGTCGGAAGACCTGAGTGGGCTGCCGGCCATCGACGGACAACCCTCCTGAGCGCGGCAGCCTCAGAAGCGGACGCAGACGGATTGCCGCTCCTGCAGCACCGCCTCTTGCGCGAAGCGCTGGCGGTAAGTGCCGATGATGCTGGCGATGGCGGCGTCGTCCTTGTCGCTGCGCGGATGCAGCAGCACCACCAGCTTGGAGCGCTCGCGCACCACGTCGCCCGACACGCCGCGCCACTGGCCGGCGGCATCGATCACCGTCAGGCCCTGCGGAAAAGCCGGCGTCATGGTGGTGTCGAGAAAGCCCGTCCACTCGGCATCCGACACCTGGCCGCCCGAGGGAATGGCCCGGCCGAAATAGAGCGTGTCGCGCTCGAAGGTCTCGAAGCTGCTCCCGCAGGCTTTCGCCGCACCAGGCGCCGATGGCAAGGCGCTGCATCCGGCGAGCGCCGCGGCCATCGCGACGGCTGCCAGCGCGGTGCGGACAAGGGGCGAAATACCTGTAGTCATGCGAATACCTCCATGCGTGATCAACCCGGCAGAAAGACCAGCGGCGCAGGCTGGCCCTCGGCGGGCGGCGTACCGTGGTCGAGCAGGCGCCAGCCGGGATTCCAGCGCGACAGACGACCTTCGGCAACGCCGGCCTCCAGCGTCGACTGGGCTTTTTCAGGGTGCTGCCAATCGAGCGCCAACGTGCGCAAGTCCCAGTCCCACCAGGGGCAGGCCTGGACGCGTTCGATGAGCGCATCGGGAAATCGCTGGCGGATCACCCTGGCCGGCACGCCGCCAACGACGGTGAAAGGCGCCACGTCGCGAGTCACGATGGCGCCCGCACCGATCACCGCGCCGTCGCCGATGGTGATGCCGCTCTTGAGGCTCACCCTCGAGCCAATCCACACGTCATTGCCGATCACGACTGGAGAGTGCGACGGAAACTGACCTACTGACTGGTGCCGGTAGGGCTCAGGGAAATTCGGCGCATAGGCCAGCATGTGCGTCGTGAGCCAGCCGGCGGGATGATCCGACAGGGTCTGCACACCGTCGCCGATCGAGCAATAGCGCCCCATGCGCACGTCCACGAGCAGCGCACCGGGCGAGATGCTCGAATACGTGCCCACGGAGCACCCGCCGTGCATCTGCACGGCATGCCACACGCGCACCGGTGTCTCGAAGCGGAATGGCGTTGGCAGCAGCGAGCCTTCCGACAGGAACAGCCCGTAGCTTTCGAGCCCCTTCGACAGTTCGGCGTTGATCGAGAGGCTCATGGGCGACGCGGATCAAGCCTCGGGCGCGATGGCCTCGGCGTATTCGTAGAGCGCGCCGAGGATTTCCTCGCCACGCTCGTCGGCGTTCTCGGAGAGCGCATCGACCTCGCTGAACAGCATCTCGATGGTGCGCGCCCCGCCCTCGCCCTTGAAGAGCTTTGCCACGCGCAAGGCTTCCCAGCGTTCGGCCTCGTCTTCGTTGAGCAGCTCGGGCCAGTTGCGTGCGCGGTAGCGGAACAGGATCTCGTCGAGCCGTCCGTCGTCGAAACCGGTGCGGTCTTTGGCCAGCTCCTCGGGCGACAGGCCGCGCAGCTGGTTCAGCCGTCGGCGGTCGGCGTTGCCGACGAAGCCGCCGTAGAGGTCTTCGTCGACGTCGGGCGTTGCCTCCTTTGGCCGGGCATACACCTGCGACCAGATGGCGCTCATGTCGGGCAGGTCGCGTGCGATGGCGGCATGCCGCATGGCCGTGTCGAGGTCGACGCCCCAGCGCTCGGCCATGGCCGGCGCCAGCGTGCGCAGGTTGCCGACCACCATCGGCGACTTGTTCAGGTGCACGCCCTTCACGGGCAGGCGCACCACGCCTTCAGGCAGGTCGGCCGTGCGGGTGAACAGGCGCAGCCGCAGCGTATCGACGTCGATGTCGCGCAGCTCGCTCGGGTCGTGGGCCAGGTCCCAGGCGAGCAGCTCGTTCTTGTTGGTCGGATGGCTGGCCAGCGGCCACATCACGGCCAGGCACCCGCGCTCGACCGGGAACATGCCCGAGACGTGCAGGAAGGGCTTCGCGGTTTCACGCATCGCGGGCAGGCCGAGTTCGCTGGCAACGCGCTCCTTCTTGTGCAGGCCGAATGCGAAGTCGAACAGCTTGGGCTGCTTGTCGCGGATCAGGCGTGCCAGTGCGATGGTGGCGCGCACGTCGGAGAGCGCATCGTGCGCCGACTCGTGCAGCAGGCCGTTGGCGCGCGCCAGGTCTTCGAGCTTGAAGCTGGGCTTGCCGTCTTCCTTCTTCGGCCACTCGATGCCGTCGGGGCGCAGCGCGTACGTGAGGCGCACCACGTCGAGCAGGTCCCAGCGGCCGCAGTCGTTCTGCCACTCGCGCGCATAGGGGTCGATCAGGTTGCGCCAGAACAGGAAGCGCGTGACCTCGTCATCGAAGCGAATGGTGTTGTAGCCGACGCCGATGGTGCCGGGCTGCGAGAAGGCGCGCTCGATGTGCGCGGCGAATTCATGCTCGGGGATGCCGCGCTCCAGGCACACCTGCGGCGTGATGCCGGTGATCAGGCAGGCCTCGGGGCTGGGCAGGTAGTCCAGCGCGGGCTTGCAATAAATCATCAGCGGCTCGCCGACTTCGTTGAGCTCGGCGTCGGTGCGGATGGCGGCGAACTGCGAGGGACGATCGCGACGCGGCACTGCGCCGAAGGTTTCGTAGTCGTGCCAGAGAAAGGTGTGGTTCATTCAGAGCAAGGGTGAAAACAAGCGCGCAATGGCGTCGCCGAGGCGGCGCCAGAAACTCTGGTGCCGGTTGCCGCGCACCGCACCGGCATTCTGCAGGTCGGTCTCGAACTGCGCTGACAGCGGCCGGGTCAGTTCCGGACCATAAACCACCGCGCACACCTCGAAGTTGAGGCGGAAGCTGCGGTTGTCGAAATTCGCGGTGCCGATCATCGCGCAATGGTCGTCGACCACCAAGGTCTTGGAATGCAGCATGCGCGCCTTGTACTCCCAGACCTTCACGCCGGCGGCGATGAGCTCGTCGAAGTACGAGCGCGCCGCGGCGCTCACGATGGCCGAATCGCTGCGGCGCGGCACGAGCAGACGCACGTCGACGCCACGCAGCGCGGCACTGGTGAGCGCCATCAGCGCCGGCTCGCCGGGCACGAAGTACGGCGTAGTGAGCCAGGCGCGGTGCGTGGCCGAGTGAATGGCCTCGACGTGCATTCGGTGGATGGCTTCCATCGCGTTGTCGGGGCCGCTGGTGACGATCTGCACGGGAATGTCGCCGGCTTCCAGCTGCGGCAGCATGGCGTTCAGGGTGTCGTCCATGCCGCGCGGGTCTTCGCCGGTGGCGTAGGTCCAGTCTTCGAGGAAGGTGGTCTGCAGCCAGCGCACCGCGCTGCCCTCGATGCGCAGGTGCACGTCGTGGTAGGCGTCGGGGTTGGTGCGCTTGTCTTCCTCGTCGGTGATGTTCACGCCGCCCGTGAAGCCGATGCGACCATCGCACACAACGATCTTGCGGTGTGTGCGGTAGTTGGTCACCGGGCGCAGGCGGCGGCCGATCTTGGTGTCGTGGAACAGCGCGACCTTCACGCCCGCCTCGAGCATCGGCGCCATGAAATTGCGGCCGATGCGCTTGGAGCCCAGTGCGTCGATCAGCAGCCGCACCGCCACGCCCTGCTTCGCGCGCTCGATCAGCAGGTCGCGCAAGGCGGTGCCGATCTTGTCAGGCTCGAAGATGTAGTACTCGAGGTGGATGTGGTTCTGCGCGGCGCGCACGGCCTCGAAGATCGCGTCGAAAGTGCGTGCGCCGCCTGAGAGCAGCTCGACGTCGACGGCGCTCGACACTGGCAGCCCGCAGGTCGCGGTGCCCAGCTTGGCCATCTGCTGCAGCGCCGGTGGGGCGTTCTGCGCCGCGTCGCGCAGCCGCGCCACGTCGGCCTGGGCGGAGGCGCCGGCGCGACTGCGCAGGCGCTTGAGCCGCTGTTTTCGCAGGCGCTGCGGCCCGAGGAAGTAGTAGATGACGAAGCCCGCGAACGGCAGCAGCGCCAGCGACAGGATCCAGCTCATCGTGGACACCGGCGCGCGCTTCTGCATCACGATCCAGATCGACAACACCGCGATGTAGCCGCTCCACGCCAGGGAGAGGCCGGTTTTCCATTCGTGGCTGAGTTCGGGGAGGATCAAGGCGAGGAGGCTTCGTGATTTCGGCGGCCCAAAGAAAAAGGCCGGCAGCGTGATGCTACCGGCCTTTGGAGGCGGTTCCGCAACCTCAGCGGCCGCGGACTGCCCGGTTCTTTCAACCTGTCGCAGCTTCTTCAGCTTCGGGCTTCGACTTGCCTTCCTTCTTCGAAAGCGGCTGGATGTCGAGCAGCACTTCGTCCTTGTCGTCGAGGTCGACTTCGAGGCGGCCGCCGTCGGTCAGGCGACCGAACAGCAGCTCGTCGGCCAGCGCACGACGGATCGTGTCCTGGATCAGGCGCTGCATCGGTCGTGCACCCATCAACGGATCGAAGCCCTTCTTCGCCAGGTGCTTGCGCAGCTTGTCGCTGAAGGTGACTTCCACCTTCTTCTCGCTGAGTTGCGTTTCCAGCTGGAGCAGGAACTTGTCGACCACGCGCAGGATGATGTTTTCATCGAGCGCCTTGAAGTTGACGATGGCATCCAGCCGGTTGCGGAACTCGGGCGAGAACAGGCGCTTGATGTCGCCCATTTCGTCGCCCGCCTGGCGCGGGTTGGTGAAGCCGATGGTTGCCTTGTTCATGGTCTCGGCACCCGCGTTCGTCGTCATGATGATGATGACGTTGCGGAAGTCGGCCTTGCGCCCATTGTTGTCCGTCAGCGTGCCATGGTCCATGACCTGCAGCAGCACGTTGAAGATGTCCGGGTGTGCCTTCTCGATTTCGTCGAGCAGCAGCACCGCGTGCGGCTTCTTCGTGACGGCTTCGGTCAGCAGGCCGCCCTGGTCGAAACCGACGTAGCCCGGAGGCGCGCCGATCAGGCGACTCACCGCGTGACGCTCCATGTACTCCGACATGTCGAAGCGGATCAGCTCGATGCCCATGATGTAGGCGAGCTGCTTCGCCGCTTCGGTCTTGCCGACACCCGTGGGGCCGGAGAACAGGAACGAGCCGATCGGCTTGTCGCCCTTGCCCAGGCCCGAGCGAGCCATCTTGACCGCGGAGGCAAGCACTTCGAGTGCCTTGTCCTGGCCGAACACCACGCTCTTGAGGTCGCGCTCGATGGTCTGCAGCTTGCTGCGGTCGTCGTTGCTGACGTTGGCCGGGGGAATACGCGCGATCTTCGCCACGATTTCCTCGACTTCCGTCTTGCTGATGGTCTTCTTGCGCTTGCTCGGCGGCAGGATGCGCTGGGCGGCGCCCGCTTCGTCGATGACGTCGATGGCCTTGTCGGGCAGGTGACGGTCATTGATGTATTTGGCGCTGAGCTCGGCCGCGGCCTGCAGGGCCGCCACGGCGTACTTCACGCCATGGTGTTCCTCGAAGCGCGACTTCAGGCCCTTCAGGATGTCGACGGTTTCCTGCACCGACGGCTCGACCACGTCGACCTTCTGGAAGCGACGCGACAGGGCCGCATCCTTTTCGAAGATGCCGCGGTATTCCGTGAAGGTGGTCGCGCCGATGCACTTGAGCTGTCCGCTCGAGAGCGCCGGCTTGAGCAGGTTCGACGCGTCGAGCGTGCCGCCCGAGGCTGCGCCCGCACCGATCAGGGTGTGGATTTCGTCGATGAACAGGATGGCGTTCGGCTTGTCCTTGAGCGACTTGAGAACGCCCTTCAGGCGCTGTTCGAAGTCGCCGCGGTACTTGGTGCCGGCCAGCAGCGCGCCCATGTCGAGCGAGAACACGTTCGACTCGGCCAGGATTTCCGGCACGTCGCCCTGCGTGATGCGCCATGCGAGGCCTTCAGCGATGGCGGTCTTGCCCACGCCAGCTTCACCCACCAGCAGCGGGTTGTTCTTGCGCCGGCGGCACAGGATCTGGATGACGCGCTCGACCTCGTACTCACGGCCGATCAGCGGATCGATCTTGCCGTCCTTGGCCATCTGGTTGAGGTTTTGCGTGAACTGCTCGAGCGGCGATGCCTTCTCGTTGCGCTCGCCGCCACCGTCTTCGCCTTCGCCCGAAGGCGCTTCGCCGCTGCCCTTGACGGCTTCCGGCGGATCGCTCTTCTTGATGCCGTGGGCAATGAAGTTGACCACGTCGAGGCGGGTGACGCCCTGCTGGTGCAGGTAGTACACGGCGTGCGAGTCCTTCTCGCCGAAGATCGCGACCAGCACGTTGGCGCCGGTGACTTCCTTCTTGCCGTTGCCGGTGGACTGCACATGCATGATGGCGCGCTGGATGACGCGCTGGAAACCCAGGGTCGGCTGGGTGTCTACATCGTCGGTACCCGCCACCTGAGGCGTGTTGTCCTTGATGAAGTTGGTGAGCGACGCTCGAAGGTCGTCGACGTTCGCCGAGCAGGCGCGCAGAACTTCCGCGGCGCTCGGGTTGTCCAGCAAAGCGAGCAGCAGATGCTCCACGGTGATGAACTCGTGGCGCTGCTGCCGGGCCTCGACAAAGGCCATGTGCAAGCTGACTTCCAGTTCCTGGGCAATCATGTGATTTCCTTTTGCCTTGCTGTAAATAAGTTCTCAGATGGGTTGGAGCTTGCGCAATTCAACAGGTTCACGCAACTGGCTCACTGACACATTGCAGCGGGTGCCCAGCCTGCTGCGCCGCTTCCATGACCTGATTGACCTTGGTGGCCGCCATGTCGCGGGAATAGACCCCACAGACGCCGCGGCCATCGAGGTGGATCTTCAACATGATCTGGGTCGCGGTTTCTCGGTCCTTGCTGAAATATTCCTGCAGCACGACGATCACGAACTCCATAGGGGTGTAGTCGTCGTTCAGCATGACCACCTGGTACATCTGGGGCGGCGCGGTTTTCTGCGGCCGGCGCTCCAGGACGACCGAATCTCCGTCATCCCCGGCCGGCTTCTGGGCCGGCGGAGTGCTGGGAGTTTTGGGAATTCTCGTTGCCATGAAAAAGATTCTATAGAGCGTGCAAGCACCGTGCCGGCGAAAAAAACTTGGTGGCGCGTATCCGACAATTCAAGGGCATTGCGGCGGTTGCGACAGCTTTTTTGATGAAGCGCACCTGCGGAGAGTTTTAGGCAAAAAGGGATGGCCGCGGCCCGATCGAAGAGCCAATAAAAAGCCCTTGAATTCCTTCTGGAAGTTCAAGGGCCCATTGCATTGCAACGACGTCGCAAGACGTCGAAGCACGCGGCAATTACATGTGGTCGATCATCACCTGACCGAAGCCCGAGCAGCTCACCTGCGTGGCGCCGTCCATCAAGCGGGCGAAGTCGTAGGTGACCTTCTTGCTGGCAATAGATTTTTCCATCGAGCTGATGATCAGGTCGGCAGCTTCCTTCCAGCCCATGTGGCGCAGCATCATTTCAGCCGAGAGGATTTCGGAGCCTGGGTTCACGTAGTCTTTGCCGGCGTACTTGGGTGCCGTGCCGTGGGTGGCTTCGAACATGGCGACGGTGTCGCTCAGGTTCGCGCCCGGGGCGATGCCGATGCCACCGACCTGCGCGGCCAGCGCGTCCGACACGTAGTCGCCGTTGAGGTTGAGCGTGGCGATCACGCTGTATTCGGCGGGACGCAGCAGGATCTGCTGGAGGAATGCATCGGCGATGCTGTCCTTGACGGTGATTTCCTTGCCCGTCTTCGGGTTCTTGAACTTCATCCACGGGCCACCGTCGATCAGTTCAGCGCCGAACTCCTTGGCTGCGAGGCCGTAACCCCAGTCACGGAAGCCACCTTCGGTGAACTTCATGATGTTGCCCTTGTGCACCAAGGTGACGCTGGGCTTGTCGTTGTCGATGGCGTACTGGAATGCCTTGCGCACGAGGCGCTCGGTGCCTTCCCTCGACACGGGCTTGACGCCGATGCCCGAGGTATTGGGGAAACGGATCTTCTTGACACCCATCTCGTCCTGCAGGAACTTGATGAGCTTCTTGGCCTTGTCGCTCTCGGCTTCGAACTCGATGCCCGCGTAGATGTCTTCCGAGTTCTCGCGGAAGATCACCATGTTGGTCTTGTGCGGCTCGCGCACCGGGCTCGGCACGCCTTCGAAATACTGGATGGGGCGCAGGCAGACATAAAGGTCGAGTTCCTGGCGCAGCGCGACGTTCAGCGAGCGGATGCCGCCGCCGACGGGCGTGGTCAGCGGGCCCTTGATGGAGACAACGTAGTCGCGCACAGCGTGCAGGGTTTCCTCGGGGAGCCAGACGTCGGGACCATAGACCTTGGTCGACTTTTCGCCAGCATAGACCTCCATCCAATGGATCTTCTTCTTGCCGCCGTAGGCCTTGGCCACCGCTGCGTCCACCACCTTCAGCATCACTGGCGTGATGTCCAGGCCGGTCCCGTCGCCTTCGATGAAGGGAATGATCGGTTGGTCAGGCACATTCAGCGAGTTGTCGGCGTTGACCGTGATCTTCTGACCTTCGGTCGGGACTTTGATGTGCTGATAACTGGTCATGAGGGGGGATGGCTCCGGGATTGACGTAATTTTGACGACTGTCAGCGAATTCAGACACGGGGTGGATTCGCTGTACAGCCCGCGAACAAATCGCTGTACATTTTAGACGCAACCCATCAGCAAGCGTTTGTCAACCGGCGAGCCAATGGGCTCGTTAGTGGCTGACCTTCTGCTCGCCGGGAGGCGTTTCCAACCAATTCTCGATAGAGGAATCATCAATGAGCAAAATTCTCGCAGTCATGATCGCTGGCCTGTTCGCCGCTGGCGCCTACGCCCAAAACCCGGCCGGTACGACGCCTGAGCAAGGTAACGCCACCAACAGCAAGTCGCAGCAACGTGCCGAAGCCAAGAAGGCTGCCAAGCCCGCTGGCCAAGTCAAGGCTGCCGCTGGCGACGAAGCCAAGACGCCCGAAGGCGGCGCCATCGGTGCCGACAAGGCTGCTGCCTCTGGCGAGAAGCGCGCAAGCACCCGCGACCAGCGTCGTCGCAACAAGGACGGCAGCGTGAAGCGCAAGTCGACCCAAGGCGGTACGCCTGACATGGCAGGCGCCAAGTAAGTCGGCCCAGCCCCAGAAAAGAGCGCTCTTCGGAGCGCTTTTTTTTCGCCTGCCGCAAGCGTTCTGCTGTCAACCGCAGGAATCGGCCTCCGTTGAATGTCTACCTTCCGCAGGGAGGGCAATCCAAATCAACGAATTTCAAAGGATATGTTCATGAACAAGCTGCTCGCAGCCCTGGTCGCTGGTCTCTTCGCTGCCGGTGCTTTCGCTCAACAAGCCGAACCCACCACCGCTGCTCCCGCAGCCGCTCCCAAGGCCGCCAAGCACGCGCCTGCCAAGAAGCACGCTGCTGCCAAGAAGCACAAGGTCAGCCACGTGGCGAAGGCCCACACGGCCGCTGCCAAGAAGGTGTAAGCTTTCACGCTCACCGGCAATGCCCGCATCAGCGGGCATTTTTATTGGCGTTTTTTTGATTTAGGCCGGGCCCTGACCCCGCCCTGAAAGAGTTGCCCGATGTTCCAGCGTCTAGCCGCCCTGCTCCTCGCGTCCGCGTCCTTCATGATGCCTGCGCACGCCCAGCAGCAACCCCAGACCGACCTGCCGCGCACGCAGTTGTCGGTCGGCCTGTACAAGATCGATGCGCAGATTGCGCAAACACCCCTGCAACGCGAAATCGGCCTGATGTTCCGCAAGGAAATGCCGCAGGCTGAAGGCATGATCTTCGTGTTCGAGCAGCCCGCCACTCAGTGCTTCTGGATGCGCAACACGATCCTTCCGCTGACTGCCGCTTTCGTGGCCGACGATGGCCGCATCGTGAATCTGGTCGACATGCAACCCATGACCGAGAACTCGCACTGCTCCCTGGAGCCGGTGCGCTACGTGCTCGAAATGAACCAGGGCTGGTTCGCCAAGAAGAACATCAAGAAGGGCGCAAAGCTCGGCGGCGAACTGTTCGCAGTCACCAAGCGCTGAGCTCCTGCTGCCTGAAGCCCGAAAAAAAGCCGACCCAAGGGTCGGCTTTTTTGTTGGGGAAACCCGGGCTCAGCCGAAATTCTTGGCGACGAAGTCCCAGTTCACCAGCTTGGCCAGGAAGGTCTCGACGAACTTCGGGCGCAGGTTGCGGTAGTCGATGTAGTAGGCGTGTTCCCAGACGTCCACGGTCAGCAGCGCGGTGTCTGCAGTGGTCAGCGGCGTGCCCGCGGCGCCGGTGTTCACGATGTCCACCGAACCGTCGGCCTTCTTCACAAGCCACGTCCAGCCCGAACCGAAGTTGCCCACGGCCGACTTCACGAAGGCTTCCTTGAAGGCGTCGTAGCTGCCCCACTTGGCATCGATGGCCTTGGCCAGCGCGCCGGTGGGAGCGCCGCCGCCTTGGGGCTTCATGCAGTTCCAGAAGAAGGTGTGGTTCCAGATTTGCGCGGCGTTGTTGTAGATGCCGCCGCTGGACTTCTTGATGATCTCTTCGAGCGTCAGCGACTCGAACTCGGTGCCCTTTTGCAGGTTGTTGAGGTTCACCACGTAGGCGTTGTGGTGCTTGCCGTAGTGGTATTCGAGGGTTTCCTTCGAATACTCGGGTGCCAGTGCGTCGAGGGCGTACGGCAGGGGTGGGAGCACATGTTCCATGGTTTTTTCTCGTGGGTTGGTTGTGGGAATCAGGGATTCTAGGAAGTAATTATTGAGGCAGCGTCGGACGCGTTCCCGTCGCGTCGCCCGGCGTGACGGTCAGGTCGACTTCGCCATCGGCGAGCCGCGCCTTGATGGCGTCGCCCGCCGCCAGTTGCGTTGCGCTGACGATCGCATGACCGTCTGTATCGGTCAGCCACGCATAGCCGCGCTGCAAGACCAGTGCCGGATCGAGCAGCCGCATGCGCAAGGCCACGCGTTCCAGGCGCTCGCGACGCTGCACCAGCGCACGCCCCAGCTTCAAGGGAAAGTCGGCGGCGATTGACCGGGGCGCCTGCGACAGGCGCTCCCGTCTCGACAGCACCGCATATCGAAGGCGCTGCACATGGTGCGCCAGGCGCAGTTGCTGGCGCGTCACCAGGTTCGAGGGTCGGCCGAGACGCCCCGCCGCCTGGTCGACGCGCTGTCCGAGGGCGTCGAGGCGCCCGCCCAGCGCATCGCCGAGACGCTCGTCGAGCAGATCGAGCGCACCGAGCCACATGTCGCGCGGCGCACTCACCAATTCCGCCGCGGCGGTTGGCGTGGGCGCGCGCAGATCGGCGCAGAAATCGGCGATCGTGAAGTCGGTTTCGTGCCCCACGCCACTGACCAACGGCACCGGACTTTGCACGATGGTGCGTGCCAGGGTCTCGTCGTTGAAGGCCCAGAGGTCTTCGATGGAGCCACCGCCACGCACCAGCAAGATCACGTCGACCGCAGGGGCGAGGTCATAGAGCGATTGCAGTGCCCGCACCAGTTCGGCCGGCGCATTGGCTCCTTGGACTGCCGCTGGTGCAAGCACGACCGGAATGTGTGGAACGCGCCTTCGCAGCGCCGTCACCACGTCGTGCAAGGCGGCCGCGCCCAGCGACGTGACGACACCGACCGCGCGCGGCATGGCCGGTAGCGCTCGCTTGCGCGCCGGATCGAAGAGTCCTTCGGCTTCCAGGCGTGCCTTGCGTTGCATGAACTGCTCGAACAAGGCGCCCTGCCCGGCTCGCCGCAGACTCTCTACAACCAGTTGAAGATCGCCGCGTGGCTCGTACACCGCAAGACGCCCGCGCACCTCGACCTGATCGCCATCGCGGGGCGAAAAGTCGAGCAAACCGGCTGCCCGCCGGAACATCGCGCAGCGCAGCTGGCCCGACTCGTCCTTGAGCGCGAAGTAACAATGTCCACTTGACGCGCGCGAAAAACCGGAGATCTCGCCGCGCACGGTCACCGGATTGAAGCGCGCATCGAGCGCGTCGGCCACCGCGTGGCACAACGCGCCGACTGCCCAGACGCGTGGCCCGGGCGCGGAATTCGATTCACGCAAGTTCACAAAATGCACGCTCGGCCAAATGCCACTCTTCCACAACGCGCCGCACGCCCCCTGTCTCCAGGCCCCGGTGCGGGGCAGGCGCACGGTTTCTCGTGCAAGCCATTGATTTCATTGAAAAAAGTGCTGCTCAAAATTCAGTCGATCTAGCGGAAAGGCCGCCCCATGCGGGTCCGGATGAGTTGCGCAGCAGGTTAATCACAAAGTTATCCACAGAATCTGTGCGTCCTTGCCGACACAAAAACAAGGCGCGTGCTGATGGTGGGCTCAGTGGATAATCGCCGCGCATTTGCAGTCTACGGGCCGGAGGATTTTCTTGTTTTCCATCATAGTTGCCGCGGGTTGGCCAATCTGGCCCTTGCTCGCTTGTTCAGTCATTGCGCTCGCGCTGGTTATAGAACGTTTCACGAGTCTCAAGACCGTGAGGGTACTGCCGCCGAAGCTGCTCGACGAAACCATCACCGTGTCGCACGGCGCCATTCCCGGCCCGGACATCGTGACCAAACTTGAACGCAACTCGATGCTCGGCCAGGTGCTGGCCGCGGGCCTGCGCGCACTGAATGCCAATCCGCGCTGCACTGAAGACGACCTGCGCGCCGCCATGGAAGCCTCCGGCCGCACCGTGGCGCACAAGCTCGAGCGCTACCTGCCTGCCCTGGCCACCATCGCCTCGGCCGCCCCGCTGCTGGGGCTGCTGGGCACGGTCATCGGCATGATCGAGATCTTCGGCTCGCAGTCGCCGGGCAGCGGCGCAGTGGGCTCGGGCAATCCGGCGCAACTGGCGCACGGCATCTCGATCGCGCTCTACAACACCGCCTTCGGCCTGATCGTCGCCATTCCGACGCTGATCTTCTGGCGCTACTTCCGCAGCCGGGTCGACGAGTACCTGCTGAATCTCGAACTCTCGGGCGAGCGTTTCGCCCGCCACCTGAACGCCCTGCGCAAATGACGACCCCCACGCTTGCCACTGCGTGTGCTGCGCTGCCCCCCGAGGGGGCCGCCGCCTCCTTGGGGCGGCCCGGCGGAGGCTTGTCATGACCCGCGCCCGCATGCAGTTCCGCCACGGCGCGCGCGACGAGCCGGAGATCAACCTGATCCCGTTCATCGACGTGCTGCTGGTGATCCTGATCTTCCTGATGCTGTCGACCACCTACAGCAAGTTCACCGAAATGCAGCTGCGGCTGCCCACGGCGGATGTCGATGCGCAGCGCGACTACCCGAAGGAAGTGATCGTGGCGGTATCGGCCGACGGCCGCTACTCGATCAACAAGACCCCGGTGGCCGACCGCAGCGTTGAGACCGTGACGGCCGCCCTCGCCGCCGCGGCCACGGGCGGCAAGGACAGCGTGGTGATCATCAGCGCCGACGCGACCAGCCCGCACCAGGCCGTGGTGACGGTGATGGAGGCCGCGCGCCGCGCCGGCCTGATGCAGATCACCTTCGCCGCACAGTCGACGGCGCAAGCCGGGCACTGAGTGCCTTCCGACAGCAGCAGCGGCAACACGGGTTCGCCGTCGGCTTCGCGGCTGCAGAACGCCTGGTTGCGTCGCGGCCCTCTGGCTTGCCTGCTGTGGCCGCTGTCGCTCATCTACGCTGCGCTTTTCGCTGTGCGTGGCTGGCTCTATCGCGTGGGGTGGCTGCGGACTGAGCGTGTGCGCGTCCCGGTGATCGTGGTCGGCAATGTGATTGCGGGCGGGGCCGGCAAGACTCCGGTCGTGATGGCCGTTGTGCGACATCTGCGAGAGCGAGGATTTCGGCTCGGCGTGGTGTCGCGCGGCTACGGCCGCCGCACCGATGACTGCCGCGAAGTGCTCGGCGACAGCGATCCGCAGGATGTCGGCGACGAGCCTGCGCTGATTCACCATGCAACAAGGGCGCCGGTGTTCGTGGCACGCCAGCGCATCGATGCTGCGCGGGCGCTGCTCGAGCGGCATCCGGCCACGCAGGTCATCGTCAGCGACGATGGACTGCAGCACCTGGCGCTCGCGCGCGACATCGAGATCTGCGTGTTCGACGACCGGGGTATCGGCAACGGCTGGCGACTGCCCGCGGGGCCGTTGCGCGAAGCCTGGCCACGCCGATGCGATCTGGTGCTGCACAGCGGGGCACAGCCGGCCTTTGCCGGGGGCTATACGGCCACCCGGGCTCTCGCGCACGATGCGTTGGGCAGTGACGGGAAGCGTGTGCCATTGGCTGCCCTTGCGGGCCAGCCCGTGACCGCGCTGGCGGCGATCGCACGGCCCGAGGCCTTCTTCGACATGCTGCGCGCGCGCGGCCTGACGCTCGCCGACACCATTGCATTGCCCGATCACTTCGATTTCGAGGATTGGCAGCGCCCTGCTGGCACTGCGCATACCCTCATCTGCACCGAAAAAGACGCCATCAAACTGTGGCGCAAGGCGCCCGATGCGCTGGCCGTGCCGCTGGAGTTCGCGCCCTCCGCGGATTTCTTCGCCGCGCTCGACGCAAAGCTATCATCGCTCGATGGATATCAAGCTGCTTGAACTGCTCGTCTGCCCCGTCACCAAGGGGCCGCTGACCTGGAACCCCGAGAAGCAGGAGCTCTGCTCGCGCAGCGCGCGCCTTGCCTATCCGGTGCGCGACGGCATTCCGGTGCTGCTCGAAAACGAAGCACGCACGCTCTCCGACGAAGAGCTCGGGCTGTGAGCTTCACCGTTCTGGTGCCGGCGCGCCTGGCGTCGACACGGCTTCCCAACAAACCCCTGGCCGACATCGCCGGCGTGCCCATGGTGGTGCGCGTGGCGCAGCGCGCCAGCGAATCCGGCGCGGCGCGCGTGGTGGTCGCCGGCGACGATCCATCCATCATTGCGGCATGCCAGGCGCACGGTGTCGAGGCCATCCTCACTCGTCAAGATCATCCCAGCGGCACCGACCGGCTGGCCGAGGCCTGCGAACTGCTGGGCCTTGACGGCGACGACATCGTCGTCAACGTTCAAGGCGACGAGCCGCTGATCGACCCCGCGCTGATCGACGCCGTGGCATCCACGCTGGCCACCCATGCGGAAGCCGCGATGAGCACGGCCGCCCACGAGATCGACTCTGTCGGCGACTTCATGAACCCCAACGTGGTGAAGACCGTGCTCGATGCACAGGGCAACGCCATGTACTTCAGCCGCGCACCAATCCCGTGGTGGCGCGACGGCTCCGCCAACGGCTCGGCGCCTGCGGTACTGCCCACCCCTGCCCCACTGCGCCACATCGGCATCTACGGCTATCGCGCGGGCTTCGTGCGGCAGTTTCCGTCGCTGCCACCGGCTCCCGTCGAGGCGACCGAGGCACTCGAACAGCTGCGCGCGCTGTGGCACGGCCATCGCATCGCGGTGCACGTGAGCCATGTCGCGCCCGGGCCGGGCATCGACACGCCCGAAGACCTGGCGCGCGTACGCGCCGTCTTCGCCGCCGCGCCCCCCGCCTGAGGCGCCCTCATGCCTGCGCGGGCGGCTGGAATTCTTCGAGGGCACGCGTGCTATCCTCGACGCAACTCCGCCTTGCCCAGCCCTCGGGCCGACGCTCGGCGCGACACAAAATCTAAGAACCGTCCGAGGACACCATGAGACTAATTTTGCTGGGCGCGCCCGGGGCGGGCAAAGGCACGCAAGCGGCCTTCATTTGCCAGAAATACAGCATTCCCCAGATTTCGACCGGCGACATGCTGCGCGCCGCCGTCAAGGCCGGCACGCCGCTCGGGCTACAGGCCAAGGCCGTCATGGACGCAGGCGCTCTCGTCAGTGACGACCTGATCATCAATCTCGTCAAGGAACGCATTGCGCAGCCCGATTGCGCAGCCGGCTTCCTGTTCGACGGTTTCCCGCGCACCATCCCCCAGGCCGACGCCATGAAGGCGGCTGGCGTCAAGCTCGACTACGTGCTCGAAATCGACGTGCCCTTCGGCGACATCATCGAACGCATGAGCGGCCGCCGCTCGCACCCGGCATCGGGCCGCACCTACCACGTCAAGTTCAATCCGCCCAAGGTGGAAGGCAAGGACGACGTGACCGGTGAAGACCTGATCCAGCGCGAAGACGACAAGGAAGAAACCGTGCGCAAGCGGCTCGACGTGTACAGCCAGCAGACACGCCCGCTGGTCGACTACTACTCCGCCTGGGCCAAGACCGACCCGGCCGCCGCGCCGAAGTACCGTGCCATCAAGGGCGTGGGCACGGTTGACGAGATCACGCAGCGTGCGCTGGCTGCACTGAGCAGCTGATCCTGATCTGATTTCCGAAACCGCCCCTTCAACGGGGCGGTTTTGTTTTCACCCCAGCAGTTCCAGCATCAGCGCGATGCGCGCCTTCACGGGCGTCAGCGCACCCGCATCGCGGAGCTGATCGCCGGTCTTCGACAGTATCCGTCCGTTCGCGCAGCGCGTGGCTCGAACCACCGCAACGCCCGCGTCCTGCGCCTTGAGCGCTGAGGCCTCCAACGCATGGTGCAAGGTGCCGTTGCCGGTGGCAGCAAGCACCAGTCCACGCACGGGATCGGCTCCTCCGGACTGCAGCAACGCGTCGATCACAGCGCCGCTGGCGCCGGCATGGCTCATGACGATCTCGACGCGGGGCCACTGCACGGTGGTCGCCTCGAAGAGCTTCGACGCCTGCGACGCCGATCCCTCGGGCCACTCCCGGACACGGCGTACCTCTCCTTCCTCGACGTAGCCGACCAGCCCCGCATCACCTGAAGCAAAAGCATCGAGTCGGTAGGTGTGCACTTTCTGGATATCGATGCCGCTGTGGATTGCGCCGGCGCACACCACGGTCACGCCCCGTGCGCCTTCCGTCGCGGCAACGCTGATGGCGTCGCGCACGTTCTGCGGTCCGTCGGGCGCCAGCGCGGTGGCCGGGCGCATCGCACAGGTGAGCACCACGGGCTTGGACGGCGCCAGCACAGAGTGCAGGAAGAACGCCGTCTCTTCGAGCGTGTCGGTGCCATGCGTGATCACCACGCCCGCCACGTCGGCCTGCGCCAACCAGTGTGCACAGCGTCGGGCCAACTGCTGCCAGATGTCGAACGACATGTCCTTGCTGTCGACCTGCGCCACCTGCTCTGCTTCCAGCGATACACCCTCGGGCGCCTCGATCCCGCCCAACAGATCGGCCACGCCCACCTGCCCGGCGGTGTAGCCGATGTTGTCGCCGCTGCTGGCTGCCCTGCCGGCAATGGTGCCGCCCGTTCCCAAAACCACCACACGACGGCGCACTTCAGGCGAAGAGGAATTGACCATGGCTTGTCAACTTTTAAAAACTGGTTAAAAATACAGGTACTGGATATCTAGCCAGTGCCGCAAGGAACCACATATGCAGTTCGCCGTGAAGCTTACAGCCCGCCAGCAGCAGATCCTGGACCTCATCCAGAGCGCCATCGCACGCACTGGTGCGCCACCCACGCGCGCCGAAATCGCCAATGAGCTCGGGTTCAAGTCGGCCAATGCCGCCGAAGAGCACCTGCAGGCACTAGCCCGCAAGGGCGTCATCGAGCTGGTCAGCGGCACTTCCCGGGGCATCCGCCTCAAGGGCGACGCCCTGCGCTCTCTCAATGAAACGCGCCACCGCGAGGGCGGCCAGTTCTCGCTCTCGCTGCCCGGCATGGCCCAGCTGGCGTTGCCGCTCATCGGTCGCGTCGCAGCCGGCTCCCCCATCCTCGCGCAAGAGCACGTCGACCAGACCTACTACGTCGAGAACACGTTGTTCCAGCGCCAGCCCGACTACCTGCTCAAGGTGCGCGGCATGTCGATGCGCGACGCCGGCATCATGGATGGCGACCTTCTCGCGGTGCAAGCCACCAAGGAAGCGCGCAACGGCCAGATCGTGGTCGCGCGCCTGGGTGACGAAGTGACCGTCAAGCGCCTGAAGCGCAACAAGCAGGTCATCGAGCTGCACGCCGAGAACCCCGACTACCCGACCATCATCGTCCAGCCCGGCGAGCCGTTCGAAATCGAAGGCCTCGCAGTGGGGCTCATCCGCAACACCATGCTGATGTAGGCCTCACGGCCTGCTTTCCGCAGCACCCCATCCGGCAGCAACAGGTGGCGGGCGTATGGCGAAGAGTCGCCATCACCCTGTCGCGGCCGATTCAAGAAATCCTGCCTGTGTTCAACCTCATACTTTTTTGGAGTTCACATGGGAATCGCCCTCCTCGCCATCGCTGATTTCTGGATGCCGCTGCAATCGCTGGCCAGCCGCCTGATGCCGGCACGCCGCCCTCACCGCAGGGATCACCTCGACGCAGCTGAAACCTCGGCCGGATTGCGCTATGTGGCAGTACGCCCCGCCTGCACTGCCCGCTCCAGCGGCACTGCAACGCCCACAGCACCGGCGCGCCCATTGCGCGTGGTCCGCGTGGTCGACGGCAAGGGCCAGCAGCACAGCAACCGCGTCGTGATCTCTGGCCGCATGGCCGACGTCTGCGCCGAACTCGACCGGCTAGCAGCACTCGAAACCGCCGAAACCATGGCCACGGCACCGCGCTCGACACGCCTGCATTGAGCCCGAACACCCCTGCGAGCGGCTGTGGGGGCGGGTATCCAAACGTTCACGGGCACGACATTCCAATGCTGCGAGGCACAATGGCACGCCATGAACATTGTGATCCTCGACGATTACCAGGACGCCGTGCGCAAATTGCGCTGCGCCGCCAAGCTGGACGCGTACGCGGCCAAGGTCTACACCAACACGGTGAAAGGCATCGGGCAACTATCGGTCCGCCTCAAGGATGCCGACGTGATCGTGCTGATCCGCGAGCGCACCCATATCTCGCGCCAGCTGATCGAGAAGCTACCCAAGCTCAAGCTCATCTCGCAGACCGGGCGCGTCGCCGGGCATATCGACGTCGCAGCCTGCACCGAGCGTGGCGTGGCGGTGGCGGAAGGCTCGGGCTCTCCGCAAGCGCCTGCGGAGCTCACTTGGGCGCTCATCATGGCTGCCATGCGCCGGCTGCCCCAGTACATCAGCAACCTCAAGCACGGTGCTTGGCAACAGTCAGGCCTCAAGTCGGCCTCGATGCCGCCCAACTTCGGGCTCGGCTCGGTGCTCAAGGGCAAGACGCTGTGCATCTGGGGCTATGGCCGCATCGGCCAGCTGGTCGCGCGCTATGGGCAGGCCTTCGGAATGCAGGTTGTGATCTGGGGCCGTGAAGCCAGCTGCGCCAAGGCCCGCTCCGACGGCTTCCAGGTCGCGCAGAACCGCCACGAGTTCTTCGCCGCTGCAGACGTGCTGTCGGTGCATCTGCGGCTCAACGAAGAAACCAACGGCCTCATCACGCTGGAAGACCTCTCGCGCATGAAGCCGACGGCGTTGTTCGTCAACACCTCGCGCGCCGAACTGGTCGAAGCCGACGCCCTGCTCGCCGCACTCAACCGCGGCCGCCCCGGGCTGGCCGCCATCGACGTGTTCGAAAGCGAACCGCCGTTGCAAGGCCACGCGCTGCTGCGCCTCGAGAACTGCATCTGC
Organism: Variovorax sp. R-27; assembly: GCF_049913215.1. Classification (NCBI taxonomy): domain Bacteria; kingdom Pseudomonadati; phylum Pseudomonadota; class Betaproteobacteria; order Burkholderiales; family Comamonadaceae; genus Variovorax; species Variovorax sp. R-27. The sequence continues at coordinate 3,798,356 of NZ_CP183984.1, forward strand.
ACGCCGCACATCGGCTACGTCGAGCAGGAAAGCTACGAGAGCTATTTCGGGCAGGCCTTCGACAACGTCGTGAGCTACATCAACGGCAACCCCACGAACATCGTGAATCCCGGCGCGCTGCAGGTCCGCCGGTGAGCCGGCCGGCGCCACAGGGTGCGCTCTGGGCGCTGCTCGTTGGCAATTTCGTGATCGGCACGGGCGTGATGGTGGTGCCCGGCACGCTCAATGAAATCAGCGCATCGCTCTCGGTCACGGTCGCCACCGCAGGGCAACTGATCACGGCTGCCGCGGCGGTAATGTGCATCGGCGCTCCGTTGCTGGCCGCCGCGGTCGCGGGCTGGGACCGTCGGCAGCTGCTGGCCATCACCCTGCTCTGGTACGCCGCCGGTCACGTCCTCTGCGCGCTGATGCCGAGCTTCGGTGCATTGCTGCCGGTGCGCATGCTCACAGTGATCGCGCCGGCCATCTTCACGCCCCAGGCTGCGGCCTGCGCCGGCATGCTGGTGCCGCCCGAGCATCGCGGGCGCGCCGTCACCTTCGTCTTCCTCGGCTGGTCGATGGCATCGGTGCTGGGCTTGCCCATCGGCGCGCTGATCGGTGGGCATCTGGGCTGGCGCATGGCATTCATGGCAATCGCGGCGCTCAGTGTCGCGAGCGCGACATCTATCTGGCTCACCTTGCCGAGCGGCATCCGCCCTGCCGCACTGACCGCCGAAGCATGGTTGCGTGTGCTGCGCAGCCCTGTGCTGATGGGCATCGTGTCGGTCACGGCGCTGCAGGGCGCCGGCCAGTTCGTGCTGTTCAGCTATTTCGGGCCGATCCTCAAGCAGAGCTTCGGCGCCGACGCCACCACGCTGAGCGTGATGTGGGCGCTGTTCGGCGTTTGCGGGCTGATCGGCAACATGGTGGTCAGCCGGTACATCGACCGCGTGGGTGCCGGCCGCATGGTGCTGATCACGACCGTGCTGATCGCCTCGAGCCTTCTGGTGTGGCCACTGGCCTCCACGCTCGCCTGGCTGGCCGTTGTGCTCGTTCCCTGGGGCCTGGGTTGCTTCGCCACCAATTCGGCCCAGCAGGCCCGTCTGGTGGGCCTGGCGCCCGCGCTCGCGCCGGGCTCGGTAGCGCTCAACAGCTCCGGCATCTACACCGGCCAGGCCGTGGGCGCCGCGCTTGGCGGCTGGCTGCTCGCCAACGATGCGGGCGCCTGGATGAGCTGGGCCGGCCTGGGCTTGGTGCTGATCGCCATTTCGCTGAGCGTGGCTATCGACCGCAGCCGCGCCGCGCGGCCTGAAAACGCCTCCGCGTAAAACCCGTCACGCCCCGTCCGCGCGGGACTGCAAAATCGAAGCCTTCGACAGCAGCATCTGCTCGGCACCTGCGTCGACACCTGCATTGGCGCCTGCACGGCAGGCCCGGAACCACCCAACCAGTGAAAATCTCCAGCAAATGACAGTGAACTACTCCCGAATCGGCGTCATCGGCGCCGGCGCCATGGGTCGCGGCATCGCGCAGATCGCCGCCCAGGCGGGCAGCGAAGTGCTGCTGCTCGACAGCTTCGCGGGTGCCGCAGAACGCGGCCGCGAAGCCCTCGTCGCCCAATGGAACAAGCTGCACGAGAAGAACAAGATCGACGCCGCCACGCGCGATGCCCAGATCGCGCGCGTCAAGGCCGTCGATTCCATCCAGGCACTGGCAGGCTGCGACCTGGTAATCGAAGCCGTGGTCGAAGACCTGGAAATCAAGCGCAAGCTGTTCCGCGAACTCGAAGGCGTGGTGGCCGAGACCGCGACGCTGGTCACCAACACTTCTTCGCTCTCGGTGACCGCCATCGCGGCCGGCCTCAAGCGGCCCGAGCGCATCGCGGGCTTCCACTTCTTCAACCCCGTGCCGCTGATGAAGGTGGTCGAGGTGGTCGCGGGCTTCAAGACCGCGCCCGAGGTCTGCAAGCAACTGGCCGACTATGCGGTGCAGATGGGCCACAGCGCCGTGCAGGCGCAGGACACGCCCGGCTTCATCGTCAACCACGCGGGCCGCGGCTACGGCACCGAGGCGCTGCGCATCGTCGGCGAAGGCGTGACCGACTTCGTGACCGTCGACCGCATCCTCAAGGACCAGGCCGGCTTTCGCCTCGGCCCGTTCGAGTTGCTGGACCTGACGGCGCTCGACGTGTCGCACCCGGTGATGGAATCGATCTACCACCAGTACTTCGAGGAGCCGCGCTTCCGCCCGAGCGTGATCACCGCGCAGCGCCTGGCCGCCGGCGCCCTGGGCCGCAAGACCAACGAGGGCTTCTACCGCTACAACGACGGCGTGATGCAGCAGACGCCCGAGCCGCCGCCGCCGGTGGTCGAGGGCACGCCTTCGGTCTGGGTGTCGCCGCGCGCAGCACGCCGCGCCGAGTTGCTGCGCCTGGTGAACACGCTGGGCGCGCAGATCGACAGCGGCGCCACCGCCGCGCCGCATTCGCTGATCCTGGTCGCACCGCTGGGCTTCGATGTGACCACGGTCGCCGCAGTCGAACGCCTGGACGCCACGCGCACCATCGGCATCGACATGCTGATCGATGACGCCGCCACCAAGCGCCGCGTGCTCGCCACCAACCCCGCCACCCGCCGCGACATCCGCGACGCCGCGCACGCCCTCTTCGCGCGCGACGGCAAGGCCGTGAGCGTGATCCGCGACAGCGGCGGCTTCGTCACGCAGCGCGTGATCGGCACCATCGTCAACATCGCCACCGACATGTGCCAGCAGCGCGTGTGCACGCCGGCCGACCTCGAAACCGCGGTGCAGCTGGGTCTCGGCTATCCGCGCGGGCCGCTCGCCATGGGCAACCTCTACGGCCCGACCAACATGCTCGAAGTGCTGTTCAACCTGCAGACGGTCTACGGCGACCCGCGCTATCGCCCGAGCCCGTGGCTGCGCCGCCGCGGCGCGCTGGGCCTGAGCCTGCTGCACGAAGAAGAATAAAAACAAGCCATGACCGCCGAACTCAAAAGCACGAGCGAAGGCAGCACCATGGTGCTGACGATCGCCAACCCCACCCAGCGCAACGCACTGGGCCCCGAGATCTACGCCGCCGGTATCGAGGCGCTCAACGGCGCCGAGAACAGCGCCGAGATCCGCAGCGTCGTCATCGTGGGCGAAGGCTCATGGTTCTGCGCCGGCGGCTCGCTGCAGCGGCTTCTGGCCAACCGGCAACTCGACCGCTCCGTACAGGCCGAAAGCATCGAGGGCCTGCACAACTGGATCGATTCGATCCGCACCTTTCCCAAGCCGATCATCGCGGCGGTCGAAGGTGCTGCCGCGGGCGCCGGCTTCTCGCTCGCGCTGGCCTGCGACTTCGTGGTTGCGGCGCGCGACGCCGTGTTCGCGGCCTCATACAGCAACGTGGCGCTGTCGCCCGACGGCGGCCTGAGCTGGCACCTGGGGCAGCAGCTGCCTCGCCAGTTGGCAAGCGAATGGCTGATGAACGGCGAGCGCATCGGCGCGCCGCGCCTGCATGCGCTGGGCCTCGTCAACGAACTCACCGAAAACGGCCAGGCGCTCGCGGGTGCGCTGGCGCTGGCCGCCAAGCTCAACGCGCGCGCGCCGAATTCGCTGGCCAGCATCAAGGAACTGCTCAGCGAGGCACGGGGCGCCACGCTGGCTTCGCAGCTCTCGCAGGAGCGCGACCACTTCGTGCGCAACCTGCACCATGCGAACGCGGGCATCGGCATCGCCGCGTTCCTCGAGAAGAAGCCGCCGCAATACGAGTAACGCCAAACGGCGTCGCTCCCGTGACACCCCCCAGCTTTTCAGTCGCCGAGAGGACAGACCAATGGACGACCCCATTCTTACCATCGAAGAACGTGAAGCGATCAACAGTGGTCGCTGGTTTTCTTCTCTTTCTCCATCGCTACGGCACGACATCCTCCGATGCGCCTTTGTCAAACGCTACAAGGACGGCGACCTGATCGCTGCCCGCGGCGACCCGCCCGACCACTGGATTGCCTGCGCCAAGGGCGCGGTGCGCGTGAGTTCGACGGCCGTCTCGGGCAAGCAGGTAACGCTGACCTACGTGGAGCCGGGCATCTGGTTCGGCGACGTGGCGATGTTCGACGGGGACCGGCGCACGCACGACACCTACTCGCATGGCGACAGCACCATCCTGTGCGTGGCGCGGGCCGACTTCCAGAAGATCCTTGCCTCGCACGTGGAACTGTACGAAGCGCTGATGCGGCTGCAGGCGCGCCGCATCCGCACGCTGTTCGGGCTGGTGGAAGACCTCAACACCCTGCCCCTGCGGGCACGGCTGGCCAAGCAGCTGATTCACCTCGTGCGCAGCTACGGCGTGCCGAACCTGGAAGACGGCAGCCAGATGCGTATCGGCCTGCAACTGGCGCAGGAAGAACTGGCGCAGTTGCTGGGCGCGTCGCGCCAGCGGGTCAACCAGGAACTGAAGACCATGGAGCGCGAGGGCACCATCCGGATCGAGCCGGGCGGCCTTGTGGTTCTGGACCGAGCAGCCTTGATGCGGGTCTCCGAAGCAGAGCACTGACAAACCAAAAAGCAGACATGAGCCAGGACTTCTCCAACTTCATCGGCACCCGTGCCGTCTCGCAACAGCACGCTTTCGATGTCGATGCGCTCGCGGCCTGGCTCGAGAAGAACCTCGACGGTTTCAAGGGCCCGCTGACGGTCGAGATGTTCAAGGGCGGCCAGTCGAACCCGACCTACAAGCTCGTCACGCCCTCGCAGAGCTATGTGATGCGCGCCAAGCCGGGCCCGGTCGCCAAGCTGCTGCCCTCGGCCCATGCGGTGGAGCGCGAATTCAAGGTCATGAGCGGCCTGGCCGGCACCGACGTGCCGGTGCCGCGCATGCATTGCCTGTGCGAAGACGAGGCCATCATCGGCCGCGCCTTCTACGTCATGGAGTTCATGCAGGGCCGCGTGCTGTGGGACCAGTCGCTGCCCGGCTTCAGCAACGCCGAGCGCGCGGCCTATTACGACGAGATGAACCGCGTGATCGCGGCGCTGCACACGGTCGACTTCGCCGCCCGCGGCCTGGCCGACTACGGCAAGCCCGGCAACTACTTCGAGCGCCAGATCGGCCGCTGGAGCAAGCAGTACAAGGCCTCGGCCGACGGCGCCGGCGAGCTCTCGCAGCCCATCGAGGCCATGGAGCGGCTGATCGACTGGCTGCCCGCCCACATGCCGGCGAGCGCACGCGACGAAAGCAAGGTGTCGATCGTCCACGGCGACTACCGCCTCGACAACGTGATGTTCCACGCCACCGAGCCGCGCATCATCGCGGTGCTCGACTGGGAGCTCTCCACGCTGGGCCACCCGCTGGCCGACTTCAGCTACCACTGCATGTCCTGGCACATGCCGCCCAGCACTGGGCGCGGCATCGGTGGTGTAGACCTTGTCTCGCTGGGCATTCCCACCGAGAGCGAATACATCCGCCGCTATTGCGAACGCACCCGCATCAGCACGCCCGAGGCGCTGGCGCCCGACTGGAACTTCTACCAGGCCTACAACCTGTTCCGCATGGCCGCGATCCTGCAAGGCATTGCCAAGCGGGTCGAGGCCGGCACCGCGTCGAGCGAACAAGCCGTGGCCTCGGCCCGCGGCGCCCGCCCCATGGCCGAAATGGCCTGGCAGTTTGCCCAAAAGGCATAAGCCGCCCCACACCCACCAGGAGACGAAGATGGATTTCGAATACTCGGCCAAGACCAAAGACCTGCAGAAACGCGTCCAGGCTTTCATGGACGACCACATCTATCCGGCCGAAGCCGAGTACCACGCCGAACTGGCCGCCAACACGGTGGCCGGCAAGCGCTGGTCGGCCCTCAAGACGGTCGAGAAGCTCAAGGACAAGGCCAAGGCCCAGGGCCTGTGGAACCTGTTCCTGCCGGTCGACAGCGCCGCCGCCTCGGGCTATGAAGGCGCGGGCCTGACCAACCAGGAATACGCCCCGCTGGCCGAGATCATGGGCGCGGTGCCGTGGGCGAGCGAGGCCTTCAACTGCTCGGCGCCCGACACCGGCAACATGGAGACCATCGCGCGCTACGGCTCGGACGAGATCAAGGCACGCTGGCTCAAGCCGCTGCTCGAAGGCCAGATCCGTTCGGCCTTCGCGATGACCGAGCCCGAAGTAGCATCGAGCGACGCCACCAACATCTCCACGCGCATCGAACGCCAGGGCGACGAGTACGTGATCAACGGCCACAAGTGGTGGATTTCCGGCGCGGCCGATCCGCGCTGCGCGGTCTTCATCACCATGGGCAAGAGCGACCCCGACGCGCCCCGCCACTCGCAGCAAAGCATGATCGTGGTGCCGGCCGATGCCAAGGGCATCCGCATCGTGCGCCCGCTGAACGTGATGGGCTACGACGACGCGCCGCACGGCCACGTCGAGATGTACTTCGAGAACGTGCGCGTGCCGGCCGGCAACATGCTGCTCGGCGAAGGCCGCGGCTTCGAAATTGCACAAGGCCGCCTTGGCCCGGGACGCATCCATCACTGCATGCGCCTGATCGGCCTGGCCGAGCGCGCGCTCGAACTGATGTGCAAGCGCGCCTCGTCGCGCGTGGCCTTCGGCAAGACCGTGGCCTCGCAGACCGTGACGCAGGAACGCATCGCCGAAGCCCGCTGCAAGATCGACATGGCCCGCCTGCTCACGCTCAAGGCCGCATGGCTGATGGACGTGGCCGGCAACAAGGTCGCCAAGAACGAGATCGCGATGATCAAGGTCGTCGCGCCATCCATGGCCTGCCAGGTGATCGACTGGGCCATGCAGGTCCACGGCGGCGGCGGCATGTGCGACGACTTTCCGCTGGCGGCCGCCTATGCCGGCGCGCGCACGCTGCGCTTCGCGGATGGTCCGGACGAAGTGCACCGCAACGCGATCGCCAAGTGGGAGCTGGGCAAGTACGCGCCGAACAAGGCCGACGCCGAAATGCCGGTGACGCGCTTCTGATTTGACCTGCTCCCTCTCCCCTTGGGGAGAGGGCTGGGGTGAGAGCCGACGGCGATCGATTCGCCCCGGCCCTTTTTCTTTTCAGAGCTTCTTCTGCAGGAAGACAGCGTTGCCGAACGCTGGGTCGAGCTGATAGCCCATGAACCCTTCCCGCTCGTAGGCGCGCAGCGCGGGCGCGTTGCCCGACAGCACTTCGAGCGTGAGCTTGCAGGCACCACGCCTGCGCGCCTCCTGCTCCACCTGCACGAACATCTTCTGCGCCACGCGTTGTCCGCGGTGGCTGGGCAGCACGACCACGTCGTGCACGTTCACCAGCGGTTTGCAGGCGAAGGTCGAGAAGCCCTCGATGCAGTTGACCAGGCCCACGGGCTGCCCACCGTCGTAAGCCAGCACGCTGAAGGCCTGGGGGCGCGCCGCCAGCGCCGCAGGCAGGCTCTTGCGCACATCCGCATCGAGCGGCGTGCCGCCGCCGGCCGGGTCGCTGGCATAGGCGTCGAGAAGGTCCACCAGAGCGGCAGCCTGCGCGGCGTCGCGGTAGTCAACCACGAAGGTTTCGATGCTCATTTGGCCGGCTCCAGCGTGGCGGCGAGGCGACTGGCGCACGACTCGGACTGCTTCGCATCGCGCGCCTCGACCATCACGCGCACCAGCGGCTCGGTGCCGCTCGCACGGATCAGCACGCGGCCGCTGTCGCCGAGTTCGGCCTCGATGCGCTGCGTTTCGCTAGCGAGCGCCTTGTTGGCTTTCCAGTCCTGGTCGGGCGCGAGGCGCACGTTGATCAGCGTCTGCGGGAACAGCGTGACGCCTTCGAGCAACTGCGCCACGGTCTTGCCGCTGCGTACGCAAGCCTGCAGCACCTGCAGTGCGCTCACGATGCCGTCACCCGTGGTGTGGCGGTCGAGTGCCAGCAGGTGGCCGGAGCCCTCGCCGCCCAGCAGCCAGCCGCGCTTGTCGAGTTCTTCGAGCACATAGCGGTCGCCGACCTTGGCGCGCACGAACTCGATGCCATGCCCGCGCAGCGCGACTTCGACGGCCTTGTTGGTCATGAGCGTGCCGACCACGCCCACCGGCTTTTCGCCGCGCGCGATGCGCTCTGTCACCATGAGGTAGAGCAGTTCGTCGCCGTTGAAGAGCCGCCCGCTGGCATCGACCAGCTGCAGGCGGTCGGCGTCGCCGTCGAGCGCAATGCCGTAGTCGGCTCGCTGAGCCGTTACCGCGGCCACCAGGGCCTCGGGATGCGTGGCGCCGAAGCCCTTGTTGATGTTGAGCCCGTCGGGCGAGACGCCGATGCTGGTCACTTCCGCGCCCAACTCGTGGAACACGTTGGGCGCCACCTGGTAGGCCGCGCCGTGCGCCGCATCGACCACCAGCTTCATGTCGCGCAGGGTCAGGTCGTTGGCGAAGGTGCTTTTGCAGAACTCGATGTAGCGGCCCGGCGCGTCGTTGAGGCGGCGGGCCTTGCCAAGATTGGCGGAGTCCACCCACACCGGCGCTTCTTCCAGTACGGCTTCGACGGCCAGTTCCCAGGCGTCGTCGAGCTTGGTGCCCTGCGCGCTGAAGAACTTGATGCCGTTGTCGGGGTAGGCGTTGTGGCTCGCACTGATCACCACGCCGAGGCTCGCGCGCTGGGCGCGCGTGAGGTACGCAACGCCTGGTGTGGGCAGCGGGCCCAGCAGCACCACGTCGACACCGGCCGAGTTGAAGCCCGACTCGAGCGCCGACTCGAGCATGTAGCCCGAGATGCGCGTGTCCTTGCCGATCAGCACCGTGGGGCGTGACTGGGTCTTCTTGAGCACGCGGCCAACGGCGTGCGCTAAGCGCAGTACGAAGTCTGGCGTGATGGGCGCCTGGCCGACAGTGCCACGGATGCCGTCGGTGCCGAAATATTTGCGAGTCATGGTGTTGATGTCTGCTCTTGTGTTTGTTGTTGTGACTCTTGCGCCTTCATGGCGCGCCATACCGCGAGCGCAGCGACCGTGTCGCGCACGTCATGCACGCGAACCACAGCCGCGCCCCGGTCCACAGCCAGCACGGCAGCAGCGACGCTGGGCACGATGCGCTCCCCCGCCGCCTCGATGCCGGTGACCGCGCCGATCGACGACTTGCGCGACCAGCCCAGCAACAGCGGATAGCCGGCGGCAAGCAACTCACGCTGGCGTGCCAGCAAGGCGAAATTCTGCGCCACCGTCTTGCCGAAGCCCACGCCGGGGTCGAGCGTGATGCGCGAATGGTCGACCCCGAGCGCGCGCAGAAGTTGCACCTGCGCCGTGAGGAACGACAGCACCTCGGGGATCACGTCGCCCGCCATGGGCACAGCCTGCATGGTCTGCGGGTCGCGGTGCATATGCATCAGGCAGACGCCGCACGAAGGGTGTGCCGCAACGGCTTCACGCGCGCCCGGCTGCCGCAGCGCCCAGATGTCGTTGACGATGTCCGCGCCCAGGTCGAGCACCGCGCGCATCACCTCCGGCTTGTAGGTGTCTATGGAGATAGGCACGTTGAGCTTCACCGCCTCGCGCACCACGGGCAGCACACGCGCCAGTTCGGTGTCGAGCGGCACCGCGGGGCTGCCAGGGCGGGTCGATTCGCCGCCGATGTCGAGGATGTCGGCGCCCTCTTTCAGCAACTGCTCGCAGTGCTGCAGCGCGGCCTGGGTAGAAGCGTGGGCACCGCCGTCAGAAAAGGAATCGGGCGTGACGTTGACGATGCCCATCACGCGCGGCTGCGCGAGGTCGATGCGAAAGCGCGAGGTCTGCCACACCCCGCCGGATGGCGCCCCATGGAAAACGGGGCCAGAGGCCCCGTTGTTGCTTGATGCCAAGTCCACCTCAGGCCGCAGTGGGCGCCGGGTCAGGGTTGACTGCCGGCGTGCCGCCGCTGCCACCACTGCCCGAAGGCGGGATGCGCGGCGTCCAGTCCTTGGGCGGGCGCGGTGCGCGGCCGGCCATGATGTCGTCGAGCTGCTCGCTGTCGATGGTTTCCCATTCGAGCAACGCCTTGGCCATGGCGTGCATCTTGTCGCTGTTCTCTTCGATCAGGCGGCGCGCCAGGGCGTACTGCTCGTCGATGATGCGGCGCACTTCGGAGTCGACCTTTTCCATGGTCTGCTCGCTCATGTTCGTGGTCTTGGTGACCGAACGGCCCAGGAACACTTCGCCTTCGTTCTCGGCGTAGACCATCGGGCCCAGCGCGTCGGTCATGCCGTAGCGCGTGACCATGTCGCGGGCGATGGAGGTCGCGCGCTCGAAGTCGTTGCTCGCGCCGGTGGTCATCTGGTGCATGAACACTTCTTCGGCAATGCGGCCGCCGAACAGCATGCTGATCTGGTTCAGCATGTATTCGCGGTCGTAGCTGTAGCGGTCCTGCGCTGGCAGGCTCATGGTCACGCCGAGGGCGCGGCCACGCGGAATGATCGTGACCTTGTGGACCGGGTCGCACTTGGGCAGCAGCTTGCCGATGAGGGCGTGGCCGGACTCGTGGTAGGCCGTGTTGCGGCGCTCTTCCTCGGGCATGACCATGCTCTTGCGCTCAGGGCCCATGAAGATCTTGTCCTTGGCCTTCTCGAAGTCCTGCATCTCGACCACGCGCGCATTGCGGCGGGCGGCCATCAGGGCGGCTTCGTTGCAGAGATTGGCCAGGTCGGCGCCGGACATGCCGGGCGTGCCACGGGCGATCACGCTCGGGTTCACGTCCTGGCCAAGCGGGACCTTGCGCATGTGCACGCCGAGGATCTGTTCACGGCCGCGGATGTCGGGCAGCGTGACGTACACCTGACGGTCGAAGCGACCGGGGCGCAGCAGTGCGGCGTCCAGGATGTCGGGGCGGTTGGTGGCGGCCACCACGATCACGCCGAGGTTGGTTTCGAAGCCGTCCATCTCGACCAGCATCTGGTTGAGTGTTTGTTCGCGTTCGTCATTGCCGCCGCCGAGACCGGCGCCGCGCTGACGGCCCACCGCATCGATTTCGTCGATGAAGATGATGCAAGGAGCGTTTTTCTTGGCGTTCTCGAACATGTCGCGAACACGGGCCGCGCCCACGCCGACGAACATTTCAACGAAGTCGGAGCCCGAAATCGAGAAGAAAGGTACCTTGGCTTCGCCGGCGATCGACTTGGCCAGCAGCGTCTTGCCGGTGCCGGGAGGGCCAACCAGCAGCAAACCGCGGGGAATGCGGCCGCCGAGCTTTTGGAAACGTTGCGGGTCTTTCAGGAAGTCGACCACTTCACGGACTTCTTCCTTGGCCTCGTCGCAGCCCGCGACGTCCGCAAAAGTGACCGTGTTGTTGTTCTCATCCATCATGCGGGCCTTGCTCTTGCCGAAGCTGAACGCCCCGCCCTTGCCGCCGCCCTGCATCTGCCGCATGAAGTAGATCCAGACGCCGATCAGCAGCAGCATCGGGCCCCAGCTGACCAGCAGCGTCATGAGCAGCGAGCTCTCTTCGCGCGGCTTGACGTCGAACTTGACGTTGTGGTCGATCAGGTCGCCCACGAGGCCACGGTCGAGCACCGTGGCGGTCGTGCGGATCTTGCGATCGTCATTGGTGACTGCGACGATCTCGCCGCCGGCAGCGCCCTCAGGAATGACGGCGCTCTTGACCTGGTTGTTGCGGACCTGGTCCAGAAACTCGGAGTAGCTGACTGTCCCCGAGCCGACGCCACCGCGGGTGTCGAACTGCTTGAACACAGTGAACAACACCATGGCAATGACGAGCCATACGGCAACTTTGGAAAACCACTGATTGTTCAAACGAAGCTCCAGGCTAAAGCGCGTGACAGTTAAATGAAAAAACGCGCTGTGGGTACGCAATTGCGCCCCATTTTAGGCTTTTCAAGCTACGAAAAGCGGGCATTTCCCTAATGCAGCCATAGCCTGACAAGGGTTTGCGCCACAAACGCACTCTCAGCGGCAAGGTATCAAGGCGTATCCGGGGCCTTCAGGCCCATGCCGACCAGGAAAGTCTCGGCCGATTTGTCCCGCGACGCCTTGGGCTTGAAGGGCTTCACGATGCGGAAATTCGCCTTGAAGAGCTTCACCAGCTCGTCGTAGCCGCTCCCGTGGAACAGCTTTGCCACCAGCGCCCCCTCGGGCTTCAGGTGGTGCTGGGCAAAATCGATTGCAAGCTCGATCAGGTGCGCCACCCGGGCGGCGTCGGCCGAATGGATGCCCGACAGGTTGGGCGCCATGTCCGACACCACCAGGTCGGCTTTGCGGCCTGCCAGGACACCCAGCAACTGTTGCAGGAGCGCATCTTCGCGGAAATCCCCCTGCAGGAAGGTCACGCCCTCGATGGGCTCCATCGGCAGGATGTCGAGCGAAACGATGGTGCCATTCAACTCGCCGGCCGCAGCGCCGCCGGGCGACATGCGCCGGCGCAGGTACTGGCTCCAGGCGCCGGGAGTGGAGCCGAGGTCCACCACCAGCTGGCCCGGCTTGACGAGACCGAGCGACTCGTCGATCTCCTTGAGCTTGTAGGCGGCGCGTGCGCGATAACCCTCCTTGGTGGCGAGCTTCACGTAGGGGTCGTTGATATGGTCGTGAAGCCACGCTTTATTGACTTTTTTGCTTTTGGCTTTGGTGCTCATGAGGGTCTTCGTGTACGCGTCGATAATACGGGGATGCCCGCCATTCAACTTACCCCTGCCGAGCGCAAGGTGCACCGCGCCGAAGCTCACCACCTGGATCCGATCGTCATGGTCGGTGGAGACGGGCTTACCCCTGCCGTGAAAAAAGAAGCCGACGCGGCGCTCAAGGCCCATGGCCTGATCAAGATCCGCGTCTTCTCCGACGACCGCCTCGCCCGCGACGCCATGCTGCGCGAACTGTCCGACGAGCTCGATGCCGCCCCCATTCAACATATCGGCAAGCTGCTGGTGCTGTGGCGCCCGAAGCCCGAAAAGGAGCGCGTGGTCGATGAAGACCGCATGCCCGGCCCGCGCGACGTGAAGATCGTCAAGTACAGCAAGCGCGGCGGCCAACGGCCTGAAATCAAGACCCTGCGCGTGCTCGGCAACCAGCGCCTGACCCCTGGCGGCACCATCAAGCGCGCCAAGGCAAAACGGCCCCTGTCGGCCAAGAAGCGTAACCAGGCGGACTGAGCTTGGTGGCAGCGCAAGGCGCCCAGCGCCATATTCTCTGCATGAAGTGGGGCACGAAATACGGCCCCGAATACGTCAACCGGCTCTACGCGATGGTCCGCCGCAACCTCAGTGGCGACTTCAAGTTCGTGTGCCTGACCGACGATGGCAACGGCGTTCGCCCCGAGGTGACCTGCCTGCCGATTCCGCCGCTCAACCTGCACCTGGCCCCTGGCCAGCGCGACGGCGCCTGGAAGAAGCTCACGACCTTCGAGCAGGACCTGCACGGCCTGCGCGGTCCCGCCCTCTTCCTCGACCTCGACGTGGTCGTGGTGGGCAGCCTGGACGCCTTCTTCGAGCAACCCGGTGAATTCCTGATCATTCACGACTACGCCCGCCCCTGGCGGCGCGAGCGAATCACGGGCAATTCGTCGGTCTACCGCTTCGAGCTGGGCGCCCACGCCGACGTGCTGGCGTATTTCCGCGCCAACATGGACAAGGTTCAGGCCGAATACCGCAACGAGCAGGCCTACCTGTCGGACGTGCTCCACAAGCAGGGCAAGCTGGCTTACTGGCCCGACGGCTGGTGCCCGAGCTTCAAGTACCACGGCATCCCCACTTGGCCGACCAACTACTGGGAAGAGCCTTTCGTGCCCGAGGGCGCACGCATCATGGTGTTCCATGGCGAGTGCAACCCACCGGACGCGCTGGCGGGCCGCCGCAACCGGGCCTTCCGGTTCATCCGGCCGGCGCGCTGGGTCGCGAAGTACTGGAAAGAGTAAGCACGGAGGCGGCGGCTGCCGCCTCTGCCGTTCAGTCTGGCTTGCGGGCGCCCATGCGCCAGAGCAGCACGCCGACGCACACCCACTGCACGAGGTACATGCCGCTGCCCACGGCGTGCCACAGCTTGAGGTTCTCGCGCGCCAGAATGCGTGGCGCCACGGCGTACTGCTGAAGCAGCGCCAGCAGCAGTGCTCCCAGGATGAAGAAGATGGCGGTCATCGCTGGCCCGCTCATGCGATCGTCGGCCTTGGCCCTGAAGTGGATCAGCAGGATCAGCCCACAGCCGATTGCGATCCAGCTCTGCGCCTCGAACAGCTGGCCGGCAAAGTTGCCCGCCACCGATGGGTTGCCAAGCCTTGCGAACAGCAGCGGCACCACCAGGAAACCGATCGTGGTGAGGCTGCCCCACCAGAAGGCGGCCAGCATCAGCGCAACGCGGTCTTTCATGGGTCGAAGAATCAGAGGTAGCGAACGGCCACGATCTCGTAGCGCTTGAGGCCGCCGGGAGCCTGCACTTCGGCGGTGTCGCCCTCTTCCTTGCCGATGAGCGCGCGCGCGATCGGGCTGGAAATGTTGATGAGGCCGAGCTTCAGGTCGGCTTCGTCTTCGCCGACGATCTGGTACTTCACGGCTTCGCCGCTTTCCTCTTCCTCGAGCTCGACGGTCGAGCCGAACACCACCTTGCCGCCGGCATCGAGCTCGCTCGGGTCGATGATCTGCGCGGCCGACAGCTTGCCTTCGACTTCCTGGATGCGGCCTTCGATGAAGCCCTGGCGGTCCTTGGCGACTTCGTATTCGGCGTTTTCGCTCAGGTCGCCCTGGGCGCGTGCTTCGGAAATTGCATTGATGACCCAGGGACGGTCCACCGTCTTGAGCTGGTGCAGTTCGGCGCGCAGTTTTTCAGCGCCGCGCTTGGTGATGGGGATGGTTGCCATGTTGTTGGTTCTCCATAAAGCGAAACCGCCGAACGCTGCCGTTCGGCGGTCGATTGAGGGAATTGATCAGACGAGTGTGCGTCCGGTCAGCCGGCTCAGGATGGCGAGCGGGCTCGATTCGGGATTGTATTGCTTCGAAGCGGCCAGATGAAGGGTCTGCTCGAGCATGTACTGGCCCGCCATCACGGCATGCGAGGTCTGGTCGGAGAAGCACACCCACACCGAGCCCGGCGGGAACTTGGCGGTTTCCTGCGGCGAGTTTTCCTGGTACGCCATGTCCGACTTCATGCCGTCGTGCAGCTGCAGCATCAGGTGGTCGTACTCGCTGCGGAACGACTTGGTCACGCGCAAGGCGCGCAGCAGCTTTGCCTGCCAGCGCACATAGGGCTTGGCGCGCGGCAGGAAGCGCTTGGCAACGTCCTCGAACGGCTCGCCCACGCGCCACACCCGCGGCGCGCCTTCAGGGTTGACATTGGTGAAGACGCGCAGGATGCGCTCGCCGTAGTTCGGCCGCGACGGGAACGAATCGACGTGCAAACGCCGGTCGTCGGCGCGCCACGACTGCACCCGCGTCTCGACCTTCGCCGGTCGGTAGCTGGTAGGTGCGAGCCGCAAGGCGGGCGTGTAGTGCGGCAGCAGCCCGTGAATCAGCTGCGTGGCCTGCGCCCGAAAGCGCCCCACCATTGCAGCCGCCATGCGCTGCACCGCCTCGTCGCCAACCGCGCCCTTGAGCTTGCCGTTGGCGTCGAGGCTGATGTTGCGCACGTCGGGCGACAGCAGGCTGGGCGTGAGCAGGCTGCGCTCCTCGGGCAGCAGCTCGAAGCCCAGGCGCGGAAAGTACAGCACCTTGCCCGCTTCCAGTTCCGCGATCCACGCCTCGTTGGGCGTGGCTGCATTCCAGTCCGTCAGGTCCAGTTCGACGAGCTGCGTTTCCATGATGACGCTCAGGCCGAGGCCAGTTGCGCGTGCATCTCCTGCACCGAGATCACACCGAGTTCGTCCATGAAGCCCATGCCCTCGACCGCGGCTTCGGCACCGAAGATCGTGGTGAAGGTAGTCACACGCGCCAGCAGTGCCGAGGTGCGGATCTGCCGCGAGTCGGTGATGGCGTTGCGGCGCTCTTCCACCGTGTTGATGACCAGCGCAATCTCGTTGTTCTTGATCATGTCCACGATGTGCGGACGGCCTTCGGTCACCTTGTTCACCGTTGCGCACTCGATGCCGGCGGCGCTGATGGCGGCGGCCGTGCCCTTGGTGGCAATCAGCTCGAAGCCCAGCTTCGCCAGGCCGCGCGCCACTTCGACCGCGCGCGCCTTGTCGTTGTTCTTCACCGAGATGAAGACCTTGCCCGACTTCGGCAGGTGCGTGCCGGCGCCCAGTTGCGACTTCACAAAGGCTTCGCCAAAGGTCTTGCCCACGCCCATCACTTCGCCGGTCGACTTCATCTCGGGGCCGAGGATGGTGTCCACGCCCGGGAACTTGACGAACGGGAACACGGCTTCCTTCACGCTGAAGTACGGCGGCGTCACTTCCTTCGTGATGCCTTGCGACTTCAGCGACTGGCCAGCCATGCAGCGTGCCGCCACCTTGGCGAGCTGGATGCCGGTGGCCTTGCTCACGTAGGGCACGGTACGCGAAGCACGCGGGTTCACTTCGAGCACGTAGATGACGTCCTTGCCGTCCTTCTGCTGGATCGCGAACTGCACGTTCATCAGGCCGACCACGTTCAGCGCGGCCGCCATCGCGGCGCTCTGGCGCTTCAGCTCGGCCACGGTGTCGGCGTTCAGGCTGTAGGGCGGCAGCGAACAGGCGGAGTCGCCCGAGTGCACGCCGGCTTGTTCGATGTGCTCCATCACGCCGCCGATCAGCGTGCCGCCTTCGGCGTCGCGGATGCAGTCGACGTCGCACTCGACGGCGTCGTTCAGGAAGCGGTCGAGCAGCACCGGCGAATCGTTGCTGACCTTGACGGCTTCGCGCATGTAGCGCTCGAGGTCGCGCTGCTCGTGCACGATTTCCATCGCGCGGCCGCCGAGCACGTAGCTCGGGCGCACCACCAGCGGGTAGCCCAGGGCCGCGGCCTTTTCGAGCGCTTCGGGTTCGGTGCGAGCGGTGGCGTTCGGCGGCTGGCGCAGGCCCAGCTCGTGCAGCAGCTTCTGGAAGCGCTCGCGGTCTTCGGCCGCGTCGATCATGTCGGGCGAGGTGCCGATGATCGGCACGCCATTCGCTTCGAGGTCGAGCGCGAGCTTCAAAGGCGTCTGGCCGCCGTACTGCACGATCACGCCGAGCGGCTTTTCCTTGTCGACGATCTCGAGCACGTCTTCGAGCGTGAGCGGCTCGAAATACAGACGGTCCGAGGTGTCGTAGTCGGTCGACACAGTCTCGGGATTGCAGTTGACCATGATGGTCTCGTAGCCGTCCTCGCGCATGGCGAGCGCGGCGTGCACGCAGCAGTAGTCGAACTCGATGCCCTGGCCGATGCGGTTGGGACCGCCGCCGAGCACCATGATCTTCTTCTTGTCCGTCGGGTCGGCTTCGCACTCGTCCTCGTAGGTCGAGTACATGTAGGCCGTGTTGGTCGCGAACTCGGCCGCGCAGGTGTCCACACGCTTGTAGACGGGGCGCACGCCCAGGGCGCGGCGCTTCTCGCGAATGGCCGTGTCGGTGGTCTTGAGCTGTTTGGCTAGGCGGCGGTCGGAGAAGCCCTTTTTCTTCAGCGCCAGCAGCGTGTCGCGGTCGATGTCGTCGAGCGACTTGGTTTCGAGCTCGAGTTCGATCTTCACGATCTCTTCGATCTGCACCAGGAACCACGGGTCGATCTTGGTCAACGCGAACACTTCGTCCACGCTCAGGCCCATGGCGAAAGCATCGCCCACGTACCAGATGCGCTCGGGGCCGGGCTCGCCCAGCTCCTTCTCGAGCACTTCGCGGTCTTGCGTCTTCTCGTTGAGGCCGTCCACGCCCACTTCGAGGCCGCGCAGGGCCTTCTGGAACGACTCCTGGAAGGTGCGGCCCATGGCCATCACCTCGCCCACCGACTTCATCTGCGTGGTGAGACGCGAGTCGGCCTGCGGGAACTTCTCGAACGCGAAACGCGGGATCTTGGTGACCACGTAGTCGATCGATGGCTCGAACGACGCGGGCGTCGCGCCACCGGTGATTTCGTTGCGCAGCTCGTCGAGCGTGTAGCCCACGGCCAGCTTGGCCGCGACCTTGGCGATCGGGAAGCCCGTGGCCTTGGAGGCCAGCGCCGACGAACGCGACACGCGCGGATTCATCTCGATGACGACCATGCGGCCGTCCTTCGGGTTGATGGAGAACTGCACGTTCGAGCCGCCGGTGTCGACGCCGATCTCGCGCAGCACGGCCAGCGAGGCGTTGCGCAGGATCTGGTATTCCTTGTCGCTCAGCGTCTGCGCGGGGGCCACGGTGATCGAGTCGCCGGTGTGCACGCCCATGGGGTCGAGGTTTTCGATCGAGCAGACGATGATGCAGTTGTCGGCCTTGTCACGCACGACTTCCATCTCGTACTCTTTCCAGCCGAGCAGCGATTCTTCGATCAGCAGCTCGTTGGTGGGCGAGGCTTCGATGCCGCGCTTGCAGATGGTCTCGAATTCTTCCGGGTTGTAGGCGATGCCGCCGCCGGTGCCGCCGAGCGTGAAGCTGGGGCGGATCACAGTCGGGAAGCCGACCGACTTCTGCACGGCCCAGGCTTCGTCCATCGAGTGCGCAATGCCGGAACGGGCCGAGCCCAGTCCGATCTTGGTCATCGCGTCCTTGAACTTCAGGCGGTCTTCGGCCTTGTCGATGGCTTCAGGCGTGGCGCCGATCAGCTCGACCGGCTTGTTGGTGGCCGCGCCGGTGTACTTGTCGAGCACGCCGTTGCGCCACAGGTCGAGCGCGCAGTTCAGCGCGGTCTGGCCGCCCATGGTCGGCAAGATCGCGTCGGGGCGCTCCTTGGCGATGATTTTCTCGACCGTCTGCCAGGTGATGGGCTCGATGTAGGTGACGTCGGCCGTGGCCGGGTCGGTCATGATCGTCGCGGGGTTGCTGTTGATCAGGATGACCTTGTAGCCCTCTTCGCGCAGTGCCTTGCAGGCTTGCACGCCGGAGTAGTCGAACTCGCAGGCCTGGCCGATGATGATCGGGCCGGCGCCGATGATGAGGATCGATTTGAGGTCTGTGCGCTTAGGCATTCTCTTTCTCCGTCTTTTCCGTCTTGTTCTTTTCCATGAGTGCCGTGAAGCGATCGAACAAATAGCCGATGTCGTGCGGACCCGGCGAGGCTTCAGGGTGACCCTGGAAGCAGAACGCGGGCTTGTCGGTGCGCGCCAGGCCCTGCAGCGTGTTGTCGAACAGGCTGATGTGCGTGGGACGCAGGTTGGCCGGCAGCGACTTCTCGTCGACCGCGAAGCCGTGGTTCTGGCTGGTGATGCTCACGCGGCCGTTGTCGAGGTCCTTCACCGGATGGTTCGCGCCGTGGTGGCCGAACTTCATCTTGAAGGTCTTCGCGCCGGAGGCCAGCGCCATGATCTGGTGGCCCAGGCAGATGCCGAAGGTGGGAATGCCGGTCTCGATCAGTTCCTTGACAGCGCTGATGGCGTAGTCGCAGGGCTCCGGGTCGCCGGGGCCGTTGGCCAGGAAGATGCCGTCTGGCTTGAGCTTGAGCACGTCGGCCGCGGGCGTCTGCGCCGGCACCACGGTGATGCGCGCGCCGCGCTGGGCGATCATGCGCAGGATGTTCTTCTTGACGCCGTAGTCGAAGGCAACGACGTGGAACTTCGGCGTGATCTGCACGCCGTAGCCCGAACCCAGCTTCCACTCGGTTTCGGTCCATTCGTAGGTCTGCTTGACCGACACCACCTTGGCGAGGTCGAGGCCCGACATGCTCGGCGCGGCCTTGGCGGCGGCGATGGCCTTGTCGATCAGCGCCTGCGTGACGGCTTCGCCTTCGGCCAGGCCCAGGATGCAACCGTTCTGCGCGCCGTGGGTGCGCAGGTGGCGCGTGAGCTTGCGGGTGTCGATGTTCGCGATGGCCACCGTCTTGCCGGACACGAGGTATTCGGTCAGCGTGGCGGTCTTGCGGAAGTTGGAGGCGACGAGGGGCAGGTCCTTGATGATCAGGCCCGCGGCATGGATCTTGTCGGCTTCGATGTCTTCCCCGTTGACGCCGTAGTTGCCGATGTGCGGATACGTGAGCGTCACGATCTGCTGGCAGTAGCTCGGGTCGGTGAGGATTTCCTGGTAACCGGTCATGGCGGTGTTGAACACCACTTCACCGGTCGTGGAGCCGGCGGCTCCGATCGAATTGCCTTGAAAGACCGTGCCGTCTGCGAGCGCCAGGATGGCGGGCGGGAAACTTCCCTTGAGAGACAAAAGCACTGGGTTCTCCGGATGGTTACGGTCGCCCGGAGCCCCAGGCGCGTTGCCTGCGAGCTGCTGCTTAAGGGGATTTTGGCGTTAAAGGCGGCCGGGCGACGCTGATTTGCGAGTAAGCCCCCGATTGTAGCCCGGACTGAGTGTGTTATTTGGCCTGCAGGGCTGCTCCGCTCGCATGCAGGCAGATTGCAGCGGCAGCGGCCACGTTGAGCGACTCCTCGCCGCCCGGCTGCGCAATGCGGATGTGGTGCGTCGCCCGGGCTTCCAGCGCGGGCGAAACGCCCTGCCCCTCGTGGCCCATGAGCCAGGCGCAGGGATGCAGCAGTTCGGCCTTGTGGAGCCACTCGCCATGGTGCGAACTGGTCGCCACCAGCGGCACTTTCAGGCCGTCGAGCACATCGGCGTCCACGCCTTCGATCAGCCGCAGGCCGAAATGGGCACCCATGCCGGCGCGCAGCACCTTCGGCGCCCACAGCGCGGCCGTGCCCTTGAGCGCGATCACCTGGGTGAAGCCGAAGGCGGCGGCGCTGCGCAGGATGGAACCCGCATTGCCGGCGTCCTGCAGACGGTCGAGCACGACGCTGGGGGCGTCGGGAATCAGTTCCGGGCGGGACGGCAGGTCGAGCACGAAGCCCATGGGCGCCGGCGATTCCAACCCGCTGACGCCACGCAGCAGGTCGTCGGCGACCACTACGGTTTTGATAGCACTACTCGCCCATTCAGCAGGTGCTTGGGGCCAGAAAGACTCCGAAAACACGGCAATTGCGGGCTTGACGCCCCGCGCCAGCGCCGCCCGACACAGATGATCGCCTTCGAGCCAGAGGCGGCCGAGCTTGCGGTAAGCACCCGGGTCCTGCGCGAGCTTGCGCAAATCCTTGAGCAGCGGGTTGTCGCGCGAGCTGATGTGGCTGGCGCCGGTGTCGGAGGTCATTGAAGGTTCAGGGGGCAGCGCGGAGATCATCGAGGCGCACGGCCTCGACGGCGCCGATCATCATCGCCGGCTGCTCAGATTCGGCCGGCAGCACCACATTCAAGACGCCGCCCGTGCGGGCGAGCGCCGCGGCCACTGGGCTGAACGACCTGCGGTGGTGCACACAGGCGCCATGGCGCTGCAGCGCTTCCAGGTGTTCGGGCGTGCCGTAGCCCTTGTGGCCGGCAAAGCCGTAGTGCGGAAATTCGGCATGCAACTGCTCGCACAGTCGGTCGCGGTGCACTTTCGCCAGGATCGACGCAGCGGAAATGGCCTTCACCCGCGAATCGCCCTTGACGATGGCTTCGGCCAGCACGTCGAGCGTGGGCAGGCGATTGCCGTCGACCAGCACCTTGACGGGCTTCAGCCGCAGCCCTTCGACCGCGCGACGCATCGCGAGCATGGTGGCCTGCAGGATGTTGTGGGTGTCGATCTCTTCGACGGTGGCCTGCGCGATGGAACAGCACAGCGCCTTGGCCAGGATCTGGTCGTGCAGACGCTCGCGCTGCAGGGCCGTGAGAGTCTTGGAATCGGCCAGGCCGCGAATCGGCCGCAGGTCGTCG
Organism: Variovorax sp. R-27; assembly: GCF_049913215.1. Classification (NCBI taxonomy): domain Bacteria; kingdom Pseudomonadati; phylum Pseudomonadota; class Betaproteobacteria; order Burkholderiales; family Comamonadaceae; genus Variovorax; species Variovorax sp. R-27. The sequence goes on from NZ_CP183984.1 coordinate 3,820,017, forward strand.
AGGATCACGGCCGCAGCCACCACCGGACCGGCCAGGGGGCCACGCCCCGCCTCGTCGACGCCCGCCATCAGCCCCGGTGCGTCCCACACCAGCGGGGCCTGTTCAGCCTTCAAGAACTTTCTGGATCGCATCGGCGCAAAGTGTCGGCGTATCGCGCTGCAATTGCACATGCAGCTCTGAAAATCTTTGTTGCAAGGCTTGCGTTTTCCCGGGCGCGTCGAGCCAGGCCAGCGTGGCCTGGGCCAGTGCCTCGGGCGTGGCGGCTTCCTGCAGCAACTCCGGCACCACGAACTCGCGACACAGGATGTTGGGCAAGCCGACCCAGGGCTGCAACTGCTTGCGTTGCATGAAACGCCACGACAGCGCATTCATGTTGTAGGCGATGACCATCGGCCGCTTGAACAGTGCAGCCTCGAGCGTGGCGGTGCCGCTGGCGATCAACGTGGCGTCGCAGGCGGCCAGCGCGGCGTGCGACTGGCCATCGAGCAACTTCACGCGCCCGGCCATGCCGCTGGCCTGCAGCAGGGCCTCAACCTCGGCGCGCAGGCCCGGCAGGATGGGGGCCACGAACTGGAGGTCCGGGCGCACCTTCTGCATCAGTGCGGCTGCAGCGAAGAAACGCGCGGCCAGGTAGCGAATTTCCGAGCGACGGCTGCCCGGCAGCAAGGCGACGACCTGCGCGTCGGGCACCAGGCCTAGCGCGGCGCGTGCGGCGGCACGGTCGGGCATCATCGGGATCACGTTGGCGATGGGGTGGCCGACATAGCTCGCAGCCACACCGTGCTCCGCCAGCAATGCAGGCTCGAACGGGAAGATGCACAAGACATGGTCAGCCGCCGCCCGGATCTTCTCGACGCGCTCCGGCCGCCAGGCCCAGATCGACGGGCAGACGAAGTGCACTGTCTTCATGCCGTGGCTGCGCAGGCCGGCCTCGAGGTCGAGGTTGAAATCGGGCGCGTCGACGCCGATGAAGAGTTCGGGGCGCTCCTGCAGCAGTCGGGCCTTGAGTTTGCGGCGAATGCCGGCGATCTCGGCGTAATGCCGCAGCACCTCGATGTAGCCGCGCACCGCGAGCTTTTCCTGGGGCCACCAGCTCTGGAAGCCGTGGGCCAGCATGCGGGGACCGCCGATGCCGGCGGTCTGGAGATCGGGCCAACGGGCCTGGAGGCCGTCGAGCAGCAGACCCGCCAGCAGGTCGCCGGAGGCTTCACCTGCGACCAGCGCGAAACGTCGCTGTTCGTCCTTCTGCATCGCCGTCACGTCAGCGCGCGATGCCGCGCGTCGAGTTGGCGAGGAAGGCTTCCATCAGCGCGACGTCGCCTGCCGCTTCCGGCATTTCCGTCGCGAGCGCGGCGATGCCGGCGCGCGCCTCTTCGAGCGTCTTGCCCTGGCGATACAGCAGGCGGTGCATCTGCTTCACCGCCGCGAGCCTCCCGGCGGAAAAGTCGCGCCGACGCAGGCCGACGACATTGAAGCCGCGCACAGCCAGCGGATTACCGTCGACCAGCATGAAAGGCGGCACGTCTTGCGTGACAGCGCTGGCAAAGCCAAGCATGGCATGGGCACCGATCGAAACGAATTGGTGAATGCCCGTGAGCCCGCCGACCGTGACCCAGTCGGCCAGGTGCACATGCCCCGCCAGCGTGGTGTTGTTGGACAGCGTGGTGTGGTTGTCGACACGGCAGTCGTGCGCGATGTGCGTGTACGCCATGATCCAGTTGTCGCTGCCCACGCGCGTCACGCCCCCCGCGCCCGGCACGCCGAGGTTGAAGGTGCAGAACTCGCGGATCACGTTGCGGTCGCCGATGACGAGCTCCGTCGGCTCGCCGGCGTATTTCTTGTCCTGCGGTATGGCACCGAGAGACGAGAACTGGAAGATCCGGTTGTCGCGCCCGATGGTCGTGCGCCCTTCGATTACGCAGTGCGCGCCGATGGTGGTGCCCGCGCCCACCCGCACGTGCGGGCCGATCACGGTATAGGGCCCAACCGACACCGAGGCGTCGAGTTGTGCCTTGGGGTCGACGAGTGCTGTCGAATGAACCTGGGTCATGCCTTGTGAGACGACTGGCTGCGGCCGGGTCAGCTGATCTGGCGCATGGCGCACATCAGCGTCGCCTCGCAGGCGAGTTCGCTGCCCACCAGGGCCCGGCCCTTGAACTTGGAAATGCCCGCCTTCATGCGCTCGATTTCGACTTCGAGCGTCAGCTGGTCGCCGGGTTCCACCGGGCGCTTGAAGCGCGCGCCGTCGATGGCGGCAAAGTAGTAGACGGTGTTGTCGTCCGGCACGATGTCGAGCGAATGGAACGACAGCAGGGCCGCGGCCTGGGCCATGGCTTCGAGCATCAGCACGCCCGGCATCACGGGGCGGTGCGGGAAATGGCCATTGAAGAACGGCTCGTTCATCGTCACGTTCTTGAGCGCGGTGATTCGCTTGCCCTTTTCCATGTCGAGCACGCGGTCCACCAGCAGGAACGGGTATCGGTGGGGCAGCAGCTTGAGGATTTGATGGATATCGAGCGTCGTCGTCATGATTTTCTGTTCCTGCATCGTCGTCATTTTTTCGAGGGAGCTTTCTCCAGCGCCTTCAGTCGTTCGCGCAGGCTGTGCAACTGCTTGAGCGTTGCCGCATTTTTTTCCCAGCTCGCATTGTCATCGATGGGAAACATACCGGTGTACTGGCCGGCCTTGTGAATTGAACGGGTGACCACGGTCGCGGCGGATATGTGCACGCCGTCGGCCACTGTCAGATGGCCCAGCACGATGGCGCCACCGCCGAAAGTGCAATTGGCGCCAATGACGGCGCTGCCGGCCACACCAACGCAGCCCGCCATGGCGGTGTTCTTGCCGACGCGCACGTTGTGGCCGATCTGGATCAGGTTGTCGAGCTTCACGCCGTCTTCGATCACGGTGTCGTCGAGCGCGCCGCGGTCGATACAGGTGTTGGCGCCGATTTCGACGTCGTTGCCGATGCGCACCGCACCCAGTTGCTCGATCTTGACCCAGCGCCCCTCGTGCGGCGCGAGGCCGAAGCCGTCAGCGCCGATGACCACGCCAGGGTGCAGCAGGCAGCGCTCGCCGATGAAGCAGTCTTCACTGACCGTCACGCGCGACTTCAGCACCGTGCCCGCGCCGATGCGTGCGCCCCGCTCCACCACGCACAGCGCACCGATGCGCGCCGTGGCGTCGACCTGCGCCTCGGCGTGGATCACCGCGCTGGGATGGATCCGGTCGGCCTCCGGACGCGCGTGATGCGCCTTCCAGAGCTGCGTCAGGCGGGCAAAGTAGAAGTACGGATCGGGCGTGACGATGAAAGCGCCACGCGCCGCGGCCGCCTCGCGCATGGCGGGCGAGACGATCACGCAGGCGGCCTTCGAGGCCGCCAGTTCCTGCTGGTATTTGGGATGGCTCAGGAAGCTGAGCGCATCGGGCTGTGCATTCTGCAGCGGCGCAAGCCGCTCGATGGACAGCGCCGCATCGCCATGAAGCTCGCCCCCAAGGGCGTCAACGATGGCTCCGAGCTGCAGTGACACGCCGGTTCGCGGCGTTACTTGCCGGCCGCGGGCGCAGGAGAGCCGACCGACGCGTTCAGCGCCTTGATCACCTTGTCGGTGATGTCGTGCTTCGGATTGATGTAGATCGCTTCCTGCAGGATGGCGTCGTACTTCTCGGCCTCGGCCACCTGCTTCACCACGCGGTTGGCGCGCTCGTAGACCTGCTGGAGCTCTTCGTTCTTGCGCGCGTTCAGGTCTTCCTGGAATTCACGGCGCTTACGCTGGAAGTCGCGGTCCTGGTCGACCAGCGCGCGCTGGCGCGTGACCCGCTGGCTTTCCGACAAGGTGGGCGCCTCGCGCTCGAACTTCTCAGAAGCCGCCTTCAGGGCGTCGCCTTGTGCGGTCAGATCCTTCTCGCGCTTCAGGAATTCGGCTTCGAGCTTCGCCTGGGCAGTCTTGGCCGGCTGCGCCTCGCGCAGCACGCGGTCCGGGTTCACGAAACCGATGCGAAAGGTTTCCTGCGCCTGGGCGGGCACCGCAGCGAATGCGAGAGCGGGAATCAACAACGCGCCTGCCGCAGCGCGAATCAAATGCTTCATTTAGAAAGACGTTCCGATCTGGAATTGGAGGCGCTGAATTCTATCCTTCGGGATATACCCGGCTGTAAACGGCTGCCCCACTTCCTTCTGGGACCTGACGGGGAAGGCATAAGCAAGACGCAGCGGGCCCAGCGGCGAAATCCAGCTGACGCCCAGACCGACCGACGCGCGCAACTTCTTCTCGGCCTTCCATTGCTCGTCGGTCACGCCAGCAGCACGCGTGCCGAACACGTTGCCAGCGTCGAAGAAGCCGTACAAGCGCAGCGTGCGGTCGTTGCCGGCACCCGGGAACGGCGTGCTCAGTTCGGCATTGAAGACCGCCTTCTTGGTGCCACCGAGGGCTGCACCTTCGCTCTGGAGGAACAGAGGGGCATCGCGCGGCCCCAGCGAGTTCTGCTCGAAGCCACGGACGGAACCCAGGCCACCGGCATAGAAGTTCTTGAAGATCGGGTAGACCTTGTTGCCGAGCGCCTTGGCATAGCCGACTTCGCCGTTGATCGAGAAGGTGTACTGCTTGCTGATCGCGAAGAACTGCTGGTATTGGTAGTTCGTCTTGATGTACTTCATGTCCCCGGCCGCGCCCACTTCGAGGTTGGCGCGCTGCAGACGGCCCGTGGTCGGGATCAGCGCGCTGTCGCGACTGTCACGCCCCCAGCCGATGCTCAGCGGAACACCCCAGACGCTCTTCTGGTCACAGTTGACCACCAGCAGGCCCGTGGCATCCTTCTGGCACTGGAAATAGGCAAGGTAAGACGGCGGCGTGTACAGGCCGGAGAATGCAGTCGAACTGTTGGGATCGAACGCATAGCGCTCGAGACCGATGCCGAAGAAGACGGTATCGACTTCGCTGAACGGCACGCCAAAGCGGATGGAAGCGCCCTGATTCACCAGTTTGTAGTCGCCATCGGTGGAGGTCTGATACGGGCGCGTCGTGGTGTGGTAGAGGCTGATCGTGCGCGAGATGCCGTCCGGCGTGAAGTAAGGGTCGGTCGTGGTCACCGACAGCGTACGGTTGTACTTGCTGGTGTTGACCTGCACGCCCAGAAAGTTACCCGAGCCGAACACGTTTTCCTGTGAGATACCGAAGGTCAGCGCGACCTTTTCGGCGCTCGAGTAGCCGGCGCCGAGTTGCAGGCTGCCGGTGGGCTTTTCAGCCACGTTGACGGTCAGGTCCACCTGGTCGGGCGAGCCGGGCACCTCCTGCGTTTCGACGTTCACTTCGGTGAAGAAGCCCAGGCGGTCCACGCGGTCGCGCGACAGCTTGATCTTGTCGCCGTCGTACCAGGAGGCTTCGTACTGGCGGAACTCGCGACGGATGACTTCGTCGCGGGTCTTGTTGTTGCCGCCCACCGAGACGCGACGCACGTACACACGGCGCGAGGGCTCGGCCTGCAGCGTGAGCGCCACGCGGTTGTTCGCGCGGTCGATATCGGGGCGCGCCTGCACGCGTGCGAACGCATAGCCGAAGGTGCCGAAATAGTCGTTGAAGGCCTTGGTGGTCTCGGTGACCTGCTCGCCGTTGTAGGGCTCGCCCGGCTTGATGGTGATGAGCGACTTGAACTCGTCGTCGCGGCCGAGGTAGTTGCCGTCGAGCTTGACGCTCGACACCACGAACTTCTCGCCTTCGCTGATGTTCACGGTCACCGTCAGGTCCTTGCGGTCCGGCGAAATGGCGACCTGGGTCGAGTCGATGCGGAACTCGAGGTAGCCGCGGGTGATGTAGTACGAGCGCAGCGTTTCGAGGTCGGCGTTGAGCTTGGCGCGCGAATACTGGTTCGACTTGGTGTACCAGCTCATGAAGCCGCCGCTGTCCTGATCGAACAGGCTCAGCAGCGTCGATTCGCTGAAGGCCTTGTTGCCGACCACGTGCACTTCGCGGATACGGGCCGACTCGCCTTCGGTCACGGTGAAGGTCAGGTTGACGCGGTTGCGCTCGATGGGCGTGACAGTGGTCACGACCTGCGCGTTGTAAAGACTGCGGCTCACGTACTGGCGCTTGAGCTCCTGCTCGGCGCGGTCAGCCAGTGCCTTGTCGTAAGGACGGCCATCGGTCAGGCCGACTTCGCGCAGCGCCTTCTGCAGCGCGGCCTTGTCGAATTCCTTGGTGCCGACGAAATCGACGTCTGCAATGGTCGGTCGCTCTTCGACGATCACCACCAGCACGTTGCCGTTCACGTCGATGCGCACATCCTTGAACAACCCCAGGTCGAACAGCGCACGGATGGCGGCGGAACCGCGCTCGTCGCTGTAGGTATCGCCCACGCGCAGCGGCAGCGACGCGAAGATCGTACCGGCTTCGACGCGTTGCAGACCTTCGACGCGAATGTCGCGCACCGTGAAAGGCTCTACGGCCCAGGCTGCCGTGGCGGCAAGCGCACTGGCAACCACCGCGGCAACGCTACGCAGGCGAAAGCGACTGAAGTTTTTGTTCATCTGAGAATTGAGCCGGCACGGAAAGGGCCGGGCAGAAAGTTAACCAAAGAGCCGTGTGACGTCGTTGAAGAGTGCGACCGACATCATGACCAGCAGCAGGGCCACACCCCCGCGCTGAAGCCGTTCCATCCAAGCGTCGGAGACGCTCTTGCCGGTCAGGCCCTCCCAAAGATAATACATCAGGTGTCCCCCATCGAGGACCGGCAGCGGCATGAGATTGAGGACTCCGAGGCTCACGCTGATGAGCGCCAGGAAGACCAGATACTGAGTAAAACCGAGGCTTGCGGACTTGCCAGCGTAGTCGGCAATCGTGAGCGGACCGCTCAGGTTCTTGAGCGAAGCCTCGCCGATGACCATCTTGCCCATCATGCGCACGGTCAGCGCGGACACCTCCCAGGTGCGCACCACACCACGCCAGACACCGTCGACCAGCCCCTGGCGCACCGTCACCATTTCGGGCGGCGCACCAACGTAGGCGCCGATGCGCCCCACCTTGACGCCGCCCTCCTCCCGCACCTCGGGCTTCACGTCGATCTTGAGCGGCTGGCCGCCGCGCTCGACCTGCCAGGCCTGGGTGCGCGGCTGGTCACCATCGACCGACGCCCGGATCACCTCGCGCAGCTGCTGCCCGTCGACGATGGCCGTGTCGCCGATGGCGCGCACCACATCGCCGTTGCGCAGGCCGGCGCTTTCCGCCGCACTACCCGCCATGACTTCGCCGATCTCAGGCCGGGTCAGGGGTGCGACGACGCCGATCTTGCGGAACATCTGCGGATCGGCGTCCTTGGTCTCCATGCGGCTCAGCGGCAGCACCAGCTGGCGCGCAGGCCGGCCGGGTTCCCCTGCGACTTCGAGCGTCAGGTCATGGCCATCGAGCGCGCCACGCGTCATGCGCCAGCGCAGATCCTCGAAGGACTGGACCGGCGACAGGTCGCCATCGAAGCCCGCTTGCGTGATGTGCTCGCCGCCGCGCAGGCCCGCCGCTTCGGCCAGAGAGGCGGCGACCGGCCGCGCGAGCTTGGCGACCGGCTCCTGCACGCCGATCCAGTTGACGGCCGTGTAAAGCACGACAGCCAGCAGCAGATTGGCGATCGGCCCCGCCGCAACAATGGCCGCTCGGGAACGCAAAGGCTGGGTGTTGAAGGCGCGATGGCGCTCTTCAGGTGCGACCGGCCCCTCGCGCTCGTCGAGCATCTTGACGTAGCCGCCGAACGGGAATGCACCGATGACGAACTCGGTCTGTTGCCCCGGATGCTGGCGCTTGGGCTGCCAGCGCAGCAGCGCCTTGCCGAATCCCACGGAGAAACGCTCGACTTTGACTCCACAGGCAACAGCCACGCGGTAGTGCCCGTATTCGTGCACCGCGATCAGGACACCGAGTGCGACCACAAAGGCTATGACAGTGAGCAGCATCGGGGTCCTTGGTCTCTACGGAGGGTCGTCAGGTCAGGCTGCGAAACGCAGCGCCGCGGCATTGGCCGCCGCACGGGCGCTGGCATCGATCGCCAGCAGGTCGGCCAGCGATGCCGGCTTGGAGGGGGCGACCCTTTCCAAAGTTTCCATGTTGACCGCATGTATGCAATCAAAACGCAGGCGGCGGTTCAGGAAAGCTTCAACTGCGACCTCGTTGGCAGCATTGAGCACCGCCGTCGTGCCCGGCGCGGCGCGCAGTGCATGCCATGCCAGGCCCAGTCCGGGAAAGAGCGCCGCGTCGGGCGCATCGAAGGTCAGCGAGGCCATCTGGCGGAAGTCGAGCCGCGCAGCACCGCTCTCGATGCGCTCAGGCCAAGCCAGGCCCACCGCGATCGGCACCCGCATGTCGGGCGTACCGAGCTGGGCGATGACCGAAGCATCGGTGAACTGCACCATCGAGTGCACCACGCTCTGCGGATGGATCACGACCTCGATCTGATCAGGCGCGACGCCGAACAGGTGACGCGCCTCGATCACTTCGAGGGCCTTGTTCATCATGGTGGCCGAGTCGACCGAAATCTTGCGGCCCATGACCCAGTTCGGATGGGCGCAGGCCTGTTCGGGCGTCACCGTACCCAGGGTTTCCGGCGCACGAGTACGGAACGGGCCACCCGATGCGGTCAGGATGATCTTGTCGATACGCCGCGCCCAGGTGGACGGGTCTTCAGGCAGCGACTGGAAGATGGCCGAATGCTCGCTGTCGATAGGCAGCAACGTCGCGCCGCCTTCGCGCACGGTACGCATGAAGAGTTCGCCGCCGACGACCAGCGCTTCCTTGTTGGCCAGCAGCAGCCGCTTGCCAGCGCGCGCGGCGGCCAGGCAAGGGCCAAGGCCCGCCGCACCGACGATGGCGGCCATCACAGCATCGACTTCGTCGTGAGACGCTATCGTTTCGAGAGCATCATCGCTCGCCAGAACAACCGTTTTCAGGCTGTTCTGCTTCAACTTTTCAGCCAGCAACGCAGCATGCGGCGCACTGGCCATCACGGCGAACCGGGGCGAGAACTGAGCGCACTGCGCCAGCAACTCGTCGACCTTGGTAGCCGCCGAAAGGGCAAACACCTCGAAACGCTCGGGGTGCCGCGAAATGACGTCGAGCGTGCTCACGCCGACCGAACCGGTCGAGCCAAGCACCGTGACGCGTTGTCTTCTGGGTGTGTTCACAGGAAAGCCAGCATCATGGCAATGGGAAGCGCCGGCAAGAGGGCATCCACGCGGTCGAGGACGCCGCCGTGGCCGGGCAGCAGCCGGCTGCTGTCCTTGGCGCCGGCGCTGCGCTTGATGAGAGATTCGACGAGGTCACCCACGACGCTCATGGCCGCGAGGAACAGCGCGGCGAGCAGCAAAAGCCACCAGCCACGCTCGTTGAGGCGGGTATAGAGGCTGGCCACGGTCGCGCCCGTGGCCTTGTCGGCCCAGACCCAGGCAAAGGCCAGCACCACCACGCCGATCATTCCGCCCCACACGCCTTCCCAGCTCTTGCCGGGACTGATCGCGGGCGCGAGCTTGTTGCGGGTGAACTTCAGGCCGAAAGCGCGGCCGGCGAAATAGGCGAACACGTCGGCCACCCACACCAGCACCAGGATCGACAGCAGGAAGTTGATGCCGATCATGCGTGCCTGCACTGCAGCGAGCCATGCCACCCATAGCGCCAGCAAACCGCCGACCAGCCGCAGCCCACGCGGAATGCGGGGCCAGCCCGGCACCGCCACTCGCAGCAGCGCTGCGCCGCCCAGAACCCAGGCCGCACTGGCCAGGGTCCACATCAAGACCAACGGCTGCTCCAGCAGCCCCAGCCACCAGGACAGCGCGCACAGCACCACCGTTTCAACGCCGAGAAACACCGACAGCCGCTGGCCGTATCCATTCAGACGCCCCCACTCCCAGGCGCCAGCGCCGATCAACACCAGCATGACGCAGGCGAAGGGGATGTAGTTTCGATAGAACAGCGCTGGCAGCAGGATCGCGAGCAGCACGATCGCCGTGAGGATGCGTTGTTTGAGCATGCGGGAAGTTGTCAGGCCCTCAGGCCGTGGCGGTCTTGACCTGTGCCGAGGTTTGGCCGAAGCGCCGCTCACGGCCCTGGAACGCGGCAATGGCCTCGTCCAGCGCAGCTTCGTCGAATTCGGGCCACAGCTTGTCGCTGAAGAAAAGCTCGGCGTAGGCACTCTGCCAGAGCAGGAAGTTGGACAACCGTTGCTCGCCGCCCGTGCGGATGAACAGGTCGGGGTCGGGCACATGGGCCAGGGCCATGGCGCGGTCGAGGCTCGCCTCGGTGATCGCATCGCCCTGCGCCACCAGCCTGGCGGCGGCCTGCGCGATGTCCCAGCGGCCGCCGTAGTTGAAGCAGACGTTGAGCACCATGCGTGTGTTGTGCGCCGTGGCTTCCTCGGCATCGACCAGGCCCTTCACCATCTTCGGCGACAGGCCGGCCCGCTCGCCGACGAAATGCAGCCGCACGCCATCGGCGCTGAGCTTGGGCACCTCGCGGGCCAGTGCACCGACCATCAGGTCCATGAGGCCGGAGACTTCCTCGACGGGACGGTTCCAGTTCTCGGACGAGAACGCGAACACCGTGAGTACGCCCACGCCGCGGTCGGCACAGGCCCTGACGCAGCGGCGCAGCGATTCGACGCCCTGCTTGTGCCCCGCGACGCGGGGCAGGAAGCGCCGCGTGGCCCAACGGCCGTTGCCATCCATGACGATGGCAACGTGGTGGGGAATGCGTGGCGCTGAAGAGGCCATGACAGGCCTCAAACGGCCATGATCTCCGCTTCCTTGGCCGCGACCAGGCGGTCGATTTCCGCGATGTGGCGGTCGGTGACCTTCTGGATCTCGGCCTCGGCGCGCTTCTGGTCGTCTTCCGACGCCAGCTTGTCCTTGACCAGCTTCTTGACCGACTCGTTCGCATCGCGGCGCAGGTTACGCGTGGCGACCTTGGCGGTTTCGCCTTCGTTGCGGACCAGCTTGGTCATTTCCTTGCGGCGCTCTTCGCTCATGGCGGGCAGCGGCACGCGGATCAGGTCGCCCATGGAGGCGGGGTTCAGGCCCAGGTCGCTTTCGCGGATGGCCTTCTCGATCTTGGCGCCCATGCCCTTTTCCCAAGGCTGGACGCTGATGGTGCGCGAATCGAGCACCGACACATTGGCCACCTGGCTCAACGGCACCTGCGAGCCGTAGTACTCGACATGGATCGAGTCGAGCAGCGCAGAGTTGGCGCGGCCGGTACGGATCTTCGTAAGGTTGTTCTGGAATGCGGCGAGCGACTGATTCATCTTCGCGTCGGTCGCATTGCGGATATCTGCAATGGTCATCTCAAATACTCCTAGGCATGCACCAGCGTGCCCTCGTCCTCGCCCATGACGACGCGCTTGAAAGCGCCGTTCTTGAGAATCGAGAACACCTTGATCGGCAGCTTCTGGTCGCGGCACAGCGCAAAGGCCGTGGCGTCCATGATGCCGAGATTTTTTGCGATCGCCTCGTCGAAGCTGAGCGAGACATAGCGCGTTGCGTCGGGGTTGGTCTTGGGATCGGCGGTGTAGACGCCGTCGACCTTGGTCGCCTTGAGCACCAGTTCGGCACCGATCTCGGCACCGCGCAGCGCAGCTGCCGTGTCGGTGGTGAAGAACGGGTTACCCGTGCCGGCTGCGAACACCACAACCTTGCCCTCTTCGAGGTACTGCAGGGCCTTGGGGCGCACATAGGGCTCGACCACCTGCTCGATGGCAATGGCGGACATCACACGAGCCACGAGGCCCTGTTTGTCCATTGCATCGGCCAGCGCCAGCGAGTTCATGACCGTGGCCAGCATGCCCATGTAGTCGGCCGTGGCGCGGTCCATGCCGACCGAGCCCCCCGCGACGCCGCGGAAGATGTTGCCTCCACCGATCACGACCGCCACCTGCACGCCCATGTTCACGACCTCGGCCACCTCCTGCACCATTCGCACGATGGTCGCGCGGTTGATGCCGAAGGCGTCATCGCCCATCAACGCCTCTCCCGACAGCTTCAACAAGATTCGCTTGTGGGCTGGGCGGGCATCAGACATGGGCAATTTCCTTTGGTTGGACTGGGACGAGTGTAAAACGTAGCGATGAAAAAACGGCGGCGCGCGTGGGCGCACCGCCGTTGAGCCTTAAAGGCTTAAGCAGCAGCCTTGGCCGCTGCAACTTGCGCGGCCACCTCGGCTGCGAAGTCGTCAACTTTCTTCTCAATGCCTTCGCCGACCACGTAAAGGGTGAAGCCCTTGATCGTGGTGCTGGCGGCCTTGAGCATCTGCTCGACGGTCTGCTTGTCGTTCTTCACGAACGGCTGGTTGTGCAGCGAGACTTCCTTGAGGAACTTCTGCACGCCGCCTTCGATGCGCTTGGCAACGATGTCGTCCGGCTGCGGCTTCTTGCCCTCGGCTTCGGCGGTCTTGCGGTCTTCGTCGGCCTTGCCCTTGGCAACTGCGCGCTCTTTTTCGATCAGGTCGGCAGGCACGTCCGATGCCTGGATGGCGACCGGCTTCATGGCGGCGATGTGCATCGCCACGTCCTTGGCCGACGTGTCGTCGCCTTCGAACTCGACCATCACGCCGATGCGCGTGCCGTGCAGGTACGAAGCCAGCTTGCCGTTGCCAGCGAAGTGCTTGAAGCGGCGGAAGCTCATGTTCTCGCCGATCTTGCCGATCAGACCCTTGCGCACGTCTTCGAGCGTGGGACCGAAGCCGTCTTGCTCATAGGCGAGTGCGCCCAGCGCAGCGATGTCCGCGGGGTTGTACTTCGCGACCAGCATGGCGGCGGCGTTGGCCAGGGCCAGGAAGCTGTCGTTCTTGGTGACGAAGTCGGTTTCGCAGTTGATTTCGATCATGCCGCCGGCAGCGCCGTCGACGAAAGCCGTGACCACGCCTTCAGCGGTGATGCGGCCCGATGCCTTGCCAGCCTTGTTGCCGAGCTTGATGCGCAGCAGCTCTTCGGCCTTTTCCATGTTGCCGTCGGCCTCCGTCAGGGCCTTCTTGCACTCCATCATCGGCGCGTCGGTCTTTGCGCGCAGTTCGCCGACCATGCTTGCGGTGATTGCAGCCATTTGTGGTATCTCCGTAAATCCAAAAATCAGGTTAAAAAAAAGGGGCACCAAAGCCCCTTCTTCAGGCTCGCAGGCGCGCCAATCAGGCCGAAGCGCCTTCTTCGACTTCGACGAATTCGTCGCCATTGCCTTCGGCGATGGCCTTGACCACGTCACCGGTGGCGCTGTTGCGGCCTTCGATGATCGCGTCGGCGATGCCGCGGGCGTACAGCGTGACAGCCTTCGACGAGTCGTCGTTGCCAGGGATCACGTAATCGATGCCTTCGGGCGAGTGGTTGGAGTCAACCACGCCGATCAGCGGAATGCCGAGCTTCTTGGCTTCGGCCACGGCGATCTTGTGGAAGCCCACGTCGATCACGAAGATGGCGTCGGGCAGCGCGGCCATGTCCTGGATGCCGCCGATGTCCTTTTCGAGCTTCTCGATTTCGCGCGAGAAGGTCAGTTGCTCCTTCTTGCTCAGCGAGTCGAGGCCGGCTTCCTGCTGGGCCTTCATGTCCTTCAGACGCTTGATCGAGGTCTTGACGGTCTTGAAGTTGGTCAGCATGCCGCCGAGCCAGCGGGTATCGACGAAGGGCACGCCGGCGCGACGGGCTTCTGCCGCCACGATTTCACGGGCCTGGCGCTTCGTGCCGACCATCAGGATCGTGCCGCGGTTCGCGGTGAGTTGCTTGGCGTACTTCATCGCGTCCTGGAACATCGGGAGCGACTTTTCCAGGTTGATGATGTGAATCTTGTTGCGATGGCCGAAGATGTACGGGGCCATCTTGGGGTTCCAGAAGCGGGTTTGGTGACCGAAATGGACACCTGCTTCCAGCATTTCGCGCATGGTGGTAGACATTGAAATTACTCCAAAGGTTGGGTCTAAAATCCAGCCCGTTTTGTGCTCTTTTTGAATGGAGTCACAACACCTTGATTGGGCCGGTTTGCGGATGTGTTTGACTGGGTGCAACGGGAGCCGTCGCTCAGCCAGCGAAACCCAAAGAGTATAGCACGGCCGTCGCCCCTCCTCCCTGAACCCGAGCTGCTCGCACAGCCTCTGCCTCCTCTCATGAACGACCTTCACGCCACCCGTCTCGACCTTCTGGCAGGTGGCTCCGATGCACGCACCGAAATGGAGCGCGCCATCGGCATCGCCCAGTCCCCAGTCTGCGCGCACGTCTTCACCCGCACCATGTTCGACGAGGCCCGGCAGGCTGCCGCCGGGTCGAACCCCGACAGCCGGCTTTCGGGCCTCGCCTTCACCGCCAAGGACCTGTTCGACATCGAAGGCCAGCCAACGCCCGCCGGCTCCGTGGTCCTGGCCCATGGACCAGCCGCCAGGGCCGACGCCTTCGCCGTGGCGCGGCTGCGCGCCGCGGGCGGCGTGCTGACCGGCCGCACCAACATGACGGAATTCGCTTTCTCGGGCGTTGGCATCAACCCTCACCATGGCACGCCGGCCAACGTGAGCGACGCCGCTACGCCGCGCGTTCCGGGCGGCTCGTCGTCCGGCGCCGCGATCTCGGTGGCCAGCGGGGCCGCGTTCATCGGCCTGGGCTCCGACACCGGCGGCTCGATCCGCATCCCGGCGGCGCTGAATGGCATCGTCGGCTTCAAGAACACGGCCCGGCTGACGCCCGCCGACGGCGCGCTGCCGCTCTCGACCACTCTGGACACTGTCTGCGCCATGACGCGCTCGGTTCGCGACGCCATCACCGCGCACGAGATCCTCGCGGCCCGGCGAGTGACCGCCGGCAACGCCCCTCTGGCCGCCTACAGGCTGGCCGTGGCGAAGAACATCTTCTTCGACGGCATCGAGCCCGCCGTGGCCGCCGCCTTCGAGCGCTCGCTGAAGGCGCTCCGCGCAGCCGGCGCCCGCATCGTGGAAATCGAACTGCCCGAACTCGCCGAGTTGGCCACCATCAACGCCACCGGCGGCTTCTCCGCCGCCGAGTCGCACGCCTGGCACCGCCTGTTGCTGGAGCGCAGCGGTGCAGGCTACGACCCGCGCGTGGCCCAACGCATCCTGCGCGGCGCCACGATGAAGGCGCATGAATACATCGACCTGATCAATGCCCGTCGCGACTGGATCGCCCGAGTCGAAACCGCGCTCGCCCCGTTCGACGCCGTGCTGTCGCCGACAGTGCCGATCACCGCACCGTCCATCGCCAGCGTGGCGCCGGGCGCCGAGCGCGACGACGAATTCTTCCGCGTCAATGCATTGCTGCTGCGCAACCCGTCGATCATCAATATGCTCGACGGCTGCGCGATCTCGCTGCCCTGCCACGCCGACGGCGAACTGCCGGTTGGCCTGATGCTGTGGCATGCCGCGCTGCACGACGACGCGGTGCTTGCAGTGGCGCTCCAGACCGAGCGCGCACTGCAAAATTAACAGCTGACATTGCCCACCTCACGGGCGTCAGCCATCTCTCTTATTCAGAACATTCAATGAAAATCGCGATCGTGGGCGCCGGCATCATCGGCGTCACCACCGCCTGGGAACTGGTTTCCGACGGCCATGAAGTGACCGTGTTCGAGCGCAGGGGCGCCGCCGCAGAAGAAGCCAGCTTCGCCAACGCCGGCGTGGTCGCTCCCGGGTACGTCACGCCGTGGGCCGCCCCCGGCATGCGCGGCAAGGTGCTGCGCTCGCTGCTGTCCTCGCACGGCGCCATCAAGCTGCGCTGGCCGCTGGGCTCGCGCGATCTCGGCTGGCTGTCGCGTTGGCAGAAAGCCTGCAAGCTCGAAACCTACCTGGCCAACCGCGCCCGCATGCAGCGCCTGGCCTTCTACAGCCGCAACCGGCTGCACGAGGTGACCGAGGCGCGCGAGCTCAGCTACGAACGCAGCGACGGCTACCTGGTGCTGCTGCGTTCCAAGCGCGACAAGAAACTGGTGCAGGCCGGGCTGGAGGTGCTGCGCTCGGCGGGCAGCGTCTTCAAGGAAATCGACGCCGACGAGACCCGGCTGATCGAGCCCGCCCTCAACCCCGATACCCCGCTGGCAGGCGCCATCCACCTGCCCGAAGACGAAGTGGCCAACTGCCGCCAGTTCGCGCTGCTGCTCAAATGGGAGGCCGAGTCGTTCGGCGCGCAGTTTCATTTCAACTGCGACATCGCGCCGCTGAGCCGCGCGGCACCCACCTCGCTGTCGCTGGCGAGCGGCTCCGACCCCGTGCGCTACGACGCAGTCGTGGTGTGCGCCGGCCTGGCTTCGGCCGCGCTGCTGCGGCCGCTGGGCCTGCGCATCCCGATGGCCCCGGTCTACGGCCATTCGGTGAGCGCGCCGATCCGCGAGCCGCTCAACGCGCCGCGCAGCGCGGTGATGGACGAACGCTACAAGGTCGCCATCTCCCGCCTGGGCCAACGCGTGCGGGTGGCTGGCAGCGCCGAGATCGGCGGCTCGCTCGACACGATGAACCCGGCCGCGGTGCAAACGCTCTACAAGGTGCTGCACGACTGGTTCCCGGGTGCGGCAACGCTGCAGTCCGGCGTCCAGCAATGGAAAGGCGCACGGCCGATGCTGCCGGACGGCCCACCGGTGCTGGGTGCCAGCGGCATTCCCGGCGTGTGGCTCAACCTCGGCCATGGATCGAGCGGCTGGGCGCTGTCGTGCGGCAGCGCGCGCGTGCTGGGCGACCTGATTGCTGGACAGGACCCGGGCATCGACCTCGAAGGACTCGGGGTCGAACGGCTCAGTCTTTAGGACCCCACCGGCGCAGGGCCTCGGGGCTCGCCGGCTGCTCTACAGGCAGCGCGGGCTCCGGCGGTGGGCGAAGCCTGCTCGCAATCCATCCCAGCAGTCCGGGGCTGAGCAGCGCAAAGAAAATCAGGCACAGCGCAGCGGCACCCAGCAGGGCCAGACTCATCAGGCCGGAAGCAGTTTCACCCGGGACGTCGAACCACCGGATCACGCTGCAGCCGAAGCCGACATTGGCGGCCCAGGCCACGTCCCGCAGAGACACCCACCGCTTCAGCTCTGCCAGCAGGAAGACGCCCCATACGGCGCACAACAGGCCCAGAACCCATCCCAGCCCTGCAATCCACGCCATCGTCGCAGCGAGGAAAAAGACAAGCGCTGCGAAAAGCAGGACAAGCAGCCAACCGACGCCTTTGAAGCTCATCCCCGGATGATAGGGAGACAGCGCGGCGGCACAATGCGCCGATGCAACGCATCACCTCCGCCACCGCTGCCGAGTTGTTCGACATCGCCGCCACGCGCCGAATCGAGCATGCCGCGGCGGCCGCCCTGCCCGCCCACACGCTGATGCGGCGCGCCGGCCTTGCGGTAGCGCGGCTCGCGATGGCGATTGCGCCGCATGCGCGGACGATCTGGGTGGCTTGCGGGCCGGGAAACAACGGCGGCGATGGTTTCGAGGCGGCCGCGCAGCTGCGTCACCGGGGCTTCTTTCCGGTCGTCACGTTCCTGGGAGATGAAAGCCGCTTGCCGCCGGACGCCAAGGCTTCGCTGCAGCGTGCCCGCGATGCGGGCGTCACTTTTGCATCGACGCCGCCTTCGGCCTACGAACTGGCCATCGACGCGCTGCTCGGCATCGGATCGACGCGGCGGCCCGAAGGCACGATGGCCGAGTGGCTGGCGAAGATGCATACGAGCGGCCAACCCGTGCTCTGCGTCGACGTGCCATCGGGCTTGAATGCGGACACCGGCACCCTGCCCCACGGCATCGACCACGCGCAAGCATCGGCCCGCACCTGCATCACCTTTCTTTCATTGAAGCCTGGCCTGTTCACAGCCCAGGGCCGTGATGCGGCGGGCACGGTGTGGTTCGACGATCTGGGTTGCAGCGCGTTCAAGGATCAACCCCTGGCCCGAATCGCCGGAGCACCCGATGCACAGCCGCGCACCCATGCCTCGCACAAGGGTAGCTACGGCGATGTCGCGGTGATCGGCGGAGCGTCCGGCATGGCGGGCGCCGCCTTGCTGGCCGGCTCGGCGGCACTGCATGGCGGCGCGGGACGCGTGTTCGTCGGCTTGCTCGACCCGAGCGCGGCCCCCGTCGACACCGCGCAACCCGAACTGATGCTGCGCGACGCCCGAACGCTCGACCTGTCAGGCATGACGGCGGTGTGCGGCTGCGGCGGTGGAGAGGCGGTGCAAGAACTGCTGCCGCGCGTGCTCTCGACGGCGGCCGCTTTGGTGCTCGATGCCGACGCGCTCAACGCCATCGCAACCGATGGCGCGCTGCAAGCACAGCTGACGTCCCGGGGAAAAAGCGGATCGCCCACCGTGATCACGCCACATCCGCTGGAGGCTGCACGCCTGCTGGGTTGCACCGTCGGCGATGTCCAAGCCGACAGGCTGACCGCCGCCCACCAACTCGCCGCACGCTTCGGTGTCGTGGTTGTGCTCAAGGGTTCGGGCACCGTCATTGCCGGCGCCGCCGACACCCTGCCAGTCATCAACTTGACCGGCAATGCCAGCCTCGCGACTGCAGGCACCGGCGACGTGCTGGCCGGCATGATCGGCACGGCGCTGGCCATGCGCCAGCCGGCTTTCGAAGCAGCGCGCGAAGCCGTCTGGCAGCACGGCCACATCGCCGACACATGGCCGGCCGATGCGGCCCCGCTCACGGCAGGCACGCTGGCCCGCCGCACGCCCGCCTGACGCGAGCTTTTTAGCCGCGCCCGACGAAGGGCATCTTCGTCGCCATGATGGTGTGGAACAGCACGTTGGCCTCCAGCGGCAGGTTCGCCATGTAGAGCACCGACTGGCCCACGATCTTGACGTCGATCAGCGGCTCGATCGCGAGTTCACCGCTGGCCTGCGGCACGCCCTTGGCCATGCGCGCGGCCAGTTCGGTCATGGCGTTGCCCACGTCCACTTGCCCCACGGCGATGTCGTACTTGCGGCCGTCGAGCGACGCGGTCTTGGTCAGCCCTTCGACCGCGTGCTTGGTCGCCGTGTAGGCGGCCGAGTTCGGCCGTGGCGCGGTGGCCGAGATGGAGCCGTTGTTGATGATGCGGCCGCCCATCGGCGTCTGCGCCTTCATTGTGCGGAACGCCTGCTGGATACAGAAGAACATGCCGGTCAGGTTGATGTCGACCACACCTTGCCATTGCTCGGGCGTCCAGTCTTCGAACGGGCCCGGCGGGTTGCCCACGCCGGCGTTGTTGAACAGCAGGTCGACGCGACCGAACCGCTCGACGGTGGCGGCGAACAGGGCCTGCACCGAGTCCGCATTGGACACGTCGGTCGACACCGCGAAAGCGCGCGCACCGGCGCCCGATTCTTGCGCCACCTGCTCCAGCGGCTCCAGGCGGCGCCCCGCCAGAACCACGCTCCAGCCGTCACCCAGCAGCGCCAGCGCGGCGGCGCGGCCGATGCCGGAACCCGCACCCGTGACGATGGCGATGCGGCCCTTGTTGTCTTCAGCGCTCATGCTGTCTGTCTCTTTCTCTTTTCGGTTTGTCGATGGTTCGTGCGACGTGCGAGGCTTGCTTCAGCGGCGCGGCTTGCGCCCCTTCATCTTGTTGGCGGCCTTCTTGACCGCCGACTTGAAGGCCTGCATCGCCGACTGCGGCCCGGCCGTGGCCGAGGTGCCGCGCTCTGCGCGCGACTCGGCGTTGCCAGCCTCAGCCTTGTGACGCGTGCTGCGCTTGGCCGAGGCCTTGACCGGCACGCCCGATGATGCCGCACCCTTGTCCTTCATGGCGCGGGCCGTGAGCTCTTCGCCTTCGCGCACGAGGCGGAAGTCGATCTTGCGGCCGTCCAGGTCGACGCGGCTCACCTGCACCCGCACCCGCGTGCCGATGGCATAGCGGATGCCGGTGCGCTCGCCGCGCAGCTCCTGGCGCATCTCGTCGAACTTGAAGTACTCGCCGCCGAGCTCGGTGATGTGCACCAGGCCCTCGACGTACATCGCGTCGAGCGTGACGAAGATGCCGAAGGTGGTGGCCGCAGTGACCACGCCGCCGTATTCCTCGCCGAGGTGCTCGCGCATGTACTTGCACTTGAGCCAGGCCTCGACGTCGCGGCTGGCCTCGTCGGCGCGGCGTTCGTTGGCGCTGCAATGCAGGCCTGCGGCTTCCCATGCCAGCACTTCCTTGGTGGGAGCGACAGTGGCCTTCTGCGGCTTGCTGGTTGGCGCTTTCACGCGCGACGCGAGCCGCTTGGCCAACTTGGCATGCGCCTCGCCGGGCGTGGGCAGCATCGGCAGCTGGTAGCGCGTCTTCGACAGGATCGCCTTGATCACGCGGTGCACCAGCAGGTCCGGATAGCGCCGGATCGGGCTCGTGAAGTGCGTGTAGGCCTCGTAGGCCAGGCCGAAGTGGCCGCTGTTGATCGGCGTGTAGATCGCCTGCTGCATCGAGCGCAGCAGCATGGTGTGGATCTGCTGCGCGTCGGGGCGCTCCTTGGTCGCATCGGCAATGGCCTGGAACTCGCCCGGCTTGGGATCGTCGGTGATGCTCAGGCCGACACCCATCGCCTTCAGGTAGCCGCGCAGGATTTCCTTCTTCTCGGGCGTCGGGCCTTCGTGCACGCGGTACAGGCCCGGGTGCTTGCCTTCGGCGATGAAGTCGGCGCTGCAGACGTTGGCCGCGAGCATTGCCTCTTCGATCAGGCGGTGCGCCTCGTTGCGCGTGCGCGGCACGATCTTTTCGATGCGGCCGGCGTCGTCGCAGATGATCTGCGTCTCGGTGGTTTCGAAGTCGACCGCGCCACGCTTGCCGCGCTGCTTGAGCAGCGCCTTGTAGACGTCGGCTAGGTTCAGCAGGTCCTTGACGCGATCCTTGCGCTTGGCAGCTTCGGGACCCCGCGTGTTGCCGAGGATGGCAGCCACCTCGGTGTACGTGAAGCGCGCATGGCTGAACATCACGGCCGGATAGAACTGGTACGCGTAGATCTCGCCGTCGGCCGCGACCAGCATGTCGCACACCATGCACAGGCGCTCGACCTCGGGGTTGAGCGAGCACAGGCCGTTCGACAGCTTCTCGGGCAGCATCGGAATCACGCGGCGCGGAAAGTACACGCTGGTGGCGCGGTCGTAGGCGTCGATGTCGATGCCCGAGCCGGTCTGCACATAGGCGCTGACATCGGCGATGGCAACCAGCAGGCGCCAGCCCTTGCCGCGGCCCACCTTCGCGGGTTCGCAGTACACGGCGTCGTCGAAGTCGCGCGCGTCTTCACCGTCGATGGTGACGAGCGGAATATCGGTGAGGTCGACGCGCCCCTTCTTGTCGGCGGGACGGACCTTCTCTGGCAATGCCTTGGCTTCGGCCAGGCACTCCGCGGAAAACTCGTGCGGCACGCCGTACTTGCGCACGGCGATCTCGATCTCCATGCCGGGGTCGTCGATCTCGCCCAGCACTTCTTTCACGCGGCCAACGGGCTGGCCGAACAGAGCCGGCGGCTCGGTGAGTTGCACGACAACCACCTGCCCCACCTTCGCGGGACCGGTTGCGCCCTTGGGAATCAGGACGTCCTGGCCGTAGCGCTTGTCTTCCGGTGCAACGAGCCAGATGCCGCCTTCGTGCAACAGGCGGCCGATGATGGGCTGCTCGGGACGCTCGACGATTTCCACCACGCGCCCTTCGGGGCGACCGCGGCGGTCCTGACGCACGACACGCGCCTTGACGCGGTCCTTGTGCAACACCGCGCGCATTTCGTTCGGCGGCAGGTAGATGTCTGCTTCACCGTCGTCGCGCTGCACGAAGCCGTGCCCATCGCGATGTCCTTGAACAGTTCCTTCGAATTCATCCAGCAAGCCGCTGGAAGTGACATTATTTTTGATATGATCTCCTTCTTTCCTGAAATTCAAAACATTGCTGCTTCGGCAGCTCTGTGGGCCCAGATGGCGGAATTGGTAGACGCACTAGTTTCAGGTACTAGCGAGTAACATCGTGGAGGTTCGAGTCCTCTTCTGGGCACCAAGTTTAAACAGACCTTTACCAGGTCATTCGATTCAAGCCACCGGCCTCCGGTGGCTTTTTTCATGGCCGTTTGAATTTGCATCAAACGCTCGATGCAGCCTTCACAAGCGAGGCCAAGCAGACGCTGGAGCTTCTCCACACGCTTCGAGACGACGGAATTGCCGGGCCAAATTGTGTATACTCGTAGTCTTTGCTGAAAAGCAGAACAAGCCCAGATGGCGGAATTGGTAGACGCACTAGTTTCAGGTACTAGCGAGTAACATCGTGGAGGTTCGAGTCCTCTTCTGGGCACCAAATTCAAGCAGACCCTTACCAGGTCATTCGATTCAAGCCACCGGCCTCCGGTGGCTTTTTTCTTGTCCATTCGAATCCGCATCAAACAGGCAATGCGATCAGGTCGTGGCCCTCGGCACCCACGATGCGCGCGCGGGTGAACTCACCCACCTTCAGCGTCTTGCTGATCTTCTCGGGCGGCAGCAGGCGAACCGTGCCGTCGATTTCCGGCGCATCGGCATACGTGCGCCCCACCCCGCCCTTGCGGCCCATGCCCGGCGCCGAATCGACCAGCACCTGCATCGTCGAGCCGACGCGCCTTTGCAGCTTGGCGATCGACACCGCCTCGGCCACCTCCATGAAACGCGCGCGGCGCGCCTCGCGCTCGGCTTCGGGCAGCATGCCCGGAATGTCGTTGGCGGTGGCGCCTTGGACCGGGCTGTAGGCAAAGCAACCGGCGCGGTCGATCTCGGCTTCACGGATGAAGTCGAGCAGATGCTCGAATTCCTGTTCCGTCTCGCCGGGGAACCCGGCGATGAAGGTGCTGCGGATCACGAGTTCCGGACACACCTCGCGCCAGCGCGCCAGCCGCTCCAGATTCTTCTCGCCGCTGGCCGGGCGCTTCATGCGCTTCAGCACATCGGGATGGCTGTGCTGCAAGGGCACGTCGAGATACGGCAGCACCTGACCGCTCGCCATCAACGGAATGATCTCGTCAACGCTCGGGTACGGATACACATAGTGCAGGCGAACCCAGGCGCCATATGGCTCGGCGATTTCGCCCAGCGTGCGCACCAGTTCGAGCATGCGGGTCTTGACCGGCTTGCCGTCCCAGAACCCGGTGCGGTATTTCACGTCGACGCCGTAGGCCGAGGTGTCCTGGCTGATCACCAGCAGCTCTTTCACGCCGCCTTCGAACAAGGCCTTGGCCTCGCTCAACACATCGCCGACCGGCCGCGACACGAGGTCGCCGCGCATCGAGGGAATGATGCAGAAGGTGCAGCGGTGGTTGCAGCCCTCGCTGATCTTCAGGTAGGCATAGTGGCGCGGCGTCAGCTTGAGGCCGGCGACACCGAAAGTATTCGGCACCAGGTCGATGAAGGGATCGTGCGGCTTCGGCAGGTTCGCATGCACCGCATCCATCACCTCCTGCGTGGCGTGCGGGCCGGTCACGGCCAGCACGCTCGGGTGCATCTGGCGCACCAGATTGCCGCCCTGGTCGCCGGTCTTGGCGCCCAGACAGCCGGTGACGATCACACGGCCGTTTTCAGCCAGCGCTTCGCCAATGGTGTCCAGGCTCTCCTTCACGGCATCGTCGATGAAGCCGCAGGTGTTGACGATCACCAGATCGGCACCTTCGAAAGTCTTGGCGGTTTGATAACCCTCGGCACTCAGCTGGGTCAGGATCAGTTCGGAATCGGTCAGGGCCTTGGGGCAGCCCAGGCTCACGAAACCGACCTTGGGGGCGGTCGGCGTGGCCGTACGTTCGGGGGAGGCAACTTCGCTCATATGCCTCTATTGTCCCAGCTATCGGTGACGGCAGGACATTCAGGGCCGCTTAATGCCAAAGGCCCCCAGTACCTGCTCGGTGTTTTTCTGCATCTGCTCCTGCATTTGCAGGAAAACGTTCTTCGATTGCTCGACGTAATTGCCCATCAGCCCCTGCAGCATCGGCGACTGCATGGTCATGAAGCGCGACCACATCTCGGGCGTCAGGCCTTCGGCCTTTTCCGCCAGCTGCGCCTGCACCTCTGTCATGGCCTGGATGTTCTTCTCGAGGTACGGGCCCATGTAGCCCTGCATCGCCTGCCCGTAGAAACGGATGATGTTGGCCAGCACCTGCTCGGTGAACATCGGCGCACCGCCCGCCTCTTCTTCGAGAATGATCTGCAGCAGGATGCTGCGCGTGAGGTCGTCGCCGGTCTTGGCATCGCGCACCACGAACTGGGCACTCTGGATGACCAGTTGCTTCACCTCGGTCAGCGTGATGTACGTGGATGTCTCGGTGTCGTAGAGCCTTCGGTTGGGGTACTTCTTGATCACACGCTGTACCGGCTTGACCCCGGACTTCTTGCTCTGCACTGCGGACTCCTTCACATGGACGCCCATGTCATCGGATGATTCTAGGGAGCGGTTTTGCTGCGCCGCGACAAGGTTTACCCTGACCAGACGCGGCACTTTCCTCAATCCGGCGATGTCGCGTACTCCGCGCCGCATGCATGGCAGGCAGCCGTCTCGGGTCGCTCTTCGTCGGCCTCCCGAAACCGCAGCGGGGTTTTCTGCCCGTAGACAACCCAGCAGCGCGGGCAATGTTCTTGTCCCACGGTCGGCAGATATGCGCGAGCGCGTTGCTCGGCGCGCTCTTCGGTCAGAGGAATGCCCTGGCGTTGCGCACGCGCCACCTCGCGTGCCGCCATGGTGTCGGTGCGCCCACCTGCATAGTCGTTGATGCCGTAGACAGCACGCGCAAACTCAAGAGGAGCCTGCCTCAACAGTGCGGCCAGGCGCTTGTCGGCATGAGCCCGATCAACAGGCGTTGATCGCGTATTCATCTGATCGCTTATCAAGAAAAGTGGAATGGAATTGCAGAGCAGCCAAGGTAGCACAACAACATGGCCAAGGTCTTTGCCTGCATCACCACAAGGGACGATATGTGCACCGGGGAACCCGGTGCATGCTCTGTCAGCTGATCCGGTGGTTGGCCGGGACTGAAGCAGAAATTGGTAGGCGCGATTGGACTCGAACCAACGACCCCCACCATGTCAAGGTGGTGCTCTAACCAGCTGAGCTACGCGCCTAAGGATGTGTCCGAGAAGCAGCTATTGTAGCAGGAGAAAACGTGCTTTTCAGCGACGACGTGCAGATCGCACACCAATCACTGCCGTGACCATGCCAAGAACCTGCGTGAGCCGCGCGGCATCCGCGATTTCAACGGTGAACGTCATCCACGCCGTGCCCTTGATCGACTGCGTCTGCACGCCGATCACGTTCATCTTCTCG
The DNA here is from genome assembly GCF_049913215.1 of Variovorax sp. R-27. NCBI lineage: Bacteria > Pseudomonadati > Pseudomonadota > Betaproteobacteria > Burkholderiales > Comamonadaceae > Variovorax > Variovorax sp. R-27. Next base: position 3,845,220 of record NZ_CP183984.1, read on the forward strand.
CGTGCGAACACATCGGAGATATCGCGCAGCAGGCCCTGACGGTCGGCAGCTTCCACAGCCACGTCCACCGCATACACGGGCGCGTCGGCGCCCTTCTTCGCGACGCCCCACTCCACGTCGATGACGCGCTCGACATCCTTCGCAGCCATCGTGCGGAAGTTGCTGCAATCGCTGCGGTGCACGCTGACACCATGGCCTCGCGTGACGAAGCCGCGAATGGCATCGGGCGGCGCAGGCTTGCAGCACTTGGCAAGCTGGGTCATCAACGAAGACACGCCCACCACGAGCACGCCGCCCTTGCCCGACTTCTCGCTGCCGCGCGCCTTCTTGATGAGCACGCCGTCGTCGGGCCCCGGCGCGGGCTCCGGTGGGCGCAGCAGCGTCTCGATGTTGCGCAGCGAGAATTCGTCCTTGCCCACCACTTCGAACAGATGGTCCGCCGACTTGAAGCCCAGCTGCGACGCCAGGTCTTCAAGCCGCACGGCCGTCTTGCCTTCACGCTGCAGCAGCTTCTCGACCGCTTCGCGTCCGCGCGCCACGGTCTCGTGCGTGATCTGTGCGTTGAACCATGCACGCACCTTCGCGCGTGCACGATGACTGGCCAGGTAGCCCAGCTCGGCATTGAGCCAGTCGCGTGAAGGCCCGCCCTCCTTGGCCGCGATGATCTCGACCGTCTGCCCGTTCGACAGCGGCGTGTTCAACGGCACCATCGCGCCATCGACACGCGCCCCGCGGCAGCGATGGCCCAGCGTGGTGTGCACGGTATAGGCAAAGTCGACTGGCGTCGCACCCTGCGGCAGTTCGACGATGGCAGCATCGGGCGTCAGCACATAGATGCGGTCATCGAACAGCCCCTGCCCCTGCAGGCCACCCGAAAGATCGCGCTCCCACGCCAGCAGTTGCCGCAGCACCGCGATCTTCGCGTCGTACTCGCCGCTGGCCCACACGCCCGCATAGCCCTTGTGGCCCGCTTCCTTGTAGGCCCAGTGCGCCGCCACGCCATGCTCGGCGTGGTCGTGCATCTCTTCGGTGCGGATCTGGATCTCGATCGGCTTGCCTGCCTTGCCATCCACCAACTCGCGCACCACCGTGTGCAGCGACTGGTAGCCATTGGGCTTGGGCCGCGCGATGTAGTCGTCGAACTCTTCGTCGATCGGCTGGAAATGCGAGTGCACCCACGCCAGGGCCGCATAGCAGTCCTTGACGTCAGGCACCACCACGCGCAGCGCGAGGATGTCGAAGACCTGCTCGAAGTCGAGCGACTTGCCGCGCATCTTCTTGACGATGCTGTAGATGTTCTTCGGCCGCCCCTGCACCGCAGCCTTGACGCCTTCGGCCTGCAGCTCGCTCTCCAGCTGCGAGCGCAATTGCTCGACGTGCCCTTCGCGCTCGATACGCTTTTCGTCGAGCAGGCGCGCGATCAGCTTGTAGGTTTCAGGTTCGAGGAAGCGAAACGAGAGATCTTCGATCTCCCACTTCACCTGCCAGATGCCCAGCCGGTTGGCCAGTGGCGCAAACACCTGCAGCGACTCGCGCGCAACGCCCTCGGGTGCGGGCCGCTTGCTCGCAGCCGCATGCCGCAGCGTCTGCAGGCGCGAGGCCAGCCGCAGCATCACCACGCGCAGGTCGCGCGAGAACGCCAGCAGCATCTTGCGCACGTTCTCGGTCTGCGCACCGGCGCCTTCGACGTGATGCCCCTGCGAAGCCGAGCGGGCCTGCTCCTGCACACGCACCAGCTTGGTCGTCTCGACCGCGAGCGCTGCGAAGTTGTCGCCGAACACCTTGGCGATCACTTCCTGCGGGCGGTTCAGGTGCTGGCACGAATAGACCAGGTAGCTCGCCGCCTGCATGGCCTCGGAGCCGCCCATCTTCGCGACGATGGTGGCCACCGCGTCGGCGTGTGCGAGCGTGTTCTCGCCCGTGTCGAGCTTTTCATCGGCGATCAGCGGCTCGGCGAACGCACGCGCGCGCGCCAGCATGTTCTCCATCACCGGCGTGCGGTCGGCCGTTGCGGCGGACAACGGGTAGTCGACCATGGCCGCGTCGGACATGGGTGCCGTCTGGAGGCTCGAAGAATCGCGCTTCACGCTTCGTTCACTCAATCACTCAGTCGAAAAGGAAGTCGGTGACGGCAGCGATCTGTGCGGGGTCGACAAAGGTCGGCGCATGGCCCACGCCCTCGAACTCGACCAGCTTGGCATGCGGGCCGCGCTTCGTCATGGCCAGGGCAGTTTCGCGCGAGAGCAGATCCGACACAGCGCCGCGAGTGATGAGCGTGCGCGCCTCGATCGCGTCGTACAAGCTCCACATGATCGCGCCACCCTGTGCCGCAGCCTCGGGGGTGATGGCGCGCAGCGCGACGCCGATGGCCGGATCGTAGTGAAGCAGCCAGGAGCCTTCATCATCACTGCCCGCTTCGACCTTGGCCGAACCGTCGGCCGTGCGCTGCGAGGCAGGCACCACCATGTGTTGCGACAGTGCCAGCCACTGGGCCGGAGTGTGCGGGCCGAAGGTGGTCGACAGCGCCCACATGGCATCAGCCGCCGCCTGCACGCTCTCGTAGCTGCCGTTCTTTCCTACATAGGCACCGATGCGCTGCACCGCGGCCGGCTCGATCGTCGGGCCGACATCGTTCGCAATGAAGCGGCGGATAGGCCGCGCCAGCGGCAGTTCCTTGTGGCCTGCAAGCACGAAGCCGATCAGCCCGCCCATGCTGGTGCCCAGGTAGTCGAGCGTGTCGATGGCCTGCTCGCGATGCAGTTGCGCAATCAGCGCGACCATGTCGGCCGCATACACCGGCACTTGATAAAAGGCCGGATCACGCAACCAGTCGCTGCGCCCACGGCCCACCACGTCAGGGCAGACCACGCGCACATTGCCTTTGGCGCGCGCAACGATGGCTTGCGCCAGCAGGTCGAAATCGCGACCCTGCCGGGTCAGCCCGTGCACGCAGATCACGACATGCGCACTGCGCGCGTCGCCCCATTGCCAATAGGCCATGCGATGGCCGCCCTGGGCGTCGTCGCACGCCACGTAATGAAGCGTCGGTTCGGTCATGAAAACGAAGTCGTCCTGGTGCGGATAATTGTCTCGTCGCATCCTAATTCATCCGGAGATTGATCTTCATGCTCAAAGGCAAAACCGCGCTTGTCACGGGGTCCACCAGCGGCATTGGCCTCGCCATCGCCAAGGCTCTCGCTCAACAAGGAGCAAACATCGTGCTCAACGGCTTCGGCGATGCCCAAGCCCCCAAGGCCGAGATCGAAGCGCTCGGCGTGCGCGCCGAGTACCACGGCGCCGACATGAGCAAGCCCGACCAGATCGAAGACATGATGAGCTTCGCCGCTTCGAAATTCGGCCGCGTCGACGTCCTCGTGAACAATGCCGGCATCCAGCATGTGGCCAAGGTCGAAGACTTTCCCACCGAACGTTGGGACGCCATCATCGCAATCAACCTCACCAGCGCCTTTCATACGACGCGCCTGGCAATTCCCGCGATGCGCGAGGCCAACTGGGGCCGCGTCATCAACATCGCGTCGGCCCATGGCCTCGTGGCGTCGGCGCAGAAGTCGGCCTATGTGGCGGCCAAGCACGGCATCGTCGGCCTGACCAAGTCGGTCGCGCTCGAAACCGCGACCACCGGCGTCACCGCCAATGCAATTTGCCCGGGCTGGGTGCTGACCCAGCTGGTGCAGAAGCAGATCGACGACCGCGCAGCGCGAGAAGGCATCACAGCCGCACAGGCACAAAACGACCTGCTGGGCGAAAAGCAGCCTTCGCTGCAGTTCACCACGGTCGAGCAACTGGGCGGCCTCGCCGTCTTCCTGTGCTCGCCGGCAGCCGACCAGGTCCGGGGCGTTGCCTGGGCCATGGACGGCGGATGGACTGCCCAGTAAAGGGTAGCCCGCCGGTACGGGTTTCTCTTATTTGAGCTGCACCGAGCCCGACACGCTCACCACCACGCTGGTCTTGCCGGCCTCGACCGGCACAGCCGAATCAGCCGAGAACGACTTGGCCTGCACCGCCATCATGCGCGGACGGATCGGGCCGTTGTCGCTCGCGTTCACCGACACCTCGCGCAGCGTGTAGCCACCGAAGCCGAAGCCCTTGGCCAGTTCACCGGCCTTCTGCTTGAAGTTCTCGATGGCGATGTTCTGCGCCTCGGTCTCGGTCTTGGCGCGCTGCTCGCGGCTCAGGCCGAAGCCCACGTTGCCCACGCTGAGCGTGGTGATGCGCCCGGCCGTCTGGGTGATGCGCGGGAAGTCGCGGCCTTCGAGCACCAGCTCGGTCGAGCCCTGCCAGCCGTTGATCTTGCCGTCCTTCGTGTAGCGCGGCGACAGGCTGAAGTTGCCGGTGCGCACGTCCAGCTGGCCCGCCTGCGCGTTCTTCTTCGCTTCGGCCAGTGCGGCGTCGAGCGCAGCCTTCAGTTGCGTCTGCACGGTGGCTGCGTCGGTTGCGTCGCGGGTGGTCACGAGCGTCATGCTCAGCATGTCCTGCTGGACTTCGATCGTGCCGGAAGCCGTCAGCTGCAACACGTTCTGTGGCGCGGGTGTGACGACATTCTGGGCCAGTGCGTTACCGGCAGCGGCCAGGGCGGCGCAGGCCGCGAGCAGTTTGATTTTTTTCTTCAAGGCGAAGTACTCCCTTTTGTCGGTGTGAAAAACAGGCCTGCGCTAGCAGGCAGGCCAGCCGGCGCGTCAGCGGCGCTGGCTGCGCGGCGCGGTCAGCGACTGGCGGTCCGCGGCCGGAGGCACCGGCACGATCCGCTCGGCCGGCTGCGATTCTGCCGAATTGATCAAAGCACCCGCCGCGGGCGGGGTCCATTGGCCGCGGACCTGCTGCCGCAGCTCGAACAGTTCGGCGGCGGTAAGACGCCGGCCGGCGATCGCCTGTTCGCGGCGAACCTCCTCGCGCTGCGCGGCCCGATGGGCCGCCACCGCGTCACGGACCTCGCTGCGACGCACCTCGCCCACCCTGAAAAAGTCGCCAGACACCGCCAGCGACGGGCCGCAGGCGAAAACGAGGATGAACGGGAGGGCTGAAAAAGGACGTCTCATTGAGTGGAAGTCATCAGGAAAAGCGACTTTGCCACCTCCGCGCTAACGTCAGATGACCAGACGGCGAGCGTCCGCAAGTTTTGTAACTTAGTGTCAAACCATAAGTAAATCCGGCTCAACGACCACCCAACGCCTTCAGAATCGGCCCTGTTACAAATTCATCGTTGTAGAAATGACTCAAGTTCCCGCTCGCACCGACAAGATCGTGATCGTCGACGACGACGCCCGCATCCGCGACCTCCTGCGCCGCTATCTGACCCAGGAAGGTTTTGAAGTGATCGTGGCCGAGGACGGCAAGGCGCTCAACCGCATCCTGTTGCGCGACACGGTCGACCTGATCGTGCTCGACCTGATGATGCCCGGCGAAGACGGCCTCTCGGTCTGCCGACGCCTGCGCGCCGCCAACGACCGTACGCCGATCATCATGCTCACCGCCAAGGGCGAAGACGTGGACCGCATCGTCGGTCTCGAAGTCGGCGCAGACGACTACCTCGGCAAGCCTTTCAACCCGCGCGAACTGCTGGCCCGTGTGCACGCAGTGCTGCGCCGCCGTCCGCCGCTCGAAGCGCCGGGCGCCCCCTCCACGGAGAACGAGACCGTCACTTTCGGCCCGTTCGCCTTCGATCTCGGCTCGCGCACCTTGAAAAAGGATGGCGAAGAGCTCTCGCTGACCACCGGCGAGTTCGCGATGCTGAAGGCGCTGGTGCGCCATCCGCGTCAACCGCTGTCGCGCGAAAAGCTGGCCCAGCTGGCGCGCGGGCGCGAGTTCGAGCCCTTCGACCGCAGCCTGGACGTGCAGATCTCGCGCCTGCGCAAGCTGGTCGAGTCCGACGCCGCAGCGCCGCGCTACATCCAGACCGTCTGGGGCGTGGGCTACGTGTTCGTGCCGGACGGCACGGCCTGACGCCACGTTGAGAGGTGGCCATCGGCCAATCCACCAGACCAGGCCCCGCTCAGGAGGACGGCGCACAGGTCACGATGCCGAGCCCGCTCGAAGCGAGCGCGCAACGTGACCGACGCCCCGGCCTCAAGCTGGGCTTCAGCCTTTTCTGGCGCACTTTCTTCCTGCTGGCGCTGCTGCTGATCGGCTGTACCGTCGCCTGGCTGCAGACCTTCCGCTCGCTCGAATACGAGCCGCGCGCCATTCAAACCGCCCACCAGATCGCCTCGCTCGTGAACCTCACGCGCGCGGCGCTGGTGTATTCGGACGCCATCACCCGGGTGTCGCTGATCAAGACGCTGGCCGACCAGGAGGGCGTGCGCATCCTGCCGCGCGAACCCAACGACCGGTTCCAGCCCTACACCAGCGGCGCGCTCGACCTGCGTGTGACCGAGGAGCTGATCGACCAGTTGGGCGAAGGCACCACGGTGGCCAGCCGCGTGAACGACGAAGCCGGCCTGTGGATCGGCTTCACCATCGAGAGCGACACCTACTGGCTGCTACTCGACCCGACGCGCTTCAGCCGCGTGGGCGGGCGCACCTGGCTGGTGTGGCTCAGCACTGCCATGGCGCTGTCGCTGGCTGGCGCGGCGCTGATCACCCGGCTCATCAACCTGCCGCTCAAGCAGCTGTCGCGCGCGACCATGCAGGTGCGCGAGGGCGAGTACGAGGCGCACCGGCTCGACGAGCGCGCCCGTACCAACGAGATTCGCGCGGTCAATATCGGCTTCAACCGGATGGCGGACCAGCTCGCCAAGATCGAGCAGGACCGCGCCATCATGCTGGCCGGCATCTCGCACGACTTGCGCACGCCGCTGGCCCGGCTGCGGCTCGAAACCGAAATGAGCGTGGCCGACGAAGACGCGCGCGACCACATGGCCGCCGACATCGCCCAACTCGACGCGATCATCGACAAGTTCCTCGACTACGCGCGGCCCGACCATGTCGATCCGCGCCCCGTGCTGCTGCGCGACGTGGTCGACGCCTGTACCTACGCCGTACAGGACTACGAGGAAATGAACATCAAGGTCGAGGTGCCCCCCGACCTGCGGGTGCTGGGCGACGAGGTCGAGCTCACCCGCGTGATCTCCAACCTGGTCGAGAACGCGCGGCGCTACGGCAAGTCGCCCTCCACGGGCGTGGCCGACGTGACGATCCAGGCGCAGGCCAACAACGACGCGGTGCTCATCAAGGTGCGCGACCACGGCGCGGGTGTCGAGCCCGCCCTGCTCTCGCAGCTGACCAAGCCCTTCTTCCGTGGCGATGCCGCGCGCACCTCAGCCGCCGGTGCGGGCCTGGGCCTGTCGATCGTGGCGAAGAACATCGAACGCATGGGCGGCACCTTTGCGCTGACCAGCACGCCGGGCCGCGGCCTGGCGGCGCATATCCGGATGCCGCGCGCGATGCCACCCGGCAGCGCCAAGCCCGGCGAGCCGCAGGGCGGCGGCAAGAAGCCGGCCTGATCCGGCCGCGTCAGCGGTGAAGGAGAACGGCCGCGCGGGCCTCCATCGCGCGGCCCTCACCCACCGGACCGAGCTTCTCGGCCGTCTTCGCCTTCACGTTCACTTGCCCGAGCGCAATGCCCAGCGTGTCGGCGATGCGCTGGCACATGAGCGGAATGTGCGGCGCGAGCTTGGGCGCCTGCGCGATCACGGTGCTGTCGACGTTGCCGATCTCCCAGCCCGCCGCGCGCACCCGGCGCGCCGCCTCGGCCAGCAGCACCGACGAATCGGCGCCGCGAAACTGCGGGTCGGTATCCGGAAAATGCCGGCCGATGTCACCCAGCCCCGCGCCGCCCAGCAGCGCATCGGTAATGGCGTGCAGCAGCACGTCGGCATCCGAATGGCCCAGCAGGCCGGTGGTGTGCGGCACCTCGATGCCGCCCAGGATCAGCTTGCGCCCTGCCACCAGCTGGTGAACGTCCCAGCCCTCGCCCACGCGGATATTGAAAGCGCTCGTCATGCCAGGCCCTTCTTGCGGCCAAGCAGAACTGCTTCGGCCAGCGCAAAGTCTTCGGGAAAGGTCACCTTGAAGTTCTGCGCGCTGCCTGGCACCAACAGCGGCGACAAGCCGACCGCCTCGATGGCGCCGGCCTCGTCGGTCACCGTGTCGCCCGTGCGTTCCAGCGCATCGAGCAGCATGCCGATGCGGAACATCTGCGGCGTCTGCGCCAGCCACTTGTCGGCGCGCGGCAGGGTCTGGGCCACGCGGCTTTCGGTGGTCGACGACTTCAGCGTGTCCGCCAGCCGCTGCGCCAGCAGGCCACCGACGGCGTCGTGCTCGCAGGCCGCGATCAGCGCCTCGATCTGGCTCGAGGTGACGAGGCAGCGCGCCGCGTCGTGCACCAGCACCCAATCGTGTGCGCCGGCGCCCTTCTGCCGCAGCGCCACGAGGCCGTTGCGCACCGTGGCCGCGCGGGTCACGCCGCCCACGCGCAGCAGGTATTCGTTCTCGGCGGGAAAGCGCGGCAGCACCGCATCCACGTCTCGATCGTCCGGCGACACCACCAGCGCCAGCCCGGCGAAGCGCCCCGCCAGCGCGCGGAAGGCCTCCAGCGTGTGGGCCACCATCGGCAGGCCGGCCAAGCGCCGGTACTGCTTGGGCTGCGTGGACTGCGCATGCCCCGCGCGATAGCCGGAGCCGGCACACGGGATCAGCACGAAGAGTCGGGAAGAGGACATGAGGGAGGGCCCGGCGTCGGCGGTGGCCGACAAGCGAATAAGGGGCCGCCATTCTAGAATTGCCCGCTGTGCACACCCCTCGCCAGCCGGCGCGGGGTGTTGTGCATTTCCACCAAGCGTTCCATGGACCTCCCCCACCTCACGGCGGGCAAGCGTTTCACGCTGCCGCGCCCCCCGTTGTCGGCCGATGCCTTGCTGCTGGCGCAGCTGGCCATGCGCGAGAAAGCCGCGGGGCGCGCCACGGCGATGTTCACAGCTGATGCCAACGATGCCCAGCGCCTGATCGACGAGATCGCCTTCTTCGCGCCCGACCTGCGCTGCGCCCTCTTCCCCGACTGGGAAACGCTGCCCTACGACAGCTTCTCGCCCCACCAGGACCTGATCAGCGAGCGCCTTGCCACCCTCTGGCGCATCAGCCAGAAAGAGGCCGACGTGGTGCTGGTGCCCGCCACCACCGCGCTCTACCGGCTGGCGCCGCCGGCCTTCCTGGCCGGCTACACCTTCCAGTTCAAGGCCAAGCAGAAGCTGGAAGAGTCGAAGCTCAAGGCCCAGCTCACGCTGGCCGGCTACACCCATGTGACGCAGGTGGTGAGCCCCGGCGAATACGCGGTGCGCGGCGGCCTGATCGACCTGTTCCCCATGGGCTCGCCGGTGCCTTTCCGCGTCGACCTGTTCGACGACGAGATCGACTCCATCCGCACCTTCGACCCCGACACACAGCGCAGCCTGTACCCGGTGCCCGAAGTGCGGCTGCTGCCGGGCCGCGAGTTCCCGATGGACGACGACGCGCGCGGGCGCTTTCGCAGCCGCTGGCGCGAACTGCTCGAAGGCGACCCGACCAAGAGCCGCATCTACAAGGACATGGGCAACGGCGTGGCCACCGCCGGCATCGAGTACTACCTGCCGCTGTTCTTCGACGAGACGGCCACGGTGTTCGACTACCTCGGGCCGGATGCCACCGTGGTGCTGCACGGCGATCTCGAACCGGCTTTCCAGCATTTCTGGCAGGACACGAACGAACGCTACCGGCTGGTGCGCGGCGACCCCGAGCGCCCGGCCCTGCCGCCCGAGGCGCTGTTCCTGAACGCCGAGCAGTTCTACCAGCGCGCCAAGCCCCATGCGCAGCTCGCAATTCGCGGTGACGTGCCTACCGACGCGCCCTACGCCGAGTTCGACAAACTGCCGCCCTTCGCCGTGGTGCGCGGTGCCGAAGACCCGCTGGTCGGCCTGAAGGCCCACATCCGCGCCACGCCGCACCGCGTGCTGCTGATCGCCGAGAGCGATGGCCGCCGCGAAAGCCTGCTCGACTTCCTGCGCGCCAGCGGCGTGAGCCCGCCGGCCTTCGACTCGCTGGCCGAGTTCGAAGCCTCCGCCGACGAAAAAATCGGCATCGCCACCGCGGCGCTGGCCTCGGGCTTCGCCTGGCGCGAACAGGGCATCGACCTCGTCACCGAAACCGAGCTGTTCGCCACCGCGCCCACCACGCGCCGGCGCAACAAGAAGCAGGAACAGGTCAGCGACGTCGAAGCGCTCATCAAGGATCTGTCGGAGCTCAACGTGGGCGACCCGGTGGTCCACACCGCACACGGCATCGGCCGTTACCGCGGCCTGATCCACATGGACCTGGGCCAGGGCACCGACGCCGAAGGCAAGCCGCTGCTGCAGGAAATGCTGCACCTGGAGTACGCCGACAAGGCCACGCTCTACGTGCCGGTGTCGCAGCTCCACCAGATCAGTCGCTACACCGGCGTCAGCGCCGACGAAGCCCCGCTGCACAAGCTAGGCTCCGGCCAGTGGGAAAAGGCCAAGCGCAAGGCGGCCGAACAGGTGCGCGACTCGGCCGCCGAGCTGCTCAACATCTACGCCCGCCGCGCCGCGCGCGAGGGCCATGCCTTCCGCTACTCGCCGGCCGACTACGAAGTGTTTTCCAACGACTTCGGCTTCCAGGAAACGGCGGACCAGAAGGCCGCGATCCACGCCGTGGTGCAGGACATGATCTCGCCCCAGCCGATGGACCGCCTCGTGTGCGGTGACGTGGGCTTCGGCAAGACCGAAGTTGCGTTGCGCGCCGCCTTCATCGCTGTGACTGGTGGCAAGCAGGTGGCGTTTCTCGCGCCCACCACGCTGCTGGCCGAGCAGCACTACCAGACGCTGGTCGACCGCTTCGCCAAATGGCCCGTGAAGGTGGCCGAGATGAGCCGCTTCCGCTCGGCCAAGGAAATCACCGCAGCCGCCAAGGGGCTGGCCGAGGGCCAGGTCGACATCGTGGTCGGCACGCACAAGCTGCTCTCGCAGTCGGTCAAGTTCAAGAACCTGGGCCTGCTCATCATCGACGAGGAGCATCGCTTCGGTGTGCGCCACAAAGAGGCGATGAAGGCCATGCGCGCCGAGGTCGACGTGCTCACGCTGACGGCCACGCCGATTCCCCGCACGCTGGGCATGGCGCTCGAAGGCCTGCGCGACCTGAGCGTGATCGCCACCGCGCCGCAGCGCCGGCTGGCCATCAAGACATTCGTGCGCAACGAGGGCACCGGCGTGATCCGCGAAGCCGTGCTGCGCGAGCTCAAGCGTGGCGGGCAGGTCTACTTCCTGCACAACGAGGTCGAGACCATCGAGAACCGCCGCCAGAAGCTCGAAGAAATCTTGCCCGAGGCCCGCATCGCCGTGGCCCACGGCCAGATGCCCGAGCGCGAGCTGGAGCGCGTGATGCGCGACTTCGTGGCGCAGCGCTACAACCTGCTGCTGTGCTCGACCATCATCGAGACCGGCATCGACGTGCCGACCGCCAACACCATCGTGATGAGCCGCGCCGACAAGTTCGGCCTGGCGCAGCTGCACCAGCTGCGCGGTCGCGTCGGCCGCTCGCACCACCAAGCCTATGCCTACCTCATGGTGCCCGACACCGAAGGCCTGACCAAGCATGCGGCGCAGCGGCTCGACGCCATCCAGCAGATGGAAGAGCTGGGCTCCGGCTTCTACCTGGCCATGCACGACCTGGAGATCCGCGGCACCGGCGAGGTGCTGGGCGAGAACCAGAGCGGCAACATGATGGAGATCGGCTTCCAGCTCTACAACGAGATGCTGAGCGAAGCCGTGCGTGCACTCAAGGCCGGCCAGGAGCCCGACCTGCTGTCGCCGCTGTCGGTCACGACCGAAATCAACCTGCACGCACCCGCCCTGCTGCCCGACGACTATTGCGGCGACGTGCACCTGCGGCTGTCGTTCTACAAGAAGCTGGCCACCGCGAAGACGCCCGACCAGATCGACACGCTGCTCGAAGAAATCGTCGACCGCTTCGGCAAGCTGCCGCCGCAGGCGCAGACGCTGATCGACACGCACCGCCTGCGCGTGCTGGCACGGCCCTACGGCGTGGTGAAGGTCGATGCGGCGCCGGGGATCATCAACATCACCTTCAAGAAGGACGCGCCGGTCGATGGCATGGCCATCATCCAGCTGATCCAGAAGAACAAGCACATCAAGCTCGCCGGCAACGAGAAGCTGCGCATCGAGCGCGAACTGAAAGAGCCCAAAGACCGGGCCCAGCTGGTGCGCGACGTGCTGCGCAGCCTGGGCCAACCCATCGTCAAGGAAACCGTCACCGCATGAGCGCTACAGAAATCTCCCCCGGCCTCGTCATCCAGCGCGTGAAGCCGCCGCTCAAGCTCGCCGACTTCAAGCTGATCGCGTTCGACATGGACTCGACGCTGATCAACATCGAATGCATCGACGAGATCGCCGATGCGGTCGGCAAGAAGGCCGAGGTGGCTGCCATCACCGAAGCCACGATGCGCGGCGAGATCAAGGACTTCAAGGAAAGCTTGCGCCGCCGCGTGGCACTGCTGCAGGGCGTGCCGGTCGAGGCGCTGCAGCAGGTGTACGACGAGCGGCTGAAGCTCAACCCCGGCGCGAGCGAGCTGGTGGCGGCCTGCAAGGCGGCCGGCCTCAAGGTGCTGCTGGTGTCGGGCGGCTTCACCTTCTTCGCGAACCGCGTGAAGGACCGGCTGGGCATCGACTTCGCGCGCTCCAACCTGCTCGACGAGGCTGGCGGCAAGCTCACCGGCCAGGTGGTCACGCAGAGCTGGGGCGACATCTGCGACGGCGCCGAAAAGCGCCGCACGCTGCTCGAAGTGGCGTCGCTCATGGGCATCTCGCCGCAGGAAACCATCGCCGTGGGCGACGGCGCCAACGACCTGCCGATGATGGGCGAGGCCGGCCTCTCGGTTGCGTATCACGCCAAGCCGAAGGTGCGCGAGCAGGCCATGGTGGCCATCAACGAAGGCGGCCTCGACCGCGTGCTGGAGGTATTGAAATGACCGACACCGCCCCGCTCTACAGCGCCGACGCGCTCAGGGACTACGCCAGCGCCCTGCTGCAGAAGGCCGGGCTCGCCGCGTCGATGGCCGACAGCGTGGCCCGCACGCTGGTCGAAGGCGACCTGCTGGGCCACGACACGCACGGCCTCGCACTGCTGGCCGGCTATGTGAAGGAAATCGAGTCAGGCGGCATGACGCGTGACGGCGCCCCCGAGGTGCTGTCGGACCGCCCCGCCGCCGTGCTGTGGGACGGCAAGCGCCTGCCCGGCCCCTGGCTCATGGACCAGGGCATGGACCTGCTGGTGCCGCGTGCGCGCGAGCTGGGCACGGCTTCGCTCGTGATCCGCCGCAGCCATCACATCGCCTGCCTTGCCGTCTACATGCTGCGCGCGCTGCAGGAAGACATGCTGATGCTGCTGGCCTGCTCCGACCCCAATGCCGCCAGCGTCGCGCCCTTCGGCGGCACGCAGGCGGTGTTCACGCCAAACCCGCTGGCCATGGGCTTTCCGCTGTCGCAGGGCGGCGTGATGGTCGACATCTCGGCCTCCATCACCACCAACGGCATGAGCAACCGCAAGCGCGCGGCCGGCGAGACCTTCGCCGAGGAATGGCTGATCGACGCCACCGGCAAGCCGTCGAACAACCCGCAGGTGCTGTTCGACCAGCCGCCAGGCACGCTGCTGCCGGTTGGCGGGCTGAGCCACGGCCACAAGGGTTACGGAATGGCGCTGCTGGTCGAGACCCTCACGGCCGGCCTCGCGGGCCATGGCCGTGCCGACCCGCCCGAGGGCTGGGGCGCGACGGTGCACATCACGCTGCACGACCTGAACGCCTTCGGCGGCAAGGACGCCTTCTTGCACCAGATGGACCATGTGGCGGCCAAGTGCCGCGACAACACGCCCATCGACCCGGCCAGGCCTGTGCGGCTGCCGGGCGAAGGCGGGTTGAAGCGTCGGGAAGCGCAGTCGAAGAACGGGGTGCGGCTGCACCCGTCGATTGCGCGCTCGCTGCACGATGCGGAGCAGCGCCACGGCCTGCGGCTGGCGCAGGCGCTGGTCTGAGCGAGGGTCAGTCTTCTGCGTCGGTGGGCGGTGCGGCTTCGCCCGCGGGGCGCGCCTTGCGCTGGCCGGGCTTGGCCAGGATCTCGACGTAGAACTGCTTGCCGGCCTCTTTCACCACACCGTCGATGAGGCCGGTGATGGCCGACAGGTGAACGACTTCGGCGTTCTCGGCCTCTGTGCCGAACTTGCAGTCGAAGTCCCAGAAGTCCGCGCCTTCGGGCAATACGCGCCGCCGCTCGCGCTTGATGTACTTGCGGATCTCGTGCTTGATGGCTTCGAGGAGACGGTCGGGGTGCTTGCCCTCGACCTGAAGCTGAAAGGTTTTTCTCATGGGTGATCGTAACCAATGTGAAAGCCACCGAATCCGGCACCGCCCGATGCCCTGGATGGGCATCGATCTTGCTCGCTACCATGGCTGCCAGGCAAATTTTGCGGCGGCCACGCCGAATCACCCATGCTGACCTTTTTTCATCCGGAGCAGCTGCTGCACCATCCGCGCAGCTATCTGTCGCGCGGGCAGATGCGCACCCCACAGGAAATTCCCGAGCGCGCGCTGCGGCTCGTCGCCGCCGTGCAATCGCTCGGCTTCGACCTCCAGACACCGGCCGATGCCGGCATGGCGCCATTGGCCGCCGTGCACAGCGACGACTACCTGCGCTTTCTCGAAGAAGCACATGGTGAATGGAAGCAGATGCCGCCCGACTGGGGCGACGAGGTGATGTCGAACGTCTACGTGCGCGAGCCCAATCGCCTGCGCGGCATCCTGGCGAAGGCGGCGCGCTACCTTGCGGACGGCAGTTGCCCGGTCGGAGCCGAGACCTGGCGCTCCGCGTACTGGTCGGCCCAGAGCGCGGTGGCCGGCGCGGCGGCCATCACCGACGGCGCCCGCGCGGCCTATGCGCTGTGCCGCCCTCCCGGCCACCATGCACGCGTCGATGCCGCCGGCGGCTTCTGCTACCTCAACAACGCCGCCATCGCCGCGCAGGCGCTGCGGGGGCGCTTCGCTCGCGTGGCGGTGCTCGACACCGACATGCACCACGGCCAGGGCGTGCAGGAAATCTTCTATGGCCGCAGCGACGTGATGTACGTGTCGATCCACGGTGACCCGACCAACTTCTACCCGGCAGTGGCCGGCTACGAAGACGAGCGCGGGACCAACGAGGGCGAAGGCTTCAACGTCAACTTCCCTATGCCGCACGGCGCGCCGGAAGCCGTCTTCTTCGAGCGGCTCGACGAGGCCACGGAGGCGCTGCGGCGCTTCGCACCCGACGCGCTGGTGCTGGCCCTCGGCTTCGACATCTACAAGGACGATCCGCAGTCCCAGGTCGCAGTGACGACCGAGGGCTTCGGGCGCCTGGGCAAGGCTGTTGGCGCGCTGGGCTTGCCGACATTGATCGTCCAGGAAGGCGGCTATCACCTGGAGAGCCTGGAAGCCAATGCAAGTGCCTTCTTCGGGGGATTCGCGGATATCGCGTGATGGTCTTGGCGGCGACGGCCGCTGCGCTGTGTACAGTCGGCGCTTCGAATGGAAGCAGGTAAAGACATGGCGCGCGCAAACGACTGGGCAAGCAAGGTGATGGCATTGATCAATGGTGGTAACCCCACCGCCGCCATCGCGCAGATCAAGGTCGCGCCCTCGGTCAAGGACCTGAAGGCGCTGCAGACCATCATGACGCTCTCGAAAATGAAAGGCCGCTATCCGAACGTGGATGCGGCCATTGCGGACAACCTGGAGCTGCTTGCGGCGCCCCGGCTGCACCGCTCGCCCTGATCGGCAACGCTCTTTATAGCGCCTGACCGAGACGCTTCACGCCCTCTTCGATCTTCGCCACATCGGCCGTCGCGAAGCTCAGACGCAGCGTCGCCACATCGGGCTTCTCGGCAAAGAACGGCGCGCCGGGCACGAAGGCCACGAGCTTCTCGATCGCGCGCTTCGCCAGTTCATTCGCATCCGCCAGCTTGCCGTTGGCGCCCGTGAGGCGCGCCCAGAAGAACAGGCCGCCGTTGGGCTGCGTGAAGCTCACCGCATCGCCCAGCTCGCGCTTCAGCGCCGCGCCCATGGCCTGCGCGCGCTGGCCGTACACCTCGCGCACATGCGCCAGCGTGGCGGGCATGCGGCCGCTCTTGAGGTACTGGGCGGCCGTGGCCTGCGAGAAGGTGCTCGTGTGCGCGTCGCTGAACTGCTTGCACATCGTTGCCTTGGCCAGCAGCTCGGGCGGCGCAATCATCCAGCCGATGCGCAGGCCGGGGCTCAGCACCTTGCTCAGGCTGCCGCAATGCGCCAGCAGTTCGCGGCTGCCGGGCACGTCCTTGCTCAGCGCAAGGATCGACGGCGGCGGGGCTTCGCCGAAGTAGAGGTCGCCGTAGGGGTCGTCCTCGACGATCAGCGTCTGGTACTTCACGGCCAGTTCGAGCACCTTCTTGCGGCGCTCCAGCGTCAGCATCGCGCCGCTGGGGTTGCCGAAGGTGGGGATCAGATAGACGAACTTGGGCTTGTGCTCGGCGATGAGCTTCTCCAGCTCGTCGGTCTTCACGCCGTTGGCGTCGATGGGCGCGCTGATGAGCTGCGCGCCATAAAGGCGGAAGCACTGGATGGTCGCCAGGAAGGTCGGGCCCTCGACGATCACCTTGTCGCCGGGCGAGATCATGGTCTTGCCCAGCAGGTCCAGCGCCTGCTGGCTGCCGGTGGTGACGATCAGGCCGCTCGGGTCGACGTCGACGCCCTTGGTCTTCATGAAAGCGCTGAGCTGGGTGCGCAGCGGCTCGTAGCCTTCGGTGGCACCGTATTGCAGCGCACCGCCGGGTTCTTCGGTGAGCGCCTTCTGGCTCGCCTCCTTGAGCCCCTCGACGTCGAACATGGCGCTGTCGGGGAAGCCGCCCGCGAAGCTGATGATGCCGGGCTTGCCCAGCAGCTTGAAGAGTTCGCGGATGGCGGATGTCTCGACGTTGTCGAGGCGGGAGGCGAATTGCATGGTCAGTCTCACTTTCTGGGTGACATTGTCACCAAAGCTCGGGCAATAAAGCTGCGTAAGGCTATCGCCTTTCAACGATATATTGCGCGAGCCGCTCTCACGAAGCCCAATGAAAAAAGACAACATCCCCCTCTTCTTCGCCACCCTGCAGGCGGCCAACCCCACACCCGAGACCGAGCTCGAATACGACACCCCCTTCGAGCTGCTGGCAGCCGTACTGCTGTCGGCGCAGGCCACCGACGTGGGCGTGAACAAGGCCACGCGCAAGCTGTTTCCGGTGGCGAACACGCCGCAGGCCATCCTCGACCTGGGGGTCGAGGGGCTGGAGGAATACATCAAGACCATCGGCCTGTACCGCAGCAAGGCCAAGCACCTGATCGAGGCCTGCCGCATGCTGGTGGAGCTGCACGGCGGCGAGGTGCCGCGCACCCGTGCCGAGCTGGAGGCGCTGCCCGGCGTCGGACGCAAGACCGCGAACGTGGTGCTCAACGTGGCCTTCGGCGAGGCGACGATCGCGGTCGATACGCACATCTTTCGCGTGGGCAACCGCACCGGGCTCGCGCCCGGCAAGACGCCGCTCGAAGTGGAGCTCAAGCTCGAGAAGCGCGTTCCGCCGGAATACCGGCTGCATGCGCACCACTGGCTGATCCTGCATGGCCGCTACATCTGCGTGGCGCGCAAGCCGCGGTGCTGGGAATGTGCGGTGGCCACCTTCTGCGCCTATAAACCAAAGACGCCCTCCCCGAAAACGGCCTGAAGAATGACGACACGAAAGAACGACACCCGGACGCTGCTGGCTACCGCGCTGCTGGCAGCCCTCCTCCCGGCCGCGGCCTGGTCGCAGCAGCCGGCCGCGGGCCTGCCGCCCGACGCCATGACGCTCTACGGCGGCCGCTGGTCGACGAACTGCGCCGACGCCTCGGCGCCGACGCTGCAGGTGCTCCAGGACAAGCTGATCGCCGAGAGCGGCAAGCGCCGCGTGGTCACCCGCGAGCCGCAGACAGCCCACAGCTTCTTCGGCAACAGCCCGCCACCGGCAGGTTTCGACGTGGCGCTGATGAGCGACGCGGGCAAGGCCGGCTCGATGACATTCCTCGTCTACCGCACAGCGCGCGGCCAGTACATCACGCTGGACGCCGACAAGCCGGTCGCCGGCCAGCTGGGCCCCGAGTTGATGAAGCAACGCTACTGGCGCTGCGAAGGCGCCGCGCGGGCCGAGCCCCCGCCCACCGAGCCCAAGGCCAAGGTGCCTCCCCCGCCCACGGGCAGCCCGGCGGCGCTGGCGCAGGGCCCGGCCATGCAGAAGGCCTGGCGCGCCGCCCTGGGGGCGCGCGAGAACGACCGCTGGCTGGTGCGCCGCGAAGGCCCGGCACCCGAGCCGCAATGGGTGACGGTCGAGGGCACGCGCTACCTGCTGCACGCCTTCTGCAAGCCGCACGACTGCTTCGACAACAACGCGATCGCGCTCTACGACCAGGGCTCCGGCCGCATCTACGGCCTGGTGCAGCGCAACGGCAGCAACCGCCTCGT
Organism: Variovorax sp. R-27; assembly: GCF_049913215.1. Lineage (NCBI taxonomy): Bacteria > Pseudomonadati > Pseudomonadota > Betaproteobacteria > Burkholderiales > Comamonadaceae > Variovorax > Variovorax sp. R-27. Next base: position 3,863,774 of record NZ_CP183984.1, read on the forward strand.
AGGCTCGCCGCCGGCGGCGCTGGCACCGCAGCTGGACCGGCTCTGGCGCGAACAGTGGCGGCAGAAGAACTGAGCTGACTGGCCGGGGAGCCTGTCAGATGGCGGGTGAATTGTCGAAAGTCAGCCAGCTGCCGAACGCAATCTCGCCGGCAGGCCAATCGGCAGCAGCTGCAGGACAGCCCACACCCCGGTGCAGCAGCGTCATCGCGCGCAGCACGCCAGCGTGGGTGACCCACAGCGCGTCGCCCTTGCCCGCCAGCCATTCATCGTGCGCGGCCGCCACGCGCTGCATGAAGGCGCGCACGCTTTCGCCATGGCCGCCCGCGGGCGCGTCGGCGAAGTTGCCGGTCCAGGCTTCGAAGTCTTCGCGCGGAATGGCGGACCACGGCCGCCCTTCCCAGCCGCCAAAGTTCATTTCGGCGAGCCGGGCGTCGTGCTGTACCCGGAGATCGGGCCGCAATGCAGCGATGGCATCGGCCAGCCCGGCGCAACGCCGCAGCGGCGAGCTGATCAAGGTGATGTCCGCAGGCAGCAAGGGCGCGATGCGCTGCGCGGCTTCGAGCGTCGCGTCCGCATGGGCTTCGAGGTCCGTGGCGCCGTAGCAAAGGCCGGGCTCGGCCACCACGGGCGCATGGCGCTGGAGCCAGAGGTTTCGGCTTGTGCTCATGCACGCCACGCCAGCGCGAGGTAGATCGTCAGCTCGCAGACCTGCTGCGTCGCTCCCAGGCCATCGCCGGTGAAGCCTTGCAGCCGCCGAAGAAACAGCCTCGCCATCCAGCCCGCGGCCAGAACGGCCGCAAGCACGGCCGCCCCGACGTGCACGGCGTCGTGCGCACACAGCAGCAGCGCCACCGCCGGAACCGTCCACACCAGCGCAATCACCAGCGCTCCGCCACTGATCGCATCCGCCAGCGGCTTGGCCTTGCTCGCCCCGCTGTCGCCCACATAAGGCAGCCAGCGGATCAGGAACAGCGGCATCAGCCGCGACAACACGTGCGCGCCGACGATGGCAATGGCCACGGTCTGCAGGCCACGCCCGGCCAGCACGGCGAGCAGCGCGCACTTCAGGCCCAGCGCCAGCGCCAGCGCAATCGCACCGAAGGCGCCGATGCGCGAGTCCTTCATGATTTCCAGCGCCCGGTCCCGGTCGGCCGAACCGCCCAAGCCATCGGCCACGTCAGCCAGTCCGTCTTCATGGAAGGCGCCGGTCAGCATCACCGTGGCGACGGTGCTCAGCAACGCGGCCGCCAGCGCGCCCGCGACGCCGGGCAGCCCCATGCCGACACCCGTGAACACCAGCGCCGCCACCCCGCCCACCAGCCATCCGATGCCGGGCAGATGGGCCGCGCTCGCTCGCAGCATCTGAGGGCTGAAGCCGACCCATGCGGCCAGTGGCCCCGTCACCGGCACACGCGTGAAGAACTGCAGCGCGAGCAGGAAGTGGCGAACGCCGTTCATCCGCTTCAGGCGTCCTTGCGCGACACGCCAGCCGACTCGAAGCTCGCCATCTCGCGCAGGATGCGGCAGGCCGATTCGAGCAGCGGCCAGGCCAACGCACCGCCCGAGCCCTCGCCCAGGCGCAGTTCGAGGTTCAGCAGTGGGTCCAGCCCCAGCCGCTCCAGCAGCAGCAGATGCCCGGGTTCGGCCGAGCAGTGCGCGGCCACGCAGCGCTGCACCACACAGGGCTGCAGCGCCTGTGCCACCAGCACCGCCGCGCTGGCAATGAAGCCGTCGACCACGATCACGCGCCGCTCCTCGGCCGCCTGCAGCACCGCGCCGACCAGCGTGGCGATCTCGAAACCGCCAAAGGCCGCCAGTGCGTCCAGCGGCGCCGTCGCACCCGCGTGCAACGCAAGCACCTGCCGCAGCACCTCGCGCTTGCGCGCCAGCCCAGCCGCGTCCAGGCCCGTGCCGACGCCGATGCAGACGTCGATGTCCAGCCCGCCCAGCCGCGACAGCAGCAGCGCGGCAGACGAGCTGTTGCCGATGCCCATCTCACCAAGCAGCAGCGCATTGCCCGGCAGCGCACGCACCACTTCGCGCCCGTTGACGATGGCCTGTGCACACTGGGCTGCCGTCATGGCCGGGCCCGTGGAGGCGTCGGCCGTGCCCTCGGCGATCCGGCGCGACACCAGTCCCGGGCGGGGCTGGAAGTCGCGCCGCACGCCGCAATCGACCACCGTCAGCGCCAGCCCGTGCTGGCGCGCGAGCACGCTCACGGCGGCGCCGCCGGCGAGGAAGTTCTCGACCATCTGCCAGGTCACGTCGCCAGGAAACGCCGAGACGCCGCGCGCCGCCAGCCCGTGGTCGCCCGCGCAGACCAGCATTTGCGGGGCTTCGAGCACTGGGTTCTCAGTGCCCAGGATGCTGCCGATGCGCAAGGCCAGCGCTTCGAGCCGGCCCAACGCACCGAGCGGCTTGGTCTTGTTGTCGATCGCGCTGTGCAGGCGGGCGGCAAGCTGGGCGTCGGTGACGTCGGAAATGGTGGGGATGGTCTCGGTCATGCAATCAGTCCGGCGAGCACGCCGGCGTCGAAGTGGGTGTCGATGAAGTCGGCCAGGCCGTCGAAGGTGGCGTCCAGCGTGGGCACGGAGGCACCGAACAATGCATGCAGCGTGCCGGGGTCTTCGAACAGGCCGTGAAGGTAAATGCCGAGCACGTTGCCGCGCGCGTTCTGCCAGGCCAGCCCGTCAGGCATCACCGCGTGGCCGTCCTGCGCCATCTGCGGGTGTGCGGCGGTCTGGCCGTGATGAATTTCGTAGCCGACAACGGGCACGCCCGACAGCGGGCCCCAAGTGCCGGTCAGCTCGCCGAAGGTCGCGGCGCGATGCAGCACCGTCTTCTCGCGCGCGAACACCGTCACCAGCGGCAGCAGGCCGAGCCCCGGCGCGTTGCCGTCGATGCCGTGCGGATCGACCAGCGCCTCGCCCAGCATCTGCAGCCCGCCGCAGATGCCCAGCACCGCGCCGCCGCGTTCGGCGTGGGCGGCCACGGCGCCGTCCAGCCCCTGCGCGCGCAGCCAGGCCAGGTCGCCGCTGGTGTGCTTGGAGCCGGGCAGCACGATCCAGTCGGCGCCAGCCACGTCGGCCGGCGTGCGGGCCCAGACCAGCCGCACGCCCGGTACGTTCTTCAGCGCCTGGAATTCGTCGAGGTTGCTGATGCGCGGGTACGCCACCACCGCCACGGTGCGGGTGACGGTGCCGCTGGCGCGGCTGCGGTCGTCGAACACGCCGTCTTCCTCGGGCAGGCCGTGCTGCCACCACATCGGCAGCGTGGCCACGGTGGGCACGCCAGTCAGTTCCTGCAGTTGCTGCGGCGCGGGCGCGAGCAGCGAGGCATCGCCGCGGAACTTGTTGAGCACGAAGCCGCGCAGCAGCGCCCGGTCGGCCTCGGGCAGCAGCGCCCAGGTGCCGTACAGGTGGGCGAAAGCGCCGCCGCGGTCGATGTCGGTCGCCAGGAGGCAGCGCGCGCCAGCATGCCGGGCGATGCGCATGTTGACGATGTCGCTGGCCATCAGGTTGATCTCGGCCGGCGAGCCGGCGCCTTCGATCACGACCACGTCGTTGTCGCCGCGCAGTTCGTCTAGCGCCTGCGCAATCTGCGGCCAGACGCGCTCGCTGCGGCCACGCCAGGGCAAGGCCGAGAGTTCTTCGCTCACCTGCCCCATCAGCACCACCTGGCTATGGGTATCGCGCTCGGGCTTGAGCAGCAGCGGGTTCATGCGCACGTCGGGTAGCGCATTCGCGGCCAGGGCCTGGAAATACTGGGCGCTGCCGATCTCGCCGCCATCGACCACGCGGGCGTTGTTGCTCATGTTCTGCGCCTTGAAGGGCGCTACTTTCAGGCCTTGCCGCGCATACCAGCGGCACAGCGCCGTGGCCAGCCAGCTCTTGCCGGCTCCGCTGGTGGTGCCCAGAACCATGACGCACCGCGCCGGCCCGCTTTTCGCCTTTGAACTCATCGGCGGATTGTCGTTGAGCACCGCGCCGGCCCGAAAAAGACCGAGCGAGACAGAACCAAGCCGACGAAATGAGACATTTTTCACACCCAAGGCGTTGCAAACGCATCCGGTGAATCCAACAGTCCCTTTCTTGCGTAAACCCGGCATCACACACCGCACTGCACCCCAGGGACCCATGCCAGCCTTGAACGATTTGGCGCTCACCGTCGAGGAACGCGAACCGGGCCAGTTCTTCTGGACCCTGCTCGAAGCCCGCCATGGCGACGAAGCCTCCGAGACCCTCGACTACCGGGTCTACCGGACGGCGGCCAGGCCGCAGGCCAGCTATTCCAGCGCCCTGGCCATGGGCGCGGCGGAGCTGCAAAAAATAAGCGCCGCCGCGAACCTCGCCGGCAAAGCCGGCTAAGCCCACGACGGCGCAAAGACCGCCTTGCGGCGTTCAGGCTGTCAATTTCAATCCTGGGTCGTCTGGGTCGTCACTTTTCAGCGCGTGGCTACCTTGGTCTGTGCGCCGGCCGCAGCCACGGGCGCCGGAGCTTCCCATCCACCACCAATGGCGCGGATCAACCCCACGGCCGCCTGGTACTGGGCCGACTTCACCTGCAGCGCCTGCCGCCGGTTGCGCAGTTCGCTGCGGCGTGCGTCCAGCAGGTCGAGCTGGCTGATGTAGCCGTTGCGATAGCGCGTGTCCGACAGGCTGGTAGCGCGCTGGGCCGAGGTCACGGCCTGCGCCTGCACCACCGATTGCTCCTGCAGGATGCGTATGGCAGCCAGCTGGTCTTCGACCTCCTGGAACGCCACCAACACTTGCGTGCGATAGCTCGCGAGCGCACCGTCGAGCTGGGCATTGGCGCCCTGCACGCCGGCCTCGCGGCGGCCGCCGTCGAAGATCGGCAGCGACAGCAGCGCGCCCACGCCCCACGAGCGCGCCGACCACTTGAAGAGGTCGCCGACCTCGGGCGAGGCATAGCCGGCGGCGCCGGTCAGCGAAATGTCCGGGAACCACGCGGCCTGCGCCACGCCGACACGGGCCTGCGCGGCGAGCACAGCGTTCTGCGCCGCCGACACGTCGGGCCGGCGCGTGAGCACCGTGGCCGGCACGCCCGGCGGGATCGACGGCAAGGCGGTCGACCACTCGTCGGTGCGCAGGCCGAAGCTCGAAGCCGAGTCGCCCACCAGCACCGCGAGCGCATGCTCCACCTGGGCGCGCTGGCGGTCGAGTGCGAGCGCGTCCGACTCGGTCGACGACACCTCGGTCTGCACGCGCGCCACATCGAGCTCGGCGATGTCGCCGGCCTGTTCGCGGCGCTGCGACAGGCGCAGCGTGTCGCGATAAGCCTCGACCTGCTCGCGCACCAGCGCGCGTTCGGCATCGAGCGCGCGCAGCTGCAGGTAGGTCTGCGCCACTTCGGCCTGTACCGCGAGCCGGGTGCTTTGCAGCAGCGCCTCGCGGCCGGTCGCGTCGAGCTTGGCCGCATTGCTGGCGCCCGAGAGGCGGCCGAACAGGTCGACTTCGTACGAGAACGTGGCACCGATGTTGGTCATCGTGGCCGGCGTGGTGCTGGCCGTGGCCTTGTCCAGGCCGGCGCCGCGGTTGGCGCCGGCGCTCAGGCCGATCTGCGGCAGGCGGTCGGCGTTGGCGCTGCGCGCCAGCGCGCGGGCCTCGGCCAGCCGCGCGGCCGCGGCCTGGATGTTGTTGTTGCTGACGTCGGCCTTCTCGACCAGCGCATTCAGCGTCGGGTCATTGAACGCCAGCCACCAGGCGCCGCGTGCCTGTGCCTCGGAAGGCACGGCACGCGTGAAGCCGGCGGGCGGCGACATGCCGTCCTTGCCTTGCTCCTTGAACTGCGCCGTGGTCGTGATCTCGGGCAGGCCCGAAGGCACGGTGGCACAGCCGGCCAGCACCAGGGCGGCCATCAGCGGCAGCAAGGCGGTACGAAGAGGCTTCACCAGCGGTTGAACTGAGAATTTCATGATGAGCTTTCTCTTTCTTATTGATCAGTCGTCATGCGAGGGACGCGGCGATGCAGGCACAGGGTGCAGCCCACCACCGCCCGAGCCACCGTGCGACGGCGCAGCCGGATGCTCGGCCGACACGAAGTCGTCGCCATGCGGCACTTCGCCATGCAGCTTGAGCGGCCGGTTGCCCGCGAGGCGGCGCAGCAGCACGTAGAACACCGGCGTCAGGAACAGGCCGAAGGCCGTCACGCCGATCATCCCGGCGAACACCGCCACGCCCATGGCCTTGCGCATCTCCGAGCCCGCGCCGGTCGACAGCACGAGGGGCAGCACGCCCATCACGAAGGCCAGCGAGGTCATCAGAATCGGGCGCAGGCGCAGGCGGCTGGCTTCGATGGCGGCTTGTATCGGTGTACGGCCGGCGAATTCGAGCTCCCGTGCGAACTCCACGATAAGAATCGCGTTCTTCGCACTCAGCCCCACCAGCACGATCAGCCCGATCTGCGTGAAGACGTTGTTGTCACCCCCCGATATCCATACGCCCGCCATCGCGGCCATGATGCCCATGGGCACGATCAGGATGATCGCGATCGGCAGCGTCAGGCTTTCGTACTGAGCGGCCAGCACCAGGAACACCAGCAAGATGGCCAGCGGGAACACCAGGAAGGCGGAGTTGCCGGCCAGGATTTCCTGGTACGTCAGCTCGGTCCACTCGAAGCTCACGCCCTTGGGCAGCGTCTCGGCCGCAATCTTGGTGATCGCGTCCTGCGCCTGGCCCGACGAATAGCCCGGTGCCGGGCCGCCGTTGATGTCGGCGGCCAGGTAGCCGTTGTAGCGCATGGCGCGTTCAGGGCCGAAGGTCGAATTCACCTTCATCAGCGCAGCCAGCGGCACCATCTCGCCCGTGGTCGAGCGCACCTTCAGCAGGCCCACGTCTTCGGCACGGGCGCGGTAAGGCGCATCGGCCTGCACTCGCACGCTGTACGTGCGGCCGAACTTGTTGAAGTCGTTCGCATACAGGCTGCCGAGGTAGATCTGCATGGTGTCGAAGATGTCCGTCACCGGCACGCCGAGCTGGCGCGCCTTGGTGCGGTCGATGTCGGCATACAGCTGCGGCACGTTGACCTGCCAGCTCGTGAACATGCCGGCCAGTTCGGGCGCCTGCTGTGCCTTGGCCATGAAGGCCTTCACTGCCGCGTCCATCTGGTCGTAGCCCACCGAGGCACGGTCTTCCAGCTGCAGCTTGAAGCCGCCCGTGGTGCCCAGGCCCGCCACCGGCGGCGGCGGGAACATCACGATGAAGGCGTCCTGGATGCCCGCGAAGGCACCGTTGAGCTGGCCGGCCACCGCACCGCCGCTCTGGTCGGGGCGCTTGCGCTGGTCGAAGGGCTTGAGCGTTGCGAACACGATGCCCGAGTTCGAGCTGTTGGTGAAGCCGTTGATCGACAGGCCCGGGAAGGCGATGGCGTCTTCCACGTTCGGGTTCTTCTTCATGATGTCGCCCATGCGGGTGATCACCTCTTCCGTGCGGTCGAGCGTGGCGCCGTCGGGCAGTTGGGCAAAACCGATCAGGTACTGCTTGTCCTGCGCCGGCACGAAGCCGCCGGGCACCGCCTTGAAGAGACCGAAGGTCACCGCGACGAGCGCGACGTAGATCGCCAGCATCAGCGCCTTGCGCGAGATCACGCGCTTCACGCCGCCGCTGTAGGCCTCGGAGCCGCGATGGAACAGCTTGTTGAAGCCGCGGAACAGCCAGCCGAAAGCCTTGTCCATGCCGCGCGTCAGCGCGTCCTTGGGAGCATCGTGGCCGCGCAGCAGCAAGGCAGCGAGCGCGGGCGACAGCGTGAGCGAGTTGATCGCCGAGATCACCGTCGAGATCGCAATCGTCACCGCGAACTGGCGGTAGAACTGGCCCGTGAGACCGCTGATGAAGGCCAGCGGCACGAACACGGCCACCAGCACCAGCGCGATCGCGATGATGGGCCCCGACACTTCGCGCATCGCACGGTAGGTTGCTTCACGCGGCGTGAGCCCCGCCTCGATGTTGCGCTCGACGTTCTCCACCACCACGATGGCGTCGTCCACCACGATGCCGATGGCCAGCACCAGCCCGAACAGGCTCAGCGCGTTGATCGAGAAACCGAGGATGTGCAGCACCGCGAAGGTACCGATCACCGACACCGGCACGGCCAGCAGCGGGATGATGGAAGCGCGCCACGTCTGCAGGAACAGGATCACGACCAGCACCACCAGCATGATGGCTTCGAGCAGCGTGTGGATCACCGATTCGATCGATGCGCGCACGAACTGCGTCGGGTCATAGGCGATGCGGTATTCCAGGCCCTCGGGCATGTTCTTGTTGAGCTCGGCCATCGTCTTGCGCACGTTCGACGAGATGTCGAGCGCGTTGGAGCCCGGTGCCTGGAACACACCCATGCCGACGGCCGGGTCGTTGTTCAGCAGCGAACGCAGCGAGTAGTCGGCGGCGCCCATTTCGAGGCGGCCGATGTCGCGCAGGCGGGTCACGGCGCCATCGGTGCCGCTCTTGACGATGATGTCGCCGAATTCTTCTTCGCTCTGCAGGCGCCCTTGCGCATTGATCGACAACTGCATGTCCACGCCCGACAGGCCCGGCGACGCGCCGACCACGCCGGCCGCAGCCTGCACGTTCTGGCCACGGATGGCAGCCACCACGTCGCTGGCCGAGAGGCCGCGCTGCGCGACCTTCTGCGGGTCGAGCCACACACGCATCGAGTAGTCGCCGCCGCCGAAGATCTGGACCTGGCCCACGCCTTCGATGCGCGCCAGCGGATCCTTCACGTTCAGCACCGCGTAGTTGCGCAGATAGTTGATGTCGTAGCGGTTGTTCGGCGAGACGAGGTGGACCACCATCGTCAGGTCAGGCGCGCTCTTGACGGTCGTGATGCCGAGCCGGCGCACTTCCTCGGGCAGGCGCGGCTCGGCTTGCGAGACGCGGTTCTGCACGAGCTGCTGTGCCTTGTCGGGATCGGTGCCGAGGCGGAACGTGACGGTGAGCGTCAGCACGCCGTCGGTGGTTGCCTGGCTGCCCATGTAGAGCATGCCCTCGACGCCGTTGATCTGCTCTTCGATCGGTGTGGCGACGGTTTCGGCGATCACCTTGGGGTTGGCGCCGGGGTAGGTGGCGCGCACCACCACCGAGGGCGGCGCGACTTCCGGGTACTCCGAGATCGGCAACCCGCGCAGCGCGATCAGGCCGGCTATCAGCATCAATAGCGACAGCACGCCGGCAAAGATCGGCCGGTCGATGAAGAATTTTGAGAGATTCATGATGGTTCTCCGGTGGGCGCGGGTGCGCCCTCCTCCGAAATCAGGACTTGGCCGCTTCCGCGACGCGTTCCGGTTGTTGTTGCTTGGGGTCCGCCTTGGCGTCCATGGTCACTTGCTGCGGCGCCACCAGCGCACCCGGGCGGATGTGCTGCAGGCCGTTGACGATGACGCGATCGCCCGCCTTCAGGCCCTTGCTCACGACACGCAGGCCGTTGATGGAAGTGCCCAGGGTCACTTCGCGGTAGGTGGCCTTGCTGTCTTCACCCACGACCATCACGAACTTCTTGTTCTGGTCGGTACCGATGGCACGCTCGCTCACCAGCAGTGCGGTGTCGTTGCGAGCCTGGCCCATGCGGATGCGGGCGAACTGGCCGGGGATGAGCGCGCCGTCCTTGTTGTCGAACGAGGCACGCACACGCACCGTGCCGCTGCGGGCGTCGACCTGGTTGTCGATCAGCTGCAGCTTGCCGGTGAAGGGCGTGCCGTCGAGGCCGGCGGTGCCCATCTGCACGGGAATCGACTCGATCTGGCCGCGGGCGCTGGAGCCGCTCGGCAGGTCTTTCAGCGCACGGGTGATGACCTGTTCGTCAGCATCGAAGCTCGCGTAGATCGGGCTCACCGAGACCAGCGTGGTCAGCACCGGAGCGCCCGGACCGGCCGCCACCAGGTTGCCCACCGTCACCTCGATCCTGCCGATGCGGCCCGACACCGGAGCCCGCACCTGGGTGTAGCCCAGGTTCAGGCGCGCCGACTGCAGCGAGGCTTGCGCCGCACGCAGGTTGGCGTCGGCTTCGCGGCCGGCGTTCACACGCTCGTCGTATTCACGCTGGGCAATGGCCTTGTCGTCCCACAGGCGCTTGGCACGCTCCTGCTCGCTGCGGCTGAACGACTGGCGGGCCTGTGCGGATGCCACCTGCGCTTCGGCGCGCTCGACCTCGGCCGCGTACGGTGCGGGGTCGATGGTGACCAGCAACTCACCCTGCTTCACCAGCGCGCCTTCGCGGAAGTGCAGCGACTGCACGGCCCCCGCGACGCGGGAGCGCACGTCGACGCGCTCGACGGCTTCGAGCCGGCCCGAGAACTCGTCCCAGGCGTTGATCTCGCTCGACGCCACGGTGGCGACGGAAACCGGCGTAGCTTGCGGCGCGGCCGGGGCGTTGTTGGCTTCGGCCTTGAAGCTGTACATGCCAACCACCGCGGCGGCCACCGCCAGCAGAGCGGTAATGCCGGTCACGGCGGGCCACAGGCCCTTGCGGGCTACGGAAGACAGCTTTTTCTCGTTGTTCGACATGATGGTTCGTCCTTCTCGATGACTTTGGGGATGCAACAGGCCACCCCGGCGCTTTTGGCACCAGGAGGCGGAATTCAGGAAAAAGAGGGCCCTCGCACGCTGCCGCGCTGGCAGCGTGTCGATCAGGCAGCCGTGGCTGGCCGGGAGCTAGCTGGGGTGGTTGGGCGCCGCACCCGTGGGCACGGTGGTCGGCGGTGTGGTCGCGCTGAAGAACTCGCGGAAGTGCTGCTGCACCGTGGCCTCACAGGCCACGCAACCCGTGTTCTCGGTGTCGTACAGCGCCTTGGGCCAGTTCGAGGCGCTGGGCAGCACGCTGCTCGTGACCTCGATGCCGGCGGCACGCAGGCGGCCCGCGAAGGTCAGCGCCTCGTCGCGCATGGCGTCGTCCGCACCCACCAGCACCAGCGCGGGCGCCAGTGACGACAGCCGCAGCGAACCGCTAGGCACCGCATAGGGGTGCGTGGCGTTCGAGGGGCAGCTCAGGTACTTTTCCCAGCCGCTGGCCCAGCGGCACTCGGGCTCGTCGCTGGTGGCGTTACGCAGCGAGGCGGTACCGGCGCACGGATCGAGCATGGGCGACAGCAGGATCTGGCCTGCCACCGGCGGATGCGCCCGGTCGCGAGCGATGAGTGCCACCGCGGCCGCCAGGTTGCCACCGGCTTCTTCGCCGGCCAGGTACACCTGCGCACCCTTGCCACCGAGCTTGGTGCGCTGCTTGTAGAGCCATTCGAGGGCGGCATAGCCCACCTCGATCGGCTCCGGGAACGGCGACTGGGGCGCCAGCGGGTAAGCCACCGACACCACCACCGCACCCGCTCCGGCCAGCAGCCGGGCCACATTGCGGCCGTTGTCGAGGTCGCCGCAGACGAAGGTGCCGCCATGAAAGTGCAGCACCAGCGGTGCGACGTCACCCTTGGCGCGCTGGCCGTACACACGGGCACCGACCGGTTCGCGGCCAGGCAGCTCGATCGACAGATCGGCTTCCACGCCTTGCGCCGCAGCGCGGGCGGCGGCTTCGGCAGAACGGGACGATGGAACGGGTGACATGGGCGACCTCAGGGAATTGGGCGATGGTTGAAATATAAGTCGCCCAGTGTGACGTTAAACAGGCAAGCCGCCCCTACTCTGTTTCCAAACCGACAACAATCGCGGCGCTTCGCAAGGGTTTGGCGCCTTGTGTGAGAATCCGCTCCCCCCGGTGTGGGCCGGGCACCAACAACAGGCATTCGATGGATCAAATCCAGGCCATGCGGATCTTCGTCCGCGTCGTGGAAGCCGGCACCTTCACCCGGGCGGCAGACTCGCTCGCCCTGCCCAAGGGCACGGTCACCAAGCAGATTCAGGCGCTCGAATCGCGCCTGCGCGTGAAGCTGCTCAACCGCACCACGCGCCGCGTCACCGTCACGCCCGACGGCGCGGCCTACTACGAGCGCGCCGCGCGCCTGCTCAACGACTTCGACGACATGGAAGCCAGCATGACGAATGCGCAGGCCAACCCCACGGGGCGGCTGCGCATCGACATAGGCACATCGGTGGCGAGGCAGATCATCCTGCCCGCGCTGGCCACCTTCTGCGACCGCTACCCCGACATCCAGGTCGACCTGGGCGTGAGCGACCGCACCGTCGACCTGATCAGCGACAACGTCGACTGCGTGATCCGCGCGGGCGACCTCAGCGACCAGTCGCTGGTGGCACGGCGCATCGGCACCCTGCACTTCGTCACCGTGGCGTCACCGGCATACATCAAGCGCTACGGCGTGCCGCAGCACCCGAACGACATCGAGAAGCGCCACGTGGTGGTGAGCTATTTCTCGGGCACCACGCGCCGCGTGTACCCGCACGAGTTCAAGAAGGGTGACGAGCACATCGAGCTCAACGGGCACTACCGCGTGTCGGTCAACGAGAGCAACGCGCACATCACGGCAGTGCTCGGCGGCTTCGGCATTTCGCAGTGCATCACCTTCATGGCCGAGCCGCTGCTTGAAAGCGGCGAACTGGTCGAGGTGCTGCCGGACTGGAGTCGCGATCCGCTGCCCATTCACGTGGTGTACCCGCCCAACCGGCATCTGAGCGCGAAGGTGCGGGCGTTCGTTGATTGGGCAGCGGAGCTGTTTGCCAAGAACCCGCGGCTGCAGCGCCGCTGAATTGGCCCGCGCGGGCAGCCGAGGCAGGGAGCGCGTCAGTACGCCGGCTCGCAGCGCACCTCGGTCTTCACCGAATTAGCGATGAAGCATTCTTCATGCGCCCGGTGGTGCATCTGCTCGATCTGCTCGCGCGTCGGCACGTTCTCGCCGGAAAAGGTCACTTCCGGCCGCAGCGTGACCACCGTCATCGCCATCTTTCCCTCGGCGTTCTTCTCCATCACGCCAGTGGCTGCATCGAAATACCGGTCGACGACGAACTTGCGCTTCACGGCCATCGTGAGGAACCACAGCATGTGGCAGTTCGAGAGCGAGGCGACGAACATCTCTTCGGGATCGACCGCTGACGCATCGGACATCGGCAGCGGCACCACGTGCGGCGACGACGAGCCCGCCACTTCCGCGCCGCCGTCGAAGCGCAGCGAATGCCTTCTGCTGTAGGTGTTGCCGAGAAAGTCCTGCTCGCCGCGCAGCCAGAGGATTTCAGCGGTGTAGTGAGCCATGCGCAATTTTCCTTCAGAGATCGATGCGGTAGCGAAACTTGGTGAGGCTGCCCTGGCTCGGCAGGGTGATGAAGGTTTCGATCAGCACGCCGCCATTGGCCGCGATCACTTTCTGCGACGCGAAGTTGTCCGGGCTGGTCGTGATCTCGACGCGGTTCAGCCCCTCGCCCGCAGCAAGCGTCAGCATGGCGCCGAGCGCACGCGTCGCATAGCCCTTGCGCTGCTTCCACGGCACGACGTTGTAGCCGATGTGCCCCAGGCAGTAGAGAGGCAAGGCGTCGGTGCCGGGCTGCCAGCGCAGGTCGATGCTGCCGCAGAACTCGCCGTCCCACATCCAGCACTTGTAGCCAGGCAGGCGCCGCACCCTGGAGCCGTCGGGCATGACGATGCGCCCGCCTTTGGCTTCGCGGTCCACCAGGCTGGCAAGGAAGCGGTCGGCATTGGCCTTGATGGCGGCGCGCTCCTCGGAGCCCGATTCGGGTCGCGTCTCGTCGCGCGCCCAGCCCCGGTTCAGGGCCGACACATAGCTGGGCAGGTAGGCCTTGGCGGGCCAGACCAGTTCCATCGGACGGGTCTCGGCCTTGGACATGGATGGCTTCATGCTCCCATCAGCCTGACGATCAGCGGCACCAGCAGCGCCGTCGCGATGCCGTTCAGCCCCATGGCCAGCGCGGAGAACGCGCCCGCCGTCTCATTCACCTGGATGGCCCGCGCCGTGCCGATGCCATGCGCCGCCATGCCGACCGCAAAGCCGCGCACCGCGGGTTCCCTGATGCGCAGCAGGTTCAGCAGCCCGGTCGCCATGATCGCGCCCGAGATGCCCGCAACGGCCGCGGCCACCGCCGCCAGCGAAGGCAGCCCGCCGATCTTCTCGGCCACGCCCATCGCGATGGGCATGGTGGCTGACTTGGGCGCAAGCGACATCATCAACTCGTGCGAGCCGCCCAGCACCCACGCGATGCCGATGGCCGACACGATGGCCGCGACCGAGCCCACCAGCAGCGCCACACCGATGGGCAGCCACAGCCGCCGCAGCCGGCCAACCTGGCTGTACAGCGGCACGGCCAGCGCCACCGTGGCGGGGCCGATCAGGAAATGCACGAATTTCGCGCCTTCGAAATACGTGTCGTAGGGCGTGCGCGTGAGCAGCAGCACGCCGACGATGACGATCACCGAAATCAGCACCGGGTTGACCACAGGATTGCGCCCGCTGCGGGTGTGCAGCCACAGCGCGCCAAGATAGGCCAGCAGCGTGAGCGACAGCCACAGCAGCGGCGACTGCGCGAGGAAGACCCAGATTTCAGAAAGCTTGGCCGGCGCGGTCATTGCGCATCCTTGCCGGTGAGGCGGATCATCCAGCGGAACGTGAGCGCCGTGACCGTCATGGTGAAGGCCGCGCCGACGATGCCCGCCGCAAGAAACGGCAGCCACTCGCGCCCCACCCGCTCGAAATGCAGCATGACGCCGGTCACGGCCGGAATGAACAGCAGCATCAGGTTGCGCAGCAGATGGCCCGAAGTGTCGGTCAGCACCTGAGGCACGCCGCCTCGCACCAGCAGGCCGATGAACAGCAGCACCATGCCGATCAGCGGACCGGGAATGGGCAGGCCGAGCCACTGCACGAGCAGTTCGCCGGCCAGTTGGCAGAGAAAGAGCGTGGTGATGGCGTAGAGCATTTTTCTTGTGGGTGCGGATGTATGTGTTCAGGACGCGTTTGTCCAGGCCTCTTTCAACGCCTGCTGGCTGTCGGGCGGCAGCACGCCGAGACGCACATGGCCCGGCAGGCCGAAGGAGGCGCAGTCGCGCAGCTTGATGCCTTCGGCGCGCAGGTGCTTCAGCAGACCGGCGAAGTCGTCCACCATGGGCTGGGCGACATGAAAGTTCGCGTCGCTGGGCCAGACGTGCCAACCGATCTCACTGCACATGGCCATCTGCGACGCCTTCCAGTCGCGCAAGGTCCCGAGGCTTTCCCGAATCCAGGCCTGCACGTCAGGCCGCGTCCAGGCCGAGAGCATTGCCACGCCGTGCGAGCCCACCGGCCACGAGGCGCTCAGGCGCAGCAAGGCACGCACCGCATCCTGCGCGTTTGACGGAGCGATCACATAGGCCGCACGTACTCCTGTCATCCCCAGCGCCTTGTTGGGAGACCACATCTGCCAGAGGCGATCCAGGCGGCTCTGGCTCAGCGCAAGGCGGCCCTCCAGGCGCAAGGGCTCGTAGGCGCGGTCGAGCACGCAGGGCACGCCCTCGGGCAGGGCATCCACTGTCTCGAGAATGCCCTGCTGCGCCTGACCCAGCGGCGTGGAAGGATCGCAGCACCAGGCGAGCCGCAGTTGGCGCGCCGGATGCGGCGCGCGCACCACCTGCAACCCATGGGCTCGCGCGGCGGCCGCATAGTCGCCGTAAGACATGGGCGGCAGCGCGACCTCGCCATGGCCGCCGCGATCTTCCAGGGCCGCCCAGGTGGTGATGCGCCGGATGAACTCGCTGGCCCCGGCTGCAAGCACGATGCGCCAGGCTTCCACGCCGTGCATGACCGCAAGTTGCTCACGCAACGCCGTGTAGGCCGGATCGGGATACCGCGAGACGTCGGCAGCGCCGACCCGCTCCAGAGCCTCGGGGCATGGGCCACAGGCATTGGCATTGGTCGAGAAGTCGTGCGGCGCGGCGCCAGCCGCATCAGGACCGCCATGCACCACCGTGCTCATACCCACCTCCAGCCGGCCGTCGCCACGATGACCAGCGACGCGAACACGCCCGCCGCCAGCGCGGCCCGGCCACCCAGTTGCGCGGTGCGTTGCATGTCCAACGCGGAAGGCGCACGCCCCTCGGCATTCAGCGCATACACGCCCGGCTTCGCCAGCCGCACACCAAGGAGTAGCGCCATCGCCGCCATCGGCCAGCCGCTGTTGGGCGACGGCGTGCGGCGCGCCTCTTCTGACAGCCCCGTGGGCCACCGCCACGCCGCCAGCGCCAGCAGCCCCACGGTGATGCGCGCCGGCACCCATGAGAGCACGTCGTCCGCGCGCGCGGCCCATTTGCCGAGCCAGGTCCAATCACGGCCGTTGCGCTCGCCGCGGTAGCCCCACATCGCGTCGGCGGTGTTGGCAAAACGGTAGAGCGCCGCACCCGGCAGGCCGAGCAGCACGAACCAGAACACCGGGGCCACGAGCGAGTCGTTGAGGTTTTCCGCGAGCGATTCGATGGCGCTTTCGCGCACTTCGCGCTCGCCGAGCCGGGAAACGTCGCGGCTCACCAAGCGCGCCAGTTGCTTGCGGCCGGCATCGAGCGAAACGGCCAGCGCGGCCTCGACCGCAAGTACTTCATCGCGCAGCATGCGCCAGGCAAAGAGTGGCTTCAGCAGCAGGCCCAGCAGCAGTGCAACGGCCCATGCAGGCAGCGACAGCACCATGAGCGTCTGCAAGACCATGGCGACGCCCCAGACGCACGCGCCCCCCACGCACCACACCAACGCGCCAATGAAGAACATCGGCAGATCCACCGGCTTCGCGGGGTACGCAGGCGGCGCGATGCGCGAACCGAGCCCGAGGTAGCGTCCCATCCATACGACAGGGTGCAGCGGCGCGGGAGGTTCGCCCAGCCAGTGGTCGATAGCCAGCGCGATCCACAGCGCGGCGGCTACAGCGATGGCGTATTCGAGATTCTGGAGGAGCATGGGAGCCGCCATTCTCGCGAATCAGGCAGTCGCCCTGCCCCGGCGCCACTGCATCAGTGCACCGAGTGCGACAAGCAGCGCGGCCCCCAACGCCACCCAGAGCCGAAGGACGATGGTCTCGGCCTTTGGCGATGGCGCGTCAGCGGGCGTCGGTTCGAGCTTGAGGCCGCTGACGGGCTGGGGGCTGTCCGGCGCTGACTCGGCTGCCGGGGTAGGAGCTGGCACGGGCGCTGCTGCGACCACGGGCTCGACCGACGGGCGCGGCTGGTGCGTAGGCGCAGGTGGCGACAACTCCGCCTGCGCGAACCGCTGCACACCCGCATTCCGCTCGAGCAGTCCGGTCGCGCGCACCGCCTCCGCATAGGCCCGTGCCAGTTCGCGCCGCGTGGCGCCATCCGGCTTCCAGTAATTCAGCCGCACTGCGTCGAGCATGCGCTCCAGCGTCTGCGCGAAGGCCGCCCGGTTATCGCCTTCCAGCCACTCGCGCGTGCCCAGCTTGTATTTGTCGCGCATATACACGTCGTGCAGCGACTGCCACTGGTCCTGCCGCACCGCCTGCGGCGCCGTGACCTGCCAGCCCCAGAGAAACTGCGCAGTCTTGAGCACCTGCAACGTGCCGCTGTAGCCTTCGGCCTTCTGCGCCTCGATCCATTGCGGGTGCAGGTAGCGCGTCTGCATCTCGCGTGCGATGGCGCCTGCGGCCGTGTCGGTGCGCACCGCACTGCCGTCGCGCAGGTTCTGCACGTACAGCGCCGGGTCCTTGCCTGTGAGCTGGCGCACGGCCTGCGCGATGCCGCCGAGGTACTGGAACGGATCGTCGTTGGTCAGCACGCCATACAGGTTGGAGCTGCGCGCCATCAGCGCCGCATCGACCTGCATGAGATTGCCCGCATAGGCGCCCGGCCGTGCGGCGCCGTCGAGGCCTTTGCCGTAGGCGTGGCCCATGCGATCCATGTAGAGCTGCGCCATCTGCGCATCGCCGCCGCCGCGCTGCTGGTTCTTCCATACGTCGCTCGCAAGCGCGGCCTCCTCGAGCCCGGCGCCATAGCTGCCCTGCTCGTTCGAGAAAACGCGCGCTGTGGACCAGCGCTGCGCCTCCTGCACCGACGCGCCTTCCGAACGCAGCCTGCGCGCCATCGCCTCGCTGTGCTGCGCGACGGCGTTGCCGGGCTCTCGCAAGGCAGCCACCTGCTGCACCGCCTCGTCGAGCCAGCGCATCACGTTGGGAAACTGGTCGCGGTAGGAGCCGGTGACGCTGATCAGCACGTCCATGCGCGACCGCTTCAGCACCGACGCGGGAATCACCTCGATGCCCATCATGCGCCCGCCCTCGTCCCAGCGCGGCTTCACGCCCATGGCGTAGAAGGCCTGGCTTTCCAGCACGCCTTGGTGGCGCGAGGCCTCGCCAGCCCACAGCGTGAAGGCGATCTTTTCCGGCGCCTTGCCGGCATGGGTCTTCGCGTGTCCGGCGATCCAGGCGTCCATCGCGGCAACGCCTGCGTCCCAGGCCGCACGCGTCGGCACCCGGCTCGGGTCGAAGCCGTAAAGATTGCGGCCGGTCGGCAGGCTGTCGGGGTTGCGCACCGGGTCGCCGCCGTAACTCGACTTCAGGTAGCGGCCGTCGAGCGCCGTGAGCAGTCCTTCGATTTCTTCGTTGTGGGCGAGCACGGCATCGAGCTTCTGCGCGCGTTGGGCCAGCGACAGCAGACTTCGCTGTTCGGCCGGGGTCTTGCCCATGGCACTCGCTGCCTGCGCATCGGTAAGCGCGAGTTCGACCCAGCGCGCGGGCCGCGAGCCGGCAACGCTCTTCGCATCGATCAGAAAAACCTCGTCGATGTCTTCACCCAGCGCCTCGACCAGAGGTTTGCCAAGGATCTGCAGGATCGTCATGCGCCGGCGCTGCGCATCGGGCGCCTGCCCGAAGGTCGCCAGACCCAGCGGCTGCGCGGTCTGCGCGAGTTCGTCGAGGTACGGATGCAGCACCGCGATGAAGCCGGCGAAGTCCGCGCGAATCCGAGCGGGCGTCCAGTTCAGGTCGCGGTCGTAGTGCTGCTCCACGAACTCGGCCGTCAGCTGCTTTTCCATCGCCGTCTTCACCGGGCCGGGCGACAGCGTCTCCCAGTCGTGCATGCGCTCGTGCATGGCCTGCACGCCGGGCCGAAAACCGGCGGGCGCGAACATCGGCGTCGAATGGCTCACCATGGTCGCGCGACCGCGGCGTTTGGCGGTGGTGGCCTCGCCGAGGTTGTCCATGATGTACGGGTACACGTTGGGCAGATCGCCGAGCGCGAGCAATGGGTCGTCCTGTACCGACAGCCCGCGCTCCTTGCCCGCCGACCATTCGACCGTGCCATGCGTGCCCACGTGCACCACGGCGCTCGCGCCGAACTGCGTGCGCAGCCAGAGGTAGGTGGCGAGGTAGCCGTGGCTCAGCGGAATGGCCGAGCGGTGGTAGACCTGCTCAGCCTTGTCCGCCACCTGTGTGCCGGGCTCGAAGCGCGGCGGCTGGCGCAGCACGACGACGTTGCCGAACTGCACGCGCGGGATCACGAAGGCCTGCTCGCCCGCGACGGGGCGCAGCATGGTCGACTTCTCAGGCGGGCCCCAGTAGCTCTCGATGCGGCGCTGCGTTTCCACCGGCAGCGACCGGAACCATGCGAGGTACCGTGACAGCGGCATCGCATCGGCCAGGTTCTTGTCGAGCAGCGGCTGCAGCTCGTCGCCCTGCCCCGTCGGGTAGTAGGCCCTCATCGTCGCCTGCACTTGCGCGATGAGCGCGTCGGCGCCCGGCAGTTCGGTGCGGTAGCCGGCGGACTTCATTGCCGCGAGCATGTTGCTCACGCTGCGCGGCACGTTGAGGAAGGACGCGCCGAAGTTGGCTTCGCCCGGTGGGTAGTTGTAGACCAGCATCGCCACACGGCGGTCCGCGGCCGGCGTGCGTTGAAGCCGCAACAACACAGCCGCCTTGTCTGCCACAGCATCGATCTGCGCGGGCAACGGCTGCAGCGTGCCAGCCGCTGCGTCGCGGGCGCTCACGAGCATCGGGTCGGTCATGCCGGCCAGCTCGCTCGGGCTGTAGTAGGCAGCAATGTCGGTTTGCGACAAGCCATCTTTGCTCTGCGTCCATTGGGTGGCGTCCATGGCCAGCGAGGGCAATGTCTGCAGCACCGGCACGCCGATGCGCTCAAGCTCGGCCTTGCGCTCGTTCGGGCTGAAGACCAGCGAGGCATTGACGATCGCATCGGCCACGCGCCGATCACCGGCGCGCGTCATGCGAATGAACAGGTCTTTCTGCTGGCGCGGACCGTAGAAGGCATAGGCGCGCAGGCCACGCCGTTCGAGCGAGGCGATCAGCGCATCGAGCCAGCCGGTGTCGTCGCCCGTCACGGTGGCGCTGTTGATGGCGATGGCGACCGTGCCGCTGCTGCCGGGCAACCGTTCGATGGCGGCGATGTCGGTCTCGATGCGCGGCCAGCCCGGGTGATAGAGGCCGGCCAGCGGCAGCGGCACGGGGTCGGGCAGGCCATCGAGCTTGCCGGGCTGCTCCAGGGCCTTCATCGCCGCGCCGAGATTGGCCGCGCCCGAGAAGCGCCAGTACTCGCGCAGGCGCTGCGCCCATACGGCATCGACACCGCGCTCGGTCACCAGCGGCGCGGCAGTGGAGGCTTGCCCCTTGGCCACCAGCGCGAATTCGCCGATCAGCACATACGGCGCAGTGCTTCGCGAGATCGTGTCGCCGAAGCGCGCTGCAGCAGCCTGCGCGACGCTGATGTGCGGTGCATCGATGACGAGCAGACGCGCCCCTTCGAGCGCAGCAGTCAGCGTCTCGGGCGAGTCCTGCGACGCCGAAACCACCTGCAACGGCAACCCGGCTTCACGCGCCGCAGCCTCCAATCGAACCACCCGCGCCGGCGAAACCAGCGAGGTGCTCAGCACAACGATGCGTCCACCCGCAGGCTGGGCCTGTGCCGGCGCAAGAAACCCCAGCACCGCCACCAAAAGCCAGAAGAAGAAAACCCGCGTCACTTCCCGCCCTGCGCCGGAACAGCATCCGCCGGCACATAGACCATCGTGCCGTCTTTCAACCGCCAGGCAGTGCCGGCCTTCTCGCCATCACCCTGCCCCGTCGCGCCGCTGGCCTTGAAGCGCGTGATCTTGCGGCCCTCGCGCGTGACGATCTCCATGTTCGGCTGGCCCTCGTTGCGGATGATCGTCACCTTGTCCTGCGCGAAGGGGTTCATCGGGTTGTTGATGACCGCGATCATCAGCAT
Organism: Variovorax sp. R-27; assembly: GCF_049913215.1. NCBI lineage: Bacteria > Pseudomonadati > Pseudomonadota > Betaproteobacteria > Burkholderiales > Comamonadaceae > Variovorax > Variovorax sp. R-27. Next base: position 3,884,885 of record NZ_CP183984.1, read on the forward strand.
GCCGATCACCACCATGAACACGTCGATCAGGTTGATGGTCGAGAGCACCGGATCGTCGTCATCGCTGTCCAGGCTGCTCAGAATGGAAAACTGGCGGCGGCTCATGAAAGCCGGTCCCGAGCATCGAGCACCGACACCAGCTCACGCATCAGCCAGCGGCGCCGCACGGTATAGACCACGAAGGTGATCGAGGCCGAGGCCAGCGCCACGATCACGCTCGCGAATGCGGGCGCCAGGCTCTGCGCCACGCCCTGCGATTCGCCCGAGGCCACGGCGACGAGCGCGGGGCCCATCGGGATCATGGTGGCGATCAGCCCCAGCATCGGCGCCACGCGGCTGCACAGGCGCACGCCTTCGAGCTGCTTGAGCACGACCAGCTCCATCTGCTCCTGGCTGGCCTGCGCATGGCCCTGCAGCACCAGCGCGCGCGATGGGTCGCGGCGGCGCTGCAAGTATTCGATGCCGAACGCGCCGAGGCAGTACACGGCATAGACGAAAGACAGCAGCACGCCCAGCGTCACCGGCCAGAGGAACAGGCGCGCAAGCTCGAAGAGAACGGTGTCGAAAGCCAGCATCAGGTGGGCTCCACGGGAGACGGATGGTCGAAAAGGTCCGAAGGCCGACCCCAGCCCTCGTCGAACACCAGCGACGCGAGCGGCTCGCGCTTCGCCCAGCGTTCGCGCTGCAGCATCGGCTCTTCGTAAAAGCTGTACACGGGCCCCAGGCACAGCAAGGCGATGGGCTCCGCGCCTTCAGGCAGGCCGAGCAGCACCGACACCTCGGCCGGATCGAACAGTGACACCCACCCCACGCCCAGCCCTTCGGCACGCGCCGCGAGCCAGAGGTTCTGGATGGCACAGGAGGCCGAGGCCAGGTCCATCTGCGGCAACGTGCGGCGGCCGAACACGTGCTTCTCGCGGCCCTCGGCCAGCGTCACCACCAGCAGCTCAGCCGCGTCGAGCAGGCCCTGCACCTTCAGGCGCATGAACTCGTCTTCGCGCTCGCCGAGTGCCCGAGCGGTCAGCACGCGCTCCTGCTCGACGACACGGTGCAGTTGCTGCCGCAGCGCTTCGCCGCGAATGCGGATGAAGCGCCACGGCTGCATGAAACCGACGCTGGGCGCGTGGTGCGCCGCGTCGAGCAGCCGGCGCAGCACCTCGGGCGCGACCTGCCCGCCCGCGAAGTGGCGCATATCGCGCCGCTCGTGGATGGCGCGGTAGACCGCCCTCACCTCGTCGACCGCGAACGCATGTGCCATCACGCTCAATCTTCGATGCCGCGTTGTGCAGGAATGCCGGCCTTGAAGGCGTGCTTGACGAGCGTCATCTCGGTCACCGTGTCGGCCAGTTCGATGATCTCGGGCGGGCAGCGCCGGCCGGTGAGCACCACGTGTACATGCTTTGGCCGCGCGCGCAGCGTTTCGAGCACGCCTTCCAGAGGCAGCCAACCGTAGATCAGCGGATAAGTGATCTCGTCGAGCACCACCAGGAAGAACTCGCCCGACAGGATCGCGGCCTTGGCCTTCTCCCAGCCGTCGCGCGCCAGTTGCCCGGAGCGTTCGAGGTCCTGGCTCTTCCAGCTGAAGCCGTCGCCGAGCCCTTCGATCGGAATGCCAATCTGCTCGAACATCCGGTGTTCGCCGAAGCGCGCGGTCGGCACTTTCATGAACTGGTAGATCTTCACGGCCTTGCCGCGGCCGTGGGCGCGCAGCGCGAGGCCGAAGGCGGCGGTGCTCTTGCCCTTGCCGTCGCCTGTGTTGACGATGACGAGGCCTCGGCGTTCGCCTTCTGGTTTCTCGTATGGCTTTTCGCTCGGGGGGGTCTCTATTTGCATGGCTTTTCCAGTTCAGTTTCGGGGCTGTTGTTTCGGGGTGCGTGCGAATGACACCGGGTACTCCCCTCCGCGAATGTCCCCCGCCTTCGGCTCCTCCTTTATTTCGCTGCGGGGAGCACCCGGTGCCATTCGCACATAGACGCAGCTCTCATGCTGGCGGTTCGACCGCAGCGCCCGACGATCACGTCGATGGGGTACCTTGCGCAGCGAAATAAAGGAGGAGGCCGCAGGCCGGGGGACATTCGCGGAGCAAGGTACCCCGTCGGCGTGATCGCGCCCCCAACAACGCACCGAAAACACAGCGCATCTCATAACGGCAACGCAATCCATTGCTCAGCCACCCGATGCACCCGAATGCGATGGTCGAACACCTGCTCCAGCGCCGCGTGCGTGGCAGGGTCGCTGCAGCCGCCGTGGTGCACCACCCGGCCGCGATCCATCACGACAAGTTCGTCGGCCGCCAGCGCCATCGGCAGCTCGTGCAGCACGCTGATCACGGTCTTGCCTTCGGCAACCAGCGCGCGGGCGGTCTGCATCCAGTCGGCCTGGTGCGGCGGGTCGAGGTTGGCAAGCGGTTCGTCCATCAGCAGCAGTTCGGCCTCGACAGCGAGCGCGCGCGCCAGTAGCACCCGCTGACGTTCGCCGCCAGAGAGCTGACCCAGCGGGCGGTCGCGCCAGTCCCAAGCCTGCGTACTGCGCAGCGCGCGCTCCACCGCCTTGCGGTCGGCCTCGCTGGGGGCGGCCAGCCAGCGCTGGTGCGGCAGGCGGCCAAGCATGGCGACGTCATAGACCATCAGGTCGTCGGCGCTGCCCTCGCCCGTGCCGCTCTGGCCGAGCCAGGAAAGGCGCTGGGCGCGGATGCGCGCCGGCACCTTGTTCTGCGCCTCGCCGAAGAGCCGCACCTCGCCCCGGTGCGCCAGCAGGCCCGCGAGCGCCTTGAGCAGCGTCGACTTGCCCGCACCGTTCGGGCCGACGATGCTGGTCCAGCGGGCCGACGACAACGCCAGATCGATGTCGTGCAGCACCTCGGTTGCGCCGAGCGTGGCACTTACCTTGTGTGCTTCGAGAGCGGGTGTGTTCTGCCGGCTGCTCATGCCACGCCACTCCGCGCGCCGCGCCGGTGCATCAACCACAGCAGGTAGCTGCCGCCCAGCGCGGCCGTGAGCACGCCCACCGGCAGTTCCTGCGGCGCGATCAGCCAACGCGCCAGCAGGTCGGCCGCCATCAGCAGCAGCCCGCCCATCAGCGCCGACAGCAGGATCAGCCGCGCGTGCGTGGTCTTGATGGCCGAGCGCACGAGGTGCGGCGCCGCGAGGCCGACGAAGGCGATCAACCCGGTCTGTGCCACGGCTGCGCCGGTGGCCAGTGCCAGCACCACGACCAGCGCCGCGCGCATCGCGCCCAGCGGCAGGCCGAGGCTGCGCGCGGTGGCCTCGCCGAGCGCGAGCCCGTCGAGCACCGGCGCCAGCGCCCAGGCCAGCAGCAGGCAGACCGCGCCGACCATCGCCATCACCGCGCAGGCACTCCAGCCGACGAGGCCGGTGCTGCCGAGAATGAAGCCCTGAATGGCTTGCAGGATGTCTGCCGAGGCGATGGTGATGAGGTCTTTCGCCGCGCCGAGCACCACGCCGACGATCACGCCGGCAAGCAGCAGGCGCAGCGTCTGCTGCACGCCCCGCGCCAGCATCAGCGTGAGCATTACCGCCAGTACCGCACCGAGAAAGGCCGCGCCCGTGAGCCCGAGCCGCATCACCCACTGCGCGCTGGCGGCCGAGCCGCCGAACATCAGCAGCGCCAGCGCCACGCCCAGCGAGGCGCCCGAGGCGCTGCCCAGCAGGTACGGATCGGCCAGTGGATTGCGGAACAGCCCCTGCGCCACCGCGCCCGCCAGCCCCAGCAGCGCGCCCGCCAGCCACGCGCCAAGCGTGCGCGGCAGGCGGATGTCCCACACGATCTGCAGTGCCACCGGGTCGTGCCGCGCCGCGAGCAGGCTTTCGAAACCGGTGCTGCCGATGCCCAGGCCCAGCACCATCAGCGCAGCGCCCGCCACCAGCAGGCCTGCGCCAAGCAGCAAGACGCGGCGCAGATGGACCGTGTGCCTTCGCGCTGCGTTCACCGTTTGCCTCCCTTGTCGGCAAGGCACTGCGCCATCAGGCGCGCGGCCTCGTCCATGCGCGGGCCGGGGCGCACGAGCACGTCGGACTGTTCCGCGCTGAAGCGGCAGATGCGGCCCTCGCGCACCGCACGGATGCCGGCCCAGCCGGGGCGCTGCTCCAGCCCTTGCGCGCTGCGCACGCTGACCATGATGAGGTCGGGGTTCGCCCGCACCACGTACTCGGGGTTGAGCTTGGGGAACGGGCCGAGCGAAGCCGGCACGATGTTCCTCACGCCGAGCCGTGTGAGCGTTTCACCGATAAACGACGACTCGCCCGCCGCATACGGCGCGCTGTTCACTTCGAAGTACACGCGCATGCCCCTGGCGCTCGCGGGCACCGACTGCGCGGCGGCCGACACGCTGGCATCGATCACGCGCCAGACCTTCGGCGCTTCGTGCGTGCCGAGCACCTGGTCGAGCTTGTCGAGCACGCGCTGCACGTCGGCATGGCTCTTGGGTTCGAGCACCAGCACCTTCAGGCCCAGCGCCTCGAGCCGCTGCGTGACGCGCGACGACTTGGCAAGCAGCACCGCGTCGGGCTTGAGCGCGACGATGGCCTCGACGTTCGGGTCGATCCCGCCGCCGAGCTGCGGCAGCGCCTTCACCTGTTCGGGCGAGTTGGAATAGCGGTCGACACCCACCAGCCGGTTGCAGGCACCGAGCGCACAAATCGATTCGGTGAGCGACGGCAGCAGCGAGACGATGCGCTGCGGCGGCTGCGGCAGGCTCACGGACACGCCGCGCTCGTCGACCACATCGAAGGCGTGCGCGGCCAGCGCGAACAGGGCCAGACCGAGCGCGGCCAGCGGAGTGCGGATCGTCTTTTTCTTCTTCATGCAGCAGGCGCTTTCAGGCTCAACGGCAGGCCTGCGGCCATCAGGGTGACGCGGTCGCAGGCGGCGGCCACGTCCTGGTTCAGGCGGCCGAGCGCGTCGACGAAGGCGCGCGTCTCGCGGCCCAGCGGAATCACACCCAGGCCGATCTCGTTGCCGACCAGCACCACCGGCCCGCGCGCCTCGCGCAGCGCGACCAGCAGCATGGCGATGTGTGTCGCCGGAGTACGCGTCACGGGGCGGGCGTCTTCGGAGTGAATCGGCATCAGCAGGTTGGTGAGCCACAGTGTGAGGCAGTCGACCACCACCAGCGTCTCGGGCGTGCTCTGCGTGACGACGGCGCGCGCGAGTTCGATCGGCTCCTCGATGGTGCGCATGCCGGGCACGCGCTCGGCACGGTCGGCCTGGTGGCGCACGATGCGCTCCAGCATCTCGTCGTCGTAGGCCTGCGCGGTGGCGATCAGCACGGCGCGGTGCGTGCGGGAATCGGCCGCGAACCAGTCGATCGCGCGCTGCTCGGCGCGGCGCGACTTGCCGCTCTTCTGGCCGCCCAGGATGAACTCGTGCTCGACGGTCTTCGGCTTATTCGATTGCGGCATGGCTCTCCAACTCGATGGGCATGGCGCCGAAAAGGCGGGCCGTGGCTTGCGGACTGGAGGCAAACCACGCGTGGAAATAGCTCGCGCGCACCGGGCCGTGCACGTACAGCGCCTCGCCGCCGCGTGCGCCCACGGGCTGCGTCGCGCCGGGCCTGGCAGTGAGCGCGGCGGGCGCCAGTGGCGTTTCGCAGCGCGAATAGTGGAAGGTGTGTCCGCGCAGGGTGTGGCTGCCGAGGGTGAGCTGTTGCGGACCAAGGCCGGCGAGCCGCTTCTGCATGGTCACGCGGCCCGGCAGCAGGCCCCAGAGGCGGTGGACCTGCGCGTCGTCTTGCGTGGCCAGTTCGTCGAACAGCGCCATCATGCCGCCGCACTCGGCCCAGACCGGCTTGCCCGCAGCGGCATGTGCGGCGAGCGATTCGCGCATCGGCGCGCAGGCGGCCAGCGCTTCTGCGTGCAGTTCGGGGTAGCCGCCGGGCAGCCAGACCGCGTCGCATGCCGGCAAGGCATCGCCTGCGAGCGGCGAGAAAAAGGACAGCCGCGCGCCCAGCGCCGTGAGCACGTCGAGGTTCGCGGGGTAGATGAATGAAAAGGCCGCATCGCGCGCAATGGCGATGGTGCGGCCAGCCAGCAGCGGCGGCACGGCTTCTGCCTCGCCGGAAGCGGGTGCCTCGAAACGCACCTGCGGCAGTTGACTGGTCTGCATCTGCCCGAGCGGCGTGGCGGCCAGCACGTCGGCCGCCGCGTCGAGCCGCGCCATCGCATCGCCGAGTTCGGTAGTGGCGACGAGCCCCAGGTGCCGCTCGGGCAGCGTGAACCCCGCGTCGCGCGGCAAGGCGCCAAGCCACTGCGAGGGTTCGCGCAGCGCGTCTTTCAACATGCCCGCGTGCCTCTCGCTGGCCACGCGGTTCGCCAGCACGCCGGCCCATGGCAACCCGGGCCGGAAGTTCTGCAGCCCGTAGGCCAGCGCGCCGAAGGTGCCCGCCATGGCGTGCGCATCGATCACCGCCAGCACCGGCAGGCCGAAGCGCTCGGCCAGGTCGGCCGCGCTGGGCGTGCCGTCGAACAGGCCCATCACGCCTTCGACAATCACCAGGTCGCACTCGGCCGCCGCGGCGCGCAGGCGCGAGCGGCAATCGGCCTCGCCGGTCATCCAGAGGTCGAGCGAATGCACCGGCGCGCCGGTGGCCAGCGCCAGCCAGTGCGGGTCGAGAAAGTCGGGCCCGCACTTGAAGGCTCGCACGCGCCGCCCCTGGCGCGCATGCAGCCGCGCGAGCGCCGCGGCGACGGTGGTCTTGCCCTGCCCCGAAGCCGGGGCAGCCACCAGCACCGCGGCGCACGAGACTGCCGCGGCACCGGCGGTGTCGCCTGGTTGGGTAGCTTGGCTTAGTGAGGCGTCCACTTGAGACCGACGTACGCGGTGCGGCCGGCATTGGCGTACAGCCGCGCGAACTGGTAGTCCTTGTTGCCCACATTGTCGACGCGGGCCACGAGGTTGAGGTCTCGCGTGATCTGCGTGCTGGCCGACAGGTTCAGCACGGTGTAGCCACCGAGCTTGATGGTGTTGGCCGCGTCGTCGTAGCGCTTGCTCGAGGACTGCACCTCGGCGCCCAGCGTCCAGCCGGCGACGCGCCAGTCGGCGCCCAGGGTGCCATGGCGCTTGGAGCGGCGCGCGAGCAGGTTGCCGGTGTCGGCGTCCTTCGGGTCCTGCACGTCGAGCGAGGCGCGCAGCGTGACGTCGCCCAGGCGCTGGCTGGCCGACAGCGTGGCGCCCTGCAGGGTGGCACGGTTCACGTTGGTGTAGCAGCCGAACGTCGAGGCACAGCCCGTGGCGGTGCCGACGAAGTTGATCAGGTTGCGCACGCGGTTGCGGTACACCACGATGCCTGCGGTGGTGCCGTCCTTGGCGTAGTTCATGCCCAGCTCGACGTTCTGGCTGCTTTCGGGCCGCAGCGTGGACACGCCGTATTCGCTGAAGCGCTGGTACAGCGTGGGCACGCGGAAGGCGGTGCCAGCCGATGCCGTGAAGCGCAGCGACGGGGTGATGGCGTAGCCATAGGCCGCGCTGCCAGTCGTCTTGCCGCCGAACTCGCTGTCCCTGTCGTGGCGCACATGCAGCTGCAGCGAATGCAGGCCCTGCACGAAGCCGTAGCCGAGCGAAATGGCGTCCTGCGAGCGGTCGCGCGACAGCAGCTTCGACGAGGTGGTGGGCGCGTTTTCGAGCGCGTCTTCGCGGCGCTCGAGGGTGGCCGTCACCAGGTGCGGGCCGAAGCGGAACTCGTTCTGGAACAGGTAGCCGCGCAGGTTGGTTTCGGTGCGGTAGAACGAAGGCTGCGTCTTGTAGACCGACTGCGAATCGGTCACCTGCACGCGGGTGCTGTAGATGTCGTTCCACTTGGCCGACCAAGTCAGGCCGGCGGTACGCAGCGTGTTGTTCGACAAGTCGTCGCGGAACAGGATCGGCGGCTTGGTCCTGTAGGAGACGGTGGCGTCGTAGCCGGCCTTGATGTCGCTGGTGAGCAGCGTAGCCTCCAGGCGCTGGTCCGGCGTGATCTGGAAGCCCAGCTTCACGTTGCCCGAGGTGCTGTTGTAGCCGTCGCGGTCGGGGCTGGTGTAGCCGTCTTTCACCACGTTGCGCTTGCTTGCGGGCTGCACGTTGTAGCCCTTGCTTTCCTCATGCGCCACGCCGAACGAATAGTCGAACAGGCCCGACTTGCCGCTCACGCCGCCTTCGATCTTGCGCAGGCCCTTGCTGCCGAAGCCGATGCCGGCGTAAGGCGACACGCCCTCTTCGCCACGCTTGGTGAAGAGCTGGATCACGCCGCCCACGGCGTCGGAGCCATACACCGCGGCGGCCGGGCCGCGCAGCACTTCGATGCGGTCGATCTGCGAGAGCGGAATGCCTTCCCAGCCGGCGCCGCCGGTCGATTGCGAGTCGATGCGCACGCCGTCGAGGTACACGGCCGTGAAGCGCGTTTCAGCGCCGCGGATGAACAGGCTGGTGGTGTTGCCCACGCCGCCGCTGCGCGAGATCTCGATGCCGGGCAGGCGCGCCAGCACGTCGGCCACGCCGGTCGCGCCGCTGCGCTCGATGGTCTTGCGGTCGATGATGGACACGTCGCCCACCAGGTCCGACAGCGCCTGCGGCGTGCGGTTGGCCGTGACCACCGTTTCGCCCAGCGTGGGGGCGTCTTGTGCATGGGCCAGGCCACCGAAGGCGGAAGCCAGCGCCAGCGGCAGGCAGGCATGGCGGAGACGGCGCGCAGGAGCGCGGCCGCGAGAAAAGCAAACGTGGGAAATCATGAATGAGCCGAACGAACGTCAATACCCCTCGCCGGCCTCCCCGCCGGCGCCTGGGCGCCATGGCCGCCCCATGCACAGATCACGCATGCGGCAGCCGCCTTGTTGGCCGGTATCCGGGCTGGCAGAACGGCCCCTCACCGCCTTCCCAGGCGCCTGTTTCAGGGCACCCAGTGGCTTCGATGGAAAGGGGTTGGCGCCTTGCGGCGCCGTCTGCTTGACCGTTGCGGGGGCAGCGCAGGCGGCTTCGGCCTTGTTCCGTCCTGATGAGGTCGGGGGCTTCCACTCCTGCTTCCCGTTGAACTGCGCCGTGCGAACCACGCCGCGAGCACCAACGGGCGGGATTTTATGCCAGTGACTTGGCTCGCCCCCAGGCTGCGCGCACTTCGTGTCGCTTCTCCTTCCCCCTACCGGGGGCAACACCTGAGGCCCGGCAAAGCCGGTTCCTCGGTGTTCCCGCCTGGGTGGCGCTCGCAGCTAACATCCCAGCCCATGATGCGGCCCGCCTCGGTAGTTCTCAATCTTCGTTCGGCGCTGCAGCGTGTCTTCGGTGTCTCGGGCTGGCAATCGATGCTGCTGTGGTCCATCGTGGCCGGTTTGCTCGGCACGCTGGCGACCGAACTCTTCCGCGCGGCGCTCTATCACTTCGAGCATCTGGTGCTCGGTCCCGGCGAAGGGCTGGTGGCAATGGCGAAGCACCTGCCGTGGTGGGCGCGCATCGCCTGCCCCACGCTGGGTGGACTGGTGGCCGGCGGCCTGCTGGTGCTGGCGAAACGCGTCGCCTTGCGCAGCGCCGCCTCCGACTACATGGAAGCCATCGTGCTCGGCAATGGGCGCATTCCGGTGGCGCAGACGCTGGTGCGCAGCGCCTCGTCGCTGGTGAGCATCGGCACCGGTGGTTCCATCGGGCGCGAGGGCTCGATGGTGCAGCTGGCGGCGCTGGCGTCGTCTCTGCTGGGGCGGCTGTTCCGCTTTCCGGTCGAGCGGCTGCGGTTGCTGGTGGCCTGCGGCGCGGCGGCCGGCCTGACCGCCGCCTACAACGCACCCATTGCCGGCGCCTTCTTCGTCGCCGAGATCGTGCTGGGCTCTATCGCGATGGAAAGCGTGGGGCCGATCATCATTGCCTCGGTGGTCGCCAACGTCGCGATGCGCGCCCTGCCCGGCTACCAGCCTCCTTACAAGATGCCGGCGTTCCCGGAGATCCACGGCACCGAGGTCGTGCTGTTCTGCGTGCTCGGCGTGCTGCTGGGCTTTGCGGCGGTCGGCTTCCTGCGCGCGTTGCAGGGCAGCCGTGCGCTGTTCTCGCGCTTGCCGGTTGCGTTGCCGTGGCGGCTGGCGTTGGGCGGGCTGGTGATGGGTGCGGTGTCGGTGCCCATGCCCGAGGTCTGGGGCAACGGCTACAGCGTGGTCAATTCGGTGCTGCACACCCCCTGGCCGTGGACGCTGATCGCGATGGTGCTGGTCGCCAAGGCGGTCGCCACGATGGCCACGGCCGGCTCGGGCGCGGTGGGCGGCGTGTTCACGCCGGCGCTGTTCTTCGGCTGCATGGTCGGTGCGCTGTTCGGCCTTGGCGCGCAGGCGCTGTGGCCAGCGGCCACCTCGGCGCCGTTCGCCTATGCCATCGTCGGCATGGGCGCGTTCCTGGCGGGCGCCACGCAGGCGCCGCTGATGGCCATCCTGATGATCTTCGAGATGACGCTGAGCTACCAGGTCATGCTGCCGCTGATGGCGGCGAGCGTCATCGCGTATTTCGTCGCGCGCTCGGCCAATGCCGGCTCGATGTACGAGATCACCCTGCACCGCAACGAGCAGCGCGACACGCAGATGCGCCTGCGCGGGCTGCACATGCGCGACCTGGTGCAGCCGGCCGAAACGGTGGTGGGCCCGGAGGCGGACCGCGAGGCCATGAGCAAGCTCTTCCTGCAGCACCCGGTGAAGTACCTGTACGTGGTGGATGCGGGCAACCGCTACCTCGGCGTGGTGCCGCTTTCGGCGCTCGGCACGGCGCCAGCGGAAACGACCGCGGGCGCCCTGCTCTCGCAGGCCATCCAGCCGCTCACCGCCGACACCGGGCTGGGCGAGGCGCTGCAGCGTTTTCTCGATCACCTGGGCGAGCGACTGCCGGTGATCGAGAGCGCCGGCAACCCTGTGCTGCTCGGGATTGTTGCCAAGAGCGCGCTGCTCGCCACCTACGTGCGGCTGAGCGAGTAGCGCAGCACTGCTTTTTTACTTGGCGGGACGCACCGCCATCACCTCGATCTCGACCAGGTAGGCCGGGTTGGCGAGCGCCGCTACCTGCATCGCCGAGCGCACAGGCAGCCGGGGCTGCGCGGTGGTGCCGAAGAACTGGGTATAGCCCTCCATGAAGCCGGCGAAATCCATCTTGTTGTCCTTGGCCGGATCGCCGACGAGAAACACCTGCATCTTCACCACGTCGCCCATCGTCAGGCCCAGGCCTGTGAGGCTCTTCTCGATGGCTTTGAGCACGCCGACGGTCTGGCCCTTGGTGTCGCCGCCATAGGCCGCCGCGCTGTTCTTGGGCGCGGTCGCGTCCTGCAGCGGCGGCACCTGGCCCGAGAGGTAGACGTTGGTGAACGAAGACGGCACCTCCACCGCCGCCGAGATCGGGAAGGTGGAGTTCGGAATGCGGTGGCGAATGATTTCATCGGCCGCATGGGCGGCGCCGGTGCCGGCTGCGAGCAGTGCGGCGGCGAGCGCCAGCTTCTTCGTGATGGAGGTCATGGTCATGCGTGTTGTCTCTCTGCTGGGGTGGATGAAGAAAGGATCTGCCAGGTATCGAAAGAAGAAGGCCGATCAAGGCCGCAGCTTCTTGACGCTCTCCGCCGCAATGGCGTCAGGATATTGGTTGCCGAAATGGGTGCGCGCATAGCCGACCACGGAAGCGATCTGCTCGTCGCTCAGCATCTTGCCAAAGGCGGGCATGCCTTTCTGCCCGTTGATCACCACGTAGAGTGGGTATTCCGCGCTTGCGAGCCGCGGGTTCGAGGCGAGCGCCGGATAGGCGCCTGCGCCCTTCGCCCCTTGTCCCTGCGCCATGTGGCAGCCCTGGCAGGTCGCGCGGTAGATCGCCTCGCCCGAGCTCTCCTGGAATCGGGGGCCGACGGAAAAGACGGGCTCCGGCGACTGCGCGAAAGCGGCCTGGCCGGCCACCGAGGCCAGCGCGCCCAGCGAAAGGCCGAGCAACGCGCGCTTGAAGGTCGTGATGTTGTTGTTCATGGTGGGTGTGTCCTTCACTCGGCTTTCACGCAACGGCGCGGGCATGCAGCCGCTGGATGGCGTCGAGCGACGAGAGCAGTGCGCCCTCCTGCCAGGCCGGAATGTAGGAAGCGTGCTCGCCAGCCAGCGCGATGCGGCCGTCGACCTGGCACAGGTTCTTGTAGTGCTTCTGGCGCGTCTCGTCGGTCCACATGCCGTAGCAGCCGTGCGTGCCGGGCACGCGGTGCCAGCCCACGGAAATGCCGTTGTCGAATTCGCTCGCGTACTGCGGATGCAGCTGCGTGCCGAACTCGACCGCGCGGCGCACGCGCTCCTCGGGCGCCATGGCGGTGAATTCGTAGGAGTTCGGGCCGTCGAACACGTAGGCGCCCAGCACCACCGACTTGCCCTTGGCGCCATAGCGCGTCGAGGGATACGAAATGCGCGAGATCGGCAGGTCTGTGTAGCTGATGCCGCCGTAGATGTGTTCGTCTTCTTCCCAGAAGCGGCGCTTGAACTGCAGGCCCACCTTTACTGATGCGCCATAAGGCACGGCGTTGATGGCCTCCTGCATTGCCGAGCCCACCTGGATGTCGATCTGGCTGAGCACCGACAGCGGAATGGTGCACAGGCACCAGTCGGCCTTGGCCTGCGTGACCGCGCCGCCCTTTGATGCATCGGTGTAGGTGACCGTCACGCCGCGGTCGTTCTGCTCGATCTTCGTGACCTTGGCGCCGTAGCGGATCAGGCTGCCGACCTCCTTCTGGAAGGCCTTGGCGATCATGTCCATGCCGCCCACGGGCTGGAAGATCGCGCTCTGGAATTCGTAGTCTTGCCCGCTGGCGATGTAACGCCAAAGATTCGATTGCAGCAGCTCGCTCATGTCGAGCGGCTTCGACGGCTTGGCCAGCGGCATGAGGCCGCCGCCCGCATCGACTTCGTAGCCGCGGCGGTCGCTGCTGATGGTGCCTTCGAGATAGCGGAACTGCGTGTCGAGCGCGCCCCAGCGGCGCAGGCCTTCGAGCAGTTTCTCTTTGTCTTCTTTCGTCAATGCCGCGTCGAGGTTGCCTTGCGTCGTGGCCTTGCCGAGCAGCTCGGCGACGTAGCCCTGGTAGTCGGCCTGCACGTGGCGGTAGCGCTGCGGCTTGCCGCCGTAGGCCTTGCTCGAATGCACCAGCGCGTTGTAGTTGACCTGGACGAAGGGCTCCAGCGCCACGCCCAGCCGCTTGCAGTAGCCCAGCACTGCATGGTGGTGATAGGGAATGCGCCACGGCCCCGGATTGAAGTACTCGCCCTTGGCGAAGCCGCATTGCTGCACGGCGCCACCCAGCTCGGTGAAGGTGTCGCCGCCGCGCAGCGTCCAGCACCGGCCGCCCGCGCGATTGCTGAACTCGAGGACCTTGACCGAGTAGCCTGCGTTGCGCAGTTCGAGCGCGGCGGCCATGCCGGCCAGGCCTGCGCCAAGAACCAGCACCGACGCACCCTTCTTTGCGCCATCGAGCTTCGGTGGTCCGCTGTAGTTGGATTCGGCGGCAAAGCCCAGCGAGGTCATCGCCTGGTACATCGCGCCGCCCCCTGCGGTCTTGCCGATGAGCGTAAGCAGGTCGCGCCGACTGAATAAAGTGTTGTTCTTCGTGGTCATTGACAGGCTATTGGAGTTTGAAAGGCAACTGGAAGGCAGCAGAATCCATGCCACGCCCAGGCACCGCCTGGGGGCCGCTTCCTTGGGAAACTACAATCGCCAACCATGCCCGCCTCCAGCCCTATCGATCAGATCGCCGAGCGTGTTGAACGACTGCTTGTGCGTCACGAAGAGGTGCAACGCACCAATGCGCTGCTGCAGGAGCAGGTCGATGCGCTCACGCGCGAACGCGACGCCCTGAAGTCGCGGCTCGTTGCGGCACGCACGCGCCTCGATGCCCTGCTCGAACGGTTGCCGGCTGAACCACCCTCCGAAGACTCCCCCGCATGAAGCAGATTGAAGTACAGATCATGGGCCAGAGCTATCTGCTCGGCTGTCCCGATGGCGGCGAGGCGCAGCTGCGCGAAGCCGTCGAACGCGTGGACGCAGCCATGTGCAAGATCCGCGATGCCGGAAAAGTCAAGGCCCGTGACCGCATTGCGGTGCTGGCTTCGCTGAACCTGGCGTTCGACCTCGCCGCGCAGCAGGCCGCTGTTGTCGCAGCGCCCGCGGCACCAGTTGCCACTTCGGCTGCAGACAGCGTCGAAACCGACGCGAAGGCCACGCAGCTCATCCAGAAACTCGATCAGGCCCTGGCTGGCGATGGACATTTACTCTGAATAAGGCTGGCACGAAGACGGACGAGGCGTAAAATCCAGTCCGTCTGCAGACTGTGTCGGGCTTAATATTTCCTTGTTCCAATGCTCTCCGGAGCCGGGCTTGGTACATCGCTCGACGGGCGTGATCATCTCGCGTCAGATGAACCCGAAGTCCTGCTGCCCTCGCCCACCTGAACCCTGGTTCAGGATGCGGGTCCGGCACATCACCTGCAGACACCTTTTCCTGCCACGGCCCCCTGCATCCATTGCTCGGGGCCGTTGCTTTTTCCAGCCCCTCACTTCTCTTGCGTGACTTTCCCGTGAATATCGCTGCCCTGCTCGACCCTCTCCTGATCGCCGAACTCGCCGCTCTCGGCCTCGGCACCGGTTTTCTCGCGGGCCTGCTGGGCATCGGCGGCGGCATGCTGATGGTGCCGTTCATCACGATCATCATGGGCCATCGCGGCGTGCCGGCCGACCTCGCGGTGAAGATGGCAATCGCCACCTCGATGGCGACGATCATCTTCACCTCGGTGTCCAGCGTGCGCGCGCACCACCGGCGCGGCGCCGTGCGCTGGGACATCGTGCGGCGGCTCGCACCCGGCATCGTCATCGGCAGCCTTGCTGGCAGCCTGGGCGTGTTCTCGCTGCTCAAGGGCACGGCGCTGGCCATCTTCTTCGCGCTGTTCGTGGGCTTCTCGGCCACGCAGATGTTCCTCGACAAGAAGCCCGCGCCCACGCGGCAGATGCCGGGCACGGGCGGCCAGCTCGCGGCGGGCGGCGCGATCGGCTTCATCTCCGGCCTCGTGGGCGCGGGGGGTGGCTTCATCAGCGTGCCGTTCATGACGTGGTGCAACGTGTCCATTCACAACGCGGTGGCCACCAGCGCGGCGCTGGGCTTTCCGATTGCAGTGGCGAACGTGCTCGGCTATGCGGTCAGCGGCCAGTCGGTGCAAGGCCTGCCGGCCGGCTCCTTCGGCTATATCTGGCTGCCCGCGCTGGCCGTGATTGCGCTGTGCAGCGTGTTCACCGCACCGCTGGGCGCGAAGGCGGCGCACAGCCTGCCGGTGAAGAAGCTCAAGCGCGTATTCGCGAGCATCCTGTACCTGCTCGCGGCCTACATGCTCTGGAAGGGCCTGCACGGCTGATCTGGCCGGGCAAAGCCCTTCGGGCCTGAGGTACGCCCCGTTGCGGTGCGCGGAGCCGCGCCGTATAAGGGTTTCATGAAAATCCTCATCGCCGTCGATGGCAGCGCCTACACCCGCAAGGCGCTCGACTACCTGCTTGCCAATCGCGCCATGTTCGTGGACGGGCATCAGCTGGTGGTGGTGCACGTGTGCACCGGCATCTCGGGCCATGTCGCGCGCCACCTGAGCAAAGAATTGGTGACGGACTACTACGCCGAGGAAAACGCCAAGGTGCTCGACCCGGTGAAGGCGCTGTTCGCCGAGAGCGGCGTGAGCAACTACACGATCGACTCGCGCCACGGCCATGTGGCCGAGGAAATCCTCAAGTCGGCCGCGGCGGCACAAGCTGGGCTGATCGTGCTCGGCACCCATGGCCACGGCATCTTCGGTCGCGCACTGATGGGCTCGGTCGCCACCAAGGTGGTCGCCGAAACCAACACGACGGTGATGCTGGTCCAGTAGCCCTTCTTACTGCATGCGCTGCTGCCGCCATTCGCGCGGCGAGCAGCCGAAGCGCTCGCGGAACGCGCGGCTGAAATGCGCCGCGTCGTTGAAGCCGCGGCCATAGGCAATCTCGGCCACCGGCCGGCCCGCGAGGCGCGGCTCCAGCAGGTCGCGGCTGCACGCCTCCAGCCTGCGCTCCCAGATGTACTGCGACGGCGTCAGCGGCTCGCTCCTGAACACGCGGTGGATGTGGCTCACCGACACGCCCAACCCCGCCGCCAGCGTGCCCACCGACAGCGACGGGTCGGCCAGCTGCTCGTCGATGAGCCGCTTCACGCGCGCGAGGTGATACGCCGTGAGATTGCTGAGCGACGGCGCACTCGCCGCGGGCAGCGTCTGCAGCCCCGCCACCAGGATGTTCTGAACGCCGTTGGCCACAGCAAGCGCCGACGCGGGCTGCAGCGTGTCGATGTCTTCGCGCAGCGTGTGGATCATGCCCAGCAGCAGGTGCCCCGCGCCCGCACGGCCTGACACCGTGGTGGCCGTCAGCGCCTCGGTGTCGCGCAGTTCGCTGCGCAGACGTTCGCCGGGCAGCTTGAGCACGATCTGCTCGAAGGACTCGTCGAACAGCAGCTGATAAGGCCGCGTGCTGTCGTACAGCGCGAAGTCGCCGGCCGCGAGCACGGCGTCGCGGCCGTCCTGCCGCACCACGCCACGGCCGCGCGCCTGGATGCTCACGAGAAAGTAGTCGTCGCTGGAGTGCGAGATGTGCCCCGGCGTGCGCATCACCTTCTGCGGGCTCGAGGTGACGACCGACACGTCGAGCCCGGGCAGCGCGTGCTGGCGGATGCTGCCTTCGAAATCGCAGGTATCGCCTTCGCGCACCGGATCGCAGCCCAGTTGCACGTAGACGTTGCAGATCATGTCGGTCCAGTAGGCAAGCCGCTGGTCCCGCGGGACGGCGTCGGTGCTGAGCAACTGGGTCATCGGGGGGTCCTCGGAAAGCCTTGGCAACAAGGGCATGCAACGCTGGAACAAGAACGCCGCCAATCCGGGTCAAGGCGTTCCGGCGGCGCGAATTTACGCTTCAAGCAACCCGCATGCCACAGCGCAAACCCGGTGCGCCGTAGGTGCGGAAGACGCCTCGTTACTTTCATTGCATCTGGAGAACCACCATGCCGACCACCGTCCACCCCAAGCTGCGCGTTGCCGCCGTACAGGCCGCCCCCGTGTTCCTCGACCTCGACGGCACCATCGACAAGACCATCGACCTGATGGCGCAGGCCGCGAAACAGGGCGTGCAGCTCGTCGCCTTTCCCGAAACCTGGGTGCCCGGCTATCCGTGGTGGATCTGGCTCGATTCGCCGGCCTGGGGCATGCAGTTCGTGCAGCGCTATCACGACAACTCGCTGGTCGTAGGCTCGGCCGAGTTCGACCGCATCAGGGAGGCAGCGCGCAAGCTCAAGATCTGGGTTTCGCTCGGCTACAGCGAGAAGGCGGCGGGCAGCCTCTACATTGCGCAGGCGCTCATCGACGACCAGGGCAACACAGTGCAGACGCGGCGCAAGCTCAAGCCCACGCATGTGGAGCGCACGGTGTTCGGCGAAGGCGACGGCTCAGACCTCGCCGTGGTCGAGACGGCGCTGGGCAACATCGGCTCGCTCTCGTGCTGGGAGCACCTGCAGCCGCTGAGCAAGTACGCGATGTATTCGCAGAACGAGCAGATCCATTGCGGCGCATGGCCGAGCTTTTCGCTGTACCGCGGCGCGGCCTACGCGCTGGGCCCCGAGGTCAACAACGCCGCGAGCCAGGTGTATGCGGCCGAGGGCCAGTGCTTCGTGGTCGCGCCCTGCGCCACCGTGTCGAAGGCCATGAGCGAGCTGATGTGCACCGACGCGGGCAAGCAGCAGATGCTGCGCACTGGCGGCGGCTTTGCGCGCATCTACGCGCCCGACGGTTCACCCCTGGGCACGCCGCTGGCGGAAGACGAAGAGGGTCTGGTCATCGCCGACATCGACCTCGGCATGATCTCGCTCGCCAAGGCGGCGGCCGATCCCAGCGGCCACTACTCGCGGCCTGACGTCACCCAACTGCTGCTCAACAAGACGCGCCGCGAACCCGTGGTGGTGCAGCACACGCCCGAGCCTGAAAGCAGCGTGCCCGAGCCGGTCGCGGCCTGAACCCAAGGAGGCACGCCATGGAATCCGCCATTGCCGAGCATCTGAAGTGCCCTCGCACGCGGCACCGTCGCGTGGAAGACGACTACACGCCGCCCTACCCCGTGTGGTCGGCCCGTGCGCCAACATCGGTGAAGCAGGTCGTGATGGGCTACTTCGGCGTGCAATCGCGCGGCCCCGAAATACAGGGCCGCGCCTGCGCCGCGCTGATGAAGATCGCCCGCGACTTCGCCCTGCCCGACGGCCCGGGCCACCATGACATGACGCACTACGTCGATGCCGACGGCTTCGACAACATGGTCGCCATCGCCTACTGGAGCGACGCCGCGGCCTACGCACGCTGGTGCGCCACGCCCGCAATCGATGCCTGGTGGCGCTCCGACGATCGGCTCAACGAAGGCCTCGGCTACTTCCGCGAGATCGCGTCGCCGCGCGTCGAGCACTTCGAAACCATGTTCAACACACCCGACCGCTTCGAGGGCGTCGGCGTGGTCATGGGCGAGGTCAGCGGCGAACTGCAGGAGCACGGCTACTGGGGTTCGATGCGCGACCGCATCCCGCTCTCGCAGACCGATGCGATGGCGCCTTCGGGCACGCGTGCAGTGATTGCCGGCACGCCGGCTCCGGGCCAGCGCGTGCGCATCGCGGGCCACGAGAACATCGCAATGATCCGCTCCGGACAGGAATGGACCGACACCACCGGGCAGGAGCGCACGCTCTACCTGGAAGACATGGAGCCGGTGCTGCGCGAGGGCATGGACTTCCTGCGCGACCAGGGCCTGCCCATCGGCTGCTACAGCAACCGCTATATGCATCACCTCGACGCGCAAGGCGCACCGCTGCAGAAGTCCTTCGGCCTGAGCTACTGGCGCTCGCTGGCCGACATGGAGCGCTGGGCCGAATCGCACCCCACGCACGTCGCAATCTTCGGCAGCTTCATGCGCTATGTGCAGGCGCTGAACTTCCAGCTGCTGCTGCGCGTGTACCACGAGGTGTCGGTGCTCAAGGCCGACGAGCAGAGCTACGAGTACATCAACTGCCACGCGCGCAGCGGGCTGATGAACGGGCTGGCGCCCGTTGCATGAGCCGATTCGATCAGGCCGCGAACAGCGCCTTGTGCTCCGCGCGCAGCAGCGCCTTCTGCACCTTGCCCATCGCGTTGCGCGGCAGTTCCGGCACGACGAAGCAGCGCTTCGGAATCTTGAAGTTCGCGAGCCTGGCCTTCAGGTCGGCCACGATGGCCTCGGCATCCAGCGAAGCACCTGCCTTCGCGATGACGATGGCCACGCCCACCTCGCCGAAGTCGGGGTGCGGCACGCCGACCACCGCGCTCTCGGCCACGCCGGCCATCTCGTTGATGTAGCCCTCGATCTCGGCCGGGTACACGTTGTAGCCGCCGCTGATGATCAGGTCCTTGCTGCGCCCGACGATGACGATGTAGCCCAGGCCGTCGATCTTGCCCACATCACCCGTCTTGAAGAAGCCGTCGGAGGTGAACTCTTCCTTCGTCTTCTCGGGCATGCGCCAGTAGCCCGCGAACACGTTGGGGCCGCTGACCTCGATGTTGCCGATCTCGTCGGTGGTGCAGTCGCGGCCGCTGTCGTCGCGCACGCGCAGTTGCACGCCCGGCAGCGCAAAGCCGACAGTGCCGCCGCGGCGTTCGCCCTGTGCGGCGGTGTAGGGGTTCGACGTGAGCATGACCGTCTCGCTCATGCCGTAGCGTTCGAGAATGGTGTGGCCGGTACGCTCGCGCCACTCGTCGAAGGTTTCGATCAAGAGCGGCGCCGAGCCCGCGACGAACAGGCGCATGTTGCGCACCGCCTCGCGCGTGAGGCCCGGCTCGGCCAGCAGCCGCACATACAGGGTGGGCACGCCCATGAACACCGTGGCTTCGGGCAGCTTCTGCACGACGCGCTTCGGGTCGAACTTCGAGAACCACAGCATCTTGCTGCCATTGAGCAGCGCGCCGTGCAGCGCGACGAACAGGCCGTGTACGTGAAAGATGGGCAGCGCGTGGATCAGCACGTCGCCTTCGGTCCAGCCCCAGTAGTCCTTCAGCACCTGGGCGTTCGACAGCAGGTTGCCGTGCGTGAGCATTGCGCCCTTGCTGCGGCCGGTGGTGCCGCTGGTGTAGAGGATCGCGGCCATGTCGTCGGCCTTGCGCTGGGCCGGCGTGTGCTGGTCACTGCATTGCGCGGCAATTTCGAGCAGCGTGCCGGTGCGGTCGTCGTCCAGCGTGAAGACGTGCTGCGTGCCCGCCGCGTTGGCGATCGGCCCCACCCACGACGCATTGCGGCTGGTGCACACCACCACGGCCGGCTCGGCGTTGCCGATGAAGTATTCGATCTCGGCGCTCTGGTAGGCGGTGTTGAGCGGCAGGAACACATAGCCCGCGCGCAGCGTGGCGAGGTACAGCAGCATGGCCTCGACAGATTTCTCGACCTGCACCGCGATGCGCGCGCCCTTCTCCAGCTTCAGCGCATCGAGCAGGTTGGCGATCATGGCGCTGGCGCGCTCGACGTCGCGCCAGGAATAGAACAGGCCGTTGTCGGTTTCGACGGCGATGCTGTCGAGATCGGCTGGGAAAGCCGCGCGCAGGGCGGCGAACAGGTTGGCGTTGGCGGTCTTCTTCATCTGACGGTTTCTTATCTTCAGAAATTCGGGGTGCGCTTGGCGAGAAAGGCGGCGATGCCCTCGCGGTGTTCGGCGGAGTCGGCGTAGTCGTAGGCGGTGGCCAGCAGGTGGTGGGCCGACGGGGCTCCGGCCCGCAGTGCTGCAAAGGTCTGCTTGTGCAGGCGCGCGGCCTGCGGCGCGAGCGCGGCGATGCGCGTGGCGTGCGCCTGCACGGCGGCTGCCACTTCGTTGTCGGGCAGCACCTGCAGCAGAAAGCCCGCGTCGTACAGGCGCTGCGCACCGTGCACGCCAGCGGCGAGCAGCATGTCGCGCGCGAGCACGTCGCCAATGGCGCCATGCACCAGCGCGGCTTCGCGCGGCGCCATCGGAAAACCGAGCTTTGCGATAGGCGCGCCGAACTTCGCGGACGCGCCGGCCAAGCGGATGTCGCAGCAACTCGCGATCTCGATGCCCGCGCCCATGCAGGCGCCCTCGATCTGCGCGACGAGTGGCAGCGGGCAGTCGAGCATGGCCTGCAGCGCGGCCCACACTTCGTTCTCGTGAAACTCGCGCAGGCTGGGCTCTTCGAAGCGGAACGACGGGTACTCGGAGATGTCGCCGCCTGCGCAGAAGGCCCCGCCCTCGCCGCGCACGACGACGCAGCGCAGGCCACCATCGTCGTTGCGCAGGCTGTCGAACACGGCACGCAGCTCGCGCCACATGGCGCGCGTCATGGCATTGAGGCGCCCCGCGTTCGACAACGTGACGAACGCGCTGGCGCCTTCCTGGCGCAACGAGATGCCGCTGCCGCCTGTCATTCGATCTTTGCGCCCGAGGCCTTCACCACCGTGGCCCATCGCTTGATCTCGGAACTCACGAAGCTGCCGTAGGCAGGGCCCGTGAGGGTCGGGATTTCCGAGCCGTTCTGGGCCCAGATGTTCTTGATGTCGTCCGCCGCCAGCACCTTCTGCATCTCGGCGACGATCTGCGGCTGCACGTCGGCGGGCGTGCGCCGTGGTGCCCACAGTCCGTACCAGGTGGTCACGGTGTAGTCGGGCAAGCCCACCTCCGCGGCGCACGGCACGTCGGGGAACGCGGGGTTGCGCTTGGTGCCGGCCACCATCAGTGCCTTGATGCGGCCGCTCTTGATGTACTGGGCCGAGGAGCCGAGGCCATCGAACATCAGGTCGACATTGCCGGCGATCAGGTCCGCCAGTGCCGGCCCGGCACCACGGTAAGGAATGTGCGTGATGAAGGTGCCGGTCTGGATCTTGAACAACTCGCCGGCCAGGTGGTGCGAGGTGCCGGCGCCGGCCGAGCCGTAGTTCAGCTTGCCGGGGTTGGCCTTGGCAAGCGCGATGAATTCCTTGATGTTGTTGGCCGCCACGCGGCGCGGATTGACCACCACCACCTGCGGCACGTTGGCCAGCAGCATCAGCGGCGCGAAGTCTTTCTCGATGTCGTAGTCGAGCTTGGGATAGACGGACGGCGCAATGGCATGGTGCACCGCGCCCATGAACAGCGAGTAGCCGTCGGCCGAAGCCTTCGAGGCCACGCTCGCACCCAGCGTGCCGCCAGCGCCGCCGCGGTTGTCGATGATGAGCGACTGGTTCGTCAGCCTCGAGAACTGCCCCGACAGCGGCCGCGCGAACGCGTCCGTCCCGCCGCCGGCCGGGAACGGCACGATCATCGTCACGGGCTTCGTCGGCCAGCCCTGCTGGGCCCGCGCTGCGCCGCACAGAACGGCCGCACCGGCGGCAGCCACGCGCAGGACGTCGCGGCGTTGAAAGCTTGGGTTCATATGTCTCTTCTCCTGTCTGTCGTTGTGGATCTTGCCGCACCATGCGGCTGTTGCAGGCGCTTGCGGCGCCGGCGCTTGGGACTTTCCGATAAGGACTTCAGCCTTTTTTGAAGTACAGGCTTTCGACGTCTCCCGATACTGCCACCTTGCCATCCGCCAGCCAGGTGCGATGCTTGTCCAGGCGCTTGAGGTCGTAGAGGTAGTTGACCATGAGCCCGTAAGACTGCCTGTGCCCCTTGGGCGACGGATCGCCCGCCCAGTTCAGGCGCTCCACGCGGGCGCCGTTGCCCAGGTGGAAGCGAGCGACCGGGTCGGCCGGCGTGCCGTCGACCAGCGCGCGGCCGAGGTACTCGGCGGCGGCCTGCATCAGCCATTGGCGCAGCGGCGACTTGGCATCGAAAGTGGCGGCCGCGTCCACCGCGGCAAGCAGGCGCTCGGCGGTCGGCGGAAGCGAGCCGACGAGGCGGCCGAGCTCGGCCTCGCGCTTCTCGTCGAGGCGCGGCAGCAGGTCGGCGGCGTTCTTCGCGAGCCAGGTGCGAAAGCCCGGAATCGGCGAAAGCGTGGCGAAGGTCTTCAGGCGCGGCAGCTCGTCCTGCAGGGTCTCGACCACGCGCTTGATGAGCGAGTCGCCGAAGCTCACGCCGCGCAGGCCGTTCTGCGTGTTGCTGATCGAATAGAAGATCGCGGTGGTGGCCCTTGCCGGCAGCACGGGCACGGCGGCTTCGTCGAGCAGCGGCGTGATGCCGTCGCTGATGCGATCGACCAGCGCCACTTCGACAAAGATCAGCGGCTCGTTGGGCAGGCGCGGATGGAAGAAGCCGTAGCAGCGGCGGTCGCTGTCGTCGAGCCGGTTCTTAACGTCGGACCAGCTCTTGATGTCGTGCACCGCTTCGTAGCGAATGAGTTTTTCGATCAGCGAGGCGGGCGAATCCCAGTCGATGCGGCGCAGTTCGAGGAAGGCCACGTCGAACCAGGTGGAGAAGAGTTGCTCCAGCTCGGCGTCGAGCGCGAGCAGGCGCTTGTCGGCCTTCAGGCACGGAAGCAGGTCGGCGCGCAGGTCGACCAGGAAGCGCATGCCTTCAGGCTCGACCGCAAAGCGCTGCAGCAGGCGCATGCGCGGCGACACCAGTGCGCGGCGCAGGCGCAGCTCGGCCTGGCCTTCGTCGGGCGTGCCGACCGCCGCCTGGTGCTGGTCGCGGGCAGTCTTGAGCTTTTGCGCATCGGCGGCGAAATGCTCGCTCATCAGCGCCCAGTAGTCGCGGCGCTCCTCGGCCGTGGCGGCGCGGTAGGCGTCCGCGATGGCGTGGGCGCGGCGGCCACCCTCGACCTCGCTCACGCGCGGGTCGATCACGGCCTGCAAGTCGGCCAGCACGCGGCGCAGCGCGCGCGGCGACAGGGCTTCGTCAGCCTTGCGCAGAGTGACCTGCAGGCGCTCGGCGGTCGAGCGTGCGCTGGGCTTGGGCGCATTCTTCGGCGCGCTCTTGGCAGCGGCTTCGGGCGCCACGGGCACCTTGGACTTTTCGCCAGAACGCAGCCGCGCCTGGAACCATTCGGTCGCACTCATCGGGGGACTCCAATGCTTGAGGGGGTGATCGTCACGGCATCACCCTTGATTTCTGATGGCTCATGACTTCGCGCAGCGCCTCGCGCTGGCGCGTCATGTGCGTGCGCATGGCGGCGTCGGCGCCTTCGCTGTCGCGCGCCTTGAGCGCGGCGAACACGGCCAGATGCTCCGACAGGCTCTGGTCGAGCCGACCCGGCGCATGCAGCTGCTGCAGCCGCGCAAGCTTGAGGATCTTGCGCAGGTCGCCGATCACCTGCGCCAGCCACTTGTTGTCAGCGAGCTTGATGATCGCCTCGTGAATGATGTGGTTGGTGGCGTAGTAGTCGTTGATGCGGCGCGCCTTGGCGTGGCGCACCAGCCGCTCGTGCAGCGCGTCGAGTTCGTGCAGCTCGGCGTCGCTGGCATTGCGGGCGGCCTCGTAGGCGCAACGGCCTTCGAGCAGCGCGATGACGGGAAAGATCTCGTCGAGGTCACGCTCGGTCACCTCGTTGACGAAGCAGCCGCGCCGCGGCTCGTGCCGCAGCAGGCCTTCGGCGGTAAGCACCTTGAGCGCCTCGCGCAGCGGCGTGCGCGAGATGGAGAGCCGCTCGCACAGGGCTGCCTCGTCCAGGAAGCTGCCGGGAGTCAGCGTGCCGTCGAAGATCTGCTCGCGCAGCGTGGCGGCGACTTCATCGTGCAGGGAGTTGGGGACCAGGCGCATACGGATCGGGGCAGCAAGTGCGACGTAATTTTCTGTAATTACGCGTAATTCTGAGCCTGCACCCGATCCGGCGCGGCTGGTACTTACCCTGCGAACTTCCGATTCAAGAGGCTCAAGCGCGCGCGGTGGCGGCCTTGCTGCCGACGCGGCCGAACCAGAACCACAGCGCGATACCGGCAATCACCATCGGCACGCTGAGCCACTGCCCTTGGCTCAAGTTGAGTGCACGCAGGCCGAGGAAATCGTCAGGCTCGCGGAAGTACTCGGCCACGAAGCGCAGCACGCCGTAGCCGATCAGGAACACCGCGGCCACCTGCCCCTGCTTGCGTTCCTTGCGCGCATAGAGCCACATCACCACGAAGAGCAGCAGCCCTTCGAGCAGGAACTGGTAGACCTGCGAGGGATGGCGCGGCAGCATCGATCCGCTCTGCGGAAACACCATGCCCCAAGGCAGATCGGGGCTGCTGAAGCGGCCCCACAGCTCGCCGTTGATGAAGTTGCCCACGCGACCGGCAGCCAGACCTGTCGGCACGCAGGGCGCAACGAAATCCATCACCTGCCAGAACGGCCGTGCGCGCGAACGCGAGAACCAGACCATTGCGCCAATCACGCCGAGCAGCCCGCCGTGGAAGCTCATGCCGCCCTGCCACACGTAGAGGATTTCGAGCGGATGCGTGAGATAGAACTCGGGCTTGTAGAACAGGCAATAACCCAGCCGCCCGCCGACGATGACGCCCATCACGCCGAGGAAAAGAATGTCCTCGATGTCCCTGCGCTGCCATGCGCCTGCGCCCACCAGCGAGCGATACGGCTCATGCCGCAGCCGGCGCGTGCCGAGAAAATAGAAGAGCGCAAACGCGGCCAGGTAGGTCAGGCCGTACCAGTGAATGGCCACCGGCCCGAGTTGCAGGGCGATGGGGTTGATCTGCGGATACATGAGCATCCGCGGATTGTGCCCCGGCCGAATGTCGGGGCCGGGACGGGGATATTCAGGCCGCTACCGAAGAACTAGCGCCCGAACTTCCACCACAGCAGCCCTGCCACCACGGCCGGCACTGCGAAGATCAGCAGGAAGATCGGCAGCTCCTCGGCCACCGAGTACCCCGCCTTGATCACGCCCACGGCCATGTTGATGCCCGCGCCGATGAACCACGCCGGAATGAACCATTTGGCCGCCACGGCCAGCGCCGCCGAAGAGCCGTCGCCCGTGAAGCGCGCGGCCAGCAGGAACACCACCAGCAGCACGAAGCCGCCGCCCATCACCATGATCGTGTGCATGTCGTTCGTCCTCCAGGCGGCATCTTGCCGGATCAGCGTGTGGTGTAGCCGCCGTTGGCAAAAATCGTCTGCCCGGTGATCCACCAGCCTTCGGTGACGAGGAAGCGCACGATGGGTGCGATGTCTTCGATGTCGGTGAGGCCCTTCTTCGAGAACTTGCTCAGCGCGGCGGCGCTGCTGTGGTATTCGACGGCCTCCTTGCTCTCCTGCCCGTAGAAGAACGGCGTGTCCATCGGGCCAGGGCCAATCGCGTTGACCGAGATGCCGCGCTCGCCGAACTCCTTCGACGCGGCGCGCGTGTAGTGCTCCACCGCCGCCTTCGAGCCCGGATAGATCGCATAGAACGGCGTGTAGGCCGCCAGCAGCGAACTCACCAGCGTGACGATGCTGCCGCCGTCGGCCATCGTGCGGCCGGCCTGCTGGATGAAGAAGAAAGCAGCCTTGGCATTGGCGTCGAAGCTCTTGTCGTAGTCGGCCTCGGTGACGTCGAGGATCGGCTTCTTGATGACCACGCCGGCAGTGTTGATGGCGATGTCGACCTGCCCGAAGTGCTTCACGGCCTGGTCGAACAGCTTCGCGCTGTTGTCGACCACCGAGAGATCGCCCTGCACCAGCAGCGTATCGGCGCCCTTGGCCTTGAGCGCGGCGGCGGTTTTTTCGGCATCGGCGCGCGAGGCATCGCTGTTGTAGTGAATGGCGACGCCGCGGGCGCCGCCGTCGACCATCTGGCGGCCAATGAGGGCGCCGAGGTTCTTGCCACCGCCGGCGATGACGACGACCTTGTTCTTGAGAGTGCGTGCGGACATGAATGGACTCCTTTGTAGAGGGTGATGCGTGACGGGAGCATTCAGTCTATTGATCAGTACACGACAGATAAATCACCCAGTCAAGGCTAGACTGTTCAATAAATCACGAACAATCCAGATTACCCATGGACCGCATCGACCTCCTCCAGGTCTTCGTGCGCGTGGCCGAGGCCGGCAGCTTCACACGCGCAGCCGACCGCCTGGGCCTGCCGCGCGCGACCATCTCGACGGCCGTGCAGCAGCTCGAAACCCGCCTCGGCTCTCGCCTGCTGCACCGGACCACGCGCCGGGTGGGCCTCACGCCCGACGGCGAAGTGATGCTGGAGCGTGCCCGCGCGCTGGTGGCCGACATGGAAGACATGGAGCAGCAGTTCCTGCCCGCGCACGGCCAGGTGAGCGGCCGGCTCAAGGTCGACGTGCCGAGCCGCATCGCGCGGCGGCTGATCGCGCCAGCACTCCCGGGCTTCTTCGAGCGCCATCCGGCCATCGAGCTCGAACTGGGCTCCAGCGACCGCGCGGTGGATCTTGTGCTCGAAGGCGTCGACTGTGCGCTGCGCGTGGGGCCGCTGGCCAGCAGCAGCCTGGTGGCACGGCCGCTCGGGCATTTCACGTTGATCAACTGCGCGAGCCCGGCTTACCTGGCACGCCACGGCACGCCGCGCACGCCCGCCGATCTGCCGCAACACATGGCCGTCAACTACGCCTCGCCGACCAGCGGGCGCGCGGCGCCGTGGGAATGGCAGCGCGACGGGGAAACCGCGAGCTTGCGCATGCGCAGCCAGGTGGCGGCGAACAATGCCGAGACCTACATCGCCTGCGCACTGGCCGGCCTGGGCCTGATCCAGATTCCGGCGTACGACGTGCGCGAGCACCTCGCGGCCGGCGAACTGATCGAGGTGCTGGCCGACGCACGCGCCGAGCCGCTGCCGGTGCAGCTCGTGTACCCGCACCGGCGCAACCTGTCGCGGCGCGTGCAGGCCTTCGCGGGCTGGCTCGAAACCCTGCTCTCCGATTCGCTCGACCCGCGAGCGATGTCGAAGACGGGTGGCGCGCGGGCATCGCGCAGATAGAGGCAAAGGCAGGCGCCCTGCCCGCTATTTCGCCTGGGCCCGTGCCGTGCGCTCGCGCACGAACGCCACGAAACGCGCCAGCGCCGGATGCGCGGCCTGTGCGGGCCACACGAGGCTTGTCTCGCAGGCCGGCAAGGCCACGCGGCGCCGCCCAACGCCCTTGAACTCGTCGACCTGCCGGTAGACGACGCCCGCGCGCCGGAACTGCATCACGCTGTGCGGCACCCAGGCAACGCCGATGCCGCCCGACACCAGATTGACGATGGTCTGCATCTGGATTGCCTCCTGCGCCACCTGCGGCACGCGGCCGGCCGCGTGATAGAGGTCGAAGACCGCGTCGTGCAGCGAGGGCACGATGCGGCGCGGAAAGATCACCAACGGCTCGGCCAGCACCTCCGCCAGCGGCACGGGCCGCGCGCGGGCGAGCCGGTGCTGCGCCGGCAGGGCCAGCACCAGCGCCTCTTCCTCCACCGGCAACCGGGCCAGCCCTGGCGGCGCCGCACCGGGCGAATGCAGCATCAGCCCCGCATCGATCTCGCCACGTGCGAAGGCTTCGAGCTGCACGTCGCCGGTGGCCTCGACCAGTTCGAGCGCCACCTCGGGGCACAGCACGCGGAACTCGCGCACCCAGGCCGGCAGTTGCTCGAAGCCGACGGTCGAGACGAAGGCGATGCGCACCCGGCCCACCTGCCCCGCCGCCGCTGCCCGCGCCCGGGCAGGCAACGCCTGCGCGCGGGCCAGCAGCTCGCGCACATCTGGCAGCAAGGCCTCGCCGGCCGGCGTGAGCGCCACGCGCCGCCGGGTACGGTCGAACAGCACCACGCCCAGCGTCTTCTCGAGCTGGGCAATGGCTTGCGTGACCGGTGGCTGCGTCATGTGCAGCCGTAGCGCGGCGCGGCCGAAGTGCAGCTCTTCGGCCACGGCGACGAACTGGCGCCAGGCCCGCAGGTCGATCAGGGCTTCATTCATATGCCAAGCATATTAATCTGTGCTTGAAAATGGATTGGAAGCAATCAATCAGAAGTCCGATACTTGGGCTCCCCCGATCTCCCCACGATAGAAGAGACACCATGGACACCAAGCCAATCCAGATCAACCGCCGCAGCGCCAACATCGTCGAAGGCAAGAGTCGCGCGCCCAACCGCTCGATGTTCTACGCCATGGGCTACGAAGAGGGCGACTTCAAGAAGCCGATGGTCGGCGTCGCCAACGGCCACAGCACCATCACGCCCTGCAACTCGGGCCTGCAGAAGCTGGCCGACGCGGCCATCGCCGGCATCGAGGAAGCAGGCGGCAACGCGCAGGTGTTCGGCACGCCCACCATCTCCGACGGCATGGCCATGGGCACCGAGGGCATGAAGTACTCGCTGGTCAGCCGCGAAGTCATTTCCGACTGCATCGAGACCTGCGTGGGCGGCCAGTGGATGGACGGCGTGCTGGTGGTCGGCGGCTGCGACAAGAACATGCCCGGCGGCCTCATGGGCATGCTGCGCGCCAACGTACCGGCCATCTACGTCTACGGCGGCACCATCCTGCCGGGCCGCTACAAGGGGCAAGACCTGAACATCGTGAGCGTGTTCGAGGCCGTGGGCCAGAACGCCGCCGGCAACATGAGCGACGAAGACCTGCACGAGATCGAGAAGCGCGCCATTCCCGGCACCGGCTCTTGCGGCGGCATGTACACGGCCAACACCATGTCCAGCGCATTCGAGGCGCTGGGCATCTCGCTGCCCTACTCGTCGACTATGGCCAACCCGCACGACGAGAAGGCCAACTCGGCCAAGGAATCGGCCAAGGTGCTGATCGAGGCGATCAAGAAAGACCTGAAGCCGCGCGACATCGTGACCAAGAAGGCCATCGAAAACGCGGTGGCGGTCATCATGGCCACGGGCGGCTCGACCAACGCGGTGCTGCACTTCCTGGCCATTGCGCATGCGGCAGAGGTCGAATGGACCATCGACGACTTCGAGCGCATGCGCAAGAAGGTGCCGGTGATCTGCGACCTGAAGCCCTCGGGCAAGTACCTCGCGGTCGACCTGCACCAGGCCGGCGGCATTCCGCAAGTGATGAAGGTGCTGCTGAAGGCCGGCCTGCTGCATGGCGACTGCATCACCATCAGCGGCCAGACCATCGCCGAAGTGCTGAAGGACGTACCGGACGTGCCGCGCGCCGACCAGGACGTGATCCGCCCCATCGACAAGCCCATGTACGCGGAAGGCCACCTCGCCATCCTGAAGGGCAACCTGTCGCCCGAAGGCGCGGTCGCCAAGATCACCGGGCTGAAGAACCCGGTCATCACCGGCCCGGCGCGCGTGTTCGACGACGAGCAGTCGGCGCTCAAGGCCATCCTCGACGGCAAGATCAAGGCCGGCGACGTGATGGTGCTGCGCTACCTCGGCCCCAAGGGCGGCCCGGGCATGCCCGAAATGCTGGCGCCGACCGGCGCGCTGATCGGCGCGGGTCTCGGCGAAAGCGTGGGCCTGATCACCGACGGCCGCTTCTCGGGCGGTACCTGGGGCATGGTGGTGGGCCACGTAGCACCTGAAGCCGCAGCCGGCGGCACCATCGCCTTCGTGAACGAGGGCGACTCGATCACCATCGACGCACACGAACTCAAGCTCGAACTGAACGTGCCAGAAGCCGAGATCGCCAAGCGCCGCGAAGGCTGGAAGGCACCGGCTCCGCGCTACACGCGCGGCGTGCAGGCGAAGTTCGCGTTCAACGCCTCGAGCGCGAGCTCGGGCGCGGTGCTCGACAAGTTCTGAAATCCACCAGTCAGGCCATCATCCACGCGCCGTAGCCGAAGGCCAGAAACCCGAGGCCTACGATCGCGAGGATGCTGCGAGCCTGGAACTCCAGTGCCGGCGGCAGGCTTTGCACGAGAAAGTGCAGCATGGCGCCGGCGCCGATGGTCATGAAGCCCGCGCCAAACTGCTTCATCGGTTCCGGGTCGGGATAGAGAAACACCAGCGCGAAGCCGGCCAGGAAGACGATGTTGGCGAGCACGGTGCCGCGCGTGCGCCAGCGCTTCTGCACAGGCGTGGGCTCGCGCACCGGCGGCGGCCTGCTGCCGTAGCCGTATCTGCTGCGCCCCTCCTTCAGAGCCATGCCGATGAAGAACAGGCCGAACATGCTCGGAAACGCACCGAAGATGCCGAGCCCCCAGACCCCGCCCCACATGTTCTGGAAATCGGCCACCAGCGCCTTCGAGGGATCGGCCACGCTGTAGCGCACCTCCACCGCGTCGCCCCACTCCTTGCCCGACAGGCCGCCGCCCAGCCCCTTGACGCGGCGCTTCTCCCCGTCGGAAGCGGTGTATTCGACGATGGGCGCGCGCGAAACCGTGGTGCGGCCGTTGCTGTCCTTGCTTTGTTCGTCGACGAACTCGACCAGGCTGCCCTGCACGCTGGTGGTTCCGGCAATCGACTGGTAGCGGTGCCAGCCGATGGTGGCCGCACCGTAGAGGCCGGCGAAGCCGATCACCAGCGCCCCGACACCCACGCCCCAGAAAAAGCTCTTGAGCCACCCCACGAGCCCGCCGAGGGCCGGGCCGAGCAGCAGGGACAGCCCGAAGACGATCAGTGCGTGGGTAGTGGCTTCTTCGTCCATGGCACTTCTGCTTGATGCATGCGGTGCCGGGACTTCGGCCGATGGCGCTGACTCAGCGGCGCGGGCGCTGCCCGTTGCTGGTCTTCATGCCCATGTTGGTCTTCTGGCGGTCGATGCGGTCCTGCTTGCGCCGCTCTTCCCGCTCGATGACCTTGCGCTTGGTATAGCCCGACGAATCGGCCCAGGCCCACCACGCGACGGCCATCGCGAACGGAGACAGCACGATCCACCAGCTCCAGCCGGCGACCATGCCTACTTCGAGATACTTGAGGGCCAGTCCAAGCAGGCCCAATGCCAGAAACCACATTGCGAATCCCTCCGGGTCGTACTGGCAACGCATCCGTACGCCGTGCACGGTGCTACCTACAATCGCGTTGAGTCGAATGTAACTCAGCCCTTACCAAATAGATCCCCCATGAAAAGAGTCTTGTTGTCGGCAGCTCTGGGCCTCGGCCTCGTAACGCTCGCCGCGCCCGCCTTCGCAGACCTGGCCCTGGCGACTTCGAAGAACTGCATGAGCTGCCATGCGGTCGAGCGCAAGGTGCTCGGCCCGTCGTTCAAGGACGTCGCCGCCAAGTACAAGGACGACAAGGGCGCCGTCGACACTCTTGCCAGCAAGATCATGAAGGGCGGCTCCGGCGTGTGGGGACCGGTGCCGATGCCGGCGAACAACCAGGTCAGCGAAGCCGACGCAAAGAAGCTCGCGGCCTGGGTGCTGTCGACGAAGTAGGCCCCAGGGCATCACGCCTGCGGGTTGATGTCCGCCGGTACCGGCCGGCGCTCGATGCGGTCTTCGAGCTGGCCGATGTGCGCGGCCACGGTGTTGTCGGTCTGGTCCGAGCGCAGGCGGATCGCGGTTTCGAGCTGCTCCAGGCGAGCCAGCATCGCCGCCTGACGATCGGCGTTCTGCGCCATGTGCTTGTTCTCCTGCGCCTCCAGGAAATTGCGCAGTTCGGTGAAGCGCGAGGCTTCGGCCTTGTCCGCCAGGTCGCGCTGGACCTGCATTTCCTTGGTGTGGCGCTTGGTGTCGATCAGCACCGAGCTGTGCAGGTACAGCACGTAGACGAGGAAGAAGGCGGCCAGTACCACCGTCAGGCCCAGCATGATCAGGCCCAGCGGCGCCGAGACGGTCATGAAGCCCAGCCACACATCGGTGGATGCAGACAGCGTGCCCCAGTTCAGCGCGGCCAGCGCCGCGATGAGCAGCACGATGACAAAAAGAAAAGCGGATCTCACGCCCATGGGGGCCTCCTTCGGAAAGATCGAACACGTCGAAAACCCGTGCGCGTCGAGGCGCACGGTGGTTGCGACGGTTTTACCTCAGCGAAGAGCTCCGTTCGGTGCAGATGGCCGCATAGACGGCCATGTCCTACAGCACCGGTCAGTTGGTCTGTGACAACTGTTCCAAGATGGCCGGATTTTCGAGCGTCGAGGTGTCCTGCGTGATCGCCTCGCCCTTGGCAATGCTGCGCAGCAGCCGTCGCATGATCTTGCCGCTGCGGGTCTTGGGCAGGTTGTCGCCGAAGCGGATGTCCTTGGGCTTGGCGATAGGGCCGATTTCCTTCGCGACCCAGGCGCGCAGCTCGTTGGCGATCTGCTTGGCTTCTTCACCGGTCGGACGCGCGCGCTTGAGCACGACGAAGGCGCACACTGCCTCGCCCGTCACGTCGTCGGGCCGCCCTACCACCGCGGCTTCGGCCACGAGGTCGGTCTTGGACACCAGCGCCGATTCGATTTCCATCGTGCCCAGGCGGTGGCCCGACACGTTCAGCACGTCGTCGATGCGACCGGTGATGCGGAAGTAGCCGCGGTCGGCACTGCGCACAGCGCCGTCGCCGGCGAGGTAGATCGTGCCGCCCATCTCCTCGGGGAAGTAGCTCTTCTTGAAGCGCTCGGGGTCGTTCCAGATCGTGCGGATCATCGAGGGCCATGGCCGCTTGATGACCAGCATGCCGCCCGCGCCGTTGGGCAGGTCCTTGCCGGTCTCGTCGACGATGGCGGCCATGATGCCCGGCAGCGGCAGCGTGCACGAGCCCGGCACCAGCGGCGTGGCGCCCGGCAGCGGCGTGATCACGTGGCCGCCGGTCTCGGTCTGCCAGAAGGTATCGACGATGGGGCAGCGCTCGCCGCCGATATTGCGGTGGTACCACATCCACGCTTCAGGATTGATCGGCTCGCCGACCGAGCCGAGGATGCGCAGGCTCGTGAGGTCCCAGTTCTTCGGGTGCACTTTTTCATCGCCCTCGGCCGCCTTGATGAGCGAGCGGATGGCGGTGGGAGCGGTGTAGAACACGCTGACCTTGTGCTTCTCGATCATCTGCCAGAAGCGGCCCGCATGCGGGAAGGTCGGAATGCCCTCGAACACCACCTGCGTGGCGCCGGCCGCGAGCGGGCCGTAGGCGACGTAGGTGTGGCCGGTGATCCAGCCGATGTCGGCCGTGCACCAGAACACGTCTTCGGGGCGGATGTCGAAGGTCCAGTCCATCGTGAGCCTGGCCCACAGCAGGTAGCCGCCAGTTGCGTGCTGCACGCCCTTGGGCTTGCCGGTGGAGCCCGAGGTGTAGAGGATGAAGAGCGGGTGCTCGGCGTTGACTGGCACGGGGGCGCACTCGGTGCTCTGGCCCTTCAGCGCTTCGGCGAATGTCTTGTCGCGACCTTCCACGCGGTTCCACGCGCTAGGCGTGCGCTCGTACACGAACACCGTCTTGATCGACTCGCAGCCGCCGAGCGCGATGCCGTCATCCACGATGGCCTTGAGCGGCAACTCCTTGCCGCCGCGCAGTTGGTAATTGGCCGTGATGACCGCCACCGCACCCGCGTCGATGATGCGCTCCTGCAGCGCCTTGGCCGAGAAGCCGCCGAACACCACGCTGTGGGTGGCGCCGATGCGCGCGCAAGCCTGCATGGCGATCACGCCCTCGACCGTCATCGGCATATAGATGACGACGCGGTCGCCTTTCTGGATGCCCTGCGCCTTCAGCGCGTTGGCGAACTGGCTCACGCGGGCGAGCAGTTCCTTGTAGGTGACGTTGGTGACGGTGCCGTCGTCGGCTTCGAAGACGATGGCCGTCTTGTTCTCGACCGGGGTGCCGATGTGCCTGTCGAGGCAATTGGCGCTGGCATTGAGTTCGCCGTCGCCGAACCACTCGTAGAACGGCGCCTTCGACTCGTCGAGCGTCTTGGTGAAGGGCTTGGTCCAGTCCAGGTTGTCCTTGGCAAGGCGGGTCCAGAACCCTTCGAAATCCTGCTCGGCCTCCTTGCACAGGGCCTCATAGGCGGCCATGCCGGAAATGCGGGCGCCTTCGGTGGCGCGGGCGTCGGGCGGGAACACGCGGTTCTCGACCAGGACGGATTCAATGTTCTTCGATGCGCTGCTCATGCTCTATGTCTCCTGGATGGGTGCGGCCGTAATGTCGACGGGTCCACTTACGGGTCACTGACGGGCTTGCGAAGGTCAGATGTTAGTTCTCGGGGTTATCACGAGTGCGTCACTGGGGCACCTCTAGAATCCCCGGTCCCCAACCACCGCCTTGCCGATGTCCGCTCCCGAACCTTTCGACCCCCGGAACCCGCCCGTACCAGCCCGCGCTTCACCGCTGCGTCCCCTGCCCAAGCTGATCTTCGCGAGCCGCTGGCTGCAGCTGCCGCTGTACCTGGGGCTGATCGTGGCGCAGGCCGTGTACGTCGTGCACTTCCTGGTCGAGCTGCTGCACCTGGTCGAGGCCGCGTTCGGCAGCAAGGAAGCACTGCAGGCGCTCATTACCAGCATCGGCTACAAGACCACGGCGCCGGTCGGCACGCTCAACGAGACGGTGATCATGCTGGTGGTGCTGGCGCTGATCGACGTGGTGATGATCTCGAATCTGCTCATCATGGTGATCGTGGGCGGCTACGAGACCTTCGTGAGCCGCATGGACCTCGAAGGCCACCGTGACCAGCCCGAATGGCTGAGCCACGTGAACGCCTCGGTGCTCAAGGTGAAGCTGGCCACCGCCATCATCGGTATCAGTTCCATCCACCTGCTGAAGACTTTCATCAACGCGGACAACTACACCGACCGCGTGCTGATCGCGCAGACCGTGATCCACATCGCCTTCCTGTTCTCGGCAATGGCCATTGCCTACACCGACCGGCTGATGGCCCCGGCGCCTCACGCCGGCGACGGCCACTGAGCCTTGCCCCCTAGCCTGCGTGCGGCGCGTCCCACGCAGGCACTTCGGTGAATCGCTCGGCCAGGAAGTCGAGCATCGTGCGCAAGGTGGCCGGCATGTGCTTGCGAGAGGCGTACACGGCGTACATGCCCACCACTTGCGGCTCGAAATCGCCGAAGAGCCGCACCAGTTCTCCCTTCTGCAGCAGCTCCGACGTGAGATAGGTCGGCAGCATAGCGATGCCGGCCCCTGCCCTTGCCAGGTACATCAGGCTCGCCGCGTCGTTGGCGGAGACATTGCCATCCACGGCCACGGACACCGGCTCCCCGTTGTCCTTGCGCGTGAAGTTCCAGAGGCTGCGTCCAAAGTAGGAATGCGTGAGGCAGTTGCGCTGGGCCAGTTCTTCCACGCGCAGGGGTTTTCCGTGCTCCTTCAGATAGGCGGGTGAAGCGCAAACCACCGATCGGCACGTGGTGAGCCGGCGAGCGATCAGATTGGGGTCGATCTCTGCCGCTGTACGAATCGCGAGGTCGATGCGCTCGTCCACGAGATTGACGGTTCGATCCAGCAACACCAGGTCGACCATCACGGCCGGATAAAGCCGCACATAGTCGGCAATCGCGTCGGCCAGTTGCGCCTGCGCAAACGAGGTTCCTGTGGTGATGCGCAATTGCCCGCGCGGCGCCTCGGCCGGATGCCGCACCGCGGCCTGCATGTCGCCCGTGAGCTCCAGCACCTGGCGGCAACGCGGCAGCAGCTCTTCGCCGGCCGCAGTGAGGCTAAGGCGGCGCGTCGTGCGGTGCAGCAGGCGCGCGCCGGTCCATTGCTCCAGTTCGGCCACGTAGCGCGTGACCACCGGGCGGGACATGTCGAGCTTGTCGGCGGCGGCCGAAAGGCTGCCCGAATCGACCACGTTCACAAACACGCGCATGGCGTTCAATCGGTCCATTCGAACGATTTTAGGAATAAACAAGCGCGCAAATCGAGGTATTTCTTTCGAAACCAGAAACCTAAGATGCGGTTCATCCCATCCGATCTTTCGATCTTTCACAGGAGTCACTCATGAGCCACATCGCCATCATCGGCGCCACCGGACGCGCCGGCGGCCGCCTTCTGGAAGAAGCCCTGCGCCGCGGCCACACCGTCACGGCCATCGCCCGCAAGGCCACCGACAAGCTGGCAGGCCGCGCCAACGTGAAGGCCGTCGACCTCGACGTGCTCGATGGCGCAGCGCTCGAAAAAGCGCTGGCCGGCCACGACGCCGTGTTCAGTGCCGCGCACTTCTCCACGGTACCGCCCGCGGCCATCATCGAGCCGGTCAAGCGCTCGGGCGTGAAGCGCCTGCTGGTGGTCGGCGGCGCCGGCAGCCTGTTCGCGGCGCCCGGCCTGAAAGTGATCGACACGCCGAACTTCCCCGATGCCTACCGCGCCGAAGCTTCGGCCGGCGGCGTGTTCCTCGACACGCTGCGCAACGAGAAGGAACTCGACTGGACCTTCCTGTCGCCCTCGGCCGAGTTCGTCGAAGGCGAGCGCACCGGCAAGTTCCGCCTGGGCAAGGACGACCTGCTCGTGAGCGCCCAAGGCCGCAGCTGGATCACCTTCGAGGACTACGCAATCGCGTTCATCGACGAGCTTGAAAAGCCGGCGCACTCCCGTCAGCGATACACGATCGGCTACTGAAACAAAAAAGGACCCGACGAGGGTCCTTTTTCAATGGGCTGACCGAATCAACGGCCAGTCATGTTCTCCGGCACCACCCACTGGTCGAACTGCTCGGCCGTGAGGTGCCCCGAGGCAATCGCCGCTTCGCGCAGGCTCGTGCCTTCCTTGTGCGCCTTCTTGGCGATGTAGGCCGACTTGTCGTAGCCGATGTGCGTGTTCAGCGCCGTCACCAGCATCAGCGAACGCTGCACCAGCTCCGTGATGCGTTCGCGATTCGGCTCGATGCCCACCGCGCAGTGGTCGTTGAAGCTCACCATGCCGTCGGCCAGCAGGCGCACGCTCTGCAGGAAGTTGTGCGCCACCATCGGGCGGAACACGTTCAGTTCGAAGTTGCCCGAGGCGCCGCCGATGTTGATGGCCACGTCGTTGCCGAACACCTGCGCGGCCAGCATCGTGACGGCCTCGCTCTGGGTCGGGTTGACCTTGCCCGGCATGATCGACGAGCCCGGTTCGTTCTCGGGAATGCTCAGTTCGCCGATGCCGCTGCGCGGGCCGCTCGCGAGCCAACGCACGTCGTTGGCGATCTTGTTCATGCTGGCGGCCAGCGTCTTCAGCGCGCCGTGGGCGTGCACCAGCGCGTCGACGCTGGCCATCGCTTCGAACTTGTTCGGCGCGGTCACGAACGGCAGGCCCGTGAGCTTCGCCAGCTCGGCGGCCACCTGCTCTGCATAGCCCTTGGGCGCATTCAGCCCGGTGCCGACGGCCGTGCCGCCCAGCGCCAGTTCGCTCAGGTGCGGCAGCGCGGCGCGCACATGCGCCTCGCCGTGCGCGAGCTGCGCCACGTAGCCCGAGAACTCCTGGCCCAGCGTAAGCGGCGTGGCGTCCTGCAGGTGGGTGCGGCCGATCTTCACGATGTCGGCGAAGTCCTTGGACTTCTGCTCCAGCGTGCCGCGCAGCTTGGCAATGGCCGGCAGCAGCTTGTGCGTGATGGCCTCGACGGCGGCCACGTGCATGGCGGTCGGGAACACGTCATTGCTCGACTGGCTGCGGTTCACATCGTCGTTGGGGTGCACGAGGCGACCTTCGCCGCGCTCGCCGCCGAGGATTTCGCTGGCGCGGTTGGCCAGCACCTCGTTGACGTTCATGTTGGTCTGCGTGCCCGAGCCGGTCTGCCAGACCACCAGCGGGAACTCGCCCGGGTGCTTGCCGGCGATGACTTCGTCGGCGGCCGCCACGATGGCCTTGGTCTTCTTTTCGTCCTGCAGGCCCAGCGCGTGGTTGACCACGGCCGATGCGCGCTTGACCTGTGCCAGCGCCTTGATGATCTCGCGCGGCTGCTGCTCGCCGGAGATGTCGAAGTTCTGCAGCGAGCGCTGCGTTTGCGCGCCCCACAGCTTGTCGGCCGGCACGTCGATCGGTCCGAAGGTATCGCGCTCGGCACGGGTCTTGGGGGAAGTCGTCATGAGAAAAAGCTCCGCAGGATCATGAAAGGTCGCGCCGCTCGGCGGGCGCGAGCCCGAGTATCGGCCAATAGGAATAGCTCGCATCTGACGAGGCCATTGGCTGGCCGCTGACATCACGATACGCCTCCCGCCTTGACCGCATCATGTCGAAAAGTTATGATCAAAGGCTTCTGACGACCAACAAGTCATGATGAGTTCGGGTTCCCCGCTCTCTTGAACTTGCAGGTCACCCCTTCACTACTCGCGGATCTCCGAATCCCGTCGCGGTGCAAGGTTCTCCCGCCGGGCCCAGCCCGGCAAACCGGCCGGATCTTTTCCGTCCCCATTGCCACGTCACGCTCATCCAGGCGGCGCCCCTCGACCAGGCCCGTT
The DNA here is from genome assembly GCF_049913215.1 of Variovorax sp. R-27. Lineage (NCBI taxonomy): Bacteria > Pseudomonadati > Pseudomonadota > Betaproteobacteria > Burkholderiales > Comamonadaceae > Variovorax > Variovorax sp. R-27. The sequence continues at coordinate 3,923,995 of NZ_CP183984.1, forward strand.
GCCCTGCGAATGAAGCATCCGGCGGGCACTGGCTTCGTCGCCATGTCGTCTTCAGTGCCTGTCGGCAGCCCATCCAATGGGCTGGGGGCGTGCTCGCGTCGCCCTTGCGGGGGTGGCGATCTGTCAACCCCTCACCAAAGGAGCCCCGACGTATGGCCAAAGGAATTCTCATCGACCATGTCTTCAAGGTGTTCGGCGACGAGCCCGAACAAGCCCTGGAGCTGGTCCGGCAAGGTTTTTCCAAGAAGGAAATCCTGGCGCGCACCGGCCAGTCGATCGGCGTGTTCGACGCCACCTTCGAAATCCAGGCCGGAGAAATCTTCGTCATCATGGGTCTCTCGGGTTCGGGCAAGTCGACGCTGGTGCGCCTCTTGAACCGGCTGATCGAACCGACCGCGGGCCGCATCGTGATCGACGGCGCGGACATCAACGAACACTCCGACACCAAGCTGCGCGCGCTGCGCCGCAAGGACATCAGCATGGTGTTCCAGTCGTTCGCGCTGATGCCGCACATGACGGTGCGCGAGAACACCGCCTTCGGCCTCGAACTCTCGGGCACGAGCAAGAAGGAGCGCCTGGCGCAAGCCGACCTCGCGCTCGCGCAGGTGGGGCTGGCGGGCTGGGGCGACAGCTATCCCGACGAGCTCTCGGGCGGCATGCAGCAGCGCGTGGGCCTGGCGCGGGCGCTGGCCTCGGACCCGTCGATCCTGCTGATGGACGAGGCCTTCTCGGCCCTCGACCCGATCATCCGCACCGAGATGCAGTCGGAGCTGCTGCGGCTTCAACAGGAGCAGCGCCGCACCATCGTCTTCATCTCGCACGACCTCGACGAGGCCATGCGCATCGGCGACCGCATCGCGATCATGAAGGACGGCCAGGTGATCCAGGTCGGCACGCCCGACGAGATCTTGCGCAGTCCCGCCAACGACTACGTGCGCAGCTTCGTGCGCGGCGTGGACGCGGCGGCCGTGTTCAAGGCAGCGGACATCGCGCGCAAATCGCTCACCGTGGTGTGCGAGCACCCCGAGCGCGGTGCGCGCGCGGCGCTCAAGCTGCTGGAAGACCAGGATCGCGACTTCGCCTACGTGACGAGCCCCAACAAGCGCTTCCTCGGCGTGGTGTCGGCGGACACGCTGCGCGGCGCGCTCGATGGACATTCGGGCCCGCTGGGGCTGCAGCACGCGTTTCTCAACGAGCTGCCGCGCATCGACGCCGAAGCTCCCGTGGCAGGCCTGATCGGCCAGCTCGCGCAGGCGCCGTGCGCGCTGCCAGTAGTGGCGAACGACGGCCGCTTCTGCGGTGCGATCAGCAAGACGACGCTGCTGAAATTCCTCGACCGCGACACGCCGCCGATCGAGCCCGTCTTGCCCAACGCTGCCCCTGCTCTCGCCGCCGAGCCGCACTGAATTCACGAAGGACCTGAACGATGAACGACAACACACTTCCTTCCGACCTGAGCACGCCCGCGGCCCCTGCCTTCGTCGATCCGTGGGAAGCGCTCTCGGCCGCGCCCGACACCTCGGCCACCAGCGCCTGGCTCGACGCGCCGGTGAACGCCGCCCACCAACTTGCGGGACAAGCCGACGCCGCCACCAGCGGCTTCCAGCTGCACCGCCTGTGGGACGGCTCCCTGCCCGTCGAATCGTGGATCAACCAGGGCCTCGGCTGGGTGGTCGAGCACTTCCGCCCCTTCTTCCAGACCGTGCGCCTGCCCATCGACAGCACGCTGAACTGGGTGCAGGGCCTGCTCACCGGCCTGCCCACGCTGGCGATGATCGCCCTCATCGGCCTCTTCGCCTGGCAGTTCGCCGGCCGCGCGCTGGCCATCGGCACCACGGTGGCGCTGCTGCTCGTGGCCATGCTCGGCATCTGGCCCGAGGCGATGGTGACGCTGTCGCTGGTGCTGACCTCTCTGGTGTTCTGCATGGTCATCGGCCTGCCGCTGGGCGTGCTGCTGGCAAGCAGCGACCGGGCGCAGCGAATCATGCGGCCGGTGCTCGACGCGATGCAGACCACGCCGGCCTTCGTGTACCTCGTGCCGGTGGTGATGCTGTTCGGCATCGGCAATGTGCCGGGTGTGATCGTGACGATCATCTTCGCGCTGGCGCCGCTGGTGCGCCTGACCAACCTCGGCCTGCGCCAGGTGCGCCCCGACCTCATCGAGGCCGCGCGCGCCTACGGCGCTTCGCCCTGGCAGATGCTGGTGAAGGTGCAGTTGCCGCTGGCCATGCCGTCGATCATGGCGGGCATCAACCAGGCGCTGATGCTGTCGCTGTCGATGGTCGTCATCGCCTCGATGATCGCCGTAGGCGGCCTGGGCCAGATGGTGCTGCGCGGCATCGGCCGGCTCGACATGGGCCTGGCGACCGTTGGCGGGCTCGGCATCGTGCTGCTGGCGATCTCGCTGGACCGGCTGACGCAAGCCATGGGCAAGTCGCGCCGCAGCGCTGGCCGCCGCTGGTGGCACACCGGGCCAGTGGGCTTCGCGCTGCGAGTGCTGCAGCGCCTTGTGGGTTCGCCCTCGCAACCGGGCAACCAGCCGGTTCCCGCCCTGTCCACGCAAGCGCAATAAGCCGCACGGAGGAACACAACGCATGAAGAAAACCAGTTTCATCGCACGCGGCCTGCTGGCCCTCGCCTTCGTGGCCTCGGGCATGGCCGCCCATGCTGCCAACGACCTGCCCGGCAAGGGCGTTACCGTGCAGCCGCTGAAAAGCTCGCTCGCGGAAGAAGCCTTCCAGACGCTGCTGGTGATGCGCGCGCTCGAAAAGCTCGGCTACACCGTCGAGCCCATGAAAGACCTGGAGCCCGCCACCGAGCATCTGGCCATTGCCAACGGCGACGCCACCTTCATGGCCAACCACTGGAGCCTGCTGCACGCCGACTTCTACAAGAACAGCGGCGGCGACGCCAAGCTGTGGCGCAAGGGCGTGTACTCGGACGGCGCCGTGCAGGGCTACCTGATCGACCGCAAGACGGCAGAGCAGTACGGCATCACGAACATCGCACAGCTGAAGGACCCTGCCATCGCGAAGCTGTTCGACGCAGACGGCGACGGCAAGGCCGACCTGACTGGCTGCAACCCCGGCTGGGGCTGCGAGCTGGCCATCGAGAACCACCTCACGGCCTATCAGCTGCGCGACACCGTCACGCACAAGCAGGGCAGCTACGCCGCGCTGATGGCCGACACCATCGCCCGCTTCAAGCAGGACAAGCCGGTGCTGTACTACACGTGGACGCCGTACTGGGTGAGCGCCGTGCTGCGCCCGGGCGCTGACGTTGTGTGGCTGCAGGTGCCCTTCTCTTCCTCGCAAGGCTCCTCGCAGGGCGGCAACGTCGACACGCAGTTGCCCAACGGCAGGAACTACGGCTTCCAGGCCAACCAGGAGCAGATCGTCGCCAACCGGGCCTTCGCCGAGAAGAACCCGGCCGCGGCCAAGCTCTTCGAGGTGATGAAGCTGCCGATCGGCGACATCAATGCCCAGAACCTGCGCATGAGCCAGGGCGCCAACACGCAGCAGGACGTGGAGCGGCACACCGACGGGTGGATCCGGGTGCACCGTCCTCTGTTCGACGGCTGGATAGAGCAAGCCCGAGCCGCAGCGCGGTAGGCGCGTCGGCTGAGATAATCGGGGGGCGTTTCACACTCCAAAAAAACTCCCCCCACCATGACGACCACGATCCAGCAGGCCGACCTGATCGAATCGATCAGCGCCGCGCTGCAGTACATCAGCTACTACCACCCCGCCGACTACATCGCCCACCTGGCCCGCGCCTACGAGCGCGAGCAGAGCCCCGCGGCCAAGGACGCCATCGCGCAGATCCTGACCAACAGCAAGATGAGCGCCACGGGCCAGCGTCCGATCTGCCAGGACACCGGCATCGTCAACGTGTTCCTCAAGGTGGGCATGGACGTGCGCTGGGGTGGCTTCACCGGCAGCCTCGACGACGCCATCAACGAAGGCGTGCGCCGCGGCTACAACCACCCCGACAACACACTGCGCGCCTCGGTCGTGGCCGACCCGCAGTTCGACCGCAAGAACACCAAGGACAACACGCCCGCGGTGATCTTCACCGAGATCGTTCCCGGCAACACCGTTGAAGTGACGGTCGCGGCCAAGGGCGGCGGCAGCGAGAACAAGAGCAAGCTGGTCATGCTGAACCCCGGCGACAGCGTGGTCGACTGGGTGCTCAAGACCGTGCCCACCATGGGCGCCGGCTGGTGCCCGCCGGGCATGCTGGGCATCGGCATCGGCGGCACGGCCGAGAAGGCTGCGCTGATGGCCAAGGAAAGCCTGATGGACGACCTCGACATGCATGAGCTGCAGGCCAAGAAGAAGTCGGGCGCCGAGCTGAGCAAGGTCGAGGCGCTGCGCATCGAGCTGTACGAGAAGGTCAACGCGCTGGGCATCGGCGCACAGGGCCTGGGCGGCCTGGCCACCGTGCTCGACGTCAAGATCCAGATGTACCCGACGCATGCGGCGAGCAAGCCCGTTGCGATGATCCCCAACTGCGCGGCCACCCGCCACGCGCACTTCACGATGGACGGCAGCGGCCCTGTCTACCTCGACCCGCCGTCGCTCGACCTGTGGCCCGACGTCAACTGGGCGCCTGACGAGAAGAAGAGCAAGCGCGTCGACCTCGACAAGCTCACGCCCGCCGAAGTGGCAAGCTGGAAGCCGGGCGACACGCTGCTGCTCAACGGCAAGATGCTCACCGGCCGCGACGCCGCGCACAAGCGCATCCAGGACATGCTGGCCAAGGGCGAGAAGCTGCCGGTGGACTTCACCAACCGCGTCATCTACTACGTCGGCCCGGTCGATCCGGTCGGCGACGAAGCCGTGGGCCCCGCCGGCCCGACCACCGCCACGCGCATGGACGGCTTCACCGAGATGATGCTGGCGCAGACCGGCCTGATCGCGATGATCGGCAAGGCCGAGCGCGGCCCGGTTGCCATCGAGGCCATCAAGAAGCACAAGAGCGCCTACCTCATGGCCGTGGGCGGCGCCGCCTACCTCGTGAGCAAGGCCATCAAGACCGCCAAGGTCGTGGGCTTCGAAGACCTGGGCATGGAAGCGATCTATGAATTCGACGTGGTCGACATGCCCGTGACGGTGGCGGTCGATGCCGGCGGCACCAGCGCGCACATCACCGGCCCGGCCGAGTGGCAGAAGCGCATTGCCAGCGGCGAGTTCAAGACCATCATGATGGAAGAAGCTTGAGCGCTGTAGGCGTCTTCGACAGCGGAGTCGGCGGGCTCAGCGTGCTGGCCGCGCTGCGGGCCGAACTGCCGCACGAACGCTTCGTGTACTTCGCCGACACGGCCTATGCGCCGTACGGCGAGCGCGGAGACGCCTATGTGATCGAGCGCTCGCGCACCGTGGTCGAACACCTGCGGCGCGAGCACGGCATCAAGGCGCTCGTGGTGGCCTGCAACACGGCGACCACGGCCGCCATCCATCTGATGCGCGCCGAGAATCCCGACCTGCCGATCGTCGGGCTGGAACCTGGTCTCAAGCCCGCCGTGGCCGCGAGCCGCACGGGGCGCATCTCGGTGATGGCCACGCGCGGCACGCTGGCCAGCGCCAAGTACGCCACGCTGCGCGCCTCGTTCGCCGGGTCGGCCGATGTGCGTCCCGTGCCCTGCGACGGGCTCGTGAAGGCCATCGAAGGCTTCGACTCGGCGGGCATCGCGGCGCTGTGCGAACGCTACATGGCCGAAGCCGGCCCCTTCGGCGATGCGCCTGGCGAAGTCGACACGGTGGTGCTTGGCTGCACCCACTACCCGCTCGTGAAGGACGAGTTGCGCCGACATGCGCCGGCCACGCTGCGGTTCATCGACACGGGCGTGCCGGTCGCGCAGCAGACGCGGCGCCTGTTGACAGCGGCAGGCCAGCTCGCGGACAGCGGCAGTGGCGGCCTGCTTCTGCAGAGCAGCGGCGACATCGCCGTGCTCGAAGCCGCGGCCGCGCGATGGCTCGGGCTCCCTTCTGCTGCGGCCACGACCTGACCTGGTCCGAGTCATGCGTCTCCTGCGCCACGCCGCCCTCCTCCTGTGCCTCTCGGCCGCCGGCCTGAGCCACGCGGCCTGCGAGAGCGGCCTTGCCGAACGCATGCACGCCAAGCTGCATCCCAATCGCCCGCTCGACGAGCGGCTCGCGGCCTGCAAGGTCTGGCCGGCCTTTCCCGGACGCAGCATCGTCGTGCTGCCGATGCCGCGCGAAACCACCGACCGGGGCGCCAAGGTTTTCGACCTGGAAATCCTGCTGATCCAGCGCCCCGACAACGGCAACACCGATCGCGACACCGTCATCGGCCGGCTCGTGCAGCCCGAGGCACTCGACGAAGACGCCACCACGTCGATCCAGGACATCCGCATCGACACCTCGCGCTACGTGCTGTCGCCCGAGGCCCGCGCCTTCGGCCTGCGCGTGCGCTACCGGGGCAGCAACGCGCCCGGCAGCCCCCTGGCCAGCGAAACCGTGCGGCTCTACGTGCACCATGGCAAGCAGTTGCGCCAAGTGCTGCAGGAGATCGAGCTCGACCACGACCACGGCGGGTGGGACTCCACTTGCACCGGCCACTTCGAGAAGCTGCGCACCATGCTGTCGGTCGGCAAGGGCAGCAGCAACGGCTTTGCCGATCTGCAGCTGTCGCGCACGCTGCTGCAGAGCCGTGCGCAGGAGCAGGAAGACCAGGGCTGCGTGGAAAAGGCACTGCCCGCGAAGTTCGACACGGTCACGCTGCGCTACGACGGGGAGCGCTTCAAGGTGCCGAAGTCGCTGCGACAACAGACGCCCTGACGGGCGCCTGACCCACGGCCGGTTTTTCACCGAGCCGTCACACTAAGGTAACAGGATGCGCGGTTTAGCCAAAAGAACTACCGCGCACAATGACTTCACCCTCCCAGACCCGCATCCCCTTCAAGCCCCTGTTGCTCGCCAGCGCACTCGCGTTGCTGCTGGGCGCCTGCGGCGGTGGTAACAATTCAGGCGGCTTCAGCGGATTCATTCCGCCCACCAGCACTGCGCCGCCACCGGCCCAGCCGCCCGCCGCACAGCCGGAGCCCGACCAGTTCGTGTCGAAGGCACGGTTCACGCCCAATGCGGGCACCACCAAGGGATCGTCCGACGCATCGACCGCCATCGCGCTGCCCGACAACTTCATGATCGTGGCGGACGATGAGGCCAACGTGCTGCGCGTCTACCCGCGCGGCGGCGGTGCCGCGGTGAAGGAATGGAGCTACGAGCTCGAAGGCCCGAAGCTGGCCAAGGAGCTCGACCTGGAGGCCGGCACGCGCATCGGAGACACGCTGTACTTCACCGGCTCCAACAGCAACAAGAAGGACGGCGCCGACGCAGCCGCCGACCGCTCGCACCTCTTCGCAGTCAAGGTCAGCGGCACGGGCGCCGCCACCGCCTTCGACTATGTCGGCCAGTTCTCGCTGCTCGAAGCGCAGCTGATCGCCTGGGACACGGGCAACCTCCATGGGCTCGGCGTCAACCACTTCGGTTTTGCCGTGTCTGCCGCGGCCGGCATCGTGCCCGAGCGCGTCGACGGCTTCTCCATCGAGGGCATGACCAGCGCACCGGGCGACACCGCCCTGTGGCTCGGCTTTCGCGCTCCGCAGACGGGCACTCAAGTACGCGCCAAGGCATTGATCGTGCCGCTGCAGAACTACGCCGCGCTGATGGCGGGCACCACCACGCAAGCCACCTTCGGCGCCCCCATCGAGCTGGAGCTGGGCGGCCGCGGCATCCGCTCCATCGACAAGGGCACCGACGGCAAGTACCTGATCGTCGCTGGCCCGGCTGGCGCCGCCGTACCCGAGGTGGACCGCAACTTCGCCCTGTTCGCATGGGACGGCAACCCGAACAGCGCGCCGGTGGAACTGTCGAACGACCTCGATGCGCTGCGCAAGGAAACCGGCGGCAGTTTCGAATCCACCGTCGAAGTGCCTGGCCCCGTGACGGCCGGCACGCAGGTGCAACTGCTGCTCGACAACGGCGACACCAAGTGGGACGGCAAGACGGCCTCGAAAGACCTGCCCGCCGTCGACCAGAAATTCGACGGCTTCGTCGTGCGCCTCGGCAAGCCGTGGGTCGACACCGCCGCGCCGAAGCTGCAGAAGTCAATGCCGGCGGCCGGTCGCGTGGGCGTCAACCTCGACACGTCGATCACGCTGTCGTTCAACGAGGCCGTGCGCCTGGGCTCGGGCAGCATCGTGCTGCACAAGGCCGACGGCAGCGTGATCGAGACCTTCCACACCAACAGCCCCGCCGCGCGCCTGCAGGTGGCCTTCAACGTGCTGAAGCTGGTGCCGACGGCCCCGCTCGAGCTGAGCACCGGCTACTACATCACGGTGGATGCCAATGCCATCACCGACGCGGCCGGCAACGCCTTCGCAGGCATTTCCGATACGACGAAGCTGAGCTTCACGACCACTGCCGGCGCCACACCGCTGGTGGCCGGCGACCTGCTCTTCATGGCAGCCAATGCCGAAGCGCCCGACGCTTATGCCTTCGTACTGCTGAAGGCCGTGAACGGTGGCACGCAAGTGCTGTTCACCGACCGCGACCGCAAGGCGGGCACGACCGAATTCGCCGGCATCACCAACGAAACAGCATTCTTCTGGACTGCGGACCAGAACCTGCCGGCTGGCACCATCGTGACCATCCAGACCGACGTCACCGGCAATCCGATTGCGGACAAGGGCTTCACGCTCGGATCGCCGGGCGGCATCGGCAAATCGGAAACCATCTACGCCATCGCGGGTGGCACCATCGCCGGACTGGGCAACGGCCAGGCGGGACAGATCACCGCTGTCGGCAACCACCTCGCGACCATCACGCTGGGCGGTGCTGCGGGCACCATCCCCGACGCAGTCACGACGGCCGGCACAGGCATCAGCTTCACGGTGCTGCCCGCCAACCAGACCAACGCGATCTACAACGGCTCGCTCGACCGCTCGGACCTGGCAGCCTTTGCTGCCCGCGTGAAGGACCCGGCGAACTGGATCAAGCGCTACGCACCGGAAGTCGGCTATCCGCTGACCAACGACAGCCTGTTCGGCGACAAGCTGCCTTGATTGTTGGCTAGGCACGCAGCGCGGCTTGCCGGCCGCGCTGCATGTTGATTGGCAGCAGCAGCAAAAGCCCCGCCACGAACAGCACCGCGGTCGACAAGATCGCGATGCGCTGGTTGCCGCCGGTCATCCACGTGATGGCGCCGAAGCTCAGCGGGCCGACGATGCTCGCCAGCCGCGTCGCGAAGGTCCAGAGCCCGAAGAACTCCGCGAGCTGTTGCGGCGGCGCCAGATAGCCCGTCATGGCGCGACCGGCCGATTGACTCGATCCCATCGAGAGCCCTGCGATGGCGGCGGCCCACCAGAAGCCGCCCTTGGTCGTCACCAGCGCGGCGATCACGCAGACCGCGATCCACGCGACCAGCGTGCCGGCCAGCGAGACCTTGTGGCCGGTGCGGTCCTGGATGTAGCCGAAACTGAAAGCGCCAAGCGCAGCCGCGATGTTGAGCACGAAGATCAGCACCATGGTTTCGCTCGCGACGAAGCCGATCACCTGCTCCGCGTAGATCGCCGCAAGCGTGATGGCCACGGCCACGCCGCCCTGGTAGCAGACCGTGCAGGCCAGCAGCCACATGAAGTCGCGATAGGCCCGGGCCTGCCGATATGTGGCGCGCAGTTGCCGCCATGCACCTCCCTGCTCCGCGCGGGCCGCCTGGGGCTTTGCGCGCTCGGGCAGCAACACGAAAGTGACGCAGGCGGCCCCACCGTAGATGACTGCCGTGATCAGCATCGTCACCGGCACGAAATGCGCCGCCGGCAAGCCCTTCGATTGCGACCACAACACATAGGCCAGGCAGATGCCCAGCGCCAGCATGCCGCCGACGTAGCCGAAGGCCCAGCCCCACCCGCTGACCTTGCCCATTCCCTCGGCCGTGGCCAGTTCGGGCAGGAAGGCGCCCGTGAGGGACTCGCCGTAGGAATAGAAGGCGTTGGAGACGATCACCAGCGCCATCGCCAGCGCGACACCGGATGCACCCGAAAAACCCGGCGTGATGGCAAGCGCCGCTGTCGCGAAGACGCAGCCAATGGTCGCGAAGACGAGTACCCGCTTCTTGGCCGCGCGCAAGTCGGCCCAGGCGCCGATGGCGGGCATCGTGAGCATCACGATTGCGTAGGAGGTACTGAGCGCCGCTGTCCACGCGAAGGCGGCCCACGGCGCGCCCTTGGCAATACCACCCACGAAGTAGGCAGCGAACACGGCTGTTATGACGACCGTGGTGTAGCCCGAGTTGGCGAAGTCGTACATCGCCCAGCCGAACACCTCGCGCTTGCGAACGCCCGGGCGCAGCGCGGAGGCGGGAAACAGGGCCATGCGGCCTTGGCCTTGGACCAGGGCGTGGGGTTGCTTAGTGCAGGTGACGCGGACGGCGACCGCCGCCATGGCCACCACCGCTGCCGCCACTGCCCGGGCCACCGGTGCCGCGCGGGCGCTTGCCGATTTCGAGCGAGTTCACCAGCGCGTCGAAACGATCGCTGAAGAGGCGGTCGATCTCGGAGACCACGCCACCCAGCTCGGCGCCGTCGAAGTGGCGTTCCATGAGGTTGACGACGTCTTCCACCAGTAGGTCGCGTTGCACCTGCATGATCGCGGCCGGGTTCGGGCCGACGAACAGCATCAGGAAGTCGTCGCGCGATTCTTCTTCGGGGTCGCCCTCTTCCTCGTCGAAGTCGGTGTCGTAGAAGGTGACCTCGATGGCTGCGCCGCGTTCGGAGAGCTCGTTCAGGCCCATGCACATCTCGTCGAGCGCCTGGCGGAAATCTTCGTCGCCGGGCACGGTCCAGCACATCTGCAGCGTGTGGTCCTTCTGCTCGAAGCGGATGCCGGGCTCTTCTTCATAGGTGCTGGTTGCACCGTCGGCCAGCGACTTGGCACCAGCGTACTTCCAGAGCGGCTTGAGCGCTTCCTGGATCTGGTCGAAGGTGACGTCCGAACGCAGCGGCACGTCGCCGTGCACATGGATCTCAAATGGAGCGTTGTAGCGAGGCATCGAATGCTCCCTTGTAAGTTTGGTACCCGGAACGGGGGTCGAACCCGTATGCCCCGATTAAGGAAGCGGCGGATTTTAAGTCCGATGTGTCTACCAATTTCACCATCCGGGCGTCAGGTTGAACATCGACGATAACCCAAACAAAACAAGCCCCGGCAACGTGGGTTGGCGGGGCTTGATAGTCGGGGTCGAATCTGGTTGAACCGAGAGAGTGGAGGCGCGACCCGGAGTCGAACCGGGCTAGACGGATTTGCAATCCGTTGCATAACCGCTTTGCTATCGCGCCACGCAGAAATACGAAATCGAACTAGCGAAAAAAAGGGAAGCTGTTGCTTCCCTTTTTCAAAACTGGAGCGGGAAAAGAGTCTCGAACTCTCGACCTCAACCTTGGCAAGGTTGCGCTCTACCAACTGAGCTATTCCCGCGTTTCGAGCCTCGAATTATATACCAGTTTTTCGAGGCTCCACAAGTTTTGCGATCAACCGGTCAGTGCTTGACCGAGCCTTCCGAAGCTGGCGCCCCTGCGCGCTGCTTGGCCAGTTCTGCCACTGCAGCCGCAGATGCAGCCACCTCTTCGTCGGACAGCGGTTCGGGCATTTTCTCGAGAGCGATCTCGAGCACCTTGTCGATCCACTTCACAGGCACGATCTCGAGGCCGTTCTTCACGTTCTCGGGAATCTCCTGCAGGTCCTTGGCGTTCTCTTCCGGAATCAGCACGGTCTTGATGCCGCCGCGCAGCGCGGCCAGCAGCTTTTCCTTCAGGCCGCCGATGGCCGTCACCTCGCCGCGCAGCGTGATCTCGCCGGTCATCGCGACGTCGCTGCGCACGGGGATGCCCGTAAGTGCCGACACGAAGGCCGTCGTCATCGCCGCGCCCGCGCTCGGGCCGTCCTTCGGCGTAGCGCCATCGGGCACGTGGATGTGAATGTCGCGCTTCTCGAACGCCTCGTCCTTGATGCCCAGGCGGCGCGAGCGGCTGCGCACCACCGTGCGCGCGGCCTCGACCGATTCCTTCATCACGTCGCCCAGCGAACCGGTGCGGCTGATCACGCCCTTGCCGGGCATGGTCACGGCTTCGATCGTCAGCAGGTCGCCGCCGACTTCGGTCCATGCGAGGCCAACCACCTGGCCGACCTGGTTCTGCTTCTCTGCGAGGCCGAAGCTGTACTTGCGCACGCCAAGGAACTCGTTGAGATTCGTGCCGTCGACCGTGACCTTGGGCGTGAACTGCTTGAGCAGCAGGCCCTTCACCACCTTGCGGCAGATCTTGGACAGTTCACGCTCGAGCGAACGCACACCCGCTTCACGCGTGTAGTAGCGCACGATGTCGCGCACGGCCTCTTCGGTGACGAGGAGTTCTTCTTCCTTGACGCCGTTGTTCTTCAACTGCTTCGGCAGCAGGTACTTGATCGCGATGTGCGTCTTCTCGTCCTCGGTGTAGCCCGAGAGGCGGATGACTTCCATGCGGTCCAGCAGCGCCGGCGGAATGTTCATCGAATTCGAGGTGGCGACGAACATCACGTCGCTCAGGTCGAAGTCGACCTCCACGTAGTGGTCGCCGAAGGTGTGGTTCTGCTCGGGGTCGAGCACTTCGAGCAGCGCGCTCGAAGGGTCGCCGCGGAAGTCCGTGCCCAGCTTGTCGATTTCGTCGAGCAGGAACAGCGGATTGCGCGTGCCGATCTTGCTCAGGCCCTGCAACACCTTGCCCGGCAGTGCGCCGATATAGGTGCGACGGTGGCCGCGGATCTCGGCTTCGTCGCGCATGCCGCCCAGCGCCATGCGGGTGTACTTGCGGCCGGTCGCCTTGGCGATCGACTGCCCCAGCGAAGTCTTGCCCACGCCTGGAGGTCCCACGAGGCACAGGATCGGCGCCTTGACCTTGTCGACGCGTTGCTGCACCGCGAGATATTCGAGGATGCGGTCCTTGACCTTCTCGAGGCCGTAGTGGTCGGCATTGAGCACGGCCTCGGCATTGGCCAGATCGTGCTTGATCTTGGTCTTCTTGCTCCACGGCAGGCCGATGAGCACGTCGATGTAGTTGCGCACCACCGTGGCTTCGGCCGACATGGGCGACATCAGTTTGAGCTTCTTGAGCTCGCCCTCGGCCTTCTTCAGGCCTTCCTTCGACATCTTCGCGAGCTTGATCTTCTTCTCGATCTCCTCGATGTCCGCGCCCTCTTCGCCTTCGCCGAGCTCCTTCTGGATGGCCTTGACCTGCTCGTTGAGGTAGAAGTCGCGCTGGTTCTTTTCCATCTGGCGCTTCACGCGGCCACGGATCTTCTTGTCGACGTTGAGGATGTCGACTTCGCGCTCGAGCTGGCCGAACAGGTTCTCCAGGCGCGCCTTGACGTCGTCGAGGTCGAGCACGGCCTGCTTGTTGTCGAGCTTGAGCGGCAGGTGCGCTGCGATGGTGTCCGCAAGGCGGCCCGGATCGTCGATGCTCGAGATCGAGGTCAGGATCTCGGGCGGAATCTTCTTGTTCAGCTTGACGTACTGGTCGAACTGCTGCATCACCGCGCGGCGCAGCGCCTCGACCTCGGTACCCTTCTCGCCGCCTTCGGGCGCCTCGACGGGCGTCACGTTGGCCGAGAAGTGCGTCTCGCCGTCGTCGATGCGGTTCACGCGTGCGCGCTGCTGGCCTTCGACCAGCACCTTCACCGTGCCGTCGGGCAGCTTGAGCATCTGCAGGATGGTCGAGACGCAGCCGACCTCGAACATGTCCTCGACGGAGGGCTCGTCCTTGGCAGCGGCCTTCTGGGCCACCAGCATGATGCGGCGCTCCGCCTCCATGGCCAGCTCGAGCGCCTTGATGCTCTTGGGGCGACCCACGAAGAGCGGGATCACCATGTGGGGAAACACCACGACGTCGCGCAGCGGCAGCAGCGGCAGGTCGAGGGCCTCGGGAGGCAGAGGGGTATGGCCAGACATGCAGATCCTTCGCGTCTTTGGCTTTAGGCCTTTTTCGCCGCTTCGCGGTACACGAGCAGCGGGGGCTTGTTTTCGTCGATGGTCGATTCCTCGACCACCACCTTGTCGACATTGGTCGCGTTCGGCAATTCGAACATGGTGTCGATCAGCGACTGTTCAAGGATCGAGCGCAAACCGCGTGCACCGGTCTTGCGGGCCAGGGCCTTGCGTGCAATCGCCTTGAGCGCCGCAGGGCGAATCTCGAGGTCCACGCCTTCCATCTGCAGCAGCTTGGTGAACTGCTTCACCACGGCATTCTTGGGCTCGGTCAGGATCTGGACCAGCGCATCCTCGCTGAGTTCCGCGAGCGATGCGACCACGGGCATGCGGCCCACGAGTTCGGGGATCAGGCCGAACTTGATCAGGTCTTCGGGTTCGACTTCGCGGAACACCTCGGTGATGCTACGTTGGGCCTTGCTCTTGACCGCGGCGCCGAAGCCAATGCCCGAGGCCTCGGTGCGGTTTTCGATGACCTTCTCGAGGCCCGCGAACGCACCGCCGCAGATGAACAGGATGTTCGTCGTGTCGATCTGCAGGAAGTCTTGATTCGGGTGCTTGCGCCCGCCTTGCGGCGGCACGCTGGCCATCGTGCCTTCGATGAGCTTCAGCAAGGCCTGCTGCACGCCCTCGCCCGACACGTCACGGGTGATCGAGGGGTTGTCGGACTTGCGCGAGATCTTGTCGATTTCGTCGATGTAGACGATGCCGCGCTGGGCGCGTTCGACTTCGTAGTTGCAGCTCTGCAGCAGCTTCTGGATGATGTTCTCGACGTCTTCGCCCACGTAGCCGGCTTCGGTCAGCGTGGTGGCGTCGGCCATGACGAAAGGCACGTCGAGCATGCGCGCGAGCGTTTGAGCCAGCAGCGTCTTGCCCGAGCCCGTGGGGCCGATCAGCAGGATGTTGCTCTTGCTGAGCTCGACGTCGTCGCCCTTGGCCTTTTCCTTGTGGCGCAGGCGCTTGTAGTGGTTGTAGACCGCCACCGACAGCATGCGCTTGGCCGGCTCCTGGCCGATCACGTAGTTGTCGAGATTGGTCTTGATCTCCAGCGGAGTCGGCAGATCGCTGCGTGCTTCACGCGCTTCTTCGCCCGCCGGGAGCTCGTCGCGGATGATCTCGTTGCAAAGGTCGATGCACTCGTCGCAGATGAAGACCGAAGGGCCCGCGATCAGCTTCTTGACCTCGTGCTGGCTCTTGCCGCAGAACGAGCAATAAAGCGTTTTTTCGCTGGAAGAGCCTTTTTTATCGGCCATGGACTTTTGCCTCGTGACAGGGTATGCACAATGATAACTAAACAAAAACGGCGTTTCCCGTGTGGAAAACGCCGTTTTTTGCCATTTGGCGCCACCGGCGCCCCGCAGCTTTAACCGCGCTTGGCGACGACCTGGTCCACCAGACCGTATTCCTTGGCCTCGTCAGCCGTGAGGAAATAGTCGCGCTCGGTGTCGGCTTTGACCTTTTCCAGCGGCTGGCCGGTGCGCTCGGCCAGGATGCGATTCATCTGGTCCTTGGTGCGCAGGATGTCGCGCGCATGGATCTCGATGTCGGTCGCCTGGCCGCGTGCGCCGCCCAGCACCTGGTGGATCATGATCTTCGAGTTGGGCAGCGAGAAACGCTTTCCCTTCTCGCCGGCCGCCAGCAGGAAGGCGCCCATGCTGGCCGCAAAACCGAGGCACATGGTCGACACGTCGGGCTTGATGAACTGCATGGTGTCGTAGATCGCCATGCCGGCGCTCACGCTGCCGCCCGGGGAGTTGATGTAGAACGAGATGTCCTTGTCCGGGTTTTCGCTCTCGAGGAACAGCAGCTGGGCCACCACGAGATTGGCCGTCTGGTCGTTGACCTCGCCCACCAGGAAAATGATGCGTTCCTTGAGGAGACGCGAATAGATGTCATAAGACCGCTCGCCGCGGCCCGACTGCTCGATGACCATCGGAACCATGCCGAGGCCTTGAATTTCGTTTGCGATCATGAATTTTCTCTCCGGAAGATGGGATCGTTCACTGCTGTTTGCACTGTACGCCAGAGTGAAATGGGGCTCGTGCCGCAAAGCACAAGCCCCATTGGCGTAGCGGGCGGCGGCGGAAATCAGCCTTGCTGTTGCGCCATCAGCTCGTCGAACGACACCGACTTTTCGTTGACCTTGGCCTTGCCCAGGACGAAATCGGTCACGTTGTTCTCGATGACAACGGCTTCGACTTCGGCCAGGCGGTTGTTGTCGCTGAAGTACCAGCGCACCACGTCGGCCGGCTTTTCGTAGCTGGCGGCCAGCTCGTCGATGTGGGCCTTGATCTGCTCGGGCTTGGCCTGCAGGTTGTTGGCACGCACCAGCTCGGCCACCACGAGGCCCAGGCGCACACGGCGCTCGGCTTGCGGGCGGAACACTTCGTCGGGAATCGGGGCCTTGTCGGCGTCCTTGATGCCGCGCTGCTTGAGTTCGGCGCGGGCGCCTTCGACCATGCGGTTGACTTCCGACTGCACGCTGGCGTTCGGCAGGTCGAGCTCGGCATTGGCCACCAGGGCGTCCATCACGGCGTTCTTGTTGCGGGCCAGCAGGCGGAACTTCACTTCGCGCTCGAGGTTGCGCTTGATGTCGGCGCGCAGGCCTTCGACCGTGGCTTCGGCGATGCCGAGCGACTTGGCGAGCTGTTCGTTGACTTCGGGCAGGTGCGAGGCTTCGATCTTCTTCAGGGTGACCATGAAGTCGGCTTGCTTGCCGGCCACGTCCTTGCCGTGGTAGTCGGCCGGGAACGACAGCGGGAAGGTGCGGCTGTCGCCAGCCTTCATGCCGCGCACGGCGTCTTCGAATTCCTTCAGCATCTGGCCTTCGCCGACGACGAACTGGAAGTCTTCGGCCTTGCCGCCCTGGAAGGGCTCGCCGTCGATCTTGCCTTCGAAGTCGACGGTCACGCGGTCGTCGTCTTGCGCAACAGCGTCTTGCGCGCGCTGGGCGAAGGTGCGGCGTTGCTTGCGCAGGATGTCGAGCGTCTTGTCGATCGCGTCGTCGCCCACTTCGGCCGAGAGCTTCTCGACTTCGGCGCCGGACAGGTCGTTGATCTTGACTTCGGGGAACACTTCGAAGACTGCGTCGAAGGCCAGTTCGCCTTCGGGTGCGTCTTCTTTTTCAGTGATGCGGGGCTGGCCGGCAACGCGCAGCTTGGCTTCGTTGGCGGCTTGCGAGAAGGCCTCGCCGACCTTGTCGTTCATGACTTCGTAGTGCACCGAGTAGCCATAGCGCTGGGCCACGACGTTCATCGGCACCTTGCCGGGACGGAAGCCGTCCATCTTGACGGTGCGCGCGAGCTTCTTGAGGCGCGAATCGACTTCGGACTGAATGGTGCCGACCGGCAGGGTCAGCGTGATCTTGCGTTCGAGCTTCTCGAGAGTTTCAACGTTCACGGTCATGATGTCTTCCTTGTGAGGGGGCTGGTGCGCGGGGCCTGCATCTTTTTATCAATACAGATCAAGGACTTACACGCGCTAGCGGGATTTAAGCGGAGGCACACGCGTGCCGCGCGCAAAACTGGGCAACCCGCGATTCTAATCGGCTGGAGACACCCCTTTTGGCCGGGCCGGGGGTCTGCACGCGGAGATTTCGCCTCCATCGCCTTTACAGTGGCTGCGATTCGCCATTGCCCACAGGAATGCCCATGCCCCTACAGCGACTGTTCGCCGCCCTCGCCTTCACCCTGATCCTCGCATTCGGCATGCCTTCGCCCGCGCTGGCCAAGACAGCGGGCGCGCCGGCGACGAAAGAGCCGACCATCCAGCAGATCTACGAAGCGGCGAACGGCGGCAGGATGGCGGAAGCCGACGCGATGATCGCGAAGGTGCTGAAGAACCATCCCAACAGCGCGAAGGCCCACTACGTTCACGCCGAACTCCTCGCGATGAACGGCAAGCTCGACGACGCCAGGGACGAACTGTCCCAGGCCAAGGAGCTGTCACCGGGCCTCAAGTTCGCGAAGGCCGACTCGGTCGCCAAGCTCGAACGCAAGCTCGAGAAGCCGGCCGAGATCAAGGCCGAGCCACCGCCGCCCGTGCCCAGCCCGGTCGCCGCGCCAGCCGCTTCACCCGAGAAGGCAGATACGGCGTCGTCGTCCGGACCAATCCCCTGGACACCGATCGGCATCGTGGCCCTTTTCATCGTCGCCTACCTCGTCTTCCAGCGGCGCAGGCGCGCCACCACCTTTGATGCGCCTGCCGCCGCTGGCGCGCCACGGTTCTCCAGGCCCACCAGCGATTCGTCGATGGGCTATAGCAGGGCCGACGAAGACCGGGAGTACCCCGCCTCGGCTCCCGCAGCAGCCGGCCAGGGCCCGGGCATCGGTGGAGCGCTGGCGGCCGGGGCCGTGGCAGGTGTCGGCGCGGTGGTCGCGGGCGAAGTGCTGCGCCACCTGCTGAACGACCGCTCCGACGACCACAGGGGCAGCACCGTCAACATCTTCAACAACCACCGCGACAGTCACGGCAACGCCAGCATGGGCCGCAGCCTCTGGCCCTCGTCCGACCCGGAGCCGGACCAGCAACCCGACCGCAGCTTCGTGGACAACGACTTCGGCATCAAGGACACGAGCTCGTGGGACGACTCGAGCAGCAGCAGTTCCGACAGCAGCAGTGACAGCGGAAGCAGCGACAGCGGTAGCAGCAGCGATTGGTAGAAGGCAGAAAAGAAAAAGCCCCGTTCCTTGCGAAACGGGGCTTTTTCACTGCTCGATAGACGGGCTACATAGCAGGGCTGGTGCGCGGGGCCGGACTCGAACCGGCACGTTCTTGCGAACGTCAGGACCTAAACCTGGTGCGTCTACCAATTTCGCCACCCGCGCAGTGCCAATCTTTCAGGTGAATGCAAAAGCGGACGGTCCCTTTGCACCATGGAAGCCCATGGGCCAAAGACCATCCGCTTGAAATCGGTCAACTTTCGATTTTAAACGCTAATCGGCGCCTCTTTCGGCTCCCGCTTCACACGAAATGCCGCTGCATACATTGCCGGCAAGGCCAGCAGCGTCAGCACCGTCGCGACGATCAGGCCGCCCATGATGGCCACCGCCATCGGCCCCCAGAACACGCTGCGCGACAGCGGGATCATCGCCAGCACCGCCGCCGCGGCCGTCAGCACGATCGGACGCAGCCGCCGCACCGCCGACTCCACGATCGCGTCCCACGCCGGCACGCCCGCCGCGCGGTCGAGCTCGATCTGGTCGATCAGGATCACCGCATTGCGCTGGATCATGCCCATCAGCGCGATCACGCCCAGCAGCGCCACGAAGCCGAAGGGCCGGTTCAGCACCAGCAGCGCGCCAGCCACACCGGCAATGCCCATAGGCCCGGTGATGAACACCAGCAGCGAGCGGCTGAAACTGTGCAGCTGCAGCATCAGCAGCGTGAACACCAGGAACAGCATGATCGGCACGCCGGCCACGATCGAGGCCGAGCCCTTGCTGCTCTCCTCCACCGCGCCCGCCACCTCGATGCGGTAGCCGCCCTGCCCGGCCGCCACCCAGCCGGCTTCTAGCTCGCGCAGCTTCGGCAGCAGCTGCGCCGTCACGGTCGCGCCCTGCAGGCCTTCGACCACGTCGCCCTGCACGGTGATGGCGTAGTCGCGGTTCTCGCGCCACATCACGCCCGGCTCCCAGGTGAACACCGGCTTGGCGATCTGCGTGAGCGGAATCGAACGGCCCGAGGTCGTCGGGATGTAGGCGTTGCCGATGTCCGAGATAGCCTGGCGCTCGTCGGGCGCCTGGCGCAGCACGATGTCGATCAGCAGGTCGTTCTCGCGGTACTGGCCCACGGTGGTGCCGCTGAACATGGTCTTGGAGGCCTGCGCGATGGCTTGGCTCGTCACGCCGAGCGCGCGCGCCTTGGCCTGGTCGATCTCGAGGCGGATCACCTTCACCGACTCGTTCCAGTTGTCGTTCACGCCGCGCATGTTGGCGTTGTCGCGCAGCACGGCCTTCACTTCGTCGGCATGGCCGCGCAGCAACGCCGGGTCGGGGCCGATCACGCGGAACTGCACCGGGTACGGCACCGGCGGCCCGTTGGGCAGCAGCTTGACGCGGCCGCGCACCTCGGGAAACTCCTGCGCCAGCACCAGCGGCAGCTTGATGCGCAGCGTCTCGCGCACCTTCAGGTCCTTGGCGAGCACGATCAGCTGCGACACGTTTGTCTGCGGGAACACCTGGTCCAGCGGCAGGTAGAAGCGCGGCACGCCGGAGCCGATCCAGGTGCTGACCGTCTTCACGCCGGCCTCCTGCATCACGCGCTGCTCGACGCGCTTGGCCACTTCTTCGTTGGCGGCGAAGGAGGTGCCTTCAGGAAACCAGAGGTCGACCAGGATCTCGGGCCGGCTCGAATCGGGGAAGAACTGCTGCTGCACCTTGCCCATGCCGACGATGCCGAGCGCAAAGATCAGAATCGTGGCGCCGATGGTCATCCAGCGGTGCTGCACGCACCAGTTCACCGTGCGGCGGAAGACGTTGTAGAACGGTGTGTCGAACAGCTCGTGCGGCGGTGCATCGGGGTCGTGCGGCTTCACCTTGAGCAGCAGCGTGCCGAGGTACGGCACGAAGTACACCGAGACGATCCACGACAGCACCAGCGCGATCACCGTCACCGCGAAGATCGCGAAGGTGTATTCGCCCGTCACCGACTTGGCGATGCCGATCGGCAGGAAACCCGCCGCAGTGATAAGCGTGCCCGTGAGCATCGGCTTGGCCGTCACGTCGTAGGCGAAGGTGGCGGCGCGGACCTTGTCGTAGCCCTCTTCCATCTTCCGCACCATCATCTCGACCGCGATGATCGCGTCGTCCACCAGCAGGCCGAGCGCGATGATGAGCGACCCCAGCGATATCTTGTGCAGCCCGATGCCGAAGTAGTTCATCGCCAGGAAGGTCACGGCCAGCACCAGCGGAATGGTGATTGCCACCACCAGCCCCGGGCGCATGTCGATGTACCAGCCGAAGCGCCCGCCCTTGTGCAGGCCGAGCGAGATGATGCTCACGGCCAGCACGATGGCCACGGCCTCGATCAGCACGCCGACGAATTCGTTGACCGAGCTCGCCACCGACACCGGCTGGTCTTGCACCTGCGCCAGCTTGACGCCGGCCGGCAGGCGCTGGTCGATGGTCGCGGTGGTGGCCTTCAGCGCCTTGCCCAGCGCGATGATGTCGCCGCCCTTGGCCATCGACACGCCCAGGCCGATCACTTCCTTGCCCTGGTGGTGCATCTTGACCGACGGCGGATCGATGTAGCCGCGGTGGATGTCCGCAATGTCGCCGAGCTTGATCTGGTTGCCCGAGCTGCCGCGAATGGGCATCTCGCGCAGTTGGTCGACGCTGGTGAACTGGCCCGCGACGCGCACCTGCACCACGTCCTGCGGCGACTGGATCGTGCCCGCGCTCTCGATCGCGTTCTGCGAACCGAGCTGCGCCAGCACCGCGTTGAAGTCGAGCCCCAGCTGCGCCAGGCGCTTCTGCGAGATCTCGATGTAGACCTTCTCGTCCTGCACGCCGAACTGGTCGACCTTGGCCACGTCCTTCACGCGCAGCAGCTGCTGGCGCACGTCGTCGGCCAGCGTCTTGAGCTCGGCGTAGCTGAAGCCGTCGCTCTCCAGCGCGTAGATCACGCCGTAGACATCGCCGAAATCGTCATTGAAGAACGGCCCCTGCACGCCGGCGGGCAAGGTGGCGCGCATGTCGCCGATCTTCTTGCGCACCGTGTACCAGACGTTCGCGACCTCGGTGGACTTCGACGAGTCCTTGATGTTGAAGATGATCTGCGACTCACCCGGCTTCGAGTAGCTGCGGATCTTGTCGGCGTACGGCGCTTCCTGCAGCGTGCGCTCGAGCTTGTCGGTGACCTGCTCGGCCACCTGCTGCGCGGTGGCGCCGGGCCAGTAGGTGCGCACGACCATCGCACGGAAGGTGAAGGGCGGATCTTCGTCCTGGCCGAGCTGGAAGTACGCGAAGGCGCCCAGCACCATCAGCACCACCATCAGGTAGCGCGTGAGGGGCGCGTGGTCCAGCGCCCATTTGGAGAGGTTGAAGCCGGCGGGCTTTTCAGTGGGAGTCGCTGCGCCGCCGCTCATTTGCCGGCACCCGCTGCGATCTCCTTGTTCGTCGCAGCGACAGCCGCGACGGGCTGCGCCGATTCCTTCGCACCGGCATTGGCGGCGGCCGCTGCCGCCTCCTTGGACTGGTAGATGGTGACCTTCTGCCCCGGCGACAGCACGTGCACGCCAGCGGCCACGACCATCATGCCGGGCGCGATGCCGCCGGCGATCACGGCCTCATTGCCGTCGGCCGTGGCTACTTGCACGGTCTGTGAGCGCACCGTCATGGTCGACTTGTCGAGCACCCATACGGCCGAGCCCTTGCCTTCCTGGCGCAGCGCGCTGGTCGGCAGCTTCATCACCGTGGTGGTGCCGTGCGCGAGCGCCTGCGGACGCGCATAGACCGTGGCGCCGAGCGGCGGAGAGGTGGCCGCGTCGATGGCGACCTTGACCGAGTAGGTGCGCGTCACCGCGTCGGCGCTGGCTGCCACTTCGCGCACCTGGCCCTCCAGTTCGTTGCCGCCCGACCAGCCACGTACCGTGACAGGCGAGCCGGCCTTGATCAGCGTGGCGCGGTCTTCAGGCACCGCGAACACCACGTCGCGCGCGCCGTCCTGCGCAATGCGAACGACCGGCGTGCCGGCCTGCACCACCTGGCCCGGTTCTGCCTCGATGGCAGTGATGATGCCGGCCACGTCGGCCACCAGCGTCGTGTAGTTGGCCTGGTTGCCCTGCGAGGCGAGTTGCGCCTGGGCCTGCTCGAGCTGGGCCTGCGCGGCCTTCCAGGTGGTCTCGCGGCGCTCCAGTTCGGCGCCGCTGATGAAGTTCTGCGCCCGCAGTTCGGCGTAGCGCTTGAGGTCGGCGGCCGCGAGGTCGCGATTGGTCAGCGCGGCGGCCTGCTGGGCACGTGCGGCTTCAGCGGCGAGGCGGTAGTCCTGCGGATCGAGCTGGGCCAGCACCTGGCCGGCCTGCACATGCTGGCCGAGTTCGGCCTGGCGCTTGGTGATCTTGCCCGCCACGCGGAAGCCAAGGCGCGATTCGACACGCGCGCGCACCTCGGCAGAAAACTCGGGCTGGGCATCGAATTCGCTCGCCCCGACGGTCACGAACTTGACCGCGCGAACGGGGTCCTCGGCCGCAGGTTTCGGCGAACAGCCGGCCAGAAAAATGGCGGGAAGCAGCAACCAGGCGGCGCTGCGGACACGGGACGAGAGGACGGCGGAGGCGGTCATGAAACACCCTGGAAAGGACGAACCGGATCATTACTGACCCACTGGTTAGTAATTTAGGGTAAACGTGAACTACTGTCAATGACCCGCCGGTCACTAGGTGCGTTGACCCATCTCCACAAGCCGGTTGTCAGGCAGCTCGAAGTAGTCCGAAGCCCGCCCCGCATTGCGCTGCAGCCAGCCGAACAACACACGCCGGACCGGGTTCATGCCCGGCAGGTTTTCCTCGCCGACCGAGGCGCGCGAGACGAAGTAGGACGTCTTCATCGAATCGATCGCCAACGTCTTCTGGTACGCCAGGATGCGGATGAACTCGGGCACGTCGGGCCGCTCCATGAAGCCGTGGCGCGCCGTGACCATCCAGATGCCTTCCATCAGCTGCTCGGCCTCGATGCGGATGCGTGCATCGACGCGCGGTGTGTCGCAGGGCAGCACGCGCAGCACGATCACCTGCTCGTGCAGCACCTGGTTGTGCTTGAGGTTGTGCAGCAGCGCATGCGGCACCGCAGTGGCGTCGGGGTTCAGGAACACCGCCGTGCCGCTCACCCGGTGCGGCATGTGCAACGCCAGCGATTCGACGAATGGGCGCAGCGGCAGGCTCTCGGCCGCAGCGGCCTCCAGTCCCAGCCGGCGCCCCTTGGCCCAGGTGGTGAAGACCACCATCACCACGGCCGCCACCGCCAGCGTGAGCCAGCCGCCCTCGGCCACCTTCAGGCTGTTGGCGATCACGAAGGTCAGGTCGACCACCGCGAAGGCCGCCACGCCGACCACCACCGCCACCTTGTTCCAGCGCCACAGACCCCAGGCCACGATGCCGGCCAGCAGCGTGGTCGTCACCATCGTGATCGACACCGCGATGCCGTACGCAGCCGACAGCGCACCAGAGCTGCGGAAGCCCAGCACCAGCAGCAGCACGCCCACCATCAGCAGCCAGTTGACGGCCGGCACGTAGATCTGCCCGATGGCCGTGCCCGAAGTCTGTATCACCCGCATGCGCGGCAGGTAGCCCATGCGCATCGCATGCGCCGTGAGCGAGAAGGCGCCCGAGATCACCGCCTGCGAGGCGATCACCGTCGCCATCGCGGCCAGCACCACCATCGGCAGCACGCCCCACGCGGGAAAGAGCCGGAAGAACGGGTTGTCGATGGCCGCCGGGTTCGCCAGCACCAGCGCACCCTGCCCGAAGTAGTTCAGCACCAGCCCCGGCAGTGCGATGAACATCCACGCCAGGCGAATCGGCTTGGCGCCGAAGTGCCCCATGTCGGCATACAGCGCCTCGCCGCCCGTGAACGCCAGGAACACCGCGCCCAGCACCGCCAGCGACTGCGCCCGATGCTCGACGAGAAAGCCGAGGGCGCGACGTGGGTCCAGCGCCGCCAGCACCTGGGGCTGCTGCAGCACCTGCCACAACCCGGCTGCCGCCAGCACAACGAACCAAAGCAGCATGACCGGCCCGAAGATCTTGCCGACCACGCCCGTGCCCTTCTTCTGCACCATGAAGAGCGCAACCAGGATCACCACCGTGATCGGGATCACCGCGCGCTGCAGCACCGGCGCCTGCACCTCCAGCCCCTCGACTGCCGACAGCACCGAGATGGCCGGCGTGATCAGGCTGTCGCCGTAGAACATGGCCGCCCCCACCAGGCCCAGCATGCCGATGACGCTCCACACCCACGGCTTGGTCTTGGGCCCCGCAACCGCGCTGCGCGCCAGCGCCTGCAACGCCAGGATGCCGCCCTCGCCGTCGTGGTCGGCGCGCAGCACGAACACCACGTACTTCAGCGTGACCACGAACATCAGCCCCCAGAAGATCAGCGAGAGCAGGCCCAGCACCGAATCGGGCGAGAACGGCACGCCGTGCTCGGGGTTCATCGTTTCCTTGAAGGCGTAGAGGGGCGAGGTGCCGATGTCGCCGAACACAACGCCCAGCGCCGCGATCATGAGCGTGGGCCCCTTCGGATGCGCCGCCTCGCCGTACGCTGAAACCTGGGGCCCGGAAGCCGAAGCGGATGCTTTCATGAAGCAGAAGTTCAAAGTGGCGACGCTGCGAGCATAGTGCCGGGGCTTTGCATCGTCGCTGACAATCGTGGCGTGTCCGCCACTCCCCACCTCGCTGCGCCGCCTGCGCACTACGAAAACTTCCCCGTCGCCTCGTGGCTGTGCCCGCCACACCTGCGACCGCCGATCGCGGCTATTTACCACTTCGCGCGCACCGCCGACGACATTGCCGACGAAGGCACCGCCTCGCCCGGCGAGCGCCTGGCCGAGCTGCACGCCTACCGTGAAGAACTCGCCGCCGCCGCGCGGGGCGAAGTGCTCCCGTCGTCGCGCTGGCCGCACGTATTCGGCCCGCTGGCCCACAGCATTGCCCAATACGGCCTGCCCGAAGACCTGCTCGCCAACCTGCTGAGCGCCTTCATGCAGGACATCGAGAAGACCCGCGACCGCGGCACCTACGCCGACCGCGCCGAACTGCTCGACTACTGCCGCCGCTCCGCCAACCCCGTCGGCCGCCTGTTGCTGCATCTCTACGGCGTGCACGACTCCGAGGCGCTGGCGCAGAGCGACGCCATCTGCAGCGCGCTGCAGCTCATCAACTTCTGGCAGGACCCGAGCGTCGACCTGCCGCGCGACCGCTTCTACTTTCCGCTGACCGACTGTGCCCGCCGCAAGATGACGCGCGAAAACTTCAAGGTCTTTGCGCCGCTCTCGAACGCCCCGCCGCCGCAGGAAGCTATCAATCTGATAGCAGTGGTGTCGCACTGGGCCCGCGAACTCATGCACGAAGGTGCCCCTCTCGTGCACCGCCTGCCCGGCCGCGCCGGCTGGGAGCTGCGCCTCGTCGTGCAGGGCGGCCTGCGCATCCTCGACAAGATCGAGGACCTGGGCTTCGACACCTTCTCGCAGCGCCCCACCATCGGCAAGACCGACGCGCCCGTGCTGCTCTGGAAGGCCATGCGGATGCGGAGACAATGGCGGCCCATGAAAGCAGCGCCTCCCCGATGAATCCCGAGCAATACGTGCAAGACAAGGCCGCCGCCTCGGGCAGCAGTTTCTATTACGCCTTCCTGTTCCTTCCCAAGCCGCGCCGCGCCGCGATCACGGCCTTCTATGCCTTCTGCCGCGAGGTCGACGACGTGGTCGACGAGGTCACCGACCCCGGCGTGGCCGCCACCAAGCTCGCCTGGTGGCGCACCGAGGTAGCCCAGTCTTTCGCGGGCACGCCGCGCCATCCGGTCATGCAGGCGCTGATGCCGCACACCGCGGCCTACGGCATCGAGGCGCGCCAGCTCAACGAAGTGATCGACGGCTGCCAGATGGACCTGGACCAGACCCGCTACCTCGACTTTCCCGGCCTCGCACGCTACTGCCACCTGGTGGCCGGCGTGGTCGGCGAAGTCGCGGCGCGCATCTTCGGCCAGACCGATCCGAAAACCACCACCTACGCCCACAAGCTGGGCCTGGCACTGCAGCTCACCAACATCCTGCGCGACGTCGGCGAAGACGCCCTGCGCGGGCGCATCTACCTGCCGGTGAACGAACTGCAGAAGTTCGACGTGAAGGCGCACGAGATCCTGAACCGCGTGCACTCCGAGCGCTTCGTCACGCTGATGAAGTTCCAGGCCGCGCGCGCCCACGTGGCGTATGACGAAGCGCTCGCCCTGCTCCCGCTCGCCGACCGCCGCACGCAGAAGCCGGGCCTGATGATGGCCAGCATCTATCGCACGCTGCTGCGCGAGATCGAGCGCGACAACTTCCAGGTGCTGAACCAGCGGGTGAGCCTGACGCCGGTGCGCAAGTTCTGGCTGGCGTGGAAGGTCCAGGCGCTCGGGCGCATCTAGCTTCGGTTTCCATGGATGCTTCCCAGCTTTCGCATGTCGGTCTGTTCAGGGCGATCCTCAGCATAGACCCCCAAGCTGACCTTTTCCATGAGCTGCTCAGTCCATGGATAGCAGGCGAGCGCGAATGGTTGACCGCGTTCGAGCAGCAAACGTCGCCAGAGCCCATTGAAATCGATGACTCATGGCGCCTCTATGCGCTTTCGCGCATCAACCAGATCTTGTTGATGGCATTTCAACGGGGAACACACGACATCTGGGAAGGCCCGGCCTTGACCATGCCGGAGTACCTCGCGTTCATGACTGGCCTGGGCTTTCGCGTGGTCGACGAGCCGGCCTACTCGCCCTTCTTTCATGAAATCGTCGAAGTCGTCGAAGCAGACGGAACCAGCCCCCGCCAGGATTACATCGATCTCGAACGGGTGGATTGGCCCGCACTGATGCTCGGTCCCATGATGTTCTCGCGAGCAGGTGTCGCCGTGTCCTGCGTGTCTGGCGCACTACAACCTGAAATCGCGACGTCGTCGACCCTCTATTGGGCTCACCGGCGCAAATACCGCCCCAGGGAGGATCTGGCGGACGGATGGGGCTCCAACTCGCAATGGGCCACGCAGTTCAGGCGCGACTACATCTTGGGCGACAAGCTGCTATTCAACGCAGACGGCAAATACGACTTGAATGACAGCGGCCTGCGAATGCGCGAAGACGGGCTGACAAGGGCCGAGCGCATCGAGTTGCTCACGCATGGGTGTTTCGTCCGTTGCGAGAAGCCGGACAACGACCTGGACCCCTACAGCGACCGCATCCTGCTCCCGCGCGACTTTCAATGAAAAGAATTGCGGTCATCGGCGCCGGCTGGGCCGGCCTCGCCTGCGCAGTCGAGGCCACGCGCCTCGGCCATGCCGTCACGCTGTTCGAAGCGGCGCACATGCCGGGCGGCCGCGCGCGGCGGGTCGACAACATGCACGGGCTGGCGCTCGACAACGGGCAGCACATCCTGATCGGCGCGTACACCGCTACGCTGAAGCTCATGCGCGACGTTGGCGTCGATGTCGACAGCGCGCTGTTGCGCATGCCGCTCTCGCTGCGCTTCGCCGATGGCGGCGGGCTCAAGCTGCCGCGGCTGCCCGCGCCGCTTGACCTGCTGGCCGGAATCTTCACAGCGCGCGGCTGGACGTGGCGTGACAAGTCTTCGCTGCTGCGCACGGCAATCGGTTGGCGGCTCTCGGGTTTTCGCTGCGCCGCCAGCACCACCGTCGCAAACCTGTGCACCGGCCTCACGCCCCGCGTGATGCAGGAGCTGATTGAGCCGCTGTGCGTCTCGGCCCTCAACACGCCCGTTGCGCAGTCGAGCGGTGAAGTTTTCCTGCGCGTGCTCAAAGACGCCCTCTTCAGCGGCAGCGGCGGCGCCGACCTTCTGCTGCCGCGTGCCGACCTGGGCGCGCTGCTTCCCGACGCGGCGATCCGATGGCTGGCGCAGCATGGTGCCGTGACACGCATCGGCACCCGCGTGCGCGCCGTCACGCCTGAGGCCGGGCAATGGCTCGTCGATGATGAAGTCTTCGACCAGGTCGTGCTGGCCTGCGCGCCGTGGGACGCCGCCCGGCTCGTCCGTGCGTCTGGCCTGCAAGCGGATGCCTGGTGCGACACCACTGAAGCCCTGCGCTTCGAAGCCATCGCCACCATCTACGTGCGCGGCGCCTCACCACTTGCAGAACCGATGCTCGCGCTGCGCAGCAACCCGGCCACGGCACCGGCGCAATTCGCGTTCGACCGCGGCCAGCTCACCGGCCTGCAAGGCGTGCTCGCGATGGTCGTGAGCGCCAATGAAACACCGCGCGAGGTGCTGGAAGAACAGGTAGTCGCTCAAGCGGCCGCACAGTTGGGCCAGACAAACCTGCAGCTCGTGCAGACAGTGGTCGAGAAGCGCGCCACCTTCGCCTGCACGCCCGCACTTTCGAGACCCGCTTCGGCCATCGCCCCCGGCCTGCAGGCCTGCGGCGACTACATCGAAGGCCCCTACCCGGCCACGCTCGAAGGCGCGGTACTCAGCGGACTGGCAGCCGCGAAAGCATTGGCGACCTCATGACGACCGAACTGCGCTATCTCGATTTCGACTACAGCGAAGATACCGAAGGCCACGGCACCTTCGATGCGATGGCATCCACCACGCCCGACAAGACGCCCGAGGTGCAGGCCGAAATCGCGCAGGTGCTCGCCTGGGCCGAAGCCACCTTCCCCAATGCCCGCGGCGCGCTCGAAGAAGGCGCAATGTGGGACTACGACCTGCAGCAGATGCAGGAAGACGATGCGCGCTTCGACACCGTCACCCTCTCGCTCAGCGGTACAGCTGATTTCTGCGCGGCACTGCGCGAGCAGTTCGCGCTCGACTGAGCAAGAAGAAAAGAATCAGGCCGTCTTGTTGGGCAAGCGCAGCAGGCTCAGCCCCAGCAACACGAACGCCCCACCCGACAGCTTGTTGAACAGCCGCGTGCGGCGCGGGTCCGACAGCTGCTTGCGCAGCAGGCGCGCCAGCAGCACGTAGAACGCATGCGACAGCACCGAGGCAGCCGCAAAGGTGGTCGTCAGCACCGCGAACTGCATGGCGAGCGGCGCGTCCTGCGTGAGGAACTGCGGGAACAGCGCCGAGAAGAAAAGAATGCCCTTGGGATTGGTCAGCGCCACCGTCAGGCCATGCCCGAACAAGCGCCAGCTCGAACGCGGCGAGGCCGCTGCCGACGAGCCCTGCAGGTCGGCGAACACGCTGCCCTGGCTGCGCCATTGCTTGATGCCCAGGTAGATCAGGTAGGCCGCGCCGGCCAGCTTCAGCACCATGAAGGCATGCGCCGAGGTGGAGAGCACCACGCCCAGCCCGGCCATAGCGGCGGCCGACACCATGAACAGGCCCATTGCATTGCCGAGCGAACTGATCATTGCGCGTCGCGGGCCCACGCTCATCGAATTCGAGACCGCGAGCAGCACCGCCGGTCCAGGCGTGAAGGCGACAAGCAGCGTGACGCCGCAGAAGATGAGCCAGTTGGAGAAATGCACTTTGGGGTTCCTGCCCGGCGCGAGGCCGCAAGACGGTGAGACAGACGGGAAACTATAGTCAGCCCGGCGAATCGCTGCAGACGCCGCGCCAATACCCCTCATCAGCCCACCTCACGGAACAGACACCCATGGTCACCTGCTACCTGCGCTACATCGTCGATCCCTACAAGCTCAAGGAATTCGAGCACTACGGCAAGCTCTGGATTCCGCTGGTCGAGAAGTTCGGCGGCCAACACCATGGCTACTTTTTGCCGTCGGAGGGCGCGAACGACGTTGCGCTGGCAATGTTCACGTTTCCCAGCCTGGCCACCTACGAAAAGTACCGCGCCGATTCGATGCAAGACCCGGAGTGCCAGGCTGCGTTCAAGTACGCGGAAGAAACCCGCTGCATCCTCAGCTACGAGCGCAGCTTCTTCCGCCCCGTCTTCAAATAGTGCCTCAGGCGCCCAGCGCCATGCACAGCGCGTGCAGGTTCGGCACGATCAGCTGCGGCCGTGCGCCATGCACCCACGGCCGCTCGTCGCGCACCAGCCACGCGGCCTGCATGCCGGCGTTGAGCGCACCGACCACGTCGAGTTCGGCGTCGTCGCCCACGTGCAGCACGTCCTTCGGCAGCAGGCCGACCGAAGCTGCGGCAGCGCGGAAGATCGGCGCGTGCGGCTTGCCGCTGCCGAAGGCGCGTGCGTTGAAGGCGGTGCGGAACCAGCGGCCCACGCCGGTCTTGTGGATGTCGGCGTTGCCGTTGGAGACCGCCACCAGCGGATAGCGTTCGCTGAGCCACTTCAGCGCGGGCAGCGCGTCGTCGTACAGCGTCACGCGCTGGCGCTCGGCGAAGAAGGCATCGAAGGCCGGCTCGGCCAGCGCCGGGTCTTCTCCCGCTCGCTTGAGCGCGGTGCGAATCGACTCGCGTCGTAGCGCGCTCAGGTCGTGCGCGAGGTCTGAGCGCTCCTTGGCCGTGGCTTCACGCAGTTCGCGCAGAATGCCCGGCGTCATGAGCAGTGAGGCCGTCTTCGGCGCTTCGCGCAACAGCCATTCATGCAGCACAGCTTCGGCGCGTTCGATGGTCGGCCAGATCGGCCACAGGGTGTCGTCGAGGTCGAGAGAGATCGCCGAGATGCGCTTGAGATCGAGAGGCGCGGCGCTTGCGGAGGCCGTGGGAGCGGAAGTCATGCCCGAGAATATCGCATGCCTCCAAGCCACGAGACCGCCTCTCCAAGTACCCCCCGTACCCCGCGCACCGCTGTGCTCTGGTGCAACCTGGGGTCGCCCGACGCCCCCACCGCCGCCGCCGTTCGCCCCTATCTCGCCGGCTTCCTGGGCGACCCGCGCGTGGTCGAGATCCCGAAGGTGCTCTGGGCGCTGATCCTGCACGGCATCATCCTGCGCACGCGGCCGGCAAAATCTGCCGCCAAGTACGCGAGCATCTGGATGCCCGAAGGCTCGCCGCTCAAGGTGTGGACACAGAAGCAGGCCACGCTGCTGGCCGGCTGGCTCGGCGAGCGCGGCCACCGCCTGACGGTGCGCGACGCGATGCGCTATGCCAATCCATCCATCGCCTCCCGGCTCGACGCGCTGCAGGCCGAAGGCACCACGCGCGTGCTGGTGCTGCAGGCCTATCCGCAGTACTCGGGCACCACCACCGCGAGCGTGATCGATGCCGTGAACGACTGGAGCCGCAAGCAACGCCGCGTGCCGGAGTTCCGCTTCGTCAACGACTACCACGACGACCCCGCCTACATCGATGCGCTGGCTCAAGGCATCGAGCGCCACTGGAAGACCGAAGGCCGCGGCGACGTGCTGCTGATGAGCTTCCACGGCATTCCCGCGCGCAACATCGCGCTGGGCGATCCGTACCAGGCACAGTGCCTCGAAACCGCGCGCCTGCTAGCCGCTCGGCTCGGCCTTTCCACAGCCCAGTACCGCGTGACCTTCCAGTCGCGCTTCGGCCGCGCCAAGTGGCTGGAGCCCTACACCGAGCCCACGCTGCGCGAACTCGGCGCCTCCGGCGTGAAGCGCGTGGACGTGGTCTGCCCGGGCTTCCCGGCCGACTGCCTCGAGACGCTCGAAGAAATCTCCATGGAAGGCCGCGAAGCCTTCCTGCACTCAGGCGGTGAAGCCTTCAGCTACATCCCCTGCCTCAACGACAGCCCGGCATGGATCACCGCGCTCGCGGGCATCGCCGAACGCAATCTGGCGGGCTGGCCCACGCAAAGAACAAGCACCACTCCATGAAGCAGGACCTGCACGAAGCCAACCGGCTCTCGTGGAACGCGGCCACTGTCGCGCACAACAGCCACAAGGGCGACCAGGCCGCCTTCTTCCGCAAGGGCGGCTCCACCCTCTTTCCCGAGGAAGCCGGCCTGCTCGGCGACGTGACGGGCCTGTCGGTGCTGCACCTGCAGTGCAATGCCGGGCAGGACAGCCTGAGCATCGCGCGCCTGGGTGCCGAAGTGACGGGCGTGGACATCTCCGACGAGGCCATCGACTTCGCGACGCGGCTGTCGCAGCAATCGGGCATCGCGGTGCGCTTCGTGCGCTCGGATGTCTACGACTACTTTCGCGATGCACAGGCGCGCGGCGAGCGCTTCGACATCGTGTTCTGCTCGTACGGCACTCTGTGCTGGCTCTCCGACATCGGCGCCTGGGCGCGCGGCGTGGCGCAGCTGCTCAAGCCCGGTGGCCGCTTCGTCTTCATCGAGTTCCATCCTTTCGCACTCGTGTTCGACCCCGCCTGGAAGTTCCATTACGACTACTTCAACGAAGCTCCCGTGCCCGAGGAAGGCGTGGGCGACTACGTGGCCGAGTCCGGCGACGGCCTCGTGCGCGAGGGCTACGAGCGCGGCGTGGAGAACTTCAGCAACCCGCATCCGAGCTTCGAGTTCACATGGGGCGTGGGCCAGGTGACGACCGCGCTGTCGCTGGCCGGTCTCGTCATCGAGCGGCTCGACGAGTACCCGTACGCCAACGGCTGGAAGCCCTTCGAAGGCATGCGCGACATCGGTGGGCGCCGCATGGCGCCGCCCGAGGGCATGCCGCGCATTCCGCTCATGTATTCGATCTCCGCACGCAAGCCATGAAACCCTTTCGCATCCTCGGTGGCCTTTTTCTGCTGGCGCCCTTCCTGGCCAGCGCGACTGGAACCGTCGAAGTGCCCAAGGGCGTGTGGGAAGGCACGCTCGGCACCAAGGCCATCGTGGCCTGCTTCAACGCCGAATATCCGAGCGGCAGCTACTTCTACAGGCAATACAGGAAGGCCATCGCGCTGGGCCGCTCCGAGAAGGACAGCTTCTGGCACGAAGGCGGCGAGACCGGCCTGTGGGCGCTCGGCCCGGGCAAAGGCGCGACGCTCACCGGCACCTGGAAGAACGTGAAGGGCACGCCAGTGACGCTGCCCATCCAGTTGAACCTGTCCGATGCCACGGGCGGCGACAAGGCCTGCGCGAGCGACGGCTATGCAGGCCTGCTCGAAGCACCGCCGAAGATCGAGACCGGGAAGAAAGAGGAATTCGCGGCCGGCCGCAGCTTTCGCCGCCTGCGCTTCGCCGGGCAGGAAACCATCGAACTCTCTGGCCCCGAGCCCACGCTGGCGGCCATCAACCGCGAGCTGCGCCGCGACTTCGACACCAGCAAAGACACGATCAAGGAGTACTTCGACAAGCGCCGCGAGTTCCTCGGACGGGTCGGCGTGCCGGCGGAAGACGAGAACACCGCCGATCCGTCCTACTGGACCTCGCAGTGGCTGAGCATCCGCAACTACACCTGGACGGCCGGCACGGGCCGTGCCGGCATCTCGTGGTTCTATCGCACCTGGGACCTGCAGACGGGCAAGCAGGTCGACCTGTGGACATGGTTCGCCTCTCGCCAGCCGTCGCCGAACGCTCCCGGGCCGGGCCCCATCGCCACCAGCGGCGGCTCCATGACGCCGAAACTGCGCCGCTTCCTGTTCCGCCACGCCGGCATCGATCCGTCAAAGGCCGAAGAGAACTGCGAGTTCAACTACAGGCAAGACGCCTATTACGACCTGACTCTGGAAGCCAAGGGCATGCGCTTCGCGCAGCCCGACTTCGGCAACGGCTGCGCGGTCGAGATCGAAGTGCCCTACGCCGACCTCGGCCCGGTGCTCACGCCCGCGGGCAAGGCGGCAGTACGACGCATCGTCGAATCGCCGAATTAGCCCCGTAGCCTTGGCTCAGGCTGCCGGCCTGCGCGCCAGCAGCACCTCGATCGCAGCCTCCATCTCGGCGTATTCCCCTTCGCCGAAATGCTGCCGCATCACCTGCCCCTTGCTGTCGACCAGGTAGAACGCCGGCCAGTACTGGTTGTTGTAGGCCTTCCAGGTGGTGAAGCTGTTGTCCTGCGCCACCGGATAGCGGATGTTGAAGCGCTCGATCGCGTCCTGCACATTGCGCGTCGACTTCTCGTAGGCGAACTCGGGCGAATGCACGCCGACCACCACGAAGCCCCGGTCCTTGTACTTCTCGTACCAGCGCACCACGTGCGGCAGCGTGCGAATGCAGTTGATGCAGGAGTAGGTCCAGAAGTCGACCAGCACCACCTTGCCGGCCAGCCCCTGCATCGTGAGCGGCTGCGAGTTGAGCCACTTGTCGATGCCTGCGAACTCGGGGGCCTTGCCGTAGTCCCGCAGGCCCGGCGACGCAGCCAGCGCACTGCGCACCGGCCATCCGCCGCCCGCTGCCGCAACAAGCGCAGAGGACCCCATGGCGAGCCCCGAGAACGCCCTTCTGGACAACATCTTCATGATCGCAAACCTCGTTCGTGTGTCAGACCGACAGCGGTCTGGCGCGATTGTTTGCGGCGCACGCCGTGCGTGCGCATGTGTCACGGCAATTTGAAGTTTGTCCCGGCGGTGTGAAGGCCGCCGGCCCTCAACGCCTCAGAACTTGCCCAGATAGTCCATCTTGCCGATGGGCATGCCCTTGTGGCGCAGCACGTCGTAGGCCGTGGTCACGTGGAAGAAGAAGTTGGGCAGCGCGAACTGCAGCAGGTAGCGCTGAGCGGTGAAATGTGCTTCGCCTTCGCGCGCCTTGATGGTCACGGGGCGCTCTTCCTGGCCGTCGATCTGCGCGCGCTCGACGCTATTCAGGAAGTCCTGCGTCTTCACGATGCGCGCCAGCAGGTCGTCCCAGGTCTTTTCTTCGTCGGGAAAGCTCGGCGCGGTGATGCCCGCGATGCGGGCCGTGCCCAGCTTGCAAGCATCGCTCGCGCGCTGGATCTGGCCGGCCAACGTGAGCATGTCGGGCGCCAGGCGCGCCTCGACCAGCGTGGCCGGGTCGATGCCGTTGGCCTTGGCATGCGCAAGGCTCTTGTCGAGCAGGTGGGTGAGTTGGCCGAGTCCGCGGGTAAAGACGGGCACTGACAGGTCGTACAGAGAGAGCGTCATGGTGTTCGAGGCCTTGTTGTGGTTGGAATCGGCGGCGATTGTCACGCCGCCGCTCCTTCAACGACCGGCCGCCCGAATAAACCCTTCGATCGGCTCCAGTTGTCCGGGCACGTTCAGCGCGGGCGCGTGACCGCAGGCAGGCACTTCAATGACCTGCAGCCTGCCGGCCGCGCCGGGGCCCCGGCGCTCCATCTCCTCGATCACGCCGGGCAGCACCAGGTCGGACTCGGCGCCGCGCAGGCACAGCACCGGAGCTTCGATAGCGTCGTAGTGCGGCCAGATCAGGTAGTCGTTGTCGTGCGCGCTGAACTGGCGGACCATGGCCGGGTCGTAGTGCGGCGTGACGCGGCCGTCGGGCAGGCGGCGCGTGGAGCTCTCGGTCAGGCGGCGCCATTGCGCATCGCTGAGCCAGCCGTAGGGCTTGTAGACGGTGCGGAAGAAAGCCTCCAGCTCGGCCACCGTGTCGAACGCGGGCGGCTGGCCCGCATAGGCGCGGATGCGCTCGATGGCGGGCTGGGCCAGTTCGGGCGCGTTGTCGTTCAGCACCAGGCTCGCGATGCGCGCCTTCATGCGCGGCTCGAACAGGCCCGACGCGCAGACTGTGCCGATGGCGCCGCCCATCGAGGTGCCGACCCAGTGCACGCGCCCCAGGCGCAGCTCGTCGCACAGCGCATTGGCGATGCGCGCGTAGAACGCCAGCTTGTATTCCTCGTCGGGCAGCGGGCTCCATTGGCTCAGGCCGCGGCCGATGGTGTCGGGGCAGATCACGCGGAAGCCGCGTGACGCGAAGTGCTGCGCCAGTTCGTCCATGTCGCGGCAGGTACGCGCCAGGCCATGCCAGGCAATGACCACCGGCGCCTCGGGTGCACCCCATTCGAGCCAATGGACTTCGCGGCCCGCGAGCTGGGCGTAGCGGGAGAGCGGAATGTTGTTGTCGCTCATCGCGCCGCCCTCGCCCGCAGCTTGCCCACGATGCCGGTCGGAAAGTAGTAGACCGACAGCACGAACAGCACGCCCAGCCACAACAACCAGCGGTCAGGCGACAGCAGCGCGGCCAGCCACGGCAGCCCGCTCGCAGCCTCGCTGCCCAGGCGCAGCAGGTCTTGCAGGTAGCTCTGCGCCACCACGAACAGCACCGCGCCAATCGCCGCGCCATAGATCGTGCCCATGCCGCCGATCACCACGATCAGCAGCACGTCGATCATGATCTCGAAGCTCAGCGAGGTATCCGGCCCGTTGTAGCGCAGCCAGATCGCAAGCATCGCGCCGGCCAGCGTGGCGAACAGCGCCGACAGCACGGCGGCCGTGGTGCGGTACACCACCACGCGATAGCCGATGGCTTCAGCGCGAAACTCGTTCTCGCGAATGGCCTGCAGCACACGGCCGAAGGGCGAGTTCACGATGCGCAGCAGCGCCAGCACCAGCACCACCGCGGCCACGAACAGCAGGTAGTAGCACAGCAGCCGCCCATCGAGCGAGACGCCGAGAAACGGCTCTTCCGAGAACTCGAAGCTCGGCGAGATCAGCTCGGGCAGCTTGAAAGTCAGGCCGTCTTCGCCGCCGGTGAAATCCGACAGCTGCGAGGCCAGCGTCTGAAAGGCCGAGGCCACGGCCAGCGTGATCATCGCGAAGAAAATCGCGCGCACCCGCAGCGAGAACAAGCCGATGGCGAACGAGAGCACCAGCGAAATCGCCAGAGACGCGCCCAGCCCCACCAGCACCGCGCCCCAGCTGGGCCCGAGCCGCGTTGCCGAAATCGCGATGCCGTAGGCCCCGATGCCGAAGAACATGGTGTGCGCAAAGCTCACGATGCCGGTGTAGCCCAGCAGCAGGTCGAAGCTGGCCACCAGCACCACGAACACCAGGATCTTGGCCGCGACGCTCAGCGCCTTCACGCCCGGGAAGATGAACGGCGCGAACGCCAGGGCGATGAACAGCGCCACCAGCAGCAGCGCCAGCAGGCGGCTCTTCGGCATGTCGTTGGAGAGAAGTCGTTTCAGGAACATGTCGTCTTCTTCCTCAACGATTCGCCACGGGGTACACGCCCTGCGGTCGCCACAGCAGCACGGCCACCATCAGGAAGATGCTCGCGAACTGCGTAAGCGTGGGCAGCAGGAAGCCGATGTAGTTGGTCATCAGCCCCACCAGCAGCGCGCCGATGAGCGCCCCGCCCGTCGAGCCCAGCCCGCCGATGATGATCACGATGAAGATCAGCACGTTGACCTGCGCGCCCATCTGCGGCACCAGGTTTTGCTGGAACAGCCCCCACATCACGCCTCCCAGGCCAGCCAGTGCGCTGCCCACCACGAACACACCGACGAACAGCCGGCCGATGCGATAGCCGAGCGACTCGACCATCTCGCGGTCTTGCACGCCGGCGCGAATGAGCAGGCCGATCTTGGTGCGGCCCAGCGTCCATGCCAGCACACCGAACACGACCACGCCCACAGCCACCGCGAGCAGCCGGTACTTGCTGATGGCCGCATCGCCGATCAGCAGCGAGCCGCGCAGCGCCTCAGGCAAAGGCAGCGGAATCTGCGCCGGCCCCCAGATCACCTTGATGAGCTCTTCGCCAATGATCATGCCGCCCATCGTGATGAGGATCTGCTTCAGGTGTTGGCCGTACACGGGCCGCACGATGAAGCGCTCGAAGGCCAGGCCCACCGCCCCGGCGACTGCCATCGCAACCAGCATCGCCGGGAACACCGCCACGAGGTTGCGCCACAGTTCGCCCGAACCGGTCCAGTCGCCCATCAGCCCGAGCACGCTGCTCGCCACGAAGGCGCCGAGAGCGATGAACACGCCGTGGCCGAAGTTCAGCACGTCCATCAGCCCGAATACGAGCGTGAGGCCCGAGGCGATGATGAAGATGATCATGCCCATCGCCAGCCCCGCGACCGTGAGCGTGAGCCAGGTCGAGAACGAACCGGTGAGCGGCAGCGCGACGAGCGCAAGAATCGGGGCCAGCAGCAGCGGCCTCCAGTCGAAGTCGAGTTTCTTCATAAAGCCAGTCCGAGCAGCGATTGCTGCAATTGCGCGTCCGCCGAGAACGCCGCCATGGAGCCGCTGTGCACCACGCGGCCGTTGTCCATCACCGCGACGTTGTCGCCCAGGCGTTGGGCGAAGTTGATGTTCTGCTCCACCAGCAGGATGGTCACGCCGCTGCGCTTGAGCTCGGCGAAGGCGTCGATCATGTTGTTGATCATCACGGGCGCAAGGCCCTTGCTGGGCTCGTCGATGATGAGCAGCTCGCGCGGCTCCACGATGGCGCGCGACACGGCCAGCATCTGTTTCTGCCCACCCGAGAGCTTGCCCGCCGGGTGGTTCCAGAACTTCTCGACCGCGGGGAAGAGCTTGAAGATCCACTTCAGGCGCGTGTCGTCGATCTGCGCTGCATTCTTCGCACCGCGCGCGGCGAGCAGCATGTTCTCCTTCACCGTGAGGTCGGAGAAGATGCCCATGTTCTCGGGCACGTAGGCAATGCCCAGGCCGGCGATCTGCGGCGTGTGCTGCGCGGTGATTTCCTTGTCGCCGAAGCGCACCCTGCCCTGCGACGCATGCCACAGGCCCATGATGGTTCGCAGCGTGGTCGTCTTGCCCGCGCCGTTGCGGCCCAGCAGCATCGTGAGCTGGCCCTTGGGCACGGCGAGGTCCACGCCATGCAGGATGTGATACGCCCCGATGTGCGTGTGCACGCCTTCGAGCGTCAAAAGATTCTGGGTGCTCATGCGGCCTCCTTCGCGACGCCCAGGTAGGCCTCTTGCACCACCGGCGAGGCAATCACCTCCGCTGGTTCGCCGTCGGCCACCAGCGTGCCGTTGTGCAGCACGATGATGCGGTCGGCAAGCTCGCGCACCACGTCCATCTTGTGCTCGACCAGCAGGATGGTCTTGCTCTTGTCCTGCTTGAGCTTGCGGATCAGGTCGAGGATGACGGGCGCCTCGGCCGCATTCATGCCAGCCGTGGGTTCGTCGAACATGAAGACCTTGGGCTCCAGCGCCATCAGCAACGCCACTTCTAGCTTGCGCTGGTCGCCGTGCGGCAGGCTCGCCACCGTCGCGTACTCGCGCGATTTCAGCGCCACGTCGGCCAGGATCTGGTCGGCGCGCTCCGTCAGCGCCTTATGGTCGCTCCAGATGCTCCACAGGTTGAGCCCGCGCCGGTGCGCGCCCTCGCGCGTGGCCTGCACCGCGAGGCGCACGTTCTCCAGCACCGTGAGGTTCGGGAACAGGTTGGTCAGCTGGAAGGCCCGCCCCAGCCCCGCATGCGTGCGCGCGGAGGGGGACAGGCCCGACAGCAACTTCCCGTCGAGCGACACCGTGCCCGCGCTCGCCTTGAGCTGGCCCGAGATCAGGTTGAAGTAAGTGGTCTTGCCCGCGCCGTTGGGGCCGACGATGGCCGTCAGCGTGCCCGGCGCAAAAGCGCAGCTCACACTGTTGACGGCTACGTGCCCACCGAAGCGGATGGTCAGATCTCGGGTCTCAAGCATCGTTGTTGGTCATTGCGAATCGAAAAGAGAAACGAAGAGCAGCCTGCCTCAACAGGTGCCGATCACGTAGTAGTTGGGGCCCGTCTGCTTCAGCGTGGTCGTGACGTAGATGTTCCACAGGCCCATCGACTGTCCCGAGCCGTAGGCATAGGTCAGGCCCCACAGTGCATAGGCACGCCCGGCGACGGTGTGCGAATAGTTGCTCGCGGTGTAGCACGTTCCGCCGCCGCCAGAGCCCGCGGTGGTCGCGCCCGTGGCCGCGGTCGACATCGCACCCTCCACGTTGCTGGCGTCCAGCGCGGCCACGGTCCAGCTGTAGGTGGTGGACGCGGCCAGGCCGGTGTCGGTGTAGCTGGTGGCGGCGACGGGCGCGGCGTTGACCTTGCTGCCGCCGCGGTACACGTTGTAGCCGCTGGCACCCGTCACGCCGGCCCAGCCGATCACCATGCTGCTGCTGGTCGCGCCCGATGTGCCCACGCCGGTGGGCGCGGGCAGGCCGCCACCGCCCGCCGAACCGGTGACGCGGTCGATCATGGCCTTCATCGCCGCCATCTGCGGGCCCGACTTCTTCGCGTAGTTGGCACTGTCGTAGCCCCACCAGTCCCAGCAGCTGTTGGTGGCTGCCGTGCTGGTCTGCGGGTAGATCAGCACGATGTTGTTGGTGTCGGCCCAACGGTTGTAGCCGGTCTTGCGCACGTACTGGTCGCTCACGTCGGTGTAGTTCTGCTTGCAGCCGTGCAGCACCAGGTGCACGCGGCACGAGGTGGTGGTGCAGGCCTGCGGCACGTAGATCCAGCCGGTGGTGGCCATGCCGTGGCCGGAAATGAACTCCGACTGGTTGAACTCGGTGAAGGTGCCGCCCAGCGTGCCGTTGTTGCGCGGGTTCAGCGGCCCGTAGAGCTGCGTGAGGATCTCGCCCGCAAGATCGAAGCCGCAGTTGTTGATGTAGGGCGCCGCAGTGGTGCTGCAGGCGCTGCCGTAGTCGTCGGTGACCATCGCGTGGCCCGCACCGATGTTGTTCTTGTAGACCGTGTTGGCCGCGGGCAAGAAGCTCTGGTAGTAGGTCTTCAGGTCGTCCATTACCGCCTGCTTGACGGTGTTGTCGGACGTGCCCGAGAACAGGTACACCTTAGAGCCGCTCATGTTCGACACCGGGTCGACCGCCCCGCTGGCCGCCCAGCTGTTGGTGGTGCTCACGAGCGTCGACACCGGGATGCTGGTGCTGTGCGTCATGCAGCGCCCGGTGGCGTTGACCACCGAGCCTTCGGCGCAATAGAACGGTCCGCCCGCCACCACGCCGGCGCCGCGCTTGAATGTGGCCGAGTACGCCACGTGCAGTTGCACTGCCATGAAGCCGCCGGCCGACAGGCCCGACACGCTCACCTCCGCCGGGTTGGCGCCGAGCGCCGGCAGCGGCACCGCCGCCGTCGCGGCATGCGCCGCCACCGCCATTGCCGCAGCCGCGGCAAGTCCCTTCCAGTTCCATTTCATCGCTGGCATCGCTGTCTCCTTGTGTTGTGGGTATCGAACGCTTGCTTGCAGACTGACGAATCGGCCGTAGGTCGCGACAGGCTGCGCGGACGCAGGCTGGCGCTTCGCCCGGCGGCCATCCGGGGCGAAAGGGGAGCAGCGCTTCCTCGAGCGCCGCGCGGGTCAGGGGGTGATCGGCGCTGTCGTGTTCAGCGCTTGTTCTTGATCGGGATGTCCATTTCCTCAGGCTTGATCTCGTGCACCAGCTCCGGCACGCCCCAGGCGAACGCCGGGTCGACCTTGATCTTGAAGTGGTACATCGACTGCATCGCCTGATGGTCTTCCTTGCGGAAGGTCATCTTGCCCTTGGGCGTGTCGAAGCTCATGCCTTCCATGGTGCTGATGAGCTTGTTGGTGTTGGTGTCGCCGTTGGTCTTCTTCAGCGCCGTCACCACCGCCATCGCGGCCGAGAAGCCGCCGGCGGTGAAGAAGTCCGGCGGCGTCTTGAACTGCTTGTAGTGCGCCGACACCATGGCCTCGTTCACCGGGTTCTTCGGAATGCCGAAGTAGTAGTACGCCGCGCCTTCCATGCCCGGCAGCGACTTGTAGGCCGCCATGGCCGGCAGGATGTTGCCGCCGGTGGCGATCTCGATGCCGTAGCGCTTCAGGTCGAGGTCGACGATCTTGAACGGGTTGCCCGCGCCGGCCCACACGATCCAGATGATCTTGCGGCCCGGCTGGTCCTTCAGCTTGTCGATCAGGCGTTGCGCGCCGGCCGTGAAGTCGGTGGTGGTGGGCGGCAGGTACTCTTCATGAACCAGCTTGGCTTTCTTGAGCGCGGCGCCGAAGGCCTTCACGCCGTCGCGGCCAAATGCGTTGTCCTGCGCCAGCGTGGCGACGGTAACGCCGGCCTTGTCGACGGCCACAGCGTTGGAGATCGCGTCCTGGCTCGAATTGCGGCCGGTGCGGAAGATGTACTTGTTCCACTTGTCGCCGGTGATCGAGTCGGCCACCGCGGGCTCGACCAGCAGGATCTTCTTGTATTCCTCGGCCACTGGCAGCATCGCCAGCGCCACGCCCGAAGCGGTCGGGCCCACGGCCAGCGCGGCCTTGTCGTCGGAATAGGCCGCCGCCAGCAGCGACTTGCCGAGGTCGGGCTTGCCCTGGTCGTCCTTCTCGATGACCACGATCTTCTTGCCGTTGACCATCATCGTGCCGCCGGTGGCGTAGTCCAGGCCCATCATGAAACCGGTCTGGGTCTGCTTGCCGTAGGCCTCCAGCGCGCCCGTCTTGCTGTAGATGTGGGCAATGCGGATTTCGTTGGATTGGGCCCATGCAGGGGCGGCAGCGGCACACGTGGCGAGCGCAGCCAGCGCGACTAGGTGGCGACGATTCATATTCATGTCTCCTGATATTGGTGACTGAATATTGCACAGTTCGTGCCACGCGCCAACTCGTTGATAACAAAGGCTTCTTCACTCGGAAGATGTGCCTTTCGCCTGAATTCAAAACACTTGTATTGCCTGAATTTCGGACAAGTGTATTTTTTACAGTCAGGGTTTGCCAGAGGTTTGGCGCTGCGCGATCCACTGCTCGAACTGGCGCTGCGCCTGCAGCCTGAATTCGTTGCGCGTGTGATTGCAGATGGCATGCGCGAGCCGCCGGTACTTTGGTTTTCGAACGCCGCCCAGGGTTGCGTCGAAAAGATGCTCGATGGTCGCCGAATCGGGCTTGTCGCGCGGCTCTTCGAAATCCATCGGCAGGCCGCACCAGTGACAGTTGGATCCGAAAGACGATCTGAGTGCTTGCACGCTCATGGGTGATACGAAATGGGGGTGATGCAATGCCCCCATTCTCGGACCACCCGGATCGCCTACACCGCGAGGCCGATGACGGCACGCGCGGTGTAGCCAGCGCTGGCGCTGCCCGACATCGTGGGCGTCATCGCCGCAATCTGCGCGGCCGTGTTGTCGCCGAAGACGTTGTCGGTGGACAGCGACACCGCCGCCAGGTTGGCCACGCTCGCGCTGTAGCCGGTGACGTTCGGGTAGATCGCATTGCAGACGTCGCTGGGCATGGCCAGCTGCGAGGTGAGCACGGAGTTCTTACCGGTGGTAGCGGCCGACAGGCTGGTGAACACCTCGAAATGCATGTGCGGCCAGCGGCCCGAGTAGCAGGCCGGGAAGATGGTCGTGAAGCTCACCTGCCCCGCGCTGTCGGTGACCTGCACGCCGCGCAGGTAGCTTTCGGCCGACGCCGTGTACAACGAATAGTTGCCGCTGCGGTCGCAGTGCCACAGGTAGATCGCATAGCCCGCCAGCCCGGCGCAGCTGGCGTTGGTGTTCTGCAGCGTCAGCGTGATCGTCAGGGCCACGCCCTGCGCCACGGTGCTCGAACTGATGAAGCTGCTGCGGATGTCGCTTCGCACGATGCCGCTGGCGGTGAGCACGTCGGAGGTCGAGCCGGAGGCGGTGTTGGTGCCGTCCGCGGGATAGGGGCCGGAGGTCTCAGCGGGCAACGCGGGGCAGGCACTGCTGCTGGAGCTCGTAGTGGTGCTGGTCGACGTGCTGGAGGTCGTATTCGTGCTGGCGGCCGTGGTGCCCGACGACGCCGCAGCGCTTACGGCGGCAGCGGTCAGCGCACTGGCGCCGCTCGAATCGCTGCCGCCGCCCCCGCCGCAACTGGCCAGCAGCGCCGAGGAAGAAAGCCAGAGCAAAGCTCGGCGACGCTCCAGGAGTTGCGCCTCCATGCGCGGAAGGTCTTCTGCCAGGCTGTGGCCGTGGTGTTGCGATTCGGGGTGGGCGCCGAAGGTTTTCATGCGGGGTTTCTTGCAGGTTAAAACCCGCAGCTTCCGCAAGCCGCTTTGCGCACAAATTTCACCGTGTTGCAGCTTTGTTGCTGAACGCGGCCGCCCTCCGCAGGCCCGGGCGCTTCCTCTTCAGCGAACCGGATTCGTCATGCGCTCGTACAGCGTCGCGCGCGAAATGCCGAGCAGCCGCGAGGTGGCGAGCTTGTTGCCGCCCGTGCTCGCGAGCGCGGCGGCAATGGCCTTGTGCTCCAGCTCCGCAATCTGCTGGGCCAGCGGCCGCAGCAGCGCTCCCTCTTCGTCGCCCGACAGCTGCATGGCGTCAGGCGGCGCAATCTGGTCGAGCCCCGCTTCTCGCAGGATGCGTTCGAGCTGAACGGCGTCGATACGCTGCGAGTCACTGCGCATGGTCACCTGCTCCAGCACGTTGCGCAGCTCCCGGATGTTGCCGCGCCAATGCTGGCCCGCGAGCA
Source organism: Variovorax sp. R-27 (assembly GCF_049913215.1). NCBI lineage: Bacteria > Pseudomonadati > Pseudomonadota > Betaproteobacteria > Burkholderiales > Comamonadaceae > Variovorax > Variovorax sp. R-27. The sequence continues at coordinate 3,968,840 of NZ_CP183984.1, forward strand.
GCGCGAGCGCGTCGGGCGTGAGTTCGGGCGGTGCCTCGCCGCTGCGCAGCGCCATGTCTTCGCCCAGCGCTTCGACCAGCGCGGGAATATCCGCGCGCCGCTCGCGCAATGGCGGCACGCGCAGCGGAAGCACATTGAGGCGGTAGTACAAGTCTTCGCGAAACTGCCCGCGCCGCACCAGCTCGGGCAGGTCGCGCGAGGTGGCGGCGATCACGCGCGCATCGAAGGGCACGAGCTTGTTGGAGCCCAGCGGCTCGATCTCGCCTTCCTGCAGCGCGCGCAGCAGCTTGGCCTGCAGGCCGAGCGGCATGTCGCCGATCTCGTCGAGGAAAAGGCTGCCGCCGTCGGCCAGCTTGAATTTGCCTTCGCGGCCCTTGCGGTCAGCGCCGGTGAAGGCGCCGGGCGCGAAGCCGAAGAACTCGGCTTCGAGCAGCGTGTCGGGCACAGCCGCGATGTTGACGCTGACAAACTGCCCCTTCGCGCGCGCGGACGAGGCATGAATCGCGTGCGCCAGCAGTTCCTTGCCGGTGCCGGTTTCGCCCAGCAGTAGAACCGGACTGGCCGATTGCGCCGCGCGGCGCGCGTGCCGCTTCACTTCCACCGCCGCCGGGCTGCTGCCGATGAAGCTCGCAAAGGTGTACTTGGAACGGCGCTGGCCGTCGGGCGCGTGCTGGTACAGCGGGTTGTTGCGCTGGCTCGCAAGCTCGCGCCGCGCATCGTCGAGGTCGCGCTGCAGCAGCGCGAACTTGCTGATGAGCGGCTGCAGCGTGGTCTCGGGCTGGTCGAACAGCACGATGCCGATGGCACCGATCACGTCTCCCATTCCTCCTTCGCCGCCCCCGCGTTCTTCGCGCAACGGGATGCGGCTGACCACGAAGGTGCCGGCCTTGTTGGTGAGCAGGTCGATCAATATCGGCTCGCCGGTCTCGAGCACGCGCCGCATCTGCGTGTTGGGAATCACGTCTTCCACCATGTGCCCCATGAACTGGTCGATGGAAGAAAAGCCCAGCGCCGGCAGGAAGCGCCGGTAGCCTTCATTCACCCACACGATGCGCCCGCTGCTGTCCACCAGGAACATGCCCTGGCTGATGCTTGAAAACAAATGAAACATCGAGCGCGCGGCCAGCGCGAGGATCCCTTCGGCATCGAGGGGCAATGTGGGCGGTGCGGTGGGAGCGGCGGGCATGGCGCGAATCGTAGCGCGCATCAAACCGCAACAAATCGGGCATCAAATGCCTTCAGGAAATGCTCAGGATCCGGCGCGCGGACAAAACCCTTCAGCAAGCCTTAAGTAAATCAATCGTTTGATTTCATGCGTGGTGTAATGCCGGGCATGAACGCGAGAGACCCGATTACCCAGGCCGCGCGCCGCGCACCGCGCAGCGATGGCGCCGAGGCACGCCACCGGCTGCTCCACACCGCACTGCGGCTGTTCGCGCAAAAGGGGTTTTCCAAGACCTCCACGCGCGAGATTGCCCGCGAGGCCGAAGTCAACATCTCGGCCATCAGCTACTACTTCGGTGACAAGGAAGGGCTGTACACGGCCACCTTCTGCGAGCCGATGGGCGGCGACTCCAGCGACCTGATCGTCGCCTGCAACGCGCCCGGCCAGTCGCTCGAAACCACGCTGCGCCTGTGCATGGTGTCCATGATCGACCCGCTCAAGCAGGGCGAGATCGTGCGGCAATGCATCCAGCTGCACATGCGCGAGATGCTGGAGCCCACCAGCCGCTGGGCCGAGGAGCTGGAGCGCGACATCAAGGGCCCACACCGCGCCATTGCCGACCTGCTGTGCCGCCACCTGAAGGTGGAACGGGCCGACGACGACATCCACCGCCTGACCTTCGCGATCACCGGACTGTCGATGCAGCTCTACGTGAGCCAGGATTTCATCGAGGCCATCCGCCCTTCGCTGCTGCGCACGCCGCGCGCCATCGACACCTGGGCCGACCGCCTCACGGGCTATGCGCTGGCGCTGGTGGAAGCCGAAGCGGCCCGCCGCCGCGCCGAGAGAAAGCTGAAGAAATGATGAGAAGACTCCGACTGAAATTGATCGTCACTCTCTGCCTGGGCATCGGCCTGGCAGGTTGCTCGTTGACGCGCCCGCCGACACAGGTGGAAGCGCCCGTCCCCGCGCAATGGCACGCTCCCCTGCCGCATGGCGGCTCGCTCGCGTCGCTGGCCGACTGGTGGCGCCAGCTCGACGATCCGCTGCTGGTCGAGCTGATCGCCGCCGCCGAGGCTGCGAGCCCCAACGTCGCCAGCGCCGCGGCGCGCGTGGCCGAAGCGCGCTCCACGCGCGTGCAGGCCGGCGCCGCGCTGCTGCCGAGCCTGGACGGCACGGCATCGGCCAGCCGCGGCACCTCGGGCTTTTCTTCCAGCAGCAGTTCGAGCAGCAGCCTCTCGGCCAGCACGCCAATCACCACGCTTCAGGCCGGCCTGCAGTCGAAGTGGGAAGTCGATCTGTTCGGCCGCCTGCGCGCCGACCGCGACTCCGCCGAAGCCAAGCAGAACAGCGCCAACGCCAAGTGGCACGACGCCCGCGTGGCGGTGGCAGCCGAAACGGCCAACGCCTATTTTTCAGAGCGCGCCTGCCAGCAGCAACTGCGCGTGTCCGAAGCGGACGCGCGTTCGCGCTCGGAAACCGCGCGGCTCAACGACCTCTCCGCGAAGGCCGGCTTCACCGCGCCGGCCGATGCCGCGCTGGCACGCGCCAGCGCCTCCGACGCCTCGGGCCGGCTCACGCAGCAGCGTGCCCAGTGCGCGGTGCAGCGCAAGGCGCTGGTGGCGCTCAGCGGCATCGACGAAACCACGCTCGAACAGAAGCTCGCCGCCTCGCCCGCGCAGCGCGCGCTGCCGGTCGTGGGCAGCATCGCCAGCGTGCCGGCCGAGGCGATCTCGCAGCGGCCCGATGTGTACTCGGCCGAACTCGGCGTGGCCTCGGCCAGCGCCGACGTGGGCTCGGCCGAGGCCGAGCGCTACCCCAAGCTCACGGTGTCGGGCTCCATCGGTCGCACGCAGTACCGCGTCGATGGCCTGCGCCAGTCGCTCGAAACCTGGACGGTGGGCCCGATCTCGCTGACCGTGCCGCTGCTCGACGGCGGCTCGCGCAAGGCGAACATCGATGCAGCCAAGGCGCGCTACGCCGAAGCCGTGTCGCTCTACCGCTCCAACGTGCGGCAGGCGGTGCGCGAAGTCGAAGAAGCGCTGGTCAACCTCGACGCCACCGACGCCCGCACCACCGATGCCGACGCCGCGGTGAAGAACTACCAAGCCTCCTTCGACGCCACGCAGGCCCGCTACAGCAGCGGCCTCGCAAGCCTGTTCGAGCTGGAAGACTCGCGCCGCACGCTGTTCACCGCGCAGACCGCGCGCGTCACGCTGCAGCGCGAGCGCACCGAGGCATGGGTTGCGCTGTACCGCTCGATGGGCGGCGGCTGGAACCGCCAGTCGGCCTCGGCCCCATCTTCCGAATCGTCCTCAATGACCTCCACCCCGGCCACCAAGGTCGCGACGTCGCCATGAAATCAATGAAGCGTTCCACCCTCGTCATCGCGCTGATTGCGCTGGTCGTCGTCATCGCGGCGATCTTCTTCATGACGCGCGGCAAGCCGTCGGACAAGTCGGCCGATCCTGCCGCAGCAGCCAAGACCAAGGACGGCGCCCACTCGCCCAAGCCCGCGCTGACCGTCACCGTCGCCAAGCCCGAAGCCACCGAGCTGATGCTCACGCTCGCAGCCAACGGCAACGTGGCCGCCTGGCAGGAGGCCGTGGTCGGCTCCGAGTCCAACGGCCTGAAGCTGGCCGAGGTGCGCGTGAACGTGGGCGACCTGGTCAAGAAGGGCCAGGTGCTCGCGGTGTTCTCGCCCGAGACGGTGCAGGCCGACATTGCGCAATCGCGCGCCTCCCTGGCCGAAGCCCGCGCCACTGCTGCCGACGCCGCAGGCAATGCCGCACGCGCCCGCACGCTGCAGGCCACCGGCGCACTGAGCCAGCAGCAGATCAACCAGTACCAGACCACCGAGCAGACCGCCAAGGCACGCGTCGAGGCGGCAGAGGCCGTGCTGGCCGCGCAGCAGGTGCGCGGTCGCAATACGCAGGTGCTGGCGCCCGACGACGGCGTGATCTCGGCACGCACCGCCACGGTGGGCAGCGTGGTGTCGGCCGGCACCGAGCTGTTCCGGCTGATCCGCCAGGGCCGGCTCGAATGGCGCGCCGAAGTGACCTCGGCCGAACTCAGCCGCATCGCGGTCGGCACCACCGCCTTCGTGGTGAGTGCCAGCGGCGCACAGGTGCGCGGCAAGGTTCGCAGCATCGCGCCCACGGTCGATCCGCAGACGCGCGCAGCGCTGGTGTACGTCGACCTGCCCAACGTGCAGCAGAACACCGGCATCAAGGCCGGCATGTTCGCGCGCGGCGACTTCGAGCTGGGTCGCAGCACGGCGCCGACGGTGCCACAGGCCTCCATCGTGCCGCGCGACGGCTTCAACAACGTCTTTCTGCTGAAGCCCGACAACAAGGTGACCCAGCTGAAGGTGCAGATCGGCCGGCGCCTGAACGACCGCATCGAGATCACCAGCGCGCTGCCCGACGGCGCCCAGGTGATCGTGCAAGGCGCGGGCTTCCTCAACGACGGCGACCTGGTGCGCGTGGTGGATGCGCCCGCATCCGCATCCGCGGCGCAGCCGGCCAGGTCTGCGGCCTCCGCTGCCGCGGCCAAGTAAGCAATTCAAAGGAACACGCCCATGAACGTTTCCGCCTGGTCCATACGCAACCCGATTCCGGCGGTGATGCTGTTCGTGCTGCTCACCTTCGGTGGGTTGCTGTCGTTCAACGCGATGAAAGTGCAGAACTTTCCGGACATCGACCTGCCGACCGTGACGGTCTCGGCGTCGCTGCCCGGCGCCGCGCCTTCGCAACTTGAGACCGACGTCGCGCGCAAGCTCGAGAACTCCATTGCCACGGTGCAGGGCCTGAAGCACATCACCACCAAGGTGCAGGACGGCGCCGCCACGCTGATCGTCGAATTCCGCCTCGAGAAGCCGGTGCAGGAAGCCGTGGACGACGTGCGCTCCGCGGTGCAGCGCGTGCGCGCCGACCTGCCGGCCGATGTGCGCGACCCGGTCGTCACCAAGCTCGACTTCGCGGCCCAGCCGGTGCTGGCCTTCACCATTGCCTCGTCGGCCATGGACAGCGAGGCACTGAGCTGGTTCGTCGACAACGACGTCACCAAGAAGCTGCTCGCGCTGCCCGGCGTGGGCGCGGTGAACCGCGTGGGCGGCGTCACGCGCCAGGTGCACATCGACCTCGACCCGAGCAAGCTGCAGGCGCTGGGCGCCTCGGCGGCCGACATCTCGCGCCAGCTGCGCCAGGTGCAGACCGAAAGCGCTGGGGGCCGTTTCGACCTTGGCGGCAGCGAACAGCCGGTGCGCACCATGGCCACCGTGAAGTCGGCCGACCAGCTCGCCGACATGCAGATCGTGCTGACCGATGGCCGCCGCATCCGCCTCGACCAGGTGGCGCGCGTGAGCGACACCATCGCCGAGCCGCGCGCGGCCGCGCTGCTCAACGGCAAGCCGGTGGTGGGCTTCGAAGTGGCCCGCAGCCGTGGCGCCAGCGAAGTGGAAGTGGGCCACGCGGTGATGAAGGCGCTGGCCGACATGCGCGCGCAACGCCCCGACATCGAGCTGACCGAGGCCTTCAACTTCGTCGACCCGGTGGAAGAGGAATACAACGGCTCGCTGCACCTGCTGTACGAGGGCGCCATCCTCGCGGTGATCGTGGTCTGGCTGTTCCTGCGCGACTGGCGCGCGACCTTCGTCTCGGCGATTGCGCTGCCGATGTCGGTGATTCCGGCGTTCATCGGCATGCACCTGCTGGGCTTCTCGGTCAACGTGATCTCGCTGCTCGCGCTGTCGCTGGTGGTCGGCATATTGGTGGACGACGCCATCGTGGAGGTCGAGAACATCGTGCGCCACCTGCGCATGGGCAAGTCGCCCTACCAGGCGGCCATGGAGGCGGCGGATGAAATCGGCCTGGCCGTGATCGCCACCACCTTCACGCTGATCGCGGTGTTCCTCCCCACGGCCTTCATGAGCGGCGTGGCTGGCAAGTTCTTCAAGCAGTTCGGCTGGACGGCATCGCTCGCGGTGTTCGCCTCGCTGGTGGTCGCGCGGGTGCTCACGCCCATGATGGCGGCCTACATCCTGAAGCCCGTCGTCGGCGCCGAGAAGGAACCCGGCTGGCTGCGCTGGTACATGCGCGCGGTGGAGTGGAGCACGCACAACCGCTTCAAGACGATGGTGTTCGCCACCCTCTTCTTCTTCGGCTCGCTGGCGATGATCCCGCTGCTCAAGACCGGCTTCATTCCGCCGGACGACAACTCGCAGACGCAGATCTACCTGTCGCTCGCACCCGGCTCCACGCTGGCGCAAACCACCGCGGCCGCCGAGGAAACCCGCAACCGCGTGATGCAGATCAACCACGTGAAGAGCGTCTACACCACGGTGGCCGGCGGCAGTGCGGGCGGCGACCCGTTCGCGAACTTCGGCACGCCCGAGACGCGCAAGGCCACGCTCACCATCAAGCTCGATGAGCGCGGCGACCGGCCGCGCAAGCAGGTGATCGAAAACCAGATTCGCGCCGCGCTCGAAACGCTGCCCGGCGTGCGCAGCACCGTGGGCCTGGGCGGCTCGGGCGAGAAGTACATCCTGGCGCTGACCGGCGAAGACCCGGTGGCGCTGGCCAGCGCAGCCAGCGCGGTCGAGAAAGACCTGCGCACCATTCCCGGCCTGGGCAACATCACCTCCACCGCGAGCCTGATCCGCCCCGAAATTGCCGTGCGCCCCGACTTCGCACGCGCCGCCGACCTGGGCGTGACCAGCTCCGCCATTGCCGAAACGTTGCGCGTGGCCACGCTGGGCGACTACGACCAGTCACTGGCCAAGCTCAACCTCGCGCAGCGGCAGGTGCCGATCGTGGTGAAGCTGGAAGACTCCGCGCGAAAAGACATCGACCTGCTCGGACGCCTGGCAGTGCCTGGCACGCGCGGCCCGGTCATGCTGAACCAGGTGGCCTCGCTCACGATGGAAGGCGGCCCGGCCGTCATCGACCGCTACGACCGCTCGCGCAACGTGAACTTCGAGATCGAGCTGTCGGGCGTGGGCCTGGGCGACGCCAAGGACGCGGTGACGAAGCTGCCGTCGATCGTGAACCTGCCACCGGGCGTGCGCATCGCCGAGATAGGCGACGCTGAAGTCATGACCGAGCTGTTCGCGAGCTTCGGGCTCGCGATGCTGACGGGCGTGCTGTGCATCTACATCGTGCTGGTGCTGCTGTTCAAGGACTTCCTGCACCCGGTGACCATCTTGTGCGCGCTGCCGCTGGCCCTGGGCGGTGCATTCGTGGGGCTGCTGATCGGGCAGAAGGCGCTGTCGATGCCCTCGCTGATCGGGCTCATCATGCTGATGGGCATTGCCACCAAGAACTCGATTCTTCTGGTGGAGTACGCCATCGTCGCGCGCCGCGACCACGGCATGAGCCGCTGGGACGCGCTGCGCGACGCCTGCCACAAGCGCGCGCGGCCCATCATCATGACTACGCTCGCCATGGGCGCGGGCATGCTGCCGATCGCGGTCGGCTTCGGCGCGGCAGATTCGAGCTTCCGCTCTCCGATGGCGATGGCGGTGATCGGGGGGCTGATCACCTCGACGGTGCTGAGCCTGCTGGTTGTGCCTGCCGTGTTCACCTACATCGACGACATCGAGCACTGGATTCGTCGCACCGTGCGCAAGCTGCGCGGGCAGCCGGCGGATCCGCATATCGACGACGACCTGATCGAGACGCCTGCGGCGGGGCGGTAAGGCGCCCCGGCGGAAATAAAAAAAGCTGCGGCATTGCCGCAGCTTTTTTTTGCCCCAAGGAAGATCAGGCGTCCAGCTGTGCCAGCCGCTTCAGCTTGCGTTCGCTCATGCGCTTGGCCAGGCGCGGAAGCACCAGCACGGCCACCACGATGACGACCAGCGCGATCGACATCGGGCGCTGGAAGAACACCACCGCGCTGCCCTCGCCGATCGACATGGCGTTGCGCAGTTGCGCTTCGGCAAGCGGGCCGAGGATCATGCCGACCACCACGGGCGCGGTCGGAAAGTCGAAGCGACGCATCACCACGCCCAGCAGGCCGATGGCGTACAGCAGGAACAGGTCGAACCCGCTCTGGCGCATGCCGTAGGCACCCACCGTCGCGAAGATCAGGATGCCGGCGTAGAGCTGGGGCTTCGGAATCTTCAGCAGCTTGACCCAGAGGCCGACCATCGGCAGGTTCAGCACCAGCAGCATCACGTTGCCGATGTAGAGCGAGGCGATAAGCGCCCACACCAGCGCGGCCGAGGTGGTGAAGAGTTGCGGGCCCGGCTGGATGCCGTAGTTCTGGAACGCGCCCAGCAGGATGGCGGTGGTGTTCGAGGTCGGAATGCCGAGCGTGAGCAGCGGAATCAACGCGGCCGTCACCGTGGCGTTGTTGGCAGCCTCGGGGCCGGCCACGCCTTCGATGGCACCGGTGGTGCCGAACTCGGCCTTGGCGTCCTTGTCCTTGGCGAGCTTCTTTTCCATCGCATAGCTCAGGAAAGTCGGAATCTCGGTGCCGCCGGCCGGAATGCAGCCGAAGGGCGTGCCGATGGCAGTGCCGCGCAGCCAGGCGGGAACGGATCGCCTCCAGTCGCGCTTGGTCATGTGCACGCGGCTGAGCTTGTTCTGGCCCTCGACCACCTTGCCTTCATACAGCACGGCGTACAGCACTTCGGCCACGGCGAACAGGCCCACGGCCACCAGCACGATCTCGATACCGTCGAGCAACTCGGGCACGCCGCCGGTGTAGCGGCCCTGGCCCGAGATCTGGTCAAGCCCGACGCAGCCGGCCGCCAGGCCGACGAACAGCGCCGTCATGCCGCGCAGCGTGCTCTTGCCGAGCACCGCGCTCACGGTGGTGAAGGCCAGCAGCATGAGCAGGAAGTACTCGGGCGGGCCGAGCTTGACCGCAAACTCGGCCACAAAGGGCGCGAACAGCGTGACGATGACGGTGGCAATGGTGCCGGCAACGAAAGAGCCGATGGCGGCCGTTGCGAGCGCCGCGCCCGCCCTTCCGCTCTTGGCCATCTTGTTGCCCTCCATCGCCGTCACCATGCTCGCGGTTTCGCCGGGCGTGTTCAGCAGGATGGAGGTGGTCGAGCCGCCGTACATGGCGCCGTAGTAGATGCCCGAGAAGAAGATCATCGAGGCCGTGATGTCGACCTTGCCGGTGATGGGCAGCAGCATGGCCACCGCCACGGCCGGGCCGATGCCGGGCAGCACGCCCACGGCCGTGCCCAGGGCGCAGCCGACGAGGCACCAGAGCAGATTGATCGGGGTGATCGCCGTGGCGAAACCCGCCATGAGTGCGTTGAAGATTTCCATGTCAGAACCACCCGGTGGAAGTGAGGCCAGGCAGGTTGATGGCCAGGAATTGCGTGAACATCCAGAACACCGGGGCCGCGATCAGCGCGCCGGTGACGATGTCGATGAGCCAGGTGCGCGGTGAGTTGACGCCGCCCTGTCCGCTGGCGCGGCGCAGGCCCTGCACGGCCAGCAGGTAGCACAGCGTGCAGCTCACGATGAAGCCGAGCGTGGTGATGAGCGCAGCGTTGAGCAGCAGCCCCGCCGACACCCAGACAAAGCCGGGCCAGTAGGCATGCTCCGCGCCCGAGGGCGCATCGAGCTCGCGGAAGCCGCCGGTGCGTGCCTCCCACAGGATCCACCCGCCGCACAGCACGAGCACCACGGACACCAGCCAGGGCAGGAAGTTGGGGCCGACGCCGCCGTAGCCGGCTTCGGAAGAAATGCCGATGGCGCCGAAGGCCAGCGCCAGGCCGGTCAGCAGCACGCCGACACCGACCAGGGTTTGTGGCCACGTGGCCGCGGGTTGCGCAGGGGCCGAGGATTCTGGAGTTGTCATTTTTTTGTCCTGGAGTGGGAGTACGGGTGCCCCTTCCAGAAACACCGCGGAACCGGCTTTGCCGGGCCGCAGGTGTTGCCCCCGGTAGGGGGTTGGCGCGCGCGACACGAAGTGCGCGCAGCCTGGGGGCGAGCCGATTTCAGACCATGCCGGATTTCGTCATGATGGCGCGCAGGCTGGCGAAGTCGTCGTCGACGAACTTGGCAAAAGCTTCGCCCGACAGTACGGCCGGCGTCCAGTCGTTCTTCTTGAGCGATTCGGCCCACGACGCGCTCTTCATGGCGGCCAGCACCATGTCGGTCAGCGCCTTGCGCTGCTCGGCCGAGATGCCGGGGGCGCCGTACACGCCGCGCCAGTTGCCGATTTCGACGTCGATGCCCTGCTCCTTCAGCGTGGGCACGTTGATGCCCGGCAGGCGCTGCGCGGAGGTGACGGCAATGGCCTTCATCTTGCCGGCGGCGATGTATTCGGCGAATTCGCTGTAGCCGCTGCCGCCGACGGTGACGTTGCCGCCCAGGATGGCGGCGGTGGCTTCACCGCCTCCGCGGAATGCCACATAGTTGATCTTGGAAGGATCGGCGCCCACCTTCTGCGCGATCATGGCCGCGGCGATGTGCTCGGTGGACCCGCGCGAACCGCCGCCCCACTTGACGCTGCCCGGGTCCTTCTTGAGCTGGTCGACCACGTCCTTCATGGTCTTGAGCGGCGAATTGGCCGGCAGCACGAACACGTTGTATTCGGTGGTCAGGCGCGCAATGGGCGTGGCCTGCTCGAGCTTGACCGGCGGCTTGCCGGTGATGATGCCGCCCAGCATGACCGAGCCCATGACCATCAGCGCGTTGGCGTCGCCCTTGGAGCCGTTCACGAACTGGGCCAGGCCCAGTGCGCCGGCAGCGCCGCCCTTGTTGTCGTAGGTGACGGTGTCGGCCACCTTGGCGTCGCTCAGCGCCTTGCCCAGCGCACGGCCGGTGGTGTCCCAGCCGCCGCCCGGGTTGGCGGGGATCATCATCTTGACGTTGGCTGCAGCACGTGCCGAGAGCGGCAGCGCTCCGGCGGCGGCCAGTGCGGCCAAAGACTTCAGAAAGGTGTCGCGACGCATGCGTGTCTCCTGGAATTGGAAGGAACTTGAAAGGAAGCTGACTTTTAGCTGAGCGCTATCATGCGCCGCCCTGCTGTCAGTTGGCTGTCCGCCAGACTGGGGAAAACACCAAAGTAAACACGCCCGCCGCCACCGTATGAAGCTGCTGCTGGTCGAAGACGACCCATCGATGCAAATCACCCTGCAGCGAACCCTCGGGCGCCGCCGGATCGACGTGCGCGTCTGCGGCGACGGGGCCGAAGCCGTCGCCCAGTGGCGCGCCATCGAGCCCGACGTGGTCGCCCTCGACCTGAGCCTGCCCAACCTCGACGGCCTGCAGGTGCTGGCCCAGGCCCGCGCCGAGGGTCTGCGCACGCCGGTGCTGCTGCTGACGGCGCGCGGTACGGTCGGCGACCGCATCGTCGGCCTGAACGCCGGTGCCGACGACTACCTGCCCAAGCCCTTCGACCTCGACGAACTCGAAGCCCGCATTCGCGCGCTGCGCCGGCGCAGCCACGGCGTTGCCGGACCGGACGCGGGGCTCAACCCGCAGGAGATAGGCGGGCTGCGCTTCGAGCCCGACAACGGCGCCATCTACAACCGCGCCGAACTGCTCGAACTCACGCCGCGCGAGCTGGCGCTGCTGAAGGCGCTGATGATGAAGCCGGGCCACGCCGTGACCAAGGAGCGCCTGTTCGAGCTGGTGTTTCCGGGCGAGACCGAGGTGCAGTACGAAGCTATCGAGGTGGTGGTGTACCGCCTGCGCAAGAAGCTCGCGGGCACCGGCGCGGTGCTGATGACCATGCGCGGCCTCGGCTATTTATTGCGCCCCGAGGCATGACCCGCGTCTCTTCGCTTCGTGCGCGGCTGCTGCTCGGCATCCTCGCGCCGATTGCGGTGTTCATCGTGATCAATAGCGTGAGCCTGTACCGCCAGAGCCTCGCGGCCGCCACCACGGCCTACGACCGCACGCTGCTCGCATCGGCCAAGACCATCGGCGAACAGCTCGACGTGGAGGGCTACGACGACCTGGCGCAGCTGCGGGCCATCGTGCCCTATTCCGCGCTCGAGGCCTTCGAGGCCGACAACCGCAGCCGGCTGTTCTACCGGGTCTCGGCGCTCGACGGTGAAATGATCTCGGGCTTTGCCGAGCTGCCGTTCTGGCGCGGCCGCATTCCGGACCGCAGCGCGTATGCGGCGCTGGTCGACTTCTACGACGCGCAGTTCCGCAACCAGCCGGTGCGCGTCGCGGTGCTGCTGCAGCCGGTGGCAAGCGCAACCGGCCGCGGCATGGCCGTGGTGCAGGTGGCCGAGACGCTGGAGCTGCGCGAGACACTGGTGCGCAAGCTGCTGATCGACACGCTGTGGCGCCAGCTGCTGCTGATGGGCGTGATCGCGCTGGTCACCGTGTTCGTGGTGCAGCGCGCCACGCGGTCGGTGCGCGAGCTTGGCGAAGCCATCGAGAAGCGCCAGGCCGACGACCTCTCGCCCATCGACGCGCCCGACGCGCCGCGCGAGCTGCGGCCGCTGATCGACGCCACCACGCAGGTCATGGGCCGGCTGCAGCAGCTGCTGGACCACCAGAAGCGCTTCGTGCGCGACAGCGCCCACCAGCTGCGCACGCCGCTGGCCGTGCTGAAGGCGCAGGTGCAGTCGGCGCAGCGCGGCGACGTGGCGCCCGAGCAGGCGCTGGGCGAGATCAGCCACACGGTGGAGCGCGCGACCACGCTGGCCAACCAGATGCTGTCGCTCGCCAAGGTGGAGCAACTGCGCCAGCAGCCGGAGTCGGTAACGCTCGACTTCGGCGAGGTGGCCCGGCAGATCGCGCTCGACCTGTCGCCGCTGGTGGCCGACAAGGCGCTCGACTTCGAACTCGCCATCGACGAGCCCGTGCCGGTGCAGGCCCATCACTGGATGCTTCAGGAGCTCACGCGCAACCTGCTGCACAACGCGATCAAGCAGAGCCCCGCGGGCGCCGCGCTGTCGGTCTCGGTGCGCTCCGAAGGCGCGGACGCGGTGCTCACGGTGCGCGACAGCGGCCCCGGCATCTCGCCCGAGCTGCGGCAGCGCCTGTTCGCGCCCTTCTCCGCCGGCAGCACGTCGAGCGGCTCGGGGCTGGGGCTGGCGATCTGCCGCGAGATCGTGCTGGCGCTCGGCGGGCGCATCAGCCTCGACAACCGCAGTGCGCCGGCCGGAGAGGATGGCGCCGAACAGGTGATCGGGCTCGACGCCGTCGTGCGCCTGCCGCTGTCGTCGGCGCCGCTCTCGCGGCACAATTCCTGAAATCCACTTCCGACACTCCATGGACCGTCTGCGCATCGACAAATGGCTCTGGGCCGCCCGCTTCTTCAAGACGCGCTCGCTGGCCGCGGAGGAAATCGGCAAGAACCGCGTGCAGGTGAACGGCGACGTCGCCAAGGCCTCGCGCGAGGTCAAGGCGGGCGACACCGTGGCCATGCGCATGGGCCCGCTGACGCGAACCGTGAAGGTGCTCGGCCTCAGCGGCCAGCGCGGACCGGCACCGGTCGCGCAGCAGCTCTACGAGGAAACAGCCGAAAGCGTGGCGGCGCAGGCCGCCTTCCGGGAGCTGCGCCGCATGGGCAGCGAACCGGCGCTGGCCATCGAACAGGGCCGCCCCACCAAGCGCGACCGGCGCGATCTCGACGGCGCAGTGCGCCAGCATGCCGATTGGGACAACCGCTGGAGCGCCTCGCTGCCCCCTGAAGACGACGACCGCTGACGACCATCCATCGGGTCGATCGCTTACGCTGTCGGCTTCGTTGTTCTTCACGGAGTCCCGCTTACATGGCCAGCTTCAAGAAATACCGCGTCGGCGGCAAGTTCAAGCTCTCGCACATCGACCCCGGCGACACGCCCTTCTGCGAGGGCGACGAAGCCTCCCAGCGCGCCGAAGTCGATGCGCTGGCCGTCGAGCTCGACGAGCTGCAGGACCTGCTGCACGCCGAGGGACGGCGCAAGCTGCTGCTGGTGCTGCAGGGCATGGACACCAGCGGCAAGGACGGCACCGTGCGCTGGGTGTTCTCACGCACCTCGCCGCTGGGTGTGCGCGTATCGGCCTTCAAGGCGCCGACCGTGGACGAACGCGCGCGCGACTACCTCTGGCGCTGCCACGCCGTCGTGCCGCGCACCGGGGAGATCATGGTGTGGAACCGCAGCCACTACGAAGACGTGCTGGTGCCCGTGGTCGAGGGCTGGATCGACAAGGCCGAGGCAAAACGCCGCTACGCGCAGATCAACGACTTCGAGCGCCTGCTCACCGAGACAGGCACGGTGGTGGTCAAGTGCATGCTCCACATCGACAAGGACGAGCAGCGCGAACGCCTGCAGGCCCGCATCGACACGCCCGGCAAGCAATGGAAGTTCAGCATGGACGACCTGGAGGTCCGCACCAAGTGGAGCGCCTACCAGCAGGCCTACCAGAACGCGCTGGGCGCCACCTCGACCGACCATGCGCCGTGGTACGTGGTGCCAGCCAACAGCAAGCGGCACCGCAACGTGATGATCGCGCAGCTGCTGGTGAAGACGATGCGTCAGATGAAGCTAAAGGCTCCGCCGCCGGACCCGGCGCTCAAGGGAATGATCGTCAAGTGAGCGACGGCTGAGCAGGCAGGGCCCTCGCGGGCCCATCGAAAGCTCAGGAGCGGCGGATCAGCGCCTGCGCCAGCACGCGGCACTTGCCGAACTCGCAGCGCACCGCCCAGGTTCCGCCGTTGTCGCAAGGCACGTTGTAGGTTTCGTAGCCGGGGCCCTTGGCCGTGAGTTCGGCGCGCGGCTGAAGGTTGCAGCGGCCGGCCTTGGCCAGCGTTTCGACGTTGTAGGTATCGACGCCGGTGCGGCGCGGCTTCATGACGACGCCGGGGTCGAAGGTGTTGCCATAGAACGAGTCGCGCACGTTGGGGTCGAGGTTGCGATAGCCGCGCTTGGCCATGCAATGCACGATGGCGATCTGCTGGTGCTCGGCAATCAGCTCCGAGTCGGGACGGCCGTTCCAGTCGATGACGGCTGCGGTGATGCCGGTATACGACGCCGCGGCGACGATGCCCTGCCCGTACACCGTGATCAGGCCGACGCCCAGCGCGCCCCACATGGCGTCGCCGGTTTCGCTGCGCGCCGTGATGCGGTTCGATGCCGTGCGGCATTCCGCCACGTCGTTGTCGTAGCGCACCTTGTCCACGCCCTCCATGGCGACCATGGGCACATAGGAAGTGCCCCTGCCCGTTCCGGGCTCGGTGGGTGTAGTCGGTGCGCTGGCGCAACCGGCCAGGGCCACGGCAGCGAACGCAATGCTCAGCAGCAGCTTCATGCAATCCCTCGTCTTCTTCGCGATAGTTGCGGGGATTTAACCATACATATAGTTACTCTTGAACTGCATTTGTCGTGAATGCACTACGGCTGACCTGGATCGGTGGGGCCATACCGAGAAGCCCTGGACGAGCAACATCGCGCGCATGGTTACAGAATGAGAAAATAGGTTACATAAGCGCTGCCGCATCAGCTTTGGGCGCGACTCATCCGAACACCCCTTGAACTACCGTCCCGCACCCTTCTTCGCCAACGTGGTGCTCGTCCTGTCGATGGCACTGCTGGGCGCCATCGGTGCCTTCCTGGGCGGGACGGCCGGCTTGCAGCAGTCCGACTCGCTGCTGCACCTGACGCGCGCCGACTGGCAGGTCGATGAAGCCTCGGGCTTCAGCACTCCGCCGTTGAAGCAGGACAGCGGCGCCCTGCCGGACACCTGGAAGCGGGTCGAACTGCCCCTGGCCCTTCCCATCGCGCTGCTGCGCCAGGCGGAGACCGCCTCCACCAGGACGACGCGCACGACCTGGATCAGGCTGTCCACGCGCGGCCTGCCGCCCGACGCCGGGCCGCTGGCGTTGTACGGCATCCGGATCAAGACCGACGGCACCATCGCGGTCTATGCCGACGGACAACTGGTCCATCGCGCGCAGCAGTCGGGCCCGTTGTGGAACAGCACCCGCACTCCGCTGTGGGTCCAGCTGGACAACAGTGCCGACAGCAAGCCGCCCAGCGAGATCCTCCTGCGCCTGGAGCACACCCGCAACGCCCAGGTGGCGCTGTCGTCGCTGTGGATCGGCCCCATCGACGCACTCAGGGGGCGCCATGGCATGCGCCAGTGGCTGCAGCAGGAGCTGCCCGCGATGCTCGGCGCGGCATTCATGGCCGTGGGCGTGTTCGCGCTGTTCGTGTGGTTCAGGCGCCGCGACGAGACGGGCTACCTGCTGTTCTTCAACCTCGCGGCCACTTCCTTCATGCGGGGACTGCACTTCTACGTGAGCCTGCCCGTCGCCAATGACTGGTTCGCGTGGCTGACCGTCAACTCGCTCTTCTGGCTGGTGATGGTGGTGCACTTCTTCCTGCGCCAGTTGCACGGCCTGCAGCTCAAGTGGCTGACCGTCGGCGTGGTCGTGGCGACCACCACCATCGGCCTCGTCACCCTGCCCGGCTTGAACATCGTGCAGAACACGCCGCAGGTAACGCCCCTGATCTACGCTGTCGCGGCGCTGATGGGCACGCTGGTCTGCCTGGTGGGTAGCGTCAGCGCATGGCGCCGCTCCACCGAAGGCCGGCTGGTCGCGGTCGGCATCGGCATCTGCGTGCTGCTTGGCATGACCGACTGGCTGCTGCAGAACAACTTCATCAGCCCCGAAGGCTGGTATCTGGGGGCGTACACCAACGCCGTCACCTTCAGCGTTTTCGGCGCGCTGATGTACCGCCGCTACATGCACGCCATCGGCGAGGTCGAGCAGCTCAATGCGAGCCTTGCGCAGCGCCTGCAGAAGCGCGAAGCCGAACTCGAGCTCAGCCACCGGCGGCTGCGCGAGGTCGAGCGCCTGCAGACCATCAGCGACGAACGCCAGCGCCTGATGCAGGACATGCACGACGGCCTCGGCTCTTCGCTGATCAGCGCCATCCGCTCGGTCGAAGGCGGCGGCATGAGCGACGACAAGGTCTCGCAGATTCTCAAGAGCTGCCTGGACGACCTGAAGCTCACGCTCGACTCGCTGGAGCCGATCGAAGCCGACCTGCTGCTGCTGCTGGCCACGCTGCGCTACCGGCTGGAACCGCGGCTCGAAGGCACCGGTGTCTCGCTGCGGTGGGAAGTGCAGGAGCTGCCGGCCCTCGACTGGCTCGACCCGTCGAGTGCGCTGCACATACTGCGCATCGTGCAGGAAAGCATCTCGAACATCCTGAGGCACACGCGCGCGACGGAGATACGCGTGGGCACCTCGCTGGAAGGCGCGGGCGTGCAGGTGACGATCGAGGACAACGGCCAGGGCTTCGACGTCCAGAAGGTGATGGGCAATCAGTCCGCGGGGGGCCGAGGCCTGCAGAACCAGCGGCGGCGAGCGCAGGCGATCAAAGGCGTGGTCCAGTGGGAATCCAAACCGACGGGAACGCGGTTCGTGTTGTGGCTGCCGTTGCAGCGGGAGCGCCAGTCGGCTTGAGGCCAGCCTTCAGATGGATACCGACTGCGCCGCCTCAGACACATCAGCGCGAGAGACGATTCCGCGCAGATCCGCCCCAGTAGCCAGAGTCCCCATCACTCCGGCGTGCTGGCCGCCCAGGCGCGACTCGACGAAGCGCTGTGCCACCGCGCCATCGCTGTGCCTGAGCATCTCGCTCGCCTGGAGCGCAAGAGCCATGCGCGTTACGATGGCGCGCGAATTGCCCTCATCGACTGCACCCGCAGAAAGATCGTCGCGCAGGCCGGCGATGAACTTCGCATACGCCGCGTTGGCAACTCCCGGCTGGGAGACTTCATCGAGAAAGACTTCGAGCGAGCCCTTCTCGCGGCCGAGCGCGCGCACCACGTCCATGCACATCATGTTCGTCGTGCCTTCCCAGATCGAATTGAGTGGCGCCTCGCGGTACAGCCGCGCGATGGGGTTCTCCATGATGAAGCCGTTGCCGCCGTGAACCTGCAATGCCTCGTAGACGAAGTACGTCGCACGCTGGCAGTTCCAGTACTTGACCACGGGCGTTGCCACGCGGGCAAGAAGCCGCTCACGTTCGTTCGATTCCATGCTGTCGGTTGCGCGTGCGACACGCATCGCCGACAACATGGCCGCTTCGCTTTCCAGCGCCAGGTCCGCCAGCACATTCGTCTGCATGGGCAGGTCGGCCATCCGGCGACCGAAGCCGTCGCGTGTCGATGCGTGGTTGATCGCCAGCGTGAGCGCCTGGCGCATCAGGCCTGCAGAACCCACGGCAAAGTCGAGGCGGGTCAGATGCGCATGCGACAGGATCTCGCGGATCCCGCGTCCCTCTTCGCCGACCAGCATCGCCCAGGTCTTGTTGAACTCGACCTCGCTCGATGCGTTGGAGCGGTTTCCGCACTTGTCCTTCAGGCGCTGCACGGCAACGCGGTTGGCACTGCCGTCCGGCAGGAAGCGCGGAACGAAAAGGCAGCTCACGCCCGAATTGGTTTGAGCCAGCGTGTAGAAGCCGTCGGAAGTCGGAACCGAAAAGAACCACTTGTGGCCCGTCACGTTGTAGATGCGAGCACCGTTCTCGGTTCCGACGAAGGTGGCCGTGGTCTGCGTCTGGCGCAGGTCGGAGCCGCCCTGCTTCTCGGTCATGGCGTAGCCGATCACGGCGCCCGTTTTCTGCGGGAGCGGCAGGCGGCGCGGGTCGTAGCGACCGGAGAGTGTCTTCTCCCGCCACATTGCAAACTCCGGCCGCCCCGCAAAACCAGCACAGGCAGCGTATGCCATGCCAGTGGGGCATCCGGTGCCGTTCTCGACCTGGTTCCACAGGTAGCTCAGCACCGCACGCGCAAAGTGGCCCGACGGCTCATTGGTTGTCCATGCAAGGCTCGGTACGCCATGCGCGAAACCCAGGGCCATGAGTTGATGCCAGGCGGGATGAAACTCGACCCAGTCCAGACGATTGCCGAACCGATCATGCGTGCGCAGTTGCGGGCTGTGCTCGTTGGCCAATCGTGCAAGGTCCTGCACCTCTTCATTGCCCGCCAATGCGCCGACCGCCGTTGCATCAGGAATGCTCCAGGCCGCATGACGCTCCACGAGCTCTCGTAGAGCCACATCGCCTGTGAACGCGTTGTGGCCGGTGCAAGCACTGGCCTGGTTGAATACCCTGTGCGTCTCGACGCCATCGGCCAGGGGAAACTGAAACGCCAGAGCCGTACTTTCGAGGGGCATGTTCATGAAGGTCTCCAGAAGTTCGCCGCGCTACAGGCATAGTGAATCATTCTTCGCGATTCGTGAACCTGAATCCGTTCTTTCCCGGGCCGGGCACCCGACACACCAGGACCACAAAATGGCACAGTCTTTGCGTGCTCAGGCTACAGCGACCTGGCGCCGCCCCGCCCGCTCCCCAGATCGCGCCGTAGTCACTGGAATAGACAGCCTTGCTCACCATTCAGGTGCCATGCAACCGGTTGGACGCTGAAAGCGTTACAACCGCTGATCCAAACGGAGGCTTCGTTGGCCAAGCTGGACCCTCTGAATACATCGCGCTACTGGCATGTGCCCGGCATGCCGGGCATGGACATGCTGCATGCGGACTTCACGACGCACGAATACGCGCCCCACGTGCACCATTCCTTCGTGATCGCAGTCACCGAGGTTGGAGGCGCCGAATTCAAGAGCCGCGGCCGCACGGGCATTGCCAATCAGCAGGCGCTCCTCGTCTTCAACCCGGCCGAACCCCATTCAGGCCGCATGGGCGGCAGTGCCCGCTGGCGGTACCGGGCCCTCTATCTGGCCGAGCCGGGCATCAGGCATCTGATGACGACACTGGGCATCGATCAGACCCGGTACTTCGGATCGAACATCTACTGCGACCAGGAGCTCATCGGCAGCTTTCTGGAACTTCATCGCGCCTACGACGGAAACAGCGATCAATGGGACCCTCTGCGGCAGCAGGAGTTGTTCGTTCATAGCTTCGGAACGCTCTTCCAGAGCCACGCACAGCCGGGACAACGCGTGCTCCCGGTGCCGGCAGATGCCAACGTGCTCGCGCCAGTGCTTGAACTGCTGCGCGACTCTTTTGCAGAGCGATTGACCCTCGAGCAGATGGCGGCGGCCGCCGACCTGACGCCCTTTCAGCTGATCGGCGCATTCAACCGCACGATCGGATTGACGCCCCACACGTACCTCACGCAGTTGCGGCTCAGGGCCGCCATCAGTCATCTCACTGCCGGCCGGCCGCTGATCGAAGCCGCTGTTGCGAGCGGCTTTTACGACCAGAGCGCGCTCACCAGGCACTTCAAGCGCACCTTCGGCATGACGCCTCTCCAGTACGTCCGCGCCCGGACCTGCTGAGAAGCCGCTTCCCCCGGCCCTCGAGCCATGCGCTGAGGGCCTTCTTTCCTCCGCTTCTTGTTTCCGCTCGGCTCGCGCGGAATTCGGATTCGTCTTTTTGGCGCGATTGCTTCCGGCCGCAATTTTTACCAATACGGGTTTCTCCGCGCTGACTATCGTGCAACTAAATGGTTTCGACCAGCGCAAAGTAATTAGTTCGTTTTCAATAGTGTTTAACCCACAGGTGACCCATGCAAAATGTTGATCGCGGCATTACTGGTTCCTCCCTCGCAGGCTCCGCAATCCTGCTGGAAATAGGTGCAGAGTACGGAATCATTGAATTTCTCCAGAAATCGCCGGTCGTGGACGCTGCAACGGCGTCCCGATCCTGCGGAATCAAGGAATCGGTGATTTCCGCCTACCTCGACTCCCTGAGCAAGGCCGGAATCATCGAGGTGTTGGATGAAAAAGCACCCGCCACCTACAAGGCCGGCAGCAATTTCGACGAATTGATCAATGAAGTCGGATATCTTTCCTGGGCGCTCCGCGCTTGCGCCCCCTTGATCAACAACGCGAAAGAGTTTTCGGAAAACAACGAAGAGGCGCAACTCAAATACCCACGCAGCGGTGGTCTGGTCGCCCGCACATCGAAATGGATGGGCGAAAAATCCTTCTATCCGCAGCCGGAAAACGCCATCGTCGCGATGGCACCAAAGAAAATCGTAGATCTTGGATCAGGCTCCGGCGGGTTCCTGATCCGCATGCTCAGGAAAATTCCGGGCTCAAAAGGCGTTGGAATTGATCTGAGCGCGTCGGCCACCGAACAGGCCGTTCGCGCAGCCAGTGAAGCGGGAATGAGCGACAGGCTCCAGTTCGTGACTGCCCCCATCCAGATCCTCACGGAAGATGCCTCTCTCATCAGGGACGCGGACATCATCCACGCAGGATTTGTCATGCACGATCTTCTTCCTGCCGAAGAAGAAACGCTCGACTCGTTGCTGCGTGCCTGCTGCGCCAATGCAATCAAGGGCACGCTGATCATCGTCGATGCGATTCCTGTTGCTCAATCCAGCTGGGAAAAGCCGTTCGCTGCGGCATTCAATCATCTGCACAATCATTTCATGTCCAGGAAGCTTCTCAGTGAAGATGAATGGACTGAAAAATTGTTCCGCGCGGGCTTTTCCAATGTGCGGGTCGAAATACTTGATCACCCTGGAGGGCGAATGTTGATGGCCAGTAAATAATTGAATTTTCACGGCATTTTTTAACCAACTGTAATTAGGAGCACGAAATGAGCGTTACCATTTCCGATCTGGTTGAGAGAGTTAAAAGTCATCGTTGCTATTCCCACCCGATTTTCAAGAATTGGGTAAAGATCGAACCGGAGCCTCCTGTTGTGGGAGCCCTTTTCCACCAGATCCAGAGCTTCTGCGCGTCCACGCGTCCCGGATGGAGTTTTCCGGATGCGCTCAAGGAGCACGGGCTGCACAGGCAGAGCGAGCTGCTGGAAGAAATCGTCGAGAGCGAATCGGGCCACGGCCCTGAACTGGCGACGATGGCGGGATACATCGTCAATCAGTCGGCCGAAAAGCCCGTGTTTGCAGACCTCTACAACCAGGAAAAGGTCGAAGCGAAGCTCAAGGACTTTTCCAACCAGTTGCTCGGCTCCCTGCCCGGCTACGACATGGACACCGGGTTGACCGCGCAAGTCCGCAAGGCCATCGGTGTCTTCGATCACCGCAAGATGACGGACATCGAAAACACCTACCGGAATCTCGGCACCACGCTGGCGCTGGAAATGATCTCCAACCAGCAATTGATTCCGGGCGAAAAGTATTGCCTGGTGGACAGCGGCATCTACAACGCCGACCTCGAAGTGCCTGAAATGCACTACCTGCTGGAGCACTGGGGCGAAGTCGGCGCCGAGCAGCACCACGAGCAAAACGCCCGCACCGCGGTCGAACTCGCCTTGAAAACCGAGTACGCCCACTTGGTCATCGAAGGCGCGGACGATTTTCTCGATTCGCTGACCGGCCTCTGGGACGTTCTGGATGCGGCATTGCTGCAATCCGGTGTCGCCGCGGAGCAAAGAAAAGTGGCTTACGTATAACGGCGGCGCCAAGCCTGGTTGTCATATGGTCGCCTATCTGATTGGCCGGATGTCCATTGTGGATCCGGATCAATACAACCAATACAAGCAACTCACGCCCGGGATCATAGAAAAGTTCGGAGGCAGGTTTCTGACGCGGGGAGGCGAGCGCATGCATTTGGAAGGCGCTCTGGATGATCGGCGCGTGGTTCTTGTCGAATTCAAATCTGCCGATGCGGCGAGAAAATTCTACGAATCGCCGGAATACACCTTTGCAAAGGAATTGCGAAAAGATGCTGCAGCCGATATGCAGCTCATGGTGATCGAGGGATTTGAATAGCGATAGCTTTTCGCCCTGCCCTTTTGATGCTTTAAAAAACAAACTGGCTGGCACGACCGATGGAGACCCGGTCGTGCCGGAACGAAATATGACGACTATTGCCCTACCTGTTGCTTCAAAAAGCAAAAACTTCTTTTCTTTCGTTGCGCTTCTGCTTGGCGCGGCGGCGTTGGCGCTGGGCGGCGTTTTTCTTCGCCACAGCGAATTGCCTCCAACCGCGAGCGCGGTCTATCGGGTTGCGCTGGCAATTCCGATTTTCTTTCTGCTCGACATGCTTTCGGCAAGAGCCGAGCCCGTGCGCACGACTGGCTCGCCCACTGAAAAAATGCCGGCCATTCCGATCAAGCTCATCCTTGTCGGATTCATCTTTTCCGGAAATCTGGCGCTTTATCACTGGTCGATGACGCTGACTACGCTGGCCAATTCCAATCTTCTTGCCAACCTTGCCCCGATCTTCGTGGTGCTTGGGTCCAACCTGTTTCTGGGGAAGAAATTCAAGCCCGGCTTCCTGTTCGGAATGCTGTTTGCGCTGGCCGGCGCATTCATCCTGATCGGACATCGGCTGGATTTTGGTTCGACCTACATGGCAGGAAATCTGTTAGGCCTTTTGACCGCGGTTTTTTACGGCTCATATCTTCTGGCGGTCAGCCTCGTGCGCTCGAACTATCGAACGATGACCGTCATGGCGTGGAGCAGCGTCGGTACGTTGATCATTCTCCTGCCCATCACGATCCTGCGCGGCGAGTCGCTTGTTCCGCACACGATCAACGGAATGCTGATGCTGCTGGCCTTGGCTGTCGTGTCGCATGTCGGAGGCCAGGGCCTCATTGCCTATGCGCTGGCCAAGCTCCCGGCCGCGCTTTCTTCGATCACCCTGCTGATACAGCCTGTCATTGCAACCGTGCTCGGCGCCTATCTGTTCCACGAATATCTGAGCGCCACCGAGTTTGCGGGGGCCGTGATCATTCTGATCGGCATCGTTACCGCACGACGATTTTCATAAGCGTTTCGCCAACCGAGGAATTCATGTCTCCTTATCTCTGCCATATCGAACCCGATTGCTTTCAATTCGAAGCCAATGTCATAGCGCGCCGCCCGAATGCGGTTCTTCTCGACCGGTCTTTCTTCTATCCGGGCGGTGGCGGGCAATTGGCGGATCGCGGCACGCTGCAATGGAATGGTGGCGAAATCAAGATCGGCCGGGTCGAAACGGAGGGTCGCAATGCGTGGCACGTCTTCGACGAGGCTGAAACCGCCTCCATTCCCGGCGACAAGGTCGTCGCCAAAGTGGATCAGGATTTCCGCTTCATGATGAGCCAATTGCACACGGGCCTGCACATCCTCAATGCGCTCGTCTATCAGCGCTTCGAGGGCTCGCTGGTAACGGGCGTGCAAATGGCGGCCGACGGCACGGCCCGCATCGACTTCGACTTGCCCGCGGCCGACAACAACGAGTTGCGCAAGCTCGAGCCCGAGCTCAACACCCTCATCTCCGACGGGCTGCAGGTGAATGCGGTGTACCTCGACGCAGCCGGACTCTCGCGCGAACCGGGGGTACTACGCAGCCGGTCCGTCGCACCGCCGAGCCAGGACGACGGCACCACGCGCATCATCGAAATCGTGGGACTCGACCGGCAGGCCTGCGGTGGAACGCATCTTTCGAAGACTTCGCAATCGGCACCGTTGCGCATCCTGAAGATCGAGAACAAGGGGCAGCACAACCGGAGGATCCGGATCGGCCTGGTCAAATAAGACGAGCGAGCCATGCCGCCCGTTGAACCGCCCCCCTCGCGCCCTCTGCCCGAGGGCTTTTTGCCTCCGAACTGCACGTTCTCCGAGCAAGACTGGCCGGTTCTGGCCAGGCAATGGTTTCCGGTCTCACGCGTCGACGAGGTGCCGGCAAAGCCGAGGCAGGTGATCTTGCTGAATCTGCGGTTGGCCATCTATCGCATGCCGCATGGCATTCGCATTGGCCGGGACATGTGCCCGCATCGCGGACTGCCATTGAGCACGGGGCGCATCGAAGAAGACGAACTGGTCTGCGCCTATCACGGCCTGCGCTACGGGTCCGATGGGCAATGCCGCAAGGCCCCGGAGAAGCTTGCACTCAAGACGGTGGAATGCTTCAGGATCACGATGTTTCCTGCTGTTGAACGCCATGGCCTTGTCTGGACTTGCCTGATCCCCCAAGGCGAGCCGGGAATACCGGATATTCATTCGACGATCGAAGCCTCCGATCCGGAGCGTCCGGCATCGCCAATCAAACTTCAATATGAAGATTGGATAGATTCGGCAAAATTCGAATTTTCCGGCGGCGAAATAACAATCGACCCCGAGCATCACCAGTCGCTGCAGGATCTCGCGCTTAACGAGTACCAAAGGCTGTTCAGCGAGATGGGATTGATCACGACAGCGCCCGCATTGCAGCCGTCCCGCGCCTGATCTTGCGGCGCCAAATTTTCACCAATATCACCGCGTCTCCCGATGTCATGCTGTGCCCAACAGCGAGGCCATCACATGACGCAATCATTCCGCCAAGCAAGCCCTGAAGTTCTGTCGCTCACCGATGCGGTGCTCGACGTTCCTCCAGTAGAGCTATCGCTATATCTACACCGCTTGCTGCTGTTTCTAGCCTGCGTTCCCGGGCATTGATGCGGCAGCGGCCCTGGAGCAGGCCGCGTCCGCATTCGTTCACATCGAAACTCAAAAAACAGATAAATAAATGACCGTCTTCTCTACCGAGTCTTTTGCGGACCATGAACAGGTGGTCTTCGTATCCGATGATCGGGTCGGGCTCCGGGCCATCATCGCCATTCACAGCACCCGGCTCGGGCCGGCCCTGGGCGGATGTCGCATGTACCCCTACGCCGACGAAGCTTCCGCCCTGCGCGACGTGCTTCGCCTGTCGCGCGGAATGACTTTCAAGGCCGCGGCCGCGGGGCTCGGCCTGGGTGGAGGAAAGTCGGTGATCCTCGGCGACCCGCGCAAGAGCAAGACGCCCGAACTGCTGCGGGCGATGGGCGTGGCGGTCAACCGCCTGGGGGGCCGCTACATCACCGCCGAAGACGTGGGCACCACTGTCGCCGACTTCGCCTGGGTGCGACAGAACACCCGGCACGTGGTCGGGTTGCCGGAAGAACTGGGCGGCACCGGAGATCCTTCGCCGACCACGGCATTGGGCGTCTATCACGGCATCGTGGCCAGCGTCGCGCATCGGCTGGACCGCGACCTGCGTGGGCTGACGGTGGCAGTGCAGGGCCTGGGCAACGTCGGCTGGAACCTGTGCCGGTTGCTCGCCGGCGCGGGGGCACGCCTCACGGTATCCGACGTCGATGCGGCGCTCGCGCGCAAGGCCTGCTCCGAGTTCGATGCGCAGGCGGTCGAGCCCGACGAGATCTATGCCGTTCAGGCCGACGTGTTCTCTCCTTGCGCGATGGGCGCCGTCGTGAACGATCGAACCCTGCCGCAGATGAAGTTCCGGGTGATCGCCGGCGGCGCCAACAACCAGCTGGCCGGCGACGAACATGGCAGGCAGTTGCGCGACAAGGAAATCCTGTACGCGCCGGACTTCGTGATCAACGCGGGCGGCCTGATCCGCGTGGCGTCGGAGCACGAAGGCTTCAATTCCACAAAAGTGGATTCGCAGGTGAAAGCCATCGGCGCCACCCTGCACCGGATCTTCGAACTCGCCGGGCGCACGGGCATGCCGACGCAATCCGCGGCCATGCAGCTCGTGCAGGAGCGGCTGGGCGGCGGCAACTCCGGCAGAAGCGCGAACAACGGCAACAACAGCGCCAGCAATGCCCTGGCCGAGCGTGTCGCATGACCACCATCGAGATCCTCAGAACCCTGGTGGCATTCGATACGACCTCGCATCGCTCGAACCTCGACCTGATCCACTGGATCGCCGACTACCTCGCGGGACACCGGGTGAAGGTGCACCTCGTGCACAGCGAGGACAAGCGGAAGGCGAACCTGCTCGCCAGCATCGGCCCCGACATGGCGGGCGGCATGGTGCTCTCCGGGCACAGCGACGTCGTGCCCGTGACCGACCAGAACTGGAGCGCCAATCCCTTCACGCTGGTCGAACGCGACGGCCGCTTCCACGGCCGCGGCGCGGCGGACATGAAGGGCTTCATCGCCGCCTGCCTGTCGGCCGTGCCTGCCTGGCAGCGGCGCCCCCTGGGCCGTCCGATCCACCTTGCTTTCTCTTATGACGAAGAGATCGGGTGCCTCGGCGTTCCGGAGCTCGTGAACCGCTTGAAGACGCAAGTGGAAGCCCCCGCGCTGGCCATCATCGGCGAGCCGACCGAGATGCGGATCGGCGTCAGGCACCGGGGTTTCTTCGGGCACAGGGCGCTCTTCAGCGGGCTTCCCGCGCATTCGAGCGACCCGTCGCTCGGCGCCAGCGCGATCGAGCCCGCCGCCTACCTGGTCACCTGCCTGGCCGGGTTGCGGCGCAGCTTTGCCAGCCGGGGTGGCGAGGCCACCATCAACATCGGCCGGATCGACGGAGGCACCGCCATCAACATCGTGCCGGGGTGCTGCGAGGTCCTGTGGGAGTTTCGTCCGCAAGACGAAGCGGCTGCGGAACTCGTGCGCGATACGGTCCGGGATGCGCTGATGGACCTTCCTCTTGGCGTCACGGTCGAGGCGGTGCAGGTAGCGGGCGTGCCGGCGCTGTCGGCACGCGACAACGATGCGGCAGTCTCGGTCGCACGCGAACTCGGCGCGCTCTGGCCGGAGGCAGACCTGCCGTTCGGCACCGAAGCGGGCTTCTTCCAGCAGGTCGGCATTTCAACGGTGGTATGCGGCCCCGGCTCCATCGCGCAGGCCCATCAGCCGGACGAATGGATCTCCGCAGCCCAACTGCAGGCGGCCGATCGCTTCATGCAATCGGCCGGCGCATGGGCGCTCGCCGAAGCCGATGTCTCACCCGCCCCTTCTCTCAAGACAGCATGAAAAACCTCGACGCAGCCACGGTGGCTGATGCCACCAGCGCCTTCGGCACCCTCACCTCCAACGAGCCCCACGATGCAACGCGCCGGATGATTCCCGCGGCGGTCATCGGCAACACGCTCGAGTGGTTCGACTTTGCCGTCTACGGCTTCTTCGCGATCACGATTTCCAAGCTGTTCTTCCCCACGGGCGACGAAACCTCTTCGCTGTTGCTGACCGTGGCGACCTTCGGCGTGGGCTTCGTGATGCGACCGATCGGTGCAGTGATTCTTGGCGCGCTCGGCGACACACATGGGCGCAAAGCCGCGTTGTCGACAACGATCCTGCTGATGGCGCTTGGAACGGCAATGATCGGCCTGGCGCCGACGTACGCCGATGCGGGCCTCTGGGCGCCCGCGTGGATCGTGCTGGCGAGGCTGATCCAGGGCTTCTCCGCCGGCGGCGAGGTCGGAGGGGCGACGGCGTTTCTCGTCGAGCACGCGCCGAAAGATCGCAAGGGCTACTTCGCAAGCTGGCAGCAGGCGAGCCAGGCCGGTGCACTCCTGCTCGGATCGCTCTTTGGCGCGACGCTGACGGGGGTTCTGAGCCCCCAGCAACTGGAAGCGTGGGGCTGGCGGATTCCGTTTCTGTTCGGCCTGGTCATCGGCCCGGTGGGCTGGTACATCCGCGCCAAGACGCGGGAGCCCGCAACCTTCGAGCGGGCCAAGGCCGCCAACCAACAGGCGTCGCCGCTGAGGCAGGTGATGGGCTCGTACCGCAAGGAAATCATTGCCGGGTTCGGCGTCACCATCGTGTGGACGGTGTGCACGTATTTCTTTCTGGTCTACATGCCGACGTACGCCGTGCGCACGCTGAAGTTGCCGCAGAGCGCATCGCTGTGGGCAAATGGCGCCGGGCTCCTGGTGCTGGTCGTGCTGGCGCCGGTTTTCGGCGGGCTGTCGGACCGGATCGGACGCCGGCCGCTGCTGGTCGGGTTCGCTGCCGCGATCCTCGTGCTGGCCTATCCGGCGCTCTGGCTGCTCACGGCCTTTCCGAGTGCCGCGACCTTGACGGCTGTGCTGGTCGTCTTTGCCGTACTGATCGCCGGGTTCACCGGCCCCGCTCCCGCCGCCATGGCCGAGCTCTATCCACCGCAGGTGAGGTCCACGGGGCTTTCGATTGCGTACAACTTTGCTGTCACGATCTTCGGGGGCTTCGCGCCATTCATTGCCACGGCGCTGATCGCCCGGACCGGGAGCCCGCTCGCCCCTGCGTGGTATGTGATGTTCGCCGCGGCCGCCAGCCTGGTGGCGCTCCTGGTCGGAGGTTCGGCTCTGCGCAGCAAGGCTTAGTGCCAAAGTTCTTTTCTGCCATGGGCTCGGACAGAAAAAAGCCCCTGTAGTCTCACAACTACAGGGGCTTTTGTCTTGGCGGAACCGGAGGGATTCGAACCCTCGATGAGGCTCTACACCCCATACTCCCTTAGCAGGGGAGCACCTTCGGCCACTCGGTCACAGTTCCTGAAAGAAGCCGAGATTATGCCATCACTTAGGCGCTCGGTTGGTCGAGATCGAACGCTTTATGCAACGCTCGCACGGCCAGTTCCATATATTTTTCGTCGATCACGACCGAGGTCTTGATTTCGCTGGTCGAGATCATCTGGATGTTGATGCCCTCTTCGCTCAGCACGCGGAACATCTTGCTCGCCACGCCCACGTGGCTGCGCATGCCGATGCCGACAATGCTGACCTTGCAGATCTTCGTGTCGCCGACGATCTCGGTCGCGCCCAGCGAGGGCATGACCTTCGACTGCAGCAGGTCGATCGTCTTCGCGTACTCGTTGCGATGCACGGTGAAGCTGAAGTCGGTCTTGCCGTCCTTGCTGAGGTTCTGGATGATCACGTCGACTTCGATGTTGGCGTCTGCCACAGCACCGAGGATGTGATACGCGATGCCGGGCTTGTCGGGCACGCCGAGCACCGAGATCTTGGCTTCGTCGCGGTTGAATGCGATGCCGGATACGACGGCTTGTTCCATGTTTTCGTCTTCCTCGAAAGTGATCAGCGTGCCGGACTTGGCCTCTTCATTGATGTCGATGTCCCACAGCGTGAAGCTCGAAAGCACACGCAGCGGCACCTTGTACTTGCCGGCGAATTCCACCGAGCGGATTTGCAGCACCTTGGAGCCCAGGCTCGCCATTTCGAGCATCTCTTCGAAGCTCACGGTCGTCAGGCGACGCGCATCGGGCTCGACGCGCGGGTCGGTCGTGTAGACGCCGTCGACGTCGGTATAGATCAGGCATTCGTGCGCCTTCATGGCCGCGGCGATGGCCACGGCCGAGGTGTCGCTGCCGCCACGGCCCAGCGTGGTGATGTTGCCGTCGTCGTCCACGCCCTGGAAGCCGGTAATGACCACCACCTTGCCGGCGTTCAGGTCGGCCATCACGCGCTCGTCGTCGATGCTTTCGATGCGGGCCTTGGTGTACGAGTTGTCGGTGCGAACCGACACCTGCCAGCCCGCATAGCTCACGGACTCGACGCCCTCGGCCTGCAGCGCAATGGCCAGCAGCGCCGACGATGCCTGCTCGCCGGTCGAGGCCAGCATGTCGAGCTCGCGGTTGTGCGCCACGCCGGGTTTGCTGGGCGCCAGTTCCTTGGCCAGGCCGAGCAGGCGGTTGGTCTCGCCGCTCATGGCACTCGGAACCACGATCATCTGGTGGCCTGCGCGCGCCCACTTGGCGACGCGCTTGGCGACATTCTTGATGCGCTCGGTCGAGCCCATCGACGTACCGCCGTATTTGTGAACGATCAATGCCATGGGTGAAATCAGAGAAAAGGAAAGGGCCGCTTGAAAGGCGGCGCCCTGCAAGCTGTCAGAGCAAAGTCTTTGGCGAGGGCGGGGCATTGTACCAATGCAGGAAATCGCCCTGCCGCTGGACGAAACCGGCGGCCACCTTGAGGTGGATGCGGTGGCCCCGCGTGGTGCAGGCACGGACCTGGTCCAGCAGCTGGTCGAGCTGCGCAGCGCTGGGGGCGCAGCCATGCGATTGCATCAGCCAGTGGCGCAGCACGTTGGCCTGGCGGGCGCGCGACAGCGTCTGCAGCGTCGCAATGCGCGGCGGGCTGCCCACGGCGTCCAGGTCTTGTGCCGCCAGCTCGCTCAACAACTGCTGCGCCTGCGCGGCGTGGCCGGCGCTTCGCGCAAAGGTGGTGCGGAACTGCGGAAATGCTTGCTCCAGCGCGGGCAGCAGCACGGAGCGGATTTTGTTGCGGGTGTAGCGCGCGTCGTCGTTGGTCGGGTCTTCGATCCACGGCAGATCGCGGCCGGCCAGCCATTCACGGATATCGGCGCCGGCAACCGCAAGCAGCGGCCGGTAGATGTCGAGCCCGTGGCGTTGCGCATGCACTGGCATGGCCGCCAGCCCCGGCAGCCCCGCGCCGCGAGACAGCGCCAGCAGCAGGGTTTCGACCTGGTCGTCGGCATGGTGCCCCAGCGCTATGGATTTGATAGCCGCCCTCGCCCCATTTGCGCGCGCCATCTCGGCAAACGCCCCGTAGCGAGCACGGCGGGCCGCGTCTTCAGGGCTGTCGCCGGGCGCATGCCGGGCATCGACGCGATGAACGACCAGCGGCACGGCCATGCGCTCGCACACCACACGGCAATGCTGCTCGAAGCCGTCGGCCGCAGCCTGCAGCCCGTGATGCACATGAAAGGCAAGCACCTGCCCCGGCCAGCGCGCCGCGCAGGCGGCCAGCAAGGCGGTTGAATCGGCACCGCCGCTGAATCCCACCGCCAGCGGCCAATGCGCCGGCTCGAACGCGGCAATGGCGCGTTCGAAAGCGGAGTTCATGACAGCGCCTGCGCGTTATCTGCCGGTGTCGGCCTTGGTGTCGTTGAAGCGGCCGTAGCTCTGCAGGCGCTCGTAGCGGCGCTCCAGCAGTTCCTTCGGCTTCAGGTCGCTGACCTGGCGGAAGGCATCATTGAGCGCGCGCTTGAGAAACGCAGCCATCTGACGATGGTCGCGATGCGCGCCGCCGACGGGCTCGTTCACGATCTTGTCGACCAAACCCAGCGCCTTGAGGCGGTGCGCGGTGATACCCAGCGCATCGGCAGCTTCCTGCGCCTTTTCGCTGGTCTTCCACAGGATGGAAGCGCAGCCTTCGGGGCTGATCACCGAGTAGATCGAGTACTGCAGCATCAGCAGCTGGTCGCCGACCGAGATGGCCAACGCGCCGCCGGAGCCGCCTTCGCCGATGATGGTGACGATGATCGGCACTTCGAGCTGCGCCATCTCGAAGATGTTGCGGCCAATGGCTTCCGATTGGCCGCGCTCTTCAGCGTCGATGCCGGGGTACGCGCCGGGGGTGTCCACGAAGGTGAACACCGGCAGCTTGAATTTCTCGGCCGTCTTCATCAGGCGCAAGGCCTTGCGGTAGCCCTCGGGCTTGCTCATGCCGAAGTTGCGCGCGGTGCGCTCCTTCGTGTCGCGGCCCTTCTGGTGGCCGAGCACCATGCAGGGCACGCCGTTGAAGCGCGCGAGGCCGCCCACGATCGACAGGTCGTCCGAGAAATGCCGGTCGCCGTGCAGTTCGACGAAATCGGTGAAGATTTCGTTGACGTAGTCGAGCGTATAGGGGCGCTCCGGATGCCGCGCGATCTTGGTGATCTGCCAGGGCGTCAGGTCGCTGTAGATGTCCTTGGTGAGCTGCTGGCTTTTCTTGCCGAGCTGATCGATTTCTTCAGAGATGTCGACCGCGGATTCGGTCTGCACATAGCGCAATTCTTCGATCTTTGTTTCGAGTTCAGCAATGGGCTGCTCGAAGTCGAGGAAGGTTCGTTTCGCCAACGTCTTCTCCTGTTGTTCAGTACGCGACTGGAACCGGGTCCAGCGATCGCCAAATATACCAAGTCGCCACGCTGCAATATGGTGCCCAGGCCACGGCGACGTCGCGGGCATCGCTTCGGCTGACCGGATCGCCCGAAAAATAATTGACGCTGATGCCGTTGAGCAGCCCCAGGTCGTCTACAGGCAGCACGTTCGGGCGCATCAGGTGAAAGATGAGGAACATCTCGGCCGTCCAGCGGCCGATGCCGCGAATGGCCACGAGTTCTTCGATGATGAGCTCGTCCGACATGTCCTTCCACGCATCGACGTGGACCATGCCCGAATCGAAATGCAGGGCCAGGTCGACCAAGTACTCGATCTTGCGCGCCGAGAGCCCCGCCCCGCGCATGTCGTCGACCTTGAGCTTGAGCACGTTGGCCGGCGTCAGCTTGCGCGGCAGCGCGGCAAACTTGTCCCAGACCGACTGCGCGGCCTTCACCGAGATCTGCTGGCCCACGACGCTGCGAGCGAGCGTGGTGAACGCATCACCGCGCGATTCGAGACACGCGTCGCCGAACTTCGGAATCAGCCGCTTCATGACGCGGTCTTTCCGCGAGAGGTGCTTGCATGCCTCTTCCCAATAGTCCGGCGTGTAGATCTGAACGCTGGTCTTCTTGCTGGCGGGCATGGGGTTCGTCGTTCCGTTCACTGCGCAGCCGCCCAGGTCGTGCCCGTGGGCGAATCCTTGAGCACGATGCCCTGCTCGAGGAGTTCCTGGCGAATGCGATCGGCTTCGGCGAAGTTCTTCGCGGCCTTGGCGGCGGCGCGCTCCGCGATACGGGCCTGGATGGCCGCGTCGTCGAGCGTGCTACCGGCCTGCAGGAAGGCCCGCGGGTCGCCTTGCAGCAGACCCAGCGAGCCGGCCAGCGCCTTCAGCAAGCCGGCGGTCTCGGCGGACTTGGTGCGGTTGACCTCGCCAGCCAGCTCGAACAGCACGGCGATGGCTTCGGGCGTGCCGAAGTCCTCGTCCATGGCGGCCTTGAAGCGCGCCGCATGGGGATCGGCCCAGTCGATGGCCACGTCGGCCGGGGCCACCAGGTCGAGCGCGGTGTACAGGCGCTTGAGCGAATTGCGCGCGTCGTCGAGGTGCGCGTCGCTGTAGTTGAGCGCGCTGCGGTAATGCGTGCGCACCAGGAAGAAGCGCAGGCTCTCGGCGTCGTACTTCTGCAGCACTTCGCGGATGGTGAAGAAGTTGCCCAGGCTCTTGGACATCTTCTCGTTGTCCACGCGCACGAAGCCGTTGTGCACCCAGAAGCGCGACAGCGGCTTGCCGTTGGCGCCTTCGCTCTGGGCGATTTCGTTCTCGTGGTGCGGGAACTGGAGGTCCGCCCCGCCGCCGTGGATGTCGAAGGTCTCGCCCAGGGTGGCGCAGCTCATGGCCGAGCACTCGATGTGCCAGCCCGGCCGGCCTGTGCCGTAGGCACTTTCCCACTTGGCGTCGGCGGGCTCGGTCGGCTTGGCGGCCTTCCAGAGCACGAAGTCGAGCGGATCCTGCTTGCCGTCGAGCACGGCAACGCGCTCGCCCGCATGCAGCTCGTCGAGCGACTTGCCCGACAGCTTGCCGTAGCCTGGGAACTTGCGCACCGCGTAGTTGACGTCGCCGTTGTCCGAGCGGTAGGCCAGGCCTTTTTGCTCCAGCTTCTCGATGATGCCGAGCATCTGCGGCACGTATTCGGTGGCGCGCGGCTCGATGGTGGGTGGCTCGATGCCGAGCGCGCCGATGTCCTCGTGCATGGCCGCGATCACCTCGTCGGTCAGCTCGCGGATGGTGATGCCGCGCTGCACGGAGCGGGCAATGATTTTGTCGTCGATGTCGGTGATGTTGCGCACGTAGGTCACGGCGTAGTCGCTGGCGCGCAGCCAGCGCTGCACCACGTCGAACGCCATCATCATGCGGGCGTGGCCGATGTGGCAGAAATCGTAGACCGTCATGCCGCAAACGTACATGCGCACCTGTCCCGGTTGCAATGGGGAGAATTCCTCCAATTCACGCGACAGCGTGTTGTAGATGCGCAGACTCATGAGATTCGGAAAGCGTCGCTTCGCGCACGTACGGCACGGGCGAACGACGGTGTTTTTCAGGGGTGACGGGGACTGTGGTCGCGAGGGGTTGGACATGGCCCCTCGGCTACAATGAAACCAAGTATAAACGGCTGCCACCGCGCAGCGTTCGGGTGTTCCCCAAGCCCGCAAGCCTGCATCTCCCCCCATTTCCGCCGAGGCTTCATGAAGCACGCCGCATTCTCCAGACTCTCCATTGCCTTCGCACTGCTGTTCAGCCTGTGGGGCTCCGCCGTGCACGCCAACGAATACGACGACGTGAACGCGCTGCTGCGCCAGGGCAAGTCGAACGAAGCGCTTGCCAAGGCCGACACCTACATCGCCGGCAAGCCGCGCGACCCGCAGATGCGCTTCCTGCGCGGCGTGATCCTCACCGAGCAGAACAAGCAGGCCGAGGCCATCACCGCCTTCACGCAGCTCACGCAAGATTTCCCCGAGCTCTCCGAGCCCTACAACAACCTGGCCGCGCTGTACGCTTCGCAAAGCAAGTTCGACCAGGCGCGCAACGCCCTCGAGCAAGCCCTCAAGCTCAACCCGAACTACGCCACGGCGCACGAGAACCTCGGCGACGTGTACGCCCGCCTCGCGGCACAGGAATACGTGCGCGCGCAGCAGTTCGCCAGCACCAACGCCAGCGTCGCGCCCAAGCTCGCGCTGATCCGCCAGATCTTCAGCTCGAAGGCCGAAGCCGAAGCGGCCGCCCTGCCCGCGCCGCCGGTGGTCATCCGCAAGCCGGTCGGCCGCACCAGCAAGTAATCGCCGCCGGCACGGGCGCCCCAGGGTGCCTGCCGCGCAGCCCCGCCCCTTCATCCGCACATGGAGCCCCGTTTGACGACTCACACCCTCTCCCGTTTCAGCCGCCGTAGCGCCCTCGTCCTGGCCGCCGCACTCACGTTCGCCGCCACGGGCCACGCGCAAACGGCCGCGGCACCGCGCGTCAAGCTCGCCACCTCGGCCGGCGACATCGTGGTCGAGCTCGATGCAGCCAAGGCGCCCAAGTCGGTCGAGAACTTCCTGCAGTACGTCAAGGACAAGCACTACGACGGCACGGTGTTCCACCGCGTGATCGACGGCTTCATGATCCAGGGCGGCGGCTTCACGGCCGACCTGCAGCAAAAGCCCACGCGCGCGCCCATTCCTCTGGAAGCGAGCAACGGCCTGAAGAACGACAAGTACACGATCGCCATGGCCCGCACCGGCAATCCGAATTCCGCGACCTCGCAGTTCTTCATCAACGTGAAGAACAACGACTCGCTCAACGCGCCCAACCCCGACGGCTACGGCTACACCGTGTTCGGCAAGGTCGTTGCCGGCGCCGACGTGGTCGACAAGATCCGCGCGGTGGCCACCGGCAACAAGGGCGGCATGCAGAACGTGCCGCTCGAAGCCGTCACCATCAAGTCCGCCACGCTGCTGGCGAAGTAATCCCTTTCCCCCTTTCTCAAGCAGGAGCCCTCATGAGCAACCCCCAAGTCGAACTGCATATCAAGAACTACGGCGTGATCACGCTCGAACTCGACGCCGCCAAGGCGCCGAAGTCGGTCGAGAACTTCGTCTCGTACGTGAAGAAGGGTCACTACGACAACACGGTGTTCCACCGCGTGATCCCCGGCTTCATGGTGCAAGGCGGCGGTTTCGAGCCCGGCATGAAGCAAAAGCCCACCGACGCCGAGATCCAGAACGAAGCCAACAACGGCCTGAAGAACGACAACTACACCGTGGCAATGGCCCGCACCAGCGCGCCCCACTCGGCCACCGCGCAGTTCTTCATCAACGTGTCCGACAACGGCTTCCTGAACCACACCGCACCTTCGGCCCAGGGCTGGGGCTATGCCGTGTTCGGCAAGGTCATCAACGGCACCGACGTGGTCGACAAGATCAAGGCCGTGAAGACTGGCCGCAAGGGCTTTCATGACGACGTGCCGCTCGAAGACGTCGTGATCGAAAAGGCCGTTGTCACCGCTGAATGACGAACAGGCGCGACGCGGCATGACGACTGTGGCGAACCCGGCTTTTACCGAGCTGGTGGCGCCACCCGCGTGGCGCACTGTCGACCTGATTTCCGACCTGCACCTGCAGGCCGGCGAGCCCGCCACCTTCGAGGCCTGGCAGGGCTATCTGCAGACCACGCCTGCCGACGCGCTGATCATCCTCGGCGATTTGTTCGAAGTGTGGGTCGGCGACGATTCGGCCACCCTCCCCGGCTTCGAGGCTCAGTGCGCCGACTTGCTGCGCCGCACCGCGCAGCGGCTGCCGGTGTTCTTCATGCACGGCAACCGTGACTTCCTCGTCGGCCCGGCGTTTGCGACGCAGTGCGGCCTCACGCTGCTCGACGACCCGACGGTGCTCGTGCTGCACGGTCAGCGCTGGCTGCTGAGCCACGGCGACATCCTCTGCCTGGAAGACACCGAGTACCTCAAGTTCCGCGCGCAGGTTCGCACGCCCGAGTGGCAGGCCGCGTTCCTCGCAAGGCCGCTGGAAGAGCGCCGCGCGCTCGCGCGCTCCATGCGCGT
This sequence comes from Variovorax sp. R-27, assembly GCF_049913215.1. Taxonomy (NCBI): domain Bacteria; kingdom Pseudomonadati; phylum Pseudomonadota; class Betaproteobacteria; order Burkholderiales; family Comamonadaceae; genus Variovorax; species Variovorax sp. R-27. The sequence goes on from NZ_CP183984.1 coordinate 4,006,040, forward strand.
GCAGAGCGAAGACCGCAAGCGCAATCCGTCGACCGTCTGGGCCGATGTCGACACCGCCGCCGCACGCGAGTGGCTGCAACAGGCAAACGCCAGCACGCTGGTGCACGGCCACACTCATCGCCCCGCCGATCACGACATGGGCAACGGCCTGCGCCGCGTCGTGCTGAGCGACTGGGATGCTGCCGCGCATCCGCCGCGCGCACAGCTGCTGTGCCTCTCCACTGCCGGCGCGCAGCGCGTCGATCTGCGCTAGCCGCGCCGCCGCCAGCAATGTTCAAGTGGCTGCGCCGCCTGCGCGCCCTGCCCCCGATTCCTGAAGCCGCCTGGCAGGCCGCGCTCAGGCGCTACGCCTTCCTGGGCGCACTGCCGGAAGCCGACCGGCAACGCCTTCGCACGCTGACGGCCGAGTTCCTGCGCGACAAGGAATTCCACGGCGCCAAGGGCTTCACCATCACCAACGAAGTGGCGCTGGCCATCGCGGCCCAGGCCGTGCTGCCGGTGCTGCACCTCAAGGGCGGGCTGAACTGGTACGACGATTTCGTCGGCATCGTCGTGCACCGCTCCGAGGTAGTAGCGCGGCGCAAAGTGGTTGATGAAGCCCAAGTGGTGCACGAGTACGGCGAAGTCGTGGCTGGCGAAGCGATGGAGCGTGGCCCCGTCATGCTGAGCTGGGACGACGTGCTGGCGAGCAGCGTCACCAGTGAGCGCGGCTACAACGTCGTGATCCACGAGTTCGCCCACAAGATCGACATGCGCAGCGGCGACGCCAACGGCTGCCCGCCGCTGCCGCCCGGCTTTGCGGGCCAGCGCAACGCGCGCGCGGCCCGCAAAGCCTGGCTCGCCGTGCTGCAGTCCGCCTACGACGACTTCCGCGAGCAGACCATCAAGGCTGAGCGCTTCGGCACCGAGCCGCCGTGGCTCGACGCCTATGGCGCCACGTCGATCAGCGAATTCTTCGCGGTAGCCTGTGAGGCCTACTTCGTGAGCCGTCCCAACTTCGCTCGCGACTTCCCCGGCGTGCTCGCGCTCTTCGATGAATTCTTTCTGCCCAGAAGGCCCTGACACCTGAACAGGGGGCAGTCGACTTGCAGCAACTGCCCCAAAGAAAAAGGCGCCCCGCGGGGCGCCTTTTTCATGGCCATCGATATCTGGCCGGAGGCTTTGGAGGTTGCCTCTTACTTGCGCAGCAATGCCTTCAGCGCATTCTGCAGACGGCGCGCACTGGAAGCATCGTGCGCCGCGGCCAGCACCTTGCCGGCATCCTGGCCCCAGGTCTGAGCCGGGGCCGGATCGCCGCGCTTCGTCAGCAGCTTGAGTTGCAGTGCACGGCGCGCGTCGAGTTGCTCGGCAGGTGTCGGCACTTCGGCGGCCATTTCGAGACGCAGCAGCGCTTCGGCGGCATCGTTCGCGGCGGCCGTCGGCGCAGAGCCGATGGCCTGCGACCATCCAGTGCGCACCGCGGGCGTGACCGCGCGGCCCAGTTCCTGGATGCTCGGCAAGCGGCTGGCGTCGCGCTGTTCCCATGCGCCCAGCACCTGCGTCAGGGCTTCGCCATGCGCTTGTGCTGCGAGCTTGCGCAGCGCCATGTCGGCGCGTTCGAGCGCTTCGCGTTGCGCGCGGAAGGCCGCGTCGCCCAGGCGCGGGCCGCGATCTTCGAAGCGCGGCGGACGATCGCCGAAGCGGCCGGCTGGTGCACCGCGATCTCCACGCGCGTCGCCACGGGGCGCCCCACGGTCGCCGCGATCACCAGGGCGACCCGGGCCACCGGCACCGGGACGTCCGCCATCGCGACGGTCGCCGAAACGGCCACCGGCACCGCGGGCTGCAGGCGCTGCTTCGGCTTTCTTGCTGCTCGGGCGGTCGTCGCCACGCATGGCCACGACTGGCTTCGGTGCGGGCTTCGGCGCCGCGGCTGGCGCTTCCGCAGCGGCGGCTTCGCCGGCGTCATGCGCCTCGCCATCGGTGCGTGCCGAAGCATCGGCGCCGTCGGCGGGAGCCACGAGATCGGCCGAAGCGGCGGGCGCTGCATCGGCGGTCGTGCCGGGCGAGGCTTCCGCATCGCTCGGGCTCGGTGCCTGCTCGGCGCTTTCGCCGAATTCGGCAGCCGCCTGCCCCGGGGCCACGACCTCGGTCGCGCCGACCGATGGGCCGTCGGTCGCGACAGCGGCTTGCTCGGCCTTCGGCGCGGGCGGCGGTGCCTCGCCGCGCAGCGCGCCTTCCAGGCGGGCAATGGCGGCACGGATCTTCTGCACGTCGCCGCCGGCATTGGCTGCGTCGAGCGCCTTGGACGCTTCGAGCACATAGCGGTCGTGCTCGCTCATCGCGGCCGACGCCTTTTCGCGCTCTGCCGTCTTGCGGTTGAAAGCTTCGTCGATGGGCGCGCGGAACGCGTCCCACAGCTTCTGTTCGTGGCGGCGGTCGAGCGGCACGCTCTGCGCCTCGGCCTGCCAGCGCTGCTGCAGCGCCTTCACGGCGTCGATGCGCAGCATCGGCTGGGCGCCGAGTTCAGCCGCCTCGGCGATCATGGCCTGGCGGCGTTCGACGCTGGCCTTCTGCGCCGTCTCGAACGGAGCGCGGGCCGCGCCGAAGGCTTCGTTCCACAGCGGCTGCAGCTCTGCGAACACCTTTTCGCCCACGTGACCGGCATCGCGCCAGCGGTCGGCGAACTGGTGCAGCGCGCGGTTGTGCGCCTTCAGGTCGGTGGCACCGGCATGCTCGGCGGCCCAGGCCTTGACTTCCTCGATCAGCGCGACGCGGAGCGCGCGATGCTCGGCCGCATCGGCGCGAACCTTTTCGAGCCAGGCCTCGACCACCTTGTGGGCTTCGTTGCAGGCTTCGTCGAAGCGCTTCCAGAGCGCGTGGTTCGGCACGCCGCCCTGGTCGGCCTGCTTCCACTGGTCGCGCAGAGCGCGCAGCGTTTCCTGCATCTTGCGGCCGCCAAGGGCCTGGCCTTCGGGGCGCTTGAGCAGGCCTTCGGCCTTGGCCACGAGGTCTTCGCGCACCTTGTCGGCGCTCCAGCGCTGCCAGCCTTCGAGTTCGCCAGCGGCCACCAGCGCGGCATGCACGCGGGCTTCGAGCGGCGCTTCGACCAGCTTGCCGTGCTCCTTGAGCACGGCGCGCAGCGCGGCAGCCGCGCCGGCGCTGGCCTTGCCATGGCCTTCGGCAGTTTCCTGTTCGAGCTTGGCGAGCGCAGCCTGCACGGCGTCTTGCGCGGCGGCGCGCAAGGCCGGGTCGACCTTGGGTGCGGCGGGGCGAGCGGGCGCGGCGGGCTTGGGCGCCACGACCTCACCGCGCGCGGCGCGCAGTTCGTCGGCCCACACGGGCACTGGCGGCAACGGCGCAGCAGCATCGGCGGCAGCAGCAAGGGCCTGGGCCAATGCGCTGTGGAACGCATCGGACACCACCAGCAGTTGCGACTTGGACGATTCGAGCTGCGGCGCGAACTTGGCGTCGAGGCTGGTCCAGTTGGCGTCGGTCGTGATCTCGGCTGCCTGCTGCTGCCAGTGGGTCACGTCGGCACGCAGCGATTCTTCGGCGGCCTGGGCGTCCTGCCAGCCCTTGGTGGACAGCACTTCGAAGCGCTGCGCCAGCAGCACGGCGGCTTCACGGTGCACCTGGGCGCGGTGCTGCAGGTCTTCGATGCCCTTGACGCGTTCGGCCAGCTTGAGCTTCAGGCCGGCCAACGGCTCGCGCGACAGCGGCGCGCCGGCCTTGGCGGCGTCGCGCTGCCAGGCCAGTGCATCGGCGATGTTGAGCTTGGACTGCCCCAGCAGGGCCTCGGCCTTTTGCGCCCATTCGGCGGCAATTGCCTCCTGCCCCTTGGCGCGCTTGAGTTCGTCGAGCTTTTCGCGCAGCAGGCGCGCGGCGCCCTTGTCACGACCGCTCAGCTCCTTGAAGACCTCCTGCATCTGCTCGGCAGTGGGAGTGCCCGCGAGCCAGTCGCGGATGCGCGCGGCGCGCTCGCCGGAAGTCGGCGCGGTGAAGGCGCCGCCGGTGAGCGTGTCGAGGGCCTGAAGGTCGTGTGGCTTGGAAGAAGTAGAGGTCACTGCGCGAAATCGTTGTCTTGGTAGAGAAAGCGAAGGCGCCGGCAAAGGCCGGCGCACATCGACATTTTCACCCACTTGCGGCTGGCCATTGAATTCCGTCCAGAAACGGTGGCGTACGCGGGGTTGTGGGCGTGGAGGTTAACGGACTACATATATAGCAAGCTGGAGAAAAAAACCAAGTCCGCGGACCGGATCCTGATCGGGTCGTCGCGCCTCACTTCATGGTCAGGCTGAGCTCGGCGCCCGGTTTCCAGTCGCTGCCGCTGGCACTTGTGCGCACGGCTCCCAGGAAGAGGCGCTCGCTCGGCAGCTTCTTCGCGAGCAGGTAGTCGCGCACGGCCGCGCCGCGCTCGACCGCCAGCTGGCGCATCGACTCCTCGTCGACCGGCACGCTGGCGAACAGCAGTTTTTCCATGTCCGGCACGGGCAGGTCTTTGGCCAGGCCGACGAGGTTGCGCGGCTTGGTGATGTCCGCGCGCTTGTACACGGCGGTCAGCAGCTCCGGGTATTCGGCGTCGGTGACGGGTGGCACGTCGGTGCCGGTCTGGCCGCCGCGCACCGCAACGCGGCGCTTCTCGGCGTAGGCGAGCTGGCGCACGCGCTGGCGCTGGTAGGCGTCGCGCTCCTTCTCGAGGCTGGAAGTGCCGATCACCGTCATCTGCAGCGTGGTCCGGTCGGTCAGCGCCTTCGCGACCTTGTCCAGGCCTTCTTTCGCGGCGGCGCTCAGCTCGGAACTGCCGGGCTCGAAGGTGATGGCACTCGATTCACCGCTGCCGCCGCCCAGGCCGCCGGTAAGCAGGCTGAACGGTGCCGTCACGGCCTTGACGATCAGGTTGACCACGGCCTTCCAGATCAGCGGGCCGACGCTGAACTGTGGATCGTTGAGCGAGCCGCTGAGCGGCAGGTCGACGTCGATCACGCCGTTGCGGTCGGCCAGCAGGGCCACGGCCAGCTTCACCGGGAGGCTGGCAGGCGCGCCCGCCACCTCGTCGCCGAACTGCAGCTGATTGAGCACCAGCTTGTTGGTGGCCGTCAGCTGGCCATCGGGCGCGACCTTGTAGTTGACGTCCATGCTCATCTTGCCGCGCTCGATGCCGTGGCCGGCGTAGCGCACCGAGTACGGCGACAGCGGGGCCAGGTCGAGATCACGCATCTTGGCGGTGATGTCGAGTTCGAGCGGTTTGGCCAGCGGGTTGAGCTTGCCGGTGATTTCCAGCGCGGCTGTCTGCTGCGCCTTGCCGCGCAGTTCGAGGTCGGCCAGCGCGGGCCGGCCGCTCTCACCCTTCGGCGGGTTCGACGAGAACGAGCTGAGCTTGCCGGTCAGCTCGCTGAGGTCGGCCGAGTAGTTGGGCTTGACGAACAGGTCAGTGAAGTCGATCTTGCCGTTGACCAGGCTCATCGGGCCGAAGTTGATGACGGGCGCGGGGCCGCTGTCCGCCTGCGCGGTGGCGACTGGCGCGGCGGCTGCCGCCGGCTTGGCCGGCTCGGGCGTTCCCCCGACCATGTTTTCGGCCGACACCGGTGCGCCGCCCGAAGGCCTGGCCGGCACGGCTCGTGTCGTGGTGGTCGTGCCACCCGGGCCCTTGCGGGTGGAGGCTTCGCCCGCTGCCGCGGCAACGGCGTTGGCTTGTGCCTCGCCCTTCTTGGTCAGGTTCAGCAGGTTGAGCCGGCCGGTGGGGTCGATGATCACGCGGGCGAAAAAGTCGGTCAGCGTGGTCTCGCGCACGTCCACGTTCGGCGGCGCGTTGGGCGCCATGCTGACCTGCAGGCCGCGCAGGCTCAGGGTCTTCCAGCTCAGCAGCTGGTTGGTGTTGCGGTCGAAGCCGGGCGACTGGGTGAGCGAGACGCTGTTGGCGCGGAAGTCGTCGAGTGCGGTGTCGCCCGACAGCTTGATGCTCATGCCCGCCGGCAACGTCGCATAGCGCACCGTGCCGCGATAGCTCGCGAAGGCGCGGCGGATGTCGACGTTGAGCGCATCCGCGTAGTAAGCCTTGAAGGTATGGGCGGGGAACGACACCACCTCCAGCCGGCCCTCGGCCGCGAGCGGCTTGAGCACGACATTGCCCTTGTAGTCGAAGCGCCCCGGGTCGGAGCGCCCTGAACCGATGCGGCCGGAAACTTCGAGCGGCGACGTCGTATTGGTGTCGGGCGCGACCTTCTGGGCGTGGAGCTTGAAGGCAGTGACTTCCACGGTCACCGGGTTCGCGCCGGCCTTGTCCGCATAAGAGAGCGCGCCGTTGTCGACCGCCAGCGTGCCGATGGTCAGCGCCCAGGGCTTGGTGTTGGCGCCGGGCTGCGGCGTTTCGGCAGCCGCAGGCTTGGGTGCGGCGACCTTCGCCTCGGCTTCCTTGGTGCCGCCGCCGGCCGGCGTCTTGAGCCAGCGCTCGAACATCCAGCGTTTCTCGCTGTCGCGCTCCACGCGCACCTTGGGGTTGGTCGCAGTGAACGAGGCCACATTCAATGTGTGCTTCGTCATATCGACCTCGGCGTCGACCAGTTCGAAGCGGCCGACGCTGGCCAGTGCGGTCTTGGCTTGGGTCAGCGCAAGCCCATCGGCGGACAGGCGGCGCGCCTTGAACTTCAGGTCGGGCTGGGCCCAGGCGATGTCGATCTGCCCGCTGAGCTTGCCATCCAGCGTGGGCTCCAGGCTCTGCGCCAGATAAGGTGCGGCCAGTGACAGCGGCAGCGCGTCGACCTCGGTCTGCACGTCGGCCACCTTGTCTGTAGCGCTGCCCTTGAACTTGAGCGAGGCGCCGGCAATGGCCGTGCTGCCATTGAACTCTGCCGGCTTTTCCATCGGCCAGGTGACGCCGGTGACGTCGATGCCGAGGTCGGTCAGGTCGACGGCGGCAGCGGGATTGACGGTTTCGTCGCGCCAGCCGATGCGCCCGCCGTTCAGGGCCACCTTGTCGACCTGCACCTTCAGAACGGGCTTTGGTGCCGGCTTGCCGGCCGGTGCGCTCGCTGCCGCGGCGGGTGGTGACGCGACCTTCTCGGTCGCGCCGGTGGCCGGGTCGGTGGCCAGCAGATTGAGCTTTCCGGCCGCGTCGCGCGCCACCGCCAGTTGCGGCTTGACCAGCGCGACTTCGCTCAGATGGAACACCGACTCCAACGGGCGCACGTCGGCCAATGCCAGCTTGAGCGAATCGAAGGCCAGCAGGTCGCGGCCACGCGCATCGGCCACCTTGGTGGCGTGCGCCTCGACCGTGCCAGTGATCTTCAGACCAGTGGTCGCGGCTTGCTCGAAGCCGATCTTCAGGTCGGCATCGAGGCTGCCTGCCTGGAGTTTCACCGGCAGGCCGCCCGGGATGTAGCCGAGATACGGCACGAGGTCGAGCCCCTTGAACTGCACGTGGGCGTCGGTCTTGCGGTTGTCGGAGAAGGGCGTGGTGAAGGCGGCCGAGTCGAATTTGCTGCCATTGAGAGCGAAGGCGAGCTTGGGCTCGGTGTTGATGTCGCGCTTGGAATCGAGGTTGCTCAGGAAGGGCACCTTGAGCACGAAGTCGCGCAGTTCGTGCTTGCGCTTGACGGTCTGGTCGTCGAAGTCGACGGAACCACCATTGATTGCGATGTTGTAGATGGCAAAGCGCGCCGGCTTGGCGTTCGGGTCGGGCGGCGGGCCGGCCGAGAGCTTGGCAAGGATGTCGTCGATGTCGTATTTGCCGTCGGCCTGGTGCGTGAGCAGGATTGCAGGCCCGTCGACCGTGACCGCGTCGATCACTGGTGCGAGCCGGAAGATCGACTGCAATTCGGCATCGGCGTAGATGCGGTTGATGGCCACCTGCGACTTGCTGCCGTCGGCGGTGGCAATGCGCAGGTCGTTCAGCGTGAGTTCGAGCGTCCAAGGCTTGAAATCGATCTTGCCGACTGTTACCTGCCGCCCCAGCTTCTCGCTTGCGATCTTCTGAAGCTGGCTCTTGGCAATCGGCGGCACCGCCAGCCAGGCAATGACCCAGAAGGCCAACAGAACCAGCACCGCGACGATCCCACGTCGCACCCATTTGTTTTGTTTGATCGAAGCTACGTCCATCGCCAGAGTGTGCCGCAAACAAGCGGCAACGCGAGGTACGCAAAAAGGACGCAAGCCCACCTCCGGAAGAAATGCCAGAAACACCGAGGAACCGGCTTTGCCGGGCCTCAAGTGTTGCCCCCGGCAGGGGGTAGGAGAAGCGACACGAAGTGCGCGCGGCCTGGGGGCAAGCCAAAAGAAAGCCCGGTGATTCGACGGAGTGTCTAGTCACCGGGCTTGATGGCGGGCACAAAACCCATGCCATCGATTCGCGCGACCGGAAGTCAATGGTTCCTGCCGTGCTGGCAGCAAGAGATTGCCACCGTGGATCCTCGGACGCTGAACCCTTGACTTGCACCTCGGGCTGCCGGACCTCGGAAAAACACCTGAAAAGCTCAGGCCCGTCCAGATTAGGCGTCGCACCCTCGGATTGCAAACGCGTTTTACAAAGGGATTTCCCCTAAGCCGAAACGCCTCGAAACGGCAACTTTTTTAAACAACTATTAGCATAACGAAGCAAGTCCTTATGCTTGACCGGGTATTTAGCCACGCTAGAATCCGCCCTGCTCTGACCGCCCGACGCGGCAGAGCCACCCTGAATCCGCTGCCGAACTCCCCCGGCTTGATCAGGTCGCCGCGCCCCTAACCCCCTTCACTCCATGCGCGGAGCCTGATTCGTACCAATCCAAGCGCCGCTGCCTTCATCCATCGCCTTCCGTGGCGTTGCGACTCGGGTGCCGCACAGAAAGGAAGAGCGATGAACAAGGCGTTTGATGTCACGGCCCGCGGGCTAAGGACCTTCGTGTCCGATGTGGCAGACGGCTTTTTTGAAATTACCCACAACGGGTTTGCACTGGTCGGCCTGGCCATTGTGTTCGCGGCCCTCGCCCTCGTGGCGCGGCCCGACCTGCGCAAGACCGGCGAGGAGCAACTGATGGGCTGGCTGCAGTCGCGCAAGCCTGCGCCTGAAGTCACCGATCTCGAGCCCACCGCCATCGAGCGCACCACGGCCGCGAGCCCCGCCGATCTGCCCAAGCAGCAGGCCGCCGTGGCTTACTGGCTGAGCAAGAAGTACCGCGTGGCCGCCGAACCGCTGAGCGTGCTCGTGGCCGAGGCCTATGGCATCGGCAAGCGCACGAAGATCGACCCGACCCTGATCCTCGCGATCATGGCCGTCGAATCCAGCTTCAACCCGTTCGCCCAGAGCCAGGTCGGCGCGCAAGGCCTCATGCAGGTCATGACCCGCGTGCACGGCGACAAGTACGAAAGCGCGGGCGGCACGCTCACCGCCTTCGACCCGGTGACCAACATGCGCGTCGGCGTCAAGGTGCTGCAGGAATGCATCTCGCGCGCCGGCTCCCTCGAAGGCGGCCTGCGCTACTACGTGGGCGCGGCCAACCTCGAGGACGACGGCGGCTACGCCGCCAAGGTGATGGCCGAGCACGAACGCCTGCTGCAGGTGGCCAACGGCCGCGCGCCGTCGACGGTCACACCGCCAACCGTGCGTCCGCAGCCGATCCCTGTGGCAACACCGCCCAAGCCTGCCGAAGAACGCACTGAGCCGGCCAAGGTGGCCCTGCTCTCCTCCGTTTCCTGAAGAGGTTTCGGGCCGGGTGTGAGCTACACTCGGCGGGTACGCGACTGGCGATAGGCGCAGCACCCGAACACGGTGCCACGCGCTGACGTGGAATACCACTGGGAAGCGTACCGCCTGACCACAACAGGCGTTCAGCCGTTCGCCTGGGCAGCCCTTGTTTGGTTGAAGAACAAGGACCTCGTCTTCAAAGGACTGCCATGTACCAACGCAACATCCTGGTCGAACAGACCGATCCCGAAATCTGGGCCGCGATTCAAGCCGAAAACGCGCGCCAGGAACATCACATCGAGCTGATCGCCAGCGAGAACTACGCCTCGCCGGCCGTCATGGCTGCCCAGGGCTCGCAGCTCACTAATAAGTACGCCGAAGGCTATCCGGGCAAGCGCTACTACGGCGGCTGCGAGCACGTCGACGTGGCCGAGCAGCTGGCCATCGACCGCGTCAAGCAGATCTTCGGCGCCGACGCCGCCAACGTGCAGCCGCATTGCGGCGCCTCGGCCAACGAAGCCGTGATGCTCGCCTTCCTGAAGCCCGGCGACACCATCATGGGCATGAGCCTGGCCGAAGGCGGCCACCTGACCCACGGCATGCCTCTCAATATGAGCGGCAAGTGGTTCAACGTCGTGAGCTACGGCCTGGACGCCAACGAAGCCATCGACTACGACGCGATGGAACGCAAGGCGCACGAGCACATGCCCAAGCTCATCATCGCGGGCGCCTCGGCGTATTCGCTGCGCATCGATTTCGAGCGCTTCGCCAAGGTGGCCAAGGACGTCGGCGCGATCTTCATGGTCGACATCGCCCACTACGCAGGCCTCGTGGCCGCGGGCGTGTACCCCAACCCGGTGCCGCATGCCGACGTGGTCACCTCCACCACCCACAAGAGCCTGCGCGGCCCGCGCGGCGGCATCATCCTGATGAAGTCGCAGCACGAGAAGGCCATCAACAGCGCCATCTTCCCCGGCCTGCAAGGCGGCCCGCTGATGCATGTGATCGCCGCCAAGGCCGTCGCTTTCAAGGAAGCCATGGCGCCCGAGTTCAAGGCCTACCAGCAACAGGTGGTCAAGAACGCCCAGATCGTGGCCGACACCCTCACCCAGCGCGGCCTGCGCATCGTGAGCGGACGCACCGAAAGCCATGTGATGCTGGTCGACCTGCGCGCCAAGGGCATCACCGGCAAGGAAGCCGAAGCCGTGCTGGGCAGCGCCCACATGACGATCAACAAGAACGCGATCCCCAACGACCCGGAAAAGCCGATGGTCACCAGCGGCGTGCGCATCGGCACCCCCGCCATGACCACCCGCGGCTTCAAGGACGAAGAGGCCCGAATCACCGCAAACCTGATCGCCGACGTGCTCGAGAACCCGCGCGACGCGGCGAACATCGACGCCGTGCGCGCCAAGGTCCACGCGCTGACGAGCCGCTTCCCTGTCTACCGCTGATTCCGAGCAAGAAGACCTGACCGCATGAAATGCCCTTTTTGCGGTCATCTTGAAACGCAGGTCGTCGAGACCCGCGTTTCGGAAGACGCCGACTTCGTCCGCAGGCGCCGCCAGTGCAGCGCTTGCGACAAGCGCTTCACCACCTACGAGCGGCCGGACGTCAATTTTCCCGTCGTCGTGAAGAAGGACGGCAGCCGCGCCGACTTCGAATCGACCAAGGTGCGCGCCTCCATGATGCTGGCGCTGCGCAAGCGCCCGGTGAGCATCGAGCAGATCGACAACGCCCTGCTGCGCATCGAGCAGAAGCTGCTGGCCAGCGGCCTGCGCGAAATCGACTCGACCAAGGTCGGCGAGCTCGTGATGCGCGAACTCAAGAAGCTCGACAAGGTCGCCTACGTGCGCTTTGCCTCGGTGTACCGCAGCTTCGAGGACGTGGACGAGTTCAGGCAGTTGCTGCGCGATATCTGAGCCGCGTCGGCAACCGACGTACTCTCACAGGCACCTCAACGGTTCCAGCAAAGCTGCACCAGCGCACTCGAAGCGTCGGTGCTGCTGCCCGCCAGCTTGACGCCCAGCTGGTTGACCGTGAGGGTTCCGCACTCGTCATTGCGCGAAGCCCCCGCTGGAACGGCTTGCAAGGTGTAGCTGGTCTCGTTTCTTGCGACATAGCTGATGGAATAGTTCGCCGTGCCGGACGACGGCGACTGCCCCAGTCCGGCCGGCAGCGCGACGGTCGCCGGCGGATAGCGTCCGTTGGCGGTCATGTAGCGCTCGGTCCACTGCGCCGCCTGCAACAACTGCTGCTTCGCGTCGGCCCGCTTGGCCCGCAGCACGTAGCGCGTGTAGCTCGGGTAGGCGATGGCGGCGAGGATGCCGATCACCGCCGTCACGATCATGAGTTCGATCAGCGTGAAGCCGCGCGAGCGGCCCCGTCTACCAGACTGTGTCCTGGATTGCTTTTTCATGGTTCTCCTCCCTTCAGTCGGTCGACATCAGGCTGCGCCAGCCGAAGCGGCGCACGACGTCGGGCCGTGTCAACGTCTTGCACTCTCCGGCGGCATTGCAGATCACGTCCTTGCCCTTTTCCTTGTTCTTCGGCTGAAGAACCATGTCGTCCTTGCCGGAGCGATTCCGGAAGCCGGCATAGGCCCCCACCGCGCCGGAAGTGGAATACGCAATGCCCTCGGGCGCAGAGCCGCTGAAGAAGTCGATTACCAGCGACCAGCCGTCGTCGCCCGTTCCGGCGGTGCAGGTGACCGAATTGCTGCCTGAGCCGGGAATGGTGCTCGAGAACAGCCCGATGCCGCTGGTCAGCACATCACCCGGATAGACGACACGCTCTCCCGACGCAGGCAGCTTCAGGTGCCAGCCGCGCTTGGCCTCCGAGCCGGTGTAGCTCACGGCGTTGTGGGAGACGGTGCGCAACTCGGCATCGCCCTCCTCGACCGGTGTGGCGCCGATGGTCTGCGCCACGAGGTCGCTCCTCGTCGCGGTGCTCGAGCTTCCGTTGACCGGGTCCCAGATGCCGTACAGGTACTGGTCGGCGGTCGAGCGCTCGTCGCCGGAGGCGAACAGCCGACCGGTGCCGAACACCACCATGTAGCCACCGCGCGGATGCCCCACAACCACCGGCGCCGTCGTGATCGGCTGGCTGGCGCCGGCCGCGAACAGCGGCTTGTTGTCGAGGCCGGACGGGGTCGCGGCCCCGGTTGCGGCCGGACGATTCGAGCTGAGAGGCCCCATCGTGGCTTTCCACTGCCGGCTGTCGGTGCCGCCGAGGTCGAACTTCCAGAGATTGCCGAGCAGGTCTCCGGCGTAGACAAGGTCGACCTTGCCATCGCCATTGAGGTCCACCGGACGTGGCGCGGACAGGCCGTTGCCCGTGTCCTTCTCCTGCGTGACCGGCGCCGGAATCTTGAGCACCGCCTTGTCGCCATCGAGATACTGGATCCACAGCACCGCCTTCTCACTCTTGCTGTTGTAGCCGTTGCCCAGGATCAGGGCCTTTCGGTCGTTGCTCAACTGGGCGACCTGCAGCGCCCGCCCCGAGAAGGAATCGAGCGCAGGCTGCTGGAACTGATGGCCCAGGTCGTCGTCCGCAAGCGCGGTCGTGTCGATCAGCGCGACGCTGGCGGCCTTGCCCTCGTCGACGCTCTCGGGCCTGGTGGCGTCGAGCACGAAGTAGCCTTTGCCACCCGCGCCCAGCGTGCCCAAGAGCAAAGACTTCCAGTTCGCCGCCTTCTGCTCGTCGGTCGTCTTGGCCGAGGATGTCGGCCCCATGTAGATGTCGGCGACGAAGGCACTGCCGTCGACGTAGTACCGGTGGGTGTAGCCGCCTTCGCTGAGCCGCTTGAGATTCGGCGCCGCCGCCGTGCCGTAGAGGCCTTCGGGCACGTAGGCGAACGCCTCCTTGCCGGTGCTCGCGTTGAAAGCATGCAACATGCCGTCGTTGGCGCCGACATAGACCATCGGCGCGCGGGGGATGGCCGCGAACGCCGCATAGGCGTCGCCGGTGAAGCCGCTCTTCGGCTGTCCCGCGTACCAGACGCTGGAGCCCACGATGTCGCCGAGCACATGGCCGCGCTTGCGGAACTGGCGGCCGGCGCCCTCGTTGCTGCGGTCGCCGCGCAGGAAGTCGAGCACGGCCCGGCCGAGGGCGGTGCTCTCGGCGTCGGTGTCGGTGCTGGCCTTGAGCGCGGCCCTCTGCGCGTCGCTCAAGTCGGCCCACCTGAACGGCACGCCCGCGCCGGTGGTCGCTGCGCGGCCCCTCGACGCAGCCGTGGTACCGGAGAAGCTGAGTACAACGCGGTCCCGGTCGTGTGCGCCAGCGCTTGCCATGCGGGTATCGAGCAGGTCGCGCGCCGACCAGTCGGCTTTGGCAGCAAGCCTGCCGTCGGTGCCGAACTTCGTGGCGCTGAGCCTGCCGGACCAGTCGGCCGTGTCGTAGCCGGCCTGATAGACGGAAGTGTCTGTCGAGACTCGGGAAGCGCTGGCGGAAATGGAGGTCAGCGGGGTGCCGGTGTTGACCAGAACCTGTCCAAGGATGGATTTGAAGGCGCTGCTCAGGGCTTTGGCATTGGAAGCCGGCGTGAACGTGCCACGGCTGTTCAGGGCGGCATGCCAGAGGTCCATGCGTGCATTGCCACTGAACGGATCCAGCCATTGGATCGAGCCGTCGACCACGCCGGCATAGTCTCCGCTGTAGGTGGGGTGCAATGCAGTCGTCGAGATTTTCGGTCGCGACCACCAGTCACCCGCAGCACCGAACCCGATGAAGTGGGTCGTCAGGTGCTGCCAGGTGGCCGGATCGTTCTTGGGATTCCAGTACTCGGGAACCTTGGCACGCCCCACTGTCACATCGCCCGGTTCGGCAATGATCTTCCTCAGGCTGTTCGGCACGCCTGGTTGCAGATCGCGGGCCCAGTACTCGAAGGTCAAGTCAGCGAGCGTCGGACGCTTCATCCTCCCGAAGTTGTCGGCATAGGGTGCGTACGGCGCGTAGAGGGTGCCGTCCGGGAGCCGCCGGTGCGTGCCGTCTTCGTTGGCGACGATGGGCATGAAGCTCTCGAACCCCGAGGGAGGCCAGTAGTCGCCATCTGTCATGAAGATGTGGAACGACCTGCGGCAGCCCGACTGCGGGGCTCCGGCCACACCCGGATCATCCGAGAAGGGGCTGTGCTGGCCGGTGATCTGCATGTACTCGCCGGCACGGGTCATCATTTCGTGAAGAGGCGTGCCCCCCGTCGCCTGAACGGCATTGACCCAGGCCATGAAATTGGCGCGGTGCGTCCGGTCCAGCGAACGCATCAGGTTCGCGTTGACACGTCCGCCGATCCTGCAAGGAAGCGCGGCGCTTCTGAATGCAGCGCAGTTGCGATCACTGCGATCGTCGTTCAGCGCCTGCCAGGCGAGGCGGATGCGGTGATCGGGAATGTTGGCCTCGGAGAAGTTCTCCCTGAGAGCAGCCTGCAGGGCAGCCATGCCGCTGCCGTACATGCTTCCGGAGTTGTCGACGGAAACGATCACGTTCGGCGCCGGCTCCGCGACCGCGGCATTTCGCGGCACCTGCGCCAGCGGATACTGCGCGGCGTGCACGACGGTCTGTGCCAGCACCAGGCCGGACACGACGGCGCGTCCCGGCAGCTTCCTGATCCTCATCTCTTTCTCTCCCTATATTCAGTTCACCCCGGAGACCGGGTCCGGATCGAAGGACACCTGCAGCTCGACCTTCGTCGCATCCCCTTTGCCGGTGCCGCTGCGCGCTCCCGTGGCAGTCGCCGTGATGCGATACAGCGGATATTTGCTGTTCCTTCGATCGATCACCTCGATCCAGTACCTGGCGCCGCGCAGCGCCGGACTGCCGGCACTGGGCGCTCCGGTGAACTCGCCGTACCTGGCGTACTTGGCCTTGTAGGCATCGCCGCGCCAGAAGCGGTAGGCCTCGCTGCCTGCGGCGGCGGCGACCGAATCGGGTTCGGAGAAATAGCAGATGCCCCGCTCGCAGCTGTTGGGGCCGGCGTTCATGTAGGCGGTGACCCAGCCCGTATCCCGGTCGGGAAAGACGCGGCCGTCTTCTGCCTTGCGGCAGCGCGCCGCGGCAAGTGCCGAACACGCCACGTAGGTCTTGCTCGCGGAATCGAAGGCCAGTTGCCGGATGTCGCGCTCCGCATCCAGCAGCGCTGCCTCGGCAGCCTCGAAGGCGCGCTGGTATTCGCGCTGGCTGCCCGCCATCGACTCGAGAAGCACCGCGGTGCGCGCGCCACCGATCAGCAGCAGGGCCGAAAGCAGCAGCATGATCATCACGATGAACAGCGTGAAGCCATGCTGTGCCGGCAGTTCGCCGGCCAGCCTGCGGGCGGGACCTGTCGCCTTCGCCGTGCTCACAACGCCCCCAGGTCGTTTCGCAGCGAGAACACTGCCGTGTAGACGCGCCGCAGCTTGCCGTCGCCGCTCGTCTTCGAGACCCCGTCGCAGTCGACATGGCTGCCTGCAGGGTTGCTCCTGGAAGTGCCTGCGAGCTGCAGGCAGAGGCGAACCGTGCGGACGTCGCGGAAGCCCTCATCGACGTCGTCGGCCGTCACGTAGCGCACCACCTGCCGGCTTCCGGATGTGGCGCTGACCCCATACATGACGTCGAAACGCTCCACACCGTCGATGACCGGCTGCAGGGTCGTATTGCCGCTGCCCCGGCACCTGAGCACGCCGTCCGACACGGAGAACTCGCTGGTGATGAGCCGCGCATTGCCCTGCGCTTCGGGGGCGGCCCTGTCGTATTCGCCGCCCGAAGACCGCCCTGGCTCCTGACCCAGGCAGTCCTTGAAATAGTCGGGGTTCGGCGCATAGCCCAGCTTCAGCTTGTCATTGGCGGAGCCTCCCGCAGACTCCACGCCCTTGATCGCGAAGAAAGCCCGCTCGTCGTTCAGGTTGGTGCCCCGGTCGGCACTGACGTTGAAGTAGTAGAGCGGCTCAGTGGGATCGATGGGGATGTAGCCGGCCTGCCGTATCTGCTGGCCCAGCATCCTGAAGGCCAGCGCCGAGGACTGGTTGAGCGTGTTGACGTCGTCGCCGGTCATGGCGGCGCTGCGCGTGCCGAGCATGGCCGCGATCGCGGCCAGCACGATCAGCATGCCGACGACCAGCGCGACGAGGAACTCGACCAGCGTGAAGCCGGATGGCGTTCGGCGCTTCATGGCTGCGGCACCGCGACGGCGACTTCGAGGCAGGCCTTTCCCGTGGGGCACTGCCAGTTCGGGTCGGGCGCGATCGGGTCGATCACCGCCGGCTCATCCCAGGCAACGTGCATGAACAGCATGCCGCCCGCCGTCGCGCTGGCCTTCACGTCGGCCACCCCGCCGGGCAATGCGGCAGCTATCGCGCGCTTCCAGCTCCACAGATCGTGCGCCGCGAGTTCGGCGGCGTTGCAGGCGGCCCTGGCCCCCTCGCAAGAAGGGCTGGGCCGGTCGGCTGCTGCAGCCGACCAGTCTGACACGTACCGGCTGGGCTTCGCCGCCGCTGCTGCGGGATTGGCACGGATGCGATCGGCCATGTCGCCGGCCAGCTGCATCGCGAGGTTCTGGTTGCTTGCGCCGACGCTGTCGACCAGCACACGAACCTGGAAACCGGCCAGCGCCAGCAGGCCCAGCGAGAGCACGAGCAGCGCGACCAGCGCTTCGATCATCGAGAAGCCCGACTGCACCCGATGCAGCCGGCGAACGCAAAGACGCTGCATCAGCACGAGCCGTCTCCCTTCCCCAGCCGTACGCGCCCGCCGAGCGCGAGGCATACCGCAACGATGTTGGGTGAATCGGCGCTGTCGGCCGGACGAAGGCGAAAACGGCCCGCGCCGGTCGAGTGGCCCATGGGGTCGAACGACATGGTGCCAGCCGGACTCTTCTCGATGGAGACACGGCCGTCGGGGTCCTGGCGCTTGAGGATTTCGGCGGCGTCGCCGCTTCCGACCAGCGTCTCCCAGCCGCAGCTCCAGTCCCGGCCCTGGCACCCCGGTCGCTGCTGCATGGTCACCTTCACCCCTCGGCGAGCCGCCTCGGCGCGGGCATCGCTGATGCTCGCCATCAGCGCCTTGGCCATGCCTTCGACCCGATACCGTTCGACGAGGCCGCTGAAACTCGGCAGCGCCAATCCCAGCATCACGGCCATCAGTACGATCACGACCATCATCTCGATGAGCGTGAAGCCTCGTTCGGACGCGCAGAATCCGTTGTTGTCCATGTCGTGCCGCCCGCCGCCTTGCACCTGTGTGCCGGACGGGCGCTCCTCCCTGATTTCGATGGGTGCGAATTCTATTTTTCCGATTTCCCGTTGGCCGGCCAATAACGTCAATTGCGCGACAGACGGTCAAAACAAATGGATTGGCGGCGAATTGTTTTCAATGGATTTCAAAATTGACATTTGCAAGGCAATTGATTTAACAAAAGAATGACAAAAGAAAATCCGAATTTCATGGTTCAGGCCCTGGATCTCGCGCGCCAGGCCGGCCCGGAGACCGATCCGAACCCCCGCGTCGGCTGCGTGCTGGCTGCGCCCGACGGCACGGTGATCGGGAGGGGCCACACCCAGCAGGTCGGCGGTCCGCATGCGGAGGTGATGGCGCTGCGCGATGCGGCGGCGCGCGGCAATTCGGTCGCCGGCGCGACGGCCTGGGTCACGCTGGAGCCCTGTTCGCATCACGGCCGTACAGGCCCGTGCTGCGATGCCCTGGTCGCGGCCGGCATCGGCCGGGTCGTGGCGGCGATGGCCGATCCCAACCCGCTGGTTTCGGGCCAGGGCTTCGAGCGGCTGCGTGCCGCGGGCGTGGCGGTCGAGGTCGGGCCTGGAGCTGATGAGGCTCGGGAGCTCAACCTCGGCTTCTTCAGCCGGATGGTGCGCAAGACGCCGTGGGTGCGACTCAAGGCGGCGGCCTCGCTCGACGGCAAGACCGGCCTGCGCAACGGCGTGAGCCAGTGGATCACCTCCGAGCCGGCACGCGCCGACGGCCATGCCTGGCGGGCTCGCGCCAGCGCAGTGCTGACCGGCGTGGGCACGGTGCTGGAAGACGACCCGCGCCTCGACGTGCGCCTGGTGCAGACCACGCGCCAGCCGCGCGTCGTGGTGATCGACAGCCAATTGCAGACGCCCCCGGATGCAAAGCTCTTCGTGCCCGGCCGCGCGGTCTGGATCTACGCCGCCAGGCAGGACGAACAGAGGGCGGCTGCACTGGCGGCGCGCGGTGCAACCGTCACCTACTTGCCGAATGCGCAGGGCAAGGTCGACCTCGCTGCGATGCTGAAGGATCTCGCCCGCCGCGAAGTCAACGAATTGCATGTCGAGGCCGGGCACAAGCTCAATGGCTCGCTGCTGCGCGAAGGGCTGGTCGACGAGCTGTTGATTTACCTAGCGCCCAAGCTGATCGGCGACGGGCTGGATATCGCCTCGGGCATCCACGTCGGCGGCGCATTGACCGAATTGACGGGCGCTCTTCCCCTCGAATTCCGCGGCTTCGAGCAGATCGGGCCCGACCTGCGCATCGTGGCCCGAGTCGCCGGAAGGGGCACCTTCTGACGTTTAGCCCGAAGCCCCTCTCGTTCTCTGCGAAAATGCCGAGATGTTCACCGGAATCATCACCGGCGTGGGGCGCATCGCCGCCATCCACGACCTCGGCACCTCCTCCTCCTTTGGCAAAAGACTCAGCATTGCGGTGCCCGACGGGTATCTCGATGACGTGGGCCTTGGCGACAGCATCGCGCTCAACGGCGCCTGCATGACCGTCACCACGCTCGCTCCCGAGCGACAGCAGTTCACCATCGACATTTCCGCCGAGTCCCTCGACAAGACCGCGGGCCTGACCGACGAGGGCAGCCGCATCAACCTCGAAAAGGCCCTGCGCGCCAGCGACCGTCTCGGCGGCCACATCGTGTCGGGCCATGTGGACGGCATCGGCACCGTGAGCTTCTTCGAGCCCATCGGCGAAAGCTGGGAACTGCGGGTGGTGGCACCGCCCGCGCTGGCCCGCTTCCTCGCCTACAAGGGCTCGATCACCGTCAACGGCGTGAGCCTCACCGTCAACAAGGTGAACGACATCGCCGATGGCGCCGAGATCAGCATCAACCTGATCCCGCACACCGTCGAGAACACTTCCCTCGGCGGCCTGAAGGCCGGCTCGAAGGTCAACCTCGAAATCGATACCGTGGCGCGCTACGTGGAGCGCATGCTTCAGGCGGGCGTGCTGGTGCCCCCCTCTTCCACGTATTCCAAGGACACAGCCGAATGAACGCCTCCGTCACGCCGATCGGCGCTCCCCGCGCCGCGCGCGCCCCAGCCCCGATCTCGTCGGTCGAGGAAATCGTGGCCGAGCTTGCCGCCGGCCGCATGGTGATCCTGGTCGACGAGGAAGATCGCGAGAACGAAGGCGACATCGTCGTCGCGGCCGACCACATCACGCCCGAGGCCATCAACTTCATGGCGCGCCATGCCCGCGGCCTGATCTGCCTCACGCTCTCGCGCGAGATGTGCGAGCGGCTGCAGCTGCCGCCGATGGTGCAGCGCAACGGCGCCAAGCATTCGACCGCGTTCACCGTTTCCATCGAAGCGGCCGAAGGCGTGACCACCGGCATCTCCGCCGCCGACCGCGCCCGCACCGTGCAGGCCGCCGTGGCACCCAACGCCGTAGCTGC
Organism: Variovorax sp. R-27; assembly: GCF_049913215.1. NCBI lineage: Bacteria > Pseudomonadati > Pseudomonadota > Betaproteobacteria > Burkholderiales > Comamonadaceae > Variovorax > Variovorax sp. R-27. Next base: position 4,026,304 of record NZ_CP183984.1, read on the forward strand.
CGACCTGGTGCAGCCCGGCCACATCTTCCCGCTGCAGGCGGTGGACGGCGGCGTGCTGATGCGCGCCGGCCATACCGAAGCCGGCTGCGACCTCGCCGCCATGGCCGGCTGCTCGCCCGCCTCGGTGATCTGCGAGGTGATGAACGAAGACGGCACCATGGCCCGCCTGCCCGACCTGCAGATCTTCGCGGCCGAGCACGGCCTCAAGATCGGCACCATCGCCGCGCTCATCGAGCACCGCAGCCGCGTCGAATCGCTGGTCGAGAAGGTCGGCTGCCGCGAGATCCAGACCAACTGGGGCGCCTTCACCGCCCACGCTTTCCGCGACAAGCCCAGCCACGGCGTGCACCTTGCACTGGTACGCGGCAAGTGGGCCCCCGAAGACACGGTGTCGGTGCGCGTGCACGAGCCGCTGTCAGTGCTCGACGCGCTCGAAATCAACCGCTCGCTGCACTCGTGGAGCCTCGACGCAAGCCTTTCGCACATCGCGAACGAGGGCAAGGGCGTGGCCGTGCTGCTGAATTGCGGCGAAACCGCCGGTGAGCTGCTCGCCCAGTTCGACGGCACCGCGCGCCCCGCGCAAGCACCCGAGCGCGGCCGCATGGACCTGCGCAGCTACGGCATCGGCGCGCAGATCCTGCGCGAATGCGGCGTGCACAAGATGAATCTGCTGGGCACGCCGCGTCGCATGCCAAGCATGGCGGCGGGCTACGGGCTCGAAATCGCCGGCTACCTCACGAAAGACTGAACGACCATGCAAGGTTCAAACAAGGGCGAGACAACGCTCAACGGCAAAGGCCTGCGCATCGGCATCGTGCAGGCGCGCTTCAACGCCGACATCACCGATGCGCTGGCTTCGGCCTGCCTCTCGGAGCTCGAGGCGCTGGGCGTGGCTGCCAGCGACATCCATCACCTGCAGGTTCCCGGTGCGCTCGAAGTGCCCGTGGCGCTGCAGGCGCTCGCCGAACGCGGCGGCTACCACGCGCTGGTGGCGCTGGGCTGCATCATCCGCGGCGAAACCTATCACTTCGAACTCGTGGCCAACGAATCGGGCGCGAGCGTGAGCCGCATTGCGCTCGACTACCGCCTGCCCATCGCCAACGCGATCCTCACCACCGAAAACCTCGAGCAGGCCATCGCCCGCCAGACCGACAAGGGCCGCGACGCGGCCCGCGTGGCGGTCGAGATGGCGCAACTGCTGGCCACCCTTTCATGACCGAAGACACCTCCAAGCCCCTCAAGCCCGCTGGCGCCAAGCCGCGCCAGTCGCGCGTCGGCCTCACCAGCACGGGCGCGCGCAAGGCTTCGGCCAAGTCGAACCGCAGCCGCGCGCGCGAGTTCGCGCTGCAGGCGCTCTACCAGCACCTGGTGGGCCGCAACGACCCGACCGAAATCGACCATTTCACGCGCGACCTCGCAGGCTTCCACAAGGCCGATGCGCTGCACTACGACGCGCTGCTGCACGGTTCGATCGAAGGCGCCGAGCAGCTCGACGCACTGATCCGCCCCCTGCTCGACCGCAAGTTCGAAGAGATTTCGCCCATCGAGCACGCCGTGATGTGGATCGGCGTGTACGAGTTCCAGAACTGCCCCGACGTGCCGTGGCGCGTGGTGCTCAACGAGTGCATCGAACTCGCCAAGGAATTCGGCGGCACCGACGGACACAAGTACGTGAACGCCGTGCTCAACGGACTGGCGCCGCAGCTTCGTCCGCTCGAAGTGGAAGCAGACCGCGCTTCGGGGAAAGCAAAGGCATGAGGATTTCGACGCGCGCGCAGCGCATCGAGCCCTTCTATGTGATGGAAGTGGCGAAGGCCGCCAGTGCATTGGCGCGCCAGGTGGCCCACACCGACCGGCCGATGATCTTCCTGAACATCGGCGAGCCCGACTTCACCGCCCCGCCTCTGGTGCAGGAAGCCGCGGCCCGCGCCGTGCGCGCCGGCGCCACGCAGTACACGCAGGCCACCGGCCTCGACCACCTGCGCGAACGCATCAGCGCCTGGTATCGCCAGCGCTTCAACGTCGACGTGCCGGCCCGCCGCATCGTCGTCACTGCCGGAGCTTCGGCCGCCCTGCAGCTTGCCTGCCTCGCGCTGATCGAATCCGGCGACGAGATCCTGATGCCCGACCCGAGCTACCCGTGCAACCGCCACTTCGTGAGCGCGGCGGACGGCAAGGCCGTGCTGGTGCCGACCACCGCCGAAGAGCGCTTCCAGCTCACGGCGGCCAAGGTCGAGGCCGCGTGGACCAACAAGACGCGCGGGGTGCTGCTCGCCTCGCCGTCGAACCCGACCGGCACTTCGATCGCGCCCGATGAACTGCGCCGCATCCACGAGGTGGTGTCGCAGCGCGGCGGCATCACGCTGATCGACGAGATCTACCTTGGCCTCTCGTACGACGATGCCTTCGGACAGACGGCGCTGGCCATCGACGACAACGTCATCAGCATCAACAGCTTCAGCAAGTACTTCAACATGACCGGCTGGCGCCTTGGCTGGCTGGTGGTGCCCGAAGTGCTGGTGCCGGTGGTCGAGCGCCTCGCGCAAAACCTCTTCATCTGCGCGAGCACCGTGTCGCAGTACGCGGCGCTCGCCTGCTTCGAGGACGAGAGCATTGCCGAGTACGAACGCCGCCGCGCCGAATTCAAGGCGCGCCGCGACTGGTTCATTCCGCAGCTCAACGCATTGGGCCTGAACGTGCCCGTGGTGCCCGACGGCGCCTTCTACGCCTGGGCCGACTGCACGAGCTTCGCCGAAAAGCTCGGCATCTCGGGCAGCTGGGACTTCGCCTTCGAGACCATGAAGCGCGCCCACGTCGCTGTCACGCCCGGTCGCGACTTCGGCACAGCCGAGACGGCCAAGTTCGTGCGCTTCTCCACTGCCAGTTCGATGGCGCACCTGCAGGAATCCATCGAACGCCTGCGGGCCATGGCAGAGAACCAGGCGCAATGAGCTACGCGTTTCCGATCCGCGTCTACTGGGAAGACACCGACGCCGGCGGCATCGTGTTCTACGCCAACTACCTGAAGTTCATGGAGCGCGGCCGCACCGAGTGGCTGCGCTCCCTGGGCGTCGAACAGCGCAAGCTGCGCGAGGAAACGGGCGGCCAGTTCGTGGTGAGCGAAACGCAGCTCAAATACCATCGGCCCTCGCGGCTGGACGACGAACTGCTCGTTACAGCCGATCTTCAACAATTGGGCACTGCGTCGTTGATAATCGGTCAGCGAGTGCTATCAAAAACAGAGCAAGAGCGAACGGGGGCCTCGGCACCCGTCTTGCTGTGCGAAGGCACGATCCGCATCGGCTGGGTGGACGCCGCCACATTGCGTCCCGCACGCATTCCGAAGCAAGTGACGGGAACCCTCGAGCGCTACAGCGGCTCCATGACACAACCTTTCAAGCCATGAACCAAGACCTCTCCATCATCAATCTCCTGCTCCATGCGAGCTTCGTGGTTCAACTGGTCGTGCTGCTGCTGGTGATCGTCTCGATCGCCAGCTGGGCCGCGATCATCCGCAAGTACTTCGCACTTCGGCGCATGCGTGCCCTCAACGACGACTTCGAACGCGAGTTCTGGTCGGGCACCAGCCTCAATGAGCTGTTCGCCTCGGCCGCGCAGAACGCCAAGTTCGCCGGCCCCATGGAGCGCATCTTCGCTTCGGGCATGCGCGAGTATCAAAAGCTGCGCGAACGCCACGTGACCGATGCTCCCACGCTGCTCGACGGCGCCCGCCGCGCGATGCGCGCCAGCTTCCAGCGCGAGCTGGACGCGGCCGAGCAGAACCTCTCGTTCCTGGCCACCGTGGGCTCGGTCTCGCCTTACGTCGGCCTGTTCGGCACGGTCTGGGGCATCATGCACGCCTTCACCGGCCTGGCTGCGCTGGCGCAGGTGACGCTGGCCACTGTAGCGCCCGGCATCGCCGAGGCGCTGGTGGCCACGGCCATCGGCCTGTTCGCTGCCATTCCTGCCGTTGTCGGCTACAACCGCTTCGCCCGCGAGATCGACAAGATCGCCATTGCCCTCGAAACCTACATCGAGGAGTTCTCCAACATCCTGCAGCGCAACCTGTCGGCCAATCCGACGGCCGGCGGCGCCGCATCGTCGGTGGCTCCGGCCAACCGCTGAACGGAGGCGCAGCGCATGCCCGCCGTTTCATCCCGGGGCCGCGGCCGCCGGACGATCAACGAGATCAACATGGTCCCGTTCATCGACGTGATGCTGGTGCTGCTGATCATCTTCATGGTCACGGCACCGCTCATCACGCCGAGCGTGATCAACCTGCCTTCGGTCGACCGCGCCAACAAGCAGCCCGACAAGCCCATCGAGATCGTCATCAAGAGCGAAGACGAAGTACAGATCAAGAAAGACCCGTCCACCGGCTCGGGCGGCACCTCGATCCCCATGACCCAGATCGGCTCCGCGGCCAAGCAGGCCCAGGGCGGCGACGACCAGCGCCCGGTGGTCATCAGCGCCGACAAGTCGGTGAAGTACGAAACCGTCGTGAAGGCGATGAACCAGCTCAAGCGCAGCGGCATCGAGCGCGTGGGCCTGTCGGTCACGACCACGGGCGGCAAATAAGGCATGTCGCTCGCACTGGATCGCCCCGAGTTCGCGCCGCCGCCACAGCGCGGCACGCCGCGTGCCGTCGTGCTGGCCCTCATTGCGCATGCGTTGCTGATCGCCGCGCTGACCTGGGGCGTGCGCTGGCGCAGCGACCCCGACGAAGGCGCGGTCGACGCGGAGCTGTGGTCGTCCACGGTGCAGCAGGCGGCACCCCGCCTGCAGGCACCGCAAGCCCCCACACCTGCCCCCGCGCCGCCGCCGCCCGCACCCGCACCGCCGCCCCCACCGGTGGCGAAGGCGCCCGAGCCCGCACCCGCGCCGAAGGCGCCCGACATTGCCCTGGAGCGCGAGAAGAAGCTCAAGGAGCAGAAGGAACAGAAAGAGCGCGAACTCGAGCAGCAACAGCAGCAAAAGAAGAAAGAGCTCGAAGCCAAGCAGCGCGCCGAAGACGAGGCCCAGCGCAAGAAAGAGCAGCAGCAGAAGCTGGCCGACCAGAAGAAGCAACAGGAAGCCGACGCCAAGCAGGCTGAAGCCAAGAAGGCCGACGCCGCTGCGAAGCAGGCAGCCGCCGACCGTGCCGCCGCGCTCAAGCGCATGCAGGGTCTTGCGGGCGCCAGCGGTGCCGACGATTCGAAGGGCACAGCCCAGCGTTCGTCGGGCCCCTCGAGCGGCTACGCCGGCCGCATCGCCGCAGCCGTGCGCCCGAACATCACCTTCCCCGATGCCGACATGGTGAACGGCAACCCGGCCGCGGAGTTCGAAGTCAACCTGGCGCCCGACGGCACCATCGTCGGCGTCAAGCTCAGCAAGTCGAGCGGCCTGCAGGGCTGGGACGAGGCCGCCGAACGCGGCCTGCGCAAGACCGAGAAGCTGCCGCGCGACACCGACGGGCGCATCTTCCCCTCGCTGATCGTGTCGCTGCGGCCCAAGCGCTGACGGCACAACGTCGATTCGTGCATCGATTCCGGGCGGCAATGAACAACCGCCCGGAACTCGTTCGATGCCGCGCTGTCTACACGCGGACAACAACAGCCGGGCGCCACGCCCGCACAAGATGAATCCCAACGGCCGCATCCGCTACGGCAGCAGTCCGCTGCTCGCCAGCCCCACCCCCGTGTGGCGCAGCAAATTCATCGTGGCCAGCATCGCCTTCGGCTTCGTGCTGCTGGCAGGTCGGGCCGCCTATGTCCAGATCTTCAACAACGACTTCTTCCAGCATCAGGGCGAGGTGCGCTACCAGCGCACACTGGAGCTGCCAGCCAACCGGGGCCGCATCCTCGACCGCAACGGGCTGATCCTGGCCTCCGACATTCCGGCGCCCAGCATCTGGGCCATTCCCGAGGACATCGAGCGCGACGACCCCGAGGTACAGGCCAAGCTCAAGCAGGCCGCCAAGCTGCTCGGCATGCCGCAGAAGGACTTCGACAAGAAGCTGGAGGACGAGGACAAGACCTTCGTATGGCTCAAGCGCCAGGTCGACCAGCCGGTTGCCAAGGAGGTTGCGGCGCTCAACATCAAGGGCATCTACCTGCGCCGCGACTACCGTCGCCAGTATCCCGAGGGCGAGGCGGCGGCGCACCTGGCCGGCTTCACCAACGTGGAAGACATCGGGCAGGAAGGCGTGGAGCTGGCCTTCAACCAGGAGCTGGCTGGCAAGTCCGGCTCGCGCCACGTCCTCAAGGACCGGCTGGGCCACATCGTCGAGGACACCGAGGACCAGGTGCCGCCGACCGAAGGCCACGACATCCAGCTGAGCATCGACGACCGCGTGCAGTTCGTGGCCTACGAGAAGATCCGCGACGCCGTCGTCGCCAACAAGGCGCGTGCCGGCAGCGTGGTGGTGGTCGATGCGCAGACGGGCGAGCTGCTGGCCATGGCCAACTACCCGAGCTACGACCCCAACGACCGCCGCAACCTCACCGGCGAGCAGCTGCGCAACCGCGCGATGACCGACGTGTTCGAGCCGGGCTCGACGATGAAGCCGATCACCATCGCCACCGCGCTGCAACTGGGCCGAGTCACCCCCAAGACCATCATCGACACCAACCCCGGGCGCATCACCGTGTCGGGCGCGACCATCCACGACGACGAGAACTTCGGCGTGCTGACGGTCGAGGGCGTGATCCAGAAGTCGAGCAACGTGGGCGCCACCAAGATCTCGCAGCGCATGACTGCGCAGGAGATGTGGAATTCGCTCACGGCCGTGGGCCTCGGGCAGAAGCCGCAGACGCCCTTCCCCGGCGCGGTAACGGGCCGGCTGCGGCCGTGGAAGTCATGGCGCCCCATCGAGCAGGCCACCATGTCGTACGGCTACGGCCTCTCGGCCTCGCTGTTCCAGATCGCGCATGCGTACACCGCCTTCGCGCACAACGGCGAGGTGATCCCGGTGAGTCTGCTGAAGAACATGGGCGAGGAGCCGGCCGGCGTGCAGGTGTTTTCGCCGCTGGTCGCAAGCGAGGTGCGCCAGATGATGCACATGGCGGCCGCGCCCGGCGGCACCGCGCCGCTGGCGCAGACCGTGGGCTATTCGGTGGGCGGCAAGACCGGCACCGCGCACAAGCAGGTCGGCAAGGGCTACGCCAGCAACAAGTACCGCGCCTGGTACACCGGCATGTCGCCCATCGACAAGCCGCGCATCATCGTCGCGGTGATGGTCGACGAACCCAGCGCCGGCAAGTACTTCGGCGGGCTGGTGGCGGCACCTGTGTTCAGCCAGGTTGTGCAGCAGACGCTGCGCATCATGAACGTGGTGCCCGACCTCGCCGTGGCGCCAATGGCGCACTGAGCCCGCGAACCCGGTTCAGCGCACTACGCTGAGCCGCTTCACGTCGAGCTCGGCCTTGTTGCCGACCAGGTCCTTGTCGAACTCCCCGGATATCTCGACGCGCACCTTGTCGTCGATCTTCACGCCGGCCGGGAAATGCTTGGCGTCGATCTCCACTTTCATGCGGCCGGTGTCGTCGGCAAAGGTGTAGTGCTCGCCGCCGTCATGCGACACGATGAAGCCGCGCAGCGTGGCGTGCTGATCATCCTTGCCGGTGTCGAGCAGTTGCTTGACGCTCATCGTCGGCACGGTGCTGGGGCCGGCGTACTGGGCGGATGCGGCAAAGGGCAACGCCAGGGCCAATGCGAGGACGAGGGATGATTTCTTCATGGCGAGTTCCTCCTTGAACTGCTGATTGGAAAAAGCAGAAAGGATCGTAGCGGGCCCGTCAAAGGGCCCACGCCACCCAAGCACTTGTCGCGCTCTTGCCGTGCGCGATCAGATCAGTCGTAGACGATCAGCGCCTTGCCCGCTTCCGCCTGCGCGGTCCAGCTGGCAAGCGCCGCATCGGTCGGGAAGAACTTGGCGCGCTCGCCCAGTTGCAGCTCGACCTGCGCGCCGCCACGCGCCATCGACAGACGCACCGGCAGGCCCTGGATCAGGTCGCCGACCTCGGTCTGCTCGGTGCGCGGCGGAAAGTCTTTCAGCAGGCGCGCGATGTCGGGCGCCTTGCCGTTCACTGCCACGCGCAGGAACTTGCCGAAGCGGCAGCGCGCCGTGGCAAGGTCCCACACCTGCTGCACCTGGAAGCGCGCCTCGAAGCCGCCGCGCGCGGGCTGAAGCCGGCCGCTGACGATGACCAGCTCGTCGTCTTTCAGCGTGTTGCGGTTGGCGTTGATGGTCGCCTCGTCGGCGGTGGCGTCGATCGAGTCCGACTTGTCGTCGAGCTTGAAGATCGCCAGCCGGCCGCGCTGGCCGTTGATCACGCGGAAGTCGCTCACGATGCCGGCAATGACCTGCTGGTCGCGGCTGTCGAGCAGGTCGCCGATCTCGCGCTTGCAGAAGCGCCGCACCTCGTGCGAAACCTCGTCGAACAGGTGGCCCGAGAGGTAGAAGCCGACGGCTGTTTTCTCGAGCGTCAGCCGCTCCTTCACGCCCCAGGGCGTAGCGTCGACGAGGTCGGGCTCGGCGGTGGCCGAGCCGTGCTCGGCGTCGCCGAAGATGTCGACCTGCGATGCATTGGCCGCGGTGGCATTCGCAAATTCGAAGGCACGGTCGAGCGAGGCGATCAGCGACGCGCGGTTCTGCTGGATCGCGTCGAAGGCGCCGGCCTTGATCAGCGCTTCGACCGTGCGCTTGTTGATGCGCTGGCGGTCGATGCGCACGCAGAAGTCGAACAGGCTCTTGAACGGCCCGCCCTCTTCGCGCGCCCGCACCACGGCCTCGACCGCGAGCTGGCCCGTGCCCTTCACTGCCCCCAGGCCGTAGCGAATGATCTTGTTGGTAACCGGCTCGAAGCGGTAGTTGCCGCGGTTCACGTCCGGCGGCTCGAAGGTGATGCCGAAGTTTTTCTGGGCGTCTTCGAACAGCAGCTTGAGCTTGTCCGTGTCGTCCATTTCCACGGTCATATTGGCGCAGAAGAACTCGGCCGTGTAGTGAACCTTGAGCCAGCCCGTGTGGTACGCCAGCAGCGAGTAGGCGGCCGCGTGCGACTTGTTGAAGCCGTAGCCCGCGAACTTCTCCATCAAATCGAAGATTTCGTCGGCTTTGTCCTGGACGATGCCGTGCGTTGCAAGGGCGCCCGCGCGGAATTTCTCGCGGTGCTCGGCCATCTCCTCGAGCTTCTTCTTGCCCATTGCGCGGCGCAGCAGGTCGGCGCCGCCGAGCGAGTAGCCGCCCAGGATCTGCGCGGTCTGCATCACCTGCTCCTGGTAGACCATGATCCCGTAGGTCTCGGAGAGCATCTCGGCCACGGCCGGGTGCGGGTACTCCACCGTCTCGCGGCCGTGCTTGCGCGCCACGAAGCTGGGAATCAGGTCCATCGGGCCCGGGCGATACAGCGCGTTCAGCGCAATCAGGTCTTCCAGGCGTGTCGGGCGCGCATCTTTCAGCATGCCCTGCATGCCGCGCGATTCAAACTGGAACACCGCTTCCGTCTTGCCGTCGGAGAACAGCCGGTAGGTGGCCGCGTCGTTCAGCGGGATGTTCTCGAACGCGAAGTTCTCCTGGCCCTTGTGGCGCTTCATGATGAACTCGCGCGCAATCTCCAGGATGGTGAGCGTCGCAAGGCCCAAGAAGTCGAACTTCACGAGGCCGATGGCTTCGACGTCGTCCTTGTCGTACTGGCTCACGGCCGATTCGCTGCCGGGCTGCTGGTAGAGCGGGCAGAAGTCGGTGAGCTTGCCCGGTGCGATGAGCACACCACCGGCGTGCATGCCGATGTTTCGGGTCATGCCCTCGAGCTTCTGCGCGAGCTCGACCAGCATGCGGACTTCTTCTTCCTTCTCGATGCGCTCCGCCAGTTGCGGCTCCATCTCGATGGCGTAGTTGTTCTTGTCGCCTTCGATTTTTTTCTCGGGCGGGTATTGCAGCGTGACCGACATGCCGGGCTTGTTCGGAATCAGCTTGCTGATGCCGTCACAGAACATGTAGCTCATGTCCAGCACGCGGCCCACGTCGCGGATGGCCGCGCGCGCGGCCATGGTGCCGAAGGTGGCGATCTGGCTCACGGCGTTGCGGCCGTATTTGTCCTTCACGTAGTCGATCACGCGGTCGCGGTTGCCCTGGCAGAAGTCGATGTCGAAGTCGGGCATCGAGACGCGCTCAGGGTTCAGGAAACGTTCGAACAGCAGCTTGTATTCGAGCGGGTCCAGGTCGGTGATCTTCAGCGCATAGGCCACCAGCGAGCCCGCGCCCGAGCCCCGGCCCGGGCCCACCGGGCAGCCGTTGGCCTTGGCCCACTGGATGAAGTCACCCACGATCAGGAAGTAGCCGGGGAACCCCATGTTCAGGATCGTGTTGATCTCGAACTCCAGCCGCTCCACGTAGCGCGGGCGCTCGGCCTCGCGCTTGGCCTCGTCGGGGTAGAGGTGCTTCAGGCGCACCTCCAGGCCCTCGAATGACTCCTGGCGGAAGAAGTCATCGATCGGCATGCGCACGCCTTCGCTGACGAAGGGCGTCGGAAAGTCGGGCAGCTGCGGCTTGCCCAGCACCAGCGTCAGGTTGCAACGCTTGGCGATCTCGACCGTGTTGGCCAGCGCGCTCGGCACGTCGGCGAACAGCGCCTGCATTTCGGCGGTCGACTTGAAATACTGCTCTTCGGTGAACCGGCGCACCCGGCGCGGGTTGCCGAGAATTTCGCCTTCGGAAATGCACACGCGCGCCTCGTGCGCTTCGTAGTCTTCGCGGGCGGCGAACTGCACGGGATGCGTGGCGACCACTGGCAGATGCAGCCGGGCCGCCAGTTGCACAGCGGCGATGACGTGCGGCTCATCCTCGGGCCGGCCTGCGCGCTGCAGCTCGATGTAGAAGCGGTGCGGAAAAATCCCCGCCAGCCGCAATGCCAGCTCGGCCGCGCGCTCGCCCTGCCCCTGCAGCAGCGGCTGCCCCAGCGGCCCTGCCTGCGCGCCCGAGAGCGCAATCAGCCCGCCCGCGAGCTCTTCGAGCCATTCCAGCTTGCAGGCCGCCTGCGACTGGCCCCGGCCCACGTTCTGCGTCCACGCCCGCGCCAGCAGTTCGGACAGGTGCAGATAGCCTTCAATGTTCTGCACCAGCAGCACGATGCGGGTGAGCACGCCGGGCTCCTTGCCCAGCCCTTCCACGAAGACTTCCGCACCGATGATGGGCTTGACGCCCTTGCCGCGGCCCTGCTTGTAGAACTTGACCGCCCCGAACAGGTTGTTCAGGTCGGTGATGGCCAGCGCGGGCTGCTTGTCGGCAGCGGCGGCCTTGATGACTTCGTCGATCCGGTTGGTGCCGTCGACGACGGAAAATTCGGTGTGCAGGCGCAGGTGAACAAACATCCGGCCATTGTAGTTTTCAAGGGCACTGGGCACCGCCAGGAAGACCCTCGCTCAGACTATTTCGCCGGTTTTGCGAGACGGGCCTTAAGTCCGGGATCGAGGCGGTAGGCGGCCTCCTCCTCCTCCGTGGCACGCTTCAGATCACCCTTGCTCCGCCAGATTTCAGCTCGCGAAAAATGAGCATCGACGGCGCGCCAAGTCTTGAAACTGATGACCTTGTCGAGATCCACCAGCGCACCGTCGAGGTCGCCCTTGGCCTTGCGCGCATCTGCTCGGCCGAAATAGCCGTCGACATAGTTCGGCTGCACACGGGTGACTTGATCGAAGTCGGCAAATGCCCGATCGAAATCGCGCCTTCTCATCCATTCGTTGCCACGGTAAACATACGCATTTGTCTGCCGCGGCTCGACGCGGATCGCCTCGTTATAGTCAGCCATCGCTTTGTCATGCTCGCCTTTGTCGTGCCACGCAAGACCGCGCCCCACATAAGCCATGGCGAAGCTCGGCACACGCTGAATCGCGCGATCGAAATCCGCGATCGCCCGATCATGGTCACCTTTGCGACTCCACAGGTACCCCCGATTCATAAGCGCCATCGGAAAATTGGGGGCGAGGCGAATAGCTTCGTTGAAGTCCGCCATGGCCTTGTCCAGCTCGTTTTTCTTCAGCCATACAGACCCGCGATTGTTCAGGGCTTGCACATTCCGAGGATCAACACGGACGGCCTCCGTGTTATCCGCAACCGCGCGATCTTGATCGCCGTTATTGCTCCAGAGAATCGCCCGGCCTTGATAGGCATCTGAATTATTGGGGTCTAGGCGAATCGCCTCGGCGAAATCGGCAAGTGCCTTCTCCACATTGCCTAGGTTGGACCACGCCGCACCGCGGTTGGAATATATCGACGAATACTTGGGAGCACTTCTCTCCTCTTTGGCAAGCTGCTTGTGCACTTCGACTGCCTTGTCCAAAAAAGGCAGCGCCTTTCGTGACTCACCCGCCATGTTCCACACCGCCCCACGATTGTTGTAGCCGAAGGGATACAGAGGGTCGATGCGCGAAGCTTCCTCATACTTGACCAAGGCGCTCGCAAGGTCTCCAGCCTCTTTCAGCGCGTTACCTTGGACCGTGTGCGCCACAGCGTACTGCCGCTTCGCGAGACCTTTGGCCGCAATCACGCTATCGCAGGCGGCAAGTCTGTCCGTCGTGAATCCACGCCCCGTATTGCACAGATCGAAAGACTCCTCTATCGCACCAGACGCAGACCAAGCCGGGGCTGCCAAGACGACGGCGACGAGAATCACTGAGATTCTTCGCATACTTCTCCTCGTAATAATTTGTGCGCGGACTTTACAGTCATGACCGCGATAAGACGAAAGCATCCTCCTCGCGCGCTCACTCTTTGCCAGTCCCTACAATCGCGCCCCGTGCAAGAGATTCTGAATATCGCGGCCTACAAGTTCGTGGCCATAGACGACAGCCCCGTGCTGCGCGAAGACCTGCGCGCCCGCACGCAGGCCCTGGGCCTCATGGGCACCATCCTGCTGGCGCCCGAGGGCATCAACCTGTTCCTGGCCGGTAGCGCCGACGGGGTGCGGGCCTTTCTGGCCCATTTGCGTGCCGACGCCCGCTTTGCCGACCTCGAGGCCAAGGAAAGCTGGTCCGCCGCTCAGCCCTTCCGCCGCATGCTGGTAAAGCTCAAGCGCGAGATCATCCGCATGGACCATCCGGCCATCCAGCCCGCCGCGGGCCGGGCGCCCGGCGTGGACGCCCCCACGCTCAAGCGCTGGCTCGACCAGGGCCACGACGACGAGGGCCGCGAAATCGCCCTGCTCGACACACGCAATGCCTTCGAGGTCGATCACGGCAGTTTCGAAGGCGCGATCGACTGGCGCATCGGCAAGTTCACCGAATTCCCACCCGCCCTGAAAGCGCACCGCGACGAGTTCAAGGGCAAGACGGTCGTGAGCTTCTGCACCGGCGGCATCCGCTGCGAGAAGGCCGCGATCCTGATGCGCGAAGAAGGCGTGGAGCACGTGCTCCAGCTCGAAGGCGGCATCCTCAAGTATTTCGAGCAGGTCGGCGGCGCGCACTACAAGGGCGACTGCTTCGTGTTCGATGGCCGCGAGGCCCTGGCGCCCGACCTGAGCGCACGCTCGGCACGCGCCAGCGCCCGCGCCTCGGAAGACCCCGACCTCGCCATCAAGCAGTAACGGCAACAACCAAGACGTCGACAGGCCTCCCATGCGCATCCTCCTGGTGGAAGACGAACTGGACATGGCCTCGTGGCTGATCCGCGCGCTCACGCAAAGCGGCTTCGTGGCCGACCACGCGCCCGACGCGCGCACCGCCGAAGCCTTCATGGCCGGCACCGAATACGACGCCATCGTGCTCGACCTGCGCCTGCCCGACAAGCACGGCCTGAGCGTGCTGGCCGACATGCGCAATGCCGACGACCGCACGCCGGTGCTGATCCTCACGGCGCAAGGCGCCCTGCAAGACCGCGTGCGCGGCCTGAACCTGGGCGCCGACGATTTCCTCACCAAGCCCTTCGAGCTGGTCGAACTCGAAGCCCGCCTGTCGGCCCTGGTGCGCCGCAGCCGCGGCAAGCAGCACCCGCGCCTGCAGTGCGCCTCGCTCTCGTACGACAGCCAGAGCCACGCCTTCACGCTGCGCGGCACGCTGCTGTCGCTCACGCCGCGCGAGCAGGCCGCGCTCACCGCCTTGCTGATGCGCAGCGGCGCGCCGGTCGGCAAGTCGCAGCTCTTCGCCAAGGTGTTCACCAACGACAGCACCGCCGGCCCCGACGCCATCGAGGTGGTGCTGCACCGGCTGCGGCGCAAGCTCGCGGACAGCGACGTGCGCATCGTCACCGTGCGCGGCCTGGGCTACATGCTGGAGAGCATTGCCGATGGATCCTCAGCCCCAGCCCAACCCGAACTCCCCGGCGAAGACGACTGAGCCGCAGCCCCAGCGCTTCGGCATCCGCGCGCGGCTGCTCGCGCTGCTGCTGCCCGGCATCGTCGCGCTGCTGGCGCTCGACAGCTGGAACGACTACAAGGCCCTGACCGATTCGCTCGTGGTCGCCTACGACCAGAGCCTTCTCGAACCCGTGCAGGCGCTGGCCAACGGCATCGTGGTGGCGAGCGACGGCAGCGTGCGCGTGCAGGAGCCGTTCTCGATCCAGGCAATGTTCGAGTCCACGCACCTGCGCTACAAGTACCTGCACGTCGGCGTGCAGCGCATTCCCAAGGGCGAAACGCTCGACGTGAATTCGCCCGAGACCACGCTCATGGGCGTGCCCGGCCTGCCCCGCCCGGCACAGCAACCGCCCGACGGCACGCCGGTGTTCTACGACGCGGTGCACGAGCAGCACCCGGTGCGCGTGGCCGCGCTGCGCCAGACGGTGTACGACAACGTCCACCCCGGCGCGGCCTACAGCGTGCTGATCCAGGCGGCCGAGGGCACCGGCCCGCGCACCGAGGCCCAGGCCGAGTCGCTGCGCCAGGAGCTGCTGCGCGACACGCGCATGGTGCTGGTGATGGCGCTGCTGGTGTGGCTCGGCGTGGCGTGGACGCTGCGCCCGCTGGAGCGCCTGCGCAGCTCGCTGCGCGAGCGATCGCGCGACGACCTGACGCCGCTCGACGCCAGCGGCGTGCCGCAGGAGGTCGCGCCGCTGGTGGACGCGGTGAACCACCACATCGCGGGCCATCGGCGCATGGTGGCCGAGCAATCGCAGTTCCTGGCCGATGCCTCGCATCAGCTGCGCACGCCGCTGAGCATCCTGTCGATACAGGCCGGCTACGCGGTGCGCGAGACCGATCCGGCGCGCATGCGCGAGTCGCTGCATGCCATCGTCGGGCAGCTCGCGCGAACGCGCCGCCTCAGCGAACAACTGCTGGCGCTGGCCCATGCCACCACCGAAGACGAAGTCGCCCCTGCCGAGCCCACGGTGGTCGACCTCAACGCCATCGCGCGCGAGGTGGTGCTGCAATACCTGCCGCTGGCGCGCGAGAACGACCAGGACCTGGGCTGGGTCGATGCGCGCGGCGACGGCGCCGCCGAACGCATCGCCACCGCGGGCGACGACGGAGAAGACACGGACGGCACCGACGAAGCCGGCGATGAAGACGACTCACCCGTGCTGCCCGTGGCAGCCAACGCCGCCGAGCTGCACGAGGTGCTTGCCAACCTTGTGCACAACGCCATCAAGTACACGCCGCGCGGCGGCAACATCACCGTGACCGTGCGGCGCGAGGCCTCATATGCGCTGGCCGAGGTGTGCGACAGCGGACCGGGCATCGCACCCGAAAGGCGCGACAGCGTGTTCGAGCGCTTCCATCGCGACCCATCCGTGGCTGCCGTTGCAACACAGGGCGCGGGCCTCGGCCTCACCATTGCTCGCAGCTATGCGCGGCGCAACGGCGGCGAGATCGAACTGGGCAACGCCGACACGCCCGAGAGCCCCAACGGCGGCGGACTGCGCGCGATCCTCAGGCTGCCGCTGCGCGCCTTCTGAGGCCCTTTTTTGCAAGGGTTTCACCCGATACACCGGTACGTGATTACACGTATTTTGCGGGTCGCCGGGCCGTTTGCGCCTGCTCCGAAAGGCGATTGAAAGCCTCGATTCCTAGACTGCGCTCCTTCCAATCGAAGGAGACTCAATGCAGCACCAGCTCGGTGAAGATCCGGCCTCGCACGCGCTTCGGCCCGCTTCAAAATTCAAAAAAGATTACTACGGCGGCGCCCTGCTGATCGTCATCGGACTGGCCGCCGTCTATGCCGGCATCGGCTACCGCGTCGGCGAGCTTGCGCACATGGGGCCGGGCTTCTTCCCGGTCGCGCTCGGTGCGCTGCTGGCACTCACGGGGCTGCTGATCGCTGTCTCCGCGCGCGGTGACAAGCAAGCTGAAGGCGCAAGCGAAGAAGCCGCGTCGCACGGCCATCCGGGCGGCATGCCCGACATTCGCGGCGGCATCTGCATCATCCTGGGCATCCTCGCGTTCCTGCTGTTCGGCGAATACGGCGGCCTGCTGCCGGCCACCTTCGCCATCGTGTTCATCTCGGCGCTCGGCGACCGAGACAACACGCTGACCGAGGCGCTGCTGCTGTCGCTGGCGATGTGCTTCATCGCGGTGGTGATCTTCTGGTGGGCGCTCAAGCTGCAGCTGCCCCTGTTCCAGTGGGGAGGCTGACACCATGATCGGTCAATCGCTCCACGACCTCTGGTTCGGCTTCGGCGTGGCCTTCCAGGGCTCGAACCTGATGTGGTCCTTCTTCGGCGTGCTGGTGGGCAACCTGATCGGCGTGCTGCCGGGCATGGGCGCACTGCAGGCCATCTCGATCCTGCTGCCGCTCACCTACGTGATGCATCCGGTGCCCGCCATCCTGATGCTGGCCGGCATCTTCTACGGCTCGCAGTACGGCGGCGCCATCGGCGCCATCCTGATGAACATGCCGTCGCACCCGCCGCATGCGGTGACCTGTCTGGACGGGTACCCGATGACCAAGCAGGGCAAAGGGGGCGTCGCGCTAGGGGTGACGATGATCGCCTCGTTCTTCGCGGCGTCCGTCGGCATCATCGTGATGATCTTCGCCTCGCCCCTGCTGGTGCAGATCGCGTTCAAGTTCGGCCCGACCGAGATCTTCTCGATCATGCTGCTGGGCCTGCTCGCCGGCTCCACCATGTCGCGCGGCTCGCCGCTCAAGGGCGTGGCCATGACGCTGTTCGGCCTGCTGTGCGGCGTGGTCGGCACCGACGTGAACAGCGGCAGCTTCCGCTTCGCGTTCGGCCTGCCCGAGCTGAGCGACGGCCTCGAACTGGTGGCGATCTCGATGGGCCTGTTCGGCGTGGCCGACTTCCTGCTCAACGTGAACCGCATGAAGACCATCGGCGACACCGGCACGCTCAAGCTCAGCGACATGCGCCCGAGCAAGGAAGAGCTCAAGCGCGCCTTCCCCGCGATGATCCGCGGCACCATCGTCGGCACGGTGTTCGGCGCAATGCCCGGCACGGGCCCGACCATCACCACCTTCATCGCCTACGCGCTGGAGCGCAAGGTGTCGAAGACGCCGAACAAGTTCGGCACCGGCATGATCGAAGGCGTGGCCGGACCCGAGGCCTCTGCCCACTCGAAGACGCAGGTCGACTTCATCCCGACGATGAGCCTGGGCATTCCGGGCGACGCGGTGATGGCGCTGATCCTGGGTGCGCTGCTGATCCAGGGCATCCAGCCCGGCCCGCAGCTCATTACCGAGCATCCGGACATCTTCTGGGGCCTGATCGCCTCGTTCTGGATCGGCAACGTGATCCTCGTGATCCTGAACGTGCCGCTCATCGGCGTGTGGGTGAAGCTGCTGAAGGTGCCCTACAAGTACCTGTTCCCGGCCGCGATGTTCTTCATTGCGACGGGTGTGTACAGCACGCAGAACAGCCTGTTCCAGATCTGGGAAGTGCTGGTGTTCGGCATCGTCGGCGCCCTGCTGATGTCGCTGGAATTCTCGGTCGCGCCGATCTTGCTGGGCTTCGTGCTCGGGCCGATGGTGGAAGAGAACTTCCGCCGCGCGCTGCTGCTCTCGCGCGGCGACATGTCGGTGTTCGTGACACGGCCGATCAGCGGCACCTTCATCGGGCTGTGCGTGCTGCTGCTGCTGGGCGTGGGCTACTCGGCCTGGCGCGGTCGCGGTGGCCGCAAGGGCATGGTCGAGCTTCCGAAGGCACCGCCGGGTGCATCGCCGTCGGAAACTGTGGCGATCGGCAACGAGTAACCGCAGAAACAAAAAGGGCCCGATACGTCGGGCCTTTTTCATTGGCGCTCGAGTTTCAGCTTCAGACCGGCGTGGTGCCCGTGTCGGGTTCGCGCACACCAAAGGGCTTGCCGGGCAACGGAATGAATTCGGTCTCGCCGGGCACGTGGCCCATGCGCTGGGCGGCCCAATCGGAGCCGGCCTCGAGGATGCGCTCGCGCCGGCTCGATACGAAGTTCCAGGTGATGTAGCGCGGGCCGTCGAGCGGCTCGCCGCCGATCACCATCAGGCGTGCGGCGGCGCTCGCCGTGAGCACCGCGCCTTGTCCATCAGGCAGCACGGCCATGGTGTGCGCTTCAACCGGCTCGCCATTCACGCTGACATCGGCATCGACTGCGTAGATGGCCAGCTCGGATGCGAGCGCAGGCAATTCGAAGCGCCCGCCTGCAGACAAGGCGATGTCGAGGTACACGGTCTGCGAAAGCGTCTTGACCGGCGAGCGGGCACCGAAGGCTTCGCCCACCAGCACGCGCACCGCCACGCCCTGCTCCACCAGCTCGGGAATCGCATCGGCCGGCGTGTGCTCGAAGCTGGGTTCGGTTTCTTCATGCGCCTGCGGCAGCGCGGCCCACAGCTGCAGGCCGTGGTTCACGTAGGTGTCGGCCTTGAGGCGATCGGGCTTGCGCTCGGAGTGCACGATGCCCTTGCCGGCGGTCATCCAGTTGATGGCGCCGGGAAGAATCTCCTGCACGCTGCCCAGGCTGTCGCGATGCATCATCGCGCCCTTGAAGAGGTACGTGACCGTCGAGAGGCCGATGTGCGGATGCGGCCGCACGTCGTGCTCGCTGCCCGGCTGCTCGGTGGCCGGGCCGAAATGGTCGAAGAACACGAAGGGGCCGACCGAGCGGCGCTGCGCCGCGGGCAGCAGGCGCCGCACCTTGAAGCCACCGCCGAGGTCCTTGTCGTGCGGCTTGAGCAGTTGGGTCTCGGGGGCGGTGTCGGTCATCGTGTTCTCCGTGGGGTGGCGGGTGCCGGTTATTCGCGCGATCTTGCCACTGTGGCAATGCGCTCGCCGAATGCGCGGGCCGTGTCGAAGTCGCCTTTAAGCATTTCGGCCGGGCTCGCATCGGACGGCGATTGCGTCAGCAGGCCGCCGTAGCCGCCCACGTAGTTCATCGAGTCGCGCGTGGCGGCCTTGCTGTTGCTCGGCAGGATGCCCATGCTGACCCAGATGCCGCTGTGCTGCATCGCGAGCGTCCACAGGTAGGTCATGGTCGTGACCTTGTCGCCGTTCATGGTGGCGCTGTTGGTGAAGCCGGCGAAGAGCTTGTCTTTCCAGCCCTGCGTGTACCAGACCTTCGACGACGCATCGGCGAACTTCTTGAACTGCCAGCTCACGCCGCCCATGTAGGTCGGCGAGCCGAAGACGATGGCGTCGGCCGCGGCCAGCAGCTCCCAGCCGCCTTCGGGCAGGTTGCCGTCCGCGTCGATGGCGAGCAGCTGGGCGCCCGCGCCGTCCGCCACGGTTTGCGCCACGCGCTGGGTGTGGCCGTAGCCGGAATGGAAGACGACGACGATGTTTGCCATGTTTGGGTGCTCCTGAGTGGGTGAGGTGTTGCGATCAGCGCTTGTCGATGCTGAAGCGGCCGGCACCGAAGGCAGCAAACGACAGCAGACCGCCAGCAATGGCCATGTTCTTGAAGAACTGGATGTTCTGCGTCGCATCGGCCCAGAACTTGTGGAAGAACAACGCCGTCGCGACCGTGAAGATAGCCATGATGAGGGCCACCCAGCGCGTCTTGAAACCGACCAGCAATGCGATGCCCAAGCCGAGTTCGACAATGATCGCGATCACAGCTGCGATCTCCGGCAGCGGCAGGCCCGCACTGGTGATGTAGCCGACGGTGCCCGAAAAGCCCATGAGCTTGCTGAAGCCGGCGGGAATGAACAGCGTGGCGATCAGGATGCGACCGATCAGGGTCTGCAGGTCTTGGGTCGAATTGGGGGTAGTTGTAGTTGCCATGATTGAAAAACTCCTCGGTTGTTGAAATTGAAAAGGGAAAAGGAAAAAGAAAAGCCGGGCGGCAAGCGCCCGGCAAGGGGGATCAGGCGGCCAGGTCGAACACCAGCACTTCGGCGTCCTTGCCGGCGCCCAGCGTCAGTTGCGATTCGCCTTCCAGCATCGCGGCGTCACCGCCCACGAGCTTCTGGCCGTTCACTTCGAGCTCACCGCGCACCAGGTGCACGTAGCTCTTGCGCTTCGGGTCGAGAGCCAGGCTGGCTTTTTCTTCGCCATCGAGCAGGCCGGCAAACAGGCGCGCATCGGCATGCACCGTCACCGAGCCATCGGTGCCGTCGGGCGAGGCCACGAGGCGCAGCTTGCCGCGCTTCTCGGCGTCGCTGAACTTCTTCTGCTCGTAGCCGGGCTCGATGCCGCGCACGTTCGGCTGGATCCAGATCTGCAGGAAGTGCGTGGTCTCGTCGGCCTTGTGGTTGAACTCGCTGTGCATCACACCGCGGCCCGCGCTCATGCGCTGCACGTCGCCGGGCGGAATGCTTTCCACGTTGCCCATGCTGTCCTTGTGCGCCAGCTCGCCCGAAAGCACGTAGCTGATGATCTCCATGTCCTTGTGGCCGTGGGTGCCGAAACCGGCGCCCGCCGCCACACGGTCTTCGTTGATCACCCGCAGGTTGCCGAAGCCCATGTGCTCCGGGTCGTAATAGTTGGCGAAAGAAAAGCTGTGGAACGAGCGCAGCCAGCCATGGTCGGCATAACCGCGTTCCTGTGATTTACGGACTTGCAACATCGTCGAACTCCTTCGGCCCTGCCCTGTGGGGGTGTGCGGGCCTTTTTCGTATGCCGCGCCGGATGCGCAGCGGATGTAAAGAACTTTAGGTCCGCACCCCATTCGGAAAGACGCCGCAGTTTGATGGCACCATTCAAATAATTTGATCAATGGAGCCACCATGCCCAGCCCCCGTGACGTGCTGACCCCCGACGCCCTCTCCATGCTCCAGACCGTGGCCAGCACCGGCAGCTTTGCCGCCGCCGCCCGCGCCCTCGACCTCGTGCCCAGCGCGCTGAGCTACCGGGTGCGCCAGATCGAGGACGCGCTCGACGTGCTGCTGTTCGACCGCAGCGCCCGCCAGGCCAAGGTGACCGAGGCCGGCGCCGAGCTGCTGCGCGAGGCCGACCGGCTGCTCAACGAAATCGACGCAGTGGCCAACCGCGTGAAGCGCGTGGCCACCGGCTGGGAGCCGATGCTGACCATCGCGGTCGACAGCGTGATCGCGCGCGACCCGCTGCTCGACCTCGCCACAGCCTTCTTCGCGCTGGAGCCGCCCACGCGGCTCAAGCTGCGCGACGAAACGCTACTGGGCACCATCGAGGCGCTGACCAGCGGCGAGGCCGACCTGGCCATCGGCGCGGTGCTCGATGCCGCGAGCCTGGCACTCACCGCCACGGGCATCCGTACCCGGCCGATCGGCGAGCTGCGCTTCGTCTATGCGGTAGCGCCGCACCATCCGCTGGCGCGCCTGGCCCAGCCGCTGAGCGACGCGGTGATGCGGCAGCACCGCGCGGTGGCCGCGGCCGATTCGGCGCGGCACGGGCCGAGCATGACGGTGAACCTCATGGGCGGGCAGGACGTGCTCACCGTGCCGAGCATGCAGGCCAAGATCGCGGCGCAATTGCACGGGCTGGGTGGCGGCTTTCTGCCTGAGCCGATGGCGCGGCCGTACATCGAGGCCGGGCATCTGGTCGAGCTGAAGACCGAGCGCATGCCGCCAATGGGAACGATGCATTGCGCATGGCGCGTGCGCAGCGCGGGCAAGCCGGGGCGGGCGCTCGAATGGTGGCTGGCGCAGTTCGAGCATGAAGGCACGCGGCGTGCGCTGCTCGAGCGGCATCGGGGTCGATGAGGGGTTGACGAGTATTGCCGAGGATTCGCGCAGCGCCGCTAAGGGTGTGTCCTCAGGCGAAGCGGCTCTCGGACCGATGTAGAGTGCAGACACATCCAACCGCATTCCATCCAGAAGAAAAGAGTTCGTCATGAGCACTCGCGCAACTGCAAAGAAGCCGGCCAAGGCCGCCGACCGTCACCGAACCCCAGCCACCCCGCGCGTGCCGCGCAATTTCGCCGTCATCGGCGCCGGCATCGCCGGGGTGGCTTGTGCACGAACGCTGGTGCAGGCCGGCCACAAGGTCACGCTGTTCGAACGCGAGGCCGCGGCCGGCGGGCGCATGGCGAGCATCGACACCGCCTTCGGCCGCTTCGACAGCGGCGCGCAGTACTTCACCGTGCGCGACCCGCGCTTTGCGCTGGCGCTCGAAAGCACGCCCGGCCTGTGCAAGCGCTGGAGCGCCAACCTCGTGCGCGTGCTCGACGCCCATGGCCGCGTGGCCGAGGCGGCCCTGCCCTCGCTCGAGCCCCACTGGGTGGCGCAGCCCGGCATGGACGCGCTGGCCGCCCACTGGGCCAAGCCGCTGGGCGACAGCCTCATTACCGGCACGCAGGTCACGCAGATCGAGCCCGATGCGCTCGATGCGAAGCGCTGGCAACTGCGCACCGCGGGCGCCGACGATTCGCAACACGTGTATTCCGGCTTCGACGCCGTGCTGCTCGCCGTGCCGCCCGCACGCACCCGTGCACTGCTGGGCGACGGCAAGCTCTCGGCCACGCTCAGCCGCAAGATCGAACCCGTGCGCATCGCCCCCTGCTGGACGCTGATGGTCGCCTACCCCCAGGCCAACCAGCCCACCATGTCGCACCTTGGCCCGCAATGGAATGCAGCCCGCAGCACCCACCACCGCGTGGCGTGGCTGGCGCGCGAATCGTCCAAGCCCGGCCGCGAGCCCATCGAGCGCTGGACGCTGCAGGCCAGCGCCACGTGGTCGCAAGAGCACCTGCGCGACACGCCCGCGCGCGTTGAAGCCAAGCTGCTGCGCGCCTTCGCCGAGATCACCGGCATCCATGCCACGCCCGCGCACGCCCAGGCCCTGTGCTGGAACGAAGCGCAGACGCAGGTGCCCGTGGGCACGACGCACCTCTGGGACAGCAAGGCCCGCATCGGCGTGGCCGGCGACTGGTGCACCGGCCACCGCGTCGAAGACGCTTTCCTCTCGGGCCTGTCGCTCGCGCTCGACGTCATCTGATCGGGAGATGAGGGAGACCGGCCGCTTCGCGCCCTCGCCCACCGGCCCGTTGCATGCGGGCTCGCTGGTGGCCGCGCTCGCGAGCTGGCTCGACGTGCGCGCCCGCGGTCCGCAGGCGCGCTGGCTGATCCGCATCGAAGACGCCGACACCGAGCGCTGCCTGCCCGGCATGGGCGAGCACATCCTCCAGCAACTGGCCGACTGCGGCCTGCTGCCCGACGAAGCTCCGGTGTGGCAGACGCAGCGCACCGCGCGCTACGAAGCCGCGCTGGCGCGGCTGCAGGCGCGCGGCCTCGCCTACCCCTGCGGCTGTTCGCGCAAGGACATCAACGAAGCCCTCGCGCGACTCGGCCAGCGGCACGAGCGCCACGGCGAGCGCGTCTACCCCGGCACCTGCCGCGACGGGCTGCACGGCAAGCCCGCGCGGGCCTGGCGCTTCGCCACCGAAAAATTCGAGGCCGACCGGCCGCCCACGCCGGGCGTGCCCTGGGATGAAACGGCCGATTCCGGCACGGGCAGCGAACTCTGCTGGACCGACCGCCGCCTCGGCCGCCAGTGCCAGAACGTGAGCCGTGAGGTCGGCGACTTCGTGCTGCGCCGCGCCGACGGCCCCTGGGCCTACCAGCTCGCCGTGGTGGTCGACGATGCCGAACAGGGCGTGACCGACGTGGTCCGCGGCGAAGACCTCGCCGACAACACCGCGCGCCAGATCCTGCTGCAGCGCGCGCTGGGCTTGCCCACGCCCAGCTACCTGCACACGCCGCTGGTACGCGGCGCGGACGGCGACAAGCTGTCGAAGCAGAACGGCGCAACATCCATCGACACAGGCTCCCCCGCCGCCGCGCTGGCCGCGCTCGATGCGGCCGCGCGCGTACTCGGATTGCGGCGCACCACGGGCGCCAACTGCGCGGACGCCCTGGCCGGCTGGGTGCCCGAATGGCGCGCTCTCTACAATTCGCGGCCTCCATGAACTTTCCCGACACCGTGCCCAACGACATCCCGCGCAGCGAAGATGCGCCCACTCCAGACGCCAGCGACGAAGAAGAAGCGGCCAAGCCGCACCCGCTGCACCGCCGCCTCAAGAGCTTCGTCAAGCGCGCCGGCCGCACCACCGAAGGCCAGGCACGCGCCTTCTCCGAACTGGGCCCGCTGTTTCTCGTGCCCTACAAGCCCGAACCGCTCGACCTGACTGCGGCCTTCGGCGGCCGCGCCGGCCCGACCGTGCTGGAAATCGGCTTCGGCATGGGCGAGGCCACGGCGCACATCGCGACCGTGCTGCCCGAAACCAATTTCTTCTGCTGCGAAGTGCACGAGCCCGGCGTGGGCGCACTGCTCAAGCGCATCGGCGAGCAGTCGCTGTCGAACATCCGCATCTGCGCGCACGACGCGGTCGACGTGCTCGACCACATGCTGCAGCCCGGCACGCTGGCCGGCGTGCATGTGTTCTTTCCCGACCCGTGGCACAAGAAGCGCCACAACAAGCGCCGCCTGATCCAGCCCGAGTTCGTGACCAAGCTCGCGCAGCACCTGCGCCCCGGCGGTTACATCCACTGCGCCACCGACTGGCAGCCCTACGCCGAGCAGATGCTCGAAGTGCTCGCGGCCGAGCCGCTGCTGCGCAACACCGCCGAGGGCTACGCGCCCAAGCCCGAATACCGCCCGCTCACCAAGTTCGAGAACCGCGGCATCAAGCTGGGGCATGGGGTGTGGGACCTGGTGTTCGAACGCGCCGCCTGAACGGCCTCGGCCCTTCCCGGGCCCTCTCATCAGGGAATTCCGCCCCGGCACCCGACTTCCCCCCTGGCCCCGTTATTGCTACACTTTTTTACTAATGTGAAAGAAGGTGTCCAATGAACCCATCTCGCAGGGAATGGTTGAGCAAGGCGGCGTGGGGCGCACTGGCGCTGGGAAGCGGCATCGTCCACCCCGTCATGGCCCAGTCCACGCGCGCGGCCGGCGGCGCACCGCGTGTCGTGCTGCTCGGGCAATCGGTGCCTCTCACCGGCAGTGCCTACGAAATAGGCACCGCCTTCGCCGCCGGCAGCCGCCTCGCGGTGAGCGACTTCAACGACAAGAACGCCGCCACCGGCCTGCAGCTGAAGCTGCTTCAGCTCGACGACGGCTACGACGCAGCCCGCGCAGCCGCCAACGCGCGCACCCTGCTCACCACCAACAAGGCCGACATGCTCTTCGGCTTTGTCGGCACGGCCAGCAGCGAAGCCGGCGCCAACGTCGCCACGCAGCAGGGCAGCCTGCTGTTCGCGCCCTTCGCGGCCTCCGACACGCTGCGCGGCGCCGAACACCCCAACGTGTTCCATGTGCGGCCCGGCATGATCGACGAGGCCCTGAAGATCGTGAAGCAGTGCGCCACCGTGGGGCAGACCCGCATCGCGCTGGTGGGCGACGACGACGCCATGGGCCGCGCCGGCATGGCGGCCGTCGAGCAGGCCATCACCGAGCTCAGGCTCACGCCGCTGGTCGCGAGCGCGCTGGTGCCGCCCACCGGCAACAAGCTCGATGCAGCCCTGAAGACGGTGCAGCAGCAATCGCCCCAGGCCATCGTGCTGGTGTCGCTCTCGGGCACCACGGCCAACGCCATCCGCGCGCTGCGCAAGAGCGGTTACTCGGGCAGCTTCATGGCTTTTTCCATCGTCGGCATCGACCCGCTCTACGCCACGCTGGGCAAGGACATCGGCGGCATCGTGATCTCGCAGGTGGTGCCGTCGCCGCGGCCCTCGGCCATTCCCATCGTCAAGGAATACCTCGCGGCCGTGGACAACTCCGACCAGACCGCGTCGTACGAAGGCCTCGAAGGCTTCATCGCCGCCAAGGCGGCTGGCGAAGCGGTGCGCCGCGCCGGCCGCGGCTTCAACACCGCGAGCCTGCAGCGCGTGATGTCGGGCATGACCGACTACGACGTGGGCGGCTTCCGCATCAACTTGCGCCCGGGCCTGCGCGACAGCGTGCGCAACATCGACCTGATCAGCATCTCCGCCGACGGCCGGGTCTTGCGCTGACGGCAGCAGGCGGGCCTAGCCCGTGCTTACCAGCTTCTGCAGCGCATCGAGCGACAGCAGCTCGATGCGCCCGTAGCCCAGCGCGACCACGCCCTCGCCCGCCAACGCATTGAGCTCCTTCGACAGCGTCTGCCGCGTCACGCCCAGCATCATCGCCAGCGCTTCCTGCGGCAGTTGCAGTTCGTGCCGCAGGTGCACCGACTGCGTGGCATCGCCGCGCGCCAGCACCAGCAGCCGGTGCGCCACGCGGGCGCGCAGGCTGCGCAGCGTGGCGTCTTCGGCCAGCCCGTAGAGCATGCGCACGCGCGCCGCGAGCATCGCGGCAATGGCGTTGGAAAAGACCACGTCACGCATCAGCTGCACGAAGGCCTCGGGCGGCACCATCAACAGGTCGAGCGCCTCCAGCGCGGTGGCGTCGTGCGTGCGCGGCGAGCCGTCGATCAGCGTGATCTCGCCGAACCAGTTGCCGGGCTCCAGCACCGCGAGGATGGCCTCGCGCCCGTCCTGGCGCAGCGATGAAATCTTGATGGTGCCCGCCACCAACCCGTAGAAGCCGCCGCCCGCCGCGTGAATGGGATCGCCCTGGCGGAACACCATCGCGCCGCGCCGCACGTGGTGGAGTTCGGCCGCGCCCAGCAGCGCCTCGCGCTGGGCGCGCGGCATGCTCATGAACCACGGATTGCCCTCCAGCGCGGCGCGGTGCGCAGCGGAAAGACGCGGTCTAGGGGAGGCAGCCATGGGCATGAACCGCTGCGAGGCGGGGGTTTACCAGAACCCCACATTGTCAAATTCTTGACAGTTCAAGGTCAAGCGCAGGCATACAGTGGCCGGCACCCCACAAGAACGGAGACCCCAGCGATGAACGCACGCGCAAGTTTCAAGAGCATGCAGGAAAGCACGCGCGAAGACTGGCAACTGATCGGCGGCGAATTCATGCAGTTCACGACCGGCCTGCCGGCGCGCGTGATCAAGCACCTGCAGATTCTCGAAGGCGACTACGGCGGCTTTCCGGTCGACCGCTACACCCACTCGCTGCAGACCGCCACCCGCGCCCTGCGCGACGGCCGCGACGAGGAGTACGTCGTGTGCGCGCTGCTGCACGACATCGGCGACACGCTGGGCAGCTTCAACCACCCCGACATCGCCGCCGCCATCCTCAAGCCCTTCGTGAGCGAAGCCAACCACTGGATGGTGCAGAACCACGGCATCTTCCAGGGCCACTACTTCTTTCACCACATCGGCCTGGACCGCGACATGCGCGACAACTTCAAGGGCCACCCGCACTACGAGCGCACGGCCGAGTTCTGCGCGCTCTACGACAACCCCGCCTTCGACCCCAAGGCCGAGACGCTGCCCGTCAGCGAGTTCGAGCCCATGCTGCGCCGCGTGATGGCGCAGCCGAAGCAGAGCATCTACAAGGCCGCGCTGACCGAGCCCGCGGCCGCCTGACATCGACAAGAGGAAACCATGAACGCCTTCTCCCAACCCGAAATCCAGAAGCTCGTCTCCGCCGAGGAGTGGCAGCTTCGCGTCGACCTCGCCGCCTGCTACCGCCTGGTGGCGCTCTACGGCTGGAGCGACCTCGTGTTCACGCACATCAGCGCGCGCATTCCCGGCCCCGAGCACCACTTCCTGATCAACCCCTACGGCCTGATGTTCGACGAGATCACCGCGTCGAGCCTGGTCAAGGTCGACCAGCAGTGCAACAAGATCATCGACTCGCCCTACCCCGTGAACCCGGCCGGCTTCGTCATTCACAGCGCGGTGCATGCCGCGCGCGAAGACATCCAGTGCGTGCTGCACACCCACACCAAGGCCGGCATCGCCGTCAGTGCGCAGAAGAACGGCGTGCTGCCCATCAGCCAGCAATCGACCTTCGTGCTGGCCTCGCTGGCCTATCACGACTACGAAGGCGTGGCCTTCCGCGACGACGAGAAGCCGCGCCTGCAGGCCGACATGGGCAGCGCCAACTTCCTCATGCTGCGCAACCACGGCCTGCTGACCTGCGGCAAGACCATTGCCGACGCCTTTCTTTCGATGTACACCTTCGAGAACACCTGCCAGATCCAGATTGCGGCGCAATCGGGCGGCAGCGAACTCACGCAAGTCAACCCGAAGATCGTCGAGGGCGTAGGCCAGGCGATGAAGGTGCAGACAGGCGGGCTGGGCGGCCAGTTCGTCTGGCCTTCGCTGATCCGCAAGCTCGACCGCATCGACGACAGCTACAAACAATAAGACAGCGTCGACCCCGGTTTCCACGGCTGCCAGCGCCTGCACGACAGGTGCTGGCGGCTATTTTTTTACGCATCAAAACTACAAGAACCATCGAGGAGACAAATCCATGGACGCCACCGTCATCGTTACCCGCTTCCTGTTCGGCGCGCTCGCGCTCGTGATGTTCGGGCTCGGGCTTTCGCTTTCGCTCGCCGACTTCAGGCGCCTCTTCAAGCACCCGAAGGCCGTGACCATCGCGCTCGTGCTGCAGGTCATCGGCCTGCCGTTGGCTTGCTACGCGATCATCGTGGGCTTCGGGCTGTCGCCCGTGTTCGCTGTCGGGCTGATGCTGCTCGCGGCCTCGCCCGGCGGCATCTCGGCCAACCTGTTCTCGCACCTGTTCGGCGGCAACGTGGCGATGAACATCTCGCTCACGGCCGTGAACACGCTGCTGTCCATCGTCACGCTGCCGCTCATCGCGAACTGGGCCATCGGGCACTTCGCTCAGGGCGGCCAGGTGGTGCCGCTGCAGACACGCAAGCTGGTGGAGGTGATCGCCATCGTGCTGGTGCCGGTGGCCATCGGCATGTTCGTGGCCTCGCGCAGCCCCGGCTTCGCTGCGCGCATGGAAAAGCCGACCAAGATCTTCAGCGGCGTGGTGCTCGCGGTGGTAACGGTGCTCGCCATCGCCAACGAGTGGAAGACCATGGCCGCCACCTTCGCCGAGATCGGCGTGCCCGTGCTGCTGTTCAACCTCGTGAGCCTGCTCGCGGGCTACTACCTGAGCCGCGCTGCGGGCCTCGACAAGCCGCTGGCCACCGCCATCAGCTACGAGATCGGCATCCACAACTCCACGCTCGCGATCTTCATCGCGGTGAGCGTGCTCGGCAGCTTCCAGCTCGCGCTGCCGGCGGCCATCTACTCGGTGGTGATGTACATCACCGCACCGCTGTTCGGCTGGCTGCTGTTGCGCCGGCCCGCACCGGCCGCCGTGCCTGCGCGATGATCGGGCGATGGAACTCCGGCAACTGCGCTACTTCGTCAAGGTCTGCGAGCTTCGCAGCATGGGCCGCGCGGCGGTCGAGCTGGGCGTCGTCACCTCGGCGCTGAGCCAGCAGATCAGCCGGCTCGAAAGCGAGTTGTCCACCCGGCTGCTGCAGCGCAGCTCGACCGGCGTTGCGCCCACCGATGCGGGCGTGGCCTTTCTCCACCAGGCCCAGCTCACGCTGCGCCATGCCGACGACGCGGTACGCGCCGCGCAACAGGCGCGGCTCTCGGGCCACGTGAGCGTGGGCCTGGCACCCACCACCGCCACGGTGCTCGGCGTGCCGCTGATGCGCGCCATGCGCGAGCGCTACCCCGAAGTGCGGCTGCACATGGTCGAAGCACTGTCCGGTCACCTCACGACCATGCTGCAGGCGCGGCAGCTCGACCTGGCCGTGCTGTTCCAGACCGACACGCCGCGGCGCTGGAGCGTGACCCCGCTGCTGGCCGAGAAGCTCTTCGTCATTGCATCCCCCACGCTGCCGCAGCGCCCCACCGGCGCCCGCGTGCGCCTGTCGCAACTGGCCGAACTGCCGCTGATACTGCCCAGCGGCAGCCATGGCCTGCGCGCCACGCTGATGGCGGCCTTCGCCCGGGCACGCATTGCGCCGCGCATCGTGGCCGAGGTCGACGGCCTCGCGCTGCTGATGGATGCGGTGCGCGCGGGACACGGCGCCACCATCCAGCCCGGCGCCGCTACCGCACGGCACGACCGCGATGACCTGCAGCTCACGCAGATCGCCGACGCGCACGTGGGCCGCCGCAACCTGCTCGTGAGCCTGTCGGACGACGAGCTCTCTCCCGCCGCGCTGGCGACCCGCGTGGTGATGGCCGACACGGCGCGCGCCCTGGTGCGCGATGGCAGTTGGACAGGAGCAAGTCTTCTCGAAAACTGAACACCCGTTGCCCGGATCGGTCTTTCGCCTGAAGGCCGGCGTGCCTAGAGTCTCCCGTATTCCAAGGAGACCCACGAGTGATAGATGTTCTGGTTGTCGGTGGCGGCAATGCCGCGCTGTGCGCCGCCCTGATGGCACGCGAGGCCGGCGCCTCGGTGCTGCTGCTCGAAGCCTCGCCCAAGGCATGGCGCGGCGGCAACTCGCAGCACACGCGCAACCTGCGCTGCATGCACGACGCCCCGCAGGACGTGCTGATCGAGGCCTACCCTGAAGAGGAATACTGGCAAGACCTGCTGAAGGTGACCGGCGGCCTCACCGACGAACACCTGGCGCGCCTGGTGATTCGCGCCTCGTCGAACTGCCGCGACTGGATGCGCAGCCACGGCGTGCACTTTCAGCCGCCGCTGTCGGGCGCGCTGCATGTGGCGCGCACCAACGCCTTCTTCATGGGTGGCGGCAAGGCGCTGGTGAACGCCTATTTCCGCAGCGCCGAACGGCTGGGCGTGCAGATCCGCTACGACACGCCCGTGGCATCGGTCGAGCTCGACGGCGACCGCTTCGTGGCCGCGCGCACCGAGGCCGGCGAGCGCATCGAAGCGAAAAGCTGCGTGCTGGCCGCAGGCGGCTTCGAGTCGAACCGCGAATGGCTGCGCGAAGCCTGGGGCCAGAACGAGCGCGGCGAATGGCCGGCCGACAACTTCCTGATCCGCGGTACGCGCTTCAACCAGGGCGTGCTGCTGAAGCACATGATCGCGGCGGGCGCCGACAGCATCGGCGATCCGTCGCAGGGCCACATGGTGGCCATCGACGCGCGCGCGCCGCTGTACGACGGCGGCATCTGCACACGCATCGACTGCGTGTCGCTCGGCGTGGTCGTCAACCGCGAGGCGAAGCGCTTCTACGACGAGGGCGAAGATTTCTGGCCCAAGCGATACGCGATCTGGGGCCGGCTCGTCGCGCAGCAGCCGGGGCAGATTGCCTGGTCGGTCATCGACCAGAAAGCGGTCGGACGCTTCATGCCGCCGGTGTTCCCCGGCACGCAGGCGAACACGCTCGGCGAACTGGCACGCAAGATCGGCCTCGACGAAGCCACCTTCGTGCGCACGGTGGAGGACTACAACGCCGCCTGCCGCGTAGGCCGCTTCGACCACACTGCCCTCGACGACTGCCACACCGAGGGTCTGGCGCCAGCCAAGACGCACTGGGCGCGCCCCATCGACACAGCGCCCTTCTACTCCTACCCCGTACGCCCCGGCATCACCTTCACCTACCTGGGCCTGAAGGTTGACGAAACAGCGGCCGTGCGCTTCGGCGGCCGGGCCAGCCCCAACCTGTTCGTGGCCGGCGAAATGATGGCCGGCAACGTGCTCGGCAAGGGCTACACGGCGGGCGTCGGCATGAGCATCGGCACGGCCTTCGGGCGCATTGCCGGCACGCAGGCCGCGAACGCGGCAAAGAACCTTTCGAAGAAATCCCCGGAGACCGCCCTTGCAGCAGCTCACTGATCTCGTCGCACGCGCCCGTGCGGATGCCGACGGCATCGGTGGCGGTGCCACGTCTCGCGTGATCCCGATACAGCCCGCCCTTCCGTTGACAGCGAGCGAAGGCGAAGTCGCCCGCATCCTGCAGATCTGCAACGCCTGCCGCTACTGCGAAGGCTTCTGCGCCGTGTTCCCGGCCATGACGCGCCGGCTCGAATTCGGCAAGGCCGACACGCACTACCTCGCCAACCTGTGCCACAACTGCGGCGCCTGCCTGCACGCCTGCCAGTACGCGCCGCCGCACGAGTTCGCGGTGAACGTGCCGCAGGCGATGGCGCAGGTGCGCATGCAGACGTATCACGACTACGCCTGGCCGCCTGCAATGGGTGCGCTCTACCAGCGCGCGGGCCTCACGGTTGCGCTCGCTCTGGCCGGCGGGCTCGCGCTCTTCCTGGTGCTGGCAGTGGCGATCTCGGGCTCGCTGCTGCACGAGCCGCTCGCGGGCAATTTCTACGCGATCTTTCCGCACAACTTTCTCGCGCTGGTGTTCGGCGCGGTGTTTCTCTTCGTGATGTTCGCGCTGGCCATGGGCGTGCGGCGCTTCTGGCGCGAGGTATCGCCGTCGCGTGACAACGTGCCTGCCGAGGTGACCGGCGTACGCGGCGCGGCCAGCGCCGAGGCCGCGCAAGATGCACTGCGCCTGAAGTACCTGGGCGGCGGACATGGCGAAGGCTGCAACAACGAAGACGACCGCTTCACCCTGTGGCGCCGGCGCTTCCACCACTTCACCTTCTACGGCTTCATGCTGTGCTTCGCGTCGACCTGCGTGGCCACGCTGTACCACTACCTGTTCAGCCTGCATGCGCCCTATGCGCTCACCAGCCTGCCGGTGCTGCTGGGCACCGCGGGCGGCATCGGCCTGGTGGTGGGCCCGGTCGGACTGCTGTGCCTCAACTTGCGGCGCGACCCGGCGCACGGCGACGTGGCGCAGCGCCCCATGGACCGCGGCTTCATCGCCCTGCTGCTGCTCACCAGCCTCACCGGCCTTGCGCTG
This sequence comes from Variovorax sp. R-27, assembly GCF_049913215.1. Classification (NCBI taxonomy): domain Bacteria; kingdom Pseudomonadati; phylum Pseudomonadota; class Betaproteobacteria; order Burkholderiales; family Comamonadaceae; genus Variovorax; species Variovorax sp. R-27. Next base: position 4,059,258 of record NZ_CP183984.1, read on the forward strand.
CTGGCGTGGCGCGACACGCCCTTCATGGCATTGCTGCTGGCGGTGCACCTGGGCGTGGTGATGGCGCTCTTTCTCACCCTGCCCTACGGCAAGTTCGCGCACGGCATCTTCCGCTCGGCCGCCTTGCTGAAGTTCGCCATCGAGAAGCGCCTGCCCAACCGCCTGCAGCTTGGCGCCGACTGAATGAACCCCATGCATCCGAAGGAAACCCCATGACACGACCCGGCGTACTCCAGATTCCCTCCATGAAGGGCCAATGCTCCGATGCCGAATGGCAGGCCCGCATCGACCTCGCGGCCTGCTACCGGCTGGTGGACCTCTACGGCATGTCCGACATGATGGCCAACCACATCTCCTCGCACGTGCCGGGCGAGAAAGGTGCCTTCCTCATCAACCCCTACGGGATGATGTACGAGGAGATCACCGCCTCCAGCCTCATCAAGGTCGACCAGGACGGCAACATCCTCTCGAAGCCCGACTTCGGCGAGCTGGACTACGGCATCAACAAGGCTGGCTACGTGATCCACAGCGCCGTGCACGCGGCACGGCCCGACGTGGCCTGCGTGATCCACACGCACAGCTGGGCGTCGATGGCGGTGTCGTCGCTCGAATGCGGCCTGCTGCCGCTCACTCAGACCGCCATGCGATTCCTGAAGATCGGCTACCACGACTACCAGGGCGTGGTGCTGAACACCGAGGAGCAGGCCTCGCTGCTGGCCGACCTGGGCGACCGCGAGGCCGTGATCTTCCGCAACCACGGCGCGCTGGTGGTGGGCCGCAGCGTGGGCGAAGCCTTCAACTGGATGCACCGGCTCGAGCTGGCCTGCCGCGCGCAGATCGGTGCGATGTCTTGCAACACGCTGCTGCGGGCCGTGCCGCAGCAGGTGCTGGAAGAAACCTGGAACAACTACCAGCCCGGCACGCGCCGGCCCTACGGCCTCATGGAATGGCCTGCGCTGCTGCGCAAGCTCGACCGGATGGACCCGGGCTTTCGCGACTGAACACCAGACCGACTACCCACGAGAACACAACAATGACACGAGACAAACCTTCTTCCCGCTTCTTCCGGAGCCTCTTCTGCGCCGCGGCGCTGCTGGCCACAGCCGTCTGCGCCACCGCACAGACGGCCTACCCGAGCAAGCCCGTGCGCGTGGTCGTCGCCTTCACAGCCGGCGGCACCACCGACATCCTCGCGCGCGCCGTCACGCAGCACATGTCGGAAAGGCTCAAGCAGTCCTTCATCATCGACAACAAGCCCGGTGGCGGCGGCAACATCGGCACCGAATTCGTGGTGCGCGCACCGGCCGACGGCTACACGCTGATCGTCAATTCGGTCGGCCCGATGGCCGTCAATCAGACGCTCTACAAGAACCTGCCCTACGACCCGCTCACCGACCTTGTGCCGGTGGTGCAGATCGCCGACGTGCCCAACGTGCTGGTGGTCAACCCCGAGGTGCCCGCGAAGACGCTGGAGGAATTCATCGCCTACGCCAAGGCCAACCCCAACAAGCTGAACTACGGCTCCACCGGCGTCGGCACCTCGTCGCACCTGTCGAGCTACATGCTCAGCAAGCGCATCGGGGCCGAGACACTGCACGTGCCCTACAAGGGCGCGAACGCGCTCAACGACCTGCTCGCGGGCCGCGTGCAATTCATGTTCGCGACCATTCCATCGGTCATCGCGCACATCAAGGCGGGCAAGCTCAGGGCCATTGCGGTGAGCAGCCAGAAACGCTCGCGCTCGCTGCCCGACGTGCCGACCGTGGCCGAGAAGGGCTTCCCCGATTTCTCCGCCGGCTCGTGGTTCGGCTTCTTCGCGCCGAAGGGCACGCCAGCCCCGGTAATCGCGCTGCTCAACAAGTCGGTGAACGAGGCGCTGCCCTCGCTCGAGGCGCAGATGATCCGCGAGGGCGCCGACCCGGTGGGCGGCACACCCGAGCAGTTCGGCAAGTTCACGCGCCAGGAGTACGAGAAGTGGAAGGCGATCGTGCGCGAATCGGGCGCAACGGCCGAATGAGCTCGCCGCTGCGCATCCTGATGACGCCGCAAGCCGCGGCGCAGACAGTGCCCGGCCTGCCCGCGGCGCTCGGCGATCGCACCCACGTGCTGGTGAACCCGGGCGACGACGCCGACGTCGCTTTTGTCTCGCGCGACGTCACCGGCCTGTCGACCAAGCACGAGGTGCTGCCGCACACGCAGGCCTTTCACGACGCAATGCGCCACGCGCCCTCGCTGCGTTGGGTACACGCGCATTCCGCGGGCGCCGACCGGCCGGTGTACGGCGAGCTGCGGGCGCGCGGCGTGGAGGTCACGACCTCGTCCGGCGCCAACGCCGGCGTGGTCGTGCAGACCGCGCTGGCAGGCGTTCTGATGCTGGCGCGGCAGTTTCCACAGCTGCTGGCCGCGCAGCACGCACGCACTTGGTCACCGCTCATGGGCAGTGGCCTGCCGCGCGATCTTGCGGGGCAGACGGCAGTGGTCGTCGGCTGGGGGCCGATCGGGCAAGGCCTCGGTGCGCTGCTCGCGGCGCTCGGGCTTCGTGTCGTGTCCGTGCGCGGGAGCGAGGCCCCGGCCGCCGTGCCGGCCCACGAGAGCGTGAGCTACGAACAGCTGCACACAGTGCTGCCGAAGGCGGACTGGCTGCTGCTGGCCTGCCCGCTGAGCGATCGCACGCGCGGCCTCATCGATGCGGCGGCGCTGGCGCACATGCCCGCCGGTGCGCGGCTCGTGAACGTCTCTCGCGGCGAAGTGATCGACGAGCCAGCGCTCATCGATGCATTGCGCAGCAGCGCACTGGCCGGCGCCTACCTCGACGTGTTCGCGCACGAGCCCCTGCCGGTCGACTCGCCGCTGTGGAGCTTGCCCAACGTGATCGTCACGCCCCACAGCGCCGGCCACTCGGACGGCAACGAAGCGCGCGTGGCCGCGATCTTTCTCGACAACCTGCGGCGGTGGGTGCGCAACCAGCCGCTGGTGAACCGCGTGGCGTGAAGCGCGCGCTTTTTTCAATAGCCAATAACAACGACGCCACGACATCCAGACCATGAAATCCTCCCTCCCGCACCCCTCGACTTTTCTGCGCACCTGCATGGCCGCCCTGCTGCTGGCCACCGCCGCGGCGTCTTCCAGCGCGGCCGATTGGCCCGCCAAGCCCATCACCCTCGTCGTGCCCTTCGTGGCGGGCGGCACTACCGACATCGTCGCGCGCACCGTGGGCCAGAAGCTGTCGGAAGCGCTCAAGCAGCCGGTCATCATCGACAACCGCGGCGGTGCGGGCGGCACCGTAGGCGCGGCCATCGCGTCGAAGGCGCCGGCCGATGGCTACACGCTGTTCATGGCCACCATCGCACATTCGATCGCGCCGGGCCTCTACAAGCGGCTGCCCTACGACTTCCAGCGCGACTTCGATCCGGTGGCGCTGGTCGCATCCACGCCCAACGTGCTGATCGTGAACGAGAAGGTGCCCGTGAAATCGGTGGCCGAACTCGTCGCTTACATCAAGGCCAACCCGGGCAAGGTCAACTACGGCTCGGCGGGCAATGGCAGCACGGAGCACATCTCGGGCGAGCTGTTTCGTTCAATGACGAAGACCGACATCGTGCACGTGCCCTACAAGGGCGGCGCGCCGATGATGGCCGACCTGATGGGCGGGCAGATCCAGATGGCCATCGAGACCAGCCCCTCGGCCGCACCGCACATCCGCGCCGGCAAGGTGCAGGCGCTGGCCGTGACCACGAAGACACGTTCGCCCGCCTACCCCGGCGTACCCACGCTCGACGAGGCCGGCCTCAAGGGCTACGACATGACCACCTGGTTCGCGCTCATGGCGCCGCACGGCACGCCGCCCGAACTGGTGCAGCGCCTGAACACCGAGGTGTCGCGCGTGCTGCAGCAGCCTGACGTGGTGAAACGCTTCGAGGAACAGGGCGTGACGGCCGGCAGCATGAAGCCGGCCGAGCTCGCAACCTTCATCGGCAGCGAGACGACGAAATGGGTGAAGGTGGCGAAGGATTCGGGCGCCACCGCAGAGTAAGCACGGCCCCGGCTATCGGAGAAGGCCTACGGCCAGCGCGGAAACCCGCCGAGAGGGCACGGCGGCGTTATCTGGAGAATAGGAGGCCATGCGCATCAGAACCCCGGCTTCCTTTCTCGCTCCCGCCTCCGCCCTTCTCTCCCTCGCGCTCCTGCTTCCCCCTGCATCCGCTGCCCCTGCCGCGGCAGATGCAGCGCTGACGCCCGAGGCCCGCATCGAGGCCCTCATCGCCCGCATGACGGTGCAGGAGAAGGCCGGCCAGCTCACCCTGTACGGCCCCGCCGACATCGACACCCCCAACAACCCCCAGGCCGGCTGGCGCAATGCACAGCAGGAGACTGCCGACGTGCGCGCCGGCCGGCTCACGGGCCTGTTCAACAACGCCGGCCTCGAAGGCAAGCGGCGGCTGCAGCAGATTGCGGTGAACGAGTCGCGCCTGGGCATTCCGCTGATCTTCGGCGCGGACGTGATCCACGGCTTTCGCACCATGTTCCCGATGCCGCTGGCCGAGGCCTCCAGCTGGGAGCCGGACCTGGCCGAACGCACCGCGCGCGCCGCGGCGGTCGAGGCCACGGCCGACGGCTTCCGCTGGACCTTCGCGCCCATGGTCGACATCGCGCGCGATGCGCGCTGGGGCCGCGGCCTCGAAGGCGCGGGCGAAGACGTATACCTCTCGCGGCAGTTCGCAGCCGCCCGCGTGCGCGGCTTCCAGGGCCCCGACCTTTCGCGGCCCGACTCGATGCTGGCCACGCCCAAGCACTTCGCGGCCTACGGTGCGGGCGAAGGCGGGCTCGACTACAACGTGAGCGACATCTCGCAGCAGACGCTGCGCGAGGTGTACCTGCCGCCGTTCCGCGCGGCACTGGATGCCGGCGCGCTCTCGGTGATGAGCGCCTTCAACGAAATCGGCGGCGTGCCCTCCACCGCCAACCACTCGCTGCTCACAGGCGTGCTGCGCGACGAATGGAAGTTCCAGGGCTTCGTGGTCTCCGACTACACGGCCGACGAAGAACTGGTGGAGCACGGCTACGCCGCCAACCCGCGCGAGGCCGCCAAGCAGGCCTTCATGGCCGGCACCGACGTGAGCATGCAGAGCGGCCTGTACATGCGCTACCTGCCCGACCTCGTGGCCTCGGGCGAGGTGCCCATGGAGCGGCTCGACGAGGCCGTGCGCCGCGTGCTGCGCGTCAAGCAGAAGCTGGGCCTGTTCGACGACCCGATGCACGGCCTCGACGGCCCACCCGCCTCGCAGCGCCCCGAGAACCCCGAATTCATCTCACTGGCCCGCGAGAGCGCGCGCCGCTCCATCGTGATGCTGAAGAACGAGCGCATGCTGCTGCCGCTGCCCAAGGCCGGCACGAAGATCGCGCTGATCGGGCCCTTCGCCGAGGGCACCGTCGACCTGATGGGCGCGTGGAGCCTGTTCCCCGGACAGTCGGCACCGGTGGGCATTGACCAGGGCCTGCGCGCGGCGCTGGGGCCCAATTCGTCGGTGAACGTGGTGCGCGGCTCGGGCATCGAGTCGACGCTGCCCGGCGGCATCGACGCCGCGGTGGCGGCCGCGCGCGATGTCGACGTGGTGGTGCTCGCCATCGGCGAGAGCGAGAAGATGTCGGGCGAGGCGCGCTCGCGCAGCGACATCGGGTTGCCGCAGGCGCAGCAAGACCTGGCCGAGGCCGTGGCCGCCACTGGCAAGCCCGTGATCGTGCTGTTGAGCAACGGCCGAGCGATGGCGCTCAAGGGCGCGGTGCGCAATGCGCGCGCCATCCTCGTCACGTGGTTCCTCGGCGTGCAGACCGGCAACGCGATCGCCGACGTCGTGTTCGGCGACTTCAACCCCTCGGGCCGCCTGCCCGTGAGCTTTCCGCAAACGGCCGGCCAGGTGCCCTACTACTACGCCCACAAGCGCACCGGCAGGCCGTCGCCCGAGAACGCGCCGGGCACGTCATTCAAGACGCGCTACCTGGACGCGACGAACGAAGCGCTCTACCCCTTCGGCTTCGGCATCGGCTATTCACCGGTGCGCTACGACAACGTCGAACTGAGTACAGAGCGGCTGCCAATGTCGGAAACGCTGCGCGTGCGCGCCACCGTTACCAACACCGGCCAGCGCGATGCAGAGGAAGTGGTGCAGCTCTACATCGGCCAGCGCGCGGCAAGCGTGACGCGGCCGGTGCGCGAGCTGAAGAGCTTTCGCAAGATCGGCATCGCGCCGGGAGCTTCAGCGGTCGTCGAATTCACGCTCACGGCCGACGACCTGGCGTTCATCGGCCGCGACATGAAGCCGACCGTCGAGCCCGGCGAGTTCGATCTGTGGGTGGCGCCTTCGGCCGCAAGCGGCATCCGCAGGCGCTTCGTGCTCACGCGCGATTGACGCCGGGCGTGCAAGGCGCCGCGGCGGCTCAGTAGGTGGTCGCGCCAGTTGTGTTGGTGGCGTGTGTCATCGCCGCATCCGGCTGGTTCGCAGAAGCCACCGGCGGCTGCACCTGCGATTCCAGAACTTCCGTCGGATGGATGCCGGTGTTCGCGCGAATCGCCTCGGCCTGCACCTGCGCACGGTCGGCGCCCGACACAGGCGCCTGCACCTGCGATTCCAGAACCTCTGTTGCGTGAATGCCGTTGTTGGCGCGCATGGCGTCCTCGGCCACCGCATCGCGCGACTGGGTCGAATGCGAGATCTGCGGATAGTCGGGATCGGCCAGCCCGCCTGCGTGCGCGAGCGATGTCAGCACCAGCGCCGGAACGGCGGCGATGCAGAGGGTTGCGATACGAAATCTCATGGTTGTCTCCTTGAGTGATGACGATGAATTCACTCTAGGACGCGGTACTTACCAGGCCGTGAGAGGCCGCTTACACAGCAGTGAGAGTTTGCTTAGATGAGCGTGAGAAGGCACGCAACCGGCAAGGGCGCATACTGGCCCACCTTTGCTGCACCGGGGCCTCGCACGCGAGACCCTGCTCCCTTCGATGCCGGGCTATCTACTCAAGCTGGAGCGCATCGCCATCGCGGGTGCCGACGACCTCGTCATTCAATCGTTGCTCGATCGGCAACAGTTCTCAGACCCTTTGGGCACGGCTGCCGCGCAGGGAATCTCTTCCGCCTCGTGGCCAATGTTCGGGCTGCTGTGGCCCTCGGGCGCGCAACTGGCCGCGCGCATGGCATTGCACCCCGTGGTGCTGGGCGCGCGCGTGCTCGAGATCGGCTGCGGCCTCGCGCTAGCAAGCCTGGTCGGCCATCGGCGCGGCAACGACATGACAGCGAGCGACTGCCACCCGCTCGCTGGCGGCTTCCTGCTGGAGAACCTTCGGCTGAACGCACTGCCGCCCATGAAATACAGGCGCGGCCACTGGGGCATGCAGGAGACCGGCGCCGACGGCGACGTGCACGGCCTGTTCGACCTCGTGATCGGCAGCGACCTGCTGTACGAGCGCGATGCGGAAGGCCTGCTCGCCGCCTTCATCGGCCGCCATACCAGCCCCGCCGCCGAGGTGTGGATCGTCGACCCGGATCGGGGCAATCGATCGGCATTCAACAGGCAGATGGCGGACGAAGGCTTCGGCATGTGCGAGGAGCGGCTGGACCAGATCGCAACCGTGAGCCGGGCGGCATACAGGGGGCGGTTGCTGACGTATCGGCGTGCGGCTGCTTGAGGCTCTATATTTGGCCGCTTCTGAATCGGAAGGCTGCCTTGTGGAAACAACGAACGCCAGAGCATGACGATCACGCCGAACCACGCCCTGCCCATCGACCACTTCCTTGACCTCGTGTCCGACACGCTGGTCAACAGCTACTGCTTTCGATCGACGGGCCGAGTGACCGCGACGATCGGCAAGAAGAACGGCCCTCTGGCCGGGCCGCTGTTCAACTACCGAGTGGTGTCCGACGACGGCATCGAGATCATCCATTCGGACGGGCGCATCGAACGCTGGACCGGCATCCGCATCGAAGGCGGCCTGCTGCACGTCGAGCGCGACGGCCAACTCCAAACCTTCACGATCAGAAAACCTGCCCCATGAAAGTCAAACGACTGGTCGCCAACTTCGCAACGCCCGAGCCCGCGCGTGCGGCTGTCTTCTACAAGGACATCCTCGGCCTCGATCTGCTCATGGACCACGGCTGGATCCAGACCTACGGCTCGCAGACCGAGATGACGCTGCAGGTCAGCTTCGCATCGGAAGGCGGCTCGGGTACGCCAGTGCCCGATCTGTCCATCGAGGTCGACGACATCGACACGGCCTTCGAACGCATGAAGGCCGCGGGCTTCGCCATCGAATACGGCCCCGCAGACGAACCCTGGGGCGTGCGCCGCTTCTACGTGCGCGATCCGTTCGGCAAGCTGGTCAACATCCTCGCGCACGCCTGACGGCCACGCGCTCTCGCGAGCCTCAATCGAGCCCGTGAAACACGCTGTCGTCCGGCCCGATGTGCGAGGGCGGCGTCCAGGCAGCATCGCGCATCGAGCGGCTGACGAGCTTTTCCACGCCCAGCAGCGTGGCGAAGATCGCCATGCGCACCGGGATGCCGTTGTCGGTCTGGCGGAAGATGGCCAGGCGCGGATCGTTGTTCAGGTCGACGCTCAGGTCGTGCGAGCCGGGGCGGCCATCGCGCGGCAGCGGGTGCATCACCACCACCTCGGGCTTGCAGGCTGATTCGATGAGCGCGCGGTTGATCTCGAATGCGTTGTCGAAGCCCTCCAGCACTTCGTCGTTCGCGAAGCGCTCTTTCTGGATGCGCGTGGCGTAGATGATGTCGGCGCCGGCCAGCGCCTGCGCGGGCGTGGCGGCGGTCTCGACCACATGGCCGTTGCGGCTGACGGCCTCCACGATTTCCGCCGGCATTGCGAGCGACGGCGGCGAGACCAGCGTGAACTTCAGGCCCCGGTACAACGCAAGCAGCTTGATGAGCGAATGCACGGTGCGCCCGTACTTCAGGTCGCCGACCATCGCGATGTGCGCGCCGTCTACCAGCTTGCCCAGGCGCGAGAACTCGCGCTGGATGGTGTACAGGTCGAGCAGCGCCTGGCTGGGGTGCTCGCCCGGGCCGTCGCCGCCGTTGATGACCGGCACGTTGGTGGCGCGTGCGAATTCGGCGACCGAGCCCTGCTCCGGATGCCGCACCACGATCGCATCGGCATAGCCGCTGATGACGCGGCTGGTGTCGTAGATCGATTCACCCTTGGCCATCGACGAGAAAGTGAAGCCCGTGGTGTCGCACACCGAGCCGCCGAGCCGGCAGAACGCCGCGCCGAAGCTCACGCGGGTGCGCGTGCTGGCCTCGAAGAACAGGTTGGCCAGCACGGCCCCTTCGAGCACGCGGCTGACCTTGCGGCGACGCGCGATGGGCTGCATCACGTCAGCCAGCTGGAACAGTTCGTCGATGGCGTCGCGGTTGAACTGGCTGACCGACAGCAGGTGGTGCGAGCCTTCAGTGGCCAGCGCCTGTCGCAGAGCGCCTTCATGTGCGCTTTGCGTATATTCACTGCGCCGCCCGTCTGAAGCCAGAATTTCGCTCACGAAGCGCCGTGCGACTTCGGGCATGGCCCTGAATTCATTGGATTCGTCGGGCAGGAGCCAGGCGTCGAGCGCCCTTCTGCGGCTGCCGATGCGCTCTGCGAAAGCATCACGCGTCATGTTGAGTTGACGCATCGCGTCGCGAAGGAGCACCTGTTGCGGCATGTTCATGGGCCGCAAATATATACTCAATGCGTATATTTTGACAACAACCACAAAGTGATCGGCCATGAAAAAACGGGCCCGAGGGCCCGTTCTTTCTTTTGCAACACCCGGAGGTGTCGTGGTCGGTGCTTACAGGCCAGCTTGGCGCGTGAACGACACGCTGGGCTTCTTGTACGCAGCCGGCACTTCGTCGCGGTAGAACGCGCGGCGGTCGAGGCTGGCGAACGGGTCGTGTGCCTTGGCAACGGCTTCGGCTTGCACGGTCGCGCGGTTGGCGGTCGACGTGAAGGCTTGCGCGCCAGCGCCCGAGGCATCGCTGTATTCGTTGCCAGCACGAGCGGCGGCAACGGCTTGCGGTGCGACTTCAGCGCGGGTCACAGAAGAGTTCACGACGTGCACGCCGTCGTAGGTTTCTGCGTGGGCTCCGGCAGCAGCCAGGAGCGAGAGGGCAGCAGCGGCGAGGATCTTCGAGGCATTCATTTCAATCTCCTTCAAGTGATGGGTTGGTGAGGAGAAGTTTGATCCTGAAGAGCCCTGAAAAACGCCGTCGAAATGAACCACGGCGTTCACAGGATTGAAACAATCAGGGCCTTGAAAAGAAGCCGGTCAATAGGGGTTGCCCCATGAAACGGCAGCCTCAGTGGCTGATCATCCACGGCCGCCTCGAAGGCGCGGACTTGGCCCCGTTGGGCGCCGTCACCGTCGCACCCCGCTTGCCCGAACTGCAGCAGCCGCAGCCCGCCGGATGCTTGAAGCGCGCGTAGTCGCGCGAACTGCCGGGCTCGTGCCGTGCGCGCTCGTTGGTCTCCATGGCGCGGCGCGTGCCCGAGGCCATCAGCGCGAGCCGCGGTGCGGCTGAAAGTACACGCGGCGCGGCGCATCCGCAATCGGGGCATGCGGCGGGCTCGTCGCGCAAGCCCGAAGGCCGCAGCGCCTCGAAGCCGCCGCATTGCCCGCAGGCGTAGTCGTAAGTGGGCATGGCCAGGCTGTCTTTCAACGCAGGTCGTGCGACAGCGGCATGCTGATGCTGCCGTCGATCATCTTCACCGGGCCCGAGGCGTTCGGGTTGATGTCGAAGTCGAAGATGCCCGTGGGCAGCCACAGCGTGGCGCACGAGTTGGGTACGTCGACCACGCCGCTGATGTGGCCCTGCACCGGCGCCGTGCCAAGAATCGAATAGGCCTGCGCACCCGAGTAGCCGAACTTCTTCAGGTACTCGATGGCGTTCAGGCAGGCCTGGCGGTAGGCCACGTTCACGTCGAGGTAGTGCTGCTTGCCGCTCTCGTCGACCGAGATGCCTTCGAAGATCAGGTAGTCGTTGTACTGCGGCGTGATCGGGCTGGGCTTGAAGATCGGGTTCTTGATGCCGTACTTGGCCATGCCGCCCTTGATGAGCGTGACCTTCATGTGCACCCAGCCGGCCATTTCGATGGCGCCGCAGAAGGTGATTTCGCCGTCGCCCTGGCTGAAGTGCAGGTCGCCCACGCTGAGGCCTGCGCCGTCGACGTACACGGGGAAGAACACTTTGGAGCCGCGCGACAGGTCCTTGATGTCGCAGTTGCCGCCATGCTCGCGCGGCGGCACGGTGCGCGCACCCTCGGCGGCGGCCTTCGCCCTCGCCTCGCCGGTCATCTTGCCCATGTGGGCGGTGCCGGCGAACGGCGGATTGGCAAGGCCGGGCACGCGATCGGGGTCGGTGGCAATGAGCGCCTTCTCGCGCTCGTTCCACATGTCGAGCATGGGCTTGTCGGGCAGGCAGCCGATCAGGCCGGGGTGGATGAGGCCCGCGAAGTTCACGCCCGGAATGTGGCGCGAGCTGGTGAACATGCCCTTGAAGTCCCAGATCGATTTCTGCGCCTCGGGAAAGTGGTCGGTGAGAAAGCCGCCGCCGTTCTTCTTCGAGAAGAAGCCGTTGAAGCCCCAGAGGCTGTCCTGCTTGGCGCCGATGTCGAGCAGGTCGACCACCAGCAGGTCGCCGGGCTCTGCACCCTTCACGCCCACGGGGCCCGAGAGGTAGTGCACGGTGCTCAGGTCGATGTCGCGTACGTCGTCGGCGCTGTCGTTGTTCTTGATGAAGCCGCCGGTCCAATCGAAAGTCTCGAGGATGAAGTCGTCGCCCGGGTTGACCCAGCAGGCCATCGGAATGTCCGGGTGCCAGCGGTTGTGAATCAACTCGTTCTCGGTGGGCGACTTGGTCAGATCGACCTTGATCAGCGTGTCCGTCATTTGCAGTGGCTCCTGGTTGGGTTGTGGTTGAACGGAAATCAAACGGAGAGGTAGGCCTTGATGTGGTCCACGTCGGTCTTGTCACGCGCGGTCTCGTGCACGAGGCGGCCGCCTTCGATCACGAAGAGCCGATCAGCCACGTCCATCGCAAAGCTGAGCACCTGCTCGGACACGACGATGGTGATGCCGCGCAGCTTGCGGATCTCGTTGAGCGCCTTGGCGATGTCCTTGATGATCGAAGGCTGGATACCTTCGGTGGGCTCGTCGAGCAGCAGCACCTTGGGGTCGGTGACGAGGGCGCGTGCAATCGCAAGCTGCTGCTGCTGGCCGCCCGAGAGGTTGCCGCCCTTGCGGCTCTTCATGTCCCACAGCACGGGGAACAGCGCGTAGATTTCCTCGGGAATGCGGCGGGTCTTCGAGTTCTCGAGGCCGGTCTGGATGTTCTCTTCCACCGTCAGTGTCGGAAAGATCATCCGGCCCTGCGGCACGTAGGCGATGCCTTTTGCCACGCGGCGGAAGCTCTCGTCGCGCGACACGTCCTGGCCCGCCACTTCGATGCGCCCGCTCTTCAACGGCAGCACGCCCATGAGGCTCTTGAACAGCGTGGTCTTGCCCATGCCGTTGCGGCCCATGATGGCGATGGTTTCGTTGGCATGGCCCTCGAAGGAGATGCCGTGCAGGGCCTCGCTCTGGCCGTAGGCTACGTGCAGGTCTTCTACCTTCAGCATGAGGTTGCTCATATCTTTGGACTCTCTCGGGTTGTGTTCGGGGTGCTTGCACAGGCCGCTGGTGCACGACTGATCAACGACTGCTCTGTCCAACGATCACGACGGCGGGGTGCCTTGCGCAGCGAAATAAAGGAGGAGCCCGAAGGGCGGGGGACATTCGCGGAGCAAGGTACCCCGTCGGCGTGATCGCACCTTGAACGACGGCCCTTCATCTAGTGCCCCAGATAAACATCGATGACCTTGGGATCCGCCTGCACCTTCTCCATGGGCCCCTCGGCAAGGATCCTCCCCTGGTGCATCACGGTGACCTTGTGCGCGATCTGCTTGACGAAGGCCATGTCGTGCTCGATGACGATCACCGCGCGGTTCTGGCAGATGCGCTTGAGCAGGTCGGCCGTGAGCTCTCGTTCGCGCGCGCTCATGCCGGCAATGGGTTCGTCGAGCATCAGCAGCTCGGGCTCCTGCATCAGCAACATGCCAATCTCAAGCCACTGCTTCTGGCCGTGGCTCAGCAGGCCGGCCTCTGTGTCGAGGCGGTCGGCCAGGCCGATCTCTTCCGCAATCGCCTGCACCTTGGCCTTGACCTCGTCGTCGCACTTGAAAGCCAGCGCGCCGAACACCGAGCGGCCCTTCGGGAACGACACCTCCAGGTTCTGGAACACGCTCAGGTTCTCGTAGATGGATGGTGTCTGGAACTTGCGGCCGATGCCCAGCCGCACGCGCTTGTGCTCGGCCATCTTCGTGAGCTCGGTGTTCTTGAACTTGATGCTGCCCGCGCTCGCGCGCGTCTTGCCGCAGATCAGGTCGAGCAGCGTGGTCTTGCCTGCCCCGTTGGGGCCGATGATCACGCGCAGCTCATTGCGGTCGATGTACAGCGTGAGGTCGTCGATGGCCTTGAATCCGTCGAAGGAGACGGTGAGATCTTCCACGGCGAGCGCGAAGTCGGTGTTGCTCATGAGGGTGTGGCTCCAGGTTCAGTCGTCAGGCGCGCTGGCTGCCGACGCCTTCGGGCAGCGTGGGTTCGGGTTGTGCCGCGACTGGTGCCACGGGTGCAGGTGCAACAGCAGAGACCGGCGGCTTGACGGCTGCATCGCGCAGCGCCTGGCGACGCGACTTCCACCACGGCCGGATCTTTTCTTCCCACACTCCGGCAAGCCCCATCGGGAAGGCCATGGTCACGCCGATGAAGAGGCCAGCCATCAGGAACAGCCACAGGTCCGGAAAGCTCTCGGAGAACAGCGTCTTGCCCGCATTCACCAGCAGCGCGCCGTACACCGCGCCCACCAGGCTCATGCGCCCGCCTACCGCGCAGAAGATCACCATCTCGATCGAGGGCACGATGCCCACGAAGCTCGGCGACATGAAGCCCACCTGCAGCGCGAACATCGCGCCACCGATGCCCGAGAGCCCGGCCGCCAGGCAGAAGATGAAGACCTTGAAGTTCGACACGTCGTAGCCCGAGAAGCGCACGCGGTCTTCCTTGTCCCGCATGGCAAGCAGCAGCGTGCCCAGCTTGCTGGTCTGCACCCAGCGGCACAGCAGGATGCTCGCCACCAGCAAGCCGACGCAGACGTAATACAGCACGTACTTGGCGCTGTCGGTGCGCGTGTCCCAGCCCAGCATCGTCTTCAGGTCGGTCATGCCGTTCACGCCGCCCGTGTAGCCCTGCTGGCCGATGATGAGCACGGTGCAAATGAGTGCCACCGCCTGCGTGATGATCGCGAAGTACACGCCGCCCACGCGCCGCTTGAACATCGCAAAGCTGACAAGCCAGGCCAGTGCCATCGGCGCCAGCACCACCAGCGCAAGGCTCAGAGGCAGGCTCTTGAACGGCAGCCACAGCGTGGGTAGCTCGGTGATCTGGTTCCAGTCCATGAAGTCCGGAATGCCGGGCGTCGACTGGATCTTGGTCGTGATGGGATCGGAGGCTTCGAGCTTGAGGAACATCGCCATCGCATAACCGCCGATGCCGAAGAACACGCCCTGCCCCAGGCTCAGCACGCCGCCGTAGCCCCACACCATGACGAGCCCCACGGCCACGAAGGCGTAGGTGAGGTACTTGCCCACGAGGTTGAGGCGGAAGATGTCGAGCGACAGCGGCAGCACCACCGCGAGCAGCAGCACCAGGAGCAGCAGGCTGCCGAGCTGGTAGCGCTGGATCGAGGCCTTGATGAAATTCATCGGAACGTTCTCCTGCAAGGGAATCGGGTTCATCAGCGGCGGACCTTGACGGCGAACAGGCCTTGGGGTCGCATCATCAGAATCAGCACGATCAGCGACAGCGTCAGCACCTTGGCCATCGAGCCGGTCATGAAGAACTCGGAGATCGACTGCGTCTGCGCAATGCCAAAGGCCGAAACCACCGTGCCGAAGAGGCTGGCCGCGCCGCCGAAGGTGACGACCAGGAAGGCGTCGACGATGTAGAGCGAACCCGAGGTCGGCCCGGTCGAGCCGATGGTGGTGAAGGCCGCGCCCGCCATGCCGGCAATGCCGCAGCCGATGGCAAAGGTCAGGCGGTCGGTCTTCTTCGTGTCGATGCCGGTGGCGTTGGCCATCGTGCGGTTGGCCACTGTGGCGCGCACCCGCAGACCCCAGCGGCTCTTGTGCAGAGCAATGAGCACGCCGCCCGTGACCAGCGCTGTGAGCGCCAGCACGAACAGGCCGTTGATCGGAATGTCGAGGCCTTCATGCGGCGTCCACGAGCCCATGAGCCACTCGGGCAGCGTGGGGCTCACTTCCTTCGGGCCGATGAAGGTGCGAAAGATCTGCTGCAGGCCCAGGCTCACGCCCCAGGTGGCGAGCAGCGTGTCGAGCGGGCGCTTGTACAGATGGCGAATCAGCACCCACTCCACGATCCATCCGGTGATGAAGGCGAAGACGAAGGCCAGCCCGATGGCGATCGGGAAGTAGTACGGCATGAACGCCGGCGCCAGGCTTTCGGTGATGCGTGCAGCCAGGTAGATCGAATAGGCGCCGATGGTCATGAACTCGCCATGCGCCATGTTGATCACGCCCATCTGGCCGAAGATGATCGCCAGGCCCAGCCCCATCAGCAGCAGCACCGCGAAGAGGCTCAGCCCCGCGAAGCCCTGCATGAGGCCGATGTTCATCATGTCCGACAGAGTCATGGCGGGAAGTCCGGAATGTTGGAGTTGCCCCCTCTCCCGCCAGCGGGAGAGGGTTGGGGTGAGGGCCGACGGCCTGCTTGCTGGCTTACTGGTAGCCCTTCGGGAACGGATCCGGCTTGATCAGCTCAGCCGACTCCGCCACCACCTTGAACGTGCCATCGAGCTGCCCCTGCCCGATACGCGCCTTGCTCCACAGGTGATGGTTTGCATCCAGCTTCACGTACCCCTCGGGTGCCGTCTTCAGCTCGATGCCCGGCGAGCCCGCCACCACCTTGTCCACGTCGAAGCTGCCGGCCTTCTCCACCGCCGCCTTCCACAGCCACGGACCGAGGTAGCCCGCCTGCGTCACGTCGCCGATCACGGCGTCCTTGCCGTACTTCGCCTTGAAGGCTTCCACGAACTTCTTGTTGTTCGCGTTGTCCAGCGTCTGGAAGTACTTCATCGACGAGTAGAAGCCCGCGAAGTTCTCGCCGCCCACGCCGGTCATTTCGTCTTCCGTCACGGCCAGCGTCAGCAGGAATTGCTTGTCGCCGGTGATGCCCGCAGCCTTGAGCTGCTTGTAGAAGGCCACGTTGGAGCCGCCCACCACGGCCGCAAAGATGCAGTCGGGCTTGGCCACCTTGATCTTGTTGATCAGCGAGTTGAAGTTGGTGTGGCCCAGCGGGTAGTACTCCTCGCCCTTGACCGAACCCTTCTGGAAGTTCTCGATGTGCTTGCGCGCGATCTTCATCGAGGTGCGCGGCCAGATGTAGTCGGAGCCCACCAGGAAGAAGGTCTTGGCCTTTTTCTCCTTCGCGCCCCAGTCCAGGCCCCAGATGATCTGCTGCGTGGCTTCCTGGCCGGTGTAGATCACGTTCTTGCTCTGTTCCAGGCCTTCGTAGAAGGTCGGGTAGTACAGGAGGCCGTTCTCTTTCTCGAACACAGGCAGCACTGCCTTGCGCGAGGCGCTGGTCCAGCAGCCGAACACGGCCGCGCAGTGGTCGTTGACCAGCAGCTTCTTCGACTTCTCGGCGAAGGTCGGCCAGTCGGAGGCGCCGTCTTCCTTGATGACCTTGATCTTGCGGCCCAGCACGCCACCCATGGCGTTGATCTGGTCGATGGCGAGCTGTTCGGCCTGGATGGAGCCGGTCTCCGAAATCGCCATGGTGCCGGTGGACGAATGCAGCTGGCCCACCGTCACCTCGGTGTCGGTCACGGCGAGCTTGGTGGTGTTGACCTTGGCCGTGGGGAACTGCCCCTGGCCGAAGCTCAGGCCGCTCAGGCCCATCACGGGCAGCGCGGCGGCGCCCTGCAGCAGACGGCGGCGGCGCAATGCCAGGGCATCGAGAGAAAGATCTGAATCACGCGACATCAGGAAACTCCAGGCAGGTTGTTGGAAAGTAGAGCCGCGCACCATCGCAGTGCATCGGACGGTGCCTCGAGCACCATGGCTGGTACTTTAGAAATCACCCGGGTTTGCGCGAATACGTCATTCAACGTAGCGGCGGGAGCCGGCCCTGCCCGCAGACTCGCGAGCCAGACATCGGTGGAAAACATCGAGGGTAAAGAAGCACAGGGAGCGCTTCTTGCTGTACCTGCCCCATGCCACCGCCGCCGCGAGAACCAGCCATGCAATCCGTCTCCGGACAGAAGATCTTTCGCATCCGCCGCGACTACAACGCCTGGGTCGCGAACGAAACGCTGGAGGACTACGCGCTGCGCTACACGCCACGCAGCTTTCGCAAGTGGTCGGAGTTCCGCGTGGCCAACGCGGCCTTCGGCGCCACCTCGTTCCTGGCGCTGGAGGCCATCGGCGGGGCCATCGCGCTGAGCTACGGCTTCTCGAATGCGCTGTGGGCCATCCTGGTGGTGGGGCTCATCACCTTCCTCACGGGCCTGCCCATCTCGTACTACGCGGCCCGGCACGGCGTGGACATGGACCTGCTCACGCGCGGCGCGGGCTTCGGCTACCTTGGCTCCACGCTCACATCGCTGATCTACGCAAGCTTCACCTTCATCTTCTTCGCGCTGGAGGCGGCCATCCTCGCGTTGGCGCTGCAGATGTACCTCGACTGGCCGCTATGGCTGCTGTACATGGTGTCGTCGATCGTCATCATTCCGCTGGTGGCGCGGGGCATCACGCTCATATCGGGGCTGCAACTGTGGACGCAGCCGATCTGGATCGTGCTGTTCGTCTGCCCCTTCATTGCGGTGCTGGTGAAAAAGCCCGAGCTGTACGCCGACTTCACCAGCCTGGTCGGACGCACTTCGGACAGCAGCGGCTTCGATCCGCTGATGTTCGGCGCCGCCGCCACGGTGGCCTTCTCGCTGGTGGTGCAGATCGGCGAGCAGGTCGACTACCTGCGTTTCTTGCCAGAGAAGACCGCCGCCAACAGTGGCCGCTGGTGGACCGCGGTGCTCATCGCCGGGCCGGGCTGGATCGTGCCGGGCATGCTGAAGATGATGGGCGGCGCGTTCCTCGCCTTCCTGGCCCTGCAGCACGAGATACCGGCCAACCACGCGATCGAGCCCACGCAGATGTACCTCACGGGCTTTTCGTACGTGCTGCGCGACCCGGCCTGGGTGCTGGGCATCACGGTGCTGTTCGTGGTGATCTCGCAGATGAAGATCAACCTGACGAACGCCTACGCGGGTTCGCTCGCTTGGTCGAACTTCTTCGCGCGGCTCACGCACAGCCACCCGGGGCGCGTGGTGTGGCTGGTGTTCAACGTGGTCATCGCGATATTGCTGATGGCGCTGGGCGTATTCGCGGCACTGGAGCACGTGCTGGGCTTCTACAGCAACATCGCCATCGCCTGGGTCGGCGCGCTGGTGGCCGACCTGGTCATCAACAAGCCGCTGGGCTGGAGCCCGAAGACCATCGAGTTCAAGCGCGCGCACCTGTACGACATCAACCCGGTGGGGCTGATGGCGATGCTGGTGGCGGCCGCGCTGGCCATGCTGGCCTACTCCGGCGTGCTGGGGCATTGGGCCCGCGCCTTCTCGCCCTTCATCGCGCTGGTGACGGCCATGGCCGTGTCTCCGCTGCTGGCCTGGCGCACGCGCGGGCGCTACTACCTCGCGCGCACAGACATCGACCGCTGGAAGCCGGGCCAGAGCGTGAAGTGCTCGGTGTGCGACAACAGCTTCGAGTCTGAAGACATGGCGCACTGCCCTGCCTACAGCGCGCCGATCTGCTCGCTGTGCTGCACGCTCGAATCGCGCTGCCACGATCGCTGCAAGACAAACTCGCGCGCGGCCGAGCAGATGAGCGGCTGGCTGCAGGCGCTGCTGCCGCCGGCGCTGTCGGCGCGGCTGAACTTCCGCGTGGCGCACTACCTGCTGATAGCCGCCTCGCTCATCGCGTTGCTGGCCACCGTGGTCGGCGTGGTCTATGCGCAGGAGGCGCTGGCGGGCACCAGCGATTCGGTCATGGCCACTGCCTTTCTCAAAGTGTTCGCATTGCTCTCCGTCGTGGCCGCTGTGGCCGCGTGGTGGGTGGTGCTGGGCAGCGAAAGCCGGCAGATGGCGCAGGAAGAATCGAACCGCCACAACAACCTGCTGGCCCTCGAAATCGAGGCGCACCGCCGCACCGATGCCGCGCTGCAGACCGCCAAGGAAGCCGCCGAGGCCGCGAACCAGGCCAAGACGCGCTATGTGGCCGGCATGACGCACGAGTTGCGCACGCCGCTCAACAGCATCCTGGGCTACTCGCAGATCCTGCTGAAGGGCGACGCGGTGACGCCGCCGCGCGAGGCGGTGCAGACCATCCACCGCAGCGGTGAGCACATGCTGGGCCTGATCGACGGCCTGCTCGACCTGGCGCGCATCGAGGCCGGCAGGCTGCAGCTGGAGCCCGCGCCGCTCGCGCTGCCGGCCTTTCTCGACCAGCTCGTGCACATGGTGCGGCCGCAGGCAGAGAACAAGGGACTGGCCTTCGTCTTCACGCACGCCGGGCAGTTGCCGCCCTGGGTGCATGCCGACGCCAAGTGGCTGCGGCAGATCCTCATCAACCTGCTGACGAACGCGGTGCGCTTCACCGACAGCGGCACCGTCACGCTGCATGTGGATGCGCGGCGCGAGGTGCTGCGCTTCGACGTGGTCGACACCGGCATCGGCGTGGCGGCGCAGGACCACCAGCGCATCTTCCTGCCCTTCGAGCGCGGTGCGGCGGGCCGCCGTCGCGGCGAGCCCGGCACGGGGCTGGGCTTGACGATCACCGGGCTGCTCACTTCGCTGATGGGCGGCGAGCTCAAGCTGGCCTCGACCTCTTCGCAAGGCAGCACCTTCAGCGTGCGGGTGTACCTGCGCGAGGTGGCCGACCCCGGCCCGCAGGCCAGCAAGGCCGGCGCGCTGCGGCAACCCGTGTCGGGCTACATCGGCGCGCGCCGCACGCTGCTGGTGGTCGACGACCAGCCCGTGCAGCGCCAGATGCTCGCCGGCATGCTCGCGCCGCTGGGCTTCGAGGTGCGCGAGGCTGCGAGCGGCACCGAGTGCCTCGACAGCCTGCGCGAGGAGCTGCCCTCGGCCATCCTGCTCGACCTGACGATGGACGACATGGACGGCTGGCAGACCGCCGCGTCGGTGCGCGCCTCGGGCTTTCGCGACATCCCGATCATCATCGTCTCGGCCAACATGTTCGAGAACCAGAGCGAGCGGCTGCGCGCGGCGGACTGCCAAGCCTTTGTGGGCAAGCCGGTGATCGAGTCGGCGCTGATCGCCACGCTGGAGCGGCACCTCGGCCTCGAATGGCTGTCGGGCAGCGAGGCGTTGCCGCCCGCCGCTGCAGAAGACGCGCCGCAGCGCCCGCGCCAGCTTGCCCTTTCGGAAGACGACCGCGCCGAGCTCATGCGCCTCGTGCAGATGGGCCACGTGCGCGGCCTGCACACGGCGCTCGACCGGCTGGCGGCCGCCTCGCCCGCAGCGGCATCGACCTGCACCTGGCTGCGCGGCATGGTCACGCGCTTCGAACTCGACAACCTCCGCAACGCATTGGCCGAAGATGCAGACACCCTCACCCCCTGAATCGCCATCATCATCCGAACGCCCCGTGGTGCTGGTGGTGGACGACGCACCCAGCAGCCTCGGCATGCTGTGCGACACGCTGGAGGCCAGCGGCTACACCGTGCTGGTGGCGGCCGACGGCGAGGCCGCGCTGCAGCGGCTCGAACTGGTGGTGCCCGACGCAATCTTGCTCGACGGCCTGATGCCCGGCCTCTCGGGCTTCGAGACCTGCAGGCGCATCAAGGCCAACCCGGCATGGGCGCACATTCCCGTGCTGTTCATGACGGGGCTTTCTGAAACCTCGCACGTGGTCGAGGGCTTCGAGTGCGGCGGCGTCGACTACGTGGTGAAGCCGATCCGCGCGCAGGAGGTGCTGGCGCGGCTGCACACGCACGCGCGCAACGCGCGTATCACGCGCATGGCCCGCGACGCGGTTGACGTGGCCGGCATGGGCGTGGTGTTCATCGACACGCGCGGGCGCATCGCGTGGCGCTCGCCGCAGGCCGCGCTGTGGCTGCATGCGCTGGAAGACCCGGTGGCGCCGGGCCTGCTGCCTGCTTCGCTGGAACCGGCTCTCGCGCCGGGCGCGGCCATTGCCATCGGCACCGCCACGGGCATGCGGCTGTCGGTGCGCAACCTCGGCGCGGCGGCACTCGGCGAGACGATGCTGCTCTTCGCCATCCAGCGCGAGGGGCCGGCCGCCCGCCTGGCCGACGCCGCACTCACGCCGCGCGAGACCGAGGTGCTGTCTTGGCTCGCCAAGGGCAAGACCAACCGCGACATCGGCGAGATCCTGGGCACCAGCCCACGCACGGTGAACAAGCACCTGGAGCACATCTTCGAGAAGCTGGGGGTGGAAACGCGGGCGGCTGCGGCGGCGCTGGCGAGCGGTATGTAACCCCCATGGGGTAACCGCCCCAACGGCACTGGGCTATAGCCCTCGAATGCTCCGGTTGCACCCAGAATGGGCATGCCACCGGAGAAATAGATGCTTTCAAGCCTTCTGCAGTTTCCTCCCCGCGAAAGTGCGTACAGGCGCAAGTTCCTGAACAACACGGACGAGAACCTGTTCATGGGTTCGTTCGAGAGCTTCGCGGCGGCCGAGGCTGGCGCACCGCCCAGCAAGGCCGTTGGCTACGCCAATGCCGACGCGGGCGAGCTCTACAGCCCGCAGATCTATTTCTACGACTATCCCGGCCTCTTCTGGCTGGGCCGCTCCATCGATGCAGGCCTGACGCGCGTGTTCGACCTGGGCGGACACGTCGGCATCAAGTACTACGCCTTCCGCCGCGTGCTGAGCTACCCCGACACCCTGCGCTGGACGGTGTGCGACGTGCCTGGCGTGGTCGAGAGCGGCCGCGCGATGGCCGTCAAGCGCGAAGCGACCGAGCAGCTCGGCTTTACCACCGACTACCGCGATGCGAGCGGCTGCGACGTGCTGTATGTGTCGGGCAGCCTGCAGTACCTGCCGACCCGCATGGACGCGATTCTTTCCGCACTGGCCGTGAAGCCCAGGCGCATCGTCATGAATACCACGGCCGTGCACCCGGAACGCACCATCTACACGCTCAACAGCATCGGCGTGGCCGTGTGCCCGTACCGCATCCAGCACCACGACGAACTCCTGGCCGACCTCGCGCGCTCCGGCTACAGGAAGCGCGATGTGTGGCGCAACGAGGGCAAGCCTATCGAGGTTCCCTTCGTCGACGGCGGGGACAAGCCGTACTACGCGGGCTGCTGCTTCGACCTCATCACCTGATCGCCCGCCGATGCATCGGCCCGGTCAGGGAATGACGGCCGGCAGGTTCTGGTCGGCCGTGTGGCGCTGTTCGGGCGTCATTGCGTCGTAGAGCTTCGACAGCGCATCGCTCACCGCCTGTGTGCGCCGGGCACGATCTTGTGCCTGCATGGCGCGCTGCTGCGCGAACTGCACGGCGGTCAGGTCGTCTGGTGGTGCCGCAGCGGTCATGCCGGCGCGGCTGGCCATGTCCCACACCGCATCGGAGAAGCGGTCCCACAGCTGGGACTGCTCGGGCGTGATCATGAGTTGCACGCGCAAGTCGTAGAGCTTGTCGCGGATTTTGCCCGCAGCGGTTGCCGGCGTGGACAGGCCATCGCCTGTGCGCGGGCTCGTCGTGCTGTCGGGCCGCGTACCGCGCCGGCCTCCGCCACCGCCGAATTGCGCAAAGCAATGGCCGCTCACGGCGACAAGGGCTGCGGCGAGCGCGAAGCGCTGCAGGGGTCGATTCATCATCATTGCAGGTTCCTTCGATGCCTGGCCCTCGAAGGACCACCGCGCATTTCAGGCGCGGCAGCTGTCCCGGGCGTTGCGAGCCCGTAAACCCGGGGTAAAGCAGGCCGTCTTTACTTCTGGATCGAGGCAGCGCTTCATCGGCGTCGAAAACATCTTGACGGCCTTCAAAAAGATATTAAAGTGATATCACTTTTAACGGAGGCTACATGCAAGAGAAGACCCCCACAACACCGCGCAAGGTCCGCAAGGAGCGCCCCTACCGGTCGATCAACGGCTACGGCGTGTCGGCCGTGGTGCTGCTGCTGATCGTCGTCGGCGCATGGGCGCTGGTGCAGCGCCTGATGCCGCTGCCCATGAGCATTCTGCTGATCGTGATCGGCCTCGTGCTGATCCCTGGCCTCTACATGCTGCAGCCCAACGAGGGCATCATCCTCACGCTGTTCGGCGAGTACCAGGGCACCGACCGCACCGAGGGCCTGCGCTGGACCAACCCGCTGCAAAGCGGCCAGAAGATCTCGCTGCGCGCACGCAACCTCAACACACCGCCGCTGAAGGTGAACGACAAGCGCGGCAACCCGGTGGAGATCGGCGCGGCAGTGGTGTGGAGGGTCTACGACACGGCGCAGGCCGTGTTCGAGATCGACGACTACAACAAGTTCGTCGCCATCCAGGCCGAAGCGGCCATCCGCCACCTTGCCACTCTCTATGCCTACGACAGCGGCGACGACCTGCAGAGCGAAGAAACCACGCTGCGCGCCGGGCTCGACACGGTGGCCGATGCGCTCAAGGACGAGCTCAACCAGCGTTTTGCCAGCGCGGGCGTCGAAGTGCTCGACGCCAAGCTCACCCACCTCGCCTACGCCCCCGAGATCGCTCAGGTGATGCTGCGCCGCCAGCAGGCGGTGGCCATCGTCAGCGCACGGCACCAGATCGTGGCGGGCGCGGTGGGCATGGTCGAAGCGGCTCTCAAGGGCCTGTCGGAGCGCAATCTCGTGGTGCTGGACGACGAGCGCAAGGCCTCGATGGTGTCGAACCTGCTGGTGGTGCTGTGCTCCGACCGGGAGACGCAACCCGTGGTCAACACCGGTACGCTGTACACCTGAAGCCCGTCTCTCTACCCGCACCCGATGGCCAGTCCCGGAAAAAAATCCTACCCCCTGCGCATCGATCCGGCCCTGTGGGCCGAGATCGAACGCCTGGCGGCGCAGGAGCTGCGAAGCGCGAACGCGCAGGTCGAGTTCCTGCTGCGCGAAGGGCTGGCCAGGCGAGGAAGGCTGCCCGCCGCGGACGCGGGCAAGCCCGACGAGCCTGCGTCATCCCCTCAGTGATAACCCCGAATCCGCTGAAGGCCGAATGACAGCCACGGCTTCTACGATGGCAGTAGCAGGCGGCGCCCACGCCGCCGCTCCCTTCCTTCTGGAGACATCGTGACAAAGCCCATTCTTTTTTCTTCCTTTCGCACCCTCACCCGCCGCGCAGCCCTTCCGCTGATTGCGGCCCTCGCACTCGCCGGCTGCGGCAGCCTCGGCGGCGGCAGCAAGCCCGCCGGTGGCGACATCCACGTCATGACCTCGGGCGGCTTCACCGCCGCCTACAACGACCTGCGCCCCGAGTTCGAGCGCAGCAGCGGCCGCACCGTGAAGACGGCATACGGCGCCTCGATGGGCAACGCCGACGACTCGATCCCCAGCCGACTCGCGCGCAACGAGCCGGCCGACGTGGTGATCCTCGCTCGCCCCGCGCTCGATGCACTCGTCGCACAGGGCAAGGTCGTGCCCGGCAGCCAGGTCGACCTGGTGCGCTCGGCCATCGGCTTCGCGGTGCGCAAGGGCGCGCCCAAGCCAGACATCAGTTCCGTCGATGCACTGAAGCGCACGCTGCTCGCGGCCCCGTCCATCGCCTACTCGGCCAGCGCAAGCGGCACCTACTACGAGACCGAGCTGCTCAAGAAGCTCGGCATCGAAGACCAGGTCAAGCCCAAGAGCAGGCGCATCCTGAGCGAGCGCGTCGGCACGGTGGTAGCGCGCGGCGACGCGGCGCTCGGCCTGCAGCAGGTGAGCGAGCTGTTGCCCATCGCGGGCATCGACTACATCGGCCCGCTGCCGGCAGAAGTGCAGCAGGTGACGGTGTTCTCTGCCGGCGTGGCCACCGCATCGAAACAACCCGATGCGGCACGGCAACTGATCCGCTATCTCAACTCGCCCGCTGCCGCGCCCACCATTGCCAAGACGGGGCTGGAGCCACTGACCGCGCCGTAAACTGACGCGCATCCCCCAGCTCTCATCGACGACCCACGCCATGACGATCTCCCCCGCCCTCGTTTCCGCTTTCGCGCCCGGCGGCACGCTGCGCGCCTCGATCAACCTCGGCAACCCCATCCTGGCCAACAAGGACGCGGCCAGCGGCGAGCCGGTAGGCGTCTCGATCGATCTGGCGCGAGAGTTCGCACGGCGGCTCGGTGTAGGCGTCGAGCTGGTGGTGTTCGAGAAGGCGGCGGCTTCGGTCGAGGCTGTAAAAAACGAAAAGGCCGACATCGGCTTCTTCGCCATCGACCCGGCACGCAGCGAAGGGCTGCTGTTCACCGCGCCCTATGTGCTGATCGAGGGTAGCTACCTCGTGCCCGAAGCTTCGGCGCTCGCCGACAACGCGCAGGTCGATGCGAAGGGCCACCGCATCTCGGTCGGCTCAGGCAGCGCCTACGACCTGTTCCTCACGCGCGAGATCAAGGCAGCCGAGATCGTGCGGCTGCAGGGCGCGGGCCCGGCGCTTGCTGCGCTGCGTTCCGGCGAAGTCGAAGTGGCGGCCGGCATCCGCCAGATGCTCGAAGGCGAAGCGCAGCGCGCACCCGGCGTGCGCGTGCTGCCGGGCCGCTTCATGGTGATCCAGCAGGCCATGGGCACGCCGGCCAGCCGCGGCGCCGCAGCACAAGCGCTGCTCGCCGCCTTCGTCGAAGAGATGAAGGCCAGCGGCTTCGTGGCCGATGCGCTGAAGCGCCATCGCATCGAGGGCGCGAGCGTGGCACCCGCGGCCTGACCTACCGGCGCTTCAGCCGTCAGAGCTTGTACGCCTCCACCGGCCCCCGCGAGTAGAAGAGAAAGTAGCCCGTCGAAGTCTGGAAGCCGTTCTTCTTCCAGCCCGCCGGCACTTTGAAGATGCCTAGCTGCTCGCTCGCCATGCCGACGAAGGCGGTGCTCTCCTTGTCGGTGGTGATGCGAGCCCATTGCTCGCGCGTGACCGGCTTCATCTGCATCTTCGGTTCGCTCCACTCGGGCGTGCGCACCTTGTCGCGCATCACGTAGCGGTTGCCCTGCTTCTCTATCTTGATCAGTTCCTTGAGCGCGCCGTTCTGCTTGACGGCGTAGGTGCCGACCAGTTCGGCCTCGGGTCCGCTGCTGCTGCTTGCGCCGCATGCGGCAAGCAGCAATGCCGACGCCCCGGCGGCCAGCCATTTCAATGCTGTGTTCATGTTGATCCTCGTGCGATGAGGCGCGCACCGACCGATATGCCGGGCGGCGCGCGCCGGTTCAAACAACGCTCAGCGCTTGTCGTTCTCGCGCAGCTTCAGGCTGCCCTGGAAGCGCAGCGCATGCGGGTACTCTTCCTTCTCGACCCCGGCATCGACCGCCGCCATCTTCTGCTGGCTCACCTGCGTCTTGGCCAGCAAGGTCGCCGGCAGGTTGACCACACCCTTGATCTGGTCGTACTGCGCCTGCGTGATGCGCCCCACGCTCAGCAGCCGGAACGCATCGCGCTCGATGTTCAGCAGCAGCGGCTTGTTGCTTGCAAAACTCTGCGCCTTGGCCAGCAGTGCGCTCCACGACTGCGCGCTGTAGTTGCTCACGTAGTAGTCCTGCCCGGTCGGCCCGGCCAGCACGGCCGTGCAGCCTGGTAGCTCGATCTGCGTGCTGTTGTTCGACATCACGAAGGTCTGGCGCTTTTCCATCGCGTCGCCGTATGCCAGCGTGACGGGAACGGTCCAGGTCGAGGCCGGGTACACGTTCTGGTTGGGGAACGACTCCTGCGTGATGTTCACGTAGGTGCTGTTGCCCGCGCACTGCGCATCGACCGTGAGCAGCGGAATGCCGGTCTGGCGGATGAGGCTGTCGCCGATGTCGCTCACCTTCTTGTCGGTGGCCTTCTCCAGCGAACTCCACAGCCGCGAAGGCGTGACGTTGCCGTACGCGTAGTCCTTCAGGTAGATCTGCAGGCCCTTCTGCATCGCCTCTTCGCCGATGTAGTTCTGGATGGTCTCCAGCACGTGGCTGCCCTTGTTGTAGACGAAGATCGACGGGCTGATGAAGCCGAACGAACCCGCGTCGTTGAGGTTGCGCTGCACCGGCACCGCCGTGTTCTTCAGGTCGGCCACGATCACGTTGTGCTTGTCCAGCACGTAGTCGGAGAAGCTGTAGTACTCGGGGTGGAACTTGATCGTGGTGCGCCTTTCGAACCAGCGCGCGAACGACTCGTTGAGCCACACGTTGTCCCACCAGTCGAGCGTGACCAGGTCACCGAACCACTGGTGCGCCACCTCATGCGTGACCACCGTCACCGAGTACAGCGTGGGCGTGTCGCCCGGCTTGGTGAGCACCGAATCGGCAAACTCGAAGATCGAGCCCCAGTTCTCCATGCCGCCGAAGCCGGTGTTGGGCTTGTTGTTGTAGCTGTCGTTGGCCGCGACGGTGTCGAACTTCTTGAAGGGCAGCGGGATGCCGGTGTACTTGTAGTAGTAGTCCATCGACACCTTGGTCCACTCCATCGCGAACTTGGCCCAGTCGGCGCGGCCCGGCGGCGTGAACCAGCGCAGCGGCATGTCGCTGCCGTCGAGCGGGTTCTTGAAGTTGTCGGCCAATATGTCGAACTTGCCTCCACCGAAGAAGGTCAGGTACATCGGCATCGAAGGCGTCTTCTCGAAGGCCACGCGCTGGTAGCCGTCGGGCAGCTTCGTTGCCTCGGTCTGTGCGCCGTTCGACACCGTCTTCCAGTCGCCCGGCACCTCGGCCGAGATCTCGAAGGTGTGGCGGAAGGCCGGCTCGTCCCAACCCGGGAACCATTGCCGCGCATAGTTGGTTTCGCCCTGCGTCACGATGGCATCGCTGCTCACGCCCTCGGGCGTGGAGAGGCCCACCTTGAAGATGCCTGTGGCGGCCGAACAGAACGGGTTGCGCGCCACCTCCGCGGGCGGGCAGTACTCGGCGTCGGAGAACTGGATCTTGCCGTCCCACTCCATGTGCAGCAGGTACTTGCCCTTTGCGATCTGGCCGTCGTTCAGGCGCAGCTGCACGAAGTCGCCCAGCGTCTGCGGCGTGGGAATCAGCGGAATCGCCTCGGCGGGGCTCGACACCTTGCGCAGCGTGGTGCGGCCCTTTGCAAAGTTCAGGTTGTGCGCGGCAACGACGATGGCGTCGACCGGCTTGAGCACTTCGATCTCCACATCGCCACGGCCCACGAAAGTCTTGAGCGCCGCATCGGGACGGAACCACAGCTTGTAGTTGCTGGGCCAGACGGTGTCGGGCAGTTCCATCGGCTTGGCCGAACGATCGACCGCTGCAACGGCGGCATTCGCCGCATTGGGCACGCCGTCGTCGGGCGTCTTCGAGGTGGGGTCGGACACGGGCGCCGAAACAACGGAGTCCGACGGTGCGCTGAGGCCGGTGCCGGCACCGCCGAGCGAAGCGCCGCCACTGTCTCCGCCGCCGCCGCATGCCGTCAGAACGGCAAGGGTCACTGCGGTGATGGCAAGATGATTGACCACCGGGGTACTGAATTTTTTCATGATCGCCTCTGAGTACTCTTGGTAAGAAGAAACATGCGCCGTCCCGCATGCGCCCGGCGGATAGCCGGCGATGCGCGTGACGCGCGCGGTGATGAGATGAACAACGGGGTTATCTGGGAAGAAAAACGGGCAACACACTGCCCTCCCGGCGAACGCTTTCGTTCGTCAGGACCGCACAGTCATGCAAGGTCGCACCGCGTGCGAGGCGGTGGTCCCAGGATGCGGGGCGTAAGAGGTTCCATTCCCGTCAGACGCGGGGTGATGGGATGCAAGCGCGGGGCTGTAGTGCGAAGGCTCGCGCTCAGTGCCGGCGCATCTGCGCGGTGCGTTTCCGCGAAGCGGAAGCGGCACGAGCCATGTCGGTTATGGCAAGACTTTCTGCGGCTCTTGTCGTTGATTTCACGCGCATTCCCTCGTCCATTGATGTGCGCCAGTTTTAGCTGAACGAACAAGTCAGCTCAACGAATCGCGGAACTTTTCTCTCTCAAAATGTTCGCGCGCCATAGGCCGAATGGCGTCATGACATGCAGCGCATGCCGTGCGCTATGTAGATGGTTCTAGCGCCGAAACACCTGCTCACGCAGATGACAGAAATCGACCCCATGCACTGTGACCGCGTGGCCACAGTACGAAGGTACAAGCCTTCGAAAAGCTCAGGAAAGCTGTGAACCTGAGACTGCTGCAGCGCCGTGCGCGCGGTCGCGCAGCCACAGCAAGAGGCCGCATGCGAACACCACGACCTGCGTGCCGATCAGCAGCGCAAAGCCCGCGAAGAAACCGGAGGCCGATGCCGCCGATGCAGCGGCCGTGCTCGCGGTGCCCGAGACATGCGACACCGCGCCGATCACGCCGCCCATCAGCGCCGGCATGAAGCCCGCCACGAGGCTGCCCGCGCCATTGGTCACGCCGAACGCACTGGCCGTGTGCTCGGGCCGCGAGCAGTACTGCACCGTGCTCGGAATGGCCGGACTCTGGAGGCCCCAGAAGAAGTTGGCCGCCACCAGGCAGCTTGCCGCCGCGTATGGATCGCGTGCGTTGATGGCCATCAGCACCGACAGCGCCACACCCAAGCTCGCGCCCATGAAGATGAAGGGCACGCGCTCGCGCCCGACCTTGTCGATGAGCACACCGCCCACGAACACAGCAAGCACCGTGGCGTATTGCGGCAGCGAGGCCAGCCAGCCCATCTCGCGCATCGAAAAGCCTCGCGCTTCGCGCAGATACGTCGGCAGCCAGTTGCTGCTGCCCCAGAGATAAGCCAGCGCGGCCGAGGTCAGCAGCGTGATGAGGAACAGGTGCCGCGTGTGCAGCGCGCCCTTCACGATGCCGCCCACGCGCGCCATCGCCTCACCGAACGACGAAGGCTTCACGCCATCGGCATGCACCGGCGGCATGCGCACGAAGGCCAGCACCAGCGGAATGCCGAGCACGATGTTCAGCACGCCGAGCACGTGGAACGATGTGTCCCACGCGAACTGCGTGAGCAGATAGCCAACCAGCGGATAGCCAATGGCCAGCCCCAGCCCCGTGCCCATGTTCACGAAAGCATTGGGCTTGCCGTTTTCATCGCTACGGAAATGCGCCTTGATGTACGCCGAGGCCAGCGAGAACAGCGGCCCCTCCGACACGCCCAACAGGATGCGCGAGGCCAGCAGCATGCCGTAGCTGTGGAACATCGGCGAGGCCCACGTCACCACGCCCCAGAGGATCAGGCCGTACACCAGGCTGCGCCGCACGCCGAACAGCGCCGAGCAGAACGGCGTGAGCACGAAGGCCGACACGCCGTAGCCCAGCATGAAGGCCGTCGCGAGGAAGCCCTGGCTCACGCGGTCGGTGGCCGCGATGCCCACATGGTTCAGGAACGCGGCATCGGTGATCAGCACCGCGATGTTGATGCGGTCCACGTAGGAGATCGCGACGATCACGAACAGCGTGATGACACCGTACCAACGAAAGTTCTTGCTACTGCGGATGCTGTTGCTCTGCATGACCTGTCCTGCCGATGTGGGGTGGTGACGCGCCCGTGCGCCTAGAACATGTGGCGCATGCCGAACTCTGTGCCGCTGGAGGCGCGGTTCGGCGCGGTGATAGCGCCCGAAAGGGCTTGCGACGCACCATTGCTGTTGCTGATGCGCGCGATGGTCGCGTACAGCGCGGTGCGCTTCGACAGGTTGTGCACATAGCCGATCGCCAGCTTCG
Organism: Variovorax sp. R-27; assembly: GCF_049913215.1. Classification (NCBI taxonomy): domain Bacteria; kingdom Pseudomonadati; phylum Pseudomonadota; class Betaproteobacteria; order Burkholderiales; family Comamonadaceae; genus Variovorax; species Variovorax sp. R-27. Next base: position 4,090,258 of record NZ_CP183984.1, read on the forward strand.
ACGAGGTTGGCTTCAGCGCTGCACCGACAGGCTCCAGCCGGTAGCGCGCATACGAGGCCTTGATCTCGCCGGGCCCGATGGGCAGCTGCAAGCCGATGAGCGCGCCCTTGGCATCGGTCGTGCCCTTCGACTCCTTGTACAACTCGCTCGTGAGCTTGAGGTTCATGAGCGACGCATCGAAGGTGTAGGACGCGCCGAGGTTCGTCACGCGCAGGTCGCCGTTCGCATAGCGCGTGCGGCCGGTGGCCAGCGCGATGTTGAGCCCGCCGCTCTGGTAGCCGAAGCGCGCGCCCGTGTGGTCGCCGTCATGCTCGTTCGACACCCGAGTGCCAGGCAGCACCGAGTTGGAATCGTTCTCGCCCATCGCGTACATCACCTGCCCGTAGAAGCCGCCGAGGCTGGCCGGCAGCAGGTAACCGATGCTGTTCGAGGCACGCGTGCCCGTGGGCGCGACGAGGCCACCGAGGCCCGAGAAGTAGATCTGGTTCGCGCCGATGCCGCCGCCCGTGCCGAAGGGGTCGAAGATGGCGGTGTTCCAGAACGCCGGCACATAGTCGCGCCCCAGCCGCAGTTCGCCGAACGGCCCTGCAAGGCTCACGGTGGAGCGGCGGTTGAAGCTCAGCACGCCCGCGGTGCCGTTGCCGCTGGCCTGGTTGTTGGAGTTCGACGGAAAGCCCGTGCCGCTGTCGTTCTGCAGACCCATCTCCAGCCAGAAGTTGGCCGAGTAGCCACCGCCCAGGTCTTCCGTGCCGCGAAAGCCGAGGCGGCTGAACATGTTGCCGCTGTTGGTCAGCTGCGTCTTGTGGGCCGAACCGTTGCCGCTGCCCTTGGTGTAGGTGACGGCTGCGTCGACCACTCCGAAGAGCGTGAGGGAAGATTGGGCCAGCGCTCCGCCAGCCGTGCTGGCCGCAGCCAGCGCGATCAAGTAGTTTTTCATTGGATTTTCGGGAGTGGTTTTTCTCTGGCCGCGGGCCTCAGATGTCGAGCACCAGCCTCTCGCCCTTGCAGCGGGAGACGCAGATCATCATGGTCTTGTTGGACGCACGTTCGATCTTGGTGAGGATGCCGTCGTGATGGTCGACCTCGCCTTCGAGCACAGCCGTTTCGCAGGCGCCGCAGACGCCTTCCTTGCAGCTGTGGTCGGGGTTGAGGCCGGCGTCGATCAGGCTGTCGAGAATCGACTTGCCCGCCGGCACCTCGACGCTCTTGCCGCTCTTCGCGCACTGCACCACGTAGCTCTGCGTGGCGCTGGGCGCCTCCACATGCACGGCGGCGAAGCGTTCGATGTGCGCGTTGGTGTAGCCCAGTTGCTCGCAGCCCTTCTCGAAGGCATCGAGCATCGGCGTGGGGCCACAGCAGTAGTAGTGGCTGGCGCTGCCCTTACCCGACAACAGCTCGACGAGGTTGGGCGGCGCGCCCTTCTCGTCGTCGAAGTGCCAGGTCAGCTGCACCGACTTTTCTTTCGCCAGCGCTTCGATGGCATCGCAGAAGGCAGCCTCCTTGCGGGTGCGTGCGCAGTACAGGATCTCGACCGGCTTGCTGATGGCCACCAGCCGCTGCAGCATGCACCAGATGGGCGTCACGCCGATGCCGCCGGCCACGAGCACCGAGCGTTCCGCGCCCTCCTCCAGCTTGAAGTTGTTGCGCGGCGCCGAGATGGGCAGCGTCATGCCCACGCGCAGCTGCTGGTGCACGTAGCGCGAGCCGCCGCGGCTCTTGCGGTCGTTGAGCACGCCCACCACGTAGCGCTGGCGGTCGCTCGATGGGTTGCACAGCGAGTAGCTGCGCACAAGCCCGTTGGGCAGGTGCAGGTCGATGTGGGAGCCGGCCTCGAAGGCAGGAAAGTCCACGGCAGGCGTGGCCGGCCGGAACTCGACGCTCACGATGCCGTCGGCCTCGTAGCGCATGGTGTGCACGAGGGCGTTGAGCGTGGGAGAAGACATGGCGATGCTCGCTTCCCGCTCAGGCCGTTGCGGCTTCCGCCAGCTGGGCCTGCGCCAGGTTGCGCATGTGGCGGCGCAGGCGAACGATGCCCAGGTCGTGCTGGTACAGGTTCTCGTGCTGATTGGCGTCGGGCTCCATCTCCTCGAGCATCACGCGATCCTGCTCCAGCACGTGCCAGTGGCGCGCTTCGAGACGGTTCTTGTAGAGGAAGCGCCAGGTGTCGCGCTGCCAGCCCGGCTCCAGCTTGCGCACGCGCCAGAAGAAGGTGGCCGTCATGCCCTTCACGATCGGCGAGAAGGCTCCAATGATGATGAAGTTGCCGCCAGGGCCGCCGGTCTTGGGGTACGGAATTTCCAGGCGCATCCAGTGGATGCCGGTGTCGGCCCACTCGGTCCAGTCGAAGTTGACGTTGCGCTGGCCTTCCTTCTCGAACACGAAGCCGATGTCGGTCGGGCGAATGCCGAACTTCGCGCTCGAGTCGCCCTCGGCCATCGAATGCGACTGCTTGTGCAGGTACGTGCCGTGCATCGGGTCCATCACGTTGTCGAGCACGTAGCGGTAGTCGCCCTTCCACTCGGTGTAGCAAAGGAAGCTCGAATACTCGGCGTCGTCGGTCAGTTGCTCGGGCAGCATCAGCGGCGGCGGAATGTCGACCGGCTCCTTCGAGTTGTAGAGAAACACCGCACCCGCGCGCTCCTGCACGTGGAAATGCCGAGTCGCCTTCGAGCCTTCGAGCTTGCAGCCGGGGCTGCCGGGCACGCGCGTGACGACACCGTCATGCCGCACCTCGACGCCGTGATACGGGCACGAGAGGCGGTCGCCCAGCACCACGCCCTGCGACAGCGGCGCACCGCGATGCGGGCAGCGGTCTTCCAGCGCATGCAGCACGCCTTCGCCGTCGCGCCACAGCGCGATCTTGCGGCCGAGGCGGCGCAGGGAGATGGGGTTCTCCTTGATGAAGTGCGAGGGGCAGATCGGATACCAGAGGTCCTTCAGACCGATCTCCAGAAGATGATCGACAGGATCGGCGGGAACGGGTTGGATGGCGATGGTCATGGTGGGTACTCCTCAGGCGGCCAGCGCGGCCATTTCCTTGCGGTACAGCGCCTCGGTCCAGGACTGGCCGCCCGGCGTGGCGAGGCCGCTATCGTTGAGCCGCTGCACGAGCCCTGGCAGGTCGTGGATGCCGTCGCCGAAGGCGCGCTCGATCACGTCGCCCAGCAGGTCTTCGTAGGTGGTCGCGGGGCGCTGGCGCGCCTGGTGCGGTTGCAGGTAGCGGTCTTGGGGTTGCATCGTGAGCCTCCGTGGGGCGAGCGAGGTGAAGTGAATCAGGCGGCGGCCATGGCCGGGGTTGCGAGCGGCGCGGTCCAGGCGTCGTAGCCATAGACCCAGTCGGCATTGCCACCTTCGCGCAGCCAGTTGTTGCCGCGCGAGCCGAGCTGGACCTGGCTGGCGCGTTCGATGCGCGCCTTCTCGAAGCCCTGCAGTGCGGCCGGAACGTCGGCCATGGCCACGCCTTCGAGGTGGCGCGACAGCACCACCGCGTCTTCGATGGCCATGCCCGCGCCCTGCGCCATGAAGGGCAGCATCGGGTGCGCGGCGTCGCCCAGCAGCGCCATGCGGCCCCGCGCCCAGGCAGGCATCGGGTCGCGCTCGTACAGCGCGGTCTTCAGCACCGTGTCGCAGGCGTCGAGCAGGGCACGCGCCTCGGGGTGGTAGGCCACGTACTGCTCGCGCAGCTCGTCGACGCTGCCCGGCGCGGTCCACGACTCGAGATGCCAGGTGTCCTGCGGCGTGGTGGCGAAGATGAAGATGTCCTTGCCGCGGTTGAGCGGGAAGGTGACGATCTGGCTCTGCGGGTTGGGGCCCCACCACTTGGTGAAGGCGCCGAGGTTGGGCACGCCGGCCACGCGCTCTGCGGGCACCACGGCGCGGTACGCCACGATGCCGGTGAAGCGCGGGCTCTCCGCGCCGAACATCGCGGTGCGCACGCAGGAGTGGATGCCATCGGCACCGATCAGCGCGCCGACGCGGGCGCTGGTGCCGTCGGTGAAGGCGATGGTCACGCCGGCTTCATCGGCGGCGATGGTCTCGGCGCGCTTGCCGAGCGCGACCTGCTCCGCCGGGAACATGTCGGCCAGCGCGGCCAGCAGGTCGGCGCGGTGGATGGTGAGCTGCGGCGCGCCATAGCGCTGCTCCGCCGAATCGGCCATCTCCAGGCGCGAGGTTTCTTCGCCGGTGTCGTAGGTGCGGCTGATGCGGTGCGACGGGCGTGCTGCCGTCACGCGGGCCGCCTCGCCCACGCCGAGGCCGTCGAGCGCACGCACGGCATTGGGCGTGAGGTTGATGTCCGCGCCGACGCGGGCAAACTGCTTGGCCTGCTCGAACACGATCACGTCGTGGCCCGCGCGCCGCAGCGCAATGGCAGCCACGAGGCCGCCGATGCCGGCGCCGACGATGCCGATGGTTGATTCGCTTGTCTTCATGAGAGCTTCTTTCGCGTGCGGCCGGCTTACTCGGCAACGATGTTGTGGGCCTTGATGATCCTGGCCCATGTGGCCGTCTCATCGCGGATGTAGGCGGCGAACTCGACGGGCTTCATGGCCGCGTCGGTCATGCCCTGCAGCTTCAGGCGTTCGCGCACCTCGGGCTGCGACAGCATTTCGGCCGCGTCCTTCGCGAGCTGTTCGACCACGGCAGGCGGCGTGCCCTTGGGCGCCATCAGGCCGTACCACGAGGTCACGGTCACGCCCTGGATGCCTTGCTCCGCCAGCGTGGGAATGTCGGGTGCGGCGGGGCTGCGCCTGGCCTCCGTGATGCCGATGGCGACCAGCTTGCCCTGCTTCAGGAAAGGCAGCGTTGCGGGCAGGTTGCTGAACATCAGCGGCACCGAGCCGCCGAGCACGTCGTTGAGCGCGGGCGGCGTGCCCTTGTAGGGCACATGCAGCATGTCGATGCCGGCCTGCTGCTTGAACAGCTCGCCCGCCAGATGCAGGCCGCTGCCCACGCCGGGCGAGGCATACGACAGCGTGCCGGGCTTGGCCTTGGCCTGCGCCACCAGCTCCTTCGCATTCTTGATGCCCGATGCGGGCGACGCCACCAGCACGTTGGGCGCCTTGGCCAGCATGGTGATCGGCACGAAGTCCTTCGCCATGTCGAACGGGAAGTTGGGCATCAGCGTCGGGTTGATGGTGACGTTGCCCGCGGGAATCACCAGCAGCGTGTGGCCGTCGCCCTTGGCGCGCTTGACCTTCTCCATGCCGATGTTGCCGGCCGCGCCGACCTGGTTGTCGACCACGGCCGCCTGGCCATAGCGCTTGGCAAGGCCATCGGAAAGCACGCGGGCCAGCGTGTCGACCGGGCCACCGGGCGGGAACGGCGAGATGATGGTGAAGCGCTCGCTGGCGAGCTGCTTCTGGGCCTCGCTCTGCTGTGCGTGCACGGGTGCGGCAAGCGTGATGGCCGCCAGCGCGGCGAACAGAACGGAGAAGGAGAAACGTCGTTGCATGAGAGTCGAGGGATTCGAGGGGTTCATTTCTTTTCGGTGAGGAAAGCGCCCTTCGGGCCTTCCGCGTTCTTCTGGCGGCGCGTGTTGCCGTCGAGGCCGCCGTCCACCGCCCATTCGGCGAACACCGTCGGGCCCGGCTCGAACTCGCGCGGCTGCCATTCGGCGGTGAGCTGGTCTTCGTCGGCGTAGTACTCGATGAGCCCGCCCGCCGGGTTCTTGAAGTACCAGAAGTACGCGGACGACACCGGGTGGCGGCCCGGGCCCAGCTGCGTTTCCCAGCCGCGGCGCGAGAAGTGCAGGCCACCGCCGAATACTTCGTGGATGTCGCGCACGGTGAAGGCCACGTGGTTCAGCCCGCGCTTGCCCGAGGGAATCTGCAGCAGGAACAGGTCGTGGTGGCCGCCCTCTGCCGCGCAGCGCATGAAGGCGCCGCGGTTCGGGTAGCTGTCTGACGCCACGAAGCCGAAGCGCTGCGCGTAAAACGCGCTGGTGGCCTTCACGTCGCTCACGAAGAACACGACATGGCCGACTTCGATGGGTGTCGCGCGTTCGTAGATCGGCGCGGCCTGGTTGATGCGCAGCTTGGCATTCCAGGTGTTCATGGCGGCGCAATCGACTTCCACCGCGCGCTTGCGGCTGACCTGCAGGCGCACGGCCAGGCCGTTGGGGTCGATGCAGCCGATGCGGCGCGCGCCGTCGATCGTGCTGTCGAAGAAGGCCGGGTCTTGCGCGATGGCGGCGGCGTAGCGGTCGAGATCCGCATCGTTCTCGACGCCCCACACCACTTCGCGCAGCGTCGGGCCCTCTTCCATCGCGGGCGGCAGGCCCGGCTTGTCCAACGCCGCGACGACCACCTTGCAGCCGTTGAGGCATTCGAAGACGAGTTCGTCGGCGGCTTCCGACTTCAGCGTGAGGCCCCAGTCCTCGAAGAACTGGCGGCATGCGGGCAGGTCGTCCGCGCCGTAGGTGATCTGGTCGATGCCAAGTACGCTCATGGTGCGGTCCTCTTCAGTTCGCCCATGGGAGCGGTTGTTCGTTCGTGCCCCAGTACATGCTCTTCTGCTCCATGTACTGGAAGATGCCTTCGCGGCCCTTCTCGCGGCCCAGGCCGCTGTCGCGCCAGCCGCCGAACGGCGTGGACACGGAGAACTGCTTGTAGGTATTGACCCAGACCGTGCCGGCCTGCACCGCGCGGCCGAGCTTCCAGGCGCGCTTGAAGTCGCGGCTCCACACGCCTGCAGCCAGTGCGTAGACGCTGTCGTTGGCCTGCGCGATCAGTTCTTCCTCGTTGTCGAAAGGCATCGCGACGAGCACCGGGCCGAAGATTTCTTCCTGGCTGATGCGGGCGCTGTTGCCCAGGCCTTCGATGATGGTCGGCTTGTAGAAATAGCCCCGGTCATAGCCATCACCATGCGGGCGTACGCCGCCCGTGCGAATCCTGCCGCCTTCGGACACGCCGAGGTCCACATAGCGCTCGATGCCTTCGCGGTGCTTCGCCGTGATGAGCGGCCCCATCTGCGTGCGCTCCGAAGCCGGGTCGCCCACGCGCAGCGCATTGGCGCCTTCCGCAAGGCGCGTCAGGAACTCGTCGTAGATGCCGCGCGCCACGAAGAGGCGCGAGCCCGCGATGCACGACTCGCCCGACGAACTGAAGATGCCGTACAGCACACCGTTCACCGCGTGGTCGAGGTCCGCGTCGTCGAGCACCATGGTCGGCGACTTGCCGCCGAGCTCCAGCGACACTGGCATCATCTTGTCGGCCGCAATGTGCGCGATGTGCTTGCCGGTGGTGGTGCCGCCGGTGAACGACACGCGCTTGACCAGCGGATGCTTGGTGATCGCATCGCCAATCACCGAGCCCTTGCCCGGCAGCACGCTGACGATGCCCTTCGGCACGCCGGCCTGCTCGCAGATGCGGGCCAGTTCCAGCGCCATCAGCGGCGTCACCTCGGCGGGCTTCACGACCACCGCGTTGCCGGCAGCCAGCGCAGGCGCCAGCTTCTGCGCCTCGCTGGCAATGGGCGAGTTCCACGGCGTGATGGCCGCGACCACGCCCATGGGCTCGTGCACGCTCATCGTGACAAACGCGCCGCGCGACGGCGTGATGGTTTCTTCCAGCGTCTCCAGCGCGGCGGCGAAGAACTGGAAGGTGCCCGCAGCGCTGGCCACGAGGTTGCGCGTTTCGGTGATCGGCTTGCCGTTGTCCAGGCGCTGCTTCTGCGCGAGCGATTCGCTCTCCTCGCGGATCAGTTGCGCCACACGGTGCAGCACGGCGGCGCGCTCGTGCGGCAGGCGCTGGGCCCAGCCGCTGGTGCGGAAGGCGTGGTCGGCGCGAGTGATGGCCTCCTCGACATCGGCGAGGCTCGCGGCCTTCAGGCGCGCGATGGGCTCGCCGGTGGCGGGGTAGAGGCTTTCGTAGACGTCGCCGCCGCCCAGGCGCCATTCGCCGGCAATGCAGATCGGAAGGAGTTCGGAAGAAATCATGGAGTGACTCAGATGGCGAGCGCGGCGACGCGGTTGCGCAGCGCGCGTACGGCGCTGTACACGGTGAGCGCGGATGTCTTGGGGTTGGCCGCGAGCGGCTTGTTGCGCATGGTCAGCTCGAAGCTGCCGAAGGCGCCTTCGGCTTCGACGGTGTGCACGTTCTCGGTGGTGGCGGGGTCGGCAATCAGGCGCACCTGTGTCCTGTCGAGCCCGAGCCCCGCGAGCGAGACGGTGGCGGCGACGTTGGCGTTCTTCGGATAGAGCAAGGCCGCTTCGCGCGCGCTGCCTTCGAAGATCACGGTGGGCTGCACCAGCGCATCGAGGTCGCGGCCCTGTTCGGCCGGCGTGCCCTTCCATGCCTGCGGCGGTTTGCGGCCGGTGTAGCGCACACTGTCGAGGCCGCCGATGCGGGCTGCGGCGAGTGCATCGATTGCACCGATGGCGCCGGGAATCAGCTGCACCTGCGTCTTGCCTGCGATGGCGGCGGCTTCGAGCTTTTCGGCGAAGCCGGCGGCCGACAGCGCGCCGACCGAAGCGACCACGCAGGGCGTGCCGCGTGCCAGCGCGGGCAGTACATGCTCTTCGATGGCCGCATGGCCAGCCGTCTCGACCACGAGGTCGATGCCATCGGCAGGCACGCTACTGCCAACCTGCACGCCGGGCGCAACCTTCTGCGCCGCGGCCACGCCCTCGGCGGGCACGACGATGGCAACCACCTCCAGGGCGGCATCGCCCTTGAGCAGTTCGAGCACCGAGGTGCCGATGGCACCGCAGCCTACAAGGGCAATACGCAATGCGGGCAATGCGCTCACGTCCGTCACTCCACCGAAGCGGCGGCAGCCTTGCCGAGCGCCGGAATCTGCGTGACGGTGTTGGTCGGCGGGCCTGCGAAGGCGCTCTTGAAATCGCCGATGGAGAGCATGTCGATCTCCAGCAGGAACGGGCCCTTCTTCGCCAGCGCCTCGCCCAGCTTCGCCTTCAACTCGTCCATGCGCTGCACGCGGGCATGCGGCAGTGACAGCGACTTGCACAGCAGCGCGTAGTCGGGCGTGTGCAGGTCGGCATAGCAGCGGCGGCCGCCGTACTGCGCGTCCTGGATGTTCTTGATGACGCCGTAGCCCTTGTCGTTCATGAGCACGATGACCATGTCGGCCTGCTCCTGCACGGCGGTTGCGAGTTCGCCAAGGTTCAGGATGAAGCCGCCGTCGCCGGCCAGGCAGAAGGTCTTGCGGCCCGAGGCCGTTTCGGCCGCGCCGATGGCAGCGCCAATGGCCATGGGCATGCCCTGCCCGATGCCGCCGCCCGTGGCGTGCACACCGGCGCTGGGTTCGAAGATGCGCAGTTCGCGGTTGCCCCAGGTGCTGTTCGACACGGTCACGTCGCGCACCCAGTTGAAGTTGCGGCCGGCGGCGGACTGCAGCGCCTTCACAAGCTCGGCATACGGGCCGAGGCCGTCGGTGAGCGAGGCCACGGCCTGCTCGTGCGCGGCGCGCAGGTCGGCGAGCAGTTCCGGGTCGGCCTTGTACTTCGCGGCTTCGAGGCGATCGGCCAGGCCTTCGAGGGCCAGAGCGGAGTCGCCGCAGACGAACAGGTCGGTGGCGTAGCCACGGCCTTCGGCGGCCGCATCGGCATCGATGCGCAGCAGCGGGCGCGGCAGCTTCAGTTCGTACTTGAGCGTTTCGTTGCCGCGCAGGCGCGAGCCGACGACCAGCATCGCGTCGCAGCGCTGGTACAGCGCCTCGACCGGCTTGTGGATGTTGTACGAGCCGAGCGAACCGGCATCGTCTTCGGGCACCGTGCCACGGCCCTGCGTGGTGGTGACCACGCCGAAGCCGAGCTTCTGCAGGCGTTGGATGGCGGCTCGGGCGTGGCGCGCGCCGCCACCGACCCACAGCATCGGGCGCTTGGCTGCAGCAAGGCGCGCAACCAGTGCGTCGAGCGAAGCAGCAGAAGGCACGGGCCGCTCGATGGGCAACGGCGACAGGTCGGCCGGCATGGTCGTCAGCGCGGACTGGATGTCGATCGGAATCTCCACGCTCACCGGGCCGGTCGGCGCCGTCATCGCAAGCTGCACTGCGCGCTTGAGCGTGCCGAGCACCGTCTCGACGCTGCGCACGCGCAGGGCCGCCTTCGACACGGCCTTGAGCATGGTGAGCTGGTCGGGCGCCTCGTGGATGTACGACATGCCCTTGTCGAGGTACGGCGTCTCGATCTGCCCCGTGATGTGCAACAGCGGCGCGCCGGCGGTCAGTGCCTCGACCATGCTGCCCGCGATGTTGCCGGCGGCCGGGCCGGTGCTGGTGAGGCACACGCCGAGGCTGGCCGTGGAGCGCGCATACGCATCGGCCATGTTGCCGGCTCCGGCCTCGCCGCGCGCCGGCACGAAGCGGATCGCACCGCGCTGCGCAAAGGCGTCGAGGATCGGCATGTTGTGGATAGAGATCACGCCGAAGGCCGCCTTGACGCCGCACTGTTCGAGAAAGGCGGCGACGACTGCGCCGACGGTGACCGTGTTGTTGTTCGTGGGGTTATGCATGGCGCGAGAGGCCTCCGGAAATGTCGATATGGCTGCCCGTCGTGTACGACGCGAGCGGGGAAGCAAGAAAAAGAATCGCGCGCGCGGCTTCGGTCGGAAGCCCCAGGCGACCCAGCGGGATGTGTTTGTTCTTCGCGAGCTGCCCGCTCCATGCGGCCCAGTCTTGCGACTTGTCTTCGCGCGCCTCGAAGCGGCGGCGCCATTGGCCCGACTCGACCAGGCCGATCAGGATGCCGTTGACGCGCACGCCCTGCGGAGCGAATTCGGTGGCCATGGAGCGCACGAGGTTCAGCAGGCCGGCGCGCGCGGCCGAGGTGGCAACCATGTGCGGCTCGGGCTGGCGCGCCAGCAGCGAGTTGGCGCAGACGATGGAAGCATCGCCCAGCACCGCGCGCTGCGCCGCGAGTTGCGGCAGGAAGGCGCGCGTGGGGTTGATGACGGAGAAGAACTTCAGGTTGAGCTCTTCGGTCCAGGCCGCATCGTCGGTGTCGGCGAAGGTGGAGACACGGCCCTGCCCTGCGTTGTTGACCAGCATCGATGCCGGGCCGAGCGCGGCTTCGCTGGCGGCGGCGAAGGAGCGGACCGAGGCACCGTCGAGCACGTCGCATGGCTGGGCGAAGAGCTTGGCGTTCGGGTACTGCGCGTGCAGATCGGTCACGGCGTCGTCGAGCCGCTCTGCATTGCGGCCGCACAGCGCGACGGATGCGCCGCAGCCGAGCAGTAGCTCGACGGTGGCCAGGCCGATGCCCGATGAACCGCCCGTGACCACGGCCACGCGGCCGGCCAGCGCCTTGGCTGCAAAGAAGGAGGAAGTCTGCTGTGCCATGACCGTCATGCGCTGCGAAGCGGCACCACCTTGGCGGCGCGCGCTGGGGAGTAATTCAGCAAGCCCGAGATCTCGTCGGCCGTGCCGCGCACGCGCAGCACCATCTCGTCCATGCGGCTTTCCTCGATGTGGTCCGAGGTGATGGTGGCGCCCAGCGCTGCCACGATGTGGCCGCTGTGGTCACGCACCGGCGCAGCGATGCTGGAGATGTTCGACTCGAAGAAGCCCTCGCCCAGCACATAGCCGCGCTGGCGGTCGGCCTGCACCATGTCGAAGAGTTCGTTCACGGTCTTGGGCGTGCTCGGCGAGAAGGTTTCGAGCTTGTCCTCGGGGTAGAGCGCGCGCAGCTGCGGCAGCGTGAGGTCTTCGAGCAGGATGCGGCCGAGCACGGTGGCATGGGCCGGCAGACGCGTGCCGACGGTGACCGAGCTGGCAAAGGGCGTGGACGGTGCGACCTTGGCAACGTAGACGATGGAGCGGCCATCGCGCACCACCAGGTTGCAGGGCGTGCGCAGTTCGTCGCACAGGCGGTTGAGCAGCGGTGTGCCGAGCTGCGTGAGTTCCAGCGAGGCGAGGTATTCGAAGCCCAGGCGCAGCACGGCCAGGCCCAGGCGGTAGTCGCGCCCACCCTCGGCGCGCTCGAGGAACCCCATGTTCTCAAGCGTGGTGAGCAGGCGGAAAACGGTGGAGCGCGGCAGGTCGAAGCGGCGGGCCAGTTCGGGGGCGGAGAGCGTGCGGCTTTCGCGGCTGAACTCGCACAACACGCGCAGGCCGCGCTCCAGCGCGGGCACGTTGTAGCGGTCGGCGCCCTCTTCCATCGTCTCGTTGTCGTTGTTGGCCATGCCTCTTTTTCCTTCCTTGGATGTCTTGTGTTTGTGTTGCGGTCAGCCGGCGAGCGATTCGCGCAGCAGTGCGGCGACGGCCTGCGGTTGTTCCACATAGCCGGCGTGGCCCGCATCGTCCACCAATTCGAGCGGCACGCCGCACTGGCGCGCGACTTCTTCGCAGGCGGCCGGAGGCGTGACCACGTCGAGCGCGCCGCAGGCCACGCGTACGGGCATGGGCGGCGGCAGGTCGGCCAGCAGGTCGGCGTTGCACAGCAGCTCGACGGCCTGGCGATAGCCGCGGTCGTTCAGCCGGGCCATATTCCAGCGCACCCATTGGCGGGCGTGGTCGCTGGCCTTGTCGGAGACGAGCCGGCCCGCGCGCTTCGCGGCCATGCCGGCGATGCCGAGTTCGTCGAGCGTGGCGAGGCGTTCGGTGCGCACCTTGGCACGAGCCTCCGCGCGGGACGGAGCGCCGTAGCCGATCGCCGGGCTGACGAGCACGAGTCGGCGGATGCGCGAATCGGTGCGCGCAGCCGATGCAGCGGTGATCGCGCCGAGCGAATGGCCAACCAGCACGCACGACTCGATGCCGAGTGCATCGAGCAAGGCGCTGAGACGTGCCGCGTAGTCGGCTGCGGTCGGTGCGGCGGCTTCGAGCGGCGTCGATTCGCCGTAGCCCGGTGCGTCCCACGCAATCACGCGGGCCTGCGACGCGAGCAGCGCGGCAGTGTCGATCCACGACGCCGCACCCGAGCCGATGCCGTGCAGGCACACGACGACCGGGCCCTGGCCGCATTCGCGCACCGACACCACGGCCCCACCTGCGACCGCGACATTGCGGGCCGGAAAGCGTGCGTCGAGCCGCGCCAGCTCGGAGGCCGGCAGCGTCAGCGCGTCGGTGGCGATGGCGTCGTTCATGGCTTGTTCGCTCAGCGCTTGATCTTGGCGAGCGGGTGATCGGCCGGGTACGTCGGCGTCACGGGCTTCTTCGCGCCGAGCATCACGCACATCAGCGCGTCTTCGTCGCCGATGTTGATCTCTTCGCGGTACACGCCAGGCGGCACCGAGATCAGGTCGCGGTCGGTCATGATGGTTTCGAAGCGCTCGCCGTCTTTCTCGATCACCACCTTGAGCTTGCCGCGAATCAGGAAGAACACTTCTTCCACGTCGGTGTGCAGGTGCGGCGGGCCTTCGTGGCCGGCCGGGATGACCATGGTCGAAAACGTGAAGTGCTCGGCGGGCACGGTGTTGACGTCCTTAGCGACGCCGGTGCCACCGGTGCCCACGTAGCGCATCTGCGCGCGGCGGAACTTGGGGTCGAAGTCGGACTGGAACTTCAACGCGTCCCAGTCGTACTTGCGGGTTTCGTAGCGCGCGATGCGGGTGTTCATCCACTCCGCGAGGCTGGTGCCTTCGGGCTGTGCCAGGCTGTTGGTGCCGGCTTCGTTGATCTTCTGCTGTTCGGACAGATCGCTCATCGGGTGTACTCCTTGGTCGGAAAAATCAGTGCATCGCGAAGCCGCCGTTGACGGCCAGCAACTGGCCCGTCACGAAGCGTGCGAGGCCGGAAAGCAGGAACAGGGTCGCGCCGCACACGTCGGCGGCTTGCTGCTCGCGGGGAATGGCGCGGCCTTCGAGGTACTTCTGGTGGCGCGCCATCGGCACGTATTCGGTGGCCTCGACCAGCGTGAGGCCGGGCGCGACGGCGTTGACGGTGATGTTGTCGCCGCCCCACTCGCGCGCCAGCGAGCGCGTCATGGAGATGACGGCTCCCTTGCTCGATGCGTAGGCCAGCAGGTTGGGCGCGCCCCACAGCGCCGTGTCGGACGCGAGGTTGACGATGGCGCCGCGGCCGCTTTCGGCCAGTGCGCTGCGGCAGGCGCGGCCCATGAGCCAGCTGCCGCGCACGTTGACGTTCATCACGCGGTCCCACATGTCGATTTCGAGCTGGTGCGCGTCGCGGCCGCCCGAATTGGTAATGGCTGCGTTGTTGACGAGGCCGTCGAGTCCGCCGAGCAGGCGGATGGCTTCGTCGGCGCAGGCCACGATGGAGCCGGGGTTCGACAGGTCGACCGGCAATGCGCGGGCTGTGTGGCCCGCTTCGCGCAGCGCCTTCGCCTCGGTCTCGGCCAGTTCGCCCAGGATGTCTGCCAGCACCACGCTCGCACCCGCCGCGGCAATGCACTGCGCGAAGGCAAGGCCCAGGCCGCGCGCGCCACCGGTCACGAGGATGCGGCGGCCGGCCAGCAGGTTGGCCGGCAGCTCGGCCAGCAGTGCCTGCAGGCTCGATGGATCGGGAATGGCTTTGAGTTCGGTCATGGGGATGCGGGCTTCAGTCGGTTCAGTCGGCCTGGATGCCGAGCTCCTTGATGACCTTGCCGAAGCGCGTGTAGTCGGCGGCGTTGGTCTTGCCGAGCACGTCGGCGTCGCCACCCACGGGCGTGGTGCCGAGCACCGCCATGCGCGCGACGATCTCGGGCATCTTCAGGATTTCGTTGAAGTGGCCGTTGAGCGTCTTCACGATTTCGGGCGGCAGGTTGCGCGGGCCCCAGAGGCCGTTCCAGGCCGTCACTTCGACGTCCTTGTAGCCCTGCTCCGCCAGCGTCGGCACGTTGGGCGCGAGCGGCGAGCGCTGGGCCGAGGCCACGGCCAGCGGGCGCAGCTTGCCGTTGGCGAAGTACGGCGACACCGGGCCGAGCGTGATGAAGGTGACGGGCACGTGGCCGCCCAGTACGTCGTTGACGGCAGGCGCCACGCCCTTGTACGGCACGTGCGCGAGGCTCGTGCCCGAGGCGCGGGCGAACATCTCGCCGAGGATGTGCATCGGCGAGCCGCTGCCCGGGCTCGCATAGCTCAACGACTTGCCGCCCTTTGCTGCGGTCACGGCGTCCTTCAGCCCGGCGAAGCCGCTGCCGCCGCTGGCCACGAGGAACAGCGGCTGGCTGCCCGTCTGCACGATGGGCGTGAAGCCGTTCAACACGTCGTAGCCCGACGAGCCATTCGTCTTCAGCACCAGCTGCGCGATGGAGAAGGTGCTGGGCGCGAGCAGCAGCGTGTAGCCGTCGGGCGCTGCCTTCGACACGTAGGCGCTGCCGATGATGCCGCTGGCGCCGGGGCGGTTGTCGACCACCACGGGCTGGCCGACGCGCGTCGAGAGCTTTTCGGCGAAGAGCCGCGCCAGTGCGTCGGTGTCGCCACCGGCCGGATAGGCAACGACCAACGTGATCGGCTTGCTCGGGTAGCTGTCTGCCCAGGCGAGTCCGGTGGCGCAAGCGGCGGCCAGGGAAATGGCAGCGGCGATGGCATGGCGGCGTGTCTGTTTCATCGGGTCCGTGTGATCGTGGTTTTGTTTCACTAAAGAAACAACGATTTATTAATGGAACGCCGTGAGAATACCGAGGAAGACAACTTCGTGACTAAGTAGAAACCCTGATTTTTGTGACTCAACGAAAACAGGGCGGCCTTTTCGGGCCGCCCTGCGGGGGTGGGAGCGTCGGGCTCTTCAGCCGCCGTAGCGCGCCACGGTGAGGCCTTCCATGTCGATCTCGGGCGCCTTGCCCGCAATCAGGTCGGCCATCACACGGCCGGTGCCTGCCGCCATGGTCCAGCCGAGGGTGCCGTGGCCGGTGCTGAGCATCAGGTTGGGAATGCGGGTGGCGCCGATCACGGGCGTGCCGTCGGGCGTCATCGGGCGCAGGCCGGTCCAGAAGGAGGCGTCGCGCACGTTGCCGCCCTTGGGGAACAGGTCGGTCACGACGTGTTCGAGTGTGTCGCGACGTCGCTCGTTGAGCTGCAGGTCGAAGCCCGAGAGCTGGGCGGTGCCACCCACGCGGATGCGATCGCCGAGACGCGTGACCGCCACCTTGAAGGTCTCGTCCATCACGGTCGATTCGGGTGCGCCGCCAGCGTCGGTGATGGGCACGGTGATCGAGAAGCCCTTGACCGGATACACCGGCAGCCGAATGCCCAGCGGCTTGACCAGCGCGGGCGAATAGCTGCCGAGCGCGACCACGTAGCGGTCGGCGGTGAAGCTGCCGGCATCGGTGCGCACTGCCGTCACGCCCTTGGCTGCATCGTGTTCGATGGCCTGGATGTTGACGCCGAACCTGAACTTGACGCCCTCGGCTTCCGCCAGCTTGGCCAGCGCCTGCGTGAACTTGAAGCAGTCGCCAGTCTCGTCACCGGGCAGGCGCAGGCCACCGACGAATTTGTCTTTCACGGCCGCGAGCGCGGGCTCGTACTGCACGCAGCCTTCGCGGTCGAGCACCTGGTACGGCACGCCGGAAGCCTTGAGCACTTCGACATCCTTCGAGGTGCCGTCAAGCTGCTGCTGCGTGCGAAAAAGCTGCAGCGTGCCCTGCATGCGTTCGTCGTAGGCGATGCCGGTGTCGGCGCGCAGTGCCTTCAGGCAGTCGCGGCTGTATTCGGCGAGCCGCACCATGCGGCCCTTGTTGATCTCGTAGCGCGCCTGCGTGCAGTTGCGCAGCATCGACAGGCCCCAGCGCCACATGGCCGGATCGAGCATGGGCTTGATGACCAGCGGGCTGTGCTGCATGAGCATCCACTTGATGGCCTTGACCGGCACGCCGGGCCCGGCCCACGGCGCCGAGTAGCCGGGCGAGACTTCGCCCGCGTTGCCGAAGCTGGTTTCGAGCGCGGGCGCCGGCTGGCGCTCCAGCACCGTCACCTCGTGCCCGGCGCGCGCCAGGTAATACGCCACCGAGGTGCCGATGACACCGCTGCCGAGAATCAAGACCTGCATGAGAACAACCCTTTGAAAGCTGCTGCAACGCAGCCGAGGGTACAGGCTAAGCGCTACAGGCCGAGAGCATCCTGCAATTGCCGTGCCGTCCAGCGCTTGGGCTGTTGCGGCCAGGCATCGAGCAGCGCGACCATGCGCGCGTTGCGCGGTGCGCTCAGGCCGTGCTCCTGCGCGAGGCGCACGACCTCGCCGCTGAGCGAATCGATCTCGGTGCGGCGGCCGAGCGCGAGGTCGTCGGCCATGCTGGAGCGCGCCTTGGCATCGATGCGCAGCATGCGTCCCGCGATGATGCGGAACAGCCAGTCGGGCAGGCGCAGCAGGCTGACCAGCCGATGCGCCGGAACGGCAGCCACCTGCGCCGGCGCAATGCCCGCAACGTTGAGGATGCCCAGCGCTTCCTCGATCAACGACGCGAAGCAGCGGCGGTAGCCGCGCAGCATCAGCTCTTCGCGCAGGGGCAGGCCCGAGAGCGCGTTGACGGGGTTGTTGAGGTTGAGCATCAGCTTGCCCCACTGCACGGGCAGCAGGTCGGCATGCAGATCGAGCGGCACGCCGGCGCGCTCGAACACGGGCAGCCACGGGCGCAGCGCCGCGTCGTCTTCCGCGGCCAGCCGGCCGGGAGTGCCGCGATGGAAGGCGCCAGGGCCGATCTCGGCCACGTTGTACGGCACCATGCCGGCGCGCACATTGAGTGAAGGGCCGGTCTGCGATGCGGCCGCGCAGTTGGAAATACCGTTCTGCAGCGAGACCACCGTGGTGCCCGCGGGCAACGCGAAAGCCAACTCGCCCGCCGCCGCAGCCGTGGCGCCGCTCTTCACGCACAGGAGCACCAGCGAAGGCCGTGCACCCACGGGAACCTGCTCGCACAAGCGCAGCTTTTCGGCGGGCAGCTTGCGCGTTGCGCCGTCCATGTCGGTGAGCGTAAGGCCGTGCTTGGCGAGCTTTTCGAGCACGCGCGGACGGCCGACGAAAGTAACGGGCACACCGGCCGCCGCGAGGCTGCCGCCTATGAAGCACCCGATGGTGCCCGCCCCCATCACAAGCACTTCATCGGGGGTAGCGTCGGGCATGAAGTGCTTGTTCCTGATGCGTGTCTGTCAGGCGCGTTCCGCGACCCAGGCCTGCACCGATTGCAGCGCGGCCGGAAGGCCCGCCGCATTGGTGCCGCCGGCCATGGCCATGTCGGCCTTGCCGCCGCCCTTGCCGCCGACCTGCTGGGCCACGAAGTTGACCAGCTCGCCGGCCTTGACCTTGCCCACGCTGTCGGCCGTGACGCCGGCTGCGATCTGCACCTTGTCGCCGTCGACTGCGGCCAGCACGATGGCGGCGGTCTTGAGCTTGTCCTTCAGCTTGTCCATGGTGTCGCGCAGCGTCTTGGCATCAGCACCGTCAAGCTTGGCGGCCAGCACCTTGATGCCCTTGACGTCCACGGCCTGCGACACGAGTTCGTCGCCCTTGGACGATGCGAGCTTGCCCTTGAGCGCACCCACTTCGCGCTCGAGCGCCCTCACCTGTT
This sequence comes from Variovorax sp. R-27, assembly GCF_049913215.1. Taxonomy (NCBI): domain Bacteria; kingdom Pseudomonadati; phylum Pseudomonadota; class Betaproteobacteria; order Burkholderiales; family Comamonadaceae; genus Variovorax; species Variovorax sp. R-27. The sequence continues at coordinate 4,108,661 of NZ_CP183984.1, forward strand.
CCAGCACCTGCGTGAGCCGGCCCTGCAGCTCGGCGGCCGGCGACTTGAGCGTGGCGGCCACGCTGTGCACGGTCGATTCGAGGTCCTGCAGGTACGACAGCGCATTGGCGCCCGTGACGGCTTCGATACGGCGCACACCAGCGGCCACGCCGCCTTCGCTGACGATCTTGAAGAGGCCGATGTCGCCCGTGCGGCCCACGTGGGTGCCGCCGCACAGTTCGCGGCTGGTGCCGATGTCGAGCACGCGCACAGTCTCGCCGTACTTCTCGCCGAACAGCATCATCGCGCCGGTCTTCTGGGCCGACTCCATGTCCATCACGCGGGCGTGCGTCTCGGAGTTGGCGAGGATCTCAGCGTTGACGCGCTTCTCGATCTCGAGGATCTGCGCGTGCGTGACGGGTGCGTTGTGCGCGAAGTCGAAGCGCGTCTTGTCGGCATCGACCAGCGAGCCCTTCTGCTGCACGTGATCGCCCAGCACTTCGCGCAGGGCCTTGTGCATCAGGTGGGTGACCGAGTGGTTGCGCATGGTGGCGGCGCGGCGGGCAATGTCGACCGCGGCCTTGACCGCGTCGCCGACCTTGAGCGTGCCCTGGGTCTGCGTGCCGTGGTGGCCGAACACGTCGGCCTTGATCTTCTGTGTGTCTTCAACGCCGAACTGCACGCCTTCGGCGATAAGCACACCCTGGTCGCCGACCTGGCCGCCGCTCTCCGAATAGAAAGGCGTGGTGTCGAGCACGACGATGCCGCTCTGGCCTTCCTTCAGCTCTTGAACAGCCGCGCCTTCGAAGTACAGCGCCACGACCTTGGCGCTTTCCTCCAGGTGGTCGTAGCCGGTGAAGGTGTTGCCCGCGCCGGCGTATTCGACGTTGCGGTCCATCTTGAACTTGCCGGCAGCACGGCCCGCGGCCTTCTGCTTTTCCATGGCGGCGTTGAAGCCCGCCTCATCGACGCTCACGCCGCGCTCGCGGCATACGTCGGCCGACAGGTCGAGCGGAAAGCCGTAGGTGTCGTGCAGCTTGAAGGCCACTTCGCCCGGCAGCACCTTGGCGTCGCCGGCCAGTGCAGCATCGAGGATTTCCATGCCGTTGGCCAGCGTTTCGAAGAAGCGTTCTTCCTCGGCCTTCAGCGTGTCGGTGATGCGCTTTTCGTCGGCCACAAGCTTCGGATATGCGTCGCCCATGAGCTTCACGAGGTCGGGCACGAGCTTGTGGAAGAAGGGCTTCTTCTGGCCCAGCTTGTAGCCGTGGCGAATGGCGCGACGGATGATGCGACGCTGCACATAGCCGCGGCCTTCATTCGACGGGATCACGCCATCGGCCACCAGGAACGAGGTGGCGCGGATGTGGTCGGCGATCACCTTGAGCGAGTTGTTGGCCAGGTCTTGCGTGCCGGTTTCGCGGCCGGCGGCCTTGATGAGCGCGTCGAAGATGTCGATTTCGTAGTTGCTGTGCACGTGCTGCAGGATCGCGGCCAGGCGCTCCAGGCCCATGCCGGTGTCGACGCAGGGTGCGGGCAGTTTCTTGACCGAGCCGTCGGGCTGCATGTCGAACTGCATAAACACGTTGTTCCAGATCTCGATGTAGCGGTCGCCGTCTTCGTCGGGGCTGCCGGGCGGGCCGCCGGGAATCTCGGGGCCGTGGTCATAGAAGATTTCGGAGCACGGGCCGCAGGGGCCCGTGTCGGCCATCATCCAGAAGTTGTCGGACATGTAGCGTCCGCCCTTGTTGTCGCCGATGCGCACGACGCGTTCTGGCGGCAAGCCGATTTCCTTGGTCCAGATGTCGTAGGCCTCGTCGTCCTCGATGTAGACCGTGGCCCAGAGCTTCTCGGCCGGCAGCTTGTAGACCTTGGTCAGCAGCTCGAAGGCCCAGGTGAGTGATTCGCGCTTGAAGTAGTCGCCGAAGCTCCAGTTGCCCAGCATCTCGAAGAAAGTGTGGTGGCGCGCGGTGTAGCCCACGTTCTCGAGGTCGTTGTGCTTGCCGCCGGCGCGCAGGCAGGCCTGGACCGAGGCGGCGCGCACGTAGTTGCGCTTGTCTTCGCCGAGGAACACGTCCTTGAACTGGACCATGCCCGAGTTGGTGAACATGAGCGTCGGGTCGTTGCCCGGCACCAGCGAGCTCGAGGCCACGACGGTGTGGCCCTTGGAGGCGAAGAAATCGAGAAAGGTCTTGCGGATGTCCGCGACCGTGAATGTGGGCTGGCTCATCTTTGGATTCGTCTTCTGTCGAGGGCGGCGCGGCGATGGCGACCCTCTTGTCGAACCCACTGCGGCGAACCGGCCTAACTGCTTGATTTGCTTGAACAAACGATTATAGGTTTGGCCATGGCGCCCGCGCCCGGATCGGGCCGCACCGGGAAAACTGCACGATCCGGACTCCGCGGCTAATATGTGACTTGGCGCAAAAAACGAGAACCAAATACGGTCTGCGCCATCCGTACTTGTACGGACAAAAGATCAAGGAGTTCGCATGGCAAGCCAAGAGGCGGAACAACACTGGCAGATCGAAGACCTGGATTTCTCGCGCATCGCGCTCGACAAGGTACGCCCGGACGAGAACCTCTTCTACCTGGTGACGTCCGCCTCCTTCATAGAGAGCGGCTCCGACCTCTACACACAGAACCTGGTCGACTTCTTCCGGGGCGACGACGAAGTCACCGACTGGCTGTCGAACCACTGGGAGCAGGAAGAACTGCAGCACGGCAAGGCCCTGCGCGCCTACGTTCGCCACGTGTGGCCTGAGTTCGAATGGGACACCGCCTACCAGGGCTTCCTTGAGGAATACGCGACCTACTGCAAGGTAGAGCTGCTGGCGCCGACCCGCGCCCTCGAAATGACCGCCCGCTGCGTGGTCGAGACCGGCACCGCCACCTACTACCGCGCCATGGCCCGCAGCACCAACGAGCCCGTGCTGCAAGACCTGGCCACCCGCATCGCGACCGACGAGGTCAACCACTACAAGCACTTCTACCGCTTCTTCCGCCGCTATCGCGAGCAGGAAAAGCTGAGCCGCTTTCGCGTGATGGGCACCATCGGCCGCCGCACGCTCGAACTCAAGAGCGAGGACGCCGACTGCGCGATCCGCCATGTGGTGAAGGCGCGCTCGCCCGGCCGCGCCAGCGACACGGCCTACGTGGAGCGGCTGAGCGCGGACATGAACAGCACCATCCGCACAAACCTGAGCCCCGGCAACACGCTCAAGATGCTGATGCGGCCGCTGGAGCTGCCGGCGAAGGTGCAGGCGGTGATCCAGTACCCGATCAGGCAGTTCATGCAGCACGTGTTCCTGCGCTGAGGGATGGCTGGATAGATAGATGTGCGGGTTGCCGGCACCGCACAAAAAAAACCCAGCACAGGGCTGGGTTGAACCTCTTGAGTGCTGTCACGCACAGAGAACTCGCACTTCGAAGCGAGTCCGCAAAATCTAGGGCCTCATGCCCCGGCGCCTTGTCGGACAGGACCGACACTTCAGATCGATGAGTCTGATCAGGTGAGCGCCAGCGGTCTGCCAACCGCACAAAACTGCCAAATAGTTCACGTTTTAATAAGTGTCCTACGGCGACTGCCTGTTTCCGGCTGACACCGGCGTCCGGGGCGACCACAGACCATACCGATGCTGTCACGCAACAGGGCCGCATAAAAGAAGAGCTCTCTGTCAGTGCTTAGAGCCGGCCCACCAGGGTCACTCGGACCCGCTTCGGCGGGTATTTTTTTGGCGCGACGCCGCACAGACCGAGCCCACGCCCCGGCCCCCCCCCGCTGCTTTCAGTTCGCCGAGGTCAGCCCCGGCTTGCGGGTTCCGTCCAGCGAATACAGCTGCGGCCGGTCTTCCGCGGTGCCTTCCGCCACCAGCCCATGCGCCACCGCCTGCGGCTGGCGATAGAGCTCGTTCTCGAGGCGCCTGACGCGTTCGGCGTACATCCGGGCCAGGGCACTGTGATGCTCTGCCGCCGCCTGATGCTCGATGCGCGCCATTTGCGCCTCTTCAAGAAGTGCCGCCGCGCGCCGGAGGTACGCGGTGTGATTCGGACGAAACAAGAAGTCGAACGTCATTTCACGCTCCTTTCCGCAAGGGTGCGGTGGAGTCATGTTCCTCCGCGCCCGCCTTCAAGTCTGTCGGAGCGCGCCTACCCTCGGGCTACCCATTTTGCTCTTGACTTGCCCATACCACACGGCCATGACACGTTGTTCCTTCTTGACGGGGACAACGTTGTGGAAAACTGTGTGCGCATCGCTCGAAAGCCTTGCCTGGCGTGGCCTGCAACGCGATGCCTGCGAAAGAGGCAGTGCGCGAAAAAAATTTCTGAGCGCCGTCGGCTGCTGCCGGACTACCCCATATCCGACCGCTTGCAATTGAAGACCGTGCCCGGATCGACCGCCCGCAGCACCGGCACCTTGCCCACGAACGTCACCCCGGCACTTATCAGACGCCACTCCCCCGCCTTGAACAGCTTGAAGAGGTTCGTGACTTCATCGCCTGCCGCGGGAATGGCATTGAAGACGTAGACCGGCTCGCCGCCCTGGGTATCGTCCATGCTCAGCAACTCGGCCCGCATCTTGCCCATGGTGTCCGTGTCTTTGGTCCTCTGGCGCACGATGTCCATGTTGACGGTACGAGAGTGCTCGTCGATCGAGATCCTGCGGATCCAGGGGGCTGGCCCCGCACTGTTGTGAGCTGGCACGCATGCGATTGTTCCGGCTGCGGCCGAGCTTGCTGCCGCGGCGAAGAACAAATGAAGGGCGAGGTGAGTGGGCTTGAGTTTCATGCTCGGTTGAGGCTCCTGGGTCGAAGGACATGCATCTATACTCCCGCCTGTCGTCGCTTGCAGGCATGCAGTCGGCGACTTGCCAGATGCGGGTGTAGTTCAATGGTAGAACGGCAGCTTCCCAAGCTTCATACGAGGGTTCGATTCCCTTCACCCGCTCCAACAGCTCCCGCGAATTCCTGCGTGTCTTCCTTCAGGCACCTGCCGTACTGCTCCCGGCACCAGCAAGACCGTGTCGAAACGGTCGGGGCGCTGTGGCAAAGGTGCCTCCATACGGCCTTTGCGATCACGTAGCATCCCGGCCCATGAGCTACACCGTGAAACTGGTCGATTTCCCCGACGCCCCGGCCGACGTCATCGCCACTGCGGAGTCGCGCTTCCGCCGCGAGCTCGACAAGCTGCTGGGCGACAACGTCGAAGCCGCGCTGAAGGCATTCGAGAACGCCAGCGAGTCCAGCGCCGACGAACTCAGCAAGGACGAACTTGCGCTGGCCGCCACCTGGGCCAAGGCCTACGAAACCGCCAAGACTGCCGGCTTTCGCGCACTCGGCGAAGCCGACGAGGCCTACTTCGAGATCCGCCTCGACTGACCTGCCCGTTCTTTCCCCTCGACTCCAGGACCAGTCCATGAAACTGCTGTTCGCCCTGCTTCTCTGCGCCCTGCTCTGCGCCTGCGCGAGCGCACCGAACACGGCGCCGGCCGCAGGAACAACGGCAGCAACGCCGCCCGCCGCCGAGTCGGCACCGGCCCCGCCCACGGGCGTGCAGTGGCGCTACATCAACTCCAAGTCTTACGAGGCACTGAATGCGGGCCTCGGCAACAGTCACCGCTTCGAGAGCAGCGTCGGCTGGATCGATGTCTACGTGTACGACATGAAGCGCGCCTGGCAACCAGGCGTGGACGACCCTCAATTCGACGAGCACTTCAAGAGCACCATCGCCGAGGTGCAGCGAGCCACCGCCCAGGGCATGTACGCAAGCGCCAGGATCGGCCCCACACGCGACGTGCGCATCGAAGGGCTGACCTTCCGCACGGTCTCGTTCCGCCTCGTGCATGCAAAGGACGCCAAGGCCTACGACTCGTTCACATACCTCGCGGTGCGCAACGGCAAGCTGCTGAAGTACCGCATGTCCTTCAACGCGCCGGCGCCGGCCAACGTGGAAGCCATTGCGCGCGAGTTCATCGAACGCAATGTGCGCACCGGCCCCGACACGCCAGTCGGCACGCGCCAGCTACGCAGCACCTGACGGGCGCAGCGGCAAGACGCCTTCTGCCTTGTAGCCGCGCAAGCCGCCAAGATCGAGCACCGTCAGCCCGCGCTTTTCGAGGCGGATGAGTCCCAGCGCCTGAAAGCGCTGCAGCGCAACATTCACGCGCTGCCTCGACACGTTCGCGAGCAGTCCGATCTCCGTCTGCCCCACCTCCAGGAAGCGCGGTGCATCGGGATACAGATCAGGGTTGAACAGGCTCGCCAGGCAGTTCGCGACGCGCGCGTCGGTGTCGAGCAGGCGCTCATGCTCCAGCGCGCCGATGAAGAGGCTGAGCCGCGCGTTGAGCAGTTCCTGCAGGTAGTGGTTGAACGGCACGCTGGTGCCGCGCAGCCATTCGAAGGTACGGCGCGGCATCAGCGCAACGCGCGTGGGTCGCAGCGCGAACACGTCGTAGCGGCGCGCCTCGTGCTTGAACAACGAACCTTCGCCGAACCACACGCCGGCCGACACGCCCGTAAGGGTCGAGACCCGTCCGTCTTCGGATGCGACTGACATCTTTGCGAAGCCATCGATCAGCGCCATCCAGTGCTCGACCGGCTCGCCGGCGCGCGCAATGCAGCCGCCGCGCGCGAACTGCCGTTCCTGCATGCTGCCGAGCACGTGTTCGAGGTCAACCGGCGACAGGGCCGACGCCCATTTGGAGCGCCGCACCGTCTCTTCCAGCACCTGCGCAGCGGAGGAAGAAGAAAAAGGCTCGCTGGGTGAATCAGGGATTACCTGTAGCAATTCGCGCGTCATGTGTCGTCGCAACGACCGCGCCCCGGAACGTCCATTCGTATTCTTTCAAGACATACAACACAGGAGACGTCCATGTTCGCTACACCCCGTCGCCCGCACAAGCGGGTTTTTCCGTGGCCGCGCCGGCCCCGCGCCCTTGCCGCGGGTCTCGCCATGGCAGGAGCTCTGCTCGTCGCGGGATGCGGCGGAGGCTCCGACGGCGGATCGGGGTTTTCGTTCATTCCCGGCGCCAGCCCACCGCCCGCGACGCAGACGCCGGCCGCGTTCCAGGTGAAGACGCTCTCGTCGTCGCCCGACATGGTCAGCGGCGGCGACTCGCTGATCGAAATCACCGCGCCCGTTGGCGTGGCGCTCGACAAGGTTCGCGTAAGCCTGAACGGCAAGGACGTGAGTTCGCAGGTGCCGGTGGCCGACAGCACGGCCCGCGTACTGCGCGGCCTCGTCACCGGGCTCACGACGGATGCTTCCAGCACCACGGGCAGCAGCAACACGCTGGTGGTCAGCAACGCCGACAACACCGCGCAGCGCACCGAGACGAAGCTGGTCAACTACCCCATCACCGGGCCCATTCTTTCGGGCCCGCACATCTCGCCTTATGAATGCCGCACGGTGCAGAACGGCCTGGGTTCACCGCTCGACGCCGACTGCTCGGCCGCGACACAGGTGCTCTGGTACTACCGCAGCACCTCCAATACTTTCAAACCGCTTTCAGACCCCACGGGCACGCGCCCCGCTGACCTCGCGACCACCACCACCAACGACGGCAACACCGTGCCCTACATCGTGCGCGTGGAGTCGGGCACCATCAACCGCGGCGTGTACCGGCTCGCGGTGCTCGACAACCCGACCAAGGACGCACCCGCCACCTGGAAGCCCGGCGCGGGCTGGAACAAGAAGCTCGTCGTGTACTTCGACTGCTGCGGCTCTGCCCAGTACAACCAGGGCGTGCATCCCATCGAGACGATCCTCGGCGATGTGGGCCACATCCAGCTGTCGCGCGGCTTCGCCTTCATGAACTCGACCGAGCTCTGGAACAACCAGCACGCCAACCCACACCTGCAGGGCGAGACGCTGATGATGCTGAAGGAGCACGTCATCGAGGAATTCGGCGCCGTGCCCAAGTGGACGGTCGGCTTCGGCGGCTCGGGCGGCGCCATCCAGCAGTACCTGATCGCGCAGCTCTACCCGGGCCTGCTCGACGGCATCCAGCCCATCGTGTCCTTCCCCGAGACGCTGATGCCCGAGGTGATGGAGTGCCGGCTGCTCAACAACGTCTACAAGCTCGACACCACCACCTGGACCACGGCCAAGCAAAACGCGGTGAACGGCTTCAACACCAACACCTGCACGAGCTGGGACCTGTCCTTCGCGAGCATCATCAAGTCCGACAACGCCGTGGGCTGCGGCTTTCTCGAACCGGCCAACGTGTCGAACGTGTTCAACCGCACGACCAACCCCAACGGCATCCGCTGCGACCTGTTCCAGACCAACGTGAACCTGCTCGGCAAGCGCGCCGGCACGCAGGAGGCGCGGCGCCCCATCGACAACGTCGGCGTGCAGTACGGCCTGGCCGCGCTGAACAGCGGCGCGATCTCGGTGACGGAGTTTCTCGACCTGAACGAGAAGGTCGGAGGCTACGACGGCGACGGCAACACGCAGGCCGCGCGCTCCGTTGCAGACCCCGATGCGCTGAAGCTCACCTATGCGGGCGGCTTCAAGAACAGCTTCAAGGGGCCGGGCCTTGCGAACATTCCGATCATCACGCAGCGCGGCAATGCCGATGCCGTGGGCGACATCCACGACACGATGCAGGACCTGATCATCCGGGCCCGCCTGCAGCGCGCCAACGGCCGCAGCGACAACCAGATCATCTGGACGCTGGGATCGAAGTCGCCCGTCGACTACATGTCGGCCTCGCTCGACCTCATCAACAAGTGGCTGGACAACATGGCTGCCGACACGGCTGCACCGTCCATCGACAAGGTCGTGCGCAACAAGCCCGCTGGCGCGAATGATGCCTGCTGGGACGCGAGCGGCACGCGCATCGACGAAGCTGCGTCGACCAATCCGGCGGCCAGCTGCAACGTGGTGTACCCGCGCTTCAGCACGCCGCGCCTCGTTGCCGGCACGCCGCTGGTCAACGACGTGCTCAAGTGCCAGCTGAAGCCGGTGAATGCGGCCGACTACTCGGTGACCATTGCAGGCGCCGACCTGGCGCGCCTGCAGACCATCTTCCCGAGCGGCGTGTGCGACTGGAGCAAGCCGGGCGCGGGCCAGGAGGCGCTGCGCGGCACCTTCTTTCGGCTGCCGCTGAACTAGCGCGTAACCGGGCGGGAGGCGCCCGGCAGCTGCGCCACCCGCTCGGCCAGGAAGTCCACCAGCACGCGCACGCGCAGCGGCTGGTGGCGGCGCGGGGCATACAGCAGGTGCACCTCCTGCGCCGGGCCGGTGTGGCGGCCGAGCACGCGCACCAGTCGGCCTTGTTCGAGCAGGTCGGCCACCATCCAGGTGGGCTGCAACGAGATGCCGGCGCCGCCGAGCACGCTGTCGAGCAGAGCCACCGCGTTGTTCACCCGATAGCGGCTGCGCACCGGCACGGTGACGGGGCCATCGGGGCCTTGCAGCAGCACGCCGTCGTCGCCCGCCGCATAGCGCAGGTAGTCGTGCGCCAGCAGGTCCTGAGGCTTGCGCGGCTTGCCGCATGCCGCGATGTAGTCCGGTGAAGCGACCAGCACGCGCGGCCACGTGCCCAGGTGGCGCGCGACCAAGTCGGGCGGCAAGGCGCCGCCGACGCGCAGAGAGACGTCGATGCGCTCCTCCAGCGGATCGACGAAGCGGTCGTCGAGCACCAGCTCCAGCTCGATGTCCGGGTACAGGCCCAGGAACTCCACCGCCATCGCGTTGAGATGCCGCTGGCCCATGGTCACCGGCGCGCTCATGCGCAGCAGGCCGCGCGGCTGCTGGATGCCTTCGCGCACGTCGGACACCGCGTCGCCGTAGTCCTCCAGCATGCGCCGTGCGCGCTCGTGAAAGCGCTGGCCTTCCTCGGTCAGGCTCAGGCCTGCTGCGGTGCGCCGCAGCAGGCGCACGCCGAGCGAACGCTCCAGCCCCGCGACCAGCTTGCTGACGGTGGGCTGCGTGGTGTCGAGCGCGCGGGCCGCGCCCGACAGGCTGCCCAGCTCCACGCTGTGCACGAAGGCTTCGAGGGCGCGCAGGGTGTCCATGATGTATTCGTATTTGGAATGGTCTGGATGCCATTCTGCCGTCTACCCATCCGGATACGCATGAAAGAAAGTCAGGGCGTTGCTTCAGCTTTCATCCAAGGACCTCTTCTCATGACCACATCGACACTCGCATCGATCCTGCGCCACGGCGCCCTCGCGTTCACCCTGGCCGCCACAGCCGCAACTTCAACAGCAGAACCGGCGGCCTACTGGAGCCCCAGCTGGATGGCCAGCACGCAACCCATATGGAACGGCGACTTCGTGCTGCCCACCGGCCTGCCCTTCCAGTTCAACCGGCAGACCGTGCGCCAGGTGGCGCGGCTGAGCATCGGCGGGTCGCGGCTGCGCGTGGTGATCAGCAACGAAGGCGGGGTGGCGCCGCTGTACATCGGCACAGCGCGCGTGGCCCGGCATGCCGAAGGCTCGGCTGTCGTCGAGGGCAGCGACCGGCCGTTGCGCTTCGGCGGGCAGGCCGACGTTACCATCCCGCCCGGCGCGCGGCTGGTCAGCGACCCGGTGGACATCGCCTTGCCCGCACTCGGCGAAGTTGCCGTGTCCCTCTATATGCCGCGGCCCAGCCAGCCCGCGGGCTTTCACTTCGATGCGCGCCAGACCGCCTACGTGGCCGATGGCGACCTGACCGGCGCCGCGCACCTGCCGGCAGCGGCAACGCAATGGAGCACCCGTGTCTACGTCAGCGGCCTGATCGTCGAGACAACCCAGCCACCAACCACCGTCGTCACCCTCGGCGATTCGCTGACCGACGGCAACGGTTCCACGCCCAGCGCCAATACCCGCTGGCCCGACGCGCTGGCCGAGCGGCTGGTGGGACGCAATGTCGCTGTGCTGAACGCTGGCATCTCCGGCGGCCGCCTGTTGAAGGACGGCATGGGCCACGCCGGCCTGGAACGCGCGGGCCGCGATGTGTTCGCCCAGCCGGGCGTGCGCGCCATGATCGTGCTGCTGGGCACCAACGACATCGGCTGGCCCGGCGGCCCGTTCGCACCAAACGAACCCGCCGTGCGCGCGGAAGCCGTCATCCAGGGCCTGCGGCAGCTGGCGGAGCTGGCCCATGCCCACAACGTGCGCATCATGGCCGGCACCATCGCGCCGACCGAACGCGCGCTGGAGGGCACACCGCTCGAAGGCCACTACTCGCCTGAGAAGGACAAGGTGCGCCAGGCCGTGAACCGCTGGATCCGCGAAGGCGGCGCGTTCGACGCCGTGGTCGACTTCGACGCGGTGTTGCGCGACCCGGCCCGGCCCTCGCGGCTGAAGGCGGCGATGGACTCGGGCGACCACTTGCATCCGGGCGATGCGGGTTACAGGGCGATGGCAGCGGCTGTCGACCTGGATGCTCTGCTGGGCACGCCTGCACGACCCTGAAAATACTGTACATAAATACAGTATTTCTCTAAAATTCGTCGTCTCCAAGAACAACTTCAAGGCGACGCCGATGACTACCGCCAATCCGCCTGCGCCCACTGCGCAGGTTCTTTTTTTCTCCAGGTTGCACCAGTTGCAGCCTCCCTCCCGTACGGGTCGGATCTCGACCTGGCCCTTCAAGGTGACCCGTGACAAGGGAGACATTCGCGTGCAGGCAGCGCGCGTCATCCGCACGACGGCCGAGAGCTGGTGGCCGCCTGAATCCTGAAGAAGCGCCCGATGGCCGAGTCCAATAAGCTTCTCGTCGGACTCTTTCCCGCCAGGGAAGTGCAAGCTGAAATAGAGGCGCACCGCAAGAACTGGTGGTGGCCCAGAGGCTGCTCCTTTCCGCCCGTAGACCGCCTGCACCTGACGCTCCAGTACCTCCCCGATCAGCAGGGCAACGCCGAGCAACGTCTGCGCGCCGCGCTCGCCGAAGTGTCGATGCAGCCACTGCAACTCACGCTCGACCGCTCCTGCACATGGTCGAACGACGCCTCGGTAGTGCAACCGTCGGAGCATGAAGATTTGCGGCGCCTTCAGTACGACATCAGTCGTGCGCTGGTGCGAGCCGGCTTTTCACTCGATGTCCATGTCCGCGGATGGACGCCGCACGTCACGATCGCACGGGACGCCGAACGCGCAGCAAGGCCCACTTCCCTGAAGCCCATCCGCTGGACGGCAACAGAGTTCCGACTGGTCCGCTCGCACTTCACGTATCCGTTTCGCCACGAACCCCTCGGCTCCTATCCTCTGCACTGAGGTGCGGCATTCGTCCGGCGCTACAGTGGCCGCATGCTGACGCCCCCCGACCTGTCGCGCGAAACCATCGCGCAATACCTCGCCGATGCCTATGGCCTGCACGACGCCCGCATCGAATTCCTGCCCCTCGGCGCGGATGTGAACTCCACCGTCTTTCGCATCAATGCGAGTGACGGCGCCGCGTACTTCCTCAAGCTGCGCAGAGGCGATTTCGACCAGCCGGTCGTCGCGGTCCCTGCCTTCCTTCACCACGACAAAGGCATCGAAGCCGTGATGGCGCCGCTGCCCACAACGAGCCAGCAGTTGAGCACGCAAAGCCACGGTTTCGACTGGGCGCTCTATCCCTTCTTCGACGGCAAGAACGGTTTCGAACGCACATTGACGAACCGCCAATGGACCACGCTCGGCGCCGCATTGGGCGCGATCCATCGCACCGAACTACCCGAAGCGCTGTCGGCCGGTCTTCCCAAAGAGCACTACGCCCACCACTGGCGTGAAGGCGTCCGCCGCTACCAGCGCCGGTTCATCAACGGCGTGAAAGGCGACGACATCGTCAAGCGCTTCCTCGCCTTCTGGGAGGAGCATGCGGAAGAGATCGACACCGTCGTCTATCGCGGCGAACAGCTCGCCTCCATCCTGCTCGAACGCCCGCCGCAGCTGGTGCTGTGCCACTCCGATCTCCACGCGGGCAATGTTCTCGTCGGCGACGGCGACCGCATTTCCATCGTCGACTGGGACACGCTCATCCTCGCCCCGAAAGAGCGCGACCTGATGTTCATCGGCGGTGGCGTCGGCCACATGTGGAACCAGCCGCAGGAAGAAGCGCTGTTCTACGAAGGCTACGGATCGAAAGACATCGACCTCGTCGCCCTCGCCTACTACCGCTACGAACGCATCGCAAAAGACGTGCTCGAGTTCTGCGACCAGATGTTCGATGCCACGGCCAGTGCTGAAGACCGCGAAGAAGGCCTGCGCCAGATGCAGAGCCAGTTCCTGCCTGGCGACGTCGTCGCCATCGCGCACCGGAGCTACGACGACATCACCTGACCCGGCCCGAGGTCGTCAGATCAGCATGTCCTGCACGTCGTCCTCGAATCCGGCAATCGGCTGCGCCTTGGCCAGCGCGAGCCACACCGCAAACGGAATGCGATCGAACGAGCGATGCACGGCTGCACGCGCGACCACGAGGCGTTCGCCCTCCAGCACCATCACGCCGCATTCGGCCGGCACTTCTTCTGGTTTGGCGATGCAGCGGCCCTTCGCGTCGTTGCCCAGCACGTACCAGCACTCGCCGCCCAGGTCGAGGTACGCCGCGCGCTTGTCGGGCTTGCGCAGGTCGCCCAGCAGGTCGGCGCGGCTCACCTTCACCTCGTGCACGATGGGGTGCGCGTAAGCCTCCACGCTGGTATTGCGGATGGAGAACACATCGGGCCGCGCAACGCACCAGCGCGGCTTGCCGCCCTCTTCCAGCGGCGGCAGTCGGGCGCGCAGGCCCAGGCCGCGCCATGCGATGCGGCCGCCGCGCGTCATCTCGCGCGCCACGCGCTCCACCAGCGCTTCGTGCGGCGACAGCGCGGCGCGGTTGATGGTGAGCGTGGTGGCGATGCGCGCAATGCCGGTGTCGGTCACGCGCAGCGTCTCGTGGCCGTGCACCGTGCGCACGCGCTCCAGATAGCCGCCGGCGAGCAGTTCGACTTCGACGGTGTCGCAGCACGGCCAGCCGGCCGAGCGATAGATCTCGCGCAGGCGCCGCGCATGCGGCTTGCCGAACGGCACCGCCGTCCCGGCCTTCTGCATAGGTGGAGGCTCCACCACCGGTGGCGGAAAGCCGGGGTCGATCACAGGCGGCACGACTGGCGGCGGATCGCCCTCCGGCGGTGGCATGGGCGGCGGCGGTGGTGGCACGGGCACGTCGGGCGCAGGAGGCGGCGGGCCGATGGGCGTGGCGACGATGGGGTCGAAAGCGGCAAGTGCGGACATGGCGGAAACAGGTTAGCGAAAAGCGGAGGAAGGCGCGAGGCATGGAACGATCGGTTGCATTCGGTCGTTCCCTTCCCGCGTCAATGAAAGTCGCGGCTCGTGTTGCTCTGCGCGAGCCGGCCCATGAGCGGCGTCAGGTCCCTGAAGCCCGTGGCGATCAGGTGCTGCACCTTGCCTCCGCTGTCGTCGTCGCGCTGCCATGTGCCCTGCACTGCGAGCAGGTGCGACTTGAGCAGCGGCTCGCGCCAGGCCTCGATGACATGGCTCCAGACGATGACGTTGACATTGCCCGTCTCGTCCTCCAGCGTGACGAAAATGGTGCCGTTGGCGGTCTGTGGGCGCTGCCGTCCCTTGACGATGCCGCAGGCGCGCGCGGTCTGCCCGCTGGGCAGCGAACGCAGTTCGGCCGCGCTCATGAGCTTCATGCGCGCAAGGCGCGGGCGCAGCAGCGCGAGCGGATGGCGGCGCAGCGTGAGGCCGAGCGCCGCGTAGTCGCCGACGATCTCCTCCCCCTCGGGCGCGGCCGGCAGCAGCAGCGCCTGCTCGTTGATCGGCACGCCCCGCAGCAGAGCCTGCGACCGGTGCTGCGCGGTGGCGTCCCACACCTGCTGGCGCCGATGGCCCGAGAGCGACATCAGCGCATCGGCGGCGGCCAGCGCGGCCATGTCCTTGCCGTCGAGTTCGGCGCGCAGGGCAAGGTCTTCGGTGCTCGTGAAGGGCGATTGGTCGCGTGCTTTGAGCAGGCGCTCGGCGCCACCCTTGCTGAGGCTCGATATGCGGTTCAGGCCCAGCCGCACCGCAGGCTGGTTCTCGTTGCCGAGGCGGTCGATGTAGCGTGGATCGATGCCTGGAGAACGCAGCACATCGGGATCACGGGCTTCGAGCGTGGTGTCGAGTTCGCTGCGTGTGACGTCGACCGGGCGCACCTCGACGCCATGGCGACGTGCGTCCTGAACGAGCTGCGACGGGCTGTAGAAGCCCATCGGCTGCGAATCGAGCAGCGCGGCGAGGAAGCAGGCCGGCTCGTAGTTCTTGAGCCAGCTGCTCACCGTTACCAGCAGCGCAAAGCTGGCGGCGTGGCTTTCGGGGAAGCCGTAGTCGCCGAAGCCCATGACCTGCTTGAAGATGGCTTCGGCGAATGCCTTGGGGTATTCGTTATCGACCATGCCATTCACGAGCTTGTCGTGGAACTTGTCGAGCCCCCCTTTGCGCTTCCATGCAGCCATGGCACGCCGCAGTTGATCGGCCTCGTCGGCCGTGAACTTGGCCGCGATCATGGCGATCTGCATCACCTGCTCCTGGAAGATCGGAATGCCCAGCGTTCGCTCCAACGCAGGGCGCAGCTCTTCCTTCTCATAGTGGATAGGCAGGTTGTTGCGCTTGCGCTCCCGCTGCTTGAGATACGGATGCACCATGCCGCCTTGTATGGGCCCGGGCCGCACGATGGCAACCTCGATCACCAGGTCTTCGTACGTGCGCGGCTTCAGGCGCGGCAGCATCGACATCTGCGCCCGGCTCTCGATCTGGAACACGCCGATGGTGTCGGCGTCGCAGATCATGTCGAACACCTTCTGGTCGTCGCTCGGTATCTGGTGCATCTCCAGCATCGAGCCCCGCCAGCGATTCATGTGAGCGAGCCCCCGGCGGATCGCGCTGAGCATGCCGAGCGCGAGCACATCGACCTTGAGCATGCCCATCGCTTCGAGATCGTCCTTCTCCCACTGGATGACGGAGCGGTCTTTCATCGACGCCTTCTCGACCGGTACCAGCCGCGTGAGCTTCGTGTGCGTGAGCACGAAGCCGCCCACGTGCTGGCTCAGGTGGCGCGGAAAGCCCTTGAGCCGCTGCGTCATCTCGATCCAGTGCATCAGCTTGAGTTCGTCCTCCTGGACACCGACGCGCGCCGAAGCCTGGCGCAGTTGCTCGCCGAGCACTGTCTCGTCGAACCAGTAGTGGTCTTTCGCGAACTCGTCGATCAGCCGCTCGTCGATGCCGATGGCCTTGCCCACGTCGCGCAACGCGCTGCGTGCGCGATAGCAGATGACGACGGCGGCGATGGCGGCACGGTCGCGGCCATATTTTTCGTAGATGTACTGGATGACTTCTTCGCGCCGCTGGTGCTCGAAGTCGACGTCGATGTCGGGTGGCTCGCGGCGTTCGCGGCTCAGGAAGCGCTCGAACAGGAGCGTGCCCTTATCTGGGTCGATAGCTGTGATGCCAAGGCAGTAGCACACCGCCGAGTTCGCGGATGACCCACGCCCTTGGCAAAGGATCTTCTGCGATTTTGCGAAGCCGACAATGTTTTCCACCGTGAGAAAGAACATCTCGTATTCGAGGTCGATGATGAGATCGAGCTCCTTGCGGACCTGCCGGCAAACGCTCTCCGGAATACCCGAGGCATACCTTTCAAGCGGATACCTTTCGAGTGCCCCTTCCCACGTCTTGCGCACCAGCGTCTGCGCCGGCGTCTCGTGGTTTCCCACGCTCTCAAGCGGGTACTTGTAGTTCTCGCGGATCACTTCAGGGTCGAACCTGCACCGCCCGGCCACCAAAAGCGTGTTCGTCAGCATCTCCTGAAAATAAAGTTCCGCCAGCCGCATGCGCGGCCGCAGATGCCGCTCGGCATTCGACTGCAGCGCAAAGCCGCATTCGGCCACCGTCTTGCCTTCGCGCACCGCCGTCAGCACGTCGTGCAATGGCTTCTGCGAGCGCACGTCCATGCGCACGTCACCGGCGGCCACGAGCGGCACGCCTGTTTCCTCGCCCGCCTGCATCAGCGTGACGAACCAGAGGTCATCGTCGAGTTCGTTGAACAGCTCCACGGCCAGCCAGAGGTTTTCGCCGTACAGCGCCTTGGCGGCCATCAGGTCTTCGTGCAGCGTCGCAACATTCATCGCACCGCCGGGGTTGCGCTGCGGCACGAAAAGAACCTGGCAGTGCTGCAGCGAAGCCACGTCGCTGTCTTCCCAGCTCACGCGGTACTCGCCCTTGGGCAGTTCGGTGTTGCGCGCGGCGGTGATGAACTCGCACAGGTTGCCCCAGCCCTCGGTGTCGTTTGCGATCACCACGAGCTTGAAGCGCTCGAACTGGAACTCGCTGCCGAACAGCAGGCGGAAAGCGGAGTTACGCGGGATCTCCGGCTCGTCGGGATGCTCGCGCTCATGCTCGGCCAGCTTCGCCGGAAGGTCGCGCAGGGCCACATGGGCCCGCACGATGCCCGCCACCGAGCATTCGTCGGTAATGGCGAGCGCGATATAGCCGAGCTGGTAGGCCCGCTCCACCATCTGCTCCGGCGTCGAAGCGCCCCGCTGGAAGCTGAAGTTGGTCAGGCAATGCAGCTCGGCATAGTCCGGCAGCGTCGGCGCGGTTTTTTTGCGCAGCGGCAACGGCAGCGCATGCACCTTGGCCGAGTTGCGCCCGCGCAGTTGCTTGCCGCTCAGGTCAGGCATAGAAGCCCTGCAGATACCAGCGCACCTCGCCGGAAGAAAAGCGCGCGGCGGGCCGCTCGCGAAAGATCCACACCAGCCCGGCCTCGGGACTTTCCGCGACGTAGTAGTCGCGCATCGCGGGCTGGCCGCCGTCTTCCTTGTCGCCCCACCAGCCCGTCTCGACACGCTGCGGCCCGATCAGCCTGCTCAGCGGGCCGCGGTAGCACGGGCGCTCGCCGTCCATTTCGAGCAGCAGCGGCTCGGGCAGCAGCCACGGCGGGTAGATGGCATCGGGCTGCGACGCCGCGGCCCTGGCGGCCTTTGCTTCCTTGCGGACCTTGTCACCGGGCGCCTTTTCCTTTTCTTTCTGCAGCGCGGGCCGCCATGCCTGCTTGCGCTCGGGCCGGTGGTCGGCCTGCGCCGACGGCACCACCACCTGCTGCGCTCCGAGCCGCACGCTGAGCCGCTCGACCATCTCGTGCAGCCTGTCGCCCTTGCGGTTGTCTTCCGGCAGAAAGCTGGTACTGGCGCCAGCCCACGGATCGGTTTCGAGCGTGTGCAGCCTGAGCCAGCTCGCGGGCGCGGCCAGCGTGGTGAGGGCCAGTTTTTCGGACAGCAGGCGGCGCAGGTGCGCCATGTCCTGCGTGGGCTCGGCCGTGCGCACGGTGACCTGCTGGTGCGGCGGCAGGTTCACGCCATTGAAGCGCTTGAGATCGAGCGTCCACTCCAGTTCGAGCGCGCGCGCACCACGCTGGCGGGCACGCAGCCAGATCTGCAGGGCCGACAGCAGCCGGTTGGCCGACCACATGAGTTCGGGCGCGGTCTCGGCCAGCGCGGGCAGCTCCAGCTTCTGCTCGAACACGTCGGGCAGCGTGAGCCAGGCATGGCTTTCGGGGCGCAGGCCCCATGCGGCGTCGAGCGCCTCGCGCAGCCCTGCGCCGAAGCGCCGCGTGAGGCCGCCGCGCGGAAGCGCCGCCACCTCGCCCCAAGTGCGGCAACCCAGGCGCGCAAGCAGGTCGAGGTGTTCGCGCGCGGCGCTCAGAGTGTCGAGAGGCAGCCCGGCCGGCACCTCCTGCGGCCGCTTTTCCTGTCGCACGAACAGGCGCAGCCGGGCCAGCGCGATCAGGCTCGTGGCGCCCTGCGCACCCTGCATGCGAACGTCGGGCGCGGGGTTGTCGGCAAGCAACTGGCGCATCAGCTGCAACCGCCCGCCCCACAGGCGCTCGCAGGCGGAGACTTCGAGCATCAGTGCCTCGTCTTGCCAAGCCACGTGGGGCGTGTACTGCAGCGCCCACCAGCCCAGCGCTTCGGGCGTGGGCAAGACAGGAGCATCGGGCGTGTCGGCGTCAAGCGACCACCGCAAGGCGATCCAGTGCATCCGGGCCTCCTTTCCACGCGTCGATGCGCACCACGGTCGCCGAGGTTGCCGACTCGCCGGCCGGCACCGTGCCCAGTTGCTGCAGACGCAGCTTGCGCCGCAGCCGGGCGGCGGCCAGCAATGCGGTCATGCGTTCGTTGCGCGCCGGGAGCATCACCGGCGCGGCCAGCGGCGGGCCACGACGCTTGAGGATGTGCAGCTCGATCTGCGACGCATCCGCTTCGCAGCGCCCGGCACGAATGCGCAGCCGCGCCGGCGAGGCCGACAGCGCGACCGATTCGGGCCGGCACACGAACAGCAGCACCTCGTGCTGCGCAGCCGCCAGCTGCAGCCGCCGCAGCTCACCCACCCGCGCCTGCGGCAGCCAGGCCACGACGGCGGCGATGTCCGCGCAGCGCAGTGCCTGCTCGCAGGCCCACAGCCGGGCGGCCGGGGCCTCGCTCCTGATCCACATGAGGGCCTCCACCGGCAGCCCCTGCGCCGCGAGCGACGGCCCGCAAGGCTCATAAGGCGCGCCGACCAGCACCACCGGCCCGCCCCGCGCCTGCACCGCCTGCGCCAGCGCGGGCAGCAGCAGCCGCCAGACATGAGCCTCGGGCGCGGCCTGCAGCAGCTCCGTCATCGCGCCGACCGGCCAGCCGCCACCCGGCAACTGCGCGTCGAGCGCAGTGTGGCCGGTGGCGACGACCTGCGCGTCGGCCAGGCCGAGTTCGTCGGCATGCCAGACGCCACGGCCTGCGGCAGCGGAAAAGGAGTCGAGGAAAGGAAGGCCCATGGTGAAGACTGTTAACTGTATTTTTATACAGTATTTCATGACCCACAACAAGAAAGCTGCTTTTCTCTTTTTGCCCCATCGTCGGATACTGGCCGCCGATGCCGCCCTCGAAGGATTTCCCTCTCACCCGCGCCGAACTGCTGCGCCTGGGCGCCGCGCTGTGCGCAAGCGCCGCGCTCCCCGCCTCCGCACAACCGCAGAGCAAGTCCGCCATGAACACCCGCCCCATCCCCTCCACCCAGGAAGCCCTGCCCGTGATCGGCTGCGGCACCTGGATCGGCTTCGACCAGCGCCCCGGCAGCGAGGAATACAAGCGCCTTCCCGGCGTGCTCGACGCCCTGTTCGCGGCCGGCGGCACGGTGATCGACAGCTCGCCGATGTACGGCCGCTCCGAGGAAACCACCGGCGAACTGCTGGCCGCAGCGAAGCAGCGCGACAAAGCCTTTCTTGCCACCAAGGTCTGGACCTCGGGCCGCGAGGCCGGCATTGCGCAGATGGAGCAATCGTTCGCGCGGCTGCGTACGCAGCGCATGGACCTGATGCAGGTGCACAACCTCGTCGACTGGCGCACGCACCTCGCCACATTGCGCGGCTGGAAGGAGAAAGGCCGCGTGCGCTACATCGGCATCACGCACTACACGGCCTCGGCCTACGACGAGGTCGAGGCCGTGCTGCGCGCCGAGAAGCTCGACTTTCTGCAGATCAACTATTCGCTCGACGCGCGCGAGGCCGAGCAGCGCCTGCTGCCGCTGGCGGCCGAGCGCGGCGTGGCGGTGATCGTCAACATGCCCTTCGGTGGCGGTGGCCTGCTGCGCCGTCTGCGCGACAAGCCGCTGCCCGCGTGGGCCGGCGAGATCGGCTGCACGAGCTGGGCGCAGGTGCTGCTGAAGTTCGTGCTGAGCCACCCGGCCGTGACCTGCACGATTCCCGGCACCAGCCGCGGCGAGCACATGGCGGACAACGCCGCGGCCGGCGCGGGCACCTTCCCCGATGCAGCCTTCTGGCGCCGCGAGGCCGCCGCTATTCGAACTTGACGTTGTGCTCCCGCACGGTGGCGCCGAAGGCGTCGTACTGCGTGCGGAAGAACTCGGCGAACTTCGCGGGGCTCATGCCGTAGCCCTCGAAGCCCTGCTGCACCAGTTGGGCATGCACGTCGGGCCGCTTGAGCGTGTTCTGCAGCTCCAGCGAGAGCTTGTCGGTAATCGCCTGCGGCAGCCCCGGCGGCCCGAAGAAGCCGGCCCACGGCGTGATGGTGAGCTTGCCCAGCCCCAGCTCGCCGCCGGTCGGCACGTCGGGCAGCAGGCCGCTGCGCTGCGGCAGCAGCGTTACCAGCGCGCGGATGCGCCCTTCCTTCACGAAGCCCGGCGCCAGCGTGCCGGTGGTGAACATCATCTGGATCTGCCCGCCCAACAGGTCGGTCATGGCCTGCATGTCGCCCTTGTAGCGCGCGTTGACCACCTTGCGGTCGCCCAGCAGCTGCAGCATCGCAAGCTCCGAAGCGCTGTTGCTCGATGCCGAGTTGTAGGCGCCCGGCTTGGCCGAGACCATTGCCAGCAGTTCGTTCACGCTCTTCACCGGCAGGCTCGTCGGCACCACGAGGAACATCGAGAACTGCCCGGCCGAGCTGATCGGCGTGAAGGCCTTGAACGGGTCGTAGGGCGGCGTCGGCCGCAGCGTTGGCGCCGCCACCATCGCAGTGTTGGTGCCCATCAGCAGCGTGTAGCCATCAGGCCTGGCCGACGAGGTGGCCTGCGCCGCAAGCACGCCGTCGGCGCCGGGCCGGTTCTCCACGATCACCTGCTGGCCGAGCTGCTTCGACAGCCCCTCCGCGATGATTCGCGTGAGCACATCGGCGCCGCCGCCGGGCGCGAAGCCCACGATCAGCCGCAGCGGCTTGTTCGGATATGCATCGGCGCTCCAGGCCGCCGCGCCGGGCAGCATCGCGGCCGCAAGAGCCGGGAGCATCGCCATGGTCAGGGTTCTGCGTCGCATGAAAGGCTCCTTGGTTCAGAAGAGATGCCGCACACCGAATTCCCACCCCGACGAGCGCTGCCCTGCGCCCGGTGCAACGCCGCCGCTGACCACATAGCGCGCCTGTCCGCTGTTCATCAGCCGCGCATAGGTGCCGTAGAGCGCGGTGCGCTTGGAGAGGTTGTGCACGTAGCCGATGCCGAACTGCCGCGCGTCGTCGCGGTTGCGCGGCATGCCGTTGGCGTTGCGCAGGCTCTCGTCGCTGCGGTCGTCGAGGTAGGCATAGCTGATGCGGATGCGGCCGACCTCGAAAGCCGGGATGTGCGCACCGATCTCGGTGGTGTTCTTGCGCACCGTGCCGCCCGCGAGCTTCACCGTCACCTTGTTGTAGAGCGCAAAGAACTTCGCGAAGCCCGCATCCCACGAGCCGCCGATGTTGGCGTGCGTGTAGTTGCCGATGGTGGTGGTGGCGTCGAAGTGCGAGCGCGTGACGGCCGCCGCGATGTCGAATGCGCCCGAGGCGAAGCCGAAGCGCGCGCCGGCGAAGTTGCCGTCGTCGCGGTTCGCGACAGTCGAGTCGTTCTCGCCGGTGCCGACCATCGCCATGCCGTAGAAGCCGCCGATGTTGGGCGGCAGCCAGTAGCTCACCGTGTTGCTGCCGGTGATGGCCGTGGGCAGCGGCCCGGTGCCCGCGCCCGCGAAGGTGAGGTTGCCCGCGCGCGCCACGCCGTTGGCGTTGAAGGGGTCGAAGTAGATGCTGTTGTAGTGCGTGGGAATGAAGTCGTGGCCCAGCCGCACTTCGCCCAGCGTGTCCGACGAGAGGCTCACGAAGGACATGCGGTCGAAGGTTATGGGCCCTGCCGCGCCCGCGCCGCTCGTCTGGTTGTTGCTGTTGCTCGGCCGGCCGGTGCCGTTGTCGGGGTTCAGGCTGCCTTCGAGCCAGAAGCCCGCGCGCAGTCCGCCGCCCAGGTCTTCGGTGCCGCGAAATCCGAGCCGGCTGGTCGAGAGCCCGCCGTTCGACAGCGCCTTGACCGAGCCGCTGCCGGCGCCGCTCGTGTACTGGATGCCGAGGTCCACCACGCCGAACACGGTGACGCTGGATTGCGCATGCGCCGCGCCGCTGCTTGCCAGCCCCAGCGCCGACCACATCAAAAATCTCTTCATGGTTTTTTGTCTCCTGCTTCTTCTCTTCGGTTGAAAAACTCTGGAATCGCGCGCAGGGCTGCGCCACCGGGTGCGAACGGGGGTTCGCACCGGTTGGCGAAGGCCGGGGATGAAAAAGGTCTAGCTCGAGGGCTCGGGGCGTTCGGTGCGCACGAGCACTGCGCCCTTGGAGAGCGGACTCACGTTGCGCCGGTACTGCTGCAGCCAGCCGGTGTCGAAGGCCGGCGGCGGCGCCTGCCAGTCGGCGCGACGGGCCTGGAGTTCGGCGTCGGTCAGCGCGATGTCGAGGCGGCGCGCGTCGAGGTCGATGGTGATCACGTCGCCGTCGCGCACCAGCCCGAGCGGGCCGCCCAGCGCGGCTTCGGGCGACACCTCGGCCACCACGAGCCCCTTGCAGACGAGGCCCGAGAGATGCCCGTCGGTGAGCAGTGCGACCTGGTCGCCGAGGCCCGCGCCATCGACAGCGAAGACCACGCGCGATGCCCCGCCACCCATGGCCGGACCGCCGCAGGCGCCGGCGCCGCGCATCACGACCACCTGGCCGGGCACGATCTCGCCCTTCTTCAGCGCGGCGATGGCTGCGTCAGATGTCCAGAAGCACACGGCCGGCCCGGTGAAGCGCCGCACCTTGCGCTCTGCGATGCCGGTCTTGATGAGGCCCGATTCGGGCGCGAGGTTGCCGCGCAGCAGCACGATGGCCGGCAGCGGTGCGACCGGGCGGTCGATGGAGCGGATCACTTCGGCGTCGGCCACTTCGGCGTTGCGCAGGTTCTCTGCCACCGTGCCACCGGTGACCGTCAGCGCACTGGTGTCGAGCAAGGGTTCGAGCTGCTTCATCAGCGCGCGGCAACCGCCCGCTGCCTCGAAGGCTTCGATGGAATGCTCGCCGATGGGCCGCACGCCGGCCAGCACCGGTGTCGTGGGGCCGAGGCTTTCGAAGAGGCCGTACACGTCGACGCCGCACTCCCCCTCGGTCGCTATCGCCTGCAGGTGCTTGGCGGTGTTGAGCGAGCCGCCGACGGAAAGCACCGCGCGCACCGCGTTGACGAAAGCGCCGGGCGAGAGGATGTCGCGCGGCTTCAGGTCGTTCCACACCATCTGCACGATGCGCGTGCCCGCGGCGCGCACGTCGGCCATCATCTTCTCGCTCAGCGCGGCCACCGGCGCGCTGCCGGGCAAGGCCATGCCGAGCGCTTCGCAGACGATGTGCATCGAGTTCGCGGTGCCCAGGCCCGAACACACGCCAGGCCCGCGGATCGCCTCCCGGCTCATGCCTACAAGTTCTTCCACAGGCAGGTTCCCCGTGACGGCATGCATCGCGCCGATGAACACCTCCTCGATGTCCATGTGCCTGCCGCGGTACTCGCCGCTGGGCTGGTAGCCGCAGGGCACCAGCAGCGTCGGAATGTTGAGCCGAGCGGCAGCCATGAGCTGGCCCGGCACCGTCTTGTCGCAGGAGGTGAGGCACACCATGCCGTCGAGCTGTGCGCCTTCGACTGCCACCTCGATGTCGTTGGTGACCAGATCGCGTGCGCCAAGCATGTAGGCGCCGCGCGCGCCGGCGCCGGTGATGAAGTCGCTGGGCGCTGCCGTGCGGATCTCGAAAGGAATGCCGCCCGCGGCGCGGATCGCGGCCTTTATCTCCCCCGCCACGCGGTCGAGATGGCTGAAGCAGGCGGCCAGCTCCGACGAACTGTTGACGACGGCGATCTTGGGCTTCTCGCAATCCTCTTCCGGAATGCCGAGCGCGCGCCAGTGCGCATTGCGCACCGACCACAGGTAGGAGCCGCGCGGGAAGTTGCTGCGCAGGGGGCGGGTCATGAGCGATCTCCGGATGCGTTGTTCTTCTTGGTGATCTCGATCACGCCGCGGTCGGCGTCCACGCGCACCCAATCGCCGGTTGCGATGCACTCGAGCGGGTCGCGCTCGAAGTCGGTCATCGAGGGCGAGTGCGTGACCACGGCGCCCAGCGCCATCTTGGTCGTCATCTCGTTGAAGAGGAATGCTGCCGGCGCCGAGTTCATGAGCCGCGTCATGTGGAACATCGCCGACCAGCCCGACGAGCCCTTGGCTCCCGGAAACACCAGCACCTTGCCCGCGAAGCTCTGGCCGCGCAGTTCGTGCCGCGTCTCGATGACGGTGCCGGTGCGCGGATCGATGCCGCCCCAGCCCGAGATGCGGTCGCGCGTGACCAGGGCCTCGCCCTCGGCTACGCCGCCCACCACCTTGCGGCCACGGATGACGATGGTTTTCTCCGTGATGACTGCGTCGCTCATGCGTAGCCTCCGTTCCAGCGGCCGGTGCAGGCGGCATCGATGCATTCGGCCGTGCTGCCGAACCAGGCCTGCACGCCGAGGATGGCGGGCAGGTAGTGGGCCTGCTTGGCCGAATCGAGCGCCACCGTCTTCGTGCCCTTGGGCACGGCGCGGCTCATGGCGGAGCAGCTGTCGCTCATGATGATTCCGCCCGCGTCCTCGATGATCTTCGTGTATCCGTTGCGATCGGCCAGTGACTTGATGGCGCGCGGCGTGAAGATCCACAGCTCGCAGCTCGGATGCACCTTGCGGCCCTCGATGAGCTGCGCGGCCTCCCAGATCTGCTCGATGGTGTAGTGCGGGCAGCCCAGCATCACGTACTGGATTTCCGAGTCCTTGCCCGTGACGTTGATCTTCTCGTAGGTGGCGCGGCGCTCGGCCTCGCCGTAGCGCAGCACCTCGACCGGCGCACGGCCGCCGAGCGCCTGCTCGAGCGTGAGCGCCTCGGGCGTGATGCCGGCAATGTGATACATCTCCACGCCACCCGATGAAGATGCCGCGGCGCCGAAGTGCTTGAGCCGCGGCAGGTTGGGTACGCGGCCAATGCCGCGCCTGCTGTGCACCACCGGCACGCGCTCCTGCACGTGCTCGCCGATGTAGTAGCCGAGCAGGCCCCAGTCCTGCACAGACTCGACCTCGATGTCTAGCTCGACCACGTGCGTGGCGCGGCGGTTCTCGTCGAGGTGGTAGCCCCAATACGGAATGCGGCCGGTGAGCATGGCGGCACCCGTGCTCTCGCGGCCTTCGGTGTTGGTGCGCGCGCCCAGCACCGAATTGCAATACACGACCGCCGACGACTCCATCCACGCGCAGTGCTCGCCGCGCGTCGGGATATTGCCGACCTGGTAAGGCGTGCAGGTGTTCATGATCTGCGCGCCCAAGCCGGCAGCGTGCCGCTCGCTCCTGTTGTAGAACTGGACGATCTCCTCGCTCACGCCCATGCGCTCGGGCTGGCCGGGGTCGAAGCCCAGCTGCAGGTGGCTGGTGAAGACCTTGAACTTCGGGATCTCGACCGTTTCCTGGCTGTCGAGGCTGAACTCGGAGAACACCGCATCCATGCCGCCGCCCTTGGCGAGCGCGAAGTCGCGCTGGAAGGGCGTGGTCGATGTGATGGTGGCGCAGACGTTGCGCGTCTCGACCAGCCGCTCGGCGCCCAATGCCTCGCCGTAGCGCATCAGCAGGTCCATCGCCTTCTGCACGGCCGGGCCGTCGCGCCCGTCGTACATGGCTTTTTCTTCATCGCTCAGGTGCATGGCCTGTGTCTCCGTTCTTCTGTGTCGTGGGGGGTGAACCCCGGCCGGGCCTGCTAGCCCGGCGAGGGTGTGGGCACGTGGCCGCCGATGTCGCGCGCAATGCTCAGCGCGATGTCGTGCAGGCGCGGTGCGAGTTCGTTGCGCAGGCGCTCCTCGGTGAAGACGAAGGCAGCGCCGCCGCCGTTGAGCGCCATCACTTCGCCGTCAGGCCCGATGAGGGGCACCGACACGGAGTTGATCTCGCGGTGGAATTCGCCGAGCGACAGGCAATAGCCCAGCCGCTTCGATTCGCCGATGGCGCGATTCATGTTCGGCGCGATGCTGTCCCACTCAGGGCCACGCAGCAGGCGCATCGAATCGATCAGCTGGTTGCGCTGCACCTCGGGCAATGCTGAAAGGTACGAGCGGCCGAGCGCCGAGTTGGCCAGCGGCGCGCGCGAGCCCACGTCGAGCCGCGCCGAGAGCATCGACGAGCGCGGGCGGCAGGCTTCGATGAGCACCATCTCCATGCCGTCGCGGATCGCAAGGTAGACCGAGGCACCCACCTCCTCCGCCATCGCCTGCATGCTGGGCCGGGCTGCGGCGCGCACGTCGAGGCTGCCGAGGAACACGCGCGACAGCGACACCACGCCCGGCCCGAGCATGAAGCGGTCGGCCGCCTGCGCGGGCTTGAGCATGCCCAGCGAGAGCAGCGTGGCGACCAGCCGGTTGACGGTGGGGCGCGGAATACCGGTGATGCGCGCAATGTCTGCATGACCCAGCACCGGGCGTTCTTCGCTGAAGCAGCGCAGCACCGAGATGCCGCGCTCCAGCGCGCTCACGGTGTCGGAGCGCTCGCCGCGCACCTCCACCGGTTCGGCCGGCTCGGCTGCGGAAAAGGAGGTGTCGTTTTTTTCAGTGGACATGGAGGGACCCTTTGCAAGACTCTTCTCAGGACTCTCCAATGTAGAGGCTCGCGAAGAGAGGGCGTCCGGGGTCATGGTCAATGGCTCAGGCGCCGGCTTCGGCCGTTGCAGGCGACGCCGCGCCCTGCCCAATTCCGGGTGCCCCGGCTCGCAGGTACACGCCCTGGGCCAGCAGTTCGGACTGCAACGCCCCCACGTCGATGAAGCGCGGCGCGATGCCGCCGCGCGATGCCAGCGCCGCAGCCACGCCCGCGGCCTGGCCGGTGATCCAGCACTGGGGAATCTCGCGCATGAAGCCGTGCGAGTTGCGGTCGCACGAGATGTGGCGCCCGCAGGCCAGCAGGCCGTCGAGCTTCTGCGGCACCAACGCGCCGTAGGGAATGGAGATGTTCGGAAATTTGGGCGACACCGCGGGCGACACGCCGATCTCGTCGGCCAGCGGCACACCGTCGGGCCACTGGCTGCGCAGCACCGAGCCCACGCCGCTCAGGCGACGCGCATGGCGCACGCCGATCTGCGGCGCGCTCAGCATCAGGTAGGCGTTCTCGAAGCCCGGTGCATGGGCGCGAAAGTAGTCCAGGTGCGCGGCCATGGCGCGGTGCGAGCGCACTTCCACGGCAGTGAGGTCGTCCACGTCGAGCGCCGAGTAGCCCGACTGGCGCGGCCCCATGAAGAGGGCAACGTCGTTGCGCCACGAGACGAAAGGCCGCTCGAACAGGCCGCATTGCTCGCGGCCGCCCGCCATGAAGGCGGTGAAGGCCTCGGGCTGGCCGGCCTTGAACTCGATCCAGCGGTTCATGTCCACGCCGCCGAAGAGCCACGAGGTGTTCATGCAGTGGTGCACGTCGGCCTCTTCGATGTCGTTCACGTAGTCGGCGCCGGCCCGGGCGAACAGGTCGCCGTCGCCGGTGGCGTCGACCACCACGTCGGCCATGATGGCCATGCGGCCTTCCTTGCTCTCGAACACCACGCCCTTGACGGTGCCGTCCTGCACGATGGGAATGGCGGCCCACGAGTGGTAGATGAGCTTGACCTTGCGCTCCAGCACGATCTCTTGCGAGAGCAGCTTCAGCCGCTCGGGGTCGATGGTGGGCGACCAGGTGACGACGCCGTGATAGGCGGCAGTGCGCTGCGACCAGTGCGCGGCCTTGGCCGTGTCCTGCGAGCCCCAGTCTGCAGGCGAGGGGCCGGCGATGGCGTCGGCCGGCAGTCGGTCGAACAGCTCTTCGGCGAAGCCGCGGATCACCAGCTTGCCTTCCCAGTCGGTCATGCGGTCGATCCAGATGACGAGACCGCCGGTCGACAGGCCTCCCAGGTGGTTGTAGCGCTCCAGCAGCGCCACATCGGCGCCCGCGCGGGCCGCTGCTGCTGCGGCCGCCGTGCCCGACGGGCCGCCGCCCACCACCAGCACGCCGCAGCGGTGATAGACCGGGATGCTCTTGCCGGGCTCGGCCCAGCTGCCGTGGTCAGGCCGCTTGACGCGGCTGTCGCGGTCGAAGATGTCGGAGGACAGGATGCGCTCGTCGGTACGGACGACAGTTTTCATGAATGCGTTCTCGGCTTGGCTTGTTTCGTCGTATTTTGATTTCACTTTCCATTTTGTCAAACTCAAAAGCCAAATATCTGGGGTATTCCCTAGTAAATATGGATTTTTATGGTTTTCAAGATCAATATAGAAAGAGAAATCCAACGGAGACATCGATGAAGAAACTTCACGGCACCCGCCGTGCCTTCGGCTCGGCCCTCGGCGCCGCAGCCTTCCTGGGCCTTGCATCACTGGCCGTGGCACAGGACTTTCCGGCGCGCGGCAAGCCCATTCGCATCGTCGTGGGCTTCACCGCCGGCGGCGGCACGGACGCGCAGGCGCGCATCGTGGCGCAGAAGCTCGGCGAGGTGCTGGGCACCAGCGTGATCGTCGACAACAAGCCCGGCGCCAGCACCATGCTGGCGGCCAACGAGGTGTCGCGCGCCCTGCCCGACGGCTATACGCTGCTGTACGCGCCCTCGTCCACCATGGCGCAGAACCCGCACACATTCGCCCAGGTGCCCTACGACCCGTTCAAGGACTTCACCGCCATCTCGATGGGCGGGCGCGGGCCGCTGGTGCTGTCGCTGAGCACCAGCGTGCCGGTGAACAACGTGAAGGAACTGGTGGCCTACGTGAAGGCGCACCCCGGCAAGGTGAGCTATGCCTCGTTCGGCGCGGGCACCTCGTCGCACATCTACGGCGAGGCTTTCGTGAAGAAGACCGGCATCGACGCGGTGCACATCCCGTACAAGGGCGGCTCCGACGCGGCGAAAGACCTGATCGGCGGGCGCGTGCAGTACATGTTCGACTCGGCCTCGTCGGCCATCATCACCTCGGCCACGGGCAAGGTGAAGATCCTCGCGGTGGCCGCCAACGCGCGCATTGCCGCGCTGCCCGACGTACCCACATTCGCCGAGCAAGGCTACGCGGGCCTCGACCTGCCGAGCTGGCTGGGCTTCTACGGGCCGGCGCGCATGCCGGCGCCGGTGGTCGAAAAGCTCAACACGGCGCTCGCGAAGGTGCTGGCGATGCCCCATGTGCGCGAGTTCTATCGCAGCGGCGGCTACGAGGCGGGGGGCACCACGCCGGAGGAATTTGCCGGCATCACGCGTTCGACCTACGACAGCTGGGGTGCGATGGTGCAGCAGGTCGGGTTGGCCAAGCAATGAGCGGCATGCGCTCCCTTCTTGATCGCCGCCGCTTTGCCGCCTGGCTTGCGCTCGGCGCGGCCATGCCGCTGCTGGCAGCCCATGCCGCCGCACCTTTTCCGGACAAGGACCGCACCATTCGCATCGTGCTGGGCCTGGCGGCAGGTGGCGCGTCGGACTCGCAGGCACGCTTCGTCGCCAACAAGCTCGGCGAGGTGCTGCAGACGCCGGTGATCGTCGAGAACCGGCCCGGCGCGAGCTTCATCCTTGCGACTGAAGAGGTGATCCGCGCCGCGCCCGACGGCTACACCTTCATGTACGCGCCCTCCTCCGTCGTGGCGCAGAACCCGCAGACGCTGGCGCAGGTGCGCTACGACCCGTTCAAGGACCTGACACCGATCTCGCTAGGCGCGCGCGGGCCGCTGGTGCTGACCGTGCATGCGAGCGTGCCGGCGCGCACGGTGCAGGAACTGGTGGCGTACATCAAGGCCAACCCGGGGAAGATGAGCTACGCCTCCTTCGGCACCGGCACCTCGTCGCATATCTACGGCGAGGCCTTCGCGCGGCAAGCCGGACTGGACGTGGTGCACGTGCCCTACAAGGGCGGCGCCGACGCCGCAAAAGACTTTCTCGCAGGCCGCGTGCAGTACTACTTCGATGCCGCGCCCAACGCCATACAGAACACGGCCACCGGCAAGGTGCGCATGCTGGCCGTAGCGGCGCCCAAGCGCAGCCCGATGCTGCCCGACGTGCCCACCATGGGCGAACAGGGCGTGAGCGGCGTGGACATGCCGAGCTGGCTGGGCTTCTACGGACCGGCGCGCATGCCGGCGCCGGTGGTCGAGAAGCTGCATGCCGCGCTGGCGCAGGTGCTGGCGATGCCGGCCACGCGCGACTTCTTCCGCCAGGGCGCGTACGAGGCCGAGTCGTCGAGCCCCGCGGAGCTGGCCGCGCTGACGCGCGCGACCTACGAGCAGTGGGGCGACATCATCCGCAAGCTGGGGCTGGTGAAGCAGCAGCAATAGGGTTCAGCGAAAGAACTCCAGCAGCCGCGCATTGACTTCGTCGGCGCGCTCGTACTGCGCCCAGTGCCCGGCGCCGTCGATCACCACGCCTTCGCGCCCCGGGCCTTCGGCCACCAGCCGCGCCACCAGCGGGCGCGGGTCGGCGGTGACGTCGTACTCGCCCCACAGCAGCAGCGTAGGCACGCCCAGCGTACCGAGCGCCTGCTGCAGCCCGCCCGACTGCGACACCTCCTTGCTGCGAAAGCGCGTGCCATGGCACGAGATGTCATGGATCTCGAAGGCCAACGCGTCGATGGCTGCCGGGTCGTGCAGCATCAGCGCGGCCAGGTTGTTCAGCAATGCGGCGCGTTCCGCCTCCCGGTCCGGGGCGGCGCGCCAGTTGATCATCTGAGCCGTCATGCGCCGCAGCGTGCCATGGCCGCCGCTGCCCACGAGCGCGAAGCGGCGGATGGCTCCGCGCCGCACGGCGAACCGTGCAGCCGTCAAGCCGCCGAAGGAGAAGCCGCCGAGGTCGATGGGCGTGCCCGCGCCGATGAGCTGATCGAGCGTGCCGCCGAGCGCATCAAGCAGCGGTGGCAGCGAGTCTTCGCCCGGCGCCACGCGGGGTGGCGCATCGGATTCGTTGAAACCCGGCATATCGGGCAGCCACAGCGTGCGGTCGGCCGACAGCGCCTCGGCGTTGCGCAGCCAGTGCATCCAGCTGCCATGGCCGCCGTGCAGCAGCACCAGCGGGGGCCGGGCGGTGTCGGTACCGAAGCGGCGCCAGCGCACGCGCACGCCCTCGTGCACCGGGTCGTAGTGGGTCGACAGCGCGTCGATGCGGGCGATGGCCTCGCGGGCCTCGGTTTCTTCTTGTGTGGTCATGGCAGCATCCGCTGGAGTTCGGCCTCGCCGTCGAAAAACTGGTGCTTGAGCGCGCCCAGCACGTGCAGCGCGAAGAGCACGTAAAGCACATAGCCCGCCCAGACATGCACGCCGCCCAGCACGGTGTGCCAGGTTTCCTTCATGGTGGGCTCGATGGCCATGATCCAGCCGATGCGCGGCCATTCGAACAGGCCGAAGAGCTGCATCGGGTGGGTGGCGGCGTCTTTCCAGGCCGAGTCGTGCATCCAGCCCGACAGCGGCAACAGGATCATCAGCAGATACAAGGTGCCGTGGGCCGCATGCGCCGCGAACCGTTCGAGCGCACCGTACGAGCCCGGCATGGCCGGCGGCTTGTGCGTGGCGCGCCACAGGAGCCGCAAAATCACCAGGCCCAGCACCGTGATGCCGATCGACTTGTGGGTATCGACGGCCGGGCGCACCCAGTCGTCGGGGTAGTAGTCGACCAGCAGGATCAGGGCGATGTTGACGGCCATGAGCACGGCTATCAGCCAGTGCAGCGCGATCGCGGTTCGGGTGTAGCGGGTTTGTGCGAGCATGCGGGGAATTTTCGGGCGTGGGGCGACTCAGTCGATGACGCGTGCGATTGTCCCGGCTTTGCCTTGGGACTTTCGAAACCGCAGGCCGAGTTTTTGCGTATCGACAACGAACCACCGACCGACAGCCGCCCGGGCACCTTCCCTTGAACGATCCTCTCCAAAGCGCCTTCGTGGCCGCATCGCCGCGCCTGTCTCCACCCAGCACGCCACTGCGAAGCTGGCTCATTCATGGAGGCGTGCTCGTGCTGTGGGCACTGCTCTTCGCCATGGCCTTCAAGGTCGGCAATGTCGGGGCCTGGTCGGTGGGGGTGGCCTACGTGCTGTACGACACCGTGCTGCTGCTGTTCGTCGCCTGGATGACGCTGCCGATATTGCGGCCCCGGCCCTCGCCTTCCCCTGCAGCCGCGGTGAGGCGCAACACGCTGGGCGTGATCGTCGCCTCGCACAACGAGGCCGCCGTGCTGCCCGTGACGCTATCTGCCCTGCTCGGCCAGACCGACGCACCCGACCGCATCGTGATCGCGGACGACGGTTCGACCGATGGCACGGCAGAGCTGCTGACCACGCACTACGGGCTCGTCGCGCCCGAACTTGGTTCGCTGAGCGCTGCCAGTGCAACACACCCCTCTCTTTACTGGCTGCGCCTGCCGCACGGCGGCAAGGCAGTGGCACTGAACGCGGCCGTCCTGTGCATCGACACCGACACC
This sequence comes from Variovorax sp. R-27, assembly GCF_049913215.1. Lineage (NCBI taxonomy): Bacteria > Pseudomonadati > Pseudomonadota > Betaproteobacteria > Burkholderiales > Comamonadaceae > Variovorax > Variovorax sp. R-27. The sequence goes on from NZ_CP183984.1 coordinate 4,141,844, forward strand.
GTGCTCACGGTCGATGGCGACACGCTGCTCGACAGCCATGCCATCGGCGCCGTCCGCCGAGCCTTCTCCGAAGAGCCGAACCTCGTCGCCGCCACCGGCGTCATCACCCCGGTGTGTAGCCGCTCGCTGGCCGGCCGCTGCTTCCAGTGGTTCCAGACCTATGAGTACATCCGCAACTTCCTCTCGCGCTATGCATGGATGCGCGTCAACGGCCTGCTGCTGATCTCCGGCGCCTTCGCCGGCTTCAGGACCGACGCGGTGCGCGCCGTGGGCGGCTTCGACACCGACTGCCTGGTGGAAGACTACGAACTCATCCACCGCCTGCACCGCCATGCGCAGGCGAACGGCCTGCCATGGACAGTGCGCGTGCTGGGCGACGCACAGGCACACACCGATGCCCCGAGCAGCACCGGCGCCTTCCTGCGCCAGCGCCGCCGCTGGTTCGGTGGCTTCCTGCAGACGCAGTTCTGGTATCGAGCGATGGTTGGTGACCGGCGCTACGGCTGGCTCGGCGTCGCGATGCTGCCGGTGAAAGCCATCGACACGCTGCAGCCGCTCTACGGCCTGGCCGCCTTCGGGCTGCTGCTGATGTATCTGGTGCGCGGTAACTTCGGTGTGCTGGCGCCGGTGGCCGGCGTGATCGGCGCGAAGATCGTGCTCGACCTCGCCTTTCACCTGTGGTCGGTATACCTGTACCGGCGCTGGATCGGCCACAGCAGCGAGGCGAACATGGCGCAGGCCTTCATGGCTGCGCTGATCGAGCCATTCACCTTTCAGATCCTGCGCCACACGGGTGCGGCCTGGGGGTGGTGGACTTTCCTGACGGGGCGCGGTACGTGGGGGCGGCAGACGCGCGTGGGGCTGGTCGATGCCGATGGTGCGCGGCGCGGTTAGCTCTACGCGCCGAAGCGGAAGCTCGACACCACCAGACCGCCCATGAAGGCGTCTTCGTGATACACACGCTCGCCAGCCTCCGCCTCGGCCGCGCCGACGGCCACCATCAAAGGAATCAGATGCTCTTCACGCGGATGCGCCATGCGCGCCGCCGGGGCTGAATCCCAGTCGAGCAATTGCGCGCTGCGCTCGCCAGCGGAGCTCTTCACCACCGCCTCATCGAGCCAGTCGTCGAAAGCCTTCGACACCCCATGCGCCTGCGGGCCGAAGTTGCGCAGGTTGTGATAGCTCAGCCCGCTGCCGACGATCAGCACGTTCTCGTCGCGCAGCGGTGCGAGTGCGCGGCCCAGCGCCAGGTGCTCGGCCGGGTCGAGCCCGCGCCGAAGCGACAGCTGCACCACCGGCACGTCGGCCTTCGGGTACATCGCGGCCATCGGCGCGAACATGCCGTGGTCGTAGCCGCGCTCGGGATCGATCTGCACCGGCAGGCCGGCAGCAGCGATCAGCGACTGCACGCGCTGCGCGAGTTCGGGCGAGCCGGGCGAGTCGTAGTGCACCTCGTAGGTGTGGGCCGGGAAGCCACCGTAGTCGTAGATCATCGGCGGCTTGGGGTTGCCCTGCACCGTGAAGGCAGGTGCCTCCCAATGCGCCGACACCATGAGGATGGCGCTGGGCGTGCGGCCGATCTGGCGTGGCATGTCGGCCAGCGAGGCGGCGAGCTGGTCGTAGGTCGGGCCCATTTCCTTTTTCATCCAGGGCCAGGGGCCGCCGCCGTGCGAGATGAAGTACGTGGGCAGGCGCGAAGCGTTGTTCGCGGTGGTGTTGTCGTGGGTCAAGCCGATGCTCCTTGAAAGCGTTGCATCGACTGTAGACATTTCCTGCCGAGAAATCGACAGGCTACGATGCATCGAATCAGTTCCTCACAGGAAATCTTGAAGGGTGTTCTCATGGACCGGATGACCAGCCTGCGGGTGTTCCGCGAAGTCGTCGAGGCGGGCAGTTTCGTGGCTGCGGCCGAGCGGCTGAACATGTCGCCGCCAATGGCCAGCAAGCACGTGGCACAGCTTGAGAAATCGCTCGGTGCGCGGCTGCTGCACCGCTCCAGCCGCCACCTGAGCCTGACCGAGGCTGGCACCGCCTGGTACGAGCAGAGCCGCCGCGCACTCGACCTGCTCGACGCGGCCGAAGCCGCCATCGGCCAGACGCACGACACGCCACGCGGCCAGCTCAAGGTGAGCGCGCCCGTGTGGTGCGCCACGCCGCGTTTCGCGCGGGTGCTGGCCGACTATCGCGAAAAGTACCCGGAGGTGCTGGTCGACATGCACCTGGAAAACCGCAAGGTCGATCTTGCGGCCGACGGCTACGACCTGGCCTTGCGCGCCACGCAGGAACCCTCGCCCGCCTTGATCGCCAGGCCGCTGTGCCGCGTGCCCTTCTTCCTGGCGGGCACACCGGCCTACCTGAAGCGCATGGGCGGCGCACCCGAAGTGCCGGCCGACCTCGCGAAGCTGGGCGCCATCGTGCCGAGCTACGTGAACCTGGACAACCTCGCGCTCAAGGGCCCGGGCGGGCGGATGTTTCCGCTGCGGCTGGCGCCGGCCATGCGCTCCGACGACACCACGCTCACGCTGCATGCGGTGCACGCGGACATGGGCATCGCCTTCATGCCGCTGTGGCTGATCGACGACGACATCGCGCAGGGCCGGCTGGTGCGGCTGCTGCCGGAGTTCGAAGCCACGCCCGTCACGCTCTTCGCGGTGTACACCAGCAGGCAGTACATGTCGCCCAAGCTGCGTACTTTCATCGACTTCCTGGGCGAGCGGCTGGGCCTGGATGCGCCACCGAACGCACCTTTTCGGGGCAAGGTCATGCAGGCGCGGCTACAGTCCTGAGCTCTCCGGGAGACTCAGTCCTTGTTCCGCTTCTTCGAAAAACTCCTCCATCCGTACCCCGCCGCCGAACCCGCTTTGCCGCCGCAGGGCTTCCTTGCTTTTCTCTGGGCCTGCACGCACGGCGTGCGCGGCAAGATCGCGGCGATGGCGGCGCTCACCGCCGTCATGTCGATCTTCGAGGCGGCGCTGTTCGCGATCCTCGGGCGCATCGTCGACTGGCTCGGCCCACAGGTGCCTGCGCGCCTGTGGGCAGACCGCGGCACCACGCTCATGTGGCTGGCCGCGTTCCTGGTGATCAGCATCGGCGTGGTCGCGCTGCAGACCATCGTGAAGCACCAGACGCTCGCGGTAAACCTGCCGATGCGCCTGCGCTGGAACTTTCACCGGCTGATGCTGGGCCAGAGCATGGCCTTCTACCAGGACGAGTTCGCCGGCCGCATCACGGCCAAGGTGATGCAGACCGCGCTCGCGGTGCGCGACACCGTGTTCGTACTGGCCGACGTGCTGGTGGCCATGGGCGTGTACGTGGCCACCATGATCATCCTGGTGGGCGTGCTCGACGCGCAGCTGGTGTGGCCCTTCATCATCTGGCTGGCGCTGTACATCGGCTCGCTGGTGTACTTCGTGCCGCGCCTGGGCAAGGTCGGCAAGGCGCAGGCCGACGCCCGCGCGATGATGACCGGCCGCGTGACCGATGCCTACACCAACATCGCGACCGTCAAGCTGTTCTCGCACACGCAGCGCGAGGCCGGCTTCGCGCGCGACGCGATGCGCGAGTTCATGAAGACCGGCTACGGCCAGATGCGCCTGGTGAGCGCCTTCGAAATCGTCAACCACACGCTCAGCATGGGCCTAACGGCCGGCATGGCGGGTGTGGCACTGTGGCTGTGGTCGCACGGCACGGTCGGCGTGGGTGCGGTGGCCGCGGCCACGGCAATGGCGCTGCGGCTGCAGGGCATGTCGCACTGGATCATGTGGGAAATGACCAGCCTGTTCGAAAACATCGGCACCGTGCAGGACGGCATGAAGACGCTGTCGCGCCCGCGCACCGTGCTCGACGCGGCCAATGCCACGGTGCTCGACGTGCCGCGCGGCGAGGTGCGTTTCGAGCATGCGAGCTTCCGCTATGCCGACGCAGGCCGCCGCGTGATCGACGACCTGAACCTGACGGTGAAGCCGGGCGAGAAGATCGGCCTGGTCGGCCGTTCGGGCGCGGGCAAGTCGACGCTGGTGAACCTGCTGCTGCGCTTTCACGACCTGGAAAGCGGCCGCATCCTGATCGACGGACAAGATATCGCGCACGTCACGCAGGACTCGCTGCGCAGCCACATCGGCATGGTCACGCAAGACACCTCGCTGATGCACCGCTCGGTGGCCGACAACATCGCCTACGGCCGGCCCGACGCCACGCACGAGCAGATCGAGGCGGCCGCCGGGCGCGCGGAAGCGCACGACTTCATCCAGACGCTGGGCGACGCGAGCGGGCGCCGCGGCTACGAGGCGCATGTGGGCGAGCGCGGCGTGAAGCTCTCGGGCGGCCAACGCCAGCGCGTGGCCATCGCGCGCGTGATGCTGAAGGACGCACCGATCCTGCTGCTCGACGAGGCCACCAGCGCGCTCGACTCGGAAGTCGAAGCCGCCATCCAGCAGAGCCTCTACACGCTGATGGAAGGCAAGACCGTGATCGCGATCGCGCACCGGCTGTCGACCATCGCGGCCATGGACCGGCTCATCGTGCTCGACGAAGGCCGCGTGGTGGAAGAAGGCGACCACCGCACGCTGATGGCGCAGGGCGGCCTGTATGCGCGGCTTTGGGCGCACCAGAGCGGCGGGTTCCTGGGCGACAGCCTCGAGGAAGACGAAGCACTGCGCGCCTGATCGTTGTCAGGTCGGCAACGCGCCGGCCTCGTATTGCGCAGCGAACTCCCCGCTCGGCGGGATCGGCTTGATGATGTCGATCAACACGCCGTTCGGGTCGCGCGTGATGAAGTGGCGCTGGCCGAAGGCCTCGTCGCGCAGCGGCAGGAGGATCGGCAGGCCGGCGGCCTTCAGCCGGTCGTGCACCGCGTCGGGGTCGTCCACCTCGAAATTCAGCAACGTGCCGCCAGCCACCTGCCCGCGCGCGGCCGCCGGAATGGTTTCGTGCCGGCCGTCGAGCACGGCGAGATTCACCGAGGGCTCGTCCGCCAGTTGCAGATGCACATACCAGTCGCTCGTGAACAGCGGCGTGAAGCCGAAGTGCGCCTGGTAGAAGTTCGCCGTTCCCGCCACGTCGTTGGTCATGAGAACGGGGTAGTAGCTCGTCACTTTCACGATGGGTCCTTTCATTTAACATACAGGCTGCATGTAAATTTGAATATAACTTACAGACAGACTGTATGTAAATGGCCGATTCACCCACCCCAGTCCGAACCAATCGTGAACGTACGGAAACCACCCGCCTTGCGCTGATCGAGGCGGCGCGTGCGCTCTTCGTCGGCAAGGGCTACGGCGACACCTCGACGCCGGAGATAGCAACGGCCGCCGGCATCACCCGCGGCGCGCTGTACCACCACTTCGTCGACAAGCGCGACCTGTTCCGTCAGGTGCTGCTGCGCGAAGGCGAAGCCGTGGCCGCCGACATCGAGGCGGCCACGCCCGAGCAGCTCTCGCCGCGCGAGGCGCTGCTCGAAGGCAGCAAGGCCTATCTGAACGCGATGACGGTGCCGGGCCGCACTCGGCTGCTGCTGATCGACGGGCCGGCGGTGCTGGGCATGGCCGAAGTCATGGCGATGGACGATGCGACCTCGGCGAAGTCGCTGCGACAGGGGCTGGAGCGCGCCGGCCTGGGCAAGGACAAGGGCGAGGCGTCGCTCGACGCCCTGACCCCGCTGCTCGCGGCGGCCTTCGACCGGGCCGCGCTGGCCATCGACGCAGGCGCGGACGTAGAGGAAACCCGTACGGCGATGCTGTGGCTGCTCGAGCGGGCGCTCGGCCCGGTCAGGAAGCGATGATGCGGGACATGTCGTGGGCCGATGCTTCGCACGCGCCTACATCGCACGCCGCCCCCTGCCGACAGTGATGCAGCGAACGCGGCGCAATGCTGGACTCATCTTCAACCCAGAGGAGTCTTCGCGTGAATTCCATCATCTATATCGTCGGTCTGGTCGTGGTTGTCGTAGCCGTGCTTTCGTTCTTCGGCCTTCGCTGAGACCGGGCAGCGCCACCGACTCCCGCGCCATGCACAACGGGGCCGCTTGCGGCCCCGTTTCTCGTCGTGGCCGCCCGAAGCTCGCCGGGCATAATTTGCGCGCCCCGGCGCCGTGCGGGGCCTCATTGACCGATTGGCTGCGAAGGGACCCTGTTGACCAACACCGCGCTGCGCGAATCTGCTTTTCCGGATGCGGTGATCACCGAGGCGATCCGATGGACCGAACAGAGCGGCCCGCTCGACGACGCGCAAGCCCTTCGCATCGCCGCCTCGCGCACAGCCGATGCCCACGGGCAAGTCACCGAACGCGCGCTACAGCTCGGCGAGCGCATCGGCCTGCAGCCTGAACTCGCACGTGCCCGGCAGTGGGCGCCGTGGGTGCTGCTCGCGCTGGTGGCGCTGATCGTCATGGCCGGCCTCGGACTGGCGGGCAGCGTGGTCGGAGGCGGCGAGCGCCACATCAACGTGATCGTCGCGCTCGTGAGCCTGCTGGGCCTGCACGCGCTCACGCTGCTGCTGTGGCTCGCGGGCCTGTGGATGCCGCTCGGCTCGTTCAATACCGCATCGCTCGGCTGGATCTGGCTGTCGCTCACGGCGCGGGTGGCGGGCGGCAAGCGTGGACAGGCGCCGGTGCTGGTGCGCGCGGCCACGGGGCTGCTGTCCCGCGCAAAGCTGTTGCCATGGGCCTTCGGGCTGGTGAGCCACGGCATCTGGTCGCTGTCGTTCGCCGTGGTGCTGGCCGCGATGCTGTTCGCGCTCGCGTTTCGCAGCTACACGTTGAGCTGGGAGACGACGATTCTTGACCCGGACTTCTTCGTGCGCGTAGTGCAGGTGCTGGGCTGGGCGCCGGCGAAGCTTGGCTTTCCAGTGCCCGATGCCGCCACCGTGCTGGCCGCAACTCCCGGCGCTGCAGGCCAGCGCACCTGGGCGCTGTGGCTGACCGGCTGCATCGTCGTCTACGGGCTGCTGCCGCGCGTCGTGCTCGTGCTGCTGAGCGCCTTCGTCTGGAAGCGCCGCCGCACGGCGCTGCAGCCCGACTGGCGCGAACCCTACTACCGCAAGCTGCTGGCCCGCTTTGCCGCGTTGGCGCCGGCGGCCATCGTCGATGCCGATCCGGGCCGCAGGCGCGGCGCCATGCCCACGGGCCTGCCGGCCTCGGAACTGCATGACGCCCTCTTCGTCGTCGGCTTCGAACTGCCGCCCGACATGCCGTGGCCTCCAGCCGCCCTGCCCGCCTGCGTCGCGACGCAGGCGCAGCGCATCGACGGCAGTGCGCCCGCGCGCCGCGCCCTGCTCGACCAATTGGCCCATACCCATCCGCGCACGGTACTGCTGGTGTGCCACGCCGCATCGAGCCCCGACCGCGGCACCGAACGCTTCCTGCGCGAAGTGCTGGCGCATTGCGGCGAGTGCCGCCTGTGGCTGGCCGACGCGCCCGGTGCGAGCGCCACGCAGCGATGGCTCGACTGGCTGCGCGACACTGGCCTGGAGAGCATCACCGCCAGCGACCGCCTGGGGATCGCCTTGCCGGAAAGCGCGATCGCCCCATGACGCAACAGCCCATCCGCATCGCCGTCGTCGGCCACACCAACGCTGGCAAGACCTCGTTGCTGCGCACGCTCACGCGGCGCATCGGCTTCGGCGAGGTGTCGCAGCGCCCCGGCACCACGCGCCATGTCGAATCGGTCGACCTCGACGTGAACGGCGCAGCCGCCGTGCGCTTCTTCGACACGCCGGGCCTCGAAGACGCCGTCGCGCTGCGCGAGCACCTCGCCGGCTTCGATGCGCAAGCGACGCCCCCCGACCGCATCCGCCAGTTCTTGCAGGGCCCCGAAGCCCACGGCGTGTTCGAGCAGGAGGCCAAGGTGCTGCGCACCATGCTCGACATCGACGCGGCCTTTCTCGTCATCGATGTGCGCGAACCGGTGCTGCCCAAGTTCCGCGACGAGATCGAGTTGCTCAACTCCTGCGCGCGCCCCGTGCTGCCGGTGCTGAATTTCGTGCGCGATGCCGCCAGCCGCGAGCCCGCGTGGAAAGAGCTGCTCTCGGCCTACGGCCTGCACGTGCAGGTGCGCTTCGACGCGGCTGCCCCGTTCGTCGGCGCCGAGCAGGACCTGTACAACGACCTGGCCACGCTGCTGCGCGAGCGCCGCGACCTGCTGCACGGCGTTGTCGATGCACTGGCCGACGAAGCGGTGCAACGCCGCCAGTCCGCCTGCACGCGCATCGCCGCCCTGCTGGTCGATGCCGCTGCGGTGCGCCGCACGGTGTCGTCCACCGAATTTGCCGACGCCGCGCGACGGCAGGCCCTAGTCGCTGCACTACAGAAGGCCGTGTTCGACAAGGCCCAGCGCTGCACCGACGACCTGCTTGCGCTCTACGGCTTTCGCCAGGGCGACGCCGATGAGGCCCCGCTGCCGATGATCGAAGGCCGCTGGACGCTCGACTTCTTCAGCCCCGAGGCCATGAAGGACGCAGGCCTGCGCCTCGGCAAGGGCGCGGTCATCGGTGCGGCGGTGGGCGTGGTCGCCGACCTGGCCGTGGCCGGCATCTCGCTCGGCGCGGGTGCAGCGCTGGGTGGCGCCATCGGCGGTGCGGTGTCGCAGGGCTGGGGGCCGCTCGGCCGCAAACTGGCCAACAAACTGCGCGACGTGCACGAGCTCACCGTGGAAGACGGCGTGCTGTTCACGCTGGTCGCGTGGCAGCTGAAGCTCACGCAGGCGCTGGAGCAGCGCGGCCATGCGGCCATACAGCGCATCGCCGCCGAGTCGCCCGAGGACGGCGATTCCCCCACGCGAGCCGCCGCGGCCGCGGTGCGTGGCGCGCAGCCGGCACGCAACCATCCCGAGTGGGAATCGACAAGCATTGCAACGCGCAGTTTCTGGCGCCCCTCGCCACAGCGCGAAGCGCTCGTGGCCGAGCTGTCACAGACGTTGCTTCGCGCTTTCGAAGCGCCTTAGTTCGCCCCTGCCAGCGCCTGCAGCTTTGCGTAGTCGCCCGGCCGCGCCCCCGCCTGCTCAGGCGTCGAGCGCTTGACGATCCGCTCCAGGAACAGCTGCCGGTTGACCGGCGCCACGGTCATGCCCTTGTCGCGCAGGAATTTCTCGTCCTCAAGCTCGCCGGCGATCACGCCGACGTTGGTCCACTTCGCGGTTTCCACCAGTACCTTCTCGACCATCGCCTGCTGCGCCGGCGCAAGCCTGGCCCATGCGGCCTTGCCGATGACGATGCCCAGCGTGTCGTAGACGTGCGCCGTCAGCAGCACGTACTTCTGCACCTCATAGAGCTTCTTCGACTTGACGATGTCCAGCGGGTTTTCCTGTGCCTCCACCTCGTTCTTCTTGAGCGCGCTGTAGAGGCTCATGAAAGGCAGCGTCACCGGCTTGGCGTCGAGCGCGGTGGCAAACAGCTGGTAGGCCGCGGCGGCGGGCACGTAAAGACGCAGGTCGCGGAAGTCTTCAGGCTTCGACAGCGGCTTGGCCGACGTGACCTGGCGCGCGCCGTAGTACACGGCGGCCACCATGCGGTTGCCGCTCCGCTCGTTGTAGCCCTTCATCAGGTCGGCCAGCAGCGGGCTCGCCAGGTACTTGCGCATGTGGTCGAGGTCCTTGAAGGCGAAGGGATAGCTCCCCAGGCTCAGCGGCGGATAGCCCTCGGCCAGCGTGGCCTGCCCGACGTAGGCGATCTGCACGGAGTCGTTCGCCAGCATCAGCGGAAAATCGGCCTCCTGCCCCAGCTTGGAAGACGGCACCACTTCGATCTTGATCTTGCCGTCGGACTGCTCGGCGATCTTGCGCGCCGCAAGCTCTGCCTGCTGGTGGAAGATGCTCGTGGGCTCGTAGACATGGCCCCACTTGAACTGCAGCACCTGCGCATGGGCGGCTACCGCCCCTGCGAGCGCCATGCAAAGAACACCGGCGCGGCGCCATGGCAACAAGCTTTTCATCGACTCTCCCTCGGGTTGAGAACAGTCCGGCCGTATGCAAGATCGACGCCATGGCAGCGGGCGGACGCCGGGCAAATGCGCCCGACCCGGGAATCGTAAATATTTGCAACAAACATCGAAAGCGGGTTTGCCCGACTCCGGCCCGCGCGCCTACGATGCCAGCCCCGAGCCACCGCACCATGACGACCACCCTTCGCGCCATCCGCGCCGACATCACCACGCTGCAGGTCGACGCCATCGTCAACGCCGCCAACTCCTCGCTGCTCGGCGGCGGTGGCGTGGACGGCGCCATCCACCGCGCCGCAGGGCCGGAGCTGGTGCACGAATGCCGGCTGCTGGGCGGCTGCAAGACGGGCGATGCAAAGCTCACGAAGGGCTACCGCCTGCCTGCCCGCTTCATCATCCACACGGTCGGCCCTGTGTGGCGTGGTGGCGAGGCGGGCGAGCCCGAACTGCTCGCGTCGTGCTACCGGCGCTCGATGGCGCTCGCCGCCGGGCAAGGGGTGGGCAGCATCGCGTTTCCCAGCATCAGCACGGGCATCTATGGCTATCCCGTCGAGCTGGCGGCAAAGGTCGCGGTGAGCACCGTGCGCGAAGCGCTGGCGGTCGTCACGTCAGTGGAGGAAGTCGTCTTCTGCTGCTTCTCGCCGGACGACCTTGCTGTCTACGAGGCTGCACTGGCCGAAGGCGCGCGCTGAAAGAAAAGCCGGAAAAGCTGTCAGCGAGTCAAATACCAGTTCCGACGAACAACAAAACCACGTCCCATGTCCGAATCTCCCTTCGAGCCCGACGACAACACCGACAACAGCAACGCGGGCATGCGCAAGGGCCTGACCAGCTATGGCGACCGCGGCTTCTCGCTCTTCCTGCGCAAGGCCTTCATCAAGGGCGCGGGCTACACCGATGCGGCGCTCGATCGCCCCGTGGTCGGCATCGCCAACACCGGCAGCGCCTACAACCCCTGCCATGGCAATGCGCCTCAACTCATCGAGGCCGTCAAGCGCGGCGTGATGCTCGCGGGCGGCCTGCCGATGGACTTTCCGACCATCTCGGTGCACGAGAGCTTCGCCGCGCCGACCAGCATGTACCTGCGCAACCTGATGTCGATGGACACCGAGGAGATGGTGCGCGCGCAGCCCATGGACGCCGTGGTGCTCATCGGCGGCTGCGACAAGACCGTGCCGGCGCAGCTCATGGGCGCGGCCTCCGCCGGCCTGCCGTCGATCCAGCTCATCACCGGCTCGATGCTCACGGGCAGCCACCGCGGCGAACGCGTGGGCGCCTGCACCGACTGCCGCCGCTACTGGGGCAGGTACCGCGCGGGCGAGATCGACGCCGAGGAAACCGCCGACGTCAACAACCAGCTGGTCGCGAGCGTGGGCACCTGCTCGGTGATGGGCACGGCCAGCACCATGGCCTGCATTGCCGAGGCACTGGGCATGACGATGCCGGGCGGCGCCTCGCCACCAGCCGTAACGGCCGACCGCATCCGCATTGCCGAGCAGACCGGCGCGCAGGCCGTGCAGATCGCGCGCGACCACCTCACCATCGACAAGGTGCTGACCCCCGCAGCCTTCGAGAACGCGATGCGCGTGCTGCTGGCCATCGGCGGTTCGACCAACGGCATCGTGCACCTCGCGGCCATTGCCGGCCGCATGGGCCTGGACATCGACCTGCTCGCGCTCGACCGCATGGGCCGCGAAACGCCGGTGCTGCTCGACCTGAAGCCCTCGGGCCAGCACTACATGGAAGACTTCCACGCCGCTGGCGGCATGGCCACTCTGCTACGCGAACTCAAGCCACTGCTGCACCTCGATGCACTCACGGTCACGGGCCGCACGCTGGGCGAGGAAATCGAGCGTGCAGGGCCAGGCTTCAGGCAGGACGTGGTGCGCCCCGCCAGCCAGCCGATCTATCCGCAGGGCGGCATCGCTGTGCTGTGGGGCAACCTGGCGCCGGGCGGCGCGATCATCAAGCAATCGGCCGCCGACCCGGCGCTGATGGAGCACGAGGGCCGCGCCGTGGTCTTCGAGAACGCCGAAGACCTGGTGCAACGCATCGACAGCGACGAGCTCGACGTCACGCCGCAAGACGTGCTGGTGCTCAAGAACATCGGCCCCAAGGGGGCGCCTGGCATGCCCGAGGCGGGCTACATCCCCATTCCACGCAAGCTCGCGCGCGCCGGCGTGAAAGACATCGTGCGCATCTCCGACGGTCGCATGAGCGGCACCGCCTTCGGCACCATCGTGCTGCACGTGACGCCCGAGTCGGCCATCGGCGGGCCTCTGGCGTATGTGCGCAGCGGCGACCGCATCCGGCTGAGCGTGGCGAAGCGCGAGATCTCGCTGCTGGTGACGGACGAAGAACTGGCGCGCCGCGCGCAGGAAACGATGGTGGTCGAGCCCACCGCCGAGCGCGGCTACAAGAAGCTGTTCCTGCAGACCGTGATGCAGGCCGACAAGGGCGTGGACTTCGACTTTCTCCGGGCGCCGAACACCGTGGGCAAGGTGCCACGATAAAGCTCGTGACCGACGATTTCTACGACGAGCTCGCACCGCTCTATCACCTGATCTATCCGGACTGGAACGAGAGCATCCGCCTGCAGGGCGACAAGCTCTCTCAGCTCTTCGAGGCCGAATGGCCCGGTGGTGGCGCGCATCGCAAAGTGCTCGACGTGTCGTGCGGCATCGGCACGCAAGCGCTCGGGCTCGCGGCACTCGGCCACGTGGTGACGGCCTCCGACCTGTCGGCCAACGAGATCGAACGCGCGCGGCATGAAGCGAAACTGCGCGGCCTCGACATCGCTTTCTCGGTGTGCGACATGCGCGAAGCGCACACGCATCACGGCAGCGGCTTCGACATCGTGATGTCGTGCGACAACTCGATGCCGCATCTGCAGACCGACTCCGACCTGCTGACCGCCCTGCGCCAGATGACCGCCTGCCTGCGCCCGGGCGGCGGCTGCGTCGTCAGCGTGCGCGACTACGAGAAGGAAGAGCGCGGCAGCAACATCGTGAAGCACTACGGCGCACGCGTGGAGAACGGCCAACGCCATGTGCTGTTCCAGGTCTGGGATTTCGATGACGGAGGCACGGGCGAGCACTACGACCTTGGCTTCTTCTTCGTCACGGAAGACCTCGCCACGCACGCAGTGAGCACGCGCGTGATGCGCTCGCGCTACTACGCCATATCGACGATGCGGCTGTGCAAGCTCATGCAAGAAGCGGGGCTGAAGGACGTTCGGCGCATCGACGGCGCGTTCTTCCAGCCGGTGCTGGTGGGTACGCGGCCGTGAGCGCCGCGACTCACCTCTTCATGCGCAGCATCGACCGCATTCCCGTCAGGAATTGCTCGTCGGTGCTGTTCCACCGTGCATTGGCCAAATGGGCACTGTCCGGTCCGGCCGGGAAGCGCAGCATTTCCGACTCTTCCGTAGCAGCAGCGAAGACGGCCGCCGCGACCTGATCCGGAGTCGTCACTGCGCCGGTAGTCCCGAACTGCGCCATGAGCTGCCCTGCATACGCCTGGTACGGCGGCGAGATCAAGCCGTTCATGCGGTCCATGCCGTTTGCCGTGAAGGCCGTCCCGGGACCATAGCCGGGCTCCACGAGCCTGACGCGCACACCAATGGATTCGAGTTCGAAGAACAGGGCCTCGGTGAACCCTTCGATGGCGAACTTGCTCGCCGCATAGGGCGCAACCATCGGCATGCCGGCGAAGCAGACGCTGGAGGTCACGTTGACGATGGCCCCTTCCCCGCGCTCGCGCATGAGCGGAATCATGGCCTGGGTCATTGCCATGACGCCGAAGGTGTTGGTCTCGAACACCTGGCGCACGGTTTCCATTGGCGTCACCTCGAAGGCCGAGAACAAGCCGATTCCCGCGTTGTTCACCAGCACATCGATCTTGCCGAAAGCGGCGATGCCTTGGCCAATGGCTTGCACGATGCTGTCGTTGTTCGTCACGTCGAGCTGGACCACGCGCAAGCGCTGCGAAGGCTCACCCAGAAACGCCGGATCCGGTTTGCGCATCGTCGCGACGACGTTCCAGCCTTGCTTGATGAAATGCTCTGCCGTGGCTTTGCCGTAACCCGAAGAGCAGCCAGTGATAAGTACAGTTTTCATGTTCGATGTCCTTTGAAGATCGGTCCGATGCTAGGGATCTTGACCAAGACGATCCATCCCGCCTAATCTCGATTTCATGCGCGATCGTCTAAACGCTGACCCACTGGCTTCCATCGTGGCTTTGCTCCGTCCACGAACCGTTCTGTCGAAGTTCGTCAGCGGCGCGGGTAGCTGGGCAGTGCAATACCCGAACTACGGACAGCCCAGCTTCTGCCTGATGCTGAAAGGCTCGTGCTGGCTGAGCCTGGACTCGGCAGAGCCCTTCCTGATGGAACCTGGGGACTACGTCTTGCTGCCGGCAACGCCCGGCTTCCGGATGGGCAGCGACCTCGAGGCCATGGATCGCCCCACCATGCGCATCGCAGATGCAAGCCCGGCGGGAGAGATCCGCCATGGCACCCAGGGGGACGAGGCGGCAGTCAGGATGCTTGGCGGCTACTTCCTGTTCGACCCGACGAGTGCCCCGCTGCTGGTGGGGCTCCTGCCGACGGTGGTTCACATCAAGGCTGCCGACAGCGGAGCGGCGCGCTTGACGTGGATTGCGCGCGCCATCGATGAAGAGAACACGACCCCGAGACCCGGTGGCGACGCCATCCTGACGCGCCTTGTCGAGATCATGCTGATCGAGGCCCTGCGCTGGCGGCCGACACAAGACGACGCGCCGATTTCCGGGCTCCTGGCGGGTCTGGCAAATGCGCGAATGGCGGATGCGCTGCGGCTTATTCACGAGGACGTGGCACGACGCTGGACCGTCGAGGATCTCGCGAAGAAGGTCGGAATGTCGCGCGCCGCATTTGCCGCCCGCTTCACACAGATTCTTGGTGTGCCCCCGATGGAGTACGTGCTGCGATGGCGGATGGCTCTGGCCAAGGACATGCTGTGGCATGACGGTCTTTCGCTTGGAGAGGTCGCGCATGCAATCGGCTATCAGTCGGCAAGCGCGTTCAGCACTGCCTTCAGCCGCTCGGTGGGGCTGTCTCCAAGCACGTTCGCACGCACTGGTCGCACCAACGCGCCTGCGTGATTTCAGGGCTCGTCAGCGGGCACTCGCTGGTCACTGTCCCGTCACGGGGCAAACCTAGCATCCGGCGGCTTTCGTTTCTCTTTCAACAAACACTCGAAAACTTCACATGAAAAAGAACGTTCCCGCGCCCCGCCCGGTTCGCGCCGCCATCGCAGCCATCGGTGGCTGCCTCGTGATAGCCGCATGTGGTGGCGGCAACGATGGGGGCGTCTCGTTCCCGGTCCTCCCGCCGGCACCGGCGCCCGCACCCGCCCCGGCTCCCCCTGCCCCCGCACCGCTGGGCACGCTCGACGGCTCCGTGCCCCTGGTCATCGGCCATCGCGGCCTGCCGGGGCTGTACCCCGAAGAAACCAAGGTCGCCTACGAAGCAGCAGCCGATGCCGGCGCCGATTCACTCGAGACCGACCTGCACCTCACCAAGGACTGCGTGCTCGTCGCGCGTCACAACCCCTGGCTCAGCGACAACACCAACATCGCCGACGTGGCCGCGACCAATTCCACCGTTGCGGGCCGCAAGCGCACCGTGCCCGGCGTGCTGGTCGACGTGAAGTACCCGGCCATCGAGGCCAACGGCCCGGCCCAGTACCTGAGCGACCTGACCGACCCGAGCGATCCGAAGTCGGTGCTCAAGTCGCTCATCGTCGACGGCGAGGACCACACCAACGACTGGTCCATCACCGACTTCACGATGGACGAGCTGCGCCAGTGGATTCGCGGCACCACCTACGACGCCAAGGACCAGCGCCCAACCGACCTCAACGGCAAGCTGCCGATCCTGAGCTTCCAGGAAGTGATCGACATCGCCAAGGCCAAGAGCGCCTCCACCGGCCGCACGCTCACCGTGTACCCGGAAACCAAGAACCCGATCTGGAACAACGCGCAGGCCATTGCCAACGGCTGCGGCCCTGCGGGCAGCCATCCGCTCGAAGACGCGCTGCTGAAGATCATGAACTTCAACGATCTGAACCGGAAAGACGCGCCGATCTTCGTGCAGAGCTTCGAGCCCGAGAGCCTGAAGTACCTGCGCTCGGCCGGTATGAAGGCCCGCGCCGTTCAACTGGTGGACGGCAACGACGTCAACTACCAGACTGGCGAGATGATCTACGTCACCAAGGACGTCTACACCTTCGTCGACGGCCGCCCCTACAGCTGGACGCTGGCCGGCAACCCCAAGTGGTTCGGCGAGATGCTCACGCCCGCAGGCCTGGCCGACGTGAAGACCTATGCCGACGGCATCGGCCCGTGGAAGCCGCAGGTCATGGCCCACACCATCGTGCCCTTCGTCACGCCCAACAAGGGCCTGGCCGACGTGAACACCATCAAGCCCACCAGCCTGATCGCCGACGCGCACAAGGCCGGCCTGTTCGTGCACAGCTACACCTTCCGCAACGAGGCGAAGTACCTGGCCGGCATCTACAAGGGCGACCCGACAGCCGAGTACCTGGCGTACTTCCGCGCCGGCATCGACGGCGTGTTCTCGGACTTCGCGAACACGGCGTTCGCGGCGCGCAAGACGTACCTGAAGGAAACGGGCCGCTGAGGCAGAACGGCGAAAGGCAGCCAGCACGATGTACCCCGGAGAACGACTCAACGGATACAGCCACTTGCTGGGCCTGCTGCTCGCGCTGCCTGCAACGGCGCTGCTGCTCGCCAAGACCGTGCCCACCGGCGACCCCGCGCGCATTGCGGGGGCGCTGGTGTTCTCGCTCTCGGCCGTGGCCCTGTATGCGGCCTCCACCCTCTTCCACAGCACGCGCGGGCGGCTCAAGCGCATGTGGGAGCGTGCCGACCACTGCGCGATCTACCTGCTGATCGCCGGCACCTACACGCCCTTCGCGCTGGTCACGCTGCAAGGCCCATGGGGCTGGCTGCTGCTGGCGACGATCTGGGGCGCGGCGCTCTTCGGCATCTGGCGCGAGCTGATGCCGGCCAAGGGCGGCGGGGCGAATAAGCCCTCGCTGGCGCTGTACATCGGAATGGGATGGCTCGGCGTGCTGGCCGCCGTGCCGCTGGCCGCGCGGCTCGACGGCGCGGGGCTGGCGTGGCTGCTGATCGGCGGCGTGCTCTACACGGCGGGTACCGTGTTCTATCGCAACAGGCAAGGCTTCCGGCACGCGCACGGTGCGTGGCACCTGTTCGTGCTGGCAGGCACTGCGAGCCATTACGTGGCGGTGGGCTGGTTCGTGCTGTAGGGGCCTGCGGGCCGGTCGTGCGGGGATAATCGCCGACCGATGATCGTCCGACCCCGCCCTCATTGGCTGCGCATGCTCTTCGTGTGGCGCGGCTCGGTCTTGCTGGACATAGCGCCGCAGCTCCTGTGGACCACCGCCTTCGCGGTGCTGGTGACGGTGCTCCACGGCCGGCTGTTCCAGTGGAAGGTTCCGCTCAATTTCGTGCCCTTCTCGCTCATCGGCCTGACGCTGGCCATCTTCCTTGGCTTTCGCAACGGCACGAGCTATTCGCGCTACTGGGAGGCGCGCACCCTGTGGGGCACGCTGCTCAACGAAACCCGCTCGCTGGTGCGGCAGGTGCTGACGCTGGCCGATGCGCCCGCCGAAGCAGGCAAGCCGACGCTTCGCCTCATCGCCTTCGTGCATGCTCTGCGCCACCAGTTGCGCGGCACCGATCCCTCGGCCGACCTCGCGCGGCTGCTGCCGCCCGAAGACTGCGCCCGCCTGCAGGCCGCGCGTTTCAAGCCGGCCGTTCTCCTGCTGATGGTCGGCGAATGGCTGCGGGACAAACGCAAGGGTGGCCAGCTCGACCCGACGCTCGCGCAGGCCATGGAAATTCCGCTGGGCCGCCTGACCGAAGCGCTGGGCGGATGCGAGCGCATCGCGGGCACGCCGATTCCATTCACCTACTCGGTCATCATCCACCGCACGATCTACCTGTACTGCGTGCTGCTGCCCTTCGGCCTGGTAGACGCCATCGGCCCCATGACGCCGGTGGTGGTCGCGTTCATCGCCTACACCTTCTTCGCGCTCGAAGCACTCGGGGCCGAGATCGAAGACCCCTTCGGCACCTCGCCGAACGACCTTGCGCTGGACGCCATGTCCCGCACGATCGAATCGACCTTGCGCGAGATGATCGGCGAGCCGCAGCCGATGCCGACAGAGTCAAGATCCGACAAGTACATGCAAACCTGAGAGGGAATACTCGCGCCATGGAACAAAAGATCGTTTCCCCCGCAAAGTCGGACCTTCGGGCCATTGCCACCCAGCTCATGCACGCGTCGGAGCTGGTGTCCGAAGCCAGCGGTCACGAGTTGACCGGTACAAGGACAGACCTCGCCGCACTGCAGAAAGTCATCGACTCGAAGCTCGTCGAGCCTGAAGCCACCTACTCCCTTCAGGCGCTGGGCCTCGCATTCGGCAAAGTGTTCATCAGCACTCGTACCGATTTCGACTGGTGGATGGTCGAGGACGAGTACGGACGGGACCCCGCGCTCCGGTACAAGCAGACCTCGCTCCTGCTGTTTCCCAAGACCATGATCTCCAAGCGGATCGAGGACGGCAAGGCAGTCAACGTCACGGAGATGTTCGAGGGGCTGCAGGAAACCGTTCGCGAGGTGCTGGCCGAGCACTACCCGGATGCCTGATCTGGCTCGAAGCACCGCATGAAAACCATCGCGCCAATCGCCGCCGTGCTTGTGGCCGCCTGCACGACCATCGCGCCCAGCGCCTACGGACAGGCCCCGGCTTACGCAGGCCCGCTGTTCGACACGCACCTGCACTACAACCAGGAAGCCTGGGACGGCAACACCGGCCCTTACCCGCCCGCCGAGGCGCTCGCGCGCATACAGCGCAACAACGTCAAGGCGATCATTGCCAATTCGCGCCCCAACGCTGGCACGCAGACCCTGGCCGCAGCGCGCGAGACACGTGCCGCGGGCGTGGCGGTCGTGCCCTTCGTGCGCCTGTACCGCAACCGCGACGACTACACCAACTGGTTCCGCGACGAGACCATCTACGAGATGGTGCAGACCGAGCTTGCGCGCGGCACTGCGAGCGGACCCTATCGCGGGCTCGGGGAATTCCACCTGTACGACAGCGCCGATGCCAACGGCCCCGTGGCGAAGAAGCTGATAGCGCTGGCTGAGCAGCGCAAGCTCGCAGTGCTCGCACACGTCGACGACGTGGCAATTGACCTGCTGATGGCAAACGCGCCTTCGAAGGGGCAGGCCCTGCGCTTGATCTGGGCCCACACCGGCATCGGCGGCCCACCGGTCGAACGGGTGCAGGCGCTGCTGGAGCGCTATCCGCTGCTGATGGGCGAACTCTCGTACCGCCCGGGGCTGACCTGCGAAGGCGGCAGGCTGTGCCCCGAATGGCGTGCGTTGATCCTCAAGTACCCGGGGCGCTTCATGGTCGGCTCCGACACCTGGGTCAACCAGCGCTGGAGCGCCTACGACGAGACGATGCGCGGCTACCGCACCTGGCTCGGCGATCTGCCGGCCGACGTAGCGCAACGCATCGCCTGGGGCAACGCCGCCGCGCTGTTCGACCTTCGCTGATCAGCCTGCCAGCGCGGCCACCGCAATGCGCGTCGCCGACGCAATGACATCGTTGCGCCCCTTCGCATCCTTCTGCGGAAAGGTCAGGTAGACCGACAGCACGATCGGTGCACCGGCCGGCGGCCACAGCACGCCGACGTCGTTCGTGGAGCCATACGAGCCCGATCCGGTCTTGTCCCCCACCTTCCAGCCGGCCGGCACGCCCGCCAGAAAGCGCTCTGTGCTCGTGGTGTTGCCCAGCAGCCAGGTCTGCAGCTGGTCGCGCTGCACAGTGCCCAGCGCATCACCCAGCGCCAGCCGCTGCACGCTGTCGGCCATGGCCGCGGGCGTGGTGGTGTCGCGCGGGTCGCCGGGAATGCTGGTGTTGAGCTCGGGCTCGGTACGGTCGAGCCTGAAGGCCTGGTCGCCGATGCCGCGCGCAAAGGCGGTAACGGCGGGCGGGCCACCCAGCACCTTCAGCAGCAGGTTGGCGGCCGCGTTGTCGCTGTACTGAACGGTGGCGGCGCACATCGCGGCCACGGTCATGCCGGTGGCAACGTGCTTCTCGGTGATCGGCGAATAGGCGACCAGGTCGCTCTTGCCGTAGCTGATGTTCCTCGACAGCAGGCCGCTGTCCTTGGTGCTGCGTTCGAGCACGGCCGCGGCCAGCATCAGCTTGAAGGTGCTGCACAGCGGAAAGCGTTCGTGCGGGCGGTGCTGGATGCGCGCGCCGCTGCCGGTGTGGAAGCCGACCACGCCCAGGCGGCCGCCCGAGGCACTTTCGAGCGCGGCGAGCTGCGCTTCGGCCGAAGACTGCGATGCCGTACCAGACCACGCAGTGCATGCGCTGGCGAGCGGCAGGACGGAGGCGGCAAGCAGCAGGCTTCGGCGCTGAACTAGAGGGTTCATTTCGTTTTCTCTTTCTTTGGTCGAGTGGATGGTACGAAGCGAATCCTAGGAGCGGCGCCCTCGTCGATCCAGCCTCCGGACGGCGTTGCGCGTCCCGGGTGTATCCGCTGTAACGGCAAGGTTTATTCAACCATATAGTTGAACATTGATCTGGAAATGCCTATATTCAACCTCATGGTTGAACTAGAACTCGCAGACGAACGGCTCGACGCCGTATTCCACGCCCTGGCCGACAGCACGCGCCGCACCATGCTGCAGTTGCTGTCCCATGGCGAATGCAGCGTGGGCGAACTCGGTGCGCCGTTTCGCATGTCCTTCGCGGGGGCGTCCAAGCACGTGAAGACGCTGGAGCGCGCAGGCCTGGTATCACGCACCGTGCAGGGCCGCGCGCACGTCTGCCGGCTGGAGCCTGCCGCACTGGCCACGGCAGATGCCTGGCTGCGCTACTACGAAGGCTTCTGGAACAACCGTCTCGACACACTGGAACAGGAGCTGCGGCGCGAAGAGAAATCGCGCAAGTGATCTCCCCCTTCTTCATTCACAAGGAGCACATACCCATGACGATCAAGCACAGCCTCGGCCAGCAGGTCGACCCCGGCACCCTGCGCATGGAGCGCACCCTGCCCGCCCCCATCGAGCGCGTGTGGGCCTACCTGACCGACCCCGACAAACGCGCCGCCTGGCTTGCCGGCGGCACCATGGCGCAGAAACCGGGCGAAATGTTCGACCTGCGCTTCAACCACACCGAACTCACTGGCGAAGTGGCTCCCGACCGCTACGCCGATTGCCGCCAGCCCATCGTGCAGAAGTCGCGACTGGTGCGCATGGAAGCACCGACGCTGCTGACGATCAGCTGGGACGAAGGCCCGGCGCCGTCGGAAGTCACCTTCGAGCTCACGCCGCAGGGCAACACCACGCAGCTCGTGCTCACGCATCGCCGGCTGGCAAGCCGCAAGGACATGGTCAGCGTGGCGGGCGGGTGGCATGCGCACGTCGATGTGCTCATCGAGGTGCTGGCGGGACGCAAGCCACAGGGCTTCTGGACGAACCACGCGGCGCTCGAGAAGGACTACGAAGCGCAGATTCGCTGACTGAAGCAGCACGTTCCTCCTTTCATTTCTCTCACGCGGGGCCTTCGGGCCCCGTTTCTTTTGGGCGTTGGCGTTCGCGGGGATTGTCAAACCGTTGTCACCTGAGGACCGCAGCATCTGAGGCATTAAGAGTATTTGTGTGTTTTGTTGTAAATAACTTTATTTGCACAAGAACAGAAAGACACCCACGCTCCTTCGGCGCAGCCGCGGGATATGCGTCTCAGAACTTCGAGGGAAAACATGATCAGAGGAATGAACACGCGCCGCGCATGGGCAGGAACAAGCATGTGCGCCCTGCTGCTTCTCACCGCTTGCGGTGGAGGTAGCGGCAACGGCTTCTCACCCATCGGCACACAGTCGCCTGGTAGCGGAAGCAACCCGGCGCCGACAGTCAACCAGGGCAAGAGCGGGCCCAAGGCACTCGTCGTCGAGATCGACGGCCTCACGCATGCGGCGCTTCGCGACGCCATGGCACAGAACAAGGTGCCGGCATTGCAGTCGCTGCGCGTTGCACCGGCATGGACCGGCGGCGCCAACGGCACGCTGAGCGAACAGCGCACCACCGACGGCCCGGGCTGGGCCACGCTGCTGACCGGCACATGGGCACAGCGCCACGGCGTGCGCTGGGACACGAACGACCAGCGCATCGACGTCAAACTCGCGCCCTCGGTCTTCGCGCTCGTCAGGCAGAACAAGACGGCCGCCTACAAGACAGCTTCTGTCACCACAAGCACGCTCTATCCGCTGCTGCTGTCGAACGAAACCGGCACGCTCGACAGCGCAATCGACTGCGCCGGCGCCGGCGCCGACACCTGCGTCACCGACCGCACCGCGCAACTCATCGACACGGGCTACGACCTGCTGGTCGCGCAGTACGGCGCACCAGGCGCGGCGGCAAGCAGCGGCCTGAAGAGCGACGCGTACCAGCGCGCGATCGCCGACACCGCCGCCGGCGTGGGCCAGTTGCTGGCGCGCATCGCGCAGCGCACCACCAACGATCCGAAGGAAGACTGGCTCGTGATCCTCACGACCAGCCACGGCCTCGACACCTTCGGCGGTGCAACCGGCCTGCAGGACAACGACAACAAGACCATCTTCATCGCGAGCAACAAAACGCTCGCGGCGCAAGCCGGCGTCGGCACGGCCGCTCCTGCTGACGCAAGCCTGCTCGCGCTTTCGGCCGCCACCGACATCGCGCCGACCGTGTTGCGTCACCTCGGCGCGCTGCCCGCGGCCGCCGACTACCGCTTCAACGGCCAGGCCCTGCAGGCGGCCACGTCGCTGCGCGGCCTCTCGGCGAAGACGGGTGCGGACAAGCGCAGCATCGAGCTGTCGTGGACGCTCGCCGGCACCACGACCGCGCCAGTGCAAGTGCTGCGCGACGGCAAGCTGGTGGCTACGCTGCCCGCCGGCTCGACTGCCTACGTCGACCCCGTCGTCGCCGAGAGCGACGGGCTGTACACCTTCCAGTACGCGGTCGTCGCCAACGAGGTCACCGTGGCGCTCACCGCGCAGATCGCCTACGTCAAGCCGGTACCGCCGGAACCGCCGGTGACGCTCGCTCCCACGCTGGTGAACGGGCTGGTCAACTACTACCCGCTCAACGCCCTGCCTGCAGTCGATGCGAAGAGTGCCTCCACACTCGCCCCTTGGGCTGCCGACGCCAATGGCGGCACGCTGGTCGACGACGGCTTCCCGGCACCTAACAAAGCCAAGGCACTGCGCGTCGACAGCACCGTGAAGAACGCCAGCGGCACGGCCGGCTATCGCCTCGTGCAGAACAGCGACGTAACCACCAACCCGGCGGTCACGGCCTTCACCATCGGCTTCTGGATGCGCACCGACAACACCTGCAGCCAGGGCGTGAGCAACGGCGGCACGGTGATCGGCAACAAGAACTACACCACCGGCGGCAACGCGGGCCTGGCCATCGGGCTGTTCGGCAGCTGCGAGATCCGCTTCAACGTAGGCACGGGCAGCGCACGCGCCGACAGCAACGGCTACAGCCTGAGCGCTGGCCAGTGGGCCTACGTGGCGGTGGTGATCGACAAGGCCGCACTCACGATGAAGGGCTACGTGATGGACCCCGTCAGGGGCATCCAGACCAACAGCACCGCCATCACCAGCGCGCTGGTCGACAAGCTCGGCGGCCTGGGCAACGGCCTGGGCCTGAACGAGGACGGCACCGGCCTCTACTACCAGCGCGAAACCTCTTCGCCGCGCGGCGCCATGGACTTCGACGACTTCGCGATCTGGAACCGCTCGCTCACGAACGACGAGCTGACCAGCATCTTCAAGTCGGGCACGCCGCTGTCGACGCTGCCCTGACCCCGATCACCCCCGAGCCTGAAGACAACAACGATTCCAGAGGATCAAACCATGCAAGTTCAAACCCTTCTTTGCGCGCGCCTCGTGCCCGCGCTCGTTCTGGCCTGCGCCCTTTCCGCCTGCGGCGGCAGCGGAGGTGGCGGCGGCTTCGTCGGCGGCACACCGACACCCCCCACCACGCCCACGCAACCCGACACCGGCGTTGCCCCCGTGAAGAGCTGCGCACCCTGAGCCCCGCCGAACCATGTCCAACCAAAACAACAAGCCCATGACGAACTCACGTCGCAAATTCCTCACCGGCACGGCCACGACCGGCGCCGCCGCCCTCGCGCTGACAGCCTTTCCGCCGAGCATCCGCCGCGCGCTCGCCATTCCGGCCAACAACAAGACCGGCACCATCCAGGACGTCGAGCACATCGTGATCCTGATGCAGGAGAACCGTTCGTTCGACCAATACTTCGGCACGCTGATGGGTGTGCGGGGCTTCGGCGACCGCTTCACCATTCCGCTGCCAAAGGGCTTGAACGTGTGGCAGCAAAGCGATGCCAGCGGCAAACCCATCCTGCCCTACCACCTCGACAGCCGCAAAGGCAACGCGCAACGCGTGAGCGGCACCCCCCACTCCTGGAGCGACGGCCAGAACGCCTGGGACGGCGGGCGCGCATACCAATGGCCGCGCTACAAGACCAATGCGTCGATGGGCTACTTCAAGGAGGCCGAAGTAACGTTCCAGTTCGCGCTGGCCAATGCCTTCACGCTGTGTGACGACTACCACTGCAGCATGCATACGGGCACCAACTCGAACCGCATGTTCCACTGGACCGGCACCAACGGCCCCACGGGCGCCAACGTGGCCACCGTCAACAACGAATGGGACGACATCGGCCCGTCCACCACCGGCTACGAGTGGAAGACCTACCCCGAGCGGCTGCAGGAAGCCAAGGTCAGCTGGATCATCTACCAGAGCCTGCCGGACAACTTCACCGACAACCCGTTGGCCGGCTTCAAGCAGTACCGCAAGGCCAACGAGGATTCGGGCAAGCCGGTGAGCAACGACGGCCCGTCGCCCGCCTACGACCCGGCCAGCGACGACGCCGGCAACCCGCTCTACAAGGGCATTGCCAACACCATGCCCGACGGCGGCTTCCTCGAGCAGTTCCGCCAGGACATCAAGAACGGCAAGCTGCCGAAGGTGTCGTGGATCGTTGCGCCCGCGGCCTACTCCGAGCACCCCGGCCCCTCGAGCCCGGTGCAGGGCGGCTGGTACATCCAGGAAACGCTGGACGCGCTCACCGCCGTGCCGGACGTGTGGAGCAAGACCGTGCTGCTCATCAACTTCGACGAGAACGACGGCTACTTCGACCACTACCCCTCGCCGGCCGCGCCCTCGCTCAACCCCGACGGCTCCATGGCCGGCAAGACCACGCTGCCCGAGGCCGACCTCGCCGTGGAGCGCTTCACGCATCCAAAGCCGCCGGGCACCAGCGGCCAGCCCGCACCTGACGGCCGTGTGTACGGCCCCGGCGTGCGCGTGCCGATGTATATCGTCTCGCCATGGAGCCGCGGCGGCTGGGTCAATTCGCAGGCCTTCGACCACACCTCGGTGATCCGCTTCATCGAGGCACGCTTCGGCGTGAAGGAGCCCAACATCTCGCCATTCCGCCGCGCAGTGTGCGGCGACCTCACCAGCGCATTCAACTTCGCCACGCCCAACACGGAAGCGCTGCCCACCTTGACGGGACGCACGACCAAGGCTGACGCCGACAAGCTGCGTGCCGACCAGCAGGCCCTGGCGCAAGTGGCGTTGCCGCTCGACCCGCAACTGCCGCGCCAGGCCACCGGCACACGCCCCTCGCGCGCCCTGCCATACGAGCTGCACACGAGCGCGCGCGCCGATGTCATCAAGGGCCAGATGCGGCTGATCTTCAAGAACAGCGGCAAGGCCGCGGCCGTGTTCCATGTGTACGACAAGCTCAACCTCGACCGCCTGCCGCGCCGTTACATGGTCGAGCCCGGCAAGACGCTCGACGACACGTGGAACCCCACGACCGACAACAGCGGCTTCTACGACCTCTGGGTGCTCGGGCCAAACGGCTATCACCGCCACTTCAAGGGCGACCTCAACCGGCTTCGCGCCGGTGGCGCACCCAACCCCGAAGTGCAGGTGTGCTACGACATTGCAAACGGCAACGTGTACCTGGAAATGCTCAACGGCGGTGGTGGCGCCTGCAAGTTCACAGTGCGCGCCAAGGCCTACCGCGACGACGGCCCGTGGAACGCCACGGTGAGTGGCGGCGGCAAGGCCGAGCAACTGTGGGTACTGGCCAGCAGCGGCCAGTGGTACGACTTCGCCGTTACCTGCGATGCCGATCCGGCCTTCTATCGCCGCTTTGCCGGCCGCGTCGAAACCGGCAAGCACTCGGTGAGCGATCCGGCCATGGGCCTCGCCGATCTCTGACAACGGACGGGGCCAACGCACCTGCATCGGGATATTGGCCGGCACAATTGCACGGCCCCTGTGCCTGTTCACGTGCAACCGGGGCGGCTGTCACACTGACGCCGCCCCTTTTTCTTTTTTACGCCGGCATTCCATGCTCCAAGAAGAACGATTCCTGCGCATCCGCAGCCTGCTCGCCACCTTCTCGCGACTCAGCGTCGAGCGCGTCATGCAGGACCTCACGGTGTCGCGCGAAACGGTGCGCCGCGACCTGCTCGAACTCGAAGGCCTGGGCGAACTGCGCCGCGTGCATGGCGGTGCCGTTGCCATCAAGGCGGAGCCCGAGCCGCCGCTCGCGGTGCGGCTGGTGGCGCGCCAGCGCGAAAAGCGCGCCATTGCCAAGGCCGCCATCGCACTACTGCGGCCGGGGCAGACCATCTTCATGGACGCGGGCAGCACCATGTCGATCTGCGCGGAAGAGATCGGCACGCTGAGCGGCATGACGGTCATCACCAACTCGCTGAACATCGCGCTCAAGTTCGCGGGCGCGGGCGAAGGCCGGCTCACCGGCAACCAGACCATCCTGCTGGGCGGCCAGATCGACGTGAAAGCGCAGGCCACCTGCGGCGACACCACGGTCGAGGCCATCCGCCGCTACCGCGCCGACGTGGCGCTGCTGTCGCCGGTGGGGCTGCACGCCAAGCACGGCGCGATGAGCTTCGAGCACCACGAGGCCACCGTGGCGCGCGCCATGGCCGAGCAGGCGCAGCAGCTGGTGCTGTTGGCCGACCACGCCAAGATCGGCCAGGCCAGCCGCGTGACCTATGCGCGGACGACGGACATCGACGTGGTGGTCACCGATGCCAAGGCGCGCGAACTGCCGGGGCTGTCGGCACTGCGCAAGGCGTGCGAGCGGGTGATAGTGGCCTGAGGCGCATCGCATGCTGCGACCGGACGCGCCCCCTGCCTCACGATGGGCGATGGCTGCCCTGGGCGCCGCAGCCTTCTTGCTCGCATCCGCGCCGGGCCTGGCTTCCGCTGCATCGGGCTGCCTCGAAACGGCCACGCAGGCCCCTTCACCGTCGCGCGCACTCGCAATGGCGACCTTCGCACTGCAGGAGCACGAGGCCTTCGGCGGCCAGTCCATGGATGCCGAAGGGCGCATGACCGAAGCCGGCGACTCCGAAGCCGAGGACACGCGTCGCACGGTGCCGGGCCTCGCGCCATGGCAGCGGGTGCTGGGCTACTGGCAGGCCGTCGATCCGCAGCTCCCGTCGCTCGTTCGCTTCGGCGCACTGCGGGGCGCCGACCGGCACCTGCTGATGCAGGCGTTGAACGAGGCGACGGCCGGGCGCCTGCAGGGCATGGGCGTCGGCCCCGACGAGGGGCTTGATTCAGTGGAGCTGCGCGCCATTCAGGCCGCACTGAGCCGGGTCGCGGTGATCGACACGCCCTGGTCCGCGGCCTTCATCAGCTGGCTGGCGCGGCAGGCGGGGCTGGCGGACGACGAGTTCGTGTTCTCCGAGGCACATGTCGACTATGCGGGCGCTGCGTGGCAAGCCGGCGTCGAGGAGGCTGCGGGCCGCCCCACGCGCTACGCCCTGCGCACCTGCGATCTGACACGCACGCCGCCGCGCGTCGGCGACCTGGTCTGCCAGGCACGCGGCGCGGGCGCCGGGTTCGACACCTTCGACAAGATCGGTGAAGTGCTGGCCGCGCGGGACACCGGCGGCGAACCGCTGCCCATGCATTGCGACGTGGTGGTGGCTGTGGATGCCACGGGCTTCGACACCGTGGGCGGCAACGTGCTGCAGTCGGTCACGCGGCGCCGGCTCGACTTTGCGCCGGGCACGCGCTGGCTGGACCCGAGCTACCTGCCCGAGGGATGCACGCCGGGCGCGCCGGGGTGCATCGATCGCCACATGAGCCGCCAGCCCTGGTCGCTGCTGCTGCAGTGGCGCTGAGCGCGCTTACGCTTCCTTGTAGTACGCCTCGACCGTGCCCTTGAGCTTGAGCAGCAGCGGCTTGCCCTTGCGGTCGAGGGTCTTGCCGGCGGGCACCTTGATCCAGCCTTCGCTGATGCAGTATTCCTCGACGTCGAGGCGGTCCTTGCCGTTGAAACGGATGCCGATATCGTGCTCGAACGCGGCGGCCACGTGGTGCGGGCTGCGCGGATCGATGGAGAGGTGGTCAGGAAGGGGTGGGCGGGGAGTGGCTTCTGTCATGGCGCGTGATGATAGGGGCTCCCGGGCCCGACCCTATCGCCGCTTCTTCGCGGGCCTTGCAGGCGGCTTGGGCGCGAAGCCCAAGGCGCCCCGCGCCAGCGCGTCAGCCTCGCCATTGCGGTGGCGCGGAATCCACTGCACGCGCACGTCGTCGAAGCTGCCGAGCAAGGCGCGGGCATCGTCGAACAGGCCGGCCAGGCGCTCGATCGGTTTCGCCCCGGCCGGGCCGAGCTGCTCGACCAGGATGCTGTTGTCGCTGTAGGCCCGCACCGCCGTCGCACCCCGCTCGCGCAGGTCTTGCAGCGCGAGCGTCAGCGCCCGCAGTTCGGCCTCGTTGTTGCAGCCTGTGGCATGCGTGGCTTGCGACAGCGTGTGGCGCTTGCCGTCAGGCGCGGTGATGACGGCGCCGATGCCCATGCGCCCCGGGTTGGGCATGGCGCTGCCGTCGCAGTAGACGGTCCACGGAAGGCTGTCGGGCCTGGCTTCTCCTGCACTCATTCAGCAGTTGCCGCGCTTGATGCCTGCGAGGTTCTGGCAGGGCCTCTGGCCGGGCGGCGGCCCAGGGTCGTGCGCATGCGGTGGCGGCCGGCGAATGGGGCGCACGCCGTCGTAGTACGGGTCGGGGCTCAGGATGACGACGGCCGGGGGATCGGCGGCCGCGGGCTGCGTGTCGGCGGGATAGCGCGGGATGATGGCCGGACCCGAAGGCGGATTGCTCGCCACCTGGTTGGGCGGTGCAATCGGTGCTGTCGGGGTCGGCGCCGGTGTGTAGTCCGGCCGGCGCGCCTCGGCGGGCGGCGACTCGAGGATCGGCACCTGCCGCGACTGCTTGCTGCCCGCCGGGCAGGCGACGTTGGTGTAGGAGATGGCCCCGCTGGCGTCCGTGCAGCGCACCACCTCCGCCGCATGTGCGCCCAGCGCCGCAGCGAAGATCATGAGGGAGGCAGCCAAGGTGCGCATCAGTCGATTTTTCGGCAGGGTTGCAGTCAGGTCAAACACCCGGGGACCGCCCCGGGTCATCCACTGTAGCCGTTGCGAGAGCATTTCGCACCTGCGGCATGATCGCGGGCATGGACAACCACCGCCCGCACCCGCTCGTCATCGTCAAGCTTGGAGACACCTTCGAGGCCCTGCGCGCGCAGCGCGGCGACTTCGAGCACTGGATTGCCGACGGGCTCGACACGCACGCGCTGCCCCTGCTGGTGGTCGATCCGCGCCGCGGCGACGCCCTGCCCGACCCGGCCGAAGTGTCAGGCGCGGTCGTCACGGGTTCGCACGCGATGGTGTCGCACCGCGAACCCTGGAGCGAGACCACGGCCGCGTGGCTCGCGCAGCTCGTGGCGCGCGACACGCCGGTGCTCGGCATCTGCTACGGCCACCAGTTGCTCGCGCATGCGCTCGGCGGCGAGGCCGGCGACCACCCGCAGGGCGCGGAGGTCGGCACCGTGACCGTCACGCTCGACGATGCCGCCGCTACCGACCAGTTGCTGCGCGGCCTGCCCGCGCAGTTCCCGGCCCACGTTGTGCACTGGCAGAGCGCTCTGCGCCTGCCTGAAGGTGCTGTGCGGCTGGCCGGCAACGATCACGAGCCGGTGCACGCGTTCCGCGCGGGCGCGCATGCCTGGGGCGTGCAGTTTCACCCCGAGTTCGACGCCGGCGTCATGCGCGGCTACATCGACCAGCTGGCTGGCGACCTGGCTCGCGCCGGCACCGACCCGGCCGCACTGCGCGAGCACGTGGTCCCGACCGATGCAGCGGCCGGCCTGCTCGGGCGCTTCGCACGGATCGTCGAAGCGCATCACGGCGTCTGACGCCATGCGCTGACAAAAAGCGCGTTTCGCTTCGGTTAAGGTGCGGTCCATTCGCCGTTTGCCCAACCCATCTTTCATGACTACTCCCTCCCCCGCGCCGACCCGCAAGCATTTTTCGATGCTCCGGGAATTCCACCTGGCCGACGCCTTCACGCTCGGCAATGCAGCCTGCGGGGTGGGCGCGGTGTTCCTCGCGATGGCCTTCATGGCGAGCCAGTCGCTCGCACAGTTCCTGTGGTCGGCCGCGCTCGCACCGGCCGCTTTCATCTTCGACGTGCTCGACGGCCGGATCGCACGCTGGCGCCAGACGCAATCCGCCCTCGGTCGCGAGCTCGACTCGCTGGCCGACATCATCTCCTTCGGCATGGCGCCCGCCGCGCTCGGCTTCGCGGCCGGACTGAACGGCGGCTGGGACTGCGTGATCCTGATCTATTTCGTGGGCTGCGGCGTGAGCCGGCTTGCGCGCTTCAACGTGACGGCCGAGGCACTGTCGGCCGGCTCCGACAAGGTGAAGTACTTCGAGGGCACCCCCATCCCGACCAGCGTGGTGCTGGTGGGCGTGCTGGCATACGCGGCCTGGCAGGGCCACATCGGCAGCGCCTTGTGGGGCGGCGCCTGGGTCATCGGGCCGTGGCAGTTGCATCCGCTCACGCTGCTGTTCGCCCTGTCGGGCACGCTCATGATCAGCAAGACGCTGCGAATCCCGAAGTTCTGACCGCTCACTCAAGACGAAGGAGACACGCCGATGACCATGAAGCTGTATTTCGACCCGCACAGCCGCTCGCACATCGCCAAGTGGATGCTCGACGAAGCCGGCGCCGACTACGAGATCGTGACCACCCTGCTCAAGGACAAGGCGCACAAGAAGCCTGAGTTCCTGAAGATCAACCCTGCGGGCAAGCTGCCGGCGCTGGTCGACGGCCAGGCGCGCGTCTTCGAGAACGCCGCCATCTGCATGTACGTGGCCGAGAAGTTTCCCGGCAAGCGGCTCGCGCCCCCCGTCGGCACACCAGACCGGGGCCGCTACCTGTCGCTGATGGTCTATTCGACCGCGCAGCTGGAGCCCGCGATGGGCGACGCCATCTTGAAGATCCGCAGCAACAACAGCGCGCGCGGCTGGACCAATTTCGAAGCGGCCAAGGACGCGGTCGAGCGCGAACTGCGCTACGGGCCCTACCTGTTCGGCGCGCAATTCACCGCGGCCGACGTGATGATCGGCGCGATGCTCATCTGGCACCGCGCCTTCGGCGGCGTCCTGAACCGGCCCACTCTCGACGCCTACATCGACCGGCTGCAGGCCCGGCCCAAGGGCATGAAGTTCGGCTGAACTCTGCGCGGCATGCCGCGCTGGTGACAACGCGCGGCAAAGGTACGTCCTTTAATCGGCTTCCTTGTTCCTTCCAATAAGAGAGACGCCCGCATGACATCGAAGAACGCCACGCCTTCCCGGTTTTCGCTCACGGCCCTTTCCGTGGGCCTGGTCGCCCTGCTCGCCGCCTGCGCGAGCACGCCGCCGCCCGGCGGGCGCAGCGTGACCATCGAGCGCACTACCTTCGGCATCCCGCACATCACCGCGCCGGACTACGAAGGCCTGGCGTACGGCAGCGCCTATGCGCATGCGCAGGACAACGTCTGCCAGACGGCCGAGCACCTGCTCACGCTGCGCGGCGAGCGCTCGCAGTTCCTGGGCGCGCAGAACACCGGCGACCTGGGCCTGGGCCGCGCGCCGAATGCGCAGATCGACCTGTTCATCCGCTATCACATGGACGACGCCGCGCTGGCGCGTGCAGGCGCTACCACGAGCCCCGACGTGCAGGCCGCGCTGCGCGGCTACGTGGCCGGCTACAACCGCTACCTGCAAGACGCCGGCCCCAACGGGTTGCCCGAAGCCTGCCGCGGCAAGCCCTGGGTGCGGCCGATGACGACTGGCGACCTGTCGCGCGCCACCGAGATGTCGATGATCCAGGGCGGCCTGGGCGCGCTGGCCGGCGCAGTGCTGGCCGCGGTGCCGCCCGCCCCCGGCGCCAAGACCAGCGCCGCGCCGGTGGACCTGAAGGAAGCCGTGGCCGAAATCGGCCGCCACAGCTTCAACGCCAACCCCGAGGGCGGCGAGCTCGGCTCCAACGGCTGGGCCTTCGGGCGCAATGCCACGCCGGACGGCAAGGGCCTGCTGCTCGGCAACCCGCACTTTCCGTGGACCGGCACCAACCGTTTCTGGGAAATGCACCTCACCATCCCCGGCAAGCTCGACGTGATGGGCGCCACCGGCGGCCTGAGCCCGGTGGTGGCCATCGGCTTCAACAAGGACGTGGCCTGGACGCACACCGTGTCGACCGGCAAGCGCTTCACGCTGTACGAGCTGAAGCTCGACCCCAATGACCCGACGGTGTACCTGGTCGACGGCCAGCCGAAGAAGATGGTTGCGCGCACCGTAGCACTGCCCACCGCGGCAACGGGCGGCGGCACGCCGCCGGTGCAGCACACCTTCTATTCGACCGACTGGGGCCCCGTGATCTCGCTGCCGCGCGCCGGCCTGGGCTGGACCGCGCAGAAGGCCTACGCCATCCGCGACGCCAACACGCTCAACGTGCGCTCGGCCGAGAGCTGGATGAAGATGGCGCTGGCCCGCAACGTGACCGAACTGCGCGCCGCCATGGGCAACCAGGGCATGCCGTGGATCAACACCATCGCGGCCGACCGCGACGGCAACGCGATGTACGCCGACCTGTCGGTGGTGCCCGACGTATCGGCCGACATGCTGAAGAGTTGCGCGCCCTCGCCCGCCGCCGCCGCCCTGCTCAACGCGGCCGGGCTGCCGGTGCTCGACGGCTCGCGCAGCGCCTGCGCATGGAACCGCGACAGCGCGGCCGCAGCGCCCGGCATCATCGCGCCGGCGCGCATGCCGGTGCTCATCACACCGGACTACGTGCAGAACAGCAACGACAGCTTCTGGCTCAGCA
Organism: Variovorax sp. R-27; assembly: GCF_049913215.1. NCBI lineage: Bacteria > Pseudomonadati > Pseudomonadota > Betaproteobacteria > Burkholderiales > Comamonadaceae > Variovorax > Variovorax sp. R-27. The sequence continues at coordinate 4,175,167 of NZ_CP183984.1, forward strand.
ACCCCGAAACCGCGCCGATGGCGGGTGTGTCGCCCTTGGTGGGCCCGATCGGCGTGCCGCAACGGCTGCGCACGCGCAGCGCGATCATGGAAATCCGCGGCCGGCTCTCGGGCGGCGACGGCCTGCCCGGAAACCGCATGGGCGCGGCCGAGCTGCGCAGCGTGATCTTCCGCGACAGGAATCTCGCAGGCATGCTGGTGATGGCCGACCTGCAGGCCGCCTGCAGCGCCGCCGGCAACACGCTCACCACCGATCAGGCGCTCGGCTGCCGCGTGCTCACCGCCTGGGACCGCACCAGCAATGCCGACTCGAAGGGCGCACCGCTGTTCCGCGAGTTCTGGCGCAAGACGAAGGACGTGCCCAAGGTCTGGCGCGTGCCGTTCGATCCCGCGCAGCCAGTGGCGACGCCCGCCGGGCTCGACATGGCCACGCCGGCCACGCGCGAAGCCGTGTTCAAGGCGCTGGGCGACGCGGTCGGCATCCTGCGCACCGCCGGCTTCGCGGCCGACGTGCCGCTGGGCGTGCCGCAGTCGCGCCTGGTGCGCGGCCAGAAGATCGCGCTGCACGGCGGCGACGAGTTCGAGGGCGTGCTCAACAAGCTGGAGTCGCAGGGCCAGTCGCTGATAGACCCGAAGGGCTACAACGTCAACTACGGCAGCAGCTACATGCAAGTCGTGACCTTCGACGCCAACGGCCCGGTTGCTCAAGGCCTGCTGACCTACGGCCAGAGCAGCGACCCGGCTTCGCCGCGCGCCTACGACCAGTTGCCGCTGTTCGCGGCCAAGCAGTGGCACCCGCTGCCGTTCCACCCCGCCGACGTGCGGGCACAGCGCGAAGGCACACCGCTGCAGCTCGCGTACTGACACCGCCCATCCATGTCACAGCAAACCGCCCCTTCCCACACCGCCCCGAGCGGGCTCGGCGAACTGATCCGCATCGCCGAGGCGCAGCCGCTGTCGCCAGCCTGCGATCACTTCTACTTCCTGCGCCACGGGCAGACCGGCCGCAATGCGCTGCGCATCTTCCAGGCGGTGGACGAGCCCCTGAGCGAGCTTGGTCTGCAGCAGGCCGCGCGCGCCGCGGGGCTGCTGGCCGGCGAGCCGATCAGCACCGTCGTGTGCAGCGACGCGCGGCGCGCGCACGACACCGCGTACACCGTGGCCACGACGCTAAAGCTCATGCCGGCCGCACAGGCCGCGCTGCGCGAGCGCAACTTCGGCGCGCTGATCGGTACCTCGTCCGCCAACATCGACTGGGCCTGCGAGCCGGAGGGCGGCGAAACGCTCACGCAGTTCGTCGCACGCACGCGCGACGCGCTCGACACGGCCCTGCGGCTGCCCGCCCCGGTGCTGGTGGTGGCACATGGCGGCACGCTCTACGCGCTGGCCGCCCTGCTGGGCGTGCCGGTCGACGTCGGCCTGCTCGGCAATGCGCAGCCCTTGCGTTTCGAGCGCCGCGGCCCCACATGGGCCGTGACGCCGCTGCTGCGGCAAGCCGACGGCGACGCAGCCCTGGCCTAGCCTCCCCCCACTCCTCGGGCCTTGTTGCCGTCCACCCAACGAACCGCCACACACCATGGAATTCAAGGACTACTACAGCGCACTGGGCATCGACCGCACCGCGTCCGACGACGAAGTGCGCAAGGCCTACCGCAAGCTCGCCCGCAAGTACCACCCCGACGTCAGCACCGAGCCCGACGCCGAGAAGCGCATGCGCGACATCAACGAGGCCAAGGACGTGCTTGGCGACAAGGAAAAGCGCGCTGCCTACGACGCGCTGGCCGATCGTGTCGCGCGCGGAGGCCATCCCGAGGGCGACTTCCAGCCGCCGCCAGGCTGGGACGAAGGCTTCGAGTTTCACCGCGGCCCGCGCCAGGGCCCGGCCGACCACGCCGACTTCAGCGAATTCTTCTCGTCGCTGTTCGGCGAGGCCGAACGCCGCGGCGCCGCGCGGCAGAACTTCCGCGCGCGCGGCGAGGACCATCATGCGGCCATCGAGATCACGCTCGAAGACGCGCTCAACGGCGCCGAGCGCGAGATCACGCTGCGCGCGCAGACCGTCGACGCACAGGGCCACCCGCAGTGGGAGAACCGCACGCTCAGCGTGAAGATCCCGCCGGGCGTGCACCCGGGCCAGTTCATCCGCCTCGCGGGGCAAGGCATGCCCGGCCACGGCGGCGAGCCGCCCGGGGACCTGTACCTCGAAGTGCGCATCGCGCCGCACAAGCTGTACCGCGTGGAAGAGCGCGACCTGTACATGACGCTGCCCATCACGCCCACCGAAGCCGCGCTGGGTGCGCAGGTGCAGGTGCCAACGCCCACCGGCGGCGTGGTCGAAGTGACCGTGCCGCGCAACGCGCGCAACGGCCTGAAGCTGCGGCTCAAGGGCCGTGGCTTCGCAGGCAAGACGCCCGGCGACCTGTACCTGCTGCTCGACATTGCGCTGCCGCCCGCCGACAGCGACGATGCGCGCAAAGCCTACGAACAGCTGGCGCAAGCCACGGCATCGTTCCACCCACGCCAGCATCTGGGAGTCTGAGCATGGTGAATTTCACTGTCACAACCGCCACCGCCGTCAGCGCCTCGCAGCCGCTCGCGGCGAGTGAACTGGCGCACGCCGTTGGCGCCGACACCGCCTGGGTCGTGCAACTGGTCGAGGTCGGCATCCTGCGGATCGAGACGACCGAGACCCAACCCGAGCGCTGGCAGTTCTCCAGCGCCGACCTGCAGCACGCGCTCGAAGCGCGCCGGCTGGAGCGCGACTTCGGCGTGGGGCTCGACGCTGCCGCGCTGATCCTCGACCTGCAGCACGAGGTGCGCCGGCTCAAGGCGGTGCTGCAGGCGCGCGGCCTGCGCTGAGCTACTGCATCTGCTGCAGGTTGCCGATGCGCACCAGCATCTCGGTGAACATCTGCAGGTCGGCGTCGAGGTCGGGCACTTCCTTGTATTCCTTGGCGTTGTGCCCGGTGTACTTCTTGCCGGGCATGCCGGGGCCGAAGCTGATCGCATTGGGCATCTGCTTGGCCGTGGTGGCGCCGGCCGCGGATACGGGCTTGGCCTCGAGGCCGGTGGTGTCGCCGTAGATGTTGAGCAGCGTCGTCAGCCACTGGCCAGAAGGGTCGCGCGCCATCCAGTTGCCCTGGTCGTACTTGATCTCGACTGTGGCCTTGTTCGCCGCAGCCCAGTCATTGATCTTCGCGGTGACTTGGGCCTTGAGTTCTTCGGGCGTGCGGCCGCGCGGCATGCGCGTGTTGACCGCCACTACCACCCGGCCGTCGGCACCGGTGCGGATCAGGTTGGGAGAGAAAGTCAGTGGCCCCATGAAGTCGTCCCTGTAGCCCAGGCCGATCTTCTCGCCGAGGTAGCCGGTGCCGTAGAGCGCATCGACGTATTTCACCGCCTTGAGGAACTGGTTGTCGGCCAGCGCGACGCCGGACTCCAGCAGGAACAGGCCCAGCCGCGGCAGCGGATTCACGCCGTTCTGGGGCTCCGAGCCATGGGCCGAGGTGCCGGTGACCTTGATGGCGATGCTGTCCCCGTCACGCGTGATGGCAATCGCAAACTTGCCGCCCTGCGGCTCGTACTTCTGCAGGAAGGCCGGTTTCGCGGCTTCGAGCTTTGCGAGCACCGCAGCGAGGTCGCCACCCTTGAGCGTGGCGGTGGCGGTCTGCGAGATCGCGTTGACCGCGGCGGCTGCGCCCATGTCCGTGATCGCGGTGACTGCGCCATCGGTTTTCTCCGCAGGGAAGAACACACTCAGCGAGCCCGCGCCCTTCTCGGCCACGACCGCGGGGTAGCCGCTGTCGAGCACGATGTTGTAGGCCGGCAGCGGCACCTTGCCGCGGTAGTACTCCATGGCGTCGCCACCGGTTTCCTCGGTGGTCTCGATCATCAGGCGCATGGTGCGCTGGATCGGCAGGCCGCTTTCCTTCACCGTCTTCATTGCATAGAGCACGGCCGCGATGGAGCCCTTGTCGTCGATGGTGCCGCGGCCGTAGAGGCGATCGCCCACGCGCACCATGGTGAACGGGTCGAGCCGCGTGCCGTCGTCGAGCACCCATTCTGAAAGCACCGCGGGCACCACGTCGGAATGCGTGAGGATGCCGAACTCTTCAGTGCCCTTGCCCTTGAGGCTGACTTCGAAGATGCGGTTGTCGACGTTGCGGTAAGCAAGCCCGAAGTCGCGCGCCATCTTCTCGACCAGCTTGCCGAAGTCGATGATCGTCGGGTTCTCGTGCGGCGGGATCTGCACGTTGCGCGCAGTCGGCAGCGCCACCATGGCACCGAGGCTCGCGATCACGGCCTTCTGGTTGTGCAGGCGGTTGTACAGGCCCAGCAGGCGCGCGATGTTGGTGAGGTCGTCGCCGGCCAGCGGTGCCTTCTTGCGATAGGCGGCCACGGCGGGCTTCAGCTCGGGGTTGGCCTTCTCGGCCTGGGCCAGGAAAGCGTTGAAGCTGGAGGCGGGCTTGCCGCCTTGCCAGGTCGCGGCCAACTGGTCGAGCGCGGGTTTCTTGAGCGTCTCCGAGAAGGCCGGTGCGGTGAGGCCAACTGCCATCAAGCCCATGGTGAGGGCTGGCAACGAGAAGCGAAATTGCAGCATGTGCGTGACTCCCTTTTCACAAAAATGGAAGCCTTCGACGATACCCGAGCCACGCGCTGCGACAGGTCTCTGCGCACTACGAAGAAACGTTGCGCACGAGGGAGAAAGCGCGGCTTTAAGTTCGCCAACCGCGTGCGTTACTGCATCTGCTGCAGGTTGCCGATGCGCACCAGCATCTCGGTGAACATCTGCATGTCGGCGTCAAGGTCGGGCACTTCCTTGTACTCCTTGGCGTTGTGCGCCGTGTACTTCTTGCCGGGCATCGCGGGGCCGAAGTTGATGGCGTTGGGCATCAGCTTCGCGGTGGTGCTGCCAGCCGTGGGCACCGGCTTGGCCTCGAGGCCGGTGGTGTCGCCGTAGATGTTCAACAGGGTCGAGAGCCACGCGCCCTTGGGGTCGCGCGCCATCCAGTTGCCCTGGTCGTATGCGACCTCGAGCTTCACGTTGTTCGCGCTCGCCCACGCATCGATCTTCGACGTGACCTGCGCCTTCAGCTCGTCGGGCGTGCGTCCGCGCGGCATGCGCGCATTGACCGTGACTTCGAGCCTGCCGTCGCTGCCCATGCGCACGAGGTTGGGCGAGAAGGTCAGCGGGCCCATGAAGTCGTCGGCGTAGCCCAGTCCCATCTTCTCGCCGAGGTAGCCGGTACCGTAGAGCGCGTCGATGTACTTCACGGCCTTCAGATAGTGGTTGGCGGCCAATGGCACGCCGGACTCCTGCAGGAACAGCGCGAGGCGCGGCAGCGGGTTCACGCCTTCCTCCGGCCGCGAACCATGGGCCGAAACGCCTGTCACTTTCAGCTCGATGCTGTCAGCGCCACGCGCAATGTCGATGGCGAACTTGCCGCCCTGCCCTTCGTATTTCTGCAGGAAGGCCGGCTTTGCTGCTTCGAGCTTTGCGAGCGCGGCCGCAAGATCGCCGCCCTTGAGCGTGGCCATCGCCGTCTGCGAAATCGCGTTGGCCGATGCGGCGCCGCTCATGGCCGTGATCGCGGTCGATGCACCATCCGCCTGCTCTGCCGGGAACAACACCTTCAGCGCGCCCGAGCCCTTCTCTGCCACCACGGCCGGGTACTTGCTGTCGAGCACGATGTTGTAGGCCGGCAGCTGCGTTTTGGTGCGGTAGTACTGCATCGCGTCGCCACCGGTTTCCTCGGTGGTCTCGATCATCAGGCGGATGCTGCGCTCGATGGGCAGGCCGCTTTCCTTCACGGCCTTCATCGCGTAGAGCACTGCGGCGATTGAGCCCTTGTCGTCGATGGTGCCGCGGCCGTAGAGAAAGTCGCCGATGCGGGTCATCTTGAAGGGGTCGAGCCGCGTGCCATCGTCGAGCACCCATTCGGACAGCACCGCAGGCACCACGTCGGAATGCGTGAGGATGCCGAACTCCTCGCCGCCTTTGCCCTTGAGGCTGACTTCGAAGATGCGGTTGTCGACGTTGCGGTAGGCAAGCCCGAAGTCGGTCGCCATCTTCTGCACCAGCTGGCCGAACTCGATGATCGACGCGCTTTCATGGGGCGGCACCTGCACGTTGCGCACCGTCGGAATCGCGACCATGGTGCCGATGCTCGCAATCACGGCCTGCTGGTTCTTCAGGCGGTTGTAGAGGCCGAGCAGGCGCGCGATGTTGACGAGGTCGTCGCCGGCCAGCGAGGCCTTCTTGCTGCGGTAGGCATTCACGCTGCTCTGCAACGCGGGCTGGCTCTTTGCAGCCTGCGCAAGGAAGGCGTTGAAGTCGGCGGCCGGCTTGCCGGCCTGCCACGCGGCGGCGAGCTGATCGAGTTGGGGCTTCTTGATGGTTTCGGCGTGCGCCTGCGCACCAAGGGCGAGCGCGACGCCCAAGGAAAGCGCCGACAATGAAAATCGAAAATGCTGCATCAGGGTCTCCCTCTCATTCTGAAAACACTCCCCGAAGATAGCCGAGCAAAGAATCGAACGAACAATGAGCAACAGCACCGACAAGATCCGCTGCGCCTGGGCCCAGACCGACCCGCTGCTGGCCGCCTATCACGACGCCGAATGGGGCGTGCCCGAGCGCGACAGCCGCGCGCTGTGGGAAAAGCTCATGCTCGACGGCTTCCAGGCTGGCCTCTCGTGGCTCACCATCCTGCGCAAGCGCGACGCGTTCCGCAAGGCCTTCAAAGGCTTCGTGCCGGAGAAGATCGTCAAATTCACCGAGGCCGATGTCGAGCGGCTGATGCAGGACGCCGGCATCGTGCGCTCGCGCTCGAAGATCGAGGCCACCATCGGCAATGCACGCGCCTACCTTGCGATGCAGGCGGCGGGCGAAGATTTCTCCGAATTCATCTGGGGCATGGCGGGCGGCAAGCCCATCGTCAACCGCACCGGCAGCGTGCCGGTGAAGACGCCGCTGTCGGAGGATATTTCCGCAGCGCTCAAGAAGCGCGGCTTCAAGTTCGTCGGCCCCGTCATCGTCTACGCGTGGATGCAGGCCACAGGCATCGTGGACGACCACGCGCACGACTGCCACCGGCACGGCGCCAAACGCAAACCCAAGCCCCAATGAAAAAACCGGACGCTGCTTTCGCAGGTCCGGTTTTTTATTGACGTGTGACTGAGGCAGCTTGCGCCGCTTTCAATTACAGGCCGGCTTGACGCGTGAAGGTCAGGCCCTTCGCTTGCGAGGGGATCACGCTGCCAGCGAAGGTTTCGGGACGCAGGTTCTGGCCAGGTGCGTGCGCAGCGGCAACAGCCTCGCTGCGAACAGTGGCGCGGTCGACCGAAGCGGCCAGTGCGGGCGTTGCGGTCGACGCAGCGCCTTCGTTGTCGCCATAAGCGTTGCCGGCACGGGCAGCTGCCACGGCTTGGGGCGCCACTTCGGCGCGGCTGTAGCCGGAGGTCAGGGGCTGAACGCCTTCGTAGGTTTCTGCATGGGCGCCAGCGGCGGCGAGCAGGGACAGAGCGGCGGCGGCGAGGATGTTCGAGGTCTTCATTTCAATTCCTTCTTCATTGGGCTTTTGGGTGCCCCAAGTGTGCACCGCGATTCCTAGGGTAAACCCCCGCTTAATCGAATCGCAGTGTTCATGAAATTGAAACAATAACGAGGAACTTTCGGTCGAGGCTAACTCAACTGCCCTTTCGGTCGCCGGAAATGCGGTTAGTTTGTGTACTTTTCTTCTAGCCCGTCAAGCGACGGCCATCGCGCAAGCAAATCCAAGCACGTTGCATGCCAGCTACTGCGCCCTGCAAGCTCTCTGTCTCCCCAATGGGCCCGGTCCGCGACCTTTGCACAATTCGCAATTCAAGAAAGATCGCGCCCATAATGAAGGCTTGATTGGGCAAATGGTTGCGAATGAGCCTCGCCGTATTTGCGAATCTTGCAAATAACCGGATAAAGCGATGAAGAAGACTTTCATGGGCGTGCGGCTGCGCAGCCTGCGCGAAGAGCGCGGCCTGAGCCAGCTCGCGCTCGCGCAGCAGTTGGGCCTGTCGCCCAGCTACCTGAACCAGATCGAGCAGAACCAGCGGCCGCTCACGGTGCCGGTGCTTCTGCGCCTGCATGCCACGCTGGGCGTCGACATCCAGGCCTTCTCCGAAGACGAAGAAGCGCGCCTCATCGCCAGCCTGCGCGAGGCACTGGCCGACAACCCCGGCGGCGATGCCGTCGCGCTGGCCGAGCTGCGCGAAGTCGCCACGCAGATGCCCGCCGTGGGCCGCGCGCTGGTTGCGCTGCACCAGCGCCACCGCGATGCGATGGAACGGCTCGAGGCACTGGCAGGCGAACTCGGCGACGGACGCGGTGATCTCGCACGGATGCCGCAGGCGCGGCCCATGCCCTTCGAGGAAGTGCGCGACTTCTTCTTCGCACATCAAAACCACATCGCGCCACTCGACGAAGCAGCCGAAGCCCTCGCCGCGCATTGGCGCCTGCGCGAAGGCAACCCCGGCGACCGCCTCGCGCGCCAGTTGCTCGATGCGCATGGCGTGCGGGTGGTGCCCGCCGAAGACGGAGAGGCCGGCGCGCAGCGGCGCTACGACCCAGCCACGCGCGTGCTGCGGCTCTCGCCCTACCTGGAGCCCGGGCAGCATGCATTCCAGCTCGCCACGCAACTCGCCTTCTTCGAAGTGGGCGACATGCTCGACGAGCTGGTGGCCGCCGCGCCGCTGTCGAGCGACACGGCCCGCTCGCTCGCGCGCATCGGCCTGGCCAACTACTTCGCCGCCGCGCTGCTGCTGCCCTACGGCGAGTTCCTCGAAACTGCCGAGCAGCTGCGCTACGACATCGACCAGCTGGCGCGCCGCTTCGGCGTGGGCTTCGAGACCATCTGCCACCGCCTGAGTTCGCTGCAGCGGCCCGAGGCACGAGGCGTGCCTTTCTTCCTGATCCGCGTCGATCGCGCGGGCAACATCTCGAAGCGGCAATCGGCCACGCACTTCCACTTCTCGAAGACCGGCGGCACCTGCCCGTTGTGGAACGTGTACGAGGCCTTCGCGCAGCCCGGCCGCGTGCTCACGCAGCTCGCTCGCATGCCAGACGGACGCGCCTATCTCTGGATTGCACGCACCGTGTCGCACGGCTATCGCGGCTACGGTTCGCCCAACAAGACCTTCTCGATCGGGCTGGGCTGCGACATCAGCCACGCCACGCGGCTGGTCTATTCAAAGGGCATGGACTTGCGCGATCCCGATGTGCCCACACCCATCGGCGCGGGCTGCAAGGTGTGCGAGCGCGAGGCCTGCCCGCAGCGCGCGTTTCCGTTCGTTGGCCGGCCGCTCGACGTGGACGAGAACCAGAGCCGGTTCATGCCTTACGCGGCAGCACCGTCCGGCAACAACGCGATCGTCAGGAGCGCGGCCAGGCGCGCACCAGGGTCCGCAGCGCGACCCCGCCGCTCCCCTTGACCTCGGCGCGGTAGGTGCCCACCAGGGCCTCGCGCTCGGCCGCGGCCTGCGGGTCGTTGCGCCAGGCCAGCAAGGCGGCCACATCGGCATCGGGCAGCGCGGCGAGCAGTGCCTGCGTTATCTGCTTTTCGAACTCGCGCGCTACCAGCATCAGGTTGCGCGGGCGCGTCGACGTCACACCACGCGACCACAGCGTGTCGAGAGCCATGTCGAGCGTGCGGTCCGGCAGCGAGCTGAGTTGTCCGCCGTTGCCGCGCGCCAGTTGCTTGACCACCGCGCTCATCAGCAGCTGGCTCGAAAAGTCGATCTCGCGAACATCGGCCACGGCCATGCGTTCGAGCAGTTCGGTGCGCGCTGGGTCGGCCGGCCTGGCGCGCTCGCGGTTGAAGAACTCGGCCCTGCCGGCCTCGCTCATGGCGGTGTAGTCGGTGCGCAGCTTCACGAAGCGGGCCACGGCGGCCTGCACTTGCGGGCTGAGTGCGGCACCGCCGTTGCCTGCCGATGCCACTTCCTGCTGGATAGCGGACACCGAGGCGGCAGTGTTGAATGCGCGCGTGGCAGCCGTGTCCAGCGCCTTGAGCGCCTTGTCGGCGATGGCCTGGTCATCCGGGTCAAGCAGCTCCTTCGCACCGCGCGCGACGGCACCGGGCGCATAGGACGCCTGGTAGCGCACCTGCACGCCTTCGAACTGCAGGAGTGCTTCCGCACGGTTCTGCGCCCAGCCCATCAACGGGGCCAGAAACAGCAAAAGCAACAGGGAGAAACGGAACGGCGAAAGACGGATCGGAGAGAGCATGGTGCCATTATTGGCACACCTGCCCGCTCCCCACGTCGCGCCATCTTGTGAAGTAACGCAAAAGTTCAGGCTCGTCGCCATGGAATCAAAACGTGCCGGCTTGCAGCCAAGCAACTGGATGTGACCGGCCGCGAGGCATATGATTCAACCGAGATATTTCGCAAATTCGATTGAATATTTTTCATGCTCCAGTCGATCCTCGAAATACGTCATCTGCGCACACTCATCGCGCTTCGCGACACCGGCAGCCTGGTGCGCGCGGCGCAATTGCTCAACCTTACGCAATCGGCGCTGTCGCACCAGATCAAGCTGCTCGAAGACCGCTACGACGCACAGCTGTTCGAGCGCAAATCGGTGCCGCCGCAGTTCAGCACCACCGGCCTGCGGCTGCTGCAGCTGGCCGACACGGCGCTGCCGCTCATCGAAGAAGCCGAGCGCGACGTGGCGCGGCTCGCGCTGGGGCGCAGCGGCCAGCTGCGCATCGTGGTCGAGTGCCACGCCTGCTTCGACTGGCTCATGCCGGCAATGGATGCGTTCCGCCAACGCTGGCCCGAGATCGAGCTCGACATCGTCTCGGGCTTTCACTCCGACCCGATCGCGCTGGTGACGCAGAACCGCGCCGAATTGGCGATCGTGTCCAGGGAAGGCCCCAACGAAGCGGTGGACTATCACGCGCTGTTCCGCTTCGAAATCATGGCCCTGCTGGCCAACGACCATCCGCTGACGGCCAAGGCCTATCTCACCGCGCGCCACTTCACCGACCAGACGCTCATCACCTACCCCGTGCCCGATGAAGTGATCGACGTCGTGCGGCAGGTGCTGGCGCCTGCGGGCGCGGAGCCTGCGCACCGGCGCACGACCGAGCTCACGGTGGCGATGCTGCAGCTGGTGGCGAGCGGGCGCGGCGTGGCAACACTGCCGCTGTGGGCGGTGCAGAACTACCTGGACCGCGGCTACGTCACGGCTCGGCGCGTGGGCAGCAAGGGGCTGACGGGGCGGCTCTACATGGCCTGCACACCGGGCACGTCGGAGCAGCCGTGGCTGGCGGACTTCGTGCGCATCACGCGAGAGAACTGCTTCAAGAGCCTGCCGGGAATCGAACTGCTCTGAGCGTTTTTTCTCTTCAGAACCGCGTGCCCACCGACAGCCGCACCATGTCCTGCGCGGTGAAGTTCACCTTCGGGTCGTAGGCCGCGCGAACGAACCAGCGCGGCCAGTCGTAGGTGACTGTCAGGCCCGCGCGGCGAATGAACCGGCCATCGACAGTGCCCTGCTTGGCCAGCAGGTCGACAGTCAGGCGTTGCCGCTCGGGCAACGGCACGCGGTAGATCAGATGCACGTCCTGCTGGTCGGGGTTCAGCCGGTTGTCGCGGATCAGCGAGAGTGACAGCGCCGTGCCGTCCGTCCACTTGTAGCCGCCGTACACCGTGTACGAATCGTTCGGGTCGAAGTTCAGGTTCGCGTAGTTGCGAAGGTTGGTGCGGCCCAGCCCCGCGCCGACGAACCAGCTGTCGCCGGTTTCCACCGCCAGGCTGCCGCCCACGAACCCACCCGAGGCGGCCTGCAACGACGGCAGCACCCGCACCGGCCCCAGCGTGAAGGTGTGGTCCCACCCCACGCGCGGCTGCGCGAAGTCGAGTACCGGCGAGCGGAACCAGCCGATCCAGACATTGCCGTCGCCGTAGGTGTAGCGCAGGTTCATGTCCAGCCCTGGCCCTGCGGGAAGACCGCCGCCTGAAACCCGGTAGGCGCCCACGGTGAGCTTGAATGGCAGTTCGGCCGGTTCATCGTCGGCCCATGCGGCCGGCGCGAGGCACAGCAGGGCCGCGGCAGCGGCGAATCTTCGATGGCGTGCCGGCGTGCTCAAAACATGCTCGCGCCGATGTTGATGAGCAACGCGAGCACGGTCGTGTTGAAGAGGTAGGCCAGGATGCAATGCACCGAGCCGATGCGCCGCAGAGGCTTGGACACGAAGGACACATCCGCCGTCTGCCCCGAGGTGCCGATCACCGCGGAGAAGTAGAAGAAATCGCCGTAGGTCGGCGGTTCGTCGTCCGGAAACTGAAGGCCGGGTTTGCGCCCCTGGCCCGCTCCGGCGTAGTAGTCATGCGCGTAGTGCAGCGTGAACATGATCTGCGTGAAGGCCCACGACGACATCACCGTGAGCCCTGCCAGCGTGATGTGCGCGATCTTCTCCAGGCCGTGCATGTCCTTCACCACCGCGAGTTCGCCGCCGATGGCCGCCAGGCTCGCAATGGCGGACACCACCACCAGCACGAGGATGACGATCTGCCCATCGTCCTGCATCTGCGCGCGATAGCGCATGTGCTGCTGCGACGACCGGGTCATCATGACCGCGGCGAGCAGCACGTACAGGCAGGCTCCCGTGTTCCACGCTATCAGCAGGCGCGTGACCAGGTGGGCTTCAACGGCCGAAGGTATGAGCACGCCGGTCGCAATGGCGATGGCCGTGGCAATGAAGAGTCGCGGCCGGGCGGCCATCTGGCGGAGGAATCTGTGTCGCTGGAGTTTCATCAAGGCTTGGGCACAGCACGCCGCCGGGGTGGCGGCGCTACGGCCTGACCTGCGACTGTCGACGATGCTCTCTTGCGGCTACCTGACGAAGCGCCTTTCTGGCGCACCGCACCGAGCAGCCAGTCACGAAAAGCCGCGACTTTCGGCCGGTCGCGGCTGCCCTCGGGGCACACGAGGTAGTACGCGAAGTCTTCGAGCCACGTCACTTTCGAGAGCTGCACGAGCCGGCCCTGCGCGATCTCGGGAGCCATCATGGCCGCGGGCAGCAGCGCCGCGCCCTGCCCTGCGAGCACCGCCTGCAGCAACAGGCTAGCGTCGTCGAAAGAAGGCCCGCGCGCCGGGCCGGCATCTTCGATGCCCTGCGCCTCGAACCACAGGCGCCAGCCCTTGCGATCGGCATCGTTCACGCGCGGCCACCGCAGCAGGTCGACCGGCTTCTTCGGCTTGCCGTGTTCTATGACCAGCGCGGGAGCGGCGACGGGAACCATCTCGACCGTGAGCACGCGCTGGCTGGCAAGCCCGGGGTACTGGCCCATGCCATGACGGATGGCCACGTCTACGCCGTCGCGCGAGAAATCGGCCAGCGCATTGCTGGTCAGCACCTGCAGGTCGATGTCGGGATGCGCGTCCTGGAAGGACTTCAGGCGCGGCACGAGCCAGGCGGAAGCAAAGAACGGCGTGGCGCTCACGGTGAGCAGGCCGGTCTCCGCAGGCACGGCCACCTTCTGCGTGGCATCGCTGATCTGCCTGAAGGCATTGCGCACGGGCGGCAGATAGGCCTGGCCCGCGTCGGTCAGGAAGACGCCGCGATTGACGCGGCGGAACAGCTGCACACCGAGGTGCAGCTCCAGCGTCTTGACGAGCTGGCTCACGGCACCGGGCGTCACGCACAGCTCGTCCGCCGCGTTCTTCACCGAGAGATGGCGCGCCGTGGCTTCGAAGGCGCGGAGTGCGTTGAGGGGCGGGAGCTGGTGTTCCATTATTTAGAAATTCTGATTCAGCAACAGCAGAAATTCTGGTTTGCCGTTCAGATTGAGAAGCGGGAATATTCGCGCACCCGAAATCAATCCATTCAGATATTCTGATCTTTAAAGGTCTATGCCCTTGAGCCACACGCCAACCTCATCGCAAGCCGGCGGCCTCTTCCGCGGCTGGCTGGTGGTCGCGGGCGCCTTTGCCGTGACCTTTGTCGGCTTCGGCAGCGCCTACACCTTCAGCGCCTTTCTCGAATCGCTGCAGAAAGACTTCGGCGCCTCGCGCGGCTCGGTCTCGCTGGTGTTCTCGCTGGCGGGCTTTCTCTACTTCGGCCTCGGCGTGCTCAGCGGGCCGCTGGCCGACCGCTGGGGTTCGCGGCGGCTGGCCGTCGCCGGCATGGTGCTGGTCGGGCTGGGGCTGGCGCTTGCGGGGCAGGCGCGGAGCCTGACGCAGATCTATCTCGCTTATGGGCTGGGCGTCGGCCTCGGGGTCGGCGCGTCGTATGTGCCGGTGCTGGGCGCGGTACAGCGCTGGTTCGTCAGGCGGCGCGGCTTTGCCTCGGGGCTGGCCGTGAGCGGCATCGGCGTGGGCACGCTGGTGATGCCGCCACTGGCCTCGCTCTTCATCGAGACGCTCGGCTGGCGGAACGCCTACCTGGCGCTAGGCGCGCTGGCGGTGGTGGTGGGCGTGGGCATGGCGCTGCTGATCGAGAACGACCCGCGCGACCGCGGGCTCGGCCCCGACGGCGATCCGCCGCAGCCGAAGGCTGCATCGGCCCAAGCCGAGGGCTTCACGGTGCGCGATGCCGTGCGCTCGCGGCGCTTCGCCGGCCTGTACGTGGCCTGCCTCATCAGTTCCTTCGGCCTGTTCGTGCCCTTCGTGCATCTGGTGCCCTACGCGCTGGACCATGGCGTGCCCAATGCGCATGCGGTGCTGCTGCTGGGTGCCATCGGCGTCGGCAGCACGGCCGGGCGCTTCTTTCTGGGCGGGCTGGCCGACCGCATGGGGCGCGCGCAGACCATGCTGCTGATGTCGACCGGCATGGCGCTGTCGCTGCTCGTGTGGGCGGCGTCCAGCGGCTTCTGGGGGCTGGCGGTGTTCGCGTTTTTCTACGGCGCGTTCTACGGTGGCTTTGTCGCGCTGTTGCCGGCGCTGGTGATGGACTACTTCGGCGGACGCAACATCGGCGCGATCATCGGCGTGCTCTACACCAGCGTGGCCTTCGGCACGCTGGTCGGCCCGGCCGCTGCGGGCTTTGCCTTCGATGTGAGCCGCAGCTATCTGCTGCCGATTCTTTTCAGCGTGGGGGCCAACCTCGTGGCGGCCGGCATCATGTGGGCGATGTCGCGGATGGACGCTTCTGCAAAGCTGGCCACCACGGCCTCGCCGCGGGGTACAGTCGGGCATGACCCAAGCACCGCCCGCCGCTCCTAGCCCGCCTCCCGCATCGGCTGCACCTGCCGAAATCACGGAAAACCAGGCGATCATGCGCGCCTGGGTGCTTTTCACCGTGTTGTTCGTGGTGGTGATCGGCCTGCTTTGGGCTCTGCACTCCCACTACGGCTGACCACCGCCAGCGTCCGGCTCAGGACGCCTTCTGCACCAGCTTCAGCACGCTCGAAAAATCGAGCGCGCCATGGCCCGCGAGGCTGTGTGCCGCATACAGGCTGCGCGCCAACCCACCCAGCGGCGTTGCCGCGCGCACGGCGGTCGCGTTTTCCTGCGCGAGCCCCAGGTCCTTGAGCATCAGGTCGGTGCCGAAGCCGCCGGCATAGTTCTTCGAGGCGGGCGAGGTTTCCATCACGCCCGGCATCGGGTTGTACTTTTCGAGCGCCCAGTTGCCGCCCGAGCTGCGGCGCATGATCTCCGACAGCACCTTCGGATCGAGCCCGTTGGCCACGCCCAGCGCCAGCGCCTCCGAAGTGCCGATCATCAAAATGCCGAGCAGCATGTTGTTGCAGATCTTCGCTGTCTGACCCGCACCGGCCGCGCCGGCGTGGAAGATGTTGGCTCCCATCTTTTCGAGCACCGGACGCGCGCGCTCCAGGTCTTGCACTTCGCCGCCGACCATGAAGGTCAGCGTGCCGGCAATCGCGCCGCCAGTGCCGCCCGACACGGGCGCATCGATCATCGCGATGCCCTTGACGGCGGCCGCTTCAGCCACCTTGCGCGACGTGGCCGCGGCGATGGTGCTGCTGTCGATCACCAGCGTGCCGGCGCGAATGCTGTCGAGCAGGCCGGGCTTGCCAGCGCCACCGAGGAACAGGCCCTCGACATGCGCGCTGGCCGGCAGCATGCTGATGACGACCTCGGCGTCGACCACCGCTTCTGCAGCCGAAGCGGCAATGGGCAGGCCCTCGCCGCCGAACTTCTTGCTGGCCTCGGCCGAGAGGTCGAACGCGCTGAGCGTGTGGCCGGCCTTGAGCAGGTTCATGGCCATCGGGCCGCCCATGTTGCCGAGGCCGATGAATGCGATCTTCATTTGTCTTGTCTCCGTTGTTCTGTGCGGGAAATGATGAAACTCAGACCAGCGACGCCAGCTCGGCAGGCATTTCGCCGCGCGGGCGCAGGTGGTCTTCGATGAAGGCGGGCGTGATCTCGTCGAGCGTGGCCGGGCTCCAGCGCGGGTTGCGGTCCTTGTCGACCAGCACGGCGCGGATGCCTTCGGCAAAGTCCTTGTGCGCGCAGAAGCCCAGCGAAGCCCAATACTCAAGGCGGAACACTTCGGCCAGCGACATGCGCAGCACACGCTGCCACAGCTCGAAGCTCAGCGCGGCCGAGCTTGGCGCGCCCTTGGCGAAGGTCTTGGCCGCCGTCTGCAGCCACGTGTCGTCGCTTTGCAGGTCATGCAGGCGCTTCGCGATGTCGAGCAGGTCGTCGCCGGCCATCAGGGCGTTGATGGTGTCGTAGTGCTCTCGCACCTTCGAGGCCGGCATCTCCGCGCCTTCGCCCGCCTTGGCGAGGATGCGCGACAGCGTGGCGCGGTCGGCCTTCTGCTCGCCTGCCCACCGCGTGGCGCCGATAGCTTCGAGCACTTCGCCCTTGCGCTCCTGCGGTACCAACACATCGGCCAGTCCGCAGAAGATGGTGTCTGCGGCATTCACGTTGGCAGCCGTGAGCGCGAGAAACAGCCCCGTGCGGCCCGGCGTGCGGCGCAGGAACCAGCTGCCGCCCACGTCCGGGTACAGGCCGATGTTGATCTCGGGCATCGCGATGCGGCTCTGCAGCGTCATCACGCGGTGCGATGCACCGGCCAGCAGGCCCACGCCGCCGCCCATCACGATGCCGTGGCCCCAGCACAGGAAGGGCTTGGGGAAGGTGTGGATCAGGTAGTCGAGCTCGTACTCTTCGCGGAAGAAGTCTTCGGCGTAGGTGTTGCGCGCGGGACCGCAGTCGAGCAGCGTCTGGTAGAGCTGGCGCAGGTCGCCGCCGGCGCAGAAGGCCTTCTCGCCTGCCGCCTGCAGCAGCACGCCGACGATGCCGGCGTCCTGCGCCCACTCGCGCAGCTTTGGCGTGAGCAGGCGCACCATGTCCACGGACAGCGCGTTGAGCGAAGCCGGTGCGTTGAGCGTGGCCACGGCAAAGCGCTGGCCACCGGCGGTCTTGATTTCGTCGAAGAGAACTACGGAGTCGGTCATTGTCTTGAGGGGTTCTGGATGCGGGGCTTCAGCGGATATCGCTGTCCCCTTCCAGCAATTTTCGCGCAACGATCACGCGCATGATCTCGTTGGTGCCTTCGAGGATCTGGTGAACCCGCGCATCGCGAACCAGCCGCTCCAGCGGGAACTCGCTCAGGTAGCCGTAGCCCCCGTGCAGCTGCAGCGCGTCGTTGCAGACGTTGAAGCCCGCATCGGTCGCAAAGCGCTTGGCCATCGCGCAATAGGTGCTCGCATCGGCATGGCCGGCATCGAGCTTCGATGCCGCGAGCCGCACCATCTGCCGCGCAGCAACCAGCTCGGTCGCCATGTCGGCCAGCTTGAACTGCAGCGCCTGGAAGCTCGCGAGCGGCTTGCCGAACTGCTGGCGCTCGTGCAGGTAGCGGCGCGCTGCATCCAGCGCGCCCTGCGCAGCACCCACCGAGCAGGTCGCGATGTTGATGCGCCCGCCGTCCAGCCCTTTCATGGCGATGCGAAAGCCCTCGCCTTCCTTGCCCAGCAGGTTCTGCGCGGGGATGCGCACGTTGTCGAAATTGATGGTGCGCGTGGGCTGGCTGTTCCAGCCCATCTTGTGCTCCTTCTTGCCGTAGCTGATGCCCGGCGCATCGGCCGGCACCGCAAAGGCCGAGATGCCACTCGCGCCCGCGCCACCCGTGCGCGCCATCAGCACCAGCACGTCGGTCGAGCCCGCGCCCGAGATGAAGGCCTTGCCGCCGTTGATGACGTACTCGGCGCCCTGCAGCTCGGCGCGCGTCTTGAGCGAGCCAGCATCCGAACCGGCGCCGGGCTCGGTCAGGCAGTACGAGGCGAGCTTGCGCCCGCTCGTCAGTTCTTCGCCCCACTGCTGCGCCACTGCATCGGTCGCCCAGGTGCCGAGCATCCACGTCGCCATGTTGTGGATCGTGATGAAGGCCGTGGTCGAGGGGTCGACCGCGGCCATCTCCTCGAACACCAGCGCTGCGTCGAGTCGCGGCAGGCCGAGGCCGCCGACGCGCTCGGGCGCGTAGAGGCCGCAGAAGCCCAGTTCGCCGGCCTTTGCGATGGCCTCCTTCGGGAAGATGGCCTCGGCGTCCCACTGCGCCGCATGCGGCGCGAACTCGGCCTGTGCAAAGTCACGCGCAGTCTGTGCGAAGGCGCGCTGCTCTTCGGAAAGTTCGAAGTCCATCCGGCGGACTTCTTACTTGAGGCTGATCGTCGTGTTCACGCCGTGGGACACGGTGCTGTCGTCGAACCAGCGTGCCGTCACCGTCTTGGTCTGCGTGTAGAACATGATGACCTGCTTGCCGTACGGGCCCAGGTCACCGAGCTTCGACGCACGCGAGCCGGTGAACGAGAACATCGGAACCGGCACCGGAATCGGCACGTTGATGCCGACCTGGCCCACGTCGATGTCTTCCTGGAACCGACGCGCTGCGGCACCCGACTGCGTGAAGATCGCCGTGCCGTTGCCGTTCGGGTTGCTGTTGATCAGCTCGATGGCTTCGTCGATGTTCTCTGCATCGGCAATGCAAAGCACCGGGCCGAAGATTTCCTGGTCATAGATCGTCATGCCGGGCTTCACGCCGGTGAAGATCGTCGGGCCGACGAAATTGCCCTTCTCATAGCCGGGTACGGTGGGCTTGCGGCCGTCGAGCACCAGTTGAGCACCGTCAGCTTCGCCACGTTCGATGAGGCTGTTGACGCGGTCGTACGCCGCGCACGAAACCAGCGGGCCCACGTCCACGCCCTTTTCAGTGCCGGCGCCGATCTTCAGCGTCTTGGCCTTCTCGATGAGTTCGGGCACCCAGTTGCGCGCCTCGCCCACCAGCACCGCGACCGACACGGCCATGCAGCGTTGACCGGCGGCGCCGAAGCTCGCGCCGGCCAGCGCATTGAGCGTCTGCTCCTTGTTGGCGTCGGGCATCACGATGGCGTGGTTCTTCGCGCCCATCATGCATTGCGCGCGCTTGCCGTTCAGCGTGGCGCGGTTGTAGACGTGCGTGCCGACCTTGGTCGAGCCGACGAAGCTGATCGCCTTGATGTCCTTGTGGTCGCAGATGCCGTTGACGATGGCTTCGCCGCCGTGCACCACGTTCAGCACGCCGGGCGGAATGCCGGCTTCCAGCGCCAGTTCGCACAGGCGCATGGTGACCATCGGGTCCTGCTCGGAAGGCTTCAGCACGAAGGTGTTGCCGGTGACGATGGCCATCGGGAACATCCACAGCGGAATCATGGCCGGGAAGTTGAACGGCGTGATGCCGGCGCACACGCCCAGCGGCTGCAGCAGCGTGTAGGTATCGACGCCATTGGCCACGTTGTTGGCCAGCTCGCCGAGCTGCAGGTTGCCGATGTTCGATGCGTGCTCGACCACTTCGAGGCCGCGGAACACATCGCCTTCCGCGTCGGGCAGCGTCTTGCCCTGCTCGGCCGTGAGGATCGCGGCGAGCTCGCCCATGTGTTCGCGAATGAGCTGCTGCAGCTTCAGGAAGATGCGGGCGCGCGCACCGATGGGCGTCTTGCGCCAGGTCTTGAAGGCTTCCTTGGCAGAGGCCACGGCGGCATCCAGCTCGGCCGGCGTCGCGAAGGGCACGCGGGCCAGCACCTGCTGCGTGGCCGGATTGACGACGTCGCGCCATTCGGTGGTCTTCGATTCGACCAGCTTGCCGCCGATCAGCAATTTGACGGTGGCGACCTGGGTCGAGGGCGTGGTGGTGGCGTCCATGGGGTTTGTCTCCTGTGAATCCGGTGAAATTCGGGTGCCGGTCTGGCCGGTTCGGTCACGCATCCTAGCTTTGCAGATTTGCCATGACAATAGACAAATATGCGCGGCCACTTTGCAAAAATGCAGAGCCTCAAACCAAAAACACGAGGGCACATGGACTGGGACAACCTTCGCTACTTCCTCGAACTCGCCCGCTCGGGCACCCTGATGAGCGCGGCCCGCCGGCTCGAGGTCGACCACACCACCGTCGCGCGCCGCATCCAGGCACTGGAAAAGGAAGTCGGCGCCCCGCTCTTCTCGCGCGAATCGGGCGGCCACCGGCTCACCGAGGCGGGCCGGCGGCTGCAACCGCAGGTCGAGGCAATGGAGAGCGCCTTCCGCACCGTGGAAAGCGCAGCGCCGGCCTCGCAGGAAGGCCTGTCGGGGCTGGTGCGCATCGGTGCGACCGAGGGCTTCGGCACGGTGGTGCTGGCACCGCAGCTGGCGCTGTTCGCGGTGCAGCATCCGAAGCTCACCATCGACCTGCTCGCGATGCCGCGCCTCGTGCATCTGTCGCGGCGCGAGGCCGATATCGTGATCTCGCTCGAGCGCCCGGCGCGTGGGCCGGTGGTAGTCACCAAGCTCACCGACTACACGCTGCGGCTCTACGCCTCGAAAAAGTACCTGGCCGCGCACAAGCCCATCAAGACGCGCGAAGACCTGCGCGGCCACACCTTCATCAGCTACGTCGACGACCTGCTCTTCAGCAAGGAGTTGCAGTACCTCGACGAACTGCACCGCCCCGACGCCTTCGCGCTGCGCAGCACCAGCGTGCTCGCGCAGCACAGTGCAGTGGTGGCGGGCGCAGGCATCGCGGTACTGCCGGCCTTCATCGCGGAGAACGACAGCGCGCTGCGCCCCGTGCTGCCCGGGCAGGCGAACTTCACGCGCACGTTCTGGATGTCGATGCCGGCGGAGACCAAGCATCTCGGGCGCATGCAGACGGTGTGGAACTTCCTGCGCGAGACGGTACAGGCGCGGCAGGCGCTGTTGCTTCTGGCCCCGCCCGGCGATGAGAATGGCGCGTCACAGCAGCAGCAGCAACGCCCGGCCCGCCCGCGCAGGCCAGCCCCGTAGCCAGCCCCCAAACACGGAGACCCGCCCCATGCCACGCCACCGCCCCGCACGTCTTGAACACATCGCAGGCATCGGCGTCGACCGCATGGGTGCCATTGCCGACGATGCCGATGGCCCGCCGTTTCTTCGGCTCGAGAACCTCGACGTCGACATCCCGCCCGACCCCGAAGCCATTGCGCGCACCGTGCGTGCGGCCTCGGAAGATTCGGACAACAGCTACTTGCCCTTCGTCGGCCAGTCGCGATTGCGCGACATGGCGGCGCGGCATGTGTCGGCGCTGTCGGGCGTGGCGTATAGCGGTGCGCGCAACTGCGTGATCTCGGCAGGCGGACTCTCGGGCATCCTCAATGCGCTGCTCGCGACCGTCGAGGTGGGCGACGAAGTGCTGGTGACCGATCCGACCTACGCGGGGCTGCTCAACCGCATCCGCCTCGCCGGCGGTACGCCGAAGTACGTGCCGTTCCAGTTCAGCCCCGGCGGCGAATGGAAGCTCGATCGCGCCGCGCTGCACACCGCCATCAGCCCCCGCGTGCGCGTGATGCTGCTGATGTCGCCCTCGATGCCCACGGGCGGCTGCTTCGATGAAGACGACTGGCGCGCCATCGCCGCACTGTGCGTGCAGCACGACCTGACGCTGATCCTCGACAGCGCCATGGAACGCCTGCTGTTCGACGGCCGGCAAGTGATCCACCCGGCAGGATTGCCCGGCATGGCCGAGCGCACGATCACCGTGGGCTCGTCGGCCAAGGAGCTGCGCATGATCGGCTGGCGCGTCGGCTGGACCGTGGCGCCCGAGAGCTACATGCCTGATCTCGTGGCCGTGTCGCTGGCCAATGTGGTGGTGCCGGTGGGCATCGCGCAGGATGCAGTGGCAACGGCGCTGGAACAATCGGTGCGCACGCTCGCGCCGTACGTGGGCGAGCTGGAGCGGCGGCGTGACACGGTGCTGGACGAACTTCGCGGCCTGCCTGTCGGTGTGCCGGGCGGCGGCTGGTCGCTGCTGCTGCGCACGAGCGACTTCGGCATCGATGGGCAGACGCTGTCGCAGCGCCTGCTGTCGCATCGCGTCTGCGCCACGGCGATGCAAGGCTGGGGCGAGACGCATGGCGCGCAGTATCTGCGCTTCGTGTTTTCCAACGAGCCGGTCGAGCGGCTGCGCGGGTTGGGAGACAAGGTGCGGGCTGCGCTGGGCGCCTGAGCGCTCAGGACAAGCTCAGGAAAAAAGGCGCTTCAGAAATCCAGGCTTTGCCGCGGGCGCTGCAGCCTTCTCCAGCAGTTCGATCAGCCCTTCCACGCGCGGCTTCTTGAGCCGGCGCGCATAGTCGATGTAGCTCTCTTCCTTGTCCATCCTGTAGAGCCGCGGCGGCATCGGCAGGCCTTGCACCGCGCTCAGCAACACGCGCAGCGCGTCGATCTGGTTCATGCGGATGGCGCTCGTGATCGCGGACTCGCCGAACGACGGAATGATCTCGTTGGGCTGTGCGAGGCTCGCACCGAGCAGGGCCTTGATCGCCGCCACATCGCCTTCGACAGCCGCCGCGCCCAATGCATCGAGCGCCGCCGACTTTTCGGGCGAGAGACTGGCCTTGTAGGCATCGCTGCGCTTGTCGTCCTCGTCGCGTGCGTCGCCGCCTTCCATGATCATGAAGTCGGTCACCAGCGCCACGGGTTCGCCCGCAGCGTCGAGCGCCCAGAAGCTGGGGTAGCTGCCGTCGCCCCAGCCCGAGCGGAAGATCACCATGTTGCTCGCCGAGCCCGGCCCGAGCGGGTAGTGGTCGACGACGTTGGCGTCACCCATCTCGCCCGCGAGCACGTCGTCGTAGTAGCTGATGAAATCGGGGCCGGCGGCTTCGCGCTTGTCGCGCTCGGCCATGGCGGCTGCGGCGTCGGGGTCCATGAAGCAGCCGACGCCTGCGTCGACCGGGTAGCCGTAGAACTCGCCGTCGCCCAACGCTTCGAGCGACTCACCTTCCATCAGCGCCATCTGCCAGTTCAGATCGGCGGCGCGCAGGCTGCCGCGGTCAAGCAGCCACAGCACCGCCAGCGCATGCCGGCCCTTGTCGTGCAGCACTTCGACGGGGAAGGCGCCGCGCGCTTGCAGCTCACGCGCGAAGGGTTGGCGCTCGGGCTGCACCAGCGGGTCGCAGGCCACCACGCGCCCGCTCGTGATCCGCACCGGGCCGCAGGGCAGCCGCGCCAGGTGCCGCGCGCGCAGCGCATCGTCGTCGAGGAAAACGGCCTGGAGGTTGTCGATGTCGAGGTAGGGCATCGGCCCAGTTTCTCACTTCGCTGTGTCGGCCGGCCACACCGGCGGATGGCTGCCCGGCGGCATCGAAGGGCGCGGCCACGCGGCGGGCGTTCGCGACAGCTGCGCGCTGTGGCGCAGGGCGGCCAGTTCGCCGAAGCCGGAGACCGAGGTCTCGACGTACGGCTTCAGATCGGGCCTTGCAATCGACAAGCCGCCGGGCACGCGACCGAGGCTGCGCAGCCAATGCCCCGTCTGCGCCAGCGACACCTGCACGTGCCAGCTGCCGCCCTCCTGCTGCTGTCGCCACAGCGCAGCGGCGGCACCGAATGCGATCAGGTAGCCGGTCGCTTCGTCGAGGATCTGCATCGGCAGCGGTTTCGGCTTGCCGTCACCAGCGGCCTCGCCTTCGGCGTGGTTGAAGCCCATTGCGGTCTGCACGAGCGAATCGAAACCGCGGCGATTGGCCCACGGACCTTGGGTGCCGTAGGCCGTCAGCGACACGCACACGATGCCCGGCTGCAACCGCGCCAGCTCCGCCGGCCCGAAGCCCAGCGATGCAATGCCGCCGGGCCGGTAGCCCTGCACGAAGACATGCGCCTGCGTGGCGAGCTGCCGCAGCACGGCCCGGCCCTCGTCGGTGCGCAGGTCCACATGCGTCGAGAGCTTGCCGCGGCTGGTGTCGGCGATGGATTCGATGTTCGGCAGGTTCGGCGAATTGACGAGCATCACGTCGGCGCCATACGCCGCCAGCGCGCGGCCACCGACCGGACCCGCGAGGATCCGCGTCAGATCCAGCACGCGCACGCCGGTGAGTGGCCGTTGATCTTCGCGCAGCGGCGTCAGCGCGAGCGGCGGTGCGTCGCCGATCCGTTCGATGGTGAACAGCGGTTGCGCCGCAATGGCCTGGCCTTGCGGCGTGGCGTCCCACTCGTCGAAACGGCGCAGCGCGGTTGCCACCAGCCCTTGCGCAGCGGCGGCATCCTCGAATTCATGCGCGCGCCAGGTCGCCGTCACCGCCTCGGCTTCGGCGCGCGTGGCAGTGGCCGGGTCCAGCTTCATCAACCGCAAGGCCCCATCGCGGTGATGCGCAAAGTTCGCGTGAATGCGCACCCAGCCATCGGCGCAGCGGTACAGCCCCGAGAAGGTGTCCCACGGATCGGGCACGCGCCCGTCGAGGCTGAACCAGCCGGTGCAGTCGAGCGCCGCATGCTGCATGTCGACGCCGACCTGCTGGCGCGCCGAACCTCGCAGGTGCCCGAGCTCGCAGGCAGCCAGTGCCGCCGCAGCGATGGTGCTCTGTGCCGCCACGCCGACCGCGAAAGACGACGGCAGCACCGGTTCGGCGCCCGTGAGCCGTGCAAACGGCAAGGCTTCTGCGGGCAAGCCTGCCTGCCGCCAGATGCCGCCCAGAACTTCGCTTGCATTCATTCCTATGTGCTCCAAAGAAAAAGGCAGGGCCCGCTCTCGCGGCCCTGCCCTTCGTTGTCGTTGCGTTCGCTGCCCTGTTACTGGATCAACTTGGCGCCGGTCTTGGACTGCAGCGTGTCGAAGCTGACGCCCGGCGCCAGCTCGACGACCTTCAGGCCCTCGGGCACCACGTCCATCACGGCCAGGTCGGTGATGATGCGGTCGACCACGCCCACGCCCGTCAGCGGCAGGGTGCACTTCTCTAGGATCTTCAGGTCCTCGGTGCCGTCCTTCTTCTTGGCCACGTGTTCCATCAGCACGATCACGCGCTTCACGCCTGCCACCAGGTCCATCGCACCGCCCATGCCCTTGACCATCTTGCCGGGGATCATCCAGTTGGCGAGGTCGCCCTTGGTGCTGACCTGCATCGCGCCCAGGATCGACAGGTTGATCTTGCCGCCGCGAATCATGGCGAAGCTGTCATGGCTGCCGAAGATGGCCGAGCCGGGCAGCGTGGTCACGGTCTGCTTGCCGGCGTTGATCAGGTCGGCGTCGACCTGGTCTTCGGTCGGGAAGGGGCCAATGCCGAGCATGCCGTTCTCGCTCTGCAGCCAAACTTCTTTCGTGCCGGTGTGGTTGGCCACCAGCGTCGGAATGCCGATGCCGAGGTTGACGTAGAAGCCGTCTTCGAGTTCTTGCGCGGCACGGGCCGCCATCTGGTCTTGGGTCCAGGGCATCTCAGGCTCCTTCTTTCTTGTTGGCGGGCACGGTGGGCACGGGCACTTCGCTGGTGGCGGCGGCCTGGGCGATGGCGGTCTGGGCCTCGACCTTGGCGGCGGCGGCATCGACCGAGGCGCTCACGGTGCGCTTCTCGATGCGCTTCTCGGGGCTGGCGTTGAGCACGATGCGGTGCACGTAGATGCCCGGCAGGTGGATGTCGTCGGGAGCCAGCTCGCCCACTTCGACGATCTTCTCGACCTCGACGATGCAGATCTTGCCGGCCATGGCAGCGGCCGGGTTGAAGTTGCGCGCCGTCAGGCGAAAGCGCAGGTTGCCCGACTTGTCGGCCACGTCGGCCTTGACCAGTGCCACGTCGGGCACGAGCGAACGTTCCATCACGTAGGTTTCGCCGTCGAATTCGCGCAGTTCCTTGCCTTCGGCCACTTGCGTGCCCACGCCGGTCTTGGTGAAGAAGGCCGGAATACCCGCGCCGCCGGCGCGCAGCTTCTCGGCCAGCGTGCCCTGGGGCGTGAATTCGAGCTCGAGTTCGCCGGCCAGGTACTGGCGCTCGAACTCCTTGTTTTCGCCCACGTAGGAGGCGACCATCTTCTTGATCTGGCGCGTTTCCAGCAGCTTGCCGAGGCCGAAGCCGTCGACGCCCGCGTTGTTCGAGACAACTGTGAGGTTCTGCACGCCGGAGTCCTTGAGCGCTTCGATCAGCGCTTCGGGAATGCCGCACAGGCCGAAGCCGCCGACCGCGAGCATCTGCCCGTCGGCCACGACCCCCTTGAGTGCCGCGTCTGCGGAGGGATAAATCTTGTTCACTCGGGCTCCTTGATGGATGAATGGAGAGTGGGTGGGAAAGCCCTGAACGATACTACCTACTCGCATACGTAGTATTTCGTAATGGTGACCCCCGATGCCCGAGATCGATTACCGGCTGGCTTTTGAGCATGCACCCGTCGGCATGGTGGTTTCGAGCAACCGCACCATCGTGGCCTGCAACGTGCGCGTGTGCGAGATTTTTGGCGCAACGCCCTCCGCGCTGGTCGGGCATTCGTTCAGCATCCTGTACCCCAGCGTGGCCGAGTTCGAGCGCATCGGCAAGCGCATGGAGCCCTTTCTGAACGCCAGCGGGCACTACGCCGACAACCGCATGATGAGGCGCCTGGGTGGCCTGCACGGCGCCATTGCAGGCGAAACCTTCTGGTGCCACGTCACGGGCCATGCGATGAATCGCGCCGCCCCGCACGAGGCCGGCATCTGGACTTTCGAAGACCTGGGCTCGCGCCGCGCAGTAAAGGCCGAACTCACGCCACGCGAGCGCGAGGTGGCGGCGCAGGTGATGCGCGGGCTGACCTCCAAGGAAATCGGCAAGGCACTGGGCATCAGCCACCGCACGGTGGAGCTGCACCGGGCGCGGTTGATGCGCAAGTACGCGGCTGCGACCACGGCCGAGCTGGTGCAGAAGCTGATCGCGGGTTGAGCCCGACGATTGCCGGGGCCCGCCGGAAGTTCCGGCCACAAGCCACCTGATCGTTGCGAAAACGGAAACGCCGTGTCGTCGAAACGCCTGCTCCGTTGCGCGCAGCGAGGCCTATCGTTGAGGCCATGCAGGGCAGGAAGCCCGCAACCACTCAGGAGTCTGAAATGTCCACACGTATCCATTCCGAAACCAGCCTCTTGCTGCAGACGCAGGCCTCGTTCGCACGGGCCCACGCGCTCGCTGTGCAGAAGGTGCCCGTCGCACTGACGCTCTCGGCAATCATCCTGTCGATCATCAACGTCAAGCTGTAGCCGTTCATGCTGTGGCAGGCTTGGGGCTCGACTCCAGGCCGCCCGACATGACCATTCCAACCAGCACTCTTCCCTTCTGGGAACGATTCCAGGCCACCGCCGGCGCCGACGTGTCCGCCCGCTTTGGCGAGGCCTTCTACTTCGACGACAACGAGGCCGGCGCCACCGAACTGGCAAAGCTCGTCCTGGACGGGCGCAAGCGCGGCACCGCGAGCCTCGAATGGTCCTTCGAATCGACCGGCAGGCCACGGCCCAAGCCCGGTGACCTGAGCGTGGTGACCGACTGGCATGGCAAGCCCCTGTGCGTGATCGAAACCCTCAGCGTGGTGGTCATGCCCTTCGATGAGGTCGGTGAAGACTTCGTGGCCGTCGAGGCCGAAGGCGATTGCTCGCTGCGCTACTGGCGCGAAGGCCACTGGAAGTACTTCAGCGGCGAATGCGAGCGTCTCGGCAGGAAGCCCGACCTGCGCATGCCGGTGCTGTGCGAGACCTTCAAGGTCGTCTACCAGGAAGACTGAGGGCACCGCCCCCTTCAATCCGGCTTGATGTCCGCCGACTTGATCACCTTCGACCAGGTCGCCAGCTCCTGGTCGACGAATTTCGCGAGCGTCGGCGAGTCCATGTAGGTCGCGAAGGCGCCCTGCTCGTCGACCTTCTTGCGGAAGGCTTCGCTCTCCACGATTTTCTTCAGCTCCGCGCTGAGCCTGGCGACGACCTCGGGCGGCGTCTTCGCCGGCGCGAACACCGCGAACCACGACTCGACCTCGTAGCCCGGCAGGCCCGCCTCGGCCGAGGTCGGCACATTGGGCATCGACGGATGGCGCTTTGTGCCCGTATAGGCCAGCGCCTTGATGCGTCCGCCCGCGAAGTGGCCGATGACCGAGGGCGGCGTGGTGATGAACATGTCGACGTTGCCCGAGATCAGGTCGTTGATGGCCGGGCCCGAGCCCTTGTAGGGCACATGCGTCATCGCCTGCTTCGACTGCCGCGACAGCAACTCGCCCGCGATGTGCTGGATCGAGCCGTTGCCCGACGAGGCGTAGAACAGGCCGCCCTCCTTCTTCTTGCCGTATTCGATGAGTTCCTTCATCGAGTTCACCGGGAGCTTGCCGCTCACCGCGACGACGTGCGGCGCGCGCATCACCATCGCCACCGGCACGAAGTCTTTCGTCGGGCTCCACCTGATGTTCGGGTAGAGCGAGGGGTTGCCGACGTGGAAGCCCGAGTACTGCATCAGCAGTGTGTAGCCGTCCGGCGCGGCGCGCGCCACGAACTCGGTGCCGATGTTGCCGCTGGCGCCAGGCTTGTTGTCGATGACCACGGGCTGGCCCAGCGCGCGCTGCAGCGGATCGCCGACCATGCGCGCCATGATGTCGGTGGAGCCGGCCGGCGACGTGGGCACGATCATGGTGATCGGCTTCGAGGGCCACGTATCGGCAGTTGCAGCCGAGGCAGCCAACGCAAGGACGACCGCGAGAAGGCGGTGGATGGGTTTCATGGTTTGTCTCCGGTGGTTTTGTATTTGGCTTGCTGTCTTCGGGCCCGCACCGTCAGGGCGCCAGCTCCGATATCTCGATCAGGTTCAGGTCGGGGTCGCGCACATAGACCGAGCGGATGCGCGATGTAGCGCCCGTACGCATCACCGGGCCTTCGAGGATCGGCACGTCGTGCTCCTTCAGCCGCGCGATGACTTCCTCGAGCGGCACGCTGGCAATGAAGCACAGGTCGAGCGACCCCGGCGTCGGCAGCTGCGCCTTGGGCTCGAACTCGTGGTCCTTGATGTGCAGGTTGATCTTCTGGTTGCCGAAGCGAAAAGCCTTGCGGCCGGCGCCGAAGCTTTCGAGCGCCATGCCCATCACATCGACGTAGAAACGGGTGCAGGCTTCTTCGTGCGCAGTCGTCAGCACGAGGTGGTCCAGGTGGTCGATCACGGGTGGAGCTCCTTCTGTCCGCGCTCCTTGGCACGGGCAACGATGTCATTGAGATCCGCGGGCGGTGCGTGCCGGGTCAGCCGATGGCCCGCGCGCGAGACCTGGCTCGACAGCTCATGCTGTACGAGCGATTCCAGCTCGGCCGCGGCGGCGATCAGGCCGTCCAGGTCCATGCTGGTGTCGTAGCCCATGCACTGCAGCATGTGCACCACGTCCTCGGTCGCCACATTGCCGGTCGCGCCGGGGGCATAGGGGCAACCGCCGACGCCGCCGAGCGACATGTCCAGCCGGTGGATGCCGGCCTCGACGGCGGCCACTGTGTTTGCAAGGCCCATGCCGCGTGTGTTGTGGAAGTGGGCGGTCCAGTCCATCTGGGGATGAACCGCGATGAAGTTCTCGCAGAGGGCCTGCACCTGCGTGGGATAGGCCATCCCAGTCGTATCGCACAGCGTGATGCCCTGCACCTCCAGCGCGGCGAAACGGTCGATCCAGCCTTGCACCGCTGCCAGCGGCACCTCGCCCTCCATCGGGCAGCCGAACACGCACGAGAGCGACACGTTCACCGGCACCCCGGCCTGCTTCGCCAGCGCGACGACCCCGGCCAGCTGCGCGAACGACTGCTCTTGCGTCATGCGCAAATTGGCGAGGTTGTGCGTCTCGCTCACCGACATGACGATGTTGAACTCGTCGATGCGGCTTTCCAGCGCACGCTCGGCGCCACGTACGTTCGGCACCAGCGCGGTATAGACCACGCCGGGGCGCCGGGCGATGCGGTGCATCACCTCCTCGCCGTCGCGCAATGCCGGAATCGCTTTTGCCGAAGTGAACGACGTGACTTCGATCTTGGCGTAGCCCAGCCCGCTGAGCCGGTCGATCAGCGCGACCTTGTCGTCGGTGGGAATGAAGCGGCTCTCCATCTGGAAGCCGTCGCGGGTGGCGACCTCATTGATGAATAGCCGCATACCTTTGCCCGTCTTCATACGAGGAGCCCGCTTTCCACGCGGCGCGCTGGCCAGCCAGCGCCCTGCAAATCGCCGGTGTGCTCGCCAAGGCGTGGCGCCGGGTGCGCGATGCGTCCCGGCGTGGCGCTGAGCTTGGGTACCACGCCGGGCACCTTCAGCGTGGCACCGTCAGACGTGGGAGCCTCAACGATCATCCCGCGCGCCAGGTACTGCGGGTCGCTCGCGATGTCGGCCACGGTGTAGATGCGCCCGACCGGCACGCCAGCAGCGTCGAGTGCGGCCAGCACTTCATCGCGGCTGCGCTGCAGCGTCCATGCCTCGATGGCAGCGTCGATCTCCGCCACGCGCCGCACGCGCCCGTCGTTGTGCACGAGCTCCGCGTCGTTCTCCAGGTCCGCGCGTCCGATGGCCCGCATCAGCCGGCGGAAGATGCTGTCGCCGTTGCCGGCCACCAGCACGTAGTGTCCGTCGTTGCACCGGTAGGCGTTGGTCGGCGCAATGCCGGGCAACGCGCTGCCGGCGCGCTCGCGCACCGCGCCGAAGGCGTCGTACTCGGGCAGCAGGCTTTCCATCACGTTGAACACCGACTCGTACAGCGCCACGTCGATGAACTGCCCTTCCCCGCCATGAGCCATACGATGGTGCAGCGCGGTCAGCACGCCGATCACGCCGTGCAGCGCCGCCAGCGTGTCGCCCAGCGACACCCCCACGCGCACCGGCACCCGACCCGGCTCGCCGCTCAGATAACGCAGCCCGCCCATCGATTCGCCGAGCACGCCGAAGCCGGGCTTGTCGCGATAAGGCCCGGTCTGCCCATAGCCCGAGATGCGCAGCATGATCAGCCGCGGGTTCAGCGCGTGCAGCTGCTCCCACCCCAGGCCCCAGCCTTCGAGCGTGCCGGGCTTGAAGTTCTCGATCAGCACGTCAGCCTCGAGCGCCAGCGCGCGCGCTGCCTCCTGGCCTTCGACGCTGCGCAGGTCGAGACACACCGAACGCTTGTTGCGCGACTGCACCTCCCACCATGCCGAAGTGCCATCGCGCAGCAGCCGCCACTTGCGCAGCGGGTCGCCGACACCGGCCGGCTCGACCTTGATCACGTCAGCGCCGAACTCCGCCAGCGTCTTGCCGGCGAAGGGGCCGGCAATGAGCTGGCCGAGCTCCAGCACTTTCAGGCCTTCGAGTGCATTCATGTCCGCGTCCGTCTCCTTGTTGGGTAAGGTCCGACTCTAGGAACAGATTGCGCCGGGCGGAATTGCTGTGACGGCAGCACTCCTTCGCAAAACGCGAAGGGGTGGCCGCGCCTCTCTAGAATCCGCCGATGCCCAGCCCGATCAACCCCGCCCGTGTCGACTTCGTGACGCTGCGCCTGTTCTGCGCGGTCGCGCAGTCGGGCAGCATCACCAAGGGCGCGGAGGCGTGCCACCTCGCGCTGTCGGCGGCAAGCCGGCGGCTTTCGGACTTCGAGGCAGCAACGGGATCGAAGCTGCTCGAACGCAGCGCGCAAGGCATCGCGCTCACGCCCGCCGGCCATGTGGCGATGCAGCATGCGATGCGGCTGTTCCAGGGCTTCGAGCAGTTCAGCAACGAGATCAACGACTATTCGAGCGGCGTGCGCGGCCACGTGCGGCTGTGGGCCAACATGTCGGCGCTGACCGAGTTCCTGCCCACGACGCTCGCGACTTTTCTCGCGCAGCATCCCGACATCCGAGTGGAGGTCGAAGAGCAGTTAAGCGGCGACATCGTGCGCGCGCTGGTTGACGGCCTCGCCGACGTCGGCGTGTTCGCCGAGAACACGCCCGCCTACGGACTCGACGTCGCGCCCTTCCAGACCGATGAGCTCGTGGTGCTGTGCGCAAAGCAGCATCCGCTGGCGCGCAGCCGCGTGAAGCAGGTCGACTTCAAGACCTGCCTCGCGCACGAATTCGTCGGCCTGAACCGCAGCAGTTCGCTGCTGGAGCTCACGTCGCGCGCGGCGGAGCAGGCCGGCATTCCGATGCGCCTGCGCGTGCAGGTGCGCAGCTTCGATGCGATGTGCCACATGATCGCGGCGAATCTCGGCATCGGCGTGGTGCCGCTGGCCGCGTGCAAGGCGCAGGTTGCGGCGCTCGATCTGAAGGTCGTGCGGCTGAAGGATGCGTGGGCCACGCGGCGGTTGCTGATGGCGACGAAGATGGGGGCCACGCTCTCGCCCGCTGCACAGCTGTTGGTGCGTCAGCTACTCGCCTCATCGACCTAGCGGGCGAAGACTCAGCCAGCCGCCATCCGCTTGACCGCCGCGATCCACTTCTCGAACGCCTTCATCTGGTCGCCGACGAACTTGCGCGTCGTCTCGTCGGTGCAGTTGCCGTCCGCGTCGAACTTGCCGCCCGCGCCGCCGATGAAGACCTCGGGCTTCGCCAGCACCATCGCGTTCACGAACAACAGCACGCGGCGCAGGTCGTACTGAACGCGCGCGCCGCCAACCGGCCCCGGCGATGCCGACAGGATGGCCACCGGCTTGTGCGCGAAGGGCTGGTCTTCGCCGCGGCTGAGCCAGTCGATCATGTTCTTGAACCCGCCCGGAATCGAGAAGTTGTATTCGGGCGTGGCAATCACCACGCCGTCGGCGCGGCGGATGCGGTCGCGCAGCGCCTGCACCGATGCCGGGTAGCCCTTGGCGAACACGTCTGCGTCGAACACCGGCACCTCGCGCCATTCGACGACCTCCATGGCCATCGGCTCGGGCATCAGCGAGCCTGCGAGGTTCAGGGCGGCCCGGTTGATGGAGCCGGTGCGAAGACTGCCGCAGAGGCCGACGATGTCGAGGGTGCTCATTCGGTTTCCTGTTCTTGTGCTGGGGTTGGTGGTCGGCAACTATGGCGTCGGCCAGGTCACCGGGAAAGTGGTTTTCGCGGAAACCACATTTCCTTCAAACGGAAAAGTCCGGCGCGCGGCCGGACTCGAGGGCGCGCTGATCTTCACGGGGTGCTCCTTGGAGATTGATCGAAAAACGCCCCAGTCTATCTGCGCAACGCCCTCCTGCCTTCCCCTTGCTACTTCGCCTCTTCGGCCTCCAGCACTGCCCACTCCTCGTCGGTGAAGAGCCGCGAGCGCGTCAGGAAGCGCAAGCCTTCCGGCCCCTCCAGCGAGAACATGCCGCCGCGCCCCGGCACCACGTCGATGATCAGCTGCGTGTGCTGCCAGTACTCGAACTGCGGCCCGCTGATGTAGAACGGCATGCCGCCGATGTGGCCGAGCAGCCGGTCGTAGTCGCCCACGATGAACTCGTCACGCCCGTAGCACATGGGCGCACTGCCGTCGCAGCAGCCGCCCGACTGATGGAACATCAGCGGGCCGTGCTTTGCGGCGAGCCTGTCGGTCAACGCGAGCGCGGCATCGGTCGCGGTGACACGCAGGACTTCGCCGGTCATCAGAAGAAGCCCAGCTTGTTCTCGCTGTAGCTCACCAGCAGGTTCTTGGTCTGCTGGTAGTGGTCGAGCATCATCTTGTGGTTTTCGCGACCGATGCCCGACTGCTTGTAGCCACCGAAGGCCGCATGCGCCGGATAGTGGTGATAGCAGTTGGTCCACACGCGGCCGGCCTGGATGCCCTTGCCCATGCGGAAGGCGCGGTTCATGTCGCGGCTCCACACGCCGGCGCCGAGGCCGTAGAGCGTGTCGTTGGCAATGGCGAGCGCTTCTTCCTCGTCCTTGAAGGTGGTGACGGACACCACGGGGCCGAAGATTTCCTCCTGGAAGATGCGCATCTTGTTGTGGCCCCTGAACACGGTCGGCTTCACGTAGTAGCCGTCGGCCAGGTCGCCTTCGAGCTTCTGGCGCTCGCCGCCGATCAGCACTTTCGCGCCTTCCTGCTTGCCGATGTCGAGGTACGACAGGATCTTCTCGAGCTGCTCGCTGGAAGCCTGCGCGCCGATCATCGTGGCCATGTCGAGCGGGCTGCCCTGCTTGATGGCGGCCACGCGTTTCAGCGCGCGTTCCATGAAGCGGTCGTAGATCGACTCCTGTATCAGCGCGCGCGACGGGCAGGTGCACACCTCGCCCTGGTTCAGCGCGAACATGGTGAAGCCTTCGAGCGCCTTGTCGAAGAAGCCGTCGTCCTTGTCCATCACGTCGGCGAAGAAGATGTTGGGCGACTTGCCGCCCAGCTCCAGCGTGACCGGAATCAGGTTCTGGCTCGCGTACTGCGAGATCAGCCGGCCGGTGGTGGTCTCGCCGGTGAAGGCGATCTTGCCGATGCGGTTGCTCGACGCCAGCGGCTTGCCCGCCTCCACGCCGAAGCCGTTGACGACGTTCAGCACGCCCGGCGGCAGCAGGTCGCCGATGATTTCCATCAGCACCAGGATCGACACCGGCGTCTGCTCGGCCGGCTTCAGCACCACGCAGTTGCCGGCTGCCAGCGCTGGCGCCAGCTTCCACACGGCCATCAGGATCGGGAAGTTCCAGGGAATGATCTGGCCGACCACGCCGATGGGCTCGTGAAAGTGGTACGCGAAGGTTTCATGGTCGATCTCGCTGATGCCGCCTTCCTGCGAGCGGATGCACGAGGCGAAGTAGCGGAAGTGGTCGATGGCCAGCGGCAGGTCGGCCGCCGTGGTTTCGCGGATGGGCTTGCCGTTGTCCCAGGTTTCGGCGGCCGCCAGAACCGCCAGGTTTTCCTGCATGCGGTCGGCGATCCTGTTCAGGATGTTGGCGCGCTCGGTGGTCGAGGTGCGGCCCCAGGCGCCCTTGGCCTTGTGCGCGGCGTCGAGCGCGCGGTCGATGTCGGCCGCCGTGGAGCGCGGCACCTCGCAGAAGACCTTGCCGGTGACGGGTGTGATGTTCTCGAAGTACTGGTTGTCCACCGGCGCGACCCATTCGCCGCCGATGTAGTTGCCGTAGCGCTTCTTGAACGGCACCGCGGTACCGAATTTGCCCGGTTCGAGCATGTCCATGACTTTGTCTCCATATGCAAGGTAGTGGCGCCACGACATGCGGCGGCCCGCATGGACTACCGCAAGCCACATACCCGGCCGGATCGGGACATTCCCTAGGCACCTGCGCACTGCAAACCGATGCCGGAGCGGGTTTTCATTCGCAATCTGCGACATGTTCGCGCGAATATGGCGACTAGGATGTCGCACAAGGCGAAAACCTATCGGAGACACGCATGAGTGGTGAAGCGCATTTGCCATCGATCGGAGTGGATCAGGCCCGCGAGCTGTTCTTCGCGCAGGGCCGCGACCCTGCGCCGTGGATCGCACCGCACATCTCGCGTTCCTGGCAGCGCAGCCGCCCGGTCGACCACCATGTGATCGACCCCGAGCCGATGGCGCTGGCATTGCTGAGCGAACGGCGCGAGCAGGCCATGCGGCTGCTGAACTGCGCGCAGCCCGAGCTCGACGGCCTTGCCGAGCATGCGGTCGGCAATGGCTGCGTGGTGATCCTGTCGGACGCCAGCGGGCTGATCCTCGAAGAGGTTGGCAGTGCCGACTTCCTGCCCAAGGCCGAGCGCATTGCGCTGCAGCCCGGCGTGGAATGGTCGGAGCACAACCGGGGCACCAACGCCATCGGCACGGCGCTGGCAGAGCGAGAAGCGCTGATGGTGCTGGGCGGCGAGCACTACCTGGCGCAGAACGGCGCGCTCGGCTGTGCGGCGGCGCCCATCTTCACCGGGCGCGGCGAACTGGCGGGCGCGCTCGATATCTCTGGCGAGACGGTGCGGGTGAACACGCATGCGCTGGGGCTGGTGCGCATGGCGGCGCAGCAGGTCGAGCATCGCATGATGCTGGCCGAGGCCGGCGGCCACGTGCTGCGCTTCCACGCGCGGCCGGCGCTGATCGGCACCGCGCGCGAGGGGCTGATGGTGATCGAGGGCGGGCGCATCGTCGCAGCCAACCGTGTAGCGCTCGAACTGTTCGGCCGCTCATGGGACGGCCTGCTCGACCTGGACGCCGAAGCTTTTCTCGGCGCGAACTGGCCGCGCATGGAGCACCGGCGCAACCTGCTGACGCTGCCGGGCGGGCGGCAGATCGCGATGGTGATGGAGCGTTCGAACACGCCGGACACAGCGCGTACCACCACTCGCCACGCCACGTCGCCCCCGGGCATGACCACTGAAGCCGACGATATACAACCGCTGCTGCACAAGGCTGTACGGGTGCTGAATGAAGGCGTCTCCGTGCTGGTCAACGGCGAGACAGGCAGCGGCAAGGAAGTGTTCTCGCGCCGCCTGCATGCCGCGAGCCGGCGCAGTGCGGGGCCCTTCGTGGCAGTGGACTGCGCCTCGCTGCCAGAAACACTGATCGAGTCCGAGCTGTTCGGCTACGAGGAAGGCGCTTTCACCGGTGCAAAGCGAAAGGGCATGGCGGGCCGCATCCGCGAGGCCCACGGCGGAGTGCTGTTTCTCGACGAGATCGCGGAGATACCGCTGCCCCTGCAGACGCGCCTGCTGCGCGTGCTCGAAGAGCGCGTTGTCACGCCGCTGGGCGGCGGCCAGGGCGTGGCGGTGGACTTCGACCTGGTCTGCGCCACGCACGGCCACCTGCCGGCACTGGTGGAGACCGGGCGCTTTCGCGCCGACCTGATGTATCGCGTGGCAGGGTTCACAGTCGCCCTGCCGCCGCTGCACCAGCGCGGCGACCGGCACGCGCTGATCTCGCGGCTGTTCCTCGAGGCGGGCGGCGCGGCCAAGCACCTGCGGCTGGAGAGCGATGCGCTCGAAGCGCTGGCCGCCTACCGCTGGCCGGGCAATGTGCGGGAGCTGCGCAGCACGCTGCGTGCGGTCGTGGCGTTGGCCGATGTGGGCGATTCGGTGACGGCGGCCATGCTTCCCGCGCATCTGGTCGGCGCGTGGACTTCGCCGCCCGACGACGCGACGCCCCATGCCCTGCCGTACGCCGAACCGCTGATGAGCATCACACGCCACGCCATCGACGAGGCACTCAAGGCCTGCGATCACGACGTGGCGAAGGCCGCCCGCCGGCTGGATGTTCACCGCAGCACCATCTATCGCCATCTTGCGCGCCAGCGCGGCAAGCCCGAGGCACATTGACTGGGCAGTCCGCAGGCTGAAGGCGCGTGCCTGCGCAGACATGCGCTTCTCACCCGCCGGCATAACCAAAGACTGACTTGCCCCGCAATGCCGGAGCGGCCAGACTTTGTGCATGGCCTCTCTTCCGCATCCATGACCACCGGCAGACGTGCACGGCGCCTGTCGGCCGTTCCTTCGACCTTGCGGATTCCCCTGGCCGCCCGGGCTTCGGGCGACGCGATGTTTCCGCAAGTGGCCGTGCGGGACGCATACGCCGCGGGCATCCTGGAGCAGATCCGCGACGACGGCCATGCGCTGCCGGAAGACCGGGCAACCATCTACAGCATCCTCTCGCGCACCCGCCGCTTCCGCAGCCTGGCCCAGGACTTCCTCAAGCAGCACCCCGGCGGGCGCGTGGTGAACATGGGTTGCGGCCTTAGCCATTACTTCCAGTGGCTGGACGACGGCAAGTCCCACATGACCGACGCCGACCTGCCCGAGGTGCTCGAAATGCGCCGCGAGCTGATCCCCGAGACGAATGAACGCCACGACCTGCGCGAGCTCGACCTGACCGCGCCCGACTGGTGGGAACAGCTGGGCCTGCCGCGCAAGCGCAACGCTGCGCCGGTGTTCCTGTTCACCGAAGGCGTGCTGATGTACCTGAAGCCCGAGCAGGTGCAGGCGGTGCTCGCCACCTTCGGCGAACGCGCGCCCGCAGGCTCGATGCTGGCCTTCGACGCCATGTGCTGGCTTGCGGTGGGGCGCGGAAGGCAGCATCCGTCGGTGCGCACGACCGGTGCAGAGTTTCTCTGGGGCATCCGTCGCTCTACCGAACTGACGCAGCCCCATCCGCGCCTGCAGCTGACCGACACCTACCGCGTGCTGGAAGGCATCGGCCTGCCCTACACCTTGTTCGCCCCGATGGTCATGCTGTTTCTCGGGGTGCCGCTGTATGCGCTCTACGCGCTGAAGGCGACGGACGTCGCCGATACATAAACGCACAATTTTGTGAAGTGCCGGCTTTGTCCGGCCCGCGCTGCGCGGAATGGCTGACGCGGTGCGGCCCCGGGCCAGGTCAAGCTACCAGCTGTTCCCGGTCGCGGAGAATGCTCTATCGTCTTCGCTGCTTTTCTTTCTTCCCCCTCAAGATTCGCAACCCTCAAGAACCACATGCTTGATCGCCGATCCTTCCTTGCCGCCGGTGGTGCCGCTGCCGCACTCGCCGCCCTCGGACTGCCCCAGGAGGCACTGGCCGCCAACGGGCTGCAACTGAGCCAGCCCACGCCCTTTTCCTTCGACGCGTTGATCGCACAGGCGAAGTCGCTCGCCGCCAAGCCCTATGCAGCCGCCGCGCCACTGGCGCCCGAGGTGCTCGACCGCATCGACTACGACGCGCACGGCAAGATCAAGTTCGACCCCGCCAACGCCCTCTTCCGCGACGGGCCCGGCGCCTTCCCCGTTACCTTCTTCCACCTCGGGCGCTTCTTCCAGACGCCCGTGCGCATGCACGTGCTCGAGAACACCGACGGCGACGCATTTTCCCGCGAGGTGCTCTACAGCCCCACCTATTTCTCGATGCCGCCCGACAGCCCCGCGCGCGCGCTACCGCCGGGCGCAGGCTTTGCGGGCTTTCGCCTGCAGGAAAGCCGCCTGGGCGACCAGAGCAAGCTCGACTGGCAGAAGAACGACTGGGTCGCGTTCCTCGGCGCCTCGTACTTTCGCGCGATCGGCGAGCTCTACCAATACGGCCTGTCGGCGCGCGGCCTTGCGCTCGACGTGGCAGTGCCCGACAAGCCCGAGGAGTTTCCGACCTTCACGCGCTTCTACTTCGAGACACCGGCCGCCAACAACACCACGTCGATGACGGTCTACGCGCTGCTCGAAGGGCCGAGCGTCACGGGCGTGTTCAAGTTCATCATGCAGCGCGGCAAGGCCGTCATCATGGATATCGACGCGCGCATGTTCCTGCGCCGCGACGTGTCGCGCCTGGGCCTGGTGCCGCTCACGTCGATGTACTGGTACTCGGAAACCATCAAGCCCACCGCCATCGACTGGCGCCCCGAGGTGCACGACTCCGACGGCCTCGCAATCTGGAACGGCGCGGGCGAGCGCATCTGGCGCCCGCTCAACAACCCCACGCAGACGCGCGCCTCGGCCTTCGCCGACACCAAGCCGCGCGGCTTCGGCCTGCTGCAGCGCGATCGCGCCTTCGACCACTACCAGGACGGCGTGAACTACGAGAAGCGCCCGAGCCTGTGGATCGAGCCGCTGGGCGACTGGGGCGAGGGTTCGGTGCAGCTCATCGAGATTCCGACCGACGACGAGATCCACGACAACATCGTCGCCTTCTGGGTGCCCAAGGCCGATGCGAAGGCCGGGGCCAGCTACAGCCTGCAATACCGGTTGCACTGGACCGATCAGGAACCCTTTCCGTCGCCGCTCGCGCGCTGCGTGGCCACGCGCATCGGGCGCGGCGGGCAGCCGGGCCAGCCGCGTCCGCAGGGCGTGCGCAAGTTCATGGTCGAGTTCATCGGACAGCCGCTGCAGGCCGTGCCCTTCGGCGTGAAGCCCGAGGTGATGCTGACGGCGGCGCGCGGCAAGTTCTCGTACGTCTTCGCCGAGGCCGTGCCCAACGGTGTGCCGGGACACTGGCGCGCGCAGTTCGATTTCACGCCCGAGGGCAACGAGCCGATCGACATGCGCATGTACATGAAGAACGGCGACCAGACGTTGACCGAGACCTGGCTGTACCAGTACCAGCCGGGCTGAAACCGCAGGCGCTTCAGCGCTTGCCGACCTTGTTGTAGGGCGCGAAGAGTTCCACCGCCCAGTCCACGAACACGCGCAGCTTGGCGCTCAGGTGCCGGTTGGTCGGGTACACCACGTGCAGGGGATACGGCTCGGGCGCCCAGCCCTGCAGCACCTCGACCAGCGCGCCGCTGGCCAGGTAGGGCGCGGCTATCACATCGAAGGTCTGCGCCACGCCCATGCCGGTGAGCATCGCGCTCAGGTGCGCCGTGCTCTCGTTCACGCCCACCACGGTGTGGCCGTGGATCTCGATGCGCTCCTCGCCGCGCCCATAGCGCAGCGGAATCGGCCGGTTGCTCAGCGACGAGAAGTAGCCCACCACGCGATGCGTGCCGTCGCCGAGGTCCGCAGGCGTCTTCGGCACGCCGTGGCGCTCCAGATAGGCCGGCGTGGCGCAGGTCACGAAGGGCAAGGTCGCGATGCGGCGCGCCACGAGCGACTGGTCGGTCAGCTCGCCGGCACGGATCACGCAGTCGACCGCATCGCCGATCAGGTTCACCGGCCGGTCGCTCACGCCGATCTCGAGTTCGATCTCGGGATAGCGCGCATGGAACGTCGGCAGCTGCGGAATCAGGATCATGTTGGCCAGCGAGGAGCCGACGTCCACCCTCAGCCGCCCACGCGGATTGGCCTGTGCGTTGGTGAGGTCGGACTCGATGTCTTCCAGTTCGGCCAGCACGCGCGCGGTGCGCTCGTAGTAGGCCGCGCCCTCGGGCGTGACCGTCACGCGCCGCGTGGTGCGCTGCAGCAGCTTCACGCGCAGGTGCGTTTCGAGTTGCTGCACCATCTTCGTCACGGTGGGCTTGGGCATCTGCAGCGAGTCGGCGGCGCGCGTGAAGGTGCCGGCCTCGACCACGCGGGCAAACACGCGCATGGCGGTGATCTGGTCCATCGCCGGATTATTAGTGATCCGGAAACAAACAAATCCCGCGCGCCGTCTTGGTCCGCGTGGGGGTCGCGCCCAAACTTCCTTCCATCGACAACGCTGCATTGCAGCAACCACCAAGGAAGAAACCATGACCCTCAAGCTCGACGACAAGATCGCCCTCGTCACCGGCGGCACCAGCGGCATCGGCCTGGCCACCGCGCAACGCTTCGTGGCCGAAGGCGCGCACGTGTTCATCACCGGCCGCCGCAAGGCCGAACTCGACGCGGCCGTGAAAGCCATCGGGCGCAACGTGACCGGCGTGCTCGGCGACGTGTCGAAGCTCGAAGACCTCGACCGGCTCTACGCTGCCATCAAGCAGGAGAAAGGCCGCCTCGACGTGCTGTTCGCCAACGCGGGCGGCGGCAGCCTGCTGCCGCTGGGGCAGATCACCGAGGAACACTTCGACAAGATCTTCGGCACCAACGTGCGCGGCCTGCTCTTCACGGTGCAGAAGGCGTTGCCGCTGATGCCCAAGGGCTCGTCGATCGTGCTCAACGCATCGATCACCAGCATCAAGGGCAACCCGGCCTTCAGCGTCTACAGCGCGACCAAGGCGGCGGTGCGCAGCTTTGCGCGCAGCTGGACGGTGGACCTGAAGGACGCCGGCATTCGCGTGAACGCCGTGAGCCCGGGCGTGGTGCCGACCCCCGCCTACGACCTGCTGGGCCTCACGGCGGAACAGGTGCAAGGCTTCGTCGAGGGACAAACCCAGAACATCCCGCTGGGCCGGGTCGGCACGCCTGACGAAATCGCCAAGGCCGTGGTGTTCCTGGCCTCCGACGACAGCAGCTTCGTCAACGGCGTCGAGTTATTCGTCGACGGCGGCATGGCGCAGATCTGACGATCAGCGCTTGGTGACGGACACCAGCTCCACTTCGAAATTCAGCGTGGCGTTCGGCGGAATCACGCCGCCGGCGCCGCGCGAACCGTAGGCAATCGACGGTGGGCAGGTCAGCTTGGCCTTGCCGCCGGGCTTCATCTTCTGCACGCCTTCGGTCCAGCACGGGATCACGCCGTTGAGCGGGAACTCGGTGGGTTCGCCGCGCTTGTAGGAGCTGTCGAATTCCTTGCCCGTGTCGGGGAAGGTGCCGCGGTAGTGAACCTTGACCACGTCGGTGGCCGCAGGCGAAGCGCCGGTGCCTTCCTTGATCGACTGGTAGATCAGGCCGCTTGGCGTGGTCACGGGCGCAGATTGCGCGAACGCGGCGGGCATTGCAAAGACGGACACGAGAGCGGCACAGAAAAGAGACTTCACAAA
This sequence comes from Variovorax sp. R-27, assembly GCF_049913215.1. Classification (NCBI taxonomy): domain Bacteria; kingdom Pseudomonadati; phylum Pseudomonadota; class Betaproteobacteria; order Burkholderiales; family Comamonadaceae; genus Variovorax; species Variovorax sp. R-27. The sequence goes on from NZ_CP183984.1 coordinate 4,217,474, forward strand.
ACACCTCGAAGGTTGAGAGGCCCCGATTATGGCCAGCGGCCCATATCGGCCCATGCCGGCCTCGTTGGAACGGCCCTTGCTTTGCTGAATGTGCACTGTCAACATTCACGCAGAGAGGAAGCCGCATGAACTCCACCGAAGCCAGCACAGGCGCAGCAGCGCCGGCCCACACAGGCACCGGCCATCTCAAGAAAGTGCTCGGCCCCGTGCAACTCTGGGGCATTGCGGTGGGCCTCGTCATCTCGGGTGAGTACTTTGGTTGGAGCTACGGCTGGAACACGGCCGGCACGCTCGGCTTCCTGGTTGCCACGGTGCTGGTGGCCACGATGTACACCACCTTCATCTTCAGCTTCACCGAGCTCTCCACAGCCATTCCGCATGCGGGTGGTCCTTTTGCTTATGCGCGGCGCGCCTTCGGACCCAACGGCGGTTTTGTCGCGGGCTTTGCGACGCTGATCGAATTCGTCTTCGCGCCGCCGGCCATCGCGCTGGCCATCGGCGCGTACCTCAACGTGCAGTTCCCGGGCATCAACCCGAAGTGGTTCGCCCTGGGCGCGTACGTGATCTTCATCGCGCTCAACTGGGTCGGCGTGGGCATCGCGGCGGCCTTCGAGTTGTTCGTGACGGTGCTGGCCATCGTCGAGTTGCTGGTGTTCATGGGCGTGGTCACGCCGGGCTGGACCATGGCCAACTTCGTGGCCAACGGCTGGGCCGGCGGCAGCGTGCTGAACGGCGCGGCCATCTCGGGCATCTTCGCCTCCATACCGTTCGCGATCTGGTTCTTCCTCGCCATCGAGGGCGCGGCCATGGCCGCCGAAGAGGCGCGCGACCCGCACCGCACCATTCCCATCGCCTACACCACGGGCATCGTCACGCTGGTGGTGCTGGCCTTCGGCGTGATGATTTTCGCGGGCGGCGTGGGCGACTGGCGCAAGCTCGCCAACATCAACGACCCGCTGCCACAAGCCATGAAGGCGGTGGTGGGCGACAACAGTGGCTGGCTGCACATGCTGGTGTGGATCGGCCTCTTCGGGCTGATCGCTTCGTTCCACGGAATCATCATGGGCTACTCGCGCCAGATCTTCGCGCTGGCGCGCGCCGGTTACCTGCCGCGCTACTTCGCCGGCCTGAGCCCGCGCTTCGACACACCGCACCGCGCGCTGCTGGCCGGCGGCGTGATCGGCGTCATTGCCATCTTCAGCGACGAGTGGGTGCAGTTCGGCGGCCAAACGCTCACTGCCAACATCGTGACCATGGCCGTGCTCGGCGCCATCGTGATGTACCTGATCTCGATGGCCGCGCTGTTCAAGCTGCGCCGCACCGAGCCGAACCTGCTGCGCACCTACCGCGCGCCCTTCTACCCGGTGTTCCCGGCCATCGCGCTCGGGCTCGGCGTGGTGTGTCTGGGTGCGATGGTGTGGTTCAACGGCATGCTCACGCTGCTGTTCATCGTGCTGATGGCCGCGGCGTACGGCTACTTCCTGCTGACATCGGCGCAGCGCAAAGCGGCCGCGCCCGACGAGATGCTGTCTTCTTCGACGACCTCCGCCTGACACCTGAAGAAAGATGCTGTATCGCACCACCATCGCCGACCAGGTCTTCGCCTTCGAAGACCTGCGGCAGGTCATGGCCTTCGCAAGCCCCGCGCGCTCGGGCGACTACCTCGCGGGCATCGGCGCGGCCACCGCGCAGCAGCGCATGGCCGCGCGCCACGTGCTGGCCGACACGCCGCTCAAGCAGTTCCTCTCTGAAGCGCTGATTCCGTACGAGAGCGACAACATCACGCGCCTCATCATCGACAGCCACGACGCGCAAGCCTTCGCGCCGGTGTCGCACCTCACGGTCGGCGACTTCCGCAACTGGCTGCTGTCCGAGGCTGCCACCACCGCCACGCTCACCGCGCTTGCGCCGGGCCTCACGCCCGAGATGGTGGCGGCCGTGTCCAAGATCATGCGCAACCAGGACCTGGTGTCGGTCGCGAAGAAGTGCAGCGTGGTCACGCGCTTTCGCGACACCATCGGCCTGCCCGGCCACCTGGCCGTGCGCCTGCAGCCCAACCACCCGACCGACGACCTGCGCGGCGTGGCGGCCTCCACGCTCGACGGCCTGCTCTACGGCGCGGGCGATGCGGTGATCGGCCTCAACCCGGCCTCCGACAGCATGCCGGTGCTTGGCCAGTTGCTGCGCATGCTCGACGAGGTGATCCAGCGCTTCGAGATTCCCACGCAAAGCTGCGTGCTCACGCACGTGACCAATACGCTCAAGCTGGCCGAGGCCGGCGCGCCGGTGGACCTGGTGTTCCAGTCGATCGCGGGCACCGAGAAGGCGAACCTCTCCTTCGGCGTAACGCCCGAGCTGCTCGACGAGGCCTACGCGGCGGCGCTGTCGCTCAAGCGCGGCACCATTGGCGACAACGTCATGTACTTCGAGACCGGCCAGGGCAGCGCGCTCTCGGCCAACGCCAACTTCGGCGTCGACCAGCAGACCTGCGAGGCGCGCGCTTATGCGCTGGCGCGGCGCTACAAGCCCTTTCTCATCAACACTGTCGTCGGCTTCATCGGGCCGGAGTATCTGTACGACGGCAAGCAGATCATCCGCGCCGGGCTCGAAGATCACTTCTGCGGCAAGCTGCTGGGCCTGCCCATCGGCTGCGACATCTGCTACACCAATCACGCCGAGGCCGACCAGGACGACATGGACACGCTGCTCGTGCTGCTGGGCACGGCGGGCATCAACTTCATCATGGGCATCCCGGGCGCGGACGATGTGATGCTCAACTACCAGAGCACCTCCTTCCACGACGCACTGTTCCTGCGCGAAACACTGGGCCTGAAGCGTGCGCCGGAGTTCGAAGCGTGGCTGCAGCGCATGCAGATCACCAATGCGGCCGGCCAGCTGGCACCGCCCTCTTCCAACCGGCTGCTGGCCGACATGAGCGGGCTGTCCGCACTCGCGTCATGAGCGATTCACCGGTCACCCCCAACCCATGGGCGCAATGGCGCTCGGCCACGCCCGCGCGGCTGGCACTGGGCCGCGCCGGCGCCGGCATGCCGACCGACGAGACACTGCGCTTCGGATGGGCGCATGCGATGGCCCGCGACGCGATCCACGCCGCGCTCGACGTCGATGCGCTCGAAGCCGCCTTGACCGCGCAGCGCTGGGAGGTCGCACGCGCACGCAGCCGCGCCGCGGACCGTATCGAATACCTGCGCAGGCCCGACCTCGGGCGCCAGCTCGATGAAGACGCCGCCACGCGCCTGCTCGGCGACCGGCGCTATGGCTGCGATGTCTGCGTGGTGGTCGGCGACGGGCTCTCCTCGCTCGCGGCGGCGCGTCATACGGTGCCGCTGCTCGCGGCATTGCGATCGCACCTGCCGCCCGACACGAGCTTTGCCCCCGTGGTCATCGCCACGCAGGCGCGCGTGGCGCTGGCCGACGAAGTGGGCGAACTGTTCGGCGCGGCGCTCTCGGTCATGCTGATCGGCGAGCGCCCGGGCCTCAGCTCGCCCGACAGCCTCGGCATCTACCTGACCCATTCGCCAAAGCGCGGCCGGCACGACGCCGAGCGCAACTGCATCTCGAACGTGCGCCCCGAAGGCCTGCCCTACGAAGTGGCCGCGTTCAAGCTGGCATGGCTGATGCGAGAGTCCCTGCGCAGGGGACTGACCGGCATCGGGCTCAAGGACGAGAGCGATCTCGCGGTGCTTGAACAGCGCCAGGCGCCATCGCTCGCGCGCTGAGCACAACCCACAAGCGGCAACGCCGGAACTGTCACGAGCGCTTCGTACGCTCGTCATCGTCTTTTTTTGTCCAACGCATGCACTCAAACAGGAAAAAAGCAATGCAACGTCGCCTCCTTCTTCTCTCGCCAATTGCCGCTGCGATGGCTGCGGCCGGCTGTGCCAGCCTGTCGTCCTCCGCGGGGCCGGCCCTTTCGCCCGGCCACTGGGACGCCTTCAATCGTGCGCAGATCGAGGGCCTGATCGCCAGCCTCGGCAAGGGCAGCCCGGGCTACAACGCCGCGAAGCGGCCGTACGTGGTGTTCGACTGGGACAACACCAGCGTCTTCCTCGACATCGAAGAGGCCTCGCTCATCTACCAGCTCGAGAACCTCGTCTTCGGTGCCACGCCCGCGCAGCTCGAAGTGGCGCTGCGCAAGAACATCCCGAAGAAAGACTTCCTGCCCGCGTACAACAACGCGGCCGGCCAACCGGTGAACATCGACCGCGTGGTGCCCGACATCGTCGCGAGCTACACCTGGCTTTACCAGAACTACAAGGGCCTGAAAGGCGACCAGTCGCTGGCCGTGGTGGCACTGAGCCCGCATTACGGCGCATTCACCACCAAGGTGCGCTACCTGTACGAAGCCATCGGCGACACCTTCGACCACGACACGGCCTACCCGTGGGTCACGTACCTCTTTGCCGGCATGACCGAGGCGCAGGTGCGCAAGCTCACGGCCGACACGGTGGCATGGCAGCTGAAGGAGCCGGTCGCCAAGGTCAAGTGGACTTCGCCCACCGCGCTGCCGGGCCGCGCGGGCGTGGTCTCGGTGAGCTGGAAGAACGGCCTGCGCCTGCAGCCCGAAATGCAGGAGCTGTATGCCGCCTTCCGCAACGCGGGCTTCGACGTGTGGGTGTGCTCGGCATCGTTCGTCGATGTGATCAAGGAGATCTCGTCGAACCCCGCCTTCGGCTACAACAATCCGCCCGAGCGCGTGCTCGCGATGGAGCTGGAGCGCGATGCCAGCGGCGTGATCCAGCCCGAGTTCCGCCGCGGCTACGACCAGACGCAGGGCCCGGGTAAGACGAAGAACATCCAGCGCTTCCTGGTCAGCAAGTACGGCTACGGCCCGAGCTTCGTGGCCGGCGACAGCGAAGGCGACCAGAACATGATGGCCGACTTTGCAGACACGAAGAAGGTGCTGATCGTCAATCGCCTGCGCGACCCGAAGACCGACATCGGCAAGTTCTCGGCCATGGCAGTGCAGAACTACGGCAAGGCCGACACGCGCTACCTGCTGCAGGGGCGCGACGACAACACGGGCTCGTGGGTACCCTCGCAGCTGCACACGCCGCTGGGTGCAGCACAGGGCAAGGCGCTGAAGTAAACGCGGCGCACCGCGGGCGGTTGCCTATGATCCTGGCATCGAACACCAGGAGACAACATGACAACGGCCCGCTACCCCCTTGCCGAACTGAAAGACCTGCCCGAGGACATCCGCACCGCGATCCTCGCCGTGCAGGAAAAAGCCGGCTTCGTGCCGAACGTGTTCCTCGGCCTCGCGCGCCGCCCCACCGAGTGGCGCGCGTTCTTCGCGTATCACGACGCGCTCATGCTCAAGGAAGAAGGCTCGCTCACCAAGGGCGACCGCGAGATGATCGTCACTACCACCAGCGCGGCCAACCAGTGCCTGTACTGCGTGGTGGCGCACGGCGCGCTGCTGCGCATCTACGAGAAGAAGCCGCTGGTGGCCGACCAGGTGGCGGTGAACTACCGCAAGGCCGACATCACGCCGCGCCAGCGCGCGATGCTCGATTTTGCGATGAAGGTCTGCGACCGCTCGCACGAGATCGACGACAGCGACTTTCCGCCGCTGCACGCCCACGGCTTCGACGACGAGGACATCTGGGACATCGCGGCCATCACCGCCTTCTTCGGCCTGAGCAACCGCCTGGCCAGCTTCAGCGGCATGCAGCCGAACAACGAGTTCTTCCTCATGGGGCGGTTGCCCCGCGAGAAGAAGTAGCCGGGCCCGCTCAGGCCTTCGCGCGGCAGGATGCGAGGGCGTCCAGTGCCGGCTTGTAGGTGGGCGTGGTCACGTCCATCACGCCAAGCACCGTGTGATACAGGTTATCGTGCGTGAGCGGCGCATCGAGCCCCGCCTCCATGCACGAGCGCGAGAGCTTGCGCCGCTCGCTCATGCCTTCGCTGAACCACGTGACCATGGGCACGTGCTTCTGCGCCTCAGGCGCGAAGCTGTAGGGCACACCGTGCAGGAACAGGCCGTACTCGCCGAGCGACTCGCCGTGGTCGCTCACGTACAGCATGGCCGGGTCGTACTGCTTCGATTGCGCCTTGAGCCAGTCGATGGTCTGGCCGAGGAAGCGGTCGGTCTGCACGATCGAGTTGTCGTACACGTTCATCAACTCGGCGTGGCCGCACTCGGCCAGCGCATTGGTCTTGCACTCGGGCAGGAAGCGCTTCACATCGGCCGCCGAGCGCTTGTAGTAGGCCGGGCCGTGGCTGCCCATCTGGTGCATCACCAGCACGATGCCCTTGGCGCGGCGCTCGGCCGGCAATGCGGCGATGCGCTCGTCCAGGCCCTTGAGCATCACGTCGTCGAGGCATTCGTCGCCGTCGCACAGAGCCTTCTTCGTGGCGGCATCGAGGCCGTCGAAGGCCGAGGCGTTCGGAATGCGGGTGCAGACGTCCTTGCAGCCAGCCTGGTTGTCGAGCCAGAACACGGCCAGCCCGGCGGCCTGCAGCACGTCGACCAGGTTCTCGTAGTCGTCCTTGCGCGATTCGTAGCCCTGCTTGCCCAGCGGCGAGAACATGCACGGTACCGAGGCCAGCGTATTGGTGCCGCAGGAATGCACGTCGCGGTAGCTCAGCACGCCGCGCTTGGCCAGCTCGGGCGTGGTGTCGCGCGCATAGCCGTTGAGGGCGAAGTGGTCGGCGCGGGCCGTCTCGCCCACCACCACCACGAACAGCGGCGGCTTGGTCTGGGCCGCATAGCTCGCCCCCAGCGCCGTGCCGGCGGTGATCGGAATCAGCTTGCCGCTACGCTTGAACAGCGGCTTGATGAGCAGCGAACCCGTGGAATAGAGGGTTGCGATGGGGTTCATCATGTAGCGCAGATGAACGTTGTTGCGCATCAGCGGCGCCAGCTCGCGGTTCATGGACACCGCCGCGCCGAGCGCCACGACCACCGACAGCAGCAGCAGCGCCACGTTGCGCCATAGCTTCGACAGGATGCCCATCGGCGCGACGCGCACCCGCCACAGCAACCAGGCCGCAGGCAGCACCACCACGCCCACGTTGAAGGCCATGCGCCAGCTCAGCAGGTCGCGCGCCTCGTTCGGGTCGGTCTGCAGCGCGTTGGCGATCATGGTCGGGTCCATCACCACGCGGTACTCGAGCATGTAGTGCTGCACCACCGCGGCCAGCACGACCACGGCGAGCCACAGCGGCTTCATCCAGCGTGACCAGGCTGTGAGCGACAGCATGGCCGCCGAGCCGCACAGCGTGAGCAGGCTCATGACCACGATGGTCGACATGTAGGTGCTCGGCGCACCACCGATGCGGGCCAACTCGTTCCACAGCGGCCAGTTGGTGGTCAGGACGAGGTAGAGGCTGAGCCACAGGACGACCACGGCGGCCGAACGCGGCCGCTCCAGCCAGAGATTGAAGCGCACCCACGGGCTGCCGAAGGCAGGCGAGTGTGGCGTTTTGGAGTCAGAAGTACCCACCCGCTGCAATGGGGCGGGAGCGATTCGCGAAACAGACATGTGGCGAATGTAACGAGCCCGCCTGAAGGGAGCCTGAACTGACTATTCAGTCAGTGTTCAGGCTGGCCCTGCGCATCCTCAGCATCCTCATCCTCGCGCGCCGCCGCGTCACGAAAGCACCGCTGGAAACGGCCAGGCTCAGCGGCCGGCTGATGCCGCGTTCCACCACGATCGACACCACCGCGCCCAGCATCGCCGCCGCCACGATGTCGGAGGGGAAATGCAGGCCCAGGTACACCCGGCTCCACGCCACCACGGCGGCCACCAGCAGCGCCGCCAGCATGGGCCAGCGAGAAGGCAGGCACCAGAGCGCAAAGGCCGCGGCAAAGGTGCCGGCCGCATGCAGGCTCGGGAAGCCGGGCCGCGCACCCTGCGGCACCCACTGGATGCCCAGGCCATAGAACGCGGGCCGGGGAATCGGCGCCACCGTGCGGATCATGTTCACGATCAGCCACACGGCCAGCACACTCATCAGCACCGTGAACAGCGCATAGCGCCAGCGCCGGCTGAACAATGCGCAGACCCCGATGGCGAGCGTCAACAGAGCAGGCAGCAGGTCGGAGGAGAACTCTGCGAAGCCCAGGCTCCATGCCGGTACCGACATGCCCGCGTTGATCAGCCTGAACAGCGCGAAATCAAGGTCCTGCATGTGCGGGCACCGCCGGTCTCAATGCGCGCGAACCGAAGCGCGTTACCGCCACTTCGATGGCAAAGCCCACAACCCAGCAGACCCAGGCCGTCCAGAGCGTGTGGCTCATGTAGTGGGCGCCGCGCAGCTGCTGTGACACACCCAGCACGAGCCCTGCAACCATCGCCGCCCCCAGCCAGATTGCTGCAGCGCGGGACGACACCCGGCGCAGCACGAAATACCCGCCCACATAGGCAAAGGCCGCCGAAGCATGGCCGGCCGGGAAGCACCCGCCGGGCCCGCCGTCGTCGACGCCCCACGACCAGTGCGACACGTAGCGCGCCATGCCGCCGAACTCTTGCAGATCCCAGGGGCAGCTGGTGTGGCTGGCATGCTTGAGCACGCTGACCGCAATCACCGAGAGCAGCACGGTCAGGGCCAACTGGGCACGGCTGCCTGTGCTCAGGCGGCGCAGCAGGCCGAAGGGCCAGCGGATCGCGGCGAACAGCGTGATCACGAGCACCCAGCTGAGGTCACGGGCGCCCTCATGCATCACATGAACCATGAAGGGGCTGTCGCGCAGGGGAAACCCGATGTGGGACCCTGCCATGCGCGCCAGCATCAGATCCCCGCCCGTCGCGTCCCACGCCATCAGTGCAACCAGTGCGATAAGGGTCAGAACCCCCAGACGAAAATTGGGAAAGCGAGTCATGGACGAAGGCAGGACTGAAAAACAGTCGCGAGCCTACGTTTGCGGAATGAACCGAGCCTGAAGCAAGATGAACCGAACCTGACTGAAAGGCCCGGTGCAACTCGGTGACGCTAGACTGCAATTTTTCTTGGAAAGACATGCGTGCGCATATTGCTGGTCGAAGATGACAGTGCATTGGCAGATGCCGTCTGCAGCTATCTGTTGGCCAAGGCTTTCGTGGTCGACGTGGCGCCCAGCCTGGCCGACGCGCGCGGCGCCCTGCTCTCGGTGCAGTACGCAGCCGTGCTGCTCGACCTGCATCTGGGCGACGGAGACGGCCTCTCGCTGCTGCCGCAGATCCGCGCCCTGCCCGAGCGCCCCATCGTCATCGTGCTGACGGCCCGCGACCAGGTAACAGACCGCATCCGCGGCCTGGACGCCGGCGCCGACGACTACCTCATCAAGCCCTACGACCCCGCCGAGCTGCTTGCACGCCTGCGCGCGGTCGAGCGGCGCCGCAGCTCCAGCAGTTCGCCGGTGCTGCACCTCGGCACGCTCGAGATCGACCTGGCGCACGACATGGTGCGCAAGGACGGCTCGCCGATCACGCTGACGCAGAAGGAATGGGCGCTGCTGCGCGTCATGGCCACGCGGCCCGAGCGCATCCACACGCGCGAGAACCTCGCCGATGCGCTGTACGGCTTCGGCGACGAGGCCGACAGCAACACGCTCGAAGTCTTCATCAGCCGCCTGCGGCGCAAGCTCGGACGCAGCCACATCCAGACACTGCGCGGCCTCGGCTACCGGCTGTCGTTCTCCGCGGACGACGACGAATGAGTGCCTCCAGCTTCGCGGCCGGCCGCGACTCGCTCGCCGGCCGGCTGACCCGCACGCTGATCGTCTGGGTCGGCGGCGTGTGGCTGTTGTGCGTGTTCGCCGTGGTCTGGTATGTGGACCGCGAGATCAACCACAACTTCGACAACGAACTGGTCGAGGTCTCGCACCGCATGTTCGCGATGGCGGTGCAGGAACTGGAAAAGCTGCAGCACCCGGGCCAGGAGCCGCCGCGCGAACCGCTGATCGCGCCCAAGCAGCTGTTCTCGGAAGACGCGGTGATCTACCAGATCGTCGATCTGCACGAGCATGTGATGCTGCGCTCCGCCGAGGCGCCCGCGGACACCTTCGACGTGCCGCTGGCCGCCGGCTTCGCGAACAACCCGACCTGGCGCATCTACACCGTGCGACACCCGACGCTGGGCCTGTTCTTCCAGGTGGCGGACCCGCTCGACGAACGCCGCCACGCCCTCAACCGCACGCTCTTCGGCCTGATCATTCCGCTCGGCGCAGTGCTGCCGCTGCTTGCGCTGGTGTTGCGCAACGTGGCGCGCACCGAGCTGCGGGTGCTGCAGGATCTGGCCGGCGAGATCGAGAAGCGCAGCGGCGCCGACCTGAGCCCGATTGCCCTGCCCGGCGGGTTGCCCAAGGAGTTGCGCACTGTCGGCGATCACGTCAACCGGCTGCTGGAGCGGCTGTCTCACTCGCTCGACGTGGAGCGCGCCCTGGCGGCCAATGCCGCGCACGAGCTGCGCACGCCGCTCGCCGCCGCCCGCCTGCGGCTGCAGACCGCGCTGGAGCACGACCTGCAGCGCAACGACGTGCAGGCCGCGCTCGATGCGCTGCGCACCCTCAGCCATCGCACCGAAAAGCTGCTGCAGCTGTCGCGCGCGGAATCGGGCGCCTCGCTCGCGCGCACGCGGGTCGACCTGGTGCAGCTTGCCGGCACCGTGGCGCAGGAGTTCTGGCAAGACCCGCAGAATGCCGAGCGACTCATGCTCAAGGTGCCCGACAGCGTCGTGCCACTGGCCCTCGGCGACGTCGATGCTCTCGCAATTGCCCTGCGCAACCTGGTGGAGAACGCGCTGCGCTACGGCGGCGGCCGCGTCGTCATCGAGGTGATGTCGCCTTGCACCCTGGCCGTGCGCGACACCGGCCACGGCGTTACCCCCGCGCAGCTCGAAACCCTGCGCGAGCGCCACGTGCGCCACAGCTCCGACCGCGCGGGCTATGGTCTGGGCATCTCGATCGTGGGCACCATAGTCGAGAAGCACGGCGCGAAGCTCGAACTCTCGTCGCCGCCCGTAAGCGCGGCGCACGGCTTCGAGGCACGCATCGTGCTGCGACCGGCCTGAGCCTCTTCAGCGCCGGGCAGCTTCCTTCTTCGGCACAAAGCCATAGGAGTTGTCGAAGCCGAACTGCCCGGCGTCGTACATCGCCGCCATCTTCTTCACGAGGTGCTGCTGCACTGGCTTGGGCAGCGCGAAGTAGTTGCCATTGGCAGTGGTCGTGCGATCGCCGTCCAGATGACCGGTGATGGCGTGGATCGTCGCCTTGCGGCCCAGATGGAAAGCGACGATCTTGATGCGCCCCACGTAGTCGTCGTTGTCGATGTGATCGGCGTCAACGGGGTTGAAGAAGCGATACACGAGGATCGGGTCGACCAGCCCGTCGCCGTCGATGTCAGCGAGTTCAATGAGCTTCGAGCGAAAGTTGACGCCAGCCTCGTCCTTGCTGGCGAAGTCGCGGATCGACCATTCACGGGTCAAGGTGTTGTCGCCGCCCACCTTGTAGAGCGAGGCCTGGATGGCCGAGGACAGCAGTTCCCCGTCGTATGGCTCGTCCTGCTTTTCGCCGAGCAGCAAGACGTAGCTGCCCGACTTGTCGGTGTAGCAATAGCGCTTGAATGCGGGGAGTTCAAGCCCTGCCTTCTTCAGCGCCTCGGCGCTCGCGTACGGCGCATTGGCTGCGCATTCGTTCTTGCCGGGTAGGCCTATCTGGGCGTGGCTGCCGGTGACAAGCAATGCCAGGAGCGTTAACGCCAGGAGCTTCCGCTTCATCGGACCGCCGTTCACTCGCTCACCAGCGCGCGCAGCCAATCGGGCAGCGCCAGCGCCTTCTGCTTCGGGAAGTCGACCCAGATGGTGGTCGCGCCGCCGGCCGCGCAGATCACGTCGGGCTCTTCCTCGCGGGCCATGGTGCCCCAGCTCTCGAAGGTAGTGCGGCCGGGGTCGCTCACGTACATCTTGAGCAGCACGTTGCCCGGGTATTCGATCTGCCGGTAGAAATTGCAGAAGGCGTTGACGATCACCATGCCCTCGCCGCCAGGCTCGGGCTCGAAGCCGATGGAGTGCATCCAGTCGATGCGCGCGGTTTCGAGGTAGCGAAAGTAGGTGCCGTTGTTCAGATGGCCCATTGCATCCATGTCGCCCCATCGGATCGGGATCGACGTTTCATACACGAGCTTTTTCTTTTCGGGGATTTCGATTCTCATCGGTGCGCCTTGATGGATGCGAAGATGCCCAGCACGAACAGCAGCGCCGCCGCCCACTCGGCGGCCTGCGGCCAGCGGCCGTCCCAGACGAAGGAATAGAACAGCGCGAACAGCGTCTCGCTGACGATCAGCTGGCCGCACAGGCTGGCGGACAGGCGCTGGCTCGCGACGTTCCAGAGGATGGTGGCCAGCCACGACGAGCCGAAGCCGCTCGCCAGCGCGATCCACATGAACAGCATGCCGTCGGGCTGCGCCTGCAGCGTCGCCACGTCGCTACCCGCAACGCCCCACAGCAGCAAGGCGCCCAGGCCGGTCGCCACGCCGAGCCAGTTGGCCCAGTCGGTTGCGTTGAGCTCGGTGTGGCGCTGCAGCCAGGCGGCATTGAGCAGGCCGTACACCGTCCAGCTTGCCATTGCGGCCAGCGCCAGCGCGATGCCCCAGCCGAAGCGGGCACCGCCACTGCCTGCGCCGTGCTGCGCGGACCATGCGCCATAGATCATCAGCGCGATGCCCGCGCCCGTGAGCAGCAGCCCCGGCAGCAGCGCGCGCATCCGCAGGCCGACGGGCCGGCCCAGCAGCATCATCCAGACGGGGATCGTGCCGATGATGAGGCTGGGTACCTCGGTGCCCGCCGCCTCGATGCCGAAGGCCAGCAGCAGGTAGTAGCCGGTAAAGCCCAGCACGCTGAGCCCCAGAGCCGCGAGCGCCTGCCGCCCGTTCGGCCAGCGCACGGCGGCAGGCCGCGCAAACACGGCAAGCGCCGAGACCGCTCCGAACACCGCGAAGCGCGAGGCCGTGATGTCCACCATGCCGAAATGGCCCACCATGCGCGGTGCCACGAAGGTCAAGCCCCAGAGCGCACCCGCGGCCAGTCCGGCCGCAATGCCGACCCAAGCCCGCGGACTCAGAGCGAGAACCCGTCGTCAGCCGCGATGACGGCGCCGTTCACGAAGTGGCTCTGGCCGCTGGCCAGCAGCACGATCAGGCCGTCCAGGTCTTCGGGCTTGCCCACGCGCTTGCGCGGCAGCATGTTGACCAGCCTGGCGCCGCCTTCGGTGCTCCAGTGTTCCTCGTTGAGCTCGGTCGTGATGTAGCCCGGGCACAGCGCGTTCACGTTGATGCCGAAGCGCCCCCATTCGAGCGCCATGGCCTTGGTCATCTGCACCACGGCGATCTTGCTCATGCAGTACGTGCCGATCTGCGGCATGACCTTGAGCGCCGCCGCCGACGCAATATTGATGATGCGCCCACCGATGTAGGTGCCAGGCGCCGTGCCCTGGGCGCGCGCCAGCATGCGCTTGCCGACCTCTTGCGCCACGAAGAAGGAGCCCTTCACGTTGGTGTCGAAGATGTAGTCGTAGTCGTCGGGAGTCACGTCCTGCAGGCGCTGTGTGGTGCTCACGCCCGAGTTGTTGACCAGGATGTCGATGGCGCCCACCTCGGTCTCGGCACGCGCGACCGCCGCCTTGATGCTGCTGATGTCGGTCACGTCGAGCTCGACCACGTGGGCGTCGCCGCCCTCGCCTTCGATGCGTGCGCGCAGCTCCTTGAGCTTCTCGACGCGGCGGCTGGCCAGCACCACAGCGGCGCCCGCACGAGCCAGGGTTTTCGCGAACTGGGCGCCGAGCCCGCTGGAGGCGCCGGTGACGAAGGCCACGCGGCCGGAAAGATCGATGCTGTAAGCCATGAACTGAATCCTGTGGAGTCGCGCAGGTGACGCCCAAGCGCCCCGCCCACGAGTGACACGGACCGCCCGTGGACGCCGCATAAAATGCCCCGCAACCCGGGAAGCCCCGCGCCTCGAAAAATCATTATCGACCCAACCCACATGACCCACGACGAAATCCTCGCCCAGTTCGGCCCTCGCGAAGCCATGGAATACGACGTGGTCGTGGTCGGTGGCGGCCCGGCCGGCCTCTCGACCGCGATCCGGCTCAAGCAACTCGCCGCGCAACACGAAAAAGAGATCTCGGTCGTGGTGCTCGAAAAGGGCTCGGAGCCCGGCGCGCACATCCTCTCGGGCGCCATCATGGACCCGCGCGCGCTCAACGAACTGCTGCCCGACTGGAAGGAACTCGGCGCCCCGCTGAACCAGCCGGTGACAGACGACGCGATGGTGTTCCTGGGCGAGAAGTCGAGCCTGCGCACTCCCAACCTCTTCCTGCCGGCCTGCTTCCAGAATCACGGCAACTACATCATCAGCCTGGGCGCCTTCACCAAGTGGCTGGCGCAACAGGCCGAGAACCTCGGCGTCGAGATCTTCCCGGGCTTTCCGGCCGCTGAAGTGCTCTACAACGAAGACGGTTCGGTGCGCGGCGTGGCCACCGGCAACATGGGTGTCGGCAAGGACGGCGAACCGACCGAGAACTTCCAGCTCGGCATGGAGCTGCTGGGCAAATACACGGTGTTCGCCGAAGGCGCGCGCGGCCACCTGGGCCGCCAGCTCATCGCAAAGTACAAGCTCGACGCAGGTAAAGACCCGCAGACCTACGGCCTCGGCGTGAAGGAAGTCTGGGAAATCGACCCCAAGCGCCACCAGCCCGGCTTCGTGCTGCACACCGCCGGCTGGCCGATGGACAACAACACCTACGGCGGCGCCTTCCTCTATCACATGGAGGACAACAAGGTCACCATGGGCTTCATCACGGGCCTGGACTACAGCAACCCCTACCTGAGCCCATTCGAGGAAATGCAGCGCTGGAAGCTGCACCCCAACATCCGCTGGTACCTCGAAGGCGACGAGGCCAAGGGCATCAAGCCGGCCAAGCGCATCGGCTACGGCGCGCGCGCCATCACGGCCGGCGGCCTGATGTCGCTGCCCAAGACGGTGTTCCCGGGCGGCGCACTGGTCGGCTGCGAGGCCGGCTACCTCAACGTGAGCCGCATCAAGGGCAGCCACGCCGCCATCAAGACCGGCATGCTGTGCGCCGAGGCCGCCTTCGACGCGGTCACAGCCGGCCGCCAGCACGACGAGCTCACGGCCTACCCGGCCGCCTTCGAGAAGAGCTGGCTGCACGCCGAGCTGAACAAGGCGCGCAACTTCAAGGCCTGGTTCAAGAAGGGCCTGGGCATTGCAACTTTCATGAACGGCATCGAGCAATGGCTGCTCAAGGGCCACATTCCATGGACGCTGCACCGCAACAAGCCCGACCACCAGTACCTGAAGCCCGCGGCGGAGTGCAAGCCCATCGTCTATCCGAAGCCCGACGGCAAGCTCACCTTCGATCGTCTCTCCAGCGTGTTCATCAGCAACACGAACCATGAAGAGCAGCAGCCGGCCCACCTGACGCTGAAGGACGCGACGGTGCCGGTCAACGTCAATCTCGCCAAGTTCGCGGGCCCTGAGAGCCGCTACTGCCCGGCCGGCGTGTACGAGTTCGTCGGCACGGAAGACGGCAAGCAGCGCCTGCAGATCAACGCGCAGAACTGCGTGCACTGCAAGACCTGCGACATCAAGGACCCGACGCAGAACATCGTGTGGGTTACGCCTGAAGGTGGCGGTGGGCCGAACTACGTGGGGATGTAAGGCGCTCTGCGCTTGTGTGGAAAAGCCCTCTTCGGAGGGCTTTGTCGTTTTCGGTGATGCGTGCGTTCGGGGTGCGTGCGAAGGGCGCCGGGTGCTCCCCTCCGCGAATGTCCCCCGGCCTGCGGCCTCCTCCTTTATTTCGCTGCGGGGAGCACCCGGCGCCCTTCGCACAATGAGTGCTGCTGTTGTGTTCGCCGACCAACTGCCGCTCTATCGGCTCTTCAACGTCTGTCCGCACTCCCCGCGTCCAGGAAATATTTACGGCTTCACGCCGCCTCCGCGCTTGCGCGCATACAGATACGCCCCGGCCGTGCCGCATGCGACCGGCAGTGTCAGTGCCAGCCACGCGTACCAGCCGGGTATCGAGGATCCGTAGGGCCCTATCACCATGAGCACGAAGAACGAAGCCGTCATCAGGCCTGCGGCCAGCCCGTGCCGACAAGGCCGGCTGCGCGCATGCGATGCGGCGACATAGCCACAAGCAAGGTAGACACACACCCCGAGCGCAAACGACAGGACGAGGCTGGGTGTCAACGCAAAACCGTAGACCTGCGCATAGGCCTCCTTGGGAGAGGCGCCCAGCGACTGCAGGACCAGGGTGCTCACATTAGCGAGCAGGGTACTGCCATAGGTCTGTCCGCCGACACCAACCGCCGCGCCAAGCAACGCGGCGCGCCAACTGAACCGGTCGCTATCGATCCGGTCCGGGTCGAGATTGCGCACGGCATCCGACACTTCAAATCTGCTGTCCATGAACTGATCCTCCGCTCCAGCAGGTACTTTAAGCGTGAACTCATCCGCGACAGGAGCACTGCGGAAAGCATCGTCCGGTTTTTTCCGCGGCGATGCGTCCATTCGGAAACCCGTGGCGTAAATGGAATCAGGACGGCGATGCACGTTGCCGCCCGCCAACCCATTCAACTTCTCGAAGAGGATCTTTCGCCATGAACACCCTGCTCCACCGCATCGCCATCGCCGCAACTCTGGCCCTCGCCGCCGGCCACGTGCTCGCCGCAGACCCGGCACCTGCCCCCGCACCGGTCGCCAAGGCTACGCCTGCCAACAAGCTGTCCGCCGCCCGCGCGCTGATCGCCGACAGCAAGTGGACTGCAGCCATCAGCGAACTCGAACGCGTCAACGACACCGGCAATGCCGACTGGAACAACCTCATGGGCTACACCCTGCGCAAGTCCGGCGCCGGCAAGTGGGCCGCCTCGGAGAAGTACTACGACGCCGCGCTGAAGATCGATCCGAAGCACGTCGGTGCGCTCGAATATTCGGGCGAGCTGTACATCTCGATGGGTGACCTGCCCAAGGCCGAGCAGCGTCTTGCCGCGCTGGGCCAGGCCTGCAACATGGCTTGCCCGGAGTACAAGGACCTGAAGGCTTCCGTCGAGAGCTTCAAGGCCGGTGGCGCCAAGAAGAGCTGAGCATGAGGCGGGCCGGCCGGCCCGCTTCATGTGGCGGCTACCTGGCAACCAGGAAGACGTAGTCCGCGCTGTAGTCCTGCCGGATGCGCTTGCCCGCATCGGCCTGCGCCTCGCACCCCTTTGCCGGCGCATTGCCGCCAAGGGTATTGATGCGCTGCACGCTGGTAACGTCGGCCAGTTTGCCGGGGCCGCCCGCCGACTTGGCGGACAGCAGCAGCCACGGAATGTCGGCCTCGCGCTGGCCGTTGGCGCGGGCCTTCACCGTGCCCAGCGTCTTGCTGCCGTCCAGCGCGGTCCAGTTGGGCCCCGCGCCGTGCGTGCCGGCCTTGGCGCCGCCGGGGCCGTAAAGCTCCGCCTCGGGCGCCACGAACTGCCAGGCCAGCGCGCCCTTGTCGCCGGCCTTGCATTCGTAGATCTGCACGCCCACTGCGTGCCAGGTGAAGGCGGCGCGTTCGCCATCGGATGCCTTGATGGCGGCCGGCAGCTCGGTGGCTGGCGATGCGCAAGCGGCAAGCAAGGCGGCGCCCAGCAGGGCAGTGCACGAGGGAAGAATTCGCGTCGATTTCAATGTCATGGCATTTCCCGGTTCAGGAAGAAAAGATAAACGAACGAGTGCGGACCGGATCATCCGGCCCTTCTCCAGAAACGACACGCACGCAGGAACGGATGCAATACTCGCCCGCATGAATAGAAATATTCTGATGAGCCTGCAAGACCTGATCGCTGGCGCGGCCCGTGGCGACCACGCGTGCTTTGCGCAGATCTACGAACGCACGCACCTGCATCTGTTCGGCGTCGCGGTTCGTATGTTGGGCAATGAACAGGCGGCCGAAGACGTGCTGCAAGAGGCCTATGTGAGCATCTGGAAAAACGCGGGCGGCTATCGCTCCAGCGTCGACGGGCAAGAGATCCAGCCCATCACCTGGCTGATCGCGATCGTGCGCAACAAGGCGCTGGACGCGCTGCGCGCGCGCAAGCGGCGCAACACCCACGAACAACCGCTGGCCACGGGTCCGGACGGCGAGGCAGAAACCGAGGCCGATACGGCAGCCGACCCGGCCCCCGGCGCAGCGCAGCTGTTCGACCAGGCCATGCATGCGCTTCGCATCGATGGCTGCATGTCTGCGCTCGACGGCAGCTTCCGCCAGAGCCTGGCGCTTGCCTACTACCAGGGCCTGTCGCACACCGAGGTGGCCGCGCAGATGAATGCGCCGCTCGGCACGGTCAAGGCCTGGATCCGGCGCGGGCTCGACAAGCTGCGCGCCTGCCTGAGCGCGCAGGGGGTGGCGCCATGAGATACACCGACGCCCGCCTGCTCGATGCACTGGCATCGGCCTACGCACTGGGCACGCTCGAGGGCGGCGCACGGCGGCGCTTCGAGCGGCTGATGCGCGATCGCGCGGACGTGCGCGACGTGGTGGCGCAATGGGAGCAGCGGCTCGGGCAGCTGGCCCTGTCGGTGCAGCAGCGCAAGCCTTCGGCCGATCTCTGGCGCGCGATCGCCGCACGCACCCAACCCGCCCAGGCACAGCAAGCACGACAGGCGCGGCCTTCTCGCTGGACCGGCTGGCTGCGGCCCGCAGGCTTCAGCTTCGGCGGGCTCGTGGCGGGCGTCATCGCCGCGAGTGCGTTGTTCCTTGCCGTGCCCGGCGCCTTCATCACGAGCGACCAGCTCGCGATGCGCACGGGCGAGCGGCTGCCGCAAAGCTATGTGGGTGTGCTCACCGACACCGAGGGCCGGGGCCGATTGCTGGTCAGCTCGCTGCGGCATGGCCGCACGGTCACACTGAAGGTGCTGGGTGCGACAGCGCTGCCCGTTTCGGGCGATGAACGGCTCGTGCTGTGGGCCTTGCCCGCCGATGCAGCGCCCTTCGCCATCGGCACGGTGCCGGCGAGCGGCGCTGGCACGCTGACGCTGCCCGACACCTCCGAGAAACTTCTGTCGAAGGTCTCGCGCCTCGTCGTGACGCGCGAGCGCAGCGCCTCGCCCGCGGCCCCCAGCGCCGACGTGGTGTTGAGCGGCGCCTGCGCCAAGCTCTGGTGAGCCTCGCTTATTCTTGCGGCTCACAGGAGACAAAACCCATGCAGATCGTCATCACCGGCGGCGCCGGTTTTCTGGGCGCGCGCCTCGCACGCACGCTGTTGAAGCAAGGCAAGCTTTCGCTGGCCGGCGCACCGGCCCGGCCCATCGAACGCATCACGCTGGTCGACCGCGCGGGCGCTCCCGCCGACCTCGCGGCCGATGCGCGCATCACCACCGTGACGGGCGACCTGAACGCACAGCTCGCCGCTGACGCAGATGCCACCGTCTGGCGCGAAGCCGATGCCATCTTCCACCTGGCCGCCGCGGTGAGCGGTGAATGCGAAGCCGACTTCGACCTCGGCATGCGCAGCAACTTCGCGGCCACGCATGCCTTGCTCGAAAAAGTACGCACGCTCGGCACGAAACCCGTGCTGGTGTTCGCCAGTTCGCTCGCAGTGTTCGGCGATTCGCCCGAGCAGCCGCTGCCGAAGGTGATCGAAGACCACACGCTGCCCACGCCGCAGACCAGCTACGGCATCCAGAAATTCATTGGTGAACAGCTGGTGGCCGATTTCACGCGCAAGGGTTTCGTGCGCGGGCGCAGCGTGCGGCTCATGACGGTGAGCGTGCGCCCGGGCAAGCCCAACGGCGCGGCCTCGGGCTTCTTCAGCGGCATGATCCGCGAGCCGCTGGCCGGGTTGCCCGCCGCCTGCCCCGTGCCCGACGCAACGCCTGTCGCCATTGCGTCACCGGCGCGCACCATCGAAGGCATCATCCGCGCCGCCGAGGCCAGCGATGCGCAGTGGGGCCCGCGCACTGCGCTCAACCTGCCCTCTCTCGCCACCACGGTCGGCGAAATGGCCGCGGCGCTGGAGCGCGTGGCCGGCAAGGCCGCCACCGCCCTGCTGGACCGCACACCCGACCCGACGATCCAGCGCATCGTGAAGACCTGGCCGGGCCACATCGATACCGTGCGCGCGAGGGCGCTCGGGCTCACGTCCGACGAAAACTTCGAGGCCGTCATTCGCGAGTACGTCCGTGAAAATCCCGACGCGGTAAAGCTCCCGGGTGTTGCATAGTCCGTTGCGCCTGACGCGCACCTGACCCCAACCCCGGAGACATCATGAAACTCGGCCACATCGCCGCCGCCTGCCTTTCGCTTGCCCTGGGCACTTCCGCCTTCGCGCAGCAACCGACCGTTCTGAAGATCGGCTACGCGACCTCCAAGGAGTCGCACTACGGCGTGGGCTCCACGGTGTTCTGCGAAGAAATCGAGAAAGGCACCCAAGGCCGCTACAAGTGCCAGCACTTCGCCAACTCGGCACTCGGCGGCGAGCGCGAGCAGATCGAGGCCATCCAGCTCGGTACGCAGGACCTGGTCAACACCTCGACCGGCCCGGTGGGCAACTTCGTGCCCGAGGTCAAGATCGTCGACATTCCGTTCCTGTTCCGCGACTACGACCATGCGCGCAAAGTCATGGACGGCCCCATCGGCCAGGACATCCTGACCAAGTTCCCGAGCAAGGGCATCATCGCGCTGGCCTGGACGGAGAACGGCTTTCGCCACATGACGAACAGCAAGCGCGACATCGTCAAGCCCAGCGACGCGGCCGGCCTGAAGATGCGCACCATGGAAAACAAGGTGCACATGGACGGCTACCGCACCTTCGGCATCCTGCCCACGCCCATGGCTTTCCCCGAACTGTTCGGCGCGCTGCAGCAAGGCACGGTCGACGGGCAGGAGAACCCGATTCCGGTGATCCTGTCGTCGAAGTTCTCGCAGGTGCAAAAGCACCTCTCGCTCACAGGCCACGTGTACTCGCCGGCGCTGCTTCTGCTGTCGCCGAAGGTGTGGAACAAGCTGTCTGACGCCGACAAGAAGGTGTTCACCGAAGCCGCGAAGAAGGCCGCCATTGCCCAGCGCAAGAAGGTCAACGACGACGAGAACAACGGCATTGCCCAGCTCGAGAAAGACGGCATGAAGGTCACGCGCACCGTCGACGGCGCCGCCTTCCGCGAGGCGCTGAAGCCCGCCTACGTGAGCTACGCCAAGGAATTCGGCGCGGACAACATCAAGAAGATCACGGACGTCAAGTAAGCCCTGAGCCGCAACGGCCGACCCTCCGGCAACGCGCCCGGCACGCATGCGTGCGCCGGGCGCTTCGTTTTTCAGACAGAACAGAGAACAACACAAAGTGCAAGCCTTCGAGCGCTACTTTCTCGCCGCCAACCGCTGGGCGCTGATTCTTCTGCTGGCCGCCATGTCGGTCATCATCTTCACCAACGTCGTGCTGCGCTACACCACGAGCCAGTCGCTCGAATGGGCCGAGGAGGTGTCGCGCCACATGATGATCTGGCTCACATTCCTGGGCGCCGGGCCGGTGCTGCGCTACGGCGGGCACATCGCGGTCGAGAACCTGCAGGACGCCTTGCCCCGCAGCGCGGCCGTCGCGGTGCGCATCGTCGTCGCCGGGCTGCTCTTCGCATTCTTCGGCTTCATGGTCTGGTACGGCTGGCTGTACATGGAACGCACGATGTTCCAGCTCACTGCCGTGACTCAGATTCCGTTCGCCTACATCTACAGCGCGATGCTGTTCGGCGGCATCTTGTTGATCGTGCACTGGCTGCTGGTGGTGCGTGGCTACGTGCTGCGCAGGGAGTTCGCGTCCGACGCGCACTTCGACGCCAACGCCTCGGCGTCGCTGTAGGGAGAACGACCATGGACGCAAGCATTGTTCTGATCGTTTCCGCCTGCATTTTCCTGGCCATCGGCGTGCCGGTGGCCTTTGCGCTGGGCCTTTCCACCGTTACCACGCTGATCCTTGCGGAGAACTACCCGCTGATGGTGCTGCTGAAGGAAACCTTCACCGGCATCGACAGCTTTCCGCTGATGGCCGTGCCCTTCTTCATTCTTGCGGCCGAACTCATGAGCGGCGGCTCGCTCACCGAGGTGCTGCTGCGCTTCGCGGGCCAGTTCGTGGGCCACCGGCGCGGCGGGCTGGGCTACACCAACGTGGTGTCGCTGACCTTCTTTTCGGGCATCTCGGGCTCGGCGCTGGCCGACGCGGCGGGGCCGGGGTCGATGCTCATCAAGATGATGGACAAGGCCGGCTACGACCGCTCGTACGCGGCGGCGCTCACGGCCTCGACCGCCATCGTGGGGCCGATCATCCCGCCCTCGATCATCATGATCATCTACGCGCTGCAGGACGAAAGCGTATCGGTCGGCACGCTGTTCGCGGCCGGCATCATGCCGGGCATCCTGATCGCGGTGGCGATGTGCGTCGTGAACTTCTACGTCTCGAAAAAGCGCAACTACAAGGGCGACGGGCAAACGCCGCCGCTGCGCGAGATCCTGGTCACGACCTGGAAGGCGATTCCCGCGATCCTGCTGCCGGTGGTGATCCTGGGCGGCATGCGCGCCGGCTGGTTCACGCCGACCGAGGCCTCGGTGGTGGCGGTGTTCTATGCGCTGGTGTGCGGCAAGTTCGTCTACCGCACGCTCGAGTGGAAGATGCTGCCCGACATCCTCTCGCGCTCGGCGTTGCTGTCGGCTTCGGTGCTGATCATCATCGGACTGTCGGCCTCGTTCGCGTGGGTGCTGACCATCGAGGGCATTCCGCAGCAGATGGCCGAATGGCTCATCAGCATGAACCTCTCGCCGTGGATGTTCCTGATCATCGTCAACGTGTTCCTGCTGCTGTTCGGCATCTTCATCGAGCCGCTGCCGGGCGTGATGGTGCTGGCGCCGATCCTCGCGCCGGTGGCCATCAAGCTGGGTGTGGACCCGGTGCACTTCGCGATGATCGTGATCTTCAACCTCACGCTGGGCATGATCACGCCGCCGGTGGGCGGGCTGCTGTTCGTGACCTGCAACGTGTCGAAGGTGCCGATGTCGGCGCTGGTGAAGGAACTGGTGCCGTTCCTTTGGGCGCATGGGGCTGTGCTGGTCATCCTGACCTTCGTGCCCGCGCTGAGTACGTGGCTGCCGCACGTGCTCGGGTTCAAGTAACGGATTGGACTCCGGGGCCTGATCGGCCCGGTGAATCGGCGGATGTTCACTGCCAGAATCGGGCGACGGGCCGAGGGCCGACAACCGACAAGGAGGGGACTGCGCCATGAATCGATTCCTGAGCTGCCTGCTGGGCGGCGCCTTGCTGGCTCCGGCTGCCTTCAGCGCCCCGTCCGCAACGCCCGCCGCGGTACCAGCCCCCGTATCGGCAGCAGCGACGGCCGATCCCGCCTCCAGCATCCGCGAAGTCGAAGCCGCCGTGCGCGCCTGGGCCGCGGCCTGGTCAGCCCGGGACGTGGTGCGCTACCTGGCCGCCTATGCACCCGACTTCACGCCGCCCCGAGGCCAGGACCGCAAGGCCTGGGAGGCGGACCGCCGCGCGCGCATTACCGACAAGACGACCATCAGCGTGAGCATCGACAGCCTGGTCATCAGCGTCCAGGGGCAGGCGGCCAGCGCGAGCTTTCAACAGACCTACAGCGCCGACAAGCTGCGCGAGAAGAGCCGCAAGACGCTGGAATTGCAGCGCGTGGGCAACCAGTGGCTCATACGCAAGGAAAGCGCGGGCTGAAGGCCAGCCGCGATTGCCCCTGTAAAGCAAACGGTTCATGAAGATGTCACCACTTGCAACGATGCTGCAGCCCTCGATTCCCGAAAGCTGTGGCTGCCATGTTTCCCACCAAGACCGACAAGGCGCGCGACGAACTCCAGGGCGGACAGCGCACGCTCAGCCAGCGTGAGCGGGCCCTGCTGCTGATGGCCGATGGCCGGCGCTCGCTGACCGACTTCAGTCCGCTGTTCTCCAACCGGGTCGAAGCCGAACAGGCGATCCAGGCGCTGGTGCAGCGGGGTTACCTGCAGGCCCCGCAGGCTGCTGCTGCGGCACCGGCGCCCGCACCGGTAGCAGCCCCCGCCCGGCCCGCGCCTATCGCCGCCGCCGAGCCGATCCAGGTCGCCACCACCTCGGCCGACACCTTCGACGGCAAGCGCTCGCTGGCCACCACGCGCATGTTCCTGTTCGACATCTGCGAGCGCATGTTCGTGCGGCGCGACCCGAAGTTCGCGCTGCAGATGCGCGACGCCCTGCGCGAGGCCCGCGACCGCGAGGCGATGCTGACCATCGCCGCGCTGATGCTCACCGAGATCGAGAAAACCGCCGGGGTGGAGCGGGCCGAATCGCTGCGCGAGCGCATCGACAAGCTGCTGCCGCCGGCCGAAATCATCCACTGACGCCAAACCCCGGCCCCGCGCGATCCACTACACTCGCCAGGGTCAGGAGAGAGCCCCGCGTGCCGGGGCCGCCGAAGGCGCAGGGGTTTCCCGAACGCTCAGGCAAAAGGACTGACAAGGCGCCGGTGAACACCGGCGTTTCCTTGCTGGAGAGAGGCCGTTGCAGTGAAAACTGCCCATCGGCCCACCGAAGGAGCAAACCCCGATCGTGGGGCGAATCTCTCAGGTAAAGCGGACAGCAGGGGTGGCCCATGGCTTGCGTCATGGATTTCGTCTGCCCCTTTGGAGTGCCCCGTGGCTGCTTCTTCCGCCCCCGCTACCGAACTTCTCAAGACGCCGCTGCACGACCTCCACGTGGAGCTCGGTGCCCGCATGGTGCCCTTTGCCGGCTATTCGATGCCGGTGCAGTACCCCGCCGGCCTGATGGCCGAGCACAAGCACACGCGCGACGCGGCCGGCCTGTTCGACATCTCCCATATGGGCCAGTTGCGCCTCGTCGGGCCCGATGCGGCGGCGGCTTTCGAAACCCTGATGCCCGTCGACGTGATCGACCTGCCCGCCGGCAAGCAGCGCTACGGCCTGCTGCTGAACGACGAAGGCGGCATCCTCGACGACCTGATGTTCTTCAACGAGGGCAACGGCTCGATCTTCGTGATCGTCAACGGCGCCTGCAAGGTGGCCGACATCGCCCACATCCAGCAGAAGATCGGCAGCCGCTGCCAAGTGCAACCCCTGCCCGACCACGCCCTGCTCGCGCTGCAGGGCCCGCAGGCCGCGGCCGCGCTGGCGCGGCTGTCGCCCGGCATCGAGCGCTTCGTGTTCATGACGGGCGGTGCGGTGCAGATCGGCGGCATTGCCGCCTTCGTCACCCGCAGCGGCTACACCGGCGAAGACGGCTTCGAGATCTCGGTGGCCGCGAAGGATGCCGAGGCGCTGGCCCGCCTGCTGCTGGCCCAGCCCGATGTCAAGCCCATCGGCCTGGGCGCGCGCAATTCGCTGCGGCTCGAAGCCGGCCTGTGCCTCTACGGCAACGACATCGACACCACCACCACGCCGGTCGAGGCCTCGCTCAACTGGGCGATGCAGAAGGTGCGCCGCACGGGCGGCGCGCGCGAAGGCGGCTTTCCGGGCGCGACAAAGATCCTCGCGCAGCTTGCCGTCGCTGCCGCAGGCGCTGCCGGCCACACCGACCACGACACGCTGAAGCGCAAGCGCGTGGGCCTCGTCGCCCTCGAACGCATTCCGGTGCGCGACGGCACGGTGCTGCAATCTTTCGAAGGCCATGACATCGGCATCGTCACCAGCGGCCTGCTCGGCCCGACGGCCGACCGCTGCATCGCCATGGGCTACGTGGCCACCGCCTTCGCCGAGCCGGGCACGCGCGTGCAGGCCATCGTGCGCGGCAAGCCGGTGCCGATGGAAGTCTCGACGATGCCTTTCGTGCCCACCCGCTACTACCGCGGCTGAGCCTGGTCTACAGGCTAGGCTCTGCACCCCGATTCATTTTTTCCACGAGGAGTTTTTCCATGAGCATCAAGTACACCAAGGACCACGAATGGGTGTCGGCCGAAGGCGACGCAGCCACCGTCGGCATCACCGTGCATGCGCAGGACGCGCTGGGCGACGTGGTGTTCGTCGACCTGCCCGAAGTCGGCAAGACCTTTGCGCAAGGCGAAGTTGCCGGCGTCGTCGAATCGGTCAAGGCCGCAGCCGACGTGTTCATGCCCGTGTCGGGCGAGATCACCGAAGTGAACGAGGCCCTGCGCGCCGATCCGTCGCTCGCCAACAGCGACCCGCTGGCCGCCGGCTGGTTCTTCAAGGTCAAGCTGAGCGAACCCGCACAGCTCGACGCCCTGCTGGACGCGGCCTCCTACGACAAGTTCGCCGCCGAGTCCTGATCCGCTGAGTTCTTCAGCCACCTTCCTTCTTCTCCCCGAGCCCTCACCGCCATGCCGACGCCCGCCCTTCCCTCTTTGCAAGAACTAGAGAACGCCGAAGAATTCCTCGCCCGCCACATCGGCATCGATGCGGCGGACGAGGCGCGCATGCTGCCGGTGATCGGCTCGGAAACGCGCGCGGAGCTCATCGACGGCATCGTGCCCGCGGCCATCCGCCGCGCAAAGCCGATGCGCCTGCCCGCACCGGCAACCGAAGCCGATGCGCTGGCCGAGCTGAAGGTGATGGCGTCGAAGAACAAGGTGTTCAAGAACTTCATCGGCCAGGGCTACTACGGCACGCACACGCCGGGCGTCATCTTGCGCAACGTGCTCGAGAACCCCGCCTGGTACACCGCCTACACGCCCTACCAGGCCGAAATCTCGCAGGGCCGCATGGAAGCCCTGCTCAACTTCCAGACCATGGTGTGCGACCTCACGGGCATGGCCATCGCCAACGCCTCGATGCTCGACGAGGCCACGGCCGCGGCCGAAGCCATGACGCTCGCCAAACGCAGCGTGAAGAGCAAGAGCAACGTGTTCCTGGTGTCGGGCGACTGCCATCCGCAGACCATCGAAGTCATCAGGACGCGCGCCGCGCCGCTGGGCATCGAAGTGAAGGTGAGCACCGTGTCGGAAACGCTGCCCCACCTGATGGTGAGCGGCGAGTTCTTCGCCGCGCTCGCACAGTACCCCGCCACCACCGGTCACGTGCACGACCTGCGACCACTCGCAGGCCACGCGCATCAGTGCGACGCCGCCCTCATCGTCGCGGCCGACCTGCTGGCACTCACGCTGCTCGTCGCACCCGGCGAATTCGATGCCGACATCGTCTGCGGCACCACGCAGCGCTTCGGCATGCCGCTGTGCAACGGCGGCCCGCACGCCGCCTACCTGGCCTGCCGCGACGAATTCAAGCGCTCGCTGCCGGGCCGCCTGGTCGGCGTGAGCGTCGACACGCACGGCCAGCCCGCATACCGCCTCGCACTGCAGACGCGCGAGCAGCACATCCGCCGCGAGAAGGCAACGTCGAACATCTGCACCGCGCAAGTGCTGCCGGCCGTGGTGGCCAGCATGTACGCCGTTTACCACGGGCCCGATGGCCTCACGCGCATTGCGCAGCGAGTGGCAGCGCTCACGGCAATCCTCGCCAAGGGCCTCACGCAGATGGGCCGCGAGCCGGTCAACACCACCGCTTTCGACTCACTGACCATCCGCACCGGCGAAGACACGCCGGCAATCATCGAGCGCGCGCAG
This sequence comes from Variovorax sp. R-27, assembly GCF_049913215.1. Taxonomy (NCBI): domain Bacteria; kingdom Pseudomonadati; phylum Pseudomonadota; class Betaproteobacteria; order Burkholderiales; family Comamonadaceae; genus Variovorax; species Variovorax sp. R-27. The sequence continues at coordinate 4,245,044 of NZ_CP183984.1, forward strand.
GCGGCCGGCGTCAACCTGCGCCAGCGCCTGCAACAGCACCTGGGCATCTCGCTCGACGAGACCAGCACGCGCGCCGACGTCGAAACCCTGTGGAGCCTGTTCGCGCCCGCCGGCACGCAGGCGCCGCGCTTCGATGACCTGTCGGGCAGCACCACGCCGCTGATCCCCGAAGACCTGCGCCGCAGCAGCGCCTTTCTCACGCACCCGGTGTTCAACACCCACAAGAGCGAAACCGCGATGCTGCGCTACATCCGCAGCCTGTCGGACAAAGACCTGGCGCTCGACCGCAGCATGATTCCGCTGGGCAGTTGCACGATGAAGCTCAACGCAACGAGCGAGATGATCCCCATCACCTGGCCCGAGTTCGCCAACATCCACCCCTTCGCGCCCGCCGAGCAACAGCAGGGCTATGCCCAGCTCGACGCCCAGCTGCGCGCCTGGCTGTGCGAAGCCACCGGCTACGCGGGCATCAGCCTGCAGCCCAACGCCGGCTCGCAAGGCGAGTACGCAGGCCTGCTGGCCATCCGCTCGTTCCATGAAGCCAAGGGCCAGGGCCACCGCAACATCTGCCTGATTCCGTCTTCCGCACACGGCACCAACCCCGCGAGCGCGCAGATGGTGGGCCTGCAGGTGGTGGTGACGGCCTGCGACGCGCAGGGCAACGTCGACATGGACGACCTGAAGCGCGCCTGCGAAAAGCACAGCGACAAGCTGGCCGCAGTGATGATCACCTACCCCAGCACGCACGGCGTGTTCGAAACCCGCGTGAAGGAACTGTGCGAGCTGGTGCATGAACACGGCGGCCGCGTGTATGTCGACGGCGCCAACATGAACGCGCTGGTCGGCGTGGCCGCGCCGGGCGAGTTCGGCGGCGACGTGAGCCACCTGAACCTGCACAAGACCTTCTGCATTCCGCACGGCGGCGGCGGCCCCGGCGTGGGCCCGGTGTGCGTGGTCGAAGACCTCGTGCCGTACCTGCCTGGCCACGTGACCGCAGGCATGCCGTCGAATGGCGTGGGCGCCGTGTCGGCCGCACCGCTGGGCAATGCGGCCGTGCTGCCGATCAGCTGGATGTACTGCCGCATGATGGGCGCCAAGGGCCTGCAGGCTGCGACCGAAACGGCCATCCTCAGCGCCAACTACATCAGCGCGCGCCTGAAGGACCACTACCCCACGCTGTACGCGAGCCCCAACGGGCACGTCGCGCACGAGTGCATCCTCGACCTGCGCCCGCTGAAGGACACCAGCGGCGTCACCGCCGAAGACGTGGCCAAGCGCCTGATCGACTACGGCTTTCACGCGCCTACGCTGAGCTTCCCCGTGCCCGGCACGCTGATGGTCGAGCCGACCGAGAGCGAGCCGCTGGCCGAACTCGACCGCTTCATCGACGCGATGATCGCCATCCGCGGCGAAATCCGCCGCATCGAAGAAGGCGTGTGGCCGAAGGAAGACAACCCGCTCAAGCACGCGCCGCACACGGCTGCGAGCCTGCTCGGCACCGAGTGGAGCCACCCGTACTCGCGCGAACTCGGCGCGTTTCCGCTGGCCGAACTCAAGAACGCGAAGTACTGGCCGCCCATCGGCCGCGTCGACAACGTGTACGGCGACCGCAACCTGTTCTGCAGCTGCGTGCCCGTGGGCGACTACAAGGAAACCGAAGAGGCCTGACGAAACCCGAGAAGGCGGGCGGCAACCCAGCGGCCCTTCTATGGCGGGGATTCACGACGATAGGTCGCCCACTTCACGGTCAGGATGTCTGCAGCGATCTTGGCGGCATTGACGCCCGCATAGGCTTCGGACGGATCGAACTGGAATGCCTCCTGGTATCGCTTGACCTGCGCATAGTCCTGGTCGAAGGTCATCGGACCCATGAGTTCGGCAGGATCGGTGCCCGCTGGAAGCGCGAGGAATTTCTCCGAATCGGTTGCACTCTGGTAGAGGTCGACGCTCATCAGGTTCATACGGGTGTCCTCGAGGTTTTGATCTTGAGAACAAAGCCTCAGCGACATCCGTGCGGCACGCAATCGGTCCGCGCCTACACAGCGCGCCGGAGGAATGCTCACGGGCGCCCGTGTAGATCGGGCGCCGTGCGGCGTCAGGGTTGCTTCTTCTTCGCCACGTCGCCCGTGGCGATCTGCTGGCGCAGGCCGCGCAGGCTGGTCTTCACCTTGCGCTCGTTCTCCGGTCCCATGCGCACCATGATCTTCTGGCCGGAAGACAGCGACTCCAGCTTGGGGTCGGCGTATTCATAGCGCACCCACGGCCGGGTCGAGGGCACGTCACCCTTCACCTCGACCAGCCGCACCTCCACCGGCCCCTTGGGCTCGGGCGCCTGCAGCAGATGGTCGATCACGGCAATGAGCCGGTCGTTGAAGTAGCGGCCCGGATAGCCCAGCTCTTCGTACGCCTGCTGGAACAGCGGATAGAGCTTTGCGTACACGGCCGCCGCCTTGGCCGGGTCGACCGACTCGGCCAGCAGCACGATGGCGTTGTAGCGCGCGGCGTTGTTCGCGGCAATCGTCTGTACCTGCCCCTGCTGTCCGTCGGTGATGAAGCGCTGGCCCGTGGGCAGCACCGGCCATGCGCTGGGCGGAGCCTGTTCGCGCGCGAGGTTGTCGACGGTGGTGACGAAGCGGCGCACGATGCCGTCGGGGTGCATGTACGCTGCAACGTTCTTGCCGCCGAACAGTTCGATCAGCGCCTTCGTCACGCGCGCATCGGAATCAGGCAGCTTGGGCAATGCCGCATCGGGCGGGGCCAGTGCATCCATGGGGTTCTGCGGCTCGGCGGACGCTGCCGAGGGCGGCGCCGGTGGTGGCGGTGGTGCGGGCGCGTCATTGGGCGCCACGGCCACTGGCACGGGTTCTGCCAGCATCTGCTGCTGATACCAGCGCCAGCCAAGGTAGGCAGTCCCGAACAGCACCAGCACGAAGGCGACGATGGCGCCTATGGGCATTTCGCGGCGGGGTCTGAACTCAGGGGCGTCGCGCGTGTCGCTGTCGGGCTCGGGCATGAGGTGGGTTTCCTTGTGCGGGAATGTCGGGGAAGCGAACGGCTATGGTGCACCAATTCGGGCTGTGCACCAGCCTCGTCGTCGTAACGCCCTGTGACGCGCCCGCCGCGCGGAAGTTCACACGCTCAGCCCGCGAGCCGCACCACATGCGCCTGCCGCGGATCGACCCTGCCCGCGTGCAGGTCGGCGATCACGGCTTGCGCATGCGCGAAGCCCTCGCCTTGTGCCAGCGTCATCCATCGATTGCCGGGCCTGCTCAGCTCGGCGATGAAGCTGCCTTGCGCCTCGTTGAAGCGCCGGTTGACCTCCTGCGGGCCCCAGTCGGCATTGCGCTTGCGGATCTGCACGGGGGCGAAGTAGAGCTTGGGCGTCGGGCCGGGCAGCGAGGTTGTGTCACCGAGAAATTCTGTCTTCTGCGCGGAGCCCGCATAGCAGTCGTACACCAGCGCTTCGCCGAAATGGTGGTGAATGGTCGCGCGCAGGTCGTCGTTGCCCGAGAAGTCGACGTACAGCGTGGGCACATCGGCCGGCAGCGCCGTCACTTCTTCATAGCTCAGCGTGCGGTCGTAGCAACCCAGGCTCTCCACGAAAGCGCGATTGGCGTTGGACGTGGCCGCAATCAGCGCCAGCCCTTCGCGCTGTCGCAGGCAAAAGGCCGTGCCGAATGCGGTCTTGCTCGACGCACTCGACACCACGACCTGCTTCGCGCCGAAGAAGGCGTTGTCTTCCAGGAAGTCGGCCAGCATGAACGAGGTGATGAACAGCGGGCGCACCAGCATCTGGTAGTCCTCCAGCGCGGCGACGTAGCCTGCGTCGTTGCTGCAGCGCATGTACTGGTTGTAGGCCGACACCAGCTCGCTGCGGTGCGGCGCGCCGTCGTAGAAGCCGCGCGGCGTTACGCGCACCGGCTGCATGCGCAGGTGGCTCGCTATGGGGAAGTAGCCGTAGAAGCGCTCGCCCACCGCCACGCCCTCCACACTCGAGGCGACCACATCGGCAAAGCCCCAGGCCGGCATGTGACCCCAGTCGGCATCACCAGTCGGAAAGAACTGCCAATACTTCATGACTGCGTCGCCGAAGGCCGCGTAGGTGATGTTGTTGGTGGTCAACGAGAAGCGGCCGATCTTCAGCAGCACCTCGCCGGGCGGCAGCTCGCCTGTGTCTTGCGCGGTCACGACACGGGTGGTGCCGAGGGCGTTCTTGCGCGTTTCGAGGCGGGTTAAAGTGAATGCGTTGTTCATTCGCAAACTGTATGGCGGCCCGTCTCCCGGCGGGTTCGGAAAACCGTCGATGCCGGACGCACCCCGCTCCAAGCCCCTGAAACGCCCCACGCAGGCACGCAGCAAATTCACCGTGCAGGCGATCTACGACGCCTTTGTTCGGATTTGGTCCGCGCACGGCTGGGAGGGCGTGACCACGCGCGCAGTGGCGCTGGAAACCGGCATCGCGGTCGGCACGCTCTACGACTACTTCCCCGACAAGGAAGCCCTGCTCTCGGGCTATGTGCGCCACTGCATCGAGGCGCTACTCGCGCGGCTCGATGCGGAAGTGATCGCGCCTTCGGATATCGACTGGCCAACGCGCGTGCAGCGCCTCGTGCGCATCACCTGCGACACTCGGCTCGAAGGGCTGCCGGCTTTCGACCACGAGATGCTGATGCTCGAACACCGCGTGGCGGAGCCCAAGCATCACCGCCGCGTGTACGACGAACTGGCTGACAGATGGCTCAAGGCTTTTGCCGCCTGCACAGACCTGCAGCCGCAGCCCTCGCCCGCCACGATCCATGCGCAGCTGACCGCCGCATGGGGCGGCCGACGCTATCGCCTGCTGGTGCAGCCCGAAGCGGGCAACGACGAGTGGGTGGCCGAGATGGAAGCGATGGTCATGGCGCGCCTGTCTACGCGTTCGTTGACGCGCTGAGCGATTGCAGCCACGCCAGCGTGGCCTGCAACTCGGCCGGACGGATCTCATGCGCACCCGGAAAGTCCGCGCCCGACAGTGCCAACGGCAGCGTGCGCGCGAACTCGCGCGTAGCCTGCGCGGCGCTCGGCGGAATCACGTTGTCGGCGCTGCCATGGCTTACCCACAACGCCTTGCCCTCGAAGGCCTCCGGCGCCGCGACGTGCGGCAGCACCTGCGACAGCAGCCGGCTGTGCCACACCATCGCGGCGCGCACGCTCTCGGGCTTTGTCAGCAGCAGCGACAGCGCCATGATGCCGCCCTGGCTGAAGCCGCCGACCACCACGCGTTCTGGCGGCACGCCGAGTTGCTTGCCAGCCGAGGCAATCATCTCGCCGACCAGGAAGCGGCTTTCGCGCTCCTGCTCTTCGTCGATCCGGCGTTCACCATCGGGCAGCACCTGGAACTCGAACCACGCATAGGCGTCGGGCGACAGCACATAGGGCGCGCGCAGGCTCAGCACGTTGAACTGCGGCGGCATCATGCGCGCCAGGCCGAACAGGTCTTGCTCGTTGCTGCCCACGCCGTGCATCAGCACCAGCAGCCAGGGTTCGCGAACATCGGGTTGCGCGCCATGCGCGAGAAACTTCAGGGGCAGATGCAGTTGGGTCATGGTTCGAAGCTCAATGAAATCCTTGTGCCAGCTCGCGCGTGACCTCGGCCGCAGGCAGCTCGCGGCAGCCGGTGGCGTTCTGCCCCGACCACAGCGGAGAGAAGTCGCCGTTGCCCTGCGCCTCGGCCTTGGCACGCAAGGGTGCGATGCCCGATGTGGCCAGCGGAAACTCCGGCGCGGCTGCGCCGATGGGCCCCAGCTCGCGCATCACGCGGTTCACGATGCCGCGCGCCGGCCGGCCGGTAAAGAGATTGGTCAGTGCCGTATGTCGCACGGCCCTGCTCTTGAGCGCCTCGCGATGGAGCGCGCTGGTGGTCGCCTCGGGCGTCAGCAAGTAGGCCGTGCCAATCTGCACGCCCGCCGCGCCCATCGCCATGGCCGCGGCCACGCCGGCTGCATCGGCAATGCCGCCGGCCGCGATCACCGGCACCTTCACGGCGTGCACCAGCTGCGGCAGCAGCGCGAAAGTGCCGAGCTGCCGCGTCAGGTCGTGCGACAGGAAATGCCCGCGATGCCCGCCGGCTTCCAGCCCCTGCGCAATGACCGCATCCACGCCGCGCGCTTCGAGCCACTGCGCCTCTTCGACCGTGGTGGCCGAAGCCAGCACCTTCGCGCCCCAACCGTGCACCTGCGCCATCAGCGCTTCTGACGGCAGCCCGAAATGAAAGCTCACCACCGGCGGGCGGAATTCGGCCAGCAAATCGGCCACTTCCGTGCTGAAAGGGTTGCGCCCCGGGCCGGTGGGAATGTTCGACGCGTCGATGCCGAACTCCGCGTAATACGGTGCCAGCGCGGCACGCCAGGTCGCTTCACGCTCGGCGCTCGGCACCGGCGGGGTGTGGCAGAAGAAATTGACGTTGTAGGGCTTGCCGGTGCCCGCGCGAATGGCAGCGAGCTCGCTGCGCATGACGTCGGGGCTCAGCATGGCACCTGGCAGCGAGCCCAGGCCACCGGCATTGCTGACGGCAATGGCCAGCGCGCTGCCCTGCACGCCGGCCATCGGGGCCTGAATGAGCGGAAGGTCTGTTCCGATGAGTTGTTGCAGCGTGGTCATTTGGAGCGCTCCTTGTTCGTGTGTCGCCGGGTGCCGGCCATTCTCCCGCCAAGCCGGAGGTTGCGGCGGCGGCGGGGTCATCATCGCCAAATGGCTTCGGCACAATCGCGCGCATGCCCATCCTGAACCCGACGCGGCCCGCTCACTCCCGGCCGCTGCAGCGCAGCATTGCTGCTGCCATTGCTACCGCCAGCCTCGTCATGCTCGGCGGCTGCCCGCAGAAAGAAGAAGCCCCCGCTACCACCGCCGACGCGCAGCCGGACGAAGCCGCAGTGGCCGTGGCAACCGCCGAGGCCGTTGCCCCCGCGACACCGCCAGCATCACCTGCACCACCAGTGCCTCGCCCCACCGCATCGGCCACGCTCAAGCGAGCCGAACTCATGGCGCTGGTGTTCCCCGACTCCCAGGGCCCGGGCGCCTCGCCCCGACAGCCCGACACCGTCTCGCTGCCCGAGAGGGCCAACGAGGGCAAGACAGTGCCCGGCAGCGAGGCCGATCAACAGGCTCAGGTGTCGCCGCGCGAAGTGGTGCGGCTGGACGATACGCACGCCGTCATGCTGACCGAAACTGTGCCGCTCGACGACCGGGGCGAGCCGATGAACGGCCACGTGAACGGCGCATGGCTCGGCGCCTACTTCTTCGAGCAGAGCGCCGAGGGCTGGAAGCTCGCGAGCCGCAGCGACGCTGTCGACTACCTCGGCTTCATGGGCAACCTGGGCACCACCAAGGTCGAGCGCATCGCACCCCAGCGCTTTGCGCTGACCATTGCCCACGGCAGTTGCTGGCAGGGCTACTGTGGGCAGTGGCTGTCGGTGTATGGGCTCGAAGCGGGCAAGGTGCGCGTGCTGGCAAGGGGCATTGCGCTGTCGGCCACCAATGAAGGCGCCGACGAGTCCTGCGAGAAAGCGCCCAGGCCCGGCAAGTCGGAAGAGCCGCCACGCGGCGCGTGCTTCGACGTCAGCGGCACGCCGAGCTTTACGCTGGGCACCGACGAAGCGCCGGGCGAAATGCGCATCGCGTTCAAGGGCGAACGGACGAGCGGCACCAAAAACCGCCGCGTGCTCACCATCGACAGCACGCTGGTCTATGCCTGGCGCAACGGCACCTATGTGCTGACCGAAGGGCGCAACCCCGTTCCGTCGTTCTGACGGGCGGGCGCTGCGGCACCAACCCCGCTGGTTATTCCTCGCTCGTCCACTCAACCTGCACGCCCAGGCTGCGCAGGTTCTCCACGAAGCGCGGGTGCGCCCGTCGGATAGGCGCGGCGTTGCGGATCTCCGACTTGCCCTCGATGCTCGCCGCCACCATGAACAGCGCGATCGCCACGCGAATGATGTAGGGGCTCTCGACCACCGCGGGCGTCAGTGGATTGCCGCCGAAGGTAATGAGCCGGTGCGGGTCAGACGAGAACACGTGCGCCCCGAACTTCGAGAGCTCGCCCGTCCAGCCCAGCGCCCCGTCGTACACCTTGTTCCAGAACATCGCATTGCCCTGGGCACGCACACCCAGCGCGATGAAGATCGGCAGCAGGTCCACCGGAAAGTACGGCCACGGCGCCGCCTCGACCTTGGTAAGCACGTTGCTCGTGAAAGGTGTCTGCACCTTCAGCGGACCAGTGCGGATGGCACGCGACCAGCCGTCCGCATGCTCGATCTGCACGCCGAACTTGGCGAAGGTGCGGTCGAGCAGCGGAAAGTTTTCGGGAGCGCTGTTGCGCACGACCACGTCGCCGCCGGTGATGGCGCCCAACGCCAGGAAGGTCGTGATCTCGTGGAAATCTTCGTCGAAGCGAAACTCGCCGCCCTTGAGCGCGCCGTTGCCATGCACCGTGAGCCGTGAGGTGCCCATACCCTCGATGCGCACGCCAATCATGGCCATGAAGCGGCAGAACTCCTGCACGTGCGGCTCCGACGCTGCATTGGTCAGCGTCGAGGTGCCGCCCGCGGCGGCTGCGCACAGCACGAAGTTCTCGGTGGTCGTGACCGAGGCGTAGTCGAGCCAGTGATCGGTCGGCGTAAGCCGGCCTTTGCTGCGCACCAGCAGCGAGCCCTCGGTGCGCTCGACCTCGCCGCCGAAGCGCTGGAATACCTCCACGTGCGGATCGATCTCGCGCACGCCCAGCGTGCAGCCCTTCACGTTGTCTTCAAGCCGCGCAACGCCGAAGCGCGCCAGCAGCGGCGGCACCAGCATGATCGATGAGCGCATCTCTTCGGGCAGCCGGTGCAGCGATGCGTCGAAAGTGGTCTCGCGGTGATGCAGCTCGAGCGTGCCGGTCTCGTGGTCCATGTGCACGTCGCTACCGAGGGTGCGGAAGATGTCGAGGATCTTGCGCACGTCGGTGATGTCGGGCACGCCATGCAGGCGCAGCGGCTCCCAGGTGAGCAAAGTGGCACAGAGCACCGGAAGCACGGCGTTCTTGTTGGCGGAGGGGGTAATGCGGCCACGCAGCGGCGTACCGCCGTGCACGATGAGGTTGGACATGAAGAAGAAACAGAAACGGGGGGAGCGGGAGGCGGCGGGAAAAGGGTCGGAAACAGTCCGAAACCGGAGACGGGCACTTTACCGTCTGAAACCCGCATGTACGGGGCCGAAGTTGTAAGAACTTCAAAGCAGAAGCCACTGAGTTGGCAATTCTTTCGCATTAATGCGCGCCAGCAAGTTCGGTCAGGACAGCCGGTTTGCGGTACTTCATGATCGCCGCATGGACAACCCGATGCCCCGCGAGCCCGACATATTCGTCCCCCTCATGGCCTGGATCGAGGAGCGGCTCGACGACCACCTCACGCTCGAACTGATCGCGCAACGCGCGGGCTTTTCGGCGTACCACTTCTCCCGGATGTTCACCGCCCGCATGGGCCGCAGTGTCATGGCGCATGTGCGCGGGCGTCGACTCGTGCGCAGCGCCCGCAGGCTCTGCAGCGAGCCCGACGTGAAGCTCATCGATCTGGCCCTGGATTGCGGCTTCGAATCGCAGGAGGCTTTCACGCGCGCATTCAAGCGCCTCTTCGGCGCGTCACCCGGCCGCTTTCGTACCGGCTTCTCTCCTACCCCCATCGAAGGACAGTTTCCAATGAACTCCCCCAGCAGCACCCCCACGGCAGTGGCCCGATTGCCCGAATTGACCAGGCTCGAGGCGTTCCGCGTCGCGGGCCCATCCCGGCGCTTCGACGACGCGACGAAGTCCGACATTCCCCAACTGTGGTCTGCGCTTGTCGGTGCCTTGCCGCTGAAGGGCCAGACCCCGAGCTGGGCGACGTACGGCGTGGTCTGGAGCGTGGACCAGGAGGCCGGGAGCTTCATGTACATGGCAGGCGTGGGCGTGGAAACCGACGGCGACCTCCCCAAGGGCTTCGAAGTGAAGGAGATTCCGGCGGCAACCTACGTCGTTTTTCGCATCGCCCTGAACGGGTCCGCGCTGCACCCGCAAGTCAAGAGCGCCATGGCGACCATCTGGGGCGAGTTGATTCCCGCCTCCGGCTTGCGGGTCGTCGACAGCCCCGACTTCGAGATGTACGACGGTCATTTCGCGCCCGACCAGCCAGGGGCCGTGATCGACTTCTACGTGCCCGTGGAAGCCTGAGTTCCCGGGCGGTGCCCACTCACGACGAACTTGTTACTCCCCCGCCGCGCCCTCGCTCGCCTAAATTGGTTGCACCCAGCCAGCCCCGCTGGAAAACAACCTCGAAAGGACAAGACAAATGAGCCACGCCTACACCGGCGGCTGCGCGTGCGGCGCAATCCGCTACGAGATTTCGGCCGAGCCCATCTTCCAGAACGACTGCCAGTGCCGCGACTGCCAACGCAAGAGCGGCACCGGCCACGGCTCGTACCTCACCTTTCCACGCGCCGGCGTAAAGCACAGCGGCAATGCCACCCTGTGGGACATGGTCGGCGACAGCGGCAACGTCAAGACCCGGGGTTTCTGCCCGAACTGCGGCTCGCCCGTGTACCTGACCTTTGCGGCGATGCCCGACGTCTTCACCGTGCACGCCGCGAGCCTCGACGACCCCGGCCGGTACAAGCCGCAGGCGGTCACGTACACCGTGCGTGGGCACGGCTGGGACTTTCTCGACCCGGCACTGCCCAAGTTCGACAAGATGCCGCCGATGTGATGGCCCTGCCCGTTGGCTCAACTGAGATCTACGGCACCTTGGCATAGCCCATCCCATCGGTCCAGATGTCTCGCATGCTCTCCAACAGGCTCTTCGGGATTCGCTGGTCACTGGCCATCAGGCCCAGCGTCTTCTGCATCCCCTGCGCGATTCGCGCGAGAACGAGTTCTGGCTTTGCGACCCCGCAGACCTTGCGGCCGAACAGCAGCAGTTCCTCGGTCGTCGGGTAGGCCTTCGTGTGGCCCTTGCCGGCGAAGAGCTTGAGCGCCAGTGTGCGGTCCTCGAGCTCGGGGCCGCCTTCATAGCGCGTGTACCGATAGAGCGCGGTTGTCACCACATCGAACATCGGCGCAAGGCGGCAGTCAGCGGTCGAGGTATAGAGCAAGCCGTAGTTCTTGAGGTGGCCATCGCCGTTGCGCACCATGATGCTGAACGCCACTTGCTCGAAAAACCGCTCGAGGTTCTCGCTGGGCAGTTGAAGGTACTGCATCAGTTCGGCGATGCGCTGGTAGCTTCCGTGGTACTTGCGGTCGGATTGGATGTCGCGCACCCGAAGATTCATCAGCGCCGCAATGTCCTCGAAACCGATCCGGGACCCATCCGACGCGATGTCGAATCGGTCGACCAGCAGCAGATGCCCGTCGTCCGAGAGGTCGAACGTGGGTGTCTCGATGCCTGCGTGGCCAGCAGCCGTCAGGCACATGAACTCGTTGGCCGACAGGCCCGGGTAGGACGGTGCCGCAGCCTTCACGATGATCGTGGGCACTGGAACGCTGACCCGATCCGGCACCATGATCTTCGGCTGCATGCCGGCAATGCCGGCGCCCGTGCTCAGGTATGCGCGCACCAGTTCGTCGAACACCTCTGGCGTGTAGCGGGTTCCGAGCAAGGTCTTGCGGTCGATGACCCGAGGCATCGCAAGCGGCTGCGCCCCCGGCAACCGAAAGCCCAACCGACCGATACCGTTGGATCCCACCACCGCGAGCATGTGCATCTGAGTGAGCTGTTGCTTGGGAAACATCGCTCGCAGACGCAGGTACAGGTCACCCTCGGGCAGGTTCTGATCCATCACAGCGAAGAGGTCGCCGTCCTGGTAAGTCGGCCGGGTCGGCGGCATGAGCAACGCGACGGCGGGCTGCTCCACACGGCCGTCGAGATACCGGAACTCGTAGACCGAGTGTTTGAGCAACTGGCCGGCCGGCTCGCCGGCGATCCCAACGTCGAGCTGCCTGATCTTTTCAGGAAGCATCGTCGTCATCCTGTCCAAAGCGTTCCGTAACTTCTTCCAGCGTCGGCATGCCCAGGCGCTCCAGGCTGATCGTGAGATCCATGGCACGCAGGATGTCAAAAAGCGAGGCAAGCGTGATGTCTTCCCCCCGCTCCAGTCGATAGAGAACATTGCGCGCGCGGCCCGAGCGCGCGGCGATGTCGGTCGCCTTCAGGCGGCCATCTTTTCGCGCACGTTGGATTGCCTGGCCCAGTTCGATGGGCAGTCTTATTTTGTCCTTCATACGACACATTATTAATGTATATAGGCTTAATGTCCATTAAACAGGACATTCCTAGCTCCGCTACCGGCCCGGCAACTCGATCACCTCGCGCACCAGGTCGATGAAGGCTCTCAGCCCCGCCGGCACGTTGCGCCGGCTCGGGTAATACAGGCAGATGCCCGGGTAGCTTGGCGACCACTCTTCCAGCAGCGGCACCAGCCGGCCGCTGGCCAGGTCTTCTGCGACGTGGAACATTCCCATGTAGGCAATGCCCACGCCTGCGCGCGCCGCCTCCAGCATCAGCAGGGGCTCGTCGAGCGTGATGGGGCCGGGCACGTCGAGCGTCATCGCCTCGCCGTGGCGCGCGAACTCCCAGCGGTAAACGATGCCGCTCGAAAAGCGCCAGCGCACGCAGCGGTGCGCCATCAGGTCGTCGGGCACCTGGGGCGCAGGGTGCTTCTGCAGATATTGCGGCGATGCGACCACCACCATGCGCTGCTCGCCGCTCATGGGCACGGCCACCATGTCGCGCGGTACGGCCTCGGCCAGGCGGATGCCGGCGTCGAAGCCCTCGGCCACGATGTCGATCATCCGGCGCTCGGTCACGATGTCTACCTTCATGTCGGGGTAGCGGCGCAGGTACTCCAGCACCACCGGCGCGAAGATCATCTGCGCCGCGCCGACCGAACTGTTGAGCCGCAGGGTGCCGGTGGGCGTGTCGCGCAGCTCGTTGGTCGCCTCCATGGCGCCGCGGATGTCGGCCAGCGCCGGTGCGATGCGCGCGATGAACTGCTCGCCCGCCTCGGTGGTAGACACGCTGCGCGTGGTGCGGTTGAACAGGCGCACGCCCAGCCGCGCCTCCAGCCCTGCCACCGTGGCGCTGAGGGCCGAGCGCGACATGCCCATGTCGACCGCCGCCGCCCTGAAACCGCCGTGCCGGGCCACCGCCAGCACCGCCTCCAGCTCTACTAGTCCGCTGCTGTGCATGGTCGATTGTCCTGATTACCTGAATGACTCATGGTGATTTGACCGGCTTCTCAAGTCAATGCCAGAGCCCTAGATTTGGTTCAGGCCGGATTTTTCTCCGGTGAATCAACAGGAACACCGCCATGCGCAACATCGACCAGATCTACATCGACGGCGCCTTCGTCACCCCCCACGGGCGCGAACAGGCCGAGCTCATCAACCCCTCCACCGAGGCCGTCATCGGCCACGTCACCCTGGGTGACCGCGAAGACACGCTGCGAGCGATTGCCGCCGCCAAGCGCGCCTGGCCCGCCCATGCACGCAGCACCAAGTCCGAGCGCATCGCGCTGCTGCACCGCCTGCATGCCGCGGTGCTGGCCCGCGCCGACGACATCAATGCCGCCACCACCGAGGAGTACGGCGGCCCCGTGTCCCGCGCTAGCTGGGTTGCACGGTATGCGGCAGAGGCCTTCCTGCTCGCGGCGAAGACGCTGGAGCAATACCCCCTCAGCCGCCAGATCGGCAGCGCGCAGGTCGTGATGGAGCCGGTCGGCGTGGCCGGCCTCATCACGCCCTGGAATTCCAACGCCGGCTTCATCTGCAACAAGCTGGCGACCGCGCTGGCCGCCGGCTGCACCGTGGTCATCAAGCCCAGCGAGATGAGCGCCATCCAGACCCAGGTGGTCACCGAGGCACTGCACGCCGCGGGCCTGCCGCCGGGGCTCTTCAACATCGTCAACGGCCGGGGCGACGTGGTGGGCGCGGAGCTGAGCAGTCACCACGACATCGCCAAGATTTCTTTCACCGGCAGCACCGCCGTGGGCAAGGCCATCCAGCGCGCCGGGGCCGACACCCTGAAGCGCGTGACGCTGGAGCTGGGCGGCAAGTCGCCCACCGTGGTGCTGGACGACGCCGACTTCGCCACCGCCATTCCCCTGGCGGTGACGGCCGGCTTCCAGAACAGCGGCCAGGCCTGCCTGGCCGGCACCCGCATCCTGGTGCCCGAACACCGGCTGGACGAGGCCATCGCGCTGGCCCGGGCGGCGGTCGAGGCCGCGAAGGTCGGCGACCCGCGCGATGCCGCGACCGAGATCGGCCCCATGGTCAGCCGCAAGCAGTGGGAGCGGGTGCAGGGCTACATCCGCAAGGGAATCGACGAGGGCGCGCGGCTCGTCACCGGCGGCGAGGGCCGCCCGGCAGGCCTCGACGCCGGCTTCTACGTGCGCCCCACCCTGTTCGCCGGAGTACGCAACGACATGGTCATCGCGCGTGAAGAAATCTTCGGGCCCGTGCTCTGCCTCATTACCTACCGCGACGAGGAAGACGCCATCGCAATCGCCAACGACACGGTCTACGGCCTGCAGGCGGTGGTGCTGTCGGGCAGCGACGAACACGCCCTTGCCGTGGGCTCCCGCCTGCAGGCGGGCCGGGTGCTGATCAACGGCCTGCACCACGAGCCCCTGGCGCCCTTCGGCGGCTTCAAGCAATCGGGCATCGGCCGCGAATTCGGCACCTTCGGGCTGGAGGCGTATCTGGAGCCCAAGTCGGTGATACGGGCGGCCTGAACTCGAAGGCCTTCCCTACCCCGTCAGTGCCTCGCACTGGACTTCGATACGGGCGTGAAGCAGGCCCAGCGTTGCCGAGAGAAGCCGCTGCAGCGAGCCGCGCTGGCATGCGTCGAAGAGCGGCGCGGGGTCTGCATCGGACGAAGCGGCATCGCGCCGGTCTTCGTCCCAGGCGAGGAGCTGAACCAGCGTTTGCGCGCCCTGCACTACGTCGCGGGCGTCGTTCAGGAATGCGGCCTGGCTTTGCTGGGAAGAATCGTTGAGCCGGTCGCCCTGGACCCATTCGAAGGGTTTGAACTGGGCGGTGGGACGATAAGACGCGCAAGCACAACGGGCGTTCGTGCTTGCGTCGTTTGAAGAAGCATTGGCCATGGGCCTCCAAGGATGTCGATTTGCAGAAACCGACGCCATCGCTTCCAAACGAGGGCGGCAGCTCGAACGGGTTGGAAGACCGGGACATCCTTGCGGAAACCGGCAGGGCGCGAGCCCTCCCGTTCGAGCCGCCTAAAAAAATAGGCGCAAACGAAAAAGCCGCAGACCAAGTGCGGTAGCTGCGGCTTTCGTCGCAGGATGTCAGCGGGCTTCCAAACCCGGCCTCGCTCATCACGAGGCGGGGGCAATGTAAGCGGTGTTGATAGAGCCCGTCAAGCTTGGGTGGCCAAGGTCATTGCGCTGACGCCACCAAGCGAATCGATGAGCTGCGCATTAACTGAGACCAAGCTCTGATCGCGACGGTGGTGTATCCGGCTGCGGTCGAGCCTATGCGGTCAGTTGTACGGGGCCATCATCGGCATTGGCAAGTCTTGGGGCCGTTCTGAGCTCCCGTCGCAGCGTGTTCTGGAGAAACCAATGCGCCGTCTCGCCAGCCTCGCGCCGTGCAGGTAGCTCGGCAAATCTCGCCGCCCATCGCGCCACTGGAACTTGCACTCCTGCCAAATCCAAACAACGGCCCCACCAAGGCGAAGGCAACGAAAACGGCGACCGCAATCAGGCCGGAGCGCAGCTTCTGACTTAGCTTTGCTTTCGCAGACCGCTGGGAACTGGTCATGACGCAATCCTAGAGACTGAGATCTGAAAGAGGCTTGGCCTAACCCGAATGAATGGAGCGTTGATGAAGAGCAGACCCCTAGTGGAAGCTGAAAGTCTGCTTGCTGCAAGAGAGAACGTCAGCACGGGGCGGCGGATTCAACCGGTCGATGCAACACATTCGCTGAACATCTCAGCGGGTGTCTGGAAACCGAGCGTCTTGCGCGGCCTCTCGTTCAATTGTCTCGCGATCGCGTTGAGCTGGCGCTGTGAGAAGCCTGCGAGGCTCACGCCCTTGGGCATGTACTGCCTAAGCAAGCCATTGGTGTTCTCGTTGCTTCCGCGTTGCCATGGGCTTTGCGGATCGCAGAAGTAGACCCGGATGTCGGTGGCCATCGTGAATTTCTTGTGCGCGTGCATCTCCGTGCCTCGATCCCAAGTCAGTGACTTGTAGAGCTCCTGCGGCAGTTTGCGGGCGTTCTTGATGAGTGCATTGACGACCGTCTGCGAGTCCTTGCCATCCAGCTTCACCAACATCACGTATCGCGTTTGACGTTCAACCAATGTCGCGATCTGGCTGTTGCCACTGCCAAAGACCAGGTCGCCCTCCCAGTGACCAGGCACTGCTCGGTCTTCAACGCAGGCGGGCCGCTCACTGATCGAAACAGCATCGACGATCTTCCCGTGAATTGCCGTCTTCTGCGTGTAGTGGCGTGACCGGCGCATTCCACGGGTGCGCCGCAGGTGCTCCAACAACTCTTTCTTCAAGGCGCCACGCGCTTGAATGAACAGACTGCGGTAGATGGTCTCGTGTGACACGTGGTGGCTCTCGTCGCACGGATAAGTATGCCGGAGCCAACCTGCGATCTGTTCCGGCGACCAGAGCACGCGCAGCTTGTCCATCACGATGCGAGCCAATGTGCGGTTCTCACTCAGCTTGCAACGCTTGGGACGTCGCGCTCGATCCCAAGTCGCTTCATCGGCCAGGCTGGCACGGTAGCCATCGCTACCACCGTTGCGCTTGATCTCTCGACTGATCGTCGATGGTGCTCGCCCCAGTCGCGCTGCAGTGGATCGAATCGACTCGCCTGCCACCATCGCCCGCGAGATCTCCTCGCGCTCGGCCAACGTCAATGCAGTCGATGCGCGCGATCGCTGAGGCGGCCGGAATCCGCCCGTTTCCGCAAGTATTCGATGGATCGACGTGTGAGGCCGATCGAAGAGTTTGCCGATCTCATGCAACGTCCAGCCTTGCTTCCAGCGCTCCCACATCAGTGCCTTCTGACTGCCTGAATAGTAGATTCTTGGTCGCCGCTTCATCTGCAACACTCCTTCCGCCTATGCGGTGGTTAGTGTGTTGCATCGACCGGTTGAATCCGCCGCCCGAAGCAGACGGTGGACGTCCTCTTTTGCCGACGTTCAACCGCTAGGACTTTGGAGTGACCGCCTGCTCGTAGGTATCCAGCAACCGCTGAAGCAAAGCCCGCTCGGTGGCATCGATGTCGTTGCTCTGGTCAACTACTACGCCATTCAACAAGTAGTACTCGGTATCGTCTTTGATGTGGCCACGCTTGACGATTCGTTTGAATGAAGACGAGTACCTACGCCGAAGCTCTGACAAGGAGACCAACCCAACCCCGCGAAAGGCTTCGTCGAGAGACTCGACTTGTTCCGACGGAATGCGGCCTAGTTCTTCGAGAATGTCATTGGTCGCCATGCGCAAGCCTTCAAGCGCTTTCGACCTTCCATACTTCTCGATGATGTCGATGTAAACGTCCGCCATCTTCGGTGAATTTGCGACAGGTTTTGTGACCTGCGTGGAGTAGAAGTCAACGAAAGCATAGAGTTCTTGAAACTCGCGCTCGCGTGCTGCAGAAAGTGGTCCAGGCATAGCAATTGCGCTGGTAGTCGGAGGTTTGCAATTGTCCGTACACGAACATCGTACTGTCGGCCCGCTTCATTGATCGCTGGCAGCCTCCTGTCCGACCAGGACAACTAGATCAGAAGGCGCAGCGATTCTCATATACGGCAAATCAATTCCGCTTTCCTTCAGTGTTGACTGATAGTGAAGCAAGCGGGAGAGCAACGCCTCTTGCAGCCCTTGCGCCAGCCAACGCACATCGTCGTTCGCATCGCTATTCGCCCCAATCCACTGAGAAAGTTGCCGAGCGTCCGCACAAAGAATTGACAGTGAATCTCCTTGAATTACAGAGCCGGGAAACCTACGACCTGGCGTTTGAACAACGGCTTGATTCGAAGCGTCAGAGTAAACCGCAAGTTCGACCTTCACCATCGGGAGTTCCTTTATCTATGTTGCAGCAAATGTCCGCTCCTGGGCGGCAATGTGCCAGCACGGCGAGCGACCGGTTGTGGCCGTTTTGCGACTTGGCACCCGGCCGCCTGCTATCCGAGCTGGTCGACGCGAACCGGCTGGTCTTCGAAAATCAAAACCTGCGGTGCGAGACCATCAGCCATCCGCTCCTGGAAGAAATTCGAACCAATGCCATCGCTCCATTGGCCGACCGTGTACCTCTGCAAGACTTCAACCTCCGGTTTGGTCAGGAAGCGCGGAACCGAATATTCCGTGCGGGCCACTAGTCCCCCAACCTGCGAGTCGAACTCAAACTTCAGTTCCCCTCCAGAGATGCCGACGCCCGCCAGCTCTCGAGTCTCGCTGCCGTCCAGAAGATAGTCAGAAAAAGATTCGTCGGAATAGGTGAGTCCATGCAGCGTTCGCAGAACGCCTCGGTCCTCAACGAGTTCGCCTTCGTCAGACCGGCGGAAGTCGAATACGGAGGCCATTGCTGAGAAGCGGATAGTTGGCACCACTGAGCCCTTTGAATCTAAGAATGTTGATTGCCGATTGTTCATGCAGGTCCGGTTGGTGTGCACGCGCTTCTTGCTTGCAACGCCAGACGCGCCGGAACCTGTTGTGTTTACGCTGCGAGAGTCCTCAGTGGGCCGAACTGGGCCGCTCCCGCGAACGTCTGGTCATGGCCGTCTACGGTCACCATTGCCCAGATGCTGGACGCTGAAGCCTAGTCTTCAGGAAATCGAAGTACTTGGGGTCGTCCTTCGAGAATATCTCGGCCCCCGCCCCCATGTACGCCCGTGACAGTTCGTCGGCTGCTCGCTCGAGAGCGCCGAGTTCGAACTGACACTGCCCTAGTCTGAGATGCAGGAATGGGTTGCCAATCGCATCGGGGTAGTGCATTGCGCTGGACAGATTGTCGCGCCCAGCCTCGAAGTCGCCGGCCAAGAAATTGGCGTCGCCGATGGCCGCCAGAATCCACGTGCCGGCAGACCAATCCGTTTTGGGCTCAGGCAACAAATCAAATGCCTGCCAATACAGGACCAGCGCGGCTGCAAACTGTTTGCTGCTCGCCTGCTGGTCCCCTTCTGCGCAGAGCCGCTTTACCTCTTCGTGCGTCTCGTCAGAGAGCTCTGTGCTTGTATGTGCGAGTGCGGCTGTCTTGGCCGCCGGCTTCTTGTCTTTCCTAAACCAGCCGAAAACCATCCGCTCCTCCTCGTATCGTCGCATGTGCGCGACCTTTTACTCAATATCGGCTCGCCCCGGCAAACGTCTCCTAGTGGCCGACTGTCGCCGTCTGGCATCCGCACGCTATGTCTTCAACGGTGTGAGATTGCCAGCATTGGAAGGCAAAACGTGCTGGCAGAACCGCCAGTCTTCCACTGCTTGGTCATCGACATAGACGTCAGGCTTGGGGAGAAAACCGATGAAAAGATCGTCGATGCCAAGCTCCACCGCGGAGCTGTGCGCATACTCGCCGCCGCCCGAACTCCAGAGATACAGCGCCGCGCCGTCCGCATACAGCCTTCTGATGTGCGCAATAACCGCAGGCATGGGAATACGCTTGGTGCCGACGGACCGAACCAGTGTGTCGTCAACATCAACGAAGATTACCCGCTGTCGAAATGGATTTGTGCTCATGCCTTGTGCGATCGGGGTCTGTGATGAATGACTGGGGTTGGCCGACTTTGGTCGAACGGGGGCTAGTGTCGTGACCTGAGCGCGAGCCAATGCGTCAACAGGGCTAGGGCGGAAGTAACACCGAAGCCCTGGACAAAGGTGATGGCGTCCGAGTACCACCATGCGCTTAGGAGCCCACAGTCCAGGCAGCCAAAGCGCAATGGAAGAAGAAAAAGGGCCCGTAGGGCCCCTACCAACGTCGCGCCACCAGCAATGCCCATAGTGGTGACGAAGAAAATAGCCTGCCACGTCATGCGCTTTCGAAGGCACCAAAGCGCAACGCCAGTGACCGGAATCAAGAAACTTCCGAAAGGGAGAATTCTGAACTGAAGGATTTCCGCTATCGACATGCCGGCTATGTTTCTAGTTCGGTGGGCGGGAGATTGGAAGGTCCGAAAGTGGCCGCTAGGCGCCAGTGGCGCCGTTGTATCGACGATAACTTTTACGGTAGAGATAAAAAAAGTTTCGCATTTCCTCCGTCAGGTCCGAGGCATCTACGATCTTCCAAAATCTGGCTTCACCAAGGAGAGGCGCCAGGGCAACCAGACCATTGCCGGCGCTATTCTGCGCAGCGCGAAGCCATTCCACAAGCAACGCCTCAACATGATTATTTGGAAGTTGCGACGATCTTGCCAGCGACATGCTGTACGTGTAGTTCAGCGGCCAGAGCGCACGGATGAACGCCAACCGTTTTTCAACTGAAATGCCTCGAAGCCACTTTCGTAGATCGACGTCTACTTGGGCCACCGCAGGCCTCTTCTTAAACTGTTCGGGCGTGAAAGCTTCGGATTCCATTGGAGGGACGATTGGAGAAAGGCTTGAACGTCTGGTATTGGCCGCATTCCGACCTAACCATTTTCGCGAAGCCAGCGCTTGACCAACGCAGCACTCCGGTGTCGAAGTCGCTGCGCCTTCTGCCGAGTTTCAGCGATTCGGCTGAGCGCTTCAACGATTTCTTCGTCTAATGGCACGCCTTGTTCCAGCCAACCGACAGCCAGGTCAATCCAGTACTCCATCTGCGATTCAAGCCCTGAAAGCACCACGCGGCGAGTCGAAAACGGCCCATGGTTCTCGGTATACGGCTTCTCAAGGAAAATGAGCGGGCGTGGGTCCATTGCAATGTCGTCGCCTCGGGGAATGTCTGCTCCTGGCCGAAAGCAGCATAGCCTCAACGAAGTTCAAGGCGGCCATCTGAAAGGCGTATCGCCTCCGCCCGCCAAAGCGTCTCATCCATACCTTCGTCGTTCTGTATGCCGAAGGTCTCGATCCGCCCCTCCGCTGACGACGGGTCGGCCGCCCACCAAGCAGACTCGTAGAGCGTGTCGCCGCGCTCATGCGTGTAGCTGATTTCTACCGGCTCGCTGGTTTCGGCTGAAACGCCGTGGAGCCAACGGAGGAAGTCTAGATTCCACCTTCCGATGAGGCCCACCTTTTCAGGGTCGCCAAGATCTTCCTCGTGGAGCACAGGGCGAGCGCCTTTCGTCCGCCAGAGAACTTCATCGGAGGTCGACTGTTCCTGGATGCGCCCGTACGCATCTTCGAGAAGCAACACGCCCTTCACGTCGACGAACAGAAGACCGTCACTTACCTTCGCCTCGCTCAAGGCAGCACGCAAGCCCATGCAATGTCGAAGGCGTTCAACTGTTTTGCCGTCTGCGGGGACGGAGAGTTGGGCGTCTATTGGCATGAAATCGTGGCGCCTTGAATGTCCGGTTCTGGTCGACTTCGGAAGTCTAAGCGCGACTTACGACCGTCCCCCGAACAGACTCACTTACTCACCTAAGCCGCCTCCCGCACCGCCGCCCGCGCACAAACCAAAAACGGCTCAATCAACGGACTATCCCAATCACTCCGCCAGCAAGCCGCAATCTCCATCCGCGCATCGACATTGCGCAAAGCCCTGAACACCACCCCGGGCGGCCGCCCGATCTGCGCGCAGGCGGGCAATATCGCCACGCCCTTCCCCGCCAGCACCAGCGCCAGTGCCGACACCATCGTCTCGACCCGCTGCGCAATCGGCATGCTCACGTCGTGCCGCCGCAGCAGCGACGCGACGACCGATTTGTCTACGTCGCCCTCGGGCATGGGCAGCCCGATGAGCGGCAGGCCCGAGAGGCGCGCCAGCGGAATGCTGGGCAGTCGCGCCAGGGGTGAATCGGCGCGCACCGCAAGCATCAGCGGCTGGCTGCCGATGCGCTCTGCCGCAATGCCCGCCTGCGCAATGGGAGGAATGCAGATGGCCACCGACACATCCGAGTTGGTGAGGGCCGATACGTTGTTGACGGCGTTCAGCTCCGCATACTGGATCTCCACCTCGGGCAGCCTGCGCCGCAATTCGTTTTCCAGCCGCGGCAGCACCAGGTAAGACAGCACGACCATGGTGCCGATGGTGAGCCGGCCCCGGCTGCCCGAGCCGACGGCGCGCGCGGCGTCGAAGCCTTCGTTGGCCAGCAGCAGTGCCTCTTTCGCGCGCCGAAACAGTGCATTTCCTGCATCGGTTATTTCCATGCCGTGCGCTGCCCTGCGAAAGAGCGGCGTGCCCACCGCCGCCTCGAGGTTCTTGATGTGAACGGACAGCGGCGGCTGCGCCATGTTGAGCCGGCGCGCGGCCTTGCCGACGCTGCGCTCCTCGGCAACGGCCACGAAATAGCGAAGGGTTCGAAGGTCTGGGGTAGCCATACGCTGTGCATATGCCTTTTCTGGAAAACAGTATTGGACGACTTGTTGCGGCGCATCAATCATTTGCGCCATGAAAAACTTTCCCGTCCTTCTTCCAAAGTCCGAGATCTGCGAGATGCCAGCAACAACCATGCGCAGGCTGGTCGCGCAGCGCGAGCTCTCGCCGGTGGAGATCGTCGAAGAGGTGCTGCGCCGCGCCGATGCGCTGCAGCCGCACCTGAACTGCTTCATCACGCTGTGCCATGAACAGGCGCTGCAGCAGGCCAGGGAGGCCGAACAGGCGCTGATGCGCGGCGAGGCTTCGGGCCTGCTGCATGGCCTGCCCTTCACGGTGAAGGACATCGTCGATACGGCGAACGTGCGCACCACCTACGGCTCTTTGCTGCACCGCGACCATGTGCCCACGAAAGACGCGGTGGCCGTGGCGCGGATGCGCGAGGCCGGCGCCATCCTCATCGGCAAGACCACCTCTTCTGAATTCGGCGCCAAGTGCCTGACCGATGCGCCGCTGTTCGGAAGCACCCGCAACGCGTGGAATGCGTCGCGCACGAGTGGCGGCTCCAGCGGCGGTGCGGCGGCGTCGATGGCGGCGGGCATCGCGCCGCTGGCCATTGCCACCGACGGCGGCGGCTCCACGCGCATTCCCGCCGCGTGCAATGGCGTGGTCGGCCTGAAGCAGAGCCTGGGCGTGGTGCCCCACAGCCAGGTGCAGGACGCGTTCGGCAACTACACCTACGTGACGCCCACCACGCGCAACGTGGCCGACACGGCGCTGATGCTGCAGGCCATGACGGGCGCGCACGGGTCCGACCCGTGGTCGCTGGGCGTGCCGGCCCAGCGCTACTTCGACGACCTGCAAGCCGGCGGCGACCTTCGCGGCAAGCGCATTCTTTTCTGCGCCGCGCCGGTGGGGCGGCCGATTGCGGCGGAGGTCGCATCTGCCTTCGAGGCCGCTCTTGCAACGCTGGAGTCGATGGGTGCCGTGCTGGAGCCGATGTCGGGCGAAGGCTTCGACGTGGAGCCTGTGTGGCGCGTAATCAACCACACCAGCTGGCGCGGCCGCTTCGCGCCCATGGCTGCGGCGCATGGCGACCAGATGAGCCCGTCGCTGCTGAAGCAGCTTGCACTGGCGGAGCATGTGGACGGCGTCGCTTTCCAGCAGGCCATGTTCGCGCGGACTGCGTTGTTCCGCGAGGTGCAGGCGCGGCTGGAAACGCACGACTTCATCTTCACGCCCACGCTCTCGCGCACGGCCCTGCCCATCGACCAGGACCTGTTCGGCAGCATCGAGATCGACGGCAAGCAATACGCCGAGGTGCGCGCGAACTGGTTCCCCTGGACGATGCCGTTCAACCTCACGGGTCACCCCGCGATCAGCCTGCCCTGCGGCGCAGACCGCGAGGGCCTGCCCATCGGCATGCAGCTGGTCGGGCGCTTCCGCGAAGACGGGCAACTGCTGCAAGCCGCTGCCTCGTTCGAAGCGGAGCACTGGCCGGCGAATCCGCTGCCGGTCGTGGCTTTCTGAAGCCACCACCCCTTTTTGCCCTTTTCTCTCTTCCGATTTTTCAACCAGCAGGTAGCCACCATGACCTCGTTCCTGAAGACACTCGTGCTCGGCGCGTCGATTACCCTGGCCGGCATCACCGCGCACGCCGACAACGCGCCCGTGCGCCTCATCATCGGCGTTCCGCCGGGTGGAGCGCTCGACAACCTGGCACGCTCCATCGCCGAAGAATTGCGCGGCTCGCTCAAGGAGCCCGTTCTGGTGGAGAGCCGCCCCGGTGCGTCCACGCGCATTTCCATCGAGGCGGTGAAGGCCGCTCGACCCGATGGCCGCACGATCCTCATCGGCGCAACACCGCCCTTCGTGCTGTTTCCGATGACCTATGCGCGGCTGAACTACGACGTCGACAAAGACTTCATTCCCGTCGCGCATCTGGCCAACGTGCCCAGTGTCGTTTCCACCGGCGCAGACCAGCCGTACAAGACGATTCCCGAATACATCGCGTGGATCAAGAAGAACCCCGCTCAGGGCAGTGTGGGCATAACAAACCTCGGCGGCGGCCTGCACTTCAGCGTGTGGCAGCTGTCGAAGGCCATCGGCGTGCCGCTCACGGCCGTCTCTTACCGGGGCGGCGCTCCGCTGGCGACGGACATCATCGGCGACCACGTGCCGCTGGGCGCCGACGCGCTGGCCACCCAGCTGGAGCTGCACCGCTCAGGCAAGCTGCGCATTCTTGGCGTGGCGGGCACGAAGCGGCTTAGCTGGCTGCCCGATGTTCCGACCCTCAAGGAAGCGGGCTACGACGCCTTCGACCGTGCCAACGCGTCCTATGCCGCCTTCGTGCCGGCGGGCACGCCGAAGGACGTTGTCGCGAAGCTTGAGAAAGCCTTCCTGGCCGCAATGCGCAGCCAGCAGGTGCGCGGCCAGCTCGACCGCATGGGGCTCGACGCGACCGGGCTGCCCGGCGCCGAAGTGACGCGCCTCATGAACGAGGACCGCGAGTACTGGCGGCCCATCGTCAAGGCTTCGGGCTTCAAGAGCGATGAGTGACACGGCGGCGGAAGACGAGGAAAGGGCCGCGTGGGCGGTGCTCGTTGTCGCAAGCCTGGGTGCGTTTCTCTGCTTCCTGAACCTCAGCGCGCTCAACGTGGCGCTGCCTTCGGTGGCGCGCGGCCTGAACGCTTCGCCATCGCAGGCGAGCTGGATCCTGCTGTCTTACATGCTGGTCAGCACGGTGTGCATCCTCAGCTTCGGGAGGCTGGCTGATCTGTGGGGGCGGCGGCGGCTTTTTCTTGCGGGGCTGGGGCTTTTTCTGATTGCGTGTGCGGCCTGTGCGGTCGCTACAAGCTTCGGCACCATGCTGTTCTTTCGCATCTGCCAGGCCGTGGGTGCGGCTGGCGTCATGGCCAACTCCAGCGCATTGGTGGGCGATGCCTTCGGCCGCAGGAAGGTGGGCCTGGCGCTCGGCGTGCTCGCCATGGTGGCCGCGCTGGCGCAGGTCGTGGGGCCACTGGCTGGCGGCTTTGTCGTGTCGTGGTGGGGCTGGCGCGTTCTCTTTGTGCTGAACGTGCCTGTCGGGCTTTGCGTGCTGGCATGGTCGTGGCGGGTTCTGCCGAAGAGCGCGGCAACGGCCAAGGCCGAGCGCTTCGACCTGACCGGTGCCCTGCTGTCATTCGCCGGCATCGGAGGCGTGATCTATGCGCTCTCGATGGTGGGAACACGCGGCTGGGCGAGCACACCGGTGTGGGCCTTCATGCTCTCAGGCGTCTGCGCCCTCCTCTTGTTCGCCAAGGTGCAGCAGCGCACGGCGAGCCCCTTGGTCGACCCAGTGCTGTTCAGGGACTCGGGGCGTCGCACGGCGTACGCAGGCATCCTGCTCCTGTCGATGTCGCAGGCTGCGCCACTGCTGCTCGTGGCCCTGTATCTCCAGGCTTGCGCGGGGCTGGCGCCATCGGAGGCGGGCATGCGCATCGCGCCGGTCGCGCTAGGGATGCTGATGGCCGCGCCGACTGCGGGCAGCCTGATGCGGCGCTTCTCGCCCGCTGCCATCTGCGTGGCGGGCATGCTGCTTGCCGCAGGCGCGCTGGCGCTGTTGGCGGCCATGCTGCAGCCGGCCATCGGCGCCGGGCAACTGGCCGCATGTCTTTGGATGCTGGGCTTGGGCATCGGGAGCTTCGTGACGCCCAACAACGCGTCGATTCTGCAAAGCGTGGTGCCGCAGCGCCGGGGCATTGCGAACGGCGTGCGCTCGACGCTGCAGAACACCGGAATCATGATGGGAACGGCCTTGGCGTTGAGCGTGGCGATGGCCGGTCTGCCCTACAGCTCGCAGCTCATGATTCTCGGGAATGGCGGTTCAGGGCTCTCGGGCGTCGATGTCGCTGCATTCACTCACGGGGCGAGAAATGCTTTCGCGATGCTCGCCTGTCTTTGCCTTGCAGGTGCGGCGCTGATCCCGAACTGGAAGCCGTAGAACCACGCAATGTGGTTTTGGGTCTGCTACGATGCCGCTCGCGGGAAAACAGCCTCCCGTTCTGCAAAGTCAGACGGTGTCCCGTCCAAGCGCTGGTGACTCACAACGGAGCTATCCGTGGACACCGCCTTTCCTGACGCACCCATTGCGCTTGCCGCGCCACCCCGGCCCATCTCTCTCATCGAAGCCCCTGCGCTTCTGGCTGTGAAAACCCGATGAGCACCACTTCCGCATCTCGCCCACGCATGGGTTTCGCGCGCCTGCTGCCTTCCGGAGTCGATCCTGGCGCATTGCCCTTGCTCGCGGCGCGGGGGCTTCGCGCCTTCGGGGACGGGTACATGGCGGTACTGCTGCCGGCCTACCTGCTGTCGATCGGGCTCGGAACGCTGGAGGTAGGCATCGTCAGTACCGCGACGATGCTGGGCTCGGCGCTGGCCACGCTCGCGGTCGGCGCTTGGGGATACCGCTTTGCTGGCGGTCGGCTGCTGCGCGGCGCTGCTTTGCTGATGGCCGCTACGGGCCTGGGCTTTGCGGGCCTGTCTTCGTTCTGGCCGTTGTTGGTGGTCGCGCTGGTCGGCACGCTCAACCCCAGTTCCGGCGACGTCAGCGTGTTTCTTCCGCTTGAGCACGCCCGCCTGGCAGCGGCGGCACAAGGCCATGCGCGAACCGCATTGTTTGCACGCTACAGTCTCCTGGGTGCCCTGTGTGCAGCCTTGGGTGCGCTGGCCGCCGCCGTGCCGGACTGGCTGGTTCGGCACAGCGAGCTCGCGCGGCTCGACGCGCTGCGCGGGATGTTCGTGGTCTACGCGGCAATCGGGCTGATCGTCTTCTGGCTCTATCGGAATCTGCCGGCCCACGCCGGCGCCAACAACGCGGACAGCCTGCCCGTCGCGCCAACACCCCTGGGGCCGTCGCGCCGCGTCGTGGTGCGATTGGCGGCACTCTTCAGTGTCGACGCGTTTGCCGGTGGACTGACGGTCAACGCACTGATGTCGCTGTGGCTGCTGGAGCGATTCGGCTTCTCGCTGACCCAGGCCGGCGTGTTCTTCTTCTGGACCGGCCTGCTCAGCGCGGCGTCGCAGCTCGCTGCGCCGCTGGTCGCCCGACGCATCGGGTTGCTCAACACCATGGTCTTCACGCACCTGCCGGCCAACGTCTGCCTGGTGCTGGCAGCGCTGGCGCCAAGCCTGCCCGTCGCGCTGGGCCTGCTGATGATCCGCAGCGCACTCTCGTCGATGGATGTGCCAACGCGAACGGCCTACGTAATGGCGGTCGTGACGCCAGCGGAACGCAGCGCTGCGGCGAGCTTCACCGCCGTGCCGCGGAGTCTGGCCGCAGCCATCAGCCCGACGCTCAGCGGCGCCCTGTTCGCGGCCGGATGGATCTCGTTGCCGCTTGTCGCATGCGGGTTGCTAAAGATTTCCTACGACCTTGCGCTCTGGCGTGCCATGCGACGGGATCGACTCGACGAGGAGTAGCCGCTCGGCCCTGATTGCGAAGAACTGGCGTGCCGTGGCTTTCAGGGAAGCTTCGCGATCACCTTGATCTCGAACTTGAAGCCGTAGAGCCACGTCACGCCGATGCCAGTCAGCGTTGGGTGCGGCGCGCCGCCCCAATAGTCCGGCAGCACCTTCCAGACCGTGTCGAAGTTCGATTCCGGGTCGACGATGAAGACGGTCACGTCGACCACGTCGTCGAAGGTGCAGCCCGCGGCCCCGAGGATCCCGTTCAGGTTTTCGAACGCGAGCCGCACCTGCGCCTCGAGGTCGGGCTCGGGCGAGCCGTCTTCGCGGCTGCCGACCTGCCCTGAGACGAACAGGAAGCCGTTGGAGCGGACTGCCGGCGAGTAGCGGTTCTTTTCATAGAGCGCCTGGCGCCCGGGCGGGAAAACGACGTCGCGTTTGGCCATGAGTTGCTTCTTCCTTCTTTGATGACGATGAAGGGACTTTAGGCAGCCGTGCTTCTCCGATAAACGGGCAAAGCCAACAATCACTGTTTGCAGAACCCAAACAATCGTCGGATCAACAGGAACAGCAGGCATGGATCGTTTTGACGCAATGCAGGCATTCGCCCGCGTGGTGGAAGCAGGCAGCTTCACCAAGGCGGCCGAGACGCTGCACATGAGCAAGACCAGCGTGACGCAGCTGGTGCAGCAACTGGAGGCAAGGCTGCGCGTGAAGCTGCTCAACCGCACGACGCGCAAGGTGAACGTCACGGCCGACGGGGCGGCCTACTACGAGCGCGTGGTACGCCTGCTGGCCGACATGGACGATGCGGAGACCAGTCTGTCGAGCGCCTCGGCGTTGCCCCGCGGACGGCTGCGGGTTGATGTGCCGAGCCCGCTGGCCCGCATGATCCTGGTGCCGGCAATGCCGGCGTTCCACGCCCGCTACCCCGACATCCAGCTCGACATGGGCGTGAGCGATCGCATGGTGGACGTGATCGGCGAGAACGTCGATTGCGTTGTGCGCGGCGGCGAGCTCACCGACCAGTCGCTGATGGCGCGCCGCGTGGGCGACCTGCAGTTGGGGATTTACGCGGCGCCGAGTTATCTGGAGCGTGCCGGCATGCCTTCACACCCGCGGGAGCTGGAAGACACGCATCACCGCATCGTGGGCTTCCTGTGGTCGCGCAGCGGCAAGACCTTTCCGTATGCCATGCGCCTCGGCGACCAGAGCATCGAAGTGCAGGGCCGCTATGTGCTGTCGGTCGATGACGGCAACGCTTACCTCGCGGCCGGGCTGGCGGGCATGGGGGTGCTTTGGCTACCGGACTACATGGCCAAACCACATCTGCCGAGCGGCGAGTTGGTGCCTCTGTTCGAAGGCTGGCAACTCGATCCGATGCCCTTGTACGTGGCGTTTCCGCCGAACCGGCATGTCAGCGCCAAGCTGCGGGTGTTCATCGATTGGGTCGTCGAGCTGATGGCACGCCACGCGCCTGTCGACGGCCGACGCGATGTCAGGCCGCGACGGTAACGCCGTTGCGCTCAAGCACCGCCAGCAGTTTTGGAATATCGGGCGGCCCGGCCGGGATCTCGTGGTCGACGGCGGCGAACATCTGGGCGGCCAGCGCGTTCTGCCCGGTGATCTCGAGCATCTGCCCGCCACCCTTGCCGTAGTGAAAGCCGTGCACCGTGCCGCGCGGTACGTGCACGAGCGTGCCGGGCCGGCACATGTGGGCAGCACCGTCGCAGAGAAACTCGACCTCGCCGCCGAGCACGTAGAAGGATTCGTCCCAGTCGTGGCTGTGCGGCGGCGGCCCGGTTCCTTCGTCACCCCGCTGCAGGGTGATGCCATAGCTCTGCGTCGCCGCGTTCGATGCCAGCACCGTCACCTTCGTGCCGAGCACGTTCAGAGGAAGTTCACGCCGGTCGGGCGTCAAGACAAAGTACGGAATCGTCATGGTCAAGTCCTCGGGAGTGCGAGCGCGATTCTGCGCGCCCGCACTCCAGGAGACATATGCCGATGCTCCGGATGCAGCCTTTTCATTCCGTTACCGACGGTGGACCCTGCGTCTTCGACGACCTCAGGGTGCGCGAACCGGCGTGACCTTGCGGATCAGGTTGCCGAAGGTGTCGGCCACGTACAGATTGCCGGCAGCATCCACCGTCACCCCGTAAGGCTGCTTGAACGTGGCAGCCGCGCCGATGCCGTTCTGCGCGCCCAGCACACCGGGCTGGCCGGCGAGCGTGGAGACCACGCCTGCCGGCGTGATCTTGCGCAGCAGGCTGTTGCCTGTGTCGGCCACGTAGACATTGCCGTCGCTGTCCACCGTCAAGCCGCCGGGCCTGCTGAAAGATGCCGAGCTGCCGGCCCCGTCGGTCGCGCCAACCTGGCCCGAACCGGCCAGCGGCATGACCACGCCGCCGGGCGTGATCTTGCGGATCCGGTTGTTGCCGCTGTCGGCAACGTAAATGTTGCCGGCCGCGTCAGTCGCTATGCCGTAGGCCTGCCCGAAAGATGCCGCAGTCCCCGTGCCGTCAGCGAAGCCTGCAGTGCCCGAGCCGGCCAGCGTGGTGACGTCCTCGGCAGGCGTGATCTTTCGGACAACGGCGCCGATGAATTCGAGCACGTAGATGTTGCCGTTGGAGTCCGTGGCCACCGATGAAGGGGTATTGAACGTGGCAGAGGTGCCGTGGCCATCGAGCGACCCGATGGCCCCACTGCCCGCGATCGTGATCACGTCGGCCGCGGGCGTGATCTTGCGGATGCGGTTGCCGCCGAATTCCGCAGCATAGGCATTGCCCGTGGAGTCCAGCGCAAGACCGGACAGGCCCGAGAACGAGGCTGCAGTGCCGTTGCCGTTTTGCGAAGTACCGCTGCCGCCACCGCCCGCAAATGTCGTGACATCGCCAGCGGGCGAGATCTTCCGCACAAGGTTCGTTGCCGTATCCGACACGAGCAGGTTGCCGCTCTTGTCGACGACCACGCTGTACGGGAGATAGAACGATGCGGCGGTACCGTTGCCATTGACCGAGCCGGTAGTGCCGGACCCAGCGAGCGTGGACACCTGCGCCACCGCCGCCGAGCAGGCGACCGCCACGTCGCCGACATCGGCCGAGGCTTTGCCGCTGCCCTTGGTCACGGTGCAGAACTGCCACAGGGGCTGGGTGCGCACGCTGACCTCATAGGCCGAGCCTTCGGTGAGCGCGGTGGCAAAGGTGAACTTGCCGTCGGCCGTGAGTTTCAGGTCGTCGCCCGCATTGTTCTGAAGCACCAGGCTGCCGGTGAGGCCGGTGACGGTGCCGCCGACCGTATGCGTCACGACGACGGGGGTCTGGGGTTGCGCCGGCGCAGCGATCGGCACGAAGCCCGAGCCGCCGCCACCCCCACCGCCGCAGGAAGCCAGCAACACGATCGCACTGGCCACGACGCCGCAGCGCCCGTAAAAACTCACTCGATTGGAAAACATCCACTGCCCTCTTTGGTTTTGTCGATTCACGAAGAGAAACCCGCGCGCCGGTCGAAGTGCTACCGGCGGTTTCAAATCGTTGATTCTTGTTAACTATTTGTTTCTTCACCATCACCGGAACTAGGTAGATGGCGGAGCGAGGCACGGCTGCGCCCGCCCGCGCGGCGCCGCGGCGGGCAGAGTCTTCAGGGCCGCGAGGCGGACACTTCGCGCAGGCGCTGATGCGCTGCACCCTCCCACGCCACGGGCTGCTGGTTCTTCGCGCTCAGATAGTGGTGCGTGAACACCACCAGGTAGGCATCCAGCGTCTGTTCGGCGGCATGCTCGCTTGCGAGGTTCATGCACATCGCGGCCACCTCGCTGGTGCAGAAATGGTCGTCGCGGCCGGAGTTGCGCAGCTTGTACTGCGTGATCTGCTCCGGCTGCAGGCTCAGCACCGGCAGCCGGTCGAGGTAGGGGCTCCTGCGAAACATCTTGCGTGCCTCGGCCCATGTCGCATCGAACAGGATGAAGAGCGGGCGTTTCGCGGTGCCGCTGCTGGCCTGGTCAGGCGACGGAACGGTCAGAACCACGCGCTCGGGCGCCGCGTACTGCCCCGGGAACACCACGTAGGGTTGCCATTGCGGGTCGTTCAGCAGTGCCAGCAGCGCGGGATCGGTTTCGGTACGGGCCCAGCCGAAGGCGAAGGTATCGGCCACCACGTCGGCGACCAGCCAACCGGTGTTGGTGGGCTTGAGCGGCTCGATGTCGGCCATGAGCAGGCACACCCCCGCGCGCGTTGCCACCGAAGGGCGCACGGCGCACATGCAATGGCTGGGCACCAGGCGGCAGCCCGCGCAGCGTTCGCGCTTGAAGCCACCACGGGCGAGAAAGGGCTTGGCACTTCGCGCCAGGCGGGCGGCACGAAGGAGGGAGACGGCGTGGGGCATGCGCCGATTCTCGGTCCCACCGGAATCCGTAGAAATTACACATTCGCGCCGATAGAGGCTCTGGCAGGCCCTGCGCTGGAGGAAAATCCATTGCATACAAAGGCAATACACCCATAACGCCATGACACTCGACGAACTCTTTGCCAATGACGAGTCGCTCCCCACCGTGCCGAAGGTGGTGTCCGACCTGATTGAGATGCTGCGCGACGACGACGTGCCTTTCGCGGCCATCGCGCATCGGATCGAGCTTGACCAGGTGCTCGCGGCCAGGGTGCTGCAGATGGTCAACTCGCCGTTCTTCGGGCTCCGGCGAAAGATTTCCTCGATCCAGGGCGCGATCCTGATGCTCGGGCTCTCCGCCATCCGGTCATTCGTGGTGAGTTCGGGTCTGTCGGGCGCCTTCCGGAAGGTGGACGGAGTCAACCTTCCGGCCTTCTGGGCCCACAGCCTGCGCGTGGCGTCGGTCTCGAGGTATCTGGCTTCGAAGACCCGGCACGTCGACCCCAACCTGGCGTTCACCGCGGGCAGCATGCATGCCATCGGCCACCTGATCATGGCGCAGGCAATGCCCGATCGCATGGCCGCGCTGAATGCCGTCCACCCCTTGGACGCGCTGGGGCGCGCGCAACTCGAGCTTGTCGAATTCGGGTATCACTACGGCGACGTGAGTGCGTCCCTGGCGCAGCGCTGGGGCTTCGCTCCCGACCTCGTCGGTGGGCTTTCGAGCTTCGTGAGCCCGGCAAAGTCGGAACACGCCGATGCGCTCGGCGGCGTTCTTCATCTGGCCGTGTGGCGCGTGGCACTGGAGCGCCAGGGCGTGGACCTGAGCAATATCGGTGGCTTCTGGCCGAGCCAGTCGGCGCTGGCCGTCGGTATCACCGAGGACATGGTCCAGGAAATGCCGGCGCCGCGTGAGCTTGCTGCGGACCTCGAATCGATGATCGCCTGACCGTACTCCGGTCTCGACCTTCTTCGCGCGCTAGACCAACTGCAGGTCTTTCGGCGCCACCCCGTCGAACACCCGCGCGAGCTGTGCCGGCGAAAGGCCATACATCCGCTTGAACAGCCCGCCGAACACCGCGCGGTATTCGTTGAGCACCGGATAGTCGCGGTTCTGGAACAGCGTGGCCTGCGTCAGCGCCTGCTGCTCGCCCACGACGCGCCCCCCGGCCTGCGCCGAGAGGCCGCCGCCGAGCACCCAGTAGACGGTGCCGTGTCCGTGGTCGGTGCCGCGGTTGCCGTTCTCGCGGAAGGTGCGGCCGAACTCGCTGATGACGACCACCACGGTCTGGTGCCATGCGTCGTCGCCCATCTCCTGTGCGAAGCCGGCTACGCCGCGGCCCAGTTCTTCGAAACGGTTGGCGAGGTAGCCGGTGGCGCCGCCCTGCCCCACGTGCGTGTCCCAGCCGCCGACGTCGACAAAGCCGAGGTCGAAGCGGTCGCGCATCAGCAAGGCCATGCGGCGCGCCACCAGCTCGAAGCCCTTGGCGGTCATGGCGTTGCGGCTGGCAGCGTCCATCTCGGCCTGCACCGCCCGCGTTACCTCGTCGCGCACCTGGAAGCCCTCGGCCACCGGCTGGGCCAGCGCGGTGTTGCGGTACATGCTCGTAATGATCTGGCTCTGCCGCGCGTCGATGCCCGAACGTGCGTTACCCGCGATCGCCATGTTGGCGGCCTTGGCGCTGCCGCGCATCGAGATGGGCAACTGGTCGGTGAAGGCGATGGGCGACACGTCGGTAACGGGCCCCGCGCCGAGTACGCCGGCCAGCCGGTTGAGAAAGCCCGAGCGGTAGTCGCGGCGCTTGTCCAGCGCCTGGCCGAGCTCGATGGAGTCCTGCGTTTCGAAGTGACTGCGCGTGAGGTCGTCGATGCCCGCGAAGGCGATGAACGATGCCTGCTTCTGCTGGAACATCGGCATCACGCTCTGTGCCAGCGCGGGATGCAGGCCCCAGTTGCCGTCGAGCGGCAGCGCGCCGTTGGGCGTGCCGGGGCGCGCGATGGCGATGCTGGGGCGCGAGGCGTAGTAGAAGTCGCTGCTCGTTGGCACGAGCAGGCTGCTGCAGTCGTACGCGCCGCGCAGGAACACGACCAGCAGCTTGGCGCCTTCGGCCGCGGGCGCGGCCATCAGTTGGCCGGCGGCGCCCGCGAACGGGGCGGCGGCCATGAGCTTCAAGAGTTCTCGACGTTGCATGACGGTGTGTCCTTCTTCTTGATCAACGACGCATCAACTCCGGCGACGCCAGCAGGAAGGTGTTCCACTCCTGCGGGTTCTTCGCCTGCGCCAGCGCCTCGCGCGTGTCCGCGCTCATGCCGGCTTGCATTGCGCGCACCGCGTGCGAATCAGCTAGCTGCGGGAAGGCCGGCTTCTCCAACGGCGCCTTGTCGTCCACGCGAAACAGCACGGCGCCGTTCGCACCGATGGCACGCGCGATCTCGAAGCGCGTGTTCATCTGCCCCGCACTGGCCCAGGCTGCCTCGTTGAGCGGATAGCCGTCGGGCGTCTCGTGGCTGTACAGCTGTTCGCCCATGCGGTTGATCCAGTTGAGCATCGGGTTCACGTTCACCACCACGCGGTCGTCGTACGCGAGCCGCACGCCGGCCATCACGTAGTGCACCGGGTCGCGGAACTTGCGGCCCAGCGAGGCGGCGAACTCGGGCGACTCGAACAGCGCCTTCAGAGTAATGGCGATGTCGCCGTCGCTGCGGGTGAAGGCAGCAGCCATGCGGTCGATCAATGCCTGCGGAGGGTCGTCGGAGACGAAGTACACGGCAAGCTTGCGCGAGATGAAGCGCGCGGTGGCCGGCGCGCGCGCCAGGCGGTCGAGCGCTTCGTCGGCCTCGGCCAGGCCGCTGCTCTTGATGGGCTGACCCAGCAGCGTCTTCGGCCCGTAGTCGTGCCGGTTGGGGTTGAACTCGAACAGGCCCTTGCGCACGTAGTCGGCGCGTACGGCCGGCCGCACGTTCGGCGGCGGCGCATCGAGCGGCTGGTTGCTCACGCCAACGCCGGTGAGCACGCGCGCCAACTCCTGCACGTCGGCCTGCGAATAGCCACCGCCCACGCCCAGCGTGTGCAGCTCCATCAGCTCGCGTGCGTAGTTCTCGTTGATGCGGTTGGCGGCGTTCTGCGCGTTGTCTAGGTAGCGCAGCATCGCCGGGTGGTG
Source organism: Variovorax sp. R-27 (assembly GCF_049913215.1). Classification (NCBI taxonomy): domain Bacteria; kingdom Pseudomonadati; phylum Pseudomonadota; class Betaproteobacteria; order Burkholderiales; family Comamonadaceae; genus Variovorax; species Variovorax sp. R-27. The sequence continues at coordinate 4,280,493 of NZ_CP183984.1, forward strand.
CAGCGTGGCGCCGAGCAGGTCGCGGAACTTGCCGAGCGCGTGCGGGCGAATCGCGTTCTCTTCGTAGTCGCCCACCATCGCGCGGATGTTGTCCTTGCGCAGGTTGACGTTGAAGTGGTTCATCCAGAACCACGTCATCTGCTCCTGCAGCTGGTTGGGCGAATACAGGGCGCGCAGCACGAAGCGTTGTTGCGCTTCGCGTGCCAGGTCGTTGAGCCGCTGCTGGTAGGCCTGTCGCGCGGCTTTCTTCTGGTCTTCGTCGGGTAGCGCATCGGCCGCCTTGCGCTGTGCGTCGAGTTCGGTGACGAGCTGGTCGAGCGGCGTGCGCGAAATGCTCATCGCATCGATCTGCGCCTGCGCCGCAGGCGGCAGCGGCGCGGGGCGCGGGTTGAGCTGGTCGCGCATCCACAGCGACAGGCCGCGCTTTGCGAGCTGCGCGTCGCTGCTCGCGTTGGCACCCCAGCTCACGCGGTCGAGCCAGCGCAGACGGGCGGCGTCATTGAGCGGTGCGGAAGGCAACGACACCGACACCACCGGCCGCTGGTCGCCCGGTGCACTTGCGCAGGCCGCGAGCAAGGCCAGCGCACATGCACCGAGCGCCATCGAGGCGCGACGCATGGAGAACAACGAGGCGGCGGCCGGCACCGCCATCACTCCCTGCGCATGTCGTGATGGCGCACGTCGCCGATGGCGTGCTGTGCGGTGTTGAGCGCCAGGTCTACGTGCGCCAGGCCGCGTTGCTGGAACGGCCGCGAGCGCGGGTCGTCTTCTTCGCGCGCCACATCGGAGCGCACCTTGCGCAGCAGGTCGACCGCCGCATGAAGGCGGCCGTCGCGCGGCAGCCACGTATCGGTGGGCTCGCGCCATTCGAGGGGCTTGCCGTCGAGCCATGCCGCGCGTTGCAGATCGCCGATGGCAGCATGGATCTCGTCGACCACCACCTGCTCGTCGCGCGAGATCTGCCCGTCTTCGGGGCGGCGGTGCTCCACCTTCCAGGCGGCCGTTTGCAGGTCGGACAAGGCGTGGAGGTAGAACGGGTGCCTGCCGTATTCGTCGGCCAATGCGGGCAACGAGGCCGCAGCCATGAGGGCGAGTGCGGCGATTAGGCTTTTCTTCTTCATCTTCGGAGCTCCTGGGAGTGATGGCGAATCGAGGACGCATCCTCAACCATCGGGACCCGCTCCGCGTTGACGCTCTTTACCCTCGTAACGCCGCGCAAAGACGGTGCCTAAGCGCCAGCTAAGTCAGGCTACGGACAGGCTGGAAGGTGCAGCGCCGGCAATCTGCCGCAGGGCGCGCTCGAGCACCTCGACGGGCTGGCCACCCGAAATGAGGTGCTGGTCGTTGATGATGATCGCGGGCACCGAGTGGATGCCGGCATCGGTGTACATGCGCTCGCGTTCGCGGGTTTCCTGTGCAAACTCGTCGCTGTTCAGGATCTCGCGGGCACGGGCTGCATCGAGCCCGGCCTCGGTGGCTGCGCGCACCAGCACTTCGGAGTCCGATGGGTTCTGGCTGTCGGTGAAGTAGGCCTTCAGCAGCAGCTTCTTCAGCGCCGCCTGCTTGGCCGAACTCTCCAGCTCGGCCCAGTGCAGCAGGCGGTGTGCGTTGAAGGTGTTGTAGACACGCGGACGGCCTCCGGGGCTGAACTCGAAGCCCACTGCCGCGCCGCGCTGGCGGATCATTTCGCGCGACTGCGCCTGCTGCTCGCGCGTGGAGCCGTACTTCTGATTCAGGTGCTCGAAGGTGTCCTGGCCTTCGGGCGGCATCTGCGGGTTCAGCTCGAAGGGCTGGAAGTGCAGCTCCGCGGTGACCTCGGGGGCCACCTTCCTGAGCGCCGCCTCGAGCGAACTCAGGCCGATGGCGCACCAGGGACAGGACACATCGGAGACGAAGTCGATCTTGAGGTGGGAAGAGGTAGGGGTAGTCATGGCGCCATTCTTCACGGCGCCACAACCCTTGGTGCACGAAAGGTTTTCAGGCCGCGGCCTTGGCCAGGCGCGCGTCCTGCAGCGTCTTCTCGCGCATGCGGTCGTACTCCTGCTTGTCGACCGGCACCGCATCGGGCTTGCCTAAGTCGTTCATCCGGATGCGGTAGGTTTCCCGTGCACTCAGTGCGGCCAGTGCCGCCAGCACCGTCACAGCGAAGGTGATGGCACCCACGGTGAACCACACGTTGGTCGAGCCGGGAGGCGCCACGGCGGCGAACAGAGCGGGCAGCAGTGCGGTGAAGGTGGTGCCGATGTTCTGCGAGATGGCCATGGCCGAGACGCGGTTGCGGGTGCGGAACAGCTCCGGATAGAAGCTCGGGAAGGTCGCGTTGTAGCCCTGGTACACGATGCCCCACATCAGCAGCGACATGACGATGGCCAGCTGCACGTTGCGGATGCTGATGGCATACAGGTACACGAAGGACAGCAGCCCCGAGAGCAGCGCACCGACGATGATCGGCGGGCGGCGGCCGATGCGATCCGAGAGGTTGCCCACGAACGGGATCACGATCACGGCCAGGATGTTGCCGAGCACCGGAATCCACAGGTACACGTCTTTCTGGAATCCGATGCCGTAGGCCGCCTGCACGGCATAGGCCGCGCCAAACACTGTGGCCACCACCGGAATGACGTTCATCAGCGCCATGCAGACCACGCGCAGCATGTCGGCCCAGCTGTCGGTGAAGGCCTGGACGATCGGTGCCTTGGCCACTTCGCCCTTCTTGTCCACTTCAGCAAAAGCCGGCGTCTCGTCGACCTCGCGGCGGATGATGTAGCCCGCCACGATGACCAGGAAGCTCAGCAGGAAGGGAATGCGCCAACCCCACGAGTTGAAGGCCTCCTCGGGCATGTAGTGCGCCAGCGGCAGGAACACGGCAGCCGCCAGAATCTGGCCGGCCTGCACACCCTGCAGCGTGAAGCTCGCGAAGAAGCCGCGACGCCCGAACGGTGCGTGCTCGAGAATCATCGAGCTCGCGCCCGAGATTTCGCCGGCCACTGCAAAGCCCTGGATGAGGCGCAGCAGAACCAGCAGCACCGGAGCCAGCAGGCCGACCTGGTCATAGGTAGGCAGCAGGCCGACGGCCACGGTCGAAAAGCCCATCAGGAACATGCAAAGCACCAGCACCTGCTTGCGCCCGTGCGTGTCGCCCCAGTGGCCGAGCACGAAGGCGCCGATGGGACGCGCGACATAACCCACGCCGTAGGTCGCGAGCGAGGCGACGATGGCCGTCGTCGGGTCGCCCTTCGGGAAGAAGATCTGCGGAAAGATCAGCGCCGCCGCGGTGGCGTAGATGAAGAAGTCGTAGTACTCCAGCGCCGAGCCGATCCAGCCGCTTGCGGCGGCCTTCTTCGACTGGTGCCTGCCTTGCGGCTCATGGGCTGTGTTGGTTGCCATGTGTTGTCTCCAGTGTTGACGAAAAAAAGAAATCAATCAGTCGGTCGATCGGTCAATCCTGCGCCTGCGAAGCCATGCGCGCCGGTGCGTTGAGGGCACCGTAGGCGTCGTAGTTGCCCACGCGCTGTGCGACCTCGAAAAACAGTCCGCCCTCGAAACTCTCGGTATAGATGTGCAGGTAGTCGCCGGCTGGCGAGCGGTCGAACAGCACGCCCGCTTCGCGCATGCGCGCCAGCAGTTCGGGCGCGATGTCGATGCGCGTGGCCAGGTCGTCGTAGTAGTTGTCGGAGATGGGCACGAAGCGCGTGCCGTTGGCGCGCAGCTTGGCGGCCGTCTCGAAGATGTCGGCACAGCTCAGCGCAATGTGATGCACCGCGCCACCGCCAGTCACGCTCAGCGTGCGCGCGGTGCGGGTGCGCTGGCTCAGCGACACGTTGAGCACCAGGCGCAGGCTGCGGTCGGTGTTGGCAACGCCGCGGCTGCGGATCAGGCCGAAGGGGTCGGCAAGCTCCAGGCTCTCGCCGGGCTCCAGGCCGAGCACGGCGCGCGTGAACAGCACCCAGGTGTCGAGCTGGTCTAGCGCCAGGCCAAGAGCCACGTGGTCGATGCGCTGCAGGCCTGCGTCGTTCGCGCCGGCACCGTCGTCTTCGAGAATGAAGTCGGCTTCGTACAAGCCGTTGGCGCCCAGCGCTTCGGGCACGAAATGAATCAGGTTGCCGCCCGGCGCGACGATGGCCGGCACGCGCAGTTCGTTGGGGCCGACCGGGCTGTCGTGCCGCTGCGAACGCATGGCGGTGGCTCGGCCCACGGCCGCGAGGGGATCGTCGCAGCGCACGCCCAGAGCGCACACCGAGGTGCCGTGCGCCTCGAAGCGGCCGCGCGCAAACGAATCAGGCTGTGCGTTGACGATCAGGTTGATCTCGCCCTGGCGGTACAGCGTCACGGCCTTCGAGCGGTGCTTGCCGATGCGGCGGAAGCCGAGTTGCTTCACCAGCGTGGACAGCGTTGCTGCAGATGCCTCGTCGGCCGCAAACTCGATGAACGACAGGCCGGAGAGCGCCGGTACCGGCGGCGGGTTGAACAACTGCACGGGCTCGACGTCGTCCAGCCGCTGCCGCGCTTCGCTTTCGAGGTACAGCAGCGAGCGCATCGCATCCACCGCGGTACGGCGGTTCGGCGTCTCGCGAAAGATGTCGTTGAAGATCTCCAGCGACAGCGGCCCGGTGTAGCCCGCGCGCAGCACCTGTTCGAAGAAGCCGACCACGTCGAAATCGCCCTGCCCCGGAAACGAACGATGGTGGCGCGCCCACTGCAGCACGTCCATCGACAGCAGCGGCGCGTCGGCCATCTGCAAAAAGAAGATCTTGTCGCCCGGAATGCTGGCGATGCCGGCCGGATCGTCCTTCAGCGACAGCGTGTGGAAGCTGTCGAGGATCAGGCCCAGGTGCGCGTGGTTCGCCTGCTTCACGATGTTCCAGGCCTGGCCGTACAGCGAGGTGTGGCGGCCCCAGGCGAGTGCCTCGAAGCCCACGCGCAGGTTGCGGCGCGCAGCGCGCTCGGCCAGTTCGTGCAGTTGCGCGGCGGCCAGAGCTGGATCGTTCACCGACAGCGGCGAAGTGTTGGAGCAGCACAGCACCATCGGCGCACCCATGGCCTCCATCAGGTCGAACTTGCGCTCGGCTCGTTCCAGGCTGCGACGAAACTGCGGCTCGGGCATGCCTTCGAAATCGCGGAACGGCTGGTACAGGTCGATGGTCAGGCCCAGGTCCGCCGTGATGCGGCGCAATTCGGTGGCCGTGCCCTTGAAGTTGATGAAGTCGGCCTCGAACAGCTCGATGCCGTCGAAACCGGCGGCGGCGACGGCTTCGAGCTTCTGGCGGAGCGTGCCGCTGAGCGAGACGGTGGCAATGGAGCGATGCATGGGGGTGGACTTTAGGAACACCCGGGCCCTGCCACAATCTATTCAGCAAGCTTTTGATCGATCATCGATCACATACGTGCATTATTCGCACGAAATACGGGATACACCTAGGCCGGCTGCCCGGCCAATAGCCCTCAAAGGCTGCGCCAGAAATCGATCAGCAGCTGTGTGAACTCCACCGGCCGTTCGACCGCGCTCAGGTGCGCGGCGTCGATGGTGGCCAGGCGCGCGCCTGGAATGGCACCCACCATGGCCTGCGACATGGCCATTGGCGTGGCCTCGTCCTGCAGTCCGCCGATCACCAGCGTGGGCACTGCAATGCGATGGTTGCTCTCGCGGAAATCGATGGCCGCGACGGCATTGCAGCTCTCGATGTAGCCCTGAGCATCGGTGCGCACCAGCACGTCGTGCAGCGTCTTCGCGGCGACTGCGCCTTCGGGCGTGCCCACGTAGGCCGGCGTGAGCCAGCGCGCCACGGCGCCAGGGGCGATGGCGGCCACACCCTTGGCAGCCACCGTCTCGGCGCGTGCACGCCAGGGGGCCTGGTCGGGGTAGTAAGCGGCCGAATTGGCGATCACCATCGTCTTCAGCAGCTCGGGGTGCCGCACCGCCAGCGCCTGCGCGGTCATGCCGCCCATCGACAGGCCGACGAAATGCACGGGCTCGCCGTCCGCCTCGCGCTGGATGAGTTCGGCCACGTCCTGTGCCAGCGTCTCGACGCGCAGCGCGCCGGGCACCACCTCCGACGCGCCGTGGTTGCGGTGGTCGTAGCGCAGCACCGTGTGGGCGCGCGAGAGCTGCGCGGCCACGCCGTCCCACATGCTCAGGTCGCAACCGAGCGCATGGCTGAGCACGACGATCGGGCCTTCGCCCTCGCGAACGACATTCAAACGGGTCATGGTGTGGTTTCCTTTTTCGGGTGTTGAAGACGCGGCAGCCAGAGGAACGCGATGGCCATCAGCACGCAGCCGGCCAGCAGCATCGGCACGACCATCGGCCAGGCGCCATTGGAAAAATCGGCATCGACAAATCTTGCGGCCAGTTGCCCCACGCAGAACGCGACCATCATCATGCCGAAGCCCGACCAGGACACGGCCCGGCCCGCCAGATGCGGCAGGTCGCCCACCGCGCCCGCCTGCCCGCAGGGCTGGTGGATGCCATGGCCGAGGCAGTACACGGCGTGGCCGAACAGCAGCGGCACGGCGCTCAGCGGCATCAGCCAGCAGCCGAGCGCCTGGATGACGGCGCCGGTCAGGCTCAATGAAGCACCGAGCCGCACGGTGCGCACCGGCCCGTAGCGCCGCAACAGCGTGCGGCACATGGTGGTGCTGAAGATGTAGACCAGTGAGCCGCCGGCCGGGATCCAGCCGTACCACGCGGGCGACCAGCCCAGATAGCCGATATAGACCATCGGCGACAGCAGCAGAAAGCAGAACAGCCCGCCGTAGGTCGTCGCTGCCACCGAGGCCCAGGCGCGGAAAGACCGGCTCGCGAACACCGCGCGCGTGCTGCCGCGCGGCGCGGCCGACTCACCCTCGCCCAGCATCGGCTTGCGCGTTTCGCCGAACGAGCGCCAGCACAGCGCGAACAGCAGCGAGGCATAGACCGCCATCGCGACCATCACCCAGCGCCAGCCCGCGCCCTGCACCAGCCACGCGCCGAGCAGCGGCGCCATCAGGCCGACCACGCCCAGCCCGGTGAGGCCGCGCGCCATGACGTGCGGGCCTTCGTGCGCGGGGTACAGGTCGCGCACCGCCGCGCGCGAGCACACGAGAATCGCCGCCATCGAAAAGCCCTGCAGCGTGCGCCAGCCCGCGAGCAACGCCACGCTACCTGCGAACGCGCCGCCCAGCGCGGCAATGGCGTAACAGCCGAGCCCCGCCAGCAGCACCGGCCTGCGACCGAAGCGATCGGCCAGCGGGCCGCACAGCAACTGCGCAAAGCCGAAGGCCAGCACGAACAGCGTGAGGCTGGTGCTGGCCGAACCGAGCTCCTTCGCAATGGCGGGAAGCGCGGGCAAATAACTGTCGGTGGCCACCGGCTGCGCCGCCAGCAGCAGCGGCAGCAGCAAGGTGAAAGTGACGTCGAACCGGCCCTTCTTGGGGGCGACCGGCGCGGTCACTGGGGCAGCGCAGGCAGCAGGCCTTTTTCGCGCAGGATGCCGGTCGCGATGCCGAAGGCGTGGTTGGCCACCGGCACGCCGCAGTAGATGGCGGCCATCATGATCACTTCCTTGATGTCGTCCGGCGTGAGGCGCGACTCGGGCGGACCGTCGAGCGCGGCACGCACGTGCATGGCGAACTCTTCATACGCATGGATGCCCAGCATCATCGACAGCACCATGTAGCGGCGCGTCTTGTCGCCCAGTGCGGGGCGGCCCCAGATGTCGTTCCACGCGTGGCGTGTGATGAGTTCCTGGAACTCGGCGTTGAAGCCGTTGCGGTTGGCGAGCGACTTGTCGACCCAGGCATCGCCGAGCACGCGGCGGCGGTTGATTAGGCCGGATTCGTAGCCTTCGGCGGGAGTTTCGGGGGCGGTCATTGGGCAAGTTCCTTGTCTGTGAGCCGGGCCTGCAGCGCCTTCACCTCGGCGAGGGCTGTCTGTCCGGCGTTGTGAGCGAGCGCGGGGTCGAACCATTCGTCGGCCGCGTCGCGTGGGAGTTCGGCGCGCAGCCGGTCGATGTTGGCGCGCATGCGCGCGGCGTCGACCTGCAGCCCGGGCAAGGCGCCCGCCATTGCGCGCACGCTGCCGTGCGCCGACATCAGCAGCTGCGGCCATTCGGCCAGTTCGGCCTGCCAGGCGCCGAGGGCACGTTCGTGCTGTTGCGGCATGGCGCCAAGCAATGCGGCCACGCGCTGCGGCGCACGGTGCGCGGCGGCGATGGCGACCATCGAAGCCACCGGGTTGCGCTTGTGTGGCATTGCCGACGAACCACCGCGGCCCGGCTCGCTGGGCTCCGCGACTTCAGCCACTTCGTACTGCCCGAGCAGCGCGATGTCGACCGCGATCTTGCCGAGGCTGCCGGTGATGAGGCCCAGCTCGCAGCCGAGCGCCACCCATTCGTCGCGCTGCGTGTGCCACGTTGCGCCGGGGTCGCCCAGGCCAAGCTCCTTGGCCATGCGCTTGCGCACGGCCGCGCCCTGCCCCTTCATCTGAGCCAGCGTACCGACGGCGCCGCCCAGCTGCAATTGCAGCGCGTGCTTCGCGGCATCGCGCAGCCGGATGCGGCTGCGCACCAGCGGCGCGGCCCAGCCCGCGCACTTGAAGCCGAAGCTGGTGACCGAGGCCGGCTGCATCAGCGTGCGCGCGAGCATCGGCGTTTCGGCGTGCGTGACGGCCAGGCGCAGCAGCGCGTCGGCGGCCTTGGCAAGATCGGTCTCGATGAGCGCGACCGCTTCGCGCGTGACCAGCGCCATTGCGCTGTCGATCACGTCCTGGCTGGTGCTGCCGAAGTGCACGAAGGGCGCGGCGTCGGCATTGAAGAGGCCGACGGCTTCGCGCAGCGCCTTCACCAGCGGAATCGCGACGCTGCCCGCGCGGCCGCTCTCGCGCACGATCTTGGCAACATCGAACAGCTCGACCTTGCAACTGCTGACGATCGAATGCGCAGCGCTCTCGGGGATCAGTCCTTCGGCAACCTGCGCGCGCGCGAGTGCCGCTTCGAAGCGCAGCATGGCGTCGACGAAGGCGCGGTCACTGAAGGCGCCAAGCGTTTCGGATGTGGAGAGGAAGCCTTCAAAAATACTCATGCGATGACCTGGCCTTTCAGTATTTCAATTGGGCCACGGCACGCAATTCCTCCGGGGAGGCTGTGCCGAATCCGAAGAACTCGAGGTAGGCAGGGATCATCTCGAACAGCATGTCGGTGCCAACCTGCACCTGGCAGCCCTTGGCCTTGGCGGCCTGCAGCAGCGGCGTGTATTCGGTCTTCATGACCACCTCGCCGACGAAAGTGCCGGGGTCGATGCGGTCCACATCGAAGGGCAGCGGGTCGCCCTCCTTCATGCCGAGCGGCGTGGCGTTGACGACCACGTCGTAGCCGGCCGGGTCTTTCGAGCCCGTGGCCACCTTCATTTGCGGATAGTGCTCGCGCAGCCGCGCGGCCAATGCGCCGGCCGAGGCCTCGCTCATGTCGAACAGCATCAGCTCGGCGGCTCCGGCGGCGGCAATCGATGCGGCAATGGCCGAGCCAACGCCACCCGTGCCCGACACCAGCACGCGCGTGCCCTTGAACAGGCGCCCCTTGCGCTCCACGCCGCGCACGAAGCCCGCACCGTCGAACTGGTCGCCCAGCAGCGTGCCGTCGGGCCGCTTGAGGATGGCGTTGCAGGCGCCCGCGACGCGCGCCGTGGGCGTCACCTCGTCGACCAGCGACATGGTCGTGACCTTGTGCGGCATGGTCACCAGCGCGCCGCGCAGGTTGCTGAACCTGAAGATCTGCGGCAGCGAGGCCGCGTAGTCCTCGGGCTTCACGCCCATCGGAACCACCACAGCGTCGATGCCGTGCTTGTCGAACCAGGGGTTGTAGATCATCGGGGCCTTGAAGGCCTCGGTGGGATAGCCGATGTGGGCGATGAGCGTGGTCTTGCCGGAAATCATGTCGGTTGTTTCTTTGAAAAATCGGGGCTCAGGCGACGCTGGGCGAGTGGTAGCGCAAGGGCTGCGCAATTTCGGCTTGCATGGCCGGTGGGTAGATGATTTCGCGCAGGAAGTCGGCGTCGGCCTGCATCGCGGCAGCCGCATCGAGATGGCCGAAGTAGCGAAAGTAGTGCGGCATCTGCTGGATGAGCATCTCGAAGCCCGCCTGTGCGTTGAGTCCGCGCGCTCGCGCTGCCTGCACCAGCGGCGTGGGCTGGTTGCGCAGAAGAATGTCGAACAGTGCCGCGTGGCCGTCCATGCGCGACACGTCGAGGGGCAACGCATCGCCTTCGACCAGCCCCAACTGCGTGGCGTTGATGACGAGGTCGTAGCCTTCGGGCGCGTTGCTGTCGGCCGAGACCACAGTCGCGTCGAAGAAGGCGTTGAGCTTGGCCGCCACACCGGCCGCCTTGCCTGCGGCGCTGTCGTAGAACGCGATGTACTCCGCGCCGTTCACCGTGCCGCCTTCGGCCAGCGCAACGCCGATGGCTGCGGCGCTCACGCCCGCGCCGAGGATCAGCACGCGCTTGCCGCGGAAGGGAATGTTGTAGTGGTCGAGCGCGCCGATCAGGCCTTCGCCGTCGAACAGGTCGCCTTCGAGCTGGTCGCCCTCGGTGCGGCGCACCACGTTGACCGAGCCGGCCACGCGGCCGAAGAGGCCGCAGCCGTCGAGCAGGTCGACCACCAGCGGCTTGTGCGGCGGCGCGATCACCATGCCGCGCACGTTGCGCGCGAGAAAGGCCGACTTGAAGAACACCGCGAAGTCGCGCACCGGCACCTGCATGGGCAGCAGCACGGCGTCGATGCCGAAGCGCTCGAAGGCGGCGTTGAACATGCGGGGCAGCCGCACATTGCGAACCGGGTCGCCGGGGATCAGGTAAGCCTGGGTACTGCCGCGGATGGAATGGCTCATGTGCGTGCTTCCGTTCGTCAATCGCTCTTTTCGAGGGCGGATGCCGAGCTTTATAGTCGCTTCGCCTGAATCACGCAGCCATTGGCACCAATAATCGTGCGATTATCGAACTCAAAAAATCACTGATCGTTCAATTCAAGGGTTTTCACTGTCATCAAATGCAAACTCCGAACCCATCCACGCAGGCACACTTCCGCCCATGAGCAAGGACAGCAAGGACGACCCGGCGCCGCCGCCCGGCCTGGACAAGCGCGACTGGATCGCCGGCCTGGAGCGTGGCGTGAGCATCATCGAAGCCTTCGACGACGCCAACCCGCGCCTGACCGCCAGCCAGGCCGGCCAGCGCACGAACATGACCCGCACCGCCGCGCGGCGCTATCTGCTGACCTTGCAGCACATGGGCTATGTGGCGAGCGACGGCAAGCTGTTCTGGCTCACGCCGCGCGTGCTGCGCCTGGGCCAGTCGTACCTGGAATCGGCCCGGCTGCCGCGTGTGGTGCAGCCCTTTCTGCAGCGGGTGGCGGCGGGCACCAACGAGATCGCCTACCTCAGCGTGATGGACGGCGACGAGGTGGTCTACATAGCGCGCAACGGCCCCAACCGCAGCATGAGCACCGGCTACGTGCTCGGCGCGCGCGTGCCGGCGCAGGTCACGGCCTCGGGCATGCTGATGCTGGCGCTGCGCAGCGACGCCGAGCTGAACGAATGGCTGACGACACGGCAGCTGACGGTTTTCACTTCGCACACCATCGCGAGTATGGAACGCATGAAGCTCGAACTCGCGCGCATTCGGGCACAAGGCTGGGCGCTGTCCGAGCAGCAGCTCGACCTGAATTCACGCGGCATCGCGGTGCCGCTGCGCGACCGGCACGGCACGCTGGTGGGGGCGCTGAACATCACGATGCCGATGGGGCACGAGAGCTCGGAAGATGCGGTGGCGCGAGTGCTGCCGGTGCTGCGTGAGACGGCGCAGGCGATGCGCAATCTGATCTGAGAAGCGCCATGACCGTAAACGCCTCGGGTTCTTCGAGCCAGACGACATTGCCCGACTGGGCGGCGCAGTCGGAGCCCGTGGAAGACGTGCACATCGACATTGCATTCATCGTCGAGCACTCGTTCTACTACGGCCCGTCGTCGCGCATCTCGCCTGAACAATGGGCGAACCTGTGCGAACCGCTGTACCAGCCGGCAATTCCGGGCGCGGCACAAGGCTTCGTGCTGTCGGCCGACTGCGTCGGCCACGAGGACGAGCTCGGCAGTCACTACCGCGACCTGCTGGCCAAGGCCGCGCGTCACGGCAAGGACCCGGCCGAAGGCCCCCACTTCTGGAACAGGCCGGTAGTCCATGCGCCCGGCCGCTTCCTCCTGAGCTTCCCATGGCACGACCGCTTCAGCGAGGGCCGAGCCTTCATCGAATCGCTGACCAGAGGCACACCCGGCGAAGTCTTCTCCGATTACGAGCAGGGCTGGTTCCTCGACCTGCGGCTGCACGACGGCACGCTGTACCTGCGCGATGACGACCCCGACGAAGGCAAGACCTTCCACAACCTGCGCTTCGCATACGCTCCAGTGCGCGCGCAGGTCGAAATCGTGCTGGCGCGCGTGGAAACCTTGATTGCCCGGCTCGCGGGCGAATTCGGTCGGGATTACTGGACGAACCGCAACTGACAGCTTTCCGACAGCATCGACCGGGCAGGATGCGCGCTTTCAATCCAAAAGCGCTGGAGACACAAGCACCATGTCCGATCTCTTTTCCCCTGACGACGCCCACAGCCTGAGCCGCCGCCACTGGCTGCAAGCCGGCGGCGCTCTCACCCTCGGCGGCCTGCTGCCTTCGCTGGCCTCCGCACAAGACACCTGGCCAAGCAAGTCGATCCGCTTCGTCGTGCCCTTCGCCCCTGGCGGTAGCTCCGAAATCGTCGCGCGCTCGACCGCCGCCGAACTCTCGCGCACGCTGGGCCAGAGCGTTTTCGTCGACAACAAGCCCGGTGCGGCCGGCAACATCGCGATGAGCGAAGTGGCGCGCAGCACCGACCAGCACACGATCATCCTCGGCCACATCGGCACGCTGGCGGTCAACCCGTACATCTTCGCCAAGCTGCCCTACGACGCGAACAAGGACTTCAAGCCCGTGAGCCTGCTGGCCAAGGTGCCCAGCCTCTACGTGGTGCACCCCGACGTGCCGGCGAAGAACCTCAAGGAGTTCATCGCATACGCCAAGTCGAAGCCGGGCAAGCTCAGCTACGGTTCGGCGGGCAATGGCAGCGCGGGCCATCTGGCCTTCGAGTACCTGAAGATGACAGCCGACGTGTTCATGCTGCACGTGCCCTACCGCGGCACCGGCCCGATGGTGACCGACCTGCTCTCGGGCCGGCTCGACGCATCGGCCATCGGCGCGGCGGCGATCATTCCGTTCATCAAGGCGGGCAAGGTGCGCTGCATCGCGACCGGATCGGCCAAGCGCCTGCCCCAGCTGCCCGACGTGCCGACCGTGGCCGAGCAAGGCTTCCCGGGCTTCGAGATGACTCAGTGGTACGGCATGCTCGCGCCGGCCAACATCACGCCAGCCAACCTGGCCAAGCTCTCGGCCGAGACGATGAAGGCCGTGAAGTCGCCCGACTCCATGCAGCGCCTGACCGCCGATGCGGCCGAAGCCATCGGCGGCACGCCAGAGCAGTTCGCGCAGTTCATCGCTGCCGAGCAAACCCGCTGGCAAAAGGTCATCGCAAGGGCAAACATCAAGCCCGACTGAGCAGCACAGGCCCTAGCATCGGCGCCATGCGCATCCTGCTGGCGGAAGACGAACACACCCTGGGCACCTGGCTCTGCAAGGCGCTGGAGCATGCGGGCATCCAGGTCGAATGGGTGGACGACGGGCGCCTGGCCGACCGGGCGCTGCAGCAGCGCGACCACGATGCGCTGGTGCTCGACCTGGGCCTGCCCGGGCTCGACGGGCACACGGTGCTGCAACGGCTGCGCGAGCGCGACCAACGGCTGCCGGCGCTGATCCTCACGGCGCGCGACTCGCTGAACGAGCGCGTGGCTTCGCTCAACGCGGGCGCCGACGACTTCCTCGCCAAGCCCTTCGCGCTGGCCGAGCTCGAAGCGCGCCTGCACGCGCTGGTGCGGCGCGCGCGTGGCGTAGAGCATCCGCGGCTGGCCTGCGGCCCGCTGGTGTACGACGGCGCGCGCCGGCACTTCACGCTGAACGGCGAGGCGCTGGCGCTCTCGCCGCGCGAACTGGCGGTGCTGCGCGTGCTGGTGCAGCGCAGCGGCGAGCCGCTGTCGAAGCAGCAGATCCTCGAGCGCGTGTTCTCCGACGACGAAGAGGTGCACCCGGAGGCGGTCGAAGTCTTCGTCTACCGGCTGCGCAAGCGACTCGACGGCACCGGGGTTCGCATCGTCACGCTGCGCGGGCTCGGCTATGTACTGGAAGCAGACTGAGTGAGCGGCCTGCGTGAACGCCTGCGCCGTGCCAGCCTGTGGCAGCGGCTCGCGCTGCTGCTCTTCCCCGCCCTGCTGGTCGTGACTGGCCTGGAACTGTGGATGACGCGGCACGACGCGCTGGCCGCGGCCAACGCGGCCTACGACCGCTCGCTGCTGGGCGCGCTCAAGTCCATCGACGCCAACATCTCGACCGCCTCGGGCGGCCTGTCGGTCGAGCTGCCGTACACGATGTTCGAGTTCTTCGAGCTGACGGCGAGCGGCCAGGTGTTCTTTCGTGTGTCCACGTCTGACGGACTGGTGGAGCTCGGCAGCGCCGACCTGCCCGCGCCGCCCACCGAACTGGCGATGGGCGTGCCGGCCTTCTATGACGCCACCTACTTCGGCGAGGCGGTGCGGCTCGCGGCCTACCGCCGCGATCTCGACCGTGCGCCGGCCGGCAGCACCGGGCGCAGCGTGCTGATCCAGGTTGGAGAAAGCACGCGCTCGCGGCAGGAGTTCAGCGCGCGCTTCGTGCGCAGCGCGGCGTTGCGCGACGGGCTGGTGCTGGCAATGCTGTTGTGCGGCACCGCCCTGGCGCTCGCGGCGGCGCTGAGGCCGCTCTCGCGGCTGGCGCGCGAGGTGGGCTCACGCACGCCCGACGACCTCACACGCATCGCCGAGACCGACCTGCCTGCCGAGGTGCGCCCGCTGGTGACCGCAGTCAACCAGCAGATGTCGCGCACGCAAGACCTCGTGACGCAGCAGCGCCAGTTTCTGGACGACGCCTCGCACCAGCTGCGCACCCACCTCACCACGCTGCAGATGCAGGCCGACTACGCACGGCGCGAACAAGACCCGGCGCAAGTACAGGTGGCGCTCGACGCGCTGGGCACCGAGATCGGCCGCGCGACGCGCAGCGCGCAGCAGCTGCTGGCGCTGGGCCGCAGCGACACGGTGTCGGTGGAGCCCGCCGAGTTCGACCTTGCGGCGCTGCTGCGCGAAGTGGCGGTCGACCTGCTGCCGCTGGCACGCGCCAAGCGCATCGACCTGGGCATTCATTCGCCCACGCCGGAGTTCCTTGCCGTGGCAGACCGGGGGCTGATGCGTGAGGCGCTGGGCAACCTGGTGAGCAACGCGATCACCTACACGCCGGCCGAAGGCACGATCACGCTCTTTGCCGCGGGCGACGCGGCGGGCTGGAGCCTCAACGTCGAGGACAACGGGCCCGGTCTCAGCGACGAAGAGCGCGCCGCGTTGGGCCAGCGCTTCCGGCGCGGCGCGCGCGCCGGCAAGGGCGGCTTCGGGCTCGGGCTGGCCATTGCGCGCTCCATTGCGCAGCGGCACCGGGGCGAACTGCGACTTGAGGCGCGCGAGGCCGGCCCGGGGCTGCATGCGATCATCTGGTGGCCTCGCCCGGCCGCCACCTGACGGCCCCATTTCCATGTCCACGCCCCCCACCCGCCGCCATGCACTTCGCGCGTTGTGCGCGTTGCTGATGCCTTTCAGCGTGCGCGCAATGGCCGCCGCGAACGACCCCTCCGAAAATGCCGCCGACTGCGTGATCCCCGCCAAGGCCGGCGGCGGCTTCGCGCTGACCTGCGCACTGGCGCGCGATGCGCTTCAGGCCGTGCGACCCGTGCGCCCGCCGCTCACCCAGCGCTACCTGCCGGGCGGCATCGGCGCCGTAGCCTTCGACCGTGTCGCCACAGGCAAGCTCGGTGGCCCGGGCACGCTGGTGGCGTTTTCCAGCGGCTCGCTGCTCAACCTCGCGCAAGGCCGCTTCGGTCCGCATTCGCCCTCGGCTGTGCGCTGGATCGCCACGCTGGGCACCGACTACGGCGTGATCGCGGTGCATCGCGACTCGCCCTACAAGCGCCTGCAAGATCTGGTCGCCGCGCTGCGGCAAGACCCGTCGCGCATCGCCTTCGGCGCGGGCGGCACTGTGGGCAGCCAGGACTGGGTAAAGGCCGCACTGCTGGTGCGCTCGGCGGGGCGCGATCACAAGGCCATGCGCTTCGTTTCTTTCGAAGGTGGCGGGGATGCGCTGAGCGCATTGCAGGGCAAGCATGTCGACGTGTTCCCCGGCGATGCAGCCGAAGCCCTGCAGGCCATTGCGGGCGGCGCGGCGGTGCGACTGCTCGCGGTGCTGTCGGAGAACCGGCTTGGCGGCGCGCTCACCGGCGTGCCGACCGCGCGCGAGCAAGGCATCGACCTGGTGTGGCCGACCGTGCGCGGCCTGTACCTGAGCGCTGACGTGCCTGAAGCCGCGGTACGCGCATGGGTCGCGGCCTTCGGCGAAGCGAGTGCCGCGCCCGGCTACGCCGCGTTGCGCGAGCAGCACGGCCTGTACCCCTTCGCGCTCACCGGCGCAGCGTTAGACGACTACGTGCAGGCGCAGATCAAGGCCTACCGCCGGCTGGCGGACGAACTGGGACTGCGGCGCTGGCCCTCCTGATGAACGCAGGCAAGATCGCGCTCATGACCGAAGACGCCATCACCCAACACATCATCGACATGCTGGCCGGCGGCCACTTTCAGATCGCCGACGACAACACCTTCTTCTTTCACGACGGGGACAACAAGTTTCCTTTCGCCACGATCGTGACGAAGGACAACGACTTCGACAGCGCCTCGCAGCTGAACCGCCCGGGCGTGTTTCGCCTGAGCATAGGCGTGGGCAAAGAGACCTTTCGCGCGCTGTTCGGCGAAGTGCCCGCTACCGCCGACCACGCCGCGCTCGACACGCTGATGCCGCACCCGGTGTATGCGAAGATGTACTGGGTCAGCGTGATCAATCCGAGTGCGAAGACCTTCGAGACGGTGAAGCCGCTGATCGCCGAGGCATTGAGCCTCGCGCGCTCGCGTAAAGCAGGTTAGGCCGCCTTCAAAAACACATCGTGGTCCGGCGCGAAGTTGGCGTGCAGCGGCAGCATCGCGCCGCCCAGCGCACAAGCCTGCGCCCCCGCCTTGCCGCCATGCAGCCGCGGCTGCCACAGGCCTTCCCAGTTGCACCGGTCCAGCGCGGCGCGGGTCTGGTCCAGCAGCGCCTGCAGTAGCGGGCGCGACATCGAACCATCCACCACCACATCCGGCAGATCGAGCATGGCCGTGCCGCTCACGATGGCATGTGCCAGCGCCTGCGATGCGCTTTCCAGCCAGGCTTGCGTCATCGCGGCATAGGGCGGCTGCAAAGCGCGGTCGTCATACGCGGCCATGGCGTCGAGGCCTTCGCCGATCAGGCGCTGCTCCAGCTCCCAGAGCGACGCTTGCGCAACCAGCTGGGGCGGCAGTGCACCGCGACTACCCGGCGGCTGCATCGGCAGCGAAGCGAGCGCGCCCGCATTGCCGTGCGCACCGGTGTGCAGATGCGAGTTGATGACCAGCCCGCCCCCCACGAAGGTGTCGACGAAGATGTACAGGAAGCTCTTGAGGTCGTGCCCCCGCCCGCCCACCAGCTCGGCCACGCAGGCGGCCACTGTGTCGCGCGCGAAGCTCACCGGCACGTCGGTGCGCGCGCGCACCTCGGCGGCCAGGTCCATCTGGTTCCACAGGTCGGACTGCGCTTTCGACAGGCCCAGCGTGCGGTGCCAGCCGCCGAGCTGGAACGGTGCGGCCAGCCCGGCCCCAACGTTGCGCGCCGCCAGCGGCCCCAGCCCGTCGCGCAGCCGGTGGATGTGCTGCGCGATGGCGGGCAACAGCTCGTCCACATCGGGAAAGTCGTAGCTGATGGCATGGCGCTCGCGCACCTGCGTGGTGAAGTCGATCAGCAGCCATTCGGCGCCGCGCCGGCCCACCTTGATGCCGATGGCAAAGGCGCCGTCCGGGTTCAGCGCCAGCGGCACCGAAGGCTGCCCGATGCGCCCGCGCACGCGGCTTTGCTTGACGATGAGACCGTCTTCTTCCAGCCGCGCGGTGATGAGCCCGATGGTCTGCGCGCTGAGCCCGGTCAGCCGAGCGAGGTCGGCCTTGGGCAGGCTGGTGTGAACGCGCAATGCCTGCAGCACCGTGCGTTCGTTGAACTGGCGCATGCCGACCTGGTTGGAGCCACGGGGCCGCAACAGGTCGGGCGTGCGCGCAGGTGCATCTGCATCAGGCATGCGCCTCCGCGGGCAACTGGTCGGCCGTCATGGCGCCGGTCATCACGGCGACGGTGTCGCTCATGCTGATCTTCTTCGGGTCGAGCACCGCCGCGCGCTTGCCTAGACGCGCCACGTGGATGCGGTCGGCCACCTCGAACACGTGCGGCATGTTGTGGCTGATGAGCACCACGGGCAGGCCGCGATCGCGCACGCGGCGAATCAGCTCCAGCACCATGTTGCCCTCCTTCACGCCCAGCGCGGCAGTGGGCTCGTCCATGATGACCACGTGCCGCGCGAAGGCCGCGCTGCGCGCCACGGCCACGCACTGGCGCTGGCCGCCCGAGAGCGTTTCGACCGCCTGCGTCATCGACTGGATGCCGACTTTCAGATCCGCCATGCGGGCCGTGCTTTCGAGCAGCATCTGCTTCTTGTCGAGCATGCGCAGCACGCTGCCCAGGAAGCCGGGGCGACGCAGCTCGCGGCCGAGGAACAGGTTCTCGTAGATGGTCATGGCCGGGGCCACGGCCAGGTCTTGATAAACCGTTTCGATGCCGGCGCGGCGCGCATCCAGCGGATTGCGAAAGTGCACCGGCTGGCCGTCGAGCAGGATCTGGCCCTCGTCGGGCACAACCGCACCCGACAGCGCCTTGATGAGCGACGACTTGCCCGCGCCGTTGTCGCCGATCACCGCGAGGATCTCTCCTTCGCGCAGTTCGAAGTCGACGCCGTCGAGCGCCGTGACCTGGCCATAGCGCTTCACCAGGCCCTTGGCCTGCATGACGATCTTGGGGTTGGTGACGGTGTTCATCAGCGGGCTCCCCGGCGCGAGAGTTGATCGGCTGCCACCGCAAGAATCACGAGCACGCCAGTCACCAGCACCTGGTAGATCGACGACACGCCCATCAGCGTGAGCCCGTTGCGGAACACGCCCACGATGAGCACGCCAATCAACGAACCCAGCACGATGCCGCGCCCACCGAACAGGCTGGTGCCGCCGAGCACCACCGCCGTGATGGCGTCGAGGTTCTCGGTCTGCCCCGCGTTCGGGTCGCCCACGCCGGTGCGCGCCACCGACAGCAGCGAGGCGATGCCGTACAGCACGCCCGCCGCCACGTACACGCCCAGCAACACACGCTGCGTCGGAATGCCGACCAGCCGCGTGGCCTCCGCGTTGTTGCCCACCGCATAGATGTGCCGGCCCGCCGCCGTCTCGCGCAGCACGAACCACGTGAGCGCATAGAGCACCACCATCAGCACCGAACCCCACGCCACCTCGGCATTGCCGATGGTGAAGGTGGTGCCCAGGCCCGTGAGGCCGCCGGGCAGGTCGGTGATGGTCTGCGACGACGAGTACAGCTGCGTGATCGCGAAGGCGATGTTCAGCGTGCCCAGCGTCACGATGAAAGGCGGCAGCTTGATGCGCGTGACCAGCAGGCCGTTGAGCAGGCCGAACAGCGTCGTCACGCCGATGCCGCACAGAATGGCCACCGGCACGGGCAGCCCGAGTTCGGTGGCGAACTTGCTCATGATGATGCTGCCCAACGCCATCACCATGCCGCACGACAGGTCGATGCCCGCCGTGAGGATCACCAGCGTCTGGCCGATGGCGATCACGCCGACCACCATCACCTGCTGCAGGATCAGCGAGAGATTCCCGCCCGTGAGAAAACGGTCTGACTGGGTTGCAAAGAAGATGCACGCGCCAAGAAGGGCCAGCCACGGCCCCAAGGCGCCCCACGGAATGTGGTGCGTCGCAGATTTCGCCATCGAGATACTCCCTGGGGGCTGTCAGCTATTTACTTCTTGCCCCAGCACAGCTCGGCGCCGGTCTTCGTGTCCTTGCTGTCGACGCCCGCCACGCTCTTGCCCGCGATCAGCGTCACGCCCGTGTCGACATAGCCCGAGGCCTTCTTGCCCGTCTTGGCAAATTCGACGCCCGCGGCGACGCCCATCGCGGCCATCTTCAGCGGGTACTGCTGCGAGGTCGCGGCAATGATGCCGGCGTTGGTGTCCTTGATGCCTTGGCAGCCGCCGTCGACCGAGACGATCAGCACGCCCTTCTCCTTGCCTGCGCGCTTCAGCGCGTTGTAGGCACCGGCCGCGGCGGGCTCGTTGATCGTGTAGACCAGGTTCACATCAGGCGCCTTCTGCAGGCAGTTTTCCATCGCCGTCTGTGCCTTGGCCTGATCGCCATAGCTGTCCGCCATGCAGACGATCTCGGGCGCCTTTGACAGCTCGTTCGACTTCGCCTCGTTGGCCGGCAGCCCGAAGCCCTTCATGAAGCCGTTGTGGCGCTGCGCACCCACCGGGTGACCCGGCAACAGGTCGAGCGCGATGATCTTCGCGGGCTTGCCGGCCATCGCGGCCTTGGCGTATTCGCCGATCAGCACGCCGGCCGTGTAGTTGTTGGTGGCGAAGAGCGCGTCGGTCGCGTCCGGCGGATCGGCCGGGCTGTCGAGCGCGATCACCATCACGCCCTTGTCGCGCGCCTTCTTGATCGCCGGCACGATGGCCTTGGCATCGCTCGGCGTGATGAGGATGGTCTTGGCGCCGGCCGCGATCATGTTTTCCATCGCGGTGATCTGACCCGCGTTGTCGCCGTCGGCCTTGCCCGCGCCGGAGAGCAGCTTGGCACCCTGCTTCTTGGCTTCTTCCTGCGCGCCTTCCTTCATCTTGACGAAGAAGGGGTTGGTTTCGGTCTTGGTGACCAGGCCGATGATGGGCTGGTCTGCGGCGAAGGCGGTGGACGATGCGGTTGCTGCGGCGAGGGACAGGGCCGCCATGGCCAGGATGGAGCGGGAGGTGCTGTGCATGGTTTGTCTCCTTGGGCGGGCGGCGAGGCGCCTGCGGTCTTTGGATCCGGATCGCTCGGGCCTTGAAGGCTCGGTATCCGGGCGCAGGGGGACTATCGGGCAGGAGAAGGACTAAATCAAGCTGATTTAGTTATCGGAAACCCGAGGTTGAGTGCCTCACTCACGGCTAGGGGCAGAGGGTTTGCATTCATCTGCACGCCCATATCAACCGGGAAGCTTCTCGAACGCTCTGCCGAAAAGAATATTGGCCAATGCTTCTTCCACAGTTTTCCCTATCCTGCAGAAGTAGTCGTCGTACCCGCCATAAAAACCTCCCTGGGTCCCGATGAGAAATGTGAGATGTCCTGAATAACCTTGCCCGACGGGAATCAGAATTTCTTTCGCAAGCCCCTCGTACTTATCAACCGCCCAAGCCCGATCAAATCGCCGCGTTGCGACAGACGGATCGAAATGGCTTTCGTCAGGAGCGTCGCTGCCATATCCGCGATGCGCTAGGTGAATCCCGCCGAAGGAGCGAGCGAATTCCAGTGCATGCGGGAATACGGTATAGCCGTCTTTACGCCAATTCAGTAGATATAGATCTGTTTTGACATTTCGCTGCGAGTGCCATCCAGCCCGCCTCAAAAGAGAAAGAGATTTTTCGTCAAAGCAAAATTTCATCGGAGTCGCCATACTCGAATAGTCGAGGCACAAAGCCCGCTTACGACATTCATCAATTCTAATATTTTTTCCTCAATGGGTACCGTCTCAGCCCGCACGCGCAACCTCTCGAGGCAATGCATCATTTCTTCCAATGAGGTGCCTTGCTCCCTATATCGGCGAAGCTGGTCATGCAGCCCGACAAAATTAGCATCACCCGAAATTTTCTCCAAGATTTGATAACCAACCACGGGGTTTTTCAGAGAGTATTTCCGAACCCAACCACAAGGCCTTCAAGACCAATTAGTTCTTAAAAAATCAAGTTCGACGCATTTTCTCAGCCGCAAGAGGAAATGAATCCAAAACAAATCTCAACGCCGATTCAATGTCTGGCAATTTACTTCGCACATACATATCATACAAATCGACAGCATCTTCATATTTCTCCAAATATTCATCAAAACCAACTGCAGCCGTATCTCCCAGTAGTTTGATAAAACATTCCCAATGAACCATTTCGCCGTCCCGCACATAATCGCCTTCGATCCAGAGTACCTTCTTGGATCGAACAATTGAACCTAATTTTGAAATTATTTCTGCGTCGCTCATTTCTTCTTCGCCAAAGGACATTGGGTGGGACGGTCCACGAAAATATCGACGCGATCGCCCTCGGGCGTGATGACATTGACATGCGGCATTGTTTTATGCGGATGCCCGTCGGGAAGTGATTCGTGCCCGTAAAGCACGCCTGTTGCAGGATTCGTCTTGAAGTCCATGTGGTACGAGGCCCTTCCGGTGCCGTTCTGACGATTCGATTTGAATGCAGCTTTGTCCCTCGCAGTCTTTGCAGGATCTTTGTCTGCTGCTCCGGCTGACTTTTGCGCGTCTGGGAATGCGGCAAACAAGACGGCCGACGCCTCCTTGAACGAACAGACCGTGACACTTCTCCCCGCCTTGACCTGCCCAGCCTTTTTGAGAATTCCAGCGGGAGAAAGACCGTTAGCGTCAACCCAGCCCGTCGGATTGGGAACAGCTGCATGAAGGTTGCTGCCTCCGATCAGCCGAATCGGATCGCTACTACCGAATCTTCCAGACAGCGGATCGTAGTACCGATACCTGTTGTAGTGCAGCCCCGTCTCTTCATCCCAATACTGCCCCTGGAACCTAATCGGATTCCTGAACCCCGCCCTTCTCCCCGCCTCGCTGATCGCCTCCCGCGCCTCTCCCCACGCTTTGTACTGCGCAGACCAGGCAACGCTTCCTTCATGATCCG
Organism: Variovorax sp. R-27; assembly: GCF_049913215.1. Taxonomy (NCBI): domain Bacteria; kingdom Pseudomonadati; phylum Pseudomonadota; class Betaproteobacteria; order Burkholderiales; family Comamonadaceae; genus Variovorax; species Variovorax sp. R-27. The sequence goes on from NZ_CP183984.1 coordinate 4,303,582, forward strand.
TCAGCTCTTGCGGCGTGCCCAGGTGGTCACACTGGTAGAACGCCATCTCCCTCCTGTCGAACGCGCGCGGCACATGCCTGTGCTCGCCGCTCCACAAAGGATCCTGCTCGATGTCGTAGACGCCGCCATTGGCCTGCATCAACGCCTTCGCATCCGTCGTCTCGCTCAGCGCCACTGCGCTTGCCCGGCGCACCTGCACCAGCGGCACGAACGAGTTCGCCTCGTGGATGTAGTGCACGCTCCAGCCGTGCTCGCCGCTCGGTGGAGCGTCGACGATGTTGCCAGCAGGATCGAAAGCGAAGATCTCACGTCCGACGCGGCTGTTGGCTTCGAGCAGGCGGCCCACCGGGTCGTAGCGGTAGCTGAGGTTGCCGCGCCGGCTGTCGCCGATGGCCACCAGTTGGCCCGCCTTGTCGTAGCTGTAGCGATGCTGGATGCCGACACCCGACTCGATGGCCCCGGCCTTTGAACGCGATATTTGCTGTTCAAACAGCCGCCCCGCCGGGTCGTATTTCTGCCACTGGCTCAGGCCGTTACCCTGCTCCCGCACAACCTCAAAGCGTAAGTCACCATATTCACTTGGAATCGGGAATGTCCTGCTTTAGGTCGTAGTACCGATACAGGTTGTAGTCTGGTGTGGCGTAAACGGCTTGAGCCAGTCAAACTAACTCGCACTTCCTGGTTTCCAGAATTCAAGCCCCTCCAAAGCGCGCTCGATGTCTGTCAAGTCATCGACTCCCCGCGTTTCGTCGAAAGCCCCGGACAAGATGGATCGAATCTTGGCGAGCCGTCCGGTCACTTCCCCGTCATCAATGAATTTTGTCGTTTCCGCGTAGTACTCCGATTTCTTCCCGGGAAGATCGGGCGCGTAGTAGGAGCCAATCTTGTGCAGAGAAATGAGCACGTATTCGATTTCTCGCAGGACATGCAATAGCTTCTCTCCGTCGATCCGCAATTCCTTGTTCTTTTCGATCACCTAAGCTCTCCTAAAAACTTTGAGGTTACATGCTGGAGCGTCACCCTTGATCGTTAGCTCCTGCCTGTGATACCGAGGATTCTCAACCCACTCAAGCCTTGACGCTGGCACATCAAACTCAACATAGTCGCGCCCACGGCCTTGTCCAATCTGATACTTCTCTTCGGCATCGCGTTGGCTTAGTGGCCTCCCGCTTGCGGGCTCGACATAGATGCGATTGTTGTCACTTGCAATAACTCTGCCGCTGGCTTGAATTCCGCTCGACCCTTTTCGATTCGTGTAATGCCGCACTCGCGTCATCAGTGGACATTGCGTGCTCTCCTGCGACTGCGCCGGTTTCACCTGCTCTGGTGTCTTCAGCGCACCAGCGCTCCCATTATTCGCACGTTGCCCTCCCTTTCGCGCTAGTCCAAAGGGGTCGATCCAGTGCGTAGGGCTTGGTGCGTACTCGTAGAAATTTTCGCCACCGAGGATTCGAATTGGATCCTTCGAGACGAACCGCCCCGCCTGAGGATCGAAATACCGGTAGCGGTTGTAGTGCAGCCCCGTCTCTTCATCCCAGTACTGCCCCTGGAACCGAATCGGATTTGCGATGCGTGCCCGTCGCCCCGCTTCGCTGATCGCCTCCCGCGCCTCTCCCCACGCCTTGTACTGCGCCGACCAGGCAATACTTCCTTCGTGGTCCGTGAGTTCCTGCGGCGTGCCCAGGTGGTCGCACTGGTAGAACGCCATCTCCTTCCTGTCGAACGCACGCGGCACATTTCTCTGCTCGCCGTTCCACAAGGAATCCTGCTCGATGTCGTAGACGCCACCGTTGGCCGCCATCAGCGTTTTTGCATCCGTCGTCTCGCTCAGCACCATCGCACTTGCCCGGCGCACCTGCACCAGCGGCACGAACGAGTTCGCCTCGTGGACGTAATGCACGCTCCAGCCGTGCTCACCGCCCTCTTCGATCGCTAACTTGCTCTGCGTGCTCTCGAACGCGAGCACGTCGCCATCCCAGCCGAACAGGGTCGTGGCCTCCCCCGAGCTCTTGGACAGCCGGCGCCCTAGCGCGTCATAGCTGAAGGTAGTGGTGATGCCGCTTTGGTCGGTCGCAGCCGTCATGCGGTTGAAGCCGTCCCAAGCGAAGACGGTTCGCCAGCCGTTGCGCAACCGCTCGGTCATGTTGCCGCGTTCGTCGTAGCGGTAGCTGGTGCCGGCGTAGTTCTTCAGCAGGTTGTCCAGCAGTTTGTTGGCTGGATGCCTGAGCGGGTCGCTGGTCGGCGGAACGTCGACGATGTTGCCAGCAGGATCGAAGGCGAAGATCTCACGTCCGACGCGGCTGTTGGCTTCGAGCAGGCGGCCCACCGGGTCGTAGCGGTAGCTCAGGTTGCCGCGCCGGCTGTCGCCGATGGCGACTAGTTGGCCAACCTTGTCGTAGCTGTAGCTGCGCTGGATGCCAGCGCTCGACTCGATGGCACCGGGCCTGGTGCGCGAGATCTGCTGCTCGAGCAGCCGCCCGGCCGGGTCGTACTTCTGGCGCTGGCTCAGTCCGTTGCCTTGTTCCCGTGTGACCTCGCGGTGCAGGTCGTCGCGCTCGAAGCCGAGGATGTCCTGGCCATCGAGCATCAGCCCGTGCACATGGCCGGAGCCGTACGTCAGCCACTGGGTCACGTGGCCGTCTGGCCGCACGGTGGCGATGCGCTGGTTGAGTTCGTCGTAGCGGTGCTGCCAGACTGCCGTGCGCTTGCGCTCCAGGTAGTGGTGATGCTCGCGCGTCAGGTTGCCGGCCGGGTCGTAGAACCATTGCAGGCGCGCGTCGCTGTTGGCGGCCTCGAGCAGGCGGCCGTTGCGGTCGTAGGCGAAGCGTTCCGACCGATCGCCGGCCCGGCGTTCGCTCAAGCGGCCGAGCGGATCGAATTCGAGTTCGGTGCGGTGCCCCGCTTCGATCACCCCGGCGAGGACACCGGTGGTCTCCTCATGGATGTACTGCGTGGTCTTGCGGTCGAAGCCGGTTTCCTCGAGCAGGCGGCCCACCGGGTCATAGCGGAAGTCGTAGCGACTGCCGTTCTCGTTGTGCAGCTCGGTCAGGCGGCCCAGCAGGTCCCAGTAGTACTTGAGCGAGCGGCCTGCGGCGTCGGTGCGACCGGCGATCAGTCCGGCGCGCGTGTAGCTGTAGCGCGTGGCTCGTCCGAGCGCATCGGTGTGCGTCAGCAGGCGGCCTTCGGCATCGTGCTCGAAATGCTCGCTCGTCTCGTCGGGCTGCACGACTTGTTCGAGCTGGCCGGCTGTGTAGCGATAGCTGGTGGTGTTGCCGGCAGCGTCGGTCGCTTTGGCAAGACGGCCCCTTTCGTCGTACTCCCAGCGGCTGGTCTTGGCAGAGCAGTCGGTGTAGCTGAGCAGTTGCCCCGATGGGGAATAGGCGAGCACCTTGACGCCGCCCTTCGCATCGGTGATCCGTACGGGCCTGCCGGCCTTGTCGTAGGCGTACTCGGTCTTGTGGCCGAGCGGATCGATCTCTTCCGTGAGATGGCCCTGTGCGTCGTAGTCACGCTTCCACACGCCGCCTTCGGCATCGAGGATGCCCGTGAGGCGATGCAGCTTGTCGTACTCGAAATACACACGGCTGCCGTCGGCACGCGTGTGCGTCTGCAGGTTGCCGTCTTCGTCGTACGTGTAATCGTCGGTGCTGCCGTCGGTGTGCACGTGGCGCGTGATGTTCTTCGCGTCGTCGCGGAAGAACCATTCCTGCAGCTTGTCTGGGTGAATGATGCGGTAGGTGTAGCCCTGGATGTCGTAGTAGTGCCAGGTTTCGCCGCCCAGCGCATCGGTCACGTAGGTCAAGCGGATGTTCTTGTCCCACTCCAGCTTCAGCGCGAAGCTGCCGTCGTCGGACCACTCGCGCACGGCCTTGGCGTCTGCGCCGGTGCCGTCGTATTCGAGGTTCATGCCCCGGCCGGTACGGTCGGTGTAGCGGGTCACGAGATGGTGCGCGTAGGTGTAGCGCCAGCTTTCGCCGTTTTCATCCTGCGCGGCGACGAGGTCACCTTCTGCATCGTGCGTGTATGCGGCGAGCTGACGAATGACCTGACCGTCCTTCAGCTCCCACAACGACTTGATCAGGCCGGTCTGCGCATCCGGCTGCGTGCCCGCGTGCGCCATGACGGCTTCGCCCTGCTTGCTGATGATGTCGCTCAGCACGCGTTCCCCGGTCGAGGCGATCACGTGGTCGTAGCGAAGGCCGACGGACATGCCGTCCTTCGCCTGCTGCGCGACGAGCCGGAAGTGCTGCTGCTTGCTATCGACGAGCTCGTAGATCTCCCGCCATTCACCATGCTCGCCCGCAGGCAGTGGCTTGCCGAAGTCAAGTGCCAACAGGCTCTCGTTCAGCCGCGAGATGCTGACCTCTTCGATGGCATCGAAATACGTCTGCCCCACCTCCAGCAGCGGGTAGGCATGGCTACGCCCGTCGGCCGCGTGATACACCAAGCTCGCCTGTCCCTGGCGTGCGCCGCGCACTGGCGTGGCAACGTCCACCCGCATGCTGTAAGGCGTGATCCACCGGGCCCCCAGGCTGCCGCGGTCGAAGGCCTCGAGGTCGCTGGCATAGGTGCGCGCCCACTCGATCGCAAGCGGCGCGGCGAGCACGAAATCGGTGTGCGTGAAGCTCTCGTTGCCGGTGGCAAGACTGATGGAAGCGCCCTTGCGCGCGGGGGCGGGGCAGTTCTTGCAGCCCGAAGTTCCCTGCGCCGGTGCCTGCTTGCTGATGTGTCCAAGCGGCGTGCCCGGATTCTCCTTCTCTGCCTTGGCGCCCGCCTGCGGCGGCACGATGGCCGCGCGCTTCCCCTTCTTGCGCAGCAGTGCATCCCGCAGCTTGTGCAGCAGCCACATGATGCTGGCCTGAGCCTCCTTGTTGGCCAGCGCCGACAGTTGGCTGCGAAGCAGGCGCTTGAAGTCCAGCATCTGCGTGATCACGCCGTTGACCTTGCCGGCAACGCCCGCGGGCAGCTGGCTGGCGGCTGTCTTGGCGACATAGTTTGCCGACTGCTTGGAGTAGCGCACGGCCGTGCCCCACATGCGGCTCCAGGTACTCTGCGTCTTCGGATCGTGCACGCGCGTTTCCGTCGCACCGGGCTTCGCGACGTCGAACAGGTCCTTCTGGCCCAGCACGCGCCGCAGGATGTCCACCAGGTTGTCGATGATCTTGTCGGCAAGGTCGGCGCAGCTCTTGAGAATGCCGTCGAGCTTGTCGATGGCACCATCGATGAACTTGTCGAGCTCGCCCATGATGGTGGCGTTCAAGTGCCCCACCAGCGTCGTGACGATAGCTTCGCCCAGGTTCGAGGCGGCGGCCTTCAGTTCCTGCTTCACCAGATGAAGCGTGGGCCGAAGGCTCATGCGCGCTGCCGCCATGCTCGGCGGCAACGGGATCAGCCCGATCAGGTTGATGCCCAGGCTGACCCAGGTCAGGAATGCCTCGACGCCGTCCTTGGCTTTTTTCTCGACGATGTTGATGATGTCCAGGAACACATCCACCAGCGCCATGATGTTGCCGATGATCGGAATGCTGCCGAGCACCATCGTCAGACGCTCCAGCGTCACGTAGCCGCCACTGAACGAACGCAACCAATCGTCCACCGCCTTGCTTGCGGCGGCGATGTCTTCCTTGACGATGGTGTTCAGCGGCGCTACCGCCGTCTGGGGTTCTCTCTCAGTTGGTTTCTGGCCTTGTTGTTGCGGGCCTTCGTTTCCTGCCATCTTCCCTCCCTGCCTCGAACTGGTACGTTGCCTTTGCTGCGGATGCGGGCTTCAGGGCCGGATCACGCAGTCCTTCATCGTGAGAAACGCCGAGCCCATCGCAAAGCCAACCTCGCAGCTTGCAGTGAACTTCGCACCGCTGCGCATCTCGCCCATCTTCTGGTTCTGTGCGTCGTCCGCCGGGGTCAGGCGCGCCAGTTCCTGATTGCCGCGCACATCGGCGGCGCGGATCATCGACGTGCCGCCGAAGGAATCAGACGCTTCGACGACCACCGCCGGGAACTGCACACGCTTGCCGTACTCCGGCATGCCGAGCGCGCGGCGGCCCTGCTTCTCGTAACTCTGGTGCAGCTTGGTCAGCGTGGTTTTCGTTTCCGCTTGCGCCAAGCACAGAGAGACGGCGCCCAGGAGGGCAGTGGCGATAAAGACGGTCTTGATGTTTTTCATGAACATGGAATCGATGAAGTGATGACGTTGCCCGCCAGGGCTCAATTGATGTTCGCGCCCTGAAACTCGAGCTGTTCGAATGTGCTGCCCGTGAAGTCCACGCTGCGCCCCTGCAGTCCCTGCGCATGCACCACGGTGCCGCCGCAGTTCAGCACCCCGACGTCGTTCCAGTGGCCGCCCGCGAAGCTGATGTCGTCCCACTGGCACTGCGTGAAGGTGCTGGTACTGATGCTGCTTCCGTCGAAGTTGGCGCGCGTGAAGTTGCAGTTGATGAAAGTGCACCCGGTGATCGAAATACCGCCGAAGTCGCACTGCGTGAAGCTGCAGCCCGTGAACTGGCAGGCGCTCCAGCCCGCCTGCTTGAAGCTGGTGGCGGTGAAGCTGGTGCCGGTGAAGGTCGTTGCGGCGAACTGGGCGAGCCCCAGGTCGAGCCCTGCATAAGCGAAGCTGTCGGCCTGGCCCACGAGCCCGGCGGGCGCACCGCCCGCGCCTTTGCGCCACATGTCGTGAGCGAGGATGATGACTTGAGAAGACATGTCGAATCCTTGGATGACGCCGTCGACTCAACGCGAGAGCTGCTTCCGGAGGATCCGGCCAGCGCGCTTCTCGATCAGCAGGCTGGGTTCGGGCAGGCCCGGCAAGGCGCCCCGATGGCCTTGCGGCTTGCCCTTCGCCACCCACGACGCGCTGTAGTCGTCGGATTCTTCGGCCAGGACGAGCTTGTAGTTTGCGAGCTGCAGGCCTGAAGACCTTGCATCTTCACAGGCTGCCGCAATCGCCTGCGCCGCCAGACCATCAACTTCGATGGTTTCGTTCATTCTCATTCTTCCTCCCTCTGCAAAATTGAAAGCACCGAGTCCAGGCAGGCGCAACGTCTTTCGAGCCAGACCCGGTGCCGGGCGTCACTACCGGCTTCCTTGCTCCCGGAGTATTTCGCCCGTGGTCTTGGAGGCGATGTACGTGATCGACCGCCCCAGCTTGCTGGCGTTGCCGAGCCCCTTCTGCCCCGGAGGCAGCTTGGCCGTGAATGCAATGCCGATGGTGTTGACTCCGTTCTCGTCTTCGCCGTTTTCCTTTTTCCTCTCGGCGATGTGAACGTTGAAATTGTTCAGGTCCTGCCCGGTCTTCTCGAACAGCTTGTACGCGTTGCCCAACGCAACGACCACAGGTGTATTGAGCAGCAGCTGATCCGGCGACTCGACTTCGAAGATCGGTGCGGCAGAGGCATTGAAGTTCATGAAAATTCCCAACGCAATGATCAGGCCCTTAAAGCCTGTAGGTTTGATTCGCCTTCGGGTTGTAGCCCTTGTAGCCGTCGCTTGGCGTGCCGACGTAGCCTCGGTAGTCCGGATGATCATGTTGCATTCCTGCTTTGGCGGCGTCCTTGTCTTCGGGAGAGAAGTTGTTGCTTCCGTAGTAGTCCTTGGCCCGCGTTGTGCGATTCCCGTATTGATCCGAGTGATCCCCATGGGTGTGCCAGTAGCCCACTTCCTGGGCGCACTTCGGAATGCTCTTGGCCGTAGGGCCCCAGGGGTTGACGGTGTCCTTCTCGCCCCTGGTCGCCTTGGTGAAGTCGTATTTGCCATCCGGCGTCTTGTAGACCAGGCCGCCGTACTCCACGTTGTCTCGAATGGACTTGTCGTTGTAACGCATCATCGCCGCCTTGGCCGCGCCGTCCGCCGTGGCGAAACGGCCTCCCTTGGCTGTCTTGCATTTGACAGGCGCAGCTTGCAAGCCCAACGGGTCGACCCACGCCACGGGATTGGGCACGTATGCATGGGTGTTAAGACCGCCGCCCAAGCCCAACGGATCGCTGCTGATGAATCTGCCAGCCTGCGGATCGTAGTAACGATGCCTGTTGTAGTGCAGCCCGGTCTCATCGTCCAGATACTGCCCCTGGAAACGGATCGGGTTGGCAAAGCCGGCCCGTCTTCCTGCTTCGCTGATGACCTCTCTTGCCTCGCCCCATGCCTTGTACTGCGCCGACCAGGCAACCTGGCCTTCATGATCCGTCAGCTCCTGGGGCGTGCCGAGGTGATCGCACTGGTAGAAAGCAATCTCCTCCTTCGCGAAGGCTCCCGGCCTCGGCAGTTGCTCGCCGTTCCACAGCGGGTCCTGCTCGATGTCGTACTCCCCGCCATTGGCATCCATCAGCGTTTTCACGTCAGTGGTCGAGCTCAGCGCGACGGCTCGCGCTTGCCTGATCTGCACCAGCGGCACAAACGAATCCGGCTCGTGGATGTAGTGGACGCTCCAGCCCCGTCCCTGCCGCTCGCTCTCGCCGGCCGTGCTCTGCGTGCTCTCGAAGGCCAGCGTGTCGCCGTCCCAGCCGAACAGCGTCATGGCTTCGCGTGAGCGCTTGGCGATGCGTCGCCCCACAGGGTCATAGCTGAAGGTGGTAGAGCCCTCTTCGCTCGTGGCCGCGGTCATGCGGTTGAAGCCGTTCCACTCGAAGACCGTTTTCTTCCCGTTCCTGACACGCTCGATCAGGTTTCCGCGCTTGTCGTAGCGGTAGGTGGTGCCCGCGTATTCCTTCAGCAGGTTGTCCAACAGCTTGCTGACTGCGCGCAGGCCTTGCGGCGCATCGCCACGTGCGGCGTCGGCGATGTTGCCGGCCGGGTCGAATGCAAAGGTCTCGCGGCCCAGGCGACTGTTGGCTTCGAGCAGGCGGCCCACGGGGTCATACCTGTAGTTCAGATTGCCGCGCCGGCTGTCCCCGATGGCGGTCAGCTGACCGGCCTTGTCGTAGCCATAGCTCCGGCGAAGGCTCAGTGCGCCGGAGCTGTCCGGCTTCGCATGCGATATCTGCTGCTCCAGCAGCCTGCCGGCCGGGTCGTACCGCAGGCGCTGGCTCAGGCCATTGCCCTGCGTTCGACCGATCTCCCGATGAAGATCGTCGCGTTCGAATCCCAGGATGTCCTGTCCATCAACAAGCAAGCCATGCACGTGGCCCGAACCGTAGGTCAGCCATTGCGTGACATGGCCGTCGGGGCGAATGGTCGCAATGCGCTGGTTGAGCTCGTCGTAGCGGTGCTGCCAGACTGCCGTCTGCGCACTGGCCAGATGGTGCTGGTGCTCGCGCGTCAGGTTTCCGGCGGGATCGTAGAACCACTGCAACCTTGCGTCAGGATTGGCCGCTTCGATCAACATGCCGTTGAGATCGAAGGCAAAGGTCTCGACCTGCCCCTCGCCCGCATTGCGCTCGACGAGGCGCCCCATCGGATCGAAACGAAACCCTGTCGTGTGCGCCTGCGCCTCGACGACTTGCACCAGCGCGCCGGTGGATTCCTCGTAGAGGTACTGCCTGCGTTGCCTGTCGAAGCCGGTTTCCTCCAGCAGTCTCCCCGCCGGGTCGTAGCTGAAGTTGTAGCGGCTGCCGTTTTCGTTGCGCAGTTCGGTCAGGCGCCCCAGCAGATCCCAGTGGTATTGCAGCGTCTGGCCCGCGGCATCGGTGCGGCCAGCCACGAGACCGGCGCGGTTGTAGCTATAGCGAGTACGACGACCCAACGCATCGGTGTGAGCGAGCAAGCGACCTTCGGCGTCATGCGTGAAGTGCTCGCGGGTCTGGTCGGGCAGGGAGACTTCTTCGAGTTGCCCCGGATGATTGCCATCGCTCCTTGAAGCAGCTTCGCCTTCCGGGGTGTAGCGATATCGGGTGGCCTGCCCTGCCGCATCGATGGCCTTGGTCAGCCGCCCGCGACTGTCGTACTCCCACCGGCTGGTCTTTCCCGAGCAGTCGGTGTAGCTGGCTAACTGGCCAGCAGGTGTGTACGTCAGCTGTTTCGAACCGCCCTTGGCATCGGTGATGCACGCCGGCCGGCCGGCCTTGTCGTAGGCGTACTCGGTCTTGTGACCCAACGGGTCGATCTCTTCGGTGAGATGGCCCTGCGCGTCGTAGTCGCGCTTCCAGATGCTGCCTTCGGCATCACGCAAGCCCGTCAGGCGATTCAGCCGGTCGTATTCGAAATGAGCACGGCTGCCATCGGCCCGCATGTGCATTTGCAGGTTGCCGACAACGTCGTAGGTGTAGTCGTCTGTGCTGCCGTCTGTGTGTACATGACGGGTGACGTTCTTGGCGTCATCGCGGAAGAACCATTCCTGCAGCTTGTCGGGATGGATGATGCGGTAGGTGTAACCCAGGATGTCGTAGTAGAACCATGTCTCGCCGCCCAGGGCATCGGTCACGTAGGTCAGGCGGATGTTCTTGTCCCACTCGAACTTCAGTGCAAAGCTGCCATCGTCGGACCACTCGCGCACCGCCTTGGCATCGGCGCCAGTGCCGTTGTATTCGAGGTTCATGCCGCGGCCGGTGCGATCGGTGTAGCGGGTCACGAGGTGATGGCTGTAGCTGTAGCTCCAGCTGGCGCCGTTCTCGTCCTTCGCGGACACGAGATCGCGCTCGGCATCGTGCGTGTAGGCGGCAAGCTGGCGCACGACCTGGCCGTCCTTCAACTCCCACAGAGACTTGATCAGGCCCGTGCGCGCATCGGGCTGCGTGCCCACGTGCGCCATGATGGCTTCGCCTTGCCTGCTGATGATGTCGCTCAGCACCTGCTCGCCCGTGTCCGAGATCACATGGTCATAGCGCAGGCCGATGGAGGCGCCGTCCCTGGCTTGCAGCGTCACAAGCCGATAGTGCGACCAGCCTTCCACAAGCTCGTAGATCTCACGCCAGTTGCCCTGCTCACCCAGAGGCAGTGGCTTGCCGAAGTCCAGCGTCAGCAGCGCCTCGCTCAGACGAGAGACGGTCACCTCCTCGACGGAATCCCGATAGACCTGGCCCACTGCCAGCAAAGGGTAGGCGTGGCTGCGGCCATCGGCTGCGTGATAGACCAGACTCGGTTGGCCCTTGCGCTCGCCCCTGACTGGTGTCATCAGCTCCACGCGCGTGCTGTAGGGCGTGAGCCAGCGCGCGCCCAGGATGCCGCGGTCGTAGGCATCGAGCTGGCTGCGGTAGGTGCGCGCCCATTCGATCGGCAACGGCGCAGCGAGCACGAAGTCTGTATGGGTGAAGCTCTCGCAGCCAGTGACGAGGCTGATCGACTTGCCAAGCGCGACAGGCGCCGGGCAATTCTTGCAACCTGCGTCCTTCTGGCCATCCGCCTGCTTGCCGATGTGCCCGAGCTGGTCGCCCGGCTTGTCCTTCTGGGCCACTGCGCCTGCATTCGGCGAAACAATCGCGCCGCGCTGCCCCTTCTTGCGCTGGATGGCGGCCAGCAGCTTGTGCAGCAGCCACATGATGCTGGCCTGCGCCTCCTTGTCGGCCAGGCGCACGAGCTGGTTTCTAAAGGTCTTCTTGAAGTCCAGCAGGCTCCCGATCACGCCATTGACCTGCCCCGCCACGCTCTCGGGCAAGCGGTTGGCAGCAACCTTGGCGGCGTAGTTGGCCGACTGCTTTGTGTACTTGACGGCGCTGCCCCACAACCGGTTCCACGTGCTCTGGGTCTTCGGGTCGTGCACGCTGGTTTCCGCCACGACGGGCGTACTGACCGTGAACATGTCCTTCTGGCCCAGCACCCGCTGCAGGATGTCGACCAGGTTGTCCACGATGCTGTCGCCCAGCTTTGCGCAGCCTTGCAACATGTCTCCAAGCTTGGCGATAGCGCCATCGATGAAGACCTCCAGCTCGCCGACGATGGTCGCGTTCAGGTGTCCTACCAGCGTGGTGACGATGGCTTCGCCCAGGTTCGAGGCGGCCGCCTTCAGCTCCTGCCTCACCAGATGCAGCGTGGGCCGAAGGCTCATGCGCGCGGCCGCCATGTTCATCGGCAACGGGATCAACCCGATCAGGTTGATACCCAGGCTGACCCAGTTCAGGAATGCGTCGATCCCGTCCTTGGCCTTCTTCTCGACGATGTTGATGATGTCCAGGAACACATCCACCAACGCCATGATGTTGCCGACGATCGGGATGCTCCCCAGCACCATCGTCAACCGCTCCAGCGTGACGTAGCCGCCGCTGAACGAACGCAGCCAGTCGTCCACCGCCTTGCTCGCGGCGGCGATGTCTTCCGTAACGATGGTGTTCAGTGGTGCAACCGCCGTCTGGGGTTCGCGCTCCGTCGCCTGCGGCGTCGGCGCTGCTTCCGGTCCTGCCATTTTTTCTTGTTCTCTTCGAGCTTGTGCGTTGGGTTGGTGGAGTGCGGCGCGCCGCGGCGGGTCAGCCCATGAAGCCGGGTGTTCGACCTGTCAGTGCGGGGTTGGCGGCAGCTGTTGCAATGCCCGGCTTCATGCCACCCGAAGCCATGCCGCTCATCACACCGGTGATCGGCGCACCCATCGGCCCCAGCTTGGCGCCGGCCGCCTGGATCGCCATGCCGGTTGCTGCCTGGCTCGCCTGGCCGAGCAGCGCCTTGGCGCCCCCTTGCTGGATGGCCTGCGCTGCACCCACAGCCTGCTGCGCGACACCGGCCGCCTGGGTTACCTGGCCCAGCGTGCTCGCGGCCTTGCTGCCCATGCCTGCGACACCAGCGAGCGCGCCCGCAGCACCGCCTGTCGAACCGGTCATGCCCGCAAAGCCGCTGGTCAAGCCCGAAAGCCCCGATACAGCGCCGCCAGCCCCCTCGGCGCCTGCGCCCGTCGCACCCTTTGCCTTCCAGTCCTTGGGCGTGCCGAAGTAGCTCCCCTCCTCCCACGGGTCGCGGGGGTCCTTGCCGAATGTGACCTTGGCGGTGCCGATGGGCAGGCCCGAGACGGTCGCGAACCCGTTGCGGTCGAAGTTGCCGGCGTGCGTGCCGCCTTCCGAATCGACCACGGTGAAGTCGCCCTGCGCCACGCCCTGGCGCTTTTCGCCAGTCGGCTTGATGTACTGGTGGTACAGGTCGAGCTGCCCCTTCGGCACCTGCGGCGGATTGGGCAGCGCAGGCTTGCCCTCGTTGGCGGGCCCGACGAGGCTGTGTACCGATGCATGCTCGCGCCAGATGCCGGAAGTGCCGTGCTCGATCCCGCCCGAACTCCAGCGGCTGTAGCTCGAGCCTCCGTTGATCACCACCTCTTCCTTCGCGTGGATGGTGATCTTGTTGGCGGTCTGAGTGATGTTGAGCTTGGCCAGCACGTTGACGCTGTCCTTCAGCGCCTTGATGTCGATGTCGGCACCGGCCGCCACGAGCCGCATGCCGGCCTTGGAGGCGAACATGCGGATCGCGCTCTGCACGCTCACCAGCAGGCTCTTGCCCGCGCTCACGCTCGTATGGCCACCGCTGGTGAGCGCGCTGTGCTCATTGCTCACGATGTGGGTCGAGCCCTGCGCCACGGTTTGCAGGCCCTTGGCGCTGGCCAATGTCAGGTGCGATTCCTGGAACTCGGGAAAGTCGCCCTGCTCGCGATTGCCGCCCTGTCCCTTGATGGCATCGTTCTGCTCCTTGAGGCTCGTGGTGACCTCGTCCTGGTCGCCGGCCTCGTGGGCCTGTGCTCCTTGCGCCACTCCGCTCAGGCCTTCATGCAGATCGCGCGCCTGAGTGAGACGGCCCACCGTCTCGCTCATGTCGGTGATGTGCGCCTGCGCATTCGGGCGTGCCTCGGTGGTGACCAGCAGCCCCTTGCCCGCACGCACCACCCCATGCCCGTCGGTACGCAACTCGAAGCCCTGCCCCCGGGCATCCTTGCGCCCCGCCGTGTCCTCGATGCGCCCGATGTGCCCCACGCTCAGTTGGCTGGCCTGGTGGTCACTGCGCAACTGCGCCTGGATCTTGCCCTGCGTGTCGTCCAGCACGATGTGGTTGCTGCGCCCGCCGCCCAACTCGCGGCTCCTGATGCCCGACAGGTGCTTCTGCTCGGGCAGCTGCCACGCCGGCATGGTGTCGGCGTTGTGCACGCAGCCGGTGACGATCGGGTAGTCGGGGTCGCCGTTCAGAAAGTCGACGATCACCTCCATGCCGATGCGCGGCACGGAGGTCATGCCGAAGGTGGCGCCTGCCCATGCGGTGGACACGCGCACCCAGCAGCTGGAGTGTTCGTTCTCCTGCCCGATCCGGTCCCACTGGAACTGCACCTTGATGCGTCCGTACTGGTCGGTCCAGATCTGCTCGCCCTGCGGGCCCACCACCATGGCCGTTTGCGGGCCACGGGTGCGCGGCTTGGCTGTGGTGCGCTGCGGGCGCCAGGCGTAGCTGGTGGGCTGCGCGTCGAAGGCGAAGCGCTGCACGGAGCCGTCTGTGCCTTCTGCACCCTCGCTGGCTTGCAGGTTCTCCTGCAGGTGGTAGCTCACGCCCACGAGCAGGTACTGCTGGTTCTGGTCGGCCTTGGGGTGGCCGGTCAGGCGCAGGGTGTGGCCGGTGGCGAGTTCGCGCAGGTTGGCGCGGCCGGTGACGCGGCTGCGCTGGCTCAGCTGTTCTTCGTTGCGGATGCGCGCGTAGGTCTCGCCGTCGCCGTGCTGCACGAAGCCGCCGGGCCATTCGTACTGTTCGTAGGCGTCGTGGTCGTGCCCGGGCGGCATCTGGCGCAGGTGCGACAGCTCGGCCTTGGGCTTCTGGAAGTCGTAGTCGTCGTTGTAGTGGTGGCCCGAGCGCACTTCTTCCGCGATCTCCCACGCATAGATGCGCTCGCGCTGGCCCATGCCGGACTTCTCCAGCGGGTGGTAGCGCACTTCTTCCCCGCCGGGCAGCGGGCTGTGCGAGTGGGCGATGTCATCGGCGAACACGAGCACGTGCTGCGACGCTTCGTGCCTGAAGTGGTAGTAGATGCCTTCGAGCTCGCACAGGCGAGAGATGAAGTCGAAGTCGCTCTCGTGGTACTGCACGCAGTAGTCCCACTGCCGGTAGTCGCCGCGCGTGAGCTTCTTCTCGATGGGATAGCCGTAGCTGCCGAGCACTTCCATCACGATGTCGGGCACGCTCTTGCCCTGGAAGATGCGAAAGTCGCTGCGCCGCGTGGCCAGCCACAGCCAGGGGCGCAGGCGCATTCGGTAGAAGGAGTGCCGCGCATCTTCCTGCTCCAGGCCGAAGCGGGTGGCGATGCCGCCCAGGTAGCGCACGCCGCCTTCGGTCTCCACCGACACGGTGGCGGCCTTGCCCAGCAGGGTCTTGGGGTCGATGTTGTTGCTGTTGCCCAGCAACTCGATGTCGAAGGCGTACAGCTGGCTCAGCGCTTCGCGGCCTACCAGCTGGCGGAATTGCAACGCATCGCCTGCGGGCGTCTGGATCGTTACTCGGCGCGTCATTGCAACGCCCCGTCAGCCCTGTAGCCCCAATTAATTAATAAAGACTTAAAAAATAAGAATATTGTTTTAGCAATGAGCTTCATGCCCACCTCCCGCTGCACATTTTGACAATTATTTTAAATGTTGATTTATCGTAAGAATCGATGCGAAAAATAGATGGCCAATTAAATCAGCATAAAGTTCGCCCCCCTGCCACTGCCAGTGCAGGAAGTCACGCGGAGGGGCAATGCGTGATGAATTACTGGTCCGAATCAATTGCCGTGCCGGAGAAGGCTCGGCCCGTGATGAGTGAGCACTGGTCGGAAGACTGAAAAGCGAGCCCGAATTGCGCTATTTCCGATGCTCGCCCTTGGCTATGCGTGACGAAGCCACTGCCGGGCCGGGGCTTTGGCGACAAAAACGCGTCAGGGCGCGTATCGCTGGCCAACCTCGATGAATACGACTACCCGAACATCGGGCGGTCGTTGCGCAAACTGGCTTCGGACCCGCGAAGACAGCAGCGAAGGCGGGAAAGGCCGGCAAGAAGCAGTAAGCCGGCCTTTCCGTGCCAAGGGGGCTCAGGCCGGCTTGCGTGCCGTGAGCCACTGCGCCGGCGTCAATGCTGCCGCCACCACGCGTACCTCGCCGATGTTGCCGAAGAAGCCGTCAGCGCGCGCACCGTCCCACGAGCCGCCACCCACCACCCATGGCGATGTGGCCGAGAGCGTGGCCAGCCCGGGGATGGCCGCGGCGTTGCGCAGCACTGGCGCGCCTTCGACGTACATCGTGGTGTCGTGCGAAACCGGGTCGTTGACGATCGCGACGTGCACCCAGCGATCGGCGATGACCTCGCCCGACCAGTTGGCCTTCGGCTCGCGAGTACCAGCCGGGCTCGGCACCACTTCCCACTGCACTTCGCGCAGGCTCGAAATGGCGAACAGCATGGGCGGTGATTCCGGGTCGCCGCCCGAATAGCCCGCGAGGTCACCGCGACGGCCGTCGCGCGTCATGATGTTCATCCACGCTTGGTTGCTGCTGGTCCAGCTCTTGTCGATCTTGATGAAGGCTTCGATGGTGTAGCCGCTTTCCAGCGTCTGCGCGTTGATCGGCGCAGCCGTGTCGGTGAGGAAGTAGCTCAGGCGCGGCGTGTTCTTGTTGGTGTTCAGGAAACGCACCGAGCCCGGTGCGGCGGAAAGGTAATGGCGGTCATCCGTCCACACGATGTCGCCGTCGGCAGCACCTACCACGCCGCCCTGATTCAGCGCATCACGGTGCAGCGGGTTGTTGCCCGTGACGTCAGCTACCACAGTGCCCGGCAGCACCGGCTGGTTGACCGCGCCGCCGAAGAAGCGCCAGTGCGCCAGCGTGTTCGCGACCTTGGGGTAGTCGTCCGAGTTCGCCGCAGGCCGCTGCTCGATCGTGGCCGGGTCCTTGTAGTTGGCCAGAATCATCGCGCGGGCCTTGTCCACCAGCGAGCTCTCGATGGTGGCGCTGCCGGTGCCGAAGCTCTTGTTGAAGCCCGCAAAGCGCTGCGCGAAATCCATGTCGATGACAAAGGCCTCGTTGGGCGTGGTGAGCACGGCCTGGTCGAAGCTGTTGAGCGTGGCGGCCGGCTTCTGCGGCACCCACGGCGAGAACGACAGCACCTTGATCTTCTTGTTGGTCAGGTCGAACTCGTACAGGCGCATCAGGCCGTTGCCGCCCTGGTAGGCCATCTGGTAGTCGACCACCATCTCCTCGACCTTGCGGCCGAAGTCGTTGGTCTTCGTGAGATGCGCGGCGCCATGGTGATGGCCGTTGAGCGTCATGAAGATCTGGTCGTTGTCGCGAATCAGCTTCTCCCAGAGCATCTTGCCGTAGTCGGTCTCGAGCGGGCTGGTGCCGTCGGGCGCGATGTTCAGCAACTGGTGGTTCACCAGGATGACGGGCAACGTCGGGTTCTTCGCAATCACCTGGCGGGCCCAGGCGATGCCAGCGTCAGAAATGCGCCATGACAGCGACAGCACCATGAACTTCTGGCCTTGCGCCTCGAACACGTGGTACTCGTGGAAACCGCTGGGGTCGCGCGCGCCGAAGGTGGCCTGCTGCTTCGCACGCTCCGCGCCGAACCACTGGATGTAGGGCTCGTTGGCGGGAGTACGGCTGGCATCGGTGCCGCCGACGGGGTCGATGCTGTAGTCGATGTCTTTCAGCACGTCATGGTTGCCGGCGAGCACGCTGTAGGGCAGCTTCGCGTCTTCGAGCACCTTCATCGCGGCATCGGCCACCTTCCACTGATCGGGCTTGCCGACCTGGTCGACCACGTCGCCAAGGTGGATGGTGAAGGGAATGTTCAGCGCCTTGGCGTTGGCGGCGATCCACTTCGTCTGGGCAGCGAAAGGGGCGCTGCCGAAGCGCTTGTCATATTGGTCGCTCTCGGCGGCAGTGGCATAGCGTGCATAGAACTGCGTGTCGGGCATCACGGCGAGCGCGAAGCTGGAGATCTTGGCTGCGACGGCCGGCGGAGCGGGCGGCGGCGCCGATGCCGGGGCGGGTGCAGGCGCCGGCAGCGGGCCCAAGGCGGGTGAACCGCCGTTACCACCGCCGCAGGCCGCGAGCAAGGCGCTGCTGCCGCCAACGGTCAGCAGCGATGCGCCGAGCTTGAGCACCTGGCGGCGCGGCGGCGTGTTGCTGTTGTTGTTCTGTTCGGAATCATTCGATTCGGCGGGCGAAGCAATGCGCGGCGTGCGGGCGCCGCGCGGGTCGTCGGAAACGGACATGGGAAAGGAGGAGAAATTGCGAAGCTCGCAGCGTAGAAAGCTGCGGTGACAGGGGCATGCAAGGCCCATGACACATTGTTTCCCCGTCAGGCCCTACTTCTTACTGGCCGCGCGCTCCATCCGATCCAGCCTCACCACACGCCACGCACAAAGGCTGCCAAGCACAGCCAGCAGCGCCGCCGCCGTGAACATCGTGCGATAGCCGAAAGCCTGCGCGACCGCACCGCCAAGCAACACGCCCAGCACGCCGCCAAAGCCATAGCCGATCACCGTGAACAGCGCCTGCCCCCGCCCGCGCAGATGGCCGGGGAAGCGGCGCGACACCACTGCGATGCAGGTCGTGTGGTGCGCCGCGAAGCTCAGCGCATGCAACCACTGCGCCACGATGAGCGCCGCAATCCAGCCGCCCAACCCTGCTGTCAGCCCCAGCCGGGCGACGGCCGCGATGCCGCACACCAGCATCCAGCGCGGCATCGGCATCAGGCCGATGAGCCTGCCCTGCAAGAAGAACCACACGATTTCCGCCACCACCGACAGCGCCCACAGCAGGCCGATGGTGCTCTTGCCGTAGCCGATCGAATCGAGGTACAGCGAGAAGAAGGCGTACACCGAGAAGTGCGACATCACCTGGAAGAACAGCGCCGCGAAGAACCACCGCACCGCCGGATTGCGCAACACCGGCCCGATGGGCTCCTTCACTGTGTCGTGCGCCGCGGGCGGCTCGCGCACGTCGGGCAGCTTCATGGTCGCGATCAGCACGATGGCCAGCGTGCCCGCGGCCCAGGCCGGAAAGTGCTTCATGCCGAAGCGCTCGAACCACTCGCCTGCCACGAACACCGTGAGCAGAAAACCGGCCGATCCGCACAGCCGGATGCGCCCATAGCGCCCCCAGTCGCCGGCCACCAGTTGCGCCATCGCGGCCTCGGTGAGCGACATCATCGAGCTGGTGTGGGTGAACATCACGAGCAGCACCAGCGCGAGCCACCAAGCGCCGCCGTGCCACCACAGCCCGAAGGAGCTGAGCAGCGCCACCGCCGCGCTGAAGCGCAGCAGCTTGACGCGCTGCCCCGTGTGGTCGCTGAGCGCGCCCCAGGCATAGGGCGCGAACACCCGCGTGATCGACTGCACCGAAGCCAGCAGGCTGATGGTGAAGATCGGCAGCCCCAAATCTTTGAGCCACAGGGGAAGGTACGGATTGAAGAACCCGATGTGCGCGAAATAGCTGGCCGACAGACCAGCGAATGCCAGCATGTGGCCGCGTGCTGCGGCCACTGGTGGCGGGGCGGACACTACAGGAAGGACGCCTGCGGCGACGCGGCCTCGGTCTTGCCGGCTTGCGCCTGCACGTCGCCGCACTGCGCGCGGTTGCGCAGCACGTGCTCCATGACCACCAGCGCCAGCATGGCTTCGGCGATGGGCGTCGCGCGAATGCCGACGCACGGGTCGTGACGGCCCTTGGTGACGACTTCGACGGGGTTGTTGTTGATGTCGATGGACTGGCGCGGGCTGATGATCGAGCTGGTGGGCTTGATCGCGATGCTCACCTCGAGGTCTTGCCCCGAGCTGATGCCGCCGAGGATGCCGCCGGCGTTGTTCGTGACGAAGCCGGTGGGCGTGATCGAGTCGCCGTGCGTAGTGCCGCGCTGGGTGACGCTGTCCCAGCCGGCGCCGATCTCGACCGCCTTCACCGCGTTGATGCCCATCATCGCGTAGGCGATCTCGGCGTCGAGCTTGTCGAACAGCGGCTCACCGAGGCCAACGGGCACGTTAGTGGCGGTGACCCGGATGCGCGCGCCGCACGAATCGCCGGCCTTGCGCAGGCGGTCCATGTAGTTTTCCAGCGCGCTCACGTCGGCGATGGGGGCGAAGAAGGGGTTGTTGGGCACGTGCTCCCAGCTCTCGAACGGAATGGCGATTTCGCCGATCTGCGTCATGCAGCCGCGAAACACCATGCCATGCTTCTCAGCCAGCCACTTCTTGGCGACCGCGCCGGCCGCGACCATGGGTGCGGTCAGCCGTGCCGAGGAGCGCCCGCCGCCGCGCGGATCGCGAATGCCGTATTTCTTCCAGTAGGTGAAGTCGGCGTGGCCGGGGCGGAACTGCTGGGCGATCTGCCCGTAGTCCTTGCTGCGCTGGTCGGTGTTCTGGATCAGCAGCGCGATGGGGGTGCCGGTGGTCTTGCCCTCGTACACGCCCGACAGGATCTGCACCGCGTCGGGCTCGTTGCGCTGGGTGACGTGGCGGCTGGTGCCGGGGCGCCGGCGATCGAGGTCGCCCTGGATGTCGGCCTCGCTGAGTTCCATGCCCGGGGGGCAGCCGTCGATGACGCAGCCGATGGCCGGGCCATGCGACTCGCCGAAATTGGTGACCGCGAAGAGTGTTCCGAAGGTGTTGCCGCTCATGGCGGGGATTATCCCTACAAAGCGGCCGCCCCTCAGTCGGTCGTGTTTTCCAGGCGCTTGGTCAGCGCGCCCACCTGCAGCTCGATGGAGAACAGCCGTTCGTTCAGCACCGCAGTCTGGAGCCGGATCGCCTCGATGATGGCCTTGGTCTGCGGGTCGGGGGCGTTTTCGCAGAGTTCGGCCAGGTCATGCAGCTTCTTGCGCAGTTCGTTGCTCATGGAAGGCTCCGGTGATCGCGTCGTGGAAGCCCCAGTATGGGGTTTCGTCAACGCTCCGGCAATGCGGCGGCACCCGGGGTTTCGAGTGCTACCGCCGCCCCACGCAGCCGGACCGCCACCAGCCCGCCCACGAACAGCAATACCGCCGCGCAGATGCCGGCCGTGAGGCGCAGGCCATGCAGCAAGGCCTCGCGGCCCGCCTCGAGCAGTTCGGCGCCCGCGCTCCCGCCAAGCTGCCCGGCCAGCACGACCGCGCCGCCCAGCGTGCTGCGGGCGGCTTCCACCTCGGCCGGGCCCGCAAGGCCCATCGGCACGGCATCGGCCATGGTGTTGCGGTAGATGGCCGCGCCGATGCTGCCGAGGATCGCGATGCCCAGCGCACCGCCGAATTCCGAGCTGGTTTCGGAGATCGCCGAGGCCACGCCCGCGCGCTCCGGCGGTGCGCTGCCCACCACCAGGTCGGTCGCAAGCGTGAACACCGGCGCCAACCCTAGCGAGGAGATGACCGCGCTGCTCACCATCCAGGCCAGCCCGTCCTGCGCGGGCAACACGGCCAGCATGCCGAAACCCAGCGCCGCCACCGCCAGCCCGCCGCCCATCACGAAGGCCGGTCGCATGCGCCGCACCAGTGCCGGCACGACCATCGAGCCGACGATGAAGGCGCCCGCGCCCGGCATGCTCCACAGGCCCGCATGCAACGGCGACAAGCCGAGCACCAGCTGCAGGTACTGGGCGTTGTACAGAAAGATGCCGAACATCACGAAGCAGGCCAGCATGTAGGAGCCGAGCGAAACGCTGAAGGCCGGCAGGCTGAACAACCGCAGGTCGATCATCGGGTCGGCCAGCCGCTTCTGCCGGCGCACGAACAGCGCTCCGAGCACCAGCCCGAGCACGATCGACAGCACCGGTATCGCATGCATGCCGTGCTCCGCGATCTGCTTGACACCGTAGATCACCGGCAGCACCGCGCCCAGCGACAGCGCCACGCTGGCCAGGTCGAGCCGGGCCGCGTCGGGGTCGCGGTACTCGGGCAGCAGCAAGGGTCCGAGCAGCAGCAGCAGCACCATCACCGGCACGCCGATCAGGAACACCGAGCCCCACGGAAAGAACTGCAGCAGCACGCCGCCCAGCACCGGGCCAATGACGGCGCCAGCCGAGTAGCTCGAAATCCACACGCCAATGGCGATGGTGCGCTGCCCCGGATCGAGGAACATGTTGCGGATCAGCGAGAGTGTGGACGGCGCCAGCGTCGCGCCCGCCACCCCGAGCAGCGCCCGGGTGGCGATGAGCATGTTGGCGCTGGTCGAGAACGCCGCCAGCACAGAGGCAATGCCGAACGCCCCCGCGCCGATCAGCAGCAGCCGCCGCCGGCCAATGCGGTCGCCCAGCGTGCCCATGGTGACCAGCAGGCCGGCCACGAAGAAGCCGTAGATGTCGACGATCCACAGCAACTGCGAAGCCGTGGGCTTGAGGTCTTCGCTGATCGACGGGATCGCGAGGTTCAGCACCGTGAGGTCCATCGAATAGAGCATGCATGGCAGCGCGATGACCGCCAGGCCGATCCATTCGCGCATCGTGGCGCGGGCCGGGGCTGGTGTGTTCTTCATTCTTTCAGGCAGCGAGGCTTAGCCAGCCCTCCAGCTTGACGAGCGCTCCGCTCCAGCCGTGGTTGTGGGCATCGCGCGCGGCTTCGTCGAAGAACTGCTCGTGCAGCAGCACCAGCTCGCAGCCCTCGGCATCGGGCTCGATGCGCACGGTAACGCGCGACTCGCGCTCGGGCGTGCTGCGCCAGGCCCAGCTGAAGACCAGTTTTCGGTTCGGAACCACTTCGAGATACGTGCCGCTCACGTCGTGCGTCTCGCCGTCGTTGGCCAGCATGGCCACGCGGAAGCGGCCGCCCACGCGCAGGTCGACCTCGGCGATCGGCACCGAGACGATCTCCTCGGGCCCGAACCAGAGCCTCAGCGCTTGCGGGTCGGTCCACGCGCGCCAGACTTTGTCGGGCGAGACGCGGTAGTGCCGCCTGAGGGTGAGCGAGGGGCGCTCTGCGTCGCCGGTGGAAGGGTTCGCCATTCGGTCTCCTCCTGGTGATAGAGAAAGCGCGCCAGTGCATCGAGGCGCCCGGTCCAGAACTTCTCGTAGCGGGACAACCACACGGCGGCCTCCTGCATGGGCCGGGGCGACAGCTCGCAGCGCACGATGCGGCCCTCTTTCGTGCGAGAGATCAGGCCCGCGTCTTCGAGCACGCGCAGGTGCTTCATGAAGCCGGTAAGGGACATGTCGTGCGGCCCGGCCAGCTCGGTCACGCTGAGACTGCGCTCGCCCAGGGCTTCGAGCACGGCGCGCCGCGTGGAATCGGAGAGCGCGGCGAAGACTGCGTCGAGGGCGTCGGTGTCCGGATGAGCGGCTGAGTGAACCATGCGGTTGAGTATCTGGAAGGCCTGCAGGCCCGTCAAGCGGCGCTTCCCAAAAGCCCCTTCGTGCGACCATTCATCCTGAATCATCGACAGGCAAAGGCCCCTCCAATGACCGAACTGCGCCAACCATATCCCCCGATCGAACCGTACGAAAGCGGCATGCTCGACGTGGGCGACGGCCACCAGATCTACTACGAGCGCGCGGGCACGCCCGGCGCCAAGCCCGCAGTGTTCCTGCATGGCGGCCCTGGCGGCGGCATCTCGCCCGAA
This sequence comes from Variovorax sp. R-27, assembly GCF_049913215.1. Taxonomy (NCBI): domain Bacteria; kingdom Pseudomonadati; phylum Pseudomonadota; class Betaproteobacteria; order Burkholderiales; family Comamonadaceae; genus Variovorax; species Variovorax sp. R-27. The sequence continues at coordinate 4,326,947 of NZ_CP183984.1, forward strand.
CACCGGCGGCTGTTCGACCCGGCACGCTACGACCTGATGCTGTTCGACCAGCGCGGCTGCGGCCGGTCCCTGCCGCACGCCGGCCTGGAGGCCAACACCACATGGCATCTGGTCGCCGACATTGAGCGTCTGCGCGAGCGCGCCGGTGTCGACAAGTGGCTGGTGTTCGGCGGCTCGTGGGGTTCGACGCTCGCCCTCGCCTACGCCCAGAAGCATCCCGAACGCGTAAGCGAACTGGTGCTGCGCGGCATCTATACCGTGACCCGGGCGGAGCTCCGGTGGTACTACCAGTTCGGCGTGTCGGAGATGTTCCCCGACAAGTGGGAGAAGTTCCAGGCTCCCATTCCCGAGGCCGAGCGCGGCGACATGATCGCGGCCTACCGCAAGCGGCTCACCGGCGACGACCCGGCGGCACGCATCGAGGCGGCGCGCGCCTGGAGCGTGTGGGAAGCCGAGACCATCACCCTGCTGCCGAGCCCGGCGATTGCCGAAGCGCATGGCGAAGATCATTTCGCGCTGGCCTTCGCACGGCTGGAAAACCACTACTTCGTGCACGACGCCTGGCTCGAAGAGGGCCAGTTGCTGCGCGACGCGCACCGGCTGCACGGCATTCCCGGGGTGATCGTGCACGGCCGCTACGACATGCCCTGCCCCGCGCGCTACGCATGGGCGCTGCACAAGGCCTGGCCCGAGGCCGAGTTCCATCTGATCGAGGGCGCAGGGCATGCCTACTCGGAGCCCGGCATCCTCGACCGGCTGCTGCGCGCGACCGACGGTTTTGCCAGCCGCTGAATCGCGCGCAGCCGCTACGGCCCGGGAACGCTTTATGCGTGCTGCACCGCACCACACAACCACCTGCGAAGGAGCGCCCCATGCTGGACCGTACCGCCACCCAGTTCTCCCACGTGAAGCCCGGCGACACAGAGTTCGTATCGGGTGGTTTGCGTGACTTTTTTCTCTATCGCGACCTTGGCATCGCCGAGGCCACCAACGGCAAGGTGATCGCGCATCTGGTCAAGGCCAACATGGCACCGGAAACGGGCACCGGCTGGCACCGCCACGAGGCGGACTTCCAGATCGTGATCATGGTCAAGGGCTGGGCCCGCTTCATGTACGAAGACAAGGAAACGCTGGTCGAGGCCGGCGACGTTGTGCACCAGCGCCCGGGCATCCGGCACTTCCTGTTCGACTATTCGCCCGACATGGAGTACCTGGAAATCGTCTCGCCGGCGGACTTCAAGAGCATCGACGTGGAGCCGGTGTGCGAGATTCCGGCGCCTACGCCCTGGAAGTAGGTCAGCGCAGGCGGCAGGCCTACTGAAGAAACCTGCCTTCCACCTGACCTCGCACGTAAAGACAGGAGGCTGTCTCCTCGGCCAAACACCCGGCGAGGAATGCTTCAAACAAGAGTCATTCGCAGCCAGAATGCCGGCCGATGCTGCTTTCGTTTGCATCGTCTCCAAGGCACTCACGATGACCCGCTCCACTCGCCCGATGCGTCGCCGCACGCCCATCGCACTCGCCCTGATCGGCCTGTGTGCTTCGTCCCTCCCCACCGCATTCGCCCAGCAAGCCGCGCAGCCCGCGGCTTCCTCGCCCTCCGCTGCGCCTGCGCCTGCCCCCGGCACCTCCGTCCCCGCCACGCTGCGCGAAGTGCAGGTTCAGGGCGCACAGGACAAGACCGGCTTCGGCGCCAACCCGTCTTCGCTGAACCGCCTGCCGGCCGACCTGCGCGATGCGCCGCAATCCGTCACCGTCATCAACCAGGCCGTGATGCAGTCCCAGGGAGCGACCTCGCTCGCAAGCGCGCTGCGCAACGTGCCGGGCCTGACCATCGGCGGTGCCGAGGGCGGGCAGATCGGCACCAACATCAACCTCAACGGCTTCTCGGCGCGCACCGACATCTACCTGGACGGCGCGCGCGACCGCGCCCAGTACTACCGCGACACCTTCGCGCTCGAATCGGTCGAGGTGCTGATGGGCCCGTCGTCGATGCTGTTCGGCCGCGGCTCCACCGGTGGCGTGATCAACCAGGTCACGAAGAAACCGTCGCTCACGCCCGCGGGCGAGGTCTCGGTGTCGGCGAGCACCACGGGGCTCGTGCGCTCGACCATCGACATCAACCGCCCGCTGTCCGACACCTCGGCCTTCCGCATCGCGGCCATGGGCCAGCAGGGCGACGCCAGCACGCGCGAGCAGACCAAGCTGAAAGACTTCGGCCTCGACGCCTCGCTGAAGTTCGGCATCAACACGCCGACGCAGGTCACTCTCTCGGCGCTGGTGCAGCACAACCGCGACCAGCCCGACTACGGCGTGCCGCCGCTCAACGGCCACCCCGTGAAGGTCGACCGCGACACGGCCTACGGCTTCAGCGACGACCGCACGATCTCCGACATCCAGGCCTTCAGCGCGGTGGTGCAGCACAAGCTCACGCCCGACACCTCGATCCGCAACCAGACGCAGTACAACGACGTGACCACCGATGCGCGCGAAACCGCGCCGCAGAGCATCGGCACGCTGTCGGCCAAGGGCGTGTTCACGCCCTTCTCCACCGGCACCACGGCCGTGCCGGCCGCCGCGTTCTCGTCGCTGCCGCTGAGCAGCCTGTGGGTGCGCCAGCAAAGCCATGACCGCACGATCCACGACAAGTCGCTGTTCAACCTGACCGAGCTCAACACCAAGTTCACCACCGGCTCGATCAAGCACACGCTGCTCGCCGGCCTGGAGCTGGGCCACGACACCTACGACAACCAGGCCTACTACCGCAACGGCACCTGCGCGGGCGTGGCGCTGAACCCGGCTGGCGGCACCAGTGGCTATGCCACCTGCTCGCCGCTGCTCGCGCCGTACCAGGGCAACACGCCGAGCACCGCGCCCTCGCTGCCCGGCAACCTGGCCACCGCCAGCGCGACGACCGTCGCGGGCTACGTGAACGACACCATCGAGCTGAGCCCGCAGTGGAAGCTGGTGGCCGGAGTGCGGCAAGACCACTACCGCGCGAGCATCTACAACAGCATTCCGACCGCGACCACGCTCGCCTCCGAAAGCCAGACCGTCGACTTCACCAGCGTGCGCGCCGGCGCCATCTGGCAGCCGACGCCCGAGCAGTCGTACTACGTGTCGTACAGCACCTCGTTCAACCCCTCGCTCGAGCAGCTGGTGGCCACCACGGGCAGCACGCAGCCGCTGCCACCGCAGAAGAACAAGGCCTATGAAGTCGGCGGCAAGTGGGACTTGAACGACGGCAACCTCTCGCTGACAGCCGCCGCGTTCCAGATCACGCAGACCAATGCGCGCTCGCAGAACAGCGACGGCACCTACAGCGCGACCGGCACGATACGCGTGAACGGCGCACGTGCCGGCGTCGCGGGCCGCGTGACCGACAAGCTGCAGCTGTTCGGCGCCTACACGCACCTGGACGCGACCATCATCGACGGCATCGCGCCCGGCACGCTCGGCAAGGTGCCCGCCAACACGCCGAAGGACGCGGCCAGCCTGTGGGCCACCTACGCGATCACGCCCGAGTGGGAGATCGGCGGCGGCACCACCTACAGCGCCAGGCGCTTCGCCAACAACACCGACCTCGTGCAGGTCGGCGGCTATGCGCGGCTGGACGCGATGGTGGCTTACCATCAGCCCAAGTACGACATCCGGCTGAACCTGTTCAACCTGGCCAATCGCCATTACTACGACGCGCTGATCCCATCGGACGGCGGCCGTGCGGTGCCGGGCTCGGGCCGCGCCGCCACGCTGTCGCTCACCTACCGGCTCTGAGTTTCCCCAGGAGCATTCGACACAACATGCTGGTCTGCATTCCCGGCGTCCTCGACCGCGAAGCGCTCGCGGCAGTTCGCGCGCGCCTCGATGCGGCCGGCGACGCCTGGGTCGACGGCCGCGTCACCGCGGGCCACCAGGGCGCGCCGGTCAAGTTCAACCAGCAGATCGACGAAGGCTCGGCGGTGGCGCACGAATGCCAGGCCATCGTGGCGAGCGCACTCGAACGCCATCCGACCTTCATCAGCGCGGCGCTGCCCAACCTGCTGTACCCGCCGATGTTCAACCGCTACAGCGAAGGCATGCGCTTCGGCCTGCACGTGGACGGCGGCGTGCGCATCGACCCGCGCACCGGCCGCAAGCTGCGCACCGACCTGTCGGCCACGCTCTTCCTGTCGGATGCCGACAGCTACGACGGCGGCGAGCTTCAGATGGAAGACACGCACGGCATGCAGACAGTGAAGCTCGCGGCCGGCGACATGGTGCTCTACCCCGCCACCAGCCTGCACCAGGTCACGCCCATCACGCGCGGCGTGCGGCTCGCGTGCTTCTTCTGGGTGCAGAGCCTCGTGCGCGACGCAGGCGACCGCGCATTGCTGTTCGACATGGACAACGCGATCCAGCGCCTCAACCAGAGCGGCGCCGACGAATCGGCGCGCCGCACGCTGGTGGGCACGTATCACAACCTGCTTCGCAAATGGAGCGATACCTGAGCTCTTGAACTCTCCCGGCTCGACACTCCGCCACTCACCCCCGGATGCCGTCTCGCCGCCGCGGCAACGTCGCCGGGCGCGACAGGTACAGCGGTACGTCGGTAAAGCTGTAGTGATTGGCCTCGGCGATCTGGTGGCGGTACCCGCCGGCGCCATGAATTTCAACAACTGTCGGGCGACACGAAAAGTGAAGCGTTTTTTCGCCCAGGCTCAGCATCAAACCGGTGCGTAGGCGCCTGTGCCTCCAGGCCAGGGCGTAAGCACCTCATAGCCTTCGGACGTTACAGCCACCATGTGCTCCCACTGGGCGGACAGAGACCGGTCCTTTGTCACAACTGTCCATCCGTCAGGCAATTGCCTGGTTTCGCGCTTGCCTGCGTTGAGCATCGGTTCGATGGTGAAAACCATCCCCGGCTCCAGCCTGAGCCCTCCCCCGCGCTGCCCATAGTGCAGCACCTGCGGCTCATCGTGGTAGATCTGGCCGATGCCGTGCCCGCAGTATTCGCGCACCACGCTGAATTGCTCCCGGTGGGCAACCGACTGGATGGCATGGCCAACATCGCCCAGAGTCGCTCCGGGCTTGACCTGCCGGATTCCGGCCAGCATTGCTTCGTACGTCGTCTCCACAAGGCGCCGAGCCAACACACTGGGAGCTCCGACGAAGTACATGCGACTCGTGTCGCCAAACCAGCCGTCCTTGATGACGGCGACATCGATGTTGACGATGTCTCCCTTCTTCAGAATCTTGTCGGCCGAGGGGATGCCGTGGCAAACCACCTGGTTGACGGAAGTGAGAACGGTCTTCGGATACCCCTGATACCCCACGTTCGCTGGAATGGCGCCCTGGACATTCACGATGTGGTCGTGGCAGATCCGGTCGAGCGTCTCCGTGCTCACCCCCGGCACGACGTGGGGCTCGATCATGGCTAGAACCTCTGCGGCAAGCCTGCCGGCACGCCGTGACATTTCAAGCTCCTCGGCGGACTTGATGGGAACGCCGTGAGCCATCAGTGTTTTCCGCTCGAGGACGCGCGGGGCTTGCCGGGTTGAATCGTGACAGCCGCGGCGATGTCCAGCCCCCCCGCGAGGTCAGCCTGTATCAACAGTTGGCAGATTTCCCGGTAGTCCAGCTCCGGGTGCATCTCTGTCAGCATGCCGACCCGCATCCAGTGCTCTGCCTGTGCATTGATGGACCTGCTGAGAGCGTTCCCCGCCACTCGCAGGTTCTCGTGCATCAAGTCCGAAATTTTTACGATGCCCATCGGCGACCTCTATATGAAACGTATATGAATTATATACGTCTTGTATGGCCCTGCTTGTATGGCCCTGCACTTGATCGAGCACAGCACCACCCAGCGCCGGCATCTCGAGCAGACGTATGAATGGAGCGATACCTGAACTCTTAAACTCTCCCGGCTCGCCAAACAGACAACAACCGAGGAGAGAGAACTTGCGTATTCAAACCGCCCGCCTGACGGCCGGCGTGCTGCTCGCGTGCGCCGCTTTCGTGGCGCACAACACCGCTCACGCCGCATCGCCAACCACCCCGTCCACCACTGCCCCCGCTTCGACCGCCAGTTCACTGGAAGCCGAACAGGACGCCGCATTCAAGGCCGCCAAGGCCGTGCAGAAAGCCGGCCCCGCCGACATCGTGCTGCGCGACCAGGCCCACCTGCAGCTGCCTGCCGGCTACGTGTGGGTGCCGACGCCCGCGGCCGCGCAGTTGATGCGCAGCATGGGCAACCGCACCGACGACACCTTTGTCGGCGTAGTCTTCCCCGCCGACGACGCCGACTGGATGGCCGTCGTGAAGTTCGTCAAGGAGGGCTACATCAAGGACGACGACGCGAAGGACTGGAACGCCGACGACCTGCTCAAGAGCCTGAAGGAGGGCACCGAGGCCGCCAACGAGGAGCGCGCCAAGCGCGGCATTCCCGCCATCGAGGTCACGGGCTGGGCGCAGAAGCCGCAGTACGAGGCTGCGTCGCACCGCCTCGTGTGGTCGGCCCTGTCCCAGCGCAAGGGCAGCACCGACGGCAACCAGGGCGTCAACTACAACACCTACGCGCTGGGCCGCGAGGGCTACCTGAGCCTGAACCTCATCACCAACGCGAAGGACCTCGACAAGTACAAGCCCGACGCGAGCAAGCTGCTCGGCGCGATCCAGTACGACGACGGCAAGAAGTACGCAGACTTCAACTCCTCGACCGACAAGGTCGCCGCCTATGGCCTGGCCGCACTGGTGGCAGGCGTGGCAGTGAAGAAGCTGGGCCTCTTCGCCATCGCCCTGGCCTTCCTGGCCAAATTCGCCAAGCTGGCCGTGGTGGCGGGCGGCGCGGCGCTCTGGGGCATCGCGAAGCTGTTCAAGCGCAACAGCAACTAGCAAACAGCAGCCCCGTGCGGACGAGCCTCCGCACGAGGCGCTGCACGCCGCACCGGAACAGCACGCGAACCGGGCGATTCAATGTGCGAAAAATCAGAACAATGCTGACGGAATATTGATCCACAGCGATTGGTTCCCAGGGCTAATCTCGCAACGATCCGACCAACACAGGATCGTTCATGCCCCCCCACCTGAAACTCGCCTTCGCCCGCCCTGCCCGCTTTGCCGCACGGGCTGCGGCCGCGCTCGCCGCCCTGGTCCTCCTGCTGTCTGCCACCGTGGCGCAGGCCCAGAACAAGCCGCTGAAGCCCGTGACCATCGCGCTGGGCACGCAGGTCGTCAACGTCACCTACCCCTGGCTGACGCTGCCCATCGCGCTGGGCTACTGGAAGGACGAAGGCTACGACGTGAAGATCGTCACCACCGGAGGCTCGCTGCAGGGCATCCAGCAGATGGTGGCCGGCGGCGTCGATTTCGCGCAGATCAACTCCACCGGGCTGATCCAGGCCAACACCGAGAACAACGTCGCCGTGCGCGGGCTCATGGGCACCGGCGTGATCGACTGGGGCGTGGGCGTGCCGCAGGACAGCCCCGTGAAGACGGTGGCGGACCTCAAGGGCAAGAAGATCGGCATCTTCAGCCTGGGCACGGGTGGCATGCCGCTGCTCAAGGGCTACCTGCGCGCCAACGGCGTCAACCCCGACACCGACGTGCAGATCATTGCCACCGGTGCCGGCGCGCCGGCGCTGGAGGCGATGCGCGCTGGCCGCGTGCAGGCGCTGATGTTCTGGGGCTCCGCGCTCACCGGCTTCCAGAACGCGGGCGCGAACATGCGCATATTGTTCGATCCGACGTGGCGCTCGCTGCCCGACTTCACCTTCGCCGCGATGCAGAAGACCATCGACGCCGACCCGGCCATGGTCGAGGCCATCGCGCGCGGCGCGGCCAAGGCGACGCTGTTCGCACAGACCGATCCCGAGTGCGCCCGCCAGATCCACTGGAAGCACTTTCCCGGCGCCAAGCCCACGGGTGCTGACGAGGCCACGCTCGCCAAGTGGGACCTTGCGCTCCTGCAGACGCAACTCCAGACGATGGCCGACGCACAGACCATGAACGGCGGCAAGCTGATCGGCTCGATGAGCCCGGCCGCCTACGGCCGAATGCAGGACGCGATGCTCAAGGACGGCCTGATCAAGCGCACGCTGCCGCCCGAGTCGATGCTCTACCTGAAGCCCGGCTTCGTCGAGGCCATCAACCGCTTCGACCGCAACGCCGTCATCGAGGCCGCCAAGGCCTGCAAGGGGCTGTGACGTGACGCCCGAACAATTCGTCGCGGGCCTGCCCAAGGCCGAACTGCACATGCACATCGAAGGCTCGATCGAGCCCGAGCTTTTCCTGCGGCTGGCCCGGCGCAACGGCGTGGCCATCCGCTGGCAGACGGAAGAAGAGCTGCGCGCCGCCTACCGCTTCACCGACCTGCAGGACTTTCTGAACCTGTACTACGACGGCTGCCGTGTGCTCGTCCAGCCGCAGGACTTCCACGACGTGACGCGCGACTACCTGCGCCGCGCGCATGCCGATCGCGTGCTGCATGCGGAAATGTTCCTGGGCGTGCAAGGCCACACCAGCCGCGCAGTGCCGCTGGCCGTGGTGATGGAAGGCGTGCTCGGCGCCATGGAAGCCGCGCAGGCCGAAGACCGCATCAGCTCGGGCCTGATCGTCGTCGTGCAGCGCCACCGCAGCGAAGACGAGGCGCTCACCCTTCTCGACGACCTGCGCCCCTGGTACGACCGGCTGCTGGGCTTCGGCCTCGGCGGTGCGGAGGTGGGCAACCCGCCCTCGAAGTTCGCCGAGTTCTTCCGCCGCTGCCGCGAACGCGGCTTCAAGGTGGTGGCGCATGCGGGCGAGGAAGGCCCGGCCGCCTATGTGCGCGAAGCGGTCGAACTGCTGCAGGTGCAGCGCCTGGACCATGGCAACGCCTGTCTCGACGACCCCGCGCTCGTCGCGCAACTCGCGCAGCAGCGCATTCCGCTCACGGTGTGCCCGCTGTCCAACCTCAAGCTGCAGCTGGTGCCTTCGATGGCCGCGCACCCGCTGCGCAGGCTCATGGACGCAGGCCTGTGCGTGACCGTCAACTCGGACGACCCCTCCTACTTCGGCGGCTACGTCAACGACAACTACCTTGCGTGCCAACAGGCGCTCGGCCTCGGGCGCGACGACATGGTGAGCTTGGCGCGCAACAGCTTCGAGGCCGCCTTCATCACGCCGCTGCAACGCAGCGCCGCGCTTCGCGCCATCGATGCATGGGTGGCCCACGGCGCGGAGCAGGCACCGGCATGAACGCAATCGTTCAATTTCCGCCGAGACGGACGACGCTGCAGGAAGCATCGGGCGCCGTACCGGCGTTCCGCTTCGAAGGCCTGTACAAGACATTCCGATCGAAGGACGGCGCGGATGTGGTCGCGCTGCACGACGTGAGCTTCAGCGTCGAACGCGGCGAATTCGTCACCGTGGTCGGCCCGAGCGGCTGCGGCAAGAGCACCTTGCTGCGCATCCTGGCCGGCCTCGAGCGTGCGAGCCGCGGCACGGTCGAACTCGGCGGGCGGCGCCACACCGGGCCGAGCCGCGATGTGGGCGTGGTGTTCCAGGCGCCCGTGCTTCTGCCGTGGCGCAACATCCTCGACAACGTGCTGGTGCCCGCGCAGATCCAGGGGCGCGACCCCAAGGTCGCGCGCGAACGCGCCCTCCACTACCTGCATCTGGTGGGGCTGGCCGGCTTCGAGACCAAGTACCCCGGCGAACTTTCCGGCGGGATGCAGCAGCGCGTGGGCATTGCGCGGGCGCTGGTCAACGACCCGATGCTGCTGCTGATGGACGAGCCCTTCGGCGCGCTCGATGCCATGACGCGCGAGACCATGAACGTCGAGCTGCTGAAGCTGCGCGAACGCACCGGCGCCACGATCATGCTCGTGACGCACAGCATTCCGGAAGCCGTGTTCCTCGGCGACCGCGTGATCGTCATGTCGCCGCGGCCCGGGCGCGTCACGAAGGTCATCGACGTCGACCTGCCCGCCGCCCGCACGCTGGAGCTCATCAACACCGAGAGATTCGGCAGCCATGTCCGCGACATCCGGACCAACCTGAACGCCAGTGGAGGGCTCGACGGATGAGCACCGCGAACACCGAGAACATCGACTTCGAGCCGCCCGCGCCGTGGCTCACCCCCTCGCGGCGCAAGGCGCTGATCGCGGCCGTCTTCGTGGCCGTGATTGCCGCATGGCAGCTCGTGGTGAGCGCGCTGGGCATCTCGCACCTGATCTTCCCGGGGCCCGCGGGCGTGGCCCGCTCCATCTATGACGTCTTCCAGTCAGGCGAGGTGTGGCCGCACCTGTGGGTGACGCTCTACGAGATTCTTGCGGGCTTCGCGCTCGGCGCGTTCGCGGGTTTTCTGCTCGGCGCGCTGATCGGCCAGAGCGCGCTGCTCGAACTGGTGCTCTACCCGTACGTCGTCGCGTTCCAGACCGTGCCCAAGGTGGCCGTGGCGCCGCTGTTCGTGCTGTGGTTCGGCTTCGACACAACGTCGAAGGTCGTGATCACAGCGACCATCGTGTTCTTTCCGGTGCTCGCCAACACGATCGTGGGGCTTCGCTCGGCGCCCAGGGATCAGATCGACCTGATGCGCGCATTCACGGCGTCTTCCTGGCATGTGTTCCGCATGGTCCGGCTGCCGCACGCGCTGCCTTATGTGTTCGCCGGGCTGGACATCGGCATCGTGCTGGCCGTGATCGGCGCGATCGTGGGCGAGTTCGTTGGCGCCCAGGCCGGGCTGGGCTATCTCATCCTGCAGCGCAACTTCTCGATGGACGCGGCGGGCATGTTCGCGATCCTCATCGTTCTCTCGGCCATCGGCATCGTGCTGCACGGCCTGATGAAGGCGATTGCGCGGCGCGTGGTGTTCTGGGCGGACGCGTTCACCGACCTGTCTCGCGGCACATGAAGCAACAACACAACCCCTACAAAGGAGCAACGCAATGATCCAAGACGAACAGAAGCTCGAGGCACCCCGCAGGGCCTCCGCGCAGGAAATGCCGATTCTCGACCTGGGCCCGTGGCTGGCCGGCGGCCCGATCGGGCTGGTGGTCGAGCAGTTCAAGGCCGCATGCACCAACACCGGTTTCTTCTACGTCAGGAACCACGGGGTGCCGCAGGCCGTGATCGACACCGTGTTCGACGCCACCCGCCGCTACATGTCGCTGCCGATGGAGGAGCGCATGAAGGACCAGATCGACGAGCGCTTCCGACGCGGCTTCATGCCCATGGGCGTCACGCAGCATCCGGGCCACAAGCCGGACCTGAAGGAGAGCTACGAACTCGGCATGGACCTGCCGCTGACGGACCCCGACGTTGCGAACGGGCGGCCGCTGCACGGCCCCAATCGCTGGCCTGCGGACAAGCCCTGGCTCGAGCCCGCGGCCATGGCGTACTTCAACGCCACCATCGAACTCGGCCGCAACCTGCTGAAGATCTTCGCCTCGGCCGTCGGCAAGGATGAAGGCTTCTTCCTGCAGTACGCCACCAAGCCGATGGTGCAGTCGCGGCTCTTTCACTACCCGCCGCAGGAGTCGTTCACCAACCTCGAACTCGGTGCCGCCGCGCACACCGACTACGGCATGCTGACCGTGCTGGCGCAAGACCCTATCGGCGGCCTCGAACTGTGCACACGCGGTGGGGAATGGGTGGCCGCGCCCTACGTCGAGGGAACGCTGGTCATCAACCTGGGCGACCTGGTGAAGGTGTGGACCAACGACGTCTACGTGTCCAACAGGCACCGCGTCGCGAACCGCACGGGCAAGGAGCGCTACTCGATCCCCACATTCTTCAACCTCGACTACGACACGCCCGTGGCCTGCCTGCCCGAGTTCGCGCCCGGCGAAGGCGAGCCCAGCCATGCGCCCATCAAGTCGGGCGACTACCTGGTGCGACGGTTCGCGGCCGTGCAGAAGTACAAGACGCCTGCGGAGTTGGCCGCGGGGTAAGGCTTCAGGGCCTCAAGCGGCGGGGCGGCCCTGTTCGGCACGCTGCTCCGCCTCTTCCAGCGCAACCGTGAGTTCCGAGAGAAATGCAGCCACCGGTATCGGCAGGCTGCGGCCCTTGTGCACGCACAGCGCCAGGCGCTGCGGCCTGGCGCGCGGGTCTTTCAGCGGCACATAGGAGCCGGCCCTGGGACGCCCGAACGGGTCTTCCAGCGGCGTGGTCGTGAACGTGAGGCACATGCCCTCTGCCGCCACGTTGCGCATGAGTTCGTAAGAGTTGGTCTCCAGCGCGATGCGCGGCCGGATCTTCGCCTTCGCGAGCATCTCGTCGTACTGCTGCTTGGCCCACAGCGACGAGTCGAGCGACGACAGGCTGTACTCGGCGCAATCCGAAAGCCGCAGCGACTTGTAGCCCTCGAGCGGATGCCCGGTGGGCACCAGCACATAGAGCGGCAGCAACCGCGTATAGACCATCGAAAGATCCTGGAACGCGATGTCCCCGAAGGTGAAGCAGGCGTCGAGGTCGTCTTCGAGCAGCATCTCCGCCAGCGTGGGACTGCCGCTGACCTTCACGCTGAACGAGATGCCCGGGTAACGCTTGGCAAAGCCGGAGAAGAACTGCGGCATGAAGTCGCGCGTCAACGATTCGGGCATGCCGAAATTGACGTGGCCCCGCTTGAGGCCCTGCAGCGCCTCGATCTCGGAATGCAGCCGCCCGGACTCCTTGACGACGTTCTTGTGATACCGCATCAAGATCTCGCCGGCCGCCGTGAGCTTGACCTTGCCGCGCCCCTGGCGCCGCTCCAGCAAAGGTGCGCCCAGCGAGTCCTCGAGCATGGCGAGTTGCCTGCTGATGGCGGATGCCGCGACGTACAGGTTCTCGGAAGCCGCCCTGATCGAACCGGTGCGAACGACTTCGGCGAAGTACCGAAGCGAGGTCGTGGAGACAAGACTCAAGAAGAAACTCCGTGGGCTGGGCGCAAAGCGAAAGCGCCGCGGAGATTCTTGCACGCATCCCATCCGCATGGCGCGGCGAATGCGATGCAGGCGCCGTGCCTCAGCGACCGGTGAAGCGCGGCGCGCGCTTGGCTACGAACGCCGCCACGCCCTCTCGCGCATCGGCGCTGCCGGCACGTTCGCGCAGCAGCTTCTGCTCCAGCGCCAGATGCTCATCGAAAGCCCGGCCCGGCACACCGGCGCACAGGGTCTTGATGGCCGCGAACGACCCGCTCGCGCCATGGGCGAGCCGCGTGACGAGTGCTTCGGCGGCGGCTGCGAGTTCGGCATCCGCGTAGAGCGCATCGACGGCGCCCCACGCCAGGCAGCGCTGGCTGTCGACGGCATCGCTCAGCATCAGCAATTGCTGCGCACGCACCGGCCCCACGCGGCGCGCGAGGAAGTACGAGGCGCCCGCATCCGGCGACAGCCCGATGGCCGCGTAGCCCGTGCGCAGCTTCATCGATTCGGCGGCGAGCACGAAGTCGCCGCACAGCGCGAGCCCCACGCCGGCGCCGCCCACCGCTCCGTTCACCGCCACGACCAGCGGCGCCGGGTTGTTCGACAGGCGCAGCAATGCCGGGTGCAGGCTGTCCAGCATCTCGCTCACCAGCTCGGGCAGCGCTTCGCCGGCCGCCACGAATTCATCGATGGCGCCGCCGGCGCAGAACACCCTGCCCTCGCCGGTCAGCAGGATGACGCGCGGCTTCTGCGCCAGCACTTCGTCGATGGCCCGTACCAGCGCGCGCCCGTTCACCAAGCCAAGGGAATTCGCGCGCTCGGGCCGCTTCAGCACGATGCGTCCGACGCCCTCCTCCACGCCCCAGGCAATGCCTTCGCTGATGTTCATGCTCAGACCCCCGTGAGCCCGCCGGTGCACATCAGCGTCTGCCCGCTCACGTAGTCCGACTCGGGCGCGCACAGCAGGTACACCGCGCCTGCGGCTTCTTCGGGCGTGCCGCCGCGTCCCAGCGGAATGGACTGCTCCATCATCGCCAGCAGCCCCGGGTTGATGCCCACCTTGATCTCGCGGCCCTCGATGTTCGCAGTGGTGGCTTCGGCGGTGCTCGCGGTCAGCCGCGTCTGGATGAAGCCGAAGGCCACGCAGTTGACGGTGACGTTCATGCGGCCCCACTCCTTGGCCAGCGTCTGCGTCATGCCGACGATGCCGGCCTTGGCCGCCGAATAGTTGGCCTGCCCCGCGTTGCCGAACAGCCCCGCCACCGACGAGATGTTGACCACCTTGCGCACAACGCGCTGGCCCGCCTCGGTCTCGGACTTCGACAGCGCGCGGATCACCGGCTGCGCCGCGCGCAGGATGCGGAACGGTGCCGTGAGGTGCACGTCGATCATGGCGTACCACTGCTCGTCGGTCATCTTCTGCACCACGCTGTCCCAGGTGTAGCCGGCGTTGTTGACGATGATGTCGAGGCCCTTGAATTCGTTCACCGCCGTGCCGACGAAGCGCTCGGCAAAGTCCGGTGCGGCCACGCTGCCGACGCAGGCCACCGCTTCTCCGCCGGCAGCACGGATGGCCTGTACGGTCTCTTCAGCCGGCCCGGCATCGAGGTCGTTGACGACGATACGCGCACCTTCGGATGCGAGCTTGAGCGCGATGGCCCGGCCGATGCCACGACCCGAACCTGTGATGAGGGCGACCTTGCCGCCGAGCTTGAGTGTCATGTCTCTATTCTTTCTTCGGTTGATCTCAGCGCAGCGCGACGAGCGCTTCGCCCGCGATGCGCGTCTGCCCATACTGGTTGGCGCTGAGCACCTCGACGCGCACGCAGCGCTCGCCGTTGTGCTCGAGCTTCTCGACCACGCGCCCGCTGCACTGCACCGCATGCCCCAGGTGCGTGATGCCCTGGAAGCGCACGTCGAAGCGCCGAAGCTGCGATTGCGGCGCCCACTGCGTGAGCAGGCGCCCGAGCCAGGCCATTCCCAGCATGCCCTGCGCGAACACGTCGGGCATGCCGGCCTTGCGCGCGAAATCGGTGTCGATGTGAATGGGGTTGTGGTCCCCCGAGGCGCCGGCGAACAGCGCGAGCGTGGTGCGGTTCACAGGCGGCAGCTGCAGCGAGGGCAGCTCGTCGCCGATGTTCACGGCGTCGTAGGTCAGGGCATTCATCGGTGCGGGTTCCTTCAATGACGGCAGACGATCACCGTGCGCAGCTCGGCCACCAGTTCGTCGCGCTGGTTGGTGGCGCGCGATGTCTTGATGACGAATTCGAGCGCACCGTTCTTCTTGTCGTAGATGTCGGTGATGGTGGAGCGCACCGTCACCGTGTCGCCCACGCAGGCCGGCCGGTGATAGCTGAAGCCCTGCTCGCCGTGCAGCAGCTTCGACAGCGGAATCTGCAGGTCGGCCAGCAATCTGTCGGACGCACCCGAGTCGAGCTCGGCCGCGAACAGGAAGGTCGGCGGTGCGGGCAGGTCGGGGTAGCCGGCGTCACGCGCGGCGGCGGCATCGGTGTAGACGGGGTCGGTCTCGCCGATGGCCTTGGCGAAGAATTGCAGGCGGCTGCGCTCGATGGGCAGCACCGAAGGCGGCAGCTCGTGGCCGATCCATTTCTTGTCGATCATCGGGTGGCCTTTCTCAGACGCGCTCGTAGAGCGTCACCACGCAGGCGCCGCCCAGCCCGAGGTTGTGCTGCAGTGCCATCCGCGCACCCTCGACCTGCCGTTTGTCGGCTGTGCCCCGAAGCTGCTGGACCAGCTCCGTGCATTGCGCCAGCCCCGTGGCCCCGAGCGGATGCCCCTTCGACAGCAGCCCGCCCGACGGATTGGTCACCACCTTGCCGCCATAGGTGTTGTCGCCATCGACCACGAACTTCTCGGCGCCGCCCACCGGGCACAGGCCCAGCGCCTCGTAGCTGATGAGTTCGTTGTGCGCGAAGCAGTCGTGCAGCTCGACCACGTCGACATCCTGCGGGCCGACGCCGGCCGCGTCGTACACCTTCTGCGCGGCCTCCTGCGCCATGCTGAAGCCGACCACCTCGCGCATGTCGCGGCTCTCGAAGGTGATGGGCCGATCGGTGGTCATGGCCTGCGCCTTGATGCGCACGCTGCGGTCCAGCCCGTGGCGTTCGGCAAAGCGGGCCGAGCACACGATGGCCGCGGCTGCGCCGCAGGTGGGCGGGCAGGCCATCAGCCGCGTCATCACGCCGGGCCACATGACGGGCGCGGCCATCACTTCATCTTCGGTGACGACGGTGCGGAACAGCGCCACCGGATTGTTCGACGCGTGGCGGCTGGCCTTGGCGCGGATCTTCGCGAAGGTCGACATCTGCGTGCCGTACTGCTGCATGTGCGCGAGCCCTGCACCGCCGAAGTAGCGTAGCGCGAGCGGCACCTGCTCGTTGCCGACCAGCTCGTCGGTGATGCTTTCGAAATGGTCGAAGGGGCTGGGCCGGTCGTTGAACACCGCGCCGAGCGCGCCGGGGCTCATGTGCTCGAAGCCGAGCGCCAGCACGCAGTCGGCGGCGCCGCTGGCCACGGCCTGGCGCGCGAGGAACAGCGCGGTCGAGCCGGTGGAGCAGTTGTTGTTGACGTTGACGACCGGAATGCCCGTCATGCCCACTTCATACAGCGCGCGCTGCCCGGCGGTGGAGTCGCCGTACACGTAGCCCACGTAGGCCTGCTGCACCAGCTCGTAGCCGATGCCGGCGTCTTTCAGCGCCGCATTCGTGGCATGGGCGGCCATCTGCGGATAGGGCTGGTTCGCGCCCGGCTTGGTGAACGGGATCATGCCGACCCCGACGACATAGACGTCTTGACTCATGAGAGGCTCCTTGGAGGTTCGAATAAGAAAACAGACAGGCTCAGGCTACGCCTCGCTGGCGGTCTTGCCAAAAGGGTTCGCGCAGCTTTGTCTTCAGCACCTTGCCGGCGCCCGACAGCGGCAGCGCGTCGAGGATGGCCACGCTGCGCGGGCACTTGTAGTTGGCAATCAGCGTCTTGCAGTGCGCGATCAGCTCCTCGGGCTTGATTGCCTGCCCCGGCTTGAGCACCAGCGCGGCATGCACGGCCTCGCCCCACTCCTCGCTCGGAATGCCGATGACAGCGCAGGCTGCCACCGCGGGATGCTGGTTGATGGCGTTCTCTACCTCGGCCGAATAGACGTTCTCGCCGCCGCTGATGATCATGTCCTTCAGCCGGTCGACCACGAAGATGAAGCCGTCGTCGTCCATGTAGGCGCCGTCGCCGGTGTGCATCCAGCCGTCGCGCAGCGCGGCGGCCGTCTGCTCGGGCTTGTTCCAGTAGCCCTGCATCGCGTTGGGGCCGCGCACGGCCACTTCGCCGACGGTGCCGCGCGGCACCTCCTTGTCGTCGGCATCGACCACGCGCACTTCCATGCACACAGCGGCGCGGCCCGCCGAGCGCAGCTTGCCGTGCTTGCGGCCTTCGGCCGTGTGGAAGTACGCGGGGTTGAGCGTGGCGATGGGCGACAGCTCGGTCATGCCATAGGCCTGCACGAACCCGACACCCGGAAAGGCCTCCATCGCGCGGTTCAGCACGGCTTCGGAGATTGGCGAGGCACCGTAGGTGATGTTCTTCAGGCTGCTCAGGTCGCGCGGCTCCCGCATGGCGGGGTGGTCCACCAGCATCTGGATCATGGTGGGCACCAGCAGCAGGCTGGTGACGTGGTCGCGCTCGATGGCGTTGAGCACGCCCTCGGGCGTGAACATCGGAATGATCGCGTGCGTGTTGCCCGCAAACCAGTGCGGCGTGGCCAGGCCCATGTCAGCCAGGTGGAACATCGGCGCGGCATGCAGGTAGCAGCCGCCCGCCGGGGCCAGCCCTTCTGCCTGCGCCGCGAGCGCCGAGCTGCAGATGTTGGTGTGGCTCAGCATCACGCCCTTGGGGAAACCGGTGGTACCGCCGGTGTAGAAGATGCCGGCCAGGTCTTCGCCACGGCGCACGGCATCAGGCACCGGCTGGGCGGCGTCGATCAGGCCTTCGTAGCTGTGCATGCCGGGCGGCACCGGGCCGTCGCCGCAGTAGACGACTTCGCGCAGGCTCTTCGACTGGCCACGCATCTGCTCGACCACCGGCCGGAAGGTCTCGTCGACCAGCAGGATGCTGGAGCCCGAGTCTTCCAGCGAGTAAAGAATCTCGGCAGCCGACCAGCGGATGTTGCAGGGGTTGAGCACCCCGCCGCCCCAGGGCACGGCCATCTGGTACTCAAGATAGCGGTCGGAGTTGAGCGACAGCATGGCAACGCGGTCGCCCGCCCGCATGCCCAGCCGCTGCAGCGCACCGGCCAGGCGTGCGACCCGTTCGGCAAAGTCGCGGAAGCTCCGTGCACGGCCGGCAAAGCGCACGGCGATGGCATCGGGGCGCTGCTGCACGGCCCGGTGAAGGCCCTGGGTGAGGTACATGGGTTTGTCTCCGTCTCGTTCTTGTGTAGCCGCATGGTAGAAATCCGGCGGCTGCCCGGCGATTGCACTTCGCTTCGATCGCATGGCAGAAAACGTCAATCGACAGGACTCATGCTGCAACCGCCCGTCACCATTCCGATCGCCTTCGTCCACGGCATGCTGTCGGGCATTCGTGCGCGCGGCGGCGAGGCGCTGCTCGATATCGACACGGCACTGGAAGACGCGGGCATCGCCCCCGCCCTGCTCGACGAGACCGGCGCGCGCATCACGGCCGAGCAGTACGTTGCGCTGTTCGCACTGCTGATGGACCGGATGGACGACGAGGCACTGGGCTTTCTCACCCGGCGCCTGCGCCGCGGCAGCTTTGCGCTGATGACGCGCTCCACGCTGGGCGCGCGCACCTTCGAGGTGGCACTGCGCCGCGTGGCCCACACCTTCAGCCTGCTGCAGGACGACCTGTCGCTGGTGCTGCTGCACGAAGGCCCGCTCGCGGGCTTCGGCGTGAGGCTGAACATCCAGCCCGCCACGCACCAGAACTTTCTGCACGAGCTGATGCTGCGGGTGTACTGGCGGCTCTTCGCATGGCTGCACGGCGGCCGGCTGGTGGCGCGCCGCTTCGACTTCGGCTTCGAGCTGCCGCCCTATGCGGACGGCTACGCCAAGGTGTTCCCGGGGCCGCTGCAGTTCGGCCAGCCGCTGTCGGCCGTGTGGTTCGACGCCAGCGCGCTCGACACGCCGGTGCACCGTGACGCGCAGGAGATGCAGGTTTTTCTGGCGGCCGCGCCGGCCAACGTGATCCTGCCCCGACTCGCCGAGCAGGCCGTGAGCGCGCGGGTGCGGGCGGTGCTGCAGCAGCACCGCCCGGCATGGGCCGACCTGGCGACCACGGCGAGCGTGCTGCACATGTCGGTCAGCACGCTGCAGCGGCACCTGGCGACCGAGGGCACCTCGTTCCAGGCGCTGAAAGACCAGTTGCGACGCGACCTCGCCATCGTGCGGCTCAACACCAGCACCGTGCCGCTCGCGGTGCTGGCGGAGGAGCTGGGCTTTGCCGACAGCGCGGCGTTCCAGCGAGCCTTCAAGGCATGGACGGGAGGCGCGCCGGGGTCGTACCGGCGGCGCGCGCCAGCGGATTGAGTTTTCAGGACTTTCCGAAATTACAGCCATCCACGCGACAATCCGGCGCATGGCAACTTCCTCCGATCTCCCTCCCCTCAACCGCCAGTTCGTCGCCCATTTCGGCGAGATGGGCAGCAAGTGGGGCATCAACCGCACCGTCGGGCAGATCTACGCGTTGATCTTTTTGTCGGAGCGCGCGCTCAACGCCGACGAGATCGCCGAGCTGCTCGAGTTCTCGCGCTCGAACGTCAGCATGGGCCTGAAGGAACTGCAGGCCTGGCGACTGGTGCACCTGCGGCATCACCCGGGCGACCGACGCGAATACTTCGAGGCGCCTTCGGACGTGTGGGAAATCTTTCGCGTGCTGGCCGAGGAGCGCCGCCGCCGCGAGATCGAGCCCACGCTCTCGATGCTGCGCAACGCCCTGCTCGAATCGCCCACGAGCGACGCCGAGCGCCACGCGCAGGAGCGCATGCGCGAAATGCACGACCTGATCGACCGGCTGATGAAGTGGTTCGACGACGTGCAGCGGCTCGCGCCCGAGACCGCCATGAAGCTCATGGGCATGGGCGCGACCGTGACGAAGGTGCTGACGCTCAAGGACCGCATTACCGGCGGCGCAGCGTCGAAGAAGAAGGCCGCCGAATAGGCCTGCAGCCTCTAGAGCCGCTCCTGCCCCGCCAGCGGCTCGGGCGTTCCGAGCTTGGCCTTGCGCACGGCCTCGTCGTCCATGAGTTCGTACCACATCGCATTGAGTACGGCGAAAGCGGCTGCCAGCGGCAGGCCGAGGATCCAGGCGAAGTACCACATCTTTTTTCTCCTCTGTTCGTTCAGTAGGCGTGGCCGCTCTCGTCGCGGATGGCCTGCTCGTCGACCTTGCCCCACAGCACGTGATAGACCCAGCTGGTGTAGGCCACGATCAGCGGAATGAAGAAGGCCGTGACCACCAGCATGATGAACAGCGTGAGGTGGCTCGACGACGAGTCCCACACCGTGAGGCTGGCGCGCGGATCGATCGACGACGGCAGGATGAACGGGAACATCGACGCTCCCACGCTGAGGATGATGCCGGCGATGCCGAGCGCCGCGGTCAGCAGCGCGAGTACCGGGCGGCGCAACGCGAGCCCGAGCAAAGCACCCAGCGCGCCGACGAAGCCAGCCGCCGGTGCGGCGAGCGTCCACGAGTGCGCCGCGTAGTTGACGGTCCACGCGCCGGCATGCAGTTCGACCGTCTTCAGCATCGGATTCGACGGCCCCACCGCATCGACCACGCTGCTGATGCGGTAGCCGCCGATGCTCGTCGCCAGCAGCACACCGGCCAGTGCGTACAGCGCGATGGTGAGCACGGCGGCAACCATGCCGTAGGTGCGTGCACGCTCGGCCACCGGCCCGGCAGTCTTCAGCAGCAGCCATGCCGCGCCGTGCATCACGAGCATTGCCACCGACACCAGACCGCACAGGATCGCGAACGGATTCAGCAGGCCGAAGAAGCTGCCGTCGTAGAAGATGTGCATGTCGGCGTTGAAGCGGAACGGCACGCCCTGCAGCACGTTGCCCACGGCCACGCCGCAGATCAGCGCGGGCACGAAGCCGCTGAAGAACAGCACCCAGTCCCAGCGCGCGCGCCACTGCGGCGACTCGCGCTTGCTGCGGAACTTGAAGGCCACGGGCCGCAGGATCAGCGCCGTGAGAATCACGAACATCGCAAGGTAGAAGCCCGAGAAAGACACGGCGTACAACTGCGGCCACGCCGCGAAGATCGCGCCGCCGCCGAGGATCAGCCACACCTGGTTGCCTTCCCACACCGGGCCCACGCTGTTGATGACGACGCGGCGTTCGATGTCGTTGCGCGCGGCAAAGGGCAGCAGCATGCCGCTGCCCAGGTCGAAGCCGTCGGTCACGGCGAAGCCCACCAGCAGCACGCCGATCAGCAGCCACCAGATGATGCGCAGGGTGTCGTAGTCGAGGAGTGTGTGGAGGATCATGCTGCGCTCCCGGTGGAAGGAGAAGGAATGGCCGCGCCTGCGTGGGCCGGCGGAATGTGCGAGAGCGTGTCGCCCTCGTCCGGCGCATGCTCGGCTTCAGGCCCCTTGCGGATGGCCTTGAGCATCAGCTTCATCTCGATGATGAGCAGCGTGGTGTAGATCGCGATGAAGCCAGCGAGCGTGAGCAGCAGCGTCTTCACGCCGAGGTTCGACACAGCTACAGCTGTCGGCAGCACGCCTTCGATCACCCACGGCTGGCGGCCGAACTCAGCAACCAGCCAGCCCGACTCGATGGCGATCCACGGCAGCGGGATCGCGAACACGGCGAGCTTCAGCAGCCAGCGGTAGCTGTCGAGCTTGCGGCGCGCGGAGAGCACGAAGAAGGTGCCCGTCAGCAGGATCAGCAGCATGCCGATGCCCACCATCACGCGGAACAGCCAGAACAGCGGCGCCACCTGCGGCACGGTGTCCCATGCGGCCTTGGTGATCTGCTCGTCCGTCGCTGTGCGCGGATCGTCCACGTAGCGCTTGAGCAGCAGCGCGTAGCCCATGTTGATGCCGTTGTCCTCGAAGTCCCCGCGCACGCCCTGCGTCACCTTGCCGGTGCCGCCTGCCTCGCGGATCTTCTGCAGTGCGTCGTACGCCTTGAGGCCTTCTCGGATGCGGGCTTCAGCGCGCTTCACGAGCTCGTCGATGCCGGGCATCACTGTGTTGAGCGAGCGCGTGCCGATCAGGCCCATCACCGCGGGGATGTGAATGGCGTAGTGCGTCTCGCGCGCCTCCTGATCGGGGAAGCCGATGACGGTGAAGGCGGCAGGCGCGGGTTGCGTCTCCCACATGGCTTCGATGGCGGCCAGCTTCATCTTCTGGTGCTCGCCCGAGAGATAGCCGCTCTCGTCGCCGAGCACGGCAACCGACAGCGCGGCGGCCAGGCCGAACGAGGCCGCGACCGTCATCGAGCGCTTGGCCAGTTCGAGGTGACGGCCCTTGAGCACATACCAGGCCGACACGCCCAGCACGAACACGGCGGCGCACACATAGCCTGCCGACACGGTGTGCACGAACTTGGCCTGCGCCACCGGGTTGGTCAGCACCGCGAAGAAGTCGGTCACTTCCATGCGCATGGTCTGCGGGTTGAAGGCCGCGCCCACGGGGTTCTGCATCCAGCCGTTGGCAATGAGGATCCACAGCGCCGAGA
This sequence comes from Variovorax sp. R-27, assembly GCF_049913215.1. NCBI lineage: Bacteria > Pseudomonadati > Pseudomonadota > Betaproteobacteria > Burkholderiales > Comamonadaceae > Variovorax > Variovorax sp. R-27. Next base: position 4,349,529 of record NZ_CP183984.1, read on the forward strand.
AGTTGGAGCCGATGGCCACAGCCCATGTCGAGATCAGGTGGCCCACCTTGGAGAGCTTGTCCCAGCCGAAGAAGAACAGCCCGACGAAGGTGGCCTCCATGAAGAAGGCCATCAGCCCCTCGATGGCCAGCGGCGCGCCGAAGATGTCGCCGACGTAGTGGCTGTAGTAGCTCCAGTTCATGCCGAACTGGAACTCCATCACGATGCCGGTGGCAACGCCCATCGCGAAGTTGATGCCGAACAGCACGCCCCAGAATTTCGTCATGTCGCGCCAGATCACGCGGCCGGTCATCACGTAGACCGTCTCCATGATGGCGAGGATGATCGAAAGCCCGAGCGTCAGCGGCACGAACAGGAAGTGGTACAGCGCCGTGACGGCGAACTGCAGGCGCGATAGCGCGACGATGTCGAGGTCCATGGGGGGTTCTTCCTTTTGGGTTGCCTGTTTTTTCTTTGTCAGTGTTCAGTCGGGGCGCAGGCTGCGCAGTGCGGCGTCGAAGGCTTCGCTGCCACGCCGCAGGTCGGCGACGATGCGGCCCTGGCGCATGCACACGAGGCGGTCTGCGAGCGCGGCTTCGCGGCGCAGGTGAGTGGCGATCAGCAAGGTGCGTGGGCCTGCGTGTTGGGCGAGGCGTTGCAGCACGTCGTGTGCGGTGGCAGCGTCGAGCGCTTCGGTGGGTTCGTCGAGCAGCCAGAGGGGCACGGGGCGCAGCAGCAGGCGGGCCAGCGCAAGGCGGCGCGACTGGCCGCCGGAGAGGCCCAGGCCGCCTTCGCCGAGCCGGGTGTCGAGGCCCGTGGCCAGTGCGCGCACTTCGTCTTCGAGGCCTGCTGCGTGCAGTACGGCATGCAGTTGGGCGTCAGTGGCGTTGGGCGCGGCGAGGCGGAGGTTGTCGCGCAGGCTGTCCTGGAAGAGTTCGGTGCGTTGGGTCAGAAGGCACGCGGGCTGTGCGTTCTTGCTGCCGGACTGCGGCGTGATTTCGCCTGCAATGGCGGCGAGCAGCGTCGACTTGCCTGCGCCGCTCGCGCCGATCAATGCGACGCGCTCGCCTGCGTTCAGGGCCAAGGTCACGTCGCTCAGGACGGGTGTGCGGCTGCCATCGTGGACCACGGTGACGCGCTGCAGTTGCAATGCGAGCGTCGCATCGGGTTCGTTCGACGTTGACGTTGAGGCGGACTCCTCGCTCATGCGCGGTGCAAGACGCCGCACCGCCAGCCACGTGCGGCCCGCATCGAGCGCACCGCGGCGCAAGGCCGCGAAGGGCTCGGTGGCAGTGAGCGCCACCAGCAGTGCCAGTGCCGCCGCCGGCGCGCCGATGACGCCCTCGCCCACCAGCAGGCCGACGGCAAGCAGCACGCCGACGAGGGTCAGGGTGCCCGCGCTGCCATAGGCGAAGCCGGCCGCCGCTTCGAGCTTGTTCAATGCCAGGTCGGCCTTTGCGAGATGCATGTCGGCGTTCATCAACGCCTGGCGCTGTGCGCCGATGCGGCCGGCCATCACCAGATCGGTCTGCCCCGCCACGAGATCGACTGCGCGTGCGCGCAGCGCCTCGATGGCATGCGCCCGCTGCACGGCCGGCCGGCGTGCTCGCCTTGCGACGACGAACGCGATGCCCCAGCCGACGGTCACGAGCCAGAGCATCAGCGCGAGGCCCATGGCGACATGCATGAAGCCGAGCACCACGCCGGCCAGCAATGCCGCACCCAGCGCTGCGGCGGCTGGCACGAGCAGGCGAAGGTAAAGCGATTCCAGCGCGTCGATGTCCGCCGTCAAACGAAACAGCAGGCGGGCCGGGCGCATCAGCAGCTCGCGCGCCGCCTCGGCCTTTGCCCAGCCGCGGAACAGGCGAACGCGCAGCGCTGCGAGCACGGCGAAGGTCGCGTCGTGCGTCACAAGCCGCTCGCCATAGCGCGATGCCGTACGACCGAGTGCCAGCAGGCGGATGCCGGCGGAGGGCATGAACACGTCGAAGGTGAAGGCGGTGGCCGCGTGCAGGCCGGCCAATGCGGTCGCGGTGATGAACCAACCCGAGAGGCCGAGTAGCGCCATTCCTGCGAGCACGGTGACTGCGGCGAGCAGGCAGCCGAGCAGAAGAGGACGTGGCTGCGCGGCAAGGAAGGGGCGCAGGACCAGGCGCAGATCGCGCCAATTCGTGGCGTGGATTGGCGTCGCCTTCATGCGGCCTTCTCCAGCGCTTCTGCGCCGAGGTTCACCGCGCGGTCCATGCGAGCCGCCAGCACCGGGTCGTGCGTGGCGACGACGAGGGTCTTGCCGCGCGCCAGTGCCACCAGAGCGTCGGCGACGCGCTCAGCGGTTTCGGTGTCGAGGTGCGCTGTCGGTTCGTCTACCAGCAGCAGGTCGGCGTGCGGATGCACCGCGATGCGCGCGAGGGCAAGTCGCACGGCTTCTCCACCAGACAGGCCATGGCCACCCTCGCCTAGCGTCACGCCGGGATGCGCCTGCGTCACGGCTTCGAGCGATGCGAAGCGCATGGCTTCGGCGACCTGTGGGGTGTCCACGCCCACGCGCCCCAATGCGACGTTGGTTTCGACCGAGCCGGCGAAGACGTGCGGCGCCTGGCCCATCCACGCCATGCGCTGGCGCAGCGCCGCCACGGTGTGGTCCGTGAGCGCCACGCCGCCGATCGAGATCTCGCCGCGCGTGGCGGGCACGAGGCCTGCGAGTATTGAGAGCAATGCAGTCTTGCCAGAGCCGCTGGGGCCCATCAGCGCAATGTGTTCACCGGCCGCGATGCGAAGCTCGTAGCCTTCGAAGACCTCTTGCTGCTCGCCGGGCCAGGAGAAATGCAGGTTGTGGATGGCGATGGTCGGCGCGCCGCCTGGCACGCCCGTCGCGGCGCGCGTCAGCGAGGCGTTCGCACCAGGCAGCGGCAGGTCGTTGCGCTGCAAGCGGTCGAGTGCCTCCAGCGCCGCTTCGCCCGCAGCCCGGTCATGCCAGACCGCCGACAGCTCTCGCAGGGGCTCGAAGAACGCCGGCGCCAGCAGCAGCACGAACAGCCCCTCGCCCAGGCTCAGCGTCCGGCCCCAAGCGCCGAAGCCGAGCGAGCCCAGCAGGTGAAAGCCGACGTACGCGGCCACCATCGCCACGCCCAGCGCCGAGAAAAGCTCCAGCACAGCTGACGAGAGAAACGCGATGCGCAGCACCGCCATCGTCCGTCGGCGCAGGGATTGCGCTGCATCGCCCAGCCGCTGCGCCGTGGTCTCCACCGCATCGAGCGCACGCAGTGTCGCCAGCCCGCGAAGCCGGTCGAGCAGGAAGGCGTTCATGCCGCCCATCTCCACCATCTGCGCTTCGCTCGCAGCCTTGGCGCGCCAGCCGACGATGGCCATGAAGACCGGAATGAGCGGCGCCGCGAACAGCAGCACCAGCGCGGCCACCCATGAAAAGGCGGCCACCGCGCACAGGATGAAGATCGGCACCACCGTCGCGCGCCAACGCGCGGGCTGGTAGCGCACGAGGTACGGCACCAGAGCTTCGGCCTGCTCGGCGAGCACGCTGGCGGCGAGCCCGGAAGGCGCGCGGCTGCGGTCCAGCGGCGAGCTGCCGGCCAGCGCCGTGGCCGTTTGCTCGCGCAGCGCCGTGAGTTGTGCACGTGCACGAGCAAAGGTCCGGCGAGCGCCCCAGGCCTCGCAACCCGCCCGCAGCAGCCCAAGCAGCAGGATCGCGCCGGCGGGCCAGATCACGGCAGCGAAACCGCGCCCGGAAGCCAGTCCCTGCACCGCCATCGCCAGCAGCGCCGCCTGCGGCAGCCAGAACAGCGCCGCGGCACCCTGCACCACCCCGCCGACGTCAGGCGACGCGAAAGCCCGCAGCGGCGATCGGGATGGCGAGTGCTTGGTCATTCCTTGGTTTCGTGTATTTTCAGTAATTACTGAAATCTCCACAATCATACCGAAGATACGAGCGGCTGACGAGCCCGCAGACTGCACGCTCCGGCGCTCGAGCGCAACCGGGTTCAGGAAGATTCGGCCAGTGCGCCTGCGCGGGCGCCCCTGTCCTTAATGAGAAACGACTAGCCCGGTAACCAGCAGCGCAGCAAAAAGCGTGAACACCGCGCGCCACGAGGCCGGGCGCGCTTCCACCCAGCGGTACAGCAGCGCCGCCGCGGCCACCGACAGGCCGAAGGTCGCCACGAGGCCGACCGCGTCGAACCACGCACCGTGCGGCCCGGAATTCGCAACCGCCGCATTCATGGCAAGCAGCACCGGAAAGTGGATCAAGAACAGCGAGTACGACATACGCCCCAGCCGCAGCAAAGGCAGGGCCACGGCAGGCCAGTGCTTAGGCGACAGCCAGTTGCGGCGCTGCGCAATGGCAATCAGCAGTGCCGTGAACAGCGCCGTGGCGATACGGCTGCGCCAGTCGATAGCCAGCGCGCCCGCCCCCACCAGCGCAAGCAATGCGATCGCGCTCTGCCAGGTGCTTGACCGTGTCGCGCGCCCGATCCAGAACACCAGCATGCCCACACCGTAGGTGCCGAAGAAATAGAAGGCTGTGTCGTCCAGCCCGGCATTGCGATTGAAGAGCGCGAGCGAAGCCACAGCCAGCCCGAGCACCAGCGCCACCGGCATCCAGCGCGCCTGTGCGCTCAGCGGCGGCGAGCCGCTGGAGCGCTGCAGCATCGTGGGCAGGCCCACCAGTGCCAGCGCCAGCGCGAACAGCTGGAAGTCGATGGCCACGTACCAGACGCCCGTCGACAGCGACTCGTAGCCCAACAAGTCCTGCAGCAGCAATCCATGGGCGACCAGTTGCCCGAAGGTCGGCGACGCAGGCACAACCTCTTCATCGAGCCACGGCCGCACCACCGCCGCGACCAGCACGCACACAGTGAGCGCGGCGAGGTACGGCATGACCAGCCGCCCATAGCGCTGCAGGATGCGCGTCACCGGCCGCTCCACGCGCAGCATGCCGTCGGGCGCAAGGCTGGCGGCCGCTAGAAAGCCGGCGATGACGAGAAACACCTGCACCGCCAGCCGGCCTTCGTTGGCCAACCACGAGAAGAAATCAGGCGCGAGCGCGTACGCGCCTGCCGGCATCGGGCCATAGCGCGAGAGATGGTGTCCAACGATCACCGCACAGGCGATGCCCTTCGCCGCGTCGAGCAGCGGCATGCGCCCCAGCGATGACGGCGGCGCGCCGGCAGCAGGCGCGGCGCCGTTCGCAGTGGCAGTCAAAGCGCGAGCCGTTGCCTTGCTTCCTGGTATTCGCGCTTGAGCTTTTCGATGAAGGCCGCGGCACTGGCCACTTCGGTCACGGCGCCAATGCCCTGGCCCGAGCCCCAGATGTCCTTCCAGGCCTTGGCCTTGCTGCCTTCGCCGCCGCCGAAGTTCATGGTCTTCACGTCGCCCTCGGGCAGGTTGGCCGGGTCCATGCCGGCCTTGACGATGCTGGGCGCGAGGTAGTTGCCGTGCACGCCCGTGAAGAGGCTCGAATAGACGATGTCGTCCGAACTACCGTCGACGATGGCCTGCTTGTAGTCGTCGCTCGCGCGCGCTTCCTCGGTCGCGATGAAGGCCGTGCCGATGTAGGCGAAGTCGGCGCCCATGGCCTGCGCGGCAAGCACCGCACCGCCGGTGGCAATGGAGCCCGACAGCGCGATGGGGCCGTCGAACCACTGGCGGATTTCCTGCACCAGCGCGAACGGGCTCTTGACGCCCGCGTGGCCGCCGGCACCGGCCGCCACGGCGATGATGCCGTCAGCGCCCTTCTCGATCGCCTTCTGCGCGAACTTGTTGTTGATGATGTCGTGCAGCGTCACGCCGCCGTAGCTGTGCACCGCGTCGTTCACGTCGGTGCGCGCGCCCAGCGAGGTGATGACGATCGGCACCTTGTACTTCACGACCATCTCCATGTCGTGCTCGAGCCGGTCATTGCTCTTGTGCACGATCTGGTTGATGGCGAACGGGGCGGCAGGCTTGTCGGGGTTGGCCTTGTTGTAGGCCGCGAGCTCTTCGGTGATCTCGATCAGCCACTCTTCGAGCTGCGCCGCGGGGCGCGCGTTGAGCGCCGGCATCGAGCCGACCACGCCCGCCTTGCATTGCGCAATCACGAGCTTCGGGTTGCTGATGATGAACAGCGGCGAGCCGATGATCGGCAGCGGCAGGTTCGCGAGTACGGGGGGCAGCTTGGACATGTCGTCTCCGGAGATGGGTTCGGTTTTATAAGAGAGAGAAGCCGCCATCGCCCGTCAGATGGGCGACAGCGGCGGTGCGTCAGAAGGCGTCGAGCGCCATCGCCGTGACGCTCTCGGCGCCGTCGACGATGCTGTCGCGGATGCCCGGCACCTTGTTGAGGATGTGTTCGGCGTAGAAGCGCGCGGTGGCGATCTTGGCCAGCATGAAGTCGGTGTCGAAGCTGCGCGAGGCGAGGTCCTGCGCAATGATCAGCGAACGCGCGAGCTGCCAGCCTGCCACGAGGTTGCCCGCGAGCATCAGGTAGGGCACGCTGCCGGCGAACACTGCATTGGGCGACGCCTTGGTCTGGCCGGCCACGAAATCGACCACGTCGATGAACGCAAGGCGCGCGGCCTTCAGGCGCTTGAGCACGGCAGCCGCCGCGGGGCTGTCGCTCTTGGCGAGTTCGGCTTCGGTCTTCTCGATCTGCGCGGCAATCGCCTTTGCGGTCTGGCCACCGTCGCGTGCGGTCTTGCGGCCCACGAGGTCGTTGGCCTGGATGGCGGTGGTGCCTTCGTAGATCGTCAGGATCTTGGCGTCGCGGTAGTACTGCGCCGCGCCGGTCTCCTCGATGAAGCCCATGCCGCCGTGCACCTGCACGCCGAGCGAGGCCACTTCGAGGCTCATCTCGGTGCTGTACCCCTTGACCAGCGGCACCATGAATTCGTAGAAGGCCTGGTTCTGCTTGCGCGCATCCGCGTCGGGATGATGATGCGCGGCGTCGTAGGCGGCAGCGGCCACGCTGGCCATCGCGCGGCAGCCTTCGGTGTAGGCGCGCATCGTCATCAGCATGCGCTTGACGTCGGGGTGATGAATGATGGGCGCGCTGGCATTGATGGAGCCATCGACCGGGCGGCTCTGCACGCGGTCTTTTGCGTAGGCCACGGCGTGCTGGTAGGCGCGCTCCGCAATCGCAATGCCCTGCATGCCCACCGCATAGCGGGCCGAGTTCATCATGATGAACATGTATTCGAGGCCGCGATTCTCCTGGCCGACGATGTAGCCCACTGCGCCGCCGTGGTCGCCGTACTGCAGCACGGCAGTGGGCGAGGCCTTGATGCCCATCTTGTGCTCGATGCTCACGCAGTGCACGTCGTTGCGTTCGCCCAGCGAGCCGTCCTTGCCGACGAGGAACTTCGGCACCACGAACAGGCTGATGCCCTTCACGCCCTCGGGCGCACCGGTCACGCGGGCCAGCACGAGGTGCACGATGTTCTCGGCCATGTCGTGCTCACCGTAGGTGATGAAGATCTTGGTGCCGAACACCTTGTAGGTGCCATCGGGCTGCGGCTCGGCGCGGCTGCGCACCATGGCGAGGTCACTGCCGGCCTGCGGCTCGGTGAGGTTCATCGTGCCGGTCCACTGGCCGCTCACGAGCTTTTCAAGGTACACCGCCTTGAGCTCGTCGGAGCCGGCCGTGAGCAGCGCCTCGATGGCGCCGTCGCTCAGCAGCGGGCACAGAGCGAAGCTCATGTTGGCCGAGTTGAGCATCTCGCCGCAAGCCGCGCCGATGGTCTTGGGCAGGCCCTGGCCGCCGAAGTCCGCCGGATGCTGCAGGCCCTGCCAGCCACCCGACACGTACTGCGCAAAGGCTTCCTTGAAGCCCGGCGTGGTGGTGACGGCGCCGTCCTTGAACGACGAGGGATTGCGGTCGCCCGCCACGTTCAGCGGCGCGACCACGTCCTGGTTGAAGCGCGCGCATTCCTCGAGGACGGCCTGCGCGGTTTCGAGGCCGGCGTCTTCGAAGCCCGGCAGCTTCGCGATCTCGCCGATGTTGGCCAGGTGCTCGATGTCGAACAGCATGTCCTTGATGGGGGCGGTGTAGCTCATGTCTTGTCTCCAGATACAGCGGATACGAAAAGGGCATCGCGAACGATGCCCTCTGGCTCAGTGCAGCAATGCGATCAGAGCGCCTTCACCAGTTCCGGCACAGCCGTGAACAGGTCGGCGACGAGGCCGTAGTCGGCCACCGAGAAGATCGGGGCTTCTTCGTCCTTGTTGATCGCCACGATCACCTTGGAGTCCTTCATGCCGGCCAGATGCTGGATGGCACCCGAGATACCTGCTGCGATGTACAGCTGAGGCGCGACGATCTTGCCGGTCTGGCCCACTTGCCAGTCGTTCGGGGCGTAGCCCGCGTCGACGGCTGCGCGGCTGGCGCCCAAGCCCGCGTTCAGCTTGTCGGCCAGAGGGGCCATCACTTCGGTGAACTTCTCTGCGCTGCCGAGGGCTCGGCCGCCCGAAACGATGATCTTGGCGGCGGTCAGCTCGGGGCGTTCGCTCTTGGTGACTTCACGGCCCACGAAGCTCGATTTGCCGCTGTCTGCGACGCCTTCGGCCGTTTCAACCGCTGCGCTGCCACCCGTGGCGGCTGCGGCGTCGAAGCCGGTCGTGCGCACCGTGATCACCTTGATCGGGTCCGCACTCTGCACGGTGGCAATCGCATTGCCTGCATAGATCGGGCGCTCGAAGGTGTCGGGGCTGACAACCAAAGTGATGTCGCTGATCTGGGCCACATCGAGCTTGGCAGCCACGCGCGGAGCGACGTTCTTGCCGTTGGCGGTCGAGGGGAACAGGATGTGGCTGTAGTTGGATGCGATCGCCAGCACTTGGGCTGCGACGTTCTCGGCGAGGTTTTCAGCGAGGCTGGGGCTGTCGGCCACGATGACTTTGGAGACTCCGGCGATTTGCGCGGCGGCCTTGCCGGCTTCGGCGGCATTGGCGCCGGCCACCAGCACGTGGACATCGCCGCCGCAGGCGAGTGCAGCAGTCACGGTGTTGAGGGTCGCGGGCTTGACGGTCGCGTGGTCGTGTTCGGCAATAACAAGTGCGGTCATGTTCAGATCACCTTCGCTTCGTTCTTCAGTTTGTCCACCAGCGTTGCAACGTCAGGCACCTTGATGCCGGCGCCGCGCTTCGGGGGCTCAGCCACCTTCAGGGTCTTCAGGCGCGGCTTGACGTCCACGCCCAAGTCCTCGGGCTTGAAGACGTCGAGCGTCTTCTTCTTGGCCTTCATGATGTTGGGCAGCGTGACGTAGCGCGGCTCGTTCAGGCGCAGGTCGGTGGTGATGACGGCCGGCAGGCTCAGGGAGATGGTTTCCAGGCCGCCGTCGACTTCGCGGGTGACGGTGGCTTTGTCGCCAGCGACTTCGACCTTGGAGGCGAAGGTGGCTTGGGGCAGGTCAGCAAGAGCCGCCAGCATCTGGCCGGTCTGGTTGGCGTCGTCGTCGATGGCTTGCTTGCCGAGGATGATGAGAGACGGCTGTTCCTTGTCGACCAGCGCCTTGAGCAGCTTGGCCACGGCCAGGGGCTGCAGTTCTTCGGTGGTTTCCACGAGGATGCCGCGGTCGGCACCGATGGCCATTGCGGTGCGCAGGGTTTCCTGGCATTTGGCGTCACCGCACGAGACGGCGATGACTTCGGTCACAACGCCCTTTTCCTTCAGGCGCACGGCTTCTTCAACGGCGATCTCGTCGAAGGGGTTCATGCTCATCTTGACGTTGGCAATGTCCACTCCGGTGCCGTCGCTCTTGACGCGCACTTTCACGTTGTAGTCGACGACCCGTTTGACAGGTACAAGAACCTTCATTGACTTGACTCCATTGGATTGCAAAAAGGGGGCTTCGAGGGCAGCCGGTCATTCTAGGACGCGACCTTTGCGGCCTCTCCGTTCTTCTCATCGGCGCAGGCGCCAAGAAAAAAGAACGATCGTGCTTTTCCGTGATTATAAAACAGCGTTGGGCGGCTGGGCGAGTCCATCCGGTAAAGACTCCACACGCACCACCCGCTGCGGATAGGGAATGTCGATGCCCGCGCCGCGCAGCCCGTCGAGGATGGCGATGTTGATGGCCGAGCGCAGGTTGTCCTTGCCCTTGTCGGGGTCGGCCACCCAGAAGTTCAGCGTGAACTCCAGGCCGTCGGGCGCGAAGTTCATGAGGAAAGCCACGGGCTCCGGGTCGGTCATCACGCGCGGCTGGGCCTTGGCCGCATCGCACAGGATGGTCTGCACCTGCGCCACGTTGCTCTCGTAGCCGACCACGATGGTGGTCGTGATGTTGAACTTGCGGTCGGCCAGCGACAGGTTTTCCACCCGGCTGGTAATGAGCGATTCGTTCGGCACGATGGCCTCGCGTCCGTTGCCCGCGCGAATGAGGGTGTAGCGGGTCTTGATGTCCGTGATGCGGCCCTCGAAGGTGTCGACCTTCACGTTGTCGCCGATGCGGATCGAGCGTTCGAGCAGGATCACGAAGCCGCTCACGTAATTGGCCGCCAGCTTCTGCAGCCCGAAGCCAAGGCCCACGCCGAGCGCGCCACCCAGCACGGACAGCGCCGTCAGGTCCACCCCCACCGCCGACAACGCGAACAGCAGGCCGACCAGCAGCAGGAAGGCGCGCACCGCGTTCGAAGCCACCTTGCGCATCGACAGGTCAGTGACGGCCTCGCGCAGGATGCGTTTTTCGATGGTGCTCGAGATCCACAGCGAGATCACCAGCACCAGCCCCGCCGACAGCACGCCCTGGAAGATCGTCTGCAGGCTCACGCGCGTCTTGCCGAAGGCCAGCGTGATCTGGTCGAGTTCGGCCAGCACTGGCGGCAGCAGCCCCACGATCCAGAGCACCGCCGCGATCCAGGCCAGCCAGGAGACTGTGCGCTCGATCAACCGCACGACGTTGGACGCCGGAAACACCGCCCGCAGCACTCGCGCAAACAGCCGGATGACCGCCAGCGACAGGAACACTGGCACCGCGATGCGCAGCACCAGCACGGTCTGGAAATCGATCACCACGCGCCGGGCGAGATCGGTGAGCACCAGCGCCAGCAGCGGGAACAGCAGCCCGTCGAAAGTGCTTTCGCCGAACCAGATCGAGTCCTTGGGCTGGTCGCGGCCGAACCATTTGCTCACGGCCCAGGCCAGCGCCACGCAGGCCACCAGCGCAACCAGCTCGATGCCGAGGCCGCGCGCATCGACCTGGGCGAGGCGTTGGGTGAAATCGTTGAAATTCATCTATTGAAAGAAAACGGAAGCGTGGGCGCCATTCGCGCCGGCTGCGTTACAGGTCCGCGAGAACGCGGATGTGGGCTTCCACGCTGCGCGCCAGCGCATCGAGGTTGTAGCCGCCTTCGAGCATCGAGACGATACGGCCCTTCGCATGGCGCCTGGCAACATCCTGTATGCGGCCCGTGATCCAGGCGAAGTCGTTCTCGTTGAGGCCAAGCTGGCCCAGATCGTCCTCGCGGTGGGCGTCGAAGCCGGCGCTGATGAAGATCATCTGCGGCTTGAATTCCTCCAGCCGCGGCATCCAGATCGCCTCGATCAGCTCACGCACGTCCATGCCCCGGGTGTAGGCCGGGATCGGCAGGTTCAGCATGTTCGATGCCGGATGCACCGTGCCGCTGTACGGATAGAACGGATGCTGGAAGAAGCCGACCATCAGCACGTTCGGGTCGTTCGACAGGATGTTCTCGGTGCCGTTGCCGTGGTGCACGTCGAAGTCGACGATGGCCACGCGCTCCAGGCCGTGCACGTCGATGGCGTGCCGCGCGGCAATGGCGATGTTGTTGAAGAAGCAGAAGCCCATCGCCTGCTCCCGGCAAGCGTGGTGGCCAGGTGGGCGCACCGAGCAGAAGGCGTTTTCCAGATCGCCGGCAATCACCGCGTCGGTCGCGGCAATCGCGGCGCCGGCGGCGCGGCGCGCGGCCAGCAGAGTGAAGCGGGTGAGCATCGTGTCGGGATCGACCTGCGCGTGGTCGGGGCCGCCGGCGGGCTCGTCGGCCACCAGGCGCTGATGCAGTTCCTCGAGGTACTCGACGTGCTCCGTGCTGTGCGCCCGGGTGAGCTGCTCCAGGGTGGCCAGCGGCACCTCGCAGTGCTCCAGTGCGTCACCCACGCCGGTAAGCAGCAGGCGGTCTTCGATGGCATCCAGGCGCCCGGGACATTCGGGATGCCCCCCGCCCATGTCGTGCTTCCAGAAGTCGCGATGTGTGAAGTAGCCTGTCTTGCCCATGTGTCTCTGTCGCCACGTCTAGACCTCACGCGGCATGGGGCCGGCAGGTCTTACGGTATCGTTTGCATATGGATACAAATATGGACGTTGCTGCAAAGCTAGCCACTTTGTTAACTCAGCTTAACACGGTGATCGTGGGCAAAGAGGCCCAAGTGCGCGACTGCGTTGCCTGTCTGCTGGCGGGCGGGCACCTGCTGATCGAGGACGTGCCCGGGGTCGGCAAGACCACCCTCGCCCACGCGCTGTCGCACACCTTCGGGCTGCAGTTCTCCCGGGTGCAGTTCACCGCCGACCTGATGCCGGGCGACCTGTCGGGCGTGGCAATCTACGACCGGGGCCAGCAGGCCTTCGTGTTCCACCCCGGGCCGATCTTCGCGCAGGTGCTGCTGGCCGACGAAATCAACCGCGCCAGCCCCAAGACCCAGAGCGCGCTGCTCGAGGCGATGGAAGAAAAGCAGGTCACCGTCGAAGGCGAGACCCGTCCCCTGCCCACGCCCTTCTTCGTGATCGCCACGCAGAACCCGCAGGACCAGCTCGGCACCTTCGCCCTGCCCGAGTCGCAGCTCGACCGTTTCCTGATGCGCATCTCGCTCGGCTACCCCGACCGCGCCGCCGAGCGCCAGCTGCTCTCGGGCATCGACCGCCGCGAAATGCTGGCCTCCCTGCCCGCGATGCTGACCGCCGGCGAGCTGACCGCCCTGCAGCAGCGCGTGCAGCAGGTGCATGCGGCCGATCCGCTGCTCAACTACGTGCAAGACCTTATCGCGGCCACGCGCTCTGGCCGCTGGTTTTTGCAGGGCCTGTCGCCGCGCGCCGGCATCGCGGTGCTGCGTGCGGCCAAGGCGCAGGCGCTGCTGGCCAACCGCAACTACGTCGCTCCCGATGACGTGCAGGCCGTGCTGCCGCAGACGATCGCGCACCGCCTCACGCCGGTTGGCGACGCAGGCCGCGGCGCCGTCGAGCAGGTGCGCGCCATGATCGCCGCAGTGCCGCTGCCGTGAGCCCTGCAGGCGCCCTCCGCTCGCGCATCGACGGCTGGTTCCTGTCGCGCCGTCCGCCGTCGGACACACTGGAGCTGACGCAGCGCAATGTCTACATCGTGCCCACGCGGGCTGGATGGACGCTGGCCGCGACGCTGCTGGTGCTGCTGATCGCCTCGATCAACTACCAGCTCAACCTGGGCTACATGCTGACCTTCCTGCTCGCCGGCAGCGTGGCCGTGGGCATGCATGTGTGCCACGGCACGCTGCGCGGATTGGCCATGCACATGGTGGCGCCCGACGCCCACTATGCGGGCGCCGCCGCCGTCTTCCGGGTGGTGCTGCACAACACGCGACGCAGCGTGCGCTACGGCATCGGCATGGCCGTGCGCGGCAGCGGGCAATGGGCCTGGACCGATGTGCCGGCCGAGGGCACGTCGACCGTCGAGATCGCATTCAAGCCCGAGCGGCGCGGGCTGCATCCGGTGCCGCCGCTGACGGCGGAAACGCGCTTCCCGCTCGGCACGTTCCGCGTGTGGACGGTCTGGCGGCCGGCCGCGCAGATGCTGGTGTACCCCACGCCCGAAGCGCATCCGCCGCCGCTCCCGCCGGGCGAGCCCCTGTCCGGCCCGGCGGCAGTGTCCGCCGCGCTGCGGGCACACAACGCCGGCGAATACGACGGCGTGCGGGCCTACCGGCGCGGCGATCCGCTGAAGCTCGTGGTCTGGAAGAAGGCCGCGCGGGCGCAGGCAGCCGGGTCGGAAGACCTCGTCAGCCGCGACACGCAGCAGACCCAGCGCGAAGAACTCTGGCTCGATGCGCAGGCCACTGGCCTCGCGGACACCGAGGCCCGCATCTCGCGCTTGTGCGCCTGGGTGCTGATGTCAGACCGGCTGGGCGTGGACTACGGCGTGCGGGTGGCGGGCCGGGTCGTGAAACCGTCCCAGGGCGAAGCCCACCGACGGGCCTGCCTGGAGGCATTGGCCCTGTGCTGAACGAGACCGTCGAATGAACAGAGTTGCACGCGAACTCGCCTCGCTTCCCCGCGACGCGAGGGACACCCTTTTCCTTCTCTGCGTCATCGGCCTGATCCTCTTGCCGCAGGTCGAAAACCTGCCCTGGTGGTGCACGGCCATCACGGCAATGGTGCTGCTCTGGCGTGCCTCGCTGGCCGTGCAGGCACGCCCCCTTCCCAGCAAGTGGTGGCGCCTTGCGCTGCTGATGCTGACGATCGGCGCCACCTACGCCACCCACCGCACACTGCTGGGCCGGGACGCGGGCGTCACGCTGATCGTCAGCCTGCTCGCACTCAAGACGCTGGAACTGCGCGCGCGGCGAGACGCCTTCGTCGTCTTCTTCCTGGGCTTCTTCACGATGCTCACGAACTTCTTCTATTCGCAATCGCTGCTGACCGCCTTCACCATGCTGCTGGCGCTGCTGGGCCTGCTGACGGCACTGGTCAACGCGCACATGCCCGTGGGCCGGCCTCCGCTGATGCAGGCCGCGCGCACCGCGGGATGGATGGCGCTTGCGGGCGCACCGATCATGCTCGCGCTGTTCCTGCTGTTCCCGCGCTTCGCACCGCTGTGGGGCACGCCCAGCGACGCCATGGCGGGCCGCACCGGCCTGTCGAACACCATGCGCGTGGGCACCATCGCTGAACTGGCGCTCGACGACAGCATCGCCGCGCGCATCAGGTTCGATGGCGACCGCGCGCCGCCGCAAAGCCAGCTCTACTTTCGCGGGCCGGTGCTGGCGCAGTTCGACGGCCGTGAGTGGACCGCGCTCCCCTCATGGGCGCGCGGCGCGCAGTGGTCCGCCAACCTGCGCGTGAGCGGCGAGCCCGTGCGCTACGAAATCACGCTCGAAGCCAACAACCGCCCCTGGCTGCTGACCCTCGACGCCTCGCAGCGCCCCCCCGAGGCGGCCGGATTCGAAGTCACCGGCACGCCCGACCTGCAATGGCTCGCTAACCGCCCCGTCACCGATCTGGTGCGCTACCGCGCCGAGAGCTACACGCAGTTCCAGAGCGGCCCGGTGAAGCGTACGGGGGGCCAGCTCCAGGCCTATCTGGCGCTGCCGCCTGGCACCAACCCGCGCACCGCCGCCCTCGCCGCCGAGATGCGTGCCGATCCCGCGCTGGCCAACGCCAATGCACAGGCATTCGTGCAGGCCGCCCTGCGGCGCCTTCGCACCGGCGGCTACACCTACACGCTGGAGCCGGGCGTCTATGGCGACAACACCGCCGACGAGTTCTGGTTCGACCGCAAGGAGGGCTTCTGCGAGCACATCGCCTCGGCCTTCGTGGTGCTGATGCGCAACCTCGGCATTCCGGCACGCATCGTGACGGGCTATCAGGGCGGAGAACTCAACGGCGTCGACAACTACTGGATCATTCGCCAGAGCGATGCCCACGCCTGGGCCGAGATCTGGCAGGAAGGCTCCGGCTGGACGCGCGTGGACCCGACAGGCTCCGTCGCCCCGGGGCGCATCGGCCAGACGCAACGGCTCGTGCCGCAACCGGGCCTGTTCGCGGGCGCCATCGGCTCGATGAGCCCCACGCTCGCACAGAACATCCGCGCCGCCTGGGAGGCCGTGAACAACGGCTGGAACCAGTGGGTGCTCAACTACACGCAGAGCCGCCAGCTCAACCTGCTGAAGAACATCGGCTTCGAAGCGCCGAGCCTCGAAGACCTGGCCTACGTGCTGCTCTACCTGCTGGTGGGCGCGAGCCTGGCCGGTGCCGCCTGGACGCTGTGGGAGCGCAGCCGGCACGATCCGTGGCTGCGCCTGCTGGGCCAGGCGCGCGCGCGCCTCGCCAAGGCCGGCCTGCAACTGCCCGACACCGCCCCGCCCCGCCAGATGGCGCAGGCAGCCGACGCGCGTTTCGGCCCTGCCGCGCAGGCCGTGCGCGACTGGCTGCTGAAACTCGAAGCGCAGCGCTACGCGCCGGCCACGCCAGACTCGCTCTCCACCCTGCGCTCGGAGTTCCGCCACCTCGCCTGGCCCAGCGCCAACGCACGCGGCTGAAACCACATGTGTCCCTGAAGAGGGGCGGCGCGGGCGGACGGCACAATCGGCCGATGCGATTTTTTCTCCCTACGCCTTCTCGCGCCGCTGCGGCAGCCGCTCTTCTCGCCGCATGCTGCGCCTGGTCCACGGGGGCCATGGCCCAGAAATCTTCCAACGGCCCTTCCAATGGCCGGAATGCAGCCGCCAACCCGGTGCGCGGCAGCACGCCCTACGCCACGCGCGACGACGCGATGCAATTCGCCGACGACGTGGCCGAGCGCCGAGGACTCGACCGCGACTGGGTGCGCGCCACCATCGGCAGCGCGCGCTTCCTGCCCAACGTGCCGCGCCTGATGCTGCCGGGCCCGGTCGGCACCGTGAAGAACTGGCAAACGTACCGCAGCCGCTTCATCGACCCGGTGCGCATCGCGGCCGGCGTGCGCTTCTGGCGCGCCAACGCTGACACGCTGGCGCGCGCCGAGCAGGTGTACGGCGTGCCGCCTGAAATCATCGTCGGCATCATCGGCGTGGAAACCATCTACGGCCGCAACATGGGCAACTTCCGCGTGATCGACGCGCTGGCCACGCTCTCATTCGACTTCCCCGACGGCCACCCACGCGCAGCCGAGCGCCAGGCATTCTTCCGCGGCGAACTCGAAAGCTTCCTGAGCACCGAGAGCCGCACCGCCGACGATCCGCTCACGCCCCTGGGCAGCTATGCCGGCGCCATGGGCATGCCGCAGTTCATGCCCAGCAGCATGGCCAAGTACGCGGTCGACTTCGACGGCGACAGCCGCATCGACCTCGTCAACAACCCCGCCGACGTGATCGGCTCGGTCGCCAACTACTTCAAGTCCTTCGGCTGGACGCCCGGCATGCCGGCCATCTACCCCGTGCATTTCGAGGAAGCGCGGCTGCAGAAGGCGCTGCTGCTGGCGCCCGACATCCAGCCGACCTTCAGCGCCGACAGCTTCGTGGCCGCCGGTGCGGTGCCCGAGGGCGAAGGCATCAAGCACAAGGGCCTGCTCGCATTGATCGAGCTGCAGAACGGTGCCGACGCACCGCCAACCTACGTGGCGGGCACGCGCAACTTCTACGTGATCACGCGCTACAACTGGAGCAGCTACTACGCCATGTCCGTGCTCGACCTCGGGCAAGAGGTCAAGGCGGCGATGGAGCAATAGGCACCATGACACCCGAGGCGCTGCACGCGAACTGGACCGACGCATGGGGTGCGCTGGGCGTCGAGTCGCCCGGCGATGCGCTCTGCACCGAGCTGCAGCGCCGCTACGGCGAGCCGCAGCGCCACTACCACACGATGCAGCACCTGGGCGAATGCCTCGCATGGTTCGAGCGCGAGAAGACATCGGCCGAGCGCCCTGGCGAAGTGGCGCTTGCGCTGTGGTTCCATGACGCGATCTACGACGTGCACGCCCACGACAACGAAGCTCGCAGCGCCGACTGGGCGCGCCAGGCCCTGCTTGAAGCCGGCGTGGACGAAGCAGCAGCCGAACGGGTTCACGCGCTCGTCATGGCCACGCGCCACGACGCTGTGCCCGAAGGCCGCGATGCCGAACTGCTGATCGACATCGACCTGTCGATCCTCGGCGCTGAACGCACACGCTTCGACGAGTACGAGCGCCAGGTGCATGCCGAATACGCCTTCGTTCCGGATGAAGTGCGCCTGCCGCGCCGCCGCGCGATCCTTCAGCGCTTTCTCGACCGCCAGGCCATCTACGCCACGCCGCGGATGCACGCGCAGCTCGAAGCACAGGCGCGCGCCAACCTGCAACGCTCCATCGCCGGCTGACTGGCCTTGCCCGTCAGTCGGGCATCAGCCGCCACCACTCGGAGCGCGGCAGTTCGCCGTTGCGCTCCTCTTCAACGATGCCGAACAGCAGTCCATCACGCGACGCACCCATCTTCGCCAGCTGCAGCGTGCGCGCCGCATCGCGGCACAGCGCGAAGCTGGCATCGCCCTGCCATTCAAGGCACCGGCCGACTTCGGCCAGCATCAGCGCAGGCTGACTCTGCATGAAGGTGAAGGGCATCGGCAGGCCCGCATCGAGCTGGGTCAGCCCCGCATGCGTGGCGCCCCATGCGCCGCGCATGCTGGCAACGCGGATGCGCGCGCCGGCCGGCAGCGCGGCCTCGCCAACGGCGTCTAGGCAGCAGCGCGCGCCGTACATCGCCAGTTCGGTCCACAGGCCGACGCGGCGCGGCCGGCGGCCGATGCGGCGGGCCAGGTCGTCGCGCCAGTCGGCGGGCGGCGGATGCGCGACGAAATGAGCTGCGGTGCGCCAGGTGCTCATGAGCCGACATCCTTCAACACCAGCGAGGCATGCCCGCCGCCGAAGCCGACCACGTTGAGCAGGATGTTGCGCAGCTTCTGCGGCGCCCGCTCGCTCAGCGCAATGCCGAGCGAGGCGTCGAGCGGATAGTCCACGGTGGGCCAGGCGCCACCTTCGATGCAGCCAACCAGCAGGGCCAATTCCGCCGCCCCCGCCGCGCCCAGCGTGTGGCCGATCGCCGACTTGAGCGACACCAGCGGCGGCAGCGGATCGAACACCTGCTTCAGCGCTTCCACCTCGATGGCGTCGTTGACGGGGCTGCCAGCCGCCTGCACCTTGATCAGGTCAATGTCGCCGGGCTGCAGGCCGCTCTGCGTCAGCGCGCCGCGGCACATCGCGAGTACGGCCGAGGCTTCGGTGCCAGAGGGGTTGCGCCCATCGACCACATTGGCGCCACCCGTGATCTGCCATCGCGCGGGCTGCGATGTCAGGCGCAATGCAGCCACCGCTTCGCCGAGCACCAGCCCCTTGCGCTGCGCACCGAAGGGCTGCGCGCTGTCCGGCGCCAGCAGTTGCATCGCGCCGAAGCCGGCCACGGTGAAGCGGTTGTCCATCTCGACGCCGATCACCAGCGCTTCGTCGGCCTCCGCGCTTCGGATCAGGTCGGCGGCGGCCAGCACGGCGTTCAGCGCCGAGGTGCAGGCGGTCGAGACGGTGAACACCGGCCCCTGCCAGTCCAGCGCGCGGGCCACGACACCGGCAAAGTCCTGCAGATCACCGCCTAGCCGCAGATCCTGTTTCTCGTATTCCATGAAGCCGATGTCGAGAGACGACGAGGCCACGAACAGCGGCGCGGTGCGTGGTCCCAAATCACCGGTCTTGTCAGTCTGCGCAACCACGCTGCGCACGGTGCTGCACAGGCGCTGCGTCCAGTCGCCTTCTCTCGACGCCAGCGCGTAGACCGGCCAGCCGATTCCGTCCGCCACGGCCACCGGCGTCGGGGGCACGCCACCATGTCGCAATGAGGCCAGCACGGACGGCATGTCGTCACCCAGCACACAGGCCAGGCCCATGCCGGCCAGGTAGACATCGTTCATGCCTTGCCCGCTTGCGCCAGATGCTCCGCGAGATGGGCGATGGAAGTCATCGCCCGGCGCGTTTCCTTGCTGTCGGGCATGCGCACGCCAAAGCGCTGCTGGATCGTCATCGACACCTGCAGGGCGTCGAGCGAATCGAGGTCGAGCCGGGCCTCGGGGCCGAACAGCGGCTCGTCGTCGCCGAGGCCGCCCGAGGGCGCATCTTTCTCGACGGCTTCGAGCACCATCGCCTTGAGGCTGGCAATGAATTCAGGGGTGACGGTGGTGCTCACGGTGCGCGCCTGCGAAACAGGAAAACGGCCAGAAGAAACATCAGCGCCGCGAACACGACCAGCCGGCCGATCTGCGGCAGGGCATCGGCCACGCCGCCGCCGCGCAGCAGCACGGTCAGCAGCGCCTCGAGCCCCCAGTTCATCGGAGAGATCTCGACCAGCCGCTGCATGAAGCCCGGCATGACGAACTTGGGCACCATGATGCCGCCCGCCGCCGCCATCAGCACATTGACCATCGGCCCGATGGTGGCGGCCTGCGCATGGCTGCGCACCAGGCAAGCCAGCGCGAGCGACAGGCTCACCGCCGCCAGGCTCACCGCCGCCAGCGACAGCAGCAGCGCGCCCCAGTGGATGCCCGCAAGCGACAGTGCATCACCGCCGATCAGCGGCATGAACCAGATGCCGGCCGCGAGCATCAGCACAGCCTGCAGCGCATTCACGCCCAGGTACGGCAACGCCTTCGACGCGAGCAGCATGGTGCGCGACACGCCCAGGCTCTGCAGCCGGCCGAGCGCGCCCGAGCTGCGCTCCTGCACGAACAGGCTGGAGAGCGAGGCCACCACGAAGAACATGCCGAACACCAGCCATGCCGGCACGTTCTGCTGCACTGAGGTCGGCCGCGGGCCGGCGGTGGAGAAGCGCTCGGCACGCACCATCGCCTCGATGGAGGCCTCTGGCGCAGGGCTGGCTGTGCCGGGCACCGCCAGCGCAAGGCGCGCCTTGAGTTCGCCCGACGCGCCGATGAGTTCGGCACGCAGCGCATTGAACAGGTTGGCGTCGATGCCGGGCTCGGTCAGCAGATGGATGCGCGCCTGCGTCGACAGCGCGGCAGATTCCAGTTCTTCAGACAGGCCCGGCTCCATCACGATCACGTACTTGAGCGAGCCGTTGCGCAGCCGCGCCTGCCAGTCGCTGCCCAGCGGCTGCGGTGCACCATGGCTGCGCTGCCAGAGCTGCTGCAGCCATTTGGCCGGCGTGGCCGTGTCGCGCATGTCGATGGCATAAGTCAGCTCGGCCAGTGGCGGGCGATAGATATCCTTCAGCGTGAGCGACATCAGCACAATGAAGACCATCGGCATCAGGAACAGCGCGGCAAGGCCATGCATGTCGCGCACGAGGGCGAGCAGTTCTTTCTTGATGAGCGCGAGGAGCATGGGGTTCAGTCGCGCAGCGAGCGATGGGTGAGCGCCATGAAAAGCTGCTCGAGGTCATGGCGGCCGAACTCGGCATGGCGCACTTCGATGCCCGCAGCTTCGAGCGCGGCCAGCACAGGCCCCGGGCCGCTGCCGGCGTTCAGGTGAATGCGCCAGTGCACTCCCCCCTGCTCCACCATGCCGAAGCGCGAGAGCATGTCGGCATCTAGCCCATCGGCGGCCAGCGTGAGCAGCATCGCGTTCTTCGACAGCAGTTCGTCGAGCGAGCCTTCGCGCAGCACATGGCCGCGGTCGAGGATGGCGACACGGTCAGCGATCGCCTCGATCTCTTCCATGTAGTGCGAGGCGTAGATCACCGCCGCGCCCTGCTGCGCGAGGCTCTTGATGGCGTCGAGGATGAAGGCGCGCGATTGCGGATCGACACCCACGGTGGGTTCGTCGAACAGCATCAGCTCGGGTTCGGGCAGCAGGGCAATGGCCAGGTTGAGCCGGCGCTTGAGTCCGCCCGACAGCCGCTCGGCGCGCACGCCCGCGAACTGCTCCAGCTGCGCAAACTGCGTACAGGCCGCGATGCGCTCCTTCTTGCGCGCGCCCGACAGGCCTCCAGCCGCGGCAAAGCAGGCAAGGTTCTCGGCCACGGTCAGCATCGGATAGAAGGCCTGCTCCTGTGGCGCCACGGCAATGCGCGTTGGCGTCTTCGCGCGCACCTGCTGCAGCGGCTGGCCATCGATGCGGATCTCGCCCGACTGCACGGCAAGCGCGCCCGACAGATGCGAGATCAGCGTGGTCTTGCCTGCGCCATTCGGTCCCAGCAAACCCAGTACGCAGCCCCTTGGCACCGCGAGCGATACGTCGGCCAGCGCGGGCGCGTCGGCATGCGGGTAGCGGTAGCTGAGCTGGCGCAGCTCTAACATCAGGCGACGGCTGCCTTCAGGTCGCGGAAAAAGCTTTCTTCCTGCCGCGCCTGCTCACGCAGCTTCGCAGCCAGCGCAGCCGGGTCGACCGCCTCGCGCCCCTTCACCATGCGCGCGGCTTTGAGCGCGAACGCACGCCAGCCGTCGCCGATGGCGATGAGCCGCTCCGACATCTGCTGCAGCTGCGGCTTGTCGAGCAGCTGGGCCGCCTCCTGCAGAAAGCCCGCATAGATGAAGCGAAAGCCCGCCCCGCCCGTGCCGATTTCTTCCTGCATGCGCACCACGTGGCCGATGAAGTCGACGCTGCGCGGATCGGCCGGCGACAGCTTCTGCATGCGCTTGGCCAGCGTGTGCATGCCGCGCACACCGACGATGGGAATGGGCGCGAGCATGTTGCGCACTGTCTTGCGGATGGCCTTGACCACCGAGGCCGCATCGACGACCTTGCGGTCGATGGCCTGCGGGTAGTACATGAGTCCCTTCGGGGCCAGCACGCCCTTGGCGAAGCGGGCACGTGCCAGGTCGCTGCTCGCGCAACGCACGGGCTCCTCGAACACCGGGTCGCTGATCAGGTAGTCGTCGCCGTCCTTGCCGTACACCAGCAGGTTGTGCGCATTGAAGTGAAAGCGCATGTTCGGCGGAAAGTACGGCAGCCAGTACACCGACGTTTGCAGCCCCACCAGCTGGCCATCGGCCAGCAGCGCGTCGAGCCTCTGCTGCCCCGCCTCGGCGCTGCGAAAGGTCTCGAAGCGGAAGCGCGCGGCCATCGGCGCCAGCAGGCCCTTGATGATGGCCTTGGGCGGCATGCGGTACGAGATCAGCGGCAGGCCCGACAGCTTGATGAAGGGAAGGTACGCGAACGAAATCGCGGACGACAGGCCCAGCGCCATGCTCTCGCTCATCGGCGCGCCGTGGTGGCGCATCAGGCTGGAGATGACGCCGCTTTCGCAATGCGCCGCCTGTTGGTGTTGAAAGTTCACGGCAGGCCTTGCAAGGTGGAAACGGGCAGGCCCAGCGCTTCGCTGTAGCGTGCGAGTTGCGCCGACGACAGCGCGGCGAAATGGCGCGGCTGCAGGTGGCGCCGCACGCGCCACTGCCAGAAGCCGCTGGTCTGCGAGAGCAGCGCCACGTCCATGCGGCGCTCGTACATCCAGTATTCGAGCGGCGAGGCCTGCCCCGCTTTCACGCGCTCCTTTGCGGCCTGCGCCTGTTCGACGAGCACGTCGACCGCATGGCTGGTGACGATCTCTTCCGCCTCCCAGCCGCGCGAAGTGGTGGTGACGACGCGGCCCTGCGCATCGCGGGCGTACATCAGCTTGGAGTGGCCGTCGAGGGTCGCATTGCCCTCCTGCGGTACAGCGTCGAGATCCATGGCTACACCGCTTCCATATAGATGAAGCCGCTGGAGAAGCGGCCGCTTTCGGGCACGAACATCAGCAGCTTCTGGCCGCGCTTGATGCGGCCCGAGCGGAACAACTCGTCGAGCATGATGTACGGCGACGCCGAACCCGTGTTGCCCTTGCTCGCAAGATTGCTGAACCAGCGCTCGCGCGGAATCGGCAGGCCCAGCGATTCGAGGCACTGGCTCACCGGCTCGACGAAGTACTGCGATGACAGGTGCGGCAAAAACCAGTCGATGTCCGCCGACTTCAGCCCGCGCCGCTCGATGATGGCCGCCAGCGGCTCGCCCAGCGTGGCGCGCACGATGTTGTCGTTGAGCAGGCGCACGTCCTGCTTGACGGCGAAGGTCGACTCGCGCTGCCAGTCTTCGGGCGACTTGCGCCCCCAGCCGTCGAGGCCGCCTTCGGCGTTCTTCTCGGCACCAGCGTACATGCACACCGGCAGCTCGTGCGCGGCGGACGACAGGTCGATCCAGTCGACGCGCAGCGACAGCGGCCCGCGTGGCTCGCGCTCCAGCAGCACTGCACCCGCGCCGTCGGACAGCATCCAGCGCAGAAAGTCTTTCTCGAAGGCCAGTTCGGGCCGCGCCTCCAGCGCTTCGAGCTTGTGCTCGAGCTCGGCCTCGAAGCGCGAGCCGCGCATCACGGCCGAGGCGAGCTCCGAACCCGTGGCCACCGCGCGCCGGGCATCGCCCGCGCGCACCGAGAGCCATGCATGCTTCAACGCGGTGGCACCGGCCAGGCAGATGCCCGCGCAGGCCACTACTTCGAGCCGCGGCCAGCCGAGTTCGCCGTGCACCATTACCGCGTGGTTGGGCATGAGCTGGTCGGGCAGCGAGGTGCCGGTGACGAGGCAGTCGACCGGCCCTACGTCGCCCAGCGCGCGGATCGCGGATGCAGTGAGCTGCGCGTTGGTCATCGCCAGTTCGCCCGTGGCGCGGTCGATGGCGTAGTGGCGCGACTGGATGCCGTTGCTGCGCAGGATCAGCCGCCGCGCGCGAGACGCCTTGCCGCCGATGCGACCGAGGACGTCTTCGATGTCTTCATTGCTGACCGGGGAAAAGGGCAGAAAGGCGGCAGTGCGGGTCAGGAAGACATCAGTCGTCATAGAGGGGGGTGCGGTCCGTGGCAGAGCCCGACGGGCACTCGAATTGGGCTGTCATTTTAGTCAGCCACCCTCTGAACAAAGGTCGCAAGAGTGCCTGCAGGCTCAGGCTCACGGGCACCACCGTAATGATCAGTACCAGCAGAAACAGCACGTACAGCAGCAGCAGCGGCTTGCGCTGCCACGCGCCGGGCCCGCCGGCGGCCATGATCAGCTTGCCCCAGAGGTAGAAGCTGCGCGTGCCAGCCTTCTCGCTGATGAGCAGCCTGGCATTGGCCTGCACCGCCCCGAGGCCGGCCAGCAGCGGCTGCTTGCCGCGCTCCAGGTCGTTGTGCAGGGCATCGCGCAGGGCACGGCCGAAGCGGCCTGTACCGTCGATCTGTTCGGTACTGAGTCCCGCATCGGGCATGCCCCAGAAGCCGCGCTTGCGGCCCCAGATCAGCCAGGCCGGCGTGGTGAAGAAGGTGGCGAGCGTGGGGCCGGGGTCGGTCAGCACCACGTTGTCGATCAGCCGCGCGCCGACGTCGTCGAGCATGCCCTTGAGTTTTTCGTGGGCCAGAAGCCACATGTTGCGGCAGGCGATGACCGTGACCACCGGCTTGCCCTTGAGCAGCCGCGCCGCCACCGGGTGCTTGAGGAAGGCCGCCACGGGCTGTGAAGGCGCCAGGAACCACACCTGGTACGGCAGGATGACGAGGTCGAAGTCTTCCTCGCCCGTGAGCGACAGCGGCGCCAGCGGCTGCGGCTTCATGTGGGCCGATTCCGGAAAGGCGTCGAAGAAGCTCAGGAAGGGCCAGGGAAAGGGGTACGGCGCAAGTGGGCGCAGCGTTTCCTCGTGCACCTCGATCGACGGGTCGGCGCGCAGCGGCGCCACGATCCGGTCTGCAACCTCGTCGAGCTGGCCGGATTGCGAATAGCGAAGAACGAGGACGCGCTTGACGCTTCGAGGGGGGCTGGAGGGGCTGGAAGTCACTGGCGGTGGCGTTTCGGGGGCCGTCGAATGTACGCGATGCCTGTAGCGAGCGCATCTGCCAATGGTCATGGCGTCGCGGCAATCAGACGGTCGCATCGGTCAAATGGCCGGCGATGCGGAAAAAGAACAAGAAAAAAGGGCCGCACCTTGCGGCACGGCCCCTGTCGTGGTGCGCGAGGGAAGCTCAGCGCACCTTGCCTTCCTTCCAGGCGGTCAGCAGCTTGTTGTAGTCGATGGTCTCGCCCTTCGGCTTCTCGTTGGCCAGCTTCTTCCACGGGGCGTGGTCGTCGCTCAGGTACTTGGCCGGGTCGCCCTTGGGGTTGAGCTTGGGCGCGCAATGGGCCATGCCGGCGCGCTCGAGGCGGGCCATCACGTTGTCCATCTCGTCGGCCAGGTTGTCCATTGCCTTCTGCGGGGTCTTCTCGCCCGTGACGGCCTCGGCCACGTTCTTCCACCAGAGCTGCGCGAGCTTCGGATAGTCGGGCACGTTGGTGCCGGTCGGGGTCCAGGCCACGCGTGCCGGGCTGCGGTAGAACTCGATCAGGCCGCCGTACTTGTTGGCGTTCTGCGTGAAGTAGTCCGAGCGGATGTCGCTGTCGCGGATGAAGGTCAGGCCGGTGATCGACTTCTTCAGCGAGGTGGTCTTGGCGGTGATGAACTGCGCGTAGAGCCAGGCTGCTGCCGTCTTGTTGGCGTCATGGCCCTTGAAGAAGGTCCACGAACCCACGTCCTGGTAGCCGTTCTGCATGCCCTGCTTCCAGTACGGACCGTTCGGGCCGGGGGCCATGCGCCACTTCGGCGAGCCGTCGTCGTTCACCACGGGCAGGCCCTTCTTGGTCATGTCGGCCGTGAAGGCCGTGTACCAGAAGATCTGCTGGGCGATCTGGCCCTGCGCCGGCACGGGGCCGGATTCGCCGAAGGTCATGCCCATGGCTTCCTTGGGCGCGTACTTCTTCATCCAGTCGATGTACTTGGTGAGCGCGTACACGGCGGCCGGCGAGTTGGTGGCGCCGCCACGCGACACCGAGGCGCCGGTGGGCGTGCACTTGTCGGCGGCCACACGGATGCCCCATTCGTCGATCGGCATGCCGTTGGGGATGCCCTTGTCGGCGGAGCCGGCCATCGACAGCCACGCATCGGTGAAGCGCCAGCCCAGCGACGGGTCCTTCTTGCCGTAGTCCATGTGGCCGTAGATCGGCTTGCCGTCGATGGTCTTCACGTCGACGCTGAAGAACTCGGCGATGTCTTCGTAGGCACTCCAGTTGAGCGGCACGCCCAGGTTGTAGCCGTACTTGGCCTTGAACTTGTCCTGCAGGTCCTTGCGTGCGAACAGGTCGGCGCGGAACCAGTACAGGTTGGCGAACTGCTGGTCGGGCAGCTGGTAGAGCTGGCCGTCGGGAGCAGTGGTGAAGCTGGTGCCGATGAAGTCCTTCAGGTCGAGGCCGGGGTTGGTGAACTCCTTGCCCGCGCCGCCCATGTACTCGGTCAGCGACATGATCTTGCCGTAGCGGTAGTGCGTGCCGATCAGGTCGGAGTCGGACACCCAGCCGTCATAGATCGACTTGCCCGACTGCATCGAGGTCTGCAGCTTCTCGACCACGTCGCCTTCCTGGATCAGGTCGTGCTTGACCTTGATGCCGGTGATTTCCTCGAAGGCCTTGGCCAGCGTCTTCGATTCGTACTCGTGGGTGGTCAGGGTTTCGGAGACGACGGACACCTCCTTCACGCCCTTGGCCTGCAGCTTCTTGGCCGCATCGATGAACCATTTCATTTCCTCCATCTGCTTGTCCTTGGACAAGGTAGATGGCTGGAACTCGCTGTCGATCCATTTCTTGGCTTCAGCCTCGCCGGCCGTTGCCGCACCGTGCGCGGCGAACATCGCCGCTGCCAGTGCCAATGCCGTGTAGCGCATCTTCATGAAGTTGTCTCCTCGGTTGTTGCTTCCCCGGTGTTGTGTTCGATCACGGCTCCGGGGAGGCGGAGAGCCGGAACGCATTTGGTTGAACGAATAAGGCGAAAGGCAGTGCCCGCTCAGCCCTTGCGCATCACAAGCGCAAGCAGGCCCATCGACAGCACGAAGCTGATCCAGATCGAAGGCTCGGCCTCCAGGCTGAACCACTCCTGGAACTTGCCGGCCAGGCCGATGAAGACCAGGTTCAGGTACGCCGCCGACAGCAGCCCGATGAAGAGCCGGTCGCCGCGCGTGGTGGCCATCGGCAGCCAGCCGCGCCGCAGCGTGGTGGGCGACTTGAATTCCCACACCGTCATGCCGACCAGCATGAGCGCGATGCAGATGAAGAACACGGCCACCGGGGTGGTCCAGACCATCCAGTCGAACATCTCTCGGCCTCCTTAAACACGACCCATCGCGAAACCCTTCGCGATGTAATGGCGCACGAACCAGATGACGATGGCACCCGGCACGATGGTCAGCACGCCAGCCGCAGCCAGCGTTGCCCAGTCCATGCCCGAGGCGCTCACCGTGCGCGTCATCGTCGCCACGATGGGCTTGGCGTTCACGCTCGTGAGCGTGCGCGCCAGCAGCAGCTCGACCCAGCTGAACATGAAGCAGAAGAACGCCGCCACGCCCACGCCGGCCTTGATGAGCGGCAGGAAGATAGTGAGGAAGAAGCGCGGGAACGAATAGCCGTCGATGTACGCCGTCTCGTCGATCTCGCGCGGAATGCCGCTCATGAAACCTTCCAGGATCCACACCGCCAGCGGCACGTTGAACAGCAAATGCGCGAGCGCCACGCCCAGGTGCGTGTCCATCAGGCCGACCGTGCTGTACAGCTGGAAGAACGGCAGCAGGAACACCGCGGGCGGCGTCATGCGGTTGGTCAGCAGCCAGAAGAACACGTGCTTGTCGCCCAGGAACGAATAGCGCGAGAACGCATAGGCCGCAGGCAGTGCCACGGTGAGCGAGATCACCGTGTTGATAGCCACGTAGATCAGGCTGTTGATGTAGCCCGAGTACCACGACTCATCGGTGAAGATGCGCGCGTAGTTGGCCCAGGTGAGCTGCTGCGGAAAGAACGAGAAGCTCGACAGGATCTCCTCGTTCGTCTTGAAGCTCATGTTGATCATCCAGTAGATGGGCAACAGCGCGAACAGGATGTACAGCACCAGGAAGATGCTGCGCTTGTGAAATCTCTTCTCGTTCATTTCTCCACCTCCGCTTCCTGCGTACCGACCCGCTGCATCCAGTTGTAGAGCACGAAGCAGAACAGCAGGATGATGAGGAAATAGATCAGCGAAAACGCCGCTGCAGGCCCCAGGTCGAACTGCCCCACTGCCTTCTGCGTGAGGTATTGGCTCAGGAAGGTGGTTGCGTTGCCCGGCCCGCCGCCCGTCAGCACGAAGGGCTCGGTGTAGATCATGAAGCTGTCCATGAATCGCAGCAGCACCGCGATCATCAGCACGCCGCGCATCTTGGGCAGCTGGATGAAGCGGAACACCGCGAACTTGCTCGCGCCGTCGATGCGCGCAGCCTGGTAGTAGGCGTCGGGAATCGAGCGCAGGCCCGCGTAGCACAGCAGCGCCACCAGCGGCGTCCAGTGCCACACATCCATCACCAGCACGGTGAGCCACGCGTCTGTGGCGCTGCCGGTGTAGTTGTATTCGATGCCCATCGTCTGCAGCGCATGGCCCAGCAGGCCGATGTCGGCACGGCCATAGATCTGCCAGATGGTGCCGACTACGTTCCATGGAATCAGCAGCGACAGCGCCACCACCACCAGCACCGCTGAAGACTTCCAGCCCTTGGCCGGCATCGACAGCGCCAGGCCGATGCCCAGCGGAATCTCGACCAGCAGCACCGACAGCGAGAAGCCCAGCTGGCGCCACAGCGCCTCGTGCAGCTCGTCGTCGCGCATCACCGAGGCGAACCACTCGGTGCCGACGAACACGCGGCGCTCGGGCGAGATGATGTCCTGCACCGAGTAGTTGACCACCGTCATGAGCGGCACGATGGCCGAGAACGCAACGCAGATGAGCACCGGCAGCACCAGCCACCAAGCCTTCTGGTTGATCGGTTTGTTGGTTGCGTTCATGCGACCAGTTCCTCGTCTTTGTAATAGCAGGTGTGCGTATCCAGTACTCGCACCCACACCGTGTCTCCCGCTGCCGGCAGCTGGTCGTCGGAGTGCAGCCGCACCTTCAGCACGCTGCCGTCGGCCTCCACGCTCAGCATCACGTGCGTGCCCACATCCTGCACCTGCTTCACCACGGCCGGCACCGCACCGGCGGCGCCCGCGTTGGACAGGCGCAGGTACTCGGGGCGGATGCCGATCTTCAGAGGCCCCTGCGGCAACTCGCGCGTGGGTACCAATGGCGTTCCCGCAACCTCGATGGTGCCGTTCGCGCTCTTCGCGGACAGGAAGTTCATGCCCGGCGAGCCGATGAAATGCCCGACGAAGGTGTGGGCCGGCCGCTCGAACAGCGCTTCGGCGCTGCCCACCTGCACGGCCTTGCCGCGCGTCATCACCACCACCTCTTCGGCGAAGGTGAGCGCCTCGACCTGGTCGTGCGTGACGTAGATCAGCGTGAGCTTCAGCTCGCGATGGATCTGCTTGAGCTTGCGGCGCAGCTGCCACTTCAGGTGCGGGTCGATCACGGTGAGCGGCTCGTCGAACAGCACCGCCGACACGTCGCTGCGCACCAGCCCGCGCCCGAGGGAGATCTTCTGCTTGGCGTCGGCAGCGAGGCCGGCGGCGCGCTGGTTGAGCTGGCCGCTCATGTCGAGCATCTCGGCAATCTCGCCCACGCGCTTCTTGATCTGGTCGGCCGGCACCTTGCGGTTGCGCAGCGGGAACGCAAGGTTCTCGGCCACGGTCATGGTGTCGTAGATCACCGGGAACTGGAACACCTGTGCGATGTTGCGCTCCTGCGGCGTGGCGCGCGTCATGTCGCGGCCATCGAAGGTGACCGTGCCCTGCGAGGGCACGAGCAGGCCCGAGATGATGTTCAGCATGGTCGTCTTGCCGCAGCCCGAAGGGCCGAGCAAGGCATATGCCCCGCCGTCGCGAAAGCTCATCTTCAGCGGCAGCAGCGCATAGTCGCTGTCCTGCGTCGGGTTGGGGCGATAGGCGTGGGCCAGGTCGAGGTCGATGCGTGCCATGACTAGTTTCCTTTGCGCCATGCCGGCGCCAGCGCCAGCTTTTCGCTGGCATCGAACACATAGGCTTGCGACGCGCTGAAGTACAGCGTGATCGAGGCGCCCAGCTCGAAGCGGTGCACACCGGTGAGCTGTGCCACCAGTTCGCCCACCGCTGTCTCGACGTGCACGAAGGTGTCGGAGCCCGAGATTTCGGCCAGCTCCACCTTGCCGGGCAAGGCGATGTCGCCCTGCCCCGCATCCACGTTCAGTGCGCTCGCGCGCAGGCCGACCGTGACGGCGCCTGCAACGCTTTCAGGCACAGCCAGAGCCAGCGCGGGACCACCGGCCAGTTGCACCTTGCCGGCGGTCGCGGTGCCGGCCAGCAGGTTCATCGGCGGATCGCTGAAGGCCCGTGCCACTCGCAGCGACTGCGGCGCGTGGAACACTTCGGCCGTCGGGCCGTACTGCAGCAGCTCGCCGGCATCCATCACGGCCGTGTAGCCGCCAAGCAGCAACGCTTCGCCGGGCTCGGTGGTCGCGTAGATCACGGTCGAATCGCCAGTGGCGAAGAGTTGCGTGAGCTCTTCGCGCAGGCCTTCGCGCAGCTTGTAGTCGAGGTTGACCAGCGGCTCGTCGAGCAGCATCAGCGGTGCGTTCTTGGCGAGCGCGCGCGCCAGCGCCACGCGCTGCTGCTGGCCGCCCGAGAGTTCGGCCGGATAGCGGTCGAGGAACATGCCGATGTGCAGCTTGTCGGCCAGCGCCTTTACGCGTGCATCGATGTTCGACTCACCGCGCAGCTTGAGCGGCGAGGCAATGTTGTCCGCAACCTTGAGCGACGGATAGTTGATGAACTGCTGGTAGACCATCGCGACATTGCGTTCGCGCACGGGCATGCCGGTCACGTCCTTGCCGTCGACCAGCACCTTGCCTTCGGTGGGCGTGTCCAGCCCCGCCATCAGCCGCATGAGGCTGGTCTTGCCGGCCTGCGTTGCGCCCAGCAGCACGGTGACCGCGCCGCTCCTGGGCGCGATGCTCTGCTCGTAGAGCCATGTCTGCGCACCCACCTTCTTGGTGACGCGCTCCAGTGTCAATTGCATTGGCGCTCTTTCCCTTGTGTTCGGTCTAGTTGTTTTTGACGCGGACCTGCTGCTGCAGCAGCCAGCGCGCGACCTGCTCGCGCTCTTCCGGCGTGTAGTGCAGCCCCAGCTTGGAACGCCGCCAGAGCACGTCTTCCGCGCTCACGGCCCATTCGCGGTCCTGCAGGAAGCGCAGCTCGCGCTCGTACAGGCCGGGCGCCACTTCGTCGCCCAGGTCGGCAAAGGACTTCGCTTCGCCCAGCAACTCCGCGATGCGGGCGCCGTAGCCCCGCGCCAGGCGGCGCGCCAGGTGGCCGTAGAGCCACGGATACCTGGTTTGCACAGCCGACACGAAGCGTTCGAAATCGTCGTCGGGCCTTTTGGCGGCGCCGATCCATGCCGACAGGTCGCCGCCCGCGAGAAAGGCGCCGTCGGTCCAGGCTGGGCGCTGCGCGCTCGACTGGCCCAGCATCCTGCCCACCTCGTCGGCCGCGTCCTCGGCCAGCTTGCGGAATGTGGTGATCTTGCCGCCCCACACCGACAGCAGCGGCGCGGCGGTGGTGTTCGATTCGAGCATGTAGTCGCGCGTGACGGCCGATGGGTCGCCCGAGTCGTCATCCAGCAGCGGGCGCACGCCCGAGTAGGTCCACACCACGTCGGCCGGCACGATGGGCTTCTCGAAGTAGCGGCTGGCCTGGGTGCAGAGGTAGTCGATTTCTTCCTGCGCGATGCGCGCGGCGCCGGGGTCGTCGCCGGTGAGTTCGATGTCGGTGGTGCCGATCAGCGTGAACTCGTCCTGGTAGGGAATGGCGAAGATGATCCGCTTGTCGGGGTTCTGGAAGATGTAGGCGTGGTCGTGCTCGAACAGGCGCGGCACCACGATGTGGCTGCCCTTCACGAGCCGCAGGCTCTTGGTGGCCAGCGCCTCGCCCTTGGCCGACTGCGCGACGCCGCGCAGGAATGATTCGGCCCACGGCCCCGCGGCATTGACCACCGCCCGGGCGCGCAGCGTGCGCTTGTTGCCGTCGGCGCCTTGCAGCGTGGCAGTCCATCCGTCGGCGTCTCGCTGGGCGTGCACGCAGCGCGTTCGGGTCAGCACCTCGGCGCCGCGCGCCTGCGCGTCGAGCGCGTTGAGCACCACGAGGCGCGCATCGTCGACCCAGCCGTCCGAATAGATGAAGCCGCGCTTGTACTGGTCCTTCAGCGGCTTGCCCGCGGCGTGGCGGCGCAGATCGACGCTGTGCGAAGCCGGCAGCACCTCGCGTTTGGCAAGGTGGTCATACATGAACAGGCCGATGCGGATCATCCAGGCCGGGCGCATCGACGGGTCGTGCGGCATGACGAAGCGCAGCGGCCACATGATGTGCGGCGCGCTCTTGAGCAGCACCTCGCGCTCCTGCAGCGCCTTGCGCACCAGCGAGAACTCGTAGTACTCGAGGTAACGCAGCCCGCCGTGGATCAGCTTGGTGGAGGAAGACGATGTGTGCGAGGCGAGATCGTCCTTTTCGCACAGCACCACGCGCCAGCCGCGGCCCGCGAGGTCGCGCGCGATGCCGCAGCCGTTGATGCCGCCGCCGACGATGAGCACGTCGCAGTCGGTGGCCGGCGCGGGCGAAATGGAAGAGAAATCGCTCACAGAAATTGGGTCCGTTGAAGCGTGACTTTGGTCACTAACGGCGGCCATTGTATTTTCGCGTCTTTTCATTTGGATTCCTTTTGGCGCGATTTTCCTACGAGTTTTCCCTTAGATGGCTTCGTTTTCTTTCGCTTTAAAGTGGCGCGCTCTGTACCCTCGGTCGCAGTCTTCCTGCTTTCCACGACGCCCCTGTGAACTCCAACCCGCGCCAGATCAACCTCCTGGACACCGTGCGCGCGCGCGGCTCCGTCACCGTCGAGCAACTGGCCGACATGCTCGGCGTCACCCTGCAGACCGTGCGGCGCGACGTGCAGCGGCTGGCTGACGAAGGCCTGCTCACGCGCTTTCACGGCGGCGTGCGCGTGCCCAGCTCGACCACGGAAAACATCGGCTACCAGCAGCGCGAGACCCTGCACGCCGAAGGCAAGGCGCGCATCGCCCGCCGCGTGGCGGAGCTGGTGCCCAACGACTGCTCGCTGATCCTCAACATCGGCACCACCACCGAGGCCATCGCCAAGGCGCTGCTGCGCCACACGGGCCTGCGCGTGATCACCAACAACCTGAACGTGGCCACCATCCTGAGCGGCAACACCTCGTGCGAAGTGATCGTGGCGGGCGGCTCGGTGCGCCAACGCGACCGCGCCATCGTGGGCGAGGCAACCATCGACTTCATCCGCCAGTTCAAGGTCGACATCGCACTGATCGGCGTGTCGAGCATCGAGGCCGACGGGTCGCTGCGCGACTTCGACCTGCGCGAAGTGAAGGTGGCGCAGACCATCATCGCGCAGGCGCGCGAGGTGTGGCTCGCGGCAGATGCGAGCAAGTTCAACCGGCCGGCAATGATCCAGCTGGGCACGCTCTCGCAGATCGACCGGCTGTTCACCGATGCCGAGCCGCCGGCGCCATTCGCCGACCTGCTGCACACCGCCCAGGTGCGCCTCGAGATCGCGCGCGAGAACTGACAAGAAAGAACACGAACGAATGACCACCTACCTGCTCGCCCTCGACCAGGGCACCTCGAGCTCCCGCAGCATCGTGTTCGACCGCGAAGGCCACATCGTCGCCATCGCGCAGAAAGAGCTGACGCAGATCTACCCGCAGCCGGGCTGGGTCGAGCATGACCCGATGGAAATCTGGCGCAGCCAGCTCGCCACTGCGCGCGAAGTGCTCGCCAAGGCGAAGCTCAAGCCCACCGACATCCACGCCATCGGCATCACCAACCAGCGCGAAACCACCGTGCTGTGGAACCGCACCACGGGCCAGCCAGTGCACCACGCCATCGTCTGGCAGGACCGCCGCGCTGAGCCCTTGTGCGCCAGGCTGCGCGACGAGGGCATGACCGACACCATCCGCGAGAAGACCGGTCTGGTGATCGACGCGTACTTCTCCGGCACCAAGCTGCGCTGGCTGCTCGACAACGTGCCCGGCGCGCGTGCGCAGGCCGAGCGCGGCGAACTCGCCTTTGGCACCGTCGACAGCTGGCTCATGTGGCAGCTCACCGGCGGCAAGGTGCACGTGACCGACGTGAGCAACGCCTCGCGCACCATGCTCT
Organism: Variovorax sp. R-27; assembly: GCF_049913215.1. Taxonomy (NCBI): domain Bacteria; kingdom Pseudomonadati; phylum Pseudomonadota; class Betaproteobacteria; order Burkholderiales; family Comamonadaceae; genus Variovorax; species Variovorax sp. R-27. Next base: position 4,384,286 of record NZ_CP183984.1, read on the forward strand.
TCAACGTGCACAGCAACGAGTGGGATGCCGACCTGCTGAAGGCACTCGACATTCCCGCCACGCTGATGCCCAAGGTGCAGCCCTCGAGCTCGCACTTCGCAGACACCGATGCGGCGCTGCTGGGCCACACGCTGCCCATCGGCGGCGTGGCCGGCGACCAGCAGAGCGCCCTTTTCGGACAGGCCTGCTTCGAGGCCGGCATGGCCAAGAACACCTACGGCACCGGCTGCTTCCTGCTGATGCACACGGGTGGCGCGTTCCAGCCCTCGCACAACGGCCTGCTCGTGACCAGCGCCGCGCAGACCGATGCAACGCCGCAGTACGCCATGGAAGGCAGCGTGTTCGTCGGCGGTGCCGTGGTGCAGTGGCTGCGCGACGGGCTCAAGGCCATCAAGGGCAGCGCCGAAGTGCAGTCGCTGGCCGAGAGCGTGCCCGATGCCGGCGGCGTGATGATGGTGCCGGCCTTCACCGGCCTCGGCGCGCCCTACTGGGATGCTGATGCGCGAGGCACCATCACCGGCCTCACGCGCGGCACCACGGTCGCGCACATCGCGCGCGCCGCGTTGGAAAGCATCGCCTACCAGAGCGCCGCGCTGCTGCAAGCCATGAGCCGCGACGCAGTGGCCGCCGGCGGCAAGCCCGTGGCCGAACTGCGCGTGGACGGCGGCGCGAGCGTGAACGACCTGCTCATGCAGTTCCAGGCCGACCTGCTGGGCATTCCGGTGGTGCGGCCCGAAGTGATCGAGACCACGGCGCTGGGCGCTGCGTACCTCGCAGGCTTGTCGACCGGGGTCTACACCGACGCGCGCCAACTCTCGAAGCTGTGGAAGATCGAACGCCGCTTCATGCCGACCATGGGCCGCGCGCAGGCCGAGGAATCGATGGCGCGCTGGGAGCGCGCGGTGCGCCAGGCCACTGCGACCTGATGATCCAAAAGACCTCGCCACCATCGGGGCACTGAGGTCCGCTGCACGAGCCCCGGGGCAGAATTCGGCCGCCCCCGACTTGCCGCGCTGCCTGCTTGACCACTCCAACCAACGAAGTCTCTCCGTCGCGCAACGCGCTGCTCGCCTGCGGCGTGGTGGGCGCGACGCTGCTGGCGCTCATCGCGCTGGGCCATGACGGCCGCCGCATGGCGCAGCTCGCGGTGCTGGCAATGCCGATGGTGCTGTGGCTTGCGTGGCCGCTGCGCAGCGCGCGGATGCGGCGCATACGCACGCTGCTGGTCTGGCTCTGGGCCATGGGCTTCGCACTCGACGGCGCGGTGCGCGCCTATCTGCTCGACGCCTACCAGGCCGCGCCCGACGGCGCGATGGTGCTGGGTGCAGCGGCCAACACCAATGCGCGCGAAGGCTCCGAATACCTGTGGATGCATTGGCGCTCGGCTGCGGTGTGGTGTGCCGCGCTGGTCGTGGCGAGCGTGCTCGTGGGCATGTTCGCGCGGCGCGGCACTGTAGCCGATGCGACGACTACATCAGCCCGGCCTGCTCGATGGGCCGTGGCGCTTGTCGCGCTGCTGCTTCTCGTTGCGTGCGTGGCCTATGCGAGCAAGCCCTGGCGCCGGCTGCATCCCGCGGTCTTCTGGACGCAGTGGGCGAATTCCGTTCACACGCTGCGCACCGCCTGGGCCGACCAGCAGAAGCAGCGCGACCGCCTGATGGTGCAAGCCAAAGGCATCGCACCCGTGATTTCGCAGACCGGCCCTTCCACGGTGGTGCTGGTCATCACTGACAGCATCAACCGCGACAACATGGCGCTGTACGGCTACGGCCGCCCGACCACGCCCCGCCTGCTGGCGCACAAGGCGCAGACCGGCGACCAGATGGCGGTGCTGAAGAACGCCTGGTCCGTCGACGCAAGCACCCTGCCCGCGCTGCGCAACATGTTCCACTTCGGCCTGCCCGAGAGCGAGAACCCGCCGCACCTGCTGGCGCTGGCACGCGCCGCCGGCTACAAGGTCTGGTGGATCAGCAACCATGACGACCTCGCCATCGAGCAGCAGCATGCGCGCCTCGCCGACGTGGTCGACATGGTCAACCGCACGCCCGGCCGCGCCAGCGCCTCGCTGGACGGCGAGATCCTCGACTGCGTGCAGGAGGCGCTGGCCGATACGAGCACCGACCGCAGGCTGATCGTGGTCCATCTGATGGGCGCGCATCCGCACTACAGCCTGCGCTTTCCGGCCAACGCCAACCCCTTCGACGACGATGTGGATGCGGTCGAGAACGGCCTCGTGAAAGACGGCCGCTCGGCCTGGGTGCGCCGCTTCCGCCAGGAATACGACGCCGCGCTGCTGTATCACGACTTCGTCGTGTCCGAGCTGCTGCAGCAGACGCGCAGCGCGGGCAAGCCGGGCGACTACCGTGCCTGGATGTACCTGTCAGACCACGGGCAGGAGGTAGGCCACGTGAGCGACCGCGCGGGGCACAGCCCGGCGACCGCCTCGGGCTATCGCATTCCGGCCGTGGTGTGGCGCAACCAGCAGCCGCTGCCGTCGGCCGCGGCGCAGCAACAACCGTTTCGCGCGGACTGGTCGGGCTGGACGCTGATGGACCTGCTCCACATCCAGTGGAACGGGCAGAAGCCGGAACGCGATGTGCTGCAGGATGCCTACCGCTGGCAGGCGCCCACGATTCCGGTGGCGGTCGAATCGTTTTCGCGCTAGCCGTGCCGGGGCGACAGATGAATGCCGGCGATCATGCAGCGCACCGATCCGCCCGCCATCTCGATCGTCGGAACCGGCAGCGGAACCAGCCGCGCGGACCGTTCGATGACAGCCTTCTGCTGGCTGTTCAGGCTGTTGCAGGCGCGCTGCGACAGCGCGAGCACGCGGCCATCGCGGCCTGACAGCTCGATTGCATTGCCTGCGAACTCGGCGATCTGCCCTGCGGTGAGCGCAATGACCTCGCGCCCCGATTCCTCCAGCCGGGCGCGCACCTCGGCCGCACGATGCGCATCCGGGATCATGTCGAAGCCGACCAACGCGAAGGCCGTGGCCACGCACATCAGCACATTGGTGTGATAGATCGGCCGGCCGGCTTCATCGGCCGTATCCACCAGCATCGGCTCGAAATTGAAGTGCGTGCTGAAACGCTCCAGCGCCACCGGATCGGCCCGGTTGGAGCGAGCGGTGTAGGCCACGCGCGCCAGGTGGTCGAGCACCATCGCACCGGTGCCCTCCAGGAACAGGCCGTCGTGCTCGAGGCCGGAATAGTCGATGACGTCCTGCACCCGGTAGTTGGCCTTGAGCATCTCGATCACGTCGCTGCGCCGCTCGCGGCGGCGGCTCGGCGAATGCATCGGATAGATGGCGACATGTCCGCCCGGGTGGGTGGAGAACCAGTTGTTGGGAAAGACCGAGTCCGGCGTGTCGTGCTCGCCCCGGTCTTCGAACAGATGCACGCGCACGCCTTCGGCTTCGAGCTGCTCGACGGCTGCCGTTACCTCGCGATAGGCAGCGTCGGCCACGGCTTGCGCGGCCTCCTTGGCGGCTGCGGTCTGGAACGCGTTGTCGGCAGCAGTCTCCGGGTTCGGCGTGAACCTGTGCGGACGGACCATGACCACGGCGGCCGGCGCCTGAACGGAGCGGATCGCGGCCGGCATCGTCAAGCCACCCTTCGGATGACAGCACGCGAGGCGCCGCTGCGAGTGTGGCGGAACAGGTCCTTCGGGTCATCGGCCCGGGGCACCAGCTCGACGTCCACGCCGAGGTTGCGACGCTCGGCCTGTTCGTGCACATAGCGCAAGGTGGCGTAGTCCTCGAGCGCGAAGCCGACCGAATCGAACACCGTGACTTGTTCAGCGCTTTCGCGCCCCGTTGCCGTGCCGGCCAGCACGCGCCACAGGTCGACCACGGGGGAGTCTTTGGGCAACTGCTGGATGTCGCCCTCGATGCGCGTCTGCGGCTCGTACTCGACGAACACGCGCGCGCCGCGCAGCACGTCGGCATGCAGTTCGGTCTTGCCGGGGCAATCGCCGCCGACGGCGTTCAGGTGCATGCCCGGCTCGATCATGTCCGGCGTGATGATGGTGGCGCAGGCCTTGTCGGCAGTCACGGTCGTCACGATGTCGGCGCCGCGCACGGCCTGCGCCGTGGAGTCGGCACGAATGATCTTGAGCGACGGAAAGGCCGAGAGGTTGCGCACCAGCTTGTCGGTGGCGCGGGCGTCGATGTCGTACACGGCAATTTCCTCGATACCCAAGTGGCAGTGAAAGGCCAATGCCTGGAATTCGCTCTGCGCGCCGTTGCCGATGAGCGCCATGCGCCGCGCGCCGGGCCGCGCCAATGCGCGCGCCGCCATCAGCGAGGTCGCGCTCGTGCGAAGCGCAGTGGCAAGGGTCAGTTCAGACAACAGCACGGGGTAGCCGGTCTCGACATCGGCGAGCACGCCGAAGGCCATCACCGTGTAGAGGCCTCTGCCGGTGTTGGCCGGATGGCCGTTGACGTACTTGAAGGCATAGCGCGAGGCGTTCGACACAGGCATCAGTTCGATGACGCCGATGTCCGAGTGATTTGCCACACGGGCCGATTTGTCGAAATCAGGCCAGCGGATGAAGTCTTCCCGGATGGTGTCGGCCAATGCGCCGATGAAGGGGGCCACACCGATCTCCTGCACGAGGCGGGACATGGCGGGAACGTCGATGAAGCGGGTCATGGGGGTCTCCTGAACGGTCCGGCAGCATCGCGCAGCCGTCTTTCGATTGTTCCGGGGAGACGTGCCAGACTGAACCCTTCAACTTGTCAAGTTAGCCCTTGAACCTTACATTTCGCTCGATCTGATTAGCAATTTGACAAATGGCAATGGACGACATCGACCGACAACTCATTGCCCTGTTGCGCGACGACGCGCGCATGCCGGTGGTGGCACTGGCCCAGAAGCTCCGCGTGGCGCGGGCGACCGTGCAGAACCGGATTGCCAAGCTGGAGAACGACGGAACCATCGTCGGCTACACCGTGCGGCTGAAGCCCGAAGCGGAGGCGCACCGCATCCGCGCGATCATGAGCATCGAGATCGAAGGGCACCGCGCCGAACGCGTGAGCCAAGTTCTGCGCGGTCATCCCAACGTCGTGGCCCTGCACTCGACCAACGGCCGCTGGGACCTGATGGCCGAGCTGCGCGCCGACTCGCTAGAAGCCTTCGACAAAGTGCTCAATGCCGTCCGGCAGATCGAAGGCATCTCGAGCACCGAGACGAGCATCCTGCTGTCGACGCACAAGCTCTGAGCCGGGCGCCAGCGGCGCACCGACTCTCTACCGCTCAGTGGGCGGGAACCAGGAAGTCCTGGCTGATGCGCCCGCCCAGCTCGTTCACGCGGTCGAGGAACTGCGTGAGATAGGCATGCAGGCCGGTCGCAAGGATCTCGTCGACCCGCGCGTATTGCAGATCGGCCAGCAGCTTGCCGGCGCGGCGCTGTGTTTCGGCGCTCTGCTCGTTCTGCACCTTCGCGAGGTTGTTCACCACCTCGACCAGGCTCGCGTGCAGCGAGCGCGGCATGTCGGCACGAAGAATCAGCAGCTCGGCCACGCGCTCGGGCTTGATCACATCGCGGTACACCTTGCGGTAGACCTCGAAGGCCGAAACGCTGCGCAGGATCGCGCTCCAGTGATAGAAGTCGTACTCCTGGTCTTCCTCGGTGGCGGCGCCGAAGAACTCGCTGTTGAGCGCATGGAACTTCACGTCCACCAGCCGCGCGGTGTTGTCGGCACGTTCCAGGAAGGTGCCCAGGCGCGAGAAGTAGAAGGCCTCGTCTTGCAGCATGGTGCCCAGCGTGACGCCGCGCGACAGGTGCGAGCGGAACTTGACCCACTCGAAGAACTGGCCGGGGTCGCGCTCGAAATCGCCTGCGCGGAGCATGCGGTTGACTTCGAGCCAGGTGGTGTTCTGCGTTTCCCAGGCTTCAGTGGTGAGCGCACCGCGCACGGCACGTGCGTTCTCGCGAGCGGCCTTCAGGCAGGAGACGATCGAAGAGGCATTGCTCTCGTCCTTGACCATGAACTCCATCACGTCGTGGGGCGTGATCTGGTCGTACTTCTTGTTGTACCAGGGCAGCAGCTCGCTGATGGACAGCACGCCCTGCCAGCCGTACTTGGCCACTTCGGCGGACTGCGGCAGCAGGGAGGTCTGGTAGTTGACGTCCAGCATGCGCGCCGTGTTCTCGGCGCGCTCGGTGTAGCGGGACATCCAGTAGAGATGGTCGGCGGTGCGAGACAGCATCGGTTGTGCTCCTACTACGATTGGCTTTGCGACTGCGCGGGCGCCGCCTTGGGCTTGGGAGCGCGGTCGGCTTCGAGAATCCAGGTGTCCTTGGTGCCGCCGCCCTGCGACGAGTTGACCACCAGCGAGCCTTCCTTCAGCGCCACGCGCGTGAGGCCGCCGGGCACCATCTGCACCTCGCTGCCCGAGAGCACGAAGGGGCGCAGGTCGATGTGGCGCGGCGCGATGCCGGCGTCGACGAAGGTGGGCGAAGTCGACAGGCTCAGGGTGGGCTGGGCGATGTAGCCGTCGGGCTTGGCGATCACGGCCTTCTTGAAGTCTTCGATCTCGGCCTGCGTGGCGGCCGGGCCGATCAGCATGCCGTAGCCGCCGGCGCCGTGCACTTCCTTGACAACCAGGTCCTTCATGTTGTCGAGCGTGTATTGCAGCTCGTCCTTGTTGCGGCACATGTAGGTGGGCACGTTCTTCAGGATCGGCTTTTCGCCGAGGTAGAACTCAACCATCTTCGGCACGTAGGGGTAGATCGACTTGTCGTCGGCCACACCGGTGCCCACTGCATTGCAGATGACGACGTTGCCTTCGCGGTAGGCGCGCATCAGGCCGGCGGTACCGAGCGTGGACGTGGGGCGGAACACCTCGGGGTCGAGGAAGTCGTCGTCCACGCGGCGGTAGATCACGTCGACGCGGCGCGGTCCGCGCGTAGTGCGCATGTAGACGAAGTTGTCCTTGACGAACAGGTCCTGGCCCTCGACCAGTTCCACGCCCATCTGCTGGGCGAGGAAGGCATGCTCGAAGTAGGCGCTGTTGTACATGCCGGGCGTGAGCACCACCACCGTGGGCTCGGCCGTGGCCGGCGGCGCGCTGGCGCGCAGGGTTTCGAGCAGCAGGTCGGGGTAGTGCGCGACCGGCGCGATGCGGTTCTGGTTGAACAGCTCGGGGAAGAGCCGCATCATCATCTTGCGGTTTTCGAGCATGTAGCTCACGCCGCTGGGCACGCGCAGGTTGTCTTCGAGCACGTAGTACTCACCGTTGCCGTCGGCATCGGGGGCACGAACGATGTCGATGCCCGAGATGTTCGAGTAGACGTTGTGCGGCACGTTCACGCCCATCATCTCGGGGCGGAACTGGGCGTTGTTCAGGATCTGCTCGGCCGGGATGATGCCGGCCTTGATGATTTCCTGATCATGGTAGACATCGTGAAGAAAGCGGTTGAGCGCCGTGACGCGCTGCACCAGCCCTTTTTCCATGCTGTCCCACTCGTGAGCGGGAATGATGCGAGGCAGCAGGTCGAACGGGATGAGCCGCTCGGTGCCGGAGCCGTCCTCGTCCTTGGCGCCATACACCGCGAAGGTGATGCCGACCCGGCGGAAAATCAATTCCGCCTCTTCGCGCCGCGAACGCATCACCTCACCGGGTTGCTTCGCGAGCCATTGGTCGTAGCGCTTGTAGTGCTGTCGGATTGCAGCCCCCGCATAGGGCAACTGCTCATACATCTCGTCAAATTTGTGCATGGAACGACCAATCTCCTTGAGCTATAGCTTAGCAAGTTCAGGGCCAGTAGAACCCCTTATGCCAAGGCCGGAGACGGGCCGGAAGACTTTTTCTTCGCTCAGCGCTCAGGCCCTTCCTCGCTGGCCGTCAGCTTCTTGCGGGGCGAGAGAAATCCCTTGATGCGCTCCCCGCTCTCGTCGCTGTAGAGGCTGGCCAAGAAGGATTCGCGCTCGGCGTCAAGTTGCTCACGCCGGCTGCGCCCACGCGCCGAATACACGAGCTGCTTGATGCGCGCCTGCACCTCGAACGGGCCGCGCGCGAGCTGCTGCGCCCAGGCGAGCGCGGTGGCGCCGGCCTCCCCATGCGGCACGACCTTGTTGACCACGCCCAGTTCGTGCAGCCGCTTCGCGGTGCTGGGCGTGCCGTCGAGCAGCATTTCGATGGCGGCCTGCGGCGGCAACGCGCGCACCAGCGAATCGGTGCCGCCGCCGTCGGGCGTGAGGCCCACATTCACATAGGACATGGCGAACTTCGCGTCTTCCGCGGCCACGATCAGGTCGCAGGCCAGGCACAGCGAAAAGCCGCCGCCCATGGCAGCGCCCTCGACAGCGGCAATGACGGGCTGGGGAGCCTCCTGGATCGCCATGATCCATTCGTGCAGCGCATCAATGTGGCCATGCTGCTCGGCGGCCGGCAGCTTGCGTTGCCGGGCCAGGCGCCGCAGGTCGCCGCCGCCGCTGAAATGATCGCCCTCCCCGCACAACACGATGGCGCGCACGGTGCGAAAACCCGAGGTGGCGCGCATCGCCTTGGCGGCCGCGCGGTAGACCGACGGATTGAGCGCATTGCGCGCCGCGGGGTTGCTCAGCGTCAGCACCAGCACCGGGCCTTCGCGGTGCATCTTGAGCCGCGCGCCGGGTGCGGCCGCGGCGCTCGTGCTGGTGATGGCCGGAACAGCGGCCGTCACGGCGTATGCCCGGAAAACAGGTCCCACCGAAGGCCTTGACGGTTGCTCATGCTGTCCCCTCTTCTGAGTTGTAGCCAAACGATACAACGCATGGGACGCCAGTACGAGCACGCTGACAAGTGGCCTTTCGGACTACTTTTGACAATTAATTCACGATTTCAGGGCTGTGCTGCCAGTACCGCGCATGGCGCTCGCGCTCGCAGGCCACGTCGGCGGGACGCGTGCTGGTCCAGTGCGCGGCGCCGCAGCGGGTGTTTTCGACCAGCCGCACGCCACGGTCCCGGTAGCGCGCCACCACCTCCTGCGCCGGATGGCCGAAGCGATTGCGATACCCCGCCTGGACAAAGGCAATGCCCGGCTGCACCGCATCGAGGAAGGCCGGGCTCGACGAAGTCTTGCTGCCGTGGTGCGGCGCCAGCAGCACGTCGGCCCGCAGCAGCTGCGGCGTGCGAACGACGAGCGCGGCCTCCTGCAGCCGCTCGATGTCGCCGGCCAGCAGCGCCGCCGCGCGCCCGTTGCCGATGCGCAGCACGCACGAGACGGCATTGGGCTTGGTGAAGCCGCGGTAGTCGGTGTCGAACGGATGCAGCACCTCGAAGCGCACGCCGTCCCAGGTCCAGACCTGCCCCGCCTCGCAACGCCGTGCCGCCAGCGTCGCCTGCAGCGGATGCGTGGCTTCGAGGGAACTCAGCAGCTCGGCCCGCGGCTGCATCGCGAGCACCGCGGGCGCACCGCCGGTGTGATCGGTGTCGCGGTGGCTCAGCACCAGCATGTCGAGGCGCTCACCATGCGCCCGCAGCAGCGGCACGAGCACGCGATGGCCGGCATCGCTTTCAAGGCCGTAGCGCGGGCCGGCGTCATAGAGCAGGCTGTGCGTGGCGGTGCGCACGAGCACCGCGTTGCCCTGGCCGATGTCGGCAGCGAGCAGCTCGAATTCGCCGGCCGCCGGCCGGGGCGCCTGCCACAGCAACACTGGCAGCAGCAGCGGAATGCCGAGGCTGCGCAGCGACCAGGACAGCCGCATGGCGAGCAATGCACCGCCGGCCACGCCGCAAGCGGCCATCCACAAAGGCGGCGCGGCCATCGACAGCGTGGCATACGGCAGCCCGGCCAGCCATTGCAGCAGCAGCGCCAGCACCTGCACGGCCCGGGCTGCAAGGTCCCACAGCGGCGCCACGGCGACGCCCAGCATGGCCAACGGCGTGATCACGAGCGTGACCCAGGGGATCGCCACCGCATTGGCCACCAAGCCGATCAGCGACACCTGCTGGAACAGCAGCAGGCTCAGCGGCGTGATTGCCAGCGTGATGACCCATTGCTCGCGAAAGAACTGCAACAGGCGGGAAGCGGCGCCGGTCTTCCGCTCGCCCGGCACCGCGGCGTCCGTGGCGAACAGCACGCCCACCGCCACGAAGCTCAGCCAGAAGCCGGCCTGCATCAAGGCCCACGGATCGAGCGCGACCACCACGGCCGCCGTCAGCAGCCACACATGCGGCCAAGGCCAGCGCCGGCCCGTGAGGCGCAGCAGCGCGACCGTCGCCAGCATCCACACAGTGCGCTGCGAGGGCACACCCCAGCCGCTGAAGAGCGCGTAGAGCGTGGCCAGCAGCACGCCGCCTATCAACGCTGCCTGCTGCGCCGGCAAGCGCAGCATCAGCCGCGCGCTGCGCCGCCAGAGCAGGCCGACGACGTGCGCGGCCAGCCAGGCAAACATCGTGACGTGGAGGCCGGAGATCGACATCAGGTGTGCCACGCCCGTGGCGCGGAACACGTCCCAGCCCGAGCGGTCGATGGCGCTCTGGTCGCCGGTGACCAAGGCCGCGATCACGCCGGCCTGGGCGCGGTCGGGCACGCGCTCGAAGACGGCATCGCGTACGGCTTCGCGTGCGCGTTCGATGGGATGCCACCACGTGCTTGCCACCAGCATGGGTGCCGCATCGCGCGCGCCGGTTCGCACATAGCCGCTGGCATGCAGGCCCTGCTCCCACATCCAGAGTTCGCTGTCGAAGCCATGGGGATTGCGGCTGCCGTGCGGCGCCTTCAGACGCACCGTCAGTCGCCATCGCTCGCCAGCGTGCAGGGGGCCGACGGTGCTGGTCAAGGGCGCGCGGCTTTGGGACGCCCGGCTCCACAGGCTCGAGCCTTCGGCATACCAGCCGAGTGCAATGCGATCGGGCACCGCGGGCCGCCCCTGCGCATCCGGATCAGCCCAACCCGCGGACTCGACATCCAGGCGGAACTGCGTTCCAGCTTCGTTGCGCTGGGGCATCTCCGACACCACGCCCGTGACCTGCAGGTCGCGCCCTTCGAGCGTTGGGTCAAGCGCGCCGTGCGCATAGACCGCCGCGCGCCATCCCGCGAGCCCTGCGCCAGCCATCGCGCCGCATAGCAAGGCGATGAGCATCAGGCCCCTGCCCGGCATGCGTCGCCAACACAGGCCGGCCACTGCCACGAACAGCAAGCCGGCGTAGGCCCACGCCGGCCAAAGCACCGCCTGCTGCAACTGCAAGGCCGCTCCCAGCAGCGAGCCACCCAGCGCCACGAACGCCCCCGCTCCACCCATGGCACCACCGGACGCACGAAACGGCGTCAACGAAAAACTCCCGAACCCATGATGCAAACCCTCCCCAAAGTCACGCTCAGTGGCGCGTTAATTGCTTGGCATCTGGGCTAGTATGCGTCTCACAAGAGACATCTTTTCGATGCAATCTCGCAGTACTGCACACAAAAACGCATGTCCATTCACGCCGCTCTCCACCACGTCACCCACTACAAATACGACCGCCTGGTGCAGTTGGGCCCACAGGTCGTGCGCTTGCGTCCCGCGCCGCATTGCCGCAGCAACGTCATCTCGTATTCGCTGCGGGTCGAGCCGGCCGAGCACTTCGTCAACTGGATGCAGGACCCGTTCGCCAACTACCAGGCGCGGCTCGTGTTCCCCGAGAAGACGCGCGAGTTCAAGGTCACGGTCGACCTCGTGGTCGAGATGGCGGTCTACAACCCCTTCGACTTCTTCCTCGAGCCGCAGGCCGAGAACTTTCCTTTCAAGTACACGGCCTCGCAGGCTGAAGAGCTCGCCCCCTACCTCGTCACCGAAGCGCCCACGCCGCTGCTGCAGGCCTACCTCGACAAGATCGATCGCAAGGAGCAGCGCACCATCGACTTCCTGGTCGGCATCAACCAGCAGGTGCAGCAAGACGTCAATTACCTGATCCGCATGGAGCCCGGTGTGCAGACGCCGGAAGAAACGCTCACCAGCGGCAGCGGCTCTTGCCGCGACTCGGGCTGGCTGCTGGTGCAACTGCTGCGCCACTGCGGGCTGGCCGCGCGTTTCGTCTCGGGCTACCTGATCCAGCTCACGCCCGACGTGAAGGCGCTCGACGGCCCGAGCGGCACCACGGTCGACTTCACCGACCTGCACGCCTGGTGCGAAGTGTTCCTGCCGGGCGCAGGCTGGATCGGCCTCGACGCCACCTCGGGCCTGCTGGCCGGCGAGGGCCACATTCCGCTGGCCTGCACGCCCACGCCTTCGAGCGCGGCGCCCATCGAGGGCGGCGTCGACGAATCCGAGGTCGAGTTCGGCCATGAGATGAAGGTCACGCGCATCTACGAATCGCCGCGCGTCACCAAGCCCTACACCGAAGAACAGTGGTCCGAAGTACTGGCCCTGGGCGACGCAGTCGATGCGCGCCTTAAGGCCGGCGACGTGCGCCTCACCATGGGCGGCGAGCCGACCTACGTGGCCACCAGCGACCGCGACGCGCCCGAATGGAACACCGACGCCCTCGGCCCCACGAAGCGCGGCTACGCCACCGAGCTCGTGCACAAGCTGCGCGCCGAGTACGGCAAGGGCGGCTTCCTGCATTTCGGCCAGGGCAAGTGGTACCCGGGCGAGCAACTGCCGCGCTGGGCGCTGTCGATCTTCTGGCGCGCCGACGGCCAGACGCTGTGGCACGACCCCGAACTGTTTGCCGACGAGCGCTTTCCCACGCACTACACGAGCGAAGACGCGCGCCGCTTCACCACCGTGCTGGCCCACAAGCTCGGCCTGACCGAGCGCTACATCCAGCCAGGCTACGAAGACATCTACTACTACCTCTGGCGCGAACGCCGCCTGCCGGTGAACGTCGACCCCTTCGAGTCGAAGCTCGACGACGAACTCGAACGCGTGCGCCTGCGCCGCGTGTTCACGCAGAAGCTCGACGCGGTGATCGGCTACATGCTGCCCATCGAACCCGGCAATGCGAACGGCGACGCCCCCGCGCTCGCAGGGCCGGCCTGGAAGACCGGCCCCTGGTTCCTGCGCGACGACCGGCTCTACCTGATCCCCGGCGACTCGCCCATGGGCTACCGCCTGCCGCTCGACTCGCAGCCGTGGGCCAGCAAGGGCGACTACCCCTACCTGATCGAACGCGACCCGACCGCGCCGCGCGGCGCCCTGCCGAGTGCGGCCGACTACCGTGCGCGCTATGCCGTAGGCACAACCGGCACAGGGGCCGACCTCGGCGCAGTGCCCTATGCCTTCGGCGCACCGCCCGTCGTGCCCGCCTCGCTACGCATGCAGGCGCCGGGCAGTGCCGGCGAAGGCGATGCATCGGCTGCAGCAGCAACTGACGATGCGGACGACAAATCGACCACCCGCCAGCCGCTGCGCGGTGAATCAGCCCACTGGGTCACGCGCACCGCGCTGTGCGTCGAAGTGCGCGACCCGCGCCGCGCCAACGGCCCCTCGGCCGAGAAGAAGGGCAGTGCCTCGGGCGTGCTCTACGTCTTCATGCCGCCGCTCGCGCGCCTGGAGGACTATCTCGACCTGGTCGCAGCAGTCGAAGCCACCGCGCGCGACCTGGGCGTGCGCATCGTGATGGAAGGCTACCCGCCGCCGCGCGACCCGCGCCTGAAGATGCTGGCCGTCACCCCCGACCCGGGCGTGATCGAAGTCAACATCCACCCGGCCCACAACTGGAAGGAACTGGTCGACCACACCGAGTTTCTCTACAACGCCGCGTTCGAAACCCGCCTGTCGGCCGAGAAGTTCATGACCGACGGCCGCCACACTGGCACCGGCGGCGGCAACCACTTCGTGATGGGCGGCGCCACGCCCGCCGACAGCCCCTTCCTGCGCCGGCCCGAGCTGCTGGCCAGCCTGCTGCTCTACTGGCACAACCATCCGTCGCTGAGCTATCTGTTCTCGGGCATGTTCATCGGCCCGACGAGCCAGGCGCCGCGCGTGGACGAGGCCCGCAACGACCAGATCTACGAGCTGGAAATCGCCCTGAAGGAAATCGCGAAGAACCGCGAGATCTATGGCCAGAACATGCCGGCCTGGCTGGTCGACCGCACGCTGCGCAACATCCTGATCGACGTGTCGGGCAACACGCACCGCAGCGAGTTCTGCATCGACAAGCTCTACTCGCCCGACTCGAGCACCGGCCGCCTCGGCCTGCTGGAGCTGCGCGCTTTTGAAATGCCGCCGCATGCGCGCATGAGCATCGCGCAGCAGCTGCTCATTCGCGCGCTGGTCGCCCGCTTCTGGGACGAGCCCTACAAGGCGCCCGTTACCCGCTGGGGCACCGAGCTGCACGACCGCTTCCTGCTGCCGACCTTCGTCAAGATGGACTTCGACGACGTCATCAGCGAGATGCGCCAGGCCGGCTTCGCCTTCGATGCCGACTGGTTCGCGCCGCACTTCGAGTTCCGCTTCCCGCTGGTGGGCCAGATGCAGGCGATGGGCGTGGAGCTCTCGCTGCGCAACGCGCTTGAACCCTGGCACGTGATGGGCGAGGAAGGTTCGGCCGGCGGCACGGTGCGCTACGTTGATTCGTCGCTCGAACGCATCGAGGTGCGCGTGACCGGCCTGAACGAGAGCCGCCACGTCATCACCGTCAACGGCAAGGTGCTGCCGCTGCAGCCCACCGGCGTGGTCGGCGAGTTCGTGGCCGGCGTGCGCTACAAGGCCTGGAACCCGCCTTCGGCCCTGCACCCGAGCATCCCGGCCCACGCGCCGCTGACCTTCGACCTGGTCGACACCTGGATGAAGCGCTCCCTTGGCGGCTGCCAGTACTTCGTCGCCCACCCGGGCGGGCGCAATTACGACACCTTCCCGGTCAACGCCTACGAGGCGGAAAGCCGCCGCCACTCGCGCTTCACCCGCACCGGCCATACACCCGGACTCATGCGCACGCCCCCGGCAACCATCGAGCTGCCGGGCAGCCGCGAATTCCCGTTCACGCTGGATCTGCGGCGATAAGGGGACATTTAGCACGCTGCCCAAACGGATACCCGTGAAGGCAGTGTGACAATCCCCCTCCTGTGGAACCTTTGAACGAATCCCTGTTCGACGCCCAGGCACTGGAGTTTCCAGCGGCCCTGGCGTCGGCGCTCGCCCCGCCGGCCCTGCCCGGCCATTTCGATGAACTGCGTGGGCAGGCCACCGCGGTAGCGCCTGTACGGCCGGTGCCGGGGGCTGCGCCAGCCCCTGCGCCCGCCCCGCTGCTGTACGACGCCGCGGTCGAACGACCACCGGCGGCCGGGCAGTCGCAGTCCCAATCGCAGTCGCAGTCGCAGTCGCAGTCGCAGTCTCAATCCCAGACGCAGACACAGGGCCCCTCCGGCGAACAACCGCCGCTCACGCCCGCCTGGAACGCCTTCTTCGAACAGCTCGGCCCGGGCGGCTTCAACGACCTGCCCCGACGCGCGGCCAGCCTTGAACGGCAGATCCGCGACAACGGCGTCACCTACAACGTGTACGCCGACGCCAACGGCCCGCAGCGGCCGTGGTCGCTCGACCTGTTCCCGCTGATCGTCTCGCCCGAAAGCTGGAGCCAGATCGAGGCTGGCGTGCTGCAGCGCGTGCGCGTGCTCGACCGCGTGATGGCCGACGTCTACGGCCCGCAGCAGCTGCTGGCCGAGGGGCTCATTCCCCCGGCGCTGGTGCGCGGCCACCCCGGCTACCTGCGCGCGCTGCACGGCGTGAAGCCGCCGGGCGACACCTGGCTGCACATCACAGCCTTCGACCTCGCGCGCGGCCCCGACGGCAACTGGTGGGTGGTTTCGCAGCGCACGCAGGCGCCTTCGGGCCTGGGTTACCTGCTCGAAAACCGCCTCGCCATCACGCGGCAGTTTCCTCAGGCCTTCGAGGCGCTGCACGTGCAACGCCTGGCCGCCACCTACAGCGCCATGATGGAAGGCCTGCAGCGCATGTGCCCGGCCGGCGTGCCGCCGCACATCGCGCTGCTCACGCCCGGCCCGTACAACGAAACCTACTTCGAGCACGCGTATCTCGCGCGCTACCTGGGCATCACGCTGGTCGAAGGCAGCGACCTCACGGTGCGCGACCAGCGGCTCTACCTCAAGACGCTGCAGGGCCTGCGCCCGGTGCACGGCCTCATCAAGCGGCTCGACGACCAGTTCCTCGACCCGCTGGAGCTGCGCCCCGATTCCACGCTCGGCGTGCCCGGCCTGCTGCAGGCCATTCGTGCCGGCAACGTGCTGGTGGCCAACATGCCGGGCTCGGCGTTCCTCGAATCGCCCGCGCTGCTCGGCTTCTTGCCGGGGCTGGCGCGCCGCCTGATCGGCGAAAAACTCAAGCTGCCCGCGCTGCCCACCTGGTGGTGCGGCGAGCGCGCCGCGCTCGAATCGGTGCTGCCGCAGCTGGCCGACTGCGCCATCAAGCCCACCTACCCCGGCTTCGACGGCCGCGCCAGCTTCGACGCCGTGCTCGGCAGCCAGCTCGGCCGGCGCGAGCTCGACGAATGGGCCGGCCGCATCGTGCGAGAAGGCGACGTGCACACAGTGCAGGGCTATCAGCCGCTGTCGCAGATGCCCACCTGGGCCAACGACATGGGCCCGGGCCACATCGCGCCGCGCGCTGTGCTGCTGCGCGTGTTCGCGGTGAGCGACGGCGCGCAGTCGTGGCGCGTGCTGCCCGGCGGCCTGGCCCGGCTTGCGGGGCCCGATGCGCAGATCGCGTCGATGCAACGTGGCGGCAGCAGCGCCGACGTGTGGGTGCAGACCCACGGCGAGGTCGACCGCACCACGCTGCTGCAGCCGCACGCCACGCCGGCCTCGCTCGCACGGCACCGCGCGCCCGTTACCAGCCGCGCCGCGGAGAACATGTTCTGGCTCGGCCGCTACACCGAGCGTGCCGAGAACGCCGTGCGCCTTGCGCGCCTCACGCTCAACTTGCTGGGCAGCGAAGACCAGTCCTCGCGCCCGTTGCTCGAATGGCTGCACCGCATGGCGCTGCGAAATGCACTGGTGCCGGCCGAAGTGCCGAGCGCGCCGCAATCGCGCCGCGTGTTCGAACGCGCGCTCATCGCCGAACTGGGCGATGTGGAGCGCGGCGGCAGCGTGGGTTTCAGCCTGATGTGCATCCGGCAAGCGGCCGCCGCCGTGCGCGAGCGCCTGTCGCAGGACAACTGGAACCAGATCGTGCGCGCCGAGACCGACTTCCTGCGCCGCGCGGCCGAGCAGGCCGGCGAAGGCAGCTTTGCCAGCAGTGCCGCGTTGCGCGCCCTCGAGTCCGCCAGCACGGCGCTGGCCGCCATGACCGGCGCGCAGACCGACCGCATGACGCGCGACGACGCCTGGCGGCTGCTGTCCATCGGCCGCCACATCGAGCGACTGGGTTTTCTGTCGAATGCGCTGGAGGCCGGCTTCGACAACGGCGCCGTGCACGAGGTGAGCGGCTTCGAGGCGATGGTGGCGCTATTCGACAGCACCATCACCTTCCACGCCCGCTACCAGCAGCGCCGCGACGTCGCCACCATGGTCGACCTGCTGGTGCTCGACGCCGAGAACCCGCGCTCGCTCGCATGGGTCACGCAGACCCTGCGCGGGCGCATTGCACGGCTGGCCGGCAGCGCGCCCGGCAAGCTGACCGCGCTGTCGTACGAACTGCCCGACCCGGCCGGCTGGACGCTCGAACACCTCTGCGCCGCAGGGCCCGAAGCCAACTACCCGGCCCTCGTCGAGCTGCTCGCCAACTGCGAGACGGCCGCCTACCATGTGTCCGATGCGATCGGCACACGCTACTTCACGCTGACATCCGAATCGCTGCGCTCGGTCGGAGCCTGATTCCCAGACAAAGACAGTTCCAAGGAGGCATATCCATGTCAGGCATCGCCATCAACCGCCGCTTCGCACTCACCGCCGCCGGCATGCTCGCGGCGCTCGCCATCGCGGCCTGCAGCAAGCAGGAGCCTGCCGCGCCTGCCGCAGCCAGCGCACCGCCCCCGCCGGCCGCCGCCCGCGTGCTCGTGGTCGGTACAGACGCCGCCTACACGCCCTTCGAATCGCAGAACGACAAGGGCGAGATCGTGGGCTTCGACATCGACGTGGTGAAAGCGGTCGCGCAGAAAGCCGGCATCGAGGTGAAGTTCGTCAACACGCCGTGGGAAGGCATCTTCAACGCGCTCGACCAGGGCGACCGCGATCTACTGGTGTCGGCCATCACCATCACCGACGAGCGCCGCCAGACGATGGATTTCTCGCAGTCGTATTTCGACGCCAGGCAGCTGATCGCCGTGAAGAACGACTCGCCCGTCACGAAGTTCGATGACATCAAGACCCTGAAGGTCGGCGTGCAGAACGGCACCACGGGCGACGAGGTCGTGGGCAAGCTGCTGGGCAAATCGAGCACCGCCATCAAGCGCTTCGAATCGACGCCGCTCGCGCTCAAGGAACTCGAAGCCGGCGGCGTGCAGGCCGTGGTGGCCGACAACGGCGTGGTGGTGCACTACATCGCCAACAACACTGCAGGCGGCTTCAAGACGGTGAGCGATGCGAACTTCCCGGTCGAGAAGTACGGCATTGCCGTGAAGAAGGGCAACACCGAGTTGCTCGCCAAGATCAACCAGGGCCTCGAAGGCATCCGGGCCGACGGCACCTACGCCAAGATCTACGCTTCGCATTTCGGCGCCGAGTCGAAGTAGGCCAACCCATCATGCTGCTACACGTCACCCACGAAACGCGCTACGAGTACGCGCCGCCGGTCGAGACGGCGCAGCACCTCGCCCACCTGAAGCCGCTGGCCACCGACTCGCAGCGGCTCGTGAGCCACAAGCTCGCCATCGAGCCGGCGCCCGCACAGCGCAGCGAGGTGGCCGACCTGTACGGCAACACGCGCGCCTTCTTCGCGCTGGAGGCCACGCACGACCGGCTCGTCGTCACGGCCGAGAGCGTGGTCGAAACCTCGGTGCCCGTGCTGCCCGCCACCGTGGCGCGCGAGCTGCCCTGGGAGAGCGTGCGCGAGCGCTTCCGCTTCCGCAAGGACGCCACCTTCGACGCGGCCTCGGAGTTCGTCTTTCCGTCGCCCTACGTGCCGCGCCACGACGACTTCACGGCCTACGCCCGCGCCAGCTTCGTGCCCGGCCGCCCCACCTTCGACGTGGCGATGGACCTCACTGAGCGCATGTACGAAGACTTCGCGTACGACGCCGACAGCACCGAGATCAACACCCCCGCCGTCGAGGCCCTCGCGCAGCGCAAGGGCGTGTGCCAGGACTTCGCCCACATCATGATTGCGTGCTTCCGCACCATGGGCCTGCCCGCACGCTACGTGAGCGGCTACCTGCTGACGCAGCCCCCGCCCGGCCAGCCCCGGCTGGTGGGCGCCGACGCCTCGCACGCCTGGGTGTCGGTGTACCTGCCCGGCGACGGCCTCGAAGGCGTCGGCAGTCAAGGCGGATGGGCCGACTTCGACCCCACCAACGGCCGCCAGCCGGGCGAAGACTACGTCACGCTCGCCATCGGCCGCGACTACTCCGACGTGTCGCCGATGCGCGGCGTACTCCATGGTGGCGCAAGGCACACGCTGCGGGTCGGCGTGACCGTGCAGCCAGTGGGGGAAGTGGTCGAGGGCCTTCCGCAAACCCGGACACAATCGCCTTCCCAAGACAAGGAGTCTCCATGAGCGTTTACGACAAACTTTCCAGCCTCGGCATCACCCTGCCCCCGGTCTCCGCCCCTGCCGCCGCCTACGTGCCCTTCGTGCAGACCGGCAACCTCGTGTTCCTCTCGGGCCATATCGCGAAGAAGGACGGCAAGGTCTGGGCCGGCCAGCTCGGCGCCAACATCAGCACCGAAGAAGGCAAGCAGGCCGCGCGCGCCATCGCCATCGACCTGCTCGGCACGCTGCATGCGGCCGTGGGCGACCTCAACAAGGTCAAGCGCATCGTCAAGGTGATGAGCCTGGTCAACTCGGTCGGCACCTTCACCGAACAGCATCTGGTGACCAACGGCGCGAGCGAGTTCTTCGCTGAAGTCTTCGGCCCCGAAAAGGGCGCGCATGCACGCAGCGCCTTCGGCGTGGCGCAGGTGCCGATGGGGGCTTGCGTGGAAATCGAGCTGATTGCTGAAGTCGGCTGATCCGCTTCTTTCGCATCTCCACGATTCGAGGCCTGACGGCGATGGTCGTCAGGCCTCTTTGCATTGCGTCGACACCATGCCATTGACACCCACCGGCTTGATCGGGCAAGCCATGCAGGACCCGGTCAACGCCGCGCTGCTTTCACGCCTGCCCGGCCTCGGGCTTCGCCAGGGCTTCCTGACCGCCGGCTGCCTGTTCCAGGCGACGTGGAACCGTCTTTCCGACAAACCGCCCGGCTGGGGCGTGAAGGACTACGACGTCTTCTACTTCGACGACACCGACCTGTCGTGGGAAGCCGAAGACATCGTGATCCAGCGCGTGCAGAAAGCGGTGGCCGACCTGGGCGTGAGCGTGGAGGTCAAGAACCAGGCGCGCGTTCACCTCTGGTATGAGCAGCGCTTCAAGTCGCCCTACCCCCGGCTCGGGTCCGCGCGCGACGGGATCGACCGCTACCTCATCGCATGCACCCGCGTCGGCATCGACCTGGCCGACGGAACGCTCTATGCGCCCGACGGGCTGGACGACCTGGCAGCGGGCATTCTGCGCATGAACCCGCTGCTCCCGATGCGCGAGTTGTTCCTCAAGAAGGCGGCGGACTACCAGGCGCGATGGCCGTGGCTGCGGATCGTGCAGCCAGAAGCGGCTACTCGCGCTTCCAGTTCGACACTGTGATGAACACGTCCACGGTGCTCATTCCTCATGCTCCCCGGGTTGATGCGAACCGCGAACACAGCAGTCGCATAGCGGCCGAGATGGGCGCGATCACCGGCACGTCGAACCGTGGGGCCAGCGCCAGTGCGGCCTGCCCCAGCGGGCCGCCGCCGATGATCACCGCCTGGGCGCCGTCTTCGTCGATGCAGCACTGCACGGCCTTTGCCAGCGCTTCTTCCAGCGCCTGCGGATCGGCTGCCAGCGCGCGCGGGTCGCCTTGCGTCAGGCGGATGCCGGTGTAGAGAGCGCGCAGTCCCAGCGCGGCCGCCCTGCCCTCGATGGGCGACACCAGTTCGGGCGTGACCGTGGCAATGCCGAAGCGGCGGCGGCCCTCGCTGGCCGCGAGCATCGATGCTTCGGCGATGCCGACCACCGGCACGCTTGCTTCACGGCGCAGCAACTCGATGCCCGGATCGCCGAAGGCGCTGACGATCACGCCATTCCACCTTCCGCCGGCAGCGGAACGCCAGGCTTTCAACACCTCCGTCGCAGCCGCATTCAGCTCGTCTTCATTGACGATCATGGTCGGCCCGCCGGCCGCGGTGATGCCTGTCACGCGGCATCCGGCCGGTGCCTCGCTGCTGGCGATCTTCGCCATCATTGCGGTGGTCGACGACGACGAGTTGGGGTTGATGAGCAGGATTTCTTGCATGCGTGAGGACTCTCTGAAAATTCAACCCGGCTGCACGATCTTCGTGGTCGGGGCAGCGTCGTCGCCGGGGCTTTCACCCGGCAGCGGCAACGCATCGGGCGACTGGCCATAGGTCTCGGGCACGCTCTGCACACTGACCACGAAGACCGCGTACATACCGGCCGCAAGGCCAAACACGCCGACCAGGCCGAAGGCATCGAAGAGCCGGCCCGCCACCAGCGGCATCAGCGCGCCTGCCGCTGTGCCAGTGGCAAGAATGAAGGCCGTGCCGAAGGCTCGCACCCGGGTCGGGTACAGCTCGGGCGCGAAGATCCAGATCGTCGTGTTGAGCAGCAGCACGAAGAACTGGAACACCGCGCCGGCAATCAGGATCACCACGATGCTCTTGGCAACGAAGCCGATGGTCAACGCCGCCAGGCAGGCGCACACGGCGCCGGCCGTCAGCACGCGCTTGCGCGGAAAGTGAAAACCCAGCAGCGAGGCTGCGATGGCCCCCAGCAGGCTGCCGCCCTGCATCACCATCGTGAAGAGCAGACTCTTCGACATGCTGTAGCCCAGGGCAACAAGGATGGTCGGCATCAGCGTGAGCACCGAGATCTGCGCGCCGTAGGTCATCCAGATCGTGATGCACAGCGGAATGGTCCGCCGCGCCAGTGCGCCGCGAAAGATCTCGGTCACGCGTACCTTGATGCGGGCATTCGGCGCGGCCAGCCCATCGTCGGTGATGTACTGATGCTGCGGCACGTTCTTCTTCGAAAGCCTGCCCAACGCCAGTCGCGACAACACCGCATTGACTTCCTTCACCTTGCCCTGCGACAGGAGGAAGCGCGGCGTCTCGGGGATGTAGCGGCGATAGAAAGCACCGAGTAGCGCCGGCACCATCAGGCAGGCGAACAGCCAGCGCCATGCGTTGTCGCCCGGGAACATCCAGAACACCAGCAGGCCGAAGCCCGGCGCCAGGAAGTTGCCGAGCCCACCCGCGCCGACGTTCACCAGCCCGACAGCGGTGCCGCGGAACTTGGTCGAGCAGAACTCGGCCAGCATGGTGACGGCGATCGCGATCTCGCCGCCCAGCCCGAAACCCACGACCGCGCGGCCCAGCGCCATCACCGCCAGGTTGGGCGCCATCGCGCAGATGCCTGCGCCGAGGGTGAACAGCAGCAGGTCGATCGACAGCATCACGCGCCGGCCGTAGCGGTCGGCGATGAAGCCCGAGATGATCCGCCCCACCGCCGCGCAGGCGAAGGTAACGGTGTTCAGCAAGCCGATGTCGGAAGCGCTGAGCCCCCACTGCTCGCGCAGCATCGGTCCCACGATACCCACGGCGTTCTGCTCGAAGCTGTCGAACAGGCAGCCGATGAGGATCAAAAAGATGATCGTGTGGTGCGATCGCGTGACGCCGATCTTGTCGAGCGCTCTGTCGAGTTCGGCGACCCGGGGCGAGTCGGGTCCGGAAGAAAGTGCAGGTCCAGCCATAGGAAACCCCTTGAGAAAGGTATGAAGTGCTTTGCTCGGCGCAGTCCGGAATCGCTTCGCATGCTATCGGCGACTCCATCGGTCTGACATATCAATTTCACCTAGTTTGTTTTTTTGAAATCTCAATTTCACGCAGAACATCCCTATGCAAGTGACATGCCCGCCTGCGCGTGACGCACGTAAGCCACGTGCCGCAGGGGTACTTTTCAGAGGGGAAAGCGTGGAATGACCATCACAGGCGGGCGCATCCGAGACCTGTTGCAGCCTCTGCGGATGCACCTTGGATGGGCAGATGCGCACTACGGTCGTGCGTCTTTTCAGTGCACTCCGACCAGATCAGGCCAGTCGAGCGCCGCTGCCGCTCAAAGCTCGCCGTTTTCCTCGTGCTCGAGCTCGATCGCGGCCAGACGCTTGCGACCGGCGGAGCCCGAGGCTTCGATCACCATCGTGGCGATCAGGTCGCAGATGCCCATCACGGCAGTGTGATTGTCCAGAAGCCCCGGCCCCCGGCAATCGCATTGCAGCGACCAGGTGGCCCCAGCGAAGTCCGGCGAGGCCTTGTCGCTGATGTAGACGATCTTCGCGCCGGCCTTGCTGGCGCCCGCGAGCAGGATGTCCATCTGCCGCGTCTGCCGTCGCGTGCCGAAGACGATCACGCAGTCGCGCCCGGTCAGTCCGGCCAGGTGCTCGGCCAACGTCTCGCCGGGCCCCGGAATGGCGGTGACGCGCGGCACCACCTGCACGATCTGCCAACGCAGGTAAAGGGCAAAGGCATGGCTGCTGCGGCTGCCGAAGATCAGCACCTGCCCCGCGCCGATGATCGCCTTCACGATGCCGGCCATCTGCCTGTCGTTGAGCCGGTCGAAGGTGCTGGCCAGGTTGGCCTGAGACTGCTGGAAATGCGTGGCGACAAGGTGGCCGCGCTTCGACGCCTCGGTCGCGTTCTGGAACAGCGGCGAACCCGTCTGCTTTTCCTCGCGAACCTGGCGCCGGGCCTCTTCGTAGTTCTCGTAGCCGATGCGACGGATGAAGCGGCTCACCGTCGAAGGCGACACCCCCGCCAGTTCCGCTAGCTCGTTGCCCGCATAGCTGGCCAGCTCGCCCGGAAACTCCAGGACGAAATCGGCAAGCTGCCGCTCGGTTGCGGACAACTGGTCGAGCTGGCTGCGGACGCGGCGGACAAAGGAATCTGCGGACATGGGCATGCGAGTGGGAGAGGCGCACGATGATGCCATGCCGTCCCCTTCCCGCAGCAGGATGTACGTCCCTCCTCTTCCCTGAAGATGACTTGATCGCAGCATCCCGCACCCTCGTCGCCCTGGCCGCACTGGTCGTTGCAGCGCATTCAATGTCGAGCCATGCGGCAGAACCGACGTGGTTCATCATGAACCGCGAATCGGGCTGCGTGCCGCTCGCGGAGTTGCGCGACGTCTTTCCGTCGCTGACGGATCGCGAGGCAGCGCGTTGGCGACGACCTGCACCGCCTCGCGCCGACGACGCACCACGGCGGTCGGCCGCATCCGCGGCCCGCCCGGCGCCCTCGGGCGATTCCGATGCGCCCCATTGACGATGGGCAGCGGCTGCGCCGATTGCCGGTGCGCCTCGAAGCGCGCTTCCTTCTGCTTCAGGTAATGCATGAGCACATGCGAAACCATGTTGAGCCCGAAGGTGCCGAACGCAGCGGGAATGATGTAAAGCGCAATCGACAGCTCGGACGAGAAGACGATGTCGTCAGCCAGCGAAGGCGTGGCCTGCGCCTCCAGCGAGAGCGCTCGCAGCACGAAGATGTCCACGCCCGCGAGCAGGATCAGCAGCAGGCCGAAGGCAAGCACGGCCTTCTTGGAGAACTCGCGCCGCACGAACAGCGTGACGAAGATCGCGGCCGGGCACACCAGCGAACACAGCACCAGCACCCAGAAGCGCACCTGCGTGAAGATCGTGGCGTCCGAAAGCATGTGCATGACGGACATTGAGCCACGAACCACGCCCGTCAATTTGTCCGGGAAGTGAAGCGCCGGTAAAAGCGCCTCTCAAAAAGTGTGGGCTAAGTCTTCGCGCGCGTCCCTGTGAGCGTAGGCATTTCGGTTGCGCTGGAGTTCACATTGACGCTGCGGTCGAAACGCATGTACGGCCCAGAGAAGCGGCACTCCACGGTGTCGCGGAAGGCCGACTCGACGAAGGTCCACGTCATGACGAAGGTGCGCGCGTCGCGCCACTCGCCGCTGGCCACCACGCGCATCACTTCGGGCTGGTACTCGTGGTGTAGCTTGTTGCCGGTGATGGTTGTGTCGCCCTCGAAGGGCTTGCGCAAGCCGACCTGCACCTTGTGCGTGCCGCGGTCGTCTTCCATGGTGAAGACGCACGACTCCGCGGAAGAGAAGTCGAGCCGCATCGACTTGATCTTCTCCGGGTTCTCAGCAAAGTCGAAGCGCTGGCCCGACACGTTCGCGGCAACGGGCGAGCTGGTCGGCTTCACCGGTGGGAGCAGCTGCAGCGTGCGCGTGCGGGCCTTGAGCGCGGCGTAGTCCTTCTCGCTGGCCACGGCAGTAGCGCCGAATGCCGCGGGAAAATGCTTGTACAGGATGCCCGCGTTGAACCCCGCCTTGGGCGGCAGCGCAGAATTGAGCGCGAGCACCGCGTTCTGTTCAGGGAACACCACTGAATACTGCCCGAACAGGCCATCGGCGTTGTAGGCGCCGTGCTGGCCCAGCCACCACTGGTAGCCGTATCGGTCCTTGGTGTGCGGCGCATGCACCGAATCGACCCAGGCCTTCGTAAGGATCTGCTTGCCGTTCCACTGCCCGTTCTGCGCATGCAGGATGCCGAGCTTGAGCGAGTCGACCGTCTTCCAGCTCAGGCCGTTGGCGCCTGGCGAAATGCCCTCGGGGCCCACGTCCCACTCATAGCCGGTAATGCCCAGCGGCTCGAAGAAGCGCGGCTTGAGGTAGTCGGCCGTCGATTGCCCGGTTGTCTTCGTCACGATGGCCGACAGCATGTAGGTAGCCGCGCTGGTGTAGACGAACTTGCTGCCCGGCGTGTAGACCACGGGGATCTTGAAGAACTCGGCGATCCAGCTCGTTCGAATGGGCCGCCACACCGAGCCCGACACCATCGACTCGTGTCCGGTGCGCATGGTCAACAGGTCGCGTACGGTCATTGCCGCGAGGTTGGCGCTGACCGTGGATGGCAGGTGCTCGGGAAAGAAGGACACGACCTTGTCGTCGAGTCCGAACTTGCCGTCGGCAATGGCCATGCCGACCGCGCACACGGTGACGCTCTTGGTCAGCGAATGCGTCATGTGCCGGCGCTCGGGCTTGTAGGGGTCCCACCAGCCCTCGGCCACCACATGGCCGTTGCGCCACAGCATGAAGCTGTGCAGCTCGAACGCGCCGCGTTCGGCATCGTCGAGAAAGGCGAGGATCGACGCCGACGAGATGCCCTGCGCCTCGGGCCGGCTGCGCGGCAGGCCGTCGGCAAAGGCCGGCGCGGCGGCGCCGGTGGCGGCCCAGCCGATGCCGGGCAGCGAGGCCATGGCGGTGCCGCCAAGGGAAAGGCGCAGCAGGCCGCGGCGCGAGATGGCGGGGGTCGTTGTTGTTGTCTCTTCCATGTTCCTGGCTTCCTTGTCTTCCGGGATGGACCGGTCGCGACAGTGTCGCGCCGGTGGCTGTCAATCGCCTGTCTGCAGCGGCAGAGGAAACCCGATGAGGCCCCGGTCGCGCGCCATGTGTTCAAAGGTCAGCGAGGCAGCGCCCCTCAACCCGATCAACGCTCGCCTGCAGGGCCCGCCTCGATATCGACCGCAAACTTCTGCAGAAGCCGCACCAGCTCCTCGAAATCCTGCTGTTCCCACTTGGCAAATATGGCGCGCCCCAGCCGTTCCCTTGCTGCATCCACGGCATCTGTCATGACCTTGCCCTTCGGCGTCACGATCGCTTCGCGCACGCGCCGGTCGTGAACGCCGCCCTGGCGCTCCACCAGGCCAAGACTCTCCAACTTCGCGACCTGCCGGCTGACCGTGGTGTAGTCGCGCCCGACACGGTCGGCGAGTTCGACCACGCCGATCGGTCCTACGCGTTCGATGCCCACCAGCAGCGGAAACAAGGCGCGGTCGAGCGAGATGCCCGCTTCGCGCACCATCGCCTCGTCGCGCTGCGGGCGATTCATGACGCTCACCACGGTCAGCAGCGCACCGTGCAACGCCCGCAATTGCGCGGACATATGTGTATCTTGCACATTTATTTTCTTTGGCATAGCATCCGCTCCTATTGAGTGCATATTACACATATTGGAGTTTGCCATGACACAGCAGTTTTCCGCCGACGTCCTGATCTGCGGCGCCGGCGCAGCCGGCCTCACGCTCGCCATCGACCTGGCGCGGCGAGGTGTTTCCTTCCGCCTGATCGAGAAGATGGACACGCCTTTCCGGGGCTCGCGCGGCAAGGGCATCCAGCCGCGAACGCAGGAGGTCTTCGAGGATCTGGGCATCCTCGAGCGGATCGTCGCGGCCGGCGGCCTGTATCCGCCCTCGCGGGAATACCGCGCTGACGGCAGCCATGCCGATTCGCTGGTGATGGCGCACGAAGCACCGACACCTTCTGAACCCTATGGCTCTCCTTTGATGGTCCCGCAGTTCCTGACCGAGGGCGTGATGCGCGAGCGCCTGACCGAGCTCGGGCATCGACCCGCCTTCGGCTGCGAACTGATCGGCTTCGAGCAGGACGAGGACGGCGTGACGGCGCGGCTGGCCAGCGCGGCGGGTGAAGAAACGCTGCGCGTGCGCTTTCTCGTCGGCGCCGACGGTGGCCGCAGCTTCGTGCGGCATTCGCTGGACATCGGCTTTCCGGGCAAGACGCTGGGCGTGCGTGCCGTGGTGGCCGATGTCGTCCTGTCGGGGTTGGGGCGCGAAGCATGGCACCGCTTCAACGAAGGCGAGATGAATGCACAGATGTCCCTGTGCCCGCTCGCCGGGACGGAGCTGTTCCAGCTGCAGGCACCGATCCCACTGGAGGGCGACATCGACCTCTCCGCACAGGGACTGGCCGCGATGGTTGCCGAACGCACCGGCCGTGACGACATCCGTATCCACTCGGTCTCGTGGGCCTCGGCCTTCAGCATGAACGCGCGTCTGGCCGATCGCTACCAGGTAGGTCGCGTGCTGCTGGTCGGCGACGCCGCACACGTCCATCCCCCCACCGGCGGCCAGGGGCTCAACACCAGCGTGCAGGACGCCTACAACCTTGGCTGGAAGCTGGCGGCAGTTGCCGCCGGCGCACCCGGCACCGTGCTAGACAGCTACGAGGAAGAGCGCCGCCCGATTGCCGCGGACATGCTCGGGCTTGCCACGAAGTTGCTCGGCGAAGCCAAGCGCGGCGAGATGCGGCGCGGGCGGGAAGTGCATCAGCTCGACCTCGGGTACGCCGAATCGTCCCTCGCGATGGAAAAGCCGGCGCGCGTTGACGGCCTGCGTGCGGGTGACCGCGCGCCGGATGCGCCGGTCACCGGCGCCGCCGGGCAACCGACGCGCCTGTTCGAGCCGTTCAAGGGCGC
This sequence comes from Variovorax sp. R-27, assembly GCF_049913215.1. Lineage (NCBI taxonomy): Bacteria > Pseudomonadati > Pseudomonadota > Betaproteobacteria > Burkholderiales > Comamonadaceae > Variovorax > Variovorax sp. R-27. The sequence goes on from NZ_CP183984.1 coordinate 4,412,713, forward strand.
GCATTGGACGCTGCTGGGCTGCGAGGTCGAGCGTCGCGACGTGGCACCGCGCCCAGGCCTGCACATCCACACCTTCGGCGAAAGAGGCGACCTGCGCGACCACGGCGGCCATTTCCGCGAAGCCTATGGGCTCGCGTCGGGCGACTGGGTGCTGGTGCGCCCGGACGGCTATGTCGGCGCCATCGTCGACTCCGCCCACATCGAAGAGCTGCAGAGATATCTGCACGACCTCGGCATGACCTCGACCTGACTTCGGAGACAAGGGAAAACGCCAAGCCCTGATTGCACGTTCATTCCTACAGTCGAATCCGTCCGCGCGGACGCAGGCAGCACAGAACAAAAGGAAGAAGCGCCATGGAATTCGACTACGTCATCGTGGGTGGCGGCTCCGGCGGCACCACGCTGGCCTCGCGGCTGAGCGAAGACCCCGCCGTGAAGGTCTGCCTGGTCGAGGCCGGCGGCGACGGCCGCGGCATCCTGGTGCGGGCGCCCGCCGCCACGGTGGCAATGCTGCCGGGCCGCCCGCGCATCAACAACTACGCCTACCAGACCGTGCCGCAGCCTGGCCTGAATGGACGCCGCGGCTACCAGCCGCGCGGGCGCTGCCTGGGCGGCTCCAGCGCGATCAACGCCATGCTCTACGTGCGCGGCCATCGCGACGACTACGACGACTGGGAGCGCGCGGGCTGCACCGGGTGGTCGTTCGACGCAGTGTTGCCCTACTTCAAGCGCGCCGAGGGCAACCAGCGCGGCGCGAGCGCACTGCACGGTGCCGACGGGCCGCTGCAGGTCTCGGAGCAACAGAGCCCGCGCCCCATTGCCGAAGACTTCGTGCGGGCCGCTGCGGAGTGCGGCATTCCGCGCAACGACGACTTCAATGGCGCCGAACAGGAAGGCGCGGGCCTCTACCAGGTCACGCAGTTCCACGATGGCGCGCGCAACGGCGAGCGCTGCTCGGCGGCCGCCGCCTACCTGCATCCGGTGATGAACCAGCGCCCCAACCTCACGGTGCTGACCGACACGCAGGCCCTGCGCGTGGTGCTCGAAGACCGGCGCGCCACCGGCGTGGAAGTGCGGCACAAAGACGGCAGCATCGAGACCCTTCACGCGCGGCGCGAGGTGGCGCTGTGCGGCGGCGCATTCAACTCGCCGCAACTGCTGATGCTCTCGGGCATCGGCGACCCGGCCGAGTTGGGCCGCCACGGCATTGCCGTGCAGCATGCACTGCCGGGCGTCGGCCAGAACCTGCAGGACCACACCGACTTCATCCTCGCCTACACCTCGAAGCACACCGACCTGTTCGGCATCGGCGTGGTGGGTGGCCTGCATCTGGTGAAGGCCATCGCCGAGTGGCGCAAGAGCGGCAAGGGCATGATCGCGACGCCGTTCGCCGAGGGCGGCGCCTTCATCAAGTCGTCGCCCGAACTGCGGCGGCCCGACCTGCAACTGCACTTCGTGATCGCGATCACCGACGACCATGCACGCAAGCTGCACGCGGGCTTCGGCTTCTCGTGCCATGTGTGCGTGCTGCGTCCGAAGGGCCGCGGCGATGTGCGCCTGAACGATGCCAGCCCAGGCTCGCCGCCGCGCATCGACCCACGCTTTCTGTCAGACCCGGAAGACACGGCGCTGCTGCTGCAGGGCGTGAAGAAGATGCGCGAGATCCTGCGCGCGCCGGCGCTCAAAAAGTACCGCCACCGCGAGCTCTACACGGCCGACGCGCACACCGACGAAGAACTCGTTCAGCACATTCGCGCGCGCGCCGACACCATCTACCACCCCGTGGGCACCTGCAAGATGGGCACGGATGCTATGGCGGTGGTAGACGCGAAGCTGCGCGTGCACGGCATCGAGAACCTGCGCGTGGTCGATGCCTCGATCATGCCGACGCTGATCGGCGGCAACACCAACGCGCCGACGATCATGATTGCCGAACGCGCGGCCGACTGGATGCGCGGGCCGATCACCTTCGACCGCGCGCAGCAGGACGCTAGAGCGCCTGCGACGAGCCCCGCACCACCAGCTCTCCAGGCAGCAGCAACTGGCGCGGCGCAGCATCCAGCCCACGCAGCCTCTCGATCAGGCAGGTAGCGGCCGTGCGGCCGATGGCGTCGGTAGGCTGTGCCACGGTGCTCAGGCCGGGGCCGATGAGCGAGGCCCATTCGGGATCGTCGAAGCCGACAAAGCCGAGGTCGGCGCCAAACTGCCAGCCAAGTCGCGCCATGGCCTGCGCGATGCGCAGCGTGACCACGGCATTGCCCGCGACCACCGCGGCCCGGCGGCCGCGCTTGGCGCGCTGGCGCAGGGCGCGCAAGGCCTCGTCGAGCGCATCGCTCTCGCCCTCGACGCACTCGAACACCTCGCCCGCCACGCGCGGCTCGTGCGCGGCCACGCAGGCACCGAAGGCGGCCGTGCGTTCGCGCCGCGAGCTCACGCCCTTTTGCGGCTCAGTGACGTAGAGCAGTTCGCGATACCCGCCTTCGACCAGATGACCGCAGGTGGCCTGCATCGCGGCGTGGTTGTCGAGCGAGACGAAGTCGGTGTGCATGCCGGTGTGGCGCCGGTCGACCAGCACCGCCGGCTTGCCGTGCAACGTGACTGCATCGACCACATTGCTGCCGCGGCCCAGCGTGTTGAGGATGAAGCCGTCGACCTGGTAGCCCGCCAGCGCGTCGATGGCCTCGCGCTCGCGTTCGCTCTCGTTGCCGAGGTTGAACAGCATCACGAGGTAGCCGGCGTCCTGGCAGGCCTTCTCGGCGCCGCGCAGCACCGCCACCGAGTACGGATTGGTGATGTCGGCCACGATCAGGCCGATGAGCCGCGAGCGGCCATGGCTCAGCGCCTGCGCCATCGGGCTCGGCGAATAGGCCAGCGCCGCGATGGCAACTTCGACGCGTGCGGCGATGTCGGGGCTCAGCAGCCGCTCGCGGTGATTGAGGAAACGCGAGACGGTGGCCTTGGAGACGCCGGCGGCTTCGGCGACGTCGGCGATGGTGGCGCGGCCGGTCGGCTTCATGGTTTTGCTCCCGCCCTCCCCCAGCGGGGGAGGGAGAAAAACCGGCTCGTGCTCATGCGGATGCCGTGTCGTACGGCGCAGTCGGCTTCTCGCCAGCCAGCACCTGCAGCAGGTTCGTCGTGGCGAGTTCGGCCATGGCGTGTCGCGTCTCGTGCGTGGCCGAGCCGATGTGCGGCAGCGGCGTCACGCGCTGGTGCGTACGCAGCGGCGAATCGGCCGGCAGCGGTTCTTTCGCGAACACGTCGAGGCCGGCGGCGCGCAGTGTGCCGTGGTCGAGTGCGTAGAGCAGCGCGTTTTCGTTCACGGTGGCGCCACGGCCACCGTTGATGAAGGCTGCACCGGGCTTCATGCGCGCGAAGAAGGCGGCGTCGATCATGCCGCGCGTCGCGTCGGTCAGCGGCAGCATCGCGAGCACGATGTCGGCGCGCGCGAGCAGGTCGTCGAGCGGCGTGTGCGTGGCGCGGCCCTGCAATTCGGGCGCCTGCGTTGCCAGGTCGACCGGGCGGCGTGCGTGATACAGCACCGGCATGCCGAAGCCCAGCGCACCACGGCGCGCCACGGCCTGCCCGATGCGGCCGAAGCCGAGAATGCCCAGCGTCTTGCCGTGCACGTCGGTGCCGAAGAGCTCTTCGCCGATGTTCTTCGTCCAGTGGCCTTCGCGCACGAGCGTAGAGAGTTCGACCACGCGGCGCTGCGTTGCCATGAGGATCGCGAACACCGTGTCGGCCACCGTTTCGGTGAGCACGTCGGGTGTGTGGCACAGCACGATGCCGCGCTTGTGCAGCTCGGCCAGCGGATAGTTGTCGACACCGACCGACACGCTCGAAATCACCTGGAGCTGCGGCGCCCCGTCGAGCAGAGCGGCATCGACCGTATGGCTCGACCCGATCAGCCCGTTCGCGCTGCGCAGCGCGGCGGCAAAGGCCTCGGGTTCCTTGCGCGGATCGGCCACGACCACGTGGTGCACGGCTTGCAGGCGCGCCAACTGGTCTTCGGGCAACGGCCGGAAGACGAGCACGTTCTTCTTCGACACATTCGTCATGGTGTTCAGAGCCCCGCTTCTTCGAGTTGCGCCCGCATCGGCAGGCCTTCGGTGTCGCCCAGCACCTGCACTGCACGCGCGCCGATCCATGCGCCGCGGCGCACGGCCTCGGGCACGCTCTTGCCTTCGAGCAACGCGCTCACCACGCCGGCTGCGAAGCCGTCGCCCGCGCCCACGGTGTCGATCACTTCCTTCACCGGGAAACCGTCGACGCGGCCGGTACCGGCCACGTCGCTGTCGTAGTAGGCGCCCTCGGCGCCGAGCTTGACGACCACCAGCTTCGCGCCGCGATCGCGATAGAACTTCGCCACGTCCTCGGGCTTGTCGTGGCCGGTGAGCAGCAGGCCCTCTTCGATGCCGGGCAGTACCCAGTCGGCGCGCGAAGCGAGTTCGTTGACCCAGTGGCGCATGGTCTCGGTGGACGACCACAGCGTGGGGCGCAGGTTGGTGTCGAACGAGATGGTGCGGCTGGCGGCGCGCATCACGTCCATGGTCTTGAGCGCAGCCTGCAGGCTGGTGTCGGAGATGGCGGCGAACACGCCGGTGGCATGCAGGTGACGCGCCGAACGCAGCCAGGCCTCGTCGACGTCGGCCGGGCCCATGTGGCTCGCGGCCGAGCCCTTGCGGTGGTATTCGATCGGCGGGTCGCTGCCGTCGGTGACACGGCCCTTGAACTGGAAGCCAGTGCGCTGCGTTGCGTCGGTGATCACGTGCGAGCAGTCGATGCCCTCCGCGCGCATCGCAGCCAGCAGCGCGCGGCCCATCGAGTCGGTGCCGAGCCGGCTGGCCCAGCCCACCTTGAGGCCCAGGCGCGAGAGGCCGATGGCCACGTTGGTCTCGGCGCCGGCAGTGCGCTTGTGGAACGACTGGGCGTCTTCCAGCGGGCCGGGCCGGTCGGCCACGAGCAGCAGCATGGCTTCGCCGAAGAGTGCGACGTCGAAGGCGGTTGGTTCTGTCATGTGTTTGTTCCTACGCCCGCGCGGCGCGGATGAAGTCGATCTGCGCGCGGGTAACGGCCAGCAGGTCGTCGCCCACGAGCGGGTACTCGATGGCGTGCGGCACGTCGGCCGGCAGCGCGCGCAGCACCGAGCGCCATGGCGCGACAGAGTCGCCCAGCGGCACCGCCACCCACTTGTGCGGCAGGCGCTGCGCGCCCTTGCAATGCACGTAGCGCACGCGGTGGCCGAGCGCCTGCGCCGCCTGCAGCGGGCATTCGCCGAGCCAGTGCCAGTTGCCCATGTCGAAGGTCATGCCCAGCGGCACGCCGGCGCGGTCGGCCACGTCGAAGAAGGTCTGCAGCGCGGGCAGCGTGCCGGCGCGCACGGTCTGGTCGTTCTCGATGAGCAGCTCGACGCGGGTTTCGGCAAGCTCCACCTTCAGGCCCCAGAGTGAGCCGTGAGAAGAAGCCTGGAAGTCGCCGATGGACATCTTCAGCCGCTTCGCGCCCACGCGCGTGGCGGCGGCGATGCCGCGCTTGAGCGCTGCACTGTCGAGCCAGCCGCCCTGCGCCCACAGGCCCTCGGGGCTGGAGTACACGGAGGCCAGTCCGCTCAATGCGGGCAGCTCGGCATCGGCGTCGCGCAGCATCTCGCCGCGCACTTCCACCGAATCGGCGCCCGCCGTGCGTGCCAGCTGCGAACACCAGAGCTGGCCATGCCGCCCCACCTCGGCCGCGCCGAAGGACGACAGAGAAATCAGAACGGAGAAGGACATTCAGTGTGCTTGGTGGGAGCTGAGGATCTGGCCGAGGAACTGGCGGGTGCGCTCGTCCTTCGGGTTGCCGAAGAACTCTTCGGGCGGCGCCTGCTCGACGATCTTGCCTTCGGCCATGAAGATCACGCGGTCGGCGACGCTGCGGGCAAAGCCCATTTCGTGCGTCACGCACAGCATGGTCATGCCGTCTTCGGCCAGGCCGATCATGGTGTCGAGCACTTCCTTGACCATCTCGGGGTCGAGCGCCGAAGTGGGCTCGTCGAACAGCATGATCTTGGGCGTCATGCACAGCGCGCGCGCAATCGCAACGCGCTGCTGCTGGCCGCCCGAGAGCTGGCTGGGGTACTTGCCAGCCTGCTCCGGAATACGCACGCGCGTGAGGTACTTCATGGCTACCTCTTCGGCTTGCGCCTTCGTCATGCCGCGCGAACGCATCGGCGCGAGCGTGCAGTTCTCGAGGATGGTGAGGTGCGGGAACAGGTTGAACTGCTGGAACACCATGCCGACCTCGGCACGCACCGCGTCGATGTTCTTGCCGCCGGCCGTGAGGTCGATGCCGTCGACCACGATGCGGCCCTTCTGCACCGTCTCGAGCCGGTTGATGCAGCGGATGAGCGTGGACTTGCCCGAGCCCGAGGGCCCGCAGATCACGATGCGCTCGCCCTGGCGCACCGACAGGTCGATGCCGGTCAACACCTGGAATTCACCGTACCACTTGTTGACCGCTTCCATGCGGATGATCGATTCCGTCGTCATGCCAGGATTCCTTCAGCCTCGGGGTTGCTTATTGCATCTTGGGCAGGTCGGCCTGCAGCCACTTCTGATACAGCTTGTTGAGCTCGCCGTTGGCAGTGTTCTTCTGCACGAATTCGTTCACCGCCTTGTGCAGCTCTTCCTGGCCCGGGCGCATCGCAATGCCCATCGACTGCTGCACCAGCGTGAACTTGTTTTCGAAGGTGTTGGCGGGTACGCGCTTGGCGATCTGCGCTGCCACGGTCACCGAGCAGCCGATGGCATCGACCTGGCCCGAGATCAGCGCCTGCATGGCAGAAGCGTCGTCGTCGAAGCGGCGGATTTCGGTGCCTTCCGGTGCGGCCTTGGTCACGGCCACGTCTTGCGTCGAAGCGCGAGCCACGCCCACGCGCAGGCCCTTCAGGTCGCCTGCCGCCTTGATGGAGGTCTTGGTCGCACCGTACAGCACGATGGTGGCGGCTGCGTAGGGCTGCGAGAACTGCACCTGCTTCGCGCGCTCGGGCGTCACGGCCAGCGAAGCCACCAGCAGGTCGACCTTGTTGGTCAGCAGGAAGGGAATGCGGTTCGGGCCGGTCACCGGCACGATGTTGGCCTTGACGCCCCAGTCCTTGGCCAGCAGCTTGGCCACGTCGGCGTCGTAGCCGTCGGGCTGGTTCTTCGCGTCGGTGGTGCCGTAGGGCGGAAAGTCGACCAGCATGCCGATGGTGATCTCGCCCTTCTTCTTGATGTCGGCCACGGTCTGCGCCGAGGCGAAGGGTGCGAACACGGTGAGGGCGGCGCCGAGGCCGAGGGCTGCGAGCGCTGCGCGGCGGGAAGTGATGACGGTCATTGGATGTGTCTCCTGAATAAGGGAAAGAAGCGACGAGAAAGAAAAAGAACAACGAAAAGGGTCAGCGCGCGAGAGCGCGGGCCCGGCGGCGCTCCATGCGCGCGGCCAGCAATGAAAGCGGCCAGCAGATGGCAAAGTAGATGGCTGCCACCACCGAGAACACGATGAGCGGCTGGAAAGTGGCGTTGTTGACGATCTGCCCCGCACGCGTCACTTCGACAAAACCGATGATGGCCGCGAGCGAGGTGCCCTTGATGATCTGCACCACGTAGCCCACCGTGGGCGCCAGCGCGATCTTGAAGGCCTGCGGCAGCATCACGTCGCGCATGCGCGAGCTGTATTTCAGGCTCAGCGCCTCGGCCGCCTCCCACTGTCCGCGCGGAATGGCCTCGATGCAGCCGCGCCAAATCTCGCCGAGGAAGGCCGCGCTGTTCAGGATGAGCGCTACGCCGGCGGCAACCCACGGGTTGATGTCCAGCCCCAGCACCGGCGCGCCGAAGAACACCAGGAACAGCTGCAGCAGCAGCGGCGTGCCCTGGAAGATCTGGATAAAGGTGGTCGATACGGCCCGCGCCCACGTCGATTCAGACGTGCGCATCAGCGCAATGATGAGCCCCAGGATCGCGCCGCCCACAAAGGCGATGGCCGACAGCGCCAGCGTCCACTTGGCCGCTTCGAGGATGAAAAGGAATTCGGGAAAGCCGAAGGTGCGCATGTTGATGTCTCCGTCCGTCGTCTCTTACCGGCGGTCCGGGTAGTTGAGCGTGCGCTTGTAGATCAGCTTGAACATGGCCGAGAAGGCCAGCGCCAGCGCGAGATAGATGGCGGCCACGACGATGTAGATCTCGAAGCTGCGGAAGGTCTGCGACTGCAGGTTGGCGGCCACCGAGGTCAGGTCGTCGGCCGAGATGACCGACACCACGGCCGAGCTCAGCATCAGCAAGATGAACTGGCTCGTGAGCGCCGGGTAGATGGCCTTCAGCGCGGGCTTGATGATGACGAAGCGGAAGATTTCCCAAGGCTTGAGGTTCAGCGCCCTGCCCGCCTCGATCTGCCCCTTGGGAATCGACTCGATGCCCGCACGGATGATTTCCGTGGCGTAGGCGCCCAGGTTCACCACCATGGCCACCAGCGCGGCCGTCTGCGGCGACCAGCGCAGCCCGATGGCCGGCAGCGCGAAGAAGAAAAAGAACAGCTGCACGAGGAACGGCGTGTTGCGGATCACCTCGATGTAGGCATTGACCAGAAAGCGCAGCCAGCCCGGCCCCGAGGTCTTGCCCCAGGCACAGAGGATGGCCACCACCAGGCCCAGCACCGTGGCAATGAGCGAGAGCTGGACCGTGATCCACGTGCCCTTGAGCAGCAGCGGCCAGGCGGCAAAGACGGCGTCGAATTGAAACTGGTAGTTCATGGTGGGCGGACCCGAATGCGCGCCGGGTGGGCGCGTGCGTGCCCCGAAAGCAAGGCTTGCAGCTTATATGAAACCGGTTTCAGGCTCATATAGGGATTCCCCTAGGTGGTCGTTTTGTCTCACCTTCTGCCTACACTGAAGCCCATGCTGAACCCACCCGCGGCCACCATGCCCACAGAGGCACATACGCCCCTCACGGGCGCCCCCACCGTGCAGCATTTCCGCCAGGCGCTGCTGTGGCCCTTGCGACTGATGCCTGCGCCGCACGCCGCGCACCATCACGGGCCCTGGCACGTGCTGCGCGAGATGGGCGACGCCTCGCCGTGGCGCGAAGAGGTCGACGAATACACCGGCGACAGCAGCCGCTTTCACGAGCGGCACTACAACGAGTTCGTGAGCTTCCTGCCGTACGTGCAGCGCTTCCTGTACGGCGAAGGCCGCTCACGTGGCGACGGCGTGGGCGGCGACGGCGATTCGCCGATGCGCATCTTCCGTCGCCACGACATTGCGGCCGTGCGCCTGGTGGCGCAGCCGGGCGACGCGCCGGTCACGCTCGACGTGATCCATTGCGACCTGTATTTCTTCTTCGACATCGACGTGGTGCTGCTCAACCTCGAAGTCGGTGCGAACAACCTGAGCCTCGCGCAGGCGCAAGACATCCTCTACCGTTTCGGCCGCGCCTACCCTTCAGGCTGGGAGCCCGACGGCTCGGCGCTGCACTGCATGGCCAGCGTCGAATGGCTGGCCGCCGACGGCCACGTGCTCGCGAGCTCCGACGCGCAGCAGCGCGAGGCCTTTCTCTCGCACGTGGCGCAGCACCGCGCGCCGCGCATCTCCGCCCACTGGGCCTACCTGATGCAACCGCTGGTGAGCGACCATTCGGAAGACCCTGGCGTGCTGCGCTACCGGCAGATCGAGTACTACCGAATGCCGGTCATGGCTTATCTCTCGCTGGACGATCCGCGCCGCCTCACTCGCGACGACTTCGTGCGGCTCGCGCTGGTCACCGGCGCAGGCGCCACCGACGCCCACCTGCCCTACGCCGAGCATCACCTCGCGGACTTCGAGCACAGGTACTGCTACGACCGCTTCTGGGTGAACGCGGGCGCAGCGCCCAACACGCGCTACCTGTGCAACGGCCATGCGCTCATCGTGGTGGGCGACGCGAACTCCGAATTCTTCTGCTGCCGCGACCGCGGCGTGCTCGCGCAGTTCAGGCATCAGCACTTCCTGCTGTTCCTCATTGCGCATTTCCAGAAAGCCTCGCTGCTGATGTTCTCCGATCAGTTGGTGGAGGCGCTCAAGCGGCTGGACATCCGCAGCACGCCGAGCGTGAAGCAGTTCAAGCGCGCCATCCGCGCGAGCTTTGAGCGCTTCCTGCGCTTCACGCATCGCTACTGGTTCCACGAAATTTCAGAGCAGGCGCAGGTACGCGCGCTCTCGCACATGTGCGCCACGCACCTCGGGCTCGACCCACTCTACGACGAAGTCAAGGCACGCATCGCCGACATGAACACGTATCTCGACGCCGACAGCCTGCGCAGGCAGGCCAGCACTGTCGTGCGGCTCACGGTGGTCACGCTGTTCGGCCTCATCGGCACCATCACCACCGGCTTCCTGGGCATGAACCTGCTGGCTGAGGCCGACGCGCCGCTGTGGCGCAAGGCAGTGTGGTTCGGCGTGGTGTTCGTCGCGACGACGTGGCTGACGATCTACACGATGGTGAAGTCGCAGCGGCTGTCGGACTTCATCGATGCGCTGTCGAACGACCGGCTGGGATTCAGGGGCAAGATGGCCGCACTGGCGCGGGTGTGGCGGCCTGGGGCGGATTGACCGGCGCTTGCCCCGAGCCACTCATCGATCAGGTTCGCAGACTTGCTTGCTCAAAGCGTCGCGCAAGGAGCCGATCGTGCTGTCCGCAGCGTCGATCCGCCGTTGCAGCTCCTCATTGACCAGGCGGAACAGTGCGCCGAATTCGGATCGGGTTGGATAGATCTCCTCGCGCTCATTCACCTGCATCGGAACGACGAGCTTTTCGAGGCATACGTAGGCGCTGTGCACTTGGCGAATGCCCTCGACGTCGTCGCCTGCTTGCAGGGCAACCGACTCGGCATTTGAATGGGGATGAACCGACTTCGGCGTTGAGGCGGTATCGGTTTTCGGCGCGTGCTTGAGCACGCGAGCAGACTTGGTCACGGACGACCTCCAGAGGTTGCGATTTGCAAAAACCGCCACACCCGCTGCTAAACGAGGCGGCAGCTCGGACGGGTTAGCAGACCGGGCAACCTCTTGCGAGAAACCGGCAGGGCGCGAGCCCTCCCATCCGAGCCGCCAAAACTGGGGGCGCGAACGAAAAAGCCGCAGGTCCTGCGGGGAAACTGCGGCTTGCGTCGCAGAGGTTGCTTCGGGCTGCTAAACCCGATCACGCCTCATTCGGCGTGACGGGCGCAGTATAGCCACGCAGTTCGCTCGCGGCCGAGTGCTACCAGGCGCGAAGCCTTTCATTGGCAGCTGAAACTCTCGGCCTTCTCGATATCGCCCGTGCCCTTGTAGCGCGCAACCTTCGGGTAGGCGCAGAGCGGCCGGCTGCGGGTGGGCGACCAGCCGGAGGGAACATCCCCGTTCACGCCGCCTGCGTTGCCCGCACCGCGCGCCGAAGCGACGACGGAATCGGCGGCCTCGCCCTTCTCCACCCAATTGACGAGCGGTGCGAGCATGTCGAACTGGTCGGTGGTCGGCCCGCCGGAGCAGTGGTTCATTCCGGGCACCCGATAGAAGCGTGCGAAGTTGGATGCATCGCCGCCGTTGGCCGCCGTCAGCTGGTCGTACCAGTGCTGCGTGTCGTCGCTCGAGAAGATGGGGTCGCTCGTTCCATGGTAGGCCATGACCTTGGCGCCGCGCTTCTTCAATCGACTCAGATCGGTAGGGTTCGGCGGCGTCATGAACGAAAGCGAGTTCTCGGTGTAGAGCCCGTCGGTCGACGTGATCTTCGAGAGGATCGAATCGATGTTGGCCGTGAGCGTGAAATTGGGACCATTGAAGCCGGTCGGGTTCTCGGGCGGCACCTGCCAGACGAAGGCGACCGCGCCCGAGTCGAGGTTCAATGAATTCGAGAACTTCCACGATGACCAGCCGGTCGTGTTCAGGCCCGCATCGAAGGGAAAGCTCGCATAGATCTTCTTTCCACTGCCGTCGAGCGCACCCGCGAAGAGTTGCGCAATGCGAAGCTTCTGGTCGGCCGAGAGGCATGTGCCATCGCGCGAGCCGCTGCAGGTGGGAACGTCGCGGTCGAGCGAGAAAGCCGCCTGGCATGCGCCGGTGTCCTGGACGATGCCGTCGGTCGTGCCATCGAGGGCGTCGCACTTGGCAAGGACCGCATTGGAGACCAGGGTGCGTTCGGCGAGCGTGAAGCCCGTACTCGGATCGCCCGGGGTGGTTGCCAGGGCGTTGTAGTTCTGGGCGCCGACGATGTTTGCGGAGGCCGCAAGGGGAAGCCGGAAGCCGGGGTCGCCCACCAGGAAGCCGTCGTAGTCGTCTGCATAGCGTGACATGGCAACCATGGTGTGGCGCCCGCCGTTGGAGCAGCCGCCGATATAGGAGCGGTCGGGGCCCTTTCCATAAGCCGACGCGATCAACGCCTTCGCCATCGGCGTGAGCTTGCCGACCGCCTGGTAGCCGTAGTCGAGGCGAGCCTGTGGATCGATGCCGAAGAACGGCGTGGGCGCCTGGTGCCCCGCGTCGGAGCTGATCACCGCGAAGCCCTTGTTCAGGGCGTTGTCCAGAACGCCGCCTCCGCCCACCGGCCCGGTGGCTGTGCCGACGCTGCCGTCGAGCCCCCCGTTGGCCTGATAGAAATACCGCCCGTTCCAGTTCACCGGTAAGCGCATCTCGAAGCCGATCGCATAGCTCTGGCCGTCGACCGGGCTTGTGCGCTGATACATCGATCCGCGCACCTGGCAATGCGCCCCCACCGGCTTGCCGGCTACGCTCAGGGTGCCGGCGGCAATCGCATTGGCTGCAGTGATCGTCGTGTTGGCAAAGGTGAAGCCGGCAAGCGAGGCGCAATCGATGAGTGCCGCGCCGGTGGCCGCGCCGAGCACCGGCAGTGTCTCGACAGGCGGCAGCGGATTGTCGGGAGGAGTCACGGGATTGCCGTTGCCGGCCGGCGGGGCGCTCGTCGATGTGCCGGTCGCCGGGAACGAGCCGACGAAGCCGCCACCACCATTTCCTCCGCCGCAGGCGGTCAGCAATGAAGCGACAAAGATCAGGGATGCGGGGGTCTTCAAGAATGTCTCCTTCGACGCCTGGATGCAGCGCCTATAGTTAATCTACTTAACTATCAAAGATAACCAGTTATGGTTTTCCATTAAGCAGTTTGCACTCCCACGGCGATCCCCTGAGCCAGTTAGATCAGGTAGTGAATCACTTGGAGGCAGAACGACAATGCCCGGAATGCCCAAGAACAGAAGCAATCCGGTAGATGCCACACCAGCCGGCCGGCTGGTCGAAGCGTCCCTGCATCACGTGCTCGGCTATCAGCTCGCGCAGGCGACGATCGTCACCGACGCAGTGTTCGCCGAGCGAGTAGGCACACCTTTCGACCTTCGCCCCGTCGAGTTCACGGTGCTGTGCCTGATTCACGAAAATCCCGACGTGTCGGCCGCCCGCCTGGCAAAGGCACTCGCGGTCACGGCGCCCAACATCGCGGCATGGCTCGAACGGCTCGAGAGGCGAGAGTTGATCCGCCGCACCCCGCACGCAACGGATCGAAGGGCCCAGTACCTTCGCACCACCCCGACCGGCGCAACGCTTGCCAGCAGCGCTACACGGTTGGTGATCGAAGGCGAGCAGCATGTGCTCGGCAACCTCTCCAAGGGCGAGCAATTGATCTTGATCGAGCTCCTGCACAAGGTTGCCGTGTCACGCAGGGTGTGAGCATTCAGGCATCCATTCGATGCAGGCTCTTTCGCCTGCGGGCGCACGCCCGTGCCGCGCGCGGTTCGTGCAGGCTGCGTTCAGTCGCCGAAGGCGACTTCCGCGCTGGCCACGGCGCGGATCGGCACGCCGAAGCTCGTGATGTCCGACAGCGTGGCGTTGTGATGCTCGCGGATCTTCGCGCCCGTGGCGTGCGGCTTGTCGTGCGAAGTGTGCGCATCGGCCGCGAGCACCACGTGGTAGCCGAGGGCGGCAGCGCGGCGCACTGTCGTGTCGACGCAGAACTCCGACGAATAGCCGCAGACCACCACGCGCTTCACGCCGTGCCCGGAGAGCCAGGCTTCCAGCGGCGTGCGAAGGAAGGAGTCGGGCGTGGTCTTGCGGATGCGCGCGTCGCGCGAGTCGGTGTTGAGCGCGCCGGCGAGCTGCCAGCGCTCGGAGTCGAATTCGAGGTCGACCGCATTCTCGTGCTGGATGAAGGCCACCGGCACGCCGGCCGCGCGGGCGCGTTCGGTGAGCGCGTTGATGCGCTGCATCACCTCGTGGGCCTGATGGGGACGCGGCGGATCGTCGCAAAGGCCACGCTGGACGTCGATGACGAGAACGGCAGTTTTCATGGGTCCGGAATCGGCGGGTTCTTGACCGGCGCGATTGTGCCCCACGCTGCCTGACCTGCGCCCTACTGCCAGGCGCTCACCTCCAGCCGCACCTTGCCGCTGATGCCCGGTGCGGCGGGCGCCGCACCAAGGCTGGACAGCGGCACCACGAACTGCAGCTTGCCGCCGGCCAGCTGCTTCGGGCTCATCGGCAGCGAGGCCCGCCCGGCCGTGTCGGTCTGCCAGCCGTACTTGACGTTCCAGTTCTGAGCCGCGTCGTCGGGCTGGGGCGGCGCGATCTCGATGATCAGCGTGTCGCGGAACAGCGAGCTGCCCTCGTAGTGGCCGTCGAGCCAGAACTTGTTGTTGACCTGGTAGTCGGGCACGCGCACGCCCAGCGTCATGGCATAGGCCAGCGTCGGGCGGTCCTGCTTCACGCGGGCCTTGTTGGCAAGGAACACGGTCGAGAGGTAAATGGAGCGGCGGTCGGCCTTGGCCGGGTCGGTCAGTTCCTTGTGCGTGCGGCAGGCGGGCGAGTCTTCTTCGGCCACGCGCCGGCTCAGGTACCAGCGCTTGCCGCGCGGCGCGGCGAGCAACTCGACCTGGTAGAGCGCATCGACGTCGGCACCGGCAGGCAGGTCGGGCGGCAAGGTGACGCCGTCTATGTCGAACCACAGGTCGACCCGCACGTCGCCGAACAGGAAGCGCGTGAGATTCTGGTAGGCCTCCTCGGAATTGACGATGCCGAAGAAGCCGGAGTGCGACCGGTAGGTGAAGGCGGTGGCCACCGGCTGCGTCTTGCCTGCGGCATCGGTGGACCAGAGCGAGGCGTTCTCGATGCGCACGAGCCCGTCGCTGCCGTGGCCCGCGAACATGCGCGACAGGCCCTTGGCGCTTTCGTAGTCGCCGCGATTGGTGCCGACCATGCAGAAGAAGCGCTCGGCCGGAAAGGCCGTGGCCGGCAGGTAGTCCATGCGGCCGTTGATCGGCTGCGTGGCCAGGAACTCGGACATCTTCTCGCGGTTGAAGGTGTTCATCTCGTTCACCGTGAGCCAGGCCGGCACGTTGATGCCGCCCATGTCGATGCCGTTGTGCGGCGTGGCATAGGTGAACACCTTGTCGACGCAGGCACGCGCGGCCGCATCACCGAGTGCGGCGTTCTGCAGGAAGGCTCGCACCACCAGGCCGCCCATCGAATGCGCGACGAGGTAGCAGCGGAAGTCGGCGGGCGAATAGCCCGGCCCCTCGCGCAGCGCCACGAGCTCGCGCACGCGCAATATCAGCTGGCTCAGGCCCTGCGCATACACCTTGACGTCCTTGGCCTGGCCGTCGCCCAGCAACTCGGAGCCCGAGTCGTAGTAGCGGTAGATGATGACCGAGGCCGAGGGGATGCCGTCGACGTCCCGGCCGTTCTCGTCCGGCGAGGGCTTCCAGTCGGGGTCGAGGATGTCCAGGCCGTTCTGGTAGACGCTCTGGTACTGGAAGTCGGCCAGCAGGCGCACCATGGGCGATTCAAAAACGAACTTCTGCGCCGGCGCTTCCTTCTTGACGGTGGCGCGATACACCGTGGAGCCGATGTTGAAGCCGCAGAACGGATCGGCCGCGGTTTCGTCCCGCTCGGACTCGGTCATGGCATAGCCGCGCACGTAGATGATGGGATAGCGATTGCTGCTCATGGAATCTGCCGCCTCGTCGAAAGTCGATGAAGCTTTCCAGTGTGCCGAACCTGGCAGGGGCCCGCCATACGGCTCATGGCATAGGAAGGCCGGGGGACATTCGCGCAGGGGAGACCGATATACCCCCGCGCCCTAAATGTTTCTACCGCTGAAACCATTGAAATGTTCGCCGTGGCTACTCTCGCGCCATCCTGCAAACAAAGATCCAGAGGGCTTTCTCATGGCTGACGATTCGGGCTCCCAGGGCTCCTACCTGCCCCAACTGCTGCGCCGGGGCACCGTGCTGGCCGCGGCCGGCTGCGCCCTCGTCGCGGGCTGCAGTGCCGCCGGCAGCGGCGAGACGCGCTATGACAGCTCGCCGCAATTCAAGGACGGCGGCTTCCACAACATGGCCAACCCCGACCTGCCCGCCCAAGCCAGCGCATGGCGCATCTGGTCGCGCTTCATCGTGGGCAGCAAGGTCGACACCGTCCCGGTCGATGCAATTCCGGTGAAGGCGCTGGACCGCGGTGCGCTCGATTCGCTCGACGTCAAAGCCAACCACGTGGTGCGCCTCGGCCATTCGTCGCATCTGCTGAAGCTGCGCGGCAAATACTGGCTGATCGACCCCGTGTTCAGCGAACGCGCGTCACCCGTGCAATGGGCCGGGCCGAAGCGCTTTCACCAGCCGCCGATCACGCTCGAACAACTGCCACCCATCGAAGGCGTGATCCTCTCGCATGACCACTACGACCACCTCGACGTGGCAACCATCGAATACCTCTCGAAGAGCGTGCAGCGCTACTTCGTGCCGCTGGGCGTGCGTGCGCGGCTGATAGTGATGGGCGTGCCGGCCGAGCGCGTGACAGAGCTCGACTGGTGGCAAGGCGGCGAACACGACGGCGTGAAGCTCACCGCCACGCCCGCCCAGCACTTCTCGGGCCGCACGCTGAACGACCGCGACCGTACGCTGTGGGCCTCATGGGTGGTGCAAAGCGGCGACCAGCGCCTCTTCTACAGCGGCGACTCGGGCTACTTCCCGGGCTTCAAGCAGATCGGCGAGCGCTTCGGCGGCTTCGACATCGCGCTGATGGAAAACGGCGCCTACGACACCATGTGGCCCGCCGTGCACATGACGCCCGAGCAGAGCGTGCAGGCCTTCGAAGACCTGCGCGGCAAGGTGTTCTTCTCGGTGCACAACAGCACCTTCGACCTGGCGTTCCACACCTGGCACGACCCGCTGGACCGCATCGCTGACCTGGCGGAGGCGAAGAAGATCGAGCTGGCGACGCCAGTGATCGGCGAAGTGGTGACGGTGGGGCAGGCGCGGACCAACACGCGGTGGTGGCAAGGGTTGCGCTAGTCGCAACGCGAGGCGCTGGGCTCCTCGATACGTGAAACCTCGCCGTTTCCGGCCAGAACAATCCTGCGCAACTGAATGGTGCAGCGAGGCGCCGATGCAGGCCAGAGAAAAATCGCTTCGTACTGTTCGCCGCTGCGAGGGACGAAGCGAACGGTTCCCACGCAATTCGACCACACGGTGCTGCCGCCAGCCAGCAGCACCACTTCAACGTCCGCCGGAATGATCCGCTCAGAGCTCATGAAGTCGGTACTCAGACGAGGCGCCATGCCCACCCTCCTGGACTCCGATCGCTCGTTGAAGAGCACGCCGCCCTTGGGGCCCTCCCTGCGGCAACTCTCGCGCACCGCGAAGGAGTAAGAGATCACCCGGGCCGACGCATTCTGGACAACACGCAGCCTTGCAGTCCTGTCGCCCGTCGCGTCCTTGTATTCGACGCTCGCACACCCCGACAACACAGCCGCTGCGCCTGCGAACGCGATATAGCGAACGCAACCGAGCAGTCCCTCAGCTACTGCCATAACGCTCTCTCCTCCTGCTGTTCGACTCCAAGCGCAAGCGGCCATGTTTACTCGCCGCGCTCCTTGCGCTCCCGCGCGCGCCGCACCTGGCGCGTCTCGTTGGCCTGCGACGCAATGCGGTTCTTCTCGCGCTTCTTCGCCGCCCGCTTCTCGCGCATGCGGCGGCCCAGCACGTAGCTGCCGAGGCCCGTGACCACGGCAATGAAGATCCCGATGACGCTGATGTCGATGCCACCCATCACAGCACCCGCACGATGCTCGTCGGCTTGAAGCCCAGGTCGGCCGCCTTGCCCTTGCGCGCGCGGGTGCCGCGCGCGTTGTTGAGGGTGCGGATTTCCAGCGTTTCTTCGCGCTCCTTGGCGCCGCGGCCGATGCCTTCGATCTTCACGCTGCGCGTGTAGGCAGCGGCTCCGGCCAGGGTGTCCTTGGCCTCGAGGTCGATCAGCGTGAGGCCACGGCCGCCCTTCGGCAGGCTCTTGAGCTCGGTGATGTCGAAGGTCAGGATGCGGCCGCCGGTCGAGGCGCAGGCCACATGCGTGGCCGGGAGCATCGGCTCGGCGCCACTTGCGCCACCCACCAGCGACGGACGGCACAGCTGCTCGCCCTCGCCCACGTCGATGAAGGCCTTGCCGCCGCGCTGGCGCGACATCATGTTCTCGACCGAGGCGATGAAGCCGTAGCCGCCGGTGTTGGCCAGCAGCACGCTGGCGCCCACCGGGCCCGCGAAGAAATGCGTGACGTGCGTGCCAGCATCGAGCTCGATGAGCGTGGTGACGGGCTGGCCGTCACCACGTGCGCCGGGCAGCGAGGCCACGGGCACGGTGTAGACGCGCACGCTCTTGTCCTTGGCGCTGCCGAACACCAGCAGCGTGTCGACGCTGCGGCACTCGAAGGCGCCGTAGAGCGAGTCGCCCGACTTGAAGCTGTATTCGGGCGTTGCGCCCTTTTCTCCATTCGCGCCGTTGCCCGCGGCCTTCTCGCTGGCCCAGCCCTTCTGTGCACGAACCCAGCCCTTCTGCGACACGATGACGGTGACGGGCTCGTCGACCACCTTCACTTCGGCCACTGCGCGCTTCTCGGCCTGGATCAGCGTGCGGCGCGCGTCTTCAAAAGTCTTGGCGTCGGACTCGATTTCCTTCACCAGCAGGCGGCGCAGCGCGGCCGGGCTGCCGAGGATGTCCTCGAGCTTCTTCTGGTCCTCGCGCAGTTCCTTGAGCTGCTGCTCGATCTTGATGGCTTCGAGCCGCGCAAGCTGGCGCAACCGGATTTCGAGGATGTCCTCCGCCTGCACTTCGCTGAGATTGAAGCGCGCGATGAGCGCCGCCTTCGGGTCTTCCGCCGCGCGGATGATCGCGATCACCTCGTCGATGTTCAGCAGCACCAGCTGCCGGCCTTCGAGGATGTGGATGCGGTCCATCACCTTGCTGAGCCGGAACCGCGAACGCTTCTCGACGGTGATCTCGCGGAACGCGATCCACTCGTTGAGCATCTGGCGCAGCGACTTCTGCGTGGGCTTGCCGTCGATGCCGACCATCGTGAGGTTGATCGGCGACGAGGTTTCGAGCGAGGTCTGCGCGAGCAGCGTGGTGATGAAGTCGTCCTGGCTGATGCGCGAGGTCTTGGGCTCGAACACCAGGCGCACGGCGGCGTCCTTGCTGGACTCGTCGCGCACCACGTCGAGCACCGACAGCATCGCGGCCTTCAACTGGGTCTGCTCGGCGGAGAGGGCCTTCTTGCCGGTCTTGACCTTCGGGTTGGTGATTTCCTCGATTTCCTCGAGCACCTTCTGCGTGCTGACGCCCGGCGGCAGCTCGTTGACCACGAGTTGCCATTGCCCGCGCGCCAACTCTTCGATCTTCCAGCGCGCGCGCACCTTGAGCGAGCCGCGGCCGGTGCGATAGGCGTCGGCGATGTCGCTCGCGCTGCTGATGATCTGCGCGCCGCCCGGGTAGTCGGGGCCGGGCACGATGGCGAAGAGCTCTTCTTCGCTGAGCTTGCCGTTCGACTTGATCAGCGCCACGCAGGCGTCGGCGATCTCGCGCAGGTTGTGGCTCGGGATTTCGGTGGCCAGGCCCACGGCAATGCCGCTCGCGCCGTTGAGTAGCGTGAAGGGCAGCCGCGCGGGCAGCAGGCGCGGCTCCTCGGTGCTGCCGTCGTAGTTGGGAATGAAGTCGACCGTGCCTTCGTCGATCTCGTCGAGCAGCAGGCTGGTGATGCGCGCCAGGCGAGCTTCGGTGTAGCGCATGGCCGCGGCACCGTCGCCATCGCGGCTGCCGAAGTTGCCCTGGCCATCGACCAGCGGATAGCGCTGCGAAAAATCCTGCGCCATGCGCACCAGCGCGTCGTACGCGGCCTGGTCGCTGTGCGGGTGGAAGCGGCCGAGCACGTCGCCGACCACGCGCGCGCTCTTCACGGGCTTGGCGCCCACAGTGCCGTTGGTGCCGCCGAAGCCCAGGCCCATGCGCGACATCGAGTACAGGATGCGGCGCTGCACCGGCTTCTGGCCGTCGGACACATCGGGCAGCGCGCGGCCCTTGACCACGCTGAGCGCGTATTCGAGGTAGGCAGTCTGGGCGTAGTCGGCGAGGGTCAGGGTCGTGTCGCCGTCGGTAGGACCCTGGAGATCGAGCGGAGGTTGGGAATCCATGAAAGAGAAGGTGAGAAAAACAGTTGCTGCGGGCCGTGCGCGAGGGTAGTCGTGATCAGCCCAGTGTGAATGCCTCGTGCACCGCGGACTGCACGGCGCCGCCGAGCACCGCGCCGCCGCCCGCGACGTAGATCCAGTCGCCGATGACGGCCGCGCCCACGGCGTGGCGCGGCGTGGCCATGGGAGCGTGGCGTTGCCAGGTGTCGTCCACGGGGTTGTAGCTTTCCATCTGGCCGAACACCTTGGCCTGGCGCGGTACGCCGCTGACGAGAATGCCGCCCTCCCCGCCCATGGCGAAGAAGCGGCCTCGATACACCACGAGGCCATGGCCCGAGCGCGCGGTAGGCAGCGGCGAGCGCAGCTCCCAGGTGTCGCGTGCGGGCAGGTAGACGTGGTGCAGGTCGGTGATGTATTCGAAGGTGTTGAAGCGCCCGCCGATCACGTGGATCTGGCCGCCGTTCGACACGCAGCCGACGTGGTCGCGCGCGCCGGGCAGCGGCTTGGCGGTGGACCAGCGATCGGCCTTGGGGTCGTAGACCTCGTGCCAGCTGACGCTCGCGCGTTCGGCAGCAGGCTCCGACGCTCCGCCGATCAGGTGCAGCGCGCCGTCGAGCATTACTGCAGCCGCCGCGCCGCGCGGTCGCGGCAGCGGCGCGATGGCAGTCCAGCGGTTGGCGGCAATGTCGTAGACGTAGGCGTTCGTGTCGGAGCGGCGGTTCTGCTCGACGAAACCGCCGAGCGCATAGACGCGGCCACCCTCGGCCGTCACCGCGACATGGTTAGCGCCGCGCGGCAGGGGCGCGCCGTCGAGCCAGCGGTCGGCCTTCGGGTCGTAGATGTGGTGGTAGTCGCGGTTGACCTTGCCCTCGCCATATCCGCCGACCACATGCATGCGCCCCATCGCGGCGGTAGCCCAGGCCATCTCGCTGCGCGGAATCGGCAAGGCCGCGCGCGGCTCCCAGCGGCCTTGCGGGCCGGGCGGCGCGGTGCTCTCGGTGAAGCGCTGCGCCTCCTGGTCGGGCGTCATGTGGTGCGGCACGCCGCCCTGCAGCTTGGCATAGGGCTCGGCCGACGAAGGCACTGCGGGCAGCGTGTCATGCGTGGCCGGATGCTGTGCACGCGCAGTGCCTGCCACCATGCCGGCAGCGGTCGCGAGGACGAAGCTTCGACGGTGCATGACGGGCTCCCTCATCAGGACAGCGGCGCGCCGGGCGCATCGGCCGCGCCGGTCGGCACCGCCGAAGGCTCGGGAATGTCTGGCATGGTCGGCATGTTGCGCGGCGCGTCGGACGGCATGTTGCCGCGGCCGATGGCCCCGCCCTGCGGCACCGTCAGCTCCATGCGGATGCGGCCCGGCGTCTTGCCACCACGCACGGCACCACCGCCACTACCGCCCGCTGCCACGGACGGCTTCAGGTACGCATACAGCTGCAGCACGGTCTGCACGTAGTTCTGCGTTTCCTTGTAGTTCGGGATCTTGTTGCCCGCGCGCTGCACCGCGCCCTCGCCCGCGTTGTAGGCGGCCAGCGCCAGCTCGATCTGGCCCGGGAACATCGCGATCAGGTCGCCGAGGTAGCGCGAGCCGGCAGCGATGTTGATGCGCGGGTCGAACAGCTTTTTCTCGATGGTATTGCGCTTGTCCGCCGACACGCCGTAGCGCTGAGCCGTCGCGGGCATCAGCTGCATGAGGCCCATGGCACCCTTGGGCGAGACGGCCTGCGCGTCGAAGCCCGACTCAGTCGCGATGAGCGCCTGCAGCAGTTCGTAGTCGATCGAATGCTTGTTCGATGCGTCGCGCAGCGCCGTCTTGGCGGTCTTGTAGCCAGGCGATGCCTCGAACATGGCGAGCAGGCTCTGCGAGGCAGGCGACACCTTGCCGTCGAGCTTGCGGCCACCACGGCCCAGCGGAGAAATGCCTTGCGCCGTGTCGAAGCTCTGGCCGCCGCGAAAGAAGATCTGGTAGCGCTCGTCGATCTTTTCGGAAGCGAAGTGCGCGATGCCCTTGCTGTCGATGTAGCCGTAGATGTCAGCGGCGTGCGCCAGCCCCTGCTGCGTACACAGCAGGAAGGCCAATAGCAACAAGCGCTTGAAAACTGACATGCGTGGTGGAGGAATCAAACATCGATGTCGACATCGTCGGCGCGCAACTCCATGAGTTCGCGCCGGGCTGCCGCTTCGCCCTTGCCCATGAGCTTGGTGATCTCGCCCTGGGTGGACGTGAAGTCGAACCGGCCCAATTGGACCTGCATCAGGCGCCGGGTGTCAGGATTGAGCGTGGTTTCCCACAATTGTTCCGCGCTCATTTCGCCCAGGCCCTTGAAGCGGCTGATGCTCCAGGCGCCTTCGCGCACGCCATCTTTACGCAATTTGTCGAGCGTGGCGGTCAGTTCGCCCTCGTCCAGCGCATAGACCTTGGAGGCCGGCTTCTTGCCGCGCGCGGGCGCATCGACCCGGAACAATGGCGGCTTTGCGACATACACGTGGCCGGCTTCGATGAGTTTCGGGAAGTGACGGAAGAACAGCGTGAGCAGCAGCACCTGGATGTGCGAGCCGTCCACGTCGGCATCGCTCAGGATGCAGACCTTGCCGTAGCGCAGGCCGCTCATGTCGGGCGTGTCGTTGGGGCCGTGCGGATCGACCCCTACGGCGACCGAGATGTCGTGGATTTCGGTGTTGGCGAACAGCCGGTCGCGCTCCACTTCCCAGGTGTTGAGCACCTTGCCGCGCAGGGGCAGGATCGCCTGGCTTTCCTTGTCGCGGCCCATCTTGGCGCTGCCGCCGGCGGAGTCGCCCTCGACCAGGAAGACTTCGTTGTGGCTGATGTCCTTGCTCTCGCAATCAGTGAGCTTGCCGGGCAGCACGGCCACGCCGGAGCCCTTGCGCTTCTCGACCTTCTGGCCGGCGCGCTGGCGCGTCTGCGCGGCCTTGATGGCCAACTCAGCCAGCTTCTTGCCGTAGTCGACATGCTGGTTGAGCCATAGCTCGAGCGCGGGACGCACGAAGCTCGACACCAGGCGCACGGCATCGCGCGAGTTCAGGCGTTCCTTGATCTGGCCCTGGAACTGCGGATCGAGCACCTTGGCGCTCAGCACGTACGAAGCGCGCGCAAACACGTCTTCGGGCAGCAGCTTCACGCCCTTGGGCAGCAGCGAGTGCAGTTCGATGAAGCCCTTCACCGCGGTGAAGAGGCCGTCGCGCAGGCCGCTTTCGTGCGTGCCGCCGGCGCTGGTGGGAATCAGGTTGACGTAGCTCTCGCGCACTGGCTGGCCGTCTTCGGTGAAGGCCACGCACCAGTCGGCGCCCTCGCCTTCGGCGAAGTTGTCGGCGTTCTTGTCGGCATGGCCGCTGCCTTCGAACAGCGGGATGACGGGGTCGCCGTTGAGCGTCTGCATCAGGTAGTCGCTCAGGCCGCCCTTGTAGAGCCACTGCTGTGTTTCCTTGGTTTTCTCGTTCGTGAGCGTGACGCTCACGCCGGGCATCAGCACGGCCTTGCTGCGCAGCAGGTGCGTGAGCTCGCCCATGGGCAGCACGGCGGTTTCGAAGTACTTGGCGTCGGGCCAGGCGCGCACGGTGGTGCCCTGCTTGCGCTCGCCCGCTTCGAGCTTGCGGATTTCGAGCGCCTCGATCACATCGCCGGCACTGAAGGCCAGCTTGGCGGCCGAGCCTTCCCGGTGCGAGGTGACTTCGAGCCGCTTCGACAGCGCATTGGTCACCGACACGCCCACTCCGTGCAGGCCGCCCGAGAAGCTGTAGGCGCCGCCCGAGCCCTTGTCGAACTTGCCGCCCGCATGCAGCCGGGTGTACACGAGTTCGATCACGGGGGCCTTTTCTTCAGGGTGCAGGCCGAAGGGAATGCCCCGGCCGTCGTCTTCGACGCTGACCGAGCCGTCGGTGTGCAGGGTGACCTTGATCTTCTTGCCGTAGCCCGCGAGCGCCTCGTCGGCCGCGTTGTCGAGCACTTCCTGGATGATGTGCAGCGGGTTGTCGGTGCGGGTGTACATGCCCGGGCGCTGCTTGACGGGCTCGAGGCCCTTGAGCACGCGGATGGAGCCTTCCGAGTAGCCGGAGGATGCGGACGGTGAATTGGGGGGAGTCTTGGGGGGAGTCGCCATGGGGGCGGATTGTAGTCAGTCGCCGCCAAATGACTGGATACCCATACAGGGGCCTCCGGCCGCAGCCGGAGGTTTGCATGATGGCCGGGCCTACTTGTCGATGATGACCTGACCGGTGTAAGCCAGCGAGGCAAGCTCGGGCCTGGCCTTTTCAGCCGGCTCCATGTCCAGAACGATGCTCCCGGTCACCAGGCCGAACGACGGCGACATGCGCACGTACTTCGTTTCGCCGGCTTCGAGGGAAATGCCGAGCGTCTTCCTCAGGTCGCTCATGGTCGCGGCCTGGTAGGTGCCGGCGGGATGGTCGACATAGAAGAAGCCGCCGGACTTCGAAGCTCCCACCACCACCTTGTCGAGGCGAATGAGCGGCTGCAATGCCGAGCCGTAGGGGGTTGCAGCGCGGAAGAAAAAGATGCGGCCTTCGCCGGGCTTCACCTTGGGAATGGTGCCGGACATGTCCTGATATTTGGTGCCGGTAACGGCGCAGCCCGCAATCGCGATAGTCATCACCGTGAGTACGGCAAGCTTCAGGGCGGTTCTTTTCATTGTTTGAATTCCTCGTGAGGAAAAAGCACTGCAGATGAATGTAACGAATTACAAACATGGATTTACGAGGCCCGCGTCAGCTTGATGCGCCGATTGCATCAAAACCGCCCCGATAAATCATCAATGGCTTTGGCCGCCGTGCCACCTGCCAAAGCAGGCGAATCGTTACATTCGAAGTCATGCAATCCCCCGCCGCCCCTGCTCTCTCGGTCAAGCAAGTCCTGTTCTGCGGGGCAATGATCGTCACGCTCTCGATGGGCATCCGCCACGGCTTCGGGCTCTGGCTGCAGCCGATCACGCAGGCGCAGGACTGGAGCCGGCAGACCTTCTCGTTCGCGCTGGCCATCCAGAACCTCTCGTGGGGCATCTTCGGCGTGTTCGCGGGCATGCTGGCCGACAGGTTCGGCGCGTTCCGGGTGTTGATCGGAGGCTCGGTGTTCTATGCGCTGGGGCTGTTCGGCATGGCGCATTCGCCTACGCCGCTGCTCTTCACACTGAGTGCGGGCGTACTGATTGGCGCGGCGCAGGCAGGTTCGACCTATGCGGTGATCTACGGCGTGATCGGGCGGCAGATTCCGGCCGAGCGGCGATCGTGGGCCATGGGCGTGGCGGCGGCGGCCGGCTCGTTCGGCCAGTTCCTGATGGCGCCCATCGAGGGGCGGCTGATCGGCCACCTGGGCTGGCAGACAGCGCTGGCCGTTGTGGCTGTGCTGGTGCTGGTGATCATCCCGCTGGCCTTCGGCCTGCGCGAACCGAAGACGGCAGCGCTGGCCGGGCACCGCGAACAGTCGGTGCTGCAGGCGGTGGGCGAAGCTTTCCGCTACCCGAGCTTCGGGCTGCTGATGGCGGGCTACTTCGTCTGCGGCTTCCAGCTGGCGTTCATCGGCATCCACATGCCGACCTACCTGCGCGACCGCGCGCTGCCGGCCGAGGTGGCTGGCTACGCGCTGGCGCTGATCGGGCTGTTCAACGTGTTCGGCACGTATACGGTGGGGCTGCTGGGGCAGAAGCTGGCCAAGCGCAAGATCCTCGCGGCGATCTACTTCGCACGGGCCGTGTCGATCGCGCTGTTCCTGATGGCGCCAATCTCGCCGCTCAGCGTGTATGTGTTCTCGGCGGCAATGGGCTTCCTGTGGCTGTCCACCGTGCCTGCGACCAATGCGATCGTGGCGGGCATCTTCGGCGTGGCACATCTGTCGATGCTCAGCGGCTTCGTGTTCCTGAGCCACCAGGTCGGCTCGTTCCTGGGCGTGTGGCTCGGTGGCTACCTGTACGACACCACCGGTAGCTACGACATCGTCTGGTACATCGCGATCGCGCTGGGCGTGTTCGCGGCGCTGATCAACCTGCCGGTGAAGGAAAGCGCCATTGCGCGCTCGTCGCCGCAGCCGGCCGGTGCCGCAGGCTGACGGGATTGCGTATAAACCAGGGCCATGACTCCGCAAATGCGCCACCACATCATCCACGCGGGCTGGCTGGCCGCCGCGCTGGCTGTGCTGGGCGGCGTGTTCGCGCTTTACGTTCACCCGGACTTTCTGGTGACGCTGGTCGATCAGATCTGGTCCTGCTTCTGAGGCCGGGCCGGTCATGAAAGACGTAGCACCCATGCACGGCCTGTCCGCGCCTTCCGAATGGATCGTCCGCTGGTCGCACCTGCTTGCGCCTGGCGCCACGGTGCTCGACGTGGCCTGCGGCGCCGGGCGGCACATGCAGTGGTTCGCGGGCCGCGGGCACCCGGTCACCGGTGTCGACCGCTCGCCCGAAGCCGTCGAGGCGGCCGGCGCCTTCGGCCGCACCGTCGAGGCGGACATCGAATCCGGCCCCTGGCCCTTCACCGGCCAGGCCTTCGGCGCTGTCGTCGTCACCAACTACCTCTGGCGCCCGCGCATGGCCGACATCGTGGACGCTGTGGCGCCGGGCGGCATGCTGCTCTACGAAACCTTCGCCGCGGGCAACGAGACCGTCGGCAAGCCCTCGCGCCCCGACTTCCTGCTGCAGCCCGGCGAGTTGCTGGCAGCCTGCGCCGGCCTGCGGGTGGTGGCCTACGAAGACGGCTTCATCCCTGAACCGGCGCGCTTCGTGCAGCGAATCGCAGCCATACGCCCGGCCGCACCCGACGCCGGCCAGCCCGCCCGCCACCTCCTTAAGGGAAACTGAGGGGGCCGGGGCGGCTGTCTTGCAGGGCGCCGGAGTAAGTAGAATCGGCGCTTTCGTCCACCGACAAAGAGATTCCCCCTTGGAGCAACTGACAGGCAGCATCGTCGCGCTCGTCACGCCGATGCACGACGACGGCAGTGTCGACTACCCCGCCCTGCGGCGGCTCATCGACTGGCACATCGAAGAAGGCACCGACTGCCTTGGCGTGGTCGGCACCACCGGCGAATCGCCGACGGTCGATGTCGAAGAGCACTGCGAAATCATCCGTGTCTCGGTCGAGCAGGCCAAGGGCCGCGTGCCCGTGATGGCCGGCTGCGGCGCGAATTCGACCAAGGAAGCCATCGAGCTCGCCAAGTTCGCCAAGGGCGTGGGCGCCGATTCGCAGCTCCAGGTCGTGCCGTACTACAACAAGCCCACGCAAGAGGGCCAGTACCAGCACTTCAAGGCCATTGCCGAGGCCGTGGGCGACCTGCCCATCGTGCTTTACAACGTGCCCGGCCGTACCGTTGCCGATATGGCGCACGACACCGTGCTGCGCCTGGCGCAGGTGCCCGGCATCATCGGCATCAAGGAAGCCACCGGCAACATCGAGCGGGCCCAGTGGCTCATTCGCGACCTGCCGAAGAACTTTGCCGTCTACTCCGGCGACGACCCGACCGCGGTCGCGCTCATGCTCTGCGGCGGCCAGGGCAACATCAGCGTCACGGCCAACATTGCGCCGCGCAAGATGCACGAGCTGTGCGTGGCGGCGCTGGCAGGCGACGTCAAGCGCGCCATGCAGATCCAGTTCGAGCTCATGCCGCTGCACCGCAACCTCTTCGTCGAGCCCAATCCGATTCCGCTGAAGTGGGCCATGGCCCGGCTCGGCCTTTGCGGCGGCGCGCTGCGCCTGCCGCTCACCGAACTCGGCGAAGCGAGCCGCCCCGCAGTCGAAGGCGCCCTGCGCGCCACCGGCCTGCTGAAGGGCTGAGCACCCCTCCCCCTACATTCCGGAACTGCCTTTTCCCTGGTCGCAGCAAGGTTAAGCAACCTTTTGCCCGAACCGTGCTCTGAGATGGCGGGCACTGCGGCCCATAGATAGACCGAACCATTCCAACAAGGAAGACGACGTTGAAGAACCTTTCGCGACTTGCACTGCTGGCCCTCGTTGCCAGCCTCGCCGCCTGCTCCGTCCTCGAGAGCGACAAGATCGACTACAAGAGCGCAGGCAAGGCCCCGACGCTCGAAGTCCCACCCGATCTCTCCCAACTCTCGCGCGACAACCGCTATGCCATTCCCGGCGGCGCCGTGACTGCCAATGCCTACCAGGCCGGCATCGCCAACGCCCCCGGCATCCCCACCGCCGTGAGCAACATCGGCGACGTGCGCATGGAGCGCTCGGGCACGCAGCGCTGGATCATCGTCAACCGCACGCCTGACCAGCTCTGGGACCCGGTGAAAGACTTCTGGCAGGAAAGCGGCTTCCTGCTGACCACCGACCAGCGCAACCTGGGCATCATGGAAACCGACTGGGCCGAGAACCGCGCCAAGCTGCCGCAGGACATCATCCGCGGCACGCTGGGCAAGCTGGTCGATTCGGTCTACTCGACCGGCGAACTCGACCGCTTCCGCACCCGCCTGGAGCGCACGCCGACCGGTACCGAGATCTTCATCAGCCACCGCGGCATGCAAGAGGTCTACAACAACTCGCGCCAGGACCAGACCGTGTGGCAGCCCCGCCCCAGCGATCCTGAACTCGAGACCGAATTCCTGCGCCGCCTGATGGTCAAGCTCGGCGTCTCGCAAGAGCAGTCGAAGATCCTGGCCGCTACCACCGCGCCGACCAAGACCGCCACCATCGCCAAGGTCGGCAACCAGCCGGTCGTGCAGATCAGCGAAGGCTTCGACCGCGCATGGCGCCGCGTCGGCCTCGCGCTCGACCGCACCGGCTTCACCGTGGAAGACCGCGATCGCAGCGCCGGCCTGTACTACGTGCGCTACGTGACGCCCGATCCCGACAAGAAGGAGCCCGGCTTCTTCGGCAAGCTGTTCAGCGGCTCGAGCAAGACCGAAGCGCCGCTCAAGTTCCGCATCTCGGTCAAGGGCCAGGGCGAAGCCACCACGGTGTCGGTGCTCAACGAAACCGGTGCGCCCGAAACCTCGGCGAATGCCGAGCGCATCGTCAAGGTCATCGCCGACGACCTGAAGTAACCCGAATGCTCCGCTTCCGAAGTCTCGGCAGCGGCAGCACGGGCAACGCTGCGCTGGTCGAAGCGACCAGCGGCGGCCGCACCTCCCGCCTCCTGATCGACTGCGGCTTCGGCATCAAGCAGCTCGATCTGCGGTTGGCCCAGGCGGGCCTTGCCGCCGGCGACATCGATGCGGTCTTCGTGACCCATGAGCACGGCGACCACATCGGCTGCGCCCATTCGCTGTCGCGGCGCAACCGAATTCCAGTCTGGATGAGCGAAGGCACCTGGCTCGCCACCGGCGGCCGCGATTTCGAGGGCCTGCTGAACCTGGCGCGCGACGATGCGGAGTTTGCGGTCGGCGACATCTGCGTGCAGCCCTTCACCGTTCCCCACGATGCGCGCGAACCGCTGCAGCTGCGCTGCACCGACGGCAACCGCACGCTGGGCGTGCTGACCGATCTGGGCCACGCCACGGCCCACGTGCTGGCCCGCCTGAGCGGTGTGCATGCGCTGTTGCTGGAGTTCAACCACGACAGCGATCTGCTGGCCAACTCGGCTTATCCGCCTTTTCTCAAGCACCGAGTCGGCGGCAACTACGGGCACTTGTCGAACACGGCCGCGGCCGAGATCGCACGCGCGGTGCTGCACGACGGCCTGCGCCATGTGGTCGCGGCGCACTTGAGCGAGCAGAACAATCGGCCCGAGATCGTGCGGCGCCTGATGGCCGAAGCGCTCGGCGGTGATGAAGCCGAGATGCTTACCGCCACCGCATCAGAGGGCTCGCCCTGGCTCGACGTGTGAGCCGAAGCGCCCTCACTCTCTCCTAAGAAAAAAAGCCGCCTCATGGCGGCTTTTTGCATGGCGGATACCTTGCTTATTGCTTCGGCGCTTCATTCTTCTTCGCGGCCTCGGTAGCTGCGTTCGCGGCATCGAGTGCAGACGAAGCACCGGGTGCAGGCGCTGCGGCGGGATCGGTGGCAGGCGCAGGGGCCGGAGCGGGCGCAGGTTCGGTCACGGGCGCAGGAGGCGGCGTCACGACAGCCGGCGCTGCATCCTCCTTCTTTCCGCAGGCGACGAGCGCGGCAGCGGCAATCAGCGAGGCAATCAGGACGGACGATGACTTCTTCATGGAATCTCCTTTGGCAATGAAGGTCTGGACGAAAAAATTCTAGACCTGCATACCCGCCCGAATATGTCTCGCGGCCGCATTCGCGGCATTGGCTTACAAGCCGAGTGTCGATGCAGGAAAGGCGGGCCGCGCAAGGCGCCAGCACTCGTCGATGGCCTCGCGCAACGCACGGCGCGCACGCGCGTCGTCACCGCTCACGCCCCTGCTGCGCTCGGGGTCGATGCGGTGCACGAACCACGTGGGCGTCCAGATGGCGCTCGGCACTTCGGAACCCGCGGCTTTGCCGGTGGCGCGGCATTCGATGATGTGATCCCACATGCGGCGCCACGGCACGAAGCGCGCGTGGCCGCGCTCGAGAACATCGAAGCGCTGCGCGAGCAACATCAGGCGGCGGCCGCTGGCCGACCAGGCCTGCAGCGCTTCGATGGTCGCGCGCTCGCCCAGGGGCCAGTCGGCGAAGTCGGGGTCGCTGAAGACGATCTCTTTCCAGCCCTGCTGCGCCGCGGCCGACAGCGCGCCGCGCAGGAGCGCATCGAAGGCCTCGCGGCCATCGAAGCGCCCTTCGGGCAACGATAGGCTGGGCGCGTCGTCATTCGGCATGAAGCCACCCTGCTTCGCACCACTCGCCCAGCAACGCGAGTGCGCCTTCGCTCGCACGGGCCAGCTCGCGTGCGCCGAGCGCGCGCTGGTCGGCCAGACGGCGCATCAGCGTCGCGTCGGCACCGCCTGCGCGAAAGCTCTCGCCGTTGATGTAGATGTGCCGCGTGTCGTAGAGCATGCGCGTGCGGCGGTCGAGCGCCACGTGCTGCATCGCATCGGGCGCCTCGCCGCCTTCGCCGAACCAGACGTTGGCCTTGGGCTCGGTGAGTGACTCGCCCAGCGCGCGATCGACGGCGTCAGGGTCGCGCAGTGCGGCCTCGATGGCCTTGCGCGCGAAGCCCTGGAGCGCGGCAGGCATTGCGGCTGGCGCATCGACCGCGGGCTGTGCCGGATCGCGGTAGCGCGCCAGCTCCGCCGGCCCGGCATCTTCCAGATCTTCTGCATAGGCCTGCGCCATGCGCGCCAGCAGGTCCGCGCCGAGCTCACCCAGGGCCGACGAACGCAGGCCGATGGAGCAAGTCATGCAATCGTCGCCCACGGCCACGCCGTCGTGGGCATAGCGCGGAGGCAGATACAACATGTCGCCGGGCTCGAGCACGAAGGTCTGCTCAGGCTCGAAGTTCTCGAGAATCTTGAGCGGCACGCCCGGCTGCAGGCGCAGGTCGCTCTGCTTGCCGATGGACCAGCGGCGGCGTCCCTGTGCCTGCAGCAAGAAAACGTCGTAGCTGTCGAAATGCGCGCCCACGCCGCCGGTGTCGCTCGCGTAGCTGATCATCAGGTCGTCGAGGCGGGCGTCAGGTAGAAAGCGAAACTGCCGCAACAGTTCGTGCACGCCCTCGTGATGCAGGTCGACGCCCTGCACCAGCAGCGTCCAGGCCGGCTGCTTCAACGGCGGCAGGGCGCGCCGGGCCAGCGGCCCATGCTTGAGCGACCAGCCAGCCTTGCCGTGGCGGATCAAGCGCGATTCGACGTCCTCACGCTCGGCCAGGGCGAACAGCTCAGTACGCTCGATCGGTGGCACCATCGCGGGTATCGCCTGGCGGACGAGCAAAGGTTTTTTCTGCCAGTACCGCCGCATGAACTGCGCGGCGCTCAGGCCGCCGAGCAACGGCAGCGGTTGGTTAATCTCCATGGGAGAATTCTGCAATGGAAATCTCTGAACAATGCGTGGTCGGCTTGACCTGGACCATGAAAGACACGCTCGGCGACGTGCTGGATGTGCTCGACGAGCCGGTGGAATTCATGGTCGGCGGCGACGATCTCTTCGACGTGATCGAAGCGGCCCTGCAAGGCCATGAGCCCGGCGCCCGGGTGCAGCTGCAAATTGAACCCGAACAGGGCTTCGGTGACTTCAACGACCAGTTGCTCTTTCTGGAACCCCGCTCGCTCTTCCCTGAAGGCACGGAAGAAGGCATGACCTTCGACGGCTCCGCCCTGCCCAAGGGCGTGAACAGCAACATTCCAAAAGACGCGATCTACACCGTGGCCGAGATCTATCCCGATCACCTGGTGCTCGACGGCAACCATCCGCTGGCCGGCATCGCGATCCGGCTCGACATCACGGTGCGTTCGGTGCGCGAGGCCACCGAAGAGGAAGTCGGCCGCGGCTCGGCAGGCACGGGCTTCTTCAAGGTGTCGCCGATGGCGCCAAGCAACCAGACGCTGCACTGACCAAAGGGCCGCCAGCGAGCGCCCACAAAAAAAGCCGGGCGGCGCCCGGCTTTTTCACGCCCCGAAGGACGAAGCGACTTACATGCGCGAGATCTGACCGTTGTCGATGCGCACGCGGTCGCCGATGCGCAGGTCACCCGGGCTCTGCACGTCGAAGGCGCGGAAGCCGCCGCGGTCGGTCTGCACCGACACGCGATAGGTTTCATAGGCGCGCGGGCCGTTCTGCTGGGCCTCGATGGTGTTGCCCAGCAAGGCGCCGCCCACGATGCCCAGCGCGGTGGCTGCGGCACGGCCATTGCCGCGCCCGAACTGGTTGCCCACCACCCCGCCGATGACGCCGCCGGCGACAGCGCCGCCGCCCGTGGTGCCGGTGCCAGCGGTTTCGCTGCGCAGCACCTCGATGTTGGCCACATGGCCGTACTCGACATAGGAAGCTTCGCGGTACTGAATGGCCTGCGGAGGCGCCTGGTACGGATAGCGCGAGGTCTGGTAGACCGGCGCCGGTGCCACGCATGCCGTAAGCGTGGCCACGGCCAGCACGGAAGCGGTGACGGAAACAAAGCGCATTGAGATCTTCATGTTGGGAGGCTCCTCGAATAGAACGATGCATGAAGAATGCATGCATCGGCTTGTGTCTGCCTGACTAACGCCGCAGCGCCCGCTGCGATGACGTCAGAACACACACTGATACCTTCGAGGCCGGCCGGCCTTTGCCGGTTCCGCTCTTTACCGCTCGGAAACCCAACTTCCCTCCCAGATCGGCTCAGTGCTTGCCCGTGGAGCCGTAGCCGCCCTCGCCCCGTTGCGAAGGTGCAAAGTCTGTGACCACCCGAAACTGCGCCTGCACCACCGGCACGATCACCAGTTGCGCGAGCCGTTCCATCGGCTGCAGCACGAAAGGCGTGTCGCTGCGGTTCCAGGCGCTGATCTTCAGCTCGCCCTGGTAGTCGCTGTCGATCAGGCCGACGAGGTTGCCCAGCACGATGCCGTGCTTGTGGCCCAGCCCGGAGCGCGGAAGGATCAGCGCCGCATAGGCCGGGTCGGCAAGGTGGATGGCAATGCCGGTGCCCACGAGCTGCCAGCCATTGGGCTCCAGCGTGATGGGGGCATCGAGGCAGGCCCGCAGATCGAGGCCGGCGCTTCCGGGAGTGGCATACGCGGGCAATTGATCCACCATGCGCGGATCGAGGATACGAACGTCGACTTTCACTTACTTGCTGCCTTGCTTCTGTTGCTGTTCTTTTTGCTTGCGGGCGGCTTCCTCGAGCACCTGCTGCCATTTGGCGACGCCGGGGGTGAGCTTCACGCCCTTCAATTTCTTGCCGAACCAGACGGCCAGGCCCGCCAGCAGGACCAGCACGCCGAACGGCACGCCGGCCGCCCACAGCACGAGGAACGCCAGTGCGCCGCCGACGCCCAGCACCTTGAGGGTCAGGGGGTCGAACGACCCGGGCTGTGACTTCGGCACTTCGCCGTTCGACGCTGCCTCGTTGCGTTGCTGCATGGCGGCAGTCACGGGGCCGCCCTGCTGCCCGGGTGCCGTCGTGATACCGACATCGAGCCCGGGCTCGCCGGGCTGCGCTGCCCTCTTCGGCAACGCGGCCTGCGCCGACAGCCGCTCGACATAGCGAGCGAAGTCGCCGTTCGGCGGCGTGTTCCATTGGGGATTCAGGTTCATCAGACCCTCCAGTCGGTAAGCCGGGCTGCAATTTCGGTCATCAGTTCGCGCGCCAGCGTGAGCTTGGGCGCGCGAGGGAGTTCGCGCACGCCATTGGCGTCCACCAGCAGCAGCGCGTTGTCGTCCTGCCCGAAGGTCAGTGGGCCGATGTTGCCGACCAGCAGCGGAATGCCCTTGCGCTCGCGCTTGGCCTTGGCGTGCTCGGCGAGGTTCTCGCTCTCGGCTGCGAAGCCAACGCAGAAGAGCTTCTTCGACTGGGCCCGCTCGCTCTTGGCGACCGTGAGGAGGATGTCGGCGTTCTCCACGAAATTCAGCACCGGTGTCTTGCCACTGCCGTCCTTCTTGATCTTCTGGTCGCTGTGCGTTGCGGGCCGCCAGTCGGCGACGGCGGCCGTAGCTACAAAAATGCTAGCAGACTGCGCAGCGCGGGTGGTCGCTTCGAGCATGTCTTGCGCCGACAGCACGTCGACGCGCGTCACGCCGCGCGGGGTCGGCAAGTGCACCGGGCCGGCCACCAGCGTGACCTCGGCGCCCGCCTCGCGGGCCGCACGGGCAATGGCAAAGCCCATCTTGCCGGACGAATGGTTGGTGATGCCGCGGATCGGGTCCAGCGCCTCGAAGGTCGGGCCGGCCGTGACCAGCACCTTCTGCCCCGCCAGCAGCTTGGGGCTGAAGAAGGCGGTGATGTCCTCGAGCAATTGCGCCGGCTCCAGCATGCGGCCGTCGCCGGTTTCGCCGCAGGCCTGCCAGCCGTTGCCCACGCCCAGCACGGTCGCGCCATCGGCCGACACCTGCATCAGGTTGCGCTGCGTGGCGGGATGGACCCACATCTCGCGGTTCATGGCTGGCGCGATCAGCAGAGGGACGCGGTCCATGGGGCGGGCCAGGCACATCAGGCTCAGAAGGTCGTCGGAGCGGCCCTGCACCAGCCGCGCGATGAAGTCTGCGCTGCAGGGCGCCAGCACGATCGCATCGGCCTCGCGGCTCAGGTTGATGTGCGGCATGTTGTTGGGCTCGCGGGTGTCCCACTGCGAGGTGTAGACCGTGCGCCCCGAGAGTGCCTGCATGGTCACCGGCGTGATGAACTGCTCGGCCGCCTCGGTCATCACGACCTGGACGGTCGCGCCCGCCTTGACGAACAGGCGGCACAGCTCGGCCGACTTGTAGCAGGCGATGCCCCCTGTGAGGCCCAGGACGATGTGTTTGCCGGCGAGATCTTGCATGGGGCGTATTGTTGCTCACATGCCATCGAACAAGCGGCAACAAGCCCTTGGCGAAAGGTGTCGCGAAGGGCACACCTATAATCGCAATTTCCCACTGCCCGGATCTATGGTCCGGAACTGGCATGACCAAATTTGTCTTCGTCACCGGTGGTGTCGTTTCTTCCCTTGGCAAGGGAATCGCCTCCGCCTCGCTCGCCGCGATCCTCGAATCGCGCGGCCTCCAAGTCACCCTCATCAAGCTCGATCCGTACATCAATGTCGACCCCGGCACGATGTCGCCCTTCCAGCATGGTGAAGTGTTCGTCACCGATGACGGCGCCGAGACCGACCTCGACCTCGGCCACTACGAGCGCTTCATCAACACGCGGATGCGCAAGGCCAACAACTTCACGACTGGCCAGATCTACAAGACCGTGCTCGAAAAAGAGCGCCGCGGCGACTACCTCGGCAAGACGGTGCAGGTGATTCCGCACATCACCAACGAAATCCAGGAATACATCAAGCGCGGCGCCGGCATCGGCACGGCGCACGAGGTGGACGTGGCCATCGTCGAAATCGGCGGCACCGTGGGCGACATCGAGTCGCTGCCCTTCCTCGAAGCCGTGCGCCAGATGAGTCTGCGCATGGGCCCGAACAACTCGGCCTTCGTGCACCTGAGCTACGTGCCCTGGATCGCCGCCGCCGGCGAACTCAAGACCAAGCCCACGCAGCACACCGCCAAGGAACTGCGCGCCATCGGCATCCAGGCCGACGCCCTGCTGTGCCGCGCCGACCGCCCGATTCCCGACGACGAGCGCGCCAAGATATCGCTGTTCTCGAACGTGCCCGAATGGGGCGTCATCTCGATGTGGGACGTGGACACCATCTACAAGGTGCCCCGCATGCTGCACGAGCAAGGCTTGGACGGCCTGATCTGCGACAAGCTGCGCATCAACACCCCGCCCGCCAAGCTGCAGCGCTGGGACGACCTGGTGTACGAAGTCGAGCATCCGCAAAAGGAAGTGTCGATTGCCATGGTCGGCAAGTACGTCGACCTGTCGGACAGCTACAAGTCGCTGAACGAAGCACTGCGCCACGCCGGCATGAAGAACCATGCCCGCGTGAAGATCGACTACATCGACTCCGAAACCATCTCGGCACAAGACGTGTCGCGCCTGGCCAAGTACGACGCCATCCTGGTGCCCGGCGGCTTCGGCCAGCGCGGCGTCGAGGGCAAGATCTCGGCTGCCCGCTTCGCCCGCGAAGGCAAGGTGCCCTACCTCGGCATCTGCCTGGGCATGCAGGTTGCCACCATCGAATACGCCCGCCACGTGGCCGGCCTGAAGAACGCCAACAGCACCGAGTTCGACCCCGAGACGCCTACCCCCGTGATCGCGTTGATCACCGAGTGGAAGGACCGCGACGGCACTGTGAAGACGCGCGACGAGAAGTCCGACCTCGGCGGCACGATGCGCCTGGGCGCGCAAAGCTCCGACGTGGCTCCCGGCACGCTGGCGCACAGCATCTACGGCGACGTGGTCACGGAGCGCCACCGCCACCGCTACGAAGCCAACGTGAACTACCTCGACGAGCTGCGCAACGCCGGCCTCGTGATCTCCGCGCTCACGCAGCGCGAGCACCTGACCGAGATCGTCGAGCTGCCGCAGGACGTGCATCCGTGGTTCATCGGCGTGCAGTTCCACCCCGAGTTCAAGTCGACCCCGTGGGGCGGCCACCCGCTGTTCAACGCCTTCATCAAGGCTGCGCTCGAGCACAAGGACAAGGGCGCCGGCAGCACCAACAAGACACTGAAGGCGGTCGCATGAGCAGCGGCTACGTCATCGCCCACGTCGAGGTGACCAACCCGACGCAGTACGAGGAATACAAGAAGTGGTCGACTGTCGCCATGCAGGCGCACGGCGCCGAAGTGTGCGTGCGGGGCGGCCAGATTCAACCGCTCGAAGGCGACTGGAAGCCCACGCGCATCGTCATCCTCAAGTTCGCCAGCTTCGAGAAGGCCAAGGCCTTCTACGAGACACCCGAGTACCTCAAGGCACGCGAAGCGCGTGCCGGCGCGGCAATCATGAACATGATCGCCGTCGAAGGCCTCTGATCCCAATTTGTTCATCCGCCAAAGAGACCAGAAAGAGAAAGACAAAAGATGAGTGCAATCGTTGACATCGTCGGCCGCGAAATTCTCGACAGCCGAGGCAACCCCACCGTCGAATGCGACGTGCTGCTCGAATCGGGCACCATGGGCCGCGCAGCCGTGCCTTCGGGCGCATCGACCGGTTCGCGCGAAGCCATCGAGCTGCGCGACGGCGACAAGAGCCGCTATCTCGGCAAGGGCGTGCTCAAGGCCGTGGAGAACATCAACACCGAGATCTCGGAAGCCGTGCTCGGCCTCGACGCCAGCGAACAGGCCTTCCTCGATCGCACGATGATCGACCTTGACGGCACCGACAACAAGGGCCGCCTGGGCGCCAACGCCACCCTCGCCGTGTCGATGGCCGTGGCCCGCGCAGCAGCCGAAGAGTCGGGCCTGCCGCTGTACCGCTACTTCGGCGGCATGGGCGGCATGCAGATGCCGGTGCCGATGATGAACGTCATCAACGGCGGCGCGCACGCCAACAACAGCCTCGACCTGCAGGAATTCATGATCATCCCCGTGGGCGCCAAGAGCTTCCGCGAGGCCGTGCGCTATGGCGCCGAAGTGTTCCATGCACTGAAGAAGATCCTGGGCGACCGCGGCATCAGCACGGCGGTTGGCGACGAAGGCGGCTTCGCCCCCAGCGTCGAGAGCCACGAAGCGGCCATCCAGCTGATCCTCGAAGCCATCGACAAGGCCGGCTACACCGCCGGCGAGCAGATCGCCCTGGGCCTCGATTGCGCGGCCAGCGAGTTCTACAAGGACGGCAAGTACGTGCTGTCGGGCGAAAACCTCTCGCTCACGGCCGAGAGCTGGACCGACATGCTCGCGACCTGGGTCGACAAGTACCCGATCATCAGCATCGAAGACGGCATGCACGAAGGCGACTGGGACGGCTGGAAGCACCTGACCGAACGCCTGGGCAAGCGCGTGCAGCTGGTGGGTGACGACCTGTTCGTCACCAACACCAAGATCCTGCAGGAAGGCATCGAAAAGGGCATCGCCAACTCGATCCTGATCAAGATCAACCAGATCGGCACGCTGACCGAAACCTTCGCCGCCATCGAGATGGCCAAGCGCGCGGGCTACACGGCCGTCATTTCGCACCGCTCGGGCGAAACCGAAGACAGCACCATCGCCGACATCGCCGTGGGCACCAACGCCGGCCAGATCAAGACCGGCTCGCTGTCGCGTTCGGACCGCATCGCCAAGTACAACCAGCTGCTGCGCATCGAAGAAGACCTCGGCGACATCGCCGTCTACCCCGGCCGCGGCGCGTTCTACAACCTGAAGTAACGCCCGGACGCCACGCGGCATGCGCGCCCGCCTCGTTCCACCGATCGTCCTGCTGCTCCTGTTGGCCATCCTGCAGTGGCAGCTGTGGAACGGGCGCGGCAGCGTGC
Organism: Variovorax sp. R-27; assembly: GCF_049913215.1. Lineage (NCBI taxonomy): Bacteria > Pseudomonadati > Pseudomonadota > Betaproteobacteria > Burkholderiales > Comamonadaceae > Variovorax > Variovorax sp. R-27. The sequence continues at coordinate 4,452,009 of NZ_CP183984.1, forward strand.
GCGACGTGACGCAATTGCGCACCAAGCTGGCCGACCAGAAGGAAGCCAACGCCAAGGCTGCGCTGACCAACGAGCGCCTGACCTCCGAGGTCAACGACCTCAAGGACGGCCTAGAAATGGTCGAGGAGCGTGCACGCGCGGAACTCGGCATGGTGAAGCCGAACGAAGTGTTCGTACAGATCGCACATTAGGATGACCCCCAGTCTTCGCGCACTTCGTGTCGCTTCGCCAACCCCCTTCCAGGGGGCGACACCAGCGGCCCGGCAAAGCCGGTTCCGCGGTGTCCCACGCACAGACTGCGACGGTGCCCTCCGGGGGAGAACCTGATCCTCGAGCTTCTCTCGGCCCCTGCATTTCTGCTCTGGGGCTCTCCTGTCAGCTGGCTCGAGCTCGTGGCCTCGCTCCTGGCGCTCGCCATGGTCGGCTGCAACATGCGCGAGATTCACTGGGGATGGCCGCTGGCCATCGTCAGTTCACTGCTCTACGTGGCGGTATTCGCCAAGGCGCGCATCTACGGCGACGCCTCGCTCCAGGTCTTCTTCGCTTTCGTCGCGCTATGGGGCTGGTCGCAATGGCTGCGTGGCCATCGCGCCGACGGCAGCGCCTTGCATGTCACCCGGCTCTCGCCGCGCGGCATCGCGCTCACGCTTGCTGCCTGCGCACTGGCGTGGCCGGCCGTCGCCCTCTTCCTGCGCCGCTTCACCGACACCGACGTGCCCTGGTGGGATGGTTTCGCCACCGGCCTGAGCCTGGTCGGGCAGTTCCTGCTCGGGCGCAAGTTCATCGAGAACTGGCTGATCTGGCTGGCCGTGAATGTCGTGAGCGTGGGCCTGTTCATCCACAAGGGGCTGTGGCTCACCGTAGGCCTGTACGCGGTATTCGCCGTGCTCAGCGTGGCGGGCTACATCGCGTGGCGGCAGCGCATGCCCGCGCAGGCGGTGCGTGCATGACGCCAGTGCTGCCGACCGGCTGCGTCATCGCACTCGTGGGCGCCGAGAGCACCGGCAAGACCGAGCTGGCCCGTGCCATCGCGCAGCGCCTGCAGGACCGCGGCACGCCGGCCACGCTGGTGGGCGAGTACCTGCGGGAGTGGTGCGAGCGCGAAGGCCGCACGCCACGCCCCGACGAGCAGCAGGCCATCGCCGACGAGCAGACCCGCCGTATCGACGCCGCGGCCGCCACCGGCGTGGTGGTGGCCGACACCACCGCACTCATGACTGCGGTCTACAGCGAGCAGCTGTTCGCCGACACCAAGCTCTACGAAAGCGCCCTGGCCGCGCAACGGCGCTATGCCATCACGCTGCTCACCGCGCTCGACCTGCCCTGGGTGGCCGACGACATGCGCGATGGCCCGCATGCTCGCCAGCCGACCGACACGCTGGTGCGCGCCGCGCTCACGGGCGCGAAGCTCTCGTATGCCGTGGTGCACGGCACGGGCGGCGAACGGCTTGCCAATGCCTGGAACGCCATCAATTCCATCGCGGGCAGCGAAGGCCGTCCGCGTACGCGCGTCCAGTCCGACGCGAAGCCCGCCTCGTGGTCGTGGCCTTGCGAGAAATGCTCCGACCCGGAATGCGAACATAAGCTCTTCAGCGACCTGATCGCGCGCCGCGAGTAGCGGCGCGCCTCACTTCTTACCGGAGACCCGATGCCCCTTTCGACTGCCGCGCGCGTCACGCTTCTTCCCTGCACCCTGGCCGCCCTGCTGCTGGCCACTGGCCAGGCCACCGCAGCCCCCGTTGCCGCCACCGTCGAGAACGGCACCACCACCACCGCCTGCGCCGAGGAAGACAACGTCTCGCTGACCCTGCGCGGCGACGGCATCCGCCACATGCGCATCGAGGCACTGCAGCCTGACTATCTCGACAAGATCGGCAACGACGTCACCAAGCCCGACTTCTCGGGCTGCAATTTCGACGGCGGCGCGCACCCGACCGACCCGGCACACCGCTTCCGCAAGCGCACCGTGGTGCTGATGGACAACGCCCAGTGGCGCATCGTCGGCATGACGCTGCCGACCTTCTGGCGGCCGCAGCGCGTGCCTGTGCAGGTGGGCAAGCGCAAGGACAGCGGCTTTCACCTGCTGCAGGTGTTCAAGAAGGAGAACGGCAAGGCGCTCGAAGCGATCGTGCTCTACCCGTCCGACGGCTACTGGCGCATCAAGCCGCTGCCCGAAGCCCGCTTCGGCGATGGCGTGTACGGCTCGTCGTTCCTGCTCGGCCCGGTCGAGGCGGCCGCGCGGCCGGTGGTGAACATCGCGTCGATCCGCATCGTGCCGCGGCCGCTGGCCATTAACGTGCGCTTCACCGACGGCGGCAGCGCCGCGGTGCGCGTGGACGAAATCAGCCGCGCGCGCACCGCGCTCGACGTGACGCTGTCGAAGCCCACCGCGAGCGCACAGCCCTTCGCTGTGCTGCGCTCGATGTACGTCACGCCCGACAACGCCGACGTGAGCGAAGTGCGCTGGCAGGCATCGCCTCAAGCGGCGCTGCAGGTGCTGCCGTTGCCCGAGATGAAGACGCTGCAGGCCACGCAAGTGCGCTTCGGCCGCAGCCTGCCGTCGAAGCACAACACGAGCGCGCCCGACATAGCTTTCAGCGAATTCGGCGACGGCGCGCGCTGAGCCTGCCCAGCCCGGGCACCCAGGATTACTGAACGACCGGGCTACCCGGAATCTGGTCGCCCAGCGGCTTGAACAGCTGCGCCGCATCGACCGCGTCGAAGCGGTACTGCTTGCCGCAGAAGTCGCAGCCCACCTCGATGTCGCCGCGCTCGGCGAGGATGCTCTCGGCCTCCTCCACGCCCAGCCCGCGAATCATCTGCGCCACGCGCTCGCGGCCGCAGGTGCATGCGAAGTGCGGGCCCAGCAGGCCGGCCTGCGGCTCGAAGCGCAGCAGCTTTTCTTCCCAGAACAGGCGGCGCAGGATGGTTTCGATGTCGAGCGTCAGCAGCTCGTCGCGCGTCAGGCTCGACGCGAGGATCGAGATGCGGTTGTAGTCCTCGTTGCGGCCGATCTGGTCTTCGTTGGCCTGGTCGTGATCCTTGTCGGAGGTGCCTTCGAGGTTGCCCTCGCCCTTCACAGGCAGGCGCTGGATCAGCAGGCCAGCAGCCACCTTGTCATCGGCCGCGAGCACCAGCGTGGTGTCGAGCTGCTCGCTCTGCAGCATGTAGTGCTGCAGCACGTCGCTGAGCTTGCCGAGCTTCTCGCCCTCGTCGCCGAAGAGCGGCACCACGCCCTGGTAGGGGGTGGCGCCCGGCAGCTTGTCCTTGGGGTCGAGCGTGATGGCACAGCGACCCTTGTTGTTCACGTTGACCATGTCGGGCAGGCGCGCATCGGCCGGCAGATCGCCGATCACCTTGGCGGTGGCGCGCAGGCTCAGGTCGGGCTTGGCCTCGGCCACTGCGACCTTCACGGGACCGTCGCCGAATATCTGCAGGATCAGCGCGCCGTTGAACTTGATGTTGGCCTGCATCAGCGTGGCCGCAGCCGTCATCTCGCCGAGCAATTCGGCCACGGGCGGCGGATAGGCGCCGGTGGCGGTGTTGGAGGCGCGCCGCGCAAGGATCTCCTGCCACGCATCTGTCAGGCGCACGATCATGCCGCGCACCGGCAGGCCATCGAACAGGAATTTGTGCAGCTCGCTCAAAACGTCTTCTTTCTTTGTGTGCCTGCGACCGTGACGGTCAGGCGATCTTTTTCAGGCCCTTCGCGAAGCGACGGGCGTTCAACACATAGTGCTCGGCGCCCTGTCGCAGCTTGGCGGCCGCCGCGTCGTCGAGGGTGCGCACCACCTTGGCCGGCGAGCCCATGATGAGCGAGTTGTCCGGAAACTCCTTGCCCTCGGTCACGACGCTGCCGGCGCCAACGATCGAATTGCGGCCGATCCTCGCGTTATTCAAGACCACGGCCTGGATGCCGATCAGCGTGTTGTCGCCGATGGTGCAGCCATGCAGCATCACCTGGTGGCCGATGGTCACGTTGTCGCCAACGGTCAGCGGGCAGCCGATGTCGGCGTGCAACACCGACAGGTCCTGGATGTTGCTGTTGCGCCCGACGGTCAGCAGCTCGGTGTCGCCGCGCAGCACGGCGCCGAACCACACGTTGGCGTTGTCCGCCAGCTTGACGTTGCCCATGACCTCCGCGCTGTCGGCCACCCATGCTCCTTCGCCCATCTGGGGGGCCACGCCGTCGAGTTCGTAGAGCGCCATTGCTTTCAGTCCATGGAAGGTCAAAAACTAGAATTGTAGGGATGCACCCCCGTTTGAGCGCGCTAGCCGCGCTACGCCTGACAGACCCCGACGAAAAGGTGGCTGCAACGCGCGCCATATCTTTGTCCGGCGCTACCGATTCCATAGCAACCGACCCGATCCGCACCGCCGGCGACGATGTTGGCGTGCCGGGCCGCCCCGAACGACCGCTGCGCGTGGCCGCCACTGCCGTGCAAAAGCGCTCGCCCTTCACCACCGAAGGCCGTGCCGCGCTCATCCATTCGATCTGCCACATCGAGTTCAACGCGATCAACCTCGCGCTCGACGCCGTGTGGCGCTACGACGGCATGCCCGAGGCCTACTACCGCGACTGGCTGCGCGTGGCCGACGAAGAAGCTCTGCACTTCACCCTGCTGCACACGCACCTGCAGGACATGGGCTGGCGCTACGGCGACTTCCCCGGCCACGACGGCCTGTGGAACATGTGCGAGAAAACGAAGGACGACGTGCTCGCCCGCATGGCGCTGGTGCCGCGCACGCTGGAGGCGCGCGGGCTTGACGCCACGCCGCTCATCCAGGGCAAGCTCAAGCGCGTGAACACGCCCGATGCGCTGCGCGCGGTGGAGATTCTCGACATCATCCTGCGCGACGAAGTGGGCCACGTGGCCATCGGCAACCACTGGTACCGCTGGCTGTGCGATGGCGCGGGCCTCGATGCGGAGGCGACCTACCCCGCGCTTGTGGCGCGCTATGACGCACCGCGCCACAAGCCGCCTTTCAACCTCGAGGCACGCAGCCGGGCGGGCTTCAGCCCCGAAGAATTGCGTGCGCTGACCGACTCGCGCCCCGAATGAGCAACGTGATTTCCGACCAGACCTGGTCGCGCCCCGACCTGCTGGCCTGCCTGCAAGACCGCAAGGGCGCCGAACCGCTGCATTTCGAGCGCTGCAATTTCGATGAAGCCGACCTGTCGCGACTCGACTTGCGCGGAGCGCAGTTCACGCTCTGCAACTTCGCCGAAACCTCGTTCGACCGCGCGCTGCTGTCGGAGACGCGCTGGGCCGGATGCAGGGCACGCCAGGCCGACTTCGGCCTTGCAGACCTGACGAACGCGCGCTTCCAGGACTGCGACCTGAACAACACGCAGTGGACGCGCGCCAAGCTGGCTTCGGCGTTCTTCACCGGCGTGAAGCTCACGGGTGCGCACTTCGGCGAAGTCTCGGCACTAGGCATCGGCTTCAAGGATTCGCTGCTGGTGGACGCGCACCTGCGGGGCATGTCGTTCCGCAAGCAGAAGCTCGAACAACTCGACTTCTCCGAGGCCGACCTGTCGGGCTGCGATTTCCGCGAGGCCGTGTTCGAGGGTGGCAGCCTGCGCAACGCGCACCTGAAGCTCGCGCGCTTCGAAGGCGCGGACTTGCGCGAGGTCGATCTCGGCGGGCTGCGGCTCGCGAACGCGGCCCAGTTCAAGGGCGCCACCATCTCACACCGGCAGGCCGCCTCGCTGGTCGAGGAACTAGGCCTGCGCGTGGTCTGAACTCAGGCCGATGCTGGCCTGCTGTGCACCACCAGCTTCGGCGTGAAGGCCTGAAGCACTTCGCCGCGCTGGTTGAGCGTCTGGCAACGCATCGTCACCATCGCGCGGCCAGGCTTGGAGCGCGAGGGCGTGATCTCGACCACCTCGCTCACCACGTGCAGCACGTCGCCGGGGCGCGTCGGCCTGGGCCATTGGAGCTCGCCGCCCGAACCGATGATGCCATCGGCCAGGGGGATGCCGCTGTCGACCAGCAGCTTCATCGTGAGGGCGGCCGTGTGCCAGCCGCTCGCGGCGAGGCCGCCAAAGAAGGTGGCTTTGGCGGCCTCTTCGTCGGTGTGGAAAGGCTGCGGGTCGAACTGCTGCGCGAAGGCCTTGATCTGCGCCATGTCCAGCACGTGCTCGCCGCTCTGGAAGCGGTCGCCTACCGCCAAGTCTTCCAGGTACAGCTTGCGCTTCGCGCCGGCTTCAGTGCTTGCCGTCATCGGGTCTCCTTGTGGTTTCTGCCCGCATTCTCGGACGCTCAGACCCGCTCGAGAATCGTCGCAATGCCCTGCCCGCCCCCGATGCATTGCGTGGCCAGCGCATAGCGGCCCTTCTCGCGCGCCAACAGCGATGCAGCCTTGCCGGTGATACGCGCACCCGTCGCGCCCAGCGGATGGCCGATCGAAAGCCCACCGCCGTCGAGGTTGATCTTCGCCGGGTCGAGCCCGAGGTCGCGGATGCAAGCCAGCGCTTGCGAGGAGAAGGCCTCGTTGATCTCGATCACATCAAGGTCGGCCGCGCTCAGGCCGGCGCGCGCCAGCGCCTTGCGGGTCGCGGGAATCGGGCCGATGCCCATGATGGCCGGGTCGACGCCCACGGTCGCGAACGACCTGATGCGCGCCAGCGCCTGCAGGCCGTGCTTGGCAGCGAAGGCATCGCTGGTGACGAGCACCACGGCCGCGCCGTCGGTCAGCGGCGACGAGGTGCCGGCCGTCACGACGCCATCGGGGCGAAATGCGGGCTTGAGGTTCGCCAGTGCCTCGGCCGAAGTCGTGGGCCGGATGCAGCCGTCGGCATCGACGATGTCGCCCGATGTCAGGCGCACGGGCACGATCTCGCCTGCCAGGCGCCCCTGCGCGCGCGCCTCGGCCGCCTTGCGGTGCGACTCGACCGCAAAGGCCTCCTGGTCGGCGCGGCTCACGTTCCAGCGCTGCGCCACGTTCTCGGCCGTCTCGCCCATCGAGATGTAGGCGTCGGTGTTCTCCTTCAGCTCGGGGTTCGGCGAGAAGTTGAAGCCGCCCTGCGGCACCATCGTCATCGACTCCACGCCGACGCACAGGAAGGCGTCGCCCATGCCCGCCTCGATCTGCGCGGCGGCGATGTGCACGGCCTGCATCGACGAGCCGCAGAAGCGGTTCACCGTCATGCCGCCCACCTCGTGCGGCAGGCCGGCCAGCAACCCGACGATGCGCGCGAGGTTGTTACCCTGCGAGGCTTCGGGGTACGCGCAGCCGAGGATGACGTCTTCGAGCAGCGCAGGGTCGAGGTCGGTGCGCTGCAGCAGGCCGCGCACCACGCCGGCGGCGAGCGTGTCGGGCCGTACTTCGGCAAGCGCGCCTTTCTTCGAGAAGTGGAAGGGGGAACGAGCGTAGGCGGAAATGACGGCTTTCATGGGTGTGCTCCAACAGGTTTGTCTACCATCCAATCGGTAGGCTACGAGGTCAAAAAATAGGCACGCCGAAACGTGCCTGCATCAGGCCTGGCGGTCAGCCGGGCAGTGAACTCCTGAGTTGCGCGACGGCTTCGTCGAAGTCGTCCACGCGCCCTGTCATGCGCGCCGACAGCAGCGCGCCCTGGCAGACCGAAAACACATAGGCGGCCAGCGAAGCGACTGACGTGCCCTTCTTCCGCGCCGGCATCAGCGCGCCCAGCACACCGGTGAGCCACGTCACCTGCGTGTTGCGCAACTCCTGCACGGCCTGGCGCAATTCGTCGTTGATGACGCCCCAGCCGGGCGCCAGCGCCCCGGCGGGACACATGCCAGAGCCAGCCCTCAGCGTGTTGCGGTACATGCGGAAATACGATTCGAGCGCGTCCTTCGGCTCGCGCGCCCGGGCGGCGTCCCAGTCCTTGAAGCCCTGCGTGGCCGCGCGAATCACCGCGACGCCCAGCGCCTCCTTGGTCGGGAAGTGGTGATACAGGCTGGCCTTGCGCACGCCGACCGCGTCGGCCACGTCCTGGAAGCTGAAGCCCAAGTAGGAGCGCGTTTCGATGAACCCGCGCGCCACCGCGAGGATCTGCTCGCGGGTGCTGCCGGTGGCAAGGGCTGTGGCGCTGGTCATCTACCTACTATAAGGTAGGGGAAATCAAACCACAAGCCGAGGTGTCATTCAGGCGTCAGTCGGCCTTGATGCCCGCGGCCTTCACGATGCGGCCGTTGCTTTCGAACTCGCTGGCGATCTCTTTCGCAAACGCGGCCGCATTGCCACCGGTCGGCACGTTGTCGGTGGCCGTGAGCTTGGCGCGCAGCTCGGGGCTGGCCAGCGCCTTGTTGATCTCGGCGTTGTACTTCGCAACCAGAGCGCTCGGCGTAGCTGCGGGCGCGAACACGCCGAACAGTGAATTGATGTTGGCCGCCTTGTAGCCCAGCTCGCCCAGCGTGGGCACCTGCGGCAGGCTCTCGAGACGCGCGGGCGCGCCCACCGCCAGCGGGCGCAGCTTGCCCGACTGGATGTGCGACGACAGCGTCGGGCTCGCGTTGGTCGACAGGATCTCGAACTGCCCGCCGATCGCATCGTTGAGCTGCTGGCCGCCGCCCTTGTAGGGCACGTGCGTGATGTCGACGCCCGCCGCCGCACGCAGCTGCTCCAGCACGATGTGCCCGAGCGAGGCCGGCCCCGACGTGGCCCAGCGCACCGCACCCGGATGCGCCTTGGCGTCATCGATCAGCGCGCGGAAATCCTTCGCCTTGCTGGCCGGCGTGGCAATCAGCAGCACCGGCGAATACATCACGCTCGCCACCGGTGCCACGTCTTTCAGCGGGTCGAAGGGCAGCTTGCCCAAGTGCGGGCTCAGCACCAGCGGGCTGATGGCCGAGAAGCCCAGCGTTGCGCCGTCGGGCGCGGCCTTGGCGACGGCGTCCATGCCGATGGCACCGCTCGCGCCGGCGCGGTTGTCCACGATCACCGTGATGCCCATCTGCGCAGCGAGCCGGTCGCCCAGTGCACGCGCGACCACGTCGCTGACGCCGCCCGCCGGGTAGGCAACGATGAGCCGAACCGTCTTGGGCACGGCCTGCGCGTGCGCGCCGGAAGCGGCGCACAGCGCGGCGGCAGCAAGAAGGCGGGTCGCCATGCGGTGCGAGGGCTTCGAGGAAGCAAGGAAATTCATGGTGTCTGTCGTTCGTCTGCGAGGGTTGCGTCGCTTCTCATTGTCCGCCTTCATCCACGCGGATGGTGCTGCGCATGCAGCTGCTTCAGGCGCTCGCGCGCCACGTGCGTGTAGATCGTCGTCGTCGAGATGTCGGCATGCCCCAGCAGCAGCTGCACCGCGCGCAGATCGACCCCGTGGTTCAGCAGGTGCGTGGCGAAGGCATGGCGCAGCGTGTGCGGCGACAGCGGCACGTGGATGCCGGCCGCGGTGGCGTGCTTCTTCACGATGATCCAGAACATCACGCGCGTCATGCCCGCACCGCGCGCGGTCACGAACAGGTCGGGCGTCTGCTGCCCATCGAGGATGGCGGGGCGCGACTCCTCCAGGTAGCGCTCGATCCAGCGCCGCGCTTCGCCGCCGAAGGGCACGAGCCGCTCCTTGTTGCCCTTGCCCAGCACGCGCAGCACACCGTCGTTCAGGCTCATGTCGATGGCCTTGAGCGCCACCAGCTCGCTCACGCGCAGGCCGCTCGCATACATCAGCTCCAGCATCGCGCGGTCGCGCAGGCCGAGCGGCGACTCGACGTCGGGCGCGGCCAGCAAGTCGTCGACCTGCTTTTCCGACAGCGTCTTGATGGCGCGCGGCATCTGCCGCGCGGGCGCGAGCCGGATGCTCGGGTCGGCCACGACACGGCGCTCGCGCAGCGCCCAGCGGTAGTAGCGCTTGAACACGGTGAGGCGGCGGTTGGCCGAAGTGGCCTTGCCCTTGGTGGACAGGCGCGCGCCCATGTAGGCCTGCAGGTCGGACTCCTTCGCGGCATCGAGCCCGGCGCCGCTGCGCTGCGCGTGCAGCCACTGCGCGAACAGCGCGAGGTCGCGGCGGTAGGCGGCCAGCGTGTTCTTCGACAGCCCGTCTTCGAGCCAGAGGGCGTCGATGAAGTCGTCGATGTCGGGTGTCTGCGTGGCTGCCTCGGTCATGCCTTGCAAGATAACAAAAGAAAAAGCCGCCCGGCATGCGGGCGGCTTTCTTTCGTGCGAAGAAGAGTTATCAGTCGAGCTTCAGGTTCTGCTTCTTCACGACCTGCTTGTAGACCTCGTACTCGGCCTTGATCTGCGCGGCGAACTGCTCGGGCGAGTTGGCCACGATCAGCGAGCCCGTGTCCTCGATGCGCTTGCGCACCGCCGGTTCTTCCACGGCCTTCTTCACGCCAGCGCTGATCTTTTCGACCACTTCCTTCGGCAGGCCCTTGGGGCCGAGGATGCCGTAGTAGGCCATGCGGTTCACCGGCTCCAGGCCCACTTCCTTGAAGGTCGGCACATTGGGCAGCGCGGCCAGGCGCTGCGGCGCCGACACCACGATGGGGATCAGCCGGCCGCTGGTGATGAAGGGCATGGCCGAGGGAATGTTGTCGAACATGATCGGCACCTGGCCGGCCACCACGTCGTTCAGCGCCGGGCCCGCGCCGCGGTAGGGGATGTGCGTGACGAAGGTGTTGGTCAGGCTCTTGTAGAGCTCCATCAGCAGGTGGCCGATGCCGCCCGTGCCCGACGAAGCGTACGAATACTTGCCGGGGTTCTTCTTCAGCTCGGCCACGAACTCGGCGTAGTTCTTGGCCGGGAAGCTCGGGTTGACCGCAATGATGTTCGGCGTGGCCGCGATGTTGATGATCGGCGTGAAGTCGTTGATCGGGTCGTACGGCGTCTTCGGGTTGATGGCCGGGTTGGCCGCCGTGCTCGACACGGTGGCAATGCCGAGCTTGTAGCCGTCGGGCGTGGCGCGTGCCGTTTCGGCCGCGCCCACGATGCCGCCGCCGCCGGCGCGGTTGATCACCACCACGGGCTGGCCCAGCACCTTGCCCAGCGGATCGGAGATCACGCGCGCCACGATGTCCGTCGTGCCGCCCGGTGCAAAGGGCACGCTCAACTCGACGGGCTTGTTGGGGTACCCCTGCGCAAAGCTCTGACCCGCGATGGCGACCAGTGCGGCGCCTCCCACCAGCGCGCTCCATTGACGACGTTGCATCGAAAACTCCTTGGTATTTGAATGAATGATGTCGAAAAACGAAGCCCGGATGCTAGCGGTTCAGGAGCGCTCTCCATGCTGTGGATTACCCATGGTCAAGCGGGTTTATCCTCGAAGCGGTGAATTACGCTCAGCTGCTTTTCCCCGACTTCTCCCTCATCGCCATCGGCTGGCTACTGTGCCGCTACACCGCGCTCGACCGCCGCGTGTGGGATCAGGTCGAGAGCCTCGTTTACTACTTTCTTTTTCCCGTACTGCTGTTCCATTCGATCGTGCGCAGCCCGCTCGACTTCGGTGCGACGTCGAGCCTGCTCACGGCGGGCGTCGGCGTCGGTGCCTGCGGCATCGCAATGGCCTATGCCCTGCCCTTCGTTCCGGGCCTGCGCACGCACATCGACCGACGCGACCACGCGGCCAGTGCGCAGGTCGCGTTCCGCTTCAACTCGTTCATTTGCCTGGCGTTGGCGGAGCGGCTGGCCGGGGCCGAGGGCCTGCTGCTGATCGCGGTGCTGATCGGTGTGTGCGTGCCCATCTTCAACATCGCGGCCGTGTGGCCGATGACGCGACATGCGCAGACCGGGTTCGTGCGGCAGCTGGTGCGCAACCCGCTGATCGTCGCGACGGTGGCAGGGCTGCTGGCGAATGTGCTGGGCTTGGCTGTGCCTGCCTGGGCGACGCCTACGTTGACGCGTATCGGGGCTGCGTCGCTGGCGTTGGGGTTGCTGGCTGCGGGGGCTGGGATGAAGTTCTCCACGCTGGGGGCGGGGAAGGTGCTGGCTGTTTCGGTACTGGCGATACGGCATCTGTTCTTGCCGCTGGTCGCATGGGGGTTGGCGCTTTGGTTGCGGCTGGATGCGACGCATGCTGCCGTGTTGATGGCTTTTTCTGCTGTGCCTACGGCTTCCAGTGCTTATGTGCTGGCTGCTCGGATGGGGTACAACGGGCCTTATGTGGCGGGGTTGGTGACGTTGTCTACCTTGCTGGGGGTTTTCAGTTTGCCGTTTGCCTTGGCGCTGCCTCGGTGAAGCCTTGCTGGTTTAGTGCGTTCCGGGGCCGGGTCTCGGCCCGGCGGCCGACTCACTTTCTTTTGCTTCGCCAAAAGAAAGTAAGCAAAGAAAAGGCGACCCTACTGTCTGCGTCCCTTCGCTTCGCTACGGGCAACCTGCGGTGCTCGACTCCGGAGGGGGTCCGCAGAACTCGCTGCACTTCGTTCCGCTCAGACAGCTGCGGCCCTGATCCCTCCTACGTCTGCGCTCCTCGGCGCAGCCAGAAGGGATTGGGGAGCCCAACAGGCCATCGCTGCGCTCGGCCTCTGAACAGCCGATACCAAGCCGAGCGAAGCAAAGGCCCGTTCCGTCTCCTCTCCCCTCTGGCTGCGCCGAGGAGCGCAGCGTTTCGCGGATCAGGGCTCGCCCTTGTCTGAGCGAAGCGAGTTTGGGCGAGACCCCGCGAAACGCGAGCACCGCAGGTCGCCCCTTCGCAAAGCGAAGGGGTCGCAGACAGTGGGGTCGCCTTTCTTTTGCCTACTTTTCTTTGGCGAAGCAAAGAAAAGTAGGTCGCCCGCCGGGGCGAGTCCCGGCCCCGGAACACAACCCCTCAGCGCCGCAACAAAGCAGGCAAAGCCGATGCCAACAAAGCCACCCCAGAAGCAGTCAACAACCCCAACACCAGCTTCCGAAACGCCACCTCACTGATCCCGATATAAAGCCGAGCCCCCAGCAACACAGGCACAGCAACAGCCAGCGCAACGAGCCCCAGCAGCGGCACCACAGAACGCCCGATGCTCCCGCTGAAAACATGAATGGCAAACGCCACCATCAACATCGACAGATTGAAGTTCTGGATCACAGCCCGCTGCGTATCGCGCTGAAAGCCGCGCAACGTGCACCACAACGTGGGAAGGGTCCCCGAGAACCCGCCGATGCCCGCCATCGCACCACCCATGGCACCCACCACGCCATCAGCCCAACGCCCACCGAACGAAACCTTCGGCAGATGCTGCGACATCAGCATCGCCGGACACCACAGCACCAGCAGCACGCCAAGACACAGCTTGAAGACGACAAGATCGAGGTGCGGCAGCAGCCAGACACCGAACGGCACCCCGACCAGCCCACCGAGCACAAAGGGCCAGAGAACGCTCTTGTCGAAAGACCGCCGCACCGTGACCGCCGCGATCACCTGCCCCGTCAACGCGCCAAAGAGAGCAAGCACCGCCGCGAGTTGCGGCTCCAGTGTCCACGCCCAGACTGACATGGCTACCAGCCCGAACGCAAAGCCCGACAGGCCCTGCACGAAACCCGCCAGCACAGCACCGGCGATCACATAGACATACAAGGCTTGCATGCGGCCGATGATATCGACCGCACTTCGATCAAAAGAAGGGACTCAGGCCGAGGCAGGCACCAGCGCCGTGCGCCGCACGCGGCGCACGTTGAACGCACTGGCGATCAGCACACCCTGCACCAGCGCCAGCCCCACGATCACGCTCGTGTACTGCCCATGGTCCATCAGCCGCCCGAACACCAGCGGCGCCAGGGCCTGTCCGATGTCGAGCCCGGCATACACCACGCCGTAGACGCGCCCGGTCGCATTGGGCGGCGTCGACTTCTTCACCAGCAGGTCGCGCGACGGCCCTGCGACACCCGAGACGAAACCCATGGCCCCGAACAGCACCGGCACCACGACCGGCGGAAAACTCGCGAACGCCAGCACCAGCGCCAGCGCGGCCGCAATGCCGAAGCCCGCGCCCACGATGCGCTCGCAGCGCGTCGGATCAGAGGCCAGGAAGCCACCCACCACCATCCCCGCGGCGCTCGCCACCATGTAGACCGTGAGGCACACCGCCACCAGCGCCACCGGCACCGCATGCAGGTGTCCCGCGGCCACCGGCGCGAAGGTCTGCACCACGCTGATCACCGCGGCATAGAAGAAGAAGAAACCGAAGCACATCCATACGGCCGGAATGCGCAGGAAGTCGAATTCGCCGCCAACCGGCGCGGGCTCGCCCTGCCCCGTGGCCTTGTGCACGGCGGCCGCGTCGAGCGACAGCACGCTGCGATACGCCCACAGCACAAGCAGCACCACGAGAGCCACCACGCCCGCCGAAGCCAGCGCCACGCGCCACGAGAAAGCGATGGCGATCGGCACCACGAAGGCCGGCGCCAGCGCCCAGCCCAGGCTGCCGGTGATGCCGTGCACGCTGTAGGCATGGCCCAGCCGCGTCGGCGCGACCTTGCGGTTGAACAGCGTGTAGTCCACCGGATGGAACACGCCGTTGCCGATGCCGCCGACCACCGCGCACAACAGCAGCATCCAGTAGCTCTGCGCCGCGGCGTAGCCGAAAGCCGCCAGCCCCAGTGCCCCGAGCCCGACGAACAGCACCGGCCGCGGGCCCAGCTTGTCGACGATGAAGCCCGAGGCCGCCTGCACGATGCACGAGACCACGAAGAACACCGTGAGCACCGCGCCCAGCTCCACATAGCTCACGTTGAACGCGTCCTTCAGCCACGGGAACAGCGGCGCCAGGATGAGCTGGCTGAAATGGCTGACCGCATGGGCCAGGCCGACCAGCCCGATCAGCTTGGCGTCGGTGCGCAAGGTGTTGTTGTGAGGAGGAGAACCAGCGCTCGCGGACGAAGTGGAAGACATGGATTGCTACAAAAAAACGGGGCAGGCATCGATGCTATGCGCCGGGGACGCGGCAGAATGGCGATACAGCGACAACATTTGTCGAAACCATGCCAAGCGCCGCCTCACCCACCTCCAGGAGCGCCGCGCCCGCCAGGCCGCGCGGCGCGCTCCCCGCCCCGATCACCAGCGTTGCCTCTCTCACGCCGCACCTCTACGCCCCCGACGCGGTGCGTCCGCTGCGCGCCAAGGAGCACTTCCTGAGCGCGGACACGCTGGTCGAACTGCACGAGCACCCGTGGCCGCAGCTCACTTTTTCCACACGCGGCGTGATCCGCCTGAGCACGCAGGACGGCAGCTACATCGTGCCGCCCTCGCGCGCGCTCTGGGTGCCGGCCAACATGCCGCACAGCATCACGCTGATCGAAGACGCCGAACTGCGCACCGTCTACCTGCACGCCTGGATCGCGCCTACCTGGGAAAAGTGCGAAGTGCTGGAAATCAGCCCGCTGCTGCGCGCGCTGATGCTGGCGCTCGACACCACGCCCGATGGCCTGCCGCCGACCGATCCGCACGCGCCGCAGCGCGAACGCATGATCGCGCCGCTGCTGGTCGACGAGGTGGAGCGCGCCACGCAGATCCGCATCGATGTGCCGCTACCCACCGACAAGCGCCTGCGCCAACTGTGCGAGGCGCTGCTGCGCAACCCGGCCGACCGCGCCACGCTGGCCGAGCGCGCCGCCACCATCGGCGCCAGCGAGCGCACGGTGGCGCGCCTGTTCCGCGACCAGCTCGGCATGAGCTGGCAGCAGTGGCGCCAGCAAGCCGTGATGGCACATGCGCTGCCGCTGCTGGCGCGCGGCATGGCCGTGAGCCAGGTGGCGGCCGCCAGCGGCTATGCCACCGACAGCGCGTTCTGCGCGATGTTCAAGGCCGCCACGGGCCGCTCACCCACTTCGTTCCAGCACCGCAAGCGGCCCACCACCCCCTGATATAGCGGGGCATCGCGGGGGGGCTTCATGGTGCTCTGGCAAGATCGGCGACCGACAACACCATGCACTCACCGATCCCCCTGCACATGGCGCCCGACGCCCGGCCCCCGACGTGGACCGCCGAGATCTGGTTGCGCGTGCGCCGCCATTTCCTGCTGAAAGCGGTCGGCACCACCGTCTTCACTTGGCTGTTCTTCATCGGCTACTTCCACCTGCTGCGCAACCCGGCCTTTCCGGTGGCGGTGATGCCGCTGACGCCGCTGGACCACCTGATTCCGTTCCAGCCCTACACGCTGGGCGCATACCTCTCGCTCTGGGTGTACGTGGGCATCGCGCCGGGGCTGCAGCTCACGTTCCGCGAGCTGGTGGTCTACGGGCTGTGGATCGGCGGGCTGTGCATCACCGGCCTGAGCCTCTTCTACTTCTGGCCGACCCAGATACCCCCTATGGCCATCGACGGCACCGGCTACCCCGGTTTCGCGATGCTGCAGGGCGTGGACGCGGCGGGCAACGCCTGCCCCTCGATGCACGTGGCCGTGGCCATCTTCACCGCCATCCGCGTCGAACACGTGCTGCGCGAGGCGCGCACGCCGGCCCTGTGGCGCGTGCTGAACTGGGCCTGGTTCGTCGCCATCGCCTATTCGACGCTGGCGGTCAAGCAGCACGTGGTGCTGGACGTGGCGGCCGGCGCGCTGCTGGGTATGGCCTTCGCACTACCCTCGTTGCGCTGGCGCCCGGGGGCGCGTTAGCGAGGGGATGCCCCTCGGGTCGAAGCGGATATCATCTGTAATCACTGACCACACTCACCACTGGCCGACGAGGAAGGGATCGATTCAATGGCAACCACCACACGGTGGCAATCGATCAACGGCACATGACGACAGGCATTGCACGATGAGTTCGCTGAAGGAATTGCAGGACCTGATCCACGAGAAGTACGGCATCGAACCGTCGAAGCTCGACCCCCACGCCTCGATGCGGGAAACCGGCGGACTCGATTCGCTGGCTCTCGCCGAGTTTCTGTTCGCCATCGAAGACCACTTCGGCATCACCATGCCCGACGAGGACGCGAGCATCGACACCCTGGCCGAACTCGCGCTGCTGGTCGACAAGGTACGAGCCGCGAAAGTCGCGTGAACCACGAGGTCGCAGTCACCGGACTGGGCGTCATGGCGCCGCACGGCGGCGAGCCCGACGCGCTGTTCCAGGCCCTGCTGCAGGGCCGATCGGCCATCCAGCCCATCTTTGCGGATCTGCCCAAGCCGGCCGCCGCGGCCACCGTGGCCTTCGATGAAACCCGCTGGTTCACCAAGCTGCAGCTGGCGGGCGTCGACCGCGTGAGCCAGCTGGCCGTGGCCGCCGCCGACATGGCGATGCGCGACGCGGGCCTGGCCGTTGCCGACGCCGACCCGGAGCGCGTGGGCGTCTTTGCCGGCTGCGGCATGGGTGGCGCCGCAGCGCTCGAAGCGGCCTACCGCGGCAATGGCCGCGTGTCGCCGCTCACCATTCCCGCCTTCATGCCCAACGCGCCGGCCGCCCATGTGGCAATGCGCCAGGGTGTTCAGGGCCCGGTGCTCACCTACTCGGTCGCCTGCGCTTCTTCTTCGGCCGCGATTGCCGAAGCGGCCAAGGCCGTGCAGCGCGGCGAGGTCGACATCGCCATCGCCGGCGGCAGCGAAGCGCTGATCGTGCCGGGCGTGGTCGTGGCTTGGCAGGCCATGCAGACGCTGGCTACCCTCCAGCCCGGCGAAGCGGCCGGCGCGGTGCGGCCCTTCGCAACCGACCGCAGCGGCTTTGCGCTCGGCGAAGGCGCGGCCTTCCTGATCCTCGAATCCGCCGAGCGGGCACGCGCACGCGGCGCCCGCAGCTATGCCACGCTGGCCGGCTGGGGGCTGAGCAGCGACGCCACCCACCTCACCAAGCCCGACGCACCGGGCCAGGCCCGCGCGCTGCGCACCGCCCTGCGCCAGGCCGGCCTGCAGCCGCGCGACGTGGGCTATTGCAACGCCCACGGCACGGCCACGCGCATCGGCGACGTGGTCGAGCGCAATGCGCTGGCCGATGTGTGGGGCGACGAGCTCGACACGCTGCGCGTGAGTTCGACCAAGGCACTGCATGGCCACCTGCTGGGCGCGGCGGGCGCGCTCGAAGCGCTCATCACCGTGCTGGCGCTGCACCAGCGGCAACTGCCGCCCAACGCCAACTGCCGCGAGATCGACGCAGACTGCAGGCTGAACCTGGTGACGCAAGACGACGCGGCGGCGCCGTCGCTCGAAGCTGCCATCAGCAACTCGTTCGCCTTCGGCGGCACGAACTCGGTGCTTCTCTTCCGCCGCGCCTAGGCAGGCAAAGTTTCTGGCAGTGCGGCCGCCGCGCACAGCCATGCCACGAAAGCGCTGACCAACGGATCGTCCGTACGGCTCGGCGCCACGAACACGCTGTAGCCCCGGCTCGACGGCGCCCGATGCGGGCAGGCCAGCACCAGTTCGCCCGAACGCAACTCGCGCTCGACGAAGTACTCGGGCACCAGCCCCACGCCCAGGTCGGCACGCACCGCTGCAACCAGCGACGAGAACAGGTCGAAGCGGTGCCCCGTCACCAGGTTTTCGGGCCGCTGCGCATGTGCCGTCTGCTCAAACCACTCTTCCCAGGCACCCACACGCGTGCGCAGTTGCAGCAGCGACGCTGCGCGGAAATCGCCCCGCGCCATGGCCGCTCGCCCCTTTGCCTGTGGCGAGCACACCACCACGCAGGACTCGCCCATCAACGGCAGCGCATTCGCGCCGGGCCACACCGCATCGTCGTACTGCACGCCCACGTCGAAGGACATGTCTTCCATGTAGAGGTGCGTCGGGAACACCTGTAGATGCAGGCTGCAGCCCGGGTGTCGCGCGATGAATTCCGGCAGCCGCGGCGTCAGCCAGCCCTCGGCCAGCACCGGCACCGCACCTACCAGCAGGCGCAGGCCGTCGGTGCGCTGTGCCATGGCTTCGAGCGTGTGGTTCTGCAACCGCAGCAGGTCGCCTGAAATCTGCCCGTGGTAGCGCCGCCCGGCTTCGGTGAGCTCGGTGCCGCGCGCCGTGCGCAGCACCAGCCGCACGCCGATCTGCGTCTCCAGCAGCCGCAGCTGCTGGCTCACCGCGCTGTGAGTGAGGCACAGCTCCTCCGCGGCCTTGCCCACGCCATGGTGGCGGGCCACCGCGTCGAAGATCAGCAGCGCTCGGGTGCTGGGGATGTGGCGGCGCATGGCGGGCATTGTTAGAAAAACTGACGACGCCGAAGATTAAACCAGAGCGCACGGCTAACACAGCCGTAAGAATCGCTGAAGACGCCGCGTCGGCGTTGCTCGCCTACAAGGACATCCCCGCACCATGCCCCGCCTCGTGTCGCTTCGTCTCGCCCCGCTCGTTATTGCCCTGGCCTCCGCGGCCGCCGGCCTCGTACACGCCCAGAGCGGCAGCGTCGCGGCCACCCCCACGCAGGTGCGGCCAGACGTGGACAAGGCCTACACACAGCTGATGGCCTCCCCCGCCATCCAGAAGCTGCTCGACGCGGTCAAGGCCGACCACGATCGCTCGGTCGAAGACCTGAAGATGCTGACCGAGATCGAGGCGCCCCCCTTCAAGGAACAGAAGCGCGCCGAAGCCTTCCTCGCCCGCATGAAGGCCCTCGGCCTGACGGATGCGAAGATCGACGCCGAAGGCAACGTCGTCGGCCTGCGCAAGGGCACGGGCAACGGCCCGAAGCTGCTGATCTCGGCCCACCTCGACACCGTGTTCCCCGCCGGCACCGACGTGAAGGTGAAGGAGCGCGACGGCAAGCTCTACGCCCCCGGCATCTCCGACGACACGCGCGGCCTGTCGGTGCTGCTGTCGTGGCTCAAGGTGCTCAACGACAACAAGATCCAGACGGTGGGCGACCTGATGTTCGTAGGCAACGTCGGCGAGGAAGAGCTCGGCAACCTGCGCGGCATCAAGGCGATCTTTCGCGACAACCTCGACATCGACGGCATGGTCGGCCTGGAGCCCGCACCAGACGGCTCGGTGCTGATGCTGGGCACGGGCAGCCACCGCTACGAAGTGACCTTCAAGGGCCCGGGCGGCCACAGCTACGGTGCCTTCGGCCAGGTGCCCAGCGCCATCCACGGCATGGGCCGCGCCATCGCTAAGATCGCCGACATCCGCACGCCGAGTTTCCCGAAGACGACGTTCACCGTCGGCACCGTGGGCGGTGGCACTTCGGTCAACACCATCGCGCCGGATGCGCGCATGGCGGTCGACATCCGCTCCGACGAAATGGCGCCGCTGCTCGAAACCGAAAAGAAGATCCTGGCCGCCATCGACGAAGCAGTGGTCGAGGAAAACAAGCGCTGGAACGTGAGCACGCTGAGCGTGAGCACCAAGCTCATCGGCGACCGCCCGGGCGGTCGCACGCAATCAGACACTGTGATCGTCGAAGCCGCCACGCGCGCGAACAGCGCCTTCGGCCACAAGACGCTGCTGACGGGCGCGAGCACCGACGCCAATGTGCCGATGTCGCTGGGCATCCCGGCGATCATCATCGGCGGCGGCGGCAAGACCGGCGGCTTCCATGCGCTGTCCGAGTGGATCGACGTGACCGACGGCTGGAAGGGTGCGCAGAACTCGCTGGTGACGGTGCTCGGCCTGGTCGGCGTGCAGGGCACCAGCACGCCCTTGCTCGAGAAGCGCCCGCCCCGCACGAAGTAAGCAGGCAAGCGGGCGTGCACCGAGGGGGTGCGCCCATGGAAGTCTCCGGTATGCTGGTGGCCGCTTTCCATCACGCTTACCGACAGGAGGACACCATGCACGCCCGTTCCACCCTCATCGCCCTGGCTCTGCTTGCGGCAGGCGCCTCGGCACAAGCCAACGACCTGCTCGACCAATTGAAGGAAAAGGCCGGCGAAGCGGCTACCTCCAACTCGCAAGGCAGCGCAGGCGGATCTGCGCTCGGCAGCCTCGGCAGCAACCTGGGCTTCAAGATGCCCGCCATCGGCTCCAGCACCATGGGCAACGCAGCCGGCGTGCTGCAGTACTGCGTGAAGAACAACTACCTGGGCGGCGACGCGGCCTCGGTGAAAGACAAGCTGCTCGCCAAGATCACCGGGCAGAAGAAGCAGGAAACCGGCTTCGCCAGCGGCGCCAAGGGCCTGCTGCAGGGCGGCGACGGCAAGTCGCTGAACTTCAAGGGCCTGTCGTCGAAGGTGAAGGAAAAGGCTTGCGACTACGTTCTGAAGAACGCGAGTTCGCTGATCTGATCCCGACCCGCATTCCACATCGCTCCCGCGCGGCGCACCGCGCATGCGTTTGCAGTTTTCCCCAGTGCGCCCGCAAATCTCCATGACCCCGGCTGCCCCCTCTCCCTCCCTGCGCCAGCGCCTCGCGCGCTGGGTTCCCTGTCTCGCCTGGCCGCGCCCTTCCGCCCCGCTGCTGCGCAACGAGGCGATGGCCGGCATCACCGTGGCGCTGATGGTCATTCCGCAAGGCGTGGCGTATGCGGCGCTGGCGGGCATGCCGCTGGTCACGGGCGTGTACGCGGCGCTGTTCCCGGCGCTGATCGCAGTGATGTTCAGCTCGTCGCAGCGGCTGTCGGTCGGGCCCACGGCGCTCACCAGCCTGCTGGTCGGCGCCTCGCTCGCGCCGCTGGCGGTGGCGGGCAGTGCCGAGTGGGTGGCAATGGCGGTGTGGCTCACGCTGATGTCGGGCACGATCCAGATCGTGCTGGGCGCGGGGCGCTTCGGCTGGCTGCTGCGGCTGGTCAATTCGCCGGTGCTCATCGGCTTCACGCAGGGCGCGGCGGTGCTGATCGCCATCTCGCAATTGCCCGCGCTGCTCGGCTTCACGGGGCGCACCATTCCGCAGGTGTTGCAGGGCGGGCCGCTGCCCGACCTCGTGGCCATTGCCTTCGGGCTCGGCAGCATCGCGGTGCTGTGGCTGGGCAAGCGCGCACTGCCGCGCTTTCCGACCACGATGGCGCTGGTGGCCGGCGCTGCCGCCATCAGCTGGGTCATCGACTACGCGCTGCGCGGCGGCGCGGTGGTGGGCAGCCTGCCTTCGGGCCTGCCCTCGTTCTACTGGCCCGGCCTGCTGCCCGTGAGCACCTTCAGCGCGCTGGTGCTGCCGGCGCTGATGATCACGCTGGTGAGCTTCCTTGAAACCGCATCGAGCGCCAAGGTCGACAACGCGCGTGCCGGCACGCTGTGGAACGAAAACCAGGACCTCATCGGCCAGGGCCTGGCCAAGCTGGCCTCGGGCTTCACGGGCGCGTTTCCCACCAGCTCGTCTTTCTCGCGCTCGGCCATCACGCTCTATGCGGGCGCGCAGACCGGCTGGGCCACGCTGTTCAGCGTGGTCGTCGTGGCCGGCGCGCTGCTGTGGCTGATGCCGCTGCTGTATCACGTGCCGCAGGCGGTGC
Source organism: Variovorax sp. R-27 (assembly GCF_049913215.1). NCBI lineage: Bacteria > Pseudomonadati > Pseudomonadota > Betaproteobacteria > Burkholderiales > Comamonadaceae > Variovorax > Variovorax sp. R-27. The sequence goes on from NZ_CP183984.1 coordinate 4,474,185, forward strand.
TGGCTGCGGTGGTGGTCACGGCCATCCTCGGATTGGTAAAGCCCGCGAGCTTTACCGCGCTGTGGCGCATCTCGCGCATCGAGGCGGGCATTGCCTTCGGTACCTTCGTGCTGACCATCGCGACCGCGCCCAGCATCTACTGGGGCGTGCTCGGCGGGCTGCTGGCCGCCCTGGCGCACTACATGTACCGGCACCTGCACCCGCGCATCATCGAAGTGGGCCTGCACCCCGACGGCAGCCTGCGCGACCGCAACCTCTGGAAGCTGCCGCCGCTGGCGCCGCAGCTCTATGCGCTGCGCATGGATGCCGAGCTCGACTTCGCCTCGGCCTCCACGCTGGAACGCGCGCTCACCGTGGCGCTGGCCGAGCGGCCCGAGCTCACCGACGTGTGCCTGTTCGCGCAGCCCATCAACCGCATCGACATCACCGGCGCGGAGGTGTTCGGCTCGATCCGCCGGATGATGGAATCCAAGGGTATCCGCCTGCACCTGAGCGGCCTGAAGCTGCCCGCGATGCAGGTGCTGGAACGCGCCGGCCTGCTGGCCCCGGGGCCGATGCTGTTCAGCTACCGCACCGACGGCGAAGCGCTCGCGGCGCTGATGCCGCGCATCGGCGACATGCCCGTGGTGCAGGAAGCCGAAGCCTGACCTGCCAGCGCCCATGAAGACCACCATCGAAGAACTGGTCGCGTTCCGTACGGTGGTGGACACGGGCTCGATCACGGCTGCGTCCGAGCAGCTGGCGCAAACGGTCTCGGGCATCAGCCGCGCCCTGAGCCGGCTCGAACAGAAGCTCGACACCACGCTGCTGCGCCGCACCACGCGGCGGCTAGAGCTGACGGAAGAAGGCGCGGCCTTCCTGCAGCGCACGCGCGCCATCCTCGATGCCATCGACGACGCCGAAGAGCAAATGGCCGCGCGCCGCCAGCAGCCGGCCGGCCGGCTGCGCGTGAACGCGGCCTCGCCCTTCATGCTGCATGCCATCGTGCCTCTGGTGCCGGAGTTTCGAAGGCTCTACCCGCAGATCAGCCTCGAGCTCGACACCGACGACCTGCCCATCGACCTGCTGGAGCGCCGCACCGACATCGCGATCCGCATCGGGCCGCTGCGCGATTCCACGCTGCATGCGCGGCCACTGGGCACGCACCGGCTGCGCGTGCTCGCGAGCCCGGCATACCTCGAAGCGCACGGCAAGCCGCGCAAGGTGGCCGACCTGGCCGAGCACGCGCTGCTGGGCTTCACCCAGCCCGAGTCGCTGAACCGCTGGCCCTTGCGCGGCGTGCATGGCGACGAATGGAACATCGCGCCGACGCTGATGGCGTCGAGCGGCGAAACGCTGCGCCAGCTGGCGCTGGCTGGCGTGGGCATCGTCTGCCTGTCGGATTTCATGACGGGTGCCGACCGCGCCAGCGGCGCGCTGGTGCAGGTGCTGGCAAAAGAAACGGCGGACGTGCGCCAGCCGGTCAACGCGGTGTACTACCGCAACACGCAGTTGACAGCGCGGATCACGTCGTTCCTGGACTTTCTGTCGCAGCGCATGGCCTGAGCTGCGCGGCCGGTGCGGCTTACTGCGGCTGCCTGGCCACGAAGCGCTCGACCGCGGCCGACTTGATCTCGTAGCCGCTCACGCCCATGTCCACCGACGAATAGCGCGCCGCCTTCAGCGTGCCGCTGACGTACACCGTGTCCATCGCGTGCAAGCCCTTCACGGTGGTGGCCGCGATCACGTGAACGATCTGATTGGCGGGCGGCGGCGGGGTGTGGATGCAGGCGCCGAAATACGGCACCAGCAGGAATTCGCGGATGCCGTCCTGCGTGCTGTCGAGTGGCACGACGAAGCCCGCCAGCTTGGCCGGCTTGTCGTCCAGCGCCACGTTGACCGGCGCGTTATCCCAGACGGCGCGCATCTCGTCGAGCATCTGGATCGCGCGCGGGTCGTTGTCGCGCAGCGCCTCGAGGCTGATGTTGCGGTAGCGCTTGGTCGGGTCCCAACTCTTGGGAATCAGCTCTTCCCACTTGAGCTCGGGGGCCGGCGCGGCGCTCGCGGTCTGCTGCGCCGCCACTCCCGGACCGCAGCCGGTCAGGAGCGCCGCGGCCGGCACAAGCAGGAGCGCAGCCAGCACGGCGCGCGAAAGAAACCTTCTCATGACCACGATTCTGCTTGGGAGATGTTTCAGGCCCGTAAAGCAGGGCCTTTTGCACTCATTTCATCCCAGATTCCACAAATTTGATGCAACGCGCCAGAATGCCGCACCACGAACAACGAGGGGATCCGCATGGCACCGACAGGATGGCTGGGACTCACGTCCCTGGGCACAGTTCATACCGCGATCAGCCTGATCGCCGTCGCCGCAGGGCTGCTGGCCCTGTTCCGCTACAAAGAGATCACGATGCGCACCGGGCTCGGCCAGGTCTTCGTGTGGACCACCGTGCTCACCTGCCTCACGGGCTTCGGCATCTTCCAGCACGGCGGCTTCGGCAAGCCGCATGTGCTGGGCATCATTACGCTGCTGGCGCTGGCCGTGGGCACGCTCGCGGGCCGGGGCGTGCTCTTCGGCAAGTCGGCGCGCTATGTCGAGGCCATCGCGTTCTCGGCCAGCTTCCTGTTCCACTGGATTCCGGCCTTCACCGAAACGCTGACGCGCCTGCCGCTCGGCGCCCCGCTGCTGCCGAACGCCGACGCGCCGGAGCTCAAGGCGATCACCGGCGTGCTGCTCGTGCTGTACCTGATCGGCGTCGGCCTGCAGATCCGCCGGCTGCGCGGCGGCGCTGGCGCGCTCAGTCCCGCACCGGCCCGCGCAGGTTCTTGATCTGCGCGCGCTGGCTCTTGCCTTCGAGCCGGCGCTGCTTCGAACCGTAGGTCGGCTTGGTGGCGCGCCGCACGCGCGGCGGCGTGGCCACGCTGTCGATCACCGCCTGCAGGCGCGCGAGCGCGTCGGCGCGGTTCATCTCCTGCGTGCGGTGCTGCTGCGCCTTCAGCACGAACACGCCTTCCTGCGTGATGCGGCTGTCGCGCAGCGCGAGCAGCCGCTCCTTCACGTCGGCCGGCAGCGAGCTGGCGTGGATGTCGTAGCGCAGGTGCACCGCGCTCGACACCTTGTTGACGTTCTGCCCGCCCGCACCCTGCGCCCGGATGGCGCTGAAGTCGACCTCGTCGGGGTCGATCAGGATGGGTGGGCGGAGCATGTGGGTCAGACTCTTTCGAAGACGGCGGCAATGCCCTGGCCGCCGCCGATGCACATCGTGACGAGTGCGTAGCGGCCGCCCGTGCGGTGCAGCTCCGCAATCGCCTTCGTCGTGATGATCGCGCCGGTCGCGCCCACCGGGTGGCCCAATGAAATGCCCGAGCCGTTCGGGTTCACCTTGGCCGGATCGAAGCCCAGCTCCTTGATGACCGCGCAGGCCTGCGCCGCGAAGGCTTCGTTCGACTCGATCACGTCGAAGTCGCTCACCTTCAGGCCAGTACGCTCCAGCACCTTGCGCGTGGCCGGCACCGGGCCGATGCCCATGTATGCGGGCTCGACACCGGCGTGTGCGTAGCCGACCAGGCGCGCCAGCGGCTTCAGGCCCCGCGCCTTGACGCTCTCGCCGCTTGCCAGCACCACGGCGGCGGCGCCGTCGTTAATGCCCGAGGCGTTGCCGGCGGTGACGAGGCCGTCCTTCTTGAAAGCGGGCTTCATCTTCGCGAGCGTCTCGACAGTGGTGTCGGCGCGCACGTGCTCGTCAGTGTCGAACAAGACGATGCCCTTGCGCGTCTTCACTTCGACCGGAACGATCTGCTCTTTGAAGCGTCCTGCCTCGATGGCGGCTGCCGCGCGCTGCTGGCTGCTTACGGCCAGTTCGTCCATCTGCTCGCGCGTGATGCCGTAGCGCGCGGCCACGTTCTCTGCAGTGATGCCCATGTGGATCTTCTCCCACGGGTCGTGCAGGATGCCCAGCATGTAGTCGACCAGCACTGCGTCGCCCATGCGTGCGCCGTAGCGGGCCGAGGTGTCGAAGTACGGGCCGCGGCTCATCGACTCCGAGCCGCCGCCAATGGCGATGTCGCAGTCGCCCAGCGCGATGGCCTGCGCAGCCGACACGATGGCCTGCAGGCCCGAGCCGCAGAGGCGGTTGACGTTGAAGGCCGGCGTCTCGATGGGGCAGCCGGCGTCGATGGCGGCCACGCGGCTGAGGTACGCATCCTTCACATCGGTGGGAATCACGTTGCCCATGACCACGTGGCCGATGGCATCGGCGGCCACGCCGCTGCGCTCGATGGCAGCCTTGACGGCGGTGGTGGCAAGCTGGGTATTGGGCACGTCCTTCAGCGCGCCGCCGAAGGTGCCGATGGCGGTGCGGGCGGTGCCGACCACGAAGATGTCGCGCGATGTCATGGAATGTCTCTCCTGATGAAAGCGAAAGCCGCACTCAGCGGCGGCTGCAGGAGGACGATTCTGACGGCGAAAGGCGCAACGGGTTGTCGCGCCTGAAATAGCGGTGGCTCAGCCGCGCGAGACCGATTTCGGCGACACGTCGGTCACGTCGCTGGCGCTGCCGCGAATGCGCACCGGGCGCTCCACCGATTCGCCGCGTGCCCGCGCGTTGGCCACGTCGGCGGCGGTCGGTTCGGCCGGCTGTGCCGCATTACGAAATTTATCGAAGCCGGAGCGGGGATTGAAGCGCATGACCCAAGGCGTCACGGGCTTGCCCGTGAGACGCCCCCAGGCGTAGCGCACACCCCACACAGCCGCCAGCAGCATGACCGCCACGGCCAGGCTGGCCGCAAAGACCAGCCCCAGGAGCAGAAGAATGACGCGAAAAATGAAGTTCATCATCCAACTTTAGGCCGAAGCCGCCGCCGTTGGTTCCCCGGCCTTGGCGAACGAGAACTTGCCCGGCGACTGGATCGGGTCGGTCGTGACCTCGATCGTGTCCTTCGGCCCAAAGCTGCCGTCGAGCAGCAGCTTCGAGAGCGGGTTCTCAATGCGCTGCTGAATGGCACGCTTCAGCGGACGCGCGCCGAACACCGGGTCGAAGCCGACCTTGGCAATTTCTGCCAGCGCCGCCGGCGACACCTCCAGCCCCAGATCCATCTTCGCGAGCCGCGCCTTCAGCACCTTGAGCTGGATCGCGGCAATCGATTCGATGTTCTTCGCGTCGAGCGCGTGGAACACGACCGTCTCGTCGATGCGGTTCAGGAACTCGGGGCGGAAGTAGTTCTTCAGCTCGTCCCACACCGCTTCCTTGATCTCTTCGGAAGGCTTGCCCACCATGGCCTGGATGATGGGCGAGCCGATGTTGCTCGTCATCACGATCACGGTGTTCTTGAAGTCCACGGTGCGGCCCTGGCCGTCTGTAAGGCGGCCATCGTCGAGCACCTGCAGCAGCACGTTGAACACGTCGGGGTGGGCCTTCTCGACTTCGTCGAGCAGCACCACGCTATAGGGCTTGCGGCGCACGGCTTCCGTGAGGTAGCCGCCCTCCTCGTAGCCCACGTAGCCCGGCGGCGCGCCGATCAGGCGCGCGACCGAATGCTTCTCCATGAACTCGCTCATGTCGATGCGGATCAGGTGGTCTTCGCTGTCGAACAGGAAGCCCGCAAGCGCCTTGCACAGCTCGGTCTTGCCCACACCCGTGGGGCCGAGGAACAGGAACGAGCCGGTCGGGCGGTTCGGGTCCGACAGGCCCGAGCGCGAGCGGCGGATCGCGTTGGCGACCGCACCGATGGCCTCGTCCTGGCCGACCACGCGCTCGTGCAGCTTGTCTTCCATCACGAGCAGCTTGTCGCGCTCGCCCTGCATCAGCTTGGCGACCGGGATGCCGGTGGCACGCGCCACGACCTCGGCGATTTCTTCCGCGCCGACCTGGGTGCGCAGCAGCGTGGGCGCGCTGGACTTGCCCTTGTTCGCCTCGCTGGCCTCGGCCTCCTTCAAGCGCTTTTCGAGCGCGGGCAACTGGCCGTACTGGAGCTCGGCGACCTTGTTGAAGTCGCCCTTGCGCTTCCACTCTTCGATCTGGAACTTGATCTTGTCGACGTCTTCGCGCACTTGTGCGCTGCCCTGGGCCTGGGCCTTCTCGGCCTGCCAGATCTCGTCGTAGTCGGCGATTTCCTTCTGCAGCTTTTCGATCTCGTCCTCGATCAGGCCGAAGCGCTTCTGCGAGGCCTCGTCCTTTTCGCGGCGCACGGCTTCGCGCTCGATCTGCAGCTGGATGAGGCGGCGATCGAGGCGGTCCATGACCTCAGGCTTGGAGTCCATCTCGATCTTGATCTTGGCCGCGGCCTCGTCGATCAGGTCGATGGCCTTGTCGGGCAGGAAGCGGTCTGTGATGTAGCGGTCAGACAGCTCGGCCGCGGCCACGATGGCCGGGTCGGTGATCTGCACGCCGTGGTGCACTTCGTATTTTTCCTGCAGGCCGCGCAGGATGGCGATGGTGGCCTCGACGCTGGGCTCGCCCACGATGATCTTCTGGAAGCGGCGCTCCAGCGCGGCATCTTTCTCGATGTACTTGCGGTATTCGTCGAGCGTGGTGGCGCCCACGCAGTGCAGCTCGCCTCGAGCGAGTGCGGGCTTGAGCATGTTGCCCGCATCCATCGCGCCTTCGGCCTTGCCGGCGCCGACCATGGTGTGCAGCTCGTCGATGAAGACGATGGTCTGGCCTTCGTCCTTCGCGAGTTCGTTCAGCACGGTCTTCAGGCGCTCTTCGAATTCGCCGCGGAACTTGGCACCAGCCAGCAACGCAGCCATGTCGAGCGACAGCACCCGCTTGCCCTTGAGCGAATCGGGCACCTCACCCGCAACGATGCGCTGTGCGAGGCCTTCGACGATGGCGGTCTTGCCCACGCCGGGTTCGCCGATGAGCACGGGGTTGTTCTTGGTGCGGCGTTGCAGCACCTGGATGGCGCGGCGGATTTCCTCGTCGCGGCCGATGACCGGGTCGAGCTTGCCCAGGCGGGCGCGCTCGGTCAGGTCCATGGTGTATTTCTTGAGCGCTTCGCGCTGCCCTTCGGCATCGGCGCTGTTCACGCCCTGCCCGCCGCGCACGGCGTCGATGGCGGCTTCGAGCGACTTGCGGCTCAGGCCGTTTTCGCGGGCGGTCTTGCCGATGTCGGCCTTGCTGTCGGCCAATGCCAGGAGGAAAAGTTCGCCGGCAATGAACTGGTCATTGCGCTTGAGGGCTTCCTTTTCGGTGGCCTGGAGCAGCTTGCCCAGTTCGGGGCCGACCTGGACGATGTCGTGGCCCTGCACCTGCGGCAGCTTCTTGATGGCGGCCTCGGCCGCCTGCGTCAGGCCAGGTACGTTGACGCCGGCACGCTCCAGCAGGGCGCGCGGGCCGTCGTCCTGGCGCAGCATCGCGACCAGCAGGTGGGCCGGTTCGATGTAGGCGTTGTCGCTGCCCAGCGCGAGCGTCTGGGCATCGCCCAGCGCTTCCTGAAATTTGGTGGTGAGTTTGTCTTGTCGCATGGTGGTATTCCTGCATCCAAAATAGGGCTGTTCGGGCACGATTCAAGGCTGCCGGCTACGCCGGTGCCGTGGGCACGGCTATTGCACAAGATCCGTTTCCCCTGCCCGTAGGCATTTCCCTCTCTCGAATGGAGTCGATCATGGTTTTTTCAATGCAGCGCGTTCAACCGGTGCGCCGGGCGATCAGCGTGGGCCTCTTTCTAGCCACCATGGGCCTGTCCGGCCTTGCGCAAGCGCAAAGCGGCACCCCCATCCGCCTGCTCGTGGGCTTCCCCGCCGGCGCCGGCACCGACGCCATTGCACGCACGCTGGGCGAAAAACTCAAGGATGTGCTGGGCGTGCCCGTGGTGGTCGAGAACCGCGCCGGCGCGGGTGGGCAGATTGCCGCAACGGTGCTGAAGTCTTCCCCGGCCGATGGCCACACGCTGTTCCTGTCGCACGACCACACCATCTCGATCCTGCCGCAGGTGGTGAAGAACCCGGGCTTCAACCCCGCCACCGACTTCGTGCCCGTGGCCGGCTTCGCCACCTTCGCCAACGTGCTGGCGGTGTCGGGCGGCACGCCGGCCAAGAGCATCGACGAGTACGTGAAGTGGGTCCGCACGCAGAAGGGCGGCAAGGAAACCATCGGCATCCCGGCGCCGGCCTCGATCCCCGAGTTCCTGGTGAAGATGATCTCGGACAAGTACAAGATCGACGTGCAACCCGCGCCCTACCGCGGCAGCGCGCCGATGACGGCCGACATGCTGGGCAACCAGATCACCGCAGGCATCGCCTCGGTGCCTGACTTCATCGAAAACCACAAGGCGGGCAAGGTGCGCATCGTGGCCTCCATCGGCGCCAAGCGCCAGGCCGTGATTCCGAACGTGCCGACCTTCACCGAACTGGGCTTCTCGAACCTGGAAGACCTGCCCTACTACGGCATCTTCGCGCCGGTGGGCACGCCGCAGCCGATCATCGACAAGTACGGCGATGCGCTGCAGAAGGTGCTGGCGATGCCTGACGTGAAGCAGAAGCTCACGACGATGGGGCTGACGGTCGGCTACGAGCCGCAGGGCCAGTTCGCGGGCCGCGTGCGCACGTACACGCAGACCTGGGAGCGGATCATCCAGGCGAGCGGCTTCAAGCCCCTCTGAACGTCTTCAGGCATTCGGGGCGCTGATGCCCCAGCGCGCCAGCGCCGCGTCGTCGGCCACGCGCGCATCGACCCAGCGGGCGCCTTCGGGCGTCTGCTCTTTCTTCCAGAACGGCGCCTGGGTCTTGAGATAGTCCATCAGGAACTCGCAGGCCTCGAAGCTCTGGCCGCGGTGCGCCGACACCACCGCCACCATCATGATCTGGTCCAGCGGATGCAGCAGCCCGACGCGATGGATCACGCGCGCGCCGAGGATGTCGAAGCGCCTGTGCGCCTCGTCGATCATGGCCTCGATGGCCTTTTCGGTCATGCCGGGGTAGTGCTCCAGCTCCATCGAGGCGACGGTGCTGCCGTCGTTGCGGTCGCGCACGGTGCCGACGAAGCTGCAGACGGCGCCCACGCGTTTGTCGCCGTCGCGCAACGCGGCAACCTCCTGCGAAAGGTCGAAATCGGCCGTCTGGATCGAAACACGCGCAACGCTCATGTCCGAATTGTGGCATCGCGATAGACTGCCGCAATGCCTTGTCCCGCCACGCTCTTCCCGGTGCCTTCGCACCCCGAAGGCCGCCGCGCGCGCCAAGGCAGCAACAAAGCCAAAAAACCAAAGCTCGTCTGACCGGAGCCGAGGTTCCGTCGTCGGATGAGCGACGGAACCTGCCAAGGTTTTTTTGGCCCTCTCATGGGTTTCGCGCGCATCGGACGGTGGTTCTTTCCATCGGTCGATTCCTGAAAGGAAACCCGCGTGCCTCATCAACAACCAAGCTCCACCACCCCTGACTTCTCCGGCTTCTGGGTGGCCCTCGTCACACCGTTCCGCGACGGCGCGGTAGACCATGCCGCCCTCGCCGCGCTGACCCGGCGGCTCGCCGACGACGGCGTGACGGGCTTCGTGCCCTGCGGCTCCACTGGCGAGGCCGCCGCGCTCGACGAGGCCGAGCAACTGGCCGTGCTCGACACCGTGCTGGCAGCGGCCGGCGGCCTGCCGGTCGTCATGGGCATTTCCGGCTACCACCTGGGCAAGGCCGCGGCCTGGGCGCGCAAGCTCTCGGAACGCCCGCTGGCGGGCCTTCTGGTGTCCGCGCCGAACTACATCCGCCCGTCGCAGGCCGGCCTGCTCGAATGGTTCCGCGCCATCGCCGATGCGAGCACGGTGCCGGTGCTGGTCTACGACATTCCCTATCGCACGGGCGTCACCATCGCCCGCGACACGCTGCTGGCGCTGGCCGAGCATCCGCGCATTCACGGCATCAAGGACTGCGGCGGCGACATGGCCAAGACGCGCGCGGTGATCGCCGATGGGCGGCTGCAGGTGCTGACAGGCGAAGACCACCAGATTTTCGGCACCATGGCCGAAGGCGGCGTGGGCGCCATCGCGGCCAGCGGAAACGTGCAGACGCGCCGCTTCGTCCGGCTGGTGCGCCTGCTTGCGGAAAACCGGCTGCCCGAGGCGCGCGCCGAATGGCAGGCGCTGCAACCGCTGGTGGAGATGCTGTTTGCCGAGCCGAACCCGGGCCCGCTGAAAGCATTGCTGGCGCACATGGGTGAAATGCGCGACGAGTTGCGCTCGCCGATGACCCGCGCGTCCGACGGCCTGCGCGAGCGCCTCGTGGCGCTGGATGCCCGGCTCAACCGCCCGTGACTGGCGGAAAGAAAGCGACTTCGCAGCCTTCGCTCAGGGTGGCGGCCTCGTCGCTCATGGCCTGATCGAGCGCCATCCGCACCGCCTTGCCGCGCGCAAGCGCGGTGGCGTAGGCGCTGCCCCTGGCGATGAGTTCGTCGCGCAGGGCCGACAGCGTTTCGGCTTGCGTGTCGACGGTTTCGCCGCTGCTGGAAAGTGCCTCGCGCACCGAGGCGAAATAACGGACCTGGACCTTCATGACGGGATTCAGCCCAGCAGCGATGCAAACGGAATGAAGTTGACGGTGTCGCCCGACTTGATCGTCTGGCCCGACGGGTTGTCGACCACGCCGTCGCCCCAGACCATCGACGTGAGCACGCCCGAACTCTGGTTGCCGAACAGGTCGAGGCCGCCGGCCGCATTGCGCCGCGCGCGCAGGAACTCGCGGCGCTTGTCGGCACGCAGCCAGTCGAAATCGGCGCGCATCTTCACCGCCTCCGGCGCGACGCGCGTGGCACCCTGCAGCGTCAGCAGAAAGGGCCGCACCAGCATCAGGAATGTGAGGAAGCTCGACACCGGATTGCCGGGCAGCCCCGTCACATGACATGCGCCCTGCCCGTTGCTGCGCGCAATGGAGCCATAGGCAAAAGGCTTGCCGGGCTTCATCGACAGCGACCAGAGCTGCAGCTCGCCAAGCGACTGCAGCGCCGCGCGGATATGGTCTTCTTCGCCGACGGAGACACCGCCGGTCGTGATGATCAGATCGGTGGCCTCAGCCGCGTTGCGCAACGCGGCGATGGTGGCTTCGCGGTCGTCGGGCACGATGCCCAGGTCGTTCACCTCGCAGCCCAGGCGGTGCAGCAGGGCCCGCATGAAGAAACGGTTCGAGTTGTAGATGGCGCCGGGCTTCATCGCGTCAGGCGCAACCTCGCCGGGCATCACCAGCTCGTCGCCGGTGGAGAGCATGGCCACGCGCGGCTTGCGGGCCACCTGCAGCTTGTGAAAGCCGACGCTGGCCGCGAGGCCGAGTGCGGCTGGCGTGAGGCACTCGCCCTGCTTGAGTACGACGTCACCGGAGGCCACGTCTTCGCCGGCACGGCGAATCCACTGCCCGGCCGCCGGAACGATGGCGATGCGCACCGAGCCCAGGCTGCCTTCCTGCGGCGTGGCCGTGGTGTCTTCCTGCATCACGACCGCGTCGGCCCCCTCCGGAATCTGTGCACCCGTGAAGATGCGCGCCGCGGTGCCGGCCGCGAGCGGCGTGCCGACAGTGCCTGCGGGAATGCGCTGCGCCACTGTCAGCTCGGCGCCCGGTGCGGCGCAGTCGGCGATGCGCACGGCATAGCCGTCCATCGCGCTGTTGTCGCGCGGCGGCACCGTGAGGCCGGAGACGAGGTCTTGCGCCAGCACGCGGCCGTCGGCGTCGAAGGTGCCGACGCTTTCGGTGGGCAGCTTCGGCTGCGCCTTCGCGAGCAGGACCGCGATGGCCTCGTCCAAAGGCATCAGCGGCGGGCGCAACGAGGAAGCGGAAAAAGGAACGGGGGATTCAGCCATGGTGATCGGGGTTGTATTCGAAGCGGTCGCCGCTGTCGATCAACCACTTCGCAATGGCCTCGGCGTCGTTGAGGTCGAACAGCGGCCGTTCGGTGGGCGACGGCAGGCCGGCCGGTGCGTCGGTGGCCACGGCGGTGACGAAGGGATCGTTGGTGTACAGCACGGGCCGCGAAGGCTCGCCCGCTTCCGGCTCGCGCCAGACCTCGATCTTGAGCACGTCGCTGTGCCGGAAGCCTTCGACCAGCACCCAGTCGGCCGCCGGGTGCACCTCGGCCAGCAACTGGTGCACGCTGAGTTCAACGGGAACTTCGAATTCGCGCATCACGGCCAGCCGCTTGTCTGACGCCACGACCACCTCGAAGGCGCCGGCCTCGCGATGGCGGTAGGTGTCCTTGCCCGGATGGTCGATGTCGAACTTGTGGTGCGCATGCTTGACCACCGACACGCGCTGGCCGAGCCGCTTGAGCGCCGGAATCAGGCGCTCGAGCAGCGTGGTCTTGCCCGCGCCCGAATAGCCGGCGAAACCGACGACCTTCATGCGGGAGCCCGGCCGTGATCAGTCACAGTTCTCTGCGATGTAGGCCTTGACGGCTTCCGCGTCGGCCGGCAGCTTGACGACGCGCTTGGGCAGCGCCTCGATGCCTTCGAACTTCTTCGGCCGCGCGGGCTCTTCGCCCAACGCCTCGACCAGCGTCGCGGCGAACTTGATCGGCAGCGCGGTTTCGAGCACCACCATCGGCACGCCGGGCGTGATCTGCTCGCGCGCGGCCTTGAGGCCGTCGGCCGTATGCGGATCGATCAGCGTGGCAAAGCGCTTCTCGGTGTCGCGGATGGTGGCCAGGCGATCGGCGTGCGTGCTGCGGCCGCTGCGGAAGCCGAAGCGCCCCGCGGCCTGCTTGAACGCCGGGTCGGCGCTCAGGTCGAAGCTGCCCTGCAGGCCCAGGTCGTCCACGAACAGCTGGCGCAGCCTGGCGGGGTCGCGGCCCACCAGGTCGAACACGAAGCGCTCGAAGTTGCTGGCCTTGCTGATGTCCATCGACGGGCTGGAGGTTTCGTGCGTATCGACGGCCGCGCGCACGCGGTACACGCCGGTGCGGAAGAACTCGTCGAGCACGTCGTTCTCGTTGGTGGCGACCACCAGCGTCTGGATCGGCAGGCCCATCATGCGCGCCACGTGGCCCGCGCAGACGTTGCCGAAGTTGCCCGAGGGCACAGTGAAGCTCACCGGCTTGTCGTTGCTCGCCGTGGCCTGGAAGTAGCCCGCGAAGTAGTAGACGACCTGCGCCAGAAGGCGCGCCCAGTTGATCGAGTTGACCGTGCCGATGCGGTACTTGCGCTTGAAGCCCAGGTCGTTCGACACCGCCTTGACGATGTCCTGGCAGTCGTCGAACACGCCGGTGATGGCGATGTTGTGGATGTTGGCGTCCTGCAGGCTGAACATCTGCGCCTGCTGGAACGGGCTCATGCGGCCGTCGGGCGAGGTCATGAAGACGCGAACGCCCTTCTTGCCGCGCATGGCGTATTCGGCCGCGCTGCCGGTGTCGCCGCTGGTGGCGCCGAGGATATTGAGCTCGGAGCCGCGGCGGGCCAGTTCGTACTCGAACAGGTTGCCCAGCAGCTGCATTGCCATGTCCTTGAAGGCCAGCGTGGGGCCGTTGGACAGGGCTTCGAGGTACACGCCGTCTTCGAGCTCGCGCAGCGGCACTATCTCGTCGGTGCCGAACACTTCGGCTGTGTAGGTCTTCGCGCAGATCGCCTTCAGGTCGGCCGGCGGAATGTCGTCGATGTAGAGCGAGAGGATCTCGAAGGCCAGTTCGGCGTACGGCAGCGCGCGCCATTTGGCGAGCGTGGCGGTGTCGACCTGCGGATACGTTTCGGGCAGATAGAGGCCGCCGTCGGGCGCGAGGCCTTCAAGAAGGATTTCGCAGAAGCGCTTGCGGTCGGGGTGGCCGCGGGTGCTCAGGTAGTTCACTTCAGCTCTTCCTTGCGGATGCGCACGATGGGTTCGAGCACGGTCGGCAACGCCTGCAGCTCGGCAATGACGTCATTGACGGTGCCTTCGCGCGCATCGTGCGTGAGGATGATGAGGTCGGTCTGCGTGGAGCCCTCGCCGCCCACTTCGTCGGCTTCGCGCTGCAGCACGGCGTCGATGCTGATACCGGCGGTGGCCAGCAGGCCAGTGACCTTGGCGAGCACGCCGGCCTGGTCGGCCACGCGCAGGCGCAGGTAGTAGCTGGTGACGACTTCCGACATCGGCAGCACCTTCAGGTCGCTCATCGCGTCGGGGTGGAAGGCCAGGTGCGGCACGCGGTGCGCGGCGTCGGCGGTGTGCAGGCGGGTGATGTCGACCAGGTCGGCGATCACGGCGCTGGCCGTAGGCTCGCTGCCGGCGCCCTTGCCGTAGTAGAGCGTGGTGCCGACGGCATCGCCGTGCACCACCACCGCGTTCATCGCTCCTTCGACGTTGGCCAGCAGGCGCTTCGACGGCACGAGCGACGGATGCACGCGCAGCTCGATGCCCTTGGCGGTGCGCTTGGTAACGCCAAGCAGCTTGATGCGGTAGCCCAGTTGTTCGGCGTACTTGATGTCCTGCGCGGCGAGCTTGGTGATGCCTTCGATGTGGGCCTTGTCGAACTGCACCGGAATGCCGAAGGCAATGGCGCTCATCAGCGTGACCTTGTGGCCGGCGTCGACGCCTTCGATGTCGAAGGTCGGGTCGGCTTCGGCGTAGCCCAGGCGTTGCGCCTCCTTGAGCACGGTCGCGAAGTCCAGGCCCTTGTCGCGCATCTCGGACAGGATGAAGTTGGTGGTGCCGTTGATGATGCCGGCCAGCCACTGGATGCTGTTGGCCGTGAGGCCTTCGCGCAGCGCCTTGATGATCGGGATGCCGCCGGCCACCGCAGCCTCGAAGGCCACCATCACGCCCTTGGCGTGCGCGGCCGCGAAGATCTCGGTGCCGTGCACCGCGAGCAGCGCCTTGTTGGCCGTAACCACGTGCTTGCCGGCCGCGATGGCCTCGAGCACCAGTTGCTTGGCAATGCCATAGCCGCCGATGAGCTCGATGACGATGTCGATGTCGGGGTTGGCGATGACTTCGCGCGCGTCGCTGACCACCTTGACGCCTTCGCCGACCACGTCGCGGGCGCGGGCGGTGTCGAGGTCGGCCACCATGGTGATCTCGATGCCACGGCCGGCGCGGCGCTTGATTTCTTCCTGGTTGCGCTGGAGCACCTTGAAGGTGCCGCTGCCGACCGTGCCTGCGCCGAGCAGGCCTACTTGGATGGGTTTCATTGGGAGAGTCGCGTTCATGGTTTGGATGGGGTGGCTGACGGCGTGGAAGTCACGACGCGGCTGACGTAGCGGGGCAAGGTCCAGGCGCCGCCGGCAAAGCCGCGGCACATGCCGTCGCCTGTGGAGCCGGTGCGCACGAAGTCCTTGCCGTTGAAATGCCAGGTCTCGCTCGACCAGCAGTCGCCGATGCCTCGGCCTTTCATGGCAGAGGTGACGCTGCCTTCCTTCTCGTCGAAGTCGCCATTCGCCTCGATGGACACCGGCGCATAGGGCGGTTTGTCGTTGGCGATCCAGAGCAGGCTGGAATAGTTGTAGGCGCCCATACCGCAGCCCAGCGACAGCAGCACCTTCCGGTCGGTCAGGCGCGAGACGGTCAGCGACTTGGCGTTGATGTCTTCGCGGTTGTTGCAGTCTTCCTTGGCGCTGTCCAGCTTCAGGAACGGGAAGATGCGCGCGGCGAGTGCGTCGTCGCCGGGGTACGCCTTCGGCGGCACGACCACGTTCACGACGGGGGCCGTCACCGGCGGCAGCACCGAAGACTCGGGCTTGCTGCCGCGGCGCACCAGCGCACCCGGCGTGCCGACGCGGCCCTGGGCCTCGTCCATCTTCAGCAGCACGGCGTTGAGGCCGGCGAGCGAAAGGGTCCACTTCTTGCCGCCGCTGGCGGTCACCGTGGCGTCGTCGCCCTTGAGCAGCTCGGGCAGGACGGTGCGGGCCTGGCTGTCGTCGAAGCTGGCGGTGCCCGCAGCCAGGCCCGAGACGGTGGTCTTGCCGACCTTGAAGCGCAGCGGGCCCTTGACGCCGTCGTCATCACCGATCTGCAGCTGGATGTCTATTGCCGTGCCGGGCCCGGCCTTGCGGGTGATGAGCATCGACACCGGCTCGCTCGCCCCGCTTTCCGGCTGGTAGCCGGCGGCGCGGCAGGTGCGCGTGTTGTCGCAGGCCAGCTCCCAGTCGTTGTGCGAGAACGAGACAAGCTCCTTGTCGGCAGCTCCGGCGGACAACGCGGCGAGCGACAGCGCCGCAGCAGCGATGCAGGCAGATTTCATGAGCGCGACTTGCGGCGCAAACGGTACTGCTCCAGGAACTTCGCGATGCGGTTGATGGCCTCGCGCAGGTCGTCTTCATGGGGCAGGAACACGATGCGGAAGTGGTCCGGCGTGGCCCAGTTGAAGCCGGTGCCCTGCACCAGCATCACGCGGGTTTCCTTCAGCAGCTCGAGGAAGAACTGGCGGTCGTCCTCGATCGGATAGACCTCGGGGTCGAGCTTGGGGAACATGTAGAGCGCTGCGCTCGGCTTGACGCAGCTCACGCCCGGGATGGCGGTGATCAGCTCGTAGGCCAGGTCGCGCTGGCGGCGCAGGCGACCGCCCTCGCACACGAGGTCGTTGATGCTCTGGTAGCCGCCGAGCGCGGTCTGGATGGCCCACTGGCCCGGCACGTTGGCGCACAGGCGCATGTTCGAGAGCATGTTCAGGCCCTCGATGTAGTCCTGCGCGCTGCGCTTGTCGCCCGACACCACGAGCCAGCCGGCGCGGTAGCCGCACGAACGGTAGCTCTTGGACAGCGAATTGAAGGTGAGCGTGAGCACGTCGGTCGACAGGCTGGCAATGGCCGTGTGCTTGACGCCGTCGTACAGCACCTTGTCGTAGACCTCGTCGGCAAAGATCACGAGGCCGTGCTCGCGCGCGATGGCCACGATGCTCTTGAGCAGGTCGTTCGAGTACAGCGCGCCGGTCGGGTTGTTCGGGTTGATGACCACGATGCCCTTGGTACGCGGCGTGATCTTGGCGCGGATGTCGTCGAGGTTGGGCATCCAGCCGTTGGCTTCGTCGCACAGGTAGTGCACCGGCGTCCCGCCCGACAGGCTCGTGGAAGCAGTCCACAGCGGGTAATCAGGGGCCGGCAGCAGCAGTTCGTCGCCGTCGTTGAGAAGCGCGTTGGTGGACATGGCGATCAGCTCGCTGGCGCCGTTGCCGAGGTAGATGTCGTCGAGGGTGACGCCCGCAATGCCCTGCTTCTGCGTCTCGTGCATCACCGCCTTGCGCGCGGCGAAGACGCCCTTGCTGTCCGAATAACCGGCCGAGGTGGGCAGGTTGCGGATCATGTCCTGCTGGATTTCCTCGGGGGCATCGAAGCCGAACACGGCCAGATTGCCGATGTTGAGCTTGATGATCTTCTGGCCGTCTTCTTCCATCTGCTTGGCGGCGTCCATGATGGGACCGCGGATGTCATAAAGAACGTTGGCCAGCTTGGCCGATTTCTTGAGCTGCTTCAAAAGGCCCTCCCGGGCGCGGGTTACGGAGTTGCTTGGATGCGCTTGATGCGGGGTCACCGCGGAGTCAAAGGCCCTTGCGAGCCCCGTGGCACTAGGGAAAACCTATAATTTGACCACAGTTCCCAGTGCCCAGATGAAGCTCCAGCCCGACAAATCCGACGCTCAGTCCCTCACCGCACACGGCCCCGGCTGGGTGGCAATCAACAACGAAAAAGTCGAAGGCAGCGTAGTGGTTGGCTCGCGCGGCGAGCGCTTCGAATGGAATTGTTCAAGCTTCGATCAGCTCGGCGCCGAACATTTCGCGCAATTGGCGACCCTGGGTGCGGAATTGATCATTTTCGGCAGCGGAAACCGTATCCGCTTCCCCCAGCCCGCATGGCTGAAGCCCCTGATGGCGCAGCGCACTGGCGTCGAGACCATGGACACCGCGGCGGCCTGCAGAACCTACAACATCCTGGCCGGAGAAGGCCGGCACGTGATTGCCGCCCTGCTGGTCGAGAGCCCGGTGGGTGGCTGAGAGAGGTATTTTCGGGGTAAAATACCGGGTTGCGAACAGGCCCGCTACCCCAAAGTTAGCAACGACCAATCCTCCATTCCTTGAGCAAGTCCCGTCCGAAACGGGACGAGAGGGCTCGGGAACGGAATCTAACGGAGAAAACAAGTTTCATGGCGATCGTTGTCAACAAACCCATTCCTGAATTCGACGCCAACGCCACGGGCGGCCTCAAGGTCTCGAATACCTCGCATCTCGGCCACGTGCTGGTCATGTATTTTTACCCGAAAGATAACACTCCGGGTTGCACCACCGAAGCCATGCAGTTTCGCGACCGCTACAAGGACTTCGAAAAGGCCGGTGCCACGGTGTTCGGCGTGTCCCGCGACAACATGAAGTCGCACGACGAATTCAAGGCCAAGCTCGAGCTGCCCTTCGAGCTCATCGCCGACACGGAAGAAAAGATGTGCCACATGTTCGGCGTGGTCAAGAACAAGATCATGTACGGCAAGAAGGTCAAGGGCATCGAGCGCAGCACCTTCCTGATCGGCGCCGACGGCATCCTGAAGGCCGAATGGCGCGGGCTCAAGGTTCCCGGCCATGTCGACGACGTGCTCAAGGCCGTCAAGGCGCTCAAGAAAGCTGCCTGACCGCCGCCCGGCGAGCCGGCCGTGCACTTTTCCGCTCTGGCGTGGGGAATGCCCAACGCAGCGCGTAAAGAGCCTCCGACTCGTCATCTGCGGTGTGCATAATGGTTTCATGCCGTTGAGCTCCACGACCGCATCCCCCGAACAAAGCCGCCTTGGTCTTCAGGCGGCTTTTTCGTTTTCTGGTTCCCACTTTCTGCGAGCGATCTGACACATGCCACTGCCCCCCGCCCCCACGAAACGCGCTGCATTGCTCTCGCCGGACGCACTCGATGCGCCTGCCCGGTCCTCGCACAGGGGCTCGCGCCGTTCCGGCGATTCGCGCGCTGACGAAGCCACGGTGCACAGCCCGCAGCCGCTGGAATTGTTCGACAGCCTCGGCACTGAAGGCGCCGGCGGCGCCACCACACGCCCGACGCGCCGGGCCAGATCCAAACCTGCGCCGGCACCGGCGCCCGTGAGCGCACCGCAGCCGGAGGCCATGGTGCAGGTCGAGACGAGGAAGGCGCCGGTCGTCGAAGTCACCCCGGCTCCCGCCCCCGCGCCGCAATCGCCGACGCGCCCCAAACGCAACAAGTCCACCGGCCCGGCCAAGCTGTTCGTGCTCGACACGAACGTGCTGCTGCACGACCCCATGTGCCTGTTCCGCTTCGAGGAGCACGACATCTTCCTGCCGATGATCGTGCTCGAAGAACTCGACGGCCACAAGAAAGGCACCACCGAAGTCGCGCGCAACGGCCGCCAGACCAGCCGCACGCTCGATGCGCTGGCCGGCGCCCAGGACGCCGACATCGACAAGGGCCTGAAGCTCGACACCACTGGCCATCGCGAAGCCGGCGGCCGGCTGTTCTTCCAGACCGCCCCACTCGACTACTCGCTGCCGATCAGCCTGCCCCAGGGCAAGGCCGACAACCAGATCCTCGGCGTAGTGCACGCGCTGCGCGACGAGTACGCCAAGGACCGCCCGGGCAAGCCGAAGCAGGAAGTGGTGCTGGTGTCGAAAGACATCAACATGCGCGTCAAGGCGCGCGCGCTGGGCCTGGCCGCCGACGACTACCAGAACGACAAGACGCTGGAAGACGGCGACCTGCTCTACGCCGGTTCGCTCGCACTGCCGCCCGACTTCTGGACCCGCCAGAGCAAGACGGTCGAAAGCTGGCAGAGCGGTAGCAACACCTTCTACCGGATCAGCGGTCCGTTGGTGCCCAACCTGTACATCAACCAATTCGTGTACTTCGAGGCACCCGGCGAGCC
Organism: Variovorax sp. R-27; assembly: GCF_049913215.1. Classification (NCBI taxonomy): domain Bacteria; kingdom Pseudomonadati; phylum Pseudomonadota; class Betaproteobacteria; order Burkholderiales; family Comamonadaceae; genus Variovorax; species Variovorax sp. R-27. The sequence goes on from NZ_CP183984.1 coordinate 4,493,899, forward strand.
GAGCATGTACGCCCGCGTCACCGAAATCCGCGACAAGACCGCGGTGCTCAAGACGCTCAAGGACTACAGCTCGGGCAAGAACGCGGTCTGGGGCGTCAACACGCGCAACCGCGAGCAGAACTTCGCGATGAACCTGCTGATGGATCCGGAGATCGACTTCGTCACGCTGACCGGCACCGCCGGCACCGGCAAGACCCTGATGGCACTGGCTTCCGGCCTCACGCAGGTGCTCGACGACCGCCGCTACACCGAGATCATCATGACCCGCGCCACCGTGAGCGTCGGCGAAGACATCGGCTTCCTGCCCGGCACGGAAGAGGAAAAGATGGGCCCCTGGATGGGCGCGCTCGACGACAACCTCGAGTTCCTGGCCAAGGGCGATGGCGGCGGTGCCGGCGAGTGGGGCCGCGCGGCCACCAACGAGCTGATCCGCAGCCGCATCAAGGTCAAGAGCATGAACTTCATGCGCGGACGCACCTTCCTCAACAAGTACGTGATCATCGACGAGGCGCAGAACCTCACGCCCAAGCAGATGAAGACGCTGATCACCCGTGCCGGCCCCGGCACGAAGATCATCTGCATGGGCAACCTCGCGCAGATCGACACGCCGTACCTGACGGAAGGCTCCTCGGGCCTGACCTTCGCGGTCGACAAGTTCAAGGGCTGGCCGCACGGCGGGCACATCACGCTGGCGCGCGGCGAACGATCGCGTTTGGCGGATTTCGCAAGCGACGTGCTCTAGAACCAGCGGCACCGGCCGACACAAGCCCGCGCATGCTCCCCGGAGCATCGCGGGCTTTTTTTCGCCCGCCATGACAGGCTACTGACAAGACGTTGTCAGTAGGCGGCTCGCACCATCAGGGCTCCTTCAACCGACACGAAAGAGAGCCCCAGAATGCAAAAACAGAACGCCATCAGCTGGTTCGAGATTCCGGTCGCCGACATGGACCGCGCCCAGGCCTTCTACGAAACCGTGCTGGCCCGCAAGCTGCGCCGCGAGAACTTCGGCGGCGAGACGCTGGCCGTGTTCCCCTACGACGATCCCGCCACGGGCGGTGCCCTGCAGGCCGGTGCCAACGCCGGCGCGGGCATCCGCATCTACCTCGACTGCAACCCCAGCATCGACGCCGTGCTTGCGCGGGTCGAAGCCGCCGGCGGGCAGATCGTGGCGCCAAAGTCTGCGCTGCCGCCCGGCATGGGCTTCATCGCCCACATGCGCGACACCGAGGGCAACGAAGTCGGCTTGCACGCGCTGGATTGATCCCGTCATGACACAACGCAACTGGATTGCCGTGGCCAGCGCCGAGCACGCGCGGCTCGGCCGCGACCACCGGCCGCTCGGCTTCATGCAGGTCGGCCACGGCAAGCATTCGCCGCTCAAGCGGCTCTCGGCGGGCGACCGCGTCGCCTACTATTCGCCGTCCACGGTGTTCGGTGGCACGGATAGGCTGCAGAGCTTCGTGTCGATCGGCGTCGTGCAACCCGGCGAGCCGTATGAGTTCGACATGGGCAACGGCTTCGTGCCGTGGCGGCGCGACGTGAGCTATGCAGCCGGGCACGAGGCGCCGATCGCACCACTGATCGAGCGCCTGGCCTTCATCGAGAACCCCAAGCAATGGGGCTACAAGTTTCGCTTTGGCATGTTCGACGTCACCGACGCCGACATGAAGCTGATCGCGCAGGCGATGAAGGCCGATCTGAAAACACTGTCGCTTTGAGGAGAAGCCCCCATGGAACCTACCCGCCAACACCAGGATGCCTTTCACGTCGCGGGCCTCACCATCCGCACCACCAACCGCGAGGAGAACGAGCCCGCAACCGCCCGCATCGGCAAGCTGTGGGGCCGCTTCTTCGGCGAAGAGACTTACGCATCGACGCCGGACCGCACCGGCGACGCTCGTATCTTCAGCGTCTACTCGGCCTACGAATCCGACGCCCACGGCGCCTTCGACGTGACGGCGGGTGTCGCCGTCTCGGGCAGCGAGGGCAGCCGCGCCGTCGAGGCAGGCGACTATCTCGTGTTCACCGGCCAGGGAGAGATGCCGCAGATGGTCATCGCCACATGGCAGCGCATCTGGCAGTATTTCGAGGCGCACCCGGAAGTCGCGCGCCGCTACCGCAGCGATTTCGAAGCCTACGAAGGGCCGGACAAGGTGGCGATCCACATCGGAGTTTCATGAGCCCCAAGAAGAGCTGGCGCGACCGGCTGGCCAGCTACCCTCACCTGCCGAACGTCAAGGAGATTCCCGCCGCCATGCGCTCCCGGCGCGGCGAAGGGACCATCGCCACGCCGTCGCCGCGGGAGGTCGAAGCTGCGATGCGCAGCATTCCGGAAGGCCGGCTCGCAACGGTGATGGGCATCGGCGAGGGCATCGCGCTGCGCCACCAGGCGACCATCGGCTGCACCGTGACCACGGCGATCTTTGCGCACATGGTCGCGCATGCGGCCGAGGAGGCAGAGGGGACGGAAGAACGAACGCCCTACTGGCGCACCCTCAAGATCGGTGGCGAGCTCAATGCCAAGTACCCCGGCGGCATCGAGGCGCAGATGTCGAAGCTCGAAGGCGAAGGCCACACGGTTGTGCAGCGCGGCAAGCGCTACTTCGTCGAAGACTTCGCGAAGAAGCTCACCGGAACACGCTGATGCGCCGCGCAGACCGCCTGTTCCAACTCGTGCAGCTCATCCGCGGGCGCCGGCTGACCACGGCCGCGTTCCTGGCGCAGCGCCTCGAAGTGTCGGAGCGCACCGTGTACCGCGACGTGGCCGATCTGCAGCACCAGGGCGTGCCCATCGAGGGCGAGGCAGGCGTGGGCTACCGGCTGGGCGCGGGCTTCGAGCTGCCGCCGCTGATGTTCACGCAGGACGAGGCCTCGGCCCTGGTGGCCGCAGCGCGGCTCGCGCAGAGCTGGGTCGATCCGGCACTGGCACGCGACATCGAGACCGGGCTGGGCAAGATCCTGTCGGTGCTGCCGCCGGCGGCGCGGGTCTCGGCCGAGGCACTGGCGCTCTACGCACCTGCAATGGGCCTGGACGACACCTTGCGCGCGCGGCTGCAGACGCTGCGCGAGGCGGTGCAGTCGCACAACAAGCTGCTGCTGCAGTACCACGACGTATCGGGCGATGCCAGCGAGCGCACGGTGCGGCCGCTCGGCTGCTTCTATTGGGGCAAGGTCTGGACGCTCTCGACCTGGTGCGAGCTGCGCAATGACTTCCGGGGTTTTCGCCTGGATCGCATGGATGCGATCACGGTGCTGCCCGAGCGCTTTCGTGACGAGCCGGGCAAGACGCTGGCCGACATGCTGCGGCAGTTGAAGGCCGAGACGGAGCAGGGCAAGGTGGTGCCCCAGGAGCCGCCGGCCTTGCCGCCCTGGTCCGGCAACGGCGCCAGCTGACGGCCTTCCGCGCCGGCTCAGTACTCGTCGTTGTGGCTGTAGCCCACCAGGTTCTCGAACTTGGTGATCGGCTTCAGGAAGGCCAGCTTGATGGTGCCTGTCGGGCCGTTCCGGTGCTTGCTGATGATCACCTCGGCCACGCCCGGCTCCTTCGACTCCTTGTTGTAGTAGTCGTCGCGGTAGATGAACATGATGATGTCCGCGTCCTGCTCGATGGCGCCGGATTCGCGCAAGTCGCTCATCATGGGGCGCTTGTCGGTGCGGCTTTCAACGCCGCGGCTGAGCTGTGACAGCGCGATCACCGGGCACTTCAGTTCCTTGGCCAGCATCTTCAGGCCGCGCGATATTTCGCCCACGGCGGTGGCGCGGTTTTCGTCGCCCGAAGTGCTGGTCGACATCAGCTGCAGGTAGTCGACCACGATCAGGCCCAGACGCCCGTACTGGCGCGCGAGGCGGCGCGCGTTGGCGCGCAGTTCGCTGGTCGAGAGGCCCGGCGTTTCGTCGATGTGCAGCGACACGGTGCGCAGCTTCTCGATGGCCTCGGTCAGGCGCGGCCACTCTTCGTCGCTGAGCTTGCCGGTGCGCAGGTGACCCTGGTCGATGCGGCCGATGGAGCCCACGATACGCACCGCCAACTGCGCGGCGCCCATTTCCATCGAGAACACCGCCACCGGCAGACCTTCTTCAAGCGCCACGTGCTCGGCGATGTTGATCGCGAGCGACGTCTTCCCCATCGAGGGACGAGCAGCCAGCACGATCATGTCGCCCGGCTGCAGGCCCGAGGTCATCTTGTCGAAGTCGTTGAAGCCGGTGCGCACGCCCGTGATGTCGTTCGGGTTCTCGGCCATTTCCGTCACGCGGTCGAGCAGTTCGACCACCAGGGCATCCATGCTCTGGAAGCCCTGCTTCATCCGCGTGCCTTCTTCGCCGATGTTGAAGATCTTCTGTTCGGCTTCGTCGAGGATCTTGTCGACCGCCTTGCCCTGCGGGTTGAAGGCGTTGGTCGCGATCTCGTCGCTGGCGGAAACCAGTTTGCGCAGGATCGAGCGCTCGCGCACGATCTCGGCGTAGCGGCGGATGTTGCTCGCGCTGGGCACGTACTGCGCGAGCGAATTCAGGTACACCAGCCCGCCGATGTCGTCGGCCTTGCCGAGGTTCTGCAGCTGCTCATAGACGGTGATCACGTCGGCCGGCTTGCTGGCGTTGATCAGCCCGCCGATGGCGGCATAGATCAGCTTGTGTTCGTGGCGGTAGAAGTCGCCGTCGACCAGCAGGTCGCCCATGCGGTCCCAGGCGCCGTTGTCGAGCAGCAGGCCGCCGAGCACGCTGGATTCGGCCTCGATGGAATGAGGCGGAATGCGCAGTTGGGCAACCTGGCGATCGGCCGACGGGTCATTGTCGGCATAGGAGAAAACGGCGGACATGGACTTCCCTTGCAACCCTGCATGCTAAGCCGCGCGCGCCGATGCGCGTGTGGACAAGGTTGTGAATAAACGGTGATCTTCCAGTGCAATCGACTGGAAAACTCAGGCGCAGAAAAAGAAAAGCCGCCCGAAGGCGGCTTTTGCTGCAGCGCACAGGCGCTGTGGACGATCAGGCGGTTTCGCCGTAGACCGTCACGGTGATGTCGACCACCACGTCGGTGTGCAGGGCCACGCTCACGGTGCTGTCGCCAACGACCTTGATCGGACCGTTGGGCAGGCGCACTTGCGACTTGGCAACCTTGTAGCCTTGCTTGCCCAGTTCTTCGGCGATGTCGCCGTTGGTGACCGAGCCGAACAGACGGCCGTCGACGCCAGCCTTTTGCGTCAGCTTGATGGTCGTGCCACCGAGCTTTTCGCCTTGAGCTTGCGATTCGGCCAGCTTGGCGGCCGCAGCCTTTTCGAGTTCGGCGCGCTTGGCTTCGAATTCGGCCTTGTTGGCGGCGGTGGCGCGGCGGGCGCGGCCCGTCGGGATCAGGAAGTTGCGTGCGTAGCCGTCCTTGACCTTGACGATGTCGCCCAGGCCGCCGACGTTGACAACCTTGTCCAGAAGAATGATTTGCATGGTGTCGACTCCTTAGACGCGGTGCTGGTCGCTGTACGGCACCATGGCCAGGAAGCGCGCGCGCTTGATGGCGGTGTTCAGCTGGCGTTGGTAGATCGCGCGCGTGCCGGTCAGGCGGGCGGGGATGATCTTGCCGTTTTCGCTGATGAAGTCACGCAGCGTGTCGATGTCCTTGTAGTCGATTTCCTCGACGCCAGCGACGGTGAAGCGGCAGAAGCGCTTGCGCTTGAACAGCAGCGACTGGGTGTTGCGCTTCGGGCGCTTGTCTTTGTTGAATTTCTTGAACGTGGCCATTTGGGGACCTCTTGTCGAAAATTAATCTTGCTGAAAATCCTGGATGTGCAGGACCGGATGCTTGCCGTTGCCCGGTGTCGCGAGAAAGCCCTGAAAACGCCAGAGACTTCCCATCGACTGCTTTGCGAGCCGTTCGGCGATGGCGCCGAAGGCAACGGCCTTGAGGGCCGTCTTCACCTGCCTGGGTTTACCTGCCTCCTGAAGCGTCGACTCGTGTTCGAGCTTCAGGTCTATGGCGGGCAAGCCGGCTGGTGTGAATCGCAATGCTCCGAGTTCGGCAACGGAGGCGGTCAGCAGAAGCTGGTTGACCCCGGTTGCCGCAGCGGCAGCAGTCACGCCATCAGTTGTTGTTGGCGGCGTATTCGGCCTGCTGGGCCTTGCGAGCCTCTTCGCGCTCGACCGTCTTCATCATCGACGAAGGACCGGTTTCGGCCTTCTTCTTCTGAACGGTCAGGTGGCGCAGCACGGCGTCGTTGAACTTGAACGCGTGTTCGAGTTCGCCCATCACGGTTTGCTCAGCTTCGATGTTGACGCACAGGTAGTGGGCCTTGTTGAGCTTGTTGATCTGGTAAGCCAGCTGACGACGGCCCCAGTCTTCAACGCGGTGGATCTTGCCGCCGCCGGCCGTGATCAGGCCCTTGTAGCGCTCCAGCATGGCCGGAACTTGTTCGCTCTGATCCGGGTGGATCAGCAAAATGATTTCGTAGTGACGCATGGCACTCCTTGTGGATTCTTCCGAAGAAGAGGAAAAGCCACCTGCAGCGTCGGGCGCAGTGTGGCAAGGCAAAGCCGGCGATTATAGCCCTGTAGCGCGCACTTCGGCAAGTCACCTCAGTCGTTGAGGGCCTTGTCCAGGGCAGCGGCCTTCTCTGGGCCCACCGCGGCGCGGATCTTGGGCGCCAGCGCCAGGAGGTCTTCGTAGCTCGTCGTGCCCTCGACCTGCAGGTTGAGCCGGAAGCCCATCAGGCCCAGGCCGCCGGTGAGTTGCGTGGCGATGGGATAGGCGTCCTTGTAGCGCTGCTGCTTGCTGCGCCCGGAGGAGCCCACAGCGGGAGCAGCGGGTGCGGCCGGCGCGACCGGTTTCGCCACTGCCTCAGCGGATGCGCCTCCGGCGGCCGGCGATGCTGCGCTGCCCTCCGCCGGCTCGAGCAGGCCCAACGCCACCATCTGGTCGATGTCTTCGCGGGCAATGCCCATGCCGTTGGCCAGCACCTCATCGACCGAGCGCTTGCCGTCGAACAGGATGAAGGCCGAGCGCTGGCGCGGCGACAGAGGGACCGAGCGGTCCTTTAGAACCTGATGGCCCGTTTGCGTCTTGACAAGAATCATGGTGGTCTTCCCTTCCGGGATGCGCCCGTGAATCTCACAAGTCTGGCATCAATTACGCAATTCGTTTCAATAACACCCCACCGTCGCGGGAATCCCCCCATGGGGATTTCCGCAATCCGGGCTTCAGCGCTTGGCGAGTTGCTGCCAGGTGTCGATCACGCTGTCGGGGTTCAGGGAGATCGATTCGATCCCCTCCTCCGCCAGCCACAGCGCGAAGTCCGGGTGGTCGCTGGGGCCCTGGCCGCAGATGCCAACATACTTGCCCTCGGCCTTGCAGGCCTTGATGACGCGGCTCAGCAGCGCCTTGATGGCCGGATCGCGTTCGTCGAAGTCGGCTGCCAGCAGCTCAAGGCCCGAGTCGCGGTCCAGACCCAGCGTGAGCTGGGTCAGGTCGTTCGAGCCGATCGAGAAGCCGTCGAAGAATTTCAGGAACTCCTCGGGCAGGATGGCGTTGCTCGGCACCTCGCACATCATGATCAGCTTGAGGTCGTTCTCACCGCGCTTCAGGCCATGCTCGCCCAGCAACGTGGTCACGCGCTCGGCCTGGCCCAGGGTGCGCACGAAGGGCACCATGATCTGCACGTTGGTCAGGCCCATGTCGTTGCGCACGCGCTTCAGCGCTTCGCACTCCATGGCGAAGGCCTCGCCGAAATCGGCGCTCAGGTAGCGTGCGGCGCCACGGAAGCCCAGCATCGGGTTTTCTTCTTCCGGCTCGTAGCGGCTGCCGCCGATCAGCTTGCGGTACTCGTTCGACTTGAAGTCCGAGAGGCGCACGATGACCTTCTTGGGCCAGAAGGCCGCCGCGATGGTCGCGATGCCTTCGGCAACCTTGTCGACGTAGAAAGCGCGCGGCGAGGCGTGGCCGCGGGCCACCGACTCGACGGCCTTCTTCAGGTCGTTGTCGACGTTCGGGTAGTCGAGGATCGCCTTCGGGTGCACGCCGATGTTGTTGTTGATGATGAACTCGAGCCGCGCGAGGCCCACGCCGTGGTTCGGCAGCTGCGCGAAGTCGAAGGCGAGCTGGGGGTTGCCCACGTTCATCATCAGCTGGATGTCGATCTCGGGCATCACGCCGCGCTGCACTTCAGTCACTTCGGTTTCGAGCAGGCCGTCGTAGATGAAGCCGGTGTCGCCCTCGGCGCAGCTCACCGTGACCAGCGTGCCGTCCTTCAGCAGATCGGTGGCGTCGCCGCAGCCGACCACGGCCGGAATGCCCAGTTCGCGCGCGATGATGGCCGCGTGGCAGGTGCGCCCGCCGCGGTTGGTGACGATGGCGGCGGCGCGCTTCATCACCGGTTCCCAGTTGGGGTCGGTCATGTCGGTGACGAGCACGTCGCCGGCCTGGACCTTGTCCATCTCGCTGATGTTGTGCACCAGCCGCACGGGGCCGGTGCCGATCTTCTGGCCGATGGCGCGGCCTTCGGCCAGCACCGCGCCCTTGCCCAGCAGCTTGTAGCGCTGCTCGGCCTTGCCCTGCTGCTGGCTCTTCACCGTTTCCGGGCGCGCCTGCAGGATGTAGAGATGACCGTCGGTGCCGTCCTTGCCCCACTCGATGTCCATCGGGCGGCCATAGTGCTCTTCGATGACCAGCGCGTACCTGGCGAGTTGCTCGACATCGGCGTCGCTCAGCGAGTAGCGGTTGCGCTGCTCGGCCTTGACGTCGGTGGTCTTCACCAGCTTGCCGGTCGCCTTTTTCTCTTCGGGCGTGGCGAACTCCATCTGGATCAGCTTGGAGCCGAGGTTGCGGCGGATGACGGCCTTCTTGCCGGCGCGCAGCGTCGGCTTGTGCACGTAGAACTCGTCAGGGTTCACGGCGCCCTGCACCACCGTTTCGCCCAGGCCGTAGCTGGAAGTGATGAACACCACGTCTTCGAAGCCAGACTCGGTGTCGATGGTGAACATCACGCCGGCGGCGCCGAGGTCGGAGCGCACCATGCGCTGCACGCCGGCCGACAACGCGACCACGTCGTGCTCGAAGCCCTTGTGCACGCGGTAGCTGATGGCGCGGTCGTTGTAGAGGGAGGCGAACACCTCCTTCATCTTGTGCAGCACGTCATCGATGCCGACCACGTTCAGGAAAGTTTCCTGCTGGCCCGCGAAGGAGGCGTCGGGCAGGTCTTCGGCGGTGGCCGACGAGCGCACGGCGAACGAGGCGGCCGGGTTGCCGGCACTCAGCGTGGCAAAGGCTTCGCCAATGGCTTTCTGCAGGTCGGCCGGGAACGGCTGGGCCTCGACCATGGCGCGGATCTCGGCACCGGCGGTGGCCAGCGCGCGCACATCCTCGGTGTCCAGCGCGGCGAGCCGCTTGCTGATCTTGTCGGCCAGGCCGTCGTGGGCGAGGAACTGGCGGAATGCGTGCGCCGTGGTCGCGAAACCGGTGGGCACCCGCACGCCCTGCGGCAGCTGCGAGATCATTTCGCCGAGGCTGGCGTTCTTGCCGCCAACCGCCTCGACGTCGGTCATTCTCAGGTTTTCAAACGGTACGACCAGGGCGGTCGCGTCGAAAAGTGCAGACATGGGGAAGCTCCAGAAGTTGAAACCGATGCCGCATGCAGACGGCGCGGCACGATCGTTGTCGTTGCTTTGGGTGCGGGCGCGGTGTGCATGGAAAGAATTGGGGCTGGGAAGCGGATTCCCGATAATGGCCCGGATTGTAGGCGTGGCAAGGTTGCCCGCGCCGCAGGACAAGGCCGCATGACCACGCATTCACGCACTGTTTTCTTCATTTCCGACGGCACCGGCATCACCGCCGAAACCTTCGGTAACGCCGTTCTGGCCCAGTTCGAGATGAAACCGCGCCATGTCCGACTACCTTTTACCGACACGGTCGACAAGGCCCACCAGGCGGTGCGACAGATCAACCACACGGCCGAACTTGAGGGCGTGCGCCCCATCGTCTTCACCACGCTGGCCAACATGGACGTGCTGGAAGTGATCGAAACCGGCTGCAAGGGCATGCTGCTGGACATGTTCGGCACCTTCGTGCGGCCGCTCGAAATCGAGCTGGCTGTGAAGTCGAACCACCGCATCGGCCGCTTCAGCGACGTCAGCAAGAGCAAGGAATACAACGACCGCATCGCAGCGATCGACTTCAGCCTGCAGCACGACGACGGCCAGAGCAACCGCGACCTCGAGGGCGCCGACGTGATCCTGGTGGGCGTGAGCCGCAGCGGCAAGACGCCGACCTCGCTCTACCTGGCAATGCAGCACGGCCTGAAGGCGGCCAACTACCCGCTGATTCCGGAAGATTTCGACCGCCGGCAGCTGCCGCCGGCCTTGATTCCGCATCGCAAGAAGATATTCGGCCTGACCATCCAGCCCGAGCGGCTCAGCGAGATCCGCAACGAGCGCCGGCCGAATTCGCGCTACGCCAGCCTCGAGAACTGCCGCCACGAGGTGAGCGAGGCCGAGGCGATGATGCGGCGCGCCGGCATCCGCTGGCTGTCGACGACCACCAAGTCAATCGAGGAAATCGCGACCACGATCCTGCAGGAGCTGCGGCCCGAGCGGCTGGTCTACTGAGGTTGATTGCTATCTTTTGGATAGCAATCAGCAACAAGAACAAGAGCTACCCGAAAAGATACTGGACCGTGCCGTCCACGCTCGTCACCGGCTGGCACGGCGTGCCCCAGACCGCCTCGATCAGCCCCGGCTGGAGCACCTCAGCCGTCGCCCCCTGCATCAGCCCGCCCGAAGCGCCGCCCAGAACCACCACCTCGTCGGCGTAGCGCCGCGCGAGGTTCAGGTCGTGCAGCACGGCCACCACGCCCACGCCGCGTGCGGCCCAGGCGCGCAGCAGGCGCATCGCCGAATGCTGGTGCGCGAGGTCGAGCGCCGCAGTGGGCTCGTCGAGCAGCAGCCAGCGGGTCGCGCCGTCGGGCCGCGGATGCCAGAGTTGGGCCAGCGCCCGAGCCATGTGGGCCCGCGCCTTCTCGCCACCCGACAGGGTGTTGAGGACGCGCGGCGCCAACGCCGACACGTCGGTCAGCCCCATCGCCTCTTCGACGATCGCGTCCTCGTCGCGGCCCGGCGATCGGTGGTGCGGGTAGCGGCCCAGCGCCACGATCTCCTGCGCTGTGAAGTCGAAGGCGACCGCGCTCTCCTGCGGCATCAGGGCCCGGCGCAGCGCCAGTGCCGGCATGCCGTGGTCTTCGAGCGGACGGCCGTCGAGCGCCACCCTCCCCCGCGTCGGCGCGCGCTGGCCGGCCAGCACCGATAACAGCGTCGACTTGCCCGCGCCGTTGGGCCCGAGGATGGCCGTTACCCGGCCCGGCGCCAGGTGAACCGAAGCATCGGCGAGCAGCGTCTTCGCCCCGACGCGGACCCCCACACCGGCGCAGCACAGCGCCATTGGATCGCGTGGCATCGCAGTCATATGCGCCCCTTGAAGTGCCGCAGCATCCACAGGAACATCGGCGCGCCGATGAACGCCGTGAGCACGCCCAGCGGCAGTTCGGCCGGCGCCATCACCGTGCGGGCCACAGTGTCGGCGGCCAGCACCAGCGCCGCCCCAAGCAGAGCTGACGCCGGCAACACCACGCGGTGATCGGGCCCGGCCACCATGCGCACCCAGTGCGGCGCGATCAGGCCGATGAAGCCGATGATCCCGGTCGTCGCCGTCACCGCCCCTACAACCACGGCCGTGACGACGATGGCGCGCCGCTTGATGCGTTCGACGTCCACGCCGAGCAGCGCCGCCTGCGCCTCGCCCAGCGCAATGGCGTTCAGCGGCGCCGCCAGAGATCGTGCCGCCACGCACGACAGCAGCACCGCCGCGCCGACCAGCAGCACGGCGCTCCAGCGCGCACCGCCCAGGCTGCCCAGCAGCCAGAACTGCAGGCTGCGCAATTGCTCGTCGGTCGCCATCACGCTGAGAAAACCAAGCCCCGCGCTCGCCAGCGCATTGACCGCGATGCCCGCCAGCAGCATCAGCGCCATGCGCGTGCCACCTTCGCTGCGCGACAGGCCGTAGATCAGCAAGGTCACCGACAGCCCGCCGCCGAATGCCATGAGCACCAGCGTCCAACTGCCCAGCGTGCGCGGCAGCACGGGCCACAGCCATGCGCCGAGGATGATCGTCACGCCCGCCGCCAGCGCCGCGCCACTGCTGATGCCAACAAGCCCCGGGTCGGCCAGCGGGTTGCGGAACAGCCCCTGCATCAGCGTGCCCGCCATCCCGAGTCCCGCACCCGCCGCCACGCCCAGCACGAGGCGCGGCAGGCGGATGTTGAGAAACACCAGGTGCTCGGGCGATTTGTCGGCGCCCTGCCCCAGCGAGGTCAGCACGCCCCAGAGTTGCGGCAGGCTGATGGCATACGCCCCCGAAACAGCCCCCACCACGAAGGCGGCGACGAGCAGCAACGCACTGCCGCCCAGCACGGCCTGTGCCGAGAAGCGCTGGCTCATGCGGTGGCAGCCAGGAACTTTTCGTGCAGTTCGGCGATGGCCGCAGGCATGCGCGGGCCGAAGCCCAGCAGCAGCAAGGCGTCCTGCGTGATCAGGCTGCGCTTCTTGAACGCCGGCGTGAGCGCAAGCTCGGGCCGCTGCCAGAACTTGTCGACGCCGCCGTGGGCTTCGATGCTCTGCGTGCTGGTGAGGATGATGTCGGGCGCGGCGCTGGCCATGGATTCGGCGGTCATCGGCCTGTAGCCCTGGAAACCGCCGAGTGCGTTGACGCCGCCCGCAAAGCCGATCACCGAGTGCGCAGCGGTCTTCTCGCCCGAAACCTGCGGGCTGGCGCTGTGCGACAGCACGAACAGCACGCGCGGCTTGCGCCCCTTCGACGCTGCGGCCACGCGCTGTTGCACTTGGCTCCAATCGGCATCGAGCTTCGCCTGCAGCTCGCGCGCCTGCGCCTCGCGCGCAGCGGCGCGGCCGACGGCCTGTACCTTGCGCTGCACTTCGCCCCAGCTGTGGTCGGCCTCGATGATCTCGACCTTGACGCCCGCGCTGCGAACCTGGTCGAGCACCACGGCCGGGCCTGACTCGTTGGTGGCGATGATCGCGTCGGGCTTCAGCGACAGCAGGCCCTCGGCCGACAGCTGGCGCATGTAGCCGACCTTCGGCGTGGCACGCGCGGCAGCGGGATACAGACTGGTGGTGTCGGTGCCGACAAGCTGCGCTTCAGCGCCCAGCAGGTACACGACCTCGGTGATCGCGCCGCTGACGGTCACGAGCTTCGGCAGCTTCGCGTCCTGCGCGAACAGGGGCAGCGCGGTGGCGCCCAGCGACGAGGCGCCGAGCAGGCGCAGCACGTCGCGGCGCTGCAGCGAAAAACGATCGTTCATTTCGTGAAGGGAGGTCATGGGGCCTCGGTCGCAGGTTGAAGACGCGGCAGCTCGCGCACGATGCGACGCCATTCCTCGCGCTCCGGCATGCCGGGCTTGCGCGCGCCGAAGAACATCGCCATCAGCTCGTCCTGCTGGTCGAAGGCTTCGACCGATGTCACGACACCGTCGCTGGTCGGCTTCTCGACGATCCAGACGCTGGCAATGCGGTCTTCACGCATGTGCAGGTTGAAGCCGGGGTCGAGCACGTTGAGCCAACGCATCGGCGTCGCGTTCTCGCCGTGGCCCTTCATTTCCATCGGTTCGATGCGCACCACCGGGCCGGAGTGGATCTGGATGCAACCTGGGCTGCCGACGAACACCATGATCGGCGTGCCGTCGAACGCGGCTTCGTTCAGCAGGCCGCTGATGGCACTCAGTTCGGCGCGCTGAGTGAACTCGCCTTCGGTCAGGCGAAAGCTCTGTTGGCGCTCCACGCCGAACTTGTTCAGCAGGCCGAAGAACTCGTGCGTGTCCTGCATGCCGCGCCAGGCTTCGGCGAGGCCTGCCGTGTCGATGACGCTGTCTTCGCGCGGCACTGCCTTGTCTTCGGGCGCGGCAAACACCACGGGTTCGTCCGGCGCGGTGAAGCTGTCGATGACCGACTGGAAGGCATCGCGGTCGGTGGCGTCGCGCACGAAGATCTTGTGCACGGCCACGCCCTGCGCATTGAAGAACTGCAGGCTCAGAGACGGCAGCACGCCCGGGTTGGCCGCTGCCTCGCTCACCGCGAAGCCCGCATGCCAGCGGCTGAAGAACAGCCGCAGGTCGATGGCCTCGCCCAGCGCGAGCCCCATCGCGTCGCTGCCCGACACCTTTTCATAGACACCGGTCTTCTCGTGCACCGTGGTCTCGTTGCGCGTGAGCGCCAGCACGGGGCCGCACAGATCCAGCGCCTGCAGCAGCTCGACCCACGGGCCGTGCAGTCGCGTGGCGCGCAGGGCCTTGTCGTGCGTGTCCATGTGCGCGGCCACCGCCGCGCCTTCGGACAGGCCCATGGCCGCAGCGGCGTCCTTGTGGCGCATGCCCTTGGCGCGCAATGCGGCGAATCGGTCTCGGATGTCTTGGGCGTTGATCATCGGGTTTCCTTGTTGTGGTGAGAGCGGGGTGCGGCGATCAGAAGTCCGCCACGAGCGACACGTTGAAGCTGCGGCCCGGCTGGGTGTAGGCGTCGCGGATCGTCGAGGTCGAGGTCAGGCCGCGCACATCGCTCCACATCCAGTAGCGCTTGTTGGTGAGGTTGACGATTGCCGCGTTCAGGCGCAAGTCCTTGCGGATGCGCCACTGTGCGCTCAGGTCGAAGGTGGTGGCAGCGGGCGTCCGGAACTGGGTGCCGGTCGTGACCTCGGTGCCGTCGATGTCCGACCACTTCTTGCGTGCGTGGTTCACGGCGTCGAGGCGCACGCTCCACACCGGCGCCTGGTACTTGACGCCGACGCTGGCCTTGCTCGGGTCGATCGAGTTGAGCGGCCGGTTGTTGGTGCGGTCGCGCCCGCGCGTCTGGCCATAGGCGAAGGGCACGGAGAAGCCGTTGCCGTTGTCGGTGAAGTCGAGTTCGCCCTTGATCTCGAAGCCGCTGATGCGCGCGCGCCCGATGTTGACCGACTGGAAGGTCGCCGGATTGGTGCGCGAGCCGAACACGCCGCCGACCTGGCGGTCGTTCTCGATCAGGTCCTTGTAGTCACCGGTGAACGCGGCCACGTCGAAGCTCAGCACGCCAGTGCGCCCGCGCACGCCGAGCTCGATGTTCTGGCTCTTCTCGGGTTTGAGGTTCGGGTTGGGAATCGTCCTGTAGCCCGAGATCACGTTCTCGAAGAAGTTGTTGACCTGGAACGCGTTGGGCGCCTTGAAGCCAGAGGCGTAGTTGCCGTACACGCTCCATTGCGGCGTTGCGCGGAACAGCACGCCGAGCTTGGGCGATACGGCCGAGCCCGAGAGCGACACGGCCTGCGCGCCGAAGCCGGCCTGCTTCGCGTCGAGCGAGAAGCGGTCGAAGCGGATGCCCGGCGTGATGCTCCAGCGGTCGTGGATGAATTCGTCCTGCACGTAGAACGCGGACGAGGTCTCGCGCGTGTCGGGAAAGCGCTTGAGCGGGAAGGTCTCGCCGGCCGGGGGTACCAGGCCGGTCTGCAGGTTCTCGACGTTGGTGCGCGTGTAGTCGAAGCCGTAGGTGATCTTCTGTGCCCAATCGCCCGTGCGCACGGTCTTGTCGGCCTGCAGGCCGAACTGCCAGGTGCTTTCGTCGTAGGTGACGTCGCGCGTGCGGTCGGCTGCGGTGAAGCGGTCTTCGTAGATGAACTCGCGCGACTTCGCCTTCTGGTAGCTCACCACGGCGAGCAGGCTGTCGGCCATGACGGAGTTCAGGCGCAGGCGGCCGTCGTAGGTGAAGCGGTCGCGCTGCAGGTCGTTCTTCGCGTTGAGGCCGACGACCGAGGTGGACGCATAGGGCGGCTTGGCGACGCCCGAGAGCAGATCGTAGCGGTTGGTCTTCTCGATGTGCTCGAAGGTGAAGCCGTGGCGCTGGTCGGCATTGGGCGTGAGGATGACCTTGGCAAGCAGCGCCTTGTTGCGGTCGCGCTCGGGGTTGGGCGTGGTGCGGTCGACGTTGGCGGCGTTGTTGGTGCCCATGTTCTCCAGCGCGCCGGAGCGGCCCATGTTGGCCGAGATGAGCCACTGCAGCGTTTCGTTGGCCTTGCCCGCCAGCGTGACGCCACCATGCGTGCCGTTGTCGTCGCCGCTGTAGCCGATGCTGGCGCTGCCGCCGAAGCTCTTGCCGTCGCGCAGGTAGGACGACGGATCGCGCGTGATGAAGTTCACCAGGCCCGCGAGGCCGTCGGAGCCATAGAGCGCGGAGGCCGGCCCCTTGATGATCTCGATGCGCTCGACAAGGCTGATGTCGAAGTAGTCGCGCCCGAACGCGTTGGCGCTGAAGACATAGCTGCGCGGCGTGCGGATGCCGTCCGTCAGCAGCAGCACGCGGTTGCCGTCGAGGCCACGGATGTTGAAGCCCGCATTGCTGTCGCGGCCGGTGCTGCCCTGCGCGAGGCCGAAGCGCGCGGGGGCGCGCTTGACGGACACGTTGGGCAGGTCGCGCACCGCGTCGCGGATGTCGGTGATCTGCTTCGATTCGATGTCGTCGCGGTTGATGACCTCGGTGCTCACCGGAAGATCGTCCCTCGCCTGCTCCGAGCGCGAACCGCTCACCACCACTTCATTGAGCGCCGCGACGCGCTGGGCCCACGAGGGTGCCGAAAGACCGAGCCCGGAGGCGATCAGGCAAGGCAGGAGGGCAAGGCGATGGGAGGGACGTCGGTTGAGTTTGGAGGCCACGAAAAAGGTCCAGAAACAGTTAAAGAACTGCTTGCTGGACCTTCAGGCGCAGAAGACTGCGCGAACGACCTGGCTGGCAATGAAGGGCTGTCGCCCAAGCCTTTTATTGTATGAGAACAATTCTCATTGAAACAACTTAAGGCTTACTCATGCAGGGGCCGATGTGCGGATCAGATGGTCGAACGCACCGAGCGCCGCCTTCGCGCCGTCGCCTGCCGCGATGATGATCTGCTTGAACGGCACCGTGGTGGCATCGCCCGCTGCGAACACACCGGGCACAGAGGTCTGGCCGCGCGCGTCGACGATGATTTCGCCGTGCTTCGACAGCTCGACCGTGCCCTTGAGCCAGTCGGTGTTGGGCACGAGGCCGATCTGGATGAACACGCCTTCGAGCTCGACCTTCTTCAGCTCGCCCGTGGCGCGGTCCTTGTAGACCAGGCCGTTGACCTTCTGGTCGCCGGTGATCTCGGTGGTCTGTGCGTTGGTGAACACGTCAACGTTCTTCAGGCTCCTGAGCTTGCGCTGCAGCACGGCGTCGGCGCGCAATTGCGTGTCGAACTCGATCAGCGTGACGTGGCCCACGATGCCGGCCAGGTCGATCGCCGCTTCGACGCCCGAGTTGCCGCCACCGATCACCGCGACGCGCTTGCCCTTGAACAGTGGGCCGTCGCAGTGCGGGCAGTAGGCCACGCCCTTGTTCTTGAACTCGTGCTCGCCGGGCACGTTGATGTTGCGCCAGCGTGCGCCGGTCGAAATGATGACCGACTTGCTCTTGAGCGACGCGCCGCTTTCCAGCTTCACCTCGATGAGGTCGCTGCCGGGCACCAGCGCTTTAGCGCGCTGCAGATTCATGATGTCGACCTCGTAGTCGCGCACATGCTCTTCGAGCGCGTGCGCGAACTTCGGTCCTTCGGTTTCCTTGATCGAGATGAAGTTCTCGATGCCCATGGTGTCGAGCACCTGGCCGCCGAAACGCTCGGAGGCAACGCCGGTGCGGATGCCCTTGCGCGCTGCGTACACCGCTGCTGCCGCGCCGGCAGGGCCGCCGCCGACGATCAGCACGTCGAACGGGTCTTTGGCGGCGATCTTCTTCGCTTCGCGCTCGACGCCGCTGGTATCGATCTTGGCGAGAATCTCTTCCAGGCTCATGCGGCCCTGGCCGAACTCGGTGCCGTTCAGGAACACGGTGGGCACAGCCATGATCTGGCGTTCCTTCACTTCTTCCTGGAAGGTGCCGCCTTCGATCATCGTGGTGCGGATGCGCGGGTTCTGCACCGCCATCAGGTTCAGCGCCTGGACCACGTCGGGGCAGTTGTGGCAGGTGAGCGAGACGTAGATCTCGAACTCGAAGTCGCCGTCGAGCGCCTTGATCTGGTCGAGCACTGCCTGCTCGACCTTGGGGGGATAGCCGCCGATCTGCAGCAACGCAAGGATCAGCGACGTGAATTCATGGCCCATCGGCAGGCCGGCAAAGCGCGGGCCGTGGTTTTCGCTCGGGCGGTTGACCGAGAACGAGGGCTTGCGATGGTTGTCGTCGCGGCTTTCGGTCAGCTTGACCAGCGGGGACGATTCGGCAACGTCCTTCAGCAGCGACAGCATTTCGCCCGAGGCCTTGCTGTCGTCGAGCGAGGCGACGATCTCGATCGGCTGCGTGGCGCGTTCGAGGTAACTCTTCAATTGGGCTTTGGTGCTTGCGTCGAGCATGAGGGACTCTCTTTCGATAACTGAAAACTATCAACTGGGGACAAAAAAGCCCGGGGCCTCGTGAGCGCCCGGGCTTCGCACGCAGGCGCTTAGATCTTGCCGACGAGGTCGAACGAGGGCTTCAGCGTCTCGGCGCCTTCGGTCCACTTGGCGGGGCAGACTTCACCGGGGTGTGCGGCGACGTACTGGGCAGCCTTCACGCGGCGCAGCAGTTCGGCAGCGTCACGGCCGATGCCGTTGTCGTGCACTTCGATGGTCTTGATCTTGCCTTCGGGGTCGATCACGAAGGTGCCGCGGTAGGCCAGGCCTGCGTCTTCGCCTTCTTCGATCAGCACCTGGAAGGCGCGGGCCAGTTGCTGGCTCGGGTCGCCGATCAGCGGGTACTGGACCTTGCCGATGGTGTCCGAGGTGTCGTGCCAGGCCTTGTGGGTGAAGTGGGTGTCGGTCGACACGCCATACACCTCGACGCCGAGCTTCTGGAATTCAGCGTAGTGGTCGGCCAGGTCGCCGAGTTCCGTGGGACACACGAACGTAAAGTCCGCCGGGTAGAACACCACGACCGACCATTTGCCCTTGAAGTTGTCGTTGCTGACGGGCACGAACTTGCCGTTGTGATACGCGGTGGCCTTGAAGGGAATGATTTCGGTATTGATCAGGGACATGCTGGTTCCTAGTGGTGGTGACTGATGAAAAGGGCGAAGCATCAGTATAACTACCAATCAAGATATTTTGATAGTTGATATCTATCAAAAGTATTGCAAGTCGCTATGTTCACGATGAGCCTGGAGCCTCCTTTTCGAGGCCGCAATACGAACGTGTATCACCATCACACGCATGCAGACCGGCGCAGCATGGGATTGCTTGCAAGTGCCACTGCGCCCCTCTGACAATCGCTGCTTTCAGAACAAGGAAAAACCATGAAGGGCGACCCCAAGGTCATCGAACATCTGCAGGCGCAGCTCAAGAACGAGCTCACCGCGATCAACCAGTACTTCCTCCACTACCGCATGCTCAAGCACTGGGGTCTGGACAAGCTGGCGAAGAAGGAATACGAGGAATCGATCGGCGAAATGAAGCACGCCGACAAGCTGATGGACCGCATCTTCATGCTCGACGGCCTGCCGAACCTGCAGGACCTGGGCAAGCTGAACATCGGCGAAGACGTGCCCGAACTGCTGCGCTGCGACCTCGGTGCAGAAACCGGCGCGCAGGCCACCATCAAGGACGGCATCGCGCATTGCGAATCGGTGCGCGACTATGTCTCGCGCGATCTGCTGCAAGAGATCCTGGACGACACCGAAGAGCACATCGACTTTCTCGAAACCCAGATCGACCTGATCGACAAGGTCGGGGTGCAGAACTACCTGCAATCGCAGATGGGCGAACTCGAGTAAGGCGAAGTTCTCGCACCAGCCAATCAACGGGACTTCGGTCCCGTTTTTCATTGCTTTACGTAACTTAACCCTGCACGAATAACAGTCATTCTCATTTGCACGGATAAAATCCGCGCCTTCGATGACTGCCACCCGCCCCGACAACCGCCGCCGTGCCTACTGGCTCAAGACCCTGCACGAATGGCATTGGGTGAGTTCGGCCATTTGCCTCATCGGCATGATCCTGTTCAGCGTCACGGGCTTCACGCTCAACCACGCGGGACAGATCGAGGCCAAGCCGGCCGTCACGAAATTGAGCGGTTCGATCGACGAAGCCCTTCGCGCGCAACTCGAAAAGCAGTTGCCCGCCGCCAAGGCCAGCAAGGGGAAAGCGCCCTTGCCCACCGAACTCCAGACCTGGGTGCAGACGCACTGGGACGTCGGCACCGCCGGCCGCGAGGCCGAGTGGTCGGACGACGAAATCTATCTGTCGCTCCCCCGCCCCGGCGGCGACGCCTGGCTGCGCCTGAGCCTGGCCGACGGCGAAATCGAATACGAGCGCACCGACCGCGGCTGGCTCTCCTACTTCAACGACCTCCACAAGGGCCGCAACACCGGCGCCGCGTGGAGCTGGTTCATAGACATCTTCGCGGGCGCCGCCCTAGTCTTCTCGATCACCGGCCTGTTCATTCTCAAGATGCACGCAGGCAACCGGCCGTTCACCTGGCCGATGGTGGGCATGGGGCTCGCCGTGCCGGTGCTGCTCGCGCTGCTGTTCATTCACTGATTCATTCATCAATCGTCGATCCAGGAAAAGAGGTTTCCCGTGCACGTTCGCTATTCACTCGCGCCGCTGGCCATGTCGGCGCTGTTCGCAGCCCCGGCCTTCGCGTCGGGACTGGCCGTCAACATCGAGATACCCCGGCTGAATGTCTCCGAGTACCACCGCCCCTACGTGGCAACCTGGATCGAGCGCGCCGACAACACCGTCGCCGGCACGCTGGCCGTCTGGTACGACGTGCGCACCAAGACCAACAACCCCGAGGGCGAAGGCACGAAATGGTTGAAGGACATGCGCCAGTGGTGGCGCCGCGGCGGCCGCGAACTCGCGGTGCCGGTCGACGGCGTGACGGGCGCCACCAAGCCCGCCGGCAAGCACCAGCTGAGCTTCACCGAAGGCACGGCGCCCATGCCCAAGCTCGCGCCGGGCGCCTACAAGCTCGTGGTGGAAGCCGCGCGCGAAGTCGGTGGCCGCGAGGTCGTGAGCATTCCCTTCCAGTGGCCGCCGACGGCAGCCGCGCAGCCAACTGCCACTGGCAAGGAAGAGCTCGGCGAGATCAAGCTCGAACTCAAGCCCTGACTTGCGCCGCACAGCCCCTTTCACCGCCAGCCCGTCACATCAAGGAACTGCCATGACCCATTTCAACCTGCGCGCTGCCTCCATCGCCATTGCCCTGTCAGCCGCCGCTTCGCTCGCCCAGGCGCACAACGCCTGGCTGCTGCCCTCTTCCACCGTGTTCTCCAAGGCCGACACCGTGAGCGTCGATGCCGCGGTGTCGAACGACTTGTTCGTTGCCAACCACGCACCGCTGCGACTCGACGGCCTGCAGATCACCGCGCCCGACGGCAGCACCATCAAGCCCGAGACCGAGGCCAAGCTCAAGCTGCGCAACGTGTTCGACGTGAGCCTGGCGCAATCGGGCACCTATCGCATCGCCGTGATCAATGCCGGCGCCTTCGCGAGCTGGAAGGACAAGGCTACGGGCCAGACCAAGCGCGCGCGCGGCACGGCCGAGACCATCGGCAAGGAAATCCCGGCCGATGCGCAGGACGTGACGGTCACCCAATCGTCCGGCCGCATCGAGACCTTCGTGACGGTCGGCAAGCCTTCGGTGCTCAAGCCGACCGGCCAGGGGCTGGAGCTGATCGCCACCGGCAGCCCGACCGACCTGGTCAAGGGCGAGAAGGCCACCTTCACGCTGAACCTCGACGGCCAGCCCGCCAAAGGCCTCGAAGTGACGGTGACGGCAGGCAACACCCAGTACCGCGACAAGCTCGAAGAAATCAAGCTCAAGACCGACGACAAGGGCCAGTTCAGCGTGACCTGGCCAGCCGCCGGCATGTACTGGCTCGACGCCAGCACCAAGGACAACAAGACCACGGTGCCGCAAGCCAAGGAACGCCGCCTGAACTACGCGGCCACCCTTGAAGTGATGCCCTGACGCAGCAAGCCACCTTGGGCATTTCGTTCAGCACCTGGCGCGCTGGCGGCTACGCCAACGCGGCCGTACCGCGCCCTGCCGATCCCGCGACCCTGCAGCAGTTGGGCGGACAGACCATGGGCACCACCTGGTCGCTGCGCTTCGACAATCCGCGGATGCTGCCGCTGGCGCAGGTGCGCGCGGCCGTCGAGTCGGCGCTTGGCCGCGTGATCGCGCAGATGAGCCACTGGGAGCCGGACTCGGACATCAGCCGGTTCAACCGGGCGCCGGCCGGGTCGCTGCACGTGCTGCCCGCGGAGTTCGCCGAGGTGATGCGCTGTGCTGCGCGATGGGCAGCAGCCAGCGGTGGTGCGATCGATCCGACGGTCGGTCCGCTCGTCGCTTGCTGGGGCTTCGGCCCCGAAGCGCGTGAAGGCGGCCTACCTGCTGCAAAGGCCCTGGCCGATGCGCGTGCGCGCGTCGGCTGGTCGCGGCTGGCCTTCGATTCGGTCGATGGCTCGCTGCTGCAACCGGGCGGCGTCGCGCTCGACCTTTCGGGCATTGCCAAGGGCTTCGCGGTCGACCACGGCGTCGAGGCGCTGCGCGCACTTGGCCTTGTCGACCTTCTCTTTGAAGTCGGCGGAGAGTTGCGAGGCACCGGGCAACGTCCCGGTGGGCAGCCCTGGCAAGTGCTCGTCGACGGCGACCCGACCAAGGCGCGGCGCGTTGCGCTCGCCGACATGACCATCGCCACTTCGGGCGACCGCTGGCATCGGCGCTCGCACGAAGGGCGCCACTGGTCGCACACCATCGATCCGCGCACGGGCGAGCCTGTCGCACATGCGCTGGCCAGCGTCACCGTGCTGCACGCGGAATGCATGCAGGCCGACGCGCTGGCCACCGTGCTGACGGTGCTGGGCCCGGACGAAGGATTCGACTTTGCGCAGCAGCACGACGTTGCCGCGCTGTTCGTGAGCCATGGCGACGCATCGCCTGCGGCAAAGGCCACGCGCGCGTGGCCCGCACCGGCCCGGGCATGACCGACCTCACCTTGCGCGCGCTGGGTGCGGGTTCCACCGTGGTGGCGTATGCGGCGCTTTGTGCGTCGATCTACATGCGCGAGCGCAGGCGTCAAGCCGCTGCCGCACGCGACGCCGTGGCGCTCTCAGGGAGCGGCGACGAGCCCCCCGTTCTCGTGCTGTTCGCCAGCCAGACCGGACAGGCCGAAGCCATCGCCTGGCAGACCGCGCGGCAACTGAGCGCCGCAGGCATGCCGGCTCGCGTGATGGAGCTGAACACGCTCGATGCCCCAACGCTTGCCGCCGCGCGGCGTGCACTCTTCATCGCAAGCACCTACGGCGAAGGCGACGCACCTGATGGCGCCAGCGTGTTCGCCGAACGCGTGATGATGGATTCGCCACCCAAGCTGCCTTCGCTGCGCTATGCCGTTCTGGCGCTGGGCGACCGCCAGTACGCCAACTTCTGCGGCTTCGGCCGCGCGCTCGACGAGTGGCTGCTTGCGACGGGCGCCAAGCGCGAGTTCGATCGCATCGAGGTCGACAACAGCGACCCTGCTGCATTGGCCGCATGGCAGGCGCAATGGGGCGATACGCCGGCGACCGACGACAGCGCGACGACTGCCAGCTTCACGCAGTGGCGGCTCATTGCACGCGAGCGGCTCAATCAAGGCAGTGCGGGCGCACCTGTCTTCCACCTCGGACTTGTGCCGCAGGCCGGTGCGATGCCGCATTGGGTTTCGGGCGACCTGGCGCAGGTGGCGGTGGCGAGCGATCCGGCCCGCCCGCGCGACTATTCGATCTCATCCGTGCATGCCGACGGCGAACTGCAATTGCTCGTCCGGCAGGAGCAGCATCCCGACGGGACGCTTGGTGCTGCGTCGGGGCTGCTCACGTCCACCCTCAGCATCGGCGACACGGTGGCCTTGCGGCTGCGGCCTCATCGAGGGTTCCGCCTGGATGGCAACGAAACGCGGCCGCTGATCCTCATCGGCAACGGCACCGGCCTGGCCGGTCTGCGCGCCCACCTGCGGGCCCGTGCCGCCGCGGGCAGGCACGACAACTGGCTGGTGTTCGGCGAACGCCAAGCCGCCCACGACTTCCTTTACCGCGAAGAAATCGAAACCTGGCAGACCAACGGCGTGCTGCAGCGGCTCGACATGGTGTTCTCGCGCGATCAAGCGGAGCGCTTCTATGTCCAGCACCGGCTGCTGCAGTCGGCCGACGCCTTGCTGCGGTGGCTGCACGACGGCGCGGCCGTCTATGTCTGCGGAAGCTTGCAAGGCATGGCGTCGGGCGTGGACGCCGCGTTGCGGCAGGTTACAGGCGAGGCATTGATGAGTGAGCTGACGGCCAGCGGGCGCTATCGCCGCGACGTCTATTGAGGCTCGCACGCTTGCTTCAGTTGCGCGATAGCAACAGAAAGCAAAACTTTCGGATTAGAAAGTGCTCCATCTGCGCTTCGGCGTATTGAGAAACAATATCATTCGCAGCGATTTACAAACGCTTTGTAAGTCGACTCACCCAGCCAGTCCGCCCTCGCTTCTCCAGAAAACGCAGGCCGCCAGGACATCGCCAGTCGAGTCCTGCTGCCGCCCTTTTCGGAGAAGAACTTCATGGCCTACATCAAGAGCCGCAAACACACCGTTTCGCGCGCCGTTCCACACCTCTCAGGCGCTGCCGCCGCCACGCTGATGGCCATTGCGGCCCCAGCCGCTCTCGCCCAATCGGGTGGCGCACTGCCTGAAGTCCGCGTTCAGGACTCCACCGCCGCCGACTACAAGACCGACAACTCGTCGAACCCCAAGTTCACGGCTCCTCTGGTGAACACGCCCCAGACCATCCAGGTCATCAAGGAACAGATCATTCGCGACCAGGGCGCGACCACCCTGACCGAGGCGCTGCGCAACACGCCCGGCGTGGGCACCTTCTTCCTCGGGGAAAACGGCAACACCAACACTGGCGACGCCGTCTTCATGCGGGGCTTCGACAGCTCGAGCGCGATCTTCGTCGACGGCATCCGCGACCTGGGCTCGGTGTCGCGCGACGTGTTCAACATCGAACAGATCGAGGTCGTGAAGGGCCCGTCGGGCACCGACGTGGGCCGCACCTCGCCCACCGGCTACATCAACCTCGTCACCAAGAAGCCGAAGCTCGAAGACAGCTTCCTTGGTTCGCTCAGCTTCGGCAGCGCCGACTTCAAGCGCGGCAGCGTCGACTGGAACAAGTCGCTCAGCAGCGCCAACGGCATCGGCGCGGCGTTCCGCCTGAATGCAGTAACCGAAGACGGCGGCGTGGCCGGCCGCGATTTCGTCAAGAACAAGCGCACGGCGATCGCCCCGTCGCTGGCCCTCGGCCTGAACAGCCCGACGCGTATCTTCCTCGACTACCTGCACGTCAAGCAGAACAACATTCCCGATGGCGGTGTGCCCACCATCGGCCTGCCGGGCTACAGCACGCCTGACGCCACCGCGATCACGCGCGGCCTGGCGCGCCGCACCTACCTGAACACCGCCGCGCGCGTGGATTCGAGCAACTTCTACGGCACCAGCTCGGACTTCGACAATGTGACCGCGGACATGTTCACCGCGCGCATCGAGCACGACCTGACGCCCGACATCACCATCCGCAACACCACGCGCTACGGCAAGACCTCGCAGGACTACATGCTGACGTCGTTCATGGGCGGCGGCCTCACGGCGTCGGCAACCGGTGTCGGCCAACTGCCGGCCGCGAACGCGGGCTTCCTCAACACGGTGATCCCCACGATTCCCGCCAGCTGGACCGTCACGCGCAGCCTGCCCACCAACAAGGACCAGGAAAACACGATCTTCACCAACCAGACGAGCGTGTCGGCCAAGTTCAACACCGGCAGCATCAGCCACTCGTTCAACGGCGGCCTCGAATTCATCCGCGAGAAGCAGACCGCCAACAACTACTACGCTGCGGGCTACCCCAGCGTAGGCACCACGCTGGCAGCAGCCGGTTCGTGGCCAGCCGCCAACCTGTACAACCCGAACCCGTACGTGAGCGGCTACAACCGCATTGCCAACGGCACCGGCTCGGACGGCAGCACCGACACCATCGGCCTCTACGCCTTCGACACGCTCAAGTTCAACGAGCAATGGCAGTTGACCGCCGGCCTGCGCTATGACCACTACTCGACCACGTACAACGCCACCGCGCTGACGCTGGCACGCACCGGCAACGGCCCGCAGACCTCGACGATCACGCCGACCAACCTGAAGCTGTCGGACAACCTGCTCTCCGGCAAGATCGGCCTGGTCTACAAGCCCACCGAGAACAGCAGCGTCTACGCGGCCTACGGCACCGCCGCACAGCCGCCGGGCGGCGCCAACTTCCAGCTGGCCGCCAGCGGTACCGGCAACAGCGCCGGGCGCACCGACTTCCTGCCGCAAAAGGCCAAGACCTACGAGGTCGGCACCAAGTGGGACGTGATGAACAAGCGCGTGGCCCTGACGGCGGCGCTGTACCGCACCGACGTGAGCAACGAAGTCGTGCAGGACACGGTCTCGCAGCAGTACTTCCAGACCGGCAAGAAGCGCGTGCAGGGCGTCGAGCTGGGCGTATCAGGCGCGCTGACCGACAACTGGGGCGTGAGCTCGGGCTTCACCACCATGAACACCCGTGTGGCGAGCGGCCCCTCGGTGCTGGCCGATGGCTCGACCGCCCTCGCCTACACGCCGAAGAAGGCCTTCACGCTCTGGACCACCTACCAGTTCCCGTTCGGCCTGACTGTCGGCGGCGGCGCCCGCTACAACGGCAAGCTGCAGCGCGGCACCGACGGTGCGGTGGGAACGCCGGCGTACGTCGATTCGTACTGGGTGTTCGATGCGATGGCCTCCTATCGCATCAACAAGAACATCGACATCCAGCTGAACCTGTACAACCTGTTCGACAAGGACTACGTGGCGGCCATCAACAAGAGCGGCTACCGCTACACGCCGGGCACGCCGCGCTCGGCCAAGATCACCGCGAACTTCGCGTTCTGACGGTCCTTGCGCGCGCCGGGCTTGCCCGGTGCGGTGCGAAACTCGAGCCCCGGCCCGCGCCGGGGCTTTTCTCATTGCGGAGTTCCTGAAAATGATGCTGCATGTGCCCGAAGTGCTGAGCCCTGACCAGGTGCGTGAAATGCGCACCGCACTCGATGCCACGCAATGGACCGACGGGCGCGAGACGGTCGGCGCACAAGGCGCGCAGGTCAAGCGCAATCGCCAGTTGCCGGAACAGTCGGCCGTCGGCCGGGAGCTGGGCAACATCGTGCTGGCCGCGCTGGCCCGGCACTCGCTCTTTTTCTCGGCAGCGCTTCCGTCGCGCTTCGTGCCGCCGCTGTTCAATCGCTACGAGGGGGGCGAGCATTACGGCGTTCATGTCGACGGTGCGGTCCGTGCTCTGCCCGGCAGTGGTCAACAACTGCGCACTGACCTGTCGTGCACCCTCTTCCTGTGCGACCCCGAAGACTACGAGGGCGGCGAACTGGAGGTGATCGACACCTACGGCTCGCACGAAGTGAAGCTGCCGGCCGGCGATCTCATCCTCTACCCGGCCAGCAGCCTGCATCGCGTTCACCCTGTGACCCGGGGAGCGCGGATCTGCTCATTTTTCTGGCTGCAGAGCATGGTGCGAAACGATCAGCAGCGCAGCATGCTGTTCGAGCTCGACCAGAACATCCAGAAACTGCGCGCGCGCCTCGGCGAATGCGAGGAAACGGTGGCGCTGACCGGGCACTATCACAACCTGCTGCGGCTCTGGTCGGAGGTCTGATTCCGGGGGAACAAGATGTTGCATGAATCAGTAACACATAGTTATTGCAAATGCGATGGATTCTTATTTATAATCGACCACATCCAACAGCCAGCCAACTGCCGCTTTCACAGCCATGATCGTTTGCGTCTGCCGCCGAGTCTCCGACCGAGAAATCGCACGCCACGTGCGGGCCGGCATGACTTTTGACGAAGTGCAATTCGAACTTGGCGTGGCCACCCAGTGTGGTCAATGTGAAGGTTGTGCGCGCGATATCGTCGCGCAGTGCAGCGCTTCGCATCCGGTCGCCGCGCTGAATTGCGATTCGGGTCCGAGAGCGATCCAGCTTGCCAACTCCATCAAGGAAAGCAAGGCATGGAACTCGTCTCGGCACTCGGCGGCAGCCTGATTCTGGTCGCAGGTTCGGTCTGGTGGATCTTTCGCAAGTAGCGCGCGTGGCGTCTTCGTAGCGGTTTTGCTGCAATCGGGGCACCTTTCGCGGTGCCCGCATTCGAATGGTTGATCGTGTCTGACCGCTTTGCTCCCCCCCCATCCGTCCTTGGCCTTTCGCGCAATGTCGTCATTGCCGGCGGTGTCATCCTGTTTCACGCGGCCGCGCTCTGGGCGCTTCAAAGCGGATTACTGCGCCGCGCCGCCGAAGTGGTGATTCCCGTCGAGATACTGAGCCAGTTCGTCGAGCCACCGAAGCCGAAGGCGGACCCGCCTCCGCCGCCTCCCCCGCCGCCCCAACCCAAGGTGACCAAGGCGCCGCCTCCGCCGCGGCCCCAGGCCATTCGCGAGCCAAAGCCCACGCCGGCGCCCATGGCGCCCGTCGGCGTCACGGAACCACCCCCACCGGCAACGCCGCCGGCACCTCCCGCTCCACCGGCGCCGCCCGCACCGCCACCTGCACCCCCGGCTCCGCCGGCCGTGCAGCTGCCATCGAGCAACGCCGACTATCTTCAAAACCCGAAAGCCACCTACCCCGCCATGAGCAAACGGCTCGGCGAACAGGGCAAGGTGATCGTGCGAGTGCTCGTCGGTGTCGACGGTCTGCCCAAGAGCGCCGAGGTCAAGAAATCCAGCGGCTTCGATCGCCTCGACGAGGCGGCCGTGGAATACATCATGAAATGCCGGTTTGTGCCCGGCAAGGTCAACGGCGTGGTGCAGGCCATGTCCTATGACGCCCCCGTCAATTACGTCCTGAACTAATTTTTCTCTGGAGCAACTTCGTATGGATTCCCAATTTGGCTTGATGAACGTCTGGAATCAGGGCGATTTCGTCACCAAGGCCGTGGCGGTGCTGCTGGTCGGCATGTCGCTCGCGTCGTGGATCGTGATCATCGTCAAGGCACTCGATGTCGTCCGCTACAAGCGCCTTGCCAAGCATTCGCAGGACTTCTGGCACAGCGAAGACTTCGCCACCGCGCTGAACAAACTGGGCAAGGACGACAGCAACCCCTTCCGCGCGCTGGCCCTCGAAGGCCGCGAGGCGGCTGCTCACCACCGCAACACCAAGGCCCATCTGCACGATGCGCTCGACGTGAGCGACTGGATCACGCGCGCACTGCGCAATGGCATCGACGCCTTCACCGCCCGACTGCAGACCGGCCTCGCGATCCTGGCTTCGGTCGGCTCCACCGCACCGTTCATCGGCCTGTTCGGCACTGTCTGGGGTATTTATCACGCGCTCATGAGCATCAGCTCGGCCGGCCAGGCGACCATTGACAAGGTGGCTGGCCCGATCGGTGAAGCGTTGATCATGACGGCGCTCGGCCTTGCCGTGGCCATTCCCGCGGTGCTGGGCTACAACGCACTGGTGCGCGGCAACAAGTTCGTGCTGACCAAGCTCAACGCCTTCGCCCACGACCTGCACGCCTACTTCGTGACCGGCGCCCGCGTCCAGAGCGGCAGCGGCGATGCGGTCGTGGTTCCGCTCAAGAAGGGCTGAGCATCATGGCCTTCGGAACGCAAGACGAACCCGATGAGGTGATGAACGAGATCAACATGACGCCGCTGGTCGACGTCATGCTGGTGCTCCTCATCATCTTCATCATCACCGTGCCGGTGATGAAGCACGCAGTCAACATCGACCTGCCGCGCGCTTCCAGCGAGCCAGAGCAGCCCAAACCGCAGAACATCCTGTTCAGCGTCACGGCTGACGGTTCCTACTACTGGAACGAACAGAAGATCGACGACAGCGAGTTGCCCAACCGCCTCGCCGCCGAAGCCGCCAAGGAACCGCAGCCCGAGCTGCACATCCGCGGCGACAAGGCCGTGCGTTACGAGCGCGTGGCCAAGGCGATGTCGGAAGCCCGTGAAGCCGGTGTGCGCAAGATCGGCTTCATCACGGAGCCTGAAGCGAAGTGATCTGAAATCGCAAGCCAAAAAAAGTTGATCGCGACGATTGACTTTTTATTGCGAATCATTATCATTCACTCATCGCTTCGATAAGGGAACTCCAGATGCCAGCCACACCGAATGCCTTTTCTGTCCTGAACCATCCTTCGCTCGACCAGTCGGGTGGCGGCCATGCGTCCATCCAGGCAACGCGTCCGGTGCCGATGGTTGAAAGCACGGAGCTTCTGAAAGGAAGCAAGACCGTGGGCATCATGCACAACGGTTCCCTCTACCGGCTTCAAGCCACCAAACTCGGCAAGCTGATCCTGACCAAGTAAGTCGTCCAGCCCGCCCTTCGCGCAAGTTTCATCGTGGGGCGACTCAAGGAGATTCATCTCCGAAGGGTCGTTTTTTGCTAGCCAACGGTTCGCCGACTAGCCAAGCTTTTTTTCACGCTGAAGCAGCCCAAAAGAAAACGCCGACCTCGAAGTCGGCGTTTTGCTTTGTGCGGAAGAAAAACTCAGAGGCCGAGAGCCGCAATGCCCGCCTTGGCAATCTGGGCATCTTCATTCGACTTCACGCCGCTCACGCCAACAGCGCCGATCACCTGGCCGTCCTTGACGATCGGCACGCCGCCTTCGAGCAAGCCCTGCACTTCGGGAGCCGTCAGGAACGCCGTGCGGCCGCCGTTGATGATGTCTTCGTAGACCTTGCTTTCGCGCCGGCCCATGGCTGCCGTGTGCGCCTTGGCAGGAGCGATGTGCGAAGACAGCGCCGCGGCGCCGTCCAAACGCTGCAGCCAGAGCAGGTTGCCGGCGTCGTCCGAGATCGCGATCGTCACCGCCCAGTTGTTCTTCAGGGCCTCGGCTTCAGCCGCTGCGGCAACGGCCTTGACGTCGGCGAGTTCGAGGAAAGATTTGGTCTTCATGATGAGCTCAGTTTGCGTGAAAACCCGACAGCATAACGGCCATGCTGCCAGGGGTGTCTTCAGGGCTTGAGAACACCCCGCATACGGTCTTTGCGACACCTCCTCTTGCAGCCCCCTAGAATGCGCCCAACTGCGTCATTGCAGCAATCACAGGAGCTCCGGCCATGAACGACCGCGTTACCACCCTAGATACTTCAACAGGCTACGGCCAGCCGCTGGCGCAGGCTGAACGCCAGCGCGTGCTGCGCAACACCTACTGGCTGCTTGCACTGAGCATGCTGCCCACCGTTCTGGGCGCCTGGGTCGGCGTGAGCACCGGCATCACCCGCTCGCTCACCGGTGGCCTGGGCCTCATCGTCTTCCTTGGCGGCGCCTTCGGCTTCATGTTCGCCATCGAGAAGACCAAGAACTCCGCCGCCGGCGTGCCGGTGCTGCTGGCCTTCACCTTCTTCATGGGCCTGATGCTGTCGCGCCTGATCGCGATGGTGCTCGGCTTCAAGAATGGCTCGGAACTCATCATGACGGCCTTCGGCGGCACCGCCGGCGTGTTCCTCGTGATGGCCTCGCTGGCCACGGTCATCAAGCGCGACCTGTCAGGCATGGGCAAGTTCCTGTTCGTCGGCGCGCTGGTGCTGATGTTCGGCGCCATCATCAACGTGTTCGTTGGTTCGACCACGGGCATGCTGGTCATCTCGGTGGCTGCCATCGGCATCTTCTCGGCCTACATGCTCTATGACCTGAAGCAGATCATGGACGGCGGCGAAACCAACTACATCAGCGCCACGCTCGCGCTGTACCTCGACCTGTTCAACGTGTTCCAGAGTCTGCTGGCGCTGCTGGGCATCTTCGGCGGCGAGCGCGACTGAACGAACGAACAAGCGAGCGAATCGCGCTCACCAGAACAAAGGGCCCCGAGGGGCCCTTTTTCATTCCAGCTCGAAGACCGCTATCGACTCGACGTGCGCGGTGTGCGGAAACATGTTGACCACCCCCGCGAATGTGCAGCGGTAGCCCGCCTGGTGCACCAGCAAGCCGGCGTCGCGCGCGAGCGTCGACGGATTGCAGCTCACGTACACGATGCGCTTGGGCGGCGTCCAGCCATCGGTGCGCAACTCGGGCTGCTGGTGTAGGTCGGCCATGGCCTTGGCCAGCGCGAATGCGCCTTCGCGCGGCGGATCGACCAGCCACTTGTCGGCGCTGCCATCTGCCACCAGCATCGCCGGCGTCATGTCGAACAGATTGCGCGCCACGAAGGTTGCAGGCGACAACGCACGGCGGGCCGACGTTGCAGGCTGGTTTCTCTTGAAGTTGTCGGTCGCGCGCGCCACCAGCGTGTCGCTGCCCTCGATGCCCAGCACCTCGCGCGCCTTGCTCGCCAGCGGCAGGGTGAAGTTGCCGAGGCCGCAGAACCAGTCGATCACGCGCTCGTCCGACTGCACGTCGAGCAGGCGCAGCGCCTTGCCCACCAGCGCCCGATTGATGTGCGGATTGACCTGCGTGAAATCGGTGGGCTTGAAGGGCATCGTGACGCCGAACTCCGGCAACCGATACGCCAGTGGCGTGCCGCCCTCTTCCAGCAGCTTCACGGTTTCCGGCCCCTTGGCTTGTAGCCACCACTGGACGCCTTCGTTGCCCGCGGCAAAGGCCTTCAACCGATCGATGTCCGCACGCGAGAGCGGCTCGAGGTGACGCAGCACCAAAGCGATCGTGCCGAGCCGCGTGGAATCGGGTGCGTCACCGCAGGCCAATTCGATCTGCGGGCATGTCTCGCGCGCATCCATCGAGCCGATCAACGCGCGCAGCGGCATCAGCATCTCGCTGACCTGCTTCGGCAGCACCGGGCACACCTGCATGTCGGCCAGGTAGCGGCTCTTGCGCTCGTGAAAACCGATCAGCACCGTGCCCTTCTTGACCACATGGCGCACCGAAAGACGCGCACGGTAGCGGTAGTGCCAGGCCGGCCCTTCGAGCGGCCGCAGCAGGTTGTCGGGTTTGACCTTGCCGAGGTGCCACAGGTTGTCTTCCAGTGCGCGCTGCTTCACGGCCACCTGGGCGGCTGCGTCCAGGTGCTGCATCTTGCAACCGCCGCAGGCACCCGTGTGCAGGCCGAAATGCGGGCAGCCCGGGCGCACCCGCTGCGACGATTCGCGGCGGATGGTCGTGACCGTGCCCTGCTCCCAGTTGTTCTTGCGGCGATGGACATTGAACTGCACTTCCTCGAAAGGCAATGCGCCTTCGATGAACACGACCATGCCGTCGGCCTTGTGCGCCACGCCCTGCGCATCGAGGTCAAGAGACTCGACCTGCAGCCATTCTTCGCCGGGATTCGTGGGGACTTTCTTTTCTTCGATGGATTCCGTCATCCCCCGATTGTCTCAGCGTGGCCGGCCCCCCTAGAACAGCGCGTCGCGGCCCACGCCCGAACGGGCCAGTTGGCGGCGCATCTTGGCCAGCGCCTCGTTCTGGATCTGCCGTACACGCTCGCGCGTGAGGCCGAGGCGCACGCTCAGCACCTCCAGCGTTTCGGGCTCGCGGTCGTGCAGGCCATAGCGCCCCTCCAGCACCTCGCGTTCGCGCGCATCGAGGGCGTGCACCCATTGGTCGAGCAGGCGCTCCACCTCGTGCGTGTGCGCCACGCCAGTCGGACTACTCTGCTCGTCTTCAGAAGCCACGGTATCGGCCAGCGTGAAGCCCTCGTCTCCCCGGGCATCGCCCGCATCCAGCGAGCGCGGGGCCTCGGACAGGGCCAGCAGGTCGGCCACCGCCTGCACCTCGCGGCCCAGCAGCGCGGCAATGTCTTCCACGCGCACGCCGTCGGGCCGGTGCGCAAGGAATTCGGCGTCGCCTTCGAGGGTGCGGCGAGCCCTCAGAACTTGCTGCAGTTCGCGCACCACATGCACCGGCAGCCGGATCGCACGCGCCTGCGTCATGACAGCGCGCTCGACGGACTGGCGGATCCACCAGGTCGCATACGTGGAAAAGCGAAAGCCGCGTTCAGGCTCGAACTTGGTGATGGCGTGCATCAGGCCAAGATTGCCCTCCTCGATGAGGTCGGACAGCGGCACGCCCCGGCCCAGGTAGCTCTTGGCGATGTTGACCACGAGCCGGAGGTTGTGCTCGATCATCGATTGGCGCGCGGCGAAGTCGCCAGCCCGCGCGGCGCATGCAGTCTGGTATTCCTGCGCGGGCGTGAAGAGCTCGGTGCGCCGGACCTGGCGCAGGTAGATGGTCAGTGCATCCGCGCCCTCGCCGCCAATCAGTTCGCTCGCGACGCCATTGGGCAGCGCGGTGTCTGTCGACGATGGATCTACGCCTTCTTCTCGGGGACCAGCGCTCTCGCTGGTGAGCTCGCGCTGACCCTTGCTGGAAGATGGGCTGCTGCCCCTGCCCGCCGACCCGCGCACAGGCAACAGCGTGCGGCGGGGGCGGGAGGCAGCCATGGCATCACCGGCCGGGCAGGTAGCGCGAAGGATCGACGGGCTTGCCCTGGCGGCGAATCTCGAAATGCAGCTTCACGCGATCAGCATCGCTGTTGCCCATCTCGGCGATCTTCTGGCCCTTCTGAACCGACTGGTCTTCCTTCACGAGCAGCGTCTGGTTGTGCGCATACGCCGTGAGGTAGGTGTTGTTGTGCTTCAGGATGATCAGGTTGCCATAGCCGCGCAGACCTGCACCCGCATAGACCACACGACCGTCGGCGGCGGCCAGCACGGGGTCGCCCGCCTTGCCGCTGATGTCGTAGCCCTTGTTCTTGGCTTCGTCGAAACCTGCGATCAGCGAACCGCTGGCGGGCCAGATCCAGCCGAGGTCTTCATCACCCGAGTTGCCGCTGCCAGGACTGGCCGGGGAAGCCGTAACCGGAGCCGGTGGTTTGCTCGCACCGCTGGCAGGCGTCGTGGGCACCACCGCAGGCTGCGGCGTCACAGGCTTCGTGACCGCACCTTCGGAAGAAGTGGCAGGCGGCGTCGCGGGCGCGGCCGCAACAGCCGTTCCCGAACCAACTGGCGGAATCACGCGCAGCACCTGGCCGACTTCGATCAGGTCCGGGTTATCGATGTTGTTCCAGCGAACGATGTCCTGCCAGCGCTGGCCGGTTTCATTGCCGATACGGCGGATCGTGTCGCCTGGGCGCACAGCGTAGTAGCCAGGCTTGCCATAGTTTTCGATACCGGCGAGTGGCTTGCCGTTGGCATCTGTGGTGATGGGCGGGCCGCCAGGCACTGCTGCGCCTGGCGCGCGCGTCATGGTGCCGCGGTCTTCGACCGGTGCCGGCCCACGCGGTGTGGAACAGCCCGCGATCACGAGCACAAAGGCCAACGTGACGCCAGCGAACCAACTCCGATTGCCAAAACCCTGCATTTGTTATTCCTTCAAGCGATACCTGATTTTAGGGGGACAAAGTGAACCGCCTCAAGAATGAGCCGCTCCAGTCCCCGTGAGGTCTTGTCGATGACGACAAGGGCTTGACCACCACTCGCTGATTGGGTTGGCGCCACGATGCGGCCGCCCACCGCGAGCTGCGCAATCCAGGCCTCGGGCACCGCCTCGCCGCCTGCCGCGGCAATGATGCCGGCATAGGGCGCGCCCTTGGCATAGCCGACCATCCCGTCGCCCAGCATCAGGTGCACCGTGGCCAAACGGAAGTGCCGCAGGTTGGCGCGCGCTCGCTCGTGCAGGCCACGCAGGCGCTCGATGCTGTAGACCTCGGTCGCAACATGATTCAGCACGGCCGCCTGGTAACCGCAACCGGTGCCGATCTCGAGCACGCGGCCCAGTTTGTCCTGCGGCTTTCCTGACAGTGCGGGTGCACCCATCAGCAGCTCGATCATGCGGGCCACCACGTTGGGCTTCGAAATGGTCTGTCCCAACCCGATCGGCAGGCTCGTGTCCTCGTAGGCCTGATTGACCAGCGCACTGTCGACGAAACGATGCCGCTCCACGGCCCCCATCGCGCGCAGAACACGCGGATCGGAAATACCTTGTGCCGCGAGCCTCTGCACCATGCGCGCGCGCACAGCATCAGACGCCATCGAGGGCGTGGAGTGCACCAAGGGCTTGGCCGGCACGGCGGGCATGCGCCCACGCGTGGCGGCAGAAGCAGTAGGTGTCAGGCGAACGGGGAAACTGGGCCGCTGTGTGGCCATGTCAGTTGCCGAGACGGGCCACCGTCTCGCGCCATTGGCCGAGGTTGGCGTGGTCGGTCAGGTCGATCTGCAGCGGTGTCAGCGCGATGTGGCCGGCTGCAGTGGCATGGAAGTCGGTGCCTTCGCCGCTGTCCTTGGCGCCGCCCGCGCCGGCGATCCAATACATGGTCTCGCCGCGAGGACTGTCCTGCGTGATCACCTTCTCAGCCGCGTGGCGACGGCCGAGCCGGCAGACCTTGACGGGCTTCAACTCGTCGAAAGGCAGGTTCGGCACGTTCACGTTGAGCAGGAAAGCACCGCCGTCGAGCATGCGTTCGCGTTCGATCTGCTGCACCAGTCGACGCGCCACCTGGGCGGCCGCATCCACATGTGCCCAGCCCTTTTCGATCTGCGAGAACGCAATGGCCGGAATGCCGAACAGATAGGCCTCCATCGCCGCACCGACCGTGCCCGAATAGATGGTGTCGTCGCCCATGTTGGCACCGTTGTTGATGCCGGAAACCACCAGGTCGGGCCGATAGTCGAGCAGGCCCTTGAGCGCGATGTGCACGCAGTCGGCTGGAGTGCCGGTCACATAGCGAAAGCCGTTGTGCGCCTCGCGCACGTAGAGCGGTGCCGCCAGGGTCAGCGCGTTCGACTTGGCACTGTTGTTGTGCTCGGGTGCAACCACCTCGACCTCGGCGATGTCCTTGAGCGCGTCGTGCAGCGCGACGATGCCCGGCGCCTGAAAGCCATCGTCGTTGGAAATTAGTATCTTCATGGTGTCCTGGATGCGCTCAGATTGTAGGCGTCGGGTGCGTCGCAGCAGGGACAAGCCCACCCCACCGCGCCACCTATCATCGCCCGCATTCATTGGCCGAACATTACCTACCCGAAGGAGACCCGAGCATGCACGCATGGCTTTGCGAAAACCCCACCGGCGTCGACGCGCTGACCTGGAAAGAACTGCCGACACCAACACCGGGCCCGGGTCAGGTGCTGATCGAAATCAAGGCGGCGAGCCTGAATTTCCCCGATCTGCTGATCGTGCAGAACAAATACCAGATGAAGCCGCCCCTCCCCTTCGTGCCGGGCTCTGAATATGCGGGCGTCGTCCAGGCGGTCGGCGATGGTGTCACGCACCTCAAGGTCGGGCAGAACGTGGCCTGCCTTTCGGGCACGGGTGGCTTCGGCACGCACACTCTGGCGCCAGCCGCGCTGTGCATGCCGCTACCTGAAGGCTTCGGCCACGTCGATGCGGCGGCTTTCATCATGATCTATGCCACATCGTGGCATGCACTGATGGACCGCGCGCAACTCAAGGCCGGCGAAACCGTGCTGGTGCTCGGCGCGGCCGGCGGCGTGGGCACGGCGGCCATCCAGATCGCAAAGGCTGCAGGGGCCAAGGTGATCGCAGCAGCCTCCACCGACGAGAAATGCGACCTTTGCCGCTCCATCGGTGCCGACGCGACGATCAACTACACGACACATGCGCTACCCAACGGTTTTCGCGACGCCATCAAGGCCGCCACCGATGGCAAAGGACCGGACGTCATTTACGACCCGGTGGGCGGTGATTTTGCAGAGCCGGCCTTTCGCTCCATCGGCTGGCGCGGCCGTTATTTGGTCGTCGGTTTTGCGTCCGGCCCGATTCCGTCGCTGCCATTGAATCTGACGCTGCTGAAAGGCGCTTCGCTGGTCGGCGTGTTCTGGGGCGATTTCGCCAAGCGAGAACCCAAGGCCAATGCACAGATGATGGCGGAATTGGCGCACTGGTACGGTCAGGGAAAGATCAAGCCAGTGATCGACAGCACGATGCCGATGGCGGAATTGAAGGCCGCATACGCCCACATGGGTTCGCGCGGCGTTAAAGGAAAACTGGTGATGGTGAACTGAGCGCGTCACCCCTCAACGCCCAATAAAAAAGCCCGCGCATGCGGGCTTTTTTATTGGGCATCTGCCCAGCGAAAACAGGGGCACTTACTTGATCTCGTAATCAGAAAGCGACTTGCCTGCGGCCAACGCCTCAGTCACCCAACGCGGCTTGCGGCCACGACCACCAGACCAGGTTTCGCCCGTCGGGCCGCGGTATTTGGCGGCAGCCTTGGCCGGAGCGGCTCCCGCACTGCGCTTGGCCGCGCCCACACGGCCGGTAAGTTTCAGATCGGAAGCCGTCAAACCGTATTCGGCGATCTTCTTGCGCAACTCTTCAACCACGCCTGCGCGTTCCTGGTTGCGCAGGTCTTCAGCCTGCTTGCGCAATTGCGCAATCTGCTCGTCATGCTTCTTGATCTGGGAATTGATATCGGCGAGGGTCGAAGCCATTGTTGGACTCCTGAAATTGAAAACGGGTGGATTTTAATTCAGTTTACATTTGCCACAAGTACCTTACCGCGCGAAAAAATTGGCGGCGCATTGCATTAATGCAACAACTCGCAACATAAAGCGCACCACTTTGGACGCGTTATATGCGAGTGAGATGGGGAAAAGAGTCCGCGGCGCGCAGGCAGAAGAAGAAGTTGCGGCAGCCAGAAATGGCAACGCCGGGGCAAGCCCGGCGCTGTGATCCTTTGAACGCTATTGCGCAATAGCACAAAGGAGATATGAGATATTTTTTGGGGTGGCTGATGGGACTCGAACCCACGACGACCAGAATCACAATCTGGGACTCTACCAGCTGAGCTACAGCCACCGCAGAGCCTACGATTGTAGCGTTAAAAATCGCGGTTTTGACGGCAGCAATCAATGGCGAGGCTTGAAAGCCACATTTTCACCCGGCCGCCATTGGCCCGCCCGGGGTCACACCCTCCTGAATCTTGATCGAGCCATCAGATCTCTCGTGCGTGCCGATCAACAGTCCGCTGGCAATAGCGTGTCCGTGCAAGGCATCGACGATTTCGTCGCGGCCGGGAGTGTCTGAAAGCTCCGGAACGCTTCCAAGCGCAAACAACTGGAACGCGTATCGATGGACCCCGTGCCCAGGAGGCGGGTCGGGCGGCAGCCAAGCTGCCTGCAGCGTCGAATTGCGCCCAACGTGCAATCCCGCGCCTTCGTTGCCCTGACTGGGAATGGCAGCC
Source organism: Variovorax sp. R-27 (assembly GCF_049913215.1). Lineage (NCBI taxonomy): Bacteria > Pseudomonadati > Pseudomonadota > Betaproteobacteria > Burkholderiales > Comamonadaceae > Variovorax > Variovorax sp. R-27. The sequence continues at coordinate 4,533,143 of NZ_CP183984.1, forward strand.
TCGGCCAGCGCCCCGCTGTCCGCCGCAAGATTCACCACGATGGCATGTACCAGCGGATTCGGCGTGGGTGAATCGGCGTCTTCCACAATCAGCAGCAACGACGCCGCGCCAGCCGGCAAGCCGGTCCACTGGAGCGGCGGCGATACGCCTTCGCCATCAGCGGTATAGCGCCTCGGCAGCGGCGCATGGTCCGCAAAGGCCACACTGGTGAGCGCAATGGAGGCCATCCCTTCCCGCATGCCGAGAGTGTTGAAGACGATGTTGTCCAGGCCGGCGCGCACACCCTGCAGCGCCTGGCCGATGACTTCGGGCAGTTTTTCGAGCATGCGAACGGTGTATCGCGGCGCTGGCAGCGGACCTGTAGGACGCGGCGCAGCCTCCACGTCACGAAGTCCGGCACAAATTCTCGTGTGCCTGTTCGATGTGCATCGCCGGCACCGGCACGCATATCGCTCCGCTATCATGAATGCGGCCCGCGCAGACGGGCATGGCTTCTGGCCACTTCCACCACTTCACCACCAAAGGAATTTCTTCATGAGCATCGTCTGGACTATTCTGATCGGGTTCGTCGTGGGTCTTGTGGCACGGGCCGTCAAGCCGGGCGACGACTCCGCAGGCTTCATCGTCACCACCATCATCGGCGTCGCAGGCTCGCTGATCGTCACGTACGTCGGCCAATCGCTGGGCTGGTACACCGCCGGCCAGGGCGCTGGCTTCATCGCCTCCGTGCTGGGCGCGATCGTGCTGCTCATCATCTACGGCCTGATCAAGCGCAAGAGCTGATGCAAAAAAGGGGCCGTGCCGCTCCGCGCGCACGGCCACTGTGATGCCCCGCAAACCACGCGCCAAGCATCATGTCTATGTCGTCGAACTCGACGACCGCGTATGGAACAACGGCCGCTTCAGGCGCGCCAACCCCGACTACCAACTCGGCAAGCCCTTCGTCTACGTCGGCATGACCGGCCTGGACCCCGACATCCGTTTCGACAAGCACAAGGCCGGCATCCAGGCCAACACCTTCGTGCAGGAGTTCGGCCTTCGCTTGCTGCCCGCGCTCTACGAACGCTACAACCCGATGACCTACGAAGACGCGCGCCTGATGGAGGTCGACCTCGGCATCGCGCTGCGCAAGGCCGGCTACGGCGTTTGGCAGGCCTGATGCGGCAAGCCTTCAGGAGTAGGTGATCCAGTCTTCATACGCCGGACCATCCAGGTGCGGCAGCGTGTTGTAGGTCACGAGCATGTGCCGCTTGGGCGTGAAGGCGAACTCGGTCACCGACGTATTGCGGATGCGCAGGTTGAGCTCGATCGTCGTCTCGGCGCTCGTACCGAGCACATGCCCCACTGCCGTGCTGATCGGCCCTCCGCTCGACACCACCAGTACCTTCGCGCCATGGTGCTTGTCACGCACGTGGTCGAGCGCCGTCGTCACTCCAGCCAGAAAGTCGACATAGCTCGGCATGCCCACTGGCGCCGTCTTGCCCTGCATCCACGCGCTCAACCCTTCGCGCAGCAGGCGGAAGTGATGGCGGTACATCTCGGGCGAATCGGGCTTCTGCAGCTTGCCTTCGTGGATGGTGGCGATGACCGCTTCGCTGTCGTACTCGTTGAGGCCGGGCCACGGCAACACATCGTCGCGCTCGAGACCAAGGCCCTTGGCGATGCCTTCCCACGTCTGGCGATGGCGCTTCAACGTGCCGGTGATGACGGCATCGAACTTCATGCCGCGCTCACGCCAGTACTCACCGAGGCGAACAGCTTGGCGATGTCCGAGTTCGCTCAGGTTGTCATAGTCGGCAGCGCCAAAGCTGGCTTGCCCGTGGCGCACGAGGTAGAGGGTTCCCATGCACGGGATTCTGGCAAGAAGCGAAGACGCCGCTTGTCCCTCGTGCGACCAATTCGCGCGGCCATGAAAAAAGCCCGAGCCTTTGATTGGCTCGGGCTTTGTCTGGCGACGCTCGTGTGTATCAGCGGCCCGCAGCAGTCGGCAGCGTTTCTGCCGGCTTCGGCACCAGGATCTCAGCCTTGAAGCGGTCCTTCAGCATGTTGTAGTAGGCGGCATCTTCAGCCGCGGACACGGACTGGCCGACCTGCGCCTGCTCCTGTTTTGCGAGCTCGGGTGGCGGCGGCGTACGCGGAACAATCTTGGTCACGCGGACCACGGAATAGCCCTGCGCGCCAAGGTCCACGCCCACGATCGCGGGCAGCTTGGAGCCATCCGCACGCAGCGCGGCGTCGATGACCGGCAGCGGCTGCGATTGCGCGTCGCGGCGCGACACTGTCACGGGTGCACCGAAGGTCGCGCCGTCCGCCTTGGCGGTCCACGCGGCGAGCTTGGCTTCGCCCTCGGTCTTGGCCAGCACCGCAGCGCGCTCGGTGACAAGCTGCGCACGGATCTTGTCCTTCACGTCAGCCAGCGGCACAGGATGTGCCGGCGCGTACTTCGTCACACGGCCCGATGCGAGCTGGCTGGGGCCGACTTCAATCGCTTCGGTGTTCTGCTTGCGGTCGAGCGAGTCGGCTGCGAACAGCGCGCTCAGGAAGTTGCGGCTGGCCAGCGGACCGGTGGCGCCCGGTGCAGGCAGGCGCGCGACGTTGTCGGCCGTCTTGATCGTGAGCTTCAGCTTGTCGGCGGCCGGCTTGAGGCTCTCGGGCGACTGGTAGACCGCATCGGTGAATGCTTCGGCGGCCTTCGCGAACTCCTGCGTCGCCTGCTGCGAGCGCATGTCGTTCTCGATGGTTGCGCGCACTTGCTCGAAGGGCGGCACCACAGCCGGCTTGATGTCGGTCAGGTGAATGATGTGGTAGCCGAATTCGGTTTCGATGACGCCGCTGATCTCACCCTTCTTGAGCGCGAACATCGCGTCCTCGAACGGCTTGACCATCGCGCCCTTCGTCACGAAGTCGAGGTCGCCGCCCTTCTCCGCCGAACCCGGGTCCTGCGAATTCTTGCGCGCAACTTCGGCGAAGGTGTTGGGCGCCTTCTTCACATCGGCCAGCAGTTGCTCGGCCTTGGCCTTGGCCTTTTCGCGGTCGGCGGCAGACATGCTGGCTGGCGCGGTGATCAGGATGTGGCTGGCGCGGCGCTCTTCCTTGGTGCCGAAGCGCGAGGCATTCTGTTCGTAATAGGTCTTGAGGTCGGCCTCGTTCACGACGACGTTCTTCTTGGCCGCCTCGAGGTCGAGCACGAGGTACTCGATGCTGGCCTGCTCGGGCGCCTGAAACTGTGCCGTGTGGTCCTTGTAGTAGGCCTCGATGTCGGCATCGCTCACCGCCACCTTCGATGCGAAGCTCTCGGGGCTGAAGCGGGCCACCTGGATTTCGCGGCTGTCGTAGAAAGCGTTGATGGTGGTGGCGGCCAGAGCAGGCGGTGTGAAGGCCGTGCCCGAAACGCCCAGCAGCACCTGCTGCGTTGCCATGTCGGAGCGCACCGACGCTTCGTACTGTTCAGGCGTGCGACCGGTCACACGCTGGAAAGCATCGCGGTCGAACTTGCCGTCGGGTGTACGGAACGCAGCCAGGCCGGTGTCCTGCGCAAACATGCGCGACAGGCGGTCTTCAGACACCGTCATGTTGGCCTTGGCAGCCGCTGCGGCCAGCACGCGGTCGCGCACCATGCGCTCCAGAGTGGCGTAGCGCAAGGCATCGGAGTCGAGCAGCGTCGGGTCGACGTTGGGCGATTGCTGGCGAATGCGATCGGTCTCAACGCGGTGCTGCTGATCCCATTCGGGCTTCGTTATGTCGTGGCCCTCGATGCGGGCTACCTTCTCGTCGCGACCGGAGCCCTGGTAGCGCTCGACACCGAAGAGCACGAACGAGGGAATGATCAGCAAGAACAAGAAAATCATGACGATCTTGTTGTACTTGCGGAAGAAATCAAACATGCTTGAACACTCTTTTTCGACGGCTGTCGGACGGCAATAAAAAAGGCGAACTTGTGGTTCGCCTTTGCATCGGGTGGTGGTGGGTGCTGAGGGGCTCGAACCCCCGACCTACGCCTTGTAAGGGCGCCGCTCTACCAACTGAGCTAAGCACCCCACCGGGAATACTTTCCGAGTCTAACGTCTTAGTTCAGCGCGTCTTTCAGCGCCTTGCCTGGACGGAACTTCGGGATCTTGGCTGCCTTGATTTTAATCGCGTCGCCGGTACGGGGATTTCGGCCGGTGCGGGCCGCGCGTTTGCCTACTGCGAAAGTGCCGAAACCGACGAGCGAAACGGAGCCGCCCTTTTTGAGCGTGGTACGAATGGCGCCGATGGTGGATTCGAGCGCACGGGTCGCTGCGGCTTTGGAAATATCGGCGTTCTTTGCGATGTGCTCAATCAGTTCGGTCTTGTTCACAAGGGCCCCTTGTAGAAAAAAAGTTGGTCGGCTTCCGTCAGCTGCGACCTGGCCGCAAACGGTGCGACTCAAGAGCCTGGCAGGCCTGACGCCTCGGCAGCGCACTGCCAGCGAGGATTACAACCACTGGTCTGCAGGGTGTCAATAAGACACAGAGCCATGCCGATCAGCGGAGCGCGCGATTTTAGGGGCCTTTCGTGAACTCCTTTTTCAAAGCGCCTCGGCGATCGCCTTGCCGAGGTCGCTGGTGCTGGCCGTCCCGCCGATGTCCGGGGTGCGTGGTGCTCCGCTTTGGGGCGCGAGCACCTTCTCGATGGTCGAAAGAATGGCGTCGTGCGCCTGTTTGTGGCCCAGAAACTCCAGCATCATCGCGCCGCACCAGATCTGCCCGATCGGGTTCGCGATGCCCTTGCCGGCGATGTCGGGCGCCGAGCCATGCACCGGTTCGAACAGCGAGGGCATGGTGCGCTCCGGGTTGAGATTGGCGCTCGGCGCGATGCCGATGGTGCCGGTACAGGCCGGGCCCAGGTCCGACAGGATGTCGCCGAACAGGTTGCTCGCCACCACCACGTCGAAGAAGTCGGGCCGCTGCACGAAGTGCGCGGTGAGGATGTCGATGTGGAACTTGTCGAGCGTGATGCCCGGGTAGTTCTTGCCCATCTCGGCCACGCGCTCGTCCCAGTACGGCATGGTGATCGAGATGCCGTTCGACTTGGTGGCGCTGGTCAGATGCTTCTTCGGCCGCGATTGAGCGAGCTCGAACGCGAACTTCAGTACCCGGTCGACGCCCACGCGCGACATCACGGTTTCCTGCACCACGATCTCGCGCGGCGTGCCCTGGTACATGCGCCCGCCGATGCTGGAGTACTCGCCCTCGGTGTTCTCGCGCACGATGTACATGTCGATCTCGCCGGGCTCGCGCGGCGTGCCGTCGCGCCGCACCACGGGCGCGATGATGCCGGGCATCAGGCGTGCCGGACGCAGGTTGACGTATTGGTCGAACTCGCGGCGGAACATCAGCAGCGAGCCCCACAGCGACACGTGGTCTGGAATTTTCTCGGGCCAGCCGACCGCGCCGAAGAAGATGGCGTCGTGCCCGCCGATCTGGTCCTTCCAGTTGTCGGGCAGCATCTGGCCGTGCTTCTCGTAGTAGTCCCAGCTCGAGAAATCGAAGTGGTCGAACTTCAGGTCGATGCCGAATTTGCGCGCCGCGGCATCGAGCACGCGCACGCCCTCGGGCATGGTTTCCTTGCCGATGCCGTCGCCGGCGATGACTGCGATTCTGTGGGTGCTCATGAGTTGGCTCCTGCGTGTGCGTGTTGTAGAGGTAGAAAGAATGCCTGGGCCTCGGCGAGCAACTCGTCCGGAGCCTCTTCGGGAACGTAGTGGCCGCACGGCAACGCACGGCCCGACACATCGGCGGCGCGGTCGCGCCACAGCGCGAGCACGTCGAAGGCCTTGCCGACTGCACCATGCTCGCCCCACAGCACGCGCAGCGGCTGCGCCAGCTGCCGGCCGGCGGCGATGTCTTCGCGGTCGTGCACGAGGTCGATGGTGGCGGAGGCGCGATAGTCCTCGCAGATGGATTCGGCGGTGCCCGCGATGGCGGCGCAGCGCTCGTATTCGGCCAGCACCTCGGGCGCAAAAGGCGCGAGGCCGGCATGCCGCCCGCCCATCACGCTGCGCACGTAGCGCACGGGGTTGGACGCAATCAGCGCCTCGGGCAGCGGCGGCGGCTGAATCAGGAAGAACCAATGCCAGTAGGCCTTGGCAAATGCTTCGGAAGTCTGCTCGTACATCGCAAGCGTGGGTGCAATATCGAGCAGCAGCATGCGCTCGACTGCTGCGGGATGGTCCATCGCGAGCCGATGAGCCACACGCGCGCCACGGTCGTGCGCCAGCACGCCGAAGCGCTCGAAGCCGTGATGCCGCATGGCGGCGAGTGCATCGAGCGCCATCTCCCGCTTGCTGTAGACCGCGTGTTCGACATCGGCCGCCGGCCGGCCCGAATCGCCGTAGCCGCGCAGGTCGACCGCGACCACCGTGAACCGCTCCATCAATGCCGGCGCCACGCGATGCCAGATCGCATGTGTCTGCGGATGACCGTGCAGCAGCAGCAAGGGAGCCCCGCTCCCGCCGATACGGCCGTGGATGCGCACGCCGTTGCGCTCGATGTCGAAAGTGGGAAGGGAAAGAAAAGAGGCCGTCACGGGAACGATTGTGCGTTGCGCCTCCACGATCATCAAGCAACAATCAGTCAATTCATACTTTCTGATCTGGCATGAATCAACCCTCGATGGACCGCGGCGACCTCGCACTGGTACTGGCCATTCGCGACCACGGCAGCCTGGCGGGCGCGGCAGCCACGCTCGATGTCGTGCCCTCCGTCATCACCAAGCGGCTGGGCGCGCTCGAAGCCCGCCTGGGCCAGCGCCTGTTCGACCGCACCACCCGGCGGCTCAGCGTCACCGCCGAAGGCGAGGCGGTCTGCCTGCATGCGCGAACGCTGCTCGACGGCTTTGCCGCACTCGAAAGCGAGCTCGGCGAACGCCAGAACGAGCTGACCGGCACAGTCCGTCTGGCCGCGACATTCGGCTTCGGCCGGCGCTGGCTCGGACCGGCGGTGGCGGCCTTTCAGGCGCGGCACCCCGCGCTGCAGATCGAGCTGATGTTGACCGAGCAGCTGCCCGACCTCGGCGCCGAAGGCTACGACGGCGCGGTCTGGCTCTGGGCCGTGCAGCAGCGCCATGCGGCCGACTGGGTCTCGCGGCGCATCGCGCGCAACCAGCGCGTGCTGGCGGCGTCGCCCGGCTACCTGAAGCGCCGTGGCACGCCGGCCACCGTCGAGGCACTGGCTTCGCACGATTGCCTGGTCGCCCGCGAGAACGGCGATGCCAGCCAGCGCCAGTACGCGCTCTGGACCCTGCGCCATGCGCGCGACGGCAGCACGGCGCGCGTGCGTGTTCAAGGGCCGCTGGCCAGCAACTCGGGCGAGATGGTGCGCGACTGGTGCGTGGCCGGGCACGGCGTCATGCTGCGCAGCCTGTGGGACATCGCACCGCAACTCGCGAGCGGCGAACTCGTGCGCGTGCTGCCGCAATATGCGATGGCGGAAGCCGACATCCACTGGATCGCGCCCTGGCGGCCGAAGACGCCGCGCCGCGTGCGCCTGCTGGTCGATCACCTCGTGGAGCAGTTCCGCGGCGAGCCCTGGAAGCCCGGCAAGGCCGGCGCACGTTAAGAAACCGGCCGCTCAGCGCCCGCTGCGCACCACGAGACTCACACCCACCGCGGTGAGCGCAATGCCCAGCACTGTCACCAGCGTGATCGGCTCGGAGAACAGCAGCCATGCCATCACCGCCGTGCAGGGCGGCACCAGGTACAGCAGGCTCGTGACGGCCGTCGCCGTGCCGCGCTGGATCAGCATGTAGAGCAGCGAACTGCCGCCCAGCGACAGCGCCAGCACCGACCACGCCATCGCGCCGCCCGAGTACGCGTTCCATTCGATGCCTTGAGACTCCAGCGCAGCGAACGGCAGCGTGACCAGCAGCGCCGCCGCCATCTGCACGGCGCTGGCACTGCGCACGTCACAGGGCGCGACGAAACGCTTCTGATAGAGCGTGCCCGCTGTGATACACAGCAGCGCCATCACCACCAGTGTCATCGTCAGCGCATTGACCTCGGCGCCCTGCCCGAACTTGCGCGACACCACGAGCACCAGCCCCGCAAAGCCCAGCACGAGCCCGGCCCACTGCCGGCCCGAGATGCGCCCGCCGTTGAACGACATCCACACCGCCGTCAGCACCGGCTGGATGCCGACCAGCAATGCCACCAGCCCCGCGCCCATGCCGGCATGCACCGCGGCCCACACGCCGCCCAGGTAGCCCGCCTGCATCAGGATGCCCGTGACCGCCAGGTGCCCCCACTGCGCGCGCTGCCTCGGCCACTCGACCCGCGCCAGCGCGACCCACACGCCGAAGCACACCAGCGACAAGGCGAAGCGCACGGCCAGGAACTTGAGGGGTGGCGCATACGGCATGCCGTAGCGCGCGACGATGAAGCCCGTGCTCCAGATCAGCACGAAGACCGCCGGCATCGCCCGCAGCCAGCCCCCGCCGGGGGCCGTGGCCGCCGAGGTCATTTGGTGCGGGCCCGGATTTCCGGAATGGCCTTCTGCAGGTAGTACACCATCGACCAGATGGTGAGCACGGCCGAGATCCAGATCAGCCACTGGCCCCAGACGCCGGTGTCGATCACCTTGAACAGGCGCCCGTCATAGAGCAGGAACGGAATGGCGATCATCTGCACGGTCGTCTTGACCTTGCCGATCATGTGGACCGCCACGCTCTTGCTGGCGCCGATCTGCGCCATCCATTCGCGAAGCGCCGAGATGGCGATCTCGCGGCCGATGATGATCAGCGCCACGAACACGTCGGCCCGGTTCAGGTGCACCAGCACCAGCAGCGAGGCACACACTAGGAACTTGTCGGCCACCGGATCGAGAAAGGCCCCGAAGGCCGAGGTCTGATTGAGCCGGCGTGCCAGGAAGCCGTCGAGCCAGTCGGTTGCCGCGAAGACGATGAACATGACCGTGGCGATCAGGTTGCGCATCGGCTCGGCCATCGGCAGGTAGAACACACCGACGATCAAAGGGATCGCGACGATGCGCGTCCAGGTCATGATGGTCGGTAGTGTCCAGAACATCGCTTGATTGTGTCATGGCGGAAGTAACCCCCTTCGGGGGTCACGTCCTCAATGCAACGCCTTGTAGATTTCCTCCGCCAGGTCGGAGGCAATGCCCTCGACCGACGCGATGTCTTCCACGCTTGCCGCAGCCACGCCGCGGATGCCGCCAAAGCGCTGCAGCAGCCGCGCACGCCGCTTCGGCCCGATGCCCGGAATGTCTTCGAGCTGGCTGCCGCCCACCCGCACCTTGGCGCGCTTGGCCCGCATGCCGGTGATGGCGAAGCGGTGCGCCTCGTCGCGGATCTGGGCCACCAGCATCAACGCGGCCGAGTCCTTGCCCAGGTAGACCTTCTCGCGGCCGTCGGCGAACACGAGTTCTTCGAGTCCGACCTTGCGGCCTTCGCCCTTCTCGACCCCAACGATCAGCGACAGCGGCAGACCCAGCTCGCCAAACACTTCGCGCGCCATCGACACCTGCCCCTTGCCGCCGTCCACCAGCACCAGGTCGGGCATGCGTGCGGTCCGGGGCTTCGGCGGCGCGTCTGTGTCGTCGCTTTCGGCGTCACCCGGAGGCAAGGCATCGGTCTCGGCTGCCATGGCCTCTGCCAGCTTGCCGTAGCGACGATGCAGCACCTGACGCATGGCCGCATAGTCGTCGCCAGGCGTGATGCCTTCGATGTTGTAGCGGCGGTACTCGCGGTTCTGCATGGTGTGGTGCTCGAACACCACGCACGAGGCCTGCGTCGCCTCGCCCGCGGTGTGCGAGATGTCGAAGCATTCGACGCGGAAGTTGTCGAGGTCGTCCGATGCCAATTCGAGCGCATCGACCAGCGCGCGCGTGCGCGCCTGCTGCGAGCCCTCTTCGGCCAGCAGCCGGGCCAGCTGCAGCTTGGCATTGGTCTCGGCCATTTCCAGCCAGTGCCGGCGCTGCTCGTGCGGCTGGAACACCGCCGTCACGCGCGCGCCGGCCTGCTGCGAAATCGCCTCGATCAGCTCGCGGCTCACCTGCTCGCTCAACACCAGCGTGGCAGGCACAGGCACGTCGATGTAGTGCTGCGCGATGAAGGCCTCGAGCACCTGCACTTCGATCGGGTCGGCGGCAACGGGCGGCGCATCGTCTCCATCGTCGTCAAGTTCGCCATGATGGATCTGCGCCGCGTCTTCCACGTGCACGGGAAAGTATGGCCGGTCGCCCAGGTGCCGGCCGCCGCGCACCATCGCGAGGTTCACGCAGGCCTTGCCGCCCTGCACCTTCACAGCCAGGATGTCCACGTCCTTGTCGGACGCGATCTCGATCGACTGCTGGTGCAGCACGCGCGAGATGGCCGACATCTGGTTGCGCAGTTCGGCCGCCTGCTCGAACTCGAGCTTCTCGGCATGCGCCGTCATGCGCTGTTCGAGCTTCGAGAGCACGAGTTGCGTGTCGCCCATCAGGAAGGCTTCGGCGCTGGCCACGTCCTGCGCATAGGCCTCGGGCGCGATATAGCCGACGCACGGCCCGCTGCAGCGCTTGATCTGGTACAGCAGGCAAGGCCGCGTGCGGTTGGCATACACGGTGTCCTCGCAGGTGCGCAGGCGAAACACCTTCTGCAGCAGCTGGATTGATTCCTTCACCGCCCAGGCGGTCGGGTAGGGACCGAAGTACCGGTGCTTCTTGTCGACCGCGCCGCGGTAGTAGGCCAGCCGGGGGAACTGGTGCGACGCGATCTTGAGATAGGGATAGCTCTTGTCGTCGCGAAACAGGATGTTGTAGCGCGGCTTGAGCGTCTTGATCAGGTTGTTTTCGAGCAGCAGCGCCTCGGCCTCGGAGCGCACCACCGTGGTTTCCATGCGCACGATCTTCGAGATCATGTGGCCGATGCGGGTGCCGCCGTGGCTCTTCTGGAAGTAGTTGGCAACCCGCTTCTTGAGGTTGCGCGCCTTGCCCACGTAGAGCACCGCGCCCGCCGCATCGAAATAGCGGTAGACGCCGGGCAGCTGCGGCAGGGCCGCGACTTCGCTTAGCAATTGATCGGAATGCACGTCTGACATGGCGGCTATTGTGGCGCGCGGCACGCGGTGCGGCGCCCGCCTGCGCGCAAACCCCGACGTTGCTGGAATGGAATGTGCTGAAGATGGCTACGGGCGCGAGGAGCGCCCGTGGTTTTTCAACATACCTACCCGGGAAATCCACATGAACAAAAACAACAGACGCGTCTGGTGGGCGCTCTCGCCCATCGCCCTCTCGCTGGGCCTGGCGGGCTGTGGTGGCGCCTCCAGAAACGACGCCCAAGACACGGCAACGATTCTTGCAACCATCGCCGCGATCAACGCGGCCAACCAGCCGCCCGCGCCCGACAACGGCTGCCTCACCTCGACAGGCAATTCATCCGTGGTGGTCGGCTCGGGCGACGCAGGCGACCCGGCTGCACCCGAGGCGGCGTCGGGCTATGCGCCGGGCCACAAGCTGGTGTATGCCAAGACTTACATGGTGGTGGCCAACCATCCGCTCGCCACCCGCGCCGGCTGCGACGTGCTGAAGGCCGGCGGCAGCGCCGTCGATGCGGCAGTGGCCGTGCAGGCCGTGCTGGGCCTGGTCGAGCCGCAATCCAGCGGCCTGGGCGGCGGCGCCTTCATGCTCTATTACGACGCCGCGACCAAGAAAGTGCAGGCCTACGACGGCCGCGAAACCGCGCCTGCCGCCGCCAACGAGAACTACCTGCGCTACATCGACCCGACCGGTGCCGACACCACGCCGCCTCTGCCCGGCGGCGCGCGCGCCAGCGGCCGCTCCATCGGCACGCCCGGCGCAGTGCGCATGCTCGATCTCGCCTACCAGGATCACGGCAAGCTGCCGTGGAAAGACCTCTTCGGCTACGGCATCACGCTGGCCTCCGACGGCTTCCTGATCGGCGGACGCATGGCCGCCGCCATCTCGTCGTCGGCCACCAGCCTGAAGCGCGACGCCGAAGCCACGGCCTACTTCTTCAACGCCGACGGCACGCCGAAGGCGCTGGGCACGCGGCTGCAGAACCCGGCCTACGCGAAGACGCTGACCACCATCGCCACGCAGGGCGCCAACGCCTTCTACACGGGCGACGTCGCCAAGGGCATCGTCGACAAGATCGGCATCACCACCGCCGCGAACGACGGCTCGGCCATCACACCCGGCATGACCACGCTGACCGACCTGGCCAACTACAAGGCCAAGCGGCGCGACCCGGTCTGCGGCACCTACCGCGACTACTACGTGTGCAGCATGTCGCCGCCGTCCTCGGGCGGCATCGCGGTGGTGGCGAGCCTGGGCATTCTCGAGACCTTCAACATGGGCCTGTACAAGCCGACCGCCATCGACATCGAAGGCGGCAAGCCGACCGTGATGGGCGTGCACCTGGTGAGCGAGGCCGAGCGCCTGGCCTACGCCGACCGCGACAAGTACGTGGCCGACACCGACTTCGTCCCGCTGCCCGGCGGCTCGGTCGACACGATGATCAACAAGCCCTACCTGCAGAGCCGCGCCAGCCTCATCAGCCTGACGAAGAGCATGGGCGTCGCGCAGGCCGGCAACCTGGGCGCGGTGCCGCTGGGCATCGACAAGACCGAGGAGCACGGCACCACGCACTTCACCATCGTCGACAAGCAGGGCAACGTGGTCTCGATGACCACCACGGTGGAAAGCACGCTGGGCTCGTTCCACATGACGCAGGGCTTCATGCTGAACAACCAGCTCACCGACTTCTCGGCCAATCCGAACGACACGGTCGACCCCAGCATCAAGGTGGCCAACCGCGTCGCGCCCGGCAAGCGCCCGCGCAGCACGATGGCGCCGACGCTGGTGTTCAAGAAGCAGAGCGACGGAAGCATGGGCGAATTCGTCATGGGCACCGGCTCGCCCGGCGGCGGCACCATCATCCAGTTCGTCGTGAAGACGGTGGTCGGTGCGCTCGACTGGGGGCTCGACGCACAGCAGGCCACCTCACTGGTCGACTTCGGCGCCTCCAACAGCGCGACCACCAACGTCGGCGGTGAGCATCCGAACATCGACGCGACGAACTCGGGCCTCAACGATCCGCTGGTCGCCGGCCTGATCGGGCTCGGTCACAAGGTGTCTGTATCGGCGCAGTCCAGCGGCGTGAGCACCGTCATCCGCACCAGCGTCGGTGGCAAGACGGTGCTGACCGGCGGCGCCGACCCGCGGCGCGAAGGCATCGTGCTGGGCGATACCTTCACGCCCTGAGGGTCTTGAAGGCGCCGCTTACTACTTCGCGAGTTCGCTGACCAGCCGATACAGGAACTCGCGGCCGTCGTACAGCCGCTGGATCTCGATGCGCTCGTCGAGTCCGTGCGCCCGCGCATCGGCCGGCTCCAGGAACATGCCGGTCACGCCGTACATCGGGATGCCCGCGTTGCGCATGAAGCGGCTGTCGGTGGCGCCGGTGCTCATGGCGGGCACCACTGGCACACCAGGCCACATCTGCTGCGTGATCGACTCCACCGTCTTCACGAGGTCGCCGTTCAGCGGCGACGCCGGGCTGCGCAGCGGCTTGCCCAGGTTGCGCACCACGATCTTGTCGTTGCCGATGGCCTGGGTCAGCAGGCGCTCCACTTCCTCGGGGTCGTCGTGCGGCAGGATGCGGCAGTTGACCGTGGCCTTGGCCGATTGCGGCAGCGCGTTCTCCGCGTGGCCGGCCTGCACCATCGTCGCGACGCAGGTGGTTCGGAACTGTGCGCTGTAGGCCGGGTTGGCCGACATGCGCTCGATGACTGCGGGATCGGGATTGCCGTTGCCCACCGCGCGCATGTCGTCGGCCAGCTGGCCGGTGGCGAACGGTGCGCTGCGCGCGAAGTAGGTCTTGGTGACGTCCGCAAGCTTCACCGGAAAGCTGAAATTGCCCAGGCGCTCCAGGCCCGCTGCGAGCGCATAGATCGGGTTGTTCTTCGTCGGCACCGAGCTGTGGCCGCCCACGTCGCGCGCCTCCAGCATGTAGGTGGTGTACATCTTCTCGGCCACCTGCATGCGGTGCAGGTTCGGCTTGCCGCCGCGCAGCTCGCCGCCTCCGCCTTCGTTGATGCCGAACTCCGCCTGCAGCAGCTCGGGCTTGTTGTTGATGAGCCAGAAGGCGCCGTTGCTGAGCGCATCGCCGCGCTCTTCGTCGGCAGTCAGCGCGAGGATGATGTCGCGCTTGGGCTTGAAGCCCTCCTGCTTCAGTTGCCCCACCACGGAGACCAGTGCCGCAGCCATCGCCTTGTCGTCGATGGCGCCGCGGGCGGTGAAGTAGCCGCCGGTTTCCTGCAGCTTGAAGGGGTCGGTCTTCCAGTCTTCGCGGCGGGCCTCGACCACGTCGATGTGGGCCAGCAACAGCAGCGGCTTCTTGCTGCCGTCGCCCTTGAAGCGCAGCACCAGGTTGCCCTTCTTCGGGAAGGGTTCGAAGATCTGGACGTCGCCGGGCGCGAAGCCAGCATCGACCAGACGCTTTTCCATGGCGCGCGCCGCCACGGTGTTGTCGCCCACCGAATGGGTGGTGTTGATCTCGATCAGCTCTTTGTAGATGTCGTGAAAGCGCTGCTGCTGCGGTGTGAGCGCAGGAGCCGAAGTCTGGGCCGACGCACCGGCCATGCCGCACAAGGCCAGCGACAGGGCGAGCACGGTTCTCGCGGAACGAAAGGACAGGGGCGAGCGGCGACGGGTCTGCATCCTCATGGGTTCTCTCTCCAGTGGTGGTTGTGCCGTCAGCATAGCAAGCACGGCCAGCGGCCCGGCAGTCGAAGACAGGCACACTCGCGGCCATGCAATCCAGGCAATGGGACATCTTCTGCAAGGTCATCGACAACCATGGCGACCTCGGCGTCTGCTGGAGGCTGGCCTGCCAGCTGGCAGCGATTGGTGAACGCGCGCGGCTGTGGGTCGACGACGCATCGGCTCTGCTCTGGATGGCGCCCAAGGCTCGCACCGGCCGTGACGGCGTGGAGGTGATCGACTGGCTCGATCCCGCCGCACTTCAGGCGGCCGTGGCAGGGCCGGCGCCCGATGTGCTGATCGAAGCCTTCGGCTGCGAGCCGGCGCCGGAACTGATCGCCCGCTTTGCCGAAGGGCCGGGCCTTGCATGGATCAACCTCGAATACCTGTCGGCCGAGCCGTATGTGGAACGGCTTCACGGGCTGCCTTCGCCGGTGTTCAAGGGCCCTGGCGCCGGGTTGACGAAGCGCTTCTTCTATCCAGGCTTCACCCCCGCTACGGGAGGACTGCTACGGGAACCCCATCTGATGGAACGCCGGGCGCGTTTCGACCGCACGCAGTGGCTGGCTGCACAGCAGATCCCGTGGCAGAACCACGAGCGGCTGGTGTCGCTCTTCTGCTACGAGCCGCCCGCGCTGGCCGCCCTGCTGGCCCGGCTGGCGGAAGGCCCAGAGCCCACGCGCCTGCTGGTGACGGCGGGCCGTGCCACGCGGGCAGTCCAGGCATGCTTTGCGAGCACCCCATTGCCCCACGGGCGCGGTGCGCTATCAATTTCATACCTTCCCCACCTCACGCAACCCGATTTCGACCACCTGCTGTGGGCCTGCGACCTGAACTTCGTTCGCGGCGAAGATTCGCTGGTGCGCGCCCTCTGGGCCGGCGCGCCGCTGGTCTGGCAGATCTACCCGCAGGACGACGATGCCCACCACGTCAAGCTGAATGCCTGGCTGGACTGGCTCGGCGCCCCGCCCTCGCTGCGGCTTTTTCACCACGCCTGGAACGGCTTCGGCGACAGCGCCCTGCCCGCACCGGAAACGCAGGGCCCGTGGCGCGAAACGGCCCTGGATGCCCGCACGCGGCTGCTAGCGCAGGATGATCTGGTCACGCAACTGCGGAAACTGATCGCCCAAAAAAGCTAAAATAGTGGGCTTTGCGGATTTCGGCCCGGATCTCATCGATCCGAGATGCTCTCCGCTAAACCTGCCGCGGGACCTGTACCGCGGGGCCAGACATAGCGGCAAACGTCCAAATAATCGAGACGGTCGCCGATGGCCCCGTGCACCGAGCGGCCAACATCCAGAGACCCTGTTATGAAAATCGCTCAAGAAATCCGCGCCGGCAACGTCATCATGCACGGCAAGGACCCGATGGTTGTCCTCAAGACCGAATACAGCCGCGGCGGCCGCAACTCCGCCACCGTGCGCATGAAGATGAAGAGCCTGATCGCCAACTTCAACACCGAAGTGGTTTTCAAGGCCGACGACAAGATCGACCAGATCGTGCTCGAGAAGAAGGATTGCACCTACTCCTACTTCGCCGACCCGATGTACGTCTGCATGGACGCCGACTACAACCAGTACGAAGTCGAAGCCGAAAACATGGGCGACGCCCTGAACTACCTCGAAGACGGCATGGCTGTCGAAGTGGTGTTCTACGACGGCAAGGCCATCTCGGTCGAACTGCCGACCAGCGTCGAGCGAGAAATCACCTGGACCGAACCCGCCGTCAAGGGCGATACCTCGGGCAAGGTGCTCAAGCCCGCCAAGATCGCCACCGGCTTCGAAGTGCCGGTTCCCCTCTTCGTCTCGCAAGGCGACAAGATCGAAATCGACACGCGCACCGGCGAATACCGCAAGCGCGTCTGAGTCTCGGCTTCACCGCTGACCACACCCTCGAAAAAGGCTCCGAAAGGAGCCTTTTTTGTTTGGTGGGCATGGTGGTTGCAACGCTGCACAATCTCCAAGGTACTTCTGTCTGGTTTCCCCATGAACAACACGCACAACATTCACGACAAACGCCTGGCCGATGCCTGGGCCACGCTCCGGTCCCATGCCGACCAGGGCCTGCCGCTCGACCCCGATCCCTCGCGCATCGCCTTCGCCGACCCTGAATTCCTGCTGCGCCGCGAGACGCGCGGCATCCGCATGCAGCTCGAGCTGATGAAGCCCGACATCGAGCAGCGCGCCCATGGCATCGAGAACACCGTGGTGGTGTTCGGCAGCGCCCGCTTTCGCAGCGAGGAAGACGCCGCCGCCATGATCGCCCAGGCCGATGCCAGCGGTGACGCAGCAGCGTCCGAGCGCTGGCGCCGGCTCGCGCGCAACTCACACTACTACGAGAAGGCGCGCGCCTTCGGCAAGCTGGTCGCCCAGTACAGCAACGACAAGGAACCGCAGGACAAGCTCTTCGTCTGCACCGGCGGCGGCCCCGGCATCATGCAGGCGGCCAACCGCGGCGCGCACGAGGGCGGCGGCCTCTCCGTCGGCCTGGCCATCGCGCTGCCGATGGAAGAAGAAGCCAACCCGTACGTCACGCCGGCGCTGAGCTTCAAGTTCCACTACTTCGCCATCCGCAAGATGCATTTCATGATGCGTGCGAAGGCGCTGGTGGCGTTCCCGGGCGGCTTCGGCACGCTCGACGAGCTCTTCGAGGTGATCACGCTGGTGCAGACGAAGAAGTCGAAGCCGGTGCCGATCGTGCTGTTCGGCTCGGATTACTGGAAGCGGCTGATCGACTTCGACTTCCTGGTCGAAGAGGGCGTGATCTCGCCGGGCGACGTGAAGCTCTTCGAGTACGTCGACGCGCCGGAAGATGCGTGGAGCGCAATCAAGCGCTTCTACAAGCTCTGAGTTGCGTCTGATTCAGTCGGCGCTGTCATCCTCGGCCGGATGCAGCGCCTGCTCGAGGAATCTCGTGAGCGTGCGCGCGCGGCGCTTGCGCTCCGCCTCGCCGGTCTGCCCCACCGCCACCGCGTCGTCGGCCACGCCGTGCAGCGCATTGAAGAGGATCACAGCGGTGAGGGTCGCATCCTCCACGTCCCAGAAGCCGGCGGCATCGCCCTGCTTCAGCAGCCCGACCAGTTGCGTGATGACCGCGTTGTCGTTGCGCATGCGGCGGTCTTCGGGCCGGTACTCGTGGAACACCACGTCGTGCAAGGCGACGTTGTCCAGATAGGTTTCGAGCCCCGTTTCGACCCAGGCCTTCAGGCGCTCGTGGTAGTTGTCGGGCCGATGGCGGTCCATGGCCTCCTGCAGCCGCGCGCAGAAGGTGTCGACAAAGCGCTGCTGCAATGCGCCGAGCATCGCCTCCTTCGACGGGAAGTACAGATAGAAGGTGCCTTTGGCCACCTGCGCGCCGGCCGCGATGTCGTCGATGCTGGTGGTGGCGATGCCCTTCGCGATGAAGAGGCGCTCGGCGGCGTCCATCAACGCGGCGGCGCGCGTTTCGGGTGCCTTGGTGCGGCGGCGTGGCGCGGCCTCTCCCTCGGGAGATGCGGGAATCGTGACGGTGTCGCTGCTCTTGACCATCGGCTGCCTCAGGAAACGGCTGCCGCCAGGCGGGCCGAGCGGATCGCCGCACGCACAGCCGCCAGATCGAAAGGCAGGCCGCGCGGCGCCATTACGCGCTCGCCGAGCCACACCAGTGCGTCGTCGGCGTCGGCAAAGATGCTGGCGGGCACGCCGAAGAGTTTCTCGACATTCATCTTGCGCATTTTCTCGTACTGGTCGGCGGGCACCACGCTCGCCATGCCCATCATATGGCTGCGGATGTCGGCACCGCGCTCCTGCAACCATTGCCTGGCGCTCTGCGCGCTGCCTTCGGGGTGGACCAGCGCATCGGCGTCGGCGAACACGCGCAGAGAGGCGAAGGGTTCGCCGCGGTCGAGCCAGCGGTTCCAGTCCTCGGTGAAGGCCTGCATGCCTTCGAGTGTCTGAAGCCCGGCCGAGACGCTGATGACGAGGGGCCATTGGCTGAGTTCGTGATGGGTCATGAAAAGCTCCTTGGGAAAAATCGAACGAAGACGCGCACGAAAGCGCACCGGCACGTATGCGGCGGGCATGGCTGGACGAAGCCTCAGGCGCGCGCGGGCAATGCGGCGGCACGGGGCCGCACGCTCACGAGCAGCCCCGCCGCCAGCAGGCCGGCAATGCCGGCGCAAGCCACGGCGGCGTGGAAGCCCCCAGCCAGTGCGCTGGCCAGGAGGCTGTGCGCGGTGGACGCATCGAGCGAGGCCAGCGCGCCCAGGTCGTGCCGGCCCACCGCCGCGGCGGCGGCCTGCCGCGCGTTGGCCAGGCCCGCCTGCCCGAGCGCATCGGCAAGCAGCGAGGTGGCGCGCGTGCTCATCAGCGTGCCGAGCAGCGCGATGCCGATCAGCATGCCGGCCTGGCGCAGCGCGTTCATCGTGGCCGAGGCCATGCCCGAGCGCTGCGCCGGCACCGACGCCATCACGGCCGTGCTCGTGGCCGGCACGGCAAGGCCGGTGCCCGCGCCGAGGAACACGAACAGCAGCGCCAGCAACGCATAGGACGTGTCGGCGGAGAACAGCGTCAGCAGCAGCATCGCGCCGCCGATGAGCCCGTAGCCCGCCACCATCAGCGTGTGCACGTCGAAACGTTTCGCGAGACGGCCGAACTGCGAGGCCACGACGCCGGTCGCAACGAACTGCGGCACCAGCCGCCAGCCAGTGTCACTGGGCGACCAGCCCTGCACCTGCTGCAGGAACAGCGAGAAGAAGAACAGGCTGGCGTACGCCGAGAACCCGAGCACTAACGACGCGAAATTGGTGACCGAGAAGCGCGCATCGCGGAACAACCCGAGCGGCAGCAATGGCCGCGCCACGCGCGCCTCCACCATCAGGAACAGCGCGAGCCCGATGGCGGCCGCCACCAGCGCGCTCGCGGCCTGCACCGAACTCCAGCCATGCTCGCCCGCCGCGATCAGCCCGTAGGTCAGCGCGCCCAGCCAGAGCACGCTGAGCACCTGGCCGACCGGGTCGAGCGCCGCATGTTCGGGATGCGAGCTTTCCTTGATGCCCCAGAGCCCCAGCCCCACCGTGAGCAGCCCGATCGGAATGTTGATGAGGAAGATGCTCTGCCAGCCCGCATGGTCCACCAGCAGCCCGCCGAGCAGCGGCCCGAGGACCAGCGACAGCGCCGAGAATGAGGACCAGCCGCCGATCACCCGCGCCCGCGCGACCGGCTCCGGAAACGCATGCGCCAGCAGCGACAGCGCGCCTGGAATCATCAGCGCGCCGGCCACGCCCTGCACCGCCCTGCCCGCCAGCAGGATCGGCAGGCTGCCGGCCATCGCGCACATTGCCGAGCCGATGGTGAACACGGCCACGCCGGCCAGCCACGCGCGCTTGCGGCCGTAACGGTCGCCCAGCGGCCCCGCCGACAGCATGAAGGCCGAGAGGCACAGCGCGTAGATGTCGATCACCCACTGCAACCCGGCGAGGTCGGTGGAAAGCGCCCGCTGCAGCGTGGGCAGCGCGACGTTGACGATGCTCACGTCGAGCGTGGCGATGAAGCTGCCGAGGTACACCGCGGCAACCAGCGCGAGACGGCGGCGCGGGTCGGCCGCAGCCTGAATGGGGGAGTCCATGGACGCCTTCAAGGTCGTTGAAGAAGGCGCCGATACTGACTTCAGGTCAGTAAATTGTCAATCAGATGAGAATTAATCGCATTTGGAACGTGGATTTGGCGCCCTCGCCCCATCAGACCTTGAGACCCCAGGTCGCGCGCGCGCCAATCGCCACCACGCCCCCAACCACCCAGAACACGCCACCGATGCCGATCAGCGCGCCGAGCGAGCCGAACAACATCGGCATTGCCACGCTCGACGCATTGATGGTCATGAGCCGCAGGCCCAGCGCCTCGCCATGGCGGGTGTGCGGCGTGATCTGGTGGAGCATGCTCATCACCATCGGCTGCACCGCACCCAACGCAAACCCGAGCACCACCGAGCAGATGCCCATGGTCCAGGCCGAGTCCAGCAGCGGATAGATCGCGAACACCATCGCCGTGACCGCCGTCGAACTCAGGATCACGCTGCGCTCCGATGCCCGCGACGCAATCACCGGCAGCACCACGCGGATGACCGCCGCCGCGATGGCGAAGGCGCCCAGGATCGAGCCGATCACCGAAGCGCTGATGCCCCGGTCGTGCCCCAGCACCGGCAGCACGAAGGCGTGCACGTCCCAGCTCGACGACTGCAGCCAGTTCACGAACAGCAGGCGGCGGAACATCGGCTCGCGCAGCAAGTCCCAGGCGCGCGTCGGCTTGGCGCCCGCCACGGGGGCGGTGGGCGGCGGCTCGTGCGCGCCGCGTGCGAGCATCCAGCAGAGGATGGGTAGCGCCGCCATCACGGCGAAGCAGATGCGGAACGCGAGCATGTCCGCAGGCGCACGGCCCGCATGGTCGATCAGCATGCCGGCCAGGAACGGCCCCACGAAATTGGCCACGGCCGGCGCGATGGCGAGCCAGCTGAAAACGCGCTTGAGCTGCGTCGGGTCGGTAGCCGAGCGCCCCACATGCCGCTGCAGCGCGATGACCGTCGCTCCCGTGGCGCCGCCGGTCAGCAGGGCCGCGACGCACATCACCGGAAAGATCGGGAAGATCACCACCAGCCCCGCGCCGACAACCGCCGCGATGACCGACAACCACAGCGGCCGCTTGAAGCCGTATCGATCGGCAAAGCGCCCTGCCGGCAAGGCGAGAAAAACCTGGGTCAGCGCAAACAGCGAGATCAGCACGCCGACCGCCAGCGCGCTGTACCCCTGTTGAAGTGCCAGCAGCGGCGTGGCGAGCCGCATGCCGGCCATGGTGGCGTGCAGGCACACCTGGGCGCCGATGACACGCAACAGTTCGGAGCCTTTCACGGGGTGTCTTCGCCCTCGCTGTCGGATTCGGCGTCAGTGCCAGCCGTGGGCGGCAGCAGCGCCTGGGCCTGCGCCTCGGGCAGCGCCTCGACCTTGCGCAGCGCCAGGCGCATCTGCCGGGCGCGCGTGTCGGCCTTGTCGAGCGTGTCCGAAGCCTTGGCCACCTGCTCCTTGATGCGCGCGACCCATTCGCCATAGCGCTCGAACTCGGTCTTCACCGCGCCCAGCACTTTCCAGACCTCGGACGCCTGCCGCTCCAGTGCCAGGGTGCGAAAGCCCATGTGCAGGCTGTTGAGCATCGCGAGCAAGGTGGTCGGGCCGGCCAGCGTCACGCGATGCTGGCGCTGCACCGCATCCATCAGGCCGGGCCGGCGCAGCACCTCGGCATAGAGGCTTTCGACGGGCAGGAAGAGGATGGCGAAGTCGGTGGTGTGCGGGGCCGCGAGGTAGTTGTCGGCAATCGACTTGGCCTCGGTGCGGATGCGCGCTTCGAGCGCCTTGGCAGCCAGCTCGGCGCCCCCGGCATCGGCTCGTTCGTGCGCATCGATGAGCCGCTCGTAGTCGTCGCGCGGGAACTTGGCGTCGATGGGCAGCCAAACCGGTGCGCCGTCATCGCCGCGGCCCGGAAAGCGGATCGCGAAATCGACGCGCTGCCCGCTGCGCGGCTTGGTCTCTATCTGCTTGGCGTACTGGTCGGGCGTGAGCACCTGTTCGAGCAGCGCTTCGAGCTGCACCTCGCCGAAGATGCCGCGCGTCTTCACGTTGGTCAGCACGCGCTGCAGGCTGCCGACGCCCACGGCCAGCGTCTGCATTTCGCCAAGGCCCTTGTGCACCTGCTCGAGCCGGTCGGCCACCTGCTTGAAGCTTTCGCCAAGGCGCGCTTCGAGCGTGCTCTGCAGCTTCTCGTCGACGGTCTTGCGCATCTCGTCGAGCTTGGCTGCGTTGGTCTGCTGCAGCTGCGCGAGCTGCGTTTCCATCGTCTCGCGCACTTCCGACAGGCGCCGTGCGTTCGATTCGCTCAGGCCCTGCAGCTGGGTGTTGAGCGTGTCGGCCAGCGTCTTCTGCAGTGACGCGAGCTGCAGCGAGAAGGCATCGAGCTGCGCGTTCTGCGTGCGCGTGGCTTCGGCGCCCTGCTGCACCAGCGCCTGCTGGAAGGTGGCGAAGGCCTGTGCGGTTTCCTGCCGCGCACCGCGCGAGCTTTCGCCGATGTCGTTGCGCAGCTCGCGCTCGGTGCGTTCGTTGGCCGAGCCCAGCGCGGCCAGCACGCGCAGCAGGTCGCCGTGGTCGGCCGGGGCCTGCTGGCGGGCCAGCAGCCAGATCACCAGCACGAGCTGGATGACCGCGAGTACGGCCAGTGCAATAAGAACCAGTGAAGTGTCCAAGGTTGCGGTATCGCCTCTGCCTATTTGCCGGGCACTGGCGTCACGGGCGTCAGCGGCCCTTTGCCGCCGAAGTACGCGATGAGGTTGTCGGCAGCAAGGTCGGCCATGGCGCGGCGCGTGGGCACGGTGGCGCTGGCGATGTGCGGTGTCAGCACCACGTTGGGCACGGTCAGCAGGTCGGGGTGGACCTTGGGCTCACCCTCGAACACGTCGAGGCCAGCGGCGGCAATGCGCTTTTCGCGCAGGGCCACGGCCAGGGCCGCGTCGTCGACGATGCCGCCGCGCGCGATGTTGACGAGCGTGGCGGTCGGCTTCATCAGCGCGATCTCGGCCGCACCGATGGTGTGATGTGAAGCCGGCGAGTAAGGCACCACCAGCACCACGTGGTCGGCCGTCTTGAGCAGCTCTTCCTTGCTCACGTAGCTGGCCTTGCATTCGGCTTCGAGCGCCGCGTCGAGCTTCGAGCGGTTGTGATAGATCACCTTCATGCCGAAGCCGTGCGCGCCGCGCTTGGCAATGCCCTGCCCGATGCGGCCCATGCCGATGATGCCCAGCGTCGAGCCGTGGATGTCGGAGCCCGCGAACATGTCGAAGCTCCACTTCTGCCACTTGCCCGCGCGCAGGAAGTGTTCGCTCTCGGTGATTCGGCGTGCCGTGGCCATCAGCAGCGCAAAGCCGAAGTCGGCGGTGGTCTCGGTCAGCACGTCGGGCGCATTGGTGCCGAGCACGCCGCGCGCGGCCATCGCATCGACGTCGAAGTTGTTGTAGCCCACGGCCATGTTGGCGCAGATCTTCAGGTCGGGGCAGGCGTCGAGCACGGCGGCGTCGATGCGCTCGCTGCCGGTGGTGAAGGCGCCCTGCTTGCCTTGCAGTTTGGCAATCAGCTGTTCCTTGCTCCAGCTCTCGTCCGACTGGTTCGACTCGACCTCGAAATTCTGCGACAGGCGTTCGATGGTCTCGGGAAAGATCGCGCGCGCGACCAGGATCTTGGGCTTGCTCATGATGTTGTCTCTCTGCGAAGGAAGGTCAGCGGAAGAAGATGAAGGTGCAAATGACGAACAGCGGAACCAGGATGGCCACCGACCACGCCATGTAGCCGAAGAAGCTCGGCATGCGCACCCCGCGGCTCTCGGCGATGGCCTTGACCATCAGGTTGGGCGCGTTGCCGATGTAGGTGTTGGCGCCCATGAACACTGCGCCAGCCGAAATGGCAGCCAGCGTGGAGGCGTAGGTGGTCATCAGCGCCGCCGGGTCTCCGCCCGCGGTGTTGAAGAACACGAGGTAGGTCGGTGCGTTGTCGAGGAAGGAGCTCAGCACGCCGGTGGCCCAGAAGTACATCGCCGGATCGGGCTGGCCGTCGGCGCGCGTCACGGCCGAGACGATGGCGCCGAACGGGCCCTGCGTGCCGGCCTTGAGCATCGCGATCACCGGGATGATGGTCAGGAAGATTCCTGCGAACAGCTTGGCCACTTCGGCCATGGGCTCCCACTCGAACTGGTTGTCGGCGTGCACCTTGGGCGCGGTGAGTTTGTACGAGACCACCGCGATCAACGCCAGCCCCACGTCGCGCACCAGCCCCGGCAGGCCGACCTCGGTGCCGAACACGTCGAAGGCCACGGGTGATTTCCAGAAGCCGCTGAGCAGCACCAGCGCGACCACGCCGCCCAGGAGCCAGAAGTTGGCAGCGCCGTCGAAGCCGATGCCGGGCGTGTCGGGGGTCGGATCGACCGGCATCACGCCTTCCTTGCGGTAGTAGTGGCGGTCGATGGCATAGAACAGCGCCAGCAGCACGCCGAGGATGAACAAGGTTTCAGGCAGGATGTTCTGCGCGGTCCAGAAGAAGCCCACGCCCTTCAGGAAACCCAGGAACAGCGGCGGATCGCCCAGCGGCGTGAGCGCACCGCCCGCGTTCGACACGATGAAGATGAAGAACACGATCACATGCACCTTGTGCACGCGGTTGTCGTTGGCGCGGATCAGCGGCCGTATCAGCAGCATCGATGCGCCCGTGGTGCCCATGAAGCTCGCAAGCACCGCGCCGATGGCGAGGATCGCCGTGTTGAGGCCGGGTGCGCCATGCAGGTTGCCGCGAATGTGGATGCCGCCCGCCACGGTGAACAACGCCGTCAGCAGGATGATGAACGGGATGTACTCGGCCACCAGCGCGTGCACGAGTTGAACGCCGGCAAGCTGTACGCCGAAGGCCGCGGCAAAGGGCAGCAGGAATGCCAGCGCCCAGGCCGCGGAGATCTTGCCGTAGTGGTGGTGCCAGAACGCAGGCGCGAGCAGCGGAAACAGCGCGATCGACAACAGGATGCCGGCAAACGGCACGCCCCACAGCGGCGAGAGGCTGCCACCGTCGAAGTCGGCGGCCGAGACCAGGGCGGGAAGAAAAAGCAGCGGCAGCGACACCGCGGCCGCCTTCAGTCGAATCGTTTTTTGCATGGGGGGCTGTACCGTACCAGACAGGTCAGTACAGCCTTCAAGCCGGAGGTTGTTCGATTTCGAACACCTGGCGCAGGTACGCCAGGTATTTTTCGTCCTCGCACATGTTCTTGGACGGCGTGTCCGACAGCTTGGCCACCGGCTGGTCGTTGCAGTGGATCATCTTGATGACGATCTGCAGCGGCTCGTAGCCCAGGTCGTTGGTGAGGTTGGTGCCGATGCCGAAGGCCAGCTGGCAGCGGCCGCGGAACTGCTGGTACAGCTCGATGGTGCGCGGCACCGTGAGGCCGTCGCTGAAGATCAGCGTCTTGGTGCGCGGGTCGACCCGGTTGGCGATGTAGTGCGCCAGCATGCGCTCGCCCCACTGGAACGGGTCGCCGCTGTCGTGCCGCGCGCCGTCGAAGAGCTTGCAGAAGTACAGGTCGAAGTCGCGCAGGAAGGCGCTCATGCCGTACACGTCGGACAGTGCGATGCCCAGGTCGCCGCGGTACTCGCGCGCCCAGCTCTCGAAACCGAAGATCTGGCTGTCGCGCAGCCGCGGGCCGAGCGCCTGGCAGGCCTGCAGGTATTCGTGGGCCATGGTGCCCAGCGGGATCAGGCCGAGCTTCATGGCGTACAGCACGTTGCTGGTGCCCGCGAGCTGCGGCAGCCGCGTGCCGGGCGGTGCCTGCACCGGCGGCGAGGTGACGGCGCCGAGGCGGGCGGTGAGAGTGCGCAGCACCTCTTCGTGCCAGTCCTTCGAGAAGCGGCGGCGCGTGCCGTAGTCGGCGATCTTCAGGTCGGCGAGGCCGGCGTCCTGCAGCTGCGTGATCTTGGTTTCGAGACGGCGGCGGCCTTCGGCGATGTCGGGCTTCTTCTGCGTGTTGCGGAAGTAGACCTCGTTGACGATGGCCAGCACCGGGATCTCGAACAGGATGGTGTGCAGCCATGGCCCCTTGATGCGGATCTCGAGCTCGCCCGAGGGCTGGGGAATGATGTTGATGTACTTCTCGTTGAGCCGGAAGAGCCCGAGGAAGTCGACGAAGTCGCTCTTGATGAAGCGCATCGAGCGCAGGTAGGACAGCTCGGCATCGCGGAACTGCAGCGAACAGAGGCTGCGCACCTCGTCGCGGATCTGGCCCGCGAACTGGGCCAGGTCGACACCGGAGTTGCGGCACTTGAAGCGGTACTCGACCCGGGCCCCCGGGAAGTGATGCAGGACCACCTGCATCATCGTGAACTTGTAGAGGTCGGTGTCGAGCAGGCTGTGAATGATCATGGTGCTGGGCGCGGTGTCTCAAACTTTTCGGCGGCCGTTCGATTATCACGGGGCGCGTCGGCCTCTGCCTACGGGGCCTGAACAGCACGTCCTACCGGGAGGGTGAATCAGCCCCGCGACAGTGATTTCACGGCGGCGAACACAGCCCGTCGAATCAACTGTCTCAAAGGAGATTCGCATGAACAAGGACACCATCGAAGGCAACTGGAAACAGCTCAAGGGCAAGGTCAAGGAGCAATGGGGGAAGCTGACGGACGACGACTTCGACGTCATCGCCGGCAAGCGCGACCAGCTGCTCGGCCGCATCCAGGAACGCCACGGCATCAGCCGCGAGGAAGCCGAAAAGCAGGTCAAGGACTGGGAATCGCGCGACGGCCGCTCGCCGGACGCGCTCTGGTTCGAACGCTACTGAGCGCTGAGCGCCCCCTCGATTTCATCAACTCCCCGAAGGAAAACAATCATGAAAAAGCACCTCCTCATGCTGGCTCTCGCCTCCACCTGCTTCGTGGCCACGCAGGCCAGCGCCATGACCAAGGACGAATACAAGGTCGCCAAGGAAAAGATCGAGGCCGACTACAAGGTCGCCAAGGCCCAGTGCGACACGATGAAGGACAACGCCAAGGACGTCTGCCAGAAGGAAGCCAAGGGCAAGGAAGACGTTGCCAAGGCGGAGCTCGAGCAGCAGTACCAGCCGAGCGACAGCCACGCCCGCAACGTGGCTGAAGAGAAGGTGAAGGCCGCCTACGAAGTCGCGAAGGAAAAGTGCGACGACCAGAAGGGCGAAGCCAAGACCGCATGCGTGAAGCAGGCCAAGGCGGATGAAGCCCAGGGCAAGGCCGACATCAAGGCCATGAAGAAGGCCATGTAAGGTCTTCGCGGCGGGCGGCCTCGGTTGCTCAGGTCAGTTCCTGAGCGAATCGACCACCCGCTGCAGCGCCTCGGGCAGCGCCACCGGCCGCTGCGTGGCGCGGTCCACGTAGACGTGGACGAAGTGGCCTTGCGCTGCGGCGGTGTCTGTCCCCTCGGCGAACAACGCGATCTCGTATCGCACGCTCGATCGGCCCGCCTGGGCCACCCGGATGCCCGCTTCCACCGTCTGCGGGAACGCGATCGGCGCAAAGTAGTTGCACTGCGTCTCCACCACGAAGCCGATGACCTGGCCCTGGTGGATGTCGAGCGCGCCGCGCTCGATCAGCAAAGCATTCACCGCCGTATCGAACCAGCTGTAATAGACGACGTTGTTGACGTGGCCGTACATGTCGTTGTCGGCCCAGCGCGTCGGGATGCTGCGAAACGCGCTATAGCTGCTGCGCGCGTGCGGGGTGGGTTTGGTGGGGGCGCTGCTCATCGCGCGGCATTTTGCCAGCGGCCGTTGCCGTCGAAGGCGGCTTTGGACTTGAACGGGCCCGCCCGGCGGCCGAATTTAGAAGACGGCTTCTAAATTGCTGCAGGGCAGCAAAAACCCCTTGATCGCAAAACTCAGCTGCCTATACTTGAGGCCATGCTGCACCGCAACATAGACGGCGAGACAGCGCAACGTGAACCGACCACTCAATCATCCCTTCTGGAGATCCCAAATGGCCCTGACCGCTGACCAAATCCTCGCCGCCCAAAAAGCAAACCTCGAAACCCTGTTCGGCCTGACCACCAAGGCTTTCGAAGGCGTCGAGAAGCTCGTCGAACTGAACGTGACCGCTTCGAAGGCCGCCCTGGCCGAAGCCCAGAACACCGCCCAGGCTGCCCTGAGCGTCAAGGACGCACAAGAACTGCTGACGCTGCAAGCCAGCCTGTTCCAGCCCCTGGCTGAAAAGACCGCTGCCTACAGCCGTCACCTGTACGACATCGCCCAAGGCACCGGCGCCGAGTTCTCCAAGGCTTTCGAAGCCAAGGCTGCTGAAGCCCAGCAAGCCTTCGTCGGCCTGGTCGACAGCGCTTCCAAGAACGCCCCCGCCGGTTCGGAAACCGCCGTTGCCGTGCTGAAGAGCGCCGTGGCTGCCGCCAACAACGCTTTCGAATCGGTTCAAAAGGCCGTCAAGCAAGCGTCGGACGTCGCCGAAGCCAACTTCAACGCCGTGTCGACCCAAGCCGTTGCCGCCGCGAAGACCGCGACCGCTTCGCGCAAGCGCTAAGCCGCTGACCACCACCAGTTGTCTCCTTGGGTCCTCACGGATCCAATTCAGGGCCTCATCCTCGGATGAGGCCTTTTTTTTGGCCCGGCGAGGCGTCTTCGATAATGCCGGTCTCATCCAGGAGACTTCAATGCAGATCGATGGCAAGGTTTTTATCGTGACCGGTGGCGCTTCGGGCCTCGGCGAAGGCACGGCGCGCATGCTGGCCGCCAACGGCGCCAAGGTGGTGATCGCCGACATGCAGGCTGACAAGGGCGAAACCGTTGCAAAGGAAATTGGCGGCGTGTTCGTCAAGTGCGACGTGAGCCAGGAAGCCGACGGCCAGGCGGCCGTGGCCGCCGCACTCAAGCTTGGCAAGCTGGTCGGCCTCGTCAACTGCGCTGGCATCGCGCCGGCCGAGAAGACGGTGGGCAAGAACGGCCCGCACGCACTGGCCGTGTTCAGCAAGACCGTCACGGTCAACCTGATCGGCAGCTTCAACATGATCCGGCTCGCGGCCGACGCCATGGGCAAGAACGAGCCCGAAGCCACGGGCGAGCGCGGCGTGCTGATTTCCACCGCCTCTGTCGCAGCCTACGACGGGCAGATCGGCCAAGCGGCCTACAGCGCCTCGAAGGGCGGCGTGGTCGGCATGACGCTGCCCATCGCCCGAGACCTCGCGCGCAGCGGCATCCGCAACATGACCATCGCCCCCGGCATCTTCGGCACGCCCATGCTCTTCGGCATGCCGCAGGAGGTGCAGGACGCGCTGGCCGCCAGCGTGCCCTTCCCTTCCCGCCTGGGCACGCCCGAGGACTACGCCAAGCTGGCGAAGCACATCATCGAGAACGACATGCTCAACGGCGAAGTGATTCGCCTGGACGGAGCGATTCGATTGGCTCCCCGCTGACCTCGGAGGCTGGCAGCTTCGCGCTGCCGGTGCGGTCCAGGCGCTCGTAGTTCGCGATCACCTGGGCCCCGAGCAGCACCAGCGTGGCGGCGATCTCCAGGCTCAGCAGCACCACGATGGCCGTGGTGAGCGAACCGTAGACCACGTTCACCTGCGACAAGGTCGAGAAGTACCAGATCAACACGCGCCGCGTGGCCTCCCACAGCAGCGCGGCCGTCACGCCGCCCAGCAGCGCATGGCGCAGCGACATGCGCCCGGCCGGCATCACGAGGTAGAGCGAGGTCAGCATGAAGATCTCGCCGCCCAGTCCCAGCAGGTACAGCAGCAGCCCCGAAATACCCGACAGCGACCAGCTGCGCCCCAGCAGGTCGACGCTTTCCCGCCCCACCAGCTGCAACGCGCCCGACACCAGCGTAACCAGCAGCAGCCCCACGCACAGGCACAGGATGTAGATGTAGGGCATGGCCACCGACACCAGGAAGTGGCGCTTGTGGTCGGCCTTGCGGTGGTGAAAGATCACCGCCATCGCGCTTTCGAGCACGCTGAAGGCCAGCGAGCTGAAGAAAAGCATCGTCACCAGCAGCACCGGCCCCAGCACGTCGCGGTGATCCAGAAAGCTCGACAGTTCGGCCACGATGGCTTTCGACTGCCCCGGCAGCAGCCAGCCCAGGTACTGTCCGATGGTGCGCAGCAGTTCGGCCTGCTCGATGACGTGCGACAGCGCGATCACGCTCACGATCAGCAGTGGCACGATGGAAAGCAGCGCGTAGTACGCCACCGCCCCTGCGAGCAGCAGCCCCTGGTTGGCGCGAAATTCCTTGAGCGCATCCCAGGCGAATCTCAGGGGGTGGCGCAGCAGCGGCGCGATGTGTTGCAGGGGTTTGGGCGTCGTCATGCGTGGATTCCGGTCGCTTTCAGTATGCCGCCCGGCCGCCAGCCTTCGCCCGCTTGCGTATGATTTGCCGCTCTTCGCCTACATGACCATCCCCGCTTCATTCATCCAGGAACTCATCGCGCGCGCCGATGTGGTCGAGATCGTCGGCCGTTATGTGCAGCTCAAGAAGGCCGGCGCCAATTTCATGGGGCTGTGCCCGTTCCACGGCGAGAAATCGCCCTCTTTCTCCGTCAGCCCGACCAAGCAGTTCTATCACTGCTTCGGCTGCGGGGTGCATGGCAACGCCATCGGCTTTCTGATGGAGCATGCGGGCATGGGCTTCGTCGAGGCAGTGCATGACCTCGCCGGCCAGTACGGCCTGCAGGTGCCCGAGGACGACGCCTCTCCGGCCGAACGCGCCCGCGCCGCCAGCCAGCGCCAGAAACAGGCCACGCTGACCGACGTGCTCGAAAAAGCCGGCGACGCCTACCGCAAGCACCTGCGGCAGGCGCCCGGCGCCATCGAATATCTGAAGGGCCGCGGCGTCTCGGGCGAGGTGGCCAAGCAGTTCGGCATCGGCTATGCGCCGGCCGGCTGGCGCGCGCTGGCCAGCGTTTTCCCCGACTACGACGACCCGCTACTCGCCGAGAGCGGGCTGGTGATCGTCAACAACGAGGAAGGCAAGCTCAGCGACGAGGAAGCCAAGCGCTACGACCGCTTCCGCGACCGCGTGATGTTCCCGATCCGCAACGTGAAGGGCGAGTGCATCGGCTTCGGCGGGCGCGTGCTGGGCGACGAAAAGCCCAAGTACCTGAACTCGCCCGAAACGCCCGTGTTCAGCAAGGGCCGCGAACTCTACGGCCTTTACGAAGCCCGCGCCGCCTTCCGCGACCGCGGCTATGCGCTCGTCACCGAGGGCTACATGGACGTGGTCGCGCTGGCCCAGCTCGGTTTTCCGAATGCGGTGGCCACGCTCGGCACGGCCTGCACCACGGAGCACGTGCAAAAGCTCTTCCGCTTCACCGAATCGGTGGTGTTCAGCTTCGACGGCGACGCCGCCGGTCGCCGCGCCGCGCGCAAGGCGCTCGACGGTGCCCTGCCCTACGCCACCGACGTGCGCAGCATCAAGTTTTTGTTCCTGCCGGCCGAGCATGACCCCGACAGCTTCATCCGCGAGCACGGCGCCGAGGCCTTCGCCCGCTTCGTCAACGAGGCCACGCCGCTGTCGCGCTTCATGCTCGAAGCCGCCCGCGAAGGCTGCGACCTGACCACCGCCGAGGGCCGCGCCCACATGACGAGCAACGTGCGCCCGCTCTGGAGCGCCATGCCCGACGGTGCCCTCAAGCGACAGTTGCTGAGCGAGATCGCGACGCTGGTACAGCTCGACGCGCCGGCGCTGTCGGAACTCTGGGCCTCCACGCCGGGCCCGCGCAAGGCCGGCGGCGCACCCGCGCCGCAGCGCCAAGGCGAGCCCTCCGGCTACGGCGGCGGTGGTGGCGGTGACGACTACTACCCGGACATGCCCCCGCCGCAGGACTTTGAACCGCCGCGCTATGAAAGCGATAGCAAGCCCAAGTTCCAGCCGCGCAAGTTCGTCAAGGGCAAGCGCTGGGGCGGCAAGTTCGAGGAACCCATCGAGCCCCTGCGCGGACGCGGTGCCCCGCCCAGCCGCCCGGATGTGGCGGTGCGGCTGCTGCTGTCGAACATGGCGCAATGGGAAGCCCTGTCGCACGAGCTCCACATGATGCTGTGCGACCTGCCCGGCTCGCACGGCGCGCTCTTCACCTGGCTCGACAGCCAGCTGCACGAGCACGGCGTCCAGCCCTGGGCGGCCCTGCGCGAAGGCATGCGCGGACTCGACTTCGAGCCGCTGGCCGAGCGGCTGATGTCCGTCTCCGAGGCCAGTCCGGTGCCCGAGGGCGAGGAGGCGCAGCATCTGGCCGACGCCGCCCGCGAACTCTCCAGCGTGCTCGATTTCATGCTCGACGACCTTCTCAAGGCCCAGCAGAGCGAGGCCATCGCCGCCGTGGGAAAAGACCCGAAAGCCCTGGAACGCTACAAGGCGCTGGAAACCCGCCGGCTCGAATTGCGCGCCCGTCTGCGCGCCTCGGGTTCAGAAACTGCTTGAAATTTGCGCAACACGCTATAATGTAGGGCTTCGCAACTGGCGAAATTAGGCAAGAGCGACAGCAGCACCTCCGGGCCGACCCCTAGCGCAACGCACTCCAACGGTAAATTCCGGCGGAAAGGGTCAATAACCGCAAGGACTGCATACCAAATGTTCGCCCGACATCTTGCCTGTTGAGGAATTAATTCCTCTTTCCCATTTGTTTTTAGTCCGTGCCTGTGCACGGGCTGTGGTGGCGCTGTCCGCGTGACGGTGCGCCTGTGATCCCGCTTGTTCTTTCTTGCCGTAACGAGGTCGTATGCCCAGTTCAAAGAAGCCTGCTCCTTCACTTGCCAAAAGCGTCGCCACCAAGCCCGCAGCAGAAAAACCGTTGAAAGCCGGCGCGAAGCCGGCAACCAAGACGGCCGCCGCCGCATCCAAATCGGCAGCCGCAACGAAAGTGAAAACCGTGCCCACGAAATCGACCTCTCTCGACGATCCCAAAAAAGCAGCCGCCCCCGCAGCCAAGAAAGTCGGCCGCCCGCCCAAGGCCGCTGGCGCCGCCACGCCCGCCACCGGCGCCAAGCGCGGCCGCAAGCCCAAGGCTGACAAGGAAGCCCCCGAGAGCGACGTCGACCTGTCGGACATCGAAGATGACCTTGCCGGCGACGAGCCCGCGGTTGCGACGACCACCGAAGAGAAGGTCAAGCCGCTGCGCATGAAGATCAGCAAGGCGAAGGAACGCGCCTTGATGAAGGAGTTCGGCCTCGACGAGACCGTGCTCTCCGAAGAAGACCTGGCCAAGCGCCGCTCGCGCCTGAAGACCCTGATCACGCTGGGCAAGACCCGCGGCTACCTCACGCACGGCGAAATCTCCGACCACTTGCCCGACAAGCTGGTCGACGCCGAGACCATGGAAGTCGTGGTCACCATGCTCAACGACATGGGCGTGGCGGTGTACGAGCAGACGCCCGACGCCGAAACCCTGCTGCTGAACAACACCGCGCCCACCGCCACCACGGTGGAAGAAGCCGAGGAAGAAGCCGAAGCCGCGCTCTCCACGGTGGACAGCGAATTCGGCCGCACTACCGACCCGGTCCGCATGTACATGCGCGAAATGGGTACGGTCGAGCTACTGACGCGCGAAGGCGAAATCGAAATCGCCAAGCGCATCGAAGGCGGCCTGATGGCCATGATGGAAGCCATTTCGGCCTCCCCCGCCACCATCGCCGCGATCCTCGAAATGGCCGCAACGATCCGTGAAGGCAAGGTCGTCATCTCGACCATCGTCGACGGCTTCTCGAACCCCAACGAGGCCGACGACTACGTGGCCGAAGAAGACTTCGACGAGTTCGACGAGGAAGACGACGACGACGGCAAGGGCGGCTCCAAGGCCCTGACCAAGAAGCTCGAGGAACTCAAGCGTGAAGCGCTCGATCGCTTCGACCGCATCGCCAGCATGTTCGAGAAGATCCACAAGATCTACGAGAAGGAAGGCTACGGCACGCCGGCGTACGTCAAGGCCCAGCAGGCCGTGTCGGACGAGCTGATGACCATCCGCTTCACCGCCAAGACCATCGAGAAGCTGTGCGACCTGGTGCGCACGCAGGTGGACGACGTGCGCAAGAAGGAACGCGAGCTGCGCCGCATCATCGTGGACAAGTGCGGCTTCCCGCAGGACGAGTTCATCCGCGACTTCAGCGGCTACGATAAGAACGGCAACCGCATCGCCTCCAATCTGCTCAACCTGAAGTGGGTCGAGAAGCAGGCCGCCGCTGGCAAGCCCTGGAGCACGGTGCTCGCGCGCAACATCCCGCCAGTGCAGGAACTGCAGCAGAAGCTCGCCGACATCCAGTCGCGCGTGGTGGTGCCGCTGTCCGAGCTGAAGGACATCAACAAGCGCATGAACGAAGGCGAATCGTCTTCGCGCGATGCCAAGAAGGAAATGATCGAGGCCAACCTGCGCCTCGTGATCTCCATCGCCAAGAAGTACACCAACCGCGGCCTGCAGTTCCTCGATTTGATCCAGGAAGGCAACATCGGCCTGATGAAGGCGGTCGACAAGTTCGAATACCGTCGCGGCTACAAATTCTCGACGTACGCCACGTGGTGGATCCGCCAGGCCATCACCCGCTCGATCGCCGACCAGGCGCGCACCATCCGCATCCCGGTGCACATGATCGAGACGATCAACAAGATGAACCGCATTTCGCGCCAGCACTTGCAGGAGTTCGGCTTCGAGCCCGACGCCGGCATCCTGGCGGCGAAGATGGAGATTCCGGAAGACAAGATCCGCAAGATCATGAAGATCGCGAAGGAGCCGATCTCGATGGAAACCCCCATCGGCGACGACGACGATTCGCACCTGGGCGACTTCATCGAGGACAGCAGCAACACGGCTCCTATCGAAGCCGCGATGCAGGCCGGCCTGCGCGACGTGGTCAAGGACATCCTCGACAGCCTCACGCCGCGCGAAGCCAAGGTGCTGCGCATGCGCTTCGGCATCGAAATGAGCACGGACCACACGCTGGAAGAAGTCGGCAAGCAGTTCGACGTGACCCGCGAGCGCATCCGCCAGATCGAGGCCAAGGCACTGCGCAAGCTCAAGCATCCGTCGCGTTCGGACAAGCTGCGCAGCTTTATTGATACGCTCTAAGCCGGTCTCCCGGTATTTCCCGACGAGGAGGCGCCCGCAAGGGCGCTTTCTTTTTTGGCCTTCGCGATAAAAAGAACGGAGCAAACCTCATGAATCCCGATGCAGACAAACTCTGGCAGGCCCCGCGCTGGGCGCTTGCCGTGCTGCTCGCGGTGCTCGGCATGCTCGGGCCCTTTTCCATCGACACCTACATTCCGGCCTTCTCGGGCATTGCGCAATCCATCGGCGCGACGCCGGCCGAGATGCAGCAGACGCTTTCGGCCTACCTGTTCGGCTTCGCGTTCATGAACCTGTTCCATGGCGCGCTGTCGGACAGCTTCGGCCGCCGCCCCGTGGTGCTGTGGGGCCTGGCCGTGTTCACGCTGGCCTCGCTGGGCTGCGCGCTCTCGCAGAACATCACGCAGCTGGTGCTGTTCCGCGGGCTGCAGGGCCTTTCGACCGGCGCCGGCATCGTGGTCTCGCGCGCGGTGATCCGCGACATGTTCCCGCCTGCCGAGGCGCAGCGGGTCATGAGCCAGGTCACGATCTACTTCGGCGTGGCACCGGCCATCGCGCCCATCGTGGGCGGCTTCCTGTTCGTGCACGCGGGCTGGCACGCAGTGTTCTGGTTTCTGGTGGCGGTGGGCGTGGTGCTGTTCACTGCCAACTACAAGCTGCTGCCCGAGACACTGCACAAGGACCACCGCCAGCCCTTCCAGGTGCGGCACCTGATGCGCGGCTACTGGGACCTGTGCTCCGACCCGCGCTTCCTGCTGCTGGCCTTCGCAAGCGGCGTGCCCTTCAACGGCATGTTCCTCTACGTGCTGGCCGCGCCCGCATTCCTCGGCGACCACCTCGCGCTGCAGCCGCAGCAGTTCTTCTGGTTCTTCCTGCTGACCATCGGCGGCATCATGCTCGGCGCGCGCGCCAGCGGCCGCATGGCCGGCAAGGTCGCGCCCAAGCGGCAGATCCGCGACGGCTTCGTCATCATGCTGGCCACCTCGGTGGTCAACGTGGTGGCCAACACTTTCTTCCAGGCGCACGTGGCCTGGGCACTGTGGCCGCTGGCGGTGTTCGCCTTCGGCTGGGCGCTGATGGTGCCGGTGGTCACGCTGCTGGTGCTCGACCTGCACCCCGAGCGCCGCGGCATGGCCTCTTCGCTGCAGGCCGTGATCGGCTCCACTGCCAACGGCATCGTGGCCGGCGCGGTGGCGCCGCTGGTGATGCATTCGACACTCGCGCTGGCACTGACCTCCATGGGCATGCTCGCCATCGGCCTTGTCGCCTGGGTGTGGCTGCATGACCGCTGGCCAGAGATCGGGCGCATGGTGGCGCACGAAGGCTGACAGCAGGAACGAGGCTCCGATGCGCTTCGAAGCATTCCTGACTCATGCGCGCGCCTGGCTGCCAGGCCGCACCACCGTCGATGCCCGCGAGCGCCTGCGCGCGGTGGCGGGTGCGGGCCTCGGCCTGCTGGTCACGGCGCTGCTGTGCCGGTGGATGGCCGGCCCGCTCGCCGCCTCCGTCTGGCTGATCGCGCCGCTGGGCGCCAGCGCCGTGCTGGTGTTTGCTGTGCCGGCCAGTCCGCTGGCGCAGCCGTGGGCGGTCATCGGCGGCAACACGCTGTCGGCGGTGGTCGGCATTGCGGCTGCCAACTGGATTCCCGATCCGGCGCTGGGCGCCGCCGTTGCAGTGGCTGCTGCCATCGGCCTGATGTTCAGCGCACGCTGCCTGCACCCGCCGGGCGGTGCCGCGGCCCTGCTCGCGGTGCTGACGCACACCACGCATTTCTCGTCCGCCCTCTTCCCCTTCTTCACCAACTCGCTGCTGCTGGTGCTGGCCGGCGTGGCCTACAACTCGCTGACCGGACGGCGCTATCCGCATGTGCAGGTGGTGGCTCGCCCGCCTGCGTCCGATGCGCGCTTCAGCCAGGCCGACATCGACGCCGTGCTGGCCCGCTACAACCAGGTGCTGGACATCAGCCGAGACGACCTCCAATCGCTGATCCAGCAGACCGAGCTCGAGTCGTACAAGCGGCGCCTGGGCACGCTGCACTGCGCCGACATCATGTCGCGCACGCCGGTCTCGGTGGAGTTCGGCACGCCGCTGCAGGAAGCGTGGGCGCTGATGCACGAGCGCCGCATCAAGGCCCTGCCCATCACCGACCGCACGCGCCGCGTGGTGGGCATCGTCACGCAGGCCGACTTCTTCCGCCAGCTCGACCTGCAGCATCACGAGGGCATCGCCGGCAAGCTGCGCGACCTGATCCGCGCCACGCGCACGGTGATGTCGAACAAGCCCGAGGTGGTCGGCCAGATCATGACGCGGCAAGTGCGCGTGGCCAGCGCCGACCGGCCCGTGGTCGACCTGGTGCCGCTGTTCTCCGAGGGCGGGCACCACCACATCCCGATCATCGATGGCGAGAAGCGCCTCGCGGGAATGATCACGCAGTCGGACTTCGTGCGCGCCCTCTATCGCGCTGTGGGGCCGGCGTAAGAGCCGCTCCTCACTCAAGCACCACGTTCGCCTTCTTCACCAGCGCCGCATAGCGCGCGGCCTCGCTGCGAAAGTAGCCCGCGGCCTGCTCCGGTGTCGTGGGCTTGATGACGTTGCCCTGCTTGTCCATCGCATCGCGCACTTCGGCGCTGGTGAATGCAGCGGCGACCGCGTCGTGCACGCGCTGGACATCGGCTGCCTGCATCTTCGGCGGCCCGATCACCGCGAACCAGCCTTCGACCGCGTAGTTCGGCAGCCCCTGCTCCGCGATGGTCGGGATGTCCGGCGCGGCTGGCGAACGCGTCGCGCCGCACAGGCCGATGGCGCGCAGCGCGCCGCTCTTGATGTGCTGCTGCACGGCCGGTAGTGCAACCACGCCCATCTCGACCTGCCCCGCGATCATGTCGGTCACCATCGGCCCGGTGCCCTTGTAGGGAATGTGCCGCGCCTTCACGCCGGCCTCGTCCATGAACATCTCGCCAGCCAGGTGAATGATGGTGCCGTTGCCCGACGAGGCGTAGTTGTAGCCCTCGGGCTTCGCGCGCAGCAGCGCGACCAGTTCCTTCACGTTCTTCGCGGGCAGCTTCGGGTTCACCACCAGCACCAGCGGCGTCGCGCCCACCACGCTGATCGGCGTGACATCGTTGATCGCGTCGAAGGGCATCTTCTTGAACACCGCCGGGTTGATGACGTGGTTGTTCGACACCATGCCCAGCGTGAGCCCGTCGGGCGCGGCCTTGACGATGGCCGCGGCGCCGGTGATGCCGCCCGCGCCCGGCAGGTTCTCGATCACCACCGGCTGGCCGAAGGCCTTGCCGAGCGCGACCGATGCAGCGCGCACGATGGTGTCGACGCCCGAGCCGGCGCTGATCGGCAGGATGAAGCGGATGGGTTTGTCGGAGCCCTGCGCAAGCGCGGGGCATGCGGCCACGGCGGCGGCGCACGCACCGAGGCCGAGCACCGCGCGGCGGTTCATCGAGGGAAGTGTCTGGGTCATGGTTTTGTCTCTCTTTATGTTCTTGAAAAGTCACTCTGCTCAGGCTACGGCCGATTCGGCGTGCAGCGCATCGACCTGCTCACGCGCGTAGCCCAGTTCGGCCAGCAGCTCGCGCGTGTGCTCGCCCAGCGTCGGCGGATGCAGCCGCACACCGAGGCGCTCGCCACCGAGCGTGATCGGGAACAGCGTCGTCTGCGCCATTTCTCCGGCACGCTCACCGTCCGGCAGGCGAATGTCGGCCAGGCCGCCGGTGGCTTTCAGATGCGGGTCGTCGTAGAGGTCTTCGGGCCGCGTGATCGGCGCGAAAGGAAGCCCGCTGGCCTCGAAGATCGCCGACAGCTCCGCCGCCGAGCGGCCTGCCAGGCGCTCACGCAAGTCGGCCAGCAGCGTGGGCCGCAGGCGCACGCGGTCGTTGTTGGTGCGCAGGGCGGGGTCGGCCTTCAGGTCGTCGAAACCCAGCGCGTCGCAGAAGGTCTTCCACTGCGCGTCGCTCACGGCGGCCAGGAATATCTGCTCGCCATTCTTCACGGTGAACACGTCGTACAGCGCCCAGGCCGAGATGCGATCGGGCATCGGCGCAGCGGCCTGCCCGGTGATCGCGTACTGCAGCATGTGCTGCCCGACCAGGAAGACGTTGTTCTCGAACAATGCCGACTGCACCTCCTGCCCCTTGCCGGTCTCGGCGCGCTGCATCAGCGCGGCGATCGCGCCGATGGCACCGAACATGCCGCCCATGATGTCGTTCACGCTGGTGCCCGCGCGCAGCGGATCGCCGGGGCGGCCGGTCATGTAGGCCAGACCGCCCATCATCTGCACCACCTCGTCGAGCGCAGTGCGGTGCTCATAAGGGCCGGGCAAGAAGCCCGTGTGGTTGACGTACACGAGGCGAGGGTTGAGCTTGCCGAGGGCGGCATAGCCCAGGCCGTACTTGTCCATGGTGCCGGGCTTGAAGTTCTGCGCCACCACGTCGGCCGTGGCGCACAGGCGCAGCGCGGCTTCCAGCCCCTGCGGGTGCCGCAGGTCGAGCGCGATGCTCTTCTTGTTGCGGTTGAACATGGGGAAGAAGCCCGCGCCCGCGCCCAGCAGGTGTCGCGTGCGGTCGCCATCGATGGGCTCGACCTTGATGACCTCCGCGCCCAGGTCCGCGAGCACCATGCCGCAGGTGGGGCCCATGACCATGTGGGTGAACTCGACCACACGGATGCCGGTGAGCGGCAGGCGCTTTTCTCCGGTCTTTGCCGCGCTCATGCCGTGACTCCCGCCGTCGCAGCAAAGGTCTTCGGAAAGCCCGCGCGCCACACCGTGCCCTGCAAGGTTTCGCCTTCGAGCCAGCTCGCCACGCGTCGGCGCAGGTCGAGCAGCTTCGGCAGATCGACGCCGGTCGCAACGCCCATGCTCTCGAGCATGAAGACGAGGTCTTCGGTGTCGACATTGCCGCTGGCGCCGGGCGCGTGCGGGCAGCCGCCGATGCCGGCCAGGCAGGCGTCGAAACGTGTGATGCCGACCTCCAGCGCGGCATACGCATTCGCGAGCCCCATGCCGCGCGTGTCATGGAAGTGGCCGCACCACAGCCGGTCGCCCGCGATGCGCAAGGCGCGCTCGAACAGGCTGCGCACCATCGCCGGATCGGCATAGCCGACTGTGTCGGCGAGGCTGACGCGGTCGGCGCCAGCGTCGAGCAGCGCCTGCATCAGCCGCAGCACTTCGTCGGGCGCGACATGGCCCTGCAGCGTGCAGCCGAAGGCCGTGCCTACACCGCCGTCAATCAGCGTCTTGGAGCCCGCCGCATCGCGCGCCGCGCGCATGCGCCCGACCTCGGCCACCACCTCGTCGGGCGTCTTGCGCAGGTTGGCAAGGCTGTGCGCGTGGCTGGCCGAAAGCGGCACGACCATCAGGTCGGCCTCGCCCGCAATGGCGCGTTCGGCGCCCTTGAGGTTGGGCACGAGCACCGAGGCAAAGAGCCCCGGCAGTGTCTTCGCGTACGCCAGCAGCTCGGCCGTGTCGGCCAATTGCGGCAGCAGGTGCGCCGGCACGAACGAGCCGACTTCGATCTCGCGCTGGCCGGCGGCATGCGCGTCGCGGATCCATTCGAGCTTGCGTTCGGTGGGCAGTACGCGGGCGATGCTCTGGAGGCCATCGCGCAGGCCCACTTCGCGGACGACCGCGCGCGGCGGCAGGAAGGCGTGAATCAAGACTTTGTCTCCGTCGTGAGGGTACGGAGTTGATGTTAGAAGTTCCGATTCGATCCAGAAGGTATATTTTGGAAGCCATCTGATTCCAGAACGGAA
This sequence comes from Variovorax sp. R-27, assembly GCF_049913215.1. Taxonomy (NCBI): domain Bacteria; kingdom Pseudomonadati; phylum Pseudomonadota; class Betaproteobacteria; order Burkholderiales; family Comamonadaceae; genus Variovorax; species Variovorax sp. R-27. The sequence continues at coordinate 4,574,264 of NZ_CP183984.1, forward strand.
CATCATGAGAGACCTCGACCTGACCACCCTGCGCCTGTTCGTCGCCGTCTGCGAAACGCGCAGCATCGCGCGTGCTGGCGAGCAGGCCAGCATCGTCGGCTCGGCCATCAGCAAGCGGCTGGCCCAGCTCGAAGAAGCCGTCGGCACGCCGCTGCTGCTGCGCAAGCGCCGCGGCGTGCTGCCCACGCCGGCCGGCGAAACCCTGCTGGAGCACGCCCGCGCCATGCTCGGCAGCGTGAACCGCATCGAGCGCGACATGGCCGCCTACGCCGGCGGCGCGCGCGGGCACGTGCGCATCCTGGCCTCGGCCTCGGTCATGGCCGAATCGCTGGCCGAAGACGTGGCCGACTTTCTGCAAGACCCGGCGCACCGCAACATCCGCGTCGACATGGAAGAGCGCGTGAGCCCCGAGATCGTGCGCGGCATTCGCGAGGGCAGCGCCTCCATCGGCCTGTGCTGGGACGCGGCCGACCTCGAAGGCCTGGAGCGGCGCGACTACCGCACCGACCACCTCGCCATCGTCGCGCATCCCTCGCACCCGGTGGCGAAGCACGAGCACGTGCGCTTCGAGCAGGTGCTCGACCATGAATTCGTCGGCATGCCCGCGCTCAGCGCGGTGCAACTGATGCTTGCGCGCGAGGCTGCAGTGGCAGGCAAGCCGCTGGTTTACCGCGTGCTGGTGTCCAACTTCGATGCGGCGCTGCGCGTGGTGCGCGCCGGGCTGGCAATCAGCGTGGTGCCTGCGGAGGTCGCGCGGCCCTTCACCGATGCCTTCGGCCTTTGCCTGATGCCGCTGACCGATGCATGGGCGCGGCGGCGTTTTGCGATCTGCTTCCGCAGTGAGGCGGCGCTGTCGCCGTCCGCGCAATTGCTGGTCGCGCACCTGGAGCGGCGCGCCACGGATTGACGGCCAAGCACCCAATTCGACCGGAATCCGAAACTATTCATTGCCCTGGAGCAGGTTTTTATTTCGATTCACGCAACTTACATTCGAAAGGTCAGAGCAGTCACTCCTTCACACCGCACACAGAAAGACCACCGCATGTTCCGCAGAGCCCTCCTCTCCGCCGCCGCCCTCGCCGCCACCCTGAGCCTTGCTCCGCTCGCCGCGCAGGCTGCCCAGCCGCTCAAGCTCGACGTCTACAACCCCGGCACGAAGTCGATGTTTCCGGTCTCCTCGGAAATCGTCACCGGCCAGACCGAAGCCGTGCTGATCGACGCGCAGTTCCAGCGCAACGACGCCGAGGCGCTGGTGCAGAAGATCAAGGCCACGGGCAAGAAGCTCACCACGGTCTACATCAGCCACAGCGACCCCGATTACTACTTCGGCCTCGACGTGATCCAGGCCGCCTTCCCCGACGCGAAGATCGTCGCCACGCCCCAGACCGTGGCCGCCATCCAGGCCTCGAAGGACGGCAAGCTCGCGCACTGGGGCCCGATCCTGAAGGACAACGCGCCCAAGGCGCTGGTCGTGCCCGAAGCACTGGCCGGTGACAGCCTCACGCTCGAAGGTCGCAAGATCCAGGTCGTCGGCCTCGACAGCCCCACGCCCGAGCGCAGCTTCGCGTGGATTCCCTCGCTGAAGGCGGTAGTCGGCGGCATTCCGGTGTCGGCCAACATCCACGTGTGGGTGGCCGACACGCAAACGCCCGAATCGCGCCGCGACTGGATCAAGACGCTGGGCCGCATCGAAGCCCTGCACCCCAAGACCGTGGTGCCCGGCCACTACCTGCCGAATGCCGACGGCAGCGCGCCCTACTCGCTCGCCTCGGTGAAATTCACGCGAAGCTATCTGCAGGCCTTCGAGACCGAAGCCGCGAAGGCCAAGGACTCGGCAGCGTTGATCGCCGCAATGAAGAAGCGCTACCCGAAGCTGGAAGACGCCTCGTCGCTGGAACTCGGCGCCAAGGTCATCAAGGGAGAAATGAAATGGCCGCAATGAACGAAGGCGCGAATGAAGGCGCCACGCTCCACTACATCTTCGACCCGCTGTGCGGCTGGTGCTATGCCGCCGCGCCGCTGGTCGACGCGGCGCGCAGCGTGCCCGGCCTGAAGGTCGAGTTCCATGGCGGCGGCATGATGACCGGCGCCAACCGCCGCTCGATCACGCCGCAGTGGCGCGAGTACGTGATGCCGCACGACCGGCGCATCGCGGAACTCACGGGCCAGCCCTTCGGTGAAGGCTACTTCGAGGGACTGCTGCGCGACACCGGTGCGACGATGGACTCCGAGCCGCCGACCACCGCCATCCTCGCGGCCGAGTCGCTGCGGGCGGGCGGCGGGCTGGACATGATCCATCGCCTGCAGCGGGCGCACTACGTCGAAGGCCAGTGCATCGCCGATGAGCAGGTGCTGAAGGCGATCGCCGCCGAACTCGGCTTCGACGCCGAAGCCTTCGCGTCGGCCTTCGAACGCCTGTCAGGCGAATCGACCGCACGGCACTTCGCCGAAAGCCGCCAGTTCCTGCAGCGCGCTGGCGGCCAGGGCTTTCCGACCTTCGTGCTGACGCAGCCTGATGGCCGCGCCAGCCGCATCGACATCGGCCCATGGCTCGGCCGCGCGGAAGACTGGAAGGCGCGCCTGGCGGAACTCGTCTAGCGCGCGACGCCCAACAGGCGGTCGAGCACTTCAGGCTGCATGCGCAATGTCGCGGCCTTGTCGGTATGCACGATGGTCCCGTGGTCCAGCACCACCGCTTCGTCGGAAATCGCGAGGATGGCCTGCGGATGCTGCTCCACGATGATCGCGGCCAGCCCCTCGTCCTGCGTGATGCGGCGGATGGCGCGCAGCAGCTCTTCCACGATGATCGGCGCGAGCCCTTCGAGTGGCTCGTCGAGCAGCAGCAGCTTCGGGTTGAGCACCAGCGCGCGACCCACGGCCAGCATCTGCTGTTCGCCGCCCGAGAGCTGCGTGCCCAGGTTGGTCTTGCGCTCCGCAAGGCGCGGGAACATTTCGTAGACACGCTGCGGGCTCCACTTGCCGGGCCGCTCCACCGCCGTGAGGTTCTCGTGCACCGTGAGCGACTTGAAGATGTTGCGCTCCTGCGGCACCCAGCCGATGCCGGCTGCCGCGCGCTGATGCGGCGCGAGCTTGTGCAGCGCCTGGCCGCCCAGCGTGATGCTGCCGCCGTGCTGGCGCGTTGCGCCCGCGAGCGTATTGATCAGCGTGGTCTTGCCCGTGCCGTTGCGGCCCAGCAGCGCCAGCGTCTGGCCTTCGCCGAGCGCGAACGCCACGTCGTGCAGCACCACGGCCTCGCCGTAGCCGGCGCTCAGGTTTTCTATTCGCAGCAGCTCAGACATGGGCGCTCTCCCCGTGGCCCAGATAGACCTCTTTCACCTTCGGATCGTTGGCGATGGTTTCGGGGTCGCCCTCGGTCAGCAGCGTGCCGTTGACCAGCACCGTCATGCGGTCGGCAAAGCTGAACACCAGGTCCATGTCGTGCTCGATCAGCAGCACCGACACATCGGCCGGCAGCGCGGCCACGGTCTGCAGCAGCTCTTCGCGCTCGCCGGCGGGCACGCCCGCCACAGGCTCGTCGAGCAGCAGCACGCGCGGCTCGCAGGCCAGCGCAATCGCAATCTCCAGCAGGCGGCGCTTGCCATAGGCCAGGTGCTTCACCTGCTGCTGCGCCACGTCGCCAAGGTGGAACTGCTCGAGCAGTTGCCCTGCACGCTCGGCAATCGCCTTGCTGGCGCCGAGCGGCCGCCACCATTGCGCGCCGATGCCCTGGTGTTGCGACACGACCAGCGCCAGCGTTTCGAGCGGCGTCATGGAGTCGAACAGCTGGTTGATCTGGAAGGTGCGCACCAGTCCGCGCGCCACGCGCTTGTGCGGCGCGAGCGTGGTGATGTCTTCGCCCAGCAGCGTGATGCGGCCTTCGGTGGGCGTGAGCACGCCCGTCAGCTGGTTGATCAGCGTGGTCTTGCCCGCTCCGTTGGGGCCGATCAGCGCGTGGCGTGCACCGCGCTTGAGTTCCATCGTCACGTTGTTGGTGGCCGTGATGCCGCCGAAGCGCATCACGAGGCCGTGGGTCGAAAGCACGGTGTCGGTCATGCCGCACCGCCCTTCTTTTTCTTCTGGCCCGCGCCGAACCATGTCCACGGCTTGAGCAGGCGGTCGCGTCCCACCAGCACCAGCAGCACCAGGATCAGGCCGATCCAGAACATCCAGTACTGCGGCGTCACGGCCGACAGCCAGGTCTGCAGCAGCTTGAACACGATGGCGCCCGCCACGCCACCATAGAGCCAGCCCACGCCGCCGATGACCAGCATCAGCAGCACGTCGGCCGAGCGGTCGAAGGCCAGCACGTCGAGCGAGGCGAAGCCGGTGGTCTGCGCCAGCAGCGCGCCCGCGGCGCCGGCGATGCCGGCCGCCGCGGTGTAGATCACCACGAGCCGCGACACGACCGGAATGCCGATGGCCATGGCACGCAGTCGGTTGTCGCGAATGGCCTTCAGCGTGGCGCCGAACGGCGAATGCACGAGCCGGCGCATCACGAGGAACAGCACCAGCATCACGGCCAGCGAATACCAGGCGGCCGTGCGGCCGTACAGGTCGAACTCGAACAGGCCGAGCACCGGCCCCATCACCACGCCCTGCAGGCCGTCGGCGCCACCGGTGAGCCAGTCGAGCTTGTTGGCGAGTTCGAGCAGCAGCAGCGCAGTGCCGAGCGTGACCATCAGCCGCGTGAGGTCGCTGCCGCGCAAGATCGTCACGCTCGCCACGAGGCCCAGCAATGCCGAGAGCACGGTCGCGATCACCAGCCCCACGGTCGGGTCCGGCATCACGAGCTTGGCGAACAGCGCCGCCGCATACGCGCCGAAGCCGAAGAAAGCGGCATGGCCCAGCGACACGATGCCGGTGTAGCCAAGAATCAGGTCGAGCGACATCGCGAACAGCGCGACGATGGCGATCTCGTTGACCAGCAGCGAGTGAGAAGGCATGACGAGCGGCAGCGCGAAGGCCACTGCCCAGGCCACGAATTCGAGCGGGTGCCAGCGTGCCTTGCGCAGCAGGGCCGACTGAAACTCGGTGGTGGAAGGCGCACTCATCAACGGCCCCCCTTGCGCGTGAACAGGCCCTGGGGCCGCCACATCAGGATCATGATCATCAGCAGGTAGACGGTGAATGCACCCATCTTCGGAATGAAATACTTGCCCGCCACGTCGGCAATGCCCAGCAGCAGCGCCGCCGCGAGCGGCCCGGTGATCGACGAGGTGCCGCCGACCGACACCACGATCAGGAAATAGATCATGTACTTCAGCGGGAAGGTCGGGTCGAGGCCGAGGATCTCCGCACCCAGCGCACCACCCAGCCCCGCGAGCCCGGAGCCCACGGCGAAGGTCAGCAGGAACACGATGTTCACGTTGATGCCCAGGCCCGACGCCACGCGCGGATCGTCGACCGCGGCGCGCAGCCGGCTGCCGAAGCGGGTCTTCGAGAGGATGAGCTGCAGCACCACCGTGAGCACAGCGCACACGCCGATGATGAAGAGCCGGTAGTGCCCCATGCCCAGCAGCAGCGCGCCGTCGCCGATCTCGGTGCGCCCGCGCAGCCATTCGGGCAATTGCACGTTCTGCTGCGAAGAGCCCACGAAGTAGTCGATGGCCGCCACCGCCATGAAGGCGAGGCCGATGGAAAAAAGCACCTGGTCGAGATGCGGCTTGCCGTACATCGGCCGGTAGAGCGTGCGTTCGAGCAAGGCCCCGGCCAGCGCGACGACGATGAATGCGAGCGGCAGGCAGGCCAGGAAGGGCACGCCCAACTTCTGCATCGCGAACACCGTGAGGTAGCCGCCCGCCATGGCGAAAGCACCGTGCGCGAGGTTGATGAAGTTCATCAGGCCGAGCGTCACTGCGAGGCCTACCGCCAACACGAAGAGCAGCATGCCGTAGGCGATGCCGTCGAAAAGAATGGTCAGCATGTCGTGTTTTTTACGAAGCTATTTCTGGGGCTGTTCGTTTCGTTCGGGGTGCGTGCTTATGCCGGCCGATCAACGACTGCTCTGAAAGATCACGCCGATGGGGTGCCTTGCGCAGCGAAATAAAGGAGGAGGCCGAAGGCCGGGGGACATTCGCGGAGCAAGGTGCCCCGTCGGCGTGATCGCGCCCCGAACAACAACGTCCCCCAGAGACAAGCCTCACTTTGCCTTGCCCGGATCCTTCACACCCTTGATCACGTCGAACTCGACGTTGTAGAGCTGCCCGTCCTTCTTCTCGACCTTGCGCAGGTACACGTCCTGCACGATGTCGCGCGTCTGCGCATCGATCAGCACCGGGCCGCGCGGGCTCTCGAAGACCTGGCCCTTCATGGCGGCCAGCAGCGCTTCGCCGCCGCCCTGCCCCTTGGTGGTCTTGAGCGCTTCGTAGATCACGCGCATGCCGTCATAGCCGCCCACGGCCATGAAGTTGGGACGCATCTTGGGGTTGGCCTTCTCGAAGGCTTCGACGAACTTCTTGTTCATGGCCGAGGGGTGCGCGGCCGAGTAGTGGTGCGAGGTAACCACGCCCAGCGCGCCGTCGCCCATGTCGTTGAGCTGGTCGTCATCCGTCACGTCGCCGGTGGCGATCATCTTGATGCCGGCCTTGTCCATGCCGCGTTCGAGGAACTGCTTCATCACCGCCGCGCCCGCGCCCGAGGGCACGAAGACGAACAGCGCGTCGGGCTTCACGTCGCGCACCTTCTGCAGGAACGGCGCGAAGTCGGGGTTGCGCAGCGGCACGCGCAGCTTGTCGAGCACCTTGCCGCCGTTGAGCTGGAAGCGCTCGCTGAAGAACTTCTCGGCGTCGTTGCCCGGGCCGTAGTCGGCCACCAGCGTGACGACCGTCTTCACGCCGTTCTTAGGTGCCCAGTCGCCCATGGCCACCGACACCTGCGGCAGCGTGAAGCTCGAACGGATGATGTAGGGCGAAGCCTCGGTGATGCTCGACGTGGCCGCGGCCATCACCACTTCGGGCGTCTTCGACTGCGTGGCAATCGGCGCCACGGCCAGCGCCAGCGGTGTGAGGCCGAAGCCGGCCAGCACGTTGACCTTGTCGTTCACCACCAGCTCCTGCGCGAGGCGCTTGGTCACGTCGGGCAGGCCGGTGTCGTCCTTGACGATCAGCTCTACCTTCTTGCCGGCCACGGTATCGCCGTTCTGGGCCATGTACAGGCGCGCGGCGGCTTCGATCTGGCGGCCGGTGGAGGCCGACTGGCCCGTCATCGGAAGGATCAGGCCGATCTTGAACTTGTTGGCGTCCTGGGCACTGGCCAGCGACATTGAAAGCGCAAGTGCCGAGAGGGCGGCGGTCTGGATGAGATGGCGTCTTTGCATGTTTTTTCCTTTGAGGGGCGGAACGCGAACCGGGGCTATTTTCAACACTTTGCAACATCCGGCGGAGCAGGCAATCACCTAGCCGGCCATTACCGTTGACCTTTGTTGCGCGATTGCCAAATGAACTGCGCGATCATCGCGCAAGGCAGGCTGCGGAGCGCGCGCGTCAGCTGTCGGCGCGGTAGGCGGAGTCGAGCGTGAGAGTGCCCACGGCGCGGGACACGCAGGCGCAGATGCGCGTGGTCGATTTCTTCTCGTGCTCGCTAAGGAACACGTCGCGGTGATCGATCTCGCCGTCGACGGCGATCACGTCCATGGCGCACAGGCCGCATTCGCCGCGCTTGCAGTCCGAGAGCGTCTGCACGCCGGCTGCGTCGAGGGCTTCGAGCAGCGTGCAGTCGGCCGGCACGGTGATGGCCAGGTCGTGCCGGGGAATTCGCACCTGGAATGACTGCGTGGCCAGGCGGCCGCTGCTGCCGAAGGTTTCGAAGCGCAGGTCTTCGATGGCACGGCCGGCTGCGTGCCACGCGCGCTTGACGGCTTCGAGCATCGGCACCGGGCCGCAGGTGTAGAGCTGGCCGCCGGGCGGCAGTGCCGCGATGGCGGCGGCGAAGTCGATGGGGGCCGAGCCTTCATGCGCTTCGACGCCCTCGCCCAATGCTTCCTGCAGATGCGACAGATAGCCGAGCTCGCCCGCATGCCGCGCGCCGTAGAGCATCTTCACCGGCACGCCGGTGCGCCTTGCATGTGCGCCCAGCCGCTGCGCCATCAGTACCAGCGGCGTGATGCCGATGCCGCCCGCCACCAGCAGGTAGCCGGGAGCCGAGAGGTCGAGCGGAAAGTGGTTCTGCGGCGCGCTCACTTGCAGGCGGTCGCCCACGGCCAGCCGCCACATCGCGAGCGAACCGCCACGGCCGTCGTCGAGCCGCTTGACGGCGATGCGCCAGCACTGGCCGTCGCCCTCGCCCACCAGCGAGTACGAGCGGGTCTGCACTTTGCCCTGCGCCGTCAGCACCTGCACCTGCAGGTGGGCGCCAGGCTCATGGGATTCGGCAAAGCCGCCATCGGGGCGCAGTTCGAATTCGCGCACGGTGGGCGTGACGTCGCGCAGCGCAACGACTTGCGCCTGCATCCATTGAAGATCGCTTTTCATCGGGGGAGCAACACGAAAGAGGAGGGAAAAAGAAGAAACCGATCAGCCGCGCCGGCGGATCAGCTGCACACCCGGCAGCGGGCGCTGCTCGGCGGTCGGCGTGCCGTGCAACGCATCGCGCAGGTTGCGCCGTGCGATGCGGCTGTGCTCGCGCATCAGCGCCTCGGCGCGCGAGCCTTCGCCGGATTCAATGGCGTCGAGCACCTGCACATGCTGGTCTTGCGCAATCACGAGCATGTCACGCGCGGCCGGCGAGTTGGCCTGCACGATGACGAAGCCCGAGGGCGACGCGAACGGCAGGTTGATCACGCGCTCGAGCTGCTGCGCGATGACGGGGCTGCCCGCCATTTCGCAGAGCAGTGCGTGGAAGCGCTCGTTGTGCGTCACGTAGCGCGAGAAGGCCGCGTCGTCGAGCGCGGGCTCGCGCAGCAGTTCGTCGATGCGCTGCAGGCAGGCGCGCGCTTCGCGCAGCACCACGGGCGCCGCGCCGCGCTCGGCCGCAAGCCGGGCGACCAGCCCTTCGAGCGTGCCGCGCAGCTCGATGGCATCGGCCACGTCGCGCTCGGAAAAAGTACGCACCGCATAGCCACCGTTGGGCAGCGCTTCGAGCAGGCCTTCCTGTTCGAGCCGCATCAGCGCGGTGCGCACCGGCGTGCGCGACACGCCGAGCTGCTCGGAGATGGCCACTTCGGCAATGCGCGCGCCACCGGGCAGCTCGCCCGCGAGGATCATCTCGCGCAACCGCAGCTGCGCCTTCACGGCCTGCGAACTGCCGCTGTCGCCGGGCTCGGCGGCGGTGGAAACGGCAGCGACCTTCACGCGGCTTCCTTCTGGGCGGGCCGGATCGGGATCGCGGCGCGCGCGGGTTTTTCCTTTTCGATCATGCGGTCGATCAGGCGTCGCGCCCACATCGAGCCGGCGTCGATGTTGAGGTTGTAGAACTTGTGATCGGGGTGGTCGTCCATCGCCTTCTGCTGCGCTTCGAGCACCAGCTCGTCTTCGCGGAAGATGCCGGCGACGCCCTCGCGCAGTTCGTGTGTAAGGCGCTGCTCACCGAGGCAGTAGTTGCGCGAGAAGGCCCAGAAGTAGAGGCAGGTCTTGTCGGTCTCGGGCGTGATGGTGTTGAGCACGTAGCCGTTCACACCCTTGCTGCGGTCGCCGGGGTTGCTACCGTGCGGCACGGCGCCGCTACCCGCCTCGGCCACGCCGACATCGATGTTCACCGTGCACGGGCCTTCGAAACGGATGATCTGCCAGCGGTCGACCTTGCCGGTGTAGCCGCGTGCGTGGCGGATCTGGTTGCCCCAGAACGGCGGTGGGTCGATGTCTTCCATCCATCGCGTGACGGTGGCCGAGCGGTCGCCGTGCGTGGCCACGAAAGGCGCCTCTGCCACTTCGCGATTGCCGATGGACGAGCCGTGCACGAAGGTCTCGTGCGTCAGGTCCATGAGGTTGTCGACCACGAGGCGGTAGTCGCAGTTGACGCGGATCATCTTGCCGTCGCCGGCCCAGGCCGGGTCGTCGTTCCAGTGCATGTCGGGCACCAGCGCCGGGTCGGCCTTGGCCGGATCGCCTGGCCAGATCCACACGAAGCGGTGCTTCTCGACCACCGGAAAGCTGCGCACGCATGCCGAGGGGTTCAGCGTTTCCTGGCTCGGCATGTGAGTGCAGCGGCCCTGGCTGTTGTAGACGAGGCCGTGGTAGCCGCAGACCAGTTCGTCACCCTCGAGGCGGCCCAGCGACAGCGGCATCAACCGGTGCCAGCAGGCGTCTTCGAGCACGGCCACCTGGCCGTCGGTGCGGCGGAACAGCACCACTTTCTGGTTGCAGATCGTGCGCGGCAGCAGCGCGTGACGCACTTCGACGTCGTAGGCGGCGGCATACCAGGCGTTCAGAGGAAAGGCGGTCGTGGGCGTTTTCATGAATACTCAATGTATACAGAAAACCTGAAATTTCCAGTCTTTTGAAGCATTTCGAGGGTAAACACTGAGATATCTGTATACAGACATCGGCATTTCGAAGGCGATACGATGTTCCGCTCGTTCCCCAAATCACGACGGAGTCATCCATGTCACAGCACGCCGCCCTGCCTGCCCGCTACGACCACGTGGGCAGTTTCCTGCGCCCCAAATACCTGCTCGATGCCCGCGAACAGAAAGCCAAGGGCGAGATCACGCCCGAACAGCTTCGCCTCGTCGAAGACAAGGCCATCACCGAGATCGTCCGCTTCCAGGAAGACATCGGCCTGAAAAGCATCACCGACGGCGAGTTCCGCCGCACCTACTTCCACATCGACTTCCTTGACCAGCTCGGCGGCGTGAAAACCGACATCCCGGTCACCATCCGCAAGCCCGACGGCACTGAAGAACTCGCGCCGCCCGCGATGCGCGTGCTCGACAAGGTGCGCCACATCAAGGACATCCAGCTCGCCGACTTCCAGTACCTCAAGAGCCAGGTCTCGGCGGGCCGCACGCCCAAGGTGACGATCCCCTCGCCGACCATGCTGCACTTCCGCGGCGGCCGCGCCGGCATCAGCAAGGAGGCGTACCCCGAGCTCGACCCGGCGTTCTACGACGACGTGGCCAAGGCCTACGGCGACGAGCTGCGCTCGCTGGCCGCCGCCGGCTGCACCTACGTGCAGATGGACGACACCAACCTCGCCTACCTGTGCGACGAGCACATGCGCGAAGCTGCCCGCAAGCGCGGCGACGACCCGAACGAGCTGCCGCATCGCTATGCCGCCTTCATCAACAAGGTGGTGGCGCAGAAGCCCCCGGGCATGCTGCTGGCCATGCACCTGTGCCGCGGCAACTTCAAAAGCACGCACGCCGCGGCCGGCAACTACGAGCCGGTGGCCGAGGCGCTGCTCAAGGAGATGGACCTCGACGCCTACTTCATGGAATACGACGACGCCCGCTCGGGCGACTTCAAGCCGCTGCGCTATCTGCCCAAGGGCAAGACCGTGGTGCTCGGCCTCGTGACCACGAAGTTCGGCGAGATGGAAGACAAGGACGAGCTCAAGCGCCGCATCGAGGACGCCGCCAAGTACGCCTCGCTCGACCAGCTCGCGCTGTCGCCGCAGTGCGGCTTCTCCAGCACCGTGCACGGCAACAACATCGCGGTGGAAGCGCAGCGCAACAAGCTGCGCCTGGTGGTCGAGACCGCGCAGGAGGTCTGGGGCTCGACCTGACGCGCCGTTTCTGGTGAAGTCGGGGCATGACGACTCACATCTACTCAGGCCCCCTCAGCATGTTCGGCGCTAAGGTCGAGATCGCGGCACGCGAAAAAGGCGTGCCCTTCGAACTGGTCATGGTGCCCTTCACCAAGGACGATGCCTACGAGCCCAAGCACCCCGAGGTGCTTCGGGTCAACCCCGTCAAGCAGCAGGTGCCCGTGCTGGTCGACGACGAGGTCTCGCTGTTCGACTCGACGCAGATCTTCGAGTACCTCGAAGACCGCTATCCCAGCCTTGCGCTGTGGCCTGAAGGCATTGCCGGACGGGCCCGCGCGCGGCAGCTGGAGCAGAAGTCCGACGAGGTCTTCTTCCCGAACGTCATCAAGCTCTTCGGCCTGCAGCACGACATGCAGAGCGCTGCGGCAGTCGCGGCCTGCGCCGGCTGCGCGCGCTTCTACGAAGAGATGGAAGGCCTGCTGGCCACACGCGAGTACCTGGCCGGCCCCTACTCCTTCGCCGACATCGCCTTCTACATGGCCTGTGTGTTCGCCGACCGCAAGGGCGCCGGCATGACCGACGCCACGCCGCGCCTGCTGGCCTGGCGCACGCGCGTAGGCGACCGGCCCGCGGTGCGCGCGGTGGTCGATCCGATGATGCGGTTCCTGGCCTCGGAAGGGCGCGGCGTGCCGGCCTTCCTGCAACGCTGAAGGGACACTGAAGGCACAGCCCGCAACGCTGAGGCATCATCGGTCCATGCCGACCAAAGAGTTCGACTGGCTGCCCTCTCCTTCGCAGCATTTCCTCGTCGTCACTTTCGCGCTGCTGGTCTACGTGCTGACCACGCGCGCGCGCCGCGAGCAGCGCGCCCCCACCACGGCCATCGCCTGGGTCATGGGGCTGGTGCTGATGCCTTACTTCATCCTGCCGATGTACCTGCTGTTCGGCCAGCGCAAGCTGCGCCCGGCGGGGTCGCCCAGGCCGCCGCGCTCGGTGCCGCCGGGCCACTGGGCTGCCGACCTGATCGAGAGCTTCGGCCTCGCGCCGCCGGGGCGCTGCGCGATCCGCATGCATGCCGACGGCGAGGCCGCGCGCGATGCGCTGTGGCAGGTGATCGACGGCGCGCGCGAGCGCATCGACGTGTGCACCTTCATCATCGGCGACGACCCACTCGGCCACGCGGTGATCGACCGGCTCGCCAAGCGCGCGCGCGAGGGCATCAAGGTGCGGGTGCTGCTCGACGGCTTCGGCGCGCTGTCGCTGCCGCGCCATCACTTCGACCGGCTGCGTGTGGCGGGCGGCGAGGTGGCCGTGTTCCGCCCCTTCTTCAGCCTGCGCCGCATCGGCCCGCGCAACCTGCGCAACCACCGCAAGTTCACCATCGCCGACGACGGCTGGCTCTGGTCGGGCGGGCGCAACCTCGCGGGCGAATACTTCACCGGCAACGACAAGCACCCCGAGGCCTGGCGCGACCTGTCGTTCGACCTGCATGGCAGCGTGGCCGCTGCGGCGGCGCGCCAGTTCGACCACGACTGGGCCTCGGTGCGCAGCCGCAAGGCCCGCGCCATCACCGCCGACGACGTGCCCCCGGGCCCGGGCACTGCCATGGCCCAGTTCCTGCCGAGCGGCCCCGACCAGACCGAAGACACAGCACACGCACTGCTGATCGATGCATGCTTTCGCGCCGAGCACCGCGTGCTAGCGATCACGCCCTACTTCGTGCCCGGCGACGGCCTGCGCGATGCACTGCGGCTGGCCGCGCGGCGCGGCGTGCAGGTGACCATCGCGATGCCCGCGCAGTCGAACCATCGCCTTGCCGACTTCGTGCGTGCACGCGCCATGCGCGACCTGGCGCGCGCGGGCGTGAGCTTCAGCATGCTGCCGTTCATGGCGCATGCCAAGGCCGTGGTGGTGGACGACGAACTCGCCATGTGCGGCTCGATCAACCTCGACCTGCGCAGCCTGCTGCTGAACCACGAGGCGGCCGTCGTGTTCTACGGCCATGAAGACATCGAATGGCTGGCCGAGTGGATCGAGACCACCGCCTCGGCCGGCGAGCCCTATCGTGCGCGGCGCCCGGGGCTGATGCGCGACGTGGCCGAGGGGCTGCTGCTCACCGTCGCTTTCCAGCTTTAGGCGTTGTGGACGCCGGGGACGGCTCGGCCGCCTTTGCCTCCTTCGCCACGGCATCGAGTCCCGCAAGCACATAGCGCACAACTTCTTCGGCCAGGGCCTGCGTGTCCTTCAGGGCCGGCAACACCTTGCTGCTCAGGTCCTTGGGCGCCACCGTCATCACCAGGCACGGCAGCACCGTCAGCAGCAGGCTGCGCTGCACCGATGGATGGTCGTCGGGCAAGCCCATGATCTCGCCGACGATGCCGCGCATGAGCCTGGCCTTGGGCAGCACAGCCCGCTGGATCAGCGCCGGCATGGCAGGCGACGGCGACAGCGCCTCGCGCAGCACCACGCGGAACCCCCACGGCGCCTTCGGCTGGGCGCTCATCTCGACCATGTGCGTGAGAAAGGCGCGCAGCTTCAGGCGCGGATCGGTCGACTCCAATGACAGCGCCATCAGCTCGTCGAGGCTCACCAGCTGCTTGTGCGCTTCGACCAGCACCGCCTCGTAGAGCCCGTCGCGGCCGCCGAAGTGGTAGTTGATGGCGGCCATGTTGGTGCCGGCGCGGGTGCAGATTTCCTTGCTGGTGCTTTCTGCGAAGCCTTGCGCCGCGAACAGCCGGCCGGCGGTTTCGAGGATGTGCAGGCGCGTGGTGTTGCCGTCGGTACGCGGAGTGCGGGTTGCCATGCCCCGAGGCTACCCCAAACAAAAGAATACTTCAAATTCAAATTTCAATTTGATAACATCACACCGACTTCCGGGCAGCAGCCTCGTCAGGACACACACGCCATGAACAAGAAGCCCCTCATTGCCATCGCCGCCGCGGCCATCGTCGCGGCGGTGGGCGGCTGGTGGTACACGCACCGCTCGGCCACGCCCTCCGACCAGCTCGTGCTGTACGGCAACGTCGACCTGCGCCAGGTCTCGCTGGCCTTCAACGCCAACGATCGCGTGGCCGAACTGACGGTGCGCGAGGGCGACCGCGTGCGCGCCGGGCAGGTGCTCGGCCGGCTCGACACCCGCTCGCTGGTGCTGCGCGTGGCGCAGTCGCAGGCGCGCATCGGCGTGCAGGAACAGGCCCTGCTGCGCCTGAAGACCGGCAGCCGCCCCGAAGAAGTGGCACAGGCCAAGGCCCAGGTGGCCGGCGCGCAGGCCGATGCCGATCTCGCACAGCAGCAGCTCACGCGCCTGCAGGCCATCGGCGCCAGCACGGCCGGCCGCGCCGTGAGCCAGCAGGACCTCGACAGCGCACAGGCCAGGCGCAAGGTGGCGCTGGCGCAGCTCGACAACGCCCGCAAGGCGCAGCAGCTGGTCATCACCGGCCCGCGCAAGGAAGACATCGGCCAGGCGACGGCCCAGCTCGAATCGGCCCGCGCCGAGCTCGCGCTCATGAACCACCAGCTCACCGAGGCCGAGCTCAAGGCGCCCATCGACGCCGTCGTGCGCGCCCGCCTGCTGGAGCCTGGCGACATGGCCTCGCCTCAGCGCCCGGCCTTCACGCTCGCCATCACCGATCCCAAGTGGGTGCGCGCCTATGTGGCCGAGCCCGACCTTGGCCGCGTGCGCGCCGGGCAGGAGGCCCGCGTGAGCACCGACAGCCAGCCCGGCGAAGCCATCGCAGGCAAGGTCGGCTACATCTCGTCGGTGGCCGAGTTCACGCCCAAGACCGTGCAGACGGAGGAACTGCGCAGCAGCCTCGTCTACGAGATCCGCGTGATGGTCGATGACCCGCAAGACCGGCTGCGGCTCGGCATGCCGGCCACTGTGCGGCTCCAACTGTCGCCCGCCACCGGCAAGACCTGATGCCGATCACCGGGCCGGCCGTGGCCGGACGCTCGCTGCACAAGCGCTTTCTGCTGAAAGTGTCGAAAGAACCCGTGCTCGCGCTCGACGACGTATCGCTCGAAGTGCCCGCCGGCACGCTCACCGCGCTGGTCGGTCCCGACGGCGCCGGCAAGACCACGCTGCTGCGCCTGATGGCCGGCCTGATGCGCGCCGACGCGGGCGAGCTGCGCGTGCTCGGCATCGATGTATCGGCCGATCCGCAGGCCGTGCAGGACCGCATCAGCTACATGCCGCAGCGCTTCGGCCTCTACGACGACCTGAGCGTGCAGGAAAACCTCGACCTCTACGCCGACCTGCACGGCGTGCCCCGCGACAAGCGGCGCGAACGCTATGCGCGGCTGATGGAAATGACCGACCTGGGCCGCTTCACCGATCGCCCGGCCGGCAAGCTCTCGGGCGGCATGAAGCAGAAGCTGGGCCTGGCCTGCACGCTGGTGCGCTCGCCCGACCTGCTGCTGCTCGACGAGCCGACCGTGGGCGTGGATCCGCTCTCGCGCCGCGAACTGTGGCAAATCGTGCAGCAGCTGGTAGACGACGAAAAGCTCTCGGTCATCGTCAGCACCGCCTACCTCGACGAGGCCGAGCGCTGCAGCCATGTGTTCGTGCTGCATGGCGGCAAGCTGCTGGCGCAGGGTGCGCCCAGCGAACTGCGCGACCGGGCACACGGCCTCTGCTTCATCGCGACACCGCCCGACGGCGAGCCGCCACGGTTGCTGCAGGCCCGTCTGCTCGACGCGCGGCAGGAGATCATCGATGCGGTGCCGCAAGGTGGCGAGGTGCGCTTCATTCGCCGCAGCGAGACAGACGATGCGCGGCTCGATGCATTGCTCGAAGGCGCGCGCACCGAGCCGGTCGCGCCGCGCCTCGAAGACGGCTTCATGACGCTGCTGCGTGCGCAGCCATCGCCCAACGCCGACGCCACCCCGGCCACCAGCATGGCCACTTCGCAACCGAACACAGGCCAGCCCGGCGAAGTGGTCATCGAAGTCAAGGACCTCGTACGCCGCTTCGGCGACTTCGTGGCCGTGGCCAGCACCAGTTTCTCGGTGCGGCGCGGCGAGATCTTCGGCCTGCTCGGCCCCAACGGTGCGGGCAAGACCACCACCTTCCGCATGCTCTGCGGCCTCCTGCCCGCCAGCGGCGGCCAGCTGCGCGTGGCCGGCGTCGACCTGCGACATGCCCGCGCGCAGGCGCGCCAGCGCATCGGCTATGTCTCGCAGAAATTCGCGCTCTACGGCAACCTCACTGTGCGCGAGAACCTCTCGTTCTTCGGCGGCGCCTACGGCCTGCGCGGCGCGAAGCTGCGCGAGCGCATGGACACGGTGCTGCGCCAGTTCGACCTGGCCCACTCGCTCGACGTACCCAGCGGCCAGTTGCCCGGCGGCTACAAGCAGCGCCTGGCCATGGCCACGGGCCTGCTGCACGAACCCGAGATCCTGTTCCTCGACGAGCCCACCAGCGGCGCCGACCCGCTCGCGCGCCGCGAGTTCTGGCGGCGCATCACGGCGCTGGCCGAAGGCGGCACCACCGTCGTCATCACCACGCATTTCATGGAAGAGGCGGAGTACTGCGACCGCATCGTGATCCAGGACGCGGGCAAGGTGCTGGCCATCGGCACGCCACAGGAGGTGCGCGCGCAGGCGCTGGGCGATGAGGAAGGCAACGGCAGGCGCATCGACATGGAGCAAGCTTTCATCGGCATCGTCGAGAAGGCGCGGCAAGAAACAAAGACAGAGGTGACGGCATGAGCGGCTTCCGGTCCCGCCTGATCTCCCTCACGCGCAAGGAATTCCGCCAGTTGCTGCGCGACCGCAGCAACCTGGCCATCGGCATCCTGCTGCCGATGGTGCTGATCCTGATCTTCGGCTACGGCATGTCGCTCGACGTGAAGAACGCACCCGTCGCGGTGGTGATGGAAGACGCCTCGCCAACCGCGCACGAGGCCGTCGCCGGGCTGCAGCTCTCGCCCACCATCGCGCCGGTGCTGCTGGGCTCGATGCACGACGCCGAAGAGCTGATGCGCGAACGCAAGGTCGACGGCATCGTGCGCGTGCCTTCCGACTTCTCGCGCTCGCTGGCTGCCGGCAATGCACGCGTGCAGCTCATCGTGCACGGCTCCGACGCGGGGCGCGCGAGCATCATCCAGGCGTACGTGACAGGCGCCCTCATGCAATCGGCAATTCGGCAGATGGACAGGAGCGGCAACGCCTCCGGCGCCGACGCCCCGCCCGTCGGCAGCGTCACGGTGGAGCAGCGCATGTGGTTCAACGCTGCGAACACCAGCACCTGGTACCTCGTGCCGGGACTCATCGTGCTCATCATGACGCTGGTCGGCGCCTTTCTCACAGCGCTGGTGATGGCGCGCGAGTGGGAACGCGGCACGCTGGAGGCGCTGTTCGTCACGCCCGTGCGGCCGGTCGAGATTCTGCTGGCCAAGATCATTCCGTACTTCGCGGTCGGCATGCTGGGCCTTGCGCTGTGCCTGCTCTCGGCGCGCTACCTGTTCGCGGTGCCCATGTACGGCTCGCTGGTCGTGGTGGTGTTCAGCTCGATGCTGTACCTGATCGTGGCGGTGAGCCTGGGCCTGGTGATCTCGTCGGTCACGCGCAACCAGTTTCTCGCGAGCCAGGTGGCGCTGATCGCGACCTTCATGCCCTCGATGATGCTGTCGGGCTTCCTGTTCGACCTGCGCAACGTACCCACCGCCGTGTGGGTGATCGGCCACCTGCTGCCGGCCACCTACTTCATGGACCTCATCAAGACGCTGTTTCTCGCGGGCGACGTCTGGCCGCTGATCTGGCGCAACTGCGCGATCCTGATGGCGTACGCGGTGGGCCTGCTGCTGGTGGCGCGTGCGGTGACGCGCAAGAGCCTCGACTGAAAGCCCTGGCCATGAACGCCCTCATCGATTTCTTCCTGCGCGTCGCCAACCTCTGCCGCAAGGAGCTGCTGACCATCCTCAAGGACCCGGCCACGCGCGCCATCCTGATCGCACCGGCGATCATGCAGAGCCTGGTCTTCGGCTACGGCGCGACCTACGACCTCACCAACGTGCCCTATGCGCTGCTCGACCAGAGCCACAACGGCGCGTCGACGGAGCTGATTGCGCATCTGGACAGCACCGGCGTGTTCCACCGCGTGGCCACGCTGCGCTCGCAGGCCGACATTCGCGAGGTGATCGACACCGAGAAGGCACTGCTGGTCATACAGATACCCGCCAACTTCGAGCAGCAGCTCAGCGCGGGGCAGACGGCGGCCATCCAGCTGATCCTCGATGCGCGCAACTCCAACACCGCGGGCTCGGCGGCCGGCTACGTGAGTGCGGTGGTCGAGCGCTACAACGCCGAGCTGCGCACGCGCGTGGGCGCACCGCCGTCGCCACTGGTCGTGGAATCGCGCGCCTGGTTCAACCCGAATCTCGAAACGCGCTGGAACCTGCTGCCCGGCATGATCGCCGCGCTCAGCATGCTGCAGACGCTGCTGCTCACCGCACTGTCGGTGGCGCGCGAACGCGAGCAAGGCACCTTCGACCAGCTGCTGGTAACGCCGATGTCGCCGCTCGAAATCATGATCGGCAAGGCGCTGCCGCCTGTGCTGGTGGGGCTGGTGCAGTCGTCGCTGATCCTGCTGGTGGCGCTCTTCTGGTTCGGCATTCCGATGGCGGGCTCGCTCGTCACGCTCTACACCGGGCTGCTGTTCTTCACGGTGGCGAGCGTGGGCATCGGCCTGTCGATCTCCGCTGTGTCGGCCAACATGCAGCAGGCCATGCTTTATGCCTTCGTGCTGCTGATGCCGCTGATGCTGCTGTCGGGCCTGACCACGCCGGTGCGCAACATGCCGCACGCGCTGCAGGTGGCAACGCTGGCCAACCCGCTGCGCTTTGCCATCGACCTGGTGCAGCGCGTGTACCTCGAAGGCGTGGGGCTGGGCACGGTCTGGCACAACCTGATTCCGCTTGCCGTCATCGCCGCCGTCACGCTGCCGCTGGCGGCGTGGCTGTTCCGCAATCGTCTTGTCTGATAACGGGAGCACGTCATGCCCCTTCCATTTCCTCATTCTTCCGTCGCGGCCACGCTCTCTCTCGCTTTCATTCTTGTCGGCTGCGCCGTGGGACCCGACCACAAGCCGGCCGAAGCCCGCGCTCCCGCCGACTGGTCTGCGTGGCATGGCGGTTCGCCCGCGCTGCTTGGTGCGGAGCGGCAAGGTTCCTTTGGCGGCGTCGCATCTGGCGACTGGAAGTCCTTCAACGATCCGGTGCTGGACCGCCTCGAGGCCATGGTGCTCGCGAGCAACCCCGACCTGCAGACCGCCGCCCTGCGCTTCGCGCAAAGCCGCGTGCAGCGCACCACCACCGCGGCCCAGCAGGGTCCACAGCTGAATGCGAGCGCCGGCGTCACCCGGCAGCGCCAGAGCGAGAGCGGCTCCGCCACGCGGATGATCGACGCGCTGGGCTCGTCGGTTTCCAACCGCGACCAGCTCATCCGCACGCTCAGCGAGCCCTACAACCTCTATCAGGCCGGCTTCGACGCCTCGTGGGAAATCGACCTGTGGGGCCGCGTGCGCCGCGCCATCGAGGCGGCCGATGCCGACGCGAGCGCATCGGCTGCGCTGCTGCAGCAGGCCCGGCTCAGCGTGCAGGCCGAACTGGCGCGCAACTATTTCGAGCTGCGCGGCACACAGCGCGAACTGCGCATCGCGCGCGCCGACATCGCGGCGGCCGCCGAGTCGCTCGAACTGGTGCAGGCACGCGCCGACGGCGGCCTCGTCACCGACATGGACCCGGTGCGCCAGCGCGCGCTGGTGGCCGAACTGCGCGCACGCATTCCCGCGCTGCTGCAGCAAGAGGCCGATGCAATGAACCGCATCACGCTGCTGGCCGGCGCCGCGCCCGGCGCGCTGAACACCGAGCTGGCAGACACCTCCACCGGCGACACGCTAGACGCCCCCGCGCTGCCCGCACTCACGCTGGGCCTGCCCGCCGAGCTCGCACGCCGCCGCCCCGACATCGCAGCCGCCGAGGCGCAGCTGCACGCCGCCACAGCCCGCATCGGCGTGGCCGTGGCCGACCTCTACCCACGCGTGACGCTGGGCGCCGGCTTCGGCTATGAATCGGTGGGCAGCGAGCGCTTCGGCGACTGGGGCAGCCGGCAGTGGCACGTGGGCCCGTCGATCAGCCTGCCGATCTTCGACAACGGCCGCCGCCGCGCCGCCATCGAACTGCGCGAACTGCAGCAGCAGGAAGCGGCCGTGGCGTTCCAGCAGACCGTGCTCAAGGCCTGGCACGAGATCGATTCAGCCCTCAACGCCTACGCCGCCGAGGGCCAGCGCCAGGTCGAGCTGGCCGAGCGCGAACGCCGCAGCCGTGATGCGCTGGTGCTGGCGGCGGCTCGCTACAAGGGCGGGCTCACCGACTTTGGCGTTGAACTCGATGCGCGCCGCACCTTGCTGCAGGCGCAGCGCGACCAGGCACAGAGCACCAGCCGTCTTTTGGTGGGCCTGGTGGCGGTCTACAAGGCGCTGGGTGGTGACACTGTGGCGTCAGAAGCACAAATGCAACACAATTGAAACAAGTTGAACATGCAGACTAAAATACCCACCGGTTTCCGGGATTGACAAGCCTGCCTGCCCACTGATTCGTCATCGGGCAAGCGTGAACGGATCTTCCGGCACCCCCTGCATCGCGGGGCAGCCCGCCTGGGCCCGGCCCCTGAAAAGGCCGACCGAGGCGTCATCCGTTTGAGTCCTGCGCCCCTGCCCCGGGGGAAAACCGATGCGAGCTTTCTTCTCGCTGCGTGCATTCGTGAGTCTGGCGTTCGTGCTACCAGCTCTGTTCGCGCTTTCTGGAATGGTGCCCGCCTTCGCCGCAATGGACGAAGTCGGCCGGGCCGCCCCCAGCACCCATCGCCTGAAGTTCATCGTCGACCCCGAGCTGGCCACCGACATCGGCGCCGCCGAAGCCGCCCGCCGGCTCGCGCAGTACGTGGCCGACGTCAACACGGTGTTCACGCGCGAGACCGTGCGCAGCTTTGCCTTCGACCCCGCCGCCGACCTGCAGCTCGCAGCGCCCGCCACCGCGCCGCAGTGCAGCTACAACGGCCTGGTCAACGGCGAAGTGGTGGTGTGCATATCGAAGTCCACCCGCGGCTACAGCCACGGCGGGCTGTCTACCAGCTGGACCTTTCCGCAGAAAGGCGTGACCTGGAACCTGAACTGGATTGCCATCCACGACCCGCTGCGCCTGTCGCGCGCGCCCACCCCGGGCGCGCCTGAGTCCACCGAGAAGGACTACCTCGGCCGTCAGCTCAAGACCCTGCTGCACGAGCTGGAGCATGTGTTCGGCGCCGGCGCGGGCGAGTACTACAACGGCGTTGCGGTGGCGGACACCACCGGCGTCGCGCCCATCGTCGACCTCGCCCTGGCCAACGACAACGACCGCTACTGGTGGACGCGCCAGCACTGGCGGCTCGACCCGCTGCTGGGCACCGTCTTCGAGCAGCGCCGCGACCCTGCCGCCAATCGCATCGCCACGCTGGAGATGATCCGCTTCACGGCCGGCACCAAGGCCAACATCGACACCGACTGGACCGACTGGCCCAAGCTCGGCAGCTCGAAGTTCATGGCGGCCACCACCGGCACCCAGGTGCGCGTGACCGACCGTGACACCGGCGCCGCGCTGCCCGGCGCGCAGGTGTCGGTGTGGCGCGACCCCGGGGCCAGCAAGCCGCTGGTCATGCTGGTGACCGGCGTGGCCGATGCGTCGGGCCGCTTCGTGTTCGACTGGAACTGCGGCTTCAGCTGCTTCGCCGTCGGCAAGACGACGCTGCTGGTCAAGGCGCGCGCCGCCAACCGCGCGCCCGGCGCGAGCTGGTTCACCATCTTCGATGCGTTCGAGCAGAAGGCCGTGCAGGGCCAGCCGATGTTCACCATCGACCTGGCGCTCGGCGGCACCGACGCGACGCCGCCGACCGTTTCGCTGGCCGCGCCTTCCATGGCCGTGGTGGGCCAACCCACCACCATCGCGCCGGCCGTGGTGGACAACGCGGGCGTATGGGGCGTCAAGGTGCTGGGCCGGGACAGCATCCCGATCTGCACCTTCACCGCCCCGCCCTACACCTGCAGCTGGACGCCGACCGCACCCGGCGTGCAGACGATCCGCGTGGTCGCGATCGACGCGGCTGGCAACTCCGCCGTGGCCTCCGCCAACGTGATCGTCAATGCGCCTTCCGACACGGTGGCGCCGACAGTTGCGCTGGCCCCACCGCCAACCGCCGCGGCAGGCATGGCGACAAGGCTTTCCGCCACGGCATCCGACAACGTGGCCGTGGCCGAGCTGAAGTTCGTCGTCGACGGCAAGACCGCGTGCACGCTGCACGCCGCGCCGTACGTCTGCACGTGGACGCCGAAGAGGCCCGGCGCCGCGAACATCGAAGTGCGCGCCATCGATGCGGCAGGCAACGTCGCCACCGCTTCCGCCAGCATGCGCATCGAAGGCCTGCGGCCCGAAGACCTGTAGCGTTGGCCCGGCCTCAGGGCCGGTTGGTGAAGCTCGCGTTGCCCAGCCCCGTGCCGATGGTCAGCACGCCCCAGTGCCGCACGTCGCGCATGAAGGGAAGCTCGCTCAGGCCCTGCACCACCGCATCGTTGTGCATCAGCACCAGCGTCGGGCCGGAGCCCATCATCGGCATGCGGCGCCACAGCTGGCTCGGCAAGTGGAAGGCGTGGCCTTCCCAGTCGCCCGGCAGATTCTGCGCACCGCGCGCAATCGAGCCGTCCTGCCGGATCAGGCCCGGGCAGCCGATGCCGATGAAGGGCGCCAGCCGGATCTTCTTGCGCTCGCTGTAAAGCACCATGTCCTCGAGCATGCCGGCGATGTGATCGACCATGCCGCCGCGGTTGGGGTCCTCATCCGCATGGCGCCACTTCTCGCGGAGCACCACTTTCGCGAGCGAGAAGTCGGGCGCCTTGCGGTGGCGCGTTTTCACGATGCCGCAGCGCACGTTGGTGCCGCCGATGTCCACCGCGAGGATCGCGTCGTGCCCCTTCAGCATGTGGGGCGGCACGAGGTGCGCCCAGCCGATCAGGCCGCCGTCGTCCACGTCGTGCGAGAGGCGGCCGATCTGCACGTGCAGGCCCATCTCTTCGAGGATGGCGCCGGCCTGCAGGATGGCGCGCTCGCCCGCGTCGCTCTCGGGAAAGCCGCCGCCGATCACGATGCGCTGCACCTTCTGCCACGAGGGCTGGCGCATGAAGCGCTGGATCACGAAGGCCAGCTCCTGCGCGAACTCCTCGATGGCTGCATGCATCACGTCGGTGGCTTCGGACGCCTTCTTTTCCTGCAGCGCCTGGTCGAGCTCCCTCTTGCTCAGGTCGCGCGAATGCGAGAGGCCCAGCGGGTCTTTTCCCTTCCTGCGGTGGCGCTTGCGCCAGCGTTCGAGCAGTTCGCGGAAGGCCGTCTGGCTGGCCTGGTCGCCTACGAAACCGTCCTTGTCGCGCAGTTGCAGGCTGTAGCCGTCTACCTGCACACCCGGCAGTTCGCGCAGGCCGTGGACGTCGGGGCCGGGGAGCTTGTCTTTCCTGGGTTGGGTCTTCATGGCCATCGACTGTGGGGCCGATCGGCGGCCCGCCGCATCGGCACCGCGCACCACGGCGTGTAGGAGATTGACGGGTACGCCGAACGGGGCGTTGTCTATACACTGGCCCGGATGCATCTGCCCCGCAGCCTCTGGCGCGCCGCCCTGTTGTTCGCCCTTGCCTGGCTTGCCGCGTCCGGCGCCGCTCGGGCCGCGGACGAGACGCTGCGCGTCGGCTCCAAGCGCTTCACCGAGTCGTACATCCTGGCCGAGCTGCTGGCGCAGACGGCGGCGCCGCACACTGCATCGCCCCCCGTCGTGCGGCAGGGGCTGGGCAACACGGCCATCGTCTACGAGGCGCTGCGCTCGGGCGCCATCGACATGTACGCCGAATACACCGGCACCATCGCGCTCGAAATCCTCAAGGGCTCGCCGGCCAACACGCGCGAGGCCATGAACGCGGCACTCGCGCCGATGGGCCTGGGCGTGGCGATTCCGCTGGGCTTCAACGACGGCTACGCACTCGCGGTGCGCGCGCCCGATGCCGAACGGCTGGGCCTGCGCACGCTGAGCGACCTGGCGAAGCACCCCGAACTCAAGCTCGGCCTGTCGAACGAATTCATCGGCCGCGCCGACGGATGGAAGGGCCTGGCCGACCGCTACGGCTTCACGCAGGTGCCCACCGGTCTCGACCACGGGCTGGCCTACGACGCCGTGGCCGCCAAGCAGATCGACGTGATCGACATCTACACCACCGACGCCAAGATCGACCACCTCGGCCTGCGCGTGCTGGAAGACGACAAGAAATACTTTCCGCGCTACGACGCCGTGGTGCTCTACAAGCTCGACCTGCCCACGCGGCTACCCAAGGCCTGGGCCGCTTTGCAGACGCTCGAAGGCAAGGTCGACGAGCACGCAATGATCGCGATGAACGCGCGCGCCGAGCTGCAGAGCGTGCCCTTCGACGTGATCGCGCGCGACTTCCTGGCGAATACGGGCAAGGATGCAAAGGCGCAGCCGCAGGAAGCGCGCCGCGGCTTCATGGCCAAGCTGTTCGGGCCCGACCTGTGGAAGCTCGCGCGGCAGCACCTGGTGCTGGTGGCGCTGTCGGTCGGCATCGCCATCCTGATCGGCGTGCCGATCGCGATCCTGGTGTTTCCGCATGTGCGGTTGCGCGCTGTGGTGCTGGGCTTTGCGAGCCTGCTGCAGACCGTGCCGTCACTCGCGTTGCTGGCCGTGCTGATCTCGATGCTGGGCGCCATCGGCGCGCTGCCCGCGCTGATTGCGCTCACGCTCTATTCGCTGTTGCCGATCATGCGCAACACGGTGACGGGCCTGGCCGAAGTGCCCAATGGCCTGCGGCTCGCCGGCACCGCGCTCGGCATGACACCGCCGCAGAGCCTTCAGCTGGTGCTGCTGCCGCTGGCGCTGCCCACGCTGCTGGCGGGCGTGCGCACCGCCACTGCGATTGCCATCGGCACGGCGACCATCGCAGCCTTCATTGGTGCGGGCGGCTTCGGCGAGCGCATCGTGACGGGGCTGGCGCTCAACGACCGCGAGCTGCTGGTGGCGGGCGCACTGCCGGCAGCCGCATTGGCGCTGCTGAGCGAAGGGATCTTCGAGCTCGTGGAGTACCTGATGCGGCGCAGGCGGCGAGCCCCGCCGAGCTCGCTGCCACCCGCCTGAATGAAGATCAGGCCAGCGTGTAGGCCGTCTTCACAGTCGTGAAGAACTCCTGCGCATAGCGGCCCTGCTCACGCGGACCATAGCTGCTGCCCTTGCGGCCGCCGAACGGCACGTGATAGTCCACGCCGGCCGTCGGCAGGTTGACCATCACCATGCCGGCCTGGCTGTGGCGCTTGAAGTGCGTGGCGTACTTCAGCGAGGTGGTGGCAATGCCGGCCGACAGGCCGAACTCGGTGTCGTTCGCCGTGGCCAGCGCCTCTTCGTAGTTCTTCACGCGAATCACGCTCGCCACCGGGCCGAAGATCTCTTCCTTGTTGATGCGCATGGCCGCGGCCGATTCGCTGAAGAGGGCCGGCGACATGTAGTAGCCGTCGGTCTCCAGCTTCAGGCGTTCACCGCCGGCGGCCAGCGTGGCACCTTCGCTCTGGCCGATCTCGATGTAGTTCAGGTCTTGCTCGAGCTGCGACTTCGACGAGACCGGGCCCACATCGGTGCCCTGCGCGAGTGCGTCGCCCACCTTGATCTTCGCCATGCGTTCCTTCATGGCGGCGATGAACTTCGGATAGATGCCTTCGGTGACGATGAGGCGGCTCGACGCCGTGCAGCGCTGGCCGGTCGAGTAGAACGCGCTCTGCACGCTGAGCTCAACGGCCTGCGCGAGGTCGGCGTCGTCAAGAATCACCTGCGGGTTCTTGCCGCCCATTTCGAGCTGCACCTTCTTGTGCTTGGTGACGCACTGGATCGCGATGTTGCGGCCCACGCCCACCGAGCCGGTGAAGCTGATCGCATGAATGCCCGGGTGGTTGACCAGCGCCTCGCCGATCACGCTGCCGCGCCCCATCACGAGGTTGAACACGCCGGCCGGAATACCCGAGCGGCTGATGATTTCGGAGAGAGCCCAGGCGCTGCCCGGCACGAGGTCGGCAGGCTTGAGCACCACGCAGTTGCCGAAGGCCAGTGCAGGCGCGATCTTCCACGCGGGAATGGCAATAGGGAAGTTCCACGGCGTGATGAGGCCGACCACGCCAACCGGCTCGCGCGTGATTTCCACACCGATGTTGGGGCGCACCGAAGGCAGCAACTCGCCCGACAGGCGCAGGCATTCGCCTGCGAAGAACTTGAAGATCTGACCCGCGCGCGTGGCCTCGCCAATGCCTTCGGCCTTGGTCTTGCCTTCTTCGCGCGCCAGCAGCGTGCCCAGCTCTTCCTTGCGCGCAAGGATCTCGTTGCCGATCTTGTCGAGCGCGTCGGAGCGCGCCTGCACGCTGCCCGTGGCCCAGGCCGGGAACGCTGCGGTGGCGGCTGCCACGGCGGCGTCGACATGGGCGGCATCGCCCTGCGTGTACTGGCCGAGCACGTCGGACAGGTTGCTCGGGTTGACATTGGGGCTGTAGCTTGCGCCAGCACGCCATTCGCCGGCGATGAGGTTGTCGAAGTTCTGCATTGCGTCGTTTCCTTCAGCGCACCATGCACGGGCGCTTGTTGTCGAAAGTCCAGTTGGGAATGAGATATTGCATCGCCTGTGCGTCATTGCGCGCGCCGAGGCCATGTTTCAGGTACAGCTGGTGCGCCTTCTCGACTTCGTCCATGTCGAGTTCAATGCCCAGGCCGCCGCGAGTCGGCACCTTCACGAAGCCGCCTTCGATTTGCAATGGCGCTTTCGTCAAGCGCTGGCCATCCTGCCAGATCCAGTGCGTATCGATTGCCGTGACCTTGCCCGGCGCAGCCGCCGCCACGTGCGTGAACATCGCCAGCGACACGTCGAAGTGGTTGTTCGAATGCGAGCCCCAGGTCAGGCCCCAGGCCTGGCACAGCTGCGCCACGCGCACCGAGCCCTGCATGGTCCAGAAATGCGGATCAGCCAGTGGAATGTCGACCGACTGCAGCGAGAGGCTGTGCACCATCTCGCGCCAATCGGTAGCCACCATGTTGGTGGCGGTGGGCAGGCCCGTGGCGCGGCGGAACTCGGCCATCACCTCGCGGCCCGAGAACACGCCTTCGGCGCCGCACGGGTCTTCTGCATAGGCCATCACGCCGTGCAGGTCGCGGCACAGCCGGATCGCGTCCTGCAGCAGCCAGCCGCCGTTCGGATCGAGCGTGACGCGCGCCTTCGGAAAGCGCTCGTGCAGCGCGCGGATCGCCTCGACCTCTTCCTCGCCGCGCAGCACGCCGCCCTTGAGCTTGAAGTCGGTAAAGCCGTAGCGCGCATGCGTGGCCTCGGCCAGGCGCACGATGGCTTCGGGCGTCATCGCTTCTTCGTGGCGCAGGCGGAACCAGTCGTTGTCGGCGTTGGGGTCGGTCTCGTACGGCAGATCGGTCTTCTTGCGGTCGCCCACGTAGAAGAGGTAGCCGAGCATCTGCACCGCGTCGCGCTGCTGGCCTTCGCCGAGCAGGGCCGCCACGGGCACTTCGAGGAACTGGCCGAGCAGGTCGAGCAGCGCGGCCTCGACGGCCGTCACCGCATGGATGGTCACGCGCAGGTCGAAGGTCTGCTGGCCGCGGCCGCCGCTGTCGCGGCCGGCAAAGGCGCTGCGCAGGCTGTTGAGCACCGCGTTGTGGCGGCCGATGGGCTGGCCGACGATGAGGTCGCGCGCGTCTTCGAGCGTCTGGCGGATCTTCTCGCCGCCGGGCACTTCGCCAACGCCGGTGTGGCCGGCGCTGTCGGTCAGGATCAGCAGGTTGCGCGTGAAGAACGGGCCGTGCGCGCCGCTGAGGTTCATCAGCATGCTGTCGTGGCCCGCGACGGGAACCACGCGCATGCCAGTGACGACGGGTGCGCCCGACACGACTTTGGAAACAACGGATTCAGGACTTGTCATCTTCGGGCTCGGTGCCTCAGTCTGCGGTGATGTGGCGGGTGTCGATCAATGTCTTCCATCGCGCCCATTCGCGCAACTGGAAGGCGGTGAATTCTTCGGGCGTGCTGGCGACGATCTCCAGGCCCTGGTCGAGCATGCGCTTCTTTGTCTCGGGGTCTTGCATGGCGGCAATCGCGGCGTCGCTCAGCTTTTTCTTGACGGCAGGCGGCAGTCCCTTGGGTGCGGCCATGCCCTGCCAGGAGTAGACCTCCGCGCCCCTCACGCCGGCTTCGGCCAGCGTGGGCACGTCGGGCAGCACGGGCGAGCGCTTGTCGCCGGTAACGGCAATGGCGCGCAGCTTGCCCGCGCGGATGTGCGGCAGCACGGCATTCACGTTCTGGAACGAAAAGTCGACCTGGTTGCCCAGCAGGTCGTTGACCGCCGGCGCGCCGCCCTTGTAGGGCACGTGCACGCCTTCGGTCTTGGTCTGCTGCCAGAACAGTTCCGCCGAGAGATGGTCGGACGAGCCGTTGCCCGAGCTCGCGAACGAGACCTTGCCCGGCGTCTTGCGCAGCAGCGTCAGCACGTCGGCCACCGTGTGCTCGGGCCGCGCGACGTTGGCGACGAGCACGTTGGGCGCCTGCACGGGCACGCTGATGTAGTCGAAGTCCTTGGTCGCGTCGTAGGGCACGCTCTTCTGCAGGTGCGGCGTGACGACGAAGGCGCCGAGCGAGGACACCAGCAGCGTGTAGCCATCAGGCGCCGCGCGCTTGACGAAACCAGTGCCGATGGTGCCTGTGGCGCCAGGCCGGTTGTCGACGACGAAGCTGCCGCCCAGCTTGGTCTGCATCTGCAGCGCGATTGCGCGCGCCACCATGTCGGTGGAGCCGCCGGCCGGGAACGGAACGATGATGGTCACCGGCTTCTGCTGCGGCCATGCATCGGCTTGCGCCGAGGCATGCAGGGGCAGCAGCGCGGTCGAGGCAGCTGCGAGGGCCGCGGCAAGAAGGAGTCTCTTCTTCATGCGGACTAGATCCTCACGGCCTGGCGGGCGAGCAGCTTCCAGCTTCCGCCCTGCTTCTGCCAGACGCCGAGGATCTTCAGCGCCACCTTGCCGGGCTTGCCCGAGTCGTTGGTATCGGCCGTGAGCGTGTGGCGCACGATGGCGGTGTTGGCATCGACCACCTTGACGGTCTGCTCGGTGATGGCGATGGACACGAAGTCCGACTTGCCGTCGAGCAGGTCGCTGATGAAGCTGGCCTTGGTGTCGACCTTGCCGCCCGAGTGGCCGTAGCTCAGGTCGTCGGACACCAGCGCGCCGAGTGCGGCAGGGGTTGGGTCGACCATCGCGATGCGCAGGCGTTCGGCGGCGGCAGCCACTTCGGGTGCGGCCGGTGCCGCACTGCCCGCGGGCATCATCGAGCAGGCCGAGAACAGGGCTGCCGAAGCGGCAATCAGGAAAAACTTCTTGAGGAACATGGCGTCTTGTCTCCGTTGTTGTTTGTGGTGTTCGACGCTGCAGGCTTACTGCGGGCCGAGCGCGTCGATCAGCGCCTTGAGCTGTTCCATCTCCGCGGGCTTCAGGTCGGTGAGCGGTGCGCGCACAGGGCCTGCGTCGTGGCCGACGATCTTTGCGCCGGCCTTGACGATGCTCACGGCATAGCCCGGCACGCGGTTGCGCAGCTCGAGGTAGGGCATGAAGAAGTTCTTCAGCAGGTGGTGCTGCGTGGGCAGGTCGTCGGCGGCAACAGCCTTGTAGAAATCCATGGCGGTCTTCGGAATGAAGTTGAAGACGGCCGACGAATACACCGGCGTGCCCATTGCCTTATAGGCCGCGGCATAGACCTCCGCCGTGGGCAGGCCGCCCAGGTAGGCGAAGCGGCCGCCCATCTTCTGGTAGATGGCGACCATGGCTTCGATGTCGCCCACGCCGTCCTTGAAGCCGACGAGGTTGGGGTTGCGCTCGGCCAGGCCGGCCAGCGTGTCGGGCTTCAGGCGGCTGGTGGCGCGGTTGTAGACGATCACGCCGAACTTCACGCTCTTGCACACGGCTTCGACGTGCGCGGCCAGGCCTTCCTGGCCGGCTTCGGTGAGGTAGTGCGGCAGCAGCAGGATGCCGTGCGCGCCGGCCTTCTCTGCAGCCTGCGCGCACTGGATGGCAAAGCGCGTGGGACCACCGGCGCCGGCAATGATCGGCACCACGCCGCGGCAGGTGTCCACTGCGGTCTTAATGATGCCGGGGTACTCCTCGCCGGTGAGCGAGAAGAACTCGCCCGTGCCGCCGGCCGCGAACAGCGCGCTCGCGCCGTAAGGGGCGAGCCATTCGAGGCGCTTGGCATAGCCCGCCGGGTTGAAGTCGCCGTTGCTGTCGAAGTCGGTCAGCGGAAACGAGAGCAGGCCGGAGCCCATGATGGTCTTGAGTTCTTGCGGGTTCATCGGGAATGGTCCAGTGAAGATTTGAAAAAAGAAAAAAGGGGTGAAGCAGGCGGTCAGTCGAGCCTGACGTTGGCCTCTTTGATGACTTGCGCCCAGCGCGCGCGCTCCTTGGCGAAGAACTGGTCTTGCTCGGGCGCGGTCATGGTTACGACCTCGGCGCCCTGCCCCGCGAGGCGGGCCCGGATGTCGGGCGTGCGGATGATGCGAACCAGTTCCTTGTTGAGCCGGGCGATCACCGCGTCAGGCACGCCGCGCGCCGCGACCACGCCCTGCCACGTACCCGACTCGTAGCCGGGCGCGCCCTGCTCCGCGATGGTGGGCACGCTGCCGATCAGCGGCATGCGCGTGGCCTTGGACACGGCAATCAGCTTGAGCTTGCCGGCCTGCACCTGCGGGTAGGTGGCGAGCATGCCGTTCATGAGCACCTGCGTCTGGCCAGACACGGTGTCGAGCACTGCCTGCACGCCGCCCTTGTAGGGCACGTATTCCCACTTGGCGCCGACCTTGCGTTGCAGCTCGATGCCCGCGAGATGTGCGGTGCTGCCGCTGGCGGTAACGGCAAAGTTGAGATCGCTTTTCTTCGAGAGCTCGACCAGTTCCTTCAACGTGCTGGCCTGCACCGAGGGGTGCACCACCAGCAGGTGCGGCGAGTAGGCCAGCATGGACACGCTGCGCAGGTCCTTCGACGGATCGAAAGGCAGCTTGGGGTACAGCGACGGGCTGATGGCCAGCGCGCCGAGGTCGCACAGCATCAGCGTGTAGCCGTCGGCCGGCGCCTTGGCCAGCAGGTCGGCGCCGAGGTTGCCGTTGGCGCCCGCGCGGTTGTCGATGATTACCGACTGGCCCAGCGCCTCCGACAGCGGCTGGCTGATGGCCCGCGCAATGATGTCGGACGAGCCGCCCGGCGGGTACGGAACGATGATCCTGATTGGCTTCGAGGGCCAGTTGCCGGTGCCGCCCTGCGTGCCCTGCGCAATGGCGCGCAGGGGCAGGCTGGCGGCCAGCGTCGTGGCCAGTGCGGCGCCAAGTGCGCCGCGTCGGTTGATGGACATGCTGCCTCCTGTTGTTCGATGGTCGTCATGGCTGCGCACGGCTGGCCGTGCGAGTTATCAGTCATCGTACAACTAGAAAAACAACTTGTCCAGCGGGCAAGACAAGAAAAACTCAGCGGGAAGGAGCGTCGTCAGGCGCCGGTGCAGCCGCACCCGTACCGGCGGCCGCATCGGCTTTCGCCTTCTGCTGCGCGGCCTCTTGCGCCATGCGCAGCCGCTCGCGGCTGTTGGTCAGGTGGATGCGCATGGCAGCGCGCGCCGACTCGGGATCGCGGCGCGCGATGGCCGCGTAGATTTCTTCGTGCTCGCGATTGACGCGGCTCAGGTAAGGCGCGCCACCACCCTCGTGCGTTCGGATGGCGCTGATGCGCGTGCGCGGAATGAGCGTGGTGCCCAGGTGCCGCATGATGTCGGCGAAATACGGGTTGCCGGTCGACTGCGCGATCTGCAGGTGAAAGCGGAAGTCGGGCGCCACCGTGTCCCCCGCCACTGCCACGTTGTGCTCGAAGTCGTCGAGCGCCTGGCGCATGGCGACCAGTTGCTCGTCGGTGCGGCGGGTGGCGGCGAGGCCGGCCGATTCGGTCTCCAGGCTGATGCGCAGCTCCAGCACGGCCAGCACGTCGACCGAGGCGGCGATCTCGCCGGGATCGAGGCGGAACACCCCGCCGGCCCGCGGCTGCAGCACGAAGGTGCCCACGCCGTGCAGCGTCTCGACCAGCCCGCCGGCCTGCAGCTTCGACAGCGCCTCGCGCACCACGGTGCGGCTCACGCCATAGGCCTGCATGATGGCCGACTCGGTCGGCAGCTTGTCGCCGGGCCGCAGCGACTGGTTGCGGATCTTCTCGCCCAGGTCTTCCACCAGCCCATGCGCCAGGCCGCGTGCGCGCTGGCGCGGACGGCCCACGAAAGCAGCAGACGCCGTTTCCGCCGGCGCCTCCGCTTCCGATATCAAGGGATTACCCGCAGTCGTCTGAGCCATGGCCACGATGATAATCCTCAAACTAGTTGTACGACAACAGATAACTTATCACTCAACTCCTGGCGCCGCCGGCCATTCCGCCAGCGGCTTTCCGGTCTCCACGGCACCGACATGCAGCGCCCTTTCGACCTTGCTCCGTCGGCATCGTACCGGCCGCTTTCAGAAAAGCACCGTGACGGCGGGCCCTCGGAAACCATGACTCTTCCGTGTATGGACAGGCAACGATGAACGACAACAAGATGAACCGCCTCCTCCTGACCGGCGCGGCCGGCGGCCTGGGCAAGGTGCTGCGCGAGCGGCTCAAGCCCTATGCAAACGTGCTGCGCCTGTCGGACATCGCGTCGCTGGCCCCGGCCGCCGATGCGCACGAGGAAGTCGTGCCGTGCGATCTTTCCGACAAGGCCGCGGTGCATGCGCTGCTCGAAGGCTGCGACGCCATCGTCCACCTGGGCGGCGTCTCGGTCGAGCGGCCTTTCGAGGAAATCCTCGAAGCCAACATCAAGGGCATCTTCAACGTCTACGAGGCCGCGCGCCGCCACGGCGTGAAGCGCGTGGTGTTTGCGAGCTCGAACCACGTGATCGGCTTCTACAAGCAGAGCGAGCACATCGACGCGCATGCCGTGCGCCGGCCCGACGGCTACTACGGCCTGTCGAAGTCCTTCGGCGAGGACATGGCGCAGTTCTACTTCGACCGCTGGGGCATCGAGACCGTAAGCATCCGCATCGGCTCCTCGTTTCCCGAGCCGGCCAACCGCCGGATGATGAGCACCTGGCTCAGCTACCGTGACCTGACCTCGCTGATCGAGAAGTCGCTGTTCACGCCTGACGTGAAGCACACCGTGGTTTACGGCATGTCGAACAACCGCGACGTGTGGTGGGACAACAGTGCGGCCGCGCACCTGGGCTTCGTGCCGCAGGACAGCTCGGAGGTGTTCCGCGACAAGGTCGAGGCGCAGCCGCCCGTCCCGCCGACCGATCCGAACGCGATCTACCAGGGCGGAGCCTTCACCGCACAGGGCCCCTTCGGCGATGCAAGCTGAGCTCGTTCTCGACGCTCGCAACGGCACCGGCGAGAGCCCGGTGTGGCACGCGGTCGAACAGGCGCTCTACTGGGTCGATATTCCCGCGCGCACGCTGAACCGCTGGCACGCGAGCGAAGGCCATGCGCAGTGGACGGCGAACGAAATGGTCGCCTGCATCGCGCCGCGCGCCGATGCGCCGGGCGAATGGATCGCCGGCATGGAGAGCGGCCTGTTCTCGCTGAAGCCGCAGGCCGACGGCACGCTGGCTGCCACCTCGCTCGCCCCGGTCGAGCACGCGGCCCCGGCCATGCGCTTCAACGATGGCCGCTGCGACCGCCAGGGCCGCTTCTGGGCCGGCACGATGCTGCTGGACATGGCGGCGGGCGCACGCGTCGGCCGCCTCTACAGCTACGGCAAGGGTGACAAGAGCGCCGCTCTGCGCCTCGACGACCTCAT
The DNA here is from genome assembly GCF_049913215.1 of Variovorax sp. R-27. Taxonomy (NCBI): domain Bacteria; kingdom Pseudomonadati; phylum Pseudomonadota; class Betaproteobacteria; order Burkholderiales; family Comamonadaceae; genus Variovorax; species Variovorax sp. R-27. The sequence continues at coordinate 4,608,864 of NZ_CP183984.1, forward strand.
CGTGCCCAACGGCCTGGCCTTCAGCCCCGACGGCCGCACGATGTATCTCTCGGATTCGCACCCCACGGTGCAGGCCGTCTGGGCCTTCGACTACGACACGGAAACCGGCGCGCCAAGCAACCGCCGCCTCTTCATCGACATGAGGCCCCTGCCCGGCCGCCCCGACGGCGCCGCCATGGATACCGACGGCTGCTACTGGATCTGCGGCAACGACGCGGGCCTGGTGCACCGCTTCACGCCCGACGGCCGGCTCGACCGTTCGATCGAAGTGCCGGTGAAGAAGCCCGCGATGTGCGCCTTCGGCGGCGCCGGGCTCGACACCCTGTTCGTCACCTCCATACGACCCGGCGGCATCGACCTGTCGGACCAGCCGCTGGCCGGCGGCGTGTTCGCGCTGCGGCCCGGCACCGGCATCGCGGGTGTTCCCGAACCGGCCTTCGGCACCTGAAGAACCTTTTTCGACAACCACCAAGCAGAGGATGAGACAAATGAAATTCACCAAGACCCTGATCGCACTTTCCGCGTGCGCCGCAGCCGCGCTGACCACACTGGCTGCACACGCCACCGAGTTCCGTTCGGCCGACATCCACCCCGACGACTACCCCACCGTGACCGCGGTGAAGTTCATGAGCGAGCGCCTGAAGGCGCTGTCGGGCGGCAAGCACAGCATCAAGGTGTTCAACAACAGTTCGCTCGGCAGCGAGAAAGACACGATCGAGCAGACCAAGATCGGTGCGCTGCAGATGGTGCGCGTGAACATCGCGCCCATGAACAACATCTGCGCCGAGACGCAGGTGCCGACCATGCCCTTCCTGTTCCGCTCGGTCGACCATCTGCACAAGGTGCTCGACGGCCCGATCGGCGAAGAGATCCTGAAGTCGTGCGAGAAGCAGGGCTTCATCGGTCTGGCCTACTACGACAGCGGCGCGCGTTCAATGTTCACGGCCAAGAAGCCGGTGCGCACCTTCGCCGACATGAAGGGCCTGAAGGTCCGCGTGCAGCAGTCCGACCTGTGGGTGTCGATGCTCGAAGCCATGGGCGCCAACGCCACGCCAATGCCGATGGGCGAGGTCTACACGGGCCTGAAGACCGGCCTGATCGACGCCGCCGAGAACAACTACCCCACGTATGAAAGCGCACGTGCCTTCGAAGTGGCCAAGTACTACAGCAAGACCGAGCACTCCATGGCGCCCGAGATGCTGCTGTTCTCCAAGCGCGTGTGGGACAAGCTCTCGACCGAAGAGCAGGGCTGGATCCGCCAGGCCGCCAAGGAATCAGTGCCCTACATGCGCAAGCAGTGGGAAGAGCGTGAAGTGAAGTCGCTGGCCACGGTGAAGGCCGGCGGCGCCGAGATCATCGAAGTCGACAAGGCTCCGTTCCAGGCAGCGATGAAGCCGGTGTACGACAAGTTCATCACCGACGCGAAGCTGAAAGACCTCGTCAAGCGCGTGCAGGACACGAAGTAAGCCCGCCCTCGTCGACTCGACCCGCTCCCCTCCTTCCCCCTCGGGGGAAGGGCAAAGAAAATCTATGTACACCAAACTTTGCCGCACCCTCGCACGTGCCTGCATGTGGTTGGGCATCTTCGGCCTCGTCGCGGTGATCTGCGCCGTGAGCTGGCAGGTGTTCGGCCGCTACGTGCTCAACAACACCCCCACCTGGGCCGAAAGCCTCGCGCTGCTGCTGGTGCTCTACGTCACCATGCTCGGCGTGGCCGTGGGCGTGCGCGACGCGGGCCACATCGGACTCGAATCCTTCCTCGTGCTCGCGCCCGACTGGCTGCGGCTGAAGATGGAATACCTCATCCACGCACTGATCCTGCTGTTCGGCATTGCCATGGCCTGGAACTGCGCCTCGCTCGCCGAATCGGTGTGGGACTACAGATTGCCCACGCTCTGGATCTCCGAGGGCTGGAAGTACGTGCCCGCCGCCGTGTCGGGCGTCCTCATCGTGATGTTCTCCATCGAACACATCATCGCGCTCGCCCAAGGCCGCGAAGTCGAACCTGCCTGGGCCTGAGCCACCATGACCATTCCTCTGCTCATTCTCTGCATCTCGTTCACGCTCTTCCTGCTGCTGGGCGTGCCGGTCGCTTTTTCCATCGGCCTGTCGGCCCTGGCCACGCTGCTCTATGAAGGCCTGCCGCTGGCGGTCGGCTTCCAGCAGATGACCTCCGGCATGGGCATCTTCTCGTTCCTGGCCATCCCGTTCTTCATCTTCGCCGGCGAGCTGATGCTCTACGGCGGCATCGCGGACCGCATCGTCAACCTGGCTCGCGACCTCGTGGGCCACGTGCGCGGCGGCCTCGGCATGTCGAACGTGGTGGCCTGCACGCTGTTCGGCGGCGTCTCGGGCTCGCCCGTGGCCGACGTCTCGGCCATGGGCGCCGTGATGATCCCGATGATGAAGAAGGAGGGCTATCACGCCGACTACGCAGTCAACGTGACGACCCATGCGGCACTGGTCGGCGCGCTGATGCCGACCAGCCACAACCTGATCATCTATTCGCTGGCAGCGGGCGGCAAGGTGTCGATCGCGGCGCTGATCCTGGCGGCGCTGCTGCCGGCGGCCGTGCTCACCATCAGCAATCTCGCGGCCGCCTACCTGGTGGCGGTGAAGCGCGGCTATCCGGCCGGCAGCTTCCCGGGCTGGTCCATCGTGGCGCGCTCGTTCGCGGCGGCGCTGCCTGGCCTGTTCATCGTGGTGCTGATCCTCGGCGGCATCCTGTCGGGCGTGTTCACGGCAACCGAGTCTGCGGCGGTGGCCGTGCTGTATGCGCTGGGCCTCACGATCTTCGTGTACCGCACGCTGAAGTGGGAGCACTTCATCAAGGCGGCCTCGAAGGCGGTGCGCACCACGGGCGTGATCCTGCTGCTGATCGGCATCTCCAGCACCTTCGGCTACCTCATCAGCCTGTACGGCGTGGCCGAGCTCACGGGCGAGATGCTGTCGCAGGTAACCAGCACACCATGGGTGATCTTCCTGCTGATCAACATCATCCTGTTCGTGCTCGGCACCTTCCTGGACATGGCGGCCACCATCCTGCTGTGCACGCCGATCTTCCTGCCCATTGCCCAGCACTACGGCATGACCTCGGTGCAGTTCGGCATCGTGATGCTGATCAACTGCGCGCTGGGCCTGAACACGCCGCCGGTGGGCACGACGCAGTTCGTCGGCTGCGCGATCGGCGGGGTGTCGGTGGGCACGGTGATGAAGACCATCTGGCCGTTCTACGGGGCATTGATCTTTGCGCTGGGAGTAGTCACATTCGTTCCCGCGTTCTCGACCTGGCTGCCCAGCATGTTCATGGTCGTGAAGTAAGCAAGGAGCCCACGATGTCCGAACCCACCCGCCCACCGCTCTACATCCGCGTCCACGCGGCAGACAACGTGGCCATCGTCGCGAACGACGGCGGGCTGAAGGCCGGCGCGGAGTTCGCCGACGGCCTCGTGCTGGTGGACAACGTGCCGCAAGGCCACAAGGTCGCGCTGGTCGACCTGGCCGAAGGCGACGCCATCCGCCGCTACGACGTGGTGATCGGCTACGCGCTGAAGGCGCTGCCGCGCGGCAGCTGGGTCCACGAGCGCGTGATGCGCATGCCGACCGCGCCCGAGCTCGACGGCCTGCCCATCGCCACGGTCAAACCCCCTGCCCTGCCGCCGCTGGAGGGCTACACCTTCGAGGGCTACCGCAACGCCGACGGCTCGGTGGGTTCGCGCAACATCCTGGCCATCACGCAGACGGTGCAGTGCGTGGCCGGCGTGACCGACTTCGCGGTGCAGCGCATCAAGGCCGAGCTGCTGCCCAAGTACCCGAACGTCGACGACGTGGTGGCGCTGGCGCACACCTACGGCTGCGGCGTGGCCATCGATGCGCCCGATGCCATCGTGCCGATCCGCACGCTGCGCAACATCAGCCTCAATCCGAACTTCGGCGGCGAGGTGATGGTGGTGAGCCTGGGCTGCGAGAAGCTGCAGCCCGAGCGCCTGCTGCCGCCGGGGAGCATTCCCATCGTCGACAAGCGCGGCGAAGCCGAAGGCAAGCAAGGTGACGCGGAACTCGACGTGGTCTGCCTGCAGGACGACGAGCACGTCGGCTTCATGTCGATGATCGATTCGGTCATGCGGCAGGCCGAGGAACACCTCGCGCGGCTCAACAAGCGCAGGCGCGAAACCGTGCCCGCCAGCGAGCTGGTGGTGGGCGTGCAGTGCGGCGGCAGCGACGCCTTCTCGGGCGTCACCGCCAACCCCGCCGTGGGCTTCTGCACCGACCTGCTGGTGCGCGCTGGCGCCACCGTGATGTTCTCGGAAGTGACCGAGGTGCGCGACGGCATCGACCAGCTCACCTCGCGCGCATCCACGCCCGAGGTGGCCGAGGCCATGATCCGCGAGATGGCCTGGTACGACGCCTACCTGGAGAAGGGCCGCGTCGACCGCAGCGCCAACACCACGCCGGGCAACAAGAAGGGTGGGCTGTCGAACATCGTCGAGAAAGCGATGGGCTCCATCGTCAAGTCGGGCTCGGCCCCCATCACCGGCGTGCTCGCGCCCGGCGAGAAGGCAACGCAGAAGGGCCTGATCTACGCCGCCACGCCAGCCAGTGACTTCATCTGCGGCACGCTGCAGCTGGCGGCCGGCATCAACCTGCACGTGTTCACCACCGGCCGCGGCACGCCCTACGGGCTGGCCGAAGTGCCGGTGATCAAGGTCGCCACGCGCAGCGACCTCGCGCGCCGCTGGCACGACCTGATGGACGTGAACGCGGGCCGCATCGCCGATGGCGACGCCACCATCGAGGACATCGGCTGGGAGATGTTCCACCTGATGCTCGACGTGGCCAGCGGCCGCAAGAAAACCTGGGCCGAGCACTGGAAGCTGCACAACGCGCTGGTGCTGTTCAACCCGGCCCCGGTCACCTGACTCTTTTCATTCCCTTCAGACACGGAGCGACGACATGGAAGACCTCAAGGACAAGACCGCGCTCGTCACCGGTGCCAGCACCGGCATCGGCGCCGCCGTGGCCATCGCATTCGCCGCACGCGGCATGCGCGTGGCGGTGCACTACAACAGCTCGGCCGATGCGGCGAACCGCGTGGTCGACACCATCCGCGCGGCCGGCGGCACGGCCTTCGCGCTGAAGGCCGACGTGCGCGACACGGCCGCGATCCGCGACTGCGTGAAGCAGGCCGCGGCGCAGTTCGGCCGCATCGACGTGCTGGTGAACAACGCCGGCAGCCTGGTCAAGCGCGTGCCCATCGCCGAGTTCGACGATGCGCTGTTCGACGAGGTGATGCACATCAACGCGCGCTCGGTGCTCGCGTTCTGCCGCGAAGTGGTTCCGCTGATGCGCACGCAGGGCGGCGGCAACATCATCAACGTGACCTCTGTCGCGGCGCGCACCGGCGGCGGGCCGGCCGCGTACCTCTATGCGGGCTCGAAGGGCTTCGTGAGCACGGCGACGCACGGCCTGGCGAAGGAACTGGTGGGCGACCGCATCCGCGTGAACGCGGTGGCACCGGGCGTCATCCAGACGCCGTTCCAGGACCGCTTCTCGACGCCCGCGATGCTGGAGAACTTCCGCGCCAGCATTCCGATGGGCCGCATCGGCGAGCCCGAGGAATGCGTGGGCGCTTTCCTCTATCTCGCCTCGGAACAGCTCTCGGGCTATGTCACCGGGCAGGTGATCGAGGTGAACGGAGGCCAGTACATGCCCTGACGCGCGAGGACAGCGAGGAAGCCCACAGAGGAAACACCCCCGGGGCTGAAGGATCAGATCAACAACGGAGACAAAGACATCATGAAGAGAAGCCAACTTCTTCGCGGCATCGCCGCCCTCTCGGCCACGGCCGCGCTCTCGCTCGGGCTGGCCGCGCCGGCCGCGGCGCAGGCCGATTTTCCGAATCGCACGATCGAGCTGCTGGTGCCCTACCAGCCCGGCGGCGGCACCGACGGCCTGGCGCGTGCGTTCGCCGAAGCGAGCCGCAAGCACATCTCGCAGAGCATCGTGATCGTCAACCGCCCCGGCGCGGGCGGCGCCATCGGCTGGACGGAAGTGATCAACGCCAAGCCCGACGGCTACAAGCTCGCGGTGCTCACGGTCGAGCTGCTGACGCTGCCGCACCTGGGCCTGGCCAAGTTCAACTACGACGACTTCCAGCCCATCGCACAGCTCAACGCCGACCCGGCCGCGATCACGGTGAAGGCCGACGCGCCGTGGAACACCATCGAGGAATTCCTCGCCGCCGCGAAGAAATCACCCGAGAGCGTGCGCGTGGGCAATTCGGGCAACGGCTCGATCTGGCACCTTGCCGCCGCAGCACTGGAAGACAAGACCGGCGCCAAGTTCGGCCACATTCCGTTCCAGGGCGCAGCACCCGCTGTGCTGGCGCTGCTCGGCGGCCACATCGAAGCCGTGGCGGTGAGCCCGGCCGAGGTGACGACGCACGTGCAGGGCGGCAAGCTCAAGGTGCTGATGGTGATGGCCGACAAGCGCGTGAAGGGCTTCGAGAAAGTGCCTACCGCCAAGGAGCGCGGCATCGACCTGTCGATCGGCACCTGGCGCGGCCTCGGCGCGCCGAAGAACACGCCGCCCGAAGTGATGGCGAAGCTGCGCGAGATCACCGCGAAGACCGCCGCCGAGCCGCTGATGCACGAAGTGATGGACAAGCAGAACCTGGGTTATGTCTACACCGACGGTGCCGTGTTCAAGGAAACGCTGGCGAAGGACAACGTGTACTTCAAGCAGCTCATCACCAAGCTCAACATCAAGCCCTGAGCCGCACAGCCATGAAGAAAACAACCATCGCATCGCTGCTGTGGCTGGCCGCCATCGGCCAGGCCTCGGCCGCGACCTGGGTCTATGTGTCGAACGCCGACAGCCAGGAAATCTCGGTGCTCGAACTCGACCGGGCCCAGGGCGCGCTCAAGCCCGTTCAGACGCTGAACGTCGGCGGCACCGTGATGCCGATGGTGGTGAGCCATGACAAGCGCATGCTGTATGCCGCGCTGCGCTCGCAGCCGTTTCGCGTGACCGCGCTGTCGATCGACGGCGCCACCGGCAAACTGCAGAAGCTCGGCGAAGCGCCGCTGGCCGACAGCATGGCCAACATCGACCTGGACGCGAGCGGCAAGTGGCTCTTCGCGGCCTCGTATCAGGGCGGCAAGATCACGGTCAATGCCATCGGCAAGGACGGCGCGGTGGGCCCAATTCACCAGCTGATCCAGACCGGGCCCAACGCGCACGCGATCCATGCGGACGCGAGCAATCGCTTCGTGCTCGCCACCAGCCTCGGCGGCGACAACGTGTCGAGCTGGCGCTTCGATGCGGAGAAAGGATTGCTGTCGCCCAACGATCCGCCGCTGACCACCACCGCCGCGAAGGCGGGCCCGCGCCACTTCGTCTGGGACAAGGCGCAGCGGCACGTCTATCTGCTGGACGAGCTTGACGCGGCGCTGCACGTGTTCGCGTGGGATGCCGCGCGCGGCACGCTCAAGCTCGAACAGAGCACGACCACGCTGCCCGCCGGCTTCACCGGCAAGCCCTGGGCCGCCGACCTGCACCTGACACCCGACGGGCGCTACCTGTACGCGTCGGAGCGCACGTCGAGCACTCTCTCGACATTCAAGGTCGATGCCACCACGGGGCAGCTTCAGCCGCTCGGACAGACCCCGACCGAGAAAACACCGCGCGGCTTCGCCATCGATGCCACCGGCCGCTACCTGATTGCCGCGGGGCAGGAGTCGAACGGCATCTCGCTCTACGCCATCGACGCCGCCACCGGTGCGCTGGGCAAGCCCCAGCACCTGGACGTAGGCAAGAACCCGAACTGGATCGAGATCGTCGACATGCCCTGACGGGCGCCGCACCACACATCAATAGGAGACCTTCGCATGCAACGCCGCACACTCATTCGCACTGCCCTCGCCTCTTCGCTCGCCGCCGGTCTTCCGGTGGCCTTCGCGCAGAGCAGCAACAACTGGCCGACGGGCAAGGCCATCACTTACCTCGTGCCCTTTCCGGCGGGCGGCACCACCGACGTGCTGGGCCGGCTGATCGGGCAGAAGCTCGGCACCGTGCTGGGCACCAGCGTGATCATCGACAACAAGGGCGGCGCCGGCGGCAGCGTTGGCTCGGAAGTCGGCGCGCGTGCGGCGCCGGACGGCTTCACGCTGATCGGCGGCACCATCAGCTCGCACGCGATCAACGTGAGCCTGTATCCGAAGATCGGCTACGACCCGCAGAAGTCGTTCGCGCCGGTGACGCTGATCGGCACCAACCCGGTGGTGCTGGTGGTGAACCAGGCGAGCCCGTACAAGACGCTGAAGGACGTGATCGCGGCCAGCAAGGCCAAGACGGGCGGGCTCTCGTCGGCCTCGGCCGGCACGGGCACTTCGCAGCACCTGGCGCTGGAACTGCTGGCCTTCAAGTCGGGCGTGAAGTTCACTCACATTCCGTACAAGGGCAGCGGCCCGGCGATCCAGGACGTGATCGGCGGACAGGTCGACATGATGTTCGACACCACGGTGGTCGCGGGTCCGCACATCCAGAGCGGCAAGCTGCGCGCGATCGCCGTCACATCGTCGAAGCGCCTGGCCTCGATGCCCGACGTGCCGACAGTGGCCGAGTCGGGCGTGCCGGGACTGCAAGACTTCGAGGTGGTGTCGTGGCAGGCGATCTTCGTGCCTGCGGGCACGCCTGCACCGGTCGTCGACAGGCTGCACACCGAGATCCGCAAGATCCTCGCAACGCCCGAGATGCAGGACAAGCTCAAGGGTTTCGGCATGGAGCCAACCGACCTGAGCACCACGCAGATCGCGGCGTTCCAGAAGGCCGAGGTGGAGAAGTGGGCGCAGGTGATCAAGGCGGCAGGCATCAAGGCCGATTGACCGGCTGACTGCGGGCCGGGCGAACCAAGGGAAGCTTCCTACGCCCCGAGGAAGAAGCGCTTTATAGAATGCCCCTCCGATTCCGCATTCCAGGCCTTCCCCACGTGTCCGACCGCTCTGCCGTACTGCCCCAATACCTGTTCCCCAAGCAGGCCCTGACCAATTTCGCCGGCTGGGTTGCGGGCAAGGAACGGGGCGCCGTGACGACGTGGATCATCCGGCGCTTCGTGGCCAAGTACGGCGTGGACATGGGCGAGGCGCTCGAGTCGGACATCCAGCACTACAAGAGCTTCAACCAGTTCTTCACGCGCGCACTCAAGCCCGGTGCGCGGCCGCTCGCGCAGGCCGACCTGGTCTGCCCGGTAGACGGCGCGATCAGCCAGTTCGGCGCGATCCAGGGCGACCAGATTTTCCAGGCCAAGGGCCACAACTACACGACCACCGCACTGGTCGGCGGCGACGCTACGCTGGCCGCGAAGTTCGCGCACGGCAGCTTCGCCACGCTGTACCTGAGCCCCAAGGACTACCACCGCATCCACATGCCTTGCGACGGGCGGCTTGTGCGCATGATTCATGTGCCGGGCGACCTGTTCTCGGTGAACCCCACCACGGCGCGCGGCGTACCCGGCCTGTTCGCGCGCAACGAGCGCGTGGTGTGCGTCTTCGAATCGGCGCATGGGCCCTTCGTGCTGGTGCTGGTGGGCGCCACCATCGTCGGCAGCATGGCCACCGTATGGCACGGCGTGGTCAATCCGCCGCGCGTGGGCGAGCTGCGCGAGTGGCACTACACCGACCAGCAGATCGACATCCGCAAGGGCGACGAGATGGGCCGTTTCTTGCTCGGGTCGACGGTCGTCATGCTGTTCCCGGCGCCCGCGCTGGCCTTCAACCAGGACTGGTCGCCCACCCGCGCGATCCGCCTGGGCGAAGCCATGGCCAACTACACCAATTTGTGAGTGTTTGTCTCACAACCCGCATGCAGCATGCCCTGACAGCTATAAAACTAGTAGCATCCTCATCGATTGCGCTATAGTCGCCGGCCAACGAGACGGTTCATACCAACCACAAGAACGCTTCGAGGAGATGATGTCGATGAGTACCAAGGAAAACGCAGCCGTCAGCCAGTTGCTCGCCCTGCTCGAAGCCCGCTACGCGCTGCGCGTGCTCTGGGCCCTGCGCGACGGCCATGCGCAGACCTTCCGTTTGCTTCAGGACAGCGTGGGCAGCATCACTCCCAACACGCTCAACACCCGCATCAAGGAACTGCGCGAAGCCGGCATCGTCGGCCATGGCAGCGACGGCTACAGCCTCACGCTCAGCGGCCAGGACCTGCTCAAGCGCCTTTCCGACCTGCAGGCTTTTGCCGGCAAATGGCAACTGGGACAACTCAAGAAAGCAGCGGCACCCGCAGCGGTCGCATCGCCCGCCGCGCCGGTTTCTCCAGCGGCCGCACCCGCTCCGGCCCCGGTGGCGGCACCTGCGTCCACACCCGCGCCCCCTTCCGACGACACCAGCCAGAGCTGACGGACCACAGGCCTGCCTGTCCGGCATCGGTAAACTCCGCGCCTTCGATCCACTGATCTCACATCGACGCAAGGAGCGTTTCTCATGCCCACCACTCCCTCCGGCCTGCAATACGAAGACACCGAAGTCGGCACCGGCGCCGAAGCCAAGGCTGGCCAGCACGTGCACGTGCACTACACCGGCTGGCTCTACAACGACGGCGTGCAAGGCGCCAAGTTCGATTCGAGCCGCGACCGCAACGACCCGTTCGCGTTCTCGCTGGGCGCGGGCCAGGTCATCAAGGGCTGGGACGAAGGCGTGGCCGGCATGAAGATCGGCGGCAAGCGCACGCTGATCATTCCCGCATCGCTGGGCTATGGCGCCCGCGGCGCCGGCGGCGTGATTCCGCCGAACGCCACGCTGAAGTTCGACGTCGAGCTCCTGGACGCACACTGAGCATTCGAGCCGACGGCTCCAAGGCCCGATTCCGGGCCTTTTTCATGCCTCCGCGGCCCTTTTGGCCGCGTTTTTTCGCTTGAAATGCTTTGGGCCAGCCCCATGTGGCTGGCTAACGTTTGTTTTCCGGCACACGCCGGTTCTTTGAAAAATGTCTGACCCGCAACAATCCGCACAGAATTCTCAAATGCTGCAAGGCGAGCCAAGCCCCGAAGAACTGGAGGCTGCGCACGCCGCCAATGAAGCCGAGGCGCTCGACGCCCTGGCCGTGGCACAAGGCGAGCTCGCCGCCCTGCAGACCAAGAATGCCGAACTGGCCGACCAGTACCTGCGCGCCCAGGCCGATGTGCAGAACGCCCGTCGCCGCGCCGACGACGAGATCACCAAGGCCCGCAAGTTCGCCGTCGAGGCCTTTGCCGAGAGCCTGCTGCCGGTGACCGACAGCCTCGAAGCCGGCCTGGCCATCAAGGACGCCACCCCCGAGCAGATCCGCGAAGGCGCCGAAGCCACGCTGCGCCAGCTCAAGAGCGCGCTCGAACGCAACAAGGTGATCGAAGTGGCCCCCGCACCCGGCACCAAGTTCGACCCGCACCAGCACCAGGCCATCTCGGTGGTGCCCGCCGACCAGGAGCCGAACACCGTGGTGAGCGTGCTGCAGAAGGGCTACACCATCAACGAGCGCGTGCTGCGCCCGGCGCTGGTCACGGTCAGCGCGCCGAAGTAACCGGCTCGCATCGGCACACAAGATTCCCACAGGAAATCCCCGCTTCATACCTTGAATCGCGACGGGTTATCCACAAGTTCATAACAACATATTTTTCAGGCTTTCAGGAGTAAAGAACATGGCAAAGATCATCGGCATCGACCTCGGCACCACCAACTCGTGCGTGTCGATCATGGAAGGCAACACCACGCGTGTGATCGAGAACTCGGAAGGTGCGCGCACCACGCCGTCGATCGTCGCGTACCAGGAAGACGGTGAAGTGCTGGTCGGTGCCTCGGCCAAGCGCCAGGCCGTTACCAACCCCAAGAACACGCTGTACGCGATCAAGCGCCTGATCGGCCGCAAGTTCGAGGAAAAGGAAGTCCAGAAGGACATCGACCTGATGCCCTACACCATCGCCAAGGCCGACAACGGCGACGCATGGGTGGAAGTGCGCGGCAAGAAGATGGCCCCGCAACAGGTCAGCGCCGACATCCTGCGCAAGATGAAGAAGACCGCCGAAGACTACCTCGGCGAAACCGTGACCGAAGCCGTGATCACGGTGCCGGCCTACTTCAACGACGCCCAGCGCCAGGCCACCAAAGACGCCGGCCGCATCGCGGGCCTGGACGTCAAGCGCATCATCAACGAGCCCACCGCTGCCGCCCTGGCCTTCGGCCTCGACAAGCAGGACAAGGCCGACCGCAAGATCGCCGTGTATGACCTCGGCGGCGGTACCTTCGACGTGTCGATCATCGAAATTGCCGACGTCGACGGCGAGAAGCAGTTCGAAGTGCTGTCGACCAACGGCGACACCTTCCTGGGCGGCGAAGACTTCGACCAGCGCATCATCGACTACATCATCGGCGAGTTCAAAAAGGACCAGGGCGTCGACCTGAGCAAGGACGTGCTGGCCCTGCAGCGCCTGAAGGAAGCCGCTGAAAAGGCCAAGATCGAACTGTCGAACAGCGCGCAGACCGACATCAACCTGCCCTACATCACGGCCGATGCCTCGGGTCCGAAGCACCTGAACATCAAGCTCACCCGCGCCAAGCTCGAAAGCCTGGTCGACGAGCTGATCGAGCGCACCATCGCTCCCTGCCGCGTGGCCATCAAGGACGCCGGCATCAGCGTGGGCGACATCAACGACGTGATCCTGGTCGGCGGCATGACCCGCATGCCCAAGGTGCAGGACAAGGTGAAGGCCTTCTTCGGCAAGGAGCCGCGCAAGGACGTGAACCCCGACGAAGCCGTGGCTGTCGGCGCCGCCATCCAGGGCCAGGTGCTCTCGGGCGACCGCAAGGACGTGCTGCTGCTCGACGTGACCCCGCTGTCGCTGGGCATCGAAACGATGGGCGGCGTGATGACGAAGATGATCGCCAAGAACACGACGATCCCGACGAAGTTCGCGCAGACCTTCTCGACCGCCGAAGACAACCAGCCGGCCGTGACCATCAAGGTGTTCCAGGGCGAGCGCGACATCGCCGCGGGCAACAAGGCGCTCGGCGAATTCAATCTCGAAGGCATTCCGCCGGCATCGCGCGGCACGCCGCAGATCGAGGTGAGCTTCGACATCGACGCCAACGGCATCCTGCACGTCGGCGCGAAGGACAAGGGTACCGGCAAGGAAAACAAGATCACCATCAAGGCGAGCTCGGGCCTGTCCGAGGACGAGATCCAGAAGATGGTGAAGGACGCCGAACTCAACGCCGAAGACGACAAGAAGAAGCTCGAAATCGTGCAGGCGCGCAACCAGGGCGAGGCAATGGTGCACAGCGTGAAGAAGTCGCTGGGCGAACATGGTGCAAGCCTCGAAGCCGCCGAGAAGGACGCGATCGAAGCAGCGATCAAGGACCTGGAAGAAGCCCTCAAGGGTGAAGACAAGACCGCGATCGAGGAAAAGACCAACACGCTGATGACCGCAAGCCAGAAGCTGGGCGAGAAGATGTACGCCGAATCGCAGGCCGCGGCCGGCGCCTCGGCCGCCTCCGGCCCGGGTGGCGCGGAAGCTGCTGCAAGCGCGCAGGCCGACGACAACGTGGTCGACGCCGAAGTGAAGGAAGTCAAGAAGGGCTGATCTTCAGTCCCTTGAGCAAGGCTGGAACACCTGAAAAGGTGCTCCAGCCTTTCTCGCTTCAAGTTACCCGAGTTCCCGCTGCTTCCCTGATCTGCTGATCGACCTGCCATGGCCACCAAACGCGACTACTACGAAACCCTCGGCGTCCCCAAGAACGCGAGCGAGGAAGAAATCAAGAAGGCTTATCGCAAGCTTGCGATGAAGCACCACCCCGACCGCAACCACGGCGACACCTCGAAGGAGGCCGAGGCCAAGTTCAAGGAGGTGAAGGAAGCCTACGAAATGCTGTCCGACGGACAGAAGCGCGCGGCCTACGACCAGTACGGCCATGCCGGCGTCGACCCCAACATGCGCGGCGGCCCGGGCGCGGAAGGCTTCGGCGGCTTCGCGGAAGCCTTCGGCGACATCTTCGGCGACGTGTTCGGCGGCGGCGGCCGAGGCCGCACCAGCAGCGGCCGCCAGGTGTTCCGCGGCAGCGACCTGAGCTACGCGATGGAGATCTCGCTCGAAGAGGCTGCAGAAGGCAAGACCACCGAGATCCGCATCCCCACCTGGGACGAGTGCGACACCTGCCATGGCTCGGGCGCGAAGCCCGGCACCAAGCCCATCACCTGCACGACCTGCCACGGCGCGGGCGCGGTGCAGATGCGCCAGGGCTTCTTCAGCGTGCAGCAGACCTGCCCTACCTGTCACGGCAGCGGCAAGATCGTTCCCGAGCCCTGCACCGTGTGCCACGGCCAGGGCAAGATCAAGCGCAACAAGACGCTCGAAGTGAAGATCCGCGCAGGCATCGACGACGGCCAGCGCATGCGCGTGACCGGCAGCGGCGAGCCCGGCGTCAACGGCGGCCCGCCGGGCGACCTGTACATCGAGATCCGGCTCAGGAAGCACGACATCTTCGAGCGCGACGGCGACAACCTGCACTGCGTGGTGCCCGTGAGCATGACCACGGCGGCGCTGGGCGGCGAGATCAACGTGCCCACGCTCAAGGGCGCGGCGGCCATCGACATTCCCGAAGGCACGCAAAGCGGCAAGCAGTTCCGCCTGCGCGGCAAGGGCATCAAGGGCGTCAACTCGAGCTACCCCGGCGACCTCTACTGCCACGTGCGCGTCGAGACGCCGGTGAAGCTCACCGAGTTCCAGCGCAAGCTGCTGAAGGACCTCGACGAGTCGCTCAAGAAGGGCGGCGAGAAGCACAGCCCGACCGACAAGGGCTGGTTCGACAAGGCGAAGGAATTCTTCAGCTGAGCTGGCTTGTGAGCACCAAAGGCGTGCAGGGACTGGCCGGCTGCCTGAATCCCTGCCTCATCCGGCGCCAGCGTTACACGTCGGACCTGTTCTCCATCTGAGATATGTAACGCCGGGGGCTTCACTTCAGTGGATGCCACCACCTCCAACCAGGGCCACTTAGCGGCCCTTTGTCATGCTGGAGTCGCCGGACTGGTGCATCCAGGCCTCCCAGGCCCGTAGCAGGCACATTGGCAGTGCGTCTTGCACCTCTGCGGTACATGCCGACCCGCGCCCAAGCTTCCTTCCCACGCCAACACGCGCAAGCGGCCCATCAAAAAGTGGCGCGAGGATTGCTTTTATATTTTTTTTGGCTGTGCAATAAACCAAACGACAGGCCGCGCGTTATTGCAGGAGACGCCCGTTTTTTGAGCCCCGAGGCTCAATAGGCGATGCTTTCCCGGAGAAAAGGCAAAAACGGACGATAGCCATTTGGCATAGGTGTTTTCACCCGGGGAGAATTGGGAAAGCGAGCCTTTGAATTTAACTGAAATCCGGAAATTTGTTCCTTGTTTTTCGTTGAACTTTACTCGTCCGTGTGGTTCTGAATTAACAAATGATTTGCCGGGTTCAATCTTTGCTTTATGCTGATTGTTAGCAGATTGTTGTAAGGGAGTTTTCCGCGGCATGCAGCCATGGGCAGGCACACCTTTAAATGTTGCGCAAGGCCTTTGCTGCACGCCATCGGGCTAAAAGCCCACTGACTTGATGGAGGCGTGACCATGGATGTGATCAGCAACTTTGCCGCCCGCTACGAGCGCACCCGCGAGGAAGTCATCTCGCTGCAGGACTACCTGGATATCTGCAAGCGTGACCCCACGGCCTACGCCACTGCCTCCGAGCGCATGCTCAAGGCCATCGGCGACCCGGAGCTGGTCGACACGCGCAACGACCCCCGTCTTTCGCGCATCTTCGCCAACAAGGTCATCAAGATCTATCCGGCGTTCAAGGAGTTCTATGGCATGGAAGACGCCATAGAACAGGTGGTGTCCTATTTCCGCCACGCAGCCCAGGGGCTGGAAGAAAAGAAGCAAATCCTTTACCTGCTGGGCCCGGTCGGTGGCGGCAAGAGCTCGATCGCCGAACGCCTGAAGCAGTTGATGGAGCACGTGCCCTTCTACGCCATCCAGGGCTCGCCGGTGAACGAATCCCCGCTCGGCCTCTTCGACACGCTGGAAGACGGCGAGATCCTTGAAAAAGAATACGGCATCCCCCGCCGGTACCTGAATCGAATTCTCTCGCCCTGGGCCGTCAAGCGGCTCGAGGAGTACGGCGGCGACATCCGCCAGTTCAAGATCGTCAAGCGCTTCCCGTCGGTGCTGCGGCAGATCGCCGTCGCCAAGACCGAGCCCGGCGACGAGAACAACCAGGACATTTCCTCGCTGGTCGGCAAGGTCGACATCCGCAAGCTCGAAACCTATGCCCAGGACGACCCGGACGCCTACGCCTACTCCGGCGGCCTGTGCCTGGCCAACCAGGGCCTGCTGGAGTTCGTGGAAATGTTCAAGGCGCCCATCAAGGTGCTGCACCCTCTGCTCACGGCAACGCAGGAAAGCAACTTCAAGGGCACCGAAGGCTTCGGCGCCATCCCGTTCGACGGCATCGTGCTCGCGCACAGCAACGAGAGCGAGTGGAAGGCCTTCCGCAACAACAAGAACAACGAGGCTTTCCTCGACCGGATCTACATCGTCAAGGTGCCCTACTGCCTGCGCGCCTCGGAAGAAATCAAGATCTACGAGAAGCTGGTGCGCAACTCGTCGCTGGCCCAGGCACCCTGCGCTCCCGGCACCCTGCGCATGATGGCCCAGCTCTCGGTGCTCACGCGCCTGAAAGAGCCCGAGAACTCCAGCACCTTCAGCAAGATGCAGGTGTACGACGGCGAGAACCTCAAGGACACCGACCCCAAGGCCAAGTCGATCCAAGAGTACCGCGACTACGCGGGCGTCGACGAAGGCATGAGCGGTGTGTCCACGCGCTTCGCCTTCAAGATCATCTCGAAGGTTTTCAACTTCGACAGCTCGGAAGTGGCCGCGAACCCGGTGCACCTGATGTATGTGCTCGAACAGCAGATCGAGCGCGAGCAGTTCGCGCCCGAGATCGAGCAGAAGTACATCAGCTACATCAAGGAGCTGCTGGCGCCGCGCTACGCCGAGTTCATCGGCAAGGAGATCCAGACCGCCTACCTCGAGAGCTACAGCGAGTACGGCCAGAACATCTTCGACCGCTACGTCACCTACGCCGACTACTGGATCCAGGACCAGGAGTTCCGCGACGTCGACACCGGCGAAGTGTTCGACCGCGCCTCGCTCAATGGCGAACTCGAAAAAATCGAGCGGCCCGCCGGCATCGGCAACCCCAAGGACTTCCGCAACGAGATCGTCAACTTCGTGCTGCGCGCACGGGCCGGCAACGCGGGGCGCAACCCGGCGTGGACCAGCTACGAGAAGCTGCGCGCGGTGATCGAGAAGAAGATGTTCTCCAACACCGAAGAGTTGCTGCCGGTGATCAGCTTCAACACCAAGAGCAGCGCCGACGAACAGAAGAAGCACGAAGACTTCGTGACCCGCATGGTCGAGAAGGGCTACACGGCCAAACAGGTTCGCCTGCTCTGCGAGTGGTATCTGCGGGTGCGCAAGAGTTCATAAAAAAGACGACCCTTCGTTCGTTCTCTCTTTGCAAGGAGCTTTGACAACATCGTGGCCATCCTGCAGCAGATCATCGACCGCCGGCTATCGGGCAAGAACAAGTCCATTGGCAACCGCGAGCGCTTCCTTCGGCGCTACAAGGGGCAGATCCAGGAAGCGGTGAGGCGCGCCGTCAGCGGCCGCAACATCCGCGAACTGGAGCAAGGCGAAGACGTGACCCTGCCGCGCCACGACGTGTCCGAACCGGTGTTCGGCCATGCACGCGGCGGCGACCGCGAGTACGTGCACCCAGGCAACCAGGAGTACCTGAAAGGCGACCGCATCAAGCGCCCCGAAGGCGGGGGCAGCGGTGGCTCCGGCAGCGGCGAGGCCAGCGACAGCGGCGAAGGCGAGGACGACTTCGTCTTCCGCCTCACGCGCGAAGAGTTCATGCGCGTGTTCTTCGACGACCTCGCGCTGCCGCACCTCATTCGCACGCAGATCGCCGACGTGCCCGAGTGGAAGAGCCACCGCGCCGGCTTCACCAGCGACGGCTCTCCCAACAACCTGCACGTGGTGCGCTCGATGCGCGGTGCGCTCGCCCGCCGCATCGCGCTGGGCGGCGAACCGCGCAAGGAGCTCAAGCGCCTGGAAGCGCACCTCGAACACCTGAAGCTGCATCCGCAGGTCACTTCAGCGCTCATCCAGAAGGAAATCCGCGAGACCGAAGAGCGCATCGCCGAGCTGCGCCGCACCATGCGGCACGTGCCCTACATCGACCCCATCGACCTGCGCTACCGCAACCGCGTGAAGACGCCGGTGCCCAGTGCCAAGGCCGTGATGTTCTGCCTCATGGACGTGTCGGGCTCGATGGACGAGGCGCGCAAGGACATGGCCAAGCGCTTCTTCATGCTGCTGTACATGTTCCTCACGCGGCACTACGAGACCATCGACCTCGTGTTCCTGCGCCATCACACGCAGGCGCAGGAGGTGACTGAAGAAGAGTTCTTCCACGCCACCGAAACCGGCGGCACCGTGGTGTCGAGCGCGTTGGTACTGATGGACGAGATCATCAAGGCACGCTACCCCAGCGGCGAATGGAACGTGTACGGCGCGCAGGCCAGCGACGGCGACAACTGGCACCAGGACAGCGGCCGCTGCCGCGAGCTGCTGGTCGAGAACATCCTGCCGGTGGTGCGTTACTACGCCTACGTGCAGGTGGCCGAGACCGAGCAGAACCTGTGGCAGGAGTACCAGCAGCTCGAGGGCGTCGCGCCCAACTTCGCCATGCGCAAGGTGTCCGACGCGCAAGACATCTATCCGGTTTTCCGCGACCTGTTCAAGAAGGAAGGGGTCACGTCATGAGCGCCATCATCGTCCCCCCCCGGCTCGAACGCCTGCCCAGCCCTTCCGACTGGACATTCGACCTCATCGAGACGTATCACACCGAGATCGCCAAGACCGCCAAGGGCTATGGCCTCGACGTGTACGCGAACCAGCTCGAGGTCATCACGGCCGAACAGATGATGGACGCCTACGCGAGCGTGGGCATGCCGATGATCTATCGCCACTGGTCGTACGGCAAACAGTTCATCGCCACCGAGAAGAACTATCGCCGGGGCCACATGGGGCTGGCCTACGAGATCGTCATCAACTCCGATCCGTGCATCGCCTACCTGATGGAAGAAAACACCATGGCCATGCAGGCCCTGGTGATCGCGCATGCGGCCTACGGCCACAACAGCTTCTTCAAGGGCAACTACCTGTTCCGCATGTGGACCGATGCGTCGTCCATCATCGACTACCTCGTCTACGCGCGGCACTACATCGCCGAATGCGAGGAGCGTCACGGCCTCGATGCGGTCGAGGAACTGCTCGACTCCTGCCACGCGCTCATGAACTACGGCGTCGACCGCTATCGCCGCCCGCAGAAGCGCTCGCTGGCGCAAGAGAGTGCCCAGCGTACCGAGCGCGAGCGCCACATGCAGCAGCAGGTGAACGACCTGTGGCGCACGCTGCCGCGCAAGAGCGAGCAGGCGGCCGAGTCCGATTCGTCAAAGCGCTTTCCGTCGGAGCCGCAGGAGAACCTGCTCTACTTCATCGAGAAGAACGCCGCGCTGCTCGAACCCTGGCAGCGCGAAGTGGTGCGCATCGTGCGCAAGATCGCGCAGTACTTCTACCCGCAGCGCCAGACCCAGGTGATGAACGAAGGCTGGGCCACCTTCTGGCACTACACGCTGCTCAACACCATGTACGACCGCGGCCAGCTGGCCGACGGCTTCATGATGGAATGGCTCAGTTCGCACACGGGCGTGATCTTCCAGCCGCCGGTGGGACACCGCGCCTACAGCGGCATCAACCCGTATGCGCTGGGTTTCGCGATGTACACCGACCTGCGGCGCGTCTGCGAAAAGCCGACCGAGGAAGACCGCCGCTGGTTCCCCGACTTCGCGGGCAGCGACTGGCTCAAGACGCTCGACTACGCGATGCGCAACTTCAAGGACGAGAGCTTCATCGGCCAGTTCCTGAGCCCGAAGACGATGCGCGACTTCCGCCTGTTCTCGATCCGCGACTTCCAGAGCGAGGCCGAGCTGGAGGTATCCGCCATCCACGACGACAGCGGCTACCAGGCGCTGCGCGAATCGCTGTCACGCCAGTACGACATCAGCAGCCGCGAGCCCGACATCCAGGTGTGGAGCGTGGCCACGCGCGGCGACCGTTCACTGACCCTGCGTCACACGCAGCGCAACAACCTGCCACTGCACGACGGGGCGGAAGAAGTGCTGAAGCACGTCGCGCGGCTCTGGGGCTTCGACGTGCACCTCGAAAGCATCGACAGCGCCGGGCGCATCAGCCGCAGCTGGAAGGCCACGGCGCCGAAGCAGCTCTACTAGAAGTACGAGGGTCAGGGCACCAGGGCCGCGATGGCCAAGGTGTAGCCCTTCACGCCCAGCCCCACGATGATTCCCTTCGCCGCGGGCGAGATGTACGAGTGGTGGCGAAACTCCTCGCGCGCGTGCACGTTGGAGATGTGCAGTTCGATCAACGGCACGCTCGCGCCCTTGATCGCATCGTGCAGCGCAATCGACGTGTGGGTGTAGGCGCCGGGGTTCATCACCACGCCGAGCATGTTGCCCGCCGCCACTTCGCGGCCGGCTTCCTGGATCCAGTCGATCAGCACGCCTTCGTGGTTCGACTGGCGGCATTCGATCTCCACGCCCAGCTTCGCGCCCGTGTCCTTGCACAGGCGCTCGACGTCGGCCAGCGTGTCGCGTCCGTACTGTTCGGGCTCGCGCGTGCCGAGCAGGTTGAGGTTGGGGCCGTTGAGGACGAGGATTTTCTTCATGATGGATGAGGGTCTGGCGGTCTGCAATTATGGTCTCGCGGCCGTCCTGCGGCGCCGCGCCGTGGACGATCCGACGTAGTAGTTGTACGAATCGATGTCGACCACGCAGCGCGCCATCAGGTCGACGAACGAGCGCAGCTTCTGCCCCATGTAGCGCTGCCGTTGGTAGGCACAGTAGATGCGCCGCGGCTCGGGCTGCCACTGCTGCAGCACCGGCACCAGCACGCCCTGCTCCAGCTCCGGGCGCACGAAGAAGGCCGGCAGCAGCGCGATGCCCAGGCCGTCGATACAGAAAGTCTTCATGACCCAGTGGTCGTTGGTCTCGAAGGCGGGCTCGGGCTGGAAGGCAAAGCTCGACGCGCCCGACACCAGCAGCACCTGCGAACGCACCGAAGGCTCCTTCATCACGATGAACTGGTGCGTGGCCAGCTCTTCAGGCGACGACGGCGTGCCGCGGCGTGCCAGGTACTGCGGGCTCGCATACAGCCCGTAGTTCAGCCGCCCGAGCAGCTTGGCCACGAGGTTCGGCGCATCGGGCGGCTCGGAGCACACGTAGCAGTCGACATCGCCGATCTGCGGCGCATGAAAGCCGTTCGCCACGTCGAGCTGGCAGCGCACGTCCGGGTGCATTTCCAGGAACAGCTTGACGACATGGCAGACGAAGGAGGTGCTGAACTGCGTGTCCGACAGCAGCGAGAGGCCGCCCGAGACGCCCGTCGTCAGCGCGTGGATCTCGGTGCTGGCCGCTTCGAGCCGGCCCGTCACTTCGTCGAGCAGCCCTTCGCCGCGCGCAAAGAACGCGCGGCCGGCCTCGGTGAGCGCAATGCGGCGGGGGCTGCGCATCAGCAACTGCGCGCCAAGCAACTTCTCCAGCCGCGTGAGCTGCCGGCTCAAGGTGGCCTTGGACACGCCCGAGAGGCTTTCGGCCTTGGTGAGACTGCCGCTCCGGGCGATCAGTACGAAGGCCTCTACAAGGGCGAGATCGATCCGGCTCATGAGGCCCGGCGTTGCAGGAATGAAAAGTAGCGTCTCTTCATGTGGCTTTCATCGGTGCGGCGGAAGCGGTACGGTATCACCGGCGTCCAGCCTTGCTCCCCCACGATCCATGAACACACAGAACACCGCCACCTGGCACCCCGTCGCGCGCTCGGCCGACCTGCGCCCCGGCGCCAACATCGTCGCCGGCTTTGCCGAGGGCCAGGAGCTCGCGCTCTGGCGCGCCGCCGACGGCACCGCCCAGGCCTGGGAGAACCGCTGCCCGCACCGCAGCGTGCGCTTCACGCTGGGCCAGGTCGTCGACAACCGCCTGGCCTGCGCGTACCACGGCTGGCAGTACGCGGCGGGCAGCGGGCAGTGCACCAGCATTCCGGCGCATCCGGCCATGCAGGCTCCGCGCAACGTCTGCGCGAAGACCTTCGGCACGATGGAGGCCGCAGGGATGCTGTGGGTTCACCTGTCGCCCGAAGTGCCGCCCGCGCCCGCCGAACTGGAAGGCGCCATCCCCACCGGCTGGCACTTCTGCCGCACGCTGACCGTGCGTGCGCCCGCCGGCACGGTGCGAGAAACGCTGGCACAGCGCGGCCTGACAGCCGATGCAGTCTCAGCTGCCTGGCGCGGCCTGCTCGACGACGTGAACACCGTCGCCCTCGTCCTCGACGCCCAGCCCCGGCTTGCCTTCGTCCACCTGTGGACCGATGCAGCCCCCGACTCGCCCGCCATGAAGACCCTGCACACCGCCGCTCGCGAACTGCGCGCCGGCATCGAAGCCCTGCCCCAACGCTGAAAGCACCCATGCCCTTCGTCACCGACGACCCCAACATGCTCGACGACTGGCTGGTCGTCGGGCCCGCGACGACCACGCCCCGCACGACCCGCCTGCTCGGCGAAACCGTGCAGCTCTGGACCGACGCCGACGGCACACCCCGATGCCGCCTCGGCGACCAGCCGCTTACTGTGCAGTCGCGCTACGGCTACTTCTGGGTCTGCCCCAGCGGCCGACCCGCGCGCGCCCTGTTCGACTTTCCCGAGCACAGCGAACCCGGCCGCCGCATCATCGACTGCGGCGGCATCGGCGTCGCGGTGTCGGGCCTGCGCGTGATCGAGAACTTCCTCGACATGGCGCACTTTCCCTTCGTGCATGCCGACTACCTCGGCAAGGTGCCGCACACCGAGGTGGCGCAGTACCAGGTGCAGGTCGAGCCCGCCACCGGCGAGATCTGGGCCACCGACTGCCGCTTCTGGCAGCCGCGCGCTTCCGCCGCGCACGATTCGGGCAGCGAGGTGCTCTACAAGTACCGCGTGATGCAGCCCTTCTCGGCCATGCTCTACAAATCGAGCTTCCGTGCGGGCGCGCTCGACGCGATCGGCCTCTTTCTTCAGCCCATCGACGACGAGCACGTTGTCGCCCACACGCTGCTCGCCTGCTACGACGACGACTCCACCGATGCCGAGCTCATCGCCTTCCAGCACACCATCTTCGGCCAGGACAAGCCCATCCTGGAAAACCACGCCTTCAAGCGCATGCCGCTCGAAGGCCGCGCCGAAACACCGACGCGCGGCGACACATCCTCCGTCACCTACCGGCGATGGCTGCGCGAGCGCGGCATGCGCTTCGGCGTGAGGGCGGCGGCATGACGACGCTGAAGCTCTACGACTATCCGCTCTCGGGCAACTGCTTCAAGGTGCGGCAGATGCTGGCCTGGCTGGGTGTCGCGTACGAAACGGTGCCGGTCGATTTCTTTCCCGGCCGCGAGCACAAATCCGCCGTATTCCTGGCGAACATCAACCCGCTCGGCCAGCTCCCGGTGATCGACGACGACGGCTTCCTGCTGCGCGATGCACAGGCCATCCTGGTCTACCTGGCAAGCCGCTACGACGCGCAAGGCCGCTGGTACCCCGACGACCCGAAGCGGCGCGGCCAGGTCGCGATGTGGCTCGCCACTGCCGACGACATCACCCGCACCGCCTCGGCCGCGCGGCTGCACGACGCGCTCGGCTACCACCACCTCGACATCGAGGCCTGCCGCAGCGGCGCGCGCGCCGTGTTCCGCGTGCTCGACGACCATCTCGCCGAGCAGGCCAGCGTGGGCCTGCGCTGGCTTGCGTCCCCACCCGAGCCGACCATTGCCGACCTCGCCTGCTTCCCCTACGTCGCGCTCGCCGGCGAAGGCGGCATTTCTCTCGATGAATTTCCCGCACTGCGAAACTGGGTCTGGGACTTTCGCCACCTGCCCGGCTTTGTGGGAATGTCGGGAATCTTTCCTGCCGGCCCTGTTTGAACGTCGTCTGGGTATCCTTACCGCTTCGCCTTTCTGAAGAATCACACTCGCCATGAAAACCAAAGCCGCCGTCGCCTGGAAATCCGGAGCCCCGCTCACCATCGAAACCGTGGACCTCGAAGGCCCGAAATTCGGCGAAGTGCTGGTCGAGATCAAGGCCACCGGCATCTGCCACACCGACTACTACACCCTCTCGGGCGCCGACCCCGAAGGCATCTTTCCCGCGATCCTCGGCCATGAAGGCGCGGGCATCGTGGTCGATGTCGGCCCCGGCGTCACCACGCTGAAAAAGGGCGACCACGTCATCCCGCTGTACACGCCCGAATGCCGCCAGTGCAAGTTCTGCCTGAGCCGCAAGACGAATCTGTGCCAGCTGATCCGCGGCACGCAGGGCAAGGGCCTGATGCCCGACGCCACCTCGCGCTTCAGCCTCGACGGCAAGCCGATCTTTCACTACATGGGTACCTCGACCTTCAGCAACTACACGGTCGCCCCTGAAATCTCGCTGGCCAAGATCCGCGAAGACGCCCCCTTCGACAAGGTCTGCTACATCGGCTGCGGCGTCACCACGGGCATCGGCGCGGTGATCTTCACGGCCAAGGTGGAAGCCGGCGCCAACGTGGTGGTGTTCGGCCTCGGCGGCATCGGCCTGAACGTGATCCAGGGCGCCAGGATGGTAGGTGCCGACAAGATCATCGGCGTGGACCTGAACCCCGAGCGCGAAGCCATGGCCCGCAAGTTCGGCATGACGCACTTCATCAACCCCAAGGACACCGAGAACGTCGTCGATGCCATCGTGCAGCTGACCGACGGCGGCGCCGACTACAGCTTCGAGTGCATCGGCAACACGAAGGTGATGCGCCAGGCGCTCGAATGCACGCACAAGGGCTGGGGCCGCAGCATCATCATCGGCGTGGCCGAAGCGGGCGCCGAGATCAGCACGCGACCATTCCAGCTGGTCACCGGCCGCAAGTGGGAAGGCTCGGCCTTCGGTGGCGCACGCGGGCGCACCGACGTGCCGAAGATCGTCGACTGGTACATGGAAGGCAAGATCAACATCGACGACCTGATCACGCACACCATGCCGCTGGAGGACATCAACAAGGGCTTCGACCTGATGAAGCGCGGCGAATCCATTCGCGGCGTGGTTCTCTACTAAACCCCGGGAGGCGCTCGCCATGAATCGCATGGAACCCCTGCGCAAGATCGAAGCGGGCGTCCTTGAAATCGCCTACTACGAAGCAGGCCCTGCGGACGGGCCTCCCGTGCTGCTGATGCACGGCTTTCCGTACGACATCCACACCTATGCCGAAGTCGCGCCAATGCTGGCCGACCAGGGCTGCCGCGTGATCGTGCCGTACCTGCGCGGCTACGGCGCCACGCGCTTCCTGAGCGAGGCTACGCCCCGCTCGGGCGAACAGGCCGCGTTGGGCGCCGACCTGCTCGCGCTGCTCGACGCGCTGAAGATCGACCGTGCCGTGCTGGCCGGCTACGACTGGGGCGGCCGCGCCGCCTGCGTGGTCGCGGCGCTGTGGCCCGAACGCTGCGCGGGGCTGGTGTCCCTCAACAGCTACAACATCCAGAACATCGCGAAGGCGATGGAGCCGGACACGCCGGCCAACGAGCACAGCCTCTGGTACCAGTACTACTTCCACAGCGAGCGCGGCCGCGCCGGCCTCGAGAAAGACCGCAAGGCGCTCACAAAGCTGCTGTGGAAGCTCTGGTCGCCAACCTGGAAGTTCGACGACGCCACCTTCGAGCGCAGCGCCGCCGCCTTCGACCACCCTGATTTCGTGGACGTGGTGATCCAGTCGTACCGCCACCGCTTCGGCCTCGTGCCGGGCGACCCGGCCTACGCCGACATCGAACGCCGCCTTGCGGCCCAGCCCACGATCACCGTGCCCGCCATCACCTTCGACGGCATCGACGACGGCGTGCGCCCGCCCGCCGATGCATCGGCCCACGCACACCGTTTCAGCGGCCCGCGTTCGCACCGGCTCGTGCCCGGCGCGGGCCACAACATGCCGCAGGAAGCGCCGCGCACCTTTGCCGACGCCGTGCTCGAACTCGTGCCCGCCCTGCGCGGCAAGAACCCTCAATGACCGACAACACTCCGAAGACTCTTTCCGAGCACCACGCCTTCGGCGGCGTGCAGCGCTTTCTCGAACACCGCTCGCATGAAATCGGCCTTCCGATGCGCTTCTCGGTCTACCTGCCGCCGCAGGTCGCGCACGAGCGGGTGCCCGCCCTGCTCTACCTCGCGGGCCTGACCTGCAACGAGGAGACCTTCGCGATGAAGGCCGGCGCGCAGCGCATGGCCGCGAGCCTGGGCCTTGCGCTGATCGCGCCCGACACCAGCCCGCGCGGCCGCGAAGCGGAAAGCATTCCGGGTGCGAAGGACGACTGGGACTTCGGCATCGGCGCCGGCTTCTACCTCGACGCGCTCGTCGAGCCATGGGCCACGCACTGGCGCATGGAAAGCTGGGTCGTGCACGAACTGCTGCCGCTGGTCGCGAAGCACTTCGCCATCGACGGCGAGCGCATCGGCATCTTCGGCCACTCGATGGGCGGCCACGGCGCGCTCACGCTGGCGCTGCGGCATCCGGGGCGCTTCAAGTCGCTCTCGGCCTTTGCGCCGATCTGCGCGCCCACGCAGTGCCCATGGGGCGAGAAGGCACTCGGCGGCTATCTGGGCCAGCCCGGCGCCGACCGTGCGCAGTGGCTGGCGCACGACGCCAGCGCGCTCATGAAGTCGCAGGTGGTGGCGCCCTACCCGCAGGGCATCCTCATCGACCAGGGCCTGGCCGACAAATTCCTCGCCGAGCAGTTGCACCCCGAGGCCTTCGAGGCCGCCTGCTTCGCGGCGGGCCAGCCGCTCACGCTGCGCCGCCACGCGGGCTACGACCACGGCTACTACTTCATCCAGAGCTTCATGGCCGACCACATAGCGCACCACGCGCAAACCCTGCGCTCCTAGGGCCGCGCCTCATCGACCACAGCGGCCCCGCGCCGTATCATGGTTCGCATGTCCGCCGCCCAAATTCCCGCCTTCCACCTGCGGTTGCGCGAAGGCAGCGCCGAAGAGAACATGGTGCTGGCCGGCATCTGGCGCCGCGCCTGGATCGCGGCCAACCGGGGCGTCCCCCATTTCGAGCCGATCGGCTACTGGCTGCACCGCGTGCAGACCGAGTTCGGCCCGCCCGCCGAAGTGGTGCTGGCGGAGCGCGACGGGCAGGTGCTGGCGTTCATGGTGCTGCTGGAGCGGCGCGAGTACGTGGCCCAGCTCTTCGTCGAGCCCCATCTGCGCAACCAGGGTTTGGGCAAGGCCTTGCTCGACGAGGCCTGCGTGCGCATTCCCACAGGCTGGTGGCTGCACGTTGCCTCCACCAACACGTCGGCGCAGCGCTTCTACGAGCGCTATGGCCTCGAGCGCGGTGCGGTCGATCGGCACCCCTCGAGCGGCCGCGAACGCATCGCCTACCATTGGTCGCCCTCGCGCCCGCCGTGGCGCATCGGCTGAACCCCATCTTCTTTTCGTGCCCATGCGCATCGACCACATCGCACTCTGGACCACCGATCTCGAACGCTGCAAGCGCTTCTATGTCGACTACTTCGGCGCCACCGCCGGCGCGGGTTATGTCAACCCGGCCAAGGGCTTCGCCTCGTGCTTCCTGAGCCTGGGCGACGGCGCGCGCATAGAGGCCATGACCACGAGCACGCTCTCGCCCGTGACGGCCGAAGCCGGCGCGCAGCGCATGGGCTGGACGCACCTGGCGATCAGCGTGGGCTCAGACGCTGCGGTCGACGAACTCACGCAGCGTCTGAAGGCCGACGGCTACCCGCTGCTCGACGGCCCGCGCCGCACTGGCGATGGCTACTACGAGAGCGTGGTGCTCGACCCGGACGGCAACCGCATCGAGATCACCGCATGAGCGAATTCGTCGAAAGCCTGCACGAAACCTTCGAGCGGCTCGGCCGCATCGAAACGCGCCGCATGTTCGGCGGCCACGGCATCTGGCACGAAGGCCGCATGATCGCGCTGGTCGCCAAGGACACGCTCTACCTCAAGGCCGATGCCGAGAGCGCCGCGCATTTCGACAAGCTGAACCTGCCGCCCTTCACCTACGTGCGCCAGGGCAAGTCGATGCCGATGTCGTACCGGCAAGCCCCGGCGGATCTTTTCGAAGACCGCGAGGAAGCCGCCCTGTGGGGCCGCCTTGCATATGAAGCAGCGCTGCGCTCGGGCCAGCCACCGAAGCCGAAGAAAACACCCGCAAAGAAAACAGCAGTGAAGAAAACCTCAGTGAAGAAAAAGACAGCGAAAGCAGCCTCCCGGTGAGCGAGAACCCCAAGCTCCCTCCCCTGCCCGAGCGCGAACAGATCGCGCTGCTCGAACCCTTCGAAGGCCTCGGCCTGAAAGACATCGTGGTCGTGCAGACACTGCAAGATGCAGAACACGCCGCCGCCACGCTGCTCGCCGCGGGCATCGCCGGCTTCGACACCGAATCCAAGCCCACCTTCGCGAAGAACGAGGTGTCGGGCGGCCCGCACGTGGTGCAGTTCTCCACGCGCGACACGGCGTGGCTGTTCCAGTTGCACCGCACCGAGTGCAACCCGGTGGTGGCCGCGCTGATCGCCTCCACCGAGCTGCGCAAGGTCGGCTTCGGCCTGTCGGGCGACCTCACGTTGATCCGCAACCGGCTCAACATCGAGCCGAAGGCGGTGTTCGACATCGACAACGAATTCCGCCACCGCGGCTACCGCAAGTCGGTCGGCGTGAAGGCGGCGGTGGCTCTGGTGTTCAACCGCCGCTTCATCAAGTCGCGCAAGGCGACCACTTCGAACTGGGCCAACAAGCAGCTCACCGAGGCGCAGATCCGCTATGCCGCGAACGACGCCTATGCGTCAATACGCGTGTACGACGCGCTCTTCAGCGGCAACTGACCGATCGAAACGGGGTCAGTCGCGCCCCGCCTCCAGGATCGCCTGCGCGAGCCTCTGGGGGTTCGAGAAGAACATCTCGTGGCTGCCGGGGCACTCCACCAGCCGGAACAGGCCCAGCCGCTCCGACAGGCGCGGATGCCACGGCATGCCATGCGGCAGCGCGGTGTCCTGCAGGCAGTTGACATACGACTTGCCCAGCGCCAGCGCGGCCAGCGGCTGCTGCAGCCTGATCTTGTCGGTAAAGGTGCGATACGGGTGCGGGTTGAGCTTGCCGTAGGCGGCCGTCGCGGTCGCCAGGTCCGCATCGTTGATGAAGGCTTCGCGCCAGATCTCGAAGGGCAAGGTCACGGCATTGCCGTTGGCCTCCGCGACGGCGTCGAACATCGTCACGTAATGCGGCGGCACCATGTCGTTGAGCGATTCGCCATCGAGCGGCACGAAGGCGTTGATGTACACCAGCCGCTTCAGCCGCGGCGCAATGCGATCCGCCACGCCCGAGATCACCATGCCGCCGTAGCTATGGCCCACGAGGCGGACCTGCGTGAGATTCTTTTCCTCGATGTAGCGCACGGCGGAAGCAATGGCGTCTTCCAGGCCAATGCTCGAGCGGTCGTCGCCGGGGTTGTTGCCAGCGAGCGTCGGGCAATACACGGTGTGCCCTGCTGCGCGCAGGCCGTCGGCCACGGCTTCGATTTCTGCGCCGGTGTGCCAGGCGCCGTGGACGAGAACATAGGTGTCGGACATGGTGGGTGTGTCTCCTTTTGTTTGTGACGGAGCACGACTGTAAGGAACATCGGTGACTTGCGCATGGCCGATGCGTGCCAGCGCGATGGCCGATTCGCGCCAGCCGTGTTGCTTCGATTCAATTATTCAACGATACTTGAAATATGGAAGAAAATGACGTTGTCCGATCCCTTGCCGCACTGGCGCAGCCCGTTCGCCTGCGGGTGTTTCGTGCGCTGGTGGTGGCGGGCCCTGCCGGACTCACGCCCGGCGCGCTGACCGAAGCGCTCGAGGTGTCGGCCACGGGCCTGTCGTTCCATCTCAAGGAGCTCGTGCATTCGGGGCTGGTCTCGCAGGAGCGGCAGGGCCGCAACCTCATCTACCGCGCGGCGTTCGAGCAGATGAATGGACTGCTGGCCTACCTCACCGAGAACTGCTGCGAGGGAGAAACCTGCGCTGTCGGATGCCCGCCGACATGCTGAGCGCCGTTGCGATCTTCGTCTTCACGCTCGTGCTGGTGATCTGGCAGCCGCGCGGGCTGGGTATCGGCTGGAGCGCCTCGCTCGGCGCCGTCATCGCGCTGCTGCTCGGCGTGGTCCAGCTGTCCGACATCCCCGTCGTCTGGAGCATCGTGTGGAACGCAACCGCCACCTTCATCGCCGTGATCGTCATCAGCCTGCTGCTCGACGAAGCGGGCTTCTTCGAATGGGCCGCGCTGCACGTGGCGCGCTGGGGCGGCGGGGGCGGGCGGTTGCTGTTCGCGTTCATCGTGCTGCTGGGCGCTGCCGTGTCGGCGCTGTTCGCCAACGACGGCGCGGCGCTGATCCTTACGCCCATCGTGATGGCGATGCTCGTGGCGCTGGGCTTCTCGCCGGCCACCACGCTCGCCTTCGTGATGGCGGCTGGCTTCATCGCCGACACGGCCAGCCTGCCGCTGATCGTCTCGAACCTGGTGAACATCGTGTCGGCCGACTTCTTCCGCATCGGCTTCGGCGAGTACGCCTCGGTCATGATCCCCGTGAACATCGCGGCGGTGCTCGCGAGCCTGCTGGCGCTGATGCTTTTCTTTCGTCGCGACATCCCGGCCAGCTACGACGCGACCCAACTCAAGGCGCCTGCGGATGCGATCCGCGACCCCGCGACCTTCCGCGCGGGCTGGGTCGTGTTGGTGCTGCTGCTCGTCGGGTTCTTCGGGCTGGAGCCGCTGGGTGTGCCGGTCAGCGCGGTGGCCGCCTTCGGCGCGGTCGTGCTGCTGGCTGTTGCAGGGCGCGGCCCGGTGATCGGCATTCGCAAGGTGCTGCGCGGCGCGCCCTGGCAGATCGTGATCTTCTCGCTGGGCATGTACCTCGTGGTCTACGGGCTGCGCAACGCCGGCCTGACCGGCTACATCGCCTCGCTGCTGAATGTGTTCGCGCAAGGCGGCGTCTGGGGTGCGGCGATGGGCACGGGCTTTCTCTCGGCGCTGCTCTCGTCGGTCATGAACAACATGCCCACCGTGCTGGTGGGCGCGTTGTCCATCGACGCGTCGAGCGCGAGCGGCGCGGTGAAGGAAGCGATGGTCTACGCCAACGTGATCGGCTGCGACCTCGGCCCGAAGATCACGCCCATCGGCAGCCTCGCCACCCTGCTCTGGCTGCACGTGCTCGCGAAGAAGGGAATGGCGATCGGCTGGGGCTACTACTTCAAGGTCGGCATCGTGCTGACCCTGCCCGTGCTGCTGGTCACCCTGGCGGCACTGGCGCTTCGACTGAGTCTTTGAAACCCGACACCACACTTCCATGAACGACATCACGATCTATCACAACCCCGCCTGCGGCACGTCGAGGAACATGCTCGCGCTGATCCGCAACACGGGCGACGAGCCCACCGTCATCGAGTACCTGAAGACCCCGCCCGATCGCGCGACGCTGAAGCAACTGATCGCGGCAATGGGCATGCCGGTGCGCGAAGTCATGCGCCGCAAGGGCACGCCTTACGCCGAACTCGGCCTCGACGATGCGAAGTGGAGCGACGATGAGCTGATCGGCTTCATGCTGCAACACCCGATCCTCATCAACCGGCCGATCGTGGTGACGCCGCTCGGCACGCGGCTGTGCCGGCCTTCGGAAGCGGTGCTCGACATCCTGCCGCGGCCGCAGCAAGGCGCCTTCTCCAAGGAAGACGGCGAGGCCGTCATCGACGCAAAGGGCCAGCGTGTCGTCAAGCCCTGAACTGCCGAACATCGACGCCGGGCATTTCCACCGGCCGGACCTGCGGCAACTGCTGCCCACGGAGCGCGCCACGCACGCGCCGCGCATCCTGCTGCTCTACGGCTCGGTGCGCGAGCGCTCCTACAGCCGGCTGCTCACCGAAGAAGCCGCGCGGCTGCTCCAGGCCCTGGGCGCGGAGCCGCGCATCTACGACCCGCGCGGCCTGCCCCTGCCCGACGACGCGCCGGAAGACCATCCGAAAGTGCGGGAACTGCGTGATCTTGCGCAATGGTCCGAGGGCATGGTGTGGACTTCACCCGAACGCCACGGTGCCATGACCGGCATCATGAAGGCGCAGATCGACTGGATCCCGCTGTCCGTCGGCTCGGTGCGGCCCACGCAGGGCAAGACGCTTGCGGTGATGGAAGTGTCGGGCGGCTCGCAGTCGTTCAACGCCGTGAACCAGCTGCGCGTGCTCGGCCGCTGGATGCGCATGCTCACCATCCCCAACCAGTCGTCGGTGGCCAAGGCCTTCCTCGAGTTCGAGGAGAACGGCCGCATGAAGCCCTCGCCGTATTACGAGCGAGTGGTCGACGTGATGGAAGAGCTGGTCAAGTTCACGCTGCTCACGCGCGACTGCGCAGGCTACCTTGTGGACCGCTACAGCGAGCGGCGCGAGAGTGCGGAGGCGCTGTCGAAGCGGGTCAACCTGCGCAGCATCTGAGCGACGGCTCAGTGCCGCAAGCGGCGCAGCTCACCCGGCGTGGCACCCAGGTGCCTGCGGCACTGGCGAACGAAGTGCGAGGCATCGGTCAGCCCCACGCGGAAGCCGATCTCCGCGATGCCCAGGCGATCGAAGCGTGCATCGGCCAGCATGCGCCGCGCCGCCTGCATGCGAAAGCCCGCCAGCGCGGTGGCGAAGGTGGTACCGCCTTCGCCCAGGCAGCGGTGCAGGCTGCGCTCCGAAATGCCCAGCTCGCGCGCCACGCCCGCGGCCGTGAGGCCCGGCTCTGCATGGCGCTCGCGCGTAGTGTCGAGCACGCGGCGGCGCAGCGCGGCGCGCCCTTCGCTCCCAGACTCTGAAGGGCTGTGCCCCGTGGCCAGTGCCAGCAGGCTACCGAGCTGGTCGCCCAGCAACGCCGCCGGCAGTGGCGGCTTTGCTGCCATCTGCGGTGTCAGCTGTTGCACGAAGCTGCACAGCACGCCGCCCCACCCCGCCTGCCCGTCGATGCGCCGCGCCACCTGGTCGCCCGCGTCGGGAATCCATGCATCGACCCAGGCGGTCGGCAGTTCGAGCGAAATGGTGTCGGCCGATTGCAGCAGGTGAAATTCGTAGCGCCGGCGCGAGTCGACCAGCACCGCATCGCCGGGCAGCAGTCGCGCAGAACGGCCGTCCTGCACGGCCACCCAGGCCGAGTCGGTCTTGCAGAGCAGGTAGAAGTAGTTGTTGCGGCTGTGGGCGATGGCGCGGCGCGTGCGGTAGACGTCCTGTGCGCTGCCGCGCACCTGGTTGACGACGATGGGGCCGAGCGGCGCAGATTCGAGCGTGGCGCCGAAGCTGCCGGCCATCGGGCTGGTCACGTCCATCTCCAGGAAGCCCTCGCAGACCGCGCCCACCCAGTAGTCCAGCCGCTGCGCGGGCGGCACGGCGTCAGTGGACCAGCGGTGGATGGTGTCGATGGCTTCGCTCATTGAAATACCTTCGTGCTTCGCACTGCGGTGCGAGCTTGCTTGGGGCGGCCCGGCGCGGCGCTCATGCGCGCCAAACATACCCAAGCCATGCCCGCTTGCCAAGCGGGTATAGACCGTCTCCGACGCCACCCTGCGCCCGGCACCGGCAAAATGACCCGCGAACCAACCCGTGCGCGGGACATTCCGGCGCACGCACATGAAAGAAGGGCAAGACGGGTCATGAGCAGCAACAAGCAAAGCGATTTCGGACTGATCGGCCTGGCCGTGATGGGCCAGAACCTCGTGCTGAATGTGGAAAGCCGCGGCTTCCAGGTCAGCGTGTACAACCGCACCGAGGCCACCACCGAAGCCTTCATTGCCGCCAACCCCGGCAAGAAGCTGGTCGGCGCGAAGACGCTGGAAGAGTTTGTGCAGAGCCTGGCCAAGCCTCGCAAGATCCAGATCATGGTGAAGGCCGGTGCGCCGGTCGACCAGGTGATCGAGCAGCTCATTCCGCTGCTGGACAAGGACGACATCGTCATCGACGGCGGCAACAGCCTCTACACCGACACCGAGCGCCGCGACGCGTACCTGAGCAGCAAGGGCCTTCGCTTCATCGGCGCGGGCGTGTCGGGCGGCGAAGAAGGCGCGCGCAAGGGGCCGTCGATCATGCCGGGCGGACCGCTTTCCACCTGGGAGGTGATGAAGCCGATCTTCGAGAGCATCGCGGCCAAGGTGGACGGCGAGCCCTGCGTCATTCACATCGGCCCGGGCGGCGCCGGCCACTACGTGAAGATGGTGCACAACGGCATCGAGTACGGCGACATGCAGCTGATCTGCGAGGCCTACAGCCTGTTCAAGGCGGCCGGCTTCAGCACCGACGAGATGGCCGCCATCTTCAACGAGTGGAACGACGGCGAGCTGCAGAGCTACCTGATCCAGATCACCGCCAAGGCGCTCGAACAGAAGGATCCGGAGACGGGCAAGCCCATCGTCGACGTGATTCTCGACAAGGCTGGCCAGAAGGGCACGGGCCAGTGGACGCTGATCAACGCGGCCGAGAACGCGGTGGTCATCAGCACCATCAACGCGGCCGTGGAGGCGCGCGTGCTGTCTTCGCAGAAGAAGCAACGCGTGGCGGCCAGCAAGCTGCTGCAGGGGCCGAAGATCGAGCTGTCGGTCGAAAAGAAAGCGCTGGTGGCCAAGGTGCACGACGCGCTCTATGCGTCGAAGGTCATCAGCTATACGCAAGGCTTCGACCTCATCAAGACCATGGGCGACAAGAAGAACTGGGGCCTCGACCTGGGCGGCATCGCGTCGATCTGGCGCGGCGGGTGCATCATTCGCGCGCGCTTCCTGAACCGCATCACCGACGCCTTCCGCACCGACCCTGCCCTGGGCAACCTGATGCTCGACCCGTTCTTCAAGGACCTGCTGAACCGCACGCAGCAGAACTGGCGCGAAGTGGTGGCGCTGGCGGTGAGCAACGGCATCCCGGTGCCGGCCTTCAGCGCCTCGCTGGCCTACTACGACAGCTACCGCACCGAGCGCCTGCCGGCGAACCTGCTGCAAGCCCAGCGCGACTTCTTCGGCGCCCACACCTACGAGCGCACCGACAAGCCCGAAGGCCAGTTCTTCCACACCGATTGGCCCGAAGTGATCGGCTGATGCCATGCCGGCCCTCGACTACCCCAGCCACCTGGTCGAGGACTGGCAACTGCGCGACGGTACGCCGGTGCGGATCCGCCCGGTCCGCGCCGACGATCTGGCCATGCACACGGCCTTCGTGGACGGTCTCTCGAAAGAGACGGGCTACCACCGCCTGCTGTCGCCGCGAAAGCCGCAGCCCGACGAGCTGTGGCGCATGACGCACATCGACTACGACCACGAACTCGCGCTCATCGCGACGACCGAGGTCGAGGGCGTGGAGCAGCAGATGGGCGTGGTGCGCTACGTGCGCGGCGAAACGCCCGAGACGGCGCACGTCGCCGAATTCGCCGTCGTCATTGCCGATGCATGGCAGCACCACGGCGTAGCCCACAAGCTCATGCGCAGGCTGATCGACGCGGCTGCGGCAGCCGGCGTAAAGCAGCTGGCGGACATCACGCTCTACGACAACACCGGCATGCTGGCGCTGGCGCGCAAGCTGGGCTTCAAGCTGCAGCGCGATCCGGGCAACCCGAACGTCACGCGGCTGCGCCTGGCGCTCGATGCGCCGCCAACGCGCTGAGCCTTACCAGGCCGCGTTCATCACGCCCTGCTCGGCTGCGATCCAGTCGCGCACCGGCAACGGCAGTGCATGCGCCGGCGGCACGAGCCCCATCGCCGCATACGACTCCTGGTTCGGCACCAGCCCGCCGCGCCCCACGGCAGCGCCCTTCATGTAGCCGGCCGCGCACACCCTGTCTCCACGCACGAACTCGAAGCGCATGTAGTTCCAGTGCTGGTCGGTGGCGTCGAGCCGAAAGCGCAGCGTGTACACCTGAAAGGGGTTGAGCCCGCGCCGGTAGCTGATGAGCGAGCCGCCGGACATCGGCCTCCAGCCCTGGCGCAGCATGGCGGTTGCGAAGCCGGTGCGCACGAAGTACTCGACCAGCATCAGGTCGACCACCGTCAGGTAGCGGCCGTTGTTCATGTGGCCGTTGATGTCGAGGTCGTTCGGCAGCACGCGCAGTTGCCGCTCCAGCGTGTCGCCCGGCGCCAGGCGCGGCGCACGCCAGGCGCGCAACAGGGTCATCAGCAAGCGCAGGTAGAGATTCATGGACAGCCTAGAATTGGTTCAATTCAGAACATTCTAGTTCAAGACTGAACCATCTCGATGCCCGCAGCAAAGTCCTCCAAGCCCGGCAAGACCGACAAGGCCCCCTCCTCGCCCCACGGCACGGCCGCATGGCTGGCGGTGGTGCGGGCCTACAACCTCTGCGATGCAGTGATGACGGCACGGCTCGCCGCCATAGGCCTGCGCGTGGGCGAGCACGAGGTGCTGGCGACCATCGCGACCACGCCGGGCATCACGCAGCAGGCGCTGGCCGCGCGCTGCTTCGTGGCGAAGAGCGGCGTCAGCATGCTGCTCACGCAGATGGAGGCCAGGGGCTGGGTGCGGCGCGACAGCGATGGCGCCGACGCGCGCGTGCGGCGCCTCACGCTCACCGACGACGGCATGGCAATGGCGAAGAAGTGCCTGGCGGTTCAGGCGGAGATGGTGACCGCGATGGTCGCGCCGGCCACGCGCGACGAACTGGACGCAGTGGCCGACGTGATGGGCCGCGTGGCCACCACGCTCGAAGGAATGCGCGCCGAACTCAAGGGCTGACCAGCCACGCCTTCACCGCCCCCACCGACTGCGCCAGCGGCGCCGTCGCATCCACCGCGAGCACACCCGCCTCTCCCACAGGCGACTCCAGCGTGGCGAACTGGTTGGCTACCAGGCTGGCGGGAAACATGTGCTCCCCTGCTCCAGCCCGCGCGGCCACGCGGCGCTCGGCCTCGGCCCGCTCGATCGCCATGAACACGAAGCGCAGCCCCGGCGCGGCCGCGCGCAGCTGCTCGCGGTAGATGCGCTTGAGCGCCGAGCAGGTCAGCACAGCGCCCTGCGGCGCATCGGCCAGCGCGCGGCCCAGCGTTGCAAGCCAGCCCGCGCGATCAGCGTCGGTCAGCGCGATGCCGTGGCTCATCTTCTCGACGTTGGCCGGCGGATGGTGGTCGTCGCCTTCTATGAGCGGCAGGTCGAGGGCGGTGGCCAGCGCCGCGCCCAGGCTCGACTTGCCGCATCCCGAAACGCCCATCACTACCAGCCAGACCCTGTCCATATGCACCCTTTTGGTAAAGCGCCACACCCTATTTAACGGAGTCGGCAAACTTAAATCTACTTCCTTATGATGCAAAACCTTTTTCCGTCGGAAGCAGAGAGCCCCCTCCATGGTCCAGCTTGCGTTGCGTCGTCCGTACACCTTCATCGTCATGGCGATGCTGATCGTGCTGGCCACGCCCTTTGTCCTCGCACGCATGGCGACCGACATCTTCCCGGAAATCAACATACCGGTGGTCAGCGTCATCTGGAACTACACCGGCCTGCCGGCGCAGGAAATGGGGCAGCGCATTTCGGGGCAGGTGGAGCGCGGGCTGACCACCACGG
Organism: Variovorax sp. R-27; assembly: GCF_049913215.1. Taxonomy (NCBI): domain Bacteria; kingdom Pseudomonadati; phylum Pseudomonadota; class Betaproteobacteria; order Burkholderiales; family Comamonadaceae; genus Variovorax; species Variovorax sp. R-27. Next base: position 4,646,685 of record NZ_CP183984.1, read on the forward strand.
TGAGCGACATCGAGCACATCGAGTCGCAATCGCTGGCGGGCGTGTCGATCATCAAGGTGTTCTTCCAGCCCACGGCCAATATCGAGATGGCCATCTCGCAGGTGGTGGCCTCGATGCAGGCGCAGGTGCGCCAGCTGCCGCCGGGCATCACGCCGCCGCTGGTCATCAAGTATTCGGCCTCCAGCGTGCCGGTGATCCAGCTGGCGCTGTCGAGCCCCACGCGCTCTGAAAACTCGCTGTTCGACTCCACCGTCAACCAGCTGCGCCCGCAACTCATCACGGTGCCGGGCGCGGCCATTCCCTTTCCGTACGGCGGCAAGAACCGGCTGATTTCGGTCGACCTCGACACCCAGGCGATGCAGGCGCGCGGCCTCTCGCCGGCCGACGTGGTGAACGCGGTGAACACGCAGAACCTGATTCTTCCGTCGGGCACGGCCAAGTTCGGCGCCACCGAATACAACGTGAAGATGAACGGCTCGCCCGACGCCATCGCAGGCCTGAACGACCTGCCGATCCGCACGGTGAACGGCGCCACCACCTACCTGCGCGACGTGGCCTACGTGCGCGACGGCTTCTCGCCGCAGACCAACGTGGTGCGCCAGGACGGCGTGCGCGGCGTGCTGCTGTCGGTGCTGAAGAACGGCGGCGCCTCCACGCTGGACATCGTCTCCAACATCCGCGCCATGCTGCCCATCGCCGCGCAGACGATGCCGGAAGACATCAAGATCACGCCGCTGTTCGACCAGTCGGTGTTCGTGAAAGCGGCCGTCAAGGGCGTGGTGTTCGAAGCCATCCTGGCCGCCGCGCTCACCGCCGCGATGGTGCTGCTGTTTCTCGGCAACTGGCGCAGCACGCTGATCATCGGGCTGACGATTCCGCTGTCGATCCTGGCGTCCATCCTGGTGCTGTACTCGCTGGGCGAAACGCTCAACCTCATGACGCTGGGCGGGCTGGCGCTCTCGGTGGGCATCCTGGTCGACCAGGCGATCGTGACCATCGAGAACATCGAGCGGCACCTGCACATGGGCACGCCGCTGAAAGAGGCCATCGAGGTCGGCGCGGGCGAAATCGGCTCGGCGGCCTTCGTCTCCACGCTGTGCATCTGCATCGTGTTCGTGCCGATGTTCTTCCTCTCGGGCGTGGCGCGCTTCCTGTTCGTGCCGCTGGCCGAAGCGGTGGTGTTCGCCATGCTGGCCTCCTACCTGCTCTCGCGCACGCTGGTGCCGACGCTGGTGATGCTGCTGATGGGCGGCTCGCACGGCGGCGGCCATGCACCAGCGGAAGGCGCGAAGCAGAGCGCCCTGCAGCGCCTGTACCGCGCCTTCGACCGCCGCTTCGAACGCGTACGCCGCGCCTACACGCTGGTGCTGTCGGCGGTGCTGTCGAAGCGTGCCGGGTTCATCGGCCTGTTCCTCGGCTTCTGCCTGCTGTCTTGCCTGCTCTACCCCGCGCTGGGGCGCGACTTCTTCCCGACCGTCGATGCCGGCCAGATCCGCCTGCACCTGCGTGCGCCCACCGGCACGCGCATCGAGGAGACCGCTCGCCTCACCGACCAGGTGGAGGCCGCCATCCGCGAGCTGGTGCCGCAGGACCAGCTCGAAACCATCCTCGACAACCTGGGCGTGCCCAACAGCGGCATCAACCTGTCTTACAGCAACGCCGGCACCATCGGCACTTTCGACGGCGAGCTGCTGCTGTCGCTGAAAGAAGGCCACAAGCCGACCGAGCAGTTCGTGTCGCTCCTGCGGGCCGAGCTGCCCAAGCGCTTTCCGGGCATCGAGTTTTTCTTCCAGCCAGCGGACATCGTCACGCAGATCCTGAACTTCGGCCTGCCCGCGGCCATTGACGTGCAGTTCAGCGGCAACGACATGGCCGGCAACGCCCTGCGCGCGGCCGAACTGACCAAGACTATCCGCCAGATTCCGGGCGCGGTCGACGCCCACGTGCACCAGCGGCTCGACGGCCCGGCGCTGAGCCTGCAGATGGACCGCACGCGGCTGCAGCAGTACGGCCTGACCGCCTCCAACGTGGGGCAGAACGTGCTCATCGCGCTGTCGGGCAGCTCGCAGACGGCACCCGCCTTCTGGCTGAACCCGGTGAACGGCGTGGTCTACAGCATTGCGGTGCAGACGCCGCAGTACACCGTCGACTCGCTCGACTCGCTGCTGAACATTCCGGTTGGTGCGGGTGCAGGCGCAGCAACGGGGGGAACCGGCGCGCAGCAGCTGCTGGGCAACCTCGTGAGCACGCAGGCCGACCGCCAGCCGGCGGTGATGTCGCGCTACAACATCGCGCCGGTGATCGACGTGTACGTGAGCGTGCAGGGCACCGACCTCGCCAGCGTGGCGTCGAAGGTGCAGAAGCTGGTCGACGAGATGCGGCCCAAACTCTCGCGCGGCAGCCGGGTCGAGATCCGCGGGCAGGTGCAGACCATGCAGTCGTCGTTCATCGGCCTGGGCGTCGGCCTCGCGATGGCGATCGTGCTGGTGTACCTGCTGATCGTGGTCACCTTCCAGTCATGGCTGGACGCGGCCATCATCATCACCGCCCTGCCGGCCGCGCTGGCGGGCATTGCGTGGATGCTGTTCATCACCGGCACCACGCTGAGCGTGCCGGCGCTGACCGGCGCGATCATGACCATGGGCGTGGCCACGGCCAACTCCATTCTTCTGGTGTCGTTCGCGCGCGAGCGGCTGCAGGCGGGCATTCCGCCGCTGTCGGCCGCGCTGGAAGCCGGCGCCACCCGTATCCGCCCGGTGCTGATGACGGCGCTGGCGATGATCATCGGCATGATCCCGATGGCGCTGGGCCTGGGCGAAGGCGCAGAGCAGAACGCGCCGCTGGGCCGCGCGGTGATCGGTGGCCTGATCTTTGCCACGGTGTCGACATTGTTTTTCGTACCCGCCGTGTTCGCGGGGGTGCACAGTCGGCTTGCGCACCGCCGGGCGGCACGTGAAGCCTCGCAGCCGCATCAACCGCCAGCGGGCGCAACGCCCCAGGAGAACTGAAACTTTGACCCCCACGCTCATTCACTTCGTGTATTCGCTGCCCCCCGAGGGGGCCGTAGCTCGCCTTGGGAGCGGCCCGGCGCCGAGCTGGTCATGACGGAGCAACGCCATTCGGCATTGGCCATCCACCCCATCGCCGTTGAAGAGGGCGAGGGTGAACTGCTGCGCCGCCGGCAGATCGTGCGGCGCACGCGCTGGCTGGTGCTGATCGTGCTGGTGCTGCTGGCGCTCGGTGCGGCGCGCACCGTGTTCGTGCGCATCGCCAACGCTCGCGCGCTCGAAGCAGGCACCAGCGAGCGCGCGAAGCAGTACGTGCAGACCGCCCTGCCCCGCGTGCCCACCGCCGGCCAGACGCTGGCGCTGCCGGGCACGCTGCAGGGCTTCGTGCAATCGCCCATTTCGGCGCGCGCCAGCGGCTACCTCAAGCGCTGGACCAAGGACATCGGCAGCCGCGTCGAAAAGGGCGAGCTGCTCGCCGAAATCGAGACGCCCGAAATCGACCAACAGCTCTCACAGGCCGTGGCCGCGCGCGCGCAGGCCGCCTCGGGGCTGGAGCTGGCACGCAGCACCGCCGACCGCTGGGAAGCGCTGCGCAAGAAAGACGTGGTTTCGCAGCAAGACCTGGACGAGCGCCGCAGCGCCGTGGCGCAGGCCACCTCGAACGTGGCGGCGGCCGATGCCAACGTGCAGCGGCTCAAGCAGACCGAAGGCTTCAAGCGCGTGGTGGCGCCGTTCGCGGGCGTGATCACGCGGCGCAACGTCGACGTGGGTGACCTGATCGACGCGGGCGCGGGCGGCGGTGCCGGTCGCGCCCTTTTCCTGCTCGCGCAGACCGACCCGCTGCGCGTGTACATCAACGTGCCGCAGGCCTACGCGCAGCTCGTGAAGGCAGGCCAGCCGGTGGTCGTCACGCAGGCCGAACTGCGCGGCCAGAGCTTCAAGGGCCAGGTGGCGCGCACCGCAGGCTCCATCGACACGACCACGCGGATGATGCAGGTCGAGGTGTCATTGCCCAACAAGGACGGCGCGCTGCTGCCGGGTGCCTACGTGCAGGTGTCGCTGCCGCTGGCCGCGAGCCGCACGCTCACCGTGCCGTCGAACGCGCTGCTGTTCCGCGCCGAGGGCACGCGCATCGCGGTGGTCGATGCGAAGGGCCGCGTCGGCCTGCGCGCCGTGACGCTGGGGCGCAACTACGGCGAAAACGTCGAAGTGATCGATGGGCTCGAAGGCACAGACCGCATGGTGCTGAACCCTTCGGACTCGCTGGCCGAAGGCGACATCGTGGCCGTCGCGCCCGAAGCGCCGCCGGCCGCCGCAAAGGCTGCCCCGCCCGTCATGCCGAAGAAGGAACCGGCGTGACATTGCGATCGCCAGTCGTTGCAGTGGCTGCTGCGGTGCTCGCGCTCGTCGCGGGCTGCGCGGTCGGCCCCGACTACAAGACGCCCGACACGCCCCTGCCCGTCAGCTGGAAGCTCGAAGAGCCCTGGCGCATGAGCACGCCCAGCGACAGCGCCGACAAGGGCCCTTGGTGGAAGCGCTTCGACGACACCACGCTCGACACATTGCAGGCGCAGGCCCTGGCCGGCAGCCCGACGCTGGTCATTGCCAACGCGCGGCTGGCGCAGGCGCGCGCCGCGCTGGCGTCCAACGCGGCCAGCCAGTACCCGCAGCTGGGCCTCGGCACGCGCGCCTCGCGCCTGAAGATTTCCGCCAACCGGCCGCTGACGAACTACGCGACCGCCAACGCGTCCACGGTGCAGAACGACTTCACCGTCTCGCTGAACGCCAGCTACGAGCTCGACCTCGCGGGCCGCGTGCAGCGCACCGTCGAGGGCGCCTCGGCCTCCGCCGAGCAATCGGCTGCCGACCTGGCCAACACGCGGCTGCTGCTGAGCGCCGACGTGGCCAGCAACTACTTCAACCTGCGCTCGACCGACATCGAGCTCGACGTGCTCTCGCGCTCCATCGGGCTGCAACGCCGGGCGCTGGAGCTGGTCACGGCGCGGCACGACCTGGGCGCGGTGTCGGGCCTCGACGTGGCGCAGCAGCAGGCGCTGCTCGAAACCACGCTGACGCAGGTCGACGTGCTGAAGAAGCAGCGCTCGCAGTACGAACACGCACTGGCCACCCTCACCGGCACGCCTGCGCCGAACTTCGCACTGCCGGTGGACCTGCGCGAGATCAAGCCGCCCGCGGTACCGCTGGGCGTGCCCTCGGAAATCCTGCAGCGCCGGCCCGACGTGGCCTCGGCCGAGCGCGCGATGGCCGCGGCCAATGCGCAGATCGGCGTGGCCACCGCGGCCTTCTATCCGAGCTTCATCATCTCGCCGACGGTGGGCGTGGACAGCCGCCTGATCGAGTCGCTGTTCAACGGGCCCAGCCTGCTGTGGTCGGTGGGCGTGTCGGCCACGCAGATGCTGTTCGACGGCGGGCGCGTGCGTGCCAACGTCGACTTCGCCAAGGCCGGCTACGACGCTACCGTGGGCAACTACCGCCGCACCGTGCTGACGGCGATGCAGGAAGTGGAAGACGGCATCACCGGCTTGTCGGCACTCGACAGCGCGACCACGCAGGCGCAGTCGGCCGTGACGGCGGCGCGGCGCGTGCTCGACATGGCGACCAGCCGTTATGAAGGCGGCGCCTCGACGTATCTCGACGTGATCACCGCGCAGCAGTCGCTGCTGACGGTCGAGCGCCAGGCCGCGCAATTGCAGGGGCAGCGGCTGCTGACCTCGGTGTTCCTGGTGAAGGCGCTGGGCGGCGACTGGTGTGGTGCCGACGCGACCGGTGCGACGCCCTCGTCCTGCCCCACCACCGTCGCAGATCGTTCCGCCAAGGCGGGTTGAACGCGACAGGCGCAGGCGGCGACGCTAGGCAGCCAGCCTGGCTGCGGGCGCCCAATCCTGCTGGCTGAGCTTCTCCATCGCCATGTCGACGAACGTGGACACCGCCTGCGGAACGTACTGCCGGCTGGCGTAGATGACGCTCAGGCCGCGCCCTGCCCGCATGTACTGCGGCAGCACCGGCACCAGCCGACCGGCCGCCACGTCGGACGCCGTCAGGATCGACGGCAGCGCGGCGATGCCCAGCCCTGCACACGCAGCCTTCAGCAGCACGCCCTGCACGTTGCTGATGAAGCGCCCCCTCACCCGCACGTCTTCTTCCATGCCGTCGGGGCCTTGCAGGCGCCAGGTCGAGAGATTGCCGCTGTCCGGCGGCTGCGTCACGCAGTCGTGCTCGAGCAGCTCCTGCAGGCTGCTGGGTGTGCCCCGCGCCGCCAGGTAGGCGGGACTGGCAAGAAGGCCGCCGTAGCTTGCGAAGATCTTGCGGGCCACGAAGCTCGAGTCCTGCAGGGGCCCGCCGCGAAAGGCGACGTCGATACGATCGCCGATGAGGTCGGCCACGACATCGTCGAGAACGAAGTCCAGCCGCACCCGTGGATGCGCGGCCAGGAAATCGGCAACCCATTCCATCTCGAAGAAATCGAAAAAACTGGCCGGCGCGGCCACGCGTACGAGGCCGCTCGGTTCCTGGCCGCCCTCGACCTGCAGCCGCCCGGCGCCTATCAACGCTTCGACCGCCGGGCCGCATCGTTCCTGGAAAGATTGGCCGGCATTGGTCAGCGCCAGTTTGCGGGTGGAGCGCTGCAACAGCCGGGTGCCCAGGTGCGCCTCGAGTTGCCGGATGCGCCGGCTCACCGTCGCTGACGGCACGCGCAGCTGCCGCGCGGCTTCCGCGAAGCTGCCGAGACGCGCCACTTGCACAAACATTGCGACTTCGTTCAGATCGAGCACGGAGATTCTTTCTGCCTTTCCGCTGATCTCAGAAGTCCATCAGCTTGTCCACGTCCTGCGTCTTGCGGCGAGCCAGCGCGAGGTTGGCGCGCTGCTTGTCGAGCACGACGTAGAGAAAGACACCCTCCTTCGATGCCGAGGGGCGGATGATGTGGTACTGCTTGCCCAGGGTGATCAGGATGTCCTCGATCACGTCGCTCAGGCCCAGAGCCTGCATGGTCTTGAGCTTGGCGCGCACGACTTCCGTGTTGCCGGCGGCGGCAATCTCCATGTCCACGCCCGAACCCACGGCGCCGAGGATCATGCCGCTGCCCGAGTCGACAACGGCGGCGCACATGGCGCCGTCGATGGTGAGGATGTCGTCGAGCGTTTGCTTAATGGATGCCAAGTTGTTCTCCTGTCGGATGGTTGAAAAGGTTGTTGTGGAAATCTGCCGTCATGCCTCGGCCAGGGTCTTGGCGAGTTGGGCGGCCTTGTAGGCCACCAGTGCCGGAACCGCGCTGTCGCGGGCGAGCACGCTGATGACGAGTTCGCCGTCGCGCCGGTGCACGCTGTGGAAAACCGCAAAGCCCGAATCCGTCAGGACCATCACGCTCTGATGGCGGCCGAGGCGTGCCTCTTCGGCGACAACGCCGCTGATCGCCACGATGGAGCTGGCCATGGCAGCCATGCGGGCAGGATCGGCATCGCCGATGGTTGTGGACGCCACGTCGAAACCGTCCACGGTAGCCACCACGGCAGCCGTCACGCCGTTCAGTTCGTCGACCAGTTTCTGCACCTCGCGTTGCGCGTGCGCGGTTGCCGTCCTGGACAAGCCATGTCGAACACTCACTCTGTCTCTCCCTGCATGTCGGCTTCAAGTTGCATCAGCAGCGTGTCGATCAGCAGGATCACGTCGGCCCTGCTTCGCACGTCCACATCGAGAATCGGAAACACCCGGCCCGTGGACTCGAGTCGTTGCGCGTAGTCGTCGAGGGTCGGCACAGGGTGGCGGTGCATCCGTCCCACGCCGATCACGCAAGGCAGGGTCCGCAGGGCTTCGGCGAAGCCTTGCATGTACATGGACAGGTCGCCCAGCGGGTCGGGCCGGGAGTTGTCCATCAGGACGATCACGCCCAGCGCGTTCCTGGCGAGAATCTTCCAGAGAAAGTCGAAGCGGGCCTGCCCGGGCGTGCCGAACAGGCGAACGCGGTCCCCGTTGTCCAGCGTGAGCTGGCCGAAGTCGAGGCCCACGGTGGTGCGCTCCTTGTCGATGGCCGCATCGGAGTTCGGCACCTCGGTCATGACCGGCGAGGTTTCGCTCACGCATCCGATCGCGGTCGTCTTGCCCGCGCCCACAGTGCCCGTGAGAAGGATCTTGTATTCCTTCATGACGCTCGCAGGCCCAGCCGGCGGCGAATGCCATCAAGGAGACTTCGCGCGAAGTCGCTGCGGATCGGCCTGTCGGATTGCGGTGCGAACGACGGCGGCAGGGCCTGCTCGACATGCAGCTCCAGCACGCCGGCCGTTCGCAGCGCCTGCAGGAACGCGGCGCACTGGGTGAATGGAAGCTGGCTGATCTCGGCCAGCTCACTCGCATTCAGCGCGCGCCGCGCCAGCAGGCTCGCCATGCGGATGTTGTCGAGGTCGTTGCGCAACAGCGTGGCCGGTGGCCAGCGGCGCAGCATGAAGCGGACCGCATCGGAAACCTCGACCTCCAGGGCGGTCTGCTCGTCCAGCGTCGGCCCCGCGGGTCGCGACTCGCGCAGTGCCTGCTCGGTGCTCTTGAGCCAGCGCTGCAGCTTGTCGGCACGTATCGGCCGCTCCAGCGCGTTGGGCTGTCCACCCGAATTCATGCGCGTGAGCCTGAGCACGGCGGCAGCCATGCCGACCACCGTGGGATATTCATGCTCCACGGCGGCGGCATCGACGAGCAGCGCGTCGTACGGCGGCGCGTTGACCAGCTGCCACGGAAAGGCAGCGTCGCTCGCATACAGCCGGACGATCGTCTGGATCACCACGACCTCGGCGACCGGCAACTTGTAGACGCCGAGCCTCAGCATGACCACGTGACGCGATGCCCGAGTCGTTCGAATCCCGGTTGTTTCGCTGCGCTCAAAGACCGTGTGTGCATCCGCTGTCCATCCTTGCAACAAAGAAAATCCGTTCATCTCCAGATCGGAGGAACGACGAAGACGAATGAATTGGGCTGCACCGAAAGACTCGTCCAATTCGAGGCGATCCCGAGATACGCTCCCAACGGAGCGGAAATGGATCAGCAATACGCCGCTCTATCGAGAGATGGCGTGTGACAATTGTTTACGAACTTTGGTACTCTCCGCTAGCACCCGGAATGAAATTCAGCCGCTCAGTTTTCGAGGCAATCCTGGTGGCAGCCAATGCAAACCACACCAAATTGGTGCATCTACACCCAATATGGCTCACCCGGCGCCCGCAATTGGGCGAATCGCGAAATGCGATTCACCAATGAATTACGAGATGTCAATTAATGCGGGGGACGACGGTGTCCACTCCTGCAGGCTGAGCTTTTCCACGGCCATGTCGACGAACGCCGAGACTGCCAGCGGCCGCTGCTGGCGGCTGGGGTAGACGACGCTCAAGCCGCGGCCCGCCCGCATGTATTGCGGCAGCACTGGCACCAGCCGGCCGGCGGCCACCTCCGCCGCCGTCAGGATCGACGGCAGCGCGACGATGCCAAGCCCGGCGCAAGCGGCCTCGCGCAGCGCCACTTGCATGTTGCTGGTGAAGGCCCCTCTCACCCGCACTTCTTCCTCCACGTCGTCAGGACCCTGGAGGCGCCAGATGGCGAGATTTCCGGTCTCCGGCGGCTGTGTCACGCACGCGTGCCTGCTCAATTCCTCCAGATCGGCGGGCGCACCATGCGCCGCCAGATAGGCAGGACTGGCAAGAAGCCCCCCGTAGCTTGCAAAGATCCTGCGGGCAACGTAGCTGGAGTCCGGCAGGGATCCGATGCGAAACGCGACGTCGATGCGGTCGGCAATGAGGTCGGCCGTGATATCGCTGAGAACAAAGTCGATTTGCACCAGGGGGTGCGCAGCGAGAAAGGCCGACACCCATTCCATTTCGAAGTATTCGAAGAAGCTGGCCGAGGCGGCCACCCGGATCACGCCGCTCGGCTCCTGGCTATCCGCGACGTGCGATTGACCGGCTTCGATCAGTTCCTCGACCGCCGGGCCGCATCGCTCATGAAAGGTCTGGCCCGCGCTCGTCAGCGTCAGCTTGCGGGTGGAGCGCTGCATCAGCCGGGTGCCCAGGCGCGCCTCGAGCTGCTGGATGCGCCGGCTCACCGTTGCCGATGGCATGCGCAGCTGCCGCGCGGCCTCGGCAAAGCTGCCGAGGCGCGCAACTTGCACGAACATTGCGACTTCGTTCAGGTCGAGCACGGATATTCTTTCTGTGAATGGCGGAAATACAATTCGCTCGCGGCGTTCGGATTTTTCAATTTCTCAATTGCTATCGATCGATAACTGAATTGCAATCACACGGTGCCATTCGGCACAGGCACGATTACATCGACACTGAGCAGAAGCTGACCAATTGACCTTGACGAGTGTTCAAAAAATAAAACCTGCATATCAATACTTACTCCGGCACTATTTATCCTTTGTTGCTTTGTTATAAACAGGCAGTCAATAGTTAATCTAATCAATCACTTGCCGCCAAAGCGGCTTGGCCACAGTTCTTCATTTCCGACTCGCATGCAAGCTTTTCCCAATGCAGATGCCTTGCGCGATCCGCGCTCCCTGGACGACCTGCTCCTGTACCGGCTGTCGCGCGCGGTGCGTGCCTGCAGCGGCATGGCAACCCGCCTGGTCGAAGGCGGCTTCGGCATCACGCATCGCGAGTGGGGAATGATCGGCATGCTCGCGCAGATCGGCGAGATCACCTCCTCCGCATTTGCCGAGCGCCTGCAGCTGGACCGTGTGCGCACTTCGCGCGGCCTGCGCAGCCTCAGCGAGAAGAAACTGGTGGAGCGGCGCCAGGATGCGCAGGACGGCCGCGAAGTGCACGTGCGCCTGAGCTCCACCGGCCGCGAGCTCTGCGACGCGCTGTTTCCGCGGGTCGCTCGCCTCAACATGGATCTTCTCGACGGCATCGACGCGGAGCACCTCGACATCTTTCTCGAGTGCCTGCACCGGCTCGAATTGCGCGGCAGGGAACTGAGCGCGCTGGGCGTGGTCCCGGAAAAAGCCGACCGCCGCTCGGGCGGCACGCGCCATCGATGGCCCGAGTGCGCGCCTGAGTACGGCTAGAACAAGTTGCCCTGCCCCGCAGCCCCAGGCGGCCGGAACGCGGTGACATCCAGCGGAATGCGCTCGCGGTTGTAGCCGAGGCGGTTCGTGGCCTTCTCGAAGCGCTGGTGGATCAGGTCGGCCCACAGGCCCGAGCCCTTCATGCGCGTGGCGAAGTCGGCGTCGTAGTCTTTGCCTCCGCGCATCTCGTGGATGCGCGCCATGATGCGGTCGGCACGCTGCGGGTAGTGCAGCATCAGCCATTCCTTGAAGAGCGGCGCCACCTCCCACGGCAGCCGCACCACCGTGTAGAAGGCGCTGCGCGCGCCGGCCTCCCAAGCGGCTTCGAGCACCTGCTCCATGTCTTCGGTGACGAAGGGAATCTGCGGCGCCACGCTCACGCCGACCGGCACGCCGGCGTCGGTCAGCGTGCGGATGGTGCGCAGCCGGCGATGCGGCGCGGCGGCGCGCGGCTCCAGCTTGCGGGCGAGTTCGCCGTCGAGCGTGGTCACGGTCACGTATACGGCCACCAGGTGGTCGGCCGCCATGGGCGCGATCAGGTCGAGGTCGCGCTCGATGGCGCTCGACTTGGTGACCAGCGCGAACGGATGCCGCGTTTCCTGCAGCAACTCGATGATCGAACGCGTGAGCCGCAGATCGCGCTCGATGGGCTGGTAGCAGTCGGTGGCGGTGCCGATGGCGATGTAGCTGGGCTTGTAACTCTTGCGCCCGAGCTCGGTGCGCAGCACCTCGACGATGTTGCGCTTGGCGATCAGCTTGGTCTCGAAGTCGAGTCCGGGCGAGAGATTCAGGTAGCTGTGCGTGGGCCGGGCGAAGCAGTAGATGCAGCCATGTTCGCAACCGCGGTACGGATTGAGCGATCGGTCGAAGTAGATGTCGGGCGAGTCGTTCCCGTTGAGCACCGACTTCACGTCTTCGAAGCGCACCTCGGTGGCAATGGGCTGGAGCTCATCGGCCTCGGCCACGCCTTCTTCGAGCGTGCCCCAGCCGTCGTCGAAGGCGTTGCGCTCGTCCTTCGAGAAGCGATGCGCGATATGCGTGGCCGCGCCGCGGCCCTTGATGGCGTGAATGGGGATCCGGGCAGCTGGCATGGCAACTCCTTCGAGGCTGGATTTACTGTTTATTCATACAGTATTCCACTGATTCACCGTTGTTGCCAGTTTTTAAATTTCTCTATTGACAGAAATTTCATAAATCCTAAACTCGACGCCATGGAACTCACCGACATTCAACGCAAGTTCGTCCTGCACTGGGGCGAAATGGGCTCCATGTGGGGCGTCAACCGCACCGTCTCGCAGATCCACGCCCTGCTCTTCGCGCACGGCAAACCGATGAACGCCGAGGAGCTGTGCGACACGCTCGGCGTCGCCCGCTCCAACATCAGCAACAGCCTGAAGGAGCTGCAGGCCTGGAATCTCGTGCGCGTAACCCACACGCTGGGCGACCGCCGCGATTATTTCGAGACCAGCGTCGACGTGTGGGAGCTGTTCCGCACCGTCGTGCGCGAACGCAAGGAACGCGAATTCGACCCCACCGTGCGCGTGCTGCGCGAACTGGTCTCCAGCCCCGACTTCCAGAAAGAACCGGCCGATGCACAGGACCGCATCCGCTCCACCATGGAACTCATGGACAAGCTCGCCACCTGGGCCGACGAAATGCTGCGGCTGTCGCCCGGCACGCTCGACAAGGTGATGACGCTGGGCGCGAGCGTGCAGAGGTTCGTGCGCGGCGATACCGCTGCATCCGGCAAGGACGGCAAGGACGAAGACCCGGACGCGCACCATGCCAGCCTGCCGATGATCTGAGCCCCCCTTTTTTTGCCCTTCAGTTTCTGTTTTGACAGAAATATCGAGAACCAAAAACAACATGAGCCACACCGCCCTTCCTGCCTACCCGCTCACGATCTACTTCGACGCAAGCTGCGCGATCTGCTCGGCCGAAATGGGCAGCCTCAAGGCGCGCGATGCGGCTGGCCGACTGCAACTGGTCGACTGCTCGCCAGTAGCGTTCAGCAGCGGCCCGGCTCCGCGCGACGCGCTGATGGCGGCCATCCACGTATTGGACGCCGAAGGCCGGGTGTTCGTCGGCGTGCCCGCGATCCGCATCTGCCGCACAGCTGTCGGCTTGTCGAGCGGCAGCTTCCTGCTCGACCTGCCGATCGTCGCGCCGCTGGCCGACCGCGCCTATGCATTGCTGGCCCGCAACCGCTACCGCATTCCGCGCTGGCTGGCCGCAAGGCTGGCCGGGCGTGTCGCGCCTTCCTGCGACGACGGCAACTGCCGCCTCTGAGAACCAACGAACAAGCAACCACCGAGGGAATCGCCATGCCCACCGTCTTCCAGCCCGACTTCCGCGTGCCGCACGAAACGCCCCTGCGCACCCCGGCAAGCCACGCCAGCGCGCCCATCACGACCGAGGACACGCAGGATTACTTCACCGAAGTAGCGACCGACTACAGCGCCTGGAGCCCCAGCTACAACATGCACTTCGGCTTCTGGCGCGCGGGCCTGAACCCGCTGCGGCGCGAAGGCATGCTGGTGGAGATGAACCGCGCGGTCGGCCGTGCGCTGCAGCTCGGCGACGCACAGCCCGGCACCGCGCACCGCCGCTGCGTGATCGACATGGGTTGCGGCGCCGGCGCCACCGCGCGCACGCTGGTCGGCGACGATCCGTCGCTCTACGCCATCACCGTGACCAACGTCGCCGTGCAGAACCGCATCGCCGCGAAGCTCGACGCCGCTGCTGGCGTGGCCGACCGCATGGCGCACCTCGAAGCCGACTACACGCGCACCGGCCTGCCCGCCGCGCAAGCCGATGGCGCGTGGGCCGTCGAGAGCGCCTGCTATGCCGACGGCACCGCCAAGGCGGACTTCATCCGCGAAGCCGCACGGCTGCTGAAGCCCGGCGCGCGGCTGGCTGTTGTCGACGGCTTTCTGCTGCGGCCCCAGCCCGGCCGCCTGGCAAGCTGGCTGCACCGCCTGTGGGCCGACAGCTGGGCCGTGCCCACGCTGGCCGTGCGCGAAGACTTCGTCGCCGCGCTGCGCGAGCACGGCTTCGACGACATCGAGGTGAAGTCGCTGCGCTGGCGCGTGGCGCCCAGCGCGCTGCACATCCCGGTGCTGGCCACCCGCTTCACGCTGGCCGAGCTCTGGAAGGCGCGCGGCAAGCTCAGCCCGTGGCGGCGCAAGCACATCGTGGCCAGCTACTGCGCGCTCGCGCTGGGCATGTTCTGGCGCGACTTCGACTACTGCATGGTGACGGCGAAGCGCCGCGCCGACTGACAGAACGAACAACACAAGCACAACGAGGAGAAGAGGTTTCCACATGAGCAACGACAACGAAGAAAGCAGGCTCTCCGAGCTCGCCCCCGCCGAGCAGGCCGAGCCCCGGCGCCGCATGCCCTTCGCATGGTTCTGGCCGATCCTGGCGGGCGCGCTCGTCGCGCTGGTGCTGCGTGTCGTCTTCAGCGGCGGGCCTGGCCAGCGCTTCTCCCCGATGCTCGGGTCGTTCGTGTACTTCGTGCCCGCCGTGTGCGGCGCGGTCACGGTCTACCTGGCCGAGCGCATCGAGCGGCGCAGCTGGGGCTACTACCTCTGGGCGCCCTGGGTGGCGACGGCGCTGTTCGTCACCGGCACGCTGGCGGTGTTCATCGAAGGCATCATCTGCGCCATCGTCATCATTCCGCTGTTCGCGGTGATGGGCAGCGTCGGCGGGCTCGCAATGGGCATCGTGTGCCGCATCACCAACTGGCCCAAGCCCGCGCTGTACAGCTTCGCCCTGATGCCGCTGCTGCTCGGCGGCATCGAGCCGCAACTGCCCAACCCGGACCAGTTCTCGAACACCTCGCGCACGCTCTTCATCGCCGCGCCGACCGAGCGCGTGTGGCACGAGCTCAATGCCGCGCGCGACATCCGCCCCGCCGAAGTCGGCGACGCATGGGCCTACCGCATCGGCGTGCCGATGCCGGTGTCTGGGGTGACCGTCGACACGCCCGAGGGCCGCGTGCGCCAGGTGCAGTGGCAGAAGAACGTGCACTTCGAAGAAATCGTCACCGAGTGGCAGCCCAACCGCCTGCTGAAGTGGCGCTTTCGCTTCTCGCCCGACTCCTTCCCCCCCGGTGCGCTCGACGACCACGTGATGATCGGCGGCCAGTATTTCGACCTGCGCGACGCCACCTACACGCTGACCCCGCGTGAGGGCGGCACCGAGCTGCGCGTAGAAGTGTCGTGGCGCCTGAGCACGCGCTTCAACTGGTATGCGGACCGGGTCATGCAGATGCTGCTCAATGACGCCTCGGAGAACATCCTGCGCTTCTACAAGGCGCGCAGCGAAGCCACGGCAACGGCGGCAGCAGGATGACGATGCAACCCGTCTTCCAGCAGGCGCTCGGCCCCGCGTGGGACCGGCTCGGCGACGTCATCCGCCGCCACTACACGATGACGCCGTTCTCCGGCGACTACGTGTGCGTGCGCGGAACGATGAACGAGGTCTGGCACGCCCCCTGGGCCGCGCTGCTGATGCCCTTCGGCCGGCTGTTCGGCGCGCTCGTTCCGCACCAGGGCACGAATGTGCCGATCGAGGTGCACTACCGCTGCCGCCCCGACGACGCCAATCTCTACTGGGACCGTATCTTTCACTTTCCGGGAAAGCCGCCTTTCCATTTCCGCTCGCACATGGAACACGATGCGAAGCAAGGCAGCGAGGTGATCGAATACGTGCGCTTCGGCATCGGCATGCGCCTGGCGGTGAGCGCAGAAGACGGCGCGGTGGTGTTCCGCGACATGGGCTACATCTGGCGCATCGCGGGGCTGCGCATTCCGCTGCCGCTCGGCCTCTTTCTCGGCACCGCCTATGTCGAGGAGCGGCCCGACCCCGCCGATGCCGACCACTTCACCATGAAGATGCTGCTGCGCCACCGCTGGTTCGGCGACGTGTTCCGCTACAGCGGGCGTTTTCACCTGGGCCCGCGGTTAGGGCCACAATGAGCGCACCATGCCACGCCGCCCCGAAAACCTTTACGCCCAGTACCACGCCCACGTCTATTTCGCGCCCGACACGGTGGCGCAGGCCCGCGCCCTCTGCGAGCGCGCGGGCCACGAGCTGATGGTGGTGGTCGGCCGCGTGCACGAGCGGCTGGTGGGGCCGCATCCGCACTGGAGCTGCCAGCTCGCCTTCGACGCCGCCGAGTTCGACCAAGTCATCGGCTGGCTCGACGCCAACCGCAACGGCCTCGACGTGTTCGTGCACGGCGTGACGGGCGACGACTTTGCCGACCACACAGCCCATGCCATGTGGCTCGGCGAAGAAAGCGCGCTCGACCTGCGGATGTTCCGCCACTAGGCCTTTTCTTCACCCCCGGCGCCGTGCACCTTGAAGAAGGTCGCGCCCTCGACCTTCTGGCCAATGGCCTTCTCATAGGCCGCGCGCACGTCCTCAGGCTGCCCGGCCTGGCCGAAGAAATCCTTCAGATACGGCCCCAGCAGCGGATGCGCGGCCAATTCGGCACGCGGCAAGCCGTTCAGCATCTCGTCGCGGCACGCTGACGGCAGGAACACATCGCGGTTCTTCTCGGGATCGCGGATCAGCCCCTTGGGCTCGTGCGCCGGGTCGGCCTGCATTGCCTCGAGTTCCTCGAAGAAGCGGCGGCGCATCATCACGATGCCCTTGTCGCTCTGGCCCAGCTTCTCGCGCGTGCGGTCGGTGATGGCGCCCTGCCCGACCCACACCACGAAGTCCTGGTTGGCCACATGACTGCTAATCCACCGCCCGGTGATCGGGTCCTTGATGGGCCCGTACCACGAAGGAATGCGCTCCTGCGCATAAGGCTCCTGCTCGCTCGGCACGCGGCTCAGCACCCACAGCACGCTGAGCGTGTGGTGGTCGTCGATGGGCACTCGCCATTCGAAGTGATGGCCGAGGAAGAAGCCGTTCGGCCACAGCGTGACGCGCCCGGTGGTCCACATCACGTTGTCTTCACGCTCGCCGCCGCGCAGGCGCTTGTAGACGAAGCCGTGCTCGAATTCCTCGAAGGCCAGCTTCAGGTGCGTGGGCACGTACGGCCCTTCTTCGCCCTGCAGGCGCGTGGTCCAGTTGTTGTGGGTCCACTCGAAGTGCACCGGGTCGATGGAGTTTTCCTGGCACTGGAACCAGTTGCACGGAATCTCCGCGAACACCGCCTGCGCAAAACCGTTCCTGCAGTTGAACAACTCCCAGTCGGGCAGCAGAGGCGCGGGCTGCGGGCCCATGTAGGCCCACAGCAGGCCGGCCTTCTCCTGCACCGGGTAGGCCTTGATCTTCGTGTTCTTGCGCATGCGCGCGCCGGGGTCCAGCGTTTCCTCGAAGGGCTGGTGCACGCATTGGCCGCTCTGGTCGTACTGCCAGCCGTGGTAGCTGCAGCGCAGGCCGCACTGCTCGACGTAGCCGTACGACATGTCGGCGTTGCGGTGCGGACAGCGGCGGTCGACCAGGCCGTAGTTGCCGCTCAGATCCTTGTAGAGCACCAGGTCCTCGCCGAGGATGCGCAGCGGCTTTACGGCCTTGTCGTCGAACTCGCTCGCACCGGCAATCGGGTGCCAGTAGCGGCGCAGGTAGTCGCCCATCGGCTTGCCGGGGCCAACTTCGGTCAGCAGGTGGTTCTTTTCTTCACTCAACATGCATCGTCTCCTTGCTCTTCTTCAATCGGCGCGGATGCCGAACTCGCGCACCAGCTTGCCGAAGCGCTGGTCGTCGTCTGCAATCTGCTGCGCCAGCACGGAGGGCGCGCCGCCCACGGGCTCGATGCCGAGCGCGGCCATCTTTGCCTGCACGTCGGGCATCTTCAGGATCTCGTTGAAGTGCTTGTTGAGCGCCTGCACAACGTCGGCCGGCATCGCCTTCGGGCCGAGCAACCCCATCCAGGCACTCACGTCCACGTCCTTGAAGCCCAGCTCGATGAAGGTGGGCACGTTGGGCATCAGCTTCGTTCGCTGGCGTTCCGCGACGGCGAGCGGAATCAGCTTGCCCGCGGCGATGTGGCCCGCCACGGCGCCGGGCGTGATCCAGCCCACGCTGACATGGCCGCCCAATGCATCGTTGACCACCGGCGCCACGCCGCGGTACGGCGCGTGCGTGGCCGCGATGCCCGCGTCCTTGTTGAGCAGTTCGCCCGCAATGTGCATCGGCGAACCGGCACCGGGCGTTCCGTAGGTCGTGGTCTTGCCGGCCTTCGCGCCGGCCACGAGCTGCGCCACGCTCTGGATGCCGGTCGACGGCGCGGTCACCAGCAGCAGCGGGATGTTTCCGGTCTTCACGATGGGCGTGAAGTCTTTCACCACGTCGTGCGCCACGCCGGGGCCGGTCTTCAGCACGTGCTGCGCAATGGGAAAGGTGCTGGGCGTGAAGAGCAGCGTGTAGCCGTCGGCCGGCGCCTTGGCGACCCAGACGTTGCCGATCATCCCGCTCGCGCCGGGCCGGTTGTCGACCAGCACCGGCTGGCCGATGCGCTGCGACAGCTTCTCGGCATAGGTGCGCGCGATGGCGTCGGTGTCGCCGCCGGCCGGGTAGGCCACGACGATGGTGATCGGCTTGGAGGGCCAGGCCTGCGCCATGGCCGCGGTGGCGACGCATAGCGAAAGAACGGCTGCTGCAGCGGCACGGACCGCGTTTCGCGGGTGAAACATCATGCTCTTTTCCTTCTCGGTGGGACGACGTTGGTGTCGTCCGCACTGTAGGAACGGGGCCTCGAAGCCAGAAGATATAGTTTCACTGAGTGAACTTTTTTCCGGAGGCCGGCATGTCGGACACCACAGGCGCGCAGAGCGTGAAAGCCATCGACGCGCTGCGCCGCGGGCTCGACGTGATGCTGGCCATCCAGCGCTCGTCGGCAGTCACGCTGCAGGAGCTGCACCGCCAGACCGGCCTGTCGAAGGCCACGCTGCTGCGCATCCTCAAGACGCTGCAGCAGGCGGGCTGGGCCGAGCGCAGCGAGCACGACAGGCGCTACGTGCCCACGTCGGCCACCGGGCAGTCGGGGCCTGCAATGGCATGGCGCACGCGCCTGTCAGCGCTGGCGGCGCCCGCGCGCGCCACGCTGCAGCGGGTGGTGCCGTGGCCCATCGACCTGGGCGTGCGTGACGGCACGGCCATGCTCATCCTCGACACCGACCGGCCGCGCAACGGCCTGGCCGTCAACTACCGTGCGCTGGGCTTTCGTCCGCCGATGCTGCTGTCTTCACTGGGGCGCTGCTATCTCTCGTTCTGCCCGGAAGACGAGCGACGCGAAATCCTCGCGGCGCTGGCGCGTTCGCCCAACGACTTCGACCGCACCGCGCGGCGGCCCGAGAACATCCGGCGCATGGTGGCGCACGCCCGCGACCTCGGCTACGTGGCGCGCGACCCGACCTCGACCAGCATGGATTCGCCCGACCGCTTCGGCGCGATCTCGGTGCCACTGCGCCAAGGCGAGCTGGTGGTGGGCTGCCTCAGCTGCGCCTGGCTGCCGGCGGTGAAGAGCGAGCGCGAGATCGTCTCGGCCCACCTGGCCGACCTGCAACAGGCCGCGCAGAACATCGAGCGCAAGCTGGCGCAGGCCGGCTTCGAGCCGCCCCCGGCGAGTTCATGAAGCGCGCTGCTCAGAACTCTGCGTCGAGCTCGTCGATCTCTTCCGGCTCCTGCTTCGCGGCCGTCACCCATTCCTTCATGGCCGGCAGTTCCATCACGCGCTTGCAGTAAGCCGCGCACACGTTGTCTAGCACCACGTCGTAGCTCAGGAAGCGCGTGACCACCGGCGCGTACATCGCGTCGGCCATGCCCGGCTGCTTGCCGAACAGGAAGGGGCCGCCGTACGCCTTGAGGCATTCGCGCCAGATGGCGACGATGCGGTCGATGTCGGCCTGCGCGCGCGACCACACCTTGAAGTTCTTGAAGTGGGCCTTGATGTTCATCGGCAGCGCGCCGCGCATCGAGCCGAAGCCCGAGTGCATCTCGCCGCAGATGGCGCGGCAATGGGCGCGGGCCGCCACGTCGTCCGGCAGCAGGCCGGCCTTGGGCTTGATCTCGTTGAGGTATTCGCCGATGGCCAGCGTGTCCCACACCTTCACGCTGCCGTGCTGCAGCGAAGGCACCAGCATCGACGAAGACAGCAGCAGCATCTCGGCCTTCATGGCCGGATCGTCGGGCGGAATGACCTTCTCGCTGAAGTCCAGCCCGGCCAGCCTGCACATCAGCCAGCCGCGCAGCGCCCACGCGCCGTAGTTCTTGCTGCTGATGGTGAGAACGGGTTTGGCCATCGTGAAGCTCCTTGGGCGTTGCGCTGTTGCGTGCAAGCGCCATGCCATGCGGTTGGCCCGCAACTTGCCTGCGAGGTATTCATGCTGTACCGGGCCTACCAGAACCAAGCCGACCTGCTCTCTCCGGCGCGGCTCGCGGCGCAGTACATGAGCAAGGCACTGTGGAAAGACGGCACGGAGCGCACCATATTGCGGCGCATGGCCGCCCAGTTCGAGGTGTTCTCGCGCATGCGGCTGACCCACACGCGGCCCGACTACGGCATACACAGCGTCATGGTCGACGGCGCGGAAGTGGCCGTGCACGAGGAGACGACCCTCGTTTCGCCCTTCGGCACCCTGCTGCATTTCCGCAAGGACACCGATGCGGTGCACCCGCCGGTGCTGCTGGCCGCACCACTGTCGGGCCATTTCGCCACGCTGCTGCGCGAAACCGTGCGCACCCTGCTGCGCGACCACGACGTGTACCTGACCGACTGGCACAACGCGCGCGACGTGCCGCTGTGGCACGGCGGCTTCGGCCTGGACGACTACACGCTGCAGCTCATCAGCTTCCTGGAGGCCGTGGGGCCGGGCGTGCACATGGTCGCGGTCTGCCAGCCCTGCGTGGCCGCGCTGGCGGCCACCGCGCTGATGGCCGAAGACGACAACCCCGCCACGCCGCGCAGCCTCACGCTGATGGCCGGCCCGGTCGATTGCCGCATCAACCCGACCGGCGTGAACACGCTGGCCACCAGCAAGCCCATCGAGTGGTTCAGGCGCAACCTCATCAGCCACGTGCCGTGGCCGCACGCCGGCATGATGCGGCGCGTGTACCCGGGCTTCCTGCAGCTCTCGGCCTTCATGAGCATGAACCCCGAGCGGCACAAGAAGCAGTTCGAGGACATGTACAGCCATCTGGTCGAGGGCGACATCGAGAAGGCCCGCACCATCGGCACCTTCTACGACGAGTACCTGGCCGTGAACGACCTGCCGGCCGAGTTTTACCTGGAGACCGTCGAACGAGTCTTCCAGACGTATGACCTGCCACGAGGCGTGCTCACCGTGGGCGACCGCACCGTGAACCCCGCCGCCATCCGCCGCACCGCGCTGCTGACGGTGGAAGGCGAGCGCGACGACATCTGCGCCGTGGGCCAGACGGTGGCGGCGCAAGACCTCTGCACGGGCATCCGGCCGTACCTCAAGACGCACCACCTGCAAGCCGGCGTGGGGCACTACGGGGTGTTCAGCGGCAGCAAGTGGAATGCGCAGATTTATCCGCGCGTGCGCGAGACGATCCACGCCGCGGCTGAACTGAACGGCTAGGACTGGCGCCGCGCGCGCACGCCCTTGCCGCTCACGCGCCGCACCGTCGCCTCGCCGGCCTGCGGCAGGCGCTCGCGCAGGAACGCGATCAGCTCTTGCGCCACCACGTTGCGCATCGGCCCCGGCAGGTAGGCCAGCACTACTCGGCGCTCGACGCGCGGCTTCAGCAGCGGCACCACCACCAGTTCGGGGTCGCGCAGCGACGAGGTGTACAGGCGCGGCATCAGGCCCAGCGCCTGCCCGCTGCGCACCAGCGCATAGAGCGTCTCGGAATAGCTCACACGGTACGGTTCCGGGCCCTGCGCGAACTGCGCGCGCGCCGGGTTGCCCAGCGCAGGCATGCTGCCGCGTTCGAACAGCACCAGTCGCTCCTTGCCGATGGCCTCCCACTGGGCATCGCCGGCCGCTGCCAGTGCGTGGTCGCGCCGCACCACCAGCACCAGCGGGTCACGGAACAGGTCGATGCAGGTCAACCCGCCCGGCGGCTCGGTGATGGCGGCCACCGCCATGTCGATCTGCCCGCTGCGCAGTTCGGCCAGCAGCGTGTTCGAGGGGGCATCGCGCCAGGCCAGCTCCACCTCGCGCTGCCCACTCTGCAAAAACTCGCTGGCAGCAGCCGCCACGCGCGCACTGGCCGAGGGAATCACGCCGATGCGCACGAAGGCGCGGCCGCGCTGCACCGTGCTTTCGATGTCGCGCAGCGCCACCTCGAAGGTATTGACCAGGAAGTCGGTGCGCGCCAGCACCTCGGCGCCCACTGGCGTGAGCTCCAGCCGGTGGGTGGAGCGCGTGAGCAGTTCGGCGCCGAGCAGCTTCTCCATCTGCTTGATGGCGTTGCTCAAGGCCGGCTGCGTGATGGCCAGCCGGCGCGCGGCGCGGCCGAACTGGCCTTCTTCCACCAGCACCGAGAAGAACTGCAGCTGGCGCAACGTGAGCGCACGCAGGGGCAAAGCGGCCATGAGCACTCCCGGTTATTAATTCAGTGAATCAAATTATAGAAATTCAAAATTTTCTTTATGAGAGCGCCGTTACTAGACTGGTCAGCATGACCAGCCCCACGCCTGCTCCCCACGCGCCCCTCACGCTGGAATCGATGCTCCGCGCCATGCCCAAGGCCGAGCTGCATTGCCACCTGTTCGGCACGGTGCGCCACGAAACCTTCAAGCAGCTCAACCTGCGCGCCGGCTCGCCGCTGGCAGCCGACGAGATCGAGGGCTTCTACACGCGCGGCGAAAAGCCGGTCGGCGTGCTGCGGGTGCTGCGCGCGCTCGACGCCCAGCTGGTGCGCAGCGCCGGCGACCTTTATCAGCTCACGCTCGAATACCTGCAGGACGCGGCCTCGCACAACGTGCGCTACGCCGAGTTCTTCTGGAACCCGACCGGCACGGTGCACGAGTCGGGCATTGCCTACCCACTCGCGCAAGGCGCCATCGTCCGCGCGATCCAGGACGCGCAACAAGAATTCGGCATCGTCGGCCGCCTCATCGCCGCCATCGACCGCGAAGCCAGGCCTGAGGCGGCCGTGGAGATGGTCGAGTGGGTCAAGGCGCATCGCTGCGAGGAGGTGATCGGCATCGGCATCGACTACCGCGAGGTCGACCGTCCGCCCGAACTGTTCACGCAGGCCTACGCCGATGCGAAGAAGGCGGGCCTGAAGACCACCGCGCACGCGGGCGAGTTCGGCATGCCCTGGACCAACGTGCGCACTGCGCTCGACGTGCTGCAGGTCGACCGCATCGACCACGGCTACACGGTGGTCGACCAGCCCGACTTCGCGCGCGAATGTGCTGATCGCGGCGTGATCTTCACGGTGGTGCCGACCAACTCGTACTACCTGCGCACGCTGCCGCCCGAGCGATGGGCCATCGACCACCCGATCCGCCGCATGCCCGGCCTGGGCCTGCGCATCCACCCCAACACCGACGACCCGACGCTGCACAAGGTCACGCCTACGCAGGCCTGGCTGATGATGGTGCGCGACTTCGGCTTCGGCCTGGACGACCTGCGCGGCTTCATGCACAACGGCCTGGACGGCGCGTGGATCGACGACACGCAGCGCTGCGCATGGCGCACGCAGTGGAGCGATGAATTCGACTCGCTGCGCGCCCGCCTCGATACCGAACCCGCCCCCACCACCCTCGAATGACCCACGCCATGAACACACCCCGCCGCCTGCTCCTTGCCGCCGCACTCTGCGCCGCGCTTCCCACCGCGGCATTCGCGCAGGCATGGCCCGCTGCCAAGCCCATCACGCTGATCGTTCCCTACACGGCCGGCGGCAGCGTGGACGTGAATGCGCGCCTGGTCGCGCAGCGCCTCGGAGAGCGGCTCAAGCAGTCGGTCGTCATCGAGAACGTGAGCGGTGCGGGCGGCGCCATCGGCGTTGCCAAGGCCGTAAACGCCACGCCCGACGGCTACACGCTGGTGGTGGGGCCCGACAGCGCCATCGCCATCGGCAAGCTGGTCAACCCCACGGCCTTCCGCTTCGATCCGCTGAAAGACCTGGCGCCGGTCGGCCTGCTCAACACCGCGCCGATGGTGCTGGTGGCGCGCCCCGGCCTCGAGGCCCAGACCTTCTCCGACTTCGTGAAGCTCGCGAAGGCCAAGCCCGGCAAATACAACTACGCGACCTCGGGCGTGGGCACGGTGCTGCAACTGGCCATGGAACTGCTGAAGGAACGCAGCGGCATCTTCGTCACGCACGTGCCCTACCGCGGCGGCGCGCAGATTGCCACCGACGTGATCGGCGACCAGGTCGACCTGGCGATGCTGGTGAGCACCAGCGCCATTCCGCACGTGAACGGAAAGCGGCTGAAGGCGCTCGGCATCACCAGCAGCAAGCGGCTGGCCGCGCTGCCCAACGTGCCTACCTTCGACGAGATGCCCGGCCTCAAGGGCTTCGACATGGTGAGCTGGACCGGCATCTTCGCGCCTGCGAAAACGCCGCCGGCCGTGGTCGCGCAGATCAACCACGAGCTCAACGCGGTGCTGCAGGAAGAAGGCGTGCGCAGCAAGCTGATGGAGCAAGGCGCGCTGCCGGGCAGCGGCACGCCGGAGAGCTTCGCGAAGTTCGTGCAGACGGAGTACGCGCGCAACCAGAAGATCGTGCAGACGGCCAACATCAAGGAGTGAGCGCGTGAAGACGACGCCCATGCTGTCCCGCCGCGCCCTGCTGGGCGTGTCCGCCGCCGGCCTTGCAGGCATGGCCTTCGCGCAGAGCCCCAGCCCCGCCGAACTGGCACAGGCGCTTGCCGGCACGCCCGCCACGCGGTTGCCGCCCGTGGCAGGCAAGCGCCAGGTCATCATCGACACCGACCCCGGCCAGGACGATGCCATCGCGCTGCTGATGGCCATGGCCGCGACCGACCGGCTCGACATCAAGGCGCTGACGGTGAGCGTGGGCAACCTGCCGCTGACGGTGACAGAGAAGAACGCGCGCATCGTGCGCGACTGGGCAGGCCGGCCCGAGATTCCGGTCTACGCCGGCTACCCGCGCCCGCTGGTGCGCGAACCCATCTTTGCCGATGACGTGCACGGCAAGACCGGCATGGAAGGCCCGACGCTGCACGAGCCGCGCGGACCGCTGATGCCCACGCACGCGGTGCAGTACCTCATCGACACGCTGCGCGCCGCAGCGCCGAAAAGCATCACGCTCGTGGGCCTGGGGCCGCTGACCAACTTCGCGGCGGCGCTCAACTCGGCGCCCGACATCAAGCCCGCCATTGCCGAGATCGTGGTGATGGACGGCTCCTGGGGCGTGGGCGGCAACATCACGCCCGCCGCCACCTTCAATGTGTACGCAGACCCCGAGGCGGCATCGATCGTGTTCCGCAGCGGCGTGCCCGTCACGGCCATGTCGCACGACGCGGCGCGCCGCGTGCTGCTGACGCCCGAGCGCATCGGGCCCTTCCGCACCATGGGCAACAACGCCGGCAAGGTGGTAGCGGATATCTTCGATTCGATGATGGCGTACGGCCAGCGCCGCCGGGGCGTGGCGGTCGGGCCGATCTACGACCCGTGCGTGATCGCGTATCTGCTGAAGCCCGAACTCTTCAAGGGCGCGAAGGTGAGCGTCGATGTGGAAACCAAGGGCGAGTTCACGACCGGCGCGACGGTGGTCGACTTTCGCGGCTACAACCGCCGCACGCCCAATACGCTGTGGATCAGCGAGGCCGACACCGAAGGCTTCTACGCGCTGCTGCGCGCGCAGATCGCGCGGCTGCCCTGAACGGGCTGGCCGGGATCAACCGGCCTTTTCGTCTTCCGCCGGCCAGTCGCGGATGTAGGCCTTGAGCATCTTGTTCTCGAAGTTCTGGCTGTCCACCACGGCCTTGGCCACGTCGTAGAAGCTGATCACGCCCATCAGCATGCGCTTGTCCATCACAGGCATGTAGCGCGCGTGGCGCTCCAGCATGATGCGGCGGATTTCGTCGAGGTCGGTTTCCAGCGTGCAGGTGACGGGGGCGTCGTCCATGGCCTTGCGGACCAGCGTGGTGCCGACCTGGCCGCCGTTGCCGACGATGGCCACGATGACTTCCCGGAAGGTGAGCATGCCGACCAGGTCGCCGTGCTCCATGACCACCAGCGAACCGATGTCCTTTTCCGCCATGGTGTTGGCGGCTTCTGCCAGCAGGTCGTCTGGCGTGATGGTGAAGAGCGTATTGCCCTTGACGCGAAGGATGTCGCTGACTTTCATCGTGTGCTCCTCTCGGACTCAATCTCGGCTATCTAGGCGGGCGTGCCGTTTTTGAATATAGCCCACAATCGACGCCGACCTGAGCGCCCATGTCGCGGACGCATGAATTGCATACGTAACGGGGCATTGCCAGGAGACAACTGCTCAGACCCAGAAAGGCCCTCATGCCCGGTTATTCCGACCCCGGTTTCGACACCCTCGCGCTGCACGCCGGCGCCGCGCCCGACCCCGCCACTGGCGCACGGGCGGTGCCGATCCACCTGACCACTTCCTTCGTCTTCGAGTCGAGCGACCACGCGGCGGCCCTGTTCAACCTGGAGCGCGCGGGCCACGTGTACTCGCGCATCAGCAACCCGACCAATGCGGTGCTGGAGCAGCGCGTGTCTGCGCTCGAAGGCGGCATCGGCGCCATCGCCACCGCCAGCGGGCAGGCGGCGCTGCACCTGTCGGTGGCCACGCTGATGGGCGCTGGCTCGCATATCGTGGCCAGCACAGCCCTGTACGGCGGCTCGCAGAACCTGCTGCACTACACGATGCGGCGCTTCGGCATCGACACCACCTTCGTGAAGCCCGGCGACCTCGACGGCTGGCGCGCCGCGGTACGCCCCGAGACCAAGCTGTTCTTCGGCGAGACCGTGGGCAACCCCGGGCTCGACGTGCTCGACATTCCGGCCGTGAGCGACATCGCCCACGAGGCCGGCGTACCGCTGCTGGTCGACTCGACCCTCACCTCGCCCTACCTGATCAAGCCCTTCGACTGGGGCGCCGACCTGGTCTATCACTCGGCCACCAAGTTCCTGTCGGGCCACGGCACCGTCATTGGTGGCGTGGTGGTCGACGGCGGCAGCTTCGACTGGGAAAAGTCCGGCAAATTCGCCGAGCTGACCCAGGCCTACGACGGCTTCCACAACATGGTGTTCAGCGAGGAAAGCACCGTCGGCGCCTTCCTGCTTCGCGCCCGCCGCGAGGGTCTGCGCGACTTCGGCGCCTCGATGAGCCCGCACACGGCCTGGCTGATCCTGCAGGGCATCGAGACGCTGCCGCTGCGCATGGAGCGGCACATCGACAACACGCAGAAGGTGGTCGAGTTCCTGTCCACCCACCCGTTCGTGTCGCGCGTGGGACATCCGCTGATCGAATCGCACCCGAGCCACGTGCTCGCGCAGAAGCTGCTGCGCCATGGCGCGCGCGGCGCGGGCGCGGTGTTCAGCTTCGACATCAAGGGCAGCCGCGCGCAGGGCAAGGCTTTCATCGAGGCGCTGAAGCTCTTCAGCCACCTGGCCAACGTGGGCGACTGCCGCAGCCTGGTGATCCACCCTGCGAGCACCACGCACTTCCGCATGACCGACGAGGCGCTGGCGGGTGCGGGCATCTCGCAAGGCACGATTCGCCTGTCGATCGGGCTCGAAGACCCGGCCGACCTGATCGACGACCTGAAGCGTGCCCTGAAGGCCGCGGAAAAGGCGGGCGCCTGACATGAACTACACCGTCAACGGCCACACCACCTACTGCTACACCGGCGGCAAGCCCTTCGATGCGGCCAAGCCAACCGTAGTGCTCATCCACGGCGTGCTCAACGACCACAGCGTGTGGATCCTGCAAAGCCGCTGGTTTGCCAACCACGGCTGGAACGTGCTCGCAGTCGACCTGCCCGGCCATTGCAAGAGCGAAGGCCCGCCACCCGCCAGCGTGGAGGACGCGGCGCAGTTCGTCATTGCGCTGCTCGACGCGGCCGGCGTGCAGAAGGCCGCACTGGTCGGCCACAGCTTCGGCTCGCTGATCGCACTCGAAACGGCTTCGCGCGCACCCGACCGCATCACGCACCTCGCGATGGTCGGCACGGCCTACCCGATGGTGGTGTCGCCCGCGCTGCTCGAAAGCTCGGTGAGCGACCCGCAGCGCGCCATCGCCATGGTCAACACCTTCTCGCACTCGCTGCTGGCGCCGCCGCCCTCCTCGCTCGGGCCGGGCACCTGGCTCTACGGCAGCTCGCGCGCGCTGATGCGCCGCGTGCTCGCGAGCAACCGCGATGCGAACGTGTTCCACATCGGCTTCAAGGCCTGCAACGACTACGCCAACGGCGAGGCCGCGATGGAGAAAGTGCAGTGCCCGGTGCTGTTCCTGCTCGGCGACGCCGACCAGATGACGCCGCCGCGCGCCACCAAGGCGCTGGTGGGCAAGGCGCGCAACGCCAAGGTGGTGACAGTGCATGCCGGCCACTCGCTGATGAGCGAGGCGCCCGACGAGGTGCTGTTCGCGCTGCGCGACTTCGCGGCTGCCTGAGCAGGCACGCTCTTATTCCGCTGCGATGCCCGCGCGGTGCGCCAGGGCACGGTAGCGCGAGATCTCGCCTTCCATCTGCGTACGGAACGCCGCCGCGCCAATCGCCACCGGCTCCATGCCCTGCGCGCGCAGTTGCGCCTGCAGCGCAGGGTTGCCCATGGTCGCTGTGACCGCGCGGGCGAGCTTCTCGATCACCGGCGCCGGGGTGCGCGCTGGCGCGGCAAAGCCATACCAGGCATCGAAGGTGGCGTCGGGCAGCCCCTGCTCGGCCAGCGTGCGCACTTCGGGCAGCATGCTGGAGCGGGTCGCACCCACGATGCCGAGCGCACGCAGCTTGCCCGAGCGCACATGCGGCGCCACGGCGGCCACGGTGTCGATGCCGATCTCGATCTCGCCGCCGATCACCGCCATCGAACTCTGGCTGCTGCCCTTGTACGGAATGTCCTGAAGCTGGATGCCGGCGGCCAGCGCGAGCAGTTCGCCGGCCAGGTGCGGGCCCGAACCCGAGCCGAAGGTGGCGTAGCGGATGCTCTTCGGCTTGGCCTTGGCCGCGGCGATGAGCTCGGGCATCGAGTGCCACGGCGTGCCCTTGCCGACCACCAGCACCAGCGGCGTGCGCGCCACGATGGCGATGGGCGCCAGGTCGCGCACCGGGTCGTACGGCAGCTTGGCGCGCAGGGCCGGGTTCACGCTGTAGCTGGTAGAGCCCGAGAGCAGCAGCGTGTAGCCGTCAGGCGCGGCCTTGGCGACCGCATCGGTGCCGATGATGGTGGAGGCGCCGGGCTTGTTGTCGACCACGATGGGCTGGCCGAGGTGCTCCGACAGCGTCTGCCCCATTGCCCGCGCCACGATGTCGGTGCCGCCGCCCGGCGGAAAGGGCACGACCAGCCTGACCGGCCGATCGGGCCATGCGCTCTGCGCGAAGGCGGGTGCCTGGGCGCCCAGGACGGCGGAAGCGGAAAGCAGCAGGCCGAAGGCGCGACGGGAAATGACGAGGTTCATGGTGCGTGTCAGGAAAGGGAAGAAACGGATGGCGGCAGTTGCCCGGCGGCCCACGGCGCGAGCCCCGGCTCGCCCAGGTCCCAGTAGAGGCCGGCCATGATCTGCAGGCCCTCGCGCGCCAGCGGCGCGAGCAGGTGTTCGTTGGGCGCGTGCTGCGCGCAGGCCGGGTACGAATGCGGCACCCATACCGTGGGCAGCCCGAGCAGGTCGGCGAACACGTCGTTGGGCAGCGAGCCCGCCAGATTGGGCAGCAGGTCGACGCGCTGCCCGCTGCTTTGCGCGATGGAGTGGCGCGCCCAGCCCACCCACGGGTTCTCGACATCGAGCCGCGTCGCCGCGCCGGTCAGCGTGATCTGCACCTCGACCTGGCCGAAGCCGTGCGTATCCAGGTGCGCGCGCACGATCTTCTCCAGGTCTTGCCACGGCGTGCCGACCACGAAGCGCAGCTGGCAATGCGCCACGGCTTCAGACGGAATCGCGTTGACGGGACGCTGCGCCGAACCCGCGCCGAGCGCCAGCACTTCGATGGTGTTCCACGCCACCAGCCGTTCGGCCGGGCTCAGGCCGGGCTCGCCCCAGCCCTCGTCGACCGCGGGGTCGTCCGCGCCACCGCCGATGGCGATGTCGGCCAGCGCATCGCGCACGGCCTGCGTAACCGGCGGCGGGCGCAAGGCTTCGACGAGGATGCGGCCGCGCGCATCCACCAGCGAGGCCACCGCATGGCTGATCACTGTGCCCGGATTGACCAGCACACCGCCCCAGTTGCCCGAGTGGTAGCCGCGCGGCCGGGCGCGCAGCCGCAGGCTGAAGTTGACCGCGCCGCGCGAACCGAGGAACAGCGTGGGCCGCGCGGCGCTCACGCGCGGGCCGTCGCTGGCGATGAAAACGTCGGCGCGCAGCTTGTCGCGCTCCTGCGCGCACACCGCGTGCAGGCCGGGCGAGGCGGCCTCCTCGCCCATCTCGACGAGCCACGTCATGTTGTAGCCCAGGCGCCCGCCGCGCGCCTCTAGCACGGCAGCAAGCCCGCCGAGGTTGATGCTGTGCTGGCCCTTGTTGTCGGCGGTGCCGCGCCCGTACCAGCGCTCGCCGCGCACGGTCAGCGCCCACGGGGCGAGGCCCTCTTCCCAGTGCGCGTCCTGCCCGCTGACCACGTCGCCGTGGCCGTAGGTCATTACCGTGGGCAGGGCCGGGTCTTCGACGCGGCGCGCGATGAGGAACGGCCCACCGCCGGGCACCGGGTTGGCGACCACCTCGCAGGCGAAGCCGAGCGCCGCGAGCGGCGGCATCAATTCTTCGCGCAGGTAGGCCTCCAGCGCGGGCGTTGCGGCGCCGGTGTCGCTCTCGGTGCGAAAGGCGATGCGGCGCTGGAGGTCGGCGAAGAAGCCGCCCCCGTCGAAGTAGGCGGCGGCAGCGGCCAGGCTGTCTGTGCGTTGCATGAAGGGCTTCCTTGTCTGTCTGTCCATCGGGTGCAGCAAGTACAAGGCCTGAAGGCCGATGCTTCCAGCATCGTTTTGGCAAGCTACCATTGCCTTGAAGGCAACACCCTGGCGTCATGACCCTCCCGCTTCTCAGCATCCCGATGCGCCACTTCCTCGAAGTGGCGCGCAGCGGCTCGGTCAACCAGGCGGCGGCGCGGCTGTTCGTGGCGTCTTCGGCGGTGAGCCGGCAGATCGCCAAGCTCGAAGACAGCCTGGGCACGCCGCTGTTCGAGCGGCATGCGCGCGGCATGGCGCTCACCGCCGCCGGCGAACGGCTGGCCGCGCACCTGCGCAATGCGCAGCTCGACATCGAGCAGGTGGTCGAGCAGGTACGCGATCTTGGCGGGCAACGCGCGCGGCGCATTCGCATGGCCTGCACCGAGGGCTTCGCGGGGCATTTCATGCCGCTGGTGATGCGCAGCTTCGAGACGGCGAATCCGGGCTGCCAGCTCGAACTGCACGTGGGCTCGCCCGACGGCGTGAGCGCGCTGCTGGCGCGCGGCGAGACCGACATCGCACTCAAGTACGTGGTTGCGCCCGAGCCGGGCCTGAAGATCGAGCACACGGCCACCGCGCCGGTGTACGCGGTGCTGCGCCCCGACCATCCGCTGGCGCGCCAGCGCGTGGTGTCGGTGGCCGATGCGGTGCGCTATCCGCTGGCCGTGGGCGACAGGGGCGTGACCGCGCGCCAGCTGTTCGACCAGGCCTGCAGCCTGCAGGGGCTGCAGTACCACGCGCTGTTCGTGAGCAATTTCTCTTCAGTGCTGCTGCCCTTGCTGCGCACACCCGACGTGATGCTGTCGGGCCTTCTCACGGTGATGCACCTGGTCGACGCGGGCACGGTGGTGGCGCGGCCCTTTGCAGAAGCGCCGCTGCAGCAGCGGCAGTTGCAGGTGCTGGCGCTCGAAGGCCGCACGCTGCCGCCGCTGGCGCAGGACTTCGTGCGGCACCTGGTGAGCGCGATCGCCAGCGCGGGCCGGCGCAAGCTGGGGCGCGCGCGGGCTGCGGCAGCCTGAAGAAGCTCTTCAGCCCAGCGCGTTGATATCCGCCGGATCGAGCAGCACCTTCGGTGCGCCGTTGCGCGCCACGGCCAGCATGGCGCGACCGATCTTCTCGGTGGTCGTCACCTTGTTCGGCCACAGGCTGTGGGCCAGCCCGAGCACGGGCCTGAGCACGACGATAGCAGCGTCATAGAGCGGCGTCTTCGAGCGAATGCCATGCAGCGGCTGGATCATGCCGGGGCGGAACATGTAGGCCGCCTTGAACGGCAGGCGCAGCAAGGCGTTTTCGGTCGCGCCCTTCACGCGCGCCCACATGCTGCTGCCGCGCTCGCTGCTGTCGGTGCCGGCACCCGTCACGTAGGTGAAAGTCATGGCCGGGTTGAGCCGCGCGAGCACGGTGGCGGCGGCCAGCGTCAGGTCGTAGGTGATGCGCTTGTACTCAGGCTCCTTCATGCCGACCGACGACACGCCGAGGCAGAAGAAGCAGGCGTCGAAGCCCTGCAGCTGCGGCTCGATGGCGCTGTAGTCGTACATGTCCTTGTGGACCAGGTCGCGCAGCTTGGGATGCTGCTGCCCCGTGGCATTGCGACCGACCGCGACGACGCTCTCGACGTCGGGCGCCAGAAGGCACTCGCGCAGCACACCCTGCCCCACCATGCCGGTGGCGCCGAAGATCAGGATTTTCATGACGGAGCTTCCGGTCAGACCGTGAAGACGGTCGGTTTCTTGTTGAGCACGGCGAGCAGCAGGTCGACGTCCAAACTCGAAGGCTTTGGCGGCTGCAGCGCAGAGAGCATGCGCGACAGCGTCTCGGCATGCGGCAGCAGCGGGCCCAGAAAGCGCGTGCCGTCGGCGCCCGCAACCAGCAGGGTCGGGAAAGTCTCTACGTCGAAGGCGTCGGCGATGTCTGCGTGGTCCTCGATGTCGACCCAGGCAAAGCGGAACTGCGGGTGCGCGCGCGCCACCTCTTCGAGCAGCGGCCGGTAGTCGCGGCAGGTGCCGCACCATTCGGCGCAAAGGCACACGACCCACGGCGCATCGTTGCTGGCCGGCTCGACGGATTCGGGGGTGCTTGGAAGGGCGCTCAAGGCTGATGCGTCGGTGGTGTGATCGGAAGGCCGGGGTGGTGCGGCCGGAAGGTCGTGGCTATTATGGACAAAGCCCTCATCCGCCGGGACCACCGGGTTTCAGGGGCACAGGAGACTCGCACGATGAACACCACGACTGCCCCAGGATCTGCCGTCGATCCGCGTCAATTCAAGAGCTTTGCGCAGTTCTATCCCTTCTACCTGACCGAGCACGCCAACCTCACCTGCAGGCGGCTGCACTTCGCGGGCTCGACCATTTCGCTGCTGTGCCTGGTGGCGCTGGTGGTCACGCTCAACCCGCTGTGGCTGCTGGCCGGGCTGGTGGCGGGCTACGGCTTTGCCTGGGTCGGGCACTTCGGGTTCGAGAAGAACAAGCCGGCCTCGTTCAAGCGGCCGCTCTACTCCTTCATGGGCGACTGGGCGATGTACCGCGACATCTGGCTCGGTCGGGTGAAGATCTAGATCAGGAGCACGTCGCCCAGGCGCAGCGAGCGCAATGGGCCTTTCTGCCACAGGTCTTCGAGCGGCTCGGCCTGCGGCATCAGCAGTTCTTTCAGCAGCGGCTCGATGGGCGTCGAAGGGTCCGCGAGCAGCACGAAGCGCGGGTCTTCGTTGGCGGGCTCTTCCGCCAGCGGCGCGATCCAGTCGAGCGCCACCAGCGTCTCGAGCACCGGCGCCAGTTGCAGCGCATCGACCCGCATGCGCGTGACCAGTTCGGTCGCGCCCATGCCCTTGGCCGGCGTGGCCTGCGCGCGGGCCAGGTGCTGAAGCGCTTCCATTGCCAGCTGCAAGGGCCAGCCCGCGGTGCCGCCGCGCCGTGCCACGCCCGTGAGCAGGCTGGGCAAGTAGGCCGCGATGACCGCGCCGAGCAGCACGATCACCCAGGCCACGTAGATCCACACGAGCAGGATCGGCACCGTGGCAAAGGCGCCGTACAGCACCGAATAGGTCGGCACCAGGCTCAGGTAGTAGGCCAGCACGCGCTTGGCGATTTCGATGGCGGCCGCCACGAAGATGCCGCCGGCCCATGCATGCGACCAGCGCACGTTGGTGTTGGGCACGTAGTGGTAGAGCGACGCCATGCCGACCGCGAGCAGCGCGAACTCGAAGGTGTCGAAGAACAGCTTGACCATGCCGCGCCCCACCACGTCGCTGGTGGCCGAGACCACGTACGAAGTGGTCGACAGGCTCACCGCAAGGATGATCGGCCCCAGCGTGATGGCCGCCCAGTAGATGAGCACCCGCTGCGCGAACGGCCGCGGCGAGCGCACGCGCCAGATGTTGTTGAGCGTCTTGTCGATGGTGAGGATCAGCGCGATGGCGGTGATCAGCAGCACGATCAGGCCCGCGATGCCCAGCCCGCTGGCCTTGCTCGCGAACTGGTTCAGGTAGCCCAGCACTTGCCGTGCGATGTTGTCGGGAATCAGGCTCTCGATGAGCCAGCGCTGCAGGCGGCCCTGCATCTTCGCGAACATCGGGAACACGGTGAACAGTGCCAGCGCCACCGTGAAGAACGGCACCATCGCGATGGTGGTGGTGAAGGTCAGGCTGCTGGCCGTGAGGCCGAGCCGGTCTTCGCGAAAACGCTCGCCCAGCACCGCTGCGGTGTTGCGCCACGGAAAGCGCGAAAGATCCCTCCAGAGTTGCCTGCGATTCATGGCGGCTATCATGCCATCCGCTCTTTTTGTCGCCGCTGGCCGCCTGCCGGGCGCTCTCTTCCCTTCGCTGCCCAACGTGTCCGACACTCCGCTCCCGCCCTCCTCCGTTCGCGCGACCCGCTGGGCCGCCGTGGGCAGCCTCGTCGGCCTCATCGTGCTGGGCCTGGCCTGGGAGCTGTGGCTGGCGCCGCTGCGCCCGGGTGGCTCGCTGCTGGCGCTGAAGGTGCTGCCGCTCGTCATTCCGCTCGCGGGTCTGTGGAAGAACCGCATGTACACCTACCGCTGGGTCAGCCTGATGATCTGGCTCTATTTCACCGAGGGCGTGGTGCGCGCCTGGAGCGACACCAACGGCGTGGGCCAGGTGCTCGCGCTCGTCGAGGTGCTGCTGTGCCTCGTGCTCTTCGCGGCCTGCGCATGGCATGTGCGGCTGCGCCTGCGCCACGCCAAGAACGCTGCCCGCCAACTGGAGGCTTCCGCCCAATGACCACTGCTGCTTCTTCTTCCCTGATCGATCAACTGCGCGCCATCGTCGGCGCGGCGAACGTGCTGAACGAGGGCGACCTCACTGCCTACGAGCAGGACTGGCGCAAGCGCGCGCGCGGCAAGTCGCTGGCCGTGGTGCGGCCCGGCAGCACGCAGCAGGTGGCCGACGTGGTGAAGGCCTGTGCGGCCGCCGGCACCGCCATCATTCCGCAGGGCGGCAACACTGGCCTGGCGGTCGGCTCCATTCCGGACGAGAGCGGCACGCAGGTGGTGCTGAGCCTGCAGCGCCTGAACGCGATCCGCACCATCGACGGCGCCAACCTCACGATGACCGTCGAGGCCGGCTGCATTCTTCAAACGCTGCAGGAGACCGCCGAGAAGGCCGGCTTCCTCTTCCCGCTGAGCCTCGCGGCCGAAGGCAGCTGCACCATCGGCGGCAACCTCGCGACCAACGCGGGCGGCACGCAGGTGGTTCGCTATGGCAACACGCGCGAGCTGTGCCTGGGCCTCGAAGTGGTCACGCCGCAGGGCGAGATCTGGGAAGGCACCAGCGGCCTGCGCAAGGACAACACCGGCTACGACCTGCGCGACCTCGTCATCGGCAGCGAAGGCACGCTCGGCATCATCACCGCCGCGACCATGAAGCTCTACCCGCTGCCGGCCGCGCAGCTCACGGCCTGGGCCGCGGTGCCATCGCTCGACCATGCGGTCACGCTGCTGGGCCTTGCGCACAAGCACCTGGGCTCGGGCCTCACGGGCTTCGAGGTGATGGGCAAGTTTGCACTGAGCCTGGTCGACAAGCACATGCCGCAGCTGCGCGTGCCCTTCATCAAGGATGAGGCCGTGCCGTACTGCGTGCTGCTGGAAAACTCCGACAGCGAATCCGAAGACCATGCGCGCGCACGCTTCGAGGCGCTGCTCGAAACCGCCTTCGAAGACGGCTGCGTCACCGACGCGGTGGTAGCCGAGAACCTCACGCAGGCGCACCAGCTGTGGCACATCCGCGAAAGCATTCCGCTCGCGCAGGCCGAGGAAGGCCTGAACATCAAGCACGACATCTCGATTCCCGTGTCGCGCATCCCGGCCTTCGTGCAAGAAACCGATGCGCTGCTGGCGCGTGAAATTGCCGGCGTGCGGCTGGTGAACTTCGGCCACCTGGGCGACGGCAACCTGCACTACAACGTGCAGGCGCCGGAGAATATCGACACCAAGGCGTTCCTGAAGAACGAGGAAGAGCGCATCAACACGCTGGTGTACGACGCGGTCGAGAAGTTCGGCGGCTCGTTCTCGGCCGAGCATGGCGTGGGCTCGCTCAAGGTCGACAAGCTGGAAAAGCACAAGTCGCCGGTGGCGCTGGAGATGATGCGGGCGATCAAGCGCGGGCTCGATCCGAAGAACATCCTCAACCCGGGCCGCGTGATCCGGGTCTAGCCTGGCCCGCTTGCGGACTGCGTTCAATCGAGCCCGGTCTTCCCCGGTGCCCAGTAGGCCTTGGCCTTGATGCGCCGCGCCTCGACGCCCTGCGCCTTGAGTGCCCGACTCACCTTCTGGATCGACGCGGCCTTGCCGGTCAGCACATAGTGGGTGCTGCCGTCCATGGGCGGCACCATCGCGGCCAGCAGCTCGCCGATATGCGAATCGTCGGCGCGGCGCTCCATCAGCGCGAGCGGCTGGACGCCCAGCGCATCCAGCACCTGACGCGATTCGGCGACGGCGTTCACCTCGAACACGGCGCGAACGCCCTGCCCGGGCGCATCCCTGCCGCACAGCGACGCCGCGAGGCCAAAGGAGGTCTCGTCGCCGAAGACGATCGTCGACGCCGGCAGCGGCTCGAGTTCCAGCGAGCGGCGCGGCCCGAACACCTGCTGTTCGTCGCCGGGCCGGGTGCGGCGCACCCATTCGCTGCCCGGCCCCTCGCCGTGCGCAAACGCCACGATGCGCATGACGCCGCGCGCCACATCCAAGGACGCGGGGGTGTAGGTGCGCGCCTCGAATGTGCCGCCGGCCTTGATCTGGAGCTTCTGGCCAGGCGACCAGCGATGGCCTTCGAAAGCCGCGCCTTCGAGGTCGATGAACCGGAAGTGCGTCGACAGGCTGGTGGCCGCAATGACACGCACCGGACGCAGGAACAGGCGGGTGAACGTGCGTTCGATCAGCCCGGGTTGGGGGGCATCAGGCGAAGGCGCCGCGAAACGGGAAGAAGACATAAGAAGGAACTCTCTGGACAGTAAGTGGATGCGGCAACGCCGCGAGAACCTGACAAGTTAGTTTCGACAGCCATTGGCAAAAGTGGCAAAGGCGGGTCGTCCGCGACGCGCCACAGTCATGTCTTCGGCTAACAATTCAGTGATACACTCCAATAAGAATAGTTCTTATTCACCCTTCCCGGGGATTTTCAAAACCAAATGCTTCTGCGGCCAGCTCGCCTCTTCCCATGCGGAAGTCGAGGCGAATCCGTCGGTGCGTTCTGGCAAGCGGCCCCGGGGTCCATCGTCGATGCTTGCGAGAAGGCGGCCGGATGCGCGACCTCGTTCAGGAACTGGTAGCTCACTACGCGGACTTGCGCCGACAGCTCACTCGCGACCTGAGAGATCCGCACTACGCGGCCGACATCGCGCAGTCCAGCTTCGAGCGGGTCTATGCGGCGTCGCTCAAGACGCGCGGCGGCAATCGCGGCGATGCACTGCCCGATCTGCAGGACGCCGCCTATTCCATCGAATCGCCCCGCGCCCTGCTGTTTCGCGTGGCGCGCAACCTGTGCGTCGACGATGCACGCCGGCGCAAGGTCGCGCAGGAATGGGTCAGCACGCATGCGGGCATCGGCACGCACCAGACGGCCCAGTCCAGCGAATACGTCGTGGCCCAGCAACGGGTGCTGGCGCGGGTGGTCGAAACCATGGAACAACTGCCGCCGCGCCGGCGCGAGGTATTCCTGTTGTTCCGCGCCTACGGCCACACGCGCGCTGAAATTGCGCAGCGGCTGAACATCACCGAGATGGCCGTGGCCAAGCACCTGCTGCGCGCCACCATCGATTGCTCGCGCGTGTTCGCCGAGCTGCGCTCGGAGCTGATCGAGCCGCAGGTCGTGCTGAGCCGGCCGGGCTTCGACGCGGCGCTGGCCGAAGACTTCTCGTGAACGGCGACAGCATGGCGGCAAGCGCTCCTCCGCGCGAACGGCTGATCGAGCGCGCGCTCGCGCTGATCGTCGAAGGAGAGATCGCACCCGGCGAGGCCGCGGGCCGCGCCCGCGCGTTGCTCAACCAGTGGCGCGGCAAATCGGCGGAACATGCGGCGGCCGTGCAGGAGGCACGCGAGCGCTGGGACGCACTCGGCGGCATGGCGAACGACTTGCGCGCGCACTTCGACGAACCCGACGCCGCGCTGATGGCCAACGCGGCCGCCACTGCCGCCGCATCGACGCACCGGCAGCAGCGCCGCAAGATGCTGCTTTCGGTCGCCGCCTTGCTGGGCACCGGCCTGGTCGCGGGCCGGGGCGTGCAGTGGTACTGGCAGCAACCCGTGTTTCGCGCAGCTTACGAAACCCGTACCGCGCAGATGCTGAAGGTGACGCTGACCGACGGCCGCAGCGGCGCGCCCGGCAGCCAGCTCGACCTGGCACCGCAGAGTGCGATCGACGTGGCGCTCTATCGCCAGCACCGCGCCGTCGACATGGCGCACGGCGAAGTGCGCTTCGAGGTGGCGCGCGATGCAGACCGCCCTTTCAGGGTCCGCACGCGCGGCGCCACCATCGAAGTGGTCGGCACCGCGTTCACCGTGCGCGACCGTGGCGGCCCGATCACCGTGGGCGTGGAGCATGGCCATGTGCGCGTGCACATGCCGCCGCGCGACGGGTCCACTGGCGCAGAGACGGAAGTGATCGACCTGCGCATGGGCGAGCTGCTTGAAATCGACGACGGCCGTGCCGCCGCAGTGCGGCAAACCGACACGGCAGCCCTGTCTGCGTGGCGCAATGGCTGGCTCGTCTTCGAGAACACACCGCTCGGCGACGCTCTGGCCGCGGTCAACAGCTATCGCGCACGGCCCATCGTCAGCACGAGTTCGCGCGTCGACGCGATGCGGCTGTCGGGCCGTTTCCGCACCAACGATTCCGACGGCCTCGTGGCCGCCCTGCCGACGATCCTGCCTCTGGCCGCCGAACCGCAGCCGGACGGCAGCGTGACCCTGCGAACGCGCTGAATCCTTCGCCGCGTCAGGCGCCGCGCACATTCCCCACGGGGTGGCCGGACTGCACCAGGCCCCACTCCGCCAGCGCGATGTCGAGCGCGCGCAGGTGCCGGGGGTCTTTCCCGAGCCACCGGGCCAGTTCCTCCGTGTTCTGCAGGGTCGGCGAGGCGTGCATGCAAGCGAAAAGCGACGCCGCGGTGCGGACGCATTCATCGGGCACGAGGCAGTGCGCGGCCAACCCGGCGCGCCTCATTCGAGCCCGCCCGTGGGCGGATGAAAATTCCTGCGGCGGCTGACGACCAGAGCGGCGCCCGCCAGTGCCCAGAGGCGCAGGGCGCGGTCGAATGCGGGCGGATGCGCCTGGTCTTCCCGCAGCCAGTGCGTCAGCTTCAACGCGCCCGTGCGGCATGGATTCTCTCGGAGGTCCATGTAGAGACGCCATGCGGTCTCCTCGGCGGACGGTGCCTCCGGATGGTTTTGCGGGGCCACTGCTACTCCAGGCGCTGTGTTGTTGATTCAGGGGGATGACCGTCGAGGCCGATGCGCACCGGAAAATGCCGGCGCGCAGGCGTCTAGAGAAAAAGACGATCCGCGGCCCCGAATGTTCAAGGAGGCCGGCCCGGCGATGCAGGGCCACGAGCGTCAAACGCATTCGGCATGTCCTTCGACTGCGGCGGGTGCGGCATCCGCGCACCGGGCCTGCCGCCATCCGCCGCCCATTGCACGGTAGAGCGAGACCCGTGCCTGCAAGCGCGCCATGCGCAACTGGACCGCCAGGTCCTGCGCGGTGTAGAGGGTGCGCTGCGCGTCGAGCAAGGTCAGCAGTGTCTCGGCGCCCGCACGGTAGCGGGCCTCCGACAGATCTGCCGCGCGGCGCGCCTCGGCCAGTTCGGCGCCTTGCGCCGTTGCCTGCGCATCGATGGCCGACACGCCGTTCAGCGCAGTCTCCGCATCCGCGAACGCACCGACGATCGCGCCTCGGTAGGCGGCCAGCAATTCTTCGCGCCTCGCCTCGGCCAGGTGCTGGCCGCCCGCCAGGCGCCCACCGTCGAAAACCGGCGCGGTCAGGCCGGCAGCCAGGCTGTAGAGCGGGTTGTCGAAGAGCCTGCCGAAGCGGCTATCTCCGGTGCCTACCGTGGCGCTCAGGGAGACGGTCGGCAGCAGTGCGGCGCGCGCCGCCAGCACGTTGGCATCGGCCGCAGCCAGATGCGCCTCCGCGCGTGCGATGTCCGGGCGCCGCACCAGCAATGCAGAAGGCGCGCCCGCGCCAACGACGGGAACCTGAAGCGCATCGAGCCGCGGCCCCCGCAGTTCGAACGCCGGCGCCGCAGTGCCCAGCAGCAACGCCAGCGCGGTCTCGGTGTCGCCCGCCTGCTGATGCAGCGCTGCGAGCGCACGTTGCTGCGCGGCCACCAGACCGCGCTGCTGTGCAAGATCCAGCGGCGACACCGCGCCGGCGCGGCTACGGGCCTCCACCAGCGCCAGCACGCGGTGCGCGTTGTCGAGGTTGCGTGCCGCAATTTCGGCGCGTTCGCGCAGGGCCAGCGCCAGCAGCCAGGTGGCGGCGACATCGGCCGTCACGGTGAGCCGCACCGTGTCGCGGTCGAAGGCGCTTGCGCGCAAGCCCTGCAGCGCTTCGTCGCGCAGCGCGGCGTCCCGGCCCCACAGGTCGAGTTCATAGCTGGCGGCAAAACCCGCCGCATAAGTGCTGCCGGCAACCGTTGCATTGCCGCCCAGGCGGCCCTCGCGACTGACGCCGAGAGTGCCCGTCACCTGCGGCCGCAGCGCCGCGCCGGCGATGCGCGCCCGCGCGTCGGCCTGCCGCATCCGCGCGACAGCGGCTGCGAGATCGTTGCTTTGCGATTGCGCGCGCGCAATCAGCGTGTCGAGTTCCGTGCTGCCGAAACTGCGCCACCACTGCGCATCGACCGGCCCCGTGTCGACGCGAGCCTGCGCATGTCGCCATGCGGAGGGAAGCTCCACCGCGCGCCCGGCGCGATCGCCATGCAGCGCGCAGCCCGACGACAGCGCCGCGCACAACAAAGCCGCCCACCAGCCGCATCCAGAGCGCGTTCGCAGCAACACCGTCATTCCCCCGCCAGCGCCACCACGGGGTCCAGCCGCGCAGCGTTGCGCGCCGGCATGAACCCGAAGATCACGCCCGTCAGCACCGCGCAGCCGAAGGCGCCCACGCTCGCCGCCAGCGAGAACAGCACCGGCACGCCGGCCAGCATCAGCCCCACGACGATGCCCAGCCCGGCAACAACGCCCACGGTGCCGCCCACCGACGTCACCAGCACCGCCTCGGTCATGAACTGCCGCAGGATGTCCCGCTGGCGCGCGCCCGTCGCCACGCGGATGCCGATTTCGCGCGTGCGCTCGCGCACCGTCATGAGCATCACGTTCATCACGCCGATGCCGCCCACGATCAGCGACACGATGGCGATCAGCCCCAGCATCAGCGTCATGGCGCGCGCGGTTTCGGTCTGCACGCGCAGCGCCTCGACGCGGTTCCATATCAGCACGTGGCGCCCGGCCTGCTGGCGTTCGAGCTGCGCCTCGATGGCGGTGGCCGTTTCCTGCGCCTTGTCGATGTCGCGCACCTGCACTGCAAGCCACGTCGGGTGGGGATGGCCGTAGACGCGCGTGGCCGCGGAAGACAGCGGCACAACCACCCGGTCGTCCTGGTCCTCGCCGTTGGTGGCGCCCTTCGACGCCAGCACGCCGACGACCTGGAACGGCACCTTGTCCACCAGGATGTCCTGTCCGACGGGGTCCTGCCCGTCGGCGAACAGGCGCTGGCGCACCGTTTCGCCGATCACCGCGACCTTGGCGATGCGCCGTTCGTCCTCGGCGTCGAACATCACTCCCCGACTCACGCCCCAGCCGAGCACTCGCGAGAAATCGACCGTGGCACCGCCGCCCTCGGTGAGGTGGTCGATATTGCCGCGGCGCACGACCACCCTGTCTTCGATGTAGGGCGCGACGCCTTCGACATTGGGCAGCGCGCGAACGGCCAGCGCGTCGTCCAGCGTGAGCGGCGCGCTCGGATTGCGCAGGCTGGCGAGCTGCACGGAAACGAACATGGTGCGGGTGCCGAAGGTCTCGAACTGCGCCATCACTTTCCGCTGCGAGCCGCCGCCGACCGCCAGCATCACGATGACCGAGGCCACGCCGATCACGATGCCCAGCAGCGTGAGCCCGGTGCGGAACCGGTTGCTCCACATCACGCGCCACGCGGCCCGTGTCGCCTCGCGAATGTCGGCAGGCAGCGAGGCGCCGCCAGTGACCGATGGGCGACTGAAGACCGGCGAAGGCGCGGCAGCGATTGCCGCCGCGCCTTCGCCTGTGTGCTCACCCGAGTCCGCCACGATGCGCCCGTCCCGAATCTCGATGATCCGCCGCGCCTGCGCGGCCACCGAGCGGTCGTGCGTGATGAGGATGATGGTGTGGCCCGCATCCGCCAGTTCGTGCAGCAGCGCCATCACTTCGGCGCCGCTCTTGCTGTCGAGCGCGCCGGTGGGCTCGTCGGCCAGGATGATGCGCCCGCCGTTCATCAGCGCACGCGCGATCGCCACGCGCTGCTGCTGCCCGCCCGACAGCTGGTGCGGGCGATGGTCGAGCCGCGCGCCCATGTCCAGCCGTTCGAGCAGTGCGGTGGCGCGCGCACGCCGCTCGGCCTCCGGCATGCCGGCATAGAGCGCGGGAATTTCCGTGTTCTCGCGCGCCGACTCGCTGGGCACCAGGTGGTAGCCCTGGAACACGAAACCGAAGGCCTCGCGGCGCAGCCAGGCGAGCGCGTCGGCATCGAAGCTGGCCACGTCCTGGCCGTCGAACAGGTAGCGCCCGGCGCTCGGCCGATCGAGGCAACCCAGGATGTGCATCAGCGTGGACTTGCCGGAGCCCGAAGCACCGACGACGGCCACGAACTCGCCCGCGTACAGGCGCAACGAGATGCCATGCAGCACGGTCGTTGCCGGGCTGCCCGCCCCTGCTTCCTTGCCGCCCCGGCCACCGCGCCCGCCGTACGACTTGCGAATGTCCTGCAGTTCGATCAGCGGCCGCGGCGCATCGCCCGGCGCACGCGCCGCGGTCGTCATGGCTTCGGAGCCCTGGCGGCGATGACGATGCGGTCCCCGGCCTGCGCGCCTTCCAGCACCTGCGCAGCGAGCCGGTTGCGTACGCCGATGCGCAGCTGCCGGACCTCGACCTTGCCATCGGGGCGAAGCACGCGCGCCGTGAAGCGGTCGCTGCTGCCGGCCACCGGCACCAGCGCGGCGAGCGGCACCGAAAGCGCGTCTTTTTCGGCGTACTCGACGAAGGCGACCTTGGCCGTCATCTGCGGCATGAGCTCGCCGTCGGCGTTGTCGACATCGAACAGCGCCGTGTAGACCACCACCTTGCTCG
Source organism: Variovorax sp. R-27 (assembly GCF_049913215.1). Classification (NCBI taxonomy): domain Bacteria; kingdom Pseudomonadati; phylum Pseudomonadota; class Betaproteobacteria; order Burkholderiales; family Comamonadaceae; genus Variovorax; species Variovorax sp. R-27. The sequence continues at coordinate 4,690,610 of NZ_CP183984.1, forward strand.
CCGCGGCGGAAGGCTTGGCGCTGCTGTCGCTGCCCGTCTTGCTCTCGGGCACCGGCGGCGCGGGCAGCAGCTGCCGCACGTGACCCTGCCAACGGCGCTGGCTCTCACCGAGCGTGGTGAAGTAGACCGGCATGCCGGTCTTGATGCGCCGCACGTCGGCCTCGGAAACCTCCGACCACACCGTCATCGAAGACAGGTCTGCGATGCGCAGCACATTGGGCGTCTGGTAGGTCGCGTTCAGCGTCTGGCCCTCGCGCGCCTCCACCGACACGACGGTGCCGGACATCGGCGCGTAGATGCTGGTGTAGCCGAGGCGGGCCTCGTCGGCCTTCAGCGTCGCCTGGGTCTGTGCGATCTGCGCCTCGAGCTGTCTTACGCGCGCACCGGCCGACGCCAGCGCGGCTTGCGCGGCCTGCACGTCCTCGTCCCGCGTGGCGCCGTCGGCAGCCATCTGGCGTTGTCTCGCATGCTGCTGCTGCGCCAGCACGTGCTGGGCCTGCTGGTCGTCGCGCTGCGCGCGCAGCCCCGCCAGCGAGGCTCGGCCCGCATCGACCGTGGCCCGCTGCACGCTGGGATCGATCTCCACCAGCAACTGCCCCCGCTTGACGACGTCGCCCGGCTGCACGTGCAGCCGAAGGATCTGCCCGGAGACCTGCGCGCCCACGTCCACGTAGTGCCGCGGCTGCAGCACCCCGAGTGCCGAGACGCTGGACTCGATGGTGCCGCGCGCGACCGGCACGGAGTCGACGTCCATCGGCTCGCCCCTTCCCCAGAGCAACCCCGCGCCGGCCGCCGCGCAAAGGGACACGAGCACCGCGGCGACCGCACGGCGACGCCAGGCGCCTTGACGCACATCACTCACGCCGGCTCCTCGTCAAGCGGCAAGGCGCTGCGCGCGCGGGCGAGCCCTGAAGCCCACGAGCGGCAGCATCCTGCCGTGCTCGCGCGACGACTGGTGCTCGCTCGACGATTCCCCCGCGGACCGGTGCTCGCAGGACGAACAGGAGCCATGGATCTGCACGTCGAAGGTGCCCGCCAGCGGCAGGCCCTTGCTCTGGGCCACGCGCACCAGCGCCTCGTGAAGCTCGCGGTCCTGCACCTCGGTGAACGTGCCGCATCCGTTGCAGCGCATGCGCACGCTCAAGGCGTCGGCATCCGCACCGGGCGCGGCGTAGCGGAACACCGCCAGCGCACCACCGCGGCTGCGCGCCCATTCGCGCTCGACAAGCCCCGAATGTTCGAACTCCTTGAGGATGCGGTAGACCGTGGTCAGGCTGGCCGAGGTGCCGCGCAGCAGCATGCGGCGAAAGACTTCTTCACCGCGCTGCCATTCGCTGCCCGCGTCCGCCAGCGTCTGGAGCACGCACAGCCGGACCACGGACGGCCGGATTCGCGCCGCCCGCAGTTGCGACATGAACACCGGCCGCTGCGTATCGTTGGTTTGCGGGCCGTCGGTCATGCAGCAAGACTCTCCAGGTGGGCGCGAGGCCGGTCGTCCGCGATGCGGCCGGCGCTCATGGTGATGATGCGGTCGGCCAGGTGGAAGTAGCGGTCGTCGTGCGAGATCACCACCAGCAGGTGCCCCTTGGCACGCAGCTCGGGCAACAGCTCGGTATAGAACAGGTGGCGGAAGGTCGGGTCCTGGTCGGCGGCCCATTCGTCGAACACCAGCACCGGGCGCCCCTCGAGGTAGGCGTGCACCAGCGCCAGTCGCTTGCGCTGGCCGGTCGACAGGTCCGTGGTGGTGAACGCACCGTTCTTCAGGCTCACCTTGTGTGCGATTTCCAGGCGCTCCAGGTAGGGCAAGGCGCGCTGCGGCAGCACCTGCATGCTGGCCTCGCCCTGCTCTTCGTCCGGGCCGGCTGCGAGGTCCTCGAACAGGTAGAAGTCGGAAAACACCGTGGTGAAGAGCTGGCGGTAGTCGTCGCGGCGCTCGGGGCCCACCGGGGTGCCGTCGATTGCCACCTCGCCTTCGTGCGGCGCGTACAGGCCGAGCAGCAGCTTGATCAGCGTGGTCTTGCCGGAGCCGTTGTCGCCCACCACGAACACCATCTCTCCGCGGCGAAGCCGCAGGTCGATCGGCCCGAGCGCGAAGGCCTCGCCGCCCTCGGGCGCATCGAAGGCATAACGCACGCCGCGCAGCGCGATCTCGTGCTCGAACTTCAGCTCGCTGCCCGCATGGCCAACGTGCAGATGCGGCTCCGGCGTGGCGAAGCGCGCCGACAGGTCGGCAATGCGCCGGAATGCGACCCGCGCGCGCCCCACGGCAGGCAAGGCACCGGCGATCTGGTCCATCGGCCCCTTGAGGAACAGCAGCACCAGCACGAAGCCGCTGAGCACCGCAGGCTCGGTCGGGCGGAACGAGGCCCAGCCCAGGATCAGCGCGATCAGCAGGAAGAACAGGCCCGAACCGAATGCGGCGGCAATGACGAAGGTGTTGATCGCGCGCCCGTTGACCGTGCGGATGTTGTCGACGATGCGCTCGATCTGGCCGCCGAACATGCGCTGGCGGCGCACGCGGTGCATGCGCAGCTCCTTGGCGCCCTCACTGATCGCGCGGTAGGCCTTGTGCAGCTGGTCTTCATGTTCGCGCGCCTTCCAGAAACCGCTCACTCCGCGGAACTGCGCCATGGCCTGCACCGTCGCGCCGATCGCCAGCGCCACCAGCAGCACACCGAACAGCGGCAGCGACAGGTAGGCCAGGTAGGCCAGGCAGCCGAGCGCCGTGACGCAGGCGATCAGCGTCGCGGACAGCGCGAACGCAACGTCGCTGACCATGTCCACGTCCTGCGACAGCACCGGCATCAGCCGATGGGTGCGGTAGCGCTCCAGCGCATCGATGGGCGCCGAAAGGATCTTCTGCGCCAGGCTCTTGCGGACCTGCGCGACCACCCGCTGGCCGACGAAGTTGGTCGAGACATCGGACACCATGCGCCCGAACAGCGCCACCGCGCACAGCCCGATGAACGTCAGCAGCAGGCCGCCGGACAGGCCGCCCTGCCGGTTGAGCACCTGGTTGATGGTGCTCAGCAGCGCGACCGTGGCCGCGCCCGCGCCGATGCCCATGACCGCCGACAGCAGGATCCACGGCAGGAACGGCTTGAGCAGGCGTGCGAACTCGCCGTCGGGAGCGGGGGCAGTTGTCATGCAAGAACTCTTTCCGCCCTTGGGCGACTGGGGTCCGGCGGCATGGGCAAGCCCTGCCGCCGGACGCGAAACGGATGGATGCACCCCTGCCGCGCCGACTGGGCTACAGGGCTGCGGGCGGCAACGGACCGCCTGTACCCCACTTGACGGGTGGCCCGCGCAAATGTTCACGCCGCGCGGCATGAACACCTGCGCGGCCCATCCGTCCTAGCTTCATGCCCCCTGCAAACCGCCGCACCGCCGGCGCCTCCTCTTTCGCGACGACGCCATGATCGCCATGCTGGAACCCCTATTCCAGGGCAACCTGGCGCCGCACGGCGAGGCGCTGCAGTGCGCGCCGCAGCCGCCCGCGGGCGCGCTGCGCGTTGCCGACCTGGTGCACTCGCCCGAACTGCTGGGCCGTGTACTGCGTCTGCATGCGTCGCACCTGGGGGTCGAGGGCAAGGACCTGCGCGCGGTGGCTTCGGCCTGGAGCCTGGACTACCTCGGCATGCTGCTGCCGCCGGTCGCGGCCGCCGCCAGCGTGCTGCAGCATGGATTTCCCGTTGCCGCCGACCAGGTCTGGGTGCGCCTCGGCCCGCACGCCCACCCACTGAGCTTCCACATCCGCGAGCTGGGCCAGCCGCAACGCGGCGCGACCGCCGAGGAGCGCTACTCGGCGCTGCTGCGGCAGCACCTGGAGCCGCTGTTCTCTGCGCTGTGCCGCCTGACGGGCATCGCCGCCAAGATCCTCTGGGGCAACGCGGCGCGCAACCTCGAACCGGTGCTCGACCAGGCGCTTGCGTTGACCGGCGGGTCGCCGCCGATCGCCGGCGACAGGCAGCAGTTGCTGCACAACCCCGCCTGGCCGGCGTGGAGCAACCCCCTGCCCGGCCGGCAACGCGAAATCCGCGTGCGCCTCGAGGGTCGCGAGCGGACCGTGAAGCTGCACCGCCAGTGCTGCCTCTTCCATCTGTTGCCACGCGAAGGCTACTGCGGCGCTTGCCCGCTGTCGCCGGCGCACCGCTGACAACGCCATCACGTCATCAAGTCATCACTTCTTCCATCCACCCATCCATCGAGCGCATATCCATGTCCAAGGCAAAACTCGTCTACATCATGTCCCTGAGGAATGCGGCGGCCGACAAGGCTGGCCAGTACATCGACTACAAGGGCGGGCAGCGCTACATGAAGTCCCCGCTGGAGTACCTGGCCGAGGCACTCGAGCGCACGTCGCTGGGCGATGCCTACTCGCTGGAGGCTGTGCTCTTCGACGACGACGAAGGCTCGCCGCGCGACCGCCAGGCGCTGCAGGACTACGGCTTCGGCTTCGATCCGGCCCGCCAATGGATCTACCCGGGCGACCTGCAGGTGCAGGGCCGCCGGGCCAACGACATCTTCCACAACGTACCGTCGACCTACCGGCGGCTGCCGCTGGACGCGGCCGCCGAGCGCGCAGCCGGAAAGAAGGAGTTCGAGCAGCGCCTGCTCGAGCGGCTCACCGCGCTGGAGGCCGACCTTGTCGTGCTCGACGGCCTGCTGGTGATCCTCGACCAGCTGGCGCGCCCCGAAAGTCCCTTCTTCCGCCGGATCGTGAACATCCATCCGGGCATCACGCGCCTGGAGTCGCCGTTCGAGCGCCGCGGCGCCTGGGCCACGCTCGACGCGCTGTACGGCGCCAAGGGCCAGCGGGTGGTCGACTGGCGCACGCGCGAGACGGTCGCGATCGAGCCGGTGCTGAAGACCGGCGCCTCCTTCCACTACGTGGACACCGGCATCGATTCGGGCGAAGTCATCTTCGACGTGCTGGGCACCGACATCGACCCCGCGGACACCATCCTCGAGCTGCGCTGGAACAACTTCAACCGCAGCCTCTTTCCGGCGCTCCACCAGGGCCTGGCCCTGATGGCCGAGACCGTGGAAGCGTGAACATCCCGCGCCGCCGAGCGTCTTCTTACACACGGCCCAGGGTGGGCTGCCGCATGCGGCGCGCCGCCCTCCACCACAGGAGTTGATTTCAATGCCACACGTCCATGATCTGGTCGGGATCGGGTTCGGCCCGTCCAACATCGCCCTGGCCATCGCCCTCGACGAAAAGCGCCATGCCGGCCGCCCGCTCGATGCGCTGTTCATCGAGAAGCAACTGAGCTTCGCCTGGCACCCGCACATGCTGCTGGACCACGCGCACATGCAGATCTCCTTCCTGAAGGACCTGGCGACGCTGCGCAACCCGACCAGCCGCTTCACCTTCATCAACTACCTGCACGAAAAAGGCCGGTTGACCGACTTCGCCAACCTGAAGAGCTTCTTCCCCAGTCGCCACGAGTTCAACGACTACCTCTCGTGGGCCGCCGAGCAGTTCGAAGACGCCTGCGCCTACGGCGAAGAGGTATTCGAGGTGCTGCCCGAAGAAAAGGGCGGCGAGGTGGCCCTGCTGCGCGTGCGCTCGCGCAACCATGCGGGCAAGCTGGTCGAGCGGCTCGCGCGCAATCTCGTGGTCAGCATCGGCGGCATGGCGAACATCCCCGACGGCTTTCGCGCACTCCGCAACGACCCGCGCGTCTTTCATTCGAGCAGCTACCTGCAGGACATCGCACAGCTGCCGGACGCCCGCCGCATCGCCGTGGTGGGTGCGGGGCAGAGCGCGGCCGAGATCTTCATGGACCTGCAGGGCCGGCCCGGCGCGCCGCAGGTCGACCTCGTCACGCGCTCGCGCTCGATCCGCCCGGCCGACGACAGCCCCTTCGTGAACGAGATCTTCAACGCCGAGTTCACCGACTACACCTTCAGCCGCTCCGATGAGGAACGCGCCGCGCTGCTTGACGAGTTCTGGCACACCAACTATGCGGTGGCCGACCTGGAACTGATCCAGCAGATCTACAAGGCCTTCTACCAACAGCGAGTGACCGGCGGCAACCGCCTGCGCTTCCTGCGCCGGCACGACATCCGCAACGTCACGGCCGACGACCAGGGCGTGCACCTCACGCTGTGGGACCAGAACGCCCTGCGCGAGCACACCGTGCGCTACGACGCCGTGGTGCTCGCCACCGGCTATGTGCGGGAGCACCACAAGGCTCTGCTCGCGCCGCTGGCGGGCTATCTCGGCAGCTACGAGGTCGACCGGCACTACCGCGTGCTGGCCACGCCCAACTTCCATCCGGCCATCTACCTGCAGGGCGCCTGCGAGGATTCGCACGGCCTGAGCGACACCCTGCTGTCCGTCACCTCGGTCAGAACCGGCGAAATCGGCAGCGCCCTGCTGGCCACCCCGGCCGGCGCGGCAGTGCATCTCCGGCCGGAACCCGAGGCCGTCCAGAACTGAAATTCCGGCGCCGCACCCCGGCGTACTAAAGATTTGTGCAGGGAGAGTGTCTCTGTTTGATGAGTTCGAACGTCTTACTCATAGATGCGCCAGAGACCGGAAGTTGGGCCGGCATCCGCACCTGAATGTGAATGCGTCGTAATTCAAAAAACTGGAGTTGTTCTTTTATGCGTCCCCTGCCTCGTCAACATCTGCTGAATGCCGCGCTTGCCGCGGCGTTCGGTTCCGTTCTCACCGTCTGGGCCCCACTGGCTTCAGCGCAAGCGCAGGCTTCCGGCCAGGCCGTGGCGCAGGTGTTCGACGTGAAAGTGCCGTCGCAGGCACTCGGTGCAGCGCTCAACGAGCTCTCGCGCCAGACCAGCGTGCAGGTGTTTGCTGCTGGCGAGGTGGTCGCGGGCACGAACTCGCGCGCCGTCCAAGGCAGGCTCACGGTCGACCAGGCCCTGGGCCAGATGCTCGCCGGCACCTCGCTCGAAGCGACGCGTGCCGCCAACGGCAGCTTCACGATCCGCCGCACCGCCGACCTTGCCAGCTCCCAGGGCACTCTGCCCGCGGTGCAGGTGGTGGCCAACGCCGACGAATCGCCCACCGGCCCGGTCACCGGCTACGTGGCCCGCCGCAGCAGCACGGCCACCAAGACCGACACGCCGGTGCTCGAGGTGCCGCAGTCGATCTCCATCATCGGCCGCAATGAAATGGAGGCGCGCGGCGCACAGGACGTCATGGAGGCCATTCGCTACACGCCTGGCGTCACGACGAACACGTACGGCCCCGACAACCGTGGCTGGGAATACATCCTGCTGCGGGGCTTCAGCACTTCCGCCAACGGCGTCTATCGGGACGGGCTCGCCCAGCCGGCGTTCGGCCCCACCTACTACCTGAGCGAACCGTATGGGCTGGAGCGCGTGGAGGTATTGCGCGGCCCGTCGTCGATGGTGTTCGGCCAGGGCGACGCAGGCGGCATCGTCAACCGCGTGAGCAAGGAGCCGACCGGGGAGAAGAGCCGCGAAATCGAACTCCAGTACGGGAGCTACCAACGCAAGCAACTGGCGTTCGACCTCGGCGACAAGATCGGCAACAACACCGACCTGAGCTATCGCCTGGTTGGCGTAGGCCTCGACAGCAACGACCAGGACAGATACCCCGACGGTCACAAGCTGAACCACACGCGCACCTACATCGCGCCTTCCGTGCGCTGGCAGCCCAATGCAACGACCTCGTTGACCGTCTTTGCGGAGTACCTCAAGAACAACACGTCTGAAGACCCGTACTACCTCACCCAGGACTACGTTCTCTACCCCGTGAAGGTGGGCGACTACAGCTTCGGCCAGCTCAAGCAGAAACAGGCCGCCATCGGCTACCGCTTCGAAACGGCCCTGAACGACACCTGGACCCTCCGCCAGAACTTCCGCTACAGCAGGATCGACTTGAACAGGCGAGCAGTCTGGGCCGGCTCGCTCGGCGATGACCAGCGCACGCTCTCCCGCGTTGCCAGAAGCTGGAACGACCCCGTGAACCTGGCAACGCTCGACACCAACGTGCAGGGCAAGCTGCAGTACGGCTCCGTCCAGCACACGGTGCTGCTCGGTTTCGACTACACCGACCAGAACGGCAAGCAGCGGCGTTTCCGCGGCGCGGCACCGGACCTCGACGTGCTAGCACCCGTCTACGGCCAGGCCGTGGCAACGCCCACCATCCCGGTGACCGACCTGTCGCAGTCGACGCGCCAGATCGGCATCTACGCCCAGGACCAGATCAAGTTCGGCGACAAATGGGTCTTCACCGTCGGCGGCCGCCAGGATCAGGTACGCCAGAGCACCAGCAACTACCTGAGCGAGACCTTCACCCGGAAGTCGGACAGTGCGTTCAGCGGCCGGGCAGGCCTTAGCTACCTGCTCGGCAATGGCTGGGCGCCCTACATGAGCTACACCACGTCCTTCCTGCCCAACAGCGGCGTCGACGCGAACAACCAGCCCTTCGATCCCAGCCGCGGCAAGCAGGTCGAGGTCGGCGTCAAGTTCCAGCCCGAAGGCACGCGCACCCTGTTCACCGCCGCGGCCTTCGACCTGCGCAAGACCAACGTGGTCACCTACGACCCGGCAACCTCCGAGGGGCGCCAGATCGGCAAGCAGCGCTCACGCGGCATCGAGCTGGAAGCCAAGGGCGAACTCGCACCGGGCCTGAACATCGCTGCTGCCTACACCTGGCTGGACATGAAGGTGCTCGCCAGCGCCGATCCGGACGAAGTCGGCAAGATCCCGCCGCTCGTGCCCAAGCAGTCCGCATCGGTGTGGCTCGACTACACCCTGGGCAACGGCCTGGGCTTCGGCGGCGGCGTGCGCTACATCGGCAAGCGCCAGAACGACGAGTACAACACCACGTTCGAACGCGGCGTGACGCTCGTCGATGCGGCCGTGCACTACGAAACCGGCCCGTGGCGCTTCGCGCTCAACGTCTCCAACCTGGCGAACAAGAAGTACAACTCGATCTGCTACCACGGCGAGTGCTACCAGGGCACCCTTCGCGCGGCGACCCTGACCGCCCGGTACAAGTTCTGATCGATCAGCCTCGCCCCCCGCGTGAATGCGGGGGGCAGGCCATCCATCAGCGCGCGCCTGCTGTCTCCCTGTCCTGCGCATCGCACATGGCCGCATGCAGATGGCTCAACATCGCAGCGTGGCGCACGATGCCCTGATGGTCGGCATCCACTTCGACTGAAGCACGCGCTTCGCCGTCGAACTGCGACAGGAGCGCGGCCTTCTCCGCAGCCGCTCTTCCCTTCTTCCACCAGAAATGCGGCGCCACGTTCAGACGCGGGAACGCGGCGATCTTTTCCGTGATCGCGTTCATGCGCCTGGTTGCGACGATCCCCTGGACGATGTCGGCCGTCTTCATGCTCATGCCGGCCGCGGCCACGATTTCTTCGACAGCGTCGCGCACGGTCTCGTCCGATGCTGAGCGGATCGGTTCGAACCTGTCGAGCATTGCGTCGACGGCTTCGCGGCCCATGCTGCCGTTCGCGGTGTCCAGAACGAAATCGCGGAAGTCCTGATACCAGCCGTCCGGATCGAAGCTCTCGTCCAGCAGGAAACTGTCGACCATGCCGAGGAAGGCGACGTCCACGCCCTCCTGCTCCAGCAGGCTGGCGACATGCACTGCAACAACCGCTCCCAGTGACCAGCCGACGATGCCAACGGCACCCTGCGGCCGCGTCTTGCGGATGAGATCGACGTAGTACCGGGCCATCTGCCCGATGGACTCCAGCCCGGTGATGTCGTCCGTGTAGCTCAGGCCGTAGACGGCACGCGAGTCTTCCAGGTGGCGCGCCATCGGCCGATAGTCGACCGGATGGCGCAGCCCGGGCGGCACGCAGAAGAGCGGCATCGCTTCTGCCGGCCCGGCATACGCGTTCAGCAACTGGACGGGCTGCGGAGTCGCTCCGATGTCCAGCTGTGCAACCAGCCTGGCGATCGTCTGCTTCTGAAGCAGGTCCTGCAGGGAGATCTTCACGCCCAGCGCACGCGACTTGTTGATCCTGGCCAGCAGCCTGAGCGCGACAAGGGAATCGCCACCGAGCTCGAAGAAGTTGTCGTGGCGCCCCACGTGCGGCACGCCCAGCACCTGCCCCCAGATAGCGGCCAGTGCGCCCTCCACCAACCCCTGTGGCTCTTCGCCTGCCCGCGCCTCTCCGAACTCCGGCGCCGGCAACGCCTTGCGGTCGACCTTGCCATTGGCGTTCAGCGGCAATGTATCCAGCACCACCAGCGCCGCCGGCACCATGTAGTCAGGCAGCGCCGCGGCAAGACGTTCACGCAACACGGCTGTCTCGATGGCCTGCCCGGCGTGGGCGGAGACGTAGCCCACCAGTCGGGCTCCGCTTGCGGCATCTCGTGCCACCACCACCGCTTCGCGCACTTCGGGCTGCGCCAGGAGTTGCGCCTCGATCTCGCCCAGCTCGATGCGGAAGCCCCGCACCTTCACCTGGTGATCGATGCGGCCCAGGTACTCCAGTTGGCCCTCCGCATTCCAGCGAACGAGGTCGCCCGTGCGGTACAGCCGGGCGCCATCTTCCGTCGCAATAAAGCGCTCTGCGGTAAGGGCCGCCCTGTTGAGATAGCCGCGCGCAAGGTTGACCCCGCCCAGGTACAACTCTCCAGCCGCTCCTGCAGCTACCTGGTTGAGCTCCGCATCCAGCACATGCGCCTGGGTGTCGCTGATGGGTCGTCCGATCGGCACCTGGCTCCGCCCGTCATCCCGGCAGGTCCAGTGCGTCACGTCGATCGCGGCCTCGGTCGGGCCATAGAGGTTGCAGAGCACTGCCTGCGGCAGCCGCCTGAACACCTCGTTCTGTGCTTCGGCCGACAGGGCCTCGCCACTGCACACGATGCGCCGCAGACTGGTGCAAGCCTCGATGCCCTCGTGGGCCAGGAAGGCCTGCAGCATCGAGGGCACGAAGTGCAGGATCGTGACCCGGTGCTGCCCGATCAAAGTTCGCAAGCGTGCCGGGTCGCGGTGGTCGCCCGGAAGGGCAACCGCCAGGCGGGCGCCGAACATCAAGGGCCAGAGAAACTCCCACACCGACACGTCGAAGCTGAAGGGAGTCTTCTGCAGCACGGTGTCGTCCGCACCGAGTGCATAGGCTTGCTGCATCCAGGCAAGGCGGTTGTACAAGGCGCCATGACGGTTGGCGGCGCCCTTCGGCTTTCCGGTGGAGCCGGAGGTGTAGATGACGTAGGCGAGGTTCTCGCCGCTCAACGCAATCTGCGGATTTGTCTCGGATTCGGCGCGAACGTCCAGCATGTCGAACGACAGCACCTGCACGGCCTCGGTGCCCGGCACGGTGAGATGGCTCTGCGTCAACACCAGCCCGATGCCGCTGTCGGCCACCATGTAGGCCAGCCGCTCCGCCGGGTAGTCCGGGTCCAGCGGCACGTACGCACCGCCTGCCTTCAGGATCGCCAGGATCCCCACCACCATCTCGATGGAGCGCTCCACCGCGATACCCACCTTCGCCTCTGGCCTTACGCCAAGGCCAATCAGATGGTGCGCGAGACGGTTCGCCCTCGCATTGAGCTGCGCGTAGCTCAGCGTCTCTTCGCCGAAGCTCAAGGCCGGCGCATCCGGGGTTCGTTGCGCTTGCCCTTCGATCAGCCGATGCACCGGTGTCGCGTTTTCATGGCGCTGCGTGTTCACACCCCACGCCGCGAGTTGCGCGCGCTCCGCCGCGCTGCAAAGATCGACGCCCGAAAAGGCCTGCCCCGGATCGACCGTCAATGCCTCGAGCAGGCGCACGTACCAGCCTGCCAGCCGCGCCACCGTCGCCTCGCCGAAAAGGCCCGTGTTGTATTCGATCTGCGCGTGCGCCCGCGTCGGTTCGATGAAGAAATCCAGTGACAGGTCGAACTTGGCGCTCGCATTGCGGGCACCGATCTCCTCCGTGCGCACGTCGCCGAACGCGAGGCCGGCAGCGCTGTCGCCCATCTGCACGCCGAACATCACCTGGAACAACGGATTGCGCGACGCGTCGCGCTTCACGTTGCGGCTGGCCAGCAGCGCCTTGAGGGGAAGATCCGCATGCTCCAGCGCGGACAACGAATCGCGCCGCACCCGTCGGCAGACTTCGAGCAGCGTGGCGCGCGGCTCGAGCCGCGCCCGGAACACCTGGGTCGTGATGAAAAACCCCACCAGATCGCGCACCTCGTCGCGATGGCGACCGGCATTGGCCACGCCGACGGCGAAGTCGTTCTGGCCGCTATACCAGCCCAGCAGCATCTGCCACGTCGCGAGCAGGACCACGAAGGGCGTGCACTTTTCCGTGCGGCAGAACTTCTGCAACGCCACGGCCAGTGCAGGCTCCAGCTCGAAGCGATGCACGGCGCCGTCGAAGGTCTGCCGCGAGGAACGAACCCCGTCCAACGGCAGTTCCAGCGGCGGCACATCGGCACCCAGATGGGTGTTCCAGTAGTTCAGCTGCGTCGCCAGGGCCTCGCCCTGCAAGCGTTCCCGCTGCCACAGTGCGTAGTCGGCGTACTGGACCGGCAAGGCCGGCAGCCGCACGGCCGCGCCCGCGGCCAATGCCAGGCGGTAGGCCGAAGCGAGGTCTGCCGCGAGGATGGGGTTGGACCAGGCATCCGACACGATGTGATGCAGGCAGACCGTCAGCACATGCTCTTCGTCCGACAGCCGGATCAACCTCGCCACCAGTGCGGGCGCGGCGCCCAGGTCGAACACGTGCAGGGCCATCTCGCTCGCCAGCGCATCGACACGCGCCTGCCGCACGACCCCGGACTCCAGGGACAGATCGAACCGCTCCAGCACGAACGTCACGTCCCGCACCATCTGCTGCATGGGCACGCCGTCTTTCTCGAAGAAGCGGGTGCGCAGGATGCCGTGGCGATCGATCACGGCCTGGAACGCCCGCTCGAGCGCATCCGCATCCAGCGGGCCCTGCAGGCGGAGCATCCTCGGCAGGTTGTAGGCCGTCAGCCCCGGCTCCAGGCGCTGCAGGAACCAGAGCTGCTCCTGCGCATGGGACAACGGCACCTCGTCGCCGTTCGACACTCGACGGCGGATTTCGTCGTCTTCCTCCGCCCACTCGTCTGCTGTCGAAATCCGCTGCGCCGCATCGGTGATGTTCATCACTGTTCCATCCTGCATATCAAACTGATCCTGAGTCCTTGAGGCGAGCTTGCTCGTGCGTGTGCGCCAGCAGTTCCATTCGCTCGACGTCCTGCGCCTCCAGCGCGCGAAGCGCCGCCGCCAGCGTGGCGACGGTGGGATGGTCGAACACCAGCCCCGGCGCGATATCGAGTCGCAGCAGCTTGCGGATGCGCGCCACCAGCTTGATCACGAGCAGCGAGTGCCCGCCCAGTTCGAAGAAGTCGTCTTCCACGCCGATGACGTCGCGCTGAACGAGGCCGGCCATGCACTGCGCCAGCACCGATTCGAGTGCGTCGCGCGGGGCCGTTGCCACCGGCTTCCGGTCATCGACCTTTGCTGCGGACCGCAACGACTGGCGATCGATTTTTCCGTTCGGCAGCCGCGCGAACTCCGCAACGAAGGTGCAGCGTGCGGGCACCATGTGCGCGGGCAGCAGCGTGCCCAGCCGCCCGGTCAGCGCCGAACGGTCGGCCTCCGATGCGAGCAACTCGTCTGCCACGACGAAGGCCCGGAGTTCGGTGTCGCCTCCGCCGGCCGGCACCGCCAGCACCACGGCCTGCCGTACGCCGGGTTGCGACAGCAACACCGCCTCCACCTCGGCCGGCTCGACACGAAAACCCCGGATCTTGACCTGGTCGTCAGCCCGCCCTGCCAGGCGGATGCCGCCCTCGGGCAGCACGCAGGCCAGGTCGCCCGTGCGGTAGAGCTTTTGCCCCGGCTGGAACGGATCGGCCACGAAAGCGCCTTCCACTTCCCGGTTCAGATAGCCGCGGCACAGCTGCGCACCGCCGACATACACCGCCCCCAGCGCACCGCTCGGCACCACGCGCAGGGACTCATCCAGTACATGGATGCGGTTGTTCGCCAGCACGCGCGACAGCGGCAGCACCGAAGACGAGGCGCCTTCTGCCGGCACACGATGCACCATCACACCCACCGTCGTTTCCGTGGGGCCGTAGTGGTTGTAGACCACGGTCTGCGGTGCGAGCCGCGCGATGCGCTCGATGAGCGAGCGCGGTGCGGCCTCGCCGCCCAGCACCAGCGTGTCGGGCAGCTTCGGTGCATCGTCCTCGAGCAAGGCCTCCAGGTGGGAGGGCACCATCTTGAGTGCGTCGATCCGGCGTTCGCGCATGAAGCCCGCGAAAGCGCGCGCATCCTTCACGTCGCCGGGGCCCGCCACGACGAGGCAGGCGCCGTTGTGGAACGCACCGAAGAGCGCCGTGTTGCCCAGGTCCGCGACGACCGAACTGGTGAGCGCCCAGCGACGGCAGCGGCCCAGGTCCATGGCCGACGACACCGCCGCCACGTAGTTGAGCAATTGCCCTTGCTCGATCACCACGCCCTTGGGCGTTCCCGTCGAACCCGAGGTGTAGAGCACATAGGCCAGGTCACGCATCGCAGGCTGGTGTGCCGGTGCGCTGTCGGCAAAGCCGCCCCGGTCCATGTCACCGAGCGATGCCTGACGCCACGGTGCATCGCCGGGCGAAGCCGACCCGGTGGCATGGAGCACGAGCGACGGCACGGCGTCTTCCAGCACGGCCTGGCGGCGTGCAACGGGCCATTCGGGGTCCAGCGGCAGGTAGCCCGCCCCGATGCGCCAGCTCGCAAGCATCGCCACAAGCAAGTCGGCCGACCGCGGAAGGTTGAGCGCCACCAGCGCGCCGGCCGTAGCGCCCTTGGCCTGCAGCCAGTGCGCCATCCGGTTGATTCGCGCGTCGAATTCGCGGTAGCTCAGAAGCACATCGCCTGCCTCCAGCGCGGGCGCGTCCGGCGTCGTCCGAGCCCAGCCGGCGACCTGCTCGGCCAGCGTGAGGGTTCCGAAATCCGCCTCCTCGCCACGGGCTGCGAGCAACAGCAATTCGCGCTCGCGCGAACCGACCAGCGCGAGACTGCCAACCGTCGCGCGAGGCTGCGCCACGGCATCTTCAAGCAACGTGCCGTACTGCCACAGCAACCGCTCCACGGCCTGCGATGAATAGCGCGATGCGTCCGCATGCACGGACAGCGTGAACGCCTGCCCGGCCTGGCCGACCTGCAGGGCCAGCTCAAAACAAGGCTGCGGCCCGGGCGCGGTGTCCACACGCCATGACACGGCACCGTGCGACCGCACAGGCGCCTCGTCGAAACCGAAGCCCACGTCGAGGTGCGCGGAGATCGGCGGCGCATCGATTGCCCAGTACTCCTGCGCCTCGGTATGCGCCTCGACTGTTTTGCCCAGGCGCCCGATCCAGTCGGAGAAAAGCTCTTCAGGCGCGACATCCACGACCACGGGCAGGATCTTCTCGAAGACGCCCACTGCTGCCTGCATCACTTCGTAGTTGCGCCGGCAATCGTTCTGCCAGCCGGCAATGAATGGCCGGTGGCCCGTCAGCCGGGCCACGAGCAGCCACCAAACGGCCTGCAGCAGCAAGTCGGTGCCGCACCCAAGCTGCCCGGCCACTTCCTGCATACGGGCGGCGAGCGCCGCGTCAAGAGGAAGGGCGAGGCTGATGCGAGTCGGTGTGCCTTCGCGCTCCCCGTCCGCCCGGGTGTTCAGGCGCGGCGCCTGCAGCATGTCGGCGCGGTCGATGTAGGCATGCCAGTAGCCACGCCCGTCGGCCGCTTCGTCGTCGCTGTCGAGCTCCTGGCGCCATTCGACGAACTGCGCGTACTGGAAGACCTCGTCCGCATCGACGACCTGCCCCGTCAGGTAGGCCGTGGCAATCTGATCCAGCAAGCCCTGCAGGCTGCCCTTGTCCGCAGCGAACACGCTGGCAACCAGCAGGAGCTTGTGTCGTGTTTCTCCGAGCCGGGCGACTCCGATGCGCAGCAGCGCGCCGCTCGCGACATCCAGCGGCTCTTCCGTACACACGGCGATCCAGTCGGCCAGCGCGGCCGCACTGTCGTCGTTGCCGCGAAGGTCGATTTTTTTCAAGCCCGGCATTACCGCCGCATCGAGTGCCTGTTGCCGCAGGCCCCGGAAGCCGGGAACCTGCAACACAGCCGAACGCAGCGCCACATGGGCCTGCACCACCGACTGCACCGCAGCCTGCAGGCGCGCCGCATCGAGCTCGCCGCCAAGATCGGCCAGCAGCACGAGCTTGGGCGCGCCGGTCGCGGCCTGTTCTCCATGCTGAGCCCAGATGGCACGCTGCTCCGGGCTGAGCGGCAAAGCGGAACTCGTGGTTTCAAGGATGGCAGCCATGGCTTCAACCCTCGGACACAACGGGTTGCTGGGCAGCGCGGTCGAACATCGCGCCCATGGCGACCACGATCTTGCGCGGCCCCTCGTACGGGTCCCGCGCGTGTGCCGCGAGCATGTTGTCGAGCATCACCACATCGCCCTGGCGCCAGTCGAAGCGCACGGCGCAGGCCTCGTAGGCACGGCCGACGATCGCCATGGTCTCATCATCGATCGGCGTACCGTCGCCATAGGTCACGTGCCGCGGCAGGCGATCCAGGCCTCCGGCCATGACAAGCAAGTCTTCGCGCACGTCCGCCTCCAGGCAACTCACATGGTGCAGCTGGATCTGGTTGAAGAAAACGCGCTCGCCCGTGACGGGGTGCGTGATCACCGCCGGGCAACGGGTACGGGTCTGCAGGGTTTCCTCGTCCAGCCAACGCCAGGCGATGCCCGCCAGTGCGAGACGCGCCTCGACCTCCGCCTTGCTGTCGGTCTTGAAGAAGTCCTGCCAGCTCACGTCGAACCGGGGCACGAAGGTGCGCACGTACAACAGCTCCTTGCGCTCGAACTCCACCACCATGTCGGCCGGCAGATGGCGCAGCATCTCGCGGCAATCGACGATGGGCGTGGCGCCGCCCACGGGCGAAGGCAGCTCGCAGAAGAACCACTGCTTGCGCGGCCAGCGGTCGAGGTGCGAGCTCTCGTTGTGATACAGGATCATCTGGCGCTCGGGATACGGCGTCGAGCGATAGGTGTTGCGCCCGCCTTCCTTCTTCGGCAGGTCGCCGTAGCCGCCGTAGAGCTCAGGCTCGATCACTTCTGCAAAAGCCTCGAATTCCTGCGGCGTACGCAGGCCGAAATTGCGCAGCAGGATGCCGCCGTGCTTGCGCAGGCTGGCCTCGATGTAGTCGCGCTGCTCCCGGGCCCATGCCACCGCGTCGATGTCGCTGCTCGTGGCCTCGATGACCAGCGGAAAGGTCCGTTGGTTCGACAGGAAGGACGTGCGCACAGGCGAGCGCGGTGCCGACTGGACGTCGCGGTCCTTGTCCGCGAATTTCTTGAGCTTCTGCAGTTTGCCCAGCGCAGGCGAAGTAGATGACATGGTTTTTCTTTCCGGGTTGGATTGAATGACGAAACTCTCCAGCACGCCGTTGGGTGCCGCGACAACCTGCTGCAGGAGATCGCGCCACGCGGCGGATGCGCGTTCGATGGTTTCGCGCAAATACAGGCTGGAGGCAAAGGTCCACTCGGCCCGCAGGCCGCTTTCGTTCTCGCTCACGAAGACCGCGAGGTCGAACTTCGATGTCGTTCCGGGTTTCGCGATCGGCTCGATGACGACACCCGGGATCTCGAAGCGTTCTTCGGGCATGTTCTGCATGACGAACAGAACCTGCACCAGCGGGTTGTGCTGGCGACTGCGGGGCGCGCCGACCAGCTCGACGATCTGGTCGAACGGCACGTCCTGGTGCTCGAAGGCCGACAGCGTGCTCTCCTTGACCGTCGAGAGCCACTGCGCGAATGGCAGCGCGGGCAAGAGCCGGGAACGCAACGGCACCACGCTGACAAAAAAGCCGATCAGGTCTTCGAGCGCCGGATGGTCGCGCCCTGCAACGTCGGTGCCGACCACCAGGTCGTCCGACGCGGCCTGCCGGTGCAGCACGAGCAGGAAGGCCGAGAGCAGCAGCACGTAGAGCGAGGTCTTCTGCTCCCGCGCCAGGCCCTGCAGCGCCTGCGCGAGTTCGCGTCCGATGTCGATGCCGACCGTGTCGCCCGCCACCGAAGCCACAGGGGGACGGGTGCGATCGGGTTTGAGCGTGGAAACGGCGGGAGCGGCATCGAGGTAGTCGCGCCAGAACGCGGTGTCTTGCGCAAGGTTCTGCGCGAGCTTGCGGTGGTGCCAGTCGGCGTAGTCCGCGTACTGGATCGCGAGCGGTGCAAGGAGTGAGCCACGCCCTTCCCGCAGCGCCGCATACAGGGCCATGAAGTCCTGGATGAAGACGGCTTCCGACCAACCGTCGAACACGATGTGATGCACGCACAGAAGCAGCACGTGCTCCTCGGGCTGCAAGCGCAGCACGGCCGCCGCAAAGGCCGGGCGAGTGGTCAGGTCGAACGCGGTGCCCGCATGCACGGCGAGCGCGTCGTTCATCGCTGTCGCCCGGAACTCGCCCGACAGGTGCGAAATATCCGTCAACGGAACGACGAGCTCGCTCTCTGGCGCGATGCGCGCCACGGGGTCGCCGTCGTCGTTCTCGGGGAAGCAGGTCCGCAGCACTTCGTGCCGCTGCACGATGGCATCGAGCGTGGCCCGCACCAGATCGACATCGAGTGCTCCCGACAATCGCAGCGCCGCCGAGATGTTGTAGGCCGAGTGCTTGCCGGCCGATCCGTCCGACAGCCGGTTCACCAGCCACAAGCGCTGTTGCGCGGGTGAGAGCTTCATGTCGGCCATGCGCTCGACCGGTTGCAGCACCGGTGCCTGGCTGGACAACGGGGTGCCATGCCTCGCCTGCCGGGCGACATTCGCAAGGTCTCGAAGCACCGGGTGCTCGAATATCTTGCGCAGCGGCAACTCGAAGCCGCCGTCGACGCGTGCCCTCGACGCGAGTTGTGCGGCCAGCAGGGAGTGCCCGCCGAGCTCGAAGAAGCTGTCATGCCGCCCCACGCGTGCAACGCCCAGCACCTCGGCCCAGATCGCAGCCAGCTTTTGTTCCACCTCGCCTTCGGGCGCCTCGTATGCACGGTCGCTCGTGAACTCCGTCTCCGGCAGTGCCTTGCGATCGACCTTGCCGTTTCCGTTCAAAGGCAGGCGGTCGAGCACGACGATGGCGGCCGGCACCATGTAGTCGGGCAGCACCACCGCGAGCCGGTCGCGCAGCATCGCCACCTCCATCGCCTGCCCCACCTGCAATGCGATGTAGGCGACCAGGGATGCGCCACCCGCGCCTTCGCGCGCCACCACCACGGCCTCGCGCACTTCGGACTGCGCCAGCAGCTGCGCCTCGATCTCCCCCAGTTCGATGCGGAAGCCCCGCACCTTCACCTGGTGGTCGATGCGGCCCAGATACTCCAGCTGCCCTTCAGTGTTCCATCGCACCAGGTCGCCCGTGCGGTACAAGCGCTGACCGTCTTTCGCCGCAACGAAGCGCTCGGACGTCAGGCCCGCGCGCTGGAAGTAGCCGCGCGCCAGGCCGATGCCGCCCAGGAACAGTTCGCCCGGCACACCTACCGGCGCCGGGTTCAGGAATCCGTCCAGCACGTGGAGCGTTGTGGCCGCAATCGGTCCGCCGATGCGAGGCCTGCCGCGAACCTCGGCCGCCGTCGACCAGATGGTCGTTTCGGTGGGGCCGTACATGTTCCAGAGCTCGACACCGATCGCCCGCAGGTCTTCCGCAAGGTCTTCCTGCAGCGCTTCTCCACCGCACAGGCCCTTGAAGTTCGCAAGCCGGCCACCGTTCCATCCGGTAGCCCGCAGAAGCCGCCAGCCCGCGGGCGTGGACTGAAGCACCGTGGCGCCGCAGTCATCCATCAGCTTCCCGAGCGCACTGCCGCTTCGCACCACATCCCTCGATGCCAGCACGAGGCGCGCGCCGCTGAGCAGCGGCAGATACAGCTCCAGGGCGGCGATGTCGAACGACAGGGAAGTGACCGCGACCAGCACGTCGTCCTGCGTCATGCCCGGTGCGTCTTTCATGCTCAGCATGAAGTGGCTGAGCGACAGGTGCCGCACCATCACGCCCTTCGGTTTTCCCGTGGAGCCGGAGGTGTAGATGACGTAGGCCAGGTTCTCGCCGCCCAGCGCGATCTGCGGGTCCGCATCGGAGCAGCCGCCGGTGTCCAGCGTGTCCAGTGCCAGTACCTGCAGCGCCTCGGCGCCCGGCACCAGGGCTCTCAGGTGACTCTGCGTGAGCAGCAGCGCGATGCCGCTGTCAGCCACCATGTAGGCCAGCCGGTCCACCGGGTACTCCGGGTCCAGCGGCACATACGCACCGCCGGCCTTCAGGATCGCGAGCACGCCAACCACCATGTCGATGGAGCGCTCCACCGCAATCCCCACCTTCGTCTCCGGCTTCACGCCCAGGGCGATCAGATGGTGCGCGAGGCGGTTGGCTCGCGCATTGAGTTCGCCGTAGCTCAGCATCTCGTCGCCGAAGACCAGCGCCACCGCGTCGCGATGTGCCGCGACCTGACGCTCGATCAGCCGGTGCACCGGCACATCCTCGGTGTACCGCACAGCGTTTTCACCCCACGCGGCAAGCTGGCGCTGCTCGCCATCGGACATCACCCCGAGTTCGCAGACCGGCCAGTCGGGCTGCAGCGACAGGCCCTGCACGACGGCCTCGACAGCTGCAACCATCAGGTCGCACACGCGCCCGGCATCCACGGCCTCGTGAATCTGCGCGACCAGCCCGAAGCCCTCGCCCAGGTCGTCCACCGACATCTCGATCGGGTAGTTGGTGCGCTCCCTGCTGCCGAGGATCTCCATGCCCTCCCAGAGCGGGCCCTTCTGCGCCGCCTTGCCCTGCTGCGCGCCGTAGCGGTAGTTCAGCAGCGCCGTGAACAGCGGCATCCGCTCCGGCAGTCCGCTGCAGCGCTGGGCCAGCGAGAGGCTGGCGTATTCGTGATGCATCAGCTCGATCAGTGCCGCATGCGTCTGGCGCACGCATGCCTGCACGCCTTGCGTTCCCAGCCGCACGCGCACGGGCAGCGTGTTGATGAACATGCCCAGCGCCCGGTCGGCATTCGCACCGCCCTGCATGCGGCCGAACAGCACGGTGCCGAACACCACGTCGTCCCTGCCCGTGGTCTTGCTCACCACCAGCGCCCAGGCCAGGTGGAACAGCGCCGCGGCGCTCACGCCATGTCTCTGTGCCTGCCGCCTGACCTGCAATGCGAGTCCGGCGTCCAGCGCGAGCGAGGTTTCGCGCACGCGGGTGCCGTCGCCCTGCACGTCGAGCAGGCCGAAGGGCGCCGTCGGCTCCTCCACATCGGCGAGCATCCGGCTGAAGAAGGCCTTGTGCTCGGCCTGGCTCACGTCCAGCCTGGCCTGCCCGACGAAGCGCCGGAACGGCACGGGCGCCGACAGCTCGGCCTTTCGCCCTTGCTGGATCAGCGCGATTTCCTCGACGACCAGCTCCAGCGTGGTGTGGTCCACCACCAGGTGATGGTTCGCCAGTTGAAGGAGCCAGCGGCCGTTGTCCGTGTCGTGAGCGGCGATGGCCCTGAGCATCGGTGCATTGCGCACGTCGATGCGGTAGTGGGCCGGGTCGACGTGCGCATCGAGCCGCGCGGCCGCGCTCGCACCACTCGGCTCGGCATCTGCCAGCCACTGGAGCTCGAGCAACGCCTTGCGATGCACCACCTGCACTGGTTCGGGCAGGTCTTCCCACATCACGGCCGTTCGCAGGATGTCATGGCGCGCAATCACTTCGTTGAAGCTGGCGACGAAGTGCTCGAGCCTTTCGCGGCTCTCGAAACTCAGGCGGTTCAGCGTGATGTATGCGTCGCCCTCCGTCTGCAGCATGTGGTGGAAGAGCATCCCCTCCTGCATCGGCACCAGCGGGTAGATGTCTTGTACGTTGGCCGCCCCGCCCGGCACCGCCGCCTCGATGCGCGCAATCTGCCGCGCATCCAGCGCCACAAGCGTCAGCATCTCCGGCTGGATCGCCCTGCAATCCGCCGGGATGCCGTTGGGCGGAACAATCACTTCCCGTCGCACCGGCTCCTGCGCCAGCGCCTGCGCGAAGGCGCCGAGCCGGGGCTGCTGGAACAGCGTGCGCACTTGCGCCGCCCAGCCCTGGGCGCGCATGCGCTCCAACAGCCGCAGCGCCAGCAGCGAATGGCCGCCGAGTTCGAAGAAGCTGTCCTGCCGCCCCACGCGCGCCACGCCCAGCACCTCGGCCCAGATCGCGGCGAGCTTCTCTTCCACCTCGCCCTCGGGCGCTTCGTACGCCTGCTCGCTCGTGAATTCCGCGGCCGGCAGCGCCTTGCGGTCTACCTTGCCGTTCGTGTTGAGCGGCAATCCTTGCAGCACGACGATTGCCGCGGGAACCATGTAGTCGGGCAGCGCCTGGCCCAGTTGCTCCTTCAGCTGCGCAACGTCGATCGCCTGGCCGGCATGCGGCGATACGTAGCCCACCAGCCTCGTGCCGGCGGGGCCTTCGTCGGCCACCACAACCGCCTCGCGCACTTCGGACAGCGCCAGCAACTGCGCCTCGATCTCTCCCAGCTCGATGCGGAAGCCCCGCACCTTCACCTGGTGGTCGATGCGGCCCAGGTACTCCAGCTGCCCCTCGTTGTTCCACCGCACCAGGTCGCCCGTGCGGTACAGCCGCTCTCCGTGCGCTCCCGCAACGAAGCGTTCCGACGTCAGGCCGGCCCTGTGCAGGTAGCCGCGTGCGAGACCTGCGCCGAAGACATGCAACTCGCCGGCCACGCCGACCGGCACCGGGTTCAGATGCGCATCGAGTACCCGCAGCCCGAGGTCCGGAATGGCAAGGCCGACCGGACTGCGCTGCCGGCCCATGTCTGCCGCCGTGATCCGCCGGTAGGTCACATGCACCGTCGTCTCGGTGATCCCGTACATGTTGACCAGCTGCGGGCTTTCGTCTCCGTGGTGCTCGATCCACTGGCGCAGCCGCTGCGGGTCCAGGGCCTCACCGCCGAAGATCACCGCGCGCAGCGCCAGGCGTTCCTGGCCAGCCTCGTAGGCCTGCGGCAGGCTGATCAACTGGCCGAACGCCGAAGGCGTCTGGTTGAGCACCGTCACCCGCTGCGCCCGCAGCAGTTGCAGGAAGTCTTCGGGTGACCGGCTGACCCAGAACGGCACGATGACCAGCTTGCCGCCGGTGCACAGCGCGCCGAAGATTTCCCACACCGAGAAATCGAAGGCATAGGAATGGAAAAGGGTCCAGGTGTCCTGCCGGCCGAACCGGAACCAGGCATCGGTGGCGCCGAGCAGCCGCGTCACGTTGCGATGGCTCATCTGCGCGCCCTTGGGCCTGCCGGTGGAGCCCGAGGTGTAGATTACGTAGGCGAGGTTCTCGCCGTGCAGCGCGACCTGCGGGTCGCTTGCGGGCTGTGCGTCCAGGTCCAGCGTGTCGAGCGCCAGCACGCGCAATCCCTCGGCGCCCGGCACCTGCGACTGCAGATGGCTTTGCGTCAGCAGCAGTGCAACGCCGCTGTCCTGCGCCATGTAGGCCAGCCGCTCCGCGGGGTACTCCGGGTCCATCGGAACATAAGCGCCACCGGCCTTGAGGATGCCAAGCAGCCCCACCACCATTTCCATGGAGCGCTCCACCGCGATCCCCACCTTCGTTTCCGCCTTGACGCCCAGCGCGATCAGGTGGTGCGCGAGGCGGTTGGCCCTGGCGTTGAGTTCGCCGTAGCTCAGCATCTCGTCGCCGAACACCAGCGCTGCCGCTTCGGGCTGCTGCGCAGCCTGCCTTTCGATCAGCCGGTGCACCGGCGTCGCATCCGGAAAGCTTTGCGAATTGGCACCCCAGGCCGCGAGCTGCGCCCGTTCGGCTTCGCTCAACAACGTCACCTCGCCCACGGCCTGTTCGGGGTGGTCCGCCAGCGCCTGCAGCACTGCCAGGTAGTGGCCGGCCATGCGCTCGATGGTCGAGGCATCGAACAGCTCCGCCGCATAGCTGAACTTCGCATGCAGCCGGCCGTCGGGGCTCTCGTCGGTGACCAGCATCAGCTCGAACTGCGCGGCCTGGGCACCCAGGTCGTAGGGCTCCAGCGCAAGCCCCGTCAGCCCCTCCAGTCCCGAGAAATCCGCGCGCTGATGATTGAACAGCACCTGGAACAGCGGCTGGATTCCCGGAATGCGCTCGGGCTGCAGTGCCTCGACCAATTGCTCGAACGGCAGGTCCTGATGCATCTGCGCGCCCAATGCCGCCTCGTGCGTCTGCGCCAGCACCTGCAACAGGCTGGTGCGGTTGTCGACCACGGCGCGCAGCACCTGCGTGTTGACGAAAAAGCCGACGACGCCTTCAGTCTCCACACGGTGGCGGTTCGCAATCGGCACGCCCACGCGAATGTCTTGCTGGCCGCTGTAGCGACCGAGCAGCACTTGGAAGCCGGCCAGCAGCACCATGAACACCGTGCCCCCCTGGCTCCGGGCCCGCTTCTGCAGGCCCTGAACCAGCGACACGGGCAACTCGACCCGATGGGCGGCCGCGCCATACCGGGCATCGGGCCTTCGGGCGCGGTCGAGCGGCAGTTGCAGCACTGGCTGCGTCGCGCCGAGCTGCGCCTTCCAGTAGGCGAGCTGGCGCTCCTGCTCGCCGGCCTCCAGCCAGTGGCGCTGCCACACGGCGTAGTCGGCGTACTGGATCGGCATTGCCTGCAAGGCCACCGCTTCGTGCTGCACGCAGGCGCGGTACTGAGCCACAAACTCGTCCACGATGATCTGCAGCGACCCGCCGTCCGAGACGATGTGGTGCATCACCAGCACCAACACGTGCGCCTCGGGCGCCAGGCGGATCAGCGCCACCCTCAGCAGCGGTCCTTGCGTCAGGTCGAAGGGCGTGTTGCCGATGCGGTGCGCTGCTTCGCGGGCCATCGCCTCGCGGGCGTCGGCGTCCGTCAGGCTGAGGTCCAGCAGCGAGAAGTCGAGTTCGCCGTCTTCGCGAATCACCTGCTCGGCGAGCCCGTCGGCATCGGCGCGAAACACCGTGCGCAACGATTCGTGGCGCGCCACCAATGCCTTGAAGCTCGTGCGTACCGCGTCCACATCGAGCGCTCCAGTGAGCTTGAGCGCGTCGCTGATGTGATAGGCCGTGCTCTGCGGATCGAGCTGCCACAGGAACCACTGGCGCTGCTGCGCGTAGGAGACATGGCAGCGGTCCTGCGCCGCGTCTTCGCGCGGGAGGATGGGAAACTGGTCAAGCGTCAGACCCTTGGAACGGATCCCCTCGTACACCACGCGGCGCTGCTCGGTCGACAACCGGGAGAAGCGCTCGGCGATGCGACGGGTTGCTGTGGTTTCCATCAAACGGTCTCCATGCTGTCGATCAGCGAATCGATTTCTGAAAGGGCCTGGACCACGGGGCTGTCCCGAAGGGCCTCGGCGATCCGGGCGGCCATGGCGGCCAGGGTCGGGTACTGGAAGACGTCGCGGATCGTGAGTTCGCTTTGCATGGCGGCATGCAGGCGCGCCACCAGCCGCGCGGAAAGCAGCGAGTGCCCGCCAAGCTCGAAGAAGTTGTCGTTGCGCCCCACGCGCTCGACACCCAGCACCTCCGCCCAGATAGCGGCGAGCTTCTCTTCGGTCTCGTCCCGCGGTGCCTCGTACGCGCTGCACGCGGCGAACTCCGGCGCCGGCAGCGCCTTGCGGTCCACCTTGCCGTTCGCGTTCAGCGGCAGTGCGTCGAGTACCACCAGCACCGCGGGCACCATGTAGTCGGGCAGCGCCTCGCCGAGACGCTCGCGCAGCACGGCGGTGTCGATGTCCTGCCCCGACACATAGCCCACCAGCCGGGTCCCCGCAGGGCCGCCGTTCGCAACAACCACGGCTTCGCGCACCTCCGGCTGCGCCAGCAACCCTGCCTCGATCTCGCCCAGCTCGATGCGAAAGCCCCGCACCTTCACCTGGTGGTCGATGCGGCCCAGGTACTCCAGTTGGCCCTCCACGTTCCAGCGCACCAGGTCGCCCGTGCGGTACAGCCGCTCCCCGTCTTCTGCCGCGATGAATCTTTCTGCCGTCAGGCCCTTGCGGTTCAGGTAACCGCGCGCCAACCCGGCACCCGAGACGTACAGCTCGCCCGCCACGCCCAGCGGCACCGGGTTGAGCTGCCCGTCGAGCACCCGAAGCCCCAGGTCCGGGATCGCGATGCCCACCGGACTGCGCGCCTCGCCGACGTCCGCAGCGGTGATGCGCCGCCAGGTCACGTGCACCGTGGTCTCGGTGATGCCGTACATGTTGATCAGCTGCGGGCTGTCGTCGCCGTGGTGCTCTATCCACCCGCGCAGGCGCTGCGGGTCCAGCGCCTCGCCGCCGAAGATCACCGTGCGAAGCGCCAGGCCGCCTTCATGGGCCTGGGGCAGGCCGGCCAGCTGGCCGAAGGCCGAGGGCGTCTGGTTGAGCACCGTGACGCGCTCCTTGCGCAGCAGCTGCAGAAAGTCTTCAGGCGAGCGGCTCACCCAGAACGGCACGACCACCAGCTTGCCGCCGGTGCACAGGGCGCCAAAGATCTCCCACACGGAGAAGTCGAAGGCGTAGGAATGGAACATCGTCCAGACGTCGTCAGCGCCGAAGCCGAACCACGCATCTGTGGCGCTCAACAGGCGGCTCACGTTGCGATGGCACAGCTGCGCGCCCTTGGGCCGGCCCGTGGAGCCCGATGTGTAGATGACGTAGGCGAGGTTCTCGCCGTGCAGTTCGACCTGCGGATCGTGCGACGGCTCTTCGGCCAGGTCGAGCGTGTCCAGCGCCAGCACCTGCAGCGCTTCGGTGCCTGGCACCTGCAGATGGCTCTGCGTGAGCAGCAGCCTGATGCCACTGTCGCCGACCATGTAGGCCAGCCGGCCGACCGGATATTCCGGATCCAGCGGCACATAGGCACCGCCGGCCTTCAGGATCGCCAGGATGCCCACCACCATCTCGATGGAGCGATCCACTGCAATGCCCACCTTGGTCTCGGGCCGCACGCCCAGGGCGATCAGCCGGTGTGCGAGGCGGTTGGCTTGTGCATTGAGCTCGGCGTAGCTGAGCGTCTGCTCGCCGAAGGACAGCGCAGGCGCTTCGGGATGCGCCCGAACCTGCTTCTCGATCAACCGATGAATCGGCTCACTCGTTTCAGCCGCCCGCTTTCGCGCGCCCCATGCGGCCAGTTGCGCATGCTCGGCTTCGCCGAGCAATGCCACGTCGCCTACAGGCTGTTCGGGGTGATCGGCCAATGCGGACAGCACCGCGAGGTAGTGGCCTGCCATGCGCTCGATGCTTCGAGGCTCGAACAGTTCCGCGGCGTACCGCAGGCTCGCTCGCACACTGCCATCGGCGCTTTCAGTGGTTTCCAGCGTCAGTTCGAACTGCGCGGCCTGCGCACCCAGGTCGCACTCGCTCAGCGTGAGACCGGGCAGATTCTGCAGCGCCTTCAGGTCGCCGCGCTGGTGATTGAACATGACCTGGAACAGCGGGCTGGTGCTCAGGCTGCGCTCGGGCTGCAGCGCCTCCACCAGCTGCTCGAACGGCAGGTCTTGATGGGCCTGTGCGCCCAGTGCGGCTTCCTTGGCGCGTAGCAGCACCTGCGTCAGGCTCTCGCGACCGTCCAGCACGTTGCGCAGCACCTGCGTGTTGACGAAGAAGCCGATCACGCTTTCGGTTTCGGCGCGGTGGCGGTTGGCAATCGGCACGCCCACGCGAATGTCGGGCTCGCCGGTGTAGCGGCTGAGCAGTACCTGGAAGCCCGCAAGCAAGCCCATGAACAGCGTCGCGCCCTGGCCCTGCAGGCGCCGGTGCAGCCGCTGCACGAGATCGCCCGACAGTTCGAATCCATGCCGCACGGCGCTGTATCGGCCATCGGCCTTTCTTGCGTGGTCGGTGGGCAGTTGCAGCACGGGCTGCTCGGTGCCGATGTGCTGCGTCCAGTACGCCAGCTGGCGGTCGCGCTCGCCGGCTTCCAGCCAGTCGCGCTGCCATGCGGCGTAGTCGGCGTACTGGATCGGCAATGGAGGCAACTCTGCAACCGAGCCTTGCACGCGTGCGCTGTACTGCGCCACGAATTCGTCGACGATGACCTGCATCGACCAGCCGTCGGACACGATGTGGTGCATCACCACGACGAGCATGTGCTCCTCGGGCGCCAGGCGGATCAGGCCTACGCGCAGCAGCGGGCCTTCGCCGAGGTCGAAGGGCGTATGGCTCAGGCGCAGGGCTTCTTCCCTGCTGCGCGCTTCACGTTCCTGCCCGGTGTGCAGTGCCGCCAGATCGACCATGGCGATGTCCAGCGCCCCGGCTTCGTGGATCAGTTGCCGGGCCAGGCCTTGCGCGTCGGCGCGGAACACTGTGCGCAGGGACTCGTGGCGCTGCACCAGCGCGTTGAAACTCGCGCGCACGGCCTCTACATCGAGCTTGCCTTCCAGCTTCAGTGCGCCGCTGATGTGATACGCGGTGCTTGCGGAGTCGAGCTGCCACAGGAACCACTGGCGCATCTGCGCGTGAGACAGCGCGAGGGTGCCGGCGCGCTGCGTTGTCGTCAGTACGGGAATTGCCGGTGACTGTGAAGCGTGATCGATCCTGATGGCATGGGCGATGCGCGACAGGCTCTGGTGTTCGAAAACCTGTCGGGGATTCAGTTGCACGCCGGCCCTGGCGGCGCGCGCCGCTACCTTGAGGCTGAGGATGGAGTCGCCGCCAAGTTCGAAGAAGTTGTCGTTGCGGCCCACGCGGGCGACGCCGAGCACTTCGGCCCAGATCGTTGCGAGCGCCTGCTCGATCTCGCCCTCGGGCGCCTCGTACGCCCTGTCGCTCGTGAACTCCGGTGCTGGCAGCGCCTTGCGGTCTACCTTGCCGTTGGCGTTCAGCGGCAGGGCATCGAGCACGACGATGACGCTTGGGACCATGTAGTCGGGCAGTGCTTCTCCAAGGCGCTCTCGCAGCGTGACTGTGTCTATGCCTTGCCCCGAGACGTAGCCCACGAGCCGCGCTCCTGCGGGGCCTTCGTTCGCGACGACCACCGCCTCCCTGACTTCGGGCTGGGCTTGCAACTGCGCCTCGATCTCCCCCAGCTCGATGCGGAAGCCCCGCACCTTCACCTGGTGGTCGATGCGACCCAGGTACTCCAGCTGCCCCTCGTTGTTCCAGCGCACCAGGTCACCCGTGCGGTACAGGCGGCTTCCGTTGGCCGCTGCGATGAAGCGCTCTGCCGTCAGTGCTGGTCGCTTCAGGTAGCCCCGTGCGAGGTTGATGCCCCCCAGGTACAGCTCACCGGCCACGCCCGCCGGCACTTCGTTCAGGCTTGCGTCCAGCACGTACGCCTGCGTCTCGCTGATCGGCCTCCCGATCGGCACCTGGCTGCTGCCGTCGTCCCGGCACGTCCACTGCGTCACGTGGATCGTCGTCTCCGTCGGGCCGTACAGGTTCTGCAGCGTGGCGCCGCTCAGGCGTTGCAGTGCCTCTCTTTGCGTGGCTGCCGGCATGGCCTCGCCGCCGCAGATGATGTGCTTGAGCTTCGTCGTCGCTTCGATGCCCTCGTACGCCAGAAACGCCTGCAGCATCGAGGGCACGAAGTTCAGCGTCGTGATCTGGTGCTTCTGGATGAGTTCGACCAGGCGTACCGGATCCCGGTGGTCGCCTGGGTTGGCAATGACCAGTCTTGCCCCTGAGGTCAATGGCCAGAACATCTCCCAGACCGACACGTCGAAGCCGAACGGGGCCTTGTGCAGGACCGTGTCTGCACCTGCGAGTGTGTAGAACTCCTGCATCCAGGCCATGCAGCTGAAGAGAGCACTGTGGCGGATGGCTGCACCCTTGGGGCGGCCTGTGGAGCCGGAGGTGTAGATGACGTAGGCCAGGTGTTCGCCGTGCAGCGCGACTTGTGGGTCGGCCTCGGACTCGGACGCTGTATCGAGGGTGTCGAGTTCCAGCACCTGCAATGCGTCGACACCGGGGATGAGATCTCGCAGGTGGCTCTGGGTCAGCAGCAATGCGATGCCGCTGTCTTCGACCATGTAGGAAAGGCGGTCTGCGGGGTATTCGGGGTCCAGGGGCACGTAGGCGCCGCCTGCCTTGAGCACGGCAAGGATGCCCACCATCATTTCTGTGGAGCGCTCCACGCAGATGCCCACCAGCACATCGGGGCATACGCCCATGCCGATCAGGCGGTGGGCAAGGCGATTCGCACGGGCATTGAGTTCGCCATAGCTCAGGGCTTCGTCGCCGAACACCAACGCGGGCGCATCCGGGCGGTGCTTCGCGTGCGCCTCGATCTGGCGATGCACGGGCTGTGCGCCCTCGTGGCGGCGCGGGTTCTCGCTCCACGCCGCGAGTTGCGCACGCTCCGCAGCACCCACCAGCGCCACATCACCCACTGCCAGCGCAGGCTGGGCAGTCAATGCCTCCAGCACCGACAGATAGTGCCCCGCCATCCGCTCGATCGTCTCCCGATCGAACAGCTCCGCCGCATAGAGAAAGGTCGCATCGACCCGACCGTCTTCGAGCTCCAGCGTCTGCAGCGTCAGCTCGAACTGCGCATCCTCTTCCTCGAAATCCAGCCGCTGAACCGACACGCCCGGCCATTCGGCCAGCGAGCGATGGTCGCGTCGCACGTGGTTGAACATCACCTGGAACAGCGGGTTCGCGCTCAGGCTGCGTTCGGGCCGCAGTGCACCAACAAGTTGCTCGAACGGCAGGTCCTGATGGGTCTGCGCGCCGATGGCGGTGTCACGCGTCTGCACCAGCAACTCGGCCAGCGTCGTGCGCGCGCCGATTTGCGAGCGCAGCACCTGCGTGTTGACGAAGAAGCCGACGACGCCCGCCGTCTCCGCGCGGTTGCGGTTGGCAATGGGCACGCCGACGCGCGCATCGGTCTGCCCCGTGTGCCTGAACAGCAGCGCATTGAAGCCTGCGAGCAGCGCCATGAACAGCGTCGCGCCTTGCCCCTGCGCCTGCTGGCGCAGCCGCGCGACGGTGTCGGCCGGCAGCGCGACGGTGACGCGTGCCGAGCCGTAGCGGCCATCGGCGTTGCGCGGGCGATCGGTGTGCAGCGAGATCACCGGCTGCTCGGTGCCCAGGTGATCGCGCCACCATGCGAGCTGGCGCTCGCCCTCGCCGCCGTCGAGCCACTGGTTCTGCCAGACGGCGTAGTCGGCGTACTGCACCGTCAGTGCGGGCTGCGCTGCTGGCTGCCCCTGCACGCGCGCGGCGTACTGCACGGCCAGTTCGTCCAGCGTGAGCTGCACGGACCAGCCGTCGGACACGATGTGATGCATCACGACCAGCAGCCGATGCGTTTGCGCGCCGGTCTTCAGCAGCACGGTGCGCATCAGCGGGCCGCGCGTGAGATCGAAGGGCTCGGTGCGAATGCTGCGCACCTCGTGCTGAATAGCCGCTTCGCGCGCCCCGGCGTCGAGTGCGCTCAAGTCGATGCACGGCAGTTCAACCGTCAAGGCTTCAAGAATGACCTGCTCCGCCTCGCCGTCGCCTTCCTCGCGGAACACGGTGCGCAGCGACTCGTGGCGATCGACCAGCGCCTGCATGCTCGCGCGCAGGGCCTCGGTGTCCAGTTGCCCCGTGAGCACCAGGCCGCCGCTCAGGTGATAGGCGGTGCGGGCCGGGTCCAGCTTCCACAGGAACCACTGCCGGCGCTGGGCAAAAGACAGCGGCGCCCGGTCCTTCTGCGGGCGCGGGGGAATGGCGCTCCCGGCCTCTCGCGTGCCGGCCACGTTCGCACCGCGCAGTCTTTCTTTCAGCCTGGCGCGTTGTTCGGCGCTCAGGCTGGCGCGGCGTGCGGAGATATCCTGGATTTCGGGCATGACGGTGCTTGTTTCAGACGGTGGCGGACAGTCGGTCCGGTGTGGCGGCATCGGCCGGGTCGCTGTTCTCGCTGTTCTCTATCTCTTCGATCAGCCGGGTCTCGACCAGCAGGGCCAGGTCGGCGATGGTTGGCGCCTTGAAGAAGGCGGCCGGGTGCAGCTCGACCTCGTAAGCCTTGCGCACGCGCGCCAGGATCTGGATGGCGAGCAGCGAGTCGCCGCCCAGCTCGAACAGGTTGTCGTGGATGCCGATGGCGGTAATGCCCAGCATGTCCTGCCAGACGGCGGCAAGGCCGGTCTCGAGGTCGCCGTCGGGCGCGACGTAGGGCGTGTCGAGCGCGGGGCGCGGGTGGTTGCGACGGCCCGCGCGCGCGGCGTGGGCCAGCGGCCCGGACTCGATCAGCTCGAGCATGCCGCTGTCGAGCTCGCCAAGGCGCTGCGTCAGGTCGGTCGTAGAAATCACGACCTGCGAGAACGCCGGGCCGTTGACGATTCGTTCCAGCGCCAGCGCGCCTTCGGGGCCGTCCATGCCGACGCCTTCGGGCAGCACCATGCCAGCGGCCATGCCCAGATCGCGCCAGGCGTCCCAATTGACCGAGAACACCGCGTGGCGCGCACTGCGCTGCACCTGCGCGGCCAATGCATCGAGATACGCGTTGGCCGCGGCGTAGTCGCTCATGCCCAGGCCGCCGGCCATGCTGGAAATAGATGAACAGAAGAGCACGAAATCGAGTGCGTCTTCGCGCACCGCTTCGAGCAGCGCCTGCGTGCCGCGCAGCTTGGGCGCGAACACGGCGTCGACCATGGCGCGGGTGCGCTGGCCGATCATCCCGCTGCTGGCATGGCCCGCCGCATGGATCACGCCGTGGATGGCGCCGAAGCGCAGCCGGGCCTGCGCGGTGGCCGCCTTCATCTGCGCGGCATCGGCCACGTCTGCGGATAGCGCGAGCACTTCGCCGCCGAGGGTTTCGAGTTCGAGCAGCTGCAGCAGCTTCTGGCGCAATGCCGCCGGCTGCTCCGGCGATGCGGCCAACGCCTCCCAGGTGCTGCGCTCGGGCAACGGCGTGCGCCCGAACAGCACCAGCTTCGCCTGCCACGACTTGGCAAGGTGCCGCGCCACGGAAAGGCCTACGCCGCCGAGGCCACCGGTGATCAGGTAGACGCCATGGGTGCGCAGCCGCTGCTGCGGCCCCGCGCCCGGCGCCGGCAGCGCCAGCGGCTCGTAGGCCTTGACCCAGC
Source organism: Variovorax sp. R-27 (assembly GCF_049913215.1). NCBI lineage: Bacteria > Pseudomonadati > Pseudomonadota > Betaproteobacteria > Burkholderiales > Comamonadaceae > Variovorax > Variovorax sp. R-27. The sequence goes on from NZ_CP183984.1 coordinate 4,723,603, forward strand.
GATGCGGGCCGCGGTACGCCACCAGCGGCTCGTCGTGGCGCGCCGGCATGTCGGCCGCGAGCTGCTTCACCAGCCATGCCTCGGCATCGCTGCCGGCTGTGGGCAGCACCACATCGATGACGCGGCAGTCGATGTGCGGATATTCCTGCCCGATCACCTTGGCCAGGCTGAACAGCGTGGCCTTCTCGGGGCACAGGGGCTCCAGCCCGCTCACGTCTTCCATCTGGTTGGTGACGACCTGGATCGCCAGCTTGCGCTCGCTGCCGGCCGACGCGCTGTCGAGGGCCTGCGCAAGAGCCAGCAGGCTGAAGAAGCCGCGCTCCAGCGTCTCGCTCGACTGCGAAGGCGCTGCAAGCTCGTCGTCCACGCTCCACAGGTGATAGATCTTCGAGACCGGCCCCAGCTCGGCCTGCACCTTGCCCAGCACCTGCTCGTGGTCGGCGCGCTCGCCGGGGCGCACCGCGTAGTGGCGCGGGCTGATCTCGACGAAGCCCGGCCCCTGCTCCACCCAGACCACGGGATGCGCGTCGGCCTCACGGTGCAGGTGGCGGATCAGGCTGTCGGTGAGGCTGCGCGTTTCGCCGAACACCAGCGTGCAGGTGCCGGCCGGCGCGGGGGTGTGCACCGCCAGCAGCGGCTCGGTGCGCTTCCAGGTGGGCACGTAGAAGGCGTCGGCTGCCGGCCCTGCCTTGGCGCTGCCCTCGAATGTGCCCGCCTCGATCCAGTACGACTGGCGCTGGAACGGATAGGTAGGCAACGGCACCTGGCGGCGCGGCCGGCCCGCGCGGCAGGCGGCCCAGTCGATCTCGACACCGGCACACCAGAGCGCGCCGGTCACGCTGGCCAGTTGCCGCTCGTTGCGGGCCTGCTGCTGTGGATGCGCCTGACTCGCCCAGATGCCTGCGGCCGACCCGGCCATCGGATGCTGGCGCGCGAGGCCCGCCAGCGTTTCGCCGGGGCCCACTTCGAGCACGACACGCCCGGCCACGCCCAGCAGCGCGGCCAGTCCGTCGGCAAAGCGCACTGTGCTGCGCAGATGGCGACCCCAGTAGGCCGGGTCCACCGCCTGCTCGGCCGTGATCGGCTGGCCGGTGACGTTGGAGATGAAAGGAATGCGCGGCGCATGGCGTGGCACCGAGGCAACCACCTGCCGCAGTTCGGCCACGATGGACTCGGTCATGGCCGAGTGGGAAGCGATGGCAACGTGCAGGCGGCGCGGCATCAGGCCACCGGCGAGCAGTTGCCTTTCTGCCGCTTCGATGGCCTGCAACGGCCCCGCGAGCACGCACAGCTGCTGGCCGTTGATCGCGGCGATGTCGCAGCCGGCCTGGAGGAACGGTGCGAGTTCGGCCTCGGTCAGCGCGATGGCCGTCATGGCACCGGCGGGCATCGATTGCATCAAGCGGCCACGCGTGGTGACGATGCGCAGCGCGTCTTCCAGGCTGAACACGCCGGCCAGGCAGGCAGCCACGTATTCACCAAGGCTGTGGCCCAGCATCACGGCGGGTTGCACGCCGCGCGCCATCCAGGTGCGTGCCATCGCGTACTCGACGATGAACAGCACCGGCTGCGTGTATTCGATGCACGACAGCTTCTGGTCGGCTGCGGCTTCGGCACCGGCTGCGGGGTAAAGCAGCTGGCGCAGGTCCATGCCCATCGCGTCGTTCAGCAGGGCGCAGCAGCGGTCGACCTCGCCGCGGAACACCGGGTCGTCGCGGTACAGCGCCGCGCCCATGTTGGCGTGCTGCGTGCCGCCGCCGGGGAACAGGAAGGCGACCTCGGGCGCGGTGGCCGGCGCGCGCATCACCTGCTCGAAGCCGCCCTCGGGCGACAGCAGCGTCTGCGCAGCCATGGCATGGCCGTTGGCGACGATGGCCGCGCGCAGCGGCAGCGGGCGGCGGCCGCTCTGCAAGGTGTGCGCGATGTCGGCAAGCGATTGGTCGGCAGACGCTTCGAGATGGCGACCGAGCTGCCGGCCGGCCTCCTGCAGCGCAGCGGCGTTCTGCGCCGACAGCGGCAGCACCTGCCAGCTGGACGGGCTTTCGGCCGGCTTCGCGGCCGGCGCCTCTTCGAGCACCACATGCACATTGGTGCCGCCGATGCCGAACGAGCTGACGCCCGCGCGGCGCGGCGCGGCACCCGCGGGCCAAGCCTTGGTGGCGGCATTGACATAGAACGGGCTCGCCGCGAAATCGATCTGCGGGTTGGGCCGCTCGTAGTGCAGGCTGGCCGGCAGCGTCTTGTGCTTGAGCGCCATCACCGTCTTGATGAGGCCGGTGACGCCGGCCGCCGCATCGAGGTGGCCGACGTTGGTCTTGACAGAGCCGATGGCGCAGTAGCCCGTGCGATCTGAATCGGCACGGAAGGCCTGCGTCAACGCGGCCAGCTCGATCGGGTCGCCGAGCACCGTGCCCGTGCCGTGCGCCTCGATGTAGCCGACGGATTCGGCCGTCACGCCAGCGATCAGTTGCGCCGCGCGGATGACTTCGGCCTGGCCGTTCACGCTGGGCGCGGTGAAGCCGACCTTGTCGGCGCCGTCGTTGTTGGCGGCCGTGCCCTTGATGATGGCGTGAATGGTGTCGCCGTCGCGCAGCGCGTCGTCCAGGCGCTTGAGCACCACGAGGCCTGCACCGCTGCCGATTACCGTGCCCGCGGCCTTCTCGTCGAAGGCGCGGCAGTGGCCGTCGGGCGAGAGGATGGCGCCGGCCTGGTAGAGGTAGCCGCCGTCCTGCAGCAGGTTGAGCCACACGCCGCCGGCCAGCGCCATGTCGCAGTCGTAGCCCAGCAGCGCCTGGCAGGCTGTGTGCACCGCGGCCAGCGAGGTCGAGCAGGCGGTCTGCACCGTCACCGCCGGGCCGCGCAGGTTGAGCTTGTAGGCCACGCGGGTGCACAGCGAACCGCCGGAGTTGCCGCTCATGAGGCCCAGCAGGTCGGCAATGCCGCGTCCGTCACCCAGGCCGAACGCGGGCAGCAGGTGCCGCATGAGGTACAGGTTGGGGCCCTCGCCCGCGTACACGCCGATCTTGCCCGGCCAGGTGTGCGCGTCGCAGCCGGCGTGCTCGAGCGCGGCCCATGCGCACTCCAGGAAGATGCGCTGCTGCGGGTCGAGATACTCGGCTTCGCGCGGCGAGTAGCCGAAGAAGCCGGCGTCGAACTGGTCGAAGCCCTTGAACTGGACGCCCGCCTTCACGTAGGCGGGGTCGTCGAGCAGCTCCTGCGAAATGCCTTGCGCGCGCAGCTGCTCGTCGGTGAAGCCGGCTATGGACTCCACACCGTCGCGGATGTTGCGCCAGAACGCATTGACATCTTCGGCGCCCGGAAAGCGCCCCGCCATGCCGACGATGGCGATCTCGATGCCGGTGGCTGCATCGGCCTGCGCGGCCTGTTCGTTGAGGGTGTTCATCAGTTGACTCTTTCCGCGGATTTGCGACGTTGAAGCAAGGCGGCGCGCTGGCGCAGCGCACGGTCGTCGCCGGCCGTGGGCGACAACGCCGCGGGTGCATCGGCGCCGCGCGCCATCCACTGCGCCAGCGAACCGACCGTGGGGTACTTGAAAAGCTGGACCAGCGCGACGGTGGTGCGCAGCCTGTCTTCGAGCAGGCGGTGCACGCGAACCAGCAGCAGCGAATGCCCGCCGAGATCGAAGAAGTTGTCGTGAGTGCCGACCTTGTCCATCTGCAGCACTTCGGCCCAGATGGCGGCTATGGTTTCGGCGATGGGGCCTTGCGGGGCCTCGTAGGGTTTGTCGCTGGTGATGGCGGCGGTGGGCAGCGCCTTGCGGTCTACCTTGCCGTTGGCGTTCAGTGGCAGGGCATCGAGCACCACGATGACGCTGGGCACCATGTAGTCGGGCAGCGCCTCTGCAAGGCGCTCTCGCAGCGTTGCGGTGTCTATGCCTTGCCCCGAGACGTAGCCCACGAGCCGCGCTCCTGCAGGGCCTTCGTTCGCGACGACCACCGCCTCCCTGACTTCGGGCTGCGCCTGCAACTGCGCCTCGATCTCCCCCAGCTCGATACGGAAGCCCCGCACCTTCACCTGGTGGTCGATGCGCCCCAGGTACTCCAGCTGGCCCTCGTTGTTCCAGCGAACAAGGTCGCCCGTGCGGTACAGCCGGCTTCCGTTGGCCGCTGCGATGAAGCGTTCTGCCGTCAGTCCTGGCCGCTTCAGGTAGCCCCGTGCGAGGTTGATGCCGCCCAGGTACAGCTCACCGGCCACGCCCACGGGCACTTCGTTCAGGCTCCCATCCAGCACATACGCCTGCGTCTCGCTGATCGGCCGGCCAATCGGCACCTGGCTGCTGCCGTCGTCCCGGCACGTCCACTGGGTGACGTGGATCGTCGTCTCCGTCGGGCCGTACAGGTTCTGCAGCGTGGCGCCGCTCAGGCGTTGAAGTGCTTCCCTCTGCGTGGCTGCCGGCATGGCCTCGCCACCGCAGATGATGTGCTTGAGCTTCGTCGTTGCTTCGATGCCCTCGTAGGCCAGGAACGCCTGCAGCATCGAGGGCACGAAGTTCAGCGTCGTGATCTGGTGCTTCTGGATGAGTTCGACCAGGCGTACCGGATCCCGGTGATCGCCCGGATTGGCAATGACCAGTCTGGCACCAGAGGTCAATGGCCAGAACATCTCCCAGACCGACACGTCGAAGCCGAAGGGGGCCTTGTGCAGGACCGTGTCAGCGCCTGCGAGGGTGTAGAACTCCTGCATCCAGGCCATGCAGCTGAACAGCGAGCAATGGCGAATGGCTGCACCCTTGGGGCGGCCTGTGGAGCCTGAGGTGTAGATGACGTAGGCGAGGTGTTCGCCGTGCAGCCTGACTTGTGGGTCGGCCTCGGACTCAGCAGAGGTATCGAGCGTGTCGAGTTCCAGCACCTGCAATGCGTCGGCATTAGGTATGAGATTGCGAAGATGGCTCTGGGTCAGCAGCAGCGCGATGCCGCTGTCTTCGACCGTGTAGGAAAGACGGTCTGCGGGGTACTCAGGATCAAGGGGTACATAAGCACCACCCGCCTTGAGCACTGCAAGGATGCCCACCATCATTTCTGTGGAGCGCTCCACGCAGATGCCCACCAGCACATCGGGGCCTACGCCCATGCCGATCAGGCGGTGGGCAAGGCGGTTCGCCCGGGCATTGAGTTCCGAATAGCTCAGGGCTTCGTCGCCGAAGACCAAAGCAGGCGCCTGCGGCTTCGACTTCGCGTGCGCCTCGATCTGGCGATGCACGGGTTGCGCGCCTTCGTGGCGGCGCGGGTTCTCGCTCCAAGCCACAAGCTGCGCACGCTCCGCAGCACCCACCAGCGCCACATCGCCCACTGCCAGTTCAGGCTGGGCAGTCAACGCCTCCAGCACCGCCAAATAGTGCCCAGCCATCCGCTCGATCGTCTCCCGATCGAACAGCTCCGCCGCGTAGACCAGCCCCAGCGTCAACCGGCCATCGGGTGTCTCGCGGGCTTCCAGCACGAGTTCGAATTGCGCAGTTCCGTCTGGCAGCGCATGGTGCGCAACCTCGAGCCCCGGCAACTGCGCCAGCGCCCGGTAGTCTTCGACGAGGTGGTTGAACATCACCTGGAACAGCGGGCTCTGGCTCAGGCTGCGCTGCGGCTGCAGTGCCTCGACCAATTGCTCGAAGGGCAGGTCCTGGTGCGTCTGCGCGCCCAGCACCGCTTCTTTCGCCTGCGCCACGACATCCGACAGCCGCATGCGCCCACCGATCCGGTTGCGCAGCACCAGCGTATTGACGAAGAAGCCGATGATGTTTTCCGCCTCGACACGGCTGCGGTTGGCCACCGGCGCGCCGACGCGGATGTCTTCCTGCCCGGTGTAGCGGTGCAGCAGCGCCTGGAAGCCGGCCAGCAGCACCATGAACAGCGTGGCGCCCTCGGTAGCCGCGGCCTGGCGCAAGCCGACCAGCAGTGCCCCGGGCACTTCGACGCTGTGGCGTGCCGCGCGATAGCCGATCTGCGCCGTGCGCGGACGGTCGATCGGCAGCGCCAGGACAGGATGTTCTTCGCCGAGCTGCGCGTGCCACCAGGCCAGTTGCCGCCCGGCCTCGCCCGCGGCGAGCCAGTTGCGCTGCCACGCCGCATGATCGACGTACTGGATTCGTGGCGCGGTGCGGCGCGACGGGGCATCGCCCTTCAGCCGCGCGGCATAGCCGGCCGCCAGTTCATCGAGCAGCACCTGCATCGACGCGCTGTCGGAAATGATGTGATGCATCACCACCACCAGCAGGTGCGAGGTGTCCGACAGGCGGATCAACGCTACGCGCAGCAACGGCCCCTGCGTCAGGTCGAAGGGCGCGGCATACAGGCGCTGCGCTTCTTCTGCGGCACGTGCTTCGCGCTCGCTGGCCGCGAGGTGACGCAGATCGATCAGATTCAGAAGCGGTGCCCACGACGGGCTGATCAGCTGCTCTGCCGTGCCGTCAGCGCCTGCCAGGAATACCGTGCGCAACGACTCGTGGCGCGCGGCGATGTCTTCGAACGCGGCATGCATCGCGGCGGCGTCCAGCGTGCCCGACAGGCGCAGCGCGCCGCTCATGTGGTACGCCGTGCTCTGCGGCGCAAGCTTCCACAGGAACCATTGACGCTCCTGTGCGTGCGACAACGGCAAGGGCTGCAGCCGGCGCTCGGCGGACAGCGGCTCGATGGCCGCCGTGCCGGGCACGCGGCCCGGACGGTCCTTGCGGCCGTGCACGATGGCCGTGCAAGCGTTCAGCCGGGGCTGCTCGAAGAGGTCGCGCAGATCGAATTCGATGTTCCAGTGCCGGGCGATACGCGCGCATGCTTGAACCGCGGCCAGCGAATTGCCGCCCGAAGTGAAGAAGTGCGCGTCGTGCGCCAACGCACGGTCTTCGGGCCACTTGAGCACTTCCTTCCAGATGGCCGAGACCGCTTCTCCGATTTCGTCGAGCACCGGTGCTTCCGCCGGAATCGAAGACCCGCGGCCGCCGAGTGTGAAGACGCCGTGTTCGTGGATTGCGTACGCATCGAGGCTGCGCGCCGCAAGCCCCGCGCGGCACGCCTGGCGCTGGAGCTTGCCGCTCGATGTCTTTGGTAGCGCGCCCGGGTTGAGCAGCACCACGGCGGACGGCGCCTCGCCGAACACTTCACTGACCGCCGCACCCAGTGCGTCGACCAGCAGGTGCGGAGGCACGAGCTTCTGCATGCTGCGCGAAACCTCTGCGGCCACGCCGATGCCTTCGCCATCCGGCCCCGACACCGCGAATGCGGCGACTCGCCCTTTGCGCACGGCCTCGATCTCGGCCTCGACTGTGCGCTCGATGTCCTGCGGGTAGATGTTGTGCCCGCGAACGATGATCAGGTCCTTGATACGGCCCGTCACGTAGAGCTGCCCGTCATGCATGAAGCCGAGATCGCCGGTGCGCAGCCAGCGCTGCCCTTCATGCATGGCGAAGGTCTCGCTGGTTTCGCGTTCCTTGCCCCAGTAGCCGGCACAGATGCTCGGGCCGCTGGCCCAGATTTCACCGACCCGGCCAGCGTCTAGCGCGGCCAGCGAATCGGGGTCGGTGATGCGTACGTCGTGGCCTTCCGGCGCGGCGCCGCAGCCGACCAGCATCGCGCCCTGCGCGCTTTCCACGCCCTCGCCCCTGGCCAGTGCATCGGCGGAGAAAGTGCGCGCGACCAGCCCGGCGCCGCGTCGGCCACCGGTGACGAACAGGGTCGCTTCCGCGAGGCCGTAGCAGGCATACACGGCGTCAGGGCCGAAGCCTGCGGGCGCGAATCGCTCGATGAATTCGGTTTCGGTGTCTGCGCGCACGGGCTCGGCGCCGGTGTAGGCGACGCGCCATGACGAGAGGTCGAGCCCCGCGAGCCGCGCGCCCTTCACGCGGTCGAGGCAGAGGCGATAGGCAAAGTCGGGACCGCCGCTCAGGGTGGCACGATGGCGCGAGATCAGTTCGAGCCAGCGCACCGGGCTTTCGAGAAAATAGCGCGGCGAGGTCAGCACCAGCGGAATGCCGCTGTAGAGCGGCTGCATGAGGCCGCCGATGAGGCCCATGTCGTGATAGAGCGGCGCCCACGACACGAACTTGTCGTCCGGCCCGATGCCCATGCCGTCGCGAATGGCGCGCTCGTTGGCGATGAGGTTGCCGTGGGTCACGATCACGCCCTTGGGGGCGGAGGTCGAGCCGGAGGTGTATTGCAGGAACGCAGCATCGTCCGCGGCGGGCGCGAACGGCATCCATGCATCGGCGAGCGCGGGACTCACCTCGTCGACGGCAATCATCTCGGCCTGCGCAAACGCATCGGCCGCGCCGCTCATCGCGGCACGCATCGCCGCCGAGGTCAGCACGCAGCGCGCCTGCGAGTCTTGCGCAATGCCCGTCAGCCGCGCGAGATGCTGCGGCCGCATGGATTCGGGCGGGAACACCGGCACCGCGATCACGCCGGCGTAGAAGCACGCCAGCATGCTCACCGCGTAATGGTCATCGTTGTCCAGCATGACGAGGGCGCGCTCGCCCTTCGCAAACTGCTGCTGCAGGCGGGCCGCCAGCGCGCGCACGCGCGACTCGAAAACGGCGTAGGTGATCGGCTTCTCGAAGTAGGCGCCATCCGCCTCGCCCGCCACCGTGAGCCAGACGTCGTCCGGCCGGCCTTGCGCCAATGCCCGCAGGTGTTCCACGAAGTTTGCGGACACCGGGTGATGCCCCAGATTCACCGTCGTTGCTGCCGTGTCTGCCATCTCGCTCACTCCAGAAAATTAGTAGGGGCGCAGCCGGCACCGGGCCGGCAGCGTTCACTCATGCCGCGTCAAGTCGATGCCCATGCAATGAGCCTTGATGCCTGCCGGCCATGGCCTGCCCCAGACGGCGCGTCAGTGCAGCCAGGAAGGCCGCCTCGTGCTGACGGATGAAGAAGTGGCCGCCATCGAACCAGTCGAGCGTGAACGCGCCGCCGGCATGCGCCGACCAGGCCTCGATGCGCGCCGCGTCGATGTCGTCCTGTCGGCCCGCGAAGACATGCAGAGGCATTGGAAGAGGCGCATCGGCCGTGTACTCGAAGCTCTGGCACACGCGGTAGTCCGCGCCCAGCGTGTCGAGGGTGATGCGCATCAGCTCGGCGCTGGCGAAGACTTCTTCGGGGGTGCCGCCCTGCTTGCGCAGATCGGCGATCAACGCAGCGTCGTCGTGCGTGTCGGGGAGGCGGCTCGGGTCGCGCTGCGACGGCGCGGAACTGCCTGACGCGAAAAGCGCCAGCGGCAACGGCCGGCCGAGCGCACGCAGACGTTGCACGGCGCCATAGGCCAGCAATGCGCCCATGCTGTGCCCGAAGATCGCGAAGCTGCCGTGCATCGCGTTTGCCTGCTCGGCGCAGATCCGCGCGACCTGGGCATCGTAGGTTTCGACGAAGCGCTCGCCCATGCGCATGCCCCGGCCCGGCAATTCGACAGGCACGAGCTCGATCCAGCGCGGCAGCTGATGCCGCCAGCGCAAATACATCGTCGCGCTGGCGCCCGCGCAGGGCAGGCACAGCAGCGAAACCCTCGCCGGCCCGGCCATCAGCTTGCGGCAGCTTCCGCGGCCATCCAGTCGCGCAGCGACTTGGGGCGCATGTCGGTCCAGTTCTTCTCGACGAAATCGAGCGCGGTCTTCTTGTCGCCCTTTACCCCGTCGACAGCCTTCCAGCCGCTGGGCACGGCCTTCCAGTGCGGCCAGATGGAGTACTGGTCTTCCTGGTTGACCAGGACGATGAAGGTTTCGTCTTCGCGATCGAAGCAGCTGGTAGACATGGGCGGTCCTTGTGCGGTTGATGGAGGAAGCGGGCGGGCAAGCGGGCCGGTGGGTGGCCGATTGCTGGGCTTCTGATCAACATGACGATTCGGGACCGAATCTGTTCACCCCGGTGCGGGGAGCGGCCAGGCGGCGCGCTGGCGACGATCAGGCGTCGTCGTCGCTGGGTGCTGCGTCTTCGGGGGATGCCCGGTTCCGGTTTTTCTTCCACGCATCGACGTCGATGGTGGGAGGCACCAGACCCGCGAGCAGCCAGAGGCGGGCGGCCTTGTCGTAGGCCTTGCGGTGGGCGGGGTCGGCGAGAAGCCACGTCACCATTTCGACACGCGAACCTTCGCCGAAATTCTCGCGGTCGTGCTCGCGCCGCACCCACTCCCATGCGGTGCGCCAGATGAGGTCGTCTTGCTCTTGTGCCATGCGTGTACGGTTTTACCTTACACGAAGCGGCACGAGAGTTTCTCTGCGTCAATCCTTGATCAGGTGACGCATCGCGCCGATGGCTTCGTCCGCCTCGGCAATCAGGCGGTTCACGAGCCCGAGCGCGCAGCCCATCTGCGCCGCGATGTCGCGCTGCGTGAGGCCTTCGAGACGGTAGAGCTGGAAGGCCACGCGCGTCCTCGGGGACAGCGCCGACAGCGCTTTCTCGATCAGGCCGACAGCCTGCCGGTCGCGCATCACGCGGTCCGGCGACGCTGGTCCCGGGACATCGAGCGTCTCGACGTCCACGTCGAAGGTGCGGTAGGTGGCTTCGAGGGACTGGCGGCGGCAATGGTCGAGTGCGAGATTGCGCACCACTTGGCAGCAATAGCCCATGGGCTTGTCGACCTTGCGGTCGCAGGCGCCGTCGGCAATGCGGAGATAGGCGTCTTGCACGACGTCGTCGGCAAGGTCCGTGGTGCGGACGATCCTGCGGGCCACGTGCAGAAGCTGGGCCCGGTTGGCGACGAAAACATCTCCCAGAGAAGATTCGGACGTGAGTGACAGCATTTTTTGAGCAACTCCAGATTGGGGCCAGGCGTCGAAATTCGGAACGGCGCGCGTCGGGCGCATTGGCGTGGCTGCGGCTCTCCGGCCACATATTTAAATAAGAATCATTAATATTTACAAAAGGATGACAGCGCAAATTTGCGACTGTGTCCTTACCTCTATAGACGTTTGGATGCACCAAACAGAGACACCCGGACGACGTCTCGAAAGCCGCCGGCCGGGCGCATCTAAAATTCCGCCCCTTTGCCCCGTTCCGCTTCCCGCCCCCTCATGAACATCGTCGTCAACGAAGAACTCAAAGCCTATATCGACCCACTGACGCCGGAGGAACACGAAGCGCTGGAACGCAGCATCCTGGCCGAGGGCTGCCGCGACGCCCTGGTGCTGTGGGGCGACGTGCTGGTGGACGGCCACAACCGCTACGGCATCTGCCAGAAACACGACCTGCCGTTCAAGACGGTGCAGAACACGCGCTTCAAGACCATCGAGGACGTGCATCTCTGGATGATCGACCAGCACCTTGGCCGGCGCAGCATTTCGGATTTCCTGCGCGGCGTGCTCGCGCTGCGGAAGAAGGACATCGTCGACAAGCAGCGCAGCCGCGTCGCTGCTGAGCCAGCCTCGGCGTCCGACGCCCCGTTCGACGTCGATCCCCCCGCCGACGGCTCGCCGGACGACAGTGCGTCAGCCCCCACCCTGCCGCCACCCGCGCCGTTGAGCAGCCGCGAAGCCATCGCCAAGGCCGCACGCCTGAGCAGCAGCCAGGTCGGAATGATCGAAAAGATCCAGAAGCAGGCCGCGCCGGAACTGGTGGCAGCCGTGAAGTCGGGCGTGATTTCGATCAACACCGCAGCTGCCGTGGCCACGCTGCCGGCCGAGGAGCAGGTCTCGGCCGCGAACGCCGGCAAGGACGAGCTCAAGCAGGCCGCCAAGCGCGTGCGCGAGTCGAAGAAGAAGCCGCGTGAGGAGTCCGCCGAAGCGCATTCGGACGACGAACAACAACAAGCCAAGCCGGATGCGGTGCAGGCGCTGGAACAGCGCGTGGCCGAACTCACAGCCGAGAACGAGGCCCTGCGCAAACAAGTGGCCGAGCTGCAGGCCCGGCTCGGCCACTGAGCCCAGCAGCCTGCTACGGCTGGATTTCGCTGATCTTCGCGCCCGACAGCGAGACGCCGGCTTCCAGCCCCACGTTCGTCATCACGAAGCCCACCACGGGCTGGCGCAGCGTGTTGGTGTCGATGCTGCCGTTGGCCCCGATGGTCGCGAGCGCCACAGTGGCGTCAGCGCCCGCTGTCCAGCCCTTGCTGCTGCGGAACTTGTCCAGCGCCGCCTGCGTGGTGAACAGATAGATCACCGCCTTCGATTGCGCACCCGCCTGGAAGCCCACCGACCCGGCGGTGGTGCTGTAGTACGACTGCGTGCGCCCGTTCACGCGCAAGGCGCCCCGGCCGTATTCAGCGCCCACGCCCAAGCTGGCCCCCATCACGGCAGGAAACACCAGCACGCCGCTCGACTTGGCGACCAGCTCGCGTGAACCTCTCACGGAGTCGTACAGCTTGGACAGCGAGGCATCGACCTGGGCGTCGATGGAAGTGCGCGAAGACGCGCTGCTGGACTGATCCTGCGGTCGCGTGGTGGTGCACCCGACAAAGGCCAGGCTGCACGCCGCCACGGCGGACGAAAGCGCCAGCATGCGGAAGTTCATGGTTTTCATGACGGAATCCTTTGCAAAGAACATGAGTCGGCGAAGAAATCTCTGCCTTCGACAGCAGATTTGCTCATGCTAAGCCTGCAAAACCGGCACAAATCGGGTTGGAGACATCGGCCTACGCAAGGTCACGGCATCGGCGAACGGCGGTGCGCCCAGGGCCGGACTGGAGGCGGCCCAAACGCAATGTTCGTGCAATGCAGATTCATAGCATCGCAGCGACCCCACTTTGCGCACTCCCATGACATTCGACCTCGCAAGGCCGTCGCGCCACCCAGGCGCCGGTAGCACCCGCCGCCTTGAACTGCTGGACTCGCTACGCGGCTTCGCGCTGTTCAGCATGCCGCTGTTCAATCTGCGCAGTTCTTCACTACTCGAATTCATCGTGACGTCGATTGCTCTGCTCGCCCTGCTCTTCGGCCTGGGCTTCGCGATGCAGGCGGTGCGGCCTGGGGAGAAGCCCAACTCCATACGGCTGCTCGTTCGACGCATGCTGCAGGAGTCCGTCGCCCACCGGCGGCTCTGGGTTCGCCTGTTGAAGGTGGCGCTCGTCGTGAGCTTGGCCACGACCGCGCCGCTGTTGTGGGACTCCGGCGGCGCGGGTGTCAGGGTGATGCGCCTGCTGCACCAGATCGCACTCGGCCTTTTCTGCATGACGGCCTTCGTGCTGCTGTTCCAGCAGACCCGCTGGCGGCACTGGTTGCGCAAGCTCTCGCCCATGGGGTGCATGGCGCTGACGAACTGGCTCGCGCAGGCACTGCTCGGGCTGGGCCTGTTCTACGCCCTCGGGCCGAGCTTCGGCTTCTTGTTGGGCATCGCCGTGCTGCAGGCGATGCTCAGTTGCTGGTGGCTGGCGCGTTGGTCGTCCCGGCAGGCAGGCCAGCTGAACGCGGCCCGCCCCCTTCGCCAGCAACCGCTCAGGGCAGAACCGTAATGCGGTTCGTCGCCGGTGGTGTCAGCGGGCTGTTCGCCTTGATGTAGGCCTCCAGGGCGTCCACGTCCTGGTCGCCGCCGAGCGTGTCCGTGCCCTGGTTGAAGACGGTGAAGTTGTCACCGCCGGTAGCCAGAAAGCTGTTCATCGTCACGCGGTAGCTGGTGCCGTCGGCCATCGCGGTTCCGTTGAGCGACAAGTTGCTGATGCGCGAGCCAGCGGGCGCCGAAGTGCTGTAGCTGTAGGTGAACCCTGCGGAGGGCAGCAGCACCTTCGGCGCGGCCACGGTGTTGGAGCCGCTGTTGAACTGCTGCTCCAGCACGGCCTTGATCTGCGCGCCGGTCATGGTCTTCACCACCAGGCTGTTGCCGAAAGGCTGCACGGCGAAGATCTGGCCGTAGGTCACGCTGCCGTCGCCGGCGGGCGCGAGGTCGGCGCGCACGCCGCCCGGGTTCATGAAGGCGATCTGCGCGGCGCCCTTGCCGGCCGGGCTGGTCGCTGTCAGCTGTGCGTCGGCTATCAGGTTGCCCAGCACGCTTTCCTTCGACGCGGTCTGCGTGCGCGTGGCCGTTGCGGTGAGCGAGCCCACCACGCGCTGCACCAGCGGTCCGGCGATGGTGAGGTACTGGTTGATGAGCGCAGCCACTTCCTGGTTCTTGTCGAAGGTCGGGTACTGGTCGGTCAGCGCGACGGTGGTGGTGCCGCTGGTGTAGGCCTCACCCTGCACGATCACGTTGTCGGCCGCCTTGGCCGTCACCTTGCGCGTGCGGGTATCGATGGTCAGGTTGATGTCGGTCAGCAGCGTGCCGTACTGGCCGGCGCTGGTCAGCAGGAAGGGCTTGGCCGGGTTGGTCTTGCCGTAGTCGCACACGTACGAGCGGTGCGTGTGACCCGAGATCACGATGTCAACCGAAGTATCGAGCTTGTTGAGGATCGGCAGGATGTCGCCGCTCAGGCCGGCGCAGCTCTTGTCGTTGTAGCCCACGGTGGTGGTGCCGCCTTCATGGATGACGACGACGATGGCGTCCGCGCCCTGCGCCTTCAGCTGCGGGATCAACGCGTTGGCGGTGTCGGCCTCGTCCTTGAAAGTCAGGCCCGCGACGCCGGCAGGCGTCACGATGTTCGGCGTGCCCTTCAGCGTCATGCCGATGAACGCCACCTTCACTGTGGCGCCGTCCTTCGTGAAGGTCTTCATGCCGGTGGCGGGGAACAGCGTGTTGCCGTCGCCCTTCACGGTATTGGCCGCAAGAAAGCCGAAGTTGGCGCCCGGAAAGCTCTTGTTGACGCGGCAGGGTTCGAGCGCGGTGTTCTTCGCGCAGCCGCCGTTCTTCATGCGCAGCAGTTCGGTCTGGCCCTTGTCGAACTCGTGGTTGCCAACCGCGTTGAAATCGATCTTCATCGCGTTCACGGCTTCGATGGTCGACTCGTCGAGGAACAGTGCCGAGACCAGCGGCGAGGCGCCGATCATGTCGCCGGCCGATACCACCGCGTTGTTCGGGTTCTTGGCCTTCAATGAGGCGATGGCCGAGGCCAGGTAGGCCGCGCCACCGGCGGGCACCGGCACCGTGCCGCCGCCCTTGGCAGGCGCACTGATCGACAGCTTCGGCGGCTCGAGGTTGCCGTGCAGGTCGTTGAAGGCGATGAGCTTCACGTCCATGGTGCCAGGCACGGCGGGCGACGCCGGCGGCGGGTTGGTTGCCGCGGGCGGTGGCACGAAAGGAATGAAATTGTTTGAGTTGTCGCTGCCGCCGCAGGCAGTCAGGGTGGCGGCCACCACGCCGGCAACGGCAAGGCGCTTGAACGATGGATGCATGGGAACCTCTCTCCTCTGTTTTGAATGCAGCGGATGCTGGGGACAGCACATGACGGTGCCGTGAAGGCCCCTTGAACCCGCAAGGAGATCGCCCGCTCAGGGCAGGAGCACGAGACGCATCGCAACGCCAGGGCCGAAGGCGGCCTGCAGCAGCGCCTTTGCCTGCACGCTGCGCTCGTCAGTCAGCGATTGCACGGCGAGCCAGCCCTCGGTCGGCCGCCGCTGCAGGTGCCAGCCTTCCTGCCCTAGAAGGATGAGCCGGGCGAGCGATGCGGCATCGGCCACCGGCAGCGCCGCTGGCGTGATGTCGAGCCAGTCGGTCACCTGATCGCTCTCACCACCCAGGCGCGCGGCTGCGCCGTCCGCCAGTGCGTGCTGCGTGGCGACGTCCTGCACCGCGCCCTGCAGCACGATGCCGCCGCCGTGCCAGCGGATTTCTAGCGACGGGGCTGCATCCGCCACGCGAGCCTGCGCATCGCTGCCGGCAGTCAGTCGCCACGCGACGGCTGCCGCCAGGATCGCCAGGCAGGCCACCGACACTGCAACAAGAATTCTGAAACGCTTCGTCATTCGAAGCGCGAGCGTGCCACGCCGCGCGTTACGCCGATGTGACGGGCGCTTCCGATGGACGTTCGCCTACACGCATCGCCGCAGCGCGATACCCCACGAGTCGCCATATCCGATACGCTTGAGGCCCGCCCCCGCATTCCCCAACATCCCGAGGAACGAAACCATGGCAGCGAACGCGAAAGTCACAGGAAATGTCGAATACCGGGCCGGCGACGGCCCCCTGATCCTCATTCCCCAAGGGCCGATAGAGGTCCAGTTGGCGCCCGACAGCGCCGTGCTGAGTTGGGGCGATGGCGGCAGCACGCAGACGACGGCGATTCCCATTGCCGAATACCAGCGCTATCTGAGCGAAGGTGTGATCGAACCCGACTGAAGCGGCGCATAAATGCACCACCAAATAAAAACGGCCCCGAGGGGCCGTTCTTGTTTCTGCAGTCGCAGCTTCTTACTTCTTCTTGGCAGCCACGGCCTTCTTGGCGGGTGCTGCGGCCTTCTTCGCTGCTGCGGGCTTGGCAGTCACTGCCTTGCTGTCGGCCTTGCGCTTTGCAGCCTTCGGGTCCACGGCGGCCTTGAAGGCAGCGCCCGGCACGAACTTCGGCACCTTCTGTGCGGCGATCTTGATCTTGGTGCCGGCGCTGGGGTTGAAGCCCGAGCGTGCGGCGCGCGCCACTTGCTTGAAAGTGCCGAAGCCGACGATCTGGACGGGGTCACCCTTCTTTACTGCGGCGACGATCGAGCCGGTAACGGTCTCGAGAATGCGCGCAGCTTCTGCCTTGCTGACGTTGTGGGCGGTGACGATTTTTTCGACGAGTTCGATGCGGTTCAACTGAGTTCCTATTAGGTTTGATTTCGCCATGTTGCCTATGGCGGCGCAGCACGAATACAAGCTGCAAGCGGGGCGGAGTTTATTCGACTGCGAGAGCCCGGATGTAACGCGGTCGCTTCAGGCCTTCATCGATCAGTCTTCGATGAGGCTTTCGGCCCGCATCGCGGCGCGCACGGAGGGGCGTTTCGCAACCAGTTCCATGTAGTGGCCTATCGCCGGCCATGAGGAAAAATCGAGTCCCGCATGACGGCCGAGGCGCAGGATCGGATAGAGGTACGCATCCGCGACAGTGAAGTGTTCGCCGAGGATGTACGGCCCCGGCTGCACCAGCGATGCGATGCGATCGAAGGCGCGTGTGTCCGCGATCAGGCTGTGCTTGTAGCTTGCCGGCACGTCGGGATCGAACATCGGCGCGAAGCCTTTGTGCAGTTCGGTGGCCACGAAGCTCAGGGCTTCGGCCAGGCGATAGCGGGCCATGGTGCCGGCAGCCGGCGCAAGCCGCGAAGCCGGTGCGAGATCGGCGAGGTATTGCAGCACGGCGAGGCCTTCGGTGAGCACCGCGCCGTCGTCGAATTCGAGCGCGGGCACCTTGCCCATGGGGTTGATCGGCAGATAGCTCTGTCCGGTGGCGGGCAGCGTCTTGGTCTCGAGGTCGACGCGGACCATCTCCGCGGTCAGTCCGGCCTCGCGCAGCACGATGTGCGGGGACAATGAAGAAGCACCGGGGCTGTAGAAGAGTTTCATGATCGGCTCCTGTTGGTGGTCAGACGGGGTTGTGTTGACGTGATCGATGTGCACGCCACAAATGGTGGCCGCGAGGGGCTTCATGAAAAAGCGGGTTGAGGGCACAAGATTGATGAGCCGGACTCACGAGTTGCCAATCTCGGAGGCCGATGCGCGCGTGTTCGTGACCGTGGCCGATGCGGGCAGCTTCACCGCCGCAGCGGCACTGCACGCGATGACGCCATCGGCCGTGAGCAAGGCCATTGGCCGGCTCGAAAGCGATCTCGGCGTGCAGTTGCTGGCGCGCACGACGCGGGCCTTGCATCTGACCGAGGAAGGCATGGCGTTTCACGAGCGTTGTGCGCGGGCCTTCGACCTGCTGGCCGAAGCGGCGGAAGAAGCTGGCGCGGGCACGCGCGCGGTGGCCGGCACGGTGCGCATGGGGTTGCCGCCGCTCTTCGGAACGTTTCTCGTGGCGCCGCTGCTACCAGCACTGCTCGCGCGGCATCCGAAACTGCGCATCGAGATCGTGTCGACCATGCGGCTGTCAGACATCTTCGACCTGGGACTGGATGTCGCGATCGCGGTGGGCGCCCTGCCCGACTCGAGCCTTGTGGCACGGCCGCTTGGATACGGTCAGTTCGTCACCGTTGCGGCACCTGCCTGTTTCAAAGAGATGTCGCGGCCATCACGGCCCGAAGAGCTTCTTGAGCATCGATGCATGGCCTACACGCGGCCAGATGGTCGCGAGGATCCGTGGAATTTCAAGGCGTCGGAAGGCCCGCTGCAGATCGAGCCACGAGCCGCAGTGCGGTCGGACGACATGCACCACCTCGCGGCAATGGCGGTGGCCGGATTGGGCATCGCGCACCTGCCGATGTTCGTTGTGGGCGAGCACCTCGCCAATGGCCGGCTCGAAAGATTGCTGCAAGACTTCGAGCCCGCGCCAAAGCTCGCATCACTGGTCTATCCCGCGAGCCGGGCGATGCCTCGGCGCGTGCGCGCCTTCATCGACTTCCTGCTGTCGAACGAGCAGCAACTCGCAGGCGTGACACGCCCCGAAGCAGCAAGATGAAGTAATTGCGTGGGGAGGCCAGAAAGTGAAAAGCCCTTGCAACTCATTGAGCTGCAAGGGCTTCTGACTGGCGGAGTGGACGGGACTCGAACCCGCGACCCCCGGCGTGACAGGCCGGTATTCTAACCAACTGAACTACCACTCCTGGTAGACAACGTTCGCTCGTTTGACGGAGCCAAGTGTTGCCACTTGTGCCTGCTTCACCGAAGTGAAACTGGCGACCCTACGGGGATTCGAACCCCGGTAGCCACCGTGAAAGGGTGGTGTCCTAGGCCTCTAGACGATAGGGTCAAAACCTTGGACGTGCTGCGATCAGCACTTCATACCTTCTCGACACTTTGATGGTGGAGGTAAACGGGATCGAACCGATGACCTCTTGCATGCCATGCAAGCGCTCTCCCAGCTGAGCTATACCCCCGTGTGGGTGTCGAGCCTCGAATTATAGCCCGATTTTTCAGGCCTTTTTCAATCGCTCGATAACTTTTTCGCGGGAAAAAATTTCGAGCACTGAATCGAGGGACGGTGTCTGCGATGTTCCCATCACAAGCACTCGTACTGGCATCGCTAACACCGGCATTTTCAATGCATGTGTCGCGAGAACTTCTTTGATGATAACTGCGATCGAGGCCTTATCCCAGGCAGCCGTCGTCAATTTTTCTGCGAGCGTTGCGATCGCTGGCTTCACTGCATCAGTGATGTGCTGCGCACGATCGGCATCGCTCACGTTGATGTCCGCATAGAACCCCGCAGCCCAGTCGGCCAATGCCACCGTGGTGTCGCAACGGTCCTTGAACAACGCGCAGATCGCAGGCAAACGCTCGTCGGCCGCAATGCCACGCTTTTGCAACTGTGCTGCAACAAGCGGTGCGAGTTCGTCGCCGCTCTTCGCCTTGATGTACTGCGCGTTGACCCATGCGAGCTTGGCTGCATCCCACTGCGCGGGGCTCTTCGACAGGTGCGAACCGTCGAACCAGCTCACCATCTGTTCGCGCGTGAAGAGCTCGTCGTCGCCGTGGCTCCAGCCGAGGCGCGCGAGGTAATTGAGCATCGCTTCGGGCAGGTAGCCGTTGTCTTCATAGGCCGTGACGCTCACGGCGCCGCGGCGCTTCGACAGCTTCTGCCCGTCGTCGCCGAGGATCACGGGCACATGGCCGAACTCGGGCAACGGTGCGCCGAGCGCACGGAAGATGTTGATCTGCCACGGCGTGTTGTTGATGTGCTCGTCGCCACGGAACACGTGCGTGATGTTCATGTCCCAGTCGTCGACCACCACCGCGAAGTTGTAGGTGGGCACACCGTCAGGCCGCAGGATGATGAGGTCGTCGATCTCGCGGTTGTTGATGGTGATCTCGCCCTTGACGAGGTCGTTCCACGTCACGTCGCCTTCGGGCGGATTGCAGAAGCGCACAACAGGCGGCACGCCTTCGGGCACGGGCGGCAGCACCTTGCCCGGCTCGGGGCGCCAGCGGCGGTCGTACAGCGTCTTTTCGCCGCGTGCGCGTTGCGCCTCGCGCATCTCGTCGAGTTCGGCCGGCGTGCAGTAGCAGTGGTAGGCCGTGCCAGCCGCGAGCATCTGCGCGATCACCTCGCGATACCGCTCCAGGCGCTGCATCTGGTAGATCGGGCCTTCGTCATAGTCGAGGCCGAGCCAGTGCATCGACGCGAGGATCTGGTCGGTCGAGTCCTGCGTGGAGCGGGCCACGTCGGTGTCTTCGATGCGCAGCACGAACTCGCCGCCGTGGTGGCGCGCATAGGCCCACGAATAGAGCGCAGTGCGGGCCGTGCCCAGGTGAAGAAAGCCGGTGGGAGACGGTGCGATGCGGGTGCGAACTTTGCCGGTCATGAATCAATCAGGTTGTCAGGGTGCTCAGGCCGCGCTGCAGGTCGGCCGTGATGTCGTCGATGTACTCGAGGCCGACCGCGAGGCGGATCAGCCCCTGGCTGATGCCTGCGGCCTGGCGCTGCACTTCGGTGAGGCGCCCGTGCGAGGTCGTACCGGGGTGCGTGATGATGGTCTTGGTGTCGCCGAGGTTGGTCGCGATGCTGACCACGCGCGTGCTGTTGATCACGTGGAAGGCATTGGCGCGCGCCGTCTCGGGGTCGTTGCCGACCACGTCGAAGGACACGACCGCCCCGCCCTTCCCCGCCTGCTGGCGCATCGCCAGTTCATGCTGCGGATGCGAAGCGAGCCCCGGGTAATAGACGCGTGCGATGCCCGGCTGCGCTTCGAGCCATTTCGCAACGGCCAGTGCGTTCGCACATTGCGCCTGCATGCGGATGCCCAGCGTTTCCATGCCCTTGAGCACGACCCACGCATTGAACGGCGACAGCGCCATGCCGGCGGTGCGCACCACGGGGCCGAACACGTCGACGATGAGCTTCGATGGCCCGCAGATCGCGCCGGCCATCACTCGGCCCTGCCCGTCGAGGTACTTGGTGCCCGAATGGATGATGAGATCGGCGCCCAGTTCAGTGGGGCGCTGCAGCGCCGGCGTGCAGAAGCAGTTGTCTACGGCCAGGAGCGCGCCCGCGCCGTGCGCGAGATCGGCGAGCGCCCGGATGTCGCACACCTCGGTCAGCGGATTCGTCGGGGTTTCGGCGAACAACAGCTTGGTGCTGGGCTTCAGCGCCGCGCGCCATTCCGCCACGTCGGTCTGCGAGACGAAAGTGGTTTCGACGCCGAACTTGGCGAACTCCTTGCCGAACAGGTTCAGCGTGGAGCCGAACACCGAGCGCGAGCAGATCACATGGTCGCCGGCCTTCAGCAGGCCCATGCACATCATGAGAATCGCGCCCATGCCCGTCGATGCGCCGATGGCGGCCTCGGTGCCTTCGAGCGCTGCAAGGCGCTGCTCGAAGCTCGCCACCGTCGGGTTGGACGTGCGCGAATAAGTGAAGCCCGCTTCGGTGCCCGCAAAGCGGCGCGCCGAGGTTTCGGCATCAGGCTGCACGAAGCCGCTTGTCAGGAACAGCGCCTCGGAGTGCTCGCCGTGCTGGCTCGGCGCCAGCCCGGTGCGCAGCGCGAGCGTGTCGCGATGCAGTCCGGGCGGCAGGGTTCGTTCGTCGGTCACTTCTTGGGCTCTTATTCGCTGTGGTTGGGGAGCGCGAGACGCGAAGAATCTTCTTCGGTCTCTTCGACGCGGGGACGGTTGCCGTTCATGCGCGAGATGGCGTCGGTGTCGATGTCGCCGGTCACGTACACACCGTCGAAGCACGAGGCGTCGAAGCCGTCGAGCTTGGGGTTGAGCGAGCCAATGGCGCGCTTCATGGCGTCGACGTCCTGGTAGATCAGCGCGTCGCAGCCGATCAGTTCGCGGATTTCTTCAATGGTGCGGTCGTGCGCCACCAGTTCGTCCTTGGTCGGCATGTCGATACCGTAGACGTTGGGGTAGCGCACCGGCGGCGCGGCGCTGGCCAGGTAGACCTTGCGGGCGCCGGCGTCGCGCGCCATCTGCACGATTTCGCGGCTGGTGGTGCCGCGCACGATCGAGTCGTCGACCAGCAGCACGTTGCGGCCCTTGAACTCGCTGGCGATCACGTTGAGCTTCTGGCGCACCGACTTCTTGCGCACGCCCTGCCCCGGCATGATGAAAGTGCGGCCGACGTAGCGGTTCTTCACGAAGCCTTCGCGGTAAGGCACGCCCAGCAGGTGCGCGAGCTGCGTGGCGCTCGGCCGGCTCGATTCGGGAATCGGAATGATCACATCGATCTGGTTCGGCGGCACGGTCGACACCACGCGCTTGGCCAGCGTCTCGCCGAGGTTCAGACGCGCCTGGTAGACCGAGATGCCGTCGAGCACCGAGTCCGGACGCGCGAGATACACGAATTCGAAGATGCAGGGGTTTAGCGTCGGCGCTTCGGCGCACTGCATCGAATGCACGTTGCCTTCGAGGTCGATGAACACGGCCTCGCCCGGATTGATGTTGCGCTCGAACACATGGCCCGAACCTTCCAGCGCGACCGATTCGCTCGCCACCATCACTGTGCCGTCGGCGCTGCGGCCCATGCACAGCGGGCGAATGCCGTACGGGTCGCGGAAAGCGAGCAGGCCGTGGCCGGCAATCAGCGACACCACGGCGTACGAGCCGCGCAGGCGCTTGTGCATGTTCTTGACCGCGGCGAACACTTCGGCCGGATGCAGCGGCACGCCGCGCGAGGAGCGCTCGAGTTCGTGCGCCAGCACGTTGAGCAGCACTTCGGAGTCGCTCTCGGTGTTGGTGTGGCGGTGGTCGGTGGAGAACAGCTCCGAACGCAGCGCATGCGCGTTGGTCAGGTTGCCGTTGTGCACGAGCACGATGCCGAACGGCGCGTTCACGTAGAAGGGCTGGGCCTCTTCCTCGCTGTACGCATTGCCGGCGGTCGGGTAGCGCACCTGGCCCAAGCCCACATTGCCCGGCAGCGCACGCATGTTGCGCGTGCGGAACACGTCGCGGACCATGCCCTTGGCCTTGTGCATGAAGAACTTGCGTTCGAGCAAGGTCACGATGCCAGCGGCATCCTGGCCGCGATGCTGCAGGAGCAGCAGCGCGTCATAGAGCAGCTGATTGACGGGTGCGCTGCTGACAACGCCGACGATTCCACACATGAACGATTCCTCTCAGGGCAGGTAGCTTGCCAACTTTTCAGGCAGCGAGGGTTTGAGGCCCTGCAATGCCGCATCGAGAACAATGGCGCTGCGCGACTCGTGCCACCAGGCACTGTCGCTCAACACCAGCAAATGAACAACGACGGCCAGCACGAGCAGGGCCACCGCACCCCGCGCCGCTCCGAACGCTGCTCCCAAAATCCGGTCCACCGGCCGCAGACCCACGACCGTGATCAACTTGCGCGTGAGCGCGGCCACCAAGCCCACGCCGAACACCACCGCCACGAACACCAGCACGAAGGCCAGCGGATAGCGCCA
The DNA here is from genome assembly GCF_049913215.1 of Variovorax sp. R-27. NCBI lineage: Bacteria > Pseudomonadati > Pseudomonadota > Betaproteobacteria > Burkholderiales > Comamonadaceae > Variovorax > Variovorax sp. R-27. The sequence continues at coordinate 4,746,887 of NZ_CP183984.1, forward strand.
CGCCCCCTGCGGATCGCCGAACGGCAGCCATGCCGCCACACCGGAAGCCAGCCACTGGGCTGCAATGAAGGCTGCCACCCAGCCGATCAGCGAAATCACTTCGAACACCAGCCCGCGCATCAGGCCGAACAGCATCGACACCCCGATGAGCGCGACGGCAATCCAGTCGAGCAAGGCCACGGCAACAGCTGGCGACGGCTCTTACAACGTGAGGATCGCGGCCGACAAAGACAAGCCCTTGACCTTCTCCGCCGCGCGGTCGGCCTCGGCACGTGAACCGAAGGGGCCGACACGCACACGCGTGCGTTCGCCGTCGGCAGTCTTCGCCACGTGCACATAGGTCTTGAGGCCGGCTTTTTCGAGCTTCTGGCGCACTTCGCGCGCCTTGTCGGCATCGGCGAAAGCGCCCACCTGCACCACGAAGCGGCCACCTTCATCGGAAACGGCGGGCTTGGCAGCAGTGGTGACGGGCTTGCCTTCGAGCAGCGCACGGGCTCGGGCGCCGTCGTCCGAGGCGGCCGACTTGGGCTTCGCTTCGGGCTTGGGGTCCGGCTTGGCTTCGGGCTTCGGCTTGGGCTCTGGTTTGGGTTCCGGCTTGTGTTCGGGCTTCGGCTCCGGTTTGGGCTCGGGCTTGGGCTTCGGTTCAGGCTTGGGCTCGGCGGCCGCGACGGGCGGCGTGCTGGGCACGGGCTTGCCGGAGTCGATCACCGTGCCGTCGGCGGTCTCGGTGATCATGCCGCCGGACGAGGGCGATGCCGAGGCCACGCGCGAGCTGCTGTTGTCGGGCGCAGCCGGTGCGGTGCTCGTGGCAGGTGCCGGCGTGGCGGGCACGGGCAGCGGCTTGACCTTGTTGCGGTCTGGAATCTCGATGGGAATGTCGACCGACACGGGCCGCGGCTGCGTATCGAACAGCAGCGGGAAACCGATCACGCCAAGCAGCACCAGCACCGCTGCGCCGAGCAGCCGGTGGCGCGCACGCCGACGCATGGTTTCGACACTTTCCGCGGGGACAGCGGCCGGGGCGCTGCGTCCTTCGTTGCCTTGTGGGCCGCGCGTGCGGAACTTGAAAAACGCCATGAAGTTCGATCCCTGAAGGAGTGCAGCGAGGTGGTGCCAGATGGTATGGACAGCCCGACGATCAGCCGCCTGGCAGCAGGTGTTTGGCTTGCAGCCGGGGGGTGCCGTTTTCGAGCACGCCACCCACGGTGAAGAACGATCCGAAGACCACGATTCTATCAGCGGGCCCCGCCTGCTCGATGGCTGCGCGCAACGCTTCCATCGGGCCCGCGTACACGCTGCCCGAGGCATCGGTGCGCGTGTTCTGCGCCTGCCAGCTGGCCAGCAGGTCGGCCGCCTTGGCCGCGCGCGGGGTGGGCAGGTCGGTGAAGTACCAGCGGTCGATCAGCGGCCCGATGCGCGCGAGGATCGGTGCGAGATCCTTGTCGGCCATCACACCGAACACGCCATGCGTGGTGGGGTAGAAGCCCATCGCATCGAGGTTCTCGGCCAGCGCGGCCACGGCATGGGCGTTGTGCGCCACGTCGAGCACCAGCGCCGGTTCGCCCGGCACGATCTGGAAGCGGCCCGGCAACTCGACCATCGCGAGCCCGTTGCGCACGGCCTGCGCCGTGATCGGCAGTTGCGGGCGCAGCGCTTCGAGCGCCGCAAGCACGCCGGCCGCATTGATGAGCTGGTTGGCCCCGCGCAACGCCGGATAGGCCAGCCCGCTGTAGCGCCGCCCACGGCCCGACCAGCCCCACTGCTGCTTGTCGCCCGACACATTGAAGTCGGTTCCGAAGCGCCAGAGGTCGGCGCCGATGGCGTTGGCATGGTCAATCACGCTCTGCGGCGGCATCGGGTCGCTCACGATGGCGGGCTTGCCCGGGCGCAGGATGCCGGCCTTCTCGAAGCCGATGCTTTCGCGGTCGGGTCCGAGGTATTCCATGTGGTCGAGGTCGATGCTGGTGATGACCGCGCAGTCGGTGTCGATGATGTTGACCGCGTCGAGCCGCCCGCCCAGGCCGACTTCGAGGATCGCCACGTCGGGCTTTTCCTCGATCATGCAATGCAGGATGCCGAGCGTGGTGAACTCGAAGTAGGTCAAGGGCATGTCGCCGCGCGCCTTTTCCACTACTTCGAAGCTTGCTATCAGTTTGGAAGCATCGACGGCTTCGCCCTTGAGCCGCAGCCGCTCTTCGAAGCGCACCAGGTGCGGCGAGGTGAATACCGCCGTGCGGTAGCCCGCGTGCGTGAGGATCGATTCGAGCATGGCGCAGGTCGAGCCCTTGCCGTTGGTGCCCGCCACCGTGATGACGGGGCAGCCGAAGCGCAGGCCGAGGCGCTGCGCCATTTCTTTGGCGCGCTCGAGCCCGAGTTCGATGTTCTTGGGATGGAGTTGCTCGGCGCGCGCGAGCCAGTCGTTAAGGGTTTCCATGGAGGCCGGCATTGTCGCCGACCCGCCGCTCGGGGCATCATCGCGGCCATGACAACCCTATACGGCATCCCGAACTGCGACACCGTCAAGCGCGCCCGCGCCTGGCTCGATGAACATGGCGTGGCCTACACCTTCCACGACTTCAAGAAACAGGGCGTGCCCGAAGCCGAGCTCGACCAGTGGCTGAAGAAGCCCGGCTGGGAGGCCCTGGTCAACCGCAAGGGCACCACCTGGCGCAAGCTGGACGACGCCACCCGAGAAGGCGTGGTCGACGCCGGTTCGGCCCGCGCGGTGCTGCTGGCCAACCCCAGCCTGATCAAGCGGCCGGTGGTCAACTGGGGCCCGAAAAAGCCCGTTACGACAGGGTTCGACGCCGAATCCTGGGCTGTCAACGCCGTGTAAACCCCGGAACCCGACCTACAGCCCGGCGTCAAACCGCGATCTGCAGGAGAGACACACCATGAACAAACTTGTTTTTCGCACCCTCGCCGGCATTTCCGTGGCCGGCACGCTGGCCGCGGGCACCGGCGTCGTGCACGCCCAGCAGAACCAGGTGGTCCAGGCCCGGGTGATTTCCGCCACCCCGATCCGCGAAACGACCGGCAGCGACGTGAACTACAACGTCACCTACGAGTACAACGGGCGTCAGTACACCACCCGCATGAACAGCCAGCCCGGCGCGACCATTCCGATCCAGGCCAGCGGCTACGGCGTGACGACCTCGCCGGTGGCGCCGCAGTCGCAGGTGCAGACCTATCCGGTCGAGGCCAACAACGGCGGCTACGCCCCGCAGTCCGGAGGCTCTCCCTGGGACAACGTGGTGCCCGAACCGGGCGTCGTCGTCTCCAACGCCCCCGCCCCGGTCTATCAGCCCGCGCCGGTATATGCCGATCCGGTCTACGTGCAGCCGGCCTATGCGTACCCCTATGCCTATCCTTACGTCTACCCGCCGGTCGGTATCTCGCTGAACCTCGGCTATTCGCGCGGCTGGGGCGGCGGCTACCGTGGCGGCTGGGGTGGCGGATACCGCGGCTGGCACCGCTGAGCCACCGGCCGGCGGCCCAAGCCGCCCGAGCCCCTAAAATCGAGGACTTTTCCAACCCTTGACGGGTGCGCCGCTGGTGCGGTGCGTCCTCGATTTGCCGACCGCCCAGGCGCCGGCGCCACCCAATGACGACGACTACCGACACTCTGAACAGCGCCGCAGTGGCCACCAAGGCCAATGTGTACTTCGACGGCAAATGCGTGAGCCACAGCCTCACGCTCGCAGACGGCACGAAGAAATCGGTCGGCGTGATCCTGCCGTCCACCCTCACCTTCAACACCGGCGCCCCCGAGATCATGGAAGGCACCGCCGGCAGCTGCGAATACCTGCTGTCGGGCACCAGCGAATGGGTGGCCTCGGGCCCCGGGCAGAAGTTCAGCGTGCCGGGCAACTCCACTTTCCAGATCCGCGTGAGCGGCGAGCCCTACAGCTACATCTGCCACTTCGGCTGAACCGCGAACCCGGGAAACCTGACATGTCGACCATCCTCCAAAACGTTCCCGCCGGCCAGAAAGTCGGCATTGCCTTCTCGGGCGGCCTGGACACCAGCGCGGCGCTCCACTGGATGCGCAACAAGGGCGCGATCCCCTACGCCTACACCGCCAACCTCGGCCAGCCCGACGAGCCCGACTACGACGAGATCCCGCGCAAGGCAATGCTCTACGGCGCCGAAAATGCCCGCCTGATCGACTGCCGCGTGCAACTGGCCAACGAAGGCATCGCCGCCCTGCAGGCCGGCGCCTTCCACGTGACCACCGCCGGTGTCACCTACTTCAACACCACGCCGCTGGGCCGCGCCGTCACCGGCACCATGCTGGTGTCGGCCATGAAGGAAGACGACGTCCACATCTGGGGCGACGGCAGCACCTACAAGGGCAACGACATCGAGCGCTTCTACCGCTACGGCCTGCTGACCAACCCCAACCTCAAGATCTACAAGCCCTGGCTCGACCAGGTCTTCATCGACGAGCTGGGTGGCCGCGCCGAAATGTCGGCGTTCATGCAGAAGGCCGGCTTCGCCTACAAGATGTCGGCCGAAAAGGCCTACTCGACCGACTCGAACATGCTCGGCGCCACGCACGAGGCCAAAGACCTCGAGCACCTGAACAGCGGCATCCAGATCGTGCAGCCCATCATGGGCGTGGCCTTCTGGAAGGACGAAGTCGAAGTCAAGCGCGAAACCGTCTCGGTGCGCTTCGAAGAAGGCGTGCCCGTTGCGCTGAACGGCGTTCGCTACGCCAACCTGGTCGACCTGATCCTCGAAGCCAACCGCATCGGCGGCCGCCACGGGCTGGGCATGAGCGACCAGATCGAAAACCGCATCATCGAGGCCAAGAGCCGCGGCATCTACGAGGCCCCCGGCCTCGCGCTGCTGTTCATCGCCTACGAGCGTCTCGTCACCGGCATCCACAACGAAGACACCATCGAGCAGTACCGCGACAACGGCCGCCGCCTCGGCCGCCTGCTGTACCAGGGCCGCTGGTTCGACCCGCAGGCCATCATGCTGCGCGAAACGGCGCAGCGCTGGGTGGCGCGCGCCATTACCGGCGAAGTGACGGTCGAGTTGCGCCGTGGCAACGACTATTCGATCTTGAATACCGAATCGGCCAACCTGACGTACAAGCCCGAGCGCCTGAGCATGGAAAAGGTCGAGGGCGCGTTCACGCCGCTGGACCGCATCGGCCAGCTCACGATGCGCAACCTCGACATCGTCGACACGCGCGAGAAGCTCGCGATCTACACCCGGGTCGGTCTGCTGTCGTCGGGCGAAGGCGCTTCGCTGCCGAAGCTGGCCAACGACGGCGACGCGAGCTGATCGCCGCTCTCTGCCTCCCCTGCGAGGCAGAAACGACAACGGGCCCCTCGAGGCCCGTTTTTCATTGGTGCGCTGCGAGCGTCAGTCCCCGCCACCTCCACCGCAGCCGCCGCCACACCCGCCACCGCCGTCGGACGAGCCGCCCCCATCGCCGGAGCCGCCGTCACCGCCACCACTCGACGACTCGCTGCCGCCGAACCCGCCGGCATCACCCGCGCTTCCACCATCCGACGAAGACGATTCCCCGAAGCTGGTGCCGCACTGGGCGTCCGAGCCGATGTACCGCTCGACCGCCCGGCAGTCGGGCACGTAGTGAAAGCCGCCGTCGATCGCGAACTTGACGTCCAGCGCGAACAGCAGCGGCAGGCGCGCCGGCTTGCGCGGATCGATGCTTTCTTCCTTGCAGGCCCAGTACCAGGTGCGGCGCAGGCCGTCGTTGCGCCGGGCATCCTTGCCCAGCACCTCGGCCGGGCTGTGGTGCAGCATGCCGCCGAAGGCCGCCTTGCACCAGTTCTGGTAGCCCTGCGTGTGCAGGATGAACTCGTGCCAGGCCGTGTCGACCACCTTCGAAGGCATCGCCACGAACTTGCGCTCGCTGCGCAGGTGCGCCATGAAAAACTGGCGCAGGCCGCGCAGCACCAGTTCGGCGTCGCGCCGGCTGAGCTGCGGATGCGCCTCGCACAGCTTGCCGACGAGGAAGGGCGGCAGCCGCGCTTCACGGATGAACTGGCGCCGCAAGCTGGTTTCGAGGAACTTGAGCACCGCCGAAAACAGCAGCGCCACCACAATCACGGCCACCACCGAGCCCCAGCGGCGCGAGCCCAGAAACAACGCGAGCAACGCAATGAGCGGCACCGCCCGCCGGGCCCATAGCAGCGCGCCGATGCGGCGGCGGAAATTCAGGTGCAGGAAGTCGAGATCCATGCCGTCAGACCACCACCGGCTCCGGCTCCAGCCGGATGCCGAAGCGCTCGTACACGCTGGTCTGGATGGCCTTGGCCAGGGTCATCACCTCGCCGCCGGTCACCGGGTTCTCGCGGCCGCCGCGGTTGACCAGCACCAGCGCCTGCCGCTCGTACACGCCAGCATTGCCCACCGACTTGCCCTTCCAGCCGCAGGCATCGATGAGCCAGCCGGCCGCCAGCTTGATGCTGCCGTCGTCCATCGGGTAGTGAACGATCTTGGGGTCGCGCGCGATGATGTCCGCGCATTGCTCGGGCGTGACGGTCGGGTTCTTGAAGAAACTGCCGGCGTTGCCCAGCACGCGCCAGTCGGGCAGCTTCGCGCGGCGAATAGCGCAGATCCAGTCGAAGACGTCTTGAGCGCTCGGCGTGAAGTTGCCGGTTTCTTCCATCTTGCGTTCGAGGTCGAGGTAACCGACCACGGCCTTCCACGGCTTGGGCAGGCGAAAGCGCACCCGGGTGATCACCGCCCTGCCCGCCAGGCCGAAGTCGTTCGGGCCGCTGCGCACGTGCTTGAACACCGAATCGCGATAGCCGAAGGCGCATTGGGCGGCATCGAGCGTGAAGCTGCGGCCGGTTTCCAGGTCGAAGGCGTCGAGCGAATCGAAGCGGTCTTGCAACTCGACCCCGTAGGCGCCGATGTTCTGCACCGGAGAGCCGCCCACCGTGCCCGGAATGAGAGCCAGGTTTTCCAGCCCCGGGTAGCCGTTGCGCACCATCCACTCGACGGCGTCGTGCCAGATCTCGCCGGCACCGGCCTCGACGATCCAGGCGCGCGGCGTTTCTTCCACCAGCCGCAGGCCCTTGATCTCGATCTTCAGCACCAGCGGCTTGACGTCGCCCGTGAGCACGATGTTGCTGCCGCCGCCCAGCACGAACCGGGGCGCGTCGCGCCATGCCGGATCGGCGCGCAGCGCGACCAGGTCGGCCTCGCCCGCAATGCGCGCCAGATGCTGCGCACGCGCGACGATGCCGAAGCTGTTGTAGGGCTGCAGCGGGACGTTGGACTCCACGATCATGGGAGAATTGTCGCATCCAGCACCAGTGAATTCAGGAGAGAGTCCATGCCGTCCTTCGATACCGTCTGCGAGCCCAACCTGCCCGAGGTGAAGAACGCGGTCGAGAACACCGCCAAGGAAATCGGAACGCGCTTCGATTTCAAGGGCACGGCCGCCGCCGTCGAGCTCAAGGACAAGGAGATCACCATGATCGGCGACGCCGAGTTCCAGCTCGTGCAGGTGGAAGACATCCTGCGCAGCAAGCTCACCAAGCGCAGCGTCGACGTGCGTTTCCTCGACAAGGGCGACGTCCAGAAGATGGGCGGCGACAAGGTCAAGCAGGTCATCAAGGTCAAGAGCGGCATCGAAAGCGAGCAGGCCAAGAAGATCACCCGCATCGTCAAGGACAGCAAGCTCAAGGTGCAGGCAGCCATCCAGGGCGACGCGGTGCGCATCACCGGCGCCAAGCGCGACGATCTGCAAGCCGCCATGGCACTCATCAAGAAGGACGTGCCGGACATGCCGCTCACGTTCAACAACTTCCGCGACTGAGCGGGCTCCCTTCATGAAAGCCCTCGTCGTCGCAGCGCAGCTGCTGGCTGCCGCTGCAGTGGCGCATGCCGCCGGCTCGGTCACCCTGACCGGCAGCATCGGTAGCCGCGCGATCCTGATCGTGAACGGCAACCCGCCCAAGACCGTGGCGGTCGGCGAGAGCTACCAGGGCGTGAAACTGCTCTCGCTGCAGGCCGAACAGGCCGTGGTCGAACTCGACGGCAAGCGCGTCAGCCTGCGCATGGACACGCCGGTCAGCATCGGCGGCGGTGGCAGCTCAGGCGGGGGCGGAAACCGTGTCGTGCTGTCGGCCGACAGCCGCGGGCATTTCATGACGCAAGGCGCCATAAACGGCCGGCCGGTCACGTTCATGCTCGACACGGGTGCGACGTCGATCGCGCTCTCGGCCGACGACGCCCAGCGCATCGGGCTCGACTACAGCAAGGGCCAGCGCGTCATGATGAACACCGCCAACGGCACGACTTCGGGCTACAAGCTGCGGCTGCAGTCGGTGCGCGTGGGCGACGTCGAGGTCTACGACATCGACGCCATCGTCTCGCCGCAGGCCATGCCCTTCGTGCTGCTGGGCAACAGCTTCATCAATCGCTTCTCGATGCGGCGCGACGCGGACCAGATGGTCCTCGAAAAACGCTATTGATTGAGCGTCAGGCCTGCGCGGCCGTCACCACGATCTCGATCTTGTAGGCCGCATTGGCCATCTTGGCCTGCACGGTGGCGCGCGGCGGCGTGTTGCCGGCCGGAATCCAGGCGTCCCACACCTCGTTCATCGCCGTGATGTCGGTGATGTCCGCCAGGAAGATCTGCGTCATGAGAATGCGCGACTTGTCGCTGCCGGCCTCGGCCAGCAGGCGATCGACCATGCCCAGCACCTGCGTAGTCTGGCCGCGGATGTCCTGCGAGGTGTCGTCAGGCACCTGGCCCGCGAGGTAGATGGTGCCGTTGTGCACGGCCGTCTCCGAGAGACGGGGGCCGACGTGGAAGCGGGTGATGGAGGCCATGGTGTTCTTTCTTCAGTCCTGTTTCTTCTTGGAGCCGAGCTTCGACTCCGTGCCGGCCGCGAGCCGGCGGATGTTTTCGCGGTGCCGCCAGATCAGCAGCAGGCTCATGACGATGAGCGCGATCAGCACTGTGCGGTCGAGCGGCCACGCGATGCCGCCGCCGATCAGATAGTAGGCCGGTGCGAAGAAGGCCGCCACCAGCGAAGACAGCGACGAGTAGCGGAAGAAGACGGCGATGATCAGCCAGGTGGCGCCGGTGGCCAGCCCCAGCCAGGGCGCGACGCCCACCAGCACGCCTGCCGCCGTAGCCACGCCCTTGCCGCCCTGGAAGCCGAAGAACACCGGATACAGGTGGCCAAGAAACGCTGCCAGGCCGGCCAGGGCGGCAACGCCCTCTCCCAGCCCCCACTGCGCGCCGAACCGGTGAATCAGGAACACCGGCACCCAGCCCTTGATAGCGTCGAGCAGCAGCGTGGCCAGCGCCGCACCTTTATTACCCGAGCGCAGCACATTGGTGGCGCCGGGATTCTTGCTGCCGTAGCTGCGCGGATCGGCCATGCCGAGCGCCTTGCTCACGATGACCGCGAAGGACAGCGAGCCGATCAGGTACGACGCCACGATGGCGATGAGGGAAGGCAAGTTGAAACTCAAGACGGCACTCCGCGGGGGATGGTTGTTGTTCTATTCGGCGACACACGCCTGGGGCGGCGATTGGATCACAACATACTGCTTGCGAAACTCGAAGCCGCGGTCGGGCCACTGTGTCACATAGGCGCGCAGGGCCTCGGCGCCGGCGGACCAGTCCTCGCCGTTGACACGGCAGTCGGCCTGCACCTGGCCCTCGGCGTCGCGCACGGCATAGAGGCGCACGGCGTGGAGACTGTCCGATTCGATCTGCGGCTTGAAGGCGTCCCAGGTATTGGTGAACAGGCAGCAGGGGCAGAACGGGTGCTCTTCCTCAACCTCGGCCGCCGGCAGCGCCGCCCGGTGAGCCACGGGGCCGAACAGCACGCGCCGCTGCCGCCCCTCCTTCCAGCTCATGTCCATCGACGTGCAGTGGGCGAGTTCACCGCCCAGCGCATCCTGGAACACAACCAGATCGACCTGCGCCCACAGGTCGAACCCGCGGGTCAGGGCCTGCCCGGTGGTTTCGCCGCCCGAATGCTGGTACTCGAAGACGCCCTGCGGCAAGAGTCCGGCATGGGCCACCTCGATGGTGCTGGAGGTGCGTACGCTGCCGTCCTCGGCGCGCGAGTAGCTCAGGATCTGCGGCAGCAGCCAGAGTCCGTCGGACAGCGTGACCCAGCCATCGCGTGCGAGCGCGGCGGCCTGGCCGCGCGCCAGCAGTGCGTCGCGCAGCAACGCCGACAGGTCGAGCGATTCGGTCCATTCGCGCTCGTCGTTGCGAAAGGCAAGTGCGAACGCCGTGCCCTGGCCCGGGTTGCCAGCGGCTCGCAGGGGAAAGAAGTCGGAAGACGAGGATGTCGGCATGGCGCCGGCTATTCTGCCAGCGCACATTGCACGGGCTTCGCGCCCAGCAGCGCCACGCACACCTGCGGATCGATGCCGATCAGGTAGCCACGGCGCCCGCCGTTGAGCACGATCCTCGGCAGTTCGAGGATGGTCGATTCCACATACACCGGCATCTCGCGCCGCGTGCCGAACGGCGAAGTGCCGCCCACCATGTACCCGCTGTGCCGCTGCGCCACTTCGGGCTTGCACGGCTCGACCGACTTGGCGCCGATCTGCCGCGCGAGGTTCTTGGTCGACACCGTGCGGTTGCCGTGCATCAGCACGATCAGCGGCTTGGCGTCCTGGTCCTGCATGACCAGCGTCTTGATGACGGTGAACGGGTCGAGCCCGAGCATCTCGGCGCCGCGCTGCGCACCGCCGTGCTCGACGTACTCATAGGGGTGCTCGGTGAAGGTGATCTTGTGCGCGCGCAGCAACTGGGTGGCGGGCGTCTCGGAGGTGTGAGTGCTTTTCTTGGCCATCTCGGTGGCAACTGCGGGTTCAGGATCGCTTCAGAAAACCTGGTGTTCCACGGCAAAAAATCTGCCGTACTACATTGAATTCCGTTCCAGCCATGCAGCATACGCCAGCCCCGGTGGCCACGGCTTCGTTCTACCTCGGGCTGGTGCTGGCCGTGGTGGCGATGCACGCGGCGGTGCTCTGGCTGCTGCTGGTCGCCACGCAGCCGCACGGCCGCGAGACCGCCCCGGTGAAGCGAATGGTCATGGAGGTGGTGCAGGTCGAAGCCCCAGTGAAGGCCGTGCCTCCCGCACCGCGGGAAGCGGCGCCGCAAACCACGACTGCGACCACACGCGCGACAACCACGCGCATGCCCCGAACTGCTCGCGGCAAGGCGATCACCGTCCCCGCTACGCCAGCCACACAGCCGCCGCAAGCCACGACAACCCCCGCGCCGCTGATCCTTCATTCGGAAAGCACCCGCCGCGCCCTGCGCGACATCGGCCGCGAGCGCTCATTCGCGGAACGCGCCGGCCAGAACCTCAACGGCACCCCGCGCTCAGCCTTTGATTCCAGGTTGAGCGCAGGCGTCGCAAGCGCTGCACACGGCGACTGCATGAAGGGCCAGTTCAAAGGCGGCAACATGGGCCTGCTGAGCCTGCCAGCCCTCGCCCTGGCCGCCGCCCAGGGCGAATGTGGCCGTTGAATTACGCAGCAGGGTCGCGAATCTCCCAGCGGATCTTGTCGATCTCCGCCAGGATTTCCGCCGACAGCGTGGTGCCGTACACGTCCAGGTCTTCTTCCAGCTGCGCCACCGAGGTCACGCCGATGATCGTGCTCGCCACCTGCCACTTCGTGTAGCAGAAGGCCAGCGCCAGCTGCGTCGGCGTCAGGTCGTTGTCGCGGGCCAGCTGGTTGTAGCGCTTGGCCGCGCGCAGCGAATCGGGACGACCCCAACGCTGCTTGCGCACCGATTCATAGCTCGAAATCCGTGCGCCCTTCGGCGCATCCGGCCCTTCGATGCCGCCCTGGTCGTACTTGCCCGTCAGCAGGCCGAAGGCCAGCGGCGAATACGCCAGCAGCGACACGCCCAGCCGGTGCATCGTCTCGTCCAGCGCGTTCTCATGGCCGCGGCTGATGAGGCTGTACACGTTCTGCACCGTCGCCACGCGCGGCAGCCCGTGCTGTTCGGCCAGCCGCACGAACTCGTGCACGCCGTACGGCGTTTCGTTCGACAGGCCGATCGCGCGCACCTTGCCCGCCTTCACCAGCTTGCCCAGCGCTTCGAGCTGCTCGTGGATCGGCGTCTTCGAGGTTTCCTTCGCCGGGTCGTAATACATGTTGCCGAACAGCGGCACGTGGCGCTCCGGCCAGTGGATCTGGTAGAGGTCGATGACGTCCGTGCGCAGCCGCTTCAGGCTGGCGTTGCACGAGGCTTCGATGTCGGCCGCCGTCATGCCGCTGCCTTCGCGCACCCAGGGCATGCCGCGCGACGGGCCGGCCACCTTGGTCGCGACCACCAGCTTCTCGCGCGCACCGGGGTTGGCGGCGAACCAGTTGCCGATGATGGTCTCGGTGACGCTGTAGGTTTCCTTGCGCGTGGGCACCGAGTACATCTCGGCGGTGTCGATGAAGTCGACGCCGCGCTCGAGCGAGCGGCTCAGGATGGCGTGGGAGGTGGGCTCGTCGACCTGTTCGCCGAAGGTCATCGTGCCAAGGCAGATCGGGGTGACGTGCAGGTCGCTTTGACCGAGTTGGATCTTTTTCATGCGCGGGATGCTACCGCCCCGCCCCACAGCCTGCTGACCGCCCCATCAAAACCCGAGCAATCCGCGCCCGCCCGCTGTCCTGTGCCGGACTGCGTCAGCACAAAGGCCTCTTTATCATCGACGCCCATGTACCAAGCCCTCCGCCCCTCCCGCAGCGAATTCGTGCCCGTGCGCAACCTCAGCTACCACGTGCGCCTCTGGGGCCAGCCCTCCGACGAGCGCCCGCCGCTCGTGCTGGTGCATGGCTGGATGGACGTGGCCGCATCGTGGCAGTTCGTGGTCGATGCGATGGAGGAAGACCGCTTCATCATCGCCCCCGACTGGCGCGGCTTCGGCCTGACCGACGGCGGCGGCGTCGACAACTACTGGCTCGCCGACTACTTGGCCGACCTCGAATGGCTGCTCGACCACTACGCAGGCGAAGACGACAGCGCCCGGCAGGTCGACCTCGTCGGCCACAGCATGGGCGGCAACGTCGTCATGCACTACGCCGGCGTGCGGCCCCAGCGCATCCGCCGCTTGGTCAATCTCGAAGGCTTCGGCATGCCCGCGCGCAAGCCCGATGAAGCGCCCGCGCGCTACGGCCAGTGGATCGACGAGCTCAAGCGCCTGCATCGCGGCGAGATGGCGCTGGCTGGCTATTCGGCCGTGGACGGCGTGGCGCGCCGCCTCATGAAGACCAACCCCCGCCTCACGCCCGACAAGGCCAACTGGCTGGCCAGCCACTGGTCGGTGAACCACGCCCAGCCCGACGGCAGCGAACGCTGGCAGATCCTCGGCGAGGCGGCGCACAAGATCGTCAACGCACACATCTTCCGCGTCGACGAAACGCTGGCGCTCTACGCGCGCATCACCGCTCCGTTGCTGATGGTCGAGGCATCCGACGACAGCCTGAAAGGCTGGTGGAAGAACCGCTACACGCTCGACGAATTCCACGAGCGCCTGAGGTCGGTTGCCAACAGCCGCATCGAGCGCCTCGAAGACGCCGGTCACATGCTGCACCACGACCAGCCGCAGCGTGTGGCGCGGATGATCGAGGAATTCCTCGCGAACTGAGCCGCCTCAGGCGCGGCGCGATTCGCTGTCCAGGCTCGCCATCTGCGCCGCCGCATAGCGGTCGCCGGCGGCAGCGCCCTTCGGCACCGCGCGCTCGATGGCCGCGAAGTCGTCGGCCGCAAGCTTCACGTTCAGCGCGCCCAGTGCCTCGTCGAGCCGCGTGCGCTGCCGCGCGCCGATCAGCGGCACGATGTCGTCGCCCTGCGCCGCCACCCATGCAATGGCGATCTGCGCGACGGTAACGCCCCTGGCCTCGGCGATCTTGCGCAGCGCATCGACCAGCGCGAGGTTGCGGTCCACGTTCTCGCCCTGGAAGCGCGGGCTGTGCGCCCGGAAATCCTTCTCGCCCGCCGCATCCTTCTTCCAGTGCCCGCTGATCAGGCCGCGCGAGAGCACGCCGTACGCGGTGATGCCGATGCCCAGCTCGCGGCAGGTCGCGAGGATGTCGTCCTCGATGCCGCGCGAGATCAGCGAATACTCGATCTGCAGGTCGCAGATCGAGTGCACGGCCGCCGCCTTGCGGATGGTCTGCGAGCCGACTTCCGACAGGCCGATGTGGCGCACGTAGCCCGCCTTCACCAGGTCGGCGATGGCGCCGATGGTGTCCTCGATGGGCACGTTCGGGTCGAGCCGCGCCGGGCGATAGATGTCGATGTGGTCCACGCCCAGGCGCTGCAGCGAGTAGGTGGCGAAGTTCTTCACCGCCGCGGGCCGCGCGTCGTAGCCAACCCAGCCGCCGGCCGGGTCGCGCATGGCGCCGAACTTCACGCTGACCAGTGCAGCATCGCGCTGCGAGCCTTTGAGACCCTTCAGCGCTTCGCCGATCAGCATTTCGTTGTGGCCGCTGCCGTAGAAGTCGCCGGTGTCGAGCAACGTGATGCCCGCGTCCATCGCGGCGTGGATGGTGGCGATGCTTTCTGCGCGATCCGAAGGGCCGTACATGCCCGACATGCCCATGCAGCCGAGGCCGAAGGCGGAAACCTTGGGGCCGTTCATGGCCTCGGTGCCGAGTTGAAGTGTGTTCATTGCAGTGTCCTTTCTGACTTTTTGACTGTGGCCGGACGCGGTTGCGAACGGCATGGCGCTAGTCTGGAAGGAATCGGCCCGTTCGATAATCCGTCCGGCAGCGCACGGGTTGTGCAGAAAAACGCACAATCCCGCCATGACCGATCCCGATCTTTCCGATCTCGGCGCCTTCGTTGCCGTGACCCGGGCGCGCGGCTTTCGCGGCGCCGCCACGCTGCGCGGCGTATCGCCCTCCTCGCTCAGCGAGGCCATGCGGCGGCTCGAAGCGCAGCTTGGCGTACGCCTGCTGAACCGCACCACGCGCAGCGTCACACCCACCGAAGCCGGCCAACGGCTGCTGGACCGCATCTCGCCCGCGCTCGACGACATCGCGGGCGCGCTCGACACGCTCAACAGCTTTCGCGACAGTCCCACCGGCACGCTGCGGCTGAACGTACCGACGATCGTGACGCAGCGCGTGCTGCCGCCGCTGGCCAGCCGCTTCCTGGCGGAGCACCCGGGCATCACGCTGGAGATCACGACCAACGACACCTTCATCGACGTACTCGCCGCGGGCTTCGACGCCGGCATCCGCTACGACGAGAGCATTGCGCGCGACATGATCGCCGTGCCTCTGGGCCCTCGCACGCAGCGCTTCGTGGCCGCGGCGTCGCCTGCCTACCTGGCGAAGCACGGAACGCCCAAACACCCGACCGACCTGCTGCAGCACGCCTGCATCGCCCACCGTTTCCCGAGCGGCGTGCTCGCCACCTGGGGCTTCGTGCGCAAGGGCAAGGCCGTCAAGATCACGCCGGCAGGGCCGCTGATCGCGTCGATGCTCGACCTCGAACTGCACGCCGCCGAGTCGGGCCTGGGCCTGATCTACACCTTCGACGAATACCTGCGGCCCTCCATCGACCGCGGCACGCTGGTGCCCGTGCTCGAAGACTGGTGGCAGAGTTTTTCGGGGCCGTTCCTGTACTACCCGAGCCGTACGCACATGCCCGCGCCGCTGCGCGCGTTCGTCGACTTCCTGAAGAACGAAAGCCAGCCCGCCTGATATTCGACAAGCGGATATCGAAGCGCACGAATCTTCGTTCGCGCCGCAGGCACCGCGACCTAGAGTGCGCAGCTCCCTCTTGCCTCCCGGAGTTGCCTGTCATGCGCTTTTCTTCGCGCGCGCCCTCGCTGGCGCGCTGGTCCGCCCCACTGCTCGGCGGCCTTGCCCTGAGCCTGCTTCTTCAGGTTTCCGCCCACGCCGCCGACCTGCGCGTGGGCTTCATGCCCGGCCCGTACCGCGATGCCTTCACGAACGGCATCGAGCCCCAGCTGAAGAAGCTCGGCTACACCGTCAAGTACGTCGAGTTCAGCCAGGGCGTGCAGCCCAACGACGCAGTCGAGCGCGGGCAGATCGACGCCAACATCTTCCAGCACACGCTGTACCTCAACGCCACCAACAAGCAGCAGGGCTTCGACCTCGTGCCGGTGGTGCATGTGCCGACGCCGCCGATGGGCCTCTACTCGCAGCGCCACAAGTCGCTCGACACGGTGCCCGACGGCGCCACGGTCACGCTGCCTTCGGACCCGGTGAACGCGGCGCGCGCGCTCAACATCTTCGCGGCCGTCGGCTGGGTCACGCTCAAGCCGGGCGTGAGCCCGCTGGCCGTGTCGGAGCGCGACATCGCCACCAACCCGAAGCGCCTGAAGCTGGTGCCGCTCGAAGCCGCGCAGGCCCCGCGCTCGCTGGCCGATGCCGACATCGCGGCCGTGCAGGGCAACTTCGCGGTGGCCTCGGGCCTGAAGCTCACCGATGCGCTCAAGCTCGAGAACATGACGCTGCCCTACGTGAACGTGGTGGCCGTCAAGCGCAGCAATGAGCAAGCACAGTTCGCGAAAGACATTGCGGCGGCCTACCAGTCGGCCGAGTTCCAGCGCTTCTTCAGGGCCAACCCGACATGGGCCGGCTACCGGCTGCCCGACTACTTCTCCCAATGAGCCTTTCGACCAGCCCCAAGCCCCGGCAACTGCACCTCAACGTCAACATCCTGCATTCGGGCTTCGTGCCCTCGGCATGGCGCCTGCCGGAGAGCGATCCGCGGGCCTTTGCCGACATCCGGCACTACATCCGAACGGCGCAGATCGCCGAGGCGGCCAAGCTCGATGCGGTGTTTCTCGCGGACAACGCGGCCATCGTCGACCAGATCAACTTCCGCCCGATCACCGCGCTGGAGCCCACGGTGCTGCTGGCCTGCGTGGCCGCCGCCACCACGCACATCGGCCTGATCGCCACTGCCTCGACGAGCTACAACGAGCCCTACAACATCGCCCGCCGCTTCGCCACGCTCGACCATGTGAGCGGCGGCCGCGCGGGCTGGAACGTGGTGACCACGGCCGACCTGCCCTCAGCACGCAACTTCGGCCTCGACGCCACGCCCGACCATGCGAAGCGCTACGCACGCGCCTCGGAGTTCACCGACATCGTGAAGGCGCTGTGGGACAGCTGGGAGGACGACGCCTTCATCGGCGACAAGGCCACCGGCAGCTTCATCGACACAACGAAGGTGCACGCCATTGCGCA
Source organism: Variovorax sp. R-27 (assembly GCF_049913215.1). Taxonomy (NCBI): domain Bacteria; kingdom Pseudomonadati; phylum Pseudomonadota; class Betaproteobacteria; order Burkholderiales; family Comamonadaceae; genus Variovorax; species Variovorax sp. R-27. Next base: position 4,764,092 of record NZ_CP183984.1, read on the forward strand.
CCGCGGTGAACACTTCGCGGTGCAGGGCCCGCTGAACCTGCCGCGCCCGCCGCAGGGCCACCCGGTGCTGGTGCAGGCCGGTGCTTCGGCCGACGGGCGCGAGCTGGCGTCGCGCCATGCGGAGGCGGTGTTCTCGGCCTCGCAGTCGTTCGAGGAATCTCTGGCGTATGCCCGCGCGCTGAAGACACGCGCCGCCGAACTGGGCCGCGGCCCCGACGCAGTGAAGGTGCTCGCGGGCCTGACCACCATCGTCGGCAGCACCGAGGCCGAAGCCCGCCGCCGACGCGACGAGCTGGTCGACCTGATTCCGTGGGACTACAGCCTGACGCGCATCGCCGGCACGCTGGGCATTGCGCCCGACCGCCTGAAGCTCGACGAGCGCCTGCCTGAAGACCTTCCGTTGCCAGGCAATGGCAACGGTAACCACACCTTCTTCAATGCAGTGGTCGCGGCAGGCCGCACCCACGGCTACACGGTGCGGCAGTTGATTCGCGAACTGGCGGGCGGCGGGGGGCACCGCGTGATCGTGGGCACGCCGGAGCAGATCGCGGACGACATCGAGCGCTGGTTCAGGGCCGGTGCGGCCGATGGGTTCAACCTGATGCCCGATGCGCTGCCGCATGGGCTGCAGGATTTTGTCGACGGCGTGGTGCCGATCCTGCAGAAGCGCGGGATCTTCCGCACCGAGTACGAAGGCCGCACGCTGCGCGACCATCTGGGGCTGGCGCGGCCCGCCGGTCGAACGGCGCAACAGCGGCTGGCGGCCTGAGACCGGCCGCGCCCTTCACTCTTCGTCGGCGTCGTTACCCGTAAGGGACAGCACTTCTTCGACGAAAGCTTCGAACAGCGGCAGCGCGGCAGGCAAGCCGTCGAGCGACTCAGCCTCGCCCGCATCGAAGAAATGCGGCTTGCCGGCCGGAATGGCAGCCCACTCGCCAGCCTCCAGCAGCAGCCCCAGGTAGCCGTCGGCAGTCGGCACGTAGAACAGCCCCGCGCTGTCGAGCACGCGTTGCCCCTTCTTCTTGCCACGCCCCCAACTCACGCCCTGCCCGGCCAGGTGTTCGGTGATCCAGCCGTCGCACACGTGCGTGTCGCGCCAGCTTCCCTGAGCATCGAATATGGCCAGAACGGGCATGGGAGTCCTTTTCTTGCGGGAAGAGTTATTGCAGGAAGCTGGGCTTGGCGTAGCCCTGGAACTTGCTGTCGACCACCGCCTTGAACTCCTTCGAGCGGTAGGCATCGGCGATGTCCTTGGCCCATTGGGTGTTCTTGTCGGCGGTCTTCACGGCGACCACATTCAGGTAGTAGTCGGGCGTTTTCTCGAGCACCACGGCCTCGGTGAGCTTCAGGCCCGACGAAATCGCGAAGTTGCCGTTGACGATGGCGTATTCAGTGTCGCCCAGCGAGCGTGGCAGTTGCGCAGCTTCGAGCGGAATGAACTTCAGCTTCTTCGGGTTCTCGGCCACGTCCTTTTCGGACGCGCGCAGCGGATCGATGCCGGTCTTGATGGTGATCAGCTTGTTCTGCTCCAGCAGCACCAGCGCGCGGGCCAGGTTGCTCGGGTCGTTCGGCAGCGTCACGCGGTCGCCTTCCTTCACGTCGGCCAGCGTCTTGCGCTTGGTCGAGTACACGCCCATGGGCGCGATCGGGCCTTGCACCAGTTCGGCGAGGTCGAGCTTCTGGTCGGCCGCGAACTTCTTCAGGTACACCTGATGCTGGAAGAAATTGGCGTCGAGCGAGCCCTGGGCCAGCGCGAGGTTGGGCTGCACGTAGTCGTTGAACTCGACCAGCTTCACCTTGTAGCCCTTCTTTTCGAGGATGGGCACGATGCCGGCCTTGAGCTGGTCGGCGTTGGAGCCGGCGGTGCCGCCGATCACGAGGTTCTTCTTGGCGGGGTCTTGCGCGTGGGCCTGCAGCGAGAGGCCGCCGAACGAGACGGCAGCCAGGGACAGGGCGAGAACGGAGCGGCGCAGGAATGCGGTTTTCATGAGATAGGGAAAGCAGGGAAGAAAAGAGAAGGAATCAACGCTTGTCGAGCCTGCTTGCCGTGGTGTTACCCACGAATTGCAGGATCTGTACCAGCACCACGAGCAGCGCCACGGTGAGCACCATCACGTCGGTCTGGAAACGGTAGTAGCCGTAGCGGATGGCCAGGTCACCGATGCCGCCGCCGCCCACCACGCCGGCCACCGCCGAGTACGAGAGAAAGCTCACGGCCAGCACCGTCAGTGCCAGCACCAGCCCCGAACGGGCCTCGACCAGCAGCACGCGCCAGACGATCTGCAGCTCGGTCGCGCCCATGGCATGCGCCGCCTCGATCACGCCGCGCGGCACTTCGCGCAGGCACTGGTCGACCAACCGGGCCAGGTACGGAATGGCCGCGAACGACAGGGGCACCGCAGCCGCCAGCGGCCCGATCGACGTGCCCGCGATCACCCGCGTGAAGGGCACCAGCGCCACCAGCAAGATGATGAAAGGGAATGAACGCACCGTGTTCACCAGCCAGTTGAGCACCAGGAACGCGGGCTTGTTCTCCAGCGACTGGCCGGGGCCCAGAAGGAACAGCAGGATGCCCAGCGGCCCGCCGATGAGCACGGCGGCCGACAGGCCGATGGCCAGCATCATGAAGGTCTGGCCGGTGGCGACCCACAGCTCGGGGAGGATGGGGGCGATGTTCTCAAACATAGGCCAGCTCCTGTGCGCCGAGCTGCGACGGCGGGCGCGGCGAATAGGGTTCGCGCGCCTCGCGTTCGCGGCGGCGCACCAGTTCGTCGATTTCGCGGCCCAGCGCGGTCTTGCGCTCCACGCTCGGTGCATCGACCGCGAACTGCTCCACCAGCCGGCCCTTTTCGAGGATGGCCACGTTGCGGCACAGCACCTCGACCACCGACAGCTCGTGCGTGACGATCACGATGGTCACGCCGATCTTCTGGTTGATTTCGCGCAGCGTTTCGAGCAGCGAGCGCGTGGTTTCGGAGTCGAGCGCCGAGGTGGGCTCGTCGCACAGCAGCACCTGCGGGCGCGGCGCCAGCGCGCGGGCAATGGCCACGCGCTGCTTCTGGCCGCCGGAGAGCTGGGCCGGGTAGGTGTCGATCTTCTCGGCCAGGCCCACGAGGGCCAGGCACTCGCGCACACGTGCGTTGATTTCGGCCTTCGAGTGGCGGCCGTGGATCTTCAGCGGGAAGGCCACGTTGTCGAACACCGTGGCGTTCTGCAGCAGGTTGAACTGCTGGAAGATCATGCCGATGTTCTGGCGCGTATCGCGCAGCTCGCGGCGCGAGAGCGTGGTGAGGTCGCGCCCGCCGACGAAGACCTGGCCCGAATCGGGCCGCTCCAGCAGGTTGATGAGGCGCAGCAGCGTCGATTTGCCGGCGCCGCTCTTGCCGATCAGGCCGAACACGTCGCCCTGCTGGATGTCGAGCGACAGCGACTGCACGGCGTCGAACACCTCGCCGTTGGGCAAGGCAAAAGACTTCTGCACCGATTGAAGACGGATGACTGGCGCCGCGTGGCTGCGGCCCGCGTCAGGCGTAGGGTGGGTCATGGAAAAGATGCGCAGCCCGCGCAAAGGCAGGTCGCGGAGGTTCGCAAAAAGGTGCCGAGTATGAAAAGAAACGCAGCGAAAGGGAACGAACAAAAAGGATGCTGTTTATACGCATATGCGCATAAGGAAATCCTGTAGTGGGCAAGACACGCCATATCGATATGCGCATTGGTTCGTTCCCAAACGCTGGCGGCAATGCCACATTCGCGCCTTCTTTTTTGATTTCGCGCAACGACATGCATACCTCTTTCCGCCGCCGCACCCTCGCCCTTGCCACGCTGGCCGCCGCCCTCTTCGCCGGCAGCACCGCCTTCGCGCAGGACAAGAACACGCTCAAGGTCGGCGTCTCCGTCGGCAACGGCGAGCAGATCTTCGAGGTGGTCAAGAAGGTCGCCGCCAAGGACGGCCTGAACATCCAGGTCGTGGTGTTCAACGACTACCAGCTGCCCAATGCGGCGCTGGCCTCGGGCGACCTCGACGCCAACGCCTTCCAGCACCAGCCCTTTCTCGACAACCAGAACAAGGCGCGCGGCTTCGACATCGTGCCCGTGGGCCTGACCATCACCGCGCCGCTGGGCTTCTACTCGCGCAAGATCAAGTCGATCGACCAGCTGCCCGATGGCGCCTCGGTCGGCATCCAGAACGACCCGTCGAACGGCAACCGCGCGCTGTTGCTGCTGCAGCAGGCCGGCCTGATCACGCTGAAACCCGAGGCGGTGAAGAACAACACGGCCACGCCGCTGGACGTGGTGACGAACCCCAAGAAGCTGAAGCTGGTGGCACTCGACGCGGCCCAGCTGCCGCGCTCGCTCGACGACCTGACCATTGCCTCCATCAACAACGACTACGCCGAGAAGGCCGGCCTGTCGCTGAACAAGGACGCCGTGATCAAGGAATCGCCGAAGAGCCCCTACGCCAACCTGATCGCCGTGCGCCGCGCCGACAAGGACAAGCCCTGGGCCAAGCGCCTCGTGGCCGCCTACCAGTCGCCGGAGGTGAAGAGCTTCATCGAGACCCAGTTCAAGGGCTCGCTCGTGCCGGCGTTCTGATTTCGGGTCTTGCGCCTTCCCCCAGAGGGGAAAGGCGCAATACAGGGGTACTCCCTGGCTGGCTGGCGGACCGTGAGAAAATGCCCGGTTTCCCCGAACACAGTCAGGACACCCCATGGACGCAGAACAGATCAACCAAATCGGCGCAATGCTCGCGGACCTGAGCGTCCGTACGGTCGATTTACGGAGGTATCTTTGACTACGATGCCAAAGCCGAACGTCTGAGGACGGTCAACGCATCGCTCGAAGACCCGAACGTCTGGAACGACCCGAAGAAGGCCCAGGAGCTGGGCAAGGAAAAGAAGTCGCTCGACGACGTGGTCGTCACGCTCGACCGGCTCACCAACGGGCTCTCGGACAACACCGAACTCTTCGAAATGTCGAAGGAAGACGGCGACATGGACGGCCTGCAGGCCATTGCCGATGACGCCGCCACACTCGAAGCCGACATCAAGCAGCTCGAATTCCGCCGGATGTTCAACAACCCGGCCGATCCGCTGAACGCCTTCGTCGACATCCAGGCCGGCGCCGGCGGCACCGAGGCTTGCGACTGGGCCAGCATGCTGCTGCGCCAGTATTTGAAGTATGCCGAGCGCAAGGGCTTCAAGACGCAGATCGAAGACGAAACGCCCGGCGACACCGCCGGCATCAAGGGCGCGACCATCAAGGTCGAGGGCGACTACGCCTTCGGCCTGCTGCGCACCGAGACCGGCGTGCACCGCCTGGTGCGCAAGTCGCCGTTCGACTCGTCGGGCGGCCGCCACACCAGCTTTGCCAGCATCTTCGTGTACCCGGAAATCGACGATTCCATCGAGATCGAGATCAACCCGGCCGACGTGCGCACCGACACCTTCCGCGCCAGCGGCGCGGGCGGCCAGCACATCAACAAGACCGACTCGGCCGTGCGCCTGACGCACATCCCGACCGGCATCGTGGTGCAGTGCCAGGACGGCCGCAGCCAGCACAGCAACCGCGACGTGGCGTGGAAGCGCCTGCGCTCGCGCCTGTACGACCACGAGATGCGCAAGCGCCAGGAAGAACAGCAAAAGCTCGAAGACAGCAAGACCGACGTGGGCTGGGGCCACCAGATCCGCAGCTACGTGCTGGACAACAGCCGCATCAAGGACCTGCGCACCAACGTGGAAGTTTCGGCCACGCAGAAGGTGCTGGACGGCGACCTCGACGTGTTCATCGAAGCCTCTCTCAAGCAGGGCGTGTAAAACCGATGAGCCTGAAAAGCCTGAAGGATGGTGGCAAGGTCGAAGCCTTCATCTTCGACATGGACGGCACCATGATCGACTCCATGCCCTGGCATGCGCGCTCGTGGGTGGAGTTCGTGGCGCGCCACGGGCTGAAGCTCGACGTGAGCGACATCCTCGCGCGCACCACGGGCCGCACCGGCACCGAGTGCATGCGAGAGCTGTTCGAGCGCGAGCTCTCCGACGAGGAGTGCCAGGCGCTGGTGCACGAGAAGGAAGAGATCTACCGTGCCATGTTCAGCGACAACTTCACCGAAGTGGCTGGCTTCACGGCCTTTGCCAAGGCCGCCGTTGCACGCGGCCTGAAGGTGGCGGTGGGCACTGCGGGCGACAAGGGCAACATCGAGTTCGCCATGTCGCGCCTGAAGATGGACCCGCTGCCGCTGGCCATAGTGGGTGGCGACGAAGGCTTCTCGGGCAAGCCCACGCCCGCCATTTTTCTCGAAGCCGCGCGCCGCATCGGCATAGCGCCCGAGCGCTGCATCGTCTTTGAAGACGCACCCTTCGGCATAGAAGCCGCCCGCCGCGGCGGCATGCGCGCCGTGGCCGTGTGCAGCACCCATACCGCCGCCGAGCTTGCCGGCCCCCATGTGATTGCCGCGGTTCGCGACTACAACGAACTCGCCCATTCGAATTTTCTGGAGACACTCGATGCTGCTACGTGACGCTCAAGGGCAACCCATTGCCATCCGCCGCGAAGACTATGCCGCCCCGGCGTACTGGATCGACACCGTCGACCTCACCTTCGACCTCGACCCCGCCAAGACCCGCGTGCTCAACCGCATGCAGATGCGCCGCAACCCAGAGGTGCCGGTGCAGCCGCTGCGCCTGGACGGCGACGAGCTGAACCTGGCGCGCGTGCTGGTCAACGGCCAGGGCGCTTCCTTCCGCATGGAAGGCGAACAGCTCGTCATCGACGGCCTGCCCGATGCCTTCGAGCTCGAGATCTTCACCACCTGCTGCCCCATCAAGAACACCAAGCTGATGGGCCTGTTCGTGAGCGAAGACACCTTCTTCACGCAGTGCGAGGCCGAGGGCTTCCGCCGCATCACCTACTTCCTCGACCGTCCGGACGTGATGGCGATGTACACCGTCACGCTGCGCGCCGCCAAGGCCTCCTACCCGGTGCTGCTGTCGAACGGTAACCTCGTCGAACAAGGCGAACTGCCCGAAGGCCGCCACTTCGCCAAGTGGGTCGACCCCTTCAAGAAGCCCAGCTACCTGTTCGCCCTGGTGGCCGGCAAGCTGGTGGCGCGCGAGCAACGCATCAAGGCGCGCAACGGCAAGGAGCATCTGCTGCAGGTGTACGTGCGCGCCGGCGACCTCGACAAGACCGAGCACGCGATGAACTCGCTCATCAACTCGGTGCTGTGGGACGAAACCCGCTTCGGCCTGCCGCTGGACCTCGACCGCTTCATGATCGTTGCCACCAGCGACTTCAACATGGGCGCCATGGAGAACAAGGGCCTGAACATCTTCAACACGAAGTACGTTCTGGCCAACCAGGCCACCGCCACCGACGCCGACTACAGCAACATCGAAAGCGTTGTCGGCCACGAGTACTTCCACAACTGGAGCGGCGACCGCGTGACCTGCCGCGACTGGTTCCAGCTTTCGCTGAAGGAAGGCCTCACCGTCTTCCGCGACCAGGAATTCAGCCAGGATTTGTGCGCCGACGCTTCGGCCCGCGCCGTGAAGCGCATCGAAGACGTTCGCGTGCTGCGCACCGCCCAGTTCCCCGAAGACGCGGGCCCCATGGCCCACCCGGTGCGCCCCGACAGCTACATCGAGATCAGCAACTTCTACACCGTCACCATCTACGAAAAGGGTGCCGAGGTGGTCCGCATGATGCAGACGCTGGTCGGCCGCAAGGGCTTTGAAAAGGGCATCACGCTCTACTTCGAGCGCCACGACGGCCAGGCCGTGACCTGCGACGACTTTGCCCAGGCCATTGCCGACGCCAACCCCGAGTCGGAACTGGCACGCCTGCTGCCGCAGTTCAAGCGCTGGTACAGCCAGGCCGGCACGCCCCGCCTTGCAGCCCACGGCGTGTACGACGCGCAGAACCGCAGCTACACCCTGAGCGTGGTGCAAAGCTGCCCGCCCACGCCGGGCCAGCCGACGAAGGAGCCCTTCGTCATTCCGCTGAACATTGGCCTGCTCGACGCCAGCGGCCGCGAACTGCCGATGCAGCTCGAAGGCGAAAACGACGTAACCCGCGGCACCCGCACGCTGGTGCTGTCGCGCGCCGGCGAGCAGATCACCTTCGTGGGCCTCGACGCCGAGCCCGTGCCTTCCATCTTGCGCGGCTTCAGCGCGCCGGTGATCCTCGACTTCGAGTACACCGACGCCCAACTGCTGACGTTGCTAGCCAACGACCCCGACCCGTTCAACCGCTGGGAAGCCGGCCAGCGACTGGGCCTGCGCGCCGCGCTGCAAGGCATTGCCGCACTGGCCACCGACACCACGCCGGTGCTGAACGACGCGTACATCGACGCCATGCGCAGCGTGCTGCGCAACCCGCAGCTCGACGCCGCCTTCAAGGAACTGGTGCTCACGCTGCCGTCGGAAACCTACATTGCCGAGCAGCTCGACGTGGTCGACCCGCAGCGCGTGCACCTCGTGCGCGAAGCCATGCGCGCGCAACTGGCCACCGCCCTCTTTGCCGACTGGCAGTGGGCCTATGAAGAGAACCACGACACCGGCGCCTACAGCCCCGACCCGACCTCGTCGGGCCGACGCGCGCTGGCCGGCATGGCGCTCAACTTTCTGTGCCTGGCGGCGCGCGCCTCGGGCGACGTCGTGTGGCCGGGCAAGACGCTGCAGCGCTTCAAGGACGCGGGCAACATGACCGACCGCTTCAACGCGCTCAACGCGCTGGTGTCGTCGGGCAACACCCTGGCGGCACAGGCGCTCGCGCGTTTCCACGCCATCTTCAAGGACGAGGCACTGGTCATCGACAAGTGGTTCTCGCTGCAGGCCGGCGCCAGCGACCGCGGCGGCGACATCCTGCCGCTGGTCAAGCAGTTGATGAAGCACCCCGACTTCTCGCTGAAGAACCCGAACCGCGCGCGCAGCGTGATCTTCAGCTACTGCAGCGCCAACCCCGGCGCCTTCCACCGCCCCGACGCGGCCGGCTATGTGTTCTGGAGCGAGCGCGTGATTGAGCTCGACGCCATCAACCCGCAAGTGGCTGCCCGCCTCGCCCGCGCACTCGACCGCTGGAGCAAGCTGGCCGAGCCGTACCGCAGCGCCGCGCGCGAAGCCATCGCCCGCGTGGCCGCCAAGCCCGACCTGAGCAAGGACACGCATGAAGTCGTGACCCGCGCCCTGGCCGGAAACTGAAGCAACCGAACCCGACAAGACACATGGCTCAACAAAAGATTTCCCTCACCCGCTACCTCGTCGAACAACAGCGCGCCGACGGCCTCATTCCCGGCCAGTTGCGCCTGCTGCTCGAAGTGGTCGCGCGCGCCTGCAAGAGCATCAGCCAGGCCGTCAACAAGGGCGCGCTGGGCGGCGTGCTCGGCACCGCCGAGAGCGAGAACGTGCAGGGCGAGATCCAGAAGAAGCTGGACATCATCGCCAATGAAGTGCTGATTGAGGCCAACGAATGGGGCGGCCACCTCGCGGCCATGGCCAGCGAGGAAATGGACAGCATCTACGTGGTGCCCAACCGCTACCCGCAGGGCGAATACCTGCTCATGTTCGACCCGCTCGACGGCAGCAGCAACATCGACGTGAACGTCAGCATCGGCACCATCTTCAGCGTGCTGAAGAAGCCCGACGACCACCCCGGCGTGCAGGAAGGCGACTTTCTGCAGGCAGGCACCCAGCAAGTGGCCGCCGGCTATTGCATCTACGGCCCGCAAACCACCCTGGTGCTGACCGTGGGCAACGGCGTGGCCATGTTCACGCTGGACCGCGAGCAAGGCAGCTTCGTGCTGACGCAGGAAGACATCCAGATTCCGGCCGATACGAAGGAATTTGCGATCAACATGAGCAACATGCGCCACTGGGACGAGCCCATGAAGCGCTACATCGACGAATGCCTGGCCGGCAAGGAAGGCCCGCGCGGCAAGGACTTCAACATGCGCTGGATTGCCAGCATGGTGGCCGACGTGCACCGCATCCTGATGCGCGGCGGCGTCTTCATGTACCCGTGGGACAAGCGCGAGCCCGAAAAGGCCGGCAAGCTGCGCCTGATGTACGAGGCCAACCCGATGAGCTGGCTGGTCGAACAGGCCGGCGGCGCGGCCACGAATGGCAAGCAACGCATCCTCGACCTGCAGCCCACCAAACTGCATGAGCGGGTGAGCGTGATGTTGGGTTCACGTAACGAAGTTGAGCGGCTGACCCAGTACCACGCCGAGAAGGCGTGATTTCTTGGCTATAATCTGAGGCTTCGCCGGTGTAGCTCAGTCGGTAGAGCAGCTCATTCGTAATGAGAAGGTCGGGTGTTCGATTCATCTCTCCGGCACCAAAACAAAGGCCCCTGACTCCCGTAGTCAGGGGCCTTTTTTACGCGTGACTAACGCGAAACTCCGAGGTGATTGTCTAGGCGGGATACCCTCAAGCTGCACCCCAACGCGCTTTTTTCAGTCGCCGAGCCACTGCAACCCAGGAGGCATCCCCTTCTCTCTGCACCACGCAGCGAACAAGCGGCCGAGGTCGTGCCAGCGGAAATCCTCGATCTCAGCCTACTGTCACCGCCCAATTCGCACTACGTGCTCAATGAGCATCCCGCTCTGCCAAGCTAAGACCTTAGCTTCGCGCAACTGAGACTCCCGATCGTCATCTAGCCTCCCTTAGAGGAAAAACTATGGTCAAAGCTCCCCTACAAGGAAACGGGTGGAGCTACGTCGAAAGCTAAGGCTTGTAGACGCTCGCACATATGAAGCCTCAAGCGCTTCGCCGCTTGATGATGGGGAGCGTGTAACGCTGCAGATACTCAAGGAGGCTGTGACCCAGCCCTTCCAGTTGCCCCCGCATGACAGACGAGGGTGGATCCCCCACATTCCGGTCGTGTGTCCTAAGCGTCGACCTAGACAAGTCCTCGAGGATCGTGGCTAGGCAGACTGATGCGTCGGTCCCGATGTGCCTTGCAGCACACCAGTATTCAGCATGAGGCCTCAACAAAAAGTCTCGAACCCATGCTGTCTGGAGTTGGCCAAATTACGGCCATGTAGGAGATCCTTAAGCAGTATCTCACATTAATAAGGCGTTCGAAGCTCTTTTCTTTGCAGAATGTCGTACAGACCAACACTCTTGGACCAATTAAAAAACCAATTACCCTTACTTGTCAATTCGAAAAACTGGCCAGCCTTTTCAGTCAAATTTTTAGAGCCAATCTTATGTCCCAGCCCAGATTTAATTATTTTTTTGCGCTCAGCCTCGGTGAGATATGGGCATGCAGACACATCCAAAATAAGCATCACCAACTCCGACTTCTCCATCCAGTCAGCATCATTATTGAATTTTGACAAAATATAATCAATCAATGCATCCTTAAAGCCCTTATGCTCAGGCATATTTTCTATAATGTACAAGGTCGTTGCCATCTGAAAATACCCATAGTTTTTTGGAAAAACGAATTTTTCGCTTTTGCTTGAAACATTCAATGCAGCAGGCAAATTCACACCATCCAAGACGTGTTGCCCGCCCAGGTTTTGAAGCACAAGCAGTAAATTCAGTTTTTCAATACCGTCTCCTTCATCACCACTTCTTCCCGAAGCAATTGATAGTTTTATCTCTTGGGATATTTTGGAAAAAATCCGCTCCGAAGAAGATGAAGGAGCCTTTCGAAAATATTCCGTTATAAGCAAAAGTATTTCAGACACAAGATATGTTTGCCTTACACGAGGACTGCTTGCATAAAAGAAAAAAACATTTTCAATTATTGCCAAGACAAAATTCGCGCTCCACTCAAGATGAATTGGGCTCATCCCCTTTGGATCAAGCTTGCCTGTATATCTAATTATCAATCGCTTTACTGCCGAGAAGAAATAATTAGAGGCCGTATCAAAAACCGTGTCGTTGGCACGCAGTGCTCTTTTTATGTCTCGAATTGTTGAATTGGCAAGGCGCTCAGAAGATGCAGTTCGCGTCGGACGGAAGATCTTAGACACAAGACCGGATGCATCGGTCTCTTCGTCTTCAGCTATGGCACGAGAAAAGACATCAGAAATTGTAGCGACAATTTCTATTCGAGCCGAAGTCTCCGCTGTTGAAAAAGGTCGAATCATGCGCATGGACTTGGCTTCATTTAGGCTAAGCCTATAAGGCGCCAAACACTCGGATATTGCCAACTGAATCCTAGGAAGATCATCTTGTCTTTTTGCAAAAACAAAATAATCATCAACATAGCGCCTGATATCGTAATCAACTCCATGCAAAAGAGGATCCACAAGATCCTCCAATGCGCGCTCGATGTTTAAATCAATTTGCTGAAGTATTATTTCTGCAAATATTCTTGATATTTCCGGCCCAACTATTATTCCCGCAGTTTCTGCATAATTTGCATTTTGCATTAATGAATCAAATGCAGACTCAAACGTTGCGCTTCTGTTTTTCTTTGCATACTCTTTGCTCTTTACCGCCCACGCTATGGTATGCGTATAAATTCGCCCAAAACACTGAGAGATGTCGAGCTTTAAAAGCAAGGGAAATTTCTTCTCCAATGCATGAAACTCGCTAGATTCAAAGAATTTATGCAGAAATCCGTAGTTTTTATATGTGAAATAGGAGGAGGCGGTTCTAGGCACGCCTTCAAATCCAGAAACCGATGGATCTACGGTGTCTGATCGTCCTACCACATTTTTCTTTGCACGAGGCTTCTCCACATAGTAGGAGGCAATTGATGCCGGAGCCCTAAGAGTCCAATTGCTTTTTTGGCATTGCGCCAAAATCATTCCATAGTAGTTTTTGTAGAAATTCGCTACATGAATTTGCTGAGCAGGATGCATCACCGAAAGAGATCTAAGTTCGGTAGGATTTTTCTTGATTTTGAAACTATACGGAATCGTATATCTTGGCGTCGCAAGTATGTCAATACTAAACTTCTCTCTAAAAACCGTGGGGTTGTTAGTCTGAAGAAAATTATATAGTCCTTCATTCGAGAAAAGCATTGGGACTTCGTAGGGCAGAACATCTGTCAAAATAGCTCGAAGGCCGTCTGATTTTCTGATTTTTACGGCATTTTTAAGCATGTGCCCATGCCTCCGTTGCTTCGCCGAGCTCCTTATTTTTTAGTTTTCTGTAAATTGGCTTTTTGTGCCCCATCAGAAACGAATGACTGCAAAGCTCTTTGCGCCTGCTATTGCTCAATAGCGGATGCAGTTTTCTCCCCAAACTTCCAGTTTTAGAATAGATGAGTTTTTGAAGATAGTCATCCAAGTCCGAGAAGATCAGCTGCGCTGATTCAGAATCAATGTATCGATGGTTATAGTAGACTCCAGAGTACAAAATCCCAATTTGTTTCGAGCCGCCGATTTGAAAATTACAAGTCAGAAATCGAATGCGAAGCAGCAGTTTTTCATAGCTTTTGTCTTCTATAAATCTAACTACCGACATGGCAATTCTAGATTTAATTTTTGCAATCTTACTTTGAGGTATTGAAATTTTCATTTTCTCCAGATCAATGCTTGGAAATATAATTTCATACCCAAGATAGGAAATTGATTTTTCGGATGATCGCTCGTCAAGAAGAAGGCCTTTACGATCTATTGAGACAACGGCTGCTTTTTTGGAATTCAATGTTAAACCTGCGGGGAGGTTCTTAACTAAATCTGCATTCAAACTATTGGAATTACCGTGACAAAAGAACAGCATATCATCTACGTAGCGAGTGTAGTAGTAACAATAATCAAATCGCCGACATGCCGACTCTAAATTGCGGAGATAGTATTCGGCCAAAATAGGGCTTATGGACAACCCCCTGGGCAGTCCTGTTATCATTTTTATTTGCTCAGATTGAAACAAAGAGGATATCAACTGGACTGTTTTGAGGCTAAGCTTTTCTTCAACATTGAGGTTTTTTAGTAGAACCCCTCTATCAATACTTTCAAAAAAGCTACCAATGTCAAATTTATAAATCGTACAATCTCTAGCCTCTTTGGCCAGGTTTATGACCTGGGGAACAAGCTCATTTCGATCAGCCGATTTAATGCCGAGAGCTCTTTTAAGATTGTCAGCCACTTTCCTGAGGACAAATTCATCTACTTTATTATTTGTCGTAAAGACTTTAAATTTATTCCTTATTTGAGTGCTGAAGGTTTGGAATTTAAAGCCCTCCCCACTCACTGCATCTTCGATTGTTTTTAGAGAATCTTTAATTTCACCTCTATTCTTCCCGAGGTTATATTTCTGAGCATCCCCTTTCCTGAGAGTCTTCCAAAATGACTTTTCAGAGAAGCTTTGATCCAATTCGTTCTCCCTAGAATATGGGTTTGCTTTTAGTTAAAGCCAATTTCTGCTTTGAGCTCGTAGTAGCGTAGCGGAATTCTAGAATTTTGTGGTCCGGATTTTTACCAGTTCTTACAGAGGCATTTTGGCACCCGCAATGCCTCTCATAAGTTGGGTAATGGAACACCAAGGCTGCTGCAGCTGATGCCAACCTGATCATCAAAAATACCAATCAGGAGTTGATGATGCGTGGCATGAAGGGCTGCTACCTCTACTGCAGCGACGAAGAGACAGCGAATCACTTCCGGGCGCGGCTTTCAACAACTAGCGCCGCAGCATGAGCTTGAGCGATGAACCTCCCCGTCCAGCGTCCGATTTCTCGTCAAGCCTTAGGCAGGTCCGCCGCATTGATTTGCTTCAGCAGTTCCTGAGAGAGCTGCGCCGCATCGTCGGCCAGGTCTGCTGCGATCCACATGACGCGGTCTCGGTGGATCGCCCCGATCGCGTCGAACCAATCACATCCGTCCCCGTAGCAACACTTCAGCAAGGATTGCAATTGGGACAACTTTTTCTCAAGAAGATCAGCCGCGTCGGATGAGGCGATTGCGCTGTGGGAAGTGGGCGTGGCTTGCCCGGCGATAATTTGATCAGCCATTTGATGTGCGCTCTTTCGAAGTTGTTGCACGTTGATTGGTCAGACGGCCATGGTGTTAGCGCACCTTGGCCGTCGCCTTTTGTGCCTCACATCGACATCGCTGCGGTGTGCATCGATGTCCCGCCGTGAGGCGCGGCGGACCTTCAAATGTATGGGAGAAGCGCGCTGGCGGACGCCTCTATGCAGTGAACAAATTGGGGATCGCGTCGACTTTGAGCGCATCACCGTGATCGCTGCTGCGCTCGACGATGCGGAAGCTTAGGTCTTGATCTGCCTGCTCTTCGCACGACCGAGCGCGCGTCGCGGCGCCTTGTACTCGGGATCAACCGCCCTTAGTGCCTCAGGCATCTTCTCTGCAATGGCAATCAGCGTCTTCGCAGCGCCCGTCGGCTCGCGACGCCCCTGCTCCCATTGCTGCAAGGTACGCACCGAGACGCCCAGCAGTTGCGCAAACCCGGCTTGCGACAAGCCCGCGTTCTCACGCGCGGCAACGACCGGCGTGTAGACCTTGCGCGTCTTGCCCGCGCCCATCTCGCGTGCAGACTGAATAAGCAAGGCCTCGAAGTCCTGGCTCGCTTCGAAGGCGGCCAGTTCGGCATCACCCATTGGCTTTTTCTGCGGCATCGCGCAACTCCTTCAAGGTTTCGCCAGAGATCGAATCGAGGTTCGCTTTGGCATAGATCAATATCAAGACGACTTCGTCGAACCTGCCGCGGTTGAAGTACACGACCCGTACGCCGCCGCTCTTGCCCGATCCGGCGCGGCTCCAACGCACCTTGCGGACCCGCCGGACTTCTGGACGAGATCGCCAGCATCAGGGTTCTCAGAGATGTAGGCTGCGAATTCACCGCGCTCGTCCTCTGTCCAATAATTCGGCCATAGCTTCTGGAAAAGCTGGTGTTCTAACGACGGTTAGCATGCGCCAAGTCGTACGCCACTGACGTACAGTCTACGCTTGCACGATCGTGAAGCCTGTCACGAATCCGGCATCAGAAATTCGCCATGCAAAACACGCCCTTCGCTTCAATCCTGTGTTCGTTAGCCTTCGCGCTCTGTGCTTCGCTCGCGACCGCCAAGCCCCTCCCTTATGAGCCAGCCGTCGTCACGCTCCAAGGCACGCTGCTCTCCGCTGACGGGATGAAGCCCGAGGGAGAGAAGCTCAAGTTCCCGGCGATACGGCTCACCGAGCCCATCTCCGTGCCGGAAGACGAGCCGCGCGATTGGCCTGCCGAGAAAAACGTGGTGCTACTGCACATGGCGCTCGACGAAAAAAACATGGCTGCGTTCAAGCGCCTCAAGGGCAAGACGGTCGAGGTCACCGGCCGACTCTTCCATTCGGACAATGGCAACCATCAGACGAGCGTGCTGATCTTTCCGGTGTCGATCTCGCCCATCAAGTAGCCCGAAAAGGCCCGCCGATTCACAGGGCGGTCAGCGCGGTTTGGCCCGGCTCACGGTTTGGAAATTTTTGCGGCTTCTTGTACGACAGGTTGATCGACTGGATCGGCTGAGCGATGCGACGCTCAAGGCCACGCGGGTTGTTAGGCAAGTGCCTGCAGGCCGATTCGACGAAGTAGAGGTCGAGCCTTCGGCACCCTATCGCGGCATCCGCTTCGCCAGCTCGGCGCAGGTCAGGTCCAGGCCATCGGCGTGGGTTGCCAAGGGGATGCCAAGCGTCTTTTCCAGGCTCTTGAGCCACTGGAAGAAACCGACGGTGTACGCTTCGTCGGCCTCGGTCATCTCAAAAATTCCGTTGCTCGCATGCGATCGCTGGACGAGTTCGATGAGCGAGATGAACGACTCCAGATCTTTCGCAATGTCGGCAGTGTCCAGTGCGCGCATATCGCGGATCAGGCTCAGCTCTTCCTGCATCGGCATCACGGTCGGCCGCGTTGCCCAATGTGCCAACAGCTTGCCGGGGGTCATCGCGGTCATGGGCCTACAGGCTCTCGAAGAAGTAGGCCAGCACTGTGTCGTCGACGAATCCCTTGTCGAACATTTCGTCCGAAAGAGACCGCGCGGCATCATCGAAGGAAATCTGATCGAACTTCCGGTCTTGCAGCACCTTCACGAACGGTGCACACAGCTTGGCAAGCGCCGCGTGGTCGACAGCAAGCTGCCTCACACCGCCGGTCATGACGTACGGCAAGACTACGAAAACGCGCAGGTCGAAGCGGACATAGAACCGCGCCTGCATTTCCTTGCTGAACTCGCAATCGATCAGGTGTGAGTACCGATCGTTGGCGGGGCCGTGGCCTGTAGCGTTCACCCTGGCTGCACTGAAGGCGTGGAGTACTTCGGCGAGTTCGCGAGCGGGCGCATCGGGCAGCGGCTTGAAGTCTCTTGCCGCAGCGACGGCTTCGAGTTTCTGGATGGTCGGCGTCATGGCAAGTTCAGGGGCGCATCAAACGATCTCGGTGAACAGGCTCTCGAGCACGGTCGCCGGCATCAGTCACAGAATGCCGCAAGCCCCGAGTCTTCTTCTGCGGCACGATCAAGAATCCCCCGGATCGCCTTGAACGCAGCGATCTGCCCGCGATGAGCGCCAAGCACGCCGGTGCTCGCGGCGAACACACGCCGCATCGTCACGACCTGTTCGGGGCGCAGCAGGGAGTCACCGAAGTAGCTGAGGTTTGCGCCCGCGTGCCCGCATTGGTCGAACACAACGGCCAAGGAGCGATGCGCATCGAAGTCAATGGAGCCCGCATGCACCAACCCGCGCGGGTCCTCGGGCATGGCCATGCATGAAGATGGGAAAAAGTAGATGTCGAGCATGGGTGCAACGGGGCCACGCTCAACGCCGCAGCATCGAGCGGTAGTAGTCCGCGAGTGCACCGTACGAAAGCAGAGCACCTGCAATCTTCGTCAGCACTTGCACGTCGCCCTCCTCCTTGCGGAAATGGAGCGTGACGCTGGATGGAAGCAGAACCACTTGCTCGTCGCCCAGGTCGAAGCCTGTCGCGCCCTCGATAGCGCAAGCGGCCCGCGCGGGTCCGGCAATATCCGCGAAGCCGGGCAGGTTGCAGTGCCCGAAGAAGTCGATGGTGTCGTGCGAGAAACGCCTTTCGGGGTCGAAGTGAAAGTTGACGCTCCAGCCGTCGAAGTCGAAGGTGTACACGACCCCCGCCCCCGTGCGCCATTGCTCGTCGGCCTCCTGCTCGCAGGCTGTCTGCTCCGGAATGCTCATGCCCGCGGCCAGATGCACGGCGCCTCGCTCGAGGTAGCGCAGAAGGTCGAGCTGCCCGGCGATGGTTTGCTTCAACATCCGACGTGCTTCACCAGCCTCCGTTTCACCGGAGACGGAAGTTCTCCGCCGCACTGCCGAGCCACTCTTGCTGAGCAGGAATGTGCGCCGCAAGTCCTTCCAGGAATGAAGCAAAGCGCTCGAAGACCTTCACGGCCTCGGGATCCTCGGAGGTATGGCCCCACCCCGTGGTGTGGGAGTCTTCGAGCCGGTCCAGTATCTTGAAGAAAACCTCGCTGCGCGCGATGTCATCGGGCTCGAGCGCCATCACGCCAAGCATGAAGCGCACCTCGTCCCCCACGGAAAGCAGTGAGGGCGCGTTCTGCAGGTCTTCGTACAACAGGTCGATCGATTTCATGGACTGCAGGCCTTCATGGGTCAGGTGACCTTGTGGTCGGAATGTGAGTTCCATTCCTGCCAAGGCATCGTGCTTCGCCCCGACAGGCTCAGTCGCTGAACGCCACAAGCCCCGCGCCTTTGCCGACCGCTCCTTCGAAGATGCCGCGCATTTCGTCGAACGCCGCAAGCGCCTGGCGGTTGCCGCCAAGCTCTCCCACATTCGAAGTGAAGATTTTCAGCAGCGTTGCAACCTGTGCGGGTTTCAGCAGGGAATCTTCGAAGTACTTGAAACTTGCGCCGGCCTTGCTGCCCTTGTCGAACAACACGGCCAGCGAACGGTGCGCATCGAGTTCGATGGAGCCCGCCAGTTCCAGGCTGCCCGGGTCTTCGGGCATGTCCGTGGTGGAGGGGTCTGTGTAGTAGATGTCCAGCATAGTCAGTCCAGCGGGTGGAAGGTTCGAACGGTTCCGTCTTCGTTGACGGTGGCGCGATAGCGTTTGTATTGTCCGTCGTACTTCAGCCGGGACTCGAACACGGCCTTCCCCTCGTAGCTCGACTCCTTGCCGTGCTTGAGCGTCTTGCCCAGCAGCGAGGAAATCTCTCCCTGGCTCATGCTGGAGTTGAACTTCGACTTGTTGGGGAACCGCACCGGATCGACGTGTCGGTCGTAGATGTGCTTCCAGCCCGAGGTGGCATTGCCCTGCTCCAGCGTGAAGTTGCGGCTGCCCCTGTTGAAGCCGACCGGCCGTGCAAGCGTCTCGCCGCAGATCCAACCCAGCGGGTCGATCCACCGGATGGGGTTGGGCGAGTAGCTATGCAGGTTGTCGCCGCCCGCAAGCCCGATCGGGTCAGGGCTGATGAACCGCCCAATGTCCGGGTCATAGAACCGGAAGGTGTTGTAGTGCAGCCCCGTGTCCCGGTCCAGGTACTGGCCCTGGAAGCGCAGGTTCTGCTCGATGGCCTGGGGCACCGTGCCGGTCGATGCAACAGCGCGGCCATTCAGGGCCGTGACCTCCCACTGCTCGGTAACGGTCGCGCCCCATATCCTGTAGCTCGCGCGCCAGCACAGTTGGCCTTCGTTGTTGCTCAGTTCTTCCGGCAGGCCGGCGGTGTCGTTGTGAAAGTGAAAGACCTGCGCCGTGGTCGATGCCGAGGCGGGCTCGGCCTTCGCGTCAAGCCGCGCGACTGGTACGTGGCTTTCGGGCTCGTACACGTAGTTCACCACCTGCGAGCCCCTGCGCTCCTCGATCAGCCGCATCCCCTCCCAGACGAACCGCGTGCTGCCGAATGCATCGTGCTTCGCCACGCGCCGCCCCATGGCGTCGTAGTCGAAGCGCGTGAGCTGCGTGGTGGCTTCGGGCGTGCCCGGGCGGCGCGTGGTGTGCACGGCCATGAGCCGGCTTTCGTCGTCCCACTCGAAGCGCTGCTCGGTATGCCTGCCCGCCCTCTTGCGCACCAGCCGTCCGTGGCCGTCGTAGCTGTAGCGCTTGTCCTCGAACACGCGCACGAGGTTGTCGCGCACATAGCCGGGCGCGGTCGATGATGCATCGAGCAGGTTGCCCGCGGGGTCGTAGGCGAAGCGTTCGCTGTTGGCAGCCGCGCTGCGCAAGGTCTCCTCGATGCGCCCGGTGGCGTCGTACCGGTGCCCTGTCGTGCCCTGCAGCGAATGCCGGCTCTGCCGCAGCTCGCCCACGGGGTCGTAGCTGTATTCCTTCATCAACCCGTCGAGCAGGTGGGCCCCGGGCGTGCCGGCGCTGTCGATGGCCTGGCGCCAGCTCGGGTCTTGCGTGGTGAAGGCTGTGTCCAGCCCGCCAGCCCGACACCACGATGCGGCACGTCGGCCCAGCGGATCGAGCGCAAAGCGGGTGTGCAGCGCGCCCTGGCTGCGCGCCACTTCGCGGTGCAGGTCGTCGCGCTCGATGTCGCTGATCAGTTGGTGCACCGCGGGTGCATCACCGCGCTGCTGCGACAGGTTGATCTGGTGCAGGTGGCCGGAGCCGTAGTACAGGTAGTTCAGCACACGCTGCACACCCGGCTGCGACGCGATGGCGGGCAACACGGTCTGCGTGCGGTTGCCCAGTTCGTCGTGCGCGTGGTGCAGGGTGTGCGTCTCGCCGGTGAGCTCGTCGATGGCGGTTTCTTCGATCAGCCGGCCGAGCTTGTCGTAGGCGAAAACGGTGCGGTGCAGCGTGCGCGCTTCGCCGCCGGTGCCGGGTTGCGGCGCCTCCAGCTTGACCGCCTCGGTCAGCCGATCGAGCTGGTCGTAGCTGTAGCGATAGTGGTGGCTCTGGGTGCGCTTCCCGATGAGGCGGCCCGCGGCGTCGCGCAGCAGTTCGGTGCGCAAGGGCCGGCTCGCGGCAGGCCGTTGCCCGATGCCGTCGTGCAGCGCGAGGTCTTCGTCGCCGATGCCGGGCACATGGGTGATGCACACCGGCCAGCCGTTGGCGTCGTATTCCACCTGCACACGCGTGCCGCCCACGCGGCGCTCTTCCACCACGCGGTCGGCGGCGTCGCGCACGAACTCGAAGTGCAGGCCGTTCTCGTTGACGAGCGACTGCAGGCGCTGGGCGCTGTCGTAATGCCACGCGATGCGGCGCCCCTCGGCGTCCTGCCGCGTCAGCGGCTGGCCACGCAGGCCGAGTGCGAATTGCGTGCTGCGGCTCAGCGCATCGGTGGCGGCCACGATGCGGCCGGCCGCGTCGCGGCGGAACGACTGATGGCTCTGGTCGGGCAGCGACATCGACAGCAGCCGACCCATGGCGTCGTGCGTCAATCGAGTGCGCTGATTCGCGGCGTCGATCACAGCCTGCAGGTGGCCCCAGCCATCGTAGGCGTAGCGCGTGGTCTTGCCGGAGCAGTCGGTCAGGGAGAGCAGTTGCGCGCACTCGTTCCAGGCCATGCGGTTGGTGCCGCCCTTGCCGTCGGTAACGACGATGGGCAGGCCTCGCCTGTCGTAGGCGTACTCGGAGGTGTGGCCCAGCGGGTCGGTCTCGCGCACCAGGTTGCCCTGGTCGCTATAGGCATAGGTCCAGGTGCTGCCGTCTGCAAGGGTTTCGCGCCAGCGCTCGCCGAACTCGGTCCAGCCTGTGCTCTGCGTGCGGCCCAGCGCATCGGTTCGGCTGCTCATGAACCCCATGGGGTCGTAGGTGCAGCGCGTGGTGGCGCCGCCCGGCTCGGTGATGGCAACGAGCTGGCGCAGCTCGTTGTACTGCGCATGCCATTGGCGGCCGGCCGCGTCGATGTAGTCGGTGACCTGGTGGTCGGCGTTCCAGTGCCAGGCGAATTCGCGGCCGAGCTGGTCGATGACCAGGGTTTCACCCAGCGCCAGCGCATCGTCCGCGGGGGGCGTCATGCGGCGCACGGTGTAGCTCTCTCCGTCGTTTGTCCAGTGGCGGGCCACGTGCGCGTCGCCGGCCGAGCCGCGCCACTCGTAGCGGCACTCCAGCCCCGCCGCGTCGGCGTGGAAGCTCATGAGGCCCTGGGCGTCGTAGCCGAAGCGGCGCACCACTACGCCGTTGCGGTCGGTCACGTCGAGCAGGCGGCCTTCGGCGTCGTGCCTGTACGCCACCAGCAAGCCCGGCAGCTCGCCGGGCGCACCGGCAGCCAGGCGCACTGCCCCCAGCCGGCGGCTCTCGCCCGCGTAGTCGAGCGCAAGCAGGCGCCCGGTGCTGTCGGTCAGCTCGCTCAGCCGGCCCAGCACATCGTGGCGCAGGTCGATGAAGTTGCCGTTGCGGTCCTCGAGCCGCGCGAGCTTCAGCGTCTGCGTGCGCGGCAGTTCGGCGGACGGTGGCCCGAACATGAAGAACAGCCCGCCCGGCACGTGAACGAAGTAGTGGCCGCCTTCGGAGCGGCACAGGTCCAGGCCGTCGCGCAGGCTGTATTGCCGAGTACCGGGCTCGATGTCTGGCAGCACCATCGGCCGGCCCTGCTCATCGATGAGCGTCACGGTGGGCCGTCCGGCGGGGTCATTGCCCAGCCGCAGCTCCATCGCATAGGGCAGGCTCCAGCCCTGCCCAAGCGCGCCGTCGCGGCGGAGGTCGTGGCTGCTGTAGAAGCGCTGCCACGCAATGGGCAGCGGGCCGGGCAAGCTGAAGTCGAGCTCGCTCTCGCTGCCCAGAAACTTTCCGCCCGTGGCCGCATGCACCGGGTTGCCGAAGGAGCTGACCAGGCCGTGGATGCCCATGCCCAGCCCCACCGCGCCTTCGATCAGGCAAGGCAGCGCGTTCTTGCCCTGGCGCGCGAGCTTGGGCAGGCAGCGCAGGCCGCGGTAGATCATGACCACGTTGAAGATGGTCACCAGCACCTTCGAGATGAGCGGCACCTCGTCGGCCACCTCGCGCACGCGTGCGGTCGGCCCACCGATGAAGACGGTTGGCGAGCCTTCGCTCACCTTGGCGCCGCACTCGGTGTGGTCGTCCTTGCGCGAGGCCACGCCCATGTTGACGAACACGGTCTCCGCGCCCTCGGCAAGAAGGATCTGCGGCGAGTCTTTCTTGCAGCTCACGGTGTCCATCGGCATCTCGGGCGAGGCGCGCGCCGCGCCTATGGCCTTGCTGTCGATGAACACGTCCGACGAGCCGCTGGTGATCATGCCGGTCACGGTGAGGGTCTCGGGCACCAGCGCATCGGCAATCGACTCGCCCAGGCTCGCGCCGACGTACCCGCCGACCATGCGCGCGCCCACCACCACAGCGCCCGCCACCAGCGGCCCCGCAAGCCCCCCGGTGCCGACCACGGCGGCCGCCGCCACGCCCACCGCGAAGCCAACGGCGATGCCGCCGATCAGCCCGCCCGCGAACTTGGCCCAGAAGCGCGCGTGCGCGTTGGTGTGGGCAATGGGGTCGTGCAGCCGGGCGGCGGGTTTACCGGCCATGGGTCGTCGTGGCCTTCAAGGTGTCAGGCCCTGGGCTGAAAGCTCTCGAGCGTGCGCCGCCACAGCGCGAGCGCCTCTGTGTCGAACGGCACGGGGCTGCTGGCCGTGAGGATGAGCACGGCCTTGCCGGTGGCGTCCTGCGGCAAGAGAAACACGGCCTGGCGCTGGTGCAGCGCCTGTCCGTTCTGCTTGAACTGCGTGGCGAGCTCGATGGCGCGCACGCTCGCAATGGCGGGCCCCACGGCGATGTCGGTGCGCGACACCTCCTTCAGCTGGCTCACCTGGCGCGTCAGGTCATTCATCTGCCGCGTGACGAACTGCGCCAGGCTCTCCTGCGCGCGCAGCGCATCGCGGCTCACGATGAGCGTGGTGCCGGAGCCATCGGGCATGGCCAGCACGTTCATCGAGCGATCGATGCGCCCATCGTCCGGCACGTCGAACTGGCCTTCCTGGATGTGGTACTTCATCAGGCTGCTTTCTTCCGGGTTTGTTCTATGCGGGGTCGAAAGCCACGAAGGCCAGGCAGTCGGGGTTGCGCTCGGTGAAGCCGAACGACAGCCGGCCCCAGCCGAGCGTGGCCGTGAAGGTGCTCGCTTCGTCGAGCGAACGGCCGCGCGGCACGTCGATGAGTTCCAGTGCGGCGTAGTGCTGGCGCACTTCGGCCATCGGCACGCAGCGCCCCTTCAGCTCCAGCACCAGGAAGCCCTGGCTCGCGTCTTCGCGCTTGATGCGCAGGTCGATGCGCGCAAGCTCAGTGCCATCCGCCAGGCGCACCGGCGTACCTTCGAAGAACCGGAACGCGTCGCCGCCCGCGGCATGCATGTCGCTCAAGGTGGTCGACAGCGTGCGGCCGACCTTCTGCGTGGAGAACGGCAACTGCGCCGCCAGCGCATCGACGGCCTGCCAGAGCGTCATGGTCGTGGCTTGCCGGTTCATGGATTCAGTGCTTGCCGGCATATTTCTTGTCGTAGGAGTTGCCGTAGTACTGCGTGTACTGCTCGCCGGTGGTCGATGTGGTGAGCGTGCCGTAGTACTTGCCGGCCGCGGCTCTTGCGGCCTCCCGGGTACCACCCTTCACCATGCCGTTGTAGGCCTCGTTGAAAGCCTCCACGTTCGCGGGGTTCGCGCCCTGGAGGATGTCGACCTTGGCCGCGCGCCAGACTTCACGCTGCACCTGGATCTGGTTCAGTGCGGCCTCGCCCTCGGAGCTGAGCATGCTGTTGACGAACGCGGTCTTCGAGGAAATATCGGGCTTGAAGCGGTATGAATAGACCGCGTGCCCGACCTCGTGCGACAGCGAGGCGGCGGTCTTGTACGGGTCGCTCGCGTAGTCGCCGTCGATCACGATCTTCCTGACACCCGGATTGGTGTTGGCATACGAGCCCCCGCCCGCAGGGCCATAGCTGACATTCCATTTCTCGCCCTGCAGGAACTTGATCTGCCTCTGCAGCGTGGGCGACCTCGCCGCGATGGCGTCGACACCTTTGCCGAGGCCGGTGGTGACGTAGCCCGGCGGCGCGGCTGCGGGCACAGCACGCTCCGATGCCTCTGCCGACGTGGCAGCGGCCGCGGGCGTCAGGGGCACGCCGTCTTCCACCACGGCTTCCTCGCTCTGGCTGCCGATGGGCGCATCGCAGTTCAAGAAGATCTTGCTGCCGCGCTGGTCGAGCTCGCCCGTGAAGTTGACGAGGCCCTTCACGCCGTTGATGTTCACCGTGCCGTCGGCCAGCAGCACGATGGACGACTTGCCGCAGATCAGCGAGATGCTGGTCTTGCCGGTAACGAACACGTCCTGGTCGGCCGCCTGGATCACGACCGACTTGCGGCCGGTGATGTTGGCGTTGCTCTCGGTGGAGGTCATGGAGGCGTCGGTCTTCGACACCAGGTTGACGGCGCCCGCGCTGGCGTGCGAGACGATGTCGCCGCCCGATACCACGTTGACCTGCCCGCCCTCGCTCACCTGCGTGAGCATGCCGCCGGTAACGAGCTGCGTGAGCTGCGCGCCGGTGGTCAGCGTCATGGCCGAAGTGGCGCGCATCGACACGCTCTGCCCCGAGCTCACGACGATAGGCTTGGGACTGATCATGGTCTGCCCCTCGGGGCTGACGATGGAGACCACGGGCTTGTCGATCTTGCGCGAGAGGTCGAGCATCTGCTGCGCGTCGGCCATGGCGGGGTCGGGGTTGTCCGAGACGCCGGCTTCCGGCGTGCCGCCCGCGGCCAGCGCCGCCACGGCCTGCGAAACGCCGCCCGCGGCCTGCACACCCTGCACCAGGCCCATCAGCGTCTGGTTCTTGCCCTGAGCCATCGACCCGACCAGCGCCTTGGTGGCCGCGATGGCCTGGCCCGACGCCTGCATCAGCGCATTGCTCTGCGCCAGCGTGGCGCCCATGTGCTCGTGGCCGTCGGGGTTGTCGCGCGAGACGCGTTGCGCGTAGTCCTGCGTGTAGGTGGTCAACAGCAGGCCCTTGTCCGCGCGGATGGAGCCCCACTCGTTGGTGCGCAGCTCGAAGCCATAGCTGCGCTGCACGCCCGAGCCCTGGTTCATCAGGTAGCCCATGTGCAGGTGGGTGTTGCCGTGGTCGGTCGACAGCTCGATGTGCTCGGTGCCGCGGCTGTCTTCGAAGCGCAGCATGTGCTTGCCGCCGCCGCCCTTACTCCAGTTCGTCTGGAAGCCGGTCTGCGTCTTGTGGCGCGGCAGCTCCCACGGCGGCATCTGCGCGGCGTTGTAGACACAGCCGGTGACGATCGGATAGTCAGGGTCGCCGTTGAGAAAGTCGACGATCACCTCCTGTCCGATACGCGGGATGTGCATGGCGCCGTAGTTGCTGCCAGCCCAGGTCTGCGACACACGGATCCAGCACGACGAGTTCTCGTCGCGCCGGCCATAGCGGTCCCAATGAAACTGCACCTTGATGCGGCCGTACTCATCGGTGTGAATCTCTTCGCCCGCGGGGCCCACCACCACAGCGGTCTGCGGCCCGGTGGTGCGCGGCCTGGGCGTGACGCGCGCGGGGCGATAGGGTGCGCTGTCGGGGAGCACCTCGAAGGTCTGGCGATAGCTGGTGCTGCTGGTCGATTCGCTGTAGGCCGCGTCCGCCGCGCCGACCACGCGCAGCGCGTTCTCCTGGAAGTCGTATGTCACGGCCTCGATCAGGTAACGGCGGTTGTCCTCGGCGTTCGGATGGCGCGCCAGCTCGAACAGGTAGCCCGGTGCCATGTGGCGCAGGTTGCCTTCGGCGCTCACCAGTTCGCGGCGCCCGGCGAGCTGCTCCAGCCGCAGGCGTGCATAGTTCTCGCCGTCACCCAGCTCGGTGTAGCCGCCGGGCCAGTCGTAGATCTCGAAGTCGTCGCGGCTGTGGCCGGCCGGCTGCTGGCGCACTGTGTCGATCTCGGCGTTGGGCTTCTTGAAGTCGTAGTCGTCAGCGGCGAAGTTGCCCGAAGCGATGTCTTCCGAATGGCTCCAGCTGTCGATGAAGTCCTGCTCGAGGATCTGCGCGGCCAGCACCCCCGCGTGGTACGGCACCTTCACCGGACCGCTGGGCAGAGGGGCGTGCGAATCCGCGCCGTCGCACAGCACCAGCTGATGGCTGCCCTGCGCGTGCGAGAAGAAGTAGTAGATGCCCTCCTGCTCCATGAGCCGGCTGACGAAGTTGAAGTCGCTCTCCGAGTACTGCACGCAGTAGTCCCAGGTGCGGTAGTTGCCGCTCAGGCGCGCGTCGATGGCATAGCCGTAGGGCGCGAGCACCTCCTGCAGGATCTGCGGTGCCGTCTTGAACTGGAAGATCTTGAAGTCGGAGCGACGCGTGGCGTACCACAGCCAGGGGCGCAGCGTGGCCTCGTACACGCACATGTCGCCGTCGTCCTTGCCCACGTAGGCAAAGCGCGTGACCTGTCCACTCAGGAAGCGCTTGCCGGCGCCGCCGAGTTCCGTGGCGAGGTTCACCTCGATGCTCATGTCCTCCCCCAGCATGCGCTTGGGCTGGATGTTGGGCATGTCGCTGATGAGCCGCACGCGATGCTCGAACAGTGCGGAGATGCGCTCCTGTCCCGTCATCGAGCGGAACTTCAGGCGCTCGCCCAACACGCTGTGGGCGATGAAGCTGCGGGTCATTCCTGGAAGGCTCCCTGGTCAATGCGAGCCCGGCGCGTGCCGCAGAAGCGTGCAACGCGCCCGGCAAAGGGAACTCATGCTTCCTTGTTTTCCTTGATGTTCCAGCCCAGCACCGTCTCGGCGCCCTTGCCGCCCTTGTCGGTCTGTTCCCAGTACTGCTGCTTCACCTTCGCGGCCTGGAAGGCGTACTGCACGAACACGGCGTCCGAACCCTGCTCGGCCGTGTACTGCACCGAGGTGACCAGCACTTCTTCGAGCGTGACGCGGGTGTATTCGATCTGCGAACCGCCGGCCTTGCACACCGACACTTCCACCTTGCTCAGGTGCTTGCCGCTGGCGCAGTTCTTGAGCACCGAAGGCGCCGCCTTGTCGATGCGCGCGAGCACCTGCAGGTCGTTGAAGCTGGCCTTGCCAACCCCGCCGCCGCCGCCGCTGACCATGTTTCCAGGCTGCGTTGCTCCCCACGCAAACGACTTGATGTCCGTCCACTCCTTGTGGTTCGAGTCCTTCGATTCGCCGTTCGCGCCTTCAACGCGCATGAACATGTCTACTGCCATGAGATCAACTCCCTCAGAAATTGCGTGCCCATCGAGGACACCGTGGAACCAGCCGCCCTCCAGTTGCAGGAGGACGGCAGCGAATCGCAACCGGATGGCGCCAGCGCTGGTGACACAGCGGGGGTCGCCCCATCTTTCAGGCGCAACGCTTTCGCATTACATCGCGCCTTCGAATCCATTCGTGCCCACTTTCCATTCGATCAAATCGAAACAAGTACGCAACGGAAGGCCCGATTTTTAACAAACTTTTCCTGCTTTATCGATCTGTTGCACGGATCTTTTTTGTCTATTTCTTCAGAAAACGTCCGAAACAAAACAATAAGTTTTAAACCGCCCCATCTCTCGAAGATGCAATGAGCCAAAGGGTCTGAGAGGTGTTGGCGGTCCGCGCTACATCGGGTTCGCAAGGCACGTACCTTAAGCGAGGCACCTGCGCACAACCAGTGCCAAACGGCATGCGGAGAAAGAACTACAGACACTGCCTGCACGATGCGCTGATCGATTCGAACAAGAAAGATCAATAAAAAAGCCCGTCATCGACACGATGACGGGCTTGGGTTGGAGCAGCGCTACCGAGCAATCACGTGCCGGCTCTCGCCTCGTGGAGCCACCTTGCCACCAAGGCCGGAACCACGTCGGTGGCCTTGCCTTGCAGGAAGGTGAATCCGTGCGGCACGTCTTCCATGTCGAGCGCAACCAGCACTTTCTGCGCAGAGCGATCCGCGTACCGCACAAGCGATGCGGCGGGGTTGACAGTGAGCGACGTACCCACCACCAGCACGCGCGCCGCGGTGGCCACATGCAACTCAGCTTCGTCGAAGTGCTGTACCGCTTCGCCGAACCACACGATGTCAGGCCGCAGTTGCGTGCCGTCCTCGCACAACTGGCCCATGGCAATGGGTTCGCCGTCGATGCGATAGCGCCTGGGTTCAGGCTCCGACGTGCCGCGCGCATACGCGAGTTGCCCGTGCACGTGCAGCACGTTGCTTGAACCCGCACGCTCGTGCAGTGCATCGACGTTCTGCGTGACGATCACGACTTCATACGCCGACTCGAGCGACGCAATGGCAAGGTGCGCGGCGTTCGGCTGCGCCTGCCACGCCTTCGCTCGCCGCTCGTTGTAGAAGGCCAGCACCGCCTCGGGGTGCTTTCGCCAGCCTTCAGGGCTTGCGAGCTCCTGCCACGAGTAGGTGTTCCACAGGCCCTTGGCATCGCGGAACGTGGGCAGGCCGCTTTCGGCACTCACACCGGAGCCAGAGAGCACGACGATCTTTTTCGGTTGGACTTCGGGTTTCATGCTTCGCTGCTCCTTTGGCGTTTGCGTTCGATCGAGTATGGCGTTCCGCAGGGGAGTCGAACCCCTGGCTTCCTCCTGGACAGGGAGGCACTCTGGCCACTGAGTTAGCGGAACGAAAGAGAAAGAAGAGCTGGCAGACCCTCAAGGATTCGAACCTTGGATGCCGGGATCAAAACCCGGTACCTTGGACCACTAGGCGAAGGGCCGGTAAGGAATGGCGCGCGCGGAAGGAGTCGAACCTTCAACCGTTGGGTTTGGAGTCCAGTGCTCTGCCAGTTGAGCTACACACGCGTGGAAGAAAAGACGAAGAAAAAGAGATGGTCTGAGTGGCAGGATTTGAACCTGCAGCCTCCTGCTTCCAAGGCAGGCCGTCTACCAGATTGACACTACACCCAGAGAAAATTTGGTGCCCCAGGGGAGACTCGAACTCCCAGAATTCCGCTTCTAAGGCGGACACGTCTACCAATTGCGTCACCAGGGCTGAATGAAAAATGTGTGAGGCGACGATCCGTTCCAGTGGCCGGTCTCGCCTCGATGCTTGCGAATTTTTAAAGAGCGTTCACGAGGCCGAAGCCCGGTGTCATGCAGCACGATCACTGCTTGAGAAATGGGTGAGAAGAAAAACAAAGAGGCCCGGAACCTTGCGGTTTCCGGGCCTCTTTTCGAGAGAGCTTGGGAGGTCTGCGCCTATGCGCTTCCTCCACCCGGTTGCACCTGATCCTCGTAATCGCACGACCACAGATTGGTCTGCGGCTTCTGCATGGAATACGGGGACTGATCGAGCTGCTGCAACGACGGCAGCAGACCAAAGCTGAGGCCGGCATGCGATGCGACGCGCACGAACACATTGCCCGATGCGGGGCAAGTGCTGTAGATGCGGATCTGTGCGGCTTTCACGATGTGTGTCCTGTTGGCGTTGACTGGGTTTGGACTGTAAATAGTCTTTACACAATCGTCAACTACCTCGATCAACTTTTTTTCAAGTACCGTTGCGGCAACGCACCCCCTCCCCTTCACCTCCAGGAGCCCGCATGGCGTCTTCGACCCTCGCAGCCCATCCGCACTACGACCGCCTGATCGCAGCCGCGCGCAACCTGCCTCCGTTGCGCGTTGCAGTGGTCCACCCCGCCAACGCTGTGTCGCTCGAAGCAGCACTCTCCTCTGCGGCACTGGGCCTCATCGCTCCTACGCTGGTCGGCCCGCGCACAAAGATCGAAGCCGCGGCGCGCGAGATCGGCGCCGACATCTCTGGCATAGCCATCGTCGATGCACCGCACAGCCACGCCGCAGCCGATGCCGCCGTCGCGATGGCACTGCGCGGCGAGGTCGATGCATTGATGAAGGGCAGCCTTCACACCGACGAACTGATGGGCGCAGTCGTGCGCCGCGAAGGCGGCCTGCGCACCTCGCGCCGCATCAGTCATTGCTTCGTGATGGACATACCCGGCCACGCGCAGCCGCTGATCATTTCGGACGCGGCCATCAACATCGCGCCCACGCTCGAAGAGAAGGTCGACATCGTGCAGAACGCCATCGATCTCGCGCATGCGCTGCAGATGCCGGCGGTGCGCGTGGCCGTTCTCTCGGCAACTGAAACCGTCAACCCCAAGGTGCCGTCAACGCTCGATGCGGCAGTGCTGTGCAAGATGGCCGATCGCGGCCAGATCACCGGCGCGGTGCTCGACGGTCCGCTCGCGATGGACAACGCCATCGACGCCGAGGCCGCGCGCATCAAGGGCATCACCTCGCCGGTAGCGGGCCGCGCCAATGTGCTCATCGTGCCCGACCTGGACGCAGGCAACATGCTCGCCAAGAGCCTCACTTTTCTCGGTGGCGCCTATGCAGCGGGCATCGTGCTGGGCACGAAGGTGCCGGTGATCCTCACGAGCCGCGCCGATTCCGAACCCGCACGACTCGCCTCTTGCGCCGTCGCGTCCATGCTGGCGAAGGCAGGACGCGACAAGCTCATCAAGGCGGTCGGCTGAGCAGCCAGGGTCAGCGCGCGCCGGCCACGATCGCAATCCCCCGGATCTGCCCTGCCTCCACAGCACGCTCCGGTTTCGGATAGCGCGCCGGTGCAAACCGGTGCAGCAACTCAGCCTCCCGCAGCTTCGCGGCTTCGAGGTTCGCGAGCTTGACGTGGCCGAAGCCACGAATCGACAGCGGCAACGCAGCAATGCGCGCGGCCGTTGCCTGATTGCCGGCCGACAACTCGCCAGCCATGGCTTCGAGCAAGCCATCGAAATGCACGATCAACTCACGCTCTGCGCGCCGCTCGCCAGTGCGCCCGAACGGATCGAAAGCCGTACCGCGCAGCCGCTTGCCAAGCGCCAGCCATCGCATCGCAGACAGCATCCAGCCGCCGATGCGGATCTTGGCAGGTGCCTGCCCGTGCGCCCCACGAGAAACCAGCGGCGGCGCCATGTGGAATTCGAGCTTCAACTCGCCTTCGAACTGCTCCTTCAGCTTCTGCATGAACGCGCCATCGGTGTACAGGCGCGCGACCTCGTACTCGTCCTTGTAGCTCATGAGCTTGAGCAGGCTGCGCGCCGCATTGCGCGTGAAAGGCAGGCTCGCATCGCCGCCCGGCAGTGCCACCTCGCGCGTCTGCAGGCTGCGGATGCGCGTCTCGAAGCAGGCCGCCCATGCGGCGTTCTGGTAGCCGGTCAGATGGCGGCGTGCATCGGCGAGCAGCGTCTCGAGCGGGCGCTCATCGGCAGTTGATGCCTGCGCATCCACAGGCGCAGCGCGCAATTGATCCAGCGCCGCGGGGTCACCCGCAGCAAGCCGCCCCAGCGAGAACGCCGACTGGTTGGCCGCCACCGCCACGCCGTTCAGCTCGATCGCATGCATCAGCGCCTCCAGGCTCAGCGGCACCAGTCCGCGCTGCCATGCGTAGCCGGTTGCGACGATGTTCGCCGCCAGCGTGTCGCCCAGGAACTCTTCCGCCAGACTTTGCGCATCGAAGGTCTCGACCTGCTCTTCGCCGGCAACGAAGCGCATCTTCTCCAACAGCAGATCCACATGCAGATCCGCATCGGGGTTACGCAGCGACTCGGCCACCGGAATCTCGTGGATGTTCGCCAGCACGCGCGTGCGCCCGTGCCGCACGGTCTGCAGCGCATCGGCCGACGCACCCACGACCACGTCGCAGGCCAGGATCGCATCGGCCTGTTGCGTGTCGATGCGCACCTGATGGAGCCGCTCGCGCGAATCGGCCAGCCGCACGAAGCTCAGTACCGAGCCGCCCTTCTGCGCGAAGCCCATGAAGTCGAGCACGCTCGCGGCCTTCGCTTCCAGGTGCGCCGCCATGGCGATCACCGCGCCGACCGTTACCACGCCGGTCCCGCCCACGCCGGTCACGAGCAGGTCGTAGGGGCCGGTCCACACATGCTCCGCCGGATGCGGCAATGCGGCCACCCGATGCAGGAAAGCATCGCGCCCGGCCGCCAGCGCGCCGCTCTTGCGGCGCAGCTTGCCGCCCGTCACGCCCACGAAGCTGGGGCAGAAGCCCTTGGCGCAGGAATAATCCTTGTTGCAGCTGGTCTGATCGATCTTGCGCTTGCGGCCCATCGACGTCTCGTGCGGCAGCACGGCCACGCAGTTGCTTTGCACGGTGCAGTCGCCGCAGCCTTCGCACACCGCCTCGTTGATGAACAGGCGCTTGGGCGGGTCGGCCAGTTCGCCCTTCTTGCGGCGGCGGCGCTTCTCGGCCGCGCAGGTCTGTTCGTAGATGAGCACCGTCACGCCCGGCATCTCGCGCAGGCGGCGCTGCACGTCGTCAAGCGCAGCGCGATCGTGAAACTCGGTGCCTTTCGGAAAGCGGTCCTTGATGTCGTCGTACTTGCCGATTTCGTCACTGACGACGACGACCTTGCGCACCCCTTCCGATTCGACCTGCCGCGCGATGGCATCCACGCTGATGACGCCATCGACCGGCTGCCCGCCAGTCATCGCCACCGCGTCGTTGAACAGGATCTTGTAGGTGAGCGTTGCCTTGGCCGCCACGGCCTGCCGGATCGCGAGGTAGCCCGAGTGGTAGTACGTGCCGTCGCCCAGGTTCTGGAACACGTGCGGCGTCTTGGTGAACATCGCGTGCGAGATCCAGTCGACGCCCTCCCCGCCCATCTGGATCAGCCCTGCCGTGCTGCGGTCCATCCAGTTGGCCATGAAGTGGCAGCCGATGCCGGCACGCGCCGTCGAACCCTCCGGCACCTTGGTGCTGGTGTTGTGCGGGCAGCCCGCGCAGAAATACGGCACGCGCTTGACCGCATCGCTTGCGTTGCCAAGCAGCTCGGGCGGCGTGAAGTCGCGCACGTGCTGCAGGTGGTCACCCAGGTCATGGTTGTCGGGAAAGTGCACGGCCAGCCAGTGCGCAACCAGCTCGATGAGCCGCGATGGGCGCAGCTCGCCGAGCGCCGACACCAGCGGCTGGCCGTCGCGGTCATGCTTGCCCACGAGCACAGGCCGCGCATCGGGCGGTGCGTTGTAGAAGATGTCGCGCAGCTGCGTCTCGACCACTGCGCCCTTCTCCTCGACGATGAGGATCTCTTCGAGCCCCTGCGCAAAAGCCTTGATGCGCGTCTGCTCGACCGGAAAGCTCAGGCCTATCTTGTAGAGCCGCACACCGGCGCGGGCCAGTTGCTCCGGCGAGAGTTCGAGCCGGCGCAGCACCTCCATCAGATCGTGATGCGCCTTGCCGCAGGTGACGATGCCCACCTTTGCGTGCGGGCTCACGATCACATCTCGATCGATGCTGTTGCGCTTGGTGAAAGCAGCCACGGCCGCGAGCTTGTCTTCGAGCCGCGATTCGATGCGCAGCGACGGCAGGTCGGGCCAGCGGTAATGCAGGCCGTCCGGCGGCGCGCGGTGGCCGGTGGCGGCGCTCACGGTGTCGGCGTCTTCCCAGGCCTGGACGCGCTCGTTGATCACGTCCAGGTCCACGGTGCCGGCGCTTTCGACCACTTCAGACAGCGCCGCCATGCCGACCCAGGCACCCGAGTAGCGCGACAGCTCGTAGCCGTACAGGCCGAACTCCAGGTACTCGGCCACGCACGAGGGCTGCATCACCGGCATGCGCCAGGCCATGAAGGCGTGGTCGCTCTGGTGCGGCATCGACGACGACACGCAGCCGTGGTCGTCGCCCGCCACCACCAGCACGCCGCCGTGCGGCGACGAGCCATACGCATTGCCGTGCTTGAGGGCGTCGCCCGCGCGGTCCACGCCCGGCCCCTTGCCGTACCACATGGCGAACACGCCTTCGACGGTGCGCTCGGGATCAGACTCGACGCGCTGCGTGCCCAGCACCTGCGTGGCCGCCAGCTCCTCGTTGACGGCCGGCACAAAACGGATGCCCGTTTCCTTGAAGCGCTCGCCGGCCTTCCAGATGGCCTGGTCGACCATGCCCAGCGGCGAGCCGCGGTAGCCGCTGACGAAGCCCTGCGTGTGCAGGCCGCGCTGCGCGTCGCGCCGGCCCTGCATCACCAGCACGCGGATCAGCGCCTGCGTGCCGGTAATGAAGACCGAGCCCGAAGGGGCCCAGAGGTTGTCGGAGAGCTGGTAGCCGGGCCGTCTGAGTGCGGCTGTGTCGTGTGGGGCGTTCATGCCCGGAATTGTTCTGCGACACACCAGGGAAGTGCTTCTTCAATACACTGGCGCAGACCCTTGTTTGAAGAATAATCTTCTCGGAACTTGCCATGAACGTCGATTCTCTTTCCCTTGACGAGCATTGCCTCAAGATCCTTTCTGCACTGCAGCACGATGGCCGCCAGACGGTGCAGCAGATTTCAGACACCATCGGCCTGTCGCCCACGCCCTGCTGGAAGCGCATAAAAGACATGGAAACGGCCGGCGTCATCCGCGGCTACACGGCGCTGGTCGACCCCGAACTGGTGGGCCTGCACGTGTCTGCCGTGGCCGAGGTGAACCTCGACCGCCACAGCGAGGCGATGGTGCAGCGCTTCGAGGAAGCCGTGGCCGCGAGCCCGCAGATCATTCGCTGCGTGTCGGCCACCGGGCCCGCGGACTACATCCTGAACGTGACCGTGCCGGACATGAAGCACTACGAGCGCTTCCTGCACGAGGTGCTGTTCAGCCTGCCCGGCGTAACGCATGTGCGCTCGAGCATCGTGCTGCGCGAGATCAAGTCGGAAACGGCGCTGCCGCTCGACCACCTGCTGCCGGGCACGCCGGGCAAGCCTCGCGCGACGGGGGGCCGGCGAAGCTGAGGCCGGGCCGTGTGGAGAATGCCGGCATCCGCAGCAACGAAGACGTCCTGACCATGCCCTCACCAAAGACGACCGCCTTCTTCCCCCGCCTCGCGCTCGCCGCGCTGATTCTTTCTTCTGCCGGTGCCGTCGCCTTCGCGGCCACGCCGACCGCGGCGCCAGCGACTGCGCAAAGCGCAGCCAAGGCCGTACCAGGCGCTCCAGTGCCTGCAGGCTCGCCGCAGCAGGCCGGCCCGGTCCACTTCCAGTTCGCCATCTACTACGCCAAGGCCCCGGCTACCGACCCGATGGCCGCGTTGCGCAGCCGGCTCGCCAAGCTCGGCGGCAGCCCGAAGCTGCTGAAGGCGGCACCCACGCCAGCGACGGCCACCGAGCCCGTGGTCTTCGCGAACTGGAACACCACCACGGTGCTCAAGGAGTACCGCGCGCCGAGCATGGAGATGCTGCAGCGCTTCGGCCGCGGCATCTCGCGCGAGCAAGCCGAAGCCCTGCAGACCGCGGACAAGGCACTCATCATCGATTTCGCGCACCCGGCGCAGCAGTCGTCGGCCGCGATGCAGAAAGCCCTGCAGCTCACACTGCAGGTGGCGCGCGACACCAACGGCCTTCTGTGGGACGAAGAAACACGCGAGGTCTTTTCGCCCGACGAATGGCAGAAGCGCCGCATCGACACCTGGGCCGGCGGCGTGCCCGACATGTCGCAGCACACGACCATTCATGCCTACCGCAGCGGCGACCTCGTGCGGGCCATCACGCTCGGTATGTCGAAGTTCGGGTTGCCCGACGTGGTGGTGAGCGATTTCTCGTGGTCGAGCAACCGCCCGATGGGCAATCTCGTCAACATGTTCTCGCAGGCAATGGTCGAAGGCGCCACGCTGGCGCAGCCCGGCCAGTACGACCTGGACCTGCGCGCACTCAAGCACGCTGCCGCGCGCGACCCGCAGCTCACGCACCTGAAGCCCAATGCCGCAGCGGTGGCCAAGCTCTCGCTGGTCAATGGCACATGGGAAAGCGGCGATCCGCAGAACCGGCTGTACGAGATCCGCTTCGATCGCTACAAGGGCCCCGACCGCTATGCGCAGCAGACCGCAATGCTGGTCTCGGTCTTCGGTGCTGACGAAGACAGCGTCACGCGGCTCAAGCACAACGACGAACTGCTCGCCGCCAGCAAGGCGGCCAACGCGCAGTTGCCCAAGCTGCGCGACGCCTTCGCCAAGGGCCTGCAGCCCGGCGAATACATCCTCGTGAAGGCGCCCTTCACAACACGTAGCGGCAGCAACGAATGGATGTGGGTCGAAGTCGCGCGCTGGAACGGCGACACCATCGAAGGCCTGCTGAAGAACGAACCGGTCGAGGTACCGAACCTGCACGCGGGCCAGATGGTGAAGGTGTCGCAAGCCAAGGTGTTCGATTACATGCGCCGCTACGCGGACGGTCGAGAGGAAGGCAACGAGACCTCCAAGATCATCGCGCGCATGCAGAATCCGAAAAAGTAAGAGGATCAATCACCGAGGCCCTCCAATGCACATTCGCGAACTCGCCAGCGGCCTGCAGTTTCCCGAAGGCCCGATCGCCATGGACGATGGCTCGGTGCTGCTGGTCGAGATCGCGCGTGGCACGCTCACCCGCGTACGTGCTGACGGACTGGTGCAAGTGGTTGCCGACCTCGGCGGCGGGCCGAACGGCGCGGCCATCGGGCCCGATGGTGCGGTCTATGTCTGCAACAACGGTGGCTTCAAGTGGCACACCGAAGCGGATGGCTGCTTGCGGCCGGTCGGCCAAGCCGAAGACTATTCGGGCGGCCGCATCGAACGCGTGAACCTCGCCACCGGCCGCGCCGAGCGCCTGTACGAAACAGTCGAAGGCGGCGCGCTGTGCGGCCCCAACGACATCGTGTTCGACGCACAGGGCGGCTTCTACTTCACCGACCTGGGCAAGGTGCGCGAGCGCGACATGGACCGCGGTGGCCTCTTCTACGGCCATGCCGATGGCAGCGCCGCAAGCACCATCGCCCGGCCGGTGATGACGCCCAACGGCATCGCCCTTTCGCCGGACGGCAACACGCTCTACTACGCCGAGACCGAGGGCGCCCGCGTCTGGGCCTTCGACATCACCGCGCCGGGCCGCGTTCGCAAGGACGGCTGGCCCTCGCCGCATGGCGGCCGCATGCTCTGCGCCTCGCCGGGCGGGCACTACCAGCGCTTCGATTCGATGGCTGTCGACGCGCTCGGCAACCTGTGCGTGGCGACGCTGCTGCACGGCGGCATCAGCATCGTGTCGCCCGATGGCAGCACCGTCGAGCATGTGCCGCTGCCCGACCGCTACACCACCAACATCTGCTTCGGCGGGCGCGACCGGCGCACGGCCTACGTCACGCTCTCGGGCAGCGGGAGGCTGATTGCCATCGATGACTGGCCGACGCCCGGGCTCACGTTGAACTTCGAAGCCTAAGCAAAGGGAATGGCCGTATTCGGCGCGGGCACGACGCCGTCGGCAAACAGTTGCTCGATCTCGAGCGCGGTGAATCCGAGCGATTCCAGGACGCAGACGGCGTCTGAATTGAAAGGCCGAGGACTCGCGCCCGGCGAGCCTGGCGTGCCGTGCAACCGGACAGGAAGACCGATTCCCTTGTAGTCATCGCGAGCGACCACCATCTCGCGATGCTTTGCGTGAGGCTGGGCAAAGGCCTCCGACACCGAATGCACCGGCGCCGCGGGCACCCCCGCCGCCATCAACGCATCGCACAGCATCTTGCGCGCGCGGTGGCAGATGGCGTGTTCGATCTCGACCCGAAGGGCATCCCGATGCTGCAGACGCCCAGCGTTGTCGGCGAAGCGTTCGTCCACCGCAAGGTCAGGTCGTTCGACCACGCCGCAGAAGCGCTCGAACTGGCCACGGTTCATGATCCCGAGAAAGATCTCGCCATCGCCGCACGTGAAGCGGTCGTAGGGCGCAATGTTGGGATGGGCGCTGCCGAGCAGACCCGGCTCCTGATGCGATTGAAAGTAGTTGGCCGCATGCGGGACCAGCAGGCTCAGCGCCGCATCGAACAGCGTAGCCTCCACGTGCTGCCCTTGGCCCGAGGCGTTGCGGCCTTGCAGCGCAAGCAGGATGCCCGACAGCGCGGTGTAGGCGGTGAGGTGGTCGACGATGGGCACGCCGATCCGTGTCGGGCCACTCGCCTGTTCGCCATTGACGCTCATGAGTCCGCACAGCGCCTGCAGCACCGCGTCATAGCCGGGCAGCCCACCCAGCGGGCCGTCTGCGCCAAAGCCGCTGATGCTGCAGTGGATGAGGCGCGGGAAGCGCTCCTTGATCCACCCTTCGTAAGAAATTCCCCATTTTTCCAGCGTACCGGGCAGAAAGTTCTCGATCAGGACGTCGGCCTCCTCGAGCAACCGTTCGAGGATCCGCCGTCCCGGCGGCTTCGAAAGATCGATGCTGATGCACTGCTTGCCCCGGTTTATCGCGCCGAAGTAGGACGCGTCACCGTGCCGGTCGAAGGGCGGCCCGAGCGTGCGGGTGTCGTCACCACCGGGCGGCTCCACCTTGATCACATGCGCGCCGTGATCCGCGAGCATTTGCGAGCACATCGGCCCCGCCAGCACGCGCGACAGATCCACTACCCGAATGCCGCTGAGCGCACCACGCATCGTTTGTCTTCCTTGTTGGCCTTTTTTTGTTTCCGGCCGCAAATACTAGCCG
Source organism: Variovorax sp. R-27 (assembly GCF_049913215.1). Classification (NCBI taxonomy): domain Bacteria; kingdom Pseudomonadati; phylum Pseudomonadota; class Betaproteobacteria; order Burkholderiales; family Comamonadaceae; genus Variovorax; species Variovorax sp. R-27. Next base: position 4,803,358 of record NZ_CP183984.1, read on the forward strand.
CGGCTGGGCAATTCAACCACGCCGGAACCGAGCACGGAGAGCTCATCGTCCTGGTTGCGCGCTTCCTGCTCGATCTCGACCAGATGCTTGCCGTCCTCGACGTACTTGCGCTTCACATGCCCCTTGATGAACAGCATGTCGCCCTCGGGGTTGTGGCGGCGGATCTTGCAGCTGGCCTTCCGCAGGAAGCCGTCGTCGCCCATCCAGTTCGTCAGGTGATGCGTGAGCCAGGAAGTGCGCTCCGGGCCGTAGTCGTAGGCGCCTGGCGCGCCCACTTCAAGCGCGAAGTCTTCTTCCCAATGCACGCGCTCGGGCACGTCGGGAATGCCGAAGCGATTGGTAATGCCCACGCCGGGATGCGCGTCGATCAGCTTCCAGGCCATCTTGTTGGCACGGATATAAAGGCCGCCCCAGCCCTGCGCATAGGCGATGAAGCCGGTCACGGTCATCGGGCCCTTGAACATCACAGGCAGCGCCTCGCCTTCGACCACGTCTTCCCAGTAGCGCGGGGTCGTTCCGCGCACTTCCTCGTTGCGATAGAGCTTGAAGGCCTCCTGGATCTCCTCGGGCGAGTACTGCCGGGGCGTGCGTGCGCGCACTTCCTTGTACTTCGTGCCCTGCTCCCGGGCATGATCGCGCTCGGTGCGGAAGCACCAGCTGTCGGCCTCGGACACCTTGTCGCCCTTCTGGTTGTAGAAGTCGACGTGATAGATCTGCTGGACCGCGCGGCCCGCGAAACGCGTCTGGTGCTCGACCAGGTCCTTGAGGTAGGCCTCGGTGCGGATCTCATCATTGCGCAGTACGGGCTTGTGCCAGGTCCAGTCGGCGCCCGACCACATCGCATGCACACCCGGCAGGCCACCCACATAGCCCGACACGATCCGGCTGGTCGAGAACAGGAAGCTCGGAAGTGCCACGACGCTGCCGTACCTCGTCTTTGCGGCATAGGCCGGATCGCACCAGAGCGGGTTGTCGTCTCCGATGCCGTGTGCGTAATGGCGAATGTTGTCGCGCGTGGCTTCGTAGCACCATGGCTCCTGGGTGTTTTCGATCTTCTGGCCGATGCGCTCGCGCAATTCGTCCAGGCCGCGCTCGGTGATCTTCGGGAAGGTTCTTTCGCTTTGCACAGACATCGTTGGTCTCCTGGTGGTTGTAGATAAGAGGGTTGGGGAATAAAGGGGTCAGACGCTCGCGGGCTGCCGCTCGCGGTCTCGCAGGACCTTGCGATGCACCTTGCCGGCGGGTGTCTTGGGAAGGTCCGACACGAAGACCACGTGGCGCGGATACTCGTGCTGGCTCAGTCGGCTGCGCACGAGGTCCTGGATTTCCTTGGTGAAGGCATCACTGCCCTCGCGCTCCGTGACGACAAAGGCCTTCACCACCTGGCCCCGGAGTTCGTCGGCCACGCCAATCGCAGCGGCCTCGCGCACGTCGGGGTGTTTGAGCACCGCGTCTTCGATCTCCACCGCGCTCATGGTCCAGCCCGCGGAGATGATCACGTCGTCGGCCCGGCCAGCGTGAAAGAAGTAGCCGTCCTGGTCGACCTTGCCCAGGTCCTTGGTGGGCACCCAGGCGTCGTTGCGCCAGATCTTGAGTTCGCCCACGACACCCGGTGCACATGTCTTGCCTTCCGGGTCCTGAACATCGACCCGCCCTCCGGGGATGGGCTTGCCGAGCGAACCGGGCTTCACCTTGAAATCCGCAGCGCCGGGGTAGTTCACGAGAATCACGCCGATCTCGGTGGTGCCGTACATGCTGCACACGGGCCGCCCGAAAGCGGCGCGGACGAAATCTTCTGTTTCGCTGTCCATCGGCTCGCCGGTGAAGGAAACCTTTTCCAGGTAGTACTTGTATTTGTCCGCGGCACCTGAGTTGCGCATCATCCGGAAGTGCGTTGCCGCGGCCGAAATGTTGTTGAAGCGGCCGTGTTGCAGGGCCTTGAGCAGCCGTGCCGCATCGAACTTTCCGGAGTAGGCGCCGATGGTCACCCCGAGCGCCAGCGGCGCCAGCGTGCCGTGCCAGAGCCCATGCCCCCATGCGGGAGACGACGGGCAAAAAAAGCGGTCACCGGGCCGGACGCCGGTGCCGTAGAGCGCCGCCAGCATCAACGTGACGAGTGCGCGCTGCTTGTGCTTGACGGCCGCCGGCAATTCGCGGGTGGTGCCGGACGTGTACTGGAATATCGCGTAGTCCTCGGCCGTTGTCCGAACCTCGAAGGTGTCGGGGAACGCACTCAGGCTCTGCACGAAGCCGCCATCGGCCACGAGCACCTCGACACCGTCGATGCCTTGGGACACCGGCGCCTTCTCGGCATTGGTCACGAGAATTTTCGGCTTGCAGTCTTCCACGCGCAGGCGAATGCCGTCCGGGCCAAAGAGCGTAAAGAGCGGCACGGCGATCGCGCCCGTCTTGATCGCGCCGAAGATCGCCACGTAGAAGGCCAGCGAGGGCTCGAGCATGACCGCGACGCGATCGCCGGGCTGGACGCCACGCGCCACCAGCAGATTGGCGAAGCGATTCGACAGGCGCGACAGCGCCTTGAACGTGATGACCTCTTCGCTGCCATTCGCATACGCCACCACGATGGCCACCTTTCCTTCGCTCGCATGGCGGTCGACGCACTCGTAGGCGATGTTGAACGACTGCCGGTCGCCGTCGAAAAGCGCCCAGAGCGTCTCCGTCGAGCAATGCGACTGTGCGTCTGAGAAGGAGGTGTAGTCGGTCAGGTGGGTCATCAGTTCAGGTCCTCTTGCGATGCCTGAACTATGCGACTCACGATGTTTCATTGTCAAATACGACTCTGTTTTGTATATAGACAAACCCACGAATTCAGTTGCGGTAGAAAGAAGACCTTCGACATCCTCCAACGAACACCTCTCATGCCATGGAAGAACCCATCGATCCATTCGAGAACCTTGCCGCTGCAGGCTGGCGTCGCATCCGCACAGCCGGTGCCTTCATGTCGACCGCCGGACCGCTGTGGACCAGGCGCGAAGGCACGAGCTGGGTCTACGCCGTCTGGTCGACCGACGCTCATCTGAACCCGGCGGGTGTCGTGCACGGTGGCCTTCTGGCCACCTTGACCGATCACGCGATCAGCACCGTGGCCTGGGAGGCCGCCTCACGCATGCCCTGCGTGACGGTGCAGCTGGACACGCAATTTCTGGCGCCGGTAGCAGCCGGCGTGCTCGTGGAAGCTCGAGCGCAGCTGGTGCGCCGCACCTCGAGCCTGCTGTTCATGCGCGGCCAGCTGCAGGCTGCGGGTCAGGAGGTTCTGGTCGCGCAGGCGCTCATGAAAGTACAAAAATTAATTTTGTCTTAGTACAAATTTGCATCTTCTTTGACAATTTCATCCGCGACTTTGATACTTGATTCAACCCGTCCGACCGTGGTGTGCCATCGAATCACAACACTCCGAACGGAGGCCAGGCCTGTGACACAGACCCGAAAAAGGGCGTCAGGCCCGGACCGACGATGCCTTCACAGGAGACAAAAATGAGACTTTGGAAACTGCTCGCCACGGGCTGCGCAATCGCTCTTTGTTCGCACGGTGCGCCGGCACAGACCTACCCCACCAAGCCGATCCGGATCATCGTGGCCTACCAGGCCGGGCAAGGCACGGACATCGCTACGCGCTATCTGGGCAATCTGCTGGCCAAAGAGCTGGGGCAACCGGTCATCGTCGACAACCGGCCGGGCGCCGGTGGCAATCTCGGCACCGAGCTTGCCGCCGACGCGCCGCCCGACGGCTACACGCTCACGATGGGGACCAATGCCACGCATGCGGTCAACCAGTACCTTTATGCCGGCCAGCGCATCAAGACGGAGAAGGACTTCGAACCGATCGTTCTGACGGGCAGCTTTCCGATGGTGCTGGTTGTGAACGCCAAGTCGCCGATGCGATCCATCGGCGATCTGGTGAGTGCGCTCAAGAGCGACCCTCGCTCCGCGGACATCGCGACACCGAGCACGAGCGCCCGCCTGGTCATCGAACTGCTCAAGGAGCGCTCCAGGCTCCAGATCTTCCAGGTGCCGTACAAGGGCTCCGGCAGTGCGATGACCGATGTGCTCGGCGGGCAGTTGCCGCTGCTGATCGATACCCCCACTGCATTGCGCTCGCAGCTGCAGGCAGGCCACGTGCGCGCTCTGGCCGTCACCTCTGCGGTGCCGAGCGCGCTCGTCCCGGGCATCAAGCCGGTGGCGGAACAGGGCTATGCGGGATTCGAGGTCATCGCATGGAACGCGCTCTTCGCGCCACACGGCACGCCTTCGGCCACGCTGGACGTGTTGAACGAAGCAATGAACCGGATTCTCAAGAAGCCCGAGACCCGCCAGCAATTGCTGGAGTACGGTTTCGACCCGGGCGGCGGCACGCGCCAGCAGCTCGCCGAGTTCGTGCAAAGCGAGCGCCGAAAGTGGGAGCCGATCATCAAGACGTCGGGAATGAAGGCGGACTAGGACCGATGGACACCATGACTGCGCTGACCGACCCTCTCGCCGCTATCGGGAACACCTGGGCTGGCCTGGTTCGCCGCGCGCCTTCTGGGATAAGCTTGCGCCCGCCAATCGCAAGCCCCATGAAGTCCAGTTCCTCTTCCGCCTCGAAGCCAACGAAAACAGGCGCCAAGCCCACCAAGCCCGTGCGTGTCAGGCCGGTGCCCGGCGTCACGCGGGCCATCGCGATCCTGCGACTTCTCGGGCGCTCCGCGCATGCGATGGGCGTCAAGGCCATTGCCGATGAACTCGAACTCGTCCCCAGCACCTGCCTGCATATTCTTCGTGCACTCATCGTTGAAGACCTGGTCAAGATCGACAGCGACACCAAGCGCTACTCGCTGGGAACCGGCATGTTGAGCCTGGCCCGCAGCGCGATCGAAAGCAGCAGCTTCGCCAGCCTCGCACAACCAGTACTCGACGTTCTGGCCAACGAGTGGAACGTAACGATGATCGGCGTCGAAACCCATGACATGGAGCCGATGGTCGTGCTGGCCTTGTCGCGCTCCAACGCTCCCTTCCGCCTGCATGTGGATGTCGGCAGTCGTTTCCCTGCGCTGGTCAGTGCCACGGGGCGCCTGGTGGCGGCCTTCAGCAGCGAGACGTGGCCGCAGATCGAAAAGCGTTTCAAGGCCCTGCGATGGGACAAGCCAATCGATCTTGCCACCTGGAAGCGCGAGGTCGAGCAGGTCCGCAAGCGCGGCTTCAGCATCGATCGCGGCTACTACATGAGCGGCGTGACGGTGATTGCCGTGCCGCTGCTCGATGCCTCCGGGCGGGTAGCGCACACACTTGTCGCCACTGGCCTGTCTGACAAGTTGGCCGGTGCGGCCGGCACCGCTCTGGCCTTGGCCATGAAGAAGGAAGCAGATGCGCTGTCGACGCTGCTTCCATCACGCAGGTAAGCAGGCCTGCCTTCTCGGGCCGAGCGTGATCACGCTGTTGCTCGCTAAGACACCACCTGGTAGTACAGGTTCTGCGGGTGTTTCGCCTGCGCGAAGAAGAACCAGCGCTCGGCCAGCAGGCCCGGTGCCTGCACCAGCACCGCGAGCAACCACGGCAACACCGCAGCACTCGCAAGGCCCCACACCAAAAGCAACGCCGGCAACACGAAGGCCAGCAGCAGAAACCCGAGCTTCATGTTCTTCAGCGCAGCCAGCGATGCGCCATGAAAGAACTCGCGCGTGTTGAACGACCCGGCCGACATGCCCATCGACTTCTGAACCAGCTTCTGCGTGCGGATGCCGGTGGCCGACTGCAGCGTCGACTTGTGGCGGATGCCCGCGTTGCGCCGGAGCGCCTGCCCGCGCGCAGCCCACGCTGCCAGCGTGGCAACCAGCGCACACGGCCCGAAGACTTGCACGAAGCGCGCCTCACCGCTCAAAGCCGCCATTGCACAGGCCAGCACCAGCCCCGACGACAACCCGATCAGCGTGAAGTTGACGATAGTCAGCGGATGCGCCCATTCCTCGATGAAGCGCAGACAGGCATAGATCATCGCGGTGCAGTACCAGAGCGCGACGGCCCCGCACAGCACCAGCACGGGCAGCAGCCACGACCACGGCGCGCCGATACCCAGCATCAGCGACAGCCACCACAGCCCCACCAGCGCGATGAAGGCTGGCAGCACGATCACCTCGCGCGACATCCACGAGGTGCGCCACATCAGCACTGCACGCCACGCACGAGTCTTGCGCCCCAGATGCATGAACGATGCGGCAAGCCCGGCCACGAGCAGCACTTCGGCAACACCAAGCGCCAACGTCAGGAAGCCGGGTGCCAGCGCAAGGCCGAACAGCGTCGCAAGCGCGAGCGTGAAGACCAGCCCCTGAGCCGCGCCGGCCAGCGTGGTGAAGAAAAGAATCGAGAACGCGGGATGCATCCGGCTACTCCCGCGCGTCCGTTGCCTGCGTGGCTTGCGTGATGTGACGCGGCAGGTACTGGTTGGCCGGGCTGGTCTCCCACTCGGGCATCAGTTGGTAGCCACCGCGCTCGCGGATGGCCTTCGACACTTCGGAGTCCGGGTCCTTCACGTCGCCGAAGATGCGCGCGCCCGTGGGGCAGGCCTTCACGCAGGCCGGCTTGCGGTCTTCCTTCGGCAGTTGCTCGTCGTAGATGCGGTCCACGCACAGCGTGCACTTGGTCATGACCTGGCGCTCTTCGTCGAGCTCGCGTGCACCGTACGGGCAGGCCCATGCGCAGTACTTGCAGCCAATGCACTTGTCGTAGTCGACCAGCACGATACCGTCTTCCTTGCGCTTGTAGCTCGCGCCCGTGGGGCACACGGGCACGCAGGGCGGATCTTCGCAGTGCAGGCAGCTCTTGGGGAAGTGGATGGTTTCAGTGACCGGGAAGGCGCCGGCCTCGTAGGTCTGCACGCGGTTGAAGAAGGTGCCGGTGGGGTTGGCGGCATAGGGCCGCTCGTCGGCGAGCGGGCCTGCGCTGCCGGAGGTGTTCCATTGCTTGCACGAGGTGACGCAGGCGTGGCAGCCGACACAGACGTTGAGGTCGATGACGAGGGCGAGTTGCTTGACGAGTGTCTCGCCCTGTGCCGCACGCACCGTGTTGCTCCCTCTCCCGCTGGCGGGAGAGGGTTGGGGTGAGGGTGCAGCGGCCTTCATGGCGGCAAGGCCTCCAGCTCCAGCGCCGCCGCCCTCACCCCAGCCCTCTCCCGCTTGCGGGAGAGGGGGCAAGACCGGAGCCGACGACATCAGGTCCTTCAACCACTGCATCATTTCCTCCCCCTCCCCGCAAAGTACGTCAACACGCTCGCCGCCTTGCCCAGCACCCCGGGCACCGCCGGCATGCTCGCGATCTGCGGATAGCTCTCTTCGGGCTCGCCCGGTTCGGCCGGCCGTATGCGCACGCGCACGTCGTACCAGCCGGCCTGCCCGGTGATCGGGTCGGAGTTGCTGATGGTCCCGCTCGCAGTGCCGGCGCAGGGCAGTTCCTCGCTGATCAGGTGGTTCAGCAGAAAGCCCTTGCGCGCCTCGTCGGCGCCAGGCGCCAGCTGCCATGCGCCGTCCGCCTTGCCGATGGCATTCCACGTCCACACAGTGCCAGGCTCCACAGCCTCGCTGTAGCGCAGCATGCAGCGCACCTTGCCCCAGCGGCTCTCGACCCAGCACCAGCCGCCATCAGCAATGCCCGCGGCCTGCGCGGTCAGCGGATTCACGTGCAGGTAGTTGTGGCTGTGTATCTGCCGCAGCCACGCGTTCTGCGAGTCCCACGAGTGGTACATCGCCATCGGCCGCTGCGTGAGCGCATTGAGCGGGTAGGCATCGAGATCAGTCGCAGCCTCTTCGAGCGGCGCATACCAGAACGGCAGCGGGTCGAAGTATTTGTCGATGCGCTCGCGCAGCGCATCGGGTGGCTGCCGCCCCGCGCTCTTGCCCTGCGCCGCAAGGCGAAAGCTCTGCAGCGTGTCGGAGTACAGCGCCAGCTGCACCGGGTCGTTGCGCTGGCGCCAGCCCTTGTCTTTTGCGAAGTCCAGGTATTCCCGGTTCCAGTTGCGCATGTAGTGCATGGTCTCGGGCATGTGGTACTGGAACACGCAGTTGTTCTGCGCGTACGCCTCCCACTGCTTGGGGTTGGGCGCGCCGCGCAGGTGCTCGGTGCCGTCCTTGCCGCGCCAGCCCATGAGAAAACCGATGCCCGGCTGCGGCTCGAAGTTGACGACGAAGTCGGGGTAGCCCGTGAACTTGCGCCCCCCCTCCGGCGTGGTGAAAGCCGGAAACTTCAGCCGCGAGGCCAGCTCGATCAACACCTCCTGGAAGGGCCTGCACTCCCCCGTCGGCGGCACCACCGGCACGCGCACCGAATCCACCGGCCCATCGAACTCGGAGATCGGCCGGTCGAGCATGCCCATCACGTCGTGGCGTTCGAGGTACGTGGTGTCGGGCAGCACCAGGTCGGCAAAGGCCACGGTCTCGCTCTGGAAGGCGTCGCACACCACGAGGAAGGGAATCATGTGCTCGCCCTTCTCGTCCTTGCGGTTGAGCATCTCGCGCACCGCCATCGTGTTCATGCTGGAGTTCCACGCCATGTTGGCCATGAAGATCAGCAGCGTGTCGATGCGGTACGGGTCGCCCTTTGCCGCATTGGTGATCACGTTGTGCATCAGCCCATGCGCCGACAACGGGTGCTCCCACGAGAAGGCATGGTCGATGCGGATCGGCGAACCATCGGGGTTGATCGCCAGCTCTTCCGGGCTGGCCGGAAAACCCAGTGGCGCGGCATTGAGCGGCGTGTTCGGCTGGATCATTCCGGGGTCGTTGAAGGCCCGGTAGTTCGGCACGATGTGACGCGGATACGGTGCCTTGTGCCTGAAGCCGCCCGGTGCGTCGATGGTGCCGAGCACGCTCATCAGCACGGCCAGCGCCCGCACGGTCTGGAAGCCGTTGGAGTGCGCCGCCAGCCCGCGCATCGCATGGAAGGCCACGGGGCGCGCCTGCGTGGTGGCGTGGTGCTTGCCCCATGCATCGGTCCACGGAATGGGCAGCTCGAAGGCCTGCTGCAGCGCCGTCTCGCCCATCTCGCGCGCCAGCTTGCGAATGCGCGCCGCGTCGATGCCGGTGATGGCCTGCGCCCACTCGGGCGTGCAGCTCGCTACCCGCTCGCGCAGCAGCTGGAATGAAGGCGCAACGCGCGTACCGTCGACCAGCGTGTAGTGGCCTTCGAGCGCCGGATCGCAGCCGTCGGCAATGCCTTCGGGATACGCGGGCATCACCGTGCCGCTGGCCTTGTCCCACACCAGCTTGTTGTGCGGGTTACGGCCGTCGCCCGGTGGGCCGCGTTCAGGGTCGAAGGCAAACAGGCCTTCGCGCTCGCAGTTGTCGAGCACCACGAGCTGCGGTGCGTTGGTGAAGCGCTTGAGGAAGGCGTGGTCCACAAGCTCGTTGGCTATCAACTCGTGCAGCAGCGCCATGAACAGCGCGCCGTCGGTCCCCGGCTTGATCGGAATCCACTCGTCGGCAATCGCCGAGTAGCCCGTGCGCACCGGATTGATCGAAATGAAGCGACCGCCAGCCCGCTTGAACTTGCTGATCGCGATCTTCATCGGATTGCTGTGATGATCTTCGGCCGTGCCGATCATCACGAACAGCTTGGCGCGCTCCAGGTCGGGCCCACCGAATTCCCAGAAGCTGCCGCCGATGGTGTAGATCATTCCCGCGGCCATGTTGACCGAGCAGAAGCCGCCGTGCGCCGCATAGTTGGGCGTGCCGAACTGCCGCGCGAACAGGCCCGTGAGCGCCTGCATCTGGTCGCGCCCCGTGAACAGCGCGAACTTCTTCGGGTCGGTCGCGCGGATCTTGCCGAGCCGCTCGGTGAGCATGTCGTAGGCGCGCTCCCAGCTGATGGGCTCGAACTCGCCGGCTCCGCGCTCGCTGCCGGCCTTGCGCAGCAGCGGCTGCGTGATACGTGCAGGCGATACCTGCTTCATGATTCCCGACGAGCCCTTGGCGCAGATCACGCCCTGGTTCAGCGGATGGTTCGGGTTGCCGTCGATGTAGCGAACCTCGGGGCCCTTTTCGCCTTCACGCAGGTGCACGCGAATGCCGCAGCGGCAGGCGCACATGTAGCAGGTGGTGGTCTTGACCGTGGTGTCGGCTGTGGGCGTGGGCGCGACCAGCGGGTCGTGCACCGGCTCGCGAGACAGGAAGCTGAACACTGGCGGTCCTTTGTTTTCAGGCGGGGTCCGTGCGATGTTATGCAGCCTCGATCAAACGAAAAAGCAGAGAATATCGCTCACCATGACCGGAAAAACAGATCAGCTTCAGAGTCAGACTTCGAGCCAGCGCCTGCGCCTCAACCTGCGGCAGCTGGAGGTGTTCGTCGCCACCGCGCGCGAAGGCAGCACCCGTGCCGCAGCCGACCGCATCGCGCGTTCGCAATCGGCCGCGAGCAGCGCGCTGGCCGACCTGGAGTCTTCGGTGGGCGCCCTGCTCTTCGACCGGCTCGGACGCCGGCTGGTGCTCAACGAGAACGGCCGCGCGCTGCTGCCCAAGGCACAGGCGCTGCTCGATCAGGCGGGCGAGGTCGAGGCGCTTTTCAGCGGCGAGCATGCGGCGCCGCTGCGCGTGGCGGCCAGCTTCACCATCGGCGAGTACCTGCTGCCCGAGAAGGTGTCGCAATGGACGCACCTGCATCCGCAGAGCCAGGTGCACCTGCACATCGCGAACACGCACGATGTGATTCAGGCGGTCGCGGGCTTCGACGTGGACGTCGGCTTCATCGAAGGCCCGCAGACGCACCCCGACCTCGTGGTGCGCGCCTGGCGCGAAGACGAGCTGGTGATCGTCGCCGCGCCCAACCATGCACTGGCGGGCCGTGTCGCCACGCACAAGCAGCTGTCGCAAGCCACGTGGGTGCTGCGCGAGCATGGCTCGGGCACACGGCAGGTAACGGACGCATGGCTGATCCAGAACCTTGAGCAGGTGCGCGTGGGCTTCGAGCTGGGCAGCACCGAGGCGATCAAGCGTGTGGTGGCCTCGGGCACCGGGCTGGCGTGCCTGTCGCGCTACACGGTGGCGCAGGCGCTGGAAGACGGCCACCTGGTCGAGCTGCGCACGCGATTGCCGGCGGGCACGCGGCGGCTGGCAACGGTGATGCACCGCGACAAGCTGCTGGGCCGCGCGACGGCCGACTTCCTGCGCCACTGCGGCGCCAGCGTGCCGCGCGCTTCATCGGCGCGCTAGAAAGCCCTCAGCCAGCAACGCGAAGCACGTTCGCCGTGTGCCGCGCGATCACCGCCTCTTCGTCAGTGCGCAGCACCCACGCGCTGACAGGACTCTCGGCAGTGGTGAGCCGCGCGGCGCCGCTGCGATTAGCGGCCGCGTCGACGTTCACGCCCAGCCATTCGCAGTCTTCGAGGATGCGCTCACGCAGCGGGGCCGCGTTCTCGCCGATGCCGCCGGTGAACACGATGGCGTCGACACCGCGCAGCGCGGCCGCGAGGCTGCCCATGTGCTGCACCACCTGCTCGGCGAAATGCCCGATGGCCTCGGCCGCAGCAGGCTCGGCCGATGCTTCCAGCACGCGCATGTCGCTCGACACGCCCGAGATGCCGAGCAGGCCCGATTCGCGGAACAGCAGCGCCTCGACCCGGTCGGCCGACATGCCGTGCGAGCGCATCAGGTACAGCACGACGGCCGCGTCGATGTGGCCGCAGCGCGTGCCCATCGTTAGCCCGTCGAGTGGCGAGAAAGTCATGGTCGTCGCGACCGATCGGCCCTGCGCGATGCCGCACATCGACGCACCATTGCCGAGATGCGCGACGATCACGCGCCGCTGCGCCAGCTCGGGCGCGATGCCGGCGAACTGCGCGACGATCGATTCGTAGGAGAGGCCGTGAAAGCCATAGCGCCGCACGCCCGCGTCATGCAGCGCACGTGGCAGCGCGAAGCGGCGGTTGACCTCGGGCTGTACCGCATGAAAGGCCGTGTCGAAGCACGCCACCTGCGGCACACCTTCGAACGCTGCCATTGCAGCGCGTACGCCCGCAAGGTTGTGCGGCTGGTGCAGCGGCGCCAGTGGCTCAAGCTTGGTGAGCGCATCGAGCACCGAGGCATCGATGCGCACCGGCGCAACGAAGTCCGCACCACCATGCACGATGCGGTGCCCGACCGCCGCGATGCGCCGGCCATCGGCCTGCTGCGCATGCCATTCGAGCAAGGCCGCAAGCGCGCCTTGATGCGAAGCCTGCGCGCCATCGAGCGCCGCATCGTGCAGCGTCTGCCCCTGGGCATCGCGCACACGCAGCCGCGCCTTCAGGCCCGCGCCGAGTCCATCCGCCTGCCCCGACCAACGCGCTGCCGGCAACGAGGCATCGCCGTCACCAGCCGCATCGAACAATGCAACCTTGATCGACGAAGAACCCGCGTTCAGCGTCAGCAGCGAGTCAGTCATGGAATGGCTCAGACGTAGTCCTTGTACTTGTCGAGGAAGCGCACCGGCTTCGACAGCGCGTCGCGGCGGAAGGGGTCTCCCAGCTCGCGCGTGCACATGATCTCGATCACGCAGGTCTTGCCTTCGTTCATCTGCATGTCGATGGCCTTCTTCAGCGCCGGGCCCACGTCTTCGAGCTTGTCGACCACGATGCCCTCGGCGCCCATGGCCTTGGCAATGCCTGCGAAGCTTTCGCTTTCGAGCTCGCCGGCCACGAAGCGGCGATTGTAGAAGTCGACCTGGTTCTTCTTCTCCGCGCCCCACTGCCGGTTGTGGAAGACCACGGCCGTCACCGGAATGTCGTGGCGCACGGCCGTCATGATTTCCACCATGCTCATGCCCCAGGCGCCGTCACCGGCATAGGCCACGGCCGGACGGTCGGGCGCCGCGCACTTGGCGCCGATCATGGTTGGCAGCGAGTAGCCGCAGTTGCCGAAGCTCATCGGCGCGAAGAAGCTGCGCGGCTCCTCGAAGCGCAGGTAGCTGTTGGCGATGGCGTTGATGTTGCCGATGTCGGTCGAGACCATCACGCGCGGCGGCATGGCCTTTTCGAGCTCGCGCAGCACCTGGCGCGGGTGCAGGTAGCTGCCGCCGGTGGGTGTCTTCTCGCCTTTGGCTTCTTCGATGGCGTCGAGACTGAACTGGTCACGCTCGTGGGTCCACTCGTCGAGCTCTTTTTCCCACGCGGCTTTTTCGGCCTTGATCTTCGCGGCGCGCTCGGCCTTGCTGGCGTCGCAGGCCAGCGTCTTGCCCTGCAGGCGCTTGAGCAGTTCCTTCGCCGTGGCCTTGGCGTCGCCGTGGATGCCCACGGTGATCTTCTTCACGAGGCCGAGGTTGGTGTGGTCGGCCTCGACCTGGATGATCTTCGCGTCCTTCGGCCAGTAGTCCATGCCGTGCTGCGGCAGCGTGCCGAAGGGGCCCATGCGCGAACCGAGCGCGAGCACCACGTCGGCCTGCGCGATGAGCTTCATCGCGGCCTTGGAGCCCTGGTAGCCCAGCGGGCCGGCCCACAGCGGGTGGCTCGCGGGGAAGGAGTCGTTGCGCAGGTAGCCGTTGGCCACCGGCGCACCCAGGCGCTCGGCCAGTGCCTGGCACTCGGCCACCGCATCGCCCATGACCACGCCGCCGCCCGAGAGGATCACCGGAAACTTCGCCGAGGCCAGCAGCTCGACGGCCGCGTTCAGGCTGTTCTCGCCGCCCGCGCCGCGCTCCACGCGCATCGGCTTCGGGATCTCCGTGGTGATCTCGCCGTAGAAGTAGTCGCGCGGAATGTTCAGCTGCGTGGGGCCCATCTCGGAGATGGCGCGGTCGAAGCAGCGCGCCGTGTACTCGGCCATGCGCTTGGGGTTGTTCACGTGGCCCTGGTACTTGGTGAACTCCTGGAACATAGGCAGCTGGTTGGCCTCCTGGAAGCCGCCGAGGCCCATGCCCATGGTGCCGGTCTCGGGCGTGATCATCACGACCGGGCTGTGCGCCCAGTAGGCGGCCGCGATGGCCGTCACGCAGTTGCTGATGCCGGGGCCGTTCTGGCCGATCACGAGGCCGTGACGGCCCGACACGCGCGCATAGCCGTCGGCCATGTGGGCGCCGCCCTGCTCGTGCACCACCGGAATCAGCCGGATGCCGGCGGGCGCGAAGATGTCCATCGCATCCATGAAGGCCGAGCCCATGATGCCGAAGATGTCGGTCACGCCATTGGCGACCATGGTCTCGACGAAGGCCTCGGAGGGCGTCATCTTCTGCACGCCGGTGACGGCTTCGCGTGTGGGTGCTGCGGGTTGCTTCTGGCTCATGGAAGGCGTCTCCTGAAGGAAAGTGGGCAGTGGTTGCGCGTCAAAAGTCGGAACTTCTCGTTCCGGATTTCATTCCGGCGGAATATAGGTCGGCATCGCCGCGGCGTCAAACAATTTACAAAAATCGGAACGTATTGTCTTGTTTTTCGTAAAAAGAATATGATCCGCCCCCATGAAGATCGTCAAAGGCCTCTCACCTGAAGCGCAGGAACCGGCGGGCGACACGCCCACCATGCGCCTGTTCGCGCTGCTCGAAGTCATGGCCGCGAAAGACCAGCGCTACTCGCTGCAGGGCCTGGTGGAAGAAACCGGCCTGCCCAAGCCCACGCTGCACCGCATGCTCCAGCAGCTCGAAGGCGCGGGGCTGCTGCAGCGCGAAGGCGATGGCCGGCACTACGGCATCGGCACGCGGCTGCGGCGGCTGGCCGAGAACCTGCTGCTCAACGACAGCCTGCACGGTGCGCGCCACACGGTGCTGCGCCAGTTGGTGGAAGAGATCGGCGAGAGCTGCAACCTCACCGCCCTTTCGGGCAGCGAGGTCGTGTACCTCGACCGCGTGGAAACCGCCGCGCCGCTGCGCTTCTACCTGCACTCGGGCTCGCGCGTGCCGGTGCACTGCTCGGCCAGCGGCAAGATCTTTCTTTCGCAGATGAGCGCGGCGCAGCGCCGCCGGTTGCTGTCGAACGCGCCGCTGGAGCCCTACACGCCCCGGACGCTGACCGACCCCGAGGCGCTGGAGAAGGAAGTGCAGCGCGTGCGCAAGGACGGCTACGCCATCGACCACGAAGAGTTCCTGCCGGGCCTGCTGTGCATCGCCACGCTGGTGCCTTCGGGCGACGACGCGCCCTCAAACCTGTGCATCGCGGTGCAGGCGCCAGTGATGCGGCTCGACGCAACCAAGGCGAAGACGCTGCTGCCCGCCCTGCAACGCGCCGCACAGGCGCTGAGCCGCATCGATGCCGACGCAGCCTCCGACCGCGCGCAGGCCTGACCCCACATTCCCCGAAAGCCCACCGTGACCGATACCGCCGACCTTCGACCCGACCGGATGCTGAGCGTGCGCGATGTGTTCGGCATCGACACCGACCTGCGGGTGCCAGCCTTCAGCGAACGTGACGACCACGTGCCCGAGGTCGACGCGGTCTACCGCTTCAACCCCGACGTGACGCTCGCCATCCTCGCGGGCTTCACGCGCGACCGGCGCGTGATGGTGCAGGGCCTGCACGGCACCGGCAAGTCGACGCACATAGAGCAGGTGGCGGCGCGGCTGAACTGGCCCTGCGTGCGGCTCAACCTCGACGGCCACATCAGCCGGCTCGACCTCGTCGGCAAGGACGCAGTGGTGCTGCGCGAAGGCAAGCAGGTCACCGAGTTCCAGGAAGGCATCGTGCCGTGGTCGCTGCAACGCCCCGTGGCGCTGGTCTTCGACGAGTACGACGCGGGCCGGCCCGACGTGATGTTCGTCATCCAGCGCATCCTGGAGCGCGACGGAAAGTTCACGCTGATGGACCAGAACAAAGTGCTGCGGCCGCACCCCTTCTTCCGCCTGTTCGCCACCGCCAACACGGTGGGCCTGGGCAACCTCAACGGCCTGTACCACGGCGCGCAGCGGCTCAACCACGCGCAGATCGACCGCTGGAACATCGTGGCCTCGCTCAACTACCTGCCGGCCGATGAAGAGATCGCCATCGTGCAGGCGCGCGTGCCATCGTTGGCCGACGAGGCGGGCACGAAGCTGGTCGCGTCGATGGTGGCGGTGGCCGACCTCACTCGCAAGGGCTTCGCGGCGGGCGACCTCTCTACGCTGATGTCGCCACGCACCGTGATCACCTGGGCAGAGAACATCGAGATCTTCAAGGACCCGGCGCTGGCGTTTCGCCTGTCCTTCGTCAACAAGTGCGACGACGCCGAGCGGCCCCTGGTCGCCGAATACTTCCAGCGCTGCTTCGACCGCGAACTGAAGGAGTCGCACCAGCTCTCTGAAGGCCCGCGCGAATGAATGCCGAACCCGCGAGCGCGATGCAGCGCCGCGTGCGGCAAGAAGAACAGGTCGCGGAGCTTTGCGCGGGCGTGGTGCGCGCCTTCAGCGGCGAGCGCGACCTGCACTTTCGCGGCCGGCGGCTGCACCGTGGCCGCGTGGCGCTGCCGTGGTTTGCGCCGCACCTGCATCCCTCGCCCGACACCGACGACTTCGCTTCGTTCCGTGGCGTGGCCGACGGGCTCGCGCTGCGGCTCACCGAATCGGACGCAGCACTGCACGAAAGCCTGCGCCCCGAAGAGCCGGTCGAACGCATGCTGTTCGAAATGCTCGAGCAGTTCCGCGTCGAGGCGATGGCGCCCGAAGTCATGGCCGGCATGCGGCACAACCTGCGGCACCGGCACGAGCAGTGGTCACTCGCCTTTCATCACTCGGGCCTGACCGACACCGCGCGCGGGCTGCTGCTGTACGCCGTGGCGCAGATCTGCCGCGCCCGCGTCAGCGGCCAGCAGGTGGTGGAAGAAACCGAGGACATGCTCGAAGCCACGCGCTTCGCGCTCGCACCGCTGATCGGCCATGCGCTGGCAGGTTTGCGCAAGGATCGCGCCGACCAGGCCGCCTACGCCGTGCACGCCCGTGCCATCGCGCGCACCGTCGCCGCGATGCTGCACGAAGCCGATGAAGAAGGCAGCAACGCCGCGCGCGACCCGCATGTGGACGACAAGCGCAGCGTGTTCAGCCTCGTGGCCGACATGGACCAGGAGATCGTCGAGCGCTTCACCACCGCCGAGTCGGGCCGCAGCGCGGTGCTCGACAACGCAGGTGGCGCATACCGCGTCTTCTCCAACGCTTACGACCGCGAACACGACGCCGCCACGCTCGCGCGCAAGGACGTGCTCGCCGACCACCGCGAAAAGCTCGACCGCCGCATTGCCGCGCAGGGAGTGAACATCGCCCGCCTCGCGCGTGAACTGCGCACCCTGCTGGCCGAGCCCGAGCGCGACGGCTGGGACGGCGCGCAAGAAGAAGGCCTGATCGACGGCCGCCGCCTCGCGCAGCTCGTGGCCTCGCCTACCGAGCGCCGCCTGTTCCGCACCGAGCGCATGGAGCCGGCGGCCGACTGCATCGTCACCTTTCTCATCGACTGCTCGGGCTCGATGAAGGAGCATGCCGAGTCGGTCGCGATGATGGCCGACGTGTTCGCGCGTGCGCTCGAACAGGCCAGCGTGACCAGCGAGGTGCTGGGCTTCACCACCGGCGCGTGGAACGGTGGGCGCCCGCAGCGCGAATGGGTGCGCGCCGGCCGGCCGCCGCACCCGGGCCGGCTCAACGAGCGCTGCCACCTCGTCTTCAAGAGTGCTGCTATGCCATGGCGGCGCGCACGCCCCGCAATGGCGGCTCTGCTGAAAGCCGACCTGTTCCGCGAAGGCATAGATGGCGAGGCCATCGACTGGGCCTGCATGCGGCTGCGCCAGCGCAGCGAGGCGCGCAAGCTGCTGCTCGTGATTTCCGACGGCTCGCCGATGGACAGCGCCACGCATCTGGCCAACGACGCGCACTACCTCGACCACCACCTGCGCGACGTGGTCGCGCGCCAGGAGCAGCGCGGCGACATCGCCATTGCGGGCATCGGCGTGGGCCTCGACCTGAGCCCCTACTACAGCCGCAGCCATGTGCTCGACCTGGCCGCCTCCAGCGGCAACACCCTCTTCCGCGAGGTGATCGAACTCATGGCCGGGCGCCATCGCCGCTGAGGCCTGCAACCTGAGGCGTTTGGCATTACATCCAAGTCCCTGATTGACAAAGGGCACCCAGCGTTCTTACATTGCGTTTCACATCCGGGAACGCAGTTCCAATATTTGGAACATCGGATATCCCATAGAAAGCCTCATGGACTCCACGCTTGCCAAGGGCCTCGCCGCCATCGAATGGATGGTGCGCCAGCAGCGCGACTGCCGCGTCACCGAACTGGCCCAGGCCTTTGGCATGGCACGCAGCAATGCACACCGCACGCTGCAGACGCTCGTCGAATGCGGCTGGGCCGTGCAAGACCCGGACACGAGCGCCTACCGGCCGAGCCTGCGGCTGTTCGAGCTGGGGGCCATGGTGTCCGATGCATCGGACATCGGCGCGCTGCTGCGGCCCCACCTCGCGCTGCTGGCACAAGCCACGGGCGAGACCATCCACCTCGCAGTGCTGGACGACGCCGAGATCGTCTACCTCGACAAGTTCGACAGCCCGCTGCCCGTGGCCGCGTACTCGCGCATCGGCGGCCGGGCGGCGGCGTACTGCGTGGCCTCGGGCAAGGCGCTGCTCGCTGCAGCCGCGCTCGACGTGCCGGCACTGCAGGAGCGCCTGGGCACGCTGGTCGCGCACACGAAGAACAGCATCACCGACTTCGACGCCCTCTTCAGCGAACTGGAACGCTCGCGCGCCCGCGGCTATGCCGAGAACCGCGAGGAATGGCGCATCGGCGTCTGCGGCCTCGGCGTGCCCGTGCTTAATGCGCGCGGCGAAGCCGTGGCCGCCGTCGGCATGAGCGTGCCCTCGATCCGCTTTGCGCGCACACAGGCACGCGGGCTGGCAGATCACCTGATGGCCTGCGCGCGCGACGCCAGCGTCACGCTGGGCTATCGCTTGAACGCCGCACCGGCCGTGCCGTTGCCGCCGACGCCCATCACAAAGAGAAGGAGATCGGAATGAAGTTGCTCTTCGCCCCCTGGCTGCACGCCGGGCTGCTGGCTCTCGCCGCCTTGTCGTCGCCCTTCGCCGCACAAGCGCAGAACGGCAGCGACTACCCGACGAAGCCGATCCGCCTGATCGTGCCCTACCCGCCCGGCGGCGGCACCGACGTGATCGCGCGCATCGTGCAGGAGCGCTTTCAAACGCTGCTGGGCCAGCCGGTGCTGATCGACAACCGCGGTGGCGCAGCCGGCTCCATCGGCACCGAGGTGGTTGCCAAGTCGGCGCCCGACGGCTACACGGTGCTGTTCACGCTGTCTTCGCACACCATCAACCCGGCCATCTACGCCAAGCTGAGCTTCGACACCGCGAAAGACTTCGCTCCGGTCGGCATGGTCGCCTCGCTGCCGCAGATCCTGGTGGCCAACACGCAGTTCGCGCCCAACACCGTGGCCGAACTCATCGCGCTGGCCAAGGCCAAGCCCGACAGCATCGCCTTCGCCTCGGTGGGCAACGGCTCGCCCGGGCACCTGGCGGGCGAGCTGCTGAAGCTGCGCACCGGCACGCACATGACGCACATTCCCTACCGCGGCGGCGGCCCGGCCGTGACCGACGTGATGGGCGGGCAGGTGCCGCTGCTGTGGGTGTCGATTCCGGCGGCCGCGCAGTTCGTGAAGGCAGGCAAGCTCAAGGCACTCGCGGTGTCCACCACCAAGCGCAGCGCGGCCTTCCCCGACGTGCCGACGATGCAGGAAGCCGGCGTGCCCGACTTCGACGTGGACTCGTGGTACGCCGTGTTCGTGCCCGCGAAGACGCCGCAGCCGGCCATCGACAAGCTCAACCGCGTGATCAACACGGTGGTGAAAGAACCGGACATCCGCGACAAGCTGCTCGCACAAGGCAGCGAAGGCGTCGGCGGTACGCCCGAGCAACTCGGCAAGGTCGTCACCACCGAACTCGTGCGCTGGCAAAAGCTCGCCAAGGAAGCCAGCATCAAGGTCGATTGATCGACACGGACAAACTCATGGAAAACGCAGCCCCCTCTTCCCCCATCGCCGAACTCGTGGCGCGCGCCCGCACCGCGCAGCGCATCTACGAAACCTGGTCGCAGGCACAGGTCGACACCGCCGTGGTCGCGGCCGGCTGGGCCATCATCGAGCCGGCGCGCAACCGCGAACTGGCCGAACTGGCCGTGGCCGACACCGGCGTGGGCAACGTCGAGGACAAGGTGCGCAAGAACCACCGCAAGACCTTCGGCCTGCTGCGCGACCTGCACGGGGCGCGCTCGGTCGGCGTGATCGCAGAAGACCCGGCACGCGGCATCGTCGAAATTGCGCGGCCCGTGGGCGTGGTGTGCGCCGTCACGCCATCGACCAACCCGGGCGCCACGCCGGCCAACAAGATCATCAACGCGCTCAAGGGGCGCAACGCGGTCATCGTCGCGCCATCGCCCAAGGGCTGGTCAACGGCGGCGCGGCTCATCGAATTCATCCACCAGCAGTTCGACCGCATCGGCGCGCCGCGCGACCTGGTGCAGCTGCTGCCCTCGCCGGTCAACAAGCAATCGACCGCCGAGCTGATGCGCCTGTGCGACCTGGTGGTCGCCACCGGCTCGCAGGCCAACGTGCGCGCGGCCTATGCGAGCGGCACGCCGGCCTTCGGCGTGGGCGCGGGCAACGTGGCGGGCATCGTCGACGAAACGGCGGACATCGCCGCGGCCGCCGACCGCATCGTGCGTTCGAAGACTTTCGACAACGCGACCAGCTGCTCGTCGGAGAACAGCCTCGTCATCATCGACGCAGTGCGCGCCCAGACGCTCGCCGCGCTGAAAGACCGCGGCGCCGTCATGCTCGCCGACGCGCAGAAGGCCACGCTGCAGGCGCTGATGTGGCCCGAGGGCAAGCTCTCGCCCGCCGTCATCGGCCAGTCGGCGCGCACCATCGCCGAGCGGGCGGCCGCCATCGACGGCGCCAACCGCGCCGCCTGGCTGGCAATTGCCGATGCCGATCCGCGCATCCTCATGGTGGCCGAAGACGGCGTGGGCCACGACCATCCGTTCTCGGGCGAGAAGCTGAGCCCGGTGCTCGCGGTGTATGCGGCGCGCGACTTCGCGCACGCCATGGCTACCGTCGAACGCATCTATGCGTACGAAGGCGCGGGCCACTCGGTGGGCCTGCACAGTGCGGTGCCCGAACGCGCGCTCACGCTGGGCCTTACGCTGCCGGTGTCGCGCGTCATCGTCGACCAGGCGCACTGCATTGCCACCGGCGGCAGCTTCGACAACGGCCTGCCGTTCTCGCTGTCGATGGGCTGTGGCACCTGGGGCAAGAACAACTTCTCGGACAACATGAACTACCGCCACTACCTGAACATCACGCGCGTGTCGCGGCCGATTCCGGAGAAGGTGCCGAGCGAGGAAGAAATCTTCGGCGCCTTCTTCGCCGAGCACGGCGCGAAGTAAGCATGACGGCGGCTGCAACAACGGTTCATGCGCTGATCGAGCAACAGGCGAGGCAGCAGCCGCACGCGGTGTATGCCCGCGCCACCGAAACCGAACGCCACCTGGGCTACGGCGAGCTCGCGACCGGTTGCCGCCGCGTGGCGGCCGTGCTGCGCGGCCTCGGCATGCAGCCCGGCGACACGGTGTCCGTCGTCATGCCCAACGGCCTGCAGACCCTGCGGCTGCTGCTGGGCGCGATGCATGGCGGCTTCTGCGTGAACCCGATCAACCTGCTCTCGCAGCCGGAGCAGATGCGCTATGTGCTCTCGCACTCCGACTGCCGTGTGGTCTGCGTTGCGCCCGAGTGGGAAGAGCGTGTGCGCGGCATCGTCGAAGGCTTCGACCGGCCCGTGACGCTGGTCGTGGTCGACCCCGAAGGCGATGCATTGCCCGACGAGGAAGAACCGGCCGTCGACACACCGCCGCCCTCGCCCGATGCCGTCGCGCTGCTGATGTACACCTCCGGCACCACGGGCATGCCCAAGGGCGTGATGCTCACGCAGCGCAACCTCGCGGCCAACGCGCATGCCATCAGCGTCGAGCACGCGCTGCGCCCCTCCGACCGCGTGCTCGCCGTGCTGCCGCTGTATCACATCAACGCCTTTGCCGTGACCATGCTCGCGCCGCTCGCGCACGGCGGCAGCCTGGCGATGCCACCGAAGTTCTCGGCCGGCCGCTTCTGGGAGCAGGCCACGCAAACGCAGTGCAGCTGGATCAACGTCGTGCCCACCATGATCTCGTACCTGCTCGAAGGTCCGAAGCCGCCGCTTGCGCAGACGCTGGCCATCCGCTTCTGCCGCTCGGCCTCGGCTGCGCTTCCGCCCGAGCACCTGCGTGCGTTCGAGCGGATGTTCGGCATCGGCATCGTCGAAACCATGGGCCTCACCGAGACGGCCGCGCCCTCGTTCTCCAACCCCATGGACCCGGCCGCGCGCAAGCTCGGTTCGGTGGGCCGCGCGTCGGGCTGCATGGCCGGCGTGGTCGATGACCGGCTCGCAGCCGTACCCACCGGCGTGACCGGCGAGATCGTGATCCGCGGGCCCAACGTGATGCTCGGCTACTACAAGAACGAGGAAGCCACCCGCGCAAGCTTCACGCCCGATGGCTGGCTGCGCACCGGCGACCTCGGCCATCGCGACGAGGACGGCTTCTTCTTCGTCACCGGCCGCATCAAGGAGCTGATCATCAAGGGCGGCGAGAACATCGCGCCGCGCGAGATCGACGAAGCCCTTCTGCAACATCCCGCCGTGCTCGAAGCCGCTGCCGTAGGCGTGCCCGACCGCCACTACGGCCAGGAGATCGGCGTGTGCATCGTGCTGCGCGAAGGCTGCGCCTGCACCGAAGACGAGCTGCGCGAGTTCAGCGCCACCGC
Source organism: Variovorax sp. R-27 (assembly GCF_049913215.1). Lineage (NCBI taxonomy): Bacteria > Pseudomonadati > Pseudomonadota > Betaproteobacteria > Burkholderiales > Comamonadaceae > Variovorax > Variovorax sp. R-27. The sequence continues at coordinate 4,826,124 of NZ_CP183984.1, forward strand.
GCTCGGCCGCTACAAGGCGCCCGGCCACTACCGCTTCGTGCAAGACCTGCCACGCGGCCCCTCTGGAAAGGTGCAGCGCCTGAAGCTGTTGCCGCTGTTCGAGGCATGACGGCGGCTGAACTGCTGGTGCCGCCGCTGGCGCCGGGAACGCTGGTCTACAGCCTGTGCGTGGTTTTCGCGGCGGGCATCGTGCGCGGCTTCGCGGGCTTCGGCTTCTCGGCCATCACCGTGGCGGGCATGTCGCTGGTGGTGTCGCCCGCGCTGGTCGTGCCCGCGATCTTCATGCTCGAAATCCTGGCAAGCCTGAGCCAGCTGCGCGGCATTGCGCGCGATGTCGACATGCCTTGGCTCAGCTGGCTGATGCTGGGCAACCTGATCTGCATTCCCGTCGGCGTGGCGCTGCTCGCATGGCTGCCTGAGACACCACTGCGCCTGCTGATCGGCGCGCTGCTGATGGCGGCCGCGCTGCTGCTGCGCGGCGGCGCGCACGTCACGCTGGTGCCCACGCGCGGCGTGCGGCTGGCGGCCGGGCTGGCCTCTGGCTTCATCAACGGCGTGGCGGCCATTGGCGGCATCGCGATCGCGGTGCTGCTCAGCACCGCGAAGATGGCACCGGCCGCGCTGCGGGCCACGCTGATTGCGCTGCTGCTGTTCAGCGACGTGGTGTCGCTCATCTGCGCGGCGCTGATGCCTTCTTCAACCCACGCGTCCGGCAACCTGCTGGGGCCGGACACCCTCAAGTGGGCGCTGTGGCTGGCGCCGGCGATGCTCGCGGGCATCTGGTACGGACAGCGCTCGTTCAAGGGGGTTTCGCCGGAGCAGTTCAGGAGGCATGTGCTGAACCTGCTGATTGCGCTGGCGCTGGTGAGTGTGGTGCGGTCGGTGGTGGGTCTGCTCGGGTAAGTCGGCCACCAGGACACGACCAGGAAGGCTACGCCAGCTTCCCCGCATCGTAGGCCTCGCAGTAGACCTCCCAATCGCTCTCGACCTGCGCGGCGCACTGGTGCGCCGCATCCAGCAGGTCGCGCCGCCACGACTTCGCCGAAGCGCCGAAGTCGACCAACGCATCCGCGATGGCCGAGCCCTGGCGCCCCGAGCTGCGCAGGTGCGCCCAGGCCATCATCTGCCCCATCTCCCCGATCACGTCGCGGACCTGGTCGAGCCCGGTGTGGCGCACGTCGAGGGTCACCCGGTCTTCGCTGGGCTGCAGGTCGCGCAGCACGTAGGAAGACTTGCCATCGACGATCGGGTGCAGGAAGGCCATCGACACGGCCTGCATGCGGCGCTGCAGCCCCACGATGCGGTGCGCATTCGACGGCCATGCGGGCTGCTTGATCTTCTTCAGGTGCGGCACTAGCGACGACACGGGCGCCTGCTTCAGGTCGAGCAGGTAGTTGCCGTCGGGCGATCCCTTGCCTTTGACCAGGACAACATAGCGCTCCACGCCCAGGCTGCCGGTGCCGGCGATGCGCCGCGCCACGTCGAGCACCTTGAAGAAGTCGGGGTTGTCCTGCGTTGCCGCGAATGCGCCGATCAGATTCTTCGCCCGTTCGCGCCCGACCTTGTCGACTGGCAACGCATGCTCGCCGTCGCGCAGGATGCTTCGGCGACCGTTCTTCCGTTCGGTGCGCTTGTTCAGGAAATCGGGGCGGCTGCGGGCCTTGAGTTTCGCGAGCAGCTCATGGATCAGGCCACTGGCTGTGTCGCGCTCCACCCAGCGGGCCTTGCCGAGCGCCAATGCGCCGGCATAGCCTTCAAGAAACACCTTGCACAGCGCATTCGCATCGTCGCGCGAGGCGCGCAGGCTGTCGCCGGCCACCAGGATGCTCGTGAGGAAGCGCACCAGTTCCCACGTCACCGGCGCGAGGGCCGCTTCGTCGAAGTCGTTGAGATCGAAGTACGCGAGCCGGTTGTCGCCCTTGTAGCTGCCGAAGTTCTCCAGATGGGCGTCGCCGCACAGCCATGCCGTCGGAGCCTTGCTGGTGAACAGCGCATCGGCCGGCAGGCGGTCGTAGAACAGGTGGCAGGTACCGCGCAGGAAGACAAACGGACTGGAGCGCAGCTTCTCGTACTTCATCGCCAGGCGCTCGGGGTCGCGACCGGCGTTGAAGTTGCGGATGGTTTTGACGACATTCGCCATGGCGTTGCTTCTCCCGGTTGGTGAGCGGCAGATTCTCGTTCAACGCGCGCGGCGCGGTGTCGTATCGTTGCGGGTGCATCGACTCCTGGCTCCTCCGCCCGACATGCCTTCCGCAATGCCTTCCGACAGTGCCACGCGCGCCCTCACCGTCCCCATGGGCAGCGTGGCCGTCGCCGATCTGCCACGCAGCGCAAGCTCTCCGTTCTTCGAGCGCCTGCGCGCCGCCGCCGCACAGGTCAACCTGCGAGCGCCCGACCCACGGCAGGCCGCACGCTGGCACACGCACACCATCGGCGGTGTCCGGCGGCGCCTTGCGCAACCCCTGACCTTCACGCCCTATGCGGCCGTTCAGCCCTGCTCGGCGCGCTGCGGCTTCTGCTCGGAGAATCTTCGCAAGACCTATGGCGGTGTGCCGGCCTCCCGGCTGCGGCCCGACGGCACTTACTTCGATGGCCTTGCACATGCACTGCGGGCCTTGCGCGGCGTCCCGCTCTCGTGGTCGCTCTCGGGCCTGGAGACCAGCGACGACGCCGGCTGGATGCTGCAACTGCTGGCCACGCTGGCCGCGGCCGAAGCAAGCGACGGCCCGAGCGTCGAAGACCGCGTGCTGTACACCAACGGTGCCGGCTTTGCAAAGACAGGCGGTGCCATCCTGCAGCGTGCGCTGCAAGACTTCGGACTGAGCTGGCTCGAACTGTCCCGCCACCACCACGAAGGTGCAACCAACCAGGCCATCATGCGTTTCAGGCCCGGGCTGGAAATCAGCGATCAGGCGGTGTTCGAACGCACAGCGCGGCAACTGGCCGATGCAATGCCGTTGCGCCTGGTGTGCATTCTTCAGCGCAGCGGCATCGCACGGCCGCAGGACGTCTCGACCTACCTCTCGTGGGCGCAGCAGCGCTGCGGCGCAGGCACCGTCGTCTTCCGTGAGTTCTCCCGGCTCGACGGCAGCTACCGGGACAACGCCACGGCGCGCTACCTGCACGCCCAGCGGGTGCCAATGGACGCGCTGCTGACAGCCTGCCTCGACGACGCCGCCGTCTCGCGCGGATGGACTGTCGAGAGCCTGACCGAGGGCTACTACTTCTGGAACCTGCGCCTGCGCACCGCGAATGGCCTGTCCGTGATCTTCGAGAGTTCCGACTACGGCGCCATGCACGCCCGCCATGCGACCGAAGACATCTACAAGCTGGTCTACTTTCCCGATGGGCAACTCTGCGCCGGCTGGGAGCCCGGGCGCGACGTGCTGCTCGACACCCGTTCGATGCAGGTGCATGCCGATGCCTAGCCACAGCTGGCTGATGCTCGACCACGAGTCGCCGCTCCACCGCCTGCCCGACGATCTGCGTGCGCGTGACCCGCTGGGCGCGCGCGACTGCGGGTGGGTCGAGCAGATGACGCCGTTCGTGCGCCAGTTCTCGCAGCGCGGCGACACAGTCTTCGATCCCTTCGCGGGCTTCGGCACGACCTTGCTTGCGGCGCGCCTGGAAAACCGGCGGGCGGCAGGCTGCGAAATCGACGCGGACCGCATCCAGCTCATACGCGAACGGCTGGCGCGCCACGGCATCGGCGACAGCGACATCACCCTGCTGCACGGCTCATGCGACACGCTCGACACCACCGCGCTGCAGCCCTTCGAGCTTTGCCTTACCAACGTGCCCTATTTCGGATGCCAGTGGTCGGGCGCCCCTGCGGCTTCGCAGCTCTACGACAGCCGCAGCTATGCGCAGCACCTGGAGGGCCTGCGCAACGTGTTCCACGCCGTTCGCACGCGCTTGCGCGAAGGCGGCCATTGCATTGCGATGGTGCAGAACATTCGCCTCGGCGATCGCGTGCTGCCCCTGGCCTTCGATCTCGCACGCATCCTCGGTGCGCTCTTCACCATGGAAGAAGAGCGTGTGCTGATCTATCCGCATGAGAGCGAAGCGACTGCCGTCAGCGAAGCTTTTCCAGCGCGCACGGATCGCCGCCACGAATACGCGCTGGTGTTTCGCAAGCAGCGCGCGCGCATAGACCTGCAGGGCACAGCCCGGTTGCTCGACGCCCTCCGCACACAGGGCCATGTCTTCACCTTGATCGGCAGCTTCGCGCGATGGCTGCACGACCCGCAAGGCACACCGCCGGCCGATGCCGACATTCGCGTCGCCCCCGATCCGCAGCGCCTGGATGCGCTGCTGCATGAATTGCGCAACCAGGGCTTCGCGCTGACGAGCTGGGACGAACCCGTCGCCCTTCCCCTTCATTTCGAGAGCTACCGCGGGCGCTACTACTTCCGCGCGGAAAGAATCGACAGCGCCGGCGCCATGATGAGGCTGGACATCGGCTACGAAGAGTAAGAGCAGGCCGACAAGCTCAGAGCAGCCCGCTCATCTTCTCCGCCGCCGCCTTCAGCGCATCGATGCGCTTCACTGCATCGTCCATCGACATGCGCGCGGTCGGCGCATGCACCGCCAGCGCGGCGCGCACCGCGCCCGCCGCATCGCGCACCGGCACGGCCACGGCCACCAGCCCGGCGATGAACTCTTCGCGGTCGCACGAGTAGCCGCCCTTGGCGATCGCCTCGCACTCGGTGCGCAGCGCAGCGGCCTTGGTGATGGTGTTGGCCGTCATGCGTTCCAGCGGCAGCTTGTCGATGAGCGCATCGCGCTCCTTCTTCGGCATCTGCGTGAGAAACAGCTTGCCGCTGGCGGTGCAGTGCAGCGGCACGTGCGAGCCCACGTCGAGCGTCAGCCGCAGCGGCCATTGCGCTTCCACGCGGTCGAGGTAGAGCACCTGCGCACCGTCGAGCGTGGTGAGGTTGCAGGTTTCGCCCACCTGGCGCACCAGTTCCGACAGCACCTCGTGCCGCAGCCCGCGCACCACGCCGTGGTTCAGCGTGTCGAAGGCGAGCTTGCGCAGCGCGGGGCCGACGCTGAACGAGCGCTCGTCCACGTCGCGCGCCAGGAAGCCGGTGGCCAGCAGCTGGGTGCAGATGCGGTGCGCGGTGCCCTTGGGCAGGCCGAGCTGCGCGGCCAGTTCAGCGAGCGTGAGCGCGCGGCCTTCGTTGGCCAGCAGCGCCAGCAGGCGCAGGCTGCGCTCGGCCGACGAACCGGAGCCGGAAGCGGACTCCGCCTCCTCTGGAGAAATCACTGCGGCAGGCGTGCGCGCGGAACGGGGCATGCGGGTAAACCTTAAAAATGGAACATTGCGTTCCGAAAATCATTAGCCTAGGATGCGGCCGAGCGAAGCGATTGTTCCACTCCCGGACCCCACAGGCCCCTACAGGACCCCTTCATGCCTGAAGAAGAGTTCGACTACATCGTCGTCGGCGCCGGCTCGGCCGGCTGCGTGCTGGCTGGCCGGCTGAGCGAAGACCCGGCCGCGCGCGTGCTGCTGCTCGAAGCAGGGCCTGCCGACCGCTCGCTGTGGATCCACCTGCCCATCGGCTACGGCAAGACGATGTGGAGCCCCACCTACAACTGGCGCTTCGAGACCGACCCCGACCCGAACATGAACGGCCGGCGCATCTACTGGCCGCGCGGCAAGACGCTGGGCGGATCGAGCGCGATCAACGGGCTGATCTACATCCGCGGCCAGCGCGAGGACTACGACCACTGGGCCGCGCTGGGCAACGCCGGCTGGGGCTACGACGACGTGCTGCCCTACTTCATCAAATCAGAGGGCAACCAGCGCGGCGGTGACGCCTTTCACGGCGGCAACGGCCCGCTGAGGGTTTCGGACATCGCCGCGAAGCACGAGCTGATCGAGGCCTTCATCGACGGCGCCGGGCAGACAGGCGTGCCGCGCACCGACGACTTCAACGGCGCCGCGCAGGAAGGCGCGGGCTACTACCAGCTGACCACGCACAGGGGCTGGCGCTGCAGCACGGCCAAGGCCTACCTGACGCCGGCCGTGAAGCGCCGCCCCAACCTGCGCATCGAGACCGAGGCGATGGCGCAGAAGCTGGTGTTCGAAGGCCAGCGCGCCGCCGGTGTCACGTACCGGCAAGGCAGCGAACTGAAGACCGCGCGCTGCCGCGCCGAGGTGCTGCTGTCGGCCGGCTCGATCCAGTCGCCGCAGCTGCTGCAGCTCTCGGGCATCGGGCCGCGCGCGCTGCTCGATCGTTTCGGCATCCCGGTCGTGCACGAGCTGCCCGGCGTGGGCGAGAACCTGCAAGACCATCTGCAGATACGCCTCGGCTACGAGTGCACCAAGCCCATCACCACCAACGACCAGCTCAACTCCTGGTTCGGCCAGATGGGCATGGGGCTGGAATGGCTGATGCACCGCACCGGCCCGCTGGCGGTGGGCATCAACCAGGGCGGCTGCTTCATGCGCGCGCTGAAGGATGAAAGCGGCCAGCCGGTGGCGGCCACGCCCGACATCCAGTTCCACGTGGCCACGCTCTCGGCCGACATGGCGGGCGGCAAGGTGCATCCGTATTCGGGCTTCACGATGTCGGTGTGCCAGCTGCGGCCGGAGTCGCGCGGCCATGTGCGCATCCGCTCGCTCGACGCGGCCGAGCCGCCGGAGATGCAGCCGAACTATCTCGCCACCGAGCTCGATCGCGCGACCACTGTGGCCGGCGTGAAGGCCGCGCGCGCGATTGCCGATTCACCCGCGATGCGCCCCTACGTGAAGCGTGAGGTGAAGCCCGGCCCCGATGCCGCGAGCGACGCCGACCTGCTGGAGTTCTGCCGCAACAACGGCGCCACCATCTTCCACCCCACCGGCACCTGCCGCATGGGCAGCGATGCGCTCGCCGTGGTCGATGCGCGCCTGCGCGTGCACGGCGTGGCGGGCCTGCGCGTGATCGACTGTTCGGCGATGCCGACGCTGGTGTCGGGCAACACCAACGCACCCGCCGTGATGATGGCCGAGAAGGCCGTCGACCTGATCAGAGAGGACGCGAGAGCGGCAGCAGCCGCGCACTGAGTTTTTTGTTTTTTGCAAACCCAAGGCCCGCAGAGGCCGCCACGACAACCTCATCGGAGACAACGACATGAGCGCAAGCGACGAGAAAGCGATTCGCAGGGTGGTGGTCTCGGCCCTGGTGGGCGCCACCATCGAGTGGTACGACTTCTTCCTGTACGGCGTGGTGGCCGGCATCGTATTCAACAAGCTCTACTTTCCGGGCAGCGACCCGGTGGTGTCGACCTTGCTGGCGTACACGACCTTCGCAGTGGGCTTTGTCACGAGGCCGCTGGGCGGCGTGATCTTCGGCCACTTCGGCGACAAGATCGGCCGCAAGAGCATGCTCATCATCACGCTGATGATCATGGGCGTGGCTACCTTCCTGATCGGGCTGGTGCCCACCTATGCGCAGATCGGCATCGCGGCGCCGCTGCTGCTCTTGCTGCTTCGCGTGGCGCAGGGCATCGGCCTGGGCGGCGAATGGGGCGGCGCGGTGCTGATGGCGTACGAATACGCACCGAAGGAAAAGCGCGGCTTCTATGCCTCGCTGCCGCAGATCGGGCTGGCCATCGGCCTGTGCCTGGCCTCGGGCGTGGTGGCGCTGCTGTCGTCGCTGCTCACCGACGAGCAGTTCCTGGCCTGGGGCTGGCGCATCGCCTTTCTCATCTCCGGCGCGATGGTGATGGTGGGCATGTACATCCGCCTGCACGTGAAGGAAACGCCCGAGTTCGCGGCCGTGAAGGCGCGCAACGCCGAGCTGCGCATTCCGTTCATGGACATGATCCGGCGCTACCCGGGCAATGTTCTGAAGGGCATGGGCGCGCGCTACATCGACGGCGTGTTCTTCAACATCTTCGGCGTGTTCTCCATCAACTACCTCACGACCACCATCAAGATCAGCCGCACCGAAGCGCTGCTGGGCGTGATGGCGGCGGCCGTGGTGATGTGCTTTGCCATTCCCTTCTTCGGGCGCATGTCCGACCGGCTGGGGCGGCCCCGGGTGTACATGTGGGGTTCGCTCATTACTGCGGTGTCGGCGTTCCCGGGCTTCTGGCTCATGACGCACAGCGGCGGCAACGTGATGCTGATCTGGCTGTCGATCATCGTGCCCTTCGGCATCCTGTATGCATCTGTGTATGGGCCCGAGGCTGCTTTGTTCTGCGATCTGTTCGATGCGAAGGTGCGCTACACGGGCATCAGCTTCGTCTACCAGTTCTCGGGCATCTTCGCCTCGGGCATCACGCCGATCATCGCGACCGCGCTGCTGAAGTCTGGCGGCGGCGAGCCGTGGCAGATCTGCCTGTACGTGCTGTTCGCGGGCGTGGTGTCGGCGGTGTGCGCGTGGATGATCGGGCGATCTGCCTCGCCGGCCGATGCCCCGGTGGCGGTAGCCTCGCGCTGACGGCGAGGGCCGGCCGGCCCCGGCTGCTCCTTCCCTATGGGCTCCTGTCCATGCCGAGCGCGCGCATCACGGCCGCCGTGCGCGTCTCGACGCCCAGCTTCACGTACACATGCTCCAGGTGCTTGTGCACGGTGCGTGGGCTTATCTCCAGCAAGGCGGCGATCTCGGCATCGGTCTTTCCGCGCGAGAGCCAGTGCATGACGTCGCCCTCGCGGGGCGTGAGGCCGGCAAGCGGTGCTTCGGGCAACGGCGCCTCGGCGCGGCAGGCCAGCCGGTACAGGAAGGCAACCGCCACCGCATGTTCCAACCCCGCGCGCCGGTAGTAGTCGGCCTGCAGCGCAGCGCGGCGGAATTCGCGCCGGCCCGGCGCCTTTGTTGCAATGCGGTGGGTTGCGCGCAAGCCATCGTTGCCGGCGCCGTGATGCCGCACGGGCGAATGCCCGGACTCCAGTTGTTCCAGCAGGCGAAGTGCGCTCGCGCGATTGTTGCGCGTCAGGTTCGTCATGGCATGCCCCTTTCACGGTGCATACGCATTGCTGCGTATGGCGCCTGCACGCATCGAGACGCAGGATGCTTGCAGGCCCTTTGCCGCGAACAGTATAGGCAGGCGGGGGGCGCGCGGGCCGCCCACCGGCGAAGGAGATACACATGGCTATCGACGAAACACGGCTTAACGCGTTCATGGGTAACTTCGTCCACGACATCGGCGCCGTGATGCACGCGGCAACCATCGTCGTCGGCGACCAGCTCGGCCTGTACAAGGCGCTGGCCGAAGGCCCCTCCACCGCGGAGGCACTGGCCCGCCGCACCGAGACCGATCCGCGCTACCTGCGCGAATGGCTCTCGGCCCAGGCCGCCAGCGGCTACGTCGAGTACGACCCCAAAGGCGAGCTGTTCTCGCTGACCGAGGAACAGGCCTTCGCGCTCGCTGAGGAAGGCAGCCCGGCCTTCGTGCCCGGCGCCTTCCAGATCGCGGTGGCGCAGTTCAAGATCATTCCCAAGATGGTCCAGGCCATGCGCACGGGCCTGGGCATCGGCTGGCACGAGCACGATGTGGCCCTCTTCCATGGCACCGAGCGCTTCTTCCGGCCCGGCTACGCGGCCAATCTGGTGAGCCAGTGGATCCCGGCGCTCGAGGGCATCGAGCCCCTGCTGAAGCGCGGCGCGCGCGTGGCCGACGTGGGCTGCGGGCACGGTGCATCGACGCTGCTGATGGCGCAGGCCTATCCCGAGTCCAGCTTCGTCGGCTTCGACTATCACGCGCCTTCGATCGAACGCGCCCGCGAAACGGCGCGCAAGGCCGGCGTCGACGATGAAAAGCGCCTGCGCTTCGAGGTCGCGAGCGCCAAGGATTTCCCCGGAGAAAACTACGACCTCGTCGCGGTCTTCGACTGCCTGCACGACATGGGCGACCCCGTCGGCGCGGCGGCGCACGTGCGGCGAAGCCTCAAGCCGCAGGGCACCTGGATGATCGTCGAGCCCTTTGCCAACGACCGGCTGGAGGACAACATCAACCCCGTAGGGCGCGTGTTCTATTCGGCCTCGAGCTTCATTTGCACGCCTGCCTCGCGCTCGCAGGAAGTGGGCCTATGCCTGGGTGCGCAGGCCGGCGAAGCGCGCCTTCGCGAGGTGGTCACGCAAGGCGGCTTCTCGCACTTCCGCCGCGCCAGCGAGACCCCGTTCAACCTGATCTTCGAAGCACGTCCGTAAGGACATTCCAGGAGCCACCATGTCACGCCAATACATCGACTGCCGCGAGTACCCGAGTACGACGAACTGCAGCGTCGCGCTATCTGCCGACACGGAGAGCGAACTGCTCGATGCTGCCGTGCAGCACGCCGTGGCCGTCCACGGCCATGCCGACACGCCGGAATTGCGCACGCAGCTGGCAAGTCTGTTCAAGACCGGCACGCCGCCGCTGCAGGCGCCCGCGCAGAAGGTGCCCGCCTGACGATCCTGCGCGGCGATGAATACCTTCGGGTGCTTTCGATAGGCGCCCGTCGATGAAATCCGGGTAACCCGGTTGAGCGTTGCCCTGCCCGCCAAGCGCACTTTCCGAAGTCGCGCTATGGTTCGCGCTGCCACCCACGGCGAACCAGAAAAAAGGCGGGGCCCATGATCGATCTCAACATCAACGGCCAGTCCGTTGCCCTCAACGCGCCCGAGGACATGCCCCTGCTCTGGGCATTGCGCGACATCGTCGGCCTGACCGGCACCAAGTTCGGTTGCGGCATCGCGCAGTGCGGCGCCTGCACCGTGCACCTCGACGGCCAGCCCGTGCGCTCATGCGTACTGCCGGTCGGCTCCATCGGCAAGAAAGCCGTCACCACCATCGAAGCCGTCTCGCAGACGCCTGCGGGCAAGAGCATCCAGAAGGCCTGGCTCGATGTCGACGTGGTGCAGTGCGGCTACTGCCAGTCCGGGCAGATCATGTCGGCAGCAGCGCTGATACAGCGCACGCCCAACCCGAGCGACGCCGACATCGACCTGGCCATGTCGGGCAACGTCTGTCGATGCTGTACCTACTCGCGCATTCGTGCGGCCATCAAGCAGGCCGCCACCGGCAAGGCCGAGGTGCTGCAGTCGGTGGTCGCGATGCCGGCAAGGAGCGCATCGTGAAGGCCGCCGGCATCGGTGGCATCAGCAGGCGCGCCGCCCTGCAGGCCGGCGGCCTTGCGCTGGCTTTCACCTGGGTCGGAGGCAGCAAGGCCTTCGCCGCGATCAGCCCCAGGCAGCAGCCGGCCGACGCGGCCGCCGCGCTCGCCGACGGCAACCCGGCATTCGCGCCGAATGCCTTCATCCGCATCGATGCCGACGGCGGCGTGCGCCTCGTGATGCCGATGGCCGAGATGGGCCAGGCGATCTACACCGGCTCGGCGATGCTGCTGGCCGAGGAACTGGGCGTCGAGCTCGACCAGGTGCGCGTGGAGCATTCGCCGCCGAACGAGGCGCTCTACGGCATGCCGCTGCTCGGCGGGCAGATCACCGGCGGCTCGACCAGCACGCGCGGCACCTATGGCGTGCTGCGCGAAGCTGGCGCCGTGGCGCGCACGCTGCTGGTGAGTGCCGCCGCCGCGCAGTGGAAGGTCGACGCTGCGAGCTGCACGGTCGCGCGCGGCGTGGTGAGCCATGCGGCATCCAGCCGGCAGCTCGGCTTCGGTGCGCTTGCCAGCGCCGCCGCCAAGCTGCCGATGCCGGAAAAGGTGACGCTGAAGGAGCCGAAGGATTTCAAGCTGATCGGCCAGCCGTTGCGGCGCGTCGATTCGGCGGGCAAGGTCAACGGCACCACCCAATTCGGCATCGACGTGCGGCTGCCGGGCATGAAGGTGGCGACGGTCAAGGCCAGCCCCACGCTCGGCGGCGTGCTGGCCTCTGTGGACGACAAGGCGGCACGGGCGATTCCCGGCGTGATCGACGTGCTGCGCATCAAGGACGCGGTCGCAGTGGTGGGCGAGCATTTCTGGGCCGCGAAGCGGGGCCTCGATGCATTGAAGATCCAGTGGACGCCGGGGCAGAACGCCACGCTCACCACGCAGCAGTTGCGTGCGGCGCTGGCCAACGCGCTGGCGAAAGACAAGGCCATCATCGGCAAGGAAGCCGGCAAGCGGCCGGAAGGCACGCTGGTGCAGGCCACCTACGACCTTCCGATGCTGGCCCACGCGACCATGGAGCCGCTCAACACCACGGTGCACGTGCGGCCCGACCAGTGCGAGATCTGGGTCGGCACGCAGGTGCCCACGCGCTGCGTGAGCGCCGCGGCCAAGATCACCGGCCTGGCCGAAGACAAGGTCGTGGTGCACAACCAGTACCTGGGCGGCGGCTTCGGCCGACGGCTGGAGACCGATTCGGTCGAGCAGGCCGTGGCCTTCGCCAAGCAGGTGCCCTACCCGCTCAAGGTGGTGTGGACGCGCGAGGAAGACATCCGCCACGACATCGTGCGCCCGATGTACCACGACGACATCTCGGCCGTGGTCGATGGCGAGGGCCAGATCCTCTGGTTCGGCGACCGTATCTCGGGCGGCACGGTGCTGGGCCGCTGGGCTCCCGCCTTCATGGGCAAGGACGGCATGGACGGCGACCTGATCGAATGCGTTGCCGAGCCCTGCTACGACCTGCCGAACCTCAAGGTCGAATGGGTACGGCACGACATGCCGGCCGGCCTGAACGTCGGCTGGTGGCGCGGCGTGGGTCCGACGCACAACCTCTTCGTGATGGAGAGCTTCATCGACGAGCTGGCGCACCGCGCGAAGAAAGACCCGGTGGCCTACCGGCGCGCCATGCTGAAGAAGAACCCGCGCACGCTCGCGGTGCTCGACCTGGCGGCAAGCAAGATCGGCTGGGGCCAGGGCACGTTGCCGGCGCGCGTCGGGCGCGGCGTGGCGGTGGGCGATGCCTTCGGCAGCCGCGTGTGCGCCATCGTCGAGGCCGAGGTCACGCCGCAGGGCGAAGTGCGCATGCGGCGCGCGGTGGTCGGGCTCGACTGCGGCATTGCGGTGAACGCGAGCTCCATCGAGGCGCAGATCCAGGGCGGGCTGCTGTTCGGGCTGAGCTCGGCGCTTTTCAGCGAAATCACGGTGCGCGACGGCGCCATCGAGCAGAGCAACTTCCACGACTACCGGATGCTGCGCATCAACGAGGCACCGCCGATAGAGGTGCACACCGTCAAGAGCGGCGAGGCCCCTGGCGGGCTTGGCGAAGTCGGCACCGCCATTGCCGCACCGGCGCTGGCCAACGCGATCTTCGCGGCCACGGGCGTGCGCCTGCGCGAGCTGCCGGTGAACCGCGCGCTGCTGGCGCAGGACAAGGAAGCGCTGAAGAAAAAGATCGCCAGTGCCGAACCCAGTGGGCCCACCGGGCTCGGCGAAAGGAGCGCAGCATGAAGCGGCTTCTCAAACTTCTGGTGGCGGTGTTCGTCGTTGGGGCGGCGCTGTATTTCTTTTTGAACCGCACCGACAAGTCCGAGGGCGAGGCGCCGGTGCTGGCCGGCGCACCCAGCGACGCGGCGCTGCTCGTGCGCGGCGAATACCTCACCAAGGCCGCCGACTGCATCGCTTGCCACACGGTGCCCGGCGGCAAGGGGCAGCCCTTTGCAGGCGGCCTGCCCTTCGTGCTGCCCTTCGGCACGATCTACTCGTCGAACATCACCGCCGACCCGGAGACGGGCATCGGCAAATGGAGCGACGATGACTTCGTGCGCGCGCTGCACGACGGCGTACGCGCCGACGGCAAACGCCTGTACCCGGCGTTCCCGTACACCTCGTACACCACGCTGAGCCGCAACGACGTGCTCGCGATCAAGGCCTACATCTTCAGCCTGCCCAAGGTGAACCAGCCGAACAAGGAGGCCGACCTGGGCTTCCCGTTCAACCAGCGCTGGGCCATGGGCTTCTGGAACGCGGCCTTCTTCAAGAGCAGCCGTTTCGAGGCCGACGCGTCGAAGCCGCTTGCGTGGAACCAGGGCAAGTACCTCGCCACGGCGCTGGGCCACTGCGCGGAATGCCATACGCCGCGCAACTTCGCATTCGCGATGGATGCGGGCAACAACCTCGCGGGCGAATCGATCCAGGGCTGGCGCGCCTACAACATCACGTCGGATGCGAAGAACGGCATCGGCGCGTGGAGCGATGCAGAGATTGCCTCGTACCTGACGACCGGGCACGCCGATGGCCGCGGCTCGGCCTCTGGCCCCATGGGCGAGGCTGTGGAGCACAGCCTGCAGTACCTGAAGCCGGAGGACGCCTCGGCGCTGGTGAGCTATCTGCGCACGGTGCCCGCCAAGGCCGGCAAAGACCCGATCGAGGTCGACGCAAAGGCGCCATGGGCCGTGGCCGCGAGTGCGGCGGCGCCTGCCGCCAACACGGCCGAAGGCCACGAGCAAGGCCTGAGGCTCTTCGCGGCGGCATGCGCGAGCTGCCACCAGTGGAACGGACAAGGCCAGCAGACCGCCAACGCGTCGCTGCTTGGAACGCGCGGCGTGAACGACCCTGACGGCTCCAACGTCACGCAGATGATCCTGCAGGGCGTGCGGATGCACGTGCACGACAGGGAGGTCTACATGCCGGCGTTCGGCAAGGCCTACACCGACACAGAAGTCGCGGCGCTCGCCAACTACGTCATCGCGCAGTTCGGCAACAAGCAGGGCACGGTGACGCCGGAATTCGTTGCAAAGCAGCGCACGCGCTAGCTGGATGGGGCGCAGCGCCACATCTAAACTGAGTCCATGAAAAAGACCGGGGAAGTTCAACGCTGCCTGCAGCCCGTGGTGGAGCTCCGAAAGGAAGCGGCGGCGTACGCGTATTCCGTTCGCGCGCCGCGGTCCAAGGGCGTGATACCGCCCAGTTCGTACCGCGACGGCGGCTTCGCCACGCTTGCCGACTGCCTGAGCGACGTGGCGCGGGCGCTCGGTGGCGACTTCTCACGCATCTACGTGCGGCTCGACGGCCTTTGCGTCGGGGAGCGCGACATCGCGGAATTACGCCTGGAGCCGGAGAAGGTCGCGGCCGCTTTGAAGGCGGCCTGCGAAATCAACCTGGAGCAACTCTCTGCACCTGGCGGAGACTGATCGCAATCACAAGACCCGCCGCCGCAGCACCTGCGCCGATGAGGAAGACGCCGCTGTAACCCGCCCGGTCGGCCAGAAGCCCGGCCACGGGACCCGTCAGGCCGTAGGCGATGTCCTGGAATGCCGAGAACCCGCCCAGCGCCGTGCCGCGCAGATGCGGCTCCACAAGGCGCACGACTTCGCGCCCCATGGCCGGAAAGATCATCGAGCAGCCGAGCCCTGTGAGAAACGCGCCGACAAGGGCAAGCACCGGATCGGTCGCACTCCAGATCAGGACCTGGCCGAGCGTCTCGACGGCGAGCGATCCGATCGCCACGGGCAGGCCGCCCACGCGGTCCGGCAGATGGCCGAAGAGCACGCGGACCAGAACGAATCCGCTGCCGAAGGCTGTCAGGCCCAGCCCGGCATAGCGCCAGTGCTGATCCAGAAAATGGAGCGTGAAGAACGCCCCGATCGCGGCGAAGCCGATGCCCTGGAGGCAGACGATGGAACCGTGCGGCCAGATCCTGCCGATCACGCGCCAGAACGGCGGGCGCTCTGTGCCAGGGTGCGCGGCAACGCCTGCGATGCGCCAGACGGTCAGCAGCCCGAGGCAGGGCAGGATCGCACTGACGCCCATCGCACCGGCAAATCCGAACCGGTCGAGCAACGCCAGGCCGATGGGCCCGCCAACTGCCAGAGCGCCGTAGATGGCGGCGCCAACCAATGCCAGCACGTGGCCCGAACGGGCGGGACCGACGAGGCCGATCCCCCAGCCGATCACGCCGACCGCAACAAGGCTCTCGCCAAGCCCGATGAGCAGCCGGCCTGCAATGAGGATCAGGAAGGCCGTCCACGGCGCCAGAAACGACAGCCCCGCAATCAGCGAGACCACCGCCCCGCCCACATAGAAAGCCAGCCCGCGCGCCACCGCGACCTTGGCCCCGCGACGGTCCGAAAGGCTGCCGGCATGCGCCCGGCTGACGACGGTGGCAAGAAAGGCGATGCCGACGCCGAGCCCGGCCCACACATTGCCGAGCCCCAGCCGCCCGGTCACGAAGATCGGCACGATGGGCAATGACATGCCGACGCAAAGATAGGAAATGAAGAGGATGGCCGTCAGCAGCAGCAGGCGGCCCTGCGCCGGGTGACGTGTCGAAGATGTTGTCGACTGTGTCGATTGAGAAGTCATGGTGTTGTCCAGGCTGTTCCCCATCGACGGAAGCGCGCAAACGAACGCACTCCGATCGACGAGGATCGTTGAGTGCGTTGCTTGACGTCAGACGCTTACGGCCAGTGCGACTGGCACCGCGGACGCTGTGTCCGCGCCGGTGTTGTTGTCAGCCGAGCCGCATCGACAGTTCGACATCTCCGCCGAACGGCGTGGACATGTAGCCCGCTTCAGGCGAGCGCACGTGCGCCAGGTAGTCGGGGCTGTAGTCGGCGTTGTCGGCGACGATGAAAGCGCCCGGCCTGAGGCGGCTTTCGACCAGCTCCAGGATCTCGGGATAGAGCGCCTTGGCGCCGTCGAGCAGCAGCAGGTCGATCGAATCCGGGAGGTTGGCGGCAAGCGTCTGCAGCGCGTCTCCCTCGCGGATTTCGACCAGGTCGTCGAGGCCTCCGGCCGCCAGGTTCTGGCGAGCCCTCGCCACCTTGGACGGCTCGAACTCGGTGGTGATGAGGCGGCCGCCGCCGTTGTCCCGAAGGGCCGCGGCGAGGTGCAGGGTCGAGATGCCGAACGAGGTTCCGAACTCGACGACGGTTCGCGCGCCGCTGTTGCGCGCCAACATGTAGAGCAGCGCGCTCGTCTCGCGCGAAACGGGGAGCGGAACGTCCTTCAGCTTTGCGTAGAAGTCGAGGTAGTCGGTCTTGCTGCGCATCAGGCGCGTGCGCTCTTCGCTGGAGAGATCGGCAACTGCGGAGCTCATTGCAGGCGACGCGGCGGCGGCCTCTTCGAACAGGCGCTCCAGCAAGGGCTCGAGCGGTGTGGTGGTCAGGGTTGTCACAGGGGTCTTCGTGTTGGAGTGAACGAGCACTCATAATATGAAGGAACATTCACATTTCCTATTCGCGTTGCGAGCCCCACCGATGACCGAACGCCGAAGCGCACCGATCTCCTCTAGAAGACAGCCCAAGCAGGCCCGCTCGACCGGGCTCGTCGCCACGATCCTCGAAGCCGCCCTTCAGGTTTTGGCGAAGGAAGGCGCAAACCGCTTCACCACTACGCGAGTGGCCGAGAGGGCCGGCGTCAGTGTCGGGTCGGTGTATCAGTACTTTCCGAACAAGGCGTCGATCCTCTTTCGCCTCCAGAGCGACGAATGGCGGCAGACGACGGAAATGCTGTGCGGCATCCTCGAAGACGCACAAAGGCCGCCGCTGGAGCGGCTGCGCATGCTGGTGCACGCCTTCATCCGCTCGGAGTGCGAAGAAGCCGGAATGCGCGTGGCGCTGAGCGACGCCGCCCCGCTCTACCGGGACGCACCCGAGGCGCATGAGGCCAGGGCCGCCGGAGACCGCACCGTGCAGGCCTTCATGCGGGAGGCCCTGCCCGATGCCTCCGAAGCCACGCGCGCGTTGGCCGGCGACCTGATCACGACGACGTTCAGCGCGGTGGGAAAGCAGTTCTCTGAAAGCCCGCGAACCGACGCGGAGATCGAAGCCTACGCAGACGCCATGGCCGACATGTTCTGCGCGTACCTCCAAAGCCTCGGGCACGGCCAGAAGAAACGCACCAGTCGTTCAGCGCAGCGTTGACATGGCCTCCGCCAACGCGCCCACACGCCGCAGTGCATGGCGATGGGCGTCGTCCCAGCGGCCGGCGAGCCCCAGCCGGATGCAGTGGCGAAAGTGGTTCGTGGCGCTGAACATCGTGCCTGGAGCAATGACGATGCCTTCGGCAAGACAGGCCTGGAACAGCGCGAGCGAATCGGTGCCGTGCGGCAGTTCGACCCACAGGATGAACCCGCCCGGAGGATCGGTGACGCGCGTGCCCTTCGGAAAGTGCTGCGCGATGAGCCCGCGCACTTCATCGACGCGCGCCGCGATGGTCGAGCGCATCTGGCGGTAGTTGGCCTCGATGCCCGGCTGCATCAGCAGGTCGGCCATTGCACGCTGCAGCATCGCCGACTGGCTGCCGCTGGTCACCTGCTTCATGCGCGCGACCTTCGTACCCCAGCGCCCGGCATCGACCCAGCCTAGCCGCAGCCCCGGTGCGACCGTCTTGGAGAACGAGGAGCACAGCATCACGTGCCCCGTGGTGTCGAAGGAGCGCACGGCACGGCGCTGCTCGTCCTGCTCGGCAAGGTCGTTGTAGGTGACGTCCTCGATCAGCGGGATGCCACGCTCGGCAACCATCTGCGCGAGGCGGCGCCGGTCGGCCGGCGGCATGCTCGCGCCCATCGGATTGGAGAGCGTGGGTACGGCGAGCACGGCTTTCACCGGCTGCGTTTCGAAGGCCAGCTGCAGCGCGTCGAGCGAGAGCCCGGTGCGCGGATGCGTCGGAATTTCCAGCGCACGCAGGTGCAGGTCTTCGAGGATCTCCAGAAAGCTGAAGAGCGTTGGCGATTCGAGTGCGACCACGTCGCCGGGCTGCGTTACCGCGCGCAGGCAGAGCGTGATCGATTCGAGGCAGCTGTTCGTCACGACGATGTCGCGCGCGTCGAGCTGGCAGCCCATGCGCAGCGCATGGCGCGCGATTGCGCGGCGCAGGCTCTCATCGCCGGAGCCGACGATGTATTGGGTGAGCGTTGCGCGATGGCGCTGAACGGCGCGGCTGGTTGCGCGGCGCACGCGCTCTTCGGCAAACAGGTCGGCGCTCGGGCATGCGGCGCCGAAGGAAACGTAGCCCGGGTCGTGCGCGAGCTGCATCACGCGCGCTGCGAGCGAACTGACGTCCACTGCCATCGAGTCCGCAGGCGGGTTCGAGGTTTCTGGCTCGGGCGGCCTCGGCGGGCGGGCCGCGACGAAGTAGCCCGAGCGCGGGCGCGCCACGATCAGGCGCGAATCCTCCAGCATGCGGTAGGCCTGCACCACCGTGCCCAGCGACACGCTGTGATGCCGCGCCAGTTCGCGCACCGACGGAATGCGCTCGCCCCGCGCGAGCGTGCCGGTGCGGATCGGCATGGCGATCGATTCGGCGATCTGCAGATACAGCACCTCGGCTTGGTCGTGCTCGGGCATGGCCGCATTCTGTACCGCGCCGAAGTGGCCCGACAGGTACAGATGACGGCCGCCGCGACTGGCACAGATGCGGCTGCGCCCGGTCTGTACCACTCCAGATGGCGAATGCCTGTGGCTGTGCGACTTGGGGCCCGATCTCTACTGTCGAGTCCATGAACACACTCACCCACACCCCATCGCCCGGAACACGCCACGGCGCATCCGCCCCGTCTCTCATGACGCTACCCATCGGCGAGGCACGCACGCTGCGCCACCGCGCCGGCGCACGCCTCGAAGTGACGAGCGGCCGCGTGTGGCTCACCGAACCCGGCGATCTCGACGACCACTTCGTCGCCAGCGGCGAATCGCTGCTGCTGCATCACAACGGACCGGTCGTGGTGCAGAGCGATGGAGCAAGCGCCGCGGTGCTGCGCATCGTCACGTCGTCTTCCGCACGGAGGCTGCCATGGTCCCCCTGACCGATCTGGCGATCTTTGCCGGTGCCGTGGTTCTGCTGGCTATCACGCCTGGGCCCAACATGGTGTATCTGATCTCGCGGTCGATCTGCCAGGGTCGACAGGCCGGTTTTGTTTCGCTGCTCGGCGTGCTCGCCGGATTCATCGCGCACATGATGGCGGCTGCACTGGGCTTGTCGGCGCTGTTCGTGACGGTGCCTCTGGCGTATGAGCTGCTGAAGTGGGCGGGCGCTGTGTACCTGGCGTATTTGGCCTGGCAGGCTGTTCGGCCCGGCGCGCGCTCGCCGTTTCAGGGGCGGCAGCTGCCGCATGACTCGCCCCGCAAGCTCTTCGTCATGGGGTTGCTGACGAACCTGCTGAATCCGAAGGTCGCGTTCTTCTATCTCTCGCTGTTCCCGCAGTTCATTTCGCCGGAGCACGGCTCCTTGTTCGCGCAGAGCCTGATCCTCGGCGTCGCGCAGATCGCGATCAGCTTTGTCGTGCTGCTGACCATGGCGATGTCTGCCTCCCGCATTGCCGGATGGTTCGAGCACAACCCGCATTGGCTGGCCGTGCAGCGCTATGCGATGGGCTCGGTGCTGGCCGGCCTGGCCGCGCGCCTGGCGATCTCCCAAAGGCCGGGCACGTAGCTCGCCTCGCGAGCCGGATCTTTGTATCCGTCGCGAATCATTGGTTACTTTCAGACGCAGTTCAGGGTAGACCTGCGTCAGACGGCGCTGCGCCTGTAGTGCCGTAGGCCTCAGTACGCAGCCTCGGGACGGGCCTGGTGCTCCCGTTCCTCGCCTATCACTCCCTCAGGGGGTACCCGCTTTCAGGCATATCGCCAGCGTGTACGCGTACTTACATTTTTGACTTGTAAATGGAAAACGACGGAACGCGCAGACGCAAGAGAGAGCGCACCTGCGCACGGGAGCCTGCCTGTCAGGTAACAACAAACGAACAAATTGAAGCCATGAACAAGATTTTTCGCACCCTCTGGAATCCAACGCTCGGCACTTGGGTAGCCGCTCCTGAAACATCTCGCGGCCACGCGCGATCGGCCAGACTGGGCGAACTGGGGGCAGTCGCCGTCGCGGTGCTGCTCCTGGGCGCCGGGCCGGCGATGGCGGCCGGCGGCGCTGGCGGGCAGCCCGTCGGCGACCCTTCGCTGCACGCCGGCGCGGGCGGCAGCAACGGCAGCGGTGGCAGCGGCGGGCTCAACGACACCACGGTGGGTGCGAACGGCGGAGCCGGCGGATCGTCGACCGATGCCGGCGTTACGGCGGGCTCCACTGCCAACATCGGCTCCTTTGCCGGCGCTACCGCAGGCACGGGCGGCGCGGCGGGCACGACCAGCAACGTCGTCAGCCCCGGCGTACTGCAGGGCGACAACGGCGGCGCGGGCCAATCGCAGACCGGCGACGCAGCCAACGGCAACGGGTACGGCGGCGGCGGTGGCGGCGGATTCCAGGGCTCGTCGATCGGCAGCGCCGTTGCCTCCTCTTCCAACAGCTACACCGGCGGCACCGGAGGCCTGGGCGGCAACGGTTATTGGGCTGCCGGCGGCGGCGGCGCGGGCGGCTTCGGCTCCATCCTCATCGGGCCGACCGGCAACTACACGGCCTCCGGCAGTTCCACGGGCGGCGCGGGCGGCAATGGCGGCAATGCCTTCTCGCAAGCCGGCGGCGGCGGCAGCGGCGGCGGCGGGTTCTTCCTGAATGCCACGACGGCGGGGCTCACCTTCACCAACAGCGGCACCATCGCTGGCGGTGCGGGCGGCAACGGCGGGGCAGAACTGCTGCCGGCGCGCAGCAACGCATCGGGCGGCGGCGGCGGGGCCGGCGGCAACGGCATCACGCTGGCCGGCAGCGCGGTGTCGGTGACCAACACCGGCACGGTCACTGGTGGCGCAGGGGGTGCAGGCGGAGCCGGTGGCGGCGGCGCGGGCGGCACCGGTGCGCCGGGGGCCGGCGGCGACGGCGGCATCGGCTTGTGGGCCACGGGTGCCAGCGCAACGATCACCAACAGCGGCACCATCACCGGCGGGGCCGGCAGCACCGGTGGCGCCAACAGCAACGGAGGCGCGAGCGGCGCTAACGGTGTGGGCGGCGTCGGCGTGATGGGCGCCAACCTCACCATTGCCAACAGCGGCGCCATCTCGGGCGGACTGGCCGGCGACGGCCTCACCCGTGCGTCGGCCGTGGAATTCACCGGCGGCAGCAACAGCCTGACCCTGAACGCCGGCGCGGCGCTGACGGGCGCCGTTGCCATCGACAGCGGCGCCACCGCCAGCGTGATTGCCGGCGCCGACGGCCTGAGCATGAGCAATGCCCTGCTTCTGGGCGGCACGGGCACCATCAACACCAACGGCCACGACATGGGCTGGTCGGGCCCGATCTCGGGTGCCGGCGACCTGGTGAAGAGTGGCGCAGGCACCCTGACCCTGGCCGGCGCCAACATCTACACCGGCGCCACCAACGTCGCCGCCGGCACCTTGCGCGCCGGTGCGGCGAACGCACTCAGCAGCGCCAGCGCCTTCACGGTCGCATCGGGCGCCACGCTCGACCTGGCCGGCCGGAGCCAGACCATCGCGTCGATGACCAACGGCGGCACCGTCTCGCTGGTGGGCACCGTGCCCGGAACCACCCTCACGGTGACCGGCCCGTGGGTGGGCAGCGGCGGCACGCTGCGCCTTGGCACGGCGCTGGGCGACAGCAGCAGCGCAAGCGACCGGCTGATCCTCAGCGGCAGCACCGCCATTGCCAGCGGCACGACCAACGTGCAGATCACCAACCTCGGAGGCCTGGGCGCGCTGACCAGCGGCAGCGGCATCGAAGTCGTGAGCGCGCTGAACGGGGCGACGACCACCGCACAGACCACGAAGAGCGCCTTCGCCCTGGCAGGCGGCCACGTCGATGCCGGCGCCTACGAGTACCGGCTGTACGCCGCCGACGCAAGTGGCACGGGCGAGAACTGGTACTTGCGCTCCACTGCCACCGTCGTTCCACCGGCCAGCGGTGGCGGAAGCGGCAGCGGCGTGACCGTGCCCACCTACCGCACCGAAGTGCCGCTCTACGCCGCGCTGCCCGAGCAGTTCCGCCAGTCCAACCTGGCGATGCTCGGCAACATGCATCAGCGCGTCGGCGACGACGGCCCGACCGGCGCCAACACCGCCACGCCAGACCAGGGCTACCGCCAGGCCTGGGCCCGCATCATCAGCACCGACCGCACCATCAGCCAGAGCGGCACCGTCAGCCCCACCAGCAAGGGGCGCCTCACGGGCTTCCAGGCCGGCACCGACCTGTGGGCCGATGCCAACTGGCGCGCCGGCGTCTACGTCGGCCAGCTCGACGGCGACATGAGCGTGACAGGCTTCGCGCGCGGCATCGTGAACTACGCAGCCGGCTCCAACGACCTGCGCAGCCAGTACCTGGGCGCCTACGCCACCTGGAAGAACGACAGCGGCCTGTACGTCGACGGCGTGCTGCAGGCCGGGCGCCACCGCTACACCGTGTCGCCCACGCTGGGCTTCGGCAGCTCCGGCAAGGGCAGCAGCCTGCTGGCCTCCATCGAGGTGGGCCAGGCCTTCAACATCGCCCCGGGCTGGACCATCGAGCCCCAGTTGCAGTTGGTGCATCAGCGCGTGAACCTCGACGACGGCAGCATCACGGGCGCCCTGGTGCAACAAGACAGCCACAACGGCTGGCTGGCGCGCGCGGGCGTGCGAGTCAAGGGCGAGATCGCCACTTCCGCCGGCCTGCTGCAGCCCTATGTGCGAGCCAATGTCTACCGCAGCAGCAGCGGCACAGATGTCAGCCGCTTCATCGGCCCGGCCGCGTACACCGACATTGCCACACGCACAGGCGGCACGAGCACCGAGCTCGCGGTAGGCGCCACGCTGCAGCTGACGCAAAGCACGAGCGTGTATGCGGAACTGGGCAAACTGTGGGACTCGGGCGGCGCGACGCGCACGAAGAGCGGAGTCAACGGCAGCGTGGGCGTGAAGATCCGCTGGTGAGGCGTAGCGTCAGTGCGACCCGTTGTCGCGGTCCGCACGGACCGTTTCGACGACGGACAGCACCGCGTCGATCACCGCAGCCGGGTCGTCGAACTGGATGTCGTGCCCGGCGTTCGGCAACAGCCGGTGCGTGCTTCGCGAGGACCATGTCGCCATGTCCTCGTGCAGCTTCTCCCAGATGGCCTGCACCTGCTTGCCCTGCTCAGGCGTGATCTTCATTCCCCGGAGTTCCGCTTCGGTGTAAGGCGCCATCGCGGTGAGCACCACCAGCGGCCGGTTGCCCAGATTCCGGAAGGCACCGGCCTCGGCGAGCGACGCATCGGTCGCATCGCTCTCCGCCAGCTGCGTGACCATCGACTTCGGCGCAAAGGCGTGAACCGCCTGCGCATCGCGCGCCGTCTGGTTCGGAGCCTGCGGCAAGAGCGAGGGGGCCGCCGCGCGCAACAGGCCGGACCACGCAAGCCACACGGCGATGCGAGAGCGCAGCGACCGCGTCTCCGTCATGAAAGCCGCGACACGCGCGACCTGGTCCGGATGCGATGGGTCGACAAGAACCAGCCCCGCCACCTCAGCGCCGAAGTACTTCGTGAAGCTCGTCGCATAAAGACCGCCCAGCGACTGGCCGACCAGCACGAAGGGGCCGTGCTCGCCCGCGCGGGTCAACGCTTCGTGAAGGTCTTGTGCCACCTGCCTGGCGCTATAGGGCGCATCCGAAGCGTCACTCCACATCAAACCCGCGCGGCTGTACGAGCACGCACGCGTGTGTGCCGCGATCTTCGACTGCACGGCCGACCAGCTCAACGAACCGTCGACGCTCAGCCCCGCCTCGAACACGACGGTGGGCGAGCCCGAGCCCCGGCAATCCAGCTGGATCTTTCGCCCGCCGATGTCGACCATCTTCCCCGGCGCGGGAAAGTCGCGCGCCGCACGGTATCGGCCGACCTGCTCGTACACCACGCCCACGAGGACGACCAGCACGACGATTGCCGTGCTCCAGAGGACGATGCGCATCAGCAGACTTTTGAACGAGGGCTTCACTGATCCGGATAGTGCCACCGCCGCACCGGCCCCGGAACAAAGGCATTGGTGCGCGCGATGTACTCGCGGTATGCGGGGCGACGCTCGCCGATGTCGGCCTCGAGCATGCGCACGCCCGAAACCTTGAGCAGCAGCCACGTCATGAGCAGCGGCGACACCACGCTCCACGCGCCGCTCCACCCTGCCCCGCCCATGGCCATCAGCCAGATGCCCCACCAGACGCAGGCCTCACCGAAGTAGTTAGGGTGCCGTGTGTAGCGCCACAGGCCGCGGTCCATCACTTGGCCCGCATT
Source organism: Variovorax sp. R-27 (assembly GCF_049913215.1). Classification (NCBI taxonomy): domain Bacteria; kingdom Pseudomonadati; phylum Pseudomonadota; class Betaproteobacteria; order Burkholderiales; family Comamonadaceae; genus Variovorax; species Variovorax sp. R-27. Next base: position 4,851,062 of record NZ_CP183984.1, read on the forward strand.
CTTCGGGTCGGCCCTGAAGCGCGCCATCTGCGCATCGCCAATGGCCTCGAAGAAGATGCCGAACAGCGCCAGTGCCACGCCCAACACATCGAGCACGCCCAGCGGTCGTGCCGCCAACATGCCCGGCAGAAAAGGCGCGGAGACGATCCACGCCAGCACCGCCTGCAGGGCGAACACGAGATACAGGCTCCTGAAGCCGAAGTTCGGCTGGTTGCGTGCGCGAATCGCCTGATAGCGCCGGTCTTCGCCGTGGCCCCAGTTGCGCCAGGTGATGTACAGGCACAGCCGCACAGCCCACGCTGCGCCAAGCACCGCCATCCACAGCCCACGCACCGTCTGCACAGGCAGCAGCGCGAAATACACGAGGCCCGCGCCCACGATGAAGACCGGCCACATGCGATCGACAAGGCTCGCGTCGTGCCGCACGAGGCTCACCACCCACGTCAGCAGCGCCAGCGATACGGTCCATGCCAGGCCCGCAATCGCTACTTCCGTTACGCCACTCATGCCCTGCGCTCGAACAGATAGTGGCTCACCCACCAACGCTGCCCATGGTCGAAGCCGAACAGCTCCGCCACCGACATGAAGAACAGCCGCCAGCGCGTCCACCACACATTGGCCTCGGCGCCGTACGTGGCCTGGAACAGCGGACGCAGCGCATCACGTCGCTCGTCCATGTTGCGCAGCCAGGCCTCGGCCGTGCGCTGGTAATGACTGCCTTCCCAGCGCCAGCGGCGCAGCAGCCGCAAGTCGTCCTGGCAGTGCAGCGCCAAGTCGTCGCTGGGCATCATGCCGCCGGAGAAAAAATACTTGCTCATCCAGTCGCTCGGGTCGCGCACCTCGAAAGGGTACGGCGCCTCACGATGGGCAAACACATGCATGAAGAAGCGCCCTCCAGGCTTGAGCCAGCGCGCCACATTGGCAAACGCCTGCGGCCAGTTGCGCAGGTGCTCGAACATCTCGACGGACACCACCCGGTCGAATCGCTCGTCGGTGTCGAAGACGTTGATGTCGCGCGTCAGCACGCGCACGTTGCCCAGCCCCCGCTGCGCCGCCTGCGTCTCGATGTACTCGCGCTGCGAATTCGAATTCGACAGCGCCGTGATCCGGCTGCCCGGATAGCGCTCGGCCATCCACAGCGTGAGCGAACCCCAGCCACAGCCCAGCTCCAGCACGTCTTGCCCCGTACCCAGGCCGGCGCGCTCGCAGGTGGCAGCCAGCGCGGCGGACTCGGCATCTTCCAGCGTGCGGGTGCCCTCGGGCCAGTAGCAGCTGCTGTACTTGCGGTGATTGCCCAGCACCTCAGCGAAGAAGGCGGCGGGGACTTCGTAGTGCTGTTCGTTGGCTTTCTCGGGCAGGGGTGCCAGGTTCTCAGCGGCCATACGGGCGACGAAGTCTTGCGTCAGATCGGCCACGGCCAGGGCGTTGCCGGCGTGCAGTTCGGCGAGCCGGTCTTTCAGCAGGCGGCGGATGCCCTGGCGGACGACGGTGTCGGGCACCAGGCCCTTTTCGACCCAGCGGATGGCGAATGCGATGTCCTGCGGCATGTGCGGTTTCCTCGTTGGGGGCACTTCGGAGTGTGTGCCGTGGGTGCGTGTACGCGGCTGGATGGGTTTTGGATGAGGCTTTGCCAATTGTGGACGTCAGTACCAAGAACGGTCGTTTGAGATCAGGCTCCGCCCCCGCTTCAGGCTCGTCGCTGTTGTTCGATAGGGTGTGTGCGAACGGGTACTATCGGCGATCAGCAGTCCTTCGAAGCCGCGGGGCAGAGTTCGGCCACGTGACCCTGGCATGCTTGCGCCCATGCGAATCAGCGACAACTTGAAGACTTGGGCCAAGCGAATCAAACGCGACGGCGTGACGCTTTGGTTTGCAGGCAAAAATCCTCGAACGCCTTGGTACGCGAAGGCATTGGGTGTTTTTGTGGTGGCCTATGCGCTGAGTCCCATTGACCTGATTCCAGACTTTATCCCCGTGCTGGGTTACGTCGATGACGTTCTGCTACTTCCCGTCTTAATCTGGCTGACCATCAGGCTGCTGCCGCCTGAAGTCCTCGCGGAATGTCGCAGCCAAGCAGACGAGTGGATGCAGACGAAGGGCTCGAAGCCAAGCAGCAGGGCCGGCGCACTCCTCGTCGCGGTCCTGTGGCTGGCCGTGGGCGCAGCAGTATGGTTTTGGCTTAAACCGCATCTATACGTTCTTGAATGACGGCTTCGGAGAAAAACGTACGGCCGTGTTGGGCCCTAACCGGCTGTACAGTTTTCTCCGAAGCGGGCGTTCAATTTGCGCGATGCAGTTCTAGGTCGATGTCGAGTCGCCATTTCCTTCGACAACGTCTGCTGATGCCCCTAGTTCTCGAAGAGCGAGCACGAATTGATGCGCTTTCGCATCGGGAACTTGGACTCGCTGAGGTTCATCTCTGAGCACCCCATCGGTAACGGCTTTAGCCTCCGCCAAACCCAGGCCCGCAACGGCTCGCAAGGTCGTCGTGCAAGAGACCTTCAAAAAACCGGGTCGCCATCCGGTAATTTCAACAATTGCCATGGTCAGTAGTTGTTTCAGGTCGATATGCTGGGAGGTCGGGTGAGGCCGTCAGAGAGCCTTCGCTCGCAACTTTTAGTCGTCGGCGTCGTTTCGTCATCGCGACGAACGAATTTCAAGTACCGCATAGCCCCCAAGCCAGCTAGCCGGCGACTCCTCTCCACCGCCAGAACGGCGCTTATGTCGCCCAGGCAAAATTGTAGGCATCGCTGAAAGCAGAGGAGGCTCCACCTAGCCAGATTTGGGACATTTGTCCCTTGGCGCATCCCTGCTGATCGTGCATTCTGCTCACCATGACGTCGATCGAGCACATCATTACTCGCGCCATTAGCCCCTCCAGCGTGCGGCCGAATGGGCGGCTCACGTCGCCTCGGAGCTACGGCGTGTATCGCATCCCCACTTCGGCCGACTCCACAAGCAGTTTTCGGTTCGGAAACCACCCGGTCCGCCAGCGGGAGCTCGAGCGCGAATTTGGCTCCTGCAAGCTCGAATACCTGTTTGCCGAACGCACTGATGCCAAGGCCGTCGCACAGCATCAGGCAGGGAAATGATCCACTGTTGCCCCTTGTGGTCGGGACACACGCATCAGTAGCCGCGGTTCATGAGGATCTGCTGGATCTCATCCGCTGCGTACGCCTGTTGTTTGGCCGACGCTCGCTGCCGTGCACCGAGCTTGGGGTGTTCGCGAACCAGGAGCTCGTGACGAAGGACCGCAACTGGCCGAACTGTGCCATGGCGGCGGTGGCTAGAACTGGGCAACTATGGGCGCACCAGACGACAGCAAACATTCTCAATTCCCGTCGTGAGCGCGGGCCCATAGGGAATCGAACTCTTCACGGGGGATTTCGCAAGATGCAAGATCTGGATTCCAAAGGTCCTCAGGTGGATTGAAGAGCCAATCCTCGGGACCGCTTCTTTCCAAACTGCCATCGGCAGATTGCATGATCTGACGGGTCCGGTATCCGTTCTCGTCGTACTCGACGAGATAGGTCTCACGTTCTTCGAGATAGTCTTGTCTCAAATAGACCTTGCCACGCCCCACTAGCACTCCATAGCCAGGCTTACCTCGTTGAATACGGCGTTGATCTTCCAGCCCAGCAAGACCAGGAGGTGCAGGGTCGCCGATGCTAAGCGATGCGATATCAGTGAATCGAGTTGGGTCGATCCCACTCAAGTCAACGACTTCAACTTCTGCATAGCGTTGAATGATCGCGTCTGAAGACGGAGCCTCGATCCACCAGTACAACGCGCCCATTCCGTAGTTATGAGTCACCAAGAAGCGATTCATCAGCATTTCTCTCCCAAAAGATTGCGCGCTGCGAGGACACCATGCGGTGCGACGGTCCGCTCCTGGCCGGCTGTAGCCGGTCGCACTGCCGGCGAAAAGGCCCTTAACCGATTCTCGCCGCGACCGTACTGAACCAAGTCGGAAATCAAGCACGCGCCACCAGAACTTGAAGCATCTTGGTAAGGCCGGTATCTGCCGAACTATAGGGATAGTCGAAGTACTCGATCTGCAGCCACTGAGCTTCCTGGCCCGGATGCACGTACTTCTCAAAATCGTCCACAAGCAACACCTGGTGCGGTTGCACGCCGGGCACAAATCGGAGGTCCTTTGTCTCCCCGTTCCATGTGACGTACTCGACATCCGCAAACCAATCGGGTGCGACCTTTTCGTCCACCAGCAAGCGCGCGATCCTTCTGAATCGATCTTCCTTGACGGTGGTGAACATGACGATGCGGGGAAAAATTTCAGCGCAACGCGTCAGGAAGTTTGCCAGACCCGGTCGAGGGATCTGGCTCATCGCATTCGAGATCAAGGTGCCTTCGAGATCGAGGGCGAGGACGTAGCTGGTCATGAACAGATGTGGCTCGGTTGGTAAGAGTCCGCTTCCGGCCGAATTCTGCCTCGCCTGCGGCACTACGGTTGCTCGAAGCCAAATGCACTCAGAGTCGGCGGACGTCTTCCGCTGCAGGGTCAGTTGGCCCTGCAGCCACGCAGACTCCGGCCAGCCCCGCCACGTGCAGAGACTCGACCACTGAGGCTCGAAACCAGTTGAATTGCTCCTGGTCATGCAGGTCGATCTCTTCAGGGTCGTCTGGCATCAGCAGCGCACAAGTTGGCCCGGCGTGCGATACGAAGCCTAGATCGACCAACCACGATGACGCGAAGCCAATCAGGCTTTCAACGCTCTCGTGATTAGTGATCTTGAGTGCAATCTCGCCCGTATTCATTTAAGTTGAGTCTCTGGCATGAGTGACGGCTATTGGCCGTTGGCCGTCGGATGTTTTTTGGCTCAAGGTCGCACTAGATTTTCAGGGCAAAGAGGTCCGCAAGCAGCGAGCGCAGCGTCCAGGCGCGGTTAAGCCAGTGACGAGTCATTCTTTGGGATTTCAGCTGGAACGAATTTTCCAAGCTCGGCTTCAATCGAAGCCCTCATTCCAGGAACGCGCTGCAGAAAGTTGTGCAGCGCCAACGGCGTTAAACGAGCCAACGGCGGGACTAGGAAGGAAAACTCTTGCAGCAGGCTCGAAGCATCCACCCGATAGAGGAACGCAAGCACTTCCTCCTGCGCTCTAGGGTCCAAGTCTTCAGTCTGTAGCTTCTTTTTGTTCTTTCGAACATATTGCTCAACTGACGCTAACGCGCGCTCGTCACCTGATACGCCGATGGCCCACAGCGCATAGACCTTGTTGCGGCCGCTCAGTGGATCTTCAAGGATCTTTACAAAGTAAGGCGTCTCCGCTGCGCCGGCTATTTGCGCAATCGTCAGGACTGCACTGTCCCTGACATCTTGCTTTGGGTACTTGGATAGAGCTTTTAACGCTGGCAGGCTCTTCCGAGTACCGCAATCACGCAATGCAATCACCGCCCAGAGAACGTCATACTTCGACTTGTCGGCATCGATTGCTGAGAGGAAAAACTCCTCAGACCACGAGAAGGCCTTGTTTCTTCTAAAGTGTTCGCTGATGGTCGCTTTGTTTGATGCATCAAGCAAAAACATGCTGTTTGCTTCCTCTGCTAGGAATAGTTAAGCTGGTGAATTTATATGCGGTGTGCGTTGTGAATCGCTGTTTCAAGCTTTTCCAACGGCTTTGAATGAGTGACCGCTCCTGGCCGACTGTAGCCTTACATGCGGCCTGCGCAAAGGGGACCGAAGCAGACATTCAGTACTGGAGGCGAGTCGCGACAGCGGCGACGAATGCCAGTACGTCAACGGCAAGCAAAACCTTCAATACTCTTTGAGAACGTAGCCCTCTAAAGGCAAGCACGACGAGCGTGATTCCAACGAGTATGAGAAATACGCCTCCGGCATACGCCGCAAGTCCGCTCAACTCCGAAACACGAAGCGGGGCACTACGTGGTCCTCGTTCAGCAAGACGACCCGTTAGCAACGCAACGAAGCCCTCACCGCTCGAAAGCGCAGCAAGTGCAAGCAGCACTATCTTTCCGCCAATGCGCTCGAAGGCAGTCGATTCGCTTCTAGGCTTTTCTTGATTACTCATTGCTGGATGATCTGGTCCATCACCGGCTGGAAAGGCAACTTCCGCTGCCCGTCGACTGTAGCCTCGCGCAAGGCCGGGGCGAAGAGGCCCAAAGTCGACTGCCATAGTTGACGCGAGCTTTTCATTGCGCACCGCCCTCGCCTACGGCAGCTCGCCACGACTGAATCGTGGCCTCAGCCGCTTCGATACGCTGCTGCAGTTCTTCATTGACCAATCGCACCAGAGCACCGAGTTCAGCGCGCGTCGGATAGACCTCTTCCGTGTCGTTCACGCGTTGCGGGACGATGAGTTTTTCAAGACACGCATAGGCACGATGCACAGCGTGAAGGCTGTCGATGTCATCGCATGCCTGAAGCGCAAGCGATTCAACGCTAGCGGCTTCAGAAGATTCGGGAAGTGAGTGAACGTGCACGGACGCGCGAGCGGATGCAGCCATGAATGGCCTCCAAGTGATTGCGGTTTGCTGAAACCGCCGCACCCGAGTCCAAGCGGGGGCGGCAGCTCGACGGGTTGGACTACCGGGCAACCACTTGCGTGAAACCGGCCGGGCTCGCGCCCGCCCATCGAGCCGCCAAAACTGGAAGCACGAACGACAAAGCCGCAGACCCTGCGGGGAAACTGCGGCTTGCGTCGCAGTGATTGCACGGGAGTCCAATCCCGATCACGCCTCTTTTTGACGTGACCGGTGCAGTATAGCCACGGGTAACGGCATGCCCCTACGCCCTAGGGCTTCAGCACAATTCAATGGTCTGCCGCAACAACCCTGTTTGCTCAGCACTCGGCCCGACGAAGATTTCGACTTCGCCCGCCTCGAACAAGGGCTGCAGGTCCGGCCCGAGGTAGCGCAACTCGGCCGCCGGCAGTTCCAGGTTCACCAAGCCGGCTTCGCCCGGCATCAATCGCAGCTTCGCGTAGCCCTTGAGTTCCAGCAACGGCCGGGTGACACGGCCTAGCTTGCCGCGAACGAACAGGAAGACAGTTTCTTCAGCCTCGCGTGCACCAACGTTGCGCAGCCTGACGCTGATCTTCAGCGCGTCCTGCTCGCGCACGCGTCGCGGCTCTACCTGAAGCTCGTCGTAGACAAACCGGCCGAAGGTCAAGCCGTGGCCGAAGGCATACAGCGGCGAATTTTCGACGTCCTGGTACCTGCTCGTGAAGTAGTCGGCGGGATTCATCGGCCGGCCGGTGGGACGCTGGCCGAAGTAGATCGGCAGCTGCCCGACGGCGCGCGGCCAGCTCATCGGCGTGCGGCCACTTGGCGTTGCCTGGCCCGTGACTACGTCGGCGATCGCATGGCCGGCTTCGATGCCGAGGAACCACGCAGCCAGCAGCGCATCGGCGTGTTCGGCCAGCCAGGGGACGACGAGCGAACGGCCCGAGAACAAGATTGCGACGACGGGGATGCCGAGCGCGTGTGCACGTGCCGTCACCGCTTCGGCCAGCGCCTGTTGTAGCCCGGGAAGCGCGGGCGTGGCGCGGCTCGCGGCCTCGCCACTCATGGTGGCACGCTCGCCCAGGCACAGCAGGACGGCGTCGACGCCATCGCACAGCGCAACAGCAGCTTCGATGCCGCTGTCGTCATCACTCTCGATGGCAACGCCGGGTGCATGGCGTATGTCGGTCTGCGGCAGCGCGGCACGCAAGCCGGCAAGCACGCTCGCGGCCGGCTCGTGTTCGCCGGCACCCCACCACGGGCCTTTCATCTCGGTGCTTGCGTCGGCCAGCGGGCCGATGACGCACAGTGCCTTCGCCGCAGCAGGCAAAGGCAGGGTGTCCCGCTCGTTCTTCAGCATGACGATGGCCTTGCGCGCGGCGTCGCGCGCCACCGCGTGCCGCTCGGCAACAACCGCCGCGAGTTCGGGTGTCGCGCCGCGGCGGTAAGGGTCGTCGAACAGGCCGAGCTGCTCCTTGAGTTGCAGCACGCGGCGCACGCTCGCGTCGATCTCTTCGATCGTCACCCGTCCCTGCGCGAGCGCGATGGGCAGGCCCTTGCGATACGCGTCGGCCATCATGTCGATGTCGACGCCGGCCTTCAGCGCCAGTACTGCGGCATCGACGAGATCGGCCGCGACGCCGTGCTTGATCAATTCCGCGATTGCGTTGTAGTCGCTGACGATGACGCCGTCCCAGCCCATCTCGCCGCGCAGCCAGTCGCGCAGCAAGGGGATGTGCGCAGTCATCGGCACGCCGTTGAGATCGGTGAAGGCGGGCATCAGCGTCGCAACGCCGGCGCGCACCGCTGCTGCGAAGCCCGGCAGATGCACCTCGTGCAAGGTGCGCTCGGAGATGTCCACGGCGGCGTACTCCCGCCCCGCGGTGACTGCGCCGTACGCGACGAAATGCTTCGCACAGGCCGCCAGCGAATCGGCCGATGAAAGGTCTGCCCCCTGGAAGCCGCGCACCTTGGCCTGCGCGATGCGTGCGTTAAGCCAAGGGTCTTCGCCGGGTCCTTCCGCGGTACGGCCCCAGCGGGGATCGCGCGATACATCGAGCATCGGCGCAAAAGTCATCGCCAGGCCGTCGGCAGCGCCTTCGCGTGCAGCCTCCCGCGCCGTGCGCTCCCAGAGGTCTTCGTCGAAGGTGCCGGCCTCCGCAAGCGGGATCGGAAAGAGCGTGCGATGGCCATGAATGATGTCCAGGCCAATCAGCAGCGGAATGCCGAGCCGTGACTTCTCGACGGCCAGTCGCTGCATCTCGTGCGTGTGGCCGGCGCCGACCATGTTCAGCAGATTGCCGACGGTGCCGTCGATGATCGACTGCGTGGAGTCTCCCGCGAGCACCGGCCCGGTGACCGTGTAGCCGGAGGCAGTCATCGTCAGTTGACCCAGCTTTTCGGCTAGCGTCATCCGGGCCATGAGAGTATCGATGCGACTCATCAGGGATTTCGAATAGAACCCAGGGGGCCTAATGATGGCATGCTGCGGGCGAAGAGCTCTCAGCCGCGTGGCGTCGCCGATGATTCGGTGAAACCAAACGTGACACCCGGGACAACAACGAAAGGAACCGTTCGTGTTGATGGATGACAGGAACCCGAGGGCACTGGCAGCCCTGCCCGATGAAGCCTTGATCGACGCCGTGCAGCGGCAGACCTTCCGCTATTTCTGGGACGGTGCGGATGCCGACAGCGGCCTGGCGCTCGACCGCCGCACGCTCGTCGGCGCCACGGGCGAAGACCTGCCCGATGACAGGATCGCGATCGGCGGCACGGGCTTCGGCATCATGGCCATGATCGTCGCGGTGGAGCGCGGCTGGGTCACGCGGGACGCAGCGCTGGAGCGCCTGGGGCGCATGCGGGACGCCCTCTTTCGCGCCAGGCGCTACCACGGCGCCTTCCCCCACTTCATGGACGCAGCGAGCGGCGCGACGATCCCGATGAGCCCCAAGGACGACGCGGGCGATCTGGTCGAGACCTCGTTCCTCTGCATGGGCCTGCTCTGTGCGCGCCAGTATTTCAGCGAGGACACGGCCGCGGCGCGCCGGTTGCGCAGCGACATCGACACGCTGTGGCACGACGTCGAATGGAACTGGTTCACCCAGGGCGGGCGGGACGTGTTGTATTGGCACTGGAGCCCGAACCACGGCTGGGCGATGAACCATGAAGTGCGCGGCTGGAACGAGTGCCTCATCACCTACCTGCTGGCAGCGGCCGCGCCGCGCCATGCGATAGATCCGCGGGTGTACCACCGCGGCTTTGCGGCGGGGGCCGGTTTCCTCAACGGCCGGTCGTACTACGGCATCGAGATACCGCTGGGCATGCCGTACGGCGGCCCGCTGTTCTTCACGCACTACTCGTTCTGCGGCCTCGATCCGCACGGCCTGAAGGATCGCTACGCCGACTACTGGGACCTCAACTGCCGCCACCTGCAGATCAACCGTGCGCACTGCATCGCCAATCCTCATGGCCACCCGGGCTACGGTGAATCGTGCTGGGGCCTGACCGCCAGCGACGACCCCGACGGCTACCTCGCGCACGCCCCGGACATCGACAACGGCACCATTTCGCCGACGGCCGCGCTGGCCAGCCTGCCGTATGCGCCCACCGAGGTGATGCAGGTTCTGCGGCATTTCCTCACCGTGCATGGCACGCGCTTGTGGAAGGACTACGGCTTCATCGATGCGTTCTGCGAACGGCGCGGTTGGTTCGCAGAGACATATCTCGCCATCGACCAGGGCCCGATCGTCGTGATGATGGAGAACCATCGCACGGGCCTTCTGTGGAAACTGTTCATGAGCGTGCCCGAAGTGCAGGCCGGGCTGCGCGCCCTGGACTTCAGCAGCCCGCACCTCGAGTCGCCTGCACCGTGACCTTCAGCGTGGCGAGCCAGCAAGACCCGGCTTTCGAGTCATGGCTCGAAAGACAGCTGTCCCATTCGGCGAGCGCGATGCTGCCCTGCATCTCGCCGGTGTCTATCGTCAAGCATCGCCCCGGCTTCGGTCAGACCATACGGCCGGTCGCCGGCGCCATCATTGCCTCGCCCGTACTCGGCAACTACGACCCGGACCCGGACTACTTCTTTCATTGGTTCCGGGACTCTGCTGTCGTCATCGATGCATTGCGCCTGCTCTACGTCGACGGACGCATCGGCGACGAAGCCCTGCAGCATCTGCGCGATTTCACCCGCTTCAGCCTTGCCGTGAACGGGCTCGACGGCCGCGCGGTTCCCGCGGAGCAGAGCCGCAGAGCGCGCGTGGCCCCCGAACTCCTGCAGTACCTGCGCGAAGACCATGACCTCGCGAGCGTCCACGGCGATGCCGTCGTCGCCGAAACGAGAGTGAACCCCGACGGTACGCTCGACGTCCTCCGATGGGCGCGCCCCCAGCACGACGGGCCGCCATTGCGCGCGCTGGCGCTGCTGCGCTGGGCGGCCGGCGGGCACCTCGACGCGGCCCTGCTGGCGGAGGTCACGCCGCTGATTCGCTTCGACATCGACTTCACGCTGCGTCACTGGCGCGAGCCGTCGTACGACATCTGGGAGGAAGAGCTCGGCCACCACTACTACACACTGCGCGTCGCAGGGGCCGCGCTGGCCGAAGGCGCGGCATGGCTGGAGGGCTTGGGCGACGCGGCGCTGGCGCAGCGCTGCCGGGAGGAGTCGCGGGCCGTGCAGCGCCTGCTCGACGACTACTGGGTAGACGAGCGAGACGAACGCGACTCGACGCGCGGCTACTACCGTTCACGCGTGCTAGTGGACGGCCAGCCCAGTGCGAAGGCGCTGGACATCGCGGTGATCCTGTCGGCAATCCACAGCCTCGGCACCGAGGCCGCGCATGGCCCGGCCGATCCGCGCATGCAGGCCACGCTGGCGCGACTCGACGCGCTGTTCGATGCAGCCTATCCGATCAACCACGGCCGTGCCACAGGCCGTGGCGCGGCGATGGGTCGGTATGCCGGCGACGTGTACTACTCGGGTGGTGCGTACTTTTTCTCGACACTCGGCGCCGCCGAGTTCTGTTTCCGCGCCGCGGCGATGGGCGGCGATGCACGCCATTGGAACCAGTGGATGGGGCGCGGCGACGCCTACCTCGCCACCGTACGCGCGTACACGCCGGCCGGTGGTGATCTGTCGGAACAGTTCGACCAGCGCAGCGGCGCGCAGACCTCGGCGAAGCAACTGGCATGGAGCCACGCCGCCTTCATTTCGTGTGTCTCGGCGCGCCGCATCGCGGCCGCCGCTTGTCAGGCGCCGCAGTAGCGATGAGCGCGAGGCCTGAGAACCGTGTCGAGCCGGCTGCAAGAGCCGGTGTCTTCCGTCAGGTCCGCGAGTTGCTCGGCGCCTTGCGAGTGTCCCCGGTCGCGAAAACGCTTGTCGTGCTGATGGGCGCGATCGTAGTGGTCGTCGCGCTCACGGCGTATGGGCAGATTGAGCTCAATAGCTGGAACAAGCCGTTCTACGATGCGATCTCGCGTCGCGACCTGAGCGAATTCGTCGTGCAGGTAGGCGTCTTCGCCATCATTGCGGGCGTGCTGCTGGTCTTGAACGTCGCACAGAGGTGGCTGGGCGAAACCTTGCAGTTGAAGCTGCGCGAGGCCGTGGTCAATGACCTCGTGGGGCTGTGGCTGCAGCCGCGCCGGGCTTTCTGGCTCCAGGCCAGCGGCCCGATGGGGGCCCATCCGGATCAGCGCATGCACGACGACACGCTGAAGCTGTGCGATCTGTCGGTCACCCTCGGCGTGGGTCTGTTGCAGGCAGCGATGCTGTTCGGCAGCTTTGCGAGCGTGCTGTGGGTCATCTCCAAGGACTTCAGCCTCTTCTTCAACGGCGAGGACCACGTGTTGCCGGGCTTCATGTTGTGGGCGGCAATTGCCTATGCGATCGCCGGCTCGCTGCTCACCTACTGGGTCGGCAACGGCCTGATCTCGCGCAACGCCGAGCGCTACGCGCGTGAAGGCGAATTGCGCTTCTCGCTGACGCGCATCAACGAGCATCTGGACGGCATCTCCCTGGCTGGTGGCGAGGCCGACGAGAAGCGTCGCGTCGCCATGCATTTCGGCGACGTCTTGCGCGCCACGTCGCGCGTGGTGCTCGGGTTGACCAACCTGACCTGGGTCACCGCAGGCTTCGGCTGGGTCACCATCATCGCGCCGACGCTGGTGGCCGCCCCCCTCTACTTCTCGGGGAAGGTTTCGTTCGGCGGCTTGATGATGGCTGCCGCGGCCTTCACGCAGGCGCAGTCGTCGCTGCGCTGGTTCGTCGACAACTTCAGCATCATTGCCGACTGGCGCGCCACGCTGCTGCGTGTCACCGACCTGCGCCGGATGCTGGCCTCCGATCTGGAGGCACAGGCAGGTGGCAGCCGCATCGCCTACGAAGAGAGCGAAGCTGGGACGCTCGCGATCGAAGCGCTCGAGGTTCGCTCCTGGAGCGGCCACGATCAGCTGGACGACCCCAGTCTCGTCGTGCACCGCGGCCAGTGCGTCCTGATCCTCGGCACACCGGGCACGGAGAAGACCTTGCTGTTCCGGGCGCTCGCGGGCCTCTGGCCCTGGGGCTGCGGCACCGTGCGCCGGCCCGTCGGCGAGACGATCCACTACATGCCGCGCGGCACGCCCTACATTCCCCGCGGCACGCTGGCCGAAGTGTTGTCGTATGCGATGGAGCCATCGAGCTACCCGAGAGAAGCCATGGTGGCCGCGCTGGCGAGTGTGGGCCTCCAGCGCCTGGAACAGTTGCTGAACAAGACGGGTCGCTGGGAGAGCGAACTCAGCATGGACGAGCAGTTGCGGCTGGGCTTCGCCCGCGTGGTGCTGCAGGCGCCGCCCTGGCTGGTGATGGACGAAGCCTTCAGCGCGTTCGACGACGACACGCTCGAACTCATCATCGACGCACTGGGCAAGCTCAAGCACACGGGCATTGTTCACATAGGCTCGGCTGGAGGAGCGCACGACCGGCTGTTCACGCGGGTGGTGCATCTGGTCAAGGCGCCGAACGCCGCACCCGAGGAGCAGCGACCATGAGACACCCCGGGTCAACCGTCAGTCGTGCGCGTCGCGCCCTCATGCGGCTGATTCTTGCGCTGCCCGCGTGGCCGACCTGGGCCTGGGCGGCCGATTTCGGCTTCCGGCCACCGCGCGATCCTGACGATGCCACCGCGGCGGACCTGATGCGGGATCTGGCCGAGCGCATCTTGCCGGTGTACCAGGAGGCGGACACCGATGTCTTCCTGGCCAACCTGACCGCCCTGCAGATCGTCAGCGGCGCCTACCGTGCAGCCTACGACAGCAGCGGCTCGCTGCGCAGCCGCCGCCAGGGCAAGCCGTTCGACGACCTGGTCCAGCGGGCGATACTCGACGGTATCTATGCGCGTGCGCGCATGCTCGAAGCGGACGGGCGCCTCGGCTTCTCCGAAGCCTACGCGCGCTCGTTCCAGGAACTGGTGTCGCCGCTCGACAACGCGCAAGCCCAGGCCATCATGGCGCGGCTCGAAATCCCGCCGGCGGTGTACAGAGAGCCGCTGCGCCAGGCTTTCGATCTCTGGCGCGCGAAGGGCAGCCTCCCGCAGGCCGATGCGCTGGCGCTCGTGCGAACCTGGCTTTCGTACCAGTCGCGTCGCAGCTTCAATGCGCTGCTGCCCGAATTGTTCGCGGCGGAAAACCGCAACCGCTACGTGGCGGAGGCTGACATCAGGATTCCCGTGCGCGGGGGAGTCATCCATGCGCGCCTGGTTCGGCCCGGCCGCGCAAACGACGCACTGGCAGCCCTGCCGACGCTGCTGCGCTTCACGCTCGATCCCGCCGAGGACGACGCACAGCACAGTGCCGCCAAAGGCTACGTCGGCGTCACGGCGTACGTGCGCGGACGCACGCCCGACGGCAAGGGCGCCGTGTGGCCGTTCGTTCGCGACGGCGAAGACGCCGCCGCCGTCATCGACTGGATTGCCCGGCAGGCGTGGAGCGACGGCCGCGTCGCCATGCTCGGCGACGGCTACTCCGGCTACGCCGCCTGGGCCGCCGCTCGCAGGAGACCTGCTGCCCTCAAGGCCATTGCCACGATCGCGCCGATGGCGCCGGGCATCGACTTCCCGATGGCCGGACAAATCTTCCGCAACGCCATGGTCCGCTGGGCGCAGGAGCACGCGACTGCCGAGCCCCTGCGGGCCGGCGTCGACGCCGACGCGGACCCGGACACGATGTGGCAGGCACTCGACGCACGCTGGCACCGTGGCAATCGCCCCTACTGGGACATAGACCGCGTCCTGCTGGGCAAGCGCAGCAGGCTGGTCCGAACCTGGCTGACGCACCCGAGCCACGATCGCTACTGGCAGAAGTTCTTGCCGTCGGCGGAGCAGTTTGCGCGAATCGACATTCCGGTGCTCAGCTTTGCCGGCTACTACGGCGCCGATGCCGGCGCGCTCTACTTCCACCACGAGCATCTTCGCAACCGGCCGCAGGCCGACACGACGCTGCTGCTCGGCCCCTACGACGCGGCCTCGATCCGGCGCGGCACGGCGCCGACGCTGCGCGGCTACACGCTCGACCCCGTCGCACGCGTCGACCTGCCCGATCTGCGCTACCAATGGCTCGACCACATCCTGAAAGGCGCGAACAAGCCTTCTCTGCTGATGGATCGCGTCAACTACCAGGTGATGGGCGCGGACCAGTGGCGCCATGCGCCGACGCTGGACGCGCCGCAGCGCACCCGGCTGCGCCTTCACCTCGATACCCGCGAGCGCGACGACCCGCACCGACTGTTGCCGTCGCCGTCCGAAGGCGGTGGCAACGTGCGGCTCTCGGTCGATCTCGCCGATCGACGCGACGTGCGCATCCCGTGGCCGGACGCGCTGCGCGTGAAGCAACTGCCGGCGCGCAACAGCATCAGCTTTGTCAGTGATCCGCTCCCGGAGGGCACCGAGCTCATCGGCAGCTTGCGCGGCGTGTTCGACATCACGCCCTCACGGCAGGACGTGGACTTCAACATCTCGCTGTACGAGCAGACGGCAAGCGGCGAATACCAGCTGCTGTTCGATCCCTACGACTTTCGCGCCAGCTACGCAGGCCATCGCATGCGTCGCCGGCTTCTGCGGGCCGGCGAGCGTCAGCTGCTTGCGTTCACCGCCGAACGCGTGACGGCCTGCAAGCTCGCGGCGGGCAGCCGCATCGTGCTGCTGATCGGCCTCAACAGGCGTCCCGACCGGCAGATCAACTACGGCAGCGGCAAGGACGTGAATTCGGAAACCATTGCCGACGCGAAGTGGCCCATTCGAGTGCGCTGGCATGCGCGCAGCTACGTCGAGATCCAGACCGGCAAGTCTTGATTGCTCATCGTGTCGTCGGACCCTTGTCGTCCACGGCGCCGATGACGATGCCTTCGCAAGGCGCCAGCACCAGGGGCCCCTTGATGAACTCGGCGCGCGCAGGATCGGTCGATGCGAGCACGATCGGTTGGTGCGGCATCAACGCTGGCGAAATCGGCGCCGGGGTGGTGCCGAAGTTCAAGAGCACCACCAGCCGCTGCTCTTCGCCGTTGCGCGCATAGGCGAGCACCTCGCCTCCGGTTTCAAGCGCTTCGTAGTTGCCCCGGTTCAGCGCAGGCTGCGCGCGGCGCAACGCGATGAGGCGCCGGTAGAGCGCCAGCATCGACCCCGCGTCGTGTGATTGCGCCTCCACATTGTTCGTGGGCCAGTCGGCTGCCAGGCGCAGCCACGGCGTACCGGTCGAGAAGCCCGCATGCTCTGCCGCGCTCCACTGCATGGGTGTTCGCTCCGGGTCGCGACCCAGGCCCATGCCAGGCTTGTTCTTCTCGAACGGGTCCTGCACTTCATCGGCGGGAATGGGGACGTCCGTCATGCCGATCTCGTCGCCGTAGTAGAGCGTCGGCGTGCCGCGCAGCGTGAGCAGCAGCATGGCCGCGAGCCGCGCCATCTGTGGCCCGACGCGGCTCGCAATGCGAGGTCTGTCGTGATTGCCCAGCACCCAGTTCGGCTGGGCGCCGGCGGGCAAGGCGGCTTCGTAGTCGCGCACGAAACGGTCGATGCGCGCCGCCTGCCACTCGGTCGCGATCAGCTGGAAGTTGAAGGGCAGCTGCACGCCTTCGAGCACGCCTGCGGCGTTGAGTCCGTAGTAGGCGACCAGGCGCGGGAGCGGCAGGTAGAGCTCGCCGATCAGCACGCGCGACGAGCGTGCGTCGCTGAACGCGTCGACCACGCGGCGCATCTCGGCCACGATCGGCTGCACCTCCGGCAGGTCGGTGTTGTAGAGCATCAACCAGCGAAAAAATGGGTCCTGGCCCGGGGCGAAGTCCGGATTCGGCGGGTTGTCGCGGAACTGCGCGTCCTTGATGATTTGAGAGAGCACGTCGACACGGAATCCGTCGACGCCACGCCGAAGCCAGAAGCGCAGCACCTCGTACATCGCGGCTCGCACTTCGGGGTTGCGCCAGTTGAGGTCGGGCTGCTCCTTCAGGAACGAATGGCAGTAGTACTGGCCGGTGGTCGCATCGAAGGCCCAGGCCGGGCCGCCGAAATTGCTGAGCCAGTTGTTGGGCGGCCCGCCGCCCGGCGCCGGGTCGCGCCAGATGTACCAGTCGCGTCGCGGATCGCTGCGTGCGCTGCGGCTCTGCGCGAACCACGGATGACGGTCCGACGTGTGGTTGGGCACGAAGTCCAGGATGAGCTTGAGCCCTCTCGCGTGGGCCTCCTGCACCAGCGCATCGAAGCCGTCCAGCGTGCCGAAGCGCGGATCGATGCCGCAAAAATCGGAGATGTCGTACCCGAAGTCGGCCATCGGCGAGGGATAGATCGGCGAGATCCAGATGGCATCGACGCCGAGCGAGACCAGATGATCCAGCCGGGCGCGGATTCCGCCCAGGTCGCCGATGCCATCGCCGTTGCTGTCCTGGAACGAACGCGGGTAGACCTGATAGACGATTCCGCACTTCCACCAGTCGTCGGCTGACATCTTGATCCCCTCGTGCTCGGTTTAGGGTGAGTCCATTTTCCCCAGAATGAAAACAGCTGACCTAGCCGTTCAGTACGAGAGACCCCTGCGGATACTGCGCGCACATGAAATCGACGAACGCCCGAACCTTCGGTGCAGGGAGTCGCCTCGACGTATGCAGGACCCAGAGCGCGACCTCCACGCCTGAAACCATGCCCCACTGAACCAGTTCTCCGCGCGTCAGCTGGTTCCATGCGATCGACTGCGGCATCAGGGCAACGCCAGCGCCGGCGATCGCAGCGTCGCGAATCATCAGGAACGAGGAAAGTCTGAGCCTCGGAATCGGCTCCAGGACAAGGCGTCCGTCGTCCAGCGTCCAGTTCGTCGGTTGAAAGCTTGTCGAGACGATGCCTGGGACCGGGCTGACCTTGCCTGGCGTAGGCACGGGCACGGAGGGCGCGGCCACGACCACCAGCCGGTCTTTGGCAAAACACCGGCCGACGAGGCTGCTGTCCGGGCTTGGATTGATCCGGATCGCGGCGTCGAACTGCTCCTCGACGAGGTCCACCAGGCGATCGTCCGCCACCACCTCGCAGCTGACCTCGGGGTAGGCCGTGCAGAACTCGGCGGAGATGCGGCCCATCGCCAGCTGGGAGAACAGCACCGGCGAAGCGATGCGCAGGCGTCCGCGGGGCACCGACAAGCCCTCGCGCGCGGAAGTCATGGCGTCGGCCACCTCGTGCATCGGCCCTTCGGTGCGGTCCATCAGCATCTGCCCGGCTTCTGTGAGCTTGAGCCCGCGGGCGCTGCGCTCGATGAGCCGCACGCCGAGTTGCTCTTCCAGATCGGCGATGCGCCGGGACAAGGTCGCCTTCGATCTACCGCTCGCGCGGCTTGCTTTTCCGAGGCCGCCGTTCATTGCGACGAGCGCGAAGTCGCTCAGTGCATTCAGATCCATAGTGTTCCGCAATTGAAACGAGGTGTCTTCATTTTCGGATCTTCGTTTTAACAATGCAACGACTTATCTTCTCCTTACCGCAACTTCAACAGGAGAAAACTGAAATGACCACCACCATCACTCAACGTGCCGTGCTTATCCGGGCCTATGGCGGTGCTGCCGCCGCCGAGGTCGCCGAGACCGCGAGGCCCACGGCCGGACAGAGCCAGGTCCTGGTGCGCGTCCGGGCGGCCGGCGTGAACGGCATCGACTGGAAGATTCGTGAAGGCTTCGTCCGGGACGCGTTCCCGCTTCAACTGCCCGCCGTGCTGGGTATCGAGCTTGCGGGTGTCGTCGAAGCGCTTGGCTCCGGCGCCTCGCGTTTTCGCGTGGGCGATCGCGTCATGGGCCCGCTGGGCGGCCTGGGTGCCTATGCCGAGTTCGTGGCAGTCGACGAGGCGAAGCTCGTACGCACGCCGCAAGGCCTGGACGACGTCCATGCGGCCGCCGTCCCCGTCGCGGCCGTGGCCGCCTGGCAAAGCCTGCACCACGCGGGTCCGATCGCCGCAGGCCAGCGAATCCTCATTCATGGTGCAGCGGGAGGGCTGGGCGGCTATGCCGTGCAGTACGCCAAGCAGGCAGGCGCCGAAGTCTTCGCGACGGCGTCTACCGCCCACGTCGAATACGTGCGCAGCCTGGGCGCGGACCACGTCATCGACTACCGCACCGAACGCTTCGAGTCGGTCGCGCGCGACATCGACCTTGTGCTCGACTACGTTGGCGGCGAAGTGCTCGATCGCTCGTGGCAGGTGCTGACGAAGGACGGCGCGATCGTCGGCACGTCCTCGCCCGACATCCTGGCACGCACGCCCCCCGGCCGCCGCGGACTGTGGTTCATGAGCAAGCCTGACGCGGCGCTCCTGGAACGGCTGGCGGCAGAGATCGCCGGAGGCACGCTGATTTCGAAGCTCGACGAAGTCGTGGGCTTCGGCGACATCCCCATGGCCATCGAACGCAATCGCACCGACCCGCGCATCGGCAAGGTCGTTGCGGACTTCTCGCGCTGATCGATCTTTTCATCCCCCCCACCAACCTCCCAGGAGATTTCCATGAGCATTCTCGTCACCGGTGCCACCGGCACCATCGGTTCCCTCGTCGTCCAAGGCCTGGCCAGTGCCGGCGCCGAAGTCAGCGCCTTCGTTCGCACACCCGGAAAGCAGAGCTTTCCGACCGGCGTCAAGGAGGTCGTCGGCGACCTGACCGACGTGCCCTCATTGCGCGCGGCACTGTCGTCGGTGCGCACGCTGTTCCTGCTGAACGCCGTCACGCCCGACGAAGTGACCCAGGCCCTCGTCGCGCTGAACCTGGCGCGCGAAGCTGGCATCGAGCGCATCGTCTACCTCTCGGTCATCCATGCAGACAAGTTCACCGATGTGCCGCACTTCACCGGCAAGCACACGGTCGAGCGAATGATCGAGAGCCTCGACATTCCGGCAACCATCCTTCGGCCGGCCTACTTCATGCAGAACGAGCGCATGGTCCAGCAGGTGATCCAGGGCTACGGCGTCTACCCGATGCCGATCGGCTCCACAGGCGTCGCGATGATCGACGCGCGAGACATCGCGGACGCCGCCGTCGCCGAACTGCTGCGCCGCGATCGCGCGACCGCGCCGTCACCACGCGTGACGCTGGAGCTGGTCGGGCCCGAGCTGTTGACCGGAGAGTCGGTGGCCAAAATCTGGAGTGCTGCGCTCGGTCGTGAAGTGGCTTACGGCGGAGACGACGTGGCGGCCTTCGAAGCGCAGATGGCCACATCGGCGCCGTCCTGGCTTGCCTACGATATGCGCCTGATGATGGCCGGGATCCAGAAGTTCGGCATGCATGGCGCGGACGGCGCCGCGGATCGCCTGCAGGCCGTCCTCGGACGTCCTCTGCGCAAGTACACCGACTTCGTCAAGGAGGCCGTTGCCGCGTCGTAGGCTGCGTGCTTCGCGTACGTCGGCTGGGACTGCATCACACGCTGCACTCTGGAGACCTGATGTCCGTTCCGTGCGCGGCGGTTGCTGGCATTTGGCGGCAAAGCGCGGGTGAGTACTATCGACTAGGAGCGGCCAGTCGCCCCGTTGGGAAAACTTAGCCCACAACCAGTCATTCGGGAGAAATATGCACTTCGAAACCAGCGATGAGTTGCTGAACTTTGTAGAGGACTGGGTAGGCTTCAGCGGTCCAGGATATGACTACGACGCTAAAGGGCTACTCCTCCTGCTGAGAGCAAGTCTTAGAAACATGCAGAAGCATTTCATTGAAGGCGACTTCGAGGACCTGAAGGACTTTTTCAGCGATGAAGAGCGGGGGATTCTGAGCAAGCTCTTGCACTCGTGCGAGTGAATCAAAAATGACGCCAGCCGGTCAGAACCAGTCGTTCAGAGTTTCGGTTGAGCAGCTGTCGCTCTACTAGCTCCGAGCCACTGGCGAGACAATCTTTGCATGACATACGACAAGAATCTTTCACCGGTGGGCTGGTATGCGGTTTCGTACCTGCTGCGCTTCGTGGAGTTGAATGACGACAGAAAGGACGATGATGAAGCTCGATTCATGTCGTGGGAGAACACAATTCTTGTGCGTGCGCGAACCCTTGACGATGCCTATAAAAAGGGCATGACGGTTGCTCGCGCGAATGCGAAGCCATACAAGGGTGGTCCGGAAGGCGTACCTGTTCAATGGAAGTTGGTGGGTATCACCGATGTCCTCCCAATCTACGAGAAGCTGGGAGACGGGGCGGAAATCTTATGGACCGAGCGCGCCCCTCGAAAGCTCAAGAATCTCAAGCAAATGGTTAGGCCGAAGGGCTCTTTCCGGCAGTAGCCGCAAGCCCTGCTGCAGGGGCGGCGAAGCTGAACTGGAGGTCCGCTTGCGGGATAAACCTATGCCGCCTTCGGGCCCCAAGCGGATGTAGCGAGTGCAACGTGGGCCATCGCCAAGCGGCCAGTCACCGTAATAGGCGTTTCGCGAAGATCGCCCGGTGTTTCGCGGTTCAATTAAGCGCTGACAGCATGGACGCCAGTCACGGTATCCGAGTCATAGGGACGGTGAGATAGCCTGCAGCACATCGTTGAACACGCCGTACTGCAACTTGAATGCCTGCGGGCTGTAGTCCTGGTAGTAGCCTGCCGTCACGGCAACGACGAGATCGAGCTCGGGCACGATGCGGATCGATTGCCCGCCTCGACCGAGCGCACCGATCCAGCGGACTATTCGTCGGTGCGCTCTGGCATGGCCGCTCCACCAAAGGTAGCCGTAGTCCTGGTCGTCCGTTGCCTTGATGAGCGACGCGGTGGAAGCTTCGATCCAGCCCTTCGACACGATCTGGCGTCCATCCCAGCGCCCGCCCGCCAGCACGAGCTGTCCGATCTTCGCCATGTCCCGTGGACGCATGCGAAGGCCTCCGCCGGCGTCGCTGTCTCTGCCCATTCGGCTCCATTCTTCGCCGGAGATGCCCAGGGGCTCCAGCAGGCTCGTTCGCGCGAACTCGTCGAGCGGTCTGCCGGTGGCCCGATGCAGGATCGCTGATATAAGCGCCAGCGCGCCGGTACTGTAGAAGAACTGCTGCCCAGCCGCCGCGACAGTTCGGCGCGTGAGCACGTAGCGGCACGGATCGCCCGAAAAATACATGCGCGTTTCGTCGTTCGCGAGATCGCCGGTCGCGGGCGTTGACTCGATCCATTCGAGACCGAGCGTCATGCCGAGCGCGTGCCGCAGCAACAGGCGATCCGATTCTGGCGTTCGCAGGTCTGCGAGTTCGGGGAAGAAGCCAAGGATCGGCTCGTCGACGCCATGGATCAGCCCCCGGTCGATCGCGATGCCGACGGCGAGCGACGCGACGCTCTTCGTCGCTGACTTCATTGCATGGCGCGTGTTGGCGTCGAAGACGACGTTCTCCACGCGGCTGCCGAAAAAGCTGGTCGGCACCTGATCGCTGCCTTGGAGGTAGCGCTCAAAAACGAGCTTGCCGCGATGCAAGACAAGAACGGAGTGAATGTTCGAGCCCGAAGCCGCAAGCCGATCGGCCATCTTGCTGAGTGCGGCGGTGTCAACGAGCTTGCCGTCGTCACCCGCGGCGATGTCCCAGTCATCTTCTCGCGAAGTCTTTGCGGCGAAGCCTCCGATCGAATGGGTGCACGCTGACACGCCGAGTGAGGCGAGCGCAGTGCCAACAAGAACGAACTCACGGCGTTTCATGGCACGTCGACGGTGGAAGGTGCATTGATGTTAAGCAGCGAAGGCTGCGCGCGTCAATCGCCTACTCCTCCGAGTTAGCGATCCCACACCTTTTTAATGAGGATAGAGCATCGCCGAAGCAGCCATTCGCGATTGGCCGCTTGTGGCCGCACGGGAAGTCTGCGCAAAGGGCCCAGCGACGTTCTCGAAAGCGGACGCTTAGGATTCCGCCGGGTACGCCGGGTACGCCGGGCACGCCTGGTTGACGGGAGCCGACCCTTGAGCCTTACATTCAAGTAGGTCTCGCTGGCAATGCTGCTGCGTTTCGCCGGGAGAGCATGGCGGGCGCATCTCGCATCGAAGGTCGAGCTCGCTCCTGGCTCAACCTATGCCATAAGACATGCAAGGTTTGATCGTTTGACAGTCGCTTGCCGAGCCTCATCTGCCATGAAATATTCACGCCACCTTCCTGTTCTTTTCGCCGCGGTCGCATGCACCCACATTGGCGCTCAAACAACGGGCGCCGCATCGCATGGATTCATTTCTGAATCCAATGCCGCCGTGTTCAAAGCTTGCGCCGTTGCCCCGACAGCGAATGGAGCGTGCCCGCTCGATGCGGTCTTTGGGCTCTTCAAGCTCGCGCCCAACAACGATGTGCTGGACTTCAAGGTTTCGAACACCGTGCCACGGGCGATCAACCAAAACTACGGTTGGATCCTGAAACTCAACCGGAAATCTGGCAAGGTCCGCATTCTCGAACGCGTGACATTGCCGGAAACCCCGAAGACGTGGGGCAGCGGTGGCCAGCCTTACGGTACGTCGGCGGATCGCAAGACTATTTCGCTGGACGTGACCCTGACCATCTACGACGGCACCATTTCGAAGTCTTGGGACGTGGCCGATGGCGATCCTGCCGGCCACTACCTGATCAGCGCCTACGTCGCAGACTCCGCTCCGGTGCAGTTCGAGTTTGATGTTATCGATCCAAAATGACCAACTGCCGTAGCCCTGTGGGTTGAACTCATTGCGGCTGCCTCAGCTTCGAACGTCGGCCGCGAGGGAGCGCTTCTGGCCGAATTCAGCCGCACAGCAGTGGCGCCGAGAGGCCCAAGACGGTCAACAACCCGGTCCATCTCCGTTCGCTACCCGGCGCGGCACGGCAGGCGGGATTCAGTTGATGATCTCTCCCATGCCAACGCGTACGCGCTCCCTGAGCTGCCGGATGTACTCCGGATCGAAGAGTTCCCAGGTCTCCAGTTCGCCGACGATCCGAAGCGGCTCCCGGCTGCGGTACGAGCGTGTGGGATTGCCCGGAAACTTCTTGTCGGTGACGTTGGGATCGTCCTCGTAGGCGCCCGTGGGCTCGACGATGTAGACGCGGCCACGGCCGTCGCCCCTCGCCATTTCGGCGGCCAGCCCAGCGCCCTTGGGCCAGGCGGTGAAGTAGATGTGGTTCATGACGACGCGGCCGTCGTAGTTTGACCGAAAGCCGGCCGTGAGCAGATCGCCCATCTGAAGGTCCGCCCGCGTACCGTGGAAGTAGGGGCCAGCGTCCAAGATAGCCATCGCAGCTCGCTCCTCTGCAGAAAGGAAAAACCGCGGAGTCTACTCGTGTCGATCGTCACGGAAGCTGTCTCGCGTGAAGTCCGATCCAGGCCTGGGTATGCCCCTACACCCCACGGCCTCATCCTCGATGCTGGAACAATGCCTCCACCATGGACGGCCTCGATCTCATCAAAACATTCCGTGAAGTCGCGTTCCGGCGCAGCTTCTCCCGCGCAGCGATTTCGCTGGGCATGTCGAAAGCCACGGTGAGCCGCTATGTGGCAGAGCTCGAAACCCGCAGCGGCGTGCGCCTGCTGAACCGCTCCACCCGCTCCCTGAGCCTGACCGACGCCGGCCAGGTGCTGCTCGACCGCAGCACGCAACTGGTGACGATGGCCGAGAACACCCTGAACGACCTGCAGGCCCACGGCTCGCATCCGCGCGGTCGGCTACGCATGAGCGCGCCGCACGGGCTTATCGCCGGCTGGCTCTCTGACGTGATCGCCGGGTTCATCAAGCTCTACCCCGACGTGTACGTGAGCCTGGTGTTCACCAACGACAACCTCGACCTGATCGAGGAAGGCATCGACATCCACCTGACGGGCGGGCGCATCGACGACATGAACCTGATCGTGCGCCGGCTGGTGCAGTTCGACATGGTGGTCTGCGCCACGCCGGCCTACTGGGCCCAGCGCGGCATGCCGCAGACGCCCGAAGACCTGGGCCGGCACGATGTGCTGAGCTTCTCGGCGAAGCCGACCACCCACCTGCCCTTCGAGACCGGCGGCAAGCCGTACGACGTGCCGGTGCACAGCCGCATGGAAGCCAACGACGCCGTGGCGCTGATCGAGCTGGCTCTGCGTGGCGTGGGCGTGGCCTATGTGCCCGAGCCGCTGGCGCAGTCGCACCTGGAGCGCGGGGCGCTGGTGCCGGTGCTGCGCGAGCACATGCCGCGCGAGCACTGGCTGTATGCCGCGTATTCGCAGCGCCGCCACAACAGCGCCGCGATGCGCGCGATGCTCGACTTCCTGGAGCAATCGATGGGCGCGCTGGCCGAAGGCCCGGCGCTGCCGCCACAGCAGCCCGTGCACATGGCACCGACTACATGCGCCCTTTCCAGGGCACCAGACGTCGCTCGAGCCACCGCATCAGCAGGTCGAACAGATAAGCAACCACCCCGATGACGATGATGCCCATGATGACGATGTCGGTGCGCAGGAAGTTCGACGCGTTCAGCACCATCTGACCCAGCCCCATGTTGGCCGCCACCATCTCGGCGGCCACCAGCGTTGTCCAGCCGAAGCCGATGGCGATGCGCATGCCCACAAGGATGTCGGGCAATGCCGACGGCAATATCACGTGACGAATCACCTGCATGTAGCTCGCGCCCATCGAGTACGCGGCGTTGATCTGCTCTTGTGAGGCACTGCGCATGCCCGAGCGCGCGGCCAATGCCAGCGGCGCGAAGCAGCTCAAAAAGATCAGCAGCACCTTCGGCAGCTCGTCAATGCCAAACCAGATGATGATGAGTGGCAGGTACGCCAGCGGCGGCAGCGGCCGGTAGAACTCCAGCGGCGGATCGAAGATGCCGCGCCAGAAGCGGCTCATGCCCATCGCGATGCCCACAGGAATGGCGGTGACGCAGGCCAGGAAGAAGGCCGAGAACACGCGGAACATGCTGGCAAGAAAGTGCTGCCACAGCGGCTTGTCGTTGGCCTGGCCGGTGAGGTATTCGTAGAACTGCTGGAACACCGCCTGCGGTGTGGGCAGGAACAGAGGCTTGACCCAGCCCATGTTGGTAACGATGAACCACAGCGCCACCAACGCCACAACGGTGACGATGCTGATGGTCACGCTCGAGCCTTCGCCCGGCACCTTGAAGGCGCTGGTCTTGAGCTTGGCGCCTGCTGCGGGTGCAGGCAGTACTGGCGGGGTGGCGGGCTTGGAAGGCGGTGGCGTCATGGCGACGGGGGATGCGATCGACACCTCAGACATGGGCAACCTCGCGATGATGAATGATCGACAGCACTTCTTCACGCATGCGGATGAATTCGGGCTCCGACTTCACCTTGCGCGAGTCGCCGTGCGACAGGTACTGGCGAGAGAAAGGCACGTCGTCGTAGACGTGCGATATGCGCCCGGGGCTCGGGCTCATCACGATCAGCCGGGTGGCGAGGAACAGCGCCTCTTCCACCGAGTGGGTGATGAAGAACACCATCTTGTTCGACTTGGACCAGGCTTGCAGAAGAATCTCCTGCACCTGTTCGCGCGTGAAAGCATCGAGAGCGCCCATGGGTTCGTCCATGAGCAGCACGGCCGGGTCGCTCGCGAGTGCGCGCGCAATGCCAACGCGCTGCTGCATGCCGCCCGACAGTTCGTACACCGCACGGTCGGCGTATTTCTGCAGGCCGACGAGGCCCAGCTTTTCTTCAGCGATGCGGTCGCGCTCGGCCTTGCCCACGCCGGACAGTCGCAGGCCCAGCGCCACGTTGTCGCGCACGTTGAGCCAGGGCATCAATGCGTGCTTCTGGAACACCACGCCGCGGTCGGCGCCGGGGCCGACCACCGGTTTGCCATCCAGCAATATCTCGCCGGTCGATGGCGGCAGGAAGCCGGCGATGCTGTTGAGCAGCGTGGTCTTGCCGCAGCCCGAGGCACCTAGCGCTACGACGAAGTCGCCGTCGTGCATCGTAAGGTTGACGGGGGCCAGCGCCTGCAGCGTGCCGCCCTTTACCGCGTAGTTGACCGTCAGGTCTCGGATGTCTAGCGTGGGCATTTCAGATCTCCGCTTTCCGTTCGTTGCTACTTGCCCATTGCCTTCTCGACATAAGTAGTGGTCACGAACGCGCCGTAGTCAGGCTTCACCTCCTGCACCCGCCCCTGTTCCTTCAGGAAGGCCGCCGTGTTAGCCATCGCCTTGGCAGCACCACCGCCCAGCCACGTCGGCGAAACCTGCTCTGCCATCGTCGGGAAGGTGTACAGCGCCATCGCTGCGCCAACGTCCTTCGGATCAGCCTTGGTCCACTTGGCCATGGCCTTGGTCTGCGGCGAATCGGGCGTCCAGCTCTTGCCTGTTGCCTTGTATTCCTCGTTCGCGCGGTTGAGTGCCTTCACGAAGGCGATCATGAAAGGCTCATTCGCGGCCGCCCACTTGGCGTTGACCACGATGCCCTCGAAGGTGGGCGCGCCGCGCTTGCCGATGCTGCCCGAGGTGGCGATGGTCTTGCCGCTGGCCTTGATCTTCGAGAGCACCGGGTCCCAGATGAAAGTGGCGTCGATGTCGCCGCGCTCCCATGCGGCCGCGATCTCCGGCGGGCGCATGTTCATCACGTTCACGCTCTTGGGGTCGACGCCGTCCATCTTCATGCCGGCCATGAGCTGGTAGTGCGCGGTCGACACGAAGGGCGTGGCCACTTTCTTGCCGGCCAGGTCCTTCATGCTGTTGATGCCCGATGCATTGCGCGCGATGAGCGCTTCCGCATTCGCGATGTCGGCGGAGATCCAGAACAGCTTGATGTCCTGCCCCTGGCTGGCCGCGGCCGTCAGCGGGCTTGAGCCGGTTTCACCCATCTGCACGTCGCCTGAAGCCATCGCGCGGATCACGTCGCCGCCGCCCGCGAACATGCGCCAGTTGATCTTGTAGCCCGTGACCTTCTCGACCTCGCCGGACTCCATGACGAGGCGCAGTGGAACCAGCATGTCCTGGTGGGCGAAGGTGAGTTCCTTGGCCTGCTGTGCGGAAGCGGTGCCGCACAAGGCTGCCAGCGTGGCGGCCAGCACGGCGAGTTGCAGGGGGAGACGGCGGGACATGGTCATCGGGTTTCTCCAGTAGGTGAATCTCGCAGCGACTTTGCACGCATCGCCTCCAGCCAGGAAGTACCAGCACCGGGGCGGGCATGGAGCCAGCCGATGGGTGAATACCCTTGTTCTGGTGCACATGGCACTCAGACGGGGCGTTGCCTCCCCCGAACTCTTCAGCCGGTCAATGGGTCCGGCCGCCCGCCGGCCGCTTCTCTCCGCGCGCCAAAGCCAGTTCTTCCACCGCTATTCCCAGAGCCCGGATCCCCGCCGGAATCTGCGAGGCCGCAATCGAAGACAGGCGCAGCCGGAAGAAGGGGCACGGATAAGGCGGCTTGGCAAAGAACACATCGCCCGCCTCGATCAGCACCCCATGGTTGCGCGCCATCAGCGACAGCTCCGTGGCATCTACCCACGTCGGCGCCTGCACCCATATCGAAGCCCCGCCAGAAGGCAGCCGGAACTCGAAATCGGGCAGATGGTCCCGCAGCGCCTGGGCAGCCAGGGCAAGCCGCTCCTGCATCGCGTGGTTCACCCGCCGCGCATGCGACTCGTGGTGCCCCAGCGAGAGAAACAGCGCATACGCATGCTGAAGGAAGGCACTCGGGTGCCGCACCATCGCATGCCGGATCACGCGCAGCTCCTTGATGAGCGCACGCGGCGCCACGATAAAGCCCAGCCGCAAGGCAGGCGACAGGCTCTTCGACACCGACCCCACGTAGATCACCCGCCCCGTCTTGTCCAGGCTCTTGAGCGCGGGCATGGGCGTGCCTTCGTACAGGTTCTCCGCTTCGTAGTCGTCCTCGATGATCACGAAGTCCTGCAACTCGGCCTTGCGCAGCAACCACTGGCGCCGTTCGAGGCTCAGCGTTGCGGTGGTGGGGCTCTGGTGCGAAGGCGTGACGAACAAGTAGTCCGCCGCCGGTAGCGCATCGACCACCAGCCCGTCTTCGTCGACATCCACCTCCACCCACTTGGGCTGCCGCAGCGAGAAGCTGTTGCGTGCATGTGGATGCCCCGGCTCCTCCAGCCCCACGCGCGTCTGCTCGTCGAACAGCGCCTCGGCCAGCAGGTAGTAGGCATGCTGCGCGCCCATGGTCACGAGGATTTCTTCCTTGAGCGCGAACACGCCGCGCTTGGGCAAGAGGCGCGTGCGGATCTGCTCGATCAGGTCGGGCACGTCGTCGGTTTCGAAGTCGGGCGTCCAGTGCGGCAGCTGCGAGCGCGCCAGGCTGCGCGCGCAGCACTCGCGGAAGTCTTCTGTGGGAAAGAGCTGCGGGTCGTAGTTGCCGTAGACAAAAGGGTACGGATAGTCGCGCCACCGGTCGGGCTTCGACAACGTTGGCTTGTCGACCAGCGAGCGCAGCACGCGACCCGACCAGTCGGGCGGCTGGCTCGCCTGCCCACTGCGCCCGACCAGCGGCTCCGCATGAACGGCTGAAAGCGGACGGGCATCGTGCGCCACGAACACCCCGCTGCGCGGACGCGCCTCCAGAAAGCCTTCGTCAATGAGCTGCAGGTACGCCGAGGTAACGGTATTGCGGCTCAGCCCCAGCAACGCCGCAAGCTCGCGCGACGAGGGCAGCGGCGCACCGGGCGCCAGGTGCTCTTCAAGAATGGCCTGCACCACGGCGGCGCGCAAACGGGCCTGCAGCGGCAGCGCCGGTTGATCGGGCAGCGCGAAGAGCTGCGCCCACTGGGTGGCTCGCGGATTCGGGGGCATGGTGCGCCGCAGTTTAGGGCAGTGCACGCGGTTCGTGGTGCTCTGGCTCGGTCGAATCCTCCCAACTGGCCCTATCGCGCCGGCAGGCGGCTGCCTACTCTTGCCGCATCAATTTCCGGAGTTCCCGCGTGACCGCAATGCCTTCCACTTCTGTGACCACCGACACCCTTGCCGCCTTCAGCGACGCCTGGAACCGCCACGACATCGACGCCCTCATGAGCTTCATGACGCCCGACTGCATCTTCCAGACCGCCGCCGGCCCCGACGCCTGCGGCACCCGCCACGTTGGCACCGAGGCGGTGCGCAAGGCCTTTGCCGCAGCATGGCAAGCCGTGCCCGACGCGCAATGGATCAACGGCCAGCACTTCGTGCATGGCGACTTCGGCACCTCGCAGTGGACCTTCACCGGCACCGCCGCCGACGGCAGCCGCATCGAGACCGACGGCATCGACGTCTTCACCTTCAAGGGCGGAAAGATCCACCTGAAGAACGTGTTCCGCAAGGCACGCCCGAACCTGCCCGCCGCGAAGTAGGCAAGCACGCCTCGGCCCACTTCTTTCCGGCCCTCTTCTTTCCCCTTCTCCTGGAGCCCTTCATGACCATGACAGGCACCGTGCAGTTCGCCTCCGCCACGGCCACCGCCAGCGCGGCCATCGACGCCGCAGCGTTCGAGCAGCAGCCGCCGCAGGCCCCTTTCCGCCCCTACGACCCGCAGTACGACCCGCTGCGCGCGCCCGACCCCGGCGCCGGCCGCGCCTACGCACCCACCTGGTGGGTGGCCAGCGCCGGCGAGCCGCCGGAAGACGACGGCCCGCTGCTGCGCGACATCGATGTAGACGTGGCCATCATCGGCTCGGGCGCCACCGGCATGTCGACCGCGCTCTACCTCGCGCAGGAGCACGGCATCCGCGCCACCGTGCTCGAAGCCAACCAGGCCGCATGGGGTTGCTCCAGCCGCAGCGGCGGCCAGGGCCAGAACGCGAGCGGCCGGCTCAAGCGATCGCAGTGGATCGAACGCTGGGGCCTCGACACCGCCAAGCGGCTCGACGCCGAGATCCGCAGCGGCTTCGAGAACTTCCGCCACCTCACCACGCAGATCGACTGCGACGCCTACGACGGCGGCCACCTCTACCTCGCACACCGCCCTGAAAAGCTCGCCGGCCTCGACGCCGAGGCACGGCTCATGCGCGAGAAGTTCGGCTACGCCACCCGCATGATGAGCGCCGAGGAAGTGCGCCACGACTACTGCGACGAGCGCGAGACCGTCGGCGCGATGTACGAGGCCGAGGGCGTGGGCATCCACCCGCTGAAGTTCACCTTCGGCCTGATGCGGCGCGCCCGCGCGCTGGGCGTGACGGTGCACACATCCAGCCCCGTGCAAGGCTGGCAGACCATCGACGGCGTGCACCACCTGCAGACGCCCGCCGGCGTGGTGCGCGCGCGCCGCGTGGCGGTGTGCACCGGCGGCTACACGGGGCAGGCGCTCAACCCGCTGCTGAAGAACCGGATCATGCCGATCCTGTCGAACTCGGTGGTCACGCGCCCGCTCACCGATGCCGAGCTGCAAGCCACCAACTTCAAGTCGCAGACCTTCCTGACCGACACGCGCACGCTGCGCTTCTACTACCGGCTGCTCAAGGGCAACCGGCTGCAGATCGGCAGCCGCAGCGCCGTGAGCGGCGCCGACGCCGAAGGCCCGGTGCACCTGAAGCTGCTCACCGACGCCATCGCGCGCAAGTTCCCGCCGCTGGCGGGCATCCGCATCGACTACTCGTGGTGGGGCTGGGTCGACATGAGCCACGACATGATGCCGCGCATCACGCAGCCCGATGCCGGCAAGAAGATCTGGTACGCGGTGGGCTACGGCGGCAACGGCGTGTCGTTCTCGACCTGGGCGGGCAAGCGGCTGGCCGAGCGCGTGGCGGGCAAGGACTCGGGCAAGGACGTGTTCGAGCTGCCCATCTACCGCTCGCCGCTGCCCTTTCCCAACGTGCTGGGGGTGGTCGAGTCGCGCGCGTTCGCGCCGTTCCGGCGCATCGGGCAGCGCATGCTCTACAAGTGGTACTGGCTGCGCGACGAGAAGTAGGCGCACCGCCTGCGCGCATTCACCGAAGTGGCGCACGCCCTGCTGCACAACGGGGCAAACCCGCCCCTTCTGGCCCTGTGAGTCGTGCCACGTTGGCTCTTCGCCGGTGTGTACCAAGCGCCTATCTTCGACACAAGGTCTTCGCGTTGGCGTTGGCCGAATCCGATTGCCTGTGTCGAACTCTCCGAGGTCTTGTCATGCAGCTCCCGCTTTCTCTTTTCACGCGCCGCACCACACTGCTTTCCGCCGCGCTCCTGGCCGCGAGCGCCCTGCTTCCGCTGCCCGCCTCCGCGGCCGACGAGCCCAAGCGCGGCGGCACGCTGGTCATCGGCAGCACGCAGACGCCCCGGCACCTGAACGGCGCGGTGCAGTCGGGCATTGCCACCGCCCTGCCCTCGACGCAGATCTTTGCGAGCCCGCTGCGCTTCGACGACAAGTGGAATCCGCAGCCCTACCTGGCCGAGTCGTGGAAGCTGGCCGACGACGGCAAGTCGCTCACGCTCAAGCTGCGCAAAGATGCCGTGTTCCATGACGGCAAGCCCGTCACCTCGGCCGACGTGGCCTTCTCCATCATGGCCATCAAGGCCAACCACCCGTTCACCACCATGCTCGGCCCGGTCGAGAAGGTGGAAACGCCCGATGCGTACACGGCCATCATCCGCATGAGCGTGCCGCACCCGGCCATCGTGCTGGCAATGTCGCCGGCGCTGTGCCCCATTCTTCCCAAGCACATCTACGGCGACGGGCAAGACCTGAAGAACCACCCGCGCAACACCACCGACGTGATCGGCTCGGGCCCCTTCCGCGTGACCGAGTTCAAGCCAGCGCAGCGCATCGTGCTGGAGCGCTTCGACAAGTTCTTCCTGCCCGGCAAGCCCTATCTCGACAAGATCATCGTCAACGTCACGCCCGACATGGCGAGCCTGGTGCTCGGGCTGGAGCGCGGCGACATCCAGATGCTGCCCTTCGCCACGCTGCCCACCGACCTGAAGCGCTTCGCGAACGACCCCAGGGTGTCGCTCACGCCCAAGGGCTACGACGGCATCGGCCCGCTCAACTGGCTGGCCTTCAACACTGCGAAGAAGCCGTTGTCGGACGTGCAGGTGCGCAAGGCCATCGCCACGTCCATCGACAAGAACTTCATCACCAAGGCGCTGATGGGCGGCTTTGCCACCGTGTCCGACGGCCCGCTGGTGGCCAGCAGCCCCTTTGCCGTGCCCGACCTCGTGCGCTACCCGCTCGACCTGAAGAAGGCCGGCGAAATGCTCGACGCCGCGGGCTACAAGGCAGGCGCGGGCGGCGAGCGCTTCAAGCTCACCATCGACTACCTGCCCGGCGGCGACGACCAGCAGAAGAACGTGGCCGAGTACATCCGCGGCCAGCTCAAGAAAGTGGGCATCACGGTGGAGGTGCGCGCCTCGGCCGACTTCCCGGCCTGGGCCAAGCGCCTGGCCTCGCACGACTTCGACATGTCGATGGACGCGGTGTTCAACTGGGGCGACCCGATCATCGGCGTGCACCGCACCTACCTGTCGACCAACATCAAGCCCATTGTGTGGACCAACACGCAGTCGTACGCCAACCCGAAGGTCGACGAACTGCTCAACACCGCAGGCGGCCTGATCGACCCGACGCAGCGCAAGGCCTACTACGCGATCTTCCAGAAGATCGTGACCGACGAGCTGCCCATCGAGTTCATCAACCAGGTGCCGTACCACACCATCACCAGCAAGAAGGTGGGCAACGTGCCGACCACCATCTGGGGGCCGCTGTCGCCGCTCGACGAGGTGTACATCAAGTAAGGCGGGCACGACATGGGCACGCTTCGCTACACCGCCTCGCGACTGCTCCAGGCCCTGGGCCTGGTGCTCGCGGTGGTGGTGCTCAATTTCGTGCTGGTGCACGCGGCGCCGGGCGACCCGGTGGAAACCATTGCCGGCGCCAGCGGCGGCATGTCGCCCGAGCTGATGGCGCAGCTGCGCACGCAGTACGGGCTCGACAAGTCGCTGCCGGTACAGCTCGGCGTGTACCTGGGCAAGGTGGCGCAGGGCGACCTGGGCTACTCGTACTTCTTCAACCTGCCGGTGACGAGCATGATCGCCGAGCGCGTACCGGCCACGCTGCTGCTGGTGCTCAGCTCGGTGCTGCTGGCCTTCTTCGTGGGCACTGCGCTGGGCGTGCTGTCGTCGCGCAGGCCGAACGGGTTGCTCTCGCAGTTCATCACCGTGCTGTCGCTGGTGGGCTTCGCCGCGCCGGTGTTCTGGCTGGGGATCATGCTGGTGATCCTGCTGGCATCGGTGTTTCCGATTCTTCCTGTCGCGGGCATGCGCTCCATCGACTCGACGGGCACCGGCGGCTTCGCGGACATGCTCGACGTGGCACAGCACCTGGTGCTGCCCACGCTCACGCTGAGCCTGGTGTATCTCGCGCAGTACAGCCGGCTTGCGCGCTCGTCGATGCTCGACGTGCTGGGCTCCGACTTCATCCGCACCGCTCGCGCAAAAGGGCTGGCCGACCGCGTGGTGCTCTACAAGCATGCGCTGCGCAACGCACTGCTGCCGGTGGTCACGGTGCTGGGGCTGCAGTTCGGCAACGTGCTGGCCGGCGCCATTCTGGTGGAGACGGTGTTCAACTGGCCGGGCCTCGGCCGGCTGGCCTTCGAGTCGGTGCTGCGGCGCGACTACCCGACCATTCTCGGCGTGCTGCTGTTCTCTTCCATCGTGGTGGTGGTGATGAACCAGCTCACCGACCTGTGCTACCGCTTCATCGATCCACGGATCAAGGCCTCATGAGCAAGGTGATCACGATGCCTACCGCTGCTGCTGCCGCATCTTCCAAGGCCCAGGCAAAACCCGCCATGCGCATCGAGCACCCGGGTGTGGAGGCGATGCGCATGTTCCTGCGCAACCCTGCCGCCATCGCCGGCATGGCGATGCTGCTGGTCGTGCTGCTCGTGGCCATTGCCGGGCCATGGGTCTACCCGGCCGACCCGTTCGAGATCAAGGCCGCGCCGCTCACGCCGCCCTTCAGCGAAGACGCCTGGCTCGGCAGCGACTACCTGGGCCGCGACGTGCTCACCGCGCTGATCTACGGCGGGCGCGCCACGCTGCTGGTGGGTGCGGTGGCCGCGTTGCTCTCGGTGCTGATCGGCATCACGCTCGGCGCCTTCGCGGGCTACTACGGCGGCAAGGTCGATTCTGCGCTGATGAAGCTGACCGAGTTCTTCCAGGTGCTGCCCGCGCTGCTGTTCGCGATGGTGGTGGTAACGCTGTTCTCGCCCACGCTGGTAACGGTGACGCTGGCCATCGGCATCGTGAGCTGGACCGGCACCGCGCGGCTCACGCGTGCTGAGTTCATGAAATTTCGCGGGCTGGAGTTCGTGCGGGCCGAGCGTGCCATCGGCGCACGCGACGCTCGCATCATCTGGAAAGTGATCTTGCCCAACGCGCTGCCGCCGCTGGTGGTGTCGGCCACGCTGGCCATCGGCGCTGCGATTCTGTTCGAGGCGGGCCTGTCCTTCCTCGGGCTGGGTGATCCGAACCAGATGAGCTGGGGGTTGATGATCGGCTCCAGTCGGCAGTACGTGCTTTCGTGCTGGTGGGCCGTGGCCTTTCCCGGTGCGGCGATCTTCGTCACCGTACTGGCCGTGAGCCTGATCGGCGACGGCCTGAACGACGCCCTCAACCCCAAGCTGAGGGAACGCTGATGACGAACGACGACGCACTGCTGCGCGTGCAGGACTTGCACGTCGAGTTCAAGACAAGGCGAGGCCAGGCGCTGGTGCTCAACGGGGTCGACTTCGAGATCCGCGCCGGCGAAACGCTGTGCGTGGTCGGCGAATCGGGCTGCGGAAAGAGCATGACGGCACTGGCGCTGCTGCGGCTCATTCCCTCGCCGCCGGGCCGCATCCGCGACGGCCGGGTGCTGTTCCAGGGCGAAGACCTGGTGCAGGCCACCGATGCACGTATGCGCGAGGTGCGCGGCAACCGCATCTCGATGATCTTCCAGGAGCCGATGACATCGCTGAACCCGGTGTTCACCGTGGGCGACCAGATCGGCGAATCGCTGCAGCTGCATGCCGGCATGAACGCGCGTGCGGCGAGGCAGCGCGCCATCGAGATGCTGCAGCAGGTGGGCATTCCTGCGCCCGAGCGGCGCGTGGACGAGTACCCGCACCAGCTCTCCGGCGGCATGCGCCAGCGCGTGATGATCGCGATGGCGCTGGCCTGTCGCCCCGACATCCTCATTGCCGACGAACCCACCACTGCGCTCGACGTGACGGTACAGGCGCAGATCTTCGACCTGCTGCGCGAACTGCAGCGCGAGAAGGGCACGGCCATCATGCTCATCACGCACGACATGGGCGCGGTCGCCGAGATGGCCGACCGCGTGATGGTGATGTACGCGGGCCGCGTCATCGAACAAGGCACAACCGAGCAGGTGCTGTCGGAGCCCGGCCACCCCTACACGCGCGGGCTGATCGATTGCCTGCCCGAGCTCGGCAGCAGCGCAGCGTACGACGACGATGCGCGTGAAGACCTGGCCGAGATCGCGGGCGTGGTGCCTTCGATCTGGGAGCTGGGCACGGGCTGCGCCTTTCGAGAACGCTGCCCGCGCGCGATGGCACGCTGCGCCTCCGAAGTGCCGCCGATGTTCGCGATGCACGGCAATGCGGCCGCTGGCGTGCCGCACGGCGCGGCCTGCTGGCTGCATGCCGAAGCGCTCGACCAACGCGAAAGAGAGGCCGCATGACATTCATCGGCAAGACCGACACGCTGCTTTCGGTCGATGACCTGAAAGTGCACTTTCCGCGCGGCAAGGCCGGCTGGGGCCGCACGCCCGAGGTGGTGAAGGCGGTGGATGGCGTCTCCTTCGAGGTGCGGCGCGGCAGCACGCTCGCGGTGGTCGGCGAATCGGGCTCGGGCAAGACCACGACCGCGCTGGCGGTGATGCGGCTGTCGCCCGTTACCTCGGGCCGCATGCGGCTTGGCGACACCGACCTGGGCGCGCTGCAGGGCGAAGCATTGCGGCAGGCGCGCACGCGCATGCAGATCATTTTTCAGGACCCGTTCTCCTCGCTCAATCCGCGCGAGAGGGCTGGTGCAGCGGTGCGCGCGCCGCTCGACCTGATGCGGGTGGGCACTCCGGAAGAACGCACGCGCCGTGTGGCAGAGCTGTTCGAGGCGGTGGGCCTGCGGCCCGAGCAGCAGCACCTGTTTCCGCACCAGTTCTCGGGCGGGCAGCGCCAGCGC
This sequence comes from Variovorax sp. R-27, assembly GCF_049913215.1. Classification (NCBI taxonomy): domain Bacteria; kingdom Pseudomonadati; phylum Pseudomonadota; class Betaproteobacteria; order Burkholderiales; family Comamonadaceae; genus Variovorax; species Variovorax sp. R-27. Next base: position 4,888,043 of record NZ_CP183984.1, read on the forward strand.
ATCAACATTGCGCGAGCGCTGGCCACCAACCCGGAGCTGGTGGTGTGCGACGAACCTGTGTCGGCACTCGACATCGCCATTCGCGCGCAAATACTGAACCTGCTCGCACGACTGCAACGCGAGCTGGGCCTGACCTATCTCTTCATCTCGCACGACATGGCGGTGGTGGAGCACATCTGCGACGACATCGCGGTGATGTACCTCGGCCAGATCGTCGAGCGCGCGCCGCGGCGCAGTTTCTTCGCGCGGCCGCTGCATCCGTACAGCGTGGCACTGATGTCGGCCGTGCCCACGGTGAGCGGCGGGCGGCGGCGCGCGGCGAACCGCATCAAGCTCAGCGGAGATCCGCCGAGCCCCATCAACCCGCCGCAGGGCTGCCGCTTTGCCGGCCGCTGCCCCGTGGCGGAGCCGGCCTGCGCGGCCGAGCTGCCGCCGCTGCGCGAAGTCGCGCCCGATCATTGGGTACGCTGCAGGCGCGTCGATGTCGTCGACGGCTTGCCGCGCCCTCCTCTTTCGATCCCCACATCGCCATGAGCACCAGCAACACCACCGTCTACCTCGCCCGCAAGATCATCACCATGAACCCGATGCAGCCGCACGCCACTCACGTGGCGGTGCGCGACGGCCGCGTGCTTGCCGTCGGCGCGCTGGCGGACATTCAGGGCTGGGGCCCCTTCACGCTCGACGAGCGCTTTGCCGGCAAGGTGCTGATGCCCGGCCTCGTCGAAGGCCACTGCCACCTGAAGGAAGGCAGCATGTGGGACTGGACGTACCTCGGCTGGTTCGACCGCCGTGACCCCGAAGGCAAGGTGTGGAACGGCCTGCGGTCCATGGACGAGGTGGTCGCTCGCCTGAGCGAAGTGGCCGCGAAGATGACGGCCGACGGCGTACCCGACACCGAGCCGCTCATCGCCTGGGGGTTCGACCCCATCTACTTCGGCGGCGAGCGCATGACGGTGCAGCACGTCGACCGTGCGAGCAGCACGCGGCCCATCGTCATCGGCCATGCCAACGGGCACCTGATGAACGTCAACAGTGCGATGTTGAACATCGCCGAGATCACGCGCGACAACGAGGTCGAAGGCGTGGTCAAGTTCGCGAGTGGCACCAGCGAAGGCGAGCCCACCGGTGAACTGCAGGAGCCGGCTGCCATGTTTCTTGTGCTGCGCAAGATCGGCAACGCCGGCCTGCTCGCGCCGATGACCGAAGCGGGCGTGCGCTCTTTCGCCCGGCTGGCCTGCCTGCAGGGCGTGACCACCGCGACCGACCTCGTCAACAAGCTCACGCCTGAAGACTGCGGCGTGCTGGAGACGGTGACGCAGGACGACGGCTTCGGCGTGCGCATATTGCCCGCGTTCCAGGCCTTCCACGGCACGCATGGCGCCGCGCAGGGCGCGGAGCACGTGAAGGCGCTGGTGCCGCGCAACACCGACCGCCTGCGCTACGGCCTCGTGAAGATGATGCTCGACGGCTCCATCCAGGGCTTCTCGGCGCGGCTGCGCTGGCCGGGGCATTTCAACGGCGCACCCAACGGCATCTGGGTGACCGCGCCCGCGCAGTACGAGGCCGACTTCGAGACCTATCACCGCGCCGGGCTCACCATCCACACTCACACCAACGGCGACGAGGCCAGCGAGGTGGCCATCGACGCCATCGGCCGCGTGCTCGCGCGCGCCCCGCGCCCCGACCACCGCCACACGCTGCAGCATGGCCAGATGATCGACGCGCCGCTGTTCCGCCGCATGGCATCGCTGGGCCTGTGCGCCAACCTGTTCGCCAACCACATCTGGTACTGGGGCGACCAGCACTACGAAATGACCATGGGCCCCGACCGCGCGAACCGGCTCGACGCCTGCGGCAGCGCGCTGGCGGCGGGCGTGCCGCTGGCCATCCACTCCGATGCGCCCGTCACGCCGCTCGGGCCGCTCTTCACCGCATGGTGCGCCGTGAACCGCATCACGCCCAAGGGCCGGCTGCTGGGCGAGGCCGAGCGCATCAGCGTGCCGCAGGCACTGCGCGCCATCACGCTCGGTGCGGCGTGGACGCTGAGGCTCGACGGCGAGATCGGCAGCATCGAATGCGGCAAGCGCGCCGACTTCTGCGTGCTGGAAGACGATCCGCTGGAGATGGATCCGATGGCGCTGAAGGACGCGCGCGTGTGGGGCACGGTGCTGTCGGGCCGCGTGTTCGAGGCGCAAAGGGCTTGAAGGCCACATGACGCCGAAGAAGAAGCGCCTGCCGCTCACCGTCATCGGCGGCTTCCTGGGCGCGGGCAAGACCACGCTGCTCAACCGCTGGCTGCGCGAGGCGAACGGCCTGCGCATGGCGGTGCTGGTGAACGACTTCGGCGCCCTCAACATCGACGCCGGACTGATCGCTGCCACGCACGGCGACACCACCGCGCTGACCAACGGCTGCGTGTGCTGCCAGATCGGCGACGACCTCGGGCGGGCACTGGTGGACGTGATCGAAGCGAAGACGCCGTTCGACGCGGTGGTGATCGAGGCCAGCGGCGTGTCAGACCCGTGGCGCATCGCGCAGATCGGCATGGCCGCGCCGGAGCTGAGCCTCGAAGGCGTGATCGTGCTGGTGGATGCGAGTGCGGTGGCGCAGCAGTCGGCAGACCCGCTGCTGGCCGACACGCTGGTGCGGCAGCTGAAGTCGGCCGACCTCGTGGTGGTGAACAAGGCCGACCTTGCGTCCGCCGAGGCGCTCGCTGCGGCCAGAGCGTGGGTCGGTGCGACGGCGCCGGGCACGCCATGCATCGAGACGACGGAATCGGCGGTGCCGCTGGCGCTGCTGTCGGGGCTGCCGCATGCGGATGTGGCTCCGCATGTCTGCGGTCATGACTGTCACGATCACCACGGTCATGACAACCCCGATCACGGATCGTTGTTCCAGACGTGGAGCGCGCTGCCCCAAGCCGCGATTCCCGCCGCCACGCTGCGCGCCTGGCTGCGCGAGGTGCCGCCGGGTGTCTTGCGGCTCAAGGGCTTGCTGCGCACTGGCGACGGCGAATGGTCGGAGGTGCAGTTCGCCGGCCGTCACGGCAGCTTGCGCAAGGCCGCGCCGCCCGCCGATGACACGCGCCCCGGCGTTGTCGCCATCGGCCTGCGCGGGCAGTTGCCTGAAGAAGCGCTGAAGGAGTTCTTCGCGCCCTGAGCCGGGTCATGTTGCAATCGCATGTCTTTCAACGTGCAGACCACCGACGCCATGACCTCCTCCCTCCTGATTCGCCCGCCGACGCCGCAAGACTACGCGGCATGGAAGCCGCTCTGGGATGGCTACAACGCCTTCTATGGACGCGAGGGTGCGACCGCGCTCGCCGATGAAATCACGCAAGCCACCTGGCAGCGCTTCTTCGATGCCTACGAGCCGGTGCACGCGCTGGTCGCCGAGCGAGATGGCCAGCTGGTCGGGCTCACGCACTACCTCTTTCACCGCAGCACCACGCGCCTGGAGCCGACCTGCTATCTGCAGGACCTGTTCACGCTGCCGTCAGAGCGTGGGCGTGGCGTTGGCCGCCAGCTCATCCAGGGCGTGTACGAGCGCGCAAAGGATGCAGGCGTGCATCGCGTGTACTGGCAGACGCACGTGACCAACACAGCCGGCCGCACGCTCTACGACAAGGTCGCGACGCACGATGGGTTCATCGTGTACGGCACGCTGGTCTGAGCCCGTGGGGCCTTCGGTACCCGACTCAGTACTTGATGGTGACGCCGGCCTTCACGCCGTTGTTGTTCTTGCCGTCCGACGACAACCCGCCCGAGAGCGACAGATTGCCGCCGGTGCTTCCGCCCAGCGAGTAAGTAGGCCGTGGCATGGAGGTGTCGGTACCGATGTAAGTGCCGCTGCCATCGGGCCGCAGCACGCCGACCGTGCCCCCCTTGACGGTGGCCGATGTCTCGGTCGGGTTGACGTTGGGCGCGACGTAGACGGAGCCCTTCTCGTCGCTGTCGACGGGCACCTTGACGGGCTCGGCCTGTGTGGAAGCGCCGAGCGCGCTCAGCCCCAGGGTCGTTGCAAGGATCAATTGACGCATCGCGGCCATGTTTGGGCAGATGGCGGGCAATCCGCGTAGGACTAAAGGAGATTCGGGGTGCGAACCACGGCCGAGAAGGTGTCGCCCCCGGCGAGGGGCGGGCGAAGCGACACGAAGTGCGCGAAGCCTTGGGGGGCATTTCATTACAGCATTGAGAACTTGTGTACTCAAGGGTCAAGCTGGTGGCAAGTGCATCGATCACGCTCTACGATTGCCTGTCCGCAATCCAGACAGGAGATCGCCCCATGCCCCCCATCGAAGTCGTCATGCCCGAGCAGTTGCATAGCGCGCTCGAAGCCCAGAGCCGCACACCGATCGCACGCATCGGCGAAGCGCTGACATCGCTGGGCATGATCACCGACGAGCAGCTTCGCGCGGGGCTGGCGCAGCAAAAGCTGGAGCCCACCGTGCCGCTGGGCGAGACGCTGGTGCGCATGGGCGTAGTGAGCCGCGGCCAGCTGCAGACCGCGCTGGTGCGCAAGATGGGCTACCCCCTCGTCAACCTGCATCTGTTTCCCGCTGCTGCCGAGGCGTTGCGCAAGCTCCCGTATGCGGTGTCGCGCCGCCTGCAGGTGATGCCGCTGATGCTGCACGAAGGGCGCCTCGTCGTAGCGATCGACGACCCGACCAGCCGGCATTCGGCCCTCGACGAAGTGGAGTTCATCGCCCAGATGAAGGTCACGCCGGTCGTCGGGCAATGCCTCGACCTCGACGGCGTGCTGCGAGCGGTGTACGAAAAGATCGGCGAGCACACGGCCTCCGCTCCCGGCGTCTTCTCGTCCAGCCTCGATCCCAGCCAGCCGCTCGATTTCGACATGGCCGGCACCAGCGAACTGCTGCAGACGCTGGAGAAAGAAGGCCCCGCCGCGCCCACTTCCGACGCGCCGATCGAGCAGTCTGACAACTCCCTTGTGCGCATGATCAACAGCATGATCCTCGAGGCGCATCGCGAGGGCGCGTCGGACATTCACATCGAAAGCTACCCCGGCCAGGAAAAAACCCGCATCCGCTTTCGCCGCGACGGCCTGCTCTACACCTACCTGGAGCTTCCGCCGAGCTACCGTAACGCCATCGTCGCTCGCGTGAAGATCATGTGCGACCTGGACATCAGCGAAAAGCGCAACCCCCAGGACGGGAAGATCAACTTTGCGAAGTACTCGCCGCAGCACCGCATCGAACTGCGCGTGGCGACCATTCCCACCAACAACGGGCTCGAAGACGTGGTGATGCGCATCCTGGCATCGGCCAAGCCCATTCCCATGAGCGAGCTGGGCCTGTCGCCGAACAACCTCGCGCAGCTGACCAAGGCCATCGAGCGTCCCTACGGCATGGTGCTGTGCGTGGGGCCCACGGGCTCGGGCAAGACGACGACGCTGCACTCGGCGCTGATGCACATCAACACGCCGGAGCGAAAGATCTGGACGGCGGAAGACCCGGTCGAAATCACGCAGGCCGGGCTGCGGCAGGTGCAGATCAATCCGCGCATCGACTGGACCTTTGCCAAGGCGCTGCGCGCCTTCGTGCGCGCCGACCCGGACGTGATCATGGTCGGCGAAATCCGCGATGAGGAAACCGCGAAGACCGCCATCGAGGCCTCACTGACCGGCCACCTCGTGCTGTCGACCCTGCACACCAACAGCGCGCCTGAAACCGTGACCCGACTGCTCGACATGGGCATGGACCCGTTCAACTTCGCAGACTCTCTGCTGGCCGTGCTCGCGCAACGGCTGGTACGCCGCCTGTGCAAGCAATGCACCAGCAGCAAGCCCGCAAGCCCCGAGACCGTCGACGAACTGCTGGACGACTACATGCACGCCTTCGGCGCGCAGCAGCACGATGCGGCCCAGCGCCAGGCGGTGCGAAGCGACTGGGTGCAGCGATACGGCCGCGACGGACACCTGCACACCTACACCAGCACCGGCTGCAAGCATTGCGGCGACACCGGCTTCAAGGGGCGCGTGGGCATCCACGAGCTGATGACCATGTCGAAGACGCTGCGCCGCCTGGTGCAGACCGGCGCACGCGCGGAGGAGCTCCAGCAAGCGGCCCTGCAGGAAGGCATGCGCACGCTGCGGCAGGACGGCATCGAGAAGGTGCTGGCCGGTCAGACCACCATCGAGGAAGTGCGCGCCACCAGCAACGTGTAAGAGCGGTAAGGGCGAGCCCGCGAACGCAGAGCCGCTATAGCTGGCTCTGCGGAATGAACGGCGCGATCAGCCGCAGCTTGAAGCGCTGCCACGCCGAGGTTTCGGGCGGCACGTCGTAGGCCGTTTCCTTGCCGTCCTCGTCTTCTTCTACCCATTCGACGTTCCGGCCGGTGGCGTCGAGCCGCAAGCGGTAGGAGCTGCCCGCATCCGCGAAGCTCAGCAGCTGCCGCGCCATCTCGGGGCTGTCGATGATCACGCCTAGTTCGGTGTTGAGCCGGGCCGAGCGGGGGTCGAGGTTCATCGAGCCGAGGAACACCTGCTTCTGGTCGACGATGCCGTTCTTCATGTGCAACGCGCCCGTTCGGTGGCCGAAGATGCCGTATTTGCCGCGCTTCACGCTCAGCGTGGGGCTCAGCTCGTAGATGGTCACGCCGGACTTGAGCAGTTCGTGGATGTGCGGCCAGTAGCCCACGTACACCCATGGCTCGTCGGTGGACGCAAGCGAGTTGGTGACCAGCGACACGCTGATGCCCTCGGCCTGCGCCCGCGCCAGGTTGGCCACGGCCGCATCGGACGGAACGAAATACGGCGACACCATCTTGATGCTGGAGCGCGAAGTCTCGAACCAGCGGATGACGCCTTCGGTCACCGTGCCCTTGATGGAGTTCTCGCGCTCGTTCAGGCCCTCGGTCTTGGTGAGCGGATCGAACAGCACGCGCGCATTGGCCCACAGCAGCGGGCTCAACTGGTGCTCGGCCAGCTCGAAAGGCAGGTTCAGCATGGGCACCATGTCGAGCGGCACGACGGAAGGCTCGTTTGCGCTGGCGTTGAGGATCTTGCCGTCCAGCGGGATTCGGAACGCCTCGGGCGGCTTTGCCGTGGCGGTGAGCGCTTCGAAGTTCTGCTGCAGTTGCGCGGGTGTCAGCGTGCTGCGGGCGATCTGGCCCACGGGGTAGACGACTTCGCTGTTCCAGTAGTGGTCGAACTCGTTCGACAGTTCGCGCACCACCGGGCCGGCCGCGAAGACGTCCATGTCGACGAAGTTGCTGCCGGCGGCATTCATCACGTATTCGTCTGCCATGTTGCGACCGCCCGCCACTGCCGCGGCGTTGTCGGCCACGAACAGCTTGTTGTGCATGCGCCGGTTGATGCGGTCGAAGTCCAGGCCCGAGCTGATGAAGCGCGTCACGTCGCTGCCGCGCCCGCCCGGAAACGGGTTGAACAGGCGCACCTGCACGTTCGGATAGCTGGCGAGCGCCAGCAGCAGATCGTCTTCGCCGGTGGTGTAGAGGTCATCGACCAGCAGCCGCACGCGCACTCCGCGCAGCGCGGCGTCGCGTAGCTCGCGCATCAGGGCGCGGCCGGTGTTGTCCGCGGCCAGCAGGTAGTACTGCACGTCGAGGCTGCGGGTGGCGAGCTTCGCCATTGCGATGCGGGTGGCGAAGGAAGTGGGGCCATAGGGCAGGAGCTGGAAGCCCGAGCGGGTATCTTGAGGCAGCACCTTCTGCGTGATCGCGCTCAACGGCGTGGCCGAGAAATCTGCGATGGCGTTGACAGGCTGTTCCGGCACCCGGGGCGGCAGGCTGGAGCAGGCGCTCATCAGCAGCGAGAGGGCAAGCGCCAGTGCGGCAGGCAGCGCACGCCAGCATGCAGTGATCATTTTTCTACTCCCGGCTCGGTTGGCACATCACATCCCGTGCGAATGATCCGGCTGGGAGTATGACGCGCTCAACCTGACGCCGAGCCTTGCCGGAGCCGGATCTACCAGTTCTCGGGTATGGCTCTTCTGCAAACAAAAAGACACACTCGCCCGCGTTTTGTCTTATTCGTTTTTGCAAGGGAAGAACCATGCTCACTCGACTCCAGCTCTCGCGCCGGTACTTGCCGGCCGTGGCCCTGCTCACCATGGGAAGCGCTCACGCAGCGGGCTACGTGGCCGGTGACGCCGGCAACCCCGGCCCCAACCAGCCGGGCTGGACGAGCAGCAGCGGCGGTGGCGCAGCCACGGTCTCCGGAGATGGCGCCACCGCGATCGGAGCGGGCGGCGACGGCAGCAACGGAACCGCCGGCGGAACCGGCGGCACAGGTGGAGCGGGCGCCAGCGCAAACGCGAACGGCGCGACGGCCATCGGCGGCGGCGGCACCGCCGGGCAGGGGTTCGCGGGCGGCACGGGCGGCAACGGCGGCAGCGGTGCACAAGCTTCTGCCAGCGGCGCCATCGCCGTCGGGTCGGGAGGCCAGGGCACGGACGGCTGCTGCGGCTTCAGCGGCCAGGCGGGCGGCGGCGGCGCGCAGGCATCGGGCGTCTCGGCGGTCGCCATCGGCAGTGCCTCGGGCGCCAGCCAGGGCGCCGTGGCATCGGGCAACGGCAGCACCGCCATTGGCGGCGCCTACAACGGGTCATCCGGTGCGTCGGCGCTGGCCACCGGCAGCGTGGCCGTCGGCACGGGCAGCCAGGTTGCCAGTGGCGCGACCAATAGCGCAGCCATCGGCGCCAACTCGGTCGCAACCGCGGCAAACACCGTTTCATTCGGCTCGGCGGGCCAGACGCGCACCCTCGTCAACGTCAACGCCGGCGCGGTGAACGCCACGAGCACCGATGCCGTCAATGGCAGCCAGCTCTACACCGTGCAGCAGACCGCCTCGACTGCGCAGTCCCTCGCGCAGAACTCGGCGCAGTACGGCGCGGGCGGCACATCGCTGCAACTCAACGCCAACGGCGGCGCCGGCACCACCATCAGCAACGTGAGCGCGGGTCAGGCGACCACCGATGCAGCCAACGTCGGCCAGGTGCAGCAGGCACAACAGACCGCCATCACCACGGCCAACAACTTCACCGTGCAGCAGGTGACGGCGCTGCAGACGCTGATGAACCAGGCCCTGGCCAGCGGCGTGTGCGCGGTGGGCGCTGGCGGTGCCGTGGCCTGCGGCCCCGGCGCCAGTTCCAGCGGCGCGGGCAGCACATCGATGGGCACCAACGCGCAGGCCAACGGCGAGAACACCGTGGCCATCGGCAACGGGGCGCAAGCCAGCAATGCGGGCTCGGTCGCCATCGGTGCCGGCGCCAAGGCGCTGGCCGACCCAACCACCGCAGTAGGCAACAACGCCATCGCCACCGGCAACAACGCCGTGGCGCTGGGCGCCAACACATTGGCCTCGGGCAGCAACGCGGTCGCGCTGGGCCAGGGCTCCGTGGCGGAGCGCGACAACACCGTGTCGGTGGGCAACGCCGCCACCGGTCAGTTGCGCGGCATCACGAATGTCGCGCCGGGGGTGCTGGGCACTGACGCAGTCAACGTCAATCAGCTGCAGCAGGCAGTGAGCAACGCGACCAGCCAGGCCAATGCATTTGCTGCGCAGGGCGTGGCCGCGGCGTTGGCCATGCCGTCGATGCCAACGCTGCCGGTGGGCAAGAAATGGATGGGCGCTGCGGTTGGCAACTATGCAGGTGCGTCGGCTGTGGGCTTTGCGTTTGGCTATCAGGTCAATGACAACCTGAATCTGGGGGTGGGGGTTTCGACGGCTACGAGTAGCGGGAGCAATAACAGGGTTGCGGCTCGGGTGCAGGCGGGGTATGCGTGGTGAGAGGTGGGGAAAGAAGGACCCACAACAATCCGGCTGCGTGAGCCATATCCCTTTCGAATTCACAAAGTGGGCTACGAAGCGCTCGCCATCAATCGCAGGTTCTGCACGGCCGCGCCTGCGGCACCTTTGCCCAGATTGTCGAGAACCGCGCTCAAGACGATCTGACCTGTGCGTTCATTGAATGCAACGGCCAGACTCATGTCGTTCGAGCCGTTGTGGACTTGCGGGTCCAGTTCGGTCATCGGCACAGCAGACGACATCGGCAGCACGCGCACATGCGCCGCATCGCGGTATCGTTCCGCAAGGCATTCGTGGATGCGCACGCCCGAAGCATCAGAGGGAAGCATCCGCGCGTGCAATCCGATGGTGAGCACGATGCCCTGCCGGTAGCTGCCATAGGCCGGCACGAAGATGGGCCGCTGCGCCAAGCCGCCATAGGCCTCGATTTCCGCGACGTGCTTGTGCTCGAGTGCAAGGCCATAGACCTTCAGCGAATGCGCCCCTGCGCCGCCAGCTGCGGCCTCGTGCGCTTCCGCCCCCGCCCTGCCCTGACCCGAATAGCCTGAGACGGCATGGATGACCAGCGGATAGTCGGTGGGCAACAAACCCGCATCCGTCAGCGGTCGCAGCAGAGCGACCGCGGCGGTGGGATAGCAGCCCGGATTCGTGACCCGCGGTGCCGAGGCGATACGTTCGCCTTGCTGTGCATCGAGCTCCGGCAGGCCGTAGACCCAACCCGGGCTGGTGCGGTGGGCCGAGCTGGCGTCGATGACACGCACGGCAGGGTTCTCGATCATCGCCACCGCGTCGCGCGCTGCGGCATCGGGCAGGCAAAGGATCGCGATGTCGCACTCGTTGAGAGCGGCCCGACGGGCAGCCGCATCCTTGCGCAGGCTTGTCGGCAATGTGCGGATGCGAAATTCCCCGCCCCGCAGGCGGTTCTGCAGGTCAAGGCCGGTGGTGCCCTGGTCGCCGTCGATGAAGATATTGAGGTCCATGGAGCGCAATCGTAGGGATACGACCTCGATGGCTCCAGCTAAATATATGGAACCCCAGATTAAGAAAAGTTAAATTAGCCATATGCGGGAACTGAGCCTTGACCATCTGCGCACCCTTGTCGCCATCGCCGACCTCGGGTCCCTGGCCAATGCTGCGCGCGCCCTTCACCTGGCGGCACCCACCGTCACCGTCCAGATCGCGGAACTGGAGTCGCGCCTGGGTGGCCAGTTGCTCGTTCGCGGGCGGGGGCCCGCGCAAGCGACTGCCTTGGGAGAGCGCTTCATCGCGCGTGCCCGCAGGTTGCTGGCGGACGCGGACGACGCAGTGGAGGACGTTCGACGTCAGCTCGCCGGCCAAACGGGCCGCGTGCGGGTGGGAGCCTCGACGGGCGCCATTGCGCACCTGCTGCCGCCCGCGCTCGAACGTCTTGCCCGGAACCATCCCGGCATCGACGTGAACGTGCAGGTGCTGACCTCCAACGACAGCATGGCCCGGCTCGCCGCAGGCAGCCTCGACCTGGCGGTCGTGGCGCTGCCGCAGGCGCCTGTGCGCGGTGTTCATGTCACTCCGCTGCGGCGCGAGTCTGTCGTCGCCTTTCTGCCGGCGGACTGGAAAGCACCCAGGCGGCTTACCCCGCAGTGGCTGGCCCAGCGACCGCTGATCATGAACGACTCTTCCACACGTCTCTACCGGCTGACCGCGGAATGGTTCTCTGCGGCTGGCGTCCATTGCCGGCCGCGCATCGAGCTCAACTACAACGATGCGATCAGGACACTGGTCGCCGCCGGCTACGGAGCGGCCTTGCTGCCGGAGGAATCGCACGAGCCCGCGCGCGATCCTCGCGTCGCCGTTCGCCCGCTCAGCCCGGCTCTATGGCGGCAGCTCGGTCTAGCGGTCAGCGACCGGGGTGCCAGCGGACCGACACGCTTCGTCCTGGAGGCGTTGCTGCCAGAGAAGGATTCGGCTGCTTGAGTCGGCGCCAGCCCCTGGCCCGCGGTTGCTCAGACCCCTTCGATGATCCGTAGATCCCGTTCGGCGCCGTCGCCCAACGCGGCAAGCGCAGCTTGGTAGTCAGGGCTGTCATGCGTGGACGTAGCCAGCTCGAGGCTGTCGAACTCGATCAACACGGTGCGTTCGGACAAACCGAACTCGTAGACCTTGGCGGGCAGGCCACGCGCCAGAAAGCGCCCACCGCCAGCAGTGATCGCCGGGCCGGCCAGTTTTGCGTAGGCTGCAAGTTTGTCGGCGTCCTTGATGGCACGGTACGCACTGACCCAATAGGCTTTTGCCATGGTGACTTCTCTCTTGTTGCTGAATGAACAATATAGCTTCCGTTGCCCATGACCTTGCCGAGGCATGGCCGAGAAGGCCGTGCTAGGTCGGCTCGACTACCGCTGCTGTTGCGTCCACCGCCACCGTCGGCCGTGCGTAACGCCACGCGATCAGCGCGCCGATGCCCAGGAACACCGCGGCAATGAAAAAAGGCGCGCCTGGCAAATGCACGGGTGCGTCCACGCCGATGAAATAACCGAAGCTGCCGGCGAACGTCGCCGGTCCGACGATACCTGCCACTGACACCAGGCTCGTCAACGCGCCCTGAACGCGACCCTGCTCACTAGCGTCGACCTGCCTGGTGAGCAGCGTCTGTGCCGCCGGTCCGGCGACCGTCAACAACGTGCCGAACGGCAGCGCAGCCACAAGGACCCAGCTGACATCGGCGAAGCCGTAGATGACGAAGCCGAGCACGCCGCAACCCAGCCCGAACAACAGGGTGCGGTGCTCGCCGAAGCGCTTCACGCCCGGCCCGATCAACAGCACGTTGACCAGCACACTGAGCACGCCTACCAGTCCGAGCACCCAACCCACCGCGTCTTCCTTCCAGCGGTATTGGTAGTCGGCGAACAGCACGAACACGCTGGGATAGACATACTGCGCGAGGTTGACAAGGAAGATCACCGCCGCAAGCCCGAACACCTGCGGGTAGCGCTTCAACAGCACCAGCGATCCGATCGGATTGGCGTGCGACCAGTCAAACTTCCGGCTGCGCCGTTCCGAGGGCAGCGACTCCGGCAAAACGAACCATCCGTAGCAGAAGTTGAGCATGGTCAGGCCGGCCGCGAACCAGAACGGCAAGCGTGAATCGATGTGGCTCAGTTGCCCGCCGAGCACCGGCCCGAGCACCAGGCCCACACCGAACGCCGCGCCCACTATGCCGTAGCTCTTGGCGCGCTCCTCCGGCGACGTCACATCGGCGATGTAGGCATTGGCTGCAGTAAGGCTGGCCGAGAACACGCCGGACACCACCCGGCCGATGAACAGCCACGGCAAGCTGTTGGCCAGGGCCATGAACACAAAGTCCACGGCCAGCCCCAGGCACGACAGCAAGATCACAGGTCGCCGCCCGAAGCGATCGGACAAGGCGCCCTGAATCGGCGAGCAGATGAACTGAATAGCTGCAAACGCCGTGCCGAACACTGCGATCCAATACGCCGCTGTTGCAGTACTGCCGCCAGCGAGGCGCTCCACCAGATGCGGCAGACCAGGAAGAATCAACCCGAACGCGAGGAAGTCGATCAGCACGGTCACGAATATGAAAGCGAGCGCGGCGCGGCGGGCGCGGGGCGCTTGAAGGGTCGAGCTCATCGCGAGTTCAACCGCTGCGGCTCAGGTACTTGCTCATCCGGGGGCGCGCCTCGCGGATGCCGCCAAGCCGGCCGAGCAGGCCATCGAATAAGCCGACCATCAGTGCAATGCACTTTCTCAAACGATCGCGCTCGAAGATCAGCATGGGCAGGATCTGCTTCAGCGTGTAGACGTTGATGAACAGAATCGCGGGAAAGGCGCGCACATGCGCCAGCGAGAGGTCGAGGGCATTGCGCGCAATGTAATAGCGGCGCACGGCCGAATAGTTGATGACGTAGATCTTCCAGCCGAACAGCGACTTCGCCTGGAGATCGCCGATCTGATGCTGAAGCACGACGTGCGGATTCAGATAGATCGGTACGTCGCAGTGCAGTGCGCGCATGCAGTAGTCGGTGTCGACGTGGTCGATCACGTAGCGCTCGTCGAAGCGACCTATCCTGGCCCAGGCCGCGCGCGAAATCAAAGAACCAGAAGAGATCAGGAAGGCGCAGCGAACCAGCGGTTCGGTGAAAGGCTTTCGCAGGTCGAACTGATAGACACGCTTGCCCTCGAGGCCGAATTGCGGAATCAGCGCGTCCAGGTTCGTGTCATGGACGAGCGGGCCGATCAGGAAGGCAGCGTCTTCTTCGCTCTCGCCGGCATCGCCTGTGCCGCGATCGTGTTTCCTGTCTCGTGCTGCCACTGCGGCCTGGCACATGGCGTTGAAGTAGCCGGGCGGGAGCTCCGAATCCTGGTCGAGCAGAAAGAAGAGTTCAACGCCCCGCGCTTCGAGTTCGACGATGCCGCAGTTGAAGGCACCCGCGATGCCGCCACGGTTGCCGTTGTGCAGCACGGGGATCTCCGCGTCGATGAGCGCGCGATGCCAGTCGCCCACTTCTGGCGTGTTGTCGACCACACAAAGGCGCGGGCACGACTGCGCGAGTGAATGGAGGTTCGTCAGTTGCCCGTCGGTGGGGAAATAGGTGACGACAACGGCACCGAACGAAAAGGACATCGCGATCTATCCAGAGTGACAGGCGTTCGGAGTGTGGGCCCGAACCGATGACAATTTCAAGCGTTGTTACGGGCGCGGATCGATATGCTGCCCCTGCGGTTGGTTTTGCGCAAAAGCAATGCGCGATCGAGCTCACCGAAGTACTAATCTGGTGCGGTGAATGGCAAAGAGAGGCTGCGAGAGTTCTTGCCTGCGTTCATAACAAAGTATGAATCTGGCTTGCCTGAGCATCCTGTCGCTCTAGCGAAGTCACGTCTATTTGAAGAATGGTGGCGCGGACATTAGACGGACACCGATCGGATAGATACGAAGAAAGTTAGTGAAGCAATCGACATCGATACCGGCTTGTAGCCGGTAGTTGCGATGCGCACCCTGGCAGACGCCAATCGAGACATTGCCGTCGGCACAGCCTATGCCGCTTTCATGCTCAGCGTGACACGAAACAGCGCGTCGTCCTGAAACTCGTAGTGCCGTGTGTTGGACCCAAAATCGCCTTTGATCCACCATTTCTCCCCAGGGCTTTCTCTGAAAGAAATTCCCTCCCGCATGAAGCCCTGCTTCGCCTCATCGAAGCTCTCATACAAGGGGATGCCCACTTCGTCACGCGCGATAGGCCTGAAACCCTCGCTGGCCGCGATATAGAGAAACACAACGTCCAGCTTCTGGTCTTGGTCGAAGCGGAACTGAAAACCGGACGCTTGTGCTGCAGCCCAATAAACATCCTCAAGATTCTCGTGTGTCCGGTCGAAGTCGTAGACGACTTGCATGTCCTGCACTTCCAACACCTCGACAACCTCGTCATCCTTCAGCTGCCGCCCCAGCAGCGATTCGAAATCCATAGAAGCTCCCTTGCTCGTTCAGTGGAAAAGAAGCCCGACGCCACGACTTCGTTGTACTCAAGCCGCCATTGTGGGCTGAAGAAAAGTTATTCCCACAAATCGAGACTTCCCAGCGCATTTGCTTTTTCCGCACCGCGCCGCTCTTCTCTAAAACTACGCCGCAGTCGGGTTCATGGCGGCAAAGGTAGCGTCGTAGCGGCCATCCCGCTCGGCCCAGCGCCGAGCCCTGTCGCGCTCGACCAGCACTTCGCCCCGGGGGTGGTCCTGCGACTCCAGCAGCTGCATGACCTCCGCCACGTACGCGGCAAGCGGCATGGCGCGCGGGTCGGATGCCTGGCTGTCGCCCGTGAGCTCCGTCTGCACATAGGGCGGCGCCAGTTCAAGCACTTCGACTGAAACATTGCGCAGCTGATGGCGCAGCGATTGAAGCCAGGAGTGCACGAATGCCTTGCTGGCGCAATAGGTCGGGAAATCGGCCCGAGGCACGAAGGCAAGGTTGGAGCTGGTCGCCATGATTGCCGCGTCTGGCTGCCTTTTCAGCAGCGGCAGGAGCGCCGCCGTCACGCGCAGCACGCCCATGATGTTCGTCTCCACGATGGCCTGGGCGGCAGAAACATCCCAGCCGTCTGCGGCCATGTTCTCCGCTCGCGAGATGCCGGCGTTGGCGACGAACACATTGAGTTCGGGAAAGCGCGCACGAACGTCTTCGGCGAGACGAGGCAACGAAGCCGGGTCTTCGAGATCGAGCGGCATCCCGATCATGCCCGGCCGGCTCGCCGTGATTTCATCGAGCAGGGCCTGCCGTCGCCCCGAGACGATGACGCGATTGCCGCGGTCGTAAAAAGCTTCGGCGAGCGCACGGCCGATGCCGCTGGTTCCACCGGTGATGAGGATTGTGTTGCCGGTCATTTTCATGATTCGCTACTCCTTGTTGTGTTGAGGTCGTATGCAGGTGACGTGACAGCGCATTCGCCTCGTCCTTGAAAGGATCGGCGATGCGGCTTGTGAAAGGAAAAGATGGACGAGTCCAGCGCCAGTCGACCGAAGATCAGTGCGACAAGCGTGGCAACGGGGTCAGGATGAGGGAAGTGATGTCATGCCAAAGGCTCCTTTACTGCGTCGAGACACTCCCTGCTGGGATCCTCTCGACAAAGGACGCGTTGGATGACGGTAACGCCTACGACAGTGCCGTGGAGGCGACTGCGGGGGCGACTATAAGCGTGGCGTTGCGCCGTCGTCAATGCTTCATCAGTGCCGGCCTTTGACCGCCACTCCGGTAGTTACACCCCGCCGATCACAAAGAACAATTTCGCCATCGTAAATTCGCCGGAGACTGGCCACTTGAAGGCGGAGAGCCGTCGCGTAATGCGCTCGTCCTGCATGCCGTTGACCGTGAACGCCACCTGCTCCACCTTCCCCTTGACGATCAGGACAACCAGCTTCGCCCATTGCAGTTCCTTTGTCGGGGAGGTGTTCCGCAACTCCGCCGCGATCAACTGCTCGATCTGCTTCTGGGTGGCCTCATTGATCGACACACCCCGCTGCCCCCACTCGGATAAGAAAATCCGGCGCCGAGTGCCATTGATCTCCCATGCATCCTTTCTGACATGGGAGTCGGAATGATCGAAGAGCTCCGCGTAGATCGGGTGCAGCGTCGTAAGACAGAAGTTCTGCAGCGAGTCTTTGAACGCGTCCTCGGCGCTGCTCCCTATGCCTGCGACGAAATCATCGAGCCGACGTCCATCCTTGAACGTGATGGAAACCCGGGATTCGACCGAGTACAACTTGCTGGAGGAAAACTCCTTTGCCTCATGGATCTCACCGTCGAGAAGTACCCCTTGCGCGGGGAAGAAAAGCCCATTCGGCTTCTTCTCGAATTTCGTGAAGTTGTGGGCCTTGAGCCAGAGTTCGAAATAGGAGTTGACGTACTCGCGCCCCTGTCCTGCGTGTGCCACGCTGCTCAATAACACGATGAGGGTTGCGAGAAGACGGATCACAGGGTGCATTGAACTACCCTTTCCACTGAAGTTTTGGTCAGCAAATTCTGGTCAGGTCGCAACGCCCTTCTCCAGAGGTGGCACCACAAGCTCAAAGGGGCCTCCTCAACCCGGAATATTCGGCTCGACCAACTGGGCCAGTGCGACAAGCGACTCCTGCCAACCCAGGTAGCACATCTCGACAGGAATCACATCGGGGATGCCCTCCTGCACGACGGACATTTCAGTGCCGCAGGACACTGGAGTCAGCGTCACGGTGGTCTTCATGGTGCCAGGCAGATTGGGGTCGTCGAAAGTGGCGTCGTATGCAATGCGCTGGCCGGGGACGAGCTCCAGGTACTTCCCGCCGAACGAGTGGCTGTGGCCCGTACCAAAGGCGGTGAACGACATGCGCCAGGCGCCCCCGACCACGGGCTCCATGCTGTGGACTTTTCCGGTGAATCCGAATGGTGGCAGCCAGCGCTCGAAAGCACCAGGCTCGACGAAGGCACGGTAGAGCCGGTCCGGCGGAGTGCGCAGCACGCGGTGCAGACGAACGGTGTTGGTAGCCATGGTTGTGTTCTCCTGAAGTGAAGAGGATGAGCCTTGTTTCGAGGCTCACGGGAAGGAACGGCCCTGGTCGGCAGGCGCCTTTGCAATGAACGCCTGCTTGTCATTGCGATTGAAGCCGGCCGACTCGTAGAACTGGAAGGTCGCTTCATCCTTCCTGCCGGTCATCAGCATGACCTTGTAGCAGCCTTGCGACCACGCAAAGGACAAGGCCTCTGCAAGCACCGCCTTGCCATGTCCCTGCTTGCGATGGTCGGAGTGGGTCACCACGTTCTCGATCACGCCATAGGGCCTGCAGCCGCGGGTGAGATTCGGGACGACGGTGAGGGCGCAGCTTGCGATGAGCTTGCCGCCCACATAACCGCCGAAGTATTTGTAGCGAGGGTTGCCCAGCAGTTCCTGCCAGACGGCCTCGACAGTTGCGGCGTCGGGCAAGGGGTCATCGGCGTCGTGAAGATACTTGTACAAGGCCAGAAGGTCCTTGAGTTCCGAAGCGCCAACTTGATGAACTTCCATGCATCCTTCCTTTGTCGAGGCCTTTGGAATCTGCGCCTCTATCTCCTTGATCACGGCCTCTTTCTCCCGGTTGTAGACCTGGGGGTTGGCCGGGTCCACCGCATGGGCGCGGTCCTTGGCTTCTTCGTATCTTCTGCGCAGATCCGGGCGGCGGCTGAGTATGTCGATGAAGGCCAGCGAGTCCTTGTGGACAGGATCGCCGCGATGGCAGATGTGGATGTTGACGTTGAAGCGCCGCCCTTCATGTAAGACGGAGGCGCAGACATACGGCTTCTCATCCCTGTCGACCCAGACCGGCCGACGGTGGAAGCCGATGCGCTCGAACGCCCTCTGCTCTTCCCGAAGGTCATCGCGGGAGGTGATCGCCGTGATGTCGATCATCGGCTTGCCACGCAGTCCGACCACCGCTGTGCTTCCGATGTGCACGAGTTCCACGCTGGCCAGATGCATGCACACGTACTCCTTCACCCCGGCGAAGACTCGGGCGTATGCAAGGTCATACGGGACGATATTCCGGTGCTCAAGGCCTTCGTCGAATGCGTCGATCTTCATGGCTCGTTCCGATGATTACCGCGAGGACTCAGCCTTCGGCAAAGAACTGGCTGGGCGTCTGGTCGAACTGCTTGCGGAACATTGTGGCAAAGGCACTGGGGCTTTCGTAACCCAGCGCAAGGGCAACGTCGATGACTTTCTCGCCGGCCGCGAGCAACTCCAGCGCTCGCAGCAGCCGAGCCTGCTGTCGCCATTGACCGAAGGTCATGCCGGTCTCGTTCACGAACAGGCGCTGGATGGTCTTCACGTTCACCGCAAGGCGCCGCGCCCAGTCGGCCATGGTGGAGGAGTCGTCCAGTTGCTGCTGCAGCAGTTCGCAGATCTGCAGCAGCCGCGGGTCGGACGGCATGTGCAGGTGCAGCGGCAGCACCGGCAATGCACGCAGCTCGTCCAGAATCAAGCGCATGACGCGGCCATCGCGGGTGCCGGGCACGTAAGGCTGCTGCACCTCCATGGCGGCTCGGATGAGTTCGCGCAGCAGGGGCGATATGCCCACGGCCCGGGTCTCTCCCAGCAGTTTGGGGGCGGCATCGGTCGCCACCTGCAGGCTGCGCATGTGCACTTCTCCGATGCAGCGGATCTCGTGGGTCATGCCGGCCAGCATCCAGATGGCGCGAGTGGGCGGCACCACCCAGCGGCCCGCCCGGGCCTGCACCACCATTACGCCGCGCACGGCATAGATCAGCTGGTGCTTGGTGTGCGCATGCGGCTCTATGTACCAGCCGCTTGGGTAGTCGGTGGCCCGGCCGGTGACGGGCGTCGGCGCCTCATCGATCTCCTTGAGCACCTGAGGCAGGGCCTTGGGCTTGCGAAATGAGTCCATGTCCTTTTCGCGAGGGTTTCTGGTGGATTGGCGCGAGACAGGCGCAGCGGTGCTTTCGATAATTCTCCCATGACAACCTCCGCAGCAGCATCCTTGGACGCCAGCGCCACGCCGACCGGCGCGGCCAGCGATCCGGCCTCTCTTTCTCAAAAATCCAAGCCGGCCTTCGGCATCCTCGCCGGCATCAGCAGCTCGCACATGATCAACGACATGATGCAGTCGCTGATCCTGGCGATGTATCCCATCCTGAAGGGCGAGTTCTCGTTGAGCTTTACCCAGATCGGGCTGATCACGCTGACCTATCAGCTGACCGCATCGCTGCTGCAGCCGCTGGTGGGCCTGTTCACCGACCGCCGGCCGCAACCGTATTCGCTGCCCTTCGGAATGATGTCCACGTTGATCGGCCTGATGCTGCTGGCCTTCGCGCCCAGCTTCGGCTTTGTACTGCTGGCCGCGGCATTCGTGGGCATCGGATCGTCCATCTTCCATCCGGAGTCGTCGCGCATCGCGCGGCTGGCCTCGGGAGGGCAGCACGGCTTCGCGCAATCGGTGTTCCAGGTGGGCGGCAACACGGGTACGGCCATCGGGCCGCTGCTGGCTGCCGCCGTCATCGTGCCCTTCGGCCAGCGCAGCGTGGCCTGGTTTGGGCTGGCAGCATTGCTGGGCATCGTCCTGCTGCTGCAGGTGAGCCGCTGGTATGCCGCGCACCATGTCGCCAAGGCCGGCCGCAAGAAGCCGGCCGCCGCGGCGCCGTATCCGCCCAAGGTGGTGATGGGCGCCATCGCGGTGCTGCTGGTGCTGATCTTCTCCAAGTACTTCTACGTGGCGGGCATCAGCAGCTTCTATACGTTCTACCTGATGGAGCGCTTCGGCCTGACGGTGCAGAACGCGCAACTGCACCTGTTCTTCTTCCTCTTCGCCTCGGCGCTGGGCACACTCCTCGGTGGGCCCGTTGGTGACCGCATCGGCCGCAAGCCGGTGATCTGGGTGTCCATTCTTGGCGTGGCACCGTTCGCGCTCCTGCTGCCGCACGCCGATCTGTTCTGGACCACGGCACTGACCGTCGTGATCGGACTCGTGCTGTCCTCGGCCTTCTCTGCGATCCTGGTCTATGCGCAGGAACTGATGCCGGGCAAGGTGGGCATGGTGTCGGGCCTGTTCTTCGGCTTCGCGTTCGGAATGGGCGGGCTGGGCGCCGCGGTGCTGGGCATCTTCGCGGACCACACCAGCATCGCCTTCGTCTACCAGACCATCGCCTACCTGCCGCTGCTGGGCGTGGTGGCGGCTCTGCTGCCCAAGGGCACCCGGCGGGACTGATCGATGGAAGAAGGGGACCGGCTTGCGCTGCTAGTCGATGAACCTTGCAACGATGTCCTCGAATGACGGCAGGTCCATCGGCGTGTGGCCGCCCGGATAGCCCTTCACGCTCAGCTGCAGGCCCTTGTAGTTGCGACTGGCGATCTGGTCGTACATCGCGGTGATCACCGTTCCTCCGACGTTGCCGATGCCATATCCGAGCAGCAAGGTCACGGGGATGTCCCGCCCGCTGCTGCTCGCGTACATCTGGCTTTCGAGCGGATCGATCTGGTCGTGTGCGCCGTTGAAGGGCGCCTCGGAAGAGAAGAAATACTGGAAGGTGAATTGGCTCGCACCTTCCATGAAGAAGGCACATGCGACAAAGATGCCGCCGTTCGACAAGCCCGAGAGCATGCGCTTGGCCGGGTTGGCACGGTAGTTCGACTCGACGTACGGCACCAGCTGGCCGGTGAGGAAGTCGTGGTACGCCTTGGCACCCGGCATCAGATAGTCGGTGTTGCGGCGCGCGGTGCCGCCGATGCCAACGACGATCGCCTTCTTGCCCGCCGCCTCGAGGATGTCCGTGAAGTTCTTGAAGCGCGTCACGCTGTTGTTGTAGACGGCGTCGCCATCGGTGATGTAGATCGCGGGATAGGACGACGTTGCGCTGTCGTATCCGGCCGGCAGATAGAACTGGATGGGATAGGTCGCGCCCGTGACATCCGACTTCATCGAGATGCTGACCACCCGGCCGCTCGAGGTGTTCGCGGGCGGCGGTGTGGTGACTGCAGGAGCTACGGGCAATACCGCTGCGCCGCCCCCTCCGCCTCCTCCGCCTCCTCCGCCGCAGCCTGAAAGCTCCAGCAGCAGGGCACAACCTGCCGTGAACATGAGCCTGCGAAGAATCCCTCTTGTCTCCATGTCGCGTTCCTTGATGATGGTTTTAGTGGAAGCCAGACTGTCAACCGCGGTCGCCGACGGATCTTAGTGGCAGCATCGATTTGCTCAGCAGAACGACCTGTACCTCTGTACCTATTCGGCGATCCACTTCCCCGTGACTTCATCGAGAACAGGCACTGGCTCGGAAAGCGGGCTGGCGGCGGCCCCATCAACCGCCGGTTCATGAACCACCGCCCATCCAAAGCTCGCTGACAGCGCGCCCGTGTCACCATCCTGCGCGACGCCGAACATACCCGCCACAAATCGCAGCTCTTTCTTCGAGCCGTTCAGCAGATCGATGCAGCGCACGGGCGCGCTAGCCAGCGCCTGCGGCACCGCATGGATGCCAGGGCCTTCTGATGGCACGTCGTAACGCAGCCATCCCGTGCGCGCATTCGCGGCGTCGAAGTGCGCCTTCCAGTTGCCCAGGTACTTGTTTGGCCCAAGCGCCTTGGTTCTCCAATCGACGATCAGGCAGGGGAACAAGGTAACGATCCAGCCGGTCAGCTCAGAGGGACCCGAACCGCTCTGGTAGCGAAAGAAAGGAAACCACGAATTTCTTCATGTCTTGATCCCTTGTTTCATCTGGTTTTTTTACCAATGCGCAGATGCGTACGAACCGCTCGGACGCGCGTTCGACAAATTCAAAGCCTGTCCCACACCTGGACCAACCCAACCAGATGGACGATGCCGAACACGAGGCAGATCGCCGAACTCCACACCCAGAAGGCCGTCAACCGCTGCCGGTCGAAGACGAACAGCGCCAATGCGACGAGTCCGCGCAGCAGGTACACCGCGGTGATCACGGGCAACACGAACGCCAGCAGCGGCAGTGGTTGCAGCACTCCGGCCCCCGAGAGTGCATACGCCGCCCACACCCCCAGCACGCACGCGATCAGCAACGTGACGATGGGTGGATACAGGTGCCCGGCAGCGGCGCCTGCGGCCATGCGCTCCCCTGCACCAAAGAAGCGATACCACGCGGGCCCACCGAAGATCACGCAGATATGCAGCAGTGCGGCGATGGCGCTGAGTGCGGCGCCGACGATCAAGGGAATGTTGTAGGGCATGACGTCTTTCAAAGACGATTGACGGGCTGCAGCGCGCGCACCATGTCACGCGTCTGACCGAAGGCACCGTAGCGCACCGCAAGGCCGCTCAGGGTCTCGACGCGCTCGACCCACTCCTGCGGCGTGGCGATGGCGCCGGGCTCGTACAGTGGCTGCACGCCTTGTAGCTGTTGCGTCAGGATGTGCTGGTGATCGAGGTTTGGCGTCTCGCTGCAAGGCAGCGAGGCGAGCCTCGAACCATCTGCGCTGCGATAGCCAGAGCACCAGCGCAAGCCTGCGCCTTCGATGCCGTCGAGATGGCTCGCCACCAACCCATCGAGCTTGCCGACCGCATCGAGTGCATACCGCAGCAGCACCGCGTCCGGGTGCCCTCGCCGAAACGCCCCTTGCCAGCCGTCATCGGCGTTGTGCGGCTCGGCCAGCCGCGCGTCGAGTGCGTGGTCGTGCGTGGGAAGCGGGCCTGAGCCGTGGCGCGTGAGGTAGGTGCGCAGCACGCCGAGGTGCTGCACGGGCGCATCGATGCCCACGTCTCGCAGCACGGCTTCGACCGCTGTGGTCGAGATGGTGCTCCACGTGGTGTGCGGATGAAACCCGCGCCACTCGTCGAGCAGCACGCCCTGCGCGCCTTCGAAGATCACGGTACCGGGCTGCGCGAGGCGTTCAGCGATGCGGTCCGTACTCGCGGGTGGCGACTGCTTAAGGCACAGCGCCACGGCATCGAGCCAGCGCCGTGCGAGCGTGTCGTCTCGAAGCATGGCGAGTTCCTGTGCAGCATCGGCATGCGAGGGAACTGAGTTGGTTGCGAACTCGCGCAGCAACGTGGTGCGCAAGGCTTCCAGTTTTTCAAGCGCGCGTGCGGGCTGCAGCAAGTCGCCGTAGTGCAAGGCTTCGTCGGGTGAAGCAAGCGCGTGCCGCACGGTCTCGCCAACACCCACGCCACAACTGCCATGCGCGTCCTCCCCTCGCACCCATTCGCGCAACCGCCCCGCAGCCTGGTGGAAAGGCGTGGTCACGCGGCAGCGTGCGTCGATCAGCAAACGCGAGAAGGCGTCTTCCACACCCATGCGGCGCAATGCCGCTTCCTCTACGCGCAGTGCCGTCGGGTGCACCACCACCGGGCTCGCGAGCACAGTGCCCACGCCCGCATGAAAACTGCCAGCACTGAATTGCGAGAAGGTGTGATGCCGCCCGTCGGCCAGCACCACGTTGTGCCCGGCCTGCGCGCCGCCGTTGAAGCGCACGACGGTGTGGGCTTGCAGCGTGCCGCAAAGGTGATCGGTAAAGAGCCCCTTGCCGCAGTCTCCAAATCCAAGGCCCAGCAGCGAAACGTAGCGCGTGGCGGCAGTCACACGGCCATCAGCCGAAAAGCCGCTTCCACCACGACGAACGCGGGCCCGCTACCGCGGCGGCCACAGCCGGCGGTGCGCGGCGCGATGCGGTCGGGTCGAGCAGCGCGGCATAGCCGTCGAGCGCATGCAGAACGCCGCCGACACGTTCCTTGGCCATGCCTGTGCCGCTCATCACGCCGGCCAGCGCTTCGAGGCTGGGCACGGCCTTCTCGGTAAGGGCGACGATGCCGGCCGCCACGGCGCAGGCGTCGTCGGGCGAATCCATGCAGATGACGTGATCGCCCAGCAGTTCGCGCCAGCGCGGTTCGCAACGACGGCGGCGCTGGGCATCAGGAATCAGGAAGAACAGGTTGGTGGTCTCGGCCGCGGCGGCGATGACTTCTTCGATGGGAATGTCCTCGTCGAGCTTCTCGCCGACGAGGCCTTCGACCTGGTGGCGCGAGACTGCCGGGTACGGCAGCTCGTCGCCGGTAACGAACAGGTAGCCGCGCTTCTTGCGCTTGACCCAGCAGTCCATGTCGGTGTGCTGCGCCATGACGTAGAAGGCCAGCTCGTAGCTCTCTTCGCCGGTGCCGCCGCCACCACCTTCGAGATAGCTCCAGGTGAGCCACTGGTCCATGAGGTTTGCGGTCGACTCGAACTGGCCGACCTGCAGCGGCGCGTGGTCGGAGGTGGCGTCGCCGATAGCCATGAACATGAGCTGCGGGTCTGCCACGCCGCAGTCGGTCAGCAGCTTCATGAAGGTGGGCAGCTCGCGGCGCGCCAAGGTCTGCGGGATGTCGCCCATGGAGCCGGTGACGTCGAGCGCGAAGACGATGCCCAGCGAGTTGGGGTGGTCGGCGTTGTCGCGCGACTCACGCACCTTCAGGCCCTTCGGGTTCATCAGCGGGTGGGTGGAGCGCTGCGTGAAAACCTCGGCGCCAGGCTTGGCGGCGCGATCGGCAATGAGCGCCGTGTGGGCGGCGTGCGAGTAGTTTCCGTATCCCATGAGCTTTTCTTCCTTGATGACTGCGGTTCAGGCGCCGGCGCGCGGCGCGGGGTCGAAGTGAACGAACTTCGATGCGCCGAAGGCTTCTCGCGATGCGGCGGAGAGTTCTTGCTCGATGCCCTGCGCGCCGAGGCGCCGGCAGGTGGCGGCGTCTTCGCTGCACTGGCGCAGCAAGGCGACGAGCGGTGCGGGGGTGTGAGAGCCGAAGCCGGGCTCACCGGCCGCGCCGCCATGCAACACGGCGCGCACGGTCCAGGCGGCTTGCATGAGGTCGCGAGCAACAGCGGAGCCTTGGGCCGCGCCGGTCGCATGCTGAGCGCGCGACCAGCCGATGAGCAGCACGCCATGGTCACGCGGATGCACGAGCGCGTGCGCAGGCGACAGGTCACGATGCGTCCAGCCAGCGCCGTGCACGAAAGCCAGCACTTCGAGCATGCGGCGCCAGATCCACACGGCATGGCGCGGGTCGATGCCTTGTGCATTGGCCTGCTGCACGTCTTGCAGGCTGCCCCAGAAGCCGGGCGGATGGCGCAGCACCAGCGCCTGGCGAGCGCCGTCGCCCAGCCCCTCGGCCACGCCCACACCCAAGGGCTGCGGCAGGCGGCGGGTGAAGTAGGCAGCACCGGGCACCGACAAGTCTTGCAGGGCCTGCAGCACCGCGCCTTCGCGCACCAGCACGTCGTTGGCCGCGCTGTCTCGCGCGAGCTTGAAGGTGACGCGCTCGGGCAATGCGCCGAGGCGTTCGGCCAGAAGCACTTCGCCGTGCTCGCCGGTAGCCAGCGGCGCCAGCACGCGGTAGCGCGCACCGCGCCACGCGAGGATGCGTCCGCCGGCAACGTCGGCATTGGCCCGGCGCAGCGCGGCGCGGAAGCTCTCGCGCTCGACGGTTTCCTCGCTGCGCACGACAGTGGCACCGCAGTAACTGCAGTTCACCGTGCGCCAACGGGCGGCGCGCGGCAGCGGCGCGGAACATTGCGGGCAGCTGAGAGCAAGCAGCGACAGCATGGCCCGCGCCTCAGTCTTCCTTGGGGGGCGCCGCCGGGTCGGGCGATGCCAGCACGCGATCGATGCGGCGGCCTTCCAGCGCGACGATCTCGAAGCACCAGCCGGCGCAATCGATGTGCTCGCCCACCTCGGGCAAGTGGCCGGACACAGCCATCAGCAAGCCTGCCACGGTGTTGTATCGGTTGCGCTCTTCGTCGGGCAGCTCGCGGATGCCCAGGCGCGCGCGCAGCTCCGACACGGGCATGAGGCCATCGAGCTCCCACACGCCGTCGGGCCGCTCGCGCGCCCAGGCGTCGGTCTGCATGCCGGGCTGCAGCTCGCCGGTAATGGCTTCGAGCAGGTCGCGCGGAGTCATGAGGCCCTGCACCACGCCGTATTCGTCGACCACGAACACGAGACGGCCAGCGCGGGCGCGAAACTGTTCCAGCAGCTCCATGCCGGTGAGGGTCTCGGGCACGAACACGGCGGGCGTGGCCTCCTGGCCGAGCACGCCGGGGTGTGCGGCGCCCAGGCGCAGCAGGTGCGCCACGCTGATCACGCCGACCACGTCGTCGAGCGAGTTGCGGCACACGGGGTACCAGGAATGCACGAGATTGAGCGCGCCCGCCTCGGCCACCTTCTGCAGCGCCTGCTGCACGCTGAAGGAGGCGTCGAGCCATTCGATGTCGGCGCGCGGGATCATCAGCGACGACAGGCGCCTGTCGTCGAGGTGAAACACATTGCGCACCATCTGGTGCTCATGCTGCTCGATGACGCCGGCGTCCACGCCTTCTTCGAGGCTGGCCGAAATCTCTTCTTCGGTGACGGAGCGGGCCGCGTTGGCATCGATGCGCAGCACCTTCAGCATGGTGGCAGTGGCGCCCGCCAGCATCCAAACGAAGGGCTTGGCGGCCTTGGCCAGTCCGCGCATGGGGCGTGACACCCAGCGCGCCACGGGCTCGGGATACAGCTGCCCGATGCGCTTGGGCACCAGCTCGCCGAAGATGATGGTGAAGAAGGTGATGCAGGTAACCACCACCGCAGTAGACGCGATGCTGGCGGTGCCGCGGCCCATGCCGACGCTTTCCATCCAGACCGAGAGCGGCTCGGCAAAGGCGGCCTCGCCGACGATACCGCTGAGCATGCCGATGGAGGTGATGCCGATCTGCACCGTCGAGAGGAACTGCGTGGGCGACTCCATCAGCTTCAGCGCGGCCACCGCGCCGGTGTCTCCCGTTTCGGCCAATGCCGCGAGACGTGCGCGCCGGCTGGTGGAAAGGGCCATTTCGGACATTGCGAACAACGCGTTGAGCGTGGTCAACAAGGCCAGGAGGAAGACATCCATGAACTGAGGGAGAGAATGAGGGAATGTCACTTTACTTGATTGGCGACCTGCAGGGCTGCGACGCCCCCCTCGGGCGGCTGCTGCAAAAGATCGATTTCTCTCCCAGCCGAGACACTATCGTGCTGCTGGGCGACCTGGTGAACCGGGGCCCCGATTCGCTCGCGGTGTTGCGCCGTGTGCAGGGCTACGGCGCCTCGGCGCTGAGCCTGCTGGGCAACCACGACCTGCACCTGCTGGGCGTGGCGCACGGCGCGCGCAAGGCCGGCCGCAAGGACACCCTGGCCGAGCTGCTGGCCGCGCCCGACATCGAGGCGCTGCTCGAATGGGTGCGCCAGCAGCACATGGCGCTGCACATGCGCATCGGCAGCGGCGATCTGCTGATGGTGCACGCTGGCGTGCTGCCGCAGTGGACGGTGGGCGACACGCTGGTGCTGGCGTCAGAGGTCGAATCGGTGCTGCGCGGGCCGGCGCTCGGCGAGTTCCTGATGTCGATGTACGGCAACGAGCCGGCGCAGTGGAGCTACACGCTCACGGGCAGCGCCCGGCTGCGCGCCATCGTCAATGCACTGACGCGGCTGCGTTTCTGCACGACCGACGGCGTGATGGAGTTCGATGCCAAGGACAGCGCGGCCACCGCGCCCGAAGGCTTCATGCCCTGGTTCGACGTGCCCGGGCGCAAGACGGCCAACGCCACCGTCGCCTTCGGCCACTGGTCGACGCTGGGCTGGCTCTCGCGGCCCGACCTGCTCTCGACCGACACGGGCTGTGTGTGGGGCGGCTGCCTGAGTGCGGTGCGCATCGGCGCGACGCTGGACGAGCGCGAGCTGATCCAGGTCGAGTGCGAGCAGGCGCAGAAGCCGGGCTGAAGCTCGGCTGAAGGACCTCTCAGAACGCCTGCGTCATCAGCCCGTACACGGTGCGCACGCCACTCACGTAGTTGCCCATGCGCAGGTTCTCGTTGGCTGCATGCTGGTTGTTGTCGGCGTTCACCAGCGGAATGATCGCGAAGGGCACCGGCAGCACGCGCACGATCTCGGCGGTGGGAACCGTGCCGCCCATCATCCGGATGCGCACCGGCTCGGGCTTGGCGCCAAAGGTGTCGCTCAGCGCCCTGTAGGCCCACTGCCCCACGGGCGAGTCGATCTGCGAGCCCGCTGCTTCGCCGCCCTCGCTCTGGTAGGAGAAGCTCGCGAGCTTGTCGTAGCGGCTGCGCTCCTCGTCGGTCGGTTCGCCCTTGACCAGGTGGTAGCCCTGGCGCTCGATGTGTTTCTGGATGAGCTGGCCGAGGTAGGCCGGATCGGAGTCGGGCGTGGTGCGAAGGTCCATCTCGGCCACGGCCTTGTCGGGCACGATGTTGGCCACCTTGTCGCCCACCGCTGCCGCGGCCATGCCGCGCACGTTCAGCGAGGGGTACTGCATCGCCTCCTGGTAGTTGGCGCCGACCTTGTCGGTCTGGGCAATACCCAGGCGACGCTTGAGTGCGGCCTCGTCGTCGGGCACGGCGGCCATGATCTTGCGGTCGGCCTCGCCGATCTTCACGTGGTCGTAGTAGCCGGCCACCGTCACGCGGCCCTGATCGTTCTTCATCGAGGCCAGCAGGCTGGCCAGCCGCTGCGCCGGATTGGGCGCGTAGTTGCCATAGTGCCCGCTGTGCAGCGGCACCTTGGCACCGTACACCGTGAGCTGGGCTCTGGCCGCGCCGCGGTTGCCGAACACCAGCGTGGGCCGGTTGGTGGCGTGCATGGGGCCGTCGTGGATCACGATCGCGTCGCAGCGCAGCAGGTCGCGGTGCGCCTGCATCACCTTGCTGATCGACGGCGAGCCTTTTTCCTCCTCGCTGTCGAGGATCACCTTGACGTTGACCGCCGGCTGCCCGCCGCCGGCCTTCAGGGCGTCGATGGCCGCGAGCATCATCATGATCGGCCCCTTGTCGTCGGCCGACGCGCGGCCGAACACACGCCACTCGGGGTCGAGCGGTCCGCTGAAGAGCGGCGCCGAATCGATCTCTTCCCATCCGCCGTTGGCCGCCTTGCGCTTGAGCACGGGCGTCCACGGGCTCTTTTGCGCCCATTGCGCGGGAATGACGGGCTGGCCATCGAGGTGCATGTAGAACAGCACCGTCTTGCGCGCGGGGTCGCTGCCCGGGTACTCGGCATAGAGCATCGGCTTGCCGTCGTTGGGCAACTGCCGCGTGGTGAAGCCGCGCTTGCGGAAGGCCTGCTCCAGCCATTCGACGTTCTTGCGGATGTCCTCCGGCGAGATCGCATCGTTGGGCAAGGACAGAAGCTCGAAGTACTCGCGATAGGTGGCCTGCGCATGGCGCTCGGCATCGGCCGGGGAAAGTTCTGCGGCTGCGGCCATGCAGGTCATGCAGGCGCCTGCGAGCAAGGTCAGTGGGAGCAGCGCGAGCGGGCTGCGCGAGGTTCTGCGCTGTAAGGGCATGGCGGGATCCGCTTTGTGACAGTTGCGAGGCAGTCTAGGCAAACGCGTGCTTTTGAACAATTGCCGATTTTTCGGGATATCTTTGCTTTTTTTGCAACGCAGCCAACCCGCGTCCGCCGCCATGTCCTCCCATCGCCTGCAGGAAACCTCGCTTCGCTACTTTCTCGAGGTGGTCCGCAGCGGCTCGCTGACCGAAGCGGCCACGCGCCTCAACGTCAGTGCATCGGCCATCAGCCGGCAGGTGGCCATGCTCGAGGAGTTGCTGGGCGTGCCGCTGTTCGAGCGCCGCCCGCGCGGCATGGCGCCCAGCGCAGCCGGGGAGCTGCTGGCGGCGCACGCGCGACGCGGTGCGCTGGAAGCCGAGCGCGTTGTGTCCGACATCCAGGGACTGCAAGGCCTGCAGCGCGGGCATGTACGCATCGCCTGCTCGTCGGGCTTCGCGAACGAGTTCCTGCCGCAGGCCATCGTCGCGTTCCGCGCGCTGCACCCCGGCATCCAGTTCGAGCTGGAGGCCTGCGACCCCGCCGACGTGACCGAAGCCGTGCTGCTCGGCGATGCCGACATCGGCCTCACCTACAGCCGCGCCGCGGTACAGGGCGTTCGGGTGTCGCATCGCCAGGCGGCCTCGGTGTTCGCGCTGATGCGGCCCGACCATCCGTTGGCGAAGCAGCGCAGCGTGACGCTGGCGCAGATGCTGCCGTTTCCCATCGGGCTGTCGGGGCCGGACACCACCGTGCGCCAGCTGTTCGACGTGGCCTGCAGCAACCGCGCAGTGGTGTTCGAGCCCGCGCTGGTGAGCAACCGTTTCGAGGCGCTCGCCAGCTTCGTGCTGCACGGCGGCGGCCTTGCGATTGCCGGCGAGATCACGGTGCGCGAACGCGTGCGGCGCGGCGAGTTGCATGCCGCGGAGATTCGCGAGCGCGGCATGCGGGCGCGCTCGGTCGAGCTGCAGACCTTGGCCGGGCGCACGCTGCCCGAGGTGGTGCGTGCCTTTCTCGACTTCCTGTGCAAGGCGCTGCCTGCGCCCGGTACGCAGTGACGATGCAGGCTCAGGAAGGCAGGCGGAACTTGTCGAGCGACATGCGCTGCTTGCCCTGCGCATCGAAGTTCTCGGGCGAGAGCCAGCGCTCGAAGGCGGTGCGCAACGCCGGCCATTCGCTGTCGATGATCGAGAACCACGCCGTGTCGCGGCCGCGTCCCTTGTAGATCACGGCCTGGCGAAAGAGCCCTTCGTACTGGAAGCCCAGCCGCAGGGCCGCACGCTTCGAAGGTTCGTTGAAGTTGTCGCACTTCCATTCGTGGCGGCGGTAGCCGAGTTCGTCGAAGACGAGCTTCATCAGCAGGTATTGCGCCTCGGTGGACATCGGCGTGTGCTTGAGCAGCGGCGAGAAATTGACGGTGCCGACTTCGATGACTCCATTGGCGGGGTCGATGCGCATCAACGCCAACGAGCCAATGGCGCGGCCGCTTTGCCTGTCGATGACGGCGAAGTGCATCGGGTCGGTGCTCTTCGCGATGCGCTCGGCGTAGGCCCGGGTGCTGTCGATGTCAGCGGGCCGCTCGATGCCCAGGTAGGTCCAGTCGCGGCCGTCCGGGGCCTGCGCGTAGGCGGCGTACAGGTCGTCGGTGTGCTTTGCTGCATCGAGCGGCTCGAGGGTGCAGAAACGGCCCTCGAGGGAGCGGCGCGGCGGCAGGGAACGCGGGGTCCATTCGGGCAGGCCGGGGCCGATGGACTGGCCGAATTCGTTGTGGCGGACTGGCATGCGGGTGTCTTTCTGAAAAGCTGGAGCGGCAAGGTCGGAGGACGTAAAGTACCCGCATCGTGGCTCCAATGAAAGTGCCACGAATGCCTTATTCAATGGTGCCACGCCCACTCCCTTCCCCCACCGCCCTGCTCGAATCTCCTCTCGTGAAGGAGCGCGACGCCGGCTCGATGCAGCGCCAGCTGCACGACCGGCTCAAGCGCGCCATCCTCGACGGCAGCCTGGCGCCGGGCAGCCGCTTGCCCGGTTCGCGTGCACTCGCCGAGGCGCTCGGCATCTCGCGCAACACCGTCACCGCGACCTACGAGCATCTGGCGGCCGAGGGCTATGTGCGGCCCGACCGGCAGGGCACGCGCGTGACCGAGCTTTCGTCGCCCGCCCTTCCGCCGAAGCGCGCAGGCAAGCCAGCCGGCACGCCCACCACCGCGCTGCGCCTCTCGAACATCAAGCCCAGCGTGTCGCGCGCCGAGACAGACATGGCACTGCGCCCCGGCGTGCCCGCGCTATCGCACTTTCCGTCGGCCGCATGGCGGCGCGCGCTCGACCGGGCGATTCGCGACGCCGGCTCTGCCGCGCTGGGCTATGGCGACCCGCTGGGCGAGCCGCCACTGCGCGCGGCCATCGCGCGTCACCTGTCGGTGGCACGCGGCGTACGCTGCGAGCCGCACCAGGTCGTCATTGCCGAAGGCGCACAGGAAGCCATCTCGCTGTGCGTGCGGCTGCTGTCCAACCCCGGCGACATCGGCTGGGTCGAAGACCCGGGCTACCGCGGCGTGAAGGCTGCCATGCATGCGGGCGACATGCGCATCGTGCCCGTGCGGGTCGATGCCGAAGGCCTGTGCGTGAACGAGCGCGACTGGCAGAAGCATCCGCCCCGGCTGATCTACACCACGCCCTCGCACCAGTACCCGGTGGGTTCCGTGCTGAGCATCGCGCGCCGCCTCGACCTGATCGCGCAGGCCCGCCTGCATGGCGCGTGGATCATCGAGGACGACTACGACAGCGAATTTCGCCACACGGGCGAGCCCATCGGTGCGATGCAGGGGCTGGTGGACGATGCGCCCGTGCTCTACGTCGGCACCTTCAGCAAGACGATGTTTCCCTCGCTGCGGTTGGGCTTTCTTGTGCTGCCCGCGCAGTTGATGTCCGCCGTGCAGGCGCCGCTGGAAGAGATGCTGCGCGGTGGGCACCGCCACGAGCAGCTGGCCATGGCCGACTTCATCGAGAGCGGCCAATTCAGCCGGCACCTGGGCCGCATGCGCCGGCTGTACCGCGACCGGCAGCAAGCGTTGCGGCTCGCGCTGAACAAACATTTCAAAGTGCTACACGAGATCGACGGTGGCTACTGCGGCCTACATCTGACGGTGCGTCTACCCGCGCGCTATGACGATCGACTTATCGCGGCCAAGGCGCTGCGCCATCGCATTGCGCCCACACCGCTATCGGGCTTCGCGCTGCAGCCCACGCCGTCGGACAACGGGCTGGTGCTGGGGTATGGCAACACGCCGGCGGAGCTATTCGAGCCGCTGGTGAAGAGGTTGTCGCAATTGGCGCGTGCGGTAGAAATTTAGAACGGCCGGAGAAAGAGTCTGGCTATTCAGTGAGCTCTTCGTCGCAAAGCTTCGCTAGCGCAACCGGCCTACCGCGAGCAGCGTATATGAATTCTTCTGCCGCTCCGTAGGATGCAAACCCGCTCCGATCATGTTGCTCGAAGCCCCACACACGAAGCAAAGGAATTCGTCATGACTGATGAAATCGGTGTCGATCCCAAGCACGGCCGAGCCGGCCGCCACCCCACCAAAGGATCGCTGGATGCGCTCTCGGGACATGGCGATCCGGGCATGTTCGGCCGGATGTTCCCTCACCTGGCGCCTCTTTCTGTTTCCGACGACAAGTTGAAGGCGCTCGCCGCTGCAATGCTGGACGACAACAGCAGCGCAGACAACGCACGAGTGCCGGCGGGGTTCACCTATCTGGGCCAGTTCGTCGACCACGACATCACGCTGGATCTGACCTCCATCGGCGACAAGCTGGAGGACCCGACCGGGGTCGAGAACTTCAGGACGCCGGCGCTGGACCTGGACTCGATCTATGGGCGAGGTCCGGACGGCAGCCCGCACCTCTACGCCCGCGGCCCCAACAATGCGCCGAGCGCGAAGCTGCTGATCGGCAAGACCACCCTGGGCTTTCAACAGA
Source organism: Variovorax sp. R-27 (assembly GCF_049913215.1). Taxonomy (NCBI): domain Bacteria; kingdom Pseudomonadati; phylum Pseudomonadota; class Betaproteobacteria; order Burkholderiales; family Comamonadaceae; genus Variovorax; species Variovorax sp. R-27. The sequence continues at coordinate 4,922,101 of NZ_CP183984.1, forward strand.
ATGCGGCCGACATACCTGGCGTGTTTCCCAACGACCTTCCGAGAAGCCCCGAGGGCCAGGCCTTGATCGGCGACCATCGCAATGACGAGAACCTGCTGGTCGCACAAACTCATCTGGCCTTCATGAAGTTCCACAACAAGGTGGTGGACCTGCTGATGGCTTCGCCAACGGCTCCCACGCCCGCCGAGCTCTTCTTTCAAGCCCGGCGCGAGGTGACTTGGCACTATCAATGGCTCGTGCTGCACGACTTCGTGGAACGGCTCACCGAAGACGGCATCGTGGCTCGCGTTCTCAACGAGGGCCGCCAGTTCTACCGGTTCAAGAAGACGCCCTACATGCCCGTGGAGTTCTCCGGTGCGGCCTACCGGCTCGGACACAGCATGGTTCGGGAGGTCTACAGCCATAACAGAGTCTTCACCCCGGGCGGGCTCGCACCCGCCTCGCTGGGACTTCTCTTCGCGTTCTCCGGCCTCTCAGGTGGCATCGTGGGTGACCTGGCGCCCAACCCGCTCACCGCTCCGACTCCGATAAGCAAGCTCGCCAGCAACTGGATCATCGACTGGCGGCGCTTCTACGATTTCGGCAACAACCCACCAGGGGTCACGCTCAATCATGCGCGGCGCATCGATCCTTTCGTCGTCAAGACGCTGCATACGCTGCCTGGCGGTGCCAGCCTGCCGTTCCTGAACCTGAAGCGGGGCGTGATGCTCGGACTGCCTTCAGGCCAATCGGTTGCGCAGTCAATGGAAGTGCCCAACCCTTTGACAAGCGCCGAGATCTCGTCCGGCACGGACGGCGCGGTGGCCAAGGCGCAGGGACTACATGAGCAGACGCCCTTGTGGTACTACATCCTCAAGGAAGCGTCGGTCAGAGAGGGCGGCGAGCGATTGGGGCCTGTGGGCGCGCGTATCGTGGCGGAAGTCTTCATCGGATTGGTCCACGGCGATCATGAGTCCTACCTTTGGAAGAAAGGCCCGGACTGGACGCCGACTCTTCCCTCGCGCACGCCTGGGACTTTTACGATGGTGGACCTCCTGCAGCTCGTAGGCGACGTAAGCCCCATCGACGGCGTGACCCAAGCCTGACTGGAGCGCTCGGCGTCTTGATCTGAGGAAAACTACCCGCGCGCATTCACCACGTGGTCGCGCCGGAAATTGCGCGGCGTACTCCCCACCCACTGACGAAAGCGCCGGTTGAAATACGCCTCGTCGGTAAAACCGCACTGGTGCGCAATCTCCCGCACCAGCAGCGAGGTGGACGACAACAGCTCCTTCGCCCGCTCGATGCGCCGCTCGGTCACGAGGTCGGTGAAGGTGCGGTCGGTTTCCTTGCGCAGCAGGTTGGCGAGGTAGTTGGGCGAGAGGAATGCAGCGGCCGCTGCATCGGTCAGCGACAGCGGCTTGTCGAGGTTGTCGCGCACGTAGCGCACCACGCGCTGCAACGCATCGCGCTGCGAGGTCTTGCCGTTGTGCTGGAGCGAAAGGCGCATCAGCGCCTGCTCCTGCCGCATGCAGGCCAGCCCGATGATCTGCTGCACGATGCCACGCATCGCGATCTTGGCGCCGAAGTTGCGGCCCGCGTTCAGTGCGTGCAGCTCGTCGAGCCAGCCGCGGATGCGGGCGAAGTCGGTCTCGTCGAAGGCGAAGTCGACGTACTCCTGGAACAGGAAGGGCGCGAGGTCGGGGTAGCGCGCGAGCGACACGTCGTCGAGGTCGAGCGCGTCGACCTCGAGTTCGGGCCACAAAAAGCGCTGGTCGAAGTTGACGATGCAGTACAGCGCCTCGGGCGGATGCGGAATCACGTGCACCCGGTACGGCAGCACGAAACTCAGGTGACGCGGCCCGAAGGGGCGCACCTCGCCGCCGATGGCCTGCTGCGAGCTGCCCTCGATGCCGATCTGGATCTGGAAGTACGCATGCCGGTGCGGCAGCGTGAGCTCGTTGCGCGCACCCTGAAAGCGGATGTCGAAGTCGAGGTGGTCGGCACGCTCGTGCATGCCATAGGTGCGGACGGACGTGGAGGGAGAGGGGCGCATCGGAACAGGCGTGGCGGCAGGCGTCTGCCCGCGAGGGTACGCCAACTTGCGGCGTGCGAGGCGGCCAGGCCCGGCAGGTCCGATGCGCGGACCGTCCTCAGGCTCAGACGACCACGACTTCCAGCGCGCCCACGCCCGCCACCGTGCCGCGCATGCGGTCGCCGCGCTGCACGGCCGCCACGCCGGCCGGTGTGCCCGTGAAGATCAGGTCGCCAGGCTGCAGCGTGAACAGAGTCGACAGGTAGGCGATGGTGTCGGGCACGTTCCAGATCATGTCGGCGAGGTCGCCGACCTGGCGTTGCGCGCCATTCACTTCGAGGCGGATCTCGCCGGCCGCCGGATGGCCGGCCTTGGCCGCGGGCACCAGCTCGCCGCAGGGCGCCGAGCCGTCGAAGGCCTTGCCGGTGTCCCAGGGGCGGCCCATCTTCTTGGCCTCGCCCTGCAGGTCGCGGCGGGTCATGTCGAGGCCGACGGCATAGCCGTACACGTGGCTGAGCGCATCGGCGGCGGCGATGTTCGATCCGCCGGTCTTGAGCGCGACCACCAGTTCGATCTCGTGGTGCACATCGTTCGAGAGCGTCGGGTATGCGAACTCGCCGCCGTCGGCCACGATGGCGCTGGCCGGCTTCATGAAGAAGAACGGCGGCTCGCGATCGGGGTTGTGGCCCATCTCGCGGGCGTGTTCTGAATAGTTGCGGCCCACGCAGAAGATGCGGTTGACCGGGAAGCGTGCGCGTTCGCCCTGGATGGGCAGCGAGTGAACGGGCGCGGGTGCGATGGCGTAGAGGGTGTCGGTGGCAGAAATCATGTAACAACTCTAGCCAGCGGCGCCCCGCGTCCGGGGGACGCATCTACGCGAGTCTTGGACTTGGCTACGTTTTCGTTTTGACGTCTCTTTTCGGGGCGCGTGCACAGGAGCGCCGTCGCTACGCCGGGCGATCAACCGCCGCGCTCCGAATCGGCAGGTTGATCCGAATGCCAGGTTTCGCCTTGCCAGAGTTGAAACTTAAGCATTCAAACTCGGAATGAGCCGCCCATGCATGTGCTGTTATTGTTGTAACGAATTGCGTGACGCCCTCTCGCCAGCCATATATATTGCGGCAACGAAGCAACCTGCTGCGTTCTCTGCCGTGCCGCACCACTGCACACAGAGCTAACCGGCCTGTACCAACGACAGGATCAAATCCGATGTCAGTGTCCGTCTGGGTCAGGATTCGCTTGCCGCTGGTAATTTTCGTGGCCGGCACGGCGCTGTCGATCGCCCTCGGTGTCTCCGCCCACCAGGAGATCGGGCGTAGTGCCCAGACGCGCTTCGACGCAGCCGCCTTCGATCTGGCTCGCAAGGTCGAGGCCCGCTTCGACGACTACATCGCCGTCCTGATCGGCCTGCGTGCGCGATTCAACACCTCCGATGCCGTGACGCGGAGCGACTTCAGGGACTACGTCGCGGGGCTGAACCTGGCGAGCGCCTACCCCGGTTTCCAGGCTGTCAACTATGCGCCCCGCGTCGCGGCCAACGACAAGCAGGCCTTCGAGGAACGAGTCCGCGGTGATGCCGGCCTCGACGCCGGCGTTGCCTCCGGCTTCGCCATCAAGCCGCCCGGTGGGCGGGACACGTACTACCCGCTGATCTACGTCGAACCACAGGGCGGCAACGAGAAGCTGCTCGGCAATGACCTGGGCGCGATGCCCGACAGAGGAAACGCGCTCGAGCAGGGGCGCGACACCGGCGGGCTCGTCATGTCCGGCCGCAAGGTCCGCCTCCCGGGTCGCGAGTCCGACATTGGATTGGCGATGCGGCTGCCGGTCTATCGCCCGAGGCAACCGCTCGATACGCTCGAGCAGCGGCGCAGTGCCTACATCGGTTCGGTTGGCGCGGGCTTCAGCATCGCAGGGATGCTGAGCGACGTGGTCGGTACCGATGCCGCGAGGACGTTCCGGTTGCGCCTGATCGATGCCGGGCCGGGTAAGGGGGCGATCGGGACGCGCGTGGAGACCAGGTTTGTAACGCCAACCCCATTCGGCGAGCGGCAATTGCTGTTCGACAGCGCGTCCCGGGCGAAACCCGCTGCCGCACCGGCGCACAGCCTCGAGCGCGTGCTCGGCTTCGAGTTGGGCGGGCACTCCTGGCTGGTGGAAGTCGGCCAGGACGAAAACCAGGTCTTCGGCCCGCTCGACAAGACCATCCCGTGGCTCATCGTCCTTGGTGGCCTGGCCACCAGCATGCTGCTTGCCGGCATCGTCTTTTCGTTGACCACCGCACGCAGCCGGGCCCAGGTCCTGGCGAACCGGATGACCAGCCACCTGCGCAGGAGCGAACGGCAGCTGGAGGAGGCCCAGCACCTGGCAAGCCTGGGCAGCTGGATCCTCGATCCCGAAACCGGAGCCCTGCAATGCTCCGAAGAAGCCCGGCGCATCCTGGGCTTCGAGGCGGGCCCCTTGCCGCCGGACCTGCCCACGCTGCTCTTGCGCATTCCGCCCGCAGAGCGTTTCGCGGTCGAACAGCGCATCGCAATGGCATCCCGGTCCACGGAACGCAGCGAATTCGAGCATCGTCTGTGCCTGCCCGATGGCACCGAACGCTGGCTCCACGTCATCGCGCAATCGGCCGAAGATGAAGGCAAGAGATTGGTGCGCGGCACCGTGCGCGACGCCACGCAGCCGCGCAAGGATGCGTTGCGCCAGAAGCTCGAATACAAGATCGCCCGGCTGCTTGCCGGTGACGGCAGGACCGAGACGGTGATCGCGCTGGCGCTGGAGGCGGTATGCACCGACCTGCGCTGGGACTGCGGCGCGTTGTGGAGCGTTGGCGACGACGGCCTGGCTCGCTGTGCCGCGGCCTGGCATGCCGACAACGACCCGGCGGTGCAGCGATTCGTCAGCGCCAGCCGGTCGCTCACCTACCGGCCCAGCGAAGGTTCGCTGGGTCGCGCCTGGGGGATCGGTGGCGTTGTGCGAATCGACACGCTGGCGGCTCCGAGCCATTTCACGCGCGATACGATGGCCCACCAGGCCGGGCTGACCGTCGGCCTCATCGTGCCGATGGCCTCCGCCGATGCGACCACGGCACTGGAACTCTTTGGCTCCAATCCGTACGTTGCCGACGCAGAGACGCTGGAGTCGCTGCGTGTGATCGCCTTGCAGATCGCCCAGTACAAGCAACGCAAGCGGGCCGAGCGGAGCCTTCGCTTCATTGCCAGCCACGACGAACTGACCGGGTTGCTCAATCGCGCCGCGCTGCAGCACGAGCTTGCCCGTGCCATCAGGCGCAGCAACCGCCATCAGAGGCAGTTCGCGGTGATGTTCGTCGACCTGGATCGCTTCAAGCACATCAACGACACGCTGGGCCACGGTGTGGGCGACGAGATGATCAAGATCTGCGGCGAGCGCTTCACGGCGCTGCTGCGCGATACCGATGTCGTGGCGCGTTTTGGCGGCGATGAGTTCGTGCTGGTGCTGGAGAACCTGTCCGGCCCGAAAGATGCCGAGGTGCTCGCCGAAAAGGTGCTGGCCTGCTGCGCCGAGCCTTTCGTGATCGAGGGGCGCGAACTGCACGTCAGCGCAAGCGTTGGCGTGAGCGTCTATCCGGAGAACGGCGCCGATGCCGAAGCGCTCTTGAAAAATGCCGACACGGCGATGTACCGCGCCAAGGAAAAGGGCCGCAACACCTACCGGTTCTACGCAGCGAAGATGAATGCGCAGAGTACCGAGCAGCTGATGCTGGAAAGCGCGCTGCGCCATGCCCTGGAACGTGGCGAGCTGGAAATGTATTACCAGCCGAAGATGGATCTGCAGACCCAGCGCATCGTCGGTGTCGAGGCGCTTATGCGCTGGCACCATCCGGTTCTGGGCATGATTCCGCCGATGCAGTTCATTCCGATCGCCGAAGAGATCGGCTTGATCGTGTCCATGGGCAAGTGGGCGCTGGAGAGGGCCTGCGCCGATTCGCGTTCGTGGCAGAAATACGGTTTGCCCGCGGTGCTGGTGAGCGTCAATCTGTCGCCGCGCCAATTCGAAAGCCGCACGCTCATCGCCGACATACGGGCCGTCCTGGAAACCTCGGGCCTGGAGCCGTCGCTGCTGGAGCTGGAAATCACCGAAGGCGCGGTGATGGCGAACCCCGAGCATGCGGCGAAATTGCTCCGGACGATTCGGGACATGGGCGTCAGGCTCGCCATCGACGATTTCGGAACGGGCTATTCCTCGCTCTCTTACTTGAAGCACTTCCCGCTGTCGACGGTCAAGATCGACCGCTCCTTCATCAACGACCTTTCGCAAGACCCCGACGCACGAGCGCTCATCGACGGAATCATCACCCTGGCCCACGGACTGCGGATGAAGGTGGTGGCCGAGGGCATCGAGACCACAGCCCAGCTCGACTACCTGCGCAGCCACGGATGCGACGAGGCCCAGGGCTATTGGCTGTGCAAGCCCGTACCCGCCGACGAGGCGCGCGATTTCATGGCGCATCACCTGCGCAACCAATTTGCCCCATCGGTAGTGGTCTGACGGCCGAACCTTCGGAGCAATCTTCACCGGGCACGTTCGCTCGGACCTTCCAGCAACTCAACAGGAGCATTCATGGTTCATTCCACTCAAGGCAAGACACTGGAGCAGACGATCACCGCGATCAATGCGCTCGACCTCACACCGATCAAGTTCAAGGCCTGCCGCAAGGAGGACGGCTACGGCTGGTCGGCAGCCTACGCGGATCAGATGGAGGTGGCCTACAAGCGCTACCTGATACTGCACGCCAAGCACCCCGACCTGACGCTCGCTCCAGAGCAGGACGTCGACCGCTTCTGGCACATGCACATCCTCGACACGAGAAAGTACGCAGCCGATTGCGAAACCACTTTCGGCTATTTCCTGCACCACTTTCCGTACCTCGGCCTGCGCGGCGAGGAAGATGCCCAGGCGCTGCAAGCAGCCTTCCTGGAGATGCAGCGCCTGACCGTCGAGGAATTCGGCGAGCCTGCGCCCGCGCCCCGACACGAGGCAGCCAAGGATGTGGCCGCATGGTGCTCGCTTGAGGCAGGCAAGCCTGCAGCAGCGTGGTGTTCGGCGGAGGCCGGCAACCCTTCGGCAGCATGGTGTTCGCTCGAGACGGGCAAGGCTTCAGCAGCGTGGTGTTCGCTCGAGGCAGGCAAACCCGCAGCAGCATGGTGTTCGCTGGAGGCGGGCAAACCTTCGGCAGCATGGTGCTCGCTCGAAACGGGCACCGCGGCCGTTACGGCCTCCGCGGCAGAGCATTCGGTGAAAGCCGGCGCATCTGCAGCCGGGCATCACTAGCCAGCCGCTACCCCGAAGCCCGTGTCGAAAGTGCCCTTCACATCAAGCGGCTGCTTGATGAGTCCGACCTGCCGGTAGAAGTCTGCGGTGCCCTGCTGGTCGGCGATGACCTGCGCGTCGATGGGCACCCACTTCTGCTGGCGGCGTTCGAACTGCAGCTTCGCGGCTTCGGGCGGAATGCCGATGATGCGCGCCAGCGCGGCCGAGTAGGCGTCGACGTTGCGGTATGACCAGATCTGGGCCTTCACCACGCGCTGCAGGAAGTCTTGCAGCACCGGCCGCTTGGCCGCGATGGCGCTGTCGGTCGCCGCGAGGTAGCTCAGGCCCGGCAGCAGCCCTCGCCCACTGACCAGCACGCGTGCATGGTGGCTGACCTCGGCCAGTGCGGTGTAGGGCTCCCACGTGGCCCAGGCATCGACCGAGCCCTGCGTGAGCGCGAGCTTGGCATCCGCCGGCGCGAGGAAGCGCAGGTTCACGTCCTCGGGCTTGAGGCCGGCCGCAGTGATGGCCTTGAGCGTGATGTAGTGGCCGATGGAGCCGCGATTGGTCGCGACGCTTTTCCCCTTGAGGTCGGCAGCGGTCTTCAGCGGTGAATCGGGCCGCACGAGCACTGCCGTGCCGTAGGAGTCGGAGCGGTTCGCGCCGATGGCTTTCACGCGCGTGCCCGCGGCCAGCGCGAAGATCAGCGGCGCATCGCCGATGGGGCCGGAATCGACCGCAGCGGCATTGAGAGCCTCGGCCAACGGCGCAGCGGCCGGGAACTCCGACCACTGGATGTCGTAGCCCAGGCCTTCGAGTCCGCCCGCTGCTTCGAGCAGCGCGCGCAGGCCCCCCTTCTGGTCGCCGGCCTTGAGCACCGGGCGGCCCTGTGCGGAGGCCCAGCCGGGCAATGCGATGGCGGCGGCTGCGGTGGTGCCTTGAACGAGAAACTGGCGACGTGAACTGTGGGTCATGGATTTGTTGATGCCGGGCTTCATGCCAGCGGATCGAAAGAAACATGCTCGGCGAAGCGCACCGGGTCCGTGCTCTTCTTGAGCACGCCCACGCCTCGGAAATCGCGCGCATAGAACTCGACTTCGTCGCGCAGGTTGCGGCCCAGCGGATGGTGGTTGTGCGTGAGCGTGCCGAGCAAGGCGCGCAGGTCTTCCACCGCGACGTTGGGCGAATACTTGGCGAAGAGCTTGGCCGACTCGTTCGGGTTCTCGGCCACGTAGTCGGAGGCCTGCGCGATGGCGCGCACCAGCGAGGCAACAGTGGCCTTGTCCTTGCGCACGAGCTCGCCGCGCGCGCCGACGATGCAGCAGACCTTGTCCTTGTATTCGCCCGAGAGGTTGCTCGCCACCTCCACGTAGGCGCCCTGGTTGCGCTTCTCGATCAGGTAGATGTTGGGGTCGCCGTCGGCAATGGCCTGGATCTCGCCCTTCTTCACCGCGATGTCGAGCAGGTCGGCCGGGTACTGGCGCCAGGTGACGTCCTTGTCGGCATCGATGCCATTTTTCGTGAGCAGGATCGAGAAGAAGTTCTTGCCCGGGCTCGCGATGTCGGACACGCCGATGGTCTTGCCCTTGAGGCTCGCCAGGTTGGTAACGCCCGCGCTCTTCGCGCCCACCAGCCGCACGCAGCCGCCGTGCGAGCTGCCGACGATCTTCACGTCGAAGCCCGATTCGAGCGGCTTGAGCCAGCGGTGGATCATGCCCACGGCCGCATCGGCCTTGGCGGTGGCCAGCGACTCCAGCAGTTGGTCGGTGGAGCCGGTGTAGTTGATGAGGTCGACCTGCAGGCCGTTGCGCTCGAAGTAGCCGCGCTCCTGCGCCACCACCACGGGCGAGAGGCAGAAGGCTGCGGCGTTCCAGGCGAAGGTGAGCTTGCGCGCCTGCTGCGAGAAGGCCCGCGAAGCGATCAGGCCACCCGAGGCGACCACGGCGGCAGCACCGCCGGCGCGCAGCACGCTGCGGCGGGAGAGGGTTGGGTTCATCGTCGTCGCGTTACAGCAGCAGTTCGGGCTCGGCTTCGACCAGGCCCTCATAGAGGCTGTCGAAAGAATGGATGGCGCCTTCGGGCCCGCCGATCTGGCTGTGCGTGTGGCGCGCGGTGGCCTCGTCGATGGGCTGCGGTTTGCCGGCGGCTTCGGCCAGCAGTTGTGTGTGGCAGGCGTTGTCGAGCGCGATGTACCACCACGCGGCGGCCTCCACCGTGGGGCCTGCGGTCAGGATGCCGTGGTTCTTGAGGATGGCGCCCTTCTTGTCGCCCAGCGCGTGAGCGATGCGGTCGCCCTCGCTGGTGTCGACCACCATGCCGGTGAAGTCGTCGAACAGCGCCACGTCTTCGTGGAACACGCAGCTGTCCTGCGTGATGGTGTCGAGCTTGCGGCCCAGCGTGGACCAGGCCTTGCCGTAGGTCGAATGCGTGTGGGCGGCGGCAACGATCTTCGGGTTGTGCTCGTGGATGGCAGCATGAATGGCAAAGGCGGCCTTGTTGAGCGGCCTGTCGCCAATGACGGTCTCGCCCTTCGAATTGACGAGCAGCAGGTCGGAGACCTTGATGCGCGAGAAATGGATGCCCAGCGGGTTGACCCAGAAGTGGTCGCTCAGCTCAGGGTCGCGCGCCGTGATGTGGCCGGCCAGGCCCTGCGCGAAGCCGAAGCGCGCGAACAGGCGGAAGGCGCCGGCCAGGCGCTCCTGCCGATGGCGGCGCTCGGCCTGCACGGTGGTGCGCGGCGGGATGGGGTCGAACCAGTACTTCTGCTGCGGGTTCGGGTTGAGCTTCAGCGGCTGGGGGGCGTTGCGGTCGATGGAGAGAACAGCGCTCATGACTCAGGCCGCCTTGCGTTGTGCCTGCGCACGTTGCGCCACCAGTTCGCGCGTACGCGGAATCAGCTCGCGCCCGTAGTCCAGAGCGTCTTCCAGCGGGTCGAAGCCGCGGATCAGGAAAGTGGTCACGCCCAGGTCGTAGTAGTCGAGCAGCGCATCGGCCACCTGCTCGGGCGTGCCGACCAGCGCGGTGCTGTTCGAGCGGCCGCCGATTTCCTGCGCGACCGCGGTCCACAGCCGCTTGTCGAGCCGCGAGCCTTTCTCAGCCGCGGCCAGCAGGCGCTTGGCGCCTTCGCTCTGCTGCGGACCGCCGCGGTTGTAGCCCTGCACCACGCGCAGGCGCTTGGTCTCTGCCAGGATGTTCTCGGCGCGCGCCCATGCGGCTTCTTCGGTCTGCGCCAGGATCGGACGGAACGACACCGAGAAGCGCACGCTGCGCCCGTGCCTGGCCGCTTCAGCGCGCACGCGCGTGGTCAGCTCGCGCGCCTGGTCGAGCGATTCGCCCCACAGCGCGTACACGTCGGCGTACTTGCCGGCGACCGGAATCGCAGCCTCGGAAGCGCCGCCGAAGTACACCGGCACGTGCGGCTTGCCGTTGCGCGTCTGCAGCGGCTTCACTTCGGAGAACGCGTTCTGGAAGCGGTAGTGCGCGCCTTCGTGGTCGAAGGGCTTCTCGGCCGTCCACACCTTGTGCAGCACTTCGAGATATTCGTCGGTGCGGGCGTAGCGCTGGTCGTGGTCGAGCCAGTCGCCGTCGCGGCGCTGCTCTTCGTCGGAGCCGCCCGAGATGTAGTGCACGCCGAGCCGGCCGCCGCTGAACTGGTCGAGCGAGGCGAACTGCCGCGCCGCCAGCGTGGGTGCCACGAAGCCAGGGCGGTGCGCGAGCATGAAGTGGATGCGCTGCGTCACCGAGGCGGCGTAGGCCACCGTGAGCGTGGCGTCGGGGCTGGTCGAGTGGTGCGGCACCAGCACGCGGTCGAAGCCGGCCGTTTCGTGGGCCTGCGCGAAGGCGCGCACGTAGTCGCGGTCGAGCGAGGGGCCCTTGGCCGCGTGGATCTCCGAGACCTTCTGGCCCTGGATCATGCCGATGAATTCGACGCCGTCTTGGTGTTGCTGGCTCATGGTGTTGTCCTTGTTTGAATATGAATGGGGGGTGGATGTCAGGCAGCGGGCAGGCGCAGCGCGTTCTCGAAGCTGCGGTCCCACAGCGGCTTGACGTCGGCCGGACCGTCGAGCACGCCGATCTTCAGGAAGGTGTCGGCCACGTCCTGGTGGCTGCGCACCACGGCATCGCTGACGGGGCCGAGGCTGTAGTCGCCGCTGCGGCCGTTGAAGAGCTCGACGATGTCGCCGACGGGCACGCGCGTTTCGGCCGACTGCGCGCGGGCATAGGCCAGGAAGTTGCCGTTGATCCACGCGAACGAGCGTTGCAGGCGCTGCAGCAGGTCGCTCAGCGCGGCGCGGCGCAACGCATCGTCGAGAGCGCGCGGGTTGGCGTAGATCGGAAAGTTGCCCGAGAGATACCCCACGCCGGTCTTGATGACGCGGGCGCCGTACTGCGTGCGCGCCAGCTGGCCGTTGTAGCCGTAGATGGCCCAGGCATCGAGGTCGCCGCGCGCGAAGGCCGAGAGGCCGTCCGACGGGGTGAGGCTCACGGCCTGGATGTCGCTGAACGACAGGCCCGCTTCGGCCAGCTGCTTGGCCAGGTAGTAGTGCGAGGTGGTGGCGCGCACGTAGCCCACGCGCTTGCCCTTGAAGTCGGCGATGGTGCGGATCGGTGCGTCCTTGCGCGCCAGCGTGGCCTGGTTGTTCAGGTCTTCATGCGTGACGGCCACCAGCTTCACGCTGGACTTCTGTCGCGCCGCGAACACCGGCGGAATCTCGCTGCCCGAACCCAGGTCGAGCGCATCGCCGTTGATGGCCTCGATGTGCAGCACGCCGTTGTTGAGCTCGCGCCAGTCGATCTTGTAGGGCGTGTTGGCTTGGCCCGAAGCCGCGAGCAGCGGGCGCCAGAGGCCCTTGTAGGTGCCCACGCGCAGCGTGACGCCGGACAGGTCGCGCGAGGGCGTGGCCGCCTGCGCCCAGCCTGCTGTGCCGGTCGCGGCCAACGCCGCGGCGGCTTGCAGCAGACGACGCCTGCCCAAAGGAAAGTCTGGTTTCATGCACCGAACCGTAACCAGACGCCCCACGGAAGCGAACGCAGAAAAACGAGTTTGCATATGCGGGATGCGTCGTTTTCCCGCGCCGGGCGGCCCGGTACCGTGCGGGAACCATGAGTGCACTCCCCTTGCGCCGCACGCCGGCCACGCCTGAACACCCCTCCCCGCCTTCCACCGTCGATGCCTCCGTGCTGGCGCGCCTGTCGGCCCAGTTCGCAGCCACCGCGGCCGACCACGACCGCAGCGGCGCTTTTCCGCGCGAGAACTTTGAGGCACTGCAGGCGCATGGACTCATCGGGCTGGTCGCGCCCGCCGAGCACGGCGGCGGCGGTGCCACGCTGGCGACGGCACGGCGCGTGATCTCGGCCGTGGCGCGGGGCGAGCCGGCCACGGCGCTGATTCTCACGATGACCTATCTGCAACACCACGCACTGACGCGCATCGACAGCCGCTGGCCACCGCATCTGCGCGAACGCGTGGCGCGGGATGCAGTCGCAAACGGCGCGCTGATCAACGCGCTGCGCGTGGAGCCCGCGCTCGGCTCGCCGGCCCGCGGCGGCCTGCCCGGCACGGTCGCGCGGCGCGACGGCAGCGGCTGGAAGATCGACGGCCACAAGCTCTACACCACCGGCATCGAGGGCCTGAGCTGGCTCGCCGTGTGGGCTCGTACCGATGAGGATGATGAAGCCGCCCCGCGCACCGGCGTGTTCCTGGTGCCGCGCAACGCGCCCGGCGTGCGCGTGATCGCGAGCTGGGACCATCTGGGCCTGCGCGCCTCGGGCAGCCACGAGGTGGTGTTCGAAGACGTCGCCATCGATCTCGACCATGCAGTGGACCTTCGCGCGCCGGCCGACTGGGCGCCCGATGCAGGCAGCCAGACCGATATCGACGCCCATGCCACGCAGCAGGCGTGGATGACGGTGCTGCTCGGCAGCCTCTACGACGCCGTGGCCACGGCCGCACGCGACTGGCTGGTCGGCTTCCTGAACCAGCGCGCCCCTGGCAGCCTCGGCGCGCCGCTGGCCAGCCTGCCGCGCGTGCAGGAGCATGTGGGCGAGATCGAGGCGCTGCTGCGAACCAACCGGGTGCTGCTCGACGACGCAACTGCCGCCGTCGATCGCGGCCATGCGCAACCTGCCGCCGACAGCGGCCTGCTCAAGTACACGCTGACAGGCAACGCAATCCGCGCGGTGGAGCTGGCGCTGCAGCTCAGCGGCAACCACGGCCTCACGCGGCAGAACCCGCTGGAGCGGCACTACCGCGACGTGCTGTGCAGCCGCATCCACACGCCGCAGAACGATGCGATCCTGGTGGCCGCGGGCAGGCGCGCTTTGCTCTCGACGGGAGCCGCTGCATGACCGACCTGCTGTTTTCCAGGGCTTCCCGCCGCAGTTGGCTGAAGCAAGGCACCGCGCTCTCGCTGGCCGCCGCTGGCTCGCTGCGCGTGTGGGCGCAGCCGCAACAGACGACGTTGGTGCTTGGCGACCAGGCCGGTGGCCTGCGCTCGCTCTTCGAGGCCTCGCGCACCCTCGAAGGCGCGCCGTTCGCCTACCGCTGGGCCAACTTCCAGGGGGCGGCACCGTTGTTCGAGGCGCAGCGCAGCGCGGCAGTCGACACAGCCATGGCCGGCGACCTGCCCGTGCTGGCCGCGGCCGTGGGCAAGACGCCGCTGAAGATCGTCGCCACGCGCGTCGGCAAGGCCGACTCGCTGGGCATCGTCGTGCAGCCCGATTCGCCGCTGCGCAGCGTTGCGGACCTGCGCGGCAAGACGGTGATCGTGTCGTCGGCGCGCGGCAGCATCTCGCAGTACCAGCTGTACGGCGCACTCGAAGAAGCCGGCGTGCGGCGCGAAGAGGTAACGGTGAAGTTCGTGCTGCCGACAGACGCAGCCGCCGCCTTCGCCTCGAAGCAGATCGACGCGTGGGCCATCTTCGATCCGTACTACACCATCGCCGTGCAGCAAGGCGGACGCATCCTGCGCGACGGGCGCGGAATCAACACTGCCCTGGGCTTCATCACCGCGAGCGAACATTCGCTGGCCGACCCGGCCAGGCGCGCGGCCATCGTGCAGTTTCTCGACCGGCTGGGCCGCGCGGGCGACTGGGCGCTGGCCAACCCCGAAGCCTACGCACAAGCCTACAGCCAGCTCACGCGGCTGCCGATCGAGTCGTCGCGCATCATCACCGCGCGGGCTTCGGTGGCAGGCCGGCCGGTGAGCGAAGCCGACATCGTCGCGCTGCAGGCCGTAGCCGACCGCTCGGCGCGCGACGGCATCCTGCCGGTGCGGGTGGATGTGCGCGCGATTACCGACACCAGCGTCTGGAAGCGCCCGGCGTGATCGCCACCTTGGCGCCCCTGCGCGAATTCGTCGGCGCCTTCGGCCGGCTGCTCGACAGCGCGCCTGACGAGCCCCGCATTCTTTCTGAAGGCGGCGCGTTGCTGCGCACGCTGGTTGCGCGCGACGACTGGCTGCCCGAGGCCTTTGCCCAGCCCGACCCTGTGCGCTATCGGCAATTTCTGCTGCACGCGGACAGCACCGAGCGCTTTTCGGTCGTGAGCTTCGTGTGGGGGCCGGGACAGGCCACGCCGGTGCACGACCACACGGTGTGGGGGTTGATCGGCATGCTGCGCGGCGCGGAGTACAGCCAGGGCTATGCGCTCGATGCGCAGGGCAATGCGCAGTCGCAGGGCGAGGCGGTGCGGCTCGACGCTGGCGACGTGGAAGCCGTGTCGCCCACCATCGGCGACCTCCACCGCGTGCACAACGCGCATGCGGATCGCGTGTCGATCAGCATCCACGTGTACGGCGCGAACATCGGCGCCGTGCGGCGGCATACTTACCCGACGGAGGGCGGCCGCAAGCCCTTTGTCTCCGGATACTCCAACGCGCTGCTGCCCAACCTGTGGGACCGCTCCGCTGAACTCGCATCCTCGAACACCGTATGACGACTGCCTCCTTTCCCGTTCTTTCATTCGCCGCCGTGCGCGAGCGGCTCATCGCCCGCGACGAAACCGCCCTGCTCGACGTGCGCGAGGAAGATCCGTTCGCACAGGAGCATCCGCTGTGGGCTGCGAACCTGCCGCTGTCGCGCATCGAGATCGAAGCGTGGCGGCGCATTCCGCGGCGCGACACGCTGATCGTGCTGTACGGCGAGCACGGCGGTGTCGACCTTGCGCCGCTGGCCGCGAAGACATTGGCTGCGCTGGGCTACACGAACTTGCATCTGCTCGAAGGCGGCCTCGAAGGCTGGCGGCGCGCGGGCGGCGAGTTGTTCCGTGACGTGAACGTGCCGAGCAAGTCCTTCGGCGAACTGGTCGAGCACGAGCGGCACACACCTTCGCTGTCCGCGCCCGAGGTGAAGGCGCTGGTCGATGCGAAGGCCAACGTGGTGGTGCTCGATGCGCGCCGCTTCGACGAGTACCAGACGATGAGCATTCCCTCGGCCACCAGCGTGCCGGGCGCGGAGCTCGTGCTGCGCGTGCGCGAGCTGGCGCCTGATCCTTCGACGCAGGTGATCGTCAATTGCGCAGGACGCACACGCAGCATCATCGGTACGCAGTCGCTGGTGAACGCGGGCATTCCGAACCCGGTGGCTGCGCTGCGCAACGGCACGATCGGTTGGAAGCTTGCGGGGCAGGTGCTGGACCATGGTGCCGACCGGCAGGCGCCTGCCGTGGTGTCGCAAACGCATCGCGCACAGGCGCGGGCCGATGCAAAACGCGTGGCCGATCTGGCTGGCGTGCGCCGCATCGCGCTCGGCGCACTGCAGACGCTCGAAGCGCCGGGACGCACCGTGTACCGCTTCGACGTGCGCACGCCCGAGGAATATGCGGCGGGCCACCTGCCCGGCTTTGCCAGTGCGCCCGGCGGGCAACTTGTGCAGGAAACCGATCACCAGGTGCCCGTGCGCGGCGCGCGCATCGTGCTGGCGGACGACGATGGCGTGCGGGCTTCGATGAGCGCGTCGTGGCTTGCGCAGATGGGGTGGGAGGTCTACGTGCCGGAGGTCGTGCCAACGGCTGCGGACTTCATCGAGACCTCGGCACCGCCGAGCTCATACCCGCCGGTTGCGGCCGTTGTGGGCGAGCTCGCGCCGAAGGAACTGGCGGCGTTGCTGGAGCAACCCGGCACCGCGGTGATCGACGTGACGACGAGCGCGAACTACGTGAAGCGCCACATTCCCGGCGCCTGGTATGTAATCCGCGCGCAACTTGCGCAGGCCCTCGATGCGGTCATTCCACCGGCGCAGCGCTATGTGCTGACCTGCGGCAGCAGCCTGCTCGCCCGATATGCCGCGGCCGACCTGCGCGCGCTGCTCGATGCGCGCGGCAAGGGCGATATCGAGGTGCTGGTGCTGACCGGCGGCAACGCGGCATGGTTCGCCGCAGGCCTCGACGCGGAGACCGGCGAGACACGACTGGCCACCGCGCGCACTGATCGCTATCGCCGGCCCTACGAAGGCACCGACGCGCCGGCCGAAGCGATGCAGGCTTATCTCGATTGGGAGTACGGCCTGGTGGCGCAGCTAGGGCGCGACGGCACGCATCATTTCAACGTGATCTAGATGCAAGCGTTTTGAAAGGATGACAACACGGTGGTGACACTGTGTAGCCTGGGTAAAGGCCGTCATCCGGCGATGCCACGGGACGTTGGTTGTTCATACCGACAACAACTCATCCCAGGAGCTTTGCCATGAGATTCCCTGTTCTTGCCTTGTCCGCCGCCGCGCTGGCAGCAGTCCTGACCGGCTGCGTGGTCGCACCGGCAGCCCCCGTGTACTCAGCGCCTCCGGGCGTGGCCTATGTGGCACCCACGTATGTGTCGCCCGGTGTCGGCTTCGTGTGGGCCTACCACCCGCGCTACGGCTGGGGCTGGCACCACCCGCAATACGGATGGCACCGCGGCTGGCGCTGAACCGAGGCGGCTGATGCCGCCTCTACACGCCTGGATCAGCTCGGCTCGGCGCTCTTGAACAGAGCGGCGACCTTGCGCTTGGTCTTGATGTTGCTGGAGATGCCGCGTGCGGGCGTTGCAGCCTTGGCGGCGGCTTCCCATGCCGGTGTGGCATCGGGCTCGCCGGCTTCGTAAGGCTTGTCGAAGAACGGATCGCGCGGTGCCGACGGTGCGCGGTGCGGACGTCCACCGCCGCGGCGGGCTTCGGCCTCGCGGCGTTCGCGCGGCTGGTCGAGCACGTCGCGTGCGTCGCCGGCTTCGCCTTCTTCGCGCCAGTGGCGGCGTCCGTCGTTGATGCGGCCGCGCGGGCGGTCTTCTTCGAACTCGACGGGTTCGAGCTCGATCTTCTTCTTGATCAGCTTCTCGATGTCGGCCACCAGGCGCGCATCGTTGCCGCCGCTGGCAAAGCTCACGGCCAGGCCCGAGGCGCCGGCGCGGCCCGTGCGGCCGATGCGGTGCACGTAGTCTTCGGCGTTGAACGGAATGTCGAAGTTGAAGACCGCCGGCACGTCCTTGATGTCGAGGCCACGGGCCGCGACGTCGGTGCACACGAGCAGGTCGACTTCGCCGGCCTTGAACGAGGCGAGCGCCTTCAGGCGTTCGTCCTGGCTCTTGTCGCCATGCAGTGCGGTGGTACGCAGGCCATCGCGCTCCAGCGAGCGTGCGAGGCGCGCGCAGCCGAGCTTGCTGTTGACGAACACGAAAGCCTGCGTGATGCCGCGCTGCTGCACGATCTGCTTGAGCGCGCGGCGCTTGTCGTCGTCGGCCACGCTGTAGAAATGCTGCTCGACGGTGGAGGCCGTTTCGTTCGGCCGCGCCACTTCGATGGTGACGGGGTTCTGCAGGTAGCTGCCGGCCAGTCGCTTGATTTCGGGCGAGAACGTGGCCGAGAACAGCAGCGTAGTACGCTGCTTGGGCAGGTAGCTCAGGATGCGCTGCAGGTCGGGCAGGAAGCCGATGTCGAGCATGCGGTCGGCTTCGTCGAGCACGACGTATTCGACCTGGTTGAGCACCGCGTTCTTGGCTTCGATGTGATCGAGCAGACGGCCCGGCGTAGCGACCAGCACCTCGACGCCCTTCTTCAGTTCCAGCGTCTGCGGCTTCATGTCGATGCCGCCGAACACCACCGTGCTGCGCAGGTTGGTGTACTTGGCGTACAGCTTGACCTGCTGCGCGACCTGGTCGGCCAGTTCACGCGTGGGCAGCAGCACAAGAGCCCGGACCGGATGCCGCGCGGGCGAGGTCGAGGCGTTTTCATGCTTGAGCATGCGCTGCAGCAGCGGGAGCGAAAACGCCGCCGTCTTGCCGGTGCCGGTCTGGGCGGCGCCCATCACATCCTGGCCCGCGAGCACGACCGGAATGGCCTGCTCCTGGATCGGTGTCATGGTCTCGTAGCCCATTTCGGCTACGGCGCGCGCCAGCGGTTCCGCCAGCGATAGATTGGAGAAGGAGCTTGTCATTGAGCCCGCTATTGTCGCATTGCCGCAAAAAACGGCAGTGACGGTGGCATGACAACGCCCGCGCCAGCGGAATTGCTATTTATTAGATAGCAACCAACCCAGCGCTGGCAGGCCCTTCAAGACGATGCAGCTCAGAGGCTACGCGCATTGAAGGTGTCGCAGGACTTGATATCGCCGCTTTGATAACCCGCGCCGAACCACCGTTGGCGCTGCGCGCTCGAGCCGTGGGTGAAGCTGTCGGGCACCACTGCACGGCCTGCGGAACGCTGCAGGGCGTCGTCGCCGATCTTCTGCGCGGCGTTCATGGCGGCCTCGATGTCGCCCGGGTCGAGCCACTTCTTCGACTCTTGCGAATGGTGTGCCCACACACCCGCGAAGCAGTCGGCCTGCAGTTCGACGCGCACGCTCATCGCGTTGTTCTGTGTCTGGCTCAGGCGGCTGCGCATGCCGTCGACCTTGGCGGTGATGCCGAGTTCGTCCTGCACGTGATGGCCGACCTCATGCGCGATGACGTACGCCTGCGCAAACTCGCCCGGCGCGCCGAGCTGGTTCTTCAGCGTGTCGTAGAAGCCGAGATCGATGTAGACCTTCTGGTCGCCAGGGCAGTAGAACGGGCCCATGGCCGATTGCCCGGTACCGCAGGCCGTGGGCGTGGCATTGCGGAACAGCACGAGCCGGGGTGCGTGGTACGTGCCGCCGTTCTGCTTGAAGATGCCCGTCCAGACCACTTCGGTGTTCTTGAGCACGGTGGAGACGAAGGCCGCCTCGCGGTCGCCGGACGGTGGCTTGGGTGCGGGCCCCTGTTGCTGTTGCTGCATCGGGGCCGGACCGCCGCCACCGCTGAGCAGGCTCAGTACCGTGAGCGGGTTGATGCCGAAGACCCAGCCCGCGATCAGCGCGACCGCGATGGTGCCGATGCCGATGCCGCGACCGCCGATGAAGCCGCCGCCCCCGCCACCACCGCCACCTTCACCGCGGCGGTCTTCGACGTTGTCCGATTGTTCGTTGCCTTCCCATCTCATCGCAGTCTCCTTGCCGGCCATTGCAGGAGGATTTGCCGGCGGTCGCAGGATGGTACTTGCCCCGGCGCCCTCCGGGGTAACCGGCCGTCAGCAGACGGCCTGGTGTTTCGTCAGGTTTTTGGCAACGTAACGCCGCGTTGGCCCTGGTACTTGCCGCCGCGGTCCTTGTAGCTGGTCTCGCAGACCTCGTCGCTCTCGAAGAACAGCACCTGCGCACAGCCTTCGCCCGCGTAGATCTTGGCGGGCAGAGGCGTGGTGTTGCTGAATTCGAGTGTCACGTAGCCTTCCCACTCGGGCTCGAAGGGCGTGACGTTGACGATGATGCCGCAGCGCGCATAGGTGCTCTTGCCGAGGCAGATGGTGAGCACGTTGCGCGGGATGCGGAAATATTCGACGGTGCGCGCCAGCGCGAAGCTGTTGGGCGGAATGATGCAGTAGTCGCCGTGCATGTCGACGAAGCTCTTCTCGTCGAAATTCTTCGGGTCGACCACGGTGCTGTGGATGTTGGTGAAAACCTTGAATTCAGGCGCGCACCGGATGTCGTAGCCGTAGCTGGAGGTGCCGTAGCTGATGATCTTGTGGCCGTCGCTCTCGCGCACCTGACCGGGCTCGAAGGGCGCGATCATTCCTTCGTTTTCGGCCATGCGCCGGATCCATTTGTCGCTCTTGATGCTCATATGCGGTCGCTACTGCTGCTGCGGGGGAGATGGCGCGAATTGTGGCATGCGCCACTGCCCTCCCCGCCGCCCCGGGTGCTACAGCGCCTGCGAAATCACCGTGCGCTCGACCAGGCGGTCATCGCCCAGCACGATCATGGCGAAGAGCATTTCTTCCAGCGTGCTCGCCAGCTTCGTCTTGCGCGCCAGCAGCGGCGTGGCCGCCGGGTTGAGCACCAGGAAATCGGCCTCGCAGCCCGGCTGCAGGTTTCCGACCACACCATCGAGCCCCAGCGCGCGCGCCGCGCCGCCGGTGTGGCGCCACCAGAGTTCGGAAGGCGCGATGCTCAGGCCGGTCTTGGTCTGGCCTTCACGGCCGACGTAGTAGGCGGCCATCATGGTGTGGAAGGGGCTGAAGCTGGTGCCGCCGCCCACGTCGCTGGCCAGGCCGTACGGATAGCCCACGCGGTCGGCCGCGCCGAAGTCGAAGAAGCCGCTGCCGAGGAACAGGTTGCTCGTCGGGCTCACGGCCGCCGCCGTCTTCGTCTCGCGCAGCAGGGCGCGGTCGGCGTCGTCGAGGTAGATGCAGTGGGCGTACACGGCGCGCTCGCGCATCAGGCCGAAGCCGGCGTACACGTCGAGATACGAGCGCGCCTTGGGGTACAACTCGCGCACCCAGCTCACTTCGTCGCGGTTCTCCGCCACGTGCGACTGGATCCAGGTGTCGGCGTATTTGGCGGCCAACTCGCTCGCACCGCGCATCTGGGCATCGGTGCTCGCGGGTGCAAAGCGCGGCGTGATGGCATAGCCCAGCCGGTCGACGTTGTGCCACTTGCGGATCAGCGCTTCGGAGTCGATCAGGCTCTGCTCGGTTTCATCGCGCACGCCGTCGGGCGAATTTCGGTCCTGCAGCACCTTGCCGGTCATCATGCGCAGGCCGCGGCGCTGCGCGCCTTCGAAGAAGGCATCGACCGAGGCCACATGCGAAGTCGCGAAGGTCAATGAGGTAGTGACGCCGTTGCGCAGCAGTTCACCGAAGAACACGTCCGCCACTTCGTTCGAATGCGCGGGGTCTGCGAATTTGCTTTCGGCAGGGAAGGTGTAGTTCTCGAGCCAGGGCAGCAAGCCCGGCGAGGGCGAACCGATGATGTCGGTCTGCGGATAGTGGATGTGCATGTCCACGAAGCCCGGCGCGAGGATGCGCCCCGGCAGATGGGTCACGTGGGCGCCGGGGTGGCGCGGCGCGACGGCGCCATGGCTGCCCGCATCGAGCACGCGCTGGCGGCCGGTGCTGTCGGGGGCCACGACCAGCAGGCCGTCTTCATCGAAAACGGGCTGGCCGGCGGCGTCGAATCGCAGGAGGGAGGCGCGGTAGGCTTTTTTCATCGTGGGTGCGGAGGGTAATCCAGCCCCGCTGCACCGCAATTTCCATGCGCATATGAGTGCTATATGCGGAACGCACTCACCGCGGCGGCAGCGCACGCGACTGGATGTCGAAGGGCACGCCGGTCGGCACGGGCCCGTCGCCGTCCTTGCGCTTGGTCAGCAGCGCGTACTTCGATTCGATGAAGTAGACGCGATCGCCCCGCACCGCGCCCGACGAGGGGTCGTTGAGCCCTGTCACTACCGTCTGCAGGCCGAGCTTCGTGCCGTCGACACGCGCCACCGTGATCTGGCCACCGTAGGGGCCTTCGCCGAAGGCATTGCTCTCGAACAGCACGAGCCGGCCGGGCTTCCAGGCGCGGATTGCGTCGACGTTCTTCAGCACACGCGGCGCCTCGATGCGCGTGACCTCGCCGGCGTTGCCGCCGGTGCCCAGGCCGATGCGCAGCACGTAAGGAGCCGCCGCCACGAGGCTCACATAGACATCGCGTCCGCCATCGATGGCGATGCCGTTCAGGCCCTTGTAGGGGCCCGGTCCGGCCAGCGCCGGGTCTTCCTTCCACACCGTGAGCGCGGCAGCGCCCGGTGCGAGCTTCAGCACGCGCGGGTGGTAGGAGTCGGTCACGTAGAGATTGCCGCGTGCGTCCTGCGCGAGGTCGTTGCAGTAGCCGCTGTCGGGCATTGCATAGCTCGCGCGCGGCGCGCCCGTGGCCAGGTCGTAGCGCTTGAGTGCGCTCGGCGTCTGCGGCACGGTGGTGAAGCCGCTGCTGCCCGAGCAGACCCACAGCGCCCGACGCTTCGCATCGACCAGCACGCCCTGCCCGTTCGCCAGACCATTGGCGCCTGGCTTCACGAGCACCTCGGCCTTCGGCGCGACACCCGGCTTCAGGCGCGCGACCGCGCCCTCGCGCCAGCTGCCGACGTAGAACGAGCCGTCCGGGCCGATGGCGACGCTTTCCGGATACCAGTCGTCCGGCAAGGCCTGCACCCCGGCCGGCGCAGCCGAAGCCATCGCCGCCACGAACGCGAGCGACACGCCCCCAAGCAACGCACGCACTCTCATTGCCACACGCGATACACGCGCCCCGTCTGCGGCCCTTCGATGCTGCGAACATAGGCCTGCGCAGCCTTCGCCGCCGACACCGACTCGAATCCGGGAAAGAACGACCCGTACAGCGGCAGCGATTCGGTCAGCACCGTCGGGCTCACCACGTTGATGCGGATGCCGCGCGGTAACTCGATCGCCGCGCCGCGCACGAAACCCTCGACCGCCGCATTGACGGCCGTGGCATTCGCGCCCTGGCGGATCGGCTCGTCCGCCACGATGCCCGTGGTCAGCGTGATCGAGCCACCATCGGTCAGCACATGCTGGCCCAGCAACGCGAGCCGCACCTGGCCGAGCAGCTTGTCCTGCAGGCCGACGTTGAAGTCGGCCGGCCGCATTTCATTCAGCGGCCCGAAGAACAGCCCGCCCGCCGCCGACACGATGGCATCGACGCGTCCCACCGCCGCATACAGCGCCTCGACGCTCGCATCGCTCGTGATGTCGACCTGGTAGTCGCCGCGCGTGCGGCCTGCGCGAATCACCTCGTGACCGCGCTCAGCCAGCGTCTGAGCCACCGCACTGCCAATTGCGCCCGTCGCGCCCACAACAAGAACCTTCATGGAGAACCTCGCCAAAAGTGACTCAACAAGCGGCTATTGTTTTACGAACCATTGATTTGATAAATTGCCATCTGGTTCGGTCATTCGAAACTCTGGATTCTCAATATGGACAAGCTCCGCGCCATGGAAGTCTTCGTGGCCACGGTGGATGCAGGCAGCTTCGCCGCTGCCGCCGAGGCGCTCGACCTGTCGGCAGTAATGGTCGGCAAGCACATCCGCGCGCTCGAAGAGCAGCTTGGCGCCCGCCTGCTGGAGCGCACCACGCGCCGCCACTCGCTCACCGAGATCGGCGCCGCCTACCTCGAGCGCTGCCGCGACGTGCTGGCCAGCGTGCACACCGCCGACGGCGTGGCCGAGTCGCTGCGCGCCATGCCCCAGGGCGTGCTGCGCGTCACCGCGCCCGTGGCCTACGGCGCGCACCGGCTCACGCCGGTGATCGGCGACTACATCGCCGCCTACCCGCAGGTGAAGGTCGACTTGAGCCTCAACGACCGCGTGGTCGATCTCGCGGAGGAGGGCTTCGACTGCGGCATCCGCTCGGGCGCCGCGGTCGACGAGCGGCTCATTGCAAGACCGCTCGCGCTGGCGCGCATGTATGCCGTCGCCAGCCCCGCGTGGGTCGCGCGCCACGGGCAGCCGAAGCACCCGTCCGACCTGGAGGCCTTTCCGCTGCTGGGCTTCGCGACCTGGGGGCCGAACCATTCATGGCGCTTCACACGCAAGGGCGAGACGGTGCACGTGCCGGTGCGCGGCCCGCTCACCACCAACAACGGGCAGGCGCTGCTGGCCGCAGCCATGGCCGGCGTGGGTGTGATCGTGCAGGCCGATGCGCTGCTCGGACCTGCACTCGCATCGGGCCAGGTGGTACAGCTGTTGCCCGACTGGGAACTGCCCACGCGACAGGTGCACATCATGCGGCTGCCGGAAGCGCGGCCGAGTGCGAAGCTGCGGACCTTTGTGGACTTTGTGGTCGAGCGGCTGGGCTGAAAGATAGCGCTTGATGTCACTCATTTTGGACAAATTTTCAAATTTGTCTAACATGGGAGACATAATGCCCTCCACTTCCCCGCCCACCACAGCCACAGCAGACCGGCGCCTCGCAACGCTCGGCAGCCGCATTCATGCACACCGCAAGGCGTTGAAGGTCAGCGCCACCACCGCCGCAGAGGCAGCGGGCGTGTCTCGCATGACGCTGCACAGGATCGAGCGCGGAGAACCTTCGGTCACGATGGGCGCCTATATGAATGCGCTGGGAGCATTGGGTCTCGACGTCGATGTGGTGATGTCCACTGAGCCGCCAGCCCTTGCGCCGCTCCCAGGGGGCATTCGAATTGCCGATTACCCCCAGTTGCGCCGACTTGCCTGGCAATTGGCCCCGACCACCGAACTCACGCCCGAAGAAGCATGGGGAACCTACGAGCGCAACTGGCGCCATGTCGACACATCCGCACTGGACGCCAAAGAGCGCGACTTGTTGGAAGACCTGGCGCGCACCCTTGGCAGGAAGCCATTGCATGTTTGAACGGCCACACCATCAACGCGTCGCTCAGGTGCTGGCCTCACTCGACGCAAACCTGCTCGCCCAAAGCCATTGCTTCTTCGGCGGAGGCACGGCTATCGCGCTTCGCTACGGCGAGTACCGCGAGTCCGTGGACATCGACTTCCTCGTATCCGACATCGATGGCTATCGCCAACTGCGCCAACTGCTGACGAGGAATCAAGGCCTCGGCGCACTCGCACGCCAAGGCTCCGAGATTCAGCAATCGGCTGAACTTCGCGCCGATCAATACGGCATTCGATCGTCGGTTCGCGTAGACAACACCGAGATCAAGTTTGAAATCGTTCTCGAAGCGCGCATCGAACTTGAATTGCCGGGAGCAGAGGACCGAGTCGGCGACATCGCGACCCTTACGCCGCTCGACATGGCAACGAGCAAGTTGCTCGCAAACTCGGACCGTTGGGCCGACGACAGCGTCTTCAGCCGCGACATCATCGACCTGGCCATGATGAAACCCGGGGCGGCACTGTTGCGTCGAGCAACGAGCAAAGCCAGCCGCGCCTACGGCAACAGCATCGACACCGATCTCACCAAGGCCGCCGAGGCGCTGCTTGCACGACCGGGTCGAATGGACCGTTGTATGGCCGTGCTGCAAATGACTCCGACCGTGACGCCCGCGCTGCTTCGCCAGCGCATCAAGGCTCTGTTGCCTCGTGCTGCGCGCGCAGGTCAATAGAGCTAGCGCGCCACCCGCCCCTGCACGCCCTCGACCAGCCAGTTCATCTTCAGTATCTGCTCGTCGCTCAGTTGCGCGCCCTTGGCGATCACGACGTGGCCTTCGTTGTCACGCACGTCACCGGCAGTTGCGCGAAACGGCTGCAGCTTGCCCGCCGCAATGTCCTTCTGCCGCGCCAGCACCTCGTCCTGCACGGCCTTGGGCACCTTCGTGCCGAAGTCGCCGACGCGGATCATTCCTTCCTTCACGCCGCCCCAGAGGTTGCCGCTTTTCCAGCTGCCGTCGAGCACGGCCTTCGCGCGCTGCGTGTAGTAGCCGCCCCACTGGTGCGTGACCGCGACGATCTGCGCGTCGGGCGCGATCCTGCGCATGTCGGAGTGGTAGGCAATGGCCATCCTGCCGCGCTCCTGCGCCGCAGCCATCACGGCGGTGGAGCCTGTGTGGAAGGCGACAACGTCGGCGTTCTGGTTGAACAGCGCCATCGCCGCATCGCGCTCCTTCGGCGGATCGAACCACTCGTTGAGCCACACCACGTGCACCTTCGCGGCCGGGTTCACCGAGCGCATGCCGAGCGTGAAGGCGTTGATGCCCTGCAGCACCTCGGGAATCGGAAAGCCCGCCACGTAGCCCGCGATATTGGTCTTCGTCATGCGGCCGGCCGCGATGCCCGCGAGATAACGGCCCTCGTAGTAGCGCGCATTGGCGGTCGCCACGTTGGGCGCGGTCTTGTAGCCGGTGATCGATTCGAACTTCACCTCGGGGAAGTCCTTCGCCACCTTCAGCGTCGGCTCCATGTAGCCGAAGCTCGGCGTGAAGATGAGCGTGTTGCCCTGCTGCGCGAGGTCGCGGATCACGCGCTCGGCGTCGGCACCCTCGGCCACGTTCTCGACATAGGTGGTCTTGACCTTGTCACCCAACGCAGCATCGACGGCCTTGCGGCCCTCTTCATGCTGGCGCACCCAGCCGGCATCGGTGACGGGCGTGACGTAGACGAAGCCGATCTTCAGCGGACCCTTGGCTTGCTGCGTTTGCGAGAAGGCGGGAGATAAAAAGCACGCGGCGGCCAGCGCCAGAACGGCGCGGCCCGCGAGGTTTTTGTACATGGTGTTCCTCTACATGGCCCCGGAAAAGCAAAACCCCGCAGCAGGCCGGGACGCCCTGCTGCGGGGTGAGGATTTTATGCCCGAGCCGTCTAGGCGGCGCGGTAGCGCACCGCGGGCACGGTGCTGGACAACCGCCCCGACATCGCACGCCGCGCCGCATCGAAGGCATCCCACTCGGCAAGGTCGGGCAGCGCGGGAATCGTGACCTGCTCGCCCTGGTCGAGCCCCGCGAGGGCCGCGTCGACCATGTCTTGCGCGGTCATCACGATCTCGCTGGGCAAATGCTCGATCGGCACGCCCGCGACGCCCCAGAACTCGGTGGCCGTCGCACCGGGCAGCACCGCCTGCACGCGCACGCCCTTGTCCTTCAGCTCGTGCTGCAGCGACTGGCTCAGCGCCAGCACGAAAGCCTTGGTGCCGCCGTACACGCCGTTGAGCGTCTCGGGCGAGATCGCCACGATGGAGGCGATGTTCACCAGCGTGCCTGCGCCGCGTTCGACGAAACCGGGCACGGCCGCATAGGTGAGCCGCGTGAGCGCGCTCACGTTGAGCTCGATCATTTCCTCCATCCTGTCGATGTCCGAGCCGAGCAGCGGTGCGGCGGCGCCGAAGCCGGCGTTGTTCACCAGCACGGTGATGTCGCCGCGAGTGCGCAGCACGGCTTCCACGGACGCGATGTCCTTTCGGTCGGACAGGTCGGCCGAAAGGACCTCGACCTTTCGCCCGGTCTCGTCCGCGAGCTTCGCGGCCAGTGCGGCGAGGCGCTCGCGATTGCGCGCCACCAGGATCAGGTCGAAGCCGCGCCGCGCGAGGCGGTCCGCGTACACGGCGCCGATGCCCGACGAGGCGCCGGTGATGAGGGCTGTGCCCT
This sequence comes from Variovorax sp. R-27, assembly GCF_049913215.1. Classification (NCBI taxonomy): domain Bacteria; kingdom Pseudomonadati; phylum Pseudomonadota; class Betaproteobacteria; order Burkholderiales; family Comamonadaceae; genus Variovorax; species Variovorax sp. R-27. The sequence goes on from NZ_CP183984.1 coordinate 4,949,745, forward strand.
TGCCGGGATTTGAAGTTGCAGTCATGGAGTTTCCTTTGATCGCCACGGGGTTGTGGCCATGAGGGGAAGTCTCCTCCTGCAAGGCTATGGCGTAAATGTCATATAAGCCACCTTTCAGGACATCCGGCGCTTCAGGCCGTGGCGGCCTCTTTCCGGGCCACTCGGCGCACGCTCTGCGGCGGCTGCCCCAGCGTGCGCAGGAAGGCGCGGCGCATGCGCTCGGGGTCGCCGAAGCCCGTTTCGCGCGCGACCACGCCGAGCGCAAGGCTGCCCTCGTCGATCAGCGCGCGCGCCGCCTCCACGCGCAGGTTCTCCACGGCATGCGCGGGCGACTGCCCGGTCTCGGCCTTGAAGGCGCGACTGAACTGGCGCGGGCTCAGGTGCGCGACCTCGGCCAGTTCCTCCACCGAAAGCGTCTCGCGCAGGTTGGCCCGCGCATGCACCAGCGCCTTCTGGATGCGATCGGACTTGGGTTCCAGCTCGAGCAGCGCGGAGTACTGCGATTGCCCGCCCGCGCGGCGGTGATACACGACCAGCTTCCTCGCCGCGAACCGGGCGGCCTCCACGCCGAGGTCTTCCTCCACCAGCGCCAGCACGAGGTCGATGCCGGCCGTCATGCCGGCCGAGGTCCACACCGGCCCGTCGTTGATGAAGATGCGGTCGGGCTGCACCCTGATGGCGGGATGACGCTTCTGCAGTTCGCCCGCAAAGGACCAGTGCGTGGTCGCCCGGCGTCCGTCGAGCAGGCCCGCATCTGCCAGCCCGAAGGCGCCGGTGCAGATGCTGGCCACACGGCGCGCATTGCGCAGCCCCGCACGCAGAAAGCGGCGCATCTTCTCGGACGTGGGCGCGACGAAGAGCGCGCCGCTCATCACCAGCGTGTCGAACTTCGCCGTGCCGAAGCGCTTGCTGTCGGTGGCCACGCCCGACGAGCTGGTCACGAGGCCGCCCTCTTCCGATAGCAGCTCGACCTTGTAGACCGCCTTGCCGGCATGGATGTTGGCGAGCTCGAACGCCGCAATCGCCGCCAGGTCGAGGATCTGGAAGCCGGGGAAGACGAGCACGCCGATGCGTTTCATGGCCATGTCCTGAAAAGAGGGTTGCACTGAATGACGGACGCGAGGCTAGACGACCTGCGCTGACCGCGTTGGCGTGAGGGATACGCAGCGCGGCCTTCCCGCGCGGCGATGGGTGCCGCCACCAATCGGCAAGCGCCAACCCGGCCGCGTCGTCCCACAATGGGCGCTCCCCATGACGCACCCGACAACAACGAACGCAACAAACGCCCCGCCAGCCGGGACGGGCGCCCACACCCACTGGCAGCGCAACCTCGCCGTCTGCATGTTCGGCTCCTTCACCACCATCATCGCGATGACGCTGCTGCTGCCCTTCCTGCCGCTGTACGTCGAGCAGCTGGGCGTGAAGGACCATGCGGCCATCGTGCAGTGGTCGGGCGCGGCTTACGGCGCCACCTTCTTCAGCGCCGCGCTGGTCGCGCCGCTGTGGGGCCGGCTGGCCGACCGCTACGGGCGCAAGCCGATGCTGATCCGCGCGAGCCTCGGCATGGCGGTGGCGATGGCGCTGATCGGCCTTGCGGGCAACGTGTGGCAGCTCGTGGGCCTGCGGCTCCTGGCAGGGCTGCTCGGCGGCTATGCCTCGGGCTCGATGGTGCTGGTCGCCACGCAGACGCCCAAGGAGCGCACCGGCTGGGCGCTGGGCACGATGTCGTCGGCCATCATGGCGGGCAACCTCGTGGGGCCGCTGGTGGGTGGCGTGCTGCCGCCGCTGGTCGGCATCCGCAACACCTTCTTCGCGGCGGGCGCGATGATCTTCGTGGCCTTTCTCGCAACGGCCTTCCTCATCCGCGAAGAGAAGAAGGTGCCTTCCGCATCGAAGCAGCGCGGCGCCTCCGACGACACCGGCTGGGCCGCCGTGCCCGACAAGCGCCCGCTGGTCGCGATGCTCTTCACCGGCATGCTGCTGATGCTCGCGAACATGTCGATCGAGCCGATCATCACCGTCTACGTTGCCACGCTGGTCGAAGACCCGAACCACGTGACGATGATGGCCGGCCTTGTGATGTCGGCGGCGGCGCTGGGCAGCATCCTCTCGGCCTCGTGGCTGGGCAAGCTGGCCGACCGCGTGGGTCACTGGAACGTGATCGTCGGCTGCCTCGCGGTGTCGGCGCTGCTGCTGGTGCCGCAGGCTTTCGTCAGCTCGGGCTGGCAGCTGGTGGTGCTGCGCTTTCTGATGGGGCTGTCGCTCGGCGGGCTGCTGCCCTGCATCGCGAGCGTGATCCGCCACAACGTGCCCGAACGCGTGGCGGGCAACATGCTCGGCTACTCGACCTCTGCGCAGTACACAGGCCAAGTCGCGGGGCCGCTGCTCGGCGGCTTCGTGGGCGGGCACATCGGCATGCGCGCCGTGTTCCTCGGCACCTGCGTGCTGATGGCCGCGGGCGCCGGGTGGAACTGGCTGGCGAAGCGGCGCTGAAGCACCGCTGCGCCCTCCTCCCTACTCGCTGATGGTCACGCTGCTGTAGGCGGCGTCGGCCTTGATCTCCGCTTCCGAGAACGGCAGGCGCAGCCACTGCCCGGCGCTGTAGGCGCGTGTGTAGTCGGCGTTGTGTGGCGACGCCGGATCGTCCGACAGCGAGAAGGTGAGGAAGGTGTGAGCTTCGACGCCTCCCACGGGGAAACGCACGATCTGCATGTAGCTGTTGCCGTTGGGGTTGGCATCCATCGTGTAGCCGCCCTTGTCGAGCCGGTTCTCCGAGCAAAGGATCGTGAAGTAGCCCTGGCCGTCGCAGCCGCCTGACAGCGGAATCTTCTGGCCGTTGCGCGTCACGAACAGCGTGTCGCCGCGCGGCGCGTCGAGCGCGTAGCCGCTGGCCTGCACGCGCAGCACGGCCGCGCCGAAGGCCTGCCGCAGATCTTCAGCGGCTGAAGTCTTGAGGCCGCTCGGCGTGTTGATCGGATCGCTCGCGCTGAAAGGCACTTCATAGAGCCTGTCCGCGGGCAGGCGCGAGGCGCGCGCCCAGAACTCGTCCCACACATGGGCACCGCGCGCCGAGGCCAGGCCGGTGTTGTTCCACGCCTTCAGCACCGCGCAGGCGGGTCCGGTGTCGACGCTGCGCGGCGGCGAGAACGCCTCACCGGTCTGCGCGTCGCCCGTGACTGCAATGCGCGGCACGCCGCACACCAGCTCCAGCGCGCGGGCCTTGAACAGTTCGGCGGTGTAGGCGCGGCTGCCGAGCGTCGCACGCTCGACGGCATCGACCGTTGCGCCCTTGCTCGTGTCTTGCGCAATGAGATGGCCGAGCCGCGTGCGGAATGTCTGCGCGTTGCTGCCCGTCGGGCCGAAGATGGCCGGGTAGCCCGTGAGCGGCGCCTTCGGGTTGGCGAGCCAGTAGCTGTCGTTCATGTTGGCGACGTAGTCGTCGCGCAGCAGGCTCGGCATGCGCGAAGGGCCGACTGCCCCCTTCTGCACCGAGTCGGCGTCGCTCTGCCAGTCGCAGGCACTGCGCGAGCCGTCGAACACCGGCACGCGCGGCAGCGCGGCCGCCATCGCCTTGCCGGCGGGCGTGGTGCAGCCAGCCATCTGCTCGGGCGACACGTTGGGCACCGCGCCGATGTCCGCATACCAGGCCTTGGCGCTGCCACGGCCCACGGCCACGGTGTTGACCCAAGGGATCGCGGCCTCCTCGCGCTGGACGGTGATGAGCTCGTCGAGCGATTTCGCCTGCGCCCAGCGCAGCCAGGTGCGGAAGGTGCGGTAGTTGTCGGCGTTGATGTCGCGGATGGCGAAGGCCATGCTCTGGCTCCAGGCCAGCGCCGGGTTGATCGCGCCCAGGTTCACCAGCGGGCCGTATTCGGAGGTGTAGAGCGTGCGCGTCACCGGCTCGACCTTGCCCGAGGCCTGCCTGACGTTCACGGTGACGGTGCGGGCCTGCATCTTCACCACGCGACCGTCGCGCAGGTAGCTCGTGGCGTCACCCGGAGCGAGCTGCAATTGAAAGAGACCGAAGCGCCGCGCCGCCGACACCGTGTGGCTCCACGCGATGTTGTCGTTGAAGCCGATCAGGATCACCGGCACGCCGAGGAAGGAGGTGCCGCTGACGTCGAGCTGCCCCGGAATGGTGAGCTGCGCCTGATAGAAGCGATCAGGCCCGCGCCAGTACCAGTGCGGGTTGCCGAACAGCAACGGGCTCGCGTCGCCTGTGCTCGCTGTGCCGAAGCCGATCATGTTGCTGCCCACGCCCGCCTCGCCGCCGACCTGCAACGCCAGCGGCTGCGCGCCGTGCTCCTCGCGTGACGACACCTTGGCGGCAGGCGGCGCCGCGTTCGCGATGTTCGAGAGGAAGTTGCTGTAGCCCGCCGCCAGGTTGGTGGCGTACATGCGGCGGTAGATGTCGTCGGCGCTCACCGGCCGCACCCACGCCTCGTTGCGGCAGGCCGCATGTGCGTTGCCTGCACCGGCACCAGCCTTCAGCTCGCGCACGTAGCGGTTGTAGCCAGCGGCAAAGCCTTCGACCATGCCGCGGATGCTGGCCGGCTGCGCGCGAGCCATGGCCCCCACCACGTCGGCCGTGACCACGTGCTTGTGGAAAAAGTCGGAGTCGATGTTCCTGGGCTGGCCGATGGTGCTCTTGGCCAGCAGCAGCGCCTCGGCGCCGAAGAACTGCGAACGCTCGCCGCGGTAGGTGAGAAAGCTGTCGGCCATGGTGCAGAGATCGTCCTGCGCCTGCGCATAGCCGTAGCCATAGCCGGCACCGGCCCAGTCGTCGGCCTTGATGTGCGGCACGCCCATGGCGGTGCGGCGGATCTCGGCCTTGTAGCTGCCGTGCGGTTGCGTTGAACGGTCGGTAATGCCGGTACACGCCACGAGGGCCATGGCAACCGGCGCGAGAAAAAGCGACCCGAGGCCGCACTTGAATTTCGAGCGCATGCAGTGTTCCTGTTGTGTATGAGGAACGCAGCTGCGTGGGCGATGAGCGTGCGTGGCGCGTTCGGCGGCAATCTTAAGACGGGCGACGCGAACGCCTCGCGCGCGTGCCCTTCTTTACATTGACGCCAGCCCCTGCTGGTGGCCCCAGGCGTGCGAGGCCCCGTCGTCAGCGGTCACGCGCACCTGGCTCGCCAGGAAGGACGGCGACAGGCCGAAGTAGCGCTGGAAAGTGCGGCTCATGTGCGCCGCGTCGGTGAAGCCGCTGACCAGCGCCACGTCGGTAAGTGGGCGCCGCACGGTGAACTGCTGCACCGTGCGCCGCACCTTGGTCCACAGCGCATAGCGCTTGACCGACGCCCCCACCTGCCGGGCGAACAGGTGCGTGAGCCGGTCGGGCGAGAGGCAGGCCACCGCCGACAGGTCGCGCAGCGGAATCTGCCCCGCATGCGCGCGGATGGCCTGCAGCACGCGTTCGATGCGCGGGTCGATGGCCGCTTCGCTCTCGGGGAATTCGTTGATGGCCTCGACCAGCTTCACACTGAGCGCCCGTAGCCCGCGGCTGCAAAGCGCGCCGTGCTGCGCCGGATCGAAATCGTCGCGCAGCCGGCCGAAGCGGCGCGCATCGATCGGCAGGATGCCGTGGCCGCCCATGCGTTTGGCGAGCATGCGGTAGGCGCTCGAGGCCGGATCGAGATTGAGCGACAGCAGCCCGCAGCCATCGACGTCGAGCCGGCGCGACACGTGCGGAGCGACAAGCGCCGCGGTGCAGTGCACGCGCGTGCCGTCGACCGCCTCCAGCGCGAAGGGATGCCCGCTGATCGACGCCAGCAGCGTGGCCGACGAGCGGGCCGTCAGGCCCGACTGGATCGCCGGCGTGATGTAGAGGAACCGGTCATCCCACAGGTGCAGGAAGTTTTGCGTTGCCATGCCGTATCACTTTTGTTTTTGTCTCCAGCGGCGGATTCTCCCGCATCGGAACGGCCATGGGCTGCACATGCTGGCGAACCGCCTCCAGCAGCAGCGTGGCCAGCCGGCCCACCGGGGCCTCGGAGTGGGCCTGCGCGCGATAGAGCACGAGCGATATCTGCGGCAGTGCCGGCAGGGACAGCATCGTGCGATCGATGATGCGCACGTGCGATGGCAGCCCGAAAGGCGTGCGCACCGTGAGGCCCAGGCCGGCCGAGGCAGCGGCCCACAGCGCGGCCAGACTGGCGCTGCCGAAGGCCCGGCGCCATGGCACGCCGGCACGGTCGAGCGCAGTGATGACGATCTCGCGCAGCGGGCACGGGGCGTCGAGCATGATGAGCGGCAACGGCTCCTTGCTCTTGGCCTGGCGCGTACCGGTGCCGCGGTACTCGCGCTGCGTCCACCAGTCGGCTTCGATCCGGTCGGGCGCCTTGGGGCCGATCCACAGCAAGGGCAGGCGGGCCACGCGCTCGGCATACGGCGACAGGGGCTGGTCGCCCGCGTCCCATGCCAGCGCCAGGTCGAGCTGGCCGAGTTCGAGCCGCTCCCGCAGCTCGCCGCTGCGCGCCACGCAGGCCTCGATGCGCACCTTGGGATGCGCGCGCGCGAAGCGGCCGAGCACGGCAGGCAGCAGCGTCTCGCCGAAGTCTTCCTGCAGGCCGAGGCGCACCCAGCCCTGCAGGTCGGCGCCGCGCATGGCGGCGCTGGCTTCTTCATTCAGTTCGAGCATGCGGTGCGCATAGGCCAGCAGCGTTTCGCCGGCGTCGGTTAGCTCCAGCCCGCGGCCGGCCTTGCGGAACAGCACGGTGCCGGCCTGTGACTCCAGCTTCTTGAGCTGCGCGCTCACTGCTGAAGTCGAGCGGCCCAGCTTGTCGGCGGCACGCGCATAGCTGCCGAGCGCGATGCCGGTGGAGAAAGTGCGCAGCACGTCGAGATCGAACATCACCTGGCTCATGTCGGGGCTCCTTTTTTGACCATCCTGTTTTTCAGGACGATTGGCACATTATTTTCTGATTTTCAAAACCTTGGCGGCGGCGGACACTGCGCCCAACATGACGCAACCTCCCTCTTCCTCCTCTACGTTCTCGCCGCGCCACCGCTGGAAGGTGCTGACTGCCGGCGTGGCCGCCAACGCGGCGTTCTCCGTGGCCTTCAGCGGCATCCCGATGACCGCCGTGCTCATGCGCACCGGCTACCAGCTCGACAACGCCACGCTCGGGCTGGTGCTCGGCCTCATGGGGCTAGGCATCGCGGTGAGCGAGTTGCCATGGGGCCTGCTGACCGACCGCTGGGGCGACCGGCCGGTGCTGCTGATGGGCCTGGGCAGCACGGCCATCGCGCTCGTGGCTATGGCGCTGTGGGCCGCACCAGCGGCGGGGCACATTCCCGGCCTGGGCTGGCTCGGCGCCGGGCTGCTGCTGGTCGGCCTGCTTGGCGGCAGCGTCAACGGTGCCAGTGGCCGCGCGGTGATGACGTGGTTCGACGCCAGCGAGCGCGGCCTCGCGATGAGCATCCGGCAGACGGCCGTGCCACTGGGCGGCGGCATCGGCGCGCTGGTGCTGCCTTTCGTCGCCCTGCACTTCGGCTTTGCCGCGCTGTACGGCCTGCTCGCGCTGCTGTGCGCGCTGAGCGCAGCGATGAGCTGGGCGTGGGTGCACGAGCCACCCATTGCGCCGCGCGGCAACAAGACCGTGGAAGCGGCCGCACCCAAGAGTGGTCCACTGCGCGACGTGCGCGTGTGGCGCATCGTGGCCGGCATCGGCATCCTCTGCGCGCCGCAGTTCGCGGTGCTGTCCTTCGGCACCGTGTTCCTGCACGACTTTGGCCATGCGGGCTTTGCGACGATTACCGCGACCATGGTGTTCACGCAGGTCGGCGCGATGGTCATGCGCGTGTGGAGCGGTCGCTGGACCGACCGGCGGCGCAACCGGCCGGCCTACCTGCGGGCTTGCAGTGCGCTCAGCGTGCTGCTGTTCGCGGGCCTCGCGGTGCTGGTGATGGCCTCGGGCACGCATGCCGCCGATTCAGTTGCGCTGCGCATCGCGCTGGTCGTTCTGCTGGGCGTGAGCGGCGTGTGTGTGTCGGCCTGGCACGGCGTGGCCTACACCGAGCTCGCCACGCTGGCCGGTGCGGCCCGCGCCGGCACGGCATTGGGCATGGCCAACACCAGCGTGTTCCTTGTTTGCTTCGTCACGCCGTTTTCCATTCCGCACCTGCTGGCGCTGCAGGGCTGGCCGATGGTGTGGCTGGCGGCCAGCGCCTGCGCGCTGGTGGCGATGCCGCTGCTGGTGCCGCGGCCCGCCGTTGCGGATCAGAAAGTCGCGAAGGCCGCGTTGAGCCGGTCGACATAGGCGCGCTTGGCCGCCGCGTCGATGAAGCTGCCTTCGAAGCTGTTCGCCGCGAGCTGCCAGGCCTGCTGCACATTGAGCCCGGTGGCCGCGAAGGTCTGCGTGAAGTTCTGGTTCATGTAGCCGCCGAAGTAAGCCGGGTCGTCCGAGTTGACGGTAGCGACCAGGCCTGCACCCAGCAGCGCGCCAAGGTTGTGCTGCGACAGGTCCGGGAACACGCAGAGCTTGAGATTCGACAGCGGGCACACGGTGAGCGGAATGCGGTCTTGCGCGAGCCGCTTCATCAGCGCAGGGTCCTTGGTGCTTTGCACGCCGTGGTCGACACGCTCGACCTTGAGCACGTCGAGCGCGCTCCACACATAGGCCGGCGGGCCCTCTTCGCCCGCATGCGCGACAAGGTGAAAGCCCAGCTCGCGGCAGCGTGCGAACACGCGCGCGAACTTCTCTGGCGGATGGCCGACCTCGCTCGAATCGAGCCCCACGCCGATGAACTTGTCGCGGAATGGCAGCGCCTGCTCCAGCGTCTCGAAGGCTTCTTCTTCGCTCAGGTGCCGCAGGAAACACAGGATGAGCGTGGCGCTCACGCCCAGCTTCGGTTGCGCATCGACGCAGGCGCGGTGCAGGCCGTTGATTACCGTCTCCATCGACACGCCGCGCGCCGTGTGCGTCTGCGGGTCGAAGAACATCTCGGTGTGCACCACGTTGTCTGCTGCCGCGCGCTCCAGGTAGGCCCAGGCCATGTCGTAGAAATCCTGTTCCTTCAGCAGCACGCTGGCGCCGGCGTAGTAGATGTCGAGAAAGCTCTGCAGATTGGTAAAGGCGTAGGCCTTGCGCAATTCTTCGACGCTGGCGTAGGGAATGGACACGCCATTGCGCTGCGCGAGCGCGAAGATGAGCTCGGGTTCGAGCGAACCCTCGATGTGCATGTGCAGTTCGGCCTTGGGCATGGCGCGCAGCAACTCGGGCAGGCGGTCGGCTGCGATGCGGTCGAAGCTCTTGTCGTAGACGGGGCGGAAATCGGTCATGGTAGGGGACTCTGCTGCTGCGTTGTGATCCCGCACAGCATAAAGCCAGCCACCGCCAGCGCGATGCCTGAAACCGTATAGCCGTCAGTCAGTCGATGCTGCGCGCCGAACTGGTCAGCGAGCGCGCGCACAGCAGCAGCGTGGGCGCCAGCTTGCGCACGGCTTCGTCGATCGTCCAGCGGCTGGTCGGCGCCACGATGTGCACAGAGGCCACCGGCCGCCCCTGGCTGCCCAGCACGGGCGCCGCGATGGTCATGTCGCCGAGGAACAGCTCCTCGGCATTGGTGGCAAAGCCCTGAAGGCGCGCCTGGCGCAGCGTTTCGAGGATTGCGTCCACATCGGTGCACGTGTGCATGGTGTGGGCCACGCGGTCGGAGGCCTCGATGAGCGAGCGCGCCTCTTCCTCGGGCAGCGCACTCAAAAAAGCGCGCCCCGAAGCCGTGCAGTACATGGGAATGCGGCTGCCGATGGGCATGTGCACCGGCACGAACTGCGCACTGACGAAACGCGCCACGTAGACCATGTCGAGCCCGTCGGGCTCGGTGAGGCAGGAGGTTTCCGTCGTCACCTTGGTCAGCTCTGACAGGAAGGGGTTGGCCATGTCGATCAGCGAATGGGCCGCCAGGTAGTTGAAGCCGATTTCCATCACCCGCGGCGTGAGCTGGTAGCGCCGCGTCTTCGGGTGCTTGCGCACGTAGCCCAGTTTTTCGAGCGTGAAGACCATGCGCTGGGCCGAGCTCTTGGTGATGTCGGTGGCCTCGGCCACGTCGGCCAGCGTCATGGTGCGCCGCCGTGCGCTGAAGGCGCGCAGCACGGCCAGGCCCTTCTCCAGCGACTGGTTGAAAAGCAGGCTCTGGCTGTCTTCGGGGGCTGTGTCGGGTGTGGCGTCCATGGCGCTGGAGTATAGCTACAGTCTCTTGAAATATCGAATATCGATTCTCAAAACCCGACTAGTGGTTTCTATTTATTGATTAGAGATTCAAAAGAATCGACTATTGGCATGCATGTTGCATCGCGGGGTGCATCACCTTTTTCCGTTCCTTTCCGTTCATTTCCACTTTTCAACGTCCTTTTCCTCCGAGGAGTGCTTCCATGAATCGCATCGTTCGCCGCCTTCACCGCCTGGCCCTGGGTCTTTGCATCGCCGGCACCGCCTCGCTGGCCATGGCACAAGGCGCCACCCCGACCTACAACGTGGGCGCCACCGCCACCGGCGTGCCCTTCACATTCCTCGACGTGAAGACCAACACCATCCAGGGAATGATGGTCGACACCGTCACTGCCGTAGGCAAGGCGGGCGGCTTCAACGTCAACGTGCAGCAGACAGTGTTCTCGGCGCTGATTCCCTCGCTCACGGCCCGCAAGATCGACATCGTCTCGGCGGCCATGCTCAAGACAGCGGCGCGCCAGGAAGTGGTCGACTTCAGCGACCCGGTGTATTCGTACGGCGAGGGCCTGATCGTCAAGGCCGACGACACCCGCGCGTATGTCTCGCTCGACGAGCTCAAGGGCGAAGTGGTGGGCGCGCAGGTCGGCACCGTGTTCCTCGACATGCTGAACAAGAAAGGCATCTTCAAGGAAGTGCGCAGCTACGACTCGGTGGCCGACATGACGCGCGACCTTTCGCTCGGACGCATCAAGGCAGGGCTGGGCGACCAACCCATCATGGCCTACCAGATCCGCCAGAACACATTCCCTGGCGTGAAGCTGGTCGACAGCTACAAGGCCGTGAACGTGGGCGATGTGTGCCTGGTGGTGCGCAAGGGCGACACCGAGACGATGGCCCGCATCAACAAGGCCATTGCCGCCGTGAAGGCTGACGGCACGCTCGCCAAGATCGTCCAGAAATGGGGGATCTGATGCACACCCCCAGGCTTCGCGCACTTCGTGTCGCTTCGCCAACCCCCTTGCAGGGGGCAACACCTGTGGCCCGGCAAAGTCGGTTCCGCGGTGTTCCCCGAATGGGCCTGACTGCGTCGGCCGACCAGTTCGATGCGCCGCGCATCAAGCGACGAGGCTGATGCAGATGGCTGCTCCCACCTTTCTACAGAACGCGCAGGACTTCCTGCCGATCCTCCTGCAGGGCGCGGTGGTCACCGTGCAGGTTACGGTGCTCGCCTTCCTGCTGAGCAGCGCGCTCGGCCTTGCGCTCGCGCTGATGAAGCTGTCACCCGTGCGCGCCCTCTCCTGGGCCGCCACGGTGGCCATCAACGTGATTCGCGGGCTGCCGATCATCGTGCAGCTCTTCTATATCTACTTCGTGCTGCCGGAGTTCGGCGTGCAGCTCACGGCTTTCCAGGCCGGCGTGATCGGGCTGGGGATTGCCTACTCGGCGTACCAGGCCGAGAACTTCCGCGCCGGCATCGAGGCGGTCGATCCGGGCCAGCGCGAGGCCGCGCAGGCCATGGGCATGCGCTCGGCGCTGATCATGCGGCGCGTGATATTGCCGCAAGCCTTTCGCATCGCGCTGCCGCCGTACGGCAACACGCTGGTGATGATGCTGAAGGATTCCTCGCTGGTCTCGACCATCACCGTGGCCGAGATGACGCGTGCCGGCCAGCTCATCGCCTCGTCGACCTTCCAGAACATGACGGTCTACACGTTGGTCGCCCTGCTCTACCTGTTGATGAGCCTGCCGCTGGTCTACGGCCTGCGCCGGCTAGAGAAGCGCTTTGCCGCCGGGAGAAAACAACCATGATCCACGTCGAAGGACTGGAAAAGCGCTTCGGCACGCACCGCGTGCTGCAGGGCGTGAGCCTGAACGTGGACAAGGGCGAGGTCGTGTGCCTGATCGGCCCTTCGGGCTCGGGCAAGTCGACGGTGCTCCGCTGCATCAACGGGCTGGAGTCGTACGAAGGCGGCGAAGTGCGCGCCTTCGGCGAGCGGGTGGACCGCAACGCGCCCAACATCCACCGGCTGCGCAGCCGCATGGGCATGGTGTTCCAGCGCTTCAACCTGTTCCCGCACCGCACCGTGCTGGAGAACGTGATGGAAGGCCCGGTCTACGTGCTGCGCCAGAACGCGGCGCAGGCGCGCGAAGAAGCGCTGGCGCTGCTGGCCAAGGTGGGGCTGGCCGAGAAGGCACAGGCGTATCCGGCGCAGCTCTCGGGTGGGCAGCAGCAGCGCGTGGCAATCGCCCGCGCGCTCGCGATGAAGCCCGAGGCCATGCTGTTCGACGAGCCCACGTCCGCGCTCGACCCCGAGCTGGTCGGCGACGTGCTCGGCGTGATGCGCGCACTGGCCGACGAGGGCATGACGATGATCGTGGTCACGCACGAGATGGGCTTTGCGCGCGAAGTGGCCGACCGCGTGTGCTTCCTGCACAGCGGCAGCATCGTCGAGGAAGGCCCTTCCGCGCAGGTGCTGGGCGCGCCGCGCCAGGCGCGTACGCAAGACTTTCTGCGGCGCGTGCTGCACCCCTCCGGTGCCGTGGCGTCCGCGGAGGTGCGCGCATGAGCGTTCGCGCGTTGCCTCCTTCGCTCTGGGCCGACACCGCGCCACCCGCTCCACCGACACCGCCGCTGACCGAATCGCGCAAGGCCGACGTGCTGATCGTCGGCGGCGGCTTCACCGGCCTCTCGGCTGCGCTGCATCTGGCCGAGGCCGGCGCGCAGGCCTGCGTGCTCGAGGCGCACGAACCCGGCTGGGGTGCATCGGGGCGCAACGGCGGGCAGGTGAATCCTTCACTCAAGCACGACCCCGAGGAGCTGGTCCAGATTTATGGCCACATGCGTGCAGAGCCCTTGATCGATGCGGTCTCGCGCTCGGCCGACCTGGTGTTCGACCTGATCGCCCGCCACCGCATCGACTGCCAGCCGGTGCGCAAAGGCTGGATCCAGGCCGCCTACGCACAGAAGGACGTGGCCGCGCTGCATGCGCGCGCCGAGCAGTGGGCGAAGCGTGGCGTCAGCACGCAGCAGCTCGACCACGCCGCCGTCAGCGCGCGACTCGGCACCGAAGCCTTTGCCGGCGGCTGGCTCGACGGCCGCGCTGGCGGCATCCAGCCGCTGGCCTACACGCGCGGGCTGGTGCGCGCCGCGCAGGCTGCGGGCACTGCCGTGCACGGCGGCACCGAAGTCACGGCGCTGGAGCGCCGCGGCACGCACTGGCATGCGAGCACATCGACTGGCGCGAGCGTCACCGCCGAGCAGGTCCTCATCGCGACCAACGGCTACACCGGCGCGCTGTGGCCGAAGCTGTCGAGCACCGTGCTGGCCGCCAACAGCTTCATCGTCGCGACCGAACCGCTCAAAGGTGCGGCGGCCGACGCCATTCTTCCGGGCGGCGAAACCGCCTCGACCTCGCAGCGCTTGCTGCTCTACTTCCGCAAGGACGCGCAGGGCCGCCTGCTGATGGGCGGTCGCGGCCACTTTGCCGACCCGGCCGGGCCCGCGGATTTCGCGCACCTCGAGCGCTCGCTCGAGCTGCTGTTTCCCCAATTGGGGCCGCTGCGCTACGAGTACCGCTGGGCCGGCCGCATCGCGGTCACGCGCGACTTCATGCCGCACGTGCACACGCCCGCGCCGGGCGTGACGGTGGCGCTGGGCTACAACGGACGCGGCATCGCGCTGGCCACGAGCATGGGCAAGCACGTGGCGGCGCGACTGGTCGATGCGGGCGCCGATTTTCCGTACCCGGTAACGCCGATCCAGCCGATTCCACTGCACGGATTGCAGCGCTTCTACGTGGCGGGCGGCGTGGCCTGGTACAGCCTGCTCGACCGGCTGGCCTGAACGCGCTCAGCCCTTGTCCGACTTGCCTGCCGCGTCGGCGAACTTGCTCAGCAGCCGGTCGACCATCCACGGCCGGCTGTCGCGGTCCTCGGCCGCTTCCTTGCGGCGGATCGCGTCGCGCACGACGATCGAGCCGATGTAGCGGATCGGCTCGGGCGGAAACTGCCCCAGCGGCCCCTGGATGAGCGGGCTGCGCGTCCAGGCGTTGTCCTCGTCCAGCAGCAGCGAAGAGAGGATCTGCCCACCCATGTAGGTCGGCCCCACGCCGTTGCCCGAGTAGCCGAAGCCGTAGTAGATGTGCGGCGCGCCGTTGAGCTTGCCGAAGAACGGGAAGCCGGTGACGGAGCGGTCCGACGGCCCGTTCCAGCTCGCGGTCACTGGCACGTCGCGCAGCGAAGGAAAGAAGCCATGCAGCGCGCGCGTGAGCTCGGCCTCGTAAGGTGAGCGCTGGTCGAACACCGGCGCGATGCGCCCGCCCCAGGTGAAGGTGTTGCCGCCCTTGCCCAGCATCAGGCGGCCGTCCACGGTGGTGCGGTAGTAATAGACGAAGGTGCGCGAATCGAGCACCGAGACGCCATCGACCAATCCCGTCGCGCGCAGCAGCTCGTGGCATTTTTCCGTGATGACCATGTCGCTCGACACGATGGCGATCGTGCGCTCGAACTGAGGCAAGGCACTGGCCATCCACGCGTTCATCGCCAGCACCAGCTTCGGCGCCTCGATGCTGCCGGCCGGCGTGCGCACCGTGACCGGATGGCCTTGCGTGAAGTCGATCATCGGGCTGCGCTCGTAGATGCGAATGCCCATGCCCAGCGCCACGCGCCTCAGCCCGCGCACCAGCTTGCCCGGATGCACGGTCGCGGCGATGGGCGAATACACGCCTGCCAGGTTGCGCGCGGAACCCGAGCGGCGCGCGACTTCTTCGGGCGGCAGCGTGCGGTAGGAATGAATGCCGCAGTCCTCCAGCCCCTTCATCACGGGGTCGAGCGCGCCGACCTGGGCCTGCGAGGTTGCGGTGTAGAGCGTGCCGTCCTGCCGCAGCTCGGCATCGATACCTTGCGCGCGGCAGAAGTCGGCGATGTGCTGCACCGCATCTTCCGAGGCCCTGACGAGGCGGATGGCCTCGGCTTCGCCGAACAGCCTGCGCAGTGTGAAGAACTTGGTCGACCACGTCAGCAGGCAGCCGCCGTTGCGCCCGCTCGCACCGGAGCCGCAGAGATCGCTCTCGACGATGGCGATGTCGAGCGCCGGGTTGCGCTGCTTCGCCTGGATGGCGGTCCACAGCCCGGTGAAGCCGCCACCGACGATGCAGACGTCGGCGCGCTGTGCGCCCTGCAGTGCAGGTGCGAGGTCTCCGTCGTTGAAGAGGGCCTGTTCGATCCAGAAGGGGCGCATGTCGGAAGGCTCTCGGTTTCAGGTTATGGCTGCGGCGTGGCAGCCTGCCTCGACGCGAGCACCATGTGCCGCGCGTAGTGCATCAGGTCGGGCGTCTTCGCATCGGCGCACTTGGCGTTGTCGTCCCAGCGGCGCAGTCGCACAGCGTCGAGCGCATGCGGCAGCGCTTCGAACTGCCTTGCCTGCGCTTCGTCGAACACGCCGCCCTGCAGCACCAGGCTGCGCTGCGAATCGGCCGACAGCGCTTCGAGATACCCCGGCTCGCGCGCGCACAGGAAGCGCTTGGCGTCCACGTGCAGCCGGATCGGGTCGAGCGTGGCCGGGCCGAACAGGTGCTTCAGGAAGGCGCGGCTGCGGTACTGGTGCAGGTCGTCCAGGCCCTGCTGCGTGGGCGTGCCGTCCATGTCGTGCAGCAGGTGCCCCAGGTCGTGCAGCAGGCTTGCGGTGATGAGTTCGCTGGATGCACCGGCCTGCTCGGCCAGATGCGCGGACTGCAGCGCGTGCTGGAGCTGCGTGACGGGTTCACCGTCGTACTGCGCGTGGCCCTTGGCCTCGAACAGGGCGACGATGCCTTCCACGTCCAACGGTACAGCGAGCGATGCGGCGACTACCACGGCAACGAATAAGTCTTGGTGTTGGTAAAGCTCTTCATGGCCTCGAGCACGCCTTCCTTGTATCCGAGGCCCGAGTCCTTGATGCCGCCGAAGGGCGTAAGCTCCAGGCGGTAGCCCGGCACCTCGCGCACGTTGACGCTGCCCACGTTCAGCTCGCGGATGAAGCGCGTGATGTAGTCCATGCGGTTCGTGCACACCGCCGACGACAGCCCGTAGGCCGTGCCGTTGGAGATGCGGATCGCCTCCTCGATCGTCCTGAAGCGGATCACCGGCGACACCGGCCCGAAGGTCTCGTGCCTGGCCACCGTCATCCCGGGGTCCACATGGTCGAGCACCGTGGGCGAATACAGCGCACCGCTGCGCTCATTGCCGTACAGCAGCTTCGCACCCGCCTTGATGGCCTCGTTGACCACCGCCTCGAACTGGATCGCAGCCGCCTCGTCGATCACCGTGCCCATGTCCGTGGCCGGGTCCATCGGGTCGCCGTACTTCAGCGCCTTTGTCTTGGCCAGCAGCAGCTCCACGAACCGGTCCGCCACCGCCTCGTGCACCAGCATGCGCTTGATCGCCGTGCAGCGCTGGCCCGAGTTCTTGTACGAGCCGCTGGCCGCCAGCGTGGCCGCCTCCTCGACGTCTGCATCCTCCATCACGATGATCGGGTCATTGCCCCCCAGCTCCAGGATCTGGCGCTTGTACACCGCCTTGCCCGCGATGTACTTGCCGATGGCCACGCCCCCCGTGAAGGTGACCAGGTCCACGTCGGCGCTGGTGAGCATCTCGTCGGCAATCTCGCGCGGGTCTCCCGTGATCACCGACAGCATCGGCGGCGGCAGGCCCGCCTCGTACAGGATGTCGGCCAGGATGAAGGCCGTCAGCGGCGTCTTCTCGCTGGGCTTGAGCACCATGCGGTTGTTGGTGGCAATGGAGGGCGCCACCTTGTGGATCACCTGGTTCAGCGGATGGTTGAACGGCGTGATGGCCGTGATCGCCCCCTGCAGCGGCTCGCGCAGCGTGTAGACCTTGCGGCTCTTGCCGTGGTGCGTGAGGTCGCAGGAGAACACCTGGCCGTCGTCCACCAGCGCCTGGTTGGCCGCGAACAGCAGCACGTCGGAGGCGCGGCCCACCTCGTACAGCGAGTCCTTGCGGCACAGGCCCGACTCCATCGTGATCACGCGCGAGATCTCGTCCAGGCGCGAGGCGATGATCTCGCCCGCGCGCATCAGGATCTTGTAGCGCTCGTAGCGCGTGAGGGTGGGCTTGTAGTCGCGCGCGATCTTGTAGGCCACCCGAACATCTTCGAGCGTGGCCTTGGGCACGGTGGCGATCACTTCGCCGGTGTAGGGGTAGGTGACGTCGATCGTGCGGTCGCGGTGAATCCGCTCGCCGGCAATGCGCAGGGCTTCGCGGTGAATGGTGCCTGGCTTCAGGGTGGCTTGGCTCATGGGGGAGTGCTCCGGGCGACGGTTTACTGGGCGTGGTTCAGCGCAAGGTCCAGCGCATCGAAGTTGCGCAGCCGGCGGCTGGCGGCAATGCCGGTGACCGGCCGGTTGCAGATCAGCGGCACGCGCTGCTCCGACACCCCGCCGTGCGAGCGCAGCGGCACTTCCAGCGCCGACAGGTCATGCCGGCTGGCCGAGGTGCCGATGACCGTGCTCTGCTCGCTGACCACCACGATGTCGCCGATGCGGTCGGGCGGCAGCTCGAAGCGCGCGGCCGCGTCCTTGCGCGAGAGCACCAGCTCCATGCCCGGCAGGCGCTGGATGCGCTCGATCCAGCCCGGCACGCGGGCCTCGTCGGGGGCGTACACGGTGGCGAAGGAGCCGAGGGCGCCGTGGTGCACCACGTACGGGTCGGTGATCGGCAGGATCACGCGGGCCTGGTCCTTGCCATACCAGTCGTCGAGCACGTCCTGCAGGTAGATGACCTTGGGCGCGCCGTCGGCGTCGTGCTTGTCGTTCATGCCGTGGTCGGCCGTGAGCACGATGGTGGCGCCCAGCGCATCGAGCTGCGCGAGGTAGCCGTCCATCATGGCGTAGAAGGCGTTGGCCGCGGGGCTGCCGGGGGCGGCCTTGTGCTGCACGTAGTCGGTGGTCGACAGGTACATCAGGTCGGGGCGGCGCGATTCCATGAGCTTCACGCCGGCGGCGAAGACGAACTCCGAGAGCTCCGCGCTGTACACCGAGGGCACGGGCATGCCGACCATCTCGACCACGCCGTCGATGCCGTTCTCCTCGATGGTGGCCTGGTCGGCCTTCTCGGACGAGAAGCAGATGCCCTTCATGCGGTGGCCCAGGAGCTTGCGCAGCTTGTCCTTGGCGGTGACCACCGCGAGCGAGGCGCCCGCATCGGCGAAGGCTGCGAGCACGGTGCCCGCGCGCAGGTACTTGGGGTCGTTCATCATGACTTCCTGGCCGAGTTCGCGGTCGAAGAAGTAGTTGCCGCAGATGCCGTGCACGGCCGGTGGGGCGCCGGTGACGATGGACAGGTTGTTCGGGTTGGTGAAGGAGGGCACCACGCAGTCGGCCAGCAGGTCTGCTCCGGTCTTGCGCATGCGCTCGATGCAGGGGGCTACGCCGGCTGCGATGGCCGCGTCCAGGTACGCAGGCTCGCAGCCATCGACGCATACCACCACGACGGGGCGGCTCATCCAGCGGTAGCTGCGGGCATTGACTTCGAGTGTCTCCGGTGTCATTTCAGACTTCCTTTTGGGGTGGGTTGTTCGATGCGGTCGCCGCGTCGGAATCGGCGCGGCCGAAGGCCTTGTGCATGCGCGCGCGGCTGCCCGCGACGTGCTGGCGCAGCGCGCGCCCTGCCGTGTCGGGGTCGCCGCTGGCAATGGCGTCGACGATGTCGCGGTGCTCGTCGGCCGACACGCGCAGGCCGCCGCCGCTGTCGAGCGCACGCATTCTGAAAAGGTGCAGCTCCTTGACCAGGCGCTTGTAGGTTTCGGTGAGCTTCTTGCTGCCGGCCGTGTCGAGCAGGATCTCGTGGAACTGCAGATTGAGCTGCGCGTATTGCTCCACGTCCTGCGCCTGGGCTGCCGAGCGCATTGCATCGAGCATGGCGCGCAGGCGCTCGACCGCGTCGGGCTTGATGGCGAGCGCCACGCGCCGGCCGATGATTTCTTCCAGCGCCTCGCGCAGTTCGTAGATTTCGTCGGCTTCCTCGAACGCAATCTCGCGCACGAAGACCCCACGGTTCTTTTCGTTGCGCACGAGGCCGGCCTCTTCCAGCGCACGCAACGCCTCGCGGATAGGGCCGCGGCTGGTGTTGAAGCGCTGCGAGAGTTCGCTCTCGTTGATGCGGCTGCCCACGGGGAGCTCGCCGGTCATGATCAAACGCTCGATTTCTTCCTGCATCAGCATCGGCAGCGAGCTGGACTGGAGAAACGCGAGGGCGGCGGAGTGATTGGTGGTGACCATGGGGCGTATTTTCCCCGAGGATTGAAAACTGTCAACAATTTTTTATTGACAGTCTTCAATCAGCAATCTACATTGCGTTCACCGGACCTTGGAACGCCACGCGCCGGAGCCCGCCACTCACTCACCCCCCTGTGACAGCAAGCCACTTCAGGAGAAACAGATGACGATGAAACAAAGCACGCGCCGTCTCACGGCGGCCCTGTGCGTTGCGGCGCTAGGCCTCATGGCCGGCGGCGCCGCCTGGGCGCAGAAGACTCCGCTCCTGGTCTACACGGCGCTCGAGACCGACGCCATGAAGCTCTACAAGGACGCCTTCGAAAAAGCCAACCCCGACATCGAAGTGAAGTGGGTGCGCGACTCCACCGGCATCGTCACCGCCAAGCTGCTGGCCGAAAAAGCCAACCCGCAGGCCGACGTGGTGGCCGGCCTGGCCGCCAGCAGCCTCGCGCTGCTGCAGCAGGAAGGCATGCTCCTGCCCTACGAGCCCAAGGGCTTCAAGGACCTGAACCCCGCCTACTCCGACACCGCCCGCCCGCCGGCCTGGGTCGGCATGGACGTCTGGGCCGCAACCATCTGCTTCAACCGCGTCGAGGCCCAGAAGCTCGGCCTGCCCAAGCCCGAGAGCTGGAAGGACCTGGCCAAGCCCGTCTACAAGGGCACCATCTCGATGCCGCACCCGGCCTCCAGCGGCACCGGTTATCTCGACGTGTCGTCATGGCTGCAGAACATGGGCGACGCCGAAGGCTGGAAGTACATGGACGCGCTGCACCAGAACATCGCGCAGTACGTGCACTCGGGCTCCAAGCCCTGCAAGCAGGCCGGCGCGGGTGAGTTCCCCATCGGCATCTCGTTCGAGTTCCGCGCGCATCAGGTCAAGAAGTCGGGCGCGCCGGTCGACCTGATCTTTCCGAAGGAAGGCCTGGGCTGGGACATCGAGGCCACCAGCATCATGAAGACGAGCAAGAAGACGGAACAGGCCAAGCGCTTCGCCGACTGGATGGCCAGCAAGGAGGCCAACCAGATCACCTCCACATGGTGGGCGGTAGTGGCCTACCCCGGCGTGGCCTCGAAGCTCGAAGGCATTCCGGACAACTACGAAAAGCTGCTCGCCAAGAACGACATCAACTGGGCAGCGAAGAACCGCGAGCGCATCCTGGCGGAATGGAGCAAGCGCTACGAAGGCAAGGCTGAACCCAAGTAGGCCCGACGGCATTCCCGACGACTTTCAATCCGCGGGCGCTGCCGCAGTGGTGACGCCCGCCAACGACGAGTGCGAAAAATGGATATGACCGACACCAAGTTCATTGCCAGCCCGGTGCCTGCTAGCGCTCCTGCAGCGCTCGAGATCGTCGGCGTTCGCAAGGACTTCGAATCCTTCAGTGCGCTGCGCGACGTGCACCTGCGCGTGAACCCGGGCGAGATGCTGTGCTTTCTGGGCCCCTCGGGCTGCGGCAAGACCACGCTGCTGCGCATCATCGCGGGGCTGGAAACGCAGACCGCCGGGCAGATCCTGCAGAACGGCAAGGACGTCTCGTGGCTGCCGCCGGACCGGCGCGACTACGGCATCGTGTTCCAGTCGTATGCGCTCTTTCCCAACCTGTCGATTGCCGAGAACATCGGCTACGGGCTGGTCAACAGCCGCGCCAAACGGGGTGAGATCAAGGTGCGAGTCGAAGAGCTGCTGAAGCTCGTCGGCCTGCCGACCTCGGGCAACAAATACCCGAGCCAGCTTTCGGGCGGCCAGCAGCAACGCGTGGCACTGGCCCGCGCGCTCGCCACGCGCCCCGGCCTGCTGCTGCTCGATGAGCCGCTGTCGGCGCTCGATGCGCTGGAGCGCATTCGCCTGCGCGGCGAAATCCGCCGGCTGCAGAAGCAGGTCGGCATCACGACCATCATGGTCACGCATGACCAGGAAGAGGCGCTGTCGATGGCCGACCGCATCGTGGTCATGAACCACGGCGTGATCGAGCAGGTCGGCACGCCGATGGAAGTCTACGAACAGCCGGCCACGCCCTTCGTGGCCGATTTCGTCGGCAAGGTCAACGTGCTGCGTGCGGTGGCGCTGGGCAACCACCGCTTCAAGGTCGGCGACATGGAGCTGCAGTGCGACGCCTGCGACGGCGCCTTCGAGCCCGGCGAAGCGGTCAACCTCTACCTGCGCCCCGAAGACCGCGCGGTCGAGCACCTGGGTGACGACACGGCCAACCGCCTGCAGGCGCTGGTCACCAAGGTCGAATTCCTCGGCGGCCTGTGCATCGCCGAAGTGACGGCTGATGCGCTGCACGGACAAACGCTCGGCCTGCACTTCTCGCTCAACCAGCTGCACGACCTCGACATCCGCGAAGGCAACACCATCGACATCGCGCTGCGCGCCAATCGCATCCGCGCCTTCGCCGCACGCAGCCCGAAGCCATGAACACGCTGGCACACCCTCGTCCTTCGTTCGCCGCGCGACCGGCCATGCGCTGGAGCCGCGACGAGACCATTGCCCGGGTCATCCTGTTCGTGGTGATGGCAATGCTCTTCGTGTTCCTGATCGCACCACTGGCGACCATCCTGGCCCACGCGGTGCAGGACAAGGACGGCCGCTTCGTCGGCCTCGCCCACTTCATCACCTACTTCCAGACGCCGAGCCTGCTGCGCGCTGCGTGGAACTCGGTGTGGGTCTCGGCGGCCGTGGTGATGATTTCGGTGCCCACCGCCTTCGTCTTTGCCTACGCGCTCACGCGCAGTTGCATGCCGGCGCCGCTGAAGGCGGTGTTCCGCCTCATTGCGCTGATTCCGCTGCTGGCGCCCTCGCTGCTCTCGGCCATTTCCTTCGTGCAGTGGTTCGGCAACCAGGGGGCTCTCAAGTTCCTGCTGGGCGGCGCGTCGATCTACGGCGCGCCCGGCATCATCCTGGCCGAGGTCTACAACACCTTTCCGCATGCGCTGATGATCCTGGTCACCGCGCTGTCGCTCGCCGACGGCCGGCTGTACGAGGCGGCCACCGCGCTGCGCACGCGGCCGTCGCGCCAGTTCATGACCATCACGCTGCCCTCGTGCAAGTACGGCCTCATCAGCGCGGCGACCGTTGTCTTCACCTACGTGGTGAGCGACTTCGGCGCGCCCAAGGTGATCGGCGGCAACTTCAACGTGCTGTCGGTCGATGTGTTCAAGCAGGTGGTCGGGCAGCACAACTTCTCCATCGGCGCGGTGGTGGGCATGCTGCTGTTGCTTCCCTCGATCATTTCCTTCGTGATCGACTACGTGGTGCGGCGCAAGCTGAAGGCGCAGCTCACGGCCCGCTCGGTGCCCTACAGCCCCAAGCGCCGCAAGCTCGCCGATCCGCTGCTGATGCTGTTCTGCGCGGTCGTGTGCGGGCTGCTGCTGGCCACCATCGGCATGGCGATCTACACCTCGCTGATCTCGCTGTGGCCCTACGACCTTTCGCTCACGCTCAAGCACTACCACTTCGTGCTGGTCGAAAGCGACATGGCCGCGGCCTACGGCAACAGCCTGATCGTTGCCATGGCCACCGCCGTGGCCGGCTCGCTGATCGTCTTCGTGGGCGCCTACCTGATCGAGAAGACGCGCAACCTCGGCCTGATGCGCAAGGGCATGCATCTGATGGCGGTGCTGTCGATGGCGGTGCCGGGCCTTGTGCTCGGGCTGGGCTACGTGATGTTCTTCAACCATCCGGCCAACCCGCTGAACTTTCTCTACCAGACGATGGCGATCCTGATCATCTCGATGGTGGTGCACTACTACACCTCGAGCCATCTCACAGCCGTGACGGCGCTCAAGCAGATCGACAACGAGTTCGAAGCCGTGTCGGCCTCTCTCAAGGTGCCGTTCTTCAAGACCTTCCTGCGCGTGACGGTGCCGGTGTGCCTGCCGGCGATCCTGGACATCGGGCGCTACTTCTTCGTGGTGTCGATGGCCAGCCTGTCGTGCGCCATCTTTCTCTACACGCCGGAGACCATCCTGGCCTCGGTCGCGATCATGCATCTGGACGACGCCGGCGACATCGGCCCGGCCGCGGCGCTGGCCAGCCTGATCGTCGTCACCTCGACCATCGTGTGCATCGCCTACTCGCTGCTGACGCGCGTGCTGCTGTCGCGCACGCAGGCCTGGCGCAACCTGAGCCGCAGTTGAACGGCGGCCCCTCTGTCTTCCCCTTCCTCTCATTTCTTTCCCTGCCTGGAGACATCATGAGTCAAGCCCCCTACCCCATTCTTCTCACGCCCGGCCCCCTGACCACTTCGGACCGCACGCGGCAGGCGATGCTGCGCGACTGGGGATCGTGGGACGCCGACTTCAACCAGATCACCGCACGCATCCGCAAGCATGTGCTGGAGATCGTGCACGGCACCGGCACGCACGAGTGCGTTCCGCTGCAGGGCAGCGGAACCTTCTCGGTGGAAGCTGCCATCGGCACCGTCGTGCCGCGCGACGGCCACGTGCTGGTGCCGAGCAATGGCGCGTACTGCCAGCGGCTCGCCAAGATCTGCAAGGTGCTCGGCCGCAAGCTGACCACCATCGACTACACGGAAGAAAAGCAGGTCTCGCCGGCCGACGTTGACCGGGCGCTCGCGGCCGACCCAGGCATCACCCATGTCGCGGTGGTGCACTGCGAAACCGGCGCCGGCGTGCTCAACCCCCTGCACGAGATCGCGGTGGTTGTCGCCAGGCACGGCCGCGGGCTGATCATCGACGCCATGAGCTCCTTCGGCGCGCTGGAGATCGATGCGCGCAAGACGCCCTTCGATGCGGTCGTCGCCGCTTCGGGCAAATGCCTCGAAGGCGTGCCGGGCATGGGTTTCGTCGTCATCAAGCGCAGCACGCTCGAGAAGTGCGAAGGCAACTGCCACTCGCTGAGCATGGACCTGTACGACCAGTGGGTGTACATGGAGAAGACCACGCAGTGGCGCTTCACGCCGCCTACGCACGTGGTCGCCGCGCTCGACACCGCCATCGCGCAGTACATCGAGGAAGGCGGCCTTGCGGCGCGTGGCGGGCGCTATGCGCGCAACTGCAAGGCGCTGATCGAAGGCCTGGCTTCGCTGGGCATCCGCAGCTTCCTGGAGTCCGCCATCCAGGCGCCGATCATCGTCACCTTCCACGCGCCCGACGATGCCAACTACGACTTCAAGACCTTCTACCAGGAGGTGAAGAAGCGCGGCTACATCCTCTACCCCGGCAAGCTCACGCAGGTGGAGACCTTCCGCGTCGGCTGCATGGGCCACTTCGGCGAGGCGGGCATTCCGGGCGCCGTGGCCGCCATCGGCGAGACGCTCAAGGCCATGGGCATCAGGCGCGTCACCGCACCCGTTGCCGCCTGAAGGCATGGCAATGGGCGACGAAACACCACGCCGCTACATCCTCACCCTCACCTGCCCGGACCGCACGGGCATCGTGGCGGGCGTGGGCAGCTTCATCGCAAGCCACGGCGGCCTGATCACCCAGGCCGCACAGCACGGTGACGCGCTGCACAACCGCTTCTACATGCGGGTGGAGATCCAGGCCGACACGCTGCCCTTCTACCTGGACGAACTGCGCGAACGCTTCGCGCCGGTCGCCAAGCAGTTCGACATGGAGTGGAGCGTTTCCGACAGCTCGGTGAAGAAACGCATGCTGGTGCTGGTGAGCAAGCTCGACCACTGCCTGAACGACCTGCTGCACCGCTGGCGCAACAAGGACTTGCACTGCGAAATTCCGTGCGTGATCTCCAATCACAACGACCTGCGATCCTTCGTCGAGTGGCACGGCATCCCGTTCTTCCACGTGCCGGTGACGCCCGACACCAAGACGCAGGCCTACGCCGAAGTGGAGCGGCTGTTCCGCGAGTTCAGCGGCGACTTCATGGTGCTCGCGCGCTACATGCAGGTGCTGTCGGACGACATGACCCAGCGCCTGCGCAACCGCATCATCAATATCCACCACAGCTTCCTGCCGGCCTTCGTCGGCGGCAAGCCCTACCACCAGGCCTTCGAGCGCGGCGTGAAGATGACCGGCGCAACCAGCCACTACGTGACGGCCGAGCTCGACGCCGGCCCGATCATCGAGCAGGGCGTGATCGACATCGACCACGGCAACTCGATCGAGGAGATGGTGCGGCTCGGCAAGGACATCGAAAAGAGCGTGCTGTCGCGCAGCGTGCGCCTCCACCTGGAAGACCGGATCCTGGTCCATCGCAACAAGACGGTGGTCTTCAAGTAACCCTCCCTCAATCAACGAGTCCTCCGACACATCATGGCGACGCCACTTCCCTCCCATGCGCAGGTCGTCATTGCGGGCGGCGGCATTGCCGGCTGCAGCGCGGCCTACCACCTCACCCAGCTCGGCTGCACCGACGTGATCGTGCTCGAACAAGGCCAGCTCACCTGCGGCACGACCTGGCATGCCGCCGGGCTGGTCGGCCAGCTGCGCGCGAACCGCAGCATGACGAAGATGAGCCGCTACGGCATCGACCTGTATGCCTCGCTCGAAGCCGAGACGGGCCTGGCCTCCGGCTGGAAACAGTGCGGCAGCATCACGGTCGCCCGAACGCCCGAGCGCATGACGCTTCTGCGACGGACCATCGCCACGGCCCGCAGCTTCGGCATCGAGGCCGAGTTCATCACGCCGGCCGAAGCGCTGGAGTTGTGGCCGCTGATGCGCATCGACGATCTCGTGGGCGCAGTCTGGCTGCCCGGCGACGGCAAGGCGAACCCGACCGACCTCACGCAATCGCTGGCCAAGGGCGCGCGCAACCGCGGCGCGAAAATTTTCGAGGGCGTGCAGATCACCGGCACGATCATCGAGAACGGCCGCATCGTCGGCGTCGAGACCAGCCAGGGCACGGTGCGCTGTGAGAGCTTTCTCAACTGCGCCGGCCAATGGGCACGCGAGCTGGGCAAGATGTCGGGCGTCAACATTCCGCTGCATTCGGCCGAGCACTTCTACCTGGTCACCAAGGAGATCGAAGGCGTCCACCGGGACCTGCCGGTGCTGCGCGACCCCGACGGCTACATCTACTACAAGGAAGAAGTCGGCGGCCTGGTGATGGGCGGCTTCGAGCCGGTGGCCAAGCCCTGGGGCATGGACGGCATCCCGCCGAAGTTCGAGTTCCAGCTGCTGCCGGACGACATGGACCAGTTCCAGATCCTGCTCGACGAAGCGGTGCACCGCACGCCGGCGCTGGAGACCACCGAGATCAAGCTGTTCCTGAACGGCCCCGAGAGCTTCACGCCGGATGGCAACTTCATCCTCGGCGAAGCGCCCGAGGTGCGCGGCTATTTCGTGGCCGCCGGCTTCAACTCGGCCGGCATCGCCAACGCGGGCGGCGCGGGCAAGCTGATCGCCGAATGGATCGTCGGCGGCGCCGCGCCGGCCGATCTGCTCGACGTGGACATCCGCCGCTTCGCGCCCTTCAACAGCAACAAGCGCTGGCTGAAGGACCGCACGGTGGAAGCGCTCGGGCTGCACTACGCAATGCGCTGGCCGCGCCACGAGCTGGAGTCCGGACGACCGCTGCGCCGCTCGCCGCTGTACGACCGGCTCAAGGCCAAGGGCGCCGCCTTCGGCAGCAAGCTGGGATGGGAGCGCGCGAGCTGGTTCGCATTGCCGGGGCAAGAGGCGCATGCCCGCTACGGCTTCGGCCGCCCCGACTGGCTGGATGCCTGCATCGAAGAGCAGATGGCGGTGCGGCGAGACGTGGTTGTCTTCGACCAGACCTCGTTCGGCAAGCTCATGGTGCAGGGCCGCGACGCCGAGCTGCTGCTGCAGCGCCTGTGCGCCAACGATGTGGCGATCCGGCCTGCAAGCATGGTCTACACCGCGCTGCTCAACGAACGCGGCGGCTTCGAGAGCGACCTCACGGTGATGAGGCTGGCGGCAGACTGCTTCCTGATCATCACCGGCTCCGCTCAGCCCTGCCGCGACATCGGCCACATCAGGCGCCACATGCATGCGCACGAGCATGTGACGGTGACGGACGTGACCTCCAGCTACTGCACCCTCACGGTGACCGGCCCGAAGGCGCAGCAGCTGCTGTCCCGGGTCACGCCGCAGGACCTGGGCAAGGAGGCGTTTCCGCAATCGGCAGTGATCGAGATCGATGTCGGCTACGCGCGCGCACTCGCGGCCAAGGTCTCGTACGTCGGCGGTCCGGGATGGGAGCTGTACATCCCGACTGAGATGGCGGTGCATGTGTACGACACGCTGTTCGACGCGGGCACCGACCTGGGCCTTCGCGACGGCGGCTACTACACGATCGACGCCTTGCGCATCGAGGCCGGGCGCCGGGCCTTCGGCCTCGAACTTGGTCCGGACGAAAACCCGTTCGAGGCGGGCCTGGAATTCGCGGTCCAGCTGGACAAGCCGGTTGCCTTCATCGGACAGGCCGCGCTCGCGAAGATCACACCCGAACGGCTCTCCAAGCGGCTGATGATGTTCACGCTGGACGACCCGCAGGCCTTCGCATGGGGCGGCGAACCGATCCTGCGCAACGGCAAGGCCGTCGGCGAGCTGACCTCCACGGCTTACAGCGCGGTACTGGAGCGGATGGTGGTGATGGGCTACGTACGCAGCGCCGAACCACTGACGAGGGAAGAGGCAATGCACGGCGAGTACGAAATCGACATCGCCGGCCAGCGCTTTGCAGCCACGCCGCAATCGCGGCCGCCTTACCCTTCGCTCATCAAGGCTGCGCTCGAACGGCGCGGATAGCTGAAACCAGCCTGACGCCCGCTGAAGGCGGCGCAACCCCAGGGCCTATCCGCTGGCCTTGACGGCCTCCACCAGATGCCGCACGAAGGCTTTCGCGGCATCGGGCAGCGAGCGGCCCGCCATGGTCTCTATCTCCAGGTGCCGTTCGTTCATTTCGCGGTCTTTCACGGGGAGGGCGACCAGCGCCTTGCTCTGCAGCAGCGTGCGTATCGACAGCGGGCCGTAGAAGGCGATGCTGCCGCCGCCGGCCGCTGCAAAACTCAGCAGTGCATTCGCGTGGTTGCTGGACATGGCCTGTGAATAGCGCAGCCCCTGCCGGGCGCAGCTTGCGTCGAGCAGGCGGCGTATGGAGCTGTCTTCCTGCGGCAGCCCCAGCGGATACGCGACCACCTGGCGCAGCGACAGCTGCCGTTGCTGCGCCAATGGGTGGTCCCTGGCCATCACGGCGAGGATGGGGCTGGGGTACCGCAGCTGGATCTCGATGCCGGGCTCGGGCGCAGCACTCAGGGTGATGCCTACGTCGGCCTCGCCGTCGCGTACCTGGCTCGAAATATCGGTGGGCGAGCAGACCTCCAGGTGAAAGCGGATGCCCTCGTGCTTGCGGCGGAAGTCCGCGATCAGCCTGGGAATGAAGTCGAAGGCAAAGCCCTCGGTGCTCGCCACGCGCACATGGCCGCTGCGCAGGCCGCGCAGGCCGGCGATGTCGTTCGTGACCCGCTCGATGTCTTGTTGCGCCCGCTTGGCGTGTGCCGCCAGCAGCTCGCCCGCGGCATTGGGCACCATGCCGCGCGCATGGCGCTCGAACAGCAGAGTGTCGAGTTCGCGCTCCAGCCGCGCCACCTGCCGGCTCACCGCCGAGGGCGCCACGTTGAGCTTGAGCGCTGCCTCCTTCACGGAGCCGGTTTTCACGACCTCGAGAAAGTAGCGCACCGCGGTCTCCTGCAAGGCACGAAGCTGCATGAATTTCTCCTGTGGCGTGGTCCGAAACGGATTGCGTGGATTGCCGATTCGGCAACGCAGAATTCTAAACATTGCGCTTGTGACACCGGCATGACGCTCCTAGGATGAACCCGCCCTCTCCCGATCCCCATCGAAATCCCCGTCGAAATCCAGGAGTTCCCGATGAACCGTCTCCCGCTCATGGCGCGCATGGCACTGGTATGTGGCCTCGCACTTGGCGCCCTGCCGCTGACCGCGCCCGCCGCCGCGGCGGCGGCGGACTTTCCCTCGCGCCCGATCACGCTGGTCATTCCGTTCCCGCCGGGTGGGGCGACGGACGTCAACGGGCGCGTGATCGCGCAACGTCTGGGCAAGGAGCTCGGCCAGCCCGTCATCATCGAGAACCGCGCGGGCGCCGGCACGGTGGTCGGCGCAAGCTATGTTTCGAAGGCCGCGCCCGACGGCTACACGCTGCTGATCAGCTCGGGCTCGACGTTCACCGTCAACCCCGCGATCCGCGCCGCCCTGCCCTACGACCCGGTGAAGAGCTTCGACCCCATCGGCATCGCGGGTCGCGTCGCGCTGATCCTGCTGGCGAACAGCGAGGTGCCCGTGCAGACGGTGAAGCAGTTCGTCGATTACGTGAAGGCCTCGCCGGGCAAGTATTCGTACGGCTCCTTCGGCACCGGCACCACCGCGCAGTTCGCCGGCGAAACCATGCTGCATGCCACTGGCCTGAAGATGACGCACATCCCCTACAAGGGCAGCGCGCCGGCAATGACCGACCTGATGGGAGGCCAGATTCCGTTCAGCATCGACACGGTGAGCGCGGCGATCCCGCAGCTCAAGAGCGGAAAGATCAAGGCCATTGCGCTGACGACTGCGAAGCGCTCCGCCCTGCTGCCCGACGTGCCCACCTTCGCCGAGAGCGGTTATGCCAGCGTCGACATGGACTCGTGGCTGATGATCGCCGTCCCGAAGGGCGTGCCCGCCGACGTGAAGGCCAAGCTTGAGAAGGCGCTGGCCGCGACCATCGCCGACCCCGAAACGCGTACCAAGCTGCTGGGCCAGGGGCTGGAGCCGGCGTTCAGCAGCAGTACCGCGTCGAGTGAGCTGATCAACCGCGAACTGCCCTTGATGCGTGCCGTTGCGGCTCGCGCAAACATCACAGCCGACTGATGAACCCAACGAACAACACATCCCGCGACACCAGCACTGAGCTCGTCGAAAAATCCGCCGTCGAACTGCGCCGGCTCATCGGCAGCAAGGCCATCTCGCCCGTCGAGCTCCTTGAAGCATGCATCGCGCGCATCGAGCGCGTGAACCCCTTCGTCAACGCGGTGACCGCAACCTGTTTCGAGCGCGCGCGCAACGAAGCCATGGTGGCCGAAAGCGCCGTGATGCGCGGCGATGCGCTCGGCCTGCTGCACGGCCTTCCGCTGGGCGTGAAAGACCTGGAGCCCACCGAAGGCCTGCTCACGACCTGGGGCTCGGCGATCTACCGCGACCACGTGCCCACGGAAGACATCGAGCTGGTGGCCCGCCTGCGCCGCGCGGGCGCCGTCGTGGCGGGCAAGACCAACGTGCCCGAGATGGGCGCGGGCGCCAACTCGCGCAACGACGTGTGGGGCGCCACGGGCAACCCCTTCAATCCGAACCTGAATGCCGGCGGCTCCTCGGGCGGCTCGGCGGCTGCGCTGGCCTGCGACATGCTGCCCGTGTGCACCGGCTCCGACACCGGCGGGTCGCTCCGCATTCCGGCGGCCAAGTGCGGCGTGGTGGGCTTCCGGCCGTCGCCGGGCATCGTGCCCAGCGTGCGCAAGCCATTGGGCTGGACGCCCATTTCGGTCGTCGGCCCCATGGGCCGGACGGTGGAAGACGCCTGCCTGCAGATGGCGGCATCCGCCGGCATGCACGCGGGCGACCCGCTGAGCTATCCGCTCGACCCGATGTCTTTTCTGGCGCCCGCGCAGGTCGACCTGGCCGGCCTGCGCGTGGCGTGGACCGAAGACTTCGGCACCTGCGCAGTGGACGACGGCATCCGCGCCACCTTCCGGCAGAAGATCGAAGCCATGCGGCACCTGTTCCGCCGCTGCGACAAGGTCGAGTTCGACATGGGCGAGGCACACCGCTGCTTCGACGTGCTGCGTGCCGAAGCCTTCGTGGCAGGCATGCAGGCGGCCTACGAGCGCGACCCCGCCAGCCTGGGACCCAACCCGCGCGCGAACTACGAGATGGGCGCTCGCATGAGCCTGCTCGACAGCGCCTGGGCGCAGGCCGAGCAGACGCGGCTCATCAAGCGCTTTCAGACGACCTTCGCCGACTACGACCTGGTGCTGTCGCCCACCACGCCGGTGTCTCCCTTTCCGTGGACGCAGCTGTATGCCGGCCACATCAACGGAGAGCAGCAGGCCAACTACTACCGCTGGCTGGCGCTGACCTACGTGGTCACGCTCACCACGCACCCGGCCATTTCGCTGCCCTGCGGACTCGACCATGCGGGCATGCCCTTCGGGCTGCAGGTGGTGGGCGGCTTTCGCGCCGACCACCAGGTGCTGGGCGCAGCGCGGGCGATGGAAGAAGCCTTCTCGGCCCACGCGCAGCTGCGCCGCCCCCGGCCGGACCTGGCCTCGTTGCGCATGGCCGAACCCGCGCTGACTTCGATCGTCAAGACGCCGCCGGTCTTCGACCGTCGCGGTACGAGGGCTGCGGCGGCGTCTGCCGTCTGAGGGAGTCGAGTCGCCAAGGCGCGGGGGAAGCCTTGCCATGTCGCATGCGGGTACGTCAAATGCCGGGCATCTTCACTCACAGCCTCAGGAGAACCATGGCCATCGACACCCTCGCCACCTGGCACCGGCTCGTCAAGGAACGCGACGTGGCGGGGCTCGACGCCCTGCTGGACGACGAGGCCGTCTTCCACTCGCCGGTGGTGCACAAGCCCCAGGTCGGGAAAGCCATCACGCAGAAGTACCTGGCCGCGGCGTTCCAGGTCTTCTTCAACGAGAGCTTCCGCTATGTGCGCGAGCTCCGGTCCGCGAACGACGCCGTGCTCGAATTCGCGCTGGAGCTGGACGGCATCCAGATCAACGGCGTCGACATGATGAAGTGGAACGACGCAGGCAGGATCACCGAGTTCAAGGTGATGCTGCGCCCCCTGAAGGCGGTGAACCTCATTCACCAGAAGATGGCGGCGCAGCTCCAGGCGGCGCAATCCTAGTCAATCCCAGTCAGTCGGCGACGACCTGCAGGCTGCCCTGCACGCTGTACGCCCGCACGCACATGCGGGTCAGCTGCACGAGAAAGCGGAACACGGTCGGCTCGCACAGGCAGTCCGGCGTGATCGCCATGATGTCCTTGCGGAACTCCATCAGCCGGTCGCCGGACATCGCCATTTCGGCGGAGGCGCCGTAGTAGTTCTTCCAGAAGTCCTGCAGCAGGCCGCGCTTGACTTCGTCGATCACGAGCGTGTAGCCGCGCTCCCAGACCTCTTCGTCCATGGGCAGGCAGTCGACGCCGGGATCCTCCGGGCGGGCACCTGGGGGCACCAGGAACACGCGCCGCATGGCGACTCTTTCAACGGCGGTTTGCGAGTGCATCGCCGGACTCCGGAACTTCAGCGGTGATGGCTGCCTCAGCGGCATGGGGTATTGCAACATGGCGTGGCTTTCTCATGGTCGTCATCCTCGGCGGAGGCGCACGTTGTGTGACAGGCTTGGAATTTCAGGCCGCGAGCAGTCGCAGGCGGCTCGCATTGGA
The DNA here is from genome assembly GCF_049913215.1 of Variovorax sp. R-27. Classification (NCBI taxonomy): domain Bacteria; kingdom Pseudomonadati; phylum Pseudomonadota; class Betaproteobacteria; order Burkholderiales; family Comamonadaceae; genus Variovorax; species Variovorax sp. R-27. The sequence goes on from NZ_CP183984.1 coordinate 4,982,581, forward strand.
ATGGGCCAGGCTCTCCGGCTGGTCCCAGGTACCGTCCGCGTTCAGCGTGGTGGTCAACGCGTAGACGCCTGCCGGGAATGGCAGCTCCAGCGGGTTGTTGACCGTGCTGACGTCGATCACGCCGCCTTCCTCGTAGTCACCGTAGGCGATGAAGTACTTGGGCCGCGGCGAGAAGGCCAGGTTCTGGTTGGGGCGCGCCTGCGCCGCATACACCGTGCTGCCCCCCATGGTCACGCCCACGGCGGCCGCGGACCTGATCGGGATGCTGGGCGATTCGGCGAGATAGAAGCGGGATTGGTCGGGCCCCTGGGTGGGGTTCACGAACCGGTAGGCGCCGTTGTAGTCCAGCGTGATCTTGTTGTTCAGGCCGCTGGGGTCGTAGGTTTCAGTGGCGATGAACTGGATGCCGGGCTGCAGCTCGCCCGTCTCGGCCCAGGAGAAGCCGGTGTCGATGCTCCACTGGAACTTGACGCGCGAAGTCGGGCTCGGGTTCGAGAACCTGGCGAACCAGGCCAGCGACAGGGCATTCGGCGCCCATTGCGTCGGGTCGTTCTGGAACACCATGAAATAAGCCGAATGGCTCGCATGGTTGTTGACCGTGACGGAATAGATCATTCCCATGACAACTTCCCGGAAGTGGTTGATCAGCCAGTTCATGCCGCGACGGCGGCACCGAACTTGACGTCACTCTAGGGAGCGCAGGGGTCGAATGGAATTACAGACGATTACACAGGCTGTGCACCGCCCTGGATCTCGAAGGGATAGTTGCCCAGCCGCACGGTCCCGCGACGCCGCTCGACCAGCGGCGGCTCGGCCAGATGGGGCGGCAATGCATTGAGGATCTGGTGCTTGGCGCGAAAGATCTGGATGTTCACGTAAGAGGGCTCCACGCCCAGCATGCGCGACAGTTCGTCCAGCCCGATCCAGCCCTGGCTCTGCGGCGCGATTCCTCTTTGCGCGTCTTTCTGGCGCACGCGCGCGAGCGTGACGAGGGTGTAGTGATGGATGCGTTCGCCGAGCGATACCGACTTGCCTTCCGCCACCAGGCTCAGGCTCGTGTGCTCCTCGTTCTGGCTGACGTTGAAGTGCAGCGCGACATCCGCCGATGCCGAGCCCGGCGCCGACGGCGTGATCGGGTTCTCGGAAGTGAACGCCAGGTCGTCGCACAGCACGAACTCCCACATGCGAACCGCGGTGCGGACCATGGCACCGTCGCTCAGGGGCTCGATGCCGTCGATGTGCTCGAGCATCCATCTGCCGTCCTGGAAATACACGTTCACTTCGGGCTGGTGCTCGTCCGGCAGCAGGTTCTCGCGCAGGCCCAGCGCCAGCGGGGCAACGCCTCCATCGACAGGAAAAAGGCAGGTGACCGGCGGTGCCAGGTCGACCACGGTCCAGGCCGTTTCATCGCCCACGCCCATGCGGACTTCGGCGCCCACGGGCAAGGCAGTCCATCGGCCGCTGGGCAGCCGCTCGCCGTTCACGGTGGTGCCGTTGCGGCTCTGGTCGACGATTTCCCATGTGTGCCTGTTCCATCGCACCATCGCATGGACCTGCGACACGTCCGCTGCCTTCAGCACCGTCTGGCACGCCGAGGCGCGGCGGCCGAAGGCGTGCACGGGTCGCAGCATGATGGCGCGCTCGTCGAGCTTGTTCCTGAAAATGGCCATCGGCTTTCCCTTTTCTCCTTCTCTTGAAATCGGACCGTATCAGACGTACAGCGCCTGCGGATTCAGGTCGCTTTCGCACACCGGAGTGTCGCGCCATCCCATGGCGACTGGAACGCGGTACAGGCGCGGATTGCCCAGCTCCGGCCAGATGTGGCACAGCCCCGGCACGACCACCTTCACAGTGTGCAGGGGAATGTCGGGGCGCGTGTGGTCCAGGACGATGGTTTCCAGGCCGAGCGCAGCAGCAATGGCAACGCAGCGCCGGATCTCCCCGGCGATGTCCGTGCGCGCGGCTGGCGCCGGCACGACGTTGCCCGCGTCCGACGGCATGAGAAAGCGCGGCGGGCCTTCTTCCCTGGCTTCCCCGGCGGCACGCTGCATCGCGAAGGTCTTGCCGGCCGCGATCAGCTGGCTCATTTCGGTGAGCGCGCGCTCGCAGGCCAGCGCACGGTCGGGGCTGCAGCCGAAGCCGATGGCCCACGCGCCCGTCTGCAGATGCCGGCCGATGGCAACCGCCACCGGAATGCCGAAATCGTGGGTGATGTCGAGCACCCAGCGCTCCCATTGCGGGCCGCAGGTGCGTTCGACGCGCTGGCGGATTTCGTCGGACAGGCCGCCGAGGTCGATGGCCGGCCTGGGAACTTCGCCGTACCACCAGATGGCGGCGGCATCGCGCTCCACCAGTTCGAGAAAGCCCTGCAGGATGGCTTCCTCGCGCGTGTTCCCGGCGGCGCAGCCGTTCGATGTCCAGCTGACGTGGCACTGGCTTTGCGCCGGCGCATGGGCAAAGCAGAAGGCCAGCGGCAGGTAGCAGCGTTCATCGGCCGTGAGCGACCAGGCAGGCGTCCACCATGCGGGCCCGGACGACACGGACGACGCCACGGCATGCGGAGGCTTCTGCGCCGTGTCGAATCGCTCGCGCTGCCGGTCGCTGAAGAGCGCCAGCGCCTGCGGCTGGATGCAGCGCGCATCGAGGTCGGCGGCGAAGGCCACGACCGAGGCTTCGTCGCCCTGATGGAAGGCGGCATAGCGCTCGACCGCCTCGCACAGCGCGCTGGCGCGGGACTGGTCCATCGACATGCCTTTGCCGAGGCAGATCTGGGTCAGCGCGCCAGGCAAAAGGTCGTCGCCGGGCGGCGGCGTCCTGAAGATTTCGCTGCGATAGACGGTCAGCGCGCCCTCCGACTCGGCGTTCAGCGGCGCGATCTGCGCGATCACGCCGCACAGCGGGCTGACGTGTGGCGCCAGCCGCGCCACCGTGACCGAGGCCGGCACCGTGCGCCAGCCGCCATCGCGCCGGCCAATGGGTAGGCCCGGCGCCAGCACGATGCGTTCGCGTTGCCGCTGCGCGACGAGCCCCGGCGTTCCGCAATGCGGGCACTGGGGGCGGGCGGCGACGGAATGCGGCTGCGGTGAATCCAGCGTCCGCACCTGTGCGTCCGCATGCGTGGCGATCTGCTGCGCTATGGGCAGCAACTGGCCGAGGCGCTCGGCGACTAGCCGGTCACCTGCCCGCACCGGCAGGCCGCTGCCCGGGGTGCCATGCCGCGCCTGCCACCATGCACGCGCCGGCCGGTTCCTCAGCCAGCGGTGCGCGAGGCAATGCCAGCAGGGGCCGACCGTCGCTGCGCCCGGCCTGAAGAATGGGCCGGCCATGGCCTGTTCGCCGGTGGGCTTGACCAGCAGCCAGGGACGACCCGAGGCGCGCTGCTGCGCATCGATGGTGCCGAGCCGGGGGTCGAGGTAGTCGTCGCAAAAAACGAGGGTGAGGCCGGTGTCGGCGAACGCCTGCGCCCAGCCGCTTGCCGCGTCGCCGCTCACCGCGTTCGACAGCGCGATGACATCCACGTGGTCGGAGATGGCCGTGCGCACATGCGCCGCCGAAAAATCGGGCACGAGGTACGGCTCGCCGCCGTCCATCGCAACGGGTCGCACGAGCCCCTGGCGCGTCAACGCCTCGAGCGCATGCAGCATCTGCGCGAGCAGTGCGGCTGCGCCTTCGGTGCGGCAATAGGTGGCGAGGTTGACGCCCTCGCGCAGCACGCGCTCGACGGCCATGACACCCGGCGAGCCGAGCACCGACAGGTCGTTCTCGCTGGGCAGCAGCAGGCGGTCCTGCAACACCACCGGCGGCAGGTACCTGTCGTGCCAACGGAAAACCTCGCCGAAGAAATCCGGCGCCGCCGCAGCGCTACTCATCGTCTTTCAGGCCCAGCGCGAGGCGCACGACGGCATAGGGCCAAGCCCCAGTCGTGGCCCGGAACGCCGCCTCGAACAGCCGATGCTGTTCCGAGAATTGCGCGTAGATATGGTCTTCGGACAGCACTCGCATCGCCGGATGCAGGCCTGCGATGCGGGCGCCATCCTCGAAGCCCGACACCACCGGCAACCGCATGCCGCCCACCTCCATGGGCATGCGCGCGAACACCGGATGCACGTGGTCGAGCACGACGACACATGGCGTGGCGGTGTGTTCGAAGCGACCGGCCAACCGGCGTAGAAGCGCCTCCAGCGGCGCCTGCGGAAGATAGGGGCAGACACCCTCCAGCATCGCGAGCACGGGCCGCTCGCCGGGCAGGTCGGCGGCGTCGAACCACGCGTCGTCGAGCACCGAGCATGCGAGGTCGCTCTCGCCCTCATGACGCGCGACGTGCTGCGCCCGCAGGCTGATGGCTTCAGGCAGATCGATGTTCAGCCAGCGGGAATTCGCCGTGACGGCGGCCCCGAGGCGACTGCGCCGGGTGCAAAGCCCCGCGCCGAGCGTGATGCACAGGCCGGCAGGGTGGGCCGCGAGGAACTCGGCCGCATAGCGGTCGAACAGTGCGGCACGCAGGACAACGCTCCTGACGAATGCCGCGTCCTTCGCGTAAGCCGACAGATCGAAAGGCAGCGACGCCGCGATGCGCCGCGCCTCGGGATCGGAAAACACCGACGCATCGGCCACGCTGCCGGAGTCGGCACGCGCGGCCAGCGTCAGCAGGAGCGTGGCCGAGGCGCCTTGCAGCGCGCTCGTGGCCTGCCCCTGTTCGGCAGCGGACTCAGCAGGTGAAGGGATAGGCCGGGCCCGTGTTGTTGTACGAGGTGAGCGCGATCGGCCGCAGCTCCACTTCCACCGGAGCAGTCGGGTAGTTGAGACGGATGCCGTTCTTGATCAGCGAGCCGTTGGCGCCCTCCAGGTTCCATTCGCCCTTCGCTGCGTCCCATGTGAAGGCGGAGTTGGTCGTGAACAGGATCTTGAAGTTGAACGGGT